>NZ_JABRWJ010000009.1 GCF_013266755.1 Pseudaquabacterium terrae | reverse complement strand
CGGGAAATAACGTTCCAAGGCCGTGGCCACCCACGGATCGTCGGGCAGCGGCGAGGCCAGCAGCTCGTCGTACAGGTACATCTTGCTGTAGGCCAGCAGCACCGCGCGCTCGGGGCTGCTCAGGCCCTGGGCCGCAGCGCGGCGCTCGGCGATCGCGTCGTCGTCGGGCAGGTATTCGATGGCCCGGTTCAGCCGGCCGGCCTTCTCGAGGAACTGCATGAAGCGCGACTGCGCGTCGAGCAGCTGCGGGGCGATGTGCCCGGTGACCGACAGCACCTGGGTCTGGAAGACGTTGTCGCGCAGCACCAGCGCCGCGACCTCGTCGGTCATCTCGGGCAGCACCGCATTGCGCTGCTTCTCGGTGAGCTCGCCTTCGCCGACCGCCAGACCGAGCAGGATCTTGATGTTGACCTCGTGGTCGGAGGTGTCGACGCCGGCGGAGTTGTCGATCGCATCGGTGTTGATGCGTCCGCCCGCCAACGCGTATTCGACGCGGCCGAGCTGCGTGCAGCCGAGGTTGCCGCCTTCGGCGACCACCTTGCAGCGCAGCTCGCTGCCGTTGACGCGCAGTGCGTCGTTGGCGCGGTCGCCGACCTGCGCATGCGTCTCGCCCGCGGCCTTGACGTAGGTGCCGATGCCGCCGTTGTAGAGCAGGTCGACCGGCGCCTTCAGGATCGCATTGGCCAGCTCGGTCGGCGTCATCGCGTCGACCGACGCATCCAGCCCCAACGCGGCGCGCACTTCGGGCGTCAGCGCGATCGACTTCGCGCTGCGCGGATGCACGCCGCCGCCGGGCGAGATCAGCTTGGTCTCGTAGTCGGCCCACGACGAGCGCGGCAGCGTGAACAAACGCTGGCGCTCGGCGAAGCTGGCGGCGGCGTTGGGATTCGGGTCGAGGAAGATGTGGCGGTGGTCGAACGCGGCGAGCAGCCGGATGTGCGGCGACAGCAGCATGCCGTTGCCGAACACGTCGCCGGACATGTCGCCGATGCCGACGACCGTGAAGTCCTGCGACTGCGTGTCGATGCCCATCTCGCGGAAGTGGCGCTTGACCGATTCCCAGGCGCCGCGCGCGGTGATGCCCATCACCTTGTGGTCGTAGCCGATCGAGCCGCCGGAGGCGAAGGCGTCGCCGAGCCAGTGGCCGTACTCCTTGCTGATCGCGTTGGCGTAGTCGCTGAAGGTGGCGGTGCCCTTGTCGGCGGCGACGACCAGGTAGGGGTCGTCGGCATCGTGGCGGCGCACGTCCGGCGGCGGCACGATCTTGCCGCCGACCAGGTTGTCGGTCACGTCGAGCAGCCCGCGCAGGTAGTCCTGGTAGCAGGCGATGCCTTCCTTCATATAGGCGTCGCGGTCGCTGGCCGGCGGCGCCTTCTTCAGCACGAAGCCGCCCTTGGAGCCGACCGGCACGATCACGGTGTTCTTGACCATCTGCGCCTTGACCAGGCCCAGCACCTCGGTGCGGAAGTCTTCCGGCCGGTCCGACCAGCGCAGCCCGCCGCGGGCGACCTTGCCGCCGCGCAGGTGCACGCCTTCGAAGCGCGTCGAGTAGACGAAGATCTCGAACATCGGCTTCGGCGCCGGCAGGCCGGGCACCTTGGCCGAATCGAACTTGAACGACAGGAACGAGCGCCGCAGGCTGGCGGCATTGCGGCGCCAGAAGTTGGTGCGCGTGGTGGCCTGGATCAGGCCGAGCAGCTGGCGCAGCACGCGGTCTTCCGACAGGTTCGCGACCTTCTCCAGCGCATGCTCGATCGCGGCGATGGCGGCCGTGGCGCGCGCATCGGCATCGCTGCCCGCAGCGGGGTCGAAGCGCGCCTTGAACAGCTCGATCAGCTGCCGCGCGATGCCGGCATGCGCGACCAGCGTGCTCTCGACGAAGGTCTGCGACAGCGCGAAGCCGATCTGCCGCATGTAGCGCGCATAGGCGCGCAGCACGACGATGTCGGACGCCGGCAGCCGCGCCGCGACGACGAGGCGGTTGAAGTCGTCGTTCTCGACCTCGCCGCGCAGCACCGCGGCGAAGGCTTCCTCGAACACCGCGTGCAGCTCGTCGACCTCGACTTCGGCGCCGCCGGCGTCGGCGCACTGCAGGCCGAAGTCGTGGATCCAGACCGGGGCCGAGCCGTCCGGCGTCAGGCGGTACGGATGTTCGTCGAGCACCTTCATGCCCATGTGCTCGAGCATCGGCAGGCTGGCCGACAAGGTCAGCGGCTCGCCGCGGCGCAGCAGCTTGAAGCGCAGCGTGCCGGGGGCCGCTTCCAATGGGCGATAGAGGCTCATCGCGACGGGTTCGCCATCCGTCAGCTTCGACATCATTTCGATGTCCGGCACCGCGGCGCGGGCCGCAAATTCCTCGCGATAACCGGCTGGGAAGGCCTGCCCGTACTGGCGCAGCAGCGCGACGCCGCGCGCCTCGCCGGCGGACTCGAGCAGGGCGGCCTTCAGGTCGTCTTCCCAGCGCCGCGCGGCGGCGATCAGCCGCGCCTCGATCTCGCGCACGTCGAAGGGCGGGATGTGCCCCGGCTGCGTGCGCACGGTGATCTGGATGCGCGCCAGCACCGATTCGCTCAACGCGACGTTGAACTCCGAGCTCAAGCCGTTGAAGGCCTGCATCAGGATCGCCTGCCAGCGCTGGCGCAGCTCGGTGGTGTAGTTCTCGCGCGGCGCGTAGATCAGGCAGGACAGGAAGCGCTCGAACGGATCGCGCCGCACGAAGACGCGA
Source organism: Pseudaquabacterium terrae (assembly GCF_013266755.1). Classification (GTDB taxonomy): domain Bacteria; phylum Pseudomonadota; class Gammaproteobacteria; order Burkholderiales; family Burkholderiaceae_C; genus Pseudaquabacterium; species Pseudaquabacterium terrae. The sequence goes on along the minus strand of NZ_JABRWJ010000009.1, from coordinate 380,531 downwards.
AAGCGCTGCCGCTCGCCCAGGTGCAGGATGCCCATCGCGAAGCGCAGCAGCTCGTCGGCCGGGGTCTGGAACAGCTCGTCGCGCGGATAGGTGTCGAGGATGTTCAGCAGCGCCTTGCCGGCATGGCTGCCGACGGCCAGGCCCGCGCCTTCGACGACCTCGGCCACCTTGCGGCGCAGCAGCGGAATGTCGGTCGGGTTCGCGCTGTAGGCGGTGGAGGTGAAGACGCCGAGGAAGCGGTCTTCGCCGCAGACTTCGCCCTCGGCGTCGAAGCGCTTGACCGCCACGTAGTCGAGGTACCCCGGCCGGTGCACGGTGGAGCGGGCGGTCGACTTGGTGACCACCAGCAGCTCGGGCCGGCGTGCATAGGCGCGCACTTCGGGCGGCAGCGCGGCGTAGGTCGGCACCACGTCGAGCGCGGCCTCGTCGCGCAGGATGCCCAGGCCGGAGCCCGCGACGACGCCGATCTGGTCCTGGCCGTCGCTGCGGCCCAGCGTGTGGCTGCGGTAGCCGAGGAAGGTGAAGTGGTTGTCGACCAGCCAGCGCAGGAAGGCCTGGCCTTCGGCGATCTCCTCGCGCGGCAGCGGCGGCGGCGTGGCCTCGATCTGCTGCACCAGCGCCAGCGCGCGGTCGCGCATGACCTGCCAGTCGGTGACGGCCAGGCGCAGGTCGCCCAGCACGCGCTCGATGTCGGCGATCAGCGCTTCGAGGCGCTGCGGCTCGGGCACGCGGTCGACCTCGACATGCATGAACGACTCGCGCTTGCCGCCGTTCAGGCCCAGCAGCATGCCGCCGGCATCGCGCTGCACGTCGACGATCGGGTGCACGAACAGGTGCAGCGTCAGGCCGTTGCGGTTGACCTCCATCGTCACCGTGTCGACGAGGAAGGGCATGTCGTCGGTGACGATCTCGATGATCGTGTGCGTCGACTGCCAGCCGTGCTCGGAGATCGTCGGGTTGAAGGCCCGCACGCGGGCGCGGCCGGGCTCGCGCTTGCGCGCGAAGTGCCAGTGCGACAGTGCCGCGCCGTACAGGTCGCCGCTGTCGCGCTCGGCCAGGTCCTCGGGATCGACCTGGCCGAAGTAGTGATCGACGAAGGCGGCGAGCGTCTCGCGCTGCTCGGCCGGCAGCTTGGCCTGCACCAGCGTCTTGACCGGGGCCAGCAGATCGTCCTTGCGCGCGGCCGCATTTGTCGTCGTCATGTTGTGTCTCCTCGGTTACCGCCCGGCCGACTCTAGCGCCATCCGTGCCGGCGCGGATAGCGCTATGCTGGTGCCGCGACTTCGAGGATCCGCAATGACGAGCTTCAGCGTACGACGCTTCGGCTGTCCGATCGCGGCCGCCGTGCTGCTGGCCGCGTGCGGCGGAGGCGGCGATCAGGAACTGGCGCAGCCGCTCGACTACGGTCAGCCGGTCGAACCGATTGCGATCACCGCCGACGAGCTGCTCAACTGGGCCGAGACCCGCTACCCGGGGCTGTTCAACCCTCCGGCGCAGAGCATCCCGTACCGCCACGAGGGCGTCGACTACACCTTGCGCTACTACGCTGCCACCGGCAACTACATCGGCATCACCAGCGACGGCCGCATCTACGGGCTGGGACCGTTCACCGGCCAGGTGATCCAGGCCTTCGGCACGAAGGCCGATTACGCGTGTCTGGTGGCCCTGCGCTACTGCACCTACCCCCTCGCTGCAAAACGCTGAAGGAGACCCGTCCCATGCACACCGTGCGCATCGAGCTGCTGCAGCAGATGCCGATCTTCGGCGCGATCCGCGAGGACGCGCTGGCCTACCTGCTGGAGCCGGCGCCTTCGGTGCGCGTGTCGGCCGGCAGCTACTTCTTTCGTGAGGGCGAGCCGGCGCAATCGATGTACGTGCTCGAGTCGGGCCGCGTCTCGATCATCAAGAACTGGGGCGGGCGCGAGCTGCTGTTGCGCGAGCTCGGGCCGGGCGACTGCATCGGCGAGATGGCCTTGCTCGACCTGTTCCCGCGCAGCGCGACGGTGCGCGCGGTGCTCGACTGCACGGCGATCGAGCTGACGCCGGCGCACATGATGCGGCTCTACGAGAAGGACCTCGAGCAGTTCGCGCTGATCCAGATGAACATCGCGCGCGAGATGAGCCGCCGGCTGCGCGTGACCGACGAGCTGCTGTTCCGCGCCCGCATGGGCGAGCTGCCGAGTTCGGCGGCGAATCCGGAGTTCGATACCGTCAGCCTGCGGATTCAGCGCCCGCCCGCGCCGGCCTGAACGAGCGCCTCGACCGTGTCGCGGATCAGGTGCCCGGCGATCGAGAAGCGCGGCGGGATCGGCGGCAGGTTCTCCGGCGTGAACCAGCGTGCGTCGCCGATCTCGTCGGCCTGCGGCACGATGTCGCCGCCGGCCCACTCTGCCGTGTAGGCGACCATCAGGCTGTGCGGGAAGGGCCAGCTCTGGCTGCCGAAGTAGCGCAGGTTCTTCACCTGCAGGCCGACCTCCTCGGCGACCTCGCGGTGCACGCAGTCCTCCAGCGACTCGCCGGCCTCGACGAAGCCGGCCAGTGCGCTGTAGAAGCCGGTGACCGAATTGACCGCCCGCGCCAGCAGCAGCTCGCGGCCGCGCGTGACCAGGCACATCATCGCCGGCGACAAGCGCGGGTAGGCGCTGTGGCCGCAGGCCGGGCAGCGGCGCGCGCGCTCGCTGGCGTGCAGCTCGGTCGGCGTGCCGCAGACGCCGCAGTAGCGGTGCGTGCGTTCCCACTCCAGCACCTGCGCGGCGCGGCTGGCCACCATCATCAGCGGCTCGTTCAGCGCCATCATCGCCGCGCGCAGCGGCACGCTGCGCCAGCCCTCGGGCACCGCTTCGGCGCGCGCGACCCAGCAGTCCAGGCCGTCGAGCTGGCCGAGGTAGTGGCGGGTGACCGGGGCGATCGCTTCGAGCTGCGCGCTCGGCTGCGGCGCGAAGCCGGCGTCCTCGGGCAGCGGCAGCAGCAGCCGGCCTTCGACGAAGACATAACACCACGCGTGAGCGGTGGCGGGTTGTTGCGGCTGGACGGCGGGCAGGAAGTTCATCGGCGGCAAACGTGACGTCAACGGGAGGGGCCCACCATCTTCGCGGCATCGACCCAGGCGTCGAATTGTGCGGCCGTGACATGGCCCGAGGCCAGCGCCGCTTCGCGCAGCGTGCTGCCTTCGCGGTGCGCCTTCTTCGCGATCGCGGCGGCCTTGTCGTAGCCGATGTGCGGGTTCAGGGCGGTCACCAGCATCAGCGAGCGCTGCACCAGCTCGGCGATGCGTTGGCGATCGGGCTCGATGCCTTGCGCGCAATGCGCGTCGAAGCTGTGCATGCCGTCGGCCAGCAGCCGTGCGCTCTGCAGCAGGTTGTGGATGATCACCGGCTTGTAGACGTTGAGCTCGAAGTTGCCCGACGCGCCGGCCATCGCCACCGCCATGTCGTTGCCGATGACCTGGCAGCACAGCATCGTCAGCGCCTCGCACTGCGTCGGGTTGACCTTGCCCGGCATGATCGAGCTGCCGGGCTCGTTCTCCGGAATGCGGATCTCGCCCAGGCCCGAGCGCGGGCCGGAGGCGAGCCAGCGCACGTCGTTGGCGATCTTGTTCAGTGCGGCGGCCAGCGTTTTCAGCGCCCCGTGCGCGAAGACCTGCGCGTCGTGCGCCGCCAGCGCCTCGAACTTGTTCGGCGCGGTGACGAAGGGGTGGCCGGTCAGCGCGGCGATCTCGGCGGCGACGCGCGTGGCGAACTCGGGATGCGCGTTGAGCCCGGTGCCGACCGCGGTGCCGCCGAGCGCCAGCTCGGCCAGGTGCGGCAGTGCGGCGCGCAGGTGGCGTTCGGCGTGGTCGAGCTGCGCGACCCAGCCGGAGATCTCCTGGCCCAGCGTCAGCGGCGTCGCATCCTGCAGGTGCGTGCGGCCGATCTTCACGATGTCCACGAAGGCCGTGGCCTTGGCGGCCAGCGTCTCGCGCAAAGCGCCCAGCGCCGGCAGCACGCGCTCGATGATGGCCTGCAGCGCGGCCACGTTCATCGCCGTCGGGAACACGTCGTTGGACGACTGGCCGCGGTTGACCTCGTCGTTCGGATGCACGAGGCGGCCTTCGCCCACCGGCCCGCCGAGCAGCTGCGAGGCGCGGTTGGCCAGCACCTCGTTCATGTTCATGTTGCTCTGCGTGCCCGAGCCGGTCTGCCAGACCGACAGCGGGAACTCGCCGGCATGGCGGCCGGCGATCACCTCGTCGGCGGCGGCGCTGATCGCCTCGGCCTTGCCGGCATCGAGCTGGCCGAGGCCGCGGTTGACCACCGCGGCGGCGCGCTTGACCTGCGCCAGCGCCTTCAGCAGCTCGCGCGGCATGCGCTCTTCGGAGATCGCGAAGTGGTGCAGCGAGCGCTGCGTCTGCGCGCCCCACAGCCGATCGGCCGGAACGTCGATCGGCCCGAAGGTGTCGGTTTCGGTGCGGTGAGTTGGGTCCATGGTGTTTCCTTCAGAACTCGCAGGCCATGCGCAGCGACAGCATGCGCCCATGGTCGCGGTAGGTGCTGCCGATCAGCAGCGCGGCATGGGTTTTCAGCGTCACCCCCGGCGACAGCGGCAGGCTGGCGAAGAGGGCCGGGCCGCCGCGGTGCGATTGCCGATCGCGCGGGGCCCAATGATCCCACTCGCCCAGCTCGCCGAAGCCTTGCAGGCCCCAGTGCAGCTGCGCTCGCCAACGGTGCCGGAACTGCCACTGGTATTTCAGCTGCGTCGGCCGCGGCGCGTCGGCGCCGAAGCGGCGCTCGAACAGCAGGTTGGCGTTGAGCTGGACGCGGCCGACGTCGGTCTGCAGCAGCGGGCCGAATTCCAGCGTGTGGCCGTTGGCCCGCTCGGCGGGGCGGATCAGGTTCGCGTGCAGTGCCAGGTCGACCGGCCACTCGCCCTGCGTCAGCTGCAGGTTGTTCTGCCAGCTCCACAGGCTGGAGCGCACATGCAGGTTCGAGCTGCCGATGAAGCTGGCCAGCAGCAGCGTCGACCAGCGGCTCGAGACGGCGTGGCCGATGCCGAGCTCGGGCCAGATCCTTTCCGGCTCGCCGCGTGGCTTGACGGTCCAGTAGCGCAGCTCCGCGCTGCTGGTGCCGGGGGCCAGCCCGTAGCTGCTCAGCACGTAATAACCCGGATCGGCGTGGGCAGCGGCGCAGGCCGCGAGCAACGGGACGAGGGCGGCCAGGCGCGGCATCGGCATGCCGGGATTCTGGCCTCCCGGCATGCGGATCAGCGGTCGCCGATGCGGGCGGGCTTCACGGGCCGCAGCGCGGCGGCCAGTCCTCGGTCGGCTGCGGTACCAGGTCGATCAGGAACAGCTCGCCGGAGCGCGCGCCGTCGGCCTGCGCGAACAGCAGCCGCTCGCCGCGCGGCGACAGCAGCGGGCCGACCTGGAACACGTCGGCGCGCGCCGGCACGCGGCCCTGCTCGATCCAGCGGCCCTGCACATCGAGCGTGTAGCGGTAGAGGTGCGAGCGGTCGCCGCGGTCGGCGACGGTGACCAGCGTGCGGCCGTCGCGCGACAGCTCGGCCTCGTATTCGTTGGCCGGGCTGCTGACCGGCGCGCCGAAGTTCGCCACCTGCCAGCGGCCGTCGGCCTGCGCTGTCGCGCGGTAGATGTCGCCCAGGCCGAGCCCGCCCGGGCGGCTGGAGCCGAACAGCAGCCGGCCCTGCGCATCCTCGCGCGGCAGCAGCTCCGAAGCTGGCGAGTTGACCGGCTCCGGCAGCCGCTGCGGCGTGCCCCAGCGGCCGTCGGCCTGGCGTTCGACGAGCCAGATGTCGAAGTCGGCTTCGCCGCCGGTGCGGGGCTTGTCGCGCGTCGAGATGTAGTACAGCCGCCGGCCGTCGTGCGAGATGAACGGGTCGGCTTCGTCGACGCGCGCTGTCGCGGCGAAGGGCGGCGGCTCGGGCGCGGTCCAGCGGCCGTGCTCGCAGCGCGACACCAGCAGGTGGTAGCGGCGGAACGCCGGGTCGGCGCGCATGAAGACCAGCTCGCGGCCGTCCGGCGAGAAGGTCGGCGACGATTCGTACTGGTCGCTGGCGATGGCGGCCGGTGTCCAGCGCCGCGGCGTGGCCTCGGCCAGCGCCAGGCTCGTGGCCGCGAACAGCGTGGCGCCTATGGCGGCAATGGCGACCTTCATGCCGCGGCCACCGCTTCGATCTCCAGCAGCCAGGCCTCGTCGTAGATGCCGGTGATGACGATCGTCAGCGCCGGCGAGCGCGCACCGAGCACCTCGTGGCGGACCTCGTAGTTCTGCTGGCGCCACTTACGGTCCGCCAGGAACACGGTGACCTTCACCAGGTCGTCGAAGCCCATGCCGGCGGCCTTCAACTGCGCCTCGACGTTGGCCCACGCGAGCCGGCACTGGCTGCGAAAGTCCGGCGGCACGTGGCCCGCGGCGTCGGCCGGCACCTGGCCGCTGACGTAGAGCAGCCGGGAATGGCCGCTCACTTCATGCGCCTGGCAGTACGACACGTCGGTCGGATTCAGTGCCCGGTGTCTCGCGCGCGCGGCGGGCACGGTGTTCGCTGCGGCGGCGGGGGCGGCGATCAATCCCATGGTGGCTGCTCTACGATGCATCGGCGCATCGTGGCACGGCGATGCGCGCGGCGCGGCCGCCACTTGCGGGCCGTCCACCGCCACTTTGGCCACCGCACCGCCACACTTCGACCGATGGACGACAAGGACCGACAGCTGCTGCAGCTGCTGCTGCAGGACGCCCGCACGCCGCTGAAGACGCTGGCCGCCGAGGTGGGTCTCGCGCGCAGCTCGGTGCGCGAGCGCATCGCCAAGCTCGAGGGCGCCGGCGTGATCCGCGGTTACCGCGCCGAGCTGGGCGAAGCGCTCGAGCCGGCAGCAGTGCGCGCCTTCCTGCTGCTGCGCCTGCAGCGCACGCCGCTGCCGGACACCATCCGGCGCATCAATGCGCTGGCCGGCACGCGGCGCTGTTATTCGGTCAGCGGCGACATCGACCTGGTGGTCGAAGTGGCGGTGACGACGATGCGTGAGCTGAACGACCACCGCGACGCGGTGGCGCGGCTCGACGGCGTGGCCGACGTGACGACGATGCCGGTGCTGCGGGTCGAGCGGGAGTAGGGCGCGGTCCGACCCGGATCTACGCGCGCATCAGCGTGCTCTTGCCGAAGAGCGACTCGATCAGGTCCACGGCCACGTGCGCGGTGGCGTTGCGCACGTCCAGCGCCGGATTGAGCTCCATCACGTCCAGCGAGGCCATCGCGCCGCAGTCGGCGATCATCTCCATGCACAGCTGCGCCTCGCGGTAGGTCGGCCCGCCCTTGACGGTGGTGGCGACGCCCGGCGCGACATCGGGATCGAGGAAATCGACGTCGAAGCTGACATGCAGGTGCGTGTTCGCATCCAGCGTGGCCAGCGCCAGCTCCATCGTGTGGCGCATGCCCATCTCGTCGATGTAGCGCATGTCGAAGACTTCGAGCCCGGCCTCGTGCACCAGGCGTTTCTCGCCGGCATCGACCGAGCGGATGCCGATCTGGCGGATCCACTTCGGGCTCACCGCCGGCACGTGGCCCCCGATCTCGACCAGTTCCTTCGGCCCGTAGCCGCACAGGCAGGCCACCGGCATGCCGTGGATGTTGCCGCTGGGCGTCAGGTCGCTGGTGTTGAAGTCGGCATGCGCATCGAGCCACAGCACGCGGAGCTTCTTGCCGGCTTCGCGGCAGTGGCGCGCGACGGCGCTGATCGAGCCCAGCCCCAGGCAGTGGTCGCCGCCGAGCAGGATCGGCAGCCGCCCGCCTTTCAGCTCGGCATGCACCGCCTCGTGCACGAGGCGGTTCCACTCGACCACCTCGGCCAGGTGGCGGTAGCCCTCGACCGGCGTCTGCCACGGGTTGGCCGGGCCGCTCAGGTTGCCGCGGTCGATCACTTCGAGGCCGTGGCTCTGGAGGATCGGGCCGATGTTCGCGACGCGCAGCGCTTCGGGGCCCATGCTGGCACCGCGGCTGCCCGCGCCGATGTCGGTCGGCGCGCCGATCAGGGAGACTCGCTTGTTCATGACGCGGATTCTTGCCGCAGCGCCGCCGAACTTCCAACCGTAGCGGGTAACCCCGGCCGCAGAATGTGCAGCGACCCCCGGTGCCCGAGGGCCGCCGCCGAAGGAATCACGGCGGGCTGTCCAACAATTGTTCGATGCGGCGCTCGATCGCCGCCTCGTCGCCTTCGCCGATGTGGCGCAGCGCGATGCGGCCCTGACGGTCGATCAGCACCTGCGTCGGCCAGGCCTGCACGCCATAGGCCTTCCAGGTCTTGAAGCCGTTGTCCTGGGCGATCGGATAACGCAGCGCGTGGCGGCGCACGGCGGCTTCGAGCGCCGCCAGCGGCCGCTCGTGCGCGAACTCCGGCGTGTGCACGCCCAGCACCACCAGGCCGCGCTCGGCGTAGCGCTGGTGCCATTGCCGCAGGTGCGGCAGCGTGCGCACGCAGTTGATGCAGCCGAAGGTCCAGAAGTCGAGCAGCACCACGCGGCCGCGCAGGCTGTCGATCGTCAGCGGCGCGCCGCCGGGCGTGTTGAGCCAGGCGTCGAGGCCGGCCAGTTCGGGCGCGGGCGCGCCGAATTGGGGCGCATCGCGGGCCTCGATCTCCACGCTCGGCGGCACGAACGGCGATCGCAGTCCGGCCGCCACCGACGATGCCTGCTGTGCAAGCCAGGCGGCCGCTTGCGTGTCGACCTGCGCCAGCATCGCCGCGGCGGTGGCGATGACCAGCGCACCGAGGCCCCGCCGGATGCGCACGGCATGCCGGGCCACCGGCCGCAGGCGCTCGAGCGCCCAGCGCGCGCCGCCGACGATCGCCAGCATCGGCAGGCCGGCGCCGAGCGCGTAAGCCGTCAGCAGCGGCGCCGCTTCGCTGCGCTCGGCGCCGGCGAGCAGCCCAAGGATGGCGGCCAGCACCGGCCCCGCGCAGGGCGCCCAGACGACGCCGAGCGCCAGGCCGAGCAGCGCCGTGCCGAGCAGACCGTCGGGCCGCGCGGGAAGACGCTGCTGCAGCGCTTCGGCCCAACGCGCGGCGGGTGCGAAGAGCCGTTCGCCCAAGGCCGGCCAGGCCATCGCGACACCGGCCAGAAGCAGCAGCAGTGCGCCGGCCTGCCGCACGCGTTCGGCCGGGATGCCGAGCACCTGGGCCGAGGCGCCGAACAGCAGCGCCAGCGCGACGAAGCCGAGCACGAAGCCGCCGACCAGCGCCAGCGGCCGCCAGCGCTCGCCGGCGGCCGCGGCACTGCCGCTGCTGCCGGCGCCGAGCAGCAAGGGCAGCACCGGCAGCACGCAGGGGCTGGCGATCGTCGCGATGCCGGCGGCGGCGGCGAGCGCCAGGTTCCAGGTGGGGAGGCCTTCCATCACAGTGGCCTTTCAGCGCGCAGCCGCTGCGGCGGCAACGCGGGTCCAGACCTGCGTCTTGCCGAACAGCGGCAGCAGCACGTAGGCGCGCAGCACCAGGTCGCCACGCTCATCCACCGATAGCAGGGCAGCGTAGTGCTTGCCGTTCTCGCGGTTGTAGACCTCGCCGCGCCATTGCCGCGGCTCGCGCGTGCCGTCGGCCGCCGGCGCATCGAATTCCGCCGGCACGAAGCCGCGCAGGATCGGCAGGCCGAGCGGATCGCGGCCGTCTGCCGCCTGCATCGCCGCGCCGGGACTGCTCATCGACTGGTTGGCGAGCACGCGGCTCACGGTGCCGCAGAGCGCCTCGCCGCAGGGCGCGACGTCGACCTCGAGGTTGCCGCTGGCGGTGATGAAGCGGCCGCGCGGATCGGCGGCGTGGGTGCTTGCGGACAGGGCGAGGAACAGGGCCAGTGCGGCAGCGCGTGCAGCGAAGGTTGAAGCGGGGGACATCGGGGGCCTCCAGGGCAGTGAATCGACAAGCCCATTGCAGCGGGCGCGCGTATCGCCGATGTGTTCGCCGCCGCCCTGATCGGTCGCGCCGCGTATCCCGCGCCGCCGCAGACAAACTGCGATACAAACGCCGCGTCCGCCGGACGTCGCGTCCACTAAGGTCCAGCTCGATGCAACGCCCCGATCACCTGCTGCTCGTCGACGACGACCGGCCCCTCCTCGGGCTGCTGAGCGACTACCTGCAGGCCGCCGGCTACCGCGTCAGCCAGGCGACGCAGGCGCACGAGATGCGCCGCGTGCTGGCGCAGCAGGCGGTCGACCTGATCGTGCTCGACCTGATGCTGCCCGGCGAGGACGGCCTGGCGCTGTGCCGTGAGCTGCGCAGCCGCGACGTGCCGCAGATCCCGGTGCTCATGCTCAGCGCCCGCGGCGACGAGGCCGACCGCGTGCTCGGCCTCGAGATGGGCGCCGACGACTACCTGGCGAAGCCCTTCGCCACGCGCGAGCTGCTGGCGCGCATCCGCTCGGTGCTGCGCCGCACGCGCGCGCTGCCGCCGAACCTGCAGCGGCTGCAGGAGGCGCGCCGCCTGGCCTTCGAGGGCTGGATCCTCGACACCACCGCGCGCCACCTGCTCGATGCCGACGGCGCGCTGGTGACCCTGACCGGCGGCGAGTACCGCCTGCTGCGCGTGCTGATGGACCATGCCCAGCGCGTGCTGACGCGCGACCAGCTGCTGAACCTGACGCAGGGCCGCGATGCCGACCCCTTCGACCGCTCGATCGACCTGCTGGTCAGCCGGCTGCGCCGCCGCCTGCGCGACGATTCACGCGAGCCCCGGCTGATCAAGACCGTGCGCAACGAGGGATATGTGTTCAGCGCCGACGTGCGCCCGGCGGAGGACACGTGATAAACCTGTGGCCGCGTTCTTTGCAGGGCAGGATCGCTGCGATCCTCGTCGCCGGGCTGCTCGCCGCCTACTGGCTGTCCGGCTGGCTGGTGATGCGCGAGGGCGCCGTTCGCCTGGGCGACGATGCACGCTGGCGCTGGGGGCTGCAGGCGCTGGTGATCGGCATCGCGGTGGTGGTGGCCGCGCGCCTCGTCACGCGGCCGCTGGCGACGCTGGCGGCCGCGGCGACGCGCCTGGGCGAAGACCCGGCCGCGCCGCCGCTGCCGGAGTCCGGCCCGAGCGAGCTGCGCGAAGCCGCGATCGCCTTCAACACGATGCAGCGGCGCCTGGCCGAACAGACCACCGAGCGCATCGCCGAGCGGGTGCAGATCCTGGCCGCCGTGTCGCACGACCTGCAGACGCCGATCACGCGCATGCGGCTGCGCTGCGAACAGCTGGCAGACGAAGGCTTGCGCGACAAGCTGCAGGCGGATCTCGCCGAGATGCAGCAGCTCGTCGAAGCGGGTCTCGCCTACGCCCGCAGCGCGCACGCGGCCACCGAAGCCGAGCAGCCGGTCGACATCGCCGCGCTGCTCGACGCGCTGGCCTGCGAGCGCGCCGATGCCGGCCAGGCGCTCGACTGGCAGCCGGTGGCGCCGCTGGTGCTGCCGACACGGCCGCGGGCGCTGAAGCGCATCGTCGACAACCTGGTCGACAACGCGCTGAAGTTCGCCGGCGCCGCCGAGCTGGCGCTGGAAACCTCACCGACCGCGGTGGTCATCGCCGTGCGCGACCGCGGCCCCGGCATCGCCGACGCGCAGCTCGCCGCGGTGATGCAGCCCTTCGTGCGGCTCGAAGGCTCGCGCAACCGCGCCAGCGGCGGCAGCGGGCTGGGCTTGGCGATCGCGCAGCGACTGGCCGAGGCGCTAGGCGCCGAGCTGAGCTTGCGCAATCGCCCCGGCGGCGGCGGGCTGGAGGCGCGGCTGGTCTTGCCGCGTCAGATGTCCTCGGCGTAGCGCCCGGTGATCGTCGGCGTCGCGTCGAAGCCGTAGTGTTCGGCCAGGCGCGACCAGGCGTCCTCGGCCGACTCGACGAAGTGGAACAGCTGCAGGTCGCCCGGGCTGATCATCCCGGTGTCGACCAGGTGCTGCCAGTTGATCAGCTTCTCCCAGAACGCGCGGCCGAACATCAGGATCGGCCGGCGCCGGCTCTTGCCCGTCTGGATCAGCGTCATCACCTCGAACAGCTCGTCCAGCGTGCCGAAGCCGCCGGGGAAGCACACCAGCGCGATGCTGCGCATCACGAAGTGCATCTTGCGCAGCGCGAAGTAGTGGAACTGGAAGCACAGCTCCGGCGTGATGTACTGGTTCGGCTCCTGCTCGTGCGGCAGCACGATGTTCAGCCCGATGCTCTTGCCATCGACATCGAAGGCACCGCGGTTGCCCGCCTCCATGATCCCCGGCCCGCCGCCGGTGACGACGTAGATCGGCGTGTCCAGCGTGCGCGAGCGCTCGGTCACCAGCGCCGCGAAGCGCCGCGCCTCGTCGTAGAACAGGCTCATCGCGACGGCGGCTTCGGCGCGGCGCTCGTTCTCCTCGATGCCGCTGGCGCGTGCTTGGTCGAGGCGCTGCTGCGCGACCTCCGGCGGCAGGATGCGCGCCGAGCCGAAGATGACGATCGTCGACTCGATGCCGTGCTCGTGCTGCACCAGCTCGGGCTTCAGCAGCTCGAGCTGCATGCGCACCGGCCGCAGTTCCTCGCGCAGCAGGAACTCGGTGTCGGTGAAGGCCAGTTTGTAGGCACTCTCCGGGCCGCCGTAGCGGCTCTTCTCCTGGACGAGGTGGGCATCTTCCTCGGCGGTCGGAAAGTTGCGGGCGGTGAGATCCGGCGGGGGGGTGCTGTCCATTCGCGCGAGCTTACGACAGCCTCGGCACTACCATTTGCTCCAATGATCACGCTCGCTGCCCTGACGCTGGACCTCGACGACACCCTCTGGCCGGTCTGGCCGGCCATCGAACGGGCGGAGGCACGGCTGATCGCCTGGCTCGCCGAACACGCGCCGGCGACCGCCGCGGCGCACGACCGCAAGACGCTGCGCCTGCTGCGCGACGCGGTGGCGGCCGAGCAGCCGGGCTGGGCGCACGACCTGTCGCGCATCCGGCTCGAATCGATCCGTCGTGCACTGCAACAACACGACGAGGACCCGGCGCTCGCCGAAGCGGCCTTCGAGGCCTTCTTCGAGGAGCGCCAGCGCGTCGACCTGTTCGCCGACGTGCTGCCGGCGCTCGACCGGCTGGCGGCGCGCTGGCCGATCGTCGCGGTGTCGAACGGCAATGCCGACGTCGGACGGGTCGGCCTCGGGCGCTACTTCCGCGCCTCGGTCAGCGCGCGTGAATTCGGCCGCGGCAAGCCGGAGGCGGCGATCTTTCACCATGCGTGTTCGCTCGCCGGTGCGGCGCACGGCGCGGTGCTGCACATCGGCGACGACGGCGTGCTCGATGTCGACGGCGCATTGGGCGCCGGCCTGCGCGCCGCGTGGATCGAACGGCCCGACCTGCCGCCGCCGGCCGCACCGCGCGGCACGCCGCACCATCGCATCGCCGACCTGTTGACGCTCGCCGATCAGCTCGGCGCCTGAGCCTCCCGGACCGCAGCGCAGACGGGGCAATCCGCCTGCCGGGCGAGCTTGATCTCGGTCCACTCCATCGTCCGCGCATCCAGCATCTGCAGCCGGCCGGCGAGTGACGAACCGACGCCGGCCAGCAGCTTCAGCGCCTCGGCCGCCTGGATCGTGCCGATGATGCCGACCAGCGGCGCGAACACTCCCATCGTCGCGCAGCGCGCTTCTTCGGTCGTCGCGTCGGGCGGGAACAGGCAGGCGTAACACGGGGCGCCGGCGCGGCGCACGTCGTAGACCGAGACCTGGCCGTCGAAGCCGACCGCGGCACCGGATACCAGCGGCTTGGCGTGCGTGACGCAGGCCGCGTTGACCGCCTGGCGGGTCTTGAAGTTGTCGCTGCAGTCGATCACGACGTCGGCCGCGGCGACCGCGGCATCCAGCCAGGCGGCATCGGCACGCTGGATCACCGCATGCACCTGCACGTCAGGGTTGATTGCCGCAATGCTGTCGCGCGCCGATTCGGCTTTCGGGTGGCCGATGCGCGCGCTGTTGTGCGCGATCTGGCGCTGCAGATTGGTCAGGTCGACCGTGTCGTGGTCGACCAGCGTCAGCCGGCCGACGCCGGCCGTGCCGAGGTACAGCGCCACTGGCGAACCGAGCCCGCCGGCGCCGATCACCAGCGCGTGCGATTGCAGCAGGCGCTGCTGGCCCTCGATGCCGATCTCGTCGAGCAGCAGGTGGCGCGAGTAGCGCAGCAGCTGGGTGTCGTCCATGGGTTTCGCATTATCGAGAGTGGGTGGGTGGCCCGGTGCGCTGCATGCTGGCCGGGGTGCATCTGGCGCCGCGCTGATGCCATCCATCGCATAGCGTTCGCAGGGGTCGGTCGCCGCCTTATCATGCCCCCGCCACCAAGGAGGTGGCCTTGCAAGGCAGGTACATGGCGGCACTCTCCAAGACGGGGCGCACGGTCATCACGCTGGCGCTGCTGGCCGGTTTCGGCGCGGCCTTGTTCTTCGCGCTGCGCGGGCAGCAGCGTGACGACGTCCAGCGCATCGAGCAGCAGGCGATCGCCACGGCGGTCGAGTTGAAGGGCGTCATCGCGCTCGACGTCGAGCCCTTCTTCAAGGACCCGCGGGTGATCAAGGTGCTGGCGGCGAACAAGCTGCCGGTGGCCGTCACGCGCGTCGGCAGCCGCGACATGGCGGCCAAGGTGGTCGCCGGCGCGGCGCCGGATTTCCTGTTCCCCTCCGGTGTCGTCGCCGCGAACCAGATCGTCGACGCGGCGCGCAAGGCCAATCTGCCCGCCGCGCAATCAGCGCCGTTCTTCACGCCGATGGTCATCGCCTCGTGGGAGCCGATCGCCAAGATCCTGGTCGCCAACGGCATCGCCAAGCCGCTGAGCCCGAAGGTCTACGGCCTGGACATGACCAAGCTGACGCAGGCGATGCTGGCGAAGAAGAAGTGGCGCGAGTTCAAGGACGCCGGCGCCTACGACGTCAGCCGCAGCGTGCTGGTGTCGACCACCGACGTGCGGCGCAGCAACTCCGCGGCGATGTACCTGGCGCTGACCAGCCATGCGCTGAACGGCGACGTGGTGACCGACCGCGCCACCGCGCAGGCCAGCGCGCTGAAGCTCGCCGAGCTGTTCAAGCG
Organism: Pseudaquabacterium terrae; assembly: GCF_013266755.1. Lineage (GTDB taxonomy): Bacteria > Pseudomonadota > Gammaproteobacteria > Burkholderiales > Burkholderiaceae_C > Pseudaquabacterium > Pseudaquabacterium terrae. The sequence goes on along the minus strand of NZ_JABRWJ010000009.1, from coordinate 365,501 downwards.
CCAGGGCTACCAGGAGAACTACGTCAACGGCAATTTCGACGACTACGTGGCGATCGGCATCGGCAAGACGCCGCTGGCCTTCATCTACGAGAACCAGCTGGTGCACTACGCGCTGCAGAAGAAGGGCGTGGCCGCCGACATGGTGCTGCTGTACCCGCAGCCGACGATCATCAACAAGGTCGTCTTCATCGGCATGAACGATCGTGCGAAGGCCTTGTCCGAGCTGCTGGCGAACAACGCCGAGCTGCAGAGCATCGCCGTCGAATACGGCTTCCGCGTCGCCGACACGCAGCGCTTCGTGCAGGCGGTGCAGCCGACCGGGCTGGCGGTCGAGCCGCGCGTGACGCAGGTGGTCGACCCGCCGTCGTTCGAGCTGATGGCCGAGATGATCGATACGGTGGCCAAGGAGATGACCCAATGAGGTGGATGCGGCGCGGTTTCCTGTTCTCGGCGCTCGCTGCGCTGGCGATCGTCACCGGCTGCGGCAAGGAGGAGACGCCGCCGGCGCCGAAGCCGTCGGCACCGGCGATCGCCGACGGCGGCGAGTTCAAGATCCTCGCCACCAGCGACCTGCGCGACGTGCAGCCGCTGGAGGAGATGGTCGCCAAGGCCACCGGCGTGAAGTTGAAGTTCCAGTTCGGCGGCACGATGGAAAGCACCGAGGCCGTGCTGACCGGCGCGACCAAGGCCGACGCCGCGTGGTTCGCCAACGCCAAGTACCTGCTGTCCGATGCGCAGGGCCAGTCGCGTGTCAAGCTGCAGGAAAAGATCATGCTGTCGCCGATCGCCATCGGCATCAGCGAGTCGGACGCCAAGCGCATCGGCTGGAACGACCCGGCGGTGGCCTCGAAGCTGACCTGGAAGCAGATCGCCACCGCCGCCAAGGCCGGCAAGCTGAACTACGCGCTGTCGAACCCGGCCACCTCGAACCAGGGCTTCATGGCGCTGATGGGTGTCGTCGCGTCGGCCAGCGGCAAGACCGAGGCCTTGAGCGCCGCCGACGTCGACCGCAGCGCGATCGCCGATTTCTTGAAGGGCTACAAGCTGCCGGGTGACAACTCGACCTACCTGTCCGAGCAGTTCATCCTGCAGCAGGGCACGCGGGTCAATGCGTTCATCAATTACGAGAGCTGGCTGTTGAGCTTGAACGGCTCGGGCAAGCTGCGCGAGAAGCTGCAGCTGATCTATCCCTACGAAGGCGTTGCCACCGCCGACTACCCGCTGATGCTGCTCAACGATGCGCGGCGCGCCGACTACCAGAAGGTCGTCGATTACCTGAAGGGCGAGGCGGCCCAGCTGTGGCTGGCGCGCCAGACGCTCAGGCGCCCGATCAAGCCGGAATTCGCGGCGCGCGTCGAGGAGCTGCTGCCCAAGCAGGGCCTGCAGGTCGAGCTGCCGTTCTCGCCCGACCGGGCGCTCGCCGACGGGCTGATCGCCGCCTACCTGAACGAATTCCGCACGCCGATCGCCTCGACCTTCGTGCTCGACACCAGCGGCAGCATGCAAGGCGGCGGCCGCCGCGCGCAGCTGGTGCAGGCGATCCACTACATCGCCGGCGCCGACGCCTCGCTGACCGGCCGCATCGCGCGGCTGACCGACCGCGAGAAGCTCTGGCTGCAGCCGTTCTCCGAGTCGGTCTACGGCCTGACCTCGTTCGAGGTGCCAGCGCCGGCCACCGGCGCGCGTGGCGTGCAGCTGCGCGAGGACAGCGAGGCCAAGCAGCAGGTGCTGGCGCAGGTGCGCGACTTCGCCGACAAGCTGGCGATGACCGGCGGCACCGCGCTGTATGACGCGGTCTACGAATCGCTCAAGCACATGCTGGCCGAGAAGCAGAAGAACCCGCGCTACCAGTACTCGGTGGTGGCCTTCACCGACGGCGAGAACAACAAGGGCCGCTCGCTCGAGCAGTTCAAGCGCGACTACGCCGCGCTGCCCGAGGACGTCAAGGGCATCCCGGTGTTCCTGGTGCTGTTCGGCGAGGCCAACGAGACCGCGCTGAAGGACCTGGTCGCGACCACCGGCGGCCGGGTTTTCGATGCGCGCAAGACGCCGCTGTACGGTGTGTTCAAGGACATTCGTGCGTATCAGTAACGCGCATTTCGCGAGGCAGGATCATGAACAAGCACTTGATAACGGTCGACCCTGACATCCACAGCGGCGCACCGGTGTTTGCCGGAACCCGCGTCCCGATCAAGACGCTCTTCGATCACCTCGAAGCCGGTGATCCGCTTGAGGTGTTCCTGTCCGACTTTCCTTCGGTCAGCCGCGAACTGGCGGTGGATGTGCTCGAAGAAGCGCGTGCGGCGCTGACGGTCGATGCGCATCCTGCTTGACGAAGCAGTTCCGCGCCGCTTCGGGTCGTTGCTGACGGGGCATGAGGTTTCGACGGTGCCAAGAGAGGGCTGGGCCGGCGTGAAGAATGGCAAGCTGCTGGCGCTTGCCGCGACGCAGTTCGAAGTGTTCGTGACCGCTGATCAGAACATCGAGTTTCAGCAGAACTTGTCCGAGCTGCCGATCGCGATCCTCGTCCTGGTTGCTCGCAGTAACCGCATGGCGGACATCGAACCGCTGGTCCCGGAGATGTTGAGAATCCTGAATCACTTGCTTCCGAAGTCGTTGCGCAAGATTGGGGCAGCCTAGATCGAGCCACGATGCCGATTCCTGACTATCAGACCGCCATGCTTCCACTGCTCCGCCTCGCAGCAGACGGGCGAGAGCACCCATTTCGAGAGGTCGTCGAGAAGCTCGCTGACGAGTTTGCTCTTTCCGATGCCGAGCGATCGGAACTTCTCCCAAGTGGAACGGCACATGTATTTGGGAATCGAGTCGGGTGGGCGCGGACGTACTTGAAGCAAGCCGGCCTACTTGAGGCCCCGAAGCGGGGGGTGCTCCGGATCTCTGCCGAGGGCAAGGCACTGTTGGCGAGGAGTCCCGCGAGGATCGACAACACCGTCTTGAACCAGTATGAGAGCTTCCGCGCATTTCGTGCTCGAGGAAAGGAAGACGAAGGTGCCGACACCGTGGCGGCTGCGCCCATTGCGGAGCAGACCCCCGAGGACGCGATGGCACTCGCCTACCACCGAGTGCGAAAGGAATTGGAGGCGGAATTGCTCGAGCAGGTGAAAGGCGCTTCGCCTGCGTTCTTCGAGAGGCTGGTCGTCGATTTGCTCGTCGCGATGGGGTACGGTGGCTCGCGACAGGACGCAGGTCGTGCCATTGGGAAGAGTGGCGACGGCGGAATCGACGGAATGATCAAGGAAGATCGCTTGGGACTCGATGTGATCTACATCCAGGCGAAGCGATGGGAAGGTGCCGTCGGTAGGCCGGAGATCCAGAAGTTCGCGGGAGCGCTTCAAGGGCAGCGCGCCAGCAAGGGGGTGTTCATCACCACATCAGGCTATACGCGAGAAGCCATCGACTACGCGAACTTCATCGCGACGAAGATCATTCTCGTGGATGGAGAATCGCTCGCGACCTTGATGGTCGATCACAACGTCGCAGTGACCAAGATCGGCACGTATGAGCTCAAGAGAATTGATACTGACTACTTTGAGGGCGAATAATCTTGGCGGTCGAACCTGTCGTCATGAGTGATCAGCCATGATCGTCCGCTGGTTCCTCTCCCCCGCCAACTGGGTCGGCCTCGGCCTGGCCAGCGTCGTGCTGGTGCTGAAGGCGCTCGGCCTGCTCGGCACGTTGGGGCTGGGCGTCGCGGTGATCGGTTACGCCGCCGGTTTCGCGGTCGGCGGCCTGTGGCTGGGCTTTCCGTGGAACAAGGAGCCGGAGTGGGAGGCGCTGCAGTTCAGCGACGAGGGTGATGCGCGCCAGGCGATGGAGCGGGCGCTGTCGGGCGTGCGCCGGCTGACCGAGCACAACCCGGACAACCGCATCCCGGCCAGCCTGCAGGCGCGCGTGCTCGAGCTGTGCAAGGCGCTCGAAGGCCTGCTGCAGCAATGGGAACGTTCACGCGGCAGCCTGTCGCTGCAGGACAGCTTCCATGCCCGCCACATCGCGATCAGCTACCTGCCGGACGCGCTGAACACCTATTTGTCGATCCCCGCGTCCTACGCGACGACGAAGCTGCTGTCCAACGGCAAGACCGCGCAGGACACCTTCAAGGACACCATCGTCGAGCTCGAGGGCAAGGTGCGCCAGCTCGGCGACGACCTCGCGTCGCAGGACGCGCATGCCTTCCTCGTGCATTCGAAGTTCCTGAGCGAGAAGTTCAGCCCCGGCGGCCTGCCCGGCGCCGAAGCCCCGTCGATGACCGCTTCCCTGGGCGATTCCACCAAGGAGAAAACCCGATGAGCAGCACCCCCCCGACCACCACGAAGACCGCCGCGCCCGCGTTCACGCTCGAGGCCCCTGAAGTGATCCACGCCGTGCCGGCGGAAGCCGCGCGCGAGGCCGTGCCGCTGAAGCCCGAGCTGCAGAAGCAGGTCGACGACCAGGTGCTGCGCTTCATCGACGCGCTGGCCAGCGAGGACCTCAATTCCGAGGCCTTCCGTTCGCGGCTGGACAGCGCCTTCGCGCTCGGCAAGGAAGAGGTGTCGAACGCCTCGTCGCTGATGCAGGGCCGCTTCATGCAGCGCAACTTCGTCGGCGTCGAGGACACGGCGGCCTTCAAAGCGATCGCCGACATCCGCTCGCAGCTCGACGAGCTGAACCCCGGCAACGACGGCGACCTGATGCAGCCGCGCAAGCTGCTCGGCATCATCCCGTTCGGCAACAAGCTCGAGGCCTACTTCCGCAAGTACCAGAGCGCGGCCGAGCAGTTGAAGGGCTCGATGTCCCAGCTCTATGCGGCGCGCGACGACATGCAGAAGGACGTCATCGACATCGAGGCGACGCGCACGACGCTGTGGGAGGCGATGCAGAAGCTCGCCGCCGCATCGCGCTTCGCGACCGTGCTCGACACGCGGCTGGAAGAGAAGGTCAAGTCGCTCGAATCCAGCGACCCGCAGCGCGCGCAGGCGCTGCGCCAGGAGGTGCTGTTCTACGCGCGGCAGAACCTGCAGGACCTCCAGACGCAGCAGGCGGTGTGCATCAACGGCTACCTGGCGCTGGACGTGCTGAAGAAGACCGGCCGCGAGATGATCAACGGCTGCACCCGCGTCGCCACCACCGGCATGAGCGCGCTGGCGGTGGCGCAGACGGTGGCCCGCGCCACCGGCAACCAGATCCGCGTGATGGAGATGCTGCAGGGCGTCAACGCGACGATCGGCAACCTGATCAGCGAGACCGGCCGCGCGCTGAACCAGCACGTCGACCAGACCACGCAGTTCGCGCAGAACCCGATGCTCGGCATCGAGAAGATGAAGGAGATGTTCGACCAGACCTTCCAGGCGATGGATGCGATGGACAACTTCCGCACCAAGGCGATCGAGGTGATGGGGCAGAACAACACGATGATCCGCGAGCAGCTGGCGCGCGCCGACAACTACGCCGACCGCACGCGCCAGCAGCAGGCGCGCGAGGCGGCGGCGACCTTGCCGTCGCCGTCGACGGACGGGCCGGTGAAGCTGTAGGCTGCGCTCCTTTCCCCGTCGGCAATGCATCCGCTCATCGAGACCAACCGCGAAGCCCTTCGTGCGCTCGCCCGAAGGCGAGGCATGGTGGACGTGAAGGTGTTCGGTTCGATGGCCCGTGGCGACGCCCGGGACGACAGCGATGTCGATCTGCTGGTGACCTTGATGCCGGGCACGAGTGGACTGGCGCTGGGTGGCCTGCTGCTGGACGCGCAGGAGTTGTTGGGACGCCGCGTCGACATCGTCACCGAACAGGGTCTCTATCCGGCGCTGCGCGATCGTGTTCTGTCGGAAGCGGTGCCGCTATGACGCCGAGTACCGAGAGCGATGCGGTGCTGCTTGCCCACATGGCCGATTGCCTTGCGCGCATAAGCGACTACACCGGTGGCATTCGACAACGGTTCGACGCTTCGTCTCTGGTGCAGGACGCGGTTGTTCGCAACCTGCAGATGCTGACGGAGTCGAGCCAACGGCTGTCCGACGCCGTCAAGAGCACAGAGCCCGGCCAGCCTTGGCGTGAGCTCTCGGGCTTCCGGAACATCGTTGTCCACGCCTATCTGAGCCTCGATCTGAGCATCGTCTGGTCGATCATCGAGAACGACCTTCCCGGCTTGCGAGATGCTGTCCAGCGCATGATCGCGCAATCGACTTCAGATGGTCCGCCGGCCTGAAGACGCCATGCAGATTCGCTGCTCGCGCTTTGTGCTTTCCGTCGCCTGTGTTCTCGTGGCGGCCTGCGGCGGAGGCCGCGATGGGGAGCAACGAGCGGCGGTGCGCACGCGCCAGGCCACGCAGCCCGCCGCGGCGGCCGCGTCGCCGGCGCCGACGCCGACCGCGCTGTTCGACTGGGCCGAGCTGACCTATCCCGAGCTGTTTCCGACGCACGAGGCCGATCGGGTGCTGGGCGCGTACACCTACCGTTATTACCCGGGGCAGCAGAACCATGTCGCGGTGGCCGGCACGCAGGTCTTCGTGCAGGGCACGGTGAGCGGCGGCGGCCTGCTGTACGTCGGCGAGATCGATTCCTTCGCCTGTCTGGTGAATCCGAACGGTTGCACGCCGGCGGCGCGCTCGTGCGCCGCAGTGGCGTCGTGGACCGTCGGCGCCAACACCTGCACGCCGAACGCGCAGCAGATCGGCGATGTCGCCTCGGGCGCCTCGGTGGCCTACAGCGACGCGACCGGCCCGACCCGCGGCAGCGCGAGCTACACCTGCAACGACGGCACGCTGGCGCCGAAGGGCAACCCGGTGTGCGAGCCGGCGGAGGCGCTGGCCTGCAACACCGCGGGCCTGAGCTGGACCGTCGCCGGCACCAACTGCGTGGTCAATGCCGGTGAGCCGGCGCAGGTGCCCAGCGCTGCGGCCCATGTCTTCAAGGCCTCGGCGCAAGCGGTCGGCAGCGCGCGCTACGGCTGCGCCAATGGCGTGCTGGCGCTGCTCGGCACGGCGAGTTGCGTGCCGCCGCCGCCGGTGGTCTGCCGGCCCGAGAACGTCACCTGGACGGCCGGCGGCAGCGTCTGTGCCGCCGACAGCGTGCCGGCGCAGATCGGAGACGGCGGCAGCTTCACCTTCAGCGATGCGACCGGCACGGCGACCGGCAGCGCCACTTTCACCTGCAGCGCCGGCACGCTGGTGCGCAACAACGGCGCGGTCTGCGAGCCGGTGACGCACCTGGTCGACAGCTTCGGCGGTGACGGCGGCGCGGCCGATGGCGGCGCCTCCGGCGACGGCACCGCCGGCGACGGCGCGCCGATCGTCGGCGCGCTGGTGCAGGTGGCCGATCGCAACGGCAGGCGCACCAGCGCGACCACCGATGGCCAGGGTTACTTCCGCGTCAAGTTGACCGGCTTCGTGCCGCCGCTCCTGGTGCGGGTGACGCGACCCGACGGCATCGTGCGCCATTCGATCAGCATCCAACCGCTCAAGCCCAACGGCTACATCTTCATCGCCGTCACCGGGCTGACCGACCGCATCGCCTCCGAAGTGGCCAACGCCGCGGGCTTTCCCGGCGCGGCCGGCCTGACGCCGGCGCTGATCGAGGCCCATCCGAACGCGGTGGCCGCGGCGGTCAGCGCGATCCGCAACAACGCGGTGATCCGGCAGGCGCTGATCGACGCCGGCCTCGACCCGGCGAGCTTCGATCCGCTGGCGACGCCGTTCCGCGCCAACGGCTCCGGCCACGACCGCGTGCTCGACCGCATCGTCGTCACCACCGATGCCAGCGGCTCGACCCTGATCAACCGCGCCGACTGCGACGCGCCGAAGTCCTGGGCCGTCGCCGGCGTTGTCTGCACGCCCGACACCGGCGAGGAAACCGTGGTGCCGAACGGCGGCACGATCGTGCACCGCGACACCATCGCCCCGGGCACCGGCGGCGTCGGCTGGGCCTGCCTGAAAGGGGTGCTGCAGCCACCGCTGCAGCCCAGTTGCCGCCGCTAGGGCCCTGCGGCCGGGCCGCAGGGCGGGCTACGGGCTAACGCCCGATCAGAACGACATCTTGAACTGCGCACCCCAGGTGCGCGGATCGTTGATGAAGCCGGTCAGGTTGTTGAAGTCGATGCCGCCGACCGCACGCACCTGGTCGGTGATGTTGCGGCCGAACACCGCGGCCTCGTACTTGCCATTGCCCCAGATGTAGCCGATGCGCAGCCCGCCCTCGGTCAGCGGCTTGCCGGTGAACTCGACCGCTTCGTAGAGGAAGAAGTTGATCTTCGAGCGGTACGACCAGTCGGTGTAGACGTACCACTCGCCGTTGCCCGTCGGCATCGCGAAGCGGGCGTTCAGGTTGACCACCGTCTTCGGCGCCTGCGGCAGCGGGTTGCCGTCGATCGCTACCGTCGGAGAAAACTTGCCCTCGTCGGGCTTTGCAAGGGCAATGATCGGGTCTCGGATTGTGCAACCGGAGCCGCAGGCATCGACGAACAGATTCTTGTCGCGGATCCTCGTGTCGTTGTAGCTGGCGCTCAAGCCCAGCAGTAGGTTGTCCGTGGCTAGCAGCTTGAAATCGAGCTCGACGCCCTTGCCGATCGTCTTCTCGACATTGACCAGCTGGTTGAAGTTGGCGGCGCCACCGACCGCGGTCACTTGCTGGTCCTTGATCGTGTAGTGGAACAGGCCGGCCGAGATGCGCGCACGGCCGCCAAGGAAATCGCTCTTGACGCCGAATTCATACGACGTGACCTTCTCGGAGTCGGCCACCGAAACCCACTTCTCGGCCGGGGCGTTTCCTGGTGGGAACAGAAGCCTGCCCTGGATCGAGGGCGCGCGGAAGCCCGTGGCGACCCGACCGTATAGATTGGTCGTCTTGTCTAGTGCGTAGGTGGCGCTCAGGTCGCCGCTCACATTGGAGGCGCTGGTCTCCTTGGTCAGGCGACCGGTGAACTCCGGTGTAAACGGCGGTGCCTGAAAGCGTTCGGCCACGAAGTCCTTCTTGTCCTTCGTGTAGCGCAGGCCGCCGCGCAGCTCGAGAGCATCGCTTACCTTGAAGTTCACCGAGCCGAACACCGCCCAGGCGCGGTTCTCCTGGTTCTGCGTCGCGTAGCCGTTCTGCGCATTGCCGCCGATCGACGAGTAGTTGAAGCTGTCGATGCGGATCTCTTCGTCGAACAGGTAGACGCCGCCCTGCCACTTCAGCGGGCCGCTGGCGTTCGACTCGACGCGGAACTCCTGCGACAGCTGGCGATGCTTCGGCAGCCCGTCGGCCGACTCGGCATCGAAGGGGATGAAGCCCGGGCCGGAGGACGGCAGGAAGAAGGCGCCGAAGCCGCCGTCGATGTCGCCGCGGCTGTAGACCTCGACATGCTCGTAGCCGGTGATCGAGTGCAGCGTCACTGCGCCCAAGTTCCAGCGCAGCCGCAGGCTGGCGCCGTCGCTCGTCAGGTCCTGCTCGTTCTTGCCGTCGTGCGAAACCTTCTTCGGATCGAAGCCGTCGACGAAGTCATTGGTGCCGGGCTTGAAGATGTTGGCGCGGAAGACACGCGCGGTGCCGTCGAGCTTGCGGCCGTGCACGTTGAACAGGGCGCTGAAATCCTTCGACGGCTGGTACAGGAACTGCACGCGGCCGGCGGTGTCGTCGTAACCCTCCATCTCCTTGGTCGGGCCGGCGGCGTAGGTGTTCTTGACCCAGTCGTCGCGGTGCTGCGATTGCAGCGAGATGCGCGCGGCCAGCACGTCGGACAGCGGGATGTTGAACGCGCCTTCGGCATTGACGCTGCTGAAGGTGCCCGCGCCGATCGAGAAATAGCCCTCGGTCTTCTTCAGCACCGGCTTGACCGACTCGAACTTGACCACGCCGGCGGTGGTGTTGCGGCCGAAGAGGGTGCCCTGCGGGCCGCGCAGCACTTCGATCTGCGCGATGTCGAAGATCGGGAAGCCCTTCAGGATCGGGTTCTCCTGCACCACCTCGTCGAACACCAGCGAGACCGGCTGCGAGGCGTTCAGGTCGAAATCGGTGTTGCCGAGGCCGCGGATGTAGAAGCGCGGGAAGGCGCGGCCGAACGAGGATTCGATGTTCAGGCTCGGCACGCGGCCGGCGAGCTGGCGGATGTCCTGGCCGCTGGAATTGAGCACATCGAGCGCTTCGCCGCTGAGCGTGGAGATCGAGCTCGGCACGTCGCGGATGTTCTCGACGCGGCGCTCGGCGGTCACCGTCACGACTTGCAGCTGCTGCTGCGCGAAGGCCGGGGCGGCGAGCGCGAGGGCTGCGGCCAGGGCCAGCGGGTGGACGATGAAACTGCGCCGGGCGGAGGGGACGGGCATGGTGGGCATTCCTCGGGTGAGCGTGAAGTCGCCGGGGAATGCAAGCGGCGTGCCGATCGATCCCATCGATCGCACGCCGCTGATACCGCCCCCGCGTGACAGGAGCGTTTCATTCTGCAATGTCAGGCGCGGGGCATGATGACCATGCCGCGCGCCTGTTGCTTCGCCGTCACATGAACAGGTGCTCGCCCGCGTTTTCGCCGCCCAGGACCACGTAGTTGACCTTGCGCAGGTCGGCCAGCGTGCGGCCGCCGGCGTACGAGATGGAGCTCTGCAGGTCCTCTCGCATCTCGCGCAGCGTGTCGTCGAGGCGGCCCTTGACGGGTTCCAGGATGCGCTTGCCTTCGACGTGCTTGTACTCGCCCTTGTTGAAGTCGCTGGCCGAGCCGTAGTACTCCTTGAACAGCTTGCCGTCGACCTCGACCGTCTGCCCGGGCGATTCCTCGTGGCCGGCGAACAGCGAGCCGACCATCACCATCGCGGCGCCGAAGCGCACGCTCTTGGCGATGTCGCCGTGGTGGCGGATGCCGCCGTCGGCAATGATCGGCTTGGTCGCGACACGTGCGCACCACTTCAGCGCGGAGAGTTGCCATCCGCCGGTGCCGAAGCCGGTCTTCAGCCGCGTGATGCAGACCTTGCCCGGGCCGATGCCGACCTTGGTCGCGTCGGCGCCCCAGTTCTCGAGGTCGATCACGCCCTCGGGCGTGCCGACGTTGCCGGCGATCACGAAGGTGCGCGGCAGCTTGTCCTTGATGTGCTCGATCGTGCGCTTGACGCTGTCGGCATGGCCGTGCGCGATGTCGATCGTGATGTAGTCGGCGCCGACCCCTTCGGCCGCCAGCCGGTCGATCACCGCGATGTCCGCCGGCTTGACGCCCGAGCTCAGCGACACGAACAGGCCCTTGTCGCGCATCTGCTTCGCATAGGCCACGTTGTCGAGGTCGAAGCGGTGCATCACGTAGAAGTGGCCGCCGCGGGCCAGCGACTCGGTGATCGATTCGTCGACCACCGTCTTCATGTTGGCCGGCACCACCGGCAGCTTGAAGCGGCGGCCGCCGAATTCGACCGAGGTGTCGCACTCGGCGCGGCTGTCGACGCGGCATTTGCGCGGCAGCAGCAGGATGTTGTCGTAGTCGAAGATTTCCATTCGCGGGTCTCGTCAGTTGACGCGGCGTTGGTGCAGTGCCGGCGTTGGGCTGCGAGCGCTTGACCTGGCGTCCCGGTTCGGTCCGCGAAGGCCGCCAGGCGTGGGCGGTGCGGACAAAAGAAAACCGGGCGCCAGAATTTGGGCCCGGTGGCTGATTCTACGCGGCAGGCATGGCCCTGGGCGGGGTGGGTGCGTGATGGCCGAAGAGGGCGCCCAGGTCGGCACTGCTGTGCCGCCCAACCGACGGGCCGTGCTGCAGCAGCCAGGCCAGCGCCCGTGCGCGGCCGGCGTCGCGCAGGTGCTCGAGGAAGGGCCGGTGCGCGATCAGCCGGCTGTCGGGCGACAGCGGGGCCAGCGTCTCGTGGCCGTCGATCAGGTGCCAGCGCAGCCGTGCCAGCCGTGACTCGGTGCGGCTGCGCCACCAGTGCCGGCGCGCCGCGGCACGCGCCCGCGTGATCGCCTGCATCTCGCGCAGGAAGGTGGCGTTGAAGCCGATGTCCATCGCTCGCTGCTGGATCTCGGCCGGCGTCGTCGGCAGCGGCCCCAGCTGCCACGGGCTCAGCATCACGATCAGCAGGTCGCTCGCCGCGCCGTCGCCGAGCAGCGGAAAGATGGCCGGGTTCGCGCTGTAGCCGCCGTCCCAGTACGGCTCGCCGTCGATCATCACCGCCTGCTGCAGCATCGGCAGGCAGGCCGAGGCCAGCACGCCGTCGATCGTCAACTCGCTGCGGCGGAAGAGCCGCAGCCGGCCGCTCTGTGCATGGGTCGCGGCGATGTGCAACTGCGGCCCCGGCGACCGGCGCAGGCGCTCGAAATCGACCTGCGCATCGAGCAGGCTGCGCAGCGGATCGGGCTCGATCGTCAGGCGCTGATAGGGCGAGCGCAGGCGCGACCATTGCAGCCACCAGCGCGCGGCGGGCGTCAGCGCCGTCTCGCTGCCGCCGCCCTGCGTCAGCCATTCGAAGGGCAGCTGCGTGCCGACGGCGTGCCAGAAGCGCGCCAGCGCGGCGCGTGCGCCCTCCGCACCGCCGTCGAGCAGGCCGTGCGCCAGCACCACCGCGTTCATTGCACCGGCGCTGGTGCCGCTGATCGCCTCGATCGGATGCTCGTCGAAACGTTCGAGCAGCGCATCGAGCACGCCCCAGGTGAAGGCGCCGTGCGCGCCGCCGCCTTGCAGCGCGAGCGCGAGGCTCGGCGGGCGTCGCAGCAGGGCGGGCAGCCAGCGCATCGTGGTCAGCCCGCGCGCGCTCAACGCGACGGGCAGCGGTCGCTGGCGATCGCCAGCAGCCGGCCGTCGGGCGCTTCGATCCAGCCGCGCGCCTGCAGCCGCGTGGGCTGCGCGCTCTCCGGCCAGCGCAGCGCGCGCAGGTGCGAGAGCGGCCGCTTCGCGCTGTCCAGCGGCAGCGGCCCGGCCACCTGGCGAACCAGCTGACGCTCGATCGCGGAGCCTTCGCTGCCGGCGGGCAGCAGCTCGACCAGTGCCAGCCAGCCGCTGCTGCCGGGCGGCACGCGGCCGCTGAGCTCGAGCTGCAATCCGAAGTAGCCGTTCCAGGCCGGGCCGGACAGCACGCGCAGCTTCGGCACCGCGGAGGGCAGCGCGCTGCGCAGCGTCAGCATCTGCGCGGCCACCGGCGAGGGGCCACCGGCGCGCAGGGCGCGCTCCTGTGCCTCCGGCGGCGCGGCGGTGGCCAGCGCCGCCTCGCTGCCGGCCGGCGTCGGCGTGATCCAGTCGAACAGCCAGCCGGCGGCCGGCGCGGCGGCGCTGCCGGCCGCGGCCCAGCAATCGGCGCAGTCGGCGGAGATGAAACGTTCGGTGACGGGGGCGCCGGCGCGTGGGCAGTCGCTCGCCGCGGCCTGGGCGGTGGCGCCGAGCAGACAAAGCCCGGCTCCTAAAATCCATGGATGCATGACCAGCATTCTGACCGCGCGCTCGTCGACCTTCCCGGCACCGGGACGCTGCTGCGCAACCTGAACCCCGAGCAGTACGCGGCGGTGACGCTGGGTCCGGAGCCGTCGCTGATCCTGGCCGGCGCAGGATCCGGCAAGACGCGGGTGCTGACGACGCGCATCGCGTGGCTCTTGTCGACGGGCCAGGTCTCGCCGGGCGGGCTGCTGGCGGTGACCTTCACCAACAAGGCGGCGAAGGAGATGCTGACGCGCCTGTCCGCCATGCTGCCGATCGCTGTGCGCGGCATGTGGATCGGCACCTTCCACGGCCTGTGCAACCGTTTCCTGCGCGCGCACTGGAAGCTCGCCGGCCTGCCGCAGTCGTTCCAGATCCTCGATTCGGGCGACCAGCTGTCGGCGGTCAAGCGCGTGATCAAGGCGATGGGCCTGGACGAGCAGCGTTTCGTGCCGAAGCAGGTGACCTGGTTCATCGCAGGTTCGAAGGAAGACGGCCAACGTCCGAAGGACGTGGAGGCGCGGGATCCGCAGACGCGCAAGATGATCGAGATCTACGAGGCCTACGAGGCGCAGTGCCAGCGCGAAGGCGTGGTCGACTTCGCCGAGCTGATGCTGCGCACCTACGAGCTGATGCGCGACAACGCCAGCCTGCGCGAGCACTACCAGCGGCGCTTCCGCCACGTGCTGGTCGACGAGTTCCAGGACACCAACCGGCTGCAGTACCGTTGGCTGAAAGTGTTCGCGCCGCCGCAGGCGCCGGACGGTGCCGGCCCGCAGGGCGTGTTCGCGGTCGGCGACGATGACCAGAGCATCTACGCCTTCCGCGGTGCGCAGGTCGGCAACATGGCCGACTTCGAGCGCGAATACCACGTCAGGCAGGTGATCAAGCTCGAGCGCAACTACCGCTCGTTCGGCAACATCCTCGACAGCGCGAATGCCTTGATCGCGCACAACGCGCATCGGCTGGGCAAGAACCTGCGCACCGAGGCGGGGCCGGGTGAGCTGGTGCGCATCGGTGAACATCCGAGCGACTATGCCGAGGCCCAGTGGCTGCTCGATGAAGCGCAGGCCCTGCACCGCAGTGGCGTGGCGCGCAGCGAGATTGCGTTGCTCTACCGCAGCAATGCGCAAAGCCGGGTGCTTGAGAGTGCGCTGTTCAATGCCGGCATCCCGTACCGCGTGTACGGCGGCCTGCGCTTCTTCGAGCGCGCCGAAGTCAAGCACGCGCTGGCCTACCTCCGGCTGATCGAGAACCCGCACGACGACACCTCGTACCTGCGCGTCGTCAACTTCCCGGCGCGCGGCATCGGCGCGCGCACCATCGAGCTGCTGCAGGACGCGGCGAAGGTCGGCACGCAAAGTCTGTACCAGAGCGTCGGTGCGGTTGCCGGCAAGGGCGGCAACAACCTGGCCGCCTTCAACGCGCTGATCGACGGCCTGCGTGAACGCACCCGCGGCCTGACCCTGCGCGAGATCATCGGCCAGGTGCTCGCCGCGTCGGGGCTGGTCGACTTCTACCGCACCGAGAAGGAAGGCGCCGAGCGCATCGAGAACCTGGAAGAGCTGGTCAATGCCGCGGAGTCCTTCGTCACGCAGGAAGGCTTCGGCAAGGATGCGGTCGCGCTGCCGGTCGACGAGACCTCGCCCGGTGCGATCGCCGGCAGCCCGGTGGGCGCAGCGGCGGACATTCCGGCGCCGGATGCCGAGACCGGCGAGATCCAGTCGCCGCTGGCCGCGTTCCTGACGCATGCCGCGCTCGAAGCCGGCGACAACCAGGCGCAGGCCGGGCAGGACGCGCTGCAGCTGATGACCGTGCATTCGGCCAAGGGGCTGGAGTTCGATTGCGTCTTCATCACCGGGCTCGAAGAAGGCCTGTTCCCGCACGAGAACTCGCTGTCCGACGGCGACGGGCTGGAGGAGGAGCGCCGGCTGATGTACGTCGCGATCACGCGTGCGCGCCAGCGCCTGTACCTGAGCTTCAGCCAGACGCGGATGCTGCACGGGCAGACGCGCTACAACGTCAAGAGCCGCTTCATCCAGGAGCTGCCCGAGGGCGCGCTGAAGTGGCTGACGCCGAAGCACCAGGGCTTCGGCTCGGGTTATGCACGCGAATACCAGAGCGCCTGGTCACGCGGCTCGGGGCTCGGCTCGGTGGTCGGCATGGGCCGTGTCGAGGGCCGGCCGACCTATGCGGCGCCACCGCCGCCGCCGATGCTGCAGAAGGCGCGCGAAGCCGAACATGGCTTGCGCATCGGGCAGACCGTCTTCCACAACAAGTTCGGCGAAGGCGTGATCGTGACGCTCGAAGGCAGCGGCAGCGATGCACGCGCGCAGGTCAACTTCGGCCGCCATGGCGCGAAGTGGCTGGCACTGGGCATCGCGAAGCTGACGCCCGTCGATTGAAGGCGGCGCCTACGCTGCCGGCGGGTCGAGCTCGAAGCTGTCGTCGAACATGAACCACAGCGAGACGTAGAACGCCGCGCTCAGGGCCACGAAGACCATCGCGCCGAAGGCCAGCGCGAACGCCGGGTTGCCGAGCGCGGCCGTCAGCAGCCCGACGAGCACGCCGCCGAACAGGCTGGCGGCCACCACGCAGCCCAGCCAGCCGAGGCCGTAGACCAGGAAGGCGCCCTTGCTGCGCCACAGCGCCAGCGTGCTGGAGAACAGCGCCTGGCCGGCCGACTGGCCGCCCCAGTGCACCAGCGCGAGCGCATGCCAGAACGGCACCGACAACAATGCCAGCAGCGCGCTGAGGGTGTGCGCGAGGCGCGTCACGACCGGGTTGTTCAGCACGGCCATGAAGTCCTGGGCCGTGCGGTCGGCCTTGGCCAGCGGCTTCATCGCCTCGATCAGCTCCGTCCCGCCGGCCCAGACGGCGAACTCGACGAACAACATCACCGCGATGCCGAAGCCCAGGCACAGCAGCAGCATCGCGCGCCGCGCCTTCGGCGGCTCGCGCCGCAGCGCGAACAGGTGCAGCAGCCGCACCGGCTGGCCGGCGAGCGCGTCGCGCGTGGCCAGCATGAAGGCCAGCGACAGCAGCGGCACCGTCGCCACCGACAGCAGCGAGCCGATCCACGGCACCCAGCCGATCACGCTGGCAGCCACCAGGTAGCCGAGGAACAGCACGCAAAAGGCGAGCGGCTGGCGGAAGAAGGTGGTCAGCCCGTTGCGCAGCCAGTGGCTGCCGCGCGGCGGGGCGACTACGCGGAGTCGGAGGCCCATGCGTGCTCAGCGGGGGGGGTGCCAGGGCGCGACGATGCGCTCGCGCAAGACCCGCTCGAAGTGTTGCGGGTCCTTCGGATTCAGCAGCGCGGCTTCGCGCGGCAGGTGCCAGTCGGCCAGCCGCGAGAGCCAGAAGCGCAGCGCGGCGGCGCGCAGCAGGCCGGGCAGCAGGCGCAGCTCGGCGCTCGTCAATGGCCGCTCCAATTCGTAGGCATCGATCAGCGCCAGCGCGCGCGGCTCGTCGAGCCGGCCGCTGTCGGCATCGATGCACCAGTCGTTCAGGCACACCGCGAGGTCGTAGCCGAAGCTGTCGCTGCCGGCGAAATAGAAGTCGTAGGCGCCGGTCAGCTTCTCGTGGCCGGGCAGGCCGTCGAACAGCACGTTGTCGCGGAACAGGTCGGCATGCACCGCGCCGTGCGGCAGGCTGCGGTAGGCCGGCGCCGCGGCCAGCTGCTGCTGGAAGATCAGCTCTTCTTCGAGCAGCGCGCGCTGCGGCTCGGCCAGGTGCGGCAGCAGCAGCGGCGTGGTCTGCTGCCACCAGGCCAGGCCACGCAGGTTCGGCTGCTCGAGCGGGAAATCGGCGACGGCCAGGTGCAAACGCGCCAGCAGGTGGCCGAGCTGCGCGCAGTGGTGCTGGTCGGGCGCGAGCTGGTGCTCGCCCGGCAGCGCATTGACCAGCGCCGCCGGCTTGCCGGCGACGCGGTGCAGGATCTCGCCCGTGGCATCGGCGCGCGGCTCGGGCACCGGCAGGCCGCGGCGCGCCAGGTGCTGCATCAGGCGCAGGTAGTAGGGCAGTTGCTCGAACGACAACCGCTCGAACAGCGTCAGCACCCAGCGGCCCTGGTCGGTGTCGATGAAGAAGTTCGAGTTCTCGATGCCGCTGGCGATGCCTTCGATCGACTGGAGCGTGCCGGCGCCGAGGCGCGCGGCCAGCGCGGCCGCTTCTTCGCGGCCGACCTGCGTGAATACCGCCATGGAAATCTCTAGGGTTGCGTGACGGAACGCGGGTGGGGGCGCCGGAACATCCGCGGGATTCTACGCAGGGGCCTGCGCCGGGCGCATCGCAGTGCCGCGCAGCGCCGCCGGGGGACCGCCGAGGGCCGACGCACAATCGCCCGCATGAGTGATTCCCCGACTGCCACCGAGCCGACGCTGCTGCTCGTCGACGGCTCCAGCTACCTGTACCGCGCCTACCACGCGCTGCCCGATCTGCGCAGCCCCGACGGCTTTCCGACCGGGGCGATCCACGGCTTCATCGCGATGCTGAAGAAGCTGCGCGAGGACGTCGGCGCCGGCCATGCCGTGTGCGTGTTCGACGCGCCCGGCCCGACCTTCCGCGACGACTGGTACGACCAGTACAAGGCCAACCGCTCGCCGATGCCCGACGACCTGCGGCTGCAGATCGCGCCGATCCACGAGGCGGTCAAGCTGCTCGGCTGGCCGGTGCTCGAGGTGCCCGGCATCGAGGCCGACGATGCGATCGGCACGTTGGCCTGCGTCGGCGCCAGCCAGGGCCACAAGGTGCTGATCTCGACCGGCGACAAGGACCTCGCGCAGCTGGTCACCGACCGGATCACGCTGATCAACACGATGAGCAACGAGCGCCTCGATGTCGAGGGCGTGAAGGCGAAGTTCGGCGTGCCCCCGGACCGCATCGTCGACTACCTGACGCTGATCGGCGACGCGGTGGACAACATTCCGGGCGTCGACAAGGTCGGGCCGAAGACGGCGGCGAAGTGGATCGCCGAGCACGGCTCGCTGGCCGGCGTGATGGCCGCGGCCGACAGCATCAAGGGCGTCGCCGGCGAGAACCTGCGCAAGGCGCTCGACTGGCTGCCGCAGGGCAAGCGCCTGGTCACCGTGGTCACCGACTGCGAGCTTGCGAACCACATCGCCGGCTGGCCGGCGATCGAGAACCTGTCGCTGCGCGAGGTGAACCGCGAGGCGCTGCTCGATTTCTTCGAGCGCTACGGCTTCAAGGCCTGGCGGCGCGAGCTCGAGAGCGCGCTCGGCCGCGGGTCGGCTGAAGCCGCGAAGGCAACCGTCGCGCGCTTCGACAGCGCGCCGCCGGCGGCGCCAGTGGCGCCGCCCGACCTCGGCGCCGGGCTGAAGCGCCACTACGAGACCGTGCTGACGATGCCGCGGCTCGAGCACTGGATCAGCGTGCTGCGCGGCGCCGAGCTGGCCGCGCTGGACACCGAGACCGATTCGCTCGATCCGATGGCGGCGCGCATCGTCGGCCTGTCCTTCGCCGTCACGCCGGGCGAAGCGGCCTACGTGCCGCTGGCGCACAACCATCCCGGCGCGGCCGACCAGCTGCCGATCGACGCGGTGCTGGCGGCGCTGAAACCCTGGCTCGAGGATGCGGCGGCGGGCAAGGTCGGCCAGAACACCAAGTACGACAGCCACGTGCTCGCGAACCACGGCATCACGCTGCGCGGCTGGCGCCACGACACGCTGCTCGAGAGTTACGTCTTCGAGGCCCACCTGCTGCACGGCCTGGACAAGCTGGCCGAGCGCCACCTCGGCCGCAAGGGCCTGAGCTACGAGGATGTCTGCGGCAAGGGTGCGAACCAGATCCCGTTCTCGCAGGTCGACATCGAGCGCGCCACCGAGTACAGCGGCGAGGACAGCGAGATGACCTTGCAGGTGCACCAGGTGCTGTACCCGCGCATCGCGGCCAACCCCGGCTTCCGGCGCGTCTACGAGGACATCGAGCTGCCGGTGTCCGCGCTGCTGGCGCGCATCGAACGCCACGGCGTGCTGGTCGATGGTGCGCTGCTGGGGCGCCAGAGCCGCGAGCTCGCCGAGCGCATGCTGCAGCTCGAGCAGCAGGCTTACGAGGTCGCCGGCGGGCCGTTCAACCTCGGCTCGCCCAAGCAGATCGGCGAGGTGCTGTTCAACCGCCTCGGCCTGCCGGTGCGCAAGAAGACCGCCTCGGGCGCGCCGTCGACCGACGAAGACGTGCTGCAGGAGCTGGCCGCCGACTACCCGCTGCCGGCCAAGATCCTCGAGCACCGCGGGTTGTCGAAGCTCAAGGGCACCTACACCGACAAGCTGCCGCTGATGGTCAATGCGCGCACCGGCCGCGTGCACACCACCTATGCGCAGGCGGTCGCGGTGACTGGCCGGCTGTCGAGCAACGACCCGAACCTGCAGAACATCCCCATCCGCACGCCCGAGGGCCGGCGCGTGCGCGAGGCCTTCGTCGCGCCGCCGGGGCACGTGATCGTCTCGGCCGACTACTCGCAGATCGAGCTGCGCATCATGGCCCACATCTCCGGCGACCCGGGCCTGACGCGCGCCTTCTCCGAGGGCATGGACGTGCACCGCGCGACCGCGTCGGAGGTCTTCAACGTCGCGCCGGAAGACGTCACTGGCGAGCAGCGGCGTTACGCCAAGACGATCAACTTCGGGCTGATCTACGGCATGGGCGCGTTCGGCCTGGCGCAAGCGCTGGGCATCGAGCAGAAGGCCGCACGCGCGTACATCGAGCGTTATTTCGCGCGCTTCGCCGGCGTCAAGCAGTACATGGACGAGACCAAGCGCTCGGCCGCGCAGCTCGGCTATGTCGAGACCCTGTTCGGCCGCCGCATCGAGCTGCCGGAGATCCGCGGCGGCAACGGCCCGCGCCGCGCCGGTGCCGAACGCCAGGCGATCAACGCGCCGATGCAGGGCACCGCGGCCGACCTGATCAAGCTGGCGATGCTCGCCGTGCAGGGCGCGCTCGATGCGGGCGCCAAGCAGACCGCGATGGTCATGCAGGTGCACGACGAGCTGGTGTTCGAGGTGCCCGAGGGCGAGCTGGAATGGGTGCGCGCCGAGGTGCCGAGGCTGATGGCCGGCGTCGCGGACTTGAGCGTGCCGCTATTGGCCGAAGTGGGCGTCGGCGCGAACTGGGACGAAGCCCACTGAGCCTTCAGCGCACCCGTTCGCGCTCGGCGAGGTAACGCTGCAGGTCCTCGAAGCTGATGCTGCCGCTGGCGCGCCGGTCGATCTGCTCGAAGTGCCGCGCGACGAAGCCGAGGCCGGCGCGCTCGGCCTGCGCGCGGCTGATCGCGCCGCTGCGCTGCGCATCGGCGGCGTCGAAGCGGCGCTTCAGCTTGGCCAGCGCCTGCGCGTCGAGCGCGGCGCCTTCGGCCGGCGGCTCGGCGCTGCGGAAACGCGCTTCGGGCGCGACCCACGGATCGCTGCGGCGCAGGCGCGGTTCGTCGGCGGCGAGCGCGCTGCCGGCCAGCGCGGCCAGGGCCAGTGCCAACACGCGGCGCTTCATGGCGTCGTCCTCAGGCTGCGGTAGAAGTTTCCCAGCACCTCGCGCTGCGCGCGCCGGCCGTTGTCGTCGAGGTAGGTCATGTGGCCGCCGGGAATGTGCTGCACGCTGATGGTCGGCCGGTTGCCGAAGCGGCGCAGGTCGAGCACGGTCTGGTGGAAGGGCGTCGCCAGGTCGTGGCGGCCGTTCAGCGACAGCACGCGCAGCCGCGGGTTCAGCAGCATCGCGGCGGCGAGGTCGGGCACGCCGTCGGGCAGCCCCTTGCCGTCGTGCAGCCATTGCCAGTTGTTGATCGCCGCCAGCGTGAAGCTCACGTAGGGCGACGGGTTGCGGTAGTTCAGCGTCTGCGGCAGCAGCTCGTTGATCGCATTGACGAACGGGGTCTCGATCACCGTCAGCGAAGGGTCGCCATCGCGCGCCAGCGCGCTGCCGACCGCGCCGATGATGCGCGAGTCGTAGCGACCGATCAGCTGGCCGGGCCGGAAGCGCTCGCGGTACAGGTCGGGCTGCAGGCTGAACTGCTGCTGCCAGGTCCCAACGGGCGCGCCGCTCATCGCGGCGAGCTGGCTGATCAGCGTCGTGTCCGGCTGGCCGGTGCCGGCGAGGAAGGCGGCGACGGCCGGGCCATAACGCTGGTCGGCGAAGTCCATCGAGCCGAGCACGAAGGCATCGACATCCGCCGGCGGCGGCGTGGCGGCGTTGAAATGCGCCGCCGTGGCCGCGTAACTCGGCAGGAAGCCGGCGCAGTTGACAAAGCCGGGGTCGAACACCGCGCAATTGCTGTTGTAGTCGAGGATCGACGACAGCAGCACGACGCCATCGACACCGACGCCGGCAGCTTCGAGCTCCTCGGCCAGCAGCGCCGCGCGCAGCGTGCCGTAGGACTCGCCGAAGACCACGCGCGGCGACTCGCGGCGGCCGTTGACCTCGAGCCAGCGGGCGATGAAGTCGCGGAAGACGCGTGCGTCGGCCTCGACGCCCCAGAACATGCGATTGGTCATCGGCGCGATGGCCTGCGACTGACCGGTGCCGACCGCGTCGACGAACACCAGGTCGCTGACATCGAGCAGTGTTTCGGCGTTGTCGACCAGCGCGAAGCGGTCGACGAGCTGGTTGCTCGGCATGTTGGCGGCCAGCCGCTTCGGGCCGAACGAGCCGAGGTGCAGCCACATCGACGCCGAGCCGGGGCCGCCGTTGAAGAAGAAGGTCACCGGGCGTGTCGGCAGGGCCGCGCCGTCGAGCGTGTAGGCGACGTAGAAGAACGAAGCCTGCGCTGTGCCCGTGCCGACCTGCGTGGCCGTCAGGTGGCCGGCGGTCGCGGTGTAGGCCAGCGTGCGGGTGCCGCTGGCCCAGGTGTGGCGCGTGACCGCGCGTGCTTCGCTGGGCGTGGCCAGCGAGGCGTTCGCGGCGTTCGAGTAGACCGTGCGGTCGGTGAACGTGGGTTCGGCAGGCGGGGGTGCCGGGCTGGCGCCGCCACCCCCGCCGCCGCCGCAGCCGACGAGCCCCGTGATCCCGACGATGGCGCCGAGCAGGCCGGCCCAGGCGGCCAGGCGGCGAACGGCGAGCAGCGGATCGGGCTTCATGTGCCGGGAGGGTAGCGCGGAATTCATGGCCGTGTCATGGGCGCTCGCCAGCATGCGCGTCGGGCTGTTGCGGACCGGCATGCAGTCAAACACCGTCACCGTTCTGTCGCACAACTGTCATAGATTCGCGCCGATGACTCCTGACGGCCCCTTGCAGCCGGCCCTGCCGCCGCTGCTGAACCGCGAACAAGCGATCCTCGAATTCAACCGCCGCGTGCTGGCCCAGGCCCGGCGCGAGGACGTGCCGCTGCTCGAGCGGCTGCGCTACATCACGATCGTCTCGTCGAACATGGACGAGTTCTTCGAGGTGCGCTTCGCCGATGCGATCGAGGCGCTGCGCAGCGTGCCCGGCGCCAGCCCGCAGCGCGATGCGCTGCGCTCGGTGGCCGCCGAGGCCCATGCGCTGATCGACACGCAGTACGCGCTCTTCAATGACGAGCTGATGCCCGAGCTGCAGCGCAAGGGCATCGTGATCATCAACCACGCGCAGCGCAACGAGGCGCAGCGCGCCTGGGTCGACCGCTACTTCGAGCAGCAGGTGCGGCCGCTGCTGGTGCCCGTCGGCCTGGATCCGGCGCATCCGTTCCCGCAGGTTGCCAACAAGTCGCTGAACTTCATCGTCCGCCTGGGCGGCCGCGACGCCTTCGGCCGCGCGAGCTCGATCGCCATCGTCAAGGTGCCGCGCGCGCTGCCGCGGGTGATCGCACTGCCGCGCGAGCTGTGCGCTGCGGGTGAGCAGGGCTTCGTGCTGCTGACCAGCGTGATCCGCGCGCACCTGGAAACGCTCTTCGCCGGGCGGCCGGTCGAATCGTTCTCGCAGTTCCGCGTCACGCGCGATTCGGACCTCGAGGTCGACGAGGTCGACGTCGCCAACCTGCGCCAGGCGATGCGCACCGGCCTGACGACGCGCCATTTCGGCGAGGCGATCCGGCTCGAGGTCGTCAGCACCTGCCCGGAGGCGCTGTGGCGCTTCCTGCTCGGCCAGTTCGACCTGCCGGAAGCGGCGCTCTACCGCGTCAACGGGCCGGTGAACCTGGTGCGGCTGAACCAGCTGATCGACCAGGTCGAGTCGCCCGAGCTGCGCTTCCCACCGTACGAGCCGGCCTGGCCCGAGCGCCGGCTGCCGCGCGGGCAATCGATCCTGGCGCGGCTGCGCCAGGGCGACGTGCTGCTGCACCACCCGTACGAGAGTTTCGACCCGGTGGTGCAGTTCCTGCGCGAGTCGGTGGCCGATCCGGACGTGCTGGCGATCAAGATGACGATCTACCGCACCGGCAGCCAGTCGGTGCTGATGGACCTGCTGATCGACGCCACGCGGCGCGGCAAGGACGTGACCGTCGTCGTCGAGCTGAAGGCACGCTTCGACGAGGAAGCGAACATCAACTGGGCCGAGCGGCTGGAGGCGGTGGGCGCGCAGGTGGTGTACGGCATCGTCGGCTTCAAGACCCATGCCAAGCTGCTGCTCATCACGCGCCGCGAGGCCGGCCCGCGCGGGCAGACATTGCTGCGCCGCTACGCGCACCTGTCGACCGGCAACTACAACCCGCCCACCGCGCGGCTGTACACCGACGCCGGCATCCTGACCGCCGATGCGCAGCTGACCGCCGACGCCGATGCGGTCTTCCACCAGCTCACCAGCCTGACGCGCGTGCGTTCGCAGCGCCACCTGGTGACCGCGCCCTTCCAGCTGCACCGGCGGCTGATGCAGCACCTGGCTGCGGTGGCGCAGGCGGCGGCGGCCGGGCAGCCGGCGCGGGTCGTGATCAAGGTCAATGCGCTGACCGAGCCGGCGCTGATCGGCGCGCTGATCGCCGCGGCGCAGGCCGGCGCCGAGGTCGACCTGATCGTGCGCGGCGCCTGCATGCTGCCGCCCGGCATCCCCGGCGTCACCGAGCGCGTGCGCGTGCGTTCGATCGTCGGCCGTTTCCTCGAGCACACACGGGTGCTGTACTTCCGCTGGGGCCCGACCGACGATGACGAGGTGCTGTACCTGTCGAGCGCCGACTGGATGGGCCGCAACATGTTCCGCCGCATCGAGGTGGCCTGGAGCGTGCGCGACCCCGCGCTGCGCCAGCGCGTGATCGACGAGTGCCTGGTGCCCTACCTGCACGACCGCCGCGACGCCTGGCAGCAGGCGCCCGACGGCAGCTACAACCGCATTGCCGACGACGGGCCGGGAGCACAGGCCGCGCTGATGGCGCGTTATGGGGTGATCGCGTGAGGAGTGAGCGGTGGACCTGATCCTGTGGCGCCATGCAGAGGCGCGCGAAGCGGCGGACGGCGAGTCGGACCTCGAGCGCCCGTTGACCCCGCGCGGCATCAAGCAGGCGCATCGGATGTCGGAGTGGCTGAACCGCTTCCTGCCGGAGAGCACGCGGGTACTCGTCAGCCCGGCGCTGCGCACGCGTCAGACGGCTGATGCGCTCGGCCGCAAGCAGCGCATCGTCGACGGCCTGGCGCCCGGCGCCGGCGTCAACCAGCTGCTCGAAGCGGCGCGCTGGCCGGATGCGCGCGAGCCGGTGCTGGTGATCGGCCACCAGCCGACGCTCGGCCAGGTCGCGGCCTACCTGATGGCCGGCGCCGCCGCGGTGCAGGCGCCGGCCTGGGCGGTGCGCAAGGGCGCCGTGTGGTGGTTGCGGCACCGTGACCGCGAGGATGGCGCCGAGGTCGTTCTGGTGTCGGTGCGCACGCCCGAGAAGCTGTAGTCAGGCGTCCTGCGCCAGCGCCAGCCGCGGCGATTCGAGCTTCTGCCACCCGTCGGCTTCCTCGCGCAGCAGGTGCAGCGTGCGCGGATGCGTTGCCGCCCAGGCGCCGTCGAATCCGAGCACCGCATGGCGGCCGCTGCGCGCCAGGCGCAGCGCGTCGCTGCGCACCGGCCCGCGCGCATGGCACTTGATCGCCGCCAGCCGCAGCGCCAGCACCTGCCAGGCGAACAGCTCGCCGGCCAGCTGCGCCTCGATCTTGCGCAGGCCCCCGCGCTGCCCGAGCACCAGGTCGGCGATGCGGCGCTGCTGGCTCTGCGAGAAGCCCGCGGCGTCGACATGCGACATCAGGTAGGCGCTGTGGCGATGGTGGTCGTGGTGCGAAACCATCAGCCCGATCTCGTGCAGATCGCAGGCCCAGCCGAGCTCGCGCAGCGCCTCGTCGTCGGCCTCCGGCCGCGCAGCGGCGAACAGCGTGGTGGCGATCGCGCGCACGCGCGCGGCCTGCGCCCGGTCGACGTCGAAGCGCGCCTGCAGCTCGGCGACGCTGGCGTGGCGCACGTCGCCGCCGCCGGCGCGGCTGCGCAGCGCGGCATGGCGCTCGTGCAGGTCGACGATGACTCCCTGGCGCAGCGCGCCCTTGGCCGGCTGCAGCGCTTCGATGCCGAAATGCGTGACCAGCGTGTACAGCAGCGACAGGCCGCCGGCGATGATCGGCTTGCGGTCGGCGGCCAGCGATGGCAGATCGAGCCGCTCGACATGGCCGGCGGCCAGGCATTGCGCGATGCACCAGCGCAGGCCTTCGGGCGTGATGCGGCCGTCGCTGACGCCGGCGGCGGCCAGGATCTGCGACACCGCACCGGATGTGCCCGACGAGCCGAGCGCCTCGCGCCAATGGCGCGGCGCGAAGGGCTCGAGCGCTTCTTCGAGCTCGGCGCCCGCGGCGACTTGTGCCTGCCGGAAGGCTTCTTCGGTCAGCCGTCCGTCGCCGAACCAGCGCATCGACAGGCTGACGCTGCCGACCTTGAACGACTCGGCCACGCGCGGCGTCGTGCCGCTGCCGAGGATCATCTCGGTGCTGCGCCCGCCGATGTCGATCACCAGCCGCGGATCGTCCGAGGGCTGCAGGTGCGCGACGCCGGCGTAGATCAGGCGCGCCTCTTCGCGGCCGGAAACCACCTCGATCGGGAAACCGAGCGCAGCCTCCGCGCGCACCAGGAACGCATTGCGGTTGCGCGCCTCGCGCAGCGTCTGCGTCGCGACCGCGCGCACCTGGGCCGCCTCGAAGCCTTGCAGCCGCTCGGCGAAGCGCCGCAGGCAGGCCAGGCCGCGCTGCGCGGCCTCTTCGGTCAGGTAGCCGTCGTCGTCGAGCCCGGCGCCCAGGCGCACGGTGTCCTTCAGGTAGGCGATGCGGCGGTAGCGGCCGTGCTGCAACTGGCCGATCTCGAGCCGGAAGCTGTTCGAGCCGATGTCGATGGCGGCGAGCGGAGCGCTGGCGCGCGGGGGGCGGGAAGGCATGGGGCGGGATGCTAGCGGCTACTGGCGGTTCGGCTCTCTAGAATCTCGCCTTTCGTCCGCCGTTCGCTCGGACGATGCCCACTGGAGCCCGACGATGCTGCAACAGGATCTCGACAGCCTGACCCCGACCCGCGACTTCAGCCGGCGCGACTTCGTGCGCGGTGGCGTCGGCGTCGGTTTCGCCGCCGCGGTGCTGCCGGTGACGGCGCAGACGGTGATCAAGACCGACACGCAAGGCCTGACCGTTGGCGAGGTGACGATCCCCGTCGGCGACTTCAAGATGCCGGCCTACCGCGCGCAGCCTGCGGGCAAGACCGGCGCGCCGGTGGTGCTGGTGATCAGCGAAGTCTTCGGCGTGCACGAGCACATCGCGGATGTCGCGCGGCGCTTCGCGAAGCAGGGTTACTGCGCCATCGCGCCGGAGCTCTTCGTGCGCCAGGGGGATGCCGGCTCGTACGGCGAGATCGCCAAGCTGCTGGCCGAGGTGATCAACAAGGTGCCCGACGCGCAGGTGATGGGCGATCTCGATGCGACGGTGGCCTGGGCACGCGGGCAGGGCGCCGACGTCTCGAAGCTTGCCGTCACCGGCTTCTGCTGGGGTGGGCGCATCACCTGGCTCTACAGCGCCCACAACCCGGCGGTGAAGGCCGGCGTCGCCTGGTACGGCCGGCTGGTCGGCAACGCCACGCCGCTGACGCCGGCCCATCCGGTCGACCTGGCCGCCAAGCTCAACGGGCCGGTGCTCGGTCTGTACGGCGGGCAGGACAGCGGCATTCCGCTCGACACCGTCGACAAGATGAAGACTGCGCTGGCGGCCGGCAGCGCGGCGGCCAGGCGGAGCGAGTTCGTCGTCTATCCGGACGCGCCGCATGCCTTCCATGCCGACTACCGGCCGAGCTACCGCAAGGAAACGGCCGACGACGGCTGGAAGCGCTGCCTCGCCTGGTTCAAGGCCCACGGCGTGGCCTGATCCGTGGAATGAACAGCCCCCAGCTCACTCCGTTCGCGGCCCCCAAGCGCTCAGTGTCCTTCGGGCGGCCGGGCAGGCACTGATGACCCTTTTCTACATCGTGCTGGCCACGACGGTCGGCGGCCTGCTGTCGGTGCTGATCGCGGCCTCGGTGACGCAGGTGCTGCTGGGCGTGCTGGTGCGCCAGCTCGTCAGCCTGTCAGTCGGCGTGCTGCTGGGCACGGCGCTGCTGCACGTGCTGCCCGAGGCTTTCGAGAGCCAGATCGAGCCGCAGCGCCTGTTCATCACGCTGCTCGGCGGCCTGCTGTTCTTCTTCCTGCTCGAAAAGGCCGAGCTGTACCGGCATGGCCACCACCATGAAGGCGACGGCCACCATCACCACCATCACTTCGACGCCGAACAGGCCGGCCGCGGCGGCTGGAGCGTGCTGCTCGGCGACAGCATCCACAACTTCTGCGACGGCATCATCATTGCCGCCGCTTTCCTGGCCGACCCGAAGCTCGGCCTGGTGACCTCGGTGGCGATCATCGCGCACGAGATTCCGCAGGAGGTCGGCGACTACATCGTGCTGCTGAACGCCGGCTTCAGCCGCGCGAAGGCGCTGCTGTACAACGCGCTGTCGGGGCTGGCGGCGGTGGTCGGCGGCGTGCTCGGCTATTTCGTCGTCGGCGCCTGGGAACCGCTGTTCCCCTACCTGCTGGTGGTCGCCAGCTCGAGCTTCATCTATGTCGCCGTGGCGGATCTGCTGCCGCAGCTGCAGCGCCGCTTGCCCTTGCGCGGCACCGCGGCGCAGCTCGGGCTGATCGGCCTCGGCCTGGTGCTGGTCTGGTTCGCACGCAGTTTGTTGCACAGTCACTGAGGCCCAAGCCTCAAGGCTGCGGCCGCGCGGGCCGAAGAACGAGGGCATGAAGCTGCTGCCGTTGGCCGAACTGCGGGCCCGTCTGGCCCCCGGTCGACCCTTGCCCTGGGGCGTGCGTGACGAGCGCGGCCACCTGCTGCTCGGCAAGGGGCACCTGGTCGACAGCGAGGCGATGCTGGAGGCGCTGCTCGCGCGCGGCGTGTTCGTCGAGGCCGGCGAGGCCGCGGCAGCGCAGCCCGACGCGGCGCCCGCCGCCGCAGCGCCCTCGGACATCGCGACCGGCACGCCCTTCGAGCGCTGGGACAAGCTCTGCAGCAACCTGGCCACGGTGCTCGCAAACCCGCTCGAAAAGCTCTTCCTGCAGCGCGTGCGCGAAGCCGCGCTGCACGTGCACGCGCTGTCCGAGATCAACACCGACCTGCTGCTGTACCTGATCCTGCGCCAGGACCACGGCCGCTTCGAGACCTACGGCATCACGCATGCGCTGCACGTCGCCTGCGTCTGCAACCTGCTGGCCCAGCGGCTGGGCTGGGATCGCAACGACCAGCAGCGGGTGATCGGCGCGGCGCTGACGATGAACCTCGCGATGATCGATCTGCAGGGCGTGCTGGCGCGGCAGCCATCGCCGCCGACGAAGCGCCAGCGCGAGCTGATCCACGAGCATCCGACGCAGGCCGTGCGCCTGCTGCGCGCCGCGGGCCTGGACGACGAACCGTGGTTGGCCGCTGTCGAGGACCATCACGAGCGGCGCGGCGGCGGCGGTTATCCGCGCAACCGGGCCGAGCCGGGAACGATGGCGCAGCTGCTGCGGCTGACCGATCAGTTCACCGCCAAGCACAGCGCCCGCGCGACGCGGTCGGCGCTGCCGGCGCAGCTGGCCGCGCGCCAGCTCTTCATCGAGAATCCGGGCGATCCGCTGGCCGCGCTGCTGATCAAGGAATTCGGCATCTACCCGCCGGGCTGCCTGGTGCGGCTGACCTCGGGCGAGCTCGGCATCGTCGTGCGCCGCGGCCGCAGCGCGAATGCCCCATGGGTGGCGACGCTGACGACATCGCAGGGCCGGGCGGTCGCCGCGCCGGCGCTGCGCGATACCGCGCGCAGCGAGTACGCCATCACCAGCAGCGTGCCGGAGCCGGCCTCACGCCCGCGGCTGGCCCCGCAGGCCTTCTACCCCGAGGCAGCCGTCGCCGCCTGAGCCGGGCAACTCACTTGACGACCAGCACCGGCAGGTGGCTGTGCGTCAGCACCCGGTTTGTCTCGCTGCCCAGCAGCATTGCAGCCACGCCGCGGCGGCCGTGCGAGGCCATCACGATCAGGTCGCAGCCGAGCTGCTTGGCCTGGTCGAGGATCGCTTCCCACGGGTGCAGCGCTTCGACAGTGTAGGCCTCGCAGGCCAGTCCGGCCGCCTGGGCCGCATCGACCACCGCCTTGACGCGGGAAGCCGCGATGCGCTCCTGCGCGTCGTAGAACTCCTGCGGCGGCACCGGCTGCATCTCGGATATCGCGCTGTACGGGAAGGGCTCCTTGACGCTGACGGTCGCCACCGTCGCGCCGAGGGCTTTGGCCAGGGTCAGCGCCGTTTCCACCGCGTGGGCGGTGATGTCGGAGCCGTCGGTCGGAACGAGGATGCGCTTGTACATGGTCAACCTCCTTGCGGGACTGGTCGAGCCTCAAGCAAATGTGGCTCTGCCACTTTGCTTGACCCCCCTCGGGGGGCCTGACGCGAAGCGGCAGGTTTGGGGGTGCTCATGACTCGCTCGTCGGTGTATTGGACTGCGGTGCGGCCTGGCTGCGCAAGCGGCTCGCGCCGATGCCGGCGGCGACGATCAGCGCCATGCCGAGCAGCGCCATCCAGGTCACCGGGTCGCCGAACAGCCAGACCCCGTAGCCGAAGGAGAAGACGATGCCCAGGTACTGCAGGCTGGCGTTCACCAGCGGCCGGCCGATGGAGTAGGCGCGTGTCATCAGCAACTGCGCCACCGTGGCCAGCAGGCCCGTGGCCAGCAGCAGCAGCACGCCGGTGACGGTGTGCGGGTGCACGCCTTCGAAGGCGGCGGTGACCGCGCCGGCGGCGACGCTGCCGAGCGAGAAGTACAGCACCACGCGCAGCTCCGGCTCGCCGGCGCGGCCGAGCGCAGTCACCTGCAGGTAGGCCATCGCCGCCAGCATCCCGGACAGCAGGCCGGCCATGCCGTGCCAGAGCTGGTTGTGCGCGATCGTCGGCCGCAGGATCAGCGCGACGCCCGCAAAGCCGACCATTACCGACAGCACGAGCCGGCCATCGACCCGCGCCGCACCGAGCAGCACCGCACCGCCGATCAGGAACATCGCCATCCACACCGAGGACATGTAGTTCAGCGTCACCGCGGTCGCCAGCGGCAGGTTGCCGATCGCGTAGAACCACAGCATCAGCGCCGCGACGCCGCTGGCGCTGCGCCAGAAGTGCATCGCCGGCACCGGCGTGCGCAGCGCGACGCCGCGCCAGCGCGACAGCCCGGCGATCATCAGGGCGCCGATCAGCCCGCGGTAGAACACGATCTCGCCGGTGCCGTACTGCGCGGAGGCGAGCTTGACGGCCACGCTCATCGTCGCGAACAGCAGTGTCGCAACGATCATCAACAGGACGGCTTGCATGGCGGGCATTGTCGCCAGCACGCCGCCGCGCAGCCGGTTCGGCGCTTGAATCTGCGCGCTCTGTTGCCGGCCCTCAGAAAGCCATGCTATAGTGCAAGACTTGCTTCAAGCCGCCGCGGAGTGGTAGTTCAGTTGGTTAGAATACCGGCCTGTCACGCCGGGGGTCGCGGGTTCGAGTCCCGTCCACTCCGCCAAAGTCTTCAAGCAGCGCAACGCCACCTTCGAGGTGGCGTTTGTGTTTTCAGCGTGTGAATTGCCACGTCGCGGCCGAGCTGTCGGGCAACTTCCTACACGCGGGGCGGCCAGTCACCGACCTGTTATACAGCGGCAGGCCGAAGGCGCCGGCAAGCGGAATTGCCTAAGCTTTGCACATCCGATTCGCAAAGCACCGCACCCGAGGTCGAACATGCACAGCGCCTGCCACAACGACGCCGCCCGCTACGAACTGCGCTTCGACTCGCTCTTCATCGAAGGGCGCGGCATGTCCTTCCCGTGCGACGCGACCGGTCGTGTCGATCTCGACGCGCTGAGCGATCGCGCGCGCTGCAACTACCTCTATGCCCGCGCCGTCGTCGGCCGCGAGTTCAGCACGCCGGCGGTGCGAATCAGCAGCCTGCACTGAGCGGCCACACGAACGCGCCCTCGAATCAAGGTTGGTGCGGCCGCGTATTGCTGTTGACGAGATCACCGCTGGCCGGTGTCGCCGTCGTGTCCGTGGGGCAGGTCTTGGTTCCTGCAATGACAAGGAAATTCTGATTCACCAGATTGCCGGTGACCTTGCGGCAGTTCAGATCGGCGCCACACGTCGATGACCACTCGGAATAGGTCTTCGGATGATCGACGTTCTCAGTGAAATCCGTCGAGGCCTGCGTGTAGCGGCAGGTGCGGTAGGTACCCGCCGTCGTGCCGATCGACCAGACGGCCTGATTGCGGTCGCTGTAGGCGACCGGTGCCAGGTTGGCTTTGCCGCCCCAGCCCGAAGTCGATGTCGGCTGGATGATGCAAAAGTACTGCACCGAGGTTTGCGGGGCGGCGGCCGGCGAGAACATCGAGGTATCCGCGTTCGTGACGCAAAGATAGCTCGAGACGCCGGGCAGCGGCGATGCCAACTCGACACCGACGGGTAGCGAAGGCCACAGCGGCACTTCCGAGTCCGCCGCGACGAGCGTATGGCTCGCATCGGCCGGGTCGAAAGGCGAGATCGGCATGCTGGCCGTCGTACATCCTGCGGAAACGTCGGCGGCGGTCAGCGAACTGGTCGTCGTCCCGGCCGAAACAGGGCAGATCCGAGCGACGCGCAGCGTCGCATGATCGATCACCCAGGCCACGTCAGCCCCGTCGGCCGGCTTGATGGCGCTGAAGCCATTGGCGAGATCCTTGGTCGCGCCACGCAGGTTGAAACGGATTTCGCCCGAAAGGAGCTGCGCCGATATCGACAACGCGACGCAGTGGGCTGACTTGTCGCCGGTGGTCAACGAGGCGGAGGCGGTCGTCACACCGGTGCAGGTGTGGGTGATCGCACCGGTGGCATTGTTGAAGACCCAGGCGATCGTGCCGGACTCCTTCGGCTTGAACATGCTCGTGCCGTCGCCGAGATCCTTCGCGCCGATCGGGATGGTGGGATGCCGCCCCTCGCGGCGACCCACGACCGACAGCGGCTTCGCCGCCATCACGAGGCCTGAGAGCAACGGGTCGGCACGAGAGATCACGTCGTAGAGCGACACGGTCTGTTCGACGTCGATGCGGTCATTCCACCTGACGATCACGGCAAGCGATTTGTGTTGACCGCTCGGTGACAGCGTCACCGTACGCGCCAGGCGAAACGTGGCGTTCACTCCTGTGAACGTGGTCTCGCCCTGCAAGCTGGCGATGTGGTCGTATTCCGAATCTGCCGCGTCGCCACTGCCGACGGTGCTGAACGCGCGGATGCGTTCGAGTTCGGATTCGGCCAAGCGCGTCGCTTCGGCTCTTTGCTTGGCGATGTCGGCATTGAAGCGCATCGTGCCTTGAACGCCGACGACGGCGAGCATGCCGAACGCCATGATGGCCATCGCGACCAGCGCCTCGACCAACGCGACGCCCCGCGGGCTGGGTCTGCTATGGCGTGCCATCTCAGCGCTTCTCCGTATTCCAACTGCCCGGCACACGGACGAATGATCCATAGAACTGTCGAACTCGTTCCACGATGGCCCTGTCGTACGCCACTGCCGCGTCGCCGGTGCCCGTGTAGTTGCCGCCGACGATCACCGCACCGTTGACGACGCCACCGGCGGAGCTCCAGGTCAAATTGCCGCCTGCGAAGATCACGCCATTGAAGGTGATCGGCTGCGCTACCGTCACGTTGCCCGTGGCCACCAGCATCGTCGGCTGCGAGGCTGAGCCGTAGGCCGCGGCTGCATCGAAGGTCAGGTTGCCATCGACGAAGATGATGCGCGTCGGATTCTGGGTCGCCGCTGTCGTCAGGCTCGCCGCGGCACCGCATCCGCCGCCGCAATCCAGGATGACGGCGGCTGGTTGCTGGCTATAGTTGGCGGCAGGCATGCCGAAGACTTGGCGAAAGAAGTCGGCGGCGGCTACGCTGTTCAGATCGCTGTCGCCGGGTCGTTGCGTCGAGAACGTGCTGCCGGCCGGTCCCACCGCCTGGATGGCAGCCGGATTACCAATGGCACCGCCGGCGCGCAATGCGAGACCGGTCGACGGATCGGCGTTGACCGCTCGCAATGTCGTGCCGAGTGGCTGCGTAATGGTCCCGACGACGGTCATCGCTGCGGTTGGCGAGTTCGGCAGCGCACTCAGCAGACCCAGCGACACCCGGATCGTCGCTGAAGAATCCACGGCCAGCCGCGCCTGCCGGCTCGGATCGGTGCTGTCAATGTCGTTCACATGGCAGGCGCCGAACGCATTCATGTTGGCGCCCGTCACCGTGCCGCTGCGTGCGGAGTTGCAGGCTTGCAAATGAAGGACCGTGACGCCCGGCTTGTCAGGCGCTCCGAAGTTCACCGCGAACACCGGATTCGCGGCATTGGCATGGTCGAGCAGCGCGGGTGGGCCGAGAGGGCATCTGCAGTCCCAGGCACCGGTTCCGGTGGCGGGGTCGGTCGCTGCGCAAGCCGGCTGTGCCTGCTCCGGATCTGTCGGCGAGATGGCCGGCCACTTGTTGGCGAGGTAGGTGCCGTCGAACTGCAGGCTCAGGTAACGCGTGCGGAAGTCGTCGGTGGCCCCGGCGGCCGTGCAATCGGGGCCGATGATGCCGCCATTGAGCATCGCGATCGTCCAATCGACGCCTGCGTCGGCGGCGGCGAGCGCCCGTGCCGACCGATAACTGTTGGCCGAAGTCCGCTGCTCGAAGATCAGGTTGCGATTGGTGTAGGCGGCCACCATTGCCAGAATGAAGAACAGCACCATCACGACCGCCAGGGTCGCGGCACCCCGTTGGCTGCCAGCCATTCGCAAGGCGGAAGCGGTCACAGGCATACCCGGTCGTTGCGAACGCGAACGGTCGCGTCGATGCGGCGCTGCACACTGGGATCGTTGAGGGCCTGGCCGACCATCACGAGCACGATGTTTCGCGTCTCGATGCGTTGGTTGCCGCAGGCATTCGCGCTGGGGCACGGCCCCGGTGCCGGGCAAGTGGGCAGATTCAGTACCGTGACGGCGGGAATCGCCGTGAAGGTGGTGATCCGGACGACGCTGGGGTCGGTCAGTGCCTGAAATTTGCCTTGGCCCAACTGGACCTGAATCGCCTCGCCCTGCAGGCGGAAGCCACGGAAGTCATCGGGGTCCGCGACATTGTTTTCCGAAGCAGTCGTCTCCTGCGAGTACGTGTATTCCAGCTCAGTGCCGGCGTTCAGCACGCCAGCAGGGCTGTAACCGTTCAGGACCGGCACGGCCCCCCCCACGGCTTGCGGGCGGTCAGCGTGGAAGCTGAAGCCGCTGCGGCGAATGTCACGGACGATGATGTCCATGGCCGCGCGCATGTCTTGCTGAATCTGCGTCTCGAGCAGCAGGCGCTTGTTGTCGGATATCTGGTTCGATGCAACCATGGTCGCACCCGCCAGGACGAACAAGCCGACCGCAATGCCGACGAGCAATTCGACGATCGACAAGCCCGAAACGCGATGCGTTCGGCCGGCGCGCGAGCGATGCGGGAAGTGACAGGTCAGGGACACGACTGGAATCCCGGTATGGTTGAACCGCTGGGCTTGCATACCCGCGGATGGTGCAGGGCGGTGGTGGTGATCACGTGCAGCTTGCGCGTACCGCCACCGTCGACAGTGACCACGCGGCTTGTTGCTGCGGCTCCGGTGACCAACGTCAACGTCGCGCCCGTGGCGTAGAGCACCCTTGAAGCCGACGCGTTGATCGAGACGTCTTCACCGGCCGGTAGCACGACGGTCTTGAGCTCCAGGAGCGGTCCCGTACACACGGTCCCGGCCGGGCGCGTGCAATCGCAGCTCGCGCCCCGTGGCGGTGTCCCGCGAAAGACGGTGTAACAGCCATTCGCCGTGTTCTTGAAGTCGACTCCGCCGCCGTCGTTGCCGCTGGTGGCGTCTGATCGAGCAAAGCGCATGTCCGTCGCCAATTCACTTGCGACCGAGCTCACCCGCTGGGCGATCATCCAATCGCGTAGCGACGGTACGCCCAGACCCAGGATGATGACCAGAATCGCTACACCGACGAATACCTCGATCAGTGTGAATCCTCGCAACGGTCGGCGCAGGCGCATGTTCATGGTCATTTCGCCCAACAGGTTTGCCCGCTCGTCGAGTCGTACTTCAGGTTGCCGCCCGCCATCGTCATCCGCATCATCAGGCACTTCGTATCTTTGGCTTGCGAGCCTGGGTTGTTCGCGTTCGCAGTGATGATGTAGCTCGATCCCTCTTCACCTAGTGGCAGGTCTACCGTCACCTTGTAGTGCCCGTCCGGCGAGGCCATGTCGTCCTTAGACGTTGACACGCCGATTCCGGTGTCTTTCGACAAGTCTTTCGTGTAGGCGGAATGGTTCGCCCGCCATCTTTCCTCGGCTTGCTGAACGCGCGTCATGGCGTCGATCGCATCCGCCCGCCGGCCTTTGTGTATCGACTCCTTGAAGCTCGGATAGGCGATCGACGCCAGCACGGCGACGATGGCGATGGTGATCAGGAGCTCGATCAGTGTGAAGCCGCGGTCAACCGGGCCAGGAGAGCGGCAAGGGCGCATCGAATGCATGGGGCGATGGTCGCACCGTGACGGTCCCGGCTGCAGCCGTCCGGCCGCCGCTCATCCGCCGCCGCGGGCCGCTCGTCGCCATCCCCCACGTTTTCAGGGGGTCTCAGCACGCCTTGACGCCGGTCACCGCCCCGCCGGGGGAGCACGACCGGGTGCGGCCCATGATGTTCACGACCTGGTGCAGCGCGCGACCCTCGGTGTCCACGAACCGGAAGGTTGCCGTCGGCGTTACGGTGCCGTGCTCCGGATTGAACGCGATCGACAGTTTGCCGTTGCTCAGGCTGACCGGGCCGCCCTTCGGGTGGTGGACCAATCGCAGCGCCTGGGCGCCGTTCTCACAGATCGCCTCCCCCGCTGCGGTGCAGCGGCAGTCATGCGCATCACCGGTGTGCAGCACGTAGCAGCTGCCGCCGCCTTCAAGCGGCGCCGAGGACAACCGGATCGATGCGTTGCGCGCGACAGCGAGCGAGCGGGCGTAGTGGATGTCGGTTTCCAGCTCGGCGGCGCTCGAAATCAGGGCCTGGCGCTGATGCCAGCTGGTGAGCCCCGGCACGCCGAGGCCGAGCGTCGTGGCGACGATCGACATGGCGCACAGGGTTTCGATGAGCGAGACGCCACGCACGAGCTGGCGGCGGGCGGTACGGTAGTGGCTGAAGGACATGGGACGCTCCGGGTTCGGTATGCGTCCACTGTAGAAATCGGCGCTGTTTTTCGCGTCGCCCCGAGGTGGGGAACGGTATCCCCCCAAGGGGGGTGGTCGGTCGAATCAGATGTCCCGGATCAGCTGCCGGAAGGCGTCGACGTCCTCGAAGCTGCGGTAGACCGACGCAAAGCGCACGTAGGCGACCTTGTCGATGCGCTTGAGCTCGCGCATCACCAGCTCGCCGATGCGCGAGCTCGGCACTTCGCGCGCGCCGGTGGCCAGCAGCTTGTCCTGGATGCGCTCGAGCGCTGCATCCACCTGCTCGACGCTGACCGGCCGCTTGCGCAGCGCCAGCATCATCGAGCTGCGCGGCTTCGCGGGGTCGTACTCGACCCGCGCACCGTCCTTCTTGACCACCGCCGGCAGCGCGATCTCGGCGCGCTCGTAGGTGGTGAAGCGCTTGTCGCACTTCAGGCAGCGCCGGCGGCGGCGGATCACGTCGCCTTCGTCGGACTCCCGGGTCTCGACGACCTGGGTCTCGTTGTGGGCGCAGTAGGGGCAGCGCATCAGTCAGTGGTCAGCCGCCGCCCCGAATCGCCGCCGCGGCAGCTTCAGCGGTAGACCGGGAAGTCGCGCGTCAGCGCAGCGACCTTCGCGCGGACGGCGGCGATGTTGGCTTCGTCGTGCGGCCGGTCGAGCACGTCGGCGATCAGGTTCGCGGTCGCGCGCGCCTGGTCCTCGCCGAAGCCGCGCGTCGTCATCGCCGGCGAGCCGAGGCGGATGCCGCTGGTCACCATCGGCTTCTGCGGGTCGTTCGGGATCGCGTTCTTGTTGCAGGTGATGTGGGCCTGGCCGAGCACGTTCTCGGCTTCCTTGCCGGTGATGCCCTTGGCGCGCAGGTCGACCAGCATCAGGTGGCTCTCGGTGCGCCCGGAAACGATGCGCAGGCCGCGCTGCACCAGCGTCTCGGCCATCGCGGCGGCGTTCTTCACCACCTGCTGCTGGTACGTCTTGAATTCCGGCGACAGCGCTTCCTTGAAGGCCACCGCCTTGGCGGCGATCACGTGCATCAGCGGACCGCCCTGGATGCCGGGGAAGATGGCGCTGTTGATCTGCTTGGCCACGGCATCCTTCATCAGGATCAGGCCGCCGCGCGGACCGCGCAGCGTCTTGTGGGTGGTCGAGGTCACGACGTCGGCGTGCGGCACCGGATTCGGGTAGACGCCGGCGGCGATCAGGCCGGCGTAGTGCGCCATGTCAACCATGAAATAGGCGCCGATGGCCTTGGCCACCTTCGCGAAGCGCTCGAAATCGATGCGCAGCGAGTAGGCCGAGGCGCCGGCAATGATCAGCTTGGGCTTGTGTTCGTGCGCCAGGCGCTCCATCGCGTCGTAGTCGATGGCTTCCTGGGCATCCAGGCCGTAGCTGACCACCTTGAACCACTTGCCGCTCATGTTCAGCGGCATGCCGTGCGTCAGGTGGCCGCCTTCGGCCAGGCTCATGCCCATGATCGTGTCGCCGGGCTGCAGCAGGCCGAAGAACACCGCCTGGTTGGCCTGCGAGCCGGAATTCGGCTGCACGTTGGCGTTGTCGGCGCCGAACAATGCTTTCAGCCGATCGATGGCCAACTGCTCGACGACGTCGACATGCTCGCAGCCGCCGTAGTAGCGCTTGCCGGGGTAGCCCTCGGCGTACTTGTTGGTGAGCTGCGAGCCCTGGGCCTGCATCACCGCCGGCGAGGCGTAGTTCTCGGAGGCGATCAGCTCGATGTGGTCTTCCTGGCGCTGGTTCTCGGCCAGGATCGTGGTCCACAGCTCGGCATCGACGCTGGCGACGGTGGATTGGGTACGGTCGAACATGGAGGGCAGTCCTCGTCAAAGGTTGGTCCTGCACGGCACCCCCGCTGCTCGGGAGGCGCCGGGCGGGCTGCCCAGGCGAACGGCTACGGAGGCCGGCGGCGTGCTGAGGCCCGCCGGTCGCGCTCCACGGTGGTGATCCACCTCGGGCTCGATTGCCCTATCGCCAGTCGCGCGAGGCTTGCAAGTGTAGCGGAGCAGGGCGGCCGGAGCGCCCCACGGGCCGGGGCGTCAGCGGGCCAGCGCAACCCGCTCGACCGTCGCGGCCGGCTGTGACGGCGCGCCTTCGCTCGTCGACAGAGCCGGCACCACGGCCGGCGTCGTGGAGACCAGGGGCGCATTGACCGCGACCGGCTTGCCCTCGACGACGCGGCGCAGATGGACCTGCTCCGCCAGCACCTTGCCGACATAGCCGCCGTCCTCGGTGAGGTTCGCGGCGCCGACATAGTGGCGCAGCCCGGCTTCCAGCCCGCCGGCGCGGGCGATGCATTCCTTGAGCACCTGCACGCCGACGCGCAGGTTGGTCACCGGGTCGAAGGCGGCGCGCGTGCCGCCGAAGGCTTCGTACTTGTCGTCATGGATGCGGGTCATCACCTGCATCAGGCCCTGGGCGCCGACCGGACTCTGCGCGAACGGGTTGAAGCTCGACTCGACCGCCATCACCGCCAGGATCAGCGTCGGATCCAGGCCCACGCGCTGGCCGACGTGCCAGGCCTCCTGCACCAGGCGGCCGATCGGTTCCGGGGCGACGCGATAGCGCCGCGACAGCCAATGAGCGACCGCCGCCTGCTGGCGCGGCAGCGCCTTCGGGTCGAGCGCGGTGGCGCGGGCAACCGCGTCCGGTTCGCTGAACTCCGGTGCCGTCGGCGACGGGTCACGGGCCTCCTGGCGCGTCTGCAGCCAGTCGAGCGCGCGCTGCTCGATGCTCAAGCGCAGATCAGCGCGTCCACCGGCGAACAGGGTCGCGGCGACGACGCACAAGCCGAGCAGCGCCAACGAGTTGTGGCACACCTCGAGCAGGCCGGTACCGATGTCGCGCACGAAGACGCTGCACGATCGTGCGCAGGTCTCCAAGGCAGCGCGCACGCTGGCGATTGCCGTCATGTCCTTCCTTTCCGCGCCACCGGGTGCCCTGGCCGAGTGGGCCGCGGGGAGGTGACGACGATAATGACCGCTCGCTGAAAGGCCGCCTTCGGCAGTGCCGGGCGGCCTTCGCAGCTTCCGGGGTCCTCTCCCTCCCAACGAGGGAGGACACGGGTGTAAACCCTGAAAAAGATCAGGTTGGCGGGATTCTGGAAGACATCTAATAACCGGTCAAGCATAAGAACTCGACCTCTAATTTCAAAAGTAGCATGAAGTACCGTGATTTGCGGGACTTTTGCGCACAGCTCGAGCGCCTGGGCGAGCTTCGGCGCGTCACCCCCCCTGTTTCGACGTCCCTGGAAATGACGGCGCTGGCCGACCGGGTCCTGCGCGCCGGCGGTCCGGCGCTGTGGTTCGAGCGCCCGCAGGGGTTCGATGTCCCGGTGCTGGCAAATCTGTTCGGCACGCCGCGGCGGGTGGCGCTCGGCATGGGGGCCGAACAGACCAGCGAGCTGCGCGAGATCGGCGCGCTGCTGGCTCGGCTCAAGGAGCCGGAGCCGCCGCAGGGGCTGAAGGACGCCGGCCGCCTGGTGCAGCTGGTCAAGGCGGTCTGGGACATGAAGCCGGCGCGCCGCAGCGACGGACCCTGCCGTGAGGTCGAGCTGCGCGGCGACGACGTCGACCTGGGCCGCTGGCCGATCCAGACCTGCTGGCCCGGCGACGCCGCCCCGCTGATCACCTGGGGCCTGGTCGTGACCCGCGGGCCGCAGCAGGGGGTCGACAAGCCGCGGTTGCGCCAGAACATCGGCATCTACCGCCAGCAGGTAATCGGGCGCCGTGAGGTCATCATGCGCTGGCTCGCGCACCGCGGCGGCGCGCTCGACTTCCGCGACTTCGCCCGGGTGCAGCCCGGCCGCCCGTTCCCGCTGGCCGTGGCGCTGGGGGCCGACCCGGCGACCATCCTCGGCGCGGTGACGCCGGTGCCGGACAGCCTGTCGGAGTACCAGTTCGCCGGCCTGCTGCGTGGCAGCGCGACCGAGTTGGTCGATTGCAGCGTCGGCGAGCCGGGGCGACCGCTGCAGGTGCCGGCCAATGCCGAAATCGCGCTCGAAGGTCACCTGCCGACGGCCGCACCCGGTTTCGAGGGCCGCAGCGAGCACGGCGTGCCGCTGCGCGAGATCGGCGGCTACCTGCATGCGCTCGAAGGGCCCTACGGCGACCACACCGGCTACTACAACGAGCAGGACTGGTTCCCCGTCTTCCGCATCGATCGCCTGACGCACCGGCGCGATCCGGTCTACCACTCGACCTACACCGGCAAGCCGCCCGACGAGCCGGCGGTGCTCGGTGTCGCGCTGAATGAGGTCTTCGTGCCGATCCTGCAGCGCCAGTTTCCTGAGATCGTCGACTTCTACCTGCCGCCTGAAGGCTGCAGCTATCGGCTGGCGGTGATCTCGATCCGCAAGAGTTACCCCGGCCATGCCAAGCGACTGATGTTCGGGCTGTGGAGCTTCCTGCGCCAGTTCATGTACACGAAGTTCATCGTCGTCACCGACGACGACGTGAACATCCGCGACTGGAAGGACGTGATCTGGGCCATCACCACCCGCATGGACCCGGTGCGCGACACGACGCTGGTGGCCGAGACGCCGATCGACTACCTCGACTTCGCGTCACCGGTCAGCGGCCTGGGCGGCAAGATGGGGCTCGACGCGACCAACAAGTGGCCCGGCGAGACGTCGCGCGAGTGGGGCCGCCCGATCAGCATGCCCGACGAGGTGCAGGCGCGCATCGCGCCGCTGTTCGATGCCTTGATGAACCCCGGCGCCAAGAGCGCTTGACGACGATGCGCAAGGGCGTTTGACGATGCGCAACCCGGGTCTGCCCGGGGCTTGAAACGCCGAACGCACTCGACTATTGTTGGGGTGCCTTGAATGAACAAGGCATCAACCGTTGCGCAGTCTCTGCGCTACAGGGGCCCTGGACCACATTCCTCTAGAGCTCCATATGGTGGCTGGTTGCCACCCACCCCTCCGTACCTCAGGGTCCGGGGGGGTTTGACTTTCAGGGCCCTGAACTTCACGCCCCCATCAGCAGGCCGAGGGCCTCGCGAAGCACGTGGCGCACCTGGGCGAAGCCCTCGGCCGAAGGCAGCCAGCGCAGCACCGGCCGGTCATCGGAGAGGGCGCCACCCATCGGCGCCGCGGTGATCTGGACCGCGTGCCGGTTGCGCTGCGCCGCTTCCACGAAGGCGCGTTGCGCACGTCGCATGTGCCAGTCGTGGGTGACCAGCACGACTTCGGTGATGCCGGCACCGGCCAGCATCGACAGACCTGCCGCGGCGTTCTCACGCGTGTCGCGCGAGCCGTTCTCGGTCCAGCGCAGCTTGCGGCCGTAGTCGCGCTCGGCGATGCGGGCGGCGATGTCGGCTTCCGCCGCTCCCTCGGATTGGGCGAGCCCGGTGCCGCCGGAAAACATCAGCGGCGCATCCAGGCGGCGCGCCAGCCAGAGGCCGTAGTGCAGGCGCTGCATCGAGCGCGGCGCGAGGTGGGCCTCGCCATACTCGGGTGCCAGGCGCTCGCGTCCGCCGCCGAGCACGACGACGGCCAGGCGGCGGGCCGCCGCGGGTTTCAGCGCAGCGATGCGCGCTTCCGTCAGGGCCGGCGGCGGATTCAGCAGCCAGCGCTCCAGCGCGCTGCCCAGCACCATCGTGCAGCTGAACCACAGCAGGATCAGCGCCAGGACCAGCAGCAGCCGGCCACCGTGGCGCGCACTGCGGCGCGCGCCGATCAGCACCAGCAGCAGCAAGGGCACCGGCGGCAGCGCGAGTGCCGTCAACAGCGGTTTCACATGCACCCAGCCGAGGGTGGCGAGCAGGCTGTCCAATGGGATCTCCTGCGGAGCGAATCCGCATCGCCCGCGGCGCGCATTGTGAGGGCTGTAAGGCCAGGCGCTGCGGCGCCGACAATGACGGTTGATCACTGACGAAGGACGATGGCGATGGACCTCGAGACGATCACGCTGGGCGGCGGCTGCTTCTGGTGCCTGGAGGCGGTGTACGAGCTGGTCGATGGCGTGACGGCCGTCGAGTCGGGCTACAGCAACGGCCACGTGACGGCCCCGAGCTACGAACAGGTCTGCCAGGGCGACACCGGCCATGCCGAGGTCGTGCGGGTGCAGTTCGATCCGGCGCGCATCACGCTGCGCGAGGTGCTGGAGATCTTCTTCGTGATCCACGACCCGACGACGTTGAACCGCCAGGGCAACGACGTCGGCACGCAATACCGCTCCGGCGTCTACTGGCACACGCCGGCGCAGCAGGCGGTGGTCGACGAGGTGTTGGCCGAAGTGAAACGCTCGCTCGGCGGCCGTGTCGTCACCGAGGTCGCGCCGGAACGCAACTATTCGCGCGCTGAAGGCCACCACCAGCACTACTTCGCGCGCAATCCGGGCCAGGGCTACTGCGCCTTCGTCGTCGCGCCGAAGGTCGAGAAGTTCCGCCGCACCTTCGCGGCCCGCGTCAAGCAGTGAACGGCGTCCCGGTGGCGGGCCGGGCGCTACACTGAGCCGCATCGCGTGCGCCCGCGAGCGCGCTGGACAA
This sequence comes from Pseudaquabacterium terrae, assembly GCF_013266755.1. Lineage (GTDB taxonomy): Bacteria > Pseudomonadota > Gammaproteobacteria > Burkholderiales > Burkholderiaceae_C > Pseudaquabacterium > Pseudaquabacterium terrae. The sequence continues at coordinate 322,011 of NZ_JABRWJ010000009.1, read as the reverse complement.
AGACGGGTGTTCGATGGAGCAGCTCTGGCGGCAAGCGCCGATGCCGGCCGTGCGCGTGCGCGACGGTGCCGGCGCACCCGGATGGGAACTGAACGACGCAGCCCGGCAGTGGCTCGCCGCCAGCGGGCTTGCGCCAGCCGAGTTCGAGCAGTGGATCGCCGGCCTGCATTCCCCGGGTGATGCCGATCGCCTGTTCGGCCACCCGGTCGCGCAGCGCGTGCGCTGCCGCACCATTGCCCTCGACGACGGCCGCCTGATCTGGCTCGTCCCCGAAGCCGCGCCGCGGGCCGGACCGGAGCACGACCGCGAGCTGATCGAGCGCGCGCTGTACATGTCCGACGTCTCGGTCTGGTGGGTCGACAGCGAGCTGCGCAACATCCATTTCATCCGCCGCGGGGCGCTCGCGCTGGGCAACAGCGGCGATGTGTTCAAGGTGCCGCTGGCCGACCACCGGGGCCAGATGCATCCGGACGATGTCCAGGCGGTGGCGCGTGCGGCGCAGCAGGCGATGTCCAGCGACCGCGTGGCCGATGCGATGGTGCGTTATGCGCTGCCCGAAGGCGGCTTTCGCACACTGTTGACGCGGCGCGTCGCCCAGCGCGACGCCGACGGCCGGCTGCTCGGCCTGCTCGGCATCTCGATCGACCTGAGCGACCTGGCCGCCGAACGTGAACGCAGCCTGCGCCTGTCCGATCGCATGCGGCTGGCGGCCGAGACGATCGGCCTCGGCTTCTGGTCGCGCGCGGTCGGCGACGGCCCGGTCGACTGGGACGACCAGATGTACCGGCTGCACCATCGGCCGCCGAGCGAGGGTCCGCCGTCGCTCGACGAGTGGCTGGAGCGACACGTCCACGCCCTCGACCGCGACTGGATGCGCGAGCGGCAGCAGCAGTCGTACGCGCAGTGGCCGCCGGTCGATGACCTGATGTTTCGCATACCGGTGCCGGGCAGCGACGAAGTGCGCTGGATCCACGCCCGCACGCGGCGGGTCGAGCGCGACGGCCGGCGCGTCTCGTTCGGCGTGCACGTCGACGTCACCGAGCAGGAGATCGCCCGCCTGGCGCTGGCCGGCGAGCGCGAGCGCCTGGGCTTCGTGCTGGAAGCCGCCGGCGTCGGCGTGTGGGAGCGCCGGCTCGATGGTCGGCCGTCGTACTTGAGCGATGTCGGCTACCGGCTGCGCGGCCGCGAGCCGTCGCCGCTGCCGATGGAGGAGGTGATCGCCGAGTCGGCCGATCCGGCCGACTTCGCGGCCGGCGAGGCCGCGCTGCGGCGCGACATCGAGCGCGGCGAAACCTATCGCCACGAGTACCGGGTGCGCTGGCCCGACGGCGAGCTGCGCTGGCTGGCCTCGTTCGGGCGTGCGGTGCGCGATTCGGCCGGTCGTGTGCTCTATGTCGCCGGCATCGACATCGACATCACCGAGCGCCGCAATGCCGAGGCGGTCGCGCGCGAGCGCTTGCGCGCCGAGCAGGCCAGCCGCGCGAAGACGGAGTTCCTCGCCCGCATGAGCCACGAGCTGCGCACGCCGCTGAATGCGGTGCTTGGCTTCGCGACGCTGCTGATGCACGACCGCGACGAGCCGCCGAGCGTGCGCCAGCAGGAGCGGCTCGCGCGCATCGAGACCGCCGGCCGCAAGCTGCTGCTGATGATCGACGAGGTGCTCGACCTGGCCGGCGATGACAGCACCGCCGCGCCGCTGCTGTTCGAGCCGCTGCCGCTCGACGAGCTGGCCGCCGATGCCGTGCAGCGCGCCCAGGCGGCAGCGCGTGAAGCCGGCGTCGAGCTGCGGCTGGCGGCCCGGCCGCTCGAGGGCCTGGTGACGAGTGACCGGCTGCGGCTGTCGCGGGTGATCGATCAGCTGATCGACAACGCGGTGCGTTTCAACTGGCCCGGCGGCATCGTCGAGCTGCGCAGCTGGGCCGAAGAGCGCGCTGACGCGCCCGGCTGGGTGCTGGCCTTGCGCGATACCGGCCGCGGCATGAGCGCCGAACAGCTGAAGGCGGCGTTCGAGCCGTTCCAGCGCCTCGGTGTCGAACAGGAAGCCATCGATGGCCCGGGCATCGGGCTGGCGATCGTGCGGCGCTATGTCGAGCGCCTGCGCGGCCAGATCGACGTCGACAGCCGTCCCGGCCGCGGCAGCGAATTCCGCATCTGGCTGCCGCAGGCGCCGCTGCCGGCGATCGCTGCGCCGCCGCTGCTGCCCGAGTCGCCGAGAGCCGCCGCGCCACGACCGGCGGCGACGCCAGCATTGCGCGTGCTGGCGGTCGAGGACAACCCGGTCAACCTGCTGCTGCTGCGCGAGGTCTTCGGCATGCGGCCCGCACTGGCGGTCGAGCTGTGCGAGGACGGGGGCAGCGCGATCGAGCGCGCCGCGGCGTTCACGCCCGAGGTGGTGCTGCTCGACCTGCAGCTGCCCGACATGACCGGTGTCGAGGTGATGCAGCGGCTGCGCGCCGACCCGCGCCATGCGCGCTGCCGCTACATCGCGCTGTCGGCCAACGCGATGCCGGACGACGTGCAGGCCGCGCGTGATGCCGGCTTCGACGACTACTGGACCAAGCCGATCGATGTGCGGCGGTTCCTGGCGGCGATCGACCAGCTGGTCGTCGGCTTCGCCGCTGCGCCGGGCTGAAACGCCAGCGTCACGGGGCGAGCCGTTCGCGCTGCCAGCGGCCTTCGACCAGCCGATAGCGCAGCCGGTCGTGCAGCCGGCTCTTGCGGCCTTGCCAGAATTCCCAGGCGTCGGGCATCAGCCGGTAGCCGCCCCAGTGCGGCGGCCGCGGCGGCGACAGCGCGAACTGCGCGGCATAACGGGCGGCGTTGGCCACCAGCACCGCGCGCGAGGCGATCACCTGGCTCTGCGGCGAGGCCCAGGCGCCGAGCCGCGAGTCGAGCGGCCGCGTCGCGAAGTAGGCATCGGACTCCTCGGAGCTGACGCGTTCGACCGCACCTTCGATGCGCACGACTCGCTCGAGCTCGACCCAGTGGAACTGCAGCGCGGCGAAACGATGGCCCGCCAATTCGCGGCCCTTGCGGCTGTCGTAGTTGGTGAACCAGACGATGCCGCGCTCGTCGCAGCCCTTGATCAGCACGATGCGGGTCGAGGGTCGGCCGTCGGCGCCGACGGTGGCCAGCGTCATCGCATTCGGCTCGGGCACTGCGGCGTCGATCGCCTGCTGCAGCCAGGTCTGGAACTGGCGCAGGGGTTGTTCAGCGGCCGCGGTCTCGTCGAGCTCGGCACGCTCGTAGCTCTTGCGCAGGTCGGCGAGTCGGCGGTCCATCGCCGCAGTATGCCGTGGGGTCCGGCTTGGGGCCGAACCCCTACGTGGAACGCCTTAAGTGATCCTCCGACTGTCGATCGCTGCCGACCGACCCCATGCTTGCCGTGTCAAATGCAACGCACCATGAAACCGCAACCGGTCATCGTCGTGCTGGCCGCGGGCCGCGGCAGCCGCTTTCGTGGCCGCGACCACAAGCTGGTGCAGTCGCTGGGCAGCCAGAGCGTGCTCGGTCGAACGATCGCGCAGGCGATCACCAGCGGCCTGCCGGTGGTCGTCGTGACGACCGCACCGCTGGCCGGCGAGTCATCGCGCTGGGTCGCGCGCCGCGATGTCATCGTGCTGCCCGAAGTCGGTGCCGGCCCCGCGGGACTGGGGATGGGCTACTCGATCGCCGCCGGCGTCGCGGCCCGGCCCGATGCGCCCGGCTGGCTGGTGCTGCCGGGCGACATGCCGATGGTCACCCCGGCCTCGCTGCAGGCGGTGGCCGCGGCGCTCGATCAGCACCCGGTCGTTTTCGCGCAGCACCGCGGGCGCCGCGGCCATCCGGTCGGCTTCTCGGCCGAGTTGTTCTCCGACCTGGTGCAGCTGAGCGGTGACGAGGGCGCGCGCCGCGTCGTGGCGCGTTATCCGTCGATCGGCCTGGAGCTCGAGGATCCGGGCGTGCTGATCGACGTCGACACCGAAGACGACCTGGCGGCGCTGCGTGCCGCGAGCCCGGCGCCACCTGCGTATCCGCCGGGTTAGGCCAGCCCCTGTCCGCGGGCCAGCGCGACCAGGCGCTCGATCTCGCGGTCGCGCACCTGGCAGTCGCGCAGGGCATGGGCGGTCTGCAGCAGGTAGTCCAGCGTCGTGCCATAGCGGCCCTCGGCGTGGCGCAGGATGTGCAACAGCTGCGCGTCGTCGAGCCGGCCGGTGTAGCTCGGGCTGCGCCGGCTCAGCGTGAAGGCGAGCGCTTGCACCGTGCCGCCCGGCGTCTGGCAGGGCAACCAGCGCGGGTCGTAGACCCCGGTGGGCATCTCGCGCTGCCACAGGCGCACCAGCTCGTCGTCGGCGCGCTCGCGCGGAATGCGGAAGACGCGGCCACGGCACATTCCGCCGGAAACCAGCGCGAAGACCAGGCCCGGCTGCTCCGGCGAGCCGCGGTTGACGCGCGAGCGCATGCGGAAGGCCCGATGCCAGCCGCGCACCAGTGCCGTACGCTGCTCGGCGGCCTCGAACTCCGGGCGCCAGATCAGCGAGGCATAACCGAAGACCCACAGGTCGCCGTGGTCGGGCCAGTCGGCGCGGGTGCGCTCGAGCAGCGCGTTCGGATCGCGGAAAGGGATCAGCATCGGCTAAGGCATGCAGCATGCCAGAAGCCGGGCAATAGCCCGACGGGGTACTCGGGCTGTAACCAAGTTACTTGATTTTCAATCCATCGATTACCATCACGCCATGAAGACCCGCATCGCCGAGATCACCGCGCGCATCCGCGAGCGCAGCGCCGACGGCCGGCGCGCCTATCTGGCCCGCATCGACGCGCTGGCGGCGCGTCCGCCGGGCACCGAGCGCATGGGCTGCGCCAACGTTGCGCATGCCTTCGCGGGCATGCCGGGCGACCAGCGCCTGCGCGTGGTCGCCGAGCGCGCGCCGAACCTCGCGGTCGTCAGTGCCTACAACGACATGCTGTCGGCGCACCAGCCCTACGAGAACTACCCGGCGCTGATCCGCGACGCGGCGCGCCGCCTCGGCGCGACGGTGCAGGTCGCCGGCGGCGTGCCGGCGATGTGCGACGGCGTGACCCAGGGTCTGCCCGGCATGGAGCTGTCGCTGTTCTCGCGCGACACGATCGCGATGGGCACCGCGATCGCGCTGACGCACGATGTGTTCGACGGTGCGCTGCTGCTCGGCATCTGCGACAAGATCGTGCCCGGGCTCTTGATCGGCGCGCTGCACTTCGGCCACCTGCCGTGCGTGTTCGTGCCGGCGGGGCCGATGGCCACCGGCCTGTCGAACAGCGACAAGGCCAAGGTGCGCGAGCTGCATGCGCAGGGCCTGGTCGGCCGCGACAAGCTGATGGAAGCCGAGCAGGCGGCGTACCACGGCGCCGGCACCTGCACCTTCTACGGCACCGCGAACAGCAACCAGATGCTGCTCGAGGCGATGGGCCTGCACGTGCCGGGCGCGGCGTTCGTGCATCCGCATGCGCCGCTGCGCGAGGCCTTGACGCGCGAAGCGGTCGCGACGCTGCTGGGCATCACCAAGCGCCAGCGCTACACGCCGATCGGCCGGCTGGTCGACGAACGGGTGATCGTCAACGCGATGGTCGCGCTGCTGGCCACCGGCGGCTCGACGAACCACCTCATCCACTGGGTCGCGGTCGCCCGTGCCGCGGCGATCCGCATCGACTGGACCGACTTCGCCGAGCTGTCGGCGGAGGTGCCGCTGCTGGCACGCGTCTATCCGAACGGCCAGGCCGACGTGAACCAGTTCCAGGCCGCCGGCGGCACCGGCTTCGTGCTGCGCGAGTTGCTCGATGCCGGCTGCCTGCACGGCGAGGTCGCGACGGTGGCCTCCGGTGGCATCGCGGCTTATGCACAGTCGCCGGTGTTGGCCGAGGCCGAGGCCGAGCCGGTGCAGGTGCGCTGGCAGCCGGCACCGGTGGAGTCGCTGGATACGGCGATCGTGCGGCCGGCCGCGCAGCCGTTCTCGCCGTCGGGCGGCCTGAAGCTGTTGACCGGCAACCTCGGCCGCGCGGTGATCAAGGTCTCCGCGGTGCCCGAGGACCGCCATGTGGTCGAGGCGCCGGCGCTGGTCTTCGACAGCCAGGAGGCGCTGCTGAAGGCCTTCGCCGCCGGGCAGCTCGAACGTGACTTCATCGCCGTCGTGCGCTTCCAGGGGCCGCGCGCGAACGGCATGCCCGAGCTGCACAAGCTGACGCCGCCGCTGGCGGTGCTGCAGGGCAAGGGTTTCAAGGTCGCGCTGGTCACCGATGGCCGCATGAGCGGCGCGTCGGGCAAGGTGCCGGCGGCGATCCATGTCTCGCCCGAGGCGCTGGCGGGCGGTGCGCTCGCCAAGGTGCGCGACGGCGACCGCATCCGGCTCGATGCCGTCAACGGCCAGCTCGACGTGCTGATCGACGACGCGGCGTGGGCGGCCCGGCCGGTGCATGCACTCGATCCGGCGCAGGCTGAGGGTAACGCCCACGGCCTCGGCCGCGATTTGTTCGGCGGCATGCGCCGCCATGTTTCGAGCGCCGAGCAAGGCGCCATCACCTGGTTGTGAGGAACGAATGATCGATCCGCTGAGCCTGGCCGACCACGGCCCCGTGATTCCGGTGATCGTGCTGCAGCGCGTCGCCGATGCCGTGCCGCTGGCCGAGGCGCTGCTCGCCGGCGGCGTCAAGGTGCTCGAGGTGACGCTGCGCAGCGCGGTGGCGCTCGAATGCATCGAGGCGATCGCCAAGGCGGTGCCCGAGGCGCTGGTCGGCGCCGGCACGATCCGCACGGCCGCCGATGCGCGCGCGGCGCGCGACGCCGGCAGCCGCTTCGCCGTCAGCCCCGGCTACACCCGCGAGGTCGGCGCCGCCTGCCGCGAGCTCGGCCTGCCGCTGCTGCCCGGCGTCGCCACCGCCAGCGAGGTGATGACGGCGCACGGCGACGGCCATGGCTTCCTGAAGTTCTTCCCGGCCCAGCAGGCCGGCGGCGTCGGCATGCTGAAGGCTTTCGCCGGCCCGTTCCCCGATGTCGCGTTCTGCCCCACCGGCGGCATCACGCTGGAGACGGCGCCGCAGTTCCTCGCGCTGCCGAACGTCAAGGTCTGCGGCGGCTCGTGGCTGACGCCGGCCGATGCCGTCGAGCAGGGCGACTGGGCGCGCATCACGCGGCTGGCGCGCGAGGCCGGCGCGCTGCGCCGCGCCTAACGCGCGATCGGCGCGTCGAAGATCAGGCAGGTCGTTGTCGCGTGGGCGTAGAGCGTGCCGTCGGGGCCGATCAGGCGACCCTCGGACGTGCCGACGCGCGCGCCGACGCTGATCACGTCGCCGAGCGCGCGCACCAGCGGCACCTTGTCGGTCAGCGCCTTGACGTAGTTCACCTTCAGCTCGAGCGTGGTGTAGGCCTTGCCTGGCGCCAGCGTCGAGTGCACCGCGCAGGCGACGGCCGAATCGAGCAGCGTTGCGATCCAGCCGCCGTGCACCGTGCCGAGCGGGTTGTAGTGTGCCGCCTGCGGCCGGCCCTGGAAGGCGGCGTGGCCCGGCCGCACCTCGACCAGCAGGAAGCCCAGGGCCTGGGCGATCGGCGCCGGCGGCAGCTCGCCCGCGAACATCGATTCGAAGAACTGCAGGCCGGATTTGTCGACGATCTGGTCCGGCCGGCTGATGCCCGGCTCGCGCAGGCGCGCGCGCAGCTCGGCTTCGCGGGCCTGCCAGGCGGCCAGGGTCTGTTGCGGACTCTCCATCGCGACACTCCTGTAAGTTGTAGCTGCAACCATTGTATATACAATCAATGAATGAGCCGTTCATCGTCCTCCGCGCTGTCCCACGGGCCGCGTGGCTGCACCAACCTGAAGCTGCGTCAGCTGAGCCGCGCGGTGACGCGCCACTACGACGCCTACGTCGCGCAGACGGGGCTGAAGAACACGCAGTACTCGCTGCTGTCGCACGTCGTGCTGCTGGGGCCGATCAAGCCTTCGGCGCTGGCGGCGCGCATGCGGCTCGATGCGTCGACGCTGACGCGCAACCTGCAGCCATTGATCACGCTCGGCTGGCTCGAGCAGGGGCCGGGCGCGGATGCGCGCAGCCGGCTGGTGTCGGCGACCCCGGCCGGACGCGCCAAGCGGGCCGAGGGCCAGCGGGCCTGGAAGCAGGCGCAGCTGGCGCTGAACGAGCGGCTCGGCGTCGAGCAGGTGATCGCGCTGCATGCGCTGCTCGACGACTGCCTGGCGCGGCTGGATGCGCTGGCGGAGGAAGAAGCCTGATCCGGGCGGCGCTCGGTTCGGCCGCGGCACTGCGGCGTTAGGTCGTGCTGCGGTCGAGCCAGATTGCCAACCCTTGCGCGTTGAGCTCGATGTCCAGGTCCAGGTCGTCGACCGCGGCCACCGGATCGGCGACGCCGTGGCGCGCGAGCTGCTCGCTGTACAGCTCGCCGAGCGCGGTCTTCAGCGCCGCATGGCGGTCGGGTGCACTGCGCAGCCGCAGCGCCAGCGCGACCATCCCATCGAGCTGCTCGTGCAGCAGGTCGGCCAAGCGCGGCGCGCCGGTGACGCGGCCAAAGTGCGTCAGGTACATGCAGCGCGGTGATCGCGCGAGCAGCCGGTCCATCGAGCGTCGCAGCGCATCGGGATCGAACTGCACCGGTGTCGAGGTCGGCAGGATCCAGGCGCCGCGCGTGGTGTCGTGCTCGCGGTACGACAGCCCGAAGGTGTCGCCGGTGAACCAGCCGCCGGAGCGCTCGTCCCAGATGCAGTGGTGGTGACGTGCGTGGCCCGGCGTGTCGATGAAGGTGAGCGGGCGGCCGGCGAGCTCGATCACCTCGCCGTCGGCCGGGCTGCGCACGCGCGTCGCATCGACCGCGTGCAGCCGCCCGTAGGAGCGCTGCATCTCCTCCTCGCCGTAGACCGCCTGGGCGCCGAGGTACAGCGCCAGCGGATTGATCATGTGGCGCGCGCCGCGCGGATGCACCAGCATCGTCGCCTTCGGCAGCGACTGCATCAGCAGCCCGGCACCGCCGGCATGATCGAGGTGCACGTGCGTCGGGATCACGTAGTCGACGGCGTCGGGGCCGAGCCCGAGCGCGTCGAGCACCGCCAGCATGCGCGGCACCGCGTGGTTGGTGCCGGTGTCGACGAACGCCGCGCGGCCGCGTTCGACGATCAGGTAGGCCGCGTCGAAGCGCGGCCGATGAAAGCCGGTGTCGACCGCGTAGAGGTCGTCACCGAGCGGCTCGACGAAGTCGGGCAGGGCCACCGGCGATGGATCGTCAGCCGGCGTGGTTCGCGTACAGCGCCCACAGCCGGCCGAGGTCGGACGAGCCGTCGTTGCCTTGCACGCTGCGCAGCGTCTGCACGGCCTTGGCCTTGCCCTTGCCGGACTGCAGCATCGCCATGCCCAGGCGCAGCTTGGCGTCCTCGGGGCGCTTCAGGCCACCCTTGGCGATGCCTTGTTCGATCATCGGGATGCCCTTGTCGGCCTGGCCCATGGTCACGTAGGCATAACCGAGCGTGATCAGGTCGTTGCCGTCCTTCAGCGCGGCGGCCTCGGTGGCGCGCTGCTCGATCGATGCCTTGGCATCGGCTTCGCGCTGCACCGCCAGGTCGCGCAGGCGCTTGTGGCGATCGGCCTCGGGACCCGTGCCGAGCGCGCCGGCCGCGAAGCCCTTGTCGACGATGGCCTTGCCTTCGGTCGGATAGCCGGCTTGGATGGCGAGCTGCGCCATCTCCATGAAGTCGTCGGTCTTCGACAGGTTGCCGGTGGCGAGCTTCAGGCGCATCACGTCGAGCGCGAAGCGGTCGGAGAAGCCGCTCTTGCGCGGCAGCCGGCCGAGGAAGATGCCCCAGTACTCCTTCTTCGGGTAGTAGGCGAGCAGCTTCTCGAGCGTCGCGGTCTGGCCGGCGCTGTTGTTGGTGCGCGCCTGCGCATCGGCCAGGCGCAGCAGGTCGCCTTCATCGGGGCGGCGACCGCCTTGCTCGGCGGCGCTGACTGCCGCCGCCGACTCGCGCGCGATGGCGCCGTAGTCGCCGCTCTGGCCTTGCACGTAGGCCTGCAGCTGCTTCAGCTGCGCGCTGTGGCTGCCGGCGGCCTGCGCCTTCTGGATCCATTGGCTGGTGCGCGGCCAATCCTTGGCCTGCGAGTAGGCGAACGCCAGCTGCTCGGCGACCTGCGCGGCTTCGGCGCCCGAGACCCGCGGGAACAGCGACTCGAACGCCTGGATCGCGGTGCCGCTCTCGCCGGCGCGCTGCGCGGCGGCGCCGCGCATGCGGTCGATCATGATCTGCTCGGCGCCGGTCTTGCCGCCGATCGCATCGGCTTCGCGGACTTTGGCCAGCGCTTCCTTGGCCTTGCCGGCACGCAGCAGATCGCTGGCCTGCTGCAGCGGCTTGCCGACTTCGGGCCGCACTGCCTGGGCCTGGGCCGAGCCCAGGGCACAGGCCAGCACCGCGGCCGCGGCGAGGGCATGCAACGTCTTCATCGCTTCTCTCAATTCAGGAACTGCTCATTGCCGATGATGCCGATCTTCGTGACGCCCAGGCGCTGCGCATTGGCCATCACCATGGCGACGACCTTGTAGCTAACGAGCTTGTTGGGGCGCAGGTGCACCTCGGGCTGGTCGGGCATCGCGGCAGTTTGTGCCAGGTTGTTGAGCAGTTCGTCCTTGCTGACGATCGCGCCGTTCCAGCCGATCGTGCCGTCGAAGTCGACGTCGATGCGCACGATCTCCGGCGGCTTCGGCGGTGCCGAGCTCGGCCCCACCGGCATGTTCATCTTCACCGCGTGCGTCTGGATCGGGATCGTGATGATCAGCATGATGATCAGCACCAGCATCACGTCGATCAGCGGCGTGGTGTTGATGTCCATCATCACCTCGCCTTCGCCCTCGCCGGAGCCTACTTGCATACCCATGGTCGGCTCCTCTTACTGGTTGGGGGGCGGTTCGGTGATGAAGCCGACCTTGGCGATGCCGGCGCGCTGGCAGGCCACCACCAGGCGGCCGACGCTCTCGTAGCGGGCGTCCTGGTCGCCGCGGATATGCACCTCGGGTTGCGGATCCTTGACCGCTTCCTTCTTCAGCTCTTCGACGAGCTTCTCGGCATCGGGCATGCGCCGCGCATTCCAGTACACGTCGCCATCCTTGCTGACTGCGAGCAGGATGTTCTCCGGCTTGGTCTGCGTCGGGACGTTCTTTTCCTTCGGCAGCTCGAGCTTGACGCTCTGCGTGATCACCGGCGTGGTGATCAGGAAGATGATCAGCAGCACCAACATGATGTCCACGAGGGGCGTCGTGTTGATGGCCGAATTCATCTGTTCTTCTTCGCCATCAGGCGATCCGACGGCCATGGCCATGGCGTTCTCCTATCGCGCGAACAAACGCTGAAAGTGAATCAGCGCTTGCCGGCGAGAAGCACGTTGTGGATATCGGCCGAGAACGCGCGCACGCGCTCCATCACGCTCTTGTTGCGGCGGATCAGCCAGTTGTAGCCCATCACCGCGGGCACCGCGACGGCCAGGCCGAAGGCGGTCATGATCAGCGCTTCGCCGACCGGGCCGGCGACCTTGTCGATCGAGGCCTGGCCCGAGATGCCGATGGCGGTCAGCGCGTGGTAGATGCCCCAGACGGTGCCGAACAGGCCGACGAACGGCGCGGTCGAGCCGACGGTGGCGAGGAAGGCCAGGCCGTCCTGCAGGCGGCTGTTGATGTTGTCGACGGAGCGCTGCACGCTCATGCCGATCCAGGTGTGGCGGTCGATCTGCTCGGTCAGCGTGCCTTCATGGTGTTCGTCGGCTTTCAGGCCCGATTCGGCGATGAAGCGGAAGGCGCTGCCTTCGTCCAGCGTCGATGCGCCCTTGGCGACCGAGCCGGATTTCCAGAAGCCGTCGGTGACCTTGTCGGCGGCCTTCAGCAGCTTGCTCTGCTCCCACAGCTTGGTGAACATGATGTACCAGCTGCCCATCGACATGATGATCATGATGATCAACGTGCCGCGGGTGACGAAGTCGCCTTCCTTCCACATCGCTTCGATGCCGTAGGGGTTGGCGACCGATTCCTTTTCGATCTTGACGGCAGGGGCGGTGGCCACAGCCGGTGCAGCGGCTTCGGCCGCCGGTGCGGAGGCGGCTTGCGCGAGCGCAGGCGTCGGGGCGGTCGTCGAGACCAGGGCGGCGATCGCCAGCAGTGCGGCGGCCAAAGGCGCGCGCAAGAGTTTGTTCAGGAACATGGGTGACTCCAGGCAGGAACGGTCGCGCAGATCTGTTCGGAATTCGTGCTGCGCGCGGGGTGAAAGGAAGGGGGCCGGCGGATGTCCGCGAGCCGTTATTCGAGCTTCCAGTGGTACTCGACCACGGTGGTCGCGCCGACCGGCTTGCCGGTCTCGTCGGTACCGGGCTTGAACGGGCACTTGCTCAAGGCTTCGACCGCGGCGCGGTCGAGCAGGCGATGCTCGCGTGAAGCGCCGGACGCCTTCTCGACCTCGGCCTTCGAGACCTTGCCCGCGGCATCGACCGTGAAGCGGATCTTGGTGACGCCGGTGGCTTCGGCACGCGTTGCAGCGGCCGGGTACTCGGGCTTGTCGCAGGCGTTGACGTTGATCTGCGCAGCGACGGCCACGCGCGGCGCGACCGGTGCCGGCGGTGCGGTCGGTGCCGGCGGCGGCGCCAGCGCCACGGGCGGTGCCGGCGGCGGCGCTTCACGCGTCACGGTGATCGCCGGCGCCGGGGGCGGATTGGCGATCTGCACTTCCGGCGGCGGCACGAAGGACGGCGGCGGCGGCGCCATCTTCGGCGGTGGCGGCAGGTTCTCCGGCGGCGGCGGCGGCGGCGGCTTGACCTCTTCGATGATCTTGGTTTCGATCGGTGCCTTGATCACTTCCACGATCTTGCGCGCGAGGCCATTGATCAATGCCCACCCGAGGATGACGTGCAAGACGATGACTATCAAAAACCCGGTCAGGTGTTTGCCCGGGTTGCGTTGCTGTTGAGCGTAATCCACTCGTTGACCTCCAGACGGCCCGGCGACGGATGTGCCGGGTCTCTGCGACTTTGGTATGTGTATTGATCAGGGGCCGGAGCCGGCCCTTGGCAGCTCGTCCGGCTGCGAAGGGCGTGAATATAGCGTGAATGAATCCGCTGTTCGCTCGGTGCAACACCTTAAGGCGTCAACGCGGTTACGAGCGCGCATGTGCTTGAAGTTTCATCGGCGATGAGGTAAGCAAATCTATCGTTGCGAGGGAGATGCATCCCAATACATGCATGTCACGTGCCAGCCGAATCAGCAGAAATGGTGCGTCTCGGACCGCGCCCGCTGAACCCGCTTCGTTACTGGGTTGCCGCCGAGCCCGACGCGGCGCTCCACGCTTCGCGCAATTCGCGCTTGAGTACCTTGCCGATCGCGCTGCGCGGCAATTCGGCGAACGTGCGCAATGCCGACAGGCGCTGCGTCTTGCCGACCTGGTCATTGGCCCATTGGCGCAGCGTTTGCGCATCCATCGGTTCGCGAAGCACGACACACGCCACCGGCGTCTCACCCCATTCGGCGGACGGAATGCCGATCACCGCCGCATCGGCGACGGCCGGATGACGGCGCAGCACGGCCTCGAGGTCACTCGGGTAGATGTTGAAGCCGCCGCTGATGATCATGTCCTTGCGGCGGTCGTGCAGGATCAGGAAGCCGTCGGCATCGAAGCGGCCGACATCGCCGGTGCGGATGTAGCGCCGGCCTTCGCTGTCGTACCACTCGGCTTCCGTCGTCTTGGCGGGGTGCTTGTGGTAGCCGCTCATCATGCCGGGCGAACGGCCGACGACCTCGCCGCTGTCGCCCGCCGGCACCTCGCGGCCGTCCTCGTCGATCAGCCGGATGTCGTGGCCCTCGGCCGGCTGGCCGACCGTGTGCAGCTTGGTCGGATGCAGGTGCGCCTCCAGGATGCAGGTGCCGCCGCCCTCGGTCATGCCGTAGTACTCGACCAGCGCACCCGGCCAGCGTGCCAGTACATCCGCTTTCAGTTCGGCGTGGAAGGGCGCGCTGGTGCAGAACTTGAAGCGGAACGACGACAGGTCGTGGCGGCCGAAGTCCGGCCGCGCCATCAGCCGCTGGTATTGCACTGGCACCAGCATCGTGTGCGTCGCACGGTGCCGTTCGGCGAGCGCGAGGTACTGCGCGGCATCGAACTTCGGCATCAGCACGACGCAGCCACCCCAGGCCAGCGTCGGGATCACCGAGACCAGCGTGGTGTTGGAATAGAGCGGCGTGGCCGTCAACGTGATCGTCTCGGGTCCGTAGCCGGACTGCACGGCGCGTTGGATGTGGGCCCAGCGCATCGCATGCGGCTGCACGATGCCCTTGGGCGTGCCGGTGGTGCCCGACGAATAGATCAGGTTGAAGGGCCAGGCCGGGTCGATCGGCACCGGGGCGGGGCGGCTGCCCTCGGGCGCGAGCCAGGCCGTGAAGGCCGGCCCGCCGGTGCTGTCGTCGAGCCGCACGTCGTGCACGCCGGGCGGCAGCTTTGCATCGGCGTCGGCCAGCGCGTCGGCCACCGCGCCATCGACGAAGAACAGCCGCGCATCGGCATCGTCGACCATCGCCAGCAGCTGCGCGGCAGTCGAGCCCGGCGCCAGCGGCGCTACGCCCAAGCCGGCGCGCAATGCGCCGACGAACAGCGCGAGGTAGTCGATGCTCGCTGCGGCGCAGATGGCGATCGTCTCGCGCGGCGCCAACCGATCACGCTGCAACGACGCGGCGATGCGGTCGATGCGCTCGTCGAAGCCCTGGTAATCCAGGCACACATCGCCGCAGCACACCGCTCGCGCCGTCGGCTGGCGCTCGGCGTGTTCGTGCACCAGCGAGGCCAGGTCGCGGAAGTCGGGCGGTGTCGTGCTCATCGGCGAGGTTCCTTCGAAGGGCCGAATTCATTCTAGGCAGCGCGCTGGCGCTAGACTGCCCGGTCGCCTCTGCTGCTCATCATGACCACCGTTACCGAAGCCGCGCTGCTCGAAGCGCTGAAGACCGTCGCCGATCCCCACACCGGCAAGGACTATGTCTCGTCGCGCCAGCTGAAGAATCTGCAGATCAGCGGCAGCGACGTCTCGTTCGAGGTGACGCTGGGTTATCCGGCGAAGAGCCTGATCCCGGCGTTGCATGGCCGGCTCGTCGATGCCGCGCGCAGCGTGCCCGGGGTCGACAAGGTCAATGCAGTGGTCAGCGCCAAGGTCACCGCGCACGCGGTGCAGCGCGGCGTGCAGCTGCTGCCCTCGGTCAAGAACATCATCGCCGTCGCGTCCGGCAAGGGCGGCGTCGGCAAGAGCACAACGGCGGCGAACCTGGCGCTGGCGCTGGCTGCCGAGGGCGCGACCGTCGGCGTGCTCGATGCCGACATCTACGGCCCGAGCCAGCCCATGATGCTGGGCGTCAGCGGCAAGCCCGAGAGCAGCGACGGCAAGACGATGGAGCCGCTGATCGGCCATGGCATCCAGGTGATGTCGATCGGCTTCCTGGTCGAGCCGGACCAGGCGATGATCTGGCGCGGGCCGATGGCCACGCAGGCGCTCGAGCAGTTGCTGCGGCAGACCAACTGGCGCGACATCGACTACCTGATCGTCGACCTGCCGCCCGGCACCGGCGACATCCAGCTGACCTTGTCGCAGCGCGTGCCGCTGACCGGTGCGGTGATCGTCACGACGCCACAGGACATCGCGCTGCTCGATGCGAAGAAGGGCGTCGCGATGTTCGAGAAGGTCGGCGTGCCGATCCTCGGGCTGATCGAGAACATGGCCGTCTACAACTGCCCGAACTGCGGCCACACCGAGCACATCTTCGGCGCCGACGGCGGCAAGCGCATGGCCGCCGAATTCAACATGGACTACCTGGGCGCGCTGCCGCTGACGCGCGGGATCCGCGAGCAGGCCGACTCCGGCACCCCCACCGTGGTTGCCGAGCCGGACGGCGAGGTCGCCGCGACCTACCGCTCGATTGCCCGCCAGGTGGCCGTGAAGATCGCCGAGAAGGCCAAGGATTTCAGCGCCAAGTTCCCGACGATCACCGTCAGCAAGAACACCTGAAGGTTCAGCGCCGCGCCCGCGCGATCTCGCGCACCAGCGCGACGAAGGTGGCGGTCGGGCCGTTGCTGTCGGCCGCGCGCCAGGCCAGCGTCAGCGGTGCGTCGAGCGTGACGCCGCGCTCGAACGGGCAATAGACGATCGCATGCGGCTGCGCGCCGGTCATCGAGGCCGGCACCACCGACAGCCCGACGCCGGCGGCAACCAGGTTCAGGTTGGTCATCATGCGTTCGACCTCGGCGACGATCAGCGGCTGCACGCCGCGCGTGGCACACAGCGCCAGCAGGTTCGCGTAGAGCCCCGGCGCACCGGGGCGGCGCACGAGGATCATGCGTTCGCCTTCCAGTTCCGCCAGCGCCACCGGCTGCGGCTTGCCGCGGCGCAGCCGCGCGAGGCGGTGATCCAGCGGCAGCGCCAGCACGGCCGGCTCGTTCAACAGCGTTTCCAGCTGCACGCCCGCCGGCCGTGCAACCGGCACGCGCAGGAAGCCGCAATGCAGCCGACCGGTGGCGATCGCTTCGGTGATCGTCGCGGCGTTGTCCTCGCTCAACTGCAGCTCGATGCCCGGATAGCGGCTGCGGCAGGCGCGCAGCGCCTCGGGCGTGAAGGCATGCGCTGCCGCCGAGCTGGTGAAGGCGACCGCGAGCCGTCCCTGCAGGCCGCGCGCGATGCGCGACATCCGCTGCTGCATCGCCGCAACGTCGTCGACGATGCGCCGCGCTTCGGCTTCGAACTGCCGGCCGGCCTCGGTCAGCGCGACGCCCTTCGGATGGCGCTGCAGCAGCGTGACGCCGAGCGACTGCTCGAGCGCCTTGATCTGCTGGCTCAGCGGGGGTTGCTGGATGCCGAGCGTGGCGGCGGCGCGCGTCATGTGACCGGCTTCGGCCACGGCGAGGAAATAGCGCAGGTGTCGCAATTCCATATGTGAATCATATCGAGATTGCTAGTTCGAGATATTTGACCTGCAGTGACCGCCGCCCTATCGTCACGCCGCCTTCCCATTTCGAGACGAGAGAGCAGGACATGAAACGCTGGTGCTGGATGCTGTTGATGACCCTGGGCGCCGGCATGCCGGCTTTCGCCGACCCGGTGCGCGTGCTGTTCGTCGGCAACAGCTACACCTTCGGCCGAGTCGACCCGGTGATGAGCTACAACGCCGCCAACGTCAACGACCTGACGTTTCCGATGTGGCAGGCCAATCCGACGGGCAGCAATGCCTTCGAGCCGCATCCCTGGGGCGGCGTCGCCGGCATCTTCCAGCGCTTCACGGTGCAGGCCGGGCTCGACTACGAGGTCTCGATGTCGACGCGCAATGCCGCTTCGCTGCGCGGCCATTTCCTGAACAGCAATCCAGCGGGCTGGGACCTGCGCGGCAACATCGGTTCGCAGACCTGGAACCAGGTGGTGCTGCAGGAGCAGAGCGACGAGCCGCTGACCAAGCAGCCCGGCCTGGCGTCGAACCCCGCTTACTTTACGGCTTATGCGAACAAGATCGAGGACTTCGTGCACGATGGCGTGGCGCACAGCTACCGCGAGCGCGACCTGATCGGCGGCAGCACCGGAGCCTGCCAGGCCCTGACGGGCGCCTCTGCGACGACCTGCAACACCCTGCGCAGCGTGCCGGCGAATCCGAACGCCAGCAGCGTCACCGAGCTCTACCTGTACCAGACCTGGGCGCGGCCGAACCTGATCAACGCGCCGTTCACCACGGTGACCGATCCGGTGACCGGCGAGGTCAGCTTCACGGCGACGCCGGCGGCCTCGTTCTACCCGACGCTCGAGGCGATGACCGGCGACCTGCACTCGGCCTACTACGGCGCAGCCGAGGCGAACAGCGGCATCGCGGGCGTCGCACCGGTCGGCGATGCCTTCCTGCGCGCGGTGACCGAAGGCGTGGCGACGCGCAACATGTATGCCCCCGGCGCCGCCAGCGACGGCCTGATCGACCTGTGGTTCGACGACGGCACGCATGCCAGCCGGCACGGCTCGTACCTGAGCGCGCTGACTTTGTTCGGCACGCTGACCGGGCTCGATCCGCTGTCGCTGGGCGCCGGCGAGATCGCTGCATTCGAGCTGGGCATCCGCGCCGCCGACGCGCGTGCGCTGCAGCGCATCGCCAGCGAGCAGCTCGGCTTCGTGCAGGCGGTGCCCGAGCCGGGGGGCGCCGGCATGGCGCTGTCGGCCCTGCTGATCGCGGCGCTCGTCCTGCGCCGGCGCGCCCGATGAGGGTCGGATTTCGACGCCGGGTCGCGAGTGTCGCGCTGTGTTGGCTGGCGGCGGCCTGCTCGACGCCACCCGAGTCGGCACCCGTCGCTGAAGCCGTACCGGCCGAACAAGCCTGCCCGGCCGGCCTGCCCGAGGGCAGCCGCTGTTTCGGCGGCCGCGATTCGGCAGGCGCGTTCTACGTGATCGCTCGGCCGCGCGAGTGGAACGGCGTGCTGGTGCTGCACGCGCACGGCGGCCCGTCGCTGGGCGCGCCGCGCCTGGAACGCACGATCGAGGACCTGCAGCGCTGGGCGATCTTCGTGCGCGCCGGCTACGCGTGGGCCGGATCGAGCTTCCGCCAGGGCGGCGTTGCGGTCACCGCGGCGGCCGAGGACACCGAACGCCTGCGCCGCATCGCGCTGCAGATGCCCGGGCTGCAGCCGCGGCGCACGATCCTGCACGGCCAGTCCTGGGGCGCCGGCGTCGCGGCGCGCGCGGCCGAGCTGTACGGCGCGCCGGCCAGCGGCGCCCGCCCGTACGACGCGGTGCTGCTGACCAGCGGCGTGCTCGGCGGTGGCAGCCGCTCGTACGACTTCCGGCTCGATCTGCGCGTGGTCTACCAGCAGCTGTGCAACAACCATCCGCGACCCGACGAGCCGGCCTACCCGCTGTGGATGGGCTTGCCCGCAGGCGCGACGCTGACGCAGGCGCAGCTCGCCGTTCGGATCAACGAGTGCCTGGCGCTCGACCGGCCCGCGGCGCAACGCACGCGCGAGCAGCAGGCTCGGGTCGAAACGATCGAGCGGGTGATCCGCATTCCCGAGCGCTCGATCCTGGGCCACCTGAACTGGGCCACCTGGCACTTCCAGGACATCGTGCAGCGCCGCACCGGCGGCGGCAATCCGTTCAGCAACGAGGGCGTGCGCTACGCCGGCTCGGCCGACGATGCGGCGCTGAATGCCGCCGTGCCGCGTTACCGCGCCGATGCGGCGGCGCTGCAGCGCTTCGCCGCCGACGCCGATCCGAGCGGCCGCATCGCCGTGCCGGTGCTGAGCGTGCGTGGCATCGACGATCCGATCGCCTTCGTCGAGCTCGACAGCGTGTTCGGCGACACGATGCGCGCGGCGGGCGCCGGCGAGCGGCTGCTGCAGACCTTCACCGCGCATGCCGAGCACAGCTACCTGGCCGACCCGGTTTACCCGGCGCTGGCCGCGGCGCTGCTGGAGTGGGCGGCGAGCGGCCGACGGCCCAGCGCCGATGCGGTTGCCGAGCGCTGCCGCGCGTTCGAGGCGAGTTACGGACCCGGCTGCCGCTTCCTGCCGGCCTACCGGCCGGCGCCGCTCGAGACGCGCGTGCCGGCGCGCCTCAAGTAGCGACGGCTTCGGCGGGTTCCCACGGCGGAATGCCGTCGGCGCTGGCCGCTGCCGCGGGGGCCGCGGCCGGTGCGGGCGCGCCACCGATCACCTGCTCGCCGCCCAGCGCATCGATCAGCTCGCCGATCAGCGGCGCCAGCTCGCCGGTGGCGATCGCGGCGTCGGCGTCGAAGCCTTCGTCCTTCGAGGCCTTGCGGCCTTCGAACACGCCGTCGAGGAAAGCGAGCCTCCTGATCTGCAGCGCTTCGGTCAACACGAAGGAGACGCGGTCGTTCCAGGTCAGCGCCAGCCGTGTCGGCTGCTTGCCGGCGGCGATGTGGCCGCGGATCTCGTCGATGTCGAGCGCGTGGCGGGCATAACGCACGACCGGCTTCTCGCCGTCGCTGGCCTTCAGCTCGCAGTCGCGATCGACGGTGAAGCCCGACGGCGCCTCGCCGCTGACCAGCCAGTCGGCCATCGCCGCCGCCGGCGACAGCGCGGTCTGCACCGCGTGCGCGGCGAAACCCGGCAGCGACTTGGTCAGCAGCGTGATCACCTCGTCGGCCACCTTGGCGCTGCCGGCATCGATCATCAACAGGCGCTCGGCCGGCGCGATCCACAGCCGCACGCTGGCGCGCTTGGTGAAGGCCTGCGGCAGCAGCTCGAGCTGGACCTGGTCCTTCAGCTCGCGCAGCTGCTTCTTGCCGGGCTTGCGGCCGGTGTCGCGCTCGATGCGCTCGGCCAGCGCTTCGACCTGGCGCCGCACGACCGCACCCGGCAGCACCTTCTGCTCGATCAGCAGGGTCAGCAGCCACTGGCCGTCGATCAGCTCGATCAGCGGGGCGTGGGCGACGCCGCGCGGCTCGACCCAGCCGGCGGAGCGCGCCTGCGTCGCACCGCATTCGACGAAACGTGCCGCGGCCAGCGCGGCTTCGAGATCGGCGGGCGCGGCCGACCAGTCGGGCGCCAGGCGATGAACGATCAGGTTCTTGAACACGAAGGCTTCGGGGAGGGATGAACGAGGGAGCGCGATTGTGCCTGCCACCTCCGGCCGTATAGGCGTTGTCCTACACGCGAAACGGCGCTGCGCCGATTCGCGAATGGGCAAGAGCTGCCTAGAGTCAGCGCCAGCCCGCCTGCGCCGTACCCTGGAGACGCCCGATGAAGCTCAGCCGCCGCCCCCGGCCTCGTGAGATCGACAGCAAGATCGACGACACGCTGCTGGGCTACGAAGCGGCGACGCCGCACCTGACGGTTCCTTCGGGCAGCTTCCCGAGCAGCCGGACCCGACGTCGCGGCGGCCGCGCCGGAGCGCGGTCGCTGTTGGCGGCGTTCGCGGCGGTCATCATGGCGCTGCCCGGCTGACCGGCGCTGAAAGCCCGTGCACCCGGGCTGGCGCTCCACAATCAAAACAGCGGCATGACAACCGGCGCGGGGCTTCGATAATGCGCGACCCTGGCCAGAACCCGACCGCGGCACCTCGCCTGCGACCCGCCGTGCGCGAACCAGACCCCCGCTTGTCCGAAGCCTCCGAAGCCGGCGCCGTGCGCCGGCTGCGCTGTTTCATCGTCGAAGACAGCGCGGTGATCCGGCAGAACCTGGTCGCGATGCTCGAGGATCTGTTGCCGATCGACGTCGTCGGTCACGCCGAGGACCAGGCGCAGGCGCTGGGCTGGCTCGAATCGGCGGACGGTTTCTGCGATCTGCTGTTGATCGACATCTTCCTGAAGGTCGGCTCCGGGCTGCCGGTGCTGGCCGCCGCGCAGGCCAGCGGCCGTGCCGGCAAGCTGGTCGTGCTCAGCAACTACGCCACGCCGGACATCCGCCGCCGCTGCGCCGCGCTGGGCGCCGACCGCGTCTTCGACAAGTCGAGCGAGCTCGAGGAGCTGATCGCCTACTGCGCCGACATCGGCGCGGGCGAGCGTTCATGAACGCGCCGCTACTGGATCAACCCGTTCTTCAGCGCGTAATAGGTCAGGTCGCTGTTGGTCGCCAGCTTCATCTTTTCCATGACGCGGGTGCGGTAAGTGCTGACGGTCTTCACCGACAAGGCCATGCTGTCGGCCATATGACCGATCGTCTCGCCCTTGGCCAGGCGCAGGAAGACCTGGAATTCACGCTCGGAGAGCAGCTCGTGCTGCGGCTTGTCGGCGTTGCTGGACAGGCTGTCGGCCAGCCGCTCGGCCACCGCCGGGGTGATGTACTTGCGCCCGCGCACGACGGTGCGGATCGCGCGCAGGATGTCCTCGGGGTCGCAGTCCTTGTTCAGGTAGCCGCTGGCCCCTTGCTTCAGCAGCGCGGTGGCGTAGTGCTCCTCCGGCAGGCCGCTCAGGATCAGCACCGGCAGGTCCGGCGCGCGCGCCTTGATCGCCGCCAGCGCATCGACGCCGCCCTGGCCGGGCATCGACAAGTCCATCAGCATCACGTCGATCTCGCCGCCGCGCAGCAGCTCCACCGCTTCGCGGCCGTTGGCCGCCTCGCCGGTGACGCGCAGGTCGACCTGGTCGGCGAAGAACTGGCGCAGGCCCGCGCGCACCACGGCATGGTCGTCGACGATCGCGATGCGGATCATGCGCTTCATCCCTCCGGGCGGTGCTCGCGCGAGTGTAGGCCGCCTCGGGCCATCGGAGTGCGGCGATGACGCTCTCCGGCTGGCTGCGGCGCCTGCGCGACAGCGCCTTCGCGCTGCCGTTGGCGGTGCTGGCGGGCGGGCTGATCATCGCCGTCAGCGAAGGCGGCTACCAGCAAGCGCGCACCACGCTGGACCGGCTGGTCGAGATGGGCCAGGCGCGGCTGGCGGTGTATGCGGTGATGCGGCGCACGGTCGACGTCGAATCGAGCCAGCGCGGCTACCTGCTGACCTTGCGCGACGAGTACCTGGCGCCCTTCGACAGCGCCGCCGCCGAGCTGGAGCAGAGCCTGCTGAGCCTGCGCGACTACTACGAGAACCTGGGCGATGCGCAGGCGCGGCCGGTCGCGCGGGAGCTCGCCGAAACCGTCGCGCTGAAGGTCAGCGAAGCGAAGGAGACGATCCGCCTGGCGCGTGAAGGCCGCATCGACACCGCGCGCGAGATCGTGATGACCAACATCGGCCGCGACCAGATGGAATTCATCCGCCAGCGCGGCGAGCAGCTGATGGCGCTGGAGAGCCGCCGCGTCGAGCGCAGCCTGAAGCGCATCTTCGGCACGCTGCTGCTGAACCGCATCGGCGTCGCGACGCTGACCGGCGCCAGCGTGCTGGCGCTGATCCTCTTCCTGCGCCAGCGCCAGACGATGGAGAAGCAGCGCCGCAGCCAGCAGCAGGCGTTGCAGGCCGAGCGCGACCGGCTCGAGGTGCAGGTGCGCCGACGCACCAACGACCTGACCGAACTGACGCGCCACCTGCAGACGGCGCGCGAGGACGAGCGCCAGCGCCTGGCGCGTGAGCTGCACGACGAGCTCGGCGCGCTGCTCACGGCAGCCAAGCTCGACGCCGCGCGCATCAAGCCGCGGCTGGCCAAGGCCGCGCCCGAGGCGCTGGAGCGGCTCGATCACCTGACCGCGACGCTGAACAGCGGCATCGCGCTGAAGCGCCGCATCATCGAGGACCTGCGGCCATCGTCGCTGAGCACGCTGGGCCTGGTCGCCGCGCTCGAGATCCAGTGCCGCGAATTCGCCGAGCGCAGCGGGCTGAACGTCGAGGCGTCGCTGGCGCCGGTGCGGCTGACGCCGGAAGCCGAGCTGACGGTGTTCCGGCTGGTCCAGGAGGCCTTCACGAACATCGCCAAGTACGCCAACGCGCGCAGCGTCGACGTGACCCTGTCGGTCGACGAAGGGGCGGCCTGCATCGAGGTCGACGACGATGGCCGCGGCTTCGATGCGCAGGCCGAGGTGCCGGGCCGGCATGGCCTGCGCGGCATGCGCTACCGCGTCGAATCCGACGGCGGGCAGTTCGAGGTCGAGGCCGCGCCGGGCCGCGGCACGCGGGTGCGCGCGCGCATTCCGCAGCAGCCCGAAGCGGCGGTCGGCGAGCCGGCGGAAGAAGGCGTCGCGGACGCCACGGACGGGCCGTCGCGCGGATAAAAATCCTTGGCGGTGCGTCCTCAAGGCGCCAGCGCGCCGAGGTACTGCCGCACGCGCGGCTCGGCCACCAGGTGCTCGAAGTCCGGCAGGGGTGTCACGCTGCCCTGGTGCACGAACAGGAAACCCTCGCAGATCTCGCGCAGGATCTCGACGTGGAAGCGTTCGTTCGGGTGCAGGCACAGCAGCACCAGCCGGCCTTCGCTGCGCAGCTGGCGGAAGAAGTCGAGCATGAAGCCGATGTAGCCGTCCTGGGTGTTGAACTGCGGCTCGTCGAACAGGTGCACCCAGGGGGCATCCGACGCCGCTGCGTCGAGCATCCAGTCCGGCTTGCGACGCTGGAAGCGGCGCAGCTGGTAGCTCTGGTGGTAGTGGATCGCCAGCCGGTCGCGCTCTTTCGTGCGCACGCCGTGGATGTCCTGGCCGCGCACCAGCACGCGGCCGGCATCGGGCAGGTTGCTGCCGGTGACCAGCTCGAACAGCGTGGTCTTGCCCGAGCCGTTGGGGCCGAGCACGCCGATCACCGCGGGGGCATCGAGGCGGAAGTCGGCCTGCAGCGAGAAGGTCGTGCGGCGCGCGAGCGGCGGCCCGCGGCGGTAGTGGCGCGCAAGGCCCTCGACCTGCAGCAGCGGTGGTGTGGGGTTGATGCTGGCCGCGTCATTCATATGCTAGACACCCAGCAGCTGCCGGCGCTTCGAGGCGTCCTCGCGCAGCTCGGCCGCCGGCCCGTCGTGCACGATGCGGCCGGCGCTCATGACGCAGGCGCGGTCGGCCACCGCCAGCGCGCTCGACACGTTCTGCTCGACGACCAGCGCGGCGACGCCCTCGTCCTTCAGCCGGCGGATCGTCGCCATCACGTCCTGCACCACCTTCGGCGCCAGGCCCTGGCTCGGCTCGTCGAACAACACCAGCCCCGGCGCGCCGAGCAGCGCGCGCGAGATCGCCACCATCTGCATCTCGCCGCCGGACAGGTTCTCGCATTCGCGCGGCATCAGGTGTTCCAGCGCGCTGAAGATGCCGAAGCAGTCGGCGAGCTTCCAGCGCTTGAAGCGCGTGGACTTGCCGGCGATCGCCAGATTGCGCGCGACCGTCAGCGTCGGGAAGATGCGGCGGTCGTCCGGCACCCAGCCGATGCCGGCGCGGGCGATGGCATGCGTCGGCGCATGCGTGATCTCGCGGCCGTCAAAGCGGATTGCGCCGCTGCGGGCCGGCGTCAGGCCGAGGATCGAGCGCAGCGTCGTCGTCTTGCCGGCGCCGCTGGCGCCGAGCAGCGCCAGCACCTCGCCGGCGCGCACGGCGAGCGACACGCCGAAGAGGACCTGCGTCTCGCCGTAGTACGTGTCGATGCGATCTACGGACAACATCACTGCAAGGCCCCCAGGTTCGAACGTTGCACCCATTCATTGCGCCGCAGCTCGTCCGGTGTGCCCTCGGCGATCACCTGGCCCCAATGGATCACGGTGATGCGGTCGGCCAGGCCGAACAGGAAGCGCATGTCGTGCTCGATGATCACGATCGTCAGCTGGCGCCGCAGCTCGCCGATCAGCTCGACCAGCCGCGCGGTGCCGTCGGCGCCCAGGCCGGCGGTCGGCTCGTCGAGGAACATCAGCCGCGGCGCGGCGGCCAGCGCAACGCCGATCTCCAGCGCGCGGCGGTCGCCATAGGACAGGCGCTTCGCCGGCACGTGTTCCTTGCCTTTCAGCCCGACGCGCGCCAGCACCTGCGCCGCGGCGTCCTGCGCGCCACTGTCGGCGCCGAGGTCGCGCCACGGATCGAAGCCGTGCTGACGCACGAAAGGCGTGGCCACGAGCACGTTGTCCAGCGCCGAGTCGTCGTTGAACAGGTTCATCGCCTGGAACGAGCGCGCGATGCCCTTGCGCGCGATCACCCGCGGCGGCAGCCCGGTGATGTCCTCGCCGGCGAAGCGCACGCAGCCGCGATCGGGCTTGTAGCGGCCCGTCAGCAGGTGGAAGCAGGTCGTCTTGCCAGCGCCGTTCGGTCCCATGATGCCGGCCAGCATGCCTTCGTCGAAGGCCAGCGAGACGTTCTGCAGCACGACCTGGTCGCCGAAGCGTTTGGCGAGGCCCTGGGCTTCAAAGAGGGGCATGTCAGTGGTCCATCGCGATTCGTGGCGCCGGCGGCGAATGAAGCGCCACGGGTGGCAGCTCGCGGCCCAGTGCGGACGTTCGGCGCCGCATGCAGAGACAGAGCGAGCCAAGGCCACGGGGTACCCGCTGCCGCTCGTGTCCCCCGGTCGCTCCGCTCCCTCCTCCTCTTACCTCGCTGCAGCGGGTACCCCATGTCCTTGGCAAGCGCGATGCAGTGGCGTGCGAAGGATGAATACCAGAGACGGGCCGGATCAGGACGGCAGGGTGCCCTGTGGAGCGAGGTAAGAGGAGGAGGGAGCGGAGCGACCGGGGGACACGAGCGCAACAGGGCGCCCTGGCGGCCTGATCTCGCTGAGTCTTCAACCGCAATGGCCGCAACGGGCCGTGATCCATCACTCGCGGATGGTTCATCCCAAGCTCTCCTTGTGCTCGATGCGTGCGGCCGACGGCGCCGGCGTCTTGTGCAGCCGTGCCGCCCATTCCTGCCACAGCCCGGCCAGGCCCTCGGGTTTCAGCAGCACCATGCCGATGAAGATCAGCCCGTACCACAGCAGCCAGGTTTCGGTGTAAGCGCCGAGCAGGTCGCGCGCGAGGATGAAGAAGGCGGCACCGGCCAGCGGACCCCAGAAGCTGACCAGTCCGCCGCCGATCAGCACCATCATCACGACGAAGCCGGAGTTGTGCAGGCTCATCACGTTCGGATAGGCCGACTGCTGGGCCATCGCGAACAGCGCACCGGCGAGACCCGCAATCGCCGCCGACAGCGTGAAGACCAGCCACTTGTAGAGCCAGACGTGGTGGCCGACGAAGGCGGCGCGCAGCTCGTTCTGGCGGATCGCCGCGAGCACGCGGCCGAACGGTGAATGGATCAGCCGCCACAGCAGCGCCATCACGATCGCCAGCACGGCGATGCAGAAGAAGAACAGCGCCTCGTTGCTGGCCAGCGGCAGCGTCGCGAAGCCGAAGTCGGCCGGCAGGCGCTTGATGTTCAGCAGACCGTCCTCGCCGCCGGTGACCGAATGCCACTTGATGGCGATGAACCAGCCGACCTGGCCGAAGGCGATGGTCAGCAGCGCGTAGTAGATGCCGCGGCGATGGGAGATGAAGAGGGCGACCAAGGCGCCGGCAAGCGCCGCAGCAAGCACTGCACCGAGCAGGTCGAGCCAAAGGTTGGCCACCCACCGCTGCTGCAGCAAACCAAACGCATAAGCCCCGATGCCGAAGTAGGCGCCATGGCCGAACGACGGCAGCCCGGTGCCGCCGAGCAGCAGGTTGTAGCCGAGCGCGAACAGCATCCAGATCGCGACCTCGAGCGCGAGGTACTGGTAGAGCCCCGCCTGCTGCAGCCACAGCGGCGTCGACAGCAGCAGGCCCAGTGTCGCCAGCATCGGCCAGGGCAGGCGTTTCGCGGGACCGCTGCGGGTGCGCATGCTCGAAAACCCTTTCGACGGGGCGTTGGAAAAGACTGGACAGGAATCGAATGTACGTTCTATGCTTTCCACAAGCAAGAACGTTTATTCTCGTTTGATTCAGATTCAGGGCAACTCCCGATGACCCCCGCAGGCAGCTACGAAGAGTTGAAAGGCGTGATCTCCAGCGCTTTCCCGACGCTGTCGAAACAGCAGCAGCGCATTGCGCGTTTCGCGCTCGAGAACCCGCACGAGCTGGCGCTCGGCACCGTGGCTGCGCTGGCCGAGGCCACCGAGGTGCAGCCGTCGGCGATGGTGCGTTTCGCCAACGCGCTCGGCTACCGCGGCTTCTCGGAGATGCAGCAGGTCTTCCGCGGCCACCTGGTCGAGCGCTCCGGCAGCAGCTACCGCGAGCGCATCGACCAGCTGCGCCGCAAGCAGTTCAATGGTGGCGGCACGCCCGGCGGCGTGCTGCACCAGCTGGTCGGCGATGCGGTCGCCGATCTCGGACAACTGGAGGAGGGCATCCGCGCGGCGGACCTGCAGGCCGCGGTGACGCTGATCGCGCGGGCCGAGCGCATTCACGTGCTCGCGCAGCGGCGCGCGTTTCCGGTGGCGTGTTACCTGGCCTATGCGCTCGGCCGGCTCGAGCTGCCGGCGCAGCTGCTCGATGGTGTCGGCGGCATGCTGCGCGACGGCCTGCGCCTGATCGGTGCGCGCGATGTGCTGATCGTCGCCAGCTTCCGGCCGTATTCGCCGGAGGTGCTCGAAGCGGCGCAGGCCTGTGCCGCGCGGAAGGTGCCGGTGATCGCACTGACCGATGCGCCGTTGTCGCCGCTGCAGGCCTCGGCGCGCGTGTGCTTCGAGATTGCCGACGATTCGTCGCGGCCGTTCCGCTCGCTGGTCGCGCCCTTGTGCCTGGCGCAGGCGCTGGTGGTCAGCACCGGACACCGCCTGGCCGAGCAGGGCAGCGCCAAGCCGGCGGCGCGCACCGCGAAAACGACCAGGACGAGCAAGCAGGCGAGCGCCTCATGACCCGCCGCTTCGACCTGATCTGCCTCGGCCGCGCCGCGGTCGACCTGTACGGCGACCAGATCGGCGGCCGTCTCGAGGACATGCGCAGCTTCGCCAAGTACCTCGGCGGCTCGCCCGCGAACACTGCAGTCGGCCTGGCGCGCCTGGGCCTCAAGCCGGCCATGCTGACCCGCGTCGGCGACGAGCACAACGGCCGCTTCGTGCGCGAGTCGCTGGCGGCCGAGGGCGTCGACGTGAGCCGCGTGCGCATCGACCCCGAGCGGCTGACTGCGCTGGTGTTCCTCGGCATCCAGGACCGCGACACCTTCCCGCTGATTTTCTATCGCGCAAATTGCGCGGACATGGGTCTGTGCGAAAACGACATCGAGCCCGGCTTCATCGCCGATGCCGGTGCGCTGCTGATCTCCGGCACGCACCTGTCGCAGCCCGGCACGCGCGCCGCGTGCGAGGCGGCGATCGCCGCGGCGCACGCCGCCGGAACGCGGGTGATCCTGGACATCGACTACCGGCCGGTGCTGTGGGGGCTGACCGCGCCGGGCCTCGGCGAGCAGCGTTTCGTCGAGAGCGCGCAGGTCAGCGCCGTGCTGCAGTCCATCGTGCCGCATTGCGACCTTGTCGTCGGCACCGACGAGGAGATCCACATCGCCGGTGGCAGCATCGATTCGATCGTCGCACTGAAGCGGCTGCGTGTCCTGACGCCCGGCCTGCTGGTGCTCAAGCGCGGCGCTGCCGGCTGCGTCGCCTTCGCTGGCCCGATCCCCGCAATGCTCGATGAAGGCCTGCAGGGCCCGGGCTTTCCGATCGAGGTCTTCAACGTGCTCGGCGCCGGCGATGCCTTCATGGCCGGTTTCCTGCGCGGCTGGTTGAAGGACGAGCCGCTGGAGCGCTGCTGCCGCTGGGGCAATGCCTGCGGCGCGCTGGTCGTCTCGCGCCACGGTTGCGCGCCGGCGATGCCGAGCTGGACCGAGCTGCAGCATTTCCTGTTCCATGGCAGCCCGACGCGGCGGCTGCGCGAGGACGCGCAGCTCGAACACCTGCACCGCGTGACGACGCGCACGCGCGCCTGGCCCGAGCTGCTGGTGCTCGCCGTCGACCACCGCGCGCAGCTGCAACAGCTGGCCGAGGCGCACGGGCAGGGCGCAGTGCGCATCCAGCGCTTCAAGCAACTGGTCGACGCCGCGGCAGTGCAGGGTGCCGCCGGCCGGCCTGGCGCCGGCATCATTCTGGACAGCAGCTATGGCGAGGCCGTGTTCCCGGCGACCATCGGCCGCGGCTGGTGGATCGCCCGCGCGGTCGAGCGGCCCGGCTCGCGGCCGCTCGAATTCGAGGCGCCCGAAGGCCTGGCACTTGCGCTGCGGCACTGGCCTGCCGACCACGTCGCCAAGTGCCTGCTGCTGCACCATCCCGACGATCCGCCGACGCTGCGCGCAACGCAGCTCGAACGCCTGGCCGAGCTGCAGCGCATCTGCATCGCCGACGCACGCGAGTGGCTGCTCGAAGTGATGCCGCCGCGCGAGTTGCCGAGCCACGAGCGCACGCTGGCCGAGGCGCTGGCGCAGCTTTACGACGCCGGCCTGAAGCCCGACTGGTGGAAGTTGCCGCCGTCCGGCGAGGCCGGCTGGTGCGCGATCGCCGACGTGATTGCGCGCCACGATCCCCACTGCCGCGGCGTGCTGCTGCTCGGCAATGATGCCGACGACGAGGCGATCGCGCGCAGCTTCCACACTGCCGCGCCGCATCCGATCTGCCGCGGCTTCGCGATCGGCCGCACCGTCTTCGCGCCGGCCGCGCGCGCCTGGTTCGCCGGCGAGATCGGCGATGACGCGGTGATCGACGATGTCGCCCGCCGCTACGCGCAGCTGATCGCCCACTGGGACGCCGCGCGCCACCCCACATCCGAAAGGAGCGTCGCATGACGCAGCAGCAGATCGGCCTGGTCGGCCTGGGCATGATGGGGCACGGCATCGCGCGCAATCTGCTCGCGAAGGGCTTCGGCCTGCGCTTCAAGGCGCACCGCAGCCGCGACACGCTGGCCGACCTGCTCGCGGCCGGCGCGCAGGAGCTCGACACCCATGCGGCGCTGGCGCGCGAATGCGATGCGGTGATCGTCTGCGTCACCGGCTCGCCGCAGGTCGAGGAAGTGGTGTACGGCCGCGGCGGCCTGCTCGAAGGCGCGCGGCCAGGGCTGCGCATCATCGATTGTTCGACCGCCGAGCCGGCGTCGACGGCGCGCCTCCGCGCGGATCTCGCCGCGCGCGGCGCGAAGCTGATCGATGCGCCGCTGGCGCGTACGCCGAAGGAGGCCGAGGAGGGCCGGCTGAACACGATGGTCGGCGCCGAGGCAGAAGACTTCGCGGCGATCGAGCCGGTGCTGCGCGCCTTCTGCGAAAACATCTTCCACGTCGGCCCGCCCGGGCACGGCCATGTGCTCAAGCTCGTCAACAACATGATGGCGATGAGCTTCGCCTGCGCGATCGCCGAGGCCTTCGCCGTCGCCGCCAAGTCGGGGCTCGATCTGAACAAGCTCTACGACGTGGTCTCGGTCGGCGGCGTCAACTGCGGCATCTTCCAGATGATGGCCACGCGCACGCTGAAGGAAGGCGCGCTCGACGGCTTCAAGTTCGGCATCGGCAATGCGCGCAAGGACCTGCGCTACTACGCGCACCTGGCCGAGACGCTGCCGGTGGCCAGCCCGATCGGCGCCGCGACGCACCAGGCGCTGGTGCAGGCGGTGAACCTGGGTTTCGGCGAACACCTGATCGCCTCGCTGTTCGAGGCCCAGGAGCAATTGAACGACGTGCGCATCGTGCCGCGCGCCTGAACTGACGTCCGTGCATCACACGAGGAGACGACCATGAGCGACCGTTCCGACCTGCCGTCCGATCCGACCACCCGCCGCACGCTGCTGAAGCGTTCGAGCCTCGCGCTGCTGGGCGCCGGGCTCTACGGCGCCGCACCGTTCTACGGGCCGTGGAAGCACAACCATGCCTGGGCGCAAGCGGCGGCGAAGAAGCCGCTGGTGATCGGGCTGACGATGGACGCGTCGGGGCAGTACGCGGCGTCCGGCGGCGAGGAGCGGCTGGGCGCGATGATGGCGATCCGGGAGTTCAACGAGAAGGGCGGCGTGCTCGGCCGGCGCATCGAAGCGCTGCACATGGACACCGAGACCACGC
Source organism: Pseudaquabacterium terrae (assembly GCF_013266755.1). GTDB lineage: Bacteria > Pseudomonadota > Gammaproteobacteria > Burkholderiales > Burkholderiaceae_C > Pseudaquabacterium > Pseudaquabacterium terrae. The sequence goes on along the minus strand of NZ_JABRWJ010000009.1, from coordinate 290,650 downwards.
CGGCGACCGGCTCGCGCGTGGCCGAACGTCTGATCACGCGCAACGAGGCGGCCTTCCTGATCGGCGCGGTGCACTCGGGCGTGGCGAATGCGATCTCGCAGGTGGCGCAGAAGTACGGCACGATCTTCCTGAACACCAACTCGAGCTCGCCGACCGAGGCCGGCAAGGACTGCCACCGCGTCAAGTTCGTCTGGGACGGCAACGGCAGCAATTTCTCGCAGGCCATCGTCAAGAACGCGATGAAGGCCAGCGGCAAGAACTGGGTGCTGCTGACCAACGACTACGTGTGGGGCCACAACACCTCGAAGGCGACGCGTGCGGTGGTCGAGGCCAACGGCGGCAAGATCGTCGAAGAGCTGTTGGTGCCGCAGAACACGCGCGACTTCTCGCCGTATCTCTTGAAGCTGCAGCAGCTGAAGCCGCAGGTCGTGGCCACCGCGGTCGGCGGCGACGACATCAAGGCGCTGCGCCAGCAGGTCGTGCAATTGAAGCTGCACCAGGCGGCGGCGTGGATCAACAACCAGCAGGACTGGCCCGATGTCTACGGCCTCGGACCGGAGGCGATCTTCGGCGTCTTCGGCACCACGTGGTACTACCGGCTCGGCCTGCCGGGCGTCAAGGAATTCGTCGCGGCGTACCAGAAGCAGTACCCGGGCATGGCGATCCGCGTGCCGGGCAATGTCTATCACAACGGCTACATGGCCACGCGTGAGCTGCTGCGCTGCGTCGAGGAGGCCGGCACGACCAACAACCTGGCGGTGATCAAGAAGCTCGAAGGCCGCAAGATGGCTGCCGCCGACCGGCTGCAGCACTTCGACGCGTGGATCGACCCGGTGACGCATCACTGCCAGCAGACGATCTACATGGCCAGCTACAACGACGCGCCGGCCGAGAAGGACGACATCTTCAAGATCCTGGCGCAGATCGATCCGAAGGAGGTGCAGGACAAGGATGCGCCGGCGGCGTGCAAGCTGGAGACCTACGAGGCCACACCGAGTTACGAGGTATGACCAGTCCATCGAGCTACGAGGTCTGACTTGCTGCTGCAGCTCCTGCCGCACCTGCTGAACGGGCTGTCGCTCGGGCTGCTGTTCGCGCTGATCGCGCTCGGCTTCATGCTGATCGTCGGCGTGATGGAGACGATCAACCTGGCGCACGGCTCGCTCTTCGCGCTCGGCATGTACGCGGCGCTGTTCGTGATGGCGCCGCAGCTCGGCTGGTTCCCGCAGTTGCAGCAGTGGTACATGGCCCTGTCGGTCGAGCTGCGTTACCTGCTCGCGCTGGCGCTGGCGCCGGTCTTCGTCGGCCTCTTCGGCCTGCTGCTCGAGCTGTGCCTGCGCCGCACCTATGGCCGCGATCCGCTGTATGGACTGCTGCTGACCTTCGGCGCCGCGCTGGTGATCGAGGAGCTGATCCGACTGACGTGGGGCGCCACCGAGAAGCAGCTGCCGCTGCCGCAGGCGCTGAACGGCGCGGTGCTGATCGGCGACCTGATCTATGCCCGCTACCGCTTCTTCGCGACCGGCTTCGCGCTGCTGATGATCGTGCTGCTGTGGCTGTTCCTGGAGTACACGCCCTACGGCGCGATCATCAAGGCCGGTGCGCACGACAGCGAGATGGTGCGCGCGCTCGGCATCAACCTGTCGCGGCTGCGCATGGTGGTGTTCGCGATCGGCGTCGGGCTGGCGGCGCTGGCCGGCGTGGTGATGGCGCCGATCTGGGGCATCCGGCCGCAGGTGGGCGTCGATGCGGTCGTGCCGGCCTTCCTGATCATCGTGCTCGGTGGCGTCGGCTCGTTGTGGGGCGCGGTGATCGCTGGCTTGATGGTCGGGCTGGTCGTCGGCCTGACGGGGGCCTACGCGTCGGAATGGTCGCTGATGAGCATGTACCTGCTGTTCATCGCCATCGTCACCTGGCGGTCACGCGGGCTGTTCGGCAAGAAGAGCGTGCTGGACACTTGAAGCCATGGACACCGTGACACCGCCACTCGACACCGCGTCGCTGCGCGGGCTCTTCGACCTGCGCGGGCAGAGCGCACTGGTCGCCGGCGCGACCGGCGGCATCGGCGAAACGATCGCCTGGGCGCTGGCGATCGCCGGTGCGCGGATCGTGGTCGGCGCGCGCGACGAGGCCAAGGCAGCAGCGCTGGTCGACGTGCTGCGCGCCGGCGGTCACGACGCGTCGGCGACGCTGATCGATGCGCACTCGGTGCCGTCGATCCGCGACGGCGTCGCGGCGGCGGGGCGGATCGACATCCTCGTCAACTGCATCGGCATCCAGCGCGAGGAGCCGCTGCTCGACGTCACCGAGGCCGCCTACGACGAGGTACTGCAGCTGAACCTGAAGGCCGCGATGTTCCTCGCGCAGGCGGCAGCCAAGGCGCAGATCGCTTCGCGGCGCGGCGGCGCGCAGTTGCATCTGCTGTCGGTGCGCGCGCAGCTCGGCCTGCGCGGCCGCGGCTACTCGGCCTATTGCAGCAGCAAGGGCGGGCTGCAGATGCTGGTGCGCCAGCATGCCAGCGAGCTGGCCCCGCACGGCATCCGCGTCAACGGCCTGGCGCCGACTGTCGTGCGTACGGAAATGGCCCGGCACTGGCTCGAGAACCCCGCCACGCGCGAGCAGATCGTCGGCCGCATTCCGCTCGGCCGCGTCGCCGAGCCGGCCGACGTCGCCGGTGCGGCGGTGTTCCTGTGCAGCCCCGGCGCGGCCTTCGTGACCGGCCAGGTGCTGTATCTGGACGGCGGCATCACCGCCTGCCAATAGGCGCCGACTTACGCGGCCACGGCCTCCGGTACCGACGTCCTGATCAAGTGATCGAACGCCCCGAGCGCCGCCTTCGCGCCATCACCGGCCGCGATGATGATCTGCTTGAACGGCACCGTCGTCACGTCGCCGGCGGCGAACACGCCGGCCAAGCTGGTCGCGCCGCGCGCGTCGACGATGATCTCGCCGTGCTTGCTCAGCGCCAGCGTGCCGCGCAGCCATTCGGTGTTCGGCTGCAGGCCGATCTGCACGAAGACGCCTTCGAGCGCAATGTCGTGCTCGGCGTCGGCCGTCCGGTCGCGCCAGCGCAGGCCATTGACCTTGCCGTCGGCGCCGGTGATCTCGGTCGTCTGCGCATTGATCACGATGCGCACGTTCGGCAGGCTCTCGAGCTTGCGCACGAGCACCGCATCGGCGCGCAGTTGCGGCGCGAATTCGAGCAGCGTGACTTCACGCACGATACCGGCCAGGTCGATCGCCGCCTCGACGCCGGAGTTGCCACCGCCGATCACCGCGACCCGCTTGCCCTTGAACAGCGGCCCGTCGCAGTGCGGGCAGTAGGCGACGCCGCGGTTGCGGTACTCGCGCTCGCCCGGCACGCCGACCTCGCGCCAGCGCGCTCCCGTCGACACCACGACGCTGCGGGCGCGCAGCGTCGCGCCATTGGCCAGCTGCACGCCGATCGGCGCGCCCGGCTCGTCGGCCGGGATCACGCGCTCGACGCGCTGCGCGTTCATCACGTCGACCTCGTATTCGCGCACGTGCTGCTCCAGCGCGACGGCGAATTTCGGGCCTTCGGTTTCCTTGACCGAAATGAAGTTCTCGATGCCCAGCGTGTCCAGGGTCTGGCCGCCGAAGCGCTCGGCCACCACGCCGGTGCGGATGCCCTTGCGCGCGGCGTACACCGCCGCCGCCGCACCGGCCGGGCCACCGCCGACGATCAGCATGTCGAACACCGGCTTGGCATGCAGGCGAACGGCTTCACGCTGCGCCGCGCCCGAGTCGAGCTTGGCGACGATCTCTTCGATACCCATGCGGCCCTGGCCGAAGACCTGCCCGTTCAGGTAAACCGTAGGTACCGCCATGATCTGGCGCTGCGCGATCTCGTCCTGGAACAGCGCACCGTCGATCGTCACGTGGCGCACGCGCGGGTTCAGCACCGCCAGCAGGTTCAGCGCCTGCACGACCTCCGGGCAGTTCTGGCAGCTCAGCGACATGTAGGTCTCGAAGACCAGGTCCTGTGCCGGCTCGAGCGCACGGATCTGCTCGATCAGCGCCGCGTCCAGCTTCGGCGGATGGCCGCCGGTCTGCAGCAGCGCGAGCACCAGCGAGGTGAACTCATGCCCCATCGGCACGCCCGCGAAGCGGATGCGCGCCGGCTCGCCGGGCAGGCCGATCGCGAACGACGGCGTGCGCTCGTCGGCGACCTCGGAGCGCTCGACCAGCGTGACCTTCGGCGACAGCTCGGCGATGTCGCGCAGCAGCGCGTGCAGCTCCTGCGACTTCGGCGTGTCGTCCAGCGCGGCGACCAGCACGATCGGGCGCTGCAGCTTCTCGAGGTAGGCCTTGAGCTGGGTCTTCAGGGCGGTGTCCAACATGGGCGTCAACTCCGGGTTCGAGGCAAAGGCCGTCCCCACCCGGGACCGTAAGGGTCCCGGGATGAACGGTCGCGAGCAGGGGGAGAAGCCGGCTTAGATCTTGCCGACCAGGTCCAGCGACGGCGCCAGCGTTTCGGCGCCCGGCGTCCACTTGGCGGGGCAGACTTCGCCCGGATGGTTGGCCACGTACTGGGCCGCCTGCACCTTGCGCAGCAGCTCTTGCGCGTCGCGGCCGATGCCGTTGTCGTGCACTTCCATCAGCTTGATCTGGCCCTCGGGGTTGATCACGAAGGTGCCGCGCAGCGCGAGGCCTTCTTCTTCGATCATCACGCCGAAGTTGCGCGTCAGCGTGCCGGTCGGGTCGCCGATCAGCGGGTACTTGATCTTCTTGATCGTGTCCGAGGTGTCGTGCCAGGCCTTGTGGGTGAAGTGCGTGTCGGTCGACACGCCGTAGATCTCGACGCCGAGCGACTTGAAGGTGTCGTAGTGGTCGGCCAGGTCACCCAGCTCGGTCGGGCAGACGAAGGTGAAGTCGGCCGGGTAGAAGAACAGCACCGACCACTTGCCCTTCAGGCTGGTTTCGCTCAGCTCGACGAACTTGCCGTTGTGGTAGGCGGTCGCCTTGAACGGCTTGACTTGGGTGTTGATGAGGGACATGGGTTCGACTCCGTTTGTTGATGAGTGAGGACTGACAACGGAGTGAACTCTAGCTGCGGTGCAGCATTGCGTGGGTTGATTGATCAGATAACGGTCATTGCAAATCTTTATCGGGCGACTTCCGCTACCACGGCACCCGAGCGCTGGATCCAGGCGTCGACCTGGCGCTCCAGCACGTCCAGCGGCATCGGGCCCTGGTCGAGGATCACGTGGTGGAACTGCCGGATGTCGAAACGGCTCTTCAGCGCCTGCTTCGCGCGCTCGCGCAGCGCCAGGATGCGCTGCTGGCCGACCATGTAGGCCAGCGCCTGGCCGGGGTTGGACAGGTAGCGGTCGACCTCGGCGGCCATCGATCCGGCGTCCATGCCGGTCTGCTCGATCATGTAGCTGAGCGCTTGCTGTCGCGTCCAGCCCTTGGCATGCAGGCCGGTGTCGACCACCAGCCGCACGGCGCGGAACATCTGCGCCTGCAGGTGGCCGAAGCGGCTGTACGGATCGGTGTACAGCCCGAGCTCGCTGCCCAGCGTCTCGGCATACAGCGCCCAGCCCTCGCCGTAGGCGGTGTAGAAGGCGCTGCGGCGGAAGGCCGGCAGGTCGCGCAGCTCGAGCGCGCGGGCCGTCTGCAGGTGATGGCCGGGCGCCGCCTCGTGTGCGACCAGCGTTTCCATGCTCCAGGTCGGCGTGGCCTTGTAGGCCTGCGTATTGGCGTTGAACCAGCCGGCACGCGTGCCGTCGGCCGAGCCGCGGCTGTAGTTGGCGGCAGCGCCGGGGCCCAGGTAGGCCGGCATCGAGCGGATGCCGTAGGGCAGGCGCGGCAGCTCGGCGAAGAGCTTCGGCAGCTCGGGATCGATGCGCTTGGCGATCTCGCGGTAGCCGGCGAGCATCGCCTCGGGACTGGCATGGAAGAACTTCGGATCCGAGTTCAGGTAGCTCAGGAACGCGTCCCAGCCGCCGGTGAAGCCGCTCGAGCGCATCACCTCTTCCATCTGCCGGCGCAGCTGCCCGACCAGCTCGAGGCCCATCGCGTGGATCTGGTCCGGCGTCAACGCCGTCGTCGTGTGCTCCTGCACCAGCGCGGCATACACCTCGGCCCCGCCCGGATAGCCCGAATACGCGCCCTCGGCCGGCGCGGCGGCGAGGTAGGGTCCGGCGAGGAAGTCGCGCAGCCGGCGCAGCGCCGGTTGCGCCTGTTCGCCGATCAGCTTCAGCGCGCGCTCGCGCAGCTGGCGCTGCTCGTCCAGCGGGATCGCCGAGCCGAGCGTCTTGAAGGGTTCCATGATCGGGCTGGCCTCGGGGGCGCCCAGCAGGCCGTCGAGGGTGATCAGCGCGCGCTGCAACACCGGCTTCGACGGCACCCAGCCCAGGCGCATGCCCTCGCGCAGGTTGTTGATCTCCTGGTCGATGAAGGCCGGGAAGGCGCCAACGCGGGCGAGCATCTGCTCGACCTGCGGCCGCGTCGAGTTGGCGTTGAAGCGCAGCACCTCGGGCAGCGCGGTGTGCGGGCCGCGCATCGAGCCGACCGACATCGTGCGGTAACCGGCGAAGGCCTGGTGCCGCACCTCGCGTTGCAGGCGTTCGAGTGCCATGTCGAGCGAGACCAGGTCGGTGGCGCCGAGCTTGGTGCGATCGATCGCGCGCAGTTGCTGCAGCCGCTCGCGTGCCGCGCGGTCGCGCTGCTCGCGTGCGGCGGGGCGGTTGTCGGTCCAGCGATCGTCGAAGCGGTGGTCGCCGCGAAAGGTCGCCCATTCGGGATGCTCGCGGGCAAGCGCTTCCCATTGCGCTTCGAACAGCGCGTGCAGGCGTTGCGCTTCGGCCGGGTCGGCCTGCGCCGACGCCGGCTGGGGCAGCAGGGCGGCGGCTCCGAGCAGCAGGGCGGCGGTCGTGCGGATGAGGGTCATCGTCGAGCTCTCCTTGGTGGCCCGCTGTCAGGGCCGCTCATGCAGGAACCAGCGCTCGTGCCCGAGCAAGCCGCGCGCGTAGTGGCGCAGCGTGGCCGCGAAGTCGAGCGCGCGGCTGCTGGCCAGGTGGTGTTCGTGCGCCAGCGCCAGCGCGGCGTCGAGCTGTTCTGGCGGCCGCGCGGCGACGAGCTGCAGCATGGTGCCGTAGTGCGCGAACAGCTCGGCGCCGAAACGCTCGCGCCAGCGGCGCATCAGCGCGATCATGCCGGCCGCGCCGCCGTCCAGGCAGCCGTACCAGTGCAGGTAGGCCAGGGCATCCTCGCTGCGCGGTGTCGGCAGGAAGACGAGCTGCGCGTTGTCGGGCTCGAACCAGCCGGGCATCGCGAGCGTCGGGTCCGGTTCGTCAGCATCGGCGCCGCCGGCGTCCTCGGCGGGTGCTTCGCGCCCGGCTGCCTTGCGTGCCAGGTAGGCCTCGAGGTCGACGGCCTCGGCCGCCGCCAGGACAGCGCGCGGCGACACGTCGTCCGCCGCCGGCCCGTTCTCGAACTCGAAGCGGGAGAACAGTTCGTCGGCGACGGAGGCCGGGTCGAGCGGCGTGCGCCTGTTGCCCCAGAGCGTGGTGACGAGTGGCCAGCGCTGCGTGCGATCGACCGCTGCCCGCGCGCGCTGCCACAGCGGGTAGGCGGACTCCACCGGGCAGGCAGCGGCATACGCACGTTCGCTCGTGCCGAGGATCGGCAGTTCGACGAAGTCCAGGCCGGCGAGCGGGGTGCCGGCGAGCTGCGCGACGAAGGAGGCCAGCGTGTCGCCGTTCCACTGCGGCTGCGCCGGCACGGACGGCGCCCGCTGCGGGCGTTCATCCAGCAGCTCGAGGTAGCGATCCGCCGCGGCGGCATGCACGTGCAGGGCCGCGCGGAAGTGGCCCGCAGCGAGCGCCTCGCGCACGGGTTCGGTCGTCGCCATCTCCAGCAGCGGGGCGGCGCAAGCCGGGTCGATCTCGTACCACCCGGCGACGATCGTGGCCGCGCTGTCGGGCCGAGCGTCTGCGCACTCCAGCAGGACGGCGGCCCGGAAGATGAATTCGCTCAGCCAGTCGGTGGGCAGCTCGTGCCGGAGCAAGTGCGCGGCGGCCGCTTCGGCGATGGTCGCCGTCGGGATCGCCCGCGCCTCGTCGGCGATCTCGGCACCGGCGAACTGCAGCCGCGCCAGCAGGGCCTGCAGGTCCGCCGCCGGCAACGATTCCAGCACGTCGTCCGGCGGCATCTCGACCGGCTCGCCGCCGAATCCGAAGCGCTCGGCGATGCGCCGCTTCAGGATCACCTGGGCATCGAGGCAGAACTGCGTGAACGGCGGCCGTTGGCCGCCGAAGGACGACGTGGTGTGCGCAATCGTCATCAGGCCCGCCTCGGTCCAGCCCTGGCCGGCAGGCGCCAGTTGTTGCGCGGTGGTCATTGCCATCGAGCGCAGTTGCTGCGCGGCCTCCTGCTCGGCCCAGGAGGCCAGCGCGTCGTGCGCACGCGCGGGTTCGTCGCCCACCGGCGGGCAGGCGCGTCCGGCCAGCAGGCACGTGCGCGGCAGCAGTTGTGCCAGTTGCCGCGCCGATGCGCCATGGCGGCCGATGCGCCACGGGCCGTCCGACTGCAGCTTGTGCAACGCGTCGGCTGCCGCGGCTGCCAGCCCGCCGGCGGCCAGCGTGCAGGCATTGGCCATCAGTTCGGCGGCGGCTTGATCCAGGTCGGCGTGCCGCAGGCTCGTCATCGTCAGCATCCCATTCCTCCCTCGCTGTCCTGGTGATGATGCGTTGGCGCCGCATCCTACGCGCGCTGCGGGCGGTGACCGCCGACGCACAATCCCGAGTGACGACCACGCGACCGACTGCCCCGGACGATGACACCCGATCCCGCTTCGCCACCCGTTGCAGCACCTGCGGCCGATGACCGGCGCCGCCGCGGCCCCGGACGGCTGAAGGGCCGCCAGCCCGAGGCCATCGCCGTCGCCGACGTACGTGCACTGATCGGCCCGGGGCCGCATCCGCGCGACCGGCTGATCGAGCTGCTGCACCTGCTGAATGACCGCTGGGGGCTGCTGTACGAGCGCCACCTGGTCGCGCTGGCGGCGCAGATGCGGCTGTCGGTCGTCGAGGTCTACGAGGTCGCGAGCTTCTATCACCATTTCGACGTGGCCAGCGACGACACGCCGGCGCCGCGGGTCACGCTGCGGGTCTGCGATGGCCTGGCCTGCACGATGGCCGGTGCGGCCGCGCTGCATGAGGGCGTGGCGGCCGTGATCGGCGCGGATGTGCGGCTGCGCGCTGCGCCGTGCGTCGGACGCTGCGAGCAGGCGCCGGTTGCGGTGCTCGGGCAGCGGCCGCTGCCGCAGGCGACGCCGGGTGCGGTCGAAGCCGCGCTCGCCGCCGGCGAGCACACCCATCCGCTGGCCGACGACCGTGCGGTGTTCGATCCCGCGGCGGCGGCGCCGGCCGCATTGACGCCGCCCGATGGCGGCATCGCGCCGGCGTATGTCGGCTACGACGCCTACCGCGCGCAAGGTGGTTACCGCCTCGCCGCCGCGGTGGCCGGCGGCGAGCGCAGCGCCGACGACCTGATCCAAGCCCTCGACGATGCCGGCCTGCGCGGCCTGGGCGGCGCCGGCTTCCCGGCCGGGCGCAAGTGGCGCATCGTGCGCGCTTATCCGGCGCCGCGCCTGATGGCCGTCAACATCGACGAGGGCGAGCCCGGCACCTTCAAGGATCGCAGCTACCTCGAGCGCGACCCGCACCGCTTCCTCGAAGGCGTGCTGATCGCCGCGCAGGTCGTCGGCACCGAGGCGGTGTACCTCTACCTGCGCGACGAATACCACGGCTGCCGCGCGCTGCTCGAGCGTGAGCTCGCGCGGCTGCAGGCCGACCCGCCGTGCCCGCTGCCGCGTTTCGAGCTGCGCCGCGGCGCCGGCGCCTACATCTGCGGCGAGGAGTCCGCGATGATCGAAAGCATCGAGGGCAAGCGCGGGGAGCCGCGGCTGCGGCCGCCGTACATCGCCGAAGTCGGCCTGTTCGGGCGGCCCACGCTGGAGCACAACTTCGAGACGCTGTACTGGGTGCGCGACATCGCCCTGCGCGGCGCCGCCTGGCACACGTCCTTCGGCCGTCATGGCCGCACAGGGCTGCGCTCGTTCTCGGTCAGCGGCCGCGTGCGCTTGCCAGGCCTGAAGCTGGCGCCGGCCGGCATCACGCTGCGCGAGCTGGTCGACGAGTACTGCGGCGGCATGGCCGAGGGCCATACGCTGTACGGTTACCTGCCGGGCGGCGCCTCGGGCGGCATCCTGCCGGCAACGCTGGCCGACGTGCCGCTGGACTTCGACACGCTGCAGCCGCACGGCTCGTTCATCGGCTCGGCCGCGGTGACGGTGCTGTCGCAGGTCGACCGCGCGCGCGATGCCGCGCTGAACGCGATGCGCTTCTTCGCCGACGAGAGCTGCGGCCAGTGCACGCCGTGCCGCGTCGGCACCGACAAGGCGGCGCGATTGATGACGGCGCCGCACTGGGACCAGGCCACGCTCGACGACCTGTCCCAGGTGATGGCCGACGCATCGATCTGTGGCCTCGGCCAGGCGGCGCCCAACGTCGTGCGCTGCGTGCAGCGCTACTTTCCGGACGAGGTCAAGTGATGGGGACGAGCTTCACGCTCAACGGCGCCGCCTGCGACGCGCATCCCGGCGAATCGATCCTGCACGCCGCCGAGCGCCACGGCGTGGCGATCCCGCGCCTGTGTTACGCCGAAGGCCTGCGCGCCGACGGCAACTGCCGCGCCTGCGTCGTCGAGGTGCAAGGCGAGCGTGCGCTGGCGCCCTCCTGCTGCCGCGCGGTGCAGCCCGGCATGATCGTTGACACGCAAAGTGAGCGGGCACAGCGCAGCCAGAAGATGGTGCTGGAACTGCTGCTCGCCGACATGCCGGAGCAGGGCTACCAATGGGTCGACGGCGACGCCGCACGCCCGCACGGCGAGTTGAGCGACTGGGCCGCGCAGCTCGGCGTCATGGCGCGGCCGGCGCTCACCGCGCTGCGCCGTGAGCAGCCGCCGGCCGACCTCAGCCACCCGGCGATGGCCGTCAACCTCGATGCCTGCATCCAGTGCACGCGCTGCGTGCGCGCCTGCCGCGAGACGCAGGTCAACGACGTCATCGGCTACGCGCAGCGCGGCGCCCATTCGGCCATCGTCTTCGACCTCGCCGACGGCATGGGCGAAAGCTCCTGCGTCGCCTGCGGCGAGTGCGTGCAGGCCTGCCCGACCGGCGCGCTGAGCGCGAAGACCTTCATCGGCGACCGCAGCGTCGACCGCGAGGTGGATTCGGTCTGCCCGTACTGCGGCGTCGGCTGCCTGATCAGCTACCAGGTGAAGGATGACCGCATCGTCGCGGTGCAGGGCCGCGACGGGCCGGCGAACCGCGGGCGGCTGTGCGTCAAGGGCCGCTTCGGTTTCGACTACGTGCACCACCGCCAGCGGCTGACCAGGCCGCTGATCCGCAAGCCGGGCGTGCCGAAGGCGCTCAGCGGGCTGAAGCCCGAGCAGTGGTTCGAGGTTTTCCGCGAGGCCAGCTGGGACGAGGCGCTGGATCTCGCTGCCGGCGGGCTGAAACGGCTGCGCGACACCAAAGGGCCGAAGTCGCTCGCCGGCTTCGGCTCGGCCAAGGGCAGCAACGAGGAGGCCTACCTGTTCCAGAAGCTCGTGCGCACGGGCTTCGGCAGCAACAACGTCGACCACTGCACGCGGCTGTGCCACGCCTCGAGCGTCGCGGCGCTGCTCGAAGGTGTCGGCTCGGGGGCAGTCAGCAACCCGGTCAACGACGTGCAGCATGCCGAGCTGATCCTGGTGATCGGCGCGAACCCGAGCTCGAACCATCCGGTCGCCGCGACCTGGATGAAGAACGCCGCCGCGCGCGGCACGAAGATCGTGCTGGCCGACCCGCGGCGCACCGAGCTGTCGCGTCACGCGTGGCGCACGCTGCAATTCAAGGCCGATGCCGACGTCGCGCTGCTCAATGCACTGATCCACACGGTGATCCACGAAGGCCTCGCGGACCAGGACTTCGTGCGCGAGCGCACCGCGAACTACGAGGCGCTGGCCGCTCATGTCGCGGACTATTCTCCCGAGCGCATGGCGCCGCTGTGCGGCATCCCGGCCGAGACCATCCGCGAGGTGGCGCGCGCCTTCGCCACCGCCCGCGCGGCGATGGTGCTGTGGGGCATGGGCATCAGCCAGCATGTGCACGGCACCGACAACGCCCGCTGCCTGATCTCGCTGGTGGCAGTGAGCGGCCAGATCGGCAAGCCCGGCAGCGGGCTGCATCCGCTGCGCGGCCAGAACAACGTGCAGGGCGCCAGCGACGCCGGCCTGATCCCGATGATGTTCCCGAACTACCAGCGCGTCGACAACGCCGACGCGCACGCCTGGTTCGAACGGTTCTGGGGCACGCCGCTCGATCCGACGCCCGGCTACACCGTCGTCGAGATCATGCACAAGGCGCTGGCGCCGGACGACGATTCGCACAAGATCCGCGGCATGTACATCCTCGGCGAGAACCCGGCGATGAGCGACCCGGACCTGAACCACGCGCGCGCCGGCCTGGCGGCGTTGGAACACCTGGTCGTGCAGGACCTGTTCCTGACCGAGACCGCGTGGCTTGCCGACGTCGTGCTGCCGGCGTCCGGCTGGCCCGAGAAGACCGGCACGGTGACCAACACCGATCGCATGGTGCAGCTCGGCCGCCGCGCGCTGCCGCTGCCGGGCGATGCCCGGCTCGACCTGTGGATCGTGCAGCAACTCGCGCGCCGCATGGGGCTCGATTGGCGCTACGAGGGCGACGACGCCGGCGTCGCCGCGGTCTACGAGGAGATGCGCCAGGCGATGCATGCGTCGATCGCCGGCATCTCGTGGGAGCGGCTGCAGCGTGAGCACAGCGTGACCTACCCGTGCCTGAGCGAGGACGATCCGGGCCAGCCCATCGTCTTCATCGATCGCGTGCCGACGGCCGACGGTCGCATCCGCCTGGTGCCGGCGGACATCGTGCCGGCCGACGAGCGGCCTGACGACGACTACCCGTTCGTGCTGATCACCGGCCGCCAGCTCGAGCACTGGCACACCGGCAGCATGACGCGGCGCGCCGACGTGCTCGACGCGATCGAGCCGCTGCCGGTCGCCAGCCTGCACGGGATCGACCTGCAGCGGCTCGGCGTGGCGCCGGACGGCCTGCTGACGGTGGAATCACGCCGCGGCCGCGTCACGCTGCATGCCCGGCGCGACGACGGCACGCCGCTCGGCACCGTCTTCATCCCCTTCGCCTTCGCCGAGGCCGCCGCCAACCTGCTGACCAACGACGCGCTCGATCCCTTCGGCAAGATCGCCGAGGTCAAGTACTGCGCGGTGCGTTTGTCGCCCGGCGGTCCGGCGCTGGATGACATCGGTTATGGCGGCGGCGTGACGACCGAGGCGAGCGGACCATGAGCCCGCACGGCCGCCCGAAGGGCGAATTCCCCCTCGGGGGGACGGCGCGCAGCGCCAAGGGGGCTGCATGAGCCTGCGCATCGTGCGCCTGGGCACACCCCGCGCGCCCGACGAAGGCCTGCGCATCGGCACCGTGCGCCGCCCGCCGCGCGGCGTGCCGAAGGCCGAGTTCGCGATCCGCGACTTCTACGATGTCTGGCTGCCGGCGCTGGCGCCGACCGACGAGCTGTTGAAGCTCGGCCAGGGGGCGGAGACCGAGGCGCAGTGGGCCACGTTTGCACGCCGCTTCGCTGCGCAGCTGAAGGAACCGGACGCCGCGCACCTGCTGGACCTGCTGGCCGCGCTGTCGCACACGGCGGCCTTCGCCGTCGGCTGCTATTGCGAGAACGAAGCGCGTTGCCACCGCTCGGTGCTGCGCCTGCAATTCGAGCAGCGCGGCGCCACGATTTCCAACTGAGAACATGCCTGCACCCTTGCTTCGACTGATCACCATCGCCGGCCTCGCGCTGGCCTTGCATACCACCCCCGCGACGGCTCAGGACAGCGTGCGCGACGAGCCTTATCCGGGCTTGCTGCGAATCGAGGTCGATGCGACCGATCTCGACCACCGCGTGTTTCGCGTGCGCCAGCGCCTGCCCGTCAAGCCCGGGCCGCTGAAGCTGTTCTTCGCGCGCTGGCTGCCGGGCACGCACGGACCTAGCGGCGATGTGACGCGGCTGTCCGGCCTGACCTTGCAGGCCGCCGGCCAGCCGCTGGCCTGGACCCGCGACCCGCTCGACGGCCACGCCTTCCTCGTCACCGTGCCCGAGGGCGCCGACGAGCTGGTGCTGGAATTCGCCTATCTATCGTCGGTGTCGGACCAGGGCCGCGTCGTCGCGACCCGGCAGATGCTGAACCTGCAGTGGAACAACCTGCTGCTGTACCCGGCCGGCCACCCGGCGCGGCGCATCAGCGTGCAGGCCAGCATGGTGCTGCCGCCGGGCTGGCAGCACGGCAGCGCGCTGCGCGCTGAGCACAGCTCCGAGCTCGCCGAGGGCTCGGCCGTGCGCTTCCAGCCGGTGTCGCTGGAAACGCTGGTCGACTCCCCGGTCTTCGCCGGCCGCCACCTGCGCCGCTTCGAGCTCGATGCGCCCGGCTCGAAGCGCCCCGTCGCGCTGCATCTGCTGGCCGACCAGCCCGAGCAGCTGAAGGCCAGCGAGGCGCAGATCGACGCCCACCGGCGCCTGGTGCAGCAGGCCGATCGGCTGTTCGGCGCGCGCCACTTCGCCAAGTACGACTTCCTGCTCGCGTTGTCCGACGAGCTCGGCCGCATCGGCCTGGAACACCACGAGAGCAGCGAGAACGCCGTCGGCCCCAAGTACTTCGAGGCCTGGGACAAGAGCGCCGGTTCGCGCGCGCTGCTGCCGCACGAATACGTGCATTCGTGGAACGGCAAGTACCGGCGCCCGGCCGACCTGCTGACGCCGCACTACAACGTGCCGATGCAGAACTCGCTGCTCTGGCTCTACGAGGGCCAGACCGAGTTCTGGGGCCGCGTGCTCGCCGCGCGCAGCGGCCTGGTGAACGCCGAGCTGACGCGCGACGGCCTGGCGCAGACGGCGGCGATGCTCGAACGGCGCAGCGGACGCGGCTGGCGCAGCCTGCAGGACACGACCAACGACAACGTGATGGGCCGCAGCCACCGCGAGTGGCAGAGCATGCAGCGCACCAGCAGCGACTACTACCATGAGTCGGTCTTCGTCTGGCTCGAGGCCGACGCGCTGATCCGCGATGCCACCGCCGGCCGGCGCTCGCTCGACGACTTCGCGCGCAACTTCTTCGGCGGCGACGACGGCCGCATCGAGCCGAAGCCGTATCGCTTCGACGACGTCGTCGCGGCGCTGAATGCCGTGCATGCGCAGGACTGGGCGCGCTGGCTGCGCGAACGGCTCGACGGCCACCGCACCGGCACGCCGGCCGAGGCGCTGGCGCGCGCCGGCTGGCGCCTGGTGTTCAGCGACGTGCCGAGCGAGAACTTCAAGGCCGGCGAAAGCAATGGCAAGCACGTCGACCTCAACGATTCGCTGGGCCTGCGCATCGGCGCCGAGGGCAAGCTCGACGAGGTGGTGTGGGACAGTCCCGCGTACCGCGCCGGCCTGTCGCCGGCGGCGCGGCTGGTAGCCGTCAACATGCGCGCCTACGGTGCCGACGAGCTCAAGCAGGCGATCACCGCGAACCGCCAGGGCGAGGCGCCGATCGAGCTGCTGGTGCGCGAAGGCGCGTTGTTCCGCCAAGTGCGCATCGATTGGCGCGGCGGCCTGCGCTACCCGAAGCTCGAACGGATCGCCGGCCGCGAGGACCGGCTCGGCGCGCTGCTCGCGCCGCGTTGAAGCGGGCGGCGGCCGTCAGGTCGGCGTAGCGCGGGTCGGTGGGATCAGCAGCCCGAGACTCACCGCGCTGGCAATCAGCATCATCAGCGCGACCGGCACGGCCGAGGGCTGGGCGATGAACGGGGCGACGGCCTGCGTCGCGATGGCGCCGACGAGCAGCAGTGCCAACACCATCAGCGCCGACGCACGGCCCATTTGCGACGGCGGCAGCTGCAGCGCCAGACCGAAGGCAGCAGGCCCCCGCATGGCGAGGATGGCGCAGAACGCGCACCAGAACACCACGAGCCCAACAAACGACAGGACCTGCAGCAACGCGGCGCCCAACAGCGCCGCACACAGCACCGCATGCGCCACCGCACCGAAGCGCACCGCCCGCATCGGCCCCAGCCGCTGACTGATCCGCCCCGACTGGCTGGCCGCCAGCATGAAGCTGCCGACGCCGAACACCTGCAGCACGGCGAATGCCGAAGGCCCGAGACCGAAGCCGCGCGCCAGCATTTGCGGCGCGCTGGCGACGAAGCTCAGCAACGCGCCGATGCACAGCGCATGCGACAGCGCCAGCCGCAGGTAGCGCCGGTTCCCGAGGATGTCGGCATAACGCGCAGGCACCGTGCGATCGAGGCCCGGCAGCTCGATCGGGGCGATGCGCACGACGAAGGGCAGCGCCAGCGCGCTCACCGCCGCAAGCACCCAGAACGTGCCGCGCCAGTCGGTCCAAGCCAGCAGCGCCGTGCCGAGTACCGGCCCAGCCGCCGGAACAATGGCTTCGATCGAGGCGATCGTTGCCATGCCGCGCACCGCGTCCGCATCGGACAGGCTGGTGCTCACGACACTCGGCGCGACGACGGTTGCCGCGCCGGCTGCGAAGCCTTGCAGCAGGCGCATCAACAGCAGCCATTCGATGCCCGGCGCCAGCGCGCAGCCGACGCTCGCCAGCACCAGGACCGTGATGCCGATCAGCACGCAGCGGCGCGGACCGATGCGGTTGAGCGCCTCGCCCCACGCCAGCTGCGACGCGGCCAGCCCGCCGAGGAAGACCGCGACGCTGGCCTGCGCGCGCTCGATGTCGATGCCCAGCGAGGCCTGCAGCGCCGGCACCGCCGGCAGAAAGAGGTCCATCGCCAGCATGCTCGTGCCGGTCAGCGCCGCCAGCGGCAGCACGGTGCGAATCGGGGTGGAGGTCACGTCAGGGGCTGGCTCGGAAAGTCATCGTCCAGCGGACTCATCAGCCCGCGCAGCTCGGCCTCGTCGAAGGGCAGGGCCTGCTCGCCGGCAGCGCCGCCCAGCACGCTGTCGGCCAGCACGCGCTTGCGCGATTGCAGCGCGCGCATGCGCTCCTCGATGCTGCCGGCAACGATGAGCTTGTAGACCAGCACCGGCTTGTCCTGCCCAATGCGGTGGGCGCGCGCGCTGGCCTGGTCTTCGACGGCGGGGTTCCACCACGGGTCGATGTGGATCACCGTGTCGGCCGCGGTCAGGTTCAGGCCGACGCCGCCGGCCTTCAGCGACAGCAGCAGCAGCGGCACCGTGCCGGACTGGAAGCGCTGCACGATGGCGCCGCGCTGGTCGGGCGGCGTCGCGCCGGTCAGTGCCAGCCACGGCAGCTGCGCCGCGTCGAGCTCGGCCTCGATCAGCCTGAGCATGCGCGTGAACTGCGAGAACAGCAGCACGCGGCGGCCGTCATCGACCAGCGCCGGCAGCATCGTGCGCAGCCAGTCGAGCTTGGCGCTGCCGGCGTCGGCGGGCGCTGCCACGCTACCGCGCAAGAGACGCGGGTCATTGCAGACCTGGCGCAGCTTCAGCAGCGCATCGAGGATCGACAGCCGCGCGTGCTGGAAGCCGATGCGCTGCAGCAGCCGCTCGAGCTCGTCGTTCGCGGCGGCGCGCACGCTTTCGTAGAGCAGGCGCTGCGCGCCGTCGAGCCGCACGCGGTGCACCTGCTCGGTCAGCGGCGGCAGCTCCGGCGCGACCTCGTCCTTGCGCCGCCGCAGCAGGAACGGCGCGATGCGCTGCGCCAGCAGCCGTGCGCGCAGCGTCTCGCCGTTCTTCTCGATCGGCGTGCGCCAGCGCCGCGCGAACTCGCGCGCATCGCCGAGGAAGCCCGGCATCAGGAAGTGGAACTGCGCCCACAGCTCGCCGAGGTGGTTCTCGACCGGCGTGCCGGTCAGGCACAGTCGGTGCCGCGCGTCGAGCCGGCGCGCCGCGGTGGCGGTGCGGCTGCCGGCGTTCTTCACCGTCTGCGCTTCGTCGAGGATCACCGCGTGCCACGGCTGGCGGCGCAGATGGCCGGCGTCGCGCCACAGCAGCGGGTACGAGACCAGCACGACGTCGTGCGCGGCGAGCATGGCCGCGTCTTTCGTGCGTTGGGGGCCTTGCAAGACCAGCAGCCGCAGCGCGGGCGCGACACGGGCGCATTCGGCCTGCCAGTTGAACAGCAGCGACGCCGGCGCGACGACCAGCGCCGGCCGGTCGAGCCGGCCGGCGTGCTTCTCCAGCAGCAGGTGGGCGAGCGCCTGTGCGGTCTTGCCCAGGCCCATGTCGTCGGCCAGGATGCCGCCCAGGCCTTGCGCGCGCAGCTGCTGCAGCCAGGCGAGGCCCGCATGCTGGTAGCCGCGCAGCGTGATGCCCAAGCCCGCCGGCGGCGCGACCGGCGCCGGTGGCCCGGCCTCGGCCAGCGCCGCGGCCAGCTGCCGCAGCCCGGCCTCGCCGCGCAGTGCCCAGCCGGGCGCGCGCAGCTGCACCCGCAGCGCTTCGAGCCGGCGCGCCTCCCAGCGCGCCAGCACCAGGCGGCCGTCGATCGGCGCGCGCGGCCCCAGCAGGTCGAGCATCGTGCGCGCGATGGCCTTCAGCGGTGCCGCCGGCGCATCGATGCGCCGGCCGCCCGGCGCACGCAGCCGGATGATCGCGTGGTCCTCGATCTCGTCGATCTGTTCGGCATCGAGCCAGCGGCGGTCCTTGGCGATCAGCTGGGTCAGCATCGGGATCAGGTCCAGGGTCTGGCCCTCGACGACGATGCCCAGCCCGAGCATCCACGAGCCGTCGGGCTTCAGCGATTTGAGCCGCGGCGCCGCTGCGGCCAGCGGGGCGGCGACGGCCCGGCCTTCCGGGCCGCCCACGTCGAGCGGATCGAGCACCAGCCGCCAGGCCTCGACCGGCGTGCTCTGATGCGCAAAGCCGGGCAGCACGACGATCGCCCAGCCGTCTCGCTGCAGCGCCGGCAACTGGTCGGCCCACCAGTCACCGAACGCGGCTTCCTGCACCAGCGACCACAGTGCGCCGTCGGCAAAGCCGTCCGGCGCCGGCCCGCGCCATTGCAGCGCGTCGGCCGGCAGTGGGCGCAGGCCGCTGGTCTGCAGTCGTTCGATCGCCGCGGCCTGCGTGGCATGCGCCGGCGGCGCGCTGCGCTGCTGCGTGCCGGGCACGAACCACTGCAGCCGCGCCAGCGTCAGCTGCGGGCCGCGCGCGCCGAACAGCGGCGTGCGCGCCGGCGGCACCACCGGGCCGCAGGGGCGCAGGCCGAGGAGGCCGTCGCCGCGCGTCAACGTCTGCAGCAGCAGCGCCGGTTGCGGTGATGTCTCACTCACCGCGCGACTGCAGCGCCCGCCAGTACGCGGGGTCGGCTCCGATGCTGTCGTGGTCGGTGCCGGCGAGCACGCGCACCGTGGCGATGCCGGGCGCGAAGTGCCGCGACAGCGCTTCGCCGTGCTGGCGCGGGATCAGCGTGTCGTCGCTGGCCAGCAGCAGCAGCGTCGGCGCCTTCACGCGCGGTGCGTCGCGCCAGGCTTCGTAGCGGTCCTGCAACAGCCAGCGCACCGGCAGCCACGGATAGTGGCGCGCGGCGATCGCACTGATGCTGTCGTACGGCGTCACCAGCACGACACGCTCGACCGGCCGCTCGGCCGCCAGCCGCAGCGCGAGCCCGCTGCCGAGGCTGCGGCCGATCAGCGTGATCTGCGCGTGGCGGCGCTGCAGCGCGTCGAACAGTGCCTGCGCATCGGCATGCAGCGCGGCTTCGCTCGGCGTGCCGGGGCTGCCGGCGTAGCCGCGGTAGTGCAGCGCGTAGATCGCATCGTCCGGGAAGGCAGCGGCCAGCTCGGGCAGGCTGTGCGACGGGTCTTCGGCATTGCCGCCGAAATACAGAAGCGCCCGTGGGCCGGCGCGCGGCCGCTCGGCAAAGCGCAGCTCGATGCCGTTGGCCTGCAAGCGCGCCTGCGGGGCCGCCGACGGCGGCGTCGGGTAGTACAGCAGCGAGCGCTGCATCAGGAACATCAGCAGGCACAGTGCGGCGTAGACGACGACGGCCACCAGCAGCAGCGTGCCCAGCGGTCCGGCAACAGCTCTCATGCGGGATTCCCCGGTATTCAGTTTGCGGCGCCGCTGCCGATAAGCTCGCGACAGGCGAAGCGGCCCTTGGGCCGTGCATTGTCCGCGCCTCCGCAGGCACGGGGCCTGCCCCCTGCGCCTGCGGGCTTGACGCTCGATGGATCGCAGGCCACATTGCCGTAACAAAAGGAAACCCCGGTGCCGGGGGATGGATTGAATGGGACTCCGGGTCTACGTGGCGCGCAGCGGCTGGCGCGAAACCCCGATCACTGCGGACGAGTGGCACGACGCCGTGGTCACCTTGCCGGAACTCGAAGTGCACCATGTGCACGGCGGGGGTCCGGTGCGCGCGATGCTGCGCGGCAGCCAGCGCCGGGGGCTGGCATGGAACGACGGCTACATCTCGGCGCACCATGCCAACGCGCGGCTCGTGGCCGTGTTGTTCGTGCTGGCTGACCGGCTCGGGGCACGCGTCTACAGCGCGCATCGCCGGCCGTACCTCGACGTGGCCGACTGGGAACAGCGCACGCAACGTTATCGGCGCTACCCCGGGGAAAAAGGGCGTGTGCGGCGCGGCGTGCTGGCCTCCGGCGGCGAGGCGATGCGCAGCACCGCGCAGGCCACCGCGCTGTGGGGGCCGTTCATCGTGCTGCTGGTCGTGCTGGTCATTGGCGCCAGCTGGGCGTTCCAGTGATCGTGGCCTGAGCCGGCGAGCGGAATCGGACGGCCTCAGCCGGCCAGCTCGCGCAGTGCGCCGCGCGGGGGCTCGGGCTCCGAGTCGAAGCGCTCGAAGCCCGTGTAGCACAGGAAATGCCGGTTCGCGGCGCGGCCGAACAGCGTCATGCCGAGCTGTGTCGCCAGCTCGTGGCCCATCGCGGTGACGCCGTTGCGCGAGACGATGATCGGCACGCCCATCTGCGCGGCCTTCATCACCATCTCGCTGGTCAGCCGGCCGGTCGTGTAGAACAGCTTGTCGGCGCCGCCGATGCCGTGCATCGCCATCCAGCCGGCGATCGTGTCGATCGCGTTGTGGCGGCCGACGTCCTCGACGAACATCAGCAGCCGCGTGCCGCAGAACAGCGCGCAGCCGTGCACCGAACCGGCCTTGCGGTGAATGCTGTCCTGCTGGCGCATGACGTCGAGCAAGGCGGTCAAGGTGCTCTGGCGGATGCGGGCCACGCCGGCATCCGGCAGCTGCAGCGTGCCCAGCTGCGCCAGCAGGTCGCCGAACACCGTGCCCTGGCCGCAGCCGGTCGTCACCACGCGCCGCGCGGTGCGTGCGGCGATGTCGGCGATGCCGGCGCGTGTCCTGACCGCGGCGGCGGCCACCTCCCAGTCCACCGTCACCGACTCGACCTGCTGCAC
This sequence comes from Pseudaquabacterium terrae, assembly GCF_013266755.1. Classification (GTDB taxonomy): domain Bacteria; phylum Pseudomonadota; class Gammaproteobacteria; order Burkholderiales; family Burkholderiaceae_C; genus Pseudaquabacterium; species Pseudaquabacterium terrae. The sequence continues at coordinate 269,177 of NZ_JABRWJ010000009.1, read as the reverse complement.
CGTCTCGATCAGGCGCTGGTTCAGCAGGTAGCCGAGCACCAGCAGCTCGGGTGACGCGCCGAGCGTCATCAGCGTCACCAGCTCGCGCTTGTCGACGAAGACCGTCAGCGGCCGCTCGGCCGGGATGGCGATCGCGCGATGCTCGCCGAACTCGTCGACGATCTGAATCGCACGCGTCAGCGCCGTGCTGGCCTGCGTCAGCCGGGGCAGGGGGTCGAGGGAAGCCATTGGCGCCAGCATACGACCGCCGCCGCGAGTGGCGCACCGCGGGCGCTACAGTTGATGATGGTCAGCCCCCAGCTCACTTCGTTCGCGGCCCCCGAGGGGCGCTCGGTGCCCTTCGGACGGCCGGGCGGGCACCGATGAGCCCTTCGGTGATCCACTCTGACGCGAGCGGCCAGTTGATGCTCGACTTGCTGCGCACGCGCCAGTCGGTCGGCATCAAGCACCTCGCCGAGCCCGGGCCCGACGACGCGCAGCTGGCGGCGATGGCCGAGGCCGCGCTGCGCGCGCCCGACCATGCCGGGCTGGTGCCGTTCCGCTTCGCCGTCGTGCGCGGCACGGCGCGCGAGCGGCTCGCGGCGCTGTTCCAGCAGTCAGCGCTCGATGCCGGCAAGGACGCCGCCGGCGCCGCGCTGGACGCCGAGCGTGCGCGCCGCGCGCCGGTCACCGTCGCGGTGATCGCACGACTCGACCCGGGCCATCCGCAGGTGCCGGTGCACGAGCAGTGGGCCTGCCTCGGCGGGGCGCTGACGAACCTGTTGAATGCCGCATCGGCGCTCGGCTTCGGCGGCAAGATGCTGTCCGGCGCGAAGGTGCGGCATCCGGCGATCCAGGCCGCGTTCTGCCGGCCCGGCGAGCAGCTGGTCGGCTGGGTGGCGCTCGGCACGCCGGTCGGCAGCCCGCAGCGCACGCTGGACAAGCCGCGCGCTGCCGACGTGATCGGCGATTGGCCCGAGCTGCCCCGGCCCTGATCAGGGCAGGACGTAGTCGAAGCGGTAGAAGTGCTGGCCGTCGACGATGTCGATCGAGAAGGTGCCGGCCAGGCCGACCAGCTCGTCGGTGCCGGAATCGGGCACCACGGTGATCGACAGTGAGGGCGCGCCGCGGTTCATCTGGCCGCTGTGCTGGAACACGAAGCTGCCACGGCGGCCGTGCAGCGTGCCGCTGATCTGCTCGATCGCCACGTAGCCGGCGGAGCCGACTTCGACGGTGCCGGCGGTCAGCATCTCGCCGCGGCCGCTGGCCTGCAGGTCGCCGCTGAACTGCTTGTCGAGCTGCAGCCGGCCGAGGTGCCCCGCGGCGGCGTCCTCGCGCAGCGGCAGCGACGTCATCTGCACCGCGAAGCGCCCGCTGGCGCAGCGCGTCGGGTTCTGGAGGGGATTGGTCGTCATGTGTCGGCTCCCGGAAAAGGCGCCGATTCTGCGGCAATCAACTGTGGATGTATACAGTATCCCGGCCAGCTCAGGCGTCTTCCAGCGCACGCCGCAACTCGGCGCCGGCGAACGCCTGCCGCCGCGACGGCCAGGCCTGCACCAGCGACGCGATGCGCTGGTTCAGCGGCGCGCCCACGCCGTGTCGTTGCGCCAGCCGCACGACCTCGCCCTGCAGCGCATCGACCTCGGTGATGCGGCCGAGCGTCAGGTCGTCGGCCATGCTGGAGCGGGCTTTGTCGTCGATGCGCAGCATGCGCGCGGCGACGATGCGAAACAGTGGCGTCGGCAGGCGCAGCACGCGCGGAATCCAGCGTGGCGGCAGCGGCGACAGCTGCGCCGGCGCGATGCCGGCCGCCGCCAGCACGGTGAGCGTCTCCTCGATCAGCGCCGCGGTGCAGCGGCGCAGGTCGCGGTCGAGCAGCTGCGCGCGCAGCGGCAGCCCCGACAGCGCGTTGACCGCGTTGTTCAGGTTCAGCAGCAGCTTGCCCCATTGCACCGAACGCAGGTCGGCGTGCAATTCGATGGGCAGTCCGGCGGCATCGAAGACCCGCTTCCAGGCTTCCAGCGCCGGATCGCGCTGCGCCGCCAGCGCACCGTCCGTGCCGCGGTGCAGATGGCCGGGCGCCAGCTCGGCGACGTTGTACGGCACCATGCCCGGCAGGCAGCGCAGCGCCGGCGCCGCTTGCTGGGCCAGCGCCGCGTTGGCGATGCCGTTCTGCATCGACAGCAGCGGCGTGCCCGGCGGCAGCCGCGCGCCGAGCTCGCGCGCCGCGTCGGCGGTGGCGCCGCTCTTCACGCACAGCAGCACCAGCGCCGGCGCCAGGCCGGCCGGCACTTCGCCGTGCAGCGCCAGCGACGCCGGCGGCAGCGCAAGGTCGCCGCCGTCGATGTCGGTCAGCCGCAGCCCGCGCCGGCGCAGCGCGTCGAGCATGCGCGCACGGCCGACGAAGTGCACCTCGACACCGGCCGCCTGCAGCCGGCCGCCGAGCCAGCAGCCGACGCTGCCGGCGCCCATCACGAGCACCGCACCGCGGGCGGCGACGCGACCCTCGGAGCGCTTCAACCTAGCGCGCCAAAGGCGCGGCCAGGTCGCGCAGGTGCGTCGGCCCGGCGCGGCGCTCGATCTCGGCCAGCAGCTCGCGGCCCCAGCCGGCGGCGAACAGCCATTCGGCGACGACGAACATCGGGCCGACCAGCAGGCCGACCAGGTCATCGACGAAGGCCGGCTTGCGGCCTTCGTAGTAGTGGCCGATGAACTGCAGGACCCAGCCGGCCACGAAGGTGCCGAGCCCCCAGCCGAGCCAGCTGCCGAGCGAGCCGGCGGCCAGCGGGATCGCGGCCGCCATCAGCGCGCCGTTGATGACGCTGACGGCCAGCCCGAGCACCAGGCGGCCGCGCGTCAGGTACCAGGCCGTCGTCAGGCCCCAGACGACCCATGCCAGGTTGACGCCGGCGATCTCCGCGCGCGCCAGCAGCACGCCGACCGCGAAGACGATCAGCGGGATGCCGAAGAAGTGAGTCGCGATGTTGCGGCGGTCGCGGTGGTACTCGGCGTACTGCACCAGCAGCTCGGTCGCTGGGCGAAATGGACTGGCGGCCATGACGGCACTCCCGACTCTATGAATGCACCATCTCAGCACAGCGGCTGCGCCCCCGCCATGCGGGATGCCCCGCACTTCTAGAATGCCCGGCATGAGCATCAAGAGCGACAAGTGGATCCGCCGCATGGCCGAGGCGCACGGCATGATCGAGCCTTTCGAGCCCGGCCAGGTGCGCCACGCGCCCGACGGCCACAAGATCGTCAGCTACGGCACCTCCAGCTACGGCTACGACATCCGCTGCGCGCCGGAATTCAAGGTCTTCACGAACATCCATTCGACCGTCGTCGACCCGAAGAACTTCGACGAGAAGAGCTTCGTCGACATCGAGGCCGACGTCTGCATCATCCCGCCGAACAGCTTCGCGCTGGCGCGCACGCTCGAGTACTTCCGCATTCCGCGCAACGTGCTGACGATCTGCCTCGGCAAGAGCACCTATGCGCGCTGCGGGATCATCGTCAACGTCACGCCCTTCGAGCCTGAGTGGGAAGGCTACGTGACGCTCGAATTCAGCAACACGACCCCGCTGCCGGCCAAGATCTACGCCGGCGAGGGCTGCGCGCAGGTGCTGTTCTTCGAGAGCGACGAGGTCTGCGAGACCAGCTACAAGGATCGCGGGGGCAAGTACCAGGGCCAGCGCGGCGTCACCCTGCCGAAGACCTGAGGCGTTCGGCCGCCGCAGCTCCGCCGCCGAACTGGCCGGCCTGCGCGGCGCTTCTCGGGGCATCGCCGCGCCGCGGCCGGCGCAAGATCGCATCACCAGCCGATCTTGCGAGGCCGCTGCGATGCCCCTCTCCCACGACACCACCGAGCTCGACCACCTGCCGCTCGCCTATTTCGGCGGCGGCCGCATCCTGCCCGCGCTGGTGCCCGCCTGCTGCCTCGACATGGGCTTGCTGGCGAGCTTCCAGTTCCGCATGGAGGGCGTCGGCGAGTGGGTGGCGATCCAGCGCATGCGCTACGACCGCTGCTATGCCTTCGAGCGCATCGCCACCGCGCATGGCGCGACCGATCCGCTGCTGCGCCGACTGGCGCTGATGCTGTTCGAGATCTACCAGGGTCCGCGCTGACCCTCGCGCGCCGGCAGGCGCCTCAGACCATCCGTGCGCTGTCGAGCCAATCGCAGCGCAGCACACCGCGGCGATGCAGCCGCAGCCTCAGACGCACATAGAGCGACGGCGCGAAATACAGCACCGGGCACAGCAGCACGCCGATCTCCGGCGCCAGCAGCAGCGCCGCCGGCAGGCCCATCCAGCCCAGGATCCAGCACGTGAGCATCGCGTCCCACAGCTGGTATTCGAGGCCGCGTTTGTGATGCGTCTGGTGCCAGCGCTTCACGGTCGACAGTTGCTGCAGCGTCAGCATGAGGGGCCTCCTCGGGACTCGGGACTTGCCCGATCTTAGGCTCGTTGTCAGCTTCGTGTCAGCAAAATCGAGGGGTCACCCGCTTCAATCGGTGGGTCCGAGGAGACAAAAGACATGGCCCAGACATCCCACGCCCATCAGCGGATGAGCGCGTTGCGCGCTGCAAGCCGCGGCAAGCTGGTCAGCGCCGCGGAAGCGGTCCAACTGCTGGCTGACGGCGACATGCTGGCCACCGGCGGCTTCGTCGGCATCGGCTTTCCGGAGAACCTGGCGGTCGCGCTCGAGGAGCGTTTCCTCGCCACCGGTGCGCCGCGCAACCTGGGGCTGGTGTATGCCGCGGGGCAGGGCGATGGCCGGTCGCGCGGGCTGAACCACCTCGGCCACGCCGGGCTCGTCGGCCGCGTCATCGGCGGCCACTGGGGCCTCGTGCCGGCGCTGCAGAAGCTGGCGGTGTCGGGTGCGATCGAGGCCTGGAACCTGCCGCAGGGCGTGATCTCGCACCTGTTCCGCGACATCGCCGCCGGCAAGCCGGGCCATCTGTCGCGCGTCGGCCTCGGCACCTTCGTCGATCCGCGCCAGGGCGGTGGCGCGATCAATGACCGCAGCACCGACGAGCGGGTTCGATTGCTGCAGATCGACGGCGAGGATGTCCTGTTCTACAAGAGCTTCCCGATCGACGTCGCCTTCATCCGCGGCACCACCGCCGACACCGACGGCAACATCACGATGGAGCGAGAGGCGCTGACGCTGGAGGCGCTGGCCATCGCGATGGCCGCGCACAACTCCGGCGGCATCGTCATCGTGCAGGTCGAGCGCCTCGCGGCCGCGCAATCGCTGCACCCGCGCGAGGTCAAGATCCCCGGCGCGCTGGTCGATTGCGTCGTGCTCGCCGAGGACCCGGCCTACCACTGGCAGACCTTCGCCGAGCCCTACAGCGCTGCCTTCGCCGGCGAGCTGCGGGTGCCTGCCGGCCGTGTCGAAGCGATGCCGATGAGCGAGCGCAAGCTGATCGCCCGCCGCGCGGCGCTGGAGCTGAAGCCGAACAGCGTGATCAACCTCGGCATCGGCATGCCCGAGGGCGTCGCCGCGGTGGCCGCCGAGGAGCGGGTGATCGACCTGATCACGCTGACCGCGGAGCCGGGCGTGATCGGCGGCATTCCGGCCGGCGGGCTGAACTTCGGCGCGGCCGTCAATACGCAGGCGATCATCGACCAGCCCTACCAGTTCGACTTCTACGACGGCGGCGGGCTCGACCTCGCGATCCTCGGCCTCGCACAGGCCGACGCCGAGGGCAACCTCAACGTCAGCCGCTTCGGCCCCCGCCTGGCCGGTGCCGGCGGCTTCATCAACATCAGCCAGAACGCGCAACGCGTGGTCTTCGTCGGCAGCTTCACCGCCCGCGGCGCCGATGGCACGCCGGCGCCCAAGTTCGTGCGCCGCGTCGAGCAGATCACCTTCTCGGGCCGCGAGGCCTGGCGGCGGCGCCAGCCGGTGCTCTACGTCACCGAGCGTTGCGTCTTCCGGCTGCACGAGAAGGGGCTCGAGCTGACCGAGATCGCACCCGGCGTCGACCTTGGGCGCGACATCCTCGCGCTGATGGAATTCGCGCCGGTGATCGAGCGGCCGCCGCGGCTGATGGACGCGGCGATCTTCCGCGACGAGCCGATGGCGCTGCGCGCGCGCCTGCTGCTGCTGCCGCTGCCCGAGCGCTTCCACCTCGACGAGGCGCGCCGCACGCTGTTCATCAACTTCGAACACCTGTCGATCCGCCGCAGCGAGGACGTCGAGGCGGTGCGCGGCGAGGTCGAGCGGCTGCTCGCGCCGCTGGCCTACAAGGTCGACGTCGTCGTCAACTACGACCACTTCGCGCTCGACCCCGACGTCGAGGACGACTGGGCAGCGATGGTCCGGCTGCTGGTCGAGCGCCACTACCGCAGCGTCGTGCGCTACACGACCTCCGCCTTCCTGCGCGCGAAGCTCGGGCCGGCGCTGGCGGCGCGGGGTGTCGTGCCGAGGCTCTACGACAGCGCCGGCGCGGCACACGCCGGTTTGAAGGACGGCAGCTGAGTCAGGCCGCAGCCACGGTGAAGCGCTGCCGATGGTGCTGCGGCGTGCCGGTCTCGTCGGCGATCGCCACCGCGAGGTCGCTCACCGTGATGCCGGCCGGCTGCTCGCCGTTCATCAGCAGCTCCTCGCCGCCGAGCCGGTAGGCGCCGCTGCGCGGGCCGGGCTGCAGCATCGCCGGCGGCGACAGGAAGACCCAGTCGAGCGCGGTTTCGCCGCGCAGCTCGGTCAGCAGGTCGCGCGCGGCCTGTGCGCCGGGCACGATGTTCGGCGGCACGTGGTCGAGGAAGGCCGGCGTGTCGACCAGCTGCACCCCCGGCGCGACGAACAGGCTGCCGGCGCCGCCGACGATCAGCACGCGCCCCACCCCGGCTCGCTTGACGCCGGCGAGGATCGCGCGGCTGCCGGACTGGAACAGCTCGTACAGCTTGGGCTCCGACCAGCCGGGATTGAAGGCGCTGACCACCGCATCGTGGCCCTCGACGGCCTGCGCGACCTGCGCTGCCTGCTGCACGTCGGCGGCGACGACGGTCAAGCCGTCGCGCGGCGTGAGCTTGGCCGGATCGCGCACCAGCGCGGTCACGCGGTGGCCGCGCTGCAGCAGTTCTTCAAGCACTGCGGCGCCGACGAAGCCGGTGCCGCCGATCAGGGCGATGTTCATGGGGTGGTTCTCCGTGGGGGTTGAAATGCACGGCCTCCATGATTCCAACTTCACGATCGACCCACTAGCCGGTCAGAATCGCCATCTCATTGAAGCGGAGCTTCAAGATGGACGATCTGCAAGCGATGGCGGTGTTTGCCGCCGTGGTGCGGCTGGGCTCGATGAGCGGGGCCGCGCGGCAGCTCGGCATGACGCCGTCGGCGGTCAGCCAGCGCGTGCGCGCGCTGGAGGCGGCGCATGGCGTGATCCTGCTGCACCGCTCGACCCGCAAGCTGCGGCTGACCGAGGTCGGCCAGCGGGTGCATGCGCACTGCGAGGCGCTGGTGCACTCGGCCGCGCAGGCGCGCGAGCAGCTGCAGCTGGCGCGCGACGCGCTCGAAGGTGAGCTGCGGCTGGCCGCGCCGGTGGGTTTCGCGCGCCATGTCGGGCCGGCGTTGGCGCCGCTGCTGGCGCAGCATCCGGCGCTGAAGCTGCGGCTGCTGGTCGACGACCAGATGATCGACCTGATCGAGGCCCGCATCGACCTGGCGCTGCGCGCCGGGCGGATGCCGGATTCGAGCTGGGTCGCGCGGCGGCTGTGCAGCTTCGGCTGGAGCCTGTGCGCGGCGCCCGCCTACCTGGCGCGCGCCGGCATGCCGCAGCGACCCGCTGATCTGGCGCAGCACGAGTGGCTGGGCGGCGACACGCGCTCCGAAGGCGGGCTGATGATCGAGCTGACCGGCGGCGATGGCGCGGTCGAGCGGCTGCGCGTCGAGCCGCGCGTCGTCAGCAACAACCAGCTGACGATCCAGCAGTTGTGCGCCACCGGCCTCGGCCTGGCGCTGCTGGTGCGGCCCGATGCCGACGACGACCTGCGTGCCGGCCGCCTCGTGCCGCTGCTGAGCGAATGGCGCCTGCCGACGGTGCCGGTGTGGGCTGTCACGCCGCAGCGCGAGGCGCAGCCGGCCAAGGTGCGGCATGCGCTGGCAGCGCTGCAGGCGGTGTTGCGCCAGCTGCCAGGCAGCGCCGATTGAGCGTTCAGGCTGTCGGGAAGGTCCCCGGCAGCAGGATGTCCTTGCCGACCTGCTCGATGCGCGTGCGGCCGCAGAAGGCCATCGTCAGGTCGAGCTCCTTGTGGATCACCTGCAGGGCAGTCGTCACGCCGGCTTCGCCCATCGCGCCCAGGCCGTAGATGAACGCGCGGCCGATGTAGCAGCCGCGCGCGCCGAGCGCCCGGGCCTTCAGCACGTCCTGGCCCGAGCGGATGCCGCCGTCCATGTGCACCTCGATCTGCGAGCCGACCGCGTCGACGATCGCCGGCAGCGCGCCGATGCTCGACTGCGCGCCGTCGAGCTGGCGGCCGCCGTGGTTGCTGACGATCAGCGCGTCGGCGCCGCTCGCCACCGCGAGCTTCGCGTCCTCGACGTCCTGGATGCCCTTGAGGATCAGCTTGCCGCCCCAGTGTTTCTTGATCCACTCGACATCGCCCCAGTTGAGCGTCGGGTCGAACTGGTCGGCGGTCCATTGCGACAGCGAGCTCATGTCGCTGACGCCCTGGACGTGGCCGACGATGTTGCCGAACTGGCGCCGCTTGGTGCCGGCCATGCCGAGGATCCAACGCGGCTTGGTCGCCAGGTTGGCCAGCGATCCGAGCGTCGGCTTCGGCGGCACCGACAGGCCGTTCTTCAGGTCCTTGTGGCGCTGGCCGAGGATCTGCAGGTCCAGCGTCAGCACCAGCGCGCCGCACTTCGCGGCCTTGGCACGCTCGATCAGCCGCTGGCTGAACGCGCGGTCGCGCATCACGTAGAGCTGGAACCAGAACGGCTTCGTGGTGTTCGCCGCGACGTCTTCGATCGAGCAGATGCTCATCGTCGACAGCGTGAAGGGCACGCCGAACTTCTCGGCCGCGCGCGCGGCGAGGATCTCGCCGTCGGCGTGCTGCATGCCGGTCGAGCCGACGGGGGCCAGCGCCACCGGCATCGCCACCGGCACGCCGACCATCGTCGTCGCGGTGCTGCGGCCTTCCATGTTGACGGCCACGCGCTGGCGCAGCTTGATGCGCTGGAAGTCCTCGCTGTTGGCGCGATAGGTGCCCTCGGTCCAGCTGCCGGAATCGGCGTAGTCGTAGAACATGCGCGGCACGCGCCGCTGGGCCAGGACGCGCAGGTCTTCGATGTTGGTGATGACGGTCATGGTCTGGGGCGTCTCCTCGTGGCGAGGATGCTAGCGGCGGCGGCGAGCGGACAGCCGGAAACTTCGTCAGCGCAGGCCGGAAAGCCATTCCGCCGACCACGCCTCGGCCTCGGCGCAGACGCCGCGCAGCCAGCGGGTGAAGACAGCGGCGGCGCCTTGCGGCTCGGGCGGCCACAGGAAGTACGGATTCGCCGCCGGCGCGCTGATCGGGAACAGCGGCTTCAAGGTGCGGGTGTCGAGCCAGGCGCGTGCGAGCGTCGGCCGTGCGAGCGCGACGCCTTGCGCCGACACCGCTGCTTCGAGCGTCAGCCCGAGGTCGACCAGCCGCGGCCCACTGGCCGGCTCCGGCCAGTCGAGGCCGGCCGCGCGAAACCACGGCGTCCACGGCTCGAGCGGCGTGCGCAGCAGCGGCGCGTGGCGCAGGTCCGCAGGCTCGCGCAGCGGCGGCAGCTTGGCCAGCAGCCCCGGCGCGGCCACCGGCAGCACGCGGTCGTCGAGCAGCAGCGTGCCGTGCTCGACGCCTGCCTCGCGGCTGGCCGTGCGCACCAGCACATCGCTGTCGGGCGGCGCCTGGTCGAGGTAGGGAATCGACAGCAGCAGCTCGAGCTCGATCTGCGGCTGCGCATGGGTGAAGGCTTCGAGTCGCGGCACCAGGATCTGGCGCGCGAAGGTCGGCGGCGTCGTCACGCGCAGCCGCTCGATGCGCTGCGCCGCGCGCTGGTGCAGCGGCATCGCCGACAGCAGCGCCAGCGCCGAGCGCACCTGCTCGAGGTATTCCTTGCCGGCAGCGCTCAAGGCCAGCGCCTTCCCCGTGCGCTGCAGCAGCGGTGTGCCGAGCAGATCCTCCAGCGTCGCCAGGCGTTTGCCGACGGCGCTGGCCGTCACCGCCAGCTCGTCGGCTGCGCGTTCGAAGCTGCCGAGCCGCGCCACGGCTTCAAAGGCGCGCAGCCCGTCGATCGAGGGGAAGCGCAGGTCGCGGGGAGCGGCGGGCATGGCCGGGCACTGTAGCAATGCCGACCCGCGCGGTTAGCATCGATCGATGATGCCTGTCGTTCCGACCGATGCCGCGCCGATCGTCCGCCCGCTGTGGCAGCGCGCGCTGTGGCTCACGGCCGGGGGCGTGAGCCTGGTCACCGGATTCATCGGCATCTTCCTGCCGCTGCTGCCGACGACGCCTTTCGTGCTGCTGGCCGCGTTCTGCTTCGCCCGCGGCAGCGCGCGCTGGGAGGCGTGGCTGCTGGGGCATCCGCGCTTCGGTCCGCTGGTGCGCGACTGGCGCGAACATCGCGCCGTGCCGCTGCGCGCCAAGCAGCTGGCGCTGGTGATGATGACGATCGGCTCGGTGTGGGCCGCCTTCATGCTGCCGCCGCGCGTGGCCTGGCTGCCGGCGGTGTGCTGCGCGGGCGTCGGCACCTGGCTGTGGCGGCTGCCGACGCGCCGCAGCTGATCAGCGGTTGCGGCGGCGCGGCGCGAAGTTCAGCTTCGTATCGGCATTGGCGTTGCCGGCCACCTGCACCCGCGTCGCCGCTTGCTCGGTCAGCTGCTCGGGATGCCACAGCTTCACCTCGACCTGGCCGTCCGGCACGTTGGCAATCGTCGCGACGCCCTTGTCGTCGGTCACCGCGTACCACGGCGTGGTGCTGACGACGACATGGCCGCGCATCGAGCCATGCAGGTGGCAGCCGAGCGCGACGATGCCCGGCACGTCCATCTTCAGGTCGGCGGCGGTGCCGTCCTTGCCGCCGGCGGCACCGGCCATGCGGAACTCGAACTGCTTGGCCGGCGGCACGTTGCCGAGCGGCCCTCCTGGCTGCGAACGCACGTGGTGGTCGAAGCGGTCCTGGTTGACGAAGCGAACCGTCGCGCCGACCGGCACGACGGTGACGAAGGGCGCGAAGCGGATGTTGCGCTGCGCGATCAGCACCGGCTCGGGCAGCGGCTGCGCGGCCCACGCCGCGGTCGGGTGGACCATCACCGCGACATCGGCGACCGGCTGGCCGTCCGGCGCGGTGACGCTGACCTGGACCTGCCCGGCCTGGGCGGACGCCTGCAGCAGCAGGCCGAGGGTGGCGAGGGCAAGGAGTTTTTTCATCGTGGGCTGATGTTAGGCGGGCTGGTCATGCGCGCGCACCCGGGTCCGACCCAGGACCGGCGCGCCGCAGCGCACTTACGCGCACGCCGAGCAGCCGGATGCGCCGCGCCAGGTCGACGCGCTTCAGGCACAGGCCCGCGGCCAGCCGGATCGTCGCCGCTTCGGCGGTCGGCGCCTCGATCGTCATGTCGCGCGTGACGGTCTTGAAGTCCTCGAAGCGCAGCTTGATGCCGATCGTGCGGCCGACGTAACCCTTGCGCTGCAGGTCGAGCGCCAGCTGCTCGACCAGCCGCGTGAAGATCGCCGACAGCTCGGCCTTGTCGCGCTTGGCGTGCAAGTCGCGGTCGAAGGTCGTCTCGCGGCTGATCGTCACCGGCTCGCTGTGCGTGACCAGCGCGCGCTCGTCGACGCCGTGCGAGGCGTCGTGCAGCCAGGCGCCGTAGCTGCGGCCGAACTGCTGCACCAGCCAGGGCCGCTCGCGCTCGGCGAGCTCGCCGATGGTGTGGATGTCGAGCGTGGCGAGCTTGGCACCGGCCTTCGGCCCGATGCCGTTGATGCGCCGCACCGGCAGCGGCCAGATGCGCTCGGGGATGTCCTCGTGCGTCAGCAGCGTCAGCCCGTCGGGCTTGTCGAGCTCGGAGGCGATCTTCGACAGCAGCTTGTTCGGCGTCACGCCGATCGAGCAGGTCAGGCCGGTCGCGCGCCGGACGTTGTTCTTGATGTCCAGCGCGATCGCCCGCACGCCGCCGTACGGATCGTGGCCGACCGGCTCCTGCGCGCCGGGCAGCTCGGTCAGCTCGATGTAGATCTCGTCGATGCCGCGGTCCTCGATCAGCGGCGCGACCTCGGCCACCGCCGCCTTGAAGCGGCGCGAGTAGGCTCGGTACTGGTCGAAGTCGGTCGGCAGCAGCACCGCCTGCGGCGCACGCAGCGCGGCCTTCATCAGGCCCATGCCGGAGTGCACGCCGAGGTCGCGCGCCGGATAGGTCGCGGTGGTGATGACGCCGCGGCCGGTGTAGTCGGCCAGCCGCGCATAACGCCGCGTGCCATCGGCCAGCAGCTCGGGCTGGTGGCGGCGGCCGCCGCCGATGACCACCGGCCGACCCTTGAGATCGGGATAACGCAGCAGCTCGACCGAGGCGTAGAACGCGTCCATGTCGAGGTGCGCGATCCAGCGGCGCGGGGGGCGGGTCATCCGGGGATTGTGGGTGCCCGGCGCCGTCGCTTCGGCGTACGATCGACCGACCTCGTTCGGAGATGCCACCATGCCCAACAAGCCGGCCCGCCGGGCCCTCGCCGACTCGGCGCTGGCGCTGATCGCCGCGGTCGCCGCGATCACGATGTTCCTGCCGCCGATGGTCTATTCGACGGTCGAGTCGGTGCCGCGCACCGTCGCCCTCGGGCTGGTGATCGCGCTCGCGCTGCCGCTGCACTGGGTGCTGCTGGGCATCGGCGCGCATCGCATGGGCCGCACCGTGTTCGGCGCCATCGCGGCCGCGGTGCTGCTGTTCCCGATCGGCGGCGCGGCGGCGCTGATCCTGCTGTTCTGGTTGCTGCACGAAGAGCCGCAGGCACTGCCTGCGGCCTCGCGTTGAAATGCGGGCTGCCGTTCGGATCGCGGCGGGCCTGTGGGTGGCCGCGATGAGTGCCGGTGCAGCAGCGCAGGCGCCGGACCTCGAGGTGCTGCGCAAGCAGGTCGAGGCGGCAGAGCGCGCCTTCGCGAAGTCGATGGCCGACCGCGACCTCGCGGCGTTCACGCGCCACCTGTCCGAGCAGACGATCTTCTACGGCAATACGCGCGTGCTGCGCGGCAAGGCCGCGGTGGTCGAGGTCTGGAAGCAGTTCTACGACGGCAAGGAAGCGCCGTTCTCGTGGGAGCCGGACCAGGTCGACGTGCTGGCCGACGGCACGTTGGCACATTCGTCGGGTCCGGTGCGCGATCCGTCGGGCAAGCGCACGTCGCGCTTCAACTCGGTCTGGCGCCAGGAAGCGCCCGGCGTGTGGAAGATCATCTTCGACAAAGGGCAGCCGATCAGCGAGGCGGAGAAGAAGCTGCCCTGATGGCTTAAGCGTCCGCTAAGCGAGCGTTCTCACACTGCGGCGGGTCACAGCCCGCCCCGCCGCGCCATGAATCCACCGTTCGCTCCTGCCTTGCTGCGTGTCGCGGCGCCGTCGCATGCGCCCGCAGCGGCGCGCACCGACGACCCCGCGCACGCCACGCCGGCGCGTCTGCCGCCCGGGCGCAGCGCGCGGCCGCGGCTGTCGTGCGTCGTGCCGTGCTGGAACGAGGCGCGCAACCTGGCGCTGCTGCTGCCGCAACTCGACGAGGCCCTGCAGCACTGCGGCTGCGACTGGGAGCTGATCCTCGTCGACGACGGCAGCACCGACGGCACCGCTGCGCTGCTGGCCGAGGCCGCGCTGCGGCCGGGCCTGCGCGTGCTGCAGCTGGCGCGCAACTTCGGCAAGGAGGCGGCGCTGACGGCCGGCCTGGGCGCCGCCTGCGGCGAGGTGGTGCTGACGATGGATGCCGACCTGCAGCACCCGCCGGCGCTGATCGCCGAGATGCTCGCGCTGTGGCGGCGCGGCGCCGACATGGTCTACGCCGCGCGCAGCGGGCGCGCCGACGAGGGCCTGCTGAAGCGCCTCGGCGCGGCGGTCTTCTATCGCCTGATGAACGCGGCCAGCGGGGTCACCCTGCCGGCCGGTGCGGGCGACTTCCGGCTGATGGACCGCGTGGTCGTCGATGCGCTGCTGGCGCTGCCGGAGCGTCGCCGCTTCATGAAGGGCCTCTACGCCTGGGTCGGCTACGACGCGGTGGCGCTGCCCTACGCGCCGCCGCCGCGCGCGCACGGGCGCAGCCGCTTCGGCCTGTGGCGGCTGCTGCGCCTGTCGATCGACGGCCTGACCGCCTTCAGCACCTGGCCGCTGCGCGCCGCCGGTCTGTTCGGCGGCGTGCTGGCGCTGATCGGCTTCGGCTACGGCGGCTTCGTCGCGCTGCAGGCGCTGCTGTACGGCCACCCGGTGCCGGGCTGGACCACCGTCATCGTCAGCCTGCTGTTCCTGCTCGGGGTGCAGCTGGTGTCGATCGGCATCCTCGGCGAGTATGTCGGTCGCATCTTCGACGAGGTCAAGGCGCGGCCGCTGTACGTCGTCAAGCGCGCATGGGGCCGGGGGCTGCCATCGCGCGAGTCATGAGCGCCGCCCGGGGCGGCCCACTGAGCTGGTGGCCGGCCGAAGCGCTCGGTGTGCTCGCGGCGATCGTCGCCTGGCTCGGCGCCGGCGCCGGCCTGCGCGCACTGGCGCTCCCGGACGAGGGCCGCTACGTCGGCGTGGCGCTGGAGATGCTGCAGTCGGGCGACTGGCTGACGCCGCGCCTGGATGGGCTGCCGTTCTTCCACAAGCCGCCGCTGTTCTATTGGCTGACGGCCGCCGCGCTGGCGTTGTTAGGCCAGCACGAGTGGGCGGCGCGCGCGGCCTCGCTGCTCGGTGCCAGCGCGCTGGCGGCGGGGCTGTACCTGTACCTGCGGCGCTGGGCCGGCGCGGCGCTGGCGCGCGCCAGCCTGCTGGCGCTGCTGACGCAGCCGATGTACTTCATCGGTGCGCAGTTCGCCAACTGCGACATGCTGGTCGCCGCCTGCATCGGCCTGGCACTGTTGGCCTGGGCGCACGCCCTGCAGAGCGCCGCCGCCGGATCCGGTCAGGCGCCGCGCCCGGCACGGGCCGCCGGCTTCGCCTTGGCGGCGCTGGGCGTGCTGGCCAAGGGGCTGATCGGCATCGTGCTGCCGCTGCTGGTGCTGCTGGCGTGGCTCGCGTGCCAGCGCCGGCTGGCGCAGGCGCGTCTGCTGGCCTGGTGGCCGGGCTGGCTGCTCTTCGCCGCGATCGCCGCGCCGTGGTTCGTGCTGGTGGAGCTGCGCCACCCGGGCTTCGCCGACTACTTCTTCGTCGGCCAGCAGCTGCACCGCTACGCCCGGGGTGGCTTCAACAACGTGCAGCCGGCGTGGTTCTACCCGGCGGTGCTGGCGTTGTTGTGCCTGCCGTGGTGGCCGTGGCTTTGGGGCGTCAGGCGGGCGGCCGGCGCGGCACCGGGCGCGGCGCCATGGTCGTTGATGGGCTGCTGGCTGCTGGTGGTGCTGGTGTTCTTCTCGGTGCCGCGCTCGAAGCTCATCGGCTACATGCTGCCGCTGCTGGCGCCGCTGGCGGTGCTGGTGGCCGCGGCCGGACTGGCCTGGGCCGCCCGGTCGCGCCGCGCGGCGCTGGCCTGGCGCGCCAGCGCCGGTCTCGGCGTCACGCTGTGCCTCGGTGCACTGCTGCTGTTGCTGGTGCGCCAGCCCGGTTCGACGCAGCCGCTGGCGTTGGCGCTGGCGGCGCAGCGCGCGGCCGGCGAGCCGGTGCTGTTCGTCGACGGCCTGTTCTACGACCTGCGCTTCTACGCCCCGTTGCCCCGGTCGGTCGCCGTCGTGCAGGACTGGCACGACCCCGCGCTGGCGACGTTCGACAACTGGCGCCGCGAACTGTCCGATGCCGCGGCCTTCGCGCCGTCCGCCGGCGCGGCGGTGCTGCTCGAGCGCAACCGGTTCGCGCCGCGGCTGTGCCAGCACCGCATCAGCTGGATCGTGGCTCCGCCGGATGCGGCGCGGCGCGCGCCATTTCTGGCGCACGCGCGGCCGGTGGCGCAGGCGCAGCGCGCCGGGCTGTGGCGCGTCGACAGCGGCGATGCCGCGACGCGGGCGGCGCTGCAGTGCCCCGGAACGCCCAGTGACGCGCCAGCAGATAGGTGAGCGCGGCGATGCCCAGCAGCACCGCGGCGAGCGCAGGCTCGTAGCGCCAGCCGCCGTGCAGCAGGCCGGCGTAGGCGGCCTCGTTGAGCACGAAGCCGGCCGCCGAGAGCGCGCTGAAGCGGACGGCGGCGCGGCCCAGCGGCGCGCGCTGCGCGGCGAAACTGAAACATCGGTGGCCGGCGAACGAGACCCCCAGCGCCACGATCCAGCCGGCCACGTTGGCTTGCAGCGGTGCGAGCAGCCCGCCGTTGACCAGCATCAGCACCAGCCCCAGGTGCACCGCCGCGGCGGCAGCGCCGACGAGTGCGAAGCGCAGCGCCTGCGCCGCATCGCCGTCTGCGCCGACGACTTCGGCCTGCGCTGCGGCATCAACGAGGCGATCGTCGCGCTGGCGCAGGCCGGCCGGCTCACCGCCGTCTCCTGCATGGTCGAGGCGCCGGCCTGGGGCTGCGGGCTGCCCGCGCTGCGCCGGCTCGACCGCGGCGGCATCGACATCGGCCTGCACCTGGATGTCGGCGCCGATGCCGCGCCGCTGGCGCTGCCGGCGCTGATCCTGCGCGCCTACAGCGGTCGGCTCGACCGCGCGCTGCTGCGGCAGCGCATCGAGGTCCAGCTGACGGCCTTCGAGCAGGCGCTCGGCCGGCCGCCGGACTTCGTCGACGGGCATCGCCACGTGCATCAGCTGCCGCTGATCGGCGAGGCGCTGCTGGCCGTTCTGGATGAGCGTTATCCGCAACGGCGGCCGTGGCTGCGCCGTACCCGCGCCCCGGCCGGCCGCTTGCACGGCCTCGCCGGCGGCAAGGCGGCGCTGGTCGCCGCGCTCGGCGGGCACCGCTTCGCCGAGGCCGCTCAGCGGCTGGGTTATCCGCTCAATGCGCGCTTGCTCGGCGTCTATGATTTCCACGCCGCCGCGGCGGCCCATCCGCGCCGGCTGCAGCAGTGGCTGGCGCAGTGCGGCGACGGCGACCTGCTGATGTGCCACCCGGCGCTGCCCGACGGCACGCCCGATCCGATCGGCCGCGCGCGGGAGAACGAATTCGCGCAGCTGCGTGGCGCGGACTTTGCCGTGGCGCTGCGCCAGGCCGGCGTCGCGTTGGTGCGGCTCAGCCGCTGGCTGGCCCCGGCGGTGGCCGCGTGAGCGCCGCGCCTGCGGCCGGCGCCTCATGCCGCGGCTGCCGCGGGCGGCGCTGCGGCAGCGAAGACGACGCGCACCTCCAGCCCGCGGCCGGCGGGGCCGTCGTGCAGGCTGACGTCGGCCCCATGGCGCTGCGCGATCGCCTTGACGATGGCCAGGCCGAGGCCGCTGCCGCAGCCTTCGTCGGCCGATTCCGCGCGGGCGCCTTCGCCGCGGTAGAAGCGGTCGAACACGCGGGCGCGTTCCGATGCAGCGATGCCGGGGCCGTCGTCGATCACCTGCAGCATCGGGTGCGGTCCGAGCCGGTCCGCCCGCACGTCGACGATGCCGCCGCTGCGGCCGTGGCGCAGCGCGTTCTCGACCAGGTTGCTCAGCAGGATCGTCAGCTGGTGCACGTCGCCGGGCACGCGCAGGCCGTGCTCGGCATCGGCGCCGAGGTCGATGCCCTTGTGGTCGGCCTTGATGCTCAGGCTGCCGACCACCGCGCGCGCCAGCGCGCCCAGGTCGACCGGCTCGAACGGCCGCGTGGCCGCGTCCGGCTCCAGCCGCGACAGGTGCAGCAACTGCTCGATCAGGTGCTGCGCACGCTCGATGCCGCTGGCCAGCTCGGCCAGCGCCGCCGCGCGGTCGGCCTCATCGTCGGCGCGCTGCAGCAGCTGCAGCTGCAGCCGCAGCGCGGTCACCGGCGTGCGCAGCTCGTGCGCCGCGTCGGCGACGAAGCGGCGCTGCGTCGCCAGCGCCTCCGACAGCCGCTGCAGCAGCTCGTTGATCGCCCGCAGCAGCGGTTGGAGCTCACGCGGCAGGCCGGCTTCGCCGATCGGCTCGAGCGAAGTCGCGCTGCGTTCGGCCACGCTGCGCGTCGCGCGGCCGAGCGGGCGCAGCCCGCGCCGCAGCGCCGCCACCAGCAACGCGGCCAGCACGCCGACCATCGCCGCGAGCGACCACATCACCGTCAGGGCGCTGTCGAGCGCGAAATCGCTGCGCTCGTCGGCACGCTGCGCGACCTGCACGACGCGCTGTTCGGTGACCACGGTGTAGCGGTGCCAATCGCCACCGTTGCCGTCGCTGCCTCTGATGCGGGCATGGCCTTCGCGGCGCGAGAACGGCAGCTCGAGGCCCGGGTGCGAGCTGTAGGCGAGCTGCCCGTCCGGCGTCCAGACCTGCGTGACGAAATCGATCTCGCTGCGGTCGTCGTCGACCGCGGCGCGCGCCGGGCGCGGCGGCAGCGCGGCCGCGCCGCCGGGCGTGCCGGCCACCGCCAGCGCGATCTGGCGCAGGCTGTCGTCGAAGGTCTCGTCGACCTCCTCCAGCGTCACGACGTAGGACACCGTGGCCAGCACCGCGGTGCCGAACAGCAGCGCGGCCAGCAGCCAGGCCAGCAACTGGCGCTCGAGCGAGCGCATCAATCCTCCGCGATGCGGTAGCCGACGCCGCGCACGTTGCGAATGCGCTGGCTGCCGAGCTTGCGGCGCAGGTTGTGCAGGTGCACCTCGATCGCGTTGCTGTCGACTTCCTCGCCCCAGCCGTAGACCGACTCTTCGAGCTGCTCGCGTGACAGCACCGCGCCGGGCCGCCGCATCAACGCTTCCAGCAAGGCCAGCTGGCGCGCCGACAGCTCGACCGGCTGGCCCTGCAGCGTCAGCAGCTTGCGCTTCGGGTCGAGCACCAGGTCACCGGCCCGCAACAGCGGCGACGTACTGCCGTGGTGCCGGCGCAGCAGGGCGCGGGCGCGCGCCAGCAGCTCGTCCAGGTCGAAGGGTTTCAGCACGTAGTCGTCGGCGCCGGCGTCGAGCCCGGCGACGCGCTCGGCCACGGCATCCCGCGCGGTGACGATCATCACCGGCGTCGCGTCGCCGCGGCCGCGCCGGGCTCGCAGCAGCGTCAGGCCGTCCTGGCGCGGCAGGCCCAGGTCGAGCAGCGCCAGGTCGTAGACGCCGTTGGCCAGCGCCAGCTCGGCGGTGCGGCCGTCGCGCACCCAATCGACGGCGAAGCCGGCCGCAGCCATCGCCTGGCGCAGGCCGCGGCCGATCATCGTGTCGTCTTCGACGAGGAGCAGGCGCATTCGGCAGGTGTGCGGGCAGCAGCGGCAGATCGTAGCCGCGCCAGTGTGCGCCGGCACGACTTACGCCGGACTTAGTGCGCCGCGCCCGGCTTAAGCGAGTGCTAAGCCGCACCGCCGATGCTGCGGGCATGACCACCGCTGCCGCTCGTGCCTGCACCGCCCTGGCCCTGAGCTGCGCTGCCGCCGCGGCGCCGGCGCAGGACGGCGAGCCCCAGGCACGTTGGGCGCTCGGCGGCGCGCTGGCCTGGTCGCCGATCTACGCCGGTGCGGGGCAGCACGAGCTGCGCCTGCGCCCGCTGTGGGTGCTGCAGCACGGCCGCTGGCGCATCGGCACCTCGCGCTCGGCGCAGCTGATGGACTTCGGCAACGGCGCGCGTGGCTCGGGCGCCAGCGCGGAGCTGCTGAGGACCGACGGCTTCAAGCTCGGCATCGGCGCGCGCATCGACAGTGGCCGGCGCGCCGCGCGCTCGCCCACGCTCAGCGGCCTGCCCGACATCCCGCGCACCTTGCGCGCCCGCGTCTACGCCAGCCAGGCGCTCGACCGGCAATGGACCTTGTCGGCGTCGCTGACGCAGGATGTGCTCGGACGCGGCGGCGGGGCGCTGCTGGGTGCCGGCATCGGCTGGCGCCACCCGCTCGGCGAGCGCAGCGAATGGAGTGCCGCGGCCGGTCTGACCTGGGCCGACGCCCGTCACATGCAGACCTGGTACGGCATCGACCCGGCGGCGCACGCGCGTGGCGCGCCGGCGGTCTACCGGCCCGGCGCCGGGCTGCGCGACTGGACGATCGGCACCGGCGTCGCGACCACGCTGGCGCCGCACTGGGTGCTGTATGCGCAGGTCGGCCTGAGCTCGCTGCAAGGCGGCGCGGCGGCCAGTCCGCTGACGCCACGCGACCAGGCCGTCAGCGCCTCGATCGGGATCGGCTACCGCTGCTGCCGGTGAGACCCGCGCCGCTGGTCGCCGCTAACATCGCCGGTCGCCAAACCGGACGGGACCTGCACGCATGATGCCGACCAGCCTGTGCTGCGGCTTGTGCAGTGTGCTCATCACCGCGGCAGCGGCCGCCGAGCCGCCGCCGACCCAGCTGGAGACCCATCGCACCGAGAGCCTGCGCGAGCGACTGACGGAGCGCGAGGACAAGCGCCGGCCCGACCATCCGCACACCATCGACCTGGCCGGGCGGCCGCTCACCTTGAGCGGCGAGCTCGTGCTCGAGCTCGGCACGCAGCGCGCGCCCGGCCTGGGCGGCGCGGCGCGCAAGCGTTCGCAGCGCGTCGGCGTGCTCGAGCTGGAGGCCTTCTATCCGTTCGACGAGCACTGGTCGGCCTTCGCCCAGCTGCGCCTGGCGGCCGAGCGCGAACGTGTCGCCGGCAGCGCCGGCGGGCCGACGGCACGCTTCGTCGAGCGGGGCGAGTTCTGGCTGCACCGCCGCAACCTGCGCGGCAGCGGCGTCGATGTCGACATCGGGCGGCTGAAGTTCGAGGACGAGCGGCGCTGGTGGTGGGACGAGGAGCTCGACGCGCTGCGCGCCAGCTACGACGTCGACGATCTCGAAGTCATCGCCGCGCTGGCGCGCGAGCAGGCCCGCGTGCGCAGCGACCGCCGCGGCATCGATCCCGAGCGCCAGCGCGTGCGGCGCTGGCTGGCGCAGGCCACCTGGTCGCACGACAAGGCTTTCGAGCGCCACCTGATGCTGCTGCACCAGCGCGACCGTTCGGCTGCCGAGACGCCGGGCCAGGTCGTTGCGGCCGCGGCGCAGGACGAGTCGGACGTCGACGGCACCTGGTTCGGCATCGGTGCGCACGGCCGCATCGAGCTCGGCGCCGCGGGTCGGCTCGATCACCGCTTCGACGGCGCGCTGCTGCGCGGCCGCGAACGCCGCATCCGCTATGGCGACGAGGCGCCGGGGGTGGTCGACAGCATGCAGCGGCACCGGCTGCGCGGCTGGGCCTTCGACGCCGGGCTGCGCTGGACGCTGTCGGGCGAGCACGACCCGCGCCTGTTCGCCGGATTCGCGCAGGGCTCGGGCGGCGCGCCCGATGCCGCCACCGACCGCAACTTTCGCCAGACCGGCCTGCAGGCCAACGAGGCCGGCAACGGCGGCGTCAAACGCTACCCGCACTACGGCGTGCTGCTCGAGCCCGAGCTGTCGAACCTGCGCATCAGGAGCCTCGGCGCCGGCCTGTCGATCCTCGACGGCAGCTCGATCGACCTGGTGCTGCACCGTTATCGCCAGCAGGTGCCCTCGCCGCAGCTGCGCGGCGCGCACGTGTCGACCGAGCCGGCCGGCCGCTTCGCGCGCCTGGGCACGGCGATCGACCTGGTGCTGGCGCTCGACGAGTGGCAAGGCCCGGTGCTGAAGCTGATCGCCTCGCGCTTCCACGCCGGGCCGGCCTTCGGTGCACTCGAAGGGCGGCGCCAGCACCTGCTGCTGCTGGAGCTGACGCTGCCGTTCTAGCGCTCGAACGACGCGTCAGCCGAGTCGCACGCGGTGCCGCGCGACCTGCGCACGCACCTGCTCGGGCGCCGTGCCGCCGGCGACGCGGCGCGCTTCCAGCGAGCCGCGCAGGCTTAAGCAGGGCAGCACGTCGGCCTCGATCTTCGGATGGAAAGCCTGCAGCTCGGCCAGCGGCAGCGCCGCCAGGTCGACCCCCTGCTGCATCGCGCGCTTGACGGCATGCGCGACGATCTCGTGCGCATCGCGGAAGGGCAGGCCCTTCTTCGCCAGGTAGTCGGCGAGGTCGGTGGCGGTCGCGTAACCGCGCAAAGCGGCGCGCTCCATCGCCTCGGGCTTGACGACGATGCCGGCGACCATCTCGGCCATGATGCGCAGCGTGTCGGAGACGGTGTCGACGGTGTCGAACAGCGGCTCCTTGTCTTCCTGGTTGTCCTTGTTGTAGGTCAGCGGCTGGCCCTTCATCAGCGTGATCAGCGCCATCAGGTGGCCGACCACGCGGCCGCTCTTGCCGCGCGCCAGCTCGGCGACATCGGGGTTGCGCTTCTGCGGCATGATCGACGAGCCGGTGCAGTAGCGGTCGGCCAGGTCGATGAAGCCGAAGTTCTGGCTCATCCACAGCACGATCTCCTCGGCCAGCCGCGACACGTGGACCATCGTGATCGAGGCGAACGAGGCGAACTCGAGCGCGAAGTCGCGGTCGCTGACGGCGTCGAGCGAGTTCTCGCAGATACCGTCGAAGCCGAGCGTGCGCGCGACGGCATGGCGGTCGAGCGGATAACTGGTGCCGGCCAGCGCCGCGGCGCCCAGCGGCAGGCGGTTCAGGCGCTTGCGCACGTCGGCCAGGCGCTCGGCGTCGCGCGCGAACATCTCGACGTAGGCCAGCAGGTGGTGCGCGAAGCTCACCGGCTGCGCCACCTGCAGGTGCGTGAAGCCGGGCATCACGGTGTCGGCATGCTGAGCCGCCAGCTCGACCATCGCGCGCTGCATGTCGCCGAGCAGCGGCGCGATGCGGTCGATCTCGCCGCGCAGCCACAGCCGCACGTCGGTGGCGACCTGGTCGTTGCGCGAGCGGCCGGTGTGCAGCCTTTTTCCCGCGTCGCCGACCAGCTGCGTCAGCCGCGCCTCGATGTTCAGGTGCACATCCTCGAGCTCGAGCTTCCATTCGAACGTGCCGGCTTCGATCTCCGACACGATCTGCGCCATGCCGCGCTCGATGTCGGCCAGGTCCTGCGCGCCGATGATGGCTTGCGCGGCCAGCATGCGCGCATGCGCCAGGCTGCCGTCGATGTCGGCACGCCACAGGCGCTGGTCGAAGCCGACGCTCGCGGTGTAGCGCTTGACGAGCTCGCTCATCGGTTCGGAAAACAGGGCCGACCAGGCCTGGGACTTCTTGTCGAGTTGATTGCCGGACATGCTGCGGTGGAAGGCGAGGAACGGGCTGCACGGGTGCGCGGCCGAAGCCCGTATTATCCCGGCCACCTCTCATGACGGGACTCGACGGAGATGCCAGCCCCCACGCTCGCGTTGCTCGCTGCCCCCCGAGGGTGCGTTCAGTCGGCTTGGGAGCGGCCCGACGCCGACTGAGTCCAGATGGCCACGCCGACCCGTTCCGAACCCGAGACACCGACGCATCGCTCGGGTGAATCGAACAGCCGCCCCGCGAGCCTGTGGCCCGACACGACGCGGCAGCCGCACGGCCGCAGTGCCTTTTTCGAGCGGAGCCGCTTCGACCCGTTGCACGACCACGAGCTGCGCGAACGCGAACGCCTGAGTTCGCAGTTCGACCTCTGCCGGCCCGCGCTGTGCCTGCGCGTGATGGTGTTCGTGCAGGTGGCCGTGGCTGTGGCCGCGTTGCCGGCGGCGGCAAGCCTCGGCGAATGGCTGGCGAACTCGGCGACGCTGGCCTTCGCCTCACTCGGCGCCAGCCTGATCTGGCTGCCGACCGTTTGCGGGCTGCGGCCCTGGCTCGGCCGGCGGCGACGCCGCGTGCGGCTGGTGCTGGTGGCGCTGCTCGGTGCGCTGGCCGCGGTGGTCGGCTGGGGCTCGATCGCGGTGCTGGCGCTTGCGCCGCCGACGGCGTACGCCGCCGGCGCGGCAGCGGCCAGTGGCGCAGCGATCGCGACGATGGTCTGGAGCTGGCTCGGCCTGCGCTCGCGCGCCGCGCAGCCGATCGAGATCGGCGCCCGCCTTGCCGAGCTGCAGTCGCGCATCCGGCCACATTTCCTGTTCAACGCGCTGAACACCGCGCTGGCGCTGGTGCGCATCGACCCCGACCGTGCCGAGACCGTGCTCGAGGACCTGGCGCAGCTCTTCCGCGCGGCACTCGCCGAGACCGGCGCCGCGGTGACGCTGGACGAGGAGATCGAGCTCGCGCAGCGTTACCTGGCGATCGAGAAGCTGCGCTTCGGCGACCGGCTGCAGATCGCCTGGGACCTCGACCCGGCCGCCGCCGCGGCACGCGTGCCGCCGCTGGTGTTGCAGCCGCTGGTCGAGAATGCGGTGCGCCACGGCATCGAGCCGGCGCTCGACGGCGGCCGCATCCAGGTGTGCACGCGGGCGCGGCTGGGCATGGTCGAGCTGATCGTCACCAATACGCTGCCCGACGAGCCCGGCCCGCCCGGCAGCGGCATCGCCCTGGCCAACGTGCGCGAACGGCTGCGCCTGCTGCACGATGTCGCCGCCGGGCTCGAGACCGGCATCGTCGATGGCCTGTTCCGTGCCCGCATCGACCTGCCTCTTTGACATGACCACCGAACGCCCGCCGCTGACCGTGCTGATCGTCGACGACGAGCCGCTGGCTCGCCTGCGCCTGCGCGGCCTGGTCGAAGGCAATGCCGAGCCGCCGGCGCGCGTGGTCGGTGAAGCCGGCGATGCCGCCGCCGCGCTGGCGCTGCTGCAGCAGACGGCCTGCGACGTCGTGCTGCTCGACATCGCGATGCCCGGCCGCGACGGCCTGTACTTCGCCGACGACCTGCGCCGCCAGCCCGAGCCGCCGCTGGTGGTCTTCGTCACCGCGCATGCCGACCATGCGCTGCGCGCGTTCGAGGTCGATGCCACCGACTACCTGACCAAGCCGGTGCGGCGCGAGCGCCTGCAGGCGGCGCTGCTGCGCGTCGCCGAACGGCGCGCGCAGCACGCCGAGAGCGCGCCGTCCGGGCCGACGCTGGTGGTCAGCGACCGCGGCCGCGTGCTGCGCGTGCCGGCGACCGAAGTGCTCTACCTGAAGGCCGAGCAGAAGTACGTGACGCTGTGCAGCCAGCGCGGCCGCTGGGTGCTCGACGACGCGCTCGCCGACCTCGAGCAGCGCCTGGGCCCCGGCTTCCTGCGCGTGCACCGCAACGCGGTCGTCGCGGTCTCGGCCGTGCGCGCGCTCGAACGCCGCGCCGACGACGAGGGCGAGGAGGGCTGGTCGCTGCAGATGAGCAACGGCGACTGGCTCGCGGTGTCGCGGCGGCAGCTGGCGGCGGTGCGTGAGGTGCTGGCGGCGCAGCAACGGTCGTGACGCGGTGAAGGGGGCCGCGCCGGCGGCTGCACGACGCTGCAGCCTTCGCCATCCGCGAATCCTGGATTTCGGTTTCCCGTGCGCAGGACTGCAAGCCTTCGCGCATCATCGCGGTCTTGCCAACGACTGCCATGCGCTTCGACCTCACCAGCCTGAACCTCGTGCTCGCCATCGCCGAGACGCGCAGCATCACGCGCGGCGCCGAGCGCGAGCACCTGGCGTTGGCCGCGGCGAGCAAGCGGCTGTCGGACCTCGAGGCGCGGCTCGGCGTCGCGCTGTTCGAGCGCCGCGCGCGTGGCGTCGAGCCGACGGAGGCGGGCCGGGCGCTGGTGCGCCACATCCGCTCGCTGAACACATCGCTGCATGCGCTGGAGAGCGAGGTCGTCGAGTTCTCGCGCGGCGTCAAGGGCCACCTGCGCATCGCCGCCAACGCCAGCGCGATCGCCGAATGGCTGCCGGCCGACCTGGCAACGTTCTCGAAGGCCCATCCCGGCATCCGCATCAGTCTGGAAGACCTGACCAGCGCCGAGGTGCAAGCGGCGGTCGCCAGCGGCCGCGCCGATGTCGGCATCTTCGTGCCGCCGCAGCACGAGGCCGAGCTCGCATGCCGGCCGTACCACGAAGGCACGCTCGCGGTGCTGGTGCCGCGCGGCCATGTGCTGGCCAGGCGCCGCGCCGTGGCCTTCGACGCGCTGCTCGATTTCGACATCGTCGGCCTGCACCTCGGCGCCGCCGCACACGAGCTGATGCGCGAACGCGCACAGGCGCTCGGTCGGCCGCTGGCCGAGCGCGTGCAGGTGCGCGGTTTCGACGCCATCGCGCAGCTGGTCGAGGCCGGTCTCGGCGTTGCGATCCTGCCCGCCGTGGTGGCAGAGCGCGCGAGCCGCATCTTCGCCGTGCAGCCGCTGGCGCTGAACGAGGACTGGGCGCGCCGCCACTACCTGCTGGCCGTCAAGCCGCAGCCGGTGCTGCCGACCGTCGTGCAGCGTTTCGTCGACGCGCTGTGCCCGACCGCATCCGATTCCCCTGCGCCTGCAGCAACGGCTTCCGAGCCGAAGCCCGCAGCGCGACAATCCCGCCCCCGACCGAGGAAGCCTTGACATGACACCCCCACGCTCACTCCGTTCGCTGCCCCCCAAGGGGGCGCTCAGTACCTTCGGAACGGCCGGGCGGTACTGATGAGCGCCGCCCGCACCCTCTACGACAAGCTCTGGGACGAGCACGTCGTCCACACCGAAGACGACGGCACGGCCGTGCTGTACATCGACCGCCACCTGGTGCACGAGGTCACCAGCCCGCAGGCCTTCGAGGGCCTGCGCCTGGCGAACCGCAAGGTCTGGCGCGTCAGCTCGGTGGTCGCGACCGCCGACCACAACACGCCGACCACCGGCTGGGAGCGCGGCTACGACGGCATCGCCGACCCGATCAGCAAGCAGCAGATCACGACGCTGGACAAGAACATCGCCGCCTTCGGCGCCGCGGCGTACTTTCCGTTCCTCGACAAGCGCCAGGGCATCGTGCACGTGATCGGCCCGGAGCAGGGCGCCACGCTGCCGGGCATGACGGTTGTCTGCGGTGACAGCCACACGTCGACGCACGGCGCCTTCGGCGCGCTGGCGCATGGCATCGGCACCAGCGAGGTCGAGCACGTGCTGGCGACGCAGACGCTGTTGGCGAAGAAGGCCAAGAACCTGCTCGTCAAGGTCGACGGCCAGCTGCCGCGCGGCCTGACCGCGAAGGACATCGTGCTGGCGATCATCGGCAAGATCGGCACCGCCGGCGGCAACGGCTACACGATCGAATTCGGCGGCTCGGCGATACGCGCCTTGAGCATGGAAGGCCGCATGACGGTGTGCAACATGGCGATCGAGGCCGGCGCGCGCGCGGGCCTCGTGGCCGTCGACGAAACGACCATCCAGTACGTCAAGGGTCGGCCGTTCAGCCCGAGCGGCGTCGAGTTCGAGCAGGCGGCCACGCACTGGCGCACGCTGCGCTCGGACCCCGGCGCGCACTTCGACAAGGTGGTCGAGCTCGACGCCAGCCAGCTCAAGCCGCAGGTCACCTGGGGCACCTCGCCCGAGATGGTGCTGTCGATCGACGACCGCATTCCCGATCCGGACAAGGAGAAGAACGAGGTCAAGCGCGGCGCGATCGAGCGCGCGCTGGCCTACATGGGGCTGGAGCCGAACAAGGCCATTGCGGATGTGCGCATCGACAAGGTCTTCATCGGCTCGTGCACCAACAGCCGCATCGAGGACATGCGCGAAGCGGCCGCCGTCGTGCGCCGCATCGGCGGCAAGGTGGCGAGCAACGTGCGGCTGGCGCTGGTCGTGCCGGGCTCGGGCCTGGTGAAGGCGCAGGCCGAGGCCGAAGGGCTGCACGAGATCTTCAAGGCCGCCGGCTTCGAATGGCGCGAGCCCGGCTGCTCGATGTGCCTGGCGATGAACGCCGACCGGCTCGAGCCCGGCGAGCGCTGCGCGTCGACCAGCAACCGCAACTTCGAAGGCCGGCAGGGTGCGGGCGGGCGCACCCACCTGGTCAGCCCGGCGATGGCCGCCGCGGCCGCGCTGAACGGCCATTTCGTCGACATCCGTCGCATCTGACGAGGACTCCTTCCATGCAAGCCTTCACCGTGCACGCGGGCCTCGTCGCCCCGATGGACCGCGCCAACGTCGACACCGACGCGATCATCCCGAAGCAGTTCCTGAAGTCGATCCAGCGCGCCGGCTTCGGGCCGAACCTGTTCGACGAGTGGCGCTACCTCGACCACGGCGAGCCCGGCCAGGATCCGGCCACGCGCAAGCCGAACCCGGACTTCGTGCTGAACCAGTCTCGCTACGCCGGCGCGTCGATCCTGCTCGCGCGCGACAACTTCGGCTGCGGCTCGAGCCGCGAGCACGCGCCCTGGGCACTCGAGCAGTACGGCTTCCGTGCGCTGATCGCGCCCAGCTTCGCCGACATCTTCTTCAACAACTGCTTCAAGAACGGCGTGCTGCCGATCGTGCTGCCGGCGTCGACCGTGAGCCAGCTGTTCGACGAAGTCCATGCCTTTGCGGGCTATCGCCTGACGATCGACCTGCCGC
The DNA here is from genome assembly GCF_013266755.1 of Pseudaquabacterium terrae. Taxonomy (GTDB): domain Bacteria; phylum Pseudomonadota; class Gammaproteobacteria; order Burkholderiales; family Burkholderiaceae_C; genus Pseudaquabacterium; species Pseudaquabacterium terrae. Next base: position 240,769 of record NZ_JABRWJ010000009.1, on the reverse strand, counting down.
GGCAGGTCATCGTCAAGGGCGACGGCAGCGAGATCGGCTTCGACGTGCAGCCCTTCCGCAAGTACTGCCTCGTCAACGGCTTCGACGACATCGGCCTGACCTTGCGCCACGCCGACAAGATCAAGGCCTTCGAGGCCGAGCGGCTGGCGCGCATGCCCTGGCTCGCGCACCGCGAGCTCTGACGCGCGCAAGCCATGGCGGCGATCAAGCGCTGGTTCCATCGCATCGTGCTGAGCCGCCTGTGGCTCAGCTACGTCGTGATGACGCTCGCCTTCTTCGGCTTCGGCCTGGGCACGCTGAACCTGTTCTTCCTGCTGCGCGCCAACGGGGCGCTGCTGCTCGACCACGGCTGGGACGGCCTGATGGACGGCGGCGCGATGCAGCTGGCCGAGCTGCTGGTCAGCGGCTTCGTCGCGATGGCCGCCTATGTCGTCTTCAAGGCCTGCGAGTACCGCCTGGTGCACTGGCTGGCCGACCCCCGAGATTCCCACTGATCCTTCGAAAGACATCCCCATGAAGATCGCGATCCTGCCGGGCGACGGCATCGGTACCGAAATCGTCGCCGAAGCCGTGAAGGTGCTGAAGGCGCTGGACCTGCAGTTCGAGAGCGAGCAGGCACTGGTCGGCGGCGCCGCCTACGAGGCGCATGGCCACCCGCTGCCCGAATCGACGCTGAACCTGGCGAAGGCCGCCGACGCGGTGCTGTTCGGCGCGGTCGGCGACTGGAAGTACGACAAGCTCGAGCGCGCGTTGCGGCCCGAGCAGGCGATCCTCGGCCTGCGCAAGCACCTCGGCCTCTTTGCCAACTTCCGTCCGGCGATCTGCTACGAGCAGCTGACGCATGCCTCGTCGCTGAAGCCGGAGCTCGTCGCGGGGCTGGACATCCTGATCATCCGCGAGCTCACCGGCGACATCTACTTCGGCCAGCCGCGCGGCCGCCGCGTGGCCGTCGACGGCCACTTCCCCGGCGCCGAGGAAGCCTTCGACACGATGCGCTACTCGAAGCCGGAGATCGAGCGCATCGCGCACATCGCGTTCCAGGCCGCCCGCAAGCGCGGCAAGAAGGTCACCAGCGTCGACAAGGCCAACGTGCTCGAGACCTTCCAGTTCTGGAAGGACGTGGTCACCGAGGTCCATGCGCAGTACTCGGACGTGGAGCTCGAGCACATGTACGTCGACAACGCGGCGATGCAACTGGTCAAGGCGCCGAAGAAGTTCGACGTCGTCGTCACCGGCAACATGTTCGGCGACATCCTGTCGGACGAGGCGGCGATGCTGACCGGCTCGATCGGCATGCTGCCCTCGGCCTCGCTCGATCGCAACAACAAGGGCCTGTACGAACCGAGCCACGGCAGCGCGCCTGACATCGCGGGCAAGGGAATCGCCAATCCTCTGGCTACAATCCTGTCCGCTGCCATGATGCTCCGCTTCTCCCTCGACCAAGCCGAAGCCGCCGACCGGATCGAATCCGCGGTGCGTTCGGTGCTGTCTGCCGGCCTGCGCACGGCCGACATCTGGTCCGAGGGAACGCAGAAGGTGAGCACGCGCGACATGGGTGATGCCGTGGTTGCGGCCGTCCGTGGCGCCTCTGTCAAAACCATTACCACCATTACCAAGAGCTGACCCAGCTCCGGATTCGTTTCGCCCCACACCTGGACCCCGGCGACTCGAGCCAGGGAACCTGGGGTCCGGATTGACTGGAAAGGTGTACTGACATGGCTCTCGTTGGATTGGTCGGCTGGCGCGGAATGGTTGGTTCCGTGCTGATGGATCGCATGCAGGCCGAAGGTGACTTCGACCTGATCGAACCGCTGTTCTTCTCGACCAGCAATGCCGGCGGCCGCGCCCCGGCGCAGGCGAAGAACGAAACCACGCTGCAGGACGCGTTCGACATCGCGCAGTTGAAGCGCTGCGACATCGTGATCACCGCGCAAGGCGGCGACTACACGACCGAGGTCTTCCCGAAGCTGCGCGCCGCCGGCTGGAACGGCCACTGGATCGACGCGGCGTCGACGCTGCGCATGAAGGACGACGCGGTCATCATCCTCGACCCCGTCAACCTGCCGGTGATCAGGAACGCGCTGGCCAAGGGCGGCAAGAACTGGATCGGCGGCAACTGCACCGTCAGCTGCATGCTGATGGGCGTCGGCGCGCTGTTCAAGGCCGGCCTCGTCGAGTGGATGAGCACGCAGACCTACCAGGCGGCCTCGGGCGGCGGCGCGCAGCACATGCGCGAGCTGCTGACCCAGTACGGCACGCTCAACGCCTCGGTCAAGGCGCTGCTCGACGATCCGAAGAGCGCCATCCTCGAGATCGACCGCCAGGTCATCGCCAAGCAGCGTGCGTTGAGCGCCGAAGAGACGGCGAACTTCGGCGTGCCGCTCGGCGGCTCGTTGATCCCGTGGATCGACAAGGACTTGGGCGACGGCCAATCCAAGGAAGAGTGGAAGGGCATGGCCGAGACCAACAAGATCCTCGGCCAGGGCGAAGGCTTCGGCAGCGCGGCGGTGCCGGTCGATGGCTTCTGCGTGCGCGTCGGTGCGATGCGCTGCCACAGCCAGGCGCTGACCTTCAAGCTGAAGCAGGATGTGCCGCTGGCCGACATCGAAGCGATGATCGCCGCCGACAACGATTGGGTGAAGGTGGTTCCGAATACGCGCGAGGCGACCATCCGCGACCTGACGCCGGTGGCTGTGACCGGGACGATGACGATCCCGGTCGGCCGGCTGCGCAAGTTGGCGATGGGCCCGGACTACCTCGGCGCGTTCACGATCGGCGACCAGCTGCTGTGGGGCGCCGCCGAGCCGCTGCGCCGCATGCTGCGCATCCTGCTCGATCAGTGACCCGTTGTCGGGCGGCAACATTTAGCAACCAGTCGCAACAGCTCGTGCAGGATCGGTCAGAACGTCAGGTTTTGCATGAGCTTGTCAGTCTATATGCTTGATGCTATTGTGGTTTCGGGCATTTAGGCTGTGCGCCAGGCGTTTGCCGGGTCTCTAGCGCCCCCGAGCACACCGGCAACGGTGTCGCCCATCGGTAGGGGCAGGCGGGGGGTGGCCCGGCGATGGACTGAGATGATTGCTCTGGCGGCGGGCCTGAACGGGTCCGCCGACGCTTTTGTGGAGACGCCTTGAACAAACGCACGTTCCTCACTGCCCGTACCGCCCTCGCGCTGGCCGCCGCCGCCGCGCTGGGGTCCACCACCGTCGATGCCTGGGCCCTGGGGCTGGGTCGATTGAACGTGCAGTCTGCGCTTGGCGAGACGCTGCGCGCCGAGATCGACATCACGACGCTGAGCTCCGAGGAAGCGTCGACGCTCTCGGTGCGCATCGCGTCGCCGGAGGCTTACCGCGCCGCCGGCGTCGAATACCACGCCGTGCTCGCCGGCACCCAGGCCGTGCTGGCGCGCCGCCCCGATGGCCGGCCCTACCTGCGCGTGCAGAGCGACCGCGCCATTCAGGAACCGTTCATCGACGTGATCCTCGAGCTGACCTGGTCGACCGGTCGCCTGGTCCGTGAGTTCACGCTGCTCGTCGATCCGCCGAACATGCGTACCGCGCCGCCGGTGCAGGCGCAGGCGCCGGTCGCGCCGTCGATTGCGCCGGCACCGCTGCCGGCCGCGCCGAGCCCGGCGCCGATCGCCGCGGCACCGGCACCTGCAACACGTGCTCCCGCGCCGCCGCCGGTGGCTGCAGCACCGCGTCCGGCGCCGACGCCCGCTCCTTCAGCGGCGGTCGGAGGCGACCAGTACACGGTCCGGCCGGGCGACACCCTGTCGCGTGTCGCCTCGCGCACCCAGCGCCCGGGCGTCGCGCTCGACCAGATGCTGGTCGGCCTGTTCCGCGGCAATCCGGACGCCTTCATCGGCAACAACATGAACCGGCTGAAGTCCGGTGTCGTGCTGTCGGTGCCTGCGGCCGAGACGGTCAAGGCGATCACGCCGGCCGATGCGCGTGAAACCATCGTCGCGCAAAGCGCCGACTTCGGCAGCTATCGCCAGCGCCTGGCCGAAGGTGCGCCGGCCGCCGGTACCGTCGAGGCGACCCGCCAGGCCAAGGGCAAGGTGCAGGCGGCGGTCGAAGACCGCAAGTCGGCCGCGCCGACGCCGGACAAGCTGAAGTTGTCCCAGGCCGCCTCGACGCCCGAGTCGCAGGTGTCGAAATCCACCGAGCGCAAGGACAGCGCGACCCGCGTGGCCGAGCTGACGCGCAATGTCGAAGAGCTGAAGAAGCTGCAGCAGGGCACGTCCGCCGCGCAAACGCCTGCCGCTCCGGCACCCGCACCCGCGGTCACGCCCCCGGCTCCTCCGGCCCCGACCCCGGCACCGGCCACGGCCACGGCGCCCCCGGTGGCCGCACCGCCGGCCCCCGCGCCCGCGCCGGCCCCCGTCGCCGCGGCACCGAAGCCGCCGGCACCGTCGGCCCCGTCGCTCGGCGGTGCGCGTCCGACCCCGGCCACCGCGCCGGAGCCGAGCTTCCTCGACACCATCGTCGACAGTCCGCTCGCCTTGCCCGGCGCCGGCATCCTCGCGCTGGTGCTCGCCGGCCTGGCCTACTACCGCTTCCGCGGCCGCGGTCCGCGCAAGGACCGTACCGAGACCTCGTTCCTTGAAAGCCGCGTCCAGCCCGATTCCTTCTTCGGCGCCAGCGGTGGCCAGCGTGTCGACACCACCGACCAGTCGGCCGGCACCTCGTCGATGGGCTTCTCGCTGAGCCAGCTCGATGCGATCGGCGATGTCGATCCGGTGGCCGAGGCCGACGTCTATCTGGCCTACGGCCGCGACCTGCAGGCCGAGGAAATCCTCAAGGAGGCGATGCGCACGACGCCCGACCGCCTGGCGATCCGCACCAAGCTGCTCGAGGTCTATGCGAAGCGGCGCGACACCAAGGGCTTCGAGCTGCTCGCGACGCAGCTGTTCTCGATCACGCAGGGCACCGGCGCCGATTGGGAGAAGGCCCAGGAGATGGGCCGCGGCATCGATCCGAACAACGCGCTGTACCAGCCCGGCGGCCGTCCCGAGGAGGTGATGCGCGACGGCCAGGTGGTCGCCGAGCCGCTCGGCGCGACGACCCTGCCGCAGTCGGTGCTGCCGTCGCAGCAGACCTACCCCGGCGAGGCGACGCTGCCGGTCGAGCCGCCGAACAGCGCGCTCGACCTCGATCTCGACCTCGACGAGACGCCGACGATCCCGCCGCCGTCGGCGGTGGAGATGACCCGGCCGCTGACCACCGAAGCCACCGCCGCCGGCTCGGGCAACATCGACCTCGACTTCGATTTCTCGAACGAGCCGGTGACGATCTCCAAGCGCACCGGCACGCCGGTGCCGCCGCCGTCGACGATGGATTTCAACCTCGACGACCTGTCGCTGGACCTGACCGCGCCGCTACCGCGCCAGGCGCCGGCCCCCGCGCCGAGCACGGAGCCGTCGCTCGACTTCGGCGAGTTCTCGCTGGCGGGCGCGAATTCCGACGAAACCCTGCCGGTGGCGCCGCCGGCGTCCGAGCTGCCAGCGGACGAAGCCGACCCGATCGCCCGCAAGCTCGAGCTGGCCGAAGAGTTCCGCCAGATCGGCGACATGGAAGGCGCGCGCGACCTGCTCGAAGAGGTGATCGCCAAGAGCAGCGGCACGCTGAAGTCCAAGGCGCAGAGCATGCTCGACGAGCTGGGGTGATCCGCCGGGTCGCCCTCGGCATCGCCTACCGCGGCACCGCCTACCAGGGCTGGCAGAGCCAGCCCGGCGGGTGCACGGTGCAGGACAAGCTCGAGGCTGCGCTGTCGGCTTTCGTCGACCAACCCGTCACCACGCTGTGCGCTGGCCGCACCGATGCCGGCGTGCATGGCCTGAACCAGGTCGTGCACCTCGACAGCCCGGTCGAGCGCGAACCCTTCAGCTGGGTGCGCGGCTGCAACCGCTACCTGCCGCAGGACATCGCGGTGCAGTGGTGCCGCGAGGTGGCGCCTGGCTTTCATGCCCGCAACAGCGCACGCAGCCGGCGCTACCGCTACCTGCTGCTGGAGTCGCCGGTGCGCCCGGCGCTCGAGGACGGCCAGGCCGGTTGGGTGTTCCGACCGCTCGACGGCGATGCGATGCGTGCCGCCGCCGCGCGGCTGATCGGCGAGCACGACTTCAGCTCGTTCCGCTCCTCCGAGTGCCAGGCGGCGAGCCCGGTGAAGACGCTGTACGCGATTCAGATCACGCGGCGTGGTGCCTACTGGCGCCTCGACTTCCACGGCAGCGCCTTCCTGCACCACATGATCCGCAACATCATGGGCTGCCTGGTCGCCGTGGGCAGCGGGCGCCAGCCGCCGGGCTGGATCGACGCCGTGCTCGCCGCGCGCGACCGCGACGCCGCGGCACCGACCTTTGCCGCCGAGGGGCTGTATTTCGTCGGACCGCAGTACGATCCGGCGCTCGGGATCCCCGAGCACACCCCTGCGATGGACTGGTTCGGATGAAGTCGCTCACCACGCGCACGCGCATCAAGATCTGCGGCCTGACACGCGAGGCCGATGTCGATACCGCCGTCGAGTGCGGCGCCGATGCGATCGGCCTCGTGCTGTATCCGAAGAGCCCGCGCGCGATCAGCCTGGCCCGCGCCGCCGAACTGGCGCGGCGCCTGCCGCCCTTCGTCACGCCGGTGTGCCTGTTCGTCAATGCGATCGCCGAGGACGTCGAAGCGGCGCTCGATGCCGTGCCGAACGCCTTGCTGCAGTTCCACGGCGACGAGACCCCCGCAGATTGCGAACGGTTCAAGCGCCCCTACCTGCGCGCTGCGCGCATGGCGCCGGGGCTCGCTTTGCTAGACTTCGCTTCCGCTCATGCGAGCGCCGCCGGCCTGTTGCTCGACGCCCACGTCGAAGGCTACGGTGGAGGTGGAAAGGCGTTCGATTGGTCTCTGGTTCCCGCCCACGTGCCCCTTCCGGTCGTTTTGTCTGGTGGGTTGAGTCCTGCAAACGTGATCGATGGGGTCATGAGCGTCCGGCCCTGGGCCGTTGACGTGAGCTCCGGCGTCGAGAGCGCCAAGGGTCTCAAGGATGCCGCGCTGATGCGGCGCTTCTGCGAGGCCGTGCGCGAGGCGGATGCCCGCATCGCCGACGCCGACAACTGAACCCCCGCGCTGCTGGCCGAACGAGGCCGCGGCGCCGACCTCGAAAGGTCCACCATGTTCGAGTACCACCAACCCGATGCCTCCGGGCACTTCGGGCCGTACGGCGGCAGCTTCGTCGCCGAAACCCTGGTCCATGCGCTCGACGAGCTGAAGGCGGCGTACGACAAGTACCGCGTCGATCCGGCGTTCCAGGCCGAATTTCGCCACGAGCTGCAGCACTTCGTCGGCCGGCCGAGCCCGATCTACCACGCCGCGCGCCTGTCACGCGAAGTCGGCGGTGCGCAGATCCACCTGAAGCGCGAGGATTTGAACCACACCGGCGCGCACAAGGTCAACAACACGATCGGCCAGGCGCTGCTGGCCAAGCGCATGGGCAAGCCGCGCGTGATCGCCGAGACAGGCGCCGGCCAGCACGGCGTGGCCACGGCGACGATCTGCGCGCGCTACGGCATCGAGTGCGTCGTCTACATGGGCAGCGAGGACGTCAAGCGCCAGTCGCCGAACGTCTACCGCATGCACCTGCTGGGCGCGCGGGTCGTGCCGGTCGAATCCGGCAGCCGCACGCTGAAGGACGCGCTCAACGAGGCGCTGCGCGACTGGGTCACCAACGTCGAGAACACCTTCTACATCATCGGCACCGTCGCCGGCCCGCACCCGTACCCGACGATGGTGCGCGACTTCCAGCGCGTGATCGGCGACGAATGCCTGACCCAGATGCCGGCGCAGATCGGTCGCCAGCCCGATGCGGTGATCGCCTGCGTTGGCGGCGGCAGCAACGCGATGGGCATCTTCTATCCGTACATCGCCTACGACAACGTGCGCCTGATCGGCGTCGAGGCAGCGGGCGAAGGGCTGCAGAGCGGCAAGCATGCGGCGAGCCTGTCGGCCGGATCGCCGGGCGTGCTGCACGGCAACCGCACCTATCTGCTGCAGGACGACAACGGCCAGATCACCGAGACGCATTCGGTCTCGGCCGGCCTGGACTATCCCGGCGTCGGCCCCGAGCACGCGTTCCTGAAGGACATCGGCCGCGCCGAGTACGTCGGCATCACCGACGCCGAGGCGCTCGAAGCCTTCCACCGCCTCTGCCGCACCGAGGGCATCATCCCGGCGCTCGAATCGAGCCATGCGGTCGCCTACGCGATGCAGCTGGCGGCGACGATGCAGCCCGACCAGCACCTGCTGGTGAACCTGTCCGGCCGCGGCGACAAGGACATCGGCACCGTCGCCGACCTGTCCGGTGCGCAGTTCTACTGCCGGCCCTCGTGCCGCGGGCAGACGGTGAAGGGGGGCCGGCCATGAGCCGCATCACGACGACGCTGCAGTCGCTGCAGCAGGCCGGCCGCAAGGCGCTGATCCCTTACGTCACTGCCGGCGACCCGTATCCGGATGCCACCGTCGACGTGATGCTCGCGCTGGCCGATGGCGGCGCGGACATCATCGAGCTCGGCGTGCCGTTCTCCGACCCGATGGCCGACGGCCCGGTGATCCAGCAGGCCTCGGAGCGGGCGCTGGCCAAGGGCATCGGCATGCCGCAGGTGCTGGCGGCCGTGAAGGGATTTCGCGAGCGCAATGACACCACGCCGGTGGTGCTGATGGGCTACGCGAACCCGATCGAGCGCTACGACCAGCGCTTAGGAGCCGGCGCCTTCATCGCCGCGGCGCGCGACGCCGGTGTCGACGGCGTGCTGGTGGTCGACTACCCGCCGGAAGAGTGCGAGGGCTTCGCCAGCGCGCTCAAGGCGGCCGGGCTGGACCTGATCTTCCTGCTCGCGCCGACGTCCACCGACGCGCGCATCGCCGAAGTCGCGCGCATCGCGTCGGGTTACGTCTACTACGTGTCCCTCAAGGGCGTGACCGGCGCCGGCCACCTGGACACCGCGGCGGTGGCCGAAGCCGTGCCACGCATTCGCCGGCATGTCAAGATTCCCGTGGGTGTAGGCTTCGGGATTCGCGATGCGCAGAGCGCCCAGGCCGTGGCCCGGGTCGCCGATGCGGTGGTGATCGGCTCGCGGCTGGTGCAGATCCTCAACGACCAGCCGCGCGAAACGGTTGCCGCAGCGGGCAAGGCCTTCATGGCCGAGATCCGCGCCGCCCTCGACACGCTGTAAAGGAAACGCATGAGCTGGCTCGAGAAACTGCTGCCGCCGAAGATCCAGCAGACCGACCCGACCGAGCGGCGCTCGGTGCCGGAAGGCCTGTGGGTCAAGTGCCCGGCCTGCGAGACGGTGCTCTACAACACCGACCTCGCGCAGAACGTCAATGTCTGCCCGAAGTGCGATCACCACCATCGCATCGGTGCGCGGGCGCGGCTGGACGCGTTTCTCGATCCCGAAGGCCGCTACGAGGTCGGCCAGGAAGTGATGCCGGTCGATCCGCTGAAGTTCAAGGACAGCCGCAAGTACCCCGAGCGGCTGAAGGATGCGCTGGAAACCACCGGCGAAACCGATGCGTTGGTGGTGCTGGGTGGCGCGGTGATGAGCGTGCCGCTGGTCGCCGCCTGCTTCGAGTTCGATTTCATGGGCGGCTCGATGGGCTCAGTGGTCGGCGAGCGCTTCGTGCGCGGCGTCGAGACGGCGATCGAGCAGAAGGTGCCGTTCGTCTGCTTCACCGCCACCGGTGGCGCGCGCATGCAGGAGGGCCTCTTCAGCCTGCTGCAAATGGCCAAGACCAATGCCGCGCTGACGCGCCTGGCCAAGGCGAAGCTGCCCTACGTCAGCGTGCTGACCGACCCGACGATGGGCGGCGTGTCGGCGAGCTTCGCCTTCGTCGGCGACGTCGTGCTGGCCGAGCCGAAGGCGCTGGTCGGCTTTGCCGGCCCGCGAGTCATCGAGAACACCGTGCGCGAGAAGCTGCCCGAAGGCTTCCAGCGCGCCGAGTTCCTGCTGAAGAAGGGCGCCATCGACCAGATCGTCGATCGCCGCCAGCTGCGCCCGCGCATCGCGCAGATGCTGGCGATGATGCAAAGGCAAAGCGCCGACGCGGTGGCCTGATCCGTTGAGCCTGCCCCGATCGCTCGAGGACTGGCTCGCCCACTGCGAGCGCCTGCATCCGAAGACCATCGACATGACGCTCGACCGGGTGGTCGCGCTGCGCGATCGCCTGGGCCTGCAGTTCACCGTGCCGGTGGTCAGCGTGGCCGGCACCAACGGCAAGGGCTCGACCTGCGCGATGCTCGAGAGCATTGCGCTGCAGGCCGGTTATCGCGTCGGGCTGTACATCAAGCCGCACCTGGTGCATTTCGAGGAGCGCTGCCGCATCAACGGCGCGATGTGCTCGGCCGAATCGCTGCTGCCGCACTTCGAGGCCGTCGAAGCCGCGCGCATCGAGCTCGGGCTGACGCTGACCTATTTCGAATTCACGACGCTGGTGATCCTGCGCGCGCTGTCGCTGGCGGCGCTCGACTTCGTGATCCTCGAGGTCGGCATGGGCGGGCGGCTCGATGCGGTCAACGCGATCGATGCCGATTGCGCGGTGATCACCAGCATTGCGCTCGACCACACCGAGTTTCTCGGGCCGGACCGCGAATCGATCGGCCGCGAGAAGGCCGGCATCGTGCGCCCTGGCCGCCCGGTGGTGATCAGCGACCCCCAGCCGCCGGCGAGCATCGCGGCGCAGGCGCAAGCGCTCGGCGCCGACCTGTGGCAGATCGGGCGCGACTTCAATTTCCAGGGCGACCAGCAGCAGTGGAGCTGGAGTGGCCGCGGCCGGCGTTGGAATGCGCTGGCCTACCCGGCGCTGCGCGGGGCGAACCAGCTGCTGAACGCATCGGGCGCGCTGGCCGCGTTCGAAGCGATCCGCGAGCGCTTGCCGATCACTGCGCAGGCGGTGCGCAGCGGGCTGGCGCTGGTCGAGCTGCCCGGCCGCTTCCAGATCGTCCCGGGCCAGCCGACGCTGGTGCTCGACGTCGCGCACAACCCGCAGTCGGTCGCCGCGTTGGCACTGAACCTCGACCAGATGGGCTTCTACCCGCGCACGCATGCGGTGTTCGGCGCGATGCGCGACAAGGACATCGCCGGGCTGCTGAAGCACGTCGCGCCTCTCATCGACCACTGGCATCTCAGCGACCTGCCGCTGCCGCGCGCGGCGAGCGCCGCCGAGCTCGCCGCGGCGGTGCGCGCCGTCCTGCCAGCGGGCCGTGATGTGCCGGTCACCGAGCACACCAACCCCGCCGATGCGCTGCGCAACGCGGCGGCCGCGGCGGACCCGGCGGATAGAATCGTGGTCTTCGGATCGTTCTACACCGTCGGTGGTGTGCTGAAGGATGGCCTGCCCCGGCTGGCGGCCCGGCACCTGGGCTGACGGGCCTGGCTGATGCCGGTTGCCACCGGCTTGAAGCCCCCCCTTCATCGCGCACTGCGTCGGCCTCCCGCCTCGCATGGGTCTGTTGTCCTTCTTCCAGCGCAAAGCGCAAGCACCTGCCGGCGAGGCCGCGGCGTCCCCCGATGCGGTGGCACAGGCGCGCACCCGCGCCCGCCAGCGGCTGATCGGCGCGACGGTGCTGCTCGGCATCGGCGTGATCGGTTTTCCGCTGGTGTTCGAGACCCAACCGCGGCCGATACCGGTCGACATTCCGATCGAGATCCCGCGCAAGGAGAGCCTGCCGCCGCTGCAGCGCCCGCAGGCCGTGGCCCGCGCAACGCCGGTGCCGGCGATGCCGCCGGCGGTGGTCGAAGCCCCGGCGCCCACACCGGCCGCGGCGCGCGCGGCCTCGGCCACTGCCGCCGAGATCACCGAGCGCGCGGCCGAGCAGGGACGCGACGTCACCGCGCGTGCTGCTTCGTCGCCCGTCGCCGTTGCCGCATCGAAGCCCGCTTCCGCCGCGGTGGCGCGCGCGGCCTCTGCGCCGCCCGCCCGCCCTGCCGCCAGTGCACCGAAGCCCAACGACGACGGCCAGCGTGCCCAGGCGCTGCTCGAAGGCAAGCCAAACGCCGCGAAGGCCTCCGATGCCGGCGCGGGCCGCCTGGTCGTGCAGGTCGGCGCCTACACCGATGCCGACAAGCTGCGCGAAGCGCGGCAGAAGGTCGAGAAGCTCGGCATGAAGACCTACACGCAGGTCGTCGACGGCGAGGGCGGCAAGCGCACCCGCGTGCGCGTCGGCCCCTTCGCGACGCGCGAGGAGGCCGACAAGGCTGCCGCGCGCATCAAGGCGGCCGGCCTGCCGGTCGCTGTCCTGACGCTCTGACTAAGGCAAGCGATGCGGCCCCCACGCTCACTGCGTTCGCTGCCCCCCGAGGGGGCTTCAGCGCCCCGGGTCCGCGCGAGCGGACCCCTGCGGGGTCCATGGCGGCCGGGCGGGCGCTGACCATGACGCTGCCGACGCTCGGTTGGATCGACTGGAGCCTGCTGGCGGTGCTGACGCTGTCGGTGCTGATCGGGCTGTGGCGCGGGCTGGTGTTCGAGCTGATGTCGCTGCTCGGCTGGGTCGTCGCCTACATCGTCGCGCAGGCCTTCTCGCCGGCGCTGGGCACCTACATCCCGATCGGCACGCCCGGCAGCGCGCTGCACCAAGGCGTCGCGTTCGCGATCACTTTCGTGCTGGCGCTGGTCGTCTGGTCGCTGCTGGCGCGGCTGGTGCGCCTGGTGATCCACGCCACGCCGCTGACGCTGCCGGACCGCGCGCTCGGCGGCGCCTTCGGGCTGCTGCGCGGCGTCGTGCTGCTGCTGGTCGTCGCGACGCTGGTGACGTTCACGCCGGCGGCGCGCTCCGCGGCGTGGACCGATTCCAAGGGCGCGGCCTGGCTCGGCAGCCTGCTGAAGGGCCTGAAGCCCGTGCTGCCGGCCGAGATCGTGCGTCACCTGCCGGCCTGAGAAGTTTTGTTTTTCCAAGGACTCATCCACCATGTGCGGCATCGTCGGCGTCATCTCGAAGGCGCCCGTCAACCAGCTGATCTACGACGCGCTGCTGCTGTTGCAGCACCGCGGCCAGGACGCCGCCGGCATCGTCACGATGCTCGGCACGCAGTGCTTCATGCACAAGGCGCGCGGCATGGTCAAGGATGTCTTCCGCACCCGCAACATGCGCTCGCTGCCGGGCAGCGTCGGCCTCGGCCAGGTGCGCTACCCGACCGCCGGCAACGCGTTCAACGAGGAAGAAGCGCAGCCCTTCTACGTCAACGCGCCCTACGGCATCGTGCTGGTGCACAACGGCAACCTGACCAACGCGCATGCGCTGAAGCAGGAGCTGTTCGACATCGATCGCCGCCACATCAACACCGGCAGCGACACCGAGGTGCTGATCAACGTGCTGGCGCACGAGATCGAGCGCGCCGGCCGCGACGTGCCGCTGACGCCGCAGCTGGTGTTCCGCGCCGTGCGTGAGGTGCACAAGCGCATCCGCGGCTCGTACGCCGTGGTCGCTCTGATCGCGGGTTATGGGCTGCTGGCCTTCCGCGACCCCTACGGCATCCGGCCGCTGGTGATCGGCGAGGCCGACACGCCCGAGGGCCGCGAGGTGATGGTCGCCAGCGAGACGGTGGCGCTCGAAGGCACCGGCCACCAGGTGCTGCGCGACGTCGCGCCCGGCGAGGCGGTGTTCATCGACCTGGACGGCCGCATCCATGCCGAGCAGTGCGCCGACAAGCCGGCGCTGAACCCGTGCATGTTCGAGTTCGTCTACCTGGCGCGGCCCGACTCGGTGATCGACGGCATCTCGGTCTACCAGGCGCGGCTGAACCTCGGCGAGACGCTGGCGCAGCGCGTGATCTCGACGATGCCGCCGACCGAGATCGACGTCGTGATCCCGATCCCCGAATCGAGCCGGCCCTCGGCGATGCAGCTGGCGCAGAAGATCGGCAAGCCCTACCGCGAGGGCTTCGTCAAGAACCGCTACGTCGGCCGCACCTTCATCATGCCGGGGCAGGGCGTGCGCAAGAAGAGCGTGCGACAGAAGCTCAACGCCATCGTCCAGGAGTTCAGGGGCCGCAACGTGCTGCTGGTCGACGACTCGATCGTGCGCGGCACGACCAGCAAGGAGATCGTGCAGATGGCCCGCGAGGCCGGCGCGCGCAAGGTCTTCATGGCCTCGGCCGCTCCGCCGGTGCGTTATCCCAATGTCTACGGCATCGACATGCCGACGCGCGAGGAACTGATCGCGCATGGACGCAGCGTCGAGGAGATCCGCGCCTACATCGGCGCCGACGCGCTGATCTACCAGGACGTCGATGCGATGAAGCGCGTCGTCAGGCAATTGAACCCGGCGATCGCCGGCTTCGAGGCCTCGTGCTTCGACGGCACCTACATCACCGGCGACGTCAGCATCGCCGACTTCGAGGCGATCGAGAACCAGCGCACCGCGGCGCGCAAGGACGACGAAGACGGCGACGAGCGCACGCGGCTGACCTTGCAGAGCCGGGTCGAGCAATGAGCGACCGAACCAAGGGCATTGCGCGTGTCGCGCTGCCGGCCGATGCCCGGCTCGACACGCTGGCCGTGCGCGAAGGCCTGCCGCCGTCGGCCTGGGGCGAGAACTCCGAGGCACTGTTCCTGACGAGCAGCTTCGTGCATCCGGATGCCGCGACCGCGGCGGCGCGCTTCGCGAACGAGGAGGAGGCCTTCGTCTACAGCCGCTTCTCGAACCCGACCGTGACGATGATGGAGCGCCGGCTCGCGGCGCTCGAAGGCACGACCGGGTGCATCGCGACGGCCAGCGGCATGGCCGCGATCATGCTGCTGGTGATGGGTCTGCTGAAGGCCGGCGACCACGTGATCTGTTCGCGCAGCGTGTTCGGCTCGACGATCAAGCTGCTGCAGGGTGAGTTCGGCAAGTTCGGCGTGCAGACGACGTTCGTGTCGCAGACCGAGGTCGGCGAATGGCAGGCGGCGTTGCAGCCGAACACGAAGCTGCTGTTCGCCGAGACGCCGAGCAATCCGCTGACCGAGGTCTGCGACATCGCGGCGCTGGCCGAGATCGCGCATGGCGCGGGTGCGGTGCTGGCGGTCGACAACTGCTTCTGCTCGCCGGCGCTGCAGCGGCCGGCCGAGTACGGCGCCGACTACATCATCCACTCGGGCACCAAGTACCTCGACGGCCAGGGCCGCGTGATCGCCGGCGCGATCTGCGGGCCGGCGGACCAGATCGAGCAGAAGTTCGTGCCGGTGATGCGCTCGGCCGGCATGAGCCTGTCGCCGTTCAATGCCTGGGTCGTGCTGAAGGGCCTGGAAACCTTGTCGATCCGCATGCGCGAGCAGAGCGCGCGGGCGCTGCAGCTGGCGCAGTGGCTCGAGGCCCAGCCGCAAGTCGAGCGCGTCTACTACCCGGGCCTGCCGTCGCATCCGCAGCACGCGCTGGCGATGCGGCAGCAAGGCGGCTCGGGCGGCGCGGTGGTCTCGTTCATCGTGCGCGGCGAAGGCGCTGCAGCAGGCCGCGTCAATGCCTTCGCGGTGATCGACCACACGCAGATCTGCTCGATCACCGCGAACCTGGGCGACACCAAGACGACGATCACGCACCCGGCCAGCACCTCGCACGGCCGCCTGAGCGAAGAACAGCGCCTGGCCGCCGGCATCACGCAGGGCATGATCCGCGTCGCCGTCGGCCTCGATGATCTCGAAGACCTGAAGGCCGACCTTCACCGTGGGCTTCGTGGTCTGGCCACGATCTGAATCCGACATGACCACTCCGAACAAGATCCGCACCCGCATCGCCCCGTCGCCGACGGGTTTTTTGCACCTGGGCACGGCGCGCACGGCGCTGTATTCGTGGGCCTTCGCGCGCCACTTCGGCGGCGAGTTCGTGCTGCGCATCGAAGACACCGATGTCGCGCGCTCGACGCAGGATTCGGTCGAGCAGATCCTGCAATCGATGCGCTGGCTCGGGCTCGATTACGACGAAGGCCCGATCTACCAGATGCAGCGCCTGGAGCGCTACCACGCGGTGATCGAGCAGATGATCGCCGCCGGCACTGCGTATCGCTGCTACTGCACGCCGCAAGAGCTCGACGCGATGAAGGCCGGCCAGGAGGCGCGCGGCGAGAAGCGGCGCTACGACGGCACCTGGCGCCCGGCGCCGGGCAAGCGGCTGCCGCCGGTGCCGGCCGATGTGAAGCCGGTGGTGCGCCTGGCCAATCCGATCGGCGGCACGGTGACCTGGGACGACCTGGTCAAGGGCCCGATCAGCATCGCCAACGAGGAGATCGACGACCTGATCATCCTGCGGCCGCCCGCCGACGGCTCGCCCGAGGGTGCGCTGGGCATTCCGACCTACAACTTCGCCGTCGTGGTCGATGACTGGGACATGGCGATCACGCATGTCTTCCGCGGCGACGAGCACATCAACAACACGCCGTGGCAGATCAATATCTTCGCGGCGCTGGGCGCTCCGCTGCCGCGCTTCGGCCACTGCCCGATCATCCTCGGTGACGATGGGTTGAAGCTCTCGAAGCGCCGGGGCGCCGTCAGCGTCACGGCCTACGAGGACAGCGGCTACCTGCCCGAGGCGATGCTGAACTACCTCGCGCGGCTGGGCTGGAGCCACGGCGACGACGAGCTCTTCACGCGCGAGCAGATGGTGGCCTGGTTCGACGGCACGCACCTGGCGAAGAGCCCGGCGCAATGGGACCCGGCCAAGCTGGCCTGGGTCAATGCGCAGTACCTGAAGCAGGCCGACGATGCGCGGCTCGCGATGCTGGTGGCGGCGCAGTTCGCCCGCCGCGGCATCACGGTCGCTGCCGACGAGCGCCTGGCCGCGCGCTGCGCGCTGTTCAAGGACCGTTGCAGCACGACGGTCGAGCTGGCGGATTGGCTCGCGATGTACGAAGCGCCGGTGACGCCTTCCGCGGACGACGTGGCAACCCATGCGGGCGAGGCGGTGCGCCCGGCGCTGGCGACCCTGCGCGAACGGCTGGCCGGCATCGCGTGGGACAAGGCGGCGATCAGCCAGGCGATCAAGGACACCCTCGGCGAGCACAAGCTCAAGATGCCGCAGTTGGCCATTCCCGTGCGGGTGCTGGTATGCGGTCGCATGCAGACGCCGTCGATCGACGCCGTACTGGCACTTTTCGACCGCGACATGGTGCTCACGCGGCTCGCCGCGTGATCGGCTTTGCACGCATCCGGTTGCGGCTGCATAGCCCTGTGCTATAGTCGCGGACTCGCTTGAACAGCGCTTTACGCGATACCTTCGGGGGTATAGCTCAGCTGGGAGAGCGCTTGCATGGCATGCAAGAGGTCAGCGGTTCGATCCCGCTTACCTCCACCAAGATTCACGGTGGCGCTGTTCGGGTGTGAAGGATCCAGTCCCCTTCGTCTAGAGGCCTAGGACACGACCCTTTCACGGTTGTAACAGGGGTTCGAATCCCCTAGGGGACGCCAGCGTTACATGCTAAGTCGTTGATTCTTAACAAGAATCGCGACGATGACCTGGAAAGTGTCGAGAGTTGTTGCGCTTGAGTCGTCGACACTTTCGCTGAAGTAACAATGCAAACGGCGCCCTCGGGGCGCCGTTTGTCTTTGGCGACCTCGACGACCGGCGAGCAAGCGTGGTTCTCCTCGCTCGCCGCCGAGCGCCGATCGGCGCCGCTCGCGGTCCGAAGCGATGCGGCCAGGCGCGAAGCGCGCGACAGGAGCGGTCGAGGAACTCTGTCAAGTCCGCGGCACGCTGCAGACCATCGAGCGCGGGGGAGTGTCGTTCCTAGCGTCCATCACCGCTGGCACGGCGTCGATGTGTGCTCAGCGGTTCGCACGACTTCCTGCTGATAACGCGGCGCCCGTGGTCTTTCGCTGGACGCTCCAAATAGAATCTATCGGAACGGGCCAGTCCGGCACCTCGATGCGCGGCAGGTCCAGGGGCAGGGTTTGGCGCGCTCGACGCGAAGGTGCGAAAGGAATTGCGCCGCTGGCTGCTCCGGCTTCATGACGAGGTGCATGTCACGAGCGTCTTCGTCACGCACGACCAGGACGAAGCGATGGAGGTCGCGGACCGGGTCGTCGTGATGAACCAGGGCCGCTTGGAGCGGCAGGGCACGCCGGACGAGGTCTACGGCCATCCGGCACTACCCTTCGTGCTGCAGTTCCTGGGCGACGTCAACCGTGTTCCACGGCCGCCTCGGCAATGCGCCGGGCGGCTCGAAGCCCGCTGCGGAAGTGAGTTATGTGCGGCCGCACGAGCTGGAGATCCTGGGCGAGGGCCCCGACGGCACCGGGGCCGTCACGCTGAGCCAGACGCCGACCGTCGGCCCGAACACACGCATCGAATTTCAAGCGCGAATCGGACGTGGCGTTCGGCGAGTCCGCTTCGCGGGTGCGCTGCTCTGCTTTGCATTGATCGTCGCCGGAATCGTCGGCTTGCAACTGACCGGCAAGCCGTGACGATGCGGTCATTCACGAAGGACCGCGACGGCGTCGAGCGATGCTTGGGCTGAGGCCAGCGTCCGGGGCGCCGAGCCGCGGACCGGATGCCGAGGCTCGGCCGCTCAGCGGCCGGCGGGTGCCGCGGCGGCGGGGTCCTGCAGGCCCTGCGCCGCCCGGTGCATCAGGCCGCGCAGCCACATCAGGCCGGGATCGAGCGAGCGGTGCTTGTGCCACTGCATCGCCTGCTCGAAGGGCGGCATCGGCAGCGGCAGCGGCAGCAGCGTGACCTGCAGCGCCGCCTCGATGGCCCGCGCCAGCATCGCATGCACCGTCGCAATGCGCTCCGTGCCGACGACGAGGAAGGGCATCGCGGCGAAGCTGTAGGTCGTCACCTCGACCCGGCGCGACAGGCCGTAACGCTGCACGAACCAGCTCTCGAACGCGGGCTTGTCGGTGTCGACCGGCTGCATCACCACATGCCCCGCGCTCGCGTAGCGCTCGAAGCTCAGGCCCTGGCGCGCGTGGCTGCTGTCGCGCCAGACGGCGCAGACGAATTCGTCGTTGAACAGCAGCTCGGTCGCATGGTCCGGCGAGACGTAGGCCTTCGGGATCACGAGCAGGTCGGCGTCGCCACGCTCCAGCGCGCGGGCCGGATGCGCCACTTGCGGCTGCAGCCGGAAGCGCACCGTGCTGCGCTGCTCCGCGGCGAGCGCGAGAACCCGCGGCAGCAGCACCTCCATCGAGTAGTCCGAGATCGACAGGCGGAACTCGCGGTCCGAGCTGGTGCAATCGAACTGCGGCTGCGCTGCGATCGAGGTGTCGATGCGCACCAGCACGTCGCGCACCGCTTCGCGCAGCACCTCGGCCCGCGGCGTCAGTTCGAGGCGGCGGCCCACCTGCACCAGCAGCTCGTCCTCGAAGTAGTCGCGCAGCCGGCCGAGCGCATTGCTCATCGCCGATTGCGACAGGTGCACTCGCTCGGCCGCGCGCGTGATGCTGGCTTCGGTCAGCAGTGCATCGAGCGCCACGAGCAGGTTCAGGTCGAGTTTGTTGAAGCGCATGCCGGCCTTCGGGATTACCCGGAAAGTATTCACAGGGTCCATGCACCGCATGGATGCAAACCATTTTGCTGAATGGGTCGAGTTGCGTAACCTCTCGTCAACCCATCCCCCACAACGACACGGAGACAACGAATGGCTTGCGGCCATGCGGAGGGCGAACTCACGCCTGCGATGCACGAGGTGCCGCGATGACGCAGCGCCCGATGCGCGCCTGCGTGATCGGCGCCGGCCTCGCCGGCCTGTGCTGCGCACTGGCCGCGGTGGACCGCGGGCTGTCGGTGCAACTGCTCGACGAGGCGGCCGAGCCGCGTGCGCTGGCCGCGCACATCGAGGTGGTGCCGAACATGCTGCGCGACCTTGCGGCCTTCGGCGTCGGCGATCACTGCGTGCGCGCCGGCTTTCCCTACCGCGGCATCGACGTCATCGATCGCCACGGCCGGCACCTGCATGAGCTGCCGACCGAGCGCCTGGCCGGCCCGCGCTTCCCGGCCGCGCTGGGCATCCGCCACGACGAGCTGCATCGGCTGCTGGAGCGCGAGGCGGTGGCCCGCGGCGTGGCGCTGCGGCGCGCCGCGCGGGTGCAGGCGGTGCACGAGCACACGGGTTTCGCACGGGTCGCGCTGGAGGGGGGTGAGTCGGTCGAGGCCGAGCTTGTCGTTCTCGCGGCGGGCGCCGGCAGCGCGCTGTCGCGCGCGCTGTTCCCGCAGGCGATGCCGGCGGCCGAGCTGGGCCAGGCCTGGTGGTACACGCTGCTGCCGCGCCCCGTCGATCTCGACCGCCCCTTGATCGCCTTCGGCGACGCCGGCCGGCGCGCGGTGCTGGTGCCCGTGCGACACGACCAGGCTGGCCTCGCGCTGACCGAGCCGGGCATGCCGGCCGCGGACGTCGCGCCGGCGGCGCATCTGCGTCGGGCGCTGGCCACCTTCGCGCCGCGGCTGCGTGCGCTGGCGCCGCGCCTGGACGAGACCACGCCGATCACGCTGCGCCCGGCCCGCTCGGCGCTGCTCGACGTGCCCTGGCACCGCGGCGCCGTGCTCGCGGTCGGCGACTGCGCGCATGCCTTGCCGCCGCACTTCGGCCAGGCGGCCGCGCAGGCCGTGGAGGATGCACGCGTGCTTGGCGAGTTATTGGTGTCCGCCACCAGCCGCGCCGAGCTGTTCGAGGCCTTCGAGCGCCGCCGTGCCGAGCGCGTGCGGCGCGTGCACGACATCACCACCACCGCGGCGCGCTGGGACCTGCAGCCCGACAGCGGCGCCGACCTGAACCTGCTGATGGAACGGCTGGCGCAGACCGTTGCGCAGCCGGCATGACGACGAGCACCCCATGAGACCAGGAGACGACCGATGAGAACCCGACACGCGCTGCGGCCTGCAGCGCTCGCCGCCGCCGCCGCGGCACTGGCCTGCAGCGCGCAGGCCTTCGAGATCGACACCGGCCACCCGGACTGGTCGCTGCGCTGGGACAACAGCCTGCGCTTGAGCGCCAAGGTCCGCACCGAAGCGGCCGACCCGGCCCTGAAGGACTCGTTCCGCCAGGTGCCCACCGGCGCGCCGGCGCCAGCGCCGGCGAGCTTCTCGTTCCCGCAGGCGCTGAACTTCAACGCCGGCGACCAGAACTTCCAGAAGAAGGGCCTGGTGTCCGCGCGCGCCGACCTGCTGACCGAGTTCGATGCGATCTGGCGCCGCGACTTCGGCCTGCGCGTGAGCGGCGCGGCCTGGTACGACGACAAGCTGCACGGCAGGACGAAGGCCGACAACGACCCGACGATCGGCCAGCGGCCCTACAACGAGTTTCCCGCCCGCACGCAGAAGATCGCCGGCGAGAAGGCCGAGCTGCTCGACGCCTTCGTGTTCGGCGGCTGGCGCATGGACAACGGCATGAAGCTCACCGCGCGCCTGGGCCGCCACGCGCTGCAGTACGGCGAGAGCCTGTTCTTCGGCGACAACGGCATCGCGCGGGCGCAGGGGCCGGTGGACATCGACAAGCTGCTCGCGTCGCCGAACGCGCAGTTCAAGGAGATCATCCGCCCGGTGCCGCAGCTGTCGGCGCAGTTGCAGGTCACGCCCGAGGTCTCGGTCGGCGGCTATGTGCAGTGGCGCTGGGAGGAAGACCGCCTCGCACCGGCGGGCAGCTACTTCTCGACCGCGAACATCCCTTGGGGATCGCAGCAACCCGAGTTCGTCAGCATCCCGCCCGGCACGCCGATCTCCGGCAACTACGTGCTGACGCCGGGCGCGGACCAGAAGCCGAAGGACTCGGGCCAGTTCGGCCTGCAGCTGAAGTGGCGCGTCGGCGAGACTGACCTCGGCGCGTACTTCGCGCGCTATCACGACAAGTCGGGCCAGCTTTACGGCAACCTGAACCCGGCCGCGCCGCCCAACCCCATGGGCACCAAGCCCGGCACCTGGTTCTACCAGTTCCCCGCCAACGTCAAGACGCTGGGCGTGAGCGCCTCGCATTCGTTCGGCGACTTCAACGTCGCCGGTGAGGCCTCGGTGCGCGACGACATGCCGCTGCGCAGCACCAACATGATCTACCCGGGCGGTGTCGGTGCGCCGCAGCCGCATGCGGCGCTGGGCCGCACCGCGCACCTGAACCTGTCGACGCTGGCGACCTTCGGCCCGAGCTTCATCGCCCGCGAATCGACGCTGGTGGCCGAGATCGCCTGGAACCGCGTGCTGCGCAAGGACGACCCGCACAAGGAACTGGACAAGGCCGCCACGCGCGACGCGACCGCGCTGCAGTTCATCTTCACGCCCAGCTACCGCCAGGCGCTGCCCGGGCTGGACCTGAGCGTGCCGATCGGCCTGCGCTACGTGCTGGACGGCCGCTCGTCCGTCACCGGCGCCGGCTGGGGCGCCAAGGGCACGGGGAGCGCCAACGTCGGCATCGAAGGCAGCTACCTCGGCGTCTGGCAGTTCGCGCTGGGCTACACGCACTACATCGGCAAGGCCGAGCCCTTCGTCGACTTCTCGCCGATCCTGGCCGGCGGCACGCCGGTCTTCGGCCGCGGCAACCCGCTGGCCGACCGCAACCACCTGGCGCTGTCGCTGCGCCGCACGTTCTGATCGCCGGAGTTCTGCCATGACCCTCACCCGCATCACCCTTGCCGCGTGCATTGCCATGGCCTTCGGCCCCGCGCTCGCGGCCGTGCCGGCCGACGAGGCCGCGAAGCTGAAGACCGAACTGACGCCCTTCGGCGCAGAGAAGGCCGGCAACAAGGACGGCAGCATCCCCGCATGGAGCGGTGGCCACACCACGCCCATCGCCGGCGACAAGCCCGGCGGCCGCCGCGGCGATCCGTTCAAGGACGAGAAGCCGCTGTTCTCGATCACGGCCAAGAACGTCGAGCAGTACGCCGCCAAGCTCACCGAAGGGCAGAAGGCGATGCTGAAGAAGTACCCCGACAGCTATCGCATCGACGTCTACAAGACCCATCGCACCGCGGCCGCGCCGCAATGGGTCTACGACAACACGCTGAAGAACGCGACCCGCGCGAAGCTTGCCGGCGACGTGGTCGACGGCGCCTACGGCGGCATCCCGTTCCCGATCCCGAAGACCGGCGCCGAAGTGATCTGGAACCACATGCTGCGCTGGCGCGGCGCCTCGTGGGAATTCAACATCAGCCAGTACCAGCTCACCGCCGACGGCAAGGCCGTGCTGACGACCGACGGCCGCGCCGAGCAGCAGATGCCGTACTACTTCCAGGACGGCAGCCCCGAGAGCTTCGCGAAGAGCAACGACTTCTGGCTGATCCGCCTCGTCAACGCCGGCCCGCCGATCCGTGCCGGCGAGGCGATTCTCGGCCGCGAGAACATCGACGGCAGCAAGAGCCAGGGCTGGGTCTACCTGACCGGCCAGCGCCGCGTGCGCAAGCTGCCCAACCCCTGCTGCGACACGCCGACGCCGGCCGCGGCCGGCGTGATGAGCTTCGACGAGATCGAGGTCTGGACCGGCCGGCTCGACCGCTTCGACTGGAAGCTCGTCGGCAAGCAGGAGATGTTCATCCCCTACAACGCCAACCGCTTCCTGCAGCCGAAGACCGACGCCGAGGTCATCGCGAAGAACCACTTCAACCCCGAGCACATGCGCTGGGAGCTGCACCGCGTGTGGGTGGTCGAGGCGACGCTGCGCCAAGGCCAGCGCCACCAGGCGCCGAAGAGCCGCTACTACTGCGACGAGGACACCTGGATCTGCGTGCTCGGCGACCGCTGGGACGCGCAGGGCCAGCTGTGGAAGACGCTGTGGGCGCAGACCTTCGTCGCACCCGACCTGCCGGGCAACCCGATCGGCTCGTTTGGCTTCAACGACCTGATCTCGGGCCAGGGCTTCATCGGCAACCTCTACAACGCCAAGGCCGCGCAGTACCCGCTGAAGCCGCGCTTCCCGGACAGCGTCTTCTCGCCGGACGCGCTGGCGGGCGAAGGCGTGCGCTGAAGACGAAAGTGATGACGATGCGCCTGTTGTCGACCTTCGCCCTGCGCCGGCTGCTGCCGTGCACGCTGGCGGCGCTGCCCGCGCTGAGCGGCGCGGCGCCGACGGGGCCGGCGCTGGAGCGCCCGGCCGTGGTGGTGCGTGCGCCGGAGCGCACCGTGCTGGTCGGCGCGGCGCTCGCCGGCGAACGCATCGTCGCGGTCGGCGAGCGCGGCATCGTGGCGCTGTCGGACGACGGCGCGCAGCACTGGCGTCAGGCGGCGGTGCCCACCAGCGTCACGTTGACGGCGGTGCGCTTCACCGATGCGAAGCAGGGCTGGGCGGTCGGCCATGGCGGCACGGTGCTCGCGAGCGACGATGGTGGTGAGCGCTGGACGCGCCGGCTCGACGGGCGGCAGGCCGCGCAGATCGTGCTCGACGCCGCACGCGCCGGCGGCGATGCGCGTGCGCTGCAGGACGCCGAGCGGCTCGTCGCCGACGGGCCGGACAAGCCGCTGCTCGACCTGCTGCTGCTCGGCGGGCCGCGTCTTCTGGTCGTTGGGGCCTACGGCCTGGCGCTGGCCAGCGAGGACGGCGGATCGACCTGGCAGTCGTGGATGCCACGCCTGCCGAATCCGAAGGGGCTGCACCTGTACGCCGCGCGCCAGCGCGGGCAGACGCTGCTGCTCGCCGGCGAGCAGGGCCTGGTGCTGCTGTCGACCGATGGCGGGCGCAGCTTCCGCCGCGTGGAGACGCCCTACAAGGGCAGCTTCTTCAGCGCCGAGCTGCTTGGCGAGCAGGACATCGTGCTCGCCGGCCTGCGCGGCACCACGCTGCGCTCGACCGACGGCGGCGCGAGCTGGACGTCGGTCGCCGTGCCGATCCCGGCCTCGATCACCGCGACCGCAATCGCACCCGACGGCCGCCTGCTGGCAGCCAGCCAGGCCGGTGTCGTGATGGCGCTGCAGGGCGACCGGCTGGTGCCGTTGAACACGAGGCCGCTGCCGCCGCTGAACGGGCTGCTGCCGCGCGCGGGCGCGCCGCTGCTCGCCTTGACCGTGCAAGGCGCACAACGCGCCGAGACTGAACCGGGACCCGCCAAGTGAAGGTTTCTCTGTCCGCCGCCGCAGTCGCCGCTGACTTCGACCCGCGCTCGGGCTCGCTGGTCGAGCGTGCGCTGTTCAACCACCGCGCCATCGTCGTGCTGCTGTGCGCGCTGGTCACCATCCTGCTCGGCTGGCAGGCGACACGCCTGCAGCTGAACGCGAGCTTCGAGAAGACGATTCCGGCGGAACACCGCTACATCCGCAACTTCCTCGCGCACCAGGGCGAGCTGACGGGGCTGGGCAACGCCGTGCGCATCGCGGTCGCGAATCCGCAGGGCAGCGTCTATGACGCGAAGTACCTGGAGACGCTGCGACAGCTTTCCGACGAGGTCTTCCTCCTGCCCGGCGTCGCGCGCAACCAGATGAAGTCGCTGTGGACGCCGACGACGCGCTGGGTCGGCGTCACCGAGGAGGGCCTGGAGGGCGGCCCGGTGATCCCGGACGGCTACGACGGCTCGCCGAAGAGCCTGGAGCAGCTGCGCGCCAACATCGCGCGCTCGGGCGAGATCGGCCAGCTGGTCGCGCTCGACGCCCGCTCCAGCGTCATCTACGTGCCCTTGCTCGCGCGCGACGCCGAAGGCCGCGCGCTCGACTACGCCGCGTTCGCGCAGCGCATCGAGGCCCTGCGGGTGAAGTACGAACAGCAGGGCGTGCGCATCCATGTCACCGGCTTCGCGAAGATCGTCGGCGACCTGATCGATGGGGTGCGCGCGGTGCTGGGCTTCTTCACGCTCGCGGTCGCGATCGCCACCGCGGCGGTGTTCTGGTACACGCGCTGCGTGCGCTCGACGCTGCTGGTCGTGGCGGCTTCGCTGGTGGCCGTGGTCTGGCAGCTCGGGCTGCTGCCGGCGCTGGGCTACACGCTCGATCCGTATTCGATCCTGGTGCCCTTCCTCGTCTTCGCCATCGGCATGAGCCACGGCGCGCAGAAGATGAACGGCATCATGCAGGACATCGGCCGCGGGTTGCCGAAGCTGGTCGCCGCCCGCTTCACCTTCCGGCGCCTGTTCCTTGCCGGGCTGACCGCGCTGCTCGCCGATGCGGTCGGCTTCGCGGTGCTGCTGGTGATCGACATCCAGGCCATCCGCGAACTGGCGATCGCCGCATCCATCGGCGTCGCGGTGCTGATCTTCACCAACCTGATCCTGCTGCCGATCCTGCTGAGCTACACCGGCGTCAGCGCGACCGCCGCCCAGCGCAGCCTGCGTGCCGAGGCCGCCGATGCGGCGGGCGCCGGCAAGCAGCCGCTGTGGGCCTTTCTCGACCGCTACACGCAGCGGCGCCACGCGCTGATCGCGATCATGGTCGCGGTGCTGCTCGGCGCGCTCGGGTTCGCGGCGAGCACGCAGCTGAAGATCGGCGACCTCGACCCCGGCGCGCCCGAGCTGCGCGCGGACTCGCGCTACAACCGCGACGTCGCCTTCGTCAACGCGGCCTACGGCGCCTCCAGCGACGTGCTCGCTGTCATGGTCAAGGCGCCCGAGGGCCAGTGCTCGCAGGTCGAGACGCTGAACAAGATCGACGCGCTCGAATGGCAGCTGCGCCAGCTGGGCGGCGTCGAGAGCACCAACTCGCTGGCGCTGCTGAACCGCCGCGTGCTCGCCGGGCTGAACGAAGGCAGCCCGAAGTGGTACGAGTTCCTGCCCAACCAGGACATGCTGAACACCGTCACCGCCGGCGCGCCGCGCGGCCTGTACAACGACGCGTGCTCGCTGCTGACGCTCTCGGTCTACCTGCGCGACCACAAGGCCGAGACGCTGGCGCACGTGGTCGGGCACGTCGAGGCCTTCGCCGCGGCGAACGACACGGACGACGTCAGGTTCCTGCTCGCCGCCGGCTCGGCGGGCATCGAGGCGGCGACCAACATCGTCGTGAAGGACGCCTGGCGCACGATGCTGGCGCTGGTCTACGCCGCGGTCGCGCTGCTCGCCTTCGTGACCTTCCGCTCGTGGCGCGCGGTGGTCGTCGCGATCCTGCCGCTGATGCTGACCTCGGTGCTCGCCGAGGCGCTGATGGTGGCCCTCGGCATGGGCGTGAAGGTGGCGACGCTGCCGGTCATCGCGCTGGGCGTGGGCATCGGCGTGGACTATGCGCTGTACATCCTGAGCGTCACGCTGGCGCAGCTGCGCGAAGGCCGCAGCCTGTCGGAAAGCTACTACCGCGCGCTGCTCTTCACCGGCAAGGTGGTCATGCTGACCGGCGTGACGCTCGCCATCGGCGTCATCACCTGGGTCGCCAGCCCCATCAAGTTCCAGGCCGACATGGGCCTGCTGCTGGCCTTCATGTTCCTGTGGAACATGCTCGGCGCGCTGGTGCTGCTGCCCGCGCTCGCGCACTTCCTGCTGAAGCGCGCGCCCCAGGTCGCCACGAACTCGGCCGCGTTCTACGGCGCGCTGAAGGCGCGTTCGTGACCTCCGAAGCCTCTTCGCCCAACCCGCACGAGACCATGACCGCCTCCCCACCCGTGCCGCGCCGCCGCGTCGCGATCATCGGCGCCGGACCCGGCGGACTCGCGGCCGCGCTCGCGTTCCACCGTGCCGGCCACGAGGTGCGCCTGTTCGAGCGGCAGGATGCCGTCAAGCCCCTGGGCGGCGCGGTGCTGCTGTCGCTGCCGGTGCTGTCGGTGCTGCGCGACATGGGCGTGGACATCCGCGAGCTCGGCGCCTACGGCGTCACCGAGTTCCGCAACCACCGCGGCCGGCTGCGCGCGCGGCTGCCGTTCAACCCACGCGCCGAGGCGCGTGCCGGCATCCCTGGCTGGCACTACGGCATGCTGCGCTCGGCGGCCATCGAACGTTTGCTCGCGGTGATGCCGCCCGACCTGATCCAGGCCGGCAAGCGTTTCACGCGCTACGACGAGACGGCCGACGCGGTCACCGCCCATTTCGAGGACGGCAGCCGGTGGGAAGCCGACCTGCTGGTCGGCGCCGACGGCATCCGTTCCACCGTGGCGCAGCAGACCTTCGGCGAGCTGGGCCTGTTCCACTGCGGCATCCAGGTCTGGCTGGCCTGGTGCCACTGCGACGACGTGCCGCGCGACGTCGGCTGGATCTCGCACTCGCGCAACGTGCAGGCGAGCTTCTTCCCCATCCTGCACGACGGCAAGCCGGCCGTGGAGTGGTGGGTGGTCGAGCCGTGGAACGAAGGCCAGGATTTCGATGGCGACGTCCGCGCGCACCTGACGAACCACCTGCGCAGATGGGCCGACCCGCTGCCGCGCCTGGCCGCGGCCACCGACTTCGAGCGCAACTGCTTCCGCTGGGAGATCTACAACCGGCCCGCGTTGTCGAGCTGGTCGAAGGGCCGCGTGTCCTTCGTCGGCGATGCGGTGCACCCGGTATCGCCCTATGCCGCCTACGGCATGGGCATGGCGATCGAAGACGGCTGGTGGCTCGCGAAGTGCCTCGAAGGCGTGGACCTCGCGCAGCGCGACGCGCTGGCGCGCGGCCTGGCGCACTACGACCGCCAGCGCGTCGCCTACACGAACAAGAACGCGAAGATGGCCCGGTACATGGGTTACCTCTTCCACCGCACGCCCTGGCCGCTGTCGGCGCTGCGCGATGCCGTGTTCGACCACACCCGCTTCCTCGAGGCGATGCTGGTCGAGAACTACCTGAAGGACGCCGAGACGCAGATGGAGATGCTGCCGATCGCGGCGCGCTGACGCCACGCTGGAGCCCACGAAAGCCACCCATGTTCAAGTACTTCCCCACCAACTACGTCTGGAACCTCTCGGTCAACCTCGCGATCGAGATGGGCGCGCGCATCGGCGAGATCGAGATGATGTGCGCGCCGCTGCAGGAGGCCGCCAAGGCGCCGGATGCCGCCGGCACGCAGGCCTTCCGCGAGACCTGGCTGACGATGGCCGACACGCTGTGCGAACTGGCCGCCGAGGACGAGGCGCGCGGCCGCCTGCTCTCGGCCGGCGAGAAGTACCGGCGCGCGTCGGCCTACCTCACCACCGCCGAGCGTCTGCAGGCGCATGGCTCGGAAGGTCGCATGGCCATCTATCAGCGTGAACTCGCGCTGTTCCAGAAGGGCATGCGGCTGCTCGGCGACCCGGTGCAGCGTGTCGAGATCCCGTACGAAGGCAAGCACCTCTCGGCCCTCTACCGCCGCGCCGACGGTCTCGCACCGGGCCAGCGCGCGCCGGTCCTGGTGCAGCTCAACGGCCTGGACTCGACCAAGGAGATGAAGTACCTCGTGGGCCTGCCCGCCTGGCTGGCCCGGCGCGGGGTGTCGTCGCTGATCGTCGACCAGCCGGGCACCGGCGAGGCGCTGCGCCTGCAGGGCCTGACCGCGCGCTTCGACGCCGAGCACTGGGCCAGCCGCGTGGTCGACTGGCTCGAGACGCGCGGGGGCGTCGATCCGAAGCGCATCGGCTGCGAGGGCGTCTCGCTCGGCGGCTACTACTGCCCGCGCGCCGTCGCGATGGAGCCGCGTTTTGCCTGCGGCGTGGCCTGGGGCGCCAACCACGACTGGCGCGACGTGCAGAAGCGCCGCCTCGAGAAGGAGGGCGACTTTCCGGTGCCGCACTACTGGGCCCACGTCTGCTGGGTCTGGGGCGCGAAGGACATCGAGGACTTCATGCGCATCGCCGAGGACGTGCACCTCGACGGCGTGGTCGAGAAGATCCGCGTGCCCTTCCTCGTGACGCATGGCGAGCGCGATTCGCAGATCCCGCTGAAGTGGGCGCACCGCACCTACGAGCAGCTGGTCAACAGCCCGAAGCGCGAGCTGAAGATCTTCACCGACCGCGAAGGCGGCGTGCAGCACGCCAGCTTCGACAACAGCATCAACGCCGGCCAGTACATCGCCGACTGGGTCGCCGAGACCCTCGGTGCACGCACGGCCGCCTGACTTTCCACGGAGATCCCAAGGATGAACATCATCGGACCCGACGCGCTGGTCTTCGGCGTCGACGACCTCGCCGCCTGCGGCCAGTACCTGATCGACTATGGCCTGAAGGACGTGGGTGCAGGCCGCTACGAGGCACTGGACGGCACAGCCGTCGTGCTGCGGGCGAAGGACGACCCGGCGTTGCCGCCCGCCCTGGGCACCGCCAGCCTGCTGCGCGAGACCGTCTACGGCGTCGCCGACGCCGCGACGCTCGATGCGATCGAGGCCGAGCTGCGCCGCGACCGCGAGGTGAGCCGGCGCGACGGCGTGCTGCGCTGCGTGGACGACATGGGTTTTGCGCTCGCTTTCCAGGTCAGCGTGCGCCGGCCGCTCGCGCTGGCGCCCGAGACGGTCAACGCGCCCGGCGCCTCGCCGCAGCGTGCACCGAACGAGATCGGCGTCGCGCCCGACATGCCGGC
Organism: Pseudaquabacterium terrae; assembly: GCF_013266755.1. GTDB lineage: Bacteria > Pseudomonadota > Gammaproteobacteria > Burkholderiales > Burkholderiaceae_C > Pseudaquabacterium > Pseudaquabacterium terrae. The sequence goes on along the minus strand of NZ_JABRWJ010000009.1, from coordinate 210,473 downwards.
GCTGCCGCGCACGCTGTCGCACGTCGTCTACTTCGTGCCCGACGTCGCGAAGGCCGAGGCCTTCTACACGCGGCTCGGCTTCGTCTGCACCGACCGCTTCACCGGCGTCGGCCCCTTCCTGCGACCGGCGGGCACGCTCGACCACCACACGCTGTTCATGATCGAGACACCGCCGTTCATGAAGGGCTGCGAGCACTTCACCTTCCACCTGGGCGGGCCGACCGAGGTGCTGCTGGCGGGCACGCGCTTCGTCGAGAAGGGCTACGAGAGCTTCTGGGGCCCGGGGCGGCACTTGTACGGCAGCAACTGGTTCTGGTACTTCAACTCGCCGCTGGGCTGCCACGTGGAGTACGACGCCGACATGGACCTGCACGACGACACCTGGACCGCGCGCGAGACGGGCATGGGTGCCGATGCGTCGCAGGCCTTCCTGTTCCAGTACCGGCAGAAGTGGGCACCCTCGGGTCCGCCGTCGCCGGGCGGAGAGGGCGCTGCGCCGCCGGCGGCGAAGCCCTGAACGCGCACGCGAGCCCGACCATGCGCCTGTGCCACCTCGACGACCTGCCCGAGGGCGACTCGCGCGGCTTCGACCCGCATGCCAGCGGCCGCGACACGGTCCTCGTCGTGCGCCACGGGCCCGCGCTGCACGCCTGGGTCAATGCCTGCCCGCACCACGGCACCCCGATGGCGTGGCGCAAGAACGCCTTCCTGAACGCCGCGCGCGACCGCATCGTCTGCGGCGCGCACGGCGCCCAGTTCGAGATCCCCACCGGCCGCTGCACGCTCGGGCCCTGCCTGGGCCAGTCGCTGACGCCGGTGCCGCTGCACATCCATGCCAATGGCGAGGTCCACCTCGCCGATTCCCCGCACGAGGAGACAAGCCAATGACACTCGCAGCCCGACGCATCCTGATCATCGGCGGCGGCTTTTCCGGCATGTCGGCCGCCATCGAATGCACCAAGCGAGGCGCCCAGGTCGACCTGGTCGAGATCGACCCCGGCTGGCGCAACTACGGCGCCGGCATCAGCCTCGGCGGCGCGACGCTGCGCGCGTTCCGCCAGCTCGGCATCCTCGAGGCCTTCCTGCGTGAGGGCAACGCGGCCGACGGCGTGACGACCTTCCTGGCCGACGGCACGCCGCTGGCGACGCTGCCGACGCCGCGTGTGGCCGGGCCGGACGTGCCCGGCAGCGGCGCGATCCTGCGGCCGGTGCTCGCCCGCCTGCTCGCCGAGGCCACGCGGGCCTCCGGCACCAACGTGCGGCTGGGCTGCACGTTCACCCAGATCGAGCCCGACGCCGAGGGCGTCGACGTCAGCTTCACCGACGGCGGGCGACGCCGCTACGACCTGGTGATCGGCGCCGACGGCCTGTACTCCAAAGTACGCGGCACCCTCTTTCCCGACGCACCGGAGCCGCGCTACAGCGGCCAGGCCGTCTGGCGCGCGGTGCTGCCGCGGCCGCCCGAGGTGCAGGGCGCGATGATGTGGATGGGCCGCGTGAAGCCGGGCGTGAATCCGGTCTCGCGCGATTCGATGTACCTGTTCGTCACCGAGCACCGGCCGAACAACGAGCACGTCGACCCCGCGAGCTTCGTGGAGCAGCTGCGCGCGCTGCTCGCGCCGTTCTCGGCGCCGCTGGTGCAGCGCATCCGCGAGCAGATCGGCGCCGATTCGCAGATCGTGTTCCGCCCGCTCGAGGGCCTGCTGATGCCGCGGCCGTGGTCCACGGGCCGCGTCGTGCTGATCGGCGACACGGTGCACGCGACGACGCCGCACCTGGCGTCGGGCGCCTGCATCGGCATCGAGGACGCGATCGTGCTGGCCGAGGAGATCGGGCGCCATGCCGGCATCGTCGCCGCGCTCGCCGCCTTCGAGGCGCGGCGCTGGGAGCGCTGCCGCATGGTGGTCGAGAACTCCGCGCGCCTGGGCGAGATCGAGATCGCCAACGGCGACAAGGACGAGCACGGCCGCATCATGCGCGAGTCGCTGATGGCGCTGGCGCAGCCGATCTGACCCGGGGGCTGCGATGGTCACCGCAGATTCACGGCGCGGCCGGATCGCGCTGATGGTGGCGCACTGCGCCGGCATGGTCGACCTGGTCGCGCTGCCGGTGTGGGTCGGCACGCTGATCAGCCACCACGGCTTCGATCCGCAGCAGGCCGGCGCGCTGGCAACGCTGTTCCTGGCCGCGGCGGTGGTCGCGAGCGTGATGCTGGCGCCGCGCTTTGGCCGGCTGCCGCGGCGCGCCGTCACCGCTGCGGGCTTCGGCGTCGCGGGGCTGGCCTTCTTCGGCGTCGCGCTGTCGCAGGACTTCAAGACGATGGCCGTGCTGCACGCGCTGGCGGGCTTCGCGGCGGGCTCGGCCTTGAGCGTCACGCACGGCACGATCGCGCGCGGCGCCAACCCGCACCGGCTGTTCGCCCTCGTCGGCATCGCGCTCGGCGTGTTCGCGATCGCCTTCTTCGCGGTGGTGCCGCCGCTGCTGGCGGCGGTCGGCGGGCCGGCGCTGTTCCGTGTCTTCGCCGCGGTGATGGCGCTGGCCGCGCTGGTGGCGGCCGGGTCCTTCCCGCATGCCGACGGCGCGGCGGCGCGCGACGCCGCGCCATTGCGCGTTGCCGAGCCGGCCGGCCGCGGCGCGCCCATGCCGTCCGCGATCTGGTTCGGCGTCGTCGGCATCGGCTGCATGGGCCTGGTGCAGGCGATGACCTTCGCGTTCCTGGAACGCGTCGGCAACGAGCGCGGCTTCGGGCTCGCTGCGGTCACCGGCGTGCTGGTGGCGCTGAGCGTGGTCAACCTGTTCCCGGCGGCGCTCGCCGCGCTGCTGGAGAAACGCTGGTCGGCGCGCACGGTGCTGCTGAGCGGGCCGGTGCTGCAGGCGCTGCTGGTCGCGCTGATCATGCAGTCCACCGTGTTCGCGCCCTATGCGGCCTCCGCCTCGGTGTTCGCCGCGGTGATGATCTTTACCCACACCTTCGGCTTCGGGCTGCTCGCGCGGCTGGAGCCCAGCGGCCGGGCGCTCGCCGCGACGCCGGCCATGGTGATGACCGGCGCGGCGATCGGCCCCATCCTCGGCGGCACGCTGGTCAAGGCCTTCGGCTACGGCAGCCTGGCCGTCGCGGCCGCGGTGATCGCCACGATCGCCGTTGCCTGCTTCTCGCGGCTGCCCGCGCCGGCGGCCGCCTCCCGGAGTGCCCTCGCATGAAACCAATCCGCCGTTTCGTCGACCTCTCGATCTACCTCGAGAACGACGTGCTGTCCGACCCGCCGCCGCTGGCGCCGAAGATCACCTACCAGAAGCACGCCGACACGCTGCCCGAGTTCATGGCGATGCTGCCGGGCACGAAGCCCGAGGACTATCCCGAGGGCGAAGCGGCCGCGGCCGAGTGGGTGACGCTGACGACGCACAACGGCACCCACCTGGACGCGCCCTGGCACTTCCATTCCACCCAGGACGCGAAGATCGGCGGCAGCCGCCCATCGATCACCATCGACGAGGTGCCGCTGGAGTGGTGCTTCCAGCCCGGCGTCAAGCTCGACTTCCGCCACTTCCCCGATGGCTACGTCGCGACCGCGACCGATGTCGAGGCGGAGCTGAAGCGCATCGGCCATGAGTTGCAGCCGCTGGACATCGTCGTCGTCAACACCCGCGCCGGCTCGCGCTACGGCCGCCCCGACTACCTCGGCGCAGGCTGCGGCATGGGCTACGCGGCGACGATGTACCTGCTCGAACGTGGCGTGCGCCTGACCGGCACCGACGCGTGGAGCTGGGACGCGCCGTTCGCCTATACCGCAAAGAAAGTGGCCGAGACCGGCGACAAGTCGCTGATCTGGGAAGGCCACAAGGCCGGCCGCGACATCGGCTACTGCCATCTGGAGAAGCTGCACAACCTGGAGGCGCTGCCCGCCCACGGCTTCACCATCAGCTGCTTCCCGCACAAGATCCGCGGCGCCAGTGCCGGCTGGACGCGCGCGGTGGCGATCTTCGAGGCCTGACCATGCGCCGCCCGTTCGCCGTGATGCGCGTCCGACCGCTGGGCGTGCGCCAGCGCCTGTGGCTGGGCGTGGGTTCGCTGGTCGCGCTGCTGCTGGTGCTGGCCTGCGGCGGGGTGTGGCAGCTGCGCGAGATGAGCGCGCAGCTGCACACCATCGTCGAGGGCCACGGCCAGCGCGGCGAGCTGGCGCACCGGCTCCATGCCGCGCAGCTGAAGTGGATGGAGCGGCTGCGGGCGCTGCTGGTGGTCAGCGATGCCGACGACCTCAAGGCCCAGGCGGCCGACTTGAAGGCGGCCGAGCGCGCGTACCTGGACGCCGAGGCCGCGCTCGGCGCAATGCTGGAGGGCGGCGGCGCGGACCCCGCCATGCGCGCCGGCCTGGCCGAGGTGCGCCAGCTGCGCGAGTCTGTCGCCCCGGTGTACGAGGCGGCGATGAAGAGCCTGCAGGGCGGCGCTGGCACCGAGGGCGCGCTGGCCTTGCTGCTTCCGGCGGAGTCGGCCGAGGGGCGCTGGCGCGCCCAGATCGACACGCTGGTGGAAAGCGCCAGCCGCGCCACCCGCGACGAGTTCGCGCGGGCGACACAGCGGCAGCGGCTGGCCACGCTGGGCCTGGCGGCCGTGGCCGTGGTGGCGATCGGCGCGGCGCTGGCGATGGCGGCCGGCCTGGTGCGCGGCATCAGCCGGCCCATCGCCGGCGCGGTGGCGGTGGCCGAAGCCATCGCCGACGGCCAGCTCGACGCGCCGATCGACACGGACCGCGGCGACGAGTTCGGCCGGCTCGCGGCCGCGATGGCGACGATGCAGGGCCGCCTGCGCGACACCGTGCGCGCGCTGGGCCGCTCGGCCGATGCGGTGCTCGGGGCCAGCCGCGAGATCGGCGCCGGCAGCCAGCACCTGTCCGACCGCACCGAGCACGCGGCGGCGCGATTGGCCGAGACGGCCTCGGCGGTGCGCGGCCTCGGCGAGACGCTGGCCGCCAGCGTGCACGCCGCGCGCGAGGCCGCAGCGCTGGCCGGCGGCGCCCGGCGCGATGCGCAGCAGGGCCATGACGCGGTCGCGCGGCTGGTGGCGCAGATGCAGTCCATCGAAGCGGCCGCGCGGCGCATCACGCAGATCGTCGAAGCCATCGACGGCATCGCCTTCCAGACCAATGTGCTGGCGCTGAATGCCTCGGTGGAGGCGGCACGCGCCGGCGCGCACGGGCGCGGCTTCGCCGTCGTCGCGGCCGAGGTGCGCCAGCTGGCGCAGCGCGCCGCGCAGGCCGCGGGCCAGATCCGCGGGCTCAGCACCGAGACCGCGGAACGCATCGGCCAGGGTTCGGCCAGCGTGGCCGATGTGGATGCCAGCGTGAACCGCCTGGTCGACACGGCCCGCGGCGTCGCGCAGACGGTGGAGGGCATCGCGGCCGGCTCGGCCCGGCAGAGCGAGGTGCTGGCCCGCATCGACGGTGCCGTGCTGCAGCTGGATGGCAGCACGCAGCAGAACGCCGCGCTGGCCGAGCAGCTGACCGCGGCCGCGGCCTCGCTGCAGCAGCGGGCCGGCGAGCTGCAGGGCGTGATCGCGGGCTTCGAGGTCGGCGTGGCGACGGAGCCCGCGCCGGCCGCTGCCGCCGCCGGCCTGCACGACCGGCCGCCTCACCGGACCGGCGAAGCGTGATGGGCCGAGGCCGCGTCTTTCATGCGTTGGCAGCCCTGCTGCTGACGCTGGCCGCTGCGGCGCCGGGCGCGCGAGCCCAGCCGCTGGCCATCGGCCTGACGGCGCCGCTGACCGGCCCCGATGCCGCCTACGGCCTGGGGCTGCGCCATGGTGCGCAGCTGGCCGTGGCGCGCGCCAATGCGAGCGGCGGCGTGGCCGGCCGGCCGCTGGAACTGCTGGCGCTGGATGATGGCGGCGACCCGCAGCGCGCAGCGGCCAACGCGCGGCAGCTGCTGGCGCGTGGTGCGGTGGCCCTCACCGGTGTGCACGGTGCGAGCGCCACCGCCGCCGTGGCGGAAGTGCTGGCACCGACCGGGGGCGAGCCACCGCGCGCCGCCCTGGTGGGGCCGGCCACGGGCGCCGAGCCGCTGCGCGATCCGCCGCGCCCAGGCGTCTTCCACCTGCGCGCCGGCGTGGCGGAGGAGGCCAGCGCGGCGCTGCTGCACCTGGACACGCTGGGCGTGAGCCGCTACGCGCTGATTGCGCGGGCCGACGCACACGGCGAGTCCGGGCGCGAGCGTGTGCTGTTCGAGCTGACGCGCATCGCGACGCGGCCGGTGGCCAGCGAACGCCTGGCCGAACGCGCCACGCCCGCCGAGGTGGGCCGCCTGGTCGACCAGGTCTGCGCACTGCGACCCGAGGCGGTCATCCTGGCCCTCGATGCCGTGCAGGCCAGGGCGGCGCTGGCCGCCGCACACGCGCAGCCCTGCGCCACGCACTACCTCGTGTTCAGCGAGGCCGGGGCCGCGCTGGCCGGGCGGCCGCCGGGCAGCATTGGCCCGCATCCGCAGGCCGGCCTGCTGGTGACGCAGGTGGTGCCGCATCCGGGCAACGCACTGCATCCGCTGGTGGCCGAGTACCAGCGCGCGCTGCTGGTGCACGGGACCGCGGGCGCGCCCGGGGCGTCCGGGGCGCCCGCGGCCACGCCGGGCAGCCATGCCTCGCTGGAAGCCTATGCCGCCACGCAAGTGATCCACGAGGCGCTGCGTGCCTGCGGCCGCGAGGCCGGGCGCGCCTGCCTGCTGCAGGTGCTGCCCACGCGAACCTTCGAGCTGCCCGGCCTGAAGGTGCAGTTCGGCCCCGCGCAGCGCCAGCCGCGGCCCTTCGTCGAGATCACCTTGCTCGATGGCGCCGGGCGCCTGCGGCGCTGAGCCGCCCGCCTGTTGCCGCGGTCCCGCGCGCGCCACGCCAGACCTCACCACCTCACAGGAGAAGCGCCCCATGACCTTTCCCCCCATCCACCGCGTCGTCACCGGCCACGATGCCGACGGCCGCGCGGTCGTCTCCAGCGACGGGCCGCTGCCCACCGTCGTCGAGATCCAGGCCATCCCCGGTACCGTCTTCCATGAGGTGTGGGAAACGCGCGCGACCCCCGCACCGGTGGACAACGGCTCCGACCCCACGACCGGCCCGTTGAAGCTGCCGCCGCCGAAGCAGGGCACGCGCATCCGCTTCGTCGACATCCCGCCCGACACCGAGGACTTCCTCGCCAAAGGCGCGGCCCGCATGAAAGACGCCTTCACGCAGGCCGGCGATGCCGCGGCCTCGACGGTGCGGCGCGACTCGCCGCATCCGCTGATGCACCGCACCGAGTCGATCGACTACGGCATCGTCATCGACGGCGAGATGACGCTGGTGCTGGACGACGGCGAGGTGCTGCTGAAGCCGGGCAGCGTGGTCGTGCAGCGCGGCACCAACCACGCCTGGGCCAACCGCTCGGGCCGGCCCTGCCGCATGCTCTTCGTGCTGGTCGATGGCGCCTACGAGCCGGCGATCGCTGCCGCGCTGGCCGGGCGCTGATCCGACGACAGGACGCACGCCATGAAGTTCGCCACCTTGAAGGACGGCACGCTGGACGGCCGGCTGGTGCTGGTCTCGCACGACCTGGGCCGGGCCGTCGCCGCGACGGCCATCGCACCCTCGCTGATCGATGCCCTGCAACGCTGGGACGCCGTGCAGGCGCCGCTGCAGGCGCTGGCCGACGCGATGGAGGCCGGCACCGCGCCCGGAATCGTCGCCTTCGACCCCGCCGCCTGCGCCGCGCCGCTGCCGCGTTGCCCGCAGTGGCTGGACGGCTCGGCCTTCCTGAACCACGGCCGGCTGATGGAGCAGGCCTTCAACACGCCGCCGATCCCCGACTTCGAGACCATGCCGGTGATGTACCAGGGCGCGAGCGACGACTTCCTGGGGCCCCGCGACGACGTGCCGCTGCCGTCCGAAGCGCACGGCATCGATTTCGAGGGCGAGTTCGGCGTGGTCTGCGGGCCGGTGCCGATGGGTGTCTCGGCCGATGCGGCGCTGAGTTGCGTCCGGCTGCTGGTGCAGCTCAACGACTGGAGCCTGCGCGCGCTGGGCCCGCACGAGATGAAGACCGGTTTCGGCTTCCTGCAGGCCAAGCCGTCCACCGCCTTCGCGCCGGTGGCGGTGACGCCCGACGAGCTGGGCGACGCCTGGCAGGGCGGCCGCGTGCGCATGAAGCTGCACGTGCAGTGGAACGGCGAACGCTTCGGCGAGCCCGACGGCCGCGAGATGAACTTCCACTTCGGCGAACTGATCGCGCACGCGGCGCGCACGCGGCGGCTCAGCGCCGGCTGCATCGTCGGCTCGGGCACGGTGTCCAACCGCGCGCGCGGCGCGGGCTCGGCCTGCATCGCCGAGCGGCGGGTGATCGAGAAGATCGACCTCGGCGCGATCCACACGCCTTTCATGCGCTATGGCGACCGCGTGCGCATGCAGGCCAGGTTCGCGGACGGCCGCGACGGGCCCTTCGGCGCGATCGACCAGCGCGTGGTGCCGGCCGCGGCCGCCGCGGAGGGCTGACGCGATGCACGTGCTCGTCACCGGCGCGAACGGCTTCGTCGGCCGCGCGCTGGCCGCGCGGCTGGCGGCCGCGGGCCGCCTGGGCGACCGCGCGCTGACGCGGCTGTCGCTGCTCGACATGGGCTTCGGCGACGCGCCGGCGCGCGAGGGCCTCGTGCACCGCCATGCCGGCGACCTGGCCGACGCCGCGATGCTGGACCGCGCGTTGGCCGGCGCACCGCTGGACGCGGTGTTCCACCTGGCCAGCATCCCCGGCGGCACCGCGGAAGCCGACTACGCGCTCGCGCGGCGCGTGAACCTGGACGCGACCCTCGGCCTGCTGGAGCGCGGCCGGGCGCAGGTGCTGGTCGGCGGCGCCGCGCCGGTGTTCATCTTCGCGAGCTCGATCGCGGTGTTCGGCCCGCTGTCGGCGCCGGTCACCGACGACACGCTGCCGCGGCCGCAGATGACCTACGGCGCGCAGAAGCTCGCCGGCGAGATCCTGGTCGACGACTTCAGCCGCCGCGGCTGGGTCGACGGCCGCTCGCTGCGTCTGCCCGGCGTGCTGGCGCGGCCGCCTGCGCGCACGGGGCAACTCTCGGCCTTCCTCAGCGACATCATCCGCGAGCTCGCGGCCGGCCGGCCTTTCGTCAGCCCGATGTCGCCGCAGGCCAGGACTTGGGCGTCCTCGTTGCCGAACGTCGTCGACAACCTCCTGCATGCGGCGGTACTGGACGTGATGGGGCAGGCCAGGCGCCGCACCTACACCCTGCCGACGTCCTGCTTCTCGATGGCCGAACTGGTGGACGCCATTGCGCAGGTGCATGGCGCCGATGCAGTGCGGCGCGTTCGCTACGAGCCCGATGCAGCGATCGAGCAGCGTTTCGGCGGCTTTGCGCCGTTACACGCCCAGGCCGCACTGGCTGCAGGCTTCCGCGCCGACGACAGCCTTGTGGACCTGGTGCGCGGGGCGCTGGACGGCATCGGCCACCCTGGCGCCGGATAAGCCTCTTTCGTTCAGGACGGAAGGCGCCAACGCCTGGCCACCCGATCGAGACCGAGTGGACGCAGTCCTCATGGCTCTGATCGCGCATCCATGCTGCTGTCGCGATGGTGCCCGGGGAGCTGTCAGGATCGTCGCAGCTCAGCGTCCGACGCCTCGCTTGCGACCTTGCAAGAGCGATAGCGCCTTGGCCAACAACTCGGCCGCGTGCTCGATCTCGTGGGCACTCATGTGACCGTAGCCCAACAGCACCTCGTCGCTATCGCCACCGAACTCCCTCATGGTCTGGAATGCGATTCCCAACTCCCGCAGCCGCCGTGCCAGCCTCCTGTCGAGCGTCGGCTCGCCCATCGTCAGCGCGATGTGCAGGCCGCCTTCCTGACCACGGAAGCGCACCTCGGGGCAGCGCTGCTTCAGTGCCTGCACCAGGCGACCACGCTGGCTGGCGTGGTGGCGGCGAACCCGACGCAGGTGACGCTGCAATTCGCCGGCGGCCAGCAGCCACTGCAGCGATGTCTGGACGGGCCAGCTCGCGTGCAGCCTGTCGCGCTCGATGGCCTGTGCCAAGGTGGCGGCCACGGCATGCGGCGCGGCGATGAAGCCGATCCTCAAGGCTGGGCTGATAGCCTTGGCGAATGTGCTCACCAGCACCGTGTGAGCAGGCAGGCTGCCCGCTAGCGCCGCGTGGTTCTGCCCCTCGTAGATGAACTCGTGGTCGTACTCGTTCTCGATGACGAGGCTGCCACGCCGGATGACCAGCGCGGCCAATTCGGCACGACGTGCGCCTGACAGCCGTACGCCTGATGGGTACTGGTGCGCGGCGGTCAGGTGCAGCACGGTGGGCGCCGGGCCGGCGAATGCGCTGCCCACCTGCATGCCCTGGCTGTCCACGGGCACGTGCAACACCGTGCCGCCCGCCGCTTCAAAGGCAGCGGCCGCGCGCGGATAGCCGGGGCTTTCAACGGCGCAGAGATCGCCCGCCCGAACCAGCACGCGCGCCAGCAGTTCCAGTGCGGCGCCGGTGCCCTGCGTCACGACGATTTGCTGTGCGTCGTGGTCCGTGCCGCGGTGTCTGCGCAACCACGCGGCAATCGCCACGCGCAGCGACGGCAGGCCTTTGGGATCACCGTAGTCCGGCGGCGGAAGATGCCGACCGGCCTCGCGGCATGCCGCGCGCCAGACCTGCAGCGGCAGCAGCTGCGAGCCGCTTTGGCCCAGGCGCCAGTCTTGTGCCGGCGCGTTCGTCGCAACGCGTTGACCTGCCAGGCGAAGCACCGCGCGCGGGCTGCGCGCTTCGGTCGTCGAGGTGCGCGCGACCTGCGGCGCGGCAAAGGTGCCGAGCCGCCCGCGCGCTTCCAGCAGGCCTTCGGCCACCAGGTCGGAATAAGCGTCCACCACCGTGTTCCGGCCGATGCCCAGTTGCAGCGCTGCCTCGCGCGTGGGCGGCATCGGGCGGCCGGGGGCGATACGCCCTGCCCGGATCGCCTCGCGCAGTGATTCGGCCAGCTGTGCATTCAGCGGCCGCCGGGAATTTGGATCGAGCGCGAGCGGCGGCAGCGCGCTGCGATGCTGCGGTGGTTTCAACACAGTGTTTTTGGTTGCTCGATTTGCCTCATTCTTGGATCTTATCGGCGGACCAGAGAACGCACACACTGCAGTGCATGCAGATCCGAGTCATCGCAGACGACTTCACCAGCGCGACTGACGCCTTGCCCGCCTTTGCGCAGCGCGGGTGGGCCACACGCGTCGTGTTGCGCCCGACACCGCTCGCGGTTCCGGAGACATCCGAAGTCTGGAGCACCGACACCGATAGCCGGACGCTTCCCGATGAAGTGGCCGCTGCGTTGGTGGCCGGCTGGGCTCGGCGGTGGCGAGACGCCAGCATCCTGCTCAAGCAGTTCGATTCAACCCTTCGCGGCCCCGTAGTGCCCGAGGTGATGGCCGCCTGGCGGGCGAGTGGGCGCAGCAAGCTGGTGGTAGCGCCGGCATTCCCAGGCGCTGGGCGCACGACGGTCGGAGGAAACGTTCTGGTCGACGGTGTGCCGGTCAACGAGACCGCGTTTGCACGCGATCCGCTGAACCCCGTGTGCGTGAGCAGCCTGCCGGCGTTGTTTGCCGCGCAAGGTCAAACGCTGCATTGCGCGCGCAATACCGTGGCGGCGGAGGCGCAATTGGCGTTGCACGATGCGGTGGTGGTGGATGCGCAAACCGAAGCCGACCTGGGAGACTTGGTGATGCGCCTGGGCGCCCGGCCCGACGTGCTGTGGGCGGGTTCGACCGGCTTGCTCCGGGCGTTCGCGATGACGCTGCCGACCCAGGCCGCGATTCGACCGTCATGGCAGGCGGCACAGCGGCCCGGCGTGGTAGTCGGCAGCCAGAACCCGCGCTCCCGCGAACAACACCGTCATGCGCAGGCCAAGGTCAAGGGCGCGACCCTCTGGGCCACGCCCGAAGAGCGCGGCGATCCTGAACGACTGACGGCGCTGCTTGTGCACGGGGTCTGCGAAGCGGTCCTTGCGGGCCGCTGCGACGGACTCGTGGTGACCGGTGGCGAGACCGCCAAGCACATCGCCCGCCGCCTGCAGGCCCAGGAGATTTGCGTGCTGCGCGAAGTCCAGCCGGGCATTCCCTTGTGCCTGATGCACACGCCGCGTGGCGTGATCCCGCTCGTCACGAAAGCCGGTGGCTTCGGGGACGACGACGTCTTCATGCAGTGCGTACAAGCGATGACAGGAGAACAGTGATGAAACCCGTGGCCGTGACCTTCGGCGACGCCGCCGGGATAGGTCCCGAGATCGTCGTCAAGACCTTTGCCGACAGCGCGTTCATGAAAGCGCACCCGGCCTTTGTCGTGGGCGATATCGGCGTGCTCCGCCGCGCTGCGGCGTTGTGGGCGCCGGGCCTCGATATCCATGCCATCGCGGGCCCGGAACAGCACCGGCCGGCACCCGGCACCCTGCAGGTGGTCAACATCAGTGACCTGTCCGCGGAACTGCCTTGGGGCCGGGTCAGTGCGGCCGCGGGCCATGCGGCCTTCGAAGCCATCCGGCACGCCATCGGGTGGGCCAACCAGGGCCGCATCACGGCCATCTGCACGGCACCGATCCACAAGGAAGCGCTGGCGGCGGCCGGCGTGCCCTACCCAGGGCACACCGAGATGCTCGCCGACCTCTCTGGCAGCGCCGACTACGGAATGATGCTGGCCAACCCGCAGCTGCGCACCTTGCTCGTCACGGTCCACTGCTCGCTTGTCGAAGCGGTGCGCAAGCTCAGCGTTGCGCTGGAACTGCGCATCATCCGGCTGGCGCACCGCAGCCTGCAGGGCATGGGCATTCCGCGGCCTCGCATCGCCGTGGCAGGGATCAATCCGCATGCGGGGGAGGGCGGACTCTTCGGCAACGAAGACCTGGCCATCATTGCGCCGGCCGTCGAACAGGCGCGCGCCGAAGGCATCGACGCCGTGGGCCCGCTGCCTGGTGACACGGTGTTCATGCACGCTCGCAAGGGGCGTTATGACATCGTCGTAGCCCAGTACCACGACCAGGGGCTGATCCCGGTCAAGCTGCTGGGCGTCGAGGATGGTGTCAACGTGACCGTCGGCCTGCCCTTCGTGCGCACCAGCCCGGACCACGGCACGGCATTCGACATCGCGGGCCTTGGCGTGGCCGACCCTGCGAGCCTGAAAACGGCCCTGGCCACCGCGCATCAGCTGATGCGTGAGGGCGAGAGGTCGGCCACTCACTGATCAAGAGAAAGAGCCATGTCGCATTTCATTTTCATGCTGACCAAGGACGACCGCACCGTGAGCAACGCGGCGCAGGTGTATTCGAGTCTGTCGCGCAGTCCCTTGCGCTACGTCGGATTCAAGGACATCGGGTTGCCGTTGGACGAGTTGAGGGCCTTGGCCCGCCTGATCAAGGCCGATGGCAAGCAGGTGATGCTCGAAGTGGTGAGCACCAGCCGCGAGGCTGAAATGCGCTCGGTGGAAGCGGCCATCGAGATCGGCGTCGACTACCTGCTGGGAGGCCGCCATGCCGAGGATGCCACGCGTCTTTTAAAAACCAGCGATATCCGCTACTTTCCGTTTGCCGGCCACACCGCGGGGCATCCAACCCGATTGACCGGCAGCATCGACGAGATCGTCGACGATGCCATGCGCCTGGCGGCATTGCCTGGCGTGCATGGGCTGGACCTGCTGGCCTACCGCTTCGCAGGCGACGTCGAGGAATTGACGCGGCGGGTCGTGCAGGCCGTCACCGTGCCGGTGATTGCCGCGGGCAGCATCGATTCCGCCGAACGTGTCCAGGCCATGCGGCAAGCCGGGGTCTGGGCCTTCACCGTGGGCAGCGCCGTCTTCGATGGCAGCTTCCTGGGCGAACCGGTGCCGCAGCAGATCGACAACATCCTGCGTTTCCAAGGCGTGGTGGCGTGACGAACGCCGGGCTGCCTGCCATGGTCATGCGGCTGCCGCAGCGGGCCATTCACTGAGGCGGCTTGCGCCGCCAGGGCGGTGGCGAGAGGGATTCGCGCAGCATCGCGAGGAAGGCGGTGGTGCGCGCGCTTCGGCCGGACCGGGTGCCCAGCATCGCCACCACGTCTGCCGCGGGGACCTCCCAGGCGGGCAGCACGCGCTTCAAGCGGCGGGCCGCCAGGTCGCCGGCAATGTTCCATTCCGACCGGATTGCGACCCCCTGGCCGGTGATGGCCCATTCGCGCACCACCGCGCCGTCATTGCTGCACAGGGTGGGATGGATGCGCACAGTCTCCGCTTCGCGCGAGGGATGGAGAAAGCGCCACAGCGTCACGTCCTCGTCGTTCTCGCGAACGACCAGGCAGCGGTGGCGAACCAGGTCCGCCGGCGATTGAATGGGCGGGGCGCTGGCGAGGTAGTCCGGGCTGGCGCACAGCATGCGGCGGTTGGGCGCCAGCGTAGTGACGATCTCGCTCAGGGCAGCCGGCGCGCCGATGTGGATGACGACGTCGCAGGTGTCGACCAGGCGTGCGCCAGGAAAGTCGGACAGGTCCAAGGTGACCGTCACGCCGGGATGCTTGCGCGCGAAGGCGTCGAGCACCGGCGCCACGTGGATGCGGCCGAAGCCATGCGGGGCGGCCACGCGCAGATGTCCGCTCACGGCCTTCTTTCGGTTCGACAGCGCCTCGGTCAGCGCTTCCATCGCATCGGCCACGATGGTGCCGTGCGAGGCCACCAGGGTCCCCTCGTCCGTCAAGGTGATCGTCCGGCCCGAGCGGTCGATGAGCCGGATGCCGATGCGGTCCTCCAGGGCTTTCAGGCGCTGCGTGACGGCGGGCGGCGTGACGTCCAGCTTGCGCGCGCATTCAGCCAGCGTTTCGCACTTGGACAGCACGTTGAAGAAGCGGAGGTCGTCGGAGCTGAGCATAAGGCCGATCTTAATCTTCGATGCAGTCTTGCTTAATTGAGTTCTGCAGGCGTTGCGCGCAACATCAGCTTCACTGAACCGTCATCAGCGAGAGAACAAATTGGGCTTTCCTTCTTCCATTGAACAGCCACGGTCCGCCAGGAGCGCGACCACCCTGGGCCATCTGGCGACGCCTTGCCTCATCCTCGACGCCGACCGGATGGAGCGCAACATTGCACGCCTGCGGGCCCGGCTGGACGGCCTGGGCGTGACGCTGCGCCCGCACCTGAAGACGAGCAAGTCGGTCGACGCCGCGCGGCGCGTGATGAACACGCCCGCGGGGCCGGCCACCGTCTCGACCTTGCTGGAAGCAGAGCAGTTCGTGGCGGCCGGCGTGCGGGACATCATCTACGCCGTCGGCATCGCGCCGTCCAAGCTGCCGCAGGTCCTGGCCCTGCGCGCCCAGGGCGCCGACATCGCCGTGGTGCTGGACACGGTGGAGCAGGCCGAGGCCGTGGCGCTGGCCTCGCGCCAGGCCGGCTCGCGCATTCCGGCCCTCATCGAAATCGACTGCGACGGCCACCGCTCCGGCGTGCGGCCCGATGACAAGCAGCGCCTGCTCGACATCGGCCGCGCACTGGCATCGGGCGCCGAACTGCGCGGCGTGCTGACCCACGCCGGCGGCAGCTACAGCGCCCGGGGAGCCGAGGCGCTGCGCAAGTGCGCCGAGGACGAGCGGCGAAGCGTGGTCGACGCCGCCGCCATCCTGCGCGAAGCGGGCCTGGCCTGCCCGGTGCTCAGCGTCGGCTCCACGCCGACGGCGCACAGCGCGACTGACCTCACCGGCGTCACCGAGGTGCGGGCAGGGGTCTTCGTGTTCTTCGATCTCGTGATGGCCGGCGTGGGCGTCTGCCAGGTCGACGACATCGCCTTGTCAGTGCTGGCGACGGTGATCGGGCACCAGCGCGAGAAGGGCTGGATCCTGGTCGACGCCGGCTGGATGGCCTTGTCGCAGGACCGGGGCACGCGCAAGCAAGACGTCGACCAGGGCTACGGGGTGGTGTGCGACATCACCGGCCAGCCCTGCGCTGACCTCGTCGTCGCCGACGCCAACCAGGAGCACGGGATCATCACCGTGCGGCCGGGCTCGGGCGGCGTGCTGCCGGACCTGGCCATCGGCGACCGCGTGCGCATCCTGCCGAACCACGCCTGTGCGACGGGCGCGCAACACCGCAGCTACCACGTCGTGCGCGGCACTTCAGACCAGGTCGAGGCCGAGTGGCCGCGATTCGGCGGCTGGCAATGAACGGCTCCCCCTCGTCCGTCAGGGTGATCCCGCGGCCTGAGCGATCGATCAGCCGAATGCCGATGCGCGCCTCGAGCTCACGCAAGCGCTGCGGGACGGCGCGGGGCGTGATGTCCAGCTTCCGGGTGGGTTCACGCAGGCGATCGGTTGATTCGCTTCTTCGCTGCGTTCTCGTTCTCGCGCGCCACGATGCGCACCGCCTGGAGGAAGTCGCCGACCACCGCCTGTTCCGGCTGCTGGCGCGGACGAATCACGTAGCAGTCGAACTGGATCGCCGGTTCGAAGGCGATCGCGTGCACGCTGGCGAGCTGCAGTTCCCGGATCACGGACCCGCTCACCACGCTGACCCCGAGGCCTCGCGCCACCATGGCGCACATGGTGGTGGCCAGCGAAGTCTCGATCTCCAGTCGCCGCACTTCAGGCACGAAGACGCGGTCGATCGCCGCGCGCGCGACGTCCGGCGGAGATGCCGAAATGAACGACTCACCCGCGAGATCCGCAGGCACGACCTTCCGCTTGCGCGCGAGCCGGTGGTCACGCGGCACGATGCACACGGCGCGTTCGGAAATCACCAGTTCGCTGCTGACTTCCTGCGGCAGTGCGACATAGGCAGCCAGGCCGAGGTCGCAGTAGCGCGACGACACCCATTTGCAGATCGTTGCGGAGTCCGCGGTGTGCACCACGACGGGTACTTTGGGGCGCATTCCGCGGAACACTTGCAACACCTGCGGGACGGGACTGATCCCGTGCGACGGGTTGACGGCGATACGCAATCCCTCGACGCCCATGGTGCGGATGCGCTCCGCGGCGGCGCCGATGGACTCGAGGCCGACGTAGACGCGGTCGACTTCCTTCAGCAGCGCGTGTGCCTCCGGCGTGGGGACGACACGCAGGCCCACGCGTTCGAACAGCTTCATGTGGGTCTCGCGCTGCAGCAGCGCGATGGCGCGGCTCACGTTCGGCTGCGAGGTGTGCAGCTGCGCCGCGGCAAGCGTCATGGATCCCGTGTGCATCACGGCGCGGAAGCACTCGATCTGGCGGAAGTTCATATCAAAGACGCATGCAGTGGCCCGAAACTTCTATTTGACCGCATGAAGGGCGGTTCTGATACTTCGGTAACCCTGGAGGTCGGCATGACCGCAACGATGGACACCAAGACCTCTGAACGGCGCGCTGCATCCGGCACCACTTCGCTGCAAGTGATGAGCGGAGGCTGGAAGTGAGCGGCACCGCCAACGCGATGGTGGAGAACCGTGTGCAGCGCGGCGAGGTCAAGCTCGTGCCCTTCACGCGGGCGCACCTGCCGGGCGGACTCGAGCTGTCGCAGGAGATGGGCTGGCCCTATCGCCTGGAAGACTGGGAGGTCGCGCTCGACCTCGGTGAGGGTTTTGCACTGGAAAGCGGCGGCAACGTGATCGGCACCGCGATGTGGTGGCCCTATGGCCAGACCCATGCCTCGGCCGGGATGATCATCGTCGCCAAGGCTGCGCAAGGCCGTGGCCACGGTGCCTTGCTGATGGATGCGCTGCTCGCGGCGGCCCAGTCGCGCACCATCACCTTGAACTCGACGGACGAGGGCTTTGCGCTTTATGAACGGCGCGGCTTCGTCACGGTCGGCACGATCCAGCAGCACCAGGGCGTGCCGACGCAGCAGCATCAAGCGCCCCCGTCCAGCCTGGTCCGGACCATGACGCCGTCGGATGCCGAGGCGGTGGCCGGGCTCGACCGCGAGGCCACGGGGTGGACGAGGCCACAGACCTTGCGCAAGCTGGCGCAGATCGCGAAGGGCCATGTGCTGCAGCGCGGCGGCGCGCCCCGCGGCTACGCCTTCTGCCGCCTGTTCGGCCGCGGGCACGTCATCGGGCCGGTGGTGGCGGAGAACCTGGACGATGCGCGCGCCCTGATCGAGGCCGCACTCGCGCCATTGGGGTCCACCTTCGTTCGCATCGACACGGCTGCCAGCACCCACCTCGGACCGTGGCTGGAGAGCATCGGGCTGGCGCAGGTGGGCGAGGCCACCACCATGGTCCTGGGCCCGCAGACGCCGGCCACCGGGCCCGCGCGCATGTTCGCGCTGGCCAACCAGTCCTTCAACTGATCGCCGTCCACGAGGCACTCACTGTGTTCAACCTGAAGGCCACCACCAATGCGCGCTGACGCGACCCTGCTGCTGCTGGACAAGGACGCGGTGGAGCAACTGCTCACGCCCGACGAGGTCACGCAGGCCGTGCGCGAAGCGTTCGTGCTCCACGGGCGGCGTGAAGGCCGCGTCTTTCCGGTCGTGCGCGAGAAGCTGGCCACCGGCGGCGTCTTCGGCATCAAGTCCGGCGACGTGCCCGCGCAAGGCCTGCTGGGCTTCAAGGCCGCGGGCTTCTGGCCGGCCAACCGCGAGATCGGCGGTGAGCCGCACCAGGCCACCATCCTGCTGTTCGACCCGGCGACCGGGCGGCCGCAGTGCGTGATCGACGGCAATGCCATCACCACGGTGCGCACCGGCGCCGCCGGCGGCCTGGGGCTGCAGTTGCTCGCCCGGCAGGACAGCACGCGCCTCACGGTTTTCGGCACCGGCGTGCAAGCGCGCTCGCAGTTGCGCTTTGCCTTGCGCACGCTGCCCAGGCTGGCCTGCGTGGAATACGTGTCGGTGGACCGCCGTGCGGACGAGGGTTTCGAATCCCTGTTCGCGGACCAATGCGACATCCGATGCGCACGTGATGCGGACGAGGCCGTGTCCCGCAGCGACGTCGTCATCACCGCCACCCCGGGCGCCGGTCCGCTGTTCGACGCCGGCGCGCTGCGGCCCGGGACGCACCTGAACTGCGTGGGCGCCGACACCGCCGGCAAACGCGAGTTGCCCGACGGCGTGCTGCAGCGGGCGCGGCTGGTGGTGGACGACCGCGAGCAGGCGCTGCAGCTGGGCGAACTTCAATGGGCGCGTGAGACGCCCTGCGTCGAGCTGGGAACGCTGCTGCTGGGCGAGCGGCCGTTCGAGCGCGCGGCCGGCGAGATCACGGTGTTCGACATGACCGGGCTGGCCCTGCAGGACCTGACCGTGGCCCGGTTCATCCACGAGCGGGCCTGTGCCGAGGCTGTGGGCACGCGGATCGGCTGGGCCTGGTGAGCGTGAACGAAGAACCGATTGCCATGACTTCATCCATCGTCGCGCACGTCTCCAACAGCGGGCACCTGGATCGCCTCTTCATCGATGGCGAATGGGTGCTGCCCCAAGGCCAGGGCCGCGCCAGTGTCATCGATCCGTCCACCGAAGAGCCGGTCGCGCAAATCGCGCTGGGCAGCGCAAGGGACGTCGAGAGGGCCGTGGCAGCGGCCCGGCGCGCATTCGTGACGTGGTCGGTGAGTTCCCCGCGGAGCAGGGCAGAGCTGCTCACGCGTGTGCATGCGTTGATCCTCGAACGCACGGAACTCTTCGCCCAGGCCATCTCGCTGGAGATGGGCGCCGCCATCGCGACGGCGCGTGCCGCGCAGGTGCCCATCGCGGCCGAGCACATCCGCGTGGCGCGCGACATCGTGGCCAGCTATCCCTTCGTCACCGAGCGCGACGGCATGGCCATCGTGCGCGAGCCGATCGGCGTGTGCGGGCTGATCACGCCCTGGAACTGGCCGCTCTACCAGATCACCGCCAAGGTCGGCCCCGCGCTGGCCGCGGGCTGCACGGTGGTGCTGAAGCCCAGCGAGCTGTCGCCGCTGAGCGCATTGCTCTTCGCGCAGGTGATGCATGACGCCGGAATCCCCGCCGGCGTCTTCAATCTCGTCAATGGCGAGGGGGCGGAAGTGGGTGCCGCACTGTCCAGCCACCCCGACGTGGACATGATCTCGATCACCGGCTCCACCCGCGCCGGTGTGCTGGTGGCCCAGGCCGCGGCGCCCACGGTCAAGCGCGTGGCGCAGGAGCTCGGCGGCAAGTCGCCCAACCTGATCCTGGCCGATGCCGACTTCGCACGTGCCATCCCGGCCGCGGTGGCCGCGGGCATGCGCAACGTCGGCCAGTCCTGCAGCGCGCCCACCCGCATGCTGGTGCCGCGCGAGCGCCTGGCGGAGGTCGAGCGCCTGGCATGCGAGGCGGTGTCCGCGATGGTCGTCGGCGATCCGCGTTCGCCGCAGACCACGCACGGCCCGGTGGCCAACCGCGCGCAGTTCAACCGCGTGCAGGACATGATCGGCGTCGGCATGGCCGAGGGCGCGAAGCTGCTGTGCGGTGGCCTGGGCCGGCCACCCGGCCTGGCGCGCGGTTTCTATGCGCGGCCCACCATCTTTTCGGAAGTGCATCCGCAGATGCGCATCGCGCAGGAGGAGATCTTCGGCCCGGTGCTCGTCCTCATCGCCTACGACAGCGTGGACCAGGCCGTCGAGATCGCCAACGGCACCGTCTACGGCCTGGGGGCCCATGTCCAGGGACAGGACCTGGCGGCAGCACGTGCCGTGGCCCTGCGCATCCGTTCGGGCCAAGTGCACGTCAACAACCCGGCCTGGAGTCCGCACGCGCCTTTTGGAGGTTACAAGCGCTCCGGTAACGGACGCGAGTACGGCCTGGAGGGCTTCCAGGAGTACCTGGAAACCAAGGCCATCCTGGGTTGGCAGAGCGCCCGGGCCTGAATTCCTTGCGAGAACGATTCATGAACCAACCCCTGCGCACCATCGAGACCGCGGCCAGCCCACCGGCGCGATCCGACGTCGTCGTCATCGGCGGCGGCATCATCGGCGTGTTCACGGCCTATTTCCTGGCTCGGCGCGGCCTGTCGGTGACGGTCGTCGAGAAGGGCCGCATCGCCGCCGAGCAGTCCAGCCGCAACTGGGGCTGGTGCCGCCAGCAGAACCGCGACGGCCGGGAACTGACGATGGCCACCAAGGCGCTCGCACTGTGGGAGCAGTTCGCCGCGGACACCGGCGAGGACACCGGCTTCAACCGCTGCGGCCTGCTGTACCTCACCGACGACGAAGCCCAGATCGCGCAATGGGAGAAGTGGCGCGACTTCGCGAAGACCGTCGGCGTCACGTCGCATGTGCTGAGCAGCCGCGAAGCGGGCGAGCGAGGCAGGGCGACGGGCCGCGCGTGGAAGGGCGGCGTGTTCTCGCCCACCGACGGGACGGCCGATCCCTCCAAGGCCGTGCCGGCCGTCGCCAGTGCGCTGATGAAGCTGGGTGGCACGGTGCTGCAGAACTGCGCGGCACGCGGCCTCGAACTCGAAGGGGGCCGCGTGAGCGGTGTCGTGACCGAAGCGGGCACGATCAAGACGCGCACCGCCGTGCTGGCGGGTGGCGCCTGGGCCTCGTCGTTCTGCCGGCAGCTCGGCATCAGCTTCCCGCTGGCCACCTTGCGGCAGTCCATCATGCGCGTGGCATCGGCGGCGGACAACCTGCCCGCGGCCTTGGCCACGTCCCGGGTCGCCGTGAGCCGGCGCAGCGACGGCAGCTACACCCTGGCCATCAGCGGACGCGGGCGGGTCGATCCGACGCCGCAGCTGGTGCGCTATGCCACCAAGTTCGTGCCGATGTTCGCCAAGCGCTGGCGCAACGTGTCACCGGGCGGGCTGCAGGGACTGCGCAGCGGGCACGAATCGCTGAAGAAGTGGCGCCTCGACGAGCAGACGCCGATGGAGCGCATGCGCATCCTCGATCCGCAGCCCGATGCAGCGACGATCCGCAAGACCCACGAGCGGGCGATCCAGCTGCTGCCCGTGCTGCGCGACACACGCGTCCTCAACGCCTGGGCGGGCTATGTCGACTGCACCTACGACGGCGTGCCGGCGATCGGCGAAGTGCCGGAGGTGCCGGGCTTCATCCTGGCCGCCGGTTTCTCCGGCCACGGCTTCGGCATCGGTCCCGGCGCGGGGCACCTGGTGGCCGACCTGGTGACGGGTGCGAATCCCATCGTCGATCCCAAGCCCTTCAACCCCGGCCGCTTCAACGAGTCGGCCTGGGGCAAGGTGGCGGAGTTCTAAGCTTCAGTTCGACCTGAAAGGAAAAGGATCGTGACGGTTGTGAACATCGAAGCGGCAGTCGCCCACCGGGCGGCGCTCAGCGTGCGCGGATTGACTGTGAGCCTGCCCAAGGGCATGGAGCGGGCCCATGCCGTCGAAGACATCTCCTTCGAACTGGCGCGCGGCGAAATCCTTTGCGTCGTGGGCGAATCGGGATCGGGCAAGTCGGTCACGGCCAACGCGATCATGGGGCTGCTGCCCAAGTCGATCCACGTCGCATCGGGTGAGATCCGTCTGGGTGGAGCGAACATCCTGGGCCTGCCGCCAGGGCAGCTGCGCGACCTGCGCGGCCGGGTCGTCTCGATGATCTTCCAGGACCCGCTCTCGGCGCTGAACCCGCTGATGACCGTGGGCGCGCAGATCGAAGAAGCGATGGCAGCCCATGGTGTCGGCACCCGGGCCTCGCGCCGCGAACGGGCGCTGGCACTGCTGGCCGAGGTCGGCCTGCCCGATCCCTGGCTGATGATCCACCAGTACCCGTTCCGGCTCTCCGGCGGCCAGCGGCAGCGGGTGATGATCGCGATGGCCCTCGCGCTGGAGCCCTCGATCCTCATTGCCGACGAGCCGACCACGGCGCTGGACGTGACGACCCAGGCGCAGATCCTGAAGCTCATCCGCGACATCCAGCGCCGCAAGGGGATGAGCGTCATGTTCATCACCCATGATTTCGGTGTCGTCGCCGAGATCGCCGACAGCGTCGTGGTCATGGAGAAGGGCCGCGTCGTCGAGCAGGGCAGCCCCGCGAAGGTCCTGAAGACGCCCACGCACCCCTACACCCGGCGCCTGATCGCGGCCGTTCCCCGCCTCCGCAGCGAAGACCGTGCCAACGCCGCGCGCGACAGTGCCGCGCCGCTGCTGAAGGTCGAGAACCTGGTCAAGACCTACCGCAGCGGCAGCGCGCTGCTGCGCTCCCTGCGCGTGGTCCCGGCGGTGCAGGGCATCTCGTTCCAGCTCGCGCCTGGCCGCACACTTGGTGTGGTAGGCGAGAGCGGCTCGGGCAAGTCCTCGCTGGGGCGGCTGCTGATCAGGCTGATGGACGCCGATGGCGGCCGCATCCTGTTCGAGGGGACGGACATCGCGCCGCTCGGCGAACGCAGTTTCCGCAGCCTGCGGCCGAAGGTCCAGATGATCTTCCAGGACCCTTTCGCCTCGCTCAACCCGCGCATGACGATCGGCACGATCATGACCGTCGGCCCCATCGCCCACGGCATGGCGCCGTCGCAGGCCCGCGACGAGGCGCATGCGCTGCTCGCGATGGTGGGCCTCGATGCCGGCGCCTACGGTCGCTACCCGCACGAGTTTTCCGGCGGCCAGCGCCAGCGCGTGGGCATCGCCCGGGCGCTGATGTTCAAGCCGAAGCTGCTGGTGGCCGACGAGCCGGTCTCGGCGCTGGACGTGTCGATCCAGGCGCAGATCCTGGAACTGCTGGACCGCATCCAGCGCGAGACCGGCGTGGCGATGGTCTTCATCACGCACGACCTGCGCGTGGCCAGCCAGATCTGCGACGAGATCGCCGTGATGCACAAGGGCCGGATCGTCGAACAGGGCCCGCCTTCACAGATCTTCTTCAACCCCCGTGCGGATTACACGCGCGAGCTGGTCGCCGCCATCCCGGGCGAGCAGGCCGAAGCTCGACCGGCTGTGGCGGTCCAGAGCTGACGGCCACACCCGAAGCCCGAAGCCCGACATCCGAAACCCGACACCCCAAGCCCAACACGCCAGGAGACAGCCATGACCACGGACCAGAAGACCTTCATCGAGGACCACTCGCGCCGCGACGCGCTGCGCCTGATGGCCGCCAGCGCCGCCACCGGCGTCTTCGCGGCCAACCTCCTGGGCCAGCCCGCCCACGCCCAGACCCGGCCTGCAGCGCCCAAGGGTCGGGTGGTGGTCGGCGTGACGCAGGAACCGACCGTCTTCAACCCGCTGATGCCGCACCTGGAGGTGGACGACAGCGTGGCCTTCTCGGTCTTCGACGCCTTGTTCCGGATCGACCCGAAGGGCGTGATCGTGCCGAACCTGGCCGCCGAGGTGCCGAGCCAGACCAACGGCGGGATCTCGGCGGACGGGCTCAAGTGGCGTGTGCGCCTGCGCAACGACGTGCGCTGGCACGACGGCACCGCCTTCACCGCGGAGGACGTGAAGTTCACCCTGGAACTGATCGTCAACCCCAAGTTCCGCGCCTGGCGCACCACCGGCCATTCGCTGTTGCGCGACATCACCGTGGTCTCGCCGACCGAGATCACCTGGCGCATGGAGCAGCCCTTTGCGCCTTATCTGTCGTACCTGACCGAGACCTTCATGGTGCCCAAGCACCTCCTGGGTGCCGCGGCGAACCCCAACGAGGCCCCTTTCAACCTGGCCCCGGTCGGAACCGGAGCGTTCAAGTGGGGCAAGCGGGTGGCCGGCGATCACGTCGAACTGCTCGCCAACCCCGGCTACCACGGCGAGGGGCCCTACATCGAGCGACTGGTCTTCAAGTACATCCCCGACGCCACGGTGATGTACACGCAGTTCCGCAGCGGCGACATCGACGTGGCCGGCCGCGCCTTCATCACGCCGGACCACCACAAGGAGGCGACCAACCTGCCCGACCGCACCGTCACGCTGGTGCCTTCGGGCTCGGTCGAGTCGATCTACCTCAACCTCGAGAAGCCCCAGTTCCGAGACCGGGCGGTGCGCGAGGCGCTGTACATGGCGATCGACCGCCTGGCGATCCTCAAGGAGCTGTACCACGGCGTGAACCGGCCGACCGAGACCTTCATGCCGCCGCAGTCCTTCTATTACAAGCCAGACCTGCCGAAGCAGGAGTTCAGCCTGGAGCGTGCTGCCAAGCTGCTGGACCAGGCGGGATGGAAGCGCGGGCCTGACGGCATCCGCGTCAAGGACGGCGTGCGCCTGTCGTTCAACAACTCGACGACTTCGGGCAACAGCCTGCGCGAGCAGGCCCAGCAGTTCATCCAGCAGACCTTCGCGCAGATCGGTGTCGAGATGAAGATCCTCAACCATCCGGCAGCGGTGATGTTCGGCGACTTCTGGGCCAAGTCGCAGTACGACACCGCGATGGTGGGGATCACCTACCTCATCGCGTCCGATCCCGACGTGACGCTGCGCTTCCACACCCGCGCCATCGTTGCCAAGGGCGGCCGGGGCTCGAATAACGCCCAGTACTCGAATCCGGAAGTCGACGAACTGCTGGACAAGGGGTCACGCACCTTCGACCCCCAGGCGCGGCGCGAGATCTACCACCGGGTGCAGGAGATCATCCGCCGCGACCTCCCGTTCCTGCCGCTGTTCACCCCCAACATCGTGTATGGCCGCAAGGCGCGGATCCAGGGTTTCGTGCCCAACACGAACACCCGCAGCGAAGCCTGGAACGCCGCCGGCTGGAAGTGGGCCTGACGTCGACCGCTTGATGAGTCCGGAGTTCAGAAGGAGCGAGTCATGGTCGAGTTTCTGCTCAAGCGTTTCATGCAGAGCATCGTGTTGCTGGTGATCGTGTCGGTCATCGGCTTCGTCGTGCTCAACCTCATTCCCGGTGGGCCGATGGCGCAGTACGCGCTCGACGCCGGCATGACACAGGACGACAAGAACCGGATCGCCGCCCAGCTCGGGCTCGACCGGCCGCTGTGGGTGCAGTACCTGGACTGGGCCTGGCGGCTGCTGCAGGGCGACTGGGGAACCTCGTTCCGCGACAGCAATCCGGTCACGTCGGTCATTGCCCGCCATGTGCCCGCCACGCTGCTGCTGATGGGGACGGCCACCGTCATTGCCGTGTCCATCGGCACGGTGATCGGCATTCGCGGCGCCACCCACCGCCACTCGGCCTTCGACTACATGGCCACCGTCGGCGCCATGGTGGCCCTGTCGATCCCCACCTTCTGGTTCGGGCTCGTCGGCATCTACGTCTTCTCGCTGAAGCTGGGCTGGGTGCCCGCGGGCAACATGTACACCATCGGCGACGAATCGGTGCTGAACCACCTGCACCACCTGATCATGCCCTCGGTGGTCCTGGCGCTCGTGCACATCGCCATCTGGAGCCGGTTCATGCGAACCGCGACGCTCGACGCGATGGGCCAGGAATTCGTGAAGACCGCCCGCGCCAAGGGCGTGAGCGAGCGCCGGGTCATCATGAAGCACGTCGTCGGCAATGCGCTGCTGCCGATGATCACGCTGGCCGGGGTGCAACTGCCCTCGCTGCTGACGGGCGCCCTGGTCACGGAAACCGTGTTCACGTGGCCTGGCATGGGACGGCTGTTCCTCGACAGTCTCAGCAACAGCGACTATCCCGTCGTCATGGGCCTGCTGATGTTCTCGGCCATCCTGACCATCGTCGGCAGCCTGGTCGCCGACATCGTGGTCGCGATGGTCGATCCACGGATTCGCCTGGCTTAAGCAGCCTGTCAAGCCGCTGACATTGCAAATTAGGAGAGTGTGATGACGACGCTGACTGCGACCTGGGCGGCCGAACCCGCGTGGTGGAGGAGCCGCGTGGTGCGCCGCTTCCTCGGCCACCGCCTGGCGGTGGCGGGGCTGGTGATGATCACCCTGCTGTCGCTCGCCTGCGCCTTCGGGCCCCATCTGCTGCCCTACGACTCACTGCAGATCGACCTGCGTTCGCGCTTCGCTCCCCCCTTGACGGGAGACCACCACCTGGGCACCGACCCCCTGGGCCGCGACCTGGCGGCACGCCTCCTGATGGCGGGGCGCATCTCGCTGCTCGTGGGCTTCTTCTCGATGCTGCTGGCCACGCTCGCGGGCACGTTGGTGGGCGTCGTCGCCGGCTACATGGGCGGCTGGATCAACTCGGTATTGATGAGAACCGTTGACGGCTTCCTGTCGTTCCCGACGCTCTTCCTGCTGCTGGCGCTGGCGGTCGCACTGAAGCCGAGCCCGACCATGATCACCGTCATCATCGCGCTCACGAGCTGGATGACCGTCGCCCGCATCGTCGCCACCGAAGTGGCGTCGCTCAAGGAGCGCGAGTTCGTGCTCGCCGGGCGCATGCTGGGCCTCAGCCGCGCGCACATCATGTTCCGCGAGATCCTGCCCAACATCATGGGCCCGATCATCGTGGCCGCGACGCTGACGGTCGCCCGCGCCATCCTGCTCGAGGCCTACATCAGCTTCCTGGGCTTCGGCATCCAGCCACCGCTGCCCAGCTGGGGCAACATGCTGAACGGGGCGCAGCAGTACCTCGACCGCGCGCCCTGGCTGGCGATCATTCCCGGCCTGGCCATCGCGATGGCGGTGACCAGCTTCAACTTCATCGGCGACGGCTTGCGCGACGCGCTCGACGTCCGCGGCGAGCACAAATGACCCGCGGCTGCGCCTGACCCGGGGCGGCGGCCGGATCGCACGCGGCGCGGCACAGGCGCACGCGCGGTCCCCCGCACGTTCGTCCGCGCGCCCCCGCGCGAGAGAAACCTTCAATGCATGGCCCGCGTCCCGGGGCGACCCGCCCTAGGGACCTCGGCCGCGCCATGGCCGATCACATGAAAGGATATTCAAGTGCCGCTTTCGATCCAGCACGACGCCCTGCTGCCCGGCCGCAACTACATCGGCCGTTGGTGTGATGCCGAAGAAGGGCGCCGCTTCGACGTCACCGACCCGGCCACCGACCGCGTGTTCGCCAGCGTTCCCGACAGCGGCGCCGCCGAAGCCCGTGCGGCGCTCGAAGCCGCACACGCAGCCTTCCCCGCCTGGCGTGCGGTCCCGGCGAAGCAGCGTGCGCAAATGCTCAAGCGCTGGAACGACCTCATCGTCGCCCACACGGAGGATCTCGGCCGCCTGATCTCGCGCGAGCAGGGCAAGCCGCTGGCCGAAGGGCGCGGCGAGGTCGCGTATGCGGCGAGTTATGTGGAGTGGTTCGCCGAGGAGGCGACGCGCGCCAACGGCGACGTGATCCCGGCCCCGGTGCCGGGGCGGCGCATGTTCGCGCTGAAGGAGCCGGTGGGCGTGGTCGCGGCGATCACGCCGTGGAACTTTCCCGCCGCGATGATCGCGCGCAAGATCGCGCCCGCGCTGGCCGCCGGCTGCACCGTGGTCGCCAAGCCGGCGGAGGACACGCCGCTCACGTCCCTGGCGCTGGTCAAGCTCGCCGAGGAGGCCGGCCTGCCCGCCGGCGTGCTCAACATCGTGACCGCATCGCGTGAACGGGCCGCCGAGGTCGTCGACGTCTGGCTCGACGACGCGCGCGTGCGCAAGATCAGCTTCACCGGATCGACCCCGGTGGGCAAGCACCTCGCACGGCGCAGCGCCGACACGCTGAAGAAGCTGTCGCTCGAACTCGGCGGCAACGCGCCTTTCATCGTCTTCGACGACGCCGACCTCGATGCCGCGGCCGACGGGCTGATGACTGCCAAGTTCCGCAACGGCGGCCAGACCTGCGTGAGCCCGAACCGCGTGTTCGTCCAGGACGCCGTGCACGACCGCTTCGTCGAGAAGCTCGCTGCGCGCATCGCGGCGCTGAAGGTGGGGCCGGCCAGCGACGACGGCTCGCAGATCGGGCCGATGATCAACGCGAAGGCTGTCGAGAAGATCGAGCGGCACATCTTGGACGCTGTCGAGGGCGGCGCCCGGCTCGTCGTCGGTGGCCACCGCCTCGCTGCGCTCGGCCGCAACTTCTTCGAACCCACGCTGCTGGTGGACGTGCACGCCACGATGGCCTGTTCCTGCGAGGAAACCTTCGGGCCGGTCGTTCCGGTGACGCGCTTCCAGACCGAAGACGAGGTGATCGCGGCCGCGAACGGCACGCCCTTCGGTCTCGCGTCGTACTTCTACTCGAACGACGTGAAGCGCATCGGGCGCGTGGCCGACGCGCTGGACAGCGGACTGGTCGGTGTCAACGAAGGCGCGCTGGCCGCCGAGGCCGCGCCCTTCGGCGGCGTGAAGGAATCGGGCTACGGCCGCGAGGGCTCGGTTCACGGGCTCGACGACTACATGAGCCTGAAGTACGTCTGCCAGGGCCAGTTGCGTTGAGCGCGACGGCCCGCAGTCTCATCGAGGACGTGACGGCGACAGTCATGCCCGGCCCCGGGGATGGTGCGCCGTCTCCATGAACATCGACCACAGCCAAGGACCACCACCATGACCACAGCTCTCCTGCTTCACCGCGCCGATGGCGCCCCGCTGTCCACTGCATTTCGCCAGGCCGCCTTCGGCAAGGTGGATCCGTTCGCGCGCGAGCGCGAGATCGCCTGGGAAGGGCCGGGCGCGATGAGCGCCGGCCGCATCGGCTTCGTCGGCGAGGTCGACGTCGCGCACTATCCTCATACCGAGGCGATCGTCGTCGTGGAAGGTGAACTTGGCCTCGTCGCCAACGGCGCCGCACCGCGGGTGCTGCGAAAGGGCGAAGGTGCCGTCATCGCGCGCGGCACGGCGCTGCGCATCCAGGCGGCGTCGCGCGCAAAGCTCGTCTTCTGCGCGGCCGCCGCCGAACTGCCCAGCCAGCCCGGCATCACGCCGCTGCGCGCCGACGCCGACTTCAAGCCGTCCCGGTCGCTGCCGCCCGAGGTGCTGCTGGGCCCCGCCCCGCAGTGCCGCAGCGACAACGTGTTCAAGGACGAGTTGTCGGGATTCCAGGCCGGCACGTGGGACTCGACGCCGTACCACCGCATCGTGCGGGCGCACCGCCAGAACGAGTTCATGGTCCTGGTTGACGGCGGCGTGCGCTTCGCCAGTCCCGACGGCAGCGTGCTCGCGGCCCACGCCGGTGATGCGATCTTCGTGCCGCAAGGCGTGTCCGTGGGCTGGGAGAGCAGCGAGCGTGTGGCCAAGTTCTTCGTCGTCCAGGAAGTGGCGCTGAGCGCGTGAGCGGCATGGCCTTCGTCTACAAGGCGGACCCTGTGCGCGGGGCGGAGTGGGCACGCCTGTTCGCCGCGAAGGCGCCGGACATCCCGTTCCACATCTGGCCCGACACCGGCGATGCGCGGCACGTGCGCTACCTGGCCGCGTGGCTGCCGCCCGCGGACATCGAGCAGCGGTTCCCGAAGCTGGAGGTGCTGTTCTCGACCGGTGCCGGCGTCGACCAGATCGACCTGGCGGCGCTGCCACCGGACCTGCCCGTGGTGCGCCTGGCGGAGCCCGGCGTCGTTGCGGGCATGGTGGAGTACGTGACCATGGCCGTGCTGACGCTGCACCGCCAGTTGCCGACCTACATCCGCCAGCAGCGCGAAGCCTGCTGGGCCGCGCACCGCGTCTGCCCCGCGGCCAAGCGCCGTGTCAGCGTGCTCGGCCTGGGGGTGCTTGGCTGTGCGGTACTGCAGCAGCTGCGCACCTTCGGCTTCCAGCTGGCGGGCTGGAGCCGCACGCGGCGCCAGTTGGATGGCGTGACCTGCTACGCCGGCGCCGATGAGCTGCCCGCGATGCTGTCAGCCACCGACATCCTCGTGTGCCTGTTGCCACTAACGCAAGAAACACGCGGCATCCTCGGCACCCCCTTGTTCCAGCAGCTGGCACGCGGTGCCTCGCTGGTGCATGCCGGCCGCGGGGCGCAGCTCGATCACCATGCGCTGCTGGATGCGCTGGAGAGCGGCTGGTTGTCGGAGGCGGTCCTCGATGTCACCGACCCCGAACCGCTGCCGGCCAACCACCCGCTCTGGTCCCATCCCAAGGTGCTGCTCACGCCCCACATCGCGAGCATGACCCAACCGGAGACGGCGGTGGAGCTGGTGCTCGACAACATCCGCCGCCACCAGGCCGGCGCGCCATTGGTTGGGCTGGTCGATCGAACGCGGGGCTACTGATCCCATGAACGAGACCATCGACGATCTCCTTCCCGGGCTGATCGCGTTGCGGCGCGACCTGCACGCACACCCGGAGCTGGCCTATGAAGAGCGGCGCACCTCCGGCATCGTGGCCGCTGCGCTGCGCGAGGCGGGCCTGGAGGTTCACGAGGGCCTCGCCGGCACGGGCGTGGTGGGCGTGCTGCGCCGCGGCCGTGCGACGCGCATGGTGGGCCTGCGGGCCGACATGGACGCGCTGCCCATGCGCGAGCAGGCCGAGCGCCCGCATGTCAGCCGGCACCCCGGTGTGCACCACGGCTGCGGCCACGACGGCCACACCGCCATGCTGCTGGGCGCGGCGCAGCACTTGGCGCGCGCCGGCGGCTTCGACGGCAGCATCGCGTTCATCTTCCAACCCGCCGAAGAAGGCCGGGGCGGCGCTCGCGAGATGGTGAAGCAGCGCCTGTTCGACCGTTTTCCGTGCGACGCCGTGTATGCGCTGCACAACTGGCCCGATTTGCCCGCGGGCACGGTGGCGACGCGGCCCGGCCCCCTCATGGCCGCGGCCGATCGCTTCGACATCGTCGTGCGCGGCCGGGGTGGCCATGCGGCGCAGCCGGACCGCACGCCCGACGTGGTGCTGGCGGCCAGCGAGCTCGTCGCGCAGCTGCACACCATCGTGTCGCGCCGAATTCCGCCCATGCAGAGCGCCGTGCTTTCGGTCACGCGCATCAGCGGTGGCCAGTCGCACAACGTGCTGCCGGCGGCGGTGGAGCTCACCGGCACGGTGCGCAGCTTCGACACCGCGGTGCAGGACACGATCGAGCAAGCGATGCGCGACATCGCGGCCGGCGTTGCGCGCGCCAGTGGCGCCGCCATCGAGGTCGAGTACACGCGCTACTACCCGGCCACGATCAATCACGCCGAGCACGCGCAACTCGCGCTGGACGCGGCGCGCAATGCCGGCCTGGAAGCGCAGCTCGCTGCGTCGCCCGCCTTCACCTCGGAAGACTTCGCCTTCATGCTGCAGCAGCGGCCAGGGGCCTACCTGTGGCTCGGCCAGCGCAGTGATGCCCATGCGGCGTCGCTTCACCACCCTTCTTACGACTTCAACGACGACGTGCTGGCGTTCGGCGTGCGCTGGTTCGTGGCCATGGCCGGGCTGGCACTGCACGATTCGAGCGACACGCCCCGCCAGCCATGAGGCCTCCCATGCTTTACCTGTCTACCCGGGGCGATCCCGCCCGCAAGCGTTTCTGCGAAATCCTGTTGGAAGGGCTCGCACCGGACGGGGGGCTTTACCTGCCCGAGCGGTACCCGCAGGTGGATGCCGCGACGCTCGCCAGATGGCGCCAGCTCGCCTACCCCGAGCTGGCGTTCGAGGTGCTGTCGCTGTACGTCGACGACATTCCACCGGCCGACCTGAAGGCGATCTGCGCGAAGACCTACACGCCGGAGGTGTTCGGCACGAAGGAGATCGTGCCGCTGAAGAAGCTCGAAGACGGCGTCTGTCTCGAAGCGCTTTCTAACGGTCCCACGCTCGCCTTCAAGGACATGGCGATGCAGCTGCTGGGCCACCTGTTCGAGTACGAACTGGCGCGCCGCGGCGAGACGCTGAACATCCTGGGCGCCACCTCGGGCGACACCGGCAGCGCCGCTGAACATGCGATGCGCGGCAAGCAGGGCGTGCGCGTGTTCATGACCTCGCCGAACGGCCGCATGAGTCCGTTCCAGCAGGCGCAGATGTTCAGCCTGCAGGACGAGAACATCCACAACCTCGCGATCGAAGGTGTGTTCGACGATTGCCAGGACATCGTGAAGGCGGTCTCCAACGACCTGGACTTCAAACGCAGGCACCGGATCGGCACCGTCAATTCGATCAACTGGGCGCGCCTGGTCGCTCAAGTGGTCTATTACTTCGCCGGCTATTTCCAGGCCACGCGCAGCAATGTCGAGCGGGTCAGCTTCGCAGTGCCGTCGGGCAACTTCGGCAACATCTGCGCCGGCCACGTGGCGCGCATGATGGGCCTGCCCATCGACCGGCTCGTGCTCGCCACCAACGAGAACGACGTGCTCGACGAGTTCTTTCGCACCGGCGTCTATCGCGCTCGGTCCGGCCTGGACACCTTCGAGACCTCCAGTCCGTCGATGGACATCAGCAAGGCGAGCAACTTCGAGCGCTTCGTGTTCGACCTCGTCGGGCGCGACGCGGCCACGGTGAGGCGGCTGTTCGCCGATGAACTGCCTGGGAAGGGGCGGTTCGCGCTGGCGCTGGATCCGCGCTTCGGCTTCGTCTCGGGAAAGAGCACGCACGCCGATCGCATCGCGACGATTCGCGATACGCACCAGTGCTTCGGCGTGGTGATCGACCCGCACACCGCGGACGGCCTGAAGGTCGCGCGCGAGCACCTGCAGGCGGGCGTGCCGATGGTGGTGCTGGAAACGGCGCTGCCAATCAAGTTCGCGGCGACGATCGCCGAGGCCATCGGGCGCGAGCCTGCCCGGCCTGAGCATGTGCAAGGGATCGAATCGCTGCCAAGGCGAGTGGAAGTCCTGCCGGCCGACGTGAACGCCGTCAAGTCCTATATCGAAGCGCAATTGGCCTGATCGGCCCAGCACTGGTTCACTTCCCGATTCCATCCCGATGGCTGTCTTCACCGAGGTCTCGTTCGACGAGGCCGCCGCCTTCCTGCGCACGCTCGACATGGGCCAGCTGCGGTCCATCCAGGCGTGCACCGGCGGCATCGAGAACACCAACTACTTCGTCGACACGGAGACCGGCGCCTACGTGCTCACGCTGTTCGAGCGCCTGGCGACGGACGAACTGCCTTTCTACCTGCACCTGATGCAGCACCTGGCCGGCCGCGGCATCCCGGTGCCTGACCCGATGCCGGATCGCGCAGGCCGCCTCCTGCACCAGCTGAAGGGCAAGCCCGCCGTGGTGGTCGACAGGCTGCGCGGCAGGAACGAGCTGCAGCCGTCCATCGCGCACTGCCGTGCCGTGGGCGCCATGCTCGCGCGCCTGCACCTGGCCGGGCGGGACTACGACCGGCAGCAAGCGAACCTGCGCGGATTGCCGTGGTGGGAGGAAACGGTTCCGATGGTGTGGCCGTACCTTCGCGAAGACCAGCGAGCGCTGCTGTCGAGCGAGATGGATCTCCAGCGGCGCATTGCCGAATCGCCGGAATACGCAAGCTTGGCGCGCGGACCGATCCACGGCGACCTGTTCCGCGACAACGTGCTGTTCGATGGTGAACGCCTCACCGGCATCCTCGACTTCTATTTCGCCGGTTGCGACACCTGGCTGTACGACATCGGCGTGAGCCTGAACGACTGGTGCGTCGACCAGGACGGTGGAAGACCCGACCACGTGCGCGAGGCCGCGTTCATTGAAGCCTATGAATCCGTGCGGCCACTGCCGTCGCAGGAGCGTGGCCTGTTGCCGGCCCTGCAGCGCGCGGCTGCCTTGCGCTTCTGGCTGTCGCGGCTGCGCGACTTGCACCTGCCGCGCCAAGCGGCTGTGCTGAAGGCGCATGATCCCGGCCATTTCGAGCGCATCCTTCGCCACCGTGCTGGTGCAGTCGGGATCCTGCGCGACATCCTTCGATAGGACGCCAGCGCCGGGCGAAGCCCGGCGACGTCGCTCGTGAAGCCGGCCGAGGGAAAGCGGCGTCAGGACACCCTGTCCTTGAAGCGGTAGTAGGCCCCGACCATCGGCAGGAACCAGGGCGGGCCGAAGTGGCCCGGGATCGCGGGCCAATCGAAGTCCTTCCAGGGATTGCGGTCCGGGCCACCGTCGATGATGTCCGCCATCACGGTGCCCATGTACGTGGACATCTGCGTTCCATGCCCGCTGTAGCCCATCGAGTAGTAGACCCCGTCACGCTCGCCGGCTCGTGGCAAGCGGTCGCGCGTCATGTCGACCAGGCCACCCCAGCAATAGTCGATGCGCACTTGCGAGAGATACGGAAAGGTGGCGACCAGGTCGCGGCGCAGGATTTCGCCGCTTTTCCTGTCCGATTCCGGGCCGGGGGCGGCGAACCGCGCGCGGCCGCCGAAGAGAAGCCGGTTGTCCGGCGTGACGCGAAAGAAGTTGACGAGATTGCGGGTGTTCGTCGCATTCCGGCGTCGCGGCAGGATCCGATCGAGCAGATCCTGCGGCAGCTGTTCCGTGACGATGATGTAGGCACCCACCGGAACGATGCGCCGCCGGAACCAGGCGAGGGGGCCCACCGCCGATGTGCCGGTGGCGAGCAGAACCTGGCGTGCCAGCACGCGCCCGCCTGGCGTTTCCACGGCGTGACCCTCGGGCGTGCGGCGCAGTGCGGTCAAGGGCGTGTTCTCGTGAATGCGCACCCCCTGGCGTGCGGCCGCGCTCGCCAGCCCGTGAACGAACTTGCCCATGTGCATGCCCGCGCTCTTGCCGAACACCAGGCCGCCGTAATAGGCGTCCGATCCCAATTCCTCGGACAGCGCGGCTTTCGACACCATGTGGGTGTCCGGATCGACCTCGCGCGCGAGCAGTTCCTGCGAACGCGCCAGTTTGTCGTAGTGCGCCGGCTTGGCCGCGAGCTTGAGCTTGCCGGTCCGGCGGAAATCGCAATCGATTCCCTCCTCGGCGACGATCCGCTCGACGGTGTCCACGCCGGCGTCGAAGCTGCGGTACAGCCGGTTCGCCCGTTCCGTGCCCAGCCGCGCGCACATGCTGGCGTAGTCCTGGGCGAAGCCGTTGTTCACATGCCCGCCGTTGCGGCCCGAGGCGGCGCCGCCGACACGCTCGGCTTCCAGCAGCACCACTTGCGCGCCCTTCTTGGACAAGGCGAGAGCGGCGGAAAGGCCGGTGAACCCACCGCCCACGACGACGACGTCCGCACGACCACCCGGAGGACCTTGCACCGCGGCGTCGAAGCGCGGTGCGGTCTCATGCCAGTACGACGCGAGTTTCATGGCCTACAGACCGACCAGAGCGGGCAAGCCATTGATGTCACGGATCTCCGCGAAGCTGTAGGCGTCGTTGGGCCGGGGTTCGTGTCCGCGGTTGACGAAGACCTTGTTGACGATGCCCAGGTTCTGGGCCGGGAAGATGTCGTAACGCGGGTTGGCCGACACGTGCAGGACGTCCTCGGGAGCGCAGGCGAGCTGGTCCAGCATGTACTCGAACGCGGCCAGGCGCGGCTTGTAGGCGCCGGCATCCTGCGCGGTGTAGATCTTCTCGAACGGCGCCTGCAGCTTGCTGACGTTGGATTCGATGTGCTCGTTCATCGCGTTCGACAGGATCACCAGCGGGATCTTCTTGGCCACACGCGTGAGCGCGTGCGGCACGTCGGCGTGCGGGCCCCAGGTGGGGATGGCGTCGTAGACCCGTTGCGCGTGCTCGTCCTGGAAGGTGAGGCCGTGGCGCTTGCAGGCGCGCTGGAGGGACGAATGGATCACCTGCTTGTAGGGCTTCCAGTCGCCCATCACCTCGTCGAAGCGGTAGTCGGAGAAGTCCTTGATGAAGAGGCGCATCTGCTCGGGCGGCAGCTGGCCCTCGTAGATGTCGTACGCCACCTGGTGCATCGGAAAGTAGGTCAGCGTGCCGTAGCAGTCGAAAGTGATGTATTTGGGTCGAAAGATCATGGTGTCTGTTTCCAGTGGGCGGTGGTGGGAGAGTCCGGTGGACGGCCCGTCGTTGAACAGCAGCCGATCTCCGATGAGAAATGGTATGCAGCCGCAGCCGCACATGCTGCCGTTATGCGTGAACCGGAAAGCAGGAAACCACTGAAGTGGATGGGGATGCTTCCTGCATCTGCGGTTCTCCCGGCCCGCCCGGGTCGGCCTGTCGCGGGTCGATCGTGCGCGCATCTGGATCCGGGATTGCAGTGAATGCTCCCGCATGGACGGGCATGCAGTGCACTCTGCCAATTGCCTCGCCAAGGCCAGACGTTCGTGTGGATCCCACGCTCATAAACGGCACTTCAACGTCGCATTCGCCCATTAGGATTTCCTCATTCTGTGGAGCTTGAACTCATGAACGACAACGAGACCCCGCACAAGCGCCCGTTGCGAAGCGCGCGCTGGTTCCGCAAGGACGACCTGCCCGGCTTCGTGCACCGCTCTACGTTGGCGGCTGCCGGATGGAGCCGTGAGGACCTGATGACGCGGCCCGTCGTCGGCATCCTGAATACCTGGTCCGACATGAACCCCTGCAACCTCAATCTGCGCGCACTGGCGGAAGACGTGCGCACCGGCATCCTGGAGGCAGGCGGCATTCCATTCGAAATTCCGCTGATGTCGCTGAGCGAGAACATCATCAAGCCGACCTCGTTTCCGTTCCGCAACCTGCTGGCGATGGAGGTGGAGGAGACACTGCGCGCCCATCCCTTCGATGCCGTGGTGCTGCTCGGTGGCTGCGACAAGACCCAGCCGGCGCTGCTGATGGGCGCGGCCAGCGCCAGGATCCCGTTTCTCTTCCTGGCCAGCGGCCCGGCGACCCCACGGTCGGCGACGGGTGGGCAGCTGGCGAACGCCACCGGCGTCTGGCGCCTGGTCGACCAGCTGCGCGCCGGCCAGACGCAATGCGATTTCGCGGCCTTCGAGAGCAGCGTGATGGGCACCGTGGGCCACTGCGCCGAGATGGGCACCGCATCGTCGATGTCGGCCCTCTGCGAGGCGCTGGGCGTCGCCCTGCCCGGCAGCAGCATGGTGCCGGCGACCGACCGCCGCCGCAACCAGCTGGCCCGCGAGGCCGGCCGCCGCAGCGTCGAGCTCGCAGCCGTTGGCGGCCCGCGTCCCGAGGACATCCTCGACGTGCGCGCCTTCGACAACGCCATCACCCTGCTGTGCGCGGTGGGCGGCTCCACCAACTGCATCATCCATCTGCTGGCACTGGCCGGCCGCGTCGGCGTGCCCTTGACCCTCGAGCGCTTCGACGAGATCGGACGCAAGGTTCCCTTGATCGCCAACGTGCAGCCTGCCGGCGAACACCTGACCGAGCGGCTGATGACCGCCGGCGGCGTTCCCGCGTTGCTCAAGGTCCTCGGGCCCTTGCTGCACCTGGACGCGCGCACGGTCGACGGACGCACCATCGGCGAGATCATCGACAGCGCCGAGGTGCTGGACCCGGAGGTCATCCGGCCGCTGGACAAGCCTGTAAAGCCCGGCGAAACGCTGGTGGTGGTGAAAGGCAATCTCGCGCCCGACGGCGCCGTGATGAAGGCCTGCGCGGCCGACCCCAAGCTGTTCCGCCACCGCGGCCGCGCGGTGGTGTTCGAGAACGTGCAGACCATCGCCGACCGCATCGACGACCCGGCCCTGGGGATCGACGAGAACAGCGTGCTGATCCTGCGCAATGCCGGCCCGGTGGGCGCGGCGATGCCCGAGTGGGGCATGCTGCCACTGCCGCGCCAGCTGCTGGAGCGTGGTGTGCGGGACATGCTGCGTATTTCAGACGCCAGGATGAGCGGAACGGCCTACGGTGCCGCCGTGCTGCATGTCTCACCCGAAGCCGCGGTCGGCGGCCCGCTGGCGCTGGTGCGCGACGGCGACGTCATCGAGCTGGATGTCGCTGAGCGCCGGCTGCAGTTGTGCGTGGACCCCGAGGAACTGGAACGACGGCGACAGGCCTGGCAGCCGCCGGTGCGCGTGCATGCGCGCGGTTACCGAAGGCTCTATGACCAACACGTGGAGCAGGCGCATCGCGGTTGCGATTTCGACTTCCTGCGCGGCGCCGACGCCGACACGCTGCCGGAAGGTCTGTTCGACGGCTGGGTGGGAGGCTGGTAGGCATGAGCATTCTTTATCGATCCGACGCGCCGCGCGCCGCCGCCTGGGCACGTTACTTCGCGGAACACGCCCCCGACCTCGATTTCCGCGTCTGGCCCGAAGCCGGCAAGCTCGAGGAGATCGAATACCTGATCGCCTGGCAGCCCCCGCGGGAGTTCCTCGCCGCCTTGCCCCGGCTCAAGGTGCTGTTCTCGTCCGGTGCCGGGGTCGACCATGTCGATTTCTCGGCCGTGCCGGCCCACATTCCCATCGCGCGCATGGTGGAGCCCGGCATCATCAACGGCATGGTCGAGTACGTGAGCCTCGCCGTGCTGGCCCTGCACCGTGACTTCTTCGACTACGTGGCTGCCAAGGCATCGCGCAGCTGGAACGCGCTGGAGGTGCCGCCCGCGGCCAGCCGCACCATCGGTGTCATGGGCATGGGCGTGCTCGGTCGCGCGGTGCTCGAGCGTCTGAGCGCCTATGGGTTCCGGCTGCGTGGCTGGAACCGCAGCCTGCGCCCTGTGCAGGGCGTAGAGAGTTTCGCTGGCGCCGAGCAGCTGCAGCCCTTCCTCGCCGGCTGCGACGTCCTGGTCTGCCTGCTGCCGCTCACACCGGCCACCCAAGGCATCCTGAACCGCGAGCTCTTTGGCATGCTGCCCGCCAATGCAGCGCTGATCAACGTGGGTCGCGGGCCGCACCTGGTGGATGCCGATCTGATCGAGGCTCTGGATTCGGGCCGGTTGTCGCGCGCGATTCTCGACGTGACCGATCCCGAGCCACTGTCGCCCGAACATCCTTTCTGGACGCATCCGCGGGTGTTTCTCACGCCGCACGTGGCGAGCATGACCCAGCCCGACTCTGCCGCGCCCATCCTGCTGGAAAACCTGAGGCGGCACCAGCGCGGCGAGCCGCTGCTGAACGTCATCGACCGGTCCAGGGGGTACTGAGAAGGAGGGCGCGGGCCGATGCGGCACGCGCCCGCGGCTCGCATGCAGCCGCTTTAGGGCTCGATCCGTTCGTGGAGACTTGGGTGCGCGCGATGCGCACCGCCCACTTACAGCCCGACCAGTGCGGGCAGGCCGCTGATGTCGCGGATCTCTGCGAAGCTGTAGGCCTCGTTGGCCCTCGGTTCATGGCCGCGGTTGACGAAGACCTTGTTCTTGATGCCCAGGTCGTCGGCGGGCATCAGGTCATAGCGGGGGCTCGATGACACGTGCAGGATGTCCAGCGGCGAGCAGCCGAGCTGGTCCAGCATGTACTCGAACGCAGCGAGCCGGGGCTTGTAGGCGCCAGCGTCTTGTGCGGTATAGACCTTGTGGAACGGCGCTTCGAGCTTGCGTACGTTCGAGTGGATCTGTTCGTTCATGGCGTTGGAGAGGATCACCAATGGAATCTCCTTGCCCACGCGGGTCAGCGCCTGCGGCACGTCGGCGTGCGGGCCCCAGGTGGGCACGGCGTCGTAGAACCTGCGCCCGTCTTCCTCGCGGAAGGCGACGCCGTGGCGTTTGCAGGTCCGGGCGATCGCCGACTTCAGCACCTGGTCGTAGGGCTTCCAGTCGCCCATGACCTCGTCGAGCCGGTACGCCGCAAAGTCCTTGAGGAACAGGGGCAGCCGCTCGGCCGGCAGCTGGCTGGCGTAGATCTGGGTGGCCACCTCGTGCATGCGGAAATTGGTGAGCGTGCCGTAGCAGTCGAAGGTGATGTATTTGGGTCGGAATATCACGGTGTGTCTCGCTGGCAGGTTGAAGGGAAAGTACCTCTGGCGGTCCCGATGCTGCACTCGACCCGAGCTCCGGGTGGGTGGTGCAGTTCGTATCGGCAATGCTAGGCAGCGGCTGCAGAAGTTGGTGCGGTTCGGTGCTGCCGGCACGAGGCAATGCTTGGAATTTGGGCCGGCAACGAAGCCTTGTGCTGTGGCGTGCGGCGCGGCGAGGATGCCGATCCTCAAGGCCGGGCTGATCGCCTTGGCGACGGTGCCCAGCAGCTCGTGTGCGGCGCCGGTTCCTTGCGTGACGACGATCTGCTCTGCGTCGTGGCCGTGCCGCGGTGCCTTCGCTGCAGGCTCAGCGGCCCTTCCAGACCGGCGGGCGCTTCTCCGCGAACGCGCGCAGGCCTTCGCGGAGGTCGTCTGAACCGAGCACCATCGCAGCGATCCGCGCCTGCCGGTCCCAGGCCTGCTCGTCGGACCAGCGCTGGCTCATCGACGCCCATGCGATCTGCTTGGACGCGCGCACGGCAAGCGGTGCGTTGCGCGCGATCAGCTTCGCGAACCGCAATGCTTCGGTCATTGCCTGGCCTGGTTCGACCACGCTGTTGACGACCCCCAACCGGTGCATGAACTCCGCCGATTTCGGCTCCGCGGTCAGGATCAGTTCCATCGCCATCGGGTAAGGCAGGCGCTGCGGGAGACGAAAACACCCTCCGCCCAGGGCAACGAGGCTGTGACGAACCTCCGTCAAGCCGAAGACCGCGTCCCGCGACGCGACGACAAGATCGCAGCACAGCGTCAGCTCCATCCCGCCGGCGAGTGCCTGGCCCTCGACGGCCGCGATCAGCGGCTTCGTCGGCGGCTTGTCGAACACGCCGAAGCCGCCGCGAACGGCAGACACCGCTGCCTCGCCCCGCTCGGCCGCCTTGAGGTCCTGTCCTGCCGAGAATGTGGGCCCTTCGGCCCGCAGGATCGCGACGCGCAGTTCCGGTTGCGCCTCGTAGTCGTCCATCACCGCTTCCATGGTTTCGGCCATGGCGCGATCGAAAGCATTGCGGGCTTCAGGCCGGTTGAGCGTGATCACGAGGACGTGGTCCTGGACCGTGGTTTGGATGTGCGCCATCGAGTTCTCTTCGGGCTTTCAAATTACGGGCGCACCATCTGGCACTCCGTGCCTTGCGCGATTTCGTTTCCGCTGTACGCCGCGTCGGTGCGAAAGCCCCAATTCGTGCCTTCCCACCCGGTCTTCACCGTCTTGCCGTCGACCGGCGCGATGGTGTTCACCACCTGCGGCAGCAACAGCTGGTGATCCTCGGCGCGCATGCGCACCGGCCCGACCGCCGATTCGAACGCGAAGTCCTCGAGCGCACGCGCGATTTTCAAGGGTTCCGTCGAGCCGGCCTTGTGAATCGCCGCGGCGAGCATGCGCAGCATCAGGTCCGCGCGCGGGCCCAGATACTCTTCGCCCGTCTTGGCCTTGTAGGCCTTGGCCAGCGCGTCAACCTTGGGCATGTGCTCCTGTCCCGGATGCCATTCCGCGACCCAGGTGAGCTTGCCCATCCTGCTTTGCGACACGGCGAGCACCGTGCCGGGTGCCGCGCCGGCATTGTGGTTGAAATAACGCAGGTCAACGCCGGCTTCGCCCGCGGCCTTGAGCAGCAGCGTCAGGTCCTGCCCCCAATTGCCGGTGATCACGCTGTCCGCGCCCGCGGCCTTGATCTTGGTGACGTAGGCGGCGAAGTCCTTCACTCGTCCGATCGGGTGGAAGTCCTGCCCGACGAACTTGACATCGGGTCGGCCCAGGCCGACCAGCTCCTGCCCGTAGCGTGCCCATTGCCGGCCATGCGTGTAGTCCTGGTTGAACAGGTACACGTTCTTCACGTCGGCCTGCTTCTTCACGTAGTTCGCGATGGCCTTCATCTTCATGGCCGTGTTGGCCTCGAACTGGAAGTACCAGAAGTTGCAGGCCTTGCCCGTCAGGTCCGGATCGATCGACGAGTGGTTCAGGATGAGGATGGCCTTGTCCGGGTTGCGCTCGTTGTGGCGCGCCGCGGCGCCGACCAGCGCCGACACCACCGAGGAACCCGATCCCCCCGTGACCACGACCCGCGCCCCCTGGTCGATGGCCGACTGCAGCGCGCTGATGCTTTCCTGTGCCGCCAGCTTGCTGTCGAATTGCAGCAGCTGCAGCTGAGTGCCCTTGAGAATGCCGCCTTTGGCATTGATGTCCTCGAGCGGAAGCTGGATGTGGTTGAGCATCAGCTTGCCGATGCTGGCGAAGGGCCCCGACAGCGGGTCGATGAAGGCAACCTTGAAGGTCTTGTCCTGCGCCTGGGCAGGGCCGGCCGCCAGCGCGGCGGCAAGCGCCAATACGGGAAGTCTCATGGGAGCTCCTTGGTCGGTGGGAAATCCTTGCGCTCGAGCCCGATGACGCGCCAGGCCAGGGGCGCCAGCTCGCGCAGCATCTGCTCGGCGCTGAGGCGTCCGTCCGGCCGATACCAGGTGTACATGTAGCCGGAGATGCTGCACGCCGCCTGCGCCGTGACTCGGGTGTCGCCGAAGTCGAGCGCGCCTTCGGCGCGGCCCTGCTCCAGGAGCGCGCACAGCTTGCCGTAGAAGTGCTGGGCGAGCCGCTTCAACTCGGCGGCGAATTCGGGGCGGAAGGCATGCGGTTCGCGAAATGCGAAGAAGGAGGACGGGTAGTACTCGATGGTGATCCGGATCAAGCCCTCGAGCGCACACGCCACCTTCTCGTGGGCCGGCAGCGCGTCGTCGAGCCCGTCGAGCACCGTGAAGCAGGCGACCGTGGGTTCCCAGGTGAGCAGCTCGAACAGCTCCTGCTTGTTGCGGAAGTAGTAGTAGACATAGGGCTTGGTCACGCCGAGCTCGCCGACGATCTGTTCCATCGTCGTGTCGGCGTAGCCGTTCTCATGGAAGAGCCGCTCCGCGACGCGCAGGATGCGCTCTCGCTTCGCGTCGGCCTCGGCGCGGGCATCGCGCAGGTCGGGGCGCTGGCGGCCCTGGGGGGATGTGGCAGGTGGTCGCATACGTATACCGCACGGTAGCATGATTCCTACCGTTTGGTATATAGTGGGTTGATCCGAAGACCGAAGGTGACGCGATGGAAGCACGGCAACCCCTGCACGAACACCTGCGGAGGCACGCGCGCGAGCAGCCCGACAAGGCTGCTTATGTCTGGTACGGCCGCCCCATCCCGTATGCGGCGCTGGACCGAGCCAGTGACGCATTTGCGGCCAGGCTGGCACAGCTCGGTGTCGGCAAGGGCGCGCCGGTCGTCCTGTTCATGAACAACTGCCCGCAGTACGTCATGGCGCACTACGGCATCCAGAAGCTGGGCGCCATCGTGTGCCCCTGCAGCCCCTTGTTCAAGGAGCATGAGCTGCAGTACCAGCTCGACGACCTCCAGGCACGCGTGATCGTCGTCGCGGACGACCTGCTGCCCGTGGTCGACAAGGTGCGCTCGCAGACGGCCGTCGAGCATGTCTTCGTTGTCCGCTACGCCGACCTGCTGCCGGAGGAGCCCGCGGTCGACGTCCTGCCGGAACTGCTGGCGATGAAGCGTGAACCTCGCGCCATCCCTGCCGGCTGCGAGGACTTCCTGGCAGTCACCCGGTCCGGCGCTGCGGCACCGCCCGTGACGGTGGATATGGACGACGTCGCGCTGATGACCTACACCTCGGGCACCACGGGGCTGCCCAAGGGCGCGATGCTCACCTACGGCAACGCCCTCTTCAAGAGCGCGGCGGCGGCCGATTGCGCAGGCGTGCAGGCGAGCGACGTGCTGCTCGCGGTCGCGCCGCTGTACCACATCGCGGGCATGGTGGCGGGCGTGAACGTACCGGTGTTGAAGGGTGCGACCAGCGTGCTCTTCTACCGTTTCGATCCCGTGGCCACCTTGCAGGCGATCGAGCGGCATCGCATCACCAACTGGTACAGCATCGCCCCGATGAACGTGGCCTGCATGCAGGTGCCGGGCGCGAAAGACCACGACCTGTCCAGCC
The DNA here is from genome assembly GCF_013266755.1 of Pseudaquabacterium terrae. Taxonomy (GTDB): domain Bacteria; phylum Pseudomonadota; class Gammaproteobacteria; order Burkholderiales; family Burkholderiaceae_C; genus Pseudaquabacterium; species Pseudaquabacterium terrae. The sequence continues at coordinate 166,103 of NZ_JABRWJ010000009.1, read as the reverse complement.
TGCGGATCAACTCGGTCACCAGCTTCGGCATCACCTTCACCGAGTCGCTCGCCATGCAGTGGCGCGCGCATGCGCCGAACTGTCAGTCGTTCGAATCGGGTTATGGCCTGAGCGAGACGCACACGGTGGACACCTACATGCCGCAGCACGCCATCCGGTGGGGCACGAATGGCATTCCGATTCCAGGCAACGAGCTGCGCATTCTCGATCCCGACACCGGATCACCCGTTCCCACGGGCCAGCAGGGCGAGATCGTGCTTCGCAGTCCCGGCGTCTTCAAGGGTTACTGGAACAATCCCGAGGGCACGGCGAGAACGCTGCGCAACGGTTGGGTGCACACCGGCGACATGGGGTCCCTCGACGCGGACGGTTATCTCACCTTCACCGGACGGATCAAGGAGATGATCAAGGTGTCGGGCTATCCGGTCTTCCCGGAGCAGGTGGAAGGCATCCTCATCAAGCATCCTGCCGTGGCGCAGGCGGCCGTGATCGGTGTGCCGGACGCCACCAAGGGCGAGGTGGTCCGGGCCTTCATCGTGCGCAAGCCCGGGCGCGAGCTCGACGCGGATTCGCTCATGGCGTGGGCGCGCGACAACATGTCGGCCTACAAGGTGCCGCGCGAGGTGCGCTTCGTCGAGCAGCTTCCCGCCACGGGCGCGGGCAAGGTGTTGCGCCGGCTGCTCAGGGACCTGCGCTGAGGGGGTGGCGAGTTCGCGACCAGCGACGGATCGCGCACCGGCGCGAGATCGCAGGCGCGCAGCCAGTCGATCGTGCTCGACAACTGCCGGCTGGCTATCATCGTGCAGCCATGACCCGCCTTATCGATCGTTTGCGTGCTCGCGCAGCCGAGCGGTTCGTCGGCCGCGAGTCGGAGCTGGCATTGGTCCGCGAATCGCTGGCGCTCGATCCGCCACGCGTGGCGGTGTTCTTCGTGCACGGGCCGGGCGGCGTCGGCAAGACGAGCCTGCTCGAGCGCGTGCGTGCGCTCGCGGCTTCCCACGGCATCGATTCACTGCGCCTGGACGCGCGCGACATCGAGCCCGCGCCGCATGGCGTGCTCAGCGCACTCGGCGCGGCGCTCGGGCTCGCAGCGGGCGACGCGACCCTCGCGTGCGTCGTCGAGCGCTGGTCGCAGCAGCCGCGTCGCCTGCTCGTGATCGACACGTTCGAATGCATCGCGCACCTGGACGGCTGGCTGCGCGAGACGCTGCTGCCGGAACTGCCCGACACCACGCGCGTGGTGATCGCCGCGCGTGTGCCGCCCGACCCGGCGTGGACGAGCGACGCGCTGTGGCGCGAGGGGGCGCGGGTGATCGGCCTGCGCAACCTCGCGGCATCCGAGTGTGCGCGTTATCTCGATGCGCGTGCGATCCCGCTCGAGCTGCACGAGCGCATCGTGCGCACAAGCCATGGCCACCCGCTCGCGCTGACGCTGCTGGCCGATATCGCGGCCGCCCGCGGCGAACTGCCGGCACAGCTCGGCCCCGACGTCGTGCGCCGGCTCGCCGAGCGCTTCACGGCGCACGTGCCGACCGAACTGCATCGCCGCGCGCTCGAGGTCTGCGCGCACGCGCGCATCACGACCGAGCCGCTGCTGGTCGACGCGGTGGATTGCGACCATGCACGCGAGCTGTTCGACTGGCTCGCGTCGCTCAGCTTCATCGAACACGCGCCCGGCGGGCTGTTCCCGCACGATCTGGTGCGCGACGCGATCGATGACGAGCTGCACTGGCGCAATCGCGAGCGTCACCGTGAGGTTCACGTCGCGGTGCACCAGCACCTGCTCAAGGATGTCGCGCGCAACGCGCGCCGGGTGTTCGACATCATGTTCCTGAATCGGCATTCGCCCGCGCTGCAGCCATTCGTCGACTTCCGCGCGCTCGGCAGCGTGTACTTCGAGCCCGCGGGTGCGGACGACCTCGCAGCGCTGCGGGCGCTGATGAGCACCGAGCTGCCCGCGTCGCAGCACGCCACGGTGGAGCACTGGTTCGCGCATCGCGCCACGCGCACCTGGGTCGCCCGGCTAGCGCCCGGCGAGCTGGTGGCCGCGACGCTCTCGATCGACCTGGCCTTGCTGGATGACGCCGAACGAGCCAGTGACCCCGTCTTCGCCGCGGTGTGGCGCGCATTTCAGGACGCGGGTTCGATGCGTCCCAACGACCACCAGTTGCTCGCGCGCTGGAACCTGGCGCAGGGCGGCCAGCGCCGACCCTCGGCGGCGATGAACGCACTGCAGATGTCGCAGTTCCATGAATGGCTCACGCTGCCGCGGCTCGGCGCCTTCGTGATCTGCGTCGAGCAACCCGACCATTGGCGGCCGATGATGAGCCACATCGGCTTTGTGCGCATGCCCGCTTGCGACAGGGTCGTCGACGCCTTGCCGCTCGGCTGCTACGTGCACGACTGGCGCGCCGTGCCGCCGGGACCGTGGCTCGGGTCGATGGCAGCCCGCACGTTTGCCCGGCCGACAGCACCCTTCGATGCCGCGATCACGGCGCCGCAGCGCCTGGCGCGGCCGGACTTCGAACGCGCCGTGCGCGATGCTCTGCGGCTGTACCACGATGCCACGGCGCTGGCTGCCAACCCGCTGGTGCAATGCGACAGCGTTCGCGCCGCCGCGTCGGACGGGGAAGCGCCGGTCGATACCCTGCGGCGCCTGTTGCTCGAGCAGGCCCAGGCGCTGCGCGCACGGCCGCGCGACGCCAAGTTCTGGCGCGCGCTCGAGCTCACGTACTTCCGCCCGGCCGGCTCGCAGGAACTGGCGGCGGAGCGGCTGGCGCTGCCGTTCGGCACCTACCGCTACCAACTCGCCACCGGCATCGAGCGCGTCGTGCAGACGCTGTGGACGCAAGAGACGGGTTGAACAGGGCGCACGGTCGACGGCCTCTTCGACACCCTCTTCGACAGCATCTTCGGCTGGCGATTCGGCGCCGCCCGCGCCGAAGCTCTGGGCACCCAGCGAACCGGAGGTGTCCCATGTGGTTCTCGAAATCCCCCCAGATGCTCGGCCGGCGCGCGCTCGTGCTCGGCGCGAGCATGGCCGGCCTGCTGGCTGCCCGCATCCTGGCCGAGCGCTTCGATGAAGTGTGGCTGCTCGAGCGCGATGCGCTGCCCGACGGCCCGGCGCCGCGCAAGGGCACGCCGCAGGCGCTGCATGCGCATGGCCTGCTCGCGCGCGGGCGCGAGATCCTGGAGTCGCTGTTTCCCGGCTTCACCGCCGCGCTCGAAGCGCAAGGCGCGCTCGTCGGCGACCTGCAGGCCAACGCGCCATTCGTCGCCGCCGGACGGCGCTTCGCGCACGGCACGGCCTGCGGCCGCGCCGGCATCGCGTGCAGCCGCCTCGCCGTCGAGGCCGAGGTGCGACGCCGTGTGCTCGCGCTGTCACGCGTGCGCGCGCTGACCGACGTGGACATCCTGCAGCCGACGCTCGACGAGGCGCGTCCGCGCGTCACCGGTGTGCGCATCGCGCAGCGCAGCGGCGGCGCGCAGCAGACGCTGGCCGCCGACCTCGTGGTGGACTGCACCGGGCGCGGCTCCCGCACACCGGCATGGCTGCGCGACTGGGGCTTCGACGCGCCGGAGGAGGAGCGCGTGACGGTGGGCATCGGCTATGCCACCACCTACCTGAAGCGCGAGCCGCAGCATGCGCCGGGCATCGCCGCGCTGGTCTTCGCCGCCACGCCGCAGTTGCCCATGCCCGGCGTGCTGCTCGCACAGGAAGCCTGCGCCGACGGCGTGGCGCGCTGGGTGGTGACGCTCGGCGGCTACGCGGGTGACCATCCCGCGCCGACACTCGAGGGCATGCGCGAGCGCGCGCGCCGCATGGGCGACCCGGCGCTGCTGCGCATCCTGCGTGAGGCCGAGCCGCTCGCGCCGGTCACGCGCTACAGCTTCGCGCACAGCCAGCGCCGTCACTTCGAGAAGCTCAGGCGGTTTCCGCAGCGATTTCTCGTGATGGGCGACGCGATCGCGAGCTTCAATCCCGTGTACGGGCAGGGCATGAGCGTGGCCGCGAGCGAGGCGCTCGCCTTGCGGGACGCGCTTGCGACAGGCCTGGAGAGCCTGCACGCACGCTTCTTCATCGCGGCGTCGAAAGCCATCGACGTGCCGTGGCAACTGGCCGTGGGTGCCGATCTCGCGATCCCGAGCGTGCCCGGTGCCCGGCCGGCGCCGGTGCGCTTCGTCAATGCCTACCTCGCACGCGTGTTCCGCGCCGCCGAGCACGACCCCGCCGTGGCGCTCGCGTTCATGAAGGTGGCGCACCTGGTGGCGGCCCCGGCATCGCTCTTTGCGCCCGGCATGCTGGTGCGCGTGTTGCGCCGCGCAGTGCGCGCGGAGGTGTCGCTCCCCTTGGAGGAGGTGATCCACTGATCAGCCACATCCCGCCAATGCACGAAGCGCTCTCGCGAAACGCTCGGGGGGGCCGGCAGCATCGGCTACCTGGCCCTGTACGAGATCGTGGATCCAGCGACCGTGCTGGTACTGGCCAGGGGTTGATTCAGATCCCCTCGGGGACGCCAAGTACACCCCGTGTCGATCGCGCCAAGCGTTGTCGACATGGGGTCTTTGCTTTCCGTTCCGGCGATCAACGGGCGAGCCTGGCGACCCAGTCGATCACCGCCCGCGCGCTGCGAAACTCATCGCATGAGCGCGCCGGCACCTCGGGATAGCGCCGGTTCCACATCGCGGCCAGCGCCGATCCCGGCCCGACTTCGAGCACGCACGCAGGCTGTCTCGCGTGCACGGCCTCGAGGCACCCGGACCATTGGACCGGCTGCGCGATCTGGGTTGCCAGTGCCCGGGCCGCCTGCTCGGCAGTGAAGATCCGTCCGGCATCGGTGTTGCTGAACAGTGGGGTCGTCGGACGCTTCAACGCCATGCCGGCAAGCACCGTCGCAAACGCCTGCGCCGCCGGGCTCATCGCCGGCGTGTGGGAGGCCAGTCCGACCTTCAGCGGCGACCACTTGGCGCCCAGCTCGAGCGCGCGTGGCTCGGCGTCCATCAGTGCCGCTGTCGAGCCGCCCAGCACGACCGTGTCGGCGGCGATGCGGATGGCGACCGCAGCGCCCGTGGCACGGCACAGCGCAGCGACGGCCGGCGCGCCGAGGCCGCCGACGGCAGCGAGGCCGCCGGGCGATTGCGCGGCCGCGCGGTCCATGGCCTCGGCGCGCTGCACGGCCAAGGCCATCGCGATGTCGGCATCGAAGACGCCGGCCGCCGCGAACGCGGCGAGTTCGCCGACGCTGTAGCCGGCGATGGCTGCCGGCGTTGGCAGCCCGGCCGAGAGCTGCGCCCAGGCGGTGAGCGCGACGCCGGTGAGCAGCACCTGGGCGTGGCGGTTGCGCGTGGCCCAGGTCGGATCGTCGAGTGCCTGGCGCCAGTTGCTAACTCCCAAAAGGGATGTCATCTGCCGCAGCAGCGGATGGCTGTCGTCGAGCCAGTTCAGCATCTGCGGATGCTGCGTGCCCTGGCCCGAGAACAGCAGGCCGACGCTCATGTCACGCGACCGGGGCTTCCCGAGGCACCGATGCGCTGCAGCCAGCAGGCGGCGGCGAGCATGTCGGCGGCGCCCCCCGGCGAAAGCCGGCGGGCGACGAACTGGCGACCGATCGCCTGCGCACGGGCCAGGCCATCCGATGTCGACGACCCGCCGGCGGCGAGGAACGCCTGCGCCGCACGCTGCGCGAAGCGCAGGCCTTCGAGGCCGCCGCGGTGCGCGAGGTTGGCATCGTCCAACACGCCGATGACGTGGAACAGGGTATCCAGGCGCGCAGCGTCCGCAGGCATGCCGCGGCGCAAGGCATCGCGCAGCGCAGGCGCCGCCGTGTCGAACAAGACCGGAAAGCCGAGCGACGCTTCGGCCGACGCGCTGCGCAGCCCGAGGCGGCGGGCGGCTTGTCCGCCCGGCAAGTGGGAGGGTCGGACTGCGCGGGCCACCAGCGCATCGCCCCAGCGCTCGAGCAGCTCGGCACGCAATCGCCCGGCGTCGATGCGACGGTTCGCGGCCACCAGCGCGCCGGCCGAAGCGCAGAGCAGGCCGATCGTGAAGATGGCGCCGCGGTGCGTGTTGACGCCACCGGTGGCGGTGAGCATGCGCGCTTCGGCGTCGATGCCGCAGCGTTCCAGCGCGTCGAAGGGCGCACGCGCGGCGCCCAGCGCGGCGATCGTGCGGAAGTAGTTGCGCAACGCGATCAGGCTGCGCATGAAGGTGCGCGCATCCATGTCGTCGTGGCTGCCGCGATCGGTCAGCGTCACGAGGCCGGGCTTGGGCGACAGCGCCAGCTCGTCGTAGAGGGCGAGCGTCGCCGCACGGCCGATCGCGCAGGCCGCCGGGCTCGCCGCGGTCCAAGGCGTGCGGGGCGCGCGCGCAGCTTGCGCATTCACCATGGCACCGTCTCCTTGCCCGTGCCGATGGCTTCGGCCGCGGGTGCCTGTGTGAGCGCTGCACCGGTCAAGGTCTTGGTGAGGATCGCGCTGCACCGGCCCGCGCGCCACGCCCGCCACTCGCGCCACGAGACTGCGCGACCGTCGGGAAACAGCAGCTCGCCATCGAGGCGGGGCGCACGTTCGTGGCCGAAGGCATCCAGCACCACCACGACGGCATCCGCGTGGCCGGCGTCGGCCACGGCAATCCACACGTCGATGTCCGAGCGCGGATGCACGTACGACAGTCCGCTCAGCAATTGCCAGCCATGGCTGCCGTACACGCGGGCCCGTGCGTTGAGCGATGACAGCGCGACGCACAGCCGTCGTACCTCCTCGCGACCGCGGCCGCGAAGCTCCGGCAGCAGCGACTCGATGCGCGGAAACTCGTCGAACCACGCGACGTCGGCCCGGGCCACCGTCAATCCGATGCGCCGGCGCTGCCAGGCGATTGGCGCGGCCAGGCCCACGGCCAGCTCGTCCGGCTTCGCGGCCCCGTCGCAACGCAGCTGACGGGTCACGACGAGCGGCAGGCGCCGCGCGGCCCAGTGCGCGATGCAGGTGCGTGCCTCTGCGTCCGTGGCTTGCGCTTGAACCTGATGCCAGCCCTGCGCCGTCAGGTGCACGAGCTGGTGCCGATGCAGCGGGGGCATGGCAGCGCCTTCAGTCCGCATGCAGCACGCGCTGCACGACGTCCGCGGCCAGGCGGCGGCCGCCGCGCGCCTTGCCGTCGCTGGCGCGCCGGTCGTCCGTCGGCGAATCGTCCAGTGCGCTGCGCAACGCGGCGGGCAGGTCGCCCTGCCACAGGCGCCGCAGGCCGCCCATCGCGACGTAGTTCTCGACCCCCGGTGCAAACACCGGATTGGCTTGCGACAGCTCCGTCAGCATCGCCTCGGGCAGCTTGGTCACGCGCGCCATCGCCGGAATGCGCATGACGCGGATCTCGGCTTCGGGCAGCGCATCGCAGGCGTCCGCGATCAGGCCCGACGTGATGAAGCCGCCCGACAGCGCCTGGTCGTACACCAGTCCTAACACGCGATGGCCGCGGCGCCGCGCCAGGTCGATCGCCATGCCCAGGTGCGCCATCGCGCGGTTGATGCCGACCAGCTCGTCGCGCCGCCGCAGCTGCTGGCCCTGCGTGTCGATCAGCAGCAGGATCGGCCGCGCGGGATGGCGGGCCATCGTGTCGAGCACGAGGCGCGCCTGCGCCAGTGCCAGCGCGACGCCGATCGGCGCGTGGTGGGTCGTGCCGATGATCGTCAGCGGCGCGCCGTCGAACAGCACGTCGCCGTGCAGGAAGTCGCCCGTGCGGACGATGCCGTGGTCGGCGCCGAAGAGCGCGCTTGCCAGCGTGTTCCAGTCCATTGCCGATCTCCTTCAGGTGCGGCGCAGCGCGTGCATGCCATTCACATCGAGGTCGCCGATCCGCTCGGCCTCGGCCACGCCCAGCCGCGACCACAGGGTCCGTGCCTCGTCGCCGTCGACCGGCTCGGCCAGCAGCGCCAGCCGCGCCTTCAGCAGCGCGTGCTCTGCTTCGAGTGTGTCCAAGGTCACGGGTCGAGCAGCGTCCAGCGCAGCGACGGCCGCCGTGCGAAACGCCTCGACGTCGTCCTCGACCAGCGCATCGCAATCGCCGACCAGCCAGCGGTGCTTGCCGCCGGTGGTGCGCCAGACCAGCGCACGATCGCGCGCGTCGAACTCGTCAACGCCGTGCGAGGCCTCGATGACCTCCGGCCCCGACATCGCGAGCCGGCCGACGTCGCTCATCACGACGTGGTCGGCGCAGCGCGCGACGATGCCCATACCGCCGAAGCAGCCGTTGGCGCCGCCGATCAGCACGATCACCGGGATGCCGGCGGCGCGCACATCGAGCAGCGCGCGCATCACTTCCGACACCGCGATCAGTCCGGCATTGGCTTCGTGCAGGCGCACGCCGCCGGATTCGGCGAGCAGCAGAACCGCCTGGGGCCGGTCGCGCAGCGCGCGCCTGAGCAGCCCGACGAGCTTCGCGCCATGCACCTCGCCGACGCCGCCGCCCATGAAGGCGCCTTCCTGCGCCGCGACGAAGACGGGCCGCCCGGCCAATGTCGCCCGCCCGATCGCCACGCCATCGTCGAACGCGCAGGGCACGCCCAGCTGCGCGAGGTGCGGGCTGGTCACCCGCTCGGCCGGCGGCAGCCATTCGTGGAAGCTGCCGGCGTCGAGCAATCGCGCGATGCGCTCGCGCGCCGAGCATTCGGAATAACTGATGGAGGACGCGTCAATCATTGGGAAACCTCCGCGCTGCGCGCTCCGGTATGAGCCCTTCGGGCGGCCGGGCGGGCTCATGGCAGCTCCGCAACAGCCTGGTCGAGCCGCAGACTGACGACCGCGGGCGTCGCACCCATGTCGTGGATCGACACCCGCACGCCGGCCAGCGGATGGCGGCGATGGAAGTCGTTGACCACGGCTTCCCAGATCGCGCCGAAGCCGCGCGCCGAGGTCTCGATGTGCACGCGGCACTCGCTGCCGGCGATCGATTCCAGCAGCACTTCGAGGTTGCCCGATCCGACGACGCCGACCAGCACCGGCGCGAAGGGCCCGGCAGGCTGCTGCCCGGGCAGGGTGTAGGCCAGCGTCTCGAGGCCCGGAGGGAGCTTGCTCATCGCGGTCGAATGTCCGTTCACCAGTTCCTGAAGCGCTTCGGCGGCTCGTACAAGCCACCGGACGCACGCACGAGATCGCGCATCGAGCGCGCGGCCAGCAGGTTGCGCGTGGCCTGGCGCGGATCGATTCCCAGATCCTGCGGCCGGCGGATCACGCCGCGGTCGCGCAGGTTCTCCACCATTCGCTCGTCGCGTGCCAGGCCGACGGCGGTGTAGCCGGCCACGCCGCGGATCGCCTGCTCGCGCTCCTCGTCGCTGCGGCACAGCAGCAGGTTGGCGATGCCTTGCTCGGTCAGCACGTGGCTCACGTCGTCGCCGTAGATCATGATCGGCGGCAGCGCCATGCCCGACTGCTCTGCCAGCTGCCAGGCATCGAGCCGCTCGACGAACGCGGGCTGCATGTGCTCGCGAAAGGTCTCGACCATCTGCACCACCAGCTTCTGGCCGCGCGGCGTGCCGGCCGCGCCGGAGCGGCCCTGGCGTGCCTCGCGACCCGCCTGCAGCCAGGCCGGGCTGGCGTGGCGGCGGCCGCGCGCATCGGCGCCCATGTTCGGCGCGCCGCCGAAGCCGGTGATGCGCCCGAGCGTCGCGGTCGAGCTGTTGCCGTCGAGGTCCATCTGCAGCGTCGAGCCGATGAAGAGATCGCAGGCATAGTGGCCCGCGGCCTGGCAGAACGCGCGGTTGCTGCGCAGCGAGCCGTCGGGGCCGGTGAAGAACACATCGGAGCGGGCGCGGATGTAGTCCTCCATGCCGAGCTCCGAGCCGAAGGAGTGGATCGACTCGACCCAGCCGGCCTCGATCGCGGGAATCAGCGCCGGGTGCGGGTTCAGCGCCCAGTGGCGGCAGATCCTGCCCTTCAGGCCGAGCGACTCGCCGTAGGTGGGCAGCAGCAGCTCGATGGCCGCGGTGTCGAAACCGATGCCGTGGTTCAGCCGCTGCACGCCGTACTCGGCGTAGATGCCCTTGATGGCCATCATCGCCATCAGCACCTGGATCTCGCTGATCTGCGCCGGGTCGCGGGTGAAGAGGGGCTCGATGACGTTCGGCCGCGGCGCCTTGACGACGAAGCTGACCCAGCCGGCCGGCACGTCGATCCGCGGCAGGGCGCTGCCGTCGTCGAGCAGCTCGTTGACCTGCGCGATCACGATGCCGCCGGAGAACGCGGTGGCCTCGACGATGGCCGGCGTGTCCTCGGTGTTGGGTCCGGTGTAGAGGTTGCCCTCGGCATCGGCCGCGTGTGCGGCCACCAGGGCGACCTGGGGCGTCAGGTCGACGAAATAGCGCGCGAACAGCTCGAGGTAGGTGTGGATCGCGCCGATCTGAATGCGGCGTTCCGAGACCAGTTTCGCCAGGCGGGCGCCCTGCGGGCCGGAGAAGCTGAAGTCCAGGCGCGACGCGATGCCGAGCTCGAAGAGGTCCAGGTGCTCGGGCAGCGCCAGCACCGACTGCACCATGTGCAGGTCGTGCACCCGCTGCGGGTCGAGCCGCACCAGGGCCTGCGCGAGGAAATCGGCCTGCTTCTGGTTGTTGCCTTCGAGGCAGACGCGGTCGTGCGGCTCGATCACCGCCTCGAGCAGCTCGGTGATGGCCTCGCTCGGCACGCGCTTGCCGCGCAGGCGCGGGCCGAGGGCCTGAGCGGCGCGCGCCAGCCGCGCGGCGCGGTTGTCGGCGCGGGTGGTCCAGGTCCTGGCAGTCATGGCATGCCCAAGGTCTCGAGAGGATGGCGCATCGTCACGGCACCTGCTTCAGTCCAGCTTGACGCTGGCGGCCTTCACCACGTCGGCCCAGCGCTTCGTCTCGAAGGCCACGAACTCGCCGAAGGCCGCGCCGACCAGCGCGGGCGTGTCGGCACCCAGGGCCGTCCATGCGGCCTTGATCTCCGGCGCGGCCAAGGCCTTCGCCAGTTCCTGCGTCATGCGCTCGATCACCGCGGGCGGCGTGTTCTTCGGCGCCCACAGGCCGTACCAGGTCGACACCTGGTAATCCGGGACACCGGCCTCGACCGTCGTCGGAATGTCGGGGAAGGCGGTCGCGCGCCGTGTGCCGGCGATGGCGATGGCCTTCAGCCGTCCGTTCTTGATGTGCGTGGCCGACGAGCCCAGGCCGTCGAACATCAGGTCCACCTGGCCGCCGATCAGGTCCTGCAGCGCCGGGCCGGCGCCCTTGTAGGGCACGTGGCCGATGGCCGTCTTCGTCTGCAGCTTGAACAGCTCGCCGGCCAGATGGTGCGAGGTGCCGTTGCCGGCCGAGCCGTAGTTCAGCGCGCTGGCGGGCGCGCGCAATTGCGCGAGCAGCTCCTTCAGCGTCTTGCCGGGCACGCGCTGCGGGTTGGCAACGATCACCTGCGGCACGCTGGCCAGCAGCGCGACCGGCACGAAGTCATGCGCCAGGCTGTAGTCGAGCTTCGGGTAGACGGCAGGCGCGATGGCGTGGTGCACCGCGCCCATCAGCCAGGTGTGGCCGTCGGCCGTGGCCCGGGCGGCCATCGATGCCCCGATGTTGCCGCCCGCGCCGCCGCGGTTGTCGATGATCACCTGCTGCCCCAGCTGCTTCGTGAGCTGCGCGAACAGCGGCCGCGCGAACGCGTCGGTACCGCCGCCGGCCGGGAACGGCACGATGACCGTCACCGGTTTCGCCGGCCAGGCCTGGGCCTGGGCGAGCAGCGAGAAGGCGGCGAGCGCCGCGGCGACGAAGAGTCGTTGCATGATGTCTCCTGGGCTTGTCAGACGGATGGGCCCTGCGTGACGCAACGGCTTGACCCAATGGTTGCCGCTCGCGTGCCGATGCGCCATTCGGCATCGGTTGAGGTGTCCTTTCGTTGCCGTTGACCTTCGTTGCCGTCGACCCGCTGGCCATGATCAATCTGAACCGCTTCGACCTCGTCACGCTGCGCCTGTTCGTCGCCGCGCTCGATGCAGGCAGCCTGACCGCCGGCGCCGATCGTTTCGGCATCTCGCTGGCGGCGGCGAGCAAGCGCATCGCCGACCTCGAGCAGCATTGCGGCGTACCGCTGCTGCAGCGCAGGCAGCGCGGCGTGTCCGCCACCGCCGAAGGGCAGACGGTGCACCGCCTGGCGATCGAGGTCATCGCCCGCCTGGAGCAGCTGGCGCAATCGATCGACGATTTCCGCGCCGGCGCGGCAGGCCACCTGCGCCTGTGCGCGAACCCGTCGGCCTTCGGCGGTTTCCTGCCCGCGGTGCTGGCGCGTTATGCCGAGCGCTACCCGAAGGTCCGCATCGACCTCGACGACACGCTCAGCGAGGACGGCGTGCGCGCCGTCCAGAAGGGCACGGCGGAACTGGCCGTCATCGGCGACAACGTGCCCTGTGACGGGCTCGAAACGCTGCCCTGCAATGTCGACGAGCTGGTGTTGCTGGTTCCGATGACCCACCCGCTGGCCACGGCGGGTGCGGGCGCCGGTGCCGGCACGGTGGCGATGGAACATGCACTCGGCCACGACCAGATCGCGCTGGCGCGAAGTGCATCGCTAACGCGCAAAGTGATCGCCGCCGCCGAAGCGGCGGGCCTGACGCTGCGCATCCGCGTTCAGGTGCGCAGCTTCGACTCGATGTGCCGCATGGTGGCCTGCGGTCTGGGCATCGCCGTGCTGCCGTCGTCTGCGGCGCAGCTCTACGCACAGGCCCTCGGTCTCGTCACCCTGCGCCTGACCGGGGCCGAGGTCGAGCGGCGCTTGCTGCTGGCCATGCGGCGGCGCTCGGCGCTCTCGGCGCCGGCCCTGGCGCTGGTGCAGATGATCGAAGCCGAAGTGGGCGCCGCTGACGGATCGGACTGAACGCTCGTCGCCACGAGCGCTGGCCGATCTTTCTGCAGCCCTGCAGCCCTGCAGACCAGGGTTACTGCCGAGTCTCCATGAGGCTCGCTGCCGATAGGACTTGCGGCGGAACTCCACTAGACTTTGGCGATGTCCTCCGACATGCGCCTCCCGACGATCGCGCGGCCCTCTGTGCAGGTTGCCGTGGTGATGGAAAGGCAGGCGCGCCCGAATCAGTGGGAAGCCTGGCGCTTCAAGCTGATCGACGTCGTCCCGGCCGAGCCGGCGTTCGGCTCGGCGCCCCGCGTGCTGCGCGACGACGGCACATTCCAGCGCAAGCTGTATCCGGGCTTCACGGTCGAACTGTTCCGTGATGAAGCCGAGGGCTACCACCTGAACCTGGCCTCCGGTGCGCCGGTCTGGTTTGTCGTCTGGCGGTCCGACGACGAAGACCCCTCGGTGGCCTGGCCGGAAACGGTGAGCGTCTCGTACACCGAGGCAGGGCGCTGGCTGGATGCGCAGGAGCGTGTCGACAACGTGCCGCTGCCGGCGGACATCGTGGCCTGGCTTCAAGGCTTCACTGAAGAACACTATCGGCCGGAGCCGAAGCAGCGGCGGCGGCCCCAGTCCTTTCTGGCCCCGGGGGATCGGCAGTGATGGCCGACGACACCCCTTTCCTCGCGCGCTGGTCACGGCGCAAGGTGCAGGCCAGGCGAGGGCATCCGGCCGAGCCGGCCGCCACCGATGTCGAGGCCGTCGTCCCGCTTCCGCCGGATCCTGCTGCAACACCGTTGGCCGTTGCGGCCCGGGCCGAGCCGGACGTGCAGGCTCGGCCGCCAGTGGCCGAACCGCTTCCGACGCACGCCGATGTGGCGCAACTGACGCGCGACTCGGACTTTTCACGCTTCGTCGCGCCCGGCATCGACGAGGGCGTCAAGCAGGCCGCCATGAAGAAGCTGTTCAGCGATCCGCACTTCAATGTGATGGACGGCCTCGACACCTACATCGACGACTACAACAAGCCCGATCCGATTCCGATGGCGATGCTTCGGCAGATGACCCAGTCGAAGGCGCTTCGCTTGTTCGATCTCGAGGAGGAAACCCCCGCCGCAGTCGACGTGGCCGCTGAACGCCCCGCGCTTGAACTTGCCGACGCCGCGTCACCCGATCCTGAAGCCACGCACGATGACCACGCTGATCTGCAACTGCAACAAGACCATGCCCTTGGACGGCCCGAGCCTGGTCAAGGCACTGGGGCCTGACGCCGGGGCTGGCCTCGAAACGGTTCATTGCACGCTGTGCAGGCGGGAGGCGCCGGCTTTCCAGCGCGCGGCCAAGCGCGGTGATGACCTGCTGGTCGCGTGCACGCAGGAGAGCCGCCTCTTCCTCGAGCTGAACGAGCAGACGGTGGGTGCGCCCGGGTTGGCCGAGCGTCCCATCCGGTTCGTGAACATCCGCGAGACGGGGGGCTGGTCGAAGGATGCCGCGCTGGCCACGCCGAAGATCGCGGCGCTGATCGCGCTGGCGCAGCTGCCGGACGCCGATCCCGTACCGACGGTGGAATACACCTCGAACGGGCGCGTGCTGGTGATCGGCCCCACGGATCGCGCGGTGCGCGCGGCCGCCATGCTGGCGGACACGTTGCAGGTCAGCCTGTTGCTCCAGGGCCCCGGCACCTTGCCGCAGGCGCGGACCGTGCCGGTGCATGCAGGCCGGGTCACCGGCATCAGCGGATGGTTGGGTGCCTTCGAGGTGAGCTGGGAAACGAGCAACCCGATCGACCTCGATCTGTGCACCCGATGCAATGCCTGCATCCGCGCCTGTCCCGAGCAGGCGATCGACTTCAGCTACCAGATCGACCTGGCCAAATGCAGCAGTCACCGCGACTGCGTGAAGGTGTGCGATGCGGCAGGCGCCATCGACTTCCAGCGCGACGCCCAAGCGGTCAGCGAACGCTTCGACCTCGTGCTGGATCTGAACCCCGCGCCGCTGATCAGCCTGCATCAGCCACCGCAGGGCTACTTTCACGCCGCGGACGACCAGGCCCTGATCGGCGCGGTGCTCGAGCTGCGCGACAGCACCGGAGCGTTCGAGAAGCCCAGGTTCTTCCAGTATCAACAGAGGATCTGCGCCCACAGCCGCAACGAGAAGATCGGCTGCACGGCCTGCATCGACGTCTGCTCGGCGCGCGCCATCCGCAGCGACGCATCCGCCAAGGGAAAGGCCGGTGGCCTGGCCTTGCCCGGCATCATCGTCGAGCCTCATCTGTGTGTCGGTTGCGGCGCATGCACGACGGTCTGCCCAAGCGGCGCCATCAGCTACGCAGCGCCACGCATCGACCATCAGGGCCGACGCATCAAGACCCTGCTGACGACCTACCAGCGCGCGGGCGGCAAGGATGCCGCGTTGCTGGTCCATAGCCAGGGTGGCGGCGCCAGCTTGATCGGGGAACTCGGCCGGTCGGCTCAGGTTGATGCGGCCGTGCACGGGGTGCCGGCGCGCTGCCTGCCGCTGGATGTCTGGCACACCGCATCGGTGGGCATGGAACTGTGGCTGTCGGCGATCGCGTACGGTGCCTCCCAGGTCCTGGTGCTGATGACCGGCGAGGAAGCGCCCGACTACCGGCGTGCGGTGGCGGCGCAAATGGCCGTTGCGCAGGCCATCGTGAACGGACTCGGATTCCCGGGCCAGCACTTCGGCCTGCTCGATGCGCGCGATGTGCCTTCGCTCGACGCCGCGCTGCGCATCGCCTCGCCGGGGATCACACTGCGGCCGGCGAAGTTCGCGGTGCCCGCCGACAAGCGCACGGCCCTGGAATTCGCGGTGGAACATCTGCGGGTGGAGTCGGCGGCCGCCGTCGATGCCATTGCGCTGCCGCGCCAGGCCAGCCCATTCGGCAGCCTCCTCATCGACACGCAGAAGTGCACGATGTGCCTCAGCTGCGTGGGCGCCTGCCCGTCGGCGGCGCTGGCTGACAATCCGGCCAAGCTGCAGTTGCGCTTCATCGAGAAGAACTGCGTGCAATGTGGTCTCTGCGCGAGCACCTGCCCGGAGCAGGCGATCACCTTGCAACCGCGGCTGCTTCTCGCCGACGAGGGCCGGACGCGCAAGGAGTCGCGCGTGCTCAACGAAGGGCAGCCCTACCGATGCATTCGTTGCAGCAAACCGTTCGGGACGCTGCAAGCCATCGAATTGATGGTCACGAAACTCGGGATGCACCCGATGTTCCAGGGCGCGGCCGCCGACCGCTTGCGCATGTGTGGAGACTGTCGAGTCATCGACATCCATTCCAGCAGCAGCGAAGTGAGGATCACCGATGTCTGATGCGGCCGTGTCCCCGGTGCACCTCGGCCTGCCGGACGATGCCGAGGAGCGGGCGCGTGCCGAGGTCTACGGGCTGCTGGCCCAGCTCTACCACGCCGCGCCGACGCCCGAGCTGTACGACCGGCTGCGCATGGCGGCCACTGAAGCGCCCAGCGCCGGTGGCTTCCTGGAAAGCAGTTGGTCCGCGTTGGTCGCTGCGGCGAGGCGCGTGCCCGTGGGCCATGTGGCGGACGAGTTCGTCACGCTGTTCGGCGGGGTCGGCAAGCCGGAGGTCGCCCTGAACGCCTCGTGGTTCCTGGCCGGTGCGTTGAACGAGAAACCGCTGGTCGCGCTGCGCGATGACCTGGACGCACTGGGCCTGGAGCGTCCGGTGGCGGTGCTCGAAACCGAAGACCACATCGCGGCGCTGTGCGAGGTGATGAGCTACCTCATCACCGGCGAGGACGTGAGCGTCAGCAACCTCGCGACACAGCAGCGGTTCTTCAATGCCCACCTGCGCAGCTGGTGCGAGCGGCTGTGCGAAACCATCGAGCAACAGCCGGCAGCGGACTTCTACCGCGCGCTGGCCGGATTCACGCGCGACTTCATGGCCGTCGAAGCGCAGGCTTTCGATCTGCTTTGACGCACCGCAGCAAGCACCCCGCGGCATCGCTGCGGCAACTTGTCTAGACCGGCTACGGAAAGACCCTGATGAAGCCCAGGGCCGGACCTGCCACATTCGGCCCTATGCGCTGGCCCGCCGGCCGGGCTGCGCCCAGCTGGAGCATCAGCCATGAGCAAGCATCACGGTTCCGACGCCAAGCCTCTTGCACCGGTTCCACCGGCTCCACCGGCGAACCCGTTGAAGCGCCGCGGCCTGCTGGCCGGCGCGGGCGCAGCAGGGGCTGCCGCCCTGGCGGTGACGGCGCTTCCTGAGGCCACGCCCGAAGTGGCTGCCGCTGCCGCGGCGGTGCCCAAGGCGCTCGACACATCGGCGGGATATCGCTTGTCGGCGCACGTGCTGCGCTACTACGAGACCACCCGCAGCTAAAGAGGAGCTGTCATGCTGCTCACGCGCAAACCCGGCCACTCCGGCGGTCACGCCGGCGCTTCGGACAGCGGACTCGTCGCCAGCCTGGCGCGCGGCGTCTCGCGTGCGATTCCCACGATGGACCGGCGTGCCTTCCTGCGCCGATCGGGTCTGGGTGTCGGCACCGGCATCGCGGTCTCGCAACTGGCGCTGGTGCAGAAGAAGGCGCAGGCGGCCGATGCCCCGGCATCGGGCAAGGCACGCAAGGTGGAAATCAAGCGCACCGTGTGCGGCCACTGCTCCGTCGGTTGTGCCGTCGATGCGGTCGTCGAGAACGGCGTGTGGGTGCGCCAGGAGCCGGTGTTCGATTCGCCGATCAACCTGGGAGCTCATTGCGCGAAAGGCGCGGCGCTGCGTGAGCACGGCCACGGCGAATACCGGCTGCGCACGCCGATGAAGCTGGTCAATGGCAAGTACGAGAAGATCAGCTGGGATCAGGCGCTCAACGAGATCAGCGCCAAGATGCTCGAGCTGAAGAAGCAGAGCGGGCCCGACTCGATCTTCATCGTCGGCTCGAGCAAGCACAGCAACGAGCAGGCCTATCTGCTGCGCAAGTGGGTGAGCCTGTGGGGCAGCAACAACTGCGACCACCAGGCGCGCATTTGTCACTCCACCACGGTCGCGGGTGTTGCCAACACCTGGGGCTACGGGGCGATGACCAATTCGTACAACGACATGCGCAATTCGAAGGCCGCGATGTACATCGGCTCGAACGCGGCCGAAGCGCACCCGGTGTCGATGCTGCACATGCTGCATGCCAAGGAAACCGGCTGCAAGATGATCGTGGTCGACCCGCGCTTCACGCGCACGGCAGCCAAGGCCGACGACTACGTGCGCATCCGCTCGGGCAGCGACATTCCTTTCCTCTTCGGCCTGGTCTATCACATCTTCAAGAACGGCTGGGAAGACAAGAAGTTCATCGCCGACCGCGTGTATGGCATGGACAAGGTGCGCGACGACATCATGGCGAAGTGGACGCCGGACAAGGTGTTCGAGGCCTGCGGCGTCGATGAAGCCACCTGCTACAAGACGGCCAAGACGCTGGCCGACAACCGGCCCAGCACCGTCGTCTGGTGCATGGGTCAGACCCAGCACACCACCGGCAATGCGGTGGTGCGCGCCTCCTGCATCCTGCAGCTCGCCCTGGGCAACATCGGGGTCTCGGGCGGTGGCGCCAACATCTTCCGCGGCCACGACAACGTGCAGGGCGCCACCGATGTGGGCCCGAATCCGGATTCGCTGCCCGGCTACTACGGGCTGGCCGAAGGCGCCTGGAAACACTTCGCCAAGGTGTGGGACGTCGACTTCGAGTGGATCAAGAAGCAGTACGCGCCGGGCATGCTGACCAAGCCCGGCATGACCGTCTCGCGCTGGATCGACGGGGTGCTCGAGAAGAACGAGCTGATCGATCAGGACAGCAACCTGCGCGGCCTGTTCTTCTGGGGGCATGCGCCGAACTCGCAGACGCGCGGTCTCGAGATGAAGAAGGCGATGGACAAGCTGGACCTGCTGGTGGTGATCGACCCGTACCCGTCGGCCACCGCGGCGATGGCGGCCATGCCCGGCAAGGACAGCGAGCTGAATCCGAACCGCGCCACCTATCTGTTGCCGGCGGCCACGCAGTTCGAGACCAGCGGCTCCTGCACCGCGTCGAACCGCTCGCTGCAATGGCGCGAGAAGGTGATCGAGCCGCTGTGGGACTCGCGCACCGACCAGATGATCATGTACCAGCTGGCGCAGAAGCTGGGCTTCGACAAGGAGTTCACCAAGAGCCACAAGCTGGTGGCCGGCAAGGGCGGGATGATGGAGCCGGAGCCCGAGTCCGTGCTGCGCGAGATCAACAAGGGCATGTGGACCATCGGCTACACCGGCCAGAGCCCGGAGCGGCTGAAGGCGCACATGCGCAACATGAATGTCTTCGACGTGAAGACGCTCAGGGCCAAGGGCGGCGTCGACAAGGAGACCGGCTACAAGCTCGACGGCGACTACTTCGGCCTGCCCTGGCCCTGCTATGGCAACCCCGAGCTCAAGCATCCCGGCTCGCCGAACCTGTACGACACGTCCAGGCACGTGATGGAGGGCGGTGGCAATTTCCGCGCGAACTTCGGCGTGGAGCGCGAAGGCGTGAACCTGCTGGCCGCCGATGGGTCCTGCTCCAAAGGTGCAGAGATCACCACCGGCTACCCGGAGTTCGACCACATCCTGCTGAAGAAGCTGGGTTGGTGGAACGACCTGAGCGAAGCCGAAAAGGCCGCTGCCGAAGGCAAGAACTGGAAGACCGACCTGTCCGGGGGCATCCAGCGCGTGTCGTTGGCCCATGGATGCCATCCGTTCGGCAACGCGCGTGCGCGCGCTGTCGTGTGGAACTTCCCCGATCCGATCCCGCAGCACCGGGAAGCGCTGTATTCCACCCGGCCCGACCTGATCGCCAAGTACCCGACGCACGACGACAAGAAGGCGTTCTGGCGCCTGCCGACGCTGTTCAAGAGCGTTCAGGAAAAGAACAAGGACATCGGCAAGACCTTCCCGTTGATCATGAGCTCGGGGCGCCTGGTCGAGTTCGAAGGCGGCGGCGAGGAGACACGATCCAACCCCTGGCTGGCCGAGTTGCAGCAGGAAATGTTCGTCGAAATCAATCCGGCCACCGCCAACGATCGCGGCATTCGCAATGGCGAGAATGTCTGGGTCACCACACCGACCGGTGCGAGGCTCACGGTGAAGGCGCTGCTGACCGAGCGCGTGGACCGGGAGACCGTGTGGCTGCCGTTCCACTTCTCGGGCCGTTGGCAGGGCACGGACATGCTGCCCTATTACCCGAATGGCGCGGCACCGGTCATTCGAGGCGAGGCCGTCAACACGGCCACGACCTACGGCTACGACAGCGTGACGATGATGCAGGAAACCAAGACCACGGTCTGCCAGGTGCAGAAGGCAACTGCCTGACCCCAGGAGAACGGCATGGCAAGAATGAAATTCATCTGCGACGCCGATCGTTGCATCGAGTGCAACGGCTGCGTCACGGCGTGCAAGGCCGAACACAACGTGCCCTGGGGCGTCAACCGGCGTCGCGTGGTCACCCTCAATGACGGCGCCGCCGGCGAGAAGAGCATCTCCGTCGCCTGCATGCACTGCTCCGATGCGCCGTGCATGGCCGTCTGTCCGGTCGACTGCTTCTATCGCACGGACGAAGGGGTGGTGCTGCACGACAAGGACGTGTGCATCGGCTGCGGCTATTGCTCCTATGCCTGCCCATTCGGTGCGCCCCAATTCCCCAGCAATGGCGAATTCGGCCTGCGCGGCAAGATGGACAAGTGCACCTTCTGCGCCGGTGGCCCGGAGGCCAATGGCAGCGACGCAGAAAACGCCAAGTACGGCCGCAATCGCCTGTCCGAAGGCAAGCTGCCCGCCTGCGCGGAAATGTGCTCGACCAAGGCGCTGCTCGGCGGTGACGGTGACGTGGTGGCCGACATCTTCCGCACCCGTGTGCTGAATCGCGGCAAGGGCAGCGAAGTCTGGGGCTGGGGAACCGCCTACGGCAAGCCGACGCAGACCTCGCTGGCAACGCCCACCACCGGGGAAAAGAAGTGACGCAGCGGGCGGCCTGCGGTGTCGCTGCCGTCGTGCTGGCGGCGGCGGCATTGGCGGGCTGCGGCGAACGGTCCCAGAAGCTGGATCAGACGGCCAGGAAGCCTGACGCGCAGCCCTGGTCGGCGTCTGACGCCGCAACCCCGGCGTTCCTTGCTTCCGGGTGGAAGGTGGGCGACAAGACCGCCTGGGAAGAGCAGATCCGCAAGCGAGCCCAGGCGCAGAACGACTACGTGCGCTGAGAAGCCCCGAGCCCCCACGGAGACCGCGATGCGACCCCTGATTCCCCGCGTGCTGGCAGGGCTCCTGGCCGCGCTGGCTGTCACGATGGCGTCCGGACAGGCCGTGCCCGAGGCCGCCGGTTCAGCTTCGGCTTCGACTGCAACAGCGCCGGCAGCCACGCCCGCCCTGGCCGGCCCGCCGGCCGGCTTCGTGGCGCCCCCCGAACCGAAACCCGACGAGACCAACGCCCAGCGCGCCAAGAGCCAGCCGGGCAACAACGCGCCGTTCTGGCGCGCCGTGCGGGAGTCGGGTGTCAACAAGGGCACGTCCAGCCTGCCCGGTGCCGAGCAGGGCGTGCTGGTCCAGCCGTTCGTGCAGTACCCGGGGTCGCGCTACACGAATGCCGGAGATGCCTGGCGACAGGTGCGCAACGAGTGGATCATTCCGTATGGCGGCGCGCTGATCGTCATCACCGTGCTGGCCATCGCGCTCTACTTCTTCACGCGCGGGCCGCTCGGCGGGCATGAGCCCGACACCGGACGCCAGATCGAACGCTTCACCTATTTCGAGCGCGCGGCGCACTGGAGCAACGCGATCGCCTTCTGCGTGCTCGCGATATCCGGCCTGGTGATGGCCTTCGGCAAGTTCATCCTGCTGCCATTGACCGGCACCACGCTGTTCGGATGGCTGACCTATGCGCTGAAGACCGCGCACAACCTGTTGGGTCCGCTCTTTGCGGTGTCCCTGCTGATCGTGTTCTTCACCTTCCTGAAGGACAACTTCCCGAATGCCTCCGACATGCAATGGCTGCGCAAGGGAGGAGGCCTCTTCGGCGGCAAGGAGCCGCCCTCGGGACGCTTCAACGCCGGCGAGAAGCTGATCTTCTGGGGCGGCGTGTTCTTCCTCGGCGTCATCGTGGTCGTCTCCGGGCTGGTGCTCGACAAGGTGATCCCGGGCATGGCCTACCAGCGCGGCGACATGCAGATCGCCCACATGGTCCACGGTGTCGCCACGGCGCTGATGATGGCGATGTTCCTCGGCCACATCTACCTGGGCACGCTGGGCATGAAGGATGCCTTCAAGGCGATGAAGACGGGCCATGTCGACGAGGGCTGGGCCAAGGAGCACCACGAGCTCTGGTACGAGGACATCCGCGCCGGCCGCATTCCTGCACGGCGCACCGCGCCGGATGATCGCCCTGGGCAACCAGCCGCGCAGGTCTGAATCACGATCGAGAGGACACTGTCATGCGCCTTGCCAAGACTTCACTGATCGCCGTCTGCGTGGCCGTCCTTCTCGTCTCGTCGCCCGCGGCTGCCAAGCTGCCGCCCCTCAGCGACGAAGCCAAAGCCAAGGCTGCGGAAACCGCGGCGAAGACAGAGTGGACGAACAAGGTAGGCGCGTACCAGCTCTGCCGCTCGATGGAGCGCACGGTCGAGCACTACAAGAAGACCGCGTCGGCCGGCGGCAAGCCGGTGATGGCGCCCGTCGACACTCCCCCCTGCACCGATCCGGGCGCGTTCGTGCCGCCCGCTGCGACTCCACCGCTGGAAGCCGCTGGCGCCCATTCACCGCCCAAGACCGCGACAGCGCCGCCGAGCTCGAAACAAACGGCAGCCGAATTGCAGGGCACGGCCAAGAAGTGAGACTCAGCGGGGCTGCAGCTGCTGCAGCTCGTCCATCGTGTTCGCGTTGGCGAACGCGTGCGCGTCTTCGAATTCGACCTCGACGCAACGGTGCTGCGCCGTCCACTTGTCGATCTTGCGCTGGCCGCCCTGCGTGAACCGGACCAGGCTCTCGAGCAAGCCGATCTTCAGCAGGCAGAACACCGGCTGGACCTGGAGCACCCCGGCTTCTCGCGTTGCCGCCATCGCGATCTCGGCGTCGTGTTCATGCGCGGCCGCCGCCAGGCGCTGCACCAGGTCGAGCGGGAACAGCGGGGAGTCGCAGGGCACCGTGGCGAGCCAGGGGGTCTCGCAATGCTCCAGGCCCGCGAGGAAGCCGGACAGCGGACCGGCATAGTCGGTCACGGCGTCGGGCCAGACCGGCGCGCCGAAGGATTCGTAGGCGCCCAGGTTGCGGTTGGCGTTGATCATCACCGCGCCGACCTGCGGTGCCAGCCGCATCAGCGCGTGCATCGCCAGCGGCACGCCGGCATGCTTCTGCAGCCCCTTGTCGACGCCGCCCATGCGGCTGCCGCGGCCACCCGCCAGCACCAGACCGGTGATGTCATGGGGTTCGATCATCGAACGACCTCAGGGCCTCGCGTTGGGAAAGAAGAGCTGTTCGCCGCCGATCTTGTACGTGGCGATCACGGCCTGGCCGTCGGGCGACACCACCCAGTCGGCGAACGCCTGCGCCAGTGCGGTCTTGGTGTGGGGATGCTTCGCCGGGTTCACCACGATGACGCCGTACTGGTTGAACAGCCGCGTGTCGCCCTCCACCAGCACCGCCAGTTCACCGCGGTTCTTGAACGACAGCCAGGTGCCGCGGTCGGCCAGCACGTAGGCGTTGCTGCTGGCAGCGATGTTGAGCGCCGCCCCCATGCCGCAACCGCAGGCACGGTAGTCGAATGGACGGGCAGGGCCCTTGATCGCCGGGTCGTCGATGCCGGCCGACTTCCAGTAGCGCAGCTCGGCGGCGTGGGTGCCGCTCTTGTCGCCGCGCGAGACAAAGGCCGACGCCGAGTTGGCAAGGCGGTTCATCGCAGCGACCACGTCCCGGCCTTTCACGCCCGCCGGATCGGATGCCGGGCCGATCAGCACGAAGTCGTTGTACATCACCGCACGGCGCGGCAGCCCGAAGCCATCGGCCACGAATTTCTCTTCGGCGGTCTGGTCGTGCACGAAGAGCACGTCGGCGTCGCCACGCCGCCCCATGTCCAGGGCCTGGCCGGTGCCTTGAGCCACCACCCGCACGTCGATGTGGGTGGCCTTCTTGAACGCCGGCAACAGATGGGCGAACAAGCCGGACTGCTCGGTGCTGGTGGTCGACGCCATCAGGATGCTGCGCTCCTGCGCAGTGGCCCATGCGGACGCCAGCATCAGCGCCAGCGAGATCGCCAGCCTGCTCACACTTCCCATTTCAGGTCGCCTTTCAAGAACAGTTCGGTGCGGTCGTCCAGGCTGTCCTGGAAGAAGTGTGTCGTCGGAAGATCGGCCCGGATGATGCCCCGATCGAGGTAGACCACGCGGGTGGCGAGGCGCTTGGCCTGCCCCAGATTGTGGGTGCTCATCACCAGCGTCATGCCATCGGCCGCGAACCCTGCGAGCATCGCCTCGACCTCCTTCTTGCCTGAAGGATCGAGGTTGGCCGTGGGCTCGTCGAGGAACAGCACGTCGGGCTTCAGAGCCCACGCGCGAGCCAGTGCCAGGCGTTGCTGCTGGCCGCCGGAGAGCGTGCGTGCGGGCCGTGCGCGCACCCCCCGCAGCCCCGCCCGGTCCAGGGCTTGTTCGGCGCGGGCCGGCCTCTGCGCGGCCGGGACCCCGGCCAGCCACAGGGCCAGCCGCATGTTGTTCCAGACGGACATGCGCAGCATGAACGGACGCTGGAACACCATGGTCTGGGCCGCGCCCAGCGGGCTGACGGTGCGTATGCCGGAATGCGGCACCAGGCCGTGCAGCACCTGCAGCAGGGTTGTCTTGCCGGACCCGTTGGCACCGATCAGCGCAACGAAGTCGCCGCGATGGATCTGCAAGGCCGCGCCTTGCAGCGCGCGGACCTCGCCATAGCGCACGCCGACGTCGTCGAGTGCAAGCAGGATCGTCATCGCACCCCCGCGAGACTGCTGCCCTGCATCCGCTGCGCAGCGCCGATCAGCACGTTGATGGCGCCGACGATGCACAACAGCACGAGCCCGAGCGCCAGGGCCAGCGGCAGGTCGCCCTTGCTCGTCTCGAGCGCGATGGTGGTGGTGATGACCCGGGTGACGCCATCGATGTTTCCGCCGACGATCATCACCGCGCCCACTTCGGAGATGGCCCGCCCGAACGCCGCCAGAAGGATCGTGGCGACGGCCCAGCGTTCGTGCAGCAGCATCAGCAAGGCGGCGACGAAGCCGGTGGCCCCCATCGAGCGAAGCTGGTCGCCGCCATCGCGCAGCGCGTCCGCGACCAGTTGCCGAGACAGCGCGGCAATCACCGGGACGACCAGGATGGTCTGGGCCACCACCATCGCCGAAGGCGTGAAGAGGATGCCCCAGGCGCCCAGCGGGCCGCTGCGCGACAGCAGCAGGTACACCAGCAGCCCCACCACGACCGAGGGCAGGGCGAGCAGGGTGTTGAGCAGCGTGATCAGCACACGCCGGCCGGGCAGGGTGGTGATGGCCAGCCACGCGCCGGCCGCCAGGCCCAGGCCTGCCGCGAGCGCGCAGGCCGTGGCGCTCACGGTCAAGGACAGCGCCACGGTGCGCAGCAACACCGGGTCGGCCTGCCAGACGAGCTCGACCGCGGTGCGAAAGCTGTCTGCAAAGGCGCTCATGTGGGCACGATTATCCGCAGCCCCCCTTCACCGCCACAGGCGGATGACCCTTGTGCAACCCCTCAGCCTCGCACCTCCCTCAGACCACGCCCACCGCATGGAAGGTGGCGATCCGGTCGGCGTCGTAGCCGAGCTCGGCCAGCACCTGGTCCGTGTGCTCGCCCAGCATTGACCAAAGGTCAAGGTTCGAAAATCTGGCGGTGGCTAGCCGAACAAGCCCCGGTGCAGCACCAGTGCCTCGAGCACCATCGGATGCAAGCCGGCGCCGCCCTCGTCATCGACAAACGCGAGCAGCCGCTCGCGCATGCGGCGCTCCCAGAAGCGGCGCAGGTGCTGCGCCAGCTGCTCCAACGCCTCGGGCCGGTCGGGCATCGCGTCGAAGAAGTGGCCGATCTGGTTGGCCATGCGAATCAGGTTGTCCATTTCCATGGCCGCTCCTTTCAGCTGTACAGGCGCTGCGGATGGCTGTAGACCACGTGGTCGTCGCCGCGCGCGAAGCCGACCAGCGTGAGCCCGCTGCGTTTGGCCGTCTGCACCGCCAGCGCGGTGGCCGCGGACACGGCAGCCAGCAGCGGCACGCCGGCGCAGACCGTCTTCTGCACCATCTCGAAACTGGCGCGGCTGGTGACCGCGACGAAGCCGCTCGCCGCGTTCACCGACGAGACGGCCAGCGCGCCGACCAGCTTGTCGAGCGCGTTGTGGCGGCCGACGTCCTCGCGCAGCAGCCGCACCTCGCCATCGGCGCCACACCAGGCCGCTGCGTGCACCGCGCCGGTGGCCTGCTGCAAAGCCTGCAGCGCGCGCAGCTCGCCCATCGCGCGCGTGATCGCGGCGGACGCCATCGGTGCCTGCGTGACCGGCAGCGGCAGCAGCGGCCGCGCCACTTGCGCCAGGCTCTCGGTGCCGCACAGGCCGCAGCCGGTGCGGCCCGCCAGCGTGCGGCGCCGGTCTTTCAGGCGCACGAAGGCGGCGCTGGCGATCTCCAGGCGCAAGGTGATGCCCTCGGCGCCGTCGTGTCGCTCGACACCGTAGAGCTGGCCGCGGTGCGCGAGGATGCCCTCGCTCAATCCGAAGCCGAGCGCGAAGTCCTCCAGGTCCAGCGGCGTCGCCAGCATCACCGCATGGGCGACGCCGTTGAATTCCAGCGCCACCGGCACTTCCTCGGCCAGCCAATCACTCGCCTCGAAGCTTCGGCCGCCGCGCCGTCCCGCGACGGGACACTGCACCGCGCCGCCCGTGAACATCACGCCGTCCGCCGGTTTCATCGGTCCAGGACCGCGCGGCCGGCTTCGAGCAGCGCCTGCTGCTCGCGGTCGTTCTGGCGGTAGGCCTGCTGCCACGTCGACGGCTGCATCACCGGCATCACCTGCACGGCAGTGACCTTGTACTCCGGGCAGTTGGTGGCCCAGTCGGAGTTGTCGGTGGTGATCACGTTGGCGCCCGACTCGGGGAAGTGGAAGGTGGTGTAGACGACGCCCGGCTGCATGCGCTCGGTCACCAGCGCGCGCAGCACCGTCTCGCCGGCGCGGCTGAAGATGCCGACCCAGTCGCCTTCGCGGATGCCGCGCTCCTCGGCATCGTGCGGGTGGATCTCGAGCCGGTCCTCGGCATGCCAGCGGTTGTTGTCGGTGCGCCGCGTCTGCGCGCCGACGTTGTATTGCGACAGGATGCGGCCGGTCGTCAGCAGCAGCGGGAAGCGCCGCGTCACCTTCTCGTCGGTGGCCACGTACTGCGTGATGACGAAGCGCCCCTTGCCGCGCACGAAGCGCTCGACGTGCATCGTCGGCGTGCCCTCGGGCGCTTCGTCGTTGCACGGCCACTGCACGCTGCCGAGGCGGTCGAGCTTGGCGTAGTCGATGCCGCGGAAGCTCGGCGTCAGCGCGGCGATCTCGGCCATGATCTCGGCGGGATGGCGGTAGGCCATCGGGTAGCCGAGCGCGTTGGCGAGTTGCTGCGTCACTTCCCAGTCGGCCAGCCCGGCCTTGGGCGGCATCACCTTGCGCACCCGCGACAGTCGGCGCTCGGCATTCGTGAAGGTGCCGTCCTTCTCGAGGAAGGACGAGCCGGGCAGGAAGACGTGCGCGAACTTCGCGGTCTCGTTGAGGAACAAGTCCTGCACGACGATGCATTCCATCGCCGACAGCGCGGCCGAGACGTGCTGCGTATTGGGGTCCGACTGCGCGATGTCCTCGCCCTGGCAGTACAGGCCCTTGAAGCTGCCGCCGAGCGCGGCGTCGAACATGTTCGGGATGCGCAGCCCCGGCTCGGCGTCGAGCGCCACGCCCCAGGCGGCTTCGAACTCGGCGCGGATCGTGCTGTCGGAGACATGCCGATAGCCCGGCAGCTCGTGCGGGAACGATCCCATGTCGCAGGAGCCCTGCACGTTGTTCTGTCCGCGCAGCGGGTTGACGCCGACGCCTTCGCGGCCGACGTTACCGGTGGCCATCGCCAGGTTCGCAATGCCCATCACCATCGTCGAGCCCTGGCTGTGCTCGGTGACGCCGAGGCCGTAGTAGATGGCCGCGTTGCGCCGGCCATTCATGCCGCGCGCAAAGAGCCGCGCGGCAGCGCGCAACTCGGCCGCCGACACGCCGGTGATGGCTTCGGTGGCTTCGGGCGAATGCTCGGCGCGCGTGACGAAGTTGCGCCATTCGTTGAACGACTTCGCTTCGCA
Source organism: Pseudaquabacterium terrae (assembly GCF_013266755.1). Classification (GTDB taxonomy): domain Bacteria; phylum Pseudomonadota; class Gammaproteobacteria; order Burkholderiales; family Burkholderiaceae_C; genus Pseudaquabacterium; species Pseudaquabacterium terrae. The sequence continues at coordinate 137,910 of NZ_JABRWJ010000009.1, read as the reverse complement.
ACGTTCGGCGACGAAGGCCTCGTCGACCAGGCCCTCGCTGACGATCACGTGCGCGAAGGCGGTGATCACCGCGACGTTGGTGCCCGGCTTCAGCTGCAGGTGGTGCGCGGCCTGCACGTGCGGCGAGCGCACGAGGTCGATGCGGCGCGGGTCGATGACGATCAGCTGCGCGCCCTGGCGCAGCCGGCGCTTCAACCGCGAGGCGAACACCGGATGGCCATCGGTCGGATTCGCGCCGATCACCAGGATCACGTCGGAGTGGTCGACCGAGGCGAAAGTCTGCGTGCCCGCCGATTCGCCCAGCGTCTGCTTCAGGCCATAGCCGGTGGGTGAATGGCAGACACGCGCGCAGGTGTCGACGTTGTTGTTGCCGAAGGCCGCGCGCACGAGCTTCTGCACGAGATACGTTTCTTCGTTCGTGCAACGCGAGGAGGTGATGCCGCCGATCGATTCCCGGCCGTGTTCCTGCTGGATGCGGCGGAATTCGTTGGCCGCGTGGTTGATCGCTTCGTCCCAGCTGACTTCCTGCCACGGATCGGTGATCTTGCGGCGGATCATGGGTTTGAGCATGCGGTCCTGGTGCGTGGCGTAACCCCACGCGAAACGGCCCTTCACGCACGAATGGCCCTCGTTGGCCTGGCCGTCCTTCCACGGCACCATGCGCACGACTTGCGTGCCCTTCATCTCGGCCTTGAAGCCGCAGCCGACGCCGCAATAGGCGCAGGTGGTGATGACGCTGTGCTCGGCCTGGCCGAGCCAGATGACCGACTTCTCCTGCAGCGTGGCGGTCGGGCAGGCCTCGACGCAGGCGCCGCAGGAAACGCACTCGGAGTCCATGAACGATTCACCCTGGCCCGGCGAGACACGCGACTCGAAGCCGCGGCCTTCGATCGTCAGCGCGAAGGTGCCCTGCGTCTCCTCGCAGGCGCGCACGCAGCGGTTGCAGACGATGCACTTGCTCGGGTCGTAGGTGAAGTACGGGTTCGATTCGTCCTTCTTCGCATCCAGATGGTTCGCGCCATCGAAGCCATAGCGCACGTTGCGCAGGCCGGTGACGCCGGCCATGTCCTGCAGCTCGCAATTGCCATTCGCGCCGCAGGTCAGGCAATCGAGCGGGTGGTCGGAGATGTAGAGCTCCATCACGCCCTTGCGCAGTTGCTGCAGCTTGTCGCTCTGCGTGCGCACCTTCATGCCGGCCTCGGCCGGCGTCGTGCACGAGGCCGGATAACCGCGGCGGCCCTCGATCTCGACCAGGCACAGCCGGCACGAGCCGAAGGGCTCCAGGCTGTCGGTGGCGCAGAGCTTGGGCACCTTGATGCCGGCGTCGACGGCGGCGCGCATCAGCGAGGTGCCCGCCGGCACCGTGACGGGCGTGCCGTCGATCTCCAGCGTGACCTCGCGCTCGGACACGCGCTTCGGCGTGCCGAAATCAACTTCGTTCAGGTGGTTCTGCATGGGAGACCTTTCAGGCCGCTTCGCGGTCCGGGGCGGCGAGGCCGAAGTCCTGCGGGTAGTGGTCGAGCGCGGACAGCACGGGGTAGGGCGTCATGCCGCCCATCGCGCACAGCGAGCCGTGCAGCATCGTGTCGCACAGGTCGCGCAGCAGGATCACCTGCTGCGGCCGGTTGTGGTTCGCGACGAGACGGTCGATCACCTCGACGCCGCGCGTCGAGCCGATGCGGCAGGGTGTGCACTTGCCGCAGGATTCGAGCGCGCAGAATTCCATCGCATAACGCGCGAGCCTGGCCATGTCGGCCGTGTCGTCGTGCACGACGATGCCGCCATGGCCGAGCACCGCGCCGACTGCCGCATAGGCCTCGTAGTCGAGCGGCAGGTCCCATTGCGACTCGGGCACGTAGGCGCCGAGCGGCCCGCCGACCTGGATCGCCTTGACCGGTCGGCCCGTGGCGCTGCCGCCGCCGAAGTCCATCACCAGCTCGCGCAAGGTCAGGCCGAACGCCTTCTCGACCAGCCCGCCGAAGCGGATGTTGCCGGCCAGCTGGAAAGGCAGCGTGCCGCGCGAGCGGCCCATTCCATAGTCTCTGTAGTACGCGGCCCCTTGCGCCAGGATCAGCGGCACCGAGGCCAGCGTGATGACGTTGTTGACAACCGTCGGCCGGCCGAACAGGCCGGCGATCGCCGGCACCGGCGGCTTTGTGCGCACGATGCCGCGCTTGCCTTCCAGGCTCTCGAGCAGCGCCGTTTCTTCGCCGCAGACGTAGGAGCCGGCCGCTTTTCGAACGTGCAGCACGAAGCGCCGGCCGCTGCCGCCGACGTCGTCGCCGAGCCAGCCGGCGGCTTCGGCACGGTTGATCGCTTCAGTCAGCGTCGCCAGCGCATGCGGGTACTCCGAGCGCACATAGACGTATCCCTCGGTCGCCCCGGTCGCGAGACCGGCGATCGCCATGCCCTCGATCAGCAGGTACGGGTCGCCCTCCATCACCATGCGGTCGGAGAAGGTGCCCGAGTCGCCCTCGTCGGCATTGCAGACGATGTATTTCTGCGGCGCGTCGGCCTGCAGCACCGTCTTCCACTTGATCGCCGCCGGAAACGCCGCGCCGCCGCGGCCGCGCAGGCCGGCATCGGCCACCTGCTGCACGATGGCGGCCGGGTCCAGCGCGATGGCCGCGCGCAGGCCGGCCCAGCCGCCGTGGGCCGCGTAGTCATCGAGCGACAGCGGATCGGTGATGCCGATCCGTGCGAAGGTCAGGCGCTCCTGGCGCTTCAGGTAGGCGATCTCTTCGGTCAGGCCGTGGCCGAGCGCATGCGCGCCGCCGTGCAGGAAGCCGGCATCGAACAGCGCCGGCACGTCCGCCGGCATCACCGGACCGTACGCGATCCGGCCGGCCGGCGTCGCGACCTCGACCAGCGGTTCGAGCCAGAACAGGCCGCGCGAGCCGTTGCGCACGATGTGCACGGCGATGCCGCGTTGCGCGGCAACCGCCGCGATGCGCTCGGCGACGCGATCGGCGCCGACCGCGAGCGCCGCAGAATCGCGCGGCACATAGATCGTGATCGGCGCGGTCATGCCGGTACCTCGGTGCCGAGCAACTCGTCGAGCCGCTCGGGCGTCATGCGCGCATGCACCTCGTCGTTCAGCATCACCGCCGGCGACGAAGCGCACAGGCCGAGGCAGTACGCCGCCTCCAGCGTCACGCCCCCATCCGCACTGCGGCCATGCAGGCCGCAGCCCAGGCGCTGCTGCGCATGCGCGAGCAGCGCGTCGGCGCCCATCGCCTGGCAGGCCTCGGCGCGGCAGACCTGCAGCACGCGCGGCGCCGGCGCTGTCGAGCGGAAGTGGTGGTAGTAGGTGAGCACGCCGTGCACCTCGGCGCGCGACAGGTTGAACTCCTCGGCAATGCCCGGCACGGCCGCCGGCGGCACGTGGCCGAGCGCGTCCTGCACCGCGTGCAGGGCCGGCAGCAGGCCGCCCGGGGTGTCCCGGTGCGCGGCGGCAATGATTCGGGCGCTTGCGGCAAGGTCCACGGGCAGTCTCCTTCAATAGGCTCTTCACGGCATAAGGCTGTGAAGCGCTGCGGAGGCAGTCTATGGACCGTGCACGTGGGCGGCAATATGATCGGAGTCCGCACGTTAATAGGCTCTGAGCCGCATATTTCAAATGCACGAGGTGCGCATTCGCCCGCAATGGACCATCCGCGCCGGCACGGGCGCCGCGCTGCCGCCGCGGGTGATCGAGCTGCTCGTCGGCGTGCACGAGCACGGCAGCCTGGCCGCCGCCTGCCAGGCCAGCGAGGTGTCGTACCGCCACGCCTGGGAACTCATTCGCCAGGGCGAGACCCTGTTCGGCGACCCGCTGGTGGTGATGGAGCGCGGCAAGGGCTCGCGCCTGACGCCACTGGGCGAGAAGCTGGTGTGGGCCGATCGCCGCATCCAGGCGCGGCTGACGCCGATGCTCGATTCGCTGGCCTCGGAGCTCGGCGCCGAGATCGGCAAGCTGCTCGCGCCGCTGCCGGCGCTGCTGCGCATCCACGCCAGCCATGGTTTCGCCGTCGCCACCCTGCAGCGCTTTCTCGCCGACGCGCAGGTGCCGAACGACCTGAAGTACTGCAGCAGCGTCGAGGCCCTGGCCGCGCTGCGCAACGGCGCCTGCGACATCGCCGGCTTCCACGTGCCGATCGGCGAGTTCGAGGCGCCGGTGCTCGAGCACTACCGCAGCTGGCTCAACGCTCGCACGCAGAAGCTGATCACGATCGCCACGCGCCGCCAGGGCCTGATGGTCGCGCGCGGCAACCCGAAGAAGATCTATTCGCCCGCCGACCTGGTGCGGCCGGGTGTGCGCTTCATCAACCGCCAGGCCGGCTCGGGCACGCGGCTGCTGCTGGACCTGCGGCTGCGCTCGCTGGCGATCGATCCGCTGCGCATCGCCGGCTACGAGCAGGTGGAGTTCACGCATGCCGCGGTGGCGGCCTTCGTCGCCAGCGGCATGGCCGATGTCGGCTACGGCGTCGAGACGCCGGCGCGGCAGTTCAAGCTCGATTTCATCCCCGATCAGATCGAGCGTTATTTCCTGCTGTGCGATGAACGCTCGCTGGCGGCGCCGGTGGTGCAGGCGCTGCTCGAGGTGCTGCGCGGCGCGGCCTTCCGCGAGGCGGTGGACCAGCTGGCGGGCTACCAGGCCGACGATTGCGGCCGCGTGCTCGAGATCGGCGAAGCATTTCCCGCGTCGAGCGCCGACAGTTCAGGCAGTCGGTATCCCGCATAGAGGTCGCGTCACGTCGGCAGCGCCGCTCCCCTGCATCAGTGGCGCGAGCAAGCCGAGATCCTCGAAAGCCAGGTGTCGCAGCGCAACCAGCGTCTTCATGGGTGGCAGGCGTCGCCGTCACACCGGCCATCTCGAACGTGCTCATCGGCCATGACCTCGGGCTGGTACGGCCGTTCCAGCAACTGCCCCACGACGGCGCCGAGCGTGAGGTCGTCGATGCGGCCGAAGTGGCTCAGTCGGGCCTGTCCGTACCGGTCCAGCAGCACGAGACTGGGCGTGCCCCGCAAGCCCCAGGCTGCCATCGTCCTGGGCACGGTGCCGTGTGGGTCGGCTTCGTCGACGCCGATCGGGAAGCGCAACTGGTACTCGTGGATGAAGGCCTGCAGCGCATCCGGCCCCATCACGGGATGGTGTTCGAAGACCGTGTGCAGGCCGATCACCGCGAGTTGATCCGCCGAGAAAGCCTCACGCAGCCTCATCGCCTGGGGCAGGCCATGGGCCACGCAAGCGGGACACAACATCTGGAAGGTGTGGACGGCAACCACCTTGCCACGCAGCTCGTCCAGCGCGATCGGCTTCGGTGTGTTGAACCAGCGACTGACGTGAAGCTGCAGTGCGGATGGGACCGGACGATCCATGGCTCTCTCCACGAACGCAATGTACGCCCGGCGTCGACACGACGCCGGGCGCTGGAACGCTGCGGCCCGATCAGGCCGCGTGGCGCAGCTTGATCGAAGGGAAGTCCACCGGCACGGCGAGCGCGACATTCACGTAGTTGGTGAACAGGTTCAGCGCGACGTGGGCCAGGATCTCGACCACCTGCTCGTCGCTGAAGCCGGCATGGCGCAGGTCCTGCACATCGGCGCTGCTGACCTGGGCGCGGTGATCGACCACCTTGAGCGCAAACCGCAGCGCAGCCTGGGTCTTCGGGTCGCTCGACTGGCCGGCCTGGGCTGCCGCCATCTCTTCGCCGCTCGCGCCGACCTTCCTGCCCAGCGCGGTGTGAGCGGCCAGGCAGTACTCGCACGCATTGCGGTCAGCCACCGCGACGGCGATCTGCTCGCCGAGCCTGGCGCCGAGGGTACCGGCGCCCAGGGCGCGGAACGAACCCCACATGCTCTGCAGGGCCGCGGGCGAATTGGCTACGGCGCGGAACATGTTGGGCGTGGTTTCGAAGGCTCCGTGGATCTGGTCGAGCAGCGCCTTGCGGTCGGGCGTGGTCTCGGCGCGGTCGATGAGGGGAACACGATTCGTGAACAGGGCGGGTCGTGTGGAAAGCATGGGATCTCCGTGGGTGGCAGGACCCCAGTGTGGGCGGCAAGTCCGTATCATTGGATGCATATCGTCCACAGAACATTGCTGATCGTCCATGGCAGGCGCTTCCAGTGATCGATCGCTGCCCACCGTCGACCGCCTCTCCGCGCTGCTCGAGCGCTTTCGCGTGCGCGCGCACCTGTTTTTTGCCGGGCCCCTCTGCGGCATCACCCACTTCGCCGCGGAGCCGGGTCGGGCGTTCCTGCATGTGCTGCGTCGCGGCGACATGGTGGTCACCCACCGGGCTCGCAGCGGCGCGCCGCGCAAGATCAAGGTGTCCGAACCCACCCTGCTGTTCTACCCGCGCCCCCTCGATCACGAGTTCCATCATGCGCCCAGCGACGGCAGCGACTTCGTCTGCGCGACGCTCGACTTCGACGGTGGCAGCAAGCACCCGCTCGTGCAGGCGCTGCCGGCGCTGGTGACGCTTCGACTGCAGGAGGTCGAAGGCATCGAGCAGACATTGGCCCTGCTGTTCGGCGAGACCGAGCGCGTGCGCTGTGGTCGGCGGCTGCTCGCCGACCGGCTGTTCGAGGTCCTCTTGTTGCAGATGCTGCGATGGCTGCTGGATCACCCTGCGCAAGCCGGCATTCACGAAGGCCTGCTGTCAGGCCTGTCGCATCCGAAGCTGGCTCGAACGCTCACCGGCCTCCATGAACGGCCAGGCCATGCGTGGATGCTGGAGACCATGGCGGCCGAGGCGGGCATGTCCAGGAGCGCGTTCGCGGCGGAGTTCAAGGCGGCGCTCGGGACCACGCCCGGGGACTATCTGCTGCGGTGGCGTGTTTCAGTCGCGCAGACGATGCTGCGCGGTGGGGTGTCGGTCAAGGCGGTCAGTGATCACCTGGGTTACACGAGTCCCGCGGCATTCTCGAGAGCCTTCTCCCAGGTCGTCGGGGCTTCGCCGCGAGCATGGTTGAAGACCGTTTGAGTGCTATCTCTGAAAGTGCGCGGCCGGTTGGCAAGGGCTGCGCGTCTCTTGCTGGCGCTCTGCGAGGCGAAGCGTTTCCGACGCCGAGCGGCGACTAGATTTCAACGCCGCTCAACTGCCGCGTCAGGTGCTCGACGAACGAGCGCACCGCGGCCGGCAGCGTGCGGCCGGCGAGGGTCTGCACCTCGATCTCGCGCTGCTCCAGGCCGGGATCGGCGAGCGGCCGCGCGGCCATCAGCCCGGCCGCGACGAAATGGCGCACCGAGACCTCGCCCGACACCGCGAGCCCGCCGCCATGCAGCACGAAGTTGTGCAGCGTGACCATGTTGTTGGTCGTCAGCACCGGCTCCAGCAGCACGCGCCGGCGGCTGCAGGCCAGGTCGATCAGCGCGCGCAGCGTCGTCTGCGCCCACGGCAGCGCGAGCGGACAAGCCTGCATCTGCTGCAGCGTGACCGACTCGGCCGCAGCCAGCGGATGGCCCGGCGGCATCAGCACCAGCACCGGCGAGGGCTGCTGGTACTCGACCTGGATGCCGGGCTCCGGGGCGCGGCTGAAGGTCAGCCCGATGTCCGCCTCGCCGTTGCGCACGGCTTCGGAGACGGCAGCGTGCGAGGCCGCGTTCAGCTCGAACAGGATCCCGGTGTGCTCGCGCCGGAATCCGATGATCGCGCGCGGCAGGAAATCGTTGGCGAAGGCCTCGGTCGCGGCCAGGCGCACGCGGCCGCTGCGCAGGCCCTGCAGGGCGCGGATGTCCTCGATCGCGCGTTCGGCATCGAGCAGCGTCTGGCGCGCGTGGCCGGCCAGGATCTCGCCGGCCGCGTTGAGCACCATGCCGCGCGAGTGGCGCTCGAACAAGGGCGTGCCGAGCGCCTGCTCCAGCCCCGCGATCTGCCGGCTGAGTGCCGAGGCGGCGACGTGCAGCCGCTCGGACGCGAGCGTGAGCGACCCGCTGCGTGCCACCTCCAGGAAGTAGCGCAGCGCAGTCTCCTGCAGTTCGTGGGCACGCAAGCGCGGTCTCCCTCCGCTTTGCCGTGGCGGCAAGGCTGGTTTCGATTATCGATGCTGGTGCCGGCGCGGCTTCGCACGCACAGTTCCAGCGTGACGAGGAACCTGGCCATCCAGCGGGCCCAAGCGCTGATCGACTCCGGCGCCTTCGCGGCGGTGCTGGCGCGACGCGTGCGCTACGCCACCGAGAGCGAAGAGCCCGATGCCGCTGCCGGCGCGCTGCAGGCCTACCTGGATGCGGAGATGGTGCCGTCGCTGGCCGTGCTGGGCTTCGCGCTGCAGCTGGTCGATAACCCGGTGGATGAGCGGCTGCCGCTGCTGATCGCGCAGCGCATCGAGGCGCCCGGGCTGCCGACGGTGCTGATGTACGCGCACGGCGACGTCGTGCGCGGCCATGCCGCGCAGTGGCGCAGCGGCCTCTCGCCCTGGGAGCTGCGCATCGAGGGCGAGCGCTGGTACGGCCGCGGCACCGCCGACAACAAGGGCCAGCACAGCATCAACCTGGCCGCGCTCGAGCAGGTGCTCGCGGTGCGCGGCGGCCGGCTCGGCTTCAATCTCAAGCTGCTGGTCGAGATGGGCGAGGAGGCCGGCTCGCCCGGCCTGCGCGAAGTCTGCGAGCAGCACCGCGAGACGCTGCGCGCCGACCTGTTCCTCGCCAGCGACGGGCCGCGCCTGCAGGCCGGGCGGCCGACGCTGTTCCTCGGCTCGCGCGGCGCATTCAACTTCGAGCTGCGGCTGACCTGCCGCGAGCGCGCCTTCCATTCCGGCAACTGGGGCGGTCTGCTGGCCAACCCGGCGATCGTGCTGGCGAACGCGCTGGCCAGCCTGGTCAACGCGCGCGGCCGCATCCGGGTCGAGGCCTTGCGGCCCACCGGCATCCCGGCGGCCGTGCAGCGCGCGCTGCGCGACATCGAGGTCGGCGGCGGCGCCGACGACCCGGCGATCGACCGCGACTGGGGCGAGCCCGGCCTGCGTCCGGCCGAGCGCGTGCTGGGCTGGAACAGCCTCGAGGTGCTGGCGATGACCGCGGGCAACCCGGCGCAGCCGGTCGGCGCCATTCCCGGCAGCGCGCGCATGTTCTGCCAGCTGCGCTTCGTCGTCGGCACGCGGCTCGCGGACATCGCGCCGGCGCTGCGCTCACACCTCGATGCACAGGGCTTCGGCGCGGTCGAGCTGCACGTCGGCGCGCAGGGCGAGGCGACGCGGCTCGATCCCGACGACCCCTGGGTGCACTGGGCGCTGGAGTCGATGCAGCGCACCACCGGCCAGCGCCCGGCGCTGCTGCCGAACCTGGGCGGATCGCTGCCGAACGACATCTTCGCCAACGTGCTGGGCCTGCCGACGCTGTGGGTGCCGCACTCGTACCCGGCCTGCGGCCAGCATGCGCCGAACGAGCACCTGCTCGAGCCGGTCGCGCGCGAGGCCCTGGGCCTGATGGCCGGCTTGTTCTGGGACCTCGGCGACGCGGGCACGACGATGCGCGATCGCCGCGCGGCAGCCGAAAACACAACCGCCTGAAGCTTCGACCTCGCAAGCGGAGGTAAGCCTTCGCCGTGCCTTGCGCACAGGCGTGGTGACGATCCCGACACTACATCGGCTAACAGGTCGCGCCCCGGCTGGGCCGGCGTGCGGCGACCATCGATGCGTCCATGCCGATGAGTCGACCCGACCCGCTGGCCCTTCCGGCCGACGGCGGTGCTCCGCCGGGCCACCGCCTGGGCTGCTTCGAGCTGCAGGGCGTCGCCCGCCGGGATGCCGACGACGTGGTCTACCGCGCGTGGGACCATGAGCTGCGCATCGCCGTGGCGATCAAGGAGCACTTTCCGCTGGCGCTGGCGCGGCGCCAGGCCGACGGGTACGTGGTGCCACTCGATGGCCGCAGTGCGGAGGAGTTCCGGCGCCGCCTCGAGGCCTTCGTCGATGAAGCCCGCCTGCTGGCACGCTGCGACCACCCCTCGCTCGTGCGCGTCAGCCATCTGCTGCGTGCCCACCGGACGGCGTACCGCGTGATGCCCTGGCACGGCGGCAGACCCTTGCTCGACGTCCGCCGCGACATGCCGCACCCGCCCGACGAAGCCGCGCTGCGCCGGCTGCTGTCGAACCTGCTCGGGGCGCTGGAGGCCTTTCAGCGCATCGGCGCCGTGCACGGCGGCGTGAACCCGTCGCGGATCCTGCTCGACAACGAGGGTCGCGTCCTGCTGCTCGGCCCGGTGATGCACCGGCGCAGCGGGACGGGCGATCACGTCGATCCGCCGGCGAATTCCCTCGCGGGCAGCTTTCTCGCGCCGGAGCAGCGCTTGGCCGTTGGCGAGCGTCGTGCCGGACCGTGGACCGACTTTTTCGCGCTGTCCCGCGTCGCGCGCTTCCACATCACGCGCATGCTGCCGCCTCAGGTCGACGAGCCCGCGCCGGAGCCGTTGGCCGCGACCGTCGAGAAGCTGTACTTCGACACGCCCGGCGTGCGTTACGGCGAACGCTTCCTGCGCGCGCTGGATGCCGCCGCCTCCCCGGTCATCGACGAGCGGCCGCAATCGGCCGCCGAGTTCCGCGAGTGGCTGGATCGCGGTACGCCACGGTTGGCGGTTCGGTCCGCGTCCGCAGCCACAGCGCCGCCTGACATCATGCCGCCGATGCCTGCAGCGGCGGCCGCGGCCGATCCGCAGCCGGCTGCCGATGCGCCATCCGATGAAGCTGCGGTCGATCCGGAGACCGCCGACCTGATCCGGCGCGTTCTGGATGCGATCCCCGAGCGCAGCGGGTCGCCGCCCGCTGCGCGCGCCGCAGCCGCGTCGGAGGATGGCCTGGCCGATCCACCGCCGAAGTCGCCGCGCAGGCGCCGCTTTGCCGGCAGCAGCCTGCTGACCGCCGTCGCGCTGCTGGGTGTTCTCGCCGCGATCGCCTGGCAGGGGCCGCGGTCGCCGGCGGGATCGGCCGAGCAGCTTGCAGTGGCGCTCGAGTCGGCCGGCTCGACACCGGCGGCAACGGTGGAGGCGCCGCCGGAGACGGCGCCGCCGGGCGAGACCGTGGCGGCGCAGGCGGCGGGACCGGCCGCAACGAAGCCCGAAGCGGTCGCCCGGACCGTTGCCACCACCGGTTCAAGTGCGGCCAGCGCGGTCGGCCCGGCCGGGTCGCGCGGGTCTCGGCTCACCGAATCGAAGGTCCGCCCGGCGAAAGTCGCCGCGACCAGCCCGAGGGCGGTCTGCGCCGAACGCAGCGACTTCGCCCGCCTTCGCTGTGTCGAGCAGCAGTGCGCCAAGGCGCGCTGGAAACACCACCGGCAGTGCATGCGATTCCAGATGGCCGACCGCGCCGGTTGATCCGGCGCAGCCGGCGAACGCGTCGTGCGCCGCCTTGCACCCCCGAGAGACAATCGCGGCCATGACCATGGCGTCGCTCGTCTCCCCGCGCCCCGTGCCCTCCGAAGCCGCTGCGAGCCGCCTGCGCAGCGAGTTCGCGCGGCTGTATCTCCCGCCTGCCACGCCGCAGCCCGGGCAGCCGCCAGCGGCCGCCGATCTGGTCGATGCGCAGGGCTGCACGCGGGCCCTCGTGCTCGAGCTGGGATCACCTGCTGAATGGGCCCCGCTGCGCGCCGTCTGGCAGGGGGTGCAGTCCGAGCTCGGCCAACCCGCGCCGGCGATCGCGGTCTGCGGCGCGGGTCTGCAGCTGTGGTTCTCGGCGCCGGCGCCGGTCTGCGCCCGCACCGGCCGGCGCTTTCTCGAAGCGCTCTGCGCACGCTACCTGCCGACCGTCGCGCGGCACCGCCTGCGCCTGTACCCGACCATCGACGCCACGACGCCGGAGCAGCAGCAGCCGCAGCATGCGCCCTGCATTCCTGCGCCGCTGCCGGGGGCGACCACCTGGTCCGCGTTCGTGACGCCCGACCTGGTGCCCGTCTTCGAGGACACGCCGTGGCTCGACAGTGCGCCGAGCGACGAAGGCCAGGCCGCGCTGCTGGAGCGCTTGAGCGTCATGACGGCGGGTTCGCTCGAGTCCCTCGGCGACGCGCCCGCGGACGAAGCGGTCGGCGCCGCTGTGCTGCCGCCGGATCCCGTCCTGCGGCCGATCGCAGACGCGCTCGCCACGGCGCAGCAGGGCCGCCAGTCCGCGCGGGCCTTTCTGCTGCGGGTGATCAACGACGAGACCGCAGTGCTTGCCGTGCGTGTCGAGGCCGCGCGCATCCTGCTGCACGAGCCGCACGAGCCGCACGAGCGCGATCAGCAACGCAACGCTTGCGCCGGAACCGGGTGACGCTCGGCCGCGGCCGGCCGGATCCAGTCTTCCAGGCGGGGGCGGCTGCGCCACGCCGTGCTGAACGCGAGCAGCTCGTCCCAGGGCATGGGGCGGGCGATGCCGAAGCCCTGGAACTCGCCCACCCCCAGCACGCGCAAGGTCCGCGCCTGTTCGAGGGTCTCGACGCCTTCGGCGACCAGCGGCAGGCCCAGCACGCGCGCCAGCGCGATGATGGCTTCGACGATGCACAGCGCGTTCGCATCGGCGGGCAGGTGCTCGACGAAGGACCGGTCGACCTTGAGCTTGTCCACCGGCATGCGGTGCAGCTGGGAGAGGCTGGAGTAGCCGGTGCCGAAATCGTCCAGGCACACGCACACGCCCACGTCCCGGATGCCTTGCAGCACCGCGTGGCTGGTCGCGACATCGCGCATGGCCATCGACTCGGTGAGCTCCACGCCCAGGCGGGCGGCGCTGACTCCCGCAGCGCCCAGCAGCTGCTCCAGCTGTTCGGGCAGGCGCGGGTTCAGCAACTGGTCGGCGGCCAGGTTGACCGTCACCCAGGCCGGCGCGCCGGCGGCACTGCCCGACAGCATCTTCAAGGCCCGCTGCAGCACCCAGTGGCCCAGCGCGTCGCACATGCCGTGCGACTCGGCCTGCGGGACGAATGCGGCAGGCGACAGCAGCCCCCGGGTCGGATGCTGCCACCGCACCAGCGCCTCGGCGCCGAGCGCGCCGGGCGCCAGCGCGCTGACGATGGGCTGGTAATGCAGCACCAGCTCGTCATCGGCCAGCGCGCGCTCCAGCTCGCGCATCAGCGGCGGCCGCTCGCGGACGATGGAGGCCGAAGGCACGCCGACGTGATAGCCGTTCTTGCCGCTCTGCTTGGCGCGGTACATCGCGGCGTCCGCCGCGAGCAGCAGCGAGCGCCCGTCGCTGCCGTTGTCGGGGTAGTGGGCGATGCCCACGCTCACCGTGAGGTTCACCGTCGCGCCGCCCAGCCCGTAGGGCCGTCGAACGGCAGCCAGGATGCGCTGCGCCAGCGCCTCCGCCTTGCCGGGCTCCACGTCGCCGGCCAGCACCATGACGAACTCGTCGCCGCCGATGCGGAACACCTCGTCCTGCCGCCGCACGGCGTCGCGCAGCCGCTCGGCGGCCTGCCGCAGCAGCTCGTCGCCCATGAAGTGCCCGTGCCGGTCGTTCACCGCCTTGAAGCCGTCCAGGTCGAGGAACAGCACCGACACCGGATCGCCCCGGCCTTGCGCGCCGGCCAGCGTGTCGCTCAGGTGGAGCTCGAGCGCCTCGCGGTTGAGCAGGCCGGTCAGCGCGTCCGTATGGGCCTTGCGCGCCAGCTCGGTGTTCCGGCGCAACAGCAGCGAACGCTCGCGCTCTCGCGCTTCGCGCTGGGCGGTCACGTCGCGGCAGACGATGACGGTTCGCGGGCCATCGGCCGCGTCCAGCGCGCCGAAGGAGACTTCCAGGCCCATGGCCCGGCCATCGGCGTGAAGCCCGGTGAGCTCGTGCATGGCCTCCAGCGTCCCCGAAGCCGGCGCGCGGGCCGTCCCGGGCAGGCCGCCGGGGATGAATCGGTCGACGGGGCTGCCCCGGGCGGCGTCCGATGCACATCCGAACAGCTGCTCGGCCGCTCGATTGAACAGCACGATCCGTTGCGCGCGATCCACCGTCACGACGGCCTCGTGCACGGCGCGCATCAGGCCGGTCATCTCGGCCTCGCGCCGCCGCAGCGCATGCATCACGCTGCGGATGTAGCGTCCTCCCAAGGTGGCGAGGATGGTGGCCGTCAGCAGGTTCAGCCCCAGCAGCAGGCGTTGCACGAGCCGTGACGCCTGCCCGAGCTCGTCCGAGAACTCGCGCTCCAGCTGTGTCAGGCGCTGGTTGATCTCGGGCACCCGGGCGGCAAGGGTGCGCATCGCCGGGGCATCGGGCTGACCGTCCCGCACGCCCTGCCGGGCCGCCTGCACCAGGGCGTGAAGCTCCGCGATGGCGGCATCGCCCTCGGTCCAGACGGCGATCGCCCGGGCCATGAACGGCACTTCGTGGGCCCACACGAAGAGCCGGATCAATCCGGGGACATCGTCGGGATGGTTCAGCCCCTCGATGAATCCGTCGTGGGCCGCATCGCGGTCTGGCATCGGCTGCTGCAGCGCCCGGCGGGCCTTCGCATCGCCTTCAGGCACGACCAGCGCGGACAGGAACTGCCGGTAGTCGGCCTCGCTGTGCGACCGGAGGTAGGACTGCACATGCAGCAGCGCGTCCTTCTGGCCCTTGGAATACAGGCTCTCGCCCGACACGTAGGCGCGCACCGACGACAGGATGTCGATGCTCAGGATGGCCAGGGCCACCTGCAGCAGCACGATGACGCCGAACACGGCGCCCACCGACTTGAGTTTTTCGGGGATCCTGAGGAGCCGGCCCACGACGGAGCCTCCAGCGACGAGCAGAACACCCATCTTCGACGGATGGCCCCGCGCACTCAAGCCCGGATCGCGCTGAAACCACGCGCCTGCATGCAGCTTGTGGCGGCCGACAAGGACTCCCTACGCAAATCACCAAGGCGCCCGACAGTCCGCCCGTAGGGAAAGCCAAGCCGGTATGCACCGACTCATACTCGGCCAATGGCATCGCCCATCGCGCAACAACTCCTGATCGCTGGACGCGCGCTCTCGCGCTCGCTCGCGGCCTTGAGCTTTCCGCCGCCAGTGGCGCACGTCTACGATCCCTTTCAGTACGCCTGGGCGCCGTATGAGGCGTACATCAGGCGTTATGGCGACACGCGCAAGCGCGTCGTGCTGCTCGGCATGAACCCGGGGCCGTTCGGCATGATGCAGACCGGCGTGCCCTTCGGCGAGGTGGCGGCCGTGCGCGATTGGCTGGGCATCGTCGAGCCGGTGCAGCGGCCGGCCCACGAGCACCCCGCGCGCCCGATCGCCGGCTTCGATTGCCCTCGCTCCGAGGCGAGCGGCCGGCGGCTGTGGGGCTGGGCCGCGCGTCGCTTCGGCACGGCGGCGGCCTTCTTCGAGCACTGGTTCGTCCTCAACTACTGTCCGCTCGTCTTCCTGGAGGCATCGGGCCGCAACTTCACGCCCGACAAGCTGCCGGCCGCAGTCCGCCGCGCGCTCACCGAGGTCTGCGACCGCCATCTCGCCGCGGCACTGCAGGCGCTGCAGCCTGAATGGGCGATCGGCATCGGCGATTTCGCGGAGCGACGATTGCGCGCCGTGCTGCAGACCGATCGCGTCGAGGCCGGTCCGGCATGCGCGATCAAGCTGTCGCGCATCCTGCACCCGAGCCCAGCCAGCCCCGCGGCGAATCGAGGGTGGGCCGATGCGGTCGACCAGACGTTCGCGCAGCTGGGCGTGCTACCAGAGACGCGCGACTGATTTCAATTCACACGAATCGTCACTCATTGCAATCATTCATTGAATGCCGGATTTGTGCGAAAACGTAGTGAAGGGCAATTGGCGTGCCTGTCGATTCCGCATTGGGAGCGCCCCCGTCGATACCTTTTACAGGTCAATCGGTACGATCGCTCGGCGTGAATTCAAGTCGTTGTTATCTATCGCATTTCAATAACTGGCGCGGCAATTGCTTGGGGTAATCGGCAGTAGCGATTTGAATTGCTTTCGATACTCAACCGATCGGGCAATGACCATGAAACCCCTGAAGAACTCGGCCTGTCGCGCCCTGGCTGGCGCAGGTTTGTTGCTGACGTGCGGCATGTTGGGGCAAGGGATATTGCCCGACGAAAGGGCCGCCTCGTCTGACCTGTTGCCCTTCGATCCGGGCGCCTTCATGACCGCTGTGGCCGATCCCGGGGATGGCAGCGTCACGATCGCAGGCGTGCTGCTGCCCGCGCCGGCGGGCTCCACCGTCGAGTGGCTGGCCGCGCTGGGACTGGATTTCGGTGTCGCGACGGTGGCCGACCCCGACGCACCGCGCAGCGGAGACTTCGCCACGCCGACAAACGGCGATTCACGGGCCATCGCGGCCGTGGCGGGCCTGCTGGCCGGTGCCCCTGTGTCGGGCGGGGGGATCGCACTCCCGAGCCTGCCGTCCTTGCCCGGCGTCGCGGGCGGCCACGACCCGCGTGACCGCGACGGCGTTCAGCCGATCATCGCGGCGCTGATCGAGCCCAATGGACGCATGGAGCCATCGTCGGTGGGCGAGCCTCCCGGCTCGAACACCCCCGACATCCTGGCCGCGATCCCCGGGGTGCTGCCGGCCGATGCGTTTGACCCGGCCCCATCGGACCTGCGCAGGGTCGCCGCCATCAAGCCGAGCGATAGCTTCGGGCCTCGGAAGCGCGAAAACCTGGGGGCATTGCCCGCAGGGCGTCCCGTGGCGGCCGCAAACCGCCCGTCAGGGTCGCCATTCGGTCCCGGGGGTCCGTGGGGTCCTGGCGGCCACGGTCCGGATGATCCGTTCGAGCGGCTTTTCGAGGGGCCCGGCCGGATTGCCGACCCCATCGGCGATGGCGGACAACCACCGAGTGAATGGGGGAATCCCGTCGCCCCGATCGGTGGCCCCGACGGCACCGGCCCGAACGACGTGGTCGCTGCGGTCGTGCCGGAGCCGGCCAGCCTGCTGCTGCTGGCCCTGGCGCTGCTCGGACTGGGCGGTGTGACGCGGCGCCGAGCCGAGCAGGCCCCGCCCCGCCGCCGGTAACAGCGCGAAGGTGCGACGGCGCTCGCCTCGCACCGCGCTCCCGAACGCCGCCGCAGGCTTCCCCCACGGCAACGCCTTGGCGCAATGCGCCTGAGCGCGACTTTTGAGGCAGGTCGCAGCTCGCCACCCGTTTGCGGGTGGCGCGCCGCCATGGGCACGAGGTTTGCCATTCGCAACAGAGTGAGGCGGAACGTTGCATGCCGCCAGGAGGAGGAGTGATGCGCGTGTCGACCATGGCCGGCAAGGAACGAATCGTCCAGGTGTGCAGCAGCCTGTTCACCGCGGTGGGCGACGCCTGGCACCGCGCCACGACCAAGCCGCCGCCGTCCACGCTGCCACTGCAGTCGCCTCCCGCGACCGGCCGCCGCCACTTGCGCCGTGCCGCGCCGCCGTTGTGCGCGCCGTTGGTGGCGCCGACCGCGATCGAGCTGTCGCGCGTGATCGAGGCCGTCAGCCGCGACCATGCCGGCGTCGCCAGCCTGCGCATCGTCGTGCTGGCGCTGAAGCGGCCGAATGGGTCGTTCGAACAGGTCAGTGACGCGGTGCTGCGCCAGGCGCTCGCCGAGTTGCGTTGGATTGCGCGCCGCGCGCGGCCGACGCGCACGCTGGCGCATGCGCTCGACCAGCTGCAGCGGCAGGTACTCGAGCGCGAGATCCAGGCCTGGTGCGACAACGCCCAGCCCGTCCGGCGCTCCACCCGGTCGTAACCGCTTGTGCAGGCACCCTTGACACCGGCCGGCGCTGCCCCACCTGAGCCCCGGGCGACCGAGGAGCGGACGATGGTGTTCAAGCGGCTGGTCTTGTGGTGGAGCGTGCTGCGCGGCGATGTGCGGCGACTGTGGTTCGCGCTGCGCCATCCCGCCGCGCCGTCCTGGTTGAAGCTCGGGACCGCGCTGATCGTGCTGTACGTGCTGTCGCCGATCGATCTGCTGCCCGACGCCTTGCCGGTGATCGGCGTGCTCGACGACCTGGTCATCGTGCCGCTGGCGATCCGCTGGTTGCTGAAGCGGCTGCCGCCGGAGATCAGCACCGAAGTGGAACGCCCGCGCCGGCGCTGACGGCGCCGCTACAGTGGTGGATGGTCAGCCCCCAGCTCACTTCGTTCGCGGCCCCCAAGGGGCGCTCGGTGCCCTTCGGACGGCCGGGCGGGCACCGATGACCCCCCAGCTCACGTCGCTCGCGGTCTCCCAACGGAGCGCGGGCCGGCACCGATGACCGAAGACGAGGCCCGCCGCGTGCTGCTGGCAAGAGCCTTCGAGTCCGGCGCCGCGACCTCCGTCTGGACGCTGGACGATCGCGCCTGGGCCACTCGCGCGTCGCTGCAGGACCTGGGCAGCGCACAGGATTTCGAACGCTTCGTCGTCGTGCGCGCCGGGCACGCACTGCAACGGCTGCTGCCGCGGGATGCCGCCGCGCGGCGCTGGATCGACCGGCGCCGCTGGCCCGCCCGGGGTCTGCTGGCGGCGACCGTGCTGCTGTCGTTCGCACTCGGGCTGCTGGCCGATCGCATCGGGCCGCAGCAGCGCATCGATCTGCTGGCGCCGGCGGTGTGGCTGATCGTGCTGTGGAACCTGGGCGTCTATGGCATGTTGCTGCTGCCGTGGCGCGCGCGGAGGCTTCCGGGGTGGTCGCTGCGCGCGGCAGGGCCGGCGGCGATCGGCGCGAGCTGGGCCACGCAAGCCGCGCCCTTGACGCGCGCACGCATGGCGGCGTTGCTGCACGTGGCCGCGGCGCTGCTCGCGGCCGGGCTGATCGCCGGGCTGTACCTGCGCGGCCTCGGACACGACTACCGCGCCGGCTGGCAGAGCACGTTTCTCGACGCGTCGACCGTGCAGGCGGCGCTGAGCACCCTGCTGGCACCGGCTGCCGCGCTGACCGGCATCGCGGTGCCCGACGTCGCACCGCTGCGCATGCTGCCGGGCAGCGCGCCGGCCGGCCACGCGGCACCGTGGATCCACCTGTTCGCGGCGACGCTGGTGCTCGCGGTGGTGCTGCCGCGGCTGCTGCTGGCGGCCATCGCCGCGGGGCGCGCGCGCTCGCTGGCGCGGCGTTTTCCGCTCGCGCTGGACGGCATGTACTTCGACCGCCTGCGGCTGCTGCAGCGTGGCGAGCAGCGTTTGATCGCCGAGGTGCAGCCGCATGCCGCCGCACCGTCCGCGCAGGCGGCCCTCGGCCTGCGCGCGCTGCTGGCGCTGGAGTGGGGCGCCGGCGTCGAGCTGCGTTTCGCCGACCCGCTGCCCTACGGTGATGAGGACCAGGCGGCGCGTGCCGCGGCGCCGGGTGCCACGCTGCGTCTGGCCTTGTTCGATCTGGCTGCCACGCCCGAGCCGGAAACCCACGGCAAGCTGCTGGCGGCGCTGGCCGGTTCGCTGCCGCTGGTGGCGATCGTCGACGAAGCGGCGTTCAAGCGCCGCTTCGCCGCGATGCCGGAGCGGCTGCGCGAGCGCCGCGCGCTGTGGAAGCGCCTCGCCGAGGCGCACGGTGTGCGCGTGGTCTGCGTCGACCTCGAAGGCGACGTGCAGGCCGCCGCCGCCGACCTGAAAGCGGCGCTGGCATGACCCCCACCACCGCGCTGCGCCTGTCGCTGGTCTCGCACACCAACGTCGGCAAGACGACGCTGGCGCGCACGCTGCTGGGCCGCGACATCGGCGAGGTGCGCGACGCGCCGCACGTGACCGAGTTCGCCGAGATGAACGTGCTGCTCGAGACCGCCGCCGGCGACCAGCTGCAGCTGTGGGACACGCCCGGCTTCGGCGACAGCGTGCGGCTGCTGCGGCGGCTGCAACAGCGCGCGACGCCGCTCGGCTGGTTCCTCGCCGAAGTGTGGGACCGCTGGCGCGACCGGCCGTTCTGGTCCAGCCAGCAGGCGCTGCGCCACGTGCACGACGCCAGCGACATCGTGCTGTACCTCGTCAACGCCGCCGAGTCAGTGGCGACGGCCGGCTACGTGAAGCCCGAGCTCGAGCTGCTGTCGTGGCTGGACAAGCCGGTGATCGTGCTGCTGAACCAGATGGGCGCGCCGCGCGCCGCGGCCGACGAGCGCGCCGACGTCGAGCGCTGGCGCGTGTGGGTCGCCGCGTTCGCCCAGGTGCGCGACGTGCTGCCGCTCGACGCCTTCGCGCGCTGCTGGGTGCAGGAAGGCGCGCTGCTCGAAGCGATCGGCCGCGCGCTGGGTGGCGATGCGCGCCTGCAGCGCCTGCACGCCGAATGGGCGCGGCAGCGGCTGGCCCGCTTCGATGCCGCGATGCATGAGCTGGCGACGAGCCTGGGCCGCATCGCCGCCGCGCGCGCGCCGCTCGACGACGGCGACCGCGGCCTGGAGCGCTTCATCCCGGGCCGGCGCCGTGCCGCCTCCGCCGCCGAGCGCCGGCTCGCCGAGGCGCTGGACGCCGAGGTCCGCGCGAGCACCGCGCGGCTGCTCACTTTGCATGCTATCGACGGCCGCGCCACCGGCGCCATCCTGAAACGCGTCGCGTCGCAGGTGCAGCTGCGCAAGCCGGTCGGCGAACCGGCGGCGACGCTGGTCGGCGGCGTCGTCGGCGGCGCGTTGTCCGGCCTGGCGGCCGACCTGATGGCCGGCGGCCTGACGCTCGGCGGCGGCATGCTGGCCGGCGGCATCCTCGGTGCGCTGGGCGCCGCCGGCGCGGCGCGCGCGATCAACGTCGTGCGCGGCACCGGCAGCGGATTCGCCGCGTGGAGCGACAGCGCGCTGGCGCCGATCGTGCAGGCGACGCTGCTGCGTTACCTCGCCGTCGCGCACTTCGGGCGCGGCCGCGGCGAATGGGTCGATGGTGAAGCGCCGGCGCACTGGACCGCACTGGTCGACGAACTGCTCGCGGCGCGCGAGCCGGCGCTCGCGGCGCTGTGGGCCGGCCGCGCGACGACGCTGGACAACGCCGGCGAAGCCGAGCGGCTCGGCACGCAGCTGCAGCCGCTGCTCGCCGGCCTGACGCAGGCGCTGCTCGAGCGCCTGTATCCCGGCAGCTGGCCGGCTGCTTCATGAAGTCGTGTGCGGTCTTCAGCGCATCGCCGGTCGCGGCCGTGCAAGTCACTTCAGCAGCAGCTCGGACAAGCTCGACTTCTTGACCTTGGACAGCTCGTCGACGATCTGCTGCTTGCGGCCGTAGTACTCGCCGGCGAGGGGAACGCTGATGACGAGGCTCCATCGTCCGCGACTGGCCTTGGTGACCGCCAACGAGAAGTCGTTCCAGTGGAACATCGGCCCATAACCCAGCTCGGCTTCGCGCTCGGTGCTGGTATAGGTCGCGGCAAGCGACAGTCCTCTCCGGCCGCGCATCTCGGCCGATGTCTCACCGGCCCAATCCCAGCGATACCAGCCGATCAGCTCGACCACGAGGGCTGGCTTCAGCTCGCTGGACTTCGTCGCCGTGCGCGAAAACCGGACCGCGGGTTCGGGATGCAGCAGGATCAGCTGCCTTGTCGGGACGTCGCAGAAGCCGATCGACGTACCGGAACCATCCTTTTCGCAGGGCGCCTTGCCGCCGGCACCGAGCAGCGGACCATCCATCAACGCCCCATTGACGAAGACCTCCCACCAGTACAGGGGGTGTGCGTCCTTCCGGTACGCTTCCCAACGCTGAAGCCTGACGCGACCCGCCGCGAAGTGCTGGAGGGTGAAGGGGCTCTCCAGGTGCACATCCAGGCGCCGGACCAGGTTGATCACGCGGATCGCCGCTACACGACTCGCAAACGCGCTGCACGGCTTGGCGTTTTCGCACGCCGTCGGGGCCGCCAGCACGTCGAACTCGGTACCGGCCAGTTCGATGACCCCCTGCGGGGCATTCCATTTGCTCGGCACCAGGTCCTCGCTGGCCTTGCGCCATGCGCCGGCATCGGCAACCTGCGCGAGCTGTGCCGCCCGGGCCCGCACGAAGCTGAGCTCGGTAGCCAGCGCGGTCCACAGCGCCTGGTCGAATCCTTCCTTCGACTGCAGCGCGATCTCGGTCAGCAGAAGGTCCAGGGCCGCCTCGACACCTTGGGTGTGCGTGACGGCAACCGGCTTCTCGAGACTGCCGACGAAGGACTGCGTCAGGGCATGCTTGTCGCGGTCGGTATTGCCGAGGCACCGCCTCAGCGAGACCGCGCGGCCGGTGTAGTTCGGCACGGCTTCATCGGCGGAAGGGACCTCGCAGGGCGCTGCCGCAGCGGGCTGCGCCGGCTGTGCTGCCGCACAGGACAACCACAGCCACAGGCACAGCGCGGCGGCATGCGGGCCGATCCGTGTTCCGGACGTGCTCATGACTGGCGCTCCCCGTCAGGGTTCGGATCGTTCGACTTCAGCAGCAACTCGCGCAGGCTCTTCCAGAGCGCGAGCTGGTTCATCAGGTCGGGGTCGAGCTTCAGCAGCAATCCGCCCAGCGCGTCCTGCACCTTCTGCTTCACGACGTCGTCGCCGAGCTGTTCCCATTCGGCGATCGCCTCTTCCTCCTCCTCGTCCGAGATCAGCGAGGGATGCGTCAGCTGTCGAAGCAGCGGCACGTGCACCCGCGGATGGCTGAGGTAGTGGGTCAACGAGTGGATGTTCTCGCTGAGCACGTCGTCTTCCTGCAGCCACACATCAAGGTACGTCTTGTCCTTCTTGCCCGGCTGGAACCACGCGTCAGGTGGATCGAAAGGCCGCAGCCGGGCGACCGGATCCAGGCGATGCCCGACATTCGTTAGCCGGAAGCACCAGCCCTCCGACAACTTCAGGTTGGGCGCCATCGCGGGCACGTAGATATTCGGCCCTCGCTGCCACAGTGCCGCCACCACGTTGGCGACCATGAAGACATTGTTCGGGCGCGCCGACGGCGGCAGTGGACTGCTGTCCGTCATCATCGCGTGAAACGCCTCGTAGGCGACCAGCGTGCCGAGCGAGTGAGCGATGACCGTGTACTCGATCGGCTCGCCCTTTTTCGCAGGCTCCTCGAACACCCGGCCGATCTGGTCCTGCACCAGCGTCATCACCTCCTCGGTCACCGGCCGCGCAAAGCGGTACAGCGCGACATCGAGAATGTGGGTGCGCAGGAAGTTGTCGCCCGTGGCCGCATCGGCCAGCTTGATCAGATTCTTCGCGAAACCTGTGGTGATCTTCAGCGCCTGGGCCGCCGCGGCCGCGTCCTTCGCAAGCTCGGCCCATCGCTTGCGCCAAGCTTCGAAGACCTGGTTGTAGTTGAGCTCATGGATCTCGAAGTCGCCGACCAGGTCCGCGGTTCCGGTGTACTGCTGAAAGAGCGCTCGGATCCCGTCCTGAACGCTCGGCTCGCCGGCTTTCGACCAACCGTCCTCGAAGTTCCCCATTCCATGAACGAGAAAGATGTGATGGGCCACGGCGCCTCCCCTGCAGAAACGGCTGACTGGAGCGCATGCTAGGGCCCAGGGGAAGGCGGTGCCTCCTTCATTCTGGTGACGGGCGGGCCGGCGACGCCGAGCGCAAGTCGGCGGCTCAGTGCCCCGAGTGGCCCGACGGCTTGCGCACCTGCAAGGTCTTCGCATCCGCTTTCGGCGCCGCGGCGCGCGCCGGCTGCCGGACCTCGCCGGTGTACTCGTAGGCCACGCTGCCCGGCGGGTGGCGGTACCAGCCGGGGTCGCTGTAGTCACCCGGCTTCACGTCGTCGCGCACCTTGACCACGCTGAACATGCCGCCCATCTCGAGCGGCCCGTACGGTCCGGTGCCGGTCATCATCGGCAGCGTGTTGTCGGGCAGCGGCATCTCCATCGCGCCCATCTCGGCCATGCCCTTGTCGCCCATCACCATGTAGTCGGGCACCAGCTTCGTGATGCGCTCGGCGATGCCGCGGTGGTCGACGCCGATCATGTTCGGCAGGCTGTGGCCCATCGCGTTCATCGTGTGGTGCGACTTGTGGCAATGGATCGCCCAGTCGCCGGCGACGGCGTCGAATTCGATGGCCCGCATCTGGCCGACCGCGACATCGGTGGTCACCTCGGGCCAGCGCGCCGCGGGCGGCACCCAGCCGCCGTCGGTGCCGGTGACGACGAAGTTCGGCCCGTGCATGTGGATCGGGTGGTTGGTCATCGTCAGGTTGCCGATGCGGATGCGCACGCGCTCGCCGGTTCGCGCCACCAGATGGTCTATGCCCGGAAAGACGCGGCTGTTCCACGTCCACAGGTTGAAGTCGGTCATCTCGGCGGTGCGCGGCGTCGCGCTGCCGGGCTCGATGTCGTAGGCGGCGAGCAGGAAGGCGAAGTCGCGGTCGACCTTCATCTGCCGCGGATCCTTCGGATGGATGATGAACAGGCCCATCATGCCCATCGCCATCTGCGTCATCTCGTCGGCATGCGGGTGGTACATGTGCGTACCGGCACGCGGCAACGTGAACTCGTAGACGAAGGTCTTGCCGGGCTGGATGTGCGGCTGCGTCAGCCCGCCGACGCCGTCCATGCCCGAGGGCAGCAGCACGCCGTGCCAGTGCACTGTTGTGTGCTCCGGCAGCTTGTTGGTGACGAAGATGCGCACGCGGTCGCCTTCCACCGCCTCGATCGTCGGTCCCGGGCTCGTGCCGTTGTAGCCCCACAGCCGGGCCTTCATGCCCGGCGCGAGCTCACGTACCACCGGTTCGGCCACGAGGTGGAACTCCTTGACACCCTGGTTCATGCGCCAGGGCAGCGACCAGCCGTTCAGCGTCGCGACCGGCTGGTAGGGGCGGCCCGTGCTCGGATGCAGCAGCGGCTGCATCGTCGGCGAGGTCTGGATCACGGCCTCGGGCAGCGACGCGGCGCCGATGCGGCTGACGGCGGTGGCGCCGAGCGCGGCGGCCCCGGCCGCGCGGAAGAAGATTCTGCGGTTCGACATCGGGGGGCCTTGTTTCAGGGCGCGGCGCCGGGGGAGCGGCCGGCGAGGGCGGCTTGCAGCTGCGTCTCGGCGATCCAGAAATCTCGCAGCGCGTGCACGTAGCCGCTGACGCCGTGCACCTGCTCGCGCGCATCGGCGAGCAGCTCGAAGACGCTGATCAGCATGCCGTTGTAGCGCAGCAGGTTTTCTTCCGAGATGCGCTTCTTCAGCGGCACGACCTCGTCGCGGTAGTGCCGAGCCAGCGCATAGGCGCCGCGCCGGGCCGCATCGGCCTCGCGCACCTCGGAGCGCGCGTTCAGCGCCGTGTCGGCGACCTGGTGCAGCGCCTGCAGGTACAGGCTTTCGGCCCGCGCGACGCGTGTGCCGCCGAAGTCGAACAGCGGCAGCTCGAGCTCGATCTCCCAGCCGTTCTCGCGCGGATCGAAGCTCGTGCTCTTGTTGCGGTAGCCGAGCTCCAGCACGTTGACCATCCGCGTCGCCTTCGTCAGCCCGAGGTTGCGCGCGGTGGCTTCGGCGGCGCGGCGGGCCATCAGCACGTCGAGCCGGCGGTCGATGACGGCCTGCTCGAGCCCGCGCGGCTCGGGCGGCTGCGCCGGCAGCTCCGGCAGGCGCTCGGGCAGCCGAAAGGTGGTTTGGGCCAGCCCGAGCGCACGCGCCAGCCGCTCGCGCCCGGCGACGGCCTCCTGGTTTGCGCGCGCCAGCTGCGCCGTCGCATCGGCCTGGAACGACTGCTCGCGCAGCTGCGCGAGCGTGCTGAAGTTGCCCGCCTGCTGCATGCGGCGCGCCAGCTCGCTCGACGCGTCGGCCGCTTCTTTCACCTGTTCGTGATAGCGCAGCAACTCTGCGGCGGCGACGGCGCCGAAGAAGGCCAGCC
This sequence comes from Pseudaquabacterium terrae, assembly GCF_013266755.1. Taxonomy (GTDB): domain Bacteria; phylum Pseudomonadota; class Gammaproteobacteria; order Burkholderiales; family Burkholderiaceae_C; genus Pseudaquabacterium; species Pseudaquabacterium terrae. The sequence continues at coordinate 112,336 of NZ_JABRWJ010000009.1, read as the reverse complement.
GCGCCTCGGTCGCCGCGCCGACGGCATCGGCGGCGGCCTGCAGCTGCGCCTGTTCGAACTGGCGCTCACCGACCGCGCGCGCGCTCGGCAGCGTCAGCAGGCCCAGCACGTCGAACATCAGCGAGCGCTCGATCTCCTTCAGCGCGAAGGCGCCGCGCATGCGGCTGAACGAGAAGCCGGGATTGCGCAGCCGCCCCGCGCGCACCAGCTCGGCCTCGGCGATGCCCAGCTCGGCAAAGCGCGCCTGCAGGCCGCGGTGGTTCAAGAGCGCGACCTCGGCCGCCGTGTCGGCATCGAGCGGCGCGTTCAGCAGCTCGGCGACGCGCGCGCGCACGGCGGCGCTCGGGTCGGGACCGCGCTGCCAGGCCGGCGCGTGGCCGCTGCGTTCACGCGTCAGCTCGCTGACGGCGCCGAAGCCGCCGTCGTCGGAGAACGACGCGCAGCCGGCGAGCAGCGCGGCGGCCGCCACGGTGGCAATCGATCGCAGAAGGTTCATGGTTCGCCAGGGTCTGAATCGCCATCGGCACGCTGGCCCGCCAGCGCGCCGATGATGGGGCACGCCGGCCGGTCGACGCCGCGGCAGCAGCGCACCAGATGCTCGAGTGTCGCCTTCATCGCTTGCAGCTCTGCAAGCTTGCGGTCGAGGTCGCCGAATGTGCGCCTGGGCCAGCGCCTTGAACTGCCGGCCCGGCCGCCGCCCTGGGCTCAGGCCCGCATCTTCAACGTTCCCATGTTGGGAAACGTCAAGCCAGCGCCCCGTGGACCTGCCCGCGAAGGGGTATTGGCAGGGCCCTTCAGGCCGGCGCGCGGCCGCCGATGGCCTGCGCCAGGTGCATCGGCAGCAGCGCCGGCGCGCCGGACAGCGCGCGCCGCACGCCGCGGTCGAACTGCGGGATGTTGATCGGCTTGGCCCAGTACTCGTAGGCGCCCAGGCTGAGGGCCTTGATGACGTCGGCGGAGATCCGGTCCGCGGTCAGCAGCACGATGCGGAAAGCGCCGGCGGCGATCTCGCGATTGAGCTCGCGAATGACCTCGAGGCCGGAGGTGTCCGGCAGGTGCATGTCGAGCAGCACCAGGTCGGGGTGTTGTTCGCGCGCGAGGCGAACGCCTTCCGCGCCGGTGGCGGCGCGGAGCAAGGTCAGGTGCGGGTGCAGCGTCAGAAGGATCTCTTCGACGAGCGAGCTGCTGACCGGATCGTCCTCGATGTAGAGAACCGTCCCGATCAGGGTTCCATCCGGCACGTCGGCTTGGTGGTCGATCACGGTGGCCGGGGTGGTTGCGGGAGTCGCGATAGGCAGGTGCCCGATGACAGAAGGCGATGCTGCCCGGATTGGAAAAAAGCCGAATCCAACGTCCAAATGAGAGGGAGGGAGGGAGGACGGACGCTGGCGTGGGTTTCGGCGGAAAGGGGTTCCCTGAGCGGTGTGTTCTGAAGACTCGGTCTTGGCAGGCCTAGAAGCCGGTGCGCGGAAGGGACGGGATGAAGGTGTAAGCGGCGTGCGACATGTGGGGCCCCTTTGGCGTTGCGCCGTGACGAGATCGGCAACCCGATTCCATCAAGCAGGGGAAAGTCGCGTAACTGCGCCCGGGCAGAGGTTGACGGGCGAACTTGGATGTGCTACCGACTTGCCAAGAGGCCAAACTCGATCGCCCGAAGGACAGCGGCATGTCTGGTTTCGCAGCCGAGTTTGGCGATCGCGTTCTCCGCGTGGAACTTCACCGTGCTAGGGCTCAGGCTCAGAATCTGCGCGATGGCGTTGGTGTCCTTCCCCAGCATGGTCCAGCGCAGGACTTCGGTTTCACGCCGGGTCAAGGATGCGACCCGGGCGGGCTGGGCAAGGGGTGCAAGCACACGGATGGCGGCGTCCTGCGCATGCACTGCAAGGAGTTGAACATCGGCAAGGAGCCGAGTCAGTCGAACATCGTTCTTCGGCAAGGCCTTTTCGCGATCGATGCCAAGTACGAAGTGACGCGCGCCGGGCAGGTGCAGACAGACAGCGACACCGGTTCGGTATCCGAAAGGGGCCTGAATGTCCCACAGGTCTGCGGCCCCATCGTTTATGTAGGTGGCTTGGTCCCAGACGATGGGAACGCTGAGTCGCCTCAGTCGGTCGAGAACAGGATCGCGCTTCGAGGCGGCGGGGTCATTGGCCGCGTCCGCATAACCCGTCGGAAAGTTCGCCAGCGATACGACCGTATTGGGTTGCTGTGGGCGCTCCAGCACGAGCAGGGAGGTCAGCAACCCAAAGTCGAGTTGGTTCGCCACCGACAGCAACGCGTCCAACAACTCGTCCTTGGTGCGAGCCTCCGCAACTGCCTGATAGTCGTTGAGCGTTGGCATAAACCGTCGAACTTGTCTAGCTGCGCCCCTGGGGAGTTATCGGATATGCATCGGCGGACGAAGATCAGTGCACACGCTCGAGCAGCGTGACCGTCACTTTCGTTCGGAGGATGACATGGGAGCTTTGAACATCAAAGCCTGGCCGGCGGTATTGTCGCCACAACAGGACTTCGTGCGGGCGAGCTTTCGCCACTGGGGAACCCTGATCAAGAACCCCGACAACCTGCCGGGGGGCCGATCGGGGCGGACGACCTGGGTCAGCGGCAAGTCGCCGACCCTGGTGCTGGCCTGGGACTGGAGCGAGGCCTTGCCCTGGATCGTCGTGCTCAGCAACCCGATGAAGATCTCGAGCAACGTCGCGCTCGAGCTGGCGCCGGGGCAGGCGCTGGACCGCGATGCCTGCGTCGTGGTGCTGAACGACGTCGTCAACCGCCTGCCGTGGCAGCGCGCCGTGCGCCGGCAGCTGCGCGAGAGCGCTCAACCGTTCGGCATGGCGCAGCGGGAGGCTGTCGCGCTCTGAGCTGAAGGCGTCCTGGCGCAGCAAGCCCCGCCGGCCGGCCCGCTGCTTCGGCGGCGAGCCGAAAGCCCTGCGGTGGGTCACTCGCGGAAGGCCATCACCGCGTCGAGCACGCTGCGGATCGGCGCGGCCAGCGTCTTCGCCGAACGGCAGGCGACGCCGAGGCGCCGTGGCATGGCCGGCTTCAGGCGCAGTACCTGGATGCGGCCGTCGAGCGCTTCGCTCGGGTGTTCGAAGGGCAGGATGGCCGCGCCGTAGCCGGCAGCGATCAGGCGCCGCGTCACCTCGTTGAAGCTCATCTCGATGCGCGCACGCGGCAGCACGCCGGCGCCGGCGAACCAGTCCATCACCTGGCGCCGCACGTGCGTGTCCGGCTCGTTGAGGATCAGCGGCTTGTCGGCCAGCCACTGCGGCGTGATGAGCTTCGGCGCCGGCCAGCGCGCCGGCAGCATCGCCATCATCGGCGTGCTGCGCCAGGGCGTGACGCGGATCTGCGGATAACGCGGCTGCGGCAAGGCGACCAGCGCGAGGTCGACGTCGCCGACGAAGAGCTTGGCCATCAGCTCGCTCGAGCGGCCGATGGTCACCTGCACGTCGATCTCCGGCAGCGCGGCGTCCAGCGCCTCGAGCAGCTGCGGCAGCAGGTGCACCATCGCGCCGGTCGAGCTGCCCAGCCGCACGCGCCCGGCGCGGCCGTCGCGCTGGCGTTGCACCAGCTCGATCGCCTCGTCGGCATCGCGCAGCAGCCGGTGCGCGCGCTCGGCCAGCAGCTCGCCGGCGGGGGTCGGCTGCACGCGCGGCCCGCCGCGCAGCAGCAGCGGCGTGCCGAGCTTCGATTCGAGCTCGGCGACATGCAGGCTGATCGTCGGCTGCGCCAGATGCAGCGCGCGCGCCGCGGCCGAGAAGCTGCCGAGCTCGAGCACCGAGACGAGGGTTCGCAGTTGGTCCAGGTTCAATGCGCGCATCAGGATTCCTGATCGGGAAGCTCAGAACACTTGACTTCCCCAATGGGTGATCCGGCGGCAGCATAGCCGGCCATGGCTTCGTCGTCGATCGATCCCCGGCCCCACCTCCGGCCCCATCCCCTCGGCCACCATGCGCTGGTGCTGCTGTGCGTGCTGGCGCACACCGCGCTGACCGGCGCCCGCGTCGCGGTGTCGCTGCAGGCGCTGGCGCTCGGCGCGCCGGCGCTCGGGTTCGGGCTGCTGCTGGCGTCGTTCGCCATCGTGCCGACGCTCGGCTCGCTGGCGATCGGGCGCTGGATCGATCGCATCGGCACGCGCCGCCCGCTGCTGCTGGGACTGGCGGCGCAGGTGAGCGGACTGGCGGCCGCGGCGCTGGCGCCGCAATCGCTGGTGGGGCTGGGCGCTGCTGCGGTGCTCGGCGGGGGTGGCTATTCGATGGCGCTACTCGCGCTGCAAAGCCAGCTCGGCCGGCGCGACGAGCCGCAGCGCAGCGCGGCCTTCGCCAGTTTCGGCATCGGCACCTCGGTGTCGATCGGCCTCGGGCCGTTCATCGCCGGCCATGGCCTGTCCTCGGCCGGCGCGGCGTTCACCTTCGCGCTGCTCGGCTTGCTGCCCCTGGCCGCGGCGGTCGGCGCGGGTTTCGGTCGGCGTCACCTGCACGCCCGGCGCGGCAGCGCGGCGTCACAGCGCGCAGCGGCCGCAGCCGGCGGCGCGGTGCTCCGCGATCCGGCACTGCGCCGCATCCTGATCGCCGACCTGCTGATGGCGCTGGGCTGGAATGCGAACGGCTTTCTGCTGCCGCTGTACGCGACGCAGCAGGGCTGGTCGGCGGCCACGGTCGGCGACCTGGGCGCGGCCTTCGGCCTCGGCGTCGGGCTGGTGCGGCTGGGCAGCGCCGCCTGGCGCCGGCGCGTCGGCGACTGGACGACGATCCGCACGACCCTGATCAGCGCCGGCGGCTGCTTCGCGCTGCTGCCGCTGCTGCCGGCGCTGACCTGGGCGCTGCTGCTGCAGTTCGTGCTCGGCGTCGGGCTGGGCATCGCGCTGCCGAGCGTGATGGCGCTGCTGCATGCGCAGTCACCCGCCGAGCGCCAGGCCGAGACGCTGGGGCTGCGCATCGTGATGCTCAACGCCAGCTATCTCGCCGTGCCGCTGCTGCTGGGTGGGCTGGGCGCGGCCGCCGGGGTGTCGATGCTGCTGTGGTCGCTGGGCGGGAGCCTGTCGATCGGCGCCGTGTGGTTCAGGCGCTAGCGGCGACCGGGCGGCGCTAGGATCGCCCGCTCCGCACTCGATCCGCCGCCATGCCTGCATCGCTGCTGCCGTCCCGTCGCCAGGTGCTGCTGAGCGGCGCCGCGCTGGTCACGGCCCCGGCGTTCGCTGCATCGCCGGTCGCCTTGAGCGCGCTGGATGACTTTGCGATCGTGCGCAGCAGCGGCCGCTGGTGGCTGGTGGGTGAGTTGCTCGCGGCCCATCCGGGCGGCGGCACGATCGAGCTGCGCGGCCTGCATGCGTTCGGCCCCGGTGCCGCAGCGCCCCGGCTGCTGACGCTCACCCCCGCCGAGCTCCAGGCCGCCGGCGCGCTGCCGCGCGGCAAGCCGCTGGAGCGCGCGGCGCTCGCCGGCGGTGAGTCGGCCACGCTCTACCTCTGGCACGCGCTAACGGGTGACGACTCGCCGCCGCCCGCGCTGCGTCTCGAGCTCGCCACCGATGCCGGCACGGCCGCGCTCGACGTCGCCGTGCAGCCGCCGATCGCGCTGCGCCCGCCCCTGCGCGGCGGCCCGTGGGTGGCGGTGTACGACCCCGCGTTCCCGTTCGGCCACCGTCGCTCCGCCTTCGAGCGCGACGGCCGGCGCTTCATCCCGGCGCGTTTCGCGATCGACTGGATCCGGCTCGACGAACGCGGCCGCGCCGCGCCCGACAGTGAGCAGGCGCGCTTCGACCGCTGGCACGGCCTCGGCCACGAGGTGCTGGCGGTGGCCGATGCGACGGTGGTGGCCGTGCGCAACGATCGCGACGACGTGCTCGACGCGCCGCGGCCCGCGACGCGCTGGTCGCCGGAGGACGTCGCCGGCAACTACGTCTGCCTCGAAGCCGGTGCCGGCCGCTTCGTCTTCTACGAGCACCTGTTGCGCGGCTCGGTCAGCGTCGCCGCCGGCCAGTCGGTCAAGGCGGGCCAGGTGATCGCGTTGGTCGGCCGATCGGGCGTCAATTCGTCGGGGCCGCACCTGCACTTCCATGTCGCTGCCGGGCCATCGCTGCTGCATGCGCAGGGCCGGCCCTGGGGCCTCGGCGGCTTTCGGGTGCTTGGCAGCTACACGAGCATGGACGAGGCCGAATCGGGGCGCCCGTGGCGCCCGGTCGACGCGGCGGCGGAGTCGCGCAGCGCCTTGCCGCCGCCCAACGCGGTGCTGCAGTTCCCCGCCTGATTCATTACTCCCCTTAACTATGTGCCGCGCCAGGCTTCGATAAGAGATTGCGGGTTTGCCCCAATCTTTAAGTTAACTGTATGAACTAAATTCGGCCCAACACAGAACGGCCGATGACTTCCGAATTCCTTCCTGCCGATGGCCTGCTCGGCTCGCTGGACCTGCTGCAGGTCACGCTGGGCGGCTCCGTGGCGCACGTGCGCATGAACCGCCCGGCCAAGCGCAACGCGCTGAGCGACACCCTGGTGCAGCAGCTGCACAGCGCGTTCGTCAACCTGCCCGAGCACATCGGTGCCGCAGTGATCAGTGGCGAGGGCGCGCACTTCTGCGCCGGGCTCGACCTGGCCGAGCTGGTCGAGCGCGATGTCGTCGGCGGCGTGCTGCATTCGCGCATGTGGCACGCGGCCTTCGATGCCGTGCAGTTCGGTCGCGTGCCGGTGGTCGCGGTGATGCACGGCGCGGTGGTCGGCGGGGGCCTGGAGCTCGCTGCGGCCTGCCATGTGCGCGTGGCCGAGGCCTCGGCCTACTTCGGGCTGCCGGAAGGGCAGCGCGGCCTCTTCGTCGGCGGTGGTGGCTCGGCGCGGCTGCCGCGGCTGATGGGCGTCGCGCGCATGTCCGACATGATGCTGACCGGCCGCACGCTCGGTTCCGACGAAGCCGTGCAGGCCGGCCTGGCGCAGTACCTGGTGCCCGACGGCGAGGGGCTGGCGCGCGGCATCGCGCTCGCGCGCCGCATCGCCGGCAACGCGCCGATGTCGAACTTCGCGGTGATGCACGCGCTGCCCCGCATCGCCGACCAGTCGCAGAGCGATGGCCTGTTCACCGAGTCGCTGATGGCCGCGGTGGCCGAGAGTACGCCGGAAGCCCAGGAACGGCTGCGCGCGTTCCTCGACAAGCGGGCAGGCAAGGTGGAACGCCCATGAGCCGAGTCCACGTCCACAGGGTCAATGTCACGTTCGGCGACTGCGATCCCGCCGGCATCGTCTTCTTCCCGAACTTCTCGCGCTGGATGGACCAGGCCTCGCTCAACTTCTTCATGGCCTGCGGCGTGCCGCCGTGGCGCGAGCTGGTGAAGACGCGCGGCATCGTCGGCACGCCGCTGCTCGAGATCCACACCCGCTTCCTGCGCCCCGCCACCTACGGCGAAGAGATCCAGGTGCACACCACCGTCGAGGAGTGGGCGGTCAAGACCTTCCGCCATCGCCACGTGGTGCGCCGCGGTGACGAGCTGCTGTGCGAAGGCACGGAGGTGCGCGCCTTCGTCGTGCGCGATCCCGACGACCCCGAGCGCATCCGCGCGATCCCGATTCCCGAGGACATCAAGGCGCTGTGCCTGTGATTCCACTGCCTGTGACAACGACTGGAGACAAGACGATGAAGCTGCTGAAGAACGTGCTGGCCGCCGCGGCGGCCTTGCTGGCTGCCGCCCCCGTGTGGGCCGACGTCACCGTCGGCATCAGCCTGCCGCTGACCGGCCCGGCCTCGGGCCTCGGCATCCCGATGCAGAACTACTTCAAGCTCTGGCCGCAGACGGTCGGCGGCGAGAAGTTGAAGGTCATCATCCTCGACGACGCGACCGACCCGACCAAGGGGGTGCAGAACGCGCGCCGCTTCGTCACCGAGGACAAGGTCGACATCATCATCGGCTCGGCGGCGACGCCGGTGGCGATTCCGATGGCCGACGTGGCCGCCGAATCGGGCACCGTGCAGCTGGCCGCGTCGCCGGCCGGCCTGCCGCCGGGCAAGGATGCGTGGACCTTCCGCCTGCCGCAGTCCAACTCGGTGATGGCGCACGCGATGCTGAACCTGATGAGGAAGCACAACATCAAGACGGTGGGCTTCCTCGGCTACACCGATGCCTACGGCGAGCAGTGGCTGAAGGAATTCACGCCGCTGGCCGAGAAGCAGGGCGTCAAGGTGGTCGCCACCGAGCGCTTCGCGCGCAGCGATACCAGCGTCACCGCGCAGGCGCTGAAGCTGGTCGCCGCGAACCCCGATGCGATGCTGATCGTCGCCTCCGGCTCGGGCGCCGCGATGCCGCAGAAGGCCATCGTCGAGCGCGGCTTCAAGGGCAAGATCTACCAGACGCATGCGGCGGCCACGCGCGACCTGATGCGCATCGGCGGCAAGGACGTCGAGGGCACCTACGTCGTCTCCGGCCCCGCCGTCGTCGGCGAGCTGCTGCCCGACAGCCACCCGTCGAAGCCGCTGGCGCTGGACTTCGTCGCCAAGTACGAGAAGGCCTACGGCGCCGGCTCGCGCAACCAGTTCGCCGGCCACGCCTACGACGCGCTGATCGTGCTCGAGAAGGTGGTGCCGGTGGCGCTGAAGAAAGCAAAGCCTGGAACGCCGGAATTCCGCGCCGCACTGAAGGAGGCCATCGAGAACATGGGCCGCACGGTGTTCGCGCACGGCATCATGAACTGGACCAAGGACGACCACTGGGGCTACACGACCAAGACCGGCGTGATGCTGAAGGTCGTCAACGGCGATTGGGCCTACGAAGAGTAAATCCAGAAGTACGCGTCCCAGATGGACTTCTCGATCGCCGCCATCCTGGCGCTGGACGGCGCGACCAACGGTGCGGTCTACGCGCTGTTGGCGCTTGCCACCGTGCTGGTGTTCGCCGTCACGCGGGTGATCTTCATCCCGCAGGGCGAATTCGTCGCCTTCGGCGCATTGACGCTCGCGCTGCTGCAGCTCGGGCAGGTGCCCGGCACGGTGTGGTTCCTGCTGATCCTGGCCGGTGCCGCGGCGCTGGCCGACCTGACGCAAGGCATCCAGCACCACCACGGCGCGCGGCGCATCGCGCTGCGGATGCTGCGCACGCTCGGCTACCCGGTGGTGATCTCGCTGTTCGCGATCTGGGCCGCGCCGCAGAAATTTCCGCTGCTCGCGCAGGCGCTGCTGACGCTGGCCCTGGTCACGCCGTTCGGCCCGCTGATCTACCGCCTGGCCTACGAGTCGCTGGCCGATGCCAGCGTGCTGGTGCTGCTGATCGTCTCGGTGGGCGTGCACTTCGCGCTGACCGGGCTGGGCCTGTTCTTCTTCGGCGCCGAGGGCTTTCGCAACCCGAGTTTCTGGGACGCGCGCTTCAACGTCGGGCCGCTCACCTTCACCGGCCAGACGCTGATCATCTTCTTCGCGTCGCTGCTGCTGATCGTCTCGTTGTGGCTGTTCTTCGAGCGCTCGCTGGTCGGCAAGGCGCTGCGGGCGACCGCGGTGAACCGGCTGGGCGCGCGGCTGATGGGCATCTCGTCCGATTCGGCCGGCCGCCTGACCTTCACGCTGGCCGCCTTCATCGGCGCCTTGTCCGGGTTGCTCATCGGCCCGACGACCACGGTCTTCTACGACTCCGGCTTCCTGATCGGGCTGAAGGGCTTCGTCGCCGCGGTCTTCGCCGGCCTCGCCAGTTATCCGCAGGCGCTGCTGGGCGCGCTGGTGGTCGGATTGCTCGAAAGCTTCGGTTCGTTCTGGGCCAGCGCGTTCAAGGAGGTGATCGTCTTCAGCTCGATCATTCCGGTGTTGTTGTGGCGCTCGCTCGCCGATCCGCACGGCGAGGAGCACTGATGCAAGCCGTGCACCGTTTCGGATTTCCTGCCTTTGCGCTCTTCATGCTGGCGCTGCCGCTGCTGCCGCTGCCGGACTTCTGGATCACGCAGCTCAACTACATCGGCCTGTATGCCATCGTCTCGCTCGGCCTGGTGCTGCTGACCGGCGTCGCCGGCCTGACCTCGTTCGGCCAGGCGGCCTTCGTCGGCGTCGGTGCCTACACGGCGGCGTTCCTCGCAGTGAAGATGGGCGTGTCGCCGTGGCTGACGCTCTTCGTCGGCGTGGCCCTGAGCGTGCTCGTCGCGCTGGTGCTGGGCGCGATCACGCTGCGCATGTCGGGCCACTACCTGCCGCTGGCAACGATCGCCTGGGGCCTGACGATCTACTACACCATGTCCAACATGGAGTGGCTCGGCAAGTACGACGGCATCCTCGGCGTGCCGCCGATCACTTTGGGCGGCATCAGCCTGGGCAGCGGGCGCGGCATCTACGGGCTGATCTGGGTCTTCGCGCTGGCGTCGGCCGTCGCGGTCACGCACCTGCTCGATTCGCGCCCCGGCCGGGCGATCCGCGCGCTGAAGGCGGGCACCACGATGGCCGAGGCGATGGGCATCTCGACGCTGCGCTACAAGGTGCTGGCCTTCGTGCTGGCGGCGGTGCTGGCCTCCGTGTCGGGCTGGCTGTTCGCGCACTTCCAGCGCACCGTGAACCCGTCGCCGTTCGGGCTGCACAAGGGCATCGAGTACCTGTTCATGGCGGTGCTCGGCGGCGTCGGCCATGTCTGGGGTGCCTTCATCGGCGCGGGCGTCGTCAAGCTGGTCGAGGACCAACTGCAGGTGCTGTTGCCCAGATTGATCGGCACCAGCGGCAATTTCGAGATCATCGTCTTCGGGCTGGTGCTGATCGCGGTGCTGAAGTACGCGCCGAACGGGCTGTGGACCTTCGTCACCGACCGCCTGCCGCGCAGCCCGCGACAGCGCGACTGGGAAGGCGCCGCGCCGCTGCCTGCGCGCGACAAGCCGGCCAAGGGCGCGCTGCTGCTCGAAGTGGATGCGGTGCGCAAGGCCTTCGGCGGGCTGGTCGCCGTCAACGACGTGTCGTTCGCGCTGCGCGCCGGCGACATCTTCGGCCTGATCGGCCCGAACGGCGCCGGCAAGTCGACGACCTTCAATCTGATCACCGGCGTGCTCGCGCTGACCAGCGGCCAGGTGCGCTTCAACGGCCAGCGCATCGACGGGCTGCCCTCGCGCACCATCGCCCGGCGCGGCATCTCGCGCACCTTCCAGCACGTCAAGATGATTCCGGAGATGACGGTGCTCGAGAACGTCGCGCTCGGCGGCTACCTGCGCACCGAATCGGGCGCGGTGCGCGCGATGCTGCGGCTCGATCGCGCGGAGGAGCGCCGGCTCTTCGCCGAGGCCGAGGCGCAGCTGCAGCGCATCGGCCTGGCCGATCGCATGCACGAGCTCGCCGGCAACCTGGCGCTCGGCCCGCAGCGGCTGATGGAGATCGCCCGCGCGCTGTGCACCGACCCGGCGCTGCTGCTGCTCGACGAGCCGGCCGCCGGCCTGCGGCTGAAGGAGAAAGAGGCGCTTGCCGCGGTGCTGCGGCAATTGAAGGCCGAAGGCCTGTCGATCCTGCTGGTCGAGCACGACATGGACTTCGTGATGGGCCTGGTCGACCGCATCGTCGTGATGGAGTTCGGCACGCGGCTGATCGAGGGCACGCCGGAAGAGGTGCAGGCGAGTCCGGCGGTGCGGGCGGCGTATCTCGGGACGGAGCACTGATGGCCTCGCCCCTTTTGAGTGTTGGCGATCTTCACGCCGGCTACGGCCGCGCCGAGGTCCTGACCGGCCTGAACTTCGAGGTGCCGCAGGGCCAGGTCGTGACGATCATCGGCCCCAACGGCGCCGGCAAGTCGACGACCCTGAACGCGCTGATGGCGATGCTGCCCTCGCGCGGGCGCATCGTCTTCGATGGCCACGACCTGTCCGACATGTCGCTCGAGGAGCGCGTGATGTTCGGCCTGGCGCTGGTGCCGGAGAAGCGCGAGCTCTTCGGCACCATGCCGGTCGAGGACAACCTGGTGCTCGGCGGCTACCGCGCGATGAAGCAGCGCGTGCCCGGCTGGCGCAACGAGCTCGAGCGCGTCTACACGCTGTTCCCGCGCCTGAAGGAGCGCCGCGCGCAGCTGGCCGGCACCTTGTCGGGCGGCGAGCGCCAGATGCTGGCGGTCGGCCGCGCGCTGATGTCGAAACCGAAGCTGCTGATGCTCGACGAGCCCAGCCTGGGCCTGGCGCCGCTGATCGTGCGCGAGGTCTTCCACATCATCGAGCGGCTGCGCGGCGAGGGCGTCAGCATCCTGCTGATCGAGCAGAACGCACGCGCCGCGCTCGATGTCGCCGACCACGGCTACGTGCTGGAGACCGGCAGCTTCGCGCTGCACGGGCCGGCGCGGCAGCTGGCCGGCGATCCGCGGGTCATCGACACCTACCTCGGCGCCGCGCGCCGGCGTGACTGAAACGAAGGATCGTGATGGCACGCCCGACCTCGACCCTCGACGAGCTGCTGCCAGCAGTGGTGGATGGTGACCGGCTCGCGCTCGGCACGCTCGCCGACGTGCTCGGCTACCACGTCGCGCAAGCCTCGGTGACGACGGTCGACATGTTCGAGCGCCACATCGGCGAGCGCTTCGGGCTGCGCAAGGTCGAGTTCTCGATCCTGATGCTGCTGCAGGCCAACGGCGCGCTGACGCCCAAAAGACTCGGCCAGACGCTGGCGCTGACGCCGCCGAACCTGACGCTGCTGCTCGACCGCCTGCAGGAGCGCGGGCTGCTGCTGCGCGAGCGCAGCCAGGTCGACCGCCGCTCGCACAACATCGTGCTGACCGCGGCCGGTCTCGAGCTCGCGCAGCAGACCGCCGAAGCCGCGCAGCCGATGGAGCGCGAGCTGCAGAGCCGGCTGAGCAGCGCCGAGCGCGCGCTGCTGATCGAGCTGCTGCGCAAGGTCGCCGGCCGCTAGCCGGGCGGCCCCTCGGGCCCATCCCGCCCCGCCATCTCCGAGCCTGGGAAAGCCCCTAGTCGGCGCGGGCTTGCGCCGTCCCCACTGCCGCCCCTAGCATCCGACCGTTGCACGACCGACCGGTCGGTCAATGCAACGACCGCGCCTGAACCTTCGCAGGGCAGGGCGCGGAATGCGCGCAGTGCAGGAGAGGCCGATGCCCGTCAAGCGATCACGAGCCGAGGAGCTGGAGCCGATCGAGCGCGCCAGCCGCGATGAGATCGAGGCGCTGCAGCTCGCGCGGCTGCAGGCGACGCTTGTGCGTGCCTACCAGCACGTGCCGCACTACCGGCAGGCCTTCGACGCCGGCGGCGTGCAGCCGGCGGATTGCCGTTCGCTCGCCGACCTGGCGAAGTTTCCGTTCACGAACAAGGCCGACCTGCGCGCGAACTATCCGTTCGGCCTGTTCGCCGTGCCGCGCGAGCAGGTGGCGCGCGTGCATGCGTCTTCGGGCACCACCGGCAAGCCCACCGTCGTCGGCTACACGAAGAACGACATCGACACCTGGGCCGGCCTGATGGCGCGTTCGCTGCGCGCTTCGGGCGCGCGCGCCGGCGACCTGGTGCACGTGGCCTACGGCTACGGCCTCTTCACCGGTGGCCTGGGCGCGCACTACGGCGCTGAAGCGTTGGGCTGCACGGTGATCCCGATGTCGGGCGGGCAGACCGAGAAGCAGGTGCAGCTGATCCAGGACCTGAAGCCCGACGTCATCATGGTCACGCCGAGCTACATGCAGGTGATCATCGAGGAGTTCCGGCGCCAGGGGCTCGATCCGCGCGCGATGTCGGTGCAGATCGGCGTGTTCGGCGCCGAGCCGTGGACCGAGGCGATGCGCGCCGAGATCGAGGCCGGCGCGGCGATCGATGCGGTCGACATCTACGGCCTGTCCGAGGTGATGGGCCCGGGCGTCGCCAACGAGTGCATCGAGAGCAAGGACGGGCCGGTGATCTGGGAGGACCACTTCCTGCCCGAGATCATCGATCCGGAGACCGGCGCGGTACTCCCGGACGGATCGGAGGGCGAGCTCGTTTTCACCACGCTGACCAAGGAGGCGCTGCCGCTGATCCGCTACCGCACGCGCGACCTGACGCGTCTTCTGCCGCCGACGTCGCGCAGCATGCGGCGCATGGCCAAGCTGGTCGGCCGCAGCGACGACATGCTGATCATCCGCGGCGTCAACCTGTTCCCGACGCAGATCGAGGAGCTGGTGCTGCAGCACGGCGCGCTCGCCGGCCAGTACCAGCTGGTGGTCAGCCGCGAGGCGCTGCTCGACGAGCTGACGGTGCGCTGCGAGCTGCTGCCCAGCCAGGCCCAAACAGCCGACCGCGCGGCGATCGCCGCCGTGCTGCAGCAGCGCATCAAGGACCTGATCGGCGTCAGTGCGCAAGTCGATGTCGGGCTGCCGGATTCGATCGAGCGCACGCTGGTCGGCAAGGCGCGGCGCGTGATCGACCGGCGGCCCCGCTGAAGCCCCGCATGGCCCGCGTCCGCAGTGCCGGCTACGACGACCAGCGCGAGTTGATCCTTGCGCAGGCGGCCGCGCTCTTTGCACGTCAGGGCTACACGGCGACCTCGATGAACGAGGTCGCGGCCGCGTGCGGCATCTCGAAGCCGACGCTCTACCACTACGTGCGCGACAAGCACGAGCTGCTGCTGCGCGTCGCCGAAGCGCACATCGCGCGGCTCGAGGCGCTGGTGGCCGATGTCGCGGCCACGGCGCTGCCGCCGCGCGAGCGGCTTGCGGCGCTGATCACGCGCTTCGTGATGGCGTACGCCGACGCGCAGCACGAGCACCGCGTGCTGACCGAGGACGTCAAGTTCCTCGACGGCGAGGCGCGCGAGCGGGTGCTCGGCGGCGAGCGGCGCGTCGTCGCCGCGTTCGCGCAGGCGGTGCGGGCGCTGCGGCCCGAGCTCGGCGACGCGGCGCTGGCGACGCCGCTGACGATGCTGCTGTTCGGCATGATCAACTGGATGTTCACCTGGCTGAAGCCCGACGGAGCGCACAGCCACGCGGCGATGGCGCCGGTGGTGGTCGACCTGTTCCTGGGCGGGCTCGCCGCGGTGCAGCCGCCGCCCGAGGCTGCGGCGCGCCAACGGGCCGAATCCCGACGTTCGACGATGACGAAGAAGGAGACCCTGCCATGAAGACCCTCCGCTCGCTGCTCACCGCCGCCGCGCTCGGCGCCACCGCGCTGCTGGCACAGGCCGACGTCACCGTCGGCGTCACGCTGTCGGCCACCGGGCCGGCCGCTTCGCTCGGCATCCCGGAGAAGAACACCATCGAGCTGATGCCGCGCACGATCGCCGGCCACAAGATCACCTACATCGTGCTCGACGATGCGTCGGACACGACGGCCGCGGTGACCAACGCGCGCCGGCTGATCACCGAGAGCAAGGTCGACCTGATCATCGGCTCGACGACGACGCCGAACTCGCTGGCGATGCTCGACGTCGTCTCCGAGAGCCAGACGCCGATGATCTCGATGGCGGCGTCGGCACGCATCGTCGAGCCGGTCGATGCGAAGCGGCGCTGGATCTTCAAGACGCCGCAGAACGACATCATGATGGCGCTGGCGATCGCCACGCACATGGCCGACCACGGCATCAAGTCGGTCGGCTTCGTCGGCTTCGCCGATGCCTACGGCGAAGGCTGGCTGCAGGAGTTCGGCAAGGCCGCGGGCCTGAAGGGCATCACGCTGGTCGCCACCGAGCGCTACAACCGCACCGATTCGTCGGTCACCGGCCAGGTGCTGAAGCTGGTCGGCGCCAATCCGCAGGCGGTGCTGATCGCCGCCTCGGGCACGCCGGCCGCGCTGCCGCAGAAGACGCTGAAGGAGCGCGGCTACAAGGGCGCCATCTACCAGACACACGGCGTCGCGAACAACGACTTCCTGCGCGTCGTCGGCAGCGATGGCGAGGGCACGCTGCTGCCGTCGGGGCCGGTGCTGGTCGCTGCGCAACTGCCGGCGACGCACCCGGCGAAGAAGACGGCGCTCGACTACATCGCCGCCTACGAGGCCAAGCACGGCAAGGGCAGCGTCTCGACCTTCGGCGCCCATGCCTGGGACGCGGGGCTGCTGATGCAGGCGGCCGTGACGGCGGCGGTCAAGAAGAGCCAGCCCGGCACGCCCGCGTTCCGCGCCGCGCTGCGCGATGCGCTGGAAACGGTGAAGGAAGTCGCCGGTGCGCATGGCATCTTCAACATGTCGCCCAACGACCACAACGGCCTCGACCAGCGCGCCCGCGTGATGGTCAGGATCGAGAAGGGCGCCTGGGCCTACCAGCCCTGAGGAGAAATTTCTGGCCGGCCTGAATCCTTTTGCGCGTTTCGCCTCTCCTTGCCCGTGATGCCCATCGAAACGGGCAGATCGAGGTGAAGAGATGCTGTATCGCAAGAACATGGGCGGCAAGGAACGCGCGGCGCGCCTGCTGGGCGGCGCGCTGATCGTTGGCTGCGCGTTGACGCAGATCGGCTTCACGCCGCTCGGCTGGGTGCTGGCTGCCAGCGGCGTGGTGGCCGGGCTGACGGCGCTGTTCGGCTTCTGCCCGGCCTGCGCGATGGCCGGCCGGCGGCCGATCGAGGAGCGCCGGTGATCCGGCCCGACCGCGCGCTGTTCGTCGCCGCCCAGGCCGGCGACCCGGTCGCGCTCGACCGCCTGCTGCGCGAGCTTCAGCCCGACATCCGGCGCTACGCGCGCCGCCAGTGCCACCGCGCCTCGGCGATCGAAGACGTGGTGCAGGAGGCCTTGCTGGTGCTGTACCGGCGCGTCGGCAAGGTGCGTGATCCGCTGGCGCTGGCGGCGTGGATCTTCCGCGTCGTCACCCGCCTGTGCATGCTGCCGGTGCTGGGCTTCCTGCGCGGCGTGGAAGCGTTGACCGAGCGGCACGAGGCCGAGTATTTCGCCCGCCTGCCGACGGACGAGCTGCGCCTGGACCTGGTGCGCGCGCTCGAGTCGCTGCCGGCGATGTACCGCGACGTGATCCTGCTGCGCGACATGGAGCAGCTGACGATCAGCGAAGCCGCCGCCTGCCTGGGCATCACGCGCGAGGCGACCAAGAGCCGCTTGCTGCGGGCCCGCGCGCTGGTGCGCGAGTTCCTGGGTCCTGATGCACGGGACGCACGGGATGCCCGGGAGGTGCGCCGATGATCAAGGCCCTCGGCAAGAGCCCCGCCGGCCTGTTCGCGACGCGCACGATCGGCGGCCACCTCGTGCGCGGTGCCGTGGCCTTCGGCCTGCTCGCCTTCGCCATCGGCCAGCAGCACGCGCACGGCGCGCTCTCGCTCGGCGCCGGGCTGCTGGCGCTGGTGGTGATGCGCGGCTGCCCGATGTGCTGGGCGATCGGACTGGTCGAGACCGTGCAGCAGCGCTGGTCGGCCGGCCAGCACCGCGTCTAGCGCCCCATCCCCATCTCGCGCCGGTACCACTCGTGAAAGGCGCGCATGCCGTCTTCCATCGGCGACTGGTACGGCCCGGCCTCGTCGTCGCCGCGCTCGAACAAGGCCTTGCGGCCGGCGTCCATGCGCTCGGCGATCTCGTCGTCCTCGATGCAGGTCTCGAGGTAGGCGGCTTGGCCCGCCTCGACGAACTCGCGCTCGAAGGCGACGATTTCCTCGGGGTAGTAGAACTCGACGACGTTGAGCGTCTTCTGCGGGCCCTTGGGGTAGAGCGTCGACACCACCAGCACGTGCGGGTACCACTCGACCATGATGTTCGGGTAGTAGGTCAGCCAGATCGCGCCGTGCTTCGGCGGCTGGCCGCCGTTGAAGCCCAGCACCGCGTCGTGCCAGCGCCGGTAGGTGTCGCTGCCGGGTTTTTGCAGCGCCTGGTGCACGCCCACCGTCTGCACCGAGTGGTGGCGGCCGAACTCCCATTCGAGGTCGTCGCAGCTGACGAAGCGGCCGAGCCCCGGATGGAACGGCCCGACGTGGTAGTCCTCGAGGTAGACCTCGATGAAGGTCTTCCAGTTGTAGTGGCACTCGTGCAGGTGCACCTTGTCGAGCACGTAGCCCTCGAAATCGAGCTGCGCGCGCGGACCGATCCCGGCCAGCTCCGCGGCGACGTCGCGGCCGTTGTCCTCGAACACCAGGCCGTTCCAGTTCCGCACCGGGTAGTTGTTCAGGTGCAGGCAGGGGTCGTGGTCGAAGTGCGGCGCGCCGAGCAGCTGGCCCTGCAGGTCGTAGGTCCAGCGGTGCAGCGGGCAGACGATGTTCGACTTCGTATTGCCGCGCCCGCGCAGCATCACCGCCTGGCGGTGCCGGCAGACGTTGGAAATCAGCTCGACGCCCTGCGGCGTGCGAACGAGCGCGCGGCCCTCGCCTTCGTGTGCCAGCGCGTAGTAGTCCCCCACCTCGGGCACCGCCAGCTCGTGCCCGAGGTAGCGTGGACCGTGCTGGTAGATGAGCTCCATCTCGCGACGAAACAGCTCGTCTGCGAAATAGGTGGATACGGAAAGCTGCGTGACGGGTCGCGCAAGGCTGCGCGACGCCAGAGCTTCGAGACTGATGCTCAGGTCCGACATGATCCCCAGGATCTCCAGAAAGGATGTCATACCCCCCACCCGGTGGCCCCGCGGGATGGGTTAGTTCAACGATGATGAAATCGGCCGCCGGGAGCGACGCCCACGAGCGACCGAGCCGGGGATTGTAGCCGGGGGGTCCGAGGCGGGGTCTGTATGGGATTGCCGCCGGGCCGTTCCCAAGGCAGTCGCTCCCCTCGGGGGACCGGCGCGCGCAGCGCGCCGTAGGGGCTCCAGGGGATACCAACCCGTAAAATCCCTCGCTTCGCCCCGAACACCGACTGATGACCGATTCACTGCCGTCCCCCCAGGCCGAGGCCCCGCGCTACGAAGACGCGCTGGCCGAGCTGGAGCGCCTGGTGCAGGCGATGGAAGGCGGCCAGCTGCCGCTGGACCACCTGCTCGACAACTACCGCCGCGGCGTCGAGTTGCTGGGCTTGTGCCGCGAGCGGCTGCAGGCCGTCGAGGCGCAGGTGCAGGTGCTGGAGCAGGGACAGCTGAAGGACTGGGCGCCGGAATGAACAGCGCGGCCCGAGCCTCCTTCGAGGCCTGGATGCGCCAGGCGCTGCGCGATGTCGAGCAGGCGCTCGAGCGCTGGGTGCCTGCAGATGCGCCGGCGGGCCTGGGCGAAGCGATGCGCTACGGCGTGCTCGATGGCGGCAAGCGGCTGCGGCCGCTCTTGGTGCGCGCGGCGGCGGAGGCGGTCGACGGTGCACCGGAGGCAGCGTTGCGGGCCGGCGTGGCGGTCGAACTGATTCATGCTTATTCACTGATGCACGACGACATGCCGTGCATGGACAACGACGTGCTGCGCCGGGGTAAGCCTACTGTGCACGTGCGCTACGGCGAAGCCGGCGCGATGCTCGCCGGCGATGCGATGCAGGCGCTGGCCTTCGAGGTGCTGACGCCCGAGGACGGCAGCCTGCCGCCCGCGCTGCAGGCGCGCCTGTGTGCGCTGCTCGCGCGCGCCGCGGGCCATGCCGGCATGGCCGGCGGCCAGGCGATCGACCTGGCCAGCATCGGCAAGCCGCTGGGCGAAGCACAGCTGCGCGACATGCACCACCGCAAGACCGGCGCGCTGCTGCAGGGCAGCGTGCTGATGGGCGCGGCCACCGGCGTCGCGACCGAGGCCGCGTGGAACGCGCTGGCGGAGTACGGCGATGCGATCGGCCTCGCGTTCCAGGTCGTCGACGACATCCTCGACGTCACGCAGGCCTCCGACAAGCTCGGCAAGACGGCAGGCAAAGACCTCGACCAGGACAAGCCGACCTACGTCACCGTTCTCGGGCTCGATGCCGCCCGGTCCGAGGCGCGCCGCCTGCACGTTCAAGCCCTCGCCGCCCTCGACCGCAGCGGCCTCGCCGCCTGCGAACACCTGCGCCTCCTGGCCGACATGGTGGTCGACCGCGAACACTGAAAGCCGCCATGGCCACGCCCCTGCTGCAAACCATTCACACGCCCGCGGATTTGAGGCGCTTGTCGCGCCCCGAGCTGCGCACGCTGGCCAGCGAGCTGCGCCAGTTCGTGCTCGACAGCGTCAGCAAGACCGGCGGCCACCTGTCGTCGAACCTGGGCACCGTCGAGCTGACGATCGCGCTGCACTACGTCTTCAACACGCCCGCCGATCGCATCGTCTGGGACGTCGGCCACCAGACCTATCCGCACAAGATCCTCACCGGCCGGCGCGAGCGCATGGGCTCGCTGCGCCAGATCGGTGGTCTGTCGGGATTTCCGCGCCGCGACGAGAGCGAATACGACACCTTCGGCACCGCGCACTCGTCGACCTCGATCTCCGCCGCGCTCGGCATGGCGCATGCGGCCAAGCTGAAGGGCGAGAACCGCCGCGCGGTGGCGGTGATCGGCGACGGTGCGTTGACCGGCGGCATGGCCTTCGAGGCGCTGAACCACGGCGGCGCGCCGCATGGCGTCGGCCCGGCCGACCTGCTGGTGATCCTCAACGACAACGACATGTCGATCTCGCCGCCGGTGGGCGCGCTGAACAAGCACCTGGCGCGGCTGATGAGCGGCAAGACCTACAGCGCGGTGCGCGAAGGCGCGAAGAGCGTGCTCAAGGGCACCCCGCTGTACGAGTTCGCCAAGCGCTTCGAGGAGCACACCAAGGGCATGGTGGTGCCCGGTGCGATTTTCGAGGAGCTCGGCTTCACTTACGTCGGCCCGATCGACGGCCACGACCTCGACTCGCTGATCCCGACGCTGGAGAACCTGCGCGACCGCAAGGGCCCGCAGTTCCTGCACGTCGTGACCACCAAAGGCTACGGCTACAAGCTGGCCGAGGCCGATCCGGTGCAGTACCACGCCGCCTCGGGCAAGTTCGATCCGGCCGAGGGCTTCAAGAAGCCCGCCACCGCGCCGAAGCCGAGCTTCACGCAGATCTTCGGCAGCTGGCTGTGCGACATGGCCGAGGCCGACCTGCGCCTGGTGGCGATCACGCCGGCGATGCGCGAGGGCTCGGGCCTGGTCGAGTTCGAGAAGCGTTTCCCGGCGCGTTACCACGACGTCGGCATCGCCGAGCAGCATGCGGTCACCTTCGCCGCCGGCCTGGCCTGCGAGGGCCTGAAGCCGGTGGTGGCGATCTACTCGACCTTCCTGCAGCGCGGCTACGACCAGCTGATCCACGACGTCGCGATCCAGAACCTGCCGGTGACCTTTGCGCTCGACCGCGCCGGCATCGTCGGCGCCGATGGCGCAACACACTGCGGTGCCTACGACATCGCCTACCTGCGCTGCATTCCGAACCTCGCGGTGCTGACACCGGCCGACGAGGCCGAGTGCCGGCGCGCATTGACCACCGCGTTCCGGCGCGAGCAGCCGGCGGCGGTGCGTTATCCGCGCGGCGCTGGTGCCGGCAAGCAGCCCGAAGCGCAGCTCGACGAGCTGCCCTGGGGCCGCGGCGAGATCCGCCGCGAGTCGTCGACCGTCGCCGGCGCGGGCAAGCGCATCGCGCTGCTGGCCTTCGGCACCGTGCTGTACCCGGCGCTCGACGCGGCGGCCAAGCTCGACGCGACCGTCGCCAACATGCGCTTCGCGAAGCCGCTGGACACCGCGCTGATCGCCGAGCTCGCCCGCACGCACGACGCGCTGGTAACCATCGAGGAAGGCTGCCTCGCCGGTGGCGCCGGCAGCGCGGTCGGCGAGTGCCTGCATGCCGCGGGGCTGGCGGTGCCGCTGCTGTCGCTCGGCCTGCCCGACCAGTTCATCGAACATGGCGACCCGGTCAAGCTGCTCGCGCTGCAGGGCCTGGACGCCGCCGGCATCGAACAATCGGTGCGCCAGCGCTTCGGCATCCACCTGACACTGGTGCGGCCCGCCGCCAACCACTGATGGCCCCCGAGCCGACGCCACTGACGCCCCGGCGACATGCCCCCGCCGTGGCGCGGTTACAGAATTGATGCCAAGCTCCCGGACCGGCCCCCGGAAGAACCCATGACCAACCTGACCGACGCCCTGCACATCCCCGATACGCAAAGCGAACGTGACCAGCGCCACCTCGCGATCCAGCGCGTCGGCATCAAGGACGTGCGCTGGCCGGTCACGTTGCGCGTCGCCGGCCACGACCAGGACACGGTGGCGATGTGGGACCTCGATGTCGCGCTGCCGGCCGACCAGAAGGGCACGCACATGTCGCGCTTCGTCGCCTGGCTCGATGCGCAGGACGAGGCGATCGATGCGGCGAAGCTCGAGGCCGGGCTGGGCGGGATGCTCGACAAGCTGGGGGCGACCGAGGGCCGCATCGAGGCGCGCTTTCCGTTCTTCCTGCGCAAGCGCGCGCCGGTCTCCGGCGTGCAGAGCCTGATGGACTACCAGGGCCGCTGGATCGCCGAGGCGCGCGCCGGCGTGACTGCTGTCTGGGCCGAGGTCGGCGTGCCGGTCAAGAGCCTGTGCCCGTGCTCGAAGGAGATCTCCGACTACGGCGCGCACAACCAGCGCTCGCTGGTGACGATTCGCGTCGAGCTTCAAGCACCGATCGAGTGGCACGAGCTGGTGCGCTTCGCCGAGGATTCGGCCTCCAGCGAGCTGTGGCCGCTGCTCAAGCGTGCCGACGAGAAGTGGGTCACCGAGCGCGCCTACGAGAACCCGAAGTTCGTCGAAGACCTGGTGCGCGACGTCGCGCTGAAGCTCAATGCCGATGCGCGCATCGGGCGCTACAGCGTCGATGTCGAGAACTTCGAGTCGATCCACAACCACAGCGCCTACGCGCGCATCGAACGCGGCTAGAAGAACCTTTGAAGCGATGAGCTCCACGCGCTTCATCGCCGCCGATATCCACGATGCCGCCGCGATGCGGCAGGCCGGCGCCGACCTGTTGTCGCTGGCGCTGCTCGATGCCCGCAACCGCACGCTGCAGTGGCTGACGCTGTTCGATGGCGTCGCCGCGCAGACCACGCCGCCGGTCGAGTTCGACCCACCGGCCTGGCTGATCGGCCAGGCCGGGCGCTTCCAGGAGCTGTGGATCTCGCGCCACCTGCAACGCGGCCGCGGCGAGGCCTGCGACCACCCAGGCGTGCGGCTGTCGACCATCGATCCGGTGCTCGACTGGTGGCTCGATCCGGCCGCCGGCACGCGCGCGCAGCGCTGGGCCGGCAGCGTACCGGGAGCCGAGGCGATGCGCGCCTACCTTGCCGAGACGCTGGAAGGCACGCTGGAGCTGCTCGACAAGGCCGAGGCCAGCGACCCCGGGCTGTACTTCTTCCGCATTGCGCTGGCGCACGAGGACCGGCTTGCCGAGACGCTGGCCGAGGTGGCGCAGCACCTGGGACTGGCCCTGCCGCCGGGCCTGGCCGCCGAACTGCCGGTGCGTGCGCGCCGTGATGCGCTGTGGTTCCCGTCGCAGCGCGTGCAGCTGGGCACGCCGCCGGGCGGCTTCGTTCCCGACGGCGAGCGCCACGCCCACGAGCTCACGCTGCCCGAGTTCGAGATCGACGCGCAAGCCGTCTGCTGGGCGCAGTTCGCCGAGTTCGCCGAGGACGGCGGCTACGACGACGAGGCCTGGTGGAGCGCCGAGGGCTGGCAGTGGTTGCAGGCCGATGGCCGGCGCGCGCCGCGTTACGTCGAGCAGCTCGGCGGCGGCGTGCTGGTGCATCGCGCCGGCCGGCTGCAGCGCGTGCCTGGCGTGCAGGCGGTCCTGCACCTGAGCGTGCACGAGGCCGAGGCCTGGTGCCGCTGGGCCGGCCGCCGGCTGCCGACCGAGGCCGAGTGGGCCTGCGCCGTGGCGGCCACCGGTCGCGGCTTCGTCTGGGGCGATGTGTTCGAGTGGGTGGCCGGCCGCGCGCGCGACTTTCCCGGCTACCGGCGCGGCCCGACCGGCGAGAACGCATTGCCCGACCAGCCCGGCTGGCGTGTGCTGCGCGGTGCGTCGTACTGGACCGCAGCGCGCCAGCGCCATCCGGCGGCGCGGCGCTTCCTGCCGCCGACAATGGACGCGGCTTTCGCCGGCTTTCGCAGCTGCGCGATCTAGGCGACTTCGAGCCGGAAGCGGTTCACCAGCTCCTGCAGCCCCTGTGCCTGCTCGCGCAGGCTTTCGGCCGCGGCGGTGCTCTGCTCGACGAGCGCGGCGTTCTGCTGCGTCACGTCGTCGATCTGGCGCACGGCGGCGTTCACTTCGCCGAGGCCGCTGCTCTGGCTGGAAGCCCGGGAACAGATGTCGCCGACCACCGACGACACGCGTTCGACGTCGGCGACGATCTCGCGCATCGCCGAGCCGGCGCCTTCGGCAAGCTTGCTTCCGGCCTCGACCTTGTCGACGCTGTCGCCGATCAGGCCCTTGATCTCGCGTGACGCCGTGGCCGAGCGCTGCGCCAGCGCGCGCACTTCGCTGGCGACGACCGCGAAGCCGCGGCCGTGCTCGCCGGCACGCGCCGCCTCGACGGCGGCGTTCAGCGCCAGGATGTTGGTCTGGAAGGCGATGCTGTCGATCACGCCGGTGATGTCGGCGATGCGCTTGCTGGCCGTCGTGATCTCGCCCATGCGGTCGATCACCTGCAGCACCACGGTGCCGCCGCGGTGCGCGGCCTGGCTTGCCGACGCGACCATCGTGCCGGCCGATTGCGCCGACGCGGCACTGTCGCCGACCGATCGCGTGACCGCGTCCATCGCACTCGCGGTGCGCTGCAGCGAGGCGGCGGCTTCTTCGGTGCGCCGGCTCAGGTGATGGTTGCCGCCGGCGATCTCCTGGCTGGCGTTGGCGATGCTGTCGGCCGACTGCCGGATGCCGGCCACCAGCTCGCACAGCTGGTGCCGCATGTCGAGCATCGCGGTCTGCAGTTGACCGAGCTCGTCCTGTCGCGTCGGCGCCTGCATCGGATGGCCGAGGTCGCCGGCGGCGATGCGTTCGGCCAGCGTGACGATGGCCTGGATCGGCTGCGTGATGCCGCGCGTGATGCGCCAGGCCAGCAGCGCCGCGACGAGCATCGCCACCGCCACGGTGGCGGCGGTCGCTCCCTGGCCCCAGCGTGCCGCTTCTTCCGACTTCTGGCGCGCGCCGTCGAGCTGGCCGAGCTGCAGCCCCTGCGCCTTGGCAATCAGCGCGGCAAAGCTGTTCATGCGCGGGGTCAGCGCGCTGGCGAGCTGCGTCTTCGCGCCGTCGGCCTGGCCGGCCTTCAGCTGGCGCGAAAACTTCAACAGCATGACCAGCGCACCGCTGCTCTGCGTGCCGAGCTCCTCGACCACCGGCGCGAACGGGTCGGCACTGCCTTCGACCGACTTCTGCAACGCCTCGATCTCGCTGCCGATCTTCTGCCGGCCGGCCTCGATGCGTGCCAGCGCGGCGGTGGCCGCCGCCTCGTCGGCGGCGAGCAGCGCGTCGCGCGCCGCGAGGTTGACGCTTTGCACTTCGCGGTCCAGCGCCTGCAGCCGCACCAGCGCCGGAACGCGCCCGTCGAGCGCGGCGGCGAACTGCGCCTGCATCACGCGCGACTGGCCGATCGCCAGCGCACCGATGCCCAGCAGCAGCAGGCACATCAGGCCGAAGCCCAGTGCCAGCCGGGTGCCGAGTCGGCGTACGCTGAGGTGGGTGAGGGCGGACAGGCGCGGCATGGCTCAAGCCTCGATTCAATGCGCGGCGAGGCGCCGCAGGTCGTCGACCAGATGGGCCGACGGGGTCGTGTAGGCATAGACGCGGCTGACGCGGCCACGCTCGTCGAGCAGGTACCACATCGAGCTGTGGTCGACACCGTCGGCGCGCACGCGGGTGCCGACGCCAAAACGCTCGGCGGCGTCGGCGACCTGCGGCGGCGTGCCGGTCAGGCCGATCAGCCGCGCATCGATGCGCCCGAGATGCGTCTTCAGCTCGCGTGGTCCGTCGTTCAGCGGGTCGAGGGTGACGAAGACGATCGGCGGCGCCGCTTGCGCGCCGAAGGCATCGAGCACCTGGCGCGCGACAGCCAGCGCGATCGGACAGGTGGTGCCGCAGCGCGTCAGGCCGAAGAACACCAGGCTCGGCCGGCCAGCGAGGCGCTGCAGGTTGAAGGGGGCGCCGTGATGGTCGACCAGGTCCAGCGCGCCGCCCAGGCCGGCCACCGGCGCGTGGCCGTGTTGCGGCATGGCCTGCAGTGCGGCGGGCACGGCCGCGCCGGCGATGGCAACGGCCAGACCCCGCAGCAGCAGCGTGCGGCGTGTCGGCATCACGGCCTCTTACGGCGCGACGCTGATGACGAGGCGCATGTCCGGATGGATCGCGCACTCGATCTCGAACTTGCCCGCCTTGGCGTAGGTGACCGACTTGGCCTGGCCGTTCGCATAGGTGCCCAGGTCGAAGGGCATCGCATCGCTCAGGCTGAAGACGTTGTGCGAGAACGCGTCGTCGTTGCGGAAGGTGACCTTGTCACCGACCTTGATCGACAAGGTCTTGGCCGAGAAGGCCTTGTCCTTCTGCGTGACGACGTGTTCGGCGGCGCCGGCCGCGAACGGCAGCAGCGACAGGAGGCCGGTGATCAGGAGGTTCTTCATGACGGTACTGCTCGTTAGAAGAGGGAAGGGAATCAGCGCTGGTTGACGGAGCGCACGAAGGCGGTCACGTCGTTGATCTGCTCGTCGGTGAGCTCCTCGGCCCACGGCGGCATGCCGGGCGAGCGGCCGATCGGCTCACCGCCCTTGCTGATGATCAGCTTGATGTACTGGTCGTTCTTGTCCGAGGCGCGCAGGTTCGCCGGCCGCGGCGTGTGCAGGCGCGCTGCGCGGCCGTTGCCGTCGGCATTGATGCCGTGGCAGGTGACGCAATAGTTCGCGTACACCAGCCCGCCGCGAAACACCGCGGCATCGCGGCTGTCGCGCGGCAGCAGCGCGCCGTCGGTGCGCTTGTCGGCCGCGGCGCCGGCCGCGGTGGCGACCAGCAGCGCGGCGACCAGTGCAGCGACACGCTTCATTGCGGCAACGCCGGCACGCTGGCGCTCTTGACCGGGCTGGTCAGCGTCTTCATGAAGGCGACCAGGTCGGCCTTCTCGGCAGCGCTCAGGTTCAGCTTGCGCACCTCGGGCGAGAGGTTGCGCCGGTCGTCGCCGCCGCGCGCGTAGTGCTCGACGGTGTCCATCAGCGTGGTCGCGGTGCCGGTGTGGAAGTACGGCGCCGTCAGCTCGACGTCGCGCAGCGTCGGCGTCTTGAACGCGCCCTTCAACACGGCGACGCCGCGGATCTTGAAGCGGCCCTCGTCGTCCTGTCCCGGTGCATGCGCGATGCCGATGTTGTGGAAGCCGTTGTCGGTGAAATTCGGCGGCTTGTGGCAGGCGGCGCAGTTGCCCTTGGCCGGGTCGCTGAAGACCTGGTAGCCGCGGTGTTCGGCCGCCGTGATCGCGGTGCGATCGCCGGCGACCCAGCGGTCGAAGCGCGAGTCCTTCGAGACCACGGTGCGCTCGAACGCGGCGATGGCCTTGGCGACCGTCTCTTCGCTGATCGCCTCGCCGGGGTAGGCCGCATGGAACATCGCACGGTAGCCGGCGCGATCGTTCAGCAGCTGCAGCGCGGCGCTGAAATCGGTCTTCATTTCCTCGGGCGTCTTCATCGGCCCGAGCGCCTGGTCTTCCAGGCTCTTCTTGCGGCCGTCCCACATGAACTGCGTGTTGTAGGCGGTGTTGACCACCGTCGGCGTCGCGCGGCCGAGCACGGTGCCGTTGATGCCGATGCCGGTCTTCAGGCCGTCGGACCAGCCCAGCGACGGGTTGTGGCAGCTGGCGCAGGAGACCGTGCCGTTGCCCGACAGGCGCGGGTCGAAGAACAAGGCCTTGCCGAGCTCGACGCGCGCCGGCGTCGTCAGGTTGTCGGCCGGGGCCGGCGGCTCACCGAGCAGCCAGACCTTGTCGGCCGGCGTCGCGGGCGGCGGAAGATTGTCGGCACCCGCGCCGGCGAAGCCCAGCAGCGCGATCGCGCCCACCGCTGCCGACAAACCTGTGAACGAACAGGTGCGGTCGAAAATGCGTCCAGTCTTCATGTACTGCCTTTCAAAGACGACGAATCACGGCGAGGCGCCGGGGTGCACACCGGGCTTATCGGCATCTTGATCTGCGACAAGAGACTGGAAATGGAAAAAAAGCCGGCCTTTGGGCCGGCTTTCCTGAGCACCGCGTCACGCGGTGCGCGATGCGGGCGTTGGACTGCTCTAGTACAGCTCCTCGAGCCGTTCATCCAGCGCCGGCAGGTCCAGCGGCTTGGGCCACCACGCGCGTGCGCCGAGCGCCAGCGCGGCCTGGTGTGCGGCCTCGTCGTGGCTGGCCGAGACCACCGCCACCGGCACGTGGCGCAGCCGAGGATCGGCGCGCAGCCAGGCCAGCAGGTCGAGCCCGCTGCCGTCGGGCAGGTGCAGGTCGAGCAGGATCGCCAGCGGCGGCTCCTCGCGCGCCAGCGCCAGCGCTTCGCGCACGGTGCAGGCCGAGCGCACCGATTCGCGACCGCGCAGCCGGAAAAATTCCTCCAGCAGCAGCAGATTGATCGGGTTGTCGTCGACGATCAGTACGCTACCGAACCCGGTCGTCACCGGAGGTGTCAATGCCGACACCCATGGCCTGGTGGCACTGGGCACCCTGTCCATGACCATCTTCTCCC
Organism: Pseudaquabacterium terrae; assembly: GCF_013266755.1. Lineage (GTDB taxonomy): Bacteria > Pseudomonadota > Gammaproteobacteria > Burkholderiales > Burkholderiaceae_C > Pseudaquabacterium > Pseudaquabacterium terrae. The sequence goes on along the minus strand of NZ_JABRWJ010000009.1, from coordinate 83,908 downwards.
TGTGTGCGGCAGCCCAACGTTGCCGTCGAGCCATTGTTGGCACGCCCCGTCGCAACGCGCTGCGGGGAGACCTTGACCCTTGCTGTAGGACAAGACAAGAGATCCCCCGGACGGGGGAGGCCACCGCTCACTAGCGGAACTACGCAGCGGCCGCTTCAGCCTTCGATCAGGCCTTCGCGCACGGCCAAGCGCACCAGTGCGGTGACACCGCTGACACCGAGCTTGGTCATGATGCGGCTGCGATAGGTGTCCACCGTTTTCGGCGACAGATGCAGGTCGTGCCCGATGGCCGCGCTGCTCATGCCGTTGACGACCATCGTGACGATCTGGCGCTCGCGCGGCGACAAGGTCGAGAACGGGTCGGGCGGTGCATCGTCGGCCAGTGCCTGCAATGCGAGATCGGCCACCTGCGGGCCGAAGAAGCGGCGTCCGGCGGTGACGGTGGTGATGGCCTGCAGCAGCTCGGCGGCGCCCGAGTCCTTCAGCACATAGCCGGCGGCGCCCAGGCGCACCGCTTCGGCCACATGGCGCGGCTGCGCCGACATCGTCAGCACGATCGCGCGCACCGGCGAATCACGCCGCTTCAGTTCCTGCAGCACCTCGAAGCCCGAGCGTTCACCCAGGCCGAGGTCGAGCAGCATCACTTCGGCACTGCGCTGCTGCGCATCGACCACCGCATGCGTCGGATCGCTGCCTTCGCCGACCACCGTGTGGCCGGCGCCTTCGAGCAACGCATGCAGGCCGTCTCGCAACAGCAGCTGGTCATCGACGAGGTACAGGCGTGTCATGGGCGGCCAATTGCGCGGTACGACACGAGGCGGTGAAACATGGAACTCCCTTGAGAGCGGCTTCGCGAACCGCTTGTCTCGACAAGATACCAAATCGCCGCTTTGCTGCGGCGTGTCAAGAGAAGTTTTGTACCACGGACCGTGTGGTTTGCGCCCCTGGCGTGGACGCTTCTCTCAGGTGTTGCTGCGGGCACGAACTTCTCGGGCCGTCGTCAATCCGGCAAGCACTTTCTCGATTCCATCCTGGCGCAGCGTACGCATACCGCGTGCCATCGCAGCGCTGTGCAGCGACTGCGCAGGCACACTGGCCTGGATCAGGCGGCGCAGGTCGCGATCGATGTGCAGCGCTTCGTGCAGGCCGATGCGGCCGCTGAAGCCGCTGTGGCGGCAATGCGGACAGCCTGGGGCTTCATGCAGCTGCAATACACCGTCGCGGCCATGGCGTTGGCGCCATTGCGAGAGTGTGGATTCAGGCGTCGGCGCTGTTGCGTTGTCGGGAAAGCTTGATTGCCAATCGTCGAGAAGCTCCTCGATTTCATCGTCGCGTGCGGGACGGCGGGTGACGCATTGGCGACACAGCCTGCGCACCAGCTGCTGCGCCAGCACCATCGACAGCGCATCGGCCAATGCGAACGAGTCGAGTCCGAGATCGAGCAGCCGCACGATGCCATCGGCAGCGCGGGTGCCCGGCACGGCCGAGAACACCAGGTGGCCCGTCAGCGCGGCATCGATCGCCGCCTGCGCGGTCTCGCCATCGCGCAGCTCGCCGACCATCACCACGTCCGCATCGGCGTCCGTGAACGCGCGCACGGCCTTCGCGAAGGTCCAATCGATGCGGGGGTTCACTTGCACCTGGCGCAGCCCCGGCTGCGTGATCTCGATCGGGTCTTCGGCGGTCCAGACCTTGCGTTCGGGCGTGTTGATGTGCGCGAGCGCCGCGTGCAGCGTCGTCGTCGTGCCGCTGCCGGCGCGGCCGACGCACAACAGCAGGCCCTGCGTGCGCGTGATGGCCGATTGCACGCCCGCCAGCACCGCAGGTGCCAGGCCGATGGCATCGAGCGGCAGCGCTTGCATCGGCGCCAGCCGGCGCAGCACGGCATCTTCGAGGCCGTGGGTGGTGGGAATCGTCGCCAGGCGCCACTCGGGCATGTCGCCCTGCACGACATGACCGAATTGGAGCTTGCCGTGCTGCGGCTTGCGGCGCTCGGACGTCTCGAGCCCGCCGAGGGCCTTCAGCCGCGCGACGAGGGCCGGCCCGCGGTCCGGCGGCGCTTCGAGGTAGGGCTCGAGCACGCCGTCGCGACGGAAGCGAATGCGCAGCGGATCGTCGCCGCCGGGGCACTCGATGTGGATGTCGGACACGCCGCTCCGGTGCGCCTCGGCGATCGTCGTGTCGATCAGCCGCTCGAGCGTGTCGTCAGGCTCGACCTGCACGATGGCGGGCGAAGCAGGCCGCGGATTCGGGGTCGCGGTGGCGGGCGGCGGCGCGGCCGCCGCTAGCTTGCCGAGCCGCTGGTACAACTGGTCGATCGCCGGCAGCAGCGTGCCTTCACGCGCCAGCACCGGCACCACCTTGGCCTGCGCACCGGACTCGATCTCGTCGATCAGGATGCGCGCCGAGGGGTCTTCGAGCGCGACGACGAGACGGCCGCCACGCATCATCAGCGGCAGCGCCGGCAGGCGCCGCGCGAGCGCATGCGGCAGCTTCAGCGCCGCTTCGGGCTCGACCGGGAAGGCGCCGGCGTCGACGACCGGATAACCCATCTTGCGCGCCAGCGCCGCCTGCAGCTCGCCGCGGGTGACGACGCCGCGCTGCACCAGCAGTTCGCCGAGCGGCACGTTGCGGTCGCGCGTTTGCTGCTGCAGTGCATCGCCGAGAGCGCGCTCGTCGATGATGCCCAGGGCGATGAGTGCCTCGCCGATGCGCACCATCGGCATGCGCGACTGCTGCTCGATCGCCTCGAGCAACTGCTCGGGCACGACGATGCGCTCGGACAGCAGCAGGTCACCGATGCGGCGCTGGCGCAGGCTGTTCTGCTCGTCGGCGGCCTGCTGAACGTCGTCGGCGCTGGCGGCTTGCTGCTCGACCAGCAGCTCGCCGACGCGTGGACCGATGTCCAGCGATTGGATGCCGCCATGCGGATAGAAGCTGCGCAGCACGGCATCGCCGCTGCCGGGCTGCGGGGACAGCGGCGGAAACAGGAACACGCCGAGCGCGTGCTCGACCTGGCCGATGGTCTGCAGCGTCGTGCTGTCGCCGCCGCGAAAGTGCAGCGTGCAGCGGCTGCGCGGCGCGGCGCACAGCGCTTCGAGCGGTGAGCCGGCGGGGGCCGTCTCGCCGAGTGCGGGCAGCGGATTCAGCAGCGTCAGCCGGCGGAACTGCGTCATGCGCAGCGCCAGCGTGCCGCGCGCCGGCGGCACGATCAGGTAGGCAATGCCGGCTTCGGCATCGAACATCGCCAGCCGGCCGTGCGTGACGCGGCCGTTCGGCCCTTCGATCTCGCAGGGCTCGGGCGCCTGCTGCGGCCAGGGCGTCGGGTAGGCGGCGTAGGGCGGCGTCGGCCAGACGAAGACCTCGCCGCCGCGGCGGTCCGGCGTCATGCGCGAAGTGGGCGAGGGTGGCGAGGACACGGCGGGCGACAAGGCGGGCATGCGACAAAGGGCTCGCGGTGCGGGATGCTAGACCGCAAGATGTGCGGATGATCGCCTGAACAGCGCCGCGCTGTCACGGCAGTTCGCGTTCAGGTCCTGTCAGCGTTCGGGGCCCATCACGAGATCGGGCAGCCAGGTCACCAGGCCCGGAAACGCGGTGATCAGCGCGATGCACAGCACCAGGCAGCCGAAGAACGGCAGCGCCGCGCGGGCGATCACATTGCCGTCCTTGCCGGTCATGTTCTGCAGCACGAAGAGGTTGAAGCCGACCGGCGGCGTGACCTCGGCGATCTCGACCAGCAGCACGATGAAGATGCCGAACCACACCAGGTTGAAGCCGGCCTGCTGGATCATCGGCAGCACGACGGCGCTGGTCAGCACGATCATCGAGATGCCGTCGAGCGCGGTGCCGAGCACCAGGTAGACGACGGTCAGCGCGGCGATCAGCGCGATCGGGCTCAGGTGCATCGCCGTGACCCATTCGGCGAGCGCGCGCGGGATGCCGGTGAAGGCCATCGTCTTGGTCAGGAAGGCCGCGCCGGCGAGGATGAACATGATCATGCAGCTGGTGCGCGTCGTGCCCATCAGGCCGTCCCAGAAATTGGCCCAGGTCAGCGTGCGGCTCCAGGCGGCGAGGCCGAGGGCGCCGAGCACGCCGTAGGCCGCGCACTCGGTGGCTGTGGCCCAGCCGGCGATCAGCACCCAGACGATGAAGACGATCAGCGCGGCGCAGGGAATCAGGTTGCCCGAGCGCCGGATCTTCTCGGCGAAGCTGCACGGCGGGTCGGCCGCCGGCACCTTGTGCGGATGACGCAGGCTCCACCACATGATGTAGCCCGAGAACAGCAGCATCAGCAGGAAGCCCGGCACGAAGCCGGCGAGGAAGACGCGGATGATCGACGCATCGGCCGCCACCGCGTAGACCACCATCGTGATCGACGGCGGGATCAGGATGCCCAGCGTGCCGGCGGTGGCCAGCGAGCCGATCGCCAGGCGCTCGTCGTAGCCGCGGCGCTTGAGCTCCGGCAGCGCGACCTTCGAGATCGTTGCGCAGGTCGCGGCCGACGAGCCCGACACCGAGCCGAAGATGCCGCAGCCGAGGATGGTGGTGTGCATCAGCCGGCCGGGGATGCGGTTGAGCCAGGGCCGCAGGCCTTCGAACATTTCCTCGCTCAGCTTGGTGCGAAAGAGGATCTCGCCCATCCAGATGAACAGCGGCAGCGCGGCCAGCTCCCACGAGGCATTCGATTCCCAGAACGCCGAAAACAGGTTCTTGCCCGGCTGCGTGCTGGTGAAGAAGGTCTGGCCGACCCAGCCGCAGATCGCCAGCGTCATCGCGATCCACACGCCGGCCGCGAGCAGCACCAGCATCAGTGCCAGCAGCACGGCGCCGACGATCAGCATGTTGTCCATCGGCTCGGGGCTTTCGCAGCGGGTTCAGAGATCGGCCGAGAAGTCGCCCTTGGCGTGGCGCTCCTCGACCGCGGTGACGAAGGTCGGCCGGCCGCCGCGCAGCACGATCACGAATTCATCGAGCACCGCGATCAGCAGCAGGATCGAGCCGAGCGCGAAGCTCAGCTGCGGGATCCAGATGGCGATCGGCAGCAGGCCCTGCGCGAGCTCGTTGAACTCCCAGCTCTCGTAGGTGAAGCGGTTCGCCCACCACGCGAGGTAGGCGGTGGCGGCGCTGCCGATGGCCAGCGCGAAGAGCTCGAAGCGGTGGCGCCACGCGGGTGACAGTTTCTCGAGCAGCAGCGTCACGCGTACGAAGTCGCCGTGCTTGAAGGCATGCGCCATCGCCATGAAGGCCGCGGCCGCGCAGCACCAGGCGACGATGTCGTTGATCGCGCCGGTGCGGATGCCGAGCTCGCGCGCGATGCTCTGGTAGATCATCAACACGCCGATCGCCAGCACCATCAGTGCCGCGATCGCGCCGGCGGCGAGGTACAGCGTGTCGAGGACCTTGCGCATGCAGCGAGCCGGCTTCCGTTCTTCGGTGCTTTCGCCGCTCAGTTCTTGGCCGCCGGCTTCGCCGCCTGGGCCTTCTTGTACGCCGCGACCACCGCGACGTTGTCGGCGCCCGCCGTCTTCTCCCAGTCGGCCAGCATGATCTCGCCGACCTGCTTCAGGTCCTGCTTGAGCTTGGCGTGCGGGCGATGGATGGTCATGCCCTTGTCGGTCAGCGCCTTCTTGTACCAGTCGTTCTTTTCCATGCTGATCTTCCAGCCGCGGGCCTCGGCCTCGGCGGCGGCCTTCATCAGGGCGTCCTGCGTCGGCTTGTCGAGGGCGTCGAACGCCTTCTTGTTGACGATGACCGCGTTCTTCGGCAGCCAGGCCTGCGTGTCGTACCAGTTCTTGATGTGCTCGTAGGTCTTCGAGTCGTAGCCGGTCGAGCCCGAGGACATGTAGCTGTCGACGACGCCGGTGGCCAGCGCCTGCGACAGCTCGGCGGCCTGGATCGTCACCGGCTGCGCGCCGATCAGCTCGGCGATCTTCGCGGTCGCCGGGCTGTAGGCGCGCCACTTGATGCCACGCATGTCGGCCACCGACTGGATCGGCTTCTTCGTGTAGATGCCCTGCGGCGGCCACGGCACCGAGAACAGCAGCTTCATGCCCTGGCCGGCGAGCTGCTTGTCCAGCTGCGGGCGCTGCAGGTCGTACAGCAGCTTGGCTTCGTCGTACGAGCTGGCGAGGAAGGGCACGCCGTCGAGCGCGTAGATCGGCGCCTCGTTGGCGAAGTTGGCGAGCAGGATCTCGCCCAGCTGGGCCTGGCCGCCCTGCACCGCGCGCTTGATCTCGTTGGCCTTGAACAGCGACGCGTTGGCGTGCACCTGGATCTTCAGCTTGCCGCCGCTGGCCTTGTCGACGTCGGCGGCGAACTGCGTCATGTTCTCGGTGTGGAAGTTGGTCGCCGGGTAGGCGGCCGGCAGGTCCCACTTGGTCTGGGCGAAAGCGCTGGAAGCGAGCATCAGCGCGGCGGCGGTCAGCGTGCGAAGGAACATCGTCGTGGCTCCGGTTCTGTATGGGGCCGAGAATACCGACAACGGCACCGGCTTCCATGGGTATCTCTCCGAACACCGCCCGCACATGAACCTGCGCTTCGTCGAGGCCTTCTACTGGGCCGTGTCGCTCAAGAGCGTGACCCGCGCGGCGGAAAAGCTCTTCATCACGCAGTCGGCGCTGTCCAGCCGCATCGCCGCGCTCGAGGAAGAGCTCGGCGTGCTGCTGCTCGACCGGCGCGACAAGCAGTTCCGCGTCACCGTCGTCGGCACGCGCTTCTTCGGCTATGCGCAGCGCCTGCTCGAGCTGCAGCGGCAGATCAAGGGCGAGCTCGGATCGGATTCGGCGCGTGCGCAGCTGCTGCGCATCGGGGCGATCGAGTCGGTGGTGCACAGCTGGCTCACCGAATGGCTGCAGCAGATGCGCGTCGACCACCCGGCCTTCGAGCTCGAGCTGACGGTCGAAACCACGCCGCTGCTGACCGAGCAGGTGCGGCGCGGCACGCTGGACCTGGTCTTCGCCGCGCTGCCGGCCGGCGGCGAGGGCATCCGCACGCGCGCGCTGCAGCCGATGGAGATGGTGTTCGTCGGCCATGCGGTGCTGCATCCGCGCAAGCGTTATGCGCTGGCCGACCTGGCGCGCTTCGAGCTGCTGACCTTTCAGCGCGCGTCGCAGCCGTATGTCGCGCTGCTCGACATGTTCCGCTCGGGCGGCATCGAGCCGCCGCGCGTGCATGCGATCTCGTCGATCTCGGCGATGGTGCAGCTGGTCGAAGGCGGCTTCGGCATCGCGACGCTGCCGCGCGTGGCAGCCGAGCGGCTCGCGCAGCGCCAGCCGCTGCGTGTGCTCAATTGCACGGATGCGCTGTCGCCGCTGCCGCTGCACGCGAGCTACCGCGAGGATCCGACCTCGACGATCACCCTCGCCGCGCTCGAGGCGGCGGCGGCGTTCGCCGGGCTGAAGGCGCCCCGCCGCGGTGCGGCACGCACCACGCCGTTATCGAAAAAGTCGATGAGCTGAGCGAAGGATTTTGCGTTAGCGGACGTGAGGGCCGCTGCCCACAATGTGTCTCCATGGTGACCCCGAATCGGGGCCGGCACAGGAGATTCAAGCGTGGCACAACGATCCGACTCAATGTCGACACCGTCCCCCGACCCGCAGGCGCTCGGCCCCGCATCGACCGGCCTCGAGGTCCGCCTCGCCGCCCGCGCCGGCTGGCTGAGCAGCCACACCAGCGGCCTCGCAACGACCCACGTGCAGGGCAACGTGGTGATTCTGCCGCGTGACGTCGCCGACGAGTTCCTGCGCTACTGCCAGCGCAATCCGAAGCCCTGTCCGGTGCTCGCGGTCAGCGAGCCGGGCGACCATCGCCTGCCGACGCTGGCCGGTGACCTCGACATCCGCACCGACGTGCCGCGCTACCGCGTCTGGCGCGAAGGCGTGCTGGTGGACGAGCCGGGCGACGTGCGCGGAATCTGGCGCGATGACCTGGTGAGCTTCGTGCTCGGCTGCTCGTTCTCGTTCGAGCAGGCGCTGATCGAGGACGGCATCCGGCTGCGCCATGTCGACGAAGGCAAGAACGTCGCGATGTACCGCACGAGCATCGCCACCAAGGCGGCCGGCCGCTTCAGCGGGCCGATGGTCGTGACGATGCGGCCGATGAAGGCCGCCGACGCGATCCGCGCGACGCAGATCACCTCGCGCTTTCCGAACGTGCACGGCGCGCCGGTGCACATCGGCGACCCGGCGCTGATCGGCATCGCCGACCTGTCGCAGCCCGACTACGGCGACGCCGTGGCCGTGCTGCCCGACGAGCTGCCGGTGTTCTGGGCCTGCGGTGTCACGCCGCAGGCGGCGCTCGCGCAGGCGCGCCCGCCGTTCGCGATCACGCATGCGCCCGGCGCGATGTTGATCACCGACCTGCTGAACCACCAGCTCTCCAGCTTCTGACCCCACCCCTGAACCGCCTGAAGGAGACACCGATGAAGAAGATTGCGTTCACGCTGGCCTTGGCCGCTGCGCTTCCCGCCTTTGCGCAAACCAAGTGGGACCTGCCCTCCGGCTACGGCACCAACACCTTCCAGGTGCAGAACCTGCAGTGGTTCGCCGAGGAGGTCGACAAGTCGACCAAGGGCAAGCTGAAGATCCAGGTGCATGCCAATGCGTCGCTCTTCAAGGCCAACGAGATCAAGCGTGCGGTCCAGTCGTCGCAGACGGCGATCGGCGAATTCATCCTCTCCAGCGCCGGCAACGAGCACCCGGTGTTCGGCATCGATTCGATCCCCTTCCTGGCCACCAGCTACGCCGAATCGAAGAAGCTCGACGAGCTGTCGCGGCCCTACCTCGAGAAGACGCTGAAGGACCAGGGCCTGAAGCTGCTGTACACCGTGCCGTGGCCGCCGCAGGGCCTCTATACCCTGAAGCCGGTGGCCACCATGGCCGACTTCAAGGGCACCAAGATGCGCGCCTACAACCCGGCCACCTCGCGCATCGCCGAATACGTCGGCGCGCAGCCGGTGACGATCCAGCTCGCCGAGCTGCCGCAGGGCCTGGCCACCGGCGTGGTGCAGAACTTCCTGACCTCCAGCGCCTCGGGCATCGACAGCAAGCTCTACGAGCACGTCAAGTACTTCTACGACGTCAATGCCTGGCTGCCGCGCAATGCGGTGATCGTCAACCAGAAAGCCTTCGAGGGCCTCGACAAGGCGACGCAGGATGCCGTGCTGAAGGCCGCCGGAGACGCCGGCGCGCGCGGCTGGAAGCTCAGCGAGCAGAAGGACGCCGAGTACATGAAGGAGCTGGCGGCCAAGGGCATGACGGTCGACACCAGCAGCGAGGGGCTGAAGAAGGAATTGAAGATCATCGGCGGCCGCATGACGGTCGAGTGGATGAAGACCGCTGGCGACGACGGCAAGACCATCATCGAAGCGTTCAGGAAATAAGACCCCCCAACGGGCGATACGGAGACAACGATGGACAGCATGGCCGCTCCAATGGTGCGCAATGAAGAAGTAACGGCACCGGCGCGGCGGCTGTCGTTGCGGCGCTCGCTCGATGCGCTGTACCTGGGTGCGGGCGCGCTCGGCGCCACGTTCGTCGCGCTGATCGCCGCGGCGATGGTGTGGCAGAGCATCGCCCGCGAGTTCGGCGTCTCCACCGGCGCCACCAACGATGTCGTCGCGTGGTTCTGCGCGGCGGCGGCGTTCCTGACGATGGCGCATGCCTTCAAGCACGGCGACTTCGTGCGCGTGTCGCTGCTGACCGAGCGCCTCGCGCCCGGCGCGCGGCGTGTCGCCGAGCTGCTGTCGCTGGCCATCGGCATCGTCGCCGTCGGCTACCTCGCCTGGTGGGCCTGCCGCTTCACCTTCGAGAGCTGGCAGGTGCACGAGGTGGCGCAAGGGCTGCTGGTGATCCCCATCTGGATCCCGCAGATGAGCTTCGCGCTCGGATCGCTCTTGCTGCTGGTGGCGGTGATCGACGAGTTCTTCATCGTGCTGGCCGGCGGGCTGCCGACCTACGAACGCCTGGTGGCCGAGCGCCACGCAGCCGGCGACTTCTCCTCCGACCTCTAAAGCGCACTTCGCGCTAAGGATCTGAAGCATGGATACCCTGATGGTCGGCGGCGCGCTGCTGCTGTTGATGTTGATGCTGTTGTCCGGCGGCGTCTGGATCGCGATGACCCTGGCCATCTGCGGCTGGGTGGGCCAGGCCTTCTTCACGACGACCGAGCCGGGCAAGAACCTGTTTTCGGCGTTCTGGGAATCGAATGCCTCGTGGGAGCTGGCCGCGCTGCCGCTGTTCATCTGGATGGGCGAGATCCTCTTTCGCAGCAAGCTGAGCGAAGAGATGTTCGAAGGCCTGAGCCCGTGGCTGAACCGCATCCCCGGCCGGCTGATGCACACGACGATCCTCGGCTGCGGCATCTTCGGCTCGGTGTCGGGCTCGTCGGCGGCGACCTGCGCGACGATCTCGAAGGTCGCGCTGCCGGAGCTGCGCAAGCGCGGCTACAGCGAGAAGATGGCGCTCGGCTCGTTGGCCACCGCCGGCACGCTGGGCATCCTGATCCCGCCGTCGATCACGATGGTGGTCTACGCGGTGGCGGCCGATGCGTCGATCATCCGCGTCTTCCTCGCCGGCTTCCTGCCCGGCATCCTGCTGATGCTCTTGTTCTCCGGCTACATCGCCTGGTGGAGCCTGGCCAACAAGGACAAGATGCCGCCGCCCGAGCCGCCGACCACGCTGATGGAGAAGCTGCGCCGCTCGCGCAACCTGATCCCCACCGGCGCGCTGATCATCTTCATCATCTGGGTGCTGGTCGCCGGCTTCGCCACGGCCACCGAATGCGCGGCCTACGGCGTCGTCGGTGCGCTGGGCCTGGCGCTGTGGAGCCGCTCGCTGTCGTGGCAGAACTTCAAGGACAGCCTGTTCGGCGCCGCCCGCACCAGCTGCATGATCATGTTCATCCTCGCCGGCGCGGCCTTTCTGACCAAGACGATGGCCTTCACCGGCATCCCGCGTGAGCTGGCCGAGTGGGTGCATGCGATGCACCTGTCGCCCTACGCGCTGATCTCGGTGCTCGTCGTCGTCTACCTGGTGCTCGGCACCGCGCTCGACGGCATCTCGATGATCGTGCTGACCGCGGCCGTCGTGATGCCGATGGTGCAGAAGGCCGGCTTCGACCTGGTGTGGTTCGGCATCTTCGTGATCCTGCTGGTCGAGATCGCCGAGGTCACGCCGCCGGTCGGTTTCAACCTCTTCGTGCTGCAGAACATGACCGGGCGCGACAGCAACACGATCGCCAAGGCGGCGATCCCGTTCTTCGCCTGCCTGGTGGTGTGCATCGCGCTGATCACGCTGTTCCCGAGCATCGTGACGATCGTTCCCGACCTGGTGATGGGCAAGGAACGCTGAACGCACGCTGATTCCGGTCCGAATTCCCTAGCGCCCGAAGGAGATGTCGATGTCCGAGCAGCTCACTTCCTCCCGCCGCGATTGCCTGGCGCTGGCGCTGGCGGCCGCGGGGGCCACCTGGGGAATCCCGGCCCGGGCCGCAGACACCTGGCGCCTGGCCACCGGCTACCGCGCCGATTCGCTGCACGGGCAGAACCTGCGCCAGTTCGCCGACGAGCTGGCCCAGCTCAGCGCCGGTGCGCTGCGCATCGAGCTGCACACCGAGGGCAAACTGCTGCCGCTGCCGCAGATGCTGCCCGGGCTGATGAGCGGCAAGGCCGAGCTGGGCGAGGCGATCATGACCGGGCTGGTCAAGGACCTGCCGCTGGCCGGCGCCGACAGCGTGCCCTTCATCGTGCGCAGCTACGACGATGCACGGCGGTTGTGGCGCCACCAGCGGCCGTTGATCGAGGCAAACCTCGCCAGTCGCGGCCTGCGCGTGCTGATGGCGGTGCCGTGGCCGCCGCAGGGTCTGTTCTCGCAGCGCCCGATCAACGGCGCCACCGACTTGCGCGGCCTCAACATGCGCACCTACAACTCCACCACCGTGCGCATCGCCGAGTTGCTGCAGGCGAAGGCCGTCGACGTGCCGATGATCCAGGTCGGCCAGGCGCTCGCCGAAGGGCGCATCAACGCGATGATCACCTCGGCGGTCACGGGAGTCGAAAACCAGGTCTGGAGCGGCCTGAAGTTCTACTATCCGATCAACGCCTGGTTCCCGAAGAACCTGCTGATGGTGCGCAAGGAAGCCTTCGACAAGCTCGATGCCGGGCAGCAGCGCCTGCTGCTGCAGGCGGCAGTCAGCGCCGAGCAGCGCGGCTGGCGCCTGAGCGAACAGGCGGCGCGCGAATCGGTCGAGACCTTGCGCGGCAACGGCATGCGCATCGAGCCCGTCACCTCCGAGCTGTCGCAGGCGCTGCGCCGGCTCGGCGAGAAGTTGTCCCTCGAATGGGTCCGCTCGGTCGGACCCGAAGCGAACCAGATGTTCATCTCCTATTTCACTCAAGGCTGAGGATCCATGCACACCCCCACTCAACCGCGCTGGCAGTTCTGGATCGACCGCGGCGGCACCTTCACCGACATCGTCGCGCGTCGCCCCGACGGCAGCCTGGCGACGGCCAAGCTGCTGAGCGAGAACCCCGAGCAGTACCGCGATGCCGCGGTCGAGGGCATCCGCCGCCTGCTGGGGCTTCAGCGCGGCGAGCCGATCACGCCGGCGCTGGTCGAGTGCGTGAAGATGGGCACCACGGTGGCGACCAACGCGCTGCTCGAGCGCAAGGGCGACCGCACGCTGCTGGTCACCTCGCGCGGTTTCCGCGATGCGCTGCGCATCGCCTACCAGGCGCGGCCGCGCCTCTTCGACCGCCACATCGTGCTGCCCGAGCTGCTGTACGAGCAGGTCATCGAGGCCGACGAGCGGGTCGGCGCGCGCGGTGAGCTGGTGCAGCCGCTCGACGAGCCGGCGCTCAAGCGCTCGCTGCAGCAGGCCTATGCCAACGGTGTCCGCGCCTGCGCGATCGTCTTCATGCACGGCTACCGCTACACCGCGCACGAGCAGGCCGCGGCGCGGCTGGCGCGCGAGATCGGCTTCACGCAGGTCAGCGCGTCGCACGAGGTCAGCCCGCTGATGAAGCTGGTGTCGCGCGGCGACACCGCGGTCGTCGATGCCTACCTGTCGCCGATCCTGCGCCGCTATGTCGAGCAGGTGGAAGGGCAGATGCCGGGGGTGCGTCTCTTTTTCATGCAGAGCTCGGGCGGCCTGACGGAAGCGCACCGCTTCCAGGGCAAGGATGCGATCCTCTCCGGCCCCGCCGGCGGCATCGTCGGCATGGTGCGCACGGCGCAGGCGGCCGGCCACGACAAGGTGATCGGCTTCGACATGGGCGGCACGTCGACCGACGTGTCGCACTTCGCCGGTGCCTTCGAGCGCGCGTTCGAGACGCAGGTGGCGGGCGTGCGCATGCGCGCGCCGATGATGAGCATCCACACGGTGGCTGCCGGCGGCGGCTCGATCATCAGCTTCGACGGCGCCCGGCTGCGCGTCGGCCCCGAGTCGGCCGGCGCCAATCCCGGCCCGGCCTGCTACCGCCGCGGCGGCCCGTTGGCGGTGACCGATGCCAACGTGATGCTCGGCAAGATCCAGCCGGCGCATTTCCCGAAGGTCTTCGGACCCGCGGCCGACCAGTCGCTCGACCGCGATGCGGTGGTCGCCGGTTTCACGCAGCTGGCGCAGCGCATGACCGCCGTCACCGGCAAGCCGACGACGCCGGAGGCGGTCGCTGCCGGCGCGCTGCAGATCGCGGTGGCCAGCATGGCCAATGCGATCAAGCGCATCTCGGTCGCCCGCGGCTACGACGTCACCGGCTACACGCTGCAGTGCTTCGGCGGCGCCGGTGGCCAGCATGCCTGCCTGGTGGCCGATGCGCTGGGCATGCAGCGCGTGCTGGTGCACCCGCTGGCGGGAGTGCTGTCGGCCTACGGCATGGGCCTGGCCGACCAGATCGCGATGCGCGAATCGTCGCTCGAGCAGCCGCTCGATTCCGGCGGGCTGCAGGTGGCGCGCGACAAGCTGGCCGAGCTCGGCGCATCGGCGGCCGGCGAAGTCGCCGCGCAGGGCGTGCCGGTCGACCGCATCGCGCGGCGCGAACGCCTGCACCTGCGCTACGAAGGCACCGACACCGCGCTCGAAGTGGCCTTCGGCGACGCGCGCAGCGCGCAGGCCGAGTTCGAGGCCGCGTATCGCCAGCGCTTCGCCTTCCTGATGCCCGATCGAGCGTTGATCATCGAGGCGGTGTCGGTCGAGGCCGTCGGCGCCGGCGAGGGGCTGGTGGAACCCGTGCCGGACGCCTTCAGCGTCTCGCAGCGGCCGGCCGCGCTGGCGGCAGTGCGCATGTACGCCGCGGCCGACGACGGCTCCGGCGATGCCTGGCGCGAGGCCGCCCTGCATGTGCGCGAAGAGCTGCCCGCCGGCGCGATGATCGACGGCCCGGCGGTGATCGCCGAGCGCAACGCGACGACCGTTGTCGAGCCCGGCTGGCAGGCGCGCCTGGGCGACGACGGCTCGCTGACGCTGGAGCGCATCCGCGCGCGTTTCACCGCGCATGCGATCGGCACCGAGGCCGATCCGGTGATGCTCGAGGTTTTCAACAACCTGTTCATGAACATCGCCGAGCAGATGGGCCTGCGGCTGCAGAACACGGCTCACTCGGTGAACATCAAGGAGCGCCTGGACTTCTCGTGCGCGCTGTTCGATGCCGAAGGCCAGCTGATCGCCAATGCGCCGCACATGCCGGTGCACCTGGGTTCGATGAGCGAATCGATCAAGACAGTGATCCAGCGCAACCCGACGATGCACCAGGGCGACGTCTACGTGCTGAACGACCCGTACCACGGCGGCACCCACCTGCCCGACGTCACGGTGGTCACGCCGGTGTACTTGGAGACTGCGGACAAGCAGCCCAGCTTCTACGTCGCCAGCCGCGGCCACCATGCCGACATCGGCGGCATCACGCCGGGCTCGGTGCCGCCGTTCTCGCGCACGATCGAAGAGGAGGGCGTGCTGTTCGACAACTTCCTGCTGGTGCGTGACGGGCATCTGCGCAATGAAGAACTGCGCGCGCAGCTCGCCAGCGGAAACTGGCCGGCGCGCAACCCCGACCAGACGATTGCCGACCTGCGCGCACAGATCGCCGCCAACGAGAAGGGCGTGCAGGAGCTGCGCGCGATGGTCACGCAATTCGGCCGTGAGACGGTCGCTGCGTACATGCGCCACGTGCAGGATAACGCCGAGGAATCGGTGCGCCGCGTGATCACCGCGCTGAACGACGGCTCGTTCGAGCTGCCGCTGGACAACGGCGCGCAGATCGTCGTGCGCGTGTCGGTCGACGCGCAGCAGCGCAGCGCCACGATCGACTTCAGCGGCACCAGCGAGCAGCTGCCGAACAATTTCAACGCGCCCAAGGCGGTGACGATGGCCGCGGTGCTGTACGTCTTCCGCACGCTGGTCGACGACGACATTCCGTTGAACGCCGGGTGTCTCAAGCCGCTGCACGTCATCGTGCCCGAGGGGTGCATGCTCAATCCGCGCTCGCCGGCGGCGGTGGTCGCGGGCAACGTCGAGACCTCGTCGTGCGTGACGAATGCGCTCTACGGCGCGCTCGGCGTGATGGCCGCGAGCCAGTGCACGATGAACAACTTCACCTTCGGCGACGACGAGCACCAGTACTACGAGACCATCTCCGGCGGCTCCGGTGCCGGCCCCGGCTTCGACGGCACGGCGGTGGTGCAGACGCACATGACCAACTCGCGGCTGACCGATCCCGAGGTGCTCGAGTTCCGCTACCCGGTGCGGCTGGAGAGCTACGAGATCCGCCGCGGCTCGGGCGGCGCGGGGCGCTGGCGCGGCGGCGACGGCGGCGTGCGCCGCATCCGCTTCCTGCAGCCGATGACCGCATCGATCCTGTCCAATGGCCGCAGCCGCGGCGCCTTCGGGCTCGACGGCGGTTCGGCCGGCGCACCGGGCGTCAACCGCATCGAGCGCATCGACGGCCGGCGCGAAGGCTTGAGCCACATCGGCTCGGTGCAGATGGCCGCCGGCGACGTCTTCGTCATCGAGACCCCGGGCGGCGGCGGCTTCGGCCCGGCGACCGGCGGCTGACGCAGCGTCCGATGTCCAGCATGCCCGGAACCACCGCACGGCCTGTCGACACGATGCCGACGGCTGCCGATTCAATCACCTGTTATCTGCACGGCAAGGACCACAACCGACCGCACCTGCTGAGCCAGGCCTTCACCGCCGACGCGCGGCTGCAGATGCAGGTGCAGACGGCGGCGATTCATTTCCCGGCACTGACCGCCGGCCGCGCGGCGATCGCCGAGCTGCTGGTCACGAGCTTCAACCAGCGCTACGAGAACGTCTACACCTTCTGCTTAGGCGTTCCGCCGCCGGCGGTGTCGGCCTCGTGGCGCTGCGACTGGATGGTGGTGATGTCGGAGAAGGGCTCGGGCATCAACCGCGTCGGCTGCGGCCGCTACGACTGGCGCTTCGCGCCGGACTCAGGCCTGGTGCAGTCGCTGCACATCACGATCGAGCAGATGCAGCTGCTGCCGCCGGAGGTCTTGCCCGCGCTGATCGGCTGGGTCACGAAGCTGCCCTATCCTTGGTGTCCGCCCGAGCGGCTGCTGCGGCAGGCGCCGGACCTGCCGGCGCTGCAGCCGGTGCTGCAGCGCCTCGGCGGCTTCGGCTGAACCCATGCCATGAACGACCAAGTCCTGATCACCGGTTTCGAGCCCTTCGGCGGCGACGTGGTGAACCCGTCGTGGGAAGTCGCGCGCACGCTCGATGGCCGGCGCATCGCTGGCCGCCGGATCGTCGCGCGGCGCCTGCCGTGTGCCTTCCGCACCGCGCTGCCGCTGCTGTTCGACGCGCTCGACGGCTTGAAGCCGCGCTGCGTGATCGCGCTCGGCCTGGCCGGCAGCCGCTCGGCGGTGTCGATCGAGCGGGTGGCGATCAACATCGTCGACGCGCGCATCCCGGACAACCTGGGCGCGCAGCCGGTCGACGAGCCGGTGCAGGCCGAGGCGCCGGCGGCATTCTTCTCGAGCCTGCCCATCAAGGCGATCAGCGCCGGCCTGCGCGAAGCCGGGCTGCCGGCCGAGGTGTCGCAGAGCGCCGGCACCTTCGTCTGCAACCAGGTCTTCTTCGGCCTGATGCAGCATCTGCAGGCGACGCCCGGCATCCGCGGCGGCTTCATCCACCTGCCGCCGCTGCCTGAGCAGGCGGCACGCCACCCCGGCGCGCGGCCGTTGTCGCTGGTGCAGCAGGTGCAGGCGATCGAGCTGGCGGTGGCGATCACGCTGACGCGTGCGACCGATCTGCGATTGGCCGCCGGAACGATCGACTGATCAGCCTTCGTCGCGGTAGCTGCGCCAGCGATCCATCGCCCGGCGCATCGTGCGCGCCTGTTCGCGAAAGCGCGTGCAGGCCTCGCAGGCGCGCCAGTGGAACTGCAGCGCGATCTTCTCGACGGCGCTGAGCGAGCGGTCCTCCGATTCGAGGACCAGCCGGGTCACTTCCTTGCAGGTGCGGCGCAGTTTCATCGTGTGTCGGGCCGGCGGTCGAACCAGCGTAGTTGCAGGCAATCCCGCAGCCGCAGTCGGGCGCGGTGCAGCAAGACCCACAGGTTCGTCGACGTGATCTGCAGTTCCTTACAAATCTCGTCGGTCTCCAGCTCGAGCCACTCGCGCATCATGAAGACGCGCCCCTGCGTCGGCGGCAGCAGCTCGATGCAGGCCTCCATCACGATCAGGAACTGGCGCTGGCCGCAGTGCTGCTCGGGGTCGCCCCAGTCGGCGGGCTTGTCGCGCCAGTGGCCGGTCTCGTCGAACAGCGCCTCGTCGATGTCCTCGCCGTCGTCGTTGCTGAGGATCGTCGCCTCGCGCGTGTGGCGGCGCAGCTGGTCGACCACCTTGTGCTTGAGCACTCCTATCAGCCAGGTCTTCAGCTGCGACTGGCCGGCGAAGGACTGCGGCTTCTCCAGCGCCGCCAGCAGCGTCTCGGACACCGCGTCCTCGGCCCAGGCGTCGTTGCGCAACTGGCTGCGCGCGAAACGCAACAGCTGCGGCCGCAGCGTTTCGACCTGGCGCGCGAAATCGGTCACGAAGGGTTTCGGAGGGATTGAAACGACCGGCAGTGTAAGGAATTCTCCGGGGCAGCCGACAGACGTCCGTCACCCGCTGCTGCCTTGCAGACGAGGTGAACGGAACGCAAGGCTGATCCGTTGTTGTCTGTTCTCTCATCCCACTGGAGTCATTTCATGAACCAACGTCTGATCCTCTCTTCCGCGCTGGCTTCGGCACTCGCGCTCGGTCTCGTCGGCCAGGTGTCGGCGCAGGCCAAGGAAAAGGAGAAGTGCTTCGGCATCGCCAAGGCGGGCCAGAACGATTGCGCGAACCTGTCCGGCTCGCATTCCTGCGCCGGCCAGTCGAAGGCCGACATGGCCGCCGACGAGTGGAAGTACGTCGCCAAGGGCACCTGCAAGGACATGAAGGGCTTGTCCGAAGCGGAAGCCAAGGCCAAGGCCAAGAAGTAATCGCCACGACCTCACGCGAAGCGGTTCTCCGATGAGCAGCCCCGAACTCCACGCCGGCATCGGCTGGCGCCAGCCGCACTACGCCGAGCTGATGCAGCGCCGGCCGGCGCTGGCGTTCATCGAGGTGCATTCGGAGAACTTCTTCGCCGAGGGCGGCGCCGCGCTGGCCGTGCTGGAAGAAGGCCGCGCGGCCTATCCGGTCAGCCTGCACGGCGTCGGCCTGGCCCTCGGCTCGGCCGCCGGGCTCGATCCGTGGCACCTCGACCGGCTGGCACAACTCGTCGAGCGCATCGATCCGGTGCGCGTCAGCGATCACGCCAGCTTCGCCCGCGCGCCGCTGGCTCCGGCCAAGCCGGTTCTGCATGCCAACGACCTGCTGCCGATCGCCTTCACGCCGGCGTCGCTGGCCATCATGGCGGCCAACGTGCAGCGCGTGCAGGATCGGCTGAAGCGGCCGCTGCTGGTCGAGAACCTGAGCGCCTACCTGCGCTGGGCCGACGACAGCCTGGCCGAGGCCGATTTCTTCAACCGGCTGGCACGCCGCACCGGCTGCGGCCTGCTGCTGGACATCAACAACCTGGTCGTCAATGCGCTGAACGCCGGCGTGCCGGCGCTGCGCACGACCTGCGATTTCATCGATGCGCTGGATCCGTCCGCGGTCGGCGAGATCCACCTGGCCGGCCACGCCGACCTGGGCGACATCGTCATCGACGACCACGGCAGCCGCGTCGCCGCGCCGGTCTGGCAGGCCTATCGCCATGCGATCGAACGGCTCGGTGCCGTGCCGACGCTGATCGAATGGGACACCGACCTGCCGCCGCTGGACGTGCTGCTCGACGAGGCGGCGATCGCGCAGCGCATCGTCGACGAGGCGGTGTGCTGCCGCGCGGAAGAGGCGGTGGTCGCATGAGCTGCACCGACGCGCGCGAGCGCGAAGCGCTGCGCCAGCAACTGCTGCTGCGCTCGCTGTGGCGCGAGGCCCCCGAGGGTGCGCTGCGCGGCTGGCTGCGCGAGACGCCGGCACGCGAGCAGCGTTCGCTGGCGGCCTACCGCAGCAACGGCGAGGCCGTGGCCGGGCGCGCGCTGGCCACGGCATTCCCGACCGTCGAGCAGCTCGTCGGCGAAGCGAGCTTCGTGGCGCTGGCCGCGGCCTTCTGGCGCGCGCAGCCGCCCACCTGCGGTGATATGGCAGCCTATGGCGCGGCCTTGCCCGGCTTCATCGCCGCCGATCCGCAGCTGGCCGACGTGCCGTATCTGGCCGACGCCGCGCGGCTGGATTGGGCGGTGCACCGCGCCGAAGCCGCCGCCGACGTGCACCAGCCGCCCGAAGGCCTGCCACGGCTGGGCACCGATGCGCCCGAGGCGCTGGCGATGGTGCTGCGGCCGAGTGTGCTGCTGGTGTCCTCGCGCTGGCCGGTGGCCGCGATCTGGCACGCGCACCGCAGCAGCGAGGCCGACCGTTTCAGCCGCGTGCGCGCGGCGCTGGAGGCCGGCACCGGCGAGCACGCGCTGGTCTGGCGCGAAGGCTGGCGCCCGCGTGTGCTGGCGCTGGCGGATGCCGACGCCGCCTTCACCACCGCGCTGCTCGCGGCGCGGCCGCTGGCACTGGCGCTCGACGCCGCCGGCGCCGAATTTCAGTTCGAACCCTGGCTGCTGCAGGCGCTGCAGCACGGCTGGCTGGCAGCGGTGCTGCCGTGCCTGGAATTTTCCGGAGAAGAGGAACGATGAACGGGACTTCCACCCTGCGCGCGCTGGCGGTGCCAGCGATGCGCATCACCCACCTGCTCGAGGCCCTGCAGCCGCTGGCGCTGCTGGCCGCGCGCCTGTACGTCGCGAAGGTGTTCTTCTATTCCGGGCTGACCAAGCTGCGCGACTGGGACACCACGCTCGCGCTGTTCATGGACGAGTACCACGTGCCGCTGCTGTCGCCGATGCTGGCCGCGATGCTCGGCACCGCCGCCGAGCTGGTCTTGCCGCTGCTGCTGGCGCTGGGCATCGCGACCCGCTTCGGCGCGCTGGGGCTGTTCGTCGTCAATGCGGTTGCGGTGATCGCGCTGCCCGAGATCACCGACGCTGCGCTGCAGCAGCACATGTTCTGGGGCAGCCTGCTGATCGGGCTGCTGCTGTGGGGGCCGGGGCGCTGGTCAGTGGACCATTGGCTGCTGCGGCGCTGGATCGCCGGCGGGGATATCCGGAGTTAGCAGGCCGGGGTCTTCGCGCTACTCCTGCCGCGCGAACTTCAGCAGCATCGGGGAGGGCACACGCCCGTCGATGTCGCGCGGGAAGACCTCGGTGCGGTCGATCGCCCGCAGCACGGTCTCGTCCCACAGCGGGTTGCCGCTGGGCGTGACGATGCGGCGGCCGACGATGCGGCCGTCGGGCGCGCAGCGCACCTCGACCTCGGCGATCGGGTTGCCGAGGATCTCGGCCGTCAGCAGGATGTTGGGCTTGACGCGCGCCTTGATGCGGCCGCCGTAGTCCTTCGACGGTGCGGCGTCGCGCTGGGCGGTGCCGGTGGAGGTCGGCGCGCCCGGGCCGGTGGCGCCTGCCAGGTCGCGCAGGCGCGCCAGCTGCTGCTCGCGCATCTTGGCGGCCAGCTCGGTGCGCTTCTTTTCTTCCTTGAGCTTCTCTTCCTTCAGCTTGTCCTGCTTGAGCTTTTCCTCGAGCTCTTCCTGCTTGCGCTTCTTGTCGCGCTCGGCCTTCTCGATCGCGATCTGCGCGTCGCGCTGCTGCTGTTCGATGCGCGGGTCGGGCTGGGGCTTCTCGACCGGTTTGGGCGTCGGCTGCGGCGGCGGCTCGACCGGCTTCGGTGCGGCGATCTCGGGCACCGCGGCCCACAGCTCGGCTGCGACGATCGTCTCGGTCGGGCTGCTGCTGCGCCAGTTGACGCCGACCGCCAGCATCGCCACCAGCGCGGCATGCGCGATCAGCGCCATCATCGCGCCGACGCCGAAGCCGCCCGGCTGCTCGGGCTTCCAGATGTCGCGCGGACCGAGGACGGCCGAGGTCACGAGAGAAGCCTCAATTGCCCTGCCGCACCGCCAGCCCGACGCGCGCGATCTGGCTCTTCTGCAGCCGGTCCATCGCCTGCACGACCTGCTCGTACTTGACGTTCTTGTCGGCCGAGATCACCACCGGAACCTGCGCATTGCCGGCCTGCAGCTGCTTCACTTTCTCGCCGAGCTGCTTCATCGTCGTCGGCGTCGGTTCACCGCCGTCGACGCGCAGGCGGATGCGCTCGTCGGTGCCGACGATGACCTCGATCACCTTGTCCGGCTTCTGCGCCGCCTTGCCCACCGAGGGCAGCTCGACCAGGCCGCTGGGGATCAGCGGCGCGGAGACCATGAAGATGATCAGCAGCACCAGCATCACGTCGATGAAGGGCACCATGTTGATCTCGCTGACCGCGCGGCGGCGGTGCGAACCTCGGGACGCGACGGCGGGCATCTAACGCTCCTTGTGCGCGTCAGTGCGGCTGCTGAGGCGCGCCGGCATTGCGCTGCAGGATGTTCGAGAACTCTTCCATGAAGGTCTCGAGCTGGATCGCGATGCGGTCGATGTCGCGCGCGATGCGGTTGTAGGCGACGACCGCCGGGATGGCGGCAAAGAGGCCGATCGCGGTGGCCACCAGCGCTTCGGCGATGCCGGGGGCGACGGTGGCCAGCGTCACCTGCTGCACGTTCGCCAGCCCGACGAAGGCATGCATGATCCCCCACACCGTGCCGAACAGCCCGACGTAGGGGCTGACCGAGCCGACCGAGGCCAGGAAGCCGACGCTGCCCTCCATCATGTCGAGCTCGCGCTGCAGGCTCGCGCGCATCGCGCGGCGCGCGCCGTCGAGCTGCGAGGCGGCCTCGAGCCGGCGCTCGCGCAGCTTCAGGAACTCGCGCATGCCGGAGGCGAACAGGCGCTCCATCGGCGCCGTCTTCGGCTTGGTGCCGGCGGCGTTGTACAGATCGTTCAGGTTCTTGCCGGACCAGAACTCGCGCTCGAAGTCCTCGTTGTTGCCGCGCAGGCGGCGCAAGCCGAAGACCTTCGAGAAGATCACCGTCCAGCTGGCCAGCGAGGTCACCATCAGCCCGGCGATCACCAGCTGCACGACCAGGCTGGCCTGCAGCACGAGGTTGACGATGGAAAGATCCTGATTCATTGGAACAAGGTGGTGATCGCGGAAGGAATGCGGCAGGGGCGAAAGGTTCCGGCGTCGACGCAGCCGATGCGGATTTCACCTTCGCACAGCAGCTCGTCGCCGCGCCAGGCCTGCTGCGCCAGGCGCATCGACGCCGGCCGGAACTCATCGACGATGACGGTGATCGCGAGCTGGTCGTCGAGCCGGGCCGGCTGCTTGTAGCGCAGCGCCGTGTCGGTGACGACGAAGATCGCGCCGCTCGTCTCGCGCAAGGCCTGCTGCTGGACGCCGAGCGAGCGCAGCCACTCGGTGCGCGCGCGTTCGAAGAATTTCAGGTAGTTGGCGTAGAACACCACGCCGCCGGCGTCGGTGTCTTCCCAGTACACGCGCACGGTGTAGCGGAACGGCTGCTGGCGGGTGGGCAGGGGGACGGGCGCGGACATCGGCCCGGGCGATGATAGCCGAGGGCTCTTCGGCTGCAGGGCCTCAGTCGGCGCTGGGCCGCTCCCGAGCCGACTGAGCGCCCCTTGGGGGCCGCGAACGAAGTGAGCTGGGGGCTGACATCTCAGGGCGATGCGCCCGGCCACAGCAGCGCCGCGGTCGCGGCGAGGATCAAGAGCGCAGCCATCGCCGCCAGGGCGACGCCGCGGCGCCGGCGGGTGGCTCGCCGAATGGAGGTCGCCGCGGGCGAGGCTGCCTTGGCCTTGGCCGCGACGGCGGCCGCGTGCGCGCTGGCCGTCGCCTGCGCCTGCGCCGCGGCCTGGGCCTGCCAGCGCCGGATGGCCATCGACATCTCGCGTGCCGACGGGTAACGCTGTGCCGGGTCGAGCGCCATCGCGCGGCTGGCGATCTCCGACAGCTCGACCGGCAGTCCGGGCACCAGCGCATGCGCCGGCACCGGGTTGCCCTCGAGCACGGCCTGCGTGATGGAAGTCAGCGAGGTGCCGCCGAAGGCCTTGCGGCCGGTCAGCAGCTCGTACAGCACGACGCCGAGCGAATAGACATCGCAGCGCTCGTCGACCGGGCCGCCGCGGATCTGCTCCGGCGCCAGGTAGTGCGGCGTGCCGGTGATCAGGCCTTCGAGCATCGGCGCGCCGGGCTGGTGGGCGATGCGGGCGATGCCGAAGTCGAGCACCTTGGGCTTGCGCTGGTCGACCATCAGGATGTTGGCCGGCTTGATGTCGCAGTGGATCACGCCCTTGGCGTGCGCATAGGTCAGCGCATCGGCGACGCGGCGCACCAGCTTCGCGGTGCGGTAGACGTCGGGGCGCCAGCCTTCGGCGAGCAGCGCGCGCAGGTCCTGGCCCGGCAGCTGCTCCATCGCGATGTAGACGCCGCGCTCGGACAGCCCGGCGTCGAAGACCGTGACGATGTTCGGATGCGACAGGCCGGCGACCGCGCGGGCCTCGTTGAGGATCATCGCGTTCAGCGTCTCGCGCATCGTGCCGACCGCGCCGAGCTCCAGCGTCTTGATCGCCAGGTTGCGCGACAGGATCGGATCCCAGGCGGTGTAGACGCGCGACAGCCCGCCTTCGCCGAGCCGCTGCTTCAGCGCATAGCGCCCGACATGGCCGATCGTCGGCTCGCCCTGGTTGGGCTCGGGCATCAGGTCCAGCGGCACCGGCGCCGAATCGTCGGCGAAGGTGGCCGGTGGCCACTCGTCCGGCGCCAGCGGCGGCGGATTCGGATCGATTTGCGTCGGCGCGAAGGCCGGCATGTCGCGGGCGGAGGGGCGGCTTGGCTTCACCGGGCGCAGCTTAAAGGGCGCTGCGGGGAGACCGTGATTCCAAATGCGTGGGCTTGTGCCGGATGTTTACCGGTTGTCACCCCTGCACGCCCGCACGGCGTGCAAATGTCACAGCACGCGTGTCAGCCGTTGCAAAGCCTCGTCCAGTTGCTCCATCGAATTGGCGAACGACAGGCGCAGCCAGCGGCGCGGCTCGGCGCGGCCGAAATCGCGGCCCGGCGTCAGCGCGACGTGCGCACTCTTCATCAGCTCGAAGCAGAACGCCCAGCTGTCGGCATGGTGCGCGCTGCAGTCGGCGTAGGCGTAGAACGCGCCGTCGGGCAGTACCGGCACGCTCAGGCCGAGCCGGTTCAGCGCCGGCACGACGTGGTCGCGGCGGCGGCGGAACTCGGCGCGCCGGCGCTCGTATTCGGCGATCGACTCGGGTTCGAAGCAGGCCAGCGCCGCATGCTGGGCGATCGTCGACGCACAGATATAGAGGTTCTGCGCCAGCCGCTCGACCGGCGCCACCAGCGCCTCCGGCAGCACCAGCCAGCCCAGGCGCCAGCCGGTCATGTTGAAGTACTTGCTGAAGCTGTTGACCGAGACCACGTGCTCGCCGAGCTGCAGCGCGCTGTGGCCGTAGGTCTCGTCGTAGCTCAGGCCGAGGTAGATTTCGTCGACGATCGTTACCCCATCGCGCGCGCGCACGACGGCATCGATGCGCCGCATCTCGTCGGGATGGATCGAGGTGCCGGTCGGGTTCGACGGCGAGGCCAGCAGCACGCCGCGCGTCGCCGGGCTCCAGGCGGCCTCGACAGCCGCGGCGTCGAGCTGGAAGCGGTGTTCCGCGCTCGCCGGCAGCAGCCGCGCCACGGCTTCGGCGGCGGCGACGAAATGGCGGTTGCACGGGTAGCTCGGGTCCGGCATCAGCACTTCGTCGCCGGCCTCGAACAGCGCCAGGCAGGCCAGCTGCAGCGCGGCCGACGCACCGGCGGTGATGACGATGCGGCGGGCCGGGATGTCCAGCCCGAAGCGCGTGGCGTACCACTGCGACAGCCGCTCGCGCAGTTCCGGCAGCCCTGTGGCCTGCGTGTACTGCGAGCGGCCGTCGCGGATCGCGCGCTCGGCGGCTTCTCGTACCAGCGGCGGCGCGGTGAAGTCGGGCTCGCCGATGTTCAGGAAGATCATCGGCTCGCCGCCCTGGCGCGGGTCGCACTCGGCGCTGGCGGCGATCTCGAACGCTGCCTTCGCGCACTCCATGACGTAGAAGGGCTCGATGTGGTCGAGCCGGCGCGCGGTTTTCATCGGCGCTTCAGCCGGCAGCGCGCTTGGCGGCCACTTCCACCGGTCGCAGATCGCCGGCCGTCTTGTCGAGCACGCCGTTGACGTATTTGTGGCCATCGGTGCCGCCGAAGGCCTTGGCCAGCTCGACCGCCTCGTTGATCGCGACGCGGTACGGAATGTCGATGCAGTGCTTCAGCTCGTAGGCGCCGATCAGCAGCACGCCGTGCTCGACCGGCGACAGCTCCGTGGTCTTGCGGTCGACGTGGCGGGCCAGCACCGCGTCGAGGTCGACGGCTTCGGCGATGCAGCCCTGCAGCAGCGCATCGAAGTGCACGCGGTCGGCCTTGTCGAAGCCTTCCTGCTCGCGCATGTGGGCCTCGATCGTCGTGACTTCGGCGCCGCCGACCAGCCATTCGTACAGGCCTTGCAGAGCCAGCTCACGCGAGCGGCGGCGCGCCGATTTCGGCCGCGGCGGCTTGGCCGCTGCCTTCGCGGCCGTTTTCGGAGCGTCGCTCATTCCAGCTCGTCCATCAGATTGGCCATCTCGACCGCGACGCGCGCCGCATCGCGACCCTTGTCCTCGGCGCGGGCCCAGGCCTGGGCCTCGTTCTCGACCGTCAGGATCGCGTTGGCGATCGGCAGCTGGTGGTCGAGCGAGACGCGGGTGACGCCGGCGCCGCTCTCGTTGGCGACCAGCTCGAAGTGGTAGGTCTCGCCGCGGATGATGCAGCCGAGCGCGATCAAGGCGTCGTAGTCCTCGCTGTCGGCCATCGCCTTCAGCGCTACCGGGATCTCGAGCGCGCCGGGCACCGTGACGTGGGTGATCAGCTTGGGCTCGATGCCCAGCGTCTTCAGCTCGGCGAGGCAGGCTTCGGCGAGCTTGGCCGTCAGCTCGGCGTTGAAGCGCGCCTGCACGATGCCGATCGCGAGACCGTCACCGTCGAGGTTGGCTGCGCGGCCCTGGTTGGCGTTTTGCATTCAGTCCTTCGTTGTTCTTCAGTGGCTAGGCGGTGACGAAGCCGGTGACTTCGAGGCCGTAGCCGACCATGCTGGGCATGCGGCGCGGGCTGCCGAGCAGTTTCATGCGGCCGACGCCCAGGTCGCGCAGGATCTGCGCGCCGACGCCGTAGGTGCGCAGGTCGAGCTGGCCGCTGCGCGCCGCAGGGACACCGGCGCCGTCGCCGAGCAGTTGCGGCAGCAGCGTCTTCACATCGTGCCCGCAGTTCAGCAGCACCGCGACGCCGCGCTGCGCCTCCTGGATCGCGGCCAGCGCCTTCGGCAGCGGCCAAGAGTGCGAGCAAGCGCCCACGTCGAGCAGATCGAGCGCGGTGAAGGGCTCGTGCACGCGCACCGGCACCTCGTCGGTCGCCGTCCATTGCCCGTGGCGCAGCGCCAGGTGCAGGCCGCCCGAGCGGTCGCGGTAGGCGGTGCAGTGGAAGCTGCCCTGCGCGGTCTGCAGAACGCGCTCGCCGGCGCGCTCGATCAGCGTCTCGTTGTGGCTGCGGAAGGCGATCAGGTCGGCGATGGTGCCGATCTTCAGGCCGTGCTCGGCAGCGAAGACCTCGAGGTCCGGCAGCCGGGCCATCGTGCCGTCGTCGTTCATGATTTCGCAGATCACCGCGGCCGGCGTCAGCCCGGCCATCGAGGCCAGGTCGCAGCCGGCCTCGGTGTGGCCGGCGCGCATCAGCACGCCGCCGTCCTGCGCCTGCAGCGGGAAGATGTGGCCGGGCTGCACCAGGTCGCTGGCCTTGGCCTCGCGGCCGACGGCGGCCTGCACGGTGCGCGCGCGGTCGGCGGCTGAGATGCCGGTCGTCACGCCCTCGGCCGCTTCGATCGAGACGGTGAAGGCGGTGCCGTGCACGGTGCCGTTGCGGGTGGCCATCGGCGGCAGGCGCAGGCGTTCGCAGCGTTCGCGCGTCAGCGTCAGGCAGATCAAGCCGCGGCCATGCTTGGCCATGAAATTGATCGCCGCCGGGCTGACATGGTCGGCCGCCAGCACCAGGTCGCCTTCGTTCTCGCGGTCCTCCTCGTCGACGAGGATCACCATGCGGCCGGCGGCGAGCTCGGTGACGAGCTCGGGAATCGGGGAAATCGGCATCCCCGGATTGTAGGGATGCTGCTAGGCGGGCTGCGGCGGCGACTGCCAATGGCCGTCGATCAGCACCTGGTGCGGCTGGAACTCGGCCTTGTAGTTCATCTTGATGCTCTCGGCGATCCAGTAGCCGAGGTAGACGTGCGGCAGCTTCAGCTGCCGGGTCTGCTCGATCTGCCACAGGATGCTGTAGGTGCCGAGGCTGCCCTTGTACTCGGGGTCGTAGAAGGTGTAGACGGCGGAGATGCCGTCGTTGAGCACGTCGACGATGGCCACCATGCGCAGCTCGCCGTTGCCGCTGCCGTCGGGCGTCGGCTCGCGGAATTCGACCAGCCGCGAGTTGACGCGGCTTTGCAGCAGGAACTGCGTGTACTGGTCGACGCTGTCGTGGTCCATGCCGCCGCCGGCGTGGCGGCCGGACTGGTAGCGCAGGTAGAGCTGGTAGTGCTCGGGCACGAAGCACAGGCGCAGCACGCGCGCCTTCAGGTGGCCGTGGCGTTTCCAGGTGCGGCGCTGGCTGCGGTTGGGCTCGAAGGCTGCCACCGGCACGCGCAGCGGCACGCAGGCGCGACAGGAATCGCAGTAGGGCCGGTAGGTGAACATGCCGCTGCGCCGGAAGCCGTTGGCCACCAGGCCGGAATACGCGTCGGCATGGATCAGGTGGCTCGGCGTCGCCACCTGCGAGCGCGCCAGCCGGTCCGGCAGGTAGCTGCAGGGGTAGGGCGCCGTCGCGTAGAACTGCAGCGACGAGAGCGGGAGTTCTTTCGGATGCGTCACGCCGTCTGGGAAGGGCTTCGGTCGGATGCGGGCGCGCCGATTCCCAGCTGCGCCCACAGCCCGGAATGATAGGCCCAGGTCGGCGGTGCCGGCGCGGCCAGCGCGTACGCCAAGTGGGCTTCAAACGCCGGACGTGGGATTTCCTGCGCACCAAACGAGGCCAGGTGCCGGGTGTGCTGCTGGCAATCGATCAGCCCGATGCCGTGCGCGCGGCAGAAGGCGACCAGCGCGGCGAGCGCGATCTTCGACGCATCGGTGCGGAAGGCGAACATCGATTCGCCATAGAACATGCGGCCGATGCCGACGCCGTAGAGCCCGCCGACCAGCTCGCCGCCGATCCAGGTCTCGACGCTGTGCACGCGGCCCAATGCATGCCAGGCGCCGTAGGCCTGCAGCAGCTCGGGCACGATCCAGGTGCCGTGCTGGCCCTCACGCGGCACGCTGGCGCAGGCCTGCATCACCGCGGCGAAGGCGCTGTCGATGCGGATCTCGCAGGCCGGGTCGCGGACGAAGCGGCGCAGCGTCTTGCGCAGCGAATGCGAGAGCCTGAAGTCGGCCACGTGCAGCACCATGCGCGGATCGGGGCTCCACCAGAGCACCGGCTGGCCCGGGCTGTACCAGGGGAAGACGCCGTGACGGTAGGCCTCCTCCAGCCGCGCCGGGGTGACGCGGCCGCCGGCGGCCAGCAGCCCCGGTGCCTCGCTGTCGGGTCCGAGCGCGCGGCGCGTCGGCGGCAGCGGCGTGTGGTCGTCGATCCAGAGCAGCGTCTGCGTGGACATCGTGCGGCCATTGTGGCGTCTTGCTGCGGCGGCCGGCGTGGCATGCGCACGGTATGAGCGGGACCGATGTCGGGACTTGAAGCGACGGTCTGCTCACGGCCCTGAGCGGTCGTTGCGATTGAAGACTCAGCGAGATCAGGCCGCCAGGGTGCCCTGTTGCGCTCGTGTCCCCCGGTCGCTCCGCTCCCTCCTCCTCTTACCTCGCTCCACAGGACACCCTGCCGTCCCGATCCGGCACGGCCCTGGAATTTACTCTTCGCGTGCCACCGCGGTGCCGTTGCCAAGGGCATGGGGTACCCGCTGCAGCGAGGTAAGAGGAGGAGGGAGCGGAGCGACCGGGGGACACGAGCGGCAGCGGGTACCCCGTGGCCTTGGCTCGCTCAGTCTCTGCATGCGGCGCCGAACGACCGCAACGGGCCGCGACTTGACGCTCGAATGGGTGGCGTCTCAGTACGTCGCCCGGCCGCCCGAGATATCGAACACCGACCCGGTCGAGAACGAGCAGTCGGCGCTGGCCAGCCAGGCGACGAGCGCAGCGATCTCCGCCGGCATCACGAAGCGGCCCATGGGGATCTTGCCGAGCATGTACTCGATGTGCTGCGGCGTCATCGAGTCGAAGATCGCCGTGCGCGCCGCGGCCGGCGCAACGGCGTTGACCAGCACGCCGCGCTGCGCGGTCTCCTTGGCCAGCGACTTGGTCAGCGCGATCAGCCCGGCCTTCGACGCGCTGTAGTGCGAGGCGTTCGGGTTGCCTTCCTTGCCTGCCACCGAGGCGATGTTGATGATGCGGCCGTAGCCCGCGTTCAGCATGCCCGGCACCAGCGCGCGGCAGGTCAGGTAGGGCGCGATCAGGTTGACCTCGATCACGCGGCGCCAGGTGGCGGGATCGAGCTCCCAGGTCGGCGCGTTGCCGCCGGTGATGCCGGCGTTGTTGACGAGGATGTCGACGCGGCCGGCGCGCGCCGCGGCATCGTTGACCGCGGCTTCGTCGCACAGTTCGACGACCGCGGTGTCGACCGGCCCCAACGCCGCCAGCGTCTCGCGCGCCGCGGCCAGCCGATCGGCATCCATGTCCCACAGCAGCACGCGGGCGCCCGACTGCAGCAGCCGTTCGGCGGTGGCGTAGCCGATGCCTTGCGCGCCGCCGGTGATCACCGCGACACGATCGCGCAGGTCGATCTGGTTCATGCGCCCCTTCCGGGCAGGCCGCGCAGCGCGGCGGCATCGCCGGCGTTGTCCTCGATGTAGGCGGCGATGACGTGCTCGAAGCTGGTCTCCGGGCGCAGCCCGAGCGCGGCCGCGCGCGCCGCGATCACGCCGGTGGGCCAGCCGTCGACGATGCGCACGATCGCCGGATCGGCTTCGAAGCGCACGCGGTCGCGCACCGCGCGGCCGGCCACCGCTTCGAGCGCGTCGAGCATCTGCTGCACGCTCACATTGAGCGCTGGCAGGTTCAGCGCCAGCCGGCTGCCCAGGTGTTCGCGGTCGGCTTCGAAGAGCGCGATCAGCCCCTCGACGGTGCGCCGCGGCGACGACAAGCCGTGCCGCACCGCCGGCGCGACCGGGCAGATCGATTCGACGCCGGCCAGCGGCTCGCGCACGATGCCGCTGAAGAACGACGACGCGGCGCCGTTGGGCCGGCCCGGCCGCACCGTGACGGTGGCCAGCCGCGCCGAGCGGCCGTCGATGAAGCCCTTGCGGCTGTAGTCGGCGATCAGGTATTCGCACATCAGCTTGTGCGTGCCGTAGGAGGTCTGCGGCACCGGCAGCGTGTCGTCGTTCACCTCCGGCGGTAGCGGGTGGCGGGCGTCGTTGCCGAAGACGGCGATCGTGCTGGAAAAGACCAGGCGCGGCGCGTTGCCGGCGGCGCGCAGCGCGTCGAGCAGCGCGCGCGTGGTGTCGAGGTTCGAGCGCAGGCCGAGCTCGAAGTCGCGCTCGCATTCGCCGCTGACCGCCGAGGCCAGGTGGAACACCGCGTCGAAGGGCTCGTCGCGCAGCGTGGCGCACTGGTCGAGCAGCGCGCCGACGCGTGTTTCGACGCGCGCATCGAGCGCCAGCGCCGGCGGCGGCGCGACCTGGTCGGCCAGCACCAGGCGCCGGATGGCGCGGCCGTCCAGCTCGCCGCGCCCGAGCAGCTCGCGCGCCAGCCGCGTGCCGACGAAGCCGGCGCCTCCGGTGATCAGCACATCCATGGATTGAAGCTCCGTGTCGTTCGGAAGTTAGCGGGTGATCGACGGCACGCGCGCCTTCAGCGGCGGGGCCGGCTGGCTCAACGAGGGCAGCTTGCGCCGCGACGCCAGCACCTGCTCGATGTCCTCGCGCGCACTGTCGATCAGCGTCAGGATGGCGCGCTCGGCGCGCGGCGGCGAGCGTGCGATGACGGCATCGAGCACCGCGCGATGCAGCGGCAGCGAGCTGGCAGGACCGTCGGGCCGGGAGGTCGAGATCTCGAAGCTGGTGCGCAGCAGCGCGCCGAGCGCCTTGCTCATCTGTACCAACATGCGGTTGTGGCAGGCGCGCAGCAGGCCCTGGTGGAAGCGCAGGTCGTGCGTGACGTAGTCGCCGCCCTGTTCGATCGCCGCCTTCATGCCGGCGAAGGCGACCTCGATCTCGCCGATGTCCTGGGCCGTGGCGCGCTCGGCGGCCAGCCGCACGGCTGCTGGCTCGACGACGCGGCGCAGCTCCTGCAGGTCGCGCAGGAACTCGCGCGTCAGGCCGATCTTCGATTGCCAGACGACGACGTCGGGGTCGAACCAGTTCCAGTGTTCCTCGGGCATCACGCGGGTGCCGAGTTTCGGCCCGGTCACCAGCAGCCCCTTGGCGACCAGCGACTTCACCGCTTCGCGCACGACGGTGCGGCTGATGCCGAGCTCCTCGCACAACATCGGCTCGGGCGGGATCGCCAGGCCCGGCGGATAACGGCCGGCGACGATGGCCTCGCCCAGCACGTCCAGCGTGTTGCCGTGGACGTTCTTGATGACGGGTAGGTGGGTGGCCACGTTTTGTCGATTCAGCCGCGTACAAAGGCAGTGATGAGCGGATCCGGGCCGACCTGGCGGCTCCAGTGCCCGTGCACGGCCGGATCGAAGGCCGCGCCGGCCGGCAGGACATCGGCCGAGTAGAAATGCTGGCCGGGCGAGAAGACCCGCGAGCTGCCGTCCTGCAGCCCGATCTCCATCTGCCCGCCGAGGATGAAGACCCATTGCGGGTTGTCGGTGCAATGAAATTCGCTGCGAAAGCCGACCGGGCTTTCGCGCAGCTGCAGGCCGCCCGAGGGCATCAGCGGCGACAGCCGTGCGGCCGGCTTGCCTTCGGTCAGGGGCACGGCTTCTTCACGGAAGCGGGCGCGGCCGTCGGTGTCGGTGAACAGGATGACTTTGCTGAAGGTCGTCAAGGAGGCTCCTAAAGTGTGGCGGTCACGCCGCCGTCCACATAGAGGATATGGCCGTTGACGAAGCGCGCCGCATCGCTGGCGAGGAACACGGCGGCCGGGGCCAGCTCGTCGACCTCGCCCCAGCGGCGGCACGGCGTGCGGTTGATCAGCCAGGCGCTGAACTGCGGGTCGTCGACGAGCTTGGCGTTCAGCTCGGTCTTGAAGTAGCCCGGACCCAGGCCGTTGACGGTGATGCCGTAGGGCCCGAGGTCGATCGCCATGCCCTTGGTCAGCATCTTCACCGCGCCCTTGGTCGCGGCATACGGCGCAATGCCGGGGCGGCCGAGCTCGCTCTGCACCGAGCAGATGTTGACGATGCGCCCGCGCCCGCGCGGCACCATGCGGCGTGCGACCGCCTGGCCGACGTGGAACATGCTGTCGACGTTGGTGCGCATCAGCGCCTCCCAGTCGGCCGGATCGTATTCGTGGAAGACGCCGCGGCGCTGCATGCCGGCGTTGTTGACCAGGATGTCGATCGGGCCGATCGTCGATTCGATGGTCTCGACGGCGGCATCGACGGCCGCGCGCTGCGTGACATCGAAGCCGTGGGCGTGCACCGTGTGGCCGGCGCGCCGCAGCTCGGTCGCCGCCGCGTCGAGCCGCGCCGCATCGCGGCCGTTCAGCACAATCGTCGCGCCGGCTTCGGCCAGGCCCCGCGCCACGGCGAAACCGATGCCCGCCGACGAGCCGGTGACCAGCGCCAGCCGCCCATCGAGCCGAAAAGTGGTCGCGTCGATCATGCGGCCGACCTCTTGAGCTGTGCCGCCAGTCCGACCAGCGCCTCCTGCAGGATGCGCGCCGGCGGCATGCGAATGTCGAGCACCAGCGCATCCTCGTCGGCACCGGGCACTTCCAGCGCCTGCAGCTGGCTCGGCAACAGCGAAGGTGGCATGTAGTGGCCGCTGCGGCCTTGCAGGCGCTCGGCCAGCAGCGGGGGGTCGCCGTGCAGGTGAACCAGCTTCAGACCTGGTGCGCGTTGGCGCAGGTCGTCGCGGTAGCGGCGCTTCAGGGCCGAGCAGGCAACGATCAGGCCGCGCCCGGCCGCATGCGCCGCACCCAGCCGCTCGCCGATCGCGGCCAGCCAGTCGCGCCGGTCGTGGTCGGTCAGCGGGATGCCCGCGGCCATGCGCTGCACGTTGGCCGGCGGATGCAGCTCGTCGCCCTCGACGAACTCGACGCCGAGCGTGCTCGCCAACTCACGCGCGATCGTCGACTTGCCGCAGCCGCTGACGCCCATCACGATGACCTGCAAGGTGTCCACATCACGCCAGCCGCTGCCCGCCGGCGCCATCGAAGACATGCGCCTTCGCGCCGTCGATCGCCAGATGCACCACATCGTCCGGCTGCGCCGTCGGCCGGCCATGCGTCACCAGCGTCAGCTTCTGTTCGTTGCCGTTCGAGCCGACCTGCAGCAGCAGCTCGGTCTCGGCGCCGGTCGGCTCGACGACGATCACCTTGGCCGGCACGCCGTGCGCGGCGAGTTCGATGTCACCCGGCCGCACGCCGTAGTGCACCGGCTGGCCGGCGCTGCCCGCGCGCAGCCCGTTGACCGGCCAGCGTGCGCCGAGCGCCTCGACGCCGCGGCCTTCGGCGTCGTCGATGAGCTTGCCGGGGAAGACGTTCATCGCCGGCGAGCCGATGAACTGCGCGACGAACAGGTTGCCGGGCCGGTCGAACAGCTCCAGCGGCGTGCCGATCTGCTCGACGATGCCGTCGTGCATCACGACGATGCGGTCGGCCATCGTCATCGCTTCGATCTGGTCGTGCGTGACATAGACAGTGGTCGTTTTCAGCCGCTGGTGCAGCGCCTTGATCTCGGCGCGCATCGCGACGCGCAGCTTGGCGTCGAGGTTCGACAGCGGCTCGTCGAACAGGAAGACCTTCGGGTCGCGCACGATCGCGCGGCCCATCGCGACACGCTGGCGCTGGCCGCCGGAGAGCTCGCGCGGATAGCGCTCGAGCAGCGCGTCCAGGTTCAGGATGCGCGCGGCGTTGTCGACGCGCTCGGCCGTCAGCTTCGCATCGGCGCGGCGCAGCCGCAGGCTGAAGCCCATGTTCTCGCGCACCGTCATGTGCGGGTAGAGCGCGTAGCTCTGGAAGACCATCGCGATGTCGCGGTCCTTCGATTCCAGCTCGTTGACGACCTTGCCGTCGATGACGATCTCGCCGCCGGTGATCTCCTCCAGCCCGGCGAGCATGCGCAGCAGCGTCGACTTGCCGCAGCCGGACGGACCGACCAGCACGACGAACTCGCCGTCGGCGATGTCGAAGCCCAGGCCATGGATCACGGCGACCTTGCCGTAGGCTTTCTGGATGTTGCGGAAGGAGACAGCGGCCATGTCGGATTTGGGTTAGGACTTGACGGCGCCTGCCGTGAGGCCGGACACCATGTAGCGCTTGAAGGCGTAGTAGATCGCGGCCGGTGGCAGCGCGTAGATCAGGCCGGTGGCCATCAGCAGCTCCCACGGCGAATCGTCGGCGGCCAGGAAGTTGCCCAGCGCGACCGCCAGGGTCAAATCGGTTTCATTCGACAGCAGCAGGAAGCCGTACAGGTACTCGTTCCACGCCAGCAGCAGCGCATAGGTGCCGACTGCCACCAGCGAGGGCACCATCAGCGGCACGTAGACCAGGCGGAACAGCTGCAGCGGCGTCGCGCCATCGATGCGCGCGGCTTCGTCGAGCTCCCAGGGCAGCTTGTCCGAGGCCTGCTTCAGCACCCAGATGCAGTACGGCGACGCGATCGTCACCATCGCCAGGATCAGCGACCAGCGGTTGTTCAGCAGGCCATAGTTGGCCATCGTCTTGTACATCGGCACCGCGAGGAAGGCGGCCGGGATGAAGTAGGTGAAGAGCGCCAGGTTCATCACCGTGCGGCCGCCGCGCACCTTCAGGCGGCTGATCGAGAACGCGGCCGTCGTGGCGATGAACAGCGTCAGGATGCCCACCGCGAAGGCGATGATCAGCGAATTGCCGAGCTGCTGCCAGAAGTGGTTCAGGTAGAAGTGCTGCTGCTGCAGCACGGTCTGGAAGTTCTGCAGCGTCGGGTCCTTCGGCCACAGCCGGCCGGACGTCGCGGAGTCGCGCTCGGAGATCGCGAACAGGAACAGGTGGTAGACCGGAACGATGGTCCACAGCAGGACCGGAATGCCGATCAGCAGCAGCCGGGTCTCGGCCCAGGCCCTCTTCGCGCTGATCATTTCGACAGCCTCTTCATCATCACGTAGACCAGCGGCAGGACCAGGGGCAGCGCGACGACGATCGAGGCCATCGCCAGCTCGATCTGGTCGAGCCGCAGGTAGCGGATGCCCAGCGTTGCCAGCACGTGCGTCAGGTCGGCCGGCCCGCCGCCGGTCAAGAGGTAGACCGAATTGAAATCACCCAGCGTCCAGATCATCGACAGGATCGTCGACGTGAAATACAGGCCGCGCATCGATGGCCAGGTGATGAAGCGGAACTTCTGCAGGCGCGTCGCACCGTCGACGCTGGCGGCTTCGTATTGCTCGGACGGAATCGCCAGCCGGCCGGCAATCAGGATCAGCGTCCAGAACGGCAGCGACTTCCAGATGTGCATCAGCATCGAGAAGCTCAGTGCCAGCGTCGGGTCGTTGAGCCAGTTGGGACCGTCGAGTCCGGTCAACCGGAAGATCGTCGAATTGATGACGCCCCATTCGGGGTTCAGCATGAAGCGCACCGACAGGATCGTCGGGATCGACGGCACCGCCCACGGCAGGATGAACAGCATCGACAGCGCGCGGATCCACCAGCGTTGCACCACGAAGAAGCCCGACAGCGCCAGCGCCAGCGCCATCTTCAGGTTGACCGCGATCACGACGAAAATCACCGTGTTGATCGCGGTGCGGAAGAAGATCGGGTCGTCGAAGAGCTTGGCATAACTCGCCGGATGGCGCGCCAGCCACAGCCCGTAGCCGACCGGATAGAGCACGAAGACCAGGAAGATCAGCAGGTAGGGCACGACCAGCGCGCGCCCCCACCAGGCCCAGGGACTGAGCGCCTTGCGGACGGCCGGCGCGGCCGGGATGGCGAGAACGTGGCTCACGCGAGTCGTCCGCTCGAGGGCTTCAGTTGGCGACGGCCTTGATGCGCGCGATCAGCTCGTCGGTGGCCTTGTCGACCGGCACCTTCTCGCTGAGGATGCGGTTCATCGCCTTGGCCCAGACGTTCTCGTTGTTCAGCACGGTGAACTTGTAGTTCTTCGTGAATTCGAACGGCGTCGTGCCGGCCATGAACTGGTTGTAGACCACCAGGCGATGCGGGTCGCTCTTCCAGAACGCGCTTTGCTGCGCCGCCTTCGTCACCGGGAACCAGCGGCCGAGCGAGCCTTCGACGTAGGGCGTCAGGTTGGCGTCGTCGAGCATGAAGGCGACGAACTGCTTGGCCATCGCCTTGTTCTTCGCATCCTTGAAGATCACGCCGGTCTTGACCGCGGCGCGGTAGGTCATCTTCGAGCCATCGGGCTTGTTCGGGAAGCCGGCGGTCGCGATCAGCTCGGTGTAGTTCTTCTTGGCGGCCGTGCGCTGCGCTTCGGTCAAGGTGCCATTGTTCGAATCATCGAGCCATTTCGCGGCGATCGAGATCGTCGCGTTGTGCGTCAGCATGATGGTCTTGTTGTGGAAGGCGACGTTGTTGTCGGGGTCCTTCCAGTTGGTGGCCGACGGCGGCGTGCAGCTCTTGTTGTAGACCTGCGTGTAGTCGGTCAGCGCATTGATCAGGCCCTGGCGCACGTTCGGGTCGTCGACCAGCACCTTGCCCGAATCGCTGACCAGCTTGACGTTGTACGCGTCCATGAAGGTCAGGAACGAATAGAACGAATCGCTCGAATCGACGCCCATCGGAAAGCCGGTCGCGAAGCCGCGGTTGCCGGTCTTCTGGCGGTAGGCGGGCTGCACCTTGTCGCACCAGAAGCTCCAGTAACCCTTCCAGTCCTTCGGGATGTCGCTTTCCTTGAACCCGGCATCGGCGAGCATGTCCTTCCAGTACTGGATGTGCATCGTCTGCTGCTTGATCGGGAAGGCGTAATAGGCCCGGCTCTGATTGGCGTTGTTGTAGAGGAAGGTCGTCGACAGCGCCGAGGGTTCGAACTTGGCGCGCATCGGATCGATGATGCTGGAGATGTCTTCCAGCTTGCCCTCGTAGGCCCACTTGGCGGTGACCTGGAAGTCGTAGACATCGCCATAGGCCACGTCCGGCGGATTGCCGGCATCGAGCGCAGCCACCGACTTCGGAATCATTTCCTGCGGCGCATACAGCGACAGCTCGATCTTGACCTTCGGGTACTTGGTCTCGAACTTCTTGATGGCCGCGAACAGCGCGTCGTCCTCGGCCTTGTAGAAGCCCTTGCCCCACCAGACGGTGAGTTTTTCCTGCGCGAAGGCCGGCATCGAGGCCAGCAAGCCCGCGCCGATCAGCGCGCCCGTGATCCAGATCTTCGGTTGCATGCGACTGTCTCCTTGCGTGTCGGGCCGTGCCCGCAGTGGTGTTATCGTATGATGATTGATCGATCGACTGTTCCGGACTTACCCGCACAGTTCATTGGCACTCGGGCACCGGCGTCAACAGCGCCGTGCCGGCGAAGTGCGCGCGCAGATTGCCGAACGCGAGGTCGGCCATCGCCTGGCGCGTCTGGCCGGTGGCGCTGCCGATGTGCGGCGCGAGCACGACGTGCGGCAGCGCCTTCAGCCGTTCCGGCACGTTCGGCTCGTTCTCGAACACGTCGAGCCCGGCGCCGGCGATGGTGCCGTTCTCCAGCGCGTCGATCAGCGCCGCCTCGTCGACCACCGAGCCGCGCGCGACGTTGACCAGGATGCCCTTCGGCCCCAAGGCCTGCAACACCGCGGCATCGATCATCTTGCGCGTGCCGGCGCCGCCCGGCGTGATGATGACGAGGAAATCGCTCTCGGCGGCGAGGCTGCGCGCATCGGGGAAATAACGGTAGGACAGCTCGGCCCGCGGCGTGCGCGCGGTGTAGGCGATCGGCATGCCGAAGGCGGCGGCGCGCTGCGCGATGGCCTGGCCGATGCGCCCGATGCCGACCAGCCCCAGCCGCGCGCCGGACATCTTGCGCGCCAGCGGCATCGCGCCGCGCTGCCAATCACCGCTGCGCACGTAGCGGTCGGCAGCGGGCAGTTGCCGCGCGGCGCTGAGCATCAGGCCGATCGCGAGGTCGGCGACATCGTCGTTCAGCACGTTCGGCGTGTGCGTGACCATCACGCCGCGCTCTTTCGCGGCGGCGACATCGATGCCGTCGTAACCGACGCCCATCACTGAAATGATTTGCAACGCCGGCAAGCGCTCGATCAGCGCGGCCGGCACCTTCGATTCGCCGCTGGCGGCAATGGCGCGAATGCGCGGCGCGGCGTCCGCCAGCGCCGCCGGATCGGTCTCGTGAAGACGGTCGTGCAGCATGTAGGCGGCTTCGAGCTGCGGCTTGAACAGCGGCGACAGCTTGGAGACCGCCAGCACCTCGGGCTTGTCCAAATGGCTCTCCTTCGGGTTGGACCTCAGTCCTCGGTCAATCGTCATACCATAATATGCCTGAGCACCAACACTGCCTCTCCGGGAAAGCCAGCAATCGCATGAGTTCGAAGCCTCGAAAGAAGCCCGAGGAGCTGCGCAGCCAGCAGTGGTTCGGCCGCCAGGATCGTGATGGTTTCGCGTACCGCAGCTGGGTCAAGGGGCGCGGCGTCCCGCACGACCAGTTCGATGGTCGGCCGGTGATCGGCATCTGCAATACCTTCAGCGAGCTGACGCCGTGCAACTCGCACTTCCGCACCTTGGCCGAGCAGGTCAAGATCGGCGTGCACGAGGCCGGTGGCTTCCCGCTCGAGTTCCCGGTGATGTCGCTCGGCGAGACGCTGCTGCGGCCGACCGCGATGCTGTATCGCAACCTGGCGAGCATGGACGTAGAGGAGAGCATCCGCGGCAATCCGATCGATGGCGTGGTGCTGCTGTTCGGCTGCGACAAGACGACGCCCGCGCTGCTGATGGGTGCCGCGAGCACCGGGCTGCCGACGATCGGCGTCTCCGGCGGGCCGATGCTCAACGGCCGCTGGCGCGGGCAGACGCTGGGCTCGGGCACGGGGGTCTGGCGCATGAGCGAAGAGGTGCGCGCGGGCACGCTGAAGCTGCAGGACTTCTTCGAGGCCGAGAGCTGCATGCACCGCAGCCACGGCCATTGCATGACGATGGGCACCGCCAGCACGATGGCCTGCATGGTCGAGGCGCTGGGCATCGGGCTGCCCGGCAATGCGGCTTACCCGGCGGTCGACGGCCGACGCAACGTGCTGGCGCGCGCGGCGGGCCGGCGCATCGTCGACATGGTGCATGAAGACCAGACGATCACGAAGGTCCTGACGCGTGAAGCCTTCGAGAACGCGATCCGCACGCTGGCTGCGATCGGCGGCAGCACCAATGCCGTGATCCACCTGATCGCGATCGCCGGCCGGCTCGGCGTACCACTGACCATCGACGACTTCGACCGCCTGGCGAGCGAGCTGCCGTGCCTGGTGAACCTGCAGCCCTCGGGTGAGTACCTGATGGAAGACTTCTGCTACGCGGGTGGACTGCCGGCGGTGATGAAGGCGATCGAGTCGGTGCTGCACCTGGACATCCCGACCGCCAGCGGGCACAGCGTCGGCGCGAACATCGCCGAGGCGCAGAACTACGATCCGAAGGTGATCAAGTCGATGGACGCGCCGTTCAAGGACAAGGCGGGCATAGCAGTCCTTCGCGGCAACCTCGCGCCGCGCGGGGCGGTGATCAAGCCCAGCGCCGCGACGCCCGAGTTGATGGTGCATACCGGCCGTGCCGTGGTCTTCGAGGATTCCGACGACTTCCACCGCCGCATCGACGACGAGAACCTCGACGTCGACGAGCACTGCGTGCTGGTGCTGAAGAACTGCGGCCCGAAGGGCTACCCCGGCATGGCCGAGGTCGGCAACATGCCGCTGCCGCCCAAAGTGTTGAGGAAAGGCATCACCGACATGGTGCGCATCAGCGATGCGCGCATGAGCGGCACCGCCTACGGCACGGTGGTGCTGCACACGGCCCCGGAAGCCGCCGCCGGCGGGCCGCTGGCGCTGGTCAAGAACGGCGACCTGATCACGCTGGATGTGCCCAAGCGCTCGCTGCACCTGCACGTGGATGACGCCGAGCTGGAACGTCGCCGCGCCGGCTGGCAGCCACCGACGCCGCCGTTGCAGAGCGGTTATTGGAAACTCTACGTCGACCACGTGCTGCAGGCAGACGAGGGCGCCGACCTCGACTTCCTGCGCGGCCAGCGTGGCGCCTTCGTTCCCAAGGACAACCATTAGGACCCCCGACGCATGAACAGCAGCACCGCTCCGCACAACCGCATCGCCCTCGTCACCGGCGCCGGCTCCGGCATCGGCCAGGCCTGCGCCACCGCCTTGTTGAACGACGGCTGGCGCGTGGTCTTCACCGGCCGACGGGTCGAGGCGCTGCAGGCGGCCATCGCCGCCGCCGGCGACCCGTTCGGTGACATCGGCGAGCGGGCCGTCGCCATCCGTGCCGATGTCGGCGACGAGGCCTCGGTTGCGGCGTTGTTCGAGCAGATCAAGACCCGTTTCGGCCGGCTCGACCTGCTGTTCAACAACGCTGGCATCTCGCTGCCGGTGGCCACGCCCGACGAGCTCGACGCCGCCACCTGGCGGCGTGCCGTCGACACCAACCTTAACGGCGCGTTCTTCTGCCTGTCGCAGGCCTTCAAGCTGATGCGCGCGCAGCGGCCGCAGGGTGGGCGCATCATCAACAACGGCTCGATCTCGGCACACGCGCCGCGGCCCGGCTCGATCGCCTACACGACGACCAAACACGCGATCACCGGGCTGACGAAAACCGCGTCGCTCGACGGCCGGCCCTTCGACATCGCGGTCGGGCAGATCGACATCGGCAACGTCGCCAGCGACATGACCACGCGCATGCTGCAGGGCGTGCCGCAGGCCGATGGCAGCGTGCGGCCCGAGCCGCGCATGGAGATGTCGGCGCTGACCGAGAGCTTCCTGACGATGGCCAGGCTGCCGCTGTCGGCCAACGTGATGTTCATGACCGTGATGGCAACCAAGATGCCCTTCGTCGGGCGGGGGTGACCGCTATGGATTCAGCCAGACGCATCGGATTGATCGGCGCATCGGGCCTGATGGGCCACGGCATCGCGAGGAACCTGCTCGGCAAGGGCCACGAGCTCGGTCTGACTGTGCACCGCAACACCGAGCGCGTCGCCGACCTGCTGGCCGCCGGCGCGTTGCAGCTGCCCGATGCGAAGGCGCTGGCGCAGCGCAGCGAGATCGTCCTGATCTGCGTCACCGGTTCGCCGCAGGTCGAGGCGGTGGTGCTCGGCGAGCTGGGTCTGCTGGCCGGTGCGAAGCGCGGCCTGGTGATCGTCGATTGCTCGACCAGCGAGCCCGAGTCGAGCGCGCGGCTGCGCGAGCGCTGCGCCGCGGCCGGCGTGGTCTTCGTCGATGCGCCGCTGTCGCGCACGCCGGTCGAGGCGGAAGCCGGCAAGCTCAACGTGATGGTCGGTGCCGACGAGGCGGTGTTCCAGGACCTCGAGCCGGTGCTGCGCTGCTTCGCCGAGAACGTCTTCCACGTCGGCGGGCCGGGCGCCGGGCACACGGTGAAGCTGCTGAACAACTTCATCGCGCAGGCCTTGTGCACGGCGGTCGCGGAAGCCTTCGCGGTCGGCCAGCGCGCCGGCATCGACCTGCACAAGCTGGTCGGGCTGGTGTCGGCCGGGCCGATCAACAACGGTCTGTTCCAGGCCATGGCCAAGACGCTGAACGGCGACCTGGCGGGCCTGAAGTTCGAGCTCGACAATGCCCGCAAGGACATCCGCTAC
Organism: Pseudaquabacterium terrae; assembly: GCF_013266755.1. Classification (GTDB taxonomy): domain Bacteria; phylum Pseudomonadota; class Gammaproteobacteria; order Burkholderiales; family Burkholderiaceae_C; genus Pseudaquabacterium; species Pseudaquabacterium terrae. The sequence continues at coordinate 41,330 of NZ_JABRWJ010000009.1, read as the reverse complement.
TACACGCACCTGGCCGAGTCGCTGGCGATTCCGACGGTGGTCGGCGAGGCGGTGCACCAGTCGCTGACGCTGGCCAGCGCGCTGGGCCATGGCAAGAAGTTCGTGCCCTCGCTGGTCGAGGCGCAGGAGCAGTTGACCGGCGCGCGCATCGTGCCGCGCTGAGAGGGCGAGGAACATGGATAAACGATGGACGATGGCGTGCCTGATCCACGGCAAGCTGGACTTGCGCATGGAACAGGAAGAGGCGCCGCCGCTGAAACCCACCGACGTGCTGCTGCGGCTGGGCGCCGGTGGCATCTGCGGCTCGGACATGCACTACTTCGAGCATGGGCGGGTGGGTGCGTTCGAGATTCGGGAGCCGCTCGTACCGGGGCATGAAGCGTCGGGCATCGTCGTCGCGATCGGAAGCGAGGTCACCCGCGTGCAACCCGGTCAGAAGGTTGCCATCAACCCCTCCCACCCCTGTGGCCTGTGCGACTACTGCCGTGCCGGCCGCGGCAACCTCTGCCGCAAGATGTTCTTCCTCGGCAGCGCCAGCGTCTTCCCGCATGCGCAGGGCATGTTCCGCGAGCGCTTCGTGATGGGCGAGCGCCAGCTGACGCCGATCGACGAGCCCGGCATCACGCTCGGCGAGATCGCCTGCGCCGAGCCGCTGTCGATCGGGCTGCATGCGGTCAACCGCGCCGGACCGATGATCGGCGAGACGGTGCTGGTCACGGGCGCCGGCACCATCGGCGCGATGTGCGTGATGGCCGCGCGCCTGGCCGGCGCAGCGCAGGTGATCGTCTGCGACCTGAACGACCGCGCGCTCGGCATTGCGCGCCAGGTCGGCGCCGACCGGACCGTGCGCTCGGACCAGGTGCCAGCGTCCGAACTGAGCGACATCGCCGACGTGACGATCGAGGCCGCCGGCCACCCCGCTGCGCTCGCCACCTGCCTGGCGGCGACGCGCCGCGGCGGCCGCATCGTGCAGGTCGGCACCTTGCCGCCCGAGCTGCCGTTCCCGGCCAACAGCCTGATGCAGCGCGAGCTCGACTACCGCGGCTGCTTCCGCGCCCACCTGGAGTTCGACTGGGCCGTGCAGGCGATCCGCAGCCGGCGTGTCGACGTGCGGCCCCTGATCAGTGCGCAGCTGCCGCTGGCGCGTTCGCAGGAAGCGTTCGAACTGGCACTGGACCGCAGCCGCAGCACCAAGGTTCAACTGGTACTGGAATAGACATGACTGGAAGACTCAAGGGCAAGACCGCGTTCCTGACGGCCGCGGGCCAAGGCATCGGCCGCGCGGTGGCGATGGCCTTCGTGCGCGAAGGCGCCGACGTGCTGGCCACCGACATCGACGCCCATGCGCTCGAAACCCTGCGCGCCGATATCGGCTGCCGCGTGCGCCAGCTCGACGTCACCGACCCGGCGGCGATCGTCGCTGCGGCGGCCGCCGCCGGCCCGGTCGACGTGCTTTTCAACGGCGCCGGCTTCGTGCACGCCGGCACGGTGCTCGAGTGCAGCGAGGAGCAATGGGCGTTCGCCTTCGACCTCAACGTGCGCTCGATGTACCGCACGATCAGGGCGCTGCTGCCCGGCATGCTGGAGCGCGCGCAGCAGGGCGACCAGGCCTCGATCATCAACATCGCATCGGTGGCCGGCAGCCTGAAGGGCGCGCCGAACCGCTTCGTCTACGGCACGACGAAAGCCGCGGTGATCGGCCTGACGAAGGCGGTGGCCGCGGATTTCGTCGCCCGCGGCGTGCGCTGCAACGCCATCTGCCCCGGCACCGTCGAATCACCGTCGCTGCGCGACCGCATCAACGCGCAGGCCCAGGCCAGCGGCCAGACGCTGGCGCAGGTCGAGGCCGCGTTCGTCGCCCGCCAGCCGATGGGCCGGCTCGGCCGCACCGAAGAAATCGCCGCGCTCGCCGTCTACCTGGCGAGCGACGAATCCGCCTTCACGACCGGTACGACGCAAGTCATCGACGGCGGCTGGTCCAACTGAAACCCCAAGTACCAAGCAAGGAGCGTTCCGAATGAAGTTGATGCGCCTCGGCCCCAAGGGCCGCGAGAAGCCGGCCCTGCTCGACGTCGAGGGCCAGGTGCGTGACCTGTCGGGCGTCATCCCCGACCTGCACGCCTCGATGCTGACGCCCGAGGGGCTGGCGCCGCTGCGCGCGCTGCAGCCGTCGAGCCTGCCGATCATCGAGCAGCCCGGCCGCGTCGCGCCGCCGTGGGCCGGCATGGGCAAGTTCGTCTGCGTCGGCCTGAACTATGCAGACCATGCCGCCGAATCCGGCCTGGCGGTGCCGTCGGAGCCGGTGCTGTTCACCAAGCACACCAGCACGGTGATCGGTGCCAACGATGCGGTGGTGCTGCCGCAGGGCTCGGTCAAGACCGACTGGGAGGTCGAGCTCGGCGTCGTGATCGGCGCGCGGGCGCGCTACGTCTCGGTCGACGATGCACTGCAACATGTGGCCGGCTACTGTGTCGTCAACGATGTTTCGGAGCGCGAATACCAGATCGAACGCGGCGGCACCTGGGACAAGGGCAAGGGCTGCGACACCTTCGGTCCGATCGGCCCGTGGCTGGTAACGGCCGACGAAGTGGCTGATCCGCAACAACTCGGCATGTGGCTGGAGGTCAACGGCAAGCGCTACCAGAACGGCAGCACGCGCACGATGGTGTTCGGCGTCGCCCAGCTGGTGAGCTACATCAGCCGCTTCATGACCCTCTATCCAGGGGATCTGATCAGCACGGGCACCCCCCCAGGTGTCGGGATGGGGCAGAAACCCTCTCCCGTCTATTTGAGGCCTAGGGATAGAATGCGCCTGGGCATTGAAGGTCTGGGGGAGCAAGAACAGACCGTGCATGCGTGGAACCCCGAGTTGATCGATGGTTAGGCGCTGCGCAATGCTCAGGCACTACGCGCCGCCGGCGATAGGGATCGGCGGCCTCAGGGTGTGGTGTTCCGTTGGGGGAACCAGGCCATGCAGTTCAGGACCATCACATTGCCGTACGGGGCGCGTTGTCGCGTACCCGAACACGTCCAGCGCATCGACTCGCACAGCACACACGGCTGGCAGTTGCGCTACGGGACGCCAACGCGCTTTTTCTCGGACAAATCGCACGACAACAAGGGTGCGCGCTCTGCGCTGGCCCTGGCCGTCGTCGAACTGCGTTCGCGGGTGCGCAAGCTGCCCGCGCCGACCGGGCTGCAGCGCAAGGTCAGTGCGCACAAGCAGAACGATCTGCCGGTGGGCATCAGCGGACCGATCCTGCGCCAGCGCCGCGGCAGCTCGGTGCAGGAGTGCAGCTTCTCGGTCAACCTGCCGCGCTTCGGCGACAAGCCGCTGCGCCGCAGCGTCTACATCGCCAGCAAGAACACCTACAGCAAGGAGCGCTACGAGCAGGCGCTGCACACGGCCATCGAGCTGCGCAAGGAGGCCGAAGAGGAGTACCAGAAGGCCGCTACCGCGGCCAAGCGCAAGGCCGTGGCCAAGCTGTAAGGCGCTGCTCGTCCTGAGCCCGGCGCCGCCTGCAGGCGCCGGTGGGGTGCTGTCGTGAACGGCGCGGTGATCCGCATTCATCCCGCGGACAACGTCGTCATTGCGCGGCGCCAATTGCTCGGCGGCACGGCGGTCGAGGCCGAAGGCTTCGCCGTACAGGGCCTGGTGCCGCCGGGGCACAAGATTGCCACGCGCGCGATCCAGCCCGGCGAGGCGGTGGTCCGCTATGGCCAGGTGATCGGCACGGCAACGCAGGCCATTGCTGCAGGGCAGCATGTGCACACGCACAATTTGGCGTTTAGCGATGTCGCGCGGTTCGGTGAGCCGGGGAGCGGCGCGCTGCCGACCGAGCACGTCGCCGAGCCGGCCACGTTCGACGGCATCGTGCGCGCCGACGGCCGCATTGCCACGCGCAACTACATCGGCATCCTGACCTCGGTGAATTGCTCGGCCACCGTCGCGCGAGCGATTGCCGACCACTTCCGGCGCGACATCCATCCCGAGGCGCTGGATCCTTTCCCGAACGTCGACGGCGTGGTTGCGCTGACGCACGGCATGGGCTGCGCGACCGACAGCGAGGGTGAAGAGCTGCGCGTGCTGCGGCGCACCCTCGGCGGCTATGCGCGGCATCCGAACTTCGCGGCGGTGCTGGTGATCGGCCTCGGCTGCGAGACGAACCAGATCCAGGGGCTGATCGCGCAGGAAGCGCTCACCGAAGGGGCGCGCCTGGTCGTCTTCGACATCCAGTCGACCGGCGGCACCGCGAAGACCGTGGCTCGCGGCATCGAGGTGGTGGGCGGCCTGCTGGCCGATGCGAACCGCGTGCAGCGCCAGCCCGTGCCGGCGCGGCATCTCACGGTCGGGCTGCAATGCGGTGGCTCCGACGGTTATTCCGGCATCAGCGCGAACCCGGCGTTGGGTGCGGCGGTCGACCGGCTGGTGCGCCATGGCGGCGCGGCGATCCTCAGCGAAACGCCGGAGGTCTATGGCGGGGAGCACCTGCTGACGCAGCGTGCGGTGTCGCGTCTGGTTGCTGACAAGCTGCTCGCGCGCATCGCCTGGTGGGAGGCCTACACCGCCCGCCACGGCATGAAGATGGACAACAACCCGTCGGCGGGCAACAAGGCGGGCGGGCTGACGACGATCCTCGAAAAGTCGCTCGGCGCCATCGCCAAGAGCGGCACGACCGCGCTGGTCGACGTGCTGCAGTTCGCCGAACCGGCGACCCCGCGCGGCCTGCTGTTCATGGACACGCCGGGCTACGACCCGGTGTCGGCCACCGGCCAGGTCGCCGGCGGCGCCAACCTGATCTGCTTCACCACCGGCCGCGGCTCGGCCTACGGCTGCGCGCCGGCGCCGTCGCTGAAGCTGTCGACCAACACCGCGCTGTGGCTGAAGCAGCAGGAAGACATCGACCTCGACTGCGGCGGCATCGTCGAAGGCCTGGAGACGGTCGACGCCGCCGGCGAGCGCATCTTCCGGCTGATGCTGGCCACCGCATCCGGCCGCCGCTCGAAGAGTGAGCAGCACGGCTACGGCCAGAACGAATTCGTGCCCTGGCAGCTCGGCGCGGTGATGTGATCGGGCCGCGAACCGGCCTGCCGCCACCGCTTTAGGGCGCTGCGTCGCGCCGGCATCGCGGCGTACACTGGCTCGGCCGTGGAGGTCAGCGGTCTCGAGCTTCGAAGCGCGCGATGGCAATCTGGCACAAGGAAGTGTCTGCAGGCATCGAATCGGTGGTCGACAACGCCGAGATCGTCGCGTTGTACCGGCGCTGGCAAAGCTTGCATGACCGCGCCGGCGCGATGCCGGCGGCGGCTGAATTCGAGCTCGCGCAGCTCGGCCCGCTGGCCGACAAGATGATGCTGCTGCGCGCCGAGGGCGCGGACTTCCGCTACCTGCACTACGGCATCGACATCCAGCGCCACGCGCAGTTCGACATGACCGGGCTGCTGGTGTCGGAGTTCGGCGGCGAGCTCGGCGACTTCTTCCTTCAGCGCTACCGCGAGGTGATGGCCAGCCACCAGCCGCTGTACACGGTGCACTTTTCCGACCGCGCGCCCAGCGTCTTCACCTGGGAGCGGCTGATCATGCCGCTGCGTGAAGCGACTGGCGAGGTCATCCTGCTGACCTACAACACCCCGCTCGAATCGCGTCAGCAGATGCTCGAGGCGGTGCTCAACGCCACCAGCGACGGCATCCTGGCCTTGCGTGCGGTGCGCGACGACGCGCACCGCCTGGTCGACTGGCTGGTCGTCGTCGTCAACCGGCAGTTCGGCGAGCTGCTCGAAGCGGCGGTCGACAACCCGACCGGCCTGCCGGTCGGCGAAGCCTTTCCGGCCTGGCCGCAGCTGGCGCTCGACGAGCGCTGCCGCGCGGCGATGTCGCAGTCCAGCGGCAGCAGCTGCGAGATCACGCTGGGCAGCGGCGGCAGCCGGCGCGACTTCCTGGCCCAGATCGGTCCGCTCGACGACGGCTGCGTGCTGCGGCTGGCCGGCATCACCGAGCGCAAGCAGGCCGAGGAACACCTGCGCGAACGCGAGCAGCTGCTGCAACAGCTGTTCGACAACAGCCTCGACGGCATCCTCTACACCGCGATGCGCGGGCGCATCCTCGATGCCAACCCGGCCGCCTGCGGCATGCTCGGCCGCAGCCGCGAGGCGCTGCAGCGCCTGGGCGCCATCGCACTGATCGATCCGGGCGACGAGCGCGGCGCAGCGGCGCTCGAAGAAGTGCGCCGCAAGGGGCTCTTCAAGGGCCAGCTGCGCCTGCGCCGCGGCGACGGCCGGCCTTTCGAGGCGGAGATCTTCTGCGCCGTGCACGTCGATGCGCAGGGCCAGCTGCGCAACACGATCAACGTGCGCGACATCAGCGACCGCGCCGCCGCCGAGGCGGCCCGCGCGCAGCTCGAGGAGCGGCTGCGCGAAGCGCACAAGCTCGAGGCGGTGGGCACGCTGGCGCGCGGCATCGCGCACGACTTCAACAACATCCTCGGCGCGATGCTCAGCAACGTCGTGCTCGCGCGCCAGGATGTCGCGCTCGACCATCCGGCGCGGCTGGCGCTCGATGAGCTGCTGAAGTCCGGCATGCGCGCCAAGGACCTGGTGGCGCAGATCCTGACCTTCAGCCGCCAGGGACCCGAGCCCTACGTCAAGCTGCCGCTGAGATCGGTGGTCGAGGAGGTCGGCCAGACGATGCGCACGCTGCTGCCGGCCGGCAGCGCGATCGTCGTGCGCTGCAGCGACGCGCCTTGCCGGGTGTCGGCCAACCCGACGCAGCTGCACCAGGTGCTGATGAATCTGTGTACGAATGCGCTGCACGCGGTCGAGGGCCGCGCCGGCCGCATCGAGCTCGCGCTCGACGAGGTGCGGCTCGATGCCGCCGCGGTGCACACGCTGCCCGGCCTGCTGCCGGGGCTGCACGTGCGGCTGGTCGTGCGCGACAACGGCGTCGGCATGGAGGCCGCGACGCGCTCGCGCATCTTCGAGCCGTTCTACACCACCAAGCCAGTGGGCAAGGGCACGGGGCTCGGGCTGTCGGTGGTGCACGGCATCGTGATGGCACACGGCGGCGCGATCGCCATCGACAGCACGCCGGGCGAGGGCAGCTGCTTCACGCTGCACCTGCCGGCGCTGGAGCCCGACCTGCACGCCGCGGGCAACGGCGCCGCGGCCGGCCACGGCGAGCGCGTGCTGTGCGTCGACGACGACCCGACCATGCTGCTGGTGCTGCAGCGCCTGCTCGAGCGCGGCGGCTACGAAGTCAGCGCCTTCGGCAGCGGCGAGCAGGCGATCGCCGCGGTGCGCGAACAGCCGCAGGGCTACGACATCGTCGTCACCGACTACAACATGCCGGTCGCCGACGGCCTGCGCGTGGCCACCGAGATCCACCAGCTGCGGCCCGGCCTCCCGGTCGTGCTGTATTCCGGCTACATCTCTGACGAGCTGCGCATCGCCGCGCGCCGCGCCGGCGTGCTGCGCCTGGTGCCCAAGGCCAACAGCTACGACGAGCTGCCGACGGTCGTGCGGCAGCTGCTGGCGCCGCTGCGCGGCTGAGCTGCAGGCAGCGCGCCCGCACAATGCGGGCACCACATGCTGCGTAGACCGAACTTTGAGAGGGAACACGATGCGAACGAACGTCCTGCATGCCGGCCGTTGGGCGGCCTTGCTGCTGCTGGCCGCCTGCAGCGCCGGCGCCGAACCGGTCGGCGAGGTCGACACCGTCTTCAAATGGATCGGCCCCGACCACAAGATCGTCGTCGAGGCCTACGACGACCCGAAGGTGCCCGGCGTCACCTGCTACGTCTCGCGCGCCAAGACCGGCGGGATCAAGGGCGCGCTCGGCCTGGCCGAGGACAAGTCCGACGCCTCGATCGCCTGCCGCCAGGTTGGCGCCATCTCGTTTGCGAAGCCGCTGCCGCAGCAGGAAGAGGTCTTCAGCGAGCGGCTGTCGATCCTGTTCAAGAAGCTGCGCATCGTGCGCATGGTCGATGCCAAGCGCAACGCGCTGGTCTACCTGACCTATTCGGAGCGCCTGATCGAGGGCTCGCCGCAGAACAGTGTCACCGCGGTCGCGGTGGACCGGGGCACGCCGATACCGCTGAAATAACCTGCTAGAGCTTCGGGATCCGGATCCGGCTGATCATCAGCGAGCCCGACACCAGGAACATCAGCACCAGCGGGTGCAGCTTGAAACCGGCGATCTCGACCACGCCGAACCACAGCTGCTCGCCGATCGCGCCGGCCCAGGCCGCGGCGGCCAGCACCAGCACCAGCAGCAGCGAGGTCGGGATCGGCGTGCCTTCGAAGTACTTGACCTTGTCGCCGCCGTCGGAGAGCTTCTCGGCGGTGACGTTGTAGCGCGCCAGCCGCGACACGCCGCAGGCGACGAAGAACACCAGCACGATGCGGTCGTACAGCCCCTGCATGCCGCAGGCGTAGGCAATGGCTGCCGGCGCGACGCCGAAGGAAATCACGTCGGCCAGCGAATCGAGCTCGCGCCCCATCGCCGAGGCGCGCTGGCGCCAGCGCGCGATGCGGCCGTCGAGCACGTCGAACACCAGCGCCAGCGGGATCAGCGCGCAGGCGAAGTACAGGTGCCGGTGATCGTGCACCTGCAGGAAGGTCATCACCGAGAACAGCGCGCCGACGCCGCAGAACGCATTGCCCAGCGTGAACCAGTCCGCGAGGTGGAACTCGCGGATCATCGAGAAGGGTTTCGGTCGGTCCATGCGCGAAATATCGCACGCGGCCCGCCACGAGGGTCACATCCTGCAGCCGCGAGCAGGGTCGGCCAATGATTTGCTCGCGATCCCGACCATGCGGTTCTCGCGGCCGCGCACCTGGCGCAGGTAGATGTCCTGCACCGGGTTGTGGGCCTTCGACAAACTGAAGGCGCCGCGCGGGCTGTCGAAGCGGGCCCTGCGCAGCGCATCGACGAAGGCATCGCGGCGGCCGATGTCGCCGTCGACCGCGCTCAAGCCCACGCCGAGCATCTGCGCCGCGTCGTAGCCCTGCACCGCGTAGACGTCGGGCTGCAGCTTGTAGCTCTTCGCGTAGGCCAGCCGGAACATGTTGTCGCGCGAGGTGCCGAGGCCGTCCGCATAGTGCAGCGTGGTCAGCAGGTTGGCGGCATCGGCGCCTTGCGCGTCGAGCGTGCCGTCGGTCAGGAAGCCGGCGGCATACAGCGGGATGCGGTGCTTCAGGCCTGCGGCCGCATAGTCCTTGACGAACTTGACCGCCCCGCCGCCGGCAAAGAAGGTGTAGACCGCATCGGGCCGCGCCGCGGCGATCTCGACCAGCGGTGCGAGGAACTCCGATTGCGGGAAGGGCAGCACCAGCTCCTTGACCACGCGGCCGCCGCCCTTCTCGAAACCCTCCTTGAAGCCGCGCACCGATTCGTCGCCGGCAGCGTAATGCCAGGTGATCGTCACCACGCGCTTGTGGCCCTTCTTCGCCACCACCTCGCCCATCGCATGGCCGGGCTGCCAGTTGCTGAAGCTGGAGCGGAAGATGTTCGAGGCGCACAACGCGCCGGTCACCGCATCGGCGCCGGCATTCGGCACGATCAGCAGCGTGCCGCTGTCCCTCGCGGCCTTGGCCATCGCCAGCGCCACGCCCGAGTGCACGCTGCCGACCAGCACGTCGACCTGGTCGCGCCGGATCAGCCGCTGCACGTGGTCGGCGGCTTTCGCCGGATCGGACTCGTCGTCGACCTTGACGTATTCGATCTCGCGCCCGCCGAGCTTGCCGCCGAGCTCCTCGACATGCAGCCGGAAGCCGTTCTCGATCGCCGTGCCCAGCGCGGCGAAGGTGCCGCTGTACGGCAGCATCAGTCCGACCTTCAGCTTCGGCGCCGGCTGCGCCGCGGCGGACACCAGTGCGCCGAGCAGGACAGCGGCCACGGCGGTACGTGCACTCATCGAGACTCCTTCGTGAAACGGCTCTGAATGCTTTAACTCTAAAGTGATTTCGGGTGCTGGAACCCTGCAAACCCGCCAGAAGCGGATAGCCGCCGGCCGCGCCCGCGGCATGCGGATAGCCGCGCCGACAGCGGCTTCGAAGAATGAATCGGTTCCCCTCAAGCCGACCCGCAGGAGCTGTTTCGATGCCGATGTCTTTCGTATCCCCCACCGCCCCCTCGCACGCCACGCTGCCGCGCTGGCGGCGCGGCCTGGCTGCTGCGCTCGGCCTTGTGCCGCTGCTGTTGCCGCTGCTGTTCGGCGCCGGCGAGGCGCTGGCCTCGCGCGGCAATCCCGGCGGCTTCAGCCTCGCGGCGCAATCGTCGGTGCCCTACACCGCGACGCCGCTGCGTGCCGCGCTCGATTGCGCAGCGATGAACACGACGTTTGCCAACGGCATTCCGCTGTCGGCGCAGCTGATCGCCGCCACCGCGAAGGCGCCCGAGCACTGCCGCATCCGCGGCACCCTTGCGGCGGAGGTCGGTTTCGAGCTGAACCTGCCGACGCAGTGGAACGGGCGGCTGTGGATGTACGGCAACGGCGGATTCGCCGGCGAGGACAACGATGCGCCGAAGGAAGCCGAATCGCGCGAGACCGGCCTGTCCAAGGGCTTCGCCACCGCGCGCACCGACACCGGCCACCTGTCGGCGAAGGAGCCGCTGGCCACCTTCGCCTACTACCGCCCCGACAAGCTGATCGACCACGCCTACCGCGCGGTGCACGAGACCGTGGTGCTGGCCAAGCAGGTGATCGCCACCTACTACGCGCGCTCTGCCAGTTATGCCTACTGGGACGGCTGCTCCACCGGCGGTCGCCAGGGCATGATGAGCGCCTACCGCTACCCGCAGGACTTCGACGGCATCCTCGCCGGCGCACCGACGCTGCGCTGGAGCGACGTGATGATGAAGGGCCTGTCGAACCAGCGCGCGCTCGACAGCGCGCCGACGCTGACGCAGGCCAAGCTCGCCAACGTCTTCAAGCGCGTGCTCGCCAAATGCGATGCGAAGGACGGCGTCACCGACGGCTTGATCAGCCACCCGCCGGCGTGCGATTTCGACCCGGCGCAGGACCTGCCGCGCTGCACCGGCGCCACCGGCGACGATTGTTATTCCGAGGCAGAGATCAACGCGCTGGCGCGGCTGCGTGCCGGCCCGCGCATCAAGGGCCGCGAGTATTTCCCGCAGCACTGGGGCGTCGAGCATCCGACCACCTCGGTGCCGTGGCTGTTCCTGCCCGGCTCGGCGAACGGGCTGACGGTTTTCGGCCAGTCGTACATGAAGTACTGGGCCTTCCCGAACCAGGACCCGGCCTACGACTGGACGAAGTTCGACTTCGACACCGACCCCGACCGCATGGCGCACATCAACAGCCTGCTGAACCCGCAGCCGGACCTGGCGGCCTTCCGCGACCGCAAGGGCAAGATCCTGACCTACTGGGGCTGGGCCGACGCGGCGCTGAACGTCGTGATGGGCACCGACTATCACGATGCGGTCTCGGCCAGGCTCGGTGCGGCCGAGACGCAATCGTTCTACCGCATGTTCCTGGTGCCGGGCCTGGCGCACTGCGGCGGCGGCTACGGGCCGAACCAGATCGACGGCATGACGCCGCTGATCGAATGGGTGGAAGGCGGCAAGGCGCCCGAGCGGCTGCGCGCGCGGCTGCTCGATGCGAACGGCGCAACCACCTATGACCGCGCCTACTGTGCGTATCCGAAGCGCACCGCCTACGCCGGCGGCGACCCCGAGAAGGCCGAGAGCTGGCGCTGCGAGGAGCCGCCGGCGGCGGCCGCGCCAGACACCGCCGCCGCCGGTGGCTGCTCGACCGGCAACGGCAGCGATGCCAGCCTGCCCTTGCTGCTGATGGGCGCGTGGTTCGCGCGGCGGCGCCGCCTTGGGGCCACCGTTCAGCGCGGCTGACGCAGCGCTTCGCCGCGCCGGCGCGTGAGCGTCTGCGACGGCGATTCGTGGAAGCGCTGGCGATAGGCCAGCGCGAAGCGCCCGAAGTGCGCGAAGCCGCATTCGAGCGCGACCTCGGCGATGCGCACATCACGCCCCGGCTGCAGCAGCAGCGCGCGGGCGTGCTCCAGCCGCCGCCGCTGCAGTGCCTGCATGGGGCTCATGCCCCGAAAGCGCGCGAAGGCGTCGTGCAGCGTGCGCGCCGGCACGCCGGCGGCCTGCGCGATATCACCCAAACGCAGCGGCAAGGCGAGCTGCACCTCGATGAACTCCTCGGCGCGGCGCACGCAGCCGGGCGCGATGCCGCGGCGCTCGGTGCCGGTGCCCGGGTCGGGCAGCGCCAGCGCCGGCTGCCCGGCCAGCAGCAGGTGGATCAGCAGGCGCTCGACGTCGGCGGCGATCAACGCCTGGCGCCGCGCCGCATCCAGCAGTGCCGTCGTCGTCGTCAGCGCCTGCAGTGTCTCGAGCAGCGGGCGCAGCGCGGGCGCACCGAGATCGACGCGGCGCTGCCATTGCAGCCCGGGTAGCCCGCTGTGCGCCTGCACCGCGTCGCTGTCCAGGCGCAGCACGAACTGCTCGCAATCGGCGCTGAAATCGGCCTCGAAGTGCTGGCCCGGCGCGATCAGCAGCCCGCGGTTCGGCCCGACGTCGAGCGCCGTGCCGCCGCTGGCCGACTGCGCGCCGCCGCGCAGGCAGAACATCAGCAGGTGGTAGCCCTCGAGCCGGTCGACGACCACGCGCATCGCCTCGCCGAAGGCGATCGCGCCGATGCCGATGCCGTCGATGCGCACGAAATCCATGTGCGCGCGGCGGCCCGCCGGCGCGCCGCGCGGCAGCAGCCGGTGCGGCTGCATCACGCCGGAGATGCGCTCGCGCGTCAGCTCCAGGTCGTGCGACTCGAAGAGCCGGTGGGCCCGCAGCGCCGAGGGTTCGAATCCGTTCCGCGACATGATCACAACACCTGTCCGGGGCGAGACTCGGGACGCCGAATTGCTTGAAGTCTCAAGCAATCGAGTATCGAGTGAAGACCGCGGCCGCCGCTGTCGCGGCCATGACAACGGGCCTGCGGCCGTGGGCCGATCAGGTCGGCGTGCACTCCGGCGGCGCCGGCAGCACGAACGAGAAGCACGCGCCCTCGCCGGGCGCCGACTCGGCCCAGATGCGCCCGCCGTGGCGTTGCACCGCCTGGCGCACGATGCACAAGCCCATGCCGGTGCCGGCGAAGGCGTGGCCATGCAGGCGCTTGAAGGGCTCGAACAGCTCGGCGGCGCGCGCCGCGTCGAAGCCGACGCCGTTGTCGCGCACGCTGATCAGCACGCCCTCGGCGATGCGCCGGCCTTCGATGTGCACGTTGGCGTCGCTGCGCCCGGCGCAGAACTTGAAGGCATTGCCGATCAGGTTCTGCATCACCGCATGCAGCAACGCCGGGTCGCCGTGCAGCGGCGGCGTGCCCTCCACCGTCACCGTCGGCAGCGGCTGTGCGCCGTGGGCCAGCACCAGCCCCTCGATCACCTGCGCGACCAGCGTGCCGAGCTCGATCGGCTGCGGCTGCAGCTCGCCGCCGCCTGCCTGCGCCAGCCGCAGCAGCGCCGACAGCATCTCGAACGAGCAGCGCGCCTGCGCGCCGATCAGCGGGAGCGCGCGGCGCGCGAGCCGCGCGTCGTCCTGATCGCACAGCGCGGAGCGGGCGATCTCGGCCAGCTCGGCAATGCCGCCGAGCGTGCCGCGCAGGTCGTGCGCCACCTGCGCGCAGAACGACTCGAGGCCGGCGATGCGCTGCAGCATCTCCGCCGGGATGGACATTTCGCAAGTGCAAGTTACTGCCATGGTGATCACCTGCTGTGAGGGCTGGAAGGGTCGGGCGGTGGAGACCAGTATCGGCAGCACTCGATCGAAGTGCGAACCACGCCGGCGCAACGCACCGTTGCGGATTCGGAACGCAGATCGCGGCTGCCGAGGGAAGGTGCTCGACGTCCTGCTGTCGCAACGGTACGTTGCGCGGATGAACGCCGCTCAGACGCCGGTGGCCGCGATCTGTGCCACGAGCTCGTTGATGAAGCGGCCGCCGGCCGTTGACAAGGCGCGGCGCGAGCCGTAGATCGCGTACAGCGTCAGTGGCGGCGGACCCCAGCCGGGCAGCACGACCTGCAAGCGGCCGGCGTCGATGTCCGACTGGCACAGGAAGCGCGACATCGGCGCGACGCCGGCCCCTTCGAGCACGGCAGCGCGCACGACCAGCAGATTGTCGCTGTACAGCCGCTCGCTGACGTTGACGTCGGCCGTGCGGCCGGCGGGACCGGCGAGGTGCCAGCGCCCGCGCCGCCCCATGAAGTCCCAGCCGATCGTCTCGGCCCCGGCCAGCTGCTCGGGATCGTGCAGCGCCAGCGTGTCGGCGAGCTCGGGCGTGGCGACCAGCGCGTACTGCGCGACGCCGAGCCGGCGCGCCACCATGTCGCTGTCGGGCAGCGCGCCGACGCTCGGATGGATGATCACGTCGAAGCGCTCGGCCAGCGTGTCGGCCGCGCCGAGCGTCGTCGTCAGCGCCAGCTGCACGCGGGGGTACTGACGCACGAAAGACGCGGCAATGCGGGTGACCAGCGAGGTCGCCAGCGCGACCGGGCAGGCCACGCGCAGCAGGCCCGTCGGTTCGCCGACGCTGTCCTGCGCCAGCCCCACCGCCTCGACAGCCGACTCGCGGATCGTGCAGGCGCGTTCGTAGAGCTGGCGGCCGAGCTCGGTGACCTCGAAATGGCGCGAATCGCGCCGGATCAGCCCGACGCCCAGGCGCTCCTCGAGCTTGGCGATGCGCCGGCTCAGGCGCGACTTCGGAATGCCGGTGCGCCCGCTCGCGGCGGAGAAGCCGCCCGCCTCGACCACCTCGGCCAGCAGGATCAGCTCCTCGACGGTGCCCATCAGCGTGTTCATGTGGGCGTCGAGCATCCGGCGCGGGGTGGGGGCCGTCAAGAGCGGCTGCCCGAAGGCGACGGTTTCACCAGCGCAACGCAGCGTTGCACGCTTGATCGCCAGATGCGGACAGCCGCGCGGCCGCCACGCCAGCCGCGGATAGCGCGCGCCGGCAGCGCTTCGAAGAATGGTTTGCAGCGCCGTACTCACCCACAACAGCAAGGAGACAACATGCCATTCGAAGCGCCATGTGATCAACCGGTGCGTCGCCGCCACCGAACAACGCTGCCGGCCATCGCGGCAACGCTGCTCGCGGCGGCCACGGGGCCCGCCGTGGCCGTCAACTCGAACCCGTTCAGCTTCGCGCGATCGGCCGAGTCGAGCGTCAACTACACCGCGACGCCTTTCGTCGCCGCGGTCGACTGCTCGGTGATGACGCGGCGCACGCCGGGCGGCATCGACCTGGCGGCGCGCTTGGTGCCGGCGACCGTCACGGCGCCCGAGCACTGCCGCATCCAGGGTGTGATCCCGGCCGAGATCAGCTTCGAGATCAACCTGCCGACGAAGTGGAACGGCCGCGTCTGGATGTTCGGCAACGGCGGCTTCGCCGGCGAGGGCCACGATGGTTCGCTGGAAGCGCCGACGCGCGAGCTCGGCCTGTCGAAGGGCTTCGCGACGGTGCGCCAGAACACCGGCCATGATGCGGCGAAGGAGCCGCTGGCCACCTTCGCCCACCGCCGGCCCGACAAGCTGATCGACCACGCCTACCGCGCGGTGCACGAGACCATCGTGCTGGCCAAGCAGCTGGCGGGCGAGTTCTATTCACGTGCGCCGAGCCGCGCCTACTGGGACGGCTGCTCGACCGGCGGCCGCCAGGGCATGATGAGCGCCTACCGCTATCCGCAGGACTTCGACGGCATCCTCGCCGCCGCGCCGACGCTGCGCTGGGGCGACGTGATGATGAAGGGCTTGTCGAACCAGCTCGCGCTCGATGCCGCGCCGACGCTGACGCTGCCGAAGTACAACGTGCTGTTCAAGCACATCCTCGCCAAGTGCGATGCGAAGGACGGCGTCAAGGACGGCCTGGTCAGCGAGCCGCTGGCCTGCAATTTCGACCCGGCGCAGGACCTGCCGCGCTGCACCGGCGCGGTCACCGACGAGTGCTTCACGCCGGCCGAAATCGCGTCGATCGACCGCATCCACCGCGGGCCGCGCATCAAAGGCCGGGAAACCTTTCCGCAGCCCTGGGGCATCGAGGCGAACGACCCGCGCGCGACGACCTGGACCGCGACGGTGCCGTGGCTGTTCGTGCCGCGCGGCGCCAATGCGCTGTCGGGCATGGGCGAATCGTTCATGAAGTACCTGGCCTTCTTCCCGCTGCAGGATCCGGACTACGCGTGGAAGAGCTTCAACTTCGACCGCGACCCGGACCGCATGGCGGTGATCAACGAGATCCTGAACCCGAAGCCCGACCTGGCCGCGTACTTCGCGCGCAAGGGCAAGATCCTGACCTTCTGGGGCCTGGCCGACGGCGCGCTGAACCCGGTGATGGGCACCGACCACTACGCCGCGGTGGCCGACAAGCTCGGCGCGAAGGCGACGCAGGACGCGTGGCGCATGTTCCTCGTGCCCGGCGTCGCGCACTGCTGGGGAGGCTACGGGCCGCACCAGATCGACGCGATGACGCCGCTGATCGAATGGGTCGAGGGCGGGCAGGCGCCGGACCGGCTGGCCGCGAAGCTGGTCGAGAACGGCGTCACGAAGTACAACCGCTCGTACTGCGCGTTCCCGAAGCGCACCGTGCACACGGGCGGCGACAGCGAGAACCCGGCGAACTGGCGCTGCGAGGAAAGCGACGCGTCGGCGGAGCTCGAAGCGGGCGGCTGCTCGGTGTCGGCCGATGGCCGCGATGCGTCGCTGCCCTTGCTGCTGCTGGGCGCGTTCTTCGGGCTGTGGCGCGCGCGACGGCGGCGCTGACCGCAGCGGCAAGGGCGCTCGGCCGCCACCGCCTGGTGGTGGCCGGCGTGCTGCTGGCGCCGGCGGGCTGGTGGCTGCTGGCGCAGCAGGGCCGCCTGCCGGCCGTCGACGATGGCTGGCGGTTGGCGTGCCTGCTGCTGCTCTATCCGTGCCTCGAGGAGTGGTGCTTTCGCGGCGGGCTGCAAGCGTGGCTCGCCGCGCGGCGTTGGCGCGCCGGACCCTGGTTCGGCATCAGCATCGCGAACTTGCTCGCCTCGCTGCTGTTCGCCGCCGCGCACCTGCCGACGCGGCCGATCGCCTTGGCCGCCGCGACGCTGCTGCCCTCGCTGCTGCTGGGCGCCGTCAAGGAACGCTACGGCCGCATCGGGCCGGCGATCGGGCTGCACGCGTACTTCAACGCCGGCCTGCTTGTTGACGGGCATTTACTTTAGATCTAAAGTAAATGCATGCCTGATTCGAACCCCTCGCTGCCGCTCGCCGGACGCCATGCGCTGATCACCGGCGCGGGGCGCGGCATCGGCGCCGCGATCGCCCGCCGCCTCGCCGCCGACGGCGCGACCTTGACCCTGCTGGGCCGCGGCCGCGACGCACTGCAGGCGCTGGCCGCCGAGCTGCCGCCCGGCGCCGTCGCCCGCACGATCGCCTGCGATGTCGGCGATCCGGCCGCCGTGGCGCACGCCTTCGCCGAAGTCCGCGAAGCGCAGGGGCCGCTGCAGATCCTCGTCAACAACGCCGGCCAGGCGGACAGCGCGCCCTTCGATCGCACCAGCGACGAGCTGTGGCAACGCATGCTGACGGTCAATCTGAGCGGCAGCTTCTTCTGCATGCGCGCCGCGCTGCCGGACATGCGGGCGGCAGGATGGGGCCGCATCATCAACATTGCCAGCACCGCGGGCCAGCGCGGCTACGCCTACGTGGCCGCGTACACGGCGGCCAAGCACGGCGTGATCGGGCTGACACGCTCGCTGGCGCTCGAGGTGGCGGCGCAGGGCATCACCGTCAACGCCGTCTGCCCGGGCTACACCGAGACCGCATTGCTGCAGCACAGCCTCGACCAGGTGGTCGCCAAGACCGGCCGCAGCGCCGACGCCGCACGCGCCGCCTTCGTGCGCCACAACCCGCAGGGCCGCATGGTGCAGCCCGACGAAGTGGCCGATGCGGTGGCCTGGCTGGCCACGCCGGCCGCAGCGTCGATCAACGGGCAGGCGGTGTCGGTCTCGGGCGGCGAGGTGATGGCATGAGCGGTAGGTTCGAGCGAGCGCAGCGCATCCGCTTCAGCCACTGCGACCCCGCCGGCATCGTCTTTTTCCCGAGCTACTTCGTGCTCTTCAACGGCCTGGTCGAGGACTGGGTCAGCGATGCGCTCGGCATCCCGTATGCCGCGCTGATCGGTGAGCGCCGCATCGGCCTGCCGACGGTCAGCCTGCAGACCGGCTTTCGGGCGATCAGCCGCATGGGCGATGCGGTGAGGCTGGGCCTCGAGGTCGAGCGCCTGGGCCTGCGCTCGTTCACGCTGGCGCTGGACTGCTGCGGCGCCGACGGTGCGCAGCGCGTGCAGGCACAGCAGGTGATCGTGACGACCGACCTGGACAGCCATCGCGCGGTCGAGATTCCCGAGGACCTGCGCGCGGCGATCGAGCGTTTCCGGCAAAGGCCGTGAGTCACCCCGCCGTGCTCGGCAGGTCTTTCGGCTGCTCCAGTGCGTCGTCCAGCCATTGCACGACGTTCGCCCCGTTCACATCGGGGTTGGAGTGGAACTTGCGCCGCGCGCGGTTCTTGCGGAAGAGCAGCAGCGTCGGAATGGTGTCGATGCCGAGTTGCTCGTCGAGCTCCGGTACGTCGTCGACGCTCATCTTGATCAGCACCAGATTCGCGCCGTGTGCCGCCGCGATGGCGTCTTCCGCTGCGGGGCACAGGCAGATCCCGCATCCGTCGCCGTAGGCGCTGAGCAGGACCGGCGTGCTCTCCGCCCGCAAGGCCTCGAGCTCGCCAAGGGTCTCGACGATCCTGAACGCGTAGGCACTCATGCGGGCCTCCAGTGAAACGGCTGCCGGGAAGGGTGCATCGCGTGACCGGCGCGTATATCCTACCGAGAGTCGAAACGCGGTCGCACCGTCCGCTGCCATGGCACGCGCGAGCGATCGGATCACCGGACGGAGGGTTCGATGGCGGACGATCAGCAGGCGCGCGAGATCAAGGTCGCGGTCGTCGGAGGAGGCATCGCGGGGCTGACCGCGGCATGGGCACTGCTCAACCGCGGCTACAAGGTCACGCTGTACGAGGAGCGGATGCACCTCGGCGGCAAGATGGGCGCCCATCCGGCGCGCATCCCGCTGTGGCGCCCCAGGAAGCAATGGCAGCCCGGGGCGAAGGAAGCGGCCGAGGCGTACATCGACGTCGACCAGGGCGCCTTCCACTCCGAGGCCGCCGCCGACAAGCTCAGCGCTGCGATGGACCGGGGCGAGGTCCCGGCGTTCATCCTCGAAGCCTTGCGGTTCCACTACCTGGGCGTGATGAAGCGCCTGGGCCTCGAGATTCCGGCACTCGACGTCTGGGCCGATGAATGGGAACTGCTCCGCGCGGTCGAGACCTTGCCGCCAGGGCACAGACGCGTCACGCGTCTCTTCGACGACTCACCCCATCTCGTCGGTGCGCGAGACAAGTGGGAGATCTGCTACACCGGCGTGAAGGTCCGCGGTCTCGAAGCATTGACACTCGCCTTTCGTGTGGCGATCTACGACCGGCGCGACGGGCGCCTGGCGCTGGAGCTGTCCGATACCGCGTACCACGAGCACTGTTATCACATGTTCCTCAATTGGTACCGGAACTTCTGGGCGCTGATGGAGGAGGTCGGACTCGAACGCAGCACGGCTTTCCGGCCTCATGACGAGGTCGTGCACGTGCTTCCCGGAACGATGCCGCTGGCCCGGCGCAGCCAGGTGATGACGACGCTGGGCGACTTCTCGCGCGGGGCCGAGAACCTGCTGTCGGGCGCCGCCTCCGTGCCCGACCTGTTCCTGTGGATGTACTCGATGGTCGACCTGGTCAGCCACCAGTTCGACCCCGGGCGCTACCTGGACCGGCGCAGCGTGCACGCGTTCCTGAGCTCGCGCTGGTACGCCACCGAGCAGAGCGTGCGCTTCCACGAGCACCTGCTCGCGAAGGCGTTTGCGGTGCCGACCTACTTCAGCTCGGCCTACACCTATCGCAAGTACGTGGCGTACACCATGGCCGCGCCCGACCCCATGCTCTGGGTGCTGCACGGCGACAGCTACACGGCGCTGTTCGAACCGTTCGAAGAGCGGCTCAAGGACAAGGGCCTGAAGATCAGGCGCGGCCTGCAGGTGCGTGGAATCTCCCGGGGCGCTGGCCCGCTGAGAATGGAGGTCCGCGCGTCGGACATCCTTGGCGCTCCGCGCTCGCGCGGCGGCCGCAGGGTCGCCGACGACGGCGAAGCCCCGGCCGATGCCGCCGGCGACACCAGCCTCAGTTCGTTCACCCCCGACTACATCGTGCTCGCCGTTCCGCCGAGTGCGCTGGCGCGCATCACCTTCGACTTCCGCACCGCGGTGCCGGGGCTGGCGAGCGTGCGCAAGCTGCAGAGTGCCGTCACCGCGTCGCTCGATCTGCACTTCGTGCGTCCCCTCGACGGCATTCCGCCCAGCCACATGGTGCTGCGCCAGTCGGCGCTCGGACTGACCCTGATGGACAACGCCCAGGCCTGGCATGACGACGACCCTGACCCTTGCCGGCGGCGGCCCACGCAGCTGAGCGTGGCCGTGACCGACTTCTACAAGATCGACGGCATGAGCAAGGCCGAAGCCACCACCGCCATCATCGAGGACCTGCGCCGCTTCTTCGACTTCCGCGACGAGGACATCGACTTCACGCGCACCTACCTGCAGATGAACGACGGCGAGCCGCTGTTCATCAACGAGGTCGGCAGCGAGCCGTGGCGCCCCGGGACCCGCACGGAGCTGCGGGGCCTGTTCCTCGCCGGCGACTTCTGCGAGAACGACATCGGCGTCGTGACGGTGGAGGGCGCGGTGGTCAGCGGCCTGCTTGCCGCGCGCGCGGTGCAGGCGCAGCTGCGCGAGGACCGTCCCGAGATCTGCGCCACCGACCCGCTGTTCGAGGAGATCCCGATCCTGCAGCCGGAAACCCTGCCGCTGGCCAGCGCCGAGGCCGTCAAGGCATTGCTGCTGCCGCAGGCGGCGATGGCCTATGCCGCTTCCAAGAAGATGGAGTGGGCGCGCTGCCCTGAACGAGCGCTGACGCCCCGGGACCTGCAGTTCCATCTCGAGCAGGCATTGCAGAGCGCGGGCGCGGCACCCGCGATCGGCGCCGGGCTCGCGGCGCAGGCCGCGCAGTGGGTGGCGGACCAGCACGCACGCGGGCGGGCGTGAGGCGTTCGCTGCAAGACCGCGCTCAGTCGAATTCCGGCGGCGGCGACGGCACCGGCGTCGGCGCGCCGAGCTGTGTGCTGACGTTCTCCGCCCAGGCCGCATGCAGGGCCTGCGACCGCCTGCGCCCGAGCTGATCGATCAGCCCCAGCCGGTACAGCTCGCCCAGCAAGGGGTGAGCGAAGGCCAAATGGGCGTAATCGTCCTGCACCTCGAGCGACAGCTCGACGCCGCTGCCGGCGCTGCGCACCGACTCGCCGCGAGCGAATCGCATCAGCGCGCTGCGATGCCACTGCCCGCTGCTGTCGGCCGGCTTGCGCGTGTACAGCAGCATCGGCAGGGCCGAGGCAGACGACGACGCGCCGCCGCGCGGCAGCCGCAGCGTCAGCGTCGCGTGGTCGAGCTTGACGCAACACTCGACGTGGGTCGGCCGATACAGCACGGTCCAGTGTTCCACGTACTCCTTGCGGTAGCCCCAGATGGTCTCGCCGACTTCCTTTCCTTCCCGCGTGGACACGAGGATGCTGCCGAGCGTGGCGACACCCATGCTCAACGGGTCCTTGCGCGGCGCCACGAAGCAGCCCAAGCCCAGTTCGTAGTATTCGCCGGCGTCGGTGTCGCGGTGGTGCACGAAGAACAGCGCCACCGGCGTGCGGCCGCCGCCCATGTCCAACGGTCGCATCTCGGCCCCTGAATCGACCGAGAAGCATTCGCGCGACTCCTGCACCAGCCGGTGGTCGACCGACCACGTGGCGAAGCCCTGGGCGGCGTCCTGGTCGCGCAGCGGCAGCCGGTAGCGCTGCGCGCCGGCGAGGTAGTCGCGGCCCGCTTCGGCGCCGTAGACCTCGCCGCCGCCACTCCAGGGGCGTGCAGCGGCGCCGTCACCCTGGCGGATCTCGAACCAGCGATCGAGGCCATGGTCCATCACGAGCAGCTCGTAGCGGTTTGGCGGCCCGCACCGGACCACGCTGACGGCTTTCGAGAGCGGGTGGCCGAACGTGGCGAAGCACTCGCTCAAGGGCTGCAGCCAGGCGTTGTCGGCAGCGGCCGTGGACAACAGCTCGTTCAGGTCGCCGCGCCGCCTCAGCTCGCGCAAGCAGCGCTCGCCCAGCTTGTCGGAGAGCTGCTCCAGCATCGCATAGGCGGCGGAGAGCGGCTTTGCCTTCGACTGCAGCAGCCACTGCAGCGCCTCGTGCACCTTCACGAAGCCCTGCATCCTGTCGGCCCGCACCTCGTGCTTGAGCTCGTCGAGCAGCCGCGGCAGGTCGGTCCGGCGTTCGTCCGCGGTCAACGTCTGCAGTGCGTCTTTCGCGGCCGCGAACTGCCTTGCGTCCGCGATCCTTTGCAGCCGTGTGAGCAGCTCGGTCGTCATCAGGGGGGCGTCGGTCTTGCCGACCATCTCGATGAAGCGGTGGAACTGCTGCTCGGCGTGGCTCCACGGGCGACTGTTCCGTTTCGCGTCGGCATCCGAGCGGGCACGAAACAGCAGTTGCGGGCCACTCGCCGAATCGACCACCTGGCCGACCCGCTCGAGCACGCGAGGCATCACGCCGGCAAGCGCCCCGAGTGTCTGCTGGTACGGGGCCAGCATGCGTTCGATCCACGAACGGCCCGAGGCTTCGGGCTGGGCGTCCGGCGGCAGACCCAGGGCCTGCCGCAGCCCGGCAGCCGTCAGGGAAGCCACCGCCTGCGCCATCATCCCAGCAGGATCCGGCATCGAAGCGCTCTTGTCCTCTCCGCTCGCCATCGTCGGTTCCTCCCTCCACAAGGCTGCACATTCGAGCCGAGGCCGACGCAGCGCAGGCTGCATTGCCCTCGGCAGAGGCACGTGTCATCATGACAGAACGATGCGCGCAGCGCATCGGGCACGACGTTGCTGCATAGCGTGCGGAGAGCCACGAACAATCAATATCGCGACGCTGCAATGGCCACGGATACCGATGTCACTGCCGACGCTCTCTCGCGCGCACTCGGCACCCTGTTCAACCTCGGCCAGGCCGGCATCGACTGGGCGAGCGTGGCGCGTGCCGTCCTCGCCTTTCGCGAGGAAGAACGCCAGCGCTGGCTGGACGCGAACGACGAGCTTGCCGCACCGCCGAAGTACGCGTCGATCGAACCCGAGCGTGTGCGCCGGCAGGCTCACGCCGGCGGCAATGCCGCGGCGCTCTTCATCGAGGTGCAGGCCGGTTTGCTGGCCTGCCTGCTGCGCACCGGCCGCGACTGGCAACGCCTGCTGCAGGACTGCGCGCCGCCGCTGCAGCAGGCCGCCGATGCGTACCAGGCCGAGGCCGACGCGCCGCCCGCCGTCACCGAAGCGCTGATCAACCAGGTCGTCATCTTCACGCAGGTCGTGGGCGAGTTCTTTCGCGACCAGGGCGCGCAGCTCGAGCGGGAACTGCTGGTGCTGCAGGACGAGGTACTTGGCCGGGGTGGGGATGGCCGGGAGCCGATCGCCGGACCGCTGCGCCGGCCGAAGGACTGAATGCCGATGGCATCGGTCACGCCACAGGAAGTCATCCGCGAGGTCGGCCTCGAGTCCGAGTGGAGTCGCCTGCGCCAGCGGGTCATGCACTGGGTCGGCCACAGCGATCCCGACCTGCGCCCGATGCTGAAGCAGCAGTTCGAAGGCAGCTCCAAGTACTTCCGCCCGCTGACCGTGTTCGCCTGCCATCGGGCGGTCTCGAGCGAGCCGGTGTCGGAGCGCGTGCTCATCGCCGCGCAGGCCGTCGAAATGTTCCACAACGTCACGCTGATCGTCGACGACCTCGTGGACGGATCACCCACCCGCCGCGACAAGCTGACCCTGCACGCCAAGTACGGCCCGCTGACCGCGTGGATGGTGGCCGGCTACATCGACGCCTGTGCCAACGACCTGCTCGCGAGCCGGATGCCGGACGAGTCGGCGGATCTGCGCGGCGACGACGACGAGACGCGGGCACGGCGGCGTGACGGGCTGTTCGATGGCAGCGACGGGCGCGCGGCGAAGGACCGGGCAAGCGCCTCGGTGCTCGCTCCGCGGCGCTTCGACACGCGCCGCGACTGGGAACCGATCAACCTCGCCGGCCCGGTGCGGTTCGACCTGCGCCTGCTGTCCGAGCTGAAGAAGCGCCTGGCCATCGCCGAGTGCGTGCAGTGGCACAACCGCAAGGGCGGCGTGCTGCGCCCGGGCAAGAAGCGCAGCATGCGCATGCTGGGCCTGGCCGACTGGCGCTACCTGGCGCGCGAGGACACCGGCTCGATGTTCGAGATCTGCGCCTGCCTCGGAGCCCGATCGCAGCGCTACCGGCGCTTCGGCCGCCTGCTCGGCATGCTCTACCACGGCTGCGACGACGTCGCCGACGTGCGCGCGTTGAAGCGCCTGGGCGGCGGCGGCGAGGAAGACCTCGAGGAAGGCATCCTCACGCTGCCGGCCGCGCTGGCGATCCAGCACAGCGAGCGCATCCGCGCGCTTCATGCGAAGCCGAAACGCACGCCGAGAGAGCTCAAGACGCTGCGTGCAGCGCTCGTCGAACAACTGCCGCAGGCAGCGCAGGAGCTCGACGCCATCCGCCGCCAGGTCGAGGTCGAGGCGCAGCGGCTGGGCGTGCGCAACGCGGCCCAGATGCACAGGCTCATCGACCACGTGCGCCAGCTCGCGCCGGCGGACGACGGCGAGCGCGCTGCCTAACCCAGAAGGTACGCGTCCGTGGAATGCCCCAAGTGCGCAATGCAGCTGTCGGCACTGCACAGGTATTGCCCAGGGTGCGGTATCCCGCTGCGCGGCGCGTCGCCGCCGAATGCCCCGCGGGCCTCGGCCCCGGAGATGCGCCAGGCCACCGTCCTGCTCTGTGACATCGTCGATTCCACGGCCCTGACCAACGCCCTCGATCCCGAGGACGCGCGCGAGCTGCTGGTACGCGCCCAGCGCTGCATCGAGGACGTGGTGCAGCGGCACAAGGGCGTGGCGGACCACGCGTTCGATCGCGAGGAGGGTGACTCGCAGCTGTTCTGCTTCGGACTGCCGCATGCGCAGGAAGACGCCGCCGAGCGCGCGGTGACGGCGGCGCTCGCGACCATTGCCGAGATCGCCAGGCTGCGCGTGATCCCCGATGTCTCCATCCGGGTGCGGATCGGCGTGGCGACGGGCGTCGTCGTGGTGGGCCACGGGCCCGGCGACGGACCCGACCGCAAACCCGTCATCACCGGTGCGGCGCCCAATCTGGCCGCGCGGCTGCAGGCAGCGGCCGCTCCGAACACGGTCGTGATCTCGCCGACGACCCGCAAGCTGGTCGGCGACTTCTTCGATTGCGTCGATCTCGGTGCGTTGACCCTGAAGGGCTTCGACGAACCGGTCAATGCCTGGCGCGTCGATGGCCTGCGCCAGGTGGCGAGCCGGTTCGACGCGTTCCATCCGTCCGCGTCGCTGTCGCCGCTGGTCGGCCGGGAGCACGAGATCGCTGCGCTGCTCGACGGTTGGGACCTGGTGCGTGAGGGCGTCGGGCAGGCCGTCGCCATCGGGGGCGAGTCGGGCATCGGCAAGTCGCGCATGCTGCGCGTGGTACTCGACCGGCTGCAGGCCGAAGTCGCGACGGTGCTGCAGCTGCAGTGCTCGCCGTACCACGTCAACACCGCGTTCCACCCCGTGGCGCGAAGTCTGGAGCGCAGGTTCAGCCTGAGGTCGGATGCTGGCCCGCTCGCGCAGCTCGCGCATGTGGAGAGCGTGCTCACGCAGGACCACGGTCGCCCGGCTGCCGATGCGCAGCTGATCGCGCAGCTGCTGGTGGTGGCGGTGGTGCCGGTGGAAAAGGCCGACGCTTCGCCATCCCCGCCGAACCCGCGCCGCAAGCAGGACACGATCGCTGCACTGCTGGATCTGCTCGAAGCCTTCGCCCGCAAGGGGCGTTGCCTGCTGCTGTTCGAGGACGCGCACTGGGCCGACCCGAGCACGCTCGAGCTGATGGGCGAGCTCGTCGCGCGGGTGGCGCGCATGCCGCTCTTCCTGCTCGTCACTCACCGCCCGGAGTTCGATGCGCACCAGCTGGCCGGTGAAGGGCTGCGGCGCCTGACGCTGTCACGGCTGGACCGGCCGCAGGCGGCGGTGCTGGCCACGCGGCTGGCCGCGGGCAAGGACCTGCCCGCGCAGGTGCTGGATCGCATCCTCGAGCGCAGCGACGGCATTCCGCTGTTCATCGAGGAGCTCACGAAGACGACGATCGAGTCGTCGGAGATGGGCGCCTGGCCCCGCATCGCCGCGGCCGACGTCCCGGTGCCGGCCACGCTGCGCGACTCGCTGATGGCGCGGCTGGATCGCCTGCCGGCGGGCAAGACCGTGGCGCAGATCGGCGCCGTGATCGGCCGCGAGTTCAGCCACGCGCTGCTGTCGGCCGTGGCCGCCTTGTCCGACGACGACATCGAGCATGCGCTGGACAGCCTGAGCCGCGCGGGGCTGACGTCCGTGCGCACCGGGATCGACGGGCCGACCTACGTGTTCAAGCACGCGCTGCTGCAGGACATCGCGCGCGACTCGCTGCTGCGCAGCAGGCGCCGCGAGCTCAACGAACGGGTCGCGCGCACGCTGGAGGCACGGTTTGCGCACACCGCCGAGGCCCAGCCCGAGCTGCTGGCGCACTACTACGGCGAAGCCGGCGTTCACGAGCGGGCCGTCGAGTACTGGAAGCGCGCCGGCGACCAGGCGGCACAACGCTCTGCCAACCTGGAGGCGATCAACCAGCTGGAGCGGGCGCTGCAGCTGGCACGCCAACTGCCGGACGGGCCGGCGCGCATGCAGCAGGAGCTGGAGGTGCGCGCCATCCTCGCGCGCACGATGGCCGCGGCCAAGGGTTATGCGTCGCCCGAGGTCGCGCAGGCATTCGCCAGCGCACGCGAGCTCTTTCCGCACGTCGCGGACAGCACCCACAAGTTCGTCGTGCTGCGCGGCGAGTGCCAGATGCTGCTGGTGCAGGCCCGCTACGACGAAGCGTACGAGCGCGCGCACGAGATCCGGCATCTCGCCGAGGACGAGCGGAACTCGGGTTGCCTGGCCGACGCGCAGCTGCTGATCGGCGTCGCGCACATGTACCGCGGCGACCTGCAGCAGGCGCGCGAGTACCTCGAGCGCAGCACCCGGGTCTACGACCCTGCGCAGCATCTGCCGCACGCGGTGCGCCAGGGCGCCGACATCGGGTCCGCGGCGCTGGCCTACCTGGCGCGCGCGCTCTGGCTGCTCGGCCACCCCGACCTCGCGCTGGAGCGCGGCCTGGAGGCGGTCGAGCTGGCGCACAGCTCGAGCATTCCGCTGAGCCTGACGCAGGCCTGCGGCATGCTGGCGCTGGTCCAGCAGGTGCGCGGCGACCTCGCGAGCACGAAGGCTTGGGTGGACGACACCCTGCAGTACGCGCGCGAACAAGGCCAGCCCTACTGGATCGCCCTGGCCGACATCGTCGCCAGCTGGCTGCGGGCGTGCGAACAACCCTCTGCCAAGGCGGCGGCGGCGCTCGCGCGCCGCATTGCCCAGTACCGGGGCACCGGCGCGCGCCTGGGGGCGTCGTGGGCGCTGCTGCTGCTGGCCGAGGCGTACCAGGCCGCCGGTCTGCACGAACCGGCACTGAACGCGCTGGCCGAGGCGCAGCAGCACATCGATGACACCCACGAGGGCTACTACGCGGCCGAAGCGCAACGCCGCCGCGGCGAATTGCTGCTCGCGCAGGCGGGCGACGCGCCCGGCGCGGAGGCCTGCTTCGTGCGCGCATTGGCGATCGCGCGCGAGCAGCAGGCCAGGTCCTGGGAGCTGCGCGCCGCCACGAGCCTGGCACGGCTGTGGAGCGGCGAGGGACGCACCCGCGAGGCGCGCGAGCTGCTGGCCGGCGTGCAGGGCGCCTTTGCCGAAGGCCAGGACACGGCCGACCTGTGCGAAGCGGCGCAGCTGCTGTCGTCGCTGGCGGGGGCCGAAATTCAGGCGCTGCGTGACGGGGCCCTGCCAACCTAGGCCGCTCGCGACAGCTCGGTCACCGCGTGGATCGAGAGCCCGACCAGCCCGCCCACCAGCGTGCCGTTGACGCGGATGAACTGCAGGTCGCGCCCGATGTTGCGCTCGAGCTCGTCGGTCATCTCTTCGGTGTTCCAGTCACCGACCCGCGCGACGATGTAGCGGCGGATGTCTTCGCGGTAGCGTTCGATCCATTGCGGTGCGGCCGCCAGCAGCTGCTCGTTGATCCAGGTCCGCATGCCGAGGTCGGCCTGCAGCTTCTCGCCGACGATCCGAAACGCCGTCGCCACGTGGGCACGCAGCACCGACGCGTCGCCGTTCAGGTCGGCCTGCAGCCAGCGCACGATGTCGCTCCACAGGCCCAGCAGGTAGGCGCCCAGCGCCGGGTTGGCGAGCAACTGGTTCTTCAGCGCTTCGATGCGCCGCTGCAGCTCGGCGTCATTCTTCAGGCGCACGACCAGGCCGGCCATGAAAGCTTCGAATTCGCCGCGCAGCGGGTGCGCGGGGTCGTCCGCCATCTCGCCGATCAGGCGGATCGTGCCCGCCACCATCTTGGTCGTCGCGAAGCGCCCGGCCACGTTGTCCAGACCGACGAAGCGCAGGTACTTCACTTCCGTGGCGATGACCTCGGCCAGGCGGGCCTTCAGCTCGTCGTTGTCCAGCAGGTCCGCGAGCTTGCGCAGCAGCGCGTCGAGCAGCGGCCGATGGCGCTGCTCGTGACTCAGCAGGCCCAGCCACTCGCCGGCCAGCCGTGCGGTGTCGAGCCGGTCCAGCGCTTCCAGTGCCGTCGCGCGAAAGAACTGCCGCACGCGCTCGTCGTCGAGCGCACCCAGCGCGTAGCGTAGCGTCGCGCCCAGGTGGCCCGCCACGGTCTCGGCATGCCCCGGCGCCACCAGCCAGCCGGCGAGCCGCGCCCCGGGGTCGAAGCGCTTCAACTTTTCCAGCACTTGGCGCGTGCTGAGGAAGTTGGCGACGATGAAGCTCGCCAGGTTGCGGCCGATGCGGTCCTTGTTGCTCGGAATGATCGCGGTGTGCGGAATCGGCAGGCCCAGTGGATGGCGGAACAGCGCTACCACCGCGAACCAGTCGGCGATCGCGCCCACCATCGCCGCTTCGCTGAACGCCGCCACGTAGCCCCACGCCGGATGCAGCGGCTGCAGCCAGGAGGCGAGGGCATACAGTGCCGCCGCGCCGGCCAGCAGGCCGAGCGCGATGCCTTTCATCTGGCCGAGGCTGAGGGTCGTCACGTCGGGCCGTTCAAAGCGCGGGAGGCGCCAGCGTACGCCATCGACAACCGGGTGCGGCCGGCGTCGGTTTCCCAACGCCGGCCGGGCCGCATCAGCTCACAACCACAGGCGCAGCAAGCCGAAGTCGTAGTTGCTGCCGCTCACCTCGCCGCCGAGGATCGCGCGCACCGTCGGCACGCGGTCGTCGCTTTGCAGCACCATGCCGCGCGCGCTGTCGCTGCGCGTGCCCGTCGCCACGGGACGGATCGCGATGCCCTGTTCGCCGAACTGCGTGTCCAGCGCGCCGCCCGGCAGCAGCCGCAGCGCGACGAAGTCGCCAGCCGAGCTGTTGTCGCGGTAGCTCCAGCCGCCGAGCAGCAGCTTGCCGTCGGCCTGGCGCACCACGGCGGTGGCGTTGTCCCAGTTGCTCGCGCTCACCGGCACGGTGACCAGGCCACCCTGGCCGAAGCTCGCGTCGAGCGTGCCGGAGGCGCTCAGCTGCGCGGCGGCGAAGTCGTTGTAGATGCCGCCGGCCAGCACGATGCGCCCGCCGGGCAGCAGCACCACCGAGCGCGCGGCGCCGATGTTGCGGCCGAACAGGCCGACGACCTTGCCGCCCTGGCCGAAGGTGGCGTCGAGCGTGCCGCTCGGCGTGTAGCGCGCGGCCATGAAGTCGCCTTCGCCGCCGACGGCGAGGATGCGTTCCTCGCCGTCGATCACCGGCAGCGCCAGCGCGTAGATCACATCGCCGCCGCTGTGCGTCTGCATCGGCGTGACCACCTTGCCGCCCTGGCCGAAGCCCGCGTCGAGCGTGCCTTGGACCGTCAGCCGGATCAGCGCGAAGTCCTGGCCGCTGGCGCTGGTGCTCGTCAGCGTGGTGCCGGCGACGACGATCTTGCCGTCGCTCTGAACGACCACCGCATGGGCGCGGTCGGTGCCGTTGCCGGCGCCGATCGGCAGCACGAAGCGGCCGCCGTCGGCGAAGGCCGGATCCAGCGTGCCGTCGCCGAGGTAGCGCAGCACCAGGAAGTTGGCGTCGATGCCGGTGGCATCGGTCCAGCCGGCAACGATGATCTTGCCGTCGGGCTGCACGGCGAGCGCGCGGGCGCTGTCGCCGCGTGCGCCGACTTGCGTGATGACCTTGCCGCCCGTGCCGAAGGCCGGGTCCAGGCCGCCGTCGCGCAGGTGGCGCGTCAGCGCCACCACCGTGCCGGTGCTGATCGCCGTGGTGCCCGCGGTCAGCACCTTGCCGTCGGCCTGCACGGCAACCGCATGCGCGTAGTCCTCGCTGTTGGCCACCGGGGTGATCTGCGTTCCGCCGCCGAAGGAGGTGTCGACCGCGCCGGGGACGCCACGCACGGTGACCGTCACGTTGCCGCTTGCGGCGACGTTGCGCGAGCCGAACGCCGCGCTGGCCGTCAGCAGCGCGGTGGTCGGAAGCGAATGCGGTGCCGCGGCCTGCGCGACGAGCTGGAAGTCCACGAACGCGGCGCCGGGAGCGACCGTCACCGCCGCGGCCGTCACGCCCGCCGGCAGCCCCGACAGCGCCAGCTGCATCGGGCCGCCGAAGCCGTTCAGCCGTTCGACGTTCACCCGCAGCGCGGTGCTGCTGCCTTGCACGACCTGCACCTTGTCGCTGGCCGGCGTGCTGCGCGCGCCGGGCGCCGTCGGCGTGATGAAGTCCGTGACCTGGCCCACGTGCAGCGGGTCGTTGCCGAACGCGCCGCCCATCACGTACACGCCGCCCTTGACGAACGCGCCGTCGTCCAGCACCACGCCGAGGTAGACGCCGGTGGCGCCGTAGTGGCGATACACGAACGGCGCCAGCGACGCCGTCGACGCGTGGACCGGGAAGTAGGCCGGGAAGGTGGCCTCGGCGAAGTCCATCAGCTGGTTCGCGGCGGCCTCGGGGTCGAACACGGCCAGGCCGGTGGCCTGGACGGCGAGGGCCCGCTTTCGCGTGGCGGTCGCGGTCAGGGCCTGTGCGGCGGCCTGGGGCACGCTGGCTGCGGGAACCTGGGTCGGGGTGGCGGTGTCTTCGCCGCCGCCGCCGCAGGCGGTCAACAAGCTGGCCAGCAGCGCGCTGGTGGCCCATCGGGCAAGGGGGGAGTGCATCGGAGCAAGTCCTGTCGGTGTGATGCGCTGCACTCTAGGGAGCCGGCCCTGAGTCGGCATCGCCCGAACGGGCCATGGCGGGGGATCAGGCGAGCCATGGTGCCGACCGAAGCCCATCGCGCGGCTGCGCGCCGGGCGATAGACGGACTACGATCCATGAATGCAAACGCCCCTCTGCGCCCGCCTGGGCCTCGACGTTCCGATCGTCCAGGCCCCGATGGCCGGCGGCTGGACGACACCCGAGTTGGTGGCGGCCGTGTGCAACGCCGGCGGCCTGGGCATGCTGGCCGCGGCGCGTTTGTCGCTGGAGCAGCTGCGCGGGCAGATCGATGCCGTGCGGCGGCTCACCACGCGACCCTTCGGCGTCAACTTCCTGCTCGCCGCGCCCGGCGCCGCGCCGGCCGATGCCAGCGGCATGCAGCGGGTGCTCGATGCCGGCCGCGCCCAGCGGGGCCTCGCGCCAGGCTCCGCAGCGCTGGCGCTGCCGCCATCGGCGCTGGCCGCGCAATTCGAGCTGGCCTGCGATGCCAGGGTGCCGGTGGTCGGCTTCGCGATGGGCGACCCGGCGCCGCTGGTGCCGCGCGCCCAGGCCGCCGGTGCCTTCGTGATCGCGATGGCCACCAGCGTGGCCGAGGCGCGGCGCCTGGAAGCGGGTGGCGTCGACGCGATCGTCGCGCAGGGCAGCGAAGCCGGCGGCCACCGTTCGTGCCTGGAGCCGCCCGGCGACACCGCGCCGCCGCTGATCGGCACGATGGCCCTGCTGCCGCAGGTGGTCGATGCTGTCCGGGTGCCGGTGATCGCGACGGGCGGCTTGATGGACGGCCGCGGCGTGCTGGCCGCGCTGGTGCTCGGCGCGCAGGCGGCGCAACTGGGCACGCGCTTCCTGCTGGCGCTGGAGGCGGGCACCTTCCCGGCCTACCGGCAGCGCCTGATCGAGGCCGACGAGACCGACACCGTCGTCACGCGCGCGCTCACCGGCTGGCCGGCGCGGGCCGTGCGCAACAGCGTGGTGCGGGCGGTCGAGGCCGCGGGCGAGCCGCCGCTCGGCTGGCCGTACCAGGCGCTGGCGGCGGAGGACCTCTACCGCGCCGCGATCATCAGCGGCGATGCCGACTGGGCGCCGCTGCTCGCGGGCCAAGGGCTGCGGCTGGCGCGGGGCGTGTCGAGCGCGGCGGAGATCGTCGCAGCGTTGAAGGCCGAGATCGCCGCCGGCGCCGAGCGGCTGGGCGCTGGGTTCAGGTAGCCGAGGGCACGGCCCCGTCGGCGCCTTCGGTCAGGCCCAGTGCCCAGGCCTTCCACTGGGCCGCGTACTCGTGCGTGACCGCCGTCGCATCCGAGGACAGCCGGCCGATCGTCGTGGCGACGATGCCGCGGATGTGTTCAGCCTGTTGCCGCTGATCGGCAGAGTCCGCGAGCTCGGCCACGGCCTTCAGGTTCTCTTCCATGGCCAGCGCTCCCGCGGCCTCCCGCGCGGCCCGCTCGGCCGTCGCTGCATTCGTCTGGTCAGTCATGGGATGTCTCCTTGGAGGTGATGGAAAAGAAAAGAGCACTTAGGCCTGAGACCTAAGTGCTTCTCGTAGAAGGGAAATCGGGAAGAAAAGCGCTGGGGTTGCGGGTGAATATAGCGTCTTTCCGAATTTCTCCGGATCTGGCCCCGCCATGCCCTGGAAGGCCGATCGAACGGCGCCTGCAGGGCCTGGCTGGGGAGCGGGTCCCACCGGCCCGAAGCCCGACATCGTGAAGCCTGGTGTCGACGGCATCAGGACGAAATCCCCAGCCTGCAAAGTGAGCGGCTGCTGGCCGTCGCGACGTGCTGACGAACAACGCGGGCGTCGGCGCACTCGGCGCCTTCTCGGCGGTGGCATGTCCGGCTGACGTGGCGGAGGTGGTGCGGCAGGCGGTGAACGACACGTCGGAGCGGCTTCACTTTCCGGCGGGGGCCGATGCGGTGGCGTTGGCGCAGGCCGGGTGACCAACGTCATCCATGGCGCCGCGTTCCGTTCGCTAGAGTGTCTAACGAGCAATGCGCCTGCGGGCGTGTCGCTCGCCAGCCAGGCTGCCCTCACCATGCCCATCCACGTCGTCGAGCAAGGCGATCACCTCTCGAGCATTGCCGAGCGGGCCGGCTTTCACGACTTCCACACGATCTGGGACCATCCGGAGAACGCGGAGCTGAAGGCACTGCGCAAGAACCCCCACGTGCTGCTGCCGGGCGACAGGGTCTTCATCCCGGACAAGGAGGTGCGTACCGAGCTGCGCCCGACCGATGCCAGCCACAAGTTCAGGCTGAAGAAAGAGGTGCTGAAGCTGCGGGTGATGCTGCAGAAGGTCGATGGCGAGCCGATCCCGGACACGATGGCGGGTCTGCTGATCGACGGCACGGCCTCGCGCGAGCCGATCAGCGCCGGCATGCTCGACAAGGCGATCGCGCGCACCGCCCGCAACGGCAAGCTCGAGCTGACCGATGACCAGATCGCCATCGGCATCGGCGATCTCGACCCGGTGGAGGAGAAGTCCGGCCAGCTCGCGCGGCTGTTGAACCTCGGCTACTACCGCCGCGCGCTGGACCCGGTCGACGAAGACGAGTGGAAGTCGGCCGTCGAAGAGTTCCAGTGCGACCACGAGCTCACGCCGGTGACCGGCGAGTGCGACGGCGCGACCCAGGCGAAGCTCCTGGAAGTGCACGGCTGCTGAAGGCACGACATGAGCGGCGGCGTTTCCGGAACCCACACGCTGCATGTCGATCACCTGCTGCGCGCCGGACCGACCACGGAGGACAAGCACAACACCTACCGCATGGCGCTGGTGCCGCTGGCCTGCTGGCACATCAAGGACGTCCGCTTCGAGTTCGAGTCTTCCTTCGTCCTGCCCGATGCGGCCGACGAGATGCAGATGCTCGCCAAGCTGCGGGCCGAACATCCGGGTGCGCCGATCTCGGTGTTCGGGCATGCCGACCCGGTGGGCAACGACAAGTACAACAAGGAGCTGAGCGGCCGCCGCGCCATCGCCGTCTACGCGATGCTCATCCGGCGCGAGGCGATGTGGGAAGAGCTGTACAAGAAGCCGCACTCGATGGGCGGCGACGTGTGGGGCCAGAAGTCGATCCACCGGATGCAGGATGCGCTCGGCCATCCGCACTCCACCGTCGGCTCCTCCCTCGACCGCGCGATCCTGTTCCGCGCCTACATGGACCTGGTGTGCGGCGAGTTGGTCCTGACGCCGGGCGACTTCCTGGCCCAGGGCGCCGATGCCGACGGCAAGGGCGACTACCAGGGCTGCGGCGAGTTCAACCCGCTGCTGGTGTTCTCCCAGAAGGAGACCGCCCAGCTCCAGCAGAACCCCCCGAAGCGCAACGCCGAGAACGCGCCGAACCGGCGCGTGCTGGCCTACCTGTTCAGGCCCGGTTCGGTGGTCAGCCCCGGCAAATGGCCATGCCCCACCGCGAAGGAGGGCACCGAGGGCTGCGTGAAGCGGCTGTGGTCCGACGAGAAGACCCGGCGCAACCCGTCGGCCGACCGGCGCGAGTTCGAGGAGACGCACAACACCTTCGGCTGCCGCTTCTATCACCGGATAGCGGTGGAGTCGCCCTGCGAACGCGCGAAGGCGGTGGTGTTCTTCATCAAGGACCTGCGCTTCGAGCCGGAGAAGGCCTTCTGCGGCGACAAGGTCAAGCTGCTGGCCACCACCAACCTGCCCGATGGGGTCGTGGTGCGCTTCCAGCTGAAGGCGAAGCAGGGTTCGTCGACGCTGAAGCCGCTCGACGTCATGCCCGCGGGCGGGCAACTGAGCCACGAGTTCGAAGTCAAGGATGTCGACTTCAAGAACGGCAGCAGCTTCTTCGACAAGGTGGAAATCGATGCCACGCTGGACCCGGCCAGCCCGGCCAAGGCGCTGGTCGATCCGGGCAGCAAATCCTTGACGGTCGAAGCCCTGCTCGATGCGCCGGACGAGGAGTTCTCCGAGCATCGGACCTGGAGCGGATTCGGGAACGATTCGAAGTTCCTGATGAAGATCGAGAAGTTCCGGGCCAAGGTGCATCCGGAATTCAAGATCATGAAGGTGTTCGGCGCCTACATGGTCGACCTCAACTCGTTCAGCATCACCGGTACGGCGACGAACGGTCCGAGCCGCAGCGGGTGGCGCTGGGCGCGCGTCACCGGCAGCAATACGTTCATGCCCGACCAGTACCACGACGGCACGACATGGAAGGCGCTGCCGGCCGGGTTCAAGGCCGCGGCCGATGCGAACTCGGTGATCTACACCGCGGTCGGGCTCATCAAGAAGGGCACGCAGTTCTTCCCGCAGCAGTCGGCGACCGGCGGTGGACCGTTCCCGACGACGTTCGCCGACTACAACTTCGACGATCCGACGCTGGTCGCCAAGCGCGCGAAGTGGGTCAAGGTCACGCACGACAAATGGAGCGGCGTGTTCCAGTTGCGCCGCAAGGACTGCCACTCAGGCAACGCGGTGCGCTGCTGCCGCTATGACGTGGATGTCGACGTGAAGCTGACCAAGGTCGAGGTGGACGGGCCGGACGTGATCGGCGTCGGCCGCGAAACCTTCCGCTCCAATGCCGGCGTGTTCTTCATGGGCGACCCGCGCGACACCTTGCTGGCGCACGAAGCCGGCCACCACATGGACAACCCGGACGAGTACAAGGGCGGTG
Source organism: Pseudaquabacterium terrae (assembly GCF_013266755.1). Taxonomy (GTDB): domain Bacteria; phylum Pseudomonadota; class Gammaproteobacteria; order Burkholderiales; family Burkholderiaceae_C; genus Pseudaquabacterium; species Pseudaquabacterium terrae. The sequence continues at coordinate 5,170 of NZ_JABRWJ010000009.1, read as the reverse complement.
CGGTCGATCCGGGCCTCTCGGGCGATGGTGCAGTTGCCGGCATCGACAACGACTCGATCATGGGGCGGGACCACACCAAGGTGAAGAAGCGGCACTATCACGCCTTCCCTGATCTCATGAAGAAGAAGTCGATCAAGAACAAGTACGGCCGCGACTACGACTACCTCGTGGTCGACAAGGTGTGAGCGCACTCATGAGCCCCCGCCCGGCCGTTCCGAAGGGGGCTCGCACCGCAGTGCGAAGCACGGAGGTTACCCAGTGAGCGCCATGCAGGCCGTGTTCGATCGCATCCTGGCGGGTGACGCCCACCTGCTGGACGGCTTCGCCGTGCAACGCGTGGTGACCTCGGGTCGCCGCACCGAATCGGGTATCTGCATCCACGAGGACCGGCTCGACATTGCCGGCGATGGCCGGGTGCGGCTGGCCTTGCACCGGTCCTTGTCCGACATGCCCGGCCGGCAGGTGGGCGTGTTCGAGACGCAGGTGCCGGCGGATGTCGTGGTGGGCCTGGTGCGGCTGTTGAAGGCGCACCCGTTCGAGACGATGCCGCGGTCGCAGATCCGACCGGTTGACACGGTCATGCGCCTGTCCGTCGTCGCCGGTGGCATGGTGTCGGAGTTCACGTTCGCGTCGACCGACAGGGACGCCGCCGCCAGCCTGCGGCCGCTGCTCGGCGAGCTCGCCACACTGCTGGCCAGGGCCGAGGAACACCCGTCGATGACGCTCGGGCTGATGCTCGCCGCGCCGGAGCGCGTCGCGATCGGCGAGTCGCGCCTGGCGGTGTCGGTCGCCTTCGGCAACTTCGGTTCGCAGGGCTACTGGATGACGCATCCCGCGCACCTGGCCGGCGGCGACGACCTGTTCGTGCTGTTGTACGGCCGCCTGCCGGAGGTGCGCGACGATCAGATGCCGCCGCCGCTGGAGATTGCGCGCGTACCGCTCGAAGTGAGCGTCCGTCCGGTGCCCGACCTGGTGTGGATGGGGCCGCGGACGAAGATGACGATCGAGTGCTCGGCCGAAGTCCGGTTCCAGGCCGGCGGCCCGCACTTCATGCGCGCCGGCTACTGCACGTATGGCGGGGAAGCGACGATCGCCTCGCAGCCGCGATTCGTCGGGGGGGTCTTCGCGAGCGACATCGAGGTGCTGGTGACGTGAAGCGGCGGTCTGCCCTGGGCGCTGCAGCGTCGCTGGTCCTCGCGATGGGAGAAAACATGGCCGCGACGACAGCGGACTTCCGGTTCGAATATGCCCAGAGCGCGGGCATCGGCGGGGCTGACAGCCGCCTCGAGATCGACGGCGACCAGGCCACCTGGTACCACGAGCCCCCGGTGGCGGTGATCGAGCGCGGGGTCATCGGCGTGTTCCGCACCCAGGTGAGCGCAGCGGAACGGCAGGCGCTCGCCGCGGCGATGCCGGCCGGGTCGACGCCGGGTTTGAGGCCGGGCATGCCGGCGCAAACCGCGCGGCTGAAGAGCGCTGGGCAGGAGCGTGTGGTCGCGCTGGCGCCGACCGATCCAGCGGCGGACCGGCTCAAGGCGGAAGCGCGGAAGATCATCGAACGGGCGCGCTCGCGGCCTTACCGTGCCTTGCGAATCGATCTGGTGCAAGTCGAGCCGCCGCGGGTGCGGATCGAGAACGTCGGATCCGAGCCGCTGGTGCTTCCGCTCGACGAGCAGTCGCTCTTCGTCGAAAGCTCGCCGACGTCGCCCGTGGAATGGCAGCGTGCCGGCGCCCGATCGTGGCGCAGAACCTTCACGATCGCGCCGGGCGGGCATGCGGACGTCGATCTGCCGGCGGTCCTCCCGGCCGCCCGGCCGCGCTGGGTGCGGGCGATGTTTCAGCGGCCGGCGGCGGACAGCCTCGAGGACGTGGGGGGGACTGCGTCGTCGCGGCATGTGCGGCTGGACGCGGCGAGGTAGCTCGGCGGGGCGGGAGAAAGCACCCTTGCGATAACCGCCCGCGGCTCCATATAGTGAGTCACCGCTGGGTTTTCTCCCGGCTCGAGAGAGACATCACGTGAAGAGACTGTTGTTGAGCGTGTTCGTGGCCCTGTGCAGCCTGAGCTTCGTCGCTGTAGATGCCGAGGCCTCGCGCCTCGGCGGCGGCCGCAACTCCGGCATGAAGCGCCAGACGCCGCCGGCGCAGGACGCCCAGGCGACCCCGGCCAAGCCGGCCCCCAACGCGGCGGCACCGGCCGCGGCGGCCGCGCCGCAGGCGGCAGCGCCGAAGCGTTCGTGGATGGGGCCGATCGCCGGCCTCGCCGCCGGCCTCGGCCTGGCCGCGCTGATGAGTCATCTGGGCATGGGTGCGGAGTTCGCCAACTTCCTGACCATCCTGCTGGTCGCTGCGGTGGCGTTCTTCGCGCTGCGTTTCCTGCTGAAGCGGTTCGGTCCCGGGGCCGCACGTGGCCAGGCCGCGGCCGCGCCGCAGGGCATGAGCTTCGCCGGCGCCGGCGCAGGCGGCGTTCCCGGATCGGCATCGGCATCGGCATCGGCATCGGCATCGGCTTTCGGCTCGGGAGGCGCCACGTCGGCTGCCCCTGCAACAGCGCCGTTCGCCGCCGTCCCGGCGACTGCCCGCGGCCTGCCCGCCGACTTCGACGCTCCGGGCTTCGAACGCATCGCCAAGCTGATCTTCATCCGCATGCAGGCGGCCAACGACGCCGGCGACCTGAACGACCTGCGCCAGTTCGCGACCCCGGAGATGTTCGCCCAGTTCCGGCTCGACCTGCAGGAGCGCGGGCAGGCCGCGCAGCAGACCGATGTCGTGCAGCTCGACGCCCGGGTGCTCGATGTCGACGCAACGCTCGACCAGCACATCGTCAGCGTGCGTTTCCACGGCCTGATCCGCGAGGACCAGAACGCGCCGGCGGTGCCCTTCGACGAGGTGTGGCACCTCGTCAAGCCCGTCGACGGCAGCCGCGAGTGGGCCATCGGCGGCATTGCGCAGTACGCGCCGGCCTGACGCGTCCGTTCCGGCTTAGGCGCCCGCCTTCGCAGAACGCTTCGGCGCATGGCAACACCTCTCACCGTCAGCATCCCTCACCAGCTCGGCCGCGCCGAGGCGCGCCGCCGAATCGAGACTGGCTTTGCGAAGTTCGTCCACTCGATGCCCGGCACCACGGGCGCCTCCAACGAACGCTGGGACGGGGACCGCTTGACCTTCGGCATCGCGGCGATGGGTCAGACCATCGCTGGGGCCATCACCGTGCTCGACGCCACGGTAACGATCGAGATCGAGCTGCCCGGGGTACTCGGGTTGATCGCTAGCGGCCTCCGGGACCGGATGAAGAAGGTGGGACAGCTGCTTCTGACGAAGGAGTAGCGCCGGTTCGCGGCCGCGTGAGTCGAGTCCGCCATGACTTTCGGCTCGACGCCCCCCGCATCCGGTGACCTCGACCTGGGCGTAACAACGCCTGGGCGAACTCTTCCGCCCGTCATCGGAGCCACGCCATGCCTCACAGCGCCTCACGCACCGCAACGATTGCTGCCGTCATCGGCGGAGCGCTCTTGTTCGGCTCGCCGCCCGGACATGCCGCGGTCGAGTTCGGGCGTTGCGACGGCATGCGGCCTAACGAACGACGCGGCCGACGCCGCGGCGATCTGCGAGGCGGTGCAGCGGCCGAACATGCGCTTCGTGCCGGTGAAGACCGAGGCGGCGCAAGCGCGGCTGTGCGTGCACCGCATGCGCCGCGGCTTTGTCGAGCAGCGCACGGGGATGATCAACCGGCTGCGGGGCCTGCTCAGCGAGCTCGGCATCGTGCTGCCGCAGAAGGCGGCCACGGTTCGGCGCCAGGCCGCCGAGCACTTGGAAGACCTGCCGCAGTGGGCGAACACGGCCGTGGGCGACGCGCTCAGCGAGATCCATCGGCTCGATGAGCGGCTGGACGAGTACGACCGCCACGTCAGCCTGATGGCTGCGGCCGACGAACGAAGCCAGCGCCTGATGTCGCTGCGGGGGATCGGCGCGACCACCGCCAGCGCTTTGCTGGCCTCGATCGGCAACGGTCACGACTTCAGCAACGGCCGGCAGCTTGCCGCCTGGCTGGGCCTGGTGCCAGGCCAATACAGCTCTGGAGGGAAAACCCGGCTCGGACGGATCACCAAGGCCGGTGACGATTACCTGCGCACGCTGCTGATCATGGGCGCGCGAGCTGTGCTGGCTGCAGCCAAGGGCAAGGCCGATCGGCTCAGCCGCTGGGCCCTCGCGCTGGCCGAGCGACGCGGTTACTGGAAGGCGGTGGTCGCCATCGCGGCGAAGAACGCGCGCATGGCTTGGGCGGTGCTTGCCAAGGGCGAACAATTCAAGCCGATCCAGGGCTGACGCCTCGGCCAGCCGCGTCCCGACCACACCGCCGACCACACCGCCGCAGGAGCCGGCGCGAGCATTGCAACTTCTTCCACCGCGTGACGACGATGCGTTGATGAGCCAAGGGTTCGGACCCGCGTCGGGAGAGCTCGATCACCTCCAGGAGACGTCCTCGTACGTTCTCGGCTAACGAATGGAGCCCCGACGCGCATCTTTCATCAGGGTCCGCAGCATTTGAGTCGCTGCAACATGACCGGTTGTAGTTTGGCAGTCCGCTTCTCTTGTGCTGGCAACGCGTTCAACGTCACCCCAGGTGATCCCGACCATCAAACTGGCGCTCCGACAGGACGCGTCAAATGCGAGCTATTGCTTGACAGACGGGGAAGCCCTTGTAGTTTGAGGTAACGCGCGGCCGCCAGCGGAGCGCCAGGGCCGCGAGGCACATGATATGCCTGAGTGCCTCGCGGCCCTGGCGCGTAGCTGGTGGACGTCGCGTTGACCGAAGGGTTAGGCATCGCCGCGTTTGGAGATGTGAATTACCGCCCCTTCGATTCGGGGTTGCGCTTTCCCAGGAAAGTCAAAGTTGATGGCCAGCTTCGCGTCGAAGGGGCGCTCAGCGCTACCTTCGTTGCGACAAAGGGTCTGAATCTCCGAAGTGAAACGCTCGCTCTGACCTGACCTTGTTGCTAGATCGCAGGCGTCCTTAGATGCGAACGTTACGGTGAACGCCGGAAAGATGGGCTCTTCGTCGTTTCGTGTGGAACGGGCAACCGGCGTTCAGTGAGCGTACGCGCCTGAAGTACGCGGCATAGCCGCGGCGAACGGGGAGACCGGCAGATGCGTCAGCTTGCCCAGCCGCAGG
>NZ_JABRWJ010000008.1 GCF_013266755.1 Pseudaquabacterium terrae | reverse complement strand
CGGTACATTCTGGATTCGGCATTGCCTCCGCCCTTCGTCAAGATTCAGCACCTCGACAAACGGGCATTCCAGGGGCAATGCCGTCCTCGCTTTCACGGGGGTAGCGTGAAATTTCCGGGCTAGCTGCAGTCGACGACGACGGTTCCCAGCTTTCCGCCGCGTTCGACGGCCTGGTGCGCCGCCGCCGTGGCCGCGAGCGGGAAGCTGGCCGCGACCAGGTGCAGCCGCGGGCCGGACTCGAGCCACTGCGTGATCTGCGACTGGCCCTTGCGGCACAGGGCCGGGGGCATCAACGGCAGGCGCAGTGCGTGGATCGTGACGTTCTTGCCCTTGAGCCGGTCGAAAGGCACGACCGGCATCGCATTGCGCGATGCATAGGTCGCGATGGTGGCGTTGTTTGCCAGGATCTCGAGGCTGGTGGCGAGGTTGTCGCCGAACTCCACCTCCACGATCCGGTCGACGCCGCGGCCAGCGGTGGCTTGCATGACGATGTCGGCGACCGGTTCGGTCTTGTAGTCGATCACCAGGTCGGCGCCGGCCTGGCGCGCGATGTCCGCCTTCTCGGCCGAGCTCACGGTGGCGATGACCCGGGCACCCGCCCACTTTGCGAGTTGGACGGCATAGTGGCCGACGGCCCCGGCGCCTCCGGTGACCACCACCGTCCGGCCCTCGATCGGACCGTCCATGAACAGGCACACCCACGCCGTCATGCACGGGATGCCGAGCGTCACGCCCTGCACGAATCCGACGCTGTCGGGCAGCGGGGTCACCAGGCGCTCGTCGATCGCGATGTACTGCGCCGCCGTGCCGAAGGCCCGGCCGTTTCTCTGCCCGTTGTAGAGCCAGACGCGCTCGCCGACACAGAAGCGGGTGACGCCGGCCCCGACCTGGTCGATGACGCCGGCGCCGTCACTGTTCGGAATGATGCGCGGCGCGGCCACCTGGCCCGCGCCGCGCCGCAGCACGGTATCGGCCGGATTGACGCTCGAGGCGTGCAGCCGCACGCGGACCTCACCCGGCCGCGCCTGCGGCGGCTCCATGTCCCCGTGGACGAGGACATCGGCCGCTTCGCCACACCGCTCGTACCAGACTGCCTTCATGGTGGACCTCTTCAGTTTTCCGAGGCCGGATGGCCGGGCAGCGGTGCGATCTTCGGCCAGGGCACGGCCACCAGGTCCGAGGGCACCATCAGGCGGCTTTCCTGGTGGGTGATGTAGGCCGCCTGCGCGGCACGTTCGAGAAACGCGTGCCAGGCCGGGTCCTTGTCGAGCAGCGCGCGCCGGCGCGCGCGATCGGCGTGGTCCTCGAACACCCAGATGTGGATGTAGCTGTTGATGTCGCCGTCCGTCGGCAGGAAGATCCCCAGCGGTTCGCCGATGTGGCGCCTGAGGACCGGATAGCCGTGTTCGCCGAACAGCGCCAGCTGCTTGTGCAGCGTGAACGGTCGAACGCGGTAGGTGCGGTGGTCGATGAGCATGCGGGTCTCGGTCAACGCGGGCCAGGCGCGCGCTGGAAGAGGATGTGTTCGTTGCCTTCGGGATCGTCGACGGCGACATAGTCGTAGCCCGGGCCGGCGCGCACTTCGGTGAGGGCTTCCACCCCTTGCGCCCGCAGCCCTTGCAGCACCGCCGCCAAATCGGCCACCTCGAAGTTCACCATGGCGCCAGGGCGCTGCGCCCGCCTCGCGTGCGCCGGCCGGACGGTTCCCTCGATGGCGAGCCGCACAGCGCCGGTGTCGAACATCGCGTACTGGTTCGGCAGGTCCGCGAATTTCAGCGTCAGCTGCAGCCGGTTCTGGTAGTAGTCGACCATCTCCGGCCAGTTGTCGACGCGCAGCGTGACGATCTGGATCTTCATCGGTGTTGTCCTTGCGATGGCGACATCGTTTCGCTTGCAGTACCGCAACGATCCGGCCTGCCGGAGGTCGATCCGGTCGTGCAGCGAGGGATAGTCTTCCTCACCGGCGTTCTGCGAGTGCATGCACCTCTCCCTGCCCGAGGTTGCACGACCAATCGAGCACCGCCTCGACGAGTGCCGAGGGGTTCTCGATCATCGGAAAGTGGCCGCACGCCGGCAATGTCGCGACCGGTGCGTCCGGCAGCCGCTGCGCATACACCGCCCGCGAATCGGCGATCGGCGTCGACTCGCCGAACAGCACCAGCGTCGGCGCCTGCAGGCGATCGAGCGCCGAGAACACGTCGAACTGGCGCATCGCCCACATGACGCTCACCATGGTCTTGGCGCCCGCCTTGTGGCGATCGATGTCCCATGCGAGATAGGCTTCCGGCGTCAGGCCCACCACGCGCCTGGCGGCCGCCTCGAAGGGTTGCGAGACCACACCGAACAGCGCCTCCATCGGACCCCATCGGCTGGCCCAGGCCTCGTCGGTGCGGGCGGGCGTCTCGACGATCACCAGCCGGTCGAAGCGCTCGGGATGGCGGGCCGCGAGGTCGATGGCGACCGAGCCGCCGACCGAGCAGCCCAGCACGGCCGCGCGGCGCAGGCCCAGGCTGTCCATCAGTTCGACGATCAGGTCACCGTAGCGTTCGATCGGCAGGTGATCGGGCAGCGGAAACGAGTCACCCTGCCCGGGCAGGTCGACGGCGAAGACCTCGAAGTGCCGCGCAAAGCCTCCCAGCGTTTGCGCGAACTGCCGCCACGAGCCGCCATTGCTGTGCAGCAGGATCAGCGGCATGGCGCCTGCGGCACCGTGCTTCGCGTAGTGAATCTGGCCCGCAGAGGTCTTGGCGAATCCGTGTTGCATGGCTTGTCTCTCCGTGGTGTTCGATCGCGAGATCTCATGCCGGCTGATGCGCCGAATCGACCTCGACTGCGGCGCGCGCGGCGGCGGCACCCGTTCGCATGGCCGGCATCACTTCGTCGGCAAACACCTTCAGCGCCTCCAGGTCACCGCTCGGATCGCTGACCAGCACGTAGCCGACACCGACGCGTTCGAGCGCACGCAGGCGTTCGATGATTTCGGCACAGCTTCCGAACAACGGGGCATCGTCCTCCTCCGGCGGCGGAAGCGGCGCGCCGGTCTGGCGGATGCCGCCGATGCTGCCAAGGATCTGCTCGCGCCGGGCCTTCTGTTCGCTGCGCTGCTCGGGTGTGCGCGCCAGGTAGTAGCCGCGGGTCACACCGACCATGTCCGGCGTGTAGGCGCGGCCGATGCGCACGCATTCGTCGCGGAAGGCCGCCACGCGTTCGCCAATCAATGCCACGGGTGCCACCTGATCGAGCAGCAGGTTGAATCCGTCGCGGGCGCCGCGCCGAATCACCTCGAGATTGCCGGCACCGATCCACAGCGGCGGATGCGGCCTCTGCTTCACCGGCGGCTCGACGACGATGTTCTCGTAGTTCCAGCGCTTGCCGTGGTGCGAGAAGCGCGTGCGGGACACGAAGGATTTGCGGATCACTTCGATCGCTTCTTCGAATCGCTCGGCCGCTTCGTCCATCGGAATGCCGAAGCTGTCGAATTCGGACTTCCGATAGCCCCTTCCGACGCCGAAATCGAAGCGGCCATTCGACAGCAAATCGAGCGTCGCCGCCTGTTCGGCCACCAATACCGGGTTGTGCCAAGGCAGGACCACGACTCCCGTGCCCAGGCGAATCGTGCTGGTCTTCGCGGCCAGGTAGGACAGCAGCGACAGCGAGGAAGAAACCTGCCCGATACCGGTGAAGTGGTGCTCCACCAGGAACATGCTCGCGAAGCCGAGTCTCTCGGCCTCGACCACGTAATTCACGAAGCCGGCATAACCTTGACTGTCGCTGCGCGAGCCTTCCTCGCTGACGCGGGCGCCACCGAACAGACCGAATTTCATTGCGTTTCCTTCCAACCAATCGAATGCATTTGCCTGGGGGCAATGTTCATTGGTCGGGGGTGGACACGTCAACGGACGGCGTTCGAATTCCGTCTCGGCTCGTGGAACGCCGGCGCGGCCGAATCAAGGACCTTGGTTCGAAAGCTGCGCCGGCAGCAGCCCGAAGCGCTTGAGCTGCGAGCGCAGCACGTTGCGGCTGATGCCCAGCAGCACCGACGTTCGCACCTGATTGCGGTGGCAGAAGTGAAAGGCCGCCTGCACGATCTCGCGCTCGAGCGTGGCGAACACGTCGGGTCGATCCTGCTGGAACAAGCCCTCCAGGTTGCGCCGCAACTGCGCGAGCGGATCGTCCTCCGCCGCGCCGGCATCCGGTCCGACAACACCGCGCTGCGCACCCACCTGCGCCGGCCCGGCATGCAGGTTCAGCGAGTCGGCCCGGATTTCATCGCCGCGGTTGACGATCAGCGCATAGTGGATGACGTTTTCCAGCTCGCGGATGTTGCCGGGCCAGTCGTGCGCCAGCAGCGCGCGGCGCGCATCGGCGCCCAGGCGCACCCCGCGCAAGTCCATGCGTCGGCCGTACACGGCGATGAAATGCTCCGCCAGCGCCAGGATGTCCGCCGGCCGCTCGGCGAGGCGGGGCAGCCGCAGCAGCGCGATGTTCAACCGGTAGTACAGGTCGCGCCGGAAACGGCCGGCCTCGACGGCCCGCGCCAGGTCGACGTTGGTCGCGGCGACCAGGCGCACATCGATCTCCGTGGGCCGGCGCGAGCCCAGCCGCGTGACCTGGCGCTCCTGCAGCACGCGCAGCAGCTTCACCTGCAGCGCGAGCGGCAGGTCGCCGATCTCGTCGAGGAACAGGGTGCCGTTGTTCGCAGCCTCGAACCAACCGGCGCGCGCCTGGCTGGCGCCGGTGAATGCGCCGGCTTCGTGGCCGAACAGCTCGGCGTCGATCAGGTTCTCGGAGAACGCGCCGCAGTTCACCGCGACGAAGGGGCCGCGGCGGCCGCTCTCGCGGTGCACGTGGCGGGCGATCAGCTCTTTGCCGGTGCCGGTCTCGCCGATGATCAGCACCGTCGCATCAGTGGCCGCGATCCGCTCCACCTGCTCGATCAGCGCGACGGATTGCGGGTCGTGGAAGACCAGCGCCTTGGCGCGGATCGACAAGGCGGCGCCGGGCGATTCGGGCAGCGTGAGCAGGCGGTCGGTGGGCAAGGAGCAACTTCCGTCGTGACTAAGGAGCGCCGACTCTAGGGTCGGCAAGACCCCGCCGCTACGAACGTTTTGTTCTGTGCACATGCTGTGCATGCGCGCAACAGCCGCAACAGCAAATGCATGAGCTGCAGCGATTTGCTTCGTTGGCGCCGCTGCATTCGCTTTCTAGAGTCGCGGCCCGTGTTCAACCGACTTTCACACCTCGACTCGATCATGACCTTGCCCCGCTTCGCCCAATTCACGCGCCGCACCCTGTTCGCGCTCGCGGCCGCCGCCTCGCTGGCATCACCCGCCGCCTGGGCCAAGGACATCACGCTGCTGAACGTCAGCTACGACCCGACGCGTGAGCTCTACGCCGACTACAACAAGGCCTTCGCGACGCACTGGAAGGCCAGGACCGGCGACACCGTCAGCGTCAAGCAGAGCCACGGCGGCTCGGGCAAGCAGGCGCGCTCGGTCATCGACGGCCTCGACGCCGATGTCGTCACGCTCGCGCTGGCCTACGACGTCGACGTGCTGAACACGCAGGCCCAGCTGCTGCCGGCCGACTGGCAGAAGCGCCTGAAGCACAACAGCTCGCCCTACACCAGCACCTACATCTTCCTCGTGCGCAAGGGCAACCCGAAGGGCATCCGCAACTGGGACGACCTGGTCAAACCGAACGTCTCGGTGATCACCGCAAACCCGAAAACCTCCGGCGGCGCACGCTGGGGCTACCTGGCGGCCTACGGCTTCGCGCTGAAGCAGCCGGGCGGCAACGAAACGAAGGCCAAGGACTTCGTCGCCAGGCTGTTCTCCAACGTGCCGGTGCTCGATTCCGGCGCGCGCGGCTCGACGGTGACCTTCGCCGAGCGCGGCATCGGTGACGTGCTGCTGGCCTGGGAGAACGAGGCGCACCTGGCGCTGAAGGAATTCGGCGCCGACAAGTTCGACATCGTCTACCCGCCGGTCAGCATCCTGGCCGAGCCGCCGGTGTCGGTGGTCGACAAGGTGGTCGACAGGAAGGGCACGCGCGCGGTGGCGCAGGCCTACCTCGAGTACCTGTATTCGCCCGAAGGCCAGGAGATCGCCGCGCGCCACCACTACCGGCCGATCGATCCGAAGGTGGCCGCCGCGCATGCCAAGGCCTTCCCGAAGCTGAGCCTGTTCACCATCGACGAGGTGTTCGGCGGCTGGACCAAGGCACAGACCACCCACTTCAACGACGGTGGCGTGTTCGACCAGGTCTATACGAAGAAGTGAGCCACGCGAGGCCGGGAGGCCTCGCTCTGGTGTGCCGCGAGGCCGGGAGGCCTCGCTCGAATCTCAGCGCTTGGGCGGCTGGATGTGCGCCACCGCCTTGCCGCCGGCCTGCTCGTAGTCCTCCGAGCCGGTCGCGCCGGCGACCTCGAAACCCTTCGCCCGCAGCAGGTCGCCGGCCGCACCGGCGCGCTGCGCATGGTTCGACACGGTCAGGATCGCGCGGTCCGTCGGCAGCCAGGCGATCTGACTCTCGAGCTCGCGGTACTGCACGTTCAGGAACACCGGGAAGCTGCCGTACCTGATCAGCTCGTCGGGACGGCGCACGTCCAGCACCAGCAGCCTGGTCGGCTGCGCGAGCAGCGCATCCACCTCGGCGACGTTCAGCCGCTTCGTCTGATAACGCCATGGTTGCTCGGCCGCAGGCGGCGGGTTGGTCTGCGCCTGCGCGGGGGCGGTGAGGATCGCGAGGCCCGCAATCGCGGCAGAGAGAAGTCGAGTCATCGGTGATGCACGTCGTGGGTTGAGACGACATCGCAGCAGCAGCTTCCATGCCACGCGCAACTGCAAATCCCGCATGAGCTTGCGCACCCGGGTCGGCACGCGGCCTGCGTACGGCAAGCCCGTTCTCCCACAACAGACGACAACGCGCCCATGCCCTTCATCGCCGTACCCTCCCCCCTCCGCCCGCTCGCCGCACTGATGGCCGGCATCGTTCTCGGCACCCCTGCGCTCGGCAGCCCTGCGCTCGGCGCCGACGAGCCCGCGGCCGACGCGCAGCTCAACGCGGTCACCGTGCGCAGCCGCCACCGCATCGAGAAGCTGCAGGACGTGCCGCTGTCGATCTCGGTGATCCAGGGCAGCGAGCTCGACCGGCTCGGCGCCGTCGGCATCGACGACCTGACCAGGCGCGCGGCGAACGTCTCGTGGAACCTCGGCAACCAGCGCACCAGCAGCATCGCGATCCGCGGCATCGGCAAGATCGGCCAGACCGAGGCGCAGGACCCGAGCGTCGGCATCATCGTCGACGGCGTCAGCTACGCGTACAACGCGCTGACCTCGAGCTTCGACTTCGTCGACATCGACACGATCGAGGTCACGCGCGGGCCCCAGGGCACGCTGCTGGGCAAGAACGCGAGCGTCGGCAACCTGATCTTCACCACCAAGCGACCGAGCTTCACGCCAACCGCCGACTTCACGCTGTCGTTCCGCGAACGCGACGGCCTCTTCGCCACCGGCGCGATCGGCGGCCCGATCGTCGACGGCCTGCTCGCCTGGCGCGGCACCTTCTCGGTCAACAAGGGCGCCGGCGACATCAAGAACGCCTACAACCGCGACATCAGCTACACCAACACCGACCGCGCATCGGGCCGCGTGCAGTTCCTGCTGACACCGTCGCCCGACTTCAAGGCCCGCTTCGCCTTCGACCTGCAGCCGCGCGCCGGCGAAACGACCAACGGCCGCTCGCTGCCGCGGGCCGACGCGCCGACCACCTGGTCGAACGGCCAGGCCATCACCACGCTGAGCAATGAACAGCGGCTGTTGCGGCGCTGGTTCTCCAGCAACACCGGCTACAGCGTCGATGACTACCGGAACTACTTGTCGTCCGATGCCGTGCGCGGCCTGGTCACCGGCAGCGCGGGCGCCACGGCCGATCTGCAATGGCAGTTGGGGCAGCACACGCTGACCTCGATCACCGCCTACAAGACCTACCACTTCGACGCCGTCAACGACGAGGGCAGCCCTTTCGACGTCTACCGCAACGCCGGCGGCTTCTGGAACGACTACCGCCAGGCGACGCAGGAGTTCCGCCTCTCGTCGCCCGCTGGCGGCCTCGTCGACTACCAGGGCGGGCTGTACTTCATCGGCGTGGACAACCAGGTCGACTACCGGCGCTGGTGGGGCAACGATGCCGGCGCATGGTTCGCGACCAACGCGCAATACGGCCGGCTCGATGCCGACGGTGCCGGCCGTGACCTGCTGCGCAACAGCCTGGCCAACCTGAAGGCCTCGTACAACAGCCCGACCGGCGTGCAGGACATCCGCAACAAGAGCGCTGCCATCTTCGGCCAGGCGAACTGGCACTTCAGCGACGCTTTCACCCTGACCACCGGCGCGCGATTGACGCGGGAGGACCGCCGCAACACCGGCCGCAGCGAGATCACCAGCAACGGCAGCGCGCCGGAGCTCAACCCGTCGATCGTCAACGGCGTGCTGCTCGGCGGCTTCGATTCCTACCTCAACACCGGCGCGGCCCGGTGGGTGCGCAACGGCATCGTCGTGGCCGCGGACACGCCGGGCGCCGTGCTGGTGGCCGCGGGCACGTCGGCGGCACCGACGGTCGCCTTGACCACCGACACGCGCGATGCCGCGCTGGTCGCCAGCGCGCAGGCCGCCGCCGACACCGCGGCGAAGAAGTACTTCAACACCGCGAGCTGGAGCGCGCTGACCGACGCGCAGAAGCGGCAGCTTGCCGATGCGCAGGCCATCCGCAAGACCAACCTCGGCGTGCTGTTCGCCAGCACCGAGGCCGAGCGCTTCAAGAAGACGCAGCCGGCGCTGGTGCTGAGCCCGAGCTGGAAGCTCAACCCCAACGTCACCACCTACGCCTCCTACCAGCATGGCGAGAAGGCCGGCATCGCGCAGTTCGTCAACGGCGTGTCCGCGCTCGTGAAGCCGGAGAAGACCGATTCGCTCGAGCTGGGCATCAAGTCCTCGCTGCTGAACCGCACGCTGATCCTCAACGCCGACGTGTTCTACACCCGCATCCGCGACTACCAGCAGAGCGTGCGCACCGTCGATGCCTACACCACCGCGCTGTCCAGCGAGACCATCTACACCACCGCCACCGGCAACGTGCCGGAAGTGGAAGTGAAGGGCCTCGAGGTCGACGGCGTCTACGCCGGAATCCGCAACCTGCAGCTGCGCTTTTCGGGCGCGTACAACTTGGCCGAGTACAAGCGCTTCCCGAATGCCGCGCAGCCGGTCGAGAACGGCTACCCGAGTGCCGCGCCCTACCGCGACCTGAGCGGCCGGCCGCTCGCCGGTGCGCCGAAGTGGAGCTTCAACGTCGGCGCCGACTGGCGCGTGCCGGTGGGGGGCGACAAGGAGATCTTCACGTCGGCGAATGCCGCGTACTCCAGCCGCTACTACTCTGACGTGCTGCTGTCCGAATACTCGGTGGTCAAGGCCAGCACGCTGGTCGACGCGTCGATCGGCTTCGGCACCCGCAACAAGAGCTTCCAGGCCAGCCTGATCGTCAAGAACCTGTTCGACGACAACACGCCGCGCGCGATCACGTCGACCACGGTGACGCCGGCCGTGCCGCGCAGCATCGGCGTCCAGTTCACCGCGAAGTTGTAGCCGCCGCAACAGCGCTGCTGCGCCGCTGTTGCGGGCGCAGCAGCCGAACACCTCGACACCGCCGAAAACCCCTGCTGCACCCGCTGCGGCGCTGGCCCGCAACTTGCGCTGACAGCGCGCAGAACCCGAGGAACCGACCATGAACAGAATAGCCACCCTCTCGCTGGCCGCCGTGCTCGCCGGCGTCTCGCTCGCCGGCCGCACTGCCACCGACTACGAAGCGCCCGGCGCGTTCAAGCGCGGCAGCGAGCGCCCGTGGGCCTACAGCCCGCTCAAGCCCATCGCCGCCGGCGCCCGCGCCGCGCTGCCGGCGGTGAAGGACGCCAAGTGGGTCAAGAGCCCGCTCGATGCCTTCATCCTGGCCAAGCTGGAAGGCGCCGGCATCCGCCCGTCGGCCGAAGCCGACCGCGCCACCTTCATCCGCCGTGCGACGCTCGATGCCTGGGGCCTGCTGCCGACACCGGAAGAGGTGAAGGCCTTCGTCGCCGACAAGTCGCCCAAGGCGCACGACAAGCTGATCGACCGCCTGCTGGCCTCACCGCGCTACGGCGAACGCCAGGCCCGTCGTTGGCTTGATCTGACACGCTACGCCGACAGCGACGGCTACAACACCGACGGCACGCGGCCGAACATCTGGCGCTACCGCGACTACGTGGTGCAGGCCTTCAACAGCGACAAGCCCTTCGACCGCTTCGTCAAGGAGCAGTTGGCCGGCGACGAGCTGTGGCCCGAGTCCACCGAGGCGCTCATCGCCACCGGCTTCCTGCGCAACCTGCCCGACGAGATCAACGCGCGCGACCTGAACCTGAAGAAGCAGGAGGTCGCCAACGACCTGACCGACACCGTGGGCTCGGTGTTCCTCGGCGCGACGATCAACTGCGCCCAATGCCACGACCACAAGAGCGAGAAGCTCTCGCAGAAGGAGTACTACCAGTTCCAGGCCTACTTCGCGAACGCGAGCTGGAAGGACGACGTCACCGCGCTGAGCGGCGACGGCCTGAAGTCCTACCTCGCCAGGTACGCGGCCTGGGAAGCGGCGACGAAACCGATCCGCGAGCAGCGCGACGCGCTGCTCAAACCCGTGGTCGACAAGCTCGAGAGCGACCGCCTGTCCGGCTTCGTGCCGAAGACGCGCGAGTCGATCACGAAGCCCGCTGCCGAGCGCGACGCCTACGACCGCTGGATCCACCACCGCAACCTGTGGACGATGTCCGGCCGCACGCGCAATGCGGAGAACCAGCTCAAGACCAAGGACAAGGAGGCCTGGGCGAAGTACGAGGCGCTGGGTGCGGAGCTGAAGAAGCTCGATCCCCTGAAGCCCAAGGACCCGGGGCAGATCTCGACGATGACCGAGCTGGGCGCCGACGCGCCGCCGACGCGCGTGCTGTTCAAGGGCATCTACGACCGGCCGCTGGAGGAAGTGCAGCCGGGCCTGCCCGCACTGTGGTCCGAGGTGCAGCCGGACGTGAAGCCGACCGCCACCTCGTCGGGCCGGCGCACCGCGCTCGCCAACTGGCTGGTCAGCCCCGACAACGGCCTGACGACGCGCACCTTCGTCAACCGCCAGTGGGCGCAGTTCTTCGGCCGCGGCATCGTCGAGACGCTGGCCGACTTCGGCAAGACCGGCACCAAGCCGACCCATCCGGAGCTGCTGGACCACCTGGCCGGCGACTTCGTGAAGAACGGCTGGAGCGTCAAGAAGCTGCACCGCCAGATCCTCCTGTCGGCCACCTACGCCCAGGCCAGCGCGCCGCGCGCGGACGATGCGGCGGTGGCCAAGGCCGATCCCGACAACAAGCTGCTGTGGGCCTTCCCGCGCCAGCGCCTGGAGGCCGAGCAGATCCGCGACTCGCTGCTGGCCGCGTCCGGCCTGCTGGTCGAGAAGGTCGGCGGCCCGGCGGTGTTCCCGCCGATCCCGCCGAACTTCGACATCGGCGGCCAGCGCAACCGCTGGGTCACGTCGCAGGATCCGCGCGACCACCATCGCCGCAGCCTCTACGTCTTCGTGCTGCGCAACTCGCCGTACCCGCTGCTCGAGACCTTCGACTGGGCCAACCCGCAATCGCCGCACCACCGCCGCGAGGTGACGACGACCGCCCCGCAGGCGCTTGCGCTGGTCAACAGCGACCTGGTGCTCGAATGGTCGAAGGCGCTCGCCGGCCGCGTGCTGCGCGAGGCACCGTCCAGCGATGCGGCGCGCATCGAGCGGGTCTACCAGATCCTCTACGCCCGCAAGCCGACGGCCGCGGAGCTCGCGAAGCTCGGCAGCTTCCTCAACGGCCAGGAGGCGTTGCAGCAGGCTCAAGCGCCGCAGCTGAAGAAGCCGCATCTGCCCGAGGGCTACGGCGTCGAGCCGGCGCTCAGCGCGCAGATCGAGCGCTTCTACCAGGCGGTGTACCGGCGCGCGCCGGACCGCTTCGAGAAGGCGGCGTTCATCGGCCACCTCGACCAGCAGAAGGCCCAGCTCGGCAGCAGCGCCGGCGCCGGTGACGACGACGGCGGTGCGCCCGCCGAGGCTTCACCAACCCCGCCCAAGGGCGCACCGCAGAAGCAAGCGGCCCTGAGCCCGGCGCGCGCCAGCGCCTTCGTCGACCTGGTGCACACGCTGGTCAACGCCAACGAATTCACCTACCGCTTCTGAACCGCGAACTGAACCGCGAATGAACTCGAACAAGAGGATCACCCGATGAGCCACCACCCTTCCCGCCGCCACTTCCTGCAACACGCGGGCGCCGCGGCCACCGCGCTCGGCAGCCTCGGCCTCGAATCCGCGTGGGCGGCCGGGCTGCTCGACCCCGCCGCGCCGCGTGCGCCGCACCATCCGGCGAAGGCCAAGGCGATCATCTGGCTGCACATGGCCGGCGCGCCGAGCACGCTCGACCTGTTCGACCACAAGCCCGAGCTGATCCGCCTGGCCGGCACGCCGTTGCCCGATTCCTTCGGCAAGGACCTGAAGACCGCCACCGACGGCGGCGTCGGCAACCTCTTCGCCAGCAAGCGCACCTGGAAGCAGCACGGCGAGAGCGGCGCGTGGGTCTCCGACCTGCTGCCGAACATCGCGAAGCAGGCCGACCACATCGCCTTCCTCAAGGGCAGCAAGACCGAGGGCAGCACGCACGTCATCGCGTCGCTGAAGCTGCACACCAGCGGCCTGGTGCCGGGCCGTCCGGCGCTGGGCTCGTGGATCCAGTACGGCCTGGGCGCATCGAACCCCGACCTGCCGGCCTTCGTCGTGCTGCCCACCGGCGTCGGTTCGGCGGGCGGCGGCCGCGGCGCGGTGATCTGGAGCTCGGGCTTCCTGCCGGCGGCCTACCAGGGCACGCCGTTCCGCAAGGGCGATTCGCCTGTCCTGCACCTGGCGCGGCCCGAGGGCATCACCGAGCAGGCGCAGCGCCAGCAGCTGGAGCTGCTGAAGGCGCTGAACGAGCAGCACGCCGCGCGCTACCCGGGCGATACCGAGCTGCTCGCTCGTGCCAAGAGCTACGACCTGGCGTATCGCATGCAGGTCTCGGCGCCCGAGGCGGTGGACCTGGGCAAGGAGAGCGCGGCGACCAAGGCGCTCTACGGCATCGGCACCCAGGAGACCGACGAGTACGGCACCGCGCTGCTGCGCGCGCGCCGGCTCGTCGAGCGCGGCGTGCGCTTCGTGCACGTGATCTCCGGCGCGCCGGACAACTCGGTCGACAGCTGGGATGCGCACAACGGCCTGGAGAAGAACCACGCGGTGATGAGCAAGCAGGTCGACCGGCCGGTCGGCGCGCTGCTCGCGGACCTGAAGTCGCGCGGGCTGCTCGACTCGACGCTGGTGGTCTGGGCGTCGGAGTTCGGCCGCACGCCGTATGGCCAGAGCGGCGACGGCCGCGACCACAACCCCTGGGGCTACACGCAGTGGGTGGCGGGCGGCGGCATCAAGCCCGGCACCTACGGCGGCACCGACGAGCTGGGGCTGCGCGCCGAGAGCGGCGTCGTCGACACCTTTGACCTGCAGGCGACACTGCTGCATCAGATGGGGCTGAACCACAAGAAGCTCGTCTTCGCGCATCAAGGACGCGCGGAGAAGGCGACGACCGTATTCGGCGACGTGATCAAGGAGATCCTCGCGTGACGGCGCGTCGACCGACCGATGCGTAAGCTGCTGCTCGCCACGGCGCTGCCGCTGGCGCTGGTGGCGACCGTGCTGGCCGCCGGTGCCGAGCTGTCGGCCGACGCGATGCGCGATGCCGAGGACACGCTGCGCAGCCTCGATTCGAACGTCAGCCTGAAGCATCCGAAGGCGCTGGCCGAGGCCGAGGAGCTGCGCGGCTTCTTCCGCCAGGTCGAGGGCCACTACGCCGCGCGCGGCGATGCGGCGCGCGGCGTCGAGCTCGCGCGAGCGTCGCAGCAGCATGCGTCGGCGGTTGCCGGCGCCGTGCGGGCCGGCGACTTCGATGCGGCGCAGGACGCGCTGGACCAGCTCACGCGCAGCTGCAAGGCCTGTCACGAGGTCTACAAGAACAAGTCGCCGCTCGCGCAGAAGACATCGCAGCTCGAGTTCGGCCGCTGGATGCGCGTGATCGACCAGAGGAGCGTCAGCGTGCAGCGCCACATCGCGGCGCAGCACGCCGCGGCGGCGCAGGCCGATGCCCGCGTGCTGGAGGACCTGTACGCGCGCATGGAGCGTTATTTCGTGCACGAATATCCAGCAGCCGACGCGCAACAGGTCTCGCACGCCGGACGTGTGCAGGCCGCGTCGATTCCCGCGTTGCTCGCGGCGCAGGACTACGTCGGCGCGGCGCGGGCCGCGCGTTCGATCGCGCAGGCCTGCAACGACTGCCACGACCCCCACAAGCCTTTCCGCTGAGTTGCCCATGCCCCTGTCGCTTCGACACACGATCGCTCGCGCCGCCGCGCTGCTGGCGTCTCTGCACGCCCTGCCGGCCGCGCACGCCGCGCTGGCCGAAGGTGATGCCGCGCCCACGTTCAGCGCGCCGGCGTCGCTTGCCGGCCGCACGATCGACTACCGGCTCGCCGATGCACTGTCGCGCGGCCCGGTGGTCGTCTGGTTCTATCCGGCCGCGTTCACCGGCGGCTGCAGCCTGCAGGCGCGCGGCTTCGCCGAAGCGGCCGCGGAGTTCGCCGCCGCCGGCGCCACGCTCGTCGGCGTGTCGCTCGATCACATCGAGCGGCTGAATGCCTTCTCGGCCGATCCGCAGTCGTGCGCCGGCAAGTTCCCGGTCGCCTCCGATTCCGACGGCCGCATCGCGCGCCGCTACGCGTTGCAGCTGCAGGCGGCGCAAGCCGACCAGAAGAACCAGCGCGGCGAGGCGATTGCCCACGACCGCGTCGAGCGCACGACCTTCGTGATCCGTCGCGACGGGCGCATCGCCGCGGCGATCGGTGGCGTCTCGCCGCGCGACAACGTCGCGCGCACGCTCGCCGCGGTCAAGGCGCTTGGCCGTTGACTTCGCGTGTCATGACATTCCGATTCATTCAACCACGAGGACCCTTCTTGCCCATGCCTGCCCCCTTCCCTCGCGCACTCGTGCTCGCCGCAGCGCTCGCGCTGCCCGCGCTGGCCCACGCGCAACAGCCGCCGAAACCCGAGCAGCTCATCAAATGGCGCCAGTCGGCCTACCAGACCATCGCGTGGAACGTCGCGCGCATCAAGAGCAACGTCGACGGCAGCTTCCAGAAGGACGAGGTCGCGCGCGCCGCGGCGATCGTCGCGGCGCTGGCCAACGGCGGGCTCGGCAGCCTGTTCCGCCCGGGCACCGAGACCGGCAAGGGCTGGCATGAAACCACTGTCAAGCCGACGCTGTTCAGCGACGGCTCCGGCGTCGGCGCGAAATCCGCCGCCTTCGCGAAGGAAGCCAGTGAGCTGCACCGCGTCGCGTTGACCGGCGACCTGACTGCCATCAAGGCCCAGTTCGGCAACCTGCAGCGCAGCTGCAAGGCCTGCCATGACGACTACCGCAACTGACCCTCCACACCCATCCACGACGATGAAGCTCCGCACCCCCCTCGCGACCACGCTGCTCTGCCTGGCCGCGCCGTTCGCCGCCGCCCAGACCGCCGTGCCCACGCCCGCGCCCGGCGCTTCCGCGCCACCCCCACCGCCGTTCACCTTCTTCGTCACCAGCACCGGCGCCGGCAACGGCGCGAACTACGGCGGCCTGCCCGGCGCCGACGCGCACTGCCAGAAACTCGCCGACGCGGCGGGCAACCCGTACAAGACCTGGCGCGCCTACCTCAGCGCGCAGGCCGCGAACGGGCAGCCGGCGGTGCATGCACGCGAGCGCATCGGCAAAGGCCCGTGGACCAACGTGCGCGGCCAGGTCATCGCGCGCGACGTCGCGCACCTGCACGGCGACGAGCTCGAGCTCGCACGGCTGGGCAACAACCTGAGCCGGGGCACCGCGCTGACCGAGAAGGGCGAACCGGTCAAGGGCCAGGGCGACCGGCCGAACGAGCACGACATCCTGACCGGCTCGACGACCGACGGCCGCGCCTTCCCCGACGGCGCCGACAAGACCTGCCGCAACTACACCAGCAGCGCCGAGGACGGCTCGGCGCAGGTCGGCCACTTCGACCGCACCGGCGGCAACAACACCTCGTGGAACTCGGCGCACGGCAGCCGCGGCTGCAGCCAGGCCAAGCTGATCAGCAGCGGCGGCGCGGGGCTGCTGTACTGCTTCGCGGCGCAGTAGGCGCTCGACGGCGCGCAGGCCCGACGCATACTGCGCGCCATGCCCGTGCCCGCCGTCGATGCGAACTACCGCTTCATCGCCGCCTACCAGGAGGTCAACGCGCGCATCGCGCAGCGCCAGCAGGCGCTGACGCTGTACGTCACATTGGTGGTCAGCCTGCTGGCGGCGCTGGTCGCGCTGCGGCCGGCGCCGGGCGCCGAGCCCGCGCCCGTCGAGTGGCTGCTGCTCGGCTTTCCGCTGGCCTCGACCTGCCTCGCGCTGCTGAACTACAAGGCCGAGCGCGCGATCACCAACCTGCGCACCTTCCTCGCGGCGCTCGAGCAGCTCAACGATGCGCACCTTGCGCTGCCGAGCTACAACACCGAGCCACGCTGGTCGCAGGGCGCGAACCGCGCGCGGCGTTTCCACGACATCGCAACGACGCTGCTGGCCGCCGGCGGCAATGCGATCGGGCTGGGCGCGGCATGGACCATCTACCCGCAGCGCATCGCCGCAGCGCCGTGGTTCTTCCAGGGCGCGATCGTGCTGGCGCTGGTGTCGCTCGTGGTGCTGTTCATCACGCCGCGCTGGAGCTACCGCGCCGGCGCCGACTGAGGCGGCGCGTAGCGCGCGTTGGCTCTCCGTTCAGTTCGAAGATGGGTCGAGTGCGCGGAAATCGACGCGCGAGGGCTTGCCCCGGCTTCGGCCTAGGATTTGTCACTTTCCGGTCCCCGCGCCTATTGCCCCCCGGGGATGTACTAGGCGCAGTTGATCGCCATCAACCTTCTCACCGAGACGTCGCATTACCCACCGGGTTCTATCGGCAGCCGGTGACATCGCTCCGAGATCGACAGCCACTTGCCGCTCGTCGACATATCTAATGGCCGCTGAACCGAGCAGGGTGGGCACAAGATCGGCATGCATCGCCATGGCTTCATGGTTGGCACGGAGCCGTTCCCAACGCGCGGAGTTGCTGGCGCGCCATTCATCGCTCGCCCACATTACGGCCGGGACTGTCGTGTCCCAGCGCGTCGGATTCTTCAGCGCGTGTTGAAAAAGTTTTCGTCCGTCGTCAAGCAAGTTCTCACCATGGTCAGCCGTGTACATCACGAAGGACGAGCCGCCCGCCTGCCCTAGCTCTGAGATCACAGCATCGACGAATCGGAGGGACTCGGCTACGGCGTTGTCGTAGGCGCGGATGAAATCCGGCAGGGTGGAATCATCTGGGAGCTCAGAAAGCTTCGAGCAGTCGGCCTGGAAAGTAGCTGTTGCGGGCTCATAGCGATCGCAGTACGAAAAGTGTGCGCCGTAGGCATGCACCAAGATCAATTTCTTGGGCGCGTTCTGCGCGAGCACCAATCTGAGCAATGGCAGAAGGCTTTCTCGATCGGTCTTCTTTGTTGTTACGAACATTTCGGTGTTGGCGTCAGGCCACGCAATGCCTCTTTCCTGGACGGCAAGCCAATAGGTGTGAAATCCAGCTTCCTCGAAAGCCTTCATGAATGTTGCGTCCTTGCTGACCCGAAATGCACCGCCAGGCATTTCGCGCGAGATGAGCAGAGGGACCGACGTATGCGTGCTGCTGGATCCGGACGTCACATCGCAATAGATGATCGCGTCTCGATGGCTGATGGCGACCTGCTTTTGGCCCCCGCATGCGCCGAGCCGGTCGGCACGCACTGATTCCCCGATGATGAGGACGTATGTCTCGTTCTGCGGGTGAAGTCCCGGCAACCGCGAGACGCCCCAACTCGCGGACGCCGAACGGGGGTTAATGGGCGCATATGGCAACGCCGTCGAGATGAATTCGTCACGGCCGATCGCAGAAGCCGCGGCAACGGAAATCACATTCAGCGGCCACGCGCGCAACACGGTGTCATGAAAGACGGCGCCGCATGTGACTGCGGCGAAAGTGATTGCCGCAAGTATGGCCGAAGGCCACTTCCCGCGCGCCGTCCGGGTTGACGGAGTGCGAAACAACACCCAGATCGGCACGGCGAGCAGGACCGCGGTCAGGCCTATCCAGTGAACATGAGGCTGAATTACTGGCCACGCTTCGTGCGGGTCCGGCCGAATCAAGGCCGCCTCGAGAAGGTTGACATCGCGTAGAAGGTCGGCTCCCACGGCTAGAACGCCGAACAGCGCCGGGACGTATGTCAGGACCACGAATACTCGAAGCCCTAGGATCGCCCGAAGTAAGCCAAAGAACCCTGCGGTCGCGGCAAGGGGGTAGGCGGCGCCGAGATCCGAGACATGCGTGGATGAAAAGATGGTCACGGCTGGGATCAGCAGGATCGCGCCCCAAACATAGTCGATCAGACTGACGACGCCGTGCGGTCTATTTGCCGTTGACGCAGATGCCACATTCGCCTCCTGTGGATCGCTATGTTGCTCCATGACGTTCTACGCAGATAACAGCATTCTGGCCAAGACCCCTGGCAACCTGATCGCTCGCGGTGTAAGACATTGCCGCCGGCAGGGGCTGAGCGACCAGGCCGGCCTCGACGCAGCCTGGTCAGTGCGTTCTCGAGCGGATCGCGGCGCGTCAGCGTCCACCGCGGGCGATGTTCGGCACCGCACGGACGGTGCGGTCGGCCGGAGTCACGATCCAGCCTGGACCGTCGAGGCGACGCTGATACTCGGCCGCAGCGTCGTGCAGCGGCAGGGCGCGCCTTCTGGTCCGTGGTGTGCATCGGGCGACGACAGCAGCAAGCGGGCAGCCGACGAAGTCGGGCCAAGAGACGGAAACAATGCCAGTTCCTGGAGATACCGTGGGCAAGAAGTCGGGCGGGCCGCACCCTGTGTCGGCAAACAATCCATGTCCTTTCCTGCGTGCGCTCGTGGCGACGGGAGAGTTGGCCGATGACCGCGAACCACTGGCGAAGGTCGCGGCAGTCGTGGCGGCCACGGCCCGCGCCGGCGATGGCCGTCCTGTGCTGCCGCGCATGGCGGTCTACGCCATCGGCTCGGTGGCGAACGGATTGGGCCCCCTGTCGCTGGCCGATACCCAGTGGCACGGCTTGCAGCTGAATGCGCTTCGTGGCGGGCCGCTCGACAAGAAGGGCGTGGGATCCGGGCTCCTGGACGCCCGCGGTGCCATCGATGCGAAGGAAGTGTCGAGGCTTCGGGGCTTCGCCAAGGAGAAAACGAACGACGATGGATCGTCGGAACTCGGCCTGGGATTGCCGGAACTGCGCGCCTACATGGACGCGAATTTCGCGCGCGCCGCAGGACGCAGGCGGTCCATCGACCGGGCGCTGATGATCGGCGAGTGGCCGGTGTTGTTGAACGTCATGGGCAAGGAAGGTCCGGGCGGCAGGTATCTGGGTCTTCAAGACGTCATCGACCTCTTCAAGAACCGCAAATTCCCGGAGCGCATGAACAAGCGGTTGCGGGCCCGGTCGTAGGCGCCAGGCCACCGCGGACGTTCGGGAGCACCCGCTCATGGCTGAGAGCGGTCCTATCCCACGGAACCATTTGCTGCCCGCGGCCGACTTTCTTGTGCGCCCGAGGTCAGGGACGGCGAAGGGCTCGGCCGCGACGGACTTTCGCGCCCTTGCGATGCTCCCATTGACCAATGACTTGGCTGCTGCTCGCTCGGCGGACTCGCTTTGTTCGAGTCAGCGTCACGAGAACACCACCGGCAGCGTCACCAACACCTCGTCCGCACCCCCGGCCGAGCAGCGCATGCGCTTGACCGCGGCCTGCACGTACTTGTGGTACTCCTTGGGACCGGATTGCGGCACGACCTCGGCCACCTGGTTGCCGCGGATTCGGATCAGCGTGTGCACGGTGCCGCGCAGGCCGACACGTTCGATCGCCTCCTCCAGCGCCTGGCCGAGGATCGCTTCGTAGCCGGGGCACGCGACGCTGATCTCGCGCTTGATGGCCACCGGCTGCGGCGGCGGCGCGGGCGGCGCCGGTGGGGCCGGCGGCGCGATCACCGCGGGCTCCTTCGGCGGCTCGGCGGACTGCACCGCCTGGATCACCGGCGCCGTCGGCGGCGCCACCGCGACTTCGGGCGGCGGCACGTAAGCCGGCGGCGGCGGTGTCGCGGGCTTGGGCCGCTCGATCAGCTTCTCGGCCTTCGGCGGCGGCGGTGGCGGCGGCACTTCCGGCACGATGGCCATCTGGATCGGCTTCCTGACCACCTCGATCGCGTCGCGCGCGAGCCCCGAGCTCAGCGCCCAGGCCGCCAGCACGTGCACGCCGAGCACCACGGCCAGCCCGGTGCCACGCTGTCCGGCCCCGGGCAAGGCACGCGCCGCATGGCCGCGGGAAACGGGCGCACCGCCCGGCAGAAGAATCGCACTCATGCAGAAGTCCTCATTCGTCGACAAACTGTTCGCTGCCGACCACGCCGAGCTTGACGAGGCCGGCGCGGTCGGCGGCCACCATCACGTCGGCGAAGCGGTCGTAGCGCGCGGCCTGGTCGGGCCGGACGTGTATTTCAGGCGTCAGCGCTTGCGTCGCGGCCGCATCGAGGCGCTGGCGCAGCTCCGCGGCGTCGGCGAGCGGCTGGCCGTTCCAGTGCAGCGCACCCGCCGCATCGATGTCGATGCGCACGACCTCGGGCTTGTGATCGGCGGCCGGCGGCGGTCCGACCGGCAGGTTCAGGTTCACCGCGTGCAGTTGCACCGGGATCGTGATGATCAGCATCACCAGCAGCACCAGCATCACGTCGATCAGCGGCGTCGTGTTGACGTCGACGATCGGCTCGGCGGCGGCGCTGCCCGCAGTGCGGCGCGCGCGCAGGCGTTTCAATTCACGGCCGGCCATCACGACCTCGCCGCCGGTTCGGTGATGAAGCCGACATTCGCGATGCCGGCGCGCTGGCAGGCCAGCAGCACGCGGCCCACCGGCGCGTAGCGGCTGGACGCATCACCGCGGATGTGCACCTCCGGCTGCGGGTCCTGCTTCGCAACCGCCCTCAGCCGCTCGACGAGCGCCGCCTGGCTGGCGACCGGCGCGTCGAACCAGTGCAGGCCGCCGCGCGCGTCGACGGTGATCACGATGTCTTTCGGCCGGCTCTCGCGCAGTGCGTTGCGCAGCTTCGGCAGCTCCACCGGCACCGAGAAGTTCACGACCGGGATCGTGATCAGGAAGATGATCAGCAGCACCAGCATCACGTCGACCAGCGGCGTGGTGTTGATGCTGGCGACGACCTCGTCCGGGCCGCCGCCGCCTGTCAACTGCATGGCCATCGGGACGCTCCGATCAGGCGGCAGCCGCCGCGGCCCCGACCGGCCGCGCGGCACCGTCGTGCGCTTCGGCGGGCGCCGGCGCCGCCTCGTGCGCCGCGCCCAGCAGCACCGCCTGCAGCTCGCCGGCGAAGTCGCGCAGCTCGTCCAGCGCCGCGCCGTTGCGGCGCAGCAGCCAGTTGTAGCCCAGCACCGCCGGCACGGCGACGGCCAGGCCCAGCGCCGTCATGATCAGCGCTTCGCCGACGGGGCCCGCCACCTTGTCGATCGACGCCTGGCCGGCGACGCCGATCGCCGTCAGCGCGTGGTAGATGCCCCAGACGGTACCGAACAGGCCGACGAACGGCGAGGTCGAGCCGACGGTGGCCAGCACGCTCAGGCCCGTGGCCAGCTGGCGCTGCACCCGTTCGGTCGCGCGGTGCAGCGACAGCTCGACCCAGTCGGCGAAGTCGACACGGGCGCGCAGCCCGACGTGCCGCCGCGTCGCCTCGAGCCCGGCCTCGGCGACGTGGCGGTACAGGCTCTGCGACGGCAGCCGTGCCGCGCCGGCGTTCACGCTGCCCGCGGACCAGAAGTCGCGCGCCGCCGCGCGGCCCTGGCGGTTCAGTCGCCACTGCTGCAGCAGCTTGGTGACGATGACGTACCAGCTCGCCGCGCTCATCACCACCAGGATCAGCAGCACGGCCTTGGCGACGCCGTCGCTCTGCGCCCAGAGCGCGTCGATGCCGTAGGGATTGGCGGCGGCGGCCGTCGCCAGCGATGCATTGAGAGTCATGTGAAGCGCTTCCTTCGCAAGGGGTCGTGTGCACGGCGCTGAAGGCAAGGACGATGCCAGTCGGTGCTTCCCTCGTGAGCGGCGGACGTTTCGTGCGCCCGCGCTGGTGGTGCGCGGTCAGCACTGGTGCCGCGCTGCTGGCGGCGCAGCAACATCCAAGAACGGCTGCATATCGAAAAGTGCAGAGTTTCGGGTCGGGCACCCCGGTTGCTCTGTGGATGCTCCGGCTTCCGCCCGCACCGACGAATGCCCCCTTCGAGCCACGCTGCACCCCGATCGACCACCCACATCCTGGTGGTGGACGACCTGGAAGACGCCTTGATCTCGATGAAGGTGCTGCTCGAGCGCCCCGGCCTGGCGGTGTTGACCGCGAACTCGGCTTCGAGCGCGCTCGAGCTGCTGCGCGACCACGACGTCGCGCTGGCCTTGCTCGATGTGCAGATGCCGCGCATCAGCGGCTTCGAGCTGGCCGAAGCCATGCGCGATGACCCGCAGATGCGCGACGTGCCGATCATCTTCCTGACCGGCACGATGATCGATGCGGGACGCACGTTTCGGGGCTACGAGGCCGGCGCGGTGGATTTCCTGTTCAAACCCGTCGAGCCGCGCGTGCTCGAAAGCAAGGTGAGCGTATTCGTCGAGCTGCACCGCCAGCGATGCGAACTTCGCGAGCGCAACGCCGAACTGGAACGGCTGCTCAGGATGAACGAGAAGATGGCCGCCGAGTTGCGCCACGCCCACAGCACGGCTGTTCAAAAGGCACTCACCGACGAGCTGACCGGGGTTCCGAACCGCCGGCACATCCTGCAGCTGGCGGAGAGCGTGCTGGCGGATCATCGCAAGCAATCGAAGCCGGTCACGATCGGGATCATGGATCTCGACCACTTCAAGCGGATCAACGACACGCACGGCCATGGCGCTGGCGACGCCGTGTTGCGCAGCTTCTGCAGGCACTGTCAGGAGCAGCTGCGCGCCGAGCACTCGCTGGGTCGGCTCGGCGGCGAGGAATTCCTGCTGCTCATGCCCGCAACGCCGGTCGACGACGCCTGCCTGGCGGTCGAACGCCTGCGTCGCACGCTCTCTCCGCACGAAGGCGTGCGGTTCACCTTCTCGGCAGGACTGGTGCAGGCGCAATCGGGCGAATCGCTCGCTTCGGTCATGGAACGCGCCGATCAGGCGCTGTATCACGCCAAGAGTCTGGGACGGGATCGCGTGTCGACCAGCCCTTCCTGATCTGCGGCCGCATGACCGCTGGCTGCGCTACGGCCGCTGAAGGGACCCGAGCGCGGGTCGATGCAGGCCGATCACGCGCCAGGCCAGCGCGGTGAGCTCCTGCACCATCGATTCGCTGTCGAGCCGGCCTTCGGGCCGGTACCAGCTGTAGAGAAAGCCGGGGATGCTGCAGGCGGCCAGCGCCGTGACCTTGGTTTCGGCGAAGTCCAGCGTGCCTTCGGCGCGCGCCTGCTCCATCAGCGCACACAGCCGGTCGTAGAAGTGGTGCGCGATCTTCTTCTGCGCCGCCGCGAACTCGGGCCGGAACGCCTGCGGGTCGCGGTAGGCGAAGAAGGCTGCAGGGTAGTGGTCGATGGTGGTGCGGATCAGGTCCTGCAGGCCCTGCGCGACCTTCTCGTGCGCCGGACGCCTGTCGCCGGCGGGCAGGTCGAGCACCGTGAAGCAGGCCACCGTGGGCTGCCACGACAGCACTTCGAAGATCTCCTGCTTGTTGCGGAAGTAGTAGTAGACGTAGGGCTTGGTCACGCCCAGTTCGCGCACGATCTGGTCGATGGTGGTGTCGGCGTAGCCCTGCTCGTGGAACAGCCGCTGGGCGGCCTGCAGGATGCTTTCGCGCTTGGCGTCGGTGCCGGGCGTGCTGGCCTTCTGGCGGCCCGACACGGGCGCCGCCGGAACGGCGCCTGCCCGGTCGGCGGCGCGTTGTCGCGCAGGTCGTCGCAAGGGTTCTACCATCGGGTAGTATTCTTCTACCCCACGGTATATTCCGCAAGCGTTCCTGCTCAAGGAGTTGGCCTGATGTTCCGCCGCATCCTCATCGCCAACCGCGGCGAAATCGCGCTGCGCCTGGTGCGCGCCTGCCGCGATCTCGGCGCGGCCAGCGTCGCCGTGCATGCCGAAGACGACGCCGCCTCGCCCCATGTGCGCCTGGCCGGCCAGGCCGCGGCGCTGGGCGCCAGCGGACCGGGCGCCTACCTCGACGTGGCCCGGCTCGTCGCCATCGCCGGCGAGCACGGCTGCGACGCCGTGCATCCCGGCTACG
Organism: Pseudaquabacterium terrae; assembly: GCF_013266755.1. GTDB lineage: Bacteria > Pseudomonadota > Gammaproteobacteria > Burkholderiales > Burkholderiaceae_C > Pseudaquabacterium > Pseudaquabacterium terrae. Next base: position 423,954 of record NZ_JABRWJ010000008.1, on the reverse strand, counting down.
GCTTCCTGAGCGAGCGCGCCGACTTTGCGCAGGCATGCGCCGCGGCCGGCGTGGCGTTCATCGGGCCGACGCCGGACCAGCTGGCCCTGTTCGGCGACAAGGCCCGCGCGCGCCGGCTGGCCCGCGAATGCGACGTGCCGCTGCTGCCGGGCAGCCCCGGCGCGGTGACCCTGCCGGAAGCCCAGGCCTTCTTCGCTGCGCAGCCTGCGGGCGCCGGCGTGATGATCAAGGCCATCGGCGGCGGCGGCGGCCGCGGCATGCGTGCGGTGTTCGAAGCGGCCGACGTGCCCGAGGCGTTCGCCCGCTGCAGCTCGGAAGCCCGCGCCGCCTTCGGCGTGGAAGGCGTGTACGTCGAGCGGCTGATGCCGCACGCGCGCCACATCGAGGTGCAGGTGCTGGGCGACGGCGCGGCCGTGATCGCGCTGGGCGAGCGCGAGTGCTCGCTGCAGCGCCGCTTCCAGAAGCTGGTGGAGATCGCGCCCAGCCCCAGCCTGCCGGACGCGCTGCGCCAGCGTGTTACCGAGGCCGCGCTGCGCATGGCGCGCCAGGTGCAGTACCGCAGCCTGGGCACCTTCGAGTTCCTGGTCGATCCCGCAGCGGCCGACCTGCCCTTCGTCTTCATGGAGGCGAACCCGCGGCTGCAGGTGGAGCACACGGTGACCGAGGAGGTCCTGGGGCTCGACCTGGTGCAGCTGCAGCTGCGCGTGGCGGCCGGGGAGTCGCTGCACGCGCTGGGGCTGGACCCCCACCAGCCGCCACGGCCGCAGGGCTTCGCGGTGCAGTGGCGCATCAACGCCGAGACCCTCGATGCCCAGGGGCAGGCGCGCCCCGCGCACGGCCGGCTCGACCGCTTCGAGCTGCCCGCCGGTCCGGGCATCCGGGTCGACACGCACGGCAGCACCGGGGCCGAGCCGTCGCCGCACTACGACACGCTATTGGCCAAGCTGATCGTCCATTCGCGATCCGCCGACTTCGCCGACGCCGTGCGGCGCTGCCGCGGCGCGCTGGCCGAATGCCGCATCATCGGCCTGCCGACCAACCTGGCGCTGCTGCGCGCGCTGGCGGCACGGCCCGAGTTCGGATCGCAGCAAGTGCACACGCGCTTCGTCGAAGAGCACCTGGCCGCCTTGCTGGCCGAGGCGCAGGGGCATGCGTCGTCCGAGCTGCCGCCCACGGCCTCCGGCAGTGCGCCGCAGACGCACGTGACGCCGCAGACCGTGCCCGACGGCGCGCTGGCCGTGCGTGCCCCGATGCCGGGCCGCGTGGTGCAGATCGACGCCACCCCGGGCCAGCTCGTCGCGGCCGGCGCGCAGCTGGCGGTGCTCGAGGCGATGAAGATGGAGCACGTGCTGCAGGCGCCGCGATCCGGCCGCGTGCTGGAGTTGCGCACGCACGCCGGCGCGCTGCTGCGCGAGGACCAGGTGATCGTGGTGCTGGAGCCGTCCGAGGCGAGCAGCGCGGACCCGATGCAGCAGCAGACCGCGGACCTCGACGCCATCCGCCCCGACCTGCAGCGCGTGCTGGACCGGCACGCCTTCACGCACGACGCCGCGCGGCCGGACGCGGTGGCGAAACGCCACGCGCAGGGCGGCCGCACCGCGCGCGAGAACGTCGGCGACCTGTGCGACGACGGCAGCTTCATCGAGTACGGCGCGCTGGCCGTCGCGGCGCAGACGCGGCGGCGCAGCATGGAGGACCTGATCGCCAACACGCCGGCCGACGGTCTGGTCACCGGCATCGGCACCGTCAATGCCGCGCACTTCGGCCCCGAGCGTTCGCGCTGCGTCGTCATGGCCTACGACTACACCGTGCTGGCCGGCACCCAAGGGCTGCGCAACCACTACAAGAAGGACCGCCTGCTGGCGCTCGCGCACCAGCTGGGCTTGCCGGTGGTGCTGTTCGCCGAGGGCGGCGGCGGGCGGCCGGGCGATGTCGACATGCCCATCGTCGCCGGCCTGAACAACCACACCTTCAGCCAGTTCGCCGCGCTATCGGGCAAGGTGCCGGTGGTGGGTGTCGTGCATGGCCGCTGCTTCGCCGGCAACGCCGCGCTGCTCGGTTGCGCCGACGCCATCATCGCCACGGCGTCCAGCAACATCGGCATGGGCGGGCCGGCGATGATCGAGGGCGGCGGCCTCGGCCGCTTCCGACCCGAGGAGATCGGCCCCAGCCACGTGCAATGGGGCAATGGCGTGATCGACATCCTGGTGAAGGACGAGGCCGAGGCGGTGGCTGCGGCGCGCCGCTACCTGTCGTACTTCCAGGGGCCGCTGGCGCACTGGACCTGTGCCGACCAGCGCCTGCTGCGCCATGCCGTGCCGGAGAACCGGCTGCGCGTCTACGACATCCGCGAGGCGATGCGCCTGCTGGCCGACGAAGGCTCGGTGCTGGAGCTGCGCGGCGGCTTCGGCGCCGGCATGATCACCGCGCTGGCGCGTTTCGAGGGCCGGCCGGTGGGACTGCTGGCCAACAACCCGCGCCACCTCGGCGGCGCCATCGATGCGGAAGCCGCAGACAAGGCCGCGCGCTTCCTGCAGCTGTGCGATGCGCACGGCCTGCCCGTGGTCTCGCTGTGCGACACCCCCGGCTTCATGGTCGGACCCGAGATCGAGGAACAGGCCCAGGTGCGCCGCACATGCCGCATGTTCGTGGTGGCGGCGCACCTGCGTGTGCCCTTCTTCGCCGTGGTGCTGCGCAAGGGTTATGGCCTGGGTGCGCAGGCCATGACCGCCGGCGGCTTCGACGCACCGGTGTTCACCGTGGCCTGGCCGACCGGTGAGTTCGGCGCGATGGGCCTGGAGGGCGCGGTGAAGCTGGGCTTCCGCAAGGAGCTCGATGCGGCCGCGCCCGGCGCCGAACGCGACGCGCTGTACGAGCGCCTGGTGGCGCAGCAGTATCAGAACGGCCAGGCCATGAACATGGCGGCAACGCTGGAGATCGACGCCGTGATCGACCCGGCCGAGACGCGCAGCTGGCTGGTGCGCGGGCTGGATTCGGCGCACCGGCAGTCGTCGTCGGTTCGTGCCGCGCTGTAGGCCGTTTCGTCCCAGGCGGCCGAGCGCTATTCGAGCCGCAGCAGATCCCGCAGCACCACGTGTTCGCCGATCAGGCGGTGCTCGCTGGGCGCGTCATGAAGCACCAGCCACGATCGTTTTCCACGCTGCAGAACTTCGGGCGCCTCGCAGAAGGCTTCGGCGCGATCGCCGCCGCGCGCGTGCGGCAGCTCCACGGGCGCATCGAAGGTCTCCTGGAAACGCACCGCGGCCCGGTTGTCCTTCAGCGCGCCGAGTGCGCCGGGCCATCGGATGAGGCGAATGTCGCCGTCGAGCACCATCGTCGGTCCGGCGAGGATGAAGAGGTCGTCCCCGGCCACATGCAGGTCGCGCACGCCCAGCCCGCCGAGCTGCAGGAAGCGCTTGCGCACCAGCGTGCCGTCGTCATCCAGCGGCACCAGCCGAAGCCAGTCGCCTGATGGCTGGACGCACAGCTCCAGCAGCAGGGTCCAGCCGCGCAGCACCGGGCCGCGCAGGCCAAGCAGCAGGTGCGAGCCGATCACCGCCAGGCCCTCGATGTCGAAACCATTGTCCTTGCCGGGAATGGCCAGGAAGGGGCCGACATGCGGATCGTCGGCCAGCAGCTTCGTCAGCTGGTTCTCCTGCGCATCGCCCTTCAGGCGCATCGCGCGGCGCCCATCGGCCGCCTGGCGCACGAGGATCGGTTCGCCATTGGCGTCGGTGTCGATGGGCACGCGCGCCAGCAGGCGGCGGTTGCCGTCGAGCGTGACGCGGGCCAGCAGCTTCGCGTTGCCAGCGTCGTCCTTCAATGAACGCCGAAGGTGAACGCGCATCGCACAGTTGCCGTAACCGCGAGCGGCGACAATGCGCGCATGCAATCCCGAACCAAGGTCCGCGTCGTGCCGTTCGGCGCCGAGCGGTTTCTGCCGCGCATGCCGCGCGACGGCCAGGTCATCGGCGTCGTTCAGCGCGGATGGACCATCGGCGCGCTGGTGCGGCAGACGGACGGCTCGTACGCGCAGGTCAACGGTGACGTCGTGCAGCCCCTCAACGCCTCGAGCATCGAGCATGAGCTGCGCAAGATCAGCGGTGGGCGGCGGCCGATGGGTCCGACGCCTGCGGCCCCGGTGGTCCAGGTTCGCCGGCGGCGCAGGGTTGATCCGGCGCTGGCAGCCAAGGCCTGAGCCCCCCGGCGCCATCGGCACCGCGGTACTCCGTGTCCCAGGCGAGGTACCTGAGAAATGGAGTACCCTGGCGTCCTCTTGGCAACGGTGAAAGGGGGTGATATGTCTTCAATCTCTTGGTCCGAGAGGGATCTCACTGCGTGATGTAGCCAGGTCCCGACCAGACCCGCGGGCGCTCCCCACCCCTGGTGGGCAGCGCCCGTGTCACGTTCAGGGTCGGATCCGCCGCCGCGCCCGCTACTCGACCACCCTGGCGCCTCGGTGCAGCATCTCGTCGACCGGCGCGCCATCGCGCGCGGCCTGGGTCAGGCGGAAGTAGACGTATCCGACGCCGACCATCGCGGCGAAGGCGACGAACAGCACGGCGTTGTAGTAGATCATCGCCGCCAACGCGACCAGCGCGAGCAGCAGCGCCAGCGCCGGGAACAGCGGGTAGAAGGGGACGCGGTACGGCCGCTCGAGCTGCGGCTCGCTGCGCCGCAGCTTGAACAGCGCGGCCATCGACGCGATGTACATCACGATCGCGCCGAAGACCGACATCGTCAGGATGCTGGCCGTCAGCGAGCTGTTGTTGTAGCTCACCGCCTCGTCGGAAAAGATCGCCGCGATGCCGACCGCGCCGCCGGCCAGGATGGCCCAGTGCGGCGTCTGGAAGCGCCGGTTGACGGCCGCCAGCGCGTGCGGCAGGTAGCCGGCGCGCGCCAGCGCATAGACCTGGCGCGAGTAGCCCATGATGATGCCGTGGAAGCTGGCGATCAGCCCGAACAGGCCGATCCACACCAGCATATGCAACCAACCCGAGTTCTCGCCGACGACGACCTTCATCGCCTGCGGCAGCGGGTCGTTGATGTTGCTGATCTTGCGCCAGTCGCCGACGCCGCCGGCCGCGACCATCACGCCGATCGCCAGTGCCACCAGCGTCAGGATGCCGGCGATGTAGGCCTTCGGGATCGTGCGGCGCGGGTCCTCGGCCTCTTCGGCGGCCATCGCCGCACCTTCGATCGCGAGGAAGAACCAGATCGCGAACGGTACCGCCGCGAACATGCCGCCGATGGCCGCCGGCGTGAAGCCGTCCTGGCCGGCCCAGCCGTGCGCGACGAAGTTGGCCATCGAGAAGCCGGGCGCGACGACGCCCATGAAGACCAGCAGCTCGAAGATCGCGAGCAAGGTGACCACGAGCTCGAAGGTCGCCGCGATCGACACGCCGATCAGATTCAGCGTCATGAAGATGGCATAGGCGGCCACCGCCACGTGCTTGGGATTCAACGCCGGGAACTGCACGTTCAGGTAGGCGCCGATGGCCAGCGCGATCGCCGGTGGCGCGAACACGAACTCGATCAGGGTCGCGATGCCGGCGATGAAGCCGCCATTCGGCCCGAACGCGCGGTGTGCATAGGCGAACGGCCCGCCGGCATGCGGTATCGAGGTCGTCAGCTCGGTGTAGCTGAAGATGAAGGTGGTGTACATCGCCGCGATCACCAGCGACGTGACCAGGAAGCCCAGCGTGCCGGCGCTGCTCCAGCCGTAGCTCCAGCCGAAGTACTCGCCGGAGATCACCAGCCCGACGGCGATGCCCCACAGGTGGATCGTCTTCAGCGAACGCTTCAGTTCCCGCTTGACCCGCTGCGTCATCGCACCTCCTTGGGTGTTATGTCGACGTGCATTCTGCACGCCCTTCACTACATGCTCGGCTTCGACACGATCTGCGGCGACAGCGGCGATCGCGGAAGAAAGTTCGCAGAGCGGTTGAACAGCGGATGGACGATCCGCGACGCCTGGATTCGCGCCTGCACTGAAACCGAAGATTCCGACACCGATTGGGCCGATCTGCGCGCCGACGCCTCGGGAACCGACACCTTCAACGATCACTGGCATGGCAAGGGCTTCGTCAGCGCGGACCCTGTCAGCCCGACATCGCGCTTCTACCTGCGCGGCGCCTGCTGAGCGGAGTCGACCATGAACGAACTCTTCAAACTGCCGGCCAGCCTGCCGAGATTGCCGGGGAAGATACCCATGTTTCACGCAACTCGGTTCGACTCCATGAGCAGCCGAAACAGCAAGTACTCCAAAGCACGCTACGGCATGACTTCCGCCGCCACGTCGTCGCCGTCGACATGACGCCGGAACAGGCGAAACGGGCCGACGCGGTGGCCAACCCACGCGCCTGCCGCATGTTCTGACGGGTGGAGCCGACTCTCTCGACGTCATGATGTCGCTCGAAGTCTGGTACCAGACGCGGCCGATTCACGCGACCGTCAGTCCCCCGCAGCGGCCTGCTTGCGCGACAGCCAGTAGCCCCAGTTGACCTGCGCGTTCTCGACCAGCTCGATCACGTCGGTGAGCTGGTCCTTCACGAGCGCGTTGAAGCGCGCAGCGACATCGAATTCCTGGTCCACCACCTTGGCGACGGTGTTCGCCTGGCCGAGTTGCGCGTAGTCCTGCAGCAGCGCCGTGCAGCCGTCGAGCCAGGCACGCTGCTGCTGCTGCAGGCGCTCGGCCACCGCCGACTGCAGCGCCCACAGCTCGTGCCAGGTGGCGGCGTCGCCGGCATGCCAGGGCAGCGTCGCCGCGGCAGCGGCGTGCACCCCCGCAGCGCGCCAGCCCATCTGGCCGAACAGCCAGTGCGCCTTGTGCGCGCGCAGCAGCGGCTGCGCCGCGGGCGCCGCGGCAGGCGCATCGCCGCGGGAAACTTCGAGAGTCATCGTCTTCTCCTCGAATGAAGGCGGCTTCGCGCTCAGCCGCCCAGGCGCTGCAGCATGCGATGGATCGCCTGGATCTGGATCGCGCTGCGCGAGTGGTAGTCCGGCCGCTCGGCGCTCGGGCTGGAGTAGCCCCACCAGTCCCAGCAGCCCTCGGGGTTCTGCGTCAGCGCACTGTCGCGGCCCTCGGCCTGCGGGTACAGCACGATGATGTGATTGCTGTCGGCGATCGTGTTGTAGCCGGTGCTGGTGATGTAGCGGTTGCCGTACGGCGGCACGTTCGCGCTGTCGGGCCGGCCGTTGACGAAGTCGGTGTAGTTGTAGCCCTGCTTGCAGCCGTGCAGCGCAATGTGCACGCGGGCCGGCGCGCCCTGCTCCACCGCGCGCGGCACGTAGGCGTAGCCGTAGGCGCTCATGCTGGCGCGCTGCTCGTTGCCGAAGAACTCGGTCTGGTCGAAGCGCACGAGCCGGCCGTCCGGCCGCTCGGCCGGCGGCTTCAGGTCGCCGTGGATGTGGCGCAGGATGTCGTGCGATTGCATGTAGCCGGCCCGGTTGATGTACGGCGGCTGGTTGGCGCCGAGCGGCGAATCCTCCGGGTTGTCGGTGAGGATCGCGTGGCCGGCCGGCACGTCATCGACATAGCGGATCTGTGCCGCGTGCACGCCGAGCAGCTCGTAGAAGCGCCGCGTGCGCGCGACCACCGGCGACGCGACGACCTTGTCCTCGCTGCCGGTGAAGATGTAGACGCGATGGCCGCCCAGGTGCGCGATGTCGTCGATGTCGCCGTCGAGGGCCGCCTGCCGCGCCAGCTGCGCCAGATGCGCCGCATCGGGCGCTGCCTGCGGCACCAGCGGGTTCATGCAGATGTACAGCGAGCTCTGCACGTAGGCGTCCTCGGCCACCAGCGCAGCGGCGCGGTAACTCTCGGCACAACGGTACGGACCGCCGGCGATGATGCCGGCGCCGGCGAAGCTGGCCGAATGCGCCAGGTGCAGCTGCACCGTCATGAACGCTCCGGACGACAGACCGGACACCGAGCTCTGCCCGCGCTGCACCTTGTAGGCGCCCAGCTGCACCACCTTGGACTCCGCGCTGATCGTCATCGCCACGCTCCCTTTGCATGTTTGGAGCGGGCCAATCTAGCGCCGATCGGTGAACAAATGGCGACCTGTGCAGCAAGTGGACTCGGGATGGCGCCGGCGCACTCGTTCGCCTATGGCGCCAAGCCCATGACTCAGCCCCCGAGCAGGCCGGCTGCGAAGCCGATCGCCGCCGCCGGCCCCAGGCCTTCGATCGACACCTCGCCGTTGAGCAGCACGTCGACGCCGGGGCCGCCGATCAGGTGGTCGAAGCCCGCGCCGCCGTCGAGCACGTCGTTGCCGCCACCGCCGGTGAGCCGGTCGTCGCCGTCACCGCCGTTGAGCACCAGCTGGATCGCGCCGGCCGGGAGCCGGCTGGCATCGACCGTGTCGTTGCCGCCCAGGCCTTCGAAGACCAGGCGGTCCCGGTCGGCCTCGAAGCCCTTGATGTTGATGAGCTTGCCCCCGCTACGCAGGACCACCGTGCCGTCCGCCTGCATGATCACCACCACGGTGTCGTTGCCGTTCGTGCCGTCGACGACGACGGTATCGGCCTGCCCGTCGCCGCCGCCACCGGCCGCCGCGAGGTCGATGCGCACGCGTTGCACGTCGGTCCCGGCCAGGTCGCGCACGCGGATGGTGTCGGCGCCGCCGAGCGCGTTGATCTCGATGGTCTCGACATCGTCGCTGTCCATCGTGATGTTGCCGACGTCGCGCGTCAGCCGATGGCGCCCGCCGTTGGCCAGGACCTCGAAGTTCTCCGACGCAGCGCTGCCGTCGAACTGCAGGATGTCGAAGCCGGCCTGGCCTTCGACCACGTCGCTGCCGTCGCCCGGGTTCCAGACGAAACGGTCGTCGCCGGCGCCCAGGAACGCCACGTCGTTGCCCTGGTTGCCGTCGATGAAGTCGTTGCCGTCGCCGCCGAGCAGCGTGTCGATGCCGTTGCCGCCGAGGATCCTGTCGTTGCCGGCACCGCCGTCGACGATCATCTGGATCAGCGCCGAGAGGTTGCCGGTGGCGCTGAACTCGTCGTCGCCGCCGTTCATGTTGACGACCAGCTTCTCCATCGTGCCCATGTCGATCGAGAACGGGGCCGGATCGAGCCGGTCGAAACGCACGCGCGTGCCGTTGGCAGTGGCGGTGAAGATCTCGCGCCCACCGCCGCCGTTGACTTCCGTCGTGTCGATGCCGGCGCCGCCTTCGTGCAGGTCGGTGTCGTCGCCCGGGTTCCAGATCAGCCGGTCGTCGCCGGCCTCGCCGAACATCTGGTCGTCGCCATCGCCACCGGTCAGCACGTCGTTGCCGTCGCCGGCGTAGAGCTGGTCGTCGCCGCCCTTGCCCAGCACCGTGTCGCTGCCGTCGCCGCCGAACAGCAGGTCGCCGCCCGCGCCGCCGGTCACCGCGTCGTTGCCGCCGCCGCCGTACAGCGCGCCCGCGGGCAAGGCACCGTCGGCCTCGTTGAAGGTCAGGGTGTCGTTGCCTTCCAGCCCGAAGGCGCGGACCAGCGCGGTGTTGGCCACGCTGGCGCTGCCGGCCGGCGCGCCGTTGAACAGGATCTGACCCGCCGCATTGCGGCTCACCACGAGCTGATCGTCGCCGGCGTTGCCGGTCTGCGTGGCAACCGCTTGCGCACTGAAGGTGCCGCTGCCGCCCTGGATCACGATGTTGTCGCCGGTGCCGCCGTCCAGCACGTCGGTGCCCGGCCCGCCGAGCAGCACGTCGTTGCCCGCGCCGCCGGCCAGCGTGTCGGCGCCGTTGCCGCCGACCACGATGTCGTTGCCGTCGCCGGCGTCGACCGTGAGCTGCAGCGCCGCCGCATTGATCTGCGACGCGTCGATCACGTCGTTGCCGCCCAGGCCGTTGATCGTGATGCGGTCGTTGTCGATCTCGAAGTTGTCGATCACCACCTCGGTTGCCAGGCCGCTGACCACCAGCGAGCCGTTGCGCAGCGACAGCGTGATCACGTCGTTGCCGGCGGTGCCCTGCACTGTCACGCTGTCGGCCGCCGCATCGGTGGTCGTGCCGTTGAGCACGCCGGAGAGGTTGATGCGCACCTGCTGCAGGTCGGTGCCGCTCATGTCGTTGACGACGATGCGGTCGGCGCCGCCGAGGGCGTTGAACTGCAGCGTCTCGACGTCGTTCATGTCCATCAGCACGTTGGCGATGTCGCGCAAGAGCAGCGCCCGGCCGCCGTTGGCCGAGATCGTCACCTGCTCGGCCGCGTTCGAGCCGTTGAACAGCAGCGTGTCCTTGCCGGCCTGGCCTTCGAGGGTGTCGTTGTCGTCGCCCGGGTTCCACACGAACAGGTCGTCGCCGGCGCCCATCAGCGCGACGTCGTTGCCGTCGCCGCCGTTGAACAGGTCGCCGCCCTGGCTGCCGATCAGCAGGTCGTCGCCGAGGCCGCCGTTGAGCGTCAGCTGCATGCCGTCGGCCGCGAGCGAGCTGGCGTTGATCACGTCGTCGCCGCCCAGTCCGTTGACCACCAGCCGGTCGTTCGCCGCTTCGGGCGAGAGCATGTTCACCTGCGCCTGCAGGCCGGACACCGAGACGCCACCGGCATTGCCGGCGACGGTGATGGTGTTGTCGGCCTGGCTGCCGTTCACCGTGACCGTGTCCGCCGCGCCGTCGCCGCCGCCGTTCGGACCGCGCAGGTCGATGCCGATCAGCGTCGCATCGGTGCCGGAGAGGTCGCCGACGACGATGTTGTCGGCCCCGCCCAGTGCGCGGAAGTCGATCGACTCGACGTCGTCCGTGTCCATCGTCACGTTGGCCACGTCGCGGTTGAACCGCACGCGGCCGCCGTTGGCCGTGATGTCGATGCTCTCGGCGATGTTGGCGCCGAAGAACAGCATCGTGTCGGTGCCGGCCTGGCCTTCGATCGTGTCGTTGCCGTCGCCCGGATTCCACTGGAACACGTCGGCACCGGCGCCCATCAGCGCGAGGTCGTTGCCGTTGTCGCCGAAGACGAAGTCGTTGCCGTCGCCGCCGAGGACCGTGTCCGCGCCCTGGCTGCCGTTGATGGTGTCGTTGCCCGCGCCGCCGTCGATCGTCAGCGTGACGACGCCGGCCGGCAGCGCGGTGGCGGTGATGGTGTCGTCGCCGCCGAGGGCGTTGACCACCAGCGCGTCGTTGGCGCCTTCGCTGTTGGTCACCGACACCTGCGCCGCGACCCCGGTGACGTTGAACGCCGTGCCGGCGCCGGTGACGGTGATCGCGTCGTTCGCATTGCGGCCGGTGACGGTCACGATGTCGGCCGCCGCGTCGCCCGCGGTGCCGCCGATCACGCCGGCCAGGTTGACCTTGACCTCCAAGATGTCAGTGCCGGTCATGTCGTTGACCGTCAGCGTGTCGGTGCCGCCCAACGCGTTGAGCTCGACGATCTCGAGATCGTTCAGGTCCATCACGATGTTGCCGAGGTTGCGCGTGAAGAGGGCACGCGCGCCGTTGGCGCTGAGCGCGAAGATCTCGTTGCCCGCGCTGCCGTTGAACAGCATCGTGTCGCTGCCGTCCTGGCCTTCGACCACATCGCTGCCGTCGCCCGGATCCCACTGGAAGATGTCGTGGCCCGCGCCGAGCAAGGCCACGTCGTTGCCCTGCTGGCCGTCGATGAAGTCGTTGCCCTCGCCGCCCAGCAGCGTGTCGATGCCGTTGCCGCCGAGGATCCTGTCGTTGCCGGTGCCGCCGTCGACGGTGATCTGGATCAGCGCCGCGAGGTTGCCGGTGGCGCTGAACTCGTCGTCGCCGCCGTTCATGTTGACGACCAGCTTCTCCATCGTGCCCATGTCGATCGAGAACGGCGCCGGATCGAGCCGGTCGAAGCGCACACGCGTGCCGTTGGCGGTGGCGGTGAAGATCTCGCGCCCGCCGCCGCCGTTGACTTCGGTCGTGTCGATGCCGGCGCCGCCTTCGTGCAGGTCGGTGTCGTCGCCCGGGTTCCAGATCAGGCGGTCGTCACCGTCCTCGCCGAACATCTGGTCGTCGGCGTCGCCGCCGGTCAGCACGTCGTTGTCGGCACCGCCGAACAGGAAGTCGCTGCCGCCTTTGCCGAGCAGCACGTCGTTGCCGCTCTGGCCGAACAGCTGGTCGTTCCCCGAGCCGCCGGTCAGCGTGTCGTTGCCGGTGCCGCCGAAGTGGTTGACCCGCGGCAGCGCGCCCAGCGCTTCGTCGAAGGTGACGACGTCGTTGTCGCCCTGCGAGAAGACCTGGACCAGCGAGGTGTTGGCCACCGTCGGCGTGCCGCCGGTGATGGCGACCGCGCCGCCGTTGATCAGCAGCTGGCCCGCGGCATTGCGGCTGATCGTGATGGTATTGCCGAGGTTGTCGCCGATGACGGACAACACGCCGTTCGTGAAGGTACCGGTTACAGCCATGGTCTGGCTCCTTGTTGTGCAGTTGTGGAAGGTCGAAGGGGCCACGCCGCCTCAGTGATTCGGGCCGCTTCGTGGACCCCGCACCTACGGGATTGCCCCGCAGCGCGGACGCAGCGCCGCGTGCAAAAGATCACGTCATTCGGCCGCAATCGTGTTTGTACGTATGTACAAATATGCTGTACGGTCGTACAAATCGGTCATGCGATCGACTGCCCGCCCTGCCGCTGTACGACCCGCGCCGCGCACCGGGTGCCCGGCGGTCGCGCCGCAGAATCGGCCCATGAAGAACGCCGCCAAGAACGCCGCCGCCACGCGCCCGGCCCCGCGCCGTCGTGCCGCCGCGGCGCAGGACAAGCCGGACCGCCGGCAGGCCATCCTGCTGGCCGCCGAGAAGCTGTTCGGCCTGGCCGGCTACAACGCGGTGTCGATCCGCGACATCGCCGCCGAGGCCGGCGTGCCGCTGGCGCTGGTGGGCTACTACTTCGGCGCCAAGCACGAGCTGTACTTCGCGATCTTCGAGTCGTGGCAGCCGACGATCGACGAGCGCCTCGCGCGGCTCGCCACGGCGGCCGCCGACCCACGGGCCAGCGACGCGCTCGAGCGCATCGTCGATGCCTTCGTCAGCCCGGTGATCGAGACGCACGCCAGCCCCGAAGGCCAGTACTTCGCGGTGATGGCCGCGCGTGACCTGGCGTCGCCGAGCCCCGAGGCGGCCGCGGTGCAGGCGCGCTTCTTCGACCCGATGGCGCACGCCTTCGTCGATGCGCTGCTCGCCGCCTGCCCCGGCGCCACGCGCGCGCAGATGGCCTGGTGCTACCAGTTCGCGCTCGGCGCGATGCTGCACTTCCTGCTGTCGGCCGAGCGCGCGCAGCGGCTGGCCGGCGAGCCGGCCTCGCCGCACGATCCCGCCGCCCGCGAGTGGCTGCTGCGCTTCATCGCCGCGGGCTTCCGCGGTGTCCTGCCCCCCAAGCCTGCGTCGGCGCCGAAGAAGCGCCCATCGACCGCCAGGAGCCCTGCATGACCCCTCGTCGACAGTTCATCGACATCTCCATGCATCTGGAGAACGACGTGCCCTCCGACCCGCCGGGGCTCGGACCGCAGATCCGCTACATCGACCACGAGATGAGCTACGAGGACCTGGCGCAGTTCTTCCCGGGCCTGCAGCGCAGCGACCTGCCCGACGGCGAGGCCTGGGCGGTCGAGGACGTCAAGCTCAACACGCACAACGGCACCCACCTCGATGCGCCCTACCACTTCGCCTCGACGATGGACGGCGGCGAGCGCGCGATCGCGATCGACGAGGTCGATCTGAACTGGTGCTTCCAGCCGGGCGTGAAGCTCGATTTCCGCCACCTGCCCGACGGCTACGTCGTGCAGCCAAAAGACGTGGAGGCAGAGCTCGCGCGCATCGGCCACGTGCTGAAGCCGCTGGAGATCGTCGTGGTCAACACCCGCGCCGGCTCGGCTTACGGCACGCCCGAGTACACGCGCGCCGGCTGCGGCATGGGCTACGAAGCCACCATGGTCCTGCTGGAGCGCGGCGTGCGCCTGACCGGCACCGACGCCTGGAGCTGGGACGCGCCCTTCGCCTACACCGCGCAGAAATACGCCGCCACGCGCGACGCCTCGCTGATCTGGGAAGGCCACAAGGCGGGGCGCGACATCGGCTACTGCCACCTCGAGAAGCTGCACAACCTGGAGGCGCTGCCCGCCACCGGCTTCACCATCGCCTGCTTCCCCGTGAAGATCCGCGGCGCCTCCGCCGGCTGGACGCGCGCGGTGGCGATCGTCGACGACGCGCTGATGGCCGCGCTGCGATGCTGAACACCACCCACGATCCGCAACTGACGAGCTGGGTCGCGTCGGCCAACCGACCCGACGCCGACTTCCCGATCCAGAACCTGCCGCACGGCGTGTTCCGCCGGCGCGGCAGCGGCGAGGCCTGGCGCGGCGGCGTCGCCATCGGCGACCAGGTGCTGGACTTAGGCCCGGCCGCTGCGCTCGGCCTCTTCGACGGCCTCGCGGCCGAAGCCGCCGCGCTGGCCGCCGCACCGCAGCTCAATGGCCTGATGGCCGCGGGGCCGGTGGCCTGGTCGGCACTGCGCGCGGCGCTGTCGCAGGCGCTGCGCGAGCGCGCGCCGCAGGCCGCGCGGCTGCGCGAATGCCTGGTGCCGCAGGCCGATGCCGAACACACGGTGCCGGCGCAGATCGGCGACTTCACCGACTTCCTGGCCTCGTACGACCACATGGTCAACGCCGGCCGGATCTTCCAGCCGGCCCATCCGGAGCTGCCGAACTTCCGCTGGCTGCCGATCGCCTATCACGGCAGATCCTCGTCCATCGATGTCAGCGGCACGGACTTCCCGCGCCCGCTGGGCCAGACGCGCGCGCCGGGCGCCGCGGCGCCTTCGTTCGGCCCGTCGCAGCGGCTGGACTACGAGCTGGAGATCGGCGCCTTCGTCGGGCCGGGCAATGTGCGCGGCCGGCCGATCGCGGTCGGCGATGCGCAAGCGCACCTGTTCGGCATCGTGCTGCTGAACGACTGGTCGGCGCGCGACCTGCAGGCCTGGGAAGCCCTGCCGCTCGGGCCCTTCATGGCCAAGAACTTCCTGACGACGATCTCGCCCTGGATCGTCACGCTCGAGGCGCTGGCGCCGTTCCTCTGCGGTTTGCCGCGACGCGCCGAGGCCCCCGAGGAACTGCCCTACCTGAGGCTGCCGCCGGGCCGCGAGCACGCCGCGTTCGACATCCAGTTGGAAGTCGCTCTGCAGACCGCCACCAGCGCCGCGCCGATGCCGCTGACGCGCCGCAGCGCACGCCACTTCCACTGGTCGCTGGCGCAGATGCTCACGCACCACGCCAGCAACGGCTGCAACCTGCGCCCGGGCGACCTGATCGGCAGCGGCACGCAATCGGGTCCGAACGACGACGAGAAGGGTTGCCTGCTCGAGCTGAGCCACGGCGGCCAGCGCCCGATCCGGCTGCCGAACGGCGAAGAACGCGCCTTCCTCGAGGACGGCGACACCGTGGTGATGCGCGGCTGGTGCGAGCGCGACGGCTTCGCGCGGATCGGCTTCGGCGAATGCCGCGGGACGGTACTGCCCTCAGGGGCGCACTGACATCGACGCACTGATCGCTTGCGGCGCCCGCCCCGCGGCACCGCATCGAGTCACTGCCGCTGGTGCCACCAGGCCGCCGCCTCGCCGCGGCTGCTGGCACCGATCTTGTCGAGGATGTTGGCCACGTGGCGCTTGACGGTGTGCGGGCTCAGGTCGAAGGCGCGGGCGATCAGCTTGTTGCTTTCGCCGGCGGCGATGCGCTCCAGCACCTCCGCCTCGCGCGGGCTCAGATCCTGCTGAAGTCGTGATGGTCCGCGAGCGGCCGCCTCGCGGCCTTCACCATCGGTCGGGGTCGCCATCGTGCCGGCGCGCAGGGCTTGCAGCCGGCGCAGCGCCTCGTGCAGCGGCGCGAGCAGGACCGCAGCGGCGTCATCCGCCCAGGTCGCGCGCGCCAACTCGGCCAGCACCGCTTCGCCCGACATCATCAAGCCGGCGACCTCGCCGCTCTGCCCCGCCTGCTGCAGCAGCGGCGACAACGCACGCCAGGCGGCAGTGCGGTCGCCGCACCGCAGATGAGCCAGCGCGGCGAGCGCGCGCACGCCGGCGTCCAACCCCAGCGTGTCGAGCGTCGATGACTCGGCCAGTGCCGCCGCCAGCAGCGGCACCGCGTCGCCGGCCCGGCCCGTTTGCAGCGCGAGCTGGCCGCGCAGCAGCTGCCGTGCCGCGCGCATGAACGGCCATTCGCGCGCATGCGCACTGGCCTCCAAGCGCGGCATCAGGCTCGCAATGCTGGCCTGATCGTCGACCAGCCAGGCCAGCCGCAGCGCGAGAAACAGGTAGACGCCACCCCAGCCCGATCGCCGCTGCTCGTCGTTTTCCACGTCGTCGAGCAGGTCCTGCCACAAGGCCCGGGCCGGTGCGGCCTCGCCGCGCAGCGCGTGGTCGGTCGCCAGCAGCAGCTGCAGCGGCAGGCGCAGGTTGCGCGGCCGTGCGAACCACGCCTCGCCCTGCTGCACCTCGCGCACCACGCTGCGCGCCGCATCGGCGTCGCCGCGCCACAGCAGCAGCCAGGCCTGCAGCATCAGTGCGCCGGCACGCAACGCGCCCTCGCGCTCGCCGGCGCGGTCCAGCGCGTGCATCACGTAGCGCTCGAGCGCCCGCCGCATGCCGGGCAGGCCGACGAACTGCATGTGCGGCATGCAGGCGAACCACGGCGTCGGGTCGATGCAGCGCTCGAGCACGTCGACCATCGCCCCGAGATGCGCAGCCGCATTCGCGGCGGGGCCGCGCATCACGGCGTCCCAGGTGCTGACGAGCATCACGAAGGCCTGCGTGGGATCGTCGCCATCGGGCGCGACGGCGCGCAGCTCCGCCAGGCGTTGCGCCGCGGCGTCGAGCTGGCCGCAGCCGCTGAGCGCGACGACCTCGTAAGCGCGCGAGCGGCGCGCGAGCTGCGGCACTCCGGCACGCTCGAAGCCCAGCGCCGCGCGCGCCATCGACGTCTGCATCGTGGCCCACTCCCAATGCGTTCCGGCGCACAGGCCGCGCAGGTGCAGCAGCTGCGGCGGGCTGTGCGCCTGCGGAATCTGCTCGATCAGGCGCACCACCTGCGCGCCGGCGCCGGCCTGCAGCAGCGCCGGCCCCACCTCGACCAGCGCCGCCGCGGCCTCGTCGTAGGCCGGTGCCAGCAGCAGCAGGCCGACCCGGCGCACCGGGTCGGTCTCGCCCGCGGCGGCGCGGCGGTACAGCGCCGGCAGCTCGGCCCCGAGCTCGAGCTTCAGGCGCTGGGCCAGGAAGTCGCGAAAGATGTCGTGCAGGCGCAGCGTGCGCTCGGGGCCTTCGAGCACGGTCACGAAGAGCTCGCGGCGCTCGATGTCGGCGAGCCGGTGCGCGGCCAGTGCGTCGCCCGACACCGCAGCGCAGCGCGCCGCGCTGAGCTCGGGCAGCACCGAGCAGCGCAGCAGGAAGTCGCGCATCTCGTCGGGCATGTCGCGCAGCACCTCGTCGGCGAGGTAGTCGAACAGGCGGCGATCCATCGGCCGGCCGGCGCCGGCCCAATCGATGCCCGCTGCGTCTCCCCGCTGCGCCAGCGCCGTCGTCAGCGCCAGCCGCAGCCCGGCCGCCCAGCCGCCGGTGCGCGCGAGCAGCAGGTCGGCATCGGCATCGGTGAGGGCCTGGCCGGCGTGGCCATCGAGCGCGGCGCCGAGCTGCAGCACCTCGCGGTGATCGAAGCTCAGCTCGGCCTGCCGGAACTCGGCCAGCTCGCCGGCCACGCGCAGGCGCGGCAGCGCCAGCGGCGGGTCGACGCGGCTGGCGATGACCAGGCCCCATGCGGGCGGCAGGCGCGCGACGAACAGATCAAGGAACTCGAACAGCGCCGTGTCGGTGCAGCGGTGCAGGTCATCGAGCACGATCACGCCGCGCGGCACCTCGGTGGCGGCCAGCGTGTTGATCAGCTCGTGCGCCACCGCGCTGCGCTCGCTCCGGTTGCCGCCGGCCGACATCGCCAGCGCATGGGAGTCGACGCGCCACGGAAGATCGTAGGGCTCGAGCGCCGTGAACAGGCACTCGAGCAGGCGCGGCAGGTCATCGCCCTCGTCCAGCGAGACCCAGGCCAGCGCCGTGCCGGCGGCCACGCCCTGGATCTGCCGCGTCAGCGCGACGGTCTTGCCGAAGCCGGCCGGCGCACTGATCAGCGTCAGGCGCTGTTCCGCGAGGGCTTCGCCGAGCGCCTGCTCCAGCGCCGGCCGGGCGATCAGGCTGGCGCGCTGGCGCGGCGGCTGGATCTTGGTGCGGGCGAAATTCATCGGAGCCGCGGATTGTGCCGGGGCCCCGTGCGCTCAGTGACAGCGGCCACTTTCGGCCGCCGCTCGCGCCCGGACTGCTTGTCTAGGCACCCATCGCGATGATCGCCAGGACCGCCGCGGCGTAGGGCGCGACGCCCAATGCGAGCTCGCGCAGCCAGCTGCGCTCACGCGGCGCGGTATGGTCCGCGCGATCGGCAGCATGTGTGCGGGGCCGCTGGCCTCGACCGGACATGAATGCCGCGAGTGCCTGCGGATAACGACGGAAGCTGATGGAGTGAAGGTGGATCATGATGCGTATTCAGCACATGAAGGGAATGGCGCCAGTGTGCGCCGCCCGCATGCATCGCGCATCACTGTGAGCATTTGTGCATGCCGGCGACGTTGCATCGTTCACGCGGCGACACCGCCGGACAATGGCGCATGAACAGCGACAGCGATTGGACCACCCCATTCGAGCGGGGCAACGGCAACCAGACCACCTCGTGGCAGGCGTGCATCGACTTCCATCAGCGGCTGGCACGGGCCCATCCGCAATGGCTGACGTTCGAAGAGGCCGGCCGCTCCGACGGAGGCATTCCGATCCACGTCGGCGTGTTCTCGTGCGATGGCGTGTTCGATCCACAAGCGGTGAAAGCCGCCGGCCGGCCGGTGTTCTTCAACAACAACGGAATCCACCCCGGCGAGCCCGAGGGCATCGACGCCTGCATGGCGATGCTGCGCGACCTGTGCCTCGATCCGGCGCGGCGCGCGGCGCTCGGGCGCACGGTGCTGGTCTTCATCCCCGTCTACAACGTCGATGGCGCGCTGAACCGGGCTGACTCGAGCCGCGTCAACCAGAACGGGCCGGAAGCCTTCGGCTTTCGCGGCAACGCGCGCCACCTCGACCTGAACCGCGATTTCATCAAGGCCGACAGCCTGAACGCCCGCTGCTTTGCGCAGGTGTTCACGCGCTGGGATCCCGATGTGATGGTCGACACCCACACATCGAACGGCGCCGACTACCAGCACGTGGTGACGCTGATCGCCACGCAGCCCGACAAGCTCGGCGGCCGCACCGCAGAGCACCTGCGCGAGGCGATGCTGCCGGCGCTGTACGCCGACATGGCGGCGCGCGGCTTTCCGATGTGCCCCTACGTGAATCCGCTGCAGGAGATTCCGGACGACGGCATTGCCGACTTCCTCGATTCACCGCGCTTTTCCACCGGCTACGCCGCCTTGCATCACACGATCGGCTTCATGCCCGAGACGCACATGCTCAAGCCCTTCGCGGCGCGTTACCACGGCACGCGCGCGCTGGTGGACAGCGCGCTGGCCCACACGACGGCGCACGGCGACGCGATCCGCGCCGCGCGCGCTGCCGACCGCGCGGCCGTCTCGGGCGGTGCGCCGGTCGCGCTGGACTGGAAGCTCGACCTGCAGCGCAGCCGCCCGTTCCGGTTCAGCGGCTTCCAGGCGGTGCATGAGCCGAGCCGGCTCGGGCGCTATGAGCGCCTGCGCTACGACCGCACGATGCCATGGCAGAAGGACATCCCGTACTTCGACCGCTACGAAGCCACCGCCACTGCCGTGCCGCCGCGGGGTTATCACCTGCCGCAGGCCTGGCACGACGTCGCGCAGCGCCTGCAGGCCCATGGCGTGCCGCTGCAGCGTGCCGACCGCGCCGTGCGCCTGCGCGCCGAGGCCTACCGCATTCAACGCTGCGAGAAGCGGCCCCTGCCCTTCGAGGGCCGGCACCTGCACCACGTGCTGGAGGTGCAGATCGAGCCGCGGGTCGCCGAGGTGGCCGAGGGTGACTGGCTGCTGCCGCTCGGCGGGCCGCATGACCGCTTCATCGTCGAAGTGCTGGAGCCGCTGGGCATCGACAGCTTCCTGCGCTGGGCGTTCTTCGACAGCGTGCTCGACAAGAAGGAGCACTTCAGCGACTACCTGTTCGAGGACGAGGCCGAACGGCTGCTGGCCGCCGAGCCGGACCTGCGCCGCCGCTTCGAGGCCTGGCAGGCCGAGCATCCCGCGCTGCTCGACGACCGCCAAGCCGTGCTCGGCTTCATCTTCCGCAACGCGCGGCGTTATGCGGAGCCCGAGTGGCGCCGGTATCCCGTGCAACGCCTGCTCGAGCTCCCCTGACCTCCAACCGTCAGCGCTTGATGAACTCCAGCAGGTCCTTGTTCAGCCGATCCTTGTGGGTGTCGGTGATGCCGTGCGGGCCGCCGGCGTACTCGATCAGGCGGGCGTTCCTGACCAGCTTCGCGGTCGCGCGGCCGGTGGTCTCGATCGGCACGATCTGGTCGTCATCGCCATGGATCACCAGCGTCGGCTTGTCGAGCTTCTTCAGGTCTTCGACGAAGTCGCTTTCCGAGAAGGCCTTGATCGAATCGTAGGTCGCCTTGTGGTCGGCCAGCATCCCCTGGCGCCAGAACGAATCGATCTGCCCTGCGGACGGCTTCGCACCCGGCCGGTTGAAACCGAAGAAGGGGCCGCCGGCGATGTCCTTGTAGAGCTGGGCCCGGTTGTCCAGCGAGGCCTTGCGCAGGCCATCGAAGACCTCCATCGGCACGCCCTGGGCGTTGGCCGGCGTCTTGACCATGATCGGCGTGACCGCGCCGACCAGCACGACCTTGGCGACGCGCCGCGTGCCATGGCGGCCGACGTAGCGCGCCACCTCGCCACCGCCGGTCGAGAAGCCCACCAGCGTCGCGTTCTTCAGGTTCAGCGCGTCGAGCACGGCGGCGAGGTCGTCGGCGTACTGGTCCATCGTGTTGCCGCTCCACGACTGCCCCGAGCGCCCATGGCCGCGGCGGTCGTGCGCCACGACGCGGTAGCCCTGGTCGGCCAGGAACAGCATCTGCGACTCCCAGCTGTCGGCGTTGAGCGGCCAGCCGTGGCTGAAGACGACGACGGGGCCGTCCTTCGGACCCCAATCCTTGTAGTACAGCGGCGTGCCGTCCTTCGCGGCGATGGTGGTCGCGGCGACGGCGCGGGCGACCGGCTGCGCGGCCGGCTGTGCGTGCGACGCCATCGCGGCGGCGGCAAGGGTCGAGACGGCGAAGAGCTGGGCAAGGCGGTTCATCGTGGATCTCCGGTTCGGGTGGGTTGACAGGACGAACTGTGCCGGGAGATCCCGTACCATATGACTCATTTCGTACGCATTACTTGATCTGGAGTTCATGCGATGGCAGATCGACTGGCGGCACTGCTGGCTCACTTCTCGGTCAGCGCACGCACCTTCCACGCCGGCGCGCTCTGCGGCATCAACACGCTCGACGCACAGGAGCCGTTCGGCCAGCTGCACCTGATCCGCGAGGGCCAGGTCGAGGTTCGCCATGGCTTGCGCACGGCGCTGCGCATCGATGAGCCCAGCCTGCTGCTGTACCCGCGCCCGATGGCCCACGGCTTCGTCACCGACAAGCAGCGCGGCGCGACTTTCGTCTGCGCCCATGTGTCGTTCGAAGGCGGGCAGGCCAACCCGATTGCCGCCGCGCTGCCGCCGTTCGTGTGCCTGCCGCTTCAGCGCCTGCCGGGCAGCGAGCCGATCCTGCAGCTGCTGTTCGCCGAGGCCGAGTCCGAGAACTGCGGGCGCCAGGCGATGCTCGATCGCCTGTTCGAAGTGGTGCTGATCCAGGTCCTGCGGGTGCTGATGGAGCAGCGCCAGCTGCAGCCCGGCATGCTCGCCGGCCTGGCCGACGAGCGGCTGCGCCGGGCGCTGGTGGCGCTGCACGAAGCGCCCGAGCAGGACTGGTCGCTCGAGGCGCTGGCCCGGCAGGCCGGCATGTCGCGCACCGTGTTCGCGAACACGTTTCGCGACCGCGTCGGCGTGACGCCCGGCAGCTACCTGCAGCGCTGGCGTGTCGGCCTGGCGCAGAAGCGCCTGCGCCAGGGCCAGGCGCTCAAGCTGATCGCCGCCGAAGTGGGCTACGGCAGCGAGGCGGCGCTGTCGCGGGCGTTCCGCGCGCAGACCGGGTCTTCGCCGCGGGAGTGGCGCAAGTCGGACGCGGCGGACGCTTGAGCTAACGCACGAACTGCTCGGCGTCTAAGGGTTCTGAACAGCCCCAGCGCGAAACGACCGGATGAGAAGCAGCCAGGCAATCGTGGCAAAGCAGGTCGCGACGCCGATGGCCACGGCCGCGAACAACAGCCCGGGCGGCACCTTCTCGGCGTTCAGCGCGACCAGCAGACGGGGAAACTGCAGCGCGGCGACCGACGCGGCGATGGTCCACAGCGGCAGCAGCAGTGCCACCTGGCCGACGCGCTGCCAGCGCCGGGAAAGCGCGTGCCGCCCGAGCACGAACAGCCACAGGACCGGCCACAGCGCCATCGGCACCGCGAAGAGGATGATCAGCGCCAGGATTGCAAGGTTCATCGAGCCCGCGCAGTATGCCGTGCGGTTCGAGATCACTTGTCCGATGTGGACGTGAAACGGGGCCGGCGCGCGCAGGGCTTGTCAGGGGGCCGGTCGGTGAAGAGGCACTCCGGAGAAGTCGAGCGTCGCCCGCAACACGGTCCCGGTGGCCGATTCGGTGCAGTACAGCGTCTTGCGCGCCGGTCCGCCAAAGGCAAGGTTGGTGAGCGACGTGCCGGTGCAGCTGCGCAGCACGATCTCGGGTTCTGCGCGATGGTTGAGCACCCACGCGACGCCGAGTCCCGGATTCGCCACGATGACGCGCCCCGTGTCGTCAACGGCCAATCCGTCGGGCCCGCTCGGGCCGTAGGAAGTGAAGAAGGCGCTGACCTTCGAGACGCTGCCATCCGGCAGCAGCGGAACCCGCCACACCTGATTGCCGCGAGTGACCGCCAGGTACAACACGCGTTCGTCAGGCGCTAGCGCGACGCCGTTCGGGCTCGGCACATTCGACAGCAACAGATCCAGCTGGCCATTGGGGCGAAGGCGATACAGCCTCCCCGTCGGGTCGTGCAGTCCGGTCTGCCCCTGGTCGGTGAAATAGAGGTTGCCGTGGCTGTCGAAGACGAGATCGTTCACGCCCTTGAAGCGCTCGCTGTTGCGGCGGTCCAGGTACGGCCGCACCGTGCCGGTCGTCACGTCGCACGCCATCAGGCCGTTGCGATAGTCGGTGACGACCAGTTCGCGCTCGTTCAGAAACTTCAGGCCGTTGGGCTCGCCCTCCCACTCGGCCACCAGCGCCCATTCGCCGCGTGCATCGATGCGAAAGACGCGGCCGAAGGCAATGTCGCTCACGTACAGGTTGCCCGATGCATCGAACACGGGCCCTTCGAGGAACGAGTCCGTGGCTTGGCCGCCGCGGTTCGCGTCGGCCCAGGCCGATCGGACGCCGGCGCGGCGGAACCGATCCGGCAGGCGCGTGAAGACCTCGGTGTCTCGCACCTCGGGCGGCTGCAGCAGGAACATCGTCGTGCCTCCGTGGATGGATCACTGGCGCTCGAACGCCGTGTTGGCGGCCACCCTGCCCCAGTGCGCGGTGCGCTCGGCCAGGTCTTTCGCGAAGGCGGCCGAATCCCAGTGGCCGGGCTCGGACGCAATGCCCTCCGCGAAGGCCTTCATGTCGGCCGAGGCCATCGCCGTCGCGATCTCCTTCTGCAGGCGGTCGATCACCGCCTGCGGCGTGCCCTTGGGCGCCCACAGCCCGGTGAAGTTGATGAGGCCGAAGTTCTTGAGGCCGGCCTCGGAGAAAGTCGGCACGTCGGGCAGCGCTGCCAGGCGGCGGCTGCCGCTGACGCCCAGCAATCGCGCCTTGCCGCCCTTGACCTGCCCCATCACGCCCGGCGTCGAGGCGACCTGGAAGTCGACCGTGCCCGACAGCATGCCCAGCGTCGCCTCGCCCGCGCCCTTGAACGGGATGTGCATGAAATTCGCGCCGGCCGCGATGCCCAGGGCCTCGCTGACGAAGTGCGGCGTGGTGCCTGCGCCGCCGGTGCCGTAGGTGATCCGGTTGGGCTCGGCTTTCGCGGCGTTGACCAGGTCGCCGAGCGTGCGGAACTTCGAGTCGGCCTTCACGACCACGCTCATCGGCGCGAACACGAAGGCGCCGACGGGCAGCAGGTCGTGCGCATGGTCGAACGGCAACTTCTTGAAGATGTGCGGCAGCAGCGCGTAGGTGGTGTCGTTGGCTGCCAACGTGTAGCCGTCCGCCGCCGACTGCACCACCTGCGACAGGCCGATCGTGCCCGTGGCGCCGGCCTTGTTCTCGACGAAGAAGGTCTGGCCGGTCTGCTCCTGCAGCTTGGACGCCATCTTGCGGGTGACCACGTCGACCGAGCCGCCCGGCGGGTACGGAACGATGATCCTGACCGGCTTGGCCGGCCAGGCTTGAGCCTGTGCCAGCGAGCAGAGGGCAAAGGCCGCGGCCGCGAATGCGAGGCGAAGGCTGGTCTTCATGGCGTGTCTCCAGACGGAAGTCGGTGCTCGGTTGGCAGCTTGTCTAGGCATGTGCGCGCCATGCGCTCAGCCGTTCAGCACCGCCAGCGCGTTCTGCGCCGCGGCCAGGCCCATCTTCACGTAGGCATCGGCGGTGACGCCGCCGATGTGCGGGCTCAGCGTGATGCGCGACTCGCCGTGGAACGGGTGCGGCGCAGTCATCGGCTCGACGGCAAAGCTGTCAAGGCCGGCGCTGGCCACCTGGCCTGAGCGGATCGCGGCCAGCAGTGCGTCCTCGTCGATCAGCCCGCCGCGCGCGGTGTTGACGACGATCACGCCGGGCTTGCACGCCGCCAGCGTCGTCGCGTTCAGCAGCTTCGCGTTGTCGGCGGTCAGCGGGCAGTGCAGCGAGATCGCATCGGACTCGCGCCAGATCGTCTCCAGCGCAGCCGGCATGACATACGCCGGCAGGTTCGTCGCATAGGGGTCGAAGCCCAGCACGCGCAGGCCCATCGCGTCGGCGACGCGGGCGAAGCGCAGCCCGATGGCGCCGAGTCCTATCACGCCGATGGTGCGTCCTTCGAGCTCGACGCTCTTGTGCGTCGCCTTGTCCCAGTGCCCGGCGTGCATGCGCCGGTCCAGCGCCACGACGGACTTCGCGCAGGCCAGCAGCAGCGCCAGCGCCTGCTCGGCCACCGCCGCCGCGTTGGCGCCGGCAGCCGCGACGACCTGGATGCCGCGCGCCTTCGCGGCCGCCTTGTCGATGGTGTCGGTGCCGCTGCCGTGCTTGGAGATCACCTTCAGGCTGGGCGCGGCATCCATCGCCGCGGCGCCGACCTTGCTGTAGCGCACGATGATCGCCACCGGATCGTGCCGACGGCACAGCTCGACGATGCCGTCCTCGGTCGGCGTCTTGCCGGCGAAGACCATCTCGTAGTCGCCCAGCAGGGCCAGCGCCTGCGGCGCCAGGTCGCTGCCCGTGACCAGGAAGACCGGCCGCCGGCTCACAACGTCTCCCCGTCGCCGATCACGCCGGCGGCGCGCAGCGCGCCGTCGAGCCAGCCCGGGCGCAGCGCCCTGCGACCCTTGATGTCGGTGATGCGCTTGGTTTCCGCGGCGACCTTGTCGGCCGCCAGCGGCAGCATCGCGGCGGCCTTGGCGCGCTCGATCACCGTCACGCCGTCGGCGTCGCCGACCACCAGGTCGCCCGGGCACACGGTGACGCCACCGATCGAGATCGGGTGGTTCAAGCGGCCGGGCACGAACTTGGTCGGGCCGTTCGGATTGAGGCCGGCCGCGAACATCGGGAAACCGAGCTCGCGAATCGCCTCGCTGTCGCGCACCGCGCCGTCGATCACCACGGCAGCGACGCCGAGCGCGACGCATTGCTGCGACATGATCTCGCCCATCAGCGCGCTCGACAGGTCGCCCTTGCCGTCGACGATGATCACGTCCCCGGGCTTGGCGATGGCCATCGCGGCGTGGATCATCAGGTTGTCGCCGGGGCGCACCTCGACCGTCAGCGCGGGGCCGGCGAAACGCATCGTCGGCGCCAGCGGCGCGATGCGGCCATGCAGCGCGCCGCGGCGGCCGGCCACGTCGGCCAGGATCGACGACGGGTAGCGGGCGGCCTGGTCGACCACGCCGGCGTCGACGCGCTCGAACTCGCGGATCACGTCGGGCAATGCAGCGGCTTGACTCATCTGAATCTCCAATAACTCGTTAAAGGGATGGCAGCCGGCGGATGCACCGGCCGCAGTGGCGCGGCGAGCTCAGTCGATCCGCGCGCCCGAATCCTTGACGACCTTGCCCCAGCGCGGAATCTCGTCCTTGATCAGGGCCGCGAACTGCTCGGGCGTGCCGCCGGCTGGATCGGCGCCTTCGTCGCCCAGCTTCTTGCGCAGCTCGGGCTGCTGCAGCGCCTTGTTGAACTCGGCGTTGATTCTGGCGATCACGTCCTTCGGCGTGCCGGCCGGCGCCAGCAGGCCGAACCAGGTCACCGCATCGAAGCCCTTGTAGCCCGACTCGTTGATCGTCGGCACGTTCGGCAGGTCGTCGACGCGCCTGGCCGAGGTGACCGCCAGCGCCCGCAGCTTGCCCTGCTTGATCTGGCCCAGCAGCGTCGGCACCGAGGACATGTAGAGCTCGACGGTGCCGCTGATCACGTCGGTCAGCGCCTGCGCCGCACCCTTGTACGGCACATGCTGCGTCTTCACGCCGGCGGCCTTCTGGAACAACTCGCTCGTCAGGTGCGCCACCGTGCCGTTGCCGGGCGAGGCGAAGTTGACGGCTCCGGGCTTGGCCTTCGCTGCGTTGACCGCATCGGCCAGTGTCTTGTACGGCGACGTGGCGCTGGTCACCATCACCAGCGGCGCGTTGGCCACCAGCACGATCGGCGTCAGGTCCTTCTGCGAGTCGTACGGCATCTTCGCGTACAGCGTCGGATTGATCGCCAGGTTGCTGGTCTGGCCGAGCACGATCGTGTAGCCGTCGGCCGCCGACTTGGCGACCGCATCGACGCCCAGGTTGCCGCCGGCGCCCGGCTTGTTCTCGATCACGAAGGTCCAGCCGGTCGCCGTGGCGACCTTCTGGCTGGTTTCGCGGGCGATGATGTCCGTGCCACCTCCCGGCGGAAACGGGACGATCAGGCGGATCGGCTTGGAGGGGAAGGCCTGCGCGAAGGCGCCGGTCGTGAGCGTGGCGGCGGTGATCGCCAGCAGGGTGCGTCGGGTAAAGGTCATGCTGTCTCCGTTGTCCCTCGGGCGCCTGCTCGTACGGCGGGCTGTCGATGGGATTGAGTATTGGCGCTGCCAGGCCTACAGTCCAATCGATAGTTTTTTAGCAACCATAGATCCGGCTTTTGCAATGGACCTGCGAGACCTGCGCTATTTCGAAGTCATTGCCACGCTGGAGCATCTGGGCAAGGCGTCCCGGCAGCTGCACCGCACGCAGCCGGCGTTGACCAGCTGCATCCGCCGCCTCGAAGAGCAGTGCGGCGCGCCGCTGTTCGAAAAGGCGGGACGTGGCATCCGGCTCAGCGCTGCCGGCCGCGTGCTGCTGAAGTGGGCGCAGCGCCTGCGCTTCGACGAGGAGGACGCGCGGCGCGAGATGGCGAGCATCGGGCAGGGACTGTCCGGGCACGTGCGCATCGGCATCGTGCCGACGGCTGCTCAGTTCCTGCTGCCCCCGGTGGCGCGACAGCTGCTGGACGAAGCGCCGGAAGTCACGCTCCGAACAGTCGTGGGTCTCATCGATACGCTCAAGCCGCTGCTGCGCAGCGGCGAGCTCGATCTGATGGTTGGCACGGAGAGCCCGGAGGAGGACGGATTCGCCTCTCACCTGCTTGCCGAGGATGTGATCGTCGTCGCGGCGAGCGCCAGCCATCCCCTCTTGCGCGGCCAGCCGACGCTGAAGGATCTCACCTCCTATCGCTGGGCGCTGCAGCCTCCGGGCGCGCCCACGCGCGACTGGCTGGACCACACCTTCGACCGCAAGCGCCTGCCGCGACCGCGCGTCCAGGTCGAAAGCACGATGCTGCTGATGCTTCCGGCGCTTATCGCCGAGACGGGCCTGCTGAGCTTCATTTCCCGCCATCACCTCGCGGGAAGGCACGGCGGATCCAGGCTCAAGGAGATCGTGCTGAAGGAAACGACCATGCGGCGCCGCCTGGTCGTGACGCATCGGGTCAACAGCTATCTTTCGCCGGCCTCGCTGCGCCTCATCGCCCTGCTGTCAAAGACCCCCGCGGCGTCCTGACACAAAAGAAAAAACCCGGTAGGCCGTTGCGAGACAACGGATCTACCGGGTTTTTAGTGTTGGTAGGCGCGATTGGACTCGAACCAACGACCCCCACCATGTCAAGGATGTCGACTCTGACAAGGACTTAGCGCAACTTTTCGGAAGCGACCTGCGCCGACCATCCGCGACACAAGTGGTTCTCGCAAAATCGGTACCTCTTGCGTCCGCGCTGGATGTTTGATCCGGCCCGCTCGGGGGGTGTTCAGCCACTCCAACGACACGCTCGCATTGCAGCCGGGCCTCGACCTGCATATAGGCCCGCCCTCACTTGGAGCCCCTCTTCTTTGCGGGCGCCTTCCTGGCGACAACCTTGGTGGCCGGCATGGCCTTGCCCGGTTTCGCAGCGCCAACCACGGCGTCGTAGGCCTTGCGAAGGTAGGCCGCCAGGGGCGCCAAGTCCCTGTTCATGCAGGCCGACGCAGCATTCGCGTAGCCGCGCCCGGCGGGGCGGGGCCGCAAGGCGAGGACCGGAGGCATGCCGTACCTTTGCATGATGAGGTTGGCCCAGATCCGGGACGTCCTTCCGTTGCCGTTGATGAACGGATGGATGCGCACCCACTCCCCGTGTGCATAGGCTGCAAGCTCGATCACGGCCTCGCGCCCGTCATCGTCCAGGGTCGCCGGCGTCGCGTACATCGCGTCCAGGGCAGCAACGACCGCCTGCACGCGAGACTCGAACGCCCGGGCCTCGGCGTCCACGTCAGCGTAAGGTGTGCCCAGGATGCCGGCAATTTCCACGTCTTCGGCGAGTGCCGGGAAACCCGGCATGCCCCTGAAGCGTCCGACGTAGGTGGGGTCCCCGGCATCGAGGCCATGCATCATCACCGTGTGCCATTCGCGCATGCGCTTCAGCGTCGGCGTCACGCGTCGAGCGGCGTCGTCGTGAACCGCGGCATCGATGAGCGCGAGATTGGCGAGCAGCGTTGGGCTGTTGGCGTCCCAGTGTGGAAGCGCAGTGGTGGGGGACGTGGCCACGGGCTAGCGGCGGAGCAGCTCGCGAACTTTTCTCAGGGCCGGTCCGGCCGCCACGGCCTCTGTTGGAGGCGCGGATGCCCCGGGCTTCACCCCATCGCGCGCCGGCACCTTCACACGGACGATTCGGCCCTCCATCGGATCGTCCTTGCCGTACAGCGCTTCGCCCTCGACGAACGCTTGGCGCGCCGCCACGAAGTCCGGGTCCGCGAGGCGATACGCGTGCAGTTGTTCGAGTGTTGTCGTGAGCTCAGACTCCACCTCGGCGGTCCGCCTCTGGATGTATTCGCCAACCGCCTCGTTCACCATCTTGTTGATGGGCATCTTGAGGATCCGCTTCAGGATCACGAGGCCCTTCTCGTAGGACGGCTGCAGTCGCAGCGTCTTGGTTCGCACCGCATCCTCGTTCGACCCGGCGAGGGCCTGTGGCACCTCGGCAGGGCCGATCTTGGTGATGCGCTTGCCCCCCGCGGCGCGTGGCTTCGCACGCTTCGCCGTAGCGCCTCGCGCCTTCGCGGGGGCGGACTTGCTGCGGATGGGTGTCGAGACTTTGCTCATGCTTTGAGAATAGCCTTGAGCTCGAGTGGTGTCAAACTATCAGATTGGCACCAAACTGTGCGGAGTCCGGCGGACTGCCGGTTTCAGGGGCCGGATCGAGCGTCAGCGTAGTGCCCATGATGCCGTCCAGCTCGGCCATGTTCAGCGCGTGCATCGCGGCGAACTGACATGCGTGGGTGTGTCGAAGTCGGGCTCGCCTGCGGACAGCGAGATCACCCTGGCGCCAGCGGCGCGGCGCTCGGCCACACGGTCCATCATGCGGTAGGTGGCCGAGGGTCTGGCCGTGGCCAGGTGGGCGTTCAAGCACTGCAGGCTGCCGTTCATGTCGGGGCTCCTGCCTTGATCGCTTCGAACTCCTTGTCGTGCATCACGTCCTCGACCGATCGGCCCGAGCGCACCGCATGCACCATGCCCTCCTGCCGGCGCCCGATGCGCTCGGCCAGGTCCAGCACCTCGTCGATGCGATCAGAGGGCACGAACACCGTGCCGCAGCGGTCGGCGATGACGTAGTCGTCCTCCCTGACCGTCACGCCCGCGACTTGGATCGGCGTACCCGAGGCCAGCTGCACCACCCGATTGCGTGCGCTGACCATCGTGACGCCACGGCCGTAGACCGGATAGGAGATCGCTTCGTTGGCTTCGATGTCGCGGCTGAAGCCGTCGATCACCGTGCCACGCACGTGCTTCACCTTGGCGGCGTTGGCGAGGATGTCTCCCCAACAAGACACACCGTCGATGCCGCCTGCGATCACCAGAACACGGTCGGCACCATTGATCGCCGCAATCACCGGCGAGATCAGGTGCACGGTCGGTGCACTGCCGCTCTTCGGACCGAGCTGGACGGTGCTGGCACGACCGACAAGCTTCGGGCAGTCCCACAGCGGGCGCAGCCCAACCGTGGCGCCTGGCAACGAGAGGAAATCGAGCGCGTCCGACACCGTGTTCGTGTCGAGGCGAGCGAGACGATCAAGGCTGGAGGGGCACATTGCAAGGTCTCATGAAAGCACAGGCTACTGCGTACGGATCATGAGCTCGATGCATCAATCCAGCGTCGCCCCTGTCAGCTTGACCAAGCCCTCGTAGCGGGCAAGTTCGGCGCGCCAGAACCTCGAGAACTCGTCCGGCGAGCCGGCGCGCACCTCGGCGCCGATGTCTGCCAGGCGCTTGCCGAGATCCCCTGACTTCAGCGCTTGGTTGACCGCTGCATTGACTTTCGTGACGACTGCCTGCGGCGTGCCTGCTGGCGCAGCGACGCCGTACCAGGCATTCATGATCATGCCCTTGATGCCGAGTTCGTCGAACGTCGGCACATCCGGGATCAGCGGGCTGCGCTTGTCGGCGGCCACTGCCAGGGCGCGAATCTTCCCTCCCTTGATGTGCGGGAACGCGCCGGTGTCGAACATCAGTTCGAGTTGGCCACCCATGACGTCGGTGAGCGCCGGACCACTGCCCTTGTACGGCACATGCGTGACGTCGATCCTTGCCACCGACTTGAACAGCTCGCCCGCGAGGTGCGCCGAGTTGCCGACTCCGCCCGAGCCGTAGGCCAGCTTGCCCGGTGCCGCCTTGGCCGCCGCGATCACGTCTTTGGGTGACTTGAATGACGATGCCGCCGGCACGACAAGGACGCTCGGAATCACTGCCAACGAAGCGACCGGGGTGAAATCCTTCACCGGATCGAAGCCGGTCTTCTTGTACAGATGCGGGTTGGCTGCGTTCGTCGAGCTGGTGGCCAGCAGCAGCGTATGGCCATCGGGCGCTGAGCGGATGAACTGCTGGGTGCCGATGTTGCCGCCAGCGCCGGCAAGGTTCTCGACGAAGACGGTCTTGCCGAATTCGGCGGTCAAGGACGCTGCCACTGCGCGCCCTACAGCATCGGCTGCGCCTCCGGCCGGCCACGGCACGATGAGTCGGACCGACTTGTCGGGATAGGTCTGTGCGTGGACCGTGGGCAACATCGCTGCGCTGGCCAGCAGCACGGAAAGAAGTTTGATCAGGTGACTCATTCTGTTGTCTCCGTAGGTTCGCATGCTGTCAACGCAGTCCCAGGCTCTCGAGGGTCGGTCTCAGCCCCAACAGCTCTGCCGTGCTAGCGCCCTGCTCGATGGCCGATCGGAACCCGGCCTCCTTGGCTTCTCGCGCCCTCGCGCTGGCGAGCACGGACTCCGCCTCGCCGGGCGCCACGATCACCAGTCCGTCGCGATCGCCCACCACGATGTCGCCGGGCCGGATCAGCACGTCACCGATGCACACCGGCACGTTGACCCTGCCGGGGTGCACCTTGCCCGTGCCCTTGATGGACAGGCCACGGCAGAACACCGGGAAACCCATCGCGGCGATCGCTTCAGCGTCGCGGACGGCGCCGTGGATGACCAGCCCGGCCACGCCTGCCTTCAGCGCCGCGGCCGTCAGCACGTCGCCCCAAGGCCCCGCCTCGAGGAAGCCCTTGGCATCGACAACCAGGACGTCGCCGGGCCTGGCCTTCAAGAGTGCGTAGTGCAGCATCAGGTTGTCGGCGGGGCGGGTGTCCACGGTCAGTGCCGGACCCACCAGCCGCGATGCCTGGTCGATCGGCTTCATGCCACTGTCGAGGGCACCCTTGGCACCCTGCGCCTCGTAGACCGTCGCGGCGCCGAGCGCACGCAGTTCTTCGTAGATCGCTTGCTGATTCATCTGTGTGCTCCTTCAATCAATCGACCGTGGCGCCTGACCGCTTCACCACCGCTTCCCACTGCGGCAGCTCCTTCGCGATGAACTTCGCGGCCTGCGCAGGCGTGCCGCTCACATCGCGCGAGCCCAACTCGGCCAGCTTTGCCGTCACTTCCGGCGACCTGAGCACCTTCTGCAGTTCCTGCGAGAGCCGCTCGACGACAGGCGCCGGCGTCTTCGACGGCACGAACAGTCCATACCAGTTCTCGAACGCGAAGTCCGTGAAGCCCGACTCGTTCATCGTCGGCACCTCAGGCAGCTTGGGGTCGCGCTTCGCGGACGTCGTGGCCAGCACGCGGATGCGCGGCGACTTCAACTGCGGCGTCAGCGCGGTGATGGTTTCGAACGCGATCGGCACCGTGCCGCCGAGGACATCCTGCTGCGCAGGCCCCTGTCCCCGGTAGGGGATGTGGACCATGAACACGCTCTTCTGGATCTTGATCATCTCGCCCAGCAGGTGCTGCGGGCTGCCGCTGCCGCCCGAGGCATAGCTGTACTTGCCCGGTGACTTCTTCAGCAGGTCGACAAGCTCTGCCACGCTCTTCGCCGGGAACTCCGCGTTGACGTACAGCAGCAGCGGCGTGGACGCGACCAGCCCGACGGCCGTAAGGTCGCGCGTCGGCTCGTACTTCAGCTTGTAGAGGTTGCGATTGATGACGATGCCGGTGTTGTTGCCGAGCAGCGCCGTGCAGCCGTCGGCCTGCGAGCGCACCACCGATTCGGTGCCGATGTTGCTGCTGGCGCCGGCCTTGTTGTCGACGATCACCGGCACGCCCAGTCCCTTGGACAGCCCGGGCCCGATCAGGCGCGCCAGGATGTCCGTGGTGCCGCCGGCCGGATAGGGTGACACGATCCTCAGGACTTGGCACGGGTACGCGTCCGCCGCGTAGGCGGCGGGCACGGCAGCAGCCAGCGCGCTCATGATCAGCCAGGCCGCAGAGCGCCGACCGCAGAAGAGGTTCGTCATCGAATGTCTCCCAATTTGTGGAATTCAGGACCCGGCGCGCTGGAGCGTGTGATAAGCCGCTTGCTTGCGCGCGTCAGTCAGCGTCGCACCCGCGAGCGTCGCGGCCACGATGCGCTGCTCGGCAGCGCGCAGCACGAGCGCACGCTCGAAGACTTCCGTGGCGCGGGCACGTGGCACGACCACGATGCCGTCCTCGTCGCCGACGATGTAGTCACCGGCCGCCACGCGCACGTCGGACAGACTCACCACCTCGCCGACAGCTTCGACCTGGACGCGATCCTTGCCGGTGCGCATGAAGCGCCCACAGGCATACAGCGGATAGTCGACCTGCTCGGCCTCGCCGGTGTCGCGGCACACGCCCCAGATGACGGAGCCGGCGATACCGCGGTGCGCGGCCAGTTGGCTCAGGATGCCGCCCCACACGGTGCAGTCGGTCCGGCCGCCGTTGTCGAGCACGACCACGGCACCCTCGGGCGTCTCGTCGAGGTAGTCGCCCACGGTCCCCGGGTTCGCGTTGTCCACCGGCGCGTAGCGCACCGTGTAGGCCGGGCCGAACACCCGCGCGCGGCCGGCCACGTGGCCGATGCCGAGCGCGCTGCCGGGCAGGCGAAGGGCATCGAGCGCATCGGAGACTTCGGCGGTGCTCAGCTCGTGCGCGCCGGCGGGGATGGCGATGGAGTCGGGCGGTGCATTCATGGCGGAGTCCGGAAGGGGTTGTGTCGTTGCGGTCAGTATGAAATCCAGCAGTACCGATAGCCAGCATTGATTTCTGAGCTTAGGATCACTTTTCATGAACCTGAGGCAGCTGCGCTACTTCTGCGAGATCGTCGACGCCGGCAGTGCGGTCGCCGCTGCCGCGCGACTGCACGTCGCACCAACGGCGTTGAGCATGCAGTTGGGTCAGTTGGAAGGGGACCTCGGCGGCGAGCTCTTCGATCGTTCGCGCCGGCCGATGGAACTCACGGCGCTGGGCCGCTACTTCCATCCGCGCGCCAAGATGCTGCTGGCGGAGACAACCCGCCTGCACGACGAAGCCCGTGCCGTGGCAGCGGGCGACAGTGGTGTGCTCGCCGTCGGCTACACACGCTCGACGATCTTTTCGATCCTGCCCAACGCGATCCGCGACTTTCGCGGCAGACACCCGAAGGTCAAGGTCGAGATCCTCAGCATGCTGTCGGAGCACCAGCATGTCGAGCTGCAAAGCGGACGCATCCAGGTCGGCGTGTCGCGCTACCTGGGCCCTGTCGAACCCGTCGAGGGGCTCGAGTTCAGGCACCTGCTGGACGACCCCTTCGTCGTCGCCTTGCCGGCCACGCACGCACTGGCCAGACGCAAGTCGCTGCGCGCCAGGGACCTGGATGCGGCGGGCCTGATCACCTACCCGAAGGACCCGCAGAGCCGCTTCGCGGAGCACACGGTCGCGTTGCTGCGCGGTTCGGGCGGGCTATCGCCGGTGGCCTACGAAGCCACCGACATCCACACCGCGCTGGGCATGGTCGCTTCGCAGCTCGGCTTCTGCCTCGTTGGCCGCTCGGTCAGCCGCGGCCGTGACGACCTGGCCTTCGTGCCGCTGCCCGAACTGAAGGACCAGGCCGCCGTGTTCGCGGTGACCAGGCGTGGCGAGGGCAGCAAGGTCGTCGCGGGCTTTGTGGAGTCGCTGGTGCGAACGAGCCGTTCAATCGCTGCAACGGCGAGCTGAGGGCTCAAACGATCAGCCGGCTCTGCCATTCAGAGGGCCAAGACCTTGCCCGGGTTGGATTGCGCGCTAGCCAAGCCGGCCTCGCCGCAATGTGACCGACGGCGTCTCGCCGAAGGCGCGCCCGTAGGCGGCTGCGAATTCGCCCACGTGGGGAAAACCGAACTCCACGGCTACATCCGCCACGCGCAGGTCGTCACGCGCGGGTTTCTCCAGCAACGCCCGAGCCGCTTCCAGGCGGCGCTGGCGCAGCCAGGCGATCGGGCCGGTCCCGTGGTGCGCCTGGAACGCGGCGAACAGCGAGCGGCGTGACACCCCGCTGGCTGCGCAGACGTCGTCCACTGTGGCCGGCTCACGCAAGCGCTGCAGCATGAACTCTTCGGCCAGCCGTACGACGCGTGGCGCAGGCATCTTCGCGTCGACTTCCAGCAGGAATCGGTGGTTGTGAGGATGTTGCGTCAGCAGCACCGATGCCACATTGGCAGCCAACGCCGATTGGGCATATTCGCGCGCCGCACTGGCCAACGGCAGTCTTGCGACGCTCTCGCCCAAGGTCACCAGCGACATCCAATTGGCGGCGAGCACAGGAGAATCCGGCGTGGCGGATTCGAAGTGGATGGGTGCGGTGAGCGGCTGGCCGGAAATCCCCTGCCATGCGCGAGCAAGGAACGCCGCGTCGACGCGCACCAGGAGTTGGTCGAAACCCTCATAGGCTTCGATCTCGAAGCTGCGCAAGGGGCCGAACACACCGCAGGTGCCACGCGCCAGTGGCTGCACGTGCGAATCCTGCCGCACGCGCGCCGCACCCCGGATGGGCAGGGTGACCAGATAGTACCCAGGCAGCGCTTCGGCCTTGGGCACCAGCGAGGTATGCGCGCCCCAGCTCATGCGGTCGAACGAAATCGCACCGAACGGCACGTGATCGTGCGTGAAATGGAAGGCACCGCCTGCGCGCAGCCGACGCATACGCGCGGAGCCAAACAGGCGGGCCGAGAGTTCGTTGGACTGGTCGACGTCCAGGCAGTCTGCCAAGCGCACGCCGGCAATCCGGTGGCCGGCGAACTCGATCCGTGAAGGCGGCGCAGCCACTCGCATGAGCCAGTTTGGGCTGATCCTATTCCCTCGGCAATGGCAGAAAGCGCCAAGTGAATGCACCAAAACCGTCATCGTGCACCTTTCCGATAGCCGCGAGCGCACCGCGGGGCAATGCTTGGGGTGTTTTCGGAACCCACACCCATGTATATCACCCAAGGACTGCACCGTTCTCTGCAGCGCCACCCCGGCAAGGACGCCCTGATCCACCTGGGCGTTGGCGCCCCGCGCCGGCTGAGGTTTGACGAGTTGGTGTCAGGCGTTTCTCGGCTCGCCGCCGCACTGGCGGGCAATGGCGTGCGCTCCGGCGATCGGGTCGCGCTGCTCGGGCCCAACGACGACCGCCTCGTCCAGGCGCTGCTGGCGTGCTGGTGGCTGGGAGCCGTTCCCTGCCCACTCAATACCAGGTGGAGTGCGCCCGAGTTGGCCGACGCGCTGACTGACAGCGCCGCTGTGCTGCTGCTTGCAGACGAATCCCTCACCCATCTGGTGCCGCAGCCCGAACCGCCACTGCTCACGCTGGATGCGTTTGCGGCACAGGGGCGCGAGCACTCAGAGTTTCCCGACACCCGCACGGGGGGGGACGCACTCGCGGCCATTCTCTACACCGGCGGCACGACGGGCCGCGCCAAGGGCGTGATGCTGTCGCACGGCAACTTCTGGGCAGCCACGGTGGCGCGTGGAGCGGAGCTTCCCAATTCGCCGGATTCGGTGGCCTTGCTCGTCGCGCCACTGTTCCACGTCGCAGGCTTGGGCCGACTGCTCGGCCAGCTGATCGTGGGCGGCACCAGCATCACGCTGGCCCGGTTCCAGCCCGACCGTGTGCTCGATGCCATCGAGCACCATGCCGTGAGCGACATCGTCGTGGTCCCGACGATGCTGCAATCGTTGCTGGACGCGCCCGAGTTCCGGCGCGAGCGGGTGCTGGGTCTTACCCGCGTCGCGTTCGGTGCCGCGCCGATGCCCCCCGACCTGCTCGGGCGCGCGCTGGATGAACTTCCGATGGCCCAATTCTTCCAGGCCTACGGCATGACAGAGACCGCAGGCGCCGTCTGCATGAACCCGCCGGCCAACCATCGCGCAGCGGCGCGCGCCCAAGGGCTTGTCAACTCCGTGGGCCGCGCCGGCCTCGGCTCCGAGATCCGCGTCGTCGATGAAGAAGGGCGCGACGTGCGGCGCGGCGAGGTGGGTGAAGTGATCGTGCGGGGGCCGATGGTGATGAGCGGCTACTGGCGCCAGCCAGAGACCACGCAAGCAGCATTTCGCGACGGTTGGCTGCGAACGGGCGACGCCGGCCGCATGGATGAGAGCGGCCATCTCTTCATCGTGGACCGTCTCAAGGACATGATCATCAGCGGTGGCGAGAACGTGTACGGCGGCGAGGTCGAGACCGTCTTGCGCGGCCATCCGGCGGTGGCGCAGGCGGCGGTGGTCGGCGTGCCCGACGAGCGCTGGGGCGAGGCCGTGCATGCGGTGGTGGTGTTGCGCACCGGGTCGGCGCCGATCGAAAGCGACGTGCTGCGCGAATGGTGTCGCCAGCGGCTGGCCGGCTACAAGTGCCCGCGCGCCTTCAGCTTCGTACGCGAGCTGCCGATGTCGGGCGCCGGCAAGGTGCTGAAAGGCGTGCTGCGCGAGCAGGTCCGCGGATGAAGGACGCACGATGAGATACGGCGTCCCCGGCGGTCGCGCGCGGCCTGCTCCCCTGCTTGAAGTGAGGGATGTCAGCGTGCGCTTCGGCGGCGTGGTCGCGCTCGACGGCGTGTCCTTCGAGGTCGCGCCCGGCGAAATCTGCGGGCTGATCGGCCCGAACGGCGCGGGCAAGACCACGCTGTTCAATTGCCTGTCGCGCCTGTACGCCCATCACGCAGGCGAGATCCTTTTCGACGGGCGCGCACTCGGCGCGCTGCCGCAGCACAGGATGGCGGGCCTGGGCATCGGCCGCACTTTCCAGAACCTCGCGCTGTTCAGGACGATGACGGTGCGGCAGAACATCGCCGTCGGCACCACGTGCCGACAGCGCACGGGCTTTCTCGCCCACGCGCTGCAGTTGCCGTCGGTGCTGCGCGAGGAGGCCGCGCAGGCCCGCTGCGTTGACGAACTGGTCGCTCTGCTGCAGCTGGGCGACGTGGCGCACCTGCCGGTGGGCGAGTTGCCTTTCGGCACGCAAAAGCGGGTAGAGCTCGCCCGCGCGTTGGCGGCCTCGCCACGGCTGCTGCTGTTGGACGAGCCGGCCTGCGGCCTCAACCATCACGAAGTCGACCAGCTGGGGTCGCTGCTCCGCGACATCCGACTGCGCTTCGCGCTCACGGTGCTGCTGGTCGAACACCACATGGGCCTGGTGATGACCCTCTCCGACAAGATCGTCGCCCTGAACTTCGGGCGCAAGATCGCCGAAGGCCTGCCCGTCGAAGTGCAGCGCGATCCCGAACTGGTCAGGGCTTATTTGGGAGAGCCCGCATGAGCCGCCGGGCCGCTCCCAAGGCTCATAGCACCGAAGCCCGTAGGGCGGAGGTTACCCAATGAGCGACATATTGCTCGATGTACGCGGCCTCGAGGCCGGCTACGGCGCCAGCCGCGTGCTGTTCGGCATCGATCTGCAGGTGGCCGCAGGCTCGGTCACGGCGCTGCTCGGCGCCAACGGTGCCGGCAAGACCACCACGCTGCGCGCGCTGTGCGGCCTGATCCGCCGGCAGGGCCACGTCACGCTGGCCGGCCAGCGCATCGACGGCATGGCGACGGAGGAGATCGTGCGGCTCGGCGTGGCGCATGTGCCCGACGGGCGTGGCACCTTCACCGGCCTCACGACCGAGGAGAACCTGCGCATGGGCGCCTGCACGCGCCGCGACAGGGCCGGCGTGCGCGAGGACTTCGAGCGTTTCTACGAGTACTTCCCGCGGCTCAAGGAGCGCCGGCAGCAGCAGGCGGGCCTGCTCTCCGGCGGCGAGCAGCAGATGCTGGCCATCGCCCGCGCGCTGATGCTGCGGCCCAGGCTGCTGCTGATGGACGAGCCCTCCTTCGGCCTGGCGCCGAAAGTGGTGCAGGACATCTTCCGGATCATGCGGCGCGTGCGCGAAGAGCAGAAGGTGGCGATCCTGCTGGTCGAGCAGAACGCCTCGCTCGCGCTCGAGCTGGCCGACACCGCCTACCTGCTGGAGACCGGCCGCATCGCGCTGGCCGGGCCGGCTGCGTCGGTGCGCAGCAACGAGGCCGTGCGCGCGGCCTACCTCGGAGGAGCCGCCTGATGAACGCATTCTTCGCGCAGCTGATGGCGGGCCTCGCCACGGGCGGCATCTACGCCAGCCTGGCGCTGGCCCTGGTGATGATCTACCGCAGCACGCACCACGTGAACTTCGCGCAGGGCGAGATGGCGATGTTCTCCACCTTCATCGCTTCCATGCTGATCACCGCCGGCTGGCCCTACTGGGCGGCGTTCTTCGCGACGGTGACGATCGCCTTCGCCATGGGCGCCGGTATCGAGGCCGTGCTGGTGCGGCGGCTTCGCAACGCACCGGTCCTGGCGATCGTGGTCGTGTTCGTGGCCCTGCTGGTCATCCTGCACAGCCTGGCCGGCTGGCTCTTCGGCTATGCAATCCGCCCCTTCCCCAGCCCCTTTGCGGAGGCGGCGGTCGCCGGTGGCCTGCTGTCACCGCATCAGCTGGGCGCGATCGGCGTCACGCTGCTGATGCTCGCGCTCATGTACGTGTTCTTCCGCTATTCGCCGCTCGGGCTGCAGATGCGGGCGACCGCCGAGAACCCGACGTCCAGCCGGCTGGTGGGCGTGCGCGTCAACCGCATGCTGGCCCTGGGCTGGGGACTGGCCGGCGCCATCGGCGCGGTGGCCGGGATGATGATCGCGCCGGTCGTGTTCCTCGACGTGCACATGATGTCCGGCGTGCTGCTCTATGCCTTCGCGGCCGCAGTGCTGGGCGGCATCGGCAGTGCGCCGGGCGCGGTGGCCGGCGGCTTCATCGTCGGCGTCCTCGAGAACCTGCTGGGCACCTATGTGGTCGGCGCCGAGCTCAAGCTCTCGGTCGCCCTGGTGCTGATCATCGTCGTCCTGGTGGCCAAGCCCTCCGGCCTGTTCGGCAAAGCCGTGGTGGCGAGGGTCTGACCCATGCAAAAGAACCTGTTTGCTGCCGGCCTGCTGGCCGCCGCCTGCGTGCTGCCGTTCGTGCTGCCCAGCTACGCGGTGTTCCAGGCCACCATGGTCATCGCCTACGCGCTCGCCTTGCTGGGCCTGAACCTGCTGACCGGCTTCAACGGCCAGATCTCCCTGGGCCACGGCGCCTTCTTCGCGCTGGGTGCCTACGTCGCGGCGATGCTGATGGAGCAGGCGGGTTGGCCCTACTGGGCCACGCTGCCCGCCGCTGCGCTGGCCGGCGGCGTGGTCGGCACCCTGTTCGGCATGCCGGCGCTCAAGCTGGACGGCGTCTACTTGGCCCTGGCCACCTTCGCGCTCGGCGTGGCCACGCCGCAACTGCTCAAGTACAAGGGCTTCGAGGCCTGGACCGGTGGCTCGCAGGGCCTGGTGCTGATGAAGCCCGAGGCGCCCTTCGGCCTGCCGCTGGACGCCGACCAGTGGCTCTATTTCTTCAGCCTCACGGTGGCATTGGTGCTGTTCGCCGCGGCGCGCAACCTGCTTCGCGGCAGCGTCGGCCTCAGCCTGGTCGCCGTGCGCGACCATGCGATCGCGGCGCAGGCGATGGGCGTGGACAACGCACGGGTCAAGACGCTCACCTTCGGCGTCTCGGCGCTCTACACGAGCGTGGGCGGCGCGCTGTCGGCGATCGTCGTGCAGTTCGTCGCGCCGGACAGCTTCTCGGTCTTCCTGTCGATCACGCTGCTGGTCGGCGCGGTGGTCGGCGGGCTCTCGTCGCTGTCGGGCGCGCTCTATGGCGCCCTCTTCATCCAGTTCATTCCGCAACTGGCCGAGCAGGTCTCGAAGGCCGCGCCCTGGGCGGTGTACGGGGCCATCCTGCTGGCCCTGATGCTGGTCTGGCCGACCGGCGTGGCAGGCGGCGCCGCCCGCATCCAAACCTGGATCAACACGAGGAGCAAAACATGAAGGCCATCATCTGCAGCCTGGTCACGTCGCTGGCGCTGGCCTGCGGCAGCGCCGCGGCGCAAAAGAAGTACGACCGGGGCGCGTCCGACAGCGAGATCCGCATCGGCCAGACCATGCCTTACAGCGGTGCCGGTTCGATCTACGGTGAAGTCGGCAAGACGCAGGCCGCGTACTTCCGCATGGTCAACGACCAAGGTGGCGTCAATGGGCGAAAGATCAACTTCATCAGCCTGGACGACGCCTACTCGCCGCCCAAGACGGTGGAGGGCGTGCGCAAGCTGGTCGAGCAGGAACAGGTGCTGCTGCTGTACGGCATGTTCGGCACCGCCACCAACACCGCCGTGCATCGCTACGTCAACGCCAGGAAGGTGCCGCACCTGCTGCTGCTCACCGGCGCGTCGAAGTGGAACGACCCCAAGGGCAACCCCTGGAGCATGAGCTTCTACCCGGACTATCCGTCCGAGGCGAGCGTTTACGCGCGGCAGATCCTGGAGCAGCGCCCCAACGCGAAGATCGCGGTCCTGTACCAGAACGACGACTATGGCCGCGACTACCTGAAGGGCTTCAAGGAGGGGCTGGGCACCAAGGCCAAGACCATGATCGTGTCGGAAGCCTCGTACGAGCTCACCGACCCCACGGTGGATTCGCAGATCGTGCAGCTGAAGGGCTCCGGCGCCGATGTGCTGGTGAGCTTCAGCACCGCGAAGGCGGCGATCCAGACGCTGCGCAAGCTTCACGACACCGGCTGGAAGCCGACGCACTACCTGGCGCAGGGCGCCGCGCTGATCGGCGCCGTGTTCAACCCCGCCGGCCCGGAGAAGGCGATCGGCGTGATCTCCACCGCCTATTCCAAGGATCCCAACGATGCGCAATGGGAGACCGATGCCGCGTTCCGGGAATGGCTGGCCTTCATGAAGAAGTACCGGCCCGAAGCCGACCTGCGACTGGGCTCCCATGTCTACGCCTATTCCAGCGCCAGGCTGATGGTCGACATCCTGCGCGCCTGCGGCGACAACCTCACGCGCGAGAACGTGCTGCGCCAGGCCACGTCGATCAAGGCCGTGCAGTTGCCGATGTTCCTGCCCGGCGTGGTGGTGAGCAGCAGCCCCGACGACTACCGCTTGATCAAGTCGCTGCAGCCCGTGCAGTTCGACGGCAAGCGCTGGAACCGCCTCGGCGGCTTCGTTTCCATCCACTGACCTTGACCGAAACCCATGCATCCTGCCTTTCGCAAGCTGCGGCTGCCCGTGGTGGCCGCGCCCCTGTTCATCATCAGCACGCCCCAGCTCGTCATCGCCCAGTGCAAGGCCGGCATCGTCGGCTCGATGCCGGCGCTGAACGCGCGGCCGTCGGAACTTCTCGATGATTGGCTGGCCGAGATCACCGAGGAACTCGCGGCGCACGACCGCCGGCATCCGGAAGCGCCGGCTGCGCCGTTCGCAATCAACCAGATCGTGCACCGGAGCAACGACCGGCTCGATCGCGACATGGCGGCCTGCGAGCGCTTCAAGGTGCCGATCGTGATCACATCGCTCGGGGCGCGCCCGGAGATCAACGAAGCCGTGCACAGCTGGGGCGGGATCGTGCTGCACGACGTGATCGACGACGTCTTCGCGCGCAAGGCGGTTGAGAAGGGCGCCGACGGGCTGGTCGCGGTCGCAGCCGGCGCCGGCGGCCATGCCGGCACCGTGAGCCCCTTTGCGCTGCTGCAGGAGATCCGAAGCTGGTTCCGCGGGCCGCTGGGCTTGAGCGGGGC
The DNA here is from genome assembly GCF_013266755.1 of Pseudaquabacterium terrae. GTDB lineage: Bacteria > Pseudomonadota > Gammaproteobacteria > Burkholderiales > Burkholderiaceae_C > Pseudaquabacterium > Pseudaquabacterium terrae. The sequence goes on along the minus strand of NZ_JABRWJ010000008.1, from coordinate 380,801 downwards.
CATCGCATCGGGCGACGCGGTGCTCGCTGCGCTCGCGGCCGGCGCCGACTTCGGCTACATCGGCTCGGCCTTCATTGCCACCGAAGAAGCCCGCGCCGATGCAGCCTACAAGCAGATGATCGTCGAGAGCAGCAGCCGCGACATCGTCTATTCCAACCTGTTCACCGGGGTGCACGGCAACTACCTGCGCGGCTCGATCGCTGCGGCCGGCCTGGACCCCGAAGCGCTGCCGCACAGCGAGGCCAGCAAGATGAACTTCGGCAGCGATCGCAAGAAGCCGTGGAAGGACATCTGGGGCTGCGGCCAGGGCATCGCCGCCGTGACGGAGGTGGTGCCCACCGCGGCGCTGGTCGAGCGGTTGCGCCGCGAATACCGCGCGGCGCAGCAGCGCCTCGCCGAGACGGCGACCTGACGAACCTCAACAACGAAGAAGACAAGCGATGCAACGCAGGACATTCATGAACCAGTTGTCGGCCGGCGTGGCCGGCGCCGGCCTGGCCGCGTGCGGCTCGGGCAGTGCCGGCGGCACGGGAAGCAAGCCGACGTTCGTGCTCATTCACGGCGCCTGGCACGGCGGCTGGTGCTGGTCCGAGGTGGTCCGGCTGCTGGCCGAACAGGGCTACCCCGCACTGGCCCTCGATCTACCCGGGCACGGCATCACGGCCCGTTTCCCGGCGGCCTACCTGTCGCAGGATGCGGCCGCCCTGTCCAGCGAGCCGTCGCCGCTGGCGGCGTTGGGGCTCAACGACTACCGCGAGCACACGCTAAAGGTCATTCGCGGCCTCACGCAGGACGGCAGCGGCCCGGTGATCCTGGTCGGGCACAGCCTGGGCGGCGCCACGCTGAGCGCGGTGGCGGAGGCCGCGCCGCAGCTGGTGCGCCGGCTCGTCTACCTCACGGCCTTCGTGCCCGTGGCCTTCCAGACGGTGCTCGAGTACCTGATGCAGCCGAATTTCGCGAGCTCCGAAGTGCCGCCCTTGTTCGTGGCCGATCCGCGCGTCGCCGCGGCAGCCCGTATCAACCACAACTCGGCCGACCCGGGCTACGCGGCCAAGGGCCGGAGCGCCTTCTATCATGACGTGAGCGATGCAGCCTTCCCCGTCATCGCCAACCTGCTCACGCCCGACGAACCGATCCAGGCGTTCACCACGCCGGTGGGCGCGACGGCGGCACGCTGGGGCAGCGTGCCGCGCGCCTTCATCCGTTGCACCGGCGACCGCGCGATCCCGATCGCGGTGCAGGACAAGATGATCGCGGACGCCGACGCCTTCACGCCCGGCAACGCCTTCGTGCAGAAAACCTTGGCCACCAGCCACTCGCCTTTCGCGTCGAATCCTTCGGCGCTGGTGGAAGCGCTGGTGTCGCTGGCTTAGAAACTTTCGCGGCATGGTGGGCGAACACCGCTTGTTCGCGCAGTTGCTTTACGGCACCGGGATGCGCTTGTCGGAAGGTTTGCGACCTGCGCGTGAAGGGCGTGCACTTCGCGCACGGAACGCCGGTCCCCCAAGCGGCCCTTACGAGGGCCGGCGCCACGGTCTGGTGATTGGTCCGCGATTTGGTAGTCAAACCAGAACCCAGGCGGCACGCGGCTTTGCGCTCGGTCAGCTTTCCCAACTTTCCACAGATTGCCACATCTTGCGGCACCGGAAACGACAACGCCGACAAGCTAAGCGCTTGTCGGCGTTGGTTTTTATTGGTAGGCGCGATTGGACTCGAACCAACGACCCCCACCATGTCAAGGTGGTGCTCTAACCAGCTGAGCTACGCGCCTGCGAAGCCCTGGACTATAGCATGGGTTCCGGAGCGTTCGAAGCCGCGTCGGGCGTTGCAAAAGGCTCAGCGCCGCCGCGCGCGGCGCACGCCGGGGATCTGCGCCACGAGACGCAGCACCGCTGCCAGGCGGTGGGCATCGGCGACCTCGATCGTGAAAGTCATCAGCGCGGTGCCGCCGCCGATGTCCTTCACCGTCTGCGTGTGCACGCCGATGACGTTGAGCTTGTCCTTCGAGAAGACCTCGGAGATATCGCGCAGGAGACCAGAGCGGTCCGCCGCTTCGATCAGCACGTCGACCGGATAGGCCGCTTCGCGGCCCACGGGCGTCTCGCCCCAGGCGACCGGGATCACGCGGTCGGGCTGCTGTTCGGCCATGTGGCGGAAGTTGCTGCAGGCCGCACGGTGGATCGCGACGCCCTTGCCGCGCGTGACATAACCCGCAATCGCGTCGGGCGGCGCCGGGCGGCAGCAGCGCGCCAGCTGCGTCAGCAGCGACTCGACGCCGACGACGAGCACGCCGCCCTCGGCGCCGCGCGCGCGCTTCAACGGAATGACATCGGCCTGCGGCGCCGGCGGCTCGGCCGGCTTCAGCAGGTTCTCGATGTGGCGCAGCGAGTACTCGTCCTTGCCGACGACTTCGAACAGCGCCTCGGCGCCCTTGAAGCCGAGCTGCGCGGCCAGGTCGTCGAGCTTCAGCGCCGTGCGGCCCTCGCGCTGCAGCAGTTTCTCCACCAGCTCGCGGCCGCGCGCGACCGTGCCCGACAGCGCCTGCGCGTTGAACCACGCGCGCACCTTGGCGCGCGAGCGGTGGCTCTTCAGGAAACCGAGCTCGCCATTCAGCCAGTCGAGCGACGGACCGCCTTCCTTCGCGGCGATCACCTCGACGGTCTGGCCGTTGGCCAGCGGGGTGTTCAGCGGCAGCATCACGCCGTCGACGCGCGCGCCGCGGCAACGGTGGCCCAGGTCGGTGTGCAGGCTGTACGCGAAGTCGACCGGCGTCGCGCCGGCCGGCAATTCGATGACCGCGGCCTGCGGCGTGAAGACGTAGATGCGGTCTTCGAACGACGGCCCGGCGGCCGGCCCCGTGGCCTTGGCGCCGGCCTGGTCGACGAAGTCGCGCTCCCAGGCCAGCAGCTGCCGCAGCACCGCCTTGCGCGCCTCGGCGACGCGCTCCTCGAAGTCGCCTGCGGCGCTGACCCCGGCATAACCGCGCGTGCCGGCCTCCTTGTAGGCCCAGTGCGCCGCCACGCCGTGCTCGGCATGCTCGTGCATCGCCTGCGTGCGGATCTGCACCTCGACCGGCTTGCCGTCGTCGCCCAGCACGACGGTGTGCAGCGACTGGTAGCCGTTGCCCTTGGGCCGCGCGATGTAGTCGTCGTACTCGCCGGACACCGCGCGGTAGCGTTCGTGCACGCGCGACAGCGCCGCATAACACGCAGGAACATCGGCCACGATGACGCGCAGCGCGCGCACGTCGAAGACCTGGCCGATCGCCAGGCTCTTGCCCTGCATCTTCTTCCAGATGCTGTACAGGTGCTTCGGGCGACCCTGCACCTCGGCCGCGAGGCCCACCGCCGCCAGCTCCTGCAGCATCTGGCGCCGCACGCCTTCGACGCTGCGCTCGCGCTCGACGCGCGACTCGGCCAATTGCCGCGCAACCTGCTTGTAGGCCTCGGGCTGCAGGAAGCGGAAGGACAGGTCCTCGAGCTCCCACTTGACCTGCCAGATGCCGAGCCGGTTGGCCAGCGGCGCGAAAACCTGCTGCGTCTCCTGCGCCAGCAGCGCCGGGCACGGGTGCCGGGTGCTGGCGTACCAGCGCAACGTCTGCAGCCGCGACGCCAGCCGCAGCAGCACCACGCGCAGGTCGCGCGAGAACGCCAGCAACATCTTGCGCACGCGTTCGGTCTGCTGCGCGCGCTGCTCGTCCTCGACCTGCGCCTCGCGCGCGGCGCGCTGGATCTGCACCAGCTTGCGCGTGTGCGCGACCACGCTCGCGTAGCTTTCGCCGAAAGCCTTGGCGACCATCTCCTCGGGCCGTTGCAGGTAGTCACCCGCGTAGACGAGGTAGGCCGCGGCGCGCATCGACGGCGCGGCGCCGATGCCCTGCAGGATCGCCGCGACGCCATCGGCATGCGCCAGCGCGTCCTCGCCGGTGTCGAGGCGCTGGCCGGTCAGCAGCGGCTCGGAGAAGACGCGCGCACGCACCAGTGCGGCGGTGCCGTGCTCGTCGCCGCCCGGGCCTGGGCTGTCGAGCGCGGCGTCGGACAGCCGCACGATCGGCGCGGCCTCCTGCTCCGTCGCGACCGCGCGGGTCTTCATGGCGAGCGCAGGAAATCGACCACCGCCTGGACCTGGTCCGGCTGCTGCAGCAGCGGTGCGTGGCCAACGCCGGCGAACTCGATCAGTTGCGCGCGCGGGCCGCGCTGCGTCATCTGCACGGCGGTGTCGTGCGACAGCAGGTCGGAGTCGGCGCCGCGCAGCAGCAACGTCGGCAGGGTGAGCCGGTCCCAGGCCTGCCACAGCATCGCTTCGCCGGCCTTGGCTGCCTCGGGCGTGATCAGCTTGAACGGCACGGCGATCGCCGGGTCGTAGTGCGGCTTGAAGCCGTCGCCGTCGGGCTTGAGCTGCGGCTTCGTCAGCTCCAGCCATTGCTCGCGGGTGTGCGGACCGAAGCCCTGCGAGATCGCCCACAGCGCGTCGGCCGCCTCGTCGAGCGTGGCCCAATGCGCCGGCTGACCGAGGTAGGTGCCGATACGCTGCAGCGAGGCCGGCTGGATCGACGGTCCGACGTCGTTGAGCACCAGGCGCCGCAGCGGCGAATGGCGCAACGCCGCGACCCCCAGGCCGATCAGCCCGCCCATCGACGTGCCGACCCAGTCGATCGTCTCGGCGTCGAGCCGCGCCAGCAGCGTCACCATGTCGGCGACATAACCCGGCAGGCTGTAGCCCATCGGATCGGCGAGCCAGTCGGACTGGCCGCGGCCGACGACGTCGACGGCGACCACGCGGTAGTGATCGGCGAGCGCGGCCGCCAGCGTGTCGAAGTCGCGCCCCTGCCGCGACAGCCCGTGCGCGCACACCAGCACGCGCCGGTTCGCCGGGTCGCCCCATTCCCAATAGGCGACGCGGTGCAGCGCCATGCTGCTGTCGAGGCATTGGACGTGGTGCAGGCGGGGTTCAGTCACGATTCAGGCTCCTTGTCGATAATCATCGCAGGCCCGGCCGCCCCGTGGCGAGCGCCGGGCAATCCAACTCGAACGGAGATTCGCATGCTCGAAGGAAAGACCGCCCTCGTCACCGGCTCGACCAGCGGCATCGGCTTGGGGATGGCACTGGCGCTCGCGCGCCAGGGTGCGCACGTGATGCTCAACGGCTTCGGCGATGTCGAGGGTGCGAAGGCGGAGGTCGCCGCGCTCGGCGGCCGCGTCTCGTACCACGGCGCGGACATGAGCAAGCCCGCCGAGATCGAGGCCATGGTGCGCGCCTGCGAGGCCGAGTTCGGCACGCTCGACATCCTGGTCAACAACGCCGGCATCCAGCATGTCGCACCGGTCGAGGACTTCCCGGTCGAGCGGTGGGACGCCATCATCGCGATCAACCTGAGCTCCGCCTTCCACACCACGCGCTGCGCGCTGCCCGGCATGAAGGCCCGCAACTGGGGCCGCGTGCTGAACATCGCGTCGGTGCACGGGCTCGTCGCCTCGGCGCAGAAATCCGCCTATGTCGCCGCCAAGCACGGCATCGTCGGCTTCACGAAATCGGTGGCGCTCGAGAACGCGACCACCGGCGTGACGATCAACGCGATCTGCCCGGGCTGGGTGCTGACGCCGCTGGTGCAGAAGCAGGTCGATGCGCGTGCCGCGCAGGGCGACATCTCGAACGAGGAAGCCAAGCGCCAGCTGCTCGCCGAGAAGCAGCCCTCGCTGCAGTTCACGACGCCGGATCAGCTGGCCGAGCTGGCCGTCTTCCTGTGCTCGCCGGCCGCCGACAACATCCGCGGCGTGGCGTGGAACGTCGACGGCGGCTGGGTCGCGCAATAGGTTCTAGCGCGCCGACATCTGCACGCTGCCACTGACCGTCACGGTCACGGTGGCCTTGCCGGCCTCGACCGGCACCGATTCGTCGGCCACCGCGCCGGCCTGCGCCATCATCGCGCGCCGGAACATGGGCTGCGGCGGCGGGATGCCGTCGGCCTGGCCGACGTTGACCTCGCGAATGCTGTAGCCGGCGAAGCCGAAATGCCGGGCGTATTCCTCGGCGCGCTGGCGGAAGCGCTGGATCGCCTGGGCGGCGACCTCGGCTTCGGCCTTCTCGCGCTGCTCGCGCGACAGCCCGTGCGCGACATGCGCGACCGGCATCCCGTTCAGTCGCCCGGCGAGCTGGCTGATCGCGCCGCTGTCGCGCCCTTCGAGCACCAGCTCGGCGCGGCCGCTCCAGCCGCTCAGCACGCCCTTGTTGGTGTAGCGCGGCGACAGCGAGAACTGCCCCGTGCGCACATCGAGCTGGCCCGGTCGCGCGGCCTTGCGCGCCTCGTTCAATGCCGCGTCGAGCACCTGGCGCAGCTGCGACTGCACGGCGGCGGCGTCTGCCCCTTCGCGCGTGACCGCCAGCGTGATCGACAGCAGGTCCTGCGGCACCTCGGCGCTGGCCTGGGCAGCCAGCGACAGCACGTTCTGCGGCGGCGGCACCAGCACCTGCTGCTGCGCATTGGCAGCGGCAGCGCAGGCCAGCGCGGCAACGGCGATCAGGGATCGGACACTCATGGCGGGCTCTCAGGAACAGGTGGCGGGCACTCTAGCGCCGACAACGTCCGACAACCGTCGGACGCTTCCTACGGCACAGCCGCAAAAGTTGTAACAACGGGCCCAAATGGGGTAAAACCCCGTGGCCAGCCCCGCACAATGCCTCTGTTACATATTCGGAGTTACGCATGAATGCGCCTGCAAACGCTCGAGCCGATCGCATCGTCGTCGTGGACGACGATGCCCGCATCCGCGACCTGCTGCGCCGCTACCTGACGCAGGAAGGCTTCGAGGTCCTGCTGGCCGAGGACGCCAAGGCGCTGAACCGGCTGATGACGCGCGAGACGATCGACCTGATCGTGCTCGACCTGATGCTGCCGGGTGAAGACGGCCTGTCGATCTGCCGGCGCCTGCGCGCGGCCAACGATTCGACGCCGATCATCATGCTGACCGCCAAGGTCGAGGATGTCGATCGCATCGTCGGCCTGGAGGTCGGCGCCGACGATTACCTGCCCAAGCCCTTCAACCCGCGCGAGCTGCTGGCGCGCATCCACGCCGTGCTGCGCCGCCGCCCGGCGCCGGAAGCGCCCGGCGCGCCGTCGAAGGAAGCCCAGGTCGTCAGCTTCGGTCCGTTCGAGTTCGACCTGTCGCTGCGCCGGTTGACCAAGAGCGGCGAGCAGATCGCGCTGACCACCGGAGAGTTCTCGATGCTGAAGGCGCTGGTGCGCCACCCGCGCCAACCGCTGTCGCGCGACAAGCTGGCCCAGCTCGCCCGCGGCCGCGAGTTCGAACCCTTCGACCGCAGCCTCGACGTGCAGGTGTCGCGGCTGCGCAAGATGATCGAGCCCGACCCCTCGCAGCCGCGCTACATCCAGACCGTCTGGGGCGTGGGCTACGTGTTCGTGCCGGACGGCGCGACCTGAAGGGGCCCGCCCCACGCGTATGGCGGAGTCCACAAGGGTTGCCCTGAGTCTGTTCTGGCGCACCTTCTTCCTGCTCGGGCTGCTGCTCGGCGGCGGCATCTTCGCGTGGGTGCAGACGCTGCGCGCGCTCGAGTCCGAGCCGCGCGTGGTGCTGGCCGCGCAGCAGATCGCCAGCCTCGTGAACCTGTCGCGCGAAGGGCTGCGCTACGCCGATCGGATCAACCGCGTCGCGCTGGTCAAGGCGATGAAGGCGAGCGAGGCGATCCGTGTAACGCCACGCGAGCCGGGCGACAAATGGGAACCCTTTGAAGAGGACCGTTTCACGCGCAAGATCGGTGGGGAAATCCGCTCGCGGCTCGGGCCCGACACCATCGTCGCGCGCAGCGTCAACGGTGCCACCGGACTGTGGGTCGGTTTCTCGATCGAGAACGATCCGTGGTGGCTGCAGGCCGAGTCGGCGCGCATCCACCCGCTGACGCGCGACACCTGGATCGTCTGGGTCAGCATCGCGCTGGCGGCGACGGTGATCGGCTCGGTGGCGATCGCGCGGCTGATCAACCGGCCGCTGCGCGACCTGTCCTTCGCCGCCAGCCGCATCCGTGGCGGCGAGTACGACTCGCGCCTCGACGAGAACACGCTGACCAGCGAAATCCGCGAGGTCAACATGGGCTTCAACCGCATGGCGCGCGAGCTCGCCAAGGTCGAGGAAGACCGCGCGGTGATGCTGGCCGGCATCAGCCACGACCTGCGCACGCCGCTGGCACGGCTGCGGCTGGAGGCCGAGATGAGCGTCGCCGAAGAAGAGGCGCGCCGCAACATGGCCTCCGACATCGACCAGCTCGACGCGATCATCGACAAGTTCATGGACTACGCGCGGCCCGGCGAGACCCACCTGCGGCCGGTGCACCTGTCGCGGCTGATCGACAAGGAGGCCGCGGCCTTCCGCGATCCATCGGAAATCCAGATCACCTCGAAGGTGGCGATCGACCTGGCCGTGATGGCCGACGAGATCGAGCTCGGCCGCGTCTTCGCCAACCTGTTCGAGAACGCGCGCCGCTATGGCCGCACCACCGAAACGGGCATCTCGATCGTCACCGTCAGCTACGTGCGTTCGGGGCCCTGGGTCATCGTCACGGTGCGCGATCGCGGGCCCGGCGTGGCAACCGAGAAGCTGTCGCAACTGACGACGCCGTTCTTCCGCGGCGACGCCGCGCGCACCGCGGCCACCGGCGCCGGCCTCGGGCTGGCAATCGTCGAGAAGGCGATGCAGCGCATGGGCGGCTCGGTCGAGGTCGCCAACGCGCCCGACGGCGGCCTGATGCTGCACATCCGGCTCAAGCGCGCACCCGCGCCGTAACACGACGGGTCTTGAAACCGCCGCGGCGGTCCCTAGATCGGAGACATCGGTTCGACGGCAAACGCCGGGGCCGACATCCCCCAACCGATTGAAGGACTTGCCATGTATCGAAGCCTGTTTCCGCGCGACCTGTTCGCAGAAATGGACCGCCTGCAGCGCGACATGCAGCAGGCGTTCGACCACTCGCCCGGCATCCGCGGTTATGGCCGCGGCGGCTATCCGGCGTTGAACGTCGGCGGCACCCCCACCACCGTCGAGGTCTACGCCCTCGCGCCGGGTCTCGACCCCGCGAGCATCGACGTCAACCTCGACCGCGGCGTGCTGACGCTCGCCGGCGAGCGCAAGAGCGACCTGCCCAAGAGCGACGAGAAGACGACGCTGCATGCGAATGAACGCTTCGCCGGCCGCTTCCGCCGCGTCGTCAGCCTGCCCGACGACATCGATCCGAACGCGGTGACCGCGACCTACCGCGACGGCGTGCTGCAGGTCAGCATCCAGCGCCGCGCATCGGCCCAGCCGCGCCGCATCGAAGTGCAATGAATTTCAGGAGTCACACCATGAGCAATGCCGTTACCCGCACCCGTGAAGCCGGCACCCAAGCCGCCGCGCCGTCGCGCCACGAGCCCGCGCTGTGGCCGCCGGTCGACGTGATCGAAGACTCGACCGGCATCACGCTGTACGCCGACCTGCCGGGCGTGCCGCGCGACAAGCTGAGCGTGCGTGTCGAAGGCGACACGCTGGGCATCGAAGGCGAGGTCGTGCTGAATCAGCCGCAAGGCATGCAGGCCCACCACGCCGAGGTGCAGCTGTCGCACTATCGCCGCACCTTCACGCTCAGCAAGGAGCTCGACGCCGACAAGGTCAACGCCGAGCTGAGCCACGGCGTGCTGCGCGTGCGCATCCCGAAGGCCGCGCATGCGCAGCCGCGCAAGATCGCGGTGAAGGTCAGCTGATCACTCGCTCAGACCGGGCTCGGCTCGCCGGGCGGCCGCCACAGCAGGCAGACCGCCCGCGCCTCGATCGCCCGGCCCTCGCCGACCGGGCCCATCTTCTCGGCCGTCTTCGCCTTGACGTTGATGGCATCGTCGGCGAGGCCGAGCGCCTGTGCGATGCGCTCGCGCATCGCCGGGATGTGACCGCTGAGCTTCGGCGCCTGCGCGACGATCGTGCTGTCGACGTTGGCGATGCGCCAGCCGGCCTCGCGCACGCGTCGCGCGGCTTCGGCGAGCAGCTGCAGCGAATCGGCGCCGCGATACGCCTCGTCGGTGTCGGGGAAGTGGCGGCCGATGTCGCCCAGGCCCGCGGCGCCGAACAGCGCGTCGGTGATCGCGTGCAGCAGCGCGTCGGCATCCGAATGGCCGAGCAGGCCGTGGCTGTGCGGGATCGTGATACCGCCCAAGATGAGCGGCCGTCCGGCGACCAGCTGGTGCGTGTCCCAGCCCTCGCCGACGCGCCAATGGAAGTCATTCATCGTGTCCCCAGCAGTCGTTCGGCCAGCGCAAAGTCTCCCGGCCAGGTGAGCTTGAAGTTCTCGGCATCGCCCTGCACCAGCTTCGGCGCATGACCCAGCGCCTCGATGGCGCTGGCTTCGTCGGTGACGGCGTCGCCGGCGTGGGCCAGCGCGGGGCGCAGCAAGCCGAGGCGGAACATCTGCGGCGTCTGAGCGACCCACTTGTCGCCGCGCGCCACCGTCGCCACGGCGCGGCCGCCGCTCGATTGCTTCAGCGTGTCGGCCAGCGGCAGCGCCAGCAGTCCGCCGACCTCGTCGTCGGCACAGGCCTCGATCAGGCGCTCGACCCACTCGGCGCGCAACAGGCCGCGCGCCGCGTCGTGCACCAGCACCCAGTCGTGGGGCAACGCGCCGCGGGCGAGCAGCTCGTCGAGGCCGTTGGCCACCGATTGCGCACGGGACGCGCCGCCGCAGCGCGCGAGCCATTGGTGCTCGCCGCCGAAGCCCGGCACGGCTTCTTCGAACAGCGCGTCGCCGGGCGCCAGCACGACCAGCGTCGCGGCGAGCCGCGCGACACCGGCCAGCGCATGCAGCGTGTGCGCCACCAGCGGCCGGCCGGCCAGCGGCGCATACTGCTTCGGTCCGCCCGTGCCGGCACGCTCGCCGATGCCGGCGCAGGGCACCAGGGCGAAGAAACGCGGCTCGGTGCCGATGGGGTAAGGGATCATCGGACGATTCTAAAATTCAGCCGCTGATGCTCCTGCCTTCGATCGCGCCCGGAAAGCGCTACACCCTCCCCCGCCCGCTCGGCTCGGCCGATGCGCTGTTGCTGGCCCGCATCGCGCAGGCGCGCAACGCGGAGAAGCGCCTGCTGGCGATCGTCACCGCCGAGCCGGCCGATGCGCAGCGCCTGGCCGACGAGCTGCCGTTCTTCGTGCCGGGGCTGCGCACGACCATCTTCCCCGACTGGGAGACGCTGCCCTACGACACCTTCAGCCCGCACCAGGACCTGATCTCCGAGCGGCTGGCGACGCTGTGGCGCATCCACACCCGCGAGGCTGACGTCGTGCTGCTGCCGGCGACGACCGCGCTGACGCGGCTCGCGCCGCCCTCCTTCCTCGCCGGCACCACCTTCCAGTTCAAGCAGAAGACCAAGCTCGACGAAGCCGCGCTGCGCGCGCAGCTGACGCTGGCCGGCTACAACCACGTCAGCCAGGTCGTCTCGCCGGGCGAATACGCCGTGCGCGGCGGCCTGATCGACCTCTTTCCGATGGGCTCGCTGGTGCCCTACCGCGTCGACCTGTTCGACAACGAGGTGGATTCGATCCGCACCTTCGACCCCGACAGCCAGCGCAGCCTGTACCCGGTGCCCGAGGTGCGCCTGCTGCCCGGGCGCGAGTTCCCGATGGACGAGGCGGCACGCACCACCTTCCGCCAGCGCTGGCGCGAGAAGCTCGACGGCGACCCGACGAAGAGCCGCATCTACAAGGACATCGCGCAGGGCATCGCGACCGCCGGCATCGAGTACTACCTGCCCCTCTTCTTCGAGCAGACAGCGACCATCTTCGACTACCTCGGCAGCGAGGCCATGCTGGTGCTGCACGGCGAGGTCGACGCGGCGCTGGAGCGCTTCTGGACCGATACGCGCGAGCGCCATCGCTTCCTGCAGCACGACCCGGACCGGCCGATCCTGGCGCCCGAGGACATCTTCCAGCGCAGCGACGAGTTCTTCGCCAATGCCAACCGGCATGCGACGCTGGCCTTGCGCGGCACCGAGCCAGTGGACTGGGCGCGGCCGCTGCCCGACGTCTCCGTCGACCGTGGCGCCACCGAGCCGCTGGCGCTGCTCGGCAAGCACCTCGACGCAACGCCGCACCGCGTGCTGATCGTCGCCGAGAGCGAAGGCCGTCGCGAAAGCCTGCTGGAGCTCTTGCGCGACCACCAGATCGACCCGCCCAGCGTCGCGACGCTGGCCGAGTTCGAGGCCAGCGACGAGAAGGTCGCGATCACCGCCGCGCCACTGGCCGCCGGCTTCTTCTGGCATGAACCGGACGCTGCGAAGGCGATCCAGTTCCTCACCGAGACCGAGCTCTTCGCCAGCACGCCGCAGGGCCGCCGGCGCCGCAAGCAGGAGCAGACCAGCAGCGTCGATGCGCTGATCAAGGACCTGTCGGAGCTGAAGATCGGCGACCCGGTGGTGCATGCGAACCACGGCATCGGGCGCTACCAGGGGCTGGTCAACATCGACCTGGGCGAGGGGGCTTCGGAGTTCCTGCACCTGGTCTACGCGGACAAGGCGACGCTGTACGTGCCGGTGTCGCAGCTGCACCTGATCAGCCGCTACACCGGTGTCAGCGCGGAAGAGGCGCCGCTGCACAAGCTCGGGTCGGCCGCGTGGGATAAGGCCAAGCGCCGCGCTGCCGAGCAGGTGCGGGACACCGCCGCGGAGCTGCTGAACCTCTACGCCCGCCGCGCCGCCCGCGAAGGCTACGCGCACCGCTTCACGCCGCACGACTACGAGGCCTTCGCCGCCAGCTTCGGCTTCGAAGAAACGCCCGACCAGCGCGCGGCGATCCACGCCGTCATCCAGGACCTGATCAGCCCGCAGCCGATGGACCGCCTGGTCTGCGGCGACGTCGGCTTCGGCAAGACCGAGGTGGCGCTGCGCGCCGCCTTCGTCGCGGTGCACGGCGGCAAGCAGGTGGCGCTGCTGGCGCCGACGACGCTGCTCGCCGAGCAGCACTACCAGACGCTGGTCGACCGCTTCGGCAAGTGGCCGGTGAAGGTGGCGGAGCTGTCACGCTTCCGTTCGCCGAAGGAAGTCAAGATCGCGCTCGAGGGGCTGGAACAAGGCACCGTCGACATCGTCGTCGGCACGCACAAGCTCTTGTCCGCCGAGGTCAAGTACAAGCGCCTGGGCCTGTTGATCATCGACGAGGAGCACCGCTTCGGCGTGCGCCACAAGGAGGCGATCAAGGCGATGCGCAGCGAGGTCGACGTGCTGACGCTGACCGCCACGCCGATCCCGCGCACGCTGGGCATGGCGCTCGAGGGGCTGCGCGACCTGTCGGTGATCGCCACCGCGCCGCAGCGCCGGCTGGCGATCAAGACCTTCGTTCGCAACGAGGGCAACAGCATCATCCGCGAGGCGGTGCTGCGCGAACTGAAGCGCGGCGGCCAGGTCTACTTCCTGCACAACGAGGTCGAGACGATCAACGCGCGCCGCGAACGGCTGGCCGAGCTGCTGCCGGAAGCGCGCATCGCAGTCGCCCATGGCCAGATGCCCGAGCGCGAGCTCGAAAGCGTGATGCGCGATTTCGTCGCCCAGCGCCACAACGTGCTGTTGTGCTCGACGATCATCGAGACCGGCATCGACGTGCCGAGCGCGAACACCATCGTCATCAGCCGCGCCGACAAGTTCGGCCTGGCGCAGCTGCACCAGCTGCGCGGGCGCGTCGGCCGCAGCCACCACCAGGCCTACGCCTACCTGCTGGTGCCCGACACCGAGTCGCTGACCAAGCAGGCCTCGCTGCGGCTGGAAGCGATCCAGAGCATGGAGGAGCTGGGCTCCGGCTTCTACCTGGCAATGCACGACCTCGAGATCCGCGGCGCCGGCGAGGTGCTGGGCGAGCACCAGAGCGGCAACATGCAGGAGGTCGGCTTCCAGCTCTACAACGACATGCTCGGCGAAGCGGTCAGCGCGCTGAAGGCCGGCCGCGAGCCGGACCTGCTGTCGCCCACCGGCGTCTTCGGCGGCTCGACCGAGATCAACCTGCATGCGCCGGCGCTGCTGCCCGATGCCTATTGCGGTGACGTGCACACCCGCCTGAACCTGTACAAGCGCCTGGCCACCGCCGAGCGCCCCGAGCAGCTGGATCTGATGCTCGAGGAGATCACCGACCGCTTCGGCAAGCTGCCGGCGCAAGGCCAGACGCTGTTCGACACGCACCGGCTGCGCGTGCTGGCCAAGCCCTACGGTGTGCAGAAGATCGATGCCAATCCGAGGCTGATGTCGATCACGTTCAAACCGAATCCACCGATCGATGCGATGCGCATCATCGAGCTGGTGCAGAAGCATCGCCACATCAAGCTGGCCGGCAACGACAAGCTGCGCATCGAGCGTGAGATTGCCGACCCGAAAGACCGCGCCCAGTTCATCCGCGACGTGCTGCGCGGGCTGGGCCAACCGACCAAGACAGCGACTGCCTGATCACTGGGAGCTCCCGATGAACGATTCCTTCGAAGCCGCCGCGCCGGCGGTGCCGCCGCCCGCGCCCCCGCCGCCGCCCGCCCCGCGCGGCCCCGGCCTGGTGCGCCGGAGTTTCCGCCGCCTGTGGTGGCTGATCGACGGCAGCCGCCGGCTGGTGCTGAACCTGATCTTCCTGCTGATCGTCGGCGTGCTGCTGGTCGGCTGGTTGAGGAGCGGCCCGGCGCCGATGCTCGACAAGACGATGCTGGTGCTGAACCTGAGCGGCCCGCTGGTCGACCAGCGCTCGGGCAATCCGCGCGACCGCGCGTTCAAGCAGCTGCGCGGCGAGCCCGACGAGCAGGTGCAGCTGCGTGACGTGCTGCGTGCGCTGGAGCTGGCCGCCAAGGATCCGAAGATCGGCGGCGTCGTGCTGGTGCTCGACGACTTTGCGGGGGGCGGGCTGCCGAACCTGCGTGAAGTGGCTCAGGCGCTCGAACGCTACAAGAAGGCCAGCGGCGGCAAGAAGGTCGTCGCCTGGGGCGCGGGTTACGACCAGCGCCAGTATTTCCTCGCCGCGCATGCCGACGAGGTCTACGTGCATCCGATGGGCCTGGTCTACGTCGAAGGTTTCGGCCGGCTGAGCAACTACTACCGCGAAGCCTTCGACCGCCTCGGCGTCAGCGCCAACGTGATCCGCGCCGGCAAGTACAAGAACTTCGGCGAACCCTATTTCGCAAAAGCCCCGTCCAAGGAGACGCTCGAATCCGATGCGCTGCTGTACGACGGCCTGTGGGGCGACTACACCCGCAGCGTCGAGGCCGCGCGCAAGCTGCCGGCCGGCAGCATCATGAAGAGCATCGACGAGCTGCCGCAGCGGCTCGCCGCCGCCGGCGGTGACGTCGCCAAGCTGGCGCTCGACACCAAGCTGGTCGACGGCCTGAAGACGCGCGACGAGCTGCGCGCGATGATCATCGAGCGCGGCGCCAAGGATGCCGACGGCAAGACCTTCCGCCAGATCGCCTTCGGCGACTACCTCGGGCGCCAGGCGCCGCAGCTGCCGTCCGACGCGATCGGCGTGATCGTCGCCGAAGGCGAGATCAGCGACGGCGAGGCACCGCCCGGAGCCATCGGCGGCCGCTCGACCGCCGAGCTGGTGCGCATGGCGCGCGACGACCCGCGCCTCAAGGCGATCGTGCTGCGCGTGCGCTCGCCGGGCGGCAGCGCCTTCGGCTCGGAGCTGGTGCGCCGCGAGCTCGAGCTGACGCGCGCCGCCGGCAAGCCGGTGATCGTCTCGATGGGCGACGTCGCCGCCTCGGGCGGCTACTGGATCTCGATGGCCGCCGACGAGGTCATCGCCGACCCGGCGACGCTGACCGGCTCGATCGGCGTCTTCGCGATGCTGCCGACCGCCGAGGGCCTGATGTCCAAGCTGTCCGTCAACACCGCCGGCTACGGCACGACCTGGCTGACCCACGCCTACGATCCGCGCCGGCCGATCGATGCGCGCTTCGCGTCGCTGGTGCAGTCGACGATCGGCCGCATCTACACCGACTTCACGGCCAAGGCCGCGGCCGCGCGCAAGACGACGCCCGAGAAGCTCGACGAGGTGGCGCAGGGCCGCGTCTGGACCGGTGCGCAGGCCAAGGAGCGCGGCCTGGTCGACCGCCTCGGCAGCTTCACCGATGCGCTCGACGCCGCCGCCGGCCGCGCCAAGCTGCCGGCCGGCTACCGCACGGTGTACGTCGAGCGCGAGCCGGGCCGGCTGGCCCGCATGCTCAGCTTCCTGGGCGGCGGCGCGGTGCAGGCGCTGCTGCCCTACCTGAGCGAAGCGACGCAGCAGGCCGCAGGACCCCTCGCGATGCTGCCGCCCGAAGTACGCGACATCGGCCGCGAGCTGTCGTGGCTGGCCGAGCTGACCGAGCGCCGGCAGCCGTTCTCGGCGGTCGTGCATTGCTTCTGCAGCGCACCTTGATGAGCGCGCTGCAGTTCGAACCGGGCCTCTTCGTGCGCGGCGTCACGCCGCCGCTGGCGCTGGCCCACTACCGGCTGGTCGCGTTCGACATGGATTCGACGCTGATCAACATCGAATGCGTCGACGAGATCGCCGCCGCGGCCGGCCGCAAGGCCGAGGTGGCGGCGATCACCGAGGCGGCGATGCGCGGCGAGATCACCGACTACAAGGAAAGCCTGCGCCAGCGCGTGGCCTTGCTGCGCGGCGTGCCGGCGTCGGCCCTCGACGCGGTGTATGCCGAGAAGCTGCGGCTGAACCCGGGCGTCGAGCGCTTCGTGCAGGCGCTGCAGGCGGCCGGGCTGAAAACGCTGCTGGTCTCCGGCGGCTTCACCTTCTTCAGCGAACGCGTGCGGCACCGGCTGCAGCTGGACTTCGCGCGCGCCAACATGCTGGAGATCGAGCGCGGCGCGCTGACCGGCCGGATGATCGACCGGCCCTGGGGCGACATCTGCGACGGCGCCGAGAAACGCCGCGTGCTGCTCGAGGTCTGCGAGCTGATGGGCATCGAGCCGCGGCAATCGATCGCCGTCGGCGACGGCGCCAACGACCTGCCGATGATGTCGGTGGCCGGGCTGTCGATCTGCTACCACGGCAAGCCCGCGGTGCGCGAGCAGGCGATGATCTCGATCGAGGAAGGTGGGATGGACCGGGCGCTCGCGCTGTTCAGTCGCTGAGGTTGAAGACCAGCTGCACGGTGTGCTCGCGCGGCGTCGGCACCGGGTCGTAGCGCCACTGGCGCACGGCGTCGAGCACCAACGTGTCGAGCGCGCGGCTGGTCGTCGCGCGGATGTCCGCGCCGCTGACGCTGCCGTCCGGGTTGACCTGCAGCACGACGGTGACTTCGTTGTTCGGCTTCAGCCGCGCGCGGATGCGCGACGGAATCTCGGGCTCGATGTAGCGCACCAGCTTCAGCGGCACATCGACGACCGGCGGCGTGGCGCGCGGGCTCGCGCTGGCCAATTGCTGCGACGGCGCGGCGATCGACGCTTCAACGGGGGCCGGTGCGGCGCTGGCGGGCGCTGCGGCGACGGCCGGCTCGGGCGTCGGTTCGACGATCGGTGCCGGCGTCGGGGCTGGCTCGCTCTTCGCCGGCGTGGTGGCGGCGGTGGCCGGTTCGCTGCGCGACGGCCGCGCTGCGGTGGTGGGCGCGGGCGGCCGGGCGGCGACGGGTGCCGGCACGGGAGTCGGTGCAGGCGCAGGAGCGGCAGCTGCCGCCGGCGCCGGCGCCGCCGTCTCGCTGGCCTTGGTGCGCTTGACCTGGGCCGCTTCGATGATGATGCGCAGCGGATTCGCGGCGTCGCGCTTGGCGCGCTCCATCCGCTCCTTCGTGGCGGCATCGATGGTGGTTTGTGCCGAGGCGAGGCTGATACAGCAGCACAGGCCGGCGGTGGCCAGAATCAACTTCCTCAAGGGGCCTCCCAATGCGACGCTTGTGGCGCCGACAGCGGGGCTCGAAGGCCCCGGGGCGTCGGGTCGATGCGGGCCGGATTGTAGGGAGACCACCACGCGGCTCCATCCGCGTCAGCCCCTATTAAGTTTTGAAACCGCGCGGTAACCGCGGATTCGTTCGCGTTCAGGCGGGTGGGTTCGACGGCTTGACGACCAGCGTGTAGACGAACAGCACGACGACTGCGCCGGCGACCGATGCCAGGAAGCCGACGGCCTGACCTTGTGCGTACCAACCCAGGGCCTGGCCGGCCCAGCCGGCGACCAGCGACCCGACGATGCCGAGCAGCGTCGTCATGATGAGCCCTAAGCTCTGCGTGCCGGGCAGCACGGCGCGTGCGATCAGGCCGACGACGAAGCCCACCAGGGCCATCCAGACGTAGTGCATTGCTTCTCCTTGCGCACCCGACGGGGCGCGGCAGCGCGGATTGTGGACCTCAGCTGCTCAGCTGCTGCCAGGCCTTGTCGAGGCGCTTGACGCTCACCGGCTGCGGCGTGCGCAGCTCCTGCGCAAAGAAGCTCACCCGCAACTCCTCGAGCAGCCAGCGGTATTCATCGAGCCGCCCATCCGGCGTGCCCTTGAGTTCCGCCAGCCGGCGCACCCAGCGCTGTTCCAGCGGCCGCAGCTCGGCCAGGCGCTGGGCATCGCGAGCGGGGTCGGCGCGCAGCTTGTCCAGCCGCAGCGTGATCGCCTTCAGGTAGCGCACCAGGTGCTGCAGCTGGGCCCACGGCGTGATCGCGACGAAGCGTTTGGGCACCAGGCGCTGCAGCTGGGCCTGGATGTCGTCGGCAACCTCCTTGGCCGGGCGGCTGTCCTTCAGCTTGCGTTGCGCGACGGCGAACTCGGCCAGCACCGCGCCGGCGGCGCGGGCGACCTCCTGCGCGATCAGGTTCAGCCGGCCGCGGCCCTCGTCGAGCCGGGCCTTGAAGCCGGCCTCGTCGACCGGCAGCGGCTCGGCCAGGAAGGCGCGGTCGAGCGCGACGTCGATGATCTGCTGGCGCAGCTCTTCCAGCGTGCCGAGCGGCATGAAGGGCACAGCAATCTTTTGCAGTTCGGGCAGGCTCTTCTCGAGGTACTTCAGGGGTTCCTTGATCTGCAGCGCGAGGAGGCGGCGCAGGCCGGCGCGGTGCCGGGTCGCCGCGACCACCGGCTCGTCGAAGACCTCGATCTCGACGTGCGTGGCCTTGTCGATCAGCGCCGGGAAGCCGACCAGCGTCTGGCCGCCTTTTTTCAGCTCCATCAGCTCGGGCAGCTCGCCGAAGCTCCAGCGGGTGTAGGCGACCGGGACGGCCGGCGGCGCGGGTGGCGGCGCGGTGGGTGCCGGGCGGCCGGCCTCGGCGCGTGAGAGCCCCTGCGGCGTCTTGGCCGCACTGGGCGCAGGCGCGGCAGCGGCCGGCGCCGCCGTGCCGAGCTTCAGCGCCGCCAGCGCCTGGAAGGCCGTGCGCGCCTGGCCGCCGAGCTCGGCCTTCAGCGTCGCCAGGTGGCGGCCCATGCCGAGTTGCCGGCCGTGCTCATCGACGATGCGGAAGTTCATGAACAGGTGGGGCTGCAGCATGTCGAGCTTGAAGTCGTTGCGTTGCACGGCGATCTGCGTGCGCTCGCGCACCGCCTTCAGCAACACGTCCATCAGCGCGCCCTCGCCAAAGGCATTCAGCTCGACGAACTCGGCGACGAAGTCGACCAGCGGCTGCAGCCGCGAGCGCGGCTTCTGGTGCAGGCTCTTGACCAGCGCGGTGACCTTGCCCGGCAGCATGCCCGGCACCAGCCATTCGCAGCGTTCCTCGTTGACCTGGTTCAGCGCGTAGATCGGCACCGTGACGGTCACGCCGTCCTTCGCATCGCCCGGCTCGTGCAGGTAGCTCGCGCTGCAGTCGATGCCGCCGAGGCGAATCGTCTTCGGGTAACTCGCCGTCGTGATGCCGGCGGCCTCGTGCCGCATCAGCTCGTCACGCGACATCTGCAGCAGGCGCGGCTGGCGCTTCGACTCCTCGCGGAACCAGCGCTCCAGCGACGCGCCGGAGTGCACGTCGGCAGGCAGCTGCTGATCGTAGAAGGCGAACATCAGCTCGTCGTCGACCAGCACGTCCTGGCGGCGCGACTTGTGCTCCAGCTCCTGCACCTGCGCGACCAGCTTCTGGTTGTGCGCGAGGAAGGGCAGCTTCGTGTCCCAGTCGCCCTCGACCAGCGCGGCGCGGATGAAAAGCTCGCGCGCGGCCTTCGGATCGACCTGGCCGAAGTTCACGCGCCGGTTGTTGTAGACGACGATGCCGTAGAGCGTCGCGCGTTCGAGCGCGACCACCTCGGCGGCCTTCTTCTCCCAGTGCGGCTCGAGCAGTTGCTTCTTCAGCAGATGGCCGGCGATCGCCGGGATCCACTGCACGTCGATGGCGGCGAGGCCGCGGCCGTACAGGCGCGTCGTCTCGACCAGCTCGGCGGCGATCAGCCAGCGGCCGGGCTTCTTCGACAGGTGCGCGCCCGGATGGCGCCAGAACTTGATGCCGCGCGCGCCGAGGTACCAGTCTTCCTCGTCATGCTTGCAGCCGACGTTGCCGAGCAGTCCGGCCAGCATCGCGAGGTGCACCTGGTCGTAGGTGGCCGGCGAGCCATTGAGCCGCCAGCCGTGTTCTGCCACCACCGTATGCAGCTGCGAATGGATGTCGCGCCATTCGCGCACGCGGCGCGGGCTGACGAAGTGCTCGCGCAGCAGCTGCTCCTGCTTGCGGTGGCTGAGCTTGTGCTGCTTCGCGGCGCCCTCGGTCGACGCGCCGGCTGCGCCCCGCGCCTCTTCGAGCCACTTCCACAGCTTGAGATAACCGGCGAACTCGCTCTTCTCGTCGTCGAACTTCTTGTGCTTCTCGTCGGCGGCCTGCGCGTGGTCGAGCGGCCGGTCGCGCACGTCCTGCACGCTGAGCGCCGACGCGATGATCAGCACTTCGCTCAAGGACTGGCGCTCGCGCGCCTCGATGATCATGCGGCCGATGCGCGGGTCGAGCGGCAGCTTCGCCAGCTCCTGGCCGATCGCGGTCAGCTCGTTGTCGTCGTCGACGGCGTTCAGCTCGCCGAGCAGCGCGTAGCCGTCGGCAATCGCCTTGGCGCGCGGCGGCTCGAGGAACGGGAACTGCTCGACCGTGCCCAGGTGCAGGCTCTTCATGCGCAGGATCACGCCGGCCAGCGACGAGCGCAGGATTTCCGGGTCGGTGAAGCGCGGCCGGCCTTCGAAGTCCTTCTCGTCGTAGAGCCGGATGCAGATGCCGTTCGCCACGCGGCCGCAGCGGCCGGCGCGCTGGTTGGCCGCGGCCTGGCTGATCGGCTCGACCTGCAGCTGCTCGACCTTGTTGCGGTAGCTGTAGCGTTTGACCCGCGCCTGCCCCGAATCGATCACGTAGCGGATGCCGGGCACCGTCAGCGAGGTCTCGGCGACGTTCGTCGCCAGCACGATGCGGCGGCCGTTGCCGGGTTCGAACACGCGGTCCTGCTCGGCCTGCGACAGCCGCGCGAACAGCGGCAGGATTTCCGCCGGCGGGCCGGCGCGGTGCTGTTGCGCGAGGTGCTTGTGCAGGTGGTCGGCGGCTTCGCGGATCTCGCGCTCGCCGGGGAGGAAGACGAGGATGTCGCCCGGTCCGCCGCCGCGCCAGAGCTCATCGACGCCCTCGGCGATCGCGTCGTTCAGGTCGTGCTCGCGCGACTCCTCGAAGGGCCGCCAGCGCTGTTCCACCGGAAACAGGCGGCCCGACACCTGGATCACCGGCGCCGGCCCGCGGATGCTCGCGAAATGCTGCGCGAACCGATCGGCATCGATCGTCGCCGAGGTCACGATGATCTTCAGGTCCGGCCGGCGCGGCAGCAATTGCCGCAGGTAGCCGAGCAGGAAATCGATGTTCAGGCTGCGCTCGTGCGCCTCGTCGATGATCAGCGTGTCGTAGGCGCGCAGGTCCGGGTCGCCCTGCGTCTCGGCGAGCAGGATGCCGTCGGTCATCAGCTTGACCGAGGCGCCGGGCTGCAGCCGGTCATGGAAGCGCACCTTGTAGCCGACGACCTCGCCGAGCGGCGAGTTCAGCTCGTCGGCGATGCGCTTGGCGACGCTGGACGCGGCAATGCGGCGCGGCTGCGTGTGGCCGATCAGCCCGCGGCCACCGGCACCCAGGCCGCGGCCGAGCTCGAGCGCGATCTTCGGCAACTGCGTCGTCTTGCCCGAGCCGGTTTCGCCGCAGACGATGACGACCGGATGCTCGCGAATGGCGCGCGCGATCTCCTCGCGCCGGCTCGAGACCGGCAGCGATTCGGGATAGGTGATGGGCGGGACCGGGGTGGCCGGGCGCGGTGCGCCGCGGCGCTCTCCCGACCCTGGCGCACGCGGTGCGCGTGGCGGGCGCACTTCACGCGGCGCCTTTTGTGCGGGGACGGTTGGATTCACGGGAGCGCGGATTATCCGCGCTGGTTGCGGCCGTTCAGTGGATCAGGGCTTCGACGGTCAGGGTGCCGAGCCCGGTGCGTTGCCGGAAGGCGCCGGTCGACTGCTTGTCGGCCAGCAACAGCCGGTCGATCAGCGGCTCGGCGCTGGTCTGCACCGGGTCGATCAGCAGCACGATGCGCTGTTCGCCCTCCTCGTCGAGCCGGCCGCACCAGTCGAGCTGGACCAGCGCCTCGGTCACCGGCTCGACCTGCAGCGGATCGATCCGCAGCGCGCCGGCCAGCGCTTCGGGGCTGTAGCCGCGCTGCGCATCGCCTCTCGCATTGGCCAGCAGCCGCAGGATGGCGACGGCCAGCGCGAAGCGCTGCCCCGGGCGGTCGGGCAGCCGCACGACGCGCAGCGCAAGGCTCGGCGCGTACGCGGCGATCACCGCGCCGAGCAGCACGATGACCCAGCCGAGGTAGATCCACAGCAGGAAGATCGGCAGCGTCGCGAAGGTGCCGTAGACCACCGAATAGGTCGGCACCGCGGCGACATACCAGGCCAGCAGCCGCTTCGCAATCAGGAAGCCGACCGCGACGAACAGCCCGCCGGCCCAGGCATGGGCCCAACGCACGTGCGTGTTCGGCACGAAGCGGAACAGCCCCGCCACGCCGCCGGCCAGCAGCGTGAATTCGATCAGCCCGAGCAGCAGGCTGACTCCGCCAGGCAGGTCGTCGACGATGCCTCGGGAGGCCGAGATAGCGTACGAAGTGAGCGTCAGGCTGGCGCCGAGCAGCAGCGGCCCGAGCGTCATCGCCGCCCAGTAGACGAGCACGCGCTGCGCCAGCGGCCGCGGCTTCGAGACGCGCCAGATGCTGTTGAGCGTGCGGTCGATCGTGAACACCAGCGCCAGTGCCGTCAGGCCGAGCAGGATCAGGCCGACGCTGCCGAGCCGGCTCGCCTTGCTGGCGAACTGCGTCAGCGCCTGCATCACGGGCCGGGCGATGTTGTCCGGCACCAGGCTTTGCAGCAGGTACTGCTGCAGCGCCATCTGGAAGCGGTTGAACATCGGGAAGGCCGAGAACAGCGCCAGCGTCACGGTGACCAGCGGCACCAGGCCGATCAGCGTCGTGAAGGTCAGGCTGCTGGCGGTCAGGCCGAGGCGGTCTTCGCGGAAGCGCAGCCGCAGCATGCGCAGCGTGTCGAACCACGGCCAGGTGCGCAGCACCTCGAGCAGGCGGCGCAGGTGCGAACGCAGGCGCCGCCGCACGGCTTCATGGGTGAATCCGTCCGCCGCGCGGGGTTCGTCGAGGGTCATCAGTGCCCGCCCGGCCGCCCGAAGGGCACTGAGCGCCCAAGGATCCCGCAGAGGATCCTTCGGATCCCAGGGGCCGCGAACGAAGTGAGCTGGGGGCCGTTCATGATGGCTATCATGCCAGCCGTGACAACGCTGCCGATGACACCTCCGTCGCCGCTGCCGCCGGACGGTTTCGTGCGGCGCACCCGGGTCCTCGCCGTCGGCAGCCTGCTCGCGCTGATCGTGCTCGGCCTGGCGTGGGAGCTGTGGCTCGCGCCGACGGGGCAGCGCACCTGGGCGCTGAAGGTGCTGCCGCTCGCGCTGCCGCTGGCCGGACTGCTCAAGCACCGGCTCTACACGTATCGTTGGCTGAGCCTGCTGGTGTGGCTGTACTTCACCGAAGGCATCGTGCGTGCGACCAGCAGTGACGGCCTCGTCGTGCCGCTGGCCTGGACGCAGGTGGTGCTGTGCGTGCTGCTGTTCGGTGCCTGCGCGGCGCACGTGCGGCACCGGCTCGCGCAGGCGAAGCTCGCCGCCACATGAACCGCGCTGCCCTGCTCGACGCGCTGCGTGCGGCGGTCGGTTCTTCGCAGGTGCTGGCGGGGGGCGACCTGTCGGCCTGGGAGCTGGATTGGCGCAAGCGCTGGCGCGGCAAGGCGCTGGCGGTCGTGCGGCCGGGCAGCACGGCGGAAGTCGCGGCGGTGGTCCAGGCCTGTGCCGCACACGGTGCAAGCCTGGTGCCGCAAGGCGGCAACACCGGCCTGGTCGGTGGTGGCGTGCCCGATGACAGCGGCACGCAAGTGCTGCTGAGCCTGACGCGGATGAACCGCGTGCGCGCCCTCGATGCGGCGAACCTGACCTTGACAGTCGATGCCGGCTGCGTGCTGCAGACGCTGCAACAGACTGCTGCCGACGCCGGCCTGCTGCTGCCACTGAGCCTGGCCGCCGAGGGCAGCTGCACGATCGGCGGCAACCTGGCGACGAATGCCGGCGGCACGCAGGTGCTGCGTTACGGCAATGCCCGCGAGCTGTGCCTCGGGCTCGAGGTGGTCACCGCCGACGGCGAGGTCTGGAACGGCCTGGCCGGCCTGCGCAAGGACAACACCGGCTACGACCTGCGCGACCTGTTCATCGGCAGCGAAGGCACGCTGGGCATCATCACCGCGGCGACGCTGAAGCTGCATCCGCAGCCCGCGGCGAGCCTGACCGCCCTCGCCGCCTGTGCGGACCTCAAGCAGTGCGTCGCGCTGCTGGCGCTCTCGCAATCACGGCTCGCCTCGGGCCTGACCGGCTTCGAGGTAATGGGCGATTTCGCGCTCGCGCTGGTGCGCCGGCATTTCCCGCACTTGCCGCAGCCGCTCGCCGCGTCGCCGTGGACCGTGCTGCTCGAATTCGCCGACAGCGAAGGCGTCGATTCGGCCCGGGCGCGCTTCGAAGCGCTGCTCGAAGCGGCGCTCGAGCAGGCGCTCATCAGTGATGCGGCGGTGGCCGAGAGCATCGCGCAGTCGGCCGCGCTGTGGCATCTGCGCGAATCGATCCCGCTGGCGCAGAGCGAGGAAGGCCTGAACGTCAAGCACGACATCGCGTTGCCGGTGTCGGCGATTCCTGAGTTCGTCGAGCACACCGACGCCGCGCTGCGCGCCGCCTATCCCGGCATTCGGCTGGTGAACTTCGGCCACCTGGGCGACGGCAACCTGCACTACAACGTGCAGGCGCCGGAAGGCACGCCCGCCGGCGAATTCCTCGGCGCGCACGAGCACGGCATCAACCGCATCGTCTACGACGCGGTGCAGGCCCACGCGGGCTCGTTCTCGGCCGAACACGGCATCGGCGCGCTGAAGCGCGACGAGCTCGCCGAGCGCAAGTCGCCGGTGGCGTTGAAGCTGATGCGTGCGATCAAGCAGGCGCTCGATCCGCAAAACCGGATGAATCCGGGCCGCGTGCTCTGATCAGTGCGGCTTGCCGCCGCCTTCCAGGACCTTGGGCATCGGCAGCTGCATCACCTCGATGCCCTCGTCGGCCAGCGCCTCGCGCTGCTGCGGCGTCGCCTCGCCGCGGATGCCGCGGCGCTCGACCTCGCCGTAGTGGATGCGGCGCGCTTCCTCGGTGAACTGCGTGCCGACGTCCTCGGTGTTCTGCAGCACGTGCTGCACCGCCTTCAACCACATCGCCTCGAGCGAATCGCTGTCGCGCGGCTGCACCACCGGACCGGGCTGCTGCTGTTCGCGCGCGCCCGACAGGTTCAGCCGCGGCGCCGACGGCAGGCGCACGACGTCGCGGTCGGCGCACAGCGGGCATTCGACGAGACCGCCGGCGCGCTGCTCGGTGAACGCTTCTTCCGAAGCGAACCAGCCTTCGAAATGGTGATCGCGCCCGCAGCGCAGGTTGAAGACTTTCATCTGCCCGGCATTATCCGGCGCGACGTCAGGAGGGGCGGTGGCGCCTCAGATGGCGCCAGACGAAGCCAGGGAATGCGAAGGTCGCGAACAGGCACAGCGCCACGGCGTAGAACTGCCAGCCTTGCGGGTGGCGCTGGCCGATGCGCGACTCGATCAGCACGCCGAGGCCGATCGTCAGCGCCGCGAGCAGCAGCAGCTCGAGCAAGCGCCACCAGAACGACTTGTGCTCGGGCCGCGGACCGACCAGCAGCACGCGCTCGCTGAAGAACGGCAGGTTGGCTGCGACGAAACCGACAGCAAGCAGCAGCCAGATGGAAGCCGACACGGGTGAGCTCAGGTCGCCAACGCCTTCAGGATCGCGTCACGGCACATCGCCATCAGGCTGCCGGGCAGCACGCCGAAGACGAGCACCGCGAAGCCGTTGAGCGCCAGCAGCGCGTTGATGCCGCTGGTGCTGCCGGGGATGATCGTCGACGCGGCCAGGCCGCCGGCGGGCTCGTCGAAATACATCACCTTGACGATGCGCAGGTAGTAGAACGCGCCGATCAGCGACAGCATCACCGCGACCACCGCGAGCCAGACGTAGAACGTCACGTCGGTCGACACCAGCGCCTGCAGCACCGCGAACTTGGCGGTGAAGCCGACCATCGGCGGCACGCCGGCGAGCGAGAACATGAACACGGTCATCACGCCGGCCAGCCACGGTGCGCGCTTGTTGAGCCCGGCCAGGTCGGTGATCTCTTCGCTCTCGAAGCCCTGGCGCGACAGCACCATGATCAGGCCGAAGGTGCCGAGCGTCGTGATCACGTAGGTCACGACGTAGAACATCGCCGAGCTGTAGGCATTGCCGGCGTGCGTGCGGTCGGCGCCGAAGACGCCGGCGGTCAAGGCCAGCAGCATGAAGCCCATCTGCGAGATCGTCGAATACGCCAGCATGCGCTTCAGGTTGCTCTGCGCGATGGCCGCCAGGTTGCCGATCACCAGCGAACCGACCGCCAGCACGATCATCATCTGCTGCCAGTGCGCCGCGAGGCCGATCATGCCCTCGACCAGCAGCCGGATCGTGATCGCGAACGCGGCCAGCTTCGGCGCGCCGCCGATCAGCAGCGTCACCGCGGTCGGTGCGCCCTGGTAGACATCGGGCACCCACATGTGGAAGGGCACGACGCCGAGCTTGAACGCCAGGCCGGCGACGATGAAGACGATGCCGAAGATCAGCACCTGCTGATTGATCGCGCCCTTGCCGATCAGCTCGTAGACCTTCGGGATCTCGAGCGAGCCGGTGGCGCCGTACATCATCGACAGGCCGTACAGCAGGAAGCCAGAGGCCAATGCGCCGAGCACGAAGTACTTCATCGCGGCTTCGGTCGCGACACCGTTGTCGCGGCGCAGCGCCACCAGCGCGTACAGCGACAGGCTCATCAGCTCGAGGCCGAGGTAGATCACGAGGAAATTGTTCGCCGCGATCATCACCAGGATGCCCAGCAGCACGAACAGCGCCAGCACGAAGAACTCGCCCTTGAGCATCTCGCGCGCGGCGATGTAGGGCTGCGCATAGGCCACCGTGACCATCATCGCGATCGTCGCGAAGAAAGCCAGCAGATGCCCCATCGGATCGCTGACGACCATGCCCTGCATGCCGTAGAGCGACAGCCCGCCGTCGTATTGGCTCAAGTGCAGCGCGGCCACCGCGGCGAAGCTCAGTTGCGTCAGCCAGAAGGTCGGGCGGCGCTGCTCGTCGGTGACGAAAAGATCCACGATCGCGATGACGCAGGCCGCGACCAGCAGCAGCGCCTCGGGGCAGATCACCATCCAGTTCATGTCGGTCATGGTGTTCACAGTGCCGCCCGGCCGCCCGAAGGCACTGGCGCCCCCTCGGGGGGCAGCGAACGAAGTGAGCTTGGGGGTTGGTTCATGCCTGGTTCACTTCAGCTTCGAGGCCGAGACGTGGGTGAGCAAGTTGTTCACCGAGTGGTGCATCACGTCGGTGAAGGGCTTCGGATAGACGCCCATCCACAGCGTGGCAATGGCCAGCGCGGCCATCACGCCGAACTCGCGCGCATTCAGGTCCTGCAGCGCCTTGACGTCGTCGTTGGCGACATCGCCGAAGTAGACGCGCTTGTACATCCACAGCGTGTACGCAGCACCGAAGATCAGCGCGGTGGCGGCCAGCGCGGCGAGCCAGAAGCTCGTTTTCACCGTGCCGAGGATCACCATCCACTCGCCGACGAAGCCGCCCGTACCCGGCAGGCCGCAATTGGCCATCGCGAAGAACAGCGCGAAGGCAGCAAACTTGGGCATGGTGTTGGCGACACCGCCGTACGACGAGATGTCACGCGAATGCACACGTTCGTACAGCACGCCGATCGCCAGGAACATCGCGCCCGAGACGAAGCCGTGCGAGATCATCTGCACCAGCCCGCCCGAGATGCCGAGCTCGCTGAAGATGAAGAAGCCCAGCGTCACGAAGCCCATGTGTGCGACCGACGAGTACGCGACCAGCTTCTTCATGTCCTGCTGCACCAGCGCGACCAGGCCGATGTAGACCACCGCGATCAGGCTCAGCGCGATGATGAACCAGTCGTACTCACGGCTCGCGTCGGGCGCGATCGGCATCGAGAAGCGCAGGAAGCCGTAGGCGCCGAGCTTCAGCATGATCGCGGCCAGCACGACCGAGCCGCCGGTGGGCGCCTCGACGTGGGCGTCCGGCAGCCAGGTGTGCACCGGCCACATCGGCACCTTGACCGAGAACGCCGCGAGGAACGCGAAGAACAGCAGCGTCTGCGCCGGCATCGTCAGCGGCAGCTTGTGCCAGGTGGCGATGTCGAAGCTGCCGCCCGACTTGTAGTACAGGTAGCACAGCGCCACCAGCATCAGCAGCGAGCCGGCCAGCGTGTAGAGGAAGAACTTGAAGGCCGCGTAGACGCGTCGCGGCCCGCCCCAGACGCCGATGATGATGTACATCGGAATCAGCGTGGCTTCGAAGAAGACGTAGAACAGCAGCCCGTCGGCGGCCGAGAACACGCCGATCATCAGGCCCGACAGGATCAGGAACGCGCCCATGTACTGCGCGACCTTTTCGGTGATCACCTCCCAGCCGGCGACGACGACGATCACGTTGATGAAGGCCGTCAGCAGCACGAACCAGACCGAGATGCCGTCGACACCGAGGTGGTAGCGCACGTTGAAGCGCTCGATCCACGGCAGGTTCTCGACGAACTGCAGCGTCGCCTTCGCATTGTCGAAGCCGGTGATCAGCGGGATCGTGACCAGGAAGCCGGCCAGCGCGCCGACCAGCGCGACACGCCGCACCATCGCCGCCTTGTCGTCCTTGCCCAGCGCCAGCAACAAGGCGCCGAAAGCGATCGGCAGCCAGATCGAAACACTCAACAGACCCATTGTTGTTCTCCGCCCTTGCCGGTCAACGGCCGAATACGCCGGACACGGTGGGCCACAGCTGCCAGGTCAACAGGCCGAAGACGCCGAGCAGCATCACCAGCGCATACCAGTAGAGATAGCCGGTCTGGATCAGCCGCGTCAGCGACGCGACGCCGTTCACCGCGCGCGCCGAGCCGTTGATGATCGCGCCGTCGATCAGCCCCTGGTCACCGCCCTTCCACAGGCCCATGCCGACGCCACGCGCCAGCGGCGCGAGCAGGTGCTCGTTGATCCAGTCCATGTAGTACTTGTTCTCGAGGACCACGACGATCGGGCGGAAGATGCGCGCGATGGTCGCCGGGATCGACGGCATCACCATGTAGAACAGGTAGGCCGCGACCACGCCGCCGAGCGCCAGCCAGAACGGCAGCGTCTGCAGGCCGTGCAAGGCCATCGCGGTGGCGCCGTGGTACATCTTCGCCAGCTCGGCCATCGCCGGATGGCGCGCCGCGTCGACGATGATCGAATCCTTCAAGAGCTCGCCGAACAGCATCGGCTGGATCGTCATGAAGCCGATCACCACCGAAGGGATCGCCAGCAGCACCAGCGGCGCGGTGACGACCCACGGGCTCTCGTGGGGCGCGTGCACCTCGCTGTGGTCGCCGGGTTCCTCGTGCGCGCCGTGGTCCTCGGGCGGGAACGGCTTGTGGTGGAAGTGCTCCTTGCCGTGGAAGACGAGGAAGTACATCCGGAACGAATAGAACGCGGTGACGAAGACGCCGAGCGTGACGGCGAACATCGCGAAGCCGGCGCCGGGCAGCTTGCTGAAGTGCACCGCCTCGATGATCGAATCCTTCGAGTAGAAGCCGGCGAAGAACGGCGTGCCGATCAGCGCCAGCGATCCGAGCAGCGACGTGAGCCAGGTGATCGGCATGTACTTGCGCAGGCCGCCCATGTTGCGAATGTCCTGGTCATGGTGCATGCCGATGATCACCGAGCCGGCGCCGAGGAACAACAGCGCCTTGAAGAAGGCGTGCGTCATCAGGTGGAACACCGCCACCGAATAGGCCGAGACGCCGAGCGCGACCGTCATGTAGCCGAGCTGGCTCAGCGTGGAGTACGCGACGACACGCTTGATGTCGTTCTGGATGATGCCCAGGAAGCCCATGAACAGCGCCGTGATCGCGCCGATCACCAGCACGAAGTTCAGCGCCGTGTCGGACAGCTCGAACAGCGGCGACATGCGCGCGACCATGAAGATGCCCGCGGTGACCATCGTCGCCGCGTGGATCAGCGCCGAGATCGGCGTCGGGCCTTCCATCGAATCGGGCAGCCAGACGTGCAGCGGGAACTGCGCGCTCTTGCCCATCGCGCCGATGAAGAGGCAAATGCAGGTCACCGTGATCAGCAGCCAGTCGGTGCCGGGGAACGTCAGCTTCGCGAGCTCGGGGCCCTTGGCGAAGACCTCGGCGTAGCTCAGCGAGCCGGCATAGGTGACGATCAGGCCGATGCCGAGGATGAAGCCGAAGTCGCCGACCCGGTTGACGAGGAAGGCCTTCAGGTTCGCGAAGATCGCCGTCGGCTTCTTGAACCAGAAACCGATCAGCAGGTACGACACCAGGCCCACCGCCTCCCAGCCGAAGAACAGCTGCAGGAAGTTGTTGCTCATCACGAGCATCAACATCGAGAACGTGAACAGCGAGATGTACGAGAAGAAGCGCTGGTAGCCGGGGTCGTCTTCCATGTAGCCGATGGTGTAGACGTGCACCATCAGCGACACGAAGGTCACCACGCACATCATCATCGCGGTCAGGCCGTCGATCAGGAAGCCGACCTCCATCTTCAGCGGCCCGAGCACCATCCACTCGTAGACGGTGGCATTGAAGCGTGCGCCGTCGGCGACCGAGCGCAACACCATCACCGAGACGATGAAGGAGATCAGCACGCCGAGGATCGTCACGACATGCGCGCCGCGGCGGCCGATGGTCTTGCCGAAGAAGCCGGCGATCACGGCGCCGGCCAGCGGGGCCAGCGGCACCGTCAGCAGCAGGTTCTGGGAGAGTTGGGAAGCCATGCGCGGTCAGCCTTTCAGCGCGTCGAGCTCTTCGACGTTGATGGTCGCGCGGTTGCGGAACAG
The DNA here is from genome assembly GCF_013266755.1 of Pseudaquabacterium terrae. Taxonomy (GTDB): domain Bacteria; phylum Pseudomonadota; class Gammaproteobacteria; order Burkholderiales; family Burkholderiaceae_C; genus Pseudaquabacterium; species Pseudaquabacterium terrae. Next base: position 349,305 of record NZ_JABRWJ010000008.1, on the reverse strand, counting down.
CACCACGAGGATCGCGAGGCCGATCGCCGATTCGGCGGCAGCCACCGTGAGGATGAAGAACACGAACACCTGGCCCGCCATGTCGCCCAGGTAGTGCGAGAAGGCGATGAAGTTCAGGTTCACCGCCAGCAGCATCAGTTCGATCGCCATCAGCAGCACGATCAGATTGCGGCGGTTCAGGTAGATGCCGATCACCGACAGCGCGAACAGCAGTCCGCCGAGCGACAGGTAGTGACCGAGCGTGATCGGACCGAGCGTCATTTCTTGTCTCCTGCGCCGGGTGCCGCGGGCGGTGTCGGCGGCGCCGAGGGCTCGTCGATCACCGGCGACATCTTGACGATGCGCAGGCGGTCGGCCTTCTTCGCGCGCACCTGCTGGCCGGCGTCGAGGTAGCGGCTGTCCTTGCGGCGGCGCAGCGTCAGCGCGATGGCGGCGACGATCGCCACCAGCAGCAGCACCGCGGCGACCTGCAGCGGATAGAGGTACTTGGTGTAGACCTCGATACCGAGCAGGCGGGTGTTGCCCATCTTCGCCAGCGCCGGATCGAGCACCGGCGCATCGGTCAGGCGGAAGCCGCCCATCAGCACGAGTGCCATCTCGAGCGCGATCACCGCGCCGATCAGGCCGGCCAGCGGCAGGTGCTTCCAGAAGCCGTCGCGGAACTCGTCGCCCTTGAGATCCAGCATCATGACGACGAAGAGGAACAGGACCATCACCGCGCCGACATAGACCAGCACCAGCGCGATGGCCAGGAACTCGGCCTTCAGCAGCATCCAGACGACGGCGGCATTGGCGAAGGCCAGCACCAGGTAGAGCGCGGCGTGCACAGTGCTCTTCGCCGTGATGACACGGAACGAAGCAAACAGCAGCACGGCGGAGAACAGGTAGAACAGTGCGCCAGTGGTATTCATGGTTATCTAGCCGCGACCAGGCATTCGCGCTCCTCCGGCCCGGTCCCAGCCTGTCGTGCGGCCGGGTGCGGGCGAGTGAAGGCGTCAGCGGTACTTCGCGTCGGCCTCCTTGTTGGCGGCGATTTCCTTCTCGTAGCGATCGCCGACGGCCAGCAGCATGTCCTTCGTGAAGTACAGGTCGCCGCGCTTTTCGCCGTGGTATTCGAAGATGTGCGTCTCGACGATCGAATCGACCGGGCAGCTCTCTTCGCAGAAGCCGCAGAAGATGCACTTGGTCAGGTCGATGTCGTAGCGCGTCGTGCGGCGCGTGCCGTCGTCGCGCACATCGGATTCGATGGTGATCGCCAGCGCCGGGCACACCGCTTCGCAGAGCTTGCAGGCGATGCAGCGCTCTTCGCCGTTTTCATAGCGGCGCAACGCGTGCAGGCCGCGGAAACGCGGGCTCAGCGGCGTCTTCTCTTCCGGGAACTGCACCGTGATCTTCTTCTGGAAGAAATGGCGCCCGGTGAGCTTCAAGCCCTTGAGCAGCTCCAGCAGCAGGAAGCTGGAGACGAAGTCTTTCAGTGTTGCGGTGGACATGGTCAGGCCTCCTGCCGGGCCGCCCCAAAGGAGGCCTGCGCCCCCTCGGGGGGCAGCGAACGAAGTGAGCGTGGGGGCGTCATGTCGTTACTTCCAGATGTTGAGCGGCGTCTGCATCCACGCGCCGACGACGATCAGCCAGACCAGCGTGACCGGGATGAAGATCTTCCAGCCCAGGCGCATGATCTGGTCGTAGCGGTAGCGCGGGAACGTGGCGCGCACCCACAGGAACATCGTGACGACCACGAAGACCTTGATCGCCAGCCAGATCCAGCCCGGGATGAAGTCGAGCAGCGCGATCGGTGCCGCCCAGCCGCCGAGGAACAGCACCACGGCCAGCGTCGAGACCAGGATCATGTTCGCGTACTCGGCGAGGAAGAACATGGCGAACGCCATGCCCGAGTACTCGATCATGTGGCCGGCGACGATCTCCGATTCACCTTCGACGACGTCGAACGGATGGCGGTTGGTCTCGGCCAGGCCGGAGATGAAGTAGACGACGAAGATCGGCAGCAGCGGCAGCCAGTTCCACGACAGGAAATTCAGGCCGGCATCGGCCATCATCCCGCGGTTCTGCACGTTGACGATCTCGGTCATGTTCAGCGAGCCCGAGACCATCAGCACGACGACGAACGCGAAGCCCATCGCGATCTCGTAACTCACCATCTGCGCGGCAGCGCGCAGCGCACCGAGGAAGGCGTACTTCGAGTTCGACGCCCAGCCGGCGATGATCACGCCATAGACCTCGAGCGAGGTGATCGCCATCACGAACAGCAGACCGGCATTGACGTCGGCCAGCACGACCTCGGGGCCGAAGGGCACGACGGCCCAGGCGGCCAGCGCCGGCATGATCGTCATCACCGGGCCGAGGAAGAACAGACCCTTGTGGGCCGCGGTCGGGCGGATGATCTCCTTGAAGATCAGCTTCACCGCGTCGGCGATCGGCGTCAGCAGGCCGAACGGACCGACGCGATTCGGCCCCGGGCGGATCTGGGTCCAGCCGATCGCCTTGCGTTCCCACAGCGTCAGGTAGGCGACGCAGACCATCAGCGGCGCGACGACCGCGACGATCTTCGCCAGCGTCCAGACGACGGGCCACAGCGTGCCACCGAGCGTCTGCAGGCCGTACTGGTTGATTTGATCGAACATGGTCAGTGCCCGCCCGGCCGCCCGAAGGGCACTGAGGCCCCCTCGGGGGGCAGCGAACGGAGTGAGCGTGGGGGTTTCATTTCATGCCTTCTCGATGCTGATCGGGCCGAACATGGCGCCCAGCGCCGCCGTCACCGGATGACCCGCAGAGACGCGGACCGCGTTGTCGGCCAGCGTCGACTCGATGCGCACCGGCAGCAGCGTCGCGCCGTTGCCTTGCGAGACCCGCACCTCGGCACCCGGCACCAGGCCCATGCGCTGGGCGAGCGCAGTCGACACGCCGATCACCGGCGGCGCGGCGTCGGCCGTGCGCTGCAGCGAGACCGCGCGGCGCACCAGCGCATCGGTGCTGTAGATCGGCACGTCGGCGATGCGCTCGAGGCCGTTGGGCGCCGACGGGGCCAGCGTGAGCGGCACGGCGCTGCGGTTGTCCATCCGCGCCGGGACGGCTGCCAGGTCGCCGAGCGCCTCGGCCAGAACCTCTTCCGAACTCTCGTGCCCGAAGCCCGGCAGGCCCAGCAGGTTGCCGAGTACCCGCAGCACTTTCCAGGCCGGGCGGCTCTCGCCGAGCGGCTTGGCGACGCCGTGGAAGCTCTGCACGCGGCCCTCGGCATTGACGAAGGTGCCTGCCGTTTCGCTGAATGGCGCGATCGGCAGCAGCACGTCGGCGTTGTCGACCGCCGCGTCTTCGAACGAGGTCAGCGCGACGACCAGGCCGGCGCCGTTCATCGCAGCGCGCGCGGCCGCGGCATTCGCGGCATCGAGCACCGGCTCGACGTCGAGCAGCAGCAGCGCCTTCATCGGCGCGCCGAGCATCTGGCCGGCATTCAGCCCGCCATCGCCCGGCACCGCGTTGACCAGCTGGGCGCCGACCGTGTTGGCCGCTTCGCCCAGATAGCCCAGCTTCGCGCCGGTCTGCTCGGCGATCCACTGCGCCAGCGCCAGCAGCGTGGCGGCTTGCGGATGCTGCGCGGCGGCATTGCCGAGCAGCACCGCCTTGCGCTCGCCGCTGAGCAGCGCGTCGGCGACGGCCTTCGCGGCCTCGTTGACAAGCGCATTGGCCGGCGCGGCAACGCCACGCGCGGTCGCGACATAACCCGCGATGTCAGCGAGGGCCTGGGCCCAGCCGCTCGGTGCCGCGGTGACCCGGCCGGCGACCGGCATCGCCCAGTCGTCGTGCGCGGCATTCAGGCTGAACACCTGCGCACCGCGGCGTGCGGCCTGGCGGATGCGCTGCGCGAACAGCGGATGATCCTTGCGCAGGAACGAGCCGATGACCAGCGCACGATCCAGCGTCGACAGCTCGGCAACGGGCAGACCGAGCCAGCGCGCATATCCTGGCGGAGCGGTGTTCGAGAAATCGGCGTGGCGCAGGCGCGTATCGACGTTCTCGCTGCCGAGGCCCCGCACCAGCTTGGCCAGCAGGTGCAGCTCTTCGACGGTGCGGTGCGGCGTGGCCAGCGCGCCGATCGCGGCCGGCCCGTGTTCGCTCTTGATGCGCTTGAGGCCGTCGGCCACGTAGCCGAGCGCGGTGTTCCAGTCGACGGCCTTCCACTGCCCGCCCTGCTTGATCATCGGCGTCGTCAGCCGACGCTCGCTGTTCAGCGCTTCGTAGCTGAAGCGGTCGCGGTCGGCGATCCAGCACTCGTTGACGGCTTCGTTCTCCAGCGGCACGACGCGCATCACCTTGCCGCCCTTGACCTGCACGATCAGGTTGGCGCCGGTGGAGTCGTGCGGGCTGACGCTCTTGCGGCGCGACAGCTCCCAGGTCCGTGCCGAATAGCGGAACGGCTTGCTGGTCAGCGCGCCGACCGGGCAGATGTCGATCATGTTGCCCGACAGCTCGGAGTCGACCGTGCCGCCGGTCATCGTCGTGATCTCGCTGTGCTCGCCGCGGTGGATCATGCCCAGCTCCATCACGCCGGCCACTTCCTGGCCGAAGCGCACGCAGCGGGTGCAGTGGATGCAGCGCGTCATCTCCTCCATCGAGATCAGCGGGCCGACGTTCTTGTGGAAGACGACGCGCTTCTCTTCTTCGTAGCGGGAGTTGCTGGCGCCATAGCCGACGGCCAGGTCCTGCAGCTGGCATTCGCCGCCCTGGTCGCAGATCGGGCAGTCGAGCGGGTGATTGATGAGCAGGAACTCCATCACCGACTTCTGCGCCTTCAGCGCCTTGTCGCTCTTGGTGCGCACGATCATGCCCTGCGTCACCGGTGTCGCGCAGGCCGGCATCGGCTTGGGCGCCTTCTCGATGTCGACCAGGCACATGCGGCAGTTCGCCGCGATGCTCAGCTTCTTGTGATAGCAGAAGTGCGGAATCGTGATGCCGGCGGCATCGGCCGCGTGCATCACGACGCTGCCTTCGGCGACCGAGACCTTCTTGCCGTCGAGTTCGATTTCAATCATCGGCGAGGGCCTCCCGCAGGGCCGCCCCAAGGGAGGCCAGCCCCCTCGGGGGGCAGCGAACGAATGTGAGCGTGGGGGTACATGTGATTCAGGCGTGCGTGTGTGCGCCGCCAACCATGCAGTGCTTGTGTTCGACGTGGTACGCGAACTCGTCGCGGAAGTGCTTCAGCATGCCGCGCACCGGCATCGCGGCCGCGTCACCCAACGCGCAAATGGTGCGGCCCATGATGCTTTCGGCCACCGAGTCGAGCAGTTGCATGTCGTCTTGCTTGCCCTGGCCGTGCTCGATGCGGTTGACCACGCGCCACAGCCAGCCGGTGCCTTCGCGGCACGGCGTGCACTGGCCGCAGCTCTCGTGCATGTAGAAGTACGACAGGCGCAGCAGGCTGCTGACCATGCAGCGCGTCTCATCCATCACGATCACCGCGCCGGAACCGAGCATCGAGCCGGCCTTGGCGATCGAGTCGTAGTCCATCGTGCAGTCCATCATCACCTGCGCCGGCAGCACCGGTGCCGACGAACCGCCGGGGATCACGGCCTTGAGCTTGCGGCCGCCCTTGACGCCGCCCGCGAGCTCGAGGAGCTTCGAGAACGGCGTGCCGAGCGGAATCTCGTAGTTGCCCGGCCGCTCGACGTCGCCGACCATCGAGAAGAGCTTGGTGCCGCCGTTGTTCGGCTTGCCGCACTCGAGGTAGGCCTGGCCACCGTGGCGGATGATCCACGGCACCGCGGCGAAGGTCTCGGTGTTGTTGATCGTCGTCGGCTTGCCGTACAGGCCGTAGCTGGCCGGGAACGGCGGCTTGAAGCGCGGCTGGCCCTTCTTGCCTTCGAGCGATTCGAGCAGCGCGGTTTCCTCGCCGCAGATGTAGGCGCCGAAGCCGTGGTGCGCGTGCAGCTGGAAGCTGTAGCTCGAGCCGAGGATGTTGTTGCCGAGCAGGCCGGCGGCGCGGGCCTCTGCGAGCGCCTCTTCGAAGCGGTCGTAGATCTCGAAGATCTCGCCGTGGATGTAGTTGTAGCCGACCGTGATGCCCATCGCGTAGGCGGCGATGATCATGCCCTCGATGACGATGTGCGGGTTGTAGGCGAGGATGTCGCGGTCCTTGCAGGTGCCCGGCTCGCCCTCGTCCGAATTGCACACCAGGTACTTCTGCACCGGCAGCGCGCGCGGCATGAAGCTCCACTTCAGTCCGGTCGGGAAACCGGCGCCGCCGCGGCCGCGCAGGCCGGAGTTCTTGACTTCGGCCACGACCTGGTCGGGCGTCAGGCCCTCGCCGCCGTCCTTGCCGAGGATCTTGCGCAGCGCCTGGTAACCGCCGCGCGCTTCGTAATCCTTCAGCCGCCAGTTGCTGCCGTCGAGGCCGGCGACGATCTGCGGCGTGATGTGGCGGTCGTGGAAGCAGGTCTCCACGCCCTTGGCCTGGAACTTCGAGAGATCGAGCATCTGCATGGTCTGGACGCTCACTTTGCGTGCGACTTCAGCGTCTCGATCAACGCATCGAGCCGCGGATTGTCCATGAAGCTGACCATCTGGCGGTCGTTGACCAGCACCACCGGCGCATCGGCGCAGGCGCCCAGGCACTCGCTCTTCTGCACCGTGAACAGGCCGTCGGCCGTCGTGCCGCCCTCTTCCACGCCCAGCTTCTGGCACACGTGTGCGAGCGCCGTCTCGCCATCACGCAACTGGCACGGCAGGTTGGTGCAGACGTTGAGCTTGAACTGCCCCACCGGCCGCTGGTTGTACATGTTGTAGAAGGTCGTGACCTCGCGCACCGCGATCGGCGCCATGCCGAGGTAGGCGGCGACCGCCTCCTCGGATTCACCCGAGATCCAGCCCTGCTCCTGCTGCACGATCGCCAGGCAGGCCATCACGGCCGACTGGCGCTGCTCGGCCGGGTACTTGGCCACTTCTTTCGCAAAGCGATCGATCGTTGCCTGGGGCAGCGACGCGATGCGCGCCTGCTGAGCGTCAGAAAGATTCAATTGGCCCCCTTGGCGCTGCGCGCCATCCCCCCGAGGGGGAGCGAATTTCTTGGGAACGGCCCGGCGAAATTCATCTGTCGATCTCGCCAAACACGATGTCCATGGTGCCGATGATCGCGACGGCGTCGGCGATCATGTGGCCGCGCGCCATCTCGTCCAGTGCCGCGAGGTGCGGGAAGCCGGGGGCGCGGATCTTCAGCCGGTACGGCTTGTTCGCGCCGTCCGAAACGATGTAGATGCCGAACTCGCCCTTCGGGTGCTCGACGGCCGCGTAGGCCTCGCCCTCGGGCACGCGGAAGCCTTCGGTGAAGAGCTTGAAGTGGTGGATCAGCTCTTCCATGTTGGACTTCATGTCCACGCGCGGCGGCGGAGCGATCTTGTGGTTGTCGGTGATCACCGGGCCGGGGTTCTTGCGCAGCCACTCGACGCACTGCTGGATGATGCGATTGGCCTGGCGCATCTCCTCGACGCGCACCAGGTAGCGGTCATACGTGTCGCCGTTGACGCCGACCGGCACGTCGAAGTCCATCTTGTCGTAGACCTCGTAGGGCTGCGTCTTGCGCAGGTCCCACGCGATGCCGGAGCCGCGCAGCATCGCGCCGGTCAGGCCGAGGTTCAGCGCGCGTTCGGGCGAGACGACGCCGATGCCGACGGTGCGCTGCTTCCAGATCCGGTTGTCGGTCAGCAGCGTCTCGTAGTCGTCGACGTTCTTCGGGAAGCGCTTGCAGAAGTCGTCGATGAAGTCGAGCAGCGAGCCCTGGCGGTTCTCGTTGAGCTGCGCCATCGCGCGTGCATTGCGCAGCTTCGACGGCTGGTACTGCGGCATCGAATCCGGCAGGTCGCGGTAGACGCCGCCCGGGCGGTAGTAGGCCGCGTGCATGCGCGCGCCCGAGACCGCCTCGTACATGTCGAAGATGTCCTCGCGCTCGCGGAAGCAGTAGATGAGGATGTTCATCGCACCGCAGTCGAGACCGTGGGCGCCGAGCCACAGCAGGTGGTTCAGCAGCCGCGTCAGCTCGTCGAACATCACGCGGATGTACTGCGCGCGGATCGGCACCTCGAGGCCGAGCAGCTTCTCGATCGCCAGGCAGTACGCGTGTTCGTTGGACATCATCGACACGTAGTCGAGTCGGTCCATGTACGGCAGCGACTGGATGTAGGTCTTGCTCTCGGCGAGCTTCTCGGTCGCGCGGTGCAGCAGGCCGATGTGCGGGTCGGCGCGTTGGATCACCTCGCCGTCGAGCTCGAGCACCAGGCGCAGCACGCCGTGCGCAGCCGGATGCTGGGGACCGAAGTTGAGCGTGTAGTTCTTGATCTCGGCCATTTCAGTGGAGACCGCCGTAGTTGTCTTCGCGGATGATGCGCGGCGTGATCTCGCGCGGCTCGATCGTCACCGGCTGGTAGATCACGCGCTTCTGCTCGGGGTCGTAGCGCATCTCGACATGGCCCGACACCGGGAAGTCCTTGCGCAGCGGGTGGCCGATGAAGCCGTAATCGGTGAGGATGCGGCGCAGGTCGACGTGGCCGTCGAAGATCACGCCGATCATGTCGAAGGCCTCGCGCTCGAACCAGTTGGCGGCGGCCCAGACTTCGGTCAGGCTGGCCACCACCGGCACGTCGTCATCCGGCGCGAAGACCTTCAGCCGCACGCGCCAGTTCTTGCTGACCGACAGCAGGTGCGAGACGATGCAGTAGCGCGGGCCGTCCCAGGGCTGGTCCTTGTAGCTGCTGTAGTCGACGCCGCACAGGTCCATCAGCTGCTCGAACTTCAGCGAGGGCTCGTCGCGCAGCTGCTGCGCCACCGCGAGGTAGTCGGCCGCGGCAACGGTGATCGTGATCTCGCCGCGCTCGCGCTTGAAGTGCTTGATCTTCGCGCCGAGTGCGCCGTCGAGCGCGGCTTGCAGGTTGTCTAGACGTGCTGTCATGAAGGCTTTCAGTCAGGCGCGGGCGATCGTGTTCTCGCGCCGGATCTTGGCCTGCAGCTGCAGGATGCCGTACAGCAGCGCTTCGGCGGTCGGCGGGCAGCCCGGCACGTAGACGTCGACCGGCACGATGCGGTCGCAGCCGCGCACGACCGAGTAGCTGTAGTGGTAGTAGCCGCCGCCGTTGGCGCAGGAGCCCATGCTCAGCACCCAGCGCGGCTCGGCCATCTGGTCGTACACCTTGCGCAGCGCCGGCCCCATCTTGTTGCACAGCGTGCCGGCGACGATCATCAGATCGCTCTGGCGCGGGCTGGGACGGAACAGCATGCCGAAGCGGTCGATGTCGTAGCGCGCGGCACCCGCGTGCATCATCTCGACCGCGCAGCACGCGAGACCGAAGGTCATCGGCCACAGCGAGCCGGTCTTCGACCAGTTCACCAGCGTATCGACCGACGTGGTGATGAAGCCTTCCTTCAGAACGCCTTCAATGCCCATCTTGATTCCTCGAATGCGTGTCGACGCGGGAGATCACTCCCAGTCCAGCGCACCCTTTTTCCATTCGTAGACGAAGCCGACGACCAGGATCGCCAGGAAGATCATCATGGCCCAGAAGCCGGTGGCGCCGATGTCCTTCAGCGCGACTGCCCACGGGAAGAGAAAGGCGATCTCGAGGTCGAACAGGATGAAGAGGATGGCGACCAGGTAGTAGCGCACGTCGAACTTCATGCGCGCGTCCTCGAAGGCCTCGAAGCCGCATTCGTAGGGGCTGTTCTTCTGTGCGTCCGGGCGGTTCGGCCCGAGCAGGAAGCCCAGCACCTGGGGCGCAACGCCGACCCCCACGCCAACCAGGATGAACAGGATGACAGGGAGGTACTGTTGCAGGTCCATGGCGGCGTCAGTGTGGTGTCAGACAACGATCCGGCGTAAAAAAGGCGCTCCGGTGACAACACGTTCGGTGCTGCAACGGTGCGCCCCCTTTTGCCCCTGCTTTGCAGGGCGCACAGCCCAGGCACCGGATAAGGACCTGCGCTGCTGGATTCTTTGGTGCCGACGGCGAGACTCGAACTCGCACAGCTTTCGCCACTACCCCCTCAAGATAGCGTGTCTACCAATTTCACCACGTCGGCTTTGTCAAGGACCGCAGCCCTTTTCAGTGTTCAGTTAGCGTGAGGATGGCGCCCTGAACAGCCGCGCATTCTAAGCCGAAAGTCGACCGAATCCGAGGCTTTGTCGCGAGCGTGTGACGCCGGCCGGCACACGCTCGACCGACGCTCACTTGGTCGGAATTTCGCCGGCCGATGCAGCCGGTGCCGGCGCGGGTGCCGGTGCCACCTGCGGTGCCGGCGCGGCACCGGGGATCTGCGCTTGCGCGGGGGCCGATGGGGCGCTCGCGGGCTTGCCTGCACGGTCGAGCACGCTCTCGGCGCCGCTCGGCGCGCGCACGACGTTGGTGTTGGCCATGTAGGCCAGCGCCAGCGTGGTGACGAAGAAGACCGTCGCGCAGATCGCCGTCGAGCGCGACAGGAAGTTCGCGCTGCCGGTGGCACCGAACAGGCTGCCCGACGCGCCACTGCCGAACGATGCGCCCATGTCCGCGCCCTTGCCGTGCTGCACCAGCACCAGGCCGATCATCGCCAGCGCCGCAATCAGCTGCAGCACCAGAATGAGGTTCATCCAGACTTGCATGTTCTCTTTTCTCCAGGATTCGAAAGTGCCGCGGGCTGAAGCTCGTGTTCAAGCGGCCGCGCGGCAGATGGCGACGAAGTCGGCCGCCTTCAGGCTGGCGCCGCCGATCAGTCCACCATCGATGTCGGGTTGGGCAAACAGCGTGGCCGCGTTGTCGGGCTTGACGCTGCCGCCGTAGAGGATCTTCATGTCGGCGGCGTGCGCGGTCGCGGCCTGCAGCTGCGCGCGCAGCAGCGCGTGCACGGCCTGCGCCTGCTCCGGCGTCGCGGTGCGGCCGGTGCCGATCGCCCACACCGGCTCGTAAGCGACGACCATCTCGCCGGCGCAGTGGCCGAGCGTGTGGATCACCGCCGAGAGCTGGCGCTTGACGACGACCTCGGTCTGCCCGGTGTCGCGCTCGGCCAGCGTCTCGCCGACGCAGACGATCGGCGTGACACCGCGCGCCAGCGCCGCCTTGGCCTTGTCGGCGACCAGCTGGTCGCTCTCGTGGTGGTACTGCCGGCGCTCCGAGTGGCCGACGATGACGTGACGGCAGCCGAACTCGGCCAGCATGCCGATCGAGACCTCGCCGGTGTAGGCGCCCTGCTCGTGCGCCGAGCAGTCCTGCGCGCCCCAGCGGACGTCGGTGCCGGTCAGCGTGACCGCCGTCTCCGACAGGTACGGAAACGGCACGCAGACCGCCACGTCGCAGCCGAACGGGCGTGCCGCGACGATGGCCGCCAGCAGGTCGGCATTCGCCTTGTGGTTGCCGTGCATCTTCCAGTTGCCGGCCACGAGCTTGCGTCGCATAGAGGATTCCTTCAGATCGTCCAGTCCAGCACGATCTTGCCGACGTGCTGGCTCGATTCCATCAGCGCATGCGCGTCGGCCGCCTGCGCGGCCGGGAACACGCGGTTGATCACCGGCTTCACCTTGCCGGCCTCGATCCACGACCAGGCATGGCGGCGCAACGACGCGGCGATCGCGCCCTTGAAGGCCACCGGCCGCGGCCGCAGCGTCGAGCCGGTGATCGTCAGGCGGCGGCGCAGGATCTCTCCGGCGTTGACCTCGCTCTTCACGCCGCCTTGCACGGCGATGATCACGAGGCGCCCGTCATCGGCCAGGCACTTCAGCTCGCGGCCGACGTAGTCGCCGGCGACCATGTCGAGGATCACGTCCGCGCCGCGGTCCTGCGTGGCGGCCTTGACCTCGGCGACGAAGTCCTGCGTGCGGTAGTTGATGCCGACGTCGGCACCCAGCGCCAGGCAGGCGGCGACCTTGTCGTCGCTGCCGGCGGTGACCAGCACGCGCGCGCCAAACGCTTTCGCGAGCTGGATCGCCGTGACGCCGATGCCGCTCGAGCCACCCTGCACCAGCAGCGTCTCGCCGGGCTGCAACTGCGCGCGGTCGAAGACGTTGGACCAGACGGTGAAGAAGGTCTCGGGCAGGCTCGCCGCTTCGACATCGCTCAGGCCCTGGGGCACCGGCAGGCACTGCGGGATCGGCACGACGCAGAGCTCGGCATAACCCCCCCCGGCAACCAGCGCGCAGACGCGGTCACCGAGCGCCAAGCCGGCCGCGGCCAGCTCGGCCGGATCACCACCGGCGACGGCGCCGGCGATCTCGAGCCCCGGCAGGTCCGACGCCCCCGGCGGCGGCGCATAGGCGCCCTTGCGCTGCAGCACATCGGGGCGATTGATCCCCGACGCGCTGACGCGCACGAGCAGCTCACCCGGCCCCGGCTGCGGATCCGGGCGGGTCGTCTCGACCAGCACCTCGGGGCCGCCGAAGCCGTTCAGTCCGATTGCACGCATCGTCGACGAGGCCGCGCGGGCTTATTGCTGCTGCTCGATGCCGCGCGTGTCGGACGTCGGCTCGCCGCCAGCGCCCTCGCCGCCTTCGGCCGGCACCTCGCCGCCTTCACGCGGCTGCTCGGCACGATCCGGACGGTCGCTGCGCTCGCGGCGCGGCGGACGATCGCCGCGGTCACCACGCGGGCCGCGGTCACCCCGGTCGCCGCGATCGCCCCGCGGGCCGCGGTCGAAACGCTCTTCCTCGTAGCCCTCGGGCTTGTCGAGCAGCGCCTTCATCGACAGCTTGATGCGACCCTTCTCGTCGGTCTCGAGCACCTTGACCTTGACGACCTGGCCTTCACTGAGGAAGTCGGTGACCTTCTCGACGCGCTGGTGCGCGATCTGGCTGATGTGCAGCAGGCCGTCCTTGCCGGGCAGGATGTTGACCAACGCGCCGAAGTCCAGGATCTTGGTGATCGCGCCTTCGTAGATCTTGCCGATCTCGGCTTCCGCGGTGATCTCGGTGATGCGCTTCTTCGCGAACTCGGCCTTGTCGGCATCGGTCGACGCGATGGTGATCGTGCCGTCTTCGCCGATGTCGATCGTGCAGCCGGTTTCCTCGGTCAGCGCGCGGATCGTCGCGCCGCCCTTGCCGATCACGTCGCGGATCTTCTCCGGGTTGATCTTCATCGTGTACAGGCGCGGGGCGAACTGCGAGACCTCGGTCTTCGCGCCGCCGACGGCTTCCTGCATCTTGCCCAGGATGTGCATGCGCGCTTCCTTGGCCTGCGCCAAGGCGACCTGCATGATCTCCTTCGTGATGCCCTGGATCTTGATGTCCATCTGCAGCGCGGTCACGCCGCCGGTGGTGCCGGCGACCTTGAAGTCCATGTCGCCGAGGTGATCCTCGTCACCCAGGATGTCGGTCAGCACCGCGAAGCGGTTGCCTTCCTTGATCAGGCCCATTGCGATGCCGGCGACGTGCGCCTTCATCGGCACGCCCGCGTCCATCAGCGCCAGGCAGCCGCCGCACACGGAGGCCATCGACGACGAGCCGTTCGACTCGGTGATCTCCGAGACGACGCGGATCGAGTACGGGAAGTCTTCCTTGCTCGGCAGCGCGGCGATCAACGCGCGCTTGGCGAGCCGCCCATGACCAATTTCGCGCCGCTTCGGGCTGCCCACGCGGCCGGTCTCGCCGGTGGCGAACGGGGGCATGTTGTAGTGGAGCATGAAGCGGTCTTCGAACTCGCCGGCCAGCGCATCGATGCGCTGCGCGTCGCGGTCGGTGCCGAGCGTGGAGATCACCAGCGCCTGCGTCTCGCCGCGCGTGAACAGCGCCGAGCCGTGGGTGCGCGGCAGCACGCCGGTGCGGATCTCGATCGGGCGCACGGTGCGGGTATCGCGGCCGTCGATGCGCGGCTCGCCGCCGAGGATCTGGCTGCGCACGATGCGCGCCTCGATGTCGAACAGCAGGCCTTCGACCTTGACGCTGTCGAATTCGGCGCCTTCGGCCTTCAGCGCGGCCAGCGTGTTGGCGTAGGCCTCGCGCGTGGCCTGGGTGCGGGCCTGCTTGCTGCGGATCTGGTAGGCGGCGCGCAGCGGCTCTTCGGCCAGCGCGCCGACCTTGGCGATGAAGGCTTCGTCCTTCGCGGGGGCCTGCCATTGCCACTCGGGCTTGCCGGCTTCGCGCACCATCTCGTGGATCGCGTTGATCGCGATGTTGCCCTGCTCGTGGCCGAAGACGACGGCGCCGAGCATGATCTCTTCGCTCAGCTGGTCGGCCTCGGACTCGACCATCAGCACCGCAGCCTCGGTGCCGGCGACGACCAGGTCCATCTTCGAGTCGGCGAGCTGGGTCTTGCCCGGGTTCAGCACGTATTCGCCGTTGATGTAGCCGACGCGCGCGGCGCCGATCGGGCCATTGAACGGGATGCCCGACACCGACAGCGCGGCGCTGGTGCCGATCAGCGCGGCGATGTCGGCCTGCACCTCGGGGTTCAGGCTCAGCACGTGGATGACGACCTGCACCTCGTTGAAGAAGCCCTCGGGGAACAGCGGGCGGATCGGGCGATCGATCAGGCGGCTGGTCAGCGTCTCGAGCTCGCTCGGACGGCCTTCACGCTTGAAGAAGCTGCCGGGGATCTTGCCGGCGGCGTAGGTCTTCTCGATGTAGTCAACCGTCAGCGGGAAGAAGTCCTGGCCGGCCTTGGCCTCGGCGCGCGCGACGACGGTCGCCAGCACCACGGTGCCCTCGATGTCGACGACGACCGCGCCGCCCGACTGGCGCGCGATCTCGCCGGTCTCCATCGTGACCTGGTGCTGGCCCCATTGGAAGGTCTTGGTGATCTTGTTGAACATGCTCATGGAAGCGTCTCCAGTTCTTGCTCGGCGCACTTGCAGGCGGTGGCGCCGGTGGGACCGGGAGCGTCTGATGAACCGGCTTCAGCGGCATGCCATTCCAGCGCGGCCCGGTGCGGGACGGCGGTGGAATGACACAGCTGCGACTGAATCGGCACGCTCCAAAGTCAAAAGAGCCTGTGCTGGAGGAGGTCCAGACAGGCTCTTTCGTGGGTGGTTCGCTTACTTGCGCAGGCCGAGCTTGTGAATCAGCGCGGTGTAGCGGTCAGCGTCCTTGCCCTTCAGGTAGTCCAGCAGCTTGCGGCGGCGGCTGACCATCTTCAGCAGGCCGCGGCGGCCGTGGTGGTCCTTCAAGTGGGTCTTGAAGTGGGGGGTCAGTTCGTTGATGCGGGCGGTCAGCAGGGCCACCTGCACTTCGGGGGAGCCGGTGTCGTTGGCAGCGCGGGCGTTGCCCTTGACGATTTCGGCACGATTGATGTCGGCGACGGACATGCGGATTTCCTTCTTTCAGTTCCTGATGTCGGAAGCCGCCTGCCTAGCACCGTTGAACGGCGCGCCAGCTGCGGTTTCCAAGTTTCCACTTGCGGACGCGGGTGAAACCAACCCGCGCCGTGCGTTGATTTCGCGTTGACCGGTCGGACCGGTGCGCAAAACCTGCGGATTATAGACGCAGCGCGCCGCTCAGCCGCTCGACCCCCTGCAGAAGCCGCGCCGGGTCGCGCGAAGCGAAACACCAGCGCAGCCAGCCTTCACCCTCTTCGCCGAAGGCCGCGCCGGGCGCCAGGCCCAGGCCGTGCTCGGTGACCAGGCGCTTGGCGAAGGCCAGCGAGTCGGCCGCTTCGGGCAGACCGGGGACCTGCAGGAAGGCGTACATGCCACCGGGCGGCACCGCCAGCCGCAGCCCGGGCAGCGCGGCCAGCGCGTTGCACAGCGTGTCGCGGCAGCCGCGCAGGTGCTCGACCAGGACCGGCACGCTGGCGGCGGCACCGTGCAGCGCGGCCAACCCGCCGCGTTGCACGAAAACCGGCGCGCAGGAGCTGTTGAATTCGATCAGCTTGGCCATCGCGTCCAGGTGCCCGCGCGGCAGCACCAGCCAGCCGAGCCGCCAGCCGGTCATCAGGAAGCTCTTCGAGAAGCTGTGCACGACCACCAGCCGGTCGTCGGGCGTGCTGACGTCGAGAAAGCTCGGCGCGCAGGCGCCGCGGGCGCCGAACCACAGCCGCTCGTAGACCTCGTCGGCGACGATCCAGGTGCCGGTGCGGCGGCAGTGCTCGATCAGCACCTGCTGCTCGTCGCGCGAGAGCGTCCAGCCACTCGGATTGTTCGGCGCGTTGACCAGCAGCACGCGCGTCGCCGGCGTGATCGCGGCGATCAGGCGCTCGAGGTCGAGCCGCCACAGGCCGGCCGGATCGGGCTGCAGTGCCACCCGCGTCACGCGCGCGCCGAGGATCGCCGGCTGGGCCGGCAGGTTCGGCCACACCGGCGTGACGACGACGACCTCGTCGCCGGCATCGACCAGCAGCTGCATCGCCAGCATCAGCGCGGTGACGCCGGAGGAGGTCACGGCGATGCGGTGATCACCCGGATCGCCGTGCAGCGACGCGGTGTACTCGCGCAGTGCGGCGCGCAGCTCCGGCAGGCCGAGGTTGTGCGAATAGAAGGTCTCGCCGCGCGCCAGCGACTCGGCCGCCGCCTGGCGCACCGGCTCGGGCGTCACCTGGTCGCTCTCGCCGAACCAGAAGGCCAGCACGTCGTCGCGGCCGAGGCCGGCATTGGCCACCTCGCGAATCTTCGAGCCCGGCAGCCGGGTGATCGTCTTGCGCATCGTCGGATTTTCCAAGGGGGCTTGAGTTCGGATTCAGAGTTGGCCCAGCGGCCAGCGCGGCCGCACATCGAAGGCGTAGTCCCGGGCCGCAACCGCTGCCCCGGCGTCGAGCCGCATTGCCGCGGCCAGCGCGATCATGGCGCCGTTGTCGGTGCACAGCGCGAGCTCCGGATAGTGCACGCGCAGGCCGCGCCGCAGCGCCGCGGCATTCAGCTGCTGGCGCAGTTGCGCATTGGCGCCGACACCGCCGGAGACGACCAGCCGCTGCAGCCCGGTGGCCTTCAGCGCGCGCAGCGACTTCTTCACCAGCACCTCGACGATCGCGGCTTGCGTCGATGCCGCCAGGTCGGCCAGCTGCTGCGCGTCGGGGGCAGGCCCGAGCTTGCGGTGCTGCGTCATCACCGCGGTCTTCAGTCCGGCGAACGAGAAATCGAGGTCGCCGCTGTGCAGCAGCGGGCGCGGCAACGCGTAGGCATCGGCGCGCCCGCCCTCGGCCAGCCGCGCCAGCGCCGGCCCGCCCGGATAACCGAGCCCCAGCAGCTTGGCCGACTTGTCGAAGGCCTCGCCGGCCGCATCGTCGATCGTCTCGCCGAGCAGCTCGTACGAGCCGACCGCATCGACGCGCATCAGCTGCGTATGGCCGCCCGAGACCAGCAGCGCAACGAAGGGGAAGGTCGGCGCATCGGCCGACAGGAACGGCGACAGCAGGTGGCCTTCGAGGTGGTGGATGCCGAGCGTCGGTTTGTCCAGCGCCGCGGCCAGCGCGCAGGCGACGCCGGCACCCACCAGCAGCGCACCGGCGAGGCCGGGACCCTTGGTGTAGGCGACGACATCGATCTGCTGCAGCGTGCTGCCGGCTTCGTCGAGCACCGCGCGGGTCAGCGGCAGCACGCGGCGGATGTGGTCGCGCGAGGCCAGCTCGGGCACCACGCCGCCGTAGGCTTCGTGCATCTGCACCTGGCTGTACAACGCATGCGCGCGCAAACGGGGCAATGCACCGGCTTGCGTCGACACCAGCGCGACGCCGGTCTCGTCGCAGGAGGATTCGATGCCGAGCACGTTCATCGGCGGCAGTTTAAGTGGGCGCCCCTGTGCCCCGGACGGACTGGCTCGAATGTTGCTCGACCCTTTCACATGGCAGAACCCGCGCCGTCGCTGCGCATCGTGATCATTGCGCCGGAGTCGCTGACCCCGGGGCCCGACGCCGACGCCGAAGATCTCGGCGCGGCGGAGCGTTCACGCAGCCTGCGCATCGGCCTGCTCGAGAGCGGCTACAACATCGTCGCGGTGCTGCCCTCGGACATGTTCATGCCCGAGCGGCTGGCGCAGATCCAGCCCGACCTGATCATCGTCGACGCCGAAAGCCAGGCGCGCGACACGCTGGAGCACGTGGTGATGGCCACGCGCGATGCGCGCCGCCCGATCGTGCTGTTCACGGACGACGACGACACGACGAACGTCCGCGAAGCGATCGCCGCCGGCGTCAGCGCCTATGTGGTCGCCGGCCTCGCGCCGGCGCGCGTCAAGCCGGTGCTGGATGTCGCGATGGCGCGCTTCCAGGTCGAGGAATCGATGCGCCGCGAGCTGGCCGATGCGCGCAGCCAGCTCAATGACCGCAAGGTCGTCGAGCGCGCGAAGGGCCTGTTGATGCACCGCCACGGCCTGAGCGAGCCGGAGGCGTATTCACGCCTGCGCAAGGCGGCGATGGACAAGGGCCTGAAACTCGCCGACCTGTCGCAGCGCATGCTGGACGCGGCCGACCTGCTCGGCTGATCGCGGTGCGCCCGCGCGCCGCGTGGGCACAGCAAGCAGGCATCACACCCTCATTTGGTGCGCCGCAACAGCACATCGGCCCCGCGCACCCTGGCACGGTGATTGCGATAGCTCCTGCGGGCAGGTCAACGGCGACCTGCCCCTGAATCAGATGCACGGACCGGTCAATGTCGATCGGTTTCGAGCCAGGACGACGGCGTCCCCACCCCAGGCCCATTGAACGGGCCGAACGGTGCGGACGCCTTTTTGTTTTTCCAGCACGAGAGACCCACATGCCATCCAGCCCGAAGGACCCGATCGACATGGGACGCCGAACCGTCATCAAGGCCGCTGCGGCGACCGCCGCCACCGCCGGTGCCGGCGGCATGATCCCCGGCCTGCAGGCCGCGGTGTACGCACAAGGCTCGGACAAGCCCGAGAAGGAAGAGGTGCGCATCGGCTTCATCCCGCTGACCGACTGCGCCAGCGTCGTGATGGCCTCGGTGCTCGGCTTCGACAAGAAGTACGGCGTCAAGATCATCCCGACCAAGGAAGCCTCGTGGGCCGGCGTGCGCGACAAGCTGGTCAACGGCGAGCTCGACATGGCGCACGTGCTGTGGGGCCTGATCTACGGCGTGCAACTGGGCATCGGCGGGCCGAAGAAGGACATGGCCGTGCTGATGAACCTGAACCACAACGGCCAGGCCATCACGCTGTCGAAGAAGCTGGCCGACAAGGGTGGCGTCGACGGCCCGTCGCTCGCCAAGCTGATGAGCACCGACAAGCGCGAGTACACCTTCGCGCAGACCTTCCCGACCGGCACCCACGCGATGTGGCTGTACTACTGGCTGGCGACCTATGGCATCAACCCGATGAAGGACGCCAAGATCATCACCGTGCCGCCGCCGCAGATGGTGGCCAACATGCGCGTGGGCAACATGGACGGCTACTGCGTCGGCGAGCCCTGGGGCCACCGCGCGATCGCCGACGGCATCGGCATCACCGGCGTGACGACCCAGGACATCTGGAAGGACCACCCCGAGAAGGCGCTCGGCACCACCGGCGACTTCGCGAAGAAGTACCCGAACACCTGCCGCGCAGTGATCGCCGCGATCATCGACGCCGGCAAGTGGATCGATGCCGGCCTGCAGAACAAGATGAAGATGGCCGAGACCGTGGCCGACAAGTCCTACGTCAACACCACCGTCGACGTCATCAACCAGCGCATCCTCGGCCGCTACCAGAACGGCCTGGGCAAGACATGGGACGACCCGAACCACATGAAGTTCTACAACGACGGTGCGGTGACCTTCCCGTACCTCAGTGACGGCATGTGGTTCCTGACCCAGCACAAGCGCTGGGGCCTGCTGAAGGAGCACCCGGACTATCTGGCGGTGGCCAGGCAGGTGAACCAGGTCGAGCTCTACAAGCAAGGCGCACTCGCGGCCAAGGCCAGCGTGCCGAAGGACCCGATGCGCACGTCGAAGATGGTCGACGGCGTGGTCTGGGACGGCAAGGAGCCGGCGAAGTACGCCGACTCGTTCAAGGTCAAGGCCCAGGGAGTTGCATGATGGTCAGCGCCGTATTCCATTCACCGCTCGAAGCTGTCGCCGAGGAGCGTGCCGCCGCGCGCGCCGCGGCGCCCGGGGCTGCCCAGGGCGCCAAGCCGCAGGCCGCTGTCGTAACGCCTGAAGTCAGCGTCCCGGCGGCGGCCCCGCGGGTGCCGTTCGACTGGCGCGGCCTGGCGCTGAAGGTGCTGCCGCCGATCTTCGGCATCGCGCTGCTGATCGGCATCTGGGCGCTGTTGACGATCAAGAGCACCAGCTTCCCGTCGCCCGCGCAGACCTTCGAGGCCGCGGTCAAGCTGTTCGCCGACCCGTTCTACTCGAAGGGACCGAACGACCAGGGCATCGGCTGGAACATCCTGTTCTCGCTGCAGCGCGTCGCGGTCGGCTTCGGCATGGCGGCCGCGGTGGGCATTCCGATGGGCTTCATGCTCGGCCGCTTCGAGTTCCTGAACCGCATGGTCTCGCCGTTGGTCAGCCTGCTGCGCCCGGTGTCGCCGCTGGCCTGGCTGCCGATCGGCCTGCTGGTGTTCAAGTCGGCCAACCCGGCCGCCATCTGGACCATCTTCATCTGCTCGATCTGGCCGATGATCATCAACACCGCCGTCGGCGTGCAGCGCGTGCCGGCCGACTACCTGAATGTCGCGCGGGTGCTGAACCTGTCCGAGTGGAAGATCATCACGCGCATCCTGTTCCCCGCCGTGCTGCCCTACATGCTGACCGGCGTGCGCCTGTCGGTGGGCACCGCCTGGCTGGTGATCGTCGCGGCCGAGATGCTGACCGGCGGCGTCGGCATCGGCTTCTGGGTCTGGGACGAGTGGAACAACCTCAACGTCCAGCACATCATCATCGCGATCTTCGTGATCGGCATCGTCGGCCTGGCACTCGAGCAGCTGCTGATGGCCATCGCCAAGCGCTTCTCGTTCGACGGCTGAGCCCCCAGGAGATCCTCGACATGAAGAACTTCATCCAGGTCCAGAACGCCGAAATGGTGTTCACCACCAAGCAGGGCCGCTTCCATGCGCTGCGCGAGATCAACCTGTCGGTCGCCAAGGGCGAGTTCGTCACGCTGATCGGCCACTCGGGCTGCGGCAAGTCGACCTTGCTGAACCTGATCGCCGGGCTGCTGGTGCCGACCTCGGGCGTGCTGCTGTGCGACAACAAGGAAGTCAACGCGCCCGGTCCGGAGCGCGCGGTCGTGTTCCAGAACCACTCGCTGCTGCCGTGGCTGACCTGCTTCGAGAACGTCTACCTGGCGGTCGAACGGGTCTTCGGCGAGCGTGAATCGAAGGCGCAGCTGAAGGCGCGCACCAAGGCGGCGCTCGAGCTCGTCGGCATGGGGCATGCGCTGCAGAAGCGCCCGCACGAGGTTTCCGGCGGCATGAAGCAGCGCGTGGGCATCGCCCGTGCGCTGGCGATGGAGCCCAAGGTGCTGCTGATGGACGAGCCCTTCGGCGCGCTCGACGCACTGACCCGTGCGCACCTGCAGGACGAGTTGCTGAAGATCGTGGCGCGCACGCAGAGCACCGTCGTGATGGTCACGCACGATGTCGACGAGGCGGTGCTGCTGTCGGACCGCATCGTGATGATGACCAACGGCCCCGCGGCGACGATCGGCGAGATCCTGCCGGTCGGGCTGGCGCGGCCGCGCAACCGCGTCGAGCTGGCCGAGGATCCGACCTACGTGCACTGCCGCAAGGAAGTGCTCGATTTCCTCTACACGCGGCACGGGCACGTCGAACGCGCAGCCGCTTGAGGGAGGGTCGCGGCGGTGACAAGCGTCACGCCGCCGCCATTTCACAATTCGCACCATGGGACGACTCTTGTTGGTGCGCCACGGCCAGGCCTCGTTCGGCGCCGCGAACTACGACCAGCTGAGCGAGCTCGGCCATCGCCAGTGCGTGCGGCTCGGCGAGTACCTGCGCGAACGCGGCGAGACCTTCGAGGCGGTGATCACCGGCACGCTGAAGCGCCACGAACAATCCTGGCTCGGTATCGCCGAAGGCCTGGGCGCGAAGCACGAGGCGCTGCCTTGGGCCGGGTTGAACGAGTACGACAGCGAGGCGGTGATCGCCACGGTGCATCCGCACAAGCTGCAGAAGCCCGAAACGCCCGAGATGGTGCGCCACCATTTCCGGCTGCTGCGCGACGGCCTGCAACAGTGGATGGCCGGCACCGCGCAACCGGCCGGCATGCCGAGCTACGCCGAGTTCGTCGCCGGCATCGTCGGCGCGCTCGACCATGTGCGCAGCCGGCATGCGGGCGACGTGCTGCTCGTCTCCAGCGGCGGGCCGATTTCCACCGCCGTGGGCCAGATCCTCGGCGCGCCGGCCGAGGCGACGATCGAGCTGAACCTGCGCATCCGCAACAGCTCGGTCACCGAGTTCGCGTTCACGCCGAAGCGGCACATGCTGGTGACCTACAACACGCTGCCGCACCTGGACGGCGCGGCCTACAGGGACTGGGTCACCTACACCTGAGGGGCTCGGTCAGTGCTTTTCCTTGGCGTGGTTGATCGAGTACTTCGGGATCTCGATCGTCACGTCGGTGTCGGCGAGGATCGCCTGGCAGCTCAGCCGCGACTGCGGCTCGAGGCCCCAGGCGCGATCCAGCATGTCCTCTTCCTCTTCCTCCTGCTCGTTCAGCGACGCGAGGCCCTCGCGCACGATCACGTGGCAGGTGGTGCAGGCGCAGCTCAGCTCGCAGGCGTGCTCGATCGCGATGCCGTTGTCGAGCAGCGCCTCGCAGATCGAGGTGCCGCGCGGCGCCTCGATGCGATCGCCCTCCGGGCAGTACTCGGGGTGCGGCAGGATCTTGATGACGGGCATGGGCTGGAAAACGTGAGTCAGATGTCGTCGACCTTGCGGCCGGTCAACGCGGCGCGGATGCCGCGGTTCATGCGCGCTGCCGCGAAGGCTTCGGTACCGTCGGCCAGCGCCTCGACCGCGGTGTCGATTGCCGCGGCATCGTCGCTCGCCGCGGTGCGCGCCAGCGCCTCGAGCAGCGCTTCGATCGCGCTGCGTTCACCGTCGTCGAGCAGGTCGCCGTCGGCGGCCAGCGCGGCGCGCGTGGCCAGCGACATGCGCTCGGCCTCGACGCGCGCTTCGCCCAGGCGGCGCGCAGCCATGTCGGTTTCGGCGCTGGCGAAACCTTCGCGCAGCATCTGCGCGATCTGGTCGTCGGCGAGCCCGTAGCTCGGCTTGACGACCACCGCCGCCTCGACGCCCGAGCCGAGCTCGCGCGCCGAGACGCTCAGCAGCCCGTCGGCATCGACCTGGAAGCTGACGCGGATGCGCGCCGCGCCAGCGGCCATCGGCGGAATGCCGCGCAGCTCGAAGCGGGCCAGCGAGCGGCAGTCGGCGACCAGCTCGCGCTCGCCCTGCACGACGTGGATCGCCATCGCCGTCTGGCCGTCCTTGAAGGTCGTGAAGTCCTGGGCCTTGGCCACCGGGATCGTCGTGTTGCGCTCGATCACCCGCTCGACCAGCCCGCCCATCGTCTCGAGGCCGAGCGACAGCGGGATCACGTCGAGCAGCAGCAGTTCGCCATCGCGCGCATTGCCGGCCAGTGCGTTGGCCTGGATCGCGGCGCCGAGCGCGACGACCTCGTCGGGGTTCAGGTTGACCAGCGGCGGCCGGCCGAACAGCTCGCCGACCGCCTCCCGCACCGCGGGCATGCGGGTCGAGCCGCCGACCATGACCACCCCCTGCACCTCGTCCTTGCGCAGGCGCGCATCGCGCAGCACGCGGCGCACCGCCATCAGCGTGCGGTCGATCAACGGGCGCACCAGGCTCTCGAGTTGTTCCGCGGTGACGGCGATCGCGACCTCGCCACCGGCGAGCGTGCAGCGCAACGTCGCCTCGGGTGAAGCGCTCAGGGCCTCCTTCGCCGCCCGCGCGGCGACCAGCACGCTGCGCTTGTCCTGCGCGCTCGTCGCGTGCACACCGGCCTGCTGCAGCGCCCAGTCGGCCAGCGCATGGTCGAAGTCATCACCCCCGAGCGCGGCATCGCCGCCGGTCGCGACGACCTCGAACACGCCGCGCGACAGCCGCAGCAGCGAGATGTCGAAGGTGCCGCCGCCGAGGTCGTAGACCGCGTAAAGCCCTTCGCTGCCGTTGTCGAGACCGTAGGCCACCGCGGCGGCTGTCGGCTCGTTGATCAGGCGCAGCACGTTCAGTCCAGCCAGCTGCGCTGCGTCCTTGGTCGCCTGGCGCTGTGCGTCGTCGAAGTACGCCGGCACGGTGATCACTGCGCCATAGAGGTCGTCGTTGAAGCTGTCCTCGGCGCGCTGGCGCAAGGTGGCGAGGATCTCGGCCGAGACCTCGACCGGCGTCTTCAGGCCGGCGCGTGTGTCGATCGCCACCATGCCGGGCTGATCGACGAAGCGGTACGGCAGCTTGGCTGCGCCGGTGACGTCGGCCAGCTTGCGGCCCATCAGCCGCTTGACCGAGACGATCGTGTTCTCGGGGTCCTCGGCCTGCACCGCCTGGGCGTCGAAGCCGATCTGCCGGCCGTTGTTCGGCGTGTAGCGCACGACCGACGGCAGGATCACGCGGCCGGCGCCGTCGGGCAGGCACTCGGCCATGCCGTGACGCATCGCGGCGACCAGCGAGTGCGTGGTGCCCAAGTCGATGCCCACCGCGATGCGCCGCGCATGCGGGTCGGGCGACTGGCCGGGTTCGGAGATCTGCAGCAAGGCCATGGCGGCGGTGAGTCTTGGTGTTGTCGAAGGAGGTCAGGCGTCGAGCGCTTCGAGCCGGCGATGGATGTCGTCGCGGAAGCGCGCGACGAACATCAGCGCCCGCACCTGCTGCGCTGCGGCGGCCGCATCCTGCGCGTCGTCGAGCGTGTGGAGCAGCCGTTCCACCAGGCCGGCCTCATGGCGCGCAATCTCGCCGTCGAGTTGCTCGACGGCCGGCGCATCGGCCGCCTCGTCGAGCGCCTCGCGCCAGGCCATCTGCTGGTGCAGGAAGTCGGCCGGCATCGCGGTGTTGTTCTCGGCGTCGATCGGCTCGCCACGCAGCTCGCACAGATAAGCGGCGCGCTTGAGCGGATCCTTCAGGCGTCGATAGGCCTCGTTGACACGAACGGCCCATTGCATCGCCACGCGCTGCGCCGAAGCGCCCTCGCCGACGAAGCGGTCCGGATGCACCGTCGCCTGCAGGCCGCGCCATTGCTCGTCGAGCGCGGCGCGGTCCAGCGCCATGCGCTGCGGCAGTCCGAACAGCGTGAAATCGTCGTCGCTGAGCTTCATCGAAGGCATGGATCGTCAGGTCAACACAAAACAAAGGCGCGGTCGAACCACACCGCGCCGTCGTTGCATCGGGGAACGGGCGTTGTCAGACGCGGAACGATTCCCCGCAGCCACAACGATCCTTCTCGCGCGGGTTGTGGAACTTGAAGCCTTCGTTCAGGCCCTCGCGCACGAAGTCGAGCTCGGTGCCGTCGATGTACGGCAGGCTCTTCGGATCGACCAGGATCTTGACGCCGTGGCCCTCGAACACATGGTCCTCGGGGGCCACATCGTCGGCGTACTCGAGCTTGTAGGCCAGGCCCGAGCAGCCGGTGGTCTTGATGCCCAGCCGCACGCCCACGCCCTTGCCGCGCTTGGCGATGTAGCGGGAG
The DNA here is from genome assembly GCF_013266755.1 of Pseudaquabacterium terrae. GTDB lineage: Bacteria > Pseudomonadota > Gammaproteobacteria > Burkholderiales > Burkholderiaceae_C > Pseudaquabacterium > Pseudaquabacterium terrae. The sequence goes on along the minus strand of NZ_JABRWJ010000008.1, from coordinate 323,772 downwards.
ACATGGCGCGCAGCGGCTTCTGACAGCGTGACAGCCATGGGTTCAGTGCGCACCGGTCGCTTCGGCGGCCGGAGCCGCCGCCGTATCACCATGCTTGGCCTGGTAGTCCTTCACCGCGGCCTTGATCGCGTCCTCGGCGAGGATCGAGCAGTGGATCTTCACCGGCGGCAGCGCCAGCTCTTCGGCGATGGTCGTGTTCTTGATCGTCATCGCCTCGTCGAGGGTCTTGCCCTTGACCCACTCGGTGACCAGCGACGACGAGGCGATCGCCGAGCCGCAGCCGTAGGTCTTGAAGCGCGCGTCCTCGATCAGCCCGGTCGCCGGGTTGACCTTGATCTGCAGCTTCATCACGTCGCCGCAAGCCGGCGCGCCGACCATGCCGGTGCCGACCGTCTCGTCACCCTTCTCGAACGAGCCGACGTTGCGCGGGTTTTCGTAGTGATCGATGACCTTGTTGCTGTATGCCATGTCCGTACTCCAACGAATGCAAATTCAATGTGCTGACCACTGGATCGTGCTGAGGTCGACGCCGTCGCGGTACATCTCCCACAGCGGCGACAGCTCGCGCAGTTTGGCCACGCGATCCTTCAGCGTGCTGACGGCGTAGTCGATGTCGCTCTCGACCGTGAAGCGGCCGATCGTCATGCGCAGGCTCGAATGCGCCAACTCGTCGCTGCGGCCGAGCGCGCGCAGCACGTAGCTCGGCTCCAGGCTCGCCGAGGTGCAGGCCGAGCCCGACGACACCGCGATGCCCTTGACGCCCATGATCAGCGACTCGCCCTCGACGAAGTTGAAGGACATGTTGAGGTTGTGCGGCACTCGGGCGGAGAGGTCGCCGTTGACGAAGACCTGCTCGATGTCCTGCAGGCCCGCCAGCATCTTGTTGTGCAACATGCGGATGCGTTCGATCTCGGTGCCCATCTCCTCGCGCGCGAGGCGGTAGGCCTCGCCCATGCCGACGATCTGGTGCGTCGCCAGGGTGCCCGAGCGCATGCCGCGCTCGTGGCCGCCGCCGTGCATCTGCGCCTCGATGCGCACGCGCGGCTTGCGCCGCACGTAGAGCGCGCCGATGCCCTTCGGGCCGTAGGTCTTGTGCGAGGCCAGGCTCATCAGGTCGACCGGGAGCTTCGCCAGGTCGATCGACACCTTGCCGGTGGCCTGCGCCGCATCGACGTGGAAGATGATGCCGCGCTCGCGGCACATCGCGCCGATGGTCGGGATGTCCTGGATCACGCCGATCTCGTTGCTGACCAGCAGCACCGACACGAGGATCGTGTCCGGGCGCAGCGCGTCCTTGAACTGGTCGAGATCCAGCAGGCCGTTTTCCATCACGTCGAGGTAGGTCACCTCGAAGCCTTGGCGCTCCAGCTCGCGCATCGTGTCGAGCACGGCCTTGTGCTCGGTTTTCAGGGTGATCAGGTGCTTGCCGCGCGTCTTGTAGAACTGCGCCGCGCCCTTGAGCGCCAGGTTGATCGATTCGGTCGCGCCCGAGGTCCAGATGATCTCGCGTGGATCGGCGCCCACCAGCGCGGCCACCTTCTCGCGCGACTTCTCGACGATCTCTTCCGCTTCCCACCCCCAGGCGTGGCTGCGGGACGCCGGATTGCCGAAGTGCTCGTGCAACCACGGGATCATTGCGTCGACGACACGGGGGTCAACCGGCGTCGTCGCGCCGTAGTCCAGGTAGATGGGGAAATGCGGAGTCATGGGCGAAAGAGTGGTCTGCAGGGAATCACTTCGACATGGCGCTGCCGAGTGCGAACACCGAATTCGGCGCCGTCACCTTGATCGGCTTGACGACCGGCACGGTGGAGATCGCGCGCTTGATCGGCGCTTCCTCGATCGACACGCCCTTGGCGAGCTGGTCGTCGACAAGCTTCTTCAGCGAGATCGAATCGAGGTACTCGATCATTTTCTGATTCAGGCTGGCCCACAGGTCGTGGGTCATGCAGCGGCCGGCATCGTCACCCATGCAATTTTCCTTGCCGGCGCAACCGGTGGCATCGATGGGTTCGTCGACGGCGACGATGATGTCGGCGACGGTGATCTCCTCGGCCTTGCGGCCCAGCGAGTAGCCACCGCCGGGGCCGCGGGTGCTTTCGACGAGCTCGTGCCGACGCAGCTTGCCGAAGAGTTGTTCGAGGTAGGACAGCGAGATCTGTTGCCGCTGGCTGATCGCCGCGAGCGCGACTGGCCCGTTGTTCGAGCGAAGGGCCAGATCGATCATCGCAGTCACGGCGAAGCGGCCTTTGGTGGTCAGACGCATGGGGGTTTCTCCTGAGTGTGCCCTGCGGCAAGACGCCGCAGCTTGACGACCGTTGTGGTTGGCGGCTGTCAGGCCGGTGTTTGATGCCGACGGGTTTACCCGAATGGCAGCCTTTATCCGACTGCCGTAGTCAAGTATATCTGAAGCCGACTAATTCGGTCGAGATTGCCTCAGGAAGTTCCCAGGCGCTTGCGCAGCGTCAGGATCAGCCCGTCGCAGGCCGGCTCGATCAGGTCGAGCACGCGGTCGAAGCCGGCCGGCCCGCCGTAGTACGGATCCGGCACCTCGTGCAATCCGAGCCCGGGCGCGTGCTGCAGCAGCAGGCCCACACGCTCTTGCAGCTCCGGCGGACACATCTTCTCGAGGTGACCGAGGTTGTCATGGTCCATCGCCAGCACCCAGTCGTGACGCTCGAAATCGTCGACCGCCAGGCGGCGCGATCGAATGCCCGACAAGTCGTAACCGCGCTTGGCCCCCGCCGCCACGGCCCGCGCGTCCGGCGCGCCACCGCGCTCGCCGTGCGTCCCGGCCGAAGCCACCACGATCCGGGTGTCGAGGCCCGCCCGCGCGAGCTTCGTGCGCAGCACCGCCTCCGCGGTCGGCGAGCGGCAGATGTTCCCGAGGCAAACCATCAGGATGTTGAGCTCGGGCAAGGGACGGCGGCGGAAGAACAGCACGGACCGGCAGCATAGCCCAAGGCCCCGCTGGCGATCCCTGCGGGATCAACGCACCGGTGGCAGCGCGCTCGCGTCGTGTGCACCGCCCGCACCGAAGGCCTGCTCGCGCAGCGCGGCGAGCTGGTCGCGCACCCGCGCCGCCTTCTCGAACTCCAGGTTCTTCGCATGCTCGAGCATCTGCTTCTCGAGCTGCTTGATGCGCTTGGCCAGGTCCTTCTCGGACAGCACGTCACCGGCCGCCGCCTCGACGAAGCCCTTCAGCTTGGACTTGTCGTCCTGCGCGCTGACGATGCCGTCGATCATCTCGCGCACCTGCTTGCTGACGCTGCGCGGCACGATGCCCATCGCCGTGTTGTGCTCGATCTGCTTGTTGCGCCGCCGCTCGGTCTCGCCGAGCGCCTTGCGCATCGAGTCGGTCATCTTGTCGGCATAGAGGATCGCGCGGCCGTTGATGTTGCGCGCCGCACGGCCGATGGTCTGGATCAGGCTGCGCTCGGCGCGCAGGAAGCCTTCCTTGTCGGCGTCGAGGATCGCGACCAATGAGACCTCCGGGATGTCCAGGCCCTCGCGCAGCAGGTTGATGCCGACCAGCACGTCGAACACGCCGAGCCGCAGGTCGCGAATGATCTCGACGCGCTCGACGGTATCGATGTCCGAGTGCAGGTAGCGCACCCTGACGCCGTTGTCGGTCAGGTAGTCGGTGAGCTGTTCGGCCATGCGCTTGGTCAGCGTGGTGATCAGCACCCGCTCGCGCACCTCGACGCGGTCGCGGATCTCCTGCAGCACGTCGTCGACCTGCGTCGCCGCCGGCCGCACTTCGACGATCGGGTCGACCAGGCCGGTCGGCCGCACCAGTTGTTCGACGACCTGGCCCGCATGCTGCTGCTCGTAGGCCGCCGGCGTCGCCGAGACGAACACCGCCTGGCGCACCTTGGTCTCGAACTCGGCGAACTGCAGCGGCCGGTTGTCGAGCGCGCTCGGCAGCCGGAAGCCGTATTCGACCAGCACCGTCTTGCGGGCGCGGTCGCCATTGAACATGCCGCCCAACTGCCCGATCAGCACGTGGCTCTCGTCGAGGAACATGATCGCGTCCTTCGGCAGGTAGTCGACCAGCGTCGGCGGCGGGTCACCGGGCTTCGCGCCCGACAGGTGCCGCGTGTAGTTCTCGATGCCCTTGCAGTGGCCGACCTCCTGCATCATCTCGAGGTCGAAGCGCGTGCGCTGCTCCAGCCGCTGGGCCTCGACCAGCTTGCCGGCGCCGACCAGCTCGGCCAGCCGCTCGCGCAGCTCGGCCTTGATGGTCTCGATTGCCGCCACCACGCGGTCGCGCGGCGTCACGTAGTGGCTCGACGGGTAGATCACGAAGCGCGGCACCTTCTGGCGGATGCGGCCCGTCAGCGGGTCCAGCAGCGACAGGGTCTCGATCTCGTCGTCGAAGAGCTCGATCCGGATCGCCAGCTCGGAGTGCTCGGCCGGGAAGACGTCGATCGTGTCGCCGCGCACGCGGAAGGTACCGCGCGAGAAGTCGGCCTCGTTGCGCGAGTACTGCATGCGGATCAGCTGCGCGATGACGTCGCGCTGGCCGATCTTGTCGCCGCTGCGCACGATGAAGCGCATCTCGCTGTAGTCCTCGGGCTTGCCGATGCCGTAGATCGCGCTGACGGTGGCCACGATCACCGTGTCGCGCCGCTCCAGCACGCTCTTCGTCGCCGACAGCCGCATCTGCTCGATGTGCTCGTTGATCGACGAGTCCTTCTCGATGAAGAGATCGCGCTGCGGCACGTAGGCTTCGGGCTGGTAGTAGTCGTAATAACTGACGAAATACTCGACCGCGTTCTTCGGGAAGAACTCGCGGAACTCGCTGTACAGCTGCGCGGCCAGCGTCTTGTTCGGCGCGAAGACGATCGCCGGCCGCCCCATCCGTGCAATGACGTTGGCCATCGTGAAGGTCTTGCCGGAGCCGGTGACGCCGAGCAGCGTCTGATAGGTCAGGCCGTCGTTGACGCCCTCGACCAGCTGATCGATCGCCGTCGGCTGGTCGCCCGCTGGCGGATACGGCTGGAAAAGCTGGAACGGCGAATCCGGAAAGCTCACGAATTCGCCTTGCAGCGGGGCCGCGGTGTCGACGGCAACGAGTTCGGTCATCGGGTAATCCCTGAACTAAAATGAGGCGCCTTCGGGGTTGTTCCTGGGCTGCCCTGGTCGGTCTGACAGCGTAGCGCAGCAACCACGGGGCCTGCAGCCCTCCCCCCTTCACCCCCCGCCGGCTGCTGCCACCCTTCTGACAGGATGATCTCGAGATGACGCTGTTTGCCGCCGTCGACATGGCCCCGCGCGACCCGATCCTGGGCCTGAACGAGCAATTCAATGCCGACCCGAACCCGGCCAAGGTGAACCTCGGCGTCGGGGTCTACTTCGACGACAACGGCAAGCTGCCGCTGCTCAATTGCGTGCAGGCGGCCGAGCACCAATTGGTCGATGCGCACAAGCCGCGCGGCTACCTGCCGATCGACGGCATCGCGGCCTACGACAAGGCGGTGCAAGGCCTGGTGTTCGGCGCCGACAGCGAGATTCTGAAGGCCGGCCGCGTCGCGACGGTGCAGGCCCTCGGCGGCACCGGCGGGCTGAAGATCGGCGCCGACTTCCTGAAGAAGCTGCGCCCGACCGCCAAGGTGCTGATCAGCGATCCGAGCTGGGAAAACCACCGCGCGCTGTTCACCAGCGCCGGCTTCCCGGTCGAGAGCTACCCGTACTACGACGCCGAAAAGCGCGGCGTGCGCTTCGACGACATGCTCGGCGCGCTGCAGGCCGCGCCTGCCGGCACGATCGTCGTGCTGCATGCCTGCTGCCACAACCCCACCGGCTACGAGATCACCCCGGCACAGTGGACCCGCGTTGTCGAAGTTCTGAAGGCGCGCGCGCTGATTCCCTTCCTCGACATGGCCTACCAGGGCTTCGGCGAAGGCATCGCCGAAGACGGCGCGGTGATCCAGCAGTTCGTCGCCTCGGGCATGGACTTCTTCGTCTCGACCTCGTTCTCGAAGAGTTTCTCGCTCTACGGCGAGCGGGTCGGCGCGCTGAGCGTCGTCTGCACGAGCAAGGACGAGGCGGCCAAGGTGCTGTCGCAGCTGAAGATCGTGATCCGCACCAACTACTCGAACCCGCCCACGCATGGCGCGCAGGTGGTCGCCACGGTGCTCGAGACGCCCGCGTTGCGCAAGATGTGGGAAGAAGAGCTCGCCGGGATGCGCCAGCGCATCAAGCAGATGCGCACGCTGCTGATCGACAAGCTGGCCGCAGCGGGCGTCCAGCAGGACTTCAGCTTCATCCGGTCGCAGGTCGGCATGTTCAGCTACTCCGGGCTTTCGACTGAGCAAATGCAGCGTTTGCGCAGCGAATTCGGCGTCTACGGTGTCGATTCGGGCCGTATCTGCGTCGCCGCGCTGAACACCCGCAACATCGACTACGTCGCCGCGTCGATCGCCAAGGTGCTCTGAGGCCGCCACGCGCCGCTCGATCAGGGGTTCAAAGTTACGTGTTTTTCCGTAATCGCCATTGCTCGAGCGGCCTCACCATGTTCGGGGTACTATCCTCCATGCTGCGCTGCAGCAAATCTGACCAGACCGGAGTCGCTTCGACATGCTGTACCAGTGGTATGAAACCCAACGCGCTCTGATGGCGCCGTTTGCCGAGTTCGCCAGCGCCTCGTCGAAGCTCTACAACCATCCGTTGTCGCCCTTCACGCACACGCCGTTGGCCCAGCGCGTGTCGGCCGGCTTCGATCTGATGCACCGGCTGGCCAAGGAATACGAGAAACCGGAATTCGACATCCGCGGTGCCACGGTCGATGGCGTCGAAGTCGCCGTGCAGGAGCAGGTGACGATCACCAAGCCGTTCTGCCGGCTGCTGCGCTTCAAGCGTTTCACCGACGACGCGCCGGTGCTCGAGAAGATGAAGTCCCAGCCGACGGTGCTGGTCGTCGCGCCGCTGTCGGGTCACCACTCGACGCTGCTGCGCGACACCGTCAAGATGCTGCTGCACGACCACAAGGTGTACATCACCGACTGGACCGATGCGCGCAACGTGCCGGTCGAGGACGGCCCGTTCCACCTCGACGACTACATCGCCTATGTGCAGGAGTTCATCCGCCACATCGGTCCCGAGTGCAACGTGATTTCGGTGTGCCAGCCGACCGTGCCGGTGCTGGCCGCGGTGTCGCTGCTGGCCACCAAGGGCGAGTTCACGCCGCGCACGCTGACGATGATGGGCGGCCCGATCGATGCCCGCCGCTCGCCGACCGCGGTGAACAACCTGGCGATGAACAAGAGCTTCGAGTGGTTCGAGAACAACGTGATCTATCGCGTGCCGACGAACTTCCCCGGCGCCGGTCGCCGCGTCTATCCGGGCTTCCTGCAGCACACCGGCTTCGTCGCGATGAACCCGGACCGCCACCTGTCATCGCACTACGACTACTTCCTCGACCTGGTGCGCGGCGACGACGACAGCGCCGACTCGCATCGCGAGTTCTATGACGAGTACAACGCCGTGCTCGACATGCCGGCCGAGTACTACCTCGACACGATCAAGACCGTGTTCCAGGACTTCGCGCTGGTCAACGGCACCTGGGACGTGCAAGGCACGCTGGTGCGGCCGCAGGACATCACGACCAGCGCGCTGATGACCGTCGAAGGCGAGCTCGACGACATCTCCGGCGCCGGCCAGACCAAGGCCGCGCACGAGCTGTGCACCGGCATCCCGAAGTCGCGCCAGTTCCATTACGACGTCGAAGGCGCCGGCCACTACGGCATCTTCTCAGGCCGCCGCTGGCGCGAGAAGGTCTACCCGGAAATCAAGGCCTTCATCGAGCGCTACAACGAGCCGGAAGTGCTCGAGCCCGTGCCGTCGGAACGCAAGCGCAGCGGCCGCCGCGGCTGAAAGCGCCGCCGATAATCCGGCGGTGAGCCCCACCGCCGCCCTTCGCTCCCCTGTCAGCGCGCTCGTCGAAGACATCGACGCTGCGCTGCCGCAGACGCAATGCACGCGCTGCGGCTACCCCGATTGCCGGCACTACGCCGAAGCGATCGCCGCCGGCGACGCCCCGATCAACCGCTGTCCCCCCGGCGGCGCCGAGGGCATCGAGCGCCTGGCTCGCATCACCGGCCAGGCCCTGCTGCCGCTGGACCCCGAACACGGCGAAGAAGGCCCGCTGAAGCTGGCGCTGATCGACGAAGCCTGGTGCATCGGCTGCACGCTGTGCATCAAGGCCTGCCCGGTCGACTGCATCATCGGCGCGCCGAAACTGATGCACACGGTGGTTGATGCGCTGTGCACCGGCTGCGAGCTGTGCGTGCCAGTTTGTCCGGTCGATTGCATCGCGATGGAGCCGGTCAGCGTCGAGCGCAGCGGGTGGGACGCCTGGTCGCCGCAGCAAGCCGAGACCGCGCGCGAGCGTTATGCGTTCCACCAGCTGCGTGTCGAGCGCGAGCGGCGCGAGAACGATGAGCGCCTCGCCGCCAAGGCGGCCGACCGGCGCAGCGGCCATCACGGCAACGGCGGCGCCGACCGATGAGCTCCGCGCTGCCCACCGGGCCGCTCGCCACCGGCCCGGCGCCGCTGTCGCGCCTGCAATCAGGTGGCCTGCTGCTGCTCGCCGCGTTGATCTGGGGCTCGGCCTTCGTCGGCCAGGCGCTCGGCATGGCCGGCGTCGGGCCGCTGACTTTCACCGGCGTGCGTTTCGTGCTTGGCGCGCTGGTCGTGCTGCCGCTGGCTCTGCGTGAACAGCAGCAGCTGCGCCGCCACGGCCATCGCCCAGGCCGGCGCGACTTCGCCTGGATCGTGCTGCTCGGGCTGCTGCTGTGCATCGGCGTCGTGCTGCAGCAGATCGGCCTCGTCAGCACCAGCGTCACCAACGCCGGCTTCCTGACTGCGCTGTACGTTCCGCTGGTGCCGCTGCTCGCCTGGGTGCTGCTGCGCCAAGGGCCGCACTGGAGCGTGTGGCCAGCGTCGCTCGGCTGCCTCGCCGGCACCTGGTTGATGACCGGCGCCTCGATCGCGGGCCTGTCCACCGGCGACCTGTGGGTGCTCGCCAGCACGCTGCCCTGGGCCTTCCACGTGCTGCTGGTCGGCCGCGTCGCGAACCGGCTGCGCGGCGCGTACACGCTGGCCTGCGGGCAGTTCGCCGTCTGCGCATTGCTCAGCGGCGTGCTCGGCCTGCTGACCGAGCCGGTCAGCGCCGAAGGCCTGCGCACCGCCGCCGGCGCGATCCTCTACACCGGCATCGTCTCGGTCGGCATCGGCTTCACGCTGCAGGTGGTCGGCCAGCGCCACGCGCATCCGGCCGACGCGGCGATCATCCTGTCGTCCGAAACTGTCTTCGCCGCCGCCTTCGGTGCGCTCTTCATGGGCGACCGCCTGAGTGCCAGCGGCTTCGCCGGCGCCGGGCTGATCCTGCTGTGCATCGTCGCGATCCAGGTCCAACCGCTGCTGCAACACCACTTCCGCCGATGAAAATTGAAGACATCGAACCCTTCTTTGCGACGCTGGCCGCCGCCAACCCGCAGCCGGCCAGCGAGCTCGAATACACCAGCGTCTTCGAGCTGCTCGCCGCGGTGCTGTTGTCGGCGCAGGCCACCGACGTCGGCGTCAACAAGGCGACGCGGCGGCTGTTCCCGGTCGCCAACACGCCGCAGAAGCTGCTCGCGCTCGGCGTCGAAGGCGTCAGCGAGTACATCCGCACGATCGGCCTGTACCGCAACAAGGCCAAGCACCTCCTCGCCACGTGCCGCATCCTGGTCGACCAGCACGGCGGCCGGGTGCCGCGCAGCCGCGCGGCGCTCGAAGCGCTGCCGGGCGTCGGCCGCAAGACCGCCAACGTGGTGCTGAACGTGGCCTTCGGCGAGCCGACGATGGCCGTCGACACGCACATTTTCCGGGTTAGCAACCGCACCGGCCTGGCGCCGGGCAGGAACCCGCTGGACGTCGAGCTGCGCCTCGAGGAACGCGTGCCCGAGCCGTACCGCGTCGAGGCGCACCACTGGCTGATCCTGCACGGTCGCTATGTCTGCGTCGCGCGCACGCCGCGCTGCAGCGCCTGCGCCGTCAGCCGCTGGTGCGACTACTTCCGCCTCGGCGCCACGCCGCGGGCCTGAGCCTCGACCGAAGTATCGACCGGTATGATGCGCGCCGTTGGTGCTCGCGCCGCCCGTTTCTCGGACGGCGCAGTTCAACGGGAATCAGGACAGGCCAGGCCGACCGGCCGAACCTCAACCTGAGCTGCCCCCGCAACGGTAAGCGGACGAGGGAACTCCCTTCAGCTCCTGTCGAATCCCACTGGGCGCGTGATGCGTCTGGGAAGGGCACAGGGGCCGTCTCCGCCAGCCCGGATACCGGCCAACGAGGTGGCGCGCTGCATTCGCGGCGCGCCGTAAGGTGCCAGCCTGCGGGGTCGCAGGCCAGCACGTCCACCGCTCGCGCAGTACTCATGATCCATTGCCCTTCGAAGCGCCGACCTGCCGCGTCGCGCACCCGTTTGCACGCCTTGGCGCTGGCCGCCGCTTGCGCCGCGCTGCCCGCCGCCGCACAGAATCCAGCCCGCAGCGAACCGATCGTCGTGATCGGCGCGCGCGAGCCGCTGCCCGCCAGCAAGATCGCCGCCGACGTCGTGATCATCGACGCCGAGCGCATCAACCGCTCGACCGCCGACTCGGTCGAGGACCTGCTGCGCCGCGAAGCCGGCGTGCAGGTCTCGCGCAACGGCGGACCCGGCGCCAACGCCAGCATCTTCATCCGCGGTGCCGGCTCGGGCAATACGCTGGTGCTGGTCGACGGCGTGCGCATCGGCTCGGCGACGCTCGGTTATGCCGAGCTCGAGGCGCTGAGCCTCGCGTCGATCGAGCGCATCGAGGTGCTGCGCGGGCCGGCCTCCAGCCTCTACGGCGCGGACGGCGCCGGCGGCGTCGTGCAGATCTTCACGCGCCGCGGCGACAGCGCGCCGCATGCGTCGGTGCGCCTCGCCGCGGGCGGTTATGGCGCGCGTGAAGGCTCGCTGCATGCCGGCGCGGCCTTCGGCAGCTTCGACATCGCCGGCGGCGTCTCGCACGAGCGGCTCGAAGGCGTGTCGACGCTGCGGCCGAACGACCGCTTCGGCAACCACAACCCCGATGTCGACGGGTTCCGCCGCAGCACGGCCCAAGCGCGCCTTGGGTGGCAGCCGGCGAAGGGCCAGCGCATCGACGCCACGCTGCTCGAAACGCGCCTGAATACGCAGTACGACGCCAGCGAGTTCCTGCCGCCGACCTACGCACCGGATGCGACACCCGATTTCCGCAACCGCCTCGAAACCCAAGTCGCCGCTCTCGCCTGGAACGCCACCTGGACCCCTGACTGGTCGTCGCTCGTGCGCATCGCGACGCAGCAAGGCGATTCGCACACCGGCGGCCGCCAGATCGATCGCTTCCGCACGCAGCGCCGCCAGCTCGATGCCCAGGCCACCTGGCGCATGGCGGCCGAGCAGCGCGTGACGCTGGCCTATGAAGCCCTGCGCGAAGAGGCGCTGGCCACCGGTTTCAACGGCGAACCCAAGCGCGACAACGATGCGCTCGTGCTGGCCTATGCCGGCAGCTTCAACGGCCTGAACCTGCAGGCCGACCTGCGCCACGACGACAACTCGGTCTACGGCGAGGTGGACACCGGCCGCCTCGGCGCCTCGATCGCCGTCGGCGCCGGCTGGCGCGTGCGTGCGCTCGCCGGCCAGTCGTTCAAGGCACCGAGCTTCAACGACCTCTTCTACCCCGGCTACGGCGTGCCGACGATCCGACCCGAGCGCTCGAAGAGCATCGAACTCGGCATCGATGGCCGCTGGACCGGCGCCGATTTTTCGGCGACCGCCTACCGCAACCGCACGCGCGACATGGTCGCCTACGAGCCGGACCGCAGCCGTTGCCCGAACGACCCGGCGTTCAACTTCGGCTGCGCCGCGAACATCGGCCGCGCGAGGCTGCAGGGCCTGAGCCTCGCCGGCGGCGCGCAGTTCGGCGCATGGCAGGGCCGCGCGGCGCTCGATTTCGTCGACGCCAAGGATGCCGACACCGGCCAGCGCCTGCAGCGCCGCGCCGCGCACCAGGCCAGCGTCTCGCTCGATCACGACGCCGGCGCCTGGCTGGTCGGTGTTGCCGCGCTGAACGTCGGCGCACGGCCCGACGGCGGCAAGGTGCTCGCGCAGTACACGACGATCGACCTGCGCGCGCGCTGGCGCTTGGCGCCGCAATGGCAGCTCGAAGCCAAGCTGCTGAACGCGACCGACCGCGACATCGAGCCGGTGCGCGACTACCAGGCGCTCGGCCGCCAGGCCTGGATCGGCGTGCGCTGGGACTGGCCGGGCCGCTGAGCGAGCGAAGGCGCCGCGCGATGCACGAGCTGATCCTCGGTGGCCAGAAGAGCGGCAAGTCGCGCGCCGCCGAGATCCGCGCCGCCGCGTGGCTGGCCACGCCCGGCCACGACGCGCTGCTGATCGCCACCGCGCTCGCCGGCGACGCCGAGATGGCCGCTCGCATTGCGCGTCATCAGATAGAACGCGCCGCGCGTGTCCCGGCCTTGCGCACGCTCGAAGAGCCGCGCGCACTCGGCGCGACGCTGCGCGCGCAGGCCGCACCACAGCGGCTGCTACTCGTCGATTGCCTGACGCTGTGGGCCACCAACCTGCTGATGCCGCTGCACGGGCCGTCGCTCGACGAGGCGGCCTGGGACGGCACGGTGGACGACCTGGTCGCCGCGCTGGCGAGCAGCACCGGTCCGGTCGTGCTGGTGTCCAACGAGATCGGCCTCGGGCTGTCGCCGCTGTCGCCCGAAGCGCGGCGCTGCGTCGACGCGCTCGGCACGCTGCACCAGCGCCTCGGCCGCGCCTGCGAGCGGGTCACGCTGATGGTCGCCGGCCGTGCGCTCGCGCTGCCGCGGGAGAATGCCTGATGCTTGCCCAGCTGCTGCGCCTCATCCTGGTTGCGCTGCTCGCGTCGGCGGCGCCCTGGTCTCTCGCCGCCGGGCCGCAGCGCATCGTCTCGCTGTTGCCCTCGCTGACCGAAAGCGTCTGCGCGCTCGGCGCCTGCGAGCGCCTGGTCGGCATCGACCGCTATTCGAACTGGCCGGACGCCGTGCTCCAGTTGCCCAGGCTCGGCGGCCTGGACGATGCGCAGATCGAACGCATCGTCGCGCTGAAGCCGGATCTCGTGCTCGCGGCGCCGTCGGCGCGGGTGATCGACCGGCTGCAGGCGCTCGGCCTCGACGTGCGGGTGCTGCGCTCCGAGACGCACGAGGACGTGCGGCATTCACTGCACGAGCTCGAACGCCTGCTCCAGCTGCCGGGCCGTGCCGAGCCGCTGTGGCAGCGCATCCAGGCGCGCATCGATGCCGCCGCCGCACGCGTGCCGCCGGCCGTGCGCGGGCAGCGCGTCTACTTCGAGATCGACAGCTCCGGGTATGCCGCCGGCGCCGCGTCGTTCATCGGCGAGACGCTGGCGCGCCTGGGGCTGGCCAACGCGGTGCCGGCCGCGCTGGGCCCGTTTCCGCGGCTGAACCCCGAGTGGGTGCCGCGTCATTCGCCCGATATCTTGATGGCCGTCGACCGCGACCTCGCCACGATGCCGCAGCGCCCCGGCTGGCAAAGCCTGCCCGCACTGCGCCAGGGCCGCCACTGCGGCTTTCCGCACGCCCGCTACGAGCTGCTGATCCGCCCCGGCCCGCGGCTCGGCGAAGCGGCCGAGCTGCTTGCCGATTGCCTGCAGCGGCTGCCCGCCAAACCATGAAGCAGCCGATCGCGGCATTGCGGGCCGAGCGCCGGGCCGCTCCCAAGCCGGCCGTTCGCTGGCGTGATTCGTCCACTGGACGAATCACGTCCGCGCTCACCCCCCCGGGGGATCGGCCGGTGTACTCACCGGACGAGGGGTCGTCATGACACCGCTGCGCACGGCCGCACTGCTGGGCGCGCTGACCGCGCTGCTGCTGCTCGCCGGGCTGGCCGCCGGCAGCGAAGGCTGGTCGCTGCCGCCGGATGCGATGTCGGACCTCGTGCTGTGGCAGATCCGCGCGCCGCGCACCTTGGGCGCGTGGCTCGTGGGTGCGCTGCTCGGCCTGGGCGGCGCGCTGGCGCAGGGGCTGTTCCGCAATCCGCTGGCCGAACCCTTCCTGCTCGGCGCGGCACCGGGGGCCACGCTGGCCGTCGTGCTGGTGCTGGCGGCCAGTGCGCTGGCCGGGAGCGTGCTGAGCCCGGTGACTGCCGGGCAGCTGGCGCGTTTCGGCCTCGTCGCCGCTGCCTTCGCCGGCGCGCTCGCCGGCGTCACGCTGACCCTGACGCTGGCCCGCGGCGCGGTGCAGCCGACGACGCTGCTGCTGGCCGGCATCGTCGTCGGTTTCCTGCTCGGCGCGCTGAGCGATCTGGCGACGCTGGCCGCGCCCGAAGCGCTGCGCGGCAAGCAGGCCTTCCTGCTCGGCAGCACCGGCTACCTCGGCTGGCCGGCCTGCACGCTGCTGGCGGCCGGCCTGCTGTTGACGCTCGCCGCCGCCTGGCCGACCGCGCGTGCGCTCGATGCGCTGACGCTCGGCGATGAAACCGCCGCAAGCCTCGGCGTCGGCGTCGGCGGCATCCGGCTCGCGCTGGTCGCGACGATGGCGCTGGCCACCGCGGTCGCGGTGGCGCAGGCCGGCATGGTCGGCTTCGTCGGCCTGGCCGCGCCGCACCTGGCACGACGCAGCGTTGCGGCGCGCCATGCGCTGCTGGTGCCGGCCTCGGCGGCGCTCGGTGGCGTGCTGCTGCTGGCGGCGGACCTCGCGGCGCGCACGCTGATTGCGCCGCAGGAGCTGCCGGTCGGTGTGCTGACCGCCGTGCTGGGGGGTGGCTACCTGATGTTGCTGTTGCGGCAGCGCCGGCGCGGATGAACGACGCGCTCGACGCCTCGATGTTGCGGGCCCCGCGTGCAACGGATGCGCCCGGCTCCGCCGCGCTGTCGGCCCGCAGCCTCGGCGTGCGGCTCGGCGCTGCATCGGTTCTGCACGATGTCTCGCTGGACATCGCGCCGGCGCGCTGGACCGCGATCGTCGGACCGAACGGCGCCGGCAAGTCGACCTTGCTGCGCGCCCTCGCCGGCCTGCTGCCGGCGACCGGTGAGCGCCTGCTGCACGGACGCCCCGTGATGTCGCTGCCGGCACGCGAGCGCGCGCGCTGCCTCGCTTGGCTCGCGCAGCAGGGCGAAGCGCCGTCGGAGCTGTCGGCGATCGACATCGTGCGGCTCGGCCGCCTGCCGCGGCATGGGCTGCTCGGGCAGCCCGACGCCGACGACGAAGCCGAGGTGCAACGCGCGATGCAACGCTGCGAATGCGAGGCCTTCGCCGGCCGGCGCCTCGCCACCTTGTCCGGCGGCGAGCGCCAGCGCGTGCTGCTCGCGCGCGCACTGGCGGTACGCGCGCCCATCCTCCTGCTCGACGAGCCGACGACGCACCTCGATCCGCCGCACCAGGCCGCGCTGGTGCGGCTGATGCGCGAAGAAGCCGCCGCCGGCGCCGCGGTGGTCTCGGTGCTGCACGAGCTGACGCTGGCGCTGGCGGCCGACTGGCTGGTCGTGCTCGCGCGCGGCCGCCTCGTCGCGCAGGGGCCGGCCGAGGCGGCGTCGGTGCGTGATGCGCTCAGCGAGGTCTTCGACCACGCGCTGCAGATTCAACGCGTGCCGACCGGCGACGGCGGTACGCTGTGGGCGGCGCTGCCGCGGCTCGGCGGGCACTGAAAGCGTGCGGCTTTCCGACCTGCACGCGCCGCCCCTGGCGCTGCTGCCCGCGGCGGCGATCGGCATCGCGATGCTGATCGACCGCCTGTTCGGCGAACCGCGCACGCGCTGGCATCCGGTGGCATGGATGGGCGCGCTGCTCGCCTGGCCGCAGGCCTGGCTCGAACGGCAGCCGCCGCGCCGCGGCTGGCTGTGCGGCACGCTGGCTTGGGCTGTCGCCGCACTGCTGATCACGCTGCTTGCCTGGGTGCTCGAAGCGGTGGTCTGGCGCCTGCTGCGTCCGGGGTCGGGCCTGGCGGGCTGGGCCGCCGCGGCGCTGGTGCTCGGCGTGCTGCTGAAGCCGCTGCTCGCCTGGCGCATGCTGGCCGACGAAGTGCGCGCCGTCGACGCCGCCCTCGCCAGCGGCCTCGACGATGGCCGCCGGCAGCTCTCTCGCCTGGTCAGCCGCAACACCGCGACGCTCGATCCGGACCTGGTGCGCGAGTCGGCGATCGAGACACTGGCCGAGAACCTCAACGATTCGGTGATCGCGCCGCTGCTGTGCTTCGTGATCGCCGGGCTGCCCGGCGCCGCGCTGTACCGGCTGGCAAACACCGCCGACGCGATGTGGGGCTACCGCGACCAGCGCGAGTGGATGGGCAAGACCGCCGCGCGCGCCGACGACCTGCTGTCGTGGCTGCCGGCGCGCTTGACCGCGCTGGCGCTGCTGCCGCGGCCGCGCGCCTGGCGCAGGCTGCGCCGCCAGGCCGCGCGCACGCCCTCGCCGAACAGCGGCTGGCCGATGGCCGCGATTGCGCTGCGGCTCGGGCTGCGCTTGCGCAAGCCGTTCGTCTATCAGCTGAATGACGCGGGCAGGCCACCGCACGCCGGCGACATCGCCGCCGCCATCGCCGCATCGCGGCGGGCGCTGGCGCTGGTGGTGCCGCTGCTGATGGCGCTGGCGGCGCTGCTGCGCTGGCGGGTCGCGACATGACCGCCCGTGCCGTGATGGTGCTCGGCACCACCAGCCACGCCGGCAAGAGCTGGCTCGCGACCGCGCTGTGCCGCTGGTATGCGCGCCAGGGACTGAAGGTGGCGCCGTTCAAGGCGCAGAACATGAGCAACAACGCGCGCGTCGTGCCAGGGCCGGACGGCATGGGCGCGGAAATCGGCAGCGCACAGTACTTTCAGGCGCTGGCTGCGCGGCGCGATCCCGACGTGCGCATGAACCCGGTGCTGCTGAAGCCCGAGCGTGACACCGCCAGCCAGGTCATCGTGCTCGGCCGCGTGCGCGCCGACCTGGCCGACGTGCCCTGGCATCGCCGCAGCGCGCTGCTGGCGCCCCTGGCGCTCGACGCCTTGCGCACGCTGCAGGACGAGAACGACATCGTGATCATCGAAGGCGCCGGCTCGCCGGCCGAGATCAACCTGCAGGCCAGCGACTACGTCAACCTCGGCGCTGCGCGCGCGTCGACCGCCACGGCGCTGCTGGTCGCCGACATCGACCGCGGCGGCGCCTTCGCGCACCTCTACGGCACGCACCGGTTGCTACCCGACGATGTACGCGGCCAGCTGCGTGGCTTCGTGCTGAACCGCTTTCGCGGCGATCCGGCGCTGCTGGCGCCCGGGCCGGCACAGCTCGAAGCCTTGACCGGCGTGCCCACGCTCGCGGTGCTGCCGATGTGGCGCGAGCACGGGCTGCCGGAGGAGGATGGTGTGGCGGTCGAGACCGTCTCACGGATCTGCGCAGCGGGACCGGTGGCGCACCGCATCGCGATCGTCGCCTATCCGCGCATCAGCAACCTCGATGAATTCCAGCCGCTGCGCCAGCTGCGCGGCGTGCAGCTGATCTGGGCGCGCCGGCCGCAGGACCTGGACAGCGCCGATCTGATCATCCTGCCGGGCTCGAAGCACACCGTGGCCGACCTCGCCTGGTTGCGCGAGCACGGCCTCGCGGCGCCGATCGCCGCGCACGCCGCACGCGGGGCACCGCTGCTCGGCGTCTGCGGCGGGCTGCAGATGCTGGGGGTGTCGCTGCACGATCCGCACGGCGTCGACGGCGGCTCGGCCACCGGCCTCGGCCTGCTGCCGCTCGAAACGCGTTTCGCCGCCGACAAGCTGCTGGCCCGCAGCGAGGCCTGCTTCGACAGCCTCGATGGCGCGTGGCGCCCGTGGTCCGGGCTGGCAGCAGGCGGCTACGAGATCCGCCACGGCCGCACGGCTGCACAGCCCGACGCCCCGGTGCAGATCGCGTTGCGCAACGCGCACGGCGAGCCGATCGGCTGGCAGCGCGGCAACGTGCTGGGAGCCTACTTGCATGGCCTGTTCGAAGCACCGGCGCTGCTCGAAACCCTGTTCGGTGAAACCCCGCGGCCGCTCGATGCGGTCTTCGACGGCCTCGCCGACTTCATCGACCAGCACTTCCAACCCGGCGCCCTGCGGCGCCTGATCGAACCCCGATGAGCACCTTGCCGACGATTGCCGACCTTCACGATGTCGCACTCGACGCGCGACTGCACCAGATCATCGACCAGAAGACCAAGCCGCTGGGCGCGCTCGGCCGGCTCGAGACACTCGGCCATCGGCTCGGGATGATCCTCGGCACCGAAGCGCCGCGGCTGCGCGATCCGCAGTTGATCGTCTTCGCCGCGGACCATGGCCTGGCCGCGCGCGGCGTGTCCGCCTATCCGAGCGACGTGACCTGGCAGATGGTCGAGAACTTCCTCGCCGGCGGCGCTGCGGTGAGCGTGTTGGCACGGCAGCATGGGCTCGCGCTGTCCGTCGTCGATGTCGGCGTGCGCCATGCGTTCGCGCCGCGCGCCGGCTTCGTCGACGCCAAGGTCGCGGAAGGCACGGCCGACGCGACCCGCGGACCGGCGATGACGCCCGCGCAATGCGCGCAGGCCATCGATGCGGGTCGCCGCGTCGTCGCCGAGCGCCCGGGCAACGTGCTGTTGCCGGGCGAGATGGGCATCGGCAACACCTCGGCCGCGTCGTTGCTGACGGCGCGGCTGCTGCAGGCACCGCTGGCCGCCTGCCTCGGCCGCGGCACCGGACTCGACGACGCCGGCTTGCAGCACAAGCGCGCGGTGTTGAGCGATGCGCTCGAGCAGCACGGCGCGGCGCGCACCCCGCTCGACGTGCTGGCGCGCCTCGGTGGCCTGGAGATCGCTGCGCTCGTCGGCGCGATGCTGCAGGCCGCCGCCGAGCGGCGCGTGATCGTCATCGACGGCTTCATCTGCAGCGCTGCGCTGCTGGTCGCCGCGCAGCTCGCGCCGGCGGTGCTGCAGCGCTGCGTCTTCGCGCACTGTTCGACCGAGCCCGGTCATCGGCTGCTGCTCGACCACTTCGGTGCGCAGCCGCTGCTCGACCTCGGCCTGCGCCTCGGCGAAGGCTCCGGCGCCGCGCTGGCCTGGCCGCTGCTCGACTCGGCCTGCCGCATCGTCTGCGAGATGGCCAGCTTCGACAGTGCCGGCGTCAGCCGCAGTTCGTGATGAACGAATGGCGGCGCCTCGCGCTCGCGCTGCAGTTTCTGACGCGTCTGCCCGTGCACGTCGAGGCCTTCGAGCCGACGGAATTGAACCGCTGCGCACGCTACTTCCCCCTGGTCGGCGCGCTGGTCGGTGCCTTCGGTGCCGCGGTCTTCGTGATCGCCGCCCACTGGTGGCCGCTGCCGGTGGCCGTCGGCCTGTCGATCGCCGCGACGGTGTGGCTGACCGGCGGCTTCCACGAGGACGGCCTGGCCGACACCTGCGACGGGCTCGGCGGCGCGGTGAGCCGCGAGCGGGCGCTGGAGATCATGAAGGACTCGCGGCTCGGCAGCTATGGCGTGCTCGGGCTGGTGGTGACGCTGGGCTTGAAGGCCGCGCTGCTGCTGGCGCTGGCGCAGCACGCGCCGCTGCGCGCGGCGCTGGCGATGGTCTTCACGCATGCGGCCTCGCGCGCCGCCGCGGTCGTGTTGCTCGTTGCGCTGCCCTACGCCGGCGATGCCGCGCAGGCCAAGGCCAAGCCCCTGGCACAGCGGGCCACCGCGGTCGAGCTCACGATCGCGCTCGGCAGCGTCGTGCTGCTCGGCGCCGCGGCCGGGCCGACCCTCGGCTGGCCCTCGCTGGCGTTGGCCATCGTGCTGGCAGCGCTGATGCTGGCCTGGCTCGCCCGCTGGTTGAAGCGTCGCCTCGGCGGCTTCACCGGCGACACCCTCGGCGCGACGCAGCAGTGCTGCGAAGTCGCCCTGTTGCTCGGACTCGCGGCCGTGCTCTGACTCATCGATGCCTACAATCGCTCACTTTTCAGCCGACTTCACTCGAAAGGCGCTGTCAGCCCATGTCGAAGCTCGATGAACTCGCCGAACGGGTCGAACGGCTGGTGCTGCGCCACGAGGAGCTCAAGCGCACCAACGCGCTGCTCGAGCAAGAGCTGCAAAGCGTGAGCAGCGAACGCGACAGCCTGCGCGCCCGCCTCGCCGCGGCGCGCGCGCGCATCGATGCGCTGCTCGACCGCATCCCGGCCGAGCGCTCGGCAACCGTCGGCGGCGGCAAGGCATGAAGCAGATCGAAGCCACCATCCTCGGCCAGAGCTACGTGCTGGCCTGCCCGCCCGGCGGCGAGGCGCTGCTGCTCGAAGCGATCAACATCGTCGACCGCGAGATGAGCGCGATCCGCGATGCCGGCAAGGTCAAGGCGCGCGAGCGCATGGCCGTGCTGGCGGCGCTGAACCTGGCCTACCAGCGCGCCGAACAGACGCGTGTGCCCGCCCCCGCGGCGCCCGTGCGCAGCAACGGCCACAACGGCAGCGATGCCGCGGCCGTGGCCGGCTCGACCGACATCGATGCGCTGATCCACCGCATCGATCTCGCGCTGGGCGATGATGGCCTGCTGCTGTGATGGATTGAGTGTTCCACCCGGCGCTGACGTGATTAGAATGGCCCCGTCCGGTGTGCTCTGCAGGTTTCTAATTTCTCTGAACCGATGCTCATTGAGCAAGGGCTTGGAACATCGCGAAGCTGGTGCGATCGTCTCGCGTCAGATGAACCCGAAGCCTCGCTGACCTCGCCCACCTGAACTTGGAACACCAGGGTTCAGGAATGCGGCTTGTAGGGCATGCCGGACACCCCCCGCTACACCCCCGCCTGCCCCCTCCCGTTTCCGATGCCCGGCTTCTGGCTGATGAAGAGCGAGCCCGACGAGGTCTCGATCGACGATCTCGCGCGCGCCTCACGCCAGACGGTGCCCTGGACCGGCGTGCGCAACTACCAGGCGCGCAATTTCATGCGCGATGCGATGGCGCTCGGCGACGGCGTGCTGTTCTATCACTCGTCCTGCGCCGAACCGGGCATCGCCGGGCTCGCTGAAGTCGCCAGCACGGCCTACCCCGACGCGTCGCAGTTCGACCCGGCGAGCAAGTACCACGACCCGAAGTCGAAGCCGGATGCGCCGCGCTGGCTGCACGTCGACGTCAAGCTGCGGCGCAAGACGCGGCTGCTGTCGCTGCGCGAGATGCGCACGCTGCCCACGCTCTCGACGATGCGCGTGCTGCAGCCGGGCAACCGCTTGTCGATCACGCCGGTAACGCCGGCCGAATGGCAGGCGGTCTGCGCGCTACTGGACTGAACGCTCAGTTCCCGCCGAAGCGGATGCTGGCCAGCGTCACCGCATTGCCGCCCCGCTGACGCGCCTGCGTCAACGCCGCCTCGCAGGCGCTCACCACGCCCTCCTGCGTCTGCGCGGTGTGCGGATAACTGGCGACGCCCACCGAGACGGTGAAGCCCAGCTCCTGGCCGTCGAGCGCAACGATCTGCGTCGCGCACTGGCGGCGCAGGCCTTCCATGCGTGAGTGCGCGGTCGCCAGGCCGACGCCGGACAGCAGCACCGCAAAACGGCGCTCGTCGATGCGGCAGGACGCGTCCATCGCGCGGGTGTTGCCGCGCAGCAGCCGGCCCATCGCCTCGTGAATGCGCTCCTGCGCGCGCTCGCCGAAGGCCGCGACCTTCGCGCTCGGCGCATCGAGCTCCATGTAGACCAGCGCGAACTCGCGGTGCTCGCGCGTCGACAGGTCGAGCTCGCGGCGCATCTGGTCCTCGAAATGCGCGCTGGTCGACAGGCCGGTGGCCTGGTCGCGCAGGCCGTGGTCGCCGAGCTCGCGGCGCAACGCGACATTTGCTTTCTGCTGTTGCTCGAGCTGCTCGATGGCCGCCTTCAGCTGCGATTCGCGCTGGCGTTGCGCCGACTGGTCTTGCCACAGCGTGCACAACACGCGCCGGCCGCCGGCATGCACCGCCAGCCGCAGCACCGCCCACTCGCGGCGCTCGCCGCGCCAGTCGAAGCGGTGCTCGCCGGTCAGCGCGGCGCCATGGGCCAACGCCGTCTGGTCGGCACTGCGCAGCAGCGTGGCCAGGGCCGGTTCCAGCAACTCGGCATCGCTGCGTCCGACGATCTCGTCCGGCGGGCGGCCGAAAAACTCGGCCAGCGCGGCATTGACTTGCAGGTAACGGCCGTCGGCAGCGTCCTTGACGCTCACGAACCAGCCTTGCTGCGTGGCGTGGGCTTCGAGCAGCTGGGCGAGCGCGCCTTCCAGCGCGAAGCCGGCGGGCATGCTGTCGGGCCCCTCGGCGAGTTCTGTCAGGGCATTCATCACGGCGGTCGGCAACGCGGCAGTGTCAATCACTCGTCAGGCGATGGATCGGCTCTTGTTGGCCCGATTCTGAGGACCGATCCCTCCGCAGGGCAATCGGGCACTGGCTGTGTCTCCCTAGCTTGGCGATGATACCCAGCGGCGCAGACGGCGCACCCCGCGAGCAGGCGTGGGGAGTCGTCCTCGCCGCAATCCCGACTACCCCAGCAGCACCTGCATGCTGTGCTCGTAGAGCGAGGTCAGGCGCTCGAAGCTCTGCAGCAGCGCCTCGCTCTCGCGCGCAAGCGCAAGCCGGCCGTCGCGGGCGGGGCGGCCCGCCCCGGCGCCGGCACCGCGCATGCCCTCGAGCAGCCGCTGCCACTGGCCGCGGGCGATGGCCAGCGTCGCGCGGATCTCCTCGCCGGCCAGCGGCGAACGTTCGAGCTGCTGCAGCGCGGCGTCGAACTCGGTGGCCGAGGCCAGCGCTGCTGCCGCGGCCGCCTGCGCCGCCGCCTCGGGCAGGCAGCCGGCGAGCAGCGCCTGCTTGGCGATCCGCTGCGACAGCATGCGCTGACGCCCGCTCAGGTTGATGACGTGCAGGCTGCGCCGGCCGGACAGCTGCTCCAGCGCATCGGTCAGGCCCTGCGCGTCGTCGAGCAGGCGTTGCGCAAAGGCATCGACCGAGCCGAGGTCGGCCGCCACCTGCGCGGCAGCGCGTTGCAGGTCCTGCCACGAGGCCAGCGCCGCGGCGCGCAGCGGCTGCACGTCTTCGGGCAGCGCAAGGGTCGACAGGTGGTCGATGCTGGCCTGCGCGCGGGCCAGCGAGTCCTGCTGCAGCGCCTCGGCCGAGGCGCGCTCGATGCCCAGCTGCGTCAGCGCCAGCGCCTTGACGATGCGCTGCGACAGCATGCGCAGCTGGCCGGCGCGATTGACCGCGTCGGCGGCTTCGGCCGCCTCGATCACCGCGCGCGAGACCTCGCCGACGCGCAGGTTGGTCTGCATCGACGCGGTGCGCAGCAGCGCGAAGGCGTCCGGTTCGCTCAGCTGCTGCGCGCTCATCAGCACGCCCTTGGCGCGATCGACCCACTTGCGCTCGTCGAGCCGGGCCTGCGCCGCCGTCAGCTCGTGCTGCAGCGCCTGCTGGCGGTGGAACCAATGCAGCACCAGCGGCAGCGTCAGCGCGAGCGCCGCGGGTTCGCAGGGCGCTTCGCCCCAATGCCACACACCGGCGTCGCAGGCCGCGGCCGCCAGATCGGGCGCCGCCGGCGCGAAGACCAGCACCGGCAGCGGCCGCGCGGCCTGCAGCGGCGCCAGCGTCGCCAGCAACTCGGCATCCACCTCGGTGGCCTCGACGACGACCCCTTGCGGTGCAAGCCGCACCGCCTCACGCACCAGATTGCAGCATGCCGTCGTGCCGACGACCGTCCTGCCCGCACCACGCAGGCGCCCCGCGAGCGCCTCTGCGGCCTCGGCAGACGGCGCGGCGGCCAAAAGCGATTCCGAACGATCCACGGGAGCGGTGGCAGGCTTCATCCGGCTGCGAGCATAGGCCAGACCGCGCGGCACGCTTGTTGCATAGCAGCACCTGCCGGGTGTGACGATGCATCCGGGTCGGCTTCCAGGCCGACCGTGGTGCCCCGCACCATGCCGCGATCCCGGTCCGGGCACGCCGTGCCCCGTCAGCCTGCTCCGGCGCGCACCAGCGCCGCCGTCGCACCACACGGGCCCTCCGCCCGACCGCCCACCCCACACCCACCCACCATGTCGGCATTCAAGACCTTCGTGCGCTCCGGCCACTGGCCCACCCTGTTCGCCTCGTTCCTGTACTTCGACTTCTGCTTTGCGGTCTGGGTGCTCAACGGCGCGATGGGTCCGTTCATCAGCGAGACCTTCTCGCTTTCGCCGGCGCAGAAGGGCTTCATGATCTCGGTGCCGATCCTCGCCGGCGCGCTGATGCGCTTTCCGCTCGGCGTGCTGGCGCAGTACATCGGGCGCAAGAACGCCGCGATGGTCGAGATGGCGCTGATCGTCGCCGCGCTGGGCTTCGGCTACGTCTTCGTCGACAGCTACGACAGCGTGCTGGCGATGGGCGTGCTGCTGGGCATCGCCGGCGCGAGCTTCGGCGTCGCGCTGAGCCTGGGCTCGGGCTGGTATCCGCCGCGCTACAAGGGCCTGGCGATGGGCATCGCCGGCGCCGGCAACTCGGGCACCGTGCTGGCCGTGCTGTTCGCGCCGCCGCTGGCGATGAAGTTCGGCTGGCAGTCGGTCTACGGCCTGGCGGCGCTGACGATGCTGCTGCCGATGCTGGTGATGTGGTTCGCGGCCAAGGAGCCGCCCGATCGTGAGCACCAGACCCTGCGCCAACACGTCAGTTGCCTGTTCGAGAAGGACGGCTGGGCGTTCAGCCTGATCTACATCGTCACCTTCGGCGGCTTCATCGGCCTGGCGAGCTTCCTGCCCACCTACTTCCACGACCAGTTCAAGGTCAGCAAGGTCGAGGCCGGCCAGCTGACGATGCTGGCGACGCTGATGGGCTCGGGCGTGCGCGTCGTCGGCGGCTACATCTCCGACCGCATCGGCGGCATCCACACGTTGAGCGGCGTGCTGCTGTTGGTGGCCGCGACCTTGACGCTGTGCGGCTTCGCCGGCGGCTCGCTGGTGCTGACGACGCTGCTGTTCATGCTGTGCTTCGCTGCGCTCGGAGCGGGCAACGGCGCGCTGTTCCAGCTGGTTCCGCTGCGCTGGCCGCTGACGACGGCCGTCGCGGGCTCGATGATCGGCGAGGTCGGTGCGCTCGGCGGCGGCTTCCTGCCGAACGCGATGGGCTTGTCGAAGCAGTACAGCGGCAGCTACCTGGGCGGTTTCCTCGCCTTCACGGTCCTCGCGCTGCTGATGCTCGCGATGCTGCGCATCGTGCAGATCCGGTGGACGCGTACTTGGGCTGAGAAGGGCGGGCGCGCCCGCGCAACCGAATCGACCGAAACCCACTATGCGCCGGTCAAGCCCGCGGCACGGCCGGAGGCCAAGGCGGCTCGATGATTCGACCGATCCCGTCAGCGCGGCAAGAACAACAACCAGACCACCAGCAGCGCATTGAAGCCCAGCGAGACCGCGAGCGCGATCTTCCACAGCGCCGCGGGGTCCCGATGCACCAGCGGCGTTGCGTGCGGCGCGGCGAGCGGGCGCGAGGCGCCGCGTTCCAGCGCGAGCAGCAGTTCCTCGGCGGTCTCGAAGCGCTGGCGCCGATCGCGCGCAACGGCCTTCAGCACCACGTGATCGAGCCAGATCGGCACATCGGGCCGGATGCGCGACGGGGCGACCGGATCGCGGCGGAAACGCCCGGTCTGGTACGGCTCGATCTCGCCGTACGGCAGGCGGCCGGTCAACCAGCGGTAGAGCGTGGCGCCCAGCGCGTAGAGATCGCTCATCGCATCGGCCGACGCGTGTTCACCCTCGCCCCATTGCTCGGGATTCATGTAGCTCGGCGTGCCGGCATGCAGGCTGCGCACCGCGGCGGGCTCGTTGCCGGACACGGCAGCGCCCAGGTCGAGCAGGCGCCATTGGCCGTCATCGCCGAGGTGCAGGTTGCCCGGCTTGACGTCGCGGTGGATCACCCGCTGGCGATGCAGCCGGCCGAGCGCGCGCGTGATGGCGATCACGCCCTGCTGCACCTCGTCGATGCCGAAACGGTGCTGCTCGGCGAGCAGATGCTCCAAAGTGGTGCCTGCGTGCCAGTCGAAGACGACGTAGAAGGCGCTCGGCGTGTTCGGCGCAGTGGGCGTGCGCACGCGCACGAAGCCCTGCGCGTCGCGCTCGCTGACGACCTGGCCCAGCCAGGCCTCGTGCGCCAGCATCGCGCGCTCCTCGGCATCTCCGGCACGCGATTCGTGCAGTGTCTTGATCGCGACGAGCTCACGCGTGGCCGCGTCACGTGCCTGGTAGAGCCGGTGCACGCCGGTGTCGGCGATCAGCGCCGTGATGGTGTAGCCGTCGAGCTGGTCAGCCACCTTCAGCCGCGGCGCCGCCGGCAGCTGGCGGCCGCTGATCAACGCATCGTCCAGGCGCTGGCTCGCCAGGCCCTGCACCTGCAGCACCAGCGCGGTGACGTTGTCTTTGCTGCCGGCCTGCAGCGCGGCCTGGGTGATCAACTCGGCCACGGCCTGCGCCGGCTGCGCCTCGCCCAGCAACTGCGCCAGCTTGCGCGTCTTCAGCACGCCATGCACGCCGTCGCTGCTCAGCAGCAGCCGGTCGCCGACCTGCAGCGCGCCCTGGTGGAAGTCGACCCGCACCGTGTCCTCGAGGCCGAGCGCGCGGGTCAGCTGGCTGCGCAGGTCCGGGTGGTCGAGCGCATGGTCCTGCGTCAGGCACACCAGCTCGCTGTCGCGCAGCAGCCAGGCGCGCGTATCGCCGACGTGCGCCACGGTCCAGGTCTGGCCCTGCAGCACCAGCGCGGTCAGCGTCGTCAGGCCCGATGCGTCGTCGCTGCGGCGGCGGTTGTGGTCGGCCAACCAGGCGTTGTGCGCGCCGATCAGCCGATCGAGCGCGACCGTGGTTTCCCAGGTCGCCGGCACCGCATGGAAGTCATTGACCAGCGAGATCACCGCGGTCTGCGCCGCGGCGCGGCCGTGGCCGCCCGCCGAGACGCCGTCGGCAATCGCGCAGATCAATCCGCGACTCGCTTCGTCGGCGGCCAATGCCGCCGCGAAGTCCTCGTTCTTTTCGCGCTGCCCGCGTTCGCTGGCGCGCCCGATATCGACTTGAAAGCTCATAGCGGCGCGCATTCTGCCGTTCGCGCTGCATTGGCACTGTGATTGCTAACCCTTGAACGTCCGGTTGTTGGAGATTCGATGATGAAAAAGATGAAGCTCGTGATGGTCGGCAACGGCATGGCCGGCGTGCGCACGATCGAAGAGCTGCTGAAGATCGCGCCGGACCTGTACGACATCACCGTCTTCGGCGCCGAGCCGCATCCGAACTACAACCGCATCCTGCTGAGCCCGGTGCTCGCCGGCGAGCAGACGGTCGACGAGATCATCCTCAACCCGCTGTCGTGGTACGAGGAAAACAGGATCACGCTGCACCTGGGCAAGAAGGTGGTCAAGGTCGACCGCACGCGCCGCCTGGTGATCGCCGAGGACGGCACGACGGCCGAATACGACCGCCTGCTGATGGCCACCGGCTCGAACCCCTTCATCCTGCCGGTGCCGGGCAAGGAGCTCGACGGCGTGATCGCCTACCGCGACATCGCCGACACCAATACGATGATCGAGGCGGCGCAGAAGTACCAGCATGCCGTCGTCATCGGCGGCGGCCTGCTCGGGCTGGAAGCGGCCAACGGGCTGATGCTGCGCGGCATGCAGGTCAGCGTGGTGCACATCATGCCGTGGCTGATGGAGCGCCAGCTCGATGGCGCCGCGGGCAAGCTGCTGCAGAAGTCGCTCGAAGCGCGGGGCCTGAAGTTCCTGATCGGCGCGCAGACCCAATCGCTGATCGGCGACAAGTCCGGCCGTGTGATGGCGGTGCAGTTCAAGGATGGCACGGAGATACCCGCGGATCTCGTCGTGATGGCCGCCGGCATCCGCCCGAACACCGAGCTGGCCGAGACGATGGGCCTGCATTGCAATCGCGGCATCGTCGTCAACGACACGCTGCAGACGACCACCGATCCGCGCATCTACGCGGTCGGCGAATGCGCGGCGCACCGCGGCATCGCCTACGGGCTGGTAGCGCCGCTGTTCGAGCAGGGCAAGGTCTGCGCGACGCACCTCGCCGAATTCGGCATCGGCCGTTACGTCGGCAGCCAGACCTCGACCAAGCTGAAGGTCACCGGCATCGACCTGTTCTCGGCCGGCGACTTCATGGGCGGCCCGGATTGCGAAGAGATCGTGATGAGCGATCCGTTCGGCGGCGTCTACAAGAAGCTGGTCATCAGGAACGACCAGCTGGTCGGCGCCTGCCTGTACGGCGACACGGTCGACGGCAGCTGGTACTTCAAGCTGCTGCGTGACGGCCGCAAGGTCAGCGACATCCGCGACAAGCTGCTGCTCGGCGAATCGAACATCGGCGATGTCGGCCACGAGGGCCACAACAAGGCCGCCGCGATGGCCGATTCGGACGAGGTCTGCGGCTGCAACGGCGTCAACAAGGGCACCATCTGCAAGGCCATCAAGGACAAGGGCCTGTTCACGCTCGACGAGGTGCGCAAGCAGACCAAGGCCAGCGCCTCCTGCGGGTCATGCACCGGCCTGGTCGAACAGCTGTTGATGTTCACCGCCGGCGGCGACTACTCGGCGGCGCCGAAGAAGAAGCCGATGTGCGGCTGCACCGACTCGAGCCATGCCGAGGTGCGCGAAGCGATCCGCAAGCCGCTGCCCGATGGCGGCAAGCTGCTGACGATCCAGGGCGTCTACAAGACGCTCGGCTGGCGCACGCCGAACGGCTGCTCGTCGTGCCGCCCTGCCATCAACTACTACCTGCTGAGCACCTGGCCCAAGGAAGCGCAGGACGATCCGCAATCGCGCTTCATCAACGAGCGCTCGCACGCCAACATCCAGAAGGACGGCACCTACAGCGTGATCCCGCGCATGTGGGGCGGCGAGACCACGGCCGATGAATTGCGCCGCATCGCCGACGTCGTCGACAAGTACAAGATCCCGACCGTCAAGGTCACCGGTGGCCAGCGCATTGACCTGTTAGGGGTGAAGAAGGAAGACCTGGTCAACGTCTGGAAGGACATCGGCATGCCTTCGGGCCATGCCTATGCGAAGGCGCTGCGCACCGTGAAGACCTGCGTCGGCAGCGAGTGGTGCCGTTTCGGGACGCAGGATTCCACGCAGATGGGCAAGGACCTGGAGCGCGCGCTGTGGCGCATGTACGCGCCGCACAAGGTGAAGCTTGCTGTCTCCGGCTGCCCGCGCAATTGCGCCGAGGCCGGCATCAAGGACGTCGGCGTGATCGGCGTCGATTCGGGCTGGGAAATCTACGTCGCCGGCAACGGCGGTATCAAGACCGAGGTGGCCGAGTTCTTCGTCAAGGTGAAGACAGCAGAAGAGGTGCTCGAGTACTCGGGCGCCTTCCTGCAGCTGTACCGCGAGGAAGGCTGGTACCTCGAACGCACCTGCCACTGGGTCGGCCGTGTCGGCCTCGACGTGGTCAAGGCCAAGATCCTCGACGACGCCGCGAACCGCAAGGCACTGTGGGAGCGCTTGAAGTTCTCGCTCGAAGGTGAACCCGATCCGTGGTTCGACTTCGACAAGGCGAAGGTCGACGTGCGCCAGTTCGAGCCGGTGGCCTCGGCATGAAACGCCGCCATCTGATCGCCGCTGCCGGCAGCGCCGCGCTGCTGCCGGCGGTCGCACGCGCGCAGGTCATCGACCTGAACGACGCGATCAACAAGGCCGGCCGCCAGCGCATGCTGAGCCAGCGCATGGCCAAGAGCTACAGCGCGCTCGGCCAGGGTGTGCTGCCGGACCTGGCGGGCGAGGTACTCGCCGCGTCGATGGGCTTGTTCGATCGTCAGTTGGTCGAGCTGAAGGTCTTCGCGCCGACGCCGGAGATCAAGCGCTGCTACGTCGATCTCGAACAGGCCTGGGGCGACTACAAGGCGGTGCTGGTCGGCGCCAAGCCGGCGCGCGAGCGTGCGGCCGAGATGTTCGGCGCCGCAGGCGGCGTGTTGAAGCTGGCGCACCAGGGCACCGGGCTGCTCGAGAAGCAGTCGGGCAAGTCACTCGGCCGGCTCGTCAACATCGCCGGCCGCCAGCGCATGCTGAGCCAGCGCATGGCGGCGTTCTACCTGAGCGCGAGCTGGGGCGTCGACGTCAGCGTGTCGACGAAGGAACTGGCCACGGCGCGCGACGAATTCGTGCAGGCGCACCAGGTGCTCTTCACCGCCCCCGAAGCCACGCCGCAGATCAAGACCCAGCTCGATCTGGCCGACCAGCAGTTCGTCTTCTTCGCCGCCGCGCTGCGCAACCTGCGCCCCGGCCAGTCCGATGCCCGGCTGATGACGAATGTCTTCACGACCAGCGAACGCATCCTGCAATTGATGGATGGCGTCACCGGCATGTTCTCCAAGCAAGGTCTCTACTCATGAATCAACCGACGAACAGCGCGCAGTGGAAGTCCATCTGCCGCATCGAGGACATCCCGGTGCTCGGCGCGCGCCGCGTGGCGCGTGAACACGGCACCGCCGTCGCGATCTTCCGCAATGCCGACGACAAGGTCTTCGCGCTGCTCGACCGCTGCCCGCACAAGGGCGGCCCCTTGAGCCAGGGCATCGTGATGGGCGAAAGCGTCGCCTGCCCGCTGCACAACTGGAACATCGGCCTGGCCGACGGCTGCGCCAAGGCGCCCGATGTCGGCTGCACCACGCCCTTCCGCGTCAAGCTCGACGACAACGGCGTCGTGCACCTCGATGCCGAGGAGCTGAACCGCCTGGCCATCGAAGCCTTCGAACAGACCGCCTGAGCGAGACACGACCCCATGCTCTTCGGCCGCAAGCACCGCAAACCGATCACCATTCCGGTCAAGGACGTGGCCGAATGGAAGTACACGACCTGCAACTACTGCTCGACCGGCTGCGCGATCGAGATCGGCCTGAACGACAAGGGCCGCATCGTCACCAGCCGCGGCCATGCCGGCGCCGACGTCAATCGCGGCAAGCTGTGCATCAAGGGCCTGCTCGAGCATGAGCTGTTCGAGTCCCCTGGCCGTGGCCGCATGCCGCTGATGCGCGACAAGGCGCACCTGCCCTTCCAGCCGGCGAGCTGGGATGTCGCGCTCGACAAGACCGCGGCGAAGATCAAGGAGATCCAGGCCAAGTACGGGCGCGATTCGTTCGCCGTCGTCTCCACCGGCCAGTTGTTGACCGAAGAGTTCTACACGCTCGGCAAGCTGGTGCGCGGCCAGATCGGCACCAACAACTACGACGGCAACACCACGCTCTGCATGGCCTCGGCGGTGTCGGGCTACAAGCGCTCGTTCGGCTCCGACGGCCCGCCCGGCTGCTACGGCGACTTCGAGCACACGCATTGCCTGATGGCTTTCGGCTCGAACCTGCCGGAGCAGCATCCGATCATCTACTGGCGGCTGAAGGAAGCGCTGGAAAAGCGCAAGTTCCCGCTGATCGTGATCGACCCGCGCGTGACGATGCTGGCGCAGTTCGCCGACATCCACCTGCCGATCACGCCGGGCACCGACACCGTGCTGATCAACGCGATGCTGCACGTGATCTTCAAGGAAGGCCTCGAAGACAAGGACTACATCGCCAGGCACACCAACGGCATCGACGAGATCCGCACGCTGGTGCTGGAGCAATACGACCCGAAGACCGCGCAGCACGTCTGCGGCATCGACGAGGACCGCATCCGCCAGGTGGCGCGTCTGTACGCCAAGGCGCCGGCGGCGATGAGCATCTGGACGATGGGCATCAACCAGTCGACCCACGGCTCGGACGGCGTCGTCAACATCAACAACCTGAACCTGGTCACCGGCAACATCGGCAAGCCCGGCGGCACCAGCCTGTCGATCACCGGCCAGTGCAATGCGATGGGCACGCGCGAGTGGTCGTCGTGCTCGGGCCTGCCCGGCTACCGCGCGCTGGAGAAGGAGAAGGACCGC
The DNA here is from genome assembly GCF_013266755.1 of Pseudaquabacterium terrae. Taxonomy (GTDB): domain Bacteria; phylum Pseudomonadota; class Gammaproteobacteria; order Burkholderiales; family Burkholderiaceae_C; genus Pseudaquabacterium; species Pseudaquabacterium terrae. The sequence goes on along the minus strand of NZ_JABRWJ010000008.1, from coordinate 291,856 downwards.
AAGGCCGTCGCCGAGTTCTGGAACATCGACGAGAGCTTCTTCCCGGCGGCACGCGGGCTGGCGCAGACCGACATCTTCCCGGCCATCGAATCCGGCGAGATCAAGGGCCTGTGGCTGATCGCCACCAACCCGATGACCTCGATGCCGAACCAGCCGCGCATTCGCAAGGCGATGGAGAACCTGGAGTTCCTGGTGGTGCAGGACGTCTACGAGGACGTCGAGACCAACCAGTACTCGCACGTCTTCCTGCCGGCCGCCGTGTGGGCCGAGAAGGAAGGCTGCCACACCAACACCGAGCGGCGCGTGAACCTCACGCGCAACGTGCTGCCGCCGTTCGCCGATTCGAAGGCCGACTTCTGGATCTTCAATGAAATGGCGCAACGCTTCCAGGACCGCAATGCCATTCATTTCCCGCCGACGCCCGAAGGCGCGTTCGAGGAAATGAAAGAGCTCTCCAAAGGCGCCGGCCGCACGCTCGACATCTCCGGCATGAGCTACGACCGCATCGAGGCCGCGCGCGGCATCCAGTGGCCCTACAGCGAGGAGCAGGCGCTCGCCGACGAGGCCCAGTTCGGCCCGGCCGGCCAGTTCGACATGAAGCAGCGCATGGACTTCCTCGGCAACCCGCGGCTGTACACCGATGGCGTCTTCCAGACCCCCGACGGCCGCGCGAAGCTGATTCCGGTGCGCTTCGTCAACAACAACGAATGCCCGGACGACGAATACCCGTTCTGGCTCAATTCGGGCCGCGTCGTCGAGCATTTCCACACCCGCACGCGCACCGGCAAGATCGGCAACTGCAACAAGTTCAGCCCGACGCCGTACATGGAGCTGAACCCCGATGCGGCGCAGGAGCTCGGCATCGAGCACCAGAGTTACGTGCGCCTGGTCAGCCGGCGCGGTGATGCCGTCGTGATGGTGCAGCTGACGCATCGCGTCGGCCGCGACATGGTGTTCATCCCCTTCCACTTCCACGATTGCGTCAACCGCCTGACGCTCGGCCTGCTCGACCCGTATTCACGCCAGCCCGCGTTCAAGCAGAACGCGGTGCGCATCGAGAAGATCGATCAGCAGCTCGCTGCCCGGCTCAACGTCGAACGCCGCGCGTTCTGAGGACACCCCGATGAAGCCCACGACGATGGACCTGGACCGGCTGCTGGCCAATGCGCAGGAAGCGGCGATGCAGCCGCCCCCCGTGGCCAAGAAGATCTGGGAGCTCCGCACCGAAGAGCAGGTCTACGCGAAGCTGCGCGACCCCGTCGTGCAGGACACCAATCGCTACGGCCAGAAGGTCGACCTGATCGAGCTGACCGAAGGCAAGCTGCCGGTCGGCCGCTCGATGTTCATCAACGAGAACCCGGCCGTCGGCATCAATCCGAACCGCAACAAGCAGCACGGCTTCTTCTTCACCGCCGACAACTGCATCGGCTGCCATGCCTGCGAAGCGGCCTGCGCCGAAAAGAACGAGACGCCGGCGCACTTCGCGTTCCGCTCGGTGGGTTATGTCGAGGGCGGCAGCTTCCCCGACTACAAGCGCATGAACATCTCGATGGCCTGCAACCATTGTGATGACCCGGTCTGCCTGAAGGGCTGCCCGACGCGCGCCTACACCAAGCACACCGAATACGGCGCGGTGCTGCAGGACCCCGAGACCTGCTTCGGCTGCGGCTACTGCACGTGGGTGTGCCCCTACAACGCGCCGCAGCTCGACCCGGTCAAGGGCCAGGTCTCGAAGTGCAACATGTGCGTGGACCGCCTCGAAGTCGGCCTGAAGCCGGCCTGCGTCTCGGCCTGCGTCGGCAACGCGCTCGACTTCGGCGTGATCGAGAACATCCCGGCGAACCGCGAGCAGGCGCGCATCGAGATCCCCGGCTTCCCGTCGCCCGAGATCACCAAGCCGAACATCCGCTTCCAGCAGATCAAGCAGTTGCCGGACGAGATGAAGCGCACCGACTCGATGCCGGTGAAATACCACAAGGACGAACACGGCCGCTACCGCAGCGCCGTCGACCAGAAACGCGGCAAGGAGCCGCACTGGAACTTCAAGCGCCTGTCGTCGCGCGAGAACCCGCTGGTGCTGTTCACGCTGGCCGCGCAGGCCGCCGCCGGCGCCTTCGCGCTGCAATTCGGCGGCGCGCTGGCCGGACTGCAGGGCTTCACCGCCTTTGCCGAGTCGGCGCTGTATGCGCCGCTGGCGATCGTCAACTTCATGCTGGTGGCCTTCGGCCTCTTCATGTCGACGATGCACCTGGGCAAGCCGAAGCGCTTCTACCGCGGCTTCAACAACCTGCGCCATTCGCCGGTCTCGCGTGAAGGCCTGGGCATCGCGATCTTCATCGGCGGCCTCGGGCTGCACATCCTGGCGAGCCTGCCGGGCAATGCCTGGTTCCAGGCGATCTGGCAGGCGGTGTTCGGCGCGGACATCGGCGCCTTCGCCGCGTCGCCGATCGTGCGGGCGCTCGGCGTCGGCTCGGGCGTGCTGGCGCTGCTGGGCGGCGCGGCGGGGCTCTACTACATGAACCGCTGCTACCGCATCAAGGCGCGGCCGTTCTGGGACCACTGGCAGGTGGCCACGGCCTTCGGCGGCAGCGTGCTGTCGTTGGGCTCGCTGCTGGCCGGCGCGGTGGTGCTGGGCACGCTGGCGGTCATCGATGTGCCGCGCGATGGCGCCGCGCTGGTCTTCGGCACGCTGCTGACGCTGGGGTTGGCGATCGAGGCGATCGGCCACGTCGCGCATGCCAAGGCGATGGGCACCGCGCAGAACGAAGGCGGCGCGTCGTACTACATCCAGACCACCACCTTCGGCAAGACCTTCCTGCTGCGCAACGCGCTGCTGGGCAGCAACCTGCTGCTGGCCGCCGGCCTGCTGACGGTGCTGGCCGTCGATGGCGCCAGCGTGTACACGCTGGCCGGCTGGGCACTGGTCGGCGTGGTGACGCTGTTCACCAGCCTGGTCGGCCGCGCGCTCTTCTACGTGCTGGTGATCCCGACCACGATGCCCGGCGCCTTCTTCTGGAAGAACAAGGCCTTCGAGGAGCATGCACGCGACATCGGCCTGGCGAACCTGCCGCAGGTTGGCGTGGCGCCGCTGCGTCACTATCCTTGAGCGATGAGCATTGCCCCGTACATCAAGGAGATCGGCCGCGGCGCGGCCGGTGCCCGCTCGCTGGACAAGGCGCAGTCGCAGGACCTGATGGCCCAGGTGCTCGACGGCACCGTCACCGACCTGGAGATCGGTGCCTTCGCGCTGTCGATGCGCATCAAGGGCGAGACGGTCGACGAGCTGATCGGCTTCGCCGACGCGATGCATGCGCGCACGCTGATGATCGACAGCGACCGGCCGGTGATCGTGATCCCCAGCTACAACGGCGCGCGCAAGCTGCCGAACCTGACGCCGCTGCTGGCGATGCGGCTGGCCCAGGAAGGCGCGCGGGTGCTGGTGCATGGCCAGCGACACGACCGGGCGCGCGTCACCAGCGCCGAGGTCTTTGCCGCGATGGGCATGCCGCCGGCTGACAACGCCGCAGCGGTGCACGAGTGCTGGCGCCGCCACGAGCCCGCTTTCATGCTGACCGAAGCGCTCTGCCCGCCGCTGCAGCGCCTGCTCGATGTGCGCTGGGTCGTGGGCCTGCGCAACTCCGGCCACACCATCGCCAAGCTGATGCAGCCGATCGCCGATGCGCCGGCACTGCGCCTCGCGAGCCACACCCACCCCGAATTCGGCGCACTGATGGCCGATTTCGCGCGCCGCACCGAGGGCGATCTGATGCTGCTGCGCGGCACCGAAGGCGAGGCCGTCGCCGACCCACGCCGCTGCCCGAAGATCGAGACCTGGCTCAGCGGTGCACCGCAGCCCGAGCTCGGCTGCCCGGCGCAGGAAGGCAGCCTCGCCGAGTTGCCGCTGCTGCCGCGCGCGATCGATGCGGCGACGGTGGCCGTCTATGTCCAGGCCGTGCTGTCCGGCGAGAAGCCCGCGCCGGCGCCGCTCGAACGCCAGGTGAACCTGCTGCTGCAGAGCCTGGAACGCATGCAATCCGTGCCCGCCAAGGAGCGCCGCGCTTGAAGTCCTCTGCTGCCTCCAGTCCCTGGTGCGCCCTCGTCGGCGCCGGTCCCGGCGATCCCGAGCTGCTGACGCTGCGCGCGATCCGCCTGATCCGCCGCGCCACCGTGCTGCTGGTCGACGACCTGGTCTCCGATGCGGTGGTCGAGCGGGCGCTGGCCGGCCGCAAGCGCAAGCCGCGCATCGTCCATGTCGGCAAGCGCGGCGGCTGCCGTTCGACGCCGCAGGAATTCATCATCCGGCTGATGATCAATGAGGCGCTGGCGGGCGAGCGCGTCGTGCGGCTCAAGGGCGGCGACCCCTTCGTCTTCGGCCGCGGCGGCGAAGAAGCCGAGGCGCTGCGCGCCCACGGCATCGAGGTCGAGATCGCCAGCGGCATCACCGCCGCGGTGGCCGCCAGCGCGACGCTCGGCGTGCCGCTGACGCACCGCACGCATGCGCACGGCGTGATGCTGGTCACCGGCCACGCCAAGCCCGGCGGCGCGCCGCTGCACTGGCCGACGCTGGCCGCGGCCGCCGCGCAGGGCCTGACGCTGGTGATCTACATGGGCGTCGCCGAGTGGCCGCAGCTGCAGGCCGGCCTGCTGCAGGGGCTGCCGCCCGAAACGCCGGCCGCGGTGGTGCAGCACGCCAGCCTGCCGCAGCAGCGCCAGGTGCTCACCGTGCTCGGTGAGCTTGCCGAGACGATAACCCGCGAAGGACTCGGCAGCCCGGCAATCATCATCCTCGGCGACGTGCTGCGCGGCGCGCTGGCGCTGGCCGCTGAAACGCCGCTGCAACACGCGCAGGCGGCCTGAAACACACGCGACACGGCTGACATCGCAGCGCGCGGCGGCGTCCGGATAATCCGCGCCAACCGCAACTGCCGACTGTCGCCATGGAATCGCTGGAGAAGCTGAACCGCCTGAGCGAGTCGCACGGCGAGATCCGCGCCGGCCGCGGCATGGTCACCGGCGTCATCGCGCTGATGCTCGCCGTGCTGTGCTTCCTCGGCGTGCTCGCATTCCACTTTCCGCAGTACCTGACGACGCCCGAGCTGCGCAAGAGCTACGACGTCGAATGGATGCGGCGGCTGATGATGGCGGCGATGGTCATCACCGGCGGGCTGTCGCTGGTCAACATCGTCTTCGGCCGCGCGCGCTGGCTGTCGTCGGCGGCCTTCGTGCTGATCCTGGTCACCGCGCTGCTCGGCGGTCACCAGGTGCCGGTCAACGACTTCCCGGACAACACGCCCTACATCGGCCTCGACTGGTTCATCCTCGACCTGCTCGGCTCGTCGCTGATCTTCATCTTCATCGAGAAACTGTTCGCATTGCGCCGCGACCAGCCGGTCTTCCGCGCCGAGTGGCAGACCGACTTCAACCACTTCATCGTCAACCACATGGTCGTCGGCTTCGTGCTGCTGGCAACCAACCTCGCCGTGCACAAGCTCTTCGGCTGGGCCGCGAACGACGGCCTGCGCGGCTGGGTGCAGGGGCTGCCGTTCTGGGCCGGGCTGCTGCTGATCGTGCTGGTCGCCGACCTGATGCAGTACTGGACGCACCGCGCGTACCACGAGATCCCCGTGCTGTGGCGGCTGCACGCGGTGCACCACAGCGTCAAGAGCATGGACTGGATAGCCGGCTCACGCCAGCACATCGGCGAGCTGCTGATCACCCGCACGCTGGTGCTTGCCCCCATCTACGTGCTCGGCTTCAGCAAGGAGGTCATCGACGCCTACATCGTCATCGTCGGCTTCCAGGCCGTCTTCAATCACGCCAACGTCAGCGTGCGCCTCGGGCCCCTGCGCTACCTGATCGTCACGCCGAATTTCCACCACTGGCACCACTCGCAGGACGACGAGGCGATCGATCGCAACTACGCGGCGCACTACGCGTTCCTCGACTACCTGTTCGGAACGGCGGTGAAGTCGGACCGCGAATGGCCCGAGCAGTACGGCGTGGTCGGCGACTACGTGCCGAACGGGTTCTGGCAGCAGCTGAAGTTTCCGTTCGTCTGGAAGGGGTAGGCGCTCTGGTATCTTGCTTGAGCCATGAGTTCCTCGACTGCCGAAAGCAACACCCCGAGCCGCGAGGCCGTCGCGGCCTTCCTGGCCGCGGAGTTTCCGCAGACGAAGGTCACCGTCGAATCGATCGGTGGCCGCGCGGCGACGGTGCGGCATCCGGTCGGGCCGCAAGAGTTGCGACCGGGCGGCACCGTCTCGGGCCCGGTGCTGATGGCGGTGGCGGACGTTGCGCTCTACGTCGCCATCCTCGGCGAGATCGGCATCGTTCCGCTGGCGGTGACGACGAGCTTGAGCATCAACTTCATGCGCAAGCCGCCGGCCGATCGTGCGATCGTCGGCATCTGCAGCTTGATGAAGGTCGGCCGCTCGCTCGCAGTCGGCGAGGTGGCCCTGTATTCCGAGGGTCTCGACGAGCCGGTCGCTCATGTCGTCGGCACCTATTCGATCCCGCCCGCCGGACGGGCAGGCGGGTGACTCCGTGCGACCCACACGCGTCGAATAGGCGTTTCTCCTACAGCGAAAGTTGCCCCTGCCCATCGGAATCGGCGCATGATTGCTGCACTGCAGCATTTTGGAGCCCCTCCCATGGGTTTCGACAACATCGTTGACACGATTGACCGCGCGCTGGAGTCGGCCGGGCTGAAGCGTGATACGCCGGCTACCAGCGGCGTCAGAGCGACGATCGACAGGGCCCTGGCCGCCGCGGGCCTGACGGCCAAGGTCAGCTCCCCGACCGAGCGTCCACCGGCTCCCGCGCCCTCCCGCGCGCGCCCGGCCGAGTACACCGACGTCGGCCAGTTCATCTCGCTCTGCCATTCGAGCCGGCACGGCAACCTCCGCTACAAGCTCTACCTGCCGTCGGGCTACGACGGGTCGCCGATGCCGCTGATCGTCATGCTGCATGGCTGCAAGCAGAGCCCCGATGACTTTGCCGCCGGCACGCGCATGAATCGGCTGGCGGAGCACCACGGCTTTCTCGTCGCCTACCCCGCGCAGGAGCAGCGCGCCAACGGATCGAACTGCTGGAACTGGTTCGAGAGCGCACAACAGACACGCGCCGGCGTGGAACCTTCGCTGATCGCCGGCATGGTCGGCGAGATCGCCGGCAGCCACGCGGTGAAGCAGGGGCAGGTCTACGTCGCCGGGCTGTCGGCCGGCGCTGCGATGGCCGTGATCCTCGGCCGCGCCTACCCGGAGATCTTCACCGCCGTGGCCGCGCACTCGGGCCTGCCGGTGGGCGCGGCGCATGACCTGCCGTCGGCCTTCGCAGCCATGCAAGGACGCGCTGCCGCGGCTCGCCCGGCCCGAAACGAGGCCCCCTGCGTGCGGACGATCGTCTTTCACGGCGATTCGGATGCGACCGTCACGCAGGCCAACGGCGCGAGCATCGTCCGACAGTCCGTGGCGGCGTTCGAGCAAGACGGCCGCGCGTTGAAGCGCGTCGTTCGGTCGGAAGCCGCAGCGGGCGGCAGACGCTGCACGACCACCGAGTTCCGCGATCCTGCGGGTCAAGCGATGGTCGAGGAATGGGTGGTGCACGGCGGCTCGCACGCGTGGTTCGGCGGGTCCGGCCAGGGCTCGTACACCGATCCGACGGGACCCGACGCGTCAGCGCAGATCGTGCGTTTCTTCCTCGCGCGCGAGGCCAGGGGCTAGACCCGCATCCGGCGGGATCGCATGTCGACTGCGAAGATTCGCAGTCGCCCGCGCCGGCATCACGATCCGGCCGCTGCGGATAATCGGCGCCCTTTGCCGAGCCATGCCGACACCCGCCGAGCCCTTGCCCCCAACCTCCGCCCGCTGGGACACCATCGTCATCGGTGCCGGCGCGGCCGGCTTGTTCTGCGCGGCGCTGGCCGGGCAGCGCGGACTGAAGGTGCTGCTGCTCGACCATGCCGAGAAGCTCGCCGAAAAAATCCGCATCTCGGGCGGCGGCCGCTGCAACTTCACCAACCGCGACGCCGGTCCGGCGAACTTTCTCTCCTCGAATCCTGACTTCTGCCGTTCTGCGCTGGCACGCTACACGGCGGCCGACTTCATCGCGCTGGTCCGGCGCCACGGCATCTCGTTCCACGAGAAGCACCGCGGGCAGCTGTTCTGCGACGGCTCGAGCGAGCAGATCATTCACATGCTGGTCAGCGAATGTGACTCCGGCGGCGTCGAGCGCCGCCAGCCCTGCGCGGTGCGCGCCGTGCGCGCGATCGACGGCGGCTTCGAGCTCGACAGCGATGCCGGCCCGCTGAAGACCCGCCAGGTGGTGATCGCCACCGGCGGGCTGTCGATCCCGAAAATCGGCGCCACCGACTTCGGCTACCGTATCGCCAAGCAGTTCGGCCACAAGCTGATCGAGCCGCGGCCGGCGCTGGTGCCGCTGACTTTCGATGCGGCGGCCTGGGCGCCGTTCGTGCCGCTGGCGGGGGTGTCGCTGGAAGTGGCGATCGAGACCGGACAAGGCAGGCAACGCGGGCCCGTCGCGGCCCGCGGCCGCGACACCGGTGCACGTTTCGTCGAGGACTTGCTGTTCACGCACCGCGGCCTGAGCGGCCCGGCGGTGCTGCAGATTTCGAGCTTCTGGCGCCCCGGCGACGCGCTGCGCATCGACCTCGGCGCCGGCGCCGACCTGGCCGCGCGGCTGCGCGAGGCCAAGCTGAGCTCGCGGCGCCAGCTCGGCAACGAGCTCGCGACCTGGTTGCCGCAGCGCCTGGCCAGTGCCTGGCTGGACAGCCACGGGCTGCCGGCCGAGCGGGCGATGCCCGAGCTGCGCGATCGGGATCTGGAGCGCCTCGCGCAGGGCCTGTCGCGCTGGACCATCACCCCCGACGGCACCGAAGGCTTCCGCAAGGCCGAGGTCACCGCGGGCGGCGTCGACACCCGCGAGCTCGATTCGCGCACGATGGCCAGCAAGCGCCAGCCGGGCTTGTTCTTCATCGGCGAGGTGGTCGACGTGACCGGCTGGCTCGGCGGCTACAACTTCCAGTGGGCCTGGGCATCTGCCGCCGCTTGCGCGCTCGGTTTGGCTCCCGCGAAAATTTCGCAGTAGAATCGCTGTCTTTGCTAGCAAACCGCGCGTCGATTCCCCTGGAATGCCGACCATCACGCGGCCGCGTGATGGAACCCTTCGAAGAGAAGGACTCGGCCGCAGCGGGAACACCGAGCGCACTTTCTTAGGATCCATGCACTAAATGACCACGATTCGCGTCAAGGAAAACGAACCGTTCGATGTCGCACTGCGCCGCTTCAAGCGCACGATCGAGAAGCTGGGCCTGCTGACCGAACTCCGCGCACGCGAGTTTTACGAAAAGCCCACCGCCGAGCGCAAGCGCAAGAAGGCGGCTGCCGTGAAGCGCCACTACAAGCGCGTTCGCAGCATGCAGCTTCCGAAGAAGCTCTACTGAGCCTCTTCCGCTGCTGACCACACGCCCGCGCGGGACGCCGCAGCGGGCGTTTGCATTTCTGGAGCCCACCCCATGAGCCTGAAAGACCAGATCACCGAAGACATGAAGACGGCGATGCGCGCGAAAGACGCCGATCGTCTGTCGACGATCCGCATGCTGCTCGCCGCGATCAAGCAGCGCGAGGTCGACGAGCGCATCGTGCTCGACGATGTCGCAATCGTCGGCATCGTCGACAAGCTGATCAAGCAGCGCAAGGACTCGATCACCGCGTTCCAGGCCGGCGGCCGCGAGGACCTGGTCGCCAAGGAGAGCGCCGAGCTCGCCGTGCTGCAGGCCTACCTGCCGGCGCGCCTGTCGACCGAAGAGGTGCAGGCCGCCGTCGCCGCACTGGTGACCGAGCTCGGTGCCGCCGGCCCCGGCGACATGGGCAAGGTGATGGGCGCCGCGAAGGCGCGTTTCGCCGGCAATGCAGACATGGGTGTCGTCTCCGCCGCGGTCAAGGCCGCACTCAGCAAGTAAGCTTTCGCGCCATGCAAACCTCCCAACTGATTCGCCAGGTGGCGCCCGATTTCTGCGTCGCGCCGCAGCTGACCCCCGAGGCGATGGCCGATCTGGCGAAGCTCGGCTTCAAGAGCGTGATCAACAACCGGCCGGACTTCGAGGAAGGCCCGCACCAGCCGACCAACGCCAGCGTGCAGGCCGCCGCCGAGGCCGCCGGCCTCGAGTACCGCTACCTGCCAGTCAACGGCGCCTACCAGTCGCCCGAAGAGATCGCGCAGATGGCCGAGCTGCTGGAACAGCTGCCGGGCCCGGTGCTGGCCTTCTGCCGCTCGGGCGCGCGCTCGACGAAGCTGTACCTTTCCGCGACGCGGGGCTGACGCCCGCCGCCACCGAGCCCGCTGGCTGTTGCGCCTATCGGTGCAGCGGCAGCGGGCTCTGCTTCAGGCTGCGCAGCACGAAGCTCGACTTGCTGTGGCGCAGCCCGGGGATCTTGTACAGCCGCTCACGCAACAGCCGCTCGTAGTCGCGCGTGTCGCTGACGGCGATGCGCAGGATGTAGTCGTAGTCGCCGGAGACCAGCAGCGCCTCCAGCACCTCCGGAATGTCAGCCAGTGCGCGGCCGAAGGCGAACAGCGCCTCGTCGCTGTGGCTGTCCAGCGTGACCTGCACGATCACCGTTTCAGCCAGGTTCACCGCCTGCGGATTCACCCGCACCGTGTAGCCCTCGATCACACCGGACTCTTCCATGCGCCGGATGCGGGTCCAGCACGGCGAGCTGCTCAGGCCCACGCGCTTGCTGAGCTCCTGCAGGCTGATGCGCGCATCGGTCTGCAGCACGGCCAGGATGTCGCGGTCCAGCTTGTCCAGCTTGATTTCGCCTTTCATCGCGCCTTCCTTGATTCTGCAGAAGGATTTTCTGCGCCGATGATAAGCGGCAGCACATTCGAAAGCACTTTCCGAAGCCGCGCCGGCACAGTGGCGCCATGAATGCGCCCACCGCCCCCGAAGTCCTGCTCGAGAACGGCGCCCGGCGCCTGCTGCGCACGCTGGTCGAGCTCGGCGTCGATACGCTGTTCGGCTATCCGGGCGGCGCCGTGCTGCCGCTGTACGACGCGCTGGTCGACGAACCGCGCCTGCGCCACGTGCTGGTGCGGCACGAGCAGGCCGCCGTGCATGCCGCCGAGGGTTACGCGCGCTCGACCGGACGGGTCGGCGTCGTGCTGGTGACCTCCGGGCCGGGCATGAGCAACACCGTCACCGGGCTGCTCGATGCGCTGTGCGATTCGGTGCCGGTGGTCGTGATCAGCGGCCAGGTCGCGACGGCGGCGATCGGCACCGACGCGTTCCAGGAATGCGATGCGCTCGGCCTGTCGCGCCCGGTGACGCGCTGGAACCATCGGCTGCGCTCGACGGCCGAGATCGCGCCGCGCCTGCGCCAGGCCTTTGCGATCGCCGCCGGCGGGCGGCCGGGGCCGGTGCTGATCGACTTTCCGAAGGACCTGCAGTTGGCACCGGTCGCGCCCGCGACCTCGCTCGCCGCCTCGACCGTGCGGCGGGCGGTGCCCGAGCCGGCGCCCGTGCTGGCCGCAGCCGACGTCGAACGCGCGCTCGACTGGATCACCCACGCCGAACGCCCGGTGTTCTACGGCGGCGGCGGCCTGATCGGCGCCGGGCCCGCGGCTTGCGCGGCCTTCACCGAGCTCGTACGCTGGGCCGATGCGCCGTGCACGCTGACGCTGCTCGGCCTCGGCGCCTTCCCGGCTTCGGACCCGCGCTTCGTCGGCATGCTGGGCATGCATGGCACGCTCGAAGCGAACCTCGCGATGCACGAGGCCGACCTGGTGGTCTGCGTCGGTGCACGCTTCGACGACCGGGTCACCGGACGGCTCGCCGCCTTCTGCCCCGGCGCGCGTTTCATCCACCTCGACATCGATCCGAGCTCGATCGGCAAGGTGGTGCGGGCCGACCTGGCCCTGCTGGGCGACGCCGGCTCGAGCCTGCGACGATTGCTCGCTGCGCGCGGCGAGCGCCGGCCGGCAGCGCGCGGTCACTGGTGGCAGCGCATCCAGCGCTGGCGCGCCGAACGATCGCTGTCCTATCACGACAGCGACGCGGCCATCGCCCCGCAGGCGCTGATGGTGCAGCTGCGCCAGGCGCTCGCCGGCCGCGATGCCATCGTCGCCACCGACGTCGGCCAGCACCAGATGTGGGCCGCGCAGCACCTGCACTTCGACGCACCGCGGCGCTGGCTCACCTCGGGCGGTGCCGGCACGATGGGTTACGGCCTGCCGGCGGCGATCGGCGCGCAGGTCGCGCATCCGGCGAAGACCGTCGTCTGCGTCAGCGGCGACGCCTCGGTGCTGATGAACATCCAGGAGCTGAGCACCGCCGTGCAGCACCGGCTGCCGGTCAAGCTGGTGCTGTCGAACAACGGCGCGATGGGCATGGTGCGGCAGTGGCAGGAGCTGATCCATGGCGGCCGCTACAGCCACAGTTACATGGAAGCGCTGCCGGACTTCCCTGCCCTCGCGCGCGCCTTCGGCTGGCAGGCGCGGCGCATCGAACAGCGCAGCGAGCTCGACGCGGGCCTCGCCGAGTGCCTGGCCGCGCCGGGCCCATTCCTGCTCGACGTGCAGGTCGCACAGGCTGAAAACTGCTTCCCGATGATTCCGGCCGGCGCCGGGCACCACGAGGTTTTGCTGGGCAAGGACCGGCGCTACGTCGAGCCTGTCGGCTGACTCGACGCGCCGGCACCGAACTGGAACTCGAAGCACGCGCCGCGGTCGACGCGGCCGTGCGCGCGGATCCAGCCCTGGTGCCACTCGACGATGCGGCGCGCGATCGACAGCCCGAGGCCGGTGCCGGCGAAGCGCTCGGCCGCATGCAGGCGCACGAAGGGCTGGAACATCGCACCGGCCGCCGCTTCGTCGAAGCCGGCGCCGTTGTCGGTGATGCACACCTGCAGCCCGGCGCCCTGCCCGCCCGGCCGCGCACTGACGCTGACGCAGGGCGCGTCGACCTCGGCGGTGTATTTCGCCGCGTTGGACAGCAGGTTGCGCATCAGCAGCACCACCAGCGAGGGTGCGCCGCGCACGCGCATGCCCGGCGCGATGAACCAGCGCACCGGCGCACGCCGCGGCAGCGCCGGCAGCTCCTGCACCAGCGTGCGGCACAGCGCACTCAGGTCGATCTCGACCAGCGCCCGCGTGCCCTGGCTGCCGCGCGCCAGCTCGAGCAGCGTCTGCACCGTCTCGCCCATCTGCTGCGCCGTCTGCAGCTGCAGCTCGAGCCAGCGCCGGCTGTCGACCAGCGGCCCGTCGTCGAGCCGCTGCAGCAGCAGCTGCGCGATGCCGGCCAGCTGGCCGATCGGCGTGCGCAGCTCGTGGGCCAGCTGACGCGCGAAGGCCTCGAGCTCGTGATTGGCGCGCTGCAGCTCGGCGGTGCGGCAGGCGACCGCCTGTTCCAGCGCAGCATCCGTCGCAACGTCGCCGCGCATCTCGGGGTTTGCCATCGCACAGGCTCCTTCATGCATGGCCGCTCCCATCAATCGCTATGTCCGTCTACGCATCCGCCGGCAGCTTGAACGCGCCGACCAACGCCTCCAGCCGCTGCGCCTGGTCGCGCAGCCCGCCGGCCGCGGCCGCCGTCTGCTCGACCAGCGCCGAGTTCTGCTGCGTCAGCTTGTCCAGCTGCATCACCGCGTCGTTGACACGCGCCATCTCGCGGCTCTGGCCGGAGACCGACTCGGCCACGCCGCGCATCGCGCCGGACACCGCCCGCGCGGTGTGCACCACCTGGTCCATCGTCTGCCCGGCTTGCTGCGACTGGTGGGTGCCCTGCTGCACCTGATGCGCCGCCTGGTCGACCAGCGCCTTGATCTGCTGCGCCGATTCGCCAACGCGCAGCGAGAGCGTGCGCACCTCCTGCGCGACGACCGCGAAGCCGCGCCCCTGGTCGCCCGCACGCGCGGCTTCGACGCCGGCGTTCAGCGCCAGGATGTTGGTGCGGCGCGCGATGCCGTCGACGACGTCGACGATCTCGGCAATGCGCCTGGACGACGTCGCGATGCCGCCCATCAGCTCGGCCACCGCCAGCACGCGCTGGCCCCCGCTGGCCGTCGCCTCGGCCGCTTGCACCGCCAGTTGCCCGGCCTGCTGCGCGTTGCGCGCGCTGTCCATCAGCTGGCCGTTCAATACGGCCATGCCGCTGGCCGCCGCTTCCAGGCCGGCGGCGGTGGTCTCGGTGCGCTGCGACAGGTCGAGGTTGCCGGCGGCGATTTCATTGGACGCACTGGCGACGAAGCCGGCCGTCGCGCGGATGCCGCTGACCATGTCGCGCAGGCTCTGCTGCATCTCGCCGAGCGTGCGCATCAGCGCGGCGGTCTCGTCGCGGCCGCTGTCGTGGATGTCGACCGACAGCTCGCCACGCGCGATGCGCGCCGCGACCTCGCGCGAGCGCACCAGTGGCTGCAGGATCGAGCGCAGCGTCGCCCACATCAGCGGCAGCAGCAGCGCCAAGGCCAGCAGCGCCAGCACCGCCAGCGCGCGGCTGCTCGCCGCGTTGCGCGCGGCGATGCCGTCGGCCAGCGCATGTGTCGCTCCGTCGAGCTGCTGGCCGAGCGCACCGAGCAGCGTTTCGGCCTCGGCGATGCGCTGCTTGGCCCCTTCGAGCGCGCGCTTGCCAGCCGCGGTCGACGGCAACTGGCCGGCGCCGGCGGCCTTGAACACCGGCTCGACCTGGGCGCGGTACGCGGCCAGCAGCTGGCGCGCCCGCTCGACGGCTTCAGCCTGGTCGGCCGCCGTCAGCGCGCGCAGTGGCGCCTCGGCACGCGCCAGCAGCGCCAGACCCTGCTCGGCCGAGCGCTGCGCCAGGTCGGGCATCGAGTAGTTGATCGCGACGTCGGTCTCGTCGAAGGCATGCAGCTGCCCCAGCGCCTCGCGCGCCTGGTTCACCGCCACCACCAGCGGCAGGTGGCGCTGCGCGAAGCCGGCGAAATCCTGCTGCGCGCGGCTGACGGCCAGCCAGCCGCCGCCGCCCAGCAGGCCCAGCGTCAACGCCGTCAACCCCATCGCCGCGTTGACGCGGCTGCGGATCGAGATCCTGCGCAGTGATTCCATGGCCGCTCCTTTAAAACGCTATGCCGGCACCACCGAGACGCCATGCCCGGTCAGACCGAGGCTGACCGGGGCGCCGAGCGCCAGCGGCTCGCGCACCTCCGGCGAGATCACGAAGATCTCGCCCAGCGTCGTCGCGAAGGTGTATTCCATGATGCTGCCGAGGTAGGTGCGCTTGAGCAGCCGCGCCGGCAGCCCGGCCTGGCTCGCCGGGGCGATCGCCCAGGCTTCCGGCCGCACGGCCACCTTCACCTTGCCGGCCGCCAGCGCCGGTGCGGCGTCGAGCGCCAGCGGCCCCAGCCGCGTGCAGCCGCCGCCGTCGCACTCGCCGTCGAACAGCATGGCCTCGCCCATGAAGCCGGCGACGAACTCCGAGGCCGGCGCCTCGTACAGCTCGGCCGGCGAGCCGGCCTGTGCGATGACGCCGCGATTCATCACGATGATCTGGTCGCTGACCGCCAGCGCCTCGCTCTGGTCGTGCGTCACGTAGGCCACCGTGAGTTTCAGCCGCTGCTGCAGCGCGCGGATCTCCTCGCGCATCGAGCGCCGCAGCCGCGCATCCAGGTTCGACAGCGGCTCGTCGAACAACAGCACCGCCGGCTCCAGCGCCAGCGCCCGCGCCAGCGCCACGCGCTGCTGCTGGCCGCCGGACAGCTCGCTGGGCATGCGCTCGTCGAGGCCGCTCAGGCCCACCGTGTCGAGCATCGCGCGGGCCCGCGTGCGCGCCTCCGCCGCCGCCAGGCCCGACATGCGCAGCCCGTAGCTGACGTTGGCCACCACGTTCATGTGCGGGAACAGCGCGTAGCTCTGGAACACCAGGCTGACGTTGCGCTCGGCCGGGCCCAGCGTCGTGACGTCCTGGCCGTCGATCAGGATGCGGCCACCGCTCGGGCTTTCCAGCCCGGCGATCAGCCGCAAGGTGGTCGTCTTGCCGCAGCCCGACGGGCCGAGGATCGTCGTCAGCGTGCCGCGCGGCACGGCGAAGCTGACGTGGTCGACAACCAGCGGTGCATCGGCGGCCACGCCATAGCGCTTGCTGACCGCGTGGAACTCGATACCGTTCATCGTGAGCGTCCTTGTCTTGTGGTCATGAATGTCATGCGGCGGCCACGGCCATGCCGCGCCGGCCGAGCTGCCGATCGCCGACGACCCACTGGATCAGCGCAGTGGCCAGCGCCATCAGCACGATCAGCACCGTGCTGTAGGCCAGCGCGACGCCGTAGTCCCCCTGGCCGACGCGGCCGATGATGAAAGTCGTCGCCAGCTCGGTTTCGGCGGTGACGAGGAAGATCACCGCCGACACGGTGGTCATGCTGCGCACGAAGCTGTAGACCAGCGACGCGGCGACCGCCGGCTTGAGCAGCGGCAGCACCACGTTCCACAGCGTGCGCGCCGTGCTGGCCTTGAGCATCAGCGAGGCCTCGTCGAGCGACTTGTCGAGCTGCTTGAAGGCCGCCGCGCCGGCGCGCACGCCCACCGGCAGGTTGCGGAACATGAAGCACATCACGATGATCAGCCCGGTGCCGGTGAGCTCGAAGGGCGGCACGTTGAAGGCCAGGATGTAGCTGACGCCGAGCACCGTGCCGGGGATCGCGAAGGCCAGCAGCGCCGAGAACTCGAAGAGGCCCTGGCCGCGGAACTGCGTGCGCGCGAGCACCCAGGCGATCAGCAGGCCGATCGCGGCGGTCATCGGCGCGGCAGCGGCGGCCAGGCGCACGGTGTTCCACATCGATTGCCACGCCACGCCGTCGAGCTGCAGTGCGCCCTGCGCGAAGCTCCAGCCGAAGGCCGACTGGAAGTGCGCCAGCGTCACCGTGTAGTCGCGGCCCCAGGTCTTGACGAAGCCGCCGCTGAAGGCGAACAGGTAGACCACCAGCGTGAACGTGAGCCACGGCACCGAGACCGCCAGCGCCACGCGGCGCAGCCGCGCGGGCAGCGGCATCGGCACGCCGGCGTCGCCCTTGCCGGAAACCGTCGTGTACTGCTTGCGGCCGAGCACCCCGCGCTGCAGCGCGAAGACGCCGAGCGCGAACAGCGTCAGCACCCAGGCCAGCGTCGCGGCGCGGCCCTGGTCGTACTGCGCGCCGACGATGGCGAAGAAGATCTCGGTCGACAGCACCGAGAACTGCCCGCCGACGACGATCGGGTTGCCGAAGTCGGCGATGCTCTCGATGAAGCCGACCAGGAATGCATTCGCCAGCCCGGGCCGGATCAGCGGGAAGGTGACCTGCCAGAAGGTGCGCGAGGTGTCGGCGCGCAAGGTCAGCGAGGCTTCCTCGAGCGAAGGGCTGACGCCCTGCACGACGCCGCGCATGATCATGAACGCGATCGGCGTGAAGGCGAACATCTGCGCCAGCCAGACGCCGAAGGGTCCGTAGAACCAGCGGCCCGGCGGGATGCCGAACGCCCACTCGAGGAACTGGTTGACGAGGCCCGCGCGGCCGAACAGCAGGATCAGCCCGAGGCCGACGACGAAGGGCGGCGTGATGATCGGCAGCGGTGCCAACACGCGAAGGACGCGGCGCCAGCGGGATTCGCTGCGGTCCTCGATCAGCGCCATCAGCGTGCCGAGCACGGTGGTCCCGGCACCGGTCAGCAGCGCCAGCAACAGCGTGTTCCAAGCCACGCCGCAGCGCGAGCCACCGGCAAGGCACGCCAGGCTCCAGATGCGCTCGGTGGCCACGCGCTGCCAGGCGGCCTGCAGGCTCAAGCGCCCGGCATCGTCGAGGAAGGCGCCGAGCAGCGCCTTCAGCACCGGGTAGGCGACGAACAGCAGGAGCAGCCCGCCCGCGCCGACGACGACCGCGGCCACGAAGAGGTCACCGCGGAAGGCGCCGCGCCGCGCGACGCCGAAAGCGCCGAGAACCAGCAGCGCCGCCAGCACCAGCGTCGCGCCCAGGCCGAAACCCGGCTGCGCCGGCCGCAGCGCGCCGGTGTCGAGCACCGGTGCGCCGCTGCCGATCACGAAGCCCTGCACCAGCAGCCAGGCGGCGCCGCCGAAGCCGGCGGCCATCAGCCAGCGTCCTTGCGTGCGCGACGGCACACGGGCCGCGTTGACCAGCGCCAGCGCCAAGGCCAGCGCCGCGACCAGCAGCCAGGGCCGGTGGTGCAGCAGCGCCTGCGCCAGCGCCGACGAGCTGTCATGCCCGCCGATCAGCTCGCCGACACCGCGCAGCGCGAACACGCCGTCCGGCATCGCGTGCCAGGGCAGCAGCACGAAGCCGGCCAGGCCGAACAGCGCCCACGCGGCGATCGGCAGGTTCTTCGGCAGGTTGTCGGGAAGAGAGGTCTTCAGGTTCATCACACGATCACTCGTTTTCGGTCAGTGCGGAACCCTTCAGCGCGGCATCGAATTGACATCACGCTCCCAGCGCTCGATCAACCGCTTGCGCTCGGCCGTCTTGCCGTACTTCGCGTAGTCGTAGGCGATGAACTTGATCTTCTTGAAGTCGGGGATGCGGCTGTCCAGCGCGGTGGTCTTGTTCGACGGCAGCTGGAACGACTTGGCGGCGGCGGCGAACTGCTGCGCGCCTGGCGTCAGCGCCCATTCATAGAACTTCTTCGCATTGGCCAGGTTGCGCGAGCCCTTGACGATCGACATCGAGCCGATCTCGGCGCCGGTGCCCTCGCAGGGCGTCGCGGTGGCGATCGGGAAACCCTGCATCTGCTCGCCCGGCGCGTCGTGCACGAAGCTGATCGACACCGTGGTCTCGCCGCGCGCCACCGCCTTGATCGGCCCGGTGCCCGAGCGTGTGTACTGGCTGACGTTGCGGTGCAGCCCCTTCATGTACTCGAAGGCCTTGTCCTCGCCCATCAGCTGCACCAGCGTCGCGACCATCGTGTACGCGGTGCCGGAGCTGTTCGGGTTGGCGACCTGGATCTCGCCCTTCAGCGACGCATCGAGCAAGTCCTTCCAGCACTTGGGCGCAGTGAGCTTGCGCTTGGCCAGCAGCTCCGTGTTGTAGCCGAAGCCGAGCGGCCCCGAATAGACGCCGACCGTGCGCCAGCCCGCCTGCTCGGCCTGCGCCTGCGCCCAGCCGTGCAGCTGCGGCAACGACGGTGACTTGTACTCGACCGTCAGATCCAGCTCGGCGGCCTGCAGGTGCGGGTCGCCGGTGCCGCCGAACCAGACATCGAGCTTCGGATTGGCACGCTCGGCAATCAGCTGCGCCAGCGCCTCGCCGCTGCCGCGCTTGACCATGTTGACCTTGATGCCGGAGGTCTTCGAGAAGGTGGTGCTGAGCAGCGTGCACCACTCGTCCTGCACCGAGCAGATGAGGTTCAGCGAGCCGGCGTCCTGCGCGGCGGCCGGTGCGGCATGAATGGCCAGTGAAACGGCCAGCGCCGCGGCGCCAAGGGCTGGAAGGGTTCTCATCGTGCTTGTCTCCAGTGAGAGCGGGAAAAGGCGGTGCTGGGCGGCCATCGAAGCGGCCGCCGGCTGGCGGGAACTGCTGGCCGGGAAAGACGGGCGAAGATCGGCGGCCTCAGGGCCCCTGGCCCCAGGCGACCACCGCATCGACGCCGATGACCTTGCCGGCCTCGGTGCGGTTGTAGAGCTCGACGCTGGCGTCCATCGAGCCGGCGATCTGCCGGCAGATCGACAGCCCGAGTCCGATGCCGCCGCGCGTCGCGGCAAAAGGGTGGAACAGGCGCGGCATCACCGCATCGTCGATGCCCGGGCCCTCGTCCCAGACGATCAGCTCGAGCCGCTGCGCGCCCTGTCGTAACACGATACCGACGCGGCCACCGGCCGGCGCATGGTGGATCGCATTGGCCAGCAGGTTGCGGACCAGCTCGCCCAGCATCGTGGCGTCGCCCGGCACATGGAAGCCGGCCTCGTCGAGCGTGAAGTCGATGCGCTTGGCGGCGATCAGCGGCGCGACCTCCAGCACGACATCGCGCGCGACCTGGCGCAGGTCCACCGGCTGCAGCTCGCCGCGGCGCTTCAACTGCTCGAGCTTGGTCAGGCTCAGCAACTGATCGGCCAGGCCGGCGGCGCGATCGACGGTGTGCAGCATCTGCGGCAGCACCTCGGCGGCCGGCGTGTCGCCGGCCATTGCCGCCTGCAGCTGCGTGCGCAGCACCGCCATCGGCGTGCGCAGCTGGTGCGAGGCATCGGCGAGGAAGCGGCGCTGCTCGTCGACCCACTGGTGCTCGGCGCGGTACAGCACCTGCACGCGTTCGACCAGCGGCGCGAGCTCGGCCGGGCCGTCGTAGCCGGACGACGGCGTTTCGGCCGGCTGGTCGAGCGCGGCACGGGCGCGGTTGATCCAGGCCAGTGCCATGCCGACGCCCATCCACACCACCACCACCATCGCCGCGGCGGCTGCGTACAGCGGCTTCAGCGTGTCCCACAACAAGGGCCAGCCGGGCCAGCGCTCGGCCATCGGCGCGGCCGCCTGCACGACCACCGGCGTCCCGCCGCGCTCGCCGCTGACGTGGCGCTGCGCCGCGGCGACGCGCATCAGCGTGCCGCGCAGCTGCGCGACGTAGCGCTCGGGCGTGCCGCTGCCGGGCAGTGATGTGGCCCACGGGCAGGCGGGCAGGCCCTGGTCGCCGGCGAGCCAGTCACCGTTCATCGCACTGACCCGGAAGGTGACGCGACGCAGCCCCTCGGCGGGTTGCGCGGCCAGGTAGGCCGGCGCATCGATCAGCAAGGTGCGCTGATCGATCACCGATTGGGTCAGCGCCGCGAGGGCCACCGCGAGTTGCTCGTCCTGCGCCAGCGCAAGCCTGTCCTGCAGCTGCAGCGCCTGCCACAACGTGACCGCCGCGACCACCAGCGCCAGGCCGCCCAGCAGCCACAGCATCAGGAAGCGGCGCAAGGAGCCGGCGAACAGCCATCGTGCGGCCCATCGCCTCACCTCGACCCTCGTTGCGCGACGGCCTGGCTCGCGTCGTCGCACAACAGGTAGCCGACACCGCGCAGCGTCAGGATCTCGACCTTGGTCGCCACCAGCTTCTTGCGCAGCCGGTGCACCAGCACCTCGACCGCATCGGCCTGCACCGCGTCATCGCCGCCGAAGACGGCGGTGCGCAGGTCTTCCTTCGGCACCACGCGGTCGACCGAGGCCATCAGCGACTTCAACAGCTCCGCCTCGCGCGGTGACAGCTCCAGCGGGCAGGCCTGGCAATAGAAGGCGCCACTGGCGGCTTCGTAGCGCAGCAGGCCGCAGCGCAGGTCGCCGTCGTGGCCGAGGCGGCGCGTCAGCGCCTGCAGGCGGGCGAACAGCTCGTCGAGGTCGAAGGGCTTCGCGAGGTAGTCGTCGGCGCCGGCATTCAGCCCGACGATGCGCTCGCCGACCGCGCCGCGCGCCGTCAGCACCAGCACCGGCGTGCGCTTGCCGTCGTCGCGCAGGCGGCGCAGCAACTCCAGGCCATCGAGGTTCGGCAGCGTCAGGTCGAGCACGACGACGTCGAACGGCCGCTTGCGCAGCAGCGCCAGCGCTTCGATGCCGTCGGCGCAGCACAGCACCTCGTAGCCGCGCTGCAGCAGGCTGCGGCTCAACACGCCGGACAGATCGAAATCGTCCTCGACCAGCAGCAATTTCATGCCGGTCATCGTGCCAGCGGGCCGCGGCCGCCACCAGGGGACAAGCACCACGCGGGATCGAAAGCGAGCTGACAGGCAGCGGCGGCGCACGGCACGCGCGTGCCGCCTTTCAGTTCGATGTCGCGATCAGACCGGGTTGATACGTCGTTGAATATTTATATGTATCACAGATACATTGAGGGCGCCCCCAACACACCCAGGAGACACGATGAATCCGATTCCCGCCCGCCGCTGCCTGCCCTGGCTGCTGCCGCTCGGCCTGCTGGCCGGCGCCGCCCAGGCGCAGGTCACGCTGTACGGCAGAGCGAACATCGATTTCGAGAAGATCAGCCTTGGCGGCACGCCCGCCGCCGACGTCTTCGGTGGCAACCAGCGCGCCTCGAGCAACTCGTCGCGCTTCGGCATCCGCTACGCGAAGGAGCACCAGGGGCTGACCTGGTTCGTGCAGCTCGAGTCCGGCGTCAGCTGGGACGCCGGCGGCGACACGCTGGCCGGCCGCGACACCTTCGCCGGTGTCGAGGGCGGCCTCGGCAAGCTGCGCATCGGCAAGATGGACACGCCGTTCAAGGACCTGGGCGGCCTGACTGACCGCTTCAAGGGCACCGGCATCCAGGACGACGGCTCGATCGCCGTGCTCGGCGGCTCGAACAATGGCTTCGGCCGGCGCCAGAACAATTCGCTGCGCTACGACTCGCCGCGCTTCAACGGCCTGCGCGGCGCGCTGCAGTACGGCCTCGACAACGAGGACCGCCGCTCGGGCGAGCAGCGCAAGCTGCTGAGCCTGTCGGCCCAATACGAAGCCGGCAAGTTCAAGGCCGCGCTGGCCCATGAACAGCACCGCAACTTCAACGTCATCGGTCACGACGACCGCGGCTGGCGGATCGGCCTCAATCACGACTTCGGCGTTGTCAATGTCGGCGCCGGCTTCAACCGGCTCGAGTTCAAGCTGCCCACCGGCCGGCTGAAACGCCACTACGCCACCGTCACCGCCGGCTTGCCCGTAGGCAACGGCGTGATCAACCTGCGCTACGGCCGCGCCGCCGACGTCAGCGGCACGGCCCCCGCCAGCGCCAGCATCGCCGGCGCCGACGGCACGACGCTGGTGGTCGGCCGCCACACCGGCGCGACGCAGTTCACCGTCGGCTACGAGCACACCGTGTTCAAGGGCGCGCAGGTCTACGCCTACTGGACGCAAGTGCGCAACCAGGCCAACGCCAACTACCGCTTCGGCGTCAATCCGCTGACCGTCGCCGCCGCGGATCGCGGCGCCGACCCCTCCGGCGTCGTCGTCGGACTGTGCATCGACTTCTGAGCAAGGAGCTCATCATGTCGCCGACCGATCTGCCGGCCGCTGCCCACCTCGACGAAGCCGAACAGCGGCCCTGGGGAAGTTTCGAAGTCCTGGCCGAACGGCCGGCGATCAAGCTCAAGCGGCTCGATGTGCAGCCCGGCGCCCGGCTGTCGCTGCAGCGCCACCGCTTGCGCCACGAGCACTGGTTCGTGATCGACGGCCTGGCCGAGGTCGAGGTCGACGGCACGCCGTGCACGCTGGGCCCGGGAGACTCGATCAACGTGCCGCTCGGCGCCTGGCACCGGCTGGCGAACATCGGCCAAGGGCCGCTGACGCTGATCGAGATCCAGACCGGCAGCGGACTGCGCGAGGACGACATCGAACGCGCCGCGGACGACTACGGCCGCCACCTGCCCGGGGCGGCGTCATGACGCCGCAGCGGCGCGCTGCGCTGGCGCTGCTGGCCGCGGCGGCGCTCGCGCCGCGCGTGCCGCGTGCACAGCCGGCAGCACCGGACGCGCTGACCTTCGGCCTGATCACGCCGCGCGAGCCCGACAAGGTGCTCGCCGCGTGGAACCCCTTCCTGCAGGCGCTGTCGCGCCATCTCGGCCGGGCCATCAAGCCGTGGATCGCGAACCGCCCGCAGGAGGTCATCGACGGCCTGCGCGCGGGCCGCCTCGACCTGGCCTGGGTCGGCAACACGACGGCGCTGGAGATCGTCGAGAACGGCAGCGGCGAGGTCTTCGCGCAGATGCTGACCGGCGACGGGCGCACCGGCTACCGCTCGATCCTCGTGACGCACAAAGACAGCGGCATCGAGTCGCTCGACCATGCGCAGCAACCCGAACGCAGGCTGATCTTCGGCGACGGCGACCCGAAGAGCACCTCGGGCCACCTGGTGCCGCTGTACTACGCCTTCGTCAAGCGTGGCATCAACGACCCGCGCACGCTGTACCGCGAAGTGCGCCACGGCAGCCACCGCGCGAACCTGCGCATGGCGGCGCTGCGCGAGGTCGACATCGCGACCGCCAACGACGTCGAGCTTCACTTCTTCACCGCCGAGCAGCCGGCGCTCGGCCGCGCGCTGCGCGTGATCTGGCATTCGCCCGACATCCCGCATTCGCCGCTGGTCTGGCGCCTGGCGCTGCCGGCGCCGCTGCGCCAGCGCATCCAGCAGGCGGTGGTCGAGTTCGGCCAGCGTGATGCCGCCGAGCGCGCGATCCTGCGCGGCGTCAACGACCTGTCGGGCTTTCGCAAGTCGCGCAACCGGCAGCTGATCACCGTCGCCGACATCGAGATGTTCGCCGCCTGGCAGCGGGTCAACAACGATGCCGCGCTGGCCCCGGCCGACAAGCTCGCGCGCATCGCCGACATCAGCCAGCGCGCGTCGCGGCTGGAGTTGCGCTTGAAACAGGAACCGAGCCTGCGCTGAATCAGCCTCACATCGGCCTCACAATGGGTCGATGCTGAACCGCATCCAGACCCAGCTCGCGCAGCTGTCGACCGCCGAACGCGCGGTCGGCGACTGGGTGATCGCGCACCCCACGCAGGCGCTCGAGCAGGACACGCGCACGCTGGCGCGGCAGATCGGCGTCAGCCAGCCGACGCTGGTGCGCTTCGCACGCTCGCTCGGCTGCGCCGGCTACGACCACTTCCGGCTCAAGCTGGCGCAGGAGATCGCGCAGCGCCCCGCGAGCCGCCCACCGGTGACGCTGGCGACGCTGGCCGCCAGCGCCGACCTGGATGCGCTGACCCGCGGGCTGTTCGACTTCTCGATCGCCGCGCTGGCCCAGGTGCGCGAGCAGCTCGATCGCGCGGCGCTGGCGCGCGCGGTGGCGCTGCTCGACGGCGGGCGCCAGGTGCTGTGCTTCGGCTACGGCAACGCCGCGTCGGTGGCCGACGATGCGCGGCGCCGGCTGCTGCGGCTGCAGCTGCAGGTCTCGGCAGCCGCCGAGCCGTCGCTGCAGGCGCTGGCCGCGGCGCAGCTCGGCACCGGCGACGTGCTGCTGGTGATCTCGCACAGCGGCCAGGCGCCGGGGCTATCCGAGATGACGTCCGAAGTACGCGGCCGAGGCGTCGCGGTGATCGCGCTGACGAGCAGTGCCGCGCCGCTGGTGCGGCTGGTCGACGTCGCGCTGTGCCTGGACGTGCCCGACAGCGGCGATGCGCTGACGCCGGGCACCGCGCAGCTGGCCCAGCTGGCGCTGCTCGACCTGCTGACGCTGGCGCTGGCCAGCACGCGGGCGGCGAAGGCGACGCGCCGGGCAGCCCGTGTCCGCAAACAGCGCTGATTTCAAATCGCTGTCGCGCCAAGCACGCGCTTCCACGCTGGCACGCAGCGGCGGTGCTCCCGATCATCGGCCGCATGGATGTCGTGCTGGTCGATCGGGGCCGCTCGCTGGCGCGCAGCGTGCGCAGCGCGCTGCCGGCGGGCGATCGGCTGCGCCTCGCCAGCGAGGCGCAGCTCGCCGGCGGCCGCTGGTGGCCCGCGGCGGCAGGCACGCGCGCGATCCTGCTGGCGGCCGAGGTGCTCGATGCACCGGCATTGCGCGCGCTGCATCGCTTGTGGATTTGCGAGCACGGCCCGCCGTCGTACCTGCTGACGCCCATGCGCGGCGCCGACGAAGCGATGCTGGCAGCACTCGCCGGCCCGCCGCCGCACCGCGCCGCCGGCTGCGCCTGGCGCGCCGTGCGCGGGCTGTCGCTCGTGCACCTGCTGGCGCTGGAGAGGCTGGCAGTTGGCGCTTAGGTGCCGATCACGCCGCCATCGCGCTTGCGGATCACCACCGTCGCCGACCTCGGCCGGCCGACGCCATCGGGCCAGCGCGAGAAGCGCATCGGATTCGCCGGATCGCTGATCTCCGACGGCGTCTCGCCCGGGTGCTGGATGTTGATGAACAGCGTGCGGCCATCGGGCGTCATCGTGCTGCCGGTGATCTCGCAGCCGACCGGTCCGGTCAGGAAGCGGCGCACTTCGCCCGAGCGCGGGTCGGCGGCGAGCAGCATGTTGTTGCCCAGGCGCGCGAACTCGCCCTTGCCCATCACCGACGAGGACATGTCGGTGCCGATCCACAGCACGCCGCGCGCATCGACCCACAGCCCGTCGGGGCAGCCGAAGATGTCGCCGCGCACGTTGCCCTTGGCCTCGGCGCGTTCGTTGGCCGGATCGCCGGCGAGCACGAAGTGGGTCCATTCGAAGGTCTCGCCGTCGAAGTCACCGGCTTCCTTCCAGCGCAGCACGTGGCCCATCGTGTTGTTGGCGCGCGGGTTCGCGGCATCGGTGCCGGGGTCCTTGTCGCCGCCGCGCCGGCTGTTGTTGGTCAGCGCGCAATAGACCTCGCGCGTGTTCTGGTCCAGCGCCACCCACTCCGGCCGGTCGAGCTTGGTCGCACCGAGCGCGTCCGACGCCTGGCGCGCCTTGATCACCACCTCGCCCTGGTCGGCGAAGCCGTTGGCCGCCGTCAGCGGGCCCTGGCCGTGCACCAGCGGCAACCAGCGGCCGCGGCCGTCGGCGTCGAAGCGCGCGACATGCAGTACGCCCTCGTCGAGCAGCGTCGCATTGGCCGCGCCGCCGCCCGGCTTCATGCGCTCCTTGCTGACGAACTTGTAGAGGTACTCGAAGCGCGCGTCCTCGCCCGAGTAGACGACCGCGCGGCCGTCCTTCGTCAACGCAACGGTCGCGCCTTCGTGCGCGGCGCGGCCGACGGCGGTGCGCTTGACCGGCGTCGACGCCGGATCGAAGGGATCGATCTCGACGATCCAGCCGAAGCGGTTCGGCTCGTTCGGATGCTTGCCGGCATCGAAGCGCTCGTCGTGCTCGTGCCAGCGCGTGCCCTTACCCTTGCGCAGGCCCCAGCGCTTGTGGTGCGCATTGTCCGGGTCGCCGTCGAGGGCGAAGTAGTAGGCCCAGTTCTCCTCGCCGGTCAGGTAGGTGCCCCACGGCGTCTTGCCGCTGGCGCAGTTGTTCAGCGTGCCGAGCACGCGGCGGCCGGCCGGGTCGGCGGCAGTCTTCATCAGCGCATGGCCGGCAGCGGGCCCCTGCACCGCCATCGGCGTCGCTGCGGTGAAGCGCCGCGCATGGCGCGAGGGCCGCACCGCCTGCCACTGGCCGTCGGCCTGCTGCGTGATCTCGGTCACCGAGACGCCGTGCGCGGCCTGCGCCTTGCGCACCTTGTCGGCGTTCCACGTCTTTTCGCCGTCAGCGAACAGCAGGCCGTTGTCGACGTATTCGTGGTTCATCACCAGCAGCCCGCGCCGCGCGCCGTCGAGCGCGTAGTAGTGCAGGCCGTCGTGGTGCATGCCCATCTGCAGCTCCTGCTCGGCGCCGGAGTTGCTGGCGTCGGGCTTGAAGGCCGGCATCGCGCCGGCGATGCCGACCGGCTCGCCCCAAGGCATCAGCACCTGGCTCGCGTACCCCTCGGGCACCTGGATCGCATCGGCCGACGACAGCGGCACGCTCTTGAAACCGAGCAGCGGTCCGCCTTCGCTGCCCGGGCTGGCGCAGCCGCCGAGCGATGCCAGCAGGCCGCCGGACAGCAGCCCGAGGCCGCCCTGCAGCACGCGGCGGCGCGCGGGGTCGGACAGGTCGTGAATGCTGGGATTGGAGGAGCGGTTGCTGTCCTCCATCGTCTCGAAGTCCTTGGCCATGGCGGGTGATCCGAAGGGGGTGGCGGGGAACCCGGCATCGTGCCAGACGCGCTCAAGTCGGTGGATCGGGATACAACCCATGCGCGCGACCGAAGAGCCGCGTCAGCCCGAGCAGCGCGTCGATGTTCGGCGTCGGGATGCCGACGCGCTGGCCGATTTCGGCCACCGCGCCGACGATCGCGTCGAGCTCGATCGGCCGCTTCGCCTCGGCGTCCTGCAGCATCGAGGTCTTGAAGGCGCCGAGCTTGCGCGTCACCGCATTGCGATCGTCCGGGCTCTGCTCGATCGCGCAGCCGATGCGCGCGCCGACGGCGGCGGCCTCGGCCATCGCCGCATTGCAGAAGCTGCGCACCAGCGGATCGTCGAGGATGCGGTCGGCGGTGGCGCCGGTCATCGCCGAGACCGGGTTCATCACCAGGTTGCCCCACAGCTTGTACCAGGCGCCGCGCCGGATATCGGCCGACGCGGTGGTCTCGAAGCCGGCCATCTCGAGCGCGGCGCGCAGCGTCTCGACACGCTCGCTCATGCCGCCCTGCGGCTCGCCGATCAGCAGGCCGCGGCCCATCTTGTGGACGACGAGCCCTGGCTCGGCGACCAGCGCACTGGCGTGCACGACGCAGCCGATGACGCGTTCGATCGGGATGGCCTTGGCGATCTCACCACCCGCATCGACGGTTTCCAGCGGCTGCGATCCCAGCGCCGGCGTCGCCGGTCCGAACCACCACGGCACGCCGTTCATCGCCGGCATCACGATCGTCGTGCTGCCGAGCAGCGGCCCGATCGACGCGGCGACCGCGGCCATCGCCGGCGCTTTCACCGCGACGATCACCAGGTCCTGCTCGCCGAGCTGCCGCGCCTCGTCGGCGGCCAGCACCTGCGCCTGCTGCAGCTCGCCGCCTTCACGCAGGCGCCAGCCGTGGCGCCGCAGCGCGGTGAGGGTTGCACCGCGCGCCAGCGCGGACACGCGGTGCGCGCCGGTCGCCGCGAGCTTCGCGCCGATGAAGCCGCCGATCGCCCCCGCACCGACGATGCAGACTCTCATGGCTCCGGCCGCCGGTGTCGCGCGGCCGCTCAGTTGTGGATATAGCGCTCGAACACCGGGCTGAAGTCGCGGCGGTGGAAGCGCTCGAGCATGGTCGTGTTCAGCGTGTTGAGGATCGCGTTGTAGTGCTGCGTCAGCGCGTCCTCGCTGGTCACTGTGTTGATCTTGTACATCGATGCCACCGCATTCAGGCTGTGCATCGCGTTCTCGCGCGCCATCTCGTCGCGGCGCTGCATCTTGCCGATCGTGATCAGCGCCTTGTAGATGTCCTTCACCGACTCGATGAAGTTCTTGCGCACGTCGATGCTGAACACCGTGCCGTCGCCGATCGTGAACTTCAGCTCGACGTCCATGTCGATCGTGCCGGCGGTCTCGATCATCACGTTGCTGAAGTGGTGCGTCACGTAGTCGTAGCGCTTGATGGTGCGCTTGGACGACACCGCCGAATCGCCGTCGACGTGGATCAGGCCGTAGTTGGTGAAGCAGTACTCGTCCTTCTTCGACTTGATCAGGAAGAAGATCTTCTCCCCGTCCTCGTTGAAGAGGTAGTCGTCGGCATCGACCTTGTCGTAGTCCGACGCCGGCACGATGACGCCGATGTCGCTCAGGCCCAGGGCTTCGGAGGCGAACTTCTTGAACATGATGTGGGTTCCCGTGAACGAGGAAGGGATCGCGACGATAGCGCTTCGCAGCGCCCGGCGCGATCCCTTGCGACGTCGGCGGAACGATCGAAACGATCGAAACGCGGCTGCTACACCCTTCCGTTGACGGGGATGCCGGCGCCGGTGATCGCGCGGGCGGCGTCGGACAGCAGGAAGGCGATCACGTCGGCCAGCGCTTCGGCGGTGACCCAGCGGCTGAAGTCGGCCTGCGGCATGTCGCGGCGGTTCGCCGGGGTGTCGATGATCGACGGCAGCACCGCGTTGACGGTGATGCCCTTGTCCTTGACCTCCTCGGCCAGCGCCTCGGTCAGCCGCAGCACGCCGGCCTTCGATGCGGCATAGGCGCCCATGCCGAGCCCGGCCTTGGCCGCCGCGCCGGCGCCGACGTTGACGATGCGCCCGCCGCCCGCCTTCGCCAGGTGCGGCAGCACCGCCTGGCAGGCGTGCAGCGCCGTCAGCAGGTTGATCGAGAACATCGATTGCCAGGTGGCAGGATCGCCGCCGTCGATGGTTTCCCAGCGGAAGCCGCCGGCGACGTTGACCAGGCCGTTGAAGGAGCCGTAGCGCTCGGCGACCGCATTCACCGCGGCGCGCGTCGCGTCGGGTTGACTCAGGTCGACGCCGGGCAACAGCAACTGGTCGCCGAAGGCCTGGGCCACCGCGGGCGGAATGGCCGGCGCCGCATCCAGCAGCGCGAGCCGCGCGCCCTGGTCGGCCAGCGTGCGCGCCAAACCCTGCCCGAGCGCGCCGAAGCCGCCGGTGACGATGATGGTGGGGGAACTCATGTCAGATCCTGAAAGGAGGGAAATCGAAGGCGACGATGATGCCCCAGCCCTGTCAGGGCGCTGACAGACGCGGCCGCGGCGATGCGCGATGATCGCCGCATTGCACCGCAACATCAGGAGTCCCACCATGCCCAGCACCAGAGAAGTCTTCGTCCTCGGCGCCGCCCGAACGGCCATCGGCAGCTTCGGCGGCACCTTGAAGGACATCCCGCCGATCGACCTGGCGACGGCGACGATCAAGGCGGCGATCGAGCGCGCCGGCATCACGCCGGACCGCATCGGCCATGTCGCGATGGGCAACGTGATCCCGACCGAGACGCGCGACGCCTACCTCGGCCGCGTCGCCGCGGTCAATGCGGGCGTGCCGAAGGAGACACCGGCCTTCAACGTCAACCGGCTCTGTGGCTCGGGCCTGCAGGCGATCATCTCGGCGGCCCAGGCGGTGATGCTCGGGGATTGCGAGTTCGCGCTCGGCGCCGGTGCCGAATCGATGTCGCGCGGGCCCTACCTGGTGCCGGCGGCGCGCTGGGGCCAGCGCATGGGCGATGCGCAGCTGCTCGACTACATGATCGGCATCCTGCACGACCCCTTCCACAAGATCCACATGGGCATCACCGCGGAGAACGTGGCCGAGCAGTTCGGCATCACGCGGCAGCAGATGGACGAGCTGGCGGTCGAGAGCCACCGCCGCGCCGCCGCGGCGATCGCCGCCGGCCGCTTCACCGAGCAGATCGTGCCGATCGAGATTCCGAGCCGCAAGGGCGCGATCCAGTTCATCACCGACGAGCACGTGAAGGCCGACACCACGCTCGAGACGCTGGCGAAGATGAAGCCGGCGTTCAAGAAGGACGGCGGCACGGTGACCGCCGGCAATGCCTCGGGCCTGAACGACGGCGCCGCGGCGGTGGTGCTGGCCAGCGGCGATGTCGTCGCGGCACAGGATCTGAAGCCGATGGCCCGGCTGATCGGCTACGCGCACGCCGGCGTCGAGCCGACGATCATGGGCATCGGCCCGGTGCCGGCAACTCGGGAGGTGCTCAAGCGCACCGGCCTGAAGGTCAGCGACCTCGACGTGATCGAGGCCAACGAAGCCTTCGCGGCGCAGGCCTGCGCCGTCAGCAAGGGGCTCGATCTCGACCCGGCGAAGGTCAACCCGAACGGCTCGGGCATCTCGCTCGGCCACCCGGTCGGCGCCACCGGCGCGATCATCACGACCAAGGCGCTGTACGAGCTGCAGCGCATCGGCGGCCGCTACGCGCTGGTGACGATGTGCATCGGCGGCGGGCAAGGCATCGCGGCGATCTTCGAGCGCTGCTGATCGGAGCACGATGACGATGCAGATGCGCCCGCTCGGCCGCTCCGGGCTGCACACCGCCCCGCTGGCTTTCGGCGGCAACGTCTTCGGCTGGACCGCCGACGAAGCGACCTCGTTCTGGCTGCTCGATGCCTTCGTCGACGCGGGCTTCAACCTGATCGACACGGCCGACGTCTATTCGCGCTGGGCGCCAGGGCACACCGGCGGTGAATCGGAAGCCGTGATCGGCCGATGGCTGAAGCAGTCCGGCAAGCGTGACAAGGTGCTGATCGCCACCAAGGTCGGCAAGGACATGGGCGACGGCAAGATCGGGCTGTCGCGCAAGTACATCCGGCAGGCGGTCGACGATTCGCTGCGCCGGCTGCAGACCGAGCGCATCGACCTGTACCAGTCGCACGACGACGATACCGCGACGCCGCTGGAGGAAACGCTGACCGCCTATGCCGAGCTGATCGCCGAGGGCAAGGTGCGCGCGATCGGTGCCTCGAACTACACGGCCGCACGCCTGGCCGAGGCGCTGGCGCTCAGCGAGCACCACGGCCTGCCGCGCTACGAGACGCTGCAGCCGCTGTACAACCTGTGCGACCGCGCGGCATTCGAAGCCGAGTTGCGGCCGCTGTGCGTGCAGCACGAGATCGGCGTGATCAACTTCTTCGGGCTGGCGCGCGGCTTCCTGACCGGCAAATACCGCAGTGAAACGGACCTCGCGAAGAGCCCGCGCGGCGCCGGTGTCAAGGCGGCCTACTTCAACGAACGCGGCTGGCGCATCCTGGCCGCGCTGGATCAAGCAGCCGAGCGGCTCGACGCGACGCCGGCGCAAGTGGCGCTGGCCTGGCAACTGGCGCAGCCCGGCATCACCGCGCCAATCGCCAGCGCCACCTCGCTGGCGCAGTGGGCCGAGCTGGCACCGGCCGCAACGCTGCAGCTGGACGCCGCGGCGCTGCACGGCCTGACCGAAGCCAGTAACACCTGAACGACGCGGCCTGAAGAACGAGGAAGTCAGCCCTTGTTCTTCAGCCCCAGCACCTCGATCGGCTCGATCGACGGCGGGCTGGCGAAGAGCGCCGGCGCCTGGGCCATCAGCGCCTGCGCGATCGGGCCGCTCAGGTGTGCCTGCCGGCCGGCTTCGTCGTGGAACGCGTCGAAGACGCCGAAGGTCGTCGGCGACAGGCGCAGCGCGAACCAGATCGGCGTCGTCGGCTCGTCGTTGGCCATCGCCAGGCCGGCCTGCAGGAATTGCGCGACCTCGGCTTCCTTGCCGGGCTTGGCTTCGAGGCGGGCGAACAGTGCGAGCTTGATCATGAAGGTCTCCTGGAACGGGTCTCGTCGGGGATTCGACGGGAGTGGACTGTAGGCAGGCACCGGGTTCGCCACCATTGCCGCGAATGACAACTTTGATATCGTTCGCGCCATGAAGCTGCTGGTGCTGGCGCTCGACGGTGTGTTCGATACCGGCCTGGCCGCGGTGCTCGACACGCTGGGCACCGCGAACGAGCTGGCCGCGCTCCAGCAGCTCGACGTGCCGCCGTTCGACGTGCAGGTGATCGGCCTGCGGCGGCGCGTGCACACCGCGCTCGGTTTCGGCGTGCCGGTGCAGCCGCTGCGCGGTGACGAGCAGCCCGACTGGATCGTCGTGCCGGCGATCGGCACCAAGATGCCCGAGGCCTTGTGCGCCGCGCTCGACCGGCGCGACGTGCAGCAGGCCGCGGCGTGGTTGCGCGACGGGCATGCCGGCGGCGCACGCATCGCGTCGGCCTGCATCGGCAGCTTCGTGCTCGCCGAGTCCGGCCTGCTCGCGGGCCAGGACGCGACGACCTCGTGGTGGCTCGGGCCCCTCTTTCGCCAGCGTTACCCCGAGGTGCGGCTCGACGAATCGCGCATGCTGGTGCCCTCGGGCAGCTTCGTCACCAGCGGCGCCGCGCTCGGCCACATGGACCTGGCGCTCTGGCTGGTGCGCCAGGCCAGCCCCGAGCTCGCCGCGGTCACCGCGAAGTACCTGATCGTCGACCACCGCGCGTCGCAGGCGCCTTACGTGATCCCCGATCACCTGGCGCATGCCGATCCGCTGGTCGGCCGCTTCGAGCGTTGGGCGCGCGCGCGGCTGCACGAAGGCTTCTCGCTCGACGACGCCGCGGCCGCGCTGGCCACCAGCAAGCGCACGCTGCAGCGGCGCATCGAGGCGGTGCTCGGCAAGTCGCCGCTGTCCTACGTGCAGGACCTGCGCGTCGAGCGTGCGCTGCACCTGCTGCGCACGACGCGCGACGACATCGAGCGCATCGCCACCCAGGTCGGTTATGCCGACGGCGTGACGCTGCGCGCGCTGCTGCGGCGCAAGCTCGGCCGCGGCGTGCGCGAGCTGCGCTCGGTGCCGGTGCAAGAATCGGCCAGTCCCTCACCTGCCGCCCGACGACGATGAACGCACCGCTGCCCCTGCCCGCGCTCGATTCGATCCGCGCCCACGAGGACGAGATGATCGCCATCCGGCGCCAGATCCACGCCCGCCCCGAGCTGGCCTACGAAGAGCACGCCACCTCGGCGCTGGTCGCCGAGCGGCTCGAACGCTGGGGCTTCGAGGTGCACCGCGGCCTCGGCGGCACCGGTGTCGTCGGCACGCTGAAGGCCGGCACGTCGACCAGGCGCCTCGGGCTGCGCGCCGACATGGATGCGCTGCCGATCCAGGAGACCAGCGGCAAGCCGTGGGCGAGCCAGGTGCTCGGCAAGATGCACGCCTGCGGCCACGACGGGCACACGGCGATGCTGCTGGCGGCCGCCCGCCACCTGGCCGCGACGCGCCATTTCGACGGCATCCTGCACCTCGTCTTCCAGCCCGCCGAAGAAGGTTTGGGCGGCGCCCGCAAGATGATCGAGGACGGCTTCTTCGAGCTGTTCCCGTGCGACGCGATGTTCGGCCTGCACAACATGCCGGGCCATCCGGTCGGCCAGCTCGGCTTCCGGGCCGGCCCGATGATGGCCAGCTCCGACAGCGTGATCGTCACCGTGCGCGGCAAGGGCGGCCACGGCGCGAAGCCGCATCGCACCGTCGATCCGGTGGTCGCCGCATCGAGCATCGTGATGGCGCTGCAGACGGTGGTCTCGCGCAACGTGCCGCCGCTGGAGATGGGCATCGTCACCGTCGGCGCGTTTCTCGCCGGCAATGCGCCGAACGTGATCCCCGAGACCGCGACGCTGCGCATCACCGTGCGTGCCTACCGCCCCGAGGTGCGCGACCTGCTCGAAGAGCGCATCACCGCGGTCATCTCCACGCAGGCCGCGGTCTACGGCGCCACAGCCGAGATCGACTACCAGCGCCGCTATCCGATGGTCATCAACCACGCCGAACAGACCGCGTTCGCGCGCCAGGTCGCGCTCGACTGGGTCGGCGAAGCGGGCTTGATCCAGGACCTGCAACCGCTGACCGGCAGCGAAGACTTCGCGTTCTTCCTCGAGCGGGTGCCTGGCTGCTATTTCCTGCTCGGCAACGGCGAAGGCGACGCCGGCGGCTGCGACGTGCACAACCCGGCCTACGACTTCAACGACCGGGCGCTGGGCACCGGGGCGAGCTACTGGGTGCGGCTGGCGGAGAGATACCTCTCGAAGGTCTGAAAGTGAATGCACTGACTCAGCGGCGCACGAGCTGAGTCTCGCAGAGAGAGGCACCTTGAGTCGAGCATTGTTCGAATGAGAGCCGAACCGAAATACGATCAACGGCACCAAGTGAGACATCTTGGGTCAACCTCCCTGCGCCGAAGCGAGCTTGAGGGCCCCGAGATGGAGTTCGGGGTCGTAGGGTTTGCGGTCCATCCATGCGCGCCAGATGACGCGGAGCCAGGCACGCGCGAGGATGCGAATGGCATGCGGGTGGTCGCAGCCGCGAGCACGAGCGGCGGTGTAGAGGCTGCGCGCCCAAGCGTTGGCATGGCGCGAGTTGTCAGCAAGGCAGGTGATGGCTTGCCGCAGACGGTGATTGCAGGCCCAGCGGAACGCCACGCTCTTGGACTTGCCGGACTGGTAGGTCACGGGCACTGCGCCGGCCTCGGCGGCGAGCCGGTCGAGGGTGGGAAATCGTTCGCGCACGTCGCCCAACTCGGCCAGGATCTGCGCGGCACAGACGTGGCCAGCTCGCGGGAAGGACATGATGATCTGGCCGTCGGGCAGCGATTCGATGAAGCGTTCGATGCGCCGAGTCAGCTCGGTGATCTGGTTGACCAACGGGGTGAGCACCGCAACCAGCGAACGCACGACCTGAGCCAGGGCGTCCTGGGTCTGCACAGGAGTGCGCCCCGGGGCCGCCGAGTGCAGCCGAGTCAACAGCTCAGCCGGGCTGCGACGACCGCTGTAATGCGTGACGCAGCAGAAGCGAGCCATGCGAGCTTCGGTCAGCCGTGCCGCTGCTGCCGGCGAGGGGAAGCGCTTGAGGAATGCCAAGCCGATGGGCGAGGTGATGTCGGCGAAGACGCAAGCCGCACCTGGCCAGAAGGACTGCAGCGTTGCGAGCAGCTGATTGCCCAGCGCTACACGGGCACCGATCAGATCGTCGCGAGCACGTACCAGCGCGCGCAAAGCCCGGATGGCATCGGACTGCGGCGACAAGGCGGACCAGCGGTGGCCGTCGGTGCGCAGCAGGTCGGCCAGCAGGTACGCATCGGACGCATCGCTCTTGGCACCGTGGCTGCGATAGCGCGGCCGGCTGGCCTTGACGGCGTTGGGGCGGATCGGGAAGACCTGGTGACCGGCCTCGACCAGCGCATCGACGATCAAGCCCGAAGGCCGCTCGATCGCGATACGAAGCCTCGAGCCGAAGCGCGACAAGCGTCGCACCAGCTCGGTCAACCCCTCGCGGTCGTGCGCGATCTCGAAGCGATCGAGCACCTTGCCTGCAGTGTCGATGACGCACACCGCATGGACGTAGACGGCCCAGTCCAGACCGACGAACACGCCCGCACAAGCATCGCTACTCATGGACAGAGTCCTGGTCGTTGCGGTATGACTGTCCGTGTCGGAAGGCGCGGCGGGGAGCTCATAAACAGGCGCTCCAGCTTGCTCGGCCTGGCGCTACATCTTGGGGCCCGTCGTGGCCTTCCGACCCACCGCGGGCTGCAGGTCTCACTTGGGCCTTCGAAAGGCAAGCGCCACGGGCAGTCACCGCAGGGGCACGGAAGTCGGTTGAAACCTTCGGTCGTTCTCCAGCAATTCGTCAAGACGCCTCGCGCCGGCAGCCGCATCGAACACGGGTTGTCCACCGCGGCGGTCGGCCGGTACGTCGCAAGCGCCGTCCGACCGCCGCCGTGGACAACCCTGCGCGGCGGCATGCGGGCTGTCGTCAACCGAGAGGTTGCCTTATGAGGCCCTATGGCAGTGTGCACAGTGCGTCATCGCCTTGCCTTGCTGCTCATTGGGTGCGTTCGGCAGCGGGCCTGAAGAGCCCGGTCACTCTTCGTCGTTCAGCGCCGCGTAGTCCGCCGGACTGAGCCGCAGCTTGGGCACGTCGGCAAGAACGCGCCTCGTGCCGTCCATGAACTCTAGCCGCACCTGCGTCACACGATGGCTCTGGACCAAGTCAGTGGACCACATGTACTCGTTTCGGTAGGACGCGGTCGCTTCCGGCTCGATGGGGCCGATGCCCCGTAGGGTGACCACCGTGCTGCCGCGCAAACGGTCCCGTACCGCGTCGTTCACTGCATTGAACCCCGTCACGCTGAAGGTGATGTACTTGATGGCCTTCTTGCCCGAGTTGTAAACCGACACCGAAAATCCGGTACCTTCTGTGTGTTCGCTAGCATCGAAAATTCGCGTCTTGAGAATGGCAACACCGCGCTTGCCCGTGGCGTCCAATGCTTTGAGTGCCTCGCGCTGCGCGAGTTTGTGCAGCGAGTTTGAAGTTTGACGCCAAGCATCCAAGCTGGAGTCGGTGGCTGCGTCGTCGCGTCCTGACAGCTTCAGCGTGGCCTGCGGCGTGATGCGCACATGCTCCGGCGATACGAAGTACTCTTTCCCGCGATGCAGCACTCGAAGATGCGAGGCAGCATACGACGTCCCGTACTTGGACCTGCAGTCCATCTTCTTCACGACGACAAGCATCGCCCCCGGCGGGAGCTTGGAAACCATCTCGAGTCCGCAAAACTCCGACACTCGTCCGCCCGCGTC
Organism: Pseudaquabacterium terrae; assembly: GCF_013266755.1. Classification (GTDB taxonomy): domain Bacteria; phylum Pseudomonadota; class Gammaproteobacteria; order Burkholderiales; family Burkholderiaceae_C; genus Pseudaquabacterium; species Pseudaquabacterium terrae. The sequence continues at coordinate 254,342 of NZ_JABRWJ010000008.1, read as the reverse complement.
GACGCCTTCAACCAGAAAGCCGAAAACCGGGTCGAGGGGCTTCACGGTCGGAGCGGGAGCGGAAGCAGATGCGTCAGAAGCAAGGGCCACCCCAGCGGTCTGGCCGTGAACGTTGATGGTGACGGCAAGAAGTGAGCAGGCAAGAACGAAAGGCTTTATCACGTGAGGAGTACCTTGGACGATAGAACACTGACAGCGAACTCACCGAAGTCGCTGTCCTCTGGAGCGCTTAGCTCCATCTGTGATGGAGGATCTTCCTTTCGCACTGGCTCAAAATCCTGAGCCTCCCGAGGAAAGGCTGAGCGCACACGGCAGAAACTCGGGAATCTCTCGCAAGCGTCGATCAGTATCTCGGCCGCGCAGTAGAGTACGCCGACTTCATTGAAACGCAATGCGGTCATTGAGGACCGCTCCGCTCTAACTCTCCACCTTCACGTTCCCCGCCTTGACCACCCGCGCCCACTTCGCCGTCTCGCTGGCAATGAACTCGCGGAACTTCTCGCGCGTGCCGCCGCCGTCCTCGGCGCCGTAGGTGTCGAGCTTCTCCTGCACGTCGGGCATCGCCAGCACGGTGTTGACGTCGGCATTGACCTTGTCGGCGATCGCCGCCGGCAGCTTGCCGGGCCCCGCCAGGCCGTACCAGGTCGTCGCCTCGAAGCCCTCGTAGCCGAGCTCCTGCATCGTCGGCACCGTCGGGTGGCCCTTGGCGCGCTTGGTGCGCGTCTGCGCGATGGCGATCACCTTGCCGCTCTTCACGTGCGGCGTCGCCGCGGTCATGGTCTCGAAGCAGTACTGGATCTGGCCGCCCATCAGGTCGGTCAGCAGCGGGCCGCTGCCTTTGTACGGTACGTGCAGCGCATCGACCTTGGCCTGCTGCTTGAAGAGCTCCAGCGCCAGGTGCTGCGCCGAGCCGAGGCCCGCCGAACCGAAGCTGACCCCGCCCGGGTTGGCCTTGCACAGCGCGACGATCTCCGGCAGCGTCTTCGGCTGGTTCGGGTTGGCGATCAGCAGGTTCGGCGTCACGCCGACCAGCACGATCGGCGTGAAGTCGCGCTCGATGTTGTAGCGCAGCTTCGGCTGCAGGCTGGCGGCCAGCGCGTGGCTGTTGATGTGCGCCATCATCAGCGTCGATCCGTCGCTCGGCTGTTGCGCGGTGTACTCGGCGGCCAGCACGCCGGCAACGCCCGCCTTGGTCTCGACGAGCACCTGCTGCTTCCACAGCTCGGACAGCTTGGCCGACAGCACGCGCGCCAGCGCGTCGGTGCCGCCGCCCGGCGGAAAGCCGACGACGATACGCACCGGCCCGTTCGGCCAGGCCTGCGCCAACAGCCGCGGGGTCGACAGCGATGCCGCGGCGACACCGGCGGCCTGGATCAGGGTTCGACGTTGCATGGCTTGTCTCCTAACAAGTGAACGCCTCAGGCCGCGGGCAGCGGCTGCTTCGCGAAGTGCTCCATCGCCGCCTGCACGCCGCTGCCCTGCAGCGGCACGCCGGCCAGCTGCAGGCCCATCTCGCAGCCGGCGACGGTGGCGATCAGCGTCAGGTCGTTGCTGTCGCCGAGGTGGCCGATGCGGAACATGCGGCCCTTCAGCTTGCCCAGGCCCGTGCCCAGCGACAGGTCGAAGCGCTCGTGGATGGACTTGCGCAGCGCATCGGCATCGAGGCCTTGCGGCGTGATCACGCCCGTCAGCACCGGCGAGTGCAACGCCGGGTCAGCGCACTGGATCGGCAGCCCCCAGGCCCGCACCGCGGCGCGCACGCCCGCGGCCCAGCGCTGGTGGCGTTGGAACACGCGGTCCAGCCCCTCGCCGAGCAGCATGTCGAGCGACTCCGACAGGCCGTACAGCAGGTTGGTGTTCGGCGTGTACGGCCAGTAGCCGCTCTTGTTCATCTCGACGATCTCGTCCCAGGCCCAGTACGAACGCGGCAGGCGCGCCGTCTTCGAGACCTCGAGCGCCCGCGGCGACAGCGCGTTGAAGCCGATGCCCGGCGGCAGCATCAGGCCTTTCTGCGAGCCGGCGATCGTCACGTCGACGCCCCACTCGTCGTGCCGGTAGTCGGCCGAGGCGAGGCCGGAGATCGTGTCGACCATCAGCAGCGCCGGATGGTGCGCGGCATCCATCGCGCGGCGCACCGCGGCGATGTCACTGGTGACGCCGGTCGAGGTCTCGTTGTGCACGACGCAGACGGCCTTGATGCGGCGACCTGCGTCGGCGCGCAGGCGGTCTTCGATCAGCTGTGGCTCGACGCCGTGGCGCCAGGCTAGGGCCAAGCCGGTCTCGGCGTCGATGCCTGGCAGCGCCAAGAAGTCCGGCTCCAGCCCGAGCCTGCCCGCCATCTTCTGCCACAGCGTCGCGAACTGGCCGGTCTCGACCATCAGCACGCTGTCGCCCGGGCTCATCGTGTTGGCGAGCGCCGCCTCCCACGCGCCGGTGCCCGAGGACGGGTAGATCACCACCGGATGCCGCGTCTTGAACACCTGCCCGATGCCGGCCAGCACCTTCAGGCCGAGCGCGCCGAACTCCGGCCCGCGGTGATCGATCGTCGGCAGGCTCATCGCCCGCAGGATGCGGTCCGGCACCGGGCTCGGCCCCGGGATCTGCAGGAAATGGCGGCCGCTGGGATGGTGATCGAGCTGCAGCATCGGTGCTCCTTTGGTCGTCAAGTTTTGCATGCAAAATCAGCGCGACCGCGCTGGTTTACCCTGAAAACACCCGATTGCCGCCGCCTCTAATTTGCATGCAAACTCGCACACCATGGCCGACATCATCGACCTCACCCGCCTCGGCCTGACCACTCAGGTCGCCGCGCGCCTGCGCACGATGCTGATCGAGGGTCGCATCGCACCCGGCGCCAAGCTCAACGAGCGCGAGCTGTCGGAGGCGCTGCATGTCTCGCGCACGCCGCTGCGCGAGGCGATCAAGATGCTGGCGATCGAAGGCCTGGTCGACCTGCTGCCGAACCGCGGCGCGGTTGCCGTCAAGCTGTCCGAGACCGACGTGATGCACAGCTTCGAGCTGCTCGGCATGCTCGAAGGCTTCGCCGGCGAGCTCGCCGCGCAGCGCATCACCGAGCCCGAGTTGGCCGAGCTGCGCGCCAAGCATTACGAGATGCTGGCCTGCTTCGCGCGGCGCGACCTCTCGGGCTACTACCGGCTCAACGCGCAGATCCACGCCGGCATCAACGACGCGGCGAAGAACCCGGTGTTCGGCAACACCTACCGCGCGGTCAATGCGCGCGTGCAGTCGCTGCGCTTTCGCACCAACCAGGACGAGACCGACTGGAAACGCGCTGTCGGCGAGCACGAGCAGATGATCGAGGCGCTGGCCGCCCGCGACGGCGCCGCGCTGCGGCAGATCCTGCAGCTGCACCTCGCGCACAAGCGCGACACGGTGCTCGCGCTGATGCGCGCCGGCGCGGTCTACGCCGACACGCGCCGCTGAAGGCCCGCGCATGCAGATCGATGCCGCGACCCGATTGAAGCGCGACCCGACCGCGCTGCCGCCGAACGAAATCTGCGCCGCCCTGGCCCGCCGCCTGCGCGCCGAGACGCGCGGCGAGGTGCTGTTCGATGCCGCGTCACGTGGCCGTTATGCCACCGATGCGTCGATCTACCAGATCATGCCGGCCGGCGTCTTCGTGCCGACCAGCGCCGACGAGGTGGCCACCGCGCTCGCCATCGCCCGCGAGCTGCAGGTGCCGGTGCTGCCGCGCGGCGGCGGCACCAGCCAGTGCGGCCAGACCACCGGCGCCGCGCTTGTGATCGACTGCAGCAAGCACCTGCGCCGCGTGCTGGCGGTGGATGTTGAGCAGCGCACCGCCACCGTCGAGCCCGGGCTGGTGCTCGATCACCTGAACGCGCAATTGAAGCCGCACGGCTTGTGGTTTCCGGTCGACGTCTCGACCAGCGCGCAGGCCACGCTCGGCGGCATGGCCGGCAACAACTCCTGCGGCTCGCGCTCGATCGCCTACGGCAACATGGTGCACAACGTGCTAGGCGCGAGCGCCTGGCTCGGCGACGGCAGCCTGCTCGACTTTGGCCCGGTCGCCGGGCTGCACGGCCGCGCGGCGCAGATCGCCGAGCACGTGCGCAGCCTGGCCCAGGAGCACCAGGCCGAGATCGCGGCCCGCTGGCCGAAGCTGCTGCGCCGCGTCGGCGGCTACAACCTCGACATCTTCAACAACCAAAGTGAGCGGCCCTACACCGGCGACGGCAGCGTCAACCTCGCGCACCTGCTGGTCGGCTCCGAAGGCACGCTGGCCTTCACGCGCAGCCTGACGCTGCAATTGGCGCCGCTGCCGAAAGCCAAGGTGCTGGGCGTCGTCAACTTTCCTAGCTTCCACGCGGCGATGGATGCCGCGCAGCACATCGTCGCGCTGGGGCCGACGGCGGTCGAGCTGGTCGACCGCACGATGATCGAGCTGAGCCTGGCCAACCCGGCCTTCCGCACGGTCATCGAGACGGCCCTGATCGGCCTGCCGGCGGCGATCCTGCTGGTCGAGTTCAACGGCGATACGAAGCCGCCGCTGCAGGCGAAGCTGAAGGATCTCGATGCGCTGATCGGCGATCTCGGACTGACCAACGCCGTCGTCGCCATGGCTGACGACGCACCGCAGAAGGCGCTGTGGGAAGTGCGCAAGGCGGGCCTGAACATCATGATGAGCCTGAAGGGCGACGGCAAGCCGGTCAGCTTCATCGAGGACTGCGCGGTGCCGCTGCAGCACCTGGCCGAGTACACCGATGCCTTGACGGAGGTCTTCGCGCGGCACGGCACACGCGGCACCTGGTACGCGCATGCCTCGGTCGGCACGCTGCACGTGCGGCCGATCCTCGACATGCGGCGTGACGGCGCGTTGAAGATGCGTGCGATCGCCGACGAAGCGGCCGCATTGGTCAGGAAGTTCAAGGGCGCCTACAGCGGCGAGCATGGCGACGGCCTGTGTCGCGGCGAGTGGATCGAGTGGCAGTTCGGCCCGGCACTGAACGAGGCCTTCCGCGCGATCAAGGCCGAGATGGACCCGGCCGGCCTCTTCAATCCCGGCAAGATGATCGACCCGCCGCGCATGGACGACGGCGCCCTGTTCCGCTTTGCGCCGCCCACAGCGCCCAAGCCGTACCGGCGCATCGAACTGAAGCCGGTGCTCGACTGGTCGAGCTGGAACGTGCAGGCCGACCCGGTGACCGAGCAGACGAGCGCGCCCGGCAGCGGCGGCGACTCGACCGGCGGCCTCGCCAAGGCGGTCGAGATGTGCAACAACAACGGCCACTGCCGCAAGTTCGACGCCGGCACGATGTGCCCCAGCTACCGCGTCACGCGCGACGAGCAGCACCTGACGCGCGGCCGCGCGAACACGCTGCGGCTCGCGCTGTCGGGCCAGCTCGGGCCCCATGCGTTCACCAGCGACGCGGTCGCCGAGGCGATGGACCTGTGCGTCGGCTGCAAGGGCTGCAGGCGCGACTGCCCGACCGGCGTCGACATGGCGAAGATGAAGATCGAGTTCCTGGCGCACTACACGGCGCGCCACGGCCGCTCGGTCAAGGACCGGCTGATCGGCGCCTTGCCGGACATCGCGCCCTTCGCCAGCCGCGTGCCCTGGCTGGTAAACCTGCGCAACCGCGTGCCGCTGGCCCGCCGGCTCGGCGAGCGCTGGCTCGGTCTGGCGGCCGCGCGTTCGCTGCCGGCCTGGCGCCGCGACACCTTCTGGCGCGCGCGCCCCGCGGGCCTCGCGAAGCGGGACGAGGTGCTCGACGCCGCCGCGTCGGGCGGCAAGGCGGTGGTCCTGTTCGTCGACACCTTCAACGGCTATTTCGACAGCGAGAACGCGCGCGCCGCGGCGCACGTGCTGCAGGCCGCCGGCTACCTGGTGCACGCCGTGCACAAGGGCGACGGCGGCGCGCACTGCTGCGGCCGCACGCTGCTGGCATCGGGGCAGGTGGATGCGGCCAGGGTCAAGCTCGGCGCCCTGCTCGGCGCGCTGCTGCCCTTCGCGCGCGCCAACTTGGCCATCGTCGGCCTCGAGCCGTCGTGCCTGCTGACGCTGCGCGACGAGGCGCTGGTGCTGGGCTTCGGCGAATCAGCCGAACGGGTCGCCCGCGCCGCGCAGCTGTTCGAGGAGTTCGTCGCCGACGAAATCAAGGCCGGCCGCTTCGCGCTCGAGCTGAAACCGGCCGGCGCGCCGATCCTGCTGCACGGCCACTGCCACCAGAAGGCCTTCGGCGCGGTCGAGCCGATCCTCGAGGTGCTGCGGCTGATCCCCGGCGCGCAGCCCGAGCTGATCGACAGCAGTTGCTGCGGCATGGCCGGCAGTTTCGGCTACGAAGCGAAGCACCATGCGGTGTCGATGCAGATGGCCGAGGCCGCGCTGCTGCCGGCGATCCGCCGCCGGCCCGAGGCGATCGTCGTCGCCGACGGCACCAGCTGCCGCCACCAGATCGCCGACGGCGCGCAGCGCGAGGCGCTGCACGTCGCGCGGCTGCTCGAACGCCTGCTGGCCTAACGTTCCGACAGCGCGGCCATGGTGCGTGGCGCCGCCGGCGCCTGCACGAAGCCGACCACGTCCTCGAGCACCGGCGCGAGCCGGCGCAGCGGCCAGGCAAAGGCGGCGATCGCGGCGTCGTGGCTCACCCCGTCGTACTGCCGCAGCGCCACCGGCGCGCCGGCGTCGCGCAGCGCATGCGCCAGGCCGACGGAATTGCGCAGCGGGTTGACGCGCTGGTCACCGGTGCCGACCGCCAGCAGCGCCGGCACGCCGCTGCCGATGACGTGGCGGATCGGCTGCGAGTCGGCCGGCACGTTCGGGTGGTGGAACACCAGCTGCACCTCCGGCGTCTTGATCGGCAGAAAGTCATACGGCCCGGCGACGCCGATCCAGCCGGCGAGCTCGCCCGGGCGATGCCCGGCCGCGGCGAGCCAGCGCGGATCGAGCGCCAGCATCGCGGCGTTGTAGGCGCCGGCGCTGTGCCCCATCACGAAGATGCGCTTCGGATCGGCCTGCCAGCTCGCGGCTCGTTCGAGCGCGAAGCCGAGCGCGCGGGCGCAGTCGTGCAGGAAGTCGGGGTAGCGCACCTCGGGATGCAGCCGGTAGTCGGCCACCATCACCATCAACCCGCGTGCGGCCAGCGCCTCGCCGACGAAGCGGTAGTCGCCGCGTTCGCCGCGGTTCCAGGCGCCGCCATAGAAGAAGACGACCAGCGGCCAGCCGGCCGCCGGCTGCGCGCCGGCCGGGCGGTACAGGTCGTAGCGCTGGCGTTGCAGCGGGCCGTAGGCCTCGCCCACCGCGGCGCGCCGGCTGTCCACCGCCGCCAGCACGTTCAGTGCCTTCAGCGGCGACAGCAGCACCACGGCGCCGGTCGCGACGATCACGGCCAGCAGGCCGCCCAGCAGGTATTTGAGCTTCATCGTGCAGGCTACGCAGTGAGCGAAGGGATGGATGCGGCGGCGCCGATAATTCGCCGCACTGCATCTATTCCATCCGATCCGGAGTCTTTCGTCATGAGCATCAACACCATCGGCATCGTCGGCGCCGGTACCATGGGCAACGGCATCGCGCAAGCCTGCGCGGTCAAGGGCCTGAACGTGGTGATGGTCGACATCAACGAGGCCGCCGTGCAGCGCGGCCTCACGACCGTCGCCGGCAGCCTCGACCGGCTGATCAAGAAGGACAAGCTGAGCGCCGCCGACAAGGACGCCGCACTGGCACGCATCCAGGCCACGACGAGCTACGAGGACCTGAAGGCCGCGCAGCTGGTGATCGAGGCGGCGACCGAGAACGAGGCGCTGAAGCTGAAGATCCTGGGCCAGCTCGATGCGCTGCTGCCGGCCGACACGATCATCGCCACCAACACCAGCTCGATCTCGATCACCAAGCTCGCCGCATCGACCCAGCGCGCCGACCGTTTCATCGGCATGCACTTCTTCAACCCGGTGCCGATGATGGCGCTGGTCGAAATCATCCGCGGCCTGCAGACCAGCGACGCCACGCACGACGCCGTGAAGGCCATGGCCGAAGCGCTGGGCAAGACACCGATCAGCGTGAAGAACGCCCCCGGCTTCGTCGTCAACCGCATCCTGGTGCCGATGATCAACGAGGCCTTCTTCGTGCTGGCCGAGGGCCTGGCGACGGCCGAGGACATCGACGCCGGCATGAAGCTCGGCTGCAACCAGCCGATCGGCCCGCTGGCGCTGGCCGACATGATCGGCCTGGACGTCTGCCTCGCGGTGATGAACGTCTATGTCGAGGAATTCGCCGATTCGAAGTACCGCCCGGCCCCGCTGCTGAAAGAAATGGTCGCCGCCGGCTGGCTCGGCCGCAAGACCGGCCGCGGCGTCTACCGCTACTGACCCGGCGGGCGTTCCCGCAGCGCGCTGCGGATCGCACCGGTCAGGCCGGCGAGCGCTCGCTGCAGCGAGCGCTCGGCATCGGCCAATGCGTTGCCATCAGCGCCGCCGCGCTCGGCACGTTCGAGCGCCTCTTCGTAGGCCAGCGCCTGCTCGCTCAGGTTCACCGCGCCGATCGCGCCGCAGCTGCCACGCAGCGTGTGCACCAGCGCCCGCGCCTGCCGGTGCTCGCCGCTGGCCAGCAGCGCGGTGATGCGCGGCAGGCCGGCGTAGTAATCGTCGGCGAAGCGCTGCAGCACACGCATGAAGATCTCGTCGCGGCCGGGCAGGTACATCAAGGCGCGCGACATGACCAGGCCCGGAATCACCGCCAGCGGCCCGGTTTCGATCGGCGGCCGCGGCGGCGGCGGCGTCGGTTGAGGCCAGTCGCCGGGCGCCAGGTTCAGCCAGCGCTGCATCAGCCCATACAGCTGCTGCGGGTCGACCGGCTTGGCGATGTGGTCGTTCATGCCGGCGGCCAGGCAGGCCGCGCGGTCTTCGCCGAAGGCATTGGCCGTCATCGCCAGGATCGGCGTGCGCGCATGGGCCGGCAGCAGCCGGATGCGGCGCGTCGCCTCCAGGCCGTCGAGCCCCGGCATCTGCACGTCCATCAGCACCAGGTCGTAGGGCGAGCGGGTCGCGCAGGCCACCGCGGCCAGGCCATCGAGGCTGACGTCGACGACCGCGCCGACCACCTGCAGCAGCTCGACCGCCACCTCCTGGTTGATCAGGTTGTCCTCGGCGAGCAGCACGCGCACGCCGCTGAAGTCCGGTCGTTCCACCGGCGGAGGTTCGGGAGGGAAGCGCTGGTCCGGCATCGTGGCTCGTCAGGTGCCGGCGCATGCTACACGGGCGCCGGCGGCCCTGAACCGCACAATGCCACCGATGGATATCTCGCAAGCGATGCGTCCCCAACGCATCATCTGTCTGACGGAAGAGCCGACCGAAGTGCTGTACGCACTCGGCGAGCAGGACCGCATCGTCGGCATCTCCGGCTTCACCGTGCGCCCTGCTCGCGCGAGGCAGGAGAAGCCGCGGGTCAGCGCCTTCACCAGCGCGAAGATCGATCGCATCCTCGAGCTCGCGCCGGACCTGGCGATCGGCTTCTCGGACATGCAGGCCGACATCGCCGCGGCCTTGATCAAGGCCGGCGTCGAGGTGTGGATCTCGAACCATCGCTCGGTGGACGGCATCCTGGGCTACGTGCAGCGGCTCGGCGCGCTGGTCGGCGCGGCGGGCAAGGCCGATGCCTATGCGGCCGAGCTGGCCGCGCAGGTCGACGCGGCCCGGCGCGCCGCGGCGACGCTGCCGCGCCGGCCGCGCGTGTATTTCGAGGAGTGGGACGAACCGCGCATCAGCGCGATCCGCTGGGTCAGCGAGCTGGTCGGCATCGCCGGCGGCGACGACATCTTTCCGCAGCGCGCCGCCGCCAGCCTCGGCCGCGACCGCATCGTCGCCGATGCGCAGGAGGTGCTCGACGCGGCGCCGGACATCATCATCGGCTCGTGGTGCGGCAAGAAGTTCCGGCCCGAGCAGGTCGCCGCGCGACCGGGCTGGTCGGCGCTGCCGGCGGTGCGCGACGGCGAGCTGCACGAGGTCAAGTCGCCGCTCATCCTGCAGCCCGGGCCGGCGGCGCTGACCGACGGCCTGGCCGCGCTGCAGCGCATCATTCGCCGCTGGGCCGAGCGCCAGGGCTGACGGGCCGCGTGCGCCCGCCGACACCGAGGCGCCGGCGGATGCGCGACAGCGCGACGTTGGTGATGCCGAGGTAGCCGGCCACGTGCCGCAGCGGCACGCGCGCCGCGATGGCCGCGTACTCCGCGAGGTAGGCGCGGTAACGTGCCGGCGCATCGAGCAGCAGCAGCTCGGCCTCGCGCGCCGCCAGCCGCGCGAAGACGCGGGCCAGCCCGGCGGCCAGCAGCTGGCCGACCGCCGGCGAGCCGGCCGACCAGCGCAGCAGCTCGGCATACGACAGCTGCGCCGCGGTGACCGGCTCGAGCGCCTCGATGAAGTACGGGCTCGGCGCCGCGAGCGGCGGCACGCCGGCGCCGATCCAGGCGCCTTCGGCATGGAAGGACTTGTTGCGCTCCAGGCCGTCGGCCGCCAGGCAGTACAGGCGCACCAGGCCCGACTCGATGAACCACAGCTCGCGCGCCGGTTCGCCCGCCGCCAGCAGCATCGCGCCGGCCGGCCATTGCCGGCGCGGCAGGCCGGGCCAGGCCTGCGCCAGCAACGGATCGGCCGCCAGCGCCTGCGCGAGGCCGGGCCCGCAGGGCGAACAGGCAGCGTCCAACGACATGCGAATGAACCTCGGTTAATGCGGCGGCGGCGGCGTCTGCGGATCATGCCAGCACGATGCAACCCGACGAGGACCCCTGTGCGCTTTCCGAACCCCAAGACCCGTGCGATGCGCCGCCTGCTGCAGCTCGGCCTGCTGCTGGCCGGCGGCCTGGTGCTGGTGCTGCTGCTGCGAACGGCACTGCTGCCGTCGCGCCAGGTGGCGGTCGTGCCACTGCCGCCGCTGGCGATCGATACGGCGGCCGCGGCCGAACGACTGGGCGGCGCGGTGCGCATCCGCACCGTGTCGATCGACGGGCAGCCCGGCGCGAGCGGCGACGCGTTCATCGAGCTGCACGCGCATCTGGAGCGCAGTTTCCCGCTCGTGCACCAGGCGCTGAAGCGCGAGGTGGTCAACCGCCACAGCCTGCTCTACACCTGGACCGGCAGCGACCCGCGCCAGGCGCCGATCCTGCTGATGGCGCACCAGGACGTCGTGCCGATCGCGCCCGGGACCGAAGGCGACTGGCAGCAGCCGCCCTTCAGCGGCGCGCTGGCCGACGGCCACGTCTGGGGCCGCGGCGCGTGGGACGACAAGGGCAACCTGATGGCGATGCTGGAGGCGGTCGAGCGGCTGGTCGCTGCCGGCGTGCGACCGCGCCGCACCGTCGTCTTCGCCCTCGGCCATGACGAGGAGATGGGCAGCGGCGCCGGGCGCGACGGCGCAGCGGCCATCGCCGCGCTGCTGCGTTCGCGCGGGCAGCGCTTCGCCTACGCGCTCGATGAAGGGCTGCTGGTCACCGAGGGCGTGATGGCGGGCCTCGAAGCGCCGGTGGCGCTGATCGGTGTCGCCGAGAAGGGTTACCTCACGCTCGAGTTGACCGCCCACGCCCACGACGGCCACTCGTCGATGCCGCCGCAGCGCACGGCGATCGGCAGCCTGGCCGCGGCGCTCGACGCGTTGCAGCAAACGCCGATGCCGGCGGACCTCGATGGCGTCGCGCGCGGCATGTTCGACGCGCTGGCGCCCGAATTCAGCGGACCCAACCGCCTGCTGCTGTCGAACCTGTGGCTGTTCGGTCCGCTCGTGCAGCGCCAGCTGCAGCGTTTGCCGTCGGCGAATGCGATGCTGCGCACGACGATCGCGCCGGTCAGCCTGCGCGCCGGCGCCAAGGACAACACCTTGCCGGCGCATGCCGGGGCGCGGATCAACCTGCGGCTGCTGCCCGGTGACACTCCGGACGCGGCGCTCGACCATGTGCAACGCGCGGTCGATCCGCACGGCGTGCGCGCGGCGGCGACGCCGGGCGGCTGGGCCGGCTCGCGCGTGTCACGCCACGACAGCGCGGGATACCGGCAGATCGAGCGCACCGTGCGCGAGGTCTTCCCCGGCGCGCTGGTCGCGCCCGGCCTGATGGTCGGCGCCACCGATACGCGGCATTACGCCGGCCTGGTCGACGACATCTACCGCTTCACGCCGCTGCGCACGCGGCCCGAAGACCTGCCGCGCTTCCACGGCACGAACGAGCGCATCGCGGTCGACGGCTATGCCGACATGATCCGCTTCTACCACCGGCTGCTCTCACAGGCATGAGGGCCATGCGATCATCCTGCGCACTTGGGAGATCCGCATGTTCAAAGCCATCCTGCTGTCGCAGACCGAGGACAAGAAGACCCGCGCCGAACTGCTCGAGCTGGACGATGCGCGCCTGCCCGACCGCGACGTGACGGTGAACGTCGCGTACTCGACGCTGAACTACAAGGACGCGCTGGCGATCACCGGCCGCGGCGCGGTGGTGCGCAGCTGGCCGCTGGTGCCGGGCATCGACCTGGCGGGCACGGTGGCATCCAGCAAGCATCCGGACTGGCAGGCCGGCGATGCGGTCGTCGTCACCGGCTGGGGCCTGGGCGAGAACCACTGGGGCGGGCTGACGCAACGCCAGCGCGTCGACGCCGGCTGGCTGCTGAAGATCCCGGCGCCCTTCACCGCCCGCAGCGCGATGATCATCGCCACGGCCGGCTTCACCGCGGCGCTCTGCGTGCAGGCGCTGCAGCGCCACGGGCTCCAGCCGGGTGACGGCGAGGTGCTGGTGACCGGCGCGGCGGGCGGCGTCGGCTCGATCGCGGTGGCCTTGCTGGCAGCGCTGGGCTACACCGTCGTCGCGTCGACCGGCCGGCCGCACGAGGCCGACTACCTGCAGGGCCTGGGCGCGCGGCGCATCGTCGATCGCGCGACCTTGAGCGAACCGGCCAAGCCGCTGCAGAAGGAAGCCTGGGCGGGCGTGGTCGACACCGTCGGCAGCCACACGCTGGCCAACGCCTGCGCGCAGACCCGCTTCTACGGCGCCGTCGCTGCGTGCGGCCTGGCGCAGGGCGGCGACTTCCCGACCACCGTGATGCCCTTCATCCTGCGCGGCGTCACGCTCTACGGCATCAACAGCGTGTTCGTGCCGAATGCGCAGCGCGCCGACGCCTGGGCCCTGATGGCCAAGCACCTCGATGCGAAGCAGCTCGAGGTGCTGAGCACCGAGATCGGACTGAGCGAGGTGATCGACTACGCGCCGCGGCTGATCGAAGGCCACGTGCGTGGCCGCACCATCGTCGATGTGAATCGCTGAACCGGGCGCTCAGCCCGGCATCAGGTCGGACGGCAGGTGCTCGTCTTCGCGCTCGTGCACGGGCTTGGAGAGCTGGTCTTCGCGCTGCTGCTGCACCGATTGCATGCGGGCGATGATGCTGGCTTCTTCGGTGAGCGAGAAGGCGAAGGGGAACAGCGAGCGCTCGGTGGCCGCGCGTTCGGGCTGGCCGCCGAATTCGCCGATCTGCTGCAGGATGTACGAGAAGTCGCATGCCAGCAGCACCGCCGGTGCGCGCACCGAGCGGTTCAGACGCTCGCTGCCGACGACCTTCAGGCCGAGCATGCGCTCGTAGTAGCGCACGTGGCGCGGATTGACTTCGATCAGCAGCGTGTCGAAGCCGCGGATGCGGTGGGCGACGATGTAGGCCACGTGGAACAGCGCGGCGAGCACGCGCTTGGTCGCCGTCGTCGGATCGACCGCCAGCTTCGTGAACTCGCACATGCGCTTGCCCTGGCTGCGCATGGCCTGCACTTCTTCGGCGAACGCGTCGTCGGAGCTGAGCTTGTTCGGCCCGTCGAAGGACACGGTGATCGTGCCGATCGACTGGTCGTTCTCCATCGCCGCCAGCGTGAACTTGTGGACCGACTGATCGGTCGGCAGGCTGACCTGCTGGTAACCGCGCCAGGCGTAACGGTGCTTCAGCAGGCTCTCGACCAGGCCACGACGGTTCTTCTGGTCGGCCACCTTGATCTTGAAGCGACGCGGGCCCGGAGCACCATCGGGCAGCAGGTCGATCCGCGGGTTCTCGACCAGCATGTTGCCGGAGTTGCGGCGCCACATCAGCGATGCAGCGATGATGGTGCTGGATTTCAAGGGGGCTGTGCTCTCGGGATCCGTACCGCGCCCGGGGTAGGCACTAGGGCGGCATGATAGCCCCGAACCCTGGTTACAAATTGAACCTTTGCGTCAAAGTGCGGGGAAGCCCCAACTGTTCATACGCAATCGGAGCTATCGCCCGTCATCCGGCGGCCAACTGAAACGCGGCGGCTGCTTGGCGAGAAAGCGCTCCACGGCTTCGGCCTGGTAGGCGGTGTCGAAACACCGCGCCTGGTGCTCGGCTTCGAGCGCCAGCATCGTCGGCAGGTCGCTGGCCAGCGAGCGCGCGACGTCCTGCTTGATCAGCTTGACGGCCAGCGGCGAGGCGCCGATGAAGCTGCGCGCCAGCGCGCGGGCTCGTTCGAGCAATCGGTCTTCGGGCTGCAGTTCCAGCACCAGTCCGAGGCGCAGCGCCTCGTCCGCGCCGACCTCGCGCGCCGAGAGCATCAGCTCCTTCGCCCGCTGCACGCCGACGACCCGCGGCAGCGTGTACATCGCGCCGAAGTCCGGCCCCAGGCCGACCTTCATGAACGACAGACAGAAGCGCGCACGCGGTGTCGCAACCACGAAGTCCGCCGCCAGCGCAAGACCGAAGCCGGCGCCGAAGGCCGGGCCGTCGACGGCGGCGATCAGCGGCCGGTCGAGCTCGATCAGCTGCGCCAGCCACGGCTGGACGTCGCGCATGCGCGCGCGCCAGCCTTCGAAGTCCATCGTCGGCCGCACCTCGGCCATGCCGCGCAGGTCGCCGCCGGCGCAGAAGGCACCGCCGGCACCGGTCAGGATCACCGCGCGCACCGACGCATCGGCGACCAGCGCCGGCACCAGCGCAGCGAGCGCCTCCTTCATCGCCGCGTCGAGCGCATTGCGCGCCTGCGGGCGGTTCAGCGTGATCGTCGCGATGCCGTCGGCGACCTCATGGAGAACGGGCGCGTCCATCGTCATGCCATCCGGAAGCGCAGCACGCCATCGGCGCCCTCTTCGCGCACGGCCTCGCCGCGCGCGAGCAGGTGGTTCAGGTGCGCCAGGCTCTCGCCGGTGGCCATGCCGAGCAGCTCGCCCTTGCTGTCGATCGGCCGCGCGAACAGCGCACCGAAGACGTCGATCGCCCGCTTCGGCTCGACGAGGCTGCGGCGCAGCCGCTCGAGGCCGCGCTGATGGCCGGCGGCGAGCCGGTCGAGCCGCGCATGCAGGCCGCGGAAGGGCTCGCCGTGCGCCGGCAGCACCAGCCACTCGTCGCCGAGCGTCGCGCGCAGGCGGTCGATCGATCCGATCCAGTCGGCGAGCGGATCGGCGTCCGGCTCGGTCGGAAACACCGAGACGTTCGACGAGATCCGCGGCAGCACCTGGTCGCCGGAGATCATCACACCCAAGCTCTCGCTCAGCAGGCAGGCATGCTCGGGCGAATGGCCGCGGCCGACGACGACGCGCCAGTCGTGCGCGCCGATGCGCAGCGTCTCGCCGTCGGACAGGCGCCGATAACTCTCCGGCAGCGCGTGCATGTACTTGCCGAAGCCGCCGAAGCGCGCACGGTAGGTGTCGATCGCCTCCTCCGGCCAGCCGACGCGGCGGTAGAAGCGGATCGCTTCGTCAGGCGCCTCGCGGCCGGTGTCGGCGACCAGCATGCGGCAGGTCAGGTATTCGAGCCGCGTCATCCACAACCGGCACTGGAACTTGCGCGTCAGCCAGCCAGCCATGCCGACATGGTCGGGGTGCATGTGGGTGACGAGCACGCGCGTGAGGCGTGCGCCGCCCGCGGCCGTACGGCCCCCCGGCAGGTATGCGGCGAGCGGACCTTCAGGCGCCGTCAGCTGCCGCCAGGCATCGAGCGCCTCGGGCGTCTTGGTGCCGGTGTCGACGATGGCCCAGCCGGGGCCCTGCTCGTCCTCGTCGGCGATCGCCCACAGGTTGATGTGGTTCAGCGCGAAGGGCAGCGGCATGCGCAGCCACAGCAGGCCGGGCGCGATCTCGGTGACCTGGCCCGGCGCCGGCGGTTCGCCGCAGGGGTAGACGAGGCCGCGGTTGTCGTCGGGCGCGGCATCGGCGCGGCCGTCCGAAGTGATCGTGGGAGCGTTGGCGGACATGGGCTTCGATTCTGCGGGCAGGCCCTTCAGCCAGCGTGACGCGCAGGCGACTGCGGCGCACGCGCCTGCCAGTGCGCCCGGCGCAGCCACGGGCTGACGCGGTAGCGTTCGCCGCGATAGTGCTGGTCGAGCCGGTCGAGCAGCTCGACGACCGGCCCGACGCCGACCCGCTGCAGCCACTCGAACGGTCCGGCCGGATAACCGACGCCGAGCTTCATCGCCGCGTCGGCGGCGTCGGGCGCGCAGACGGCCTGCTGCACCGCATCGGCGGCTTCGTTGATCAGCATGGCAATCGTGCGCGCGACGATCAGCCCCGGCGCATCGGCGACGCGCAGCGGCTGCCAGCCGAGCGCCGCCAGCAGGCCGGCGGCCTGCGCGGCAAAGCTGTCCGACGCACTCGGCGCGACCGCGAAGGCCAATGCGCCGCGCACGCCGGCGGCCGGGTCGGCGACGACCCAGTCGAACACCGCGCTGTCGGCGACGCCGGCCTCCGCTGCGCGCTGCAGCGCCGGCCGGCCGTCGGTGACCTCGAGCCGGCCGGTGGCCCAGCGCAGGCCGACGGTGGGCGCGCCGATGTCCTGCTCGACGGTGATGCCGGCAGCGCGCAGGCCGTCGGCCAGGCGCTGCGCGAAGGCGCAGCCGCCATGGACCTCGACCGGGCCTGTCACGGGCGCCGTCGGTGCGGCGTTCAGCACCGGCGTCGCGGCACCGGCCGCGTGGTCGTAGAAGCCGCGCCCGCTCTTGCGTCCGAGCAGGCCGCCATCGACGAGCTCGCGCTGCAGCAGCGAGGGCTGGAAGCGCTTGTCGCCGTAGTTGGCCTGGTACACCGATTCGGTGACCGCCAGGTTGGTGTCGTGGCCGATCAGGTCCATCAGCTCGCACGGTCCCATGCGAAAGCCCGCGCCGCGCAGCGCCGCATCGATCGCCGCCGGCGTCGCCGCCTGCTCCTGCAGCAGCGCCCAGGTCTCGGCGTAGTACGGCCGCGCGATGCGGTTGACGATGAAGCCGGGGGTCGAGCGGGCGTGCACCGCCGTCTTTCCCCAGGCACTGGCGAGCGCGTGGATCGCTTCCGCAACCGCGGGTGCGGTTTCCAGCCCCGACACCACTTCGACCAGCTTCATCAACGGCACCGGATTGAAGAAGTGCATGCCGACGACCTGGCGCGGCCGCTTCAGGCCCTGCGCGATCGCGGTGATCGAGATCGACGAGGTGTTCGTCGCCAGGATCGCGTCGGGCGACAGCAAGCCCTCGAGCTGCGCGAACAGCGAGCGCTTGGCGCCCACGTTCTCGACGATCGCCTCGACCACCAGCCCGGCGCCGGCAGCGTCCTCGAGCGTACCGGCGACGCGGATGCGCGCAGCGATCGCCTGCGCCTGGCCCGCGGCCAGCTTGCCCTTGGCTTCGAGCGCCTGCAGGCCGCCGGCCAGCTTGTCCAGCGCCTGCGCCGCGGCGCCTTCGCGCAGGTCGTACAGCCACACCGGATGGCCGGCCTGCGCGGCGACCTGTGCGATGCCGGCGCCCATGATGCCGGCGCCGATGACGAGGAGAGGGGTGTCGAGGGACAGGGTGCTCATTGCTTCAGAACTCAATCAAACCGGGACCCGCCAAGTGGACCACAGCCGGAGCTCGTGCAGAATCGGCGCGCATTCAAGACCCGCCGCCGGGCCGCCCCAAGGCGGGTGCGCCCCCTCGGGGGGCCGACGCCGAAGGCGGCTTGGGGGCCACATGGGAAGAGCCTTCATGCGAAGCAGGCCAACGATCGGATCGGTGCGGCGCGCGCTCGCCGCGCTGCTCGTCGTGCTGATGGCCGGACCCGCGGCGGCCGCCGACGGCGAACGCCTCGTCGTCGGCTCGAAGCGCTTCACCGAGTCGTACATCCTCGGCGAGATCGTCGCGCACGCGGCGCGGCCACATGCCGGCGCGGTCGAGCATCGCCAGGGCCTGGGCAACACGGCGGTGGTGTTCGGTGCGCTGAAGGCCGGCGCGATCGACGTCTACCCCGAGTACCTCGGCACGATCGATGCCGAGATCCTGAAGAATCCGAAGCCGACCGACTTGGGCAAGATGCGCAAGGCGCTCGAAGCGCAGGGCTTCGGCATCGCCGTGCCCTTCGGTTTCCAGAACGGCTACGCGCTGGCGCTGCGCGGCGACGCGGCGCAGCGGCTGGGCCTGACGAAGCTGTCCGACCTGGCGCGCCATCCGGCGTTGACCTTCGGGCTGTCGCATGAATTCATCGGCCGCGCCGACGGCTGGCCGGGCCTGGCCGCGCGCTACCGGCTGCCGCACAAGCCCACCGGCATCGACCACGGCATCGCCTACGAGGCGCTCGCTGCCGGGCGCATCGACGTGATGGACATCTACTCGACCGACGCGAAGATCGCCGCGCTCGGGCTGAAGGTGCTGGCCGATGATGCCGCGTACTTCCCACGCTATGACGCGGTGCTGCTGTACCGACTGGACCTGCCGCAGCGGTTGCCGGCGGCCTGGAAGGCGATCAGCGCGCTCGAGGGGCGCATCGACGAGGCAGCCATGATTCGGCTCAACGGTGATGCCGAGCTGCGCGGGCAGTCGTTCGCGGCGATCGCGCGCGACTTCCTCGCGGCGGCGCCCTCGCCTTCACCAGGCGTCAGAGCCAGCCAAGGCTTCGGCGAGCGCCTGTTCGCCGACGACCTGGGCCGGCTCACACGCGAGCACGTCGTGCTGGTGCTGGTCGCCGTCGGCGTGGCCTGTCTGATCGGCCTGCCGCTGGGCGCGCTGGCGGCAGCGCTGCCGCGGCTGGAACACGCGGTGATGGCGCTGGTCGGCCTGCTGCAGACGGTGCCGTCGTTGGCGCTCTTCGCCGCGCTGATTCCCCTGCTGGGCCGCATCGGCACCGTGCCGGCGCTGGTGGCGCTGGCGCTGTATGCGTTGCTGCCGATCGTGCGCAACACCTGCACGGGGCTGACGCAGGTGCCGGCGGGCTTGCGCGCCGCGGGCACCGCGCTCGGCTTCAGCCGCTGGCAGCGCTTTCGCCTCGTCGACCTGCCGCTGGCCTTGCCGGTGATCCTGGCCGGCGTCAAGACCGCCGCGGTGATCACCGTCGGCACCGCGACGATCGCCGCCTTCATCGGCGCCGGCGGCTATGGCGAGCGCATCGCCACCGGGCTGGCACTGAACGACCATCCGACGCTGCTGGCCGGCGCACTGCCGGCGGCGGCGCTGGCGCTGCTGACGCAGGGCCTGTTCGAGTTGCTCGCGCGCTGGGTCTCGCCGCGGCGCGCCTGATTCCTAGGCGGCCGCCTTCGCCGCGTACATCGACTCGATCAAATCCGCGTACTTGCGATTGACCAGTGCGCGCTTCAACTTCATCGTCGGCGTCAGCTCCTCGTCCTCGACGGTCAGCCGGTTCTCGATCAGCCGGAACTGCTTGATCTGCTCGACGCGGGCGAACTGCTTGTTGATCTTCTCGATCTCGGCCGAGATCAGCTCGATGACCTCGGGCGCGCGGGTCAGGCTCTTGTAGTCGGAGAACTGCACGTTGCGGTCGAGCGCCCAGCGCTCGACGTTCTCCTGGTCGATCATCACCAGGCAGGCGAGGTACGGCCGCTTGTCGCCGATGACCACCGCATCGGTGACGTAGGGGCTGAACTTCAGCTGGTTCTCCCATTCCGAGGGCGTCACGTTCTTGCCGCCGGCGGTGATGATGATGTCCTTCATCCGGTCGGTGATGTAGAAGTAGCCGGCGTCGTCGACGCGGCCGACGTCGCCGGTGTGCAGCCAGCCGTCGGCGTCGATCGTCTCGGCGGTCTTCTCGGGCTGGTTCAGATAACCCGCGAAGACGCCGGGGCCGCGCAGCAGGATCTCGCCCTGCTCGGAAATGCGCATTTCGATGCCGGGGCCGGGCATGCCGATGCTGCCGAACTTCACCGCATCGCGCGGCGAGACGGTGCCGGTGCCGGTGGTCTCGGTCATGCCCCAGACCTCGCGCATCGGCACGCCGAGCGCGTGGTACCAGCGGATCAGCTCGGGCGAGATCGGCGCCGCGCCGGTCAAGGCCAGCTGCACGCGCGACAGGCCGACCATGCGCCGCACGTTGTTCAGTACCAGCAGCTTCGCGAGCGCGTGCTGCAGCTTCAGCCATCCGCCGGGCGGCGTGCCGGCCTCGGTGTGGCGCGCGACGGCCATGCCGGTGCCGATCGCCCAGCCGTAGGCCAGCTGCTGCAGGCGGCCGGCTTCCTTGATGGTGATCGCGACGCTCGAATACAGCTTCTCCCAGACCCGCGGCACCGCGAGAAAGGCATGCGGCTGCACCTCGCGCAGGTTCTCGAACACCGTCTCCGGGTTCTCGACGAAATTGATCACCGAGCTGCGCAGGATCGCCAGGTACTCGCCGAAGTTGCGCTCCGCGATGTGGCACAGCGGCAGGAAAGCGACACGTTCGCCGCCTTCGGGCAGGCCTTCGAAGGCCGCCCCCTGCGCGGCGGCCATCGACGCCATGATGTTGCGGTGCTTCAGCATCGCGCCCTTCGGCCGCCCGGTGGTGCCCGAGGTGTAGACCAGCACCGCCAGGTCGTCCGGGCCGCGGCTCTTCAGCCGCTCCTCGAGCAGCTCGGGGTGCAGCGCGAGCTGCTCGCGGCCGAGCGTGCGCAGCGCCTCGAGGCTGATGACCATCGGGTCCTCCAGCCGCGACAGGCCTTCCATGTCGAAGACGATGACGCGGCGCAGCTTGGGCAGCCGCTCGCGCACCTCGAGCAGCTTGTCCAGTTGCTCGTCGTCCTCGACGAACAGGTAGACGGTGCCGGAATCGCTGCACAGGTACTCCACCTGCGCCGGCGCATCGGTGGGATAGATGCCGTTGACGACGCCGCCCATGCTCTGGCCGGCCAGGTCGGCCCAGACCCATTCGCGGCAGGTGTTGGCGAGCACCGAGATCACCTCGCCGGGCGCGAAGCCCAGGCTGACGAGGCCGGCGCCGATCTCGCGCACGATCTGCGCCACCTCACGCCAGCTGTAGGCGCGCCACAGACCCAGATCCTTCTGCCGCATCATCACCGCGTCGCCGTGCTCGGCGACGCGGTGCCAGAACATCTTCGGCACGGTGTCGAAGGGCAGCTGCGCCGGCACCCAGCCGGGGCGGTCGGTCTTGACGATGCGCGAGGCGGCCATGCGAGCTCCTTCGGTCATCTCCATGTCTTCTTCTTCTTCCAGCGCCGTTCGCCGCGCACGCCGGCCTCCTTCATCCCGAGGTAGAACTCGCGGATGTCTTCCTTCTCGCGCAGGCGGTCGCAGGTGTCTTCCATCACGATGCGGCCGTTCTCCAGCACGTAGCCGAAGTCGGCGGCATTCAGCGCCATGTGCGCGTTCTGCTCGACCAGCAGGATCGTCGTGCCGCGCTCGCGGTTGATGCGCACGACGATCTCGAAGATCTCGCGCGTCAGCTTCGGACTCAGCCCCAGGCTCGGCTCGTCCAGCAGCATCAGCGTCGGCGCGGCCATCAGCGCGCGGCTGATCGCCAGCATCTGCTGCTGGCCGCCGGAGAGCAGCCCGGCATCCTGCTTCTGGCGCTCGCGCAGGATCGGGAAGTAGCGGTAGACCTGCTCCAGGTCCTTCGCAACGCCGTCGCGGTCGGAGCGCGTGTAGGCGCCCATCATCAGGTTGTCGTGCACCGACAGCAGCGGAAACACCTCGCGCCCCTCGGGCACGTGCACCAGGCCGCGCTTGACGATCTCGGCCGGATCGTGGGCGGTGATGTCCTCGTCCTTGAAGCGCACGGTGCCGCGCGTCGGGTCGAGCACGCCGGAGATGGTCTTCAGGATGGTGCTCTTGCCGGCGCCGTTGCTGCCGAGCACGGTGACGACCTCCTGCGGGCGCACGCGCAGGCTGATGCCGCGGATCGCCTTGATCGGGCCGTAGGCGCTCTCGACGTTGGCCAGCGCCAGCAGCGGCGGCGTGTCGGCGGCGCTCATGCGGCTTTCCTCTCTTCGCTCGGCCGGCGCATCGACGACAGGTCGTCGACCGAGCCGAGGTAGGCCTCGATGACGCCGGGATGGGCCTGCACCTCGGCCGGCGTGCCGAGCGCCAGCACCTCGCCCTGGTTCATCGCCAGCACGCGGTCGGACACGCGCGAGACCAGGCTCATGTCGTGCTCGACCATCAGCACGGTGATGCCGAGCTCGCTGCGGATGTCCTGGATCCACCAGGCCATGTCCTCGGTCTCCTCGACGTTCAGGCCCGACGACGGTTCGTCCAGCAGCAGCAGCTTCGGACCCGTGGCCAGCGCGCGCCCGAGCTCGACCACCTTGCGCACGCCGTACGGCAGCCCGGCGACGAAGGCGTCGCGGTGGTGCTGCAGATCGAGCAGCTCGATGACCTCCTCGGCGCGCTGGCGCGCGGCGATCTCGGCGGCGCGCGTGGCCGGCGTGTGCAGCAGGTTGCTCCAGAAGCCCGCGCCGCGGTGGATGTGGTGGCCGATCAGCAGGTTCTGCAGCACCGTGGCGTGCTCGAACAGCTCGATGTTCTGGAAGGTGCGCGCGATGCCCATCGTCGCGATCGCATGCGGCGGCTGCGTCAGCAGCGGAGTGCCTTCGAAAGTGAGCGTGCCTTGCGTCGGGGTGTAGATCCGGCTGATCAGGTTGAACACCGTCGTCTTGCCGGCACCGTTCGGGCCGATCAGCGTGAAGACCTCGCCGCGTCGGACGTCGAAGCTGACCTTGTTGACGGCCAGCACGCCGCCGAAGCGCACGCTGATTTCCTGGGCGGTCAGCAGGATGTCGCTCACTTCAGGCGCTCCGATTTCGTGTAGGACTTCTGGCGCTTGAACATCCCGCGCCGATAGAACGGGAACAGCTGCAGCCAGGTGCGCACCTTCAGCCAGCGCCCGTACAGGCCCATCGGCTCGAACAGCACGAAGCTCATCAGCACCGCGCCGTACACCACCGCCTGCAGGCCGCTGGCCTGGCCGATCGCCGCCGGCAGCCAGTCCTTGGCGACGGCGATCATCTGCGGCATCGCGATCAGGAAAATGGCGCCGAGGAAGGCACCGTGGATCGAGCCGAGGCCGCCGACGACGACCAGCAGCAGCAGGTCGATCGACTGCAGGATGCCGAACTGGTCCGGCGAGATGAAGCGCAGCTGGTGCGCGTAGAGCGTGCCGGCCAGCCCGACGATGGCTGCCGACAGCGCGAAGGACAGCGTCTTGTAGCGCGCCAGGTGGATGCCCATGCTCTGCGCCGAGATCTCCGAATCGCGGATCGCGATGAAGGCGCGGCCGGTGGCCGAGCGCAAGAGGTTCATCACGCCCAGCGTCACCAGCACGCACAGCCCGAGCGCCACGAAGTAGAAGCCCTCGGCCGAGCCGAGCTCGATGCCGAAGAACTGCAGCGGCTTGACCGACACGCCGGCATTGCCGCCGGTCACGCTCTCCCAGCGCGCCAGCACCTCCTCGACGATGAAGCCGAAGGCCAGCGTGGCGATCGCCAGGTAGATGCCCTTGACGCGCAGCGCCGGCAGCCCGACGACGATGCCGACCGCCGCCGACAGCGCCGCCGCCGCGGCCATCGACAACGGGAACGGCCAGCCGCGCGCCGCGCACCAGGCCTCGACGTAGGCACCGACGCCGAGGAACGCGGCATGGCCGATCGACGCCAGCCCGGTGTAGCCCGACAGCACCATCAGCCCGAGCCCGGCGATCGCATAGATCAGCACGAAGCTCAGCTGCGACAGCCCGTAGTCGCCGGCCCACAGCGGCGCGGCGAGCATCAGCGCCATCAGCAGGCCGTACCAGAACACCTGGCCGCCGTGGCGCACCAGCGTGATGTCCTGCTCGTAGCGGGTCTTGAAGATGAAGTGCATGGATGAGGGGGTCAGACTTTCTTGCGCGCGGCGCCGCCGAACAGGCCGTTCGGCTTGATCACCAGCATTGCCAGCACGACGACGTAGGCGGCGATGTCCTTGAAGCCCTCGGGCAGGTAGAAGCCGGCGAAGGCCTCGACCAGGCCGATGATCAGGCCGCCGACGATGGCGCCGGGCAGGCTGCCGAAACCACCGACGACCGCCGCCGGAAAGGCCTTCAGCCCGATGAAGCCCATGTTCGCGTGCACGAAGGTGATCGGCGCCAGCAGCAGCCCGGCCAGCGCCGCGACGCCGGCCGACAGGCCCCAGACCAGCCCGTTCAGGCGCCGCACCGGGATGCCCATGTAGTACGCGGCGAGCTGGTTCTGCGACGCGGCCTGCATCGCGATGCCGAGCTTGGTGTAGCGGAACATCGCGTACAGCAGCGCGCACAGCGCGGCGGTGGTGCCGATCACCGTGAGCTGGTCGATGCTGATCACCGCGCCGCCCAGGTTCCACACCTGGCCCTGGTAGGGCACCGCGAGCGTCGAGGTCGTCGAGCCGATGTCGGGGATCATCGTGATCAGCCCGCGCGCGAGGTAGCCGACGCCGATGGTCAGCATCACGACCGTGAACTGCGGCTGGCCGAGGATCGGCCGGATCACCACGCGCTCGAGCGCCACGCCCAGCGCCATCGTGGCGATCACCGCCAGCGGTACCGCGAGCCAGAACGACAGGCCGACGGTCTGGATCAGCACCAGCCCGGCGAAGGCGCCCAGCATCATCAGCTCGCCCTGCGCGAAGTTCACCGTCTCGGTGGCCTTGTAGATCAGCACGAAGCCGAGCGCGATCAACGCATAGATGCAGCCGAGCGCGACGCCGGAGATGATCAGTTGCACGAGGGCCAAGGTGCGGGACTCCCGCGGCGCGTCGGGTGCAGCGCCGGTGCCCGCGATGCTGCGGTGTTCGGGCGGCGCTGTCGCCCGGGGAAAGCCCCGAGAGGCGTGTCGCCTTCGGGACAGCCCCTTCCCGATTCACCCCCGATTCAGATGCCCGCGAAGGGATCGACCGCCACCCACGCCGGCGCGAGCTTGACGTCGACCTGCTCACGCCGGCCGGCATCGAGCAGGAAGCGCATCGTGTGGTCGAAGTCATCGAGCAGGCGCGGACCGGGCTGCAGCGGCTCGTCCAGCGGCAGCGTGAAGTCGTCCCAGTGGATCGGGATCACGCGCTTCGCGCCGACCTGCGCGATCACCTCGGCCCAGTACTGGCCGAGGTAGCGGTCGTCCTGCTTGCCGACGGCGCCGACGCCGAGCAGCACGACATCGGCGCGACGGCCCGCGAGCTTGCCTTGCACGAAGCCGGCCGAGCCGTGCACCAGCAGCGAGCGCGCGCCGTTGCGCAGCAGCAGCGAGTAGCTGCCGCCCTCGGCATATCGGGTCGCACGCACCGGGGGCTTCAGCGGCTCGTCGATGCTGCCGCCGGTAAAGCCGGTCGGCGCATGGCGCGAGCCGATCACGGTCAGCCGCCAGCGGCCGAACTGCAGCTGGTCGCCGTCGTCGACGGTGCGGATGCGCGCCTCGGGCAGGCCCCAGCCGCGCGCGACGTTGGCGGTGGAGGCCGAGCCGACGACCAGCGCGCCGGTCTGCTGCGCGACCTCGGGCGTGTCCATCGCATGGTCGTAGTGCGAGTGCACGGTGATCACCGCGGCGAGCTGCTTGATCCCGGCCTTGGCGAGCATGCGGCGGATGGTGTCCGGCTCGGGCGCCACGCGGCCGAAAGCGACGCGGCCGATCGAGGGCCGCGTGAAGAAGCCGTCGATCAGGATCGGTGTCTCGCCGTCGTCGAGCAGCACGGTGGCGACGCCGAGGAAGGTGATGCGCAGCGGCGCCGCGGCGGGGGCTGCACCGGAGGCGGGCGCCGCCGCGGCGGGCAGCCAGTGCGCCGCATACGGCGCGAGGCTCGGCCGATCGTTGATCTGCCAGACGACCCAGCCGATCGCCAGCGCGGCGA
Source organism: Pseudaquabacterium terrae (assembly GCF_013266755.1). Classification (GTDB taxonomy): domain Bacteria; phylum Pseudomonadota; class Gammaproteobacteria; order Burkholderiales; family Burkholderiaceae_C; genus Pseudaquabacterium; species Pseudaquabacterium terrae. Next base: position 228,328 of record NZ_JABRWJ010000008.1, on the reverse strand, counting down.
GACCGAGCAGTCCGAGCGCGAGCCGGATCGCGAGCCGCTTCACTTGCGGCACCAGGATTCGTAGCGCCGCGCATCGAAGCCCTGGCAGCGCAGCGCCTCGCGGCGCGTGATCTTCTCGTAAGGCGCCTCGTCCCGGCCGATGAATCGGTAGTAGTACCGGTCGTCCTCGCCGTACAGCCACCACCCGCCGGAGCCCTCGTTCATCTGCGTGACGCGAAAGCGCCAGATCGAGGATTCCGCCGGCAACACGAAGCCGCGGCTGGTCAGCAGGCGCCAAGCGTTCGACAGCGCCGGCGTGAACTGCCCCACACCGAGCAGGATCGCGATCAGCGCAGCGACGACCAGGCGGCTGGTTCTCATCCGCGAAGCCTACAGCGGTTCGAATTCGACCCGGTGCTGCCGCAGCTGCTCGCGGATCAGCTGGCGCCAGGCGCGGTTTGGGCTCCACACCCGCGACACCGCTTCGTAGGCGCTGCGCGGATCGTCCTTGGCATGGATCGCGCGGTACAGGAAGACCATCGACGAGGCGCGCATGTTGACCTGGCAATGCACCAGCACCTTGCGCTCGCCGAGCGCGCGCAGCAGCGCGGCGAAGGTGTCGGCATCACGCGCCGTGGGCTTGTCGAAGTCGATCGGCAGGTTGACGAACAGCAGGCCCTGGCGGCCGACGATCAGGTGCTCGTCGCGCACCGCGTCGGAGACGGTCGGCGGCGCGAGGTAGATCACCGCTTCGTAGCCGAGCGCCGCCAGCCCGGCCAGCGATTCGCGCGTCGGCTGGCCCGAGGTCGTCAGCTTCGGCGAGATCTCGACGACGTTCGGGGCGTCGATCGGCGCGGCGGACGCAGGCAGCGCGGCGCCCAGTGGCGTCAGCAGCAGCACCAGGCGCAGCGCGGCAAGAAGGCATTGGATCATCGGTCGGCGGGCGGCTGGCGAGAAAGCCGGCGACCGTAGCAGATCACCGCGCCGTACACCAGCAGATTGATCACCAGCACGAAGCCGGCCAGCCACCACTGCAGCTCCCGCGTCAGCGCCTCGGGATAGATCAGCGGCAGCAGGTAGCGCTCGACGAAACCGCCGGCATAGCCCGCATCGCCGGCGGCCATGCGCAGGCGGTTCTCCAGCGTCGTCAGCGGGCACAGCGTGCCGCTGGCCTCGACGAAGACGCCCCACGCCGCCGCCGGCAGGTGCAGCCACGCCGCGCGGCGCCAGCGCAGCACCAGCAGGCCGCCGAAGACGGCGAAGACGATGAAGGCGCCGTGCAGCAGCAGCACGGCATCGGCGGCGGCGCGTTGCCACATGTCAGATGTCCAGGGCGGCGCTGGCGAGTGGCAGTAGCTTTCGGCCCATTGCTGCCAATGCGATTGAAGACTCAGCGAGATCAGGCCGCCAGGGCGCCCTGTTGCGCTCGTGTCCCCCGGTCGCTCCGCTCCCTCCTCCTCTTACCTCGCTCCACAGGGCACCCTGCCGTCCTGATCCGGCACCGCCCTGGAACTGATTCTTCGCACGCCACCGCGGTGCCGTTGCCAAGGACACGGGGTGCCCGCTGCGGCGAGGTAAGAGGAGGAGGGAGCGGAGCGACCGGGGGACACGAGCGGCAGCGGGTACCCCGTGGCCTTGGCTCGCTCTGTCTGTGCATGCGCGGTACGGCGCCGACGACCGCTCAGGGCCGTGATCCGACGCTCGGACGGAGTGCAACGAATGAATTGGGTGGGCAGTATTCAACTAGATGCCGAGCTGGCGCGCGGCCAGGTCCTTCATGATTTCTTCCGAGCCCCCGCCGATCATCATCACCTTGACCTCGCGGTAGATGCGCTCGCTCTTGGTGCCGCGCATGAAGCCCATGCCGCCGAGGATTTGCACTGCTGCATCGGCGCAGAACTGCATTGCCTGCGTCGCCTGCACCTTGGCCAGCGCGATGCGCGCGACCAGCCGCGCCGGATCGTCGCGGCCGTGCTCGAGCCCGTGGTCGCTTCGCTCCGTGCGCCAGGCCAGCTCGTAGACCATGCAGCGCGCAGCGTCGATCTGGCGCAGCATGTCGACCAGCTTGTGGCGGATGACCTGGCGCTCCGACAGCGGCGCGCCGAAGGTCATCCGCTGACGCGCCCAGTCGAGCGCCTCGTCCAGGCAGACCTCGGCATAACCCAGCGCCAGAGCGGCCATGCCGAGGCGCTCGGCGTTGAAGTTGGTCATGAAGGTCTTGAAGCCGCGGTGCTCTTCGCCGATCAGGTTCTCGACCGGCACGCGGCAGCGCTCGAAGCGCAGGTGCGCGGTATCGCTGGCCCACCAGCCCATCTTCTTCAGCGGCGTGCGTGTCAGGCCCGGCGCGTCGCCCTCGACCAGCAGTGCCGAGATGCCGTTCGGCCCCTTGCTCGCCGGATCGGTGCGCACCGCGCAGGTGATGAAGTCGGCGCGCATGCCGGAGGTGATGAAGACCTTCTCGCCGTCGACGACGTAGTGGTCGCCGTCACGGATGGCGGTGGTCTTCAGCGCCGCGACGTCCGAGCCGCCCGAGGGCTCGGTGACGGCGAGCGCCGCAATCTTCGCGCCCGCCAGCACCGGCGGGATCACGCGGCGCTTCAGCGCCTCGCTGCCGTGCGCCAGCACCGGCGGCAGCCCGATCGAATGCGACAGCAGCGACGCCTGCAGCCCGCCGCTGCCGGCACGCGCGAGCTCCTCGCTGGCGATCAGGAAGTAGAAGACGTCGGCCGGCGTGCCGCCGAGCTCCTCGGGGTAGCCGAGGCCGAGCAGGCCGATCTCGGCGGCCTGGCGATACAGCGCGCGCGGGAATGTCTCGGCCTCGTCCCAGTGATTGACGTGCGGAGAAATCTCGCGCGCCACCCAGTCGCGCATCGTGCGGCGGAACTGCTCGTGCTCGGGGCTGAAGTAGTGGGGTGCGGGCGGTGCGTCGAGCAGGCTCATGGGGCTGATGGTGACAAGGAATCCGGCGCGCCGGCATGCGGGTTATCGTCGAGTGAGTCCAACCCGAGGTCGACCCGAGGAGTCCCGATGTCCGTCGCCGAAGCGCTTGCCACCCGCCTCTCGATCCGCGACTTCCTGCCCGAGCCGGTGCCACCGGCGCTGATTCGCCGCGTGCTGGCTGCCGCGTCGCGCGCGCCCTCGGGCGGCAACCTGCAGCCCTGGCATGTCGACGTGCTGGCCGGCGAGCCGCTGGCGGCATTGAAGCTGCGGATGCAGGGCCGCTTCGAATCCGGCGAGGCCGAGCCGAGCGACTACGACGTCTATCCGAAGGAGCTCGTCGCGCCCTACCGCGACTACCGCTTCCAGGTCGGCGAGGACATGTACGCGCTGATGGGCATCCCGCGCGAGGACAAGGCGGCGCGGCGCGCCTGGTTTGCGCGCAACTATCAGTTCTTCGGCGCACCGATGGCGCTGTTCTGCTCGGTCGACCGGAGGATGGGGCCGCCGCAGTGGTCGGACCTCGGCATGTTCCTGCAATCGGTGATGCTGCTGCTGCGCGAGGAAGGCTGGGACAGCTGCCCGCAGGAATGCTGGGCAGCGTATCCGCGCACGGTGGGCGATTTCATCGCCCTGCCGCCCGAGCGCATGCTGTTCTGCGGCATGGCGATCGGGCGCCGCAACCCGGCGCATCCGGTCAACGCGCTCGTCTCACGTCGCGCCTCGCTGGAAGAATTCGCACGCTTTCACGGCGCCTGAAGCTTGCTCAGCACCGCCTCGCGCACCAGCGGCAGCCGGTCGTTGCCGAAGTACATGTCGTTGCCGCCGACGAAGATCGTCGGCGAGCCGAAGCCGCCGCGCTCGATCACCTCGTCGGTGTTGGCCTTCAATTGCGCCTTGATCTGCGGCGAGCCGATGGCTTCGAGGAAGGCCGGGGCGTCGATGCCGCAGCGCTCGCACAGCGCAGCGAGCACGCTGTCCTGCGCGATGTCTTCCTCACGCGTCCAGTAGGCCTCGAACACCGCTCGCGCGAACGGCAGCATCGCCTGCTCGCCGCCGCTGGCCAGCAGCCAGCAGCAGCCGCGCATTGCCTTGACGCTGTTGACCGGGAAGATCTTCGGCGGAAAGACGATCGACAGCCCGCTGTGGTGCGCCCAGTCCTGCAGGTCCTTCTTCAGGTAGGCCTGCTTGGCGGGCGCGCCCTTCTCGCGGAACTCGTAGACGCTCGGGTTCACCGCGTTGAAGATGCCGCCGACCAGCACCGGCTTCCATTGCACCTTGACGCCGAGCTCGGCGGCCAGCGGCTGCAGGTTGTGGAAGGCGAGCCAGGTCCACGGGCTCGAGCAGTCGAAGAAGAATTCGATCATTGGCGTGTCTCCTGGGCCACCGTTCCCGCGGCGCCGAACAGGTGGCGCCGCGCCTCGTCGTCCATCGCGCTCTTGCGCATTTCCTTGCCGAGCGCCGTGCCGCGCTGCACCGCCGGGCGTTCGCGCACCTGCGCGAACCAGCGCTTCACGTGCGGCCAGTCGTCGAGCGTCAAGCCCTGCGCCTTGTGCGTGATGATCCACGGAAAGATCGCGATGTCGGCGATCGAATAGTCGCCGGCCACGTACTCGCCTTGCGCCAGCTGCGCATCGAGCACGTCGTAGAGGCGGCGCGTCTCGCGTTCATACCGTTCGATGGCGTATGGAATCTTCTCGGCGGCGTAGAGTCGGAAGTGACCATGTTGACCGAGCATCGGCCCCAAGCCCCCCATCTGCCACATCAGCCACGGCAGCACCGCATGGCGGCCGCGCAGGTCCGCAGGCAGCAGCCGGCCGCTCTTCTCGGCGAGGTAGATCAGGATTGCGCCGCTTTCGAACAGCGACAGCGGCGCCCCGCCGTCGGCCGGCGCCTGGTCGACGATCGCCGGCATGCGCTGGTTCGGACTCAGGCGCGTGAACTCGGGCGTGAACTGCTCGCCGCGGCCGATGTTGACGGCCTTCAATGTGTACGGCAGGCCCAGCTCCTCGAGCGCGATGGAGACCTTCCAGCCGTTCGGCGTGGGCCAGTAGTACAAGTGAATCACGAATGGCACCCCGGTGACAGCGAGCCGACCAGGGTAGCCGCAAACTCGGACTTCAGGAGTCACGAATGAGACCCAGCACGCTGACAGCGACCGCGCTGATCGACAGCGATCATCCCGCCGTCACCGCGTTCGCCGCCGACCACGGCGTCGGCAACGATGACACGTCGCGCGCGGTGGCGCTGTACTACGCCGTGCGCGACGGCTTCCGCTACGACCCGTATCAGGTCGACCTGAGCGTCGCCGGCATGCGCGCGAGCGGCGTTCTCGCGCGCGGCCACGGCTGGTGCGTGACCAAGGCCGCGCTGCTGGCCGCCAGCTGCCGCGCGCTCGACATTCCGGCGCGGCTGGGCTTCGCCGACGTGCGCAACCACCTGTCCACCGAGCGCATGCGCCAGACCATGCAGACCGACCTGTTCCACTGGCACGGCTACACCGAGATCTGGCTCGACGGTGCCTGGCGCAAGGCGACGCCGGCCTTCAACCTGTCGCTGTGCGATCGCTTCGGGCTGCTGCCGCTCGAATTCAACGGCCGCGATGATTCGATCTACCACCCGTTCGACCGCGCCGGCAACCGGCACATGGAATACGTGCACCAGCGCGGCAGCTTCGACGACATGCCGCTCGACCGGATCGTCGCCGACTTCCAGCGCCTGTACCCGGCCTGGATGTCGCAGGCCGAGACGATGCAGCGTGCCGACTTCCTGGCCGAAGTGGCGCGCGAGAACCCGACCACCCCATGACCCAAGAGACCTTCCCCCTCGACCTGCCCGCCGGCTTCGCGCCGCTGCCGATCGGCGGCGACTTCATCCGCCACAACGGCCCGCTGTACCTGAAGCACGAGGGCGACCAGGTGCTGCTGGGCTTTCGTGTCGAGCCGCGCCACACCAACCCGCTGAAGATCTGCCACGGCGGCATGCTCGCGACCTTCGCCGACATGCTGCTGCCGGTGACGGTGCACCGCAAGAGCGAGATCGGCTTCCGCTTCCTGCCGACGATCGGCCTGCAGATCGACTACCTCGCGCCGGCGCCGCTCGGCGCCTGGGTGCAAGGCGAGGCGCAGGTGCTGCGCACGACCCGCAACATGGTCTTCGCACAAGGCCTGGCCACCGCCGACGGCGTGCCCTGCCTGCGCATCAGCGGCCTGTTCAAGATCGGGCCCGAGGCGCCGAAGCGGCCGGAGCCGGCGACCTGAGCCTCACGCCGAGCGCGTATGCTTCACCGATGGCGAATCTGCTTGACCTGAAACGCGAAGCGCGGCAACTCGACGCCGATGAGCGAGCGCAACTCGCGCTCGACCTGTTGCGATCACTCGATGGCGAGCCCAGCGAAGCGGTCGACCAGCAGTGGAACGTGGTCGCACGCGAGCGCCTCGGTGCCTACGACCGCGGCGAGGTGACCGCCGAGCCCGCAGACGAGGTCCATCGCGCGGCGCGATCCCGTCTGCGCTGATGCAAGTTTGCTACCTTCCGCCGGCCAAGGCCGAGTACCTCGCGCAGGTGGACCGCTACGAGGCCGCTGCGCCGGGGTTGGGAGAACGCTTCATTCGTGCCATCGAAGAAGCCGAGCAACTCATTGCCCGCAGGCCCGATTCGTTTCGCTTGGTCGAACGCGACATCAGGGCGTACCTCCTGCGCGGTTTCCCTTTCCGCATGCTCTAGGCCGTGCGCGACGAGAGCGTACTGATCGTCGCGGTCGCCCACACGGCCCGAGAGCCGGGGGCCAGTTCTTCAAGCGCGCCTGACTAAGCTCAGCGGTCCTTGAACACCGCCGCGCGCTTCTGCAGGAACGCGCCGACACCCTCGGCGAAATCGGGCGCCCGGCTCATCGCGCCCTGCACTTTCGCCTCCTGGCCGAGCGCCAGCGCGAAGTCCATCGGCGCTGCGGAGTCGATCAGCCGCCGCGTCTCGGCCAGCGCCTTCGACGGCAGCGCGGCGAGCTTGGCCGCCAGCGACTGCGTGCTGTCGAGCAATGCCGCGTCGTCGACGCAGCGCCAGATCATGCCGATGCGCTCGGCTTCCTCGGCGGGCAGCTTGTCGCCGGTCATCGCCAGGCCGAGCGCGCGGGCGCGGCCGACGAGCCGCGGCAGCAGCCAGGTGCCGCCGCAATCGGGCACCAGCGCAATCTTGCTGAAGGCCTGGATGAAGCTCGCCGAGCGGGCGGCGATCACGAAGTCGCAGCCGAGCGCCAAATTCGCGCCGGCGCCGGCAGCGACGCCGTTGACCATCGCAATCACCGGCACCGGGAAGCTGCGGATCGTCAGCGCCAGCGGCTTGTAGTGGCGCTCGACGACGCCCTCGACGTCACCTGCCATCTCGCTGTCGTTGAGATCCTGGCCGGCGCAGAAACCGCGGCCGGCGCCGGTCAGCACCAGGCAGCGCACCGAGTCGTCGGCGGCGGCCTCGGCGAGTGCCGCACGCAGCTCGGCGTGCATCGCGGCGGTGAAGCTGTTCAGCGCGGCGGGCCGGTTCAGGGTCAGCGTGCGTACCGGGCCTTCGGTCGCGGCGAGGATCAATGCTTCGGACATCGGGGTCTCCTTCGGTTCAATCGCCGCAAGCCTACTCCGACTACTTGAAGAACAGCTCCACGAACGACAGCGTCAGCGCCGGGAAGAACAGCAGCAGCAGCATGCGCACCACGTCGGTGGCGAGGAAGGGGAACACGCCCTTGTAGGTCTCGCTCATCGGCACGTCGCGCGCGATGCTGTTGACGACGTAGACGTTCAGCCCCACCGGCGGCGCGGTCAGCCCGATGCCCACCGTCATCAACACCAGGATGCCGAACCAGATCGCCTTGGCCTCGGGCTGCAGGCCGAACAGGTCGAGGCTCATGATGGCCGGAAAGATCACCGGAATCGTCAGCAGCATCATCGACAGCTCGTCCATCACGCAGCCGAGCACGATGTAGCCGAACAGCACCGCGCCGACGATCGCCAGCGGCGCGACCTGCAGGTGGCCGACCCAGTCGGCCAGGCGCGCGGGCATCTGCGTCAGCGCGAGCGCCGAGTTCATCATGTCGGCACCGAGGAAGATCATGAAGACCATCGCCGAGGTCTCCGCAGTGCCGAGGAAACTGCGCTGGATGCCGACCAGCGTCAGCTCGCGCCGTGCCAGCGCCGCGATGAAGGTGCCGACCGCTCCGACCGCCGCGCCCTCGGTGGGCGAGAACACCCCGCGGTAGATGCCGCCGAAGACGACCACGAAGATCACCGCGATCGGCCACACGCCGAGCAGTGCGTGCCAGCGGTCGCGCCAGGGCACCGGTTCGCTCGGCGGCGCCAGCTCGGGCTTCAGGCGGCACAGGATGCCGATCACGACGATGTAGCCGAAGGTCGCGATCAGCCCTGGCAGCATCGCCGCGGCGAACAGCTTGGCGACGTTCTGCTCGGTGAGGATCGCGTAGACCACCAGTGGCACCGAGGGCGGGATCAGGATGCCCAGCGTGCCGGCGCTGGCCAGCGCGGCAGTCGTCAGGCGCCCCTGGTAGCCGTGGGCCTTCATCTCGGGATAGGCCACCTGCGTGATCGTCGCCGAGGTGGCGACCGACGAGCCGCAGACGGCGCCGAAGGCCGCGGCCGACAAGACCGATGCCATCGCCAGCCCGCCGCGGATGTGCCCGACGAATGCTGCCGCCGCCTGGAACAGCGCACGCGACAAGCCGCCCTGCGTCGCGAACTGGCCCATCAGCAGGAACAGCGGGATCACCGACAGGTCGTACACCGTCAGCCGGGCGACGGCGCTGCCCTTCATCAGGTTCAGCAGCGCCATGTCGTTGGCCAGCGCCCAGTAGCCGAGCGCGCCGGGAATGAACATCGCCGCGGCGATCGGGATGCGCACGGCCATCAGGCCGAGCATCGCCGCGAACATCAGCAGGCCGATGGCGGTGGGGTTCATGTCTGCCCCTCGTCCGCGGAGTACCGCGGCCGATCCCCCGAGGGGATGCGGGCCGGCTTGGGAGCGGCCCGGCGCTCGGCCCGCCTCATCGCGCCGGCTCCGCTTCCGGAATCGCCGGCAGGCCGCGCAACAGCCGCAGCGCCTGCCAGACGCCGATCACGGCCGTCAACCCGAGCCCCGGCGCCAGCATCGCGTAGGCCCACCACATCGGCAGGCCGATGATCATCGTCTGCTCGTCGGCCGCGTGCACCGCGATCGCGCCGGCAGCAGTGCGCAGCGACAGCAGCGCGCACATCAGCGCCAGCAACAACGCGCCGATGCCGTCGAGCGCGCGCGTGGCGCGCTGCGGCAGCGCCTGGGTGAAGAAGTCGACGATGATGTTCGAGCCATGCAGCTGGCACCACGGCAGGCACAGCGAGATGCACAACGCGATGCCCATCTGCATCAGCTCGACGTCACCGGGGATCGGCACCGACCACAACGCACGGCCGGCGATGCTGACCACCGTCATGATGGCCAGCCCGCTCGCGACCGCGCCGCCCGCGAGCGCAAAACGCCGCGCCAGCGGCACCAGCATGAACTGCACGACGCGGCCCGCGCCTTACTTCTTGTACTTGGTCAGCAGCTCGCGCGCGTCCTGCAGCATCTGCTGGCCCGGCAGCCCCTTCTTGTCCATGTCGGCGACGAAGTCGCGGTACAGCGGCTGCGACGCCTGCACCCAGTTCTGCAGCTCGGACGCCGGGATCATGTAGAAGCTGTTGCCGCGGTCCTGCGCCAGCTTGCGGCCGACCGCCTGGCTGGCGTCCCAGATCTTGCCGATGTCCTGCGAGAACGCGGCGCCGCTGTTGGCGTCGACCACCTTCTTCAGCTCCGCCGGCAGGCTGTCGTACTTGGCCTGGTTCATCGCGAAGACGAACACCGCGCTGTACAGCGCCGGGCGCGTCGGATCGGTCTCGCTGTGGTACTTGACCATCTCGTGCAGCTTCAGCGAGGGCATCACCTCCCACGGCAGCAGGAAGCCATCGATCGTGCCCTTGCTGACCGCATCGACGATCGCCGGCAGCGGCATGCCGACGGGCGAGGCGCCGAGCGCGGCCAGCAGCTTGTTGGTCTGCCGCGTCGGCGCGCGCATCTTCAGGCCCTTGAAGTCGGCCAGCGTCTTGACCGGCTTCTCGCGCGTGTGCACGTAGCCTTCGTCGTGCACCCAGATCGCCAGGATCTTGGTGCCGGGGAACTCCTTCAACGCGTACTTCTGCAGGTAGTCCCAGGCGGCGCGGGCGCCGACCTCGGCCGAATTGGTCATGAACGGCAGCTCGAAGACCTCCAACGCCGGGAAGCGGCCGGCGGTGTAGCCCGGCAGCGTGATCACGAGGTCGGCCACGCCATCCTTGACCTGGTCGACCAGTTGCGGCGGCGTGCCGCCCATCGACATCGCCGGGAAGACCTGGCACTTCATCTTGCCCGCGGACTCCTTGGCGATCTTGTCGCACCACGGCGTGATCAGCTGCACCGAGGCCATCGCCTGCGTGTTCCAGATGTGGTGGAACTTCAGCGTCACCTCCTGCGCCTGCGCGGCGCCGGCAAGCGCCAGACCGGCAGCCACCACGGGAAGGCGGGCGAGCGAGCGGCGGATCATCTTGTTCATGCGACGTCTCCTTCGTTCTTGAGCAAACAACTGTTGCGACGCGAGCGCGGCGGCGCCATGGGTGGAAACGCTCAGCCCCAGACCTCGTGCGCGGTCTCGACCACCAGCGCCAGCTTCGCCCGCTGCGCCTCGACGGCGATGTTGTTGCCGTGCACCGTGCTGGAGAAGCCGCATTGCGGCGACAGGCACAGCTGCTCGAGCGGTGCGTAGCGCGCGGCCTCGTCGATGCGGCGCTTCAATGCGTCCTTGTCCTCGAGCTGGCCGAACTTCGTCGTCACCAGCCCGAGCACGACGGTCTTGCCCTTGGGCAGGAAGCGCAGCGGGCGGAAGTCGCCCGAGCGATCGTCGTCGTATTCCATGAAGTACGCGTCGAGATGCATCTCGGCCAGCAGCGCCTCGGCCACCGGCTCGTAGTTGCCGGCCGCGGCATGCGTGCTCTTGAAGTTGCCGCGGCACAGGTGCATCGCCAGCGTCATGCCCTCGGGCTTCTGGGCCACCACCTTGTTGATGAACCTGGCATAGCGGTGCGGCAGCTCGTTCGGGTCGTCGCCGCGCGAGCGCGCGGCTTCGCGCATGCGCTCGTCGCAGAGGTAGGCCATGTTGGTGTCGTCCATCTGCACGTAGGTGCAGCCGGCGGCGGCCAGCGAACGCAGCTCGTCACCGTAGGCCCGCGCGACGTCGTCGTAGAACTCGGGCTCGAGCTCCGGGTAGGCCTCGCGGCTGATGCCGGCGCGGCCGCCGCGGAAGTGCAGCATCGTCGGCGACGGGATCGTCACCTTGGGCGTGCGGCCGGCGGCCACCTGAGACTTCAGGTACTCGAAATCGGCGCGCTGGATGTCCCTGGCGTGGCGCACCTTGCCCGTCACGCGCATCACCGGCGGCGCGAGCTCCTCGCTGCCGTCGGGCTTGATGATCGTCGTCGGTGCATCGCAGTGCACGCCGCCGAGCTGCTCGAGGAAATCGATGTGGAAGTAGGTGCGGCGGAACTCGCCGTCGGTGATGCTCTGCAGGCCGACGTCCTGCTGGAATTTCACGATCTCGGCGATCGCGCGGTCCTCGACGGCGCGCAGCTGCGCGCCATCGATCTCGCCCTGCGCGAATTGCGCGCGCGCATCGAGCAGGTATTTCGGGCGCAGGAAGCTGCCGACGTGGTCGGCGCGGAACGGGGGGGTGCTGCGGGTGCTCATCGAAGGAATCCTTCCCTGCTGAGATTCATTGTGCGGCGCGGCCGCCAAGCTGCCGACCCGGTGCGGCCCGCAGGCAAACCCATGTTCAGCCCATAGCAGCTATCGCGCGGCGGCATGGCTTCAGCTCGGAGCCGGCGGGGTCGGCGCGCCAGGCGTCGTCGAGCACCAGCGTCGCGCCCGGCCCGGCCGCACGCGAGACGCAGGCGCACAGGCGCCGGCTCTCGTGCCGTTCGGCGGCGCTGAAGAAGACGTCGCGGTGGTCGACGCTGCACTCGCCCTCCTGCGCCAGCACGTCGATCGCGCACAGCCCGCACTCGCCCTTGCGGCAATCGGACAGTACCGCGACGCCGTGGGCTTCGAGCACGTCGAGCAGGCTGCGGTCGGCGGGCACTTCGAGCTCGAGGCCGTGGCGCGGCAGCTTGACGCGAAACGCCTGCGCCGGCTGCGTGCCGCCGGCACCGAAGGTCTCGAAGCGCAACTGCGCCGCCGGCCGGCCGGCGCCCGCCCACTCGGCCTGCACCGCGTGCAGCAGGCGCAAGGGGCCGCACACCAGCGCCTGCGCATCGGCCGGCAATGCGGCGATCTCGGCGGCGAGGTCGAGGCGCTCGCCGCGGTCGCCGGCGAAGCTGGCCAACCGCTCGCCGAGCGCGCTGCGCAGCAGATCGGCGTACACCAGCTCGTCGGCACTGTGCGCGGCGTAGACCACGCGCAGCGGCGCGTCGCGCGCGGCCAGGGCCAGCGCCATGCCGACCATCGGCGTGATGCCGATGCCGCCGGCGATCAGCAGCGTCGGCCGCGCGCCGGGCGGCAGCTCGAAGTGGTTGTGCGGCGGCAGCACGCGCAGCGCCGCGCCCTCCGCCAATGCATGCAGCCCGCTCGAGCCACCCCGGCTCGCCGCCAGCCGCTTGACCGCGATGCGGTAGACGCCCGCGTCGGGCAGGCCGACCAGCGAGTACGAACGGGTGGTCTCGGCGCCACCGCCCGGCCGGGCGGGGATCTGCAGCTGCAGATGCGCGCCCGGCGTCCAGCGCTCGAACGGCGCGTCGCTCGTGATCTCGAATTCGCGCACCGTCGGGCTGAGCGCGGTGATGCGCGTGATGCGGGCGGATTGCCAGTCGGTCGATTGCTTCATGGGTTCTCTGGATTCCGTTCAACGTCCGGCGCGGCGGATCAGGCCGGCGCCGGGCAACGACTGCAGCCCCTGCTGCGTCGCCAGTGCCTCGTCGAGCTTGCCGCGAGCGATGCGCGCGTGCTCGCGCATGAGGCTCTCGGCACGTGCGCCCTCGCGCTGCACGATGGCCTCGACGACGGCATGGTGCTGCGCCTGCGCGATCACCAGCGTGTCGCGCGCCGCCGGCGCACCGGCGCCGACGCGCACGAAGCCGTTCGGCGAGGCGAACGGCAGCGTCACCACGCGCTCGATCTGGCGCCGGATCGTCGGGCTGCCCGCGGCTTCGGCGAGCAGGCGGTGGAAACGCCCGTTGTGCGCCGCATAACCTGCAAAAGACTCGTCGTCGATCGCCTCGCGCGCCAGCAGCTCGTCGATGCGGTCCAGGCAGTCGCGCAGGCCCGCCAGCACCACGGCGCCGCAGCCACGCTCGGCCGCCAGCCGCGCGGCCAGGCCTTCGAGCGTGCCGCGCAGCTCGATCGCGTCGTGGATGTCGGCCTCGCCGAATTCGCGCACGACGAAGCCGCCGCCGGGCAAGGCCTCGAGCAGGCCTTCTTCCTGCAGGCGCAGCAGCGCGGCGCGCACCGGTGTGCGCGACACGCCGAGCCGCTCGACCAGCGTGAGCTCGGGAATGCGCGCGCCGGGCGCCAGCTCGCCGCTGACGATCAGCTCGCGCAGCCGGGCTTGCGCACGCACCGTCTGCGAGGCGGCGGGATCTTCGGTGGGCGGAAGGTCGTGCACGGTGGCAGCCATCGTGGACCTCAGGCCGCCGGCCGCAGCGGGATCGTGCGCAGCGCCGGCGCCTCCGCGGCGATCTGCGCATCGATCAAGCGCCGCGCCCACATCGCGCCGGCATCGATGTTCAGGTTGTAGAAGCGGTAGCCGGGGCGCTCGGTGATCGCGCGCTGCTGCGCCTCGAGCACCGTCTCGTCCTCGCGGAAGATGCGCGCGACACCTTCGCGCAGTTCGTGCGTCAGCCGCTGCTCGTCGAGGCAGTAGTTGCGCGCGAAGGCCCAGAAGTAGTGGCAGGTGGTGTCGGTCTCCGGCGTGATCGTGTTCAGCACGTGGCCGTTGACGCCCTGGCTGCGGTCGCCCTGCGGCGCGCCGGTGCCGGCGACCGCGACGCCGACATCGATGACCACCGTCGCCGGCGCCTCGAAGCGGATGATCTGCCAGCGATCGACCGGCCCGCGGTAGCCGCGCCCCTGGAAGATCTGGCCGGCCCAGAACGGCGGCGGCGTGATGTTCTCCATCCAGCGCGTGACGGTCGCGAAGCGCTCGCCGTGCGTGGCAACGAACGGCGCCTCGGCGACCGCGCGGTCGCCGATCGAGCTGCCATGCACGAAGGTCTCGTGCGTCAGGTCCATCAGGTTGTCGATCACCAGCCGGTAGTCGCACTGCACCGAGATGCGCTGGCCGTCGCCGGCCCAGGCCGGGTCGTGGTTCCAGTGCAAGTCGGGGATCAGCGCCGGGTCGGCGAGCGTCGGGTCGCCCGGCCACAGCCAGACGAAGCGGTGTTTCTCGACCACCGGGTAGGCGCGCACGCAGGCCGACGGGTTGATCGTCTCCTGCGACGGCATGTGTGTGCAGCGGCCTTCATCATTGAATACAAGACCGTGGTAGCCGCAGACCACCTCGTCGCCTTCCAGCCGGCCCATCGACAGTGGCAGCAGGCGGTGCCAGCAGGCGTCTTCGAGAGCGGCCGGCTGGCCGTCGGTCTTCCTGTAGAGGACGACCTTCTGATTGCAGATCGTGCGGGCCAGCAGAGCGGGCTTCAGCTCGACGTCGTAGGCCGCCGCGTACCAGGCATTGAGGGGGAACTGAGCCATGCTGCAATCCATCGTTTGTATACAGCATGTATTCTGTCTGGAGCCGAAAACCCCAGTCTAGGTAAAAACCCGCACTCGAAATGCACATCGCCCGCCGCGGGCTTCCCCGCGGCGGGCGATGGTTGCGACGACCGCGCTTCAGCGGCCGCGCGAGGCTCAGGCGTTGCCGATCGGCTTGTTGATGTCGGGCATCGGCGCCTCGGCGGCCGCGCGCTCCAGTTGCCACTCGGCCAGGCGGTTCATGTTCGACAGCGAGATCTGGTGCGCGTGGATCATGCCCAGCAGGCCGGTCTTGGCCAGCTCCAGCAGCTCGGCATCCGACAGCTTGGTCATCTGCTCGTCGTCGATGGTCAGGAAACCGTTGACGTGGATCTTGTTGCCGTCGGGCATCGTGGCGTCGAACTGCATCTCGCGCAGCAGCTTCTTCTCGACCAGCATCTCGCCGTAGCGGCGCGTGCGCTCGATGTCGCCTTCGAGCTGCTCGAGCTGCTGCTGCACGCCGAGGATCAGCTCGGTCGGGCTGCCGTCGGCCTTGAACAGCGGCTCGCCCGTCTCTTCCGACAGACCCACCCACTCCTCGTCGATGCACAGCAGCAATTCGGTCTCGGTGGTGCGGGCCATCGCGAACGGATAGGTGCGCAGCATCGCCGGCACGTAGCGCACGCGCCAGCGGTCGGCGGCGTCGATGCACAGGTTCTGACCGGCCGTCAGGCCGAACACCGCGATCGGCGCCACCTGCGCCTTGCCCTTCGGATCCTGGCCCGCCGGCACCCAGACGATCGGGTAGTCCTTGCAGGCTTCGGCGAACTCGCCGGCGGCGATGAAGAAGGCGTTCAGGCCCTTGCTGCGCGTCATGTCGCGCGCATTGCGATCGAGCTTCAGATTGCGGTGCTTCTGGCGGTCCAGCGCGACCGGCTTCTTGTGCAGGTTTTCGTTGATCATGAGTTCGTACTACCTTGTTCGGAGGGGGCGATGCGGGATACCAGCACCTTGTCGACGCGTTTGCCGTCGAGGTCCACGACCTCGAAACGCCAAGCCTCCCATTCCACCACATCGGCCGTGCGCGGCAGCCGGCCCAGCAGCAGCATCACCATGCCGGCCAGCGTGTTGTAGCGGCCGCGGTCTTCCTCGGGCAACTCCTTCAGCTCGAGCCGGTCCTTCAGCTCGGGCACCGGGATCAGGCCGTCCATCAGCCAGCTGCCGTCGGCACGCTGCACCGCCCAGGCGTCCTCGGCGCTCGGCGTGCTGAACTCGCCGGCGATAGCCTCGAGCACATCGCGCACCGAGATCACGCCCTGCACCGCGCCGTATTCGTCGACGACGAACACCAGCTCGGCGCTGGTATTGCGGAAGTGCTCCAGCAGTTCCATGCCCGACAGCGTCTCCGGCACGAACACCGGCGGCTGCATCAGCGCGCCGATGTCGGGCTGCCCGCCGCGTGCCAGCGGCTGGAGCATCGAGCGCGCCTCGATGACGCCGACGACATCGTCGAGCCCGCCGCGGCACACCGGGTAGCGCGAGCGGCCGTGCTCGGCCATCAGCGCCAACAGCTCGTCCATCGGCGCATGGATGTCGAGCCAGGTGATTTCGGCGCGCGGAATCATCATCGAGCCGATCTGCCGCTCGTCGAGCCGAAACACGTTGCGCACCATCTGGTGCTCCTGCGCCTCGATGACGCCGGTCTCCAGCCCTTCCTCCAGGCTGGCGGCGATCTCTTCTTCCGTGACGCTGCGCGACGGCGCCTCGCGGATGCCGAGCAGGCGCAAGGTCGTCTCGGTGCAGATGGACAGCAGCCAGACGAAGGGCCGCGTCGCCGCCGACAGCCATTCCATCGGCCGCGCGACGAGCCGCGCCACGGTCTCGGGGTACATCTGGCCCAGCCGCTTGGGCACCAGCTCGCCGAAGATGATCGTCAGGAAGGTGATGATGACGACCACCAGCGCCGTGGCGCTGACCGTCGAAACGGCATGACCGATCGGAAACGTCGCCTGCAGCCATGCGGCCAGCGGCTTGGAGAACGCCGCATCACCGACGATGCCGTTGAGCACGCCGATCGACGTGATGCCGATCTGCACCGTCGACAGGAACTTCGTCGGGTGGTCGTGCAGGTCCAGCGCCACCTGGGCGCCGGACTCGCCGGCCTCGACCATCACCGCCAGGCGTGCCTTGCGCGACGCGGTGAGGGCCATTTCGGACATGGCGAACAGCCCGTTCAGCAGAATCAGGAATACCAGCAGCGCAACGTCCATGCGGTGGCGCCGTTCCCGTGGTCGTACCGGGCTGCGCGCCCCTGAAAAGGCGAGGGACGCGAGCGTAGCAGAATCGGCCGCATGGACTGCTCCCCGCGAGTGACCTGCCCCCTGCTCACTGCGTTCGCTCCCCCCGAGGGGGCCTCAGCGCCCTTCGGGCGGCCGGGCGGGCGCTGATGCACTACCTCGTCGGCGACCTGCAAGGCTGTTGCGACGCGTTCGAGCGCCTGCTCGCCGAGATCGGCTTCTCGCCCTCACGCGATCGCCTGCACGTGCTCGGCGATCTGGTCAACCGCGGCCCGCAGTCGCTGCCCACGCTGGAACGCCTGCGCGGGCTCGGCGCGGCGGCGACCTGCCTGCTCGGCAACCACGACCTGCACCTGCTGGCCGCCGCCGAGCACGTGCGCCCGCTGCATGCCAGCGACACGCTCGACCCGATCCTGCAAAGCCCCGAGCGCGAAGCCTGGCTGGAATGGGTGCGCCAGTGCCCGCTGGCCGACACGGCGCACGGCTGGCTGCTGGTGCATGCCGGCGTCGTGCCGCAATGGGACGCGGCGACGACGCTGGCGCTGGCCGACGAGGTCAGCCACCTGCTGCGCGGCCCGGACCTGCCCGGCTTCCTGCGCGTGATGTACGGCAACGAGCCGCTGCGCTGGGACGACCGCCTGAGCGGCGCCGAGCGCTGGCGCTTCGTCATCAACGTGCTGACGCGCATCCGCTTCTGCAGCGACGACGGCACGCTCGAATTCAAGACCAAGGACGGCAGCGCGGGCGCGCCGCCCGGGTTCCGGCCGTGGTTCGAGGTGCCGGGCCGGCGCAGCGCCGACACGCCGATCGCCTTCGGCCACTGGTCGACGCTCGGGCTGCGCATGGAGCCGAAGCTGATGGCGCTGGACACCGGCTGCGTCTGGGGCGGGCGCCTGAGCGCGGTGCGGGTCGATGGCGGGCGGCGTGAACTGGTTCAGGTTCCGTGCGACTAGCCCGCCGGGCATATGACCAATGGCTCCTTTGGTGCCTACGCAGCCACCGCCCAAAGTGATTCAATGACCGCCATTCGATATCCGAGCCCCTCGGTGGAGTGATCAGCATGGCGGCCAACTGGAGCCAGGAACAGGTTTTCAATCAGCTCAATGGGGGCAATCGGTGGTCGGGCAATGCGATCACCTACGCCTTCCCGACCAGCTCGAACGGCATCTCCGGCCAGGGCGAGGCAGCGGGCTTTCGCGCCGTCAATCCGAGCCAGCAGGCGCTGATGACGCTGGCGATGGCGACCTGGGACGAGCTGGTCACGCAGACCTTCATGCCCGGCACGCCGGGCGCCACCAACATCGAGTTCGGCTACACCAGCACCGAGATCGGCTACGCCCACGCGTATTACCCGCAGGTCGGCAGCGTCTGGTTCAACTCGACCGAGGCCGACCTCGTCACCACGGCGATCGGCCAGTACGGCTTTCAGACCTACATCCACGAGATCGGGCATGCGCTCGGCCTCAACCACATGGGCGACTACAACGGCAACGGCAACTGGTCGCCGTCGTCGTTCCAGGACAGCGTGGTGCTGTCGATCATGTCGTACTTCGGGCCGCGCTACGCCGCCCCGAACTACTCGGCCGAGGTGATGCAGGCCGACTGGGCCGACACCAGCAACGTCGTGCACTCGCCGCAGACGCCGATGCTCAACGACATCGCGGCGATCCAGCGCATCTACGGTGCCTCGACCACGACGCGGCTGGACAACACCGTCTACGGCTTCAGCAGCACGATCGGCGGCACCACCGGCCAGATCTACGACTTCGCGCGCAACGCCAACCCGATCCTGACGATCTACGACTCGGGCGGCACCGACACGCTGGACCTGAGCGGCTGGGGCACCGCCAGCCGCATCGACCTGCGCGCCGGACAGTTCTCGTCTGCGAACAGCATGACGAACAACATCGCGATCGCCTACAACACGACGATCGAGAACGCCCGCGGCGGCGCCGGCAACGACACGCTGACCGGCAACGAGGCCGCCAACCGCCTCGAAGGCGGCGGCGGCAACGACGAGCTCACGGGCGGCGACGGCGACGACACGCTGCAAGGCGGCGCCGGCAACGACACGATCGAGGGCGGCGGCGGCAACGACACCGCGGTGCTCGAAGGCACCTTCGCCAGCTACACGATCAGCGTCGCCGCCGGCCTGATCACGATCAGCGGCGGCGCCAGCGGCAGCGACCGCATCAGCGGCGTCGAACGCTTCCAGTTCGCCGATGCGGTGCGCACGGTCAACGACCTGGCGCCCGGCGGCGACAGCAGCGCACCGGTGCTGCAGGGCTTCAGCCCGGCCGACAACGCGGGCAGCGTCGCCATCGGCGCCAACCTCATGCTGAGCTTCAACGAAGCGGTCGAAGCGGGCACGGGCAGCATCAACATCTTCAACGCCGACGGCTCGCTGTTCAGCAGCATCTCGGTGGCCGATGCCGCGCAGGTCAGCTTCACCGGCAACACCGCGACGATCGACCCCACGCTCAACCTGGTGGCCGGCGCGAGCTACTACGTGCAGATCGGCGCCGGCGTGATCACCGATCCGTCCGGCAACGCGTGGGCCGGCACCGGCAACAACACCACGACGTGGAACTTCAGCACCGGCACGACCGACACCGGCGCACCGCAGCTCGCCGGGCTGACGCCGCCCGACGACACCACCAACCTGTCGCGCTCGGCCGTCCTGCAGATGCAGTTCAGCGAGCCGGTGGTCGCAGGCAGCGGCAACATCGTGATCCGCAGCGGCGGCAACGTCGTGCACACGATCGCCGCCACCGATGCCAACCGGGTGTCGATCAGCGGCAGCACCGTGTTCATCGATCCGCCGGCCGACCTGGCCGCCGACACCGAATTCAGCGTCACGGTCGATGCCGGCGCCTTCCGCGATGCGACGGGCATCGCCTATGCCGGCATCAGCTCGCAGACCGCGTGGACCTTCCGCACCAGCCCGGCATCGGTGCTCGACGACGTGCCGTTCACTTTCGACACCACCGCCCAGGTGCTCGTCAACGGCCCGGCGCGGACCGGCGTCATCGAATCGGTGCTCGACGAAGACCTGTTCACGGTCACGCTGGCGGCCGGAACGACCTACACCTTCACGCTCACCAGCACCGGCCTCGCCGACCCCTACCTGGGGCTGCTCAGCCCGCAGCCCGGCAGCAGCTACATCGCGCTGGACGACGACAGCGGCGGCGGCTCCACCGCGCTGATCACCTACACCGCGACCGCGAGCGGCACGCACTACCTGGGCGCCTTCGACTTCGGCCTCGGCACCGGCGGCTACACGCTGAGTGCCACGACGGCGACGCAGGACAGCGGCGCACCGCGCCTGCAGAGCGTGACCCCGGCCGACGATGCGGCCCAGGTCAACGTCACCGCGAACCTGGTGCTGACCTTCAGCGAAGCGGTGCAGCGCGGCAACGGCAGCGTGCTGCTGTACGCGGGCAACGGCACGCTGTTGCGCGAGATCAGCGTCAACGACCCGGCGGTGCAGATCAGCGGCGCCAGCGTGACGATCGATCCCGGCGAGAACCTGCCGGGCAACACGGCCTTCTACGTCAACATCGGCGCCGGCGCATTCCGCGACAGCGCCGGCAATGCATACGCCGGCCTGAGCGGCTCGACGGCCTGGAACTTCAGAACCGCTGTGCCGTCGTCCACCGACGACTTTCCGCTCGACGTCAACACGGGCGGCGTGCTCAACGGCGGCACCGGCGCGATCAACGCCCGCATCGACACCCCGAACGACGGCGACCTGTTCCGCGTGCCGCTCGAGGCCGGCCGGACCTACCAGTTCGACATGGTCAGCCCGCTGAGCAGCAACGTCGATCCGTACATGGCGCTGTACGGCGGCGACGATGTCGAGCTCATTGCCTACGACGACGACAGCGGCCCGCTGCCGCTGGACTCGCGGCTGTACTTCACGCCCAGCGTCAGCGGCAACTACTACCTCGCCGCCTTCGACTATTCCGAAGACACGGGCACGTACACGATCTCGTCGCAGGTGCCGGACGACGACTACCGCGCCGCGACCAACACCAGCGGCCGCGTCAATGTCGGCGCCGCCGCCGTCGCCGGCAACATCGGCGTGCCGACCGACAGCGACATGTTCGCGATCACGCTGAACGCCGGCGTCCAGTACACGATCGACCTCGTCGCCAACCAGCTCGACGATCCCTACCTGACGCTGTCCAACGGCGCCGGCCAGGCCCTGGCCTTCGACGACGACTCAGGCGTCGGGCTGAACTCGCAGATCACCTTCACGCCGTCGGCGACGGGCACCTACTACGTCTCGGCCTCGGACTTCGACACCGGCACGGGCAGCTACACGATCTCCGCGCTTCAGCGCAACGTCATCAACGGCAGCGCCGCGGCAGACAGCCTCAGCGGCACGACCGGCCCCGACACGCTCAATGGCGGCAACGCCAACGACGTGCTGCGCGGGCGCGAGGGCGACGACATCCTCGACGGCGGCAACGGCATCGACACCGCGCGCCTGGCCGGCTTCGCGCAGACCTACTTCCTCGGCCCGCAGGAAACCGGCTGGGCCGTGGCGCACGATCAGCCGGGCGGCGAAGGCCGCGACCTGCTCTACGGCGTCGAGCGGCTCCAGTGGGACGACCTGCGCTGGGCGATCGATCTCGACGGCAACGCCGGCACCACGGTGAAGATCCTCGGCGCGGTGTTCGGTGCCCAATCGATCTACGAGATGGCCTATGTGGGTGTCGGCCTGCAGCTGCTCGATGGCGGCATGGACTACGAAACGCTGATGCAGCTGGCGCTCGATTTCGCGATCGGGGCGAACGCCAGCCACACCGATGTCGTGCGGCTGCTCTACACCAACGTCGTCGGCTTCGCGCCACCGGCCGCCGACATGGCCTTCTACCGGGGCCTGCTCGACAACGGCGTCATGACGCCCGCCGAGCTGGGCGTGCTGGCCGCGGAGACCGAGCTCAACGCGATCAACATCGACCTCGTCGGTCTGGCGGAGACCGGGATCGGGTACATGTGAGAATCGCGGTCCGGTGTGCGCTCCGCGCACGCCGTGAAGTGCAGGCAAAACCGGCGCTACGATGAGCGCCGATCGATGGAAGCGTGGCCGAGCGGTTTAAGGCACCGGTCTTGAAAACCGGCGAGGGTTCATCCCCTCCGTGAGTTCGAATCTCACCGCTTCCGCCACCTAGGGGTGGCAGGCGTCCTCGTGACGCATCAGATCCCCCAAAAACAGCCCTCTTCTCCCGTATAGTTCGAATCACGTCACTTCGCCTCATGTCAGTCAACCTCATCGATCGATGGGGGAACAGATGGGGGAGACGGGAGGAACTATGCCGAAGCTCGCCAAGCCGCTGTCAGCCCTGGAGGTCAAGCGCCTCGCCGTGCCAGGCCTGCACCCGGTCGGCACCGTCAGCGGGTTGCGCCTGTACGTCAAGCCCAGCGGCACGAAGTCGTGGGTCCTGCGGACGATGGTCGGCGCGCGCCGGGCCGAGCTGGGGCTCGGGGGTTACCCCACGGTGACGCTCGCGCAGGCGATCGAGAGCGCTCGGTCGACGCTGCAGCAGATCAAGGCCGGCGTCGACCCCGCGGCGTCACGTCGAGCCACGCGGCAGACGATCGAGTGGACCTTTCAGCGAACCGCCGAGGCCTACATCGAAGCGCACCGGCCGAGCTGGAAGAACGCCAAGCACGCCCAGCAGTGGGAGAACACGCTGCAGACGTACGCTTACCCCACGTTCGGCGCCAAGCACGTGCGCGACGTGACCAAGGCCGATGTCCTGGCGGCGATCGAGCCGGAGTGGTCGACGAAGAACGAGACGATGGTCCGCCTGCGCAGCCGGATCGAGCTGGTTCTCAACTATGCCGTGCAGCGCGAGCTACGGCCGGAAGGCCTCAACCCGGCGCGCTGGCGCGGCAATCTCGACGCGGCCCTGCCGAAGCCGGGCAAGGTCAACAAGCGCGCGCACTTCGAGGCCCTGCCGATCGACGACGCGCCCGCCTTCATGAAGCGACTGCGGGCAACGGCCGGCACGAGCGCCCGAGCGCTGGAGTTCGCCGTTCTGACGGCCAGCCGGACCGGCGCGGTGCGGGCGGCGACGTGGGGGAACGTCGACCTCAAGGCGGCCGTGTGGACGTGTCCGGCGGACGTGATGAAGTCCGGTCGTGAGCACCGCGTGCCGCTGTCCCCGGCTGCCGTCGCGCTGTTGAAGGCCCTCCCCCGACTCAAAGACGTCGAGTTGATCTTTCCGGGCCGTGACGTTGACAAGCCGTTGTCGGACATGAGCTTGACGGCGGTCATGCGCCGGATGAACTTGACGGCCGTCCCGCATGGGTTGCGCAGCACGTTCTCGGACTGGTGCGCCGAGCGGACCGCGACCCCGGCGGAGGTCCGCGAAATGGCCCTAGCCCATGCTATCGGCGATCAGACCGAGGCAGCGTATCGGCGCGGCGATCTGTTCGAGAAGCGGCGCGCGTTGATGGCGGAGTGGGCGGAGTTCCTCGGGTAGCCACCCCAAGGTTATATTTCCCCGCTTGATGCGGAGGGGCGCGTGATGGCTATGGATTGGAAGGCGGCTCAGGTGACGGACGGGATGGTAAAGGTTCCCGGGAGCTGGCTACATCTCTACTACTACGAAGCGCTAAACATTCTCTTCAGATTCGAGAACGCGCTGCGCTTGTTTGTGTATGTCGTCCTAAAGGATAGCCTCGGCAAGGACTGGGACAGCGCCAGCATTGGCGGGGCCGGAACAATCCGCAGCGAAACCAAAAAGCGCATTGCTCAGGCCAACGATCACGGGTATGTCGGTGAGGTCGTGACGTCCCCAATGCTGTTTCTAAGCAGCGGCGACCTTACGACAATCATGCTCCACGAGTCCTATTGGAAGCATTTTGCGCCGTACTTCCGAGCAAAGCAGGGTGTAATTCAAACCAAGCTTGCAGAAATCAATACCGTCAGAAATTCACTGGCCCATTTCCGCCCGATTCGCCAAGATGACGTCGAATTGATAAAGCAAACAACGAAGCATGTGCTGCTAGAGGTTCAGGCTTGTCTAGGACGGATATCGGGCATTCGGAATGTCGTGCCAACAAACTCCGATCGAGAATGGTACAAACAAATAAAGCCGATTGGTAACCCACACTTCGCGACAAACATCTTCTCAAGTCCCGACGAGAAGTGGATTCGCATACGAGTGACCCAACGCTGCACCGTTCTCAGGAACCACATGTACAGCGATCGTGACTACCTGACAAGTCGCGTGACGACGCTGCGCACGGCTCAAGTTGTAAAGCATTTCGAGAAGATTCGAGACGCGTGCATCTTCATTTCCGACGGGCATACATCCTCTGAGGTAAGGGGGGACGCGCCGATCGTGCAGCGATCGATCAACATCGTGTTCTCGGAGCCGACGCTGACTGCCAAGGTGATCGATATATCTCAATCCTTGAAGGACATGGCGCTGCAAGTGGAGCAGGAAACCGAACTGGTGAAGCAAGACAACTTGGCGCGCGGTGAATTGATTGAAGCAAAGGAAGTCTCGGCGAGCCTTCAGAAGGCCGCTTCTTTCGGAAACGAGTATTGGGTTGTCGACACGCGAAAGCTTGGTACTGACTTGAGCGAAATTGATAGCGTCGAATATTGGGGAGCCATGGGGGACTACGGCACAGACTACGTTACCGAGGCCGAAAAGTACCCGTGGATGCCAGCATCCATCTCTGACGAAGACGTTCCGTTCTAGAGGACTTGCTGCAGGCTACGTCGTCCTGCGCGATCGACCGACGTTCACGGGGGCGGCGCGTAGGCCCGGATCGACTCGGCGAAGGCCTTCAGCGCGTCCAGCGGGTTCGTCCCCTGGCTGCAGCGGGCCGCCAGCAGCGCGCGATTCGCAGCGGTCGCCGCTTGGCGGACTTGCGCCTCACTACCGCCTTCCTCAGCGAGCACGGCCGCCGCGTTGACTGCCTTGGCGAGGGCTAGCATGTCCTCGGCGTTGACGGTGAAGACCGCGGCTCCCGGCGGCGAGAAGCCCCGCGTGCCGAGGCAAAACGTTGACCGGATGGTCACAGGTGGAGCGGGTTGGTCCCGCGGGCAGTCGCCAGCAGCGCGTCGTGGACCTCCAGCACGCCGCTGCGGTACGCACTCACCTGAGCGATGGTCTCCCACAGTGCGCCGGCGGGCTCGATCTCGGTCCCGATCAGCTCGGCCGCCAGGGTAGCGTCGCTCTTGTCGACGATCGCCTTTGCCTGCGCCCAACTCAGCGACTCGGCGGCCCGTTGCTTGCCGAGTTCGTAGAACGTCGTCATGCCGCTGGGGTAAGTTTTGGGGTTGCTCTCCATGTGGTCGTTGACGCGTGCTGCGGCAATCGCTGCGTGCATCTCGGCGGTACGGGTTGCGGTGATGGTCATGATGATTCCTCAGAGTTCGCGGAAGGTGCTTGTTGGTAGATGCTTTGAAATTCGTCCTTCATGCCCTCGAAAAACGCCAGCGCTTGCTTGCGGCTCTCCAGCACGATGAGCTTCATATCAGCGCCGGTTGATATCGCCTCGGCTGTCTGTCTTCCCGCCTCGTACGTTCCCGGTACGCCCGGATGGACGGCTTCGAGGGCGGCGCGAAGCCGATCGAGGCATGACTTTATGGAGTCGAAGGCGGCCACAAGGGCCACGCCTCCTTGTTTCAGTTCCTGCGCGGCATCATTGCTCATAGGGGGTCGTTCTCAGGTGAAGTGCGCCGGTCGGCGCGGGGTGGCATAACAGCAACGTGTTGCGGCAGCGCGCCGATGCGCCGCACAACGCGATCAGCGAAGTGCACCGCCAGGCGGTTGTCGGGCATCGCAGCGATGTGCTCGAACATCTGGCGCGCGAGGGCGTGCAAGGCCTGAAGCTCGGCCAGCTCGACCACGGCGCACACAGCGCCGGGCGCAGGGAACGGCCGGGGGCTTATGGCGAACCCGCCGTATTCGTGCAGTCCAATGGTCATACGCCCCCCTCTGAAGCCATGAAACCCTGTGAGAGCAGCTCGACCAGTCGCGCCAGCGCGGCCGCCTCGTCATCGTTGGCTACGTTGATCGTTGTCGGCTTGCCGTTGACGTTGATGGTCACGGGGGTGCCGCTCGACGGCGCCGGAGCGGCCGAGGGAGCGCGCACGGTCGGCGCGGGGGCCGTTGTGGTCGAGCCCAAGTCGTTGAGGTTCGGCCCGCCGAAGAACCCGAACTGCTGGGAGCCCTCGAACGCACGGAATCCGAACGACGCGCCCGGCCCGTCCGTGCGCACCCAGTAGCCGACCCGCGCAACGCCGATGCCCGTCGTGCGCCGGCCGTTAGGCAGCGTCACCGTTTGCTGACCGGCCGACGCCGACGCGTCGCTGATGAACGTCCAGTTGCCCGACTTGTCCGGGGGTTCGAGCTGCGAGCCCGCGGTGATGCGCTGCCCGTCCGGCCCCGTCGCAAAGTTGTCTTTGTCGTAGGTCGCACCGCCGACGATACTGCGCGCCGCTTGGCTGGTCTTGTCGAAGGACGACGACAGGGAACCGGCCTGCGCGTTCAGTTGCGCAAGCTCGCCCGCCACCTCCCGGATTGCCCGTCGCGCTCGCCCGCCGATGTGGCGCTCGTAGTCGTCGCCGAGCCCAGCCACAGCGGCGCGGTTCTGCAGGATCACACGCTGTTCGGCAAGGTGCCCGGACTCGACACCTCCCGACGCAGCAAGGGCGGCTGCGCGCCACTTGCCGTAGGCCTCGATCTGCTGCTGCAGCGAGACACCGGCCGACGTGGATATCACACGGTAGGACTCGGCGAGCTTGTCGGCCGTTTGCTGTATCTGCGCCTGCGTCTGAAGTCCGAAGTTCTTCAGCGCTTCGTCGAGTGAGTTGATGCCCGGCTTCAAGTCGTCGAGCTTGGCCTTCGCCTTCTCCAAGCCTGCGGCGACGCGCTCGCCGCTTAGCAACCCTTCCTTGCCCAGCGCCTGCAGACGGTCGATAACAGCCTGCACGGCGCGTTCCGTGCTCGCTGCGGCCGTCGCCTTGTCCAGTGCCGCCGTCAACGCGCGGCCGGCATCCTCGCCGGTCACTCCGAGGTCGCGTAGAGTCTTCGCAACGATGTCGACATCGTTGATGATGCTTGTCGTCGCCTTGCTGAACCCGGTAGCCAGCTCTTCGGCACTGGTGCCAGCACGGCGCAGGGACTCGTCGGCGATCGCGTCGAGTGCGGCCTTCAGCCGGCGAGCGCCTTGCTCGCTGCCGTCGAAGGCAGCCCGCGCCTGAACTTCGAAGCGCAGCAAGTCCTCGGTCTTCAGCGCTGCTGACAGCGCGTCGCGCACGTTGTCCGCGCTGATCTTGCCCCGGACGGCCAGCGCGTCTAGCGCAGCGCCGGCAGCCTGAATGCCGCTGATGTCGCCGAGCCGCAATTCCTTGGCGAGCTTCTCCAGCGCCTCGGACACATTGCCCGCCTTGCGCTCGACGCCTTCGAACTCACCGATCAGCCGCTTGGATTCCTTGCCGAGGCCGAGGGCCGCGTCACTTGCCTGTAGGGTGCGCTGGGTCAGCTCGGCTTTCGCCGCAGCATTGCGCCGAGTCGTCTCCTCCTCGCGTCGCAGCGACTCGTCGAGTGCATCGATCGACTTGCCGTAGCCCATGAGCCGGGCCGCGCCTTCGCCGATCGCGGTCCCTATTTCCTTCAGGTTCGTGACCACAAGGGCAAGGGCGCCAAGCTTCAACGATCCGATGATCGACGCGAACCGGCCAGCACTGGCGGCAGCGCCGGCACTGGCGGCAGCGTTCGCCCCTTGCGCTGCGGTGTTGGCAACGGTCGCCGCGGTGTGGGCCGTCGTGGCAGCGGTCGCGGTGATCGTCGCTGCAGCAGCGGCACGCGCGCCAGTTGCGGACTCGATGAACGCGGCGGCAAGCTTGACAGCGACGTATGCCGCTCCGGCCTTGCCGACTCCATACAGCAGGTCGGCCACGGTGCGGAGGTTCGCGGCGAGGAACGAGATTGCATCGGCCGCGGTCTTTGACGCGCCGGTCGCCTGCGAGGTCTCGCCGACATAGATGGTCCAGGCATTCGACAGTTGCGTGATGGCGCGGCCGACGGTGGGCGGCAGCGACTCGAACTCACGCTTCAGCGTGTTGCTCTGGCTCTGCAGCGCCTGAATGACGGTCTGCGAGGACAGCGCGCCTGCCTCGGCCATCTTGCGAAGCTCACCCGTGGTGACGCCGAGCCCATCGGCCAGCGCGCGAGCGAGGCGCGGGGCCTGCTCCATCACGCTGTTGAACTCCTCGCCTCGCAGGACGCCCGATTGCAAGCCCTGGATCAGTTGCGTGATCGCCGCTTGGCTGGCCTGCGCTGATGCGCCCGACACCGCGACGGCTTGATTGATGGCCTCGGTCAGCGCGAGCGCGTCACGCTGCGCCAGGCCGAATTCCTTGCCCGCCTGCAAGATGCGCGCGAACAGCGTGCCCGTCGCTTCGAGGTCCGCGCCGGTACGCTGCGCAATCTGCCCGATGCCGGCCCACGCCTCGGCGAACGCTCGGCCCTCGCCGGTTGCGAGCTTGACGCTTGCCTGGAGGTTCGCGGCCGCATCGGCAGTCTCGGCAAGTTCCCGGGCCAGTCCGCCGACCAGCGTCCCGCCGAGGGCCGCGGTTGCGATGCCGCGAAGCAGCGTGAGCTGCCCGCCTACAGACTTCAGCGAGTCAGATAGCGCGCTGTTGCCCGCGACACTCGCTCGCGTGGTGGCGTCGATCTCGGTCTGCAGTTGCTCCGTGGCTGCAGCGGCCTGGCGAGTCTCGGCGGCCTTCTTTGCGAGCGCCGAAGCAGTACCGTTCGCCGCTGCCCGCGCATCGTTCAGGGCACGGGTTGCGGCGCGCTCCGCCTCTTGGTGCTCGACCGTGGCACGACTCGCGGCGTCGGTCTCGGTCTTCAGCCGGCGCAGCTCCAGGGCACGCTCACGGACGGCAGCCTTCGCTGCGTTGTCATCAGCGCGGGCTGCAGCCTCGGCCTTCTGCGCTGCAGCCGCTGCGGTCGATAGGCCGCGCATCTCCCCGGCGAGGTCGCGCAGCCCCTGTTCACCGGTCGTCTCGACCTCGACGCCGAGCGTAACGTCACGCTTCGATCCGGTTGCCATCTATCGCCCCTCGCTCGCGCGTCGCACGTGCTCAAGCGTCAGCCGGCACAGTTCGGTGACGACGATCGTGCAGCCGTTGCCCGACAGACGAAGCGACTCGTCCGGGCGGCGAACGAGTGACAGCCCGCGGCGGGCGATCTCGTCGAGCACGCGGTGTTGCGTCGACGTGTTGGGGATGATGTTCGGGTCGATCATTGCAGCAGGGACGTTTCGATGGTCGTGCTCTTGACGATCTCGCCGGACGCCGCGTCATACTCGACGTTGGTCTCTCGCTTGCGATCGGGCATCAACACGTTCACGTCGATCGCCTTCTCCGCGGCGGCCTTGGCTGCCTCGGCCGTCACCTTGATAGCGTCGATTGCACGCGTCAGCGACGCGGCATCGGCCTTGCCGGTGATGGCCGGAACGAGGTTCGCCAGGATGTTGACCATCGCGATTTGCTGGTCGGCGGCGCGGGCTTCGAAGCGCCGTAGGTCATCGGGCATCGACGCGACCGCGGGCGCAACCGTCGGCGGCGCTACGGGAAACAGCTCGGCGTCTTCCGCGATCTGGCGCGCGACTCCGCGCGGATCGTCGCCGCGTTCGCTGATCACCGCCGATCGCGATGTGAGGCCGGCTTCGATCGCCTTGACCTTGCCCTCCACGTCTTGCACGGGGTGGATGTACGGCCAGCCCTGCGGGTGCCACGTCGGGCGGCTCGCAACCGAATGGGCGATGTTGCCCGCGCCGTAGATCGCCCACCAATCGACCATAGGCTGACACAGTTTCGGAATGACGATCGTCCAGATGCGCTGCTCGGCGTAGCGGCGGAACTCGTTGATGATGACGCGCAGCGTGCGGTCGCTGACGTCTTGGATGTCACCGGCGAACAGCTCGTAGGGCAGTCCAAGCCCTGCCGCGGTTCCTCGATTGGTCACTCGCATGAAATCGGGGTACGAGGCCGCGGGGTCAGGCGGGTTCGCGAACTGCATCTCCTCGCCCGGCATCAGCTCTTGGAACATGCCAGGTTCGAGGCCTGCGAGCGGGTCGCCCTTCTGGTTGTAGAAGACCGGCAAGCCGGTGACCGGATCGTATTCGAGGTGCGCGCCAGCCGGAATGTTTCGCTTCAGGAACGCGACAAAGAGATTGCCGAGCTTCTGACGGTCAAGCGTTGCGTCTTCAAAGTCGGCCGCATTGCGCAGCCTGACCAGAATCGGCGCCAGCGGCGACACGCCGCGGAGTTGACCCGGGCGCAGCGGCTCGAACACGTGGCTGATTTCCTCCGCGCGGATGCGGATGAGGTCGTGCTTGCCCGGAGAGATGCCGCGCGACCGATCGCCCGGGTGCTCCGGGTACATCCAATACGCCACGCGGCGGCCGTACCGGTTCAGCTCGATACCCTGCCGGATGTAGTGGTCCTTCGGCATGCCGTCCCACTGATCCGCGTCGAACATCGGGCAGAAATCCGACTCGATGAGTTGATACTGCACCGGCGATGCGAGAAACCCACGAGCCACGAGCGAGTCATTGCGGACGCGCAATCGCAAGAAGACCTCGCCCGAGCCGATCCACGAGCGCACGCCCAGCGCCTGCATCCCGTAGACATCGCTGACGCCGTCTGCGTCGCAGGTACGCCCTTGCCGCTCCCACGCTTCATTCACGGTTGGGTCGGCCCATCGCGGTTGAATGCCGGTGCCGATGAGCGTAGTCGTCCACTTCTGAACGCCCGACTCGCCTGCCCAGTCGTTCCGCGCTACGTCGCGGCCCCGGTTGCGAAGGCGCTCGAAGCCCGGCTGAAGTGCGTCGCGTGGGCCGCTGCTGGGCGGCTGCCAGGACTTGACGCGGCGGCCGGTGCCACCCGCGTCGTAACGAGCCATGAAGTCCGCGACGGCCTTGGCATCTCGGAAACGGCCCTTCATTGCAGGGTCTCCGCGAGCACAATCGACGCGTCGGCATCAGCACGCCGCGGGATGTAGTGGCCCTTCGCTTCGGCGGCGCGGATGAAGCGCTCTTCCTCGCGTCCCAGTTCGAGCAGTTCGGCCTCGATCTCTTTGACACGCTTGCTGCGGTCGGACGCCTTCGGGCCGTCCTCGACTTCGGCAAGGTTGCTCGTGAGTGCCTCGGCTACCTTCTTCGGGCTAAGCACCGTTGCGAGCAGCGGCAGCACGTCCGATGCGGCCACATCAAGGTGGAACACGCCCTTGATTGCCGTATCGCCTGCCGCTTGCCGCAGCTTGCCGCCACGGTAGGACTCGGCGGCCGTCGTCATAGCGCGCTCGACTGCGGCGCGCGTCTCGGCGGTGTTCAGCGCGTAGAAGTCGAGCTGCTTGCGCTCTTCCGTCAGCGCCTGGATGCGCGCGCGGAGGGTGTTGAAGTCGGTCGTCATGATGCGGCCTTCCATTGATCGTCGGTCGACCTCTCCTTTTCGATTCGCTCGATCAACGTGCGGAGCGGTTCCACTTCGACAATCAAGCGCCTGTGCTCTCGCTCGATCGCCTCGCAGAAACGAACGTCTTTGATTGCTCGGTTCAAGTCGCCGGGGTCGACGCCTTGTGCTTGCAGCTCGCTCGCGGGCAGCGCGGCAAGGGCGGGCAAGTCGGCGGCAGACACCATCGCGCCATGGCGTGAGATGGCTGCACGAAAGCGCGAGTGATACTCGGCGGCCGCTGCCCGAGCTTGCGACAGCCCCGCAGTTTGAGCATTGAGCAACGCGAGCCGGATTTGTAGTTGTGCGAGTCGTTCGTTCACTTGGCGCTCCTCGCGCGCAGGGCAAGCCACACGGCTTGCGGGTCGTACTCGGCGGGCGCGATCGTCTTCGGCTTCGCCAGGGCGGCGCGAATCTCTGCGGCGGCTTGCCTCGGCGTTTTGCGCGCACGGTCGCGGTCAATCGCATCAAGGATCGGTTTGACCTCTTCGAAGCGCTCGGCAAACTCGGCCGCCGACTCGGTGGGCACGTCCTCCTCGCCGATCCAGTCGAGCAACACCGCGCAGCGATGCTGTTCGTGCTGCCGGGAAGTCGGGCGCCCAAGAGTGCGCGCCCATGCCTGCAGCATGTTCAAGTTCTTCATTGGTGATCCGTCATCAGGGCGGGATGCGGCCGGTCGTATTCCTCGCGCCACCGGGCCGCGTCGGCCGAGTGCACGAACGTGACCTTGCGGTGGTCCCCGACTTCAACGAAACGGATCGGCAACTGCCCGTCCGTGAGAAGCCGCTTCGCGACGTGCTCGGACACGCCGAGTTCTCGTGCGAAGCTGCTCAAGCGTTCGAGGCGGGGGGTGGAGTCGGGCTGCATTGCGGTGCGAACGGTACGCACGCAGCGAACGCAAGTTAATCACCGCGATTTCGCTATGGATCGATCGCAGCCGACCGAAACGGCGCAGCGAACCCTGCGAACCCACGCATGTTCAAGATTTCCGAGCCCAAAACTCGCCGACGGGTGGGCGTCTTTGCCCCCCCGTGTGCGTCTGTCGTTTCGCTGGGTCCCCGGAAACTATTTGCGCCGCGTCGGCGGTTGCCAGTCATCCCGACTGGTGAGCATCGCCGGCTGGATGACGGCGCCGCGGACCGCGGTGTAATGCTGACGGTTCACCAGTGGCGAGCCGTCCGGTCGACGCTCAACGCGCAGCCCGAGCGAGCGAAGGAACCGCACTTGCGCGGCCCCTTGCTGCAGCGGTCGGCATATCTCCGCTATCTCGTCGCGCGTGAGGTCAGGCGGCGCCCACGCGTGGGGCGTCTCCCGACGCCTGTCCACTGTCATCTGCCGGTCCGCCCAAGCGCGGCTCAGGTCAGCCGCAGTTCGCCTCGTGCCGTGGCTAAGAGGGCATCGTAAGGTTCCATGCCGTCGACGAGGTGCCTTTGGTACTCCACGAGGTAGGAAGCGGCGAGTGTCAATTGCAGCCCCATCGTCACGCCGTTGGGTTGGTCGTCGGGTAAGAGACTTGCTCGATTGCCAAGCCACGACAGCACGTCGGCTGCAGCAGCGAGTCGTTCCAGCGTAGGGATCTTGTCGGCGTCCATCATCAATTTGTCCTCGTGGTATTTCGTGAGTACCGCAGGCACGCGCGCCAGTGCCCGCGGCGCGCTTCGACTTCAAGCGCTCGCAGGGCGCGCACGGTGGGGCGATGCTCGCCATCGTCGTCTGCATCCTCCAACAGATCGATTGCGGCCCCGAGAGCGGCCTCGGCGCTGGCGAACAGCCCGACGGCGCGGAACGGATCATCACGCAGCGCGGCCCAGCCCTCGGCGGACGCATAGCCCGCTGCCGACGCCGATGCGTTTGCGAGCCGGAGCACTGGGCATTCCGTGAAGGGCTCGTAGCTGACGATGCGGCCCTCTTCCGGGGGGAGGTCGCGCCAACACAGTTCGTCGGCTCGCGGCGCGAAACGCTTGATGCCGTCGGCCAGGATGTAGAAAACTGGGGATGCCGGATCGACCGGGCAAGACGTAGACTCGTGGATAGCCATTGCGCACGCTCCTGTTTAGCTGCGAGTGGTCAGAGGGCCCGGGCTGTTGCTGCAGCATCGGGCCTTCGTCTTTGTCTGGGCCGCTATTTAGCGACTGACGGCCACATGATGCCATGCGCTGCGCGTTTGTGTCATTTCTTTTAAACGTAGTGGCAGCGAATGCCGCGCATCTTGCACTACTTTGATTGCCGGCTGGGGGTGTCCGGGGGTCTTTCTCACTGCTCTTCCCTTCCCTCTCTCTTCTTCTCTGTATTTACTGACGCTATGTTGCCGCGATGCTCTGGACCCCCGGACACCCCTGGACAGACAGGCCCCGATAGAACGGTTCCTTCTTGCCGGCCGTGTTGCGGCGCTCGTGCCGTGTGATCTTGCCCGCCAGCGCCGACTTGAGGTCGCGGGCGAATACCGGCTTGGTTGGCAGCATCCCAGTCATTCCCTGGTCCCCCGCCCACATGCGGAACCTCAGGTAGAGCGCGTCGAGCGGCGCCTCGGCCAGCGGCGCCAAGGTGCAGCACTCGCGCACGAAAGCCAGCATCGGCGATGCCAGGTCCGCCAGGTCGCTTGCGGCTTCTTCCGAAGACCGCGGCGGCGCGAAATGCCCCCGAGCGTTGAGGCGCTTCCAGCCCTCAAGGGACCAGTTCAGGATCGCGGGTAGTTCCCCAAGCAGTCGAGCCGTCAGCCCGCGATCCTCGCGGCCATAGAAGGACTCATTCATGGTGAGCACGACGAAGCGCGACGCGAGCGCGCCGGACGAGTCGGCAATCCTTGGCAACTCATTGGTAAGCAGGATGAAGCGGCTGTTGAGCGTCAAAGACACGTGCGGCAGATTCTTGCGATTGATGCCGACCGCATCTTCGCCGCTTATCCGCAGAAGGTTTTCCGCGACGCTCTGCTGGTCGGTCCGTCCGCTGATCCGGGCGTCAGACACTACCGCAGCGAGCTTGCCGATAAGGGGTTGGAGCCCAAACGTCTCGGACAGGCTCGACAGCGATAGGCCATAGACGTTTCGCTTCCCCAATAGCTCTGTAAGTACGCGTGCAATGGTTCCTTTGCCGGATCGCTTCGGACCGACAATGAGAATGATTTTCTGCTGACTCGTGTCAGCCGTGAGCAAGTAGCCGAATACCTCTTGAAGCGTAGAGATTGCCTCGGGATCGTTCGGCCAGATGCTGCGCAAGAAGTGATGCCATTGAAACGGCAGCGGCGCATGCGGATCGTACTTGCAGGGGACGGCATTGAATGTGAAGAGTCGAACGTCCGGCGGATGCAGTTGACCCGTGGGCAAGTGAAGTAGTCCGTTGTCGACTGAAATCAACTCCAGGGGCGTCGGCCCCGTGCTGCCATCGATCCAGCACGGCGGTTCGTGCTGCGCCGTCAAGTTCACTTCGGCTTTCAATGCGTCGACGACCTTGGCAACGCTTGATTGATCGGGCTTGAACGTCAAGCCGTGCCGATCGATGAAGCGGTAAACCTCGGCCTTGACATCATCGTTGGGGAGGTCCTCCCATGCCGCGCCTGCCCAGCGATAGAACACGCTCTGCCAGTAGCGCAGTGCCGGATATCCGCCGGGACCTTGGTAGGCCTTGTCGACGATCGCTCTTGCGCTGTTCAACGGGTCTTTGGCGCTTAGGGTCGTGGTGCGAACCGGCGGTGCCTGGGGCTCCGGTCCCGCCGCTTCTGGCGCAGCGGCCCGCCGCCCGTCGTTGTAAACCTCGCGCTGCAGCGAGCACGCCCGCTCAATGGTGCGCGGCAGGTAATCGGCTCGATCGTCCCACTTCGCCCTACGCATCGCCGAGCGCTCGGCGATGTCACGCATGCGCCCCTGATTGCAACCGGTGTAGTACGCCAAGTGCTGAAAGAGCGCCATGTCGGCCGCGCTGCGGTCGAACGCGTCGCCGGTACCGGGCCACTTGGCGGCCAATGCTGCCTCGTTGCACTCCCACAGGTCGGCGAACGACACGCCCCCGCCGAAAGCAGCGCGGGCCGACTGCGACCGCATCGCGCGCTCGATCAATTCATCATCGCCCTCTGGTCCGCTCCAATCCGCTCGCGGACCAGTGGCCGGCACGTCGACCCCGGCCACTGCATGCGGCTGGAAGTAGCGCGCGATGACAGCGGCGATGCCTGGACAGCTCGACGCCATCTCGCCGACAGCGCCCGAACCAAGCGCAATGAATCGCTTGTCCGAGTACATCTCGCACGAGAGTGCGGTGTTCTTCATCGAGTGCTCGGGAACTGGCCCGAAGCCCCACAGGTGCAAGCCGCGCCCAGACTGCGACACCTCGATCACGCTTCCCGGCAGCGCCTGCCACAGTTCGTTCGCCAGCGGCGACCAGCCCGAGGGCGTCGCGCAGTTGTCGATATCGAGGCACCAGACGTTCGCGGCCTTCGTCAGCACGAACCCGACGCAATGATCGGCCCCGAGGACGCCCGCCACGGCTGCTGCCGTTGTGTAGTCGGTCCAGTTCTGCGGGTCGTGCGCGTCGACGGCGCGCGTCGTCTCGTAGTGGATTGGCAGCTTCAGCGTTTTCCCGTCCGGCTTCGGGGCCAGCTTCACGACGATGAATTGCCGGTACGCGGCGAGCGGCTGCAGCGGCCCGAGGTTTGCCGTAGACATCAGCGACCCGGACCCAATTCGGCATCCCAGCCGCTGCGACGCATAGCCACGCGCACGATGCGGGCCGCCGCTTCGTCGGTTGCCTCGCCATGTGCGGTGCACACGTGGCATATGCGCACGAATAGGCCGAGGAGTGGGAAGGCAAGAGCGGTCCCGCCACGTCGCGCGGTGCTGCCGCTGCAGACGGCGCACGGCGGTTGCGGCGCGTCTAGTTTGTACGTATGATTTGACACGAGTCCCCCAAGACTCTGGTTCGATAGAGGGCCCGCTGTTGTCGCAGCGGGCTTTCGCTTTTCAGGCGGCAGTGCGCGACTGCCGCCACGCGTCGACATCCGAGGCAGGCCATGCAGTGACTCGATCGGCGAGCTTCACCGGCTTGGGGAACTTGCCAGCCCTGACCATGCGCCAAAGTGTGGCGCTGCTGAACGGGAGTAGACCCGTCCGCGCGCTGCGCGTCGGCGTGGCTCGCCGGCCAATGAGCTGGGATTCTCGGTAGTAGAGTGGTTGCGGCATGCTGTGTCTCGTGCTGAAGTGACGAGTCAGTGTTGGCGGGGCGAGCCGCGCAGTCCATCACCGCTATTTCGCTATACCCTCCTCCACGCGATGGGGGTACGGATGGGGGAACTGGTTAGAATCTGCCCGCTAACCCGCGCCAATCCTGACGGTTCTAAAGACACCGCTTCCGCCACCAGCGGGCCCAACGCCGCGTTGGGCATTGACCTCCATGGCAGCACTTCCTCTCAGTTCGTTCGTTGGCTCGGTGATCACGCCGATGATCAAGCTGGTCCTTGTGCTGTCTGCGCTGACCGTTGGCCGCTCAGCCCAGGCGACGGACCCACCTCGATGGATCCCCAGGCTCGTTCAACTGGCACCCACAGGGGATCATTTTCTGGTGACG
This sequence comes from Pseudaquabacterium terrae, assembly GCF_013266755.1. GTDB lineage: Bacteria > Pseudomonadota > Gammaproteobacteria > Burkholderiales > Burkholderiaceae_C > Pseudaquabacterium > Pseudaquabacterium terrae. The sequence goes on along the minus strand of NZ_JABRWJ010000008.1, from coordinate 191,296 downwards.
CTGTGTTGGAATCGCCTGTACTGCCGCCCGTGGAAGTTCAGCACTGCGGAGCGCCACTGGGAGCGAATCTACATTCGCGACGAGGTGGCTGAAGCCTCGTACGACAGCGCAACGTATTCGAAGGACCAGGGCACGATCGCGACCTCTCGACAACTGTGCCCTGAAGGCGCGTGCGACTACCTGAGTTCCGAGCTCGTCCTGATCGACACCGCCACTGGCACGCAAAGGACGATCAAGACATCACTGCCCGCCTTTCTGCCCACCATTGGCGCCGATGGCCAACTGTTCTACTGGGGATTGCGCTCGGCCGCCCAGCAGGTGTCCAAGGGAACGACCCCATACCCGCGGCGCATCCGCCCGGCGGTGATCGCCGCACATGACGTTTTCGTGTACGACCAACGGTCGCAAGCCGATACCCGGATCATCGAGGCCAAGGCGCAATTGCCCCTGGCACCTCCCAAGTTGCTCGCCGACGGTCGTCGCGTTGTCGTCGCGGCGAATCAGATCCGGGGCACGGTCTTGTCTGCCGATCGGCCGATCACCCCGTGGGTCGGATACAACGAGTACTCCACGCTTTCGGCCATTCTCGGCGACGTCCGATCCGGTGAAATGACCTCGTTGGAGCCGCGAGAGGGCCCCGCACGCTTGCTCCTTGACATCGGATGCCGCGACTCCTTCGGGTTGATCGGCGAAAGCGGCGTACTCGTCGTGCACAACATGGCCACCACGGGACGACGGATCGTGGTAGGCGGCAAGCCATTCGGCCCATTGAGTGGGCTCGGCATTTGGAAACACGCCGCATTCAACCCAAGCTGCGACGCCGCGCTCGCCGTCATTGGCGTAACGCTGCTTTGGGTTCGCACCAACGAGTCAGACTCGGCCGACAGGATCACGCTGCCGGACTAGCGCGACCTGTGTGCGTGCGCGTACGCCGATTTCCGGACTTCCGCACCATCGGTCAAAGCAGACCGGCCTGCCGCGCCTGCACAGCATTCGCTACGTCGGGCGACGAACTCAGTGCCGAGACGACGAGCTGGCCCGCTGTGGGTGCAGCTTGTTGAAGTCCGGCCGTTGAAGCCGGTATCCAAGGAGCAGTTCGACGACTTCAGCCGCAACGCCCATCAAGTGCCAGATCCCCCGCAACCACGGGGGCTTCTCCGCTGTAACCACATGCTAGCCTCCGCCCCACTATGAACAGGGGACCGGCCGCAACGATTCGGCCGGAAGGGGAGGAGCGGCGATGGTGCAAGCCAGCCGTGAGGGAGAGCTGCAGGCGTGGCTGCAGCGTGGCGATTGGCCGAGGCTGCAGGCTCACTTCGGGGAGCGCGAGCCGTCCACTGCATTGGAGTACGCGGCACACGCGCTGTTGCTGACACGCGCGCAGCGCACGCCCGAGCGCGGCGCGCGCATCGTCGCCGACTGGCGGCATGCCTGCCGGCTGCAGCCGGGCAACCTGCTGCACTTCGTCAACCTGGCCCAGGCGCTGATCGATGCCGGCGAGAGCGCAGAAGCGTGCACACTGGCCGCCGGCCTGGTGCGCCGGGCACCGCAGGCCTATCCGGCGCTCGAGAAGCTGTGCCTCGCGCTGCAGGCGGCCGGCCGCTGGTCCGAGGCCGCGGATGCCGGGGACCGCGCCGCGCAACTCGCCGCGACCGCCGGCGCCGGCCTGCCCGAACCGATGCAGGCAGCGCGCGCGGCGCTCGCCAGCCGCTGGTGGGAGCCGCAGCCCATCGGCGGCGCGACGCTGCGCCTGCCGCTGTCCGACGACCTGCCCTTCGTGCGCACCGCGTTCAACGACACGGCCTTCATGCCGCGCTTCCACCGCTACCAGCGCGGCGAGGAGCCTGCCGTGCGCGAGTTCGTCGAGCGCGCACAGCGCCCGCCGCGCGAGACGCGCCGCCGCGACTGGATCGTCGTCGACCGCGCCGGCCGCGCCGCCGGCCTGGTGTCGATCGTCGACATCGACTTCCTGAACCGGCGCGGCGAGCTGCTGGTCGGCGTGCCCGACACCGATTACCGCAGCGGTGCCGAAGCGCTGGCCTTGAAGGCCTCGATCGGCGCCATTGCTTTCGCCTTCGATCGGTTGCAGCTCGACAAGCTCGTCAGCTACGTCTACGGCGACAACCCGGTGGCGCAGGCCAACACGCTGCACCTGGGCTTCACACGTGAAGGCCTGCTGCGCAGCCACCTGGCCGACGGGGACCAGCGCATCGACCTGCACGTCAACGGCCTGCTGCGCTCGGAGTTCGACGCCGATGCGCGGCTGCAGCGCATGCGCCGGCGCTGGACATCGACCTGAGCGCCCACCAACCACATCCACCCAACTCCCAACATGAGCGTCCAACCCATGTCGCAAGTCCAGACCGGTTCCACCACGCCGATGCCGTCCGAAGCCGATGACTTCCCGTGGTCCACGCAAACGCCCGGAACCGTGGCGACCGACGGCGTGCCCAGCACCGGCCGCATCGAAATCGCCGGTGACGGCGACATGTTCCAGGTGCTGCTGGTGGCGGGAACGACCTATCGCTTCGCGCTCGACAGCGACGGCGGCGTGGGCGGCCTCGATCCGATGTTGACGCTGCTGGACCCGGCGGGCCAGACGCTGGCGACCGATCGGGATTCGGCGGGGTCGAAGTCCACCGGCGCGCGGCTGACCTTCACGCCGACCAGCACGGGCACCTACTACCTGGGCGCGACGGACGAAGGCGTTGCGACCGGTGCCTACCGCCTCGCGGCGACCGCCGTGGTGGCGCCGGTGCTGACCGGGCTGCTGCCGGCCGACGATGCCGCGGACGTGCCGGTGTGGAGCAACCTGCAGCTGAGCTTCTCCCAGCCGGTGCAAGCCGGACAAGGCGCTGTCGTGCTGCACAACGCAGATGGCAGCGTCGAGCGGACGATTGCGATCTCCGATCACACGCAGGTCAACTTCAGCGGCAACGCGCTGACCATCAACCCGACGGGCAATCTCGTGGGGGACCGCGGCTACTACCTGACCATCGACGCGGGTGCGATCGTCAGCCTGGACGGCGTGCCGTTCGCCGGCCTCGCCGGCTCGACGGCCTACAACTTCAGGACGCTGGCGGCGACCGACGACTATCCGGCCATTGCGCCGGGCCAGGTCACCCTGAACGGCAGCGCCGCGACGGGACACATCGAGGTCCTCGGCGACACCGACGACTTCGCCGTGCAGCTGCAGGCCGGCAACGTCTACAGCTTCGCGCTCGACCGCTCGGCCGGCGAAACGGGGCTCGATCCGATGCTGTCGCTCGTCGACCCGGCGGGCCAGGTCGTGGCGAGCGATCTCGACAGCGGCGGCTCGAAGACAGGAACGGCGCAGATCGTGAACTTCACGCCGGCGACCAGCGGCCTGTACTACCTGAGAGCCGCCGACGAGGCCGGCGGCACAGGCACCTATCGGTTGGACGCCCTTGACCACGGCGCATCGCGGCCCGACGACCATACCCATCTGTTCGACACCAGCGCAGTGCTGACGACCGACGGCGTCGCTGCCACGGGCAGCATCGAGCGGGCGCACGACACCGACATGTTCAAGGTGAGCCTGAGCGCCGGAACGCGCTACACCTTCACGCTGGCGGGCGACAGCAATGGCCTGCAGTCACCCCACCTTCTGCTGTGGCCACCGCATGCCGATGGATCCAGCGCCGTCCTCCAGAGCGCCAGCGGCACGGGCAGCGTCAGCATCGCCTACACGGCCACCGTCGATGGCGACTACTACGTGGCCGCCGACGGCGCCGGCCTCGCCGGCGGCGGCTACAGCTTGACGGCCACCGGCATCGAGGTGCCCATCCTGGTCGGCACCACGCCGGCCGACGATGCCGCCGACGTGCCGGTGTCGAGCAACCTGCGATTGACCTTCTCGCAGCCCGTGACCGCGGGCCAGGGCACGATCGACCTGGTCCACGCCAACGGTAACGTGGCCCTCTCGATCCCCGCCAGCGACAGCTCACAGATCAGCTTCGACGGCAGCACCGTGACCCTCGATCCGCCCGGCGACTTGCAACCCGGCCGCGGCTACTACATCCGCATCCAGCCGGGCGCCATCGTCGGCACCAACGGCGCAGCCTTCGCCGGACTCGATGACCCGACGCGCTTCAACTTCACGACGGCCGGCTCGCCCCCGCCGGCCGACGACTACCCTTGGTCGACCGGCACCACGGGCCAGGTGGCGACCGACGGCACGCCGAGCACCGGCACGATCGAAGTCGCCGGCGACAGCGACATGTTCCGAGTGCCGTTGCAGGCGGGCCAGACCTACGTCTTCAAGCTCGAGAGCGACGGCAGCGCCGGCGGGCTCGATCCGCTGCTGACGCTGCTCAATCCGGCGGGCAAGACCGTGGCCACCGACACCGACAGCGGCGGCTCGACGAACGGCGCCGCGCGCATCACCTACACCGCGCCGACGACGGGCACCTACTACCTCGGCGCCACCGACGAAACCAACACCGCCACCGGCGGCTACCGCGTCTTCGCGACGGCGGCGACGGCGCCGACGCTGACCGACATGTCGCCGGCCGATGACGCGACCGGCGTCCCGGTCGACGCCAACCTGACGCTGACCTTCTCGCAGCCGGTCCAGGCCGGCAATGGCGCGATCGTGGTCTACCGGGCGGACGGCAGCGGCTCGCACTGGATGGCCGCGAGCGACACGACGCAGGTGCAGTTCAACGGCAACAGCGTGACGATCAACCCGGCGGCCGACCTGCTCGCCGGCCGCGACTACTTCGTCGGCATCGACACCGGCGCGATCGTCGGCAGCGACGGCGCCGCCTTCGCCGGCCTCGGCGGCACGAGCGCCTACAACTTCAGCACCGCGGCGCCGGCCGACGACTACCCGTGGTCGACCAGCACCCCGGGCCAGGTCGCGACCGACGGCACGTCCAGCACCGGGCGGATCCAGTTCGCCGGGGATGGCGACATGTTCGCGGTGCAGCTGCAGGCCGGCCAGAGCTATGTGTTCAAGCTCGAGAGCGACGGCAGCGCCGGCGGGTTCGATCCGCTGCTGACGCTGCTCGATCCGTCGGGCGTGACGCTGGCCATCGACTACGACGGCGGCGGCTCCAAGGACGGCACAGCGCGGCTGAGCTACACCGCGCCGACGACCGGCACCTACTACCTCGGCGCCGCCGATGAGGGCAGCGCCATTGGAGGCTACCGGCTGACGGCGGGCGCGACGCCGCTCCTGACCAGCGTGTCGCCCGCCGATGACGCGACCGACGTCCCGGTGTCGAGCAACCTGCAGCTGACGTTCTCGCAACCCGTGATGGCGGGCCAGGGGTGGATCCGTCTGCACAACGGCGATGGCAGCGTCGCGCGCTCGATCTGGTCCGGCGACACGGCGCAGGTCCAGGTCAACGGCAACACCGTAACGATCGACCCGAGCAGCGACCTGACGCCCGGCCAGGCCTACTACCTCACCATCGACGCGGGGGCGTTCGTCGGCACGAGCGGCTTGCCGTTCGCCGGGCTCAGCGATCCGACGGCACACAACTTCCACACCCTGGCCGTGGCAGACGACTTCCCGTGGGCGACGAGCACGGCGGGCGTGGTCACGGTCGACAGCGCGGCGACCCGCGGGCGCATCGAGATGCCCGACGACGCCGACATGTTCGCGGTGCAACTGCAGCAGGGCGTCACGTACACCTTCACGCTGGCGAAGGACGCCGCCAGCCCGGGCAACTTGAATCCGCAGTTGCTCCTGCTCAATTCGGCGGGCCAGCAGGAGCGCATCGCCTTCGACACCTTCGGCTCGAAGGCTTCCACCGACGCGCAGATCCACTACACGCCCACGACCAGCGGCACCTACTACCTCGGCGCGATGGATGAAGGCCGTGGATTCGGGGCCTACCAGCTGTCGGCCACCAGCAGCACCGTGCCCTTCCTCGTCGGCGCTCAACCGGCCGACAACTCGACCGGCTACTTCGAGTGGGGGAGCCTAGCGCTGAGGTTCAGCGAGCCAGTATTCCCGGGCCAGGGCGACATCGTCCTCTACGCCAATGGCGTCGCACAACGGACGATTCCGGTCACCGACCCGGCGCAGCTCCTTGTTTCCGGCGAATTCGTCTTCATGGTTCCGCGCTTCGAGCTTGCGCCGGGCACGGCCTATCACATCGGCATCTCCCCAGGCGCCTTCGTCGACGCGACGGGCAATGCGTTTGCCGGCCTGACCACGACGGATGCGCTCAACTTCACCACGCGCACGATCCCGGGCGATGACTTTGCGTCCAATCCCGAAGGCGCGGCCGTGCTGCCAATCGGCGGCACGCGCAGCGGCCACATCGACGACTACAGCGATCGCGACCTGTTCCGCGTCGACCTGGTCGCGGGCCGCAGCTACACGTTCAGCGTGCAGGCCGACGCCGGCCATCCGGAGCTGGGCGTGCAGGTTGACAACGGCATCCATCCGTTCACGTTCGTCGAATACATCGGCGGCACGTCGACCTACCGTCTCCACGTGACCGCAGCGACCAGCGGCGCGCACTACCTGAAGGCCAGCAACTGGACTTACGACCCGAACGACAGCACCCATAACAACTACCAGGTGGCGGCCGTTGCAATCACCGACGACTTCCTGGCGAGCGCCGGTACCACCGGCCGCCTGGCCTTGAACGGGGCGGCCAGCCGCGGCGAGATCCAGTCGCCGGCCGATGCCGACCGCTTCAAGGTGGCGCTGACGGCGGGGCGGATGTACCACATCGACCTGTCCGGGCTCGACGCCCCGCTCGATACCCGCCTTGGGGTCTACAACGAAGCCGGCATGCTGTTGGCGGGGAATCACCAGGGCCTCGGCTTCGCGGCAGGGACGACCCACGTCACGTTCATTGCACCGTCGACCGGCAACTACTTCGTCGAGGCTGCCACTGAGAACGGCGCGACCGGGCGCTACCAGGTCCGCGCCAGCACGGCGACCGACACGGTTCCGGCCGCCTGGACGACGCCGGCCAGCGTCACAGTCGACGCCGGCCCGCGCCTCGGCCACCTCGAGTTCACCGGCGACGCGGACTTCTACAAGGTCGACCTGACGGCCGGGGTCAAGTACGACTTCGAGCTGCTGCGCGCCGGCGAGGTGCTGGCGCCCGACCTGCGCCTGGCGCTCTACAGCCCGACGAAAGCCCAGTTGGTCGCCAACGACGGCGGCTCGAAGGCCGATCCGCAGTTCAGCTACACGCCGACGACCAGCGGCACGTACTACCTGCGCGCCAGCGACGTCGCCAACGGCATCGGCAGCTACGCGATCGCCGTCGACAAGGCCGATGTCGCGGGCCCGGTCGTGGCCCAGCTCGATCCCGTCGATGGCGGCGTGATCTCGCGCACCGACGACTTCGTGATCCGCTTCGATGGCGCCATCCTGCCCGGCACGGGCAGCATCGTGCTGCGCAGCAGCTCGGGCGCCGCCGTGGCCAGCTACGACATCGCCGACTACAGCCATGTCTGGTTCAACGGGAGTACCTTGACCCTCCACACCGGCATCGAGCTTGCGGCGGCGAGCGACTTCTACATGGAGATCGGCGCAGGCACATTGCGTGACAGCGCCGGCAATGCGTTCGCCGGCCTGGTGGGTTCCAGCGCATACAACTTCACGACCGCCACCGACGACCACGACGCGCGAGGCGCCAACCTCGCTGCGCTCTCCGTCGGCGGCAGTGCCGTCAGCGGCGCGATCGAGGTGGCGAACGACGTCGATCGCTTCAAGCTCGACCTCGTCGCAGGCCAGACGATCCAGATCCTGCTCACGGAGACCAGCGACTCCCACGGCAGCGTGACGCTGTTCACGCCCGATCTGGGTTGGTTGAGCCAGGCGAACGGATGGCTCACCTACAAGGCGCTCAACACCGGTACGCACTACCTCGACATCGCGTTGGCCGACGAAAAGACCGGCAGCTACACCGTCGAGGTCGACCTGGCCCCGGGCAGCGGGTCCGCCTCGGCCGCGGTCGAGCTGGTCGGACAGGCGACCGGCGAGGCCGCTACCTGGTTCGACCACGGCGCGTGACGCCGGATCCGGGGACGGGTTCACGCCCTCCCGCATCCGCCCAACTCCCAACATGAGCGTCCAACCCATGTCGCAAGTCCTGCCCGGTTCCACCCCACCCGCCGCCGGGCTTCCGCTGGCAGCCGGCGCAGCCGATGATCATCCCGACACCACCGGCGACAACGTCACCATCGCCATCGGTGGCGCAGCGCAGCCCGGCGTCATCGGTGTCGCTGGCGACATCGATCGCTTCCGCGTCGAACTCGGCGCCGGCCAGCGCTACCGCTTCCAGCTCGAGGGCGCGCTGTACACCTCGGAACTGGTTCTTCGCGACAGCAACGGTTCGAGCATCGCCAGAGACACGAGCGGTAGCAAGTACGGGCCCACCCAGATCGACTTCACCGCGCCGAGCAGCGGTACCTACTACCTGGACGCCGCAGGCCCCGGCCGCGAGACCGGCAATTACACGGTGCGGGCCAGCCTCACATCGCCCACCGTGGTGACGCCCCCGCCCGATCCGGTCACGCCGGCCGACGACTACCCCGCCTCGAGCAGCACGAACGGCGTGGTGATCCCCAACGGCCCGTCTGCCTCGGGCCAACTCGAGCGGTGGGGCGACGTCGACTACTTCAAGGTGGTGCTCGAAGCCAATGCCACTTACGACTTCTCGCTGCAGGGCATCGGCGGCACGGCCCTGCAGGACACCTTCCTGCGCGTGCACGCCGACGACAACCGCGAGCTGGCGTCCGACGACGACGGCGCAGGCACCAAGAAGGGCGGCTCGCGGCTCAGCTTCACGGCCCCGGCCAGCGGCACCTACTACCTCGAGGTGTCCAGCGATGTCGGCCAAGTCGGCGGCTACAGCCTCAGCGCGACGCATGACGACTTCCCGGCCAGCAGCGCAACAGCGGGCGTCGTGAGGGTGGATGGCCCCGCCGTCAGCGGCGCGCTCGAACGCCCGGGCGACTCCGACTGGCTGCGTCTCGACCTGCGCGCCGGCGTGCTGATCCAGCTTGGGATGGAAGGTCTCTCGAGAGACGTGGTCAGCCTGCTCGTGCAGACGCCGACCGGGGACGCGAGCTACGGCCTCGATGCCGTCACCAGGGAGCCGCTGAGCTACCTGCCCCCCGTCGACGGCAGCTACTACCTCATCGTGAGTCCCTGGGGCGGCAATGCCACCGGCAGCTACAGCCTGAGCGCCACGACTGTTCCGGACGACCATCCCTCTTCGATGGCGACGACGGGGACCGTGATAACCAACGGCGCCAAGAGCACGGGGCGGATCGACGCACCGGCGGACACCGACTTCTTCAAGGTCGCCCTCGTCGGCGGCACGTCGTACAGGTTCTCGCTCGCCGGCACGGATTCGTCGCTCGATACCTACCTGCGCCTGCTGGGGCCTGATGGCAGCGAGCTCGCCGCCAACGACGACGCCGGTAGCAAGAGCAGTAGCTCGGCGCTCACGTTCATGGCCCCGAGCACCGGCACCTACTACCTGGAGGCCTCCGGGAACGGCCGGCTCACCGGCGGCTACCAGCTGTCGGCCGTGACCGCGCTGTCGGTCATCGAGGCCACACCCGTGAACGGTGCCACCGACGTCGCCCGTTCTGCCAACCTGGTGCTGAGCTTCGACCGGCCGGTGCAGTCCCACCTCGGCTTCGTCAACATCCAGACCTCGCCCGATGGCGGCATCGTCCAGCGCATTTCGATCAGCGACACCAGCCAGGTCAGCATCACCGGCCCGCTCGTCACCATCAACCCCGCGCAGGACCTGGCAGCCGGCATCCGCTACTACGTCAGCATCGACAACGGGGCGCTGAAGGACGCCGACGGCAACCGGTCGGTGGGCATGGAGCATGGCCAGGCGCTGACTTTCAGCACGCTGGCGGGCAACCGCGCCCCCATCGCTGCGGACCACGCCTTGGCGGCGACGCAAGGTCTCACGACGACCGGCCGCCTGCCCGCCGCGCTGGATGCCGATGCGGACAGCACCAGCTACCTGATCCATGAGCACCCGCGGCACGGCTGGCTGGTCCTCGAGGCCGATGGCCGCTACACCTACGAAGCCGCCATCGCCTCCACCGGCAGCGATCAGTTCCGCTTCAGCGTCAAGGACAGCCAGGGCGGCAGCAACGTCTACACCGCCACCGTCAACGTGGCCGCGCTGCCCGTCGTGCAGGGCACGGCGCAGGCCGAGACGCTGGCCGCGGCCCCCGGCTCCAAGCGCTACCTGGCGCTCGAGGGCAACGACCGCGTCGCCACCGGGCCGGGCCGCGATGTCGTCGACGGCGGCGCCGGCACCGACACCGTGGTCGTGGCCGTCGCGCGCGGCGCGGCCACGCTGCAGCGGCATCTCGACGGCGGCTGGACCGTGGGCACCGCGCCGGCGGACACCGACCATCTGATCGGCGTCGAACGCCTGCAGTTCAGCGACCGCAGCACGGCGCTGGACCTCGGCGGCGCCGCGGGCCAGGTCGCACGCGTGGTCGGCGCGGTCTTCGGCACGACGCAGCTCGACAATGCCGCGCTGGTGGGCCGTTATCTCGCACTGGCCGACACCGGTGCCGGTGGCGAGGAACTCGTCACGCGCGCACTCGCCGATCCGCTGTTCCTGTCGCTGGCGGGCTCGCGCTCGAACGACGCCGTGGTCGGCCACGTCTACGCCAACCTCGTCGGTCACGCCGCGGCGCCAACGGAAGTCGCCTACTTCAGCAGCCTGATCACAGGCGGCGCGTACACCCAGGCCTCGCTGCTGTGGTGGGCCGCTGGCCTGGACCTGACGGCGCAGCGCATCGGCCTGACCGGCCTGGCCGCCGAAGGCCTCGATTTCCTGCCCGGCTGAAGCGCCTGCGGACGGGGGCGGGCACTTCGCCCCCGGCAAAATCGTCCAGCTTTCACGCCCGGGCTCGTTCCACGTTCCCGCCGCGCCCGACTTGACCGATAAAGAGATGCCGGCGGGTCCGCGCCCCGCCGCACGCGCCCGAGGGAGGATTCGCGCAATGGCAATTGCAAACTGGACCCAGGCCCAGGTCCTGTCCCAGCTGAATTCCGGCTACAAGTGGTCCGGCAGCACGATCACCTACTCGTTCCCGACCAGCGCCGGCGGCCTGTACTCGCAGGGCGAGGCGGCGGGCTTTCGCAGCGTCAATGCCTCGCGGCAGACCGTGCTGGCGCTGGCGCTGACCGCCTGGGACGAACTGATCGCGCCCACCCTCGCGCAGGGCAGCGGGTCGACGAACATCGAGTTCGGCTACACCAGCACCGACATCGGCTACGCCCACGCCTACCTGCCCACCCTCGGCAGCGTGTGGTTCAACGTCACCGAGTCCGATCTCGTCAGCCCGGTGGTCGGCGGCTACGGCTTCGACACCTTCCTGCACGAGATCGGCCACGCCCTGGGCCTCGAGCACATGGGCGACTACAACGGCGCCGGCGGCTGGTCGCCGTCGTCGTACCAGGACACCGAGGTGCTGTCGGTGATGTCGTACTTCGGTCCGCGCAACGCCTCGGCGCTGTACTCGCCCGACGTGATGCAGGCCGACTGGACCGACGGCAACGGCAACACCTGGGCGCCGCAGACGCCGATGCTCAACGACATCATGGCGATCCAGGCCATCTACGGCGCGTCGACGACGACGCGCAGCGGCAGCACGGTGTACGGCTTCAACAGCAACATCACCGGCAGCCTGGGCGCGATCTACGACTTCAGCCGCAACGCCCATCCGGTGCTGACGATCTTCGACTCCGGCGGCCTGGACACGCTGAACTTCAGCGGCTTCAACAGCGCCAGCGTCATCGACCTGCGGGGCGGCGGCTTCTCGTCGGCCAACAGCATGACGAACAACGTCGCGATCAGCTACGACACGGTGATCGAGGACGCGGTGGGCGGCGCGGGCAACGACACGATCACCGGCAATGCCGCCTCGAACCAGCTGATCGGCGGTTCGGGCAACGACCAGCTCGACGGTCTCGGCGGCGATGACACGCTGATCGGCGGCGCCGGCAACGACACGCTCGACGGCGGCGACGGCAGCGCCGACACCGCGGTGTTCGACGGCACCGCATCGTCGTACACGATCACCGTGTCCGGCAGCACCGTGACGCTGAACGGCCCGAGCGGCGTCGACCGCGCCACCAACATCGAGCGCTTCCGCTTCGCTGACGTCACGCGGCTGCTGGCCGAGCTGATTCCCGGCGCCGACAGCGCGGCACCGCAGCTGCAATCGCGCAGCCCGGCCGACGGCGCGACCGCGGTGACGATCGGCGCGAACCTCGTGCTGAGCTTCAACGAAGCGGTGCGCGCCGGCAGCGGGAACATCAACATCCACGCGGCCGACGGCACCCTGCTGCGCAGCATCGCGGCGAGCGACAGCCTGCAGCTGAGCTTCAGCGGCAACAGCGTGATCATCGATCCGGCCGCCAACCTGCCCGCCTCACGCGGCGTCTATGTCACCGTGGCCGCGGGCGCGCTGGCCGACCTGGCCGGCAACCCCTTCGCCGGCTGGAGCGATGCGGCGAGCTGGAACTTCAGCACCTCCAGCGTCGACAGCAGCGCGCCGCGCATCGTCGCTTTCAGCCCGGCCGACGAGGGCAGCAAGGTGGCGCTGAACGCCAACCTGGTGATCGAGTTCGACGAGACCGTGTCGGTCGGCAGCGGCAACATCGTGATCCAGCGCGGCGGCCAGCCGGCGATCAACATCGCCGTGACCGACAGCGCGCAGGTGAAGCTCGACGGCAACAAGGTCACGATCGACCCGACAGCGGCCTTCGCGAACGGCGCGTCCTACACCGTCAGCATCGACGGCGGCGCATTCCGCGACGCCCCGGGCAATGCCTTTGCCGGCCTGGGCGGCAACGGCGCGTGGAATTTCAGCACCACCGCACCGATCGCCGGCGACGATTTCTCGATGGGCGTCGACAGCACCGGCGTGCTGCCCACCAGCGGCAGCTTCGTCAGCGGGCGCATCGACGCGGCCGACGACGGCGACATGTTCAAGGTCGAGCTGGTCGCCGGCACGCTCTATCGCTTCGACATGCTGGCCGGCAGCGCGGCGGTCGATCCCTACCTGGTGCTGTACGGCCCGCAGCCCGAGCTGCAGCTGATCGCCACCGACAACGACAGCGGCAGCGCCGACGACGCGCAGCTGCACTTCACGCCCACCACCAGCGGCAGCTACTACGTCGTGGCCTCGGACAACGGCGGCGCCACCGGCAGCTACGGCATCTCGGCCGGCAAGCCCACCGACGACTACCTCGCCTCCACCGCCACCAGCGGCGTGTTGCAGACCAACGGGTCGTTCACTTTCGGCGTTATCACCGCGCCGACCGACAGCGACATGTTCGCGCTGAGCCTCTCGGCCGGCGCGAACTACACCATCGATCTGCAGCGCGTCACCGACGGCCTGGCCAACCCCTACCTGATGCTGTTCGACGGCCAGGGCAAGCTGCTGGCCTTCGACGACGACAGCGGCGGACAGGGCAATGCGCGCCTGAGTTTCACGCCGGCGACCGCCGGCACCTACTACGTCAGCGCCGCGGATGTCGCCACCGGCATGGGCGGCTACCGGCTGAGTGCCGCGAACCAACCGGTGGTGCGCGGCAGCGCCGCCGCCGACGTGCTCGGCGGCAGCAGCGGCAACGACCTGATCGACGGCGGCGCCGGCATCGACCGCGTCGTCTACGCCGGCGCGCGTTCGGCATTCACGCTGCAGCACGACGACACGGGCTGGACCGTCAACGACAGCCGCGGGCTCGAAGGCCGCGACCTGCTGCAGGGCATCGAGCGCCTGCAGTTCGCAGACACCCGGCTGGCGCTCGACCTCGACGGCCATGCCGGTGAAGTCGCCCGGCTGCTCGGCGTCGTGTTCGGTCCGGCGGCGGTGCACAACGCCGCTTATGCCGGCATCGGCCTGAGCCTGCTCGACGGCGGCATGACCCCGCAGGCGCTGACCCAGCTGGCGCTCGACGCGCGCCTGGGCGCCGGCGCCAGCCACGCGGCGGTGGTCGAGCTGCTGTACACGAACCTGGTCGGCTCGCCGCCGCCCGCCGCCGCGCTGAGCCTCTACACCGGCTGGCTCGCCAACGGCAGCTTCACGCCGATCACGCTGGCGCAGCTGGCTGGCGTGCAGGAGCAGAACCTGCTGAACATCGATTTCGCCGGGCTGGTGGCGGGCGGTCTCGGCTACAGCTGATCCTCCCTGCCGCGAAAGCGGCAATCCCAAGAGCGTGGGTCCCTATCGCTCAACATGAGCGACACAATCCGCCCGGAAACCCCGGGAGGAACACGCTTTGGCCCAGCACACGGACGCTACCGCACCGCGGTTGATCGGCACGCTGCCCGCCGACGACTCGAGCGGCGCCTACGCATTGGCGCCGCTGCGCCTGCGCTTCGACGAGCCGGTACGTGCCGGCCGCGGCACCATCACGCTGCACCATCCCGACGGCAGCCTCGCCCGCTCGTTCGACGTGCGCGACGTCCAGCAGGTCCACTTCAGCCATGGCGACGTGCTCATCCAGCCGCGCAACGCGCTCGAGCCGGGCAGCACCTACACGCTGCGCATCACGCCCGGCGCCTTCGTCGACGCGGCGGGCAATGCGTTTGCCGGCCTGACCGCCGCCGATGCGCACGGCTTCAGCACCGAGCCCGCCGCGACGCTGGCGATCGGCAGCAGCGTCATCGACACGATCGACGCGATCAGTGACCACGACCTGCTGCAGCTCGAGCTGCAGGCCGGGCAGGCCTATCGCTTCACGCTCGCCGCGGCCGGCGAGAACGGCCTGGCCGATCCGGCGCTGGCGTTGATCGACCCGCTAGGCATCGCCTGGCCGTCTGTCGACCGCGGCGACGCGACGAATCCGGCGAGCATCACCTTCGTCGCGCACGCGGACGGCACCTACTACCTGGACGTGTCGTCCGCCGCCGGTGGCTACCAGGGCGCCTATGAAGCCACCGCCGCGCGCCTGGTCGACGATCATCCACGCGACGCGACCACGACCGGTCGGATCAGCGTGAACGACTCCGCCACCGAAGCGGTGTTCGACTACCGCGGCGACGAGGACGCCTTTCGCGTCAACCTGCAGGCCGGCGTGATGGTCCATTTCGAGCTGTCGGCCCTCGATGGCCCGGTCGACGCTTCGCTGCGGCTCACCGCGGCCGAGGGATACCTGCTGGCCTCCGGCACCCGTTCGCCGGAAGCGGCGCCAGTGCGCCTGACCTACGTGCCGGAGGTCTCCGGCCCCGGCTTTCTCAAGGCCACCGGCTACCCCGACACAGGCGGTGCCTACCGGATCACGGCCGTGGTGGCGCACGACACGGTTCCCGCGCACCCCGGCAGCCCGGCCCGGATCGAGCTCGCCGCGGACGCCCTGGCCGGCCACGTCGAAACCTACGGCGACGTGGATCTCTACCGGGTCCGATTGACGGCCGGTGTGCGCTACGACTTCGAGTTGAGCGGCAGCGGCGACTCGCCGTTGGCCACTCCGTTGCTGACGCTGCTGAGCCCGTCCCACGAGGCACTGGCGTCCGGCGAGTACGGCGGACCGGCGCAGGTCGGTGCGCGCATCACACACACGCCCGCGACCAGCGGCGCCTACTACCTGCGCGCCAGCGGTGGCGCCAGCGACATCGGCAGTTATTCGATCGACGTCCGGGAGGCCGACATCCTGCCGCCCGTGGCCGTCATCCACGCCCCAGGAAGCGGCTCGACCGTGCATCGCGAGACGAGCCTGGCCTTCACCTTCAGCGAAGACCTGGTCGCCGGCGCCGGCGACGTCGTGCTGCGCGACGCCAGCGGTGCCGAGGTCGGTCGTTGCCCGGCGACGGACTACCGGCACGTCAGCATCAGCGGCAGCAAGCTCAGGCTGCAGCCGGGTGTCGAGCTGCCCCCGGAGAGCACGTACTACCTCGAGATCGAACCCGGCGCGCTGCGCGACAAGGCGGGCAATGCCTTCGTCGGCTGGACCGGCGCGCAGGCGTTCATGTTCACGACCGCAGCCGACGACATCGACGGCAGCGTCGGCAGCGGCAACGGCCGCCTGACGGTCGACGGCCCTGCGTCGAGCGGCCTGATCGAAGTGGCCGGCGACCGCGATCTGTTCGCGGTCGAGCTGCAGGCCGGCGCGACCTACGCGTTCCACCTCGCCGCGGTCGACGGCGCCGGCGAGTTCGATGCCGGCCTGATGCTGTACGACCCGCACTTCCACGGCGTGCTCAGCGATTCGCGTGGGCAGACCTCCGCTGTGCTGACCTACACCGCCAGCAGCAGCGGCACGCACTACCTGGGTGCCAGCGGCTCGGGCAGCTCCGGTGCCGTCCCGTACACGCTGGAAGCCGCGCTGCTGGACAGCGCGCCGAGCATCGAGCTGATCGGCGTGGGCGCCTGACCTGGACCGACTCAGGCGATGCAGGTCCGGTTCTTCCCGGTCCGCTTGGCCTCGTACAAGGCCTCGTCGGCGCGCTCCAGCGCCAGCTCCAGCGCCTCGCCGCCGCGGTAGGTGGTGACGCCGGCCGAGAAGGTCACGAAGACCTCGCGGCCGTCGTGCATGAAGAGGCTGGCGCTCAACTGCCGCTGCAGCCGCGTCAGCACCTGCTGCGCTTCGTCGACCGGGGTCGCGGTCAGCAGCACGACGAATTCCTCGCCGCCGAAACGCGCGACGTGGTCGACCGGACGCAGCCACTCCTTGACGCGCGCGGCCAGCGCCTTCAGCGCCACGTCGCCGGCGGCGTGGCCGAGCGTGTCGTTGAGCTTCTTGAAGTTGTCGATGTCGATCAGGCCGACGGCGAATGCCGGGCCGCCGCGGTCGACGCGCGCGCGCTCGGCGTCGAACACCTGTGCCAGCCCGCGCCGGTTGGCGACCTGCGTCAGCGCGTCGGTCGAGACTTCGTCGGACAGCCGCCGCAGCTCGCTTTCGAGCTTCAGCACCTGCGCTTCGAGCTCGCCCGCGCGCGCATGCTCGGCGTCCATGCGTTGGCGGGCACCGGCGATCACCTCGTGCACCGCGCGCGATTCGCCGACCAGCTCGCGCACGACATCGGCCAGGCTCTCGATCGAATCCGCGCGCTCGATGACGTCGGCATAACCGATCACCTTGTCGTTGAAACGGCCGGTGACCTGGCCGAGCTCGCCGATCTCGCTCAGCATGTGCGTGATCATCGCTTTCAGCGCATCGCGCGCCTTCGCGCGTTCGCTGCGCATCGAGCGCTGGCGCTCGCGCGTATCGGCCAGCAGCTCGCGTGCGGCGCGCACCGCGCGTGCGCCGGCGTCGCCTTCGAGCCGCGTGCGCAGGCTCTGGCTCTGGCCGCGCGCCCAGCTCTCGTCCTCGGACAGCTCGGTCAGGCTGTCGGTCAGCGAGCGGCACAAGGCCATCAGCTCGTCGACCAGGTGGTGGCGGTGCGCGAACAGCCGCCGCACGCGCTGGCAGACCTCGACGACGCCTTCGGCGACCGCGATCGTCGCGCCTTCGCCGCGGATGCGCTGCGCCCATGACGCGAGCTCGTCGGCCAGCTCGGCGGCGCGCGGCTGGTCGGCTGGCAGCCCGGCGCGCAACGCGCCCTCGAGCGCATCGGTGATGCGCGGCTGGTGGTCGAGCGGCGCGGCGCCGGCGACCGCTACAGGCACCGCCGCCCCGCCCGCGACCTCGATCGACGTGCCGCGCTCGCCGGCCGCATCGGCGCCCTCCTGGACTTCGACCGACGCGTCGGCGGTGTCGGTCTCCCACGAGTGCACCAGCTGCTTCAGGCGCTGCTGCAGGCGCTGCGCATCCTTGCGGCTGCCGTCGACCACGCGCTGCAGGCTGTCCTTCTTGCGCGCCGGCGTCCACTGCTTGCTGCCGCGCTCGAGCGCACGCGCCAGCCGCTCGACCAGCGTCGCCCAGGCCTGGCCCTGCGTCACGTTGGCGTCGCCCGCGCGATCGAGCGTGCGCAGCGCATCGTCGTAGCGGCCTTCGTTGAGCGCGCCGAGCACCTCGGCCCGCAGCGCGGCGTCGTCGCTCGCGCGCGTGATCAGGCGCTCGAGCAGCGGCTTCGCCTTGGCCGGCAGTGCGCCTTCGGCCGGCGCCGCTTCGCCGGCTTCTTCGGCATAACAGCGCGCGTAGTTGGCCGGCGTCGGCTCCAACTTCGACATGGCCAGGCGCCGCAGCGCCCCCTTCGCCAACTGCGCGGGAGTAGTCATTGAGAAACCTTCGGGCTACGCCCTCCGGTGTCGCCCTTGGGGCGGCCCGGCGGGCTCAGGTCCTCAACCCCGCCGAACGCTGGCCGTCGAGCGCGCGGTCACCCGCGGCCTGCGCGATCCACGGCGCCTTGCGCGGCAATACGGTCTGCTGCAGCCACTTCTCGATGTCGTCCGGCGGAATCGGCCGGCTGAACAGGAAGCCCTGCATCACGCCGCAGCCCAGGCGATGCAGCACCTCCATCTGGCGCAGGTTCTCGACGCCCTCGGCGACGACGCGCAAGCCGAGCGACCGCGCCAGCGCGATGATCGCGGTGACCACCGCCGAGCTCTGCGGCGTGATGCCGAGCTCGCGCACGAAGCTGCGGTCGATCTTGAGCTCCGAGATCGGCAGCGTCGTCAGATACGCGAGCGACGAATAGCCGGTGCCGAAGTCGTCGATCGAGATCTCGACGCCGATCTCATTCAAGCGGTGCAGCGACGGGATCACGTTCTGCAGGTCCTTCATCAGGCCCGTCTCGGTGATCTCGAGCTGGATCGAGCGGTGCGGCACGCCGTAGGTCGACACCGACTGGTGGATGTGCTCGACCAGGTCCGAGCGCTCGAACAGGCGGTTCGGCAGGTTCACCGCGATCGAATCGCAGAAGCCGAAGCTGACCGACCAGGCCTTGGCCTGGCGCGCCGCCTCGCGCAGCGCCCATTCGGACAGCGGCACGATCAGGCCGGTTTCTTCGGCCAGCGGAATGAAGTCGCCCGGCGGCACCAGCGTATTGCCGCGCTGCCAACGCATCAACGCCTCGGCACCGACCATGCGCGCCGAGCGCACATCGATCTTCGGCTGGTAGTGCAGCACCAGCTCATTGCGCTCGATCGCCTTGTGCAGCGCGCTCTCGAGCTCCAGCTTCTCGCGGCCGCGGCCGGCGAGTTGCGGCGAATAGACCGCCGACGAATTGCGGCCCGCCGACTTGGCCGAATACATCGCCACGTCGGAGTTGCGCATCATGTCGGCGACCGACAAACCGTCGCGCGGATAAATTGCTATGCCCACGGAGGCGGTGACGAAACATTCCTGGCCGCCGACGAAGATCGGCTCGCGCATCGCATCGAGGATGCGCTGCGAGACGCGCTCGGCATCGCTGTCGTCGGTGACCTCGGGCAGCAGCGCGACGAACTCATCGCCGCCGAGCCGGCCGACCGCTTCGAGCGTGCGGTGCGAACGTGAACCCACCGATTCGAGCGCGCCTTCCATCACCTGGTCGGAATGGCGCACGCAGCCGCGCAGGCGCCGCGCCACTTCCACCAGCAGCTCGTCGCCGCTGGCGTGGCCGAGCGTGTCGTTGATGACCTTGAAGCGGTCGAGGTCGATCAGCAGCAGCGCAGCCTGATGGCCGAGGCGCCGCGCGTGGTCCAGCGCTCGTTCGGTGCGCCAGATCAATTGACGCCGATTGGGCAGCCCGGTCAAGGCATCGAAATTCGCCAGGTGCCGGATGCGGTCCTCGGCGACGCGCCGGTCGGTCACGTCCTGCACGATGCCGGTGTAGCCGACCGAATGGCCGTGCTCGTTGAACTCCGGCTCGGCCTCGACGTGCACGATGCGCTGGCGGCCATCGAGCAGCGTGACCGGCACGTCGATCGCCAGCACCGAGGCGTAGGTCAGCACCTCGTGCAGCACGCGCGCCATGCCGCGCCGCTCCGGCGCCGGCACCATGCGCAGCAGCCGCCGCAGCGAGACCTTCTCCTGCGGCATGAAGCCGAACACGCGCAGCCCTTCGGGCGCCAGCACCAGGCCGCCGGGCGAGCCGCCGCTCGGGCGCCGCCAGTCGAAGCTGCCCATGCGCGCCAGGTCTTGCGCGCGCGCCAGCTTCGTCTTGCTGCGCTCGAGCTCCTGCCGCGTGCGCGAGCTGCGCAGCAGGTAGCGCAGGCGGCCGGCGAGCAGGCTCCATTGCGGTGACTTGACGAAGAAGTCGGTCGCGCCGGCCTGGTAGGCGCGGGTGATCGACGCGTCATCGTCGAGGCCGGTCAGCATCAGCACCGGCATGTTCTCGAAGCCGGCGAAGGTGCGCAGCTCGCGGCAGGTGTCGAAGCCGTCCAGCCCGGGCATCATCGCGTCGAGCACGATGATGTCGGGCGTCCAGTCGGTCAGCAGCGCCAGCGCGCGTTCGCCGGAGCCGGCCTCGGTGATCTCGAAGCCGCGCTCGCGCAGCGCGACGGCGGTCAGCATCAGGTTGACCTCGTCGTCGTCGACCAGCAACACCTTGGGGCGCTCGAGCGAGTCGTCGGTGTCGAAGGCGTGCGGCAGGGTCATGAACTGGGCAGCGGGCTGGGGTACAGCTTAGCGGGACAGGAACTCTTGCACGGCCAGATCGACGCGGCCGGCCTCGGCCTGCAATTGATCGACCAGTGTCGGCACGGCGTCTTGCTGCCCTTCGCGGACGGCGGTTTCGACCGCCGAACACAAGCGCGAGAGCTCCAGCGCGCCGATGCTCGCCGACGAGGATTTTAGGGTGTGGGCCGCGAGGCGGATCGCGGCGTTGTCGCCGCGCTCGCGGCCATCGCCCATCTGCCGCAGCAGCTTGCCCAGCGACACCTGGTAGGTCGACAGCACGCGCTGCACCAGGCGATTGGCCCCAGTCGGGTCGAGCGTCATCAGGCCCGCCAGGGCCTGCGCATCGAGCACGGCCGCGCCATTCGGGCCAGTCTTCGGAGCAGCTTGCGTCATGAGGTCTCAAGCGACGGACGGGTTGAACGCGCCATAACCCGCTGGCGCTGCCTGCCGCAGGCGGTCAAGCATGGTGGAGCGGGCTCGGCGCGTCAAGCCGGAAACACAAGGTGACTGCAGTTTGCACCTTGCGCGATGCACGCCGCCCAGGTCGGTTCGGGAATAGTTCATTGTCTCGGCGCCACCACGGACCCTCCCTGGTGCGGCGCTCGCATTGTCGTGTCGTTCAGAACCTTTCGGCCGCCGCGGCGTGGACTTGAGCACGATGCCCGGTGCCACAATGATCCGCATGCCGCGTCCCAGCGAAGCCAGCGCCCCTGCCCGCAGGCCCTTGCCGGTGTTGCCGCTGGTGCTCGCAGCGGCGGCGATCGTCGCCGCGCTGCTGGCGCTGCAGCCGGCGGCGGGCGGCTTGTTCGCCGTGCTGGCGCTGCTGCTGACCGGCGCCGCCTGTGCGCTGGCCGGCGCCGAGTGGTCGCGCCAGGTCCAGACCGCCCGCCTGCACGACGCGCGCCAGTCGCAGCAACTGCTGCTGCAGCTCAGTGATGCGTGGATCTGGCAGACCGATGCCGACCACCGGCTGGTGCGGCTGCAGCCGCCGCAAGCGGCGCCCGCATCCTCGTGGGCCGAGGGCGCGTTCAGCGGCCAGCCGCTGTGGGAGCGATTCGAGGACGGCAGCGGCCAGATGCGCTCGCGGCTGCAGGCGCAGGCGCCGCTGCCCGAGCTGCGCGTGCTGCAGCGCGCGGGCACGAACGGCAACGACAGCGGCGCCGCGAGCGCCGGCCACGTCTGGCTGCTGCGCGGCCAGCCGCGCTTCGATCACCGCGGTGTCTTCACCGGCTACCTCGGTTTCGCGCAGCCGGCCGAAAGCGCCGAAATGGCCGCGGCCGAACGCCAGGCCTTCGAAGCGATGCTGCGCGATGCACCGGTGCCCTTGTGCCTGCTGCGCCGGCCGCCGGGCGGCCAGACGCAGCTGCAGCGCCTGAACCCGGCCGCCCGCCGGCTGCTGGCGCTCGGCGACGGCCCGGCCGAAGGCGTGCCGCTGGCGCGCGTGCTCGATGCGCTGCCGGAGCGGCTGCGCCACGCGCTGCCCGCGCTCGAGCCCGGCCAGAGCGCCGAGCACGAGGGCTGGATCGCCTGGCTGGTCGAGCTCGGCGGCGGCCCCGGACGGCAGCTGCTGCTGGCCATCGTGCCGGGCGCGCCGCCGTCGGCATCGGCGCCCGACACCACCACCGCGTCGCTGGCAGCCGAGCACGCGTCGTTCAGCTACACCGTCTCGCACGACCTGCGCGCGCCGATCCGTGTCGTCGAAGGTTTCGCACGCATCCTGAAGGAAGACTACGGCCGCGCGCTCGACCGCATCGGCAACGACCACCTCGACCGCGTGCTCAGCGCCGCCGCGCGCATGAACAGCATGATCGACGCGCTGCTGTCGCTGTCGCAGCTGTCGACGCAGCCGCTGCAGCGCCAGCCGGTCAACCTGTCGCAGCTGGCGCAGTACGTGATCGAGGACTTGAAGCGCACCGCACCGGAGCGCGAGGTCTCGCTGAGCATCGCGCCGGATCTGGTGACGCAGGGCGACCCCACGCTGCTGCGCATGGCGCTGGAGAACCTGCTCGGCAATGCCTGGAAGTACTCGGCCAAGGCCACGCATGCGGAGATCGCCTTCGAGCGCGTCGACCAGGCCGGGCAGCCGGCCTTCTGCGTGCGCGACAACGGCGCCGGCTTCGACATGCGCTTCGCCGACCGCCTGTTCGGCGTCTTCCAGCGCCTGCATTCGAGCGGCGACTTCCAGGGCACCGGCGTCGGGCTGGCGTCGGCGCGGCGCATCATCCGCCGCCATGGCGGCGAGATCTGGGCCGAGTCCGAAGTCGGGCAAGGCGCCCGCTTCTACTTCACCCTGAAGAACTAACCCTGCCCGCGGGCCAGCAGCTCGACGGCCTCGACCAGGCGCTCGGCCTGGTCGGCCAGCGTGCGGCCATCGTCGGCGGCCAGCTTCTGCAGGCGCTCGAAGGCGACGCCGCGCGGCAGCGAATAGCGGTGCATCAGCACGCCGACGGCGAGCGCGACGGTGTCGGCCACCGCGTCGTTGACCGCCTGCTGCGGCCGCGCCGGCGCCGGCACGGCGCGTGACGGCAGGTTCGCGAACGCTGCTTCGACGGTCGGCACGATCTGCCCGATGTCCAGCGGCTTCACGAGGTAGGCGACGGCGCCGAGCGCGCGCACCTGCTGCACGGTCTCGTCGTCGGCGAAGGCCGACAGGAACATGAACGGCGTGTGCAGGTATTCGCGCAGGTAGGCGGCGACATCGAAGCCGCTCTTGCCCTCCATGCGGATGTCCAGCAGCGCCAAGTCCGGCTTGTGCTGGCGCGCCAGCAGGATGGCGTCGTCGCCGTTGTCGGCATCGATCACGTCGTAGCCGGCCTGCGCGAGCCCGTGGGCCACGGTGGCCAGCACCAGCCGGTCGTCGTCGACCACCAGAATCTTGCCCTTGTCGGCCATCGTTGCTGTCCGGATCCCGAAGCGAATGGCCGCCATTGTGTCCTAGAGCGGTTCCAGCAGCTTGACGCTCGGTGGCACAAGCACGACGCAGGCCTGCACCTCCGCACCCACCTGCAATAGCGACAGGGTCGCGGTGCGCCGCGGCAGCAGCGCGCGCACCAGCCCGAGACCGGAGACGCCCGGCGCCACCTGCGCCAGGCTGAAACCCGAGCGCAGCTGGCCCGGGTTGGCGATGGTGATCGCCACCCGGCCTTCTTCGCAGCGCAGCACACAGCGCACGTCGCCCGGCGTGCTGTGCTTGATGGCGTTGGTCAGCAGCTCGTTGACCGTCAGCGCGATCGGGATCGACTCCGCTTCGGGCAGCGCGAAGCGATGCGCCGCTTCGCCTTCGATCTCGACACGGATCGGCCGTCCGAAGGTGCGCTGCACCGACGCGGTGATCGCCTCCAGCAGCGGCTTGATGCGCAGCGGGCCGGAGACGCCGACCTGCAGCCCGTGCACCTGGGCGATCGCCTGCACCTGGCCGACCGCCTCGCTGATCAGCGCGGCGACTTCGGGGCGGCGCACAGCCGTCTGTTGCAGCAGGCCGGCGACACCTTGCAGGTTGTTCTTGATGCGGTGATGCACTTCCTTCACCAGCATTTCCCGCTGCGCGACGGCCGCCTCATAACGCGCCTGTTCCGCGGCCCGCTGCTCGGTCACGTCGCTGGCCACCAGCAGCAATTGCGGCTCGCCGGCCGATTCGAGCGACACGATGCGCGTGTCCCAGATGCGCCGCTCGCCCGGCGCCCCGCCCTCGCCCGCCAGGCTGCGCGGCTGCTCGCGGCGCAGGCCTTCGGACTGCGCCAGCGCCTGCTGCAGGTCGGACTGCAAGGCGCCGGCCTCGTCGGCGCCCAGCCACTCCTGCGGCATGCGGCCGAGCACCGCCTCGACCGGCTGGCCGAAAAACATCGCCGCCATGTGGTTCAGGCGCAGCACGCGGCCGCTCGAGCCGTCGAAGAGCGCGATCGCCAGCGGCGCGGTCTCGATGATCCGCTGCAGCGAGGCCTGCGCCTGCGCGATGCTGATCTCGGCCTGGCGGCGGCGCTCGATGTCGAGCAGCGCAAAGGTGATCTGCGCGCCGGTCTGCTCGCGCCCGGTGACCACCGCATTGCCGACGACCCAGAACTCGCGCCCGTCGCGGCCGCGCAGGCGGCATTCGAAGGTCTCGGCCTGGCCCTCGTCGAGCGACTTCAGGTAGTGCGTCGCGCGCAGCGGATGCTCGGCCTCGGCGGTGGCGACGATGGCGATCGGCTCGCCGACGAAATCGGCCAGCTCGCCGCCGAACATGCGCCGCGCCGAGCGGTTCATCCACTCGATGCCGCCGTCGCCGACGGTGACGATGCCCACCAGCACCGAGTCGAGGATCGCGCGCGTGCGCTCGGCCTGCAGCTGCACGACTTCGCGCGCGCGGCGGCGCTCGTCGATGTCGACGTAGGAGCAGATCAGGCCGGCCGCCGGATCGTTGCCGGCGACGCAGCGCTTGCTGACCTGCACCCAGGCCAGCCGGCCGTCGCGCCGGCGCAGCCGTCGTTCGCCGCGCCACCAGCCCTGCGCCTGCAGCGCGCTGCGCTGCTCGGCCGCGAAGCTGTCGTAGGCGGCCTCGGATTCGAACAGCCGCACCAGCGGCAGCTGCGCCAGCGCCTCGGTGGTGTAGCCGGTCAGCCGCGCCATCGCTTCGTTGGCGCGTTCGATGCGGCCGTCGCGCAGGTAGGCGATGCCGACGTCGGTGAGCGTGAACATCAGCTCGCGCTCGCGCGCCAGCGCTTCCAGCTCGGCCTGCTGGGCCTTCAGGCGCGTCACGTCGGTGAGCACCGCGACGGCCTCGGGCTCGGCCTCGGCCAGCGTGCGCGACACCGAGATCGCGAACCACTCGCCGAGGTGCGCGAATTCGGTCTCGAAGCGGCCGTCCTCGTCCAGCGCGCGCTGCACCAGCGCCAGCACCGCCGGCTGCGCGCCGAACACCGCGCTGATCGCCGCGCCGGCATGGCCCTCGGACAAACCCATCATCGCCTCGAAGCGGCGGTTGCAGCGCACCAGCGTGCCGGCGCGCACGTAGGCGATGCCGGCCGAGGTGCCGTCGAGGATCGTCGACAGCTCGCGCAGCAGCTGCTCGTTGCGCCGGTGCGATTCTTCCTGGTCGGTGATGTCCAGCGTGACGACTGACAGCGCGGTGCGGCCGCCGGCCAGCTCACCCGGCTCGACGCGCGTCAGCAGCCAGCGCAGGCCGAGCTCAGGCAGCTTGACGGCATAACGCACCTGCGCGCGCCGGCCTTCGCGCAGCGCGCGCTGCAGGCGCTCGAATTCCTCGCGCGACCCGGGCTCGACCTGGTCGCGACCGATCGACTGCAGACCCGTCTGCATGCTGCCCGCGGCGGCGCCGCCACCGTCGCCACTGCTGCCGCCGCGCCCCTGGCCGCGCGGCTTCAGCCAGCCCTGCGAGGCCTCGTAGGTCGCGACGCCGATGCCGGCGGTGTCCATCAGCGCGCCGATCTCGAGCTGCGCCAGGTCGCGCTCGTCCTCCAGCGTGCGGTCCTCGATCACCGCCATCACGCGCACCTGGCCCGAGTCGGTGCGGTAGGCGCGCAGGCGCGAGCGCAGGCGCAGGCGCCGGCCATCGGGCAGCGCCAGGCCGCCGCGCACCTCGAGCGCGGGCTGGTCCGGGCGCAGCGCCGGGTTCGGCCGGTCGTCCTCCCAGGCCAGCAGCTGCGCCAGCTCGGCCGGCGCATCACGCAGCACCAGCGGCACGCTGCCGATCAGCGCCTCGAAGGCGGCGTTGCTGCGCACGATCAGGCCCGCCGGGTCGTAGACCAGCATGCCGATCGGGCTCAGGTCGAACCAGTGCTCGAGCTCGTGCACCGAGCGGTCGACCTGCGCGCGCGCAACGTGCTCCAGCGTCACGTCGTGCAGGATCGCCAGCATCAGCGGCGCACCGTTGTCGGCCGAGACCCAGCGCGGCGCGAAGCGGAACCAGCGTTCGCGGCCATGTGCGTCGATGAAGCGGCGCTCGACGCGCAGGTCGGGCTGCCTGCCTTCGTGCAAGGCGGCGAGCAGCACCTCGCGCGACTCACGCATCATGGCGCGGTCGGTCTCGGGCGCGAACTCCATCGGATCGTGGCCGAGCAGCTGCTGCGGCGAGTGGCCGACGGCCTCGCAGTACGCACGGTTGGCAGCGACCACGCGGAACTGCGTGTCCTGCACCGTCAGCGGCTGCGGCGCGTCCCACAGCAGGCGCACCAGCTCGCTGGTCGCCGCCGGGTCGGCCCGCGGCGCGGCCGCTTGTTCGGTCTCGGGCAACGCGCGCAGGCAACGGCCGCCGCCGGGGGCCATCGTCAGCGCCAGGTGCAGGCGGCGGCCGTCGACCAGCTGTGCATGCCAGTGGCCCTCGCCGGAGACGGCGCCGAGCGCGGCGATCAGCTCGCTGTGCGCCGGCTCGGCCAGCCGCGCCAGCGCCGGCTCGGCATCCTGGCCGGGTTCGCAGCCCCAGGTGCGCATCGCCGCGCGGTTGCAGAAGCTGACGCGGCGCCGGTTGTCGAACAGCAGCAGGGCGTCTTCGGTGCCGTCCAGCAGCGCGGTGAGCTGCGAGTGCGTGGGGAGCGCCTGGGGCCGGGACAGCACGGACATGCGGCCAGTTTACGGCGCGCGCTCAGGGGTTCTCGGTGTCAGCGATCACCTGCTGCGCGCGCTTCGCGGCGCCGTCGGGCCCACAGGCCGATCACGCCGCCGCAGCCGAGCGCGGCCAGCACGCAGGCCAAGGTCGACGGCTCCGGCAGCTCGCGCGCCGGGCGCAGGCCGTCGGACACCAGCATGTGCAGGACCTCCGGGGCGTCGTGCGCGACTTCGGCGAGCACCGGCACGTCGCCGCCGGCGGCCAGGGCCAGCGCCGGCAGCGGCTCGGCCTTCTTGCGCCGGCGTTCCATGCGCGCACCGAGCACCGAGACGTTGCCGCAGACGTCGGGCACCATCACCGAATACAGCTTGCCGCGCTTGTCGGCCGCCTCGTACAGGCTGGCGTGCTCGACATGGCCGGGCTTGAAATTCACGCGGGTGTTGACGCACAGGGTGCGGCCATAGGTCATCGCGACGTTGCGCGGCTCGAACTCGCGCTGATCGCGCTGCGTGCGGATCGCCGCATTGCCGATCGTCACGCGATCGTCGAGCGCGCCGGCCTTGACCTTGTGCGCGATGCGTTGCACGACCTCGGCGGGCAGCTTGGCGCTGACCAGCGCCTGCTCGACCGAGCCGCGGTACGGATTGCGGCCGGGCAAGCCCCAGGCGCAGCCCTGGCGCAGGCCGAGCGGCTGCACCTGCGGCGCGGCCGGGCCGGCCGCCGCCAGCAACGGATGCTGCGGCGCGATCTCGACGCCTTCGTGATGCTCGCCCGGCAGCAAGGGTGCGGCTGCCGCACCGCTGGCCTGAGGACGTTCCGGCAGCGAGCCGAAGCTCAGCAGCGCGAGCGCACCGGCCGCCAGCAGCAGCGGCCAGCCGCGGCGCAGCGTGCCGGTGGCAACGGCCCGGCCGCGCGACCACAACGAGGGGTGCGCGGTGCTCGTGCGGCTGGGTTGGCGCGGCAGCATGCCCTGCCAGTCGCAGCCCGCCGCGCTGCAGCCATAACGCCGCCACGCACCGGCATACACCGCGGCGCGGTCGGCCTCGCGGCGGCGCACGCGACGGATCTCGCTGCCGCAGGCGGGGCACGGGCTGCGCGAGCGGCCCTGGGGGTAGAGGTACATGAGGTGTGGGAAGGCGGTTCACCGGGTTTTCGGCTGCTGCGGCGCGACATTGAGCGTCGTAACCTGCGGCATGCCCTCGACGCCCCGCCTTTCGTGCCTCTCGACCCTCTTGCGCCGCCCGGCGCTCGCCGCGCTGCTGTGCGTGACGACGCTGTCATCGGCCCAGGCGCCCGATGCATCGGCCGACTACGCGGTGCGCGTGCTGGCCGCCGTCAATGCCTACCGGCAGACCAAGGGCTTGCCGGCACTGCAGCACTCGCCGGCGCTGGCCGTGCTGGCCGCCGAGCACAGCGCCGCGATGGCGCGGCAGCGCCGGCCGAGCCACGACGGCTTCGCGCTGCGCTTCGAGCGCAGCGGCAGCGAGCTGTGTGTCGAGAACGTCGCGCAGGGCTTCCGCCAGCCCGAGCAGGTGGTGCACGGCTGGCGCGCGGTGCAGACGCACCATCGCAACATGCTGGATCCGAAGGTGAGATCCGCCGGCGTCGCCAGCGCGGGCGCGTTCGTCACCTACTTCGCCTGCGAGTGAGTGGGCAGTGCCGTTGCGTCAGTCGGCGCCGGGCCGTTCCCAAGCCGACTGCGCCCCCTCGGGGGGCAGCGAACGAAGTGAGCTTGGGGGCTTCAGTCGAGCTGCCGCGCCGCGGCGAGTGCGCGCAGCACCGCCCGGTTGACCTCGGCGACCGCGAGCAGGATGTTGTCCGACGCGGCGCGGATGTCGTAGACCGAGGCCGATTCGACCGCCCGCACCAGCTCCAGGTACGGGAAGTGCGGCCCATCCTCGTCGACCAGCGCGGCGCGCACGGCCTCGGGCACCGGAATCGAGCGCAGCAGCTCGGCGAACGGCTGCTTCATCATCCGGTCGAGCAGCGAGAAGACGCCGCAGATGAACAGCTCGCCGCGGCGCTCGGGGTCGCCGGTCTCGCGCACCAGCTCTTCCATCAGCAGCCCGCGGCGCACCGCGGCATAGATCACCGGGCGCATGTTGGCGTCACGGCTGGCCGAAGCCAGCAGCAGTGCGAGCCAGCGCTTCAGGCGCTGGTAGCCCAGCAGCATGATGGCGTGGCGGAACGAGGTGATCTCGACCGACAGCCCGAAAGCCGGCGAGTTGATGTAGCGCATCAACTTGAAGGCCATCGTCGGGTCGTTCTTCATCACCGCCTCGAGCCGTTCGACCGGCTCCTGGCGATCGACGCGGTTGATCAGCTCGACGATCGCCTGCAGGTCCGGCTGGGCCGAGGACTTGCCGCTGGCGACCACCGCATCGTCGATCGGCCAGCCCAGCACGGCGATCGCGCCGCGGCTGAAGGCATCGGTCATCTGGCCGAGCGTGCGCACCTCGCCCTGCACGTGCGGGATCGTGCGCGAGACGCCGCCGGGCGCGGGCTGGCCGTCGCGGCGCTCGTCCGACAGGTCGATGATCGAGTACGCGAAGCACGGCAGCACCTCGCGCGGCAGCGGCGTCAGCGGCCGGCCCTTGATCAGCAGCGTATTGCCGCGCGAATGCAGCGCCTGCAGCGCTTCGGTGTGGGCGATGTCGGCGGCCATGAAGGCCGGCACCTCGACCATCATGTTCAGCGGCAGCTCGGTCTGCAGCAGGTCCTGCAGCAGGTTCTCGCCGACGATGTTCAGCGAGACGCGGCCACCATCGGCGGGCCAGGTGCCACCGAGCGCGGCGAGCAGCTCGCCGGCACGCGGCGGCGCATCGGGCTTGTTCGGAAACACCGTCAGCCGCACCGCGGTGACGGCGCGGTGCCGATCGATCATCGGCGAATAGCCCAGCGCCACCTGGCCGAGCACGGGATGTTCGTTCATGTGCGGACTGTATCCCCCCCGGGAATGCCTACTTCAAGTAGTCGAAGAGCGACATGCTTTGCACCATCGCATAACTCTGCAGCGCGGCCTGGTAGCTGGTCTGCTTGTTCTGGAACTCCGACACCGCCTTGACCATGTCCAGGTCCTCGGCATCGGACTGCACCGACTTGGCCCACAGGTCGCGGTCCTGGTTGCGCGACTCGATCGCATCGAGGCGGCTCAACGCGGCGCCGGCCACCGACCGGTTGGCCGAGAAGTGGCTCATCACCGCATCGACGTCGCGCACGCCGCTGTTGACGCTTTGCGCAATCGCGCCGCGCGTCGCGTTGGGGTCGCTCAGGACCGCGATCGCGCGGTCCAGCGCCTCGAACGGATCCATGTCCGGCGTCGAGGGCGTGATGTCGAAGGCGTCGCCGTTGGCCGGTGCACCGCCGATGTCGAAGGTCATGCCGTCGACGGTGATCGCACCGCCGGGAATGTAGTTGCCGGTCTGCCCGGTCGGCACGCCGTTCATCGAGACGGCGTAGGTCGTGACGGCCGGCGGCGCGACGTTGAACACCACCTGGTAGTTCTGCCCGGTCAGCACGCTCGGATCGGCGACGCCGCCGGCATCGATGAACGCGCTGCCGGTGTTGGCCGCCGCCGCGCCGGTGACGAAGACGCCGTTGCCGCTGCGCGCCGACAGCCACACCGACTCACCGTCGACCGAGGTCGGCATCTGCTCGCTGGTCGACAGCTGGCCCTGCCCGCTGGTGCCGGCAAAGGTGACCCCGCCCGCGCTGTCGACGAAGGGCGGCGCCAGCGTGCCCTGGCCGCCGAAGATGTAGCCGCCGGCGCCGTCGGTCTGGTTGGCGAGCTGCAGCAGCTGTCCGCGCAGCGCCACCAGGTCGGTGGCCAGCGCGGCGCGCTCCGCGCCGCTGTAGGTGCCGTTGCCGGCGGAGATCAGCTTCTCGCGCGCGTTTTGCAGCAGGTCGCCGGCGCGGCCAAGCGCCGATTCGGTCAGCGCCATCGCGCTGCGGCTGACGCCGACCGAGCGCTGCGCCGATTCGATGCGCTGCTGCGCGATGAAGGCGCGCTCGGCGCGCGCCGCGGCGGTCGGGTCGTCGCTGGGCTTGCTGACGCGCTTGCCGCTCGTCATCTGCATCTGCGCTTCGCTCATTTCCGCCTGGCGGCGCTGCAGCACCGTAACGGCCGATTCGTAGCGGCTGGTGTTCGAGACGCGTCCACTCATGATTCAAATGCTCCGGTTCAGCGCGCGCCCAGCGAGATCAAGGTGTCCATCACCTGCTGCGCGGTCTGCAGCATCTTGGCCGCCGCCTGGTAGGCCTGCTGGTACTGGATCAGGCGCGCCGCTTCTTCGTCGAGGTTGACGCCGATTTCGCTCGTCAGCGCCTCTTCGCTGCGCTGCGCGACCGCGGCGCTGGTCTCGGCGGCGGAGGCCGTGCCCTGGACCCGCACGCCGAGCTCGGACAGCGTCTCGGCATACGCGTCGGTGACGGTCTGGCCGTTGATCAGCAGGCGCGACGCGAGGCCGTCGAAGCTCAAGGCGTTGCCGTTGCTCGAGCCGGGCAGCACCGTCAGGTTGATGGCCACCTGGTCACCGAGTGCCGGCACGCCCTTGAGCGACAGCTCGAAGCCGTTGTAGGCGATCGGCGCGCTGCCGTTCCAGGTGCCGGAGGCGAGCACGCCGCCACCGGAGTCGAGGATGTCGTAGTCGCCGGTCGCGCTGGTGAAGCTGACCGTCATCGCCTGGTAGGCGGCGCCCGGCGCGGCGACGACATCGAGCGAGCCGATCGACATCGAGCCGGTGTTGGTTGCCGGCACGGCCGCCTGCAGCGGGCTGGCGGCGGCGATGCCGCGCGCATTGGTGATCGCGGTGGACGCGTTCATCGCCGCGGTGCTGACGGGCTTGAGCAGGAAGCGGTCGCCCGGCTGCGGCGGCGGTGCGCCGAAGGTGATCGAGAAGCCGTCGACGATGTCGCCCGTGCCGGCGATCGGCGAGAAGATCTGGCCGTCCGACTCGCGCGTGACGCGGTAGCTGCCGGGCGCGGCCGGATCGGGTTCGAGGATGTATTCGCTCGCCTGCAGCGCGCTCGGATCGGTGATCGCCAGCGCGACGCTGCCGATCGGCACGCCCATCGGATCCCTGGCGTTCGCCGCATGCGGCATCGCCGCCGGCGCGCCCAGCTTGAACAGCGGCGAACCCTGCGCGCCGCTCAGGTCGATGCCGTAGGACTGCTGCAGGTTCATCGTCGTGCCGAGGCTGGCGACGAGCTGGCCGAGCCGGTTGCGCGCTTCGGCCAGGTCGTCGTTCTGGAACTTGACCAGGCCCGCGATCGCGCCGGCGCCGAGCGCCGAATCGAGCATCGGCGTGACGAAGCCCGACACCGAGATGCCGACGGCCACGCGCGACGGGTCGAAGTCGTCCTTCAGCGCCACCAGCTTGTTCGACAGCCCGCCGAGCACCAGGCTCTGGCCGCCGCCGACGAAGACGCTGATGCTGCCGTCCGACGCGTTGATCGTCTGCACCTCGATCTTTTCGCTGATCTGCGTGATCAGCCGATCGCGCGCGTCCATCAGGTCGTTCGGCGTGTGGTTCGTCGCCAGCGCGGCGACGATCTTGGCGTTCAGGTTGCCGACCTCGAAGGCCATCGTGTTGACGTCGCTGATCGAGTTCTTGACGTCGTTGAAGGCATTGGCCTGCAGCATCTCGATCTGGTCGCTCGACGATCGCGCGAGCGAGGCGAAATCCTCGGCGCGTGCCAGCACCGCCTGGCGCGCCGACATGTCGGCCGGCGCCGCGGCCAGGTCGGCGAAGGAATTGAACATGCGCGTCGCCGCGAAGCCCAGGCCCGACTGGCCGATGCCGAACACCTTCTCCAGCTGCTGCAGCATGCCCAGCCGTGCGCTGTCGCCGGCGGCTTCGGACTTGGTGGCCGCGACCTGCGCGGTCAGGAACATGTTGGTCGCCCGGGTCACGCTCTGCACCGTGACGCCGCGGCCGAAGAAGCCCGAGCCGGTGTACTGGCCCTCGCTGGTGCCCAGGTTCACCTGCTGCCGCGAATAACCCGGCGTGCTGGCGTTGGCGATGTTCTGGCCGGTCGTCTGCAGTTGCGCATACGCGGCGAACATCGCCCGCGTGCCGAGTTGCATCAGCATCGACATGGCGAGTCCTTAAGCCTGTTCGCGCTGCAGGCGCAGCGTGGTGTTGATGACCCGGGTCAGCTTGTCGGCATAGGCCGGGTCGGTGGCGTAGCCGGCGCGCTGCAGGCCCTGCGCGAAGCCCTTCGCGTCGGCGCCCGCGGCGACGACGTTCTGGTAGCGCGGGCTGTCCTTCATCAGCTTGGCGTAATCCGCAAAGGACTCGGCATGGTTGGCGTAGGCGCGGAACTTCTGCACCACCTTCTGCGCACGGCCGCCGATGTATTCGGTGGTCATCACGTCGACGGTCGGGCCGCTCCAGTTGGCGCCGGCCTTGATGCCGAACAGGTTGTGCGAGTTGGTGCCGTCGCGGCCGACGATTTCCTTCTTGCCCCAGCCGGTCTCGTGCGCCGACTGCGCGATCATGAAGGCGGCCGGGATGCCGGTGGACTTCTCGGCGGCCTCGGCCGCGCGCGTGTGCTGCGAGACGAAGCCGGCGGCGCTCTTCTCGGGAATCTTCGGCGTCGCGTCGGGCCGGCTGGGCACCAGCGGCAGGCTGTTGTTGGCGCGCTGCGTGCTCGGGATCGGACCCGGCGACAAACCCATCTGGCGCTCGAGCTGGCGCGCGATCACGTCGGCCAGCCCGCCGGGCTGGCCGGACATCTTGGTCGCCAGCTGGCTGTCGAGCATCTGCGTGCCGAGCTTGGTGGCCTCGTTGTCCATCAGGCCGCTTTCGACGGTCGCGGCGCGCATGCTCTTCAGCAGCTCGTTCATGAACAGCGATTCGAACTGCTTGGCCGCATCGCGCACCGCCGCTTTCGGATCCTGCGCGGCATTGCGGCGCAGCGATTCCAGGCCGCGCGAATCGCTGGCCAGGGAGGTGGTGCTGGGGATGGCGGCCATGGTGCTTCCTGACGAACCTAGATCACTTCGAGCTCGGCCTTCAAGGCGCCGGCACTCTTCATCGCCTGCAGGATTGCGAGCAGGTCCTGCGGCGTCGCGCCGAGCGAATTCAGCGCCTTGACGACGTCAGACAGCTTGGCGCCTGCCGGCAGCTGCACCAGCGAACCGCCCTGCTGCGTGATCGCGATGTCGGCCTTCTCGGCGATCACCGTCTGGCCCTGCGACAGCGGCGAGGGCTGGCTGATCACCGGCGTCGAGCTGATCGACACCGACAGCGAGCCGTGCGCGACGGCGCATTCGGCCAGCGTCACCGATTCGTTCATCACCACCGAGCCGGTGCGCGCGTTGAGCACCACCTTGGCCGCCGGCCTGGCCAGCGTGACGTTGAGGTTCTCGATGTCGGCGATGAAGCCGACCATCTCCGCCGGGTCGGCCGGCAGGCGCACCTTGACGACGCGGCCGTCGAAAGCCTGCGCCGTGCCCGGCCCCTTGATCTGGTTGATCGATGCGGCCACCGCGCGGGCGGTGGCGAAGTCGTTGGCATTCAGGTCCAGCTGCATCACGCCGCCCTGTCCCAGCGGCGTCGGCACCGCGCGCTCGACCGTCGCGCCTTCGGGCACGCGGCCGGCCGCGAGGTGGTTGATCTGCACCTTCGAGCCGCCCGCCGAGGCGCCGGCACCGCCGACGATCAGGTTGCCCTGCGCCATCGCGTAGATCTGGCCGTCGGCACCCTTCAGCGGCGTGGCGATCAGCGTGCCGCCGCGCAGGCTCTTGGCATTGCCGACCGACGAGACGTTGATGTCCAGCCGCTGCCCCGGCTGCGCGAACGCCGGCAGCTCGGTGGTGATCATCACCGCGGCGACGTTGCGCGGCTGCATCGTGACGCCCGGCGGCAGCGTGACACCCATCTGCTGCAGCATCGCCGCCAGGCTCTGCGGCGTGTACGGCGCCTGCGTCGACTGGTCGCCCGTGCCGTCGAGGCCGACGACCAGCCCGTAGCCGACCAGCTGGTTGGCGCGCACGCCCTGCACGCTGGCCAGCTCCTTGATGCGCGCGGCCTGCGCCGGCCACCAGATGGCGGCGCTGGCGAGGAAGACGCTGACGGCGATCGCCGCCTTGACGATGCGTTCGGCGCGGGAGTTTTTCATCGCCGTCCTCAGATCGGCAGCAGGGTGAGGAAGAAGCGCGCCAGCCAGGCCATCGACTGCGCCTCAGCCTGCTGGCCGCGGCCGCGCTGCTCGATGCGCACGTTGGCGATCTGCGTCGACTGCACGCTGTTGCCCGGGGCGATCGAGCGCGGATCGACCTGGCCCGAGAAGCGCAGCACGTCGACATTGGCGTTGACGCCGATCTGCTTCTCGCCGGCGATCACCAGGTGGCCGTTCGGCAGCACCTTGACGACGGTGGCGGTGATCACGCCGGAGAAGTCGTTCGAGCTCTCGGTGACGCCCTTGCCGGCAAATGTGTTGCCGCTCTTGGTGCCGAGCGACGCGCGGCCGGCGGCGAAGGAATTGGCCTTCACGCCCGGAAAGGCGCTGACCGAGGCGTCCATCTCGCCGGTCTTGTCGACCGAGCTGGTGGCCTTCTGCGTCGCCGAGATCTTCTCGGCGATCTGCACCATCAGCGTGTCGCCGACCAGGCGCGCGCGGTGGTCCTCGACCAGCGGGCGGTAGCGGTCGACCTGGAAGATCGAGCCGGTGACGGCGGCCTGCGGCGGCGGCGGCGCCGCCACGGCCGAGGTCGGCTGCAGCACGTCGACATCGGGCACGCGTTGCAGCGCGGCGCAGCCGCCGAGCAACACAGCGATCGACAACAGCGGAAGGACGCGGAGGTTCATGCGAAGCGCTCGTTCGATCAGAGTTGGGCCAGGCGCTGCAGCATCTGGTCGGAGGTCTGGATCGCCTTCGAGTTGATCTCGTAGGCGCGCTGGGTCTGGATCATCGAGACGAGCTCCTCGACGACGTTGACGTTGCTGGTCTCGACGTGGTTCTGCGCCAGCGCACCGAGCGCGCCCGACAGCGGCGCACCGGCCTGCGGGTTGCCCGACGAGGCAGTCTCGGTGAACAGGTTCTCGCCCTTGGGCTCGAGGCCGGCCGGGTTGACGAAGGACGCGAGCTGGATCTGGCCCAGCGACTGCGGAGCCGTCTGCCCCGGCAGCGTGGCCTGCACCGTGCCGTCGGTCGAGATCGTCACCGCCTGGGCGGTCGCCGGCACCGTGATGCCGGGCTGCAGCACGTAGCCGTTCTGCGTCACGATCTGGCCCTGCGAATTGAGCTGGAACGAGCCGTCGCGGGTGTACGCGGTCGAGCCGTCGGGCATCTGGATCTGGAAGAAGCCGTGGCCCTTGATCGCCACGTCCAGCGAGTTGCCGGTGGCCTGCAGGTTGCCCTGCGAGAAGTTGCGGGCCATCGCCACCGCACGCACGCCCAGGCCCATCTGCAGGCCGGCGGGCATCTGCGTCTGGTCGGCGCTGTTGCTGCCGGCCGGACGCAGGTTCTGGTACATCAGGTCCTCGAACACCGCATGGCTGCGCTTGTAGCCGTTGGTGCCGGTGTTCGCGAGGTTGTGCGAGATGGCGTCCAGCTGGGTCTGCTGGGCTTCCATACCGGTCTTGGCGATGAACAGCGAACGCATCATGGCGACGCTCCTGCGGAAATTGATGTCGTCATGATCCGCGGAACTTGAGGGTCGCCATCAAGCGAAAAGCGCCGCGGAGGCGGCGCTTTCTTCGGCTGAGCGGGAAGCAGGCTCAGGTGCTGGACAGCAGCTTGGAGGCCGCCTGTTCCTTGTCCTGCGCGCTCTGCAGCATCTTCATCTGCTGCTCGAACTGGCGCGCGGCGGCGATCATCGCCACCATGCTCTCGATGGCGCTGACGTTGCTGCCTTCGAGCGCGCCGTCCTGCAGGCGCGCCGTTTGATCGGCGGGCAGGTCTTCGGCGGCGCGGAACAGGCCGTCGGTGCCGCGCGTCAGCGGCGCTTCGGGCGTCACGAGCTTCAGCCGGCCGACGACCTGCGGGCGCTGGTTGCCGGTCTTCGCGCTGATCGTGCCGTCGGCGCCGATCTTCAGCTCGCTGTTCGCGGGGATGGTGATCGGGCCGCCGTCGCCCAGCACGGTCAGGCCGCTGCTCGTCGTCAGCTGGCCGTCGGTGTTGAGGTCGAGGTTGCCGGCGCGGGTGTAGGCCTCGGTGCCGTCGAGCGCCTGCACCGCGAGCCAGGCGTTGCCCTTCATCGCGACGTCGAGCGCACGGCCGGTCGATTGCACCGGGCCGGGCGCGGCGTTGTAGCCGGGCGTCGACTCGAGCGCGAAGACGCGCGTGCTGGCGCCCTCGCCGACCACCGGCACGGCTCGGAAGGCCTGCAGCTCGGCGCGAAAGCCCGTCGTCGACGCGTTCGCCAGGTTGTGGGCGACGATGTCCTGGCGCTGCATCGTCGCTTTCGCGCCGGACATCGCCAGATAGATCATGCGGTCCATCGTCGGCCCCCTGGCTTATCGGTCGGTCAGTCGGATCAGCGCAGGTTGACCAGGGTCTGCAGGACCTGGTCTTCGGTCTTGATCGACTGCGCATTGGCCTGGTAGGCGCGCTGCGCGGTGATCATGTTGACCAGCTCGGCGGTCAGGTCGACGTTGGACTCTTCCAGCGCGCCCGACTGCAGCAGGCCGAAGTTGCCCTGGCCGGCGGCGCCGATGATCGGGTCGCCCGAGCCGAAGCTCGCGGACCAGGCGTTGCCGCCCATCGGCTGCAGGCCCTGCGGGTTGCGGAAGGTCGCCAGCACCAGCTGGCCGGCTGCCTTGGACTGGCCGTTCGAATACTGTGCCTTGATGATGCCGGTCTTGTCGATGCTGACGCCGGTCAGCTGGCCGGGGGCGTAGCCGTCCTGCGTCAGGTCGGTCACCGAGAAGGCGGCGCCGTACTGCGTGGCCTGGCCGACGTCGAGGTCGAAGTCGATCTGCAGCGAGGCACCGCCGGCGGTCAGCGGCACGCCGGCATCGACGGTGATCGGCACCGGAGCCGCAGGCGACAGCATCGAGCCGCCGTCGGTGGCGAACTGCATGTTGTCGATGATCGGGCCGCCGGCGGCGGGCATCGGCTGGCCGTTGGCGGTCATGTAGACGTCCCAGGTGTCGACCAGCGTCGGGTCGGCGACCGTGTCTTCCTTGCGGAAATAGAAAGTCAGCGCCATTTCCTGGCCCTTGGCGTCGTAGACGGTGACCGAGGTCGCGTTGTTGTAGCTCGTCGGGTCGGCCGGGTCGAAGGGCAGCGCGACGGCCGGTCCGCCGACGCGCGAATCGAGGTTCAGCTCGAGGCCGACCTCGGTGGTCGACGCGGGCGCCACGCCGGCCGTCGGCAGGCGCAGCGCCTGCACGGTCGACGGGATGATCGCGCCGTCGGTGTTCGCGGCGTAGCCGAGCAGCTTGGCGCCGGTGCCGTTGACCAGGTTGCCGTCCTTGTCGAGCTGGAACTGGCCGTTGCGCGAATAGACGGTGGTGCCACCCGAATCGAGCTGGAAGAAACCGTTGCCGTTGATGGCGATGTCCAGGCCGCTTTCGGTCGTCGTGATGTTGCCCTGCGTAAAGCGCTGCGTCACCGCGGCGAGGTTCACGCCGATGCCGATCGCATTGCCGCCCGAGCCGTTCATGGCGTTCGCGTACATGTCGGCGAACTCGGCCCGCGAGGCCTTGGCGCCATAGGTGTTGGCGTTGGCAATGTTGTTGCCGATGACGCTGAGGTTCTTGCTGGTCGCGTTGAGGCCGGACAGGCCTTGCTGGAATGCCATGGTGGGCTCCTTCGGGGATTCAGGACTGAGGACTGAGGACTCAGGATTGGGAGATGGCCTTGACGTCGCTGTAGCGCACGACGCCTGCCCGGTCGAGTTCAACGGTGAGTTGCCCGCCGTCCTGGTAGACGGCGCGCACGGTGTCGGCGACGAGCGGCATGGTTTCGACCTTGACGCCGCCGGTCTGGGCGCTGACCTCGAAGGTGAGCCCCGTCATCTTGGGATTCGGTGCCTGCCAGTCGAAGCTCAGCCGGCCGGCGTCCGATGCACCCATCTTGATGGTGTCGATGACCTTGCCGCTGGCGTCCTTGATGCTGACGCTGACCGATTGGGCCGGCCCGGCGAGCGCGAAGCCGCCGTGGGCCGTGCCTTCGGCGTCCAGCGCCAGCTGGTTGCCCGGCACCAGCACGCTCTTGCCGATCAACGACGCGGCTTCGAGCGACTGCGACTGCAGCATCATCGAATTCATCGAGACGATCGACTTGTTCAGGTCGTCGATGCCGCTGACGGTGGAGATCTGCGCCATCTGCGTCGTGATCTGCGCGTTGTCCATCGGATTCAGCGGATCCTGGTTCTGCATCTGCGTGACCAGCAGCTTCAGGAACCGGTCGGTCTGCTCGCTGGCCGTGGCGACCTTGCCCGTCGGGCTGGTCGCGCCGAGCGCCGCGCCGGCGCTGGTGCTGTTGCTGGTGTCGACACTGCTCATCGCTCAGGCTTTCAGGATTGGCCGAGCTGCAGCGTCTTCAGCAGCAGGCTCTTGGCGGTGTTCATCACTTCGATGTTGTTCTGGTACGAGCGCGAGGCCGAGATCATGTTGACCATCTCCTCGACCGGATTGACGTTGCTGTAGGTCACGTAGCCGGTGGCGTCGGCGCCCGGGTGCTTCGGGTCGTGCACGCGGCGGCCGGGGGTGGCGTCCTCGATCACGTTCGACACGCGCACGCCGGCGCCCTGCGGGCCGCCTTCGACCGCACCCATCAGCGTGGTCTGGAAAACGACCTGGCGCGCCTTGTAGGCCTGGCCGTCGGGACCGGCGACGGTGTCGGCATTCGCCAGATTCGAGGCGACGGTGTTCAGGCGCTGCGACTGCGCACTGACCGCGCTGCCGGAGACGTCGAAGATCTGGAACATGCTCATGGCTCAGTCCTTGTCGTCAACCACCGTTGTGGTTCTTCATCGCTTCGGTCAACGTGCGCATGTGCCCGTTGATGAAGCGCAGCGTCGCTTCGTACTTCACCGCGTTCTCGGCGAAGGCCGCGCGTTCGCGGTCGAGGTCGACGGTGTTGCGGTCAAGGCTGTCCTGCGGACCGGTGGCATAGAGCAGCTCGTTGTCGCTGCGCGCGCCGGCACTCACGTCCATGTGGCCGGCGCTGGTCACCGCCATCTGGCCGGGCACTGCTTGCGTGCCGCCCGTGGCCTCGCGCAGCGCCTTGGCGAAATCCATGTCCCGCGCAACGAAACCCGGCGTATCGGCGTTGGCGATGTTGCCGGCGATCAGACGCTGACGCTCGGCCCGCAGCGTCAGCGCCTGGGCGTGGAAGTCGAGCGTGGAGGTCAGGCGTTGCATGGCGGATAGGGGTCGATGCCACGGCATTGTGGGCAAGCGACCCGCGAACATGAGCCCGAATAAAGGACCGATCACCGCCCAATTCCAGCCACTGCATCAGGGCCTTCCCGGCGAGCATGGAGGAATGAAGAAGATCGCCCTCAGCCTGTCCGTCGCCTGCGCATTGGCCAGCGCCGCTGCGTCGGCCAACCCGGGCGCACCGACCCTGGACCCCGCGCTCGCGCAGCAGCTGCAAAGTCTGGCCGCCGAAGCGGCGAACGCGGCGCTGGCCGCCGGCTCGCCGCCGGTGCGCGTCGAGGTCGAGCTGGGCCAGCTCGATGCGCGGCTGCAGCTCGCGCCCTGCCAGCAGATCCAGCCCTACCTGCCTGCCGGCACCCGCCCGCTCGGCCGCAGCCGCATCGGCCTGCGCTGCCTGCAGGGGCCGACGAAGTGGAACGTCTACCTGCCGATCACCGTGAAGCTGTTCGGCCAAGCCTTGGTGGCGACCTGCTCGCTGCCGACCGGCTCTGTGATCGAGGCGCGGCACCTGATGCTGGCCGAGGTCGACCTCGCGGCCAGCCCCGAGCCGGCCTACACCACGCTCGCCGCGCCCCTGGGCCGCACGCTCGCGCGGCCGCTGGCTGCCGGCGACACGCTGCGCCGCGGCGACCTGAAGCTGCGCCAATATTTCCAGGCCGGCGACCTGGTGCGCATCGTCGCCGTGGGCAATGGCTACGCCGTGAGTGCCGAGGGACAGGCGCTGAACAACGGCCTCGAGGGCCAGCCGGTGCGCGTGCGCACCGAATCCGGCCGCATCCTGAGCGGTTTGCCCGCGGGTGAGCGCCGGGTCGAGATTCCGCTGTGAACAAGATCCCCGCCCAGAGGACAATCGCGGCTGCGGCCGGCCGCGCTGCTCGACCCCCTGGATCGGGGGATCCAGCGAAAAGATGTGCGAAAGCCCTAAAGTCCGGCTTATCGCGGGCCGATACCCCGAGCATGTCTCGGGGCAATGTCAGGTGACCGCCCCGCAGGAGTCCACCATGAA
The DNA here is from genome assembly GCF_013266755.1 of Pseudaquabacterium terrae. Classification (GTDB taxonomy): domain Bacteria; phylum Pseudomonadota; class Gammaproteobacteria; order Burkholderiales; family Burkholderiaceae_C; genus Pseudaquabacterium; species Pseudaquabacterium terrae. The sequence goes on along the minus strand of NZ_JABRWJ010000008.1, from coordinate 149,930 downwards.
AATCGGTTCCCTCGAAAACAAAGCAGCCGTCTCCCCGGCGATCACCGAACGCAAGACCAACAGCACGTCCGGCGCGCCTTCGCCCGAGCCGAGCGCCAAGGTCGAGCTGTCGGCCGGCGCGCTGCTCGGCGCCGGCGGCGGCGAGTCGGTGTTCGACGCTGAAAAGGTCCGCCGCATCGCCGAGGCGATCCGCGACGGCAAGTTCGAAGTCAATGCCGAGGCCATCGCCGACAAGCTGATCGCCAACGCCCACGAATTGCTGAGCCCGCGCAGCGGCGGCTGACAAGCGGCATTCACGCCGGCCCCGAAGCGCCGGCCGACCCGGCTGCAGCCTCGTCCCCAGCAACCCTCAGGTTCAAACGCCGCATGATCACCACGCCCGCCGAGCAGCACGCCCTCCAGCAGACCAGCGATCTCGAAGCCGCAGTCGCGCGGGTCGAGCTTGGCCTGACGGCCCTGGCCGACGCCCTGCGCGAGCGCGACGCGCCGGCGGTCGAGTTCAAGGCCAACGAACTGCACCGTGCGCTCGCCGCTGCGGTGCAGCGTTTCACCCACGCGGCACGCCACGGCGGCGTGCCCGAGCCGATGCGCCGCCGCCTGGCGCGCGTCAGCGGCCAGGTCGCCTCGCAACGCGAAGCGCTGGCCCGCGCCACCGCGGCGCTCGATCGTGCGATCGACGTGCTGCTGCCCGACCATCCGCACAAGGCGGCTGCCGCCGGCCTGTACGGCGCACGCGGCCTGCCCGACGGCCTGCGCGGCGGCACCTCCGTCGTCGCCTGAGCGGCGGGGCATCGCCCCACGCGGGCGACGGCCAGCGTGCAGCGCACGCAGCACTTCGACACAAGGGTTGCTCACGTAGGTGACGGCCGACGCCAAGTCTCGGCATGCGCCGGCACCACGCCGACGCCATCTTGCCGACACTGGCGCCCCTCATCCCTACCGAGATCCCATCATGAAGTGCACCAAGCTTTCGCTGTTGCTGGCCGGACTGTTGGCCGTGTCGTCCGGCTATGCGCAGACCACGACGACCCCCACTGCGCCCTCGCCTTCGGCCACCACGACCGCGCCCTCGACCATGAAGCTCACCAAGGAGCAGGCAAAGGCCGAGCACGATCGCATCGAGGAAGCCTACAAGACCGACAAGAAGGCCTGCGACGCGCTGAAGGACAACGCCAAGGACGTTTGCCAGGCCGAAGCCAAGGCCAAGGAAAAGGTGGCCAAGGCCGACCTGAAGTACCGTGAGTCCGGCGACCAGAAGCACGCGGTCAAGCTGGCCGAAGTGAAGGCCGAGACCGAGTACGACGTGGCCAAGGAGAAGTGCGAGGACCTCAAGGGTGCCGCGCAATCCGACTGCAAGAAGCAGGCGAAGGACGTCGAGAAGGCCGCCCGCGACGCCGCCAAGAAGTCGGCCAAGACCTGAGTTCCGACGACCGCGGGCCGTGGCCTGAGCCACGGTTTTCGGATGCAGCGCGCGCCCGAGGGCGCGCGCTGCGCTTGGCCGATCAGACGTCCAGCAGCGTCGCGAAACCGCCGTAGATCATGCGCTTGCCGTCGAAGGGCATCGGTGCCTTGTCCGGCGATAGGCGCGGGTCGGACATGGCCTTTTCCATGCCCTGGTCGCGCGCGGCCTTGTTGGGCCACTCGATCCACGAGAAGACCACCGTCTCGTTCGCCTCGCGCTTGACCGCCATCGGGAACGAGGTGAGCTTGCCCTCGGGCACGTCGTCCCCCCAGGCCTCGACGACGCGCAGCGCGCCGTTCTCCTTGAATACATCCGCCGCCTTGGCCGCGTGGGTCTTGTAGATCTCGCGCTTGTCGGTCGGCACGGCGACGACGAATCCATCGATATAACTCATGGAAAGCCTCCTTGGGCATTGGGGGTGGACGATGCGGCACATGGGGTGCCTGCTGAGTCAACGACGGGCCGCTCCCGAGTGACTCACCCCCTTGGGGGCGGCGGCGGGCATTTGCCGCCGCCTGGGGGCCTGCTCCCACGACGAACGAGGCGGGGCGAAATCGACAGCTGGGGCGGGAGCACGTACATTTCGACACGCAGCGGCGGCCAACGCAGCAGCCGCGCGATGACAGGTCGTTCTGGGGATCACAGCATTGAAGACACGCGGACGCCAGGCTTTGCCTGCGGACCCGGGCGGCGAAACCTTGCCCTGGTCCGACAGCGCCTCTCCGTTGCGCGCAGACACGGCGTCATCGACGTCCGCGCTGCGGCTCGGTGCGGCTTGTCTGGGCGTCGGCGCGGCGCTGGCCGCCGCGGCGGCGCTGTGGTGGCTGGCGCCGGCCTTCGCCGGTGCGCCGGCCGCCGCGCTGCAGCGGGGTCTGATCGCCGGCGCAGTGAGCCTGCTGCTGCTCGGCGCGCTGGCCGGCGTGTTGTGGCGCGCGCAACGCTTCGCCGCGCACACGCTGCGCCAGACCGCCAAGGAATTGCGGCGCGGCCAATGGGAAACGGCCGTTGCCGGCCTGCGTGAACCGCGCCGCGCGGTGCCGTCGGCCTTCGGCGATCTGGCGGAGCAGGTCGAAGGGGTGATCAGCGAGAGCGAGCGGCGCTGGCGCGCGCGCGTCGAGATGTCGACCGACTGGTACTGGGAGATCGACCAGCGCTTCAAGCTGTCGAACCTCTCGGCCGATGCGCCGATCGCCAAGCCCGCCGGCCGCGCTTTGGGCGACCTGCTCGGCCGGCGCCACGACGAGCTGGCCTTTCTGCAGCCGCCGGCGATGGGCTGGGCGAGCTTCCACGACCTGCTCGAACGGCAGGAGAAATTCCGCGACGTCGAGATCGCGATCAGCGGCCTCGGCGCGCGCGAACGCGGCTGGATCGCCCTCTCGGGCCGGCCGCGCTTTCGCAGCGACGGCCTGTTCGGCGGTTACGAAGGCGTGGCGCGCGACATCACCTCGAACAAGGAAGCCTTCCGCCGGCTGCAGGCCAGCGAGCAGCGCTATGCGGTGATGGCCGGGCTGTCGGCCGACTGGTACTGGATCACCGACGACCAGCACCGCTTCCCGCAGCCATCGGCCGACATGCTGCGGCGCTTCGGCAACCTGGTGCTGCGCAATGTCGGCAAGACGCGCTGGGAAGCCTATCCCGATGCGCTGGCGGTCGAGCAATGGGCGCTGCACCGCGACGAGCTCGACATGCGCCAGCCCTTCCGCGCGCTGGAGTTCCCGGTGCAGCGCGACGACGGCCGCACGATCTGGCTCTCGCTGGCCGGCGCGCCGCGCTTCGACGACAGCGGCGAGTTCGTCGGCTACCACGGCGTCGGCCGCGACATCACGCTGCGCAAGGTGACCGAGCAGATGCTGCAGCGCCACAACCGCGAGCTGCAGCTGGCGGTGACTGCGCGCACGCGCGAGCTCGAGCTCGCCAACCGCGACCTCGATGCCTTCGCGCGCCAGCTGGCGCACGAGCTGCGCACGCCGATCGGACATGTGCAGGGCCTGGCCGAGCTGCTGCGCCAGCGCCTGGGCGCGCGGCTCGATGCGGGCGAAGGCGAATTGCTCGACCTGCAGTCGCGCGCCGCGCAGGAGATGCTGGCGACGCTCGAAGCGCTGCTCGAGCTGGCGCGCTCGTCGAGCGCGGCGATCGAGCGCCAGGCGGTCGACCTGAGCGCACTGGCGCTGGAGGTCATCGCGCAGCTGCCGGTGCTCGAACGCGCGGCGCCGGTCGACTGGCAGATCGAGCCCGCGCTCGTCGTCTGGGCCTCGCCGCAGCAGCTGCGCATCGTGCTGCAGAACCTGCTCGGCAATGCCGCGAAGTTCACGCGCCGCGTGCCGCGGCCGCGCATCGCCTTCAGCGGCCAGCGCGATGCCGAAGGCCAGCTGCTGCTGCGCATCGAGGACAACGGCGCCGGCTTCGAGCCCGAGCTGGTGGGGCGCCTGTTCCAGCCCTTCCAGCGGCTGCACCGCAACGACGACTTCCACGGCAACGGCATCGGCCTGACGATCGTGCAGCGCATCGTGCAGCGCCACGGCGGCACGATCAGCGCCAGCGGCGCGCCCGGCGTGGGCGCGGTGTTCGAGTTCACGCTCGGGCAGCGCGAAGCCGTGCGGCCCGACACGGCGGCCGACAAGACGCGCGAGACCGCCGCCAGCCCGCGGGCCCAGCCGGCGTGACGCAGTCGACGCGCTGGCCGCGTATGTCGTTCGTTAGCGCCGCGGCGTCCTGAAATCCGGGGTCAACGACCCGAAGCGCCGGCGTGTGCCGCGACGACGCGGCACAACAACACCGAGGCGCCCTCGGCCCGCGCGCCCTCGATGGCCGTGCGCACGTCGGACTCCGGGCCGCGGGCGAGCACCGCGAAGCCATCGTCGACCGCCGCCAGGGCGAGCCAGTCGTCGTCGGGCGCCGCTGCCGCCAGCCGCTCGCCCATCTGCACCGCGAACTCACCGACCACGACCTTCGGATCGATGAGCGTGCGCCCGCCGACGATCAACGCGCGGCCGACGCCCTGCTTGATCGAACGCGCATCGGGCAGCGTGCGCGCGACGGCATCGGCCGCACCCGACAGCGAGCTGCTCGCCAGCCCGGTGACGCTCTTGGCGCCGTCGACGATGTTCTTCAGCAGGCCTTTGCGGTCCGAGTTCGAATCCGACATGCGCACTCCCTTTCCCACGCTACGACGATGGGCGCGACGGTAACGCATCGGCGTCGAACTGATCCATCTGCGCGCGCCAGTCCGCCGCCTGGCCGCGGATCCACTGCACGAAGTGCCGCACCGCGGGCAGCGCGGCGCTGTCCTCGCGCAGGATCAGCCAGTTGTCGCGCGGCGCGCGGCAGACCACCGGGCTGGCCATCACGAGCTGGCCTGACTGCAGCCGCGGCCAGGCCAGCGACAGCCGCGTCAGCGCGACGCCGAGGCCGTGCTGCGCGGCATCGAGCGCGACGTCGGCGTCGTTGAAGGCCGGGCCGGCGGCCTCGAAGTCCGTGGGCAGCCCGGCGGCGTCGAACCACGCGCGGCCGTCCAGGCTGATGTGCTGCAGCCAGGTGCGTGCCGGCCAGCGCCGGAGATCCGCGTCGAGGGCCTGCAGCCGGCCCGGGCGGCGACCGCCAGCAGGCGGTCCTCGAACAGCCGCTCGCTCGCCAACTCGTCGCCCGCCGGCTGCGCGCCATGGCGCAGCGCGACCATCGGCACGCGCGGCGGCGGGCGGATCAGCGCGTAGTCGGTCTGCACGATCAGCGCGACCTGCGGATGGCGCGCGACGAAGTCCGGCAAGCGCGGCAGCAGCCAGGCCTTCGCGGTCGACGCCAGTGTCTCGATCTGCAGCGTCTGCGCGGCGGCGTCGGCGCTCGGGTAGACCGCTTCATGCAGCGCGGTGAGTGGCGCGCCCAGGCGCCCCAGCAGCTCCTGCCCATCGCGCGTCAGGCGCACCTGCGGGCCGCGGCGCTCGAACAGCGTCAGCGCGCACCAGTCCTCGAGCTGGCGGATCTGCCGGCTGACCGCGCCGGGCGTCAGCTTCAGCTCGGCCGCAGCGCGCGAGAAGTTGCCCAGCCGCGCCGCGGCTTCGAAGGCCTGCAGCGAGAACAGCGGCGGCAAGCGGTCGCGCATGGTGCGAAATCCTCAAGGTCAATGTGCCAAGGCCTCGCTGTTCAGCGCCGCCGGCGGCCGGGATGATCGCGCCGCATTGTGCAAGCGAGGTCCCCCACCGCATGAAAGCCATCGTCGTTCACCGCTTCGGCGGACCGGAGCAGCTGGAGCTCAACGAGCTGCCGCCGCCTGAAGGCGCGCTGCTCGTCGACATCGCCTACGCCGGCGTCAACTTCGTCGACCTGTACCAGTGCGAGGGCCGCTATCCCGGCGTGATGCTGCCGCTGCAGCCCGGGCTCGAAGGCAGCGGCCGCATCGCGGCCGCGCCGGCCGGCAGCGGCTGGCAACGCGGCGACCGCGTCGCCTTCACCACCGGCGTGCAGGGCAGCTACGCCGAGCAGCTCGCCGTGCCCGCCGAGCACCTGGTGCGCGTGCCGGACGCCATCAGCTTGCGCGACGCGGCCGCCGCGCTCGAACACGGCTTGACCGCGCTGATGCTGCTGCACGATGTCGCCCGCCTCGCGCCTGGCGATGCGGTGCTGGTGCATGCCGCGGCGGGCGGTGTCGGCGGCTGGCTGGTGCAGTGGCTGAAGGCCCGTGGCCATCGTGCGTTCGGCACCGTCTCGTCGGACCAGAAGGCGGCCTGGTTGCGTGGCATCGGCGTCGAGCCGCTGCGCTACGACGCTGGCGCCGACTGGTGCGCCGAGCTGCTGCTGCGCACCGAGGGCCGCGGTGTCAAGGGGGTGTTCGATTCGGTCGGCGCCGCGACCTTCGAGGGCAGCCTGGCGGCGCTGGCGCCGCGCGGCCACCTGGTGTTGTTCGGCGCCGCGAGCGGCCAGCCGGCACCGCGGAGGTGCTGGCGCTGATGCAGAAAAGCCTGACGCTGTCGCGGCCACGGCTGCCGCACTACGTGGCGGACTCCGACACGCTGCGCCAGCGCGCCGCGCTGGTGTTCGACGCGCTCGCCGCCGGCACGGTGCAGCTGCGCATCGATCGCCAGTTCCCGCTGGCCGGCGCCGCCGATGCGCATCGCGCGCTGGCCGGGCGCGGCACGCACGGCAAGCTGCTGCTGGTGGTCGCGCCGGCGCTGGATCGAATCTGTTTCCCTGACCCGAAAGGATCCCCATGAGCGCACTGTCCCGTCGCCTGGCCGAGCTCGGCCACACGCTGCCCGCCGTTGAACCGCCGGTGGCCAACTTCCTCACCAGCCTGCAGGGCGGCGAGCTGCTGCTGACGGCCGGGCAGATCGGGCGCGTCGGCGCGGCCAAGGCCGGACCGGTCGGCGCCGGACTGTCGGTCGAAGCGACGCGCGACGAGGCGCAGCAGGCCGCGCTGCATCTGCTGGCGGCGATCGATGCGGCGCTGGACGGCGCCAGCGAGCGCATCGAGCATGTTCTGCGCCTGGGCGTCTTCATCGCCGCGGCCCCCGGCTTCGACGCCCACAGCCGCGTCGCCGACGGCGCGTCGGACCTGCTCGTCGCGGCGCTCGGCGAGCGCGGCCGCCATGTGCGCACGGCGATCGGCGTCGCCAGCCTGCCGGCCGGTGCGGCGGTCGAGGTCGACGCGCTGCTGCGTTTGCGTCCTGCCAGCGAAAGTACGCGGCCATGATCGGATCAGCCGAGCTGCAGACGCTGCGCGCGGCGACGCCCGGCTTGAGCGACGCCGTGCACCTGAACCATGCCGGCGCGTCGCTGATGCCGCAGGCCGCGCACACGGCGATCAGCGATCACCTGCGGCTCGAGGCGCGCTGCGGCGCGATGGACGCCGAGGCCGCGGTCGCGCCGCGGCTGCAGGCGCTGCGCGACGGCGCGGCGCGGCTGTTGAACGCCCGCCCCGACGAGATCGCGCTGGCCGGCAGCGGCTCGGCGGCCTTCGGCGCGGCGTTCGCTGCGCTGCCGCCGCTGCGCCCGGGTGACCGCATCCTCGTCGGGCGGCAGGAATGGGGCGGCAACCTGGCGACCTACGAACGTGCCGCGCAGCGCGCTGGTGCGCGCGTCGAAGCGATTCCCTGCCGCGACGACGGCAGCGTCGATGCGCAGGCGCTCACCGCGCTGATCGACGAGCGCGTGAAGCTCGTCTCGCTGACCTGGCTGCCGGCCAATGGCGGCCTGATCAACGATGCCGCGGCGATCGGCCGCATCACGCGTGCTGCCGGCGTGCCCTATTTCATCGATGCGGGCCAGGCGCTCGGCCAGCTGCCGATCGACGTCGAGGCGCTGCAATGCGACATCCTCAAGAGCGCGTGCCGCAAGCACCTGCGGGGGCCGCGCGGCACGGCGCTGCTGTACGTGCGGCGCGGCTTGCTCGAACGGCTCGATCCGCCGTGGGTCGACGTGCTGTCGGCGCCGTGGTCGCCCGACGGCTCGCCGCTGCGCGACGACGCACGGCGCTTCGAGACCAGCGAGCAACCGGTGGCGCTGTGGCTCGGGCTCGAACGATCGATCGAGCTGGCGCTGGCGATCGGCGTCGAGCGCATCGCAGCGCGCATCCAGTCGCTCGCGTCGCAGCTGCGCGAAGCGCTGCGGCGGGTACCCGGTGTGCAGCTGTGCGACCTCGGCAGCGGCACGCAATCCGGCCTGGTCTCGTTCACCGTCGACGGGATCGATGCGATGCAGGTCAAGGCCAGCCTCGCAGAGCAAGGCATTCGTGTCGGCGCGAACGGCGTGCGCTACACGCCGCTCGACGTGCGCGCGCGCGGCCTGGACAGCATCGTGCGGGTGTCGCTGTCGACCTTGAACGATCAGCAGGACATCGAGCAGTTGCTGGCCGCGACCGCGCGCCTGACGTCTCACGTCTGACCGCGCGCTGCCGCGCAGGTCACGGCGTCGGAATGTCCGGCACCGTCGGCACGTTGATCCCGCCATGGCCCTGCAGCAGGCCCTGGTGCGCCGGGGCCAGGAAGGGGAAGCGGCTCAGGTAGTCCTTGTCGTTGACCTCGACCCCCTTGGCCAGGCCGGCGGCCGGGTTGCCGGCGACGATCAGGCTGATCAGCACCGTGTTCACGTTCACCTGGTTGCGGTTCGGCGCCGTGCCGCCGCCGAGGCGGCGGCCGTTCGGGAAGCTCGAATCGATGGCCGCGTCCAGCGTGATCACGTCGCCGGTGAAGCCGTCGGCCACCGGAATCGGCCGGCCCAGGTTGATGGCGTTGACGATGTCCAGGCGCGGGCCCTTCAGCGTGTTCACCGCGGACTGCGGCACGCCCAGCGCGCGGTAGATGCCCAGCGCGTCGGCGTTGCGCACCAGCACCGGGAACAGCACGTCGGCGCCGAAGTTGGTGATGTCGCGCTCGGGGCCGGAGCGCAGGTACAGCGTGTGGCGCTGCGTGCCCACCAGGCCGGCATTGAACAGCGGCAGCCCGTTGCGGCCGACCTGCACCCAGTCACCCGCGCCCTTCAGGCCGGTGATGGCGTTGGCCATGTCGACCGTCTGCACGCGCTGGCGGTTGATGCTGGAGTGCACCCGCAGCAGGCTGTCGGTGGAATTGGCCACCAGCGTGCCGTTGTGCGGGATGCCGCCGGGGAACAGATCGGTGATCGGCACCTCGAGCGCGATCGAGAAGACGTTGAAGCCGGTGAACACGTCCTTGCCCGGCGGCCGGCGCGCACCGGGGATGCCGCCCAGGTCGTCGCGGTTGAGGTTCACGAGATCGAAGACGCCCTTCTCGTCGAGCTGGTAGGGATCGTCGAACTGCCCGGCGATGACGCGCCCGCCGTTGGCCAGTGAATGGATGAAGCGGTCGACGAAGCTCTGGTCGTACAGCCCCACTTCGCGGCTGGTGGCGTCGCCCGAGTCGTAACCCTGGAACGTGCCGAGGCCGTAGATCAGGCGGTCGGTCTGCGGGCCGTGGTTGTTGGGCAGCACCGGCAGGTTGTCGGCCAGCACCGTGGTGCGGGTCGGGTCGGCCTCGTCGATGGGCATCGGCCGGCCCGAGCGCACGATGCGGGTGACCTTCATCGTCTCAGTGCCGCCGGTCAGCTGCCACAGCAGCTCGTTGCCGCCGCCCAGCGGATCGCTCGGGCTCGGCGCCGCTTCGGGCACCAGCGTGTTCTTGAACTCCACCCGATAGACCACGCGGTCGGCCAGGCTCGTGCCCATGCCGATGTGGAACTGGTAGCGGTAGCCGTTGCACGCGCGCAGACCCTGGTTGCCCTGGCCCGGCTCGTGCAGCGGGTTGAAGTTCATGATCAGGTACAGCTTGTCGTGCGCGCCCGGCTTGACCCAGGCGTAGGTGTCGGTGTTGTCGGCGCAGGGTTCGTTCAACACGGCCAGCGCCTCGCGGTGGCTCGATGCCTGCGCGGCAATGCCGGTGGCGGCCAGCGCGAGCGCGGCGATGCGGCGAATCCAGCGTCGCGGGTTCTTGCGGATCGGAGTCATGGATTCAGTTCCTCGAGAAGGTTGATGCCGCAGCCTCCTAACGCGGAAGCTGTGCGTGCGCACTGCCCGGGCTCGACGAACCGTGGGCCGTGGTTGCTGCTGTACGCGGCGCCTGCGGCGGCGGATGCGGCGGCGCGGCGGAATTTCCGCACCCCCCACGTCCGTGGGGGGATCCATGCCGCAGCGCATCCGGTGTGCGGCCGCCGTGCGTATCACCACCCGCCATCGAGCCGGACAGGGGTGTCGGTTGGTGGCGCCTTCATCCACACATGCGGCCGGCCCGGCCGGCTGACGGAGCAACCATGAAGCGAACTCTGAGAACCGCATTGGCGGCGGCAGCCGTGGCAGCGGGCAGCGTCTCGGCCTGGGCCGCGAACGTGTCCTTCACCGGCAACCTGGCGGGCGACAACGACGTGCAGACCTTCAGCTTCACGCTGGCCACCACCGCCGACGTGACGCTGCGCACCTGGTCGTATGCCGGCGGGATCAACGCGGCGGGCGACACGATCGCCGCCGGCGGCTTCGATCCGATCGTCAGCCTGTTCCTGGGCAACGGCATCGGCGCGATCTTGCTAACGTCCAATGACGATGACCCCAGCGTGGCCACCGATCCCGCGACCGGCTCGGCGCTGGATGCGCTGCTGGCGGTCACGGGCCTGCCCAGCGGCACCTACACGGTGGCGCTGAGCCAGTTCGCGAACTTCGCCATCGGGCCGACGCTGGGCGACGGCTTCCTCGGCGCGGGCAACACGGGTTTCGACGGCCGCAGCGCCGCCTGGGCGCTGGACATCCTGGGCGTCGACGCCGCGGTCAGCGTGCCCGAGCCGAGCTCGCTGGCGCTGGCACTGCTGGCGCTGGCCGCCGCGGCAGCGGGCGCCGCGGCAGGCCGCCCGGCCGGGCGGCGACGGACCGGACTGGGCTGACGCCGCCTTGATCCGCTCGGGCGGCTGGTGCATCCTTCGCCGGCAGCGCCGAGAAGGAGGCCGAGGATGCGCCATTCGACCTGTGTCTCGCAGGCACTCGCATGGGCGGTGGCCTTGCAGGCGGGCAGCCTGGCAGCGCAATCGATGGTCGAGGAAGACGAGCTGTCGATGGCCTTCGGCGACCGCTCGACGATCAGCATCGTGACCGGCCGCCCGCAGCCGCTGCGCCGCGCGCCGGCCGTGGCCACCGTCATCACGGCGGCCGACATGGCCGCGATGGGCGCCGTCGATCTCGATGAAGCGCTCGAAGCCGTCCCGGGCATGCATGTCAGCCGCAGCGTGCAGGCGTATGCGCCGCAGTACCTGATTCGCGGCATCCACAGCGATTTCAACGCGCAGACGCTGGTGCTGCAGAACGGCGTGCCGATGACGACGCTGTTCTTCGGCAACCGCGGCAACGTCTGGTACGGCCAGCCGGTGGAGAACATCGCGCGCCTCGAAGTCATCCGCGGCCCCGGCTCCGCGCTCTACGGCGCCGACGCGTACGCCGGCGTCATCAACATCGTCACCAAGACCGCCGCCGAGACGCCCGGCATCGAGCTCGGCGCGCGCGCAGGGTCGTTCCGCAGCCGCGATGGGTGGATGCAGTACGGCGGCAAGCTCGGCGAGCTGGACGTGGCGGCCTACCTGCGCGTCGGGCGCACCGAGGGCTGGCGGCGCACCGTCGCGGCCGACGCCCAGACCCTTCTCGATTCACTCTTTGGAACGCGGGCGAGCCTGGCGCCGGGCCCGGTCAACACCTTCTACGACGCGCTCGACGGCAGCCTCGACCTGGCCCGCGGCAAGCTGCGCCTGCGTGCCGGCTACAAGCTGCGCGACAACGGGGGCGTGGGGCCGGGCGTGGCCAGCGCGCTCGACCCGGTCGGCCGGGCCAGGACCGTGCGCGCGACGACCGATCTCTCCTGGAGCGATGTCGAGATCGCGAAGCACTGGCGCGCGGATTTCAGTGCGAGCACCCTGTACCACACGCAGCAGTTCCCGCAGCCCTTGCAGCTGTTCCCGCCCGGCGCGTTCGGCGGCGCGTTCCCCAACGGCATGTTCGGCGCGCCGAACCTCTGGGAGCGGCATGTCCGGCTGTCGGCGGTGGCCACGTATGCCGGGTTCATCCACCACCAGCTGCGGCTCGGCGCGGGGCACGACGACCTCGACCTGTACCGGACACAGGAGCTCAAGAACTTCAGCTTCATCAGCTCGGGGCCGTTCGCCGGCCTGCCCACGCCGACGCCCGGCGCCGCGGTGATCGAGTTTCCGGTGGCGGACTCGTTCCTCGCGCCGCAGCGCCGCAGGCTGAGCTACTTCTACGCGCAGGACGAATGGAGCTTCGCGCGCGACTGGACGCTCACCGCAGGCGTGCGACACGATCAGTTCTCGGACTTCGGCGGCACCACCAATCCGCGCGTCGCGCTGGTCTGGGATGCGCGGCTGGACCTCACGGCCAAGCTGCTGTACGGGCGGGCATTCCGCGCCCCGTCGTTCATCGAGCTCTACAGCATCAACAACCCGGTGAACCGCGGCAATCCGAACCTGCGGCCGGAAACCATCGAGACGCTGGAAGCAGCCCTGGCATGGCACGCAAGGCCCGACACGCGGGTCAACCTGAGCCTGTTCCGCTACGACATGGGGCAGATCATCCGCCTGTCGGAAGCGAGCCTGTTCAACAACACCGGAAGCCAGCGCGGCCGGGGCGCCGAAGTGGAAGTGAACTGGGATGCGAGCCGGGCATGGCGCATCGCCGGCCACTACGCCTTGCAGCGCTCGATCGACACGGCCAGCGGCCGGGATGCCGGCCATGCACCGCACCACCATCTGTTCATCCGCTCGGACGGGCGCTTTGCCGGAGGCTGGCTGCTCGGCGCGCAAGTCAATCACGTGGCGGGCCGCCGGCGCGCAGCCGGCGATGCGCGGCCGGCGATCCGCGACTACACGACGCTTGACATGACATTGCGCAGCGGCCGCAGCAGCCTCGGGTGGGAAGTCACCGCCTCGGTGCGAAACCTGTTCAACGCCGACGTGCGTGAGCCGTCGCTGGCGCCCGGGCTGTCGATTCCCAACGACCTGCCGATGGCGCCGCGCTCGTTCTACCTTCAGACGATGTATCGCCCGTAGCGGCGCCGGGGGCCGGCGCAGCGCTGGCGCAGTACCAGCGCTGCTGCGAGCTGCTCGAGGGCGATTGGGGTGATGCGGCGACGCCCGCCGCCTTCAGCCGGCCAGCCGTGCCAGGAAACGCGCGCGATGGTCGGGCCAGTCGGCCAGGCTGTCGGCCAGGCGCGCGGTGGTCTGCTGCACGCTCGCGGCCAGCGCTTGTGCATCGTGCGGCAACGCCGCACTGGCGAGCAGCGCACGCTGCAGCTCCAGGGCCTCCAGCGCCGGCATGCGGCCGGCTTCCAGCGCGGCGCGCGCCTGCTGCCAGTCGGCCTGTGCCACCTCGCCCAGACGCTGCTGGGCCGCCAGCCGCACGGCCCAGATCAGCGCCAGCAACTCGACGTTGGGCACCGCGTCGCGCCACGGTTCCAGGCTGGCCAGCGCGGCGCGGGCGTCACCTTCGGCGAGTTGCAACTCGGCCTCGCGCAGCGCCAGCGTCGCGCGATCCTGGGGCTCCTCCAGCGTCGCACGCAGACGGACCTCGGCCAACAGGTGCCGCGACAGCACCGGGTTGCCGGCGCGCGTCTCCAGGAAAGCCTGGTTGAACGCCACCTTGACGCCCAGGTAGGCCATCTGATCGGTGCCGCGGCCGGCCAGCCGCTGCAGCAGCGCGCGGCCGCGGTCGAAATCGCCCAGGAAGACCAGCAGGTCCAGCACCGCCAGCACCGCGTACTGGAAGGCATGCGGCTCCGGCTCGCGTTCGGCATCGGCCAGCACCTGCTCGGCGATGGCCAGTGCCGGCCCGAGCTGTCCGAGCACGCTGTGGCCATGGAAACGCGCCTGCAGCAGGCTCTGCCGCGTGCGCGGCCGCGCGAAAGCGGGCGACAGTCGCCAGGCTTCGTCGGCCAGCGCCAGCACCCGCCCGACCTCACCGCGGTCGGCGTGGATCTTGATCAGGTTGAGGATGACGTCGCGTTCCTGTTCGATCAGGTGCATCTCGGCGGCCATCACCCGAGCCCGTTCCAGCTCGGCCCAGGCGGCGTCGACCTCGCCGAGGATCATCAGCAGGACACCGGTGTGGTGGTGGCCGATGACGCTGCCGCGCCGATCACCGTGCGCCTTCGACAAGGCCGTGGCCTGGCGCACCAGCGCGAGCGCGCGCAGCGGGTTGCCTCGCTGGTACTCGATCATGGCCAGCGTGTCGAGCAGCGCGAACTGCTCCAGCGGGCCGCTGGCGGCCAGGTCCAGCGCCGCCTGCAAGGCCTGCTGCGCGTCATCGATGCGCCCGAGCTTGACCAGCGCGTGGCCGCGCACGCGCAAGGCCTTGGCGCGCAGAGCGGCGTCGCACGGGCCGGCGAGCAAGGCATCGATGCGCAGCAGCGCCGCCGCGGCGCGCTGCAGATCGGCCTCGAGCTCGGCCACCGCCAGCAGCATCGGGCCGCTCTCTTCTGACGCTAGGCCGGCGCTGACCGACAGGCCGTCGAATGCGCTGATGCGCTCCAGCGCCCCGGGTCCGTCGCCCAGATCGGCCTGCACCTGGGCGCAGCGCAGCTGCAGCTGCAGCGCCTGCCGCGGCGTGGGCCCGTCAGCCAACGCGGCCTGCCAATGCTCGTGGGCCTGCGGGTTGGCGAACAGGCGCCGCGCAGCGTCACCCGCCGCCAGCCGCAGCGCGACCGCGCGTGCCGGTTCGCCGCCGGACTCGAAATGCACCGCCGTCTGGGCCGGGTCGGCATCGGTCGCAACGGCTGCCAGCGCCAGGCGGCGGTGCACCAGGCGCCGGCGCTCGGGCGTCAGCGACGCTTCCAGCGCCTGCCGCACCTGGTCGTGCGCAAAGGCGAAACCGCCTGACTCGTGTTCGCGCAGCAGCTGAGCAGCCACCGCTGCCTCGATCGCCAGCACCACCGCCAGCTCCGACAGCGCGCAGGCCGGCGCCAGCAACAAGGGCGCGAACGGCTCACCGGCCAGCGCCGCCGCTTCCAGCACCCGCACACTCGCCGCGCCCAGACGCTGGACGCGGCCGAGCACGGCTTCGCGCACGCTGGCCGGCACCGGCAGCTCGTGATAGTCCTGCATCGCATCGTCGAACGGCGTGTACCAGACGCCACCGGCGTCGGCGGCCAGCCACTGCTGCTCGGCCAGGTGGCGCAATGTCTCGGCGATGAAAAACGGGTTGCCGGCGGTGGCCTGGCGCAGCCGGGCAGCAAACCGGTGCGGGCCGCTGGCACCGGAAAGCAGGCGCACGAGATCGAACACTGCCGCCTCGTCCAGCGGCGGCAAGCGCAGCGTCAGCGCCTGCAGCCCGTCGGTCAGCCGGCCCATAGCCTCGGGCGCCAGCTCGGGCCGCAGCACCACGCATTCGCGCGCACCGCGGCAACCGAACTCGCGCCGGCGCTGAGCGACGAAGGCCAGCAGGCTGTGGCTGGCGGTGTCGGCATGGTGCCAGTCGTCGAGCACGACAGCGTCGAAGTTCTCGCCCGCCAGCAGCTGCCAGCCCTGCGCGCAGGCCTCGAAGAAGCGGTTGTGTTCGTCGCCGGAGCGGATGGCCGGCGGCGGAACCCCCAGCTCGGGCAGCAGACGCGCCAATTCGTCGGCGACCCAACGCGGCACGCCGTCGAGCACCGGTGCCGGACCTGCCAGCGCCCGCAGGGCGCGCGTGAAGGCGGCGTACGGCACCTCACTGTCGCCCGGCCGGCAGCGGCAGACGGCGTAGGGGCCCTGCGCGGCCACGAAGTCCAGCACCAGCCGGGTCTTGCCCAAGCCGCCCTCGCCTTCGACCAGCACTGCATTGCCGGTGCGCCAGGCGCCTTCGAGCCAGGCCAGCTCGGCTTCGCGGCCGACGAATGGCAGGATCTCGGGCAGCAGCGCGGCCGGGCCGGCGACCGCCGGGGGCAACGGCCGCGTCTGCGGCGGCAACTGCTGTGGCATCGCGGCGCCGCCGCGCAAGGCTGCCAGCAGCGCCTCGGTCTCGGCCATCGGCTGCAGACCCAGCTCCTGCTGCAGCAGGCTGCGGCAGCGCGTGTACTGCGCCAGCGCCGCCTCGCGCTGGCCGCAGGCGGCCAGCAAGCGCATCGCATCGCGGTGGCGCTGCTCCTGCAGCGGGTCTTCGGCGAGCAGCGTCTCGATGCGCTGCAGCGCGGCAACAGCGTTGCCGCGCGCTTCATGCGCTTGCGCCGAGGCTTCCAGCGCGCGCTGGCGCAGGCGTTGCAGGCTCTCGCGCTGCTGGGCCAGCCACTCGTCGAAGGGCGCTGCGTCATCGAGCACCAGGCCATCGGCGAGCGGGCCACGCCACAGTGCCAGCGCGTCGTCCGGCCGGCCGTCGGCGAGACCGTGCTCGAACACCCGGCTGTCGATGACGAGCTCGTCGGCCGGCGCCAGCATGTCGCCATCGGCCGCCACGGCGTCGGCCGCGCCGGCGTCGCGCAAGCGGGCCAGTTCGCGCCGCAGGTTGCGCCGACCGGTACTTTCGTCGAGCTCGGGCCACAGCAGCGCCGCGATGCGCAGGCGCGGCTGCACGCCGCCGCGCGCCAGCAGAACCAGCAGCGCCTGGGTCTTCTTGACTGTCAACGGCAGCGGCCGGCCATCGCGGCGCAGCGCCATGGGGCCGAGCAGTTCGAGCGCCAGCATGGGGCGATCATGCCAGCGGGTGCGCAGTCGCAGGCCATCGACTGCCTCACTCCTTGCCACTTCCCGGTGCGGACTTCGGCGCGCAACTCAGCGTCGGGTTCCATTCCACCGGCCGCCACGAACGCCCGATTCGGGCCAGCGTTGCGCTGACGCCAACGGGACGGAACCGAACATCAACCCCGGCGGCGCCACGGCCGGCCGGCCAGCAGGCCCAGCCCGGCCAGCGCCAGGCCCAGCGAAGCGGGCTCCGGCACGGGCTGCGGCACGGGCACCATCGAGTCGCGGTAATCGGTGCCCGAACCGGAGCTGACGCTGTAGTCGGACAGCGCTACGCCATTGAGCGAGACGCTGTTGATGCCGCCCCAGTACAGCGAGTGGGCCAGGTCGTACGACGCGCTGGGCAGGCCGGTCGACGTCTGGCTGTAGCCGACCTGCGCGGAGGCCGTGAGTTCGACGAGCAGCTGCGAGGCGATGCCGAACTGAAACGTCCCCGTCCCGCTGAACTCGCCGAACGGGCTGCCGATGTACGCGCCACCGAGCTCGGCGCCGTTCTGCCTGCCGCGGGCGGAAATGTCGTAGGCGCCACCGCCGAGGTCGGCATCGAGTTGCCACCTTGCCACGGTGCCGCCTTCCGAACCGGCGGCCAGCGACCCGTCGACCATGATCGAAAAGATCAGCGTACCGAAGGTGCCGGTGGGGACGCCCGGGGCGGTGATCAGGACCTCGTCGCGAAAGCTGCCCCGGGATATGGTGTTCAGCGAACCGAACGCCTCACCGGAGAGCTTGACCACGCCCCAGTCGACGTACGTCATGCCAGCGCCACTGGAGTTGCCGCCACCGGTCGCGCTGCCGCTGAGACTTGCCGCACCGGACTGGTTGCTGACCACTTCGTGGAACGGGCCGCTGCCACCGATGAAGCTGGGCGATACCACCACCTGCGCCGTGTTCACGATCGCGGCCTGTACGCCAGCCCCGCTGACCGCCAACGCAGTGAACAGGGCGCCGCACAGGATTGCGGCGGGCCGGGCTCGTGCCCGCCGTTTCGAAGCGTCCCGACCCAGGGCTTGGGCAGGCCGAACCAGGACGCCGGCGCAAGCCGGCAAGCAGTTTTTGAACATCAGTTACTCCGGTGGATACGAAAACGAGCCGCACACCCACCTTGGGCCGGGCCGTTGCCGCGGCGTTGCCGCGCGAAGAGGCGGATCAGGGTGCCGCGGTCGCCCCGATCCACCGCAACTGCGAGACGCCGATCAGGTAGGGCGCGGTGCCGGGGCCATCCACGAAGCCCTGAAGTGACCCCAGCACCGCGTTCTCGCCTGCGCTGTGTCTGATGCGGCAGGCCACGCTGGCGAGGCCCGCCTCGAGGCTACTGAGCCTCAAGGAGGTGAAGCAGTGCCGGCCTGGCTCGAGTGTCACGGGTGTCGCTCCGCAGGTTGACGGCTCGTAGATTGCACCGCTCGAGCTGTCGAAGCGGTATTGGCTGAGGGTGACCGGGCTGGCCGAAACGTTGGCCACGGTGCACACGTACCAATTGCCTGACCTCAGCGGTTCCGAGACCAGGATGCGTATGGCCTGGGCCGGCGGCGGTGGGGTCTGGACTTGCGCGGCGGCGTGGCCGCCGGCCAGCGATCCCACCACGGCGGTGGTGGCGAGGGCGATGAGAGTCGGTCGCATGAAGAGTCCTTTCGTCGGTGGGTGCACAGAGCTGATCAAGGGGCCGCGGTGAATCCCACCGACTGCAGCCGCGAGACGCCCATCAGCGACGGCGCGCCACTGGGTTGGGTCCCGAAACCCTGCAAGGACCCTTGCACCGCGTTTTCGCCCCCGGTATGCCTGATCCGGCAGGCCACCGTGAAGAGGCCTGCAAAGGGGCCGTTGAGAGGCAACGTGGTGCTGCAGTGTTCACCCGGGTCAAGCGTCGTCGACATGCCGACATTGCAGGTGGTCGGCTGGGTGATCGGGCCGTCCAGCGTGTCGAAGCGGAACTGGCTGATCGTGACCGGATTGGCCGAAACGTTGGCCACGCTGCAGGTGTACGAGTTGCTTCCCATCAGCGGCGCCGAGTACAGGATCCGCGGTTGCGGCTGGTACTGGGCGACGGCGTGGCCGCTGGCCAGCCCGCCTGCCGCAGTGGCGGCGGCGAAGGCGAAAGCAATCAGTCTCATGGGGGCTCCTCGGGGGTAGCAGGAATGCCCCGAAGGCTAGGCGTGGGCCGTTGCCGCGCCGTTGCGGCCGTCGGCGCCTCGCCAGAAGTAGAAGCACGAAGGCCGGCAACAAGCCGGCCTTTTGCGTTGTCAGTCGCCTCGACGGCGGCTGCGATCGATCACCACTCGCGCAACTTGCTCCGCAGCCGCGCAATGCTCTGGCTGTGCAGCTGGCACACACGCGATTCGGTCACGCCGAGCACGGCAGCGATCTCCTTGAGATTCATGTCGTGCTCGTAGTACATGCTCATCACGTACTGCTCGCGTTCGGGCAGGTTCTTGATGGCTTCGACCAATGCCTCGCGCATGCGATGGTCGTTCAACAGCGACAGCGGGTTCGCGGTCTCGTCGGCGGCGATGTGCCGGTCGAGGTAGTCGTCGTCGCCGTCGTCGCCGCTCATGTCTTCCAGGTAGACCAGCTGCGTGCCGCGCACCTTGCCCAGCAGTTCCTGGTAGTCGGCGAGCGTCAGGCCCATTTCCTTGGCGATCTCGCTCTCGTTCGGCGCGCGGCCGAGCTTCTGCTCGAGCTTGTGCACCGCCGATTCGATCGAGCGCTGGTGGCGGCGGTCGCCGCGGCTCATCCAGTCGCTGCCGCGCAGCTCGTCGAGCATCGCGCCGCGGATGCGCTGGGTGGCGAAGGTCTCGAACTGCACGCCCTGGCCCGCATCGAAGCGGGTCAGCGCGTCGGACAGTCCGATCATGCCGACCTGGATCAGGTCGTCGATCTCGACGTTCGCGGGCAGCTTGGCGATCATCTGGTGCGCGAGGCGGCGGACCAGCGGGCTGTACTGCTTGAGCATCGCGTTGGCGTCGAGGCGGCCTTTGGCGGTGTACATGTTGTTCAGGCTCCGGGAGGTCAGTTCGCGTGCGCAGCGGACCAGCCGCGCGCCACCGGCAACGCGCGCGCGGCCGGATCGGGATGGTGGAAGGAGGCGTCGGCGTGGCCGTGCTCATTGAGCTGGCCAGCGGCCAGACGGCACAGCGCCGGCGGCACCGGCTCATGCGGATCGCTGGTCGGGTCGGCCAGCGCCCAGTCGGCGAGCGCGGCACCGAGGAATCGGTCGGCGCAGTCGGCCAGGCTGTCGGCGATGCGCGGCACGCGCGGCGAGGCGCCGTCGGCCGCGATCACCAGGTCGAAGGCCAGCACCGACAGGCGCTGCGCCAGCAATTTCATCGACGCATAGGCATGCGTCAGGCTTTGCGGCGCATCGGCGGCCTGCAGGATCGGGCGCGGCATGCGGCGCGAGAACAGGCGGGCGATGTCGGACGCGCCGGCATGCACCAGGATCACTTCGGCGCGCGGCGCGGCATCGGCCAGCGCGGCGAGAAAGCCGCCGGTGGTGCCGCGCGCATCGAGCCAGCGCATCGGCAGGCCGCGCGCGGCCAGGTAGGAGACGCTGCCGGAGAGCTTCTCGATGCAGGCCGACAGGTCGACCTGCGCCAGCTCGTGCGCCGGGCTCGCGGTGTCCGCGGCATCGACGACCAGCGTGTGCAGCCCGGCTTCGCCGAAGGCCGCGCACAGGCGTTCCATCGCCACGCCGCCGAAGGCGACGTGCGGGTTGTGCACCAGCGGCACGAAGCGCTGGCGCGAGGCCGCGAACAGCTGGCGCAGGCCGTGGGCCTGGTCGAACGGTGCGTGGCGGGGGGGGTTGTTCAAGTCGCGCATTCGGGACGGCTTGTTATTCGTGCTTGTGGTTCGGAAGCGTTCGAGATGACTTGGAAAGTGAGCGTCAGGCGTGCATCGCTGCCGCGCTGCTGACCGCATGGCGGCCGGCGAAGATCAGGTTCACTTCGGCGGCGTCGAGGCGCCACGACGAACCGCCACCGCCGCGCAGCGCACGCTGCACCAGCGCCTGGGCTGAAAGACGGTGCCAGTCTTCAGGCACGCGCTGGCCGTTGGCGACGCCGACGACCTTGGCCTTGTGACGGATCAGCGCGTCGAGCGCCGGCCCGAGCTTGACGGCTTCGTCGAGCTTGCTGATGACGACGCCGCGGCAGGTGGAAGCGCCGTAGGCGGCCATCACGTCCTCGACCGTCTCGCCTTGCGCGGCCGCATTGACGACCAGCAGCTTCTGGATCGAGCGGTGCTGCAGCATCTCCATCAGCTCGCGGGTGCGGGCGTCGCGCTGGGCCATGCCGGCGGTGTCGATCAGCACCAGCTTCTTGGCGGACAGCAGGTCGAGAAGATCTTCAAGGGATGCTCGGTCGTGCGCGGTGTGCACCGGCACGCCGAGGATGCGGCCGTACGTACGCAGCTGTTCATGCGCGGCAACGCGGTAGGCGTCGAGCGTGATCAGGCCCAGGTTTGCTGCGCCGTGCTTGGTCGCGAAGGCGGCGGCGATCTTGGCGGTCGACGTGGTCTTGCCGACGCCGGTCGAGCCGATCAGCGCGTAGACGCCGCCCTGGTCCTCGATCGGCAGCTCACCTTCGTCGGTGATGACGTTGCGCTCGAGCACGCTGGCGGCCCAGGCCATCTCGTCGGTGGCATCGGCGGGCAGGCTGGCCACCAGCTTGCGGATCAGCGCCGGCGACAGGCCGCTGTCGAGCAGGCGCTGCGACAGCTC
The DNA here is from genome assembly GCF_013266755.1 of Pseudaquabacterium terrae. Lineage (GTDB taxonomy): Bacteria > Pseudomonadota > Gammaproteobacteria > Burkholderiales > Burkholderiaceae_C > Pseudaquabacterium > Pseudaquabacterium terrae. The sequence goes on along the minus strand of NZ_JABRWJ010000008.1, from coordinate 128,562 downwards.
GGCCTGGCGCGGGTTGCGCTGCAGCTTTTCCATGAAGGCCAGCATGCCGAAGCGCTCTTCGATCAGGTGACGCATCGAGCGCAGCTCGCCCATCATCTCGCTGCGGTCGCGTTGCGCGGCGGCATGGGTGGTCGGGTCGATGCGGATCGGCTCGGGTTCGGCGAACTGCACTTCGTCGCGAAGCACCGGGATCTCGCGGCGCGGCGCGGCGGTCGGCGCAGCGGCGCGGCGCACCGGCGGCGCTTCGGGCGCCTCGGACAGCATCGGCGCGCCCTGGTCCATCTCGGCCTGCCGGCGCTTGAGCATGCGTTCGCGCACATAGTCCTGGAAGGTCAGCGTGCTCATGCCCAGCGCCTCGACGTCGTTCTCGACCGATTCGGCGCCGGCGAACTGCGGCTCGACACGTTCACGCGCGGCGCGCTGCGCCAGCGGGGCCTTGCGCTGCGGCGCCACTTCCTGGCGCAGCACGGGGATCTGGTGCTCGACCTGGCGCGCATTGCGCAGGTCGACGGCGGCACCGGCGGAGCCGGCGACGGAATTGGCAACCCGCGGCGCGCGCGGCTCGGCCGAGGCCCGCACGGTGGGCGCGCTGGCGGCGGCTTGTTCGATCTGCTGCAGGCCGTCCGGCGCCATCGCCAGCACTTCGACGCCTTCGGCGCCGGGGCGGGTGGAGAGCACGACGGCGTCATCGCCGAGCGCCTGGCGAACGAGCGCCAGCGCGTCACGGGATGTCTTGGCGGTAAAGCGCTTCACGTTCATGCTGGAACTCCAGAACTGGTCTGCATTGCGTTACGCCATTGTTCCCGGGTGACTGCGAAACCTAAGGCCGATAAGCGAGGAGAAAACCGCCCTAGTCCTGCGCCGGAGTCCATCAACCGGCCTGGCCGATGATCGAGCCGATGCGGATCGAATGCGTCTCCGGAATCTCGCTGTGGCCCAGCACCTTCAGGCGCGGCGCGGCGCGCTTCAGAAGCCGGGCAATCGGCGCGCGGATCAGGTCCGGCACCAGCAGGCAGGCCGGGTGGCCGAGGTTCTCGGCGCGCATCGCGGTATTGGCGGCTTCGCGCGTCAGCGTGTCGGCCACACCGGGGTCCAGCGCCGCGCCGTGCGGCGAGGTCAGCGCCTGGGTGATCAGGCGCTCGAGCTCGGGCTCCAGCGCGATCACGTCGAGCTCGCGCGTAGGCCCATAGATCTGCTGCACGATCACCGGCGCCAGGTGGATGCGGATGCGCCGCGCCAGCTCGCCCGGATCGGTCACGGTGCTGGCGTGCTCGGCCAGGCACTCGACGATCGAGCGCATGTCGCGGATGTGCACGCCCTCTTCCAGCAGCAGCTGCAGCACCTTCTGCACCGCGGCGATGCCGACCATCTTCGGAATCACATCCTCGATCAGCTTGGGCGCCAGCTTGGTGACGTGCTCGACCAGCGCCTGCGTCTCGACGCGGCCCAGCAGCTTGCCGGCACTCACCTGCATCAGGTGCGACAGGTGGGTGGCGACGACGGTCGAGCAGTCGACCACCGTGAAGCCGTTCATCTGCGCCATCTCGCGCTGGCGCTCCTCGATCCACACCGCAGGCAGGCCGAAGGCCGGATCGATGGTCGCGGTGCCGGGCAGCTTGATGGTCGCGCCGCCCGGGTTGATCGCCAGCAGCATGCCCGGATAGGCCTCGCCCTCGCCGACCACGGCGCCGCGCAGCAGCACGCGGTAGACGCTGGGCTTGAGCTCCAGGTTGTCGCGGATGTGCACCGGCGGCGGCAGGAAGCCGACCTCCTGCGCGAACTTCTTGCGCACGCCCTTGATGCGGCTGAGCAGGTCGCCCGAGCGCGCCTTGTCGACCAGCGCGATCAGCCGGTAGCCGACTTCCAGGCCCAGCGTGTCCACCGGCTGCAGGTCGTCCCAGCTGGCCTCGGCGTTGGCCGGCGGCTCGGGGCGGGTCGACGGCGGCGGCGCCTCGGCGGCCTTCTTCGCCTGCACCGCCATCCACCAGGCGCCCCAGCCGATGCCGGCGGCGATCGTCAGGAAGACGATGTGCGGCATGCCCGGGATCAGGCCGAGCGCGCCGAGGATGCCGGCGGTGATGGCCAGCGCCTTCGGGCTGCCGAAGACCTGCTTGCGGATCTGGCTGCCGACATCGGTTTCCTTGCCGACGCGCGACACCACCATCGCCGCGGCCACCGAGATGAGCAGCCCGGGGATCTGCGCCACCAGCGCATCGCCGACCGCCAGCAGGATGTAGCTCTCGGCGGCTTGCGAAGCCGACAGCGAGTGCTGCGCGATGCCGATGATGAAGCCGCCGACGATGTTGATGACCAGGATCAGGATGCCGGCGATCGCATCGCCGCGCACGAACTTCGACGCACCGTCCATCGAGCCGAAGAATTCCGCTTCCTCGCCGACCTCGATGCGCCGGCGCTTGGCTTCCTTCTCGTCGATCAGGCCGGCGTTGAGGTCGGCGTCGATCGCCATCTGCTTGCCGGGCATCGCATCCAGCGTGAAGCGCGCACCGACCTCGGCGATGCGCTCGGCGCCCTTGGTGACGACGATGAAGTTGATGACGACCAGGATCGCGAAGACGATCAGCCCGACCGCGAAATTGCCGCCGATCAGGAAGTGGCCGAAGCTCTCGATCACCTTGCCGGCTGCCGCCGTGCCGGTGTGGCCCTCGAGCAGCACGACGCGGGTCGAGGCGACGTTCAGCGACAGGCGCAGCAGCGTCGTCACCAGCAGGATGGTCGGGAAGGCCGCGAAGTCCAGCGGCTTGATCATGTTGGCGGCCACCAGCATCACCATCAGCGCCAGCGCGATGTTGAAGGTGAAGAACAGGTCGAGCGCGAAGGCCGGCAGCGGCAGCACCATCATCGCGAGAACCATCACGATGAACAGCGGCGCCATCAGCGCCTTCAGCACGCCCGCCTTGGGACCGATCAGCGACTGCAGTTGAGCCATGAACGCATTCATGGCCGCGATTGTTCCGGGTCGACCGGGAAACTTGAGCCGGATAAGCGGCGGGGAAACCGCGCTTTAAGCTTCGTCGGCCTCGTCGGCCGCACCGGTAGCCGGCTTGTTGTGCGGATCCAGGTCCGGCGGCACGACGATCGGCGCCAGGTCGGCCGGCATCTTGCCGCGGCCGGCGAGCGCCGCGCGCAGCTGGTAGACGTAGGCCAGCACCTGGGCGACGGCCGAGAAGAGGCGCTGCGGCACTTCCTGGTCGACCTCGGTGTGGGCGTAGAGCGCGCGCGCCAGCGCCGGGCTCTGCAGCACCGGCACCTTGTTCTCGCGCGCGATGTCGCGGATCTTCATCGCCACCAGGTCGGCGCCCTTGGCGACGACGCGCGGCGCGGCCATCTTCGAGTCCTCGTACTTCAGCGCCACCGCGTAGTGGGTCGGGTTCATCACGACCAGGTCGGCGCTCGGCACCGCGGCCAGCATGCGCTTCTTGGCCATCTCGCGCATGCGCGCCTTGACCTTGGCCTTGACCTCGACGTTGCCCTCGGCGTCCTTGTATTCCTGCTTCATCTCCTGGTGGCTCATCTTCAGCCGCTTCAGGAGCATGAAGCGCTGCAGCGGCACGTCGATCGCCGCGAAGACGACCAGCGCGATCACCAGCAGCATCAGCCCGCCGAGCAGCGCCTGCGTGGTGTGCTTCATCGCCTGGGGCAGCGGCATGCTCAGCGCATCGTGAAATTCGGCCAGGTGCCCCTTTAGATAGAAAGCGCCGATCACGCCGAGCAGCAGCGCCAGCAGGCAGGCCTTGCCGACCTGCGACAGGTGGTCGGCCGAGAACATGCGGCCGATGCCGGTCAGCGGGTTGAGCTTGTCGAACTTCGGCGCCAGCGGCTTCATCGTGAAGTTCCAGCCGCCGGCGGCGACGCCCGAGCCGATCGCCAGCGCCAGCCCGACGCCGCCGATCACCAGCAGCACCAGCAGCCAGCCGGCGGCCAGTTCGCCGAGGCGGTGGGTCAGCACATCGGGTTGCGTCAACAGCTTGGCGTCGAAGCGCAGACCCAACGCCAGGATCTTCTGCATCCAGCCGGCCAGCGCGGGCGCGAAGGCCACCAGCAGCGCCCCACCCCCGCCCACCATCGCCAGGTGCGCCAGGTCGCGCGAACGCGCCACCTGCCCGTCTTCACGGGACTTGCGGATCTTGCGTTCTGAGGCTGGGAGGTTGCGGTCTTGCGCGTCGGCCATGGCAGTGCGTCACACGGCCTCTCGGGCCGCAATGCCGGCATGTTGCCGGCCGATCCGTCGAACTTGAGCCGGATAAGCGGCCGGAAACCCCGGGTAATCCCGCCGCGCCCGCCAGCGCCGTGCCAGCCCCGGCCCGGAACGCCCGAAAAAGTTGGCATTCCGGCGCCTATTCGGTTCGGCCGCTCAAGTTACAGAAAGTCAGGCCCGATAACCGGACGAAGGAAGTGCAGGAAGGGCAAGCCGTCAATGGCTTCCCCGCCAGCCCCCTAGAGACCAAGACCCGCATCACTGACCACGATTTCGAGCCAAAGGACGTCCGAGATGGCCACCAACATTCCGAACCTGACCACTTCGCAGATCGCCGCCCTGTCGACCGCGACGCTTTCCGGGCTGACGACGGAGGACTGGGCAGCGTTCGCGACCGATCAGATCGTCGCGCTGACGACCGGCCAGTTCGCGGCGATCCCGACTCGGGGCCTGGCGGCGCTGACGACGACGTCGCTCGCGGCGATCGAAACCACCGACCTCGCGGTGCTGTCGACGACGCAGATGCGGGCCTTCACCAGCACGCAGATCGACGCGCTGACCACCAGCGAGCTGACGGCGCTGTCGACCAGCCAGTTCGCCGCGCTGACCAGCGCGCAGCTGCGCGGCCTGTCGACCAGCGACTTCACGGCCCTGAGCACGACGGCGCTGGCAGCGCTGGGCACGGGCCAGATCGGCGCGCTGACGACGACGCAGCTCGCCGGCTTCTCGACGACGCAGCTGGCCGCGCTGGAGACCGACCAGGTCGCCGCGCTGTCGACGGTGCAGCTCGCCTCGCTGGGCACGAGCTCGCTCGATGCGCTGACGACGGCGCAGTTCGCCGCGATGCGCACCAGCCAGCTCGCCAGCCTGTCGACGACGCAGGTCTCGAACCTCGAAACCGCCGACCTGGCGGCGCTGTCGACCGCGCAGGTGCGCGGCTTCACGTCGACGCAGCTCGACGCGCTGTCGTCGTCGCAGATGGCCTCGCTGTCGACGGCGCAGTTCGCGGCGCTGTCGACCTCGCAGATCCGCGGCTTCGACACCACCGACCTCGCGAGCCTGTCGACGACGACGCTCGCCGCACTGGGCACCGGCCAGATCGCCGCGCTGACGACGACGCAGTTCGACGCCTTGACGACGACGCAGCTCGTCGCGCTGGAGACCGACCAGGTCCGGGCGCTGACGACCGCGCAACTCGCCAGCCTGGGCACCGCCGAGCTCAACGTGCTCGGCAGCGCGCAGTTCGCCGCGCTGTCGACCTCGCAGGTCGCCGGCCTGTCGACCACGCAGGTGGCCAACCTCGACACCGCCGACCTGGCCGGGCTGACCACCGCGCAGCTGCGCGGCTTCACCACCACGCAGCTCGACGCCTTGTCCAGCAGCCAGATGGCCGCGCTGTCGACGGGGCAGTTCGCCGCGCTGTCGACCAGCCAGATCCGTGGCTTCGCCACCGCCGACCTCGCCACGCTCAGCACCACCACGCTGGCCTCGCTGGGCAGCGGCCAGATCGCCGCGCTGACCACCACGCAGCTCGACGCGCTGGACACCACCCAGCTCGTCGCGCTGGAGACCGACCAGATCCGCGCCCTCACCACCGCGCAGCTGTCCAGCCTGGCCACCTCCGACCTCAATGCGCTGACCAGCGCGCAGTTCGGCGCGCTGTCGACCTCGCAGCTGGCCCGCCTGACGACCACGCAGATCACCAACCTCGAGACCGCTGACCTCGTCACGCTGAGCACCGCCCAGATGCGCGGCTTCACCAGCGCGCAGATCGAGGCGCTGACCACCAGCCAGCTCGCCGGCTTCGCCACCGGCCAGATCGCCGCGCTGACCACCGCGCAGACCCGCGGCATCGAGACCGCCGACATCGGCTGGATCGCCACCTCGTCGCTGGTGGCCATGACCACCAGCCAGATCGCCACGCTGACCACCAGCCAGCTCGATTCGCTGACCACCACGCAGCTCGTCGCGCTGACCACCGGCCAGGTCGCCGCGTTCACCACCGCGCAACTGGCCAGCTTCGGCACCAGCGACCTCAACGTGCTGAGCAGCTCGCAGTACGGCGCGCTGCGCACCGCGCAGATCGCCGGCCTGTCGACGACGCAGATCGCCAACCTCGACACCGCCGACCTCGCGGGCCTGACGACCGCACAGATGCGCGGCTTCACGACCACGCAGCTCGATGCGCTGTCGACCACGCAGATGGATTCGCTGTCCACCGCGCAGTTCGCCGCGCTCAGCTCCGCGCAGATCCGCGGCTTCGGCGCCGCCGACCTCGCGACGCTGTCGACGACGACGCTCGCCGGCCTGAGCACCGGCCAGATCGCCGCGCTGACGACGACGCAGTTCGACGCCCTGACGACGACGCAGCTCGTCGCGCTGGAGACCGACCAGGTCCGTGCGCTGACGACCGCGCAGCTCGCCAGCCTGGGCACCGCCGAGCTCAACGTGCTCGGCAGCGCGCAGTTCGCCGCGCTGTCGACCTCGCAGGTCGCCGGCCTGTCGACCACGCAGGTGGCCAACCTCGACACCGCCGACCTGGCCGGGCTGACCACCGCGCAGCTGCGCGGCTTCACCACCACGCAGCTCGACGCCTTGTCCAGCAGCCAGATGGCCGCGCTGTCGACGGGGCAGTTCGCCGCGCTGTCGAGCAGCCAGATCCGCGGCTTCGCCACCGCCGACCTCGCCACGCTCAGCACCACCACGCTGGCCTCGCTGGGCAGCGGGCAGATCGCCGCGCTGACCACCACGCAGCTCGACGCGCTGGACACCACCCAGCTCGTCGCGCTGGAGACCGACCAGATCCGCGCGCTGACCACCGCGCAGCTGTCCAGCCTGGCCACCTCCGACCTCAACGCGCTGACCAGCGCGCAGTTCGGCGCGCTGTCGACCTCGCAGCTGGCCCGCCTGACGACCACGCAGGTCACCAACCTCGAGACCGCTGACCTCGTCACGCTGAGCACCGCCCAGATGCGCGGCTTCACCAGCGCGCAGATCGAGGCGCTGACCACCAGCCAGCTCGCCGGCTTCGCCACCGGCCAGATCGCCGCGCTGACCACCGCACAGACCCGCGGCATCGAGACCGCCGACATCGGCTGGATCGCCACCTCGTCGCTGGTGGCCATGACCACCAGCCAGATCGCCACGCTGACCACCAGCCAGCTCGACTCGCTGACCACCACGCAGCTCGTCGCGCTGACGACCGGCCAGGTCGCCGCGTTCACCACCGCGCAACTGGCCAGCTTCGGCACCAGCGACCTCAACGTGCTGAGCAGCTCGCAGTACGGCGCGCTGCGCACCACGCAGATCGCCGGCCTGTCGACGACGCAGATCGCCAACCTCGACACCGCCGACCTCGCGGGCCTGACGACCGCGCAGATGCGCGGCTTCACGACCACGCAGCTCGATGCGCTGTCGACCACGCAGATGGATTCGCTGTCCACCGCGCAGTTCGCCGCGCTCAGCTCCGCGCAGATCCGCGGCTTCGGCGCCGCCGATCTCGCGACCGTGTCGACGACGACGCTCGCCGCACTGGGCACCGGCCAGATCGCCGCGCTGACGACGACGCAGCTCGCCGGCCTGTCGACGACGCAGCTCATCGCGCTGGAGACCGACCAGGTCCGTGCGCTGACGACCGCGCAGCTCGGCAGCCTGGACACGGCCGACCTGAACGCGCTGTCGGCCACGCAGTTCGCCGCCTTCGGCACCTCGCAGCTCCGCGGCCTGAGCACGACGCAGGTCGCGAGCCTCGAAACCACTGACCTGGCGGCCCTGGGCACGGCGCAGATCCGAGCCTTCTCGACCGCGCAGATCGACGCCCTGACGACCAATGAGCTCGTCGCGCTGACCAGCGCGCAGCTCGGCGGCCTGACGACCGCGCAGATCGTCGCGATCAACACCGGCCATATCGCCGCGATGGACTCGGCCGACTTCGCCGCGCTCAGCGCGACGCAGATCCGCGCCTTCGGCACCGCCGAGATCGAGGCGCTGTCGACCACGCAGCTGGCCGCGCTGACGACCGCCAGCCTGGCGTCCTTCAGCGCCACGCAGCTCAATGCGATGGGTTCGTCCGACCTGAACTCGCTGTCGACCTCGCAGTGGGGATCGCTCACGAGCGCCCAGGTCGCCGGCATCTCGACCGCCAACTTCGCTGCGCTGACGACGAGCCAGATCGCCGCCTTCACGACGGCGCAGATCGACAACCTGACGACGGCGCAGATCGTCGCCTTCCAGACCGCGCAGATCGCCGGCCTGGAGACCGCGGACATCGCGGCGATGACGACGGCCCAGGCCAACGCCTTCGAAGCCGCCGACATCCAGGTGATGTCGAACGCGCAGGTCGACGCGCTGATGAGCGCCACGCCGATCGTGCTCGACCTCGACGGCAACGGCGTGCAGACGCTGGCGGCGGCCAACGGCGTGCACTTCGACGTCGCCGGCACCGGCCGCGCCGATCGCTTCGGCTGGGTCGGCAGCAACGACGGCCTGCTGGTGCGCGACCGCGACGGCAACGGGAAGATCGACGATGGCCGCGAGCTCTACGGCACCGGCACGCAACTCGCCGACGGCCACCGCGCCGGCAACGGGTATGCGGCGCTGGCCGCCGAAGACAGCAACGGCGACGGCGTGGTCAACGCCAGCGACGCGAACTTCGGCGAGCTGAAGGTGTGGGTCGATGCCAACCACGACGGCAAGACCGACTTGGGCGAGCTGAAGGGACTGGTCGAGCTCGGCATCACCGGGCTCAACCTGGACGCCGCGGCGAGCGCCCGCGTCGACAACGGCAACGCTGTCGGCCTGGTGTCGAGCTACACGACGGCCGACGGTGCCTCGCACGAGATGGCCGACGTCTGGTTCAGCCGTGACGCCGGGCCGAAGCTCGACGAGCTGCTGTCCGCGCCGAGCGGCGAGCTGCTCGGCAGCAACGGCGGCAGCGGCGGCAGCGCCCACGCAGCGGTGATGCCGGCCCAGCGCGCCTCGCTCGACGACGAGCTGCTGCGCACCCTGCCGCTGGTCTGATCCCCGGGGCTTGCAGCCCCCCCGAGCGAACAGCGCCGCCTCCGCGGCGCTGTTCGCGCTTTCGGGCTCGAATCGGACTGCGAGACTCCTGTGCCATGGAGACTGCCGTCCACCTCTACCAGATCGCCTATTCGCCGGCCACGCTCGACAAGCTCGAGCCCGGCTACGCGCTGCTCGACAACCTGGGCAATGAGCGCCCGGATTGGTACGAGTACTGGCCGATCCGCCGCCACCTGCTGAGCCAGCCGCTCGACGACGACGCCTTCTACGGTTTCTTCTCGCCGAAGTTCGGCCACAAGACCAGCCTGTCGCACGCGCAGGTGCAAGCCTTCGTGCGCGAGTCGGCCCCGCAGGCCGACGTCGTGCTGTTCTCGCCGCAGCCCGACATGGGCGCCTTCTTCCTGAATGTCTTCGAGCAGGGCGAGACCTTCGATCCCGGCCTGATCGCCGCCTACGAAGCTTTCCTCGCCCACATCGGCCGGCCGCTGCCGCTGCGCGCGCTGGTGATGGATTCGCGCCAGACGGTGTTCTCGAACTACTTCGTCGCCCGGCCGGCGTTCTGGCGCGAGTGGCTGAAGCTCAACGAAGCGATGTTCGCCCTCTGCGAAGGCCCGGACAACGACCTGAAGGCGGCGCTGACCGCGTCGACCAGCTACCCCGGCCCGGGTGGCGGTGGCGCGCAGCGCAAGGTGTTCCTGATGGAGCGCGCCGCCTCGCTACTGCTGGCAACGCAGCCCTGGCGCAGCGTCGCGCACAACCCCTTCGGCATGGGCTGGTCGGTGTCGCGCTTCCGCGACCATCCGAACGAGGCCTACATCAGCGACGCCCTGAAGATCGCCTGGCGCGACCAGCGCTTTCCGCAGTACCTGCAGGCCTTTGCTGCGATCCGCGAGCGCTTTCAGGCCGGTGCGGCTGTCCTGAATACTTGACAAATGACGGTCTCTGACCTAGTTTGTCCGGAATGTCGGACAGCATCACTTCACTCACCGCCCTCGGCGAGGCCATCCGCGCGCTGCGCAGTGCGTCGGGCAAATCGACCCTGGAGATCGCCCGCCACAGCGGCCGCAGCCGCGACGTGCTGAACCGGCTCGAGCGCGGGCAAGACGTCTCGGTCAGCTCGCTGCTCAACATCCTCGCGGCACTCGGCCATGGCCTATCGCTCCCGCGCGCCGGCCGGCCGACGCTGCAGGAGATGAGCGCGCACTTCGCCGAGCTCGACACACCGGAAGACGACCCGCCGGCATCGCAGTGAGGCCCGCCGTGCTGCCCGAACGCATCGCCCGCCTGCGCGTATCGAGCGCAAACACGCCGGTCGGCGAACTGATCAAGCACAGCGTCTACAGCTTCCGCTACGCCGAAGGGGTGCCGGCGCGCCAGGCGGTAAGCCTGTTCATGCCGCCCGAGGCGATCGAGTTCAGCGACGGCGAGCTGTTTCCGGCGATGGACATGAACCTGCCCGAGGGTTACCTGTTCCAGCGCATCCACGAGCGCTTTCGCAAGTCCGGCATCACGAAGATGCACCTGCTCGCGCTGATGGGCGACAACGGCATCGGCCGCGTCGGTTATGCGTTAGACGACCGGCCCGCGCGCGCGACGGCGGCAGTCGACCGGCAGCAGCTGTTGCGCAGCAGCGCTGGAGCGGTGTTCGAGGACCTGGTCGACGCCTACCTCGGCAGCTCGATCGGCGTGGCCGGCGTGCAGCCCAAGCTGATGCTGCCCTCGCGCACTTCCGTCCCGATCCCCGACCTGATCGTCAAGGCCGAAGGCGCCGACTACCCGCGACTGGCGGCGAACGAGTTCCTCTGCCTGTCGGCCGCCGCCGCGGCCGGCATCGCGGTGCCGCGCTTCGAGCTGAACGACGACGCAAGCCTGTTGTTGATCGATCGTTTCGACCTTGGCGGCGACGGACCCGTCCATCGCCTGGGTTTCGAGGACATCGCCGCGCTGATGGGCCTGCGCGTTCACGATCGCCTGTCGAACCGCAAGTACCACGGCTCGTACGAAGCGGTGGCCGAGGCGATCCGCCTGACCGGCGGCGACCGCGTGATTCAGAACCTGCAGCGGCTCTTCGAGCAGGTGGCGCTGTCGATCATGGTGCGCAACGGCGACGCGCACCTGAAGAACTTCGGCCTGCTCTACGACGACCCGGCGCATCCCTGGCTGTCGCCGCTGTTCGATGTCGTGACCACGGCGATCTACCGCTACGAGCGTCCGGGCGGCTTCCTGGCCGAGGACCGCACGCTCGCGCTGCGCCTGCGTCGCGGCGACCGCAGCCGCGCCTACCCCGACACCGAGGCCTTGCTCGGTTTCGGCCGGGCGGTCTGCCAGGTGGCCCATCCGCAGCAGGTGATCGAGCGCATCGCCGACGCCATGAGCGCGACGCTGCACGCCGCGCGCGGCGATGCGCGGGTAGCGGCGGGCCTCGTCGACGATCTGCGGGCGCAGTGGGACATCGGCCTGGCGTACGCGCGTCACGGTGCGTAGGCCGCGGCGACTGCCATAAAGCGGCAGCCTCGTCGCAAGTCCTTACAAGATCGACGCGCCTTGTGACCGCCTGAGCCGGCGTTCGTCAGTTGCAGGCGGGCAGAATCGCGGCCGCTCGGCCCGAAGCGCCGAACCTTGAGGCTTGTCCGTGGATTTCTCGCGTGCGCAGATTCACGGATCGCTGGATGCCAAGTCGATGTTGTGTCGGGCCGTAAACGGCCCCGCGACCTGGCCTGCTTTCTGCAGCCTGCAAGTCATCCCCTTGGCCAAAGAGTGCCTGGGCCCGCCCCGGCAAGGAAGTAACTCTGTGCGCACGTTTTCCCGTCCTTCTCCCCTCCCCACCCTCCTGGCCGCCGCGCTCGCCGCGTTGACCCTCTGCGGACCGGCCACCGCGCAGGAAGCGACCGACTGGGCCAAAGGCCGCCTGCTCGTGATGTCGCGTGCCGGCCTCTCGGCCGACGACCTCGACAAGGCCGTCAAGCCGCACGGCGGCAAGGCGCGCCGCATCGGCAACAGCGACCTGCACATCGTCGACCTGCCGGCCCACGCCTCCGAAACCGCGGTGCAAGCCCAGCTGAAGCACCACCCGCACCTGAAGTTCGCCGAGCTCGACCGCAAGGTCTCCGCGGCGATGGCGGTGAACGATCCGTACACCGGCAGTGCCTGGCATCTGAACAAGATCGGCGCGCCGACGGCCTGGGACAGCTCGCAGGGCCTGGGCGTGACGATCGCGATCCTCGACAGCGGCGTCTCCGCCACGCATGCCGACCTGGCCGCGAACCTGGTGCCGGGCTGGAACTTCATCGACAACAACAACAACACCGCCGACGTGCATGGCCACGGCACCGCTGTCGCCGGCGCCGCGGCTGCGGCGACCAACAACGCCGTCGGTGTCGCCGCCGTCGCCGGGCGCGCGAAGATCATGCCGGTACGCATCGCCGATGCGAACGCCTACGCCTACTGGAGCACCGTCGCGCAGGGCCTGACCTGGGCCGCCGACAACGGCGCGCGCGTCGCCAACATCAGCTACGTCGGCGTCGCCGGCAGCCTGTCGGTTCAGAACGCAGCGCAGTACATGAAGAACAAGGGCGGCCTGGTGGTCGTCTGCGCCGGCAACAACAACATCGCCGAAACGATCGCGCCGACGACGACGATGATCCCCGTCTCGGCCACCGACTCGAACGACGCCAAGTCCAGCTTTTCGAGCTGGGGCAATTTCGTCGCGTTGTCCGCGCCGGGCACCGGCATCTGGACCACGACGCGCGCCGGCGGCTACGGTGCCTGGAACGGCACCTCGTTCGCCAGCCCGATCGTCGCCGGCGCCGCCGCGCTGGCGATGGCCGCCAACCCCGCGCTGACCGGCAGCCAGGTCGAGGCGCTGCTCTACAGCTCATCAGTCGACCTGGGGGCGGCCGGCCGCGACGCGGTCTACGGCCATGGCCGCCTGAATGTCGCTGCGGCAGTCGCCGCGGCACTGGCCACGCCCGCGCCGGACACCACGGCGCCGACCATCGGCATCATCAACCCGCTGGCCAGCGCCAGCGTCAGCGGCGTCGTGCCGGTCGACGTGCAGGCCAGCGACAACGTCGGCGTCACGAAGGTCGAGCTGCGCGTCAACGGCAGCCTGGTCGCCACCGATACCAGCGCGCCCTTCGCCTTCAGCTGGAACAGCGCGACCGTCAGCAACGGCATGAAGAGCCTGGTCGCGACCGCCTACGACGCCGCCGGCAACAGCAAGGCCTCGACGGCGCTGTCGGTCAACGTGGCGAATGCGGTGGTGGCCGATACGACGCCGCCGGTGGTGACGATCAGCAACCCGGTCGCGGGCAGCCGCGTCCTGGGCAACGTGCAGATCACGCTGGCCGCCAGCGACAACGCCGGCGCCGCCGGCATCACGCAGAAGCTCTACATCGACGGCACGCTGAAGGCCACCGGCACCGGCAGCAGCCTGAGCTACACCTGGAACACCCGCAAGGTGGCGACCGGCACGCACACGTTGCGCGCCGAAGCGCGCGACGCTGCCGGCAACACCAGCAGCGTCACGGTCAGCGTCAGCAACTAGGCCGAACTCAGGCGAGGGGCGGCACGCGCGCGGCGATGCGGCGCAGGCCGCCGACCACGGCCAAGCCGATCGCGGCCAACAGCCAACTGGCCGGTTCGGGCGCGCCACCACCACCACCGCCGCCGCCTTCGCAATCCGGCGCGCTGGCCTGGCAGACGATCAAGTCGATGTGCGACAGGGCGTTGAGCTTCACGCCCGGCAAGCCATCGAGCAACCACGTGCCGGTCAAGTCGGAGGGTGACAGCTGCACGATGAACGAATCAGGATTGCTCTCGTCGCCTTGGCCGCCGCCGCCGAAGTGGAAGCCGAGGTAGACCTCGTTGAACAGCGCCCACACCGATGCAGCGATGGTCCACGTGCCGCTGGTGCCGGCGCCGTTCATCGTGAAGTCCAGAACGTTGAACGGATCCTCGCTCGGGCCGCCGACATTCTCCTTGGCGTAGAGATCGAGGCCCAGAGCAGTGATGTCGGCGGGCTGGAGGTTGCCTTCCTGCGTGTGGCACAGGCCGCCGACCAGCGCTGGATCGATCGTGAGGATCCGCAGCCCCGGCGGGCCGGCGCAGGACACCGGTGCCGCTAATGCGTGGGCGGCGGTGCTGCCGCAAAGGGCCGCCACCAACACGACGGCTCCAAGAAGGTTGTTGCGCAAGTTCATTTGAACTACCTCTCGCGCTAACGGGGGCCCGGAACAAGCCCGACACGAGCGTGAAGCAATGTCCGTACCGCGCCGCTATGTGCTTGATTAGACAAGCGATTACATTTCGGCCCGCGGACGACCGTCAAATTTCTCGACAAACATCCCGAGGCGGGCTCAGTGCACGACCAGCCCCCGCGCGGTCTGATGCCGAACGGCATTCACTTCCGCCTGCCACGGAAGCGGCACCCGGCGCTCGGCCATGAACTCATACGCCTGCTCGGCCGGCATCGGCTTGCACAGCCAATAGCCCTGGATCTCGTCGCAGTCCTGGCTGCGCAGGTGCTCGAGCTGCTCGGCGGTCTCGACACCTTCGGCCACCACCTTCATCCGCAGCCCGTGGGCGAGCGTGATGATGCCGTTGGCCAGCGCGCGCGCGTCGGGGTCGGTCGAGAGGTCGCGCACGAAGCTGCGGTCGATCTTCACCGTCGACAGCGGGAAGCGCTTCAGGTACGACAGCGACGAGTAGCCGGTGCCGAAGTCGTCGATCGCCAGGCCGACGCCGAGCGCACGCAGCTCGTGCAGCAGCGCCGCGGCGGTCTCCGGGCTCTTCATCATCGCGCCCTCGGTGATCTCGAGCTCGAGCAGCGTCGGGTCGAGCCCGCTGCGCTGCAGCACGCCGGCGATGTCGCTGACCAGCGTCGCACCGGTGAGCTGGCGCGGCGACAGGTTGACGCTCATCTGCACCGGCGGCAGCCCGCGGCGGCGCCATTCCTGGGCGTCCGCGCAGGCGGCCTCCAGCGCGAAGCGGCCCATTGCGACGATCAGCCCGGTGTCCTCGGCGATCGGAATGAACTGCGCCGGCGACACCTGCCCCAGCACCGGGTGGCGCCAGCGCATCAGCGCCTCAACGCCGACGATGGCCTGCGTGCGCAGATTCATCTTCGGCTGGTAGTGCATCTGCAGTTCGCCGCGTTCGAGCGCGCGGCGCAGGTCCGCCTCGAGCCGCAGCCGCTCGTTGCCATGCGCATTCATCGCCGCGGTGTAGAACTGGTAGCAGGCGCCGCCCTTGTCCTTCGCGCGGTACATCGCGGTGTCGGCGTTCTTCAGCAGCGCCTCGCCGTCGATGCCGTCCTCCGGATACACGCTGACGCCGATGCTGCCGGTGACGTGGAGCTCGGCGCCGTCGATGACGAAGGGCTCGGCGCAGCAGGCCAGCACCTTCTCGGCGACGATCGCCGCATCACCCGGCAGCGCCAGGTCCTCGATGATCAGCACGAATTCGTCGCCACCGAAGCGGGCCGCCGAGTCCTCGCCGCGCAACACGCGCGACAGGCGCTCGCCGCAGGCCTTGATCAGCGCGTCGCCGACGCCATGGCCGAGCGTGTCGTTGATGCGCTTGAAGCAGTCCAGGTCGATGAACATCACCGCGAACGACTTGCGATGGCGCTGGCTGCGGAAGATTGCGCGCACCAGGTCGCGCTGCAGCGTGCTGCGGTTGGCCAGGCCCGTCAGCGCATCGTGGCCGGCGACGAAGCGCAGCCGCGATTCGGCGCGCTTGCGCTGCGCATACTGGTCGACCTGCGCGGCGATCGCACGCAGCGACTCGATGGTCTCGGCATCGACCGGCCGCGCCGAGCGGCTGAAGAATTCGAGCGCCGTCAGGCTGTCGGCCGAGCACATCGGCACGATCAGGCCGGCGGTCAGGCCGGCGCGGTCGGCGAGCTGGCCGAGATCAGCCTCGGCCTCGCGCGGATCGAAGCTCACCGGCTCGGCGCTGGTCCAGGCGCGGCCGAGCACGCCCTCGCTGCGCGTGTAGCCGCGCTGCGAGCCGAGCGCGATGAAGCGCTCGACGGTCGTGTCGCCGCGCAGGTGCCAGCTCGCGCCGCAGCGTGCCAGGCCGTCCTCGCCGGCGCTCCACGCGGCGCCACCGTCCCAGCCCAGGCGCCGGCAGGCGGCTTCGAGCACGGCGGTGATCACCTTGACCGGCTCCTCGTCGCCGATCAGCCGCTGCGCGACCTCGTGCTCCAGCCGCAGCCGCAGCGCTGCCTTGCTGCGCTGCGTGTCGTCGCGCACGGTACCTCGCAGTACCGCGGGACCGCCCTGCTCGGTGGCCTCGACGATCGACTGCACCCAACGCTCGCTGCCGTCGGGCAGCAGCAGGCGATGCTCGAATTCGACGCGACCGCCGTACAGCGCCGCGTGTGCGATGCGCTGGTCGACGCTGCCGCGCTCTTCCGCCGGCACGCGCGCGAGCAGCGCCGCGAGGCCCGGTGACGACAGGTCGTCGCCGAAGCCGAGGATGCGGCGCGCTTCGTCGGAGCAGCGCAGCAGGCCGCTGGTCGTGTCGAGCACCCAGCTGCCGAGGCCGGCCAGGTGCTGTGCTTCCTCGAGCTGCTGCTCGCTGGCACGCAGGTGGCGCGTCATGTCGCGGGCGATGGTCTCGGCACGGCGCCGCGAGGTGGTCAGCGAGTAGACGATGCCGGCCAGCAGCACGCTGATCGCCAGGCCGCCGATGCCCAGCAGCCAGGGCAGCGCCTGCGCCGTCGTGCTGATCAATGCGCCGGCCGGCGCACTGACCTCCACCGCCCAGGCGCGGCCACCGAGGGCGAACGACAGCGTGCGCTGGAAGCGGTCGTCGGCGCCGGCGCGCGCCGTGGCCGGCAGGGCGCCGAGCGTGCGCGCCTCGGCCGGCGTGCTGTCGAACAGCAGTTGCGCATCGGCCGCCAACGGGTGCTCGACGCGCTGGATCTCGCCGTGGCCGCGCGGCGGGCCGGCGAGCGGGCCGCCGTCGAGCACCCGCACGTTCCAGCCGCTGGCGGCCTGCACGAACACCATGTCGCGCATCAGCTCCGAAACCCGAAAGCCCGCGCCGACCGAGCCCAGGTAGGCCGCGCGCCGCGCTGGCACGCTGTCGAGCGGCCAGCCGCTGCGGTAGACCGGCAGCCGCATCGCCAGCCCGACATCGCCGGCGCGATCCTGCACGGCGATGATGCGGCCCGAGGAGGCCAGCGCGCCGCTGTCACGCGATTCGAGCAGCGCCTTCAGCGTCTCGGGGAAGGCGCCCAGATCGCGGCCGAGGGCGCGCTCGTTGCCCTCCAGCGGCTCGATGAAGGTCAGCGGGTAGTAGTCGGCCCGTTCACCGGCCGGGCTGATCGCGAAGTCGCGCGCGAATTGCGCGCCGGCGCCGGGTTCGGCGCGCAGCCGCGCCTCGAAGCCGGCCTTGTCGGCCGCCGGCACGTGCGGTGCGTAGTTCAGGACCTGGAAGCCGGCGTATTCGGCCGAACGCGCCAGCCCCGCGACATATTGGCGGAATTGCTGGCGAGTGACCGTCTCGCTGCTGGCGAACAGCGCGCGCAGGCCGGTCAATGCGCCGGAATAGGCATCGAAGCGATCCTCGATCTTCAGCGTCAGCTCGAGGGCCTGCGCATCGAAGCGCTGCTGTGCGCCGCCGACGATCTCCTGCCGCGCCGCGAGGCCCAGTGCCAGCGACAAGGCCGCGCCGATCGTCAGCACGATCGCCGGCATCACCAGGGGCCCACCATTGGGCCGTGCGCGTTCCAGTTCCATGCTCCGCACTCTAGGGAGCGAAGACCCTTTCGGGTAGTCGGCCTGAGGCGTTACTTGGTGTACGAGCGGCGCTGACGGGTCTTCTCAATCGCCCGAAGGGGGTTCTCGATGGCAGCCTCTCACGCAGTGACTTCCCGCGCACTGATCGTGTACTTGAAGCTGTCCGGCGCCAGCTCGTCGAAGCGGCCCTGCGCGTTCTCGCCTTGCGGATACATCAGGAACGGCAGCGTCGCCTTGGCCGCGGCGTGCGGCAGCCGCACGTCGTGCGCGTCGTTGTAGGCGAGCCAGTTGCCTTCCCAGCTGCCGAACAGGCCCTTGGCCACCGGTGCGACCAGCGGATGGGCCGGGTCCTTGATCCACTCGGGCGTTTCCTGGCGCATCACCTTCAGCACGTCGGCCGGGTCCATCGCCACCCAGCCGTGGGCCTTCAGGAAGACCTCGGCGCGGCAATGCTGCGCGCCCTTCAGGTTGGCCGGGTTGCCGCCGAGCTCGCGGTAGCCGAAGGCCGACGGCACCAAGCGCAGGCCGTAGATGTCGCGCGCCGGCACGCCGACCGAGCGGCACAGCCCGACGAAGACGGCATTCAGGTCGGCGCACTTGCCGCCGAGGTTGCCGGTCTCGAGCATCGTCTTGATGTCGCCGGTGCCGCAGCCGCGCACCTTGGGCTCGCGATGCGCGTTGGCCACCACCCAGCGGTAGAGCGCGCGCGCCTTGTCGGCATCGGTCGCCGCGCCGCGCGTGGCGTCGAGCGCGGTCTTGCGCACGATGCCGTCGAGCGGCATCAGCTCGGCGGGCTGCAACGCGGCGCGCAGCACAGCCGGGTCTTCCTGGACCTTGGCCGAGCGCGACCAGTCGACGGCGCGGTTGCGCGTCTGCACGCGGCTGATCAGCTGCAGCGCCGGCTGCTTGACCGCCGCCGGAAACTCGGCATACAGCACGCGCGCGCCGCGCGCCGGGTCCGACAGCAATTGCGCGACC
This sequence comes from Pseudaquabacterium terrae, assembly GCF_013266755.1. Lineage (GTDB taxonomy): Bacteria > Pseudomonadota > Gammaproteobacteria > Burkholderiales > Burkholderiaceae_C > Pseudaquabacterium > Pseudaquabacterium terrae. Next base: position 109,599 of record NZ_JABRWJ010000008.1, on the reverse strand, counting down.
GCGGCGTTGCCGCTCCAGGCGTTGTCGAGCGAGCGCTGGTAGTCGGTCTCCAGCGAGGGCACCGGCAGCCAGATCCGCGTGGTGCCCTGCGCCTCGGCGATGTTCACCGTCGTCGTGATCTCGAAGCTGCGCCAGGCCTCGACGCGCGGCTCGAACGTGCGCTGCTGCGCGGCCGCGCGGCCAGCGATGAGCGGCAGCGCCGCGGCGGCGCAGCCTTGCATCAGCAGCGTGCGGCGGTTCGGGTGGTGGATGGGGGTCATCAGCGGTCCTCCTGGGGAATCGGAATGCCGCGAGGCTACAGCAGCGGCGTGATCCAGCGCCGCGCCTCGGCGCCGGTCCAGTCGACCTCGCCGGTGATGGTGAACACCGGCCTGCCGTCGCGGCCGACCACGATCGTCGACGGAAAGACGCGCACGCCGAAGGCCCGCGCGGCCGCACCGTCGGCGTCACGCACGATCGGCAAGGTCAACGCCGACTGCGCAACGTAGCGCCGGATCGTCGCCTCGGTCTCCTTGAAGTTGACAGCGATCACCGCGAGCTTGTGCGCCTGGTGCCGCTCGGCCAGCAGCTCGAGCGAGGGCATCTCGCTGCGGCAGGGCTCGCACCAGCTGGCCCAGAAGTTCAGCACGACGACCTGGCCCTTCGCCGCGGCGAGGTCCCAGGCGGGGCCGTCGAGCGCCGGCAGCGCCAGCGGCGGCAGCGCGCGGGCCTTCGGCCAGGGCATCGGTTGCGGCTCGACCGCCACGGCCGGCAACGGCACGAGGCCGGCGGCCAGCGTGATCAGGGCATCGCGACGGCGAAGGATCATGAAGCGACTATCGCGCAGCCTGCTCCGACGCGGCCAGGCGGCGCAGCGCCTGCTCGAAAACCTCCGGCGGCTGGCCGCCCTGGATCAGGTGGCGGCCATCGACGATCACCGACGGCACCGCCTGGATGCCGAGCTGCTGGAAATGGCGCTCGGCGGCGCGCACCTCGTCGGCATAGGCGTTCGATTCGATGACCGCGCGGGCCTGTTCGGCGTCCAGGCCGGCGGCGCTCGCAGCCTGCAGCAGCACGTCAGGCGCGCCGGGGTTGCGGCCCTCGCCGTGGTAGGCCTGCAGCAGCGCGTGCTTCAGCGCGCGCTGCGCCTGCGGACCCTGCAGGCCGGCCCAATGCAGCAGCCGATGGCCGTCGAAGGTGTTCCAGATGCGCGGGCGGGCGCCGAAGCGAAAACCGACCGCCAGGCCGCGCTCGTTCAGCGCCTCGCGGTTCTTCGCCAGCTGCTCCGGCGTCAGGCCGTACTTGCGCGACAGGTGCTCGACGGTGTCCTCGCCTTCGGCGGGCATCTGCGGGTTCAGCTCGAAGGGTTGGAAATGCAGCTCGACGGGCAAGTCGGGGCCGAGGCGCTCGAGGGCGCGTTCGAGCGCGTTCAGGCCGATGGCGCACCAGGGGCAGGCAATGTCGGAAACGAAGTCGATTTTCATGAGGAGCGCGAGGTGGGGCAGAAAGCGGCGATGCTAGACGGCTGGGCGGCGGGTCGCCGGCGGCGGGCGGAGTAGGCCTTCGCGCGGCCGGGTCGCTCAGGGCATCCTTCAAACGGCTGAAGAGCAGTCTCCTGGACTGCTTCACACTGCGCCTTGACTCGTCGTCAGCAAGCATCAGGAGGCAAGGTGAGCAAGTTCTTGATTTTCGTTCGTCGATATGCTCCTTTTTCTTCATTCGGGCTGGGCTTCGAAGGAGATCACCGGACCGCCCCCTCCACGAACCTCAATGCGTCCTCTCGGACATCCGGCCTGGTGCAGGTCGGCCCGGAAGGGGCCGTTGCACTTGTGGCATTCAGTTCCGGCACTTCGCATGTCGGCCTTGGCCGAGACATAGAAGAATTCCTTGGGAGGTGGTATTCGTCCGTCACTTGTACGGCAAAGACAATTCAGGTGGCCGGAAACCGAGTCAGGTTCAATGCAAGCACGTCCGGTTCGAACCCAATGGTCCCCTTCGCCCCGGACATCGACACTCACCTGGAGATGGAGATCCAATTCGGTCCCGCCGGCATTACCGTCATCGGTGAAGTGAAGGGTGACACGTTTCCGAATGCAGAGGTCTTCATCCGCGGACGCGGCCTGAACAAGCTGCTGTTCGACTACCGCACCACTGCCGACCGCAACAGCGGCCCTCTTGGTCTGGCAGGGGCGAACGAGACGACATCGCTTGGTACGTTCTGGCACCAGTTGCCGCTCCAATAGCCCACGACGCAGCGGCAGCGCCGGCGGCCATTGCAATCACCTGTCAACCAACTCAGAAGGCACACGGCTTGACCATGATCCGCTGGCAACCCATCGCCGAAGACGCGCTCCGCAAGCGGGTCTCGCAAGGCGCATCTCGCATGTCCGCATCGGAACGCAGACTGTGGGATGCCATTCGGATCGAACCCGAGAAGTGGGCGCAACGCCCGTACGGCGAGGCCGGAAACGGATTCTGGGTCATTGCGGTGATTGGACGTTCCGTGATCTGGTACAACGACATCGAAGACGGATTCAATCGATCGAACTACACCGCATACGGAACGATCGATGACTACTGGTGCAATCAGGACGAACTCGAAGTCACGCTGAAGTACCTGATGAATGCCATCGACCAGGGAACCGATCTCGTGCGCATGCGCAGGCCACCGGTCCCGATCCCACGCTGAATGAGGTGCTGCCATGAACAACGCGTCCGAACTCAGCGCGCTTCTCGACTCTCAGCCCAAGCCGGTTTGCGCCAAGCTCACGCCGTTCGAGGTGGTCGACGCAGACTTCGATGCGGGCTTCGTTGCGCTGCGATTTTCCGAGCAACCCGCATTCTCGAATCACTGGGGGAACATTCAAGGCGGCTTCGGCGTCGCGCTGATCGATGTCCTCGTTTCCGTGGCCGCATACGCCAAGCTGCGTCAGTGGTGCCCGACCGTCGAGATCAAGAGCAGCTTCGTTGCGCCGGCAAAGTTGGGTGAGTGCAGAGGCGAAGCCCGAGTGATCAAGGCTGGAAAGTCCCTGGCCTTTGTAGAAGCCAGGCTGTGGGGAGCCGACGGTCAGCTCGGCATCCACGCCACTGCCACGGTCAGCGTCAAGGCGTAGCTCGCCAAGGTCTTGTTGATCGCATTCACCGCGCAGTACGATCCACGCCCCGGGCAAAGGCGCCTGGATCAACAACAGCAAGGAGACAGCTCATGGGCTATCTGGTGCGGGCCTTCCCGCTGATACGGCCTGTCGAGGAATTGCAGGCGTTTCTCGCCGCCCTGAAGGCCGAGAAGAGCGCCGACGCCGCGCGTTTCTATGGCCAGTACGGTGTGACCCAGGAGATCGCCTATCTCCAGGACCTCGGCCCGGGCAAGAAGATCCTGATCGTCGTCACCGTCCTGTCCGACGCCAAGGAAGCCGCTCCGCGTTACGCGGCGGCCTCCGAAGGATTCCACGCGTGGTTCAAGCAGCAGATCCTGCATCTCACCGGCGTGGATCCGAACGTCGCTCCGCTCGGCCCGCCGACGACAGAGGTCTTCAACTGGCGCGCCGAGTGAACGGCACGACGATCGCCGCAGCAAGTGCATCTCAAGCGGCGTTCGTCACCACCTCGATCCGGTGCCCGTCCGGATCGCTGAACATCGCCCCGTAGTACGTCGGGCTGACGTCCGGCCGCTCGCGCGGCGTGAACAGATCCTGCCCGGCCGCCTCGAGTGCCGCGGCATGCACCGCCCGCACCGCTGCACGCGATGGCGCCGCGAATGCGATGTGGGTGCCGCGCGCAGTCACCGGCTCGCCTTCCGGCACCGGATACAGGAAGAAGGACCATTGCGCCGCGGTGCCGAAGGCGGCCTCGGCGCCGGTGTCGCGCAGCAGTTCCCGGCCCAGCGGCGCCAGCACGCGCTGGTAGAAGGCGACGGCTTCGGCATAACGATGCGTGCCGATGGACAAGTGATCGATCATGGGTTGTCTCCTCGCAGGTTCAGCCAGCGCGCCATCTGCGCGTCGGTCAGGTTGCTGCCGCACAGCACCGTCGCCAGCCGCCGGCCGCGCAGCGCCGATGCATGGGCCAGCAGCGCCGCGATGCCGACGACACCGGCCGGCTCGACCACCAGCCCGGCGCACGTGTAGACGAGCCGCATCGCGCGCTCGATCGCCGGCTCGTCGACCAGCAGCACGTCGTCGACGGTGCCGGCCATGTCGGCCACGGCTTCGGGCACCGGCCGCCGCACGGCGATGCCATCGGCGATCGTCTGCACCGCATCGCGGTCGACCACCCGGCCGGCCCGCCACGACGCGGCCATCGCATCCGCTCCGGCGGCGGCAACGCCGATCACCTGCACCGCCGGCGCATGCGCCTTGATCCAGCGGCCGACGCCGGTCAGCAGCGCGCCATTGCCCAGCGGCAGCAGCACGCTGTCGAAGGAATCGCCGCCGGCCAGCAGCTCGACGCCGATCGAGCCGGCGCCCTCGGCGATCGCGGCATCGCAGCCGTCCTCGACGAAGACCGCGCCCGACTCGGCGCAGAAGCGGCGCGCCGCATCCTTCGCCGCGTCGAAGTCGTCGCCGACCTGGCGCACTTCGGCGCCCATCGCGCGCATGCGCTCGACCTTCAGCGGATTGGCATTGAGCGCGCTGTAGACCACCAGCGGCCAGCCGCGCGCACGGCAGACCCAGGCCATCGCCTGGCCCCAGTTGCCCGCGGTGGCGCAGACCAGCGTGCGGCCGGCCAGCGCCGCGGCGTTGCGCTGCATGAAGAAGTCGGCACCGCGGCCCTTGAACGAGCGCAGCGGATTGGCGGTCTCCAGCTTCAGCAGCAGTGATCCGGCACCGAGCGCTTGCGTCAGCGGCTCGCACTCGAACTGCGGGCTGTTGCGGAACAGCGGGTGGATCGATGTCGCGGCGGATTCGATGTTCGCGAGCGACAGGCGGTGGGGCGGGGTCTCGATAATCGGCATGCGACGCAGTGTGCGTGCGAAGGCGCGGCGTCCGGCCGCGATCGAAGCCCGCCGCACGCGGCAAAACCGCATCGACGGCCGCCGTGCAGCGGCGAAACGCCTGAAGACCCATCCATGACCCTCGACACGCTCGACCGCCGCATCCTCGATCTCTACCAGCGCGACACGCGCGTGCCGAGCGAACGGATCGGCGCGGCGGTGGGCCTGTCGGCCGCGGCGGTGCAGCGGCGGCTGAAGCGCCTGCGCGAGGCCGGTGTGATCGTCGCCGAAACGGCGCAGCTCGACTGCCGCGCGCTCGGCCTCGGCGTCACCGCGATCGTGCACGTCGACCTGATCGACGAATCAGCGCGCGCGGCGCACGCGTTCCGCGACAGGCTGGTCGCCCGCAGCGAAGTGCAGCAGTGTTATGGCGTTGCCGGCAGCATCGACTACGTGCTGGTCGTGATCGTGCCGGACCTGGCGGCGTACGATGCCTTCTGCGCCGACTGCCTGCTGCACGACGCGAACGTGCGCAGCTTCACGACGCACGTGGTGCTGGATGCAGCCAAGCGCGGCGGTGGCCTGGCCGTTCCGCAGGCCTAGGCAAGGGAGAGTGACAACGCGATGCGCATCGTCGCCTGGAACTGCTGCAGGGGTCCGATCCCGCGCAAGATGTCGGCGCTCGAAGCGCTTCAGCCGGACATCGCGGTGATTGCCGAAGCGCTCGCGCCGAGTGCGGAGTCAGACCAGTTGCTCTGGTTCCCGTCCAATGCCTCGCGTCTGGGCATTCAGGTCAGGTCCTTCGGCCCGCACCGGTTGAAGCGGTTGAAGGTCGCCGATCTGCCGAACTGCGTCGTGCCGGTGCGCGTCAGCGGTCCCGTCAGCTTCAATCTGCTCGCCGTCTGGACCTGGCCTGCGCCGAGCTACACCCGGGCCTTCATGAACGGCTTGTCAGCGTATGCCGGCCTGCTGCGCCGGGGTCCGGCCGTGGTCGCCGGAGACTTCAACGGCAGTCCCGCGTTCGACAAGCCGACGCAGCGCATCAAGTGGTGGACGAATGGCTTCTCGTTGCTGCAGGACGCCGGTCTCGTCAGCGCTTACCACGCGTTCAATGCCGTGGCGTTCGGCGACGAGCCGCATGCGACGCATCATTTCCTGCGCAAGGCCGAGCGTCCGTTTCACATCGACTTCTGCTTCGTTCCGCGCGCCTGGGCGCAGCATCGACTGGAGGTCCGCATTGCTGCCGAGCCGCAGTGGTGTGCGCTGAGCGATCACTTTCCACTGGTCGTCGACACCGAGGCGGTAACGTCGGCCCGCCCATCCCGCCGGTGAGCCTCGTTCCGCCCTGCGCGGCGTCCGCCGCGCGCTCAGCGCCTGGTCGACCGCTTGGAGGGCGCGACGGCCGCTCCTTCCGTGGGCCAGCCAACCGACGGGATCAACACCGTCCTGAACGTTGCGGGCTCCGGTGCCGTGGCGCCACGTCGTGCCCTGTTGCGTCTCGGTGCTTGCCTTGTCGTCGGGTCGGGGCTCGCCCCCTCCGCGGTTCTCTTGTCCAATGTCACGGTTCAGCTTGTCTTGGGAAGGGGCGCAATTCTAAGGGGGCGTCTCTCAGGGGGCGTCCGTGCCACGGACGAGGACCTGCCCTGTCGAGGATTGCGCCCATGGCCCGCAAACCCAAGCACACGAAGCGCCGCCTGATCGACGCGCTGCGGCGCGGCGACCCCGCCGAGGTGCAAGCGCTGCTCGATGCAGGCCAGGCCCTGCCCGACAACGACGAGCACGGCTACAGCGCCCTGCTCCATGCAGTGCACGGCCGCGATGTCATGCGCGACGAGCGGCTGCAGTCCCTGCTGCGCCTGCTGGTCGAACGCGGCGCCGCCTTGAACGACATCAGCAGCTACCAGGAGAGCGCGCTGCGCGTGTTGTCGCGCATCGGCCGCTTCGACGCCGTGCGCCTGCTGCTGGAAGCGGGCGCGGACGAATCGCAGCTCGGCTGGACGCCGCTGATCAAGGCCGCGGCGCTCGGTACCCTGGCCGATGTGCAGGCGCTGGTGCGTGACGGTGCCGCTCTGGAGGACCGCGACCGGTGGTCACGCACCGCGTGGCTGGTGGCGATTCAGACCGGGGATGTTGACAAGGCGCGTTGGCTGGGCGAGCAAGGCGCCGACATGAATGCCCGCGGCCGCTGCGGCCAGCCGCCGCTTTTCTACGCCGTGCAATGCCACCGGACGATGATGCTGCACTGGCTGCTGCAAGGCGGCCAGGACGCCGAGCAGACGGACGAGTTCGGCGCCACCGCCTTGATCGAGGCGGCAGAACATGGCCACAGCGAAGGCCTGGCGCTGCTGCTCGACGTCGGCGCCGAAGTCGACCGCGCGCGCAACGGCGGCGGCACGGCGCTGAGCGCTACCCTCCATGCCGTGGACACGCTGCGCCTGCTGAAAGCCGGCGCCGATCCGGCCCACCTGTCGGACGAGTCGCGGCGCGAACTGCTCGGCCTCCCGCGCGAGCCCGATCCCGACGCCCTGGATGGCGTCACGCAGACGCACTTCGAGCGCGCCCGCCTGCCGCGCCGGGGCAAACGCAATCCGGAGCAGATCGACGAACCGTTCTGGCTGGCGATGATTCGCGCTGGCGTCAGCGGCTACGAGGCCAGCCAGCGCTTCGAGCCGGGACGAGACCTCAGCCGGCCGCCGGTGTGGTGCGCCAGGCGCTTCGGCCAGTCGATCACCTGGCTGCCCGATGGCCGCATCGTGCAGATCGCCGGCGAGCACGAAGACTCCTACGATCCCGACTTCTGCATCTACAACGACGTGTTCGTGCACCACCCGGACGGCCACGTCGACATCTACGGTTATCCCGAAGACGTCTTCGCACCGACCGACTTCCACACGGCGACGCTGGTCGGCGACACGATCATCCTGATCGGGGCGCTGGGATATCAGGGCCGGCGCGAGTTCGGCTCGACGCCGGTGTACCGACTCGACCTGCATGACTTCCGGATCGAGCGGCTGCCCATCGACGGGCCCGGGCCGGGATGGATCTACAAGCACAGGGCGCAACTTCGACCGGCGCAGAAGATCGAGGTATCCGGCGGGATCGTGGCAACGCTTACGGAAGGCTCGGAGAGCCACGTGGCAAGTGATCGGCGGGTCGTGCTGGACCTGGAAGGCAGGCGTTGGCGTGAGTCGTAAAGTTGCACCATGCCGGCTCGTGCCACGGCCGGCCTCCATCCGTCCGTCCCGCATGCTCGCTCGCAGCCTCCTGCTCCTGCTCTTCCTCGGATCCGCCCAAGCCGCAAGCTTCGACTGCGCCAAGGCCGGCACCCAGGTCGAACGCCTCATCTGCACGAATGCCGAGCTCTCGGATCTCGACGAACTGCTGGCCGAGATGTTCCAGCTCGAACTCGAGCGCGAGCACGCCGCACAGCGGCTCAAGTCGGCGCAGAGGGCCTGGCTGGTTACCCGGAATCAATGCACCGACATGCCCTGCATCAAGCAACGCCATGACGAACGCATCGCGGAGCTGGCGTGCGACAGGGACGGTCGGATGGCGGGCTCGGCGCTCGGCAGCAATCGATGCACGTCGTTCCAGCTGCGTCTGCTCGAACGACAGCTCCCGCCGCTCGAGGAACGCCGCCGAACGCTCGTAGTCGATTCCTCGAACAATCGCGAGCACGCACAGCGTGTCTTGGCACAGGAGGTGACGGCGTGGCGGACCTATCGCGACGCAACCTGCGCCCTGTACGGCGAAACCGAAGGCGGATCGGATGGCTGGAAGAATGCGTTTGCCGGCGCCTGCCTGCTCGAGGAGACCAAGAAGCGAATCGCCAACCTGAGGAGCGAGGTAGGCAAGAAGTAGATGCGCCCGCAGATGCCTGGGCGCGTCCGGCCGTCACGCCCGTCCTGCGCTGCGACCCGGCCTGCCGCTCGCCGCCCGCTCCTGCGCCCGCAGCCGGCTCAGGCTCACCGGCGTGATCCCCAGATAACTCGCAATGTGGTGCTGCGCGATGCGCGCCTCCAGCCCCGGAAACTGCTGGCGGAACTGTTGCAGCCGCTGCGCGGCGGGCAGCGCGGCCAGTGCCCATTCCCGGTCGGCGCGGCGCATCAGCTCGGCCCGCAGCACCGCATCCCCCCAGCGCTGCACGGTCGGATCGCGCAGCATGCAGGCCACCAGCGCGCTGGCCTCGAACCCGGCCACACGCACTGCCGTCAGCGCCTGGCAGTGCACGCGGGAGCAGCCGTCGACCACGCGGCCGATGGCCGGTGTCAGGACCCCGGGGCCGACGTGGAAGGCCAGCGTCACCTCGCGTCCCGCGGCGTCGCCGACCCAGGACCTCAGCACGCCGTCCAGCACGAAGAACTCGCGCGCTCCCGGTTCGCCCGCGCGCAACAGCGTGTCGCCCGCCGGCAGCTGCTGCACGGTGATGGCTTGCAGCAGCGGATCGAAGGCGCCGGCCTCGAGCGGCGCCAGCGCGCTGGCAATCGCCAGCACGGCCTGACGGTCCGGCGCTGACAGCGGCGTCGCTGCACCCGCGTGCGCCAGCGGCGGGCGTGTCGTCGATCGGCTCATCGATGCGGCCACTTATCCAATGTTGTGGCGCGCCGCGTCCGGCCCGCCGACGATGCGGCCTCGTTCACCACGGCCGCGCTGCGGCTCTCGTCACCATGTCGTCGCATCTTCGTTCCCTGGCCTTCGCCGGGCTGCTGATCGGCCCGCTGCTCGCGGCCGCGCTGTTGCCGGCTCAGGCGCGCCCCAGCGTGCCGCCGACGGTCGAGCACGATGCCACGCTGCCGCGCGTGGAGCTCGGGGGTTATGCCTTCCACGCCGAACATTTTGGCCAACCCGACAAGCCGGTGCTGATCGTGCTGCACGGTGGGCCGGGTGCCGACTACCGCTACCTGCTGGGCCTGAAGGCGCTGGCCGACGATTACCAGGTGGTGTTCTACGACCAGCGTGGCACGGGCCTGTCGCCGCGTGTGCCGGCCGGCTCGATCACCGTGCAGCGCTTCATCGACGATCTGGACGCCTTCGTCGAGACCTTCGGCCGCGGCCGGCCGGTGCATCTGCTGGGCCATTCGTGGGGCGCGATGCTGGCCTCGGCCTACACCGGCTCACACCCTGCCAAGGTCAGCCGGCTGATCCTGGCCGAGCCGGCGTTCCTCGATACGTCCACCGCCGGCGTGTTCAGCGCGGGCGGCATGCCGCCGCTGCGGGTGATGTGGGGCTTTGCCGCGGCCTGGATCGGCAAGTGGTTCGTGCGCACCGAGGGCGACGCCTATGCCCGCGACGATTGGTTCCTGCTGCAGGTGCTGCCGCTGACCCAGGGCGCCGACGAGATGTGCGATGGCGGCTTGCCCGCGATGCAGGCCTGGCGCTTCGGCAGCTCGAATTTCCAGGCCACCGTGGGCCGCATGATGGACGACCCGGCCTTCGCCCGCCAGCTCGACTTCCGCAAGGGCGTCGACGCGTTCCAGGGGCCGACGCTGTTCCTCGCCGGCGGCTGCAACCGGGTGGTCGGCGAAGCGCATCAGCGCAAGCTGATAGGCCACTTCGCGCAAGCCCGACTGGAAGTGATCCCGCAGGCCGGTCACTTCATGTTCAACGACCAGCCCGAGCGTTGCCTGGCGGCGGTGCGCGCCTTCCTCAAGCAGCCTTGACGTCGATGTGGTACAGCCCCCACGGACACAACCCGAAGCGTTCCTTCAGCGGCTTGTCCTTGAACGGCGCCACCGTGTCGGCTTCATACACCGCCCACTGCGGCCCCAGCCCGCCCAGCCCCAGCGGCTGGCCGTCGATGTGGGTGGCGACGATCATGCGGTAGGTGTTCACGTCGGACAGGCTGATGCCGACGTTGTAGCCATCGACCGCGCGCAAGCCCAGTTGCACGGCGCTGCCCGGCTTCACGCCGGCGGCCGCCAGCACCGTGCCGAGCAGCGGCCCGCGCAGCGTGTGCGGCTTCGCGTCGTACTCGAGCGTCGGCTTGATCGTCACCGCCGCCAGCTTCGCGAGCGCCGGCGCGTCGAAGGCGAAGGCCTTGTCGAACTTGATGCCGTGCTTGCCCATCATCTGGTCGAGCGCCGGGTCGAAGGGGCCGCGGTTGCCCTGGCCGATCGCGCCGCTGACGGTCAGCAGCGTCGGCTGGCCGCCGCCGGCCGGTGCGGCGGCGAGGCTCTCGGCCGCCGGCAGCAGCCCGGCGAGGCCGGAAGCGGCGAGGAAATGGCGCTTGTTCATCGGTGACTCCAGAAGAAGACGGAAAACGCTGATCCTATAGCGTCACCGGAGCGTCCCACCCGCCGCGCGGCGGGCGGCAGCAAAGGCGCATACTCGGCCATGGTCCGAATCGAACTGCAGATCGACCTGAACTACGAGATCGACGAGCACGGCGCCGACTTCGTGTTCAACATCCACGCGGCCCACACGCTGAGCCAGACGATCTCGGCCGAAAAGCTGCTGCTCAGCCAGCCGGTGAGCACGCGGCTGCACACCGATCCGGTCAGCGGCAGCCGCTACCTGCGCGCCAGCGGGCTGCCCGGGCACCTGGCGCTGACTTACTCGGCCACCGCCGACCTGCTGCACCACCGCGCCGAGCCGGCGCAGCTGGCCGAGGTGCCGGTGCGCGACCTGCCGCCCGAGGTGATCGGTTATGTCTACCCGAGCCGCTACTGCGAATCCGATCGGCTGATCAACCTGGCGATCCGCGAGTTCGGCGGCCTGCCGCAGGGCTACCAACGCGTGATGGCGATCCGCGACTGGGTGCAGCAGCGCGTGACGTTCAGGCCGGGCGCGTCGAACTCGAACACCTCGGCGGTGGATACGCTGATCGAGCAGGCCGGCGTGTGCCGCGACTTTGCGCACCTGATGATCGCGCTGTGCCGCGCGCTCAGCATTCCGGCGCGCTTCGCGACCGGCACCGACTACGGCGCCGACGTGGCCCTCGGCCCGCCGGATTTCCACGCCTACGTCGAGGTCTACGTCGGCGGCCGCTGGTACATCTTCGATCCGTCGGGCACGGCGATTCCGATGGCCTTCGTGCGGCTGGGCACCGGGCGCGACGCGGCCGACGTGGCGGTGGCGACGATCTTCGGCGGCGTCAAGGCGCAGCCGCCGGTGATCAACGCGCGAGCCGTCGACGACCCGTCACGCGGCATGGAGTTGCCGCACCACTGCCGCGAAGCGCTGTCGACCGATTCGGGTCCCCTCGCCTGACCGCAGCGGCTACCAGACCGACTCGACGCAGGCCGGCGCCGACCCGGCCGGATCAGCCGGCCGCTCCAGCACGAAGCCCTGCGCCCGGTCGAGCCCCAGCGACTGCAGCAGCCGCAGCGTGGCGAGGTCTTCGACCGCCGGCGCGATCACCTTCAGGTTCATCGCATGCGCGAGCTCGGTCATCGTGCGCACCAGCGTCGCGCCGAAGGGGTCGCGCGCCAGCGCCTGCACCAGGCTGGCGTCGAGCTTCACGGCCGAGATCGGCAGGCTGCGCAGCTTGTCCAGCGGCGCGAAGCCGCGGCCGAACTCGTCGAGCACGAAGCGCACGCCGAGCGCCGCCAACTCGTTCATCGTCGGCAACAGCCGGGCCAGCTGCGGCGCCAGGTCGCTTTCCTTCAGCTCCAGGTACAGGCAGCCGGGCGCGAAACTGCCGTGGCGGGCCAGCGCCTCGAGCTTGGCGACATAAGCGACATCGAGCAAGGACGCGGCCGCCACATTCACGTGATAGCGCCCCGGCGCGCCGGCGCCGGCCGTCGTCAGGCGCGCGCCGATGCGCTCGAGCACCCAGGCATCCAGCGCCGGCAGCAGGTTGAAGCGCTCGGCATGCGACAGGAAGGCCTTGGGATGCAGCCGTGTGCCCAGGTCATCGAGGCGCAGGAACACTTCGTGGCCATGGCGCGCGGCGCGCGCGGCGCGCTGCAGGTGCTGCGTGCCGTCGTCGGCCACCATCGCCTCCTGCGGCAAGGACGGCAGGTCGACGATGGCCTGGTACTGCAACGCGAAGCCGTCGGACTCGAGCGCGCTGCGCAGCCGCTGCGACCACGACTGGTGCAGCTCGGCCACCGCGCCGGTGTCCTGCCGCAGGTCGAAACGGTGGATGCGGTTGCGGCCCTGCTGCTTGGCGAGCCGGCAGGCGGCGTCGGCGCAGTTCATCGCATGGGCCGGCGAGGCGGTGTGGCGGTCGAGGTGGATCGCGCCGACACTGCCGGAAACCTCGAACTCGCGGCCGCCGTGCGCGAAGCGGCTGTCGTCGAGGATCGCGCGGAAGGTCTCGGCCAGCGCCAGCAGGCCGTGGTCGTCGACGTTGCGCAGCAGCACCGCGAACTCGTCGCCGGACAGCCGCGCGACCGCATCGGATTCGCGCGCCCGCGCGTGCAGCTTGCGGCCGATCGTCGCCAGCAGCGCGTCGCCGGCGGCATGGCCGGCGGTGTCGTTGATGTGCTTGAAGCGATCGAGGTCGATGAACAGCAGCGCCGATTGTTCGCTGCTGCGGCGCAGCCGGATCACCTCCTGCTCCAGCAGGTGCTCGAAGTGGCGGCGGTTGTACAGCCGCGTCAGGTGGTCGTGCTGCAGCTGCCACTGCAGCTCGGCCTCGAAGCGCTTGCGCTCGGTGATGTCGCGGAAAGCGACGACCACGCCGCTGCAGTGCTCGCCCTGGTATTGCGGGCGCACGTTGCACTCCACCGACAGCGGTTCGCCGTCGGCGCGCCAGAACACGGTTTCCCAGTCGCTCAGCGAATCGCCGAGCTCGTAGGCATGCTGCAGGAAGCTGGAGTCGGCGGCGATCGGGCGGCCCTGCTCGTCGGCCGGGTGGATGCGATCGTGCGCCGATTCGCCGACCAGCTCGTCTTCGCGCGCGTAGCCCAGCGCCCGCAGCGCGGCGCGGTTGGCGAAGGTGACATGGCCCGAACGATCGACGCCGTACAGCCCGTCGCCGACCGAATCGAGGATCAGCGCCAGGCGCTGGCGCTCCTCGTTCAATCGCAGCTCGCGCTCGCGCAGCCGCGCCATGCTGTGCACGCGGGCCAGGAAGAGCGCGTTCGACTCGTCCTTGAACATGCACTCGGCGGCGCCCGCTTCGAGGCAGTCGTGGATCAGCTCGTCGGTGTACGAGGCGGTCAGGATCGCCAGCGTCAGGTCCTGCGTCGCCGGCAGCCCGCGCAGCGTTCGGCACAGCGCGGCGCCGTTCATGCCGGGCATGTAGTAGTCGATGATCGCCAGGTCGAAGCGATCGGCGCCGCGGCCCACGAGCTCCAGCGCCTGGTGCGGATCGTCGCAGGTGGTCACCGCGTAGCCGCGCGTTTGCAGCAGCCGGCGGTACTTGGTGCGGCTGGTCTTCGAGTCGTCGACCAGCAGCACCTTCAGCGCGTCGCGCTTGAGCCGCGCCGGCGGCGGCCGGCGGCTCTGCGCCAGCAGGCTGCGCACGAAGCCGGGCACCTGCTCCGGAAAGGCCAGCCGTTCGATGCGCGTGTGCTTGCGTTCGGCCAGCAGCGCGGGCGCCACGGCCGCGGGCTGCGGCGTCAACACCAGCAGCGCGATCTCGCGGCAGTCCGGCTGCGCCAGGCGGGCGACGATCGCGCTGGTCAGCGGCTCGGGCGCTGTGTTCCAGCCGAGCAGCACCGCGGACAGGCCGAGGGCCAGCTCCTGCTCGAGCGCGGGCAGCGCGGCATCGTCGGCCGCCACCGAGCGCACGGCGAAGCCGCGCTCGACGAGCAGGCGCTCGATGCCACGGCGCAGCGTCGGCGACGATTCGATCGACAACAGCCGGTGCATGCCAGCCTATCGGACGGTGGCTTTCAACATTAAGCATTGTTGCGCCGATGTCGGCCCGCGCCGCGGCGATACTGCCCGTTCCGGCGATCCGCATCCGATTCTGGGGGACCCGAATGCAAGCACAACCGCCCGGCGGCGACCCCGCCGGCCCTTCCTTGCTGCGAACCGGCGTGCCCGGGCTCGACAACGTGCTCGGCGGGGGGCTCACCGCGAACCGGCTCTACCTGCTCGAAGGCGCCCCCGGCGCCGGCAAGACGACGGTGGCGCTGCAGTTCCTGCTCGACGGCGCCGCGCTGCGCGAGCCGGTGCTGTACATCACGCTGTCCGAAACTGCCATCGAGCTGCAAGGCGTCGCCGACTCGCACGGCTGGGACCTGACCGGCATCGCGGTGCACGAGATGCTGCCGCCCGAAGACGCGCTGGAGCCCGACGAGCAGTACACGTTGTTCCATCCGTCGGAGGTCGAGCTCGGGCAGACGACGCTGAAGATCCTGGCCGACGTGCAGCGCATCAAGCCGACGCGCGTGGTCTTCGATTCGCTGTCCGAGCTGCGCCTGCTGGCCGGCAACTCGCTGCGCTACCGGCGCCAGATCCTGGCGCTGAAGCAGTTCTTCGCCGGCCGCCAGTGCACCGTGCTGCTGCTCGACGACATGACGGCGATGGAGCACGACCTGCAGGTGCAGAGCATCGCGCACGCGGTGGTGCGGCTGGAGCAGATGAACTCCGACTACGGCGCGACGCGGCGCCGGCTGATCGTCACCAAGTACCGCGGGCGCGCCTATCGCGACGGCTTCCACGACTACAAGATCGTGCGCGGCGGGCTGCAGGTCTTTCCGCGCCTGGTCGCCGCCGAGCATCCGCCCACGCTGCCGCAGACCCGCCTGCCCAGCGGCATCGCCGCGCTCGACGAGTTGCTCGGCGGCGGCATCGAGAAAGGCACCAGCACGCTGGTCATCGGCGCGCCGGGCACCGGCAAGTCGAGCCTGGCGGTGCAGTTCTCGCTCGCCGCGGCCGAGCGCGGCGAAACGGCCGCGCTGTTCATCTTCGACGAAAGCATCGCCACGCTGCGCACGCGCTGCCTGGGCATGGGCATGGACCTGGGGCCCCACCTCGCCTCCGGCCGCATCAGCGTGCGCCAGATCGACCCGGCCGAGCTGTCGCCCGGCGAGCTCGCGCACGAGCTGACCGCAGCGGTGACCCAGCGCCACGCCTCCATCGTCGTCATCGACAGCCTCAACGGCTACATGAACGCGATGCCGGACGAGCGCTTCCTGATCGTGCACCTGCACGAGCTGCTGACCTACCTCGGCCAGGCGGGCGTTGCCACGCTGCTGATCGGCGCGCAGCACGGCCTGATGGGCATGCAGATGTCATCGCCGTTGGACGCCAGCTACCTCGCGGACGCCGTGCTGATGCTGCGCTACTACGAGTTCGCCGGCGAGGTGCGGCAGGCGATCTCGGTGATCAAGAAGCGCGGCGGCGCGCACGAGCGCACGATCCGCGCCTTCACGCTGAGCAGCAGCGGCATCAACGTCGGCCCGCCGCTGCGCAATTTCCGCGGCATCCTGACCGGCGTGCCGGTGCCGGTCGACGACGGCGCTTCGCCGCCGCGGTGAGCCCCGCTTGAACACCGAAGGCCGCGTGCTGCTGCGCATGGCGACGTCGAAGGACGCCGCGATGACCGCCGCCGTGCTGGCGCGCGCCGACATCGCCGCCGAGGCCTGCGCCGACATGCCGGCGCTGGTCGAGGCCGTCGCCGGCGGCGCCGGCGCGCTGCTGATTGCCGAGGAGGTGCTGGTCAGCCCGGCCTTGCCGCTGCTGGCCGGCACGCTGGCGGCGCAAGCGCCCTGGTCGGACCTGCCGGTGCTGGTGCTGGCGCGCCAGGGCGCCGACTCGCCGCGCATCGGCCAGGTGATGGAGGAGCTGCCGAACGTCACGGTGATCGAGCGGCCGGTGCGCGTGGCCGCGCTGGTCAGCGCACTGCGCTCGGCGCTGCGCGCGCGGCGCAGGCAATACGAGCTGCGCGCGCTGCTCGAGGGCCTGCAGCAGGCCGACGAGCGCAAGGACCAGTTCCTGGCCACGCTGGCGCACGAGCTGCGCAATCCGCTGGCGCCGATCAACACCGCGCTCGCGCTGCTGTCGCGCAACGGCACCACGCCCGCCGAGACCGCGCGTTACCACGAGCTGATGCGCCGGCAGGTCGACCACATGGTGCGGCTGGTCGACGACCTGATGGAGGTCTCGCGCATCACGCGCGGCAAGGTCGATCTGCAGCGGCTGCCGGTGCTGCTGGATGCGGTGATCAACGATGCCATCGAGCTCAGCCGCCCGCAGGTGCGCGCGGCGGGCCACACGCTGGCGATCGACCTGCCCGGCGAGACGCTGTTCGTCCTCGGCGATGCGGTGCGGCTGACGCAGGTGTTCTCGAACCTGCTGAACAACGCGGCCAAGTACACGCCGCCGGGCGGCATGCTGCACATCGCCGCCCGGCGCGACGGGTCCCAGGTGGTCATCGACGTGATCGACAGCGGCGTCGGCCTCGAGCCGCACATGCGCGAGGCCATCTTCGACATGTTCGTGCAGGTCGGCGGCAGCTCGAAGGCGGCGCAGGGCGGCCTGGGCATCGGCCTGACGCTGGTCAGGAGCCTGGTCGAGCTGCACGGCGGCCGCGTCGAGGCGCGCAGCGATGGCCCGAACCGGGGCGCGACCTTCACGGTGCGGCTGCCGCTGGCACCGGCCGCGACGCCGAGCGTCGACGCGACGCCCGCGCCCGACTGGCAGGCCGCCTCGATCGGCCGCAGCATCCTCGTCGTCGACGACAACCGCGACGCGACCGACAGCCTCACCGAGCTGCTGCGCGCACTCGGTGCCACGGCCTTTGCCGCCTATGACGGCGAGCACGCGCTGCGCATCGCGGCCGAGCAGCGCCTGGACATCGCCGTGCTCGACATCGGCATGCCGGGCATGGACGGCTGCGAGCTCGCGCGCCGGCTGCGCGCGCTGCCGGCCCAGGCGCCACTGACGTTGATCGCGCTGACCGGCTGGGGCCAGGAGGCGGACAAGCAGCGCATCGCCGAAGCGGGGTTCGACCATCACCTGCTGAAGCCGCCGGATCCGGGGGCGTTGATGGCGCTGCTGAAAGGGTAGGCGCCAGCGATGAAATCGATCAGGCGCGATCAATAAATTGAGTTCCGTCAGTCGGCGACATGCCCGACAGGCGGTGATAGATTGGACAGCGGCATGGCACCGCCGCGGAATTCCTGTGGCGGCTGGCCGAACAATTCACCGAAGGCCGTCGAATAGGCGGCCGGATTCTGGAATCCCATCTTGTGCGCAATCGCCTTGATCGACTGATCGCCGGCCAGCAGGTCCAGCGATGCGATCAGGCGGGCGCGCTGGCGCCAGGCGCGAAAGCTGATGCCGGCTTCGGCCGTGAAGCGACGGGAGAAGCTGCGTTCGGACACTGCCGCCGCTTCGGCCAGATCCGACAAGGACAGGTGCCAGGCATTGGATTCGATCAGCCGCAGCGCCGCGCGGTGCAGATCCGCGCTGTCCGGCATCGGCAGTTGCGTCGGCAGGCAGGCGGTCTCGTCGAGCGCGTGCAGCAGCAAGCGCGCCGTCAGGCTTTGCATGCCATGCCCGCGCTGCTCGTCGAAGAGCCCGAGCACGAGCTCGCGGATCAACCCCGAGGCCATCACCACGTGGACCGCGGCGCGACGCCGGAAAGTCCCGTGTTCGTCGACGAACGCGGGCTGGAAATAGACGGTACGCAATGCGGTGTCCGACAGCATGCGGATCGAATGCGGCTCGTCCGGCGGAATCCACAGCGCGCGCTGCGGCGGCACGGTCCAGCGCGAATCACCGGCCTCGACGAGCATGACGCCGGTGATTGCAAATACGAGTTGTGCGGTCTGGTGTTGATGCACCGGCAAGACGGTGCCGAGCGGATGCCGCCTGGCAAGCACCCGCCATTCATTGACGCGATTCGCAATGGACATCCCGCCATCGTATCGAACCGGCCGCCGCCGGTGAACGCCTCATCTCGCTGCCGCAGGCGTCCTGAAGCTCGCCAGATGGTCCCGATACCACTGCGGGAATCCGTAGTCGGCGGCCGCGGCCAGCAGGCGATCGAGGTAGTCGATGTCGGCGGGCTGCCCGCCATGGGCAGGCGAGATGTAGCAGATCGCCGGCTGCAGGCGCCGACCGGCCGTTTCCACGATCACCGCCTCGGGCAGGAAGACGCCGACGCCGTCGCGGCCGTACAGGCGATTCAGTTCCTCGTGCGTGGCCTGCACCAGGATGCCGTAGATCGCATGCCGATCCGATCGACTGATGCTGGCATGCGGATCGATGCGGATATCGAAGCCGCTCAGGCGGGCGACGTCCACCGTTTCGGGCTGCAGGCCGCCGCGGGCCATGACATCGGGGCGGATGAAGCTGCCATAGAAGAAGACATTGATTCGGCGCGGCGTCGTGGGAGACTGCATGGAAACGCAATGGAAGTGGAATCGGATGGCGATGCTAAATTCACCGGCCACGCGCGAAGCGCCAACAGCCTTCGCCGAGAAGCCAGTCGGTCAATGAATGAAACCGAAGGGCGCAATGCCCGCGTCTACGCGGTCGTGCAACGCATTCCGCGCGGCCGCGTGCTCACCTACGGTCAGGTCGCCGCCGCAGCCGGCCTGGGCGCGATGGCACGCCAGGTGGGCTACGCGCTGCACGCCCTGCCCGACCACAGCCCCGTGCCATGGCATCGGGTCGTCAATGCACGCGGCGAGATCAGCCGCCGCAGCGTGCCCGGCGCCGAACTGGAGCAACGCATCCGGCTCGAGCTCGAGGGCGTGAAGTTCGACGCACGGGGTCGCGTGCGAAGAGAATGGTTGTCAATGGAGAAAGCTCGATGAACCCCGTCAATGCCGTCGCCGTTCCTGCGGACAGCGACATCGCGCGCCACCTGCGCGGCGCGCACTTCTTCGATGCCTACGAGGCGGCGCTGCCGGACGGCCGCCTGTCGGCGCTGGAGATCTATCTGAGCGTCGTCTCGCGCACGCCGGGCTGGGTCGAGCGGCTGATGAGCACGCGCAATCGGGTCGTTGGCTGGTTCGGGCTGAAGAACCTCGGCAGCCTCGGCGCGATCGACCGCGCCAAGCCCGCCTCGGCCTACCGGATCGGCGATCGCGTCGGCATCTTCACGATCCACTCGCTGTCCGAGCGCGAAGTGGTGTTCGCCGATTCGGACCGGCACCTCGATGCGAAGATCTCGGTCTGCAAGACCGGGAGCGCCGAACGCCCGGCGGCCGCGGTGTCGACCGTGGTGCACATCCACAACCTGCTCGGCCACGTCTACATCTTCTTCGTCGGCCCGGTGCACAAGCTGATCGTGCCGGCGATGCTGCGGCGCTTGCCCGCGTAGGGGAGAAACAGCGGCGAACGCCGGTCTTGGTCCGGGGTCGCTCACCCGGGTACTGCTGCAGGAGTCGAGTCCTCAGGCAGGATAACCTTTGCCGACGACCACGTAACCCGGCTGGCCGTCGTGCGCCAGCTCGTCGTTGGCGATGAAGCTCGCGGCGCCGCCGAGATCACTCGGCATGTAGGCCGGGTCTTCCTCGAAGCGCGTGCTCCAGCCGGTGAATTGCCATTCGCCCGGTGACGTGGGCGTCCAGTGCGCCGGGTTGCGCCAGCGGTCCATCAGGAACTGCAGGCCGCTGCGGTCGAGGCCCAGCCATTCGCAGAATTTGTCGACGTGCTCGAGCGGCGCGTGCTCGTGGCGCTTGACCAGCGCAATCGCCTGCTCGCGGTTGATGCGGCCGTGGCGGATCTCGCGGCAGGCGTGGTCGGTGACCTTCGAGTAGCCGTGCTTGTACAGCTTCAGCTGGTCGTGCAGGTCCATGAAGTTGTAGCAATCGACGTGGTCGTAGGTGTCGAAGGTGCGCGCGAAACGCGCCGACCGGTAGTCGAACTGCTCGATCATCTTCTCGTGCTGGGCCTTCGGATCCCAGCGCGCGAAGTTGCCGAGGTAGAGGCCGCGCACGCCGATGCTGTTCAGCGCCGCGTCGTCCGGATAGCGGTACTGCCAGATGTCCTCTTCCTTCAGCGTGTCGAAGGTGGTCAAGAGGTCATCGGCCTCGTAGCCCATCAGGTCGTGGTCCTTGCGGTAGCGCCGGGTCATCTCGACCTCGTGCTCGTGCGAGAACATGCCCACCTGCTCCAGGCCCTGGTGCGCGCCCCAGATGATCAGCGGCACCTGGTAGCGCACCGCCGTCTGAACGGGAAACACCGTCTGGCCGGCCAGGCAATGCCAATACAGGCTGCCGAATTCACGCAAGGTCGTGCGCACGATCTTCTTCACCGAACGCGGATTGACGTTCTGGTAGAGGATGTCGCAATCGAATTTGATTCTCAGGTTCGCCAGGTTGCGAATGCCGAGGCTGGTATTGAAGTACTTGTTGTAGGTGACCAGCAGCGGATTCAGGCCGAGCTTGTGCTTGACCAAGTGCACGATCCAGTACGAATCGTTGGCGCCCGAGACCGGCACGATGCAGTCGTAGTTCTGCGCCCCGGCGCTGCGGTACGGCGCGACGATGGCTTCGAGCCGGCGCCAGCGCGCATCCCAGTCGAGCCGATCCTTCTCTTCGTGGATGCGGCAGCCCGAGCAGATGCCTTCGGCATCGAGCGTCAGGCCGAGCGCGTGGTCCGGCGTGTAGAGGCAGCGTTTGCAACCGAGGCGCTGGTAAGTCATTTCAAGCCCAGGCGGGTTCTGCGTAGGTCGGCGGCCGCAGCGGCAGCCCCAGCAACTGCTGCTTGAACTGCTGCACCGCGTGCTCACGATACGCCAGGAAATTGCCGATGCCGGCGGCGACCACATTCGGCCGCTCCAGCACCGCGCGCAATTGATCGGCGTCGCTCAAGCCGCCGAAAGCGATCAGCGGCATGTTGGCGACCGGAAAACGATCCAGCAGCCGGGTGTCGAAACCTTCGCGCTGGCCTTCGTGCTTCCAGTCGATCACCAGGGCCTCCGAGATCGCACCGGCCTTCAGCACGGCCGTGGTCTCGGCGCCGATGGCCGTCGAGCGGGCGTGGCGGTGGTCGAGCCAGGTGAGCTTGCCGTCCTTGATCGACAGCGGCAGCATCGCGATCAGCGCCTGCGCGCCCAGCGGCTCGGCCAGCGCGGCGGCGGTGGCGGGGTCTTCGCGCAGCAGCGTGTCGATGCCGATGCGCTCGGCGCCGGCCTGCACGGCGGCCACGCCCTCCTCGACACTGCGGATGCCGCCGACGTAGATCAGCGGCGTCGACAAGCCCTTGCGGCTGATGCGTTCGAGCAGTTTCAAATCCGGCCCGAGATTCTGGCGTGTGCGGTCGATGCACTGCACCAGGATCTCGTCGGCGCCCCAGCGATCGAGGTTCTCGATCACCACCTCGGGCTTGCCCATCGGCAGATGGCGTTCGAAGCCCATCGACTGCACGGCCCAACCATCCTTGACCGTGACCACGCCCACCAGTCTCTTCTTGATCACTGCATCAGTCCTTCGATGACGTTCTTCAGCAGCTCTCGTCCGGCGATCTGGCTTTTTTCCGGGTGGAACTGCAGCCCAACGATGTTGCCGCGGCGCACGGCCACGGTGAATGGTGACTCCAGGCGCGAGACGCAGACACGGTACTCGTGCGGCGCCTCGAAGACATACGAATGGTTGAAGTACAGCGACTTCGCATCGCTGGGTTTCAAGAGCGGTTCGTCGCCGAGCACTTCGATGGTGTTCCAGCCGATGTGCCATTTGGCATCGCCCAAGGGCACGACCTGGCCCGGGATCAGCCCGAGGCCGGCGGTCAGGCGATGTTCGCTCGACGTTTCGGCGAGCAATTGCATGCCGAGGCAGATGCCGACCATCGGCTGGCCGCGGCGGGCCTGGTTCTGGATGAAGTCGACCAGGCGGTGCTTGTGCAGGGCCTCCATCGCCGCGGGAAAGGCGCCGACACCCGGCAGCACCATCACGTCGGCGGCGCCGAGCGTTTCCATGTCGCGGCTGATGCGGCAGCGGTAGCCCAGGCCCGTCAACGCACGTGCGACCGAGGCGATGTTGCCGGCGCCGTAGTCGACCAGGCCCGCAGTGATTCGTTTGCTGCTCACAACCCGACCCCCACCTGGAACTTGCGCGTGATCCTGCCGTCGGCCTGGATGTCGAACAGGCGCCGGTTCGTCGCCGCATGCACCTGGGCCCAGAAGGCATCGACGCTGATGCCGAGGTAGTCGCAGTATTTGGCGATATAGCCCGGTGCGCACGCGTCGTCGAATTGCGCGACCAGCTGAATGCCGTCGTCGCGCGAGAGCCGGCCGAGCCGGATCTCTTCGTTGACGTAGTCTGTCGTCCGGCCGAAGCCGAACTTGTAGTACTTGATCATCTGGTTGATCGGCGTGAAGTCCTCGTCGAGCGCGGTAACGCCGTAGAGGTCACCGGTATTGCCGACCCGGTCGGCGCGGATCTCGAGGCCGTCGCCGCAGGAGTACATCGCGTTGTTGACCAGCGACCAGTCGCCGAGGAACCAGCCGAGGTAGATGATCTGCAGGCCCGAAGCGATGAACGCCTCGCTCTGCGGGTACTGGTACGGCAGCAGCTGCTGCGGCGTGTAGCCGGCATCGAGCATCCACTGCGTGCCCGAGGACAGCGTGTTCATGTGGCGCAGGTTGTTGCCGTCGTAGCCGGTCTTGCCCAGCGTCTTCAGGTCACCCAACTGCAGCGCGGGGTTCTCGCCCCACAGGATCAGGTCGATGCCGTAGCGCAGCGCGACCTGCGGCACCGCCGAGAACAGCGCCAGCTCGGTCGAGCGGAACGAATTGGTGAACTGCGCGAAGCCGTCGCGCTTCAGGCCCTTCCACGTGGCCGGGGCCGGCGCGGAGACGACGACGTCGAAGCCCAGCTCGATCAGGTTCGACAGGTTCGCCATGCCCCGCTCGGTGGCCTGCTCGGGCGGATAGCTCAGGCACACCAGCAGCGGATTGATGCCGAACTTGTCGCGCACCCACATCGCCTGACGCGTCGAATCCTTGCCGCCGGAGACGCCGATGATGCAGTCGTGGAAGACGCCGGGCTTGCGTTTGCGCGACGCGAAGATGTCGCCCAGGATGTCGATGCGTTCCTGCCAGTCGACGTGCTTGATCGCCTCGACGTAGTCGCAGGCCGGGCAGACGCCGGACTCGCTGAAATGCGTGTTCGGGCGGGTGTCGGGTTGCAGGCAGCGGCAGCAGTATTTCATCGCGACCTCGTCAACCCTTCAGCAGCGCCCAGTCGAGCGGCGTGCCGCGGGCGATCGACTTCACCGCGCGCATGCCGAGCACGGTCTCGAAGTATTTCGGCGCCAGGCCCATGCCGGGTCGGATCGCACGCACGTTGTCGGCGCTGAAGGCCTCACCCGGCTGCATGTCCTTGACGACGTAGAGCGAGCGCCGGTAGGCCAGCGACTTGGCTTCCGCCGCGGTGCCGCCGAAGACCACGCCGCCCATCGCTGCCCAAGCCCGTTCGCTCTCGGTGCACAGCAGCGCGAGCTCGTGCGGTTCGAGCGAGAAGGTCGAATCGACGCCGCCGTCGGCGCGCGCCAGCGTGAAGTGCTTTTCGATCACCGTCGCGCCCAGCGCGACCGCGGCAATCGCCGCGCCGCAGCCCATCGTGTGGTCGGACAGGCCGACTTCGCAGCCGAAGGTTTGGCGCAATACGGGGATCGTGTTCAGGTTGGTGTTCGCTGGCGTCGCCGGGTAGGTGCTGGTGCACTTCAGCAGCACGATGTCGCGGGCGCCGGCCGTGCGCGCGGTGCGCAAGGTCTCGTCGATCTCGGCGACCGAGGCCATGCCGGTCGAGATGATCATCGGCTTGCCCGTCGCCGCCACCTTGCGGATCAGCGGCAGGTCGGTGCACTCGAACGAGGCGATCTTGTAGGCCGGGACGTGCAGCGATTCGAGGAAATCGACCGCGCTCTCGTCGAAGGGCGTGCTGAAGGCGTGCAGGCCGCGTGCCGCAGCGCGCTCGAAGATCGCCGGATGCCAGTCCCAGGGCGTGTGGGCCTCGTGGTACAGGTCGAAGAGCTGGCGGCCGGCCCACAGGCTCTTCGGATCGTCGATCACGAAGCCGGGTGCGTCCGAGTCCAGCGTCATCGTCTCGGCCGTGTAGGTCTGCAGCTTGATCGCATCGGCGCCGGCATCGGCCGCTGCGTCGACGATCGCCAGCGCCCGGTCGAGCGACTGGTTGTGGTTGCCCGACATCTCGGCGATGACATAGGGGCGATGCTCGCGCCCGATGCCGCGGTGACCGATCTTCATGACGGGACTCCGGGGAGGGTGGACGAGAAATGGGCAGACAGAACCATGGCCGAGGGACTCCTGGGGGTTCGCCCATCATCGGCCAGCCGGTGGCCCGGCATGCGCCGAAAAAGCGGGGGTTTCCGGCGTGGTTTTGAGCCAGGTCAGGCGGCGTGGGCGGCGGGCGCCACGGGGGGCGCGCGGCCGGTCAGCTGCACATCCGCCAGCATCGCCTCGGCCAGCGCCTGCTCGCCGAGGAAGACCCGCGTGTTCGGCAGCGCGGCCAGCAGCCGCGCCTCGTGCTCGTTGTGGCAGCGCAGCACGATGCGGATCTCCGGGTTCAGCGTGCGCGCGGTCTCGATCATCGCCGTCGCGCCCACCGTGTCGGGAATCGCGATCACCAGCACACGCGCCTCGGCGACGTGGGCCTGGATCAGCACTGCGGGGTCGGTGGCGTCGCCGACCACCGCCGCGATGCCCCGCTCGCGCAGCGCCTCGATGCGCTCGCGGTTCTGGTCGGCGACGACGAAGGGCGTGCCGGCGCGCTGCAGCGCCTCGGCGATGCTGCGGCCGACGCGGCCGTGGCCGACGATCACGACCTGGCGCTTCAGGAACGCCTCGGCCGTCTCCAGCGGCAGCTCGGCCAGCGGGTCGTCGCGGGTTTCGAGCCGCCGCGCCAGCGCCGAGCGCGCGCGGATCCAGCGCTGCGCCGGCTCGATCAGCGCGAAGACCAGCGGGTTCAGCGTGATCGAGATCAGCGCGCCCGCCAGGATCAGGCTCTGCCCCTCGGGCGGCAGCAGCTTCAGCGACACGCCGAGCGCGGCCAGGATGAACGAGAACTCGCCGATCTGCGCCAGGCTGGCCGACACCGTCAGCGCCGTGTTCAGCGGGTAACGGAACAAGAGCACCAGTGCGCCCGCGGCGACCGATTTTCCGAGCACGATGATCGCCACCACCGCCAGCACCTGCAGCGGCCGCTCGACCAGCACGCGCGGATCGAACAGCATGCCGACCGAGACGAAGAACAGCACCGAGAAGGCGTCGCGCAGCGGCAGCGACTCCTCGGCCGCGCGCTGGCTGAACTGCGACTCGCGCAGCACCATGCCGGCGAAGAAGGCGCCGAGCGCGAACGACACACCGAAGAGCTCGGCCGAGCCGTAGGCGATGCTGACCGCCGCGGCGACGACGCACAGCGTGAACAGCTCGCGCGAGCCGGTCTTGGCCACCTGCCACAACAGCCACGGGAAGAGGCGCCGGCCGACCACCAGCATCAGCACGACGAAGGCGCCGACCTGGAGCAAGGTGCGGCCCAGCGCCAGCCAGAGCGCCGCGCCGTTCTGGGCGCCCTGCCCGCTGTCCCCGCTGGAACCACCCAAGGGCCCCGCCAGCGCCGGCAGCAAGACGAGCACCAGCACCATCGCCAGGTCCTCGACGACCAGCCAGCCGACTGCGATGCGGCCGTTCATCGACTCCACCGCGCCTTGCCCCTCCAGCGCCTTCAGCAGCACGACGGTGCTGGCCACCGACAGCGCCAGGCCGAAGACCAGCCCGGCGCCCAGGCTCCAGCCCCACCAGTGGCTCACCGCCATGCCCATCGCGGTGGCGACGACCATCTGCACCACGGCACCGGGCAGCGCGATCTTGCGCACCGCCATCAGGTCGGCGAGCGAGAAGTGCAGGCCGACGCCGAACATCAGCAGCATCACGCCGATCTCCGACAGCTGACTGGCGACGCCCAGGTCGGCGACGTAACCCGGCGTGGCCGGGCCGATAACGATGCCGGCCAGCAGGTAGCCGACCAGCGCCGGCAACTTCAGCCGCGCGGCGACGAAGCCGAGCATCAGCGCGAGGCCGAACGCGGCAGCGAGGGTGGTGATCAGGGGAACGTCGTGGTGCACCCCGCGTTTATAGACGACGGCTTCACGGGGTCGCCCAAGGCCTGCGCGGGCGGCCGCTGCATCACGCGCCGCAGCCGGGCCATGTCGAGGTCCAGCAGATGATTGGCGGCGAAGCTGTTCTGGCTGTCCGGCTCCAGCGCCGCGGCGATCAAGCCGGCCAGCGGCTGGTCCAGCGGCACGTAGACCATGCCGGCGCCGATCGGCTCGTCCGCCGCCTCGGTACGCACCTGCAGCAGCCGCACCGGCGGGCCGCCGCCGTCGTCGATCGCGCCGCGGCTGTCCTGGCGCTGCCCGCTGGCTTCGGCGCCGACGACGTAGCGCTCGACCGCCCAGCGACCGGGCACAGCCACGCGCTGCCAGCGCGCACCGAGCAGGTGCAGGCGCTCCAGCGCGGCCGGCGCCTGCGCGGCATCGAACAGGTAGCCGCAGGGCCGCGGCCGCGTGCGCTCGACCTGCAGCGGCTCGGCGGCGCGCCAGTCGACCTCCAGCGGCAGGTCGGCGCCGCTGCGCGGATCGAGCAGCACGATGCGGCGGCGTGTGTTCGAGTGGCGCGCGGCGATCACCAGCTCGCCCTGGCAGGCCTGCGCCGCGGTGTCGCGGCCGGCCTGTTCGACCAGCGCGAGCAGCCGCGGGCCCAGCGCCGCCGCGGTGTCGATCACGCTGGCCGCGGCGACGACGTGCGCATGCACGCGCCGCAGCAGGTGCGCGCGGCCCAGGCCAATGCCGCGCACCTCCACCAGCAGGCTCACCGCCGGCCGCAGCCCGGCGGTGTTGCGTCCGGTGTCGGGTTGCACACCGCCCATCGAGACCACCCGGTCCTTCGGATCCGACGAGCCGGTCTGGTAGTCGTCGCTGCTGTAGCCCTGCGTGGCCCAGGCGGCGTGCAGACGCTCGACGAACTCGCGCCGCGTTGCTGCGCTCAAGCCCGGGTCGAGGTTGCCGACCGTGGCCGGCTGCAGCTGCGCGTCGACCTTCTGCAGCGCGCCGAACTTCTCGATCCAGCGGCCGGCGACAGTGAATTCGTGCAGGTCGAGCACGACCTGCGGCCGATGGCGCGCCAGCACGTCGGCGATCGCCTGGCCCTCGGGCGTGCGCAGCAGCAGGTGGTCGCGGTTGACGTCGATGCCGTTGGGCGTGGTGCGCACGAAGGCCTCGGCACCATCGGGATTGGCGCGCGGCAGCAGCAGCAGGTTGACGCGGTCGAGCAGGCCCGAGCGCGGCCCGGCGAACAGCTGCGCCAGCGCCAGCACTGCCTCGCCGCCGGCCGGTTCGTTGCCGTGCTGCTGGCCGATCACCAGCACCGTCGGCAGCGCAGGGTCGATGCGTCCTTGCGCGGTCAGCGTCAGCAAGGGCACCGGCCGGCCGCGTTGCGAGGTGCCGGCCTCGCTCAGCTTCAGGTGCGCCGTACCGGCCGCCAGCCGTTCGGCGAAGGCCATCACCTCGGCATGCGTGGTGAAGTCGGCGCGGCCCTCGCGAAACGCCGGCGTGTCGTAGCGCACCGGCGGATCGGGATAACGCTCGGCGACGGCCGGTGTCTCCCGCACGACCTTCTCCGGATCGAACTGCGCGAAGGCGCCCCCTGCCGCGGCAGCGGCGGCAAACACGACTGCGAGGACCGGCCAGCGGGCCATCGTCAGTCCTCGATCTTCAGATTGCGTTCGCGCACCAGCTTGGCCCAGCGGTGCTGGTCCTGCTGGATGAACTGCGCCAGCTTGCCCGCCGAGCTGGGCGCCGGCTCGTTGCCCTGCTCAATGAGCATTCGCACGACCTCCGGATCGGCGAGCGCGCGCTGCAGGTCGTCGCTGATGCGGTCGACCACCGGCTGCGGCGTCTTCGCCGGCGCGAACAGCGCATACCAGATCGTGTACTCGAAGCCGGGCACGCCGGCCTCGGCGATCGTCGGCAGCTCGGGCAGCGCGCGGGCGCGCTGGCTGCTGGCCACCGCCAGCGCGACCAGCTTGTTGGCGCGCACGTGCGTCAGTACGCTCGGGATCGCGTTGATGCCCACCTGCACCTGGCCGCCGACCAGCTCGATCACCGACGGCGCGCCGCCCTTGTAGGGCACGTGGACCATGCTGGTGCCGGTCATCGCCTGGAACATCTCCATCGCCAGCTGGTTCGGGCTGCCGATGCCGCTGGAGCTGAAGTTCAGCTCGCCGGGCTTCTTCTTCGCCAGCGCGATCAGGTCCTTGACCGACTTGATGCCCAGCGACGGATGCGCCAGCAGCACCGGCGGGTTGGTGACCAGCCGGCCCACCGGCACCAGGTCGCGCTGCGGGTTGTACGGCAGCTTCGGGCGCAGCAGCGGGCCGGTGACGATCTGCGAGCCGGCGGCCAGCAGCAGGTGGTGGCCGTCGGCGGGCGCCGCGGCGCCCGCCTTGATCGCGTGCACGCCGGCGCTGTTCTCCACCAGCACCTGCTGCTTCCAGTATTCGGTCAGTTTCCTGGCGACCACGCGCATCGCGGCATCGGCCGCGCCGCCGGCCGGGAACGGCACGATCACGCGCACCGGGCGCTCGGGAAAGTCGCCGGCACGCGCGGCGCCGCCGAAAGCGGCCAGCGCGGCGGCCAGCAGGAGAACCTGGCGCTTGTTCATGGCGGCCATCCTTGCAGTGTGATGCGGTCGGAAATCAGAAGACATGCTTGATGCCGGCGCCGAGCGCACGCACACGCACGTTCGACTTCGTCGAGTCGATGCCGTCGCTGTCGGCGAAGGCCTGCAGCTCGCTGCGCTTGGACAGTGCATAGAGCCACGCGGCCTGCACGCGGCGGCGGTCACCGCTGCGGTTGGCCTGCACATCGCGCTGCAGCAGGTTCAGCACCAGGCTGTGCTGGCCGGCGCGGTAGAGCGCGCCGACGATCGCGTACTTGACGTCGCGCCGCGTGCTCGCCGTGTTGCGGTAGCGGTCGACGCCGAACAGCACGTAGGGCTCGATGGCGCCGCCGTCGTAACGCACGCCGGCCTGCCACTTGTCGTCGAACTCGTTGGCCTTCAGGCCCCCGGCGCGGCTGTCCTTGGCATATCCGAGCGCGGCGATCACCGGCCCGGCGCGGACCAGCACGCCCAGGTCGAGCGAACGCGCATCGTCCTCGGCCTCGGTGGCGGTGCCCGCGCCGCGCCAGTAATAGCGCGCCATCAGCTCGGCTCCGCCGAAGGCCGGGCTGCGGTAGCCGATCGAGTTGGAGGTGCGGTTGCGCGCGTTCAGCATCGTGGTGCCGATCGCCGTCGCGCCGGCATCGTTGGCGGCGAAGCTGGTGATCGCGGTGACCTGCGAGTACAGCGGCGAGCCGGTCGGGTTGCCCGAGTCGAGCCGGCCGAGCGCCAGCGTGCCGAAGCCGCCGCCGAGCCCCACGTACGAATAGCGGTAGGCCGGGGCGGTCAGCTCGCCCGAATCGGCGTTGAAGCCCATCTCCAGCCCGAACTGTGCGCGCAGGCCACCGCCCAGGTCCTCGGTGCCGCGGAAGGACAGCCGCGATGCGTTGTCGCGCAACTCGTGCACGGCGCCCTGGTCGCCGGTTTGCACGCGGTTGACCGACAGGCGGATCTGGCCGCCGACCTGCACGGACTGCGCCGGTGCGATGGCCGGCAGCGCGGCGGCGACCATGACAACGGTCAACGATCGGCGAATCGAATACTTCTTCACGCGCGGGCTCCTGGTGGGGGGGATGGAATGGGCTTCAGCACCGCGCCGAGCTCGCCGGCGAGCGCGCTGTCGAGGGCGTGGACGAAGCGGCCGAGGTCGGCGGCCAGGCGCTCGAAGCCGGCGTGGCGCTCGCAACGCGCCTCGTCCATGTACAGCGAGCGCTTGATCTCGATCTGCAGGCTGTGGCGGCCGGCGGCCGGCCGGCCATGGCGGCGCACGAGCTCGCCGCCGCGGTACGGGTCGTTGATGCCGACGCTGTAGCCCAGGCCGCGCAGGTTCTCGACGACCCAGGCGACGAGGCGCGCATCGGCGCCGCGGCCGTCGAGGTCGCTGACCACCAGGTCGGGCCGCGGACGGCCGCAGTCCTCGTTCATTGCGTTGCCGACCGACTTCATCGAATGGCAGTCCACGTGCACGCTGAAGCCCCAGCGCGCAAACGCGGCATCCACCAGCGCGGCCAGCCGCGCGTGGTAGGGCTCGTAGCAGCGCTGCAGCCGGCCGCGCACCTCATCGACCGGCAGCGGTTGCGCGTACATCGGCACGCCCGGCAATACGTCGCGCCGGATCAGGCCCATGCCGCGCTGCGAGGTCGGCGCCGGGTGCAGCGGCTCGGGCCACGGTGCGGCGAGCAGCGCGGGATCGAGATCGTCGCGGGCGCGGTTGGCATCGATGTAGGCGCGGTGGAAGCGCGCGGCGAGCAGCGGCGCGCGGCCGGCGACGGCAGCCGCCCAGAGCTCGTCGACCCAGGCGTCCCAGCTGGTCGCCAGCTCGGCCGGTGTCGCCAGGGTCGGCGTGCCGTCGGCCGGCCAGTGCGGCCAGCTGTGCGGTGAATCGAAGACCAGCGGACCGTGCACCGGCGCGGTCGGGCCGATGACGGCGAAAGCTGCGGCAGGATCGGGGGTCGGAAGCATTCGTGGTTTGAGAGTTTCGTTGGTTGAAACGCTGTCACAGTGTTTGAAACATTGTGCGCCATCGCGGCGCGCGGCGCAAGCGCGGCCGCAGCGCCCGCACGACCGCGACGCACAATCGCCGCGATGGAATACACGGTCGCTGCCGTTCACGAAGCCTTGAGCGTGCTGATGCACGTCGCCCATGCGCCGGGCCTGGGCGTCACCGAAATCGCGCGCCGCTCGGGCAATACCAAGGCGCGCACCTTCCGGCTGCTGACGACGCTGGAGCAGTCCGGCTTCGTGCAGCGCGGGCCCACCGATACCGACTACGTGCTGGGCCCGATCGCGCTGGTGCTCGGGCTCGCGGCCCAGGAGCAGGTCAGCCTGGCAAGGCTGGGCCGCAGGCACCTGGAGGCGCTGGGCCAGCGCTTCGACGAGAACGTGCAAATCCGCGTGCGCGACGGGCTGGTCTCGGTGACGGTGGTCAAGTGGGATTCGTCGCAGGGCGTGCGCGTGCACAGCGACATCGGCGTGCGGCGCGCGCTGCACGCCGGCGCGTCCGGCAAGCTGCTGCTGGCCTTCGCGCCCGAGGCGCTGCAGCAGCAGGTGCTCGACGGCCCGCTCGAACGATTCACGCCGCAGACGCTGTCGCAGCGCGCCAAGCTCGCCCGCGAGATCGCGCAGGTGCGCGAGCAGGGTTATGCGGTGTCGAAGGGCGAGGTCTTCGGCGGCGTCGTCGCGGCCGCCGTGCCGGTGCTCGATGCCCGAGGCGAGGTCATCGCAGCGCTCGGCATGTCGATCCCCGAGGTGCGCGCGCCGGCCGACCTGGCACCGCATGTCGATGCGCTGACGCGTGCGGCGCAGGGGCTGTCGCGCGAGCTGGGGTGGCCGGGGTGAGTGTTGCCGCGTGGGACGGCTTCATGCGGATGCTGAAGCGCAAGGGCAAGGCGCGTATCGCCGTGGCGTCCATCGTGCGCTACGGCGACGAGGTGGCTGGACGGTTCGACGGCGAGTTCGTCGCGCTCGCATGTATACACGTCATAGGCGTCCAATGACTGCAACGGAGAGTCCATGAATCTGTTGGCTGAGGTAATGCATCTTCTTTCTGCAGCGGGCCTTGCGCTGTTTGTTGGCGCGCTGTTGACAGAGGCCATGGTGCTCGTGCCGATGTGGCGAACATTGCAACCACAAGAATTCTTCACACTGCATGCGGCGCATGCGCACCGCCTGTACGCTTTCTTTGCGCCGCTCACGGTGAGCGCAACGCTTCTTGCAGTGGGGGCTGCAATTGCAGCCGTCGCCACCGATCGGCCCCTGAGTTCCGCGTCGGTTGTCGCTGCCGTTCTCGCATTGGTCATTCTTTCAACCTACCTTCTGTACTTTCAGCGCGCCAATGCGAGCTTTGCCGCGGCGAGCATCACGCACGAAGCGCTTCCTGCAGAGCTGGCGCGTTGGGCTTCCTGGCACTGGTTCCGCACCGTCATCGGCCTCGTCGCGCTTGCCTCGGCATTGCTTGCATTGCGTGGCGCAAGACCATGACCGTCCGCCCCTTCCAAGACGCCGACTGGCCGCAGCTGTGGCCGCTGCTGCGCGACACCTTCGCCGCGGGCGACACCTATGCCTTCGCGCCCGACAGCAGCGAAGCGGAGATCCGCAAGGCGTGGATCGATGCGCCGCAATCCACCTGGTTGGCCTGCGCTGCCGACGGCCGGCTGCTCGGCACCTACATCCTGAAGCCGAACCAGCCGGGGCTCGGCGGGCATGTCTGCAACTGCGGCTACGTGGTGGCGCCCGAAGCGCGCGGCCAGGGCATCGCGTCGGCGATGTGCGAGCACTCGCAGGACGAGGCGCGCCGGCAGGGCTTTCGCGCGATGCAGTTCAACCTCGTCGTGTCGACCAACGAGGGCGCGGTGCGCTTGTGGCGCAAGCTCGGCTTTCACATCGTCGGCACGCTGCCCCGTGCCTTCCGGCATGCGCAGCGCGGCTACGTCGATGCCTACGTGATGTTCAAGACCCTGGTCTGAACGCCTCAGGCCGGCCGGGATTCGATCTCGATCGGCGTCCAGGTCCACTTGTCGCGCAGGCTGTCCCATTCGGACTTCAGGATGCCCATGCGCACGACGTCGAACCACTCGCCGTTCTTGAAGATGTGCTGGCGCGCGACACCCTCGACCTTCGAGCCGAACTTCTCGTGCAGCGCGACCACGCGGTCGTTGAACGAGAACACCTCGCACCACAGCTTGTTCAGGCCCAGCGTGTCGAAGACGTAGGCGTAGATCGTCAGCTCGAGCGATTTCGCCAGGCCGATGCCGCGCGCGCTGGTTTCGCCGAGGTAATACGCCCAGGCGCAGCGGCGGTTGGTCCAGTCGATTTCCGACAGGCTCAGCAGGCCGATCGATTGCGCGGCGCCCGCCTCGTCGATCGACTCGATGATCCAGACGCGATCGCGCTCCGAGGTGGCCATGCGTTCGTACCACGCGCGCTGCTGCTCGATCGTCAACTGCGGATCGGTGTACATGTACTTCGTGACCTCGGGCAGCATGCGCCAGCGCATCACCATCTCGAGGTCGGCTTCGCGCACCAGTCGCAGTCGGTAGCTCATCGCAAGTCTCCTTCGAGGACGCGCAGGGATGCCAGAGCCGCGGCAACACGCGCGGCGCCCTGGCCATCGACCAGCGCGAGGGAACGGTGGTGCAGTGCGGCGCGTTCGGCCGGCGTGTCGATCAGCTGGCGGATCGCGGTGCCGAGCGCACTGCAGCGGTCAGCGCCCTGCCCGATCGCATCGAAGCCGATCACCACGCCGTCGGCCGCCAGCAGCGGCACCGACAGGCGCTGGTTCTCGGCGGTGATCAGCGCCAGCGTCGGCGTGCCGAGGCAGCAGCGCTCCCACAGCGCGCCGCCACCGGCGCCGATCTGCAGGCCGTGGCGGGCGTGGAAGTCGGCGAGGTTCGGCTGGTCGACGGCGAGCGTCAGCAGCGCATCGGCGGCGGCCAGCGCCTGCAGCGCGGGCAAGGACGGATTGGCCGAGGTCGTCGCGACTTCGATCGGCCCGGCCCACGCGGCGTGCTCGCGGCAGGCCGCGTAGGCGAAGGCCGAGCAGTTGCCCGGATCGGTGCCGCCCATGAAGATTCCGATGCTCGGCACCTGCTCGCCGATCACGCAGCGTGGATGCGTGCGGTACACCGCATCGAGCAGCGCGTACGACGGCCCGCCGCAGATGCGCGCCGGGTAGCGCAGCACCGCGCGGTACTTCGCCGCATGGTCGGCGGCCGGGTTGTGGTCGATCACCAGCTCCGCGGCGAGCGGGCGGTCGGCCAGGTCGTCGATCACCGCGATCGCCGCGCCGGTCGCTGCCCCTAACGCACAATGCCAGCGGGCATCGATGCCGTAGTGGTCGACCAGCACCACCTGCGGCTGCCAGGCGTGCACCGCGCAGGTGGTGTCGGCGGCGTCGCGGTCCCAGCGGCGTTCCAGCCACTCGCCGTGCGGCGGCGGTGCGTCGTCGGCATCGTCGTCGGGCCGGTCGTCCAGGCGTGGCATCGGCAGCGCGGTGAAGCCGGCCTGCGCCAGCAGCGCAGTGACATCGACGTCCGAAGGCCGCAGGACGAAGCAGACCTCGTCGCCCTGCTCGCGCAGCGCCTGCGCCAGCGCCAGGCAACGCTTCAGGTGGCCCCAGCCGATGCGGCGCGATGCGTCGGCGCGCACGGCGATGCGCATCAGCGTTTTCCCAGCGCTTCGAACAAGGCCTCGGCGCGGGCCCAGTCGTCGGGGGTGTCGATGTCGACGGCAGCCCAGTGCGGCAGCACGATCGTCTTCGCGCCCAGGTGCGGGCTGGTGCCGGCGCGCCAGGCGTCGGTGCGTCCCCAGTAGAACTGGCCGGCGTCGTGGTAGGCCGGGGTCAGGTCTTGCGATCGCACATCGGCGTACTCGGGGTACATCGCGCGAGTGGCTCCGGCTGCATCACGCACCAGCGCGCGCTGCACGGCCGACGGGAATTCGAGCACCGGAAAGACGTAGTCGCAGCCGCCCTCCTCCAGCAGCGCCAGCGCGTCGCGCAGCGCCTGCGCCTGCAGCAGCGGCACGGCCGGATAGATGCAGCAGACCTGTGACGCAGGCCAGCCATCGGCCGCCAGCGCGTCGATCGCATGCTGGATCACCGGCATCGTGCCGGCGGTGTCGTTCGAGAGCTCCGGCGGCCGCATGAACGGCACTTCGGCGCCCTGTTCGCGCGCGATGGCGGCGATCTCGGCATCGTCGGTCGAGACGACGATGCGGTCGAAGACACCGGTCTCGCGCGCCGCACCGATCGCGTAGCCGATCATCGGCCGCCCGGCAAAGGCGCGGATGTTCTTGCGCGGAATGCGCTTGCTGCCGCCACGCGCGGGGATGACGGCAAGACGCATCGTGATGGCCTCGCCGATCAGCCGAGCGCCGCGCGCAGCACCGCGACCACGCGGTCCTGTTCGGCCTCGGTCATCTCGGGGAACAGCGGCAGGCTGATGGCCTGCGCGTAGTAGGCCTCGGCCGCGGGGAAGTCGCCGCGCTTGAAACCCAGGCGCTGGTAGTGCGGCTGCGTGTGGATCGGGATGTAGTGCACGTTGACGCCGATCTCGGCGGCGCGCAGCGCTTCGAACACGGCGCGGCGGTCGTGGCCCCTGCTCAGCTCGATCGCATAGAGGTGCCAGGCGGATACCCGATCCGCCAGCCGCGCCGGGCGCTTGACCGGCAGGTCCGCCAGCAGCGCGTCGTAGCGTTCGGCGCGGGCCGCGCGCTTGGCATGCATGTCGTCCAGGCGCTTCAGCTGCGACAGCCCGAGCGCCGCCTGCAGGTCGGTCATGCGGAAGTTGTAGCCCAGGCGCTGCTGCTCGTAGTACCAGGGGCCGTCCGGCGTGCCGTCCATCAGCGCAGCATCGCGCGTCATGCCGTGCGAGCGCAGCAGTTGCAGCTCGCGCGCCAGTGCATCGTCCTGCGTCGTCACCAGGCCGCCCTCGGCGGTGGTGACGATCTTCACCGCGTGGAAGCTGAAGACGGTGGCATCGGCCCAGGCGCTGCCGACCGGCGCGCCGAGGTAGCGGGCGCCGGTGGCGTGCGAGGCGTCCTGCAGGATGCGAAAGCCATAGCGGTCAGCCAGCGTGCGGATCTCGCGCAGGTCGGTCGGCAGGCCGGCGAAGTCGACCGGAATCACCACCTGCGGCAGCGTGCCGGCGGTTCTTGCGGCTTCCAGCTTCGCCGCCAGCGCGACGACTGACATGTTCCGCGTGTGCGGATCGATGTCGACGAAGTCGATGGTCGCGCCGCAATAGAGTGCGCAGTTCGCAGACGCGAGGAAACTGTTCGGGCTGGTCCACACCCGCGCGCCGGGACCCACGCCCAATGCGAGGCAGGCGATGTGCAGGCCTTCGGTTGCATTGCCGACGGCGATGGCGTGCTTGACCTGGTGCACATCGGCGAACGCGCGTTCGAAGGCCGGCACGGCCGGGCCCTGCGTCAGGAATTCCGAGCGCAGCACCGCCGTGACGGCGGCGATGTCGTCGTCGGTGATCTGCTGGCGGCTGTACGGGATGAAGGCCATCGTGCGGTGCTCCGGGGTCCCGGTGCACGCACGGCTGCGGCAGGCGCAGGACCACGCTGTGCATGATCCCGCAAACCCGCCGGCTCGATGCGCCGAATTGGCGCGGAATCCGGCTCAGTTCGACGAGCCGCGTGCGACGTCCATCACGAGACGCGTCGACAGGTACAACCGCGGCACGATCGAGTCGAGCTTCACGTACTCGGCCGTGTTGGAGTGCGATCCGGCGCCGCTCAAGCCCAGACCTTCGATCACCGGGCCGCGCGCCTTGACCGCCGCGAAGGCGGCGTCGGTGCCGCCGCCGGTGGGCACGTCCAGCACCTTCAGCGGCAGGCCGAGCTCGCCGTAGACCGCCACCGCGCGGGCGCCGAGCGCGCGCGAATCCGTTGTGGCCTCCAGCGGCGGGCGGCGGATTTCGAAGCGCAACTGCACCTTGGCGTCGGGCACGCGCTGCTGCTTCACCCGCCGCTGCAGCGTGGCCTGCAGCTCGTCGAAGTCGGCCAGGCGCAGCGCGCGGGCGTCGGCCTGCGCGCTGGCCTGCGCCGGAATGACGTTGCGGTTGGTGCCGGCCTGCGAAACGGTCCAGTTCAGGCTGAGACCCTTGGCCGGCTGCGTCAGGTCGCTCAGCTGCAGCACCTGGTGCGACAGCTCGGTCAACGCGTTGACGCCCTGCGACCAGGCCGAACCGGCATGCGAGGCGCGCCCCTCCACGCTCAAGTAGGCCGAGCCGATGCCGCTGGTGGCCAGGCGCAGGTTGCCCTGCTCGCCGCCGCCTTCGAACGAGAGCACGGCGTCCTGGTCGGCGGCCAGGCGGGTGATGAGGCTGCGCGAGGCCGGCGAGCTGATCTCCTCGTCGCCGTTGATCAGCACGGTCAGCGTGCCGTAGTCGCGGAAGTTCAGCTTGTTCAGCATCGCCACCGTGTGCAGGATCAATGCGATGCCCTGCTTGTCGTCGAGGATGCCCAGCCCGTAGGCCCGGTCGCCGTCGACCCGGAAGGGCTGCTCCTTCAGCATGCCGCGCAGGTACACGGTGTCCATGTGCGCGATCAGCATGATCTTCCTGCTGCCCTGGCCCTTGAACTCGGCATGCACCATCGCGCCGATCTGCTCGGGCGTGTCTTCCATGCGGTAGACCTCGTCGGCGCGGACCAGCTGCGCCTGGCCGCCCAGCTGCGCCAGGCGGTCGCGGATCAGCGCGGCCAGCTGAGCCAGGCCTTGCGGGTCCTTGCTGCCGGATTCGATGTTCACCAGGTCGCGCAGGGTATCCAGCAGCGGCGCCTTCTCGGCGCTGGCCAGCGCCTGAACGCTGGCCACGGGTTGCGCATGCAGGTGGGCAGCCGGTGCGCCGGCCAGTACCAGCGCGGCGCTCAGCCAAAGAGTCCGGAAACGCATTCGACAGCTCTCCTTCGGGGGTGTTTCAGTGGATGGGCACGAGGTGTGCGACAGGCGACTCTAGGCGCTTGGCCAGATGCCGAAAAGATGTCAGCATCTTTCGTGCGATCAATCTTCCTGATCACCCATGAAGCTGCAGCAACTCGAGGTCTTCGTCCACGTGGCGCGCGAGCGCAGCCTGCGTGCCGCCGCCCGGCGGCTGGCGCTGACGCAGCCGGCCATCACGCGCACGATCCAGGAGCTCGAAGCCGACCTCGGCGCGGTGCTGCTGAACCGCAGCGCCAAGGGCGTCGAGCTGACCTCTTTCGGCCAGGTGCTGGAAGTGCGCGCCAGCCAGCTGCTGGAAGACGCGCGCCGGGCGCGCGAGGAGATCGCGCAGCTGCAGGGCGAGCTGCGCGGCACGCTGACCTTCGGCACCACCTCGTCGATCGCGCTGACGCTGCTGCCGCAGGCCGTGCTGCAGTTCCGGCAGTCGGCACCGAAGGCCGAGCTGTCGATCATCGAGCTGAAGTATCCGCACGGCCTGCGGCGGCTGCGCGACGGCCAGGCCGACTTCGCGGCGATGCACCTGCTGCCGGACATGCTGGACGACGACCTGCGCAGCATCCCGCTGCTGGAGACCGATTTCGTCGCGGTGGCGCGTGCCGGAAACCCGCTGATCGGGGCCCGCACGCTGGCCGAGCTGGCCGGTGCGCAATGGTTGCAGCCACTGGCCGGGTCGGCCCAGCCGGGGTCGATCGTCGCCACCGCGTTCCGCAACGCGGGCCTGACGCCACCAGAGGGCGCGGTGCGCTACGCGTCGTTCGCGGTGATGCTGGGCCTGGTGTCGTCGACCGACATGCTGGGCGCCGCCTCGCGGCCGCTGGCCGAACGCCTGGCCGCCTTCGGGCTGCTGCCGGTGAAACTGCGCAAGCCCTTGGCGCGGGTGCAGATGGGCGTGGTGATGCGCAAGTCCTACCGACCGACGCCGGTGGCCACGCAGTTCCTGGCCTGCCTGCAGACGGCCGCGCGGGCCGTCGCGGCGCGACGGCCTTGACTACCGGTCAGTGGCTTTGCTGCGGACCGAGCTCGGTCTGGATCATCGCCTGCAACTGCGGCACCGACAGGAAGTCCGTGTTGCTGCCGCTGTCGTACGAGAAGCCCGGCTTGACGCGCGTGGCGTTCATGCGCGTGCAGTAGTCGTCGATCGAGTACTCGGCGCCCGACGGCAGGATCGCGTAGTAGCCGCCCAGGTCGACCGTGTTCGGGCTGTCGCTGGCGGTGATCATCTCTTCGTGGATCTTCTCGCCGGGGCGGATGCCGACGATCTTCTGCTCGGCTTCCGGCGCAACGGCCGAGGCCACGTCGGTGATGCGGTAGGACGGGATCTTCGGCACCAGGATCTCGCCGCCCCAGGCGTGCTCGATCGACCACAGCACCATGTCCACGCCTTCCTGCAGCGAGATGTTGAAGCGCGTCATCTGCGGATCGGTGATCGGCAGCACGCCGGTGGCGCGCTTCTCGGCGAAGAACGGGATCACCGAGCCGCGGCTGCCCATCACGTTGCCGTAGCGCACGACACTGAAGCGCAGGTCGCGCGAGCCCTTGATGTTGTTGCCGGCGACGAACAGCTTGTCCGAGCACAGCTTGGTGGCGCCGTACAGGTTGATCGGCGCGGCGGCCTTGTCGGTCGACAGCGCGACGACGCGCTGCACCTTGGTGTCCAGGCAGGCCTCGATCAGGTTCTGCGCACCGAGCACGTTGGTCTTGATGCACTCGAACGGGTTGTACTCTGCTGTCGGCACCTGCTTCAGCGCCGCGGCGTGCACGACGATGTCGATGCCTTCCAAGGCACGCGTCAGGCGGGCCTGGTCGCGGATGTCGCCGATGAAGTAGCGCAGCTGCGGGTATTTGCTCGGCGGCAGCAGTTGCTGCATCTCGAACTGCTTCAGCTCGTCGCGCGAATAGATCACCAGCCGCTTGACATCCGGATGGCGCGACAGCACGGTGTGCACGAAGGCCTTGCCGAAGGAACCGGTGCCGCCGGTGATGAGGATGGACTTGTTGCTCAGCATGGCGTCAGGCTCCTTGGAGTGCAGTTGGGCTTGAAGAGGGAAAGAGGTCGTCGTGCGTGGCACGGCAGCGACAGGCGTAGGCGCGGGCCTGCGTGGCCTGCGCGTCGGAATAACGTTGCGGCGAAGCCAGCACGGCGTCGAGCTCGCGCAGCGCGGCGGCGCCGGTGAACGAAGGCACCAGGCCATCGCTGACATAGGGCGGCGTGATCACGTAGTCAGCGGCCCAGTGCTGGTCGCCGACATGCACGACCCAGCTGCCGGCATCGAGGAAGGTCACCGTGCCGCTGGTCGGCTCGCCATACGCGACGCAGATGTCGGCCTCGGCGGCCACTTGGTCGAGCGGCTGCGCCATCGTGCGCTGGAAGAATCCGGCCGGCTCGCCGAGCGCGCCGGAGACGACGTTCAGCGCCGGCGTGCTGGGCTTCAGCCGCACCACGAGATCGCGGTCATGGCGTGCGCACAGCTCGCGCAGGCCCTTGTAGAAGCCGATCAGCCCGAAGAAGTCGATGTACGACAGGCCTTCGCTCTGCATCGTGTTCAGCAGCAGGCAGATGCGGCGCGCGGCCGGCCGCGGCGTCGGCTGCGGCCGGGCGCGGAAGGCCACCGCGCGGCGCGCAACCGGTGCCCCAAGCACCGTGCGCACCGGCGGCGCGAAGCCCGGCAGCTCGACCGCCTCGACCTGGTCCGCGTGCGGCAGCGGCGACGTCGGGTAGGCCGAATGCGGCAGCACCGTCACCGGCGCGCGCAGCGCATGCGCCAGCGAGAACAGCGGGCCGTTGTTGCCGGTGTCGTGATCGGCGACGATGATCCGCGGCTGTTGACCGGCCAGGGCCGCGTACAAACCGTGATAGTTCAGCGCCTGCATCAGGCAGCGGCGGGCCAGCGTGGCGGCCTGCAGCTCGAGCGCGGCGCGGTTCGGCACCAGCGCGGACAGCTCGTCGATGAAGACCGCGCGCGCCCGCTCGGCATACAACTCGCAGGCAATCGGACGCTGCGCAGCGCTCAGCTCGTCGATGCGCTTGAGCAGCAGCGTCGCGCCGCGCCGCACCGGTACGTCGCAGTACAGGCCCGGCAGATCGATCGAGGTTTCGAAGCGCGCTTCGATCGCCTGCGCGAAGCCGCGCGCGTCGTAGAAGCAGGTGGGGATGTGGGTCAGCGCCTCGACGGCGACACCGGCCGCGGCTGCGCGCACGCCCTCGGCATCGAAGCACCACTCCAGCATCGCCGGGTTCCAGAAGCGGCCTGCGCCGTAGGTGTCGACGATCTGCCAGCGGGCGCTGTTGCCGGCGACGATCTCGGTCGACAGCATCGAATCGAAATTGAACAGCTGCGGGTTCGACGGCCGCAGCAGGCCCAGGCGCGCTTCGGGAAACGAGCTTTCGGCGGCCTGGCCCAGGCGCTCGATCGTCAGCGCGCGCTGGAAGAAGAGGTACAGGTGCGCCTGATCCCAGCCCGACCACTGGCCGCGGCCGAACAGCCGCGTGCGCTCGCGCGTCAGGCGCTGGTCGATGCGGCTGGCGCGCGCCTGCGCTTCGGCGTAGACGGCGGTGTTGATGTCGGCGCCGACGTCGAGGCGGCGGAATTCGTAGTGGCCAAAGCCCGCGGCGACCGCGGCATCGAGGATGCCCGGGTCGACGAACAGCAAACGCGTGTCGGCATAACGCTCTTGATGAGCGGCCAGGTGGATCACGTCGCTGCGTTGCAGGACGAACAGGGCGTCGTAGTGTGCGGCGCTCATTGCAGCCACTCCTGCACGCCACGCCCGAGCGACAACAGGATCGCGTTCATCTGCTGCCCGTCGTGCAAGGCATTGACCAGCGAGATGCGCAGCCCGTAGTGGTCGCTCTCGGCGGCCATCACGTCGAAGAGGGAGCGCCGGCCGAGCTGCTGCCACTGCTGCAGCGTGAAGTCGCGCAGGCGTTCGCTGTCGCGCAGCACGGCGCCGACGCGCTGGGCACGATCGAAGGAAGAAGTCGTCTGTTCGTGAACCTCGGCGATGCGCGTGCGGCGGGCCTGCAGCGCTTCCTCACGCTGTAGCACTGCTGCCTGTGCGCGCTTCTTCGCCGCGGCGGAGGCGGCCGCGATGCCCTGGTCGATCAGCGGAATGCTGATCGCCAGGCCGAAGGACAGGCCCTTGCTGTGGTTGGTGCCGATCGTGCCGCCGAAGCCGGAGGCCGCGTTCGCGCCGCCGGTCCACGACACGCGCGGCTGGTGGCTGGCCTCGACCGAGCGCGCGAACTGCTGCGCGGCGGCGGCGCTGGCGTCGAGCTGGGCAATCTCGGCCGAGCGCAGCGCTTCGACCTGCAGGCCGGTGACATCGGGCACCGCGCTCAGCAGGGTCGACCAGTCGTCGGCGCCGGGCAAGGTGTCGCCGACCAGGCGGCGCAGGCGCACCTCGACCTGGCGCAGCTGCGATTCGGTCTGCGTGCGCGACAGCTCGGCCTGCTGCAGCGACTTGCGCACCTGCACCAGCTCGGACAGGCGGCCGCGGTCGGCGGCGACGATCTGCTCCAGCGCCCCCGCCAGGCACTGCATCTTGCGCACGTACTGGCCGTACACCAGCACCTGCTGGCGGAAGCGGCTGCGCTCGAGCGCCAGCGAGACGGTGGACAGCGCCAGCGCCTCGCGGTTGCTCAGGTCGCCGAAGCGCGCGGCATCGGCCAGGCGGTCACGCCAGTCGACCAGGCGATCGGTGCGGCCGCCGTCCCACAGCAGCTGGCTGACGTTCAGCGACACGCCGCCGTGCGCGGCACTCGAATCGGTGTGGCCGGCGCTGCGGCTGAGGCTCGGGCCGACGCTCGCGTTCAACGAGGCCTGCGGCGCGCGCGCCGCGCGGGCCTCGGCCGTGTCGTCCAGCGCGGCTTCGGCCAGCAGGCGCGTCACGCCCGCCTGCGGGCTGTGGTCGATCGCATGGCGCACCAGCGTGCGCAGCTCGGTGCGGGCCTGCTCGGGCGGTGCGCTGCGGGTGGGCAGCGGGGCGTCGTCGGGGCAGTTCGCGCCGGCCGTGCCGGCGGCCAGCACCATGATCCAGGCCACCACGGCGCCGCGCAGCGGAGCAAGAAGGTGGGTGAATCGGGGCATGGGTGGGGGCGACGGATCAGGTGTTCGACTCCCTGAAGTAGACCCGGGGGGGCCTCGTCGCAATCGGCTGAAAAGCTGCCGCTTTTCGGCCTCAATTTCCGCCCGGCGCGGCCGAGCGGTCAGGTTCTCAAGCCGGCGTGACCTTGAACAGGAGCTGGAACGCGTTGGCGTCGCGCTCGGCCTGGTCGGGGTCGGTGCCGCCGGTCTCGGCGATCGCGCGGATGCCGGCCATCAGCGTCGCCGGCGCCTGCGTCGGCAGCTGGCGGCTGAAGGCGGTCTCGATCTTCCAGCCGGCCTGGAAGAACATTTCCATCATCGTGATGCGGGTGAACCAGCGCACGTGCGTGCGGTCCATCAGCCCCGAATCCTCGTAGCGGAAGAGCCCGGTCGCCAGGCGCATCTGCACGCTCCAGTGCTGGGCGTTCGGGATGCAGGCCAAGAGGCAGCCGTCGGCATCGATGCCGGCGCGGATCGTCTTGACGATGCGCCACGGGTCGCGCAGGTGCTCCAGGCAATCGCCGAAGATCCAGCAGTCGCTCGGGAACAGCTTGTCGAAGGCGGCCGGCGTGAAGGTCTCGATGTCGCCGGCCAGTGCCTGGTGGCAGGCCTCGGCGGCGACGGCGGCGTAGTCGGGATCGATGTCGATGCCGACGTACTCGACCGCCGGATTCTTCGCCCGGTAGGCGCGCGCCATCGCGCCGTGCATGCAGCCGACCTCGACGACGCGGCGCGCATTCGGCGGGATCAGCCCCAGCAG
Source organism: Pseudaquabacterium terrae (assembly GCF_013266755.1). GTDB lineage: Bacteria > Pseudomonadota > Gammaproteobacteria > Burkholderiales > Burkholderiaceae_C > Pseudaquabacterium > Pseudaquabacterium terrae. Next base: position 65,355 of record NZ_JABRWJ010000008.1, on the reverse strand, counting down.
GTCCTGGTTGACGACGCTGTGGGCGGGGGTCTGTTTCATCAACATGCGGTGGGCTCCGGGCAAACGACACGGTGCCGGACGTGCGAGACGCCAGGCAGCCTGCCGAGTAGACCGCGCCCGGCACGGTGCCGATCGGCGGAAAGCCGGCGGGTTTGCCCCCCAGTTCGCCGCGACGACGTGCGCCGCCGCCTGTGACGGAATTCACACCGCAACGGGGCAACAGCGCACCGAACCGTTGCGGAACCGCGGCCTACAGTGCTTGCTCTGCCCTCAGAAGCTCAAGGACCCACCATGGCGATCAGGCAACTCCTCGGCGCGCTCGCGTTGCCGGTGGCCGCGATCGTTCTGGGCATCGGCGCTCCCGCGCTGCTGCTGGTGGCGCTCTACGGCTGGTGGTGAATCACCAGCAGGTTTGGCTTGCGGCGGTCAGTGCGACAAACCCGGCGGCGGGCACGCTGGCCGGGCGGAGGCCGCGATCGGCCCCCAGGGCCGACCGCCATCTCGCCCGGGCAGTGCAGCCCGCGCCCGGCTTTGCCGCGCGCCAGCCAACGACGGCCGGCTTCCCTCGGTTCAAACAGGAATGCGCGAGGTGTTCTTGATCTCGTCGATCACCGCGTAGGTGCGCACCTCGCGCACCCCCGGCAGCTTCCACACCACCGAGGCGACGAAGTCGCGGTAGGCGTACATGTCGGCGACGCGGGTCTTCAGCAGATAGTCGAAGCGGCCGTCGACCTCGTGGCATTCGATGACCTCGTGGCGCACCTGCATCGCCGCCTTCAGCGCGCGGCCGATGCCCGGCGCCGGATCGTTGACGCTGATCTCGGCGAACACCAGCAGCCCGCTGGTCAGCTTCTCGGCGTTCAGCACCGCCTCGTAGCCGAGGATGTAGCCCTCGCGCTTGAGCCGCGCGACACGGTCGTGCGTCGCCGCCGGTGACAGCCCCACCACCTCGCCGAGCCGCGTGATCGCGATGCGGCCGTCGTCCTGCAGCAGGCGCAGCAACTGCGCGTCGATCGCGTCGACCGGCGGCAGCGGCCGCGGCTGCGGGTCGGCCAGCGGCGGCGGCAGCGGGCGGCTGGTGTGGGACGTCGTGGACCGGGCGGATGTGTTCATCATCGTGGGCTCCATCACGGGGCGTGTGTCGTGGCAGCCTGCAATGCACCCGCCGTGCCAGCACAGATGGCGCGAAGCCGGCACCGGGCTGTCACCAGAGGTAAACCGCCCGCGTCGGCCACAGGCGGCCGGCCTCGGGCTGTGCGGACTTCCACACACCCGCCCCGCCAGGTGCGTCACGGCCTCGATACGCGGGGTTTCCCGGCGCATTGACCGGGGGCGGTGCATGCCCCAAGATGCGTCGCGAAGGCGGCCGCAGGGGCCGCCCTTTTTCTTGAACAATGGTTTGAATCCGAAGCGCTCGCGGCTTGCACGCCGTGCCGTCCCGCTGCTCGGCGGGCTGCTGATGCTGGGCCTGGTGGCGCTGGCCGCCACCCTCGCCTATGCCTGGGGCGAGCGGCGCGAGTTCGCGCGGCTCGACGACGCGGCCGCGCACCAGCTCGACCTCTACGCCGCGGTGCTCGACATCGAGCTCGGCAAGCAAGCCGACCTGCCCTGGCTGATCGATGCCGACGGCGAGATCGAGACGCTGCTGCGCACGCCCGAGCCGAGCACGATCCGCGGCGCCGTCAACCGCCGGCTGACGCGCTTCGCGACGCGCTCGGGCGCGCTGTGGGCCAGCGTCATCGACGGCCGCGGCCGCGTCGTCGCCAGCAGCGACTGGTACCGCCCCGATTCCCAGCTCGACCACATCGCCGCCAGCGAACCCTGCGTCGCCGAGGCGCTGGCCGGCCAGGATGCGCGCCGCTTCGCGACCGACCCCACCAGCGGCGCGCCCGAGGTCTGCCTGGCGCGGCCGCTGGTGCGCGACGGCAAGCCGATCGGCGCGCTGCTGGTGCGCATCAGCCTGGAGCCGATCGAGGTCACCTGGGTCGACGCCGCGTTCCGCGCCGAGAGCGAGAAGCCGCTGGTCGTCGATGCGCACGGCATGGTGATCATGTCGTCGGTGCCGGCCTGGAAGTACCGGCCGCTCGGTTCGCTGACGGTGCCCTCGCGCATGCTGCCGGGCGGCGTGCAGCTGGTGCGCCTGCAGAGCCCGGCGGCGCAGGGCACCGGCCTGCACGTGCTGCACGAGCGGCCGCTGGCGCGCTTCGGCTGGCGACTGCTGATCCTGTCCAGCGCCGCCAGCGTGCAGCGCGACGCGCGCACCGCCGCCTGGGGCGCCGGCACGCTGGTCACCTGCATCGCGCTGCTGCTGCTGCTGGTGGTGCAGCGGCGCCGCGTCGTCGCGCAGAAGCTCGCCACGCGCGCCGCGCTGCAGCGCGCCAACGACGAGCTCGAGCTGAAGGTGCGCCAGCGCACCGCCGAGCTCGAGACCTCGAACCGCGACCTGCGCCACGAGGTGCTCGAGCGCCAGCATGCCGAGCAGGTGCTGCGCCAGGCGCAGGAGGACCTGGTGCAGTCCGGCAAGCTGGCGCTGCTGGGGCAGCTGTCAGCCGGCATCTCGCATGAGCTCGGCCAGCCATTGACGGCACTGCGCGCGCTGGCGGCCAACGGCCGGCTGCTGCTCGATCGTGGCCGCGGCGACCAGGTGCGCGAGAACCTGGCGTCGATCGCCGCGCTGGTCGAGCGCATGGGGCGCATCACCTCGCAGCTGAAGGCCTTCACCCGCAAGTCGCCGTCGTCGGTGCGGCCGCTGCCGATGAACGAGGCGGTGGCCAATGCCTGCCAGCTGCTGGCCACGCGGCTGCAGGACGAAGGCATCGAGCTGCGCATCGAGCTGCCCGAGCCGCTGGACGTGCAGTGCGACGGCTACCGGCTGGAGCAGGTGCTGGTCAACCTGATGGGCAACGCGGCCGACGCGCTGCGCGGCTGCAGCGACAAGTTGCTGACGGTGCAGGCCGAGGTCATCGACGGCCGCGCCCGCGTGCGCGTGATCGACAGCGGCGCGGGCATCCCGGCAGCCTTCAGCGATCGCCTCTTCGAGCCCTTCTTCACGACCAAGCCGCCGGGCGAAGGCCTCGGCCTCGGCCTGGTGATCTCATCGCATATCGTGCGCGAATTCGGCGGCGTGCTGCGCTCGGTGCCGGCGGCCTCGGGCGCGGTGTTCGAGTTCGATGTCGCGTTGGCGGCCGATGCGTCCGCAACAGCGGCCGCCCCAACGGAGGAAAAGCATGTTTGACGGCTTCAGCGTCGTGCTGGTGGAGGACGATCCTCCCGTGCGCCACAGCCTGGCGCAGACGCTGGAGCTGGCCGGCTTCGCGGTGGCCGCCCACGGCTCGGCGGAGGAAGCGCTGGCGACGCTGTCACCCGGCTTCCTCGGCGTGCTGATCACCGACGTGCGGCTGCCGCGCATGGACGGCATCACGCTGCTGACGCAGGCGCTGCGCATCGAGCCCGCGCTGCCGGTGATCCTGATCACAGCGCACGGGGATGTCGGCATGGCGGTGCAGGCGATGCGCGCCGGGGCCTACGACTTCATCGAGAAGCCGTTCGCGCCGGAGCGGCTGGTGGATGTCGTCACCCGCGCATTGGACAAGCGGTCGTTGAGTGTCGAGGTGCAATCGCTGCGCCAGGAGCTGGCGGGCCGGCGCGGCGTGGAGGCGATGCTGCTCGGCCGATCAACGGCCATGCAGACCCTGCAGCGCGAAGTCCAGGCACTGGCCGCGACCTCGGCCGACGTGATGATCATCGGCGAGACCGGCACCGGCAAGGAGCTGGTGGCGCGCTGCCTGCACGAGCACAGCACGCGGCGCGCGCGGAACTTCGTGGCCATCAACTGCGGCGGCCTGCCCGAGACGCTGCTGGAGAGCGAGCTCTTCGGCCACGAGGCCGGCGCGTTCACCAGCGCACAGAAGCGGCGCGTCGGCAAGATCGAGCATGCCGACGGCGGCACGCTGCTGCTCGACGAGATCGAGAGCATGCCGCTCACTTTCCAGGTTAAGTTGCTGCGTGTGCTGCAGGAGCGCCGACTCGAGCGCCTGGGCTCGAACGACGAGCTGTCGGTCGACATCCGCGTGATTGCCGCGACCAAAGCCGACCTGAAGGCCATGAGCGACCAGCACAAGTTCCGCGGCGATCTGTACTACCGCCTCAACGTCGCGGTGCTCGAGCTGCCGCCGCTGCGCGAGCGGCGCGAGGACATCCCGCTGCTGTTCGACCACTTCGTGATGCAGGCGGCCGCACGCCACGGGCGCGAGCCGCCGGCCGGCAGCGGCGCGCTGAACCGCCGGCTGATGGCGCACGACTGGCCGGGCAACGTGCGCGAATTGCGCAATGCCGCCGAACGCTTCGTGCTCGGCCTCGGCCGCGACAGCCTGCCCGCCGCCGGCGCGCCGGACAAGCTGGCGCTGGCCGAGCAGATGGACCAGGTGGAAAAGGCACTGATCGAACAGTCGCTCAAGGCCCACCGCGGCGTCATCAGCGCCACCTGCGAAGCGCTGGGCATTGCGCGCAAGACGCTGTACGACAAATTGGCGCGGCATGGCATCGTTGCAGATGAGTTCCGGGGTGGGCCGGCAGGGGAATGACGGCTGGCATACTGACCGCTCGTTCCAGCACAGGAGCGCCGCAATGGGTGCACTCGACGAACTGCCACTGCCGGTCAAGCGTCACCAGTTGTCGACCTCGAAGCCGGCCTCGTCCGCTTCTACCGGCGCCCGAAGGACGGCAACTGGCTTGACGCCTCGACCACCGCCACTCCCGGCATCACCCCGATCGAAGCCCTGCCCGGCCTGACGATCGACCTGAGCGGCATCCTCGGCTGACCTGCAACTCAGCGTCGAATCTCGGCGCCTGAGTACCGAGCCAGCGCGCCGCTTGCTCCTATCGTTCAGCCCGACGACGGCGTGATGCCGTCGTCGCACAACGAGCTTAGGAGACAACGATGAGAGACATGGACGCCACCGGCGTCAGGCCGCCGCCTTGGCCGCGTCCTTTGCGAGCTATGAGCCGCTGAGCCACCGCCGCCCGGCCGCGGGCGGCACTTCCCCCACCCCCGACTGACCCGCCCCACCGCCCGCGCATTCGCAAGGCGGTCACGCCGCCGCATGGCTGCGGCGCGGGCGCATGACCCGTTCCGAACCCGAAGGAGACTCCGATGCATCCCACCCGCTTCGTCCTGGCCTGCGTGCTCGCTGCCGCCGGTGCCACCGCTGCCCAGGCGCAATCCAACGCCACGCTGTACGGCCGCGTCGACCTGGGCTACCGCCACGATTCCGGCGGCGTGCGGCAGCAGATCGCCAACAACTCGATGAACGCGGTCGGTTTCCGCGGCGTCGAAGAATTGGGCGACGGCCTGCAGGCCTTCTTCCAGATCGAGCACCGCTTCGATGCCGACACCGGCCTGCCGCGCACGCCGTTCTGGGACGAAATCTCGATCGTCGGCCTGCGGGGTGCGTACGGCGAGCTGCGCCTGGGCCGCCAGGGCGGGCCCTTCGGCGTCGCGCCGGACCAGGATGCGTTCGGCGGCGACACCGTGGCCGGCGCCGGCGAGCGCAAGGCCGGCGCCGATGACAAGTACAACAACAGCGTCGTCTACTGGACGCCGGCGGCGGGCGGCTTCAGCGCCGCGGTCGGCGTCTCGGCCGGCGAAGGCCTGCAGCGCCGCGGCGCGAGCGCAGTGCTGCGCTATGCGCAGGGCCCGCTGCTGGCGATGGTCTCGTACGCCGACCGCAGCAACCGCGACCATGCCTGGGCCGCCGGCGGCATCCATGACTTCGGCGCCGCGAAGCTGATCCTCGCCGCCGCGCACAACGATGGCGACGCCAGCGGCAAGGAGCGCACCACGTTCGACCTCGGCACCATCGTGCCGCTGGGCCGCGGCTCGCTGCGCGCGAAGCTCAACCACGACGACAACGACGGCGTGAAGACGCGCAACTTCGGGCTTGGCTATTGGCACGACCTGAGCGCGCGCACGCTGCTCTACAGCGACATCGGCCTGCAGAAGACCGACGGGCTCGAGCGCGTGCGGCGTTTCGACTTCGGCATTCGGCATAACTTCTGAGGTCAGCATGCGTGCCCTCCTCGCCGCGGCGCTGCTCGCCGCCGCGACCCTCGCCCACGCCGCCACCGAGCTGGTGATCGCCACGGTCGACAACGGCCCGATGATCGAGATGCAGCGCCTGGCGCGGCATTTCGAACAGGCGAATCCGGACATCCGGCTGAAGTGGGTCACGCTCGACGAAGGCACGCTGCGCAAGCGCGTCAGCGAGGACATCGCGCAGCGCGGCGGCGCCTTCGACATCATGACGATCGGCCTCTACGAGACGCCGATCTGGGGCCGGCGCGGCTGGCTGCGGCCACTCGATCCGCAGGCCGCCTACGACGCCGCCGACCTGGTGCCCTTCATCCGCGAAGGCCTGTCGATCGACGGCCGCCTCTACGCGGCGCCCTTCTACGGCGAAAGCTCGATGCTGATGTTCCGGCGCGACCTGCTGGCCGCCGCCGGGCTGGACATGCCGAACCGGCCGAGCTGGGAGCACGTGCGTCGCGTCGCCGAGCGGCTGCACGACCCGGCGCGCGGCGTCTACGGCATCTGCCTGCGCGGCCGCCCGGGCTGGGGTGACAACATGGCGCTGGTGACGACGATGGTCAACAGCTTCGGCGGCCAGTGGTTCGACATGGCCTGGCAACCCCGGCTGGACACCGAGCCGTGGCGCCGCGCCATCGCGCTGTACGTCGAGCTGCTGCGGCGCTTCGGTCCGCCGCAGCCCGAGAGCTTGAGCTTCAACGAATTGCAGGCGCTGTTCGGCGCCGGCCGCTGCGCGCTGTGGCTGGACGCGACGATCGGCGCCGCGGTGATCACTGACCCGTCGCGCAGCAGCGTCGCGCGCCATGTCGGCTTCGCGCAGGCGCCCAGCGGGGTCACCGCGCGCGGCGCAAACTGGCTCTGGGCCTGGTCGCTGGCGATTCCCGCCGGCACGCGCCATCCCGAGGCGGCGCGGCGCTTCGTGCTGTGGGCCACCTCGAAGGACTACATCGCGCTGGTGGCGCGCGAAGCGGGCTGGGCCCGCGTGCCCACCGGCACGCGCCAATCGACCTATGCCAACCTCGATTTCCTGGCCACCGCGCGCGCCGCCGCGGCCGAGCTGCAGGCGCTGCACTCGGCCGACCTGAAACTGCCGACCTTGCCGCCCTCGCCGTACACCGGCATCCAGTTCGTCGCGATCCCCGAGTTCCCGGCGATCGGCGACGCGGTGGGCACCCTGGTCGCCGAGGCGCTGGCCGGCCGCCGCCGCCTCGACGCGGCACTGGCCGTGGCGCAGCAGGCCACGCAGCGCGCGATGACGGGCCGTAACGCTAACACCTCAAAGACGCGGTGATCGATACGCATTCGCGCCGCGACGGGAAAACCCGGGACGACTGGTGCAAACGCGTATGCAAGCCCGAACGCCGGATATCGGATCGGCGCGCCGGGCAACCTATCGTTACAGCACAGTCGTCGTAGAAGTATTTGCCATGCGTCAGCGCCAACCCGAGCTCGAAGTCAGCGTGCATCGCAGCCCGCTGCTGGGCTACGAGCCGCCGCCGATGCGCGGTGCCTGCCTGCACTACCTGGAGCACGGCTACCCGTCGCCGCTGGTGCGCTGGCACTGCCACGACGAGTACGAGCTGCACCTGATCGAGGCCACCTCGGGCCGCATGTTCGTCGGCAACCACATCGGCCACTTCGAGCCCGGCCAGCTGGTGCTGACCGGCCCGCGGCTGCCGCACAACTGGATCTCCACCGACTGCCCGCCCGACGGCGTAGCGGTGCGCGACCGCGTGATCCAGTTCGCGCATGCGCCGATCGCCCACGCCGCTCGCCAGCTGCCGGAGCTGGCCGAGGCGCTGCCGCTGCTCGAGCGCGCGCGCCACGGCCTCGAGTTCCCCGGCTTCGCCGAACGCGCCTCGCTGGCCTTCCAGCGCATCAAGGCCTGCAGCGGGCTGAAGCGCTTCGGCGAGTTCTGTCTGCTGCTGGCCGAGCTGGCGGCCTGCACGCAGGTGCGCGTGCTGTCGTCGGTGCAGCTGCAGATCGGCGACGACGAGGCGGCACAGCGCCGCATCCACGAGCTGATCGCCTACGTCAACGAGCACTGCGCCGAGCCGCTTGCGCTGCCCGCGCTGTGCCGGCGCTTCGCGATGAGCGAGAGCCGCTTCACCCGCCTGTTCCGCCGCGCCACCGGCCACACGCTGACCGATTTCGTCAACCGGCTGCGCATCAACCGCGCGTGCCAGCTGCTGATGGATACGCAGCTCTTCGTCACCGGCATCTGCTATGAGGTCGGCTTCAACAACGTCGCGAACTTCAATCGCCGCTTCCTCGAGATCAAGGGCATGACGCCGACCGAGTTCCGCCGCCGCGCCGAGGCCCGTTTCGGCACGCGTGCTGCCGGGCCGGCCTCCTGAGGCGGTTGCCAGCGAACGAGCTAACGCTGATTCTGCGCGGCCGCGCGGCCGGCGTAGCGATGGTCGGCCTGCTTGCGGAATTCGGTCGGCGTCATGCCCTTGATCTCGAGGAAGCGGCGGTTGAAATTGGCCACGTTGTTGAAACCGACGTCGTAACAGACGTGCGTGACGTAGCGGTCCGACTCCATCAGCAGCTGGCAGGCGCGGTTGATGCGCACGCGGTTGACGAAGTCGGTGAAGGTGTTGCCGGTGGCGCGGCGGAAGAAGCGGCTGAAGCGGCTTTCGCTCATGCCCAGCTCGGCGGCCACCTGCGCCGCGGCGATCGGCTGCGCGACGTTCTCGGCCAGCCGGTTGACGATGGTGTTGATCTGGTCGAGCTGGTTGTCGTCGTTGACCGATTGCATCTGCACCGCGGACAGCAGGCGATAGTCGGTGCAGCGCGCCAGGTCGGCCAGGTAGTCGCAGAAGACCGAGAAGCGGCGCAGGCCGTGCGCGGACTTGATCGCGCGCCAGTGCGCCTCGGCCCGCTCGCCCAGGCCGAAGAACTCGATGCCGTGGCGCGCGCGTTCGAGCAGCGGCAGCACCTCGGCCAGCTCGGGCAGCTCGGCGGCGGCGCGCTCGATCGGCTCGTGCGGGAACTGGATCACGAGATCACGCTCGGGCACGCCGCCTTCGGGCAGGTCGTACGAGATCCAGTTGTGCGGCAGGCGCGGCCCGCACAACACCAGGTGGCCGGGGTAGAAGGGCCCGATCCAGTCGCCGACGAAGGCCTTGCCCGAAGTCGCGACGATCAGATGCAGCTCGTACTCATCATGGCAGTGCCAGCGCGCCAGCGGCGTCGGGAAGCCGTGCGACAGGCAATGCAGGCAGCCGGGCAGCTCCGGCGGCTCATAGCCGAGCGCGGGCGAGCGTGAATACGGGCGCTCCAGCTCGGGGCGACGGCTGCGCGGCAACGGGGTGTCGGTGTGGCGGGACGGCATGGCGGCAAGCTCCACCAGAACTGTTCTTTCGGCTCAGGACCTTAGCGCGATTTCGGCGAGCGTGGCCGCGAACGCCTCGACACGCTCGCGCGCTGCGCGCAAGGCGGCGACCAGGCGCGCATCGCCGGCCAGCGGCCCCCAGAGCAGGCGCTGCGCGGCGAACGCGGCCACCGGGTCGGCGCTGGCGCAGACGGCATGCGCCTCGGCCTCGTCCATCGCCTGGTCCTGGTAGGCATGCGGCAGCGTGCCGCGGTGCCAGCGCTCGAGGTAGGCCAGGAACAGCGCGGGCAGCACCGCGACGCCGGCGATGGGCCGGCCGTGGGCCAGGCGCTCGTGGATCGTCGGCGCGATGAAGCCGGGCAGCTTCGAGAATCCGTCCATCGCGACGCGCTGGTTGGTGTCGACGATCGCCGGGTTGGAGAAGCGCTCGAGCACGGTGTCGCGGTAGGCGGCCAGGTCGATCGGGCTCGGTTGCAGCGCGGGAATCGCGTCGTCGGTGGCGTAGGCGTGCGCGAAGGCGCGGATCTGCGCATCGGCGAGACCTTCGTGGATGAACTGCAAGCCCCGCAGCGTGCCGGCCCAGGCGATGCAGCTGTGCGTCGCGTTCAGCAGTCGCAACTTGGCCTCCTCGTAGGGCTGCACCGACTCCACCATCTGCACGCCGATCTTCTCCCAGGCGGGCCGGCCGGCGATGAAGTCCTCCTCGATGACCCACTGGATGAAGCTCTCGCCCATCAGCGCCGCCGGGTCGTCGCGGCCGGTCGCCTGGCGCACGCGCTCGCGCACCTCGGGCGTCGGCCGCGGCGTGATCCGGTCGACCATGCCGTTCGGGCAGCGCGTGTGCTGCAGCACCCAGGCATGCAGCGGCTGGTTGCCGCGGCGCAGGATGAATTCGAGCAAGCCGCGGCGGAAGCGCCGGCCGTTGTGGCGCAGGTTGTCGCAGTTCAGCAGCGTCAGCGGGCCGGCGTTGGCGTGCAAACGCGCCTCAAGCAGGCGTTCGAGCGCGCCGTAGATCGTCGTCGCGCCGCCCGGCTGCGACGGGTCGGCATCCAGGTCGGCCGCCAGGTCGGCGAAGCGGGTGTCAAGGCGGTCGTGCGCATCGAGGTAGTAACCGGCTTCGGTGACGGTGAACGAGATGATGCGCGTCGCCGGATCAGCCGCCAGCGCGATCAAGCCGGCATGGCCCGGCTGCCACGGCACGACCTGCTCGATTGCGGTGATGCGCTCGTAGCGGCGATCGCCACGCGGCGACACCGTCTCCAGCGTGTAGGCGCCCTGCTGCGCTTCGAGCGCGGCGACGGTCTCGGCCATATCCGGCCGCAGGTTGCCGGCGGCCAGCGTCCAGCGCCGGTCGCCCAGCTGCTGCAGCAGGTGCAGGTAGACGGCCTGGTGCGCGCGGTGGAACGACCCGAGGCCGAGGTGCAGCTGGCGCAGGCGCGGTTCTTCCATCAGTGCACCACAGCGGTCACGGCCCGGCCCTGGGCATCGAAGTGATGCGCGGCGCTGAGATCGATCCCCAGCCCGACCTTGTCGCCGACCTGCACCGCCGTGCGGCACCCAAGCCGCGCGACCAGCTGCGCGCCGCGCTCGGTGGCCACGTGCACCAGCGTCTCCGCGCCCAGCGCCTCGATCAGCTCGACCTGCCCCTGCAGCGTGCCCTGCCCCGGCGCCTGCAGGCTCAGGCTCTCGGGCCGCAGGCCGATCGAGCCGTCGGGCGGCGCTCCCACGCCGGTCAGGCCGGGCAGCCGGTCGGCGGCGACGACATTCATCTGCGGCGTGCCGATGAACTGCGCGACGAAGCGGTTCGCGGGCCGGTCGTACAGCTCCAGCGGCGAGCCGACCTGCTCGATGCGGCCGTCGCGCAGCACGACGACGCGGTCGGCCAAGGTCATCGCCTCGACCTGGTCGTGCGTCACGTAGATCGTCGTCGCGCCGAGGTCGCGGTGCAGCTTGGCGATCTCGACCCGCGTCTGCCCGCGCAGCGCGGCGTCGAGGTTCGACAGCGGCTCGTCGAACAGGAAGACCTTCGGCTGGCGCACGATCGCGCGGCCGATCGCGACGCGCTGGCGCTGGCCGCCGGACAGCTCGCGCGGCGTGCGCTGCAGATAGGCGCCGAGGTTCAGGATCTCGGCGGCGCGCTCGACCTTGCGCTTGATCTCGGCTTCGTTCACCTTGGCCAGCTTCAGCGCGAAGCTCATGTTCTCGTACACGCTCATGTGAGGGTATAGCGCGTAACTCTGGAACACCATTGCCAGGTCGCGTTTGGACGACGGCAGGTCGGTGATGTCGCGGCCGTCGAGCCTGAGCGTGCCGCTGCTGATGATCTCCAGCCCGGCGATCAGCCGCAGCAGCGTCGACTTGCCGCAGCCCGAAGGGCCGACGAAGACGACGAACTCGCCTTTCTGGATCGCGAGGTGAATGCCCTTGATGACCGACACCGGGCCGAAGGCCTTGGCCACGTCGTCGAGTTGCAGGAATGCCATGCTTGTTTGCTCCGGATGCAATTCACTTGACGGCGCCGAAGGTCAGGCCCTGCACCAACTGCTTCTGGCTGAACCAGCCGAAGACAACGATCGGCGCGATCGCCAGCAGCGAGGCCGCGGACAGCTTGGCCCAGAAGAGACCCTCGGGGCTCGAATAACTCGCGATCAACGTGGCCAGCGTGCCGGCCTTGGCCGAGCTCAGGTTCAATGCCCAGAAGGCCTCGTTCCAGCTCAGCACCAGGCACAGCAGACCCGTGGATGCCAGCGCGCCGACCGACAGCGGCAGCAGCACGCGCGAGAACTCCTGCCACAGCGTGGCGCCGTCCATGCGCGCGGCTTCGAGGATCTCGTGCGGGATGTCCTTGAAGCTCGAATACAGCATCCAGACCATGATCGGCAGGTTGGACAGCGTGAAGACGATCACCAGCGCCAGCCGGGTATCGAGCAGCCCGCTCTTTTGCGCCAGCACGTAGATCGGCACCAGCGCGCCGACGGCCGGCATCATCTTGGTCGACAGCATCCACATCAGGATGTCCTTGGTGTGCCGGCTGCGGAAGAAGGCCATCGAATAGGCCGCCGGCACGGCGATCAGCAAGCCGAGCAGCGTCGAGCCGAGGCTGGTGATCAGCGAGTTGCCCGCATACAAGAGGTAGTCGCTGCGCTCCTGCACCTCGTGGAAGTTCTCCAGCGTCGGCGTGAAGACCACCAGCGGCGGCACGGCGATCGCCTGCAGCTCGGTCTTGAAAGCCGTCAACAGCAGCCAGCCGAGCGGGAAGAACAGCAGCAGCGCGACGCTCCAGGCAGCCAGCGTGCGCACGATCAGGCCCCAGGGCCAGCGGCGCCGGCGGCGTGCTGCAGCTTCGGTCCGGGCCATCGGCGCGACGGCCACAGCAGCGGGATGTCTCATGAATCCAGGCTCTTTCCGACGATGCGGATCAGGAAGATCGCCGCGATGTTGGCCAGCACCACCGCGAACAGCGCACCGGCCGACGCCACGCCGGCGTCGAAATTCAGCAGCGCCTGCTTGAAGATCAGGAACGCGACATTGGTGCTCGCGTCGCCCGGCCCGCCGCCGGTGGTGGTGAAGATCTCGGCGAACACGCCGAGCAGGAAGATGACCTCGATCATCACGACCACCGCCACCGGCCGCGCCAGGTGCGGCAGGTACAGGTAGCGCAGTTGCTGGCCGAAGTTCGCGCCATCCATGCGCGCGGCCTCGATCTGCTCGCGGTTCATCGACTGCAGCGCGGTGATCAGGATGAGCGTCGCGAACGGCAGCCACTGCCAGGCGACCATCACGATCACCGAGGCCAGCGGGTAGTCGGTCAGCCAGTCGACCGGCTGCAGGCCGAAGAAGCCCCAGACCTGCGCCAGCACGCCGTAGATCGGGTTCATCATCATGTGCTTCCACAGCAGCGCATTGACCGTGGGCATCACGAAGAAGGGCGCGATCAGCAGCAGCCGCACGATGCCGCGGCCGGGGAACGGCGCATCGACGAGCAGCGCTATTCCCGTGCCGAAGACGATGGTGATCGCGACCACGCTGCCGACCAGCAGCAGCGTATTGACCACCGCGACGCCGAACGACGGGTCGGTGACGAAGTACTCGAAGTTCGCCAGCCCGATGAAGCCGGTCTGCTCCGGCTGCATCAGGTTGTAGCGGATGACGCTGAAGTACAGCGTCATCGCCAGCGGCACGATCATCCACAGGAAGAGCGTCAGCACGGCCGGCGCCATCAGCGCACGCGGCAGCCATCGAGTGGTCTGAAGAAGTCGTTTCATGGACCGGCAGCGGACGGGCTATCAGTTGAAGTAGCCGGCCTTCTTCATCTCGCGCTCGGCCGCGCTCTGCGAGGCCTTCAGCGCCTCGTCGACCGTCGCCTTGCCGGCCAGCGCCGCGCTCATCTGCTGGCCCACCGCGATGCCGATGGCCTGGAACTCCGGAATCGCCGCGAACTGCACGCCGACGTACGGGCTCTTCGGCAAGGTCGAATCGGTGGGATTCGCCGAGAAGATCGCGCGCTGCTCGGCCTCGGCGAATTTGGCCGCCTGGCGGAACTCACGCGAGAGGTAGGTCGTCTTGCGCGTGCCGGTCGGCACCGCGGCCCAGCCGTTGGTCTTCGCCACCAGCTGCACATAGTCCTTCGAGGTCGCCCAGCTGATGAACTTCTGCGCCGCGTCGGTCTTCTGCGAGCCCGCGGGAATCGCCAGCGCCCAGGCCCAGAGCCAGTTCGCGCCCTTGGGCGTGACCATCGTCGGCGCCTGCGCGAAGGCCACCTTGTCGGCCACCTTCGACTGCTTCGCATCGGTGATGAACGACGCGGCGATCGTCGCGTCGACCCACATGCCGCACTTGCCTTCGTTGTACAGCGCGAGGATCTCGTTGAAGCTGTTCGACGACGACCCCGGCGGGCCGTAGTTCTTCAGCAGGTCGACGTAGAAGGTGACGGCTTCCTTCCACGGCTTGGTCTCGAGCTGCGGCTTCCACTGCATGTCGAACCACTGGCCGCCGAAGCTGTTGACCATCGTCGTGATGAAGGCCATGTTGTCGCCCCAGCCGGGCTTGCCGCGCAGGCAGATGCCGTAGAGACCGGCCGACGGGTTGTGGATCTTCGCGGCCAGTTCCTTCACCTGCGTCCAGGTCGGGCGCTCGGGCATCGTGAAGCCGGCCTTGTCGGCCAGGTCCTTGCGGTACATCAGCATCGAGCTCTCGCCATAGAACGGCGCGGCGTAGAGCTTGCCGTTGGCCGACAGGCCCTGGCGCATCGCCGGCAGCAGGTCGTCGATGTCGTAGGCGGCATCGGGCTTGAGCTCGGCGAGCCAACCCTTCTTGCCCCAGATCGGCGTCTCGTACATGCCGATCGTCATCACGTCGAACTGGCCACCCTTGGTGGCGATGTCGGTCGTCACGCGCTGGCGCAGCACGCCTTCTTCCAGCGTCACCCACTTCAGCTTGATGTCCGGATTCGCGGCCTCGAAATGCTTCGAGAGCTTCTGCATCTCGATCATGTGGCCGTTGTTCACGGTGGCCACCACCAGCTCGGTGGCGGCCTGGGCGGCGGTGGCACACAGCAGGCTGCAGGCCAGGGCGATTGCGGTGGGCAGTCTCATCGTCTGTCTCCTTGTCGGGGTCTCGTCCGCGGCACTCGCGGCGAGCACCGATGGACTGAACTCTAGGGGGACAGCGATGCGCGCTCCGATACCGGAACGCCGTCGGTCGGTATCGAATTGCGTCCCCGGCTCGGGGTTTTCATCAGGGTAGCGCGAGAGCGTATCGGCGTCGAAGGCATGCGGACGGCCAGCCTTGAGCCATGCATCGACGTCAGCGCCGTCAAGGCGATCGTCGGTCGGCTGGCCATCGCCATGGCCCGCGAAGCTCCTAAAGTAAGCGGCCCGATCCACGACCCGACATCCCCCGAGGATCCGGCTGCCTGCCCGATCGTCCTCACTGTTGTGGACGGGAGAGTCGTCTGCGGGATAGGCACCGAATGGACCCGATGCTGAGATGCGCGTGCTGAAGCAGCCATCCATCTTGGCTGCGTGCCGGTGAAAGGGGGTCGTATGCTTGCCGCCAGCGAAATTGCGGATTGGTGGGACGAACAACATCGGCAATCCAAGAAGGAGCTCGAACGGTTCGTCGACGACAACCCGAATCTGTTCGGCGTGATGGTCGCCGCCACGGTGGCGACCGCGATGGACCTGGGCGCAGGCACCGTGGATGCGCTTCGCTTCGGCGAGGGCGCGGCCGAGGGTGGCGTTGCCGGGTTTGGCAAGGACGCGCTTCGCCTGATCGCACTCGCCGGTCCGCTGGGCAGGGGAGCGAAGCTGGTGCAGACGGCGGGCAATGCAGGCCTGGCTCGGCTGATTGTCGACATTGGTGGCCGCAATTGCGGCTGGATCTCCGGTACCCAGGCCTTGCGACAGACCGGTACGCGTGCCTTCGCGGCGGTCGAGGACCTGGCGCGGGCCCTGGGCAAGCCGATCTCCGAGCTTGGCGGGTCGCATCTCGCCGAGCGCGTGACGCTCTTTCGGGGTCTGGGGGCACGCATCTCGGCGTTGCGTCCGGTCAAGACGCTGCAGGACATCGCCGGGATGACCAGGAACGACGGCGCGGTCACCATGTTCAACATCTTCGGCAAGCGAATGGGCAAGAAGGGGCTGGAGAGTGTTGGGCATGCCGTCTATGCCTACCGGGACTGGCTCGGCCGGCTGCGCATCCTCGATCGTGGCGGCCGCGCCGGCAAGCACGGCGAGGTCTTCGAATCCCTGGGTGATCTGGCGCGCAAGTACGGGCTGCAGGGAGAATGGGCCCTGAAGGAGGCGGCCGTCATGGAGAACCTCTTCGCGAAGTACGTCGGCGCCGTCAGCGCGCCGGTATTCGCGATCGATGTCTACGCGCTTGCGGGCGTCAACAAGATCGAGCGCGAAACCGTGGCCCAGGCCTTCGAGGTGTCGAAGACCATCCAGCGCCAGGGCAAGAAAGCCGTCGAACAGGGCGGCACCTACCATGTCGTGGCGGCGGGTGACTGGCTGTCAAAACTCGCCCAGCGCTACTATCAGAGCATCCACAAGTGGCCGGTGATCTATGAGGCCAATCGGGACGTGATCGGATCCAACCCGAATCTCATCAAGCCAAGCCAGCGCCTCCTGATTCCGAAGCTGCCCGCGGTGTCCGGCATCAAGTGATAGCGGCGGCTGATTCGCGGATCATGCCAAGCCAGAAACTCGTCACCGTCGACGATCGCTTGTTCACGCTCGGCCTGACCGAGCTGTTTCGCGGTGAGATGAAGCACCACGAGACAGAGAAGCTGCTGCCCCTGGCGATATCGGCCTGCCGCGAGCTGGCGATCGACCCATCGAACGCTCCCATCGAAGGCTATTACGACGAGACGCCGGAGTTGCGCGACTTCTTTCGCCGCGTGCGCGCGCTGCAGGACACTCAGGCGAACGTGTCGTTGACGCCGGCCGCAGCGCAGGCGTTGGAACGGCTGAGCGCCACGCTGAACTCGCCTGCACTGGGCCGCGTGATGGACGATGGCCACCTTCTCGCGCGCAACTCGCACGCCCTTGGCGAGGCGCTTCGCATGAGCTTGCGCTGGGAAATTGACGAGCTCGTCCTGAAGGCCCGGTCATTGGTGCGGGAGGACGATCGCGATCTGGTGGCGGTTGCCGCCACCACCGGCGATGCGCTCTGCCTGCTGGTGGCGCGCGAGAGCCTCGCGCTGTCGTCCGATCTGGAATGGGCAGAGCAGGACGACGAATCCGACTACCGATGGGCGGTGTCCGAGGCGGTGGCCGCGGTGGCGATGCGGTTTGTCGACGCATTGCGGCACAGCACCGGAATCGCCTTGCCCAGCCCCGAGCGCAGCAGCGCGCCGTGCTTCGGGCGCGCGGGCAGGGAAGTCGACCTGGCAGGTCGCTGCATCCTGCTCGGGCAACGCGGCGGAGCGGGTGACGTTTACTACCACTGGTATGTCGATGTCGCCGGACCTGCCCCTGTGGTCAGGGATTTCTGGTCTGCCTCTGTCTGGACGACCGAAGCTGTCCGGTGCTTGCCACCTGGCAGCCGGCCCGGCCCCGAGACGTCGCCCCCGCTGGCCGCACCCGCCGTACCACCGGGCCGAGGGGCGTCCGGTGCGTTTCAGCGGGCATCGGGCTGGATCCAGCGTTTGTGGCCTGGTGGGAAGGGGCGATAGGGCGCGCAGCCGTAGGCACTGAAGTCGCGCGGCAGCCGCCGCGGCCATCTCGTCCAGCGCCAGGGCCGAAAAGCTGCGGGAGGGCTAGCGGTAGTGCGCCGGATCGCCCGAATCGGTCGGCTTGTCGACCACCCGCCGCATCGCCGGATGCATCGGCAGCGCGAGGTTGATGCCGCCGGGGATCTGCGACTGGAACCAGCGCCGGTACAGCCGGTGGATCTCGCCGCTCTTGAAGAGGCCGACGATGGTGTCGTCGACCAGGCGCTTGAACTCGGGATCGTCGCGGTTCAGCATGATCCCGTAGGGCTCGACCGACAGCGCCTCGTCGGAAACCATGTAGTCGTCGGGCTTGCGCGCGGCGGCGATGGTGCCGCGCAGCAGCACGTCGTCCATCGCGTAGGCGGCGGCGCGGCCGGTCTCGACGAGGCGGAAGGCCTCGGCATCGTCCTTCGCAGCGATGATGCGCATGGCGATGCCGCGCTCGTCGGCCAGTTCCTGCAGGTAGCGCAGGCTGGTGGTGCCGACCGTCGACGTGACCGCCTTGCCGCGCAGGTCGTCGATGCGCGCCACCGGCTGCGTCTTCTTCGACAGCAGCTTGCTCGCGGCGACGAAGGTCGTGACGCTGAAGGCCACCTTGCGCTGGCGCTCGATGTTGTTGGTCGTCACGCCGCACTCGAGGTCGACGCTGCCGTTGGAGACCAGCGGGATGCGAGTGGCCGAGCTGACCGGCACGTAGCGGCTCTCGAGCTCGCGCAGCCCCAGCCGCGCCTTGACGGCCTGCACGACGTGATCGCAGATGGCCATCGAGTAGCCGACCGGGCGTTGCTGCTCGTCGAGGTACGAAAACGGCACCGACGCTTCGCGGTAGCCGATCGAGATCACGCCGACCTCGCGGATCTTGCGCAGCGTGAAGGAATCGGCCGGGGCGTCGGCAGCGGCCAACGGGCCGGCCCAGAGTGCGCACCCGGCCACTGCGGTCAGCGCGAGCACACGCCGCCGCAGGGCGGCAGCAGTCGCACGAAACGGGGCGGCGGCGGGCATGCCGCATTGTGCGGGAACGCCCTGCCCGACCCGGCCAGTGCGCTTACGGCGTGTACTTGTTGCCGTTGGCCTTGAACTTGGCGACCGCCTTCTTCAGCTCCTTGTGCTCGTCGCACGGCAGGAAGCAGGCCTTGTCGAGCGCCGACAGCCGCTCCTCGGCCTTGGGCAAGTCACCGAGCACCAGGTACAGCTCGCCCGAGTACTCGAGCGCGCCGCGGTGCTTCGGATCGATGCGCAGCGCCTCGTTGTAGTAGCGCTCGGCGGCCGGATAGTCGGGCGACTTGGCCTTGCGCATGCTGTAGCCCATCAGGTTGTTCCAGTCGGCGCTGCTGGTGTCGTTGACCTTCACCAGCTCCTCGATCGCCGCCTTCCAGCGCTCGGCCTTGATCTCGGCGCGCGCGGCAGAGAGCTTGTCGGCCGCCGGCGACGGAGCCGGCGTGGAGTCGGCGGCGAAGGCGGTGGAGCTGGCGGCCAGCGCGGCCACGGCGGCAAAACGGGACAGGGTGTTCAGCAGAGCGATGGTCTTCATGGGTGGCTTCCTCTTCGGTTCGTGGCCGCCGGGGGTGGCGTCCTGGGCGCACTTACGACATCACGTCCTGCGACGGACGCGGTCCGCCGCGTGAAGAATTTCCTACCTACCAAAGCTTTACGCAAGGCCCCGACAACAGGAATTCCGCGCTCGGCTTGTCGCCGGCCTTCGCCGGCGCCGGTTCGAGGCTGACCGCCAGCCGCGGCACCGTGAAGAACAGCTTTTCCGACGAGTCCGTCAGCGGCAGCAGCACCGACTTGCCCTGCGCAACGCCCGCCGGCACGACGCCGACCGGGAACGGCGCGCCGTCCTTCGGCAGCGCCCACAGCTGCGCGACGCGGCCTTCGGGGATCGCCAGCGGCTGCAGCAGCTTGACGCTGAGCTGCCGGCCCTGGCGGCGCGAGCTGGCCAGCACCGCCGGCACGCCCTGGGCATTGCTCAGCAGCCCGACGTAACTTTGCGGCAACGCTTCCTGGTGCGCCTCGACGCCCAGCCACTCGGGCTGCTGGCGCACGACGACCAGAGCCAGCGCCAGCCCGGCCAGCACGCCGCCGGCCGCGCCGCGCCAGGTGTTGGCGCCGAACCAGGCGCGCCACCAGGGCTGTCGCTCGGCCTTCGACGCTTCACCCGGGAAGAGCCGCTGCTGCAGGCTGTTCCACACCGCGTCGCTCGGCGGCTTCGGCGGAATGGAATTGGCCAGGTGCGCGAGGCGGCCCGACCAGGTGACGACCGCGCCGCGCACCGGCGCGTGGTCGCGCAGCAGGCGCTCGAAGCGGCGTCGCGCGCCGCCGGTCATCGTGCCGAGCGCGTAGTCGCGCGCCAGCGCGTCCAGGCGTTGCGGCTGCAGGTAGTTCATGAGTGATTCCCAACGTCTTCGAATTCAGGCGGCTTGCACGCCGGCTGCCTCGAGGCAGCTCTTCAGGCGGTCGATGCCGCGCCGCACCCAGGCCTTCACGGTGCCCAGGGGTGCATTCAGGCTTTCGGCGATCTCGGTGTGCACGAGGCCGCGGTAATACGCCAGCGCAATGGCCTGGCGCTGCTGCGCCGACAGCTCGCCCATGCAGCCGTCGATGCGCAGCCGCTTGATGCTGTCGTCGAAGAGGGCCTGCGGCTGCTGCGCGGCATCGGCCGGCAGCGCCATCGCTTCGTCGTCGAGCTCCACCGTCGCCGCGCGCTCGGCCTTGCCGCTGCGCAGCTTGTCGATCGCCTTGTTGCGCACGATGTTGATCAGCCAGGTCATCGGCGTCGCGATCGCCGGGTTGAAACCGGCCGCGCCGTACCAGACGTTCATGAAGGCCTCCTGCAGCACGTCCTCGGCCCGGTCGCGGCGGCCGAGCACGCCCTCGGCCAGGCCGAGCAGGTGGGCGGAGGTGAGCCGGTAGACCTGTTCGAAGGCCCGGCGGTCCTGCAGGGCGACGCGGCCGAGCAGGCGAGCCAGTTCTTCGTTCGTTCGGGCGGGAGCGACAGCATTCATCGGCCGGCAGGTTACAGGATCAGGGCGGCGAAACGAATGGTTCCGCCGCGGCTGTCCCTACCTACGAAGCCGGCTGTCGCGTGGACGCAGCGTCGCGCTCGTCGTCGGTCGCTGGCGCCGCGTCGTCGCGTGCCGACTGCGCCAGGTTGACGTACTGCGTGCGCAGCTTGTCGAGCGCCTCCTCGCCGAGGTCTTCGACGTCGAGCAGCACGTTGTGCGCGCCCTGCGTCGCGCGGATCAGCTCATCGAGCTTGACCTGGATCGCCTCGGTGTCGCGGCTTTGCGCGTTCTGGATCAGGAACACCATCAGGAAGGTGACGATGGTGGTTCCGGTGTTGATCACCAGCTGCCAGGTGTCGCTGAACCCGAACAGCGGACCGGTGAGCGCCCAGGCGACGACCACGCCGCAGGCCAGCACGAAGGCGGCCGGCCGCCCGCACAGGCGCGAGGCGGCACGCGAGAAGCTCGAGTAGGCGGCCTGCAGCGGCATGCGGGGCCTCCCGCTCAGCTCGGGCACCCGTGGCCCGCCGCGCCAGCGCCGGACCAGCGCTGCCACGCGCCTTCGCGCTGCGCCAGCCGGTCGGCGACGATGCGCAGCACGGCGGCATTCCAGCCCAGCCCGACGTGGCTGCCGTCGACCTCGACGTTTTCCGCCTGGTCCGCCTCCTCGAGCAGGCAGGCCTGCCAGGCGACGATGCCATCGGTGCGGCTGTAGATCGATGTCGTCGGCACCGGCGGATTGGTGCGCAGCCGCGCGGCAAGCGCCTCGTCGATCATCGGGCGCTCGCCGTTGAGCAGGCGATAGATCCAGGCAACGTTGTTCTCGCGCCCGGTGCCCGCGAAGGGCGTGCCCAGCGTGATGACATGGCGCGTGCAGCGCGGCGCGAGCTTGGCGACCTCGCGCGCATAGACGCCGCCCAGGCTCCAGCCGAGCAGGCTGGCGCGGCGGCCGCCATGCCGGCGCGCGATCGATCGCACATGATCGGCCAGCGCACCGAGCCAGGGTTCGATCGCCGCCGGCGGACCGGTGTTGAAGCCCTGCTCCCAGTCGTAGACCGTGTAGCCGAGCGACTCGCAGCACTTGCGCAGCGGCATCAGCGCATGGCGATCGGACGCGAGCCCGGGAAACATCACGACCGGATGACCGTCGCCGGGCGGCATCTTGTCCTGGTCCATCAGCCGCATGCCGACGTACTCGTACAAGGCACGCCAGGGCTCGATGCCGAACAAGCCGATGGAAGGCGGTGCCGCGGCAGTGAAACCGGCGGCGCTGTTCTGATTCATGGGAGAACCCCGAAGTCGCGATTGCCCGCTTTGGGCAACCGGCGTGCCTTCCCCGGGGTGCGTCAGCGCTCCTGGAACGCCTCGCGCGCCTTCATCATCGGCCGCATCAGGTAGCTCAGGACCGTGCGCTCGCCGACATTGACCTCGGCCGTGCCGGTCATCCCGGGAATCGCCGCCAGCGGCTTGCCGCCGGCCTGCAGCGTCGAGCGGTCGGCCTCGACCAGCGCGCGGTACCAGGTGGCGTCGGGCGCGCCGGCGCGCTCCGCATCGCCGAGCGCGTCCGGGCTGATCGACTTGACGCTGCCGGTCAGGCTGCCGTAGACGGTGAAGTCGTAGGCCGTCAGTTTGATCTCGGCGGTCTGGCCGACCTGCAGGAAGCCGATCTCGCCGGGCTTCACGCGCATCTCGACCAGCACCTTGTCGCCCACCGGAACGATCTCCATCAGCGCCGCGCCCGGGCCGACGATGCCGCCGACGGTGTGGTTGCGGATCTGCTTGACGAGGCCGTTGACCGGCGACGTCAGCGTCGTGCGCTTGACCGCGTCGTCGCGCACGACGAGGTTCTCTTCCAGCTGCGTCAGCTCGGTCTGCAGCCGCGTCAATTCCGCGCTGGCATCCTGGCGGAAGCGGTTGATGCGCTCCTGCACCTGCAGGTTCAGGTCGTTGACCTGGCGCCGCACGCGCATCACCTCGACCTCGCTCATCAGGCCCTTCGCGGACATCGATTCGGCGACGCCCAGCTCCTTCTCCAGCAGCGCCAGGTTGCGCTGGCTCATCGCCACCGCTTCGTGCAGCGCGCGAGCGCGCGCCTGGTACGAGGTGGTCTCTGCCGCCACCGGCCCCTTGGCGTCCTTCAGCTCGGGGCCGAAGCGCAGCGGCTGGCCGGTGGTCTCGGCCTGCGCGCGGGCGATCGCCGCGCGCAGCGCGAGGCGCTTGATCTGGCCTTCGGCTTGCACCGATTCGAAGCGTGTCGGGTCGAGCAGCGCGAGCGGCTGGCCGGCTTTCACCGCGTCACCTTCGCGCACCAGCAGCTCACGCAGGATGCCGCCTTCGAGGCTGGCGATGACCTGCTCGCGGCCTTCGGGAATGACCCGTGCATCACCGCGCGTGATCATGTCGACACGCGCCAACGCCGACCAGCCGACCGCCGCGGCCAGCACGGCGAGCATCAGCCACAGCGCCCAGGCCGCCGCGCGCGCCGGCTCGGCGATCTGCGCAGCGTCCTGCATCGACACATAGGCCAGGTCGTCGGCGCGCAGCACCGCGGCGCCGTTCGACGATCGTGCGCTCAGCCAGCCCATCAGCCGTTCCCCTTGCCGGCGAGCGCGGCCAGCACTTGCGTCTTCGGGCCGTCCATCACGACGCGGCCGTTGTCGACGACGATGATCCGGTTGACGAGCTCCAGCACCGCCGGGCGATGCGTGACGACGAGCAGCGTGCAGCCGGGGGCCGCCTCGTGCAACTGGCGCAGGAAGGCGGCTTCGGACTGGGCATCCATCGAGCTCGTCGGCTCGTCCATCAACAGCATCTTCGGCTGCGTGATCAGGCAGCGCGCCAGCGCGACGAGCTGGCGCTGGCCCCCCGACAGCAGCGAGCCGGCCTGCCCGACCGGCAGTTCCCAACCCTGAGGATGAGCGGCCACGAGGCGCGCCAGCCCGGTCAGCTGCGCCACTTCGGCCAGCCGTGCGGGGTCGGCCGCCGGGCGGTCGAGCAGCACGTTGTCGCGCAGCGTGCCGTTGAACAGGCGCGGGTCCTGGCCGACGAAACCGACCTGCGCGCGGTAATCCGCCGGGTCGATCTGGCGCAGGTCGATGCCGTCGACTTCGACCTGGCCATCGGCCGGCTGGTACAGCCCGGCGAGCAGGCGCAGGATCGTCGACTTGCCGCTGCCGATGCGGCCGAGGATGGCGACGCGCTCACCCGGCGCGAACTGCAGCGTGACGTTCTTCAGCACGCGCGGCGCCGGTGCACCGGGATCGTCGGCGGGCGGCGGGTAGGCGAAGCTGGCATCGTGCAGGCCGAGCCTGCCGCTGAAGGCGCGCGGCGGCAGGTATTGCTTGCCGGGCTCCTGTTCGGTCGGCTGCTGCATCACGCGGTTCAGCGCGCGCATCGCGGCCATCGCGCCCTGGAAGCGCGTGGCCAGCATCACGACGCTGGTCAAGGGGGCAATGCCGCGCATCGCGAACATCACGGCGCCGATCAGCGCGCCGCCGGTGATCACCTTGTCCTGGATCAGGTGCACGCCCCACACCAGCATCACCAGCGTCACCGCCTGCTGCGCAACGCTGGTGAGGTTCATCGTCCACGCGGTGATGCGGCGCGAGCGCAGCATCGTCTCGGCGGCGGCGGCGTTCGAGGCTTCATAGCGCTGCAGGAAGCGGCCTTGCGCGCCGGCGGCCTTCAGGTCTTCCATGCCGTCGACGGCTTCGACCAGCACGCCGTGCAGGTCGGCGAGCTGCTGCATGTTGGCCGACATCGCGCGCCGCAGCTGGCCCTGGATCAGCAGCGCGATGCCCAGGATGATCGGGATCGTGATCAGCAGCACCCAGCCGAGCGGGCCGCCGATCAGGAAGGTCATCGCGACGAAGATGATGATGAACGGCAGGTCCGAGATCGCCGACAGCGTGGCCGACGAGAAGAACTCGCGCACCGTCTCGATCTGGCCGAGGATGTGGGCGTAGGCGCCCGACGAGTCGGGGCGGTGCTCCATGCGCACAGCCAGGCTCTGGCGGAACAGCGCGGCGCCCACCAGCAGGTCGGCCTTGCGGCCGGCGAGGTCGATCAGGTAGGCGCGCAGTTGTCGTGCCGCCAGGTCGAAGATCAGCGCGATGCCGCCCGCCGCGGCCAGCGCCCACAGCGTGACCAGCGCCTTGTTCGGAATCACCTTGTCGTAGACGACCGAGGTGACGATGCCGGTGACCAGCATCAGCGCATTGGAGAGCAGCGCGGCGAGCAGGGCCGAGCGGTAGTACGGCAGGAAGCGGCGCAGCGTGCCCCACAGCCAGTGGCGGCCGGGCTCGATCACCGCGGCGGCATCACCGGTGGCGGCGCGCGGCTGCGTGCGGGGCGTCGCGACCAGCGCATGACCGAGGTAGTCGCGTGCCAGATCGGCGTCGTTGAGCGTGCGCTGCAGCCAGGGCTTGCCGGGCACGACGATCTCGCACTCGCCGCTCGCCGCATCGCGCCGCGTCAGGATCAGCGCCGCGCCGTCGCGGCACAGCAGCACCGCGGGCAGCAGCAGCGCATGCAGCTCGTCGATCCGGCGCGCGATGACGCCGGCGTTGTAGCCGGCATCGTCGAGCACGCGCAGCGCCAGCGCGGGCGCCAGTGCACCGGCCACTGGCTGGTTCGCCAGCAGCGATTCGACCGAGCGCTCGCGGCCGTGGTGCTTGGTCAGCCAGGCCAGGGCCTGCGCGAGCGGATCGGTCTCGAAGCGCCATGCCGGCGCTTCGGTGCCGGCGGCTTGCGGTTGAAGCTCGACGGCTTGCATCAGCGCTGGGCGAGCGCCAGGCGCTCGAATTCGGTTTCGATGTCGCGCACCAGCCGCGGCAGGTCGAACAGTGGCGACTGGCGGCCGTGCTCGGCCAGATAACGCTTGTACGACGCGGCCCGCGCCGGCGTGCGGCCGATCGCCACCGCCAGGCGCTCGTAGTCGGTGAGCGTCTCGGTGATCAGGTCCGGCAGGCCGACGGCCGTCAGCAGGCTGCCGGCCATGCGCGAGATGTAGCTGCGGCCGGCGAGCGTGAGGATCGGCGT
Organism: Pseudaquabacterium terrae; assembly: GCF_013266755.1. Taxonomy (GTDB): domain Bacteria; phylum Pseudomonadota; class Gammaproteobacteria; order Burkholderiales; family Burkholderiaceae_C; genus Pseudaquabacterium; species Pseudaquabacterium terrae. Next base: position 39,670 of record NZ_JABRWJ010000008.1, on the reverse strand, counting down.
GCCCATCCACAGCGCGTCGCTGGCGGTGGTGCCGGCGTTGTACGGGAAGGTGTCGAGCACCAGGTCGGCCAGCTGGAAGCGCGCCAGGTATTCGGGCGGCGCGACGCGCGGCGCGAAGATCAGCCGCTCACGCGCGATGCCGTGGGCATCGGCCTCGCGCAGCATGTTGGCGCGCGCGGTGTCATTGTCGGCCAGCAGCCACAGCACGCTGTCCGGCACCTGCCGAAGGATGCGCATCCAGGCCTGGAACACGTCCAGCGTGAACTTGAAGTTGTTGTTGAACGAGCAGAAGACGAAGGCGTCGTCGGGCAGGCCATAGGTCGCGCGCTCCGGCGTGGGCGCCACGTCGCGGCGGCGGTCGCTGACCTGGTAGCAGTGCGGCAGGTAGATCGGCCGCTCGCTGTAGAAACGTTGCTCGTGCTCGGGGATCACGAAGCGGTCGGCCAGGATCCAGTCGACACCCGGCAGCGCCGAGGTGCCGGGCAGGCCGAGATAACTCACCTGCACCGGCGCCGCGCGGTGGCCGAGGATGCCGGGCCGCGCGCCGCTGGTCAGGCCCTGCAGGTCGACCAGCACGTCGATGCCGGCTTCGGCGATCAGCTTCGCGGCGGTGGCGTCGTCGACACCAGCCAGTCGCACGTGCTGGTCGAGCGCGGCGAGCAGGCGCTGGCGCTGCGGCAGCTGCGATTCGGGTGTCCAGCAGAAGCCCCAGACTTCGAACTTCGAGCGGTCGTGCAATTCGAGCAGCTCGGGCATCAGGAGGCCCACGGCATGCATGTGCAGGTCGCCGGACAGGTAGCCGATCCTGATGCGCCCGCTGCGCTTCGGCGCGGCCTTGTGCAGCGGCAATGCCGGCGGCTTCGGGCAGCGCTCGTGCACGAAGCGCTGCGCGGTCAGCAGCTGCAGCGCCGGGTCGTCGCTCTCGCTCATCATCGCCAGCAGCGAGGTGCCGATCATCAGCATGTGCGGCGTCACGTCGCCGAAGGGCAAGGCGGCCGGCCACTTGCACTGCTTCTGGCGCAGGTGCACGTAGTGCTGGATGGCGTCGAACTGGCGCGGCTCCAGCGTCAGGCTGGCGACCAGATCGGCCTCGGCCTCGGGGAAGCGGCGCAGCAGCTCGAACAGACGGCCGCGGTTGTTGTGCGCATGCATGCGCAGCTCGGGCGTGGCCTGCGTGTCGATCACGCGCTGCCAGGTGGCCAGCGCTTCGTCATGCGCGCCGCGGCGCTCCAGCACATGGCCGAGGTTCAGCAGCGCGTGCGCGAAATCGGGCTGCAGCTGCAGCGCCTCGCGGTAGGTGGTTTCGGCCTCGGCATCACGCTGCAAGGTCGACAGCAGCGTGCCGAGGTTGAACAGCACGACATGGCGCAGCGGGCCGTCGTTGGCGGCAAGCCAACGCTGGTACAGCGCGGCGGCGGCGCCGTTCTGGCCGCTGTGCTGCAGTGCAGACGCCTGGTCCAGCAGCGCGGTCACGCCGAGGCCGGCCAGGGGTTCGGCAGGAGGATGGTCGACGGTCGACGTGGGCATGGCAGGGGCTGTCGCAAAGCGGACGGGGGGTTGCAGCGATCGTAGGAGCCCCCTGCCCAGGCCGATGCGCCCAAAAGCGCGGGAATCCCGCGCCTTTCCGCCACCGTTATCGCCGGCGCAGCACCAGCTCCAGGCGCTGCGCCGGCCGCAGGCTCACGTTCAGGCTCGGTCGCGGCGGCGGCGCCCCGGCCGGCAGCGCGAACTGGAAACGCTGCAGCATCAGTGCCGCCAGCAGCACCATCTCCATCAGCGCGAAGTTGTTGCCGATGCACACCCGCGGACCGACGCCGAACGGCAGGTAGGCGCCGCGCGGCAGCTGTGCGGCGCGTTCCGGCGCGAAGCGCTCCGGGTCGAAGCGCTCCGGCTCCGGGAACCAGCGCGGATCTCGGTGCATCACGTAGGGCGTCGTGACGGCCAGCGCGCCGGCCGGCAGCAACCAGTCGCCGATGCGCACGTCCTCGATCGCCTCGCGGGTGAAGAGGCCGGCCGCCGGTGGCCACAGGCGCAGCGTTTCCTTGAGGGTCTGGCCGAGCCAGGGCAGCCGGGCGAGGTCGGCGTGGCCCGGTGGCCGGCCGGCGAGCACCGCGTCGACCTCGGCCGCCGCGCGGGCCGCCACGTCCGGATGCGCGGCCATCGCCCAGCCCCACCAGGTCAGCGCGCTGGCGGTGGTCTCGTGGCCGGCAAGGAACATGGTCATGCACTGGTCGCGCACTTCGTGGTCGGCCAGCCCGGCGCCGTCCCCCTCCTCGTCAGTGGCGGCCATCAGCATCGCGAGCAGATCGTCCGGCCCGGCGGGCTCATGCGGCCGCGCGCGGCGCTGCGCGATCACGCCGCCGATCAGCGCGTCCAGCCGTGCCAGCGCGCGGCGCGAGGCCCGGCGCCACGGCAAGGGCACCCACTGCGGCACCGCGAACGGCAGGAACATCTCGCGCATCGCCGCATGGCCGAGCACGCGCACCGCGTCACCGACCGCCGCGGCGTCGGCCGGCGCGTGGCTGCCGAACATCGTGCGCAGGATGACGTCCATCGTCAGCCGCGTCATCGCCTGCTCGAAATCGAGCCGCCCGTCGGGCGCGATCACCAGCGCATCGAGCCCGGCCGCACCGGTGGCCGCCATCTGCTGCGCGTAAGCTTCGAAACGCTTCGGCGCGAACACCGGCTGCAGCATGCGCCGCTGGCGCTGCCAGGGGGTGCCTTCGGTGATCAGCACGCTCTGGCCGTGGGCGCGCGAGAAGACCTCCATCGCGCGGCGCCAGCGGATGAAGGAGGCCCCCTTCTCGACCAGCACCTCGCGCACCAGCTCCGGATGCGCGAAGCAGTAGCTGCGCACCGGCCCCAGGCGCATATAGACGGCATCACCATGCCGCGCATGCAGTTGCTGCATCGTGCCGGTGTAGTCGGCCTTCAGCCCGCGCAGCAGCCGCCAACGCTCGACGATGCCGGAGGCGGCGGCCGGGGGACGTTCGGCCTTCATCGCCCCAGCCCCAGGCCGAGCGCGCCCAGCAGCCCGGTCAGCACCAGCGCGCCGAGCCGGTGCTGCAGCTGGTCGAGGCGGCGAAAGGCCGTCCAGTCGGCGGCCTCGGCGGCGCTGCGGCGCTTGCGCACCAGCGCGATGCACCCCGCGTTGGCCAGCAGCGCGAGCAGGCCGAAGCCGATCTTCGCCAGCAGCAGCGGCGACATCGGCACGTCGCGCAACAGCAGGCCACCGCTGATCGCCACCAGCGACAGCGCCGGGATCTCCACCGCGAGGTCGACGCGCCCGTGCAGCCGCGCCAACAGCCGCTCGGCGTCTTCGCCCTGGCCGAGCAGCGCGCGCTCGAACAAGGCCTCGGTCAATACGCAGCCCAGCCACAGCCCGGCGGCCGTCACATGCAGGATCAACAAGGTCTTCATCGCCGCGCATCTTGGCGCGCCCGCGCGCCGCGGTCTTGAACGATTGCGACAGACGCTCCGCTACGATGCCCGCTCGGCATGAACGAGCTCCCCTTCACCGCCACCGCGCAGCTGATCGCGCCGCGCCTGTCCTTGGCTTCCTGCGTGCGCGCTTTCGTCACGCGCAGCACGCTGGGCCGGCCGCTGCTGCCGCCCGCACAGCGCCTGAACCGTTTTCCGGCCAGCCCGCTGTGCAGCATCACCTGGTTCATCGACGGGGCCACGCTGCTTCCCGATGGCGAAGCCTTGCCGCAGATCGCCTTCGGCGGGCCGCGCAGCCGCCCTTTCGTCAGCGTCAACCCGGGACCCGTGCGGGCCTTCATGGTGATGCTGTTCCCGCAGGCGCTGCATGCGCTGACCGGGCTCGAGCTCGCGCAGCACGTCGATCGCTTCAGCGCTGTCGACACGGTGTTCGATGCACGCTGGGTCGCGCTGTCGCAGCAGGTGCTCGCCGCGCCCGAGGATGCGGCGCGCGTCGATCTGATCGAGCACTTTCTCCAGCCGCAATGGCAGGCCGCGCGCGAACGCGGCGATGCGCCCGGTGGCCTGCTCGCCGACTGGGTGCATGCGCTCGGCGTCCGCGCGGCCGCTGCCGCCGGCAGTGCACGTGGCCGCGAACGCCGCATCAAGGCCGCGGCCGGCCAGCCGATGCGCACGCTGCGCCGCCTGATGCGTGCCGAGCAGTCGTTCCTCGACGCCCGAAACCGGCTGGTCGACGGCAGCCTGTCGTGGGCCGACCTGGCCGCACAGCGGGGCTATGCCGACCAGGCCCACCTGTGCCGCGAAGTGCGCAGCATCACCGGCCTGAGCCCGACCGAGCTGGCGCGCCGCGCGCGCGATGACGAGAGCTTCTGGGTCTACCGGCTCTGGTCGTGACGCGCCGGGGCTCGCGCCGGCCTCATCGGTTCTGACGATTACAGCCAAAGGCCCGCTCGCCAGAATGCTTCACACCCGCTGCTCGATGCGGGGTACAAGCAGTCCGGCCGCAACGGCCCGGTGCCGTCCTCGTGAGGAAAACCATGACCCGTCATCACATCTGCGTCGCGGCACTGTTCGCGCTGGCGTCCGCTGCTGGCTCGGCACAGGTGATCAGCTTCGACGCCGCCACGGGAGTGGTGACGATCCCCTCCGTCAGCGTCGGCGCGAGCACCTACCGCAACGTCACGCTGAAGGCCGATGCCAACTTCGTCTTCTCGGTGACCGGCGCAACGCTGCAAGTGCCGGCGACGCCCGGCGTTGCCAGCTACGCGGGCGGCTTGCTGACGCTGCCGGCGGTGCAGGTCGGCAGCCAGACCTACCTCGACGTCACGCTGCTCGATGCCGGCAACCTGACGTTCACGCTGCAGGCGGCGACACCGCTGCCGGCGGCGACGCTCGATGCGGTGAACGCCCTGTTCGCCGCCAGCGATGCGATGTTTGCCACGGCGGTGCCCGGCACCGGCGCGCTGCGCATGTCGCTGAACGACGGCTGCTGGCGCGACGACGGCCGCACCAAGGCCAACTTCATCGCCGACTGGGACGCCAACGCCGCGAAGTACGCGCAACGCGACGCGTACCACATCGGCCGCACGCGCAGCAACGTGCAGGTGCTGGCGCTGCGCAACCGCAGCAACAGTGACGGCAGCCAGCGCCAGGAAATCGACGTGCAGTACGACCTCGGCTACACCGACGGCACGCGCGCGGTCGGCCTCGTGACGACGCTGATCAGCGGCAGCTCGGCCGGTACGCCGGGCTGCACGACGCCGCAGTCGTCTGCCACGCTGCGCGGCTTCGGCAACCAGCAGGTGCTGCGCGCCGAGGTGCGCTCGCGCAACGTGCGCGAGCAGCGCCAGGCGATCGCCAGCGGCGCGGCGCTGTCGCCGGCGGTGAACTACCGCCGCTCGGTGCAATGGGGCATCGAGGATCCGATGGGCAACGCGACCTACGTGATCGTCACCGGCCCGGGGCCGGCGGCGACCGTGAACGGCGTGGCGACGCAGTTCTCGCTGAAGTTCCTGTCGCCGCGCGTGTTGCGCAGTGCGCCGGAGCTGCTGGGCAAGCCCGGCAACTTCGTCAACTGGCTCGACGAGGACGGCTTCCGCTACTGCCGCGCCGCGACGAACCCGGCCGTTGCGGCGATCGCCGACTGCACGGGCATGGGCGCGACCGCGTTCGACTACGGCCATACCACCAGCGTGCCCAATGCGGCCAACGACGCCACCTTCGACGGCCAAGGCTGGTCGACGGGCAGCGTGTTCCGCTTCGATGTCTACAACGACGACGGCTGGAAGACCGTCAACGGCCACGCCGGCCGCGCGCCGATCGCCAGCTACTACGACACCTTGACCACGCTGCCCTACAGCTTCGTCGAGATGGCCGGCAGCGGCACGGGCGCAGACAAGTTCCCGCGGCTGAACTTCGGCGCATTGTCGACGGCGCAGGTGGCGAGCAATGTGATCAGCGCGACGCCGGTGCCGATGAGCGTGAGCTGGAACGCGGCGTCCGCGGTGTCGAGCGGTCGCGCTTCCGGTGTCTTCCAGGGCTGGGAGTTCCACCAGGGGCCGAAGGTCGGCAATGCGGCGGGCGCGACGAACCCGGCCTACCGCAACATCTTCTACAACTTCCCCGGCTCGATGGCGACCAGCAATGCCGCATGGAGCGTGACGGCCAAGCCGGCCGACCAGGCCAGCAAAACCTACGGCGAGTTCTCGATCCTCTACTCCGACCGCGGCGACAACAACATCATCAGCATCGTGTCGTTCCAGTAGCGTGCTCGCCAGCGGCCGCCGGCATGGCTAGCATCGGGCGCCCATGCCGCCCCTGCGCCACCTCCTCGCGGCCCTCGCGCTGATGTTCGGCGCGAGCGCGGCGCTTGCGCAGAGCCCGCGAACGAACAACTGCTGGACTTCGTCGTTGCCGGCGTCGATCGACTGCGGCACCTTGAAGCGCCCGCGCGCCACGCCGATGCGGCGGCTGCGGTCCCGCACTGGCGGCGCCAGCGGCACGAGCCGAGCCGCAGGGCGGCCGTTGCGGGTGATGATGAACTCCGTCGCCTCGCCGGTCTCGAGCTCGTGCACCAGCTTCGACAGCGACGTCTTGGCGTCGAGCATGTTGATCAGGGGCGGCATGGCGGCCTCGCTTGGTCAGGGTCAGCGTTAGCCATGCTAGGGCATGGCAACCGCGCAAGCGCCGAAAAGCAGAACGGCGGCCCGCAGACCGCCGTTCGTTCGGGGACGCTGTGGCCTCAGAACCCGAGGCTCGCCAGCAGGTCGTCGACCTCGCCCTGGTCGGTCACCACGTCGGTGCGGCCTTCCGGGTTGACGACCGGGCCCTGCAGGATGTTCGGGTCGACCTTCTCGCGCTGCTCCGGCGGCACCACCTGCACCAGCAGCTTGACGAGGCTGTCCTCGAGCTCGTTGGCCAGGTTGACGACCTTGGCGACCACCTGGCCGGTCAGGTCGTGGAAGTCCTGCGCCATCATGATGTCGGTCAGGTGCGCATCGATCTTCTGCGTGCGCGCCTCGACGTCGCTGACGAAGTTCAGCACCGCGCCGGAGGCCACCGCCTTGACCGGATCGGCCACCAGCGCCTCGGCCAGCTTGCGCGTCTCGCGGGCGATGTGCGCGTGCTCGCTCTTGGCCTGGTCGACCGTGTTCAGCACCTTCTCGGCAGCGGCGGCGGTCTTCGTCGCGATGTAGCTCAGGCGGCTGCGCGCATCGGGCAGGCCGTCGGCGGCGACTTGCAGCTTGGGCATCACGCCGAGCTGCTGCATCGTGTCGTGCAGCAGGCGGGTGATGGTGCCGATCTGCTGGAACACCTCGGGCGAGGCGACGATCGGCTGTGTCGGGACCAGGGAGGTCAAGTCTTCCATTTTCATGTTCTGTGCTCCCGGGTTCAGGCCGTCGCGGCCAGTTTCTGCATGATCTTGGCGACCTTCTCTTCCAAGGTGGCCTTGGTGAAGGGCTTGACGATGTAGCCGGCCGCACCGCTCTGCGCGGCGAGCACGATGTCTTCCTTGCGGGCTTCGGCGGTGACCATCAGCACCGGCAGGTGCTTGAGCGTCTCGTCGGCCTTGATGGCCTTGAGCAGGTCGAAGCCGTTCATGTTCGGCATGTTGATGTCGCTGACGACGAAGTCGTAGCGCGAGGTCTTCAGCATGCCCAGCGCGACAGCGCCGTCTTCGGCCTCTTCGGCGTTGTTGCAGCCCATCTCCTTGAGCAGGCCGCGCACGATGCGGCGCATGGTGGAGAAATCGTCGACGATCAGGAACTTCAGATCGGAGGGGTTGCTCATGACTGTCCTCGGGGATGGTGCTTGTGGAGAGCGGCGTTGGAAGGGGTGCTGGGGAACTTATCGGCCGACCATCGGCTGACTTGACACCAACATCGGGCGTTCGGGGCGGATCGACGGCGGGACCTCTGCAGGCGCTGCCACGTCGGCCTCGAGCTTGGGGCGGAAGAAGCGGTCCTCGGCATCGCGGTTCATCACGATGATGCTGATGCGGCGGTTCTGCGGGTCGAGCGGGTCGTCGGCGATGAAGGGGGAGCTCGAGGCGAGGCCCTGCACGCGCAGCACGCGGTCCTCGGCCAGGCCGCCGGCCATCAGCTCGCGGCGCGAGGCGTTGGCGCGGTCGGACGAGAGCTCCCAGTTGCTGTAGCCGCGGTCGTTGCTGCCGAACGGCGTGGCATCGGTGTGGCCTTCGAGCGTCAGCCGGTTCGGCACCTCGACGAGGATGCCGCCGATCGCGCGCAGGAGCTCACGCATGTACGGTTTCACGCTCGCGCTGCCGACGTCGAACATCGGCCGCTGCTGCTCGTCGACGATCTGGATGCGCAGGCCGTCCTTGGTCATGTCGAGCTTGATGTGCGAGGAGAACTGCGCCAGCTTCGCGTTGTTGCGCAGGTCGTTCTCGATCTGCTCCTTGAGCTGCTCCAGCCGCGAGACCTCGGCCTTGCGCTGCTGCTCCTTGAGCACGTGCAGGTTGATCGTGCTGCGCTGCGCCTCGACGTCGCCGCGGCGCACCTGGCCGTTCGAGCGCGACAGGTCCTGGCCGCCGCCCTTGACGACGTGCGACGAGTCGCCGGAGCCGGAGCCGCCGCCGAGCAGCGCGACCTTCAGCGGCGACGAGAAGTAGTCGGCGATGCCGCGCTTGTCGCCCTCGGTGGTCGAGCCGAGCAGCCACATCAGCAGGAAGAACGCCATCATCGCGGTGACGAAGTCGGCGTAGGCGATCTTCCATGCGCCGCCGTGGTGGCCATGGCCACCCTTCTTCACCTTCTTGATGATGATCGGTTGAAGCTTCTTCGCGTCGCCGGCCATGTCTTTTGCCTGTCAGGCTACTTCTTGCCCTTGACGTGCGACTCGAGCTCGATGAAGGTCGGGCGCTCGGTCGAGTACAGCACCTTGCGGCCGAACTCGATCGCCACCTGCGGCGCGTAGCCCTGCATCGACGCCAGCAGCGTGGTCTTGATGCACTGCAGCTCCTTGCCGTCCTCGTCGATCTTCTGCTCGAGCAGGCCGGCCAGCGGCTCGGCAAAGCCGTAGGCCAGCAGGATGCCGAGGAAGGTGCCGACCAGCGCCGAGCCGATCATTGCGCCGAGCACCGCCGGCGGCTGGCCGACCGAGCCCATGGTGTTGACGACACCGAGCACCGCCGCGACGATGCCGAAGGCCGGCAGCGCGCCGGCCAGGCGCTGGATCGCGGCCGCGGCGGCATGCGCCTCGTGGTGGTGGGTGTCGATCTCGCTGTCCATCAGCGACTCGATCTCGTGCGCGTTCAGGTTGCCCGAGACCATCATGCGCAGGTAGTCGGTGATGAACTCGGCCACGTGGTGGTCCGAGCCGACGGTGGCGTATTTCTGGAACAGCGGCGAGTTGTGCGGGTCCTCGACGTCCTTCTCGATCGACATCAGGCCTTCCTTGCGCGCCTTCTGCAGGATGTCGAACAGCAGCGCCAGCAACTCCATCGCGCGCGCCTTGCTGTATTTCGAGCTCTTGAAGCAGGCGCCCACGCCCTTCATCGTCGCCTTCAGCACCTTGGGCTGGTTGTTGGCGACGAAGGCGCCGAGCGCGCCGCCCATGATCGTCAACATCTCGAACGGCAGTGCCTTCAGCACGACGCCGATGTTGCCCCCGTGGGCGATGAACACCCCGAAGATGCAGCCGATGGCCACGAGCCAACCGATGAGAACGAACATAGTGCGACGGTTATCGGCCGCGTTGTGCGGCGGTTGAGCGATCGGAAAGCCCGAACAGGACCCCCAGGCGGCGGCAAAAGCCCGCCGCCGCCCCCCGAGGGGGTTGAGTCAACTCGGGAACGGCCCTTCGTTGACTCAGCCGGGCGCGATACAGCCAGACCGGCTTGCCCGCCACGCTGCGCAGCACGGCGCTGGGCTGGACGCCGGGAACTTCGAATTCGAGGCTCGCGAGCCAGGCATCGGGGCGCAGCTCGCGGCCGGCCTTCTCGGCGGCGCGGGCCATGCTCTCGGGGCGCTGGAACAGGTAGACCAGGTCGAAGCCGGACCAGTCCTGGCGCCACATGTCGCCTCGCGTGATGCGCGCGAAGCCGCAGCGCCGGCGCGCGACGAGCGCCAGCGGGCGGCTGAATTCGATGCCTTCGATCTGCGCCGCCGGCAAGGCATCGTGCAGCGCCTGCAGGCCGTGGCCGAGGCCGCAGCCGGCGTCGAGCACGCGTGCACCGGCGGGCAGCGCGACCAGCGCCTGCAGGCCGGTCAAGGCATCGGGCGGCGTCGGAAAGAGCGGCGCGTCGCGCCAGGCGCGCAGCGGATAGGCGAGCAGCAGCAGCGCGCACGGCAGCAGCCAGGCCCAGGCCGGCAAGGCGCCGGTCGCCAAGGCGTGCAGCAGTACGGCAAGCGGGAATCCGGCGCCGATCAGCAAGCGCCGCCAGCGGCCGATGCCCGGCCAGGCCAGCGCGGCGGCGCCGCTGATCACGATGCCGATGGCCAGCGCGAAGACACCCCCGTCGAGCAGCCGCCAGGCACTGCCCGCGGCCAGCCACGCCAGCAGCGCCGGCAGCGGCCACGGCAGACGCACGGCGAACGGACGCGACAAGGGCAAGGCCTTCATGCGGACCAGTGTCGAGGCCAGGGGCTCGGCACGATCGGCGGAAAAGCGGTGGCTTTCAGGACGGCCGGGGTCGGGAGTTCCCGACCTCAGCGCATCATCATCAGGCGGTCGTGGGGGGGAATGACTTTCACCGCATCGACGCTGATCGCGCGCTTGACGGCGTAGCGCCGGTCCAGCGTGTCGCGCAGCGCGGGCGTGCCCATCGGGGCGCCGGACGGTGCCACCAACGTCGCCACCAGCGGCAGGTTGGCGCGCCGGCCGCGGCCGATCACGATGCCGGTTTCGCCGCTGGCGAGTTCGACGAAGCTGCCCGGCGGGTACAGACCGACCGACTTGAGCAGCGCGCCGCCGATCTCGTCGGGCACGCCACCGGTGCCGAGGCAGGCCTCGCGGGCGGCTTGCACCGGCGTCGACGGCACACGCGTCGCTCGCCGGCTCAACTTTGCCGTGAAGATATCGACGCGGCGCAGCAGGCGCGCGGCCTGTTGCGCCGGCGTCAGCAGCTCCAGCGGCACGTGGCCCTGGCTGTCGTCATGGTGCTGCTGCACGATCTCGAGCCACGCCAGGTCGGTGACGCCGGCAGCGCCGAGCATCTCGGCCGACTTCTGCGGATGCGCGTCGAGCTCGGCGCGCATCGCCGGCGTGATCGTCGGCGCGTGCGCTGCGAGCATGTCCTGCAGCCGGCGCACCGAGATGTTCATCGTCAGCGCCGCATGCTCCAGGCTGGCGATCAGCGCCGGCTCCCAGCGCAGCATGCGCGCCGCCTCGTGCGCCACCAGCATGCACAGCAGCGCGTGGTGGCTGCTGTACGACTCGGTGCTGTGGCCGGCGGTGTAGATCAGGTGGTAGAGCGAGTCATCGAAGCGCCGTGCGCCCAGCGTGCGCACGCGCTCGCCCAGCGCCAGCAGTCGGGGCAACCAGCCGCGCTCGGCGGTCGGTTCGCGCAGCAGCGCATCGAGGGCCAGCGAGAGCTCATCCCACTGCTCGCCGAAGCGCAGCGTGAAGCCGCGCACGCCGGCCGCTTCCTCGCGGTTCGGGTCCGGCCGAGCCTCGGCAATCCGGCCGAGCGGCGCATTGCGCAGCAGCATCGCGTCCATCGCGCCGCCGAGGCGGCGGCGCCAGTCGCTGGACTCGCCCTCTTCCGCGTACAGCTCGGCATTGCGCAGCTCATCCAGGCGTTCGGCGTTGTCGACGCGCGAACCCGCGGCCAGCAGCAAGCGGCCGCCGGCGTCGCGCAGGCCGAAGGGCAGCGCTTCGTTCAGGCGCAGGTACTGCTTGGAGAACGGGACGAGGTTCACGACGTTTTTATCGACCTGCGGCGGTGTGCCTTGAGCTTTATTGAGCTTCACCGCGAAGCACCAAAAGAAAAGGGCGGATTCCACTGGGGAACCCGCCCGCAAAGCACACGGGGTGCTAGGAGGAGACAGCAAATCAAACTCGGAAACTGAAGTCCCTATCGGCGCATTCGGGCGGGACCTGAAGGACTTCAGTCGGATTCGGGTGGCCAGGCGTGAAGGATTCGACGCAATACGTCGGGCATTGCTTCAGTGCGCGTGCGCAGCGACGTCTTCGTTGCCGGCCAGGCGCAGGCCACCGGCCGCGCGGCCCTTGCCGGCACGCGCCGGCGGGTTGCACAGGCCGCAGACGTAGTGGCGGGCGATCTCGTGCGGATGGGTCACGAAGTGGCCGCCGCACTTGCTGCACTTGGTCATCGACAGCATGCCGTTGTCGATGAACTTGACCAGGCGCCAGGCGCGGGTGACCGACAGCTGCGGCTCGATTTCCTGCGCGTTCACCTGCTCGAGGTACAGCTTGTAGGCCTTGATCACTGTGTCGATCTCGTCGAGCTCGGCGACCTTGTTCAGGTACTCGTGGATGTTCAGGAACAGGCTGGCGTGGATGTTGGGCTGCCAGGTCATGAACCAGTCGGTCGAGAACGGCAGCTGGCCCTTGCTGGGGCTTTTCCCCGCGACTTCCTTGTACAGGCGCAGCAGGCGCTCGTAGCTCAGGTCGGTTTCGCTCTCCAGCACCTGGAGACGGGCGCCCAGGCGGATCAGCTCGACGGCAGTCTCGATCTGCTTGGCTTCGGTGAGGATGCTCTTGGCGCCCATGGTCTCTCTCCTGATATCTGTTTAGTGCTGGAAGCTTGTTCTCTTGGCGGCCGACCGGAGGTCAGGCCGCTTCTTGATGGCGGCCAGCCATCAGGATCGAAGCGTGCAGGCGGGAGACACCGTCGTTGGCGGCCGACTTGCCGTGGCTGGTCAGCAGGCTCCAGACCAGGTCGTCTTCGCAGCGCATGCGGCACAGCAGCGTGTTGCTGGAAGCGATCTTCATCATCTGCGCCGGAGTCAGCGTGGCCAGCATCGCCGCCGTGTCTTCGCTGACGCCAAGGCGGAACAGGGCTTGTTCGCGGTCGGTGCGGATCAGGCTTTGCGCCAGCATCAGGTACGACAGGTTGGCTTCACGGATTTCGGCGAGGATCTGGTCGGCGTTCATGTGTTGTCTGCTCCTGGGGTTACGAGTGCGTCTGGGGTGAAACGAACTGTAGGACTCGGAACTGGGCCGGAACATCAGGCCAATTCGTCATCTGGAGTCCCGGTTCTTCCGTGCGGCGTGTAAGGCAAATTCCTACAAGGCCGCTGCACCGGCTGCGGCGCGTGGGGAGGCCGTGATCGGCTTCGGTGGGGGCTCACGATCGCGCGACTGTGGGGAGTGCTGGCGCCACGGCCCGCGGGCGGCACCACAGGCCCGAAGTTGAACGCTCAAAGCGTGCGCTGCATCACGAAATGAATCCTGTCTCGCATTGACACCGCTGCAAAAAGGCAGGTGGAACACCCTCAAGTTGCTTGAACGGCAGGCCGATACCCAACCCAACGGGAGCTCGAAAGGGCCCCGCGGTCCGGTTAGCCGGCTGAGGGACGAAAGGATGTCCCAAGGCGACTAGCGCGGGCGTACCGGAAGAGGCTCTTGAGCCCGATCCGGTCGGCAACGGTAGTGCACCTCGAGCTGTACCGGTGCAGTACCTGAGTAAACGTCGGCGCTTCCGCCGGGATATTGGCAACCTAAGGAGTTCATCATGCCTTTGACCATCAACACCAACATTCAGTCCATGAATGCGCAGCGCAACCTGACCGCGTCTCAGGCTTCGCTGTCGACCTCCATGCAGCGCCTGTCTTCGGGCCTGCGTGTCAACAGCGCCAAGGACGACGCCGCCGGCATGGCGATCGCCGAACGGATGGGCGCTCAAGTCCGCGGCATGAACGTCGCGATCCGCAACGCCAACGACGGCATCTCGCTGGCGCAGACCTCTGAAGGCGCGCTCGGCAAGGTGGCCGACTCGCTGCAGCGCATGCGTGAGCTGGCGGTGCAGGCCTCGAACGCCTCGAACAGCAACGACGACAAGGACTCGCTGGACCAGGAATTCGGCCAGCTGGCGCAGGAAATCCAGCGCGTGCTCGGCGGTACCACGTTCAACGGCAAGGCCATCCTGGGTGCCGACGCCGGTGCGCAGGAGTTCAAGATCGGCGCCAACACGACGACGAACGACGCGATCACCGTGACGACGACGAACATGACGACCGACGCCACGCTGACCGTCGTCGCCGGCACCGACAACACCGGCGCCGGCCGCGCGGTGATCGACAACACCGCCAACGCCGCCGCGATCAACACGGTGATCGACAACATCGACACCGCGCTGGACACGGTCAACAGCGAGCGGGCCACCTTCGGCGCGACGCAATCGCGCTTCGACGCGGTGATCTCGAACCTGCAGGTCTCGGTCGAGAACCAGTCGGCCGCCCGCGCCCGCATCATGGACGCCGACTTCGCCGCGGAAACCGCCAACCTGAGCCGCGCGCAGATCCTGCAGCAGGCCGGCAACGCGATGATCGCGCAGGCCAACCAGCTGCCCCAGGGCGTGCTGAGCCTGCTGCGCTGATCCCCTCGCCTCGCGCCGTGGCTTCACCGCCGCGGCTTGGCAGCGCCGCAACGCGCCGCTTCCTGCAAAGGAGCGGCGCGTTGTGCTTTTCTGAAGCGAACTGGACGGTTTGCAGGCCGCATTTCGGCCGATTGCTTCACGGTCGGGCTCTTTAGCATTCCCTACAGGCCGATCGAGTTCGATGCGGCTGATGAGTAGTCCGGAAGCACTGCCACCTGCCTCACCCTGGGCACGGCACGTACGCCGGGAGTCTTTGATTCTTCAGGAGTGCTTACCATGCCCCAGACCATCAATACGAACATCGCTTCGCTGAACGCGCAGCGCAACATGAACGCCTCGCAGTCGTCGCTGGCCAATGCGATGCAGCGCCTGTCCTCCGGCCTGCGCGTCAACAGCGCCAAGGACGACGCCGCCGGCCTGGCGATCGCCGAACGCATGAACGCGCAAGTGCGCGGCATGAACGTCGCGATCCGCAATGCCAACGACGGCATTTCGCTGGCGCAGACCGCCGAAGGCGCGCTGGGCAAGACCGCCGACGCGCTGCAGCGCATGCGTGAGCTGGCGGTGCAGGCGTCCAACGCCACCAACAGCAACGACGACAAGGATTCGCTGGACCAGGAATTCGGCCAGCTGGCGCAGGAAGTGCAGCGCGTGCTGAACGGCACCACGTTCAACAGCAAGAACATCCTCGCCGCCGACGCCGGCGCGCAGGCCTTCCAGATCGGCGCCAACACGACGACCAACGACTCGATCACCGTGACCACCGTCGACATGACGATCGACGGCACGATCACCGCCGTGGCCGGCACCGACAACGCCGGCACCGGCCGCGCGGTGATCGACAACACGGCCAACGCCGCCGCGATCAACACGGTGATCGACAACATCGACACCGCGCTCGACACGATCAACAGCCAGCGCGCGATCTTCGGCGCCACGCAATCGCGCTTCGACGCGGTGATCTCGAACCTGCAGATCTCGGTCGAGAACCAGTCCGCTGCGCGCGCCCGCATCATGGACGCCGACTTCGCTGCCGAGACGGCCGCGCTGTCGCGCGCGCAGATCCTGCAGCAGGCCGGCAACGCGATGATCGCGCAGGCCAACCAGCTGCCGCAGCAGGTGTTGAAGTTGCTTCAAGGGTGATGGGTCCGCGCGAGCGGGACGTGCAAGGCCGGCCCCGCGGGGCTGGCCTTTTTTCTTCGTGAAGCGCTCAAGTGCCCGCAACCGCGACCGATAACCCGTAGGCGAAGGAGCCTTCTTTCATGGCCACAAACATCAGCGGCGTCGGCAGCATCAGCTCGGCAGGGTTGGGCAGCGGGCTGGACGTCAATTCGATCGTCGCCTCGTTGATGGCGATCGAGGCGCGGCCGCTGGACATCCTGAAGGACCAGGCCAAGGGCCTGGACAGCCAGCTGTCGACCTTCGGCAAGCTGCAGAGTCATTTCTCCGCGCTCAGGGACAAGAGCAACGCGCTGACCTCCTCCAGCCTGTGGAACGGCACGACGGCGACCTCGGCCGATCCGACTGCGCTGAAGGTGCTCTCCGGGGCTGGAACCGCCGCCGGCAGCTACCAGGTGCAGGTGTCGACGCTCGCCAAGAGCCAGACGCTGACCGCCTCGGCCGCGGCCTCGAGCACCTTCAACGAAGGCAGCATCACGATCGAACTCGGCGCCTGGACCGGCGCGCCGATCGACACCTTCACGGCCAAGGCCAGCTCGGTGCCCGTGACGATCGACATCGCCGCCGGCGAGACCAGCATCGAGGCGGTGCGCGACAAGATCAACGGCGCCGGTGCCGGCGTGATCGCCAGCATCGTCAACGACGCCAACGGCGCACGGCTGTCGATCCGCTCGAAGGACACCGGTCTCGAGAACGGCTTTCGCATCACCACCGTCGAGACGGTCGGCGATGCCGACGCCACCGCCGGCCTGTCGGCGCTCGACTTCGACCCGGCCGGCGGCCTGACGCAGATGACCGCCGCCCAGATGGGGTCCAACGCGACGCTCACCGTCAACGGCATCGCCATCGAATCGGCCAGCAATTCGCTGGTCGACGTGGTCGACGGCCTGACGCTGAACCTGCTGAAGACGACGGCCGCGCCGGTCGACGTTTCGGTCGCCGTCGACAGCGAGACGGTGAAGACCAAGGTCACCGAGTTCGTCACCGCCTTCAACGACCTGGCCAACTTCATGCGCACGCAGATGGCCTACAACCCGGACAGCAAGACCGGCGGCGCGCTGCAGGGCGACCGGGCCGCCGTGTCGCTGCTGAACCAGCTGCGCGGCGTCATCAACCTCGGCAGCACCGCGTCGGGCACCTGGTCGCGGCTGTCGGAGGTCGGCATCTCGATGAAGACCGACGGCACGCTGGCGATCGATTCGACCAAGCTCGGCAACGGCCTGGCGAACCTGCCGGAGCTGAAGAAGCTGCTGGCCTTCGACGGTGTCGACAGCGAAAGCACCGGCTTCATGCGGCGCTTCAAGGAACTGGCCGATTCGGCGCTCGGCGCCGAGGGCACCTTCGAGACGCGCAATTCGAGCCTGAAGGACATGCTCAGCCGCAATGGCAAGAACCAGGACGCCTACGAAGTGCGCCTGTCGCAGACCGAGGCACGGCTGCGCAAGCAGTACACCGCGCTGGACGCGACGATGGCCCAGCTCAACGGGCTGTCGAGCTACCTCGGCCAGCAGTTGAAGGCGCTCAGTATCAACACGCAGGCGTAACGCCTGCGTCTATCGAGACAACAAGCCTGAAGGCTGCTTGCTCAGGGCCAGTCGTCGCGCCGCCTTCGGGCGGCGCGCGCACTTCTGGACGGCGCGCTGAGGGGTCTTCTTGATCCCTCCTGCAACCGCGGGAAACGCCCGTTTTCCCCCGCTCAAGTGACCCGCCCCCGGCACCGATAACCCTGTCAGGACAACGCAATCGCACTGACGAAAAGACCCACGCCATGTTCAGCGCCACGATCGCCCCCCCTTCGAACCGTGCCCGACAGTTCGCCGGCGCCTACCAGCAGGTGGGCGTGCAGACGATGGTCAACGAAGCCTCGCCGCACGGCTTGGTCACCCTGCTCTTCGACGGCTTCTTCGCCGCCGTGAACCGCGCCCGCGGCGCGATGCGCGCGGGCGACCCGCAGGTCAAGGGCTCAGCCCTGATGCAGGCGGTGCGCATCGTCGACGAAGGCCTCAAGGCCAGCCTGAACCTGGAATCCGGCGGCAAGCTCGCCGCCGACCTGTCGGACCTGTATGCCTATGTCTGCCTGCGCCTGACGCAGGCCAATCTGCGCAATGACGAGAAGGCGCTCGAAGAGTGCCTGGGCCTGATGAGCCCGCTGCGCGACGCCTGGAACGCGATCGGCGAATCGGCCGATGCCCGCGCCCGCAACTGATCAACGGCCCTTACGTCCACTCACCATGAACAGCAGCCTCCTGAGCTACTACGAAGCCATCGAAAAGGCCAGCGCCGACATGCTCGACGCCGCCCGGGCCGGCAACTGGGATCACGTCATCAAGCTCGAAGGAGCTTGTGTGCTGTTGATCAGCCAGCTGAAGAACGCCGCGCGGGGCAACAACCTGAGCAGCGAAGAAAGCCAGCTCAAGTCCCGCATCATGAAGCGCATCCTGGTCAACGACGCCGAGATCCGCCACCTCGCCGAACCGTGGCTCGAGGACCTTGACCACATGATGGCCGGCAAGCCCAAGACGCTGCACTGATCCTCAAGCGCCAAGGAGCGGCGATGGCCTTCATGGACACCCAACCGGCACCGATGGATGCGCTCGAGGGCATCGATCCGTATGCCGCATTCCGCATCGAATCGCCACGCGAAGTGCTGGCGCTGATGCGCCAGCTGATGGAAACGGCGACGCCGATCCACATGAACGCGCCCGGCGGCGTCAGCTTCGCCACGGCGATCTGGACCGTCGATTCGGCCAGCCAGCGCCTGGCCTTCCAGGCCGAGCTGACCAACCCGCACCTGCAGGCGCTGGTCGAGAGCGACGAGGTCACCGCCGTCAGCTACCTCGACGCGGTGAAGCTGCAGTTCGACCTGAATCACTTGATGCTGGTGCGCGGCGCCAAGAGCTGCGCGCTGCAGGCGCAGATGCCGCGCCGGCTGTACCGCTTCCAGCGCCGCCAGTCCTACCGCGTGCGCACCCTCGAGCGCAGCTCGCCGGTCGCGCTGCTGCGCCATCCGGCGCTGCCCGACATCCAGCTGTCGCTGCGCGTGCTCGACGTCAGCATCGGCGGCTGTGCGCTGTGGCTGCCCGAGGACATGCCGCCGCTGGCGGCCGGCCTGACGCTGCACAACGTGCGCTTCGAGCTCGACCCCGACACCCGTTTCAACGCGACGCTGCACGTGCACCACATCAGCTCGATCCAGCCCAATGCGCGCGGCGCGCGCCTGGGCTGCGAGCTGGTCAAGCTCGACGGCAACGCCGAGCGTTCGCTGCAGCGCTACATCGACCAGACCCAGAAGCGGCGCCGGCTGCTGACGGTCGGTTGAAGGCAGCCGCCATGCGCACGACGCGCCGCACGCGCGGCCTGACGCTGATCGAGACGATGGCCGCCGTGGCGATCACCGGCGTGCTGGCCACGATCGCCGTGCCCAGCTACCGCAGCGCGCAGCTGCGCAGCCACCGCGCCGATGCGACCTACTCGCTGCAGCAGCTGCAACAGGCCCAGGACGCCCACCGCGAGCGCCACGGCGGCTACGCCGAGCGCCTCGACCAGCTGCCCGGCTGGAGCGCCGGCCAGAGCCGCCACGGCCACTACCGCATCCAGCTGCAGGGCAGCCCCGACGGCCTGGCCTACACCGCGACCGCGCTGGCCCAGGGCGCGCAGGCCGCCGACACCGAGTGCACCACCGTGACGCTGCGCGTCGAGTGGGCGATGAGCTTCCAAGGACCGCAGCCGGGCTGCTGGCATTCATGAAACACCGTATCGGCCACACCCGTGGTCTCACCTTGATCGAGCTGATGATCGCGATCGCGATCCTGGCCGTGCTCGGCACACTGGCGGCTGCGCCGATGGCCGCGTGGGCCGCTCGCCAGCGCGTGCAGGCCGCCGCCGCGCACCTGGTGGCCGACGTCGCCGAAGCGCGCCACGAAGCGGCGCGCCGCGGCCAGGTGCTGCGCGTGAACTTCACCCAGGGCAGCGCGTGGTGCTATGCGATCACCGTCGACTCCGCCGCCCGCTGCGACAACGCCGGTCACCCGGCGGTGCTCAAGCGCGTCAGCACCAAGGACCACCCCGGCGTGATCATCACGCTGGCCGAGACCTTCGAGCTCGACGGCCGCAGCGGCGCCGCGCTGCAGGCGCCGGCGAGCGTGCAGCTCACGTCGTCTCGCGGCGATGTGCTGCAGGTGCGCATGGGCCGCCTCGGCCGCGCCAGCGTCTGCTCGCCCGACGGCCTGATCAAGGGCGTCGCGCACTGCTAAGCTCCCCGCCCGATGCATTCGGGCGCTGTTGCAAAGGTCCTCTGGGCCTCACCCTGTTCGCTGGTCGGGCTGCTGGTCGTCGCGCTGCTGCTGCCCCTGCGGGCCCGCGCACGCATCGCCGACGGCACATTGCAAGCGACCTGGCGAGACGACGAAGCGGCGTGCGGCGCGCTGGCGCGGCGCCTGCCGTACCGCGCGATCACGCTGGGGCATGTCATCGTCGCCGTGACGCGCGGCGATCTGCAGCGATCACTGGCTCACGAGCTGGTGCACGTGCGGCAGGTCGAACGCTGGGGCGTGTTCTTCTTCCCGGCCTATGCCGCGTCGAGCCTGTGGCAGTGGCTGCGCGGCCGGCGGGCGTACTGGGACAACTGGTTCGAGGTGGATGCGCGGCGCCGCAGCAGCGACGACTCGCGCCGGCGCTGAGTGCTGCTCGCGGCCCCGTTGCGGTCGTTCGGCGCCGCATGCACAGACGGAGCGGGCCAAGGCCACGGGGTACCCGCTGCCGCTCGTGTCCCCCGGTCGCTCCGCTCCCTCCTCCTCTTACCTCGCTGCAGCGGGCACCCCATGTCCTTGGCAACGGCACTGCGGTGGCGTGCGAAGAATCAATTCCAGGGCCGTGCCGGATCAGGACGGCAGGGTGCCCTGTGGAGCGAGGTAAGAGGAGGAGGGAGCGGAGCGACCGGGGGACACGAGCGCAACAGGGCGCCCTGGCGGCCTGATCTCGCTGAGTCTTCAATCGCAATGGCAGCAATGGGCCGCAAGCCGACGGCTATCGCTCCTACCGCGCAGGGTCAAACCTGCATGTTCATGATCTCGGAATAAGCCTGCACCAGCCGGTTGCGCACCGACACCGCAGCCGTGAACCCCAGGCGCGCCTTCTCGGCAGCGACCATCGTTTCTTCCAGGCTGACCGACGAGTTGCCGAGCTGGAATTCCTTCTGCAACGTGCTGGCGTCGTTCTGCGCTTCGCTGACCTGCTTGAGCGCCTGGCTCATCGCGTTCTGGAAGCTGACGCCGCTCGCCGCCTGCGCCTTCTGGGCCGCGGCTGAACCGCCGACGCCACCCGCGCCACCCGCGAGGGGCGTGCCGTCCGGGCGCAGGCCGGCGCGTGCAACGGCTTGGGCGAAATCGAAAGGTTTGAGCTTCAGGTCCATAGGTCACCTCGTGGGTTCTCCACGAGCTGAACTGTAGGGACACGGCCTCGGCAACGATGGCGGGAACTGAAGCCCGAAATGCGGGTTGTTTGCCCCTTGGTCTTCGGGCGGGCTGTCGAACAATCCGTCAACTCGAAGCAGACCGCCCCCCATGGACGCCACCGTCACCCCGATCACCCCGCAGAACGCCGCCGCCGTCGCCGCCGAGGAGTCGACCGGCGCCCTCGCCCGCTTCAACCGGATGCCGGCACGCGCCAAGATGCTGCTCGGCCTCGGCCTGGCCGGCGTGATCGCGGTGCTGGTGTCGCTGCTGATGTGGAAGGACTCGGGCAACCTGGCGCCGCTGTACCCGAGCCTGTCCGACAAGGACGCCGGCGCGGTGATGACCCAGCTGGCCGCGCTGAAGGTGCCCTACCGCGCCGCCGGCGACGGCACGACGCTGCTGGTGCCCGCCGACATGGTGCCCGAGCTGCGCCTGAAGCTGGCGCAAGCCGGCCTGCCCAAGGGCACGACGACCGGCTTCGAGCTGATGGACAACGCCCGCTTCGGCCAGTCGCAGCTGCAGGAGCGCACGAACCTGCAGCGTGCGCTCGAAGGTGAACTGACGCGCTCGATCAGCTCGATCACCGCGGTGCAGTCGGCGCGCGTGCACCTGGCGCTGCCGTCGCAGAACGGCTTCTTTCGCGAGCAGCAAAAGCCCAGCGCCTCGGTGCTGCTGACGCTGCACCCGGGCCGCGCGCTCGACCGCTCGCAGGTCGCCGGCATCGTGCACCTGGTGTCCTCGTCGGTGCCCGAGCTGTCGCCCAAGTCGGTCTCGATCGTCGACCAGAATTCCTCGCTGCTGTCGGCGCCGCCCGACGCCAGCGCGCAGCAAGGCCTCGATACGCAGCAGCTGCAGTACCTGCAGCAGGTCGAGGCCACGTACCTGAAGCGCGTGATCGAGATCCTCGAGCCGGCGCTCGGCCGCGACAACCTGCGCGCCACCGTCACCGCCGAGCTGGACTTCAACCAGGTCGAATCGACCTCCGAAGAGTTCAAGCCGAACCAGGCCGGCGAAGCGACGATCCGCAGCCAGCGCACCAACGAAGCCAACAGCGCGGCCCAAGCGACGCCCTCGGGCGTGCCCGGTGCCGCGAGCAACCAGCCGCCGCAGCCGGCCGCCGCGCCGGTGGTCGGCGCCGCTGCGCCGCTGCAGGCCGCGCAGACGGGCTCCACCGGCGCCAACGGCCGCCGCGAAGCGACCACCAATTACGAGGTCGACAAGACCGTCAGCATGCAGCGCAAGGCGGTCGGCACGATCAAGCGCATCAATGCCGCGGTGCTGGTCAACCACCGCTCGGCGACCGATGCCAAGGGCAAGACCACGACGACCGCGCTGACGCCGGAGGAGCTCGAGAAGCTGACCGCGCTGGTGCAGGAAAGCGTCGGCTTCAACAAGCAGCGCGGCGATTCGGTCAAGGTGGTCAACATCCCGTTCCGCGCGCCCGCGGTGCCGAAGGCCGACGACGTGCCGCTGTGGCAACAGCCCTGGCTGCTCGACCTGGTGCGCGCCGGCGCGGTGCCGGCGGGGCTGGCCGCGGTCGCGCTGCTGCTGGTGTTCGGCGTCGTGCGCCCGGCGATGCGCCAGATCGAGCCGCCGCCGGCGCCGAAGGTGCTGGACGCCGTGGTCGACGACACCCACAAGCTGCCGGCGCCGGAAGAAGTCGTCTCGCTCGAGCCGGCGAAAGCCACCCTGCAACTCGCCAGCGCGCGTAACCTTGCACGCGAGAACCCGGCCGCCGTCGCCAACATCGTGCGCGGCTGGGTCAGCGGCGAAGTGAGCTAACTAGATGATCTGCCAGGTACCGACATCGAAGGGGCGGGCCGAGCGCCGGGCCGCTCCCAAGCCGGCCCGCATCCCCTCGGGGGATCGGCCGCGGTACCCCGCGGACGAGGGGCAGACGTGATGGACGACAAGGGACTCGAAAGCGCGGCAATCCTGCTGATGTCACTCGGCGAGGAAGAAGCTGCCGAGGTCTTCAAGCACCTGGCACCCAAGGAAGTGCAGCGCCTGGGGGAGACCATCGCCAAGCTGAAGATCGTGCCGCGCGACCGGCTCGAAGGCGTGCTCGACAAGTTCAACATCGTCGCCGCCGAGCAGCACACGCTGGTCGCCGACACCGACGAGTACGTCAAGGCGGTACTGAAGAAGGCGCTCGGCGACGACAAGGCCAACCTGCTGATCGACCGCATCCTGCAAGGCAGCGACGTCACCGGCATCGAGAGCCTGAAGTGGATGGACGCCGGCTCGGTGGCCGAGCTGCTGCGCAACGAACATCCGCAGATCGTCGCCGCGATCCTGGTGCACCTGGACTTCGACCAGAGCTCGTCGGTGATCAAGGCCTTCGGCGAGCGCCAGCGCAACGAGGTGCTGGTGCGCATCGCCACGCTCGACGGCATCCAGCCCTCGGCGCTGAAGGACCTGAACGAGGTGATGAGCAAGGTGCTGGCCGGCGGCGAGAAGCTGAAGAAGGCCTCGCTCGGCGGCGTCAAGACGGCGGCCGAGATCATCAACCTGCTCGGCACCTCGATCGAGACCACGGTGCTCGATTTCATCCGCGAAGCCGACAACGACCTGGCGCAGCGGATCATGGACAACATGTTCACCTTCGACGACCTGGGCAAGCTCGACGACAAGGGCGTGCAGGCGCTGCTGAAGGAAGTGCAGAGCGAATCGCTGGTCATTGCGCTCAAGGGCGCGACGCCGGAGATGCGCGAGAAGGTGTTCCGCAACATGTCCACGCGCGCCGCCGAGACGCTGCGCGAGGACCTCGAATCGCGCGGCCCGGTGCGGGTCAGCGAAGTCGAGGCGGAGCAGAAGGAAATGCTCAAGACCGTCCGCCGCCTGGTCGACGAAGGTCAGATCGTGCTCGCCAGCGGAGGCGCAGATGAGTTCCTCTAAATCGAACAACGGCCCGCGCCAGGTGCCGCCGCCGCCGAACTCGCGCGCCGGCAACAACGCCTACACCCGCTTCATCCCGCGCGAGGAGCTGCAGGGCTTCGCGAGCTGGATGCCCAATACCTTCGGCGACAACCCGACGGCGCAGTCCTCGGTGCGCGCCGCGGTGCCCGAGCCCGAGCCGGTGAGCACCGAAAGCGCCGCCGCGATCATCCAGGCGCAGATGCACGCCGCACGCCAGGACGGCTACCGCGACGGTTACCGCGACGGCCTGGTCGCGCTGGAGAGCTTCAAGCAGAGCTTCGCGCAGCAGCTGGCCGGCCAGTTCGGGCTGGTGCTGACGAACTTCGACCATGAGCTCGGTGCGCTCGAGCAGCACATCGCCACCAGCGTCTCGCGCATCGCGACGCAGCTGGCGCGCCAGGTCGTGCGCAGCGAGCTGACCGCGCGGCCCGAGCTCGTCGTGCAGGTGGCGATCGACGCGGTCAACGCGGTGCTGATGAGCGCGCGCCAGATCACCGTCTACGTGCATCCGGAAGACCAGGCGATGATCGCCGGCGGCGCCGGCGAGGTGCTCGCCGCGCGCGGCGCGCGGCTCGTCAGCCAGCCCAACATCGACCGCGGCGGCGTGCTGATCGAAAGCGACGCCGGCACCGTCGACGCGCGCATCAGTGCGCGTTGGAACCAGGCCGTGCAGGCGCTGGGCACGCAGGTGGACTGGACGCCGGGCGACGACTGACCGAGCCGCGGCGGCGCTCAGCTGCCCTCGCCGCCTTGGCGTCGCGGCGCCAGCTTCGCATAACTCACGGCATCGGCCATCCGGTCGTAGCGGAATTCCTCGAACCGGTAGGTGCCGGCGTCGTAGCGAATGTCCAGCGCTGCCAGCAACGATCGCTGCGCGTCGGTCGGCGGCAGGAAGGTCCGCGCCGTCAGGTGCGGACCGCCCCCGTCGAGCTGCGCGGGCCGCGATCGCATCAGGCGCGCATACGCGACGGCGTCGGCGAACCGGTCGTACTGGTAGCCGTGGTAGCGGTAGCGAATGCCGTCGTGGTCGATGCGGAACTCGGCCATCTGGCGCTCGCGTTCCAGCTCCTCCGGCGGCGGGCTGCCGCCTTCGGAGGTGAACGCATCTTCGGCAGCGGCGTCCTGACGCGCTTCGGTCGTCGAGCGGGGCAATGGGGTCATCGTGGCTCCTCGGGATGTGCCTGCACCGTGGACCGGCAGGCCCGCCGCGTCTGTACGCAGGCCCACGGTGGTGCCACCGTCGACTCTGTGCGGTGGCAGACGGTCGGGCGGACAGGCCGCACCCACACTCGCCGGCATGGCCGCTGCCAAGAACGCCCTCATTGCCCAGTTGCACCCGCGGGACCGCCAGGCCCTGATGGCCGCCGGCGAGTCGGTGCAGCTGGCGCTCGGGACCGTGCTGGGCGAGCCGGGCGACACGACGACCCATGTCTACTTTCCCGATGACTGCTTCATCTCGCTGGTGACCGGCGGTGCCGGTGAGCCGAGCATCGAGGTCGGCATGGTCGGCCGCGAAGGCATGCTCGGCACGCAGCTCACGCTCGGGGTCAGCGCGGTGCCGCTGCATGCGCTGGTGCAGGGCGCGGGCAGCGCGCTGCGCATC
The DNA here is from genome assembly GCF_013266755.1 of Pseudaquabacterium terrae. Taxonomy (GTDB): domain Bacteria; phylum Pseudomonadota; class Gammaproteobacteria; order Burkholderiales; family Burkholderiaceae_C; genus Pseudaquabacterium; species Pseudaquabacterium terrae. Next base: position 14,052 of record NZ_JABRWJ010000008.1, on the reverse strand, counting down.
GCGGCCACGCCGTTCTGCAGCGCGCTGGCCGCGAGCCCGGCGATGCAGCAGGTGTTGACGCGCTACGTCTACGTGCTGATGAGCCAGCTGGCGACGTCGGCCGCCTGCACGCGTTTTCACCAGGTCGAGCCGCGGCTCGCCCGCTGGCTGCTGATGACGCAGGATCGAGCGCACTCCGACAGCTTTCACCTGACGCACGAGTTCCTGGCCCACATGCTGGGCGTGCGCCGCGTCGGCATCACCGGCGCCGCCGGCACACTGCAGCGCAACGGCCTGATCCATTACCACCGCGGCAACATCACGGTGCTCGATCGCGTCGGCCTGGAAGCGGCGGCCTGCAGCTGCTACGCCACCGATCGCCGGACCTACGACGCGACGGTGGGCTGAGATGTCCGCTGGTGCGCGGTCGCGCAAGGTCGGCCTCCTGCTGGCCGGCGCCCTGCTCTGGCTGGCCAGCTGCGGCAGCCTGCCGACCTTCGTGCCCGACCTGGCCCGCCGCGCGGGCCCACCGGTGCAGCTCGCAGCAGCGCACGGTCCGCTGTCGGCGAGCCAGAGCAAGGCGGTGCTCGCGCGCCTGGGCAGCCACGGTCAGCCGACCGGCATCTTCGAGCACCACCTGGCGCTCGAGCAGGCCATCGTCGGCAGCCCGCTGACCACCGGCAACCAGGTGCTGCTGCTGCAGGACGGGCCGAGTACATACCTTGCAATGTACGCGTCCATCGCAGCCGCCCGCGATCACATCCACATGGAGACCTACATCTTCGACGACGACGAGGTGGGCCAGCGCTTTGCGCAGGTGCTGACCGACAAGCAGCGCCAGGGCGTGCAGGTCCGCATCATCCGCGACAGCGTCGGCACGATCGGCACGCCGACGGCCTTCTTCGAGCAGATGGCGGCGGCCGGCATCCGCATGCTCGAGTTCAACCCGATCAACCCGTTGGCCACGGACAACGCCTGGGAGCTGAACCAGCGCGATCACCGCAAGCTGCTGATCGTCGACGGCCACACTGCTTTCCTGGGCGGCATCAACATCAGCAGCGTGCATTCCGGCGGCTCGCGGCGCCCGAGCGCGCGCACCGCGCCCGACGCCCGCCTGGCGTGGCGCGACACCGACCTGCGGCTGCGCGGCCCGGTGGTGGCCGAGCTGCAGAAGCTGTTCCTCGCGACCTGGGCCTCGCAGAGCGACGCGCCGCTGACCGGGGCCAACCACTTTCCGCCCGTGCAGTCCACCGGCACCGAGGTGGTACGCGCCATCGGCAGCTCGCCCGACGACGCCTACAGCCTGATCTACGTCACGCTGCTGTCGGCCATCGGCAGCGCGCAGACCAGCGTGCACCTGACCAACGCGTACTTCGTGCCCGACCCGCAGCTGCTCACCGCGCTCGAGGCGGCCGCTGCGCGCGGCGTCCAGGTGGTGCTGATCCTGCCCGGCCAGACCGACTCCTGGCTCGTCTTCCATGCCGGGCGCGGCTACTACGCCCGCCTGCTGCGCGCGGGCGTGAAGATCCACGAGCGGCGCGGCGTGATCCTGCACTCCAAGACCGCGCTGGTCGACGGCGTATGGGCCACGGTCGGATCGACCAACCTCGACTGGCGCAGCTTCCTTCACAACCACGAGCTGGACGCGGTGGTCGTGGGCACCGGATTCGGCAGCCAGTTGCAGGCGATGTTCGAGCGCGACCTGGCTGCGTCCGATGCCGTCACGCTGGCGCAGTGGGAGCGCCGCCCGCTCGAATGGCGCGTGAAGGAGTTGTTTGCGCGGCTGTGGGAGCACTGGCTGTGAGCGCGCAGCCAGCGCCGCCACCCTCGGTTCGACACCGAACAGACGTGCCCGCCGCCTGGCCGCATACTGCAGCCACTGGACATCAGACCATGACCGAATCCCCGGCACTCGCCGCCAACGCAGCCCGCTACGAGTTGCGCTTCACCGGCCTGTTCGACCGCGGACGCGGATACGCCTTTCCATGCGACGCTCTAGGGCACGTCGACATCGACGAGCTCACCGATCGCTGCCGCACCAACTACGTCATGGCCCAGGCAGTCGTCGGGACGGAGCTGTCGGCGCCCTTCGTGTTGCCGGTGCGCTGACGCACTTCCATCCCTTCACCTCCGTCGATCCGGCACCCCGCGCGGTGCGTACGCAAGCGTACGATCGGGCGGCCCCAGCGAACGCGCAACGCGAGGCCCCTCCGCATGGAACGCCCCCAGATCAGTGACACCGCAGCGCCCCTGGCCGGCAGGGTGGGCAGCGGTGCGACTGCTGCGCAGGTGGCCGACGCGCTGGTGGCGACATGGCAGCAGATCGACGCGGCCCTGACGCCCATCATCGGCGGCCGCGGCGTCGCTGCGCTCTACAAGCGCAGCCTGTACCTCAGCGCGCCCGCCCACCCGTGGCTGGCCGGCATGCACGAGGGCAGTACGGCCGCGATCGATCTCATCGCGCTGCGGTCGGTCGTCTCGCAGCAGAGCGGCGACGAGGCCGTGCAAGGCGGCAACACCTTGTTGCTGACGTTTCACAAGTTGCTCGGCAGCCTGATCGGGCTGTCGCTCACCGAGCGCCTGCTGCGCCCGCTGTGGGCAGACTCTTCGAGCGGCCCGCCCGCACAGGACAGCATCCGATGACATCCAAAGTAACCATCAACCGCCTCGCCACCGGCGTGCCGGGACTGGACGCGGTGCTGGGCGGCGGTCTGCCCGAGTTCTCGTTCAACCTGATCGCCGGAACGCCGGGCAGCGGCAAGACCACGCTGGCCCACCAGATGATGTTTGCGCTGGCGACGCCGGAGCGGCCGGCGCTGTACTTCACCGTGCTCGGCGAACCGCCGCTGAAGATGCTGCGCTACCAGCAGCAGTTTCACTTCTTCGACAGCGAGGCCATCAACCGCTCGGTGCGCTTCATCAACCTGGCCGACGAGACCCAGGAGGGTGATCTCGACAAGGTGTTGAGCCGCATCGTCACCGAGGTCGAGGCGCACGGGCCCGGCCTGGTCTTCGTCGACTCCTTCCGCTCCGTGGTGCTCGCCAGCACGGCTGGCGGCAACCCGCACAACGACCTGCAGCAGTTCGTGCAGCAGCTGGGCATGCTGATGACCAGCTGGCAGGCCACCACCTTCCTGATCGGCGAGTACTTCACCGACAGCGACGCCAACCCGGTGTTCACGGTGGCCGACGGCCTGATCTGGCTGCGCCAGAGCGTGCAGCGCAACTCGATGGTCCGCAAGATGGAGATCATGAAGATGCGCGGCCAGCCGACGCTGCCGGGGCTGCACACGTTTCGCATCGGCAGCGCCGGGGTCGAGGTGTTCGCGCCCGCCGGCCAGGAGGCCGACGTCGCCGCGGTCGCTGCCGCACCCGCCGATGCCCGGCTGCTGACCGGCGTGGCGCCGCTCGATCAGATGCTCGGCGGGGGCGTGCCGCAAGGTTATTCGGTGCTGGTGGCCGGACCGTCGGGGTCGGGCAAGAGCATCCTGGCCGCGTCCTTCCTCGCCGAGGGCGCGCGTTGCGGCGAGACCGGCGTGGTCGCCGTCTTCGAGCCGCACCCGCGCCGATCGCGCAACAGGATCCTGGCCGAGCTGATCGACAGCGGACGCGTCGGGCTGGTCGACAGCCGCGCGCCCGATCTGTCGATCGACGAGATCGTGCAGCTGCTGCTCACCGAGATCCGGCGCCTGCAGGCCAGCCGCGTGGTCATCGATTCGCTGTCGGGCTTCGAGCTGGCGCTGGCGCCGACGTTTCGCGAGGACTTCCGCGAATCGCTGTCGCGCCTGGTCACCGCGCTGGCCGCCGCCGGCGTCACGGTGCTGATGACCTCCGAGCTGGAAGACCGCTACACCGACCTGCGCTTCAGCCCCTACGGCACGGCCTTCCTGACCGACGCGATCATCGTGCAGCGCTACATCGAGGTCGACAGCCGGCTGCTGCGCGTGATGGCCGTCGTCAAGGTGCGCGCCAGCGCGCATTCGGACGAGCTGCGCCTGTTCAGCATCGACGCCGACGGCATTCGGATCGGCGAGCGGCTGACCGACCAGGAGGGCCTGCTCGGCGGGCGGCCGACCCGCAAGCCGGCCGGCGCGCCGCTGCGCACGCCCGGCGGCGCCGACGACGGCTGAGGCGATGCCGTGAATGCGTCCTTCGATCCCGGCGACAGCGCCACGCGCGAGCTGGCCGAGCTGCGCCGGGCAATCGGAGAGGCGCACGCCGAGCTGGCGCGCTTGCGGGCCGACGTGGTCGCGGCGGAAAGCCTGCTCGGCAGCCGCGCCGCGGCCCAGCTGCTGGAGGCCAACGAGCGGCTGGTGGTGTCGGCGCTGCGCGTGCAGACGGATGCCGACACCGCCGCCGAGGCGGCCGCGCTGGCCTTGAAGGAGGCCTCGCGATCGTCGGAGCTCGATGCGCTGACGGGGCTGCCGAATCGCCTGCTGCTGCTCGATCGGCTGGCGCAGGCCATCGCCGGCGCGAAGCGGCGCGGCACGCAGTCGGCGCTGCTGTTCCTGGACCTGAACAACTTCAAGCAGATCAACGACACGCTCGGCCATGCAGTGGGCGATCAGGTGCTGCGGCTGGCCGCCACGCGCCTGGCATCGACGGTGCGCGCCGTCGATACCGTCAGTCGCCACGGCGGCGACGAGTTCGTGATCCTGCTTGCCGAAGTGACCCAGGCCTGTGATGCGATCGCCACCGCCGACAAGCTGTGCGCGGCGCTCGGCGCACCGAGCCGCGTCGGCGACCAGGTGATCCGGCTGACCGCCAGCATCGGCATCAGCCTCTACCCGGACGACGGCGATGATGCCGACACGCTGATCGAGCGGGCCGACGCGGCGATGTACCGCGCCAAGCGGCTCGGGCTGCGCAGCTTCGTCTTCGGGCACGAGGACGTGGCCGGCGCGCCGGACCTCGCGCCGGCGGCGCTGCGCTCGCTGCACCAGCCGCTGGCGCCGTATCAGCAGGCCCGTGCCGAGCATGCGCAGCAGCGCGTTCAGCTGCAGGAGGCCAATCAGAACCTGGTGCTGGCGGCGCTTAGCGCGCAGCAGCTGCAGGCCGCAGCCGAGCAGGCGCACGCGCGGCAGGCGGAAATCCTGGCGGTGGTGGCGCACGAGCTGCGCACGCCGCTGGCGCCGATCCTCACCGCGGCGGCGCTGCTGGGGCGGGGCCGTGCCGACGAGCCGCTGCTGCACTTCGTGCAGGGTGTCATCGAACGGCAGGTGGTCCACATGACGCGGCTGGTGGCCGATCTGCTGGACGTGTCGCGCTCGCACACCGGCAAGTTGCGCCTCGAGCGCCAGGCGGTCGACCTGGCCGTGCTGATCGACGCGGCCGTGCAGGCCTGCCGGCCGGCGATGGATGCGCGGCTGCAGCACTTCGACGTTTTCGTGCCCGCCGGCGCGCTGCGGGTCGATGGCGACCCGGTGCGCCTGACGCAGGTGCTGTGCAACCTGCTCGACAACGCGTCGAAGTACACGCCGGTCGGTGGCGAGATCGGCCTGTCGGTGCAGGCGGCGCTGGAAGAAATCGCCATCACGGTGTCGGACAACGGCATCGGCATCAGCGCCGAGGCGCTGCCCCGGATCTTCGAGCCCTTCGTGCAGGACCGGCACGCCGTCGGCTTCAATGGCGCCGGGCTCGGCATCGGGCTCACGGTGGTGCGCGAGCTGGTCGAGGCGCACGGCGGCGGCGTCATCGCCAGCAGCGCCGGCAGCGGCTTCGGCAGCCGCTTCGTCGTCACGCTTCCGGTGCCCGCTCCTCGATCCACGCCTTGAGCAGCGTGTAGGCGATGGCCAGCACGACCGGCCCGACGAAGATGCCGACCAGGCCGAAGCCGAGCAGCCCGCCGATCACGCCGGCGAAGATCAGCAGCAGCGGCAGGTCGGCGCCGCGCCGGATCAGGATCGGGCGCAGCACGTTGTCCATCGTCACCACTACGACCGATATCACCAGCAGCAGCGTGCCCCAGGCCGTCTCGCCGCTCCAGTAGAGCCAGATCACCGCCGGCACCAGCACCGGCGAGGGCCCGATCTGCGCGATGCACAGCAGCAGCATCACCGCGGCCAGCAGGGCGGCGAAGGGCACGCCGGTGATGGCCAGCCCGATCGCACCCAGGGTGGACTGCACCACCGCCGTCAGCACCACGCCGAGCGCCACGCTGCGAATCGCCTGGCCGGCCAGCTGCACCGCATGCTCGCCGCGCTCGCCGGCCAGGCGCAGGGCGAAGCGCTGCACCGCCGACGCCGCCACTTCGCCGCGCGCGTACATCAGCGCCGAGAGGATCAGCGTGAGCAGGAACTGCACGAACAGGAAGCCGAACTGGCCGGCCTCGGCGACGAACCACTTCGTCAGGCTGCCGGCGTAGGGCAGCAGCCTCGCCGCCAGGCCTTCGACGCCGGCGGCGGCAGCCTGCTGCCAGGCCTGCACGAGCATCGGGCCGATGAACGGCAGGTCGGCCAGCCACTCGGGCGCCGGCGGCATGCGAAAGGCGGAAAACGACTTCAGCCGCTCCCCGATCTCGTCGGCGTTCGACACGATCGTGCCGACGGCCAGCACCAGCGGCACGACGAACACCAGCATCAGGATCACCGTCATTGCCGCGACCGCCAGGCTGCGGCGGCGCCACAGACTGGCCTGCAGCCAGAGCATCGCCGGCCAGGTCGCGACGACGATCATCGCCGCCCAGATCGCGGGGGCCAGGAACGGCCGCAGGATCCAGAACGAGGCGACGATCAGCGCCCCGAGAAAGAGCACGCCCAGCAGCGGGCGCGTCAACTCGCGATCAGGCGACACCACGAGCGTGGCGCGGCGCTACTTCTTCAGGAACCGGGGCCGCGGCGCCACCGCCAGCGGTGCCATTTCGCCCGGAGGCGCCAGCGGCTTGTCGACCGGCGCCTTCTTCGGTTTTTTCGCTTCCTTGTTGCCTCGTTGACCCTTGGACATGACACCCTCCTTGACGGGAATGTTGGTTGGACGCTCAGATCATAAGTTAGCCGGCGAGCAGCACGGCGCAGGCCTTGGCCACGGCCGTCACGCGCTCGGGCGTGCCGGTGCCCGGCATCGCCGCCCAGCCGCCCTTCTCGACGAATTCGCCCTGCGACCAGCTGTCGGTCTTCTTCAGCGTGGCGAGATTCGCCGACGCGTCATTCGCGCGCTGGAACTTGTCGACGCACAGCGGCGCGAGCGCGCCGACGACCGCATCGTTGGCGCGCATCTGCGCCGCCGCCTCGGCCTTGCCGCCGGTGGTCCAGCCGCCCCAGCTGAATCCGATGATCGCCAGTGCGACCGCTCCACCCACCACGCCCCACAGGGCGGGCTTGGTTTCGATGGGAATGTTCATGTCCAACCTTTCACGGAGCGCGAGAGTGCGCTCACTGCGGACCGTGCAGGCGTGCAGACAGTGCACCCCTGGCGGGTTCCGGTGCAGCACGGTAGGGGCGGGAGCGCGCGCCGTCTGTCCGCTGGTGCACATAGGTCGACGGCATTCGCGGCGCCGCTGACCGCTAGGCGGCCGGCTGCAACGGCAGCAGGCGGTCGTATTCCTTCTTGACCACCGCATAGCACTCGCAGGTGCGCTGCTCGAGGCCCGGCCGATCCAGCACCGTGATGTGGCCGCGCCGGTAGTGGATCAGCCCGGCGCGCTGCAGGTTCGAGGCGGCCTCGGTCACGCCTTCGCGGCGCACGCCGAGCATGTTGGCGATCAGCTCCTGCGTCATCACCAGCTCGGTGGCGTCCAGGCGATCCAGGCTCAGCAGCAGCCAGCGGCACAGCTGCTGGTCCAGCGAGTGGTGCCGGTTGCACACCGCCGTCTGCGCCATCTGCGTGATCAGCGCCTGCGTGTAGCGCAGCAGCAGGTGCAGCACCGGACCGGAGCGGTTGAATTCCGCCTTGAGCAGGTGGCCGGGCATGCGAAAGCCCTTGCCCGCACTTTGCACGACCGAGCGGCTGGGCGTGGTTTCGCCGCCCATGAACAACGCGATGCCGACGAGGCCCTCGTTGCCGACCACGGCGATCTCGGCCGACGCGCCATCCTCCATCACGTACAGCAGCGACACGATGGACGTGGTCGGGAAGTACACGTGGGTCATCGCCATGCCGGATTCGTACAGCACCTTGCCCAGCGGCATGTCGACCGCTTCCAGCGACGGCAGCCAGCGGCCCCACTCGGCCGCCGGCAGCGCGGCGAGCAGCTGGTTTCCGCGCGGATCGGGGCCGGAGTCCATGGTGGCCAGTATAGGCAGCGGCATCGCGCCTTTGGTGCGGCAGCGCACGCAGCACCCTGCTTGTGCGCAAGCGCACAGACGCCGACCCGCGGGCGCAGCACCCTCGAGCCATGCACATGCCAGACCTCGACGTCACCCGCGCGAGCAGCGGCGACGACCCACCGGGCCCCGGTCCGGCGGCCTGGACGCTGGCCGGGGCCGGCCTCACCGCGCTGCTGTACAGCCTGGACGCCGCCGATCCGCTGGTGGCGGGCATGGCCGTGCCCGCCGCGCTGGGCCTTGGCCTGGCGGTCTACGACTTCTTCTGGCGTCCGCTGCGTGACGCGCGCGCCGCGGGACGCAGGCGCCATGCCGACGCGGCCGCCGGTGCGCCGCCCGCGTTCGTCGACACGCAGGCGGGATGGCGGCAGCCATCGTCATAGCGTCTGAAAGGAGCGCGTCAATTTCGCGTAGTTCACGGCATCGGCCAGGCTTTCATAGCGAAAGCCCGCGAACCGGAATGCGCCGTCGGCGAATTCGATGCCCAGCGTTGCCATCAGCGCGCGTTGGGCGTCGGTCGGCACGGCCAGGGTCCTGATCTGGCGGAACGGGCCGCCGGCATCGAGCTGGGTCGGCCGCGACCGGACCAGGCCGGCGTAGGCGACGGCCTCCTCGAGCCGGTCGTAGCGGTAGCCGTGGTACTCGTACTGCAGGCCGTCGTAGCCGATGCCGAACTCCGCCATCGCGAGCTCGGGCCGCGCGGACGAAGGGCGGCCACCCAGGGAAGTGAACCTGTCCTCGGCGGCGGCGTACGAGCGCTCGCTGGGCGTGGTGCGGTGCTTCCTGGTCATGGCGACCTCCTGGTTGTCCGAACAATCTGCACCCGCTGGCCGCCCCCGTCTGTGCGCAAGGCCACGCTCGGGCGTGGCTGCGGTCGGGGTGGCCCTAGGCGCCAAACAACACGACGAAGCGTTCCGCCGCCCGCTGCGCGCGGCGGCGGATGGCCGCTTGATCGGGCGGCTGCGCGATGCCCCAGAGCAGCCGCACCTGCAGGTCGCCGATCAGCAGGCCGATGAAGCTCTCGATCGCGTCGGCGCCATCGACCGCGCGCATCCGGCCCGCGGCGATCTGCCGGGCGAAGTAGCGCTGCACCAGCGGCGCCGTGTTCTCGCGGCCGTTGGCCGCCAGCGCTTGGGCCAACTCGGGCGCGAAACGCGCTTCGGCGATCGCCGCGCGGTTGATCGCCAGCGACTGCGCGCCGGTCAGCAGCGTCAGCAGGTGCGTGCCGAAGCGGCACAGCGTGGGCTCCAGCGGCGCGTTGCCATCGAGCGCCGCGACGATGTCGGCATTCATCGCCGCCGCCGCGCGCGCCACCAGCGCAGCGAACAGCGCCTGCTTGGTCGGGAAGTGCTGGTAGAGCGTGTTCTTCGACGCCCGCGCGCGTGTCGCGATCTGCAGCATGGTCGTGTCGCGGTAGCCGTGCTCCTCCATCAGCGCCAGCGCGGCGTCGAGGATTTGATCGCGCCGCGCTGACGTGGCGTCGTCGGCGGTCGGCCCCGCGTCGGGCGGCGCGGCTTGGGTCTTGAGGGGCATCAGCGAAACAAAACGAGACGCAGCGACACGCTGCGCCAGTACCGCATGGTACTAGACTCATTCCCCAAGTACCGATCGGTACTGAATGCCCTTCACCCACCGCGAGACCCCTCATGACGCTGCACCCTGCCCTGCGCTCCACCTTCTGCCTGATGTTGACGTCGACAGCCGCCGCCGCGGCGCTGGCCGGTGCCGGCCAGCCGGCGATGCGCGAGCGCATCGACCGCGAGATCGACGACCTGGTCCAGGTCGCGCGCGCCGCCCCGGCGGTGGACACGCGTGCGTTGCAGGACCTGCCGGCGCCGGTGCGGCGCTACCTCGCCTACACCGGCGCCGACCGTGCCCCGGCCGCCCGCTTCGCGCGCTTTCGCTTCGAAGGCGAGGTGCGGCTGCCGCTGCTGGGCAGCGCGAAGGGCGTCACCCGGGCCACGCCGTGGATGACGACGCGCGGCGAGCAGTACATGGCGCTGTCGGCCGAGGGCCTGGGCTACGTGTGGGACAGCGTGTGGCAGCAGGGCCCGGACATCTCGATCGACGTGCGCGACCTCTACGCCCGCGGCGACACGCACATCTGGGCGGTGCGCAACGACGGCCGCGTGATGGTCGACGAGCGCCACGACGACATCAACCGCACCTACATGATCCGCTTCTTCGCCGAAGCCACGCAGTCGCCGACGATGCTGCTGCCCGGGCGCCACCTGCGCTGGGAAGCGGTCGACGAGCAGCGCGCCCGCGCCCACGTGAAGGACGGCGCGCTGGCCGCCAGCATGGTCTGCAGCTTCGCCGCCGACGGTGCGCTGACCCGCTGCGAGAGCGATCACCGCAAGCTGCGCTTCGCCGGCGAGGTGCCCGAGCGCTGGGTCGGCGCGCGCTGGGTGATGAACCGCGGCGACTACCAGGCCTTCGGCCCCTTGCGCGTGCCGACGACGATGAACGTGATCTGGCAGCTGCCCGAGGGTGACTTCGAGCAGGTGCGGGCGAAGACGCTGGCGGTGGATTTCGATGTCGCCGAGCGTTACCCCGCCACGGCACCCGCGCTGGCGGCGAAGTGAACGGAGCGCGGCGATGACCACCGAGATCCGCTTCGAGCTCAACCGTCGCCCGGTGCAGCTGCAGGCCGACCCGCAGATGCCGCTGCTGTGGGCGCTGCGCGATCGGCTGCAGTTGAAGGGCACCAAGCCCGGCTGCCTGCAGGGGGTCTGCGGCGCCTGCACCGTGCACCTGGACGGCGCGCCAGCCCGCGCCTGCCAGCTGCCGCTGGCGGCAGTCGCCGGCCGCGCGGTGATCACGATCGAAGGCCTGGCGGAACCCCTGCGCGCGCGCCTCGAAGCCGGCTGGACAAAGCACCAGGCGCTGCAATGCGGCTATTGCCAACCCGGCCAGGCGATGACCTGCGCGGCGCTGCTGAGCGCGCCGGCAGCGCCGTCGGCCGAGGCGATCGAAGCGGCGCTGGCCGGTCACCTGTGCCGCTGCGGCACCGGGCCGCGGGTGGTGAAGGCGGTGCAGTCGGCGCTCGCCGCGCCGCGCGGGAGTGCTGCATGACCTCGCACGAGGCGATCAAGCTCAGCCGCCGCGCGCTGCTGGTCAGCGGCGCCGCCGGCAGCGCCGCGGTGCTGTTCGGCCTCGGCGGGCTCGGCGGCGCCGGCGCGGCGGGCGCGCCGCCGCGCCGCATCAATGCCCTCGTGCGCTTCGAGGCCGACGGCGCCATCACGCTGGTCAACCCGGCGATCGAGATGGGCCAGGGCAGCTCGACCGCGCTGGCGCAGGTGCTGGCCGATGCGCTGGATGCCGACTGGCGCCGCATCCGCGTCGAGCCGGCGCCGTATGGCGACGACTACGGCAGCCCGCACTTCGGCATGCGCCTGGTCACCGCCGACAGCGCGTCGACGCGCGCCTTCTGGCCCGTGCTGCGCGAAGCCGGCGCGCAGGCGCGCGCGGTGCTGATCTGGAATGCGATGCAACGCTGGCAATGCGCCGCCGACGCCGTGCACACCGAGGCCGGCCAGCTGCTGCACCGCGACGGCCGCCGCATCGCCTATGCCGACCTCGCCCCACAAGCCGAGCTGCCGGGGCTGCTGGCCAACCTGCCGAAGCCGGCGCCGGCGCCCTCACGCCTGGTGGGCCAGGCGCTGCCGCGGATCGACCTCGTCGACAAGCTCGCCGGCCGCGCGGTCTATGGCGTCGATGCGCGCAGCGAGGGCGCGCTGGTCGCCGTGCTGCTGCCGCCCGAGCGGCTCGGCGCGAAGCTGCTCGAGCCCGGTGACGCCGCGGCCCGCGCGCTGCCCGGCGTCGTCAACGTGCTGCCGCTGCCGGGTGAATCGGCACCGATCGCGGTGGTTGCCCGCGACACCTGGTCGGCACTGCAGGGGCGCGCGGCGCTGCAAGCCCGCTGGAGCCCGCCGGCCGAGCTCTACGACAGCGAACGGGCGCTGCAGCGCTTCGCCGACATCGCCCGCCAGGGCGCGCCGGACGCGCACGTCGTGCGCCAGACCGGCGCGGCCGGGCACGCGCCGCCGGCCCCCGCGCGGCGCCTGCAGTCGCTGATCCTGAGCCGCCATGTCACGCACGCGGCGCTGGAGCCGATCAACGCCCAGGCGACGCCGGCCTGGTTGAACCAGGGCGCGGACATCGTCGCGTCGACCCAGGCGCCGAGTCTCGACATGCGCCGTGCGGCGCAGACCGCGAAGCGCCCGCCGCCGGTCTTCGCGGTGCAGTCGACGCTGGTCGGCGGCGCCTTCGGCCGGCGTGTCGACAACGACGCCGCCGGCGCGGCCGCCTGGCTCGCGCTGCAGCTGAAGGCCCCCGTGCAGGTGCTGCAGTTCGTCGGCGACGACGTGGCCCACGGCCAGGTGCGCACGATCGCCGCACAGCAGCTGGAGGCCGATCTCGACGACCAGGGCCGCATCACGCGCTGGCTGCACCGCACCGTCGGCAGCGCCACCACCGCCCGCATGTTCCCCGAGCGCTTTCAGAAGGAAGGCTTCGACCAGACCCTCGTCGACGGCTCCGAGCACGCCTACGACATCCCGCAGCAGCGCATCGAGTCGATCCACCGCCCGCTGCCGGTGGCCTGCGGCTTCCTGCGCGGCGTCGGCGCCGGCTTCAATGTCTTCGGCATCGAGACGCTGGTCGACGAAGCGGCCGCGCTGGCCGGCCGCGATCCGCTGGCCTACCGGCTGGCGATGTTGCGCGAGCCGCGCGCGCGGCGGGTGATCGAGGCGCTCGGCGATCACACGCCGGCGCCCGGAACGGCCGCCGGCCATGCGTACATGGGTCTGCGCAGCTCGCACATCGCGCTGCGCGCGCTGGTCACGCGCGATGCGGCCGGCCACCCACGGATCGAACGGCTGCAGTTCGTCGTCGACGCCGGGCTGATCGTCAATCCCGAGCTGGCGCGCACGCAGATCGAGGGCGCGGCACTGATGGGCTGGTCGATCGCCCGCCAGGAGGCGCTGGACTTCGTCGACGGCCGCGCCGTGCAGCGCGCGCTGGCCGACTACACCATCACGCGGCTACCCGAGCTGCCGCCGCACATCGACTGCCGCTTCATCGACGCGACCCAAGGCGAGCCGCGCGGCGTCGGCGAGATCGCGCTGCCGCTGGTCGCCCCAGCGGTGGCCAACGCCTGGGCGCGGCTGACGGGGCGGCGGCTGCGCGCGCTGCCGCTGCTGCGCGGGTGAGTCCATCTCTTCAATGAAACAGACCCGAATGTCGTTTCACGGCCCGTTGCGGTCGTTCGGTGCGCGCGTTCGTCGTTGGCTTGCGGCGTATGGAGCGACAAAGGCACGGGCGGGCAGGCCGCAGCGCGCGAATCCGGCGGTCGGCCCCTGGGGGGCCGACTTCCCGGGCTTGAGCGGTTCGGGGGCGCGCCGTCCATTTAGCTTCGCTCGCTGCGCTCGCTTCGCACAGCGCCGGCGAGTCAGTCTACGAAGCTCGCTTCGCTCGCCGCCCCCGAACCGCTCAAGCCCGGCGCCTCCCACGCGCGCTGCGGCCTGCCCGCCCGCGCCTTTGCGAGTCACCGAGGACTTCAGAAGGACGCACGCCACCGCTGATGGGCAAGTCGGAGTGCAGGCACGGTGGGCCGCGGAAAGCGTCTAGGAATTCGAAGGACCGCACGCCACCGCAATTGCAGGAGAGCGGCTCGGGGTGCGGGCACGGCGGGCCGTGGGAGGCGGTGAGGACCGGAAGCCCGGGGGCGGCGAGCGCAGCGAGCTTCGTAGACTGACTCGCCGGCGCTGTGCGCAGTGAGCGCAGCGAACGAAGCTAAATGGACGGCGCG
>NZ_JABRWJ010000007.1 GCF_013266755.1 Pseudaquabacterium terrae | reverse complement strand
CGGTCGCTCCGCTCCCTCCTCCTCTTACCTCGCTCCACAGGGCACCCTGCCGTCCTGATCCGGCACGGCCCTGGAATTGATTCTTCGCACGCCACCGCGGTGCCGTTGCCAAGGACATGGGGTGCCCGCTGCAGCGAGGTAAGAGGAGGAGGGAGCGGAGCGACCGGGGGACACGAGCGGCAGCGGGTACCCCGTGGCCTTGGCTCGCTCGGTCCGTGCATGCGCGGTACGGCGCCGAACGCCGCACTGGGCCGTCAGCCGAGGCATGGATCAGTGACCCCGAACGCAGCGAGCCGAGCGAGTGCGAGGACCGGTTCATTTCAGCAATGCCGGTCGAGTGCCAGCCAGAAGGCATGCGGCGCGGCATCGCTGCGCAGCCGCCAGCGCTGCCGCGATGCCTGCGGGCTCCATGCGAGCGTCCATGGCGGCAGCACCGCCGCATCCGCATCGTCGATCTGCAGCCGGGCCCCTCCGGTCGTGAACACCGCGCGCATGGCGGCGATGCTGAACCATTCTTCGTCGCTTTGCACGCGCTGCATCAGGCCCTTGCCGGCGCTGCGGCGCAGCATCAGGTTCAGGTCGCGCGTCGCGCCGCCTTGCAGGCTGCACTGCGGCGCCGCCGCGCCGTCGAAGGGCAAGGGCGCACTGTGAACGTCGAGCGCCACGCGGCGGTCAGCGAATTGCAGCACCACGCCGTCGCCCTCGAGCACCGCGAACCAGCGCTCGATGTCGGGGAAGGACGAGAACGGGCCGTCCTGCGTGATGTCGGCGACGCTGATGCGCAGCTGCCAGTCCGCGGCGTCCGGCCAGGCCAGCAGCTCACGCGTGGCGCCGCGGCCGTTGCGCCACGGCTGCGGCGCAACCCGGTCGACCTGCAGAACCCCGAGGCTCACGGTGCGAAGGAGCCTTCGAGCAGATAGCGCGAGCCCGGATGCACCAGGCGCGCGATGGTGATCGCCGCATCGCGGCGCTCGGTGCGGCGCACGACGACCAGGCAGGGTTCGCTGCGGCGGATGCCGAGCAGGCGCGCTTCGTCGACGCTGGGCAGCGCCGATTCGATCGAGTACTGCGCCTTCCAGTACGGCGCCACCTCGAGCAGGTAGTGCGTCGGCGTCGTCTGCGTGAAATCGACGCTCAGGTAATCCGGTGCGCACGAAGGGTTGACGTAGCGGTCTTCGCACTGGATCGCGACCCCGTTCTCGTGGTGCACGATCAGCGTGTGGAAGACCGACGAGCCGGCCTCGATCCCGAGCCGTTCGGCCAGCGCGGCGGGCGCCTTCTCCTTGCGGGCGATGTGCACGACGGGCGTGTGCACATGGCCGCGCTGCGCGATCTCGTCGTGCAGGTCGTGGATCGTCAAGGTCGACGCCACGCGGTGCAACTGCGCGGCGAAGGTGCCGACGCCTTGCACGCGGTCGACCAGGCCCTCGGTCTGCAGCTCGCGCAGCGCGCGGTTGACGGTCATGCGGCTGACGCCGAACTGCCCGACCAGCTCGGCCTCCGAGGGCATCAGCGCGCCGGGCGGGTACCGGCCGCGCGCGAGCTCCCCCTTCAGATGCTGCTTGACCTGCGCGTAGGGCGCGAGCTGGGGGACGGAATTGTTCATTCGGGACATCGGCGCGAATACTACTTGCATCGACTTGTATAGACAAGTAGAGTGCGGCCCGTCGTTTACCCGGAGCCTCGCCCATGACCGACCTGTCCTCGATCCGCCACGTCGCCCGGCCGCGCCCGGTGCAGGCGCCGACCGGCAGCACGCTGCACTGCCGCAACTGGCTGATCGAGGCGGCGTACCGGATGATCCAGAACAACCTCGACCCTGCCGTGGCCGAGAACCCGGATGCGCTGGTTGTCTATGGCGGCATCGGCAAGGCGGCGCGCAACTGGGACTGCTTCGAGGCCATCCTGAAGGCGCTGCGCGAGTTGAAGGAAGACGAGACGCTGCTGGTGCAGTCGGGCAAGCCGGTGGGGGTGTTCCGCACGCACGAGGATGCGCCGCGGGTGCTGCTGGCCAATTCCAATCTGGTGCCGAAGTGGGCCACCTGGGAGCACTTCGACCAGCTCGACCGCCAGGGCCTGATGATGTACGGCCAGATGACGGCTGGCAGCTGGATCTACATCGGCAGCCAGGGCATCGTGCAGGGCACCTACGAGACCTTCGCCGAAGCCGCGCACCAGCACTTCGGCGGCAGCATGAGCGGGCGCTGGATCCTGACGGCGGGCCTGGGCGGCATGGGCGGCGCGCAGCCGCTGGCCGCGTCGTTCGCCGGCGCGACGTCCCTGAACATCGAGTGCCAGCAGAGCCGCATCGATTTCCGCCTGCGCTCGCGCTACCTCGACGAGCAGGCCACGGACCTGGACGATGCGCTCGATCGCATCCGCCGCTACACGGCCGAAGGCAAGGCGGTGTCGATCGGCCTGCTGGGCAACGCAGCCGAGCTGCTGCCCGAGATGGTCAGGCGTGGTGTCAAGCCCGACCTGGTGACCGACCAGACCTCGGCGCACGATCTGGTCAACGGCTACCTGCCGGCCGGTTGGTCAGTGGAGCAGTGGCGCATGGCGCAGGCCGACGCGGCGCAGCACGAGGTGCTGCGCGCGGCCGCCGCGAAGAGCTGCGCGGTGCACGTGCAGGCGATGCTCGCCTTCCAGCGCATGGGCGTGAAGGTCGTCGACTACGGCAACAACATCCGCCAGGTCGCCTTCGACGAAGGCGTGAAGAATGCGTTCGACTTCCCCGGCTTCGTGCCGGCCTACATCCGGCCGCTGTTCTGCCGCGGCAAGGGGCCGTTCCGCTGGGTCGCGCTGTCCGGCGACCCCGAGGACATCCGCAAGACCGACGCGAAGATGAAGGAGCTGTTCCCCGACGACGCGCACCTGCACCGCTGGCTCGACATGGCCGGCGATCGCATCGCGTTCCAGGGCCTGCCGGCCCGCATCTGCTGGATCGGCCTGGGCGAGCGGCACCGTGCCGGCCTGGCGTTCAATCAGATGGTGAAGTCCGGCGAGCTGAAGGCGCCGATCGTCATCGGCCGCGACCACCTCGATTCGGGCTCGGTCGCGTCGCCGAACCGCGAGACCGAGGCGATGAAGGACGGCTCGGATGCGGTGTCCGACTGGCCGCTGCTGAACGCGCTGCTGAACACCGCCGGCGGCGCGACCTGGGTCAGCCTGCACCATGGTGGCGGCGTCGGCATGGGCTACTCGCAGCATGCCGGCGTGGTGATCGTCTGCGACGGCACCGATGCAGCAGCCCGTCGCCTCGAGCGCGTGTTGTGGAACGACCCCGGCACCGGCGTGATGCGCCATGCCGACGCGGGTTACGACGAGGCGATCGCCTGCGCGAAAGAACAGGGCCTGAACATGCCCATGCTGGGGACCTGAGCTTGAACACGATGACCCTGAAACCCGGCGCTTTGACGCTGGAAGACCTGCAGGCGATCCACCGCGGCGGCATCCGGCTCGAGCTCGACCCGTCGGCCGCGCCGATGATCGCGGCCAGCGCGGCGGTCGTGCAGCGCGCGGCGGCCGGCGACGCGCCGGTCTACGGCGTCAACACCGGCTTCGGCAAGCTGGCCAACAAGCGCATCAGCGAATCCGATCTGGCGCTGCTGCAGCTGAACCTGATCCGCTCGCATTCGGTGGGCGTCGGCGGGCCGCTGCAGCCGCCCGTACTGCGGCTGATGCTGGCGATGAAGGCGGCGTCACTGGCGCGCGGCGCCTCGGGCGTGCGGCCGGTCGTGATCGACAGCCTGCTGCAGGTCTTCAATGCCGGCCTGGTGCCCTACGTGCCGAGCCAGGGCTCGGTCGGCGCCTCGGGCGACCTGGCGCCGCTGTCGCACATGACGCTGGCGTTGATCGGCGAAGGTGAATTCTTTGTCGAGGGCAAACGCAGGCCGGCGAAGGCGGTGCTCGCCGAGGCCGGCATCGCGCCGCTGCAGCTCGCCGCCAAGGAAGGCCTGGCGCTGATCAACGGCACGCAGACCTCGACCGCGCTGGCGCTGCACGCCTTCCTCGCCTTCGAGCCGGTGCTCGAATCGGCGCTGGTGGTCGGCGCGTTGACGGTCGATGCCGCGCGCGGCAGCGATGGGCCGTTCGATCCGCGCATCCACAAGCTGCGCGGCCAGCCGGGGCAGATGGACGTGGCGCAGTACTACCGCGCGCTGCTCGCCGGCAGCGCGATCCGCAGATCCCATGAGACCGGCGACGACCGCGTGCAGGACCCGTACTGCCTGCGCTGCCAGCCGCAGGTGGTCGGCGCCTGCCTCGACCAGCTGCGCCATGCCGCGCTGGTGCTGCTGCGTGAAGCGAATGCGGTGACGGACAACCCGCTGGTCTTCGCCGAACCGGACGGCGAGGGCACGCTGATCAGCGGCGGCAACTTCCACGCCGAGCCGGTGGCGCTGGCAGCCGATGCGATGGCGGTGGCGATCGCCGAGGTCGGTGCGATCGCCGAACGACGCATTGCCATGCTGATCGACGCCGGCGTGTCGCGCCTGCCGCCATTCCTGACCAGCGATGCCGGGCTCAACTCCGGCTTCATGATCGCCCACGTCACCGCGGCCGCGCTGGCCTCGGAGAACAAGTCGCTCGCCCATCCGGCCAGCGTCGATTCGCTGCCGACCTCGGCGAACCAGGAGGACCATGTGTCGATGGCCACCTTCGCCGCGCGCCGCCTGCAGCCGATGATCGACAACACCGCGCACATCCTCGGCATTGAGCTGCTCGCCGCCGCGCAGGGCATCGAGTTCCTGCGCCCGCTGGCGAGCTCGGTGGCGCTGGAGCAGGCGCATGCGCTGCTGCGCGATGCCTGCCCGTCGGTCGAGCGCGATCGTTACCTGGCGCCGGACATCGAGCGCGCGACCACGCTGGTGACCGATGGCGCCTTGTCGCGCGTCTTCCGCACGCTCACCGGCCTGCCGGCGCTGTGGATTCCGGCCTGATTCCTGCATGCGAACATCACCCGCCTGATCCCTGCATCACTGGAGAACACATGAAGTCGTTGATCGCTCTCGCCGCTGCATCGCTGCTCGCTTCCAGCGTTTTCGCCCAAGACACCAAGGTGGCAGTCGGCATCTCCGGCTGGACCGGCTTCGCGCCGCTGACGCTGGCCAAGGAAGCGGGCCTGTTCAAGAAGCACGGCCTCGACGTGACGATCCGCAAGATCCCGCAGAAGGACCGCCACCTGGCGATCGCCTCGGGCGACATCCAGTGCGCGGCGACGACGGTCGAGACCTGGGTGGTGTGGAACGCCAACGGCGTTGCGACGACGCAGATCTTCCAGCTCGACAAGAGCTACGGCGCCGACGGCATGGTCGTGAAGCCGAACATCACGAAGATCGCCGACCTGAAGGGCAAGACGGTGGCCGCCAGCGCGCCCGGCACGGCGCCGTACTTCACGCTGGCCTGGATGCTGAAGAAGAACGGCCTGAGCGTGAAGGACGTCAAGGTCGTGAACCTCGAGCCGCAGGCCGCCGCCAACGCGATGATCGCCGGCACCGACGGCATCGACGCGGCGATGACCTACGAGCCCTACCTCGGCGCGGTGCGCGCCAAGCCCGAGGCCGGCAAGATCATCGCGACGACGCTCGACTACCCGATGGTGATGGACACCTTCGGCTGCACGCCGAAGTTCCTGGCCGAGAACCCGAAGGCCGCGAAGGCGCTGGCCGACGGCTACTTCGACGCGGTGGCGATGATCAAGGCCGATCCGAAGAAGAGCTTCGAGATCATGGGCGCCGACGTCAAGCAAAGCGGCGAGGCCTTCGAGAAGAGCCAGGCCTACCTGCGCTGGCAGGACCGCGAGGCGAACCAGAAGTTCTTCGCCGGCGAGCATGCGGCGTTCAGCAAGGAAGCGGCCGACCTGCTGCTCGAGGTCGGGATCATCAAGGCCGCGCCGGACATGGCGAAACTCGCCGACACCCGCTTCATCAAATAAGCCTTCGATGAAGCCGCTGGTGGCAGTGGCGCCGGGCGCGCGCATCGCGCTCGGCGTGGGGTTCTTCGTCGTCTTCGTTGCCGCGTGGAGCGTCGCCACCTTCGGCGGCTTCGTGCAGAAGACGTTCCTGGCCGATCCGCTGACGATGCTCAAGAGCGGCTACACGCTGCTCACGGAGATGGGCTTCATCGGCGACATCGGCATGACGGTGTGGCGCGTGCTGGGCGGCTTCCTGATCGCCGCAGTGCTCGCTTTGCCGCTGGGCGTGATGATGGGCGCCTACAAGCCCGTCGAGGCCTTCTTCGAGCCCTTCATCTCCTTTGCGCGTTATCTGCCGGCCTCGGCCTTCATTCCGCTGCTGATCCTGTGGGCCGGCATCGGCGAGGCGCAGAAGCTGGCGGTGATCTTCATCGGCAGCTTCTTCAACCTGGTGCTGATGATCGCGGTGACGGTGGGCAATACGCGGCGCGACCTGGTCGAGGCCGCCTACACGCTCGGCGTGCGCGACCGCAGCCTGATCCGCCGTGTGCTGATCCCCGGCGCCGCGCCGGAGATCGCCGAGATCCTGCGCATGGTGCTCGGCTGGGCCTGGACCTACGTGATCGTCGCCGAGCTCATCGGCGCCTCCAGCGGCATCGGCCACATGATCACCGACAGCCAGGCGCTGCTGGCGACTGACCAGATCATCTTCGGCATCATCGTGATCGGCCTGATCGGGCTGGTCAGCGATCTCTTGTTCAAGGCCGCGAACCGGGCGTTGTTCCCGTGGGCCCAACTCGGACGCTAGCGCGTAAAGACGATGGCCAACCTGCTGAACGTGCGTGGCGTCTCGCGCCGCTTCCAGTCCAGCCACGGCGAGACGCTGGCCTTGCAGGCCACCGACCTCGACGTTGCCGAGAACGACTTCATCACGATCCTCGGGCCGTCGGGCTGCGGCAAGAGCACGCTGCTGCGCATCGTCGCCGGGCTCGACAGGCAAAGCACCGGCGAGGTGCTGCTCGACGGCGCGCGCATCGAAGGCCCGGGCGCCGATCGCGGCATGGTGTTCCAGAGCTACACGCTGTTCCCTTGGCTGACGGTGCAGGACAACGTCTGCTTCGGCCTGCGCGAACGGGGCCTGCCGCGCGCACGGCAGCTGGAGATCGCCGCCGGCTTCATCCACAAGGTCGGGCTGAAGGGCTTCGAGCGGCACTTCCCGAAGCAGCTCTCCGGCGGCATGCAGCAGCGCACTGCGCTGGCCCGCGCGTTGGCCAACCAGCCGCGCATGCTGCTGATGGACGAGCCCTTCGGCGCACTCGACCACCAGACGCGCGAGCTGATGCAGGAGCTGCTGCTCGGCATCTGGGAAGCCGAGCGTACGACGGTGCTCTTCGTCACCCACGACATCGACGAGGCCGTCTTCATGGGCAGCCGCGTCGTCGTGATGAGCGCGCGCCCGGGCCGCATCAAGCTCGACCGCAGCGTGCCGCTGCCGCATCCGCGGCACTATTCGGTGAAGACAACGGTGGCCTTCGCCGAGCTGAAGGCCGAACTGACCGAGGCGGTGCGCGTGGAAGTGCTGGCGGCGCAGGCGCAGGCGGCCTAGCGTTCGATCTGAGCGTCAGCGGCGCGGGGCTCGACTGCCTGCTCGCGCATCTCGCGCAGCACCTGCAGCCGCTGGCGCTCGATGGTGCCTTCGCTCTTCAGCTCGCGCAGCACCGTGGCCAGCCGGCCGGCCAGCCCGGCATGCCGGCGCTGTACGTAAGGATGCATCGGGATCGTGCCCAGCGTCACCAGCCGGCGCGCCGGCGGTGCCTGGCGGAATTCCGGCTGCAGCTGCAGTTCGAGCATCGTGAACTGTGTCGTGCACATGAAGTCGGCGCGGCCGGCCAGCAGCATGTGCAGTCCCTGCGTCTCGCTGCTCAGCGCGGACAGCTGGTCCGACGGCAGCAGCGGCTTCAGCAACTGCTCGCAGATCGCCACGCCGCGCACGTAGACGCCGCGCCAGGCGCTGCCGCGCAGGTCGTCCAGGCGCAGCGTGGGCAAGGCCGCGTTGGTGCCGAACAGGCCCAACTGCAGGTCCCAGACGGATTCGTCGACGCGCAGCAGCGAGCGGTGGTCCTCGCCGAAGCCCGGCACGCGTCCGACGTCGCCGTCGATCTCGTCTCGGTCGAGCATCTGCGTCAGCCGCTGCAGCGGGTAGACCGCCATCGTCAGCGGCACGCCGAGCCGGCGGAAGGCTTCGGTGTAGATCAGGCGCAGCCAGCGGCCGTGGAAGGTCGACTCGCGCTGATGCGTGCCGAGCACGAACGGCTGCGCCCACGCCGGTGGATTCGCGCGGGCAGGGCCGGCCGCTGCGGCGCCCGGCAGCGCGGCGAGCAGCACCCGGCGGCGGTGCACGTGCGGATCCATGCGTGCCGTCTTCATGCGCGCAGTCTCGGTCACCGAGCTGACGCGATGCCTACCGGCCCGACGCGGTGCATCCGCGCGGCTGCTCGGCCGCTCGGCGCAGACTCAGCCGGGGGAGGGCGTGAATTCGAGCCCGCCCTGCGCGAGGCCGGTGAGGTTGATCCGCGCCGCGTTCAACTCGTGGTCGGCGGCGAAGGTCGTCAGCGAGGTCTGCGTGAACGCGCCGCTGGTGATCAGCGCGACGAAGCTGGTCACCTCCTGCTCGCTCGGCGCGGCACCGACGACGTTGGTGTACAGCAGTCGCACCAGCGCCGCGTTGTCGATCTGCTGGCCGAGCGCGGCATGGATCGCCAGGTCGGCAACCTGGGTGTAGGTCTGGCCGCCGTCGAACAAGGACAGGCCGATGCCGGCGTAGGTGCGGTTGTGCAGCCCTGCGTCGCCGAACACGGCATTGAGCAGCTTCGCGGAGTTCGATGCCGCGCCGTTGGCGCCGAAGTCGAAGGCCAGCGCGAAGTCGGCGAAGCGCACGCGCTCGATGCTGGTCAGCATGTCGCTGCCTTCGCCGCCACCGCTGACGCTGCCGCCGGCGGCGCCGACGGTGTAGGTCGCGCGGTTGCCGCTGTAGAGCGCCGTGTCGACCTCGCTGCCGCCGTCGAGCACGTCGTCGCCGCCGTTGCCCTTCAGCGAGTCGCGGCCGGCCAGGCCGTCGATGTCGTCGGCGCCGGCGGTGCCGTTCAGCGTGTCGGCATTGGCGGTGCCGACGATCGGATTGAGGCCGCCCCCCACGTTGACCGAACCGGTCTGGCCGGCGAAGTTGGTCGGCGAATTGATCTGCTGTGCGCCGTTGCGGTCGATCGAATGCTGGCCATCGGTGGGCAGCGTGGCGTAGCTGACCACGTCACTGCTGCCGCCGAAGTTGACCGTCGCGCTGCCGCCAGTGAAGAGGAATCCGTCGGGAATGATGAAGTTCGGCGTCACGATGCCGAGGTTCGCGAAGCCCTGCGTCGCCAGCAGCACGGACGTGTTGGCTGTCTGCGTGCTCGGCAGGTTGCCGGGGAAAGTGAAGGTGTGCACGCTGGCACCCTGGGTCACGGTGATCGTCTGCCCGCTCCAGAAGGACTCGCCGTTGGCGCCCGTGCGCAGCTCGATGAACTGCACGCTGCCATTGGCATTGCTGAACAGCTCGGTGATGTCATACAAATGAAAGGCCATACAACCCCCGTTTGGTGATGTTCAAGGTCAGGTGCGGCGCAAGCAGCATCCTCGCGGTAAGTGCTGATTCGGCCGCCGATTGTTTAAGGGGCACCCGCCGAGCCAGGGGGTTAGTTGTTACGCCTTACTTCAATTGCTGCAGCAGCTCGCCCATCTTCTGGTGCACCGCGTTGACCGCCTTCAGGGGTCGCACCATGACCTTGAAATCGTCGATGCGGCCGCTCTCGTCCCAGTGAATCAGGTCGACGCCGTTGACCTGCAGGCCGTCGATCTCGGTGACGAACTCGAGCACCGCATCGCGTTCGCCGACGATCTCGCGCTCGTAACGAAAGGCCGGGTTGCCAAGCACCTGCAGCGCGCCGCGCAGGTACAGCGTGGTGATCGCCTTGCCGCGCTGCGGCGTGTGCACGACGGGCGAATGGAACACCACGTCATCGGCGAGCAGCGCGTCCAGCGCCGCGAGGTCGCCGGTTCGCGCGACGTGGTGCCAGGCTTCGATCGGGTGGCGGGTGGTCATCGCGACAGCTCCGTACAGTGGAAGGGCCGCGGCATGCTGCCACAGCGACCGCCCGGCGCACTGACGCGCAGGCGACGCCTTCCTTACGCAGCCGCCGGCAGCGCCGTCTGCAGCACGCGGTTGCGGCCGAGCTGCTTGGCCATCAGCAGTGCCTGGTCGGCGGCGCGCAGCAGCGCCGCGGGCTCCAGCGCCGGCCCGTCGCTGTCGACCACGCCGGCCGAGAAGCTCAGGCCCTGCAGCGTCAGCCCGTCGAGCTCGAAGGCTTCGCGGCGCCAGCGCTGCAGCAGCCCGTCGACCAGGCGCTGCGCGGCCAGGCCGCCGGTGGCCGGCAGCAGCAGGCAGAACTCCTCGCCGCCATAGCGGCAGGCGATGTCACCGGCGCGCACGCTGCGCGCCAGCAGCCGGCCGAAGGCGACCAGCAGCTGGTCGCCGACATCGTGGCCGAAGCGGTCGTTGACCGACTTGAAGTGGTCCAGGTCGATCAGCGCCAGGGCCAGGGGCTCGGCCGCGCGCCGGGCCTGGGCCAGCAGCTGCGGCAGCGTGTCGTCGAGGTGGCGGCGGTTGAACAGGCCCGTCAGCGCATCGCGCGTCGCCTGGCGCCGCAGCGCTTCCTGCAGGGCCTGGGCTTCATCGACGCGGCGCGCGAGGCGGCTGTTCGCCTCGGCCAGCGCGGCGCGCGCGCGCTCGGTGTCGCGGCGCCGGGCATCGTTCTCCTCGAGGCGATGCTGCAAGCGCAGCAGCTCGGTGTGCAGCGCTGCGGCCTGGTAGCGCGCCCGTGAGGCGCGTTGCGCCTGTTGCAGGTGCAGCGACTGCCATTGCCGCAGGTCGGCCAGCGCCTGGCGCGTTTCGCCGGCGGATTCATGCAGCACCGAAGCGCAGTGGAAGAACTGGCAGCGCACGCGCAGGCTCAAGCCGGCCACGCCGTCGTCGGCGGCGAGCGTGCGCTCGTCGGCCAGCGCCTGCAGTGCGTGGGGCAGGCGCTGCTGCTGGTGCGCGAGCAGGGCCTGTGCGACCACCCGCTCGAGGCGCTCGTCGGGCAGGCCGGCGCCGGGCGAGGCCTCGGCCAGCGCGAGCAGCCGCTCGCCCAGCGGCCCGTCGTCGGCGGCGAGCGCAGCGATGGCCAGGGTCTCGAAGTGCTTGGCGTTGCCGCCGCGGCCGCTCTCATCGGGCGCCAGCGCGAGCACCGCCTGCACGTCGTCCAGCGCCTCCGCGGCGCGGCCCATCTCGGTCAGGCAGATGATGCGGTTGATCAGCAGCACGCTGCGCAGGAACGGGTTGTTCATGCGGGCCGAACGGCCGAGCCCTTGTTCGACCTGGCGCAGCGCCTCCTCGAAATCGCCGAGCTGCAGCAGCTCGTTCGACAGGTTGCAGTGCAGCACCGCGTCGAGGCCGTGGCCGTGCGCCGGTCCGGCATCGCGCAGCGCTTCGTACATGTAGGCGAAGGCGCGCTCCGAGTCGCCGTTGGCCGAGTAACAGCCGGCGATCGTGTTCAGCAGCACGCTGCGCTGGGCGTGGCGCAGCACGCGCAGGCCCTCGTCGCGCAGCGGCAGCACGGTGTCGATGGCCTCGCGGTAGCGGCCGCCGCGCCACAGGGTGCGGGCGAAGCCGGCCACGGCAAGGATGTGGCCGGCGCGGTCGCTCTGCGCATCGAAGCACGCGCGGGCACGGCACAGCTCGTCAGCGG
The DNA here is from genome assembly GCF_013266755.1 of Pseudaquabacterium terrae. Taxonomy (GTDB): domain Bacteria; phylum Pseudomonadota; class Gammaproteobacteria; order Burkholderiales; family Burkholderiaceae_C; genus Pseudaquabacterium; species Pseudaquabacterium terrae. Next base: position 544,797 of record NZ_JABRWJ010000007.1, on the reverse strand, counting down.
CATCGGCGAGCGTGCCGAAGTTGAGCCGGTGGTAACCGCGGACAAGCCGGGCCCAGGCCTCGGCCGGGCCGTCCGCGTTCTTCAGTGCGAGCGCGAGCGCCTGCTCGGCCAGCCGCCCGGCGGTCGGGGCGTCGGCATGCAACAGTTGCCAGGCTCGCCGAGCCAGGCCTTGGGGGCGGGTCGCTCGACTACCGGTCACTGCATCAAGCGCACCTCGACGCGCCGGTTCTCCGCGGCGTCCGGCTGGCGCGGATTCAACAGCTCGTTCGGGCCGCGGCCTTCGAAGACGATGCGCTCGGCGGCGACGCCCTGGCGCTTCAGGTGATTGACGACCGAGGCCGCGCGGTCGCGCGACAGCTGCATGTTCAGCGGTAGCGGGCCGACGGCATCGGTGTGGCCGATCACCAGGTACTTGTACTCGCGCAGCGAATCGCTCTTCAGCGCCTCGGCCAGGCGATCGATCTTCACGACGTCGCGCGAGATCACCTCGGCCGAGCCGAAGTCGAAGCCGACCTGCATCGAGGCGCTGGGCTTGGCGGCGGTGGCAGCGGCGCCGACGACGGCGAGGCCACGTGTGCGCTCGGCGGGCTGGGCGGACGGCTTCAGCGCGTCGACCAGCTCCTTGACCTCGGGCGTGCGCTTGCCGAAATCGGTGGCCAGCGCGGCCCCGGCACAGGCCAGCAGCGACGACAAGGCGATCGGGGCGATCAGGGTGTGGAAGCGCTTCGCAGCCATGGGTCTCTCCTTGCTCCGCACCGCTTGCGGGACTTCAGTCAATGATGAAGTCCGCGCTGCGCAGTGACAGTGACTTTGGGCATTCGCCCGGGCTCGGCGCGGCGCCCGGCGTGCATTCGGCCACACCGAGCAGCGCCAGCGGCCGACCATCGGAAAACGCGCGCACCGCGTCCTGCAGCGGCACGCCCTGCTGCAGCGCGGCGGGAACGGCCAGCGGCTGCGCCGTGAGCACGGCGACGACCCAACTGCGGCCGAGCGGTGGGCGGGCAACCAGATCCCAGTGCGGGCGGCGCGGCAGCTTCAGTGCATTGCCGGCATGCGCGCGGTCGTTGGCATCGCTGCCGTTCGGGAACAGCACGGTCAAGCGACCGTCGCGCGCATCGTCGACGCTCAGCAGCATCAACCGCCCATCACGTGCCGGCGCGAGCTCGATCGTGATCGGCTGGCCGAGCTTCAGGCGCTGCGGCACGACGCGCAACTGCAGGTCTTGCGCCGTCGACAGCTTCGCCAGGCCGTCGAGCACGCAGCCCCAGTCGGCCGACTCCGCACTGCAGGCCAGCCCCGGCACCAGCGCCGCTGCGACCGGCACCGACGCGGTCTTCGCGACCACCGGAACCGCCGAGGCTGCCTGCCCGCTCGCCGTGCCGAGCTTGGGATCGATCACCGGGCGCGGCTGCAACTTCTGCCAGCCGTAGCCCAGCAGCGCCGCGGCGACGAGCCCGCCGCCGAGCGCCAGCATCAGCGGACGCCGCGATGCGGCCGGTGCCGGCTCGGGCGCGGGCGCTTCGGTGTGCACCGGCGGAGCGGTGAGTGTCGCCATCGCCGGCGCCGGGGCGCTGATTGCCGGCGTCGCGACGCTGATCGGTGGCGCGACGGGCGGTGCTGTCACCGTGGCCGGCCAGCCCTGCGTTGCCGGCCCCGGCCCGCTCGACATCACCTGCGTCGCCTGGTCGTCGATCAAAGTCGGCGCGGCCAGAACGGGCGGCGGCGGCACCTCGTAGGTCCCGTTCTTCACGCGATCGAGCGCCGCGCGCAGCTCGTCGCAGCTGCGCCAGCGGTTCTCCGGCTGCACCGCCATGCCGCGGTCGATCAGCGCCAGGAAGCCGGGCGAGAAGCGGCCGGCGGCGAGCTCGCTGGCGGTCTTGAAGATCGCGCCGGCATAGCGGTCGATCGCCGGCAGCGGCGACTTGCCGGTGACCGCGAAGTAGGCCACGCCGCACAGCGCGTACAGGTCGGTCCAGGGCCCCAGCGGAAAGCTGTCGGTGTACTGCTCGATCGGCGAATAGCCGGGCTTGAAGATCAGCGAAGTCTGCGCATCGTTGGCCTTGCGCGTGGCGCCGAAGTCGAGCAGCACCGGCGAGCCGTCGGGCTGCAGGATGATGTTGTCGGGCGACACGTCGCGGTGCACCAGGTTCTCGCCGGGCAGCGAATGCAGGCCGTGCAGCGCGTCGAGCAGGCGCTCCATCAGGCGGATCAGCCAGGGCTCGGTGACGATGTCCGGGTCCAGGTGCACCGCGTTGCGCATCGTCTGGCCTTCGTACAGCTTCATCGCCATGAAGGCGGTGCCGTTGGCCTGGAAGACGCGGTACACGGCGACCAGCGAGCCATCGCTGCGCGTGCGCTCGTTGAGCATCGACAACAGGCGCGCCTCGCGCACGAAGCGCGTGGCGCCGGAGGTGAACATCTCCGCCGCGTCGTCGTTGGACGGGCGCACCTCGACGCCGTCGCGGCGCGAGTAGCCGCGCAGGAAATACTCCTTCAGCGCGACGCGCCGGTCGAGCATCGCCTCGTAGGCCTCGTAGACGATGCCGAAGCCGCCGTAGCCGAGCACGCGGCGGATCTCGAATTCGCCGACGATCGTGCCTTGCGGCAGGTTGTCGTCGAACATGTCAGCGGCGCCCGGCCGCCCGTAGGCGCTGACGCGCCCCCCGGATCCCGCAGGGGATCCTTCGGATCCCAGGGGGCAGCGAGCGAAGCGAGCGTGGGGGCTTCATCAGCGGCGTGCCAGCGAGACCAGTTCCTGCCGGTCGTGCTGCTCGACGCGGCCGTCGCGCAGCCGCACCATCGTCTCGTGCGCGATGTCGGCATTGACGCCCGGCGCGATCCAGATCGTGCGGGTGATCGCGGCGCCGAGGTCGACGTTGAAGCCGCGGGCCTCGATGCGGTAGGCCTCGTAGCGGCCGGCAGGCACCTGGATCGTCTCCTTCGCAGCGACCTTGACGTCGTACTGGAAGGTGTACTGCAGGCCGGCGACCCGGGCCCGGGATTGCTTGAACATCGTGCGCCAGCGGTGGCCGACGACCAGCTCGGCCGGATAGAACTGGCGTGGCGTGCCCATGCTGCCGAGCGGATTGGCCGTGGTGTTGCCCATCATGTCCGAAGCGTACTCGCCGCCGTTGTATTCGACCCGGTCGACATTCTCGTCGACTGCGGTGACATGCAAGGACAGCGGCTTCTCGCTGCGGCTGAACTGGTCGACGATGCGGAATTCGAAGTGGTCGCCAACGCGGTAGTCGCGCCGGTGCTGCTGCCGGCCCTGGAAGAAGGGCGTCGGCGCCAGCTGCGCGACCACCGCCAGCGCCGGTTGCGCGGCGACGATGCGCTGCTTGTCGGCCGCGTCGGCCAGCCGCTGCAGCTCGCGCCGTGCGGCGTCGGCTTCGCGCGCGCGGGTCTCGGCGGCCTGGCGCTCCTGCGCTTCGGCCTGCTTGCGCCGGCTCTCGACCTCGGCCGCGCGCTGCTCGGCCACGCGCACCGCCTCCTGGCGCTCACGTTCGCGCTGGCGGGCCTCGGCCTCCTGGCGCCGGCGCAGCTCGGCTTCTTCGGCCGCGCGCTGCCGGGCGGCGCTTTCGGCGGCGGCGATGCGCGCGGCGTCAGCCCGCTCGGCGGCGATGCGCGCGGCTTCGGCACGCTCGGCTTCCTTGCGCGCGGCTTCGCGATCGGCGGCGATGCGGGTGGCTTCACGCTCGGCGGCGATGCGCGCGGCCTCGCGTTCGGCGGCCACGCGCTGCGCCTCGCGCTCGGCGGCCGCGAGCCGCTCGCGCAGCGCCGTCTCGGCCTTCAGCCGTTCGGCCTCGGCCTCGGCCGCCTTGCGCCGGGCCTCCTCGCGGCGCGCGGTCTCGTTCTTGCGCAGCTCATCCTCGAGCAGGCGATTGAGCCGCGCCTGCGCCAGCTCGCTCGCGTTGCCGCTGGGATAGGCGCGGATGAACTCGGTCAGCTGGGCCACGTTGCTGCTGTTGCGCACGCGCTGCCAGTCGGACATCTCCTTCTCGAAGCGCTGTTCCAGCTCGGTCACCGACAGCGTGCCCTTGCGCTGTGGAAACAGCATCACGTCCTGCTCGAGCGAGGTGCTCTCCCACGGCACCTGGCGGCCTTCGGACTCCATGCGCACGTTCAGGCGCACGCGCTTGAAGGCGTCTTCGAGCGAGGTGTCCGGCGTGGCCAGCTCGCGCACCAGGTGCTTGGTGTACAGGCCGTTGCTGCCGCGCCCGTCGTAGGCCAGCTGCCCCGGCGCGGTGGCGTAGGCGAGCAGGCTGCCGGCCGGCGCATCGAAGGGGCTCAGGCCCTTGGCGGGCGGGCGCCAGGCGCCGACGAAGGGGTCCTCGCGGCAGGCGTCGAGGATCAGCAGGTAGCTGCGCCCGCGGGCTTCGCTCATGTGGCGCATCAGCTCGCTGACGTCGACGGTCTGGCGCTGCACGTCGGGCGCGGTCTTGACCTTGGCATCGACCGGCACCAGGTAGTTGCGCCAGTCCTGCTGCAGGCCGTGGCCGGCGTAGTAGAAGACGGCGAAGCGCACCTGGCTGTCGCGCATGCGCGCGCCGAAGCGCTGCATCGCCGACACCATGTCGGCGCGCGAGGCGTCGTAGCGCGCGTCGACCTGGAAGCCGGCGCGCTGCAGCAGCTCGGCGACCGCGCGCGCGTCGTTCTTCGGATTCAGCAGCTCGTTGCCCGGATAGTTGGCGTTGCCGATGACCAGCGCCAGGCGCTCCTGGCTCGTCGATGCGGCGGGTCCGCCGAGCGCGGGCAGCAACGCGAGCGCCGCCGCCGCAGCCGCGGCGACGGCGCGCGAGCGCAAGCGCCGCTGGCTCATTGGACCCCCTTGGCCCTGCGGGCCGTCCCCCACGGACCCGGAGGGGCCGCTTCGCGTCCCTTGGGGAGCGAGCGCCTCCGGGGCGGCCGCGCGGCGCTCATCGCGCGTGGCGCGGCCGCGCCGGCGCCGCGCCGGGGCTGCCGAGGGTGCCCCGTTCTCGCGGCGCCGCCAGCCCGCCCGTCCCGGGGCCGCAACTGCTATTGACCACGTTGAGCGAGCCGTTGTCGCAGCGCAGCGTGTGCGATCCCGTCGTCGGGCTGACCGTGTCCGTCCACGTGAAGGTCGAGCCGGACGGGATCGTGACCGTGCCGGGGTTCTGGTCCGGCGTGCACGTGAACCCGGCGGCGGGATTGCTCCAGGACGACACACTGGTCTGGCACGAAGTCTGGTTCGGGCCACAGGTCGGCTGTCCAATCGTGGTGAACTGGCCATTGCCCCCGCACTGCACGGTGATCTGCCCGACCGGCGATCCCACCGTGTCCTGCAGCACGAGCGTGGTGCCTTCGGTCACCGACGCCGGGGCCTGGTCCGGCAGGCAGTTGTTGCCCGACACGCTCCACCCGCTGCTCACCAAGGATGAGGTGCTGCAGGAGCCGCCGCCGCTGGTGCCGGTGCAGGTGGCCGAGCCGACGACGGACAGTCTTCCGTCGCTGCAGGCATAGGTGATCGCGCCGGTGCGCGGCGCCAGGCTGTCCGTCAGGGTTGCGGATCCGCCGTTGCCGATCGGCGACGGCTCGCTGTCGGCCGCGCAGGTGAGGTCATCCACGATCCAACTCCGCGGCGGCGCCGCACAGCCGACCGGTTGGGTCAGGTTGCAGACCGGCGATCCGACCATCGACAGCGTGCCGTTCGAGCACATCCACGTCACGTTGCCGGTCGTCGGGCTGGCGCTGTCCGCCAGGGTGGTCGACTGGTTGTTCGACAGCGCGACCGGTGCCGAGTCGGCCGTGCACACGTTGTCGCCGCTGGCCCAGGTGTTCGACGGCGGGGCGCAGCTGCCTGCCGTCAACGCGCAGCTGGGGCTGCCGAGGACCGACAGCGAGCCTCCGCTGCAGCCCCAGACGATGCTGCCGAGCGTCGGGGCGCTGCTGTCCTGCAGCGTCTGCTGTTCGCTCGAGTTCATCGCGACCGGCGTCGTCGACGACTGGCACGACAGGCCTTGCACGCTCCAGCCGGCGCTCGGCGCGGAGCAGCCCGAACCGGTTGCGGATTGACAGCTGGCCGTGCCGACCCGGCTCAGCGTGCCATTGCTGCAGGTGTAGCTGATCGATCCGGTCCCCGGTACCTTGGTGTCGTTCAGCGTGACCGACTCGCCGGTGGCCAAGGGGCCCGGCGCGAGGTCGGCGGTGCAGTCGGAGCCGCCGACGTTCCACGCCGCGCTCGGTGCGCTGCAGCTTTGCGCGATGAGGCCGCAGCTGGTCTCGCCGGTCTGGCTCAACACGCCGCCGCTGCAGGCATAGGTGATCGAGCCGACCGCGGCGCCGGTGGCGTCCTGCAGGGTGACCGATTGACCGCCAGCCAGGCCGGTGGGCGCCGTGTCGGACGTGCAGGCGTTCGATCCGACCGTCCACGTGCCGCTGGGTGCAGCGCAGTTGTTCGCGGCGTTGCTGCAAGCCGCTGTGCCGGTCTGGCTCAGCGTGCCGTTGCTGCACGCGTAGGTGATCGTGCCGGTCGTCGGCGACTGGCTGTCGGTCAGCGTCAGCGATTGGCCCGACGGCACGCTGCCGGGGGCGCTGTCGGCGTTGCAGCTGCTGCCGGCGACGCTCCACGTGGCGGTCGGCGCGCTGCACGGCTGATTTGCCGGCGGCGCGCAGGTCGGTGTGCCGACCTGCAGCAGCGTGCCGTTGCTGCAGCTGAAGTCGGCGCTGCCGACCAGCGGTGCGCTGGTGTCGCTGAAGTGGCCGGTCGCGCCGTGCGCGACGAAGCCGGGGCTGTTCGAGGTCGTGCAGAGGTTGCCGCCGGCCGTCCAGCGGCGTGGTGCCGTGCAGGCGTTCTGCGGCTTCGGCATGACCTGCGTCGCGCCGCTGTTGTCGATGAAGACGGCGACCGTCTCGAGGATCAGGTCGTAGCCCTGCAGGTTCGGGCGGAAGAACACCGCGATCGGATCGAAGGATTCGGGCGTGATGCCGGCCGCGATGACCTGGTTGCGGATCGCCTGCGTCAGGTTGTTGCGCGCGGTCTGGATCGCCGCCGCCTGCGCGGCGACGATCGCCGGGGTCAGGTCCTTCGCGCCGGGCTTGCCGCCGGCGATCGCCACATCAGAGGCCAGCTTGTCGGTCAGGCCGGTGATGTTGATGGTGATGAAGCCGCGCTTCTTCACCGCTTGCGTGCTGAAGGCGTGGTGGCGTTCTTCGCCGTCGGCGGTCACCAGCTTGACGACGAAGGGCGGCGCGAAGCGCGTGATGTTGACGCGGTAGTAGCCCTGGGCGTCGCTGACCGCGCTGCGGCTCTGGCCACCGGCGTCGACCAGCGTGATCGTCGCGCCGGCGATCGCACGGCCGTCACCGGCGGTGCCGTCGGCACCTGCGGCATCGCCATCGGCACCACCGGCGCCACCGCCGGGCGCGGTCCCCCAGAACGGGTCGTCGCAGGCGATGCTGCCGCCTGCACTGTCGGCGATCGGCGCGCAGGCCGCGGGCGCATCGCCACCGCCACCCCCACCACAGGAGCCGAGCATCACGAGCGCCAGGCTCAACACCACTGGCAGCATCGGGCGCAAATACCGTGACATGGGCTTCCTTCCAGGCGACGCGTGGGGACGTCGAAAATTCTAGGAGCCCGCGGGTGCCCTGCGCCTGTCGTGCGCAGTGCCGAAAGTCAGGTGTTACGAGGTGCAGCCTCGTGCAGCGTGCAGCCTTGCACGACGCTCACATGCTGCGCCGGTACTGGCCCCCAACCTCGAACAGCGCGTTGGTGATCTGCCCCAGCGAGCAGCAGCGCACCGCATCCATCAGCACCTCGAACACGTTGCGGTTGTCGATCACCGCCTGCTTCAGCCGTTCGAGCTGCTGCGGCGCGTCGGCCGCGTGACGGGCGTGGAAGTCGGCCAGGCGCGTCAGCTGGCTGCGCTTCTCGTCGTCGGTCGAGCGGGCGAGCTCGATGTGGTCGGGCACCAGGTCGCCGTGCGGATTGCGGAAGGTGTTGACGCCGATGATGGGGTACTCGCCCGTGTGCTTGAGCATCTCGTAGTGCATCGACTCTTCCTGGATCTTGCCGCGCTGGTAGCCGGTCTCCATCGCGCCCAGCACGCCGCCGCGCTCGGCGATTTTCTCGAACTCGGCCAGCACGGCTTCCTCGACCAGCTCGGTCAGCTCGTCGATGACGAAGGCGCCCTGGTTCGGGTTCTCGTTCTTCGCCAGGCCCCATTCGCGGTTGATGATCAGCTGGATCGCCATCGCGCGGCGCACGCTTTCCTCGGTCGGCGTGGTGATCGCCTCGTCGTAGGCGTTGGTGTGCAGCGAGTTGCAGTTGTCGTAGATCGCGATCAGCGCCTGCAGGGTCGTGCGGATGTCGTTGAAGGCGATCTCCTGCGCGTGCAGCGAGCGGCCCGAGGTCTGCACGTGGTACTTCAGCTTCTGCGAGCGTTCGTTGGCACCGTACTTCTCCTTCATCGCCACCGCCCAGATGCGGCGCGCGACGCGGCCGAGCACGGTGTACTCCGGATCCATGCCGTTGCTGAAGAAGAACGACAGATTCGGCGCGAAGTCGTCGATGTGCATGCCGCGGGCGAGATACGCCTCGACGAAGGTGAAGCCGTTGGAGAGCGTGAAGGCGAGCTGCGAGATCGGGTTCGCGCCGGCCTCGGCGATGTGATAACCCGATATCGACACGGAGTAGAAGTTGCGCACCTGGTGGTGCACGAAGAACTCGGCGATGTCGCCCATCACCTTCAGCGAGAACTCGGTCGAGAAGATGCAGGTGTTCTGGCCCTGGTCTTCCTTCAGGATGTCGGCCTGCACGGTGCCGCGCACGTTGGCCAGCGCCCATTCGCGGATCTTCTGGCTCTCGGTGTCGGTGGGGTCGCGGCCGTTGTCCGTGCGGAACTTGGCCAGCTGCTGGTCGACCGCGCTGTTCATGAACATCGCCAGGATCGTCGGCGCCGGGCCGTTGATCGTCATGCTGACGGACGTGTTCGGCGCGCACAGGTCGAAGCCGTCGTACAGCACCTTCATGTCGTCGAGCGTGGCGATCGAGACGCCCGAGTTGCCGACCTTGCCGTAGATGTCGGGCCGCAGGTCGGGATCGTTGCCGTACAGCGTGACCGAATCGAAGGCCGTCGACAGGCGCTTGGCCGGCATGCCTTCGGACACCAGCTTGAAGCGGCGGTTGGTGCGGAAGGCGTCGCCTTCGCCGGCGAACATGCGGGTCGGGTCCTCGCCCTCGCGCTTGAAGGCGAAGGTGCCGGCGGTGTACGGGTAGCTGCCCGGCACGTTGTCGAGCATCAGCCACTTCAGCAGCTCGCCGTGGCACTCGTACTGCGGCAGCGCGACCTTGCGGATCTTGCTGCCCGACAGCGTGGTGTGGATCAGCGCGGTGCGGATCTCCTTGTCGCGGATCTTCACGACGTATTCGTCGCCGGCGTAGGCTTTCTGCATCTCCGGCCACATCGCCAGCAGCTTGCGGGCCGAGGCGTCCAGCCGCGACGCGCGTTCGTCGGCCAGCGGCAGGAGTGCGTCGCCGCTGCCACCGGCAGCGTGCAGCATGCGTGCGCTCTCGCGCAGCTGCTGGATCTCGCGCGCCAGCGTCGCCTGCTTGCGGGCGCGGGCCTTGTAGCCGCGCACGGTGTCGCTGATCTCGGCCAGGTAGCGTGCGCGCGCACCCGGCACCACGGGGGTCTGGTGCGTGCTGTGGCGCGTGTTCACCGCCGGCAGCCTGCCGTCGGTCAGCGGCAGGCCGAGGGCCGCGAGGCGGGGTTTCAGCGCCTGGTACAGCGCGGTGACGCCGTCGTCGTTGAAGCGGCTGGCCATCGTGCCGAAGACCGGCATCTGGTCGGGCATCACGTTGAACGCGGCGCGGTTGCGCTGCACCTGCTTGGCGACGTCGCGCAGCGCGTCCGGCGCGCCTTTGCGGTCGAACTTGTTGATGGCGACGAACTCGGCGAAGTCGAGCATGTCGATTTTCTCGAGTTGGCTCGCGGCGCCGTATTCGGGCGTCATCACGTACATCGGCACATCGACCATCGGCACGATCGCCGCATCACCCTGGCCGATGCCCGAGGTCTCGACGATCACCAGGTCGAAGCCGGCGACCTTGCAGGCGGCCAGCACGTCGGGCAGCGCGGCGGAGACCTCGCTGCCGGTGTCGCGCGTGGCGAGCGAGCGCATGTAGACGCGCTGGCCTGAGTCGTCGGACGCCGTCCGACCGGCCGGCTGGCTCCACGGCGCGATCGCGTTCATGCGGATGCGGTCGCCCAGCAGCGCGCCGCCGCTCTTGCGCCGCGACGGGTCGATCGAGATCACCGCGATGCGCAGCGCGTCGCCCTGGTCCAGGCGCAGGCGGCGGATCAGCTCGTCGGTCAGGCTGGACTTGCCGGCGCCGCCGGTGCCGGTGATGCCGAGCACCGGGGCGGGGTGATCCTTGGCCGCCTGGTGCAGCGCGGCCACCTGCTCGGCCGGGACCTTGCCGTTCTCCAGTGCGGTGATCAGCTGCGCCAGTGCGCGCCAGGCGGTTTCGCTCTGGCCCTTGATCGCATCGAGCGAGGCGGGCGCGAACACCGACAGGTCGCGGTCGGCGCGCATCACCATCTCGCCGATCATGCCGGCCAGGCCCATGCGCTGGCCGTCCTCGGGGCTGTAGATGCGCACGCCCTGGTCCGCCAGCGCGCGGATCTCGGCCGGCACGATCACGCCGCCGCCGCCGCCGAAGACCTGGATGTGCTCGCCGCCGCGTGCTTGAAGCAGCTCGACCATGTACGCGAAGTACTCGTTGTGCCCGCCCTGGTAGCTGGAGACGGCGATGCCTTGCACGTCCTCCTGCAGCGCCGCGGTGACGACCTCGTCGACCGAGCGGTTGTGGCCGAGGTGGATCACCTCGGTGCCCATGCCCTGCAGGATGCGCCGCATGATGTTGATCGCCGCGTCGTGGCCATCGAACAGGCTCGCGGCGGTGACGAAGCGCACCTTGTGCGTCGGGCGGTACTCGGCCAGCGCCTTGTATTCGGCGGACAGGTTCGTCATTGTTTGTCTCCGGCGGACGGGGGTCCACGACCGGGCAGTCTAGGACGGTCGGCGGCGGCGCGCGATGGTCTAAGCGCTCAGCCGCCTGACGGGTTTTGCCAGAATGCTCCGATGCCGCCGGCCCCGCAGCACACCGTCTCGATCGCCTTCGTGCGCAGCGCGGTCGGTGCGCTCGACGACATCGGCCGGCGGGCGGCGCTGCAGTGCGCCGGCATCGCGCCGGAGCTGCTGGCCAGCGATGCGGCCCGCGTGCCGGCCGCGGCCTTTGCGGCACTCTGGCTGGCGGTCGGCGAAGCGCTGGACGACGAGTTCTTCGGTCTCGACGCCCGCCGCATGAAGGTCGGCAGCTTTGCGCTGCTGTGCCACGCGCTGGTGGGGCAGCGCAGCGTCGAGCGGGCGCTGAAGCAGGCGCTGCGCGGGCTGGCGCTGTTTCTCGACGACATTGGCGCGACGCTGTCGACACAGGGCGGCGCGGCGCGCATCACCATCGCCAACCGCATCGCTGCGCCCGATGCCCGTCGCTTCGCCGACGAAACCTTGCTCGTGATGGTGCACGGCCTGCTGTGCTGGCTGGCCGGCCGCCGCGTGCCGCTGGCGCGCCTCGACTGGGCGCACCCGCGGCCCTCCCATGCCGACGAGTACCGCCGCATGTTCGCGCCGGTGCTGCACTTCGATCAGCCGGCGACGGCGATCTCCTTCGATGCGCGCGTGCTGCGCGGCGAGCTGGCGATCGTCCCGGCCGCGTTGAGCGCCTTCCTGCGCGACGCGCCGCAGTCGGTGTTCCTGAAGCAGGTGAACCCCGCCGGCTGGGCCGAGCGCGTGCGGCGCCAGCTGCGGCGCGCCTTGCTCGCCGACAGCGCCGAAGGCCCGACGCTCGAAGCCCTGGCGCGGCAGTTCGGCCTGTCGCCGGCGACGCTGCGCCGGCGCCTCGACGACGAAGGCGCCGGCTGGCAGGCGCTGAAGGACGAGGTGCGGCGCGACCTCGCGATCCACCACCTGGCCGACCGGCGCCTGAGCATCGAGCAGGTCGCCGCGCAACTCGGCTTCACCGATGCCAGCTCCTTCCACCGCGCGTTCCGCAAGTGGACCGGCGCGGCGCCGGGCGCCTATCGCGCGAGTTGAGCGTCCACGAGGCGTTCGTCAGGCGGTGTGCGCCGCCCGCAGCGTGCGCGCCGCCTCGACCATGTTGCGCAGCGCGGCTTCGGTCTCCGGCCAGCCGCGCGTCTTCAGCCCGCAGTCCGGGTTGACCCACAGCCGCTCGCGCGGAATGACCGTCGCCGCCTTGTCCAGCAGCCGCAGCATCTCCTGCGTGTCGGGCACGCGCGGCGAGTGGATGTCGTAGACGCCGGGGCCGATCTGGTTCGGGTAGCGGAAGTCGCCGAAGGCGCGCAGCAGCGCCATGTCCGAGCGGCTGGTCTCGATCGTGATCACGTCGGCGTCGAGCGCGGCGATCTCCGGCAGGATGTCGTTGAACTCGGCGTAGCACATGTGGGTGTGGATCTGCGTCTCGTCGCGCACGCCGGCGGCGCTGATGCGGAAGGCGCGGGTCGCCCAGCGAAGATACGCCGATGCATCGGCCGCGCGCAGCGGCAGGCCTTCGCGCAGCGCCGGCTCGTCGATCTGGATGATCGGGATGCCGGCCGCCTCGAGGTCCCGCACCTCGTCGCGCATCGCCAGCGCGATCTGCAGCGTGGTGTGCTCGCGCGGCTGGTCGTCGCGCACGAAGGACCACTGCAGGATCGTCACCGGGCCGGTCAGCATGCCTTTCATCGGCCGCTTCGTCAGGCCTTGCGCATGGCGCGCCCATTCCACCGTCATCGGCCGCGGCCGCGCGACGTCGCCGAACAGGATCGGTGGCTTGACGCAGCGCGAGCCGTACGACTGCACCCAGCCGTTGGCGGTGAAGGCGAAACCGTCGAGCTGCTCGCCGAAGTACTCGACCATGTCGTTGCGCTCGGCCTCGCCGTGCACCAGCACATCGAGGCCCAGCGCTTCCTGGCGCGCGACGGCGTCGGCAATCTCACGCTGCATCGCGGTGCGGTAGGCCTCGGCCGGCAATTCGCCGCGACGGAAGGCGGCGCGGGCGGCGCGGATCTCGGGCGTCTGCGGGAAGGAGCCGATCGTCGTGGTCGGGAATTCGGGCAGTTGCAGCTTCGCCTGCTGCACGGCTTGCCGCACCTCGAACGGCGAGGCACGGCGGTCGGCGTCGGGCGGCAGCGCAGCGAGGCGCTCGGCCACCGTCGAGTTCTTGACGCGGGCACTGGCGGCGCGTGCAGCCACCGCCGCGCGGGCAGCGAACAGCTCGCCGCGCACGGCGGTCTCGCCTTCGCCGAGCGCGCGCCGCAGAACCTGCAGCTCGTCGAGCTTCTCGCGGGCGCCGGCCAGCCAGCTGCGCAGCTCGCGGTCGAGCGTGCCATCGTCGGCCAGGCCGATCGGCACGTGCAGCAGCGAGCATGACGGTGCTATCCATAGCCGGCCGCGGCGGCGCTCCAGGGCCGGGCGCAACGCCGCCAGCGCGCGATCGAGGTCGCTGCGCCAGACATTGCGGCCGTCGACGATGCCGATCGACAGCTCGCGCTCGGGCGGCAGCTGGTCGAGTACCTCGGCCAGCTCGTCGCCGGCGCGCACGGCATCGACGTGCAGTCCGGCCACCGGCAGCCGACAGGCCATGGTCAGGTTCTCGCGCAGCGGCGAAAAGTAGGTCGCCAGCAGGATCGAGACGTCGGCCGCGCCCAAAACGCGATAGGCCGGCTCGAAGGCCGCGCGCCACGCGGGTGGCAGGTCGAGGCCGAGGATCGGCTCGTCGAGTTGCACCCACTGCACGCCGGCGGCGGCCAGGCGGGTCAGCAGCTCGGTGTAGACCGGCAGCAGCGCGTCGAGCAGCGAGAGCCGCTCGAATCCATCGACCACCGACTTGCCCAGCCACAGCAGCGTCAGCGGACCGAGCAGCACGACCTTCACCGCATGGCCGAGCGCCTGCGCCTCGGCCACTTCATCGAGCAGGCGGCGTGAGGCGAGGCGAAAGCGCGTGCCGGGTTCGTATTCCGGGACCAGGTAGTGGTAGTTGGTGTCGAACCACTTGGTCATCTCCAGCGCGCGCTGGCCGCCGGCGGGGTGGGTCGGGCAGCTGCAGCCCTCACCGTGCGCATCGGCGCCGGCGGCGACACCGCGCGCCAGCGCGAAGCAGCGGATCAGCTCCGGCTCGCCGCCGGCGAAGCCGAAGCGCGCCGGTTCGGCACCGAAACGCAGCAGGTGGTCGAGAACCTGGTCGTAGAACGCGAAGTCGCCGACCGTCACGACATCGAGCCCGGCATCGCGCTGCAGCGCCCAGTGGCGTGCGCGCAGTTCGCGGCCGGTGGCTTCGAGGGCGGTGGCGTCGATCTCGCCGCGCCAGTGGCGTTCGAGGGCGGTTTTCAGCTCGCGCTGCGCACCGATGCGCGGGAAGCCGAGGGTGTGGATCTTGATCATGGCCAGGATCATCGGAGTGCAGGCTCTATGATTCAAACGAAAGTTTCTGCTGATCAGCTTGAATTTGGTTCATGACGACATCGCCCTTGGAGCTGCGGCACCTGAAGACCCTGCAGGCATTGCGCGAGGCCGGCAACCTGTCGCGCGCCGCGCAGCTGCTGAACCTGACGCAGTCGGCGCTGTCGCACCAGCTGAAGGCGCTGGAGGACCACTACGGCAGCGTGCTGTTCGAGCGCAAGTCGCAGCCGATCGTCTTCAGCGCCGCCGGCCAGCGCCTGCTGCGGCTGGCCGGCGACGTGCTGCCGCGCCTGGACGACGCCGAGCGCGACGTCGCGCGGCTGGTCTCCGGAGCCGCGGGCGCCCTGCGCATCGCCGTCGAGTGCCACACCTGCTTCGACTGGCTGATGCCCTCGATGGACGCGCTGCGGCCGCGCTGGCCGGAGGTGGAGCTCGACATCGTGTCCGGCTTCCAGGCCGACCCGGTCGGCCTGCTGCACCAGGACCGCGCGGACGTGGCGATCGTCTCGGAGCTGGCCGAGACGCAGGAGCCGGGTGTCGTGTTCCTGCCGCTGTTCAGCTTCGAGATCGTCGCGCTGCTGCCGCCGGGGCATGCGCTGACCGCGAAATCCTGGCTGGCCGCAGCGGACTTCGCGGCGCAGACGCTGATCACGTATCCCGTGCCGGACGAGATGCTCGATCTGGTGCGCCGCGTGCTGCTGCCGGCGGGCATCACGCCGGCACGCCGCACCACCGAGCTGACGGTGGCGATGCTGCAGCTCGTCGCCAGCGGTCGCGGCGTCGCGGCGCTGCCGCTGTGGGCCGTCAAGCACTACCTCGACCGCGGCTACGTGGCCCGCCAGCGCATCGGTCCGGACGGGCTCACGGGCCGGCTGTATGCCGCCGTTCCGCTGCGGCTGCGCGAGCGGCCCTACGTCGTCGACTTCGTTCGCCTGATGCGCGAAACCTCGCTGTTGACCCTGCCGGGCGTGTCCTTGCTGTGAACCGCGCGCATCCTTGCCTAGACTTCCCTTGATCATGAACAAGGCCTTCACCCGCGAACCCGACGGTGCCCTCGACGATGACGACGAGGACTCGGCCGGCTTGCCGCCGCTGCCCGCCGGTGGCAAGAACTACATCACGCCGCAGGGCTACCAGCGCCTGCGCACGGAGCTGCTGAGCCTGATCGACGTCGAGCGGCCGAAGATGGTCGAGGTGGTGCACTGGGCGGCGAGCAACGGCGATCGCTCGGAGAACGGCGACTACCTCTACGGCAAGAAGCGGCTGCGCGAGATCGACCGGCGCATCCGCTTCCTGACCAAGCGGCTGGACATCGCAGAGGTCGCCGACCCGTCGGCGCACCATGGCAGCGACCAGGTGTTCTTCGGCGCCACCGTGACCTATGCGAATCACAAGGGCGAGGAACGCACGATCACGATCAAGGGCATCGACGAGGCCGACAACCTGCAGGGCCAGGTCAGCTGGGTGGCACCGATCGCGCGGGCGTTGCTGAAGTCGCGCGTCGGCGACGAGGTGCGGCTGCAGACGCCGGGCGGGCTGGAAACGCTGGAAGTGCTGGAGGTCGACTACCCCGTGCCCGGCGAGCAGAACTAGCGCCTGCCTGACCCCCAAAAAGAGCAGGGCGGACAACGCACCGCGTTGCCCGCCCCGATCCCAGCTCGTCACGGCTTTGGTGCCGCGCGGCCTCTTTCCCTGAGCCGATGCCGTCGTGCGACGGTCTGGGCTCAATGTAGGCGGCGACGACGAACCAAAGTGGCGCTGGAATTCACAAGCGCCTTGTGACTTATTGCCAAGGTTCCATGGCCGGCCGGCCATAATCGCCGCCGATGATGGAGCTGCCCAACACCGACAACGATCGCCTGCCGCACAGCCTGCTCGCGGCCATCTCGCGCCACGGCGGAACGCGCAATTTCGCCGCCAACACCGTGCTGATCCACGAGGGCGACGTCAGCGATTCGATCTTCATCCTGCTCAGCGGCCGCGTGAAGGCCTATTCGGCCGGCACGCAGGGCCGCGAGATCGTGCTCGACGAGCTCGGCCCGGGCCACTACGTCGGTGAGCTCGCGCTCGACGGCGACAAGCGCTCGGTGTCGATCAAGACGCTCGAGCCCACCACCTGCTGCGTCGTGCAGCGCGACGGGCTGGATGCCTTTCTCGTCGAGCACCCGGAGTTCGCCGGCCACCTGACGCGCAAGCTGATCCGCATGGTGCGGCGGCTCACCGAGCAGGTGAAGAGCCTCGCGCTGCAGGACGTCTACGGCCGCGTCACGCGCGTGTTGATGGAGCTGTCCGATCCGATCGGCGACCACGTCGAGCAGCGCCAGGTGCGCCAGCGGCTGACGCAGCAGGACATCGCCGACCGCGTCGGCTCGTCGCGCGAGATGGTGCACCGGGTCATGAAGGAACTGGCGATCGGCGAGTACGTCGTGACCGACGAGAACTCCAAGCTGCTGGTGATCCGCAAGAAGCTGCCGCACGCCTGGTGAAGCGCGTGGCGGAACGCGCCCGCTGACACAAGCGGATCGCTCGGTACGCCACAGAGTGCGACGCGGGTGGCGTCAGGGCGTGCTGGTCGATGCGGCGCCGTTGGCCTGAAGCGCCTGCAGCGCCTGGCGGCAGCGACGCTGCCAGCCGAGCGCGTGCTGTGCCTGCGCCAGGCGCAGCGCCTCCATCAGGCGTCGCTCGCACGGCGCATCGCCGTCGGCCTCGCGCAGCATCAGCGCCTCGGCGCGGCGCAACTCGGCTTCGAGCCAGGTCTCTCCGGTCTGGGCGATGCCTTCATGGGCCGCGCGCAGCAGCGCCCGCGCGTCGTCGAGGCGGCCGAGCGCAAGCTCGGCCTGGGCCATCAGCATCTCGCCATGGGCGCGGTAGTTGCGCGCGCCGGTGCCCCACCAGGCGGCGGCCCCTTCGCGCATCGCCGGCAGCGCGGCGGCCGGGTCGCCGCCATGCAGCAGCGCGGCCCCCTCGAAGAAGCGCCCGGCACCGGCGATCAGCGCAAAGCCATGCTCGCGGCCCACGCGTGCGGTGTGCGCGGCGCGCGCGGCGAGGCCGACGCCGTCGCCGAGGATCGACAGCAGCAGGCAGCCGAACACCAGCGCCTGCCCCAGGCTGTGGGCATGCGCAATCGCCTCGGCATGCGCGATCAGCTCGTCCTGCAGCGCGCGCGCGGCGTCGTCCTCGCCCAGCATCAGCAAGGTCAGCGCCATGAAGTTGCCGGCCATCACGCGGTGGTCGATGCCCTGCGTGTGCGCGAGCTGCGCGTGCCGCTGCGGGTCGTACAGGGCGAGCGCGCGCTCCAGGTGCGCGCGCGCATTCAGCGGGTCTGCGATGTGAAAGCTGACCGCGCCGAGCGCACGGTGGCTGATCATCTCGATCGTCGGATCGTCGAGCGTGTCGGCCAGCCGCAGCATCTCGCGCGCCGGCGCCAGCGCCGCGGCGCACTCGCCGCGCACCATGTGGAAGGAGTACAGGCCGTTCAGCGCGGTGATCAACGCGTTGTCCTCGTGCAGCGCGCGTGCGAGCCCGGCGGCGCGCTCGGCGGCCGCACCGGTCGCCGCGGCGGCGACGCCCTGCGATGCGCGAAGCGCCGCCAGGCGCAGCACCTGCAGGCCGAGCTCGGCGCGGTCGCGCGCATCGCCTGCGTCGAGCGCATCGAGCAGCGCCATGCCCTGGTCGAGGTGCGCGAGTGCCTCGATCACCGCCGAGCGCGCCAGCGTGCGCTCGCCGGCGTGCCGCCACAGCGGCAGGGCACGCATCGCATCGCCGCCTTCGCTGAAGTGGCGAGCGAGCGTCTCCGGCTCGAGCTCGCGCAGACCGGGGAACTGCGCCTGCAGCGTGTCGCCGATGCGCAGGTGCAAGGTTCGACGCGCGCTCTTCAACAGCGATTCTTCGGCCGCGGCCTGCAGCAGCGCATGGCGGAACACGTAGCGCGCCTGCGGCGCGACGCCGCGCCTTCGCAACAGCCCGGTACTGACGAGCTGGTGCAATGCCAGGCTCAGCGCCGGCACGGGCAGCTCGCTGACGGCGGCCAGGGTTTCGAACGAGAACTCGCGGCCCAGCAGCGCAGCCGCTTGCGCTACCGCCTTGCCGGTGCCGAGCCGGTCCAGCCGCGCGCTCAGCGACGCGGTGAGCGTCGCCGGCACCTGCTCGGGCCAGCCCTGGTCGGTCCCCGGCGCCTGCAGCACGGCGCGCAGGATTTCCTCGGCGTACAGCGGCACGCCGTCGGCGGTCTCGACGATGCGCTCGAGCAGCGGGCCCGGCAACGCGTGCTGCTCGGCGCGTGCGAGCTGCTGCACCAGCAGCCGGATCTCGTCGGGCGACAGGCGCGGCAGCTCGATCAGCTCGGTGTCACGGCCGACGTGCCACGGCGGGTCGAAGTCGGTGCGCTGCGTCAGCAACAGCAGCAGGCCCGGCCGGTGGGTCACCGTGGCGACGAGTTGCTGCAGCAAGCGCAGCGTCGACGGGTCGGCCCAGTGCACGTCCTCGCAGAGCAGCAGCCGCGGGCCGGTCCGCCCGGCGAGCCACGGCTGCAGCTGCGCCAGCGTGTCGCGCATCAGCTCGGTCGGCGTCAGCGTCGCGGTCGGTTGCGCGGCGTGCGAGCCGGGCGCGATCAGCGCGGCCAACAGCGGCAGGGCTTGCGCCGGCGCCAGGCCGGCCTCGTCGATCACGGCGCCGAGGCGGGCAACGAGCTCGTCTTCCGACGCCTGCGCGTCGAGCCCGGTGCGGCGCGCAAGCAGCTCGACCAGCGGATAGAGCGGGCTCTGGCGGTGGAACGCCGAGCAGCGCAGGACGATCGTTTCGGCGCCGGCCGCCTGGGCCGCAGCACGCAGTGTGCCGGCCAGACGGGTCTTGCCGAGCCCCGGCTCGCCGCGCAACGTCACAGCGCGGCCCGCGCCGGCCGACGCCGCCTGCCAGGCCTGGTGCAAGCTGGCGAGCCGCTCGTCCTGGCCCACCAAAGGGACCTGCTCGGCGGGACGGCGGTCGGCAGGATGATGCTCGCCCTGGACCCAGGCCAGCCGAATCGGCGGCGCGCCGTCCTTGAGCCGGTGCGGCCCCAAATCCTGCGCGATGAAGCCTCCTCGCAGCAGGCGCAGCGTGGTGTCGCTGACGAGCACCGTGCCCGGTGCCGCGAAGGCCTGGATGTGCGCGGCGAGGTTCGGCGCTTCGCCGAGCGCGAGCAGCTCGCGGCGGTCGCCGATGCCCACCTCGCCGACGACGACGATGCCCGTGTGAATGCCGATGCGCACCTGCAGTCCGCCGGGGTGGATCGCCCGCAGCCGCGCCGGGAAGGCCCGCTGCAGCGCCGGCTGCAGCGCCAGCGCGACGTGCACCGCGCGCTCGGCATCGTCCTCGTGCGCTTGCGGCCAGCCGAAGTAGACCAGCAGCCCGTCGCCGAGCACTTGCGCGATGTGCCCGCCGGCGGGCTGCAGCAGTGATGCGCTCTCGCGCTGGAACAGGTGCAGCAGGTCGCGCCAGTCCTCGGGATCCAGCGTGCCGGCCAGGCGTGTCGAACCGACGATGTCGCAGAACATCACGGTCAGCAGCCGGCGCTCGGGCTCGGTGGGCAGCGCCGGCGGCGGCGCGAACGTGCGCGCTTGCAGGATGCCCTGCGCATCGACATCGGCCAGCCCGAGCACATCGACCAGCTCGTGCATCAGGTCGGCGAGGGTCGGATCGTCGAGAGCGTATTCGCGCTGCAGCGCGCGGCCGGAGATGCGCCGGCGCCGCTGCAGCAGCTGCGCGGCAGCGTCGAGGAGTTCTTCGAATCGCACCGTCGGCCCGTCCGATCACGGGCTCGACCCGCGTCGGCGGGATTATAGGAAGCGCCGCCGCGCCGGCCGTGTCAGTCCGGGGACGGCAGCGCTTGCAACTGAAGGTGCAATTGCATGAGCTCGACCTCGTCGGGGTGCGGCGATGCGGCGAATCCGCAACGCTGCAGCAGCGACAGCATCGCGGTGTTGTCGCGGCCCACGTCGGCGCGCAGCCAGTGCAACCCGCGTTGCGTCGCGCTGGTGATCACGGCCAGCAGCACGCGCGTGCCGATGCCACGACGCTGCCACGCGTCGTCGAGCACGAGCGCGATGTCGGCGGTACCCGAGCTGCCGTCGACCATGTAGCGCGCTTCGCCGACCAATTGCTCGCCACGGTCGTCGACGATGGTGACGGCGCAGCCGACGTGATGATCGAAGTCGACGTCGGTCAGCTCGGACAGCTGCGTCGCCGTCAAGGCGCCCAGCGACCCCGGGAAGCGGGCGCGCCGTGTGCACGGCGACAGCTCGCGCACCAGCCGTGCCAGCGCGTTGGCGTCAGACGGGCGTACGCGCCGCAAGCGCACGCACGCGCCGTCAGGCAGCCGCCACTGCGCACCGGCTTCGAGGGGATCGCGCGGGGCCGGCGTGGCGGTGGGGTGGGTGCGGCGGGAAACGACAAAGCTCATCGTCGGCGCAAGTCGAGGCACGACGACTCTAGGCAGCGCCGTTGCCCTTTCCAACCAAGGAAGACGCCGGGCCGGAGTGCAATATTCCACTTGCGTCAATCGCGTTGCTGACCTGGGAAGGGCGGCAGCAGCAGCAGGTGCAGGTGCGTGCGGTTCACGTCGTCCGGATGCGGCGTCGCGATGAAGCCGCAGCGGTGCAGCATGCGCAGCATGGCCTGGTTCGCGTCGTCGACGTCGGCATGCAGCCAGCGCAGCCCCCGCTGCGCCGCGGCCCTGGCCAGTGCCAGCAGCGCCATCGTGCCGATGCCGTGACGCTGCCAGGCGTCGGCGATGACGAGCGTGATGTCGGCACTGCCCGAGCTGCCGTCGACGACGAGACGCACCTCGCCGATCAGGCGTTCGCCGCCTTCGTCGGGCACCGCGATGGCGTAACCGAACTCGCGCTCGCCATCGACGGTGCTCAGCGGACGCAGCCGGATCGGCGTGCCGTCGACGAGGCGCCAGCCAGCGCCCGGGTCCGACGGCATGCGCCAAGCCTGCCGCGCAATCGGGGCGCTGGCGGGGGCTCGCAGGGGCGTGGTGCTCATCATCGGCGTTCTCGTCAGGAGGGCTTGACGAGCAATGTACGCAGGCACCCCCGCCGCAGCCGATGAACAATGCAATCCCGCCCGAGTGACAAATTCACCCGCGCGCGGCCCGCACTTGGCCGATGCAGCCGGCCGGTCGCGTCAGCTCAAGGCTTGACCCGCGCCGACCGTAGCACCGGCGGTGACCGCTTCAGCGTGCGCAGCACGTCGGCCAGGTGATGGCGGTCGCGCACCGCGAGCGACAGGCGCAGCTCGGCGACATCGGCGTCGCGCTCGTTGTCCATGTCGATGTGCGTGATGTCGGCTTCGGCGGCGCTGACCGAAGCGGCGACCTGGGCCAGCGCGCCCTTGCCGTTGCGCACCTGCACGGCGATCATCGTCTCGAAGGGGCGCACCGGCTGCTCGGCCCATTCGACGGCCATCCAGCGCTCCGGATCGCGCTCCTTCAGCCGCTTGCCGTTGTGGCAGTCTGCGGTGTGCACCAGCAGCCCTTCGCCGCGGCCCAGGTAGCCGACGATCGCGTCGCCCGGGATCGGCCGGCAACAGGTGGCCAGCTGCACCGAGGCGCCTTCGCTGCCGTCGATCGCCACGCCGCCTTGCGACGGGATTGCATCGTCGGCGGCATAGCGGCCGAGCGTCAGCGTCAGCGCATCGGGCCGCGTGCCGCGCTCGGCCATCAGCTGCGCCGCCCGCTTGGCGACGATGGTGGCGATCTTGCGGCCGAGGCCGATGTCGGTCAGCAGCTCGCCACGGCCGCGGTTGCCGCTCCAGCGCGTCAGCTGCTGCCACAGCGCGTTGGCCTCGGTGTCGGTGGGGTCGGTCGACGGCAGCGTCAGGCCCTCGGCGCGCAGCGCCTGTTGCAGCAGCTTCTCGCCCAGGCTGCGCGACTCTTCCTGCTCCATCGTCTTCAGGAAGTGGCGGATCTTCGAGCGCGCGCGGCCGGTGCGCACGAAGTTCAGCCACGCCGGGTTCGGCCGCGCGCCGGGCGCCGTGACGATCTCTACGACATCGCCGCTTTTCAGCTCGGTGCGCAGCGCGACCGGTTCGCTGTTGACCTTCGCGGCAACGCAGTGGTCGCCGACGTCGGAGTGGATCGCGTAGGCGAAGTCCACCGCCGTCGCGCCGCGCGGCAGCGCCATGATCTTGCTCATCGGCGTGAAGACGTAGACCGCCTCGGGCACCAGGTCGATCTTCACGTGCTCGAGGAATTCGGCCGCGTCGCGCGTCTCGTCCTGGATGTCGAGCAGCGACTGCAGCCACATCGCGCCCAGCGGATGCGCGTCGCCGGCACCGCCCGAGCGGCGGTCGTTCTTGTAGAGCCAGTGCGCGGCGATCCCGCTCTCGGCCACCGCATGCATCTGCTCGGTGCGGATCTGGAACTCCACCGCGGTGCCGAGCGGGCTGACCAGCGTCGTGTGCAGCGACTGGTAGCCGTTCGGCTTCGGGATCGCGACGTAGTCCTTGAAGCGCCCGGGCACCGGCTTGTACAGCTGGTGCAGCACGCCGAGCGCGAGGTAGCAGTCGGGCAGGGTCGCCACGACGATGCGGAAGCCGAAGATGTCGTTGACCTGCGCGAAGCTGGTGTGCTTCTCGCGCATCTTGCGGTAGATCGAGTAGACGGTCTTCTCGCGGCCCGAGACCAGGGACTTCTGCTTGGCGGCCGCGAATGCCTTCTCGACATCGTGGTGCACGCGCTCGACGATGTCGCGCCGGTAGCCGCGCGAGCGCTTGACGGCCTTGTCCAGCGCGCCGTGGCGCCACGGGAACAGGTGCGCGAACGACAGCTCCTGCAGCTCGCGGTAGATCTGGTTCAGGCCGAGCCGGTGCGCGATCGGCGCGTAGATGTCCAGCGTCTCGCGGGCGATGCGCTTGCGCTTGGCCGGCTGCATCGCGGCCATCGTGCGCATGTTGTGCAGCCGGTCGGCGAGCTTGACGAGGATCACGCGCACGTCGCGCGCCATCGCCAGCAGCATCTTGCGGAACGACTCCGCCTGGCCTTCCTCGCGGTTCGGGAACTGCAGCTTGTCCAGCTTCGTCAGCCCGTCGACCAGCTCGGCCGTCGGTGCGCCGAAGCGCTCGATCAGCTCGACCTTGGTGACGCCGCAGTCTTCCATCGCGTCGTGCATCAGCGCGGCCATCACGGCCTGCGCGTCGAGCCGCCAGTCGGCGACCAGCCCGGCGACGGCGATCGGATGCGTGATGTAGGGCTCGCCGCTGGCGCGGAACTGGCCCAGATGGGCCTCATCGGCGAACTTGTAGGCCTCGCGGATCTGCTTGATCTCGGCCTTCGACAGGTAACTCAGCTTGTCGGACAGCGCGGCGAAGGATGCGGCCTCGGCCTTCGGCGAGGTGTCGACCACGGCCGATCGAAGGCGCGGCTGCAGTGCGGCAGGCAACAGCAGTTCAGCGGCGAACGATCGGATCCCCATGGCCCGAATTTAGCCTGCTTTGGCCGAGGCAACGGTGAGGCCGGGAAAAGCAAAGGGCACCCGAAGGTGCCCTCTTGTCAAAGGCACCCGAAGGTGCCCGTGGACGGCAGACGCAGCGTTGCAGCTCAGAGCGGCACGCGGCGCAGCATCTCGACGCCGACTTCGCCAGAGGCGATTTCGCGCAGCGCAGTGACGCCAGGTTTGTTCTTGGTTTCGATCTTCGGTGCGTGGCCCTGGCTCAGCATGCGCGCGCGATAGGTCGCGGCGAGCACGAGCTGGAAGCGGTTCGGAATCTTCTGCAGGCAGTCTTCGACAGTGATGCGGGCCATGGGGTCCAGTCGTTGCGGAAGGTCTTTTCAGACCAGGTCCAGCGCCGCGAAAACCTGCGACTTGTTGCGCATTTGTGCGACGTACTTCAGGCGCTGGGAGTGAACGACGGTCTTCAGATCGAAAAGCGCCGTTTCGAACAAGCTGTTGATTATAACGAAGTCGAAATGCCGGGCCTGGGAAACTTCCTCGCGCGCATTGGCCATGCGCTGCTCGATGACCTCGGGGTGGTCTTCGCCGCGGCGCTGCAGGCGCTGGCGCAGCTCGTCCCAGCTCGGCGGCAGGATGAAGATCAGCACCGCATGCGGAAACAGCTCCTTGATCTGCAGCGCACCCTGGAAATCGATCTCCAGCACCACGTCCTCGCCGGCCGCCAGGCGCGTCTCGATGGCCTTGCGCGAGGTGCCGTAGAGGTTGCCGTGGACCTCGGCCCACTCGAAGAAGTCGCCGTGCTCGATCTTGGCGCGGAATTCCGGCTCGTCGATGAACCAGTATTCGCGGCCGTGCTGCTCCTGGCCGCGCGCCTTGCGGGTGGTGTGCGAGATCGACACCGCGAGGTGCGAATCGAGCTCCAGCAGGGCCTTGACCAGGCTGGACTTGCCGGCACCCGACGGCGCGGCGACGACGAAGAGGTTGCCCGGCGTCTCGATCGGCGCGGTGACTAGGGAGTCGCTCATCCGGGGCACCTCATTCGATGTTCTGGACCTGTTCGCGCATCTGCTCGATCGCCACCTTCATCTCCACCGAGACGTTGGTCAGCTCCAGCGCCGACGATTTCGAGCCCAGCGTGTTGGCCTCGCGATGCAGCTCCTGGATGAGGAAGTCGAGCCGCTTGCCGAGCTCGCCGCCGGCGCCGAGCAGGCGTTCGATCTCGTCCAGATGCGCCGACAGCCGCGACAGCTCCTCGGCCACGTCGATGCGCAGCGCGTAGGCGGCGGCCTCGTTGAGCGCGCGCTCCTGCAGCGCTTCGGGCTTGACGGTGCTGGCGGCGCCGGCATTGGCCAGCGCCTCGTGCCAGCGCTCGAGGAAACGCTGCTGCTGGCGCTGCACGACCTGCGGCACCAGCGGCACGGCCTGTGCAGCGAGCTCGCGCAGCCGCGCGATGCGCTCCAGCAGGATCGTCACCAGCCGCGCGCCTTCACGTCCGCGTGCCTCGCGCAGGGCCTCGACCGCGGTGCGCGCGGCCTGCATCACCGCGTCGTCCAGGCGTTCGGTGCCGGCGCCGCCGCGGCACCAGTTCAAGACCTCGCTGGTGCTGAAGGGGCGGGCGTTCGGCAGCCAGGATTGCACCGTCGACTCGAGTTGCGCCAGCCGCATCAGCTGCTCGGCCTGCGGCTGCGGCAAGGCGCCGTCGGCATCCCGTTGCGTCGCGACCCGCAGCTCGATCTTGCCGCGCTTGAAGACCTGGCCGACCAGCTCGCGCAGCGCCGGCTCCAGCCCGCGCAGCTCGTCGGGCAGCCGCAGCGCGAGGTCCAGGAAACGGCCGTTGACCGAGCGCAGTTCGACCGTTGCAGCCGCCCCCGCGGTCGAGGCGGCCGGTGCCGTTTCGGCAGGTGCTGCAGCGGCTGCGCTGGCGCTGCCGAAACCGGTCATGCTGTAGACTGCCATCGACAATTTGTTAGAGCGAAATCACCAATTATGTCAAAGCCGAAACCTGCCCCATTGCCTGCGGGCACTGTGGTCGGGGGGTACTCGATCGTCAAGAAACTGGCGGCTGGGGGTTTTGGCGTGGTGTACCTGGCCGAGGATGCCGATCGGCATCTGGTGGCGGTCAAGGAGTACCTGCCGGCGTCGTTGGCCGAGCGTTCGCCGGGCGAGCTGACGCCGCGCGTCAAGCCGGAGAAGCAGCCGCTGTACCGCCTGGGCCTGAAGAGCTTCTTCGAAGAAGGCCGCTCGCTCGCGCAGATCTCGCATTCCAGCGTCGTCTCGGTGCTGAATTTCTTCCGCGAGAACGAAACCGTCTACATGGTGATGAACTACCTGCAGGGCGATACGCTGCAGGATTTCATCGTCACCGCGCGCGATCTGAAGCGCGACAAGGTATTTCGCGAGTCGACGATCCGCAGTCTGTTCGATGAAATCCTGCGCGGCTTGCGCATCGTGCACCAGCACAAGATGTTGCACCTGGACATCAAGCCGGCGAACATCTTCATCACCAACGACAACAAGGCGGTGATGCTGGATTTCGGTGCCGCGCGCGAAGTGCTGAGCAAGGAAGGCAACTTCATTCGCCCGATGTACACGCCGGGCTTCGCGGCGCCCGAGATGTACCGGCGCGACGGCACGCTGGGCCCGTGGACCGACATCTACGCGATCGGCGCCTGCATCTATGCCTGCATGCAGGGCTACCCGCCGAACGATGCGCCGCAGCGGCTCGAGAAGGATCGCCTGGCGCTGTCGTTGTCGCGGCTGCGCAATGTCTATTCGGACAACCTCATCGAGGTCACCGAATGGTGCATGTCGCTCGACCCGCTGTCGCGGCCGCAGAGCGTGTTCGCGCTGCAGAAGGAGCTCTCGCGCGAGACCGAACGGCGCTACACCAAGCTCAGCTTCAGCGAACGGCTGAAGCTGCAGATCGAGAACCTGAAGTCGGGCGCCAAGCCTTGAGTGTCAGCAGAGCATGCCGATGAGGTTCTCCGTCTACCAGGTCAGCCGCAAGGGCGGTCGCGAGAAGAATGAAGACCGCATGGGGTATTGCTATACCCGCAGCTCGGGCCTGTTCGCGCTGGCCGACGGCATGGGCGGCCATCCGGAAGGCGAGGTGGCTTCGCAACTGGCGCTGCAGACGATGGCAGCGCTGTACCAGCGCGATGCCAAGCCGGGGCTGAAGGATCCGCTGCGCTTCCTGCACGACGCCATCCTCGCCGGCCACCACCAGCTGCTGCGTTATGCCACCGACAAGGCGCTGCTGGACACGCCGCGCACGACCATCGTCGCCTGCGTGATGCAGGGCAATGCCGCGTACTGGGCGCATTGCGGCGATTCGCGGCTGTACCTGGTGCGCGGCGACAAGCTGATCGCCCGGACGCGCGACCATTCGTACACCGAGCTGCAGGACACGATGGCGCAGGTGGTGCCGATCGCGCAGCGCTTCAACCGCAACGTGCTGTTCACCTGCCTGGGCTCGCCGGGCAAGCCGGTCGTCGACACCGCCGGTCCGCTGCTGCTGCAGCCGGGCGACAAGCTGCTGCTGTGCTCCGACGGACTGTGGGGCAGCGTGACCGATGCGGTGATCACCGAGCAGCTCGCGCTGCGGCCGATCTCCGATGCGGTGCCCGAGCTCGCCGAGCAGGCGCTGCGCAATGCCGGCGCGAAGAGCGACAACGTGACGATCCTGGCCGTCGAGTGGGAGGCCGCCGAGGACCACGAATCGACGGTGGCCGTCTCGACCCAGGCGCTCGGCGACGAGGTCTTCGCCTCGACGATCCAGGCCAGCCTCGCTGCCGGCGAGGCGCCGCCCGACGAGCTGGACGACGCCGAGATCGAGCGCTCGATCCGTGAGATCAACGAGGCCATTCGTAAGTCCTCCCAGAAGAAGCACTGAGGTATTCCCGATGAGTGAATTCAAGCGCGCGGGCAACCGTGCGGCGGACGCGTTGCGCCCGATCGTGATCCAGCGTGGTTTCACGCGCCATGCCGAGGGCTCGGTGCTGGTGTGCTTCGGCGAGACGCGCGTGCTGTGCACTGCGTCGGTCGAGGAGAAGGTGCCGCCGCACAAGCGCGGCTCGGGCGAGGGCTGGGTGACGGCCGAGTACGGCATGCTGCCGCGCGCCACGCACACCCGCGGCGACCGCGAGGCCGCGCGCGGCAAGCAGAGCGGCCGCACGCAGGAGATCCAGCGCCTGATCGGCCGCTCGCTGCGCTGCGTGTTCGATCTCGCCGCCCTGGGCGAGCGCAGCATCCTGATCGATTGCGACGTGCTGCAGGCCGACGGTGGCACGCGCACCGCGGCGATCACCGGCGCCTGGGTGGCAGCGCAGGATGCGGTGAACTGGCTGATCGGCCAGGGGCTGCTCACGAAGAGCCCGATCAAGGAGCCGGTCGCCGCGGTGTCGGTGGGCATCGTCGAGGGCACGCCGCTGCTCGACCTCGAGTACACCGAGGATGCCGCCTGCGACACCGACATGAACGTCGTGATGACGGGCTCCGGCGGCTTCGTCGAGGTGCAGGGCACGGCCGAGGGCGCGTCCTTCACGCGCAGCGAGATGGATGCGCTGCTGGCGCTCGCCGACAAGGGCATCCGCGAGCTGGTGCAGGCCCAGGCGGCGGCGCTGGCACTGCCTTTGCCCCGCTGACCATCATGCGGCTGGTGCTGGCCTCGAACAACGCGAAGAAGCTCGCCGAGCTGCGCGCGCTGCTCGCCGGCTTGCCGCTGGAGATCGTCACGCAGGGTGAGCTCGGCATCGCCGAGGCCGAGGAGCCGCACGGCACCTTCGTCGAGAACGCGCTGGTCAAGGCGCGGCATGCGGCGGCGGCTTGCCATGGTGCGGCGATCGCCGACGATTCCGGCCTGTGCGTCAGCGCGCTCGGCGGCGCGCCGGGCGTGATCTCGGCGCACTACGCCGGCGAGGTCGAGGCGGTCGCGGGCGAAGCGCGCGAGGAGCGGCGGCGGCGCCAGGATGCGGTGAACAACGCGCTGCTGCTGCAACGCCTGCACGGCGCGGCAGATCGCCGCGCGCACTTCATCAGCACACTGGTCGCGCTGCGCCATGCCGACGATCCGGAGCCGCTGATCGCCGTCGGCCGCTGGCCGGGCGAGATCCTGCACGCGCCGCGCGGCACGCAGGGCTTCGGCTACGACCCGCTGATGTTCATCGCCGCGCTCGGTGCCACAGTCGCCGAGCTCGACGCCGAGCGCAAGAACCGGTTCAGCCACCGCGCGCGCTCGGCCGCCGCGCTGCGCGTGCAGCTGCATGAGGCCTGGCACCTCGGCTCCTAGCATCCGAAAGAAGCGGCCATGGACATCGTCGAACGCTACCTGCGCCCGGGCACGCTGAGCTTGAGCGAGCAGCCGCCGCTGGCGCTGTACGTGCACCTGCCGTGGTGCCTGAAGAAGTGTCCGTACTGCGACTTCAACTCCCACGCGCTGCCGGATGGCCGGCCCCCGGAGCAGCGCTACATCGACGCACTGCTCGCCGACCTCGACGCCGCGCTGCCGCAGGTCTGGGGCCGGCCGGTGATCAGCGTGTTCATCGGCGGCGGCACGCCGAGCCTGTTCTCGCCCGAGGCGATCGACCAGTTGCTGGCGGCGATCCGCGCGCGGCTGCCGCTGGAGGCCGGATGCGAGATCACGCTCGAAGCGAACCCGGGGACCTTCGAGCGCGAGCGTTTCAAGGCCTTCCGCGCCGCCGGCGTCACGCGGCTGTCGATCGGCGTGCAGAGCTTCGACGATGCGATGCTGAAGAAGCTGGGCCGCGTGCACGACGGCGCACAGGCGCGCGCGGCGATCGAGGAAGCGAAGAGCGCCTTCGAGACCTTCAACCTCGACATCATGTACGCGCTGCCCGGGCAGACGCTGGCGCAGCTGCATGCCGACCTCGACATCGCGCTGTCGTTCCAGCCGCCGCACCTGTCGGTCTACCACCTGACGATCGAGCCGAACACGCGCTTCGCGCTGCAGCCGCCGCCCGGGCTGCCCGACGACGACCTGGCCAGCGACATGCTCGATGTCATCGTCGAGCGCACCGCGGCCGCGGGCTTGGGGCGTTATGAAGTCTCGGCCTTCGCCAAGCCCGGCCACCGCTGCCGCCACAACCTGAACTACTGGCAGTTCGGCGACTACTTGGGGCTAGGCGCCGGCGCGCACGGCAAGTTGAGCTTCCCGCACCGCGTCGTGCGCCAGGTGCGCTGGCGCGAGCCGATGACCTACATCGAGAAGGCCCAGGCCGGCGCCGCGATGAGCAACGACGACGAAGTGCCGCGCGCGCAGCTGCCGTTCGAGTTCATGCTCAATGCGCTGCGGCTGCGCGAAGGCTTCACGCTGGCTGACTTCAGCGCCCGCACCGGGCTGCCGGTGACGGCGATTGCCGCGCCGCTGCAGCAGGCCGAAGCGCGCGGGCTGCTCGAGCGCGATTTCACACGCGTCTGGCCGACCGCGCGCGGCTTCGACTTCCTGTCGGACCTGCAGGCGCTGTTCCTCGCGCCCGCCTGAGCCTACTTGTCCGCGAAGAGCAGGTAGTCGGCGGTGTAGCCGACGCGCTCGACCTTGCCGATCGCCGCTGTCGTGCAGCCGGCCGCCGGCGGTGCTTCGCCGCCTTCGGTGTTGATGCGCTGGATGCTGTTGGTCTTGGCGAAGCTGCCGGCCGGCCCGACGGAGCGCGTCGTCAGCAGCAGCCACGGAATGTTGCCGGCCTGCGGCGCTGCGGCGCGCGCTTTCACCGTGCCGACGAGCTTGCTGCCGTCGAGCGACTCCCACGACGGGCCGGCGTAGTGCTTGCCGATGGTCTTGCCCTGCGCATCGAGCAGGTCGGCTTCGGGGGCGACGAAGACCCAAGCCGCCGCGCCAGGCTTGTCCTTGTCGGCGCGGCATTCGTAGATCTGCACGCCGTTGGCGCCGATCGTGGCGACCAGTGCCTGGCCCGCGCCGGGCTGCAAGGCAGCCGGCACCGCTGCGGGCGCGGCGGCCGACGGCTTTGACGGTGCCTGCGCGCAGGCAGCGAGCACAGCGGCGGCAAGGGTCAGGCTCAACGGGGCAAGACGGATCATTCGAGGGCTCCTCGGGTGGGTCGGGTCGGCCACTTACGGCGCGGCCGGCGAAACGGATGCAGCACCGGCCAAATCATCGGCGACACCGCCGGTCAATTCGACGGCGGACTGCGCGAGCTCCTCGCGCAACCACGCGTGGAAGGCCTTCAGCGGCGGCCAGTCGGCCAGGCCCGGAGGGTAGACGAACCAGAAGGTGTCGTAGCCATCCCCCTGCAAGGACTGCTGCGACAGGCGCACCAGTCGGCCGTCGCGCAGCGCATCGGCGGCGAGCAGCTCGCGCGTCAAGGCCAGGCCGAGGCCTTGTTCGGTGGCCTGCAGCATCATTCCGGCGTCGTTGAAGCTGGCGACCGGGTTCACGCGCGCGGTGTGGCCGAGCTGGGCGAACCACTGCTGCCACAGGTCGGCATCGCCGAGCAGCGGCTCATCGGCGAGCATCGCCGCATCGGCACCGCGCAGCCGGCGCGCGATCTCCGGCGTGGCGACGGCGACGCGCGGCGAGGCGATCAGGCGCTCGCAGACCAGCCCGCGCCACGGCCCGGCGCCCTGGCGCAGCGCGACGTGGAAGCCTTCGCGCTGCAGGTCGATCACCTTCTGCGAGACCTCGATCTCGAGCGCGATGCACGGGTGCCGCGCGCGCCAGCGGCCCATGCGCGGCAGCAGCCAGCGCTGGCCGAACGAGGGCAGCAGCGTCACACGCACGCGCTGGGCGTCGCCGGCGGCGGTGGCCGTCGCCGCGCGCAGGCCCTCGTCGAGCTGCGTCAACGCCGCTTCGACCGCAGGCAGCAGCGCCGCGCCGGCCGGGTTCAGCGCGATGCGCCGGCCGCTGCGGTCGAACAGCTCGAAGCCGATCTGCTCTTCGAGCAGCTTGATCTGCTGGCTGACGGCGCTGTGCGTCAGGTGCAGCTCGTCGGCGGCGGCGCGCAGGTTCTGGCGTTTCGCGACGAGGCGGAAGGTGGGCAGGGTGTGCAGCGGTAGGCGGGCCATGATGGTAAGCATAGCTGACCAAATTGGCCGGAACAAATCGATTTCGCTGCCGATGATGGATGACTATGCTTACCAGCACGTCGAATCAAACCCCTTCAGGAGCGCACCATGAATGCCAATACCTGCACGATGCCCGTGACGATTCCGCTGCACCGTCCGCTGTGGCAGCGCTGGACCGAGGCGGCGCGCGAGCACTTCAGCCGGCTGCGCACGACGCGTGCCGCCTCGGCCGAAGAAATGGACCTGCAAGCCGCGATCGAGCTGAACGACGCGACGCTGCGCGACATCGGCGCACCCGAGTGGCTGCAGGCCGAGGCGGCCGCGCGGCGCGAGGTCGACAGCCTGGCGCTGCGCGCCGCTCGTGCCGATCTGGCTGGTGGGGGGGTGCGCTGGTACGGCTGAACGGCGCTCAGCCGGTGACCGCCGGCGCCGGGTCAGACCCGGTGGATGGCGGCGCCGACCGTCGAGCGCAGGCGCTCCAGCAGCGCCGGCGCGATGCGCTGCAGCGGCAGCACCTCGTCGGCCGCGCCGTGGGCGATGGCCTCGCGCGGCATGCCGAAGACGACGCAGCTGGCCTCGTCCTGGCAGAAGTTGTAGCTGCCGGCGTCGCGCATCGTCTTCATGGCGCGCGCGCCGTCGGCGCCCATGCCGGTGAGCATCACACCCAGCGCGTTCTGCCCGACGACGCGGGCCGCCGATTCGAACAGCACCTCGACCGAAGGCTTGTGGCGGTTGACCGGGTCGCCGTCCTTGACGCGGGCGATGTAGTTCGCGCCGGAGCGCTCGACCGACAGGTGCAGCCCGCCCGGTGCGATGTAGGCGTGGCCCGGGAGGATCCGCTCGGCATCCACCGCTTCCTTGACGCGGATGCGGCACAGGCCATCGAGCCGCGCGGCGTAGCTGCGCGTGAAGCCGGCCGGCATGTGCTGCGTGATGACGACACCGGGCGCGTCGGCCGGCAGGTTCATCAGCACTTCCTTGGTCGCCTCGGTGCCGCCGGTGGAGGCGCCGATGAAGATCAGCTTTTCGGTCGACAGCCGGCCCAGCGAGGCCACCGGCGCCGCCGGCCGCACGCCCGCGGCCGCTGCGCCGCCCGGTGCCGCGCCGGCCGGCGCGGCCGCCGGTGGCAGCCGCCGCACGTGGGCCTTCGATGCGGTGCGCACTTTCTCGGTGATGTCCTCGGCAAGCTGGCGCAGCCCGTCGGCGACGCCGATCTTCGGCTTGGCGACGAAATCGATCGCGCCCAGCTCGAGCGCGCGCAGCGTGACCTCGGCGCCCCGCTCGGTCAGCGTGCTGACCATCACCACCGGCATCGGCCGCAGCCGCATCAGCTTCGACAGGAAGTCGATGCCGTCCATCTTCGGCATCTCGACATCCAGCGTGATCACGTCGGGATTCAGGTTGCGGATCATCTCGCGGGCGACGAAGGGGTCGCTCGCCGCGCCGACGCATTCCATGTCCGGCTGCTTGTTGATGATCTCGGCGAGCAGGCCGCGCACCAGCGCGGAATCGTCCACCACCACGACACGGGTCTTGGGCATCTCTTGTCTCCGTTTCGGTTCGGGTGGGCGTCAGAACAGGTCGACCGAGCCGCCGCCGGTGGTCACCGGCACGGCCTTCTGCGCCGCGGCGCGGTCTTGTGCCACCAGCGCCTCGGCGTTGGTCGGTGCCAGGCGCTTGACCATCGCCTTGCCGCTGCCGGGCAGGAAGCAGACCTTGCGCGGGTAGACGTCCATCACGTCCTTGCTGACGATCGGGATGCGCTCGGTCTGCAGGTACTCGATGACGAACTTCGTGTTGCGCTCGCCGACGTTGAGGGTGTTCATGCCGCTGATCACCGCGCCGCCGCCGAAGACCTTGGCCTCCATCGTGATGCGCGAGGCGCCGCGTTTCATCATCTCGTTGATCAGCAGTTCCATCGCGTACGAGCCGTAGCGCCCGGAGTCGCCGGCGCCGTCGGGCAGCATGAAGTGGTTCATGCCGCCAATGCGGCGCTCGCGGTCCCACAGGCAGGCGGCGATGCACGAGCCGAGCGTGGTCGTGATCAGCAGGTCTTCGTCATGCACGAAGTACTCGCCGGGCAGCACCTTGACCGAATCGTTCTTGAAGTGGGCATCCCAGAAGAAGAAGGAGGCTTCGCCCGGCTTGCGGCTGCCGGCTTTGAGCCGCTCCAGGCGCGGCGACGAGTTCATCAGCGGCGCTCGCGTGGCCGGCGCGGCGCCGGCGGTGGGCATCGGGATCATGGGCGGTCCTGGGTGCAGCGTTTTCTGGAAAGGTGCTTCAAAGGCCGAGCGGGGCGCGTCAGGCCTTCTGGTAGATCGTCTTGCCGCGCAGCCGGTAGAGGTCGCGCGAGTCGGTGAAATTCTCGGAATGGCCGACATACAGCAATCCGCCCGGCCGCGTGATGCGGTGCATCTGCTGCAGCACCTGGCGCTGCGTCGGTGCATCGAAATAGATCATCACGTTGCGGCAGAAGATGATGTCGAAGGGCTCGCCGAGGGCCCAGTCGCGGCTCATCAGGTTGAACGGCCGGAACTCGATCAGCCGCGCCAGCTCGGGCTTGACACGGATCAGCCCGGCGTTGCCCGCCTTGCCGCGCAGGAAGTGGCGCTGCAGCCGCTGCGGCGTCAGCCCGCGCGAATCGGCGTCGTAGACGCCGCGCTGCGCGGTCGCCAGCACCTTGGTGTCGATGTCGCTGGCCATGATGCGCACCGAGGCGTTCGCGCCCAGCGCCTCGGCGACGATCATCGCGATCGAATACGGCTCCTCGCCGGTCGACGCCGCGCTGCACCAGATGCGCAGGTTCTGGCCGGCGCGGGCCTTCAGGTCGTCGGCCAGCGCATGGAAATGGTGGTCCTCGCGGAAGAACGAGGTCAGGTTGGTCGTCAGGCAGTTGATGAACTCCTGCCATTCGGCCTCGCCGCTGGCGCCGGTGTGCGACTGCAGCCACTGCAGGTAGCTGGCGAACGAGCGGTGGCTGGTCTCGCGCAGCCGGCGCGACAGCCGGCTGTAGACCATCGCCTGCTTGCCCGCGTGCAGGCTGATGCCGGCGCGCTCATAGATCAGCTCGCGCACCTTGTCGAAGTCGGCCTTCGAGAACGTGAATTCCTGCTCGACGGCGGTGCCGCCACTCGGCGACTCGGTTCGGATCGGTGCAATCAGTTCGGACATGGCATCTGGTTCTTCGGCTCGGGCCAGGGGATCGGACGGCGCGGCATCACGGCATGTGATCGGCAGTCTGACCGAGCGGCTGAAGGCCAAGCGGGCGGAAGAAAGGCCGGTTTGGCCCGCTATTCAAGCCCCCGCTGGCGGCAGGGCCACTGCTAGACTGGCCGCCAGGCTGTACCCCCCCAACTCTTCAGTGGACGCTCATCACCGATCGCCGTTGCTGTTCACCGATGCCGATGTGCTGCGGCTGGACACGGCGCTCGCCTTGCTGCGGCAGGCCGGACAGGACGTGCCGGCCGGGATTCCCGGCTCGCAGGCCTGGATGCAGCAGCTGATCGATCGCCTGGTCGACCTGTCGAGCCGCGATCCGCTCACCGGCCTGTCGAACCGCCGCCACTTCGAGCTGGCGCTGGCGCGCGAGGTCGACCGCGTCGCGCGCTCCGGCGAATCGGCGCTGCTGCTGGTCGTCGACATCGACCACTTCAAGCGCATCAACGACAGCCACGGCCACGCCGTCGGCGACCAGGTGATCCGCGCCGTCGGCGAGGCGCTGGCCGTCACCGTGCGGCCGATGGACCTGGTCGCGCGCATCGGCGGCGAAGAGTTCGCCGTCGTGCTGCCGAACTGCCCGGCCGCTTTCGGCCCGCAAGTCGCCGCGCGCGTACGCCAGCGCGTCGCCCGCACCAGCGTGCCGCTGCTCGACGGCCGCGCGATCGGCGTGACGGTCAGCGTCGGCGGTGCCTTTGCCCAACAGTGGGTGCGCTCGTCGACCGAGCTCTGGATGGAGCGCGCCGATCGCCAGCTCTACCGCGCCAAGGCCGAAGGCCGCGACCGCGTCTGCATCGAACCCTCCGAAGTGCCGTCGGTCAGTGCCGAAGAAAAGGGCCTGCTGTTCGGCACCTCCCAGTTTCAGGATTTCGAATGACCCCCGTGACTCCGTCGGCCCCTGGGGCACCCGGCGCGGCCGGTCCCGCCGCCGCGCCCACCACCTCGCCCGCCGCGCCGCCCGCCGTGCCGCAGAAAGGCGCGCGCATCACCGCCGTGACCAGCGGCAAGGGCGGCGTCGGCAAGACCTTCACCACCGCCAACCTGGCCGCCGCATTGGCGCGCCGCGGCGCGCGCGTGCTGGTGCTGGATGCCGACCTGGGCCTGGCGAACCTCGACGTCGTGCTGAATTTGTATTCGCGGCTGACGCTGCATGACGTCTTCACCGGCCGCACGCCGCTCGACGATGCGATCCTGCCCGCGCCGGGCGGCTTCTCGGTGCTGCTGGCCGGCTCGGGGCTGATCGAGTACTCGCGCATGACGCCCGAAGTACGCGACAAGCTGCTCGACGTCATCAACCGCGTGCGACCGCGCTACGACCATGTGCTGCTCGACACCGGTGCCGGCATCTCCGACGTCGTGCTGTTCACGATCTCGCTGGCCGACGAGGTGCTGATCGTCGCGACGCCCGAGCCCACCTCGCTCGCCGACGCCTACGCCACCGTCAAGGTGCTGGCGTCGACCCAGGCGGCGCGGCCGATGAAGCTGCTGGTCAACCAGACGCAACGCGCCGGCGAAGGCCGCACCGTGCGCACCCAGCTGCAGCTGGTGGTCGACCGCTTCGTCAACGGCACGCTGGCGCAGCCGGTCAAGCTCGAGCACATCGGCGACATCCCACAGGACAACGCGGTGCGCGAGACGGTGCAACGGCGCCAGCTGCTGCTCGAAGCGCTGCCGGGCAGCCCGGCGGCGCAGGCGCTTGTCGCCGCTGCCGGCAAGCTGGTCGGCTGAACCCACGATGGCAGACATCGACGACGAGGCCGACGCCTCGGTGGTCACACCCTTCGAGCGCATCGGCGGCGAGCTCGCCGTGCGCGCGCTGGTCGACCACTTCTACGACCTGATGGACCTCGAGCCGGTGTTCACCGAGTTGCGCGCGCTGCATCCGGCCACGCTCGACGGCTCGCGCGACAAGCTGTTCTGGTTCCTCTGCGGCTGGCTCGGCGGGCCGAACCACTACATCGAGCGTTTCGGCCATCCGCGGCTGCGCGCCCGGCACCTGCCGTATGCCATCGGCATCCGTGAGCGCGACCAGTGGATGGCCTGCATGCTGCAGGCGATGCATGACCGGGCCGTCGACCCGGCACTGGCCGAGCGCCTGGCCGAGAGCTTCTTCGGCACGGCCGACTGGATGCGCAACAAGGGCGGCTGATCAGCCGCTCAACAGCACGACCAGCGCCCCGGCGCCGCCCTGCGGGCCGCTGGCCTGCGCGAAGGCGATCACCTCGGCGCTCTGCGCCAGCCAGCGCTGCACCTTGGCCTTCAACACCGGCTGGCGTCCGGGCGAGCCATGGCCTTTGCCGTGCACGACGCGCAGGCAGCGCATGCCGCGGCGCTGGCATTCGTGCAGGTAGCCGGAAAGTGCCTGACGTGCCTCGTCGCGATTCAGTCCGTGCAGGTCGATCTGGCCCTGCAGCGCCCAGTGGCCGCGGCGCAGCTTGGTGACGACTTCCGGCCCGATGCCCGGCCGGCGGTAGCTCAGGCCGTCGTCGGTCAGCAGCAACGATTCGAGATTGACCTCGTCGGACATCGACTCACGCACCGCCGCCTGCTCGTCGAGCTCGCGCTGGCGCGGATGCGGCGCCGGGCGCGGCCGGATGATCTCGGCCAGGCCGCGATCACGCATCGGATGCACCGGCCCGACCGAGCGCGCGAAGAGATCGTGCTGCGCCTGCTGGCGCCGATGCCGCTCGCGTTCGCGCGCGATGCGCTCGGCCGTTTCGCGCTGCGAACGGGCCATCGCCTCGCGCAGCGCACCGAGCTCGGCCAGGCTCCTGATCTTCACAACAAGCCTCGCTCCGCAATCGACACCACGGCCCCCTGGCCGACCACCAGGTGATCGAGCACGCGCACGTCGATCAGTTGCAGCGCGTTCTTCAGCGTCTGCGTGAGAAATTCATCGGCGCGCGACGGCTCGGCGAGGCCGGACGGATGGTTGTGCGCGAGGATCGCCGCCCCCGCGTTCAGCGCCAGCGCGCGCTTGACGACCTCGCGCGGGTAGACGCTGGTCTGGTTCAGCGTGCCGCGAAACATCTCGTCCCACTGCAGCAGGCGGTGCTGGCTGTCGAGGAACAGCACCGCGAAGACCTCCTGCGTCAAGCCCGCCAGCTTCAGGCGCACGAAGTCCTTGACGGCCGCCGGCGAATCGAACACCGGCGCTTCAGTCAGGCGCTGGGCGAGCGAGCGCCGCGCCATCTCGACCACCGCCGACAGCTCGGCGCGCTTGGCCGGCCCGAGGCCTTTGATCGTCAACTCGGCCGGTTTGGCCTGCAACAGGCCGGCAAAGCCGCCGAAGCGCTGCAGCACGCTCTCGGCCAGCTGCAGCACGCCCTGGCCGGGAAGGCCGGTGCGCAACAGCAACGCCAGCAGCTCGGCATCGGCCAGCGCCGCAGGCCCGAGCGCCAGCAGTTTCTCGCGTGGCCGGGCCTGGCTCGGCAAGTGCTTGATCGACATCGTCAACGGCCCGGGCCGCCCCCCTCGTAAAATGCCGTTCAGTCTATTCGCCCGAGCGCGACTCAACTTCTCCCCCATCGGCGTGATCACCATTCAGGAGGGGTCGTTCCTGACCCTGCATTACCGGCTCGCCGGCCCCGATGGGGCCGACGTGATCAACACCTTCGACGGCCCGCCGGCGACGCTGTCACTCGGCAGCGGCCAGCTCGCGCCGGCGATCGAGCAGCGACTGCTCGGCCTCGCCGAAGGCGCGCATGAAACCTTCCAGCTCGCCGCCGGCGCTGCGTTCGGCGAGCGCAACCCCTCGCTGCTGCAGCGCGTGAAGCGCGCGCTGCTCGACGAGCTGGGTGATCCGGACGCGCAGTACGGCCCGGGCGACGTCGTGCAGTTCCCGACCCCGGACGGGCAGGGCGCCTATGCCGGCGTCGTGCGCGAGGTCGGCGACGACTGGCTGCTGTTCGACTTCAACCACCCGTTGGCCGGGCAGCCGGTGAGCTTCGAGGTCCACGTCGTGGGCGTGCTGTGAGCGCCGCCCGGCCGTTCCGAAGGCGCTCGCTCCCCCTCGGGGGGATGGCGCGCAGCGCCAAGGGGGTCTCATGACGGCGACCCAACTCAACACGCGGGTAGACGATGTGCTGCTGGCCGAGCCGCGCGGCTTCTGCGCCGGCGTCGACCGTGCGATCGAGATCGTCGAGCGCGCGCTGGAGCGCTTCGGCGCGCCGATCTACGTGCGCCATGAGATCGTTCACAACACCTACGTCGTCAACGACCTGAAGGCCAAGGGCGCGATCTTCATCGAGGACCTGGCCGACGTGCCGCCCGGCGCGACGCTGGTCTTCAGCGCCCACGGCGTGGCGCGCGCGGTGCGCGACGAAGCGAAGCAGCGCGGCTTCCAGATCTTCGATGCCACCTGCCCCCTGGTGACCAAGGTGCACGTCGAGGTCGCCAAGCTGGCCAGGGAAGGCTACGAGTTCGTGATGATCGGCCACAAGGGTCATCCTGAGGTCGAGGGCACGATGGGCCAGCTGTCCGAGGGCATCTACCTGGTCGAGGAGGTGGCCGACGTCGCCGGCGTGAGCCCGAAGGGCGACAAGCTCGCCGTCGTCACGCAGACCACGCTGTCGGTCGACGATGCGGCGGCGATCCTCGCCGCCGTGAAGCTGCGCTTCCCGCAGGTGCGCGAGCCGAAGCAGCAGGACATCTGCTATGCGACGCAGAACCGGCAGGACGCCGTCAAGCTGATGGCGCCGCAGGTCGACGTCGTGATCGTCGTCGGCAGCCCGACCAGCAGCAACAGCAACCGGCTGCGCGAACTGGCCGAGCGGATCGGCACGCCTGCGTACATGATCGATTCGACCGCCGACCTGCAGCCCGCCTGGTTCGAGGGCCGCCCGCGCGTGGGGCTCACCGCCGGCGCATCGGCGCCGGACGTGCTGGTGCAGCAGGTCATCACCCGGCTGCGCGAGCTGGGCGCCGTGAGCCTGCGCCGCATGTCCGGCGTCGAGGAGACGGTGCGCTTCCCGTTGCCGGTGGGGCTGGGCGACAAGTCGATGCGCGAGTTCTCCTCCTCGCGATCCTGAGCCCGCGCCGTTCGTCTGCATGCAGCACACAACGGCACCCTCGGGTGCCGTTTCTACAATCGCCCCGATTCCAAGGACACCTCATGCTCGACATCAGCCTGCTGCGCCGCGACCTCGACCAGGTGGTCGCCCGGCTCGAGACCCGCAAGACCCCGCAACCCTTCCTCGACGTCGAGCGTTTTCGCGCGCTCGAGGGCGAACGCAAGACGCTGCAGACCCGCACCGAGGAGCTGCAGGCCAGGCGCAATGCGCTGTCGAAGCAGATCGGCCAGCTCAAGGGCAAGGGCGAGGACACCTCGGCGCTGATGTCCGAAGTGAGCGGCATCGCCGACGAGATGAAGGCCGGCGGTGAACGGCTCGAAGCGCTGCAGGCCGAGCTGGCCATGCTGCTGATGAGCGTGCCGAACCTGCCGCA
Organism: Pseudaquabacterium terrae; assembly: GCF_013266755.1. Lineage (GTDB taxonomy): Bacteria > Pseudomonadota > Gammaproteobacteria > Burkholderiales > Burkholderiaceae_C > Pseudaquabacterium > Pseudaquabacterium terrae. Next base: position 504,184 of record NZ_JABRWJ010000007.1, on the reverse strand, counting down.
CGAGAGCGTGCCGGTCGGCCCCGACGAGCATGCCAACGTCGAGCAGCGCCGCTGGGGCGACCCGCGCGTGTTCGACTTCGCGGTCAGGGACCACGTCGACCTCGGCGCGCCGCTCGGCCTGGACTTCGAGATGGGCACGAAGCTCGCCGGCTCGCGCTTCACGTTCATGAAGGGCCCGGTGGCGCGGCTGCACCGGGCGCTCGCGCAATTCATGCTCGACGTGCAGACGGCCGAGCACGGCTACACCGAGTGCTACACGCCCTACATCGTCAACCGCGAGATCCTCGAAGGCACCGGCCAGCTGCCCAAGCTCAAGCAGGACATGTTCTGGGTCTTCCGGGGTGCGGAAGCGGGGGATGAGGTGCCGCAGGAGCAGTACCTCATCCCAACCTCGGAGGTCTCCCTCACGAACACCGTGCGCGAGCAGATCCTCAAGGCCGAAGACCTCCCGGTGAAGCTCACCGCGCACAGCCCGTGCTTCCGCTCCGAAGCCGGCTCGGCCGGGCGCGACACGCGCGGCATGATCCGGCAGCACCAGTTCGACAAGGTCGAGATGGTGCAGGTCACGCGCCCGGAAGACAGCGCGCGCGCGCTCGAGGAGATGGTCGGGCATGCCGAGGTCATCCTGCGCAAGCTCGAGCTGCCGTACCGCGTGATGCTGCTGTCGACCGGCGACATGGGCTTCGGAGCGACCAAGACCTACGACCTCGAGGTCTGGCTGCCGGCGCAGGACACCTATCGCGAGATCAGCTCGTGTTCCGACTGTGGCGCGTTCCAGGCGCGGCGCATGCAGGCGCGCTATCGCAATGCGCAGGGCAAGCCCGAGCTCGTGCACACGCTCAACGGTTCGGGCCTGGCGGTCGGCCGCACGCTGGTGGCGGTGCTCGAGAACCATCAGCAGGCCGACGGCAGCATCCGCATCCCGGCGGCCTTGCGTCCGTACCTCGGCGGCCTGGAAGAACTGCGGAATTGATGCGCTAGAATCGCAGGCTTCACCCGGGCGACCACCGGTGAAGCGGGATCAGGAGAGGTGGCAGAGTGGTCGAATGCGCCGGACTCGAAATCCGGTATACGGTAACCCCGTATCGAGGGTTCGAATCCCTCCTTCTCCGCCAGACGACTACGAAACACGGGCCTTCGCGGCCCGTTTTTCTTTCCTGCTCCAAACGACCCGATCGGCGCAAGCTCCTTACCTCTGAAACGCTCCCCAACGTCTGGACCGATTCAGAATCGATCCGGTGAAAGCATCGCCCCATCGAACGCCGAATCTGACCATCGGTCCGACCTCCCCGGCTGTGCTCGAGCAGCTCGAGTCGATCATCATCAAGCCCGCCGTGATGCGCGGCTGCTTCGGCGCCGCGCTCGCGCCGCGGCGCGCGCGGGAGATCCTGCTGCGCGAGTGGCAGGCCTGCCAGGACAGCCCGCGCGGCGCGCACCTGGCCGTTACCGCGGTGCGGCATGGGCGATCGGAGGTCGCCGGTGCGGGCTATCTGCTCGACGGCGAGTTGCGTTTCTTCGTGACGCCGGACCTGCGCCGCCGTGGCGTGGGACGCGCACTCGTTGCAGCGCTGCGTCGCGAAGCCGAGCAGCGACAACTGCACGAGCTGAGCGCCTGGGTGTTTCCGGAGAACGTGGCCTCGGCGCGGCTGCTGGAAGCGTGCGGCTTCGTGCCCCGCGCGTCGATGCAGGTCGTGATGTACGAGCGGCCGGTGATGCACTACCACCTCGCACTCGACGCGGCGCCGGCGCATGTGTTCGGCGCATCGCTGCCCGGCCCCGGAGACGGCGTTCAAGCCGGCGCGTGAACAACCGATATCCCTAAGGCGTACTGCCTTGTGCTTCGAGATGTCCACCCGCCACACGCCCCCCGAATCCGCCCCCCTTCCCGCGAAGAAGCCGCGCGGCGGCCTGGTCGGCCTGGTGCGCAAGCTGCTGTTCGGCCATGTGCGCCTCGCGCGCGATGGCGGCGCGCTGCGCCTGAGCCTCGAAGAGCGCCGCGCCGCGCCGGTTGTCGCGGCACCCGAGCCGACAGCCGCGACGGCCGGCCCGCCGACCGATGCCGGGGCTGTCGTGCAGCGCGCCGCGCTGAAGACGCTGCTCGACGCGCGACCCGATTCGCGGCATGCGCTGCCGCATCTGCGCTACCTGGAATCGGCGCTCGGGCGCCAGGGTGCTCAGGCGATCGTCGCGACGCCGGCACCGGTGCTGCAGAAGATCATGGTCCAGCTCGACGGCTTGAACACGATGGCGCACCCGGCGCTGCTGCAGTTGCAGCAGCAGATCTCGAACGAGCTCGACCGCCGCGGCGCCCATCCGGCCGAACGCACGCTGCCCTTCGATGTCAGCCCGTCGGACTACCGCGCGGGTGACAAGCTTCAGGTGGGCGAGGCGCACCTGTCCGATTTCCTGCGCGAGTCCGACCGGGTCGGCGCGTCGTAGGACTGTACGGACAGCAAAACCGCCGGGCCGCCGACAGGCGCGAAGGGGGGCGAGCTCTAGGCTTGGGGCCATGATGACCCATCGCACTCCGCTGGAATCGGCTGTCGCGACGCAACCTCCGCCGAAGCCGACCCGTGTCGCACCACCGCCGCGCCGTCGCATCCGCTGGTTCGCCTGGCTGATCCCGGCTGCCGTCGGTGCGGTGATCGCCGGCCTGGCGGTCTCCGACTACTACGAGAGCGCGACGCTCGGAGAGCGCATCGATGCCACGGTCGAACGCGGCGAGAACGCCGTGCGCGGCCTGGGCGACGAGGTGCGGCGTTCGGCCGACGGCGTCGTCGAGCGCGGCTCGCAGTCGGTGGCCCGTGCGGCCGGTGCGGTCGGCGATGTCGGCATCACGGCCAGCGTGAAGACTGCCCTGGCCGCCGACCCGGCGCTGAGCGCACTGAAGATCGAGGTCGACACGCGCGAGGGCATCGTGACGCTGCGCGGACCGGCGCCGACCATCGAAGCGCGTGATCGTGCGACCGTGCTGGCCCGGGCGCCGCAAGGCGTCGTCGACGTGCGCAACGAACTCGCGCTGCCGACGGCGCAGACGGCGCAGACGGCGCAGGCTCAGCCGACCCAGGCCCCGCCCCAGGCGCAGCGCTGAACCCCGGCGATCACCGCACTGGCGCCGCGGGCGTTGCTGCAGGCACAATCGCCGGCCATGCATTCCGTCGGACCCTGGCTGGCGATCGGCGTCCTGGCGCTGGCCAGCGGCTGCGCCACGCGCTCGGTCGACGTGCGCGCCAAACCCGGGGATCCGGCTGCCTATACAAGCTGGAACTGCGACCGGCTGTTCGGTGAGATCGACAGCGTGCAACAGCGCGCAGCCGACGTGGCCTATGCGGTCGATGCGCGTGTCGGCCACAACATGATCGCGCTCGGCCTCGGCGTCACCGTGTTCTGGCCGGCGCTGCTGGCGATGCGACCCGATGGCATGGAGGCGGTGGAACTCGCCGAGCTGAAGGGCCGCTTCGAGGCGATGCAGGTCGCCGCCGCTCGGCGTCGCTGCGACACCACCCTGACCGCCGCGTCGGCCTCCGAGGGTGCTGGCGCGCTGCCGGTGGCACTCGGTGATCGCCTGGTCTACGAGCACCGCGCCGGCCATCGCGGGCTGCCGCACGAGCTCGGCATGCGCGTCGCTTCGCTGCGCAGCGACCCGCCCGAATTCTCAGTCGATCTCGATGGCCAGGCGGTGAGCTTGCCGCAGCGTTCGCAGCTGATCGGGTGGCAACGATTGCTGCGGCGCGAGCTCGAGCTCGGCCAGGTCCTCGCCGGCGAGCTCGCGGCCGCAGACGCATCGCCCGGCACCGCGCGCGTGCGCGGCCAGGTGGTGGCGATCGGGCCGCAGCAGATCGGCGGCCGCGATTTCGACGTCGCGGTGATCGAGCTGTTCGGCGATGCGCCGGCCGGCGCCGGTGGCAGCACGAGGCTGGATGGCGTGATGTCCGTCGACCGGCGCAGCGGCGTGCTGCTGCGGCTGGAACTGCGCTGCGAAAACGCGAACTACGCCTTGCGGCGCCGGCTGGTGCGTGTCGAAGCCGCCGGCGGCTGAGCGGCCAGCCCCCCGACCGTACCCCTTTGCAGATCTTTACCCCCCGGATGAGGGGCCGATAAGTCGCCTGCCCAGAATGACTTCATCGCAACCTGATTCGATGAGGTAAGCCGCAATGATCACGACGATGCGCTCGAAAGGCCCCTGGGCCCTGGCAGCCGGCATGTTGGTGCTGGCGCTGGCCGGCGGCGCCGCGCAGCTCGCGCAGGCCATGCCGGGGGGCGGCCACCACGGTGGGGGACACCATGGCTCGATGATGATGTCCGGTCGACTGTTGCAGTCGATCGGCGCCAGCGCCGAACAGCAGGCGCGCGTGCACGAGATCTTCAAGGCCGCGCGCGACGAAGTGCACCAGCAGCGGGCCGCCGCCGGCGACCTGCGCGCGCAGTGGGTGCAGGTCTTCACCGCGACGACCGTCGACGCCCGCGCCGCCGAAGCGCTGCGCCAGAAGCAGGCGGTGCTGCACGAAGCCGCCAGCAAGCGCATGCTGCAGGCGATGATCGATGCGTCGGCCGTGCTGACGCCGGAGCAGCGCGTGAAGCTCGCCGAGCAGATGGGCAAGCGGCGCGACATGATGGAGCGCCATCACCGCGAGCGCGAGTCGGGTGGCGCGCCGAAGCGCAGCTAGTTTGGTCGAGCCGGCCCTACGGCCGATGCGCACTGATTTCCTTCCTCCCAGGAGTTTCGCTCCGGCGCCCCGTGCGCCGGGGCGTTTTTGTTTTTGAATAATGGCCCCATGAGCGCACGACTGCTGCTGATCGACGACGACGCCCGGCTGACGACGATGGTCGGCGACTACCTGCGTGGCCACGGCTACCAGGTCGACACGGCCGGTTCGCTGGCTGCCGGCCGCGAGCGGCTGCGCGGCGAAGCCTACGACGCGCTGGTGCTCGACCTGATGCTGCCCGACGGCGACGGCCTCGACCTGACCCGCGAGCTGCGCGCCGATGCGCGGCTGAAGCGGCTGCCGCTGCTGATGCTGACCGCGCGCGGCGAGCCGCTCGACCGCGTCGTCGGCCTCGAGCTCGGCGCCGATGACTACCTGCCCAAACCCTTCGAGCCGCGCGAGCTGCTGGCGCGGATCAAGGCCTTGCTGCGCCGTGCCGAGCCGGACACCGCCGGCGACGAGCTGCTGCGCTTCGGCCGCCTGGAGATCGACATGGGTGCACGCCAGGCGCGCATCGAAGGCAAGGCCTGCGACCTCACCGGCCACCAGTTCGATCTGCTGTGCGTGCTGGCGCAGAGCGCCGGCCGCGTGCTCTCGCGCGACCAGATCATGGATGCGCTGAAGGGCCATCCGATCGAGGCCTTCGATCGCAGCATCGACGTGCACGTCTCGCGCATCCGCGCCTGCATCGAGGACGACCCGAAGTGCCCGAAGCGCGTGCTGACGGTGCGCGGCTCGGGCTACGTGTTCGCGCGCAAGCAGGACGCCGACGAGTGATCGGCGCGCCGTGAAGTCGCTCTATCTGCGCATCTGGCTGACGGTGGTCGCGGCGCTGGCGCTGTTTGCGCTGGTCTCGGGCTGGCTGTGGCAGCGCCACCTGGCGCAGGAACGGGTGCGCTTCGAGGCGGCAGCCAACGAGCGCGTCGCTGCCTGGGCCGAGCTGGTGCAGCGGTCGTTGCCGGCCGCCGACGCGCCGGCCGCGGCGCAGGCCGAGGCGCTGCGCGAGTGGTCGCTGCGGCTGCGCCTGCCGATGGCGCTGCACGATGCGCGCGGCCAGCGCATCGGCGCGTCGGAGAGTTATCTGCGCCGCGAGGCTGAGGGCGCAATGCCGGCGACGCCGGTGGCACTGGATGACGGCCGCACGCTGTGGATCGCCAGGCGCCCGTTGCGGCGCGCATTCCAGGGCGAGGGTCCCCGGGCGCTCGGCGGGCCGGCAGGCCCCCCGCGGCCCGGCTGGGCGGAGGGCCCGCGCGGGCCTTTCGGCGCCGTGCCCGGCGGTGGACCGGGGGGCGCGGGAGCAGGCCCCGGTGGTCCCGGAGGCGGACCGGGCGCCTGGCGCGAGCGCGCGCCGGCGCCACGCGACGATGATGCGGCTGCGCCAGGGGCGGGCGGGTTGCGCTTGCCCTCGACGCTGCTGCTGCCCGGCGAAGGGCTGCCGGCCGCCATCGGCCCGGTGGTGCTGGTGGTGCTGCTGCTGCTGGCGGTCGCCGCGGGCGCCTACCCGGTGGTGCGCCGGCTGACGCGGCGGCTCGAAACGCTCAAGCAGGGCGTCGAAGCCTTCGGCGCCGGCCGGCTCGCCCAGCGCGTCGACGATTCGGGCAGCGACGAGGTCGCCGCGGTCGCCAACACCTTCAACCGCGCGGCCGAACGCATCGAAACGCTGGTGCGATCGCACCAGAACCTGCTGGCCAACGCCAGCCACGAGCTGCGCTCGCCGCTGGCGCGGCTGAAGATGGCGGTCGCGCTGTACACCGACGCTGCGGAGCCCCAGCGGCCGGCACTGCGCAAGGAGATCGAGACCAACGTCGCCGAGCTCGACGCGCTGGTCGAGGAGGTGCTGCTGGCCAGCCGGCTCGACACGGCCGAGGCGATCGAGCGCAGCGAGCCGGTCGAGCTGCTCGGCCTGGCCGCGGAGGAGGCCGCTCGCGTCGGCGCGCAGGCTGCCGGCGCGGCGGTGACGGTGCGCGGCAGCGAACGCCTGCTGCGGCGCGCGTTGCGCAATCTGCTGGAAAACGCGCGGCGCTACGGCGGCGCGGAGGTCGAAGCCGAGATCTTCCGTCGCCCGGATGGCGGTGCCGAAGCGCGCGTCAGCGATCGCGGCCCCGGCGTGCCGGCGGCCTACCGCGAGCGCATCTTCGAGCCGTTCTTCCGCTTGCCCGGCCATGCCGAGCGCGAAGGCGGCGTCGGCCTCGGCCTGAGCCTGGTGCGCCAGATAGCAGAGCACCATGGCGGCAGCGTGCGCTGCGAGCCGCGCGAGGGCGGCGGCAGCTGCTTCGTGCTCGCGTTGCCGGCCGTCTGATTCAGTCGGTGGCGGCCACGGCGGTGTGCGCTTCGCGCTCCTTGGTGCGGTACACGAACAGCAAGAACAGGCTCAGGCCCGCGGCGGCGACCGCCAGGCCGGCGGTCGCGGCGATCCAGAAGCCCGGCGCGCCGCGCCATGCTGCGGGGAAGCGCGTACCGTCATCGAAAGCCAGCATGAAGCCACCGCCGAGGCCGACGCCCCACAGCGCGACCGCATAGATCACCAGCGGCACGGTCGCGATGCGCCAGGCGCGCAGCACGAAGGCGGCGACCGTCTGCACGGCATCGGCGGCATGGAACAGTGCCACCCAGGCCACCAGCGGCAACGCGGCGGCAATCACGGTCGGGTTGTCGGTGTACAGCCGCACGACGGCGCCGCGTGCCAGGTAGACGCCGCCGCCCATCACCAGCGCCACCAGCAGCGTCAGCTGCATGCCGTGCCAGCCGAGGCGGCGGGCGTCGTGCAGATCGGCCGCGCCGATGCGCTGCGCGACCAGCGTGCCGGTGGCGTTGGACAAGCCGAGCGGCATCATGAACAGCAGCGCGACCAGGTTGGCGGCGATCTGGTGCCCGGCCACCGGCGTCTCGCCGAGGCGGGCGATGAAGATCGCCATGAACGAGAAGCCGGTCACCTCGATCAGGATCGACAGCCCCATCGGCACGCCGAGCTTCAGCAGCGCCTTCAGCGACGGCCCGTGCGGCCGGTCCAGGCCATGGCCGCGCAATCCGAACGACGCGTAGAACGGGTCGCGCCGCAGCAGGATCCAGGCGGCGATCGCCTGCGCCCACATCGCCACCAGCGTGGCGATGCCGCAGCCTTCGACGCCGAGCGCGGGCAGGCCGAGCCCGGGCGCGCCGACCACCAGCGTCGCCGACAGCGGGATCTTCAGCGCCAGGCCGCCCAGCTGCAGCGCCATCACCGCCTTCGGCCGCGACACCGCGACGTTGAAGCCGCGGAAGGCGGTGAACAGCAGCGACGCCGGCAGCGAGAAAGCCAGCGCCAGCAGGTAGCCGCGTACTTTGGACGCTACTTCCGGGCTCGCCTGCGACAGCGCGAGAAAGGGCGCGGGGAACAGCAGCACCGCGCTGCCGAGCAGCGACAGCCCGAGCGCGAGCCACACCGCCTGGTGCAGCTGGGCGCCGGCTTCGGCCAGTTTTCGTGCGCCGAAGAGCTGGCCGACGATCGGGCTCAGCGCCAGCACGACGCCCATCAGCCCGATGAACACCGTGACGTAGGCGGCCGAGCCGACCGCCAGCGCCGCCAGGTCGGTTGCCGAGTGGCGCGCGACCAGCACCGTGTCGACGGTCGAGAAGCCGAGCACCGCGAGCTGGCCGACGAAGACCGGCCAGGCGAGCGGCACGATGCGCCGAACGCTGGCGGCAAAGCCCGCCGGGGTCAATGGTGCACCCTACGGCCTGCGGCCGGTCCCGCCAAGCGGGAGCGAGCCCCCGAGACCCGAAGGGGGCCTCTTCGTGGCCCGAGGCGGCCGGGCGGGGCTCATCTATTCGGCGGGCTGAAGCTGTCGGGCGCCGGATGGTCGGCGCCATTGGCGAGGCGGGCGCGCTCGGCATAGCGGTTGAAGCGCCACGCCGTGCCCTGCTGCGTGATGCGGCGCCAGACCAGCCGCTTCTCGGCCGGGCTCAACACCGGCCAGTGCTGCACCTCGTCCTCGGTGCGGCCGCAGCCCTTGCAGACGGCGTCGCCCTGGGCGGTCGAGCAGATCGCGATGCACGGCGCGTCGGGCGTCTGCGCGTACCAGCCGAGCCAGGCCTCGCGCGCGGCCGGCGGCATCGAGTGTTCGTCGGCGAGCGGCTCGCGGTAGTACACCATCAGCGCATAGACCTCGGCCAGCGCGCGCACCTGTGCGCAGGCGGTGATGCCGTCGGGCGAGGGCGAGCGCTCGCGCCACCAGTTGATGGCCGATTCGATGTCGGTGATGTGGATGCCGGCCATGCGGGGGAAAGTGGACTGCGGCGAACGATCGCCAGGGGGCGGCAAGCATAGCGCGGCGGCGCCAAGCGGCCGGGGCTGCCGGAGGGCGATCAGCGCAGCCGCTGCGTGATCAGCTCGGCGTAACCCGTCGCCGGATCGGTGGCGCGGTTGAACTGCCAGTCCGCCAGGACGGCGATCAGCACTTCAGCCGTCGTGCGCACGATGCAGCCGGCGGCGACATGGCCGCCGAAGACGCGGCCCTCGGCGTCGGCGACGCTCGCGTGCAGGTGTGGGCCGTCCGGTGACAGCGAGCCGCACAAGGTCAGCAGCTCGAAGTCACCCTGCCACTCGGTCGGATCGGCGGCGCCGGCGAGCCGCAGCTTCAGCACCGACAAGCTGCCGATGCCGGCGAGCACGAAGGCCGCCGCAGGCGCCGCCTGTTGCAGCGCCATTCGCAGGTCGGCGCCGGTTGGCAGGCGCAGCGGCAAAACATCCATGCGCGGATTCTCACGCCCCGAGCGTAAGGTCCGTGGATCCTCACTCGACCGAACGGGCATGACGATTTCTCTCCACCATGGCCTGTTGGCCGCGGCGTTGTCCGGGGCGCTGACTGCCGCGGTCGCGCAGCCCGGGCGCTGCGAAGCGTCATCCGGTGCCCGGCAGACCCACCTGGTCGAGCTGTACACCTCCGAAGGCTGCGACTCCTGCCCGCCGGCCGACCGTTGGCTGTCGACGCTGAAGGGTCGCAGCGACGTGCTCGCGGCGGCCTTCCATGTCGACTACTGGGATTCGTTGGGCTGGAAGGATCGCTTCGGCGATCCGGCGCACAGCGCTCGGCAGGCACAGGTCGTCCCGGGCAGCGGTGCGCGCTTCAGCTACACGCCGCAGGTGCTGGTCAATGGGCGCGACTGGCGACGCTGGCCCGCGCTGCCGCCAGCGGAGGCGGCGGCGCCGGTACAGATCCGCCTGCAGCGCGAGGATGCGCTGCGCGTGCAGGTGGAAGTCACCGCGTTGCCCGGCGCACCGCAGGCGCTCACCGCCCGGTGGGCGCTGCTCGAGGACGACCACGGCAGCGCGGTGAAGGCCGGCGAGAACCGCGGAGCCATGCTGCGCCACGACCACGTCGTGCGCGCGTACGGCCGGCAGCCGGCCTGGCGCGGTGCCGCGCCACAGCAGTGGAGCGTGGCCGCACCGCGTCAAGGCGAGGGCGGCCGGCCGGCGCGCCTGCTGCTGGTCGTGACCGACCAGCGCAGTGGCCTGCCGCTGCAGGCCGTGCAGTTGGCGTGTTAGGACACGCCGTGGGGGTTCAGCGCGCCGGACCGCGCGGCTTGCCGCCGCCGAAACCGCCGCCGCCGAAACCGCCACCAAAGCCACCGCCGTTGCCGCGCGGACCGCCGCTCGGCTTGCCGCGGCCGAAGCCGCCGCCACCGTTGCCAAAGGACTTGTTGCCGCCGAAGCCGCGGCCCATCGGCTTGCCGAACGAGCGGTCGCCCGTCGGCTTGTCGCTCGGCGGCGGTGCCTTCGGCTCGAGGCCCGGCACGACCGTCGCGCTGATGCGCTGGGTCGTGAAGCGCTCGATGCGGCGGATCATGCCGATGTCACGGCGCTCGGCCAGCGTGATCGCCAGGCCGGTGCGGCCGGCACGGCCGGTGCGGCCGATGCGGTGCACGTAGTCCTCGGCCTTCATCGGCAGGCCGAAGTTGATGACGTGGCTGATCGTCGGCACGTCGATGCCGCGCGCGGCGACGTCGGTGGCGACCAGCACGCGCAGCTGGCCCTGGCGCAGGCCCTGCAGCACGCGGTTGCGGCGGCCTTGCGGCATGCCGCCGTGCAGCGCGGCGACCTGGTGGCCGATCTCGCCCAGCTTGTAGGCCAGCTCGTCGGCATCACGCTGCGTGCTGGTGAAGACGACCGCCTGGTCGAGCTGGCGGTCGGCGAGCAGCTGCTCCAGCAGCGCATGCTTGTGGAACGGGCTGTCGGCCCAGTGCAGTCGCTGCTCGATCTGCGCATGCGTGTCGGTGTGCGACTGCATGCTGATGCGCTGCGGATCGCGGGTCAGCTGGCGCGCCAGCTGGCCGACGTTGCCGGCGAAGGTGGCGCTGAACATCAGCGTCTGGCGTTGCTCGGGCAGCGCCTGGGCGATGGTCGTGATGTCGTCGATGAAGCCCATGTCGAGCATGCGATCGGCTTCGTCGAGCACCAGCATCTCGACCTGCGACATGATCGCCGCGCCCGAGCCCATCAGGTCGAGCAGGCGGCCGGGGGTGGCGATCAGGATGTCGAGCGGGCCGCGCAGCGCCTTCAGCTGTGCCTGGTAGGGCACGCCGCCGACGACGTGCGCGATGCGCAGGCCTTGCACGCCGTGGCCGTATTGCATGCAGGCACGCGAGACCTGCATCGCCAGCTCGCGCGTCGGCGCCAGCACCAGGATGCGCGGGCCTTGCGGCTGGCCCTTCAGGCGCTTCTTCGAGGGGTCCTGGCGCGCCAGCAGGATGCGCTGCAGCGCCGGCCAGACGAAGGCGGCGGTCTTGCCGCTGCCGGTCTGCGACGAGACCAGCAGGTCGACGCCGGTCAGCGCGACGGGCACGGCTTCGGCCTGCACGTCGGTCGGCGACGGGTAGCCGGCGTGGATGATCGCCTTCAAGATTTCCGGCGCGAGGCCGAGGGCGTCGAACGAGGTGTTGTTGTTGTTGTCAGCCGGGGTGTCGACCATCAGGGTGGGGTCGATCTGGGGTTCGAAACTCATGGAACACTTTCATCGAGCGAGCCATGCCCGGTGGCCAACGAAGCCACGACGAGGCACGGCCGCGGCGGCACGCAGTGCTCACCGCAGGTGAAGTCGCCAAGCAAGGGAATGACGGCGCGAAGGGTGCGCCGGCGGGCCCGAACGTCTGGAGCGACGGCATCGCCGCCAACCAGGCCTCGAGACACGGCTTGAAGTTCCCCGCACTGGTGGCGGAGCCCGGCTCGATGAGGGTCAGGGAGATGAACGAAGAATCGCCGATCAGGTCATCGGAATGTCCCGATCGGCGAAGCCCGCGATTGTGGCACAGCGATTTCAAACCTGCACGGGTTTTCCCGAAAACTCGCGCGCCATGGCCTCGAACTGCGGCGCGAAGGCCGGCGCGGTCCAGCGCAACGGCAGGGCGCCTGCGCGCCAGACGCCTCGCTGCACGCGTGCATGAAGCAGCCGCTGCGCGCCCGGCCAGCGCGCCAGCGCCGGGCCTTCGTGCGTGATCCGCGTCTCGACGGCGATCTGCAGCAGGTCGCCCGAGTGATGGTCGATGAACAGCAGCCCCGCGCGCGGCCACTGCTGCAGGTTGCCGAGCGTGTTGAAGAGGAAATTGCCGCTGTAGTCGGGCAGCGTCAGCGTGCAGGCGCCGTCGTGGTCTTCGATCTGCACGAAGCCGGGCAGGCCGCCGCGGTGCGAAACGTCGACGCCCTCGGCGCGCGCCGGGCCGATGCGCGCGCCGCTGGCCGAGGCGATGAACAAGGTGTCGGCGCGTGTGACCAGCGCACGCGCCGCGGCGCTGAGTGACGGGCCCTCGGTCAGCGCCGGCGCCGCGTGGCGCTCGACACGCTCGGGCTCGCGTGCCTGGATGTACTTCGGGCAGTTGCCGAAGCTTTGCGTCACCTCGACGCTGAAGCCACGATCGTCGGCGACGAGCACGCGGCCGTTCATCCGGTTGCGGCGCCGCGTGTGCGGCTCGAGGCCGAGCAGGCCGACTGCCGCACCCGAGCGGATCAGCGCGGCGACCGGATCGGCAGCGGCCGGCAGCGCGGCGATCGTCATCGTGCCTGCGTCCGGCGTGCGCACGAAGCCCGTTGCGCCATGCAGCATCGTGGCCCACGGCTGGCCGTCGTCGTCGAGCGCGCCGACCAGCAGCGTCGGCAGCTTTTCGAAGAGCTCGCGATGCTGCTCCGGCATGTGGTCGCGGATGATGTTGCGGCCGACCTGGGCCAGTCGCTCGTGCATGCCGAGTCGCGCCTGCAGCGCGACCTCGCCGGCATGGAACGGCGCGTCGTCCGGCGCGGCGTTCATGGCGCGGCCACCGGCATCGCGACGAAGCCCGGCAGCGCCTCGACACGCGCGAGCCACGCGCGAAGCCGCGGATAGTCGTCGAGCGGTATGCCGCCCTCCGGCGCCCGTGCGGTGTAGCTGTACAGCGCGACATCGGCGATCGTCGGCGCCTCGCCGACGAACCAGTCGCGCTGCTGCAGATGGCCTTCGAGCCGGGCGAAGAGCTGGTGGCTCGCGGCGTGCAGCGCCACGCCGTCACCCTGGCCCGATATCCGCTGCCAGCGCGCGACCGCGGGCCCGCGCACCAGCGGCCCGGCCGCCGCGCCGAGCCAGCGCTGCACCTCGGCCTGCACGCGCACGTCCGCCGGCAGCCAGCGCCGGTCGGCGTCGTAGGCCAGCGCCAGGTAGATCAGGATCGCGTTGCTGTCGGCGAGCGTGAAGTCGCCGTCCTCGATCACCGGCACTTGCCCGAACAGGTTGCGCTCGACGAAGCTGGCGGCCTTCTGCTCACCTCTCATCAGGTCGATGTCGACCAGCCGGTACGGTAGGTCGAGCAGCGACAGCATCAGCTGTGCGCGGTGCGCGTGGCCGGAGAGCGTGAAGCGGTACAGCGTGATCGGCTGGGCAGGGCGGGGCATCGCGATCCTTCGTTCTGATGGTGGAAAGGCCGCAGCGTAGCCATTGCGTTCTCCGATATGAATCCGCCTGATTGACATTTGAGAATTCCATTTGGCGTAATGGCGGGATGGACCATCTCGAGAGCCTGCGCATCTTCGTCGCCGTCGCCGACAGCGGCGGTTTCGCCAAGGCCGCGCGCCAGCGCGGCGCGTCGGCACCCGCGGTGACGCGGGCGATCGCCGCGCTCGAGCGCCGGCTCGGCACGCCGCTGCTTCACCGCAGCACGCGCAGCCTGCGCCTGACCGAAGCCGGCGAGGCCTTCGTCGCCGACTGCCGGCGCATCCTCGGCGAGCTCGACGACGCGGAAGCCGCCGTCAGCGGCCAGCGCGACGAACCGCGCGGCGTGCTCGCGGTGACGGCCCCGGCGCTGTTCGGCCGCCGCCACATCGCGCCGCTGCTGCTTCAATTCCTCGCCACGCAGCCGGCGCTCGGCGTGCGCTCATTCTTCGCCGACCGCGTCGTGCACCTGATCGACGAGGGCTACGACGTCGCGCTGCGCATCGCGCATCTGCCGGACTCGAGCCTGACGGCGCTGCCGGTCGGCCATCTGCGGCGCGTCGTCGTTGCATCGCCCGCGTACCTGCAGGCGCATGGCGTGCCGAGGCGGCCCGCCGACCTGACGCTGCACCAGGCGATCGGCTTCAGCTTCGACGGGCAGGGCGCCCAGCCCTGGCATTTCGGTGATCCGCGCGAGGCGGGCGCGCCGCAGCAGCGCCTGGTCGTCAACGCCGTCGAGCTGAAGGTGGCCGCCGCCTGCGCCGGTTTCGGCCTCGCGCGGGCGCTGGCCTACCAGGTGACCGACGAAGTGCGCGACGGCCGGCTGCAAGTGGTGCTCGAAGCGCACGAGCCGCCGCCGGTGCCGGTGCACCTGGTCTACCCGGCCGGCCGCATGGCGGCGGCCAAGGTGCGGGCCTTCGTCGGTTTTGCCGCCGAGCGCCTGCGCGCGGTGCCGGTGCTGCAGGGCCGCGGGCTGGAGGCGCCCGCAGCCTAGGTTTCAAAGGACGCGGCACCCGCAGGTGCCGGCCCTTCTCCCGTTCAGGCCGCGGCGACCGCCGCCGGCGCCTCGACGCCGCGCCGCGCGGCGGCCTTGATCAGGTCGGCGGCCTTCTCGGCCACCGCGATCACCGGCGCGTTGGTGTTGCCGCTGACGATGCTCGGCATGATCGACGCATCGACGACGCGCAGGCCCTGCAGTCCGCGCACCCGCAGCTCGTTGTCGACGACATCGTTCGCACCGGGACCCATGCGGCAGGTGCCGACCGGGTGGTAGATCGTGTCCGCGTACTGGCGGATGAAGGCCTCGATCTCGGCGTCGGTCCGGGCGCTGGCCGACGCGGCCATCTCGCGCCCACCCAGCCCGGCGAGCGCCGGCTGCGCGAGGATGTGGCGCATCAGCTTGACGCCGCGCACCAGGCGCGGCATGTCCTCGGGATGGCCGAAGAAGTTCGGATCGATCAGCGGGGCGGCGCGCGGATCGGCACTGGCCAGGCGCAGGCTGCCGCGGCTCTTCGGATGCAGCAGGCAGACGTGGCAGGAATAACCGTGGCCGAACACCGTCTTGCGGCCGTGGTCGACCAGCTTGCCGATCACGAAGTGCAGCTGCAGGTCCGGCGTCGCGACATCCGGGCTGCTCTTCAGGAAGGCGCCGGCTTCGGCGAAGTTGGTCGTCAGCGGGCCGCTGCGGTGGCGCTTCCATTCGCGCATGGCGCCGAGCGCCTGCCACAGGCCGCTGGCCGACAGGCCGAACAGGTCCTTCAGGTGCGGCGCGTCGACGCCCAGCACGACGTCGACGTGGTCGTGCAGCTGCGCGCCGACGCCGGGCTGGTCCAGCAGCGTGCGGATGCCGTGCTGCTGCAGGTGCTCGGCCGGGCCGACGCCGCTCAGCATCAGGATCTGCGGCGACTGCAGCGCGCCGGCGCACAGCAGCACCTCGCGCTGCGCATGCACCTGGCGCAGTGCGCCGCCGTGGAGGTATTCGACGCCGACCGCGCGCTTGCCTTCGAACAGCAGCCGCGTCGTGTGCGCATCGGTGATCACCTGCAGGTTCGGCCGGCCGAGGTGCGCGGTGAGGTAGGCCTTGGCAGCGCTGCAGCGCTCGCCGTTGCGGTGCGTGACCTGGTAGGGACCGACCCCTTCCTGCGTCGCGCCGTTGAAGTCGCGGTTCAGCGCCAGGCCCGCCTGCTGGCCGGCCTGCACGAAGTTCGGGCCGTGCCGGTTCGGGCTGCGCAGGTCCATCACGTTCAGCGGACCGCCGCTGCCGTGCCATGCATCGGCGCCGCGCTCGTTGTGCTCGGCGCGCTTGAAATACGGCAGCAGGTCCTCGTAGGACCAGCCGGCATTGCCTTCGGCGGCCCAGCCGTCGTAGTCCTCGCGCTGGCCGCGGATGTAGACCATCGCGTTGACCGAGCTCGAGCCGCCCAGCACCTTGCCGCGCGGCTGGTAGCCGCGGCGGCCGTTCAAGCCGGCCTGGGGCACCGTCTCGAAGGCCCAGTTCGCGTGGCCGTTCTTGGCCAGCACCGCCAGGCCGGCCGGGCAGTGGATCAGCACGCTCTTGTCGACGCCGCCTGCTTCGAGCAGGCAGACCTTCACGGCCGGGTCTTCACTCAGGCGCGAGGCCAGCACCGAGCCGGCCGATCCGCCACCGATCACTACGTAGTCGAACATGGTCTTGTTGTCTCCGTCGGGTCTCGATTCATCATATCGACGGCCCCTCGGCCGCCGCGAGGTGCGCATGCCCTTAGTGTCGGGGGCCGCCTCTAGCAGCGCTACGGGTAAGACCGCATGGCGGATGCAGCAGGGTGAGGCACGCAAAGGGAGCGTCATTCAGTTGCTGCTACATTCGGCGGGCATCAGCGGCCGGCGGTTTGCCGGCCGCGATGTTTTTCCAGTCCATTCGTAAGGCAACACAGTACATGAGCACCACGCAGACCGGCGTCGTCAAATGGTTCAACGACGGCAAGGGCTTCGGCTTCATCACTCCTGAGAACGGTGGCAGCGACCTGTTCGCCCACTTCAGCGAGATCCGCAACGGCGGCGGTTTCCGCAGCCTGCAAGAGAACCAGCGCGTCGAGTTCGAAGTCAAGCAAGGCCCGAAGGGCCTGCAGGCCGCGAACATCAAGGTCCTCTGACCGACTTTCGGCGACCACGCCAAAAGCAGAACCGCGGCCCCAGGCCGCGGTTTTTGTTTGTGCTGCTGATTACTCGCCCGAGGGCGCAGGCGGGTTCGCCGGGCTCTGGCCCGGCTCGGAGGGTGGGCCGGAGGCGGCGTCGTCCGCCGGGCCCTCCCCAGGCTTGTGGACCTTTTTCTGCCGCTTCTCTTCGGCCTTGCGCTTCTTGGCCAGCTCGCGCTGGCGTTTCTCGTACGAGTAATTGGGGGTCGCCAAAGTGGTCGTCCTCCTGTGTTGGCCGGCTTCGCGCCATTCGCGTGCCGCTGCCCTCCACGGAGCATAAGGCATCCTCGCTGGTGCTGCGCCGCAGCATAATCGCGCGCACCACCGAAGGACCCAAGGCACCGGCATGCGCATCGTCGTGTTCAACCAGAAGGGCGGCGTCGGCAAGTCGACGATCACCTGCAACCTCGCGGCCATCAGCGCCAGCCAGGGCCTGCGCACGCTGGTCATCGACCTCGATGCCCAGGGCAATTCGACGCGCTACCTGCTCGGCGACGCCACCGATGCGCCGCGCGACACGCTGGCCGAATTCTTCGACCAGACGCTGAAGTTCAGCCTGCGCAGCAAGTCGACCACCGACTTCATCGCCGAGACGCGCTTCGAGCAGCTGCACGTGCTGCCGTCGAGCCCGCTGCTCGACGAGCTGCACGGCAAGCTCGAATCGCGCTACAAGATCTACAAGCTGCGCGATGCCCTGGCCGAGCTCAATGGCAGTTATGACCGCATCTACATCGACACGCCGCCGGCATTGAACTTCTACACCCGCTCGGCGCTGATCGCGGCCGAAGGCTGCCTGATCCCGTTCGATTGCGACGACTTCTCGCGCCGCGCGCTGTACTCGCTGCTCGAGAGCGTGCAGGAGATCCAGTCCGACCACAACCGCGGGCTGCAGGTGACCGGCATCGTCGTCAACCAGTTCCAGCCGCGCGCCAAGCTGCCGCAGCGCCTGGTGCAGGAGCTGGTCGACGAGGGGTTGCCGGTGCTGGCGCCCTACCTGAGCGCGAGCGTGCGCGTCAAGGAATCACACGAGAGCGCGACGCCGCTGGTGCACCTGGATGCGAAGCACAAGCTGACGCAGGAATACGTCGCGCTGCACGACGCGCTGGCGCCGGCGGCCGAAGGGCGCAAGGCGCGCCGGCGCTGAGAACGAAGCAGGGTCAGCGTGCCGGTGCGGCTGCGATACGCTCGCTGAACCACTGGTCGAGCATGCGCTTCTCGTACGGGAAGGGCTCGTCCTTCCACAGGCGCGTGCTCATCAGGTAGTTCATGTCGGAGATGTGCTCCTCGCCGTTCTTCAGCACCTTGTCGCCCTCGCGCAGCGTGTAGCGCAGGTGCATGCGCGGCCAGTCGGCGCGCCCGCGCAGCACACGGGTGTCGCGCAGCGCGACGCGTGGGAACGCGTCGCCCGCCAGGTCGATGTCGAGCACCTCGATGCGCAGCGACTGCGATGGCGGCAGGCGCTTCTCGCCGAGCTGCTTCAGCCGATCGGCGAACGCCTTCATGACGTCTTCGCGGCGGTGCAGGCCGTCGCGCGCGTCGGCGTACTTGTCCGGTTCGACGAACTGCACCTCGACCGTGCCGGCGAGCGCCGCGGTCGAAGCCAGGCAGGACGCCGCGGCCAGCACGGAGACGATGGGTCTGATCGACAGGGCTCGCATGGCGTACCTCCATCAGCGAAGCTTGCAACGCCATCGTGCCAGACGGCCGGCGCCGCAGTGCAAAGAATGATTGCTGTCAGGCCGCCGAGGCCGCGGGCGCGTCGATGACCACATCGGTCTCGGGGTAGGCGACGCAGGGAAGGATCCAGCCTTCGACCTTCTCTTCGGCCAGCAGTCCGGGCCAGGCGATGCGGTAGCCGATGCGGCCGTCGATGAGCCGGCACATGCAGCTGCGGCAGGTGCCGTTGCGGCAGGAGTGGGGCAGGCGCAGGCCGGCGTGCAGTGCCGCCTGCAGCAGGGTTTGATCGGCGCTGACCGCCATGCGCTGGTCAGCGGGCAGCACGTGCATCTGATACTCCATCGGGCGCCGAGCATAGATGCAAAAAGGGCGGCAAAAAAGGGCGGCCGGCTTGCGCCGGACCGCCCTACGAACCCGAGGAGACTTTCGGGGATGAAGACTCTGAGTCAGAGCTTGGCGCGCAGCGTCAGGTAGAACTGCCGGCCGTTCTGGTAGATCGATCGCGGCTGATCGCCGTTCAGCGCGTAGTACTTCAGCTTCGGGTTGTTCAGGTTCATGCCGTCGAGCGAGACGCTCAGCTTGTCGCTGATCTTCACGCCCAGCGATGCGGCCAGCGACGCGGTGTCGTCCTGGCTGAACGCTGTCGAACGATCCAGGCCGCTGTAGAAGTGCGAGCGGAAGTTGTAGGCGACGCGCGCATTGAAGCGGTCGTCCTCGTAGTAGCCGACCAGGTTGTAGATGTTGCGCGAGGCGCCGACGATCGGGCCGCCGCCCTTTTCCTTCGCATCGGTGTAGGTGTAGTTGGCCGAAATGCCGAAGTTGCCGAACGGCTGCTCGATCGCCAGCTCCAGGCCCTTGATCTTGCCGCTGCTGTTGATCGGCACGTCGAGGTCGTAGTCGGCCATGTAGCCGTTCGGGTGCGCCTGATCGAAGGTGATGTACTGGCGGCGCACCTTGCCGAGGCCGACGTAGCTGCGCAGGTCCATGTAGAAGGCACCGGCCGAGACCAGCGCGCGCGGCGCGTAGTACCACTCGAGCGCGGCGTCGACGTTGGTCGAACGCACCGGCTTCAGGTCGGGGTTCGAGCCGTTACCGCGACCGATGTCACCCTGGTTGGCCGGCGGCGCCAGGTTCAACGCGCCCGCCAGTGCCGAATAGTCGGGCCGGGTCATGGTCTTCGACACCGCGAAGCGCGCCACCATGTCCTTGGCGACGTCGACGCGCAGGTTCAGGCTCGGCAGCACGTCGTTGTAGCTGTGGTCGGTCACCACCGGCAGGAAAGCGCCGAAGGCCGATCCGATGATGGCCCCGGGCGCCGTCTCGGGCACGTTGATGAACTTGATCACGTGCTCCTTGGTCTGCACGAAGCGCACGCCGACATTGCCGCGCCAGCCCTTGCCCTCGAGGTTGGCCTGCACGTAGCCGGCGTTGGCCTTCTCCTCGAGCTCGAAATCGGCCAGCGGATAGGCGCGGATCTTCGGGTCGCGGTTCGACAAGCCCGGGGCCACCGCGTTCATCTGCTCGTACGTGTAGTACCAGATGTCGCGGGCGAACGTGCCACCCAGCCCCGAGCCGAAGTTGCCGGGATAGTTGGCGAAGGTGCTCGGCCACTTGGTCAGGTCGAAAGCGCCTGGGCCAGGGCCCTGCGCGATGACGCCCAGCGAGTCACGCGTGTGCTTGGCTGCGCGGACCCCGAACTTCAGCGTCGACAACATGCCGGCGTCGAGTGCGAACTCGCCGTCGATCTGCGCCCAGTCGTCCTTGTCCTTGATGTTGACGTTCTGGTAGCCGAAGATCCAGTCGAGCGAGCGCGTGGCATCGCCTCCGGGTACGTTGGCGGGCGTGTGCAGCGAAAAGTCGGGAGCGCTGTCGACGCCATTGAGATTCCACGACGCTCCGGTGCCTTTGCCTACGTCCCATTCGGCGACGTTCTGCGTTGGCGTCTTGCCCTTGCCGGTCGACGTGCCGGCCTTGAAGTTCAGCGTCAACGCATCGCTGGCACGCCAGTTGGCATCGAAGTTGAAGAACGTCGTCTCGGCCGATTCGTCGGGGCGCGCGATCTGGTCGTAGACGCCATAAGCCTGTGTCGAGGGCGACCCATCGGCATTCGGAATCGGGCTGAACTTCGCCTTCACCAGCGTCTGGTTGCGCACGACATAGCCCGGATCGGGCGCCTGCCCGCGGCCTTCGTTCAAGAAGAACGGCGCGTGCACGAGGTAGTTGCGGTTGTAGTTCGACGCGTCCATCTTCGACGCGAAGGCCGAGGCGTCGAGGGTCAGGTTGGCCATCGGCTTAACCTGCACCTCGAGCAACCCGCCTTCGCGCTTGCGCACCTGCTCGAACAACGCCGCACCGGTCGAGCGCGGGTAGTAGACGTTGGCGAGGTCCGGGTGAGGTGCAATGCCCTTGGTGGCATTGCCGAGTACGACATCGCTGGTCGGGGAGATCTGGTTGTAGCCGAGGATCTCGACGCCGTCGCGGCGCAGATGCCGCTTCTCGGAGAAGACCTGCAGCATCACGCCGGCGGTGCTGGAATCGTTCTTGAAGTTGACCAGCGCATTGAACTGCGGGTCGGTCTTCTTCGGCAGCGTGGCGTGCACGGCGCCGAGCGCGGCTTCGAGCGTCAGCTGCTGGCGGAACTCGAGCGGCTTGCGGGTGATGATGTTCACCGAGCCGGCGACGCCGCCTTCGATCAGGCTGGCCTCCGAGCTCTTGTGCACGACGACGCGGCTGACCAGTTCCGACGGCAGCAGCGTGTAGCTGACGCTGCGGCCGGCGTTGTCGCTCTGGTTCAGCACGAACCAGTCGCCGGACGAGACCGGGTGGCCGTTGATCAGCGTCTGCGTCAGGCTGGGGTTGGTGCCGCGCATCGAGACGCGGTCGTTCTCGTCGAAGCCGCCTTCGGTGGCGCCCGCCGAGCTGATCGTCACGCCGGGCACGCGCTGCAGCGAGTCGGCGACGTTCTTGTCAGGCATCTTGCCGATGTCCTCGGCGGTGATGACCTCGGTGTGGCTGTCGGCGGCGCGCTTCTGGTTCAGCGATTGCTGCAGCGAGCCGCGGATGCCGGTGATGACGATGGTCTCGGGCGCCGGCGTGCCGGCGCGGGGCGCCTGCGGCTGGGCCGGGGCTTGCGCGACCTGTTGTGCCTGCGGGGCGGAGGCCGCCGCCGCCGGCGCTGCCGGAGCCTGCGGCGCCTGAGCCACCTGTTGCGCCTGCGGCTTCTTGTCGTCCTGCTGGGTCTGCTGCTGCGCGTGCGCGACCGTGCCGATCAGCGCGAACGCGACGGCCGATGCGATGGGTGTCAAAGTTGCCTTCATGTGCTCCTCGTACAGATGGGTGGCGGGTGAGGTGGGGTTGCGCGCCGGGGCGCTTAGCCTAAAGTGGATGCGTACCAATGTACTACCACTTTAGGGGCTCGGTCTAGCCGTTTACCCGAATCCGGTGCTTACAAATGCAGTCCAGTACCGGGGCGCAGGAGCGGTGCCACCATCCACCTAGTACAAGCGCGAGGAGCCACGTCAATCGCTTCTGGTACGATAGTGGTACTTAAGCAACGGCGAGGCAAAGAGACCGGCGATGAGGAGTGAAGCCCACCATCCGGCGGCGCTGACGCAGATCCTGCGCACGCTGGACCCGAGCAACAACCAGCCGCTGTATTTGCAGTTGCAGCAGGCGCTGCGCGAGGCGATCGAGAAGCGCATCCTCGGCCCCGACGACGCGCTGCCGTCGGAGCGCCAGCTCGCCGCCGACTTGAACGTCTCGCGCATCACCGTGCGCAAGGCGATCGATGGCCTGGCCGACGAAGGCCTGCTCGAGCGCCGCCAGGGCGCCGGCAACTTCGTCTGCACGCGCATCGACAAGAACTTCTCGAAGCTGACCTCGTTCTCCGAGGACATGCGCGCGCGCGGCCGCAATCCGCGCAGCGTCTGGCTGAAGAAGGCCGAGGGCACGGTGACGCCGGAAGAGGCGCTGAAGCTGGCGATGAGCCCCGGCACCACCGTCTACCGCTTCAACCGGCTGCGGTATGCGGATGACGCGCCGATGTCGATCGAGACGGCGACGATCGCGGCGTTTGCGCTGCCGTCGCTGGAGGCGGTCGATACGTCGCTCTACGAAGCGCTGGACCGCGCGGGCCATCGTCCCGTGCGGGCGCTGCAGCGGTTGCACGCGCTGCTGCTGAACGACGAGCAGGCCAAGCTGCTGGAGGCCAAGCCGCGCGATGCGGGGCTGCTGGTCGAACGGCTGGGCTATCTGCGCGACGGGCGGGCGATCGAGCTGTCGCAGTCGATCTACCGCGGCGACACCTACGACTTCGTGGCCGAGCTGAATGCGATCTAGCGGCACATGCCGGGATTTTCAGAAATCGTAGAAAGTGTTGACCGTCAGGCGGCCCTTGCGCGGGTCGCTGTTCAAGCTGCGGGCGGGGTTGATGCACGCGCTGTGCAACAAGCTGCCGGGATATACCACCAGGCGGTTGAAGCGGGCGGGCATCATGCCCAGGAAGGTGAACTGTTCGTCTGAACGGTCGAAGTAGCGCGGCGGCGGGCGGCGGCGATTGACTTCCTCGTTGTAAACGTCGAGGTAGCGCTCGCGGTTCCCGGCAGTGATGCGCTGGCAGCCCGTGGCGTTGTGCCGGTAGAAGCCGGTGCCGCCATGGCTCTCGTCGCACAGCCAGAGCAAGGCGGCCATGTAGTACGGCGTGCTGGCGTCGAAGTGGGGTGTGCGCTGCAGGGGCCCCAGTTGTTCAGGCTGAACGGTGGTGAGGGAGAACGCGCTCAGTCCCACTTTGACGCCCAGGTGTTCGGGTACCTGGAAATTGACCTTGATGAGCGGGTCCAGCAACTCCGTGAGCGTTTGCGTGTAGGCCGCCGGCGCGGGCGCGCGCAGGCCCGGGTAGCCCTTGAGTTCGTCCAGCGTCGCTGGCCGCTCGAAGGGGCTTTGGGCGGCTGCCTCCACCAAGGCCTGCGGGTCCTGCAAAAAGTTGTCGATGAAGACGATGCTGTGCCCGCCGATGTCCACGCTTTGGATGTCGGGTGGCATGCGTATCGTGACGGGTGGACTCATGGCGCAAGGATAAAAAAGCCCGGCCTGAGCCGGGCTTTGCGGGAGACGGGCCGTAGCCTTCGGGCCCTCAGAATTTTGCGCTCAGGCCGACCTGGTAAGTCGTTTCACCCTTGAACGACCACGTCGGGAAGCCATTTTGCAGCGAGGCGCGCTGCTTGGCGGCGTTGCCTGCGCCGTACTGCACGTCGTCTTCCTTCGTCAGGTTGAGCGCTTCGAACGTCAGCCGCAGGTTCTTGGTGATGTTCCAGCCCAGGCTCAGGTCCAGGCTGCCGATGGCGTCGTGAAATCGATTGCCGTACCAGCCGTTCTCGCGAACCATGTACTTGGAGCGCCAGCTGTAGGCCAGACGGGCCGAGTACACGTCGGTCTCGAAGTAGCCGACCAGGTTGGCGGTGTGGCGCGAAGACAGCGTGAAGAGGTTGAGCTCGTCGAGGTAGCTGGTGGCGGGTGCCTTGGCATCGGCGTACGTGTAGTTGCCTGTCATGCCGAAGCCGTTGCCGAAGGCATGGTTGGCCTGCACTTCCACCCCGTTGATCCTGCCGCCGCCGGCGTTGACGTAGCGGTTGATCGTCCAGTTGTCCAGGCCGGTGTCCGGGCTCACCGTGCCGACGCGCTGGTTCAGCTGGGTCTGCGTGGTGACGAAGTTGTCGATCTTCTTGTGGAAGATCGCAGCCGACAACAGGTTGCCGCGACCACGCCCGTAGTAGTACTCGAAGCTGAGGTCGAACTGCGTGGACTTCTGCGGCTTCAGGTCCGGCGTGCCGTAGGTGAACGCGTCGTTCTGCGCGTTGGTGTCGTCGAAACCGACCACCGTCGTGAGGAACATGTTGTCGAAGTTCGGGCGGGTGATCGCCTTGGCAGCGGCCACGCGCAGCATCATGTTCTGGTTCAGCGAGTAGACGAGGTTCATGCTCGGCAGGACATCGTCGTAGCTCGTCTGCCGC
Source organism: Pseudaquabacterium terrae (assembly GCF_013266755.1). Taxonomy (GTDB): domain Bacteria; phylum Pseudomonadota; class Gammaproteobacteria; order Burkholderiales; family Burkholderiaceae_C; genus Pseudaquabacterium; species Pseudaquabacterium terrae. The sequence continues at coordinate 479,690 of NZ_JABRWJ010000007.1, read as the reverse complement.
GTGACCTTGCTCTTGCTCCAGCCGTTGTTCTGGCCCACATCGGTCGTCGGGGTGCCGTCGAAGTTGTAGCCGGTGGCCGAGACGTTGGTGCGGATGTAGCGCAGGCCGGCGTTGCCGCGCAGCGCGTCCTTCTCGAACTCGACCATGCCGTACAAGGCCTTGTTCTTCTCCTTCAGCTGCCCGTATGCCGAGCGGTCTTCAACCCAGTTGGTGATGTTGGCCGAGGCCAGGGCCAGCATGGCGTCGATGTTCGGCCGCGGAATGCTCCAGCCGCCCACAACCTCCAGGGTGCCGTCGTGCAGGCTCGGCGTGGCGCCCGGAACGGCAGTCGCGGCATGCACGCCACGCGCCCCGGTGCGCGTGAACGTGTGCTCGGAGGCACGCGCACCGGTCTTGAACGCCGTCAACCCGCCCCAGTTCAGATCGATGGTCGCGTCGGCTTGGACGAAGTTTTCCTTGTCCGCGTTGGGGCCGCGGCCGGAGGCCCAGGTTTCGGGCGACGAGGTGGCAGGGAGGTTGCCGACGCCGATGGTCTGGTTGGACGACGGCTTGACGGAAATCTGGTGGCCGGTGGCATCGATCGTGCCCGTCCAGAGGGGCAGCTGCGGCGCGCTGGTCAACGGAGCCCATTGACCATAGGCGAAATTGGCCGTCTGGTTGGTGCCGCCATCGGCCTTGGTCGAGCCCACCACGCCCGACAGCTTGAAGCCGTCGGTCTTGAAGGAGCCGTCCAGCACCAGGCTGTCCGAAGACATCGAGGAAGACCGCACCCAGTTCTGCAGGAACACGTTGTCCGTGGCCGGGTTGCCCGCTGCGCGGGTGTGCAGCACGCACAGGCCGGCCGCATTGGTCTGCGCGCAGTTGCCGGAGTTGCCCGTGAAGATGTAGTGGCTGCTGTTGGAGTTGTTGGCATCCAGTTCGAGCTTCAGGTAGTTCAGGCTGATGTCGACGCCCTGCGCCGGACGGGCCTGCAGCGTCAGGCCCAGGGCCCTGCGCTCGCGCTCCTGCACGAACGAGGTCGGGGCCACGTCGCCGGACCAGCGCATGTCGGATTCGACGCCGCGGCGGATGTAGTCGCCCTTTTCGAGCGCGCCGGCGATCAGCACGCCGAACGTCCTGCTGTCGTTCCTGAAGCTGTAGAGGGCGGAGCCTTCACGGTTCGAATCGCTGATGCTGCCCTTGCCGAACTTGAGGCTCGCAAAGGCAGTGTTGGCAGCCAGATCCAGCGGCTTGCGCGTCTTGACGATCACGGTGCCGCCGATGCCGCCTTCGGTCAGGTCGGCCTGGGACGACTTGTAGACCTCCAGGCCACCGATCAGCTCGGGCGGCAGCAGGGAGTAGTTGAACGAGCGGTCGATCGCCTTCTGGTCATACCAGCCGGTGGAGGCCACCGTTTGACCATTCAGCGTCGTGTAGGTCATCTGCGGGTCGGTGCCGCGGATGGATACCGAAGCGCCTTGGCCGAAATCGCGACCCACCGAAACGCCCGGGATGCGGCCCATGGCTTCGCCGACGTCGGAATCCGGCAGCTTGCCCACGTCTTCGGCGGAAACGGCGTCCACCACGGCGGTGGCATTGCGCTTGACGCTCACGGCCGATTCAAGCGAGGCGCGGATGCCCTTGACCTCGATGACCGTCGGCGGCGGCGTGGTGCCGGCTTGGGGCCCCGCGGTCTGCGCCTGCGCCAGCTGGATCGGCGCAGTGACCGGTGCCGCCGGTGCTGCGGGAGCCTGCGGCGCCTGAGCCACCTGCTGCGCCTTCTTGTCGTCCTGCTGGGTCTGCTGCTGCGCTTGCGCGACCGTGCCGATCAGCGCGAACGCGACGGCCGATGCGATGGGTGTCAAAGTTGCCTTCATGTGCTCCTCGTACAGATGGGTGGCGGGTGAGGTGGGGTTGCGCGCCGGGGCGCTTGGTCTAAAGTGGATGCGTACCAATGTACTACCACTTTGTGGGACCGGTCTAGCCGTTTACCCGAATCCGGTGCTTACAAATGCAGTCCAGTACCGAGGCGCAGGCTGCGCAGCAGCGGTGCCACCACCCACCTAGTACAAGCGCGAGGAGCCACGTCAATCGCTTCTGGTACGATAGTGGTACTTAAGCAACGGCGAGGCAAAGAGACCGGCGATGAGGAGTGAAGCCCACCATCCGGCGGCGCTGACGCAGATCCTGCGCACGCTGGACCCGAGCAACAACCAGCCGCTGTATTTGCAGTTGCAGCAGGCGCTGCGCGAGGCGATCGAGAAGCGCATCCTCGGCCCCGATGACGCGCTGCCGTCGGAGCGCCAGCTCGCCGCCGATCTGAACGTCTCGCGCATCACCGTGCGCAAGGCGATCGATGGCCTGGCCGACGAAGGCCTGCTCGAGCGCCGCCAGGGCGCCGGCAACTTCGTCTGCACGCGCATCGACAAGAACTTCTCGAAGCTGACCTCGTTCTCCGAGGACATGCGCGCGCGCGGCCGCAATCCGCGCAGCGTCTGGCTGAAGAAGGCCGAGGGCACGGTGACGCCGGAAGAGGCGCTGAAGCTGGCGATGAGCCCGGGCACCACCGTCTACCGCTTCAACCGGCTGCGCTATGCCGACGACGCGCCGATGTCGATCGAGACGGCGACGATCGCGGCGTTTGCGCTGCCGTCGCTGGAGGCGGTCGATACGTCGCTCTACGAAGCGCTGGACCGCGCCGGGCATCGGCCCGTGCGGGCGCTGCAGCGCTTGCACGCGCTGCTGCTCAACGACGAGCAGGCCAAGCTGCTGGAGGCCAAGCCGCGCGATGCGGGGCTGCTGGTCGAGCGGCTGGGTTATCTGCGCGACGGGCGGGCGATCGAGCTGTCGCAGTCGATCTACCGCGGCGACACCTACGACTTCGTGGCCGAGCTGAATGCGATCTAGCGGCGCTGACGGCTAAAAATCACAGCGGCTCTCGAGAGGGGGCTGAGGCGCCGGCACGGTGTCGATGCGCGCCGTGCCTTTGCGGCGCAGGCGCTGGACCTCGGCGGCCACCTGCGCCGGGCTCAGCGTGCGGCCAGCGGCGTGGAAGACCCAGTCGACGTCCTGCGTGTAGGCGCGCGGCTCGGCACTTTTCGGCAGCAGGCCGCCGGGCGAGAACCACAGGTTGAAGCTCACCGCCATCGGCACCACCGGCACGTTGCGGCCCGCGTGGCGGGCGACCTGCTTGCCGTCGACGAAGAGCCGCACCTGCGCCGGCTCGACCTGCATCAGCAGCACGTGCCAGCCGTCGAAGGAGCGGAACTCCTCGTGCGCACTGTTGTGCGCCTCCCAGGGCTCCACCTGCACCGTCTGCCACGAGATGCCGTAGAGCCGCGTCTTGTCGCTGCCCCAGCCGCCGTTGGGCAGGTACTCCCAGTCGACCTCGCTGAACTGCGGATCGAAGGCATGCTTCAGCGGCGCGACGGCGTAGAAGGTCTGGATCACCGGGTCGCCGTCGATGCCCGCGGTCGGCGCGTCCGAGAAACGCAGCCGCGCGGCGTAGGTGCCGTGCAGCAGCTTGCGCTGGTGGCAGAGCTGCGCCTGCACGGTGCCCTCGCCGGTGCCATCGGTGCGCGCGCTCAGGCGCAGCAGCCGGTTGCCGCGCTGCGCGGGGTCGTCCACCAGGGACAGCGCGTCCGGCCGCCACTGGCCGCCCGGCACGCCGGGGTGGCCGGCGGCGCTGCGCAATTGCCAACCGGCGGCGGGCAGCGTGCTGGTGTCGGCATCGCTGAAGTCGTCGAAGAAGATCGGGGCCGCAGCGGCCACGGCCAGGGTCGGCGCGAGCAGCAGGGCCGCGCCGAATGCGTGATAGCGAGTCATCGGTCGGAACGCTCCGGCGCCGGGATGCGCACGAAGAACAGCAGCAGGAAGGCCGGAACGCCGCAGGCGATGGTCCACAGGAAGAAGCTCTGGTAGCCGAGCGCGACCTGGATGTCGCCGCTGATCGTCTTCGACAGGATGAACCCCAGCTGCATCACGCCGGTGCCGAGCGCGTAGTGGGCCGTCTGGTACTTGCCCGGCGCGACTGCCTGCATGATGTACAGGATCATGCCGACGAAGCCGAAGCCGTAGCCGGCCATCTCGACGCTGATCGCGACGCCGGTGTGGATCAGGTCGGTCGGCAGCGTGAGGCTGAGGTACCAGAAGACGACGTTCGGCACCGCCATCGCGAGGATCAGGATCGGCATCGCGCGCTTGAGCCCCAGCCACGACGTGAAGTAGCCGCCGAGGATGCTGCCGACCAGGAAGGCCGCGGTGCCGGCGGTGCCGTAGATGCCGCCGACCTGTTCCGTGGTCAGCCCGAGCCCACCCTTGTCGCGCGGCTCGATCAGGAAGAGCGGGCCGATCGTCTGCACCTGGCCTTCAGCGAGACGGAACAGGATGATGAAGAGAAACGCCATGCCGATGCCCGGCTTGGCGAAGAAGTCCTTCAGCACCTCGCGCAGCGTGCTCAGTACGCTGTCCATGCTTAGGGGCAGGGCTTCGGCGCCGAGCGAATGCGGCTCTGCCGCTTCGCTCGACCCCCCCGGGGGGCGGGCTTGGCGCAGCCGAGACCTGGGGGCCCATGTCCCGCCGGGCAGCGCCCAGGCGTTGTACGCGGCCAGCGCGGCCAGCAGCAGCGCCAGGAAGGCGAAGATCAGCGACCAGGCGTGGTGCACGCCGATGCTTTTCTCGAGGTGCCCGGCGAGCACCAGCAGCCCGCCCAGCGTCAGGAACTTCGAGGCATTGAAGAACGCGCCCTGCCAGCCGGCGTAGGCGGCCTGCTGCTTCGGGCTCAAGCTCGCCATGTACAGGCCGTCGCAGGCGATGTCGTGCGTCGCCGACGAGTAGGCCAGCAGGAACAGTACCGCGATGCTGGCGGCGAAGAACATCGGCAGTTGGATCGCCAGCGCCAGCAGCGCGAGGCCGACCGCGCCGGTGAACTGGAACACCACCACCAGCAGCTTCTTGCTGCGCGCCATCTCGAGGAACGGGCTCCACAGCGGCTTGAAGGCCCAGGCCAGGCCGAGCACGCCGGTCCAGCGCGCGATCTGGTCGTTCGGCACGCCCATCTTCTTGAACATCAGGCCGGCTATCAGCATGACGACGAAGAACTGCAGGCCCTGCACGAAGTACAGGCTCGGCACCCAGGTGATCGGCGAGCGGGCCGGTGCGCTGCCGGCGGACGGCGGCGCGCCTGAAGCGGTCGTGGACGGTGTCATCGGCGGGAGCCTCTTCGTGTGCAGCGGGGGCGGATCAGGCGGACAGCGGCGCCAGCGCCACCGGCGCACGGCCGGGCGCATCGGCGGCGCCTTCGAGCCAGGCGCGCACAGCCGCGAGCGCGCCGTCGGCGTAGCCCCAGCTGACGAGAGCCGGCGCGGCGATGTCGAGCACCTGGAACGGGTTCCACAGCGCCAGGTGCAGGTCGGGGCGCGCCGCGGCGGCGGTGCCGGGGTAGCGCGTGCGCTGGTTCGATACCAGCAGATTGACGCGGCCATCGCGCGGCAAGCTCGTGGCGTTGATCGCCTGCAGATCCGGCAGCGTGATGAACTCGACATTGTCGAAACCGGCGAAGAGCTCGCGCACCTTCGCGGCCGGCAGGCCGGCTTCGGAGACGCCATCGCTGGCGACGGATGCCTGCGTCAACACGCGCAGCGCCGCGCCGCGCGGCGGTGGCAGCGCGCCGCCCAGCGCCGTCAGCCCGCGCGCCCAGGCGCGATGCATCAGCGCGTCGTCGTGGGCGCGCTGCGCCTCGTCGTAGACCCGCGGCGTGGCCGGATACGCCTGCGCCAGGCGCGCCAGCCGCTGCGCGGCGCGTTGCGCCTGCTGCGGCAGCAACTCGCCTTCGCGCAGCGCTTCCTCGATCGCCTGCACGGTGTCGGACTGCTCCTGCACGCTGCCCTGCGCCAGCGGCATGTCGGCGCCGGCCTGCAGCGCCATCACGGCGCCACGGGCATGGCCGTAGCGCTCGTGCACGGCCTTCATGAAGAGGGCATCGGTGATCACGACGCCGTCGTAGCCGATGCGTTCGCGCAGCAGGCCGGTCAGCACCGGGCGCGACAGCGTCGCCGGATGGGCCGCGTCGATCTGCGGGTAGACGATGTGCGCGGTCATCAGCGCCGGCGCCGCATCGGGGCCGTGCGCCAGCGCGCGGAACGGGATCAGCTCCAGCGCCTCGAGCTCTTCGAGCGATTTGTCGACCGTCGGCAGTGCGTGGTGCGAATCGACATGCGTGTCGCCGTGGCCGGGAAAGTGCTTCGCGCAGCAGGCCACGCCTTCGCGCAGCGAGCCGCGCATCCACGCCGCGGCCAGCCGCGTGACGCGCTCCGGGTCGGCGCCGAAGCTGCGCTCGGCAATCACCGGGTTCGCCGGGTTGTTGTTGACATCGAGCACCGGCGCGAAGTTCCAGTTGATGCCCAGCGAGCGCAGGCCGCGCGCCACCGCCGCGCCGACGGCTTCGGCCAGCGCTTCGTCGTCGGCCGCGCCGAGCGCCATCGCAGCCGGTGCCTGCGGCAGGAAGGTTGCGCGCACGACCGAGCCGCCTTCCTGGTCCATGCCGATCAGCGCCTCGGGGCCGAGCACCTCGCGCAGCTCGGTGATCAGGCGCCGCACCTCGTCCTCGCTGCCGAGGTTCTTGCGGAACAGGCAGATCGCACGGATGTGGTGGCGACGCAGGAAGGTGGCGGACTCGGTGTCGAGCGAGGTGCCCGGCAGGTCGACCATCACCAGGTGGCCGGGGTGGAAATCGGGGTGGCTCATCGGATTCAGTGGGTTCTCGTGACCTTGCTCAGGTGACGCGGCGCGTCCGGGTCGAGGCCACGCGCGCGCGCCAGCGCTTCCACGGCGGGATAGAAACTCTGGATCGCGCTGATCGCATCGAGGTCTTCGTTGGCGGTGGCGATCAGCGGCAGCTCGGCACCGGGCGTGCCGGCGGGCGCGGCCAGCAGCACGCGCGCGCCACGCTGGCGCATCTCGTCGGCCAGCGCCAGCAGGCCGGCCTGCGCCGGGCCACGCGGTGCGAAGACCAGCATCGGATAGCCCTCGTCGATCAGTGCCATCGGGCCGTGCTTGACCTCGGCGCCGGAGAAGGCCTCGGCCTGGATGCCGCAGACCTCCTTGAATTTCAGCGCCGCTTCCATCGCCACCGCCAGGCTCAGGCCGCGGCCGATGACGAAGAGCCGGTCGGCATCGATCAGCGTCTCGGCCAGCGGCGTCCAGTCGGCGTAGGCCGCCGATTCCAGCGCCTCGGGCAGGGCCTCGAGTGCCGACTGCAGGGTCGCATCGCCCTGCCACTGCGCGACGAAGCGCGCGCCGGCGACGAGCTGCGCGATGTAGCTCTTGGTCGCCGCGACGCTGCGTTCGGCGCCGGCGTGCAGCGGCAGCACCCATTGCGCAGCCTCGGCCAGCGGCGATGCCGGGTCGTTGACGACGGCCACCGTGCGCGCGCCGCCGGCGCGGAAGAAGCGCTGCGGCGCGACCAGGTCCGGGCTCTGGCCGGATTGCGAGAAGGCCAGCGACAACAGGCCCTCGCACTGCAGCCGCGACGAATACAGCGTGACCAGCGACATCGGCAGCGATGTGACCAGCCGCCCCAAACGCGCCATCACCAGATAGGCCATGAAGTGAGCGGCATGGTCGGAGCTGCCGCGGGCGACCGTCAGCACCGCCGACGGCGGTTCGGCGCGCAGCACGCGGCCCAGCGCGGCCAGCGTCTCCCCGTCGGCCGCCAGTGCGCGGGCGATCGCTGCCGGCGCTTCGCGCGCCTCGCTCAGCATGCGCGAAACCGGTACGTCATGGGGCGCGTCAGTGGACGTCCGCGAGCTCAATCGCTTCTCCTTCGATGATCACTTGTTGCAGTTGCAGCGTGCGGTCGAGCACGACGATGTCGGCCCAGGCGCCGGGTTCGAGTCGGCCGCGGTCATGCAGGCCCATGTAGTCGGCGGCGTGGGTCGAGGTGCGGCGGGCCGCTTCTTCCAATTCCAGGCCCAGGCCGACGAGGTTGCGCAGCGCCTGGTCCATGGTCAGCGTGCTGCCGGCGAGCGTGCCGTCCTCGAGCCGCACACCGCCCAGGCATTTGGTGACGGTGTGGCTGCCGAGCTTGTAGTCGCCGTCGGGCATGCCGGCGGCGGCGGTCGAATCGGTGACGCAGTACAGGCAGGGAATGGCGCGCAGCGCGGCGCGGATCGCGCCCGGGTGCACGTGCAGCAGGTCAGGGATGATCTCGGCGTAACGCGCATGCGCCAGCGCCGCGCCGACCATGCCGGGCGCGCGGTGGTGCAGCCCGGTCATCGCGTTGAACAGGTGCGTGAAACCGCCCGCGCCGCGCTGCAGTGCCGCGACGCCGTCCTCGTAGCTGCCGGCCGAGTGGCCGAGTTGCACGCGAAAGCCGGCAGCGACCAGCGGCTCGATCACCTCGAGGTTGTGCGGCAGCTCGGGCGCCAGCGTGATCAGCCGGATCGGCGCCAGCGCGTGCAGCTCCTGCAACTCATCGATCGACACCGCGCGCACGAAGTCCGGCTGTGCACCGAGCTTGCCGGCATTGATGTACGGGCCCTCGAGGTGCACGCCGAGCACACGCGCGCCGCCGGCGGAGCGCTCGGCGCAGATGCGGCCCATCGCCGACAGTGCGTTGACCAGCTCTTCGTGCGGCGCGGTCATCGTCGTCGCCAGCAGCGAGGTGGTGCCGTAGGTGGCGTGCAGGCGGGAAATGCGCTCGACCGAATCGCCGCCTTCCATCGTGTCGCTGCCGCCGCCGCCGTGCACGTGCAGGTCGATGAAGCCGGGCAGCAGGATCGGCAGGCCTTCGTGGCGCACCGCGTATTCGTCGCGCGGCTCGCCGTGGACCGTGGCGATGCGGCCGTCGTCGCCGATCAACAGGTGGCCGCGCACGAAGCCGCGGGGGGTCAGGATGTGGCCGTCCAGTCGCCGGGCGGCGGGGCCGTCGGCGGGGAGCCGGTTCGCGGGAGAGAGCATCAGGCGAGAACCCGTGGTTCGCGCGCCAGCAACAGCGCGCCATCGATCGCATCACCATGGGGCGCGACAACCAGCGCCAGCCATTCCTTCGGCAGCCGCGGCGCGAGCCGCTTTGCGATGCTGCCGATCAGTACCAGCGGCAATTCGGCCGCCGGGTCCAGCGCCGCCGCCATTTCGACCAGCGCGTGTGCTGCTTCGTCGAGCAATCGGCGTGCCGCCGGGTCGGCGTCGGCGCTGTCGAAGACCAGCGGCGCGAGCCGGGCAAAACCATGCTGGCCGGCCACCGCCGCCCAGTCGAGCAACGCATCGCGCTGGCCGCCGGCCACCCGCCACACCGCGCGCGCCAGCGGGCCGGCGCTGGCGCGGCCATCGAGCGCGCGTTGGGCGATGCGCACCGACGCCAGGCCGAGCCAGCCGCCGGAGCCTTCGTCACCGATGCCGAAGCCCCAGCCGCCGACCGACACGCGCCGGCCATCGCAGCGCAGTGCCTCGCCGACGCTACCGGTGCCGGCGGCGACGATCGAGCCCGGCGCGCCGCGATGGGCGCCGCGCAGCGCGGTGCCGGCATCGGTGTCCAGCGCGACGCGGGCATAGGCCGGCGCGGCGGCCATGAAACGGTCGCAGCGCGCCGGCGTGTGCGCGCCGGCGAGGCCGAGACCGAGCGCGCAGTCGGCCGCTGCCGCCAGCGGCAGCCCGGCCTGCGCAAAGGCGCGCTCGATTGCCAGCTGCACGTGCTCCCAGGCCTGCTCGATGCCCTGGCCGAGCGCGGACGGACCGGCTTCACCCTGGCCGAGCGCGCGGCCGCGGTCATCGACCAGCCGCACCCGCGTGCCGCTGCCGCCGCCATCGACGCCGATGAAGAAACGGGGCTGGGCGGAGGGCAGGGACTGGAGGCGCATAGGTGGTGTGACGAACAATACCAATATAGTACCACACAAGACCAGCCGGTCAATCCAACGGTCGGCCGGGGCCGCTCCGGAGAAACCCTGCCGACCGGTGCTTCTCCTCGACGATGTAGGGAAATCTACCGGGGCTCCGGGGTCTCGGTGGGCGGGGGGGCGGTCGAGCGCACCGCTCGATGACCATTGTTAGTACCAGTTCGGCGGCCACGGGCGCAGCACAATGCCGGGCTCCCAGCCGAGCAGATCATCCCATGCAAAAAATCGACTTCACGCTGCGCGGCGAATTCATCACCCTGGACAAGCTGCTCAAGGCGACCGGGGTGGTGCCGAGCGGCGCGCAGGCCAAGTTGCTGATCGCCGAGGGCAAGGTGCAGGTCGACGGCCGCGAGGAATTGCGCAAGACCGCGAAGCTGCGCGCCGGCCAGGTGGTCGGCGTGACCGGCACGCGGATCCGGCTGCAGCCGCCGGACGCCGAACCCGGCGCTGAATAAATCATTCACCGCCGCGCGCCGGCCGCGGGCCGTTGCCTCGGTATGCTCGCCGGACCATGACCCGTCCCACGCTGATCGGCCTCGATGCCGACGACACGCTCTGGCACAACGAGACGCTGTTCCGGCTGACCCACCAGCGCTTCAACGAACTGCTGGCGGCGTATGCCGATGCGCCGCAGGTCGAAGAGCACCTGGCCGCGGTGGAGCGGCGCAACCTGAAGGTCTACGGCTACGGGGCCAAGGGCTTCACCTTGTCGATGCTCGAGACTGCCGTCGAGCTGAGCGGCGGCAACGCGCCCGCCGGCGTGCTGGGCGAAATCCTCGCCGCCGGTCGCGAGCTGATGACGCACCCGATCGATCCCTTGCCCGGCGTGCGCGACGCGCTGGAACAGCTCGCGCAGCGCGCGCCACTGCTCCTGATCACCAAGGGCGACCTGTTCCACCAGGAGTCGAAACTCGCCGCGTCGGGCCTGGGCGACCTGTTCGCCGGCGTCGAGATCGTCAGCGAGAAGACCGCCGACACCTACCGCCGCGCCTTCCGCCGCCACGGCACACCGCCCGAGGAAGCGCTGATGGCCGGCAACTCGGTGCGCTCGGACATCCTTCCGGCGCTCGAGGCGGGCGCGCACGCGGCGCTGATTCCGTATCCGCTGGTCTGGGCGCACGAGGCGGCCGAGGCGCCGCACGCGCACCCGCGCTTCCGTCAGTTCGACACCTTGGCTCAGTTGGTGCCGTGGCTGGATTCACTGGTATAGCCGTCCAGCGTCTCGACCAGCCGCGCGAAGCTGCCGTCGGCCAGCTGGAAGCGCACCCAGCGGCAGCGGCTCGGCTCGATCGACACCGCTGCACGATCGTCGTTGGCGCCGGTGCGGATCTCGAGCGCCGGTGCGGCCGGGCCGAACCAGTCGAGCGCTGCCAGCCGGCTTTCGGCTTCGATGATCTCGGCGCTGGCATAGCGCCACAGCGAGCGGCCGAGCAGCTCGGCGCGCGGCAGCCGGCACTGGCGTTGGCGCGCCGGCGACAGCGCGAGCAAGCGGTGCGTCAGGTCGCACACCAGGTGCACCGGGCGCTGCGAGTGCTCGACCAGGCGCGCCAGTTCGCGGTCGGCAGCGCTGTCGAGCCGCGCCTGCATCAGCGTGCGCAGCCGCGTCTGTTCGTCCGGATCGGGCGCCTGCCGCCCGTTCTCCCAGCGCGAGACGGTGGCCTGCGACACGCCGAGCAGCGCACCGGCATGGTCCTGCTTGATGCGGCGCAGCGCACGCCAGCGCCGCAGCGCAGCCCCGAGCTGGCGCGCGTCGCCGCAGTGGATGTGCAGGGTCATCGTCGTCGATCCGGCAGGACAGGGCGGCGATGAGTCGAGGCTCGCCCTGGCCGGCGATTCTCGGCTACTACCTGATCGGCGTGCTCGGCGCGGCGCAGATGGGCAAGCTGTCGGCGCTGGCGCCGCAGATCGCCGCCGAGCTCGGGCTGTCGCTGACGACCGCGGCGGCGGCGGTCTCGCTGCTGGAAGTCGGCGGCGCGACGCTCGGCGCGGTGGCCGGCCTGCTGGCGCAGCGCATCGGGCTGAAGCGCACGCTGCTCGGCGGGCTGGCCTGCCTGGCGCTCGGCGGCGGCGGCGCCGGCTTCGCGCAGGGCGCGGTGTCGCTGCTGGCGTGGCGGCTGGTCGAGGCGATCGGCTTCCTCGGCGTGATCGTCACCGCGCCGGTGCTGATTGCCTCGGTCGCCGGCCCGGTGATCGGCGTGGCGCTGGCGCTGTGGAGCAGCTTCGTGCCGGTCGGGCTGGCGCTGGGGGCGTGGCTGTGGGCGGCGCTGGCGGCGCAATTCGGCTGGCGTCCGGCGCTGATGGTGGCCGGTGGGCTGGCCTTGCTGGCGCTGGGCGCCTGTGCGTTCGCGCAGGCCCGCGGGCCGGTGCCGGTGGCGCACGCCGCGGCACACGATCGATCCGCCGGCACCGGTGCCGCCGGTCTGCCGAACGGCGGCGGTGCCGCCGACCTCCGGAACGGCGGCGGTGCCGCCGTGTGGTGCCTCGCGGCCTCGTTCGGCTGCTGCACCTTGGCCGAGGTCGGCCTGCTGGCGCTGCTGCCGAGCTTTCTGGTCGGCCAGGCCGGCGCGGCGCAGACCGTCGCCGCCAGCTGGACCGGTGTCGCCTCGATCGCCGCGGTGGCCGGCAGCCTGGTCGCGGCGCTGCTGCTGCGGCGCGGTGTCGATCCGCGGGGGCCGGTGGTGGCATCGATGGCGCTGCCGGCGCTGCTGATGTTCGGCGTCTTCGTCGAGGCGCCGCTGCTGTTGCGCAGTGCGCTCCTGGCGACGCTGCTGAACGCCATCTACGGCGTCTATTTCAGCCTGGCGTTTGCGGCGCTGCCGGCCGCCGCCGGCGGCGCGGCCGGCATGGTGCGGGCCAACGGCCTGCTGGCGCAGTTCGGTGCCGGCGGCGCGCTGATCGGCCCGCCGCTGATGGCCGCCGGCGTCGAACGCTGGGGCTGGCCGGCCGCCGCTTGGTGCAGCGCGGTGTTGACGCTGGTCGGCGTTCCGCTGGCGCTGCGGGGGCTGCGGCCGCAGCCGGCGCCGGGCCGCTCCCAAGCCGGCTGAGCCCCTAGGATCCCGCAAGGGATCCTTCCGATCCCAGGGGCCGCGAACCAAGTGAGCTGGGGGCTGACATCTCAGCGTTGACGCAGCAGGCAGGCGACCCGCAGCGCCGGGTCGCTGAGCGCTGGTGCCAGCAGCGGCAGTTCGCCGCGGCAGCGCTCGATGGCGATCGGGCAGCGCGTATGGAAGGCACAGCCGCTCGGCGGGGCCAGCGGCGAGGGCAGCTCGCCGCGCAGCAGGATGCGCTGGCGGCGCGCCGCGGCATCCACCGTCGGCGTCGCCGACAGCAGCGCCTGCGTGTACGGATGCTGCGGATCGCCGAACAGCGCATCGCGCGTGCCCTGCTCGACGATGCGGCCGAGGTACATCACCGCCACCTCGTCGGCGACGTGGCGCACGACACCCAGGTCGTGCGAGATGAAGACATAGGCCACGCCGAAGGCCTGCTGCAGCTCGACCAGCAGGTTCAGCACCTGCGCGCGGATCGAGACGTCGAGCGCCGACACCGGCTCGTCGAGCACCAGCACCCGCGGCTGCAGCATCAGCGCCCGGGCGATCGCGATGCGCTGGCGCTGGCCGCCGGAGAACATGTGCGGATAACGTGTGAAATGCTCGTCACGCAGGCCGACGCGGCGCAGCATCGCGCGCGCCGCGTCCTCGCGCTTGCCGGCATCGCGCTCGCCGTTGACCAGCAGCGGCTCCATCAGCGCGGCGCCGACGGTCTGGCGCGGGTTCAGCGAGCCGTAGGGGTTCTGGAACACGATCTGCACCGCGCGGCGCAGCTGCCGGCGCTGTGCGGCATCGCGCAGCGTGGCGTCGGCGACGTCGATGCCGTCGACCAGCAGCCGGCCCCCGCTCGGCGGCTCGACCATCGTCAGCAGGCGCGCCAGCGTGCTCTTGCCGCAGCCCGATTCGCCGACGACCGCCAGCGTGCGGCCGGCCGCGAGCGTGAACGAGACGCCGGCCAGCGCGTGCACGGTGGCCGGGGCGCGGAAGGGGCCGCGGCGCACGGCGTAGTCGCGCGTCAAATCCTCGGCCTGCAGCACGTGCGCGGTCGCTGCACTCACCGCTGCGGCTCCAACGGCGTTCCGTGCAGCAAAGGCGTGTGGCACAGCGCGCGGCCCAGCGCGTCGCCGGCCGGCAACGGCCGCTGCCGGCACAGCGGCTGCACGAAGGCGCAGCGGGGCGAGAACAAGCAGCCCTCGGGCCGGTCGTGCGCGCCCGGCACCAGGCCAGGGATGGCTGCCAGCCGCCGCCCGGTCGCGCGCTCGGGCAGCGCGTCGAGCAGCGCCGCGGTGTACGGGTGGTGCGGGTCGCTGAACAGCGTCTCGGCCGCGCCCGATTCGACCTGCCGGCCGGCGTACTGCACGATCACGCGGTCGGCGGTCTCGGCGACGACGCCCAGGTCGTGCGTGATCAGCACCAGCGCCATGCCGTTGTCGCGCTGCAGGCCGAGCAGCAGGTCGAGGATCTGGGCCTGGATCGTGACGTCGAGCGCGGTGGTCGGCTCGTCGGCGATCAGCAGGCGCGGCCGGCAGGTCAGCGCCATCGCGATCATCACGCGCTGGCACATGCCGCCGGAGAGCTGGTGCGGAAAGGCGCCGGCGCGTCGCGCGGCATCGGGGATGCCGACCTGTTCGAGCAGCTCGATGACGCGGCGCTTGCGCGCGGCGCGGTCGAGCTTCAGATGGATCGCCAGCGCCTCGCCGACCTGCCAACCGATGGTGAAGCACGGATTCAGCGACGACATCGGCTCCTGGAACACCATCGCCAGGTCCTTGCCGACCAGGCCGCGGCGTTCCTTGGGCGTCAGCGTCTGCAGCTCGCGCCCGTCGAAGGCCATGCGCTCGGCCTCGACCTGCGCGGTCCACGGCAGCAACCCCATGATCGCCAGCATCGCGACCGACTTGCCGGAGCCGGATTCGCCGACGATCGCCAGCACCTCGTCGCGCTCGACCACGATGTCGACGCCGTCAACGGCGGTGAACGCGCCGTGGCGCGTCGCGAAGCGCACCGTCAGGCCGCGCACTTCGAGCAGCGGCTTCACGAGCGCCTCATCTTGGGGTCGAGTGCGTCGCGAAGCCCGTCGCCGGCGAGGTTGATCGACACCACGGTGACCAGGATCGCGATGCCCGGCAGCGTCACCAGCCAGGGGTTCGAGCGAATGAACTCGCGCGCATCGGCCAGCATCGTGCCCCACTCGGCGGTCGGCGGCTGCGCGCCGAGGCCGAGGAAGCCGAGCGCGGCCGCTTCGAGGATCGCATCGGACACGCCGAGCGCGGCCTGCACGATCAGCGGCGACAGGCAGTTCGGCAGCACCGTGAAGAACAAGAGCCGCGTGCGGGCGACGCCGGCGACGCGCGCGGCAACCACGTAGTCCTTGCCCAGCTCGCCCAGCGCCGACGCGCGCACCAGCCGCACGTAGCGCGGCAGGTAGACGATGGTCACCGCGATGATGGTGTTGGTCAGGCTCGGCCCCAGCACTGCGACGACCAGGATCGCCAGCACCAGGCTCGGCACCGCCATGATCAGGTCCATCAGCCGCGTGATCACCACGTCGACCGCCTGGCCGAGCGGCCCCGGCGAGGCGACGCAGGCCAGCCCCATCAGCACGCCGAGGATGAAGGACACGCCCATCACCGCCAGGCCGATGAACAGCGAGATGCGCGCGCCGTGGATCAGCCGCGACAGCATGTCGCGCCCGAGGCTGTCGGTGCCGAGCACGAAGCGCGCGGAGCCGCCTTCGGCCCACATCGGCGCGGCGCGCACGGCATCGCGGAACTGCTCGGTCGGCGAGTGCGGCGCGATCATGTCGGCGAGCAGCGCGATCGTGATCACCCCCAGCACGACGATGAAGCCGGCCAGCGCGCCGCGGTTGTCGCGAAAGGCGTGCCAGAAGGCGCGCCAAGGACCGGGCTCGGGCGGCGGCGCTGCGTCAGCCATGGCGGATGCGCGGGTTGATCAGGCCATACGTCAGGTCGACCAGCAGGTTGACGACGATCACGATCGACGAGATCAGCATCACGCCGCCTTGCAGGGCAGGGTAGTCGCGGCGCGAGATCGATTCGATCAGCCACTTGCCGACGCCGGGCCACGAGAAGATCGTCTCGGTCAGCACGGCGCCGGCCATCAGCGTGCCGACCTGCAGCCCGATGATCGTCACCACCGGGATCAACGCATTGCGCAGCGCATGCAGGCCGATCACGCGCCACGGCGGCAGGCCCTTGGCGCGCGCGGTGCGCACGTAATCCTCGTTCAGCACCTCGAGCATCGCCGAGCGCGTCATGCGCGCGATCACCGCCAGCGGGATCGTGCCGAGCACGATTGCCGGCAGCACCAGGTGGTGCAGCGCGTCGAGCACCGCGCCGTCCTGGCCCGACAGCCAGGCGTCGATGACCATGAAGCCGGTGACCGGCTCGATGTAGTGCCTGATCAGGTCGATGCGGCCCGACACCGGCGTCAGCCCCCAGGCCTCGGCGACGAACATGATCAGCAGCAGGCCCCACCAGAAGATCGGCATCGAGTAGCCGGTCACTGACAAGCCCATCAGCGCCTGGTCGAACCAGGTGCCGCGGCGCGCGGCGGCGATGGTGCCGGCGGGCAGGCCGAGCAACACGGCGAGCAGCATGCCGGCCAGGCCGAGCTCGAGCGTGGCGGGGAATAGCGCGGCGAACTCGGTCAGCACCTTCTGGTTGGTCGCCAGCGAGGTGCCGAAGTCGCCCTGCAGCAGCTGCGCCATGTAGTCGACGAACTGCTTCCACACCGGCTGGTCGAGCCCGAGCTCATGGCGGAACTTCGCCAGCCGCTCCGCGCTGATGCCGCGCTCGCCGACGCGCACCTCGACCGGATCGCCCGGTACCAGGCGAATCGCGACGAAGGTGACGAACATCAGCGCGACGAAGGTCGGCAGCGTCAGCGCCAGGCGGCGCAGCAGGAAACGGAGCATGGGAGTGGAGCAGCCATACGCGCGCCGACATCAGCCGGCGCGTGCTGGCGAGTCCGTGGCTACTTCAGCGTGACTCCATTGAACTGGTGCGAGCCGAACGGGCTCTGCTTGTAGCCGCTGACCTCCTTGCGCATCACCTCGTAGACCACCGAATGCGCGATCTTGAAATCCGGCACCTCGTCGGCCTCGATCTGCTGCATCTCCTGGTACAGCCGGGTGCGCTCCTTCGTGTCGGACAGCGCGCGCGCCTTCTCGAGCCGGCCGTCGAATTCCTTGTTGCACCACTTCGACAGGTTCTGCCCGCCCGGCCGCGCGGCATCGCAGCCGTGCAGGAAGAAGAAGTTGTCGGGGTCACCGTTGTCGCCGGTCCAGCCGAGCAGCCCCGTCAGGTGCTCACCCTGCTGCATGCGCTTGCGGTACTCGCCCCATTCGTAGGTCACCAGCTTGGCGTTGACGCCGATCTTCGCCAGGTCGGCCTGCATCATCTCGGCGATGCGCTTGGCGTTCGGGTTGTACGGGCGCTGCACCGGCATGTACCAGAGGTCGACGTCGAGCGGCGTCTTGACGCCGGCCTTGGCCAGCAGCGCCTTGGCCTGCGTCGCATCGTGCGGAAGCGGCGCGACCTTGTCGTTGTAGGACCACAAGGTCGGCGGGATCAGGTTCTTCGCCGGCTGGCCGGCACCGAGGTAGACATCCTTGATGATCGCCGCGCGGTCGATCGCCATGCTGAAGGCCTGGCGCACTTCCTTCTTGTCGAACGGCGGCTTTTGCGTGTTGAAGGCCCAGTAGGCGATGTTCAGCCCGGGCTGGTTGATCACCTGCAGCTTCGGGTCCTTCTGCATCTCGGGCAGGTCGGCCGGCCGCGGCGCGATGACGAAGTGGCATTCGCCGGCCTTCAGCTTCGAATAACGCGCGGTCGGATCGGGTGTGATGGCGAACACCAGGTCGTCGACCTGCGCCTTCTCGCCGGCGGGCGCCCAGTAGTCCTTGTTGGCCTTGAAGCGGATCACCGCATCCTTCTGGTAGGTGACGAACGAGAACGGGCCCGTGCCGACCGGCACCTGGTCGAACTGCTCCTTCTTGTTCTGCTTGGCGAGGAAGTCGGCGTACTCGGCCGAGTGGATCGACGCGAAGTCCATCGCCAGGTTGGCCAGCATCGTCACGTTGGCGCGCTTCAGCGTGATGCGCAGCGTGTGCGGATCGATCTTCTCGATCGACTGCAGGTCCTCGGGCAGGCCCATGTCGGCGAAGTAGTCGTACTTGCCGCCGGAGACCTTGTGGTACGGATGTTCGGGCTTCCATTGGCGCTCGAACGAGAACAGCACGTCGTCGGCGCTGAAGTCGCGCGTCGGCTTGAAGCCGCCGACACCCGAATGGAACTTGACGTTCTTGCGCAGCTTGAAGGTGAAGACCTTGCCGTCGGCAGAGACGGTCCAGCTCTCGGCGAGCCCGGGCTCGACCTGCGTCGAGCCGCGGCTGAAGTGCGTCAGCCGGTCGTAGACGGGGCGTGCGGCGTCGAAACTGGTGCCGGTGGTGTTCAGCGCCGGCGTGAAGTTCTCGGGCGAGCCTTCGGAGCAGTACACGAAGGTTTTCGCGACAGCGGCCTGGGGTGCCAGGGCAGCGAATACCGCCGCGCAGGCCAGGCCGAGGGTGGTGGCGAGGTGCGCGCGGCGAGAGGGCGTGACGATGGGCATGCGGTCCTCCTTTTGGTGTGAGCGACATGCTAAGTCGTGCGGCAGTGCAGCAAGGACCGCGCCACACCCGGACTTTCCCCCCGAGGGACAACCCCGATTTGAGAGAATGCCGCCGCCCCATGTCGGGGCCATGTCGAGGACAACCATGCACAAAAACCTCAAGCGCGCCGCATTCGCCGGCGTGTTTGTCATGGCCGGATTCACCGCCCAGGCCGCTCCGCTGCAAGCCTGCTTCGTCTACGTCAGCCCGGTCGGCCAGGCCGGCTGGAGCTACCAGCACGACCTCGGCCGCCAGGCGATGGAGAAAGCGCTCGGCGGCGAGGTCAGGACCCGTTTCGTCGAAGCGGTGGCCGAAGGGCCGGACAGCGAGCGCGTGATGCGCGACCTGGCGCGCGAAGGCTGCGGCCTGATCTTCGCCACCAGCTTCGGCTACCTCGAGCCCGCGCTGCGCGTGGCGGCCGAGTTTCCGGGCGTCAAGTTCGAGCATGCCGGCGGCTACAAGACCGCGTCGAACTTGACCACGTACAACGCGCGCTATTACGAGGCGCGCTGGCTTGCCGGTTACCTGGCCGGCAAGCACAGCAAGACGGGCATTGCCGGCTACGTCGCCGGCTTCCCGGTGCCCGAGGTGGTGCAGGGCATCAACGCCTTCGCGCTCGGCATGCAGGCGGCCAACCTTTCAGCCCAGCTCAAGCTACTGTGGCTGAACACCTGGTTCGACCCCGCGAAGGAGCGCGAAGCGGCGCTGGCGCTGATCAACCAGGGCGCCGACGTGCTGACCAACCACAGCGGCTCGCCCGCGGTGCCGCAGACGGCCGAGGAGAAGGGCGTCGCGGTGCTGGCCTACCAGAGCGACATGAGCAGGTTTGCGCCGAAGGCGCAGCTCGCCGCGGTAACGCACCACTGGGGCGGCTACTACACGCAGGTCGCCAGGGCCGTGATCGCCGGGCAGTGGAAGGCGCAGCCGGTCTGGGGCAGCATGAAGGACGGCTTCGTGCAGCTGTCGGCGCTGAACCCGGCGCTGCCGCCGGGGCTGAAGGCCGATGTCGAGGCGCGCCGGCAAGCGATCACCAGCGGCCGCTTCAGGCCCTTCAGCGGCCGGCTGGTCGACAACACCGGCCGCGAGCGGCTGGCGCAGGGCGCGCTCGACGATGCGCAGATCGCGGCGATGGACTGGCTGGTGCAGGGCGTCAGCGGCGCGTTGCCGTCGGCGCGCTGATCAGCCGAGGCCGGATCAGCCCAGGCTGCGCGGCCAGCTCTGCGGCCGCGCGAAGTGGGGATTCAGCAGCGTGAAGATGCGGTGGTCGCGCCAGGCGCCGTCGATGTACAGGTAGTCGCGCGCCAGGCCTTCCTCGACGAAGCCCAGCCGTTGCACGACGCCCAGGCTGGGTGCGTTTTCCGGCCGCACGGCGGCCTGGATGCGGTGCAGGTTGATCGCCGGCGCGAAGGCCTCGGCGATCACCGCGCTCAGCGCTTCGTGCATCAGGCCGCGGCCGGTGTGCTGCACGTCGAGCGCGTAGCCCAGCGTGCAGCTCTGGAACGGGCCGCGCACGATGCTCGACAGGTGCACCGAGCCGATGACCCAGGCCGGCTTGGCCCGCGGCTTGAGCCACCAACGCAGGCTGCGGCCCTGCTCGAAGGCCGCTTCGCCCTCGGTCAGCGATTCGCGCACGCGCTGCACGCTGGCATGGTCCGGCGGCAGCGGCGGGTCCCAGCGCGCGAAGTGAGCGGCATTGCGCAGGTAGAAGTCGGCGACGGCTTCCGCCAGCGACGGATCGGTGGCGACCAGTTCGAGCCGGTCGGTGGAGAGCTGCAGGGGGGCCGCGCACATTGCCCCGCAGTTTAGGGGCGCTCAGCCGATCCGGGTCTCCCGGTCGGCTGACTCCCCCTCGGGGGGCGACGCCGAAGGCGTCTTGGGGGTCGGCTCACCTTCAGATCGTCGGCGGCTCCAGCGCGCGCGCCAGGCTACCCCCCTCGGGGCCGAAGGCGTAGGCGTCCATGCCAAGGCAGCCGTAGGTCAGCGCGTCGTGCACGCGCACAGCCGCGGCATCGCGGCCGCCGGCGCCGGCGGCGACGTACCAGGGCAGCAGGTGCTCGTCGCTCGGGTGCATCAGCGCGGCGTGCGGCGCCTGCGCGCGGTAGTTGAACAGCGCCTCCCAGTCGCGCGCCGCGCTGCGCTCGACGAACCAGCGGCGGAAGGCGGCGCTTGGCGGAATCTCCGGCGCGTCGAGCGGCGGCCGCTGCGCGCCGAACAGCAGGCGCAGGTTGTGCGTGATGCTGCCGGTGGCGAGCACCCAGACGCCCTCGGCGGCCAGCGGGGCCAGCGCTTCGCCGAGCGTGAACAGCTGCGCCGGCGTCCAGTCCGGCGGAAAGGCCAGCGGCAGCACGGGGATGTCGGCTGGCGGGTAGACGAAGCGCAGCGGCGTCCAGATGCCGTGGTCGAGGCCCCCTTCGTCGACACGCTGGACCGGCAATCCGGACTCGGCCAGCTGCGCGGCGACCTGCGTCGCCAGCGCGGGCGCGCCGGCGGTGTCGTAGCGCAGCTGGTACAGCGCGTCGGGGAAACCGCCGAAATCGTGCACCGTCGGATGCTCGGCCGCGGCCAGCAGCACCGGCTCGCGCGCCAGCGAATGCGCCGAGACCGCGAGGATCGCCCGCGGCCGCCCGGCCAGCGCATCGATGGCCGCGCCGAGGCGGCCCCAGAACGGGCCGGTCTCGCCGGGCTCCAGCGCCGTCATCGGCGAACCGTGCGAGACGAAGACGGGCGGCAGCAAGGTGATGTCCATCCCGGCATTGGAGCAGCGGGCGTGCCCGCGACCGTTCGACCCTCTTGCACGCTGGTTTCACGAGGCTTGGTGTACCGTCGCGCCCCATGGATCGAACACTCGACGCGCCGGCGGCCCGGCTGCCGGTCTCGGCGCTGGGGCTGGCCTGGCGCCAGGGCTGGCGCGACTTCCGCGCCGGCGAACTGCGGCTGCTGATGGTCGCGGTGATGCTGGCGGTGGCCGCGCTGACGGCGGTCGGCTTCTTCGCCAGCCGGCTCGAGGCGGCGCTCGCCCGCGACGCCCGCGCGCTGCTCGGCGGCGACGCGGTGGTCGCCAGCGACCAGCCGGCGCCGCCCGCCTTCGCCGACAAGGCGCGTGCGCTGGGCTTGCGCGTCGTCAGCAGCGCGACCTTCCCGAGCATGGCGCGCGCCCCCGACGACAAGGGCGGCGAATCGCGGCTGGTGGCGCTGAAGGCCGTGACGGAGGGTTATCCGCTGCGCGGCACGATGCGCGTCAAGGCCGGGCCCGCGGCGGCGGAAGAAAAGCTCAGCACCGGGCCGCCGCGCGGCGGGGTGTGGGCCGACGCCGCGCTGCTCGAAGCGCTGCAGCTGCAGGTCGGCGACGGCCTGATGCTCGGCGAGCAGCGCCTGACGATTCACCGCGTGATCGTGCTCGAGCCTGACCGCGGCGCCGGCTTCATGAGCTTCGCGCCGCGCGTGATGCTCCATGCCGGCGACCTGGCGTCGACCGGGCTGATCCAGCCGGCCAGCCGCGTGACCTACCGGCTGGCGGTGGCCGCGCCCGAGGGCCGCCCCACCGACGAACGGCAGGTGCGCGAGTTCGTGCGCTGGGCCGAAGCCCACATCGCCGAGGCGAAGCTGCGCGGCCTGCGCACCGAGTCGCTCGAATCGGGGCGGCCGGAGATGCGCCAGACGCTCGATCGCGCGCAGCGCTTCCTGAACCTGGTCGCGCTGCTCGCTGCGCTGCTGTCGGCGGTGGCGGTGGCGATCGCCGCACGTGATTTTGCGCAGCGCCACCTCGACGACTGCGCGATGCTGCGCGTGCTGGGCGCACCGCAGCGGGCGATCGCCGGCGCCTATGCGCTGGAATTCGGCGCCATCGGGCTGCTGGCCAGCCTGCTTGGCGTTGCGCTCGGCTTTGCGGTGCACTTCATCTTCGTCCGGCTGCTTGCGAACCTGCTGGAAGCCGCGCTGCCGGCGCCCACGCTCGCGCCGGCCGCCTTCGGCATCGGTGTCGGGCTGACGCTGCTGGTCGCCTTCGGCTTGCCGCCGGTGCTGCAACTCGCGCGCGTGCCGCCGCTGCGCGTGATCCGGCGCGATGTCGGCGGGGTGAAGGCGGCCTCGGTCGGTGTGCTGCTGGCCGGCAGCGCCGGCTTCGCGGCGCTGCTGGTGGCGGCGTCGTCGGACCTGATGCTCGGCTTGATCGCGGTCGGCGGATTCGCCGCGGCGATCGCCGTCTTTGCCGTGCTGGCCTGGGGTGCGGTGATGCTGCTCAAGCGCGCGGTGCCCGAAACGCGTGCCCCGCGTTGGCTTGTTCTGGCGACGCGCCAGCTCGCTGCACGGCCGGCCTTCGCGGTGTTGCAGGTCTCGGCGCTGGCGGTCGGCCTGCTCGCGCTGGTGCTGCTGGTGCTGCTGCGCACCGACCTGATCGCCGCCTGGCGCCAGGCGACGCCCAAGGATGCGCCGAACCGCTTCGTCATCAACCTGCAGCCCGAGCAGGGCGAGCCGTTCCAGGCGATGCTCAAGGCCGCTGGCATTGCGCGTTATGACTGGTACCCGATGATCCGCGCCCGGCTGGTGGCGGTGAACGGGCAGGAGGTAGGCCCCGCGCAGTACACCGAGGACCGCGCGCGGCGGCTGGTCGAGCGCGAGTTCAACGTCAGCCACGCCGCGGCGCTGCCGGGGCACAACAGCGTCAGCGCCGGCGCCTGGACGGCCGACGAGGCCGAGGGCCTGAGCGTCGAGGAGGGCCTGGCGCAGACGCTGAAGATCAAGCTCGGCGACCGGCTGCGCTTCGACATCGGCGGCATTCAGAAGGAGGGCCGCATCACCAGCCTGCGCAAGGTCGACTGGGGTTCGATGCGCGTCAACTTCTTCGTCATCTTTCCGCAGTCGCGCCTGGACGACGTGCCGATCAGCTACATCAGCGCCTTTCGCGCGCCTCAGACGCCGGGCTTCGACAGCGCGCTGTCGCGGCAATTCCCCAACATCACCAACGTCGACGTCTCGGTCTCGCTGGCCCAGGTGCAGCAGGTGCTGGACCAGGTGATCCGCGCGGTCGAGTTCCTGTTCGGCTTCACGCTGGCGGCCGGGCTGGTGGTGCTGTTCGCGGCGGTCGCCTCGACGCGCGAGAGCCGCGCGCGCGAGTACGCGGTGATGCGCGCGGTGGGTGCCGGCAGCGCGCTGCTGCGGCAGATGCAGCGCGCCGAGCTGCTCGGTGTCGGCGCGCTGGCCGGCTTGCTGGCGTCGATCGCGGCGATCACGGTCGGCGGCGTGATGGCGCGGCAGGTCTTCGAATTCACCTGGGCACCGTCGCCCTGGGTGCCGCTGGCGGGCACCGCGGTCGGCGCGCTGCTGGCGCTGACGGCAGGGTGGTGGGGTTTGCGCGAAGTGCTGCGGCGGCCGGTGATGGAGACACTGCGGCGGGCAGCCGAATAACCGACAACAAGGACAGATGGATTCCGACGTCATCCTCGAGACCCAGGACCTGGTCAAGGAATTCAAGGGCTTCGCCGCCGTCAGCGGCGTCAACCTGCGCGTCAAGCGCGGCCAGATCCACGCGCTGATCGGGCCCAACGGCGCCGGCAAGACGACGGTCTTCAACCTGCTGACCAAGTTCCTGATCCCCACGCGCGGCCGCATCCTGTTCGAGGGCCATGACATCACGCTGGAGCGGCCGGCGCAGATCGCGCGGCGCGGCGTGATCCGCTCGTTCCAGATCTCGGCCACCTTCCCGCACCTGACGGTGCTGGAGAACGTGCGCATCGGCCTGCAGCGCGAGCTCGGCACCTCGATGCACTTCTGGCGCTCGGAGCGCTCGCTCGAGCAGCTCAACGGCCGCGCGATCGAGCTGCTCGAAACCGTCGGCCTGCGCGACTTCGCCGGCGCGATGACGGTCGAGCTGCCCTACGGCCGCAAGCGTGCGCTGGAGATCGCGACGACGCTGGCGCTGGACCCGAAGCTGATGCTGCTGGACGAGCCGACGCAGGGCATGGGGCACGAAGATGTCGAGCGCGTGACGCAACTGATCAAGCGCGTCGCGGCGAACCGCACGGTGCTGATGGTCGAGCACAACATGAACGTCGTCGCGAGCATCGCCGACACGATCAGCGTGCTGCAGCGCGGCCAGGTGATCGCCGAAGGGCCGTACGCGGTGGTGTCGAAGAACCCGCAGGTGCTCGAGGCCTACATGGGCTCGGCGGATGCCGAACTGCAGGGTGCCCATGGCTGACGCGCTGCTCAAGCTCGCCGGCGTGCACGCCTTCTACGGCGAATCGCACATCCTGCACGGCGTCGACCTCGAGGTGCACCGCGGCGAGGTCGTCACCCTGCTCGGCCGCAACGGCGCCGGGCGGACGACGACGCTGAAGGCGATCCTCGGGCTCGTGGGCCGGCGCACCGGATCGATCCGCATCGACGGTGTCGAGGCGATCGGGCTGCCGCCGCACCGCATCGCGCGGCTCGGCATCGGCTATTGCCCCGAGGAACGCGGCATCTTCGCGAGCCTCAATTGCGAGGAGAACCTGCTGCTGCCGCCGGCGGTGGCTGCGGGCGGCCTGAGCGTCGACGAGATCTATGCGCTGTTCCCGAACCTCAAGGAGCGGCGCACGAGTCCCGGCATGCGGCTGTCGGGCGGCGAGCAGCAGATGCTGTCGGTCGCCCGCATCCTGCGCACCGGCGCGAAACTGCTGCTGCTCGACGAGATTTCCGAAGGCCTGGCGCCGGTGATCGTGCAGGCGCTCGGCCGCGCCATCCGGCTGCTGCGCGAGAAGGGGCTGACGATCGTGATGGTCGAGCAGAACTTCCGCTTCGCCGCGCCGCTGGCCGATCGTTTGTACGTGATGGAGCATGGCCGCATCATCGAAGGCTTCACCGCGGCCGAGCTCGAATCGAAGATGGGGCTGTTGCACGAGCTGCTCGGCGTCTAGTCCTGAAGTCCCTCACCACACCCTGGAGCTGACATGAATTCGAAGCGTTCCCTCCCGTTGCTGCGAACCCTGGTGGCCACCGCCGCCGCATGTGCTGCCGGCGGTGCCGCGGCGCAGATCTCCGACAACGTGATCAAGATCGGCGTGTTGAACGACATGTCGGGCCTCTATGCCGACCTGACCGGCCCCGGCTCGGTGGTCGCCGCGAAGATGGCGATCGAGGACTTCGGCGCCGCGAGGAAGGGCATGAAGGTCGAGGTGATCGGCGCCGACCACCAGAACAAGCCCGATGTCGGCTCGACGATCGCGCGCACCTGGTACGACACCGACAAGGTCGACGTGATCGTCGACGTGCCGACCTCATCGGTGGCGCTGGCGGTCAACCAGATCACGCGCGAGAAGGGCAAGGCCTTCCTGGTCTCCGGCGCCGCATCGTCCGACCTGACCGGCAAGGCCTGCTCGCCGAACACCATCCACTGGACCTACGACACCTGGATGCTGGCCAACGGCACCGGCAGCGCGATCGTCAAGACCGGCGGCGATTCCTGGTTCTTCCTGACCGCCGACTACGCCTTCGGCCATGCGCTTGAACGCGACACCGAGGCGGTGGTGACGAAGAGCGGCGGCAAGGTGCTGGGCAAGGTGCGGCATCCGTTCCCGGGCACCGACTTCTCGTCGTTCCTTTTGCAGGCGCAGTCGTCGAAGGCGAAGATCATCGGCCTGGCGAATGCCGGCGGCGACACGATCAATTCGATCAAGCAGGCGGCCGAGTTCGGCATCGTCAAGGGCGGGCAGAACCTGGCGGGGCTGCTGGTCTTCCTGACCGACGTCAAGGCGCTCGGCCTGGCAACCGCGCAGGGCCTGATCTTCACCGAGACCTTCTACTGGGACCAGAACGACGCCACGCGCGCCTTCGCCAAGCGCTTCTCCGAGCAGGCGCCGCGCAACAACTACCCGACGATGATCCATGCCGGCGTCTACTCGTCCGTGCTGCACTACCTGAAGGCGATCGAGGCGATCAAGACCGACGACGGCGCGAAGGTCATCGAGCAGATGAAGAAGATGCCGACCGACGATCCGCTGTTCGGCAAGGGCACCATCCGCGCCGACGGCCGCAAGCTGCACCCGGCGTACCTGGTCGAAGTGAAGAAGCCGTCCGAGTCGAAGGGCCCATGGGATCTGTACCACGTGCGGGCGACGATTCCTACCGATCAGGCGTTCCGCCCGATCGCCGACGGCGGCTGTTCCCTCGTGAAATGACTCCCCCCCGGAGCGCCTCCGGCGCCTCCCCCCAAGGGGGGCGCCGCCAGCGGCCCGGCAAAGCCGGTTCCGCGGCGGCCGCTTGGGAAGACCCGGCTTGCGGCAACTAGGCTAACAGTCGAAACGCATGGACATCTTCGGCATCCCGAGTCAGGCGCTGTTCGGTCAGTTGCTGATCGGGCTGATCAACGGCTCGTTCTACGCGCTGCTGTCGCTCGGCCTGGCCGTCATCTTCGGCCTGCTGAACATCATCAACTTCACGCACGGCGCTCAATACATGATGGGCGCCTTCTGCGCTTGGCTATTGATGACCAAGTTCGGCGTCGGCTATTGGTGGGCGCTGGTGATCACGCCGGTGGTGGTGGGCGCCACCGGCATGGTGATCGAGCGCGTGATGCTCGCGCGGCTGTACCAGCTCGATCACCTGTACGGGCTGCTGCTGACCTTCGGCCTCGCGCTGATCATCCAGGGGCTGTTCCGCAACGAGTACGGCTCCTCGGGCATGCCCTACGCGATCCCGCCGGAGCTGCAGGGCGGCCAGAACCTGGGCTTCATGTTCCTGCCGAACTACCGCGCCTGGGTCGTCGTCGCGTCCTTGATCGTCTGCCTGGGCACCTGGTTCGTGATCGAGCGGACCAAGCTCGGCGCCTATCTGCGAGCGGCCACCGAGAACCCGAAGCTGGTGCAGGCCTTCGGCATCGACGTGCCGCGCATGATCACGCTCACCTATGGCTTCGGCGTCGGCCTGGCCGCGCTGGCCGGCGTGATGGCGGCGCCGATCTACCAGGTCAGCCCGCAGATGGGGGCCGACTTGATCATCGTCGTCTTCGCGGTCGTCGTGATCGGCGGCATGGGCTCGATCATCGGCGCCATCCTCACCGGCTTCGGTCTCGGGCTGATCGAGGGGCTGACGAAGGTGTTCTATCCGGAGGCGTCGAACACGGTGATCTTCATCATCATGGCCATCGTGCTGCTGCTGAAGCCGGCCGGCCTCTTCGGGACGCAGAAATGAGGGCGCAGCAGATCGCCTTCGCGGTGATGGCCCTCGCGCTGCTCGCAGCACCGGCGCTGGTGTACCCGATCTTCATGATGAAGCTGATGTGTTTCGCGCTCTTCGCGTGCGCGTTCAACCTGCTGATCGGCTTCGGCGGCCTCTTGTCCTTCGGCCACGCGATGTTCCTCGGCAGTGCGGGCTACGTCTCGGCGCATGCGGCGAAGATCTGGGGCCTGACGCCGGAGCTGGCGATCCTGTGCGGCACCGCCACCGCCGTCGTGCTCGGCTTCGGTGCCGGCCTGCTGGCAATCCGTCGCCAGGGCATCTACTTCGCGATGATCACGCTGGCGCTGGCGCAGATGGTGTACTTCTTCTGCCTGCAGGCACCGTTCACCGGCGGGGAAGACGGCATCCAGGCGGTGCCGCGCGGCCGGCTTTTCGGCTTGATCGACCTGAAGAACGTCTGGGCGATGTACGGGCTGGTCTACGCGATCTTCATTGGCGGCTTCCTGCTGGTCTGGCGCACCGTGCACTCGCCCTTCGGCCAGGTGCTGAAGGCGATCCGCGAGAACGAGAGCCGCGCGCTGTCGCTGGGCTACGACACCGACCGCTACAAGCTGATCGCCTTCGTGCTGTCCGCGGGATTGGCCGGCCTGGCGGGGGCGACCAAGTCGCTGGTGTTCCAGCTCGCGTCGCTGACCGACGTGCACTGGTCGATGTCCGGCGAGGTCGTGCTGATGACGCTGGTCGGTGGCATGGGCACCTTGTTCGGGCCGGTGGTCGGCGCCGCGGTGATCATCACGATGCAGAACTACCTGGCCCAGCTCGGCGCCTGGGTCACCGTCGTGCAGGGCGTGATCTTCGTGATCTGCGTGCTGGCGTTTCGCCGCGGCGTGATCGGCGAGCTCGGGGCCTGGTTGAAGAAGCCGCTGTAGGGTTCGTCAGTTTGAAGGATGCGGCGCGCCGCGCCGGACGACATGCTGCTGGCTCCGACCATGAAGGAGAACAGCGATGAAGTGGAACGCGACGGCCGCAGTGATGCTCGTTGCAGTCGGGCAGGCCGCACACGCCCAGGAGGTCACCGGCAAGGAGATCCAGGAGCAATGGGTCGGCAAGGAGATCGTCGGCCGGGCGCCGAACGGCGCGCGCGTGATCATGACGATGAATGCCGACGGCAGCGCGAAGCTGCTGATCGGCGCCCTGCCGGACAGCGGCAACTGGCGGCCCTGGGAGCAAGGCTATTGCACCACCTGGAAGGGTATGCGCGGCGGCCAGGAGATGTGCTTCACGGTGAAGCGCGAGGGCGACAGCAAGTTCCAGGTCTTCCGGCCCGATGGAGTCGCGGGCGGTACGCTCGAAGTGAAGTAGCGTTCCGGCTATTCCTTCGCTGACGACACCTTGTGCCGCATCAGGCGGCCCTTCTCGCGTTCCCAGTCCTTCTTCTTCTCGGTCTCGCGCTTGTCGTGCTGCGCCTTGCCCTTGGCCAGCGCGATGTCGGCCTTCACGCGGCCGCCCTTGTAGTGCAGGTTCACCGGCACCAGCGTGAAGCCCTTCTGCTCGACCTTGCCGACCAGGCGCTTGATCTCGTCCTTGTGCATCAGCAGCTTCTTCGTGCGGTCGGCTTCCGGATGCACATGGGTCGACGCCGAACGCAGCGCGTTGATGCGGCAGCCGATCAGGAACAGCTCGCCGTCCTTGACCAGCACGTAGCCGTCGGTCAGCTGCACCTGGCCGGCGCGGATGGCCTTGATCTCCCAGCCCTCGAGCACGACGCCGGCCTCGTAGAACTCTTCGAGGTGATAGTCGAAGCGGGCGCGGCGGTTTTCGGCGATCGGGGCAGGGGCGGTGGACATGTGCGAAAGAAGTGAGGGCCGCCTCGGTGTTCCCAAGGCGGCCCCTAGAATTTCGCATTGTATGAAGCACGTCCGGAAGTCCGTCCTGCTCTGGTACTCACCGCGGGAAATGTACGAGCTGGTCACCGATTGCCGCTCCTATCCGGCCTTCCTGCCGTGGTGCGAGCGCGCCGAGGTGCTGGAGGAAGATGCGGCCGGCATGACCGCCCGCCTGCACCTGGCC
Source organism: Pseudaquabacterium terrae (assembly GCF_013266755.1). Lineage (GTDB taxonomy): Bacteria > Pseudomonadota > Gammaproteobacteria > Burkholderiales > Burkholderiaceae_C > Pseudaquabacterium > Pseudaquabacterium terrae. Next base: position 449,871 of record NZ_JABRWJ010000007.1, on the reverse strand, counting down.
TACGCCGGCCTGCACCATGCGTTCACGACGCGCAACCAGCATGTGGGCAACGAGTCGGTGACGATCGAGCTGATCGACGGACCGTTCTCGGTGCTCGACGGCACCTGGCTCTTCAAGCCGATCGGCGCGTCCAGCGGCGCGCCGGCCTGCCGCGTCGAGTTCGATCTGCGTTATGCATTTGCCAGCGGCGCGCTCGAGGTCGTGCTGAGCCCCGTGTTCGACCGCGTCGCCAACACCTTCGTCGATTCGTTCGTGCACCGCGCCGAGCAGGTGTATGGCGCCCGGTGAATCGATCGGCGGGGCGACCGACCAGACCATCGAGGTCGAGCTGGTCTACGCGGCCGGTCCGCATGCGCTCGAACAGCTGACGCTGCGCCTGCCCGCGGGCGCGACGGTCGACGATGCGCTGAAGCTCAGCGGCTGGCGCGAGCGCTTCGGGCCGGCGCTGTTCGATGCGCTGCAGCCGGGCATCTGGGGCCATCGCTGCGAGCCCGGCGCGCTGCTGCGCGCGCGCGACCGCATCGAGCTGTACCGGCCGCTGCAGGTCGATCCGAAAGAGGCGCGGCGCCAGCGTTACCGGCGCGATGGTGTGCGGCGTGCGCCGCGCTGAACCGAGGCGGTTACCTCAGCGGCATTCCGACTGGATCACCTGGCGCACGCGTTGCACTTCTTCGGCACGCGCCTTGTCGTCGAGGAATTCGCGCTCGCCCTTGTCGTTGACCCGTGTGATCCGAATGCCGCTGTCCAGGGTGGCGAGGTTCTGCTTCGCGCGCTGGCAATTGTCGGCGCGGATCGCGGCATTCTTGTCTTCCAGGGCCTTGGCTTGCGCCTTCTGCTCCTGCTCGGCGCGCGCGCGGCGCGCTTCGAGCTCGGGGTCGAGACGCGGCTTGGCCTGCGCGACCGCGGCCGACGCGGCTGCCGGTGCGGAGGCCGCCGGCGCTGCCGGGGCGCGCTTGACTTCGCTCGGGCGCTGCAGCACGTCCTTCTCCGGGACCTCGCGCGGCGGCGGCAGGTCGCTGATGTGCACCTGGCCCTTGCCGTCCTTCCATTTCCACTGGGCGTGAACCGGCAGCGCGACCATCAAGGCGGCGGTCGCGATCCACAAAGCACGGTCCCATTGCATCGTCAATCCCCAAGCGAACAGTCAGCGCCGAAGTGTACCGGCGCGGTCGGTTCGAGGCTGCTACGAGGCGTTGCGATGAACCCCTGCCACGCCGCGCCAAGGGTCATCCCTATAATCCGCTTTTTGGAGCATTCCCCATGCGCCTTCTTGGCAAAGCGCTCACCTTCGACGATGTGTTGCTGGTGCCCGCCTTCTCCCAGGTCCTGCCGCGCGACACCAGCCTCGCGACGCGCTTCACGCGCCGGATCGGTCTGAACCTGCCGCTGGTGTCCGCCGCGATGGACACCGTCACCGAAGCCCGCCTGGCGATCGCCATCGCCCAGGAAGGCGGCATCGGCATCGTGCACAAGAACCTCACGGCCAAGCAGCAGGCCGCCGAGGTGGCGCGCGTCAAGCGCTACGAATCGGGCGTGCTGCGCGACCCGATCACGATCTCGCCGGGCGTGCCGGTGCGCGACGTGATCAACCTGTCCCGGCAGCACGGCATCTCCGGCTTCCCGGTGCTCGAGGACGGCCGCGTCGTCGGCATCGTCACCGGCCGCGACCTGCGCTTCGAAACCCGGCTGGACGTGCCGGTGCGCGAGATCATGACGCCGCGCGACAAGCTGATCGTCGTGTCCGAGGGCGCGACGATCGAAGACGGCAAGGCGCTGATGCACAAGCACAAGCTCGAGCGCGTGCTGGTCGTCAACGATGCCTTCGAGCTGCGCGGGCTGATGACCGTCAAGGACATCACCAAGCAGACCAGCTTCCCGAACGCCGCGCGCGATGCGCACGGCAAGCTGCGCGTCGGCGCGGCGGTGGGCGTCGGCGACGGCACCGAGGAACGCGTCGAATTGCTGGTCAAGGCCGGTGTCGATGCGCTGGTCGTCGACACCGCGCACGGCCACTCGGCTGGCGTGATCGAGCGCGTGCGCTGGGTCAAGAAGAACTTCCCGCAGGTCGACGTGATCGGCGGCAACATCGCCACCGGCGAAGCCGCGCTGGCGCTCGTCGAGGCCGGCGCCGACGCGGTGAAGGTCGGCATCGGCCCCGGTTCGATCTGCACGACGCGCATCGTCACGGGCGTCGGCGTGCCGCAGATCATGGCCATCGATTCGGTCGCCAAGGCGCTCGCCGGCACCGGCGTGCCGATGATCGCCGACGGCGGCATCCGCTTCTCCGGCGACCTGGCCAAGGCGATCGCCGCCGGCGCCGACACGGTGATGATGGGCGGCGTTTTCGCCGGCACCGACGAAGCGCCCGGCGAGACCATCCTCTACCAGGGCCGCAGCTACAAGAGCTACCGCGGCATGGGCTCGCTCGGCGCGATGCAGCAGGGCTCGGCCGACCGCTACTTCCAGGACAGCGCAGCCGGCAACCCGAACACCACCAAGCTGGTGCCCGAGGGCATCGAAGGCCAGGTGCCGTACAAGGGCTCGGTCGTCAGCATCATCTTCCAGTTCGCCGGCGGCCTGCGCGCCTCGATGCACTACTGCGGCTGCACGACGATCGCCGAGATGCAGACCAAGGCGCAGTTCGTCGAGATCACGTCGTCGGGGATCCGCGAGAGCCACGTGCACGACGTGCAGATCACCAAGGAAGCGCCGAACTACCGCATGGAATGACGGTGTCCGATCTGCAGATCGAGGCAGCGAATGGCCGGCGTCAGCCGGCCATGTCGTTCATCATGGTCACGGTCTTGATCGACATGATCTCGATCGGGTTGATCATTCCTGTCCTGCCCCATTTGGTGGGAACGTTTACCGCGGCGCCTGCCGAACAGGCGTTCTGGTTCGGCGCCGTGACCTTCTCGTTCGGCGTCGCCAACTTCTTCGGCGCGCCGATCCTCGGCGGCCTGTCGGACCGCTTCGGCCGCCGCCCGGTGCTGCTGATCGGCATCGCCGGCCTGGCGCTGAGCTTCTTCGTCACGGCGGTCGCCACCGCGCTGTGGATGCTGATCGTCGTGCGGCTCTTCAGCGGCGCGATGCAGGCCAATGCCGCGGTCGCCAATGCCTACGTCGCCGACATCACGGCGCCCGAGGACCGCGCCCGCCGCTTCGGCCTGCTCGGCGCGGCCTTCGGCGTCGGCTTCATCCTCGGGCCGGTGATCGGCGGGCTGCTCGGCGGCATCGACGTGCGCTGGCCCTTCATCGCCGCCGGCGTGATGGCGGTGCTGAACTGGATCTACGGCTTCTTCGTGCTGCCCGAGTCGCTGCCGACGACGCAGCGCCGCAACTTCGAGTGGCGCCGCGCCAATCCGGTCAGCGCGCTGAGCGGGCTGGTGAAGCTCAAGGGCATCGGCCTGCTGGTCGTCGTGATCGGCCTGGCGAGCCTGGCGCAGTTCACGCTGCACACCACCTGGGTGCTGTACACGTCCTTCAAGTTCGGCTGGGGACCGGCGGAAAACGGCTGGTCGCTGTTCGCCGTCGGCCTGATGACGGCGCTGGTGCAGGGCGTGCTGCTGAAGCACCTGCTGGCGCGCTTCTCGCCGCAGCGCCTGGCGGTGATGGGGCTGGTGTCGTCGTCGCTCGCCTATCTGGGCTGGGGCCTCGCGACGCAGGGCTGGATGATGTACGGGGTGATCTTCCTGAACATCCTGGGCTACGCGGCGGCGAGCGCCTTGCAGAGCGTGGTGTCGAATGCCGCCGACGCCCGCACGCAGGGCCAGACGATGGGCTCGGTCGCCTCGCTGAACAGCCTGATGGCGGTGGTCGCGCCGGTGGTCGGCGCGGCGCTGCTGGGCATCGTCTCGCACCGCCCGGCCGGCGACTTCCTGATGGGCCTGCCGTTCTACTTCTGCGCCGCGCTGCAGCTGCTGGGCACGACGCTCGCGATCCGCCACTTCCGCCGCCACCGCGCGCTGCATCCCGCCGCCGCGTGAACACCTCCGTATGCAACACGACAAGATCCTGATCCTCGATTTCGGCTCGCAAGTCACGCAGCTGATCGCGCGCCGCGTGCGCGAGGCCCACGTCTATTGCGAGATCCATCCGAACGACGTCTCGGACGCCTTCATCCGCGAGTTCAAGCCCAAGGGCATCATCCTGTCCGGCAGCCACGCCAGCACCTACGAAGAGCATGACCTGCGCGCGCCGCAGGCGGTGTGGGACTCGGGCGTGCCGGTGCTCGGCATCTGCTACGGCATGTTCACGATGACGGTGCAGCTGGGCGGCGAGGTCGAGGCCTCGACGCACCGCGAGTTCGGTTATGCCGAGGTGCGGGCGCACGGCCACACCCGGCTGCTCGACGGCATCGAGGACCACCGCACGCCCGAGGGTCACGGCATGCTGAAGGTCTGGATGAGCCACGGCGACAAGGTCACCGCGCTGCCGCCGGGCTTCAAGCTGATGGCCTCGACACCGAGCTGCCCGATCGCCGGCATGGCCGATGAAGCACGGGGTTATTACGCCGTGCAGTTCCATCCCGAGGTGACGCACACGGTGCAGGGCAGGGCGCTGCTCGAGCGCTTCGTGCTGCAGATCTGCGGCTGCGGCGCCGACTGGGTCATGCGCGACCACGTCGAGAAAGCGGTGCAGCGCATCCGCGAGCAGGTCGGCAGCGAGGAGGTCATCCTCGGGCTGTCCGGCGGCGTCGATTCGAGCGTCGCCGCGGCGCTGATCCACCGCGCGATCGGCGACCAGCTGACCTGCGTCTTCGTCGACCACGGGCTGCTGCGGCTCGACGAGGGCAAGGCGGTGATGGAGATGTTCGCCGGGCGGCTGCATGCGAAGGTCGTGCACGTCGACGCCAGCGCGCAGTTCCTCGGCCAGCTCGCCGGCATCAGCGACCCCGAGGCCAAGCGCAAGATCATCGGCCGCGAGTTCGTCGAGGTATTCCAGGCCGAGGCCGCGAAGCTGAAAGACGCTGGAGGCGCCGCTTCCAGCGGCGGTGCCAAGTGGCTGGCGCAGGGCACGATCTACCCCGACGTCATCGAATCGGGCGGCGCCAAGACCAAGAAGGCGACGACGATCAAGAGCCACCACAACGTCGGCGGCCTGCCGGAGACTCTGGGGCTGAAACTGCTGGAGCCGCTGCGCGACCTGTTCAAGGACGAGGTGCGCGAGCTCGGCGTCGAGCTCGGGCTGCCGCACGACATGGTCTATCGCCATCCGTTCCCCGGCCCTGGCCTCGGCGTGCGCATCCTCGGCGAGGTCAAGCGCGAGTTTGCCGACCTGCTGCGCCGCGCCGACGCGATCTTCATCGAGGAGCTGCGCGCGACGATCGACCCGGCCAGCGGCAAGAGCTGGTACGAGCTGACCAGCCAGGCCTTCGCGGTGTTCCTGCCGGTCAAGAGCGTCGGCGTGATGGGCGATGGCCGCACCTACGACTACGTGGTCGCGCTGCGCGCGGTGCAGACCAGCGACTTCATGACCGCCGACTGGGCCGAGCTGCCGTTCGGTCTGCTCAAGAAGGTCTCCAGCCGCATCATCAACGAGGTGCGCGGCATCAACCGCGTGACCTACGACGTGTCGTCGAAGCCGCCGGCGACGATCGAGTGGGAGTGAGCCCGCTCAGCACCGATGGACCGCTTGTTCTTCGCCGCCCATCCGGACGCTGCGGCCGCGCAGCGCATCGATGCGCTGACGCAGTCGCTGCGGCGCGAGCTCGGGCTGAAGGGCAAGCCGATTCCGACCGAGCGTTGCCACCTGACGCTGCTTTTCGTCGGCACGTTTGCCGAGCTGCCGGCCGGGCTGGCGCAGCAGCTGGCCGAGGCGGCGAATCACATCAGCTGCGCGCCGTTCGAGCTGCGCTTCGACCGCATCGCCAGCTTCGACCGGCGGCCGGCGAACCGGCCGCTGGTGCTCTTGGCCGATGCGGAGCCGGTCGCGCCCTTGCACGACACGTTGGTGGCGCGGCTGCGGGCCGCCGGGCTGCCCTTCGAAGCGCACCGCGCCTACACCCCGCACCTGACGCTGATGTACGACGACCAGCGCGTGCCGGCGCGGCCGGTCGAGCCGATCGGCTGGACGGTGCGCGAGTTCGTGCTGATGCACAGCCTGGTCGGGCGCTCGACGCACGTGCCGCTGGCGCGCTGGCCGCTGGCCGCCTGAACATCGAAGGAGTGCCGAGATGATGCGCATGGTCTTCAGCGTGGTGGCGCTGCTGGTGGTCGTCTTCGTGATGCTGAAACTCGGCAAGGACCAGACGGCGGCGCTCAAGTCGACGGCCGGGCCTGCGGCCTCCGGCGCCGGTGGCGCGCAGGCACTGCCGGAGAAGTACAAGCAGGACGTGCAGCGGGCCTTGGAGCAGGGCATGCAGCAGCGCGCTTCCGAGCCGACGCAGTGACCACCCCGGCCGACGACTACGCGATGCGCATCGCGCTCGACCAGGCGCTGAATGCGCAGCTGGCCGGCGAGGTGCCGGTGGGCGCGGTGATCATGCGCGCCGGCCAGGTCATCGCCACCGGCTACAACCGGCCGATCACCACGCACGACCCGACGGCGCATGCCGAGATCGTCGCGCTGCGCCACGCCGCGCAGCTGCTCGAGAACTACCGCCTGCCCGAGTGCGAGCTCTACGTGACGCTGGAGCCCTGCGCGATGTGCGCGATGGCACTGATGCATGCACGCTTCAAGCGCGTGGTCTTCGGCGCCTTCGATCCGAAGACCGGTGCTGCCGGCTCGGTGCTGGACCTGTTCGCCGAAGCGAAGTTGAACCACCACACCGAGATCGTCGGCGGCGTGCTCGCCGATGCGTCGGCGGGGCTGCTGCGCAGTTTCTTCGCCGAACGGCGCGCGCTGCAGCGCGCCGAGCGCGAAGCGAGCGGGGCGGACGATGCGCCCGCCGATCCGATTCCCACCGGCGACGCGACCGAGCTCGGCTCGCTCGAGCCCGATCCCAAACCGACCTGAACCCCACACGATGACCTCGATGACCGTCTTCGCCCCGGCGGGCGTGGAACTGCGCGCCCCGGCGCTGAAGCTGGCGAAGCAGCGCCTGGGTGCGCTGGGCTACGACGTGACGCTCGATCCCAGCGTGCGTGCGCGCCACCAGCGCTTCGCCGGCGACGATGCGGCGCGGCTGGACACGCTGCACCGCGTCGCCCGCACGGCGCCGTCGATCGCCATGGCCTGCCGCGGCGGTTATGGCTTGACGCGCATGCTCGACGGCATCGACTGGAAGCTGATCGCCAACAGCGTCGAGCAGGGCACGCGCTGGGTCGGCTACAGCGACCTGACTGCCTTGCAGCTGGGCCTGCTCGCGCACACCGGCGCGCGCAGCTGGCACGGGCCGATGGCCTGCGACGATTTCGGCCGCACCGACGAGGCCGGCGGCGTCGACGAGGTGACGCGCGACTGCTTCGACGAGGCGATGAGCGGGGCGCTGGAGGCGGTGGGTTTTCGCACCGAGGCCGGCTTCGACGGCCTGCAGGGTCGCGGCGTGTTGTGGGGCGGCAACCTCGCGGTGTTGCAATCCTTGCTCGGCACGCCGCACTGGCCGAAGGTCAAGGGCGGCATCCTGTTCGTCGAGGACGTCAACGAGCACCCGTACCGCATCGAGCGCACGCTGCTGCAGCTGCACCAGGCGGGCGTGCTGGCTGCCCAGAAGGCGGTGCTGCTCGGCGCCTTCACCGACTACCGCAAGTCGCCGCTCGACCGCGGCTACACGATGAAGCACGTGATCGCGCAGCTGCGCAGCGTGTGCCGCACGCCGGTCCTCACCGGCCTGCCCTTCGGCCACGTGCCGACCAAGGTGACGCTGCCGATCGGCGCGCGAGTCGACCTGCTGGTCGATGGCCGCGACGTGCTGATCGGCTGGTAGAGCCCCGCCGCGCTTGCGGCATCCCCCCGCGCCTGCGGGGAGACGCAGCAGCTGCCTTGGATGGAAACCCCAAGGCATGCAGCTTGCATAGACATCTAGAATCGCGCACCGCCTCGAACGGGCTGGCCACAAGCCGGTCACTCTCGAGGCGACGTTTTTTCCGCCGGCACGAAGTGAACACGCTCCGGGCCGGCCCTCGTACCAGGAGTGCCGCATGCGCGGAACATCCCTCATTCGCCGACTCGGCTTCGTGCTGTCCGCTGCGGCAGCGGTGATCACCGCCGGCTGCAACAACAGCCCGTACTGGGCCGGTGCCGAACGCGAGAACACGATGTTCTACTCGTTCGACGAACGCTCGCCGCGATCGCTCGATCCGACGCAGTCGTACTCGAACCCCGAGTCGGCCTACACCTTCCAGGTCTACGAGCCGGCCTACGGCTACCACTACCTGAAGCGGCCCTATGTGCTGACGCCGAAGGCCGCCACCGAGGTCGCCCGCCCGCACTACGTCGACAAGGACGGCAAGCCGCTGCCCGACGACGCACCGGCCGACGCCATCGCCGAGAGCATCTACGACGTCAAGATCCAGCCCGGCATCCGCTATGCGCCGCATCCGGCCTTCGCGAAGGACGACAAGGGCGCTTACCGCTATCACGCGATGAAGCCGGGCGAGCTCGGCGACAAGCTCTCGCCCTGGGACTTCCAGCACCAGGGCACGCGCGAGCTGGTGGCCGAGGACTTCGTCTATGCGCTCAAGCGCCACGCGACGACGCGCGTCGAGACGCCGGTGCTGGCGGTCTTCGCCGACTACGTGATCGGGCTGAAGGACTACGTCGAGCTGATCAAGCGCGAGGACGCCCAGCTGACCAAGGGCCTGGCCGAGGACGCGCGCGACAAGCCCTTCCTCGATTTCCGCAAGTACCCGCTGGCCGGCAGCACCGCGCCCGACAAGTACACCTGGCGCATCCGGCTCAAGGGCAAGTATCCGCAGTGGAGCTACTGGATGGCGATGCCCTTCCTGGCGCCGATCCCGTGGGAGGCCGATGCCTTCTATGCCCAGCCGGGCATGAGCGAGAACGGCCTGTCGCTGCACCAGTGGCCGGTGGGCACAGGCCCCTACATGATGGCCGAGTTCATCCGCGACCGCCGCCACGTGCTCAAGCGCAATCCGAACTTCCGCGGCGAGCCCTATCCCTGCGAGGGCATGCCCGAGGACAAGGCGGCGGGTCTGCTCGACGACTGCGGCAAGACGATGCCCTTCATCGACAAGCTGTACGTGACGATCGAGAAGGAGCGGGTGCCGCGCAAGGAGAAGTTCCGCCAGGGCTTCCTCGACGTGCCCGAGATCGAGCGGCCCGAGTGGGGCGTGATGCTGCGCAGCGACGCCGACGACTCCGACGACACCAAGCGCATGTTCGAACAGCGCGGCTTCAAGCTGCCGCTGATGACCGACATCAGCAACTGGTACCTCGGCTTCAACATGCTCGACCCGGTGATCGGCCGCGGCGACACGCCGCAGCAGCAGCTGAAGAACCGCAAGCTGCGCCAGGCCATCGGCATCGCGATCGACTGGGAAGAAGGCTACGGCCGCATCTTCAAGCACAAGGGCGGCGTCGCTGCGCACGGGCCGATTCCGCCGGGCCTGTTCGGCTCGCGCGACGGGCAGGGCGAGTTCCACAACCCGGTGACCCATTTGCGCAAGGATGGCCGCTCGGTGCGCCGGCCGATCGAGGACGCGAAGAAGCTGCTCGCCGAGGCCGGCTACCCCGACGGCCGCGATGCGGTCACCGGCAAGCCGCTGGTGCTGAACTACGACTTCCAGCGTGCGATCACACCGGAGTTCAAGAGCGAGAACGACTGGATGGTCAAGCAGTTCGCCAAGCTCGGCATCCAGCTCGAGATCCGCGCCACCGACTTCAACCAGTACCAGGACAAGACGCTCAAGGGCAAGCACCAGATCTTCTGGGGCGGCTGGCTCGCCGACTATCCCGACGCCGAGAATTTCCTGTTCCTGCTGTACGGCCCGCTCGGCCGCTCGAAGAGCCAGGGCGACAACTACGCCAACTACGACAACCCCGAGTACGACAAGCTCTACCGGCAGCTGCAGACGCTGGACGACGGGCCGCCGAAGCAGGCGGTGATCGACAAGATGGTGACGATGCTGCAGGACGACGCGCCCTGGTGCTTCGGCTACTTTCCGTGGGGCGGCCTGGCCTTCCAGCAGTGGGTGCACAACGGCAAGCCGAGCATCATGATCCGCGACATGGCCAAGTACTACCGGATCGACGCGGCCACGCGCGCGCAGAAGCAGGCCGAGTGGAACAAGCCGGTGGCCTGGCCGCTCGCTTTGCTGGCCATCGGCGCGCTGGCGTTGGCCTGGATCGCCCGCCGCAGCTTCAAGCTGCGCGAGACCGCGACCGCGCGCGGCACCGCCGTGCCGGCCACCGAGCCGACGACCTGACCTGACATGGCCAACTACATCCTGCGCCGTCTCGGCTACGGCTTCCTGATCCTGGTCGGCGTCAACCTGCTGACCTTCTTCCTGTTCTTCACCGTCAACACGCCCGACGACATGGCGCGCCTGAACATCGGCGGCAAGCGGGTGACGCAGGAGCAGATCGACAAGTGGAAGGGCGAGCGCGGCTACGACCGGCCGCTGTACTGGAATCAGCAGGAAGAGGGCGCCGCGAAGATCACGCGCACCGTGCTGTGGGAGCGTTCGGTCTCGCTGATGGTGCTCGACTTCGGCCGCAGCGACTCGGCACGCTCGGTCGACATCGGCCACGAGGTCGCCACGCGCATGGGGGTCAGCCTGCAGCTCGCGGTGCCGCTGTTCATCCTGCAGCTGATCGTCAGCATCGCGTTCTCGCTGATGCTGGTGTTCTTCCGGCATTCGCGCATCGACTTCTGGGGCGTCGTGCTGTGCGTGCTGATGCTGTCGATCTCGAGCCTGTTCTACATCATCGTCGGCCAGTTCCTGTTCTCGCGCGTGCTGCGGCTGGTGCCGATCTCGGGTTATGCGCCGGGGCTCGATGCGGTGCGCTTCCTGGCGCTGCCGATCATCCTGTCGCTGCTGTCGCGCATGGGCGGCGAGGCGCGGCTCTATCGCGCGATGTTCCTGGAGGAGATCGGCAAGGACTACGTGCGCACCGCGCGCGCCAAGGGCCTGTCGGAGCAGGTGGTGCTGTTCCGCCACGTGCTGCGCAACGCGATGATCCCGATCATCACCAGCGCCGGCTCGTACCTGCCGTACGTCTTCCTCGGCAGCCTGGTGTTCGAGAGCTTCTTCGGCATCCCCGGGCTCGGCGCCTTCGTGATCGAGGCCATCAGCGGCCAGGACTTCGCGATCGTGCGCTCGATGGTCTTCCTCGGCTCGATGCTCTACATCGCCACCAACGTGCTGCTCGACGTCGCCTACACCTGGGTCGACCCGCGCGTGCGACTCGCCTGACCGGAAGCTGTCATGGATTTCAAGTTCGTCCTGCTGTGGACCGACGTCGCGCTGTGGGCGCTGTTCGTGGCGCTGATCGGCTATGGCGTTCGCGTGACGCGCGCGCCGCACCTGCGCGCCACCTGGGAGAAGGTGCTGCGCGATCCGGCGGCGCTGTGCTCCGCGCTGGTGCTGCTGCTGTTCCTCGGCGTCACCGCGCTCGACAGCGTGCACTTCCGCCGTGCGCTGGCGGCCAGTGCGGGGCAGGCCGCCGACAAGTCGTTCTACGACCCACGCGCCGAATCGCTGCTCGACCTGGTGCTCGAGCGCCAGATCCGCATGCGCGAGAGCACCTACTCGCAGCCGCTGGCCTACCTGGCGACGATCAAGCAGACCTTCATGCGCAACGGCGACCCGGTGCGCGACTACCCGCGCCTCGAGCACGGCGGCGCTCACCTGTTGGATCCGGCGCGCGACTGGCGCGGCGACGTCACCGGTCGCGCCATCGGCGGCGCGATCGGCGGGCTGGCGGTCGCGCTGCTGTGCAGCCTGGGCACCGCGTGGCTGCTGCGGCGCTCCCACGGCGGCACGCTGCAGGCCTGGCGTGACTTGGGCCGGGACCGCACGCACCTGCCGCTGCGCGCGCTGCTGCTGACCTTGACCGTCATCTGCGTGCTGGGCGGTGCGGTCGGCGCGCTGATGGGCCACTACCACGTCTTCGGCACCGATCGCACCGGCAACGACGTGCTGGTGCAGGCGATCAAGAGCGTGCGCACGGCCTTCGTCATCGGCACGCTGTCGACCCTGGCGACGCTGCCGATCGCCGTCACGCTCGGCATCCTGGCCGGCTACTTCCGGGGTTGGGTCGACGAGCTCGTGCAGTACCTGTACACGACGCTGTCGTCGGTGCCCAGCGTGCTGCTGATCGCCGCCTGCGTGCTGATGGTGCAGGTCGGGCTCGACAAGCATCCGGAATGGTTCGAGACCGGCGCCGAGCGCTCGGACCTGAAGGTCTTCATGCTCTGCGCGATCCTCGGGCTGACCGGCTGGGCCACGCTGTGCCGCCTGGTGCGGGCCGAGACGCTGAAGCTGCGCGAGCTCGATTTCGTGCAGGCCGCCACGGCTTTCGGCGTCGGCGATGCCCGCATCATGGGCCGCCACATCCTGCCCAACGTGGTGCACCTGGTGCTGATCACGACGGTGCTGAACTTCAGCGACCTGATCCTCTACGAGGCGGTGCTGACCTACGTCGGCGTCGGCGTCGACCCGTCGACCAGCAGCTTCGGCGGCATGATCAACCTGGCGCGCAACGAGATGAGCGGCGACCCTGTCGTCTGGTGGTCGTTCGCCGCCGCGTTCGGCTTCATGGTCGCGCTGGTGCTGGCGGCCAACCTGTTCGCCGACGGCGTGCGCGACGCCTTCGATCCGCGTTCGCGCGCGCTGCGGCCGCGCCTGGCGCTGCGCAAGAAAACCCCCGAGCCCGCCTGACCATGTTGACCATCGACAACCTCAAGGTGGCGCTCGACGCCGAATCCGGCATCGTGCGCGCGATCGACGGTCTCGCGCTGGCGATCCGCCGCGGCGAGACCTTTGCGCTCGTCGGCGAGTCCGGCTGCGGCAAGAGCATGACCGCGCTGGCGCTGATGCGCCTGTTGCCCGACAACGGCCAGGTCACCAGCGGCCGCGTGATGATCGACCAGACCGACGTGCTCGAGCTGCCCGAGGCGCAGATGCGCGGCGTGCGCGGCGGGCGCATCGGCATGATCTTCCAGGAGCCGTCGACCAGCCTGAACCCGGTGATGAAGGTCGGCCAGCAGATCGTCGAGGCGATCGAGGCCCACACCGCGCTGCGCGGCGATGCCGCCCGCGCGAAGGCCATCGAGTGGCTGCGCCGCGTCGGCATTCCCGAGCCCGAGCGCCGCATCGACGACTACCCGTTCCGCATGAGCGGCGGCCAGAAGCAGCGCGTGATGATCGCGATGACGCTGGCCTCGGAGCCCGACTACCTGGTGGCCGACGAGCCGACCACCGCGCTCGACGTGACGATCCAGAAGCAGATCCTCGACCTGCTGAAGGACCTGCAGCGCGAGCAGGGCATGGGCCTGCTGCTGATCACGCATGACCTGGCGGTCGTCAAGGGCATGGCGCACCGTGTCGCGCTGATGTACGCCGGCCAGATCATCGAGGTCGCCGAGGCCGACCAGTTCTTCGCCGCGCCCCAGCATCCGTACGCCCGCGCACTGCTGAAAGCGCTGCCCGATGCCGGCCGGCGCAGCGAAACGCTGGCGGCGATCCCCGGCACCGTGCCGCCGCTGACGATGCAGTTCGACGGCTGCCGCTTCGCGCCGCGCTGCCCCTATGCGCTGGACTACTGCCACACGACGCCGCCGGAGCTGACACCGCTGCACGGTGGCCAGGTGCGCTGCCTGCTGCTGGAGCCGGGCGGCCCAGGGCTGGTCGAGCGCGTGCCGCTGGTGATCAAGGTGCCGGCGACGACGACGGTGGCCGCCGGCGCACCGCTGCTGGACGTGCAGGACCTGACCGTGCGCTTTCCGATCCGCGGCGGCCTGCTGCAGCGGGTCAGGGCGCATTTCGACGCCGTCGCCGGCGTCTCGTTCCAGGTGCCGGCCGGGCGCACGCTGGCGCTGGTGGGAGAGTCGGGCTGCGGCAAGACGACCACCGGCAAGGCGATCGTGCAGCTGCTGCGGCGCATCGCCACCATCAGCGGCCAGGCGCGGCTGGACGGGCAGAACCTGTTCGAGCTGCAGGGCGAGGCGTTGCGCCGCGCGCGCCGCGACGTGCAGATCATCTTCCAGGACCCGTTCGCGTCGCTGAACCCGCGCATGCGGGTGTTCGACATCCTGGACGAGGGCCTGCAGGCGCTGCAGCCCGATATCGCCGCAGAGGAGCGGCGCACGCGCATCAAGCGCATCGCCGACCAGGTTGGCCTGCGCCAGGAGGCGCTCGAGCGCTTCCCGCACGAGTTCTCCGGCGGCCAGCGCCAGCGCATCGCGATCGCCCGCGGGCTGGCGGTGCAGCCCAAGCTGATCGTCTGCGACGAGCCGACGTCGGCGCTGGATGTATCAGTTCAAGCGCAAATACTGAATTTGCTGCGTGATCTGCAGCGCGAGCTCGGCGTTTCGTACCTGTTCATCACGCACAACATCGGCGTCGTCGAGTACATCGCCGACGAGATGGCGGTGATGCAGGCCGGGCGCATCGTCGAGCGTGGGCGTGCGGCGGAGGTGCTGAATCGACCGCAGCACGACTACACGAAGACGCTGCTGGCGGCGGTGCCGCGGCTGTAACAGTCGGGTCTCGTTCCCCTCTTGCGCCGCGCCCTCTGGCGCGCGGGACGCGCATCCGATGCGCGAAATGCAGAGTCACTTGTCTAATCAGGTGTTGCAGCGAGGCGGGAAAACAACAAATCAAGGGCTCTCCCGTGGTCATGCCGCGCAACCCTTTGTTGACAATCGTTGACGCAGTCCCCATGCCAAGCGGCCCCAGGTCGTGGCTTGTCGATCACCCCACCTTCCTCCAGGAGATCAGCTCCATGTCATTCCAGAGAACCCGCCTTTCGACCAGCTTGGTTCTGGCCATCGGCGCGGGCGCGTTTGCTCACATTGCGATCGCTCAAGAAGCCGGCCAGCGCGTTGAAATCACCGGCAGTCGCATCGTGTCGCCCAATGCGGCGTCGCCCGCACCGGTTCAGGTGCTGACCGCTGCAGACATCGCTGCGTCCGGCTCGGTGAACCTGCAGGAAATCATCCTGAAGAACCCGGCGTTCGGCACGCCGACCATCAGCCGCACCAACTCCAACTTCATCACCTCGAGCGTCGGCGTCTCGACGATCGACCTGCGCAACCTCGGCGAGGAGCGCACGCTGGTGCTGGTCAACGGCCGCCGCTACGTCGCCGGCCAATCGGGCCAGGCCGCGATCGACCTGAACACGATCCCGACGGACCTCATCGAGCGCGTCGAGATCCTGACCGGCGGCGCGTCGGCGCTGTATGGCTCGGATGCGGTCGGCGGCGTCGTCAACATCATCCTGAAGAAGAGCATCAAGGGCATCCTGCTCGATGCCCAGGTCGGCCAGAGCCAGGAAGGCGACGACACGCTGCGCAAGTTCAGCGCCAGCGTCGGCGCCAATTCCAGCGACGGCAAGAGCAAGATGATCGGCCACTTCTCGGTGTCCAAGCAGGGTCCGGTGTACTCGGCCGATCGCTCGATCTCGGCGATCGACGGCTTCTCGAAGGCCGAAGGGCTGACCGGCGATCCGGCGGACCTGTTCGTCAACCTGACGCCGTTCTATTCGAGCTTCGCGCCGCAGGGCCGCTTCTTCTACCAGGGCGGCAACCGCACGTTCGACGCCAACGGCAACCTGGTACCGTTCAGCACCAACGGCCCGAATGGCGATGGTGTCGGCGCGCACGGCTACAACCGCAATGCGATCCGCACGATCGCCGTGCCGACCGACCGGCTGCTGTTCGCCGCCAATGGCGAACACCAGGTCAGTGAGATGGCCAAGGTGTTCTTCGAAGGCACCTACGCGGCGACCAAGACGAAGTCGCGCCTGGAGCCCTTCGCGGTCGATTCCACCGGTGGCACCAACCCGATCTTCGCCGGCGGCAAGTTCGTGCCTGCCGAAACGCTGGTCAACGGCGAGAAGGTCAAGAACCCGTACATGCCGCAGGCGCTGTTCAACCTGCTGACCGACCGCGACGGCGACGGCCTGAAGGACTACAACTTCACGCGCCGCTTGTCCGATATTGCGAACCGCGGCAACAAGACCGATCGCGACACCTTCCGCTTCCTCACCGGCGTCGAGGGCGACATCGGCAAGTGGAACTACAACGCCTATGCGGCCTACGGCTTCACGAAGGAAGCGCAATACGGCACCGGCCAGGTCAATGCGGCGAACTTCCGCTACGCGCTGGCAGCGATCCCCGACGCCAACGGCAACGTCATCTGTGCCGACCCGATCGCGCGTGCCTCCGGCTGCGTGCCGGTCAATGTCTTCGGCGCCAATACGATCAGCCCGGCCGCGGCGCAATACCTGCACGCACCGAGCACGCTGGTCACCAAGATCACGCAGTCCTTCACCGGCGCCACGATCTCCGGCGAGCCGGTCGAGCTGCCGGCCGGGCCGCTCGGCGTGGCGGTCGGCGTCGAGTACCGCAAGGAGACCTCGAGTGACGTCGCCGATGCGCTGACGCAGCTCGGCCTGAACCTGGGCAACGCGCGCCCGATCACCGAGGGCGGCTTCGACGTGAAGGAAGCCTTCGGCGAAGTGCGCATCCCGATCCTGAAGGACAAGCCGTTCGTCAAGTCACTCGACGCCAGCCTGGCGGTGCGTTCGGGCAAGTACTCGAGCGCCGGCAGCACGACGAGCTGGAACGCCGGCTTCGATTGGGCGTTCAACTCGATGTTCCGATTCCGCGCGACCACTGCGCAGTCGACGCGCGCGCCGAACATCGGCGAGTTGTTCCAGGGCCCGAACCAGACCTTCCCGACCGGCCTGGTCGACCCGTGCGTCGGCGTGACCGCCACGTCCACCGGCGCGATCTCCGAGGCCTGCCGCAAGGATCCGGGCGTGATGGCCAACATCGCGGCGAACGGCAAGTTCACGCTGACGCAGGCCGATCTGCAGGGTGTCAGCGGCTTCAACAAGGGCAACCAGAGCCTGGGCGCCGAAAAGGGCCGTTCGACGACGCTGGGCCTGGTGATGACGCCGATGGCCAATCTCGACGTCACGGTGGACTACTACAAGATCGAGATCAGCGACGCCATCGAGTTGCCCGGTCGCCAGTTCCAGCTGACCCAGTGCTACGGCGGCGATCCGTTCTTCTGCAAGGACATCGCGCGGCGTCAGGTCGCTGTCGGCGGCAACAGCGCCGGCGCGCTGGCGATCATCAACTCCACCTTCGAGAACACCGGCGGCCGGTTCAACGAAGGCGTTGACATCACCACGAGCTTCCGGACCAAGCTCGCCGGCGGCAATTTCCTCGGCCGGCTCTCGTACTCGCACCTGATGAAGGCGTGGCAGAAAACCACGCCCGATGCGGAGCGCGACCACACGACAGGCGAAGTCGGCGCACCGAAGGACCGCTGGACCATGCTGCTGGGCTACGACATCGGCAACTTCGGCCTCAAGAGCACCATCTCCTACATCGGCAAGTCCTACCTCGACGACCAGTTCATGATCGCGAGCGAGTATCCGAAGGAAGCCGGCAAGGTGGCCGCGAAGACCTACACCGACGCGCAGCTGACCTACAGGATGGGCAAGTCGGCGCAGTTCTACTTCGGCGTGAACAACCTGTTCAATACCAAGCCGCCGCTGATCCCGTCGGGCTTGCCCGGGAACGACACGGGTGTCGAGACCGATGGTGGGACCTATGACGCGATCGGTCGCCGGTACTACCTGGGCCTGCGTTACGCATTCGACTGATACGCAAGCAACACCGCACTGCAGTTAGGCGTGGGGGGCAGGGGTCGATCGGCAACGATCGGCCCTGTCCCGATTTCGCACTTGTCCAGGTACGCCATCGAGGCGAACCATGAACCACCGGTCGACCACTGCCGACTTCGAATCGACCGTTCGCGCAGCCCTCGGGCGACGCGACCTGGCGGCGGCACGTCAGGCCGTCGAAGCGGTGCTGGCGCGCGAGCCGCGCAACGTCCTCGCGCTGCTGCTCAAGGGTGACGTCTTGCTGGCCGAAGGCGATGCAGCCGCTGCGGCTGCCTTCTACGAGGCGGCGATCGTTGCCGTGCCCGAAGGCGCCGTGGTGCCCCATGCCCTGCGACGCGAGCTCGAGCGTGCCGAGACCGAACGTGCGCGGCTCGTGGCGCAACTCGCGCAGGACTTCCGCCGCTCGATCGGCCCGCCGTCGTCGCCGCGCTTTGCGCAGGCCCTCGACATCCTGCTCGGCGAGCGCCAGTTCTATCCGTCACAGCCGCGGCACTTCCACTTTCCGGAATTGCCGACGATTCAGTTCCACGACCGTTCGGCATTTCCGTGGCTGGACGCCATCGAGGCGGCCACGGACGACATTCGCGCCGAAATGCTGGCCGTGCTCGACGCGGGTGATCTGGTGCCCTATGTGCAGTCCGATCCGCGGCGCCCGGCTCAGCGCGGCGGCCTCGTGGACAACCCGCAGTGGAGCGCCTTCTTCCTGTGGCAGCACGGCCAGGTTGTCGCACGCAATGCCGAGCGCTGTCCGCGCACCATGGCGGCGCTGGCGCACGCGCCGCTGACGCAGATGCCTGGCCGCTCGCCTGCTGCGCTATTTTCGGTGTTGCGGCCGGGGACGCGCATACCCCCGCACCACGGGTTCGTCAATACGCGCTTGATCGTGCACTTGCCGCTGGTCGTGCCCCAAGGCTGTGCATTGCGTGTCGGCAACGAAGTGCGTGAATGGGTCGAAGGTCGCGCCTGGCTGTTCGACGACACGATCGAGCACGAGGCCTGGAATCCCACCGATCGCACGCGGGTCATCCTGCTCTTCGAGGTCTGGCGTCCCGAGCTGAGTGCTGCAGAACGCGCGCAGGTCAGCGCGATGTTCGAGGCGGTCGATCGCCAGCGCGGTGCACCCGGCGAGTGGAGCATCTGAGCTGCGTTGCTTCACGCCAACATGCGCGCGTAAACGCGATGCGCAAAAACAACGGCTCTCTCGCTTCCCCTACGTGGCGCTCACACGGCAGTAACCAAAAATCCAGTCACGGGTTTCGCGTGGTGGTACGCCGCATGCTTACAAGGCATGTTGCGTCAATTACGTGGACGCCTCCTTCTTTTCACCCCTTTCTCACAGGAGAGCGAAGTGTTCAAGCGAAACAGAATCGCCAGCGCGCTAGCGCTGAGTTTTGGCGGCGTACTGGCGATGACGGCCCTGCCGGGCCTGGCGCAAGAGCGTGTCGAGATCACCGGTTCGCGCATCAAGACGATCGAGGTCGAGGGCATCAGCCCCGTCACGGTGATCGACGCCAAGGAAATCAAGGTCGAAGGCTTGCGCAACGTCGAAAGCCTGCTGAACAACCTGCCGCAGGTGCTCGCCGACCAGGGCAGCACGGTGGCCAACGGCGCGACCGGTACCGCGACTGTCGACCTGCGCGGCATCGGCCCCGAGCGCACGCTGGTGCTGGTCAACGGCCGGCGCATGATGATCGGCAGCCCGGTGCAGGCCGGCACGTCGCCTGACCTGAACCAGATCCCGGCCGGCCTGATCCGGCGCGTCGAAGTGCTGACCGGTGGCGCGTCCGCGGTCTACGGCTCCGACGCCGTCGCCGGCGTCGTCAACTTCATCATGAACGACCGCTTCGAAGGCGTTCAGCTGCAGTTGAACCACAGCTTCTACAACCACTCGCAGCAGAACGCCGCCGGCGTGGCCGACATCGTGCGCGCGCGCGGTGCCACGAACCCGGCCGAGTTCAACGTCCCCGGCGACAAGAGCTCCGACGGCAAGTCCACCGATTTCAGCGTGCTGCTGGGCGGCAACTTCGCCAACAACAAGGGCAACGCCACCGTCTACTTCTCGTACAAGAAGGACGACGCGCTGCTGCAATCGGAGCGCGACTTCAGCGCCTGCTCGGTCGCGTCGTCGGCCACCGGCTTCGTCTGCGGCGGCTCGGGCACCAATGCCACCGGCCGCATCACGAACCTGACGAACAACCGCGTCTTCACGACCGCCGATGCGAACGGTACGGCCCGCACGTTCGCCAATGCGACCGACCAGTACAACTTCGGGCCGCTGAACTACTTCCAGCGCCCGTCGGAACGCTACGGCTTCAACGCCTACGCGAACTATGAGGTCAGCAAGTTCGCCAAGGTGTACGGCGAGTTCTCGTTCCACGACGACCACACCGTGGCGCAGATCGCCCCGGGCGGCGCGTTCGGCAGCATCCACACGGTCGCCTTCGACAACCCGCTGCTGTCCGCCAGCTGGCGCACGGCGCTCGGGCTCGTCAACCCGGGCGACACCACCGACGTCGTCCTGCAGCGCCGCAACGTCGAGGGCGGTGGCCGGCAGTCGGAGTTCCGCAACACCAGCTTCCGCAACGTCGTCGGTGTCAAGGGTGACGTCGGTCCGTGGAGCTACGACGGCTACCTGATCGAAGGCCGCGTGCTCTACACGCAGAACGAGAAGAACTACTTCCTGACGCCGCGCATCGCGCGCGCGATGGACGTGGTCAACGTCAATGGCGTGGCCACCTGCCGCTCGGTGCAAGACGGCACCGATCCGGCGTGCGTGCCCTACAACCCGTGGCGCCTGGGCGGCGTGACGCAGGCACAGCTCGACTACCTGCAGACGCCGGGCCTGCGCAAGGGCTCGACCGAGCTGAGCATGCAAGGCTTCACCGCGTCGGCCGACCTGAGCAACTACGGCCTGAAGCTGCCGACGGCGAAGGACGGCATCGGTGTCGCGATCGGCCTGGAGAACCGGCGCGAGAAGCTCTCTCGCGAGACGGACGCCTCCACTGCGGCGGGTGATCTGTCCGGTTCGGGCGGTCCGACCGCGGGCATCAACGGCCAGATTCGCGTGAAGGAGGTCTTCGGCGAAGTGCGCGTGCCGATCATGCAGGAGAAGCCGTTTGCCGATGTGCTGAACGCCTCGTTGAGCGCCCGCTCGTCGAAGTACGAGAAGTTCAACACCGACACCTGGGGCGTCGGCATGGAGTGGGCGCCGGTCAAGCAGGTCCGCCTGCGCGGCAGCGTGCAGCGCACCACGCGGGCACCGAACCTGATCGAGCTGTTCACCGCACAGGGCAACAACCTGTTCGACATGGAAAGCGATCCGTGCGCCGGCGAGACCCCGCAGGCCACGCGCGAGCAGTGCGCGCGCACAGGCGTGACGGCGGCTCAGTACGGCACGATCCAGGACAGCCCGGCCGACCAATACAACTTCCTGCAGGGTGGCAACCCGAACCTGAGGCCCGAGCGCGGTGAGTCGAAGACCTTCGGCATCGTGCTGTCGCCGATGGCGAACCTGAACCTGAGCGTCGATTACTTCGACATCAAGGTCAAGGACAACATCAACATCGTCGACCCGACGACCACGCTGAGCAAGTGCCTGGCCACCGGCGACCCGGTGTTCTGCGGCCTGATCCAGCGCGACCGCCTGGGCACGCTGTGGCTGCTGGACGAAGGCCGCATCGTCGCGACCAACACCAACATCGGCAGCGTGCGCACCAACGGCCTCGACTTCGGCGCCAGCTACACGCAGCGCCTGGGCGGCATGGGCACGCTGGGCGTGAGCTTCGTCGGCACGCTGCTGAAGAAGCACGAGACCGAGGAAATCCCGGGTGACGGCAGCTACGACTGCGTCGGCCTCTACGGCGCCAACAAGTGCGGCACGCCGCGGCCGGAGTGGCGTCACAAGCTGCGTTTCACGTGGCAGACGCCGTGGAGCGCGGACGTGTCGGTGACCTGGCGCCACCTGGGCGAGGTCGAGCAGCAGGAAACCAGCACGAACCCGCTGCTCGCAGGTCCGTCGAACCCGGTCGACCGGTTGCTCGGCAAGCGCGACTACCTCGACCTGGCCGGCACCTGGAACGTCACGAAGAACTTCCAGTTGCTGTTCGGCGTCAACAACCTGCTCGACAAGGATCCGCCGATCACGGCCCAGCTCAACACGGGCACCGGCAACGGCAACACCTACCCGGGTGTGTACGACTCGTTCGGTCGCCGGATCTTCTTCAACGCGACCTACACGTTCTGACCGGTTCTTTCGTTTAGTCCGAAAACGGCGAGCTGCGGCTCGCCGTTTCTTTTCCATCGACAATCACTTTCATGACATCCCTATCCCATGCGCAGGCGCTGGCCGAGTACGAGCGCCAGGCGATCGAGGCGATGAATGGCGGTCGTCCGCGGGAGGCGCTGCTGGCCTGGCAGCGCGTGCTCGAACTGCGGCCCGACCATGCGGCCGCGCTGACCCAGGTCGGCCAGGAGGCATTCAAGGGCGGTGACTTCGCGGCCGCGCGGGTCGCGTTCCAGCGCGCGGCACAGGCCGACGGCCGCGATGCTCGACAGTGGGTCAACCTTGCGCTGGCGTGCCAACGGCTCGGCGACGATGCTGCCGAGGAGGAGGCGCTGTTTCGCGCGGCGGCAGCCGATCCGTCGGACCTGCTGGCGCTGTTCCTGCGCGGAAACCTGTATGAGCGGCAGGGCAAGACCCATCGCGCTGCCGGGGCCTACGGGGCGGCCGCCGCGGTCGCGCCGGCGATGGATCGGCTGCTGCCCGAGCTGCGCCCAGCGGTGAGCCATGCCATCGAGTACCGCGATCGTTACCAGAATGATCTCGCTGCCGCGGTCGATGGCTTCCTGGAGCCGCACTTGCGCGAGCTCGATGGCGCGAGCCTTGCGCGCTTCAAGCTGTCGCTGGACATCCTGCTCGGCCGCAAGCGCCGCTTCGATTCGCAGCCGATGCGCTACTTCGTGCCCGGCCTGCCGGCGATCGAGTTCTTCGATCGCGAGCACTTTCCATGGATCGAGGAACTCGAGGCTGAAACGGATGCGATCCGGGACGAGTTTCTGGCCGTGCTGCGCGCCGATCAGGGATTCGAGCCGTACATCCGCTACGGCCAGGACGAGCCCGTTGCGCAATGGGCGGAATTGAACCATTCACCCCGCTGGAGTGCGTTCCACCTCTGGAAGGACGGGCAGCCTGTCAGCGGCAATGTCGAGCGCTGCCCGCGCACCGTGGCCGCCTGGCGCAAGATTCCGAGCCCTGATCAACCGGGTCGTACGCCCGTGGCGATGTACTCGCTGCTCAAGCCGCGCACCCACATTCCGCCGCATGTCGGCGCGAGCAATGCGCGGCTGGTGTGCCACCTGCCGCTGATCGTGCCGGCCGGTTGTCGCTTCCGTGTCGGGAACACCGTGCGCGAATGGGCGCCGGGTCGCGTCTGGGTTTTCGACGACACGATCGAGCACGAGGCCTGGAACGACAGCGACGAGTTGCGTGTGGTGCTGATCTTCGACACCTGGCACCCGATGATTGCGGAGCCGGAGCGCCGCATGATCACCGCGATGAACGAGGCGCTGAACCACTTCGGCAGCATCAACGACGTCTACGACGTCTGACGCCGCCGCATCACTACTTCGGCGCCATCCGGATCGCCCCATCCAGCCGGATCACCTCGCCATTGAGCATGTCGTTCTCGACGATCTGCTGCACCAGCTTGGCGTAGTCCTCGGGGCGGCCGAGGCGGCTGGGGAAGGGCACGCTGGCGGCGAGCGCGTCCTGCACTTCCTGCGGCATCTTGAACAGCATCGGCGTGCCGAAGATGCCCGGCGCGATGGTCATCACGCGGATGCCGTTGCGGGCCAGGTCGCGGGCGATCGGCAAGGTCATGCCGACGACGCCGCCTTTCGAGGCCGCATACGCCGCCTGGCCGATCTGGCCGTCGTAGGCGGCGACGCTGGCGGTGTTGATCAGCACGCCGCGCTCGCCTGTCGGTTCGGGCTCGTTGCGGCACATCGCCTCGGCCGCCAGGCGGATCATGTTGAAGCTGCCGATCAGGTTGACGGTGATCGTCTTCGTGAAGGCATCCAGCGCGTGCGCGCCGTCCTTGCCGACGGTCTTGATCGCCGGCGCGATGCCGGCGCAGTTGATCAGCCCGCAGAGCTTGCCAAGGGATTGCGCGGCCGCGACTGCAGCGCGACCGTCGGCTTCCTGGCTGACGTCGCAGCGCGCGAAGACGGTCGCCGCGCCGAGCTCGGCGGCCAGCGCCTGGCCCTTGTCGGCCTGCACGTCGGCGATCACCACCTTGCCGCCGTTGTGCACCAGCATGCGCACGGTGCCTTCACCCAGGCCCGACGCGCCGCCGGTGACGATGAAGCTCTTGCCTGCGATCTGCATGATCAGCCTTCCAGTGCCGCCAAGGCGCGCGACTTGATGTCGTCGACCGAGCCCATGCCCGCGATGCGCGCATAACGCGGTGCCTGGGCGTCGCCGCTGGCCGCCCACTTCGAGTAGTACTCGACCAGCGGCCGCGTCTGCGCCTGGTAGACGGCGAGGCGCTTGCGCACGGTCTCTTCCTTGTCGTCGTCGCGCTGGATCAGGTCCTCGCCGGTGACATCGTCCTTGCCCGAAGTCTTGGGCGGGTTGTACTTGACGTGGTAGCTGCGGCCCGACGGAATGTGGAACAGCCGGCCGCTCATGCGCTCGATGATCGCTTCGTCCGGCACGTCGATCTCGAGCACCGCGTCGAGCTTGACGCCGGCCGACTTCATCGCATCGGCTTGCGGGATCGTGCGCGGGAAGCCGTCGAAGAGGAAGCCCTTGGCGCAATCCGGTTGCGCGATGCGCTCCTTGACCAGGCCGATGATGATGTCGTCGCTGACCAGTCCGCCAGCGTCCATCACCTTCTTCGCCGCCAAGCCGAGGTCGCTGCCGGCCTTGACGGCGGCGCGCAGCATGTCGCCGGTGGAGATCTGGGGGATGCCGTACTTCTGGCAGATGTAGGCGGCTTGCGTGCCTTTGCCCGCGCCGGGCGCGCCCAACAGGATCAGTCTCATCCGTTCCTCGGTCCGTCTCGTGATGTTGGCTGCCGCCGGGTTTTCGCTGGAGGCAGTGCGTGGATTCAGCGGGGGCGATTATCGCCGCCGGACCTGCGTGAAACTGACGGTTCGCGGCGGGCGCTGCAGTGGGGATCGCCCGGGTTGCGCTGGATCAGGAGCCGGCGAAGAGCGCGCGCACGCGCTCCAGGTCCTCCGGCGTGTCGACGCCGGGGCCGGGGCGCTCGGTGCTGACGTGCACCGCGATGCGCTCGCCGTGCCACAGCACGCGCAGCTGCTCCAGCGCCTCGAGCCGTTCCAGCGGCGCCGGCTCGAGCAGCGGAAAACGCCGCAGGAAGCCGGCGCGGTAGCCGTAGAGCCCGACATGGCGCAGCGGCCGCGGCTCCGGCAGTGTGTTGCCGATACCGGCGGCGGCGAATCCATCGCGCCACCAGGCGATCGGCGCGCGCGAGAAGTACAGCGCTCGCGATCGCGCATCGAGCACGACCTTGACGACGTTCGGATTGGCGAACTCGGCCGCATCGTCGATCGCATGGGCGACCGTCGACATCACGCAGTCGGGGCGCTCGTCGAGCAGGCGTGCGCAGGCGTCGATCATCGCCGGCGCGATCAGCGGCTCGTCGCCCTGCACGTTGAGGATGCGCGCTTGCCCATCGAGGCCGAGTTGCTCGCAGGCTTCGGCCAGGCGGTCGCTGCCGCTGGGATGGTCGCTGCGCGTCAGGATCGCGTCGACTCCGTGGCGGCGGCAGGCCGCGACGATCGCCGGCGCGTCCGCGGCGACGACCACGCGCTCGGCAGCGCTGGCGCGTGCGGCCTGCGCGACGCGCACGACCATCGGCAGGCCGGCGATGTCGGCCAGTGGCTTGTCGGGCAGCCGCGTGCTCGCCAGCCGCGCCGGGATCAGCACCGTGAAGCTCATCTCGGCGCGTCGTTCACGTGCCGGAGGCCGGTGCCGGGTCCTGCCCGGGCGCTTCGAGGGCGCGGGCTTCGCTCTCCAGCATCACCGGGATGCCGTCGCGGATCGGAAAGCCGAGGCGGTCCGGCGCGCATTGCAGCTCGCGCGGCTGCGCGTTTTCGTCGCGGCCCATCGTCAGCGGCCCCTTGCACAGCGGGCAGACGAGAAGGTCGATCAATCGGTGGTCCAAACTCATCGGGAACCTTCCAGGCGGTCAAGCACGTTGCGGCCGAAGTCCGGCGGGAGGCGGAAGTCTAGCGTCGCGACCCAGACCCGCGTCGTGCCGACGGCGTCGGGCCGCAGCTTGACGGCGTCCTTCTCGGTGACGATCACGTCCGGCGTACTCGCCGGCCACGGCAGCGCATCGAAGCGTGCATGGTCCGGCAAGGCCATGCGCCCGATGCGCAGGCCCAGCGCCTCCAGCATGCGAAAGAACGGCTCCGGCCGCGCCAGCCCGGCGGCGGCCAGCAGCGGTCGAGCGCGCAGCGCGTCGAGGGCCGCGGCCTGCGGCGCGGCGCCGTTCCACCAGTCCGCGAGCGGCGTGAAGCCGGCCAGCCGGCGTTCGCCGAGCGCCCCGGGCAGCGGCGTGCTCTGCACGCCGTGGCTGTAGAGCACCAGCGTGCGCTCGGGCAACGAATCGGGCATCGGCTGGCGCAGCGGCCCCGCCGGCAGCAACTGGTGGTTGCCGGCGCCGCGGTCGTCGAAGACGAGGATCTGCAGCTCGCGCTGCAGCGCGAGGTGCTGCAGCCCGTCGTCGGCGATCAGCAGGTCGATGTCCGCAAACGCAGCACACAGCGCCTCGGCCGCCGCGACCCGGTCGCGCCCGACCGCCACCGGCACGCCAGTGCGCAGATGGATCAGCAGCGGCTCGTCGCCGACCGCGTCCGCCGTGCTGTCGCGGCTGACCAGCCGGACGCCATCATCCTGCCGGCCGTGGCCGCGCGACAGCACGCCGGGCCGTCGACCCAGCGCGCGCAGCTGCTCGACCAGCGCGATCACCGCCGGCGTCTTGCCCGCACCACCGGCGACCAGGTTGCCGACCACGATCACCGGACGCGGGGCGCGCCGCGCCCGGCGCAGGCCGCTGGCATACAGCGCGCGGTGAGCCGCCGCCAGCGCGCCGTAGACCCACGCCAGCGGCCGCAGCGCGAGCAGCAGCGCACCGGGCCGCGGCTGCTGCCACTGCTCGACCAGCCGCTGCTGCCAGGACAAGGAGGGCCTGCGCGCCGATTTAGCGCGTGCCGCTGTTGGTCTGCGTCGCGAAGGTCAGGCGCGGCAGCGACGCGCGGCGCGCCGCGTCCAGCACGTTGATCACCGACTGGTGCGCCGCCAGCGCATCGGCCGAGAGGATCACCACGCTGTCGCTGCCGGCGCCGGCCGTCGCGGCGGCACTCAGCTCGGCGGTCAGCAGCTCGACGCTGCGGCCCTCGATCGCCTTGTGGTTGATCAGGTAGCGGCCCTCGGCCGTCACCGACACCAGGATCTCGCCCGGCCGCTCCTTCAGCCGCTCGGCGTCGGCCACCGGCAGCGTGATCTGCAGCTCGGAGTACCGGCTGTAGGTCGTCGACAGCATCAGGAAGATCAGCACGACGAGCAGCACGTCGATGAACGGGATCAGGTTGATCTCCGGCTCTTCCATGCGGCGGTGGCGGAAGTTCATCGCTTGAAGGCTCGATCGGTCAGGCGGAAGGCGAAGCGGCCACCGGCGTTGCCGGCGTCGCGGCCGAGGCCGCCGCCGGCGCGGTGCGCAGCGCGAAGCGCATCAGGTGCGGCACCATGCGCTCGGCGGCCTGCTCGAGCTCGAGCGCGAAGAAGTCGACCTTGCCGCGGAAGTAGCGGTAGAACATCAGCGCCGGGATCGCGATGATCAGGCCGAACGCGGTGTTGTACAGCGCCACCGAGATGCCGTGCGCCAGCAGCGCCGGGTTCGACGCACCGGTCGGTGCCTGCGAGCCGAAGATCTCGATCATGCCGACGACGGTGCCGAACAGGCCCAGCAGCGGCGCGGCGGCGGCGATCGTGCCCAGCGTGTTCAGGTAGCGCTCGAGGCGGTGCACGCTGACGCGGCCGGCGTTCTCGAACACCAGCCGCAGCGCCGCTTCATTCATCCGCGGATCGGTGCCGACCGCGCGCAGCCCGGCGGCGAGCACCTGGCCGAGCACCGAGTTGTCGTGCAGCTTGGCAACGACGTCGGGTGCCGGCAGGCTTTGCCGCGTGACGGCCAGCACTTCGTCGAGCAGCTTGGCCGGCACGATGCGCCGCTCGCGCAGGCTCAACAGGCGCTCGACCACCAGCGCCAGGCCGATCACGGAGCACAGGATCAGGGGCCAGATCGGCCAACCGGCCGCTTGTATGATCGAAAGCAAGGGGTCCTCGTCAGACGCTGTCTGGGCTGTGGGGCTTGGGTTTTCGGCGGCTTGCAGCGGGCGGTGCGCCCGGCCGCGGAGCCGCGATTATGGCGTCACGCGGCGAGCGGTCGAATCGCGCTTCGGGGGCCTGCCGCTTGGCGCGGGCAAACAATCCACCGAGTCTGTGGATAAGTTTGTGGGCAAGCCTTTCATGGCGGCCCGCAGAGCGCGCCAATTCAGGCTCCGCAACGGTTTGCCACATTTTTGAGCAGCACTTTCTTGTTTGAATTCAACGACTTGCGCCATTGCTACGATTGCGTGACAGGGGTCGCCGCGCTTCAGGCACGCCAGGCCGACCTGGGGAAATCCATGCTTTTCAAGTCGCCCCGAGCGTTCAGTCGATGCTGAATCAAACACCTCCGCCGGCGCGTGCCTGGAGCGTCGCGGCGCTGCTGCTGGCGGCCAGCGATGCGCTGCAGTCACGGCTCGGCTCGATCACCGTGCGCGGCGAGCTCACCGGCTTCACGCGCGCCGCCAGCGGCCACTGCTACTTCACGCTGAAGGACGACGAGGGCCAGGCCGCGGTGCTGCGCTGCGCGATGTTCCGGCGCGCGTCGATGCTGCTCGATTTCCGGCCGGCCGACGGCCAGCAGGTCGAGCTGCGCGGGCGCATCGGCGTCTACGAAGCGCGCGGCGAGCTGCAATGCGTCGTCGAATCGATGCAGCGGCTCGGCGCCGGCTCGCTGTACGAGCTGTTCCTGCGCAGCAAGGCGCGGCTGGAGGCGGCCGGGCTCTTCGATGCCGCGCGCAAGCGGCCGATCGCCGCCTATCCCGCCCGCATCGGCGTGGTCACCTCGCTGGCCGCGGCGGCGCTGCACGACGTGTTGAGCGCGATCCGGCGCCGCGCACCGCACGTCGGCGTGATCGTCTATCCGGCGCCGGTGCAGGGTACCGAGGCGCCCGCGCAGCTGGCCGAGGCGATCCGCCGCGCCGGCGTGCGCGCCGAGGTCGAGACGCTGATCGTCTGCCGCGGCGGCGGCTCGCTGGAGGACCTGTGGGCCTTCAACGAGGAGATCGTCGTGCGCGCGGTCGCTGCCAGCCCGATCCCGGTGGTCTGCGGCGTCGGCCACGAGACCGATGTCTGCCTCGCCGAGCTCGCCGCCGACCGGCGCGCGCCGACACCGACGGCCGCCGCCGAATTCGCCACGCCGCTGCGCGACGACGAGCTGCAGCGCCTGGCGCACCTGGAACGCCGCCTGCGCGAGGCGGTGCAACGGCGACTCGACACGCAGGCGCAACGGCTCGACCGCCTCGCGCTGCGGCTGGGGCGGCCGGCGCGGCTGCTGTCGTTGCAGGTCGGCCGGCTGCAGATGCTGCAGCAGCGCGGCCGCAGCGCCTTGCTGCAGACCACGCGGCTGCAGCGGCGGCGCATCGACGAGCTGGCGCAGCGGCTGGCGGCATCGCTGCGGCGCACGGTCGCGGCGCGGCACGACCGGCTGGTGCAGGTCGGCGCGCGCCTGGAAGCGGCCGATCCGCGCCAGGTGCTGGCGCGCGGTTATGCGTGGATCAGCGACGCCGGCGGGCGCCCCGTCACCACCGCGCAGGCGCTGCAGCGGGGTCAGCCGCTGCTCGCGCAGTGGTCCGACGGGCAGGCGGATCTCGAGGTGAGCGCGGTCCGACTCGACCGCGCGCCGGACGGCGCAGGCTGACCCTTCGCCGGTCGTGGGCGCGAATGTTGCTGCCTACAATGCCCCGCAAATCCCAACCAGGTGCCACGAGGCACCGCTCACTGCCGAGGACATCGCCATGTCGACCTTCACGCTGCCGCCCCTGCCTTACGCCCCCGATGCGCTTGCGCCGCACATCTCGAAGGAGACCTTCGAGTTCCACCACGGCAAGCACCACCAGGCCTACGTCACGAACCTGAACAACCTGCTGCCGGGCACCGAGTTCGCCGGGATGTCGCTGGAGGACATCGTGCGCAAGTCCAGCGGCCCGGTGTTCAACAACGCCGCGCAGGTGTGGAACCACACCTTCTTCTGGAGCAGCATGAAGCCGGGCGGCGGCGGCGAGCCGAGCGGCGCGCTGGCCGCGGCGATCAACGCCAAGTGGGGCAGCTACGCCGCCTTCAAGGAAGCCTTCACGAAGAGCGCGGTCGGCAACTTCGGCTCCGGCTGGACCTGGCTGGTGAAGAAGGCCGATGGCTCGGTCGACCTCGCCAACACCAGCAACGCCGGCACGCCGCTGACCGGAGCCGACAAGCCGCTGCTGACGGTCGACGTGTGGGAACACGCGTACTACATCGACTATCGCAATGCGCGTCCGAAGTTCGTCGAGACCTTCCTGACGTCGCTGGTCAACTGGTCGTTCGCCGAAGCCAACTTCGGCTGAGCGATCGGGCGCCACGCGGCGCCACAAAGACAAAGAGCCGGTGCATGCACCGGCTCTTTTTGCTTCCGCGGGGGCGGCCTACTTCAGCTCGTCGATCAGGCGCGCGACGATCTGCTTCGCGGCGTCGCCGCCGTCCGCGGCGCCCTGGTTGTTCAGCACCGCGACCTGCGTCTTCTCGCCGGCGCCCTTGACCGACAGGCGGTAGCGCTGCAGCAGCTTGCCCTGGTCCTTGTCGGCGCCGAACAGCTTCGCGAAGAAGCCCGGCTCTTCCTGGCCGGCGAGCTTCGGATCGACGTAGCGCACGAAGTACACGCCGGCGCTGCGGTCGCGGTCCTCGACGGTGAAGCCGCCGCGGTCGAGCGCCAGGCCGACGCGGCGCCAGGCGCGGTCGAAGGCCTCGTCGACTTCCATCGCCGCGCCGGGCTGGCCGGCCAGCAGGCGCGCGCGGGCCGGCGCTGCCGGCGCGGCGGTGGCGGTGGCGACCACCGTGCGCGCACTGGCGTCGTCCTTCGCGCCGCCGAGCTTGACCATCATCCGGCTCAGGAACTCGCCTTCGAGCAGCGGATCGGTCGGCCGCGGCTGCCACGTCGTCACGTCGCGCTGCTGGTTGGTGTAGACCTCGATCAGGCCACGGTGGGCGACGTAGATCTCGCTGCCGCCGGCTGGGTTGCGCTCGACGCGGGTGCGAAAGCGATCGCGCTCGGAAGTCGAGTACAGCGAATCGAGCACCTTGCCGAGCAGCGCACGCACGCCGTCCTGCGGCAGCTTGGCGCGGTTCTCGGCCCATTCGGTTTCCATCACGCCGGCTTGCGCGTTGTCGACCGCCAGCGTGAAGCCGCGCTCGAGCCAGAACGCGCGCAGTTCGGGCCACAGCTTCTCCGGCGGCTGCGTGGTGACGAGGTAGCGCTGGTTGCCGTCGCGCACGATGCGCACGTCGCCGAGCGTGCTCGGCGCCACGGTCGCCGCCGTCGCGGGCGCGGTGACCGCACCGGCCTGCGCGCCGGCCTGCATCGCGGTGGCGCTGACGCTGCCGCTCTGCGGCTGGTAGCGGCCGTCGCGGGCCAGCTGCGTCAGGTCGGGCGGCACTTCGAGTGCCGAGGTCTTCTTGGACTGCGACCGGTAGTCGATCTTGTCGCCGGAGAAGAACTCCTCGACGGTCGAGCAGCCGGCCAGCAGCAGCGCACATGCGAGCGCCAGGGCGCGGGTCGGGGTGACGACGGACACACGATTCACGGTGCAGATCTCCAGATCGTGCCCGTGGCCGCCGTTGCTTGGGCGGCCTGGGCGAGGAAAGTCAAATAACGGCAGGCCGCTGTCCGCGGTGGACTGCCCGTGCCGGCACAGCGCCGGCGCGCCGGCTCACGACAGGCCGGCGTCGCGCAGCGCGCGATCGACGAGTGACTGGCCGGCGTCGGTCAGCGGCAGGATCGGCAGGCGCACCGCCGGCCGGCACAGGCCGAGCCGCGACATCGCCCACTTCGCCGGCGCCGGGCTCGGCTCGCAGAACAGGTGCTTGTGCAGCGACAGCAGGCGGAAATGGATCTCGCGCGCCGCCTGCACACGGCCCTCGATCGCCGCCATGCACAGCTGGTGCATCAGCTTCGGCGCGACGTTGGCGGTGACGCTGACGTTGCCGTGGCCGCCGAGCAGCATCAGCGCGACGGCGGTGCCGTCGTCGCCGGAATAGATCGAGAAGCCGCTCGGCGCTTCCTTGATCAGTTGCGCGGCGCGCTCGATGTTGCCGGTGGCTTCCTTGATGCCGACGATCCCAGGCACCTGGGCCAGGCGCAGCGTGGTCTCGGGCAGCATGTCCGCGACGGTGCGGCCGGGCACGTTGTAAAGCACCACCGGCAGGTCGACCGCCTCGGCAACCGCCTTGAAGTGCTGGTAGATGCCTTCCTGCGAGGGCTTGTTGTAGTAGGGCACGACCTGCAGCGTGCAGTCGGCGCCGACCGACTTCGAGAAACGCGTCAGCTCGATCGCTTCACGCGTCGAATTGGCACCGGCGCCGGCCATGATCGGCACGCGGCCGGCGGCGTGCTCGACGGCGATCCGGATGATGTCGCAGTGCTCCTCGACCGAGACGGTCGGTGATTCGCCGGTGGTGCCGACGACGCCGATGCAGTCGGTGCCTTCGGCGATGTGCCAGTCGATCAGGCGACGCAAGCCGTCGAAATCGACGCTGCCGTCCTCGTGCATCGGCGTCACCAACGCGACGATGCTGCCAACAATGGGTTTCATGCGCATTCCTTGCAAGCCGGCGATTTTAGCCGGGCGGCCCGGGGCGCCCGGCCGGGCGACGTCAGCCCGCCAGCGGGATGCGCAGCGGCGCGGCAGCGGCCGGATCGGGCGCCAGCGCCGCGATCCGCTGCACGAAGCGCTGCGGCTCGGCGAGGAAGCCATCCTCGTAGCCGACGATGCGCAGGTTCGCGCAGACGCGCAGCAGCTCGCCCGGCTCCAAGAGGAATTCAGCCCGCGACGGCCGGCCGACGGTCTCGTTGCCGCGGGCGAAGGTTTCGTAGAGCAGCAGGCCGCCGGGTGCCAGGCTCGCCAGCAACGCCGGCCACAGCGGCCGCCACAGGTAGTTGGTCACGAGCACCAGGTCGAAACGGCGGCCGGCCAGCGGCCACGGCGCACCTTCGAGGTCGGCGACCAGCACTTCGGCCTGCGTGCGCAAACCGGCCAGCGCCTCGGCATCGCGGTCGACCGCGGTGACGCCGAGGCCGCGCGCGGCCAGGAAGCGCACATGCCGGCCGCTGCCGCAGGCGACATCGAGCGCCGACATGCCGGGACGCAGCAGGTGCGCCCAGCGCTCGAGCCAGGGCGACGGCGCGAGCGACAGTTCGTGTGACATCAAAAGCAGGCCCAGGCCCGCCCGGCCAGCTCGACCAGCAGGTGCGGATTGAAGTACGCCGCGAACACGATCGCCAGCACCGCCACGGCAGCGCCGTGCAGCAGCCAGCGGCGGGTCCGGGTCATCACGCCACCGCGGGCCGCGGCGCACGCACGATCGCCGACTCGCGCACCGGCAGGTTGATCAGCACCGCGAACACGCTCAGCGCGACTGCCATCCACCAGACCACGTCGTAGCTGCCCGACAGGTCGTACAGCCGCCCGCCGAGCCAGACGCCCAGGAAGGAGCCGACCTGGTGGCTCAGGAACACGAAGCCGCCGAGCATCGACATGTACTGCACGCCGAAGATCTGCGCGACCACCGCATTGGTCGGCGGCACCGTCGACAGCCACAGCAGGCCCATCACCGCCGAGAAGACGTAGACGCTCATCGGCGTCAGCGGCAGCAGCAGGAAGGCGACGATCGCCACGCCGCGCAATGCGTAGATCGCGGCCAGGATGTGGCGCTTGGCCAGGTACTGGCCGAGCGTGCCGGCCGCATAGGTGCCGAAGACGTTGAACAGGCCGATCAGCGCCAGCGCGGTGGTCGCGACCTCGGGTCCGAGGCCCTTGTCCTTCAGGTAGCTCGGCATGTGCACGCCGATGAAGACGACCTGGAAGCCGCAGACGAAGTAGCCGGCCATCAGCAGCTGGAAGCTGCGGTAGCCGAAGGCCTCGCGCAGCGCCTGGGGGATGCTCTGCTGGTGCGCGCCCGTCGCGGCGAAGGCCGGCTCCTTCAGCCCGCGCGCCAGCGGCAGGATCACCAGCGCCGCGCAGCCGAGCACGAAGAGCGCGTTCTGCCAGTTCCAGGTGCTGATCAACCAGCTCTCCACCGGCACCATCAGGAACTGGCCGAACGAACCCGCAGCCGCGGCGACGCCCATCGCCCACGAGCGCTTCTCCGGCGCGACGTTGCGGCTGATCACGCCGTAGATCACCGAGTAGGTGGTGCCCGACTGCGCGATGCCGATCAGCAGGCCGGCACTGCCGGTGAACGCCAGCCCGGAGGTCGACAAGGCCATCAGCACCAGGCCGACGGCGTACAGCAGGCCGCCCGCCAGCAGCACGCGATAAGCGCCAAAACGATCGGCCAGCATGCCGGCCAGCGGCCCGGCGGCACCCCAGGCCAGGTTCTGGATCGCGATCGCGAAGGCGAAGGTCTCGCGCGTCCAGCCGCGGTCCATCGTGATCGGTGCCAGCCACAGGCCGAAGCCGTGGCGGATGCCCATCGACAGGGTGACGATCGCGGCGCCGCAGAGCAGCACTTGCGTCATCGACAGGCGGGCAGGGGAGGCGGCGGGCGGATTCATCGCCCGGAACTCTACCCACATCGGAGTTGACCCCAGGGCGGGGAAGGACGTGCAGGCTTGCATGCGGGGATTGCAGAAATGCGAGACGAGCGCGTCTGCGGCGCAAATGTGGGTAGGCGGCACGGCAAAACCGGGTGGCCGGCGATCGCGGCGTCGCGGCGCGCGGCACCTACGCTGCCCACCGTTCATGCCGCCCGTCGTGCGGCTTGAAGGAGCCCCGATGAAGAACCTTCGCACCTGTCTCGCGGCGCTTGCGCTGCTGTCGGCCAGCCACGCCGCCCAGGCGCAGCCCACCTGCGTCTATCCGCAGCCCGAGCCCTGCCTCTACCAGAGCGCCATCACCTATCCCACCGCGTTCGTCGACTTCACGCTGCCCGATGCGTCGCGCAACGGCCACCTGGTGCCGATCCGCGTGCGCTACCCGGTCGGCGCCGGCGGCGCGCGGCCGGTGGTGCTGTGGAACCACGGCGGCGCCACCAACCCGACCGGCCACCACGGCAGCGTCGAACGCAGCGAAAGTTTCGCCGCCGCCGGCTACATCGTGATCCACATCGCCCGCGTCGATGTCGCCAACCCCGGCGCGGCCGACCTGGCGGCCTGCGTGTCCGGCGGCGTGATGACCAGCGTCGGCGCCGTCGGCGAAGCACTGCAGGCGTGCAAGACCTGGCTCGGCTTCCACGTCCACGGCCCCTTGAACAACGCCTTCATCGCCAGCGTGCTGCCGCAGTACCAGGTCGGCATGCTGCCCGGCTTCAACGGCACGCCGGACCGCACGCGCATGGTGGTCGGCGGCTGGTCCGGCGGTACCGAATCGATGCTCAACATCGCGGGCGTGGCGCTCCAGCTCGGCCTGCTGCGCGTCGCGCCGACGCCGATCGCCGGCGTCATCGGTTTCTTCGGCGACGCGCCGCGCGGGCCGACCTACGCCGGCTTCAACTCGGGCATCGGCGAGGACGCCTACTACGCGATCGATGCGCGGCCCTACCTGATGTTCTCCGGCCGCGGCGACGAGACCGGCGAGCCGGCCGAATCCCGCACCGTCAGCTGGTTGGCGTCGACGCCGGGCGGCAAGCTGCTGTCCTGGGACAACGCCGCCGAGGCGAACCACGGCACGATCGACATCGGCGAGTGCGATACCGTGCTGCGCGCCAACCACTGCCGCTGGATGCGCGCGCTCGGTGTCGCCTTCCTCGACGCGGTGCTGGCGCAGCGCCAGCAGGCGATCGACTGGCTGGCGTCCGACGCCTACCGGACGCTCACCGGCGGAGTTATCGAGCTGCACCGGCGCTGAGGCGCCTTGCCCGCGCCACCGCCGTCGCGCGGCGCTCGCGTCACGACCCGGGCAATTTGGCCAATAGCGCTGCCGCCGCGGCGGTGAGGGCGTGCTGCGAACCCAGCCCGTTGCGCAGGGCTTCATGGGCGAGCAAGGCATCGCGGCGCGCGTCGCCGTCGCGGCCGAGCGCGTGCCTGCCCTGCGCCCGCAGCAGGGCGGCTTCGCCGACATCGCCGCTCAGTCGTTCGTCGCGAGCGATGCGCCGCGATGCTTCCAGGGCCGCGCTGGCCAAGGCCTCAGCCGCCACCGCATCGCCTGCCGCCTTGTGGATGCGCGACGCCCCACGCAACAGGCGATCCACGCCCGGCGCGGTCGAGCTTCCGGGATAGCCGGCCTTGGCCAGGGCGGCGTCGATCGCCACGCGAGCTTCGGCGGCGCGGCCGGTGTCCAGCAGGAGTTCCGCCCGCAGCAGGCTCGCCGCCTGCAGCATGCGGCCGTGTGCCCGCGGATCGGCGCGCCACACGGCCTCGGCGGCTTCGAGCCGTCGCAGCGCTTCTTCGGGCCGTTGCAGGGCCCGCAACGCACTCGCGGCGAGCAACTCCCCGATCGAATTGCGAAACACGTTCTTCGCTGGGCGCGATTGCCGCAGGCTCTCTTCGGCCAGCGCGAGCGCGCGCTCGGCGTGCCCCATGCGAAGCAGCGCGAAGCCGTAGTTGGATGCAAAGCCCACCGGCTGCGACAGCGACGGCGGTTGCTTCGCCACCCATGCCTGGGCCTGGTCGAGCATTGCCTGCGCTTGCACGTGCTCGCCCAGCCGATTGAGGTTGCCCGCATGGTTGTTCAGCGCAACGAAGCCGGCCCTCGAATCGAGGCTGCCCGCCTGACGATGCAGCTCCAATTCCTCTGCCGACAACGCCAGCGCGTCCTTGTAGCGGTCGCTGGCGCGATAGAAATCGGCGAGCTGCACTCGCATGATGCGACCCCTGGATCCGGGATCGACACCGCTGCGGTCGATTTCAGCGATGCCGCGCTGAATGGTGATGATCGCGCCTGCGAGGTCGCCGCTGGCCTGCTGCACACGTGCTCGCGCGCGATGGCAGTCGGCCCGCGCGAACATCGGCACCAACGTGGCCCGCGCCAGGGCCTGCTCGGCTTCGGAGAGGCGCGTTCGCGCGAGCGACGCCTGGCCCTCGGCGAGCGACCAGGCCGTGGCGCACAGGGCGGCTGCCAGCAGGCCATGGTCGCCAGCGGCGCGCGCGCCGTCGGCACTGCGTTGCAGCAGCGACAACACGCGATGGGTCTGGTTGACCATCGTGTACTTGCGCGAAATTTCGTATTGCAGGTAGGCGGTCAGCGCGGGGTCGCTGGTGCGCTGCCGCTCGAGCATCGCCGTACCGCGATCGAGCAGTGCAGGCATCGTCAGCGGCTGGTCGGAGCTGCCGACGTCGTCGAGCAGCGTGTACATGAACTCGCTGAACGCCTCCGCGCGTTGCTGGTGCTGCAGTGCCGCGTCGCGTTGGCGCGCCGCCTCGGAGGCCTGCCACAGCGCCACGCCCGTGCCGGACAGCACGGCCACCAGCGTGCCGGCGGCGGCCGCCGACTCGAGCTTGTTGCGCGCGATCAGCTTGCGCAGGCGGTAGCTGCGGCTGTCGGGCCGGGCCTGCACCGGCTGATCGGCGAGGTGGCGCTCGATATCGGCGGCCAGTGCATCGACAGTGGCGTAGCGCTCGGCTGGCGCCTTCTTCAGCGTCTTCAGAACGATGGTGTCGAGGTCACCGCGCAGCAGCCTGGCGAGCTTGCGGTCCTGCGCCGCGTCACTCGGACGTTGCGGCTCGGCGAGCAGGATCGATTCTTCCAGCTCGGCACGCGTGCCGCGCCTGAGCCGGTACGGCCGCTCGCCGGCGAGCAGCTCGTACAGCAGCACGCCGAGCGAGTAGATATCGGCGGCCGTGCCGATCGGTTCGCCGCGGATCTGCTCCGGCGCCGCGTAGTCGGGCGTCAGCGCGCGGCCGTGCTCCAGCGTGAGCTGAGTCTCTTTGGCCACGCCCTGGTCGAGCAGCTTGGCGATGCCGAAATCGAGCAGCCGCACCTGGCCATCCGAGGTGACGAGGATGTTGCTGGGCTTCAAGTCGCGGTGCACGACCAGCTTGGCGTGCGCGTGTGCCACCGCACGCGCGACTTGCAGGAACAGCCGCAGTCGCGGCCGCACGTCGAGCTTGCGTGAGCGACAGTGTTCGTCAATGCGATCTCCCTCGACGAATTCGAGCGCGAGGTAGGGCTGGCCGTCGGTCGCGATGCCGGCGTCATACAGGCGCGCGATGTTGGGATGTTCCAGCGTCGCGAGGATCTCGCGCTCGCGCGCCAAGCGCTCGGCCCACGCCGCGTGCCGCCACGAGGCACGCGGCAGCTTCAGCGCTACCTGGCGGCCCTGCAGCAGGTCGCTGCGCTCGGCCAGCCAGACGCTGGCCATGCCGCCTTCGCCGAGTTCGCGCAGCAAGCGGTACGGGCCGACGAACCGGCCCGGTTCGGCAGGAGCTTCGTCATACGCAGGCGAACGGCCGGCGAAGACGCCCGTCTCGATCTTGGGCAGCGTGTGCAGCAGCTCGCCCGCGTCGGCACGCTGCGCATGCGACAGGAGCGCGCGCAGGCGCGGCGCGAAGCGATGCTCGGTCGCCGGGAGGCCGGCGAGCCAGGCGACGCGATCCTGCGCCGGCAGCGAGAGGGCCTCGTCGAGCAGGCGGCGCAAGGTGGACCAGTCATCGGCCGAGAGGTCGAAGGGCGCGTGCATCTTCGTGGCGGGAGTTGCTCTTCGCGTCAAGAGGCGCGCGCGCGGGTGGCCGCGTCGGCAGCGCCCGTGGCGCGTGCCGGGCCTGAGCCGGCTGATGTGGACAGCGCGCCGCGCGCGAGCTTTGCCAGGTCGGCGTCTGCCGGGATCGGCGAGCGCTGGAGCGTGTCCGCCGCCCGCGCGTAGGCCGCGTGCGCGTCGGCGTGACGGCCGAGCACGGCATCGCAACCCGCTAGCCAGTACGCGGCCTCGCCGGCCCACCGATGCTGCGGGTCGAGCTCGCGCCAGAAGCGCGCGGCCTGGTCGAGCCACTGCCGTGCCTCGACGTGCTTGCGCTGCTGGAGCCTGGCACGCCCCAGGCCCAGCCATGCATCGGCGCGCTCGGGCGAGGCCCCAGGCTGCAGCTCTTGCAGCTGCGCGAGGGCGCGCTCCAACACCGGCGATGCCAGATCCGCCCGGCCCCGTGCAACGTGAACCAGGCCCTGCTCGACCGCCGCGCGCGCGATCGCTAGCCTGCCTGCTCGGCCGGACCCGGCGGCGTCCTGCGCCTGCTGCTGAAGCCGCAACGCCCCCTCGTCGTCGCGCGCCAGCCGCTTGACCACGCCGAGCACGTACAGCGTGCGCGCGCGCAGCAAGGGAGCGGCGCCGTCGCCGGCTTGCGGCGCGACCGCCTCCAGCTCGCGCTGCGCTTCGGCGAGCCTGCCGGCGTAGGCGAGCGAGAGTGCGCGCTCGACGCGGATGGCGCTCACGTCCGGGTGCTTGGCCCCCATGGCCGCCGCGTGCGTTCGCAGCGCGTCGGCCAGCAACGGCTCGGCCTGCGCGCCGGCACGCGCGGCCACCAGCGCACGCCCGTATGCGCGCTGTGCGCGGGCATGGTGGATCGTGTCGGCGGCGTGGTGGCTGCTGCTGATGCGCAGTGCTTCGCTGCCGTGCACGAGGGCCTGCGCGGTCTCCCCCGCCTCCACCTGCAGCGCCGCCAGCTTCCAAGCCAGGTTGCCAACCACCAGGGCCGAAGCGCCGGCTGCCTCGGCCGCGTCGGCCTTGGCGCGCTGCAGAACCTCGGCGCCGCGCACGAACTGACCGTTGGCCGCCAGCGTGCGGCCATAGACCTCGGCCGCCTCGATCACCTGTGGATGCGTCGAGGCGCCCGCATGCACGTCGACGGTGAGCCGGTGGGCTGGCTCGGCGGCCCGCAGCGCCTCGTCTGCCTTCCCGGCGTAGAGATACGCCAGTGCGAGATTGACCGACGCGCCGGCCGTCAGCCGATGACGCTCGCCCAGCCTGTCCAGTGCGTGCTGCCTGGCTCGGCTGGCTGCCGCTAGCGCTTCGTCGTACCGACCCTCATCGATCGCGAGCGCGGACAGGTCCCACCAAGCGGTGACGATGTCGCGTGGGTCCGCGTTCCTGCGTCCCCGCAGCGCCGCCAGTGCCGACTCCAGGTCGGCACGCGCCTGCTTGAATCGGCCGCGCTCCAGATGCATCTCGGCCATGTAGATGCGGCCGCGCGCTGCCTGCGGGTGGTCGGGCTGCAGATGCAGCCTGGCGGTCGCCGCGCTGTGTGCGAGCACGGTCTCGGCCAGCTCGTACTCCTGCCGATGCAGCAGGCTCATGCCGACGATGTCGAGCAGCTCCACCTGCAGCTCGGGACGCCTGGCGAAGGTGGTGTCGATCTGCTGCGTGGCGTGCCGCAACATGTCGACCACCGTCGACGCCCTGACGCCCGTGGTCCAGGGGTCGGCATCACGCAGGATGGAAGCGATGAAGTCCTTGACCTCCTCCGCCTTGGCTTGCTCGGCGCGCGCGATCGCAGCTTGCCATGCAGCCATGCCGGCACCCGCGACGACCGCCACCAGCACCGCGCCGGCCGCGCCCACGGCCAGGATGTGGCGCCCGACGAAGCGACGCGTGCGATACCACGCGCCATCGGGATGGGCGAGCACC
The DNA here is from genome assembly GCF_013266755.1 of Pseudaquabacterium terrae. GTDB lineage: Bacteria > Pseudomonadota > Gammaproteobacteria > Burkholderiales > Burkholderiaceae_C > Pseudaquabacterium > Pseudaquabacterium terrae. Next base: position 409,166 of record NZ_JABRWJ010000007.1, on the reverse strand, counting down.
GGGCGGCCGGCAAGATAACGCTCGACGTCGGCGGCCAGCGCTTCGACCGTGGCGTAGCGTTCGGACGGTGCCTTCTTCAGCGCCTTCAGAACGATGGTGTCGAGGTCGCCGCGCAGTTCGCGCCTCAGGCGCGCGTCGGCGGCCACGTCGCTCGGCCGCAACGGCTCGGCGTGCAGGATCGATTCCTCGAGCTCGGCGCGCGTGCCGCGCTTGAGCCGGTACGGCCGCTCGCCGGCGAGCAGCTCGTACAACAGCACGCCGAGCGAGTAGATGTCGGCCGCGGTGCCGATCGGTTCGCCGCGGATCTGCTCCGGCGCGGCGTAGTCGGGCGTCAGCGCGCGGCCGGTCTCGCGCGTCAGCGCGGATTCCTCGGCGCTGCCCCGGTCCAGCAGCTTGGCGATGCCGAAGTCGAGCAGCCGGACCTGCCCATCGGCGGTAACGAGGATGTTGCTCGGCTTCAGATCCCGGTGCACGACGAGCTTGGCATGCGCATGCGCGACCGCCTGCGCGACCTGCAGCACCAGCCGCAGCCGCGCGCGCACGTCCAACGCGCGTTCGCGGCAGTGCTCGTCGATGCGCCGTCCTTCGACGAATTCGAGCGCCAGGTAGGGCTGGCCGTCGGCGGCGACGCCGGCGTCGTACAGGCGCGCGATGTTCGGGTGTTCGAGCGTGGCGAGGATCTCGCGCTCGCGCGCCAGGCGCTCGGACCAGACGCTGCGCTGCAGGAACACGCGCGGCAGCTTCAGCGCCACCTGGCGGCGCTGCAGCAGGTCGCTGCGCTCGGCGAGCCAGACCTCGACCATGCCACCTTCGCCGAGCGGCCGCAGCAGCCGGTAGGGACCGATCGTGCGGCCCGGCGCGGCGGCGTCGTCTGCCGGCGGCTGCGTCGCGAAATCGCCGGTCTCGATCTTCGGCAGCGTCTGCAGCAGGCGCTCGGCATCGGCACCGCCGTTGGCATGCGCGAGCAGGCGGCGCAGCCGCACCGCATGGCGCTGGTCCGATGGCGGCAGCGCATCGAGCCAGCGCTCGCGCTCGGCAGCCGGCAGCGCGAGCGCCTCGTCGAGCAGCGCGCGCAGCGCGGCCCAGTCGGCGGGGGTGATCTCGAAGTGGGCGAAGGTCTGCGACATCGAAGCTCTCCCGGCGCCTGCAGCGTGCGGCCGGACGCCCTGACGGCGAACGGTAGCGCGGCCCGGTGGCCGCCGGCGATCCCTTGATCGACAGGCGAGGGGATGTCCGCTTTGGTCGCCGGACTGCGTCTTTCCCCATCAATCACCGATCTCGGGCGGACCATGGACGAATGGAACAAGGCGGCGCTGAGCGCCGCGGCGGTCGCGGCGTTGTTGTGGGGTCTGCCGCTGCTCGGACGGCGCCGGGCCGGCCTGTTGACCGGGCTGCCGACCGTCACCGGGCCGGCACTGCTGGTGCTCGGGCTGCAGTCGGGCCCTGCCGCGCTCGGCGATGCGGCGGTCGGCAGCGTCGCGGCCTGCGCGCCGTGTGCGCTGTTCGCGCTGGTGCAGGCACGCGCCGGGCGCTCGGTCGGCGTCGCGGCGGCGCTGGGCCTGGCGACGTTGGCAACGCTGCTGCTGCTGCCGCTGTTGTGGCCGCTCGAGGATCGTCTCGGCGCGGCGCTGTTCGGCGCCGGCGCCGCGTTCGCGCTGTGCCGGCGCGCGATGCCGCGGCCTTCGACCGCTGCGGCGCCGCGCAGGCCGGCGTGGAGCGCGCTGCTCACGGTGGCCGCGGCCGGCGGGGTGACCGCGGCCGTCGCGTGGAGCGCGCCGCAGCTCGGCGCGTTCTGGGCCGGCGTGCTGGCGTCGCCACCGCTGCTGGCGGCCGTCGTCGCCACGCAGCAGCAGCGTTGCGCCGGATGCGGCGCTGCGCAAGCCTTCCTCAGCGGCTACCTCGATGGGCTGCCGGGCCGCGCGGCCTTCGCGGCCAGCCTGGCGCTGCTGGCCGAGATGCTGGCGCTGCCGCTGGCCTTCGGCATCGCGCTGGTCGTCGGGCTGCTGCCGATGCTGGCGCTGCGCTTGGCCGCTACTTCAGCGCTTCGGCGAGGAACAGCCGCGCCTGCTCCCAGTCGCGCCGCACGGTCCGGTCGGTGACGCCCAGCGCCTCGCCGATCTCGGCCTCGGTCAGTCCGCCGAAGTAGCGCATCTCGACGACCTGCGCCATGCGCTCGTCGACCTTGCCGAGTTTTGCGAGCGCTTCGTGCACGCGCAGGATCTCCTCGCGGCGTGCAGCCGTGTCGCGGTGATGCAGGTGCTCGTGCAGATCGCCGGTCAGCGTGATGTGCACGGCATCGCCGCCGCGTCGCTCGGCGCTGCGCTGGCGCACCAGGTCGATGATCACCGAGCGCATCACGCGGCTGGCATAGGCAAAGAAGTGCGGCCGGTCGGGCACCGGCACCTGCAGCGACTTGCTCAGCCGGAGATAGGTCTCGTGCACCAGCGCCGTGGTGTCGAGCACGGTGTTGCGGCCGCCGTCGCGCAGCCGCGCATGTGCGAGGCGGCGCAGCTCGGCATAGGTGGCTTCGAACAACGCATCGACGGGCGCGCCCGCGTCGTTGCGCGGACCGGTGTCGGGGGCAGGCACGAGGGCGATTCCTTGACGCGACGGAGGGCGGTCATTGTGCGCCGGGCATCACCGCCCAGAGCGGCGGCCCGCCCCCTAGTTCGAAGCGCACGCAACGGGCGAGGCCTGTCCGGCCGCGGCGCGTGGCCGCGTCTTTACCAGTCAAGCGGAATCGATCGCTTCGGAAGGAACTCTCATGAAAGCTCACCCCGTGCGCCACGTGATGGCGCTGCTCGTCACTTGCTGCGCCGCCGGATCGGCGCCCGCCGTCCCGATCGGTGTGATGGACCAGGACGGCGGCTTCGTCGACCTGGTCAGCGTCGGTCTGATTTCGGGCGCCGACGTGCTCGGCGTCCGTTCCGTCGCGCAGGGCACACCGATCGGCGCCGCGTCCCCCCAGGAGGTGCTGGCCAACAAGAACTACACCGCGCTGATCGGCCAGCTCGGCAATGCCCAGGACCGCCACGAGAGCTACGTCGAGCTGCCGGGCCTGCTCGGCAAGCAGATGTCCTCGGCGCTGGTCAACGCGGCCGGCGACATGGAAGTCGGCGTCGACGGCTTCAACCGCGGTGTCGGGCGCGCGCTGTCGCGTTTTGCGCTGACGGTGAAGAACCACCGCTCGCGGCCGGTGCAGCTCGACTTCGCGTTCAACATCCTGGCCGGCGAAGTGCTGGTCTACGACTCGAACGGCTATCCGGCCGACCACCCACGGGCCGCCGAAGCGGAGGTCTTCGCGCGCATCGACGCGGTGCTGTCGACACCCGCCGGTCCGCACGGCGGCCACTACGACGTGACCGAGCACCGGCTCTTCGACTTCTACGTCGGCATGTTCGGCGCCGGCCCGGGCCACGATCTGCAGTACACCGACAACGCCCATGCCCTGCTCAGCGAGCGCGACCAGCCGCCGGGCCAGAGCATCTGGGGCTACGACATCGCGGCCTATGCCGGGCTCGTCGCCATGCCGGAGATCGCGCCCTACGGCGAGGTGACGCTGTATTACGACATGCTGGCGCGGGTGCGCGGCAGCTTCGAGAACGGCGGCCGCGCGGCGCTCGGCGACCCCTTCGACCTGCTCGCCGGTGGCGGCGGCATCCGGCTGATCGAGCGGTCGATCGGCGCGGTGCCCGAGCCCGGCACCGCAGCGCTCGTCACGGCGGCGCTGCTGCTGCTGACCTGGCTACAACGACGCCGGCGCCCCTGAGCCTTCCACCCGCTTCCCCCACCCGATCTGGAGCACGATCTTGAGACGACCTTCCCTTCATGGCGCGCTGCTGGCAGCGGCGCTGGCGATGGCCGGCAGCACGGCGAGCGCCGCACTGCTCGGCCGCAACCTCGACGGCGATGCGTCGACCTTCGAGGCCTACTACGACACCACGCTGAACATCACCTGGCAGGCCGATCCCGAGCTGGCGCGCAAGCAGGCCTTCGGCGTCACCGGCATCGATGCCCATGGCGGCATGGACGCGTTCACCGCGGTGGACTGGATCCACGGCATGAACGCCGCCGGCTACCTCGGCTACAGCGACTGGCGCCTGCCGCGCACCGATCCGATCAACGGCATTCACTACGTGATCGGCGCGCCGAACGGCGACGTCGGCTACGGCGTGAGCGCGCCGTGGTCGCCGTACCCGGGCAGCACCGCGAGCGAGATGGCGCACCTGTTCTACAACACCCTGGGCAACCTGCCCTTGTTCGGCGGCCCGCCGAACAGCGGGACCGCCTGCGCCACGCCGCCGCAGGGCTGCCTCGGCAACCCGGGCCCGTTCGTCTTCACCGACGATTGGTTCGTCGGCGTGCCTGGCACCGGCGTCTACTGGTCCGACAACAAGGCGCCGATATCGCATCGCGGCAACCGCTTTGCATTCGACTTCGCGACCGGCTACCAGAGCTTGTTGCCGGACGACCTGACCAACGCGCACGGCTGGGCCGTGCGCGACGGCGACGTCCTCTCGGCCGTGCCCGAGCCCGGCAGCGCTGCGCTGCTGGCCTTCGGCCTTCTCGCGCTCGCCATCGGCACGCGCCGGTGCGAAACCACTTCCACCCCTGTCCCAACGGAGTACGCATGATGAAGACTTTGCTGATGTCCGTGCTGGCGGCTGCGGCCGCCGCCACCACGCTGCCTGCGTGGAGCGCGCGGCCGGCCAACCTCGCCGGCACGACCTGGACGGTGCAGATCAACGGCGCCAGCGAGCAGCTGGTGATCACGTCCCAGGGCGGCACCGGCACCGCGGGCGGGCCCACCTGCGTGACGGTGCACGGCACGATCGGCTCGGCGCCGCTGCGCGGCTGGTACTGCCGGGTCACCGGCCGCCTGCACCTGAAGCACAACAACATGGCCACCGGCGCGACGGTGCGCACGGTCGACGCGCATGTCAGCGACGAAGTGATCGGCCAGCCGCTGTACCTGGGCGGCACGGTGTGGATCGAGGACGCCGTGTTCGGCGAGCTCGGGGCCTACAACTTCTCCGGCGTGCGTTGAAGCCATGAACGAGGAACTCGCGAAGTTCATCATCCGCGGCCCGAACATGTACACGCGACTGACGACCCTCCGCCGTTCCTAGAATGCGCCCCCATGCCAACCAAGACACTGACGCCGGGCCACTACGGCGAAGCCTCGATCCGCGTGCTGAAGGGCCTCGAGCCCGTCAAGCAGCGGCCGGGCATGTACACCCGCACCGACACCCCGCTTCACACCATCCAGGAGGTGATCGACAACGCCGCCGACGAGGCGTTGGCCGGCTTCGGCAAGCGCATCGCGGTGACGCAGCATGCCGACGGCTCGGTCAGCGTCGACGACGATGGCCGCGGCATCCCGTTCGGGCTGCACCCGGAAGAGCGCGTGCCCGTGGTCGAGATCGTCTACACGCGGCTGCACGCCGGCGGCAAGTTCGACAAGGGCGCCGGCGGCGCGTACAGCTTTTCCGGCGGCCTGCACGGCGTCGGCGTCAGCGTGACCAATGCGCTCGCGAAGCGGCTGCAGGTGACGGTCTGGCGTGAGGGCCAGGTCGCGGCGTTGGCGTTCTCCGGCGGCGACGTGATCGAGCCACTGGTGATTCGCAAGGCCAGCGCCGGCGAGCGCCGTCAGGGCACCAGCGTGCGCGTCTGGCCCGATCCGAAGTACTTCGAAAGCACCGAGCTGCCGAAGGCCGAGCTGACGCACCTGCTGCGCAGCAAGGCGGTGCTGATGCCCGGCGTGACCGTCTCGCTAACGGTCGAAAAGAGCGGCAAGGAAACCAAGCGCCCCCAGACGGCGGAAATACCGCCGTCGCCCCCCGAGGGGGTTGAGTCCAGTGGCAAAGCCACATGGACTCACGAGACGCAGACCTGGCTCTACAAGGGCGGCCTGCGCGACTACCTGATGCAGGGGCTGCCCGCCGACCCGGTCATCCCGCTCTTCGACGGGGAAGCCTACGCGTCGGGCAACGAAACCGAGAACTTCGCCGAAGGCGAGGGCGCGGCCTGGGTGCTGGCCTTCACCGACGAGGGCAACGTGCTGCGCGAGAGCTACGTCAACCTGATCCCGACGGTGGCCGGCGGCACCCACGAGTCGGGGCTGAAGGACGGCCTGTTCGGTGCGATCAAGGCCTTCATCGAGCTGCACTCTCTGCTGCCCAAAGGCGTCAAGCTGATGCCCGAGGACGTGTTCTCGCGCGCCAGCTTCGTGCTGTCGGCCAAGGTGCTCGATCCGCAGTTCCAGGGCCAGACGAAGGAGCGGCTGAACAGCCGCGACGCGCTGCGCCTGGTGTCGGCCTTCGTGCGGCCGCCGCTGGAGCTGTGGCTGAACCAGCACGTCGACTACGGCCGCAAGCTCGCCGAGCTGGTGATCCGCCAGGCGCAGGCGCGCCAGCGCGCGAGCCAGAAGGTCGAGAAGCGCAAGGGCTCGGGCGTCGCGGTGCTGCCGGGCAAGCTGACCGATTGCGAAAGCCGCGACCTGACGCTGAACGAGGTGTTCCTGGTCGAAGGCGATTCGGCCGGCGGCTCGGCCAAGATGGGCCGCGAGAAGGAAACGCAGGCCATCCTGCCGCTGCGCGGCAAGGTGCTCAATTCGTGGGAAGTGGAGCGCGACCGGCTGTTCGCGAACAACGAGATCCACGACATCGCGGTGGCGCTGGGCGTCGATCCGCACGGGCCGACCGACACGCCGGACTTCTCCGGCCTGCGCTACGGCAAGGTCTGCATCCTGAGTGATGCCGACGTCGACGGCTCGCACATCCAGGTTCTGTTGCTGACCTTGTTTTTCCGTCACTTTCCGAAACTGGTCGAAGCCGGCCATGTGTTCGTCGCCAAGCCGCCGCTGTACCGCGTCGACGCGCCGGCGCGCGGCAAGAAACCGGCCGCCAAGCTCTACGCGCTCGACGACGGCGAGCTGGAGGCGACGCTCGACAAGCTGCGCAAGGAAGGCGCGCGCGAAGGCTCGTGGAGCATCAGCCGCTTCAAGGGCCTGGGCGAGATGAGCGCCGAGCAGCTGTGGGAGACGACGCTGAATCCGGAGACGCGGCGCCTGCTGCCGGTGTCCTTCGGCGAGATCGGTTTCGATGCCACCGTCGTCGCCATGACCAAGCTGATGGGCAAGGGCGAAGCGGCGGCGCGGCGCGAGCTGATGGAGCTGCACGGCGACGCCGTCGAGATCGACGTCTGAAGCGCCGTCTTCAGGCTTCGCCCTTGCCGGGCACGTTGCCTACGTCCGATCGAAGCGGATTTGCGCGAGCTTGCGCAGCAGCTCGGTCAGGATCGAGCGCTCGCCGGGGGTCAGTGCGGCCAGGCGCTGCTGCTCGCCCTCGAGGATGCGCCGTGTCGCATCGTTGACCAGCTTCTCGCCGGCCGGAGTCGCGCGCAGGTGCTGCGCGCGCCGGTCGTCGGTGCTGGCTTCGCGCCGCACCAGCTGGCGCGCTTCGAGCTTGGCAACCCACATCGTGATGTTCGGCGGCGTGACGCTCAGCGCGCGCGCCAGGCGGGCGGGGGCGATGCCGGGGTTGTCGCGGATCAGCGCGAGCAGGCTGTACTCCACCGGCCGCAGCGACAGCGGCTGCCCCGCACAGCGCTCGAACACCTGCAGCGTCGTGATGCCGGCCTGCACGACCTGGTAGCCGATCACGTCGCTCAGCGTCTCCTGGCGAAGATCGTCCTGGGCCGATGCGCTCGGCGAAGCGGGGGTCCTGCGTGGCATGGCGCATTGTCGATGCACGGCGCTGGCAGGGGCACATGATGCAGTAGATGAATGAAATGGCAACGCGTTTCACCGGGTAAAACCGGATGTTTGTCTCCTATGTGATTCAGTAACTTAATCAAATGCGCGATCAGGATCGATCGGACGCTCATCGAAGGAGACCCTTGCCATGAGACCTTTCCCGTCTGCCGGACTCGCACTGTCAGCGCTGTCCGCACTGGCGCTCACCGCCTGCGGCGGCAGCGAAGCGTCCTCGCCGCACCTCGCGCCCGCGACGCCGGCCTCGTTGTCGGGCACCTGCGAGTCGCTCGCGGGGCGGCTGGCGACGCTGGCGAACACCGCCGTCACGGCGACGTCCACCGTCGCGGCAGGCACGCTGACGATCGGCGGCCAGCCGGTGCCCGAGCACTGCCTGGTCGCCGGCCGCATGCACCAGCGCGTCAGCGCGGTCGATGGGCAGACCTACGCGATCGGCTTCGAGATGCGCCTGCCGCGCGCCTGGAATGGCCGCTTCTTCTACCAGGCCAATGGCGGGCTCGACGGCAACGTCGTCCCGGCCACCGGCGCCACCGGCGGCGGTCCGCTGACGCATGCGCTGCACAAGGGCTTCGCCGTGATCAGCTCCGACGCCGGGCACAGCGCCGCGCAGAACCCGCTGTTCGGCCTCGATCCGCAGGCGCGGCTGGACTATGGCTACCAGGCCGTGGGCAAGCTCACGCCGATGGCCAAGAGCGTGATCCAGACCGCCTACGGCAAGGGGCCCGACCGCTCCTACATCGGCGGCTGCTCGAACGGCGGGCGCCACACGCTGGTTGCCGCCGCGCGCTACGCCGACCAGTACGACGGCTTCCTCGCCGGCGCGCCCGGCTACAACCTGCCGAAGGCCGCCGTGGCCAACATCTTCGGCGCCCAGCGCTATGCGGGCGTGGCGACCAACCCGGCCGACCTGTCGACCGCCTTCAGCGCCGCTGAACGCACGCTGGTGTCGCAGCGCGTGCTGGCGAAGTGCGATGCGCTCGACGGCGCCACCGACGGCCTGGTGCAGGACGTCGCCGCCTGCCAGGCGGCCTTCAGCCTCGCCGCCGACGTGCCGACCTGCAGCGGCGAACGCGACGGCAGCTGCCTGAGCGCGGCGCAGAAGAGCGCGATCGCGCCGATCTTCAGCGGCGCGATCACCAGCACCGGCACGCCGGTGTACGCCAGCTTCCCGTTCGACGCCGGCCTCGGCAGCGCCGGCGTCGCCTTCTGGGAGTTCACCGCCTCGCTGGTGCTGGACTCGGGTGCGGTCGGCTTCGTCTTCAAGGTGCCGCCTGAGAACCCCGCCACGTTCAACGGTCCGCAGTTCTCGCTGACGGCCAGCATCGACGCGCTGGTGCAGGGGATCAACGCGAGCAATGCGACCTACGGCGAATCGGCGATGGGCTTCATGACGCCGCCGAACCCGACCGCGCTGACGCCGCTGAAGCAGCGCGGGGCGAAGCTGATGGTCTACCACGGCGTCAGCGACGCGATCTTCTCGGTCAACGACACCGAGACCTGGTACCGCGGCCTGCAGTCCGCCAACGGCGGCAGCGCGGCGGACTTCGCGCGCTTCTACCGTGTGCCCGGCATGGGGCATTGCAGCGGCGGACCGGCCACCGACCAGTTCGACATGCTGGCGCCGCTGGTGGAATGGGTCGAGAACGGCCGCGCACCCGACCAGGTCACGGCGACAGCACGCGCCACGGGCAACGCCGGCGGCGCGAATGCCGATGTGCCGGCCGGCTGGGCCGCCGATCGCGCGCGCCCGCTGTGCCCGTTCCCGCAAGTGGCGCGCTACAAGGGTACCGGCAGCCTCGAGAGCGCGGCGAGCTTCGAGTGCCGGTAGGCGGGCCCCACAATCGGGCGGATGTATAGCCCGACCGCCCCCGACCTCCGGCTGCGCCTGCGGCCGACGATGCTCTCGGACCTCGACTTCGTCATCTCGGTCGAGACCGATGCGCGCAACCTGCCGTTCATCACGCCCTGGGAGCGCCCGCAGCACGAGGCGGCGGTGCGCATCCCCGACTTCCGCCACTTCATCGTCGAGGCCGGTGCCGACTACGAGCGCGCCGGCTTCGTGATCCTGCAGGGCTGCCGCAATCAGCACCGCAGCGTCGAGTTGAAGCGCATCGTGCTGCAGCCCAAGGGCCAGGGGCTCGGCCGCGCCTGCGTGCGGTTGCTCAAGCGCATGGCCTACCGCGACCTGCATGCGCACCGCTTCTGGCTCGACGTCAAGGCGCTGAATACGCGCGCGCTGGCCCTCTATGCGAGTGAAGGCTTCGTCGAGGAAGGCCGGCTGCGCGAGAGCGTGCGCATCAGCATCGACGGCGCCGACGGCTACGACTCGCTGATCGTGATGAGCATGCTCGACCGCGAATTCCACGCACGCGTCGCGCTCGGGCTCGAGGCGGCGGCTTGAGGAGGCCCGTGATGCAAGCGACGATGATGGACGTCCCGCTGTCGCTGAACCATTTCCTCGACCGCGCCGGCACGCTGTTCAAGCACAACCGCATCGTCTCGCGGCTGCCCGACAAGTCGCTGCGCACGATGAGCTACGGCCAGTGGCATCGCCGCACGCGGGCGCTGGGCTCGGCGCTGCAGCGGCTGGGGCTGCGGCCGGGCGATCGCGTCGCCACGCTGGGCTGGAACCACCATGCGCACCTGGAGGCCTACTTCGGCATCCCGGCGGCCGGCGGCGTGATGCACACGCTGAACCTGCGCCTGTCGCCCGACGAGCTCGGCTGGATCGCCGCCGATGCCCAGGACCGCTTCCTGATCGTCGATGACGTGCTGCTGCCGCTGTACCGGCAGTTCGCGCACCTGCATGCCTTCGAGCAGGTGATCGTGTTCCCGTTCTCGGGCGCGCCGGTGCCGGCGGAGTTCGCTGACTATGAAGCGCTGCTCGCCGAGGCCGACCCGGACGGTTTCGTGTACGCCGAGCATGGTGAGAACGATCCGGTCGCCATGTGCTACACGTCCGGCACCACCGGCCGGCCCAAGGGCGTCGTCTACTCGCATCGCTCGACGGTCTTGCACACGCTCGCCGCTAGCCTGGCCGATCACTGGGGCCTGCGCAGCAGCGATGTTGTGCTGCCGGTGACGCCGATGTTCCATGCCAACAGCTGGGGCATGCCCTACGGCGCGGTGATGCTCGGCGTGCCGCTGGTCTTCCCCGGGCCGCACCTGCATCCCGAGGACCTGCTCGACCTGATGCAACTGGAGCCGCCGACGCTGGCGCTCGGCGTGCCGACGATCTGGCTCGGCCTGATCCAGGCCTATGAACGTGCGCTCGAGACGACGCCCGGGCGCTGGCGGCTGCCGCAGGGCATGCGCTCGCTGGTCGGCGGTGCGGCGGTGCCGGAATCGCTGATCCGCGCCTTCGCGCGCCATGGCGTGATCATCGTGCAGGGCTGGGGCATGACCGAGACCTCGCCGCTGGCGACGGTCTCGTACCCGCGCGCCGAGCTGCGCGACGCCGGCGAGGACGAGCGCTTCCGCCGCGCGGCGATGGCCGGCATCGCGGCACCGCTGATCGAGCTGCGCCTGGTCACCGACGAGGGCCGGGTTGCCCCGTGGGACGGCCAGACGATGGGCGAGATCCAGGTGCGCGGCCCGTTCATCACCGGCTCGTACCACGGCGTGCCGCGCAGCGAGGACAAGTTCATCGGCGACGACCGTGGCCAGCTCTGGCTGCGCACCGGCGACGTCGCGACGCTCGACGACCTGGGTTTCCTGCGCATCACCGACCGCACCAAGGACCTGATCAAGTCCGGCGGCGAGTGGATCAGCTCGGTGGACCTGGAGAACGCGCTGATGGCGCATCCGGCGGTGGCGGAGGCGGCGGTGATCGCGATTGCCGACGAGAAATGGGGCGAACGGCCGCTCGCCTGCGTCGCCTTCAAGCCGGGGCAGAATGCGGCCCCCGATGCGCTGAACGCGCATCTGCTGCAGCACGGTTTCGCCAAGTGGCAGCTGCCCGACCGCTATCAAACGATCGACGCGGTGCCGCGCACCTCCACCGGCAAGTTCTCGAAGCTGAAGCTGCGGCAGATGTTTCCGCGCTGAGGCTTCGGACCCACGACCTTTCGCTTGAACCTTAGAGAGCCCGGTGCCGCACGGCGCCGCGCCATCCGATGGACCAATCCACACTCGACTTCCAATCCGGCCCGCCCGACGGCGGCGGCACCGACTCCCTCACCTTGGCGCGTTATGCCGAGCGTGCCTACCTCGAATACGCGCTGTCGGTCGTCAAGGGCCGCGCGCTGCCCGATGTCTGCGACGGCGCGAAGCCGGTGCAGCGCCGCATCCTGTACTCGATGCAGCGCATGGGGCTCGGCTTCGGCGCTGCGGGCGCCCCTAAGCCGGTCAAGAGCGCGCGTGTCGTCGGTGACGTGCTGGGCAAGTTCCATCCGCACGGCGACACCGCCGCCTACGACGCGCTGGTGCGCATGGCGCAGGACTTCAGCCTGCGTTATCCGCTGATCGACGGCCAGGGCAACTTCGGCAGCCGCGACGGCGACGGCGCGGCGGCGATGCGCTACACGGAGACGCGCCTCAGCCCCATCGCGCGGCTGCTGCTCGACGAGCTCGACGAGGGCACCGTCGACTACGTGCCGAACTACGACGGGTCCGAAGTGGAGCCGCGGCTGCTGCCGGCGCGGCTGCCGTTCGTGCTGCTGAACGGCGCGTCGGGCATCGCGGTGGGTCTCGCCACCGAGATCCCGAGCCACAACCTGCGCGAGGTGGCGGCCGCCGCGGTCGCACTGATCCGCGACGAGAAGCTGCCCGACGACGTGCTGCACGAGCTGCTGCCCGGCCCCGACTATCCCGGCGGCGGCCAGATCATCAGCACGCCGGCCGAGATCCGCGACGCCTACGCCACCGGCCGCGGCTCGCTGAAGGTGCGTGCGCGCTGGAAGATCGAGGACCTGGCGCGCGGCCAGTGGCAATTGGTCGTCACCGAGCTGCCGCCGGGCGTCAGCACGAAATGGATCCTCGAGGAGATCGAGGAGCTGACGAACCCGAAGGTCAAGGCCGGCAAGAAGGCGCTCTCCGCCGAGCAGGTGCAGCTGAAGGGCACCGTGCTGTCGGTGCTCGACGCGGTGCGCGACGAATCGGGCAAGGAAGCGGCGGTGCGCCTGGTCTTCGAGCCGAAGAGCCGCACCATCGAGCAGCAGGCGCTGATCACGACGCTGCTCGCGCACACCAGCCTCGAGACCAGCGCGCCGCTGAACCTGACGATGATCGGCCGCGACGGCCGGCCGACGCAGAAGAGCCTGCGCCAGATCCTCGTCGAATGGGTCGCCTATCGGCAGGACACGGTGCGCCGGCGCACCGAGCACCGGCTGGCGAAGGTGCGCGAGCGCATCCACGTGCTCGAAGGCCGGCAGCTGGTGCTGCTGAACATCGACGAGGTGATCCGCATCATCCGCAACGCCGACGAGCCGAAGCCCGCGCTGATCCAGCGTTTCCGCTTAAGCGAGCGGCAGGCCGACGACATCCTCGACATCCGGCTGCGCCAGCTGGCGCGGCTGGAGGCGATCAAGATCGAGCAGGAGCTGAAGAGCCTGCGCGAGGACCAGGCGAAACTCGAGGAAATCCTCGGCAGCGCCGCGATCCTGAAGCGCACGGTGATCAAGGAGATCGAGGCCGACGCCAAGGCGCATGGCGACGAGCGCCGCACGCTGATCCAGGCCGACAAGCGCGCGGTGGCCGAGATCAAGGTGGTCGACGAGCCGGTGACGGTGGTCGTCAGCATGAAGGGCTGGGTGCGGGCACTGAAGGGCCACGAGATCGATCCGCAGACGCTGGCCTTCAAGGCCGGCGACGCGCTGTACGGCACCTTCCCGTGCCGCAGCGTCGAGACGCTGCTGGTCTTCGGCACGGCCGCCAAGGGCAGCGGGCGGGTCTACTCGGTGTCGATCAGCAGCCTGCCGGGCGGGCGCGGTGATGGCGCGCCGATCACGAGCCTCATCGACCTCGAGGCCGGCACGCAGCCTGCGCACTACTTCGCCGGAACGGCCGAGACGACGCTGCTGCTGGCCAACACCGCCGGCTTCGGGCTGCTGGCCAAGGCCGGCGACATGCAGGGCCGCAACCGCGCCGGCCGCGCGTTTCTGACCTTAGGCGACAACGACCGCCTGCTGCCGCCGGTGGCGGTGGCCGCAGCGCACGCGCAGGTGGCGTGCCTGGCGATGGACGGCCGGCTGCTGCTGTTCCCGCTCGACGAGCTGAAGCTGCAGCCCAACGGCGGCAAGGGGCTGACGCTGATCGACGTCGACGAGCAGTCGCCGCTGGTATCGGTCGCCACCTGCGCCGGCAGCCTGCGCATCGTCGGCAGCGGCCGCGGCGGCAAGCCGAAGGACGAGGAGCTGAAGGGCGCGGCTCTGGCGGAACACGTGGGCAAGCGCGCGCGCAAGGGGCGCAAGGTCGAAGGCATGCAGAAGGTGCTGCGCGTGCTGGCGTGACGCAGGAGCGTCCGCCGGTCTGGCGCCAGCGCAACTACCTGCTGCTGTGGGGTGCGCAGGTGGTGTCGAACCTGGGCGCCTACGCCACCGGCATCATCTACCCGCTGCTGGTGCTGGCGATCACGCAGTCGCCGGCGATCGTCGGCGTCGTCTCGGCGCTGCGCATCGTGCCGTACCTGCTGCTGAGCCTGCCGGTCGGCGCGCTGATCGATCGCTGGAACCGGCGCCGTGTGATGATCGTCTGCGATGTCGGGCGCGCGCTCGCGGTCGGCAGCCTGCCGCTGGCGATGGCCTTCGATGCGCTGGTGATGCCGCACATCTACGCGGTCGCGGTGATCGAAGGCACGCTGCTGGTGTGCTTCAACATCGCCGAGACGGCAGCGCTGCCGCGCGTCGTCGCGAACGAGCAATTGCCGCAGGCGGTGGCGCAGAACCAGGTCGGCTTCGCCGCTGCCGCCATCGCGGGGCCCGCGCTCGGCACCTGGCTCTACGGCAACCTCGGGCGCGGCCTGCCTTTCGTCGTCAATGCCGCATGCTTCGCGCTGTCGGCCTTCGGCATCCTGCGCTTGCGCGCGTCGTTCGAGCCGGCGCCCGGCGCGGCGCGGCTCGACATGCGCTCGGACATCGCCGAGGGCCTGCGCTGGTTGTGGCGCGACCGGCTGGTGCGCGACATGGCGCTGCTGACCGGCATCGGCCACTTCGTCAACGCCGCGGTGCCGCTGCTGGTGATCGTGCTGGCGCAGCAGCGCGGCGTCGGCGAGGCGCAGATCGGTGTGATCTTCAGCCTGGCGGGTCTGGGCGGCATGTTCGGCGCGCTGCTCGGGCCGTGGTGCCAGCGGCGCTTCGGCTTCGGCAGCGTGATCATCGGCACGCTGGTGGTCCAGGCGGTGCTGTTCCCGCTGTTCGGGCTGGCGAGCACCGCGCTGACCTTGGGCCTGGTGCTCGGCGCGATCCAGTTCTTCGCGCCGATCTACAACGTCGTGCAGTTCAGCCACCGCATCGCGAAGATCCCCGATGGCCTGCAGGGCCGCGTCAACTCGAGCTTCCGCCTGATCGCCTTCGCGCTGCATCCGGTGGGTGCCGCGGTGTGCGGGCTGGTGATCGAGCACGCCAGCGTGTTTGCCGCGCTGGCCTTGTTCGCGGTCGTGTCGGCCGTGCTGGCGCTGCTCGCCGCGCTCGATCCTGCGGTGCGGCACGAGGGCCGGAGCTGAGTTCGCCGGCGGCACAATGGCCGGCCTCGATCAAGGAGGTTTCATGCGACAAGGGATGACGCTTCCCGGCACCACGGCGCTGGTCATCGGTTTCGCGCTGATCGCCGGCTGCGGCAAGAAGGCGCCGCTACCGGCTTCGGCGCCGCCTGAGCAGGCCGCGGCAAGCGCGCCGGTGGAAGCCGCCGCACCGCCGGCCCCGGCCGAGCCACCGGCCGCGGCCGCACCTGCACCCGCACCGGAGACGACCCCAGCAACGCCCGAGACGGTCCCTGCCGCTCCCGCGGCCTCGCGGGCTCCGCTGCCCGTGCCGGCAGCGCCGGCGGTGCCACCCGCCCCGGCGCCGCCGCGGGATCCGAACGCGCCCATCGGCTGAACAGCCTCAGCCGCTCGACGCCACGCGGCCCAGCTGCGCCGCGTCCCAGTCGCCGCCCATGGCCTGGATCAGCGCCACCGCGTTGGTCTGCAGGCTGGCCTGCAGCTGCACCAGACCGCGCCGCGCGGTCAGCGCGGTGGCCTGCGCGGCGACGACTTCCGTGTAGCTGATCTGGCCGGCGCGGTAGCGGTTCAGCACCTGCTGCTCGCTCAGGTCGGCGGCGGCAGAGGCCTGCTGGCGCAGCGCCAGCTGCTCGTGCAGCGCGCGCCGGTTGGCGAGCAGGTCCTCGACCGACTGGAACGCGCTCAGCACCGTCTGCCGGTAGGTCGCGACGGTGACCTCGCGGCTGGCCTCGGCATTGCGCAGCGCGGCGTTCAGCGCGCCGCCGTCGAACAGCGTCTGCGCGATCGACAGGCCGAGCGACCACATCAGGTGCGAGGCGCTGAACAGGTCGGCCAGCCGCGCCGCGCTGCTGCCGCCCGACGCGTTGAGCGACAAACTCGGAAAGTACGCGGCGCGCGCGATGCCGATGCGCGCATTCGCCGCGGCCACCGCGCGTTCGGCCGAAGCGATGTCGGGCCGCCGCTGCAGCAGCTCCGACGGCAGCGCCGGCGGCACCGCCGGTACCTGCATGACCCAGGGCGCCGGCGCCAGCGTGAAGTCGGCCGGCGCGCGGCCGACCAGCACCGCGATCGCATGCTCGAACTGGCGCCGCTGCGCATCGAGCGCGGCCAGGTCGGCGCGCGCGTTGGCCAGCTGCGTCTCGGCCTGCAGCACGTCGGTGCGCGCGACCTGGCCGGCGGCGTAGCGGTTCTGCGCGATCTGCGCGCTGCGCTCGAAGCCGGCGACGCTGCTGCGCAGCAGCGCCAGCTCGGCATCGGCCTCGCGCAGCAGGAAGTAGTCGGTCGCCAGCAGTGCCTGCGCCGACAGCGTGGCGCCCGCCAGGTCCGCCGCGCTGGCCTGCGCGTTGGCTTCGGCCTGCGTGACGGCGCCGCGCAGCCGCCCCCACAGGTCGGGCTCCCAGCTCGCGCCGAGACCGAGCTGGAAGCTGTTGCGCGACGGCGTGTCGCCGCCACCGCCCGAGCGCGATGCGCCGCCGCTCAGCTGCAGGCCGGGCAGCAGCCGGGCGCGTTCGCCGGCCACCAGCGCCTGCGCCGCGGCATAACGCGCAACAGCCGCGGCCACGTTCTGGTTCGATACTGTCACCTGTGCCACCAGCGCATCGAGCTCGGCATCGCCGAAGCGCTGCCACCACGGGCCGCGCGGTGCGCTGTCGGCCGGCTGCGCGGCGACCCAGCCGGCGGCCGGCGTCGCCTCCTTGAAGTTGGCCGGCAGGTTCAGCTCGGGCGAGGAGGGCGCCCGGCCGGATGAGGCGCAGCCCGCCAGCACGACGGCGGCGGCCAGCGCGGTCAGCGCCAGGCGATTCAAGGGAGATCGGGAAGTCATGATGACAAGTCAGGTTCGGTTCAGGCACCGCTCTCGAGCGTCTGCCCGGCGCGGCTCAGCTGCCGCTCGTCATCGCGCCGCTTGCGCAGGCCGTCGAGCAGCACGTAGACCACCGGCGTCGTCAGCAGCGTCAGCAGCTGGCTGGCGATCAGCCCGCCGATGATCGCGATGCCCAGCGGCTGGCGCAGCTCGGCACCTTCGCCGAAGCCGAGCGCCAGCGGCAGCACGCCCAGGCCCGCGGCCAGCGTCGTCATCAGGATCGGGCGCAGCCGCAGCAGGCAGGCCTCGCGCACCGCCTCGGTGGCGCTCAGGCCGCGCGCACGTTCGGCCTCGAGCGCGAAGTCGATGATCAGGATGGCGTTCTTCTTGACGATGCCGATCAGCAGGAAGACGCCGATCAAGGCGATGATCGTGAACTCCATGCGCAGCGCCAGCAGCGCCAGCACCGCGCCGACGCCGGCCGAGGGCAGCGTCGACAGCACCGTCAGCGGATGGATCAGGCTCTCGTACAGCACGCCGAGCACGATGTAGATCACCACCAGCGCCGCGAGGATCAGCCACAGCTGCTGGCTCTGCGACTGCTGGAAGCTCAAGGCCGTGCCGGCGAAGCCGCCGCGTACATTGGTCGGCATGCCGATGCGGGCCTGCGCCTGCGCGACGATCTGCTGCGCCTCGCCCAGCGACACGCCGTCGCCCAGGTTGAACGAGACCGTCGTCGCGAGCTCGGTGTCCTGGTGCTGCACCGAGGTCGGCG
This sequence comes from Pseudaquabacterium terrae, assembly GCF_013266755.1. Classification (GTDB taxonomy): domain Bacteria; phylum Pseudomonadota; class Gammaproteobacteria; order Burkholderiales; family Burkholderiaceae_C; genus Pseudaquabacterium; species Pseudaquabacterium terrae. The sequence goes on along the minus strand of NZ_JABRWJ010000007.1, from coordinate 391,159 downwards.
CCGCACCTTCCTTGAAGCGCGCGATCGCCGCCAGCGGCACCATCACGTTGCCGGCGCTGCTCAGCGCGGCGGCTGTCGAGGCATCCCGCTGGCCCGGGTTCGCCGAGCTGCCGGCCACGGCGTTCGCGGTGCGCGCCGGCACCATCACGTCGTTCAGCGCGGTCGGCCCGCGCGTGAACGCCGGCGCCCATTCCATCACCACCTTGTACTGGTTGACGTCGCCGTAGATCGTGCTGACGGCGCGCTGGCCGAAGGCGTCGTACAGGGCATTGTCGACATCCGCGGCGGTGATGCCGAAGCGCGCCGCGCTGTCCTTGTCGATCTCGACGTAACTCTCGACGCTGTTCTCGGTCTGGTCGGTGTTGACGTCGGTCAGCCGTGGTTCGAGCTTCAGCTCGTCGGCCAGCCGCGTCGCCCAGTGGCGCAGGTCGGTCAGGCTGTCGGACTTCAGCGTGTACTGGGTGCTCGCGTTGGCGCTGCGGCCGCCCATGCGCAGGTCCTGCACCGGGTTCAGGAACAGCCGCAGCCCGGTGACCTGCGCCAGCTGCGGCCGCAGCCGGTTGATCACCGCCTGCGAACCTTCGTTGCGCTCGCCGAAGGGCTTCAAGTTGACGAACAGGAAGCCGCCGCCGGCGCGGCCGCCGCCGGTGAAGCCGACCACGGTGTCGACCGCCTTGTCGGCGCGGATCAGGTCGACCACCTCGCGCAGCTTCGCGCCCATCGCCTTGGTCGAGATGCTCTGGTCGGCCGACAGCCCGCCGCTGATCTGGCCGGTCTCCTGGCGCGGGAAGAAGCCCTTGGGGGTGTGCATGAACAGGTAGACGTTCATGCCGATCACGAAGACCAGGATCAGCATCACCAGCGCCTTGCTGGCCAGCGCCCAGTCGAGGCAACGCGCGTAGGTCTTCAGCACCTGCTGCCAGGCCCAGGCGCCGGCGCGCGCGAAGCGGCTGCGCCGCGGCGGCGGACCGTCGTGCCGGGGGGCCGCGCCCTTCAGCCACCAGGCGCACATCATCGGCGTCGTCGTCAGCGAGATGACCAGCGAGATCATCACCGCGGCCGACAGCGTGATCGCGAACTCGCGGAACAGCCGCCCGACCTGACCTTCCATGAACAGCAGCGGAATGAACACCGCCACCAGCGACAGGCTGATCGACAGCACCGTGAAGCCGACCTCGCGCGCGCCCTGCAGCGCCGCTTCCATGCGGTCCATGCCGGCCTCGATGTGGCGCACGGTGTTCTCGAGCACGACGATCGCATCGTCGACGACGAAGCCGGTGGCCACCGTCAGCGCCATCAGGCTCAGGTTGTTGAGGCTGAAGCCGAAGAAGTACATCGCGCCGAAGGTCGCCAGCAGCGAGACGACGGTGGCCACCGCCGGCACCAGCGTGGCGCGCACGCTGCCGAGGAAGAGGCCGACGACGACCACCACCAGCAGCACCGACAGCACCAGCGTCAGCTCGATCTCCTTCAACGACGAGCGGATCGAGTTGGTGCTGTCGGAGGCGACGCGCAGCGTGATGTCCTGCGGCAGCTGCGCCTGCAGCTCGGGCACCAGCGCGCGCACCGCGTCGACGGTCTGGATCACGTTGGCGCCGGGCTGGCGCGTGATCAGCACCACCACCGCCGGCTCGCCGTTGAAGAGGCCGAGCGTGCGCGTGTTCTCGACGCTGTCCTCGACGCTGGCGATGTCGGCCAGCCGCACGCCGGCGCCGTTGCGCCAGGCGACGACGAGCCGCGCGAACTCCGCCGCGCTGCGCTCGGGCTTGGGCGTGTAGATCTGCAGCCGGCGCTCGTCGCCTTCGATCGCGCCCTGCGGCCGGTTGGCGTTGGCCGATTGCAGCGCGGCGCGCACCTCGGCGCTGCTGATGCCGTAGCGCTGCATCACGAAGGGCATCAGCTCGATGCGCACCGCCGGCAGCGAGCCGCCACCGATCTCGACGTCGCCGACGCCGTCGACCTGCGCCACGCGCTGGCTGACGATGTTCGACACCGCGTCGTAGACCTGGCCCGGCGTGCGCGTCTTCGAGGTCAGCGCGAGGATGATCACCGGCGCGTCGGCCGGATTCATCTTGCGGTAGGTCGGGTTGCTGCGCAGCGTGGCCGGCAGGTCGACGCGCGCGGCATTGATGGCCGCCTGCACCTCGCGCGCGGCGCCGTCGATCGGGCGGTTGAGGTCGAACTGCAGGGTCACGCGCGCCGAGCCGGCCGAGCTCGACGAGGTCATCTCGTTGACGCCGGGGATCACGCCCAGGCGCCGCTCCAGCGGCGTCGCGACGCTCGACGCCATCGTCTCCGGGCTGGCGCCGGGCAGGCTGGCGCTGACCGAGATCGTCGGATAGTCGACCTGCGGCAGCGGCGACACCGGCAGCACGAAGAAGGCGGCGATGCCGGCGAGCGCCAGGCCGATGGTCAGCAGCACCGTGGCCACCGGCCGTTCGACGAAGGGCTTCGACAGATTCATGCCGCAGCCTTCGCGGCGCGGCGCTCGCGCCAATCCCGCACGCGCCGGCCCATCCGATCGAAGCCAAGATAGATCACCGGCGTCGTGAACAGCGTCAGCAGCTGGCTCAGCACCAGCCCGCCGAAGATCGCCAGGCCGAGCGGCCGGCGCAGCTCGGAGCCTTCGCCCCAGCCGAGCATCAGCGGCAGCGCGGCGAAGAGCGCGGCCAGCGTCGTCATCAGGATCGGGCGGAAGCGCATCAGCGCGGCCTGGCGGATCGCCTCTTCCGGCGCCTTGCCTTCGTCGCGCTCGGCATCGATCGCGAAGTCGATCATCATGATCGCGTTCTTCTTGACGATGCCGATCAGCAGGATGATGCCGATGATGCCGATCACGCCGAGGTCGTGGCCGCCGATCATCAGCGCCAGCAGCGCGCCGACTCCCGCCGACGGCAGCGTCGACAGGATCGTCAGCGGGTGGATGTAGCTCTCGTACAGCACGCCGAGCACGATGTAGACGCAGACCACCGCGGCGAGGATCAGCCACAGCTGGTTGGCCAGCGAGTGTTCGTAGGCGCCGGCCGCGCCGAGAAAGCTCATCGTCACGCCGGCGGGCAGGCCGATGTCCTTGGCCGCCGCGCGGATGGCGTCCACGGCGCGGCCGAGCGCGACACCGGGCGCGGTGTCGAAGCCGATCGTCGTGGCCGGGAATTGCGCGACGTGGGTGACCTGCAGCGGCGCCGGACGCTCGCGCACCGTGGCCAACGCTGACAGTGGCGTGCTGCCGCCAGACGGCGTGCGCAGGCGCAGCTCGCCCAGCGCTTCCGGCGACGTCAGCACGCCGGGCTGGGCCTCGAGGATCACGCGGTACTGGTTGGTCTCGGTGAAGATCGTCGAGACGATGCGCTGGCCGAAGGCGCTGTACAGCGCGTCGTCGACGGCGCTGGCGGTGACGCCCAGCCGCGCTGCGGTGTCGCGGTCGATGTCGACGAAGGCCGCCATGCCGGTGGCGCCGGCATCGGTGACGGGATTGCGCACCTGCGGCACCGTCTGCAGCCGCTGCGTCAGCTTGGTCGCCCACTCGGTGACGCTGGCGGTGTCGGCGCCTTCGAGCGAGACGCGGAACTCGGTCGGACCGGTTTCGGCATCGATCGTCAGGTCCTGCGTCGGCTGCAGGTAGAGCTTCGCGCCGGCGATCTGCGACACGCGCTCGCGCAGCCGCTGCATCACCGCGGCCTGATCGCCGCGCTCGGACTTCGGCGTCAGGTTGATCAGCATGCGGCCGGTGTGCAGCATCGTGTTGTTGGCGGCGTCGACGCCGACGAACGACGCCAGTGATGCGACCGCCGGATCGCGCAGCAGCGCATCGGCCGCGGCCTGCTGCAGTTCGCTCATGTGGCGGTACGACACGCCTTGCGCCGCCTCGACGCGCGCCTGCAGCTGGCCGGTGTCCTGCGTCGGGAACAGGCCCTTCGGGATCACCAGGTAGAGCATCACCGTCAGCACCAGCGTCACCAGCGCGACCAGCAGCGTCAGCGGCTGGTGCGCGAGCACGTGGCCGAGCCAGACGTCATAACGTGCGATGACCGCGTCGAAGCGGCGCTGGATCGCGGCGCCCATGCGGCCGCCATGGCGCGCCGAGTCGCCGAGCCAGCGCGCGGCGAGCATCGGTACCAGCGTCAGCGACACCACGGCCGAGATCAGGATCGTGATCGCCAGCGTGACGGCGAACTCGCGGAACAGGCGGCCGACGACGTCGCCCATGAACAGCAGCGGGATCAGCACCGCGATCAGCGACACCGTCAGCGAGATGATCGTGAAGCCGATCTCCTTGGCCCCCTTCAGGGCAGCGGCGAGCGGCTTCTCGCCTTCCTCGACGTGGCGGCTGATGTTCTCGAGCATCACGATCGCGTCGTCGACGACGAAGCCGGTGGCGATCGTCAGCGCCATCAGGCTCAGGTTGTTCAGGCTGTAGCCGAGCAGGTACATCACGCCGCAGGCGCCGATCAGCGAGATCGGCACCGCGACGCTGGCGATCAGTGTCGCGCGCAGGCTGTGCAGGAAGAAGAAGATCACCAGCACGACCATCAGCACCGCGAGCGCGAGCTCGATCTGCACGTGCGCGACCGACGCGCGAATGCCTGTCGTGCGGTCGGACAGCAGCTCGACCTTCAGCGTCGCCGGCAGCTGCGCCTGCAGGGCCGGCAGCTGGGCCTTGATCGCATCGACGGTGCGGATCACGTTGGCGCCGGGCTGGCGCTGCACGTTCAGGATGATCGACGGTGTCCGGCCTGCCCACGCGGCGAGCTGCGTGTTCTCGGCGCTGTCGATCACGCGGGCGACCTCGGCCAGCCGCACCGGTGCGTCGTTCTTGTAGGTGACGATCAGGTTGCGGTAGTCGGCGGCAGTCAGCAGCTGGTCGTTGGCGTTGATGCTGTAGCTGCGCGTCGGCCCGTCGAAACTGCCCTTGGCGCTGTTGGCATTGGCCGCGGAAATCGCGCTGCGCAGCGTATCGATGCCGATGCCTTTGGCCGCCAGCGCCTGGGTATCGGCCTGGATGCGCACGGCAGGGCGCTGGCCGCCCGACAAGCTCACCTGGCCGACGCCGGCGACTTGCGAGATCTTTTGCGCCAGGCGGGTGTTGACGAGGTTCTGCACCTCGGTGAGCGGCAGCGTGTCGGAGCTGATCGCGAGCGTCAGCACCGGCGCGTCGGCGGGGTTGACCTTGGCATACACCGGCGGCGCGGGCAGGTCGGCCGGCAGGCTCGAGCCGGCTGCGTTGATGGCCGCCTGCACCTCCTGCTCGGCGACGTCGAGCGTTTCGCCGAGCGAGAACTGCAGCGTGACGATCGAGACGCCGGACGCGCTGGTCGAGCTCATCCGATTCAGGCCGGCCATCTGGCCGAACTGGCGCTCCAGCGGCGCGCTGACGGTGCGGCTCATCACCTCCGGGCTGGCGCCGGGGTACAGCGTCTGCACCTGGATCGTCGGGAAGTCGACCTGCGGCAGCGCCGACAGCGGCAGCAGGCGGAAGCCGACCAGGCCGGCCAGCACGATCGCCAGCATCAGCAGGCCCGTGGCGACTGGGCGCTCAACGAACGGGCGCGACGGGTTCATGAATCGGGGGCCGAGGCGCGGCGCTCGCTGCGGCGCGGGCGCGATGCGCCCTCGGGCCAGGCCGCGCTGGCCGCGCCGGCCGGCCAGGACGCGCCGGCGGCGCCGGCGGCGCGCGCTTCGCGCCAGCGGCCGCCACCCGGGCCCGAAGCGCCGTCGGGGCGCGACGCACCTCCGGGCCGCGACGCACCGCGGCCGGGAGCCGACGCGCGGTCGCCACCGAGCTGCACGCGCGCACCGTCCTTCAGCCGGTCGGCGCCTTCAGTGACGACCCGCTCGCCGCCTTCGAGCCCGCTGCTGATCACGACCTGGTCCGGTGTCGCCTCACCGCGCTTGACCGGGCGTTGGCTGACGGTGCGGTCGTCGTTCAGCACATAGACGAAATCACCGGCGGCGCCGTTGCGCACCGCGCTGACCGGCACGACGACGGCGTCCTTGATGATGCGCACCTGCAGCTGCAGGTTGACGAACTGGTTCGGGAACAGCAGGCCCTCGCGGTTCAGGAAGCGCGCCTTGGCCTTGACGGTGCCGGTGGTGGTGTCGACCTGGTTGTCGAGGATCGCGAAGCGGCCTTCCTCGAGCAGCGTGCTGCGCGTGCGGTCGAAGGCGCGCGCGGGCAGCCCGGCGCGCATCTGCTGCAGCAGCTCGGGCACGCGGTCCTGCGGCACGCTGAACTGCACGTCGATCGGCGCCACCTGCGTGATCGTCGCGATGCCGTTGGCATCGCTGCTGCTGACGATGTTGCCGGCATCGACGGCGCGCAGGCCGACCCGCCCGGCCACCGGCGCGACGATGCGGGCATAGCTCAGGTTCAGCCGCGCGGTGCCTTCGACGGCGCGGTCGGCCGTCACACTGCCTTCGAGCTGCTTGACCAGCGCGGCCTGGGTGTCGACATCCTGCCGCGCGATCGAGTCCTGTGCCAGCAGCGTGCGGTAGCGCTCCAGCGTCAGCTTGGCGTTCTGCAGTTGCGCCTCGTCGCGGATACGCGCGCCGCTGGCCTGCATCAGCGTCATCTCGAAGGGCCGCGGATCGATCTGTGCCAGCAGCTGGCCCTTGGTGACCATCTGGCCTTCGGTGAACAGCACCTGCTGCAGCACACCCGAGACCTGCGGGCGCACGACCACCGTGGCCGCCGAGGTCACGGTGCCGAGTGAGTTGAAGTAGACCGGCACGTCGATGCGGCGCGCGACCGCGATCGCCACCGTGCTGGCCATGCCGCCACCGCGCCCGCCGCCACCGCCACGCGCGCCCGGGCCACCGCCTCCGGGCTGGCCACCCCCGGCGGCCGCGGCGGCATCGGTCGCCGGCGGGCGATGCGTCAGGTACCAGGCGCCGCCGCCGAGCAGCAACAGGCCGGCCAGCGCGAGTGCGGTGCCGAGCCAGCGGCGCGCCGGGCGCGTCGGTGGGACAACGGGCGAGGAGGGTGCTTGTTGTTCGGGCATCGTCGGGCCAGGTGAGGCGCGGATCACGTGGCAGCCACTGTGCCCAGCGCGTGTAAAGACATTTCCGTTCGCAATGTGAAGTACATGTGGTCACACCTGGGCGCTTGATGGCGCTCAAATCACGCGGGATTGCCTGGGCGCGCCCCGAGGACGCCCGGGAGTAGACTGCCCCGCACAACGAAGGGGCGTTCGGGATCGGCCCGGGGTTTTGTTCGGGTCCGGCCGGTCGGGTGACCGGTCCACGGCGCTCCATGCACCGCAGGAGACAGCCGCTCGTGATGCCCACCAACGTGGCCGACCCGACCTATTTCCACAAGGTCGTCGATTGCCAATGGGCCTGTCCGGCCCACACCCCCGTCCCCGAATACATCCGCCTGATCGCGCAGGGTCGGTACGACGACGCCTACATGGTCAACTGGGTGTCGAACGTCTTTCCCGGCATCCTCGGCCGGACCTGCGACCGGCCCTGCGAGCCCGCGTGCCGACGCGGCCGCGTCGAGGAGAAGCAGGCCACGAAGCCGGAGCCGGTAGCGATCTGCCGCCTGAAGCGCGTGGCGGCCGACTTCAAGAGCGACGGCATCCGCGCGATCATTCCCCGGCCCTTGCCGAAGAACGGCAAGCGCGTGGCCTGCGTCGGCGCCGGTCCGGCCTCGCTGACCGTTGCCCGCGACCTGGTGAGCCAGGGTTATGCGGTCACGATCTTCGACGGCGACGCCAAGGCCGGCGGCTTCATGCGCACGCAGGTGCCGCGCTTCCGGCTGCCCGAGGAAGTCATCGACGAGGAATGCGGCTACATCCTGAACCTCGGCGTCGAGTTCAAGTCGGGCCGCTACATCGGCTCGATGAAGGAGCTGCTCGGCGAAGGCTGGGACGCCATCTTTGTCGGCTGCGGCGCGCCGCGCGGGCGCGACCTGCAGATCGATGGGCGCGAGGAAGCCAAGGCTGATATCCACATCGGCATCGACTGGCTCGCGTCCGTGTTCTTCGGCCACGTCACCGCGGTCAAGAAGCGCGTGATCGTGCTCGGCGGCGGCAACACCGCGATGGATTGCTGCCGCTCGGCGCGCCGGCTCGGCGCCGACGACGTCAAGGTCATCGTGCGCTCGACCTTCGAGGACATGAAGGCCTCGCCGTGGGAGAAGGAAGACGCGATGCACGAAGGCATCCCGATCATTCCGTGCCACACGCCGAAGGCCTTCCTGCACGACAACGGCAAGCTGGTGGGGATGCGCTTCGAGCTCGTCGAATCGGTCTACGACGCGAAGGGCCGGCGCACGCTGAAACCCACCGGGCAACCGGACGTCGACTTCGAATGCGACGAGGTGCTGGTCGCCGTCGGCCAAGAGAACGCGTTCCCGTGGATCGAGCGCGACAGCGGCATCGCATTCGACGAATGGGGCATGCCGACGGTCGACCCGGTGACCTTCCAGTCGAACCTGCCCCATGTCTTCTTCGGCGGTGATGCGGCCTTCGGGCCGAAGAACATCATCACCGCGGTCGCCCACGGCCATGAGGCGGCTGTGTCGATCGACCGCCTGCTGCACGAGGAACCGGTGACGCAGCGCCCGCCGCCGCATGTCAACCTGATGTCGCAGAAGATGGGCCTGCACGAGTGGAGCTACGACAACGCGGTGTCGAACGACCTGCGCTTCAAGGTGCCGTGGACCGACGCCGAGAAGGCGCTGAAGAGCATCAAGGTCGAGGTGGAGCTCGGCTTCGACCTGCCGACCGCGTTCAAGGAAGCCCAGCGCTGCCTGAACTGCGATGTGCAGACGGTGTTCAGCGACAAGCTGTGCATCGAGTGCGACGCCTGCGTCGACATCTGCCCGACCGACTGCATCAGCTTCACCGGCGATGCCGACGAGCCCGAACTGCGCCTGCAACTCAGCGCGCCGGCCTTGAACACCGAACAGGCCCTGTACGTCAGTGCACCCTTGAAGACGCAGCGCGTGATGGTCAAGGACGAGGACGTCTGCCTGCACTGCGGCCTGTGCGCCGAGCGCTGCCCGACCGGCGCCTGGGACATGCAGAAGTTCCTGCTGCTGACGACCAAGGCCGGGCCGGCGTGCCGTGATGCAAAGACGACGAGCGCGGTGCGCGTGGAGACCCTGGCATGAAGCGCATCGAAGCGGTCAACGACTTCGTCATCAAGTTCGCCAACGTCAACGGCTCGGGCTCGGCCTCGGCCAACGAGCTGTTCGCCAAGGCGATCCTGCGCATGGGCGTGCCGGTGAGCCCGCGCAACATCTTCCCGAGCAACATCCAGGGCCTGCCGACCTGGTACGAGGTGCGGGTGTCCGAGCGCAGCTGGCTGGGCCGGCGCGGCGGCATCGACATGATGATCGCGATGAACCCGCAGACCTGGGCCCAGGACGTCGCCGAGCTCGAAGTCGGCGGCTACCTGTTCTACGACAGCACCAAGGCGCTGCCGCCTTCTTCCTTCCGCGACGACATCAACGTCATCGGCATGCCGGTCACCGCGATCTGCAACGCGACCTACGAAGACCCGCGCCAGCGCACGCTGTTCAAGAACATCATGGTGCTGGGCGCGCTGTCGGTGCTGATGGAAGTCGACGCCGCGGTGATCGAGATGCTCTTCAGCGAGCAGTACAAGGGCAAGGAGCGCTTGCTCGAATCGAACGTGCGCGCGCTGCACGCCGGGCGCAGCTTCGCGAAGGACCACCTGAAGGCGCCGATCGGGCTGACGGTCAAGCGCGCCGAGGCCGTCGGCGAGCGCATCTTCGTCGACGGCAACACCGCCGCTGCGCTGGGCTGCGTGTACGGCGGCGCGACCGTGTGCGCGTGGTATCCGATCACGCCGTCGTCGTCGCTGGCCGAGGCTTTCGAGAAGTACTGCCGCAAGTACCGCGTCGACCCGGCGACCGGCCAGAACCGCTTCGCGATCGTGCAGGCCGAGGACGAGATCGCGTCGATCGGCATCGTCACCGGCGCCGGCTGGAACGGCGCGCGCGCGTTCACCGCGACGTCCGGGCCGGGCGTGTCGCTGATGACCGAATTCATCGGCCTGGCGTACTTCGCCGAGATCCCGATGACGATCATCGACGTGCAGCGGGGCGGTCCGTCCACCGGCATGCCCACGCGCACGCAGCAGGCCGACCTGCTGTCGAGCGCCTATGCGTCGCACGGCGACACCAAGCACGTGATGCTGCTGCCGCAGGATCCGCACGAGTGCTTCCAGTTCTCGGCCGTGGCGCTGGACCTGGCGGACCGGCTGCAGACGCCGATCTTCGTGATGACCGATCTCGACATCGGCATGAACCAGCGCCTGTGCGAGCCCTTCGCATGGGATGAGTCGCAAGCCTACGACCGCGGCAAGGTGATGACCGCCGAGGAGCTCGAGGCGGGCAAGGACTTCGCGCGCTACAAGGACGTCGACGGTGACGGCGTGCCGTGGCGCACGCTGCCCGGCACGCATCCGAACAAGGGCGCGTACTTCACGCGCGGCACGACGCGCGACGAGTACGCGCGCTACTCCGAGGCGGGTCCGCACTACATGTACAACGTGCAGCGGCTGCTGCGCAAGTTCGCCACCGCCGCGACGCTGGTGCCGCAGCCGGTGCTGCGCGCCGCAGCGAAGAAGACGCGGCTGGGCGTGCTGTATTTCGGCTCCACCGCGCCGGCGATGGACGAGGCGCTCGAGGCGTTGGCGGCCGACGGCATCCACCTGGACGCGATGCGGCTGCGCGCCTTCCCGTTCGCGCCCAGCGTGCGCGAGTTCATCGCGATGCACGACCACGTCTTCGTCGCCGAGCAGAACCGCGATGCGCAGATGCGCACGCTGCTGGTCAACGAGCTGGACATCGACCCGTCGTGGCTGATCGCGGTGCTGCACTACGACGGCACGCCGATCACTGCGCGCTTCATCACGCAATCGATCACCAAGCACGTGCATGCGCTGGCCGTCGCGCCGCGCCGCGAACGAATCGTATGACCCCCGAGCTCACTCTGTTCGCTGCCCCCCGAGGGGGCGCCGTCTCCCTTGGGGCGGCCCGGCGGGAGACCCCCCAATGACCTACCTCGCCAAACCCAGGCTGCACCACCCGACGCTGGCGCGCAACGCGGTCGGCTACACGCGCCGCGACTACGAAGGCAAGGTCTCGACCTTGTGCGCCGGCTGCGGTCACGACTCGATCTCGGCGGCGATCGTGCAGGCCTGCTGGGAGCTCGACATCCAGCCGCACCGCGTCGCCAAGCTGTCGGGCATCGGCTGCAGCTCGAAGACGCCGGACTACTTTCTCGGCGCGAGCCACGGCTTCAACACCGTGCACGGCCGCATGCCCAGCGTGCTGACCGGCGCGAACCTCGCGAATCGCGAGCTCTTGTACCTCGGCGTCTCGGGCGACGGCGATTCGGCGTCGATCGGCATCGGCCAGTTCGCGCATGCGATGCGCCGCGGCGTGCGCATGGTCTACATCGTCGAGAACAACGGCGTCTACGGGCTGACCAAGGGCCAGTTCTCGGCCACCGCCGACCGCGGCTCGAAGGCCAAGAAGGGCGCCGTCAACAACGACGCGGCGATCGACCTGGTCGGCATCGCGCTGCAGCTGGGCGCCACCTACGTCGGCCGCGGCTTCTCGGGCGACAAGGCGCAGCTGGTGCCGCTGATCAAGGGCGCGATCGCGCACCGCGGCGCCGCCTTCCTCGATGTCATCAGCCCCTGCGTCGCGTTCAACAACCACGCCGGCAGCACCCGCAGCTACGACTACGTGCGCGAGCACAACGAGGCCGTCAGCCGCATCGACTTCATCGACCTCGATGCCGAAGTCAGCGCCGCGCCGGCGCCCGGCGAAGCGGTCGACCTGCCCGGACCCGACGGCGGCACGATGCGGCTGCGCAAGCTGCACGCCAACTACGACCCGACCGACCGCATCGCGGCGATGAACCAGGTGCAGGCCTACGCCGCGCGCGGCGAGATCGCCACCGGGCTGCTCTACGTCGACGCCGAGGCCGGCGACATGCACCAGGCGCTGAACACCGTCGCCAAGCCGCTGAATGCGCTCGGGGAAGCCGAGCTGTGCCCGGGCCACGCGGCGCTCGACAAGCTGAACGCGTCGCTGCGCTGACGCAGCTCGGCGCCTGATTCGGGCCGTCCAGCGGGCCGGCGCGCTCGTTCGCCGGGTTGCCACTTCATCGCCGGGCCGAGCCCTCCTACCGTCTGCGCATGTGCAGACGAGCGACAAGCTCGAAGGGGGCCCGATGGACACGATGACCTGGCGACCGATCGCCCGCGCGGCGATGCTCGGCGCGGCCTGGCTGCTGGCCGGCTGCGGTGGTGGCGGCGGCGGCAGCGATGGCGCGGACGGCATGCAGACCGCGCAAGCCGCGGCGGCCGGCGCCTGCGGCAGCACCGGCTGCGCGCCGCTGCGGCTGACGATCCAGGGCACGACGCTGCTCGATCCGCAGGGGCGCGCCGTGAGGCTGCGCGGCGTCAATGTCGACGGCATCGACGCGCAGGACGCGGCGATCATCGCCGGGCAGTTCAACATGAACACGATCCGGCTGCGCATCACCTACAGCAAGGACACCCGCGCCGACACGCCCTCCGGTTTTCGCGACGACTACCTGCAGCAGATCGATGGCTGGGTCGCGGCGGCGCGTTCGCGCGGGCTGTGGATGGTGCTGGAGATGCGCGGCAGCGATGCCTTCACCACGCATCCCGACTTCTACGACATCCGCAAGACGGGGCCTTGCGATCCGAAGGTCGAGCTCGTGCGTTGCCCGAACTTCGGCTACTACCGCAAGACCTGGCGCTTCCTTGCCGAGCGCTTCCGGGGCACCGACTACATCGCGGGTTATGGTCTTCTCGCCGAGCCGAGTGCCGACAAGACCGGCGCGGCGAATCCGGTCGCCACGCTGGTGAGCTTCCAGCGGGCGCTGATGGACGAGATCAGCCGCGTCGACCGGCGCACGCCGTTCTTCATCGGCCCGAACTACAACTACGACACGATGGAGTACCGGCTCGACGACTACTTCATCGCGGCCTATGCCGGGCGCGTGGTCTATGCGGTGAACTTCCTGGTGCCCAAGGAATGGATCAACCACGGCACCTGGACGTTGCCGTGCCTGCCAACGGGCGATTGCAAGCCGACCTATCCTTTCGCCGATCCGGTCGACGGTTATGGATCGCTGCTCGCGGGTGCCGACCCTGCCGCGCAGCCGGAGAAGGTCTTCAACGAGCAGCGCGTGAAGCCGGGCAACTACCAGAAGACGCTGAGCAAGGGCTTCATCCCGTGGTACCTGCAGTGGGCGCTGGATTTTCGCGACCGGCACCAGGTGCCGCTGTATGTCGACCAGTTCGGCGCCAGCACGGAGGCGCTCGGCCAACTGGCCTACGAAGGCGACCTGATCGACTTCTTCGAGGACCGGGGCCTGCACTGGACGCGCTGGTCGTACAACGCCGCCGGGCCGGACAGCGGGGGGCGCACGCTGCTGCCGCCGAACTACGCGGCGATTCGCTTCTACACCGAGCTGGCCTCGCGTTGGGAGAGCCCGCGCTGAGGCTAAAGGGCGCGCAGCAGCTCGGCGCCGCTGCGGCTGGCCTCGACGCGGCCGAGGCCGTGCTTCAGCTCGATGACGCAGTGGCCGGGGCGCTCGCGCAGGATGCGGGCGATGAAGTGCAGGTTGACGATGCTGGCGCGGTGCACCTGCACGAAGCAGCGCGGGTCCAGCCGCTCCTGCAGCGTCTTCATCGCCAGCTCGACCAGGTGCTCGCCGGCGCGCGTGATCACCTGCGTGTAGCCGGGCACGGCGCGCAGGCAGGCGATGTCGTCGAGCGCGATCAGCTGCGTCGCGGTGCCGCGGGTCACGCGCAGCCACGGTGAAGCCTGTTCTGCAGGCGGCGCGGCGGACGCGGCTGGCGCCGACGCCAACCGCGCCTTCAGCCGCGTGACGGTCTCGCCGAGCCGCTCGGGCTCCAGCGGCTTCACGAGGTAGTCGACCGCCCGCGCATCGAAGGCCGCCAGCGCGTGCTGGTCGTAGGCGGTGACGAAGACGATCTCGCCGCCGTAGCCGCGTTCGCGCAGGCGCTGCGCGGCGGCCAGGCCGTCGAGGTGCGGCATGCTGATGTCGAGGAACACGACCTCGGGCCGCAGCTCGAGCGCGGCCTTCAGCGCGGCGCGGCCGTCGCCGGCCTCGGCAGCGATCGTGAGCTCCGGCCAGGCCAGCGCCAGCGCCTCGCGCAGCTCGGCGCGCAGCAGCGGTTCGTCGTCGGCGATCAGCGCGCGCATGACGCTCTCCTCATGTGTTATCCGGCATGGCGCCGCGCGGCTCTTCCCACGGCAGCACGAGCACCGCCTCGCAGCCGGGATGGGCGTTGTGCAGCTGCAGCTCGGCGCCGGCGCCGTACAGCAGCCGCAGCCGCTCGCGCAGGTTGGCCAGGCCCGTGCCGGCAGGCGCCGGAGCCCCGGCGGAAAGGCCGCCTCCGTTGTCGCGCACCGTCAGCAGCAGCGTCGCGCCGATGCGCCGCACGCCGATCTGCAGACGCAGCGGCGAATCGTCCTCCGGCAGGCCGTGCTTGACGGCGTTCTCGGTCAGGCACAGCAGCGCGCCGGGCAGCAGCGACAGGCCGGCGAAGGCCTCGGGCAGGTCGACCTGCAGCGTCATCGCCCGCCCCATGCGCTCGCGCAGCAGGTCGAGGTAGGCCTCGACCAGCGCCAGCTCGTCGCGCAGCGGCAGCCGGTCGGCGCGAAAGCTCGGCAGCACCAGCTTGAAGTAGCGGATCAGGTGGTCGAGCATCTGCAGCGCCCGCGCGCTGTCCAGCTTCACCAGCTGGCGCAGGTTGGCCAGCGTGTTGTAGATGAAGTGCGGCTCGATCTGCGCCTGCAGCAATTGCAGCTGCGCCAGCGCGCGCTCGTGCTGCAGCTGCTTCTCGTGGGCGCGCGCCAGCTGCTGCGCGGCCCATGCGGCGCGCTCGCGCTGGCGCGTGCGCTCCAGCAGCCACAAACCGCCGCCGACCAGCGCACCGAGCAGCGGCGCGGCGAGCAGGCCGCGCTCGACGATGGGGCGGGCGAACACCACGCCGAGCACTTTGCCGTGCAGCGTCGCCAGCAGCAGCACGGTGCCGAGCATCGCCGCCGACGTGGCCAGCGCCGGGCCGACCAGCAGTGCCCACAGCGGCATGGCCTGGCGCCGGCGCAGCAGCCACAGCGCCGCGGCACCGCCGCCGAACAGCATCGCGACCACCGTCGGCAGCACCTGCAGCAAGGCCATGCGCGGCTTGTGCGTGGCCAGCGCGACGACCAGCGCCGCCAGCCCGAGCGCGAACGAGGCCAGCACGCCGGCATAACCTTCCAGCGCCCGCGGGGAGGGCGCCGTGTCCGGGGTCTCGATGTCAGTCGTAGGCAATGCGCAGGGACAGGACTTGGTGGCGGGCTGGGAAGACTTCGGCCGTGGCGTGCACGTCGATCACGTTGCCGCCATCGGCCGCGCCGAACTTGTAGTGTGCCGAAAGGTGGACGGGGTCCGCCTTCGGTTCGTGCAGCCAGTGTCCGTTGACGCAGACCAGCAGCGAGCCCGGCTGCGCCAGCGCGACCTTCAGCCGCGCCGATCGGGCATGCGCCGGCGCGCCCTGGTCGCGGTAGCGCAGGAACTCGAAGTGGTCACCCTCGGTGAACACGAGGTTCACCGGCTGCGTGCCCAGCCGCAAGCTGTCGGCCAGGTTCGCGGGATCGGACTGCGAGCGGTGGTACGGCCGGTGCAGCGGATCACCGTCGTTGAGCTGGTCACCTTCGATCAGGCGGATGGCGCGTTGAATCGCGGCGGCTGCTGGCTTCGGCGCGCCGTCCTTCTCGTGCAGGCCGTAGTAGCGCGAATGCGGTTTGTCGCTGACCAGGTTGTCGGTGATCGACCACAGGTGCAGGCCGCGCAGCTGGTTCCTCAACATGCCGGCCGGCTGGTTCGCCTCCAGCAGCATCGTGAACAGGCGGTCGTAGTAGGCCAGCTGATCGGCGCGCGTGCCGTGGAACTTGTCGGGGTCGCCCAGGTGCGCGTCGTCGCCGCCATCGCTGACGATGCTGCTGAAGCCGTGCTCGGCGACGACCACCGGCTTGCCGGCGGCAAACTCGCGGCGCCAGTAGTCGATGATGCGCAGCGTGTAGGTCGGATCGACCGGGCGCGACGCATCGCGGTGGTAGGTGTCCAGCGCCAGCACGTCCGACACCGCCATCACGTCGACCAGCCAGGGGTTCATCGCCGCGCCGCCGGACATCGGGTTGGCCGGATCGAGCGGATCGCCATTGACGATCGGCTGCAGCGTCAGCTGCCCCGGCGGCAAGCCGAGCTGCGCCGCCTCGTCGCGCGCGGCTGCAGCGGCTTCGACGTACCAACGGCCCCAGGCGCGGGCACGGTGGTCGCGCTGCGGATCGGGGCGGTAGAGCTTGAAGTTGGAGACGATCTCGTAGTCGATCGTCAGCGCCAGCGCGCCGTGCCGCTTCAGCAGCCGCCGCACGTAGGCGCGCAGGAACTTCAGCGCCGCCGCGCGGGTGGCCGGGTTCTCGATGTCGACGTTGCCGGACGCGTCGTCCTGGTAGAAGCGCGGGATCGCGAAGCTGATGTTGACCGCGGTCAGCACGCTCTCGCCGTAGCGGTGCGTGTCGGCCGCGTGCTCGTTGTCGCGCCAGTCGTAGACGCCGGGCGCGGTCTCGATCGCCGACCAGTTGTCGAAGCCGACGCGCGCGCTCGGCCGGCGGCCCATGCTGGCCAGCGTGACGTCGCGCCGTCCGAAGGTCTCCCAGAAGCCGATGCGCAGGCCGGTGGGGTTCGGCGTGGCGTGCCACTTGACCACCGTGGGGCGGCCGGTGCCGGTCGTCGAACCCAGCGCCTGGCGTTGCGGTCCGGTGTCGGCGGTTGTGTCGGCACCGCCGCCGCAGCCGACCAGCGTGGCCAGCGGGGCTGCACAGGCGCTGGCGGCCAGGCGGGAGAAGTTGCGTCGATCCATCATCCGTTCCTCCTTCGTCGTGAAAGAGGCCGGATGCTGCGGTGACGCGCCGCGGCCGGCGAGGGCCAGCCCGGCGGGTGGTTGATTCAGTGCGGTGAGTGGTGCAGCGGGCGGCCTGAGCGGCGCCACGCATGGGGCTTCAACGCCGGCGCAGCAGCGTCAGCACCGCCAGCATGTCGAGCACCGCGAACAGCGCGAGGCTGTAGAACTCGTATGGCACGCCGAACAGGTCGACCTTGGCGTCGGCGCAGGACGCGTAGGCGGCGAAGACATCGGGCAGCAGGCCGTCCAGGCCGGTGGCGGCGATGAACTTGTCGGCGAAGGTCTGGTTGCACGAGGCGGATGCGGCCGCGACGAAGTGCTGCCACAGCGCGGCCGCGATGCCGGCGCTGGCGAGCAGCGAGACGATGATCGCGACGACGCGCTGCCCGAGGCCGCCGCGCATCACGAAGCCGATCACCGCCCAGGCGCCGATGGCGACGAAGACCAGCCGCTGCAGCACGCACCACGGGCAGGGCTGCATGTCCCGCGCATGCTGCGTGTACAGCGCGACGCCGACCGCGCCGAAGGCCAGCAGCGCAATCAGCGCGAACCCGGGCGCTGCGCGTCGACGCTGATTCACTTCACCTCGGCGATCAGCTCGATCTCGACGCAGGCGCCCATCGGGACCTGCGCGACGCCGAAGGCGCTGCGCGCATGCGCACCGATCGTCGCGCCGAAGACCTCGCCGATCAGGTTCGATGCGCCATTGGTCACCAGGTGCTGCTCGGTGAAGGTGGCGGTCGAGTTGACCAGGCTCATCAGCTTGACGATGCGCGTGATGTTGTTCAGGTCGCCGACCGCGGCGTGCAAGGTGCCGAGCAGGTCGATGGCGATCGCGCGGGCCGCCGCTTGTCCTTCTTCGGTGCCCATCGTCAACCCGAGCTGGCCGACCCAGGGTTTGCCGTCCTTCTTCGCGATGTGGCCCGACAGGAAGACCAGTTTGCCGGTGTGCACGAAGGGCACGTAGGCGGCGGCGGGGGTGGCGACGGGGGGCAGCGTGATGCCCAGTTCAGTGAGCTTGCCGTAGACGGACATGGGGGGCTCGCAGGGGGAAGAAATGCGGGTCGGCATCCTACACTGGGGCGATGCCAATACCAGGGACAAACCCGGGATGGCGCATCGCAGCAGGGGGAGGGGCTTGGCTCGGCGGCGTTGCGCTGCAATTGCAGCAGCCGGCGCTGTGGCCGATCGGTTCGTACGGGCTGCTGCTCGGCATCGGCCTGGCGCTGTTGTTGTGGGCCGGCGCGCGGAGGCGGCTCGGCATCGCCGCGGTACTCGGGCTGGCGCTGCTGGCCTTCGCCAGCACCGGCGGACGCGCATCGCTGCGGCTCGCCGAGCAGCTCGATCCGGCACTCGAAGGGCGTGACCTCGTGCTCACCGGCGTCATCGCCGCGCTGCCGAATGCCGGCGCCGCCGGCACGCGCTTCCTGTTCGAGGTCGAGCAGGCCAGCGCGGGCGGGGCCCCGGTCGACATCCCGGGCCTGATCTCGCTTGGCTGGTACAGCGCGCTGTCCGATGACGAGCCCGGTGCCGAGCCGCGCAGCACGCTGCGAGCCGGCCAGCGCTGGCGTTTGCCGGTGCGGCTGAAGCAGCCCCACGGCGTGCTGAATCCCGGCGGCTTCGACGTCGAGCTCTGGCTGTGGGAGCGCGGTGTGCGTGCCACCGGCAGCGTGCGCGCCGCGTCGCGCGGCGCGGCCGCGCCGATGCTGCTGGCCGAAGGCGTCGCGCATCCGGTCGAGCGCTTGCGGCAGGCGCTGCGCGATGCGATCCAGCGCCACGTGCCCGATGCGCGTGCGGCGGGCGTGCTCGCGGCCTTGGCCGTCGGCGACCAGGCCGCCATCGAACGCGAGGACTGGGACCTGTACCGCCGCACCGGCATCGCGCACCTGATGTCGATCAGCGGGCTGCACGTGACGATGTTCGCCTGGCTCGCCGGCGCCATGATCGGCGCGCTATGGCGGCGCTGGCCGCGCGGCGCGACGGCGCTGCCCTCGCCGGTGGCCGGCGGCTGGGGCGGCCTGATCGCAGCAACGGCCTATGCGCTGCTCGCCGGCTGGGGCGTGCCGGCGCAGCGCACGCTGCTGATGCTGGCGGTCGGCGTGCTCTGGCGCAGTGCCGGCTGGCGCTGGCCGTGGCCGCTGGTGCTGCTGCTGGCGGCGGTGGTGGTGACCGCGCTCGACCCGTGGGCCTTGCTGCAGCCGGGCTTCTGGCTGTCGTTCGCGGCGGTCGGGCTGCTGATGGCGTCGGAGACGGCGCGGCCATCGTCTGCCGCGCGCAGCGTGCCCGGCCGGCTTGGTGGATTGCTGCGCAGCCAGGCGGTGGCCACCATCGGCCTCGCGCCGCTGTCGCTGCTGTTCTTCCAGCAGGTCTCGCTGGTCGGCTTCATCGCCAACCTGCTGGCGATCCCGCTCGTCACCTTGTTGATCACGCCGCTGGCGCTGCTCGGCAGCCTGCTGCCGCCGCTGTGGCTGCTGGGCGCGGCGGCCATTCGCGGCTTGAGCACGGTGCTCGAGCTGCTGGCCGGCGGGCCCGGTGCGCTGTGGACCGTGGCCGCCGCGCCGGCCTGGGGCGTCGCCTGCGGCCTCGCCGGCGCACTGTTGATGGTGCTGCCGCTGCCATGGCGGCTGCGTTGGCTGGCTGTGCCGCTGCTGCTGCCGATGCTCTGGCCACCGGTGCATCGGCCCGCCGCGGGCACCTTCGAGCTGGTCGCCGCCGATGTCGGGCAGGGCACCGCCGTGCTGGTGCGCACGCGCGGCCACCTGCTGGTCTACGACAGCGGCCCGCCGCTCGGCCGCGACAGCGACTCCGGCGAGCGCGTGCTGCTGCCACTGCTGCGCGCCCGCGGCGAGACGCGCATTCACCAACTGGTGCTGAGCCATCGCGATGCCGACCACGTCGGCGGCGCCGCGTCGCTGCTGGCCGGGCTGCCGGTGCCGCAGCTCCTCAGCTCGCTCGAGCCGGGGCATGCGCTGCTGTCGGCCGATCGAACCAACACCCGCTGCGCCAGCGGCCAGTCCTGGACCTGGGACGGGGTGCACTTCGAGCTGCTGCATCCGGACGATTCCGACTACACGGGCGCGCCGCGCAGACCCAACGCACTGTCCTGCGTGCTGCGCGTCGTCGATGGACAGGGCCGAAGCGCGCTGCTGCCGGGCGACATCGGCGCCGAAGAAGAAGCCGCGCTGCTGCGCCGCCACCCCGCCGACCGGCTGCACAGCGACATCCTGCTGGTGCCGCACCACGGCAGCCGCAGCTCCTCGAGCGAGGCCTTCCTGCGCGCCGTGCAGCCGCGCGTGGCGGTGGTGCAGGCCGGCTATCGCAACCGCTTCGGCCACCCGGTGTCCGACGTGTTGGCGCGTTATGCCGCTCTGGGAATACCCGTGGTTCGCACGGACCGTTGCGGTGCATGGATGTGGCACGATGGTGCGGCACGATGCACGCGTGAGGTGCGGCGCCGCTATTGGCACTGGCAGGCGCCGGAATCTGGTGCGGACGGTGGTGCGAATGTTGCTATTCCCAGCGCAGGAGAAGGCAAACAATGACCCCGAGTTTCGACGAGATGCAGGCCACGGCCGCCGCAGTGCGGCCGCATTACCGGGGCTTCGAACGCTGGCTGGGGCAGCAGCCGCCGGAGCTGATGGCGGCGCGCCGCGAGGAAGCCGAGATGATCTTCCGCCGCGTCGGCATCACCTTCGCGGTCTACGGCGCCAAGGATGAGGACGGCGCCGGCACCGAGCGGCTGATCCCGTTCGACCTGATCCCGCGCATCATCCCGGCCGACGAGTGGCAGCGCATGCAGGCCGGGCTCGAGCAGCGCGTGACCGCGCTGAACCGCTTCATCCACGATGTCTACCACGGCCAGGAGATCCTGAAGGCCGGCGTCGTGCCGGCCGAGCAGGTGCTGAAGAACGCGCAGTTCCGGCCCGAGATGATGGGCGTCGACGTGCCGGGCGGCATCTACTCGCACATCGCCGGCATCGACATCGTGCGCGCCGCGCGGCCCGACGGCAGCGGCACCTACTACGTGCTGGAGGACAACCTGCGCGTGCCCTCGGGCGTGAGCTACATGCTCGAAAACCGCAAGATGATGATGCGGCTGTTCCCCGAGCTGTTCGCCAACCACCGCATCGCGCCGGTCGCGCACTATCCCGACCTGCTGCTGGAGACGCTGCGCGACGTCGCGCCGGCCTCGGTCAACGAGCCGACCGTGGTGGTGCTGACGCCCGGCATGTACAACAGCGCCTACTTCGAGCACGCCTTCCTCGCGCAGCAGATGGGCGTCGAGCTGGTCGAAGGCCAGGACCTGTTCGTCAAGGAAGGCTTCGTCTACATGCGCACGACGCAGGGGCCGAAGCGCGTCGACGTGATCTACCGCCGCGTCGACGACGACTTCCTCGACCCGCAGGCCTTCCGGCCGAACTCGACACTCGGCTGCGCCGGGCTGCTCGACGTCTACCGCAAGGGCAACATCAGCTTGTGCAATGCGATCGGCACCGGCGTCGCCGACGACAAGTCGATCTACCCGTACGTGCCGAAGATGGTCGAGTTCTACCTCGGCGAGAAGCCGATCCTCGAGAACGTGCCGACGCACCTGTGCCGCGAGCCCAAGGACCTGCAGTACGTGCTCGACCACCTGAGCGAGCTGGTGGTCAAGGAGGTGCATGGCGCCGGCGGCTACGGCATGCTGGTCGGCCCCGCGGCGAGCAAGGCCGAGATCGAGGAATTCCGCGCCCAGCTGCTGGCCAACCCGAGCAACTACATCGCGCAGCCGACGCTGGCGCTGTCGACCTGCCCGACCTTCGTCGAACGCGGCATCGCGCCGCGCCACATCGACCTGCGGCCCTTCGTGCTGTCGGGCAAGAGCGTGCAGATGGTGCCCGGCGGGCTGACGCGCGTCGCGTTGAAGGAGGGGTCGCTGGTCGTCAATAGTAGCCAAGGGGGTGGTACCAAGGACACCTGGGTGCTGGAGGACGAACCCGGGCGCGACACGGTGCCGGGGGCGCTGACCTCGATGGGCCAGTCGTCGCAGTCTCAAACGCAATCGCAATCGTCGCAATCGCAGTCGCAATCACAGCGCCAGCGCTGAGGGAGGGGAACCACGATGCTGTCGCGAACCGCCGATCACCTGTTCTGGATGGCGCGCTACATGGAGCGCGCCGAGAACACGGCTCGAATGTTGGACGTCAACTACCAGACCTCGCTGCTGCCGCAATCGGCAGACCGCGACGAGCAGGGCTGGCAGGGGGTGCTCGGCATCTCCGAGCTGACGAAGGCCTTCCGCGCCAGGCACGACGTCGCCGATGCCCGGAACGTCATGCAGTTCATGGTGCGCGATGCGCAGAACATGTCGTCGATCGTTTCCTGCCTGTCGGCGGCGCGCGAGAACGCGCGCGCGGTGCGCGGCACGCTGACGACCGAGCTGTGGGAAACGACGAACCAGACCTGGCTCGAATTCAACCGCCTGCTGCGCGACAGCGGCGGCTTCGAGCGTGATCCGGCGGCGCTGTTCGAGTGGGTCAAGTTCCGCTCGCACCTGTCGCGCGGCGTCACCGTCGGCACGATGCTGCAGGACGAGGCGCTGCACTTCATCCGCATCGGCACCTTCCTGGAGCGTGCCGACAACACCGCGCGGCTGCTCGACGTCAAGTTCCACGCGCTGGCCGGCGACTACTTCGGCGCCTGGGGCCACGAGGACGCACCGGAGGTCGACTTCTACCACTGGTCAGCCATCCTTCGGTCGGTGTCCGGCTTCGAGATCTACCGCCGTGTGTACCGCAACGTGATCAGGCCGGACAAGGTCGCCGAGCTCCTGATCCTGCGCCCCGACATGCCGCGCTCGCTCGCCGCCTGCCTCAATGAGCTGGTGGCGAACCTCGACCACGTGGCCAACGAGCTCAGCAGTGAGACCCAGCGCCGCGCCGGCCGGCTGCGCAGCGACCTGCAGTTCGGCCGCATCGACGAGATCCTGGCGACTGGACTGCACGCCTTCCTGACGCAGTTCCTTGATCGCGTCAACGACATCGGCGCCGGCATCAGCCGCGACTTTCTCGTGCCCGCATAAAGAAGAAAAGGCTCGCCGTGTCGATTCACGTTGCCCTCAATCACGTCACCCACTACAAGTACGACCGCCGCGTTGCCCTCTCCCCGCAGATCGTGCGGCTGCGGCCGGCGCCGCATTGCCGCACCAACATCCTGTCGTACTCGCTGAAGATCGAGCCCGAAGGCCACTTCATCAACTGGCAGCAGGACCCGTTCTCGAACTACCTCGCGCGCCTGGTCTTCCCGGAGAAGACGACCGAGTTCAAGGTCACCGTCGACGTGGTGGCCGAGATGGCGGTCTACAACCCGTTCGACTTCTTCCTCGAACCGGCGGCCGAGAACTTTCCGTTCGGCTACGACGACGCAACGACGCAGGAGCTGGCGCCCTACCTCGTGAAGGAAGCGGCCACGCCGGCCTTCGCCGCCTTCCTGGCGTCGATCGACCGGCGCGAGCGGCGCACGATCGACTTCCTGGTCGAGATCAACCAGCGGCTGCAGCACGACATCCGCTACCTGATCCGCATGGAGCCGGGCGTGCAGACGCCGGAAGAGACGCTGGTCAACGCCTCCGGCTCGTGCCGCGACACCGGCTGGCTGCTGGTGCAGGCGCTGCGCCACCTGGGGCTTGCGGCGCGCTTCGTCTCCGGTTACCTGATCCAGCTCAAATCCGACGTCAAGGCGCTCGACGGTCCCAGCGGCACCGAGATCGACTTCACCGACCTGCACGCCTGGTGCGAGGTCTACCTGCCCGGCGCCGGCTGGGTGGGGCTCGACCCGACCTCCGGGCTGATGGCCGGCGAGGGCCACATTCCGCTGGCCTGCACGCCGCAGCCGTCGAGCGCGGCACCGGTGTCGGGCGCGGTCGACGAGAGTGAGGTCCAGTTCGCGCACGCGATGTCGATCAGCCGCATCTGGGAGTCGCCGCGCGTCACCAAGCCGTACACCGAAGAGCAGTGGTCGCAAGTACTGGCGCTCGGCGACGCCGTCGATGAACAGCTGGTCGCCGGCGACGTGCGGCTGACGATGGGCGGCGAGCCGACCTTCGTCTCGGTCGACGACCGCGACGGCGCCGAGTGGAACACCGACGCGCTCGGCCCCACCAAGCGCATGGTGGCGCAGGACCTGGTGCACCGGCTGCGCGCCCACTACGGCAAGGGCGGTTTCCTGCACTTCGGCCAGGGCAAGTGGTACCCCGGCGAGCAGCTGCCACGCTGGGCCTTGAACATCTACTGGCGCGCCGACGGCGAGCCCTGCTGGCACGACCCGTCGCTCTTCGCCGACGAACGCGACCCGCATCACTACACCTCGAAGGACGCGAAGGCCTTCATGGTCGCGCTGACGCAGCGGCTGGGCATCACCGCCGACCATGTGCAGACCGGCTACGAGGACACCTGGTACTACCTGTGGCGCGAGCGCCGGCTGCCGGTCAACGTCGACCCGTTCGATGCGAAGCTCGATGACGAGCTCGAGCGCATCCGGTTGCGCCGCATCTTCGAGCAAGGCCTGTCGCACGAAGTCGGCTACGCATTGCCCATCAAGCCGGCCGAGGGCCCGGCGCTCAGCGGCCCAAGCTGGATCACGGGCCCGTGGTTCTTCCGCGACGAACGCATGTACCTGTTCCCCGGCGATTCGCCGATGGGCCTGCGCCTGCCGCTCGACTCGCTGCCCTGGGTCACCAGCACCGACTACCCGTACCACATCGAGACCGATCCGTTCGCGCCGCGTGATGCGCTGCCGGCGGCCGCGACGCTGCGCACGCAGTACGCGTCTCACCAGATCGGCGGCGGCTTTGCCGAGGGGGGCATGGTCGGCGTGCAGCGCGGCGTGCGGGATGTGGGCCTCGAGGCAGCCGGCGCCGCGGGCGCGGCCGGCACTGCCGGCGCACGCGGCCGCGGCCGTGGCCCCGTGCCCGGCAGCGACTTGGCTGCGGTCGATCCGACCCGCGCACCGCAGCGCCATGAGTCCGCGCACTGGATCACCCGCACCGCGCTCGTCGTCGAAGCACGCGATCCACGCCGCGCCAACGGCCCGAAGGCCGAGAGCGTCGGCGCACCGACAGGAGTGCTGTACGTCTTCATGCCACCGCTGGAGCGCCTGGAGGACTACCTGGCGCTGCTCGCCGCCATCGAAGCCACGGCCGCCGCGCAGGGCGTCAAGATCGTGCTCGAGGGTTATCCGCCGCCGCGCGATCCGCGGCTGAAGCTGCTGCAGGTGACGCCCGATCCCGGCGTCATCGAGGTCAACATCCACCCGGCGCACGACTGGAAGGAGCTCGTCGAGCACACCGAATTCCTCTACGACGCAGCGTGGCAATCGCGCCTGTCGACCGAGAAGTTCATGCTCGACGGCCGCCACACCGGCACCGGCGGCGGCAACCACTTCGTGCTCGGTGGGGCGCGGCCGGCCGATTCGCCGTTCCTGCGCCGGCCCGACCTGCTCGGCTCGCTGCTTGCGTACTGGCACAACCATCCCTCCTTGAGCTACCTGTTCTCGGGCCTCTTCCTCGGCCCGACCAGCCAGGCGCCGCGCGTCGACGAGGCGCGCAACGACCAGCTCTTCGAGCTGGAGATCGCGCTCGGCGAGATCGAGCGCAGCAAGACGGTCTACGGTGATGCGCTGCCGCCGTGGCTGGTCGACCGCACGCTGCGCAACATCCTGGTCGACGTCACCGGCAATACGCACCGCAGCGAGTTCTGCATCGACAAGCTGTATTCGCCCGACTCGGCGACGGGGCGGCTCGGCTTGCTGGAATTGCGCGCCTTCGAGATGCCGCCGCATGCCCGCATGAGCGTCGTGCAACAGCTGCTGCTGCGCGCTCTGGTCGCGCGCTTCTGGAACGAGCCCTATCGCGCCGAGCTGGTGCGCTGGGGCACCGAGCTGCACGACCGTTTCCTGCTGCCGACTTTCATCTGGATGGACTTCGAGGACGTGCTCGAGGACATGGGCCTGGCCGGCTTCGATTTCCGACCCGACTGGTTCGCGCCGCACTTCGAGTTCCGCTTCCCGAAGGTCGGAGAGCTCACTGCCCGCGGCGTGCAGCTGGTGCTGCGCAGCGCGCTCGAACCCTGGCACGTGATGGGCGAGGAGGGCGCTGCCGGCACCACGGTGCGCTACGTCGATTCATCGCTGGAGCGGCTGGAGATCAAGGCCAGCGGCCTGGTCGATTCGCGCCATGTCGTGACCGTCAACGGCGTCGCGGTGCCGCTGCAGCCCACCGGCCGGGTCGGTGAATTCGTCTGCGGCGTGCGTTACCGCGCGTGGGAGGCGCCGTCGGCGCTGCACCCGACGATCGGTGTGCATGCCCCGCTGGTGATCGATCTGGTCGACCGCTGGATGCAGCGCTCGCTCGGCGGCGGGCAGTACCACGTCGCCCATCCGGGCGGCCGCAGCTACGCCACCTTCCCGGTCAACGCCTTCGAGGCCGAGAGCCGCCGCCTGGCGCGCTTCTTCACGATCGGCCACACGCCGGGGCGGATGCAGGTCGGCGAGCCCGAGCGGTCGCTGGAATTCCCGTTCACGCTCGATTTGCGCACCGCGGGCCGCTGATTCCGGGGGGCATGCCCGATGCGGCTGCCTCGCGCCGCAGGGCATGATCCGAGACCTATGCAAAGCAGCCTGCTCGCCGACGACGACGATGACGTGCCGGACGCCGCGACCGTGGCTGCCGCCGTCGCGCGCCGTGGCACGGCCGGGCAGTTCGACGAACTGCGCGCCGAGCTGACGTCCGCCGGGCAGCCGCCGGCACCACTCGCGCCGCTGTGGCGCGAGTTCTTCACGAGCCTGGGACCCGATGGCTGGGCCGACCTGCGCGCGCGCCAGCTGCGCGTGCAGCAGCGCGTGCGCGAGGACGGCGCCACCTACAACATCTATGCCGAACGCGGCGAGGCCGACCGGCCTTGGCCACTGGAGACGCTGCCCTTCATCGTCAGCGCCGACGACTGGGCGGTGATCGAGCAGGGCGTGCAGCAGCGCGCGAAGCTGCTGGAGATGGCGCTGGCCGACATCTACGGCCCGCAGACGCTGCTGCGCGATGCGTTGCTGCCGCCGGCGCTGGTGTTCGCGCATCCGCAATACCTGCGGCCGGCGCACGGCCTGTGGCCGCGCGGCGACATCCACCTGCACATCGCCGCCTTCGACCTCGCGCGCACGCCCAAAGGCGGCTTCACGGTGCTCGCGCAGCGGCTGCAGGCGCCGTCGGGGCTGGGCTACCTGCTCGAGAACCGGCTGATCATCGGCCCGCAGTTCCACGATCAGTTCGCCGCGCTGCGCGTGCAGCGCATCGCATCGACCTTCCGTTCGCTGCTCGACGGGCTGATGCGCGCGAGCCCCGCCGGCGAGCGCTCGCGCATCGTGCTGCTGACACCCGGCCCGCTGAACGAAACCTACTTCGAGCAGGTCTTCCTCGCGCGTTACCTCGGCGTCACGCTGGTCGAGGGCTCGGACCTGACGGTGCGCGGCAAGCGCCTGTACCTGAAGACGCTGCACGGCCTGGAACGCGTGCACGTGCTGCTGCGCCGCGTCGACGACGAGTTCCTCGATCCGCTGGAGCTGCGCTTCGACTCCGCGCTCGGCGTGCCGGGCCTGCTGCAGGCGCTGCGTGCCGGCGAGCTGGTGATGGCCAATGCACCCGGCGCCGGCTTCCTCGAAAGCCTGGGGCTGTCGGCGTTCTGGCCGGCGGTCGCGCGCGAGTTGCTCGGCGAGGACCTGCTGCTGCCGGCGCCGACGACCTGGTGGTGCGGCGAGGAGGCGGTCTGGGAGGCGCAGCGTGAACGCCTCGAGGAATTCATCGTCGTGCCGACCTTCCCGGGCACCGCACAAGGCCCGCAGATCGTCTCGCAGCTCGACGAGGCGCAGCGCACGGCGCTGGTCGCGCGCATCGATGCCGACCCGGCCGCCTACACGCTGCTGCGGCCGCAGCGGCCGTCCGAGACGCCGGTGTGGGCCGACGGGCAGCTGTGGCCGCGTGCCGCGGTGATGCGCGTCTTCGCGCTGGCCGACGGCACCGGCGGCTGGCGCGTGCTGCCCGGCGCGCTGACCCGCGTGGCCGGCCGTGACGAGGCGATGCACGACCCGCTGCTGTCGATGCAGCGCGGCAGCGCCAGCGTCGACACCTGGGTCATCGCGCGTGGCGCGGTCGATGCCACGTCGCTGCTGCCCAAGCCCTTGTCGGTGGCCGAGCTGCAGGGCTGGCACCGCACCGTCAGCAGCCGTGCCGCCGAGAACCTGTTCTGGCTCGGCCGCTACACCGAGCGGGCCGAGAACTGCGCGCGGATGGCGCGCGTGATGCTCGAGGCGCTGCCCGAGGGCAGCGAGCCGGTGCTGCAGTTCTTCGATGCGCTGGCGCGTCGCCATGGCCTGGTGCCGGCCGGCGTGCCGACGCCTCAACAATCGATGCGCCTGTTCGAGCGCGCGCTGGTGCACGGCCTCGGCGACACCGACGACCTGACCAGCGTGGCCTACAACCTGCGCGCGCTGCGCGGCTGCGCCAAGGCGCTGCGCGAGCGGCTGTCGCCCGAGCACTGGAAGCTGATCCACGAGGTCGGCGACCATTTCGAGCACCACCTCGCCGCAGTGATCGAAGAAGGCGAGGGCCATGCCGCGCCGCCCGACGTGCTGGGCGTGCTGGCGCGCGCGACGACGCACCTGGCGGCGATCACCGGCGCGCAGACCGACCGCATGACACGCGACGACGGCTGGCGGCTGCTGTCGGTGGGGCGCCAGATCGAGCGCCTGGACGTGCTCGCGAACGCGCTCGCGCTGGCCTTCGAATGCGGTGTGCACGAGGCCGACGACGGCTTCGCGGCGATCCTCGGCATCTTCGACAGCATCATCACCTACCGCGCGCAGTTCCAGGCCCGGCGCGAGGTGCTGCCGCTGCTGCACCTGCTGGTGCTCGACACCGACAACCCGCGCTCGCTGGCCTGGGTCGCGCGCACGATGCGCGACCGGCTGCGCAAGCTCGCGCGCCAGGACCCGGCCTGGGTCGCCGAGATCACCGACTCGTTGCCGACGCCGGACAACTGGTCGCTCGACGCGCTCACCGCGCCGGACCCCGCCGGCCGCCACGGCGCACTGATCGAGGCGCTCGAATCCTGCAGCGACGCCGCGCGTGAGCTGTCCGACCAGATCGGCCGGCACCTGTTCGTGCACGTGGTGTCGCCGGAGCGCAGCGTCTGGGTATGAGCGATTCGGACACGGAAGGCCGGGTGCTCTCGGTACGCCACGAGACGCTCTACGACTACGACGCGCCGGTCGAGGTCGCGCACCACAGCGCGCACCTGCGCCCGCGCGACACCGAATGCCAGGACGTGTTCGACTGGGACCTGGCGATCGATCCCGAGCCCGAAGGGGGCTTGGGCGCGATGCAGGAGAGCCGGGACGCGTTCGGCAACTGGCGCCATGGCTTCAACCATGCCACGGTGCACGAGCGGCTGGCGGTGGTGTCGAGCTTCAAGGTGCGCCTGACGGCGCCGCCGGCGCTCGAGCCGAGCCCGCCGTGGCAGGACGTCGCGCAGGCGCTGCACTTCCGAGCCGGTGCGACGCAGCCCGAGGCGATCGAGTTCGCGCTCGGCTCGACCTTCGCCCCGGTGCACCCGGCGCTGGCCGAGTTCGGCGAGGGTCTCTTCGACGCCGACCAGCCGCTGCTGGACGTCGCGCAGGCGCTGATGTCGCGCGTGTATGAGCGCATCGTCTATCAGCCGAACAGCACGGACGTGGCGACCGATGCGCTGCAGGCGCTGGCGCAGGGCCGCGGCGTGTGCCAGGACTTCGCGCACCTGATGATCGGCGCGCTGCGCTCGCGCGGCCTGGCCGCGCGCTACGTCAGCGGCTACCTGCTGACGCGGCCGCCCGAAGGCCAGCCGCGGCTGGTCGGGGCCGACGCGTCGCACGCGTGGGTTTCGGTGTGGTGCCCCGTCAACGGCTGGGTCGCGCTGGACCCGACCAACGACATCCGTGTCGGCGTCGACCACGTCACCCTCGCCTTCGGCCGCGACTATCTCGACGTCGCCCCGCTGCGCGGCGTGATCCGCGGCGGCGGCACCACGCCGCCTGCCGTGGCCGTCACCGTCGAGCCCTTACCATAGCCGGCTTTTTTGCCGCCCCTCGAAGGACGCCATGGCCGCTGCCAGCCTGCTAGCCCTGCTCGACGACATCGCGCTCGTGCTCGACGACGTCGCGGTGATGACCAAGGTCGCCGCGAAGAAGACTGCCGGCGTGCTCGGCGACGACCTGGCGCTGAATGCGCAGCAGGTCGCCGGCGTGCGTGCCGAGCGCGAGCTGCCGGTGGTCGGCAAGGTGGCGCTCGGCTCGCTGATCAACAAGACCATCCTCGTGCCGACGGCGCTGGTGATCAGCGTGTTCGCGCCGTGGGCGGTGATTCCGTTGCTGATGCTCGGCGGCCTGTACCTCTGCTTCGAGGGCGTCGAGAAGCTGGCGCACAAGTTCCTGCACTCGAAGGCCGAGGACGCCGCGCACGAGCGCGAGGTGGCCGAGGCGCTGCTCGATCCGAACGTGGACATGGTGGCCTTCGAGCGCGACAAGATCAAAGGCGCGATCCGCACCGATTTCATCCTCTCGGCCGAGATCATCGTCATCGCGCTCGGTACCGTGGCCGACAAGCCGCTGCTGACCAAGGCCAGCGTGCTGATCGGCATCTCGCTGCTGATGACGGTCGGCGTCTACGGCCTGGTGGCGGGCATCGTCAAGCTCGACGATGCCGGGCTGTGGCTCAGCCGCCAGGCCGGCGCGGCGCAGCGCCAGCTCGGCAAGCTGCTGCTGATCGCGGCGCCGGCGCTGATGAAGTTCCTGTCGGTCGCCGGCACCGCGGCGATGTTCCTGGTCGGCGGCAGCATCCTGATGCACGGAATCGGTCCGCTGCACCATGCGGTCGAGGGCTGGACTCAAGGCCTCGGCGGGCTGGCGGGCGGCGTGCTGTCGATGGTTGCCGACGCGCTGGTCGGCGTGCTCGCCGGTGCGGTCGCGCTGCTGGCCTTCACCGGCGTGAAGAAGGTGTTCGGCCGCTCCGCATCCGCGTAATGCTGTTCAGCACGCCGGTCTTCCTGTTCCTGTTCCTCCCGTTGTGCCTCGCGGCTTATTACGCCGCCGGGCGCAGCAATGCCGTGCTGCTCGGCTTCAGCCTGCTGTTCTACGCCTGGGGCGAGCCGGTGCTGGTGCTGGTGATGGTGGCGACCATCGTCGTCAACTACCTGCTCGGCCTGGCCATCGAGCGCAGCCGCCGGCGCGGCGAGGGTCCGGCGAAGGCACTGCTGGTGGCCGGGCTCGGCGCCAACCTGCTGCTGCTGGGCTACTACAAGTACTTCAACTTCTTCGCCGAGCTGATCAATGGCGCGGCCGCGCCGCTCGCGCTGCCGCGCATCGGCGAGGCGCAGATCCCGCTGCTGCTGGGCGTGTCGTTCTTCAGCTTCCAGGCGATGAGCTACCTGATCGACGTCTACCGCCGCGATTACCCGGCGCAGACCAACGTCTTCCGCTTCGCGCTGTTCAAGACGCTGTTCCCGCAGCTGATCGCCGGGCCGATCGTGCGCTACAGCGAGTTCGGTCCGCAGTTCAGCGGCCGGCGCCACGACTGGGCGAGCTTTGCCGCGGGCGTCGAGCGCTTCACGATCGGCCTGGCCAAGAAGGTGCTGATCGCCGACGTCTGCGCGGTGTCGGTCGACCGCATGTTCGGGCTGCCGGCGGCCGAGATGAGCGGCAGCATCGCCTGGTCCGCGACGCTGCTGTTCGCGCTGCAGATCTATTTCGACTTCTCCGGCTACACCGACATGGCGCTGGGGCTCGGGCGGATGTTCGGTTTCCACCTGCCGGAGAACTTCGACCACCCGTATGCCGCGCGCTCGGTGCAGGACTTCTGGCGCCGCTGGCACATGACCCTGTCGCGCTGGTTCCGCGACTACCTCTACATCCCGCTCGGCGGCAGCCGCCATGGCCCGCTGCGCACCGCGTTCAACCTCTTCGTCGTCTTCCTGCTGTGCGGCCTGTGGCACGGCGCGAACATGACCTTCGTGGTCTGGGGGCTGCTGCACGGGCTGTTCCTGGCGCTCGAGCGCACCGCCTTCGGTCGCTGGCTCGAGCGCTGGCCCGCGCTGCTGCGCCACGGCTACGTGCTGCTCGTCGTCGTGCTGTCGTGGATGGTGTTCCGCGCCACCTCGCTGGAGCAGGCGGGCGCGATGGGCCGCGCGATGCTCGGCTTGAACGGCTGGAGCGATCCGCATCATGCGCTGCGCCTGTACACCGACACGCTGACCTGGCTCAGCGCGGCGTGCGGCGTGCTGGCGTCGTTCCCGTGGCGCGGGCGAATCCGCTGGTCGGCGCTGCCGGCGCTGCCGCTGTGGCGCACGGGCACCCTGGCAGCGACGTTCGTGATCTGCATCGCCTTCCTCGGCGCGCAGACCCACCGTGCCTTCATCTACTTCAGGTTCTAGCGTGAGCGGCGACGCCCCTCGTTCGAAGCGGCTGCAACGCCGCTGCCAGATCGCGCTGGCGCTGTTCTTCTGTGCCTGCCTGGGGGTCGGCCTGGTGGGCAGCTTCGTGCCGCGCGACCCGATGCCGCTGTTCCAGGAGCAGCGCACGCTGGCGCGCCTGCCCGGTCGCGCCGACGCGGCGACCCCGAGCCAGCTGGCCGCGGCCCTGACGCGCTTTTCGGCCGACAACTTCGGCCTGCGCAAGCCGCTGATCAGCAGCTACTTCATGTTCCGGCTGCGGGTGTTGAACGCCGATCTCGGACTGCCGGTCGTGCTCGGCGAGCAGGGCTGGTTGTTCTACGAGCAGGAGCTGCCGACCTTCCGCCGCGAGCAAACGCTGTCGGCCCGGCAGGCGCAGCGCATCCGCGACCGACTCGACGCCTGGTGCGACTATGCGCATCGCCACGGCGCGGAGCTGGTGTTCTTCTCGGGGCCCAACAAGTCGACGATCTATCCGGAGAAGATGCCGCCGCATCAGCGGCCATGGCTCGACCGGCCGAGCATGCTGGACCAGGTTCATGCGCTCGACTACCGGTGTCCGTTCATCCGCGTCGACCTGCGGCCGGTGCTGCGCAAGCATCGCGACGAGGGTCTGTACTTCCGCTGGGGAACGCACTGGAACGACCGCGGCGCGCAGCTGGCATGGCAGGAAGTGCGCCGCAGCATCAGTGCGGTGCATCCGCAGCTGCGCTGGCCGGTCGGCGCGCTGCGGATCGAATCCACGCCCGCCGCGCCGCTGGAAGACAGCCTGTGGCAGTGGTTCGGCGAGTCCGATCCGCACGCGACCGTCGTGCCGCGTGGCCGCGCGCAGCCCGAGCCCGCGCCGGCGGCCGGGCTGGATCCCGCGACCCAGGCGCGCGTACTGGCCTTCGGCGATTCGTTCATGGTGTTCATGGCCCCCACCGCCAGCGTGATCGCCGAGCGCTTCAGCGGTTGGGACCTCGCGTACGGCCAGGTCCTCGCACCGACGGCGGCCCAGGCGCAGCAGGATGCGTGGCTGATCGCCGCCGGCGCGGACCAGCGGCGCATCGAGTGGATGCATCCGCTGCGCGCCAACGTGGTGATGATCGAGGTCGTCGAGCGCAACCTGCTGGGGCTGGCCGAGCTGCCGCAGCCCAGCGACCGGCCGCCTGAGATCACCGACGATCACTGGCTGCTCGGCGTGGCCCGCAACTGGGCCGGCTTCATCGTGCAGGACAGCGTCGATGCCCAGCGCCGCTATGCGCCCGGCATCCAGGTGCGCCTGGCCGACAGGCAGGTGCGGCAGGTGACGCGGACCGAGCGCAACGGGCGCTACCTGAACGTCTACCTGAGCGGAAATCCGCTGGACGGCCGGGCGGTCGGCCACCCGCACGTGCTGGAAGTCCTGGCGCCCGCGGCCGGCATCCGTTCGCTCAGCGCGGCGCCTTGACTTCCCTGGCCTCGCGCGTCTCGCGCACCGAACGCCCCAGCTCGATCACCGCCAGCGCGTAGTAGCTCGACCAGTTGTAGCGCGTCAGCGCGTAGAAGTTCTGCGTGCCGGCGACATGGCTCGGCGCGGCGGAGCCGTTCTGCAGCTCGACCAGCGCCAGCGGCCCCTCGTGCGCGCGGCCGGCGGCGTCGAGCTCGGCGCCGCGCTCGACGAATTGCGCGGCGCTGAAGCTCGGCACGATGTCCGGCGCCAGCAGCACCGCGCGGTCGGTCGTGTCGACCGGCGGCTTGACCGCGAAGTGCGTCGGCATCCCGGGCTGCCAGCCGTGCACCGACAGGAAGTGCGCGATGCTGGCGACGACGTCGGCGGGGCTGTCGTGCATGTCGATGCGCTCGTCGCCGTCACCGTCGACGGCGAAGCGCAGGATGCTGCCGGGCATGAACTGGCCGAGGCCGATCGCGCCGGCGTACGAGCCCTTGATCGCCGCCGGTGCCACGCCGTCGCGCTCGGCCAGCAGCAGCAGCTGCTGCAGCTCGCCGCGGAAGAAGGCGCTGCGGTCCTTGCGGCCGGGCGGGAAATCGAAGGACAGCGTCGCCAGCGCGTCGAGCACGCGGAAGCCGCCCATCAGCCGGCCGTAGTAGGTCTCGACGCCGACGATGCCGACGACGATCTCCGGCGGCACGCCATAACGCGTGGCTGCAGCGTCCAGCCAGCGCCGCTGCGCGTCCCAGAACGCCGCGCCGGCGCGCACGCGCTCGGGCTCGACGAAGCGCGCGCGGTAGGCCCGCCAGTTCTTCGCCGTGCCGGCCGGCGGCGGCATGATCAGCCGCGCGACGACCGGCTGGAAGCGCGCCTCGGCCAGCGCGGCGCGCACCCCCTCGCGATCCAGGCCGAGCGTGGCGGCGGTGTCGTCGGCGAAGGCCATCACGTCGGCGCGGCCGCCGTAGGTCACCGCGTCGGGGGCATGGTCGGAACGCACCGGCCCCGGGCGGGGCTTGCGGGCAGTCTTCGTCGGCGCGGCGAGGGCGCTGCAGCCGAGCAGCAGCGCGAGCAGGCCGGGCAGCGCGGCCCGGCGGAGGGGGAAGGGCATCGGTCGATTATCCCGGCTGCTGCAGCGCGGCCGGTGCGCCGCTGCGCCGCAGGCGCGCGGCCTCGCGCGCAAAGCCCGACCACCAGCCGGGTCCCGGCAGGCGGCGGTTGTCCGGCCCGTAGCGCAGGCGATCGAGCGCTTCCAGCGTGTCCGCCAGCGCCGCGCCGGTGGCGCCGAAACGCACGCGTACTTTGGCTGCCAGGGCGCGCGGCGCATCGTGCGGCAGCGCGTCCAGCCCCAGGCCGTTCAGGGTTTCGCGGATGCGGCGGTGCAGGCGCAGCCACGGGTCCTGGCGATGGCGGTCCCACCAGGCCCAGCCGGCAGCGGTCAGCGACATCGCGCTGGCGATGCCGATCAGCAGGAACGCCAGGTCCTGCCAGCTCGGCGCACTGACGCCCAGCGACTCCAGCAGATCGAACTGGCGCGTGCGCGAGTAGCTCATCACCCACTGGTTCCAGCGGTTGTCGATCAGCTCCAGCGTGCGCCGCAGCTGCTCGGCGAGCGCCGGGCTCATCGTGTTCAGCGCCCCGGCCACCAGCCCCTGGCGCGGCGGCAGCGGCCGGCTGCTGTGAATGCGGTGCGGCGCGACAGCGGCGGTCGGGTCGGCGCGGCGCCAGCCGAATCCGGGCTCCCAGTACTCGGCCCAGGCATGCGCATGGCTCTGGCGCACGACCATCCAGCCGTCGGCATCGGCCGGCTCGGCGCCCTGGTAGCCGGTGACGATGCGCGCCGGCACGCCCATCGCGCGCATGACCAGCACGAAGCTCGCGGCGAAATGCTCGCAGAAGCCCTCCTTGCGGTCGAGCCAGAACTCGTCGATCGCCTGGCCGCCGTAGAGGCCGGGCGCCAGCGTGTAGGTGAAGCCTGCTGTGCGGATGTGTTCGAGCACCGCCTGCGCGAGCTGCGGCGTGCGCGCGCCGGCCAGCGGCGCCGAGGCGCGCAGCGCCCGGGCCCAGGCCACCGCGCGCGGATTGCTGCCGTCGGGGATCTGGGTCATCTCGAAGGCGCCGGGCAGCGCCCATTTGGGTCCGAGCACATGGTTGGGCCAGGCGCGGGCGCGCACGCTGATGCGTTCGGCCACCAGCCGGTCGGTCTGCCACTGCAGGTCGGCGCTCAGCGTGAACGCCCAGCCGCGCAGCGCGGGCGCCGCATCGGGCCGGTCGGGCGTGGCCTCCAGCAGCGGCAGCAGCGGCAGCCGGATCGGCTCGATCAGCATCTCGTACGACCGGCCGTCGCCGTGCAGCTGCAGCTCCGCCGCTTGCGGTGGGGCGCCCAGCCGCAAACGGGCCTGGTGCCACTCGACCCCATCGAAGCGCGGCAGCACCGGGCCGCGGAAATACAGCAGCTCCGACGGCGGCGGCGGGCCCTCGAAGCGCACGCGGAAGGCGATCGCGTCGTCGTTCGCGACCTCGGCCACGCCGCCCAGCCGCAGCGTGCCCGACAGGCCGGTCTTGCCCAGGCCGTCCTGCGGCAGCCCCCACAGCGGGCCGAAGCGCGGGAACAGCAGGAACAGCAGCAGCATCAGCGGCAGCCCGAGCAGCGCGCTGCGTGCGGCGATGCCGCCGGCGCGCTTCAGCGACGGCCGGCCCACCGGCATGCTGGACAGCACCTGCGCCGTCATCAGGCCCCAGGTCGAGACGAGCATCGACAGCGCGGTCAACATCGACTGCGAATACAGGCAGTGCGTCAGCACCAGGAAGAAACCGAGGAAGAAGACGACCAGCGCGTCGCGGCGCGCGCGCAGCTCCAGCATCTTCAGTGCCATCAGCACCACCAGCATCGTGACGCCGGCGTCCTTGCCGAACAGCGTGCGCTCGGTCCACAAGGTCAGCAGCGTGGCGATCACCAGCAGGCCGATCACCGGCCAGCGGCCGGGCAGCGGCGCATTGTTCAGCGCGAGGTTGCCGCGCCAGAACAGCACCAGCGCGGTCAGCGCAGTGCACCACCAGGGCAGGTGCCTCAGGTGCGGCAGCACGGTCCAGCCGATCACCGCGAGCTGGAACAGCGTGTCGCGCGATTCGCGCGGCAGCTGGCCCCAGTCGGCCCAGCGGCGCGGCCGGGTGATCGGGGCCAGTGCGGAGGCGGCTTTCATGACGATCGCTTCACGCGGCCCGCCACAGCGCCAGCGCCTCCAGCGCCGCACGCCGCTGCGCGTCGCCGCCGGCGCAGCCGAGCTCCTGGTCGGGCAGGCGCAGCCCGAAGCTCGCGCCGCGCTGTTCGGCCGCCAGCACCCAGCCGGCCAGGCGCGACAGCCGCGCCTCGGTCTCCGCCAGCGCGGTGAGCTGGAAGTCGAGCCACAGCTCGCGGTTGGCGGCGGTGCTGGTGTCGCGGCTGATCATCTCGCCGCTCTTCGCGGTCTTCTTCCACACCACCTGGCGCAAGGTGTCGCCGCGGCGGTAGGCGCGCACGCCGTCGAACTCGCCGCCCGATCGCACCTGCGCCTGCGGCAGCCCGCCGATCGCCGGCTGCGAGGCCGGCAGCGCATGCGCCGGATGCTCCGGCTTCGGATAGACCAGCACCTGGCCGGCCGGGCGCCAGACGGTCCAGGCGCGGAACAGGCCGAGCGGAAAGTTGGTCTCGGCCATCAGCGTCGGCAGCGTGTGCAGGCCGCGGCGCGCCGGCACGAAGGCCAGCCGCGCGCTGCTGCTGCCCTGCGTCGGCACGTCGACCCAGGCCATGCCCTGGTGCCCGGCGCGGTACACGCCGAGGCCGAGGCCGTTGCGCTCGCGGCCCGGATTGCTCAGCACCACTTCGAGCAGCGCGCGCTCGCCGGCGAACACCGGCTGCGGGCTCTTCACGCGCAGCGTCAGCCGGCGCAGGTTGGCGTGCGTCTGGTGCATCGCCACCAGGCCGGCGCCACAGAGCAGGAAGGTCAGCGCAAAGCCCAGGTTCAGCTGGTAGTTGATCGAGGCCAGCAGCATCACGATCAGCGTCACCGCGAAGGCCCAGCCGGCGCGCGTCGGCAGGATGTAGATATTGCCTTGGCCGAGCGTCCAGCTGTCGCTGCGCGGCAGCCGGTTCTCGAGGTAGCTGCGCAGCCGCGCGATCACGGCAACGGCACCGCCTCGACCATCGCGCGGACCTGCTCGACGCGCCCGCGCCCGGCCGAGGCCACCGGCACCAGCCGGTGCGCGGCGGTCTGCGGCAGGATGGCCTGCAGGTCGTCGGGCGCCACGTAGTCGCGCCGCGCCAGCAGCGCGCGCGCCCGCGCCGCGCGCAGGATCGCGATGCCGGCGCGCGGGCTCAGGCCTTCGACGAACCACTGGCCCGAGCGCGTCGCGGCGATCAGCGCCTGCAGGTAGTCGAGCAGCGCGTCGGAGATCGTCACGCGCTGCACCGCGGCCTGCGCTTCCAACAGGTCCACCGGCGACATCACGGGCCCAAGCCGCTCGATCACGTGGCGGCGGTCCTCGCCGGCGAGCAGCCCGCGCTCGGACAGCCGGTCCGGGTAGCCGAGCGTGATGCACATCAGGAAGCGGTCGAGCTGGCTCTCGGGCAGCGGGTAGGTGCCGAGCTGGTCGCTCGGGTTCTGCGTGGCGATGACGAAGAACGGCTTCGGCAGCGCGCGCGTCTCGTTCTCGACGCTGACCTGGTGCTCCTCCATCGCCTCGAGCAGCGCGCTCTGCGTCTTCGGGCCGGCGCGGTTGATCTCGTCGGACAGCAGCACCTGCGTGAACACCGGCCCCGGGTGGAAGACGAAGCTCTCCTTCGAGCGCTCGTAGACGCTGACGCCGACCAGGTCGGAGGGCATCAGGTCAGCGGTGAACTGCACGCGCGAGAACTTCAGGCCCAGCGACACCGCCAGCGCATGCGCCAGCGTCGTCTTGCCGACGCCGGGCACGTCCTCGATCAGCAGGTGGCCGCCGGCCAGCAGGCAGGCGATGCAGTCCTCGATCTGCGGACGCTTGCCGACGATGATCGTGCTAATCTGGTCCGTCAGCCGGGTCAGGCGCTGTGCAACAGGGGTGTCAACCATGCGCGGCACCATAGCCCAAAAACCCTAGCCGCCGAATGCCGACTGCGATCTATACCCACCGTGAGTGCCGTTTGCACGACATGGGCGCGGGCCACCCGGAATGCCCCCAGCGCCTCGATGCGATCGCCGACCAGCTGATCGCGTCCGGCCTCGATGCCGCGCTCGATCACCGCGAAGCGCCGCTGGCGACGCTGGAGCAATTGGGGCGCGCGCACAGCCTTGGCTACGTGCTGCAGATGAAGGACGTGCTCGAGCGTCTGCGCGACGCCGGCGAGCGGCGTGCGATCGATCCCGACACCGTCGCCTGCCCCGACACCTGGCAGGCCGCGCTGCGCTCGGCCGGCGCCGCGGTGGCGGCCACCGAAGCGGTGGTGCGCGGTGAGCTCGACAGCGCCTTCTGCGCCGTGCGTCCGCCCGGCCACCACGCCACGCGCGACGCGGCGATGGGCTTCTGCTTCTTCAACAACGTCGCGGTCGCGGCGCGCCATGCGCTCGACGTGCTCGGCCTGCAGCGCGTGGCGATCGTCGACTTCGACGTGCACCACGGCAACGGCACCGAGGACATCATCGCCGGCGACGAACGGGTGCTGATGGCCAGCTTCTTCCAGCATCCGCTGTATCCCGGCAGCGGCGCTTGCCCTAAGGGCACCAACATGGTCAACGTGCCGATCCCGCCGTACACCCGCGGCGCCGAAATCCGCGAAGTGATCGAGGCGATGTGGCTGCCGCGGCTGGAGGCGTTCAAGCCGCAGATGGTGTTCTTCTCGGCCGGCTTCGATGCCCATCGCGAGGACGAGCTCGGCCAGCTCGGCCTGGTCGAGGCCGACTATGCGTGGATCACGCAGCGCATCAAGGACATCGCCGACCGCCATGCCGGCGGGCGCATCGTGTCCTGCCTCGAAGGCGGTTATGCGCTGAGCGCGCTCGGCCGCAGCGTCGTCGCGCACCTGCGCGTGCTGGCCGACGTCTAACAACGGCATGCAAGGCATGGATTTCGCCGCGCTGCTGGCAGCGCTGCAGCGCCCCAGCGTGCTGATCGAGGCCGCGGTGCTCGCGGCCTGCCTCATCGTCGCCTGGGGTGCGATCAGGCTTGCGCACGGCCGCGCACCCGGCAGCATCTGGTTCGGCGAGCGCGGTTTCGACGGCGTGCTGTTCCCGCTGCTGGCGCTGGGCCTGGCGCTGATTGCGCGCCTGCTGCTGCAGCGTTGGCTGCCGGTGGGCTTGTTCAAGCTCGCGATCCCGGTGCTGATCGGCCTCGTCGTGATCCGCACGGCGGTGCGCGTGCTGCGCGTGGCCTTCCCGCAGTCGCTGCTGGTGCGCACGCTCGAGCGCACGATCTCATGGCTGGTGTGGGGCGTGCTGGTGCTCTGGCTGACGGACCTGCTGCCGCTGCTGCTGGCCGAGCTCGACGGCGTGCGCTGGAAGGTCGGTGGCGCCGACCTGAGCCTGCGCAGCCTGATCGAGGGCGCGTTGAGCGCCGCGGTGGTGCTGATGCTGGTGCTGTGGCTGTCGGCGACGATCGAGTCGCGGCTGCTGAAGGCCGAGGGCGTCAATCTCTCGGTGCGCAAGATCGCGGCCAACGCCACGCGCGCCGGGCTGCTGCTGGTCGGCTTGCTGGTGGCCTTGTCGGCGGCCGGCATTCCGCTGGGTGCGCTGTCGGTGCTCGGCGGCGCGATCGGCGTGGGCCTCGGCTTCGGCCTGCAGAAGCTGGCTGCCAACTACGTCTCCGGCTTCGTGATCCTCGCCGAGCGCTCGCTGCGCATCGGCGACATCGTCAAGGTCGACAATTTCGAGGGCACCATCACCGACATCACGACGCGCTACACCGTGATCAGAGCGTCCAATGGCCGCGAATCGCTGGTGCCCAACGAGCTGCTGATCACGCAGCGCGTCGAGAACCTCTCGTTCGCCGACACCCGGATCTCGCTGAACACGGTCGTGCAGGTGGCCTATGGCAGCGACCTCGACGCGCTGAGCCCGAAGCTGGTCGCCGCGATGGCCGCGGTGCCGCGCGTGCTGGCCGATCCGGCGCCGGCGGTGCAGCTGTCGAGCTTCGCGCCCGACGGCCTCGAGCTGACGCTCGGCTTCTGGATCGACGATCCCGAGAACGGCAACGGCAACGTGCGCAGCGACGTCAACCTGGCCGTGCTGCGCGCGCTGGACGAGGCGGGTGTCGAGATTCCGTTTCCGCAGCGGGTGCTGCGGCGAAGCGCCGCCACTCAGGCGGCTGCGCGCACGCCTTCGTAGCCGATCGAATAGCGGTCGCGCACGAAGCGCATGCGCTCGTCCACCGCCGCGCGCGTCAGGCCGAAGTCTTCCAGCGCATAGCGGTGGCCGACGTGCCGCGCGGCCTGCGCGTCGCGGTCGAGCCAGTCGGCCATCGACCGCTCGGCTTCGGCGTCGAAATCGAGCCCGGCGAAATGATAGATGCGCCGCACCTGGCCGCGCCAATCACTCTCCATGTCCTCGTAGTGCAGGTCGAGCTGCTGGTCGGCCGGGATGCGGCCGCGCCACTGCATGCAGCGGCGCGCGGTCTGCTCGAAGAAGTCGAGCCAGGTGTCGCGCACGCTGGTGCGGCAGTCGCGGTCAGTGTGCTGCACCGCGAAGTGCAGCGCCATCGACAGCATCGAGCCGACGGTCTTCAGCGGATCGCGGTGCGTGAAGACGATCTTCGCGTCAGGAAAGGTTGCCAGCAGCACCGGCAGGTCGAGCATGTGCTGCGGGTTCTTCAGCACCCAGCGCGTGCCGTCGGCGTCGCCGCGGGCCCACGACACCAGCTTCAGCTGCTCGGCCATGCTGCGGTAGGCGGCGGTCTTGTCGGCGTCGATGAACCAGCGGTAGTAGCCCGGCACGTCGTAGAGCCCGAGCGCCGAGAAGCTGACGAACTCGTGGTTCAGCAGCAGCATCTCCTCCTCGGGCCAGTCGGCGTGCATCGCGTGCATCGTCGACGACTCCGGGTACATGCGGTGGCGCATTGCCAGCGCCTGCACCGCTTCGACGCGCCGCGTCGTCACGTCGTCGGGCGCCGCGCGCGCGCCAATCCAGCGCCGCGGCGCCGGGTTCATGCCTTCCCAGGTGCGCAGGTGCGCGAGCCGGCGGTCGGCCGCCAGCAGCCGGTGCAGCCGTGTGGTGCCCGAGCGGTGCGGCCCGACGATGATGATCGGCGCGACGAGGCGGCGCTCGGCGATCTCCGGATGGGCGTCGAGGCAGGCGCGGGCCCACAGCCGGTTCTTCAGCGAGCCGAGCGTGCGGCCATGTGCGATGCGCTCGCCGAACGGGTTCAGCTCGGCTTCATCGTGCAGCGCGGCCAGCAGCCGGCGCAGCGGGGTCAGGAAGTGGTCGTCGCCGAAGTCCTCGAGGCCGGTCTCGCAGCGCGCCGCGTCGAGCAGGCCACGTTCGCTCAGGTCGATGCGATCGATGCCGCGGGCGCTGGTCCATTGCAGGCGCTCGATGGCCTGGCGCACCGGCGCGGCCTGGGTCGTGTTCAGCATGCCGTGCTCTCCTGTGAGTGGGTTTGACCGCGCGAATGCAGCGGCCTACGATGCGTTGCAACACCGCTTCGCGACCCGCCATGGACCCTCCGCCCGTGCGTCGTGCACAGCGCCTCGCTGTCCTGGGGGTGTTCGCAATGCTGTTGAGCATCGGCGTGCCGGCCCAGCCGCCGGCCGCGCCGGGCACCGTGGTGCTCGGCACCAGCCAGGCCGAGACCACCTACGCCGGCAAGCTGCAGCGCAAGATCTACATCGAGGCCTTCCGCCGGCTGGGCGTGCCGCTGCAATTGAGCGTGCAGCCGCTGCAAAGGCTGACCCTCAATTCGGAGCAGGGCAGCAT
This sequence comes from Pseudaquabacterium terrae, assembly GCF_013266755.1. Classification (GTDB taxonomy): domain Bacteria; phylum Pseudomonadota; class Gammaproteobacteria; order Burkholderiales; family Burkholderiaceae_C; genus Pseudaquabacterium; species Pseudaquabacterium terrae. The sequence goes on along the minus strand of NZ_JABRWJ010000007.1, from coordinate 348,335 downwards.
CGACGGCGAAGTGGCCCGCGTGCACAGCTATGCCGAAGGCCGGCCGCAGCTGGTGCGGGTCGAGGAATCGGTCTACGACCTGACCTGGGGCCTGTTCACGATGGGCCGCTCGCGGCGCTTCGCGAACCTGGCCGAGCTGGCCACCGGCACCGATTTGCGCGTGTCCTACCTGCGCGGCGTCGGCGTCTGCGAACACACGCTGAAGGCAGCGCTGCCCGCCACGCGCCTTTTCGACGTCAGCTCCGACCAGCAGGCTTTCAACATGCTGCGCTTCGGGCGTGTCGACCTGCACTGCACCGGCGACCTGTCGGCGATCACGCTGCAGCACAGCGCCGAGTTCAAGGATGTCGACATCACGCGGCGCGCGCTCGACCTGGGCTCCTCGCCGCTGCATCCGTTCCTGAACCAGCGGCACGCGGCGCTGGCGCCGAAGCTGGCGTCGACGCTGCGGCAGATGAAAGCCGAGGGGCTGATCGAACGCTACAAGGCCGAGGCCTTGCAGGAGCTGGCGGCGGGGAGCTGAAGCGTTCGGCCGCCTCACTTGGCCGTACCCAGCGTGCGCATGCGCAGGTTCATCGGCGCGGCTTCCTCGCCATCGACGCGCACGTCGAGCAGCGTCGGCCCCTTGCGGGACAGGATCGCACCCATGTCCAGCGCCTCGAGGTCCTGCGGCGAGCGGATCACGTGGCCCGGGATGCCCATTGCCGCCGCCAGCGCCGCGTAGTCGATCGACGGCAGCTGGAAACCGACGGCCTCGGCACCCGCGAAGCGCTGGCCGTGCTTGACCATGCCGAGCGCGCCGTCGTTGAGCACGACGAACAGCACGGGCAGACCGGCTTCGGCGGCGACCGTGATCTCCTGGCCGTTCATCAGGTAGCTGCCGTCGCCGGTGATGCAGACGACCGGGCAATCGCGGTTGCCGGCAGCGATGCCGATCGACGCGCCGATCGCCCAGCCCATCGGCGCGAAGTCCATCGTCACGCGCAGCCAGCCGGCGCGGTGCTGGCGGCGCTCGCGCAGCAGCAGCGGCTCGTGCGCGGCGCGCGGCGCGCGGCGGTCGTGCGGCGACAGGTAGTGCACCGCCCACACCGCGCTGTTGCCGGCGTCGGCGACGAAGCGGGTGTTCGGCGGGCACAGCCGCGACAAGGCCTTCATCAGCCGCTGCGGCTTGATCGGCGTGGCTTCGCTGTGGAAGGCCTCGGGCTTGCACAGCAGCCCATCGGCCGCGGCACTTTCCCCACGGCGCTCGGGGAAAGGCAGCACGTTGCCGGCGTGCGTGCGCTGCTGCTGCATCGAGATCAGCTGCTCGCACACGGTCGAGATCCGGCCGCGCACGTGCAGCCGCGCGCTCGGCGAGTACATCAGGTTCTCGTCGCAGCAGTCCACGTGCACCAGGCGCCGGTTCATCAGCCCGGCCGCCCAGCCGCCGCTGTTGAGCTCGCTGAAGGTGGTGCCGAAGGCGACGATCAGATCGGGCTCGGCGGCCAGCAGCGCCTCGGCGTTGGCATGCCCGCCGAAGCCGAACACACCGCGGTAGGCCGGATGCTGCGGATGCACCAGGCCCTTGCCGTCCGGCGTGGTGATGAACAGCGCGCCGTGCATCTGCACCAGGCGCATCAGCAGCGGCGCGGCCTCGGCGCAGCCATGGCCGATCAGGAAGACCGGCTGCTTCGCGCCGGCCAGCAAGGCGTGCAGTTCTTCGATTGCCGGCCCGTCGGTCACCTCGGGCGCGCGCCGCAGCAGCGCACCGGCCCAGTCGTTGCCGGCGGGTGGCGTCGGCAGCGGTCCGCGCAGCAGGTCGACCGGCAACGACAGGTGTGCCGGGCCCTGCGGGAAGCCTTGCGCCTTCATCAGCGCGTTGTGCAGCTTGGGCCACAGCTGGTCGGGATGCGAGACCAGCGAGCTGTAGCGCGTGCAGTGGCGCAGCATCGCGACCGTGTCGATGCCGCTGCAGCTCGACTCCTGCAATGCGCGCTTGCCCCAGGAGTGCTGCGGCGGCTGGCCGGTCAGCACCAGCAGCGGCACCTGGTTGTCGTAGGCGCAGGCGACGCCGGTGATCAGGTTGGTCGCGCCGGGGCCCGAGGTGGCAATGCAGACGCCGAGCTTGCCGGTCTCGCGCGCATAACCGTCGGCCATGCAGGCCGCGCCGGTCTCGTGGCGGGCGACGACCGGCTGCGGGCCGCCTCGGCGCGCGCTGCGGGCGAGCGCGTTGTACAGCGGCTCGATCGCGCCACCGGGGATGCCGAAGACGTACTCGACGCCGAGCGCCTCGAGGCTGCGGATGATCAGGTCGGCGGCGTCGACGGGCGCGGCGAATGCCTGCTCGTCACGGCGGAAGACATCCGCCCGGGCCAGCGCGTTGTCCATGTGGTGCACTCCCTGGTCCGGGGCCCGCGCCGGGCGCCTGACCCTGCTGATCGCTGCATTGCGGCAGGCCGAGCCTGTCGCGTGTTGCGCCCCGCTGATCCCAGCAGGCGGGCTTCTGGCGGTCCTTGAAGACTTCTTGCCGTGAAGCTGTGCACGAGTATGCCAGTTTTATCGTTTATGCTTGTTTTGCCTATTACCGAAGTAGGGCTAATGGACGGAGGACGCGGGTGCACATCAAGTCCGACGACGGCATGACGAAAAGGGGTCACGCGTGGCGCCCGCCGCGCGCGACAGGCGTTAGGAACGCCGTGCCTCACACCACCCAGGGAGAGTCGACATGAACCTGAAGAAATGGACCACCCTCGCCACCGCATGCGCCGCCATGGCCGCGGTGCAAGCCAAGGACAAGGCCTCCGATCTGCCGCTCCTGCTGATCGGCGGGTCGTACTCGGAAGGCAAGACCCCCTTCAACAACGGCATCGCGCCGCTGGGTGGCATCTCGGTCGGCTTCGGGTCGTACATCAGCCTGGGCACCGCGCTGATCCGTGACGAGCGGCTGCCGGGTTACGTCATCAACGAAGGCCAGGCCGGGGCCACGACCTTCCCGCGGCCCTACTGTCCACCAGGCTCGCCGACCTGCGGGCCGGCGTCGTGGGACGGCTTTCAGACCCAGTTCGACCGGGCATTGGCACGGGTCGCGCTGCCGCCGACCTTCACCACGTACAACGCGCGCTATGTGGTGATCACCGCACCAAACGACTGCCTGCATGCCGATGCCTTCGGCGTGCCGCAGGCCTTGTCGCAGCCATGCACCCCGGCACAGATCAACGGCGTGGCCGATCGACTGATTGCCGTGGGACAGTCCGCGTTGGCCAGGGGCCTGACACCGATCTACGACGTACATCCGCGCTATGAGGACCTCGACCTGCCGCTGTTCCGCTCGATGTTCGGTCTGGCCTGGGTCATCGGGGAAACCGACTACCGTGCCCTGCGCGACCTCGTGCGCATGCGCCTGCGCGCTGAACTGGCCGGCGCGCTGGTGCTGGACATCTGGAAGGACTTCCGACACGGAGGTGACGGCGTTCATCCCGATGCGGCGACCGTGCGCAAGGCGGCCAGGACGATCGCGCAGGAGATCCACCGCCGCGGCGACGGGGGGCGCTGAGCCGCACCGTCTGTTCGGCAGCAAACCGGATGGGGGACCGCATGGTGTCGGCTGTAGGATCGGCCGACTCAACGACGAGGAGGGGTCCCGGCATGCGTCCTGTATGTTGTGCAGCGCAGTCCTTGATCTGGCTCATGGCGCTGCAGGCTGGCAGCGCCGTCGCACAAGCCGCCGTCGAGGAGGACGAGTTGGCGATGGCCTTCGGCGACAAGGCGTCGATCAGCATCGCGACCGGCAATCGGCAGCCGCTGCGGCGGGCACCGGCGGTGGCGACCGTGATCACCGCGGAAGAGATCGCCGCGATGGGGGCCCGCGACATCGACGAGGCGCTGGAGGCCGTGCCCGGGGTCCACGTCTCCCGCAGCAACCAGGGCTTCCCGGCCCTGTATGTCATGCGCGGCATCTACAGCGAGTTCAATCCGCAGACCCTGGTGCTGCTCAACGGCGTGCCGCTGACGACGTTGTTCGTCGGCAATCGCGGCAACGTGTGGGGCGGTCTGCCGCTCGACAACGTCGCCCGGATCGAGGTGATCCGCGGGCCGGGGTCGGCGCTCTATGGAGCCGATGCCTACGCCGGGGTGGTGAACATCATCACCAAGAGTGCGGCCGATGTGGCAGGGACCGAGTTCGGCGTGCGCGGCGGCTCGTTCTCGACCTACGAGGCATGGATCCAGCACGGCGGGCAGATCGGGGCGCTGAAAGCCGCGGCGTACCTGCGCGTCGGCAGGACGGACGGCTACCGCCGCACCATCGATCGCGACAATCAGAGTTTTCTCGACGGCCTGTTCGGAACGCGGGCGAGCCTGGCGCCCGGGCCCGTGAACACCGGCCACGAGGGCGTCGACGCCAGCCTGGCCCTCGAATGGTCCAAGCTGCAGCTGCGCGCGAGCTACAAGCTGCGCGACAAGCTCGGGACCGGCGCGGGCGCCGCCGGCGCGCTGGATCCCGTCGGCAAGGGGCGTTCGGAGCGCTTCCTGACCGATCTCTCCTGGAACGACATCGAGATTGCGCCGCGCTGGAAGCTGGACCTGAGCGCGAGCGCCTTCCACTACAGCAACGAGTTTCCGCAGCCGCTGCAGTTGTTCCCGCCGGGAGCGTTCGGCGGTGCTTTCCCGCAAGGCATGATCGGTGCGCCGCAGACCTGGGAACGGCAGGTGCGGCTGGCGGCGGTGGTGAGCCATTCGAGCAACGGCCACCAGTGGCGGCTGGGGATCGGCCACGACGACCTCGACATGTACCGGACGCAGGAGTTCAAGAACTTCTCGCTGGTCCCGTCGGGGCCGTTCATCGGGCTGCCCGTGCCGACGCCCGGCGCGCAAGTGGTCGAGTTCCCGGTGGCCGAGTCCTTCGTCGCACCTCATCGCCGGCGTGTGGACTACGTCTACGTGCAGGACGAATGGAATTTCCGCCGCGACTGGACGCTCACGACCGGTGTCAGGCACGACCGCTATTCCGATGTCGGCGGGACGACGAATCCACGCGTAGCGCTGGTCTGGGACGCGAGCCTCGATCTCACCACGAAGCTGCTCTACGGCCGCGCATTCCGCGCACCATCGTTCACCGAGCAGTACAGCATCAACAACCCGGTGATCCGCGGTAATCCCGACCTGCAACCGGAGACCATCCGCACCCTCGAGGCGGCCCTGGCCTGGCAGGCCGGCGTCGACCTGCAGGTGAACCTGAACATGTTCCGCTATGCGATGCGCGACATCATTCGCACGACCCAGGCCAGCGACGGCTCCGCGGTTTTCAACAACATCGGTTCGCAGCGCGGCCGCGGCGCAGAGCTGGAGGCGCTCTGGCAGGCCAGCCGAGGCCTGCGACTCTCCGGTCACTACGCCTACCAGCGTTCGATCGACGAGGATGCGGGGCGCGACGCCGGCTACGCGCCGCGGCAGCACCTGTGGGCTCGCGCCGACTGGAGCTTTCGCAGCGGCTGGCTGTTCAGCGCCCAGGCCAACCACGTGGCGGACCGTCGCCGCGCGGCCGGCGATCCGCGCAGCGACATCGCCGACTACACCACGCTGGACTTGGTGCTGCGCAACGCGCGCGGCAAGAAGGGCTGGGAGCTCGGCGTGACCGTGCGCAACCTCTTCAACGCCGACGTGCGCGAACCTAGCCTGTCACCGGGCATCGCTTATCCGAACGACCTGCCGATGGCGCCGCGTTCGGTGGTTCTGCAGGCGATCTATCACCTGTAGACAGCGGCAGGCTGCGCCAGCCGTACAGGACGATCGACTGCAGGCGCTCTGCCGGCTGCGCAGCGTCGACATGCAGCGCCGGAAAGCGGCGCAGCAAGGTGCCGATGCCGATGCGTGCTTCCATCCGACCCAGTCCCGCACCCAGGCAGTAGTGGATTCCGTGACCGAAGCTGAGGTGGCGATTCGGGCTGCGGCCGATGTCGAACTCGTCGGCCTTGTCGAACACGGATTCGTCGCGGTTGCCGGAGGCGTTGAAGATCAGCACGACCTGTCCGGCAGCGATGGCTTGCCCGCCGATGGTCACGTCACGCGTGGCCTTGCGGGCGAAGAACTGGAACGGGGCATGAAAGCGCAGCGACTCGTCGATTGCGCCGGCCAGCTGTTCGGGATCGGAACGCACGCGTTCGAGGGCCGCCGGATGCGCCAGCAGCAGCTGCAGCGTGTTGCCGATCAGGTTGGCAGTGGTCTCGAAGCCGGCGATGAGCAGCAGCCGGCAGGTGCTCGTGATCTCCTCGGCCGTCAGCCGGGCGCCGTCGATCTCGGCGTGCACCAGACCGCTGATCAGGTCTTCGCGCGGCGCGCTGCGCCGTTGTTCGGCCAGTGCCCCGAGATAGGCCATCAGTTCATCGACGGCGGCGAGCCACTCGGGTTCAGGCGGCTGGCCGTGCAGCTCCGCTTCGGCGACACGGATCGCGGGGACCGACCACTGCTTGAAGCGTTCGCGATCGGACGCCGGCAAGCCGAGCAGCTCCGCGATCACCGTCACCGGCAGCGCGAAGGCGAGGTCGGCGATCGCGTCCATCCGGCCCGTGTGCTCGACGCGGTCGAGCAGCGCATCGGTGATCGCCTGGATGCTCGGCTCGAGCGAAGCCATCAGCTTGCTGGTGAACGCCCTTGCGACCAGCTTGCGCAGCTGTGTGTGGCGCGGCGGGTCCATCGTCGCCATCGTCTGGTAGGCCGACAGGTCCGACGAGAAGGTCGCGGGATCGGCCAGCACCGACTGGATGTCGGCGTAGCGGTAGACCTCCCACATCTGGAGCGCGGGGTTGAACGAGACCGGTGTGGTGGCGCGCATGCGCGCGTAATGGGTGTAGGGATCAGGGTTCATGGCGGGAGGATTTAGGGGGCCAAGGGCGCCTGGCCGCGCCTTCGTAGGCGACGTGGCTGCACGGTATCGGGAACAGCGTGCCGGCAGGCTGTTCGCAGGCTTCGATGAAGCACGGCTGCATGCCGGCGAGGAAGGCGGGGAAGCCGAACAGGTAATGTTCGCGCGGCGTGAAGCCGAGGTCGGCGGTCAGCGCTGCCGACAAGGCGGCATAGTTCATGCGCCAGCGCCAGCGACCATCGAGCAGAAACTGCTCCACGTCCTTTGCAAGTTGGAGGTGCGGCCCGCCGTCGAGGCCCAGCCGATGCGCCAGTGCCAGCGTCGGCTCGAGCCGTTCGTCGCCGGCGGCGATTGGCCGCCCATAGCCGGCCAGGCCGCGATGGCGATCGAGCTCGACGCGCACGCAGTCCGCCAGCGAGGTGCCGTCGCGCATGCGGTTCAACGTGCCGGTCAGGAAGCGCGCCGCGCGGATGTCGATGCCGCGGCCGTAGATCGACGCCTCCGACACCGCCAATGCCGCCGAGGCGCCCAGGTTGCCCGAACTGCGCGTCGTGCCGGCGAGCGCGGCGACGCGGTTGTTCCAGATGCGCGCGTCCGGGTAGCTCGTGTAAACCCAGATCGCATGCAGCAGTTTCAGCTGCTTCGCCGTGTGGCGACGACCGGTGATGCCGAACACGTACAGGTCGACCCAGTCGGCGTCCTTCAGGTCGGCGTGAAGATCGTGGCCGCGAAAGACCGCCCGCTGGCCGACGAAGGCGGCGCCCATGCGCGTGCGCAGGCGACCGACGCCGTCGTGCAGGGATCGTCGGCTAGCGCTCATTGCTCGGCTCTCGCGGCAGTCTTCGAACGGCCGGGGTCATCCTGCAGTTCGACGGCAAAGAACGGGAAGTCCCGGTACGAATTCGAACGCTGCTCTAGCGCGTGGGCTGCGGCACCCGGCAGGCGCATTAGCAGGAACAGCATTTCGCCGGCCTCCGGGCTGAAGCCGAGGTCGGTCAGTGCGGCCGCCGCCACTCCCGTCATCGCCAGCGGGCCCCCGGCGCATCGCTCGAGCTCGACGCGCTGCGCTCCGAGCCATGCCAGGGAGGTGCCCGGGCTCAGTTCAGTCATGCGGTGCAAGGCCTGGCGCACCGTGCCGGCGACCGAGGTGCCGTGCGGGTCGAAGCCCGGTGGCTCGCTGTGGTCGGGCCAGATGTCGGTGCTGGTCGTCGCGGGCCGCTGCAGATGACGGCGCCACGCTGCAAGGTCGGTTCCGCAGGCCTGCCAAGCCTCCATTGCCAGCAGCACTTCACGTGCGCCGGTGTGTTGGCCCGCCCCCACCGCGAGGGCTGCCATCAGCGCGGCTGCAGCGGGGGAGCCGCCGATGCCGGCGCACATGGCCGCATGCACCGCCGGATCGCGCGGTCCGGCGTTCGCCAGCCCGACGGCGAGCGCTTCGAGCAGCGCGGCCTGCGCCGCATCCGGTGCTTCCCCGCGAAACAGCAGGTACAGCATCTCCACCCAGCGCGCATGGCCCAGCATCTGGCCGTAGACGTCGTAGCCGTGGCAATGGGCGGTGCGCGTCGCAAAGGCGTTGTCGGCCTCGGCCTCCTCCTGCCAGATGCGCGTGCGCACGGGCGTCACCGGTGCGCTCATAGCAGGCTCATGCCGCCGTCGACGGCAAGTTCCTGGCCGACTACGTACGACGAGTCGTCGCTGGCGAGGAACAGCACCGACCGCGCCACCTCGTCGGCCTCGCCGAAACGCTTCGACGGCGACTTGCTCAGGATCTCCCGCTGTGCGGCCTCCACGACCTCGGCGGGCAGTCCGAACTTGGCCCAGATCGGTGTCGCGATCGGCCCCGGGCTGATCGCGTTGACGCGAATGCCGCGGCCGATCAGTTCGAGTGCCAGGGTCTGCACCAGCGAGCGCTGCGCCGCCTTGCACGCGCTGTAGACGCTGAAGTTCGGGGAACCCATCTGGTTGGCGATCGAGGTGGTCAGGATCACCGACGCCTTGGGCCGCAGCAGCGGCAGCGCCTTCTGCACGGCGAAGAAGCAGCCCTTGAAGTTGGCCGCGACGTCCTCGTCGAAGCGCGCTTCATCCACAGCCTCGAACGGCGCCGGGCGCAGCGAGGCTGCGTTGACGAACAGCACGTCCAGGTGTCCGAATCGCTGCCCGACCGCGCCCATCAGCGCATCGATGTCGGCGGTCTTCGAGGCATCGCTCCGGAACGCCTCGACGTCGTTGCCCAGGCTGGCGCGGGCGGACGCCAGTGCCGACGCGTCCCGACCGGTGATCGCGACGCGCGCACCCTGTTCGAGAAAGAGTTTCGCGGTGGCGAGCCCGATGCCGCTGCTGCCGCCGGTGATCAGGGCGGTCTTGCCTTGTAGCCTTTGCATGTCGCTTTGCATGTCGATTACGCAGTTCCGAGAGTCTTCATCCGAACATTGATCGGCGGCACTTCCTCGCCATCGATGCGCACGTCCAGCAGCGTCGGCCCCTTGCGCGACAGGATCGCGTTGAAGTCCAGCGCGTCCAAGTCCTGCGGGCTGCGGATCACGTGGCCGGGGATGCCCATCGCCGCGGCGATCGCCGCGTAGTCGACCGTCGGCAGCTGGAAGCCGATCGGCTCGGCGCCGGCCAGGCGCTGGCCGTGCTTGACCATGCCGAGCGCGCCGTCGTTGAGCACGACGTAGAGCACCGGCAGGCCGAGCTCGGCAGCAACGGTGATCTCCTGGCCGTTCATCAGGTAGCTGCCGTCGCCGGTCAGGCAGACCACCGGGCAGCGCGGGTTGCCCAGCGCGATGCCGATGGCCGAGCCGATCGCCCAGCCCATCGGCGCGAAGTCCATCGTCACGCGCAGCCAGCTCGAGCGGCTGGTGCGCTGGTCGCGCCCGGCTGGCGGGCTGGTCGCGGCGCGCGCCGCGCCGCGACGGTCGTGCGGCGCCAGGTAGTGCACCGACCAGGCGGCGCTGTTGCCGGCGTCGGCGACGAAGCGCGTATGCGGGGGGCAACGCTCGCCGAGCGTGCCGATCAGGCGCTGCGGCTTGACGGGACTGCCCGTGTCGCGCAATGCCTCGGGCTTGTCGACCATCGATTCGTAGGCCAGCTTCGCGACCTGCGGGTGCTGGAACGGCAGCACGTTCACGGCCTCGCCCGACGGTGCCAGCAGGCTCAAGAGCTGCTCGCACACCGAGCGGATGTTGCCGCGCACGTGCAGCCGCGCGGTCTGCGAGCGCATCAGCTTGTCATCGCAGGTATCGACGTGCACCAGCCGGCTGTTCAGCAGCTGGGCCGACCAGCCGCCGCTGTTGAATTCGCCGAAGCCGGTGCCCAGGGCGATCACCAGGTCGGGGCGGCTGGCTAGCAGCTCGCGCGCCGTCGAATGACCGCCAAAGCCGAACACGCCGGCGAAGCGCGGATGCCGCGGATTGACGAAGCCCTTGCCGTCGGGCGTCGTGATGAAGTGGCCGTCGGTGAGCTGCACCAGCTGCATCAGCGCCGGAATGGCCTCGCCGCAGCCGTCGCCGATCAGCCAGACCGGCCGCTCGGCCGCTTTCAGCAGGCGCGACAGCGACTCGGTGGCGGCGACGTCGATCATCGCCGAGGGCCGGTTCAGCAGGTCGGCGAAGGTCGCTGCATCGGGCTGCATCGCCATCGTCTGGCGCAGGATGTCCACCGGCAGCGACAGGTGGCTCGGGCCCATCGGCGCGCGCTGCGCCTGCATCAGCGCGTTGAAGAGTTTCGTCGGCAGCTGGTCGGCGTGCGAGACCAGCGAGTTGTAGCGTGTGCAGTGGCGGAACATGCCCACCGTGTTGACGCCGGTGCAGCTCGACTCCTGCAGCGCACCCTTGCCGAACGAGTGGATCGGCGGCTGGCCGGTGATCACCAGCATCGGCACGCTGTTGTCGAACGCGCAGGCGACGCCGGTGATCAGGTTGGTCGCGCCGGGGCCGGAGGTGGCGATGCAGACGCCGATCTTGCCGGTCTCGCGGGCATACCCGTCAGCCATGTAGGCCGCGCCGGATTCGTTGCGCGCGACGACGGCCTGTGGCCCACCGCGGCGGCCGCTGCGCGCCAGCGCGTTGTACAGCGGCTCGATCGCGCCGCCCGGAACGCCGAAGACGTATTCGATGCCCAGCGCTTCGAGGCTCTCGATGATCAGATCCGCGCAATCGGGTTCGCGGGACTCGCGGGCCTGGCGAAAAGCGTCGGCCGGATAAAGGATGGATCGTTCCACGGTCGGTGCTGCCCAAGCGCCACGCAAATCGACCCCGCGCTTGGCAGATGCAAGCGGCGATGGCTGACCTTCGGGGCGACAGATCGTGCGCAAACCCGCTCGAAAGCGGACTTGCTCAAGGCCGGAGGTTCGTCGTCCTCCGTGCCTTGCAAGGCTCCCTGGTCTGTCGGGGTGTGGATGGGACCGTTGTGGTCCCCAAGTGCTCGACAACCGGTCCAGGCTGCGGGCACAGCGGCGAACTGTATCGAGTTGATACCGCCAGGTGTCCCCCCCGTTCGCGTGCTAGCCGTGCGTAGTTCCCGTTGCGCAGCGCCAATGCTTGTGGCTCGGCGAATGTCGGCGGCGGTATTGCATTGCACAAAGCGAAAGGGCCGCGCGTGGCGGCCCTTCCTTGTCGTTGCGACGGTGGTGCGTCGCAACTAGGCGGTGGCGACCGGAATCTTGCCGATCTTCGCCTGCCATTCCTTCGGCGCGGTGTTGTGCACGCTGGTGCCTTGCGCATCGACCGCCACTGTCACCGGCATGTCCTGGACGTCGAACTCGTAGATCGCCTCCATGCCGAGGTCGGCAAAGCCGACGACCTGCGCGCCCTTGATCGCCTTGGCCACCAGGTACGCGGCACCGCCCACGGCCATCAGGTAGGCCGAGCCGTGCTTGCGGATCGCCTCGATCGCCACCGGGCCGCGCTCGGCCTTGCCGACCATCGAGATCAGGCCGGTCTGGGCCAGCATCATCTCGGTGAACTTGTCCATGCGCGTCGCCGTCGTCGGGCCGGCCGGGCCGACCACTTCGTCGCGCACCGGGTCGACCGGGCCGACGTAGTAGATGACGCGGTTCGTGAAGTCGACCGGCAATTGCTCACCCTTGGCCAGCATGTCCTGGATGCGCTTGTGCGCGGCATCTCGGCCGGTCAGCATCTTGCCGTTCAGCAGCAGCGTGTCGCCGGGCTTCCAGCTCGCCACTTCGGCCTTCGTCAGCGTGTTGAGGTCGACCCGCTTGCTCTTGTTGTAGTCGGGCGCCCATTTCACGTCGGGCCACAGGTCCAGGCTCGGCGGGTCGATGTAGGCCGGGCCCGAGCCGTCGAGCACGAAGTGCGCGTGGCGCGTCGCGGCGCAGTTCGGGATCATCGCGATCGGCTTGCTCGCGGCGTGCGTCGCGAAGGTCTTGATCTTGACGTCGAGCACGGTGGTCAGCCCGCCCAGGCCCTGCGCGCCGATGCCCAACGCGTTGACTTTCTCGTAGAGCTCGAGGCGCAGCTCTTCCAGCTTGTTCGACGGTCCGCGCTGCAGCAGCTCGTACATGTCGATGTCGTCCATCAGCGCTTCCTTGGCCAGCAGCACGGCCTTCTCGGCGGTGCCGCCGACGCCGATGCCGAGCATGCCCGGCGGGCACCAGCCGGCGCCCATCGTCGGCACCGTCTTCAGCACCCAGTCGACGATCGAGTCGCTCGGGTTGAGCATCTGCATCTTGCTCTTGTTCTCGCTGCCGCCGCCCTTGGCAGCGACGATCACGTCGATCGTGTTGCCCGGCACCACCTCCATGTGCACCACGGCGGGCGTGTTGTCCTTGGTGTTCTTGCGCTCGAAGATCGGGTCGTTCAGCACCGAGGCGCGCAGCACGTTGTCCGGGTTCAGGTAGCCCTGGCGCACGCCGGCGTTGACGGCATCGGCGATCGAGCCGGTGAAGCCTTCCCACCGCACGTCCATGCCGATCTTCAGGAACACGTTGACGATGCCGGTGTCCTGGCAGATCGGGCGCCGGCCCTCGGCGCACATCTTCGAGTTGGTCAGGATCTGCGCGATCGCGTCCTTCGCCGCCGGGCTTTCCTCGCGCTCGTAGGCGCGCGCGAGGTGGGTGATGTAGTCGGCCGGGTGGTAGTAGCTGATGTACTGCAACGCGGCGGCGATGCTTTCGACCAGGTCGGCCTGGCGGATCGTGGTGCTCATGGCGGAGGGCTTTCGGGCGGCGGGGAAAATTCAGTGCCTGGCGTTGGATGCGCCGGCACCGCCGAGGATGCGGTCGGAGGCGGCGATGGCCATCGCTGACAGCAGGAAGGCGATGTGGATCGCGGTCTGCCACAGCATCGTCTTCTCGGTCAGGTTGGGCGCGTTGATGAAGGTCTTCAGCAGGTGGATCGAGCTGATGCCGATGATCGCCGTGCCGAGCTTGACCTTCAGCACCGAGGCATTGACGTGGCTCAACCATTCCGGCTGGTCCGGATGGCCTTCGAGGTCCATGCGCGAAACGAAGGTCTCGTAGCCGCCGACGATCACCATGATCAGCAGGTTGCTGATCATCACGACGTCGATCAGGCCGAGCACGACCAGCATGATCAGCGTCTCGTTGAAGGCGATCTCGCCGTCGCTGCCGGGCACGTAGCCGGCACTCTTCACGAGCTGCGCCAGGGCCTGCTGGTCGCCGAACGCGGCCTCGACCAGGTGCACCAGCTCGACCCAGAAGTGGAAGACGTACACGCCTTGCGCGACGATCAAACCGAGGTAGAGCGGCAACTGCAGCCAGCGGCTGGCGAAGATCAGGTTGGGCAGGGGACGGAGGCGGATGGGAGTCTTCTGCGGATCAGGAATCATTGGGGAGAGCGTGGGGTCGCACCGGGTAGGATTTTAGGTGCCGCGTATGCGACCATCGTGACTGGCCCCTCGGCCGCAACCGATCCGTCGGGAGTAAGCGGTTCGTAAGAGCCTCCCGATAGCGTCGCGGCAGTTTTGGCCTACCCATAGCAGGAGACCCCGCATGAGCGCTTCCGACGGCTTGCACGAGCCGAAGATCTACGCACCGTCCGAAGCCGCTGTGCGCTCGGCCCACGTCTCCGGCATGCCCGCCTACCAGGCGTTGGTCGACGAAGCGAACGCCGACCACCAGGCCTTCTGGGCCCGCCTGGCGCGCGAGCATCTGAGCTGGAAGACGCCCTTCACGAAGGTGCTCGACGACAGCGAGGCGCCGTTCTTCAAGTGGTTCGAGGACGGCACGCTGAACGTCTCGTACAACTGCCTCGACCGCAACGTCGAGGCCGGCCTCGGCGGCAAGACCGCGATCATCTTCGAGGCCGATGACGGCACCGTCACCCGCGCCACCTACAGCGATCTGCTCTCGCGCACCTGCCGCATGGCCAACGCGCTGCGCGAGCGCGGCGTCAGCAAGGGTGACCGCGTCGTCATCTACATGCCGATGAGCATCGAGGGCGTGGTCGCGATGCAGGCCTGCGCGCGCATCGGCGCGACGCACTCGGTCGTCTTCGGCGGCTTCTCGGCGCAATCGCTGCGCGACCGCGTGAACGACGCCGGCGCGGTGATGCTGATCACCGCCGACGAGCAGGCGCGCGGCGGCAAGTCGCTGCCGCTGAAGGCCATCGTCGACGAGGCGATCGCGCTCGGCGGCTGCGAGAGCCTGAAGAACGTCATCGTCTACAAGCGCACCGGCGGCCAAGTGGCGTGGGATGCGAAGCGCGACGTCTGGCTGCACGACGCGCTGGCCGGCCAGAGCGAGACCTGCGAGCCAGAGTGGGTCAGCGCCGAGCACCCGCTGTTCCTGCTCTACACCTCCGGCTCGACCGGCAAGCCCAAGGGCGTGCAGCACTCCAGCGGCGGCTACCTGCTGCACGCGGCGCTGACGACCAAGTGGACCTTCGACCTGAAGCCCGACGACGTCTTCTGGTGCACCGCCGACATCGGCTGGGTCACCGGCCACACCTACATCACCTACGGCCCGCTCGCGCTCGGCGGCACCGAGGTCGTCTTCGAGGGCATCCCGACCTATCCCGATGCCGGCCGCTTCTGGAAGATGATCCAGGACCACAAGGTCACGATCTTCTACACCGCGCCGACGGCAATCCGCTCGCTGATCAAGGCCGCCGAAGGCAACGCCGCGGTGCACCCCGACCGCTACGACCTGAGCAGCCTGCGCCTGCTCGGTTCGGTCGGCGAGCCGATCAACCCTGCCGCCTGGGAGTGGTACCACCAGCACATCGGCGGCGGCCGCTGCCCGATCGTTGACACCTTCTGGCAGACGGAGACCGGCGGCCACATGATCACGCCACTGCCGGGCGCGACGCCGCTGGTGCCGGGTTCATGCACCTTGCCGTTTCCCGGCATCGACGCCGCGGTCGTCGACGAGACCGGCAACGAAGTTCCGAACGGGCAGGGCGGCATCCTGGTCGTGCGCAAGCCGTGGCCGAGCATGATCCGCAACATCTACGGCGACCCCGAGCGCTTCAAGAAGAGCTACTACCCGCCGGAGCTGAAGGGCTACTACCTCGCCGGCGACGGTGCGATCCGCGACGCCAAGACCGGCTACTTCACGATCACCGGCCGCATCGACGACGTGCTGAACGTCTCCGGCCACCGCATGGGCACGATGGAGATCGAGTCGGCGCTGGTCTCGCACACCGACCTGGTCGCCGAGGCGGCCGTCGTGGGCCGTCCCGACGAGACCACCGGCGAGGCGATCTGCGCCTTCGTCGTGCTCAAGCGCCCGCGCCCGACCGGCGACGAAGCGAAGAAGATCGCCAAGGAGCTGCGCGACTGGGTCGGCAAGGAGATCGGCCCGATCGCCAAGCCCAAGGACATCCGTTTCGGCGACAACCTGCCGAAGACGCGCTCCGGCAAGATCATGCGCCGCCTGCTGCGCTCGATCGCCAAGGGCGAGCAGATCACGCAGGACACCTCGACGCTGGAGAACCCGGCGATCTTGGCTCAGTTGTCGGAGAACAACTGAGCCAAGTCCGCGCGTAGCGCGGTGGGCGCCCGATAGGGCGACCAGGCCGGGGCTCGGGGAGCGCTCATGTCGCGCAGCGACGTGACGCGCTCACCAGAACCCGGCGATCCTGGCGCAGTTGTCCGAGAACAACTGACCCCCGAAGCGCGGGCCGGGGCCCCCCAAGGTTTGGGGCGGCCTGGGCGCTGCGCGTCTCATTTCCGCCTGTACAGTGCCGCGTTCGATTGAGGGACGAGGCATGCGAATGAAGACAGTGGTGGGAGTGCTGGGTGCGCTCGGTGTGATGCTGGCGCACGCGCAGACCAGCGAAGTGCGCGAGCGCGAGATCGGCGTGCCCAAGTGCGCAGCGCCGGTCGCCAAGGTGATCGTCAGCGAGATCAAGTGCAAGTCGGCCGACTGCGGCTCCGGCGCCGGCCAGCAGGACCCGCGGCGCTACCGGTGGTGGGAGTACATGGGCACCGGCGGCGGCACCGTCAATCAGCCCACCTACACGGGCGTCGGCACCGGCATGACCGACATGCTGTCGACCGCGCTGAGCCAGACCGGCTGCTTCGAGGTGATGGAGCGCCAGCAGCTCGACGAGATCAACAAGGAGCTCGCGCTGGTCGGCAAGAAGGTGCAGGTCGAGGCGGCGGACTTCATGGTCGTCGGCTCGATCACCTCGCTCGGCTTCGAGCAGAGCTCGACCGGCCTCGGCGCGCTCGGCGGCCTGTTCAAGGGGCCGCTGTCGATCGTCGCCGGCAGCGTCGACTTCAAGAAGAGCAAGGTCCACATGAACATGGACCTGCGCGTCGTCGACATCAACAAGGCCAAGGTGGTCGGCTCGCGCACCTTCCAGGCCGACAACGAGAAGCGCGGCTTCGGCCTGTCGGGCGCCGGCTGGGGCGGCGGCGTCGGCCTCGGCGGCAGCCATGCCAGCATCAGCGGCTCGCCGCTCGAGGAAGTGGCGCGCGACCTGCTCGTTCGCTCGACCAGCTACATCGCCGACTCGCTGGCCGGCAAGAGCGTCACCGAGCGGGTGACTCTGACTGCGGCCGAAGAGAAGAAGTAGGCCATCCCGGAAACGACAAAGCCCCGCAAGCGGGGCTTTGTTGCTTCAGGCGCGAAGGCCGATCACTTCTGCGTCATCACCCAGGCGGCGAGCTGCTTGGCCTCATCGGCGCTGACGCCGGGATTCGCGGGCATCGGCACCGCGCCCCAGACACCCGAGCCGCCCTTCTGGATCTTCTCGGCGAGCTTTGCGGTGGCGTCCTTCTGGCCGGCGTACTTCGCGGCGACTTCCTTGTAGGCCGGGCCGACGAGCTTCTTGTCGACCGCGTGGCAGGCCATGCAGGCCTTCTTCTGCGCCAGGTCGGCATTCGCGAAGGCGGGGGCGGCGAACGCTGCGGCCAAGGTGACGAAGAGGGCGGCTTGTTTCATGGGGTCCTTTCGTGGCGTGGCCCGAGGGCCGGCTGGAGTACAGTGCTTCGGTTTCAACGAATTCTAGCCGGGGCGGTTGACGTCGCCCTTGCACGACAAGGGACTCGGCAGATGTGGTTCGTAGCCGTCGGTTGCCTGCTGGTGCTGCTGAAATGGGCCGATCTGACGCCGGTCGCCAACTGGGGTTGGCTGTGGGTGCTGTCGCCTTTCGCGGCGGCAGCCGTCTGGTGGATCATCGCCGATGCCACCGGCTTCACGAAGCAGCGGGAATCCGACAAGGAGCAGCGCCGCGTCGAGGCGCGCCGCGAGCGCCACCTCGACAACATGGGCTTGAACCTGAAGAAGCGACGCGGCGGCACGACCGGCAAGCCGCGCGTTCCGACCGACGACAACCCGCGCTAGCCAAGGCCAGGGCGGGCCGCCGGCAGCCTCACTCGAAACGATCGAGCACCGCGCCGAAGCTGGCGCTCGACGCACATTTCGCAAACTTCGCCAGCACGCCGCGCGTGTAGCGCGGTGCCGGCGCTTGCCAGGCGGCGCGGCGTCGCGCGATCTCTGCGTCGTCGACGTTCAGCTGCAGCAGCAGCTCGTGCGCATCGATGGTGATCGAGTCGCCCTCGTGGATCAGCGCGATCGCGCCGCCTTCAAACGCCTCCGGGGCGACGTGGCCGACGACCATGCCCCAGGTGCCGCCGGAGAAGCGGCCGTCGGTGATCAGACCGACGGTTTCACCGAGGCCCTGGCCGATCAGCGCGCTGGTCGGCGCCAGCATCTCCGGCATGCCGGGACCGCCCTTGGGCCCGAGGTAACGCAGCACCATCACGTCACCGGCGACGATCTTGCCGGCCATGATCGCCGCCAGCGCCGACTGCTCGTCGTCGAAGACGCGCGCCGGACCGGTGATCACCGGATTTTTCAGGCCGGTGATCTTCGCGACGCAGCCGTCCGGTGCCAGGTTGCCGCGCAGGATCGCGAGGTGGCCTTGCTCGTAGATCGGCGCGGTGATGTCGCGGATCACGTCCTGGTCGGCGCGCGGTGAATCAGGCACCTCGGCCAGGTTCTCGGCCACCGTCTTGCCGGTGATCGTGATGCAGTCGCCGTGCAGCAGGCCGGCCTTCAGCAGCACCTTCATGACCTGCGGAATGCCGCCGGCGCGGTGCAGGTCGATGGCCAGGTATTTGCCGCTCGGCTTCAGGTCGCACAGCACCGGGATCTTGCGGCGCATGCGCTCGAAGTCGTCGATGTCCCACTCGACCTCGGCCGCATGCGCGATCGCCAGGAAGTGCAGCACCGCATTGGTCGAGCCGCCGGTGGCCATGATCACCGCGACGGCGTTCTCGATCGCCTGCTTGGTGACGATGTCGCGCGGCTTCAGGTCCGCCTTGACGGCGTTGACCAGCACGTCTGCGGCACGGCGCACCGTGCCGACGATCTCGTCCTCGACGTTGGCCATCGTCGACGAGTAGGGCAGGCTGACGCCCAGCGCCTCGAAGGCCGAGGACATCGTGTTCGCGGTGTACATGCCGCCGCAGGAGCCGCTGCCGGGGATCGCGCGGCGCTCGATCTGGCAGAAGTCCTCTTCGTTCATCTTGCCGGCCGAGAACTGGCCGACCGCCTCGAACACGCTGACGATGTTCAGGTCCTGGCCCTTGTAGTGGCCGGGCAGGATCGTGCCGCCGTAGACGTAGAGCGAGGGCACGTTCGCGCGCAGCATGCCCATCAGGCCGCCCGGCATGTTCTTGTCGCAGCCGCCGATCACCAGCACGCCGTCCATCCACTGGCCGCCGACGCAGGTCTCGACGCAATCGGAGATCACCTCGCGCGACACCAGGCTGTACTTCATGCCCTCGGTGCCCATCGCCATGCCGTCGCTGATCGTCGGCGTGCCGAAGACCTGCGGATTGGCGCCGGCGGCCTTCAGGCCTTCGATCGCCGCATCGGCCAGGCGCTGCAGTCCGGAGTTGCACGGCGTGATCGTCGAGTGCCCGTTGGCGACGCCGATCATCGGCTTGCCGAAGTCGCCCTCGGTGTAGCCCATGCCGTAGTACATCGAGCGGTTCGGCGCGCGCGCGACGCCTTCGGTGATGTTCTTCGAGCGGCGGTTCGAGGCCATGGCGGCAGCTCCTTCGGGATCGGAATGCGGGCAGTATCGGATCCTCGGCAGTCGATCGTCCAATATATTTGTGCCTGAGTTTTGATTCATGGAGCGTATCGATGATCGAGCTGCGACCCCTGCGCCAGTTCCTCGCACTGGCCGAGGAACTGCACTTCGGCCGCGCCGCCGCACGGCTGCACATGACGCAGCCGCCACTGACGCTGGCGATCCAGGCGCTCGAGCGCACGTTCGGCGTGGCGTTGTTCGATCGCACGCGGCGCAGCGTCGCGCTGACTCCCGCGGGCCAGGCCTTGCTCGCGCCGGTGCGGCGCCTGCTCGCGGGCGCCGATGAGCTGCCGCGGCTGGCGCAGGCAGCCGCCTCCGGGCTCTCGGGCACGCTGCGGCTGGCCTTTGTGTCGAGCATCGCCTACGGCCCGCTGCCGGAATGGCTGCGGCGCTTTCGCGAAGCGCATGCGGACGTCGCGCTGCAGCTGCGCGAGGCAACGCTCGACGTGCAGCTCGCCGCCTTCGATGCCGACGAGATCGACGCCGGCTTCGTGCTGCATGCGCCTGACGCCGCGCCGGCCGGCTTCGTGGCCTGGCGCGCGCTGGCCGAGCCGATGGTGATGGCGCTGCCGGAGAACCATCCCGCGGCCGCGCTGCGCAGCCTGCGTTTCGCCGCGATCGCCGACGAGCCGCTGGTGATCTTTCCGCGCCAGATCGCGCCCTCGCTGTACGACGCGGTGCTCGCCGCCTATCGCGCGAATGGCGCGACACCGCGCATCGCGCAGGAGGCGATCCAGATGCAGACGATCGTCAACCTGGTGTCCGCAGGCATGGGCGTCGCATGGGTGCCGGAGGCGGTGACGCGGCTGCAGCGGCCGGGTGTCGTCTATCGCGCCGTCATCGGCGCAGCGCTGCGCTGCGAGACCAGCCTGCTGTGGCGCGAACCGGCGCTGCCGGTGGTCGAGCGCTTCGTCGCGCAGGTCACGACGCTGCAGCGACAATCCGCCGCCGGCGTGGCGCGCAAGACCACGCCACGACGTTTCACGCGGAGTGTCTAACTGATGCTGGTGCATCCGAATTTCGATCCGATCGCCCTGTCGCTGGGGCCGCTGAAGATCCATTGGTACGGGCTGACTTACCTGCTCGCCTTCGGCCTGTTCTTCCTGCTCGCGTTGCGGCGTGCCAGGCAACCCTGGTACGCGGCCACCGGCTGGACGCGGCGCGAGATCGAGGACATGCTGTTCTGGGGCGTGCTCGGCACGATCCTCGGCGGCCGCCTCGGCTATGTGCTGTTCTACAAGCTGTCCGAATACCTGGCGAATCCGCTCGACATCTTCGCGGTCTGGAAGGGCGGCATGTCCTTCCACGGCGGCATGCTCGGCGTGATCCTCGCGCTGATCCTGTATGCGCGCCGGCGCGGCCGGCCGTGGCTGGACGTGACCGACTTCGTCGCCCCCTGCGTGCCCACCGGCATCGCGGCGGTGCGCCTGGGCAACTTCATCAACGGCGAGCTGTGGGGGCGCGCGGCCGATCCGTCGTTGCCCTGGGCGATGGTCTTTCCGCAGGCCGGCGACGGCCTCGCGCGCCACCCGTCGCAGCTCTACCAGGCCGGGCTCGAGGGCCTGCTGCTGTTCGTGCTGTTGTGGATCTACGCGCGCAAGCAGCGGCCGATCGGGCAGGTGTCGGGCGCCTTCCTGTTCGGTTATGGCGTGTTCCGCTTCATCGCCGAATTCTTCCGCCAGCCCGACAGCCACCTCGGCCTGCTCGCGCTCGGCATGAGCATGGGCCAGTGGCTGTGCGTGCCGATGATCGCCGCCGGCGTGCTGTTGTGGGTCTGGGCCGGCCGCCGCGCCCGGTAGGATTGCGGTCCATGCGACAGATCTTCCTCGACACCGAAACCACCGGCCTGAACCCCGAGAGCGGCGATCGCATCGTCGAGATCGGCTGCATCGAGATGGTCAGCCGGCGCCTGACCGGCGTCGACAAGCACTTCTACCTGAACCCCGAGCGCAAGGGCGACGCCGAGGCGATCAAGGTACACGGCCTGACCGACGACTTCCTCGCCGACAAGCCGAAGTTCGCCGAGGTTGCCGACGAGCTGCTCGGCTACCTGGCGGGCGCCGACATCGTGATCCACAACGCCGGCTTCGACGTCGGCTTCATCAACGCCGAGTTGAAGCGCCTGGGCCGCGAGCCCTTCCACACGATCGCCGGCAAGGTCACCGACACGCTGGCGATGGCGCGTGACATGTTCCCCGGCAAGGCCAATTCGCTCGACGCGCTGTGCCGCCGGCTGGAGGTCGACAACACCCACCGCACGCTGCACGGCGCGTTGCTCGATGCCGGGCTGCTGGCCGAGGTCTACATCCGCCTGACGCGCGGCCAGGACTCGCTGGTGATCCACCACGACGACGGCCCGTCGACGCCGCAGGCCGAACTGGCGCGCGACCTGTCGATCTTCGTGCTGCCGGTGATCGAACCGAGCGACGACGAGCTCGCCGCTCACGAGGCGCTGCTCGCCGACCTCGACAAGGCCAGCGGCGGCAAGACGATCTGGCGCAGGACCGCAGAAATCGCTATGGCATAATCCGCGCTTCGCTGACGGCAGCCCAGCCGCCAGCGGACCCGGAATACCGGGCGGTTAGCTCAGCGGTAGAGCACTGCCTTCACACGGCAGGGGTCGCAGGTTCGAACCCTGCACCGCCCACCAAGAAGAGGCTCCACCAGGAGTTCACGACAGCGCCCACTACAAGGTGGGCGTTTTCGCTTGTGGTTGGCGGGCGGCGCTTGGCCGAGTGAACGGGGAGGGGCGTGCGGGGCAGGGCAAGCCATCGTCCGCTACCGATCGATCGACTCGTCCACCTGCGTCAGGAAGTTCGACGGCAGAGTCAGACCCAGCTCACGTGCGGTGCGCCGGTTCACGGCGAGCCGGAAGCGCGAAGGCCGTTCCACGGGAATCGACTCGGGCGACTTGCCCCCCAGGACGGACGAGACGATCGCGGCCAGACGCTGCGTCGCCGCCGAGGGATCGCCGCCGTAGCTCAGGAAGCCCCCGAGTTGAGGAAAGCTCACCCGCCAGTAGATCGCTGGCAGACGGTGCTGCAAACACAGCTTGGCAATGCGCTCCTGGTTCCTCGAGATACTGGGCGCCGCAAGCACGGTCAGCGCCTGCACTGCCGAGCGACGAGCCAGGCCAAACGTAGCTGGCCAGTCGTCCAGGCCATGCAGTTCCAGCCGAATCAGCTGGAGGCCCAGCAGAGCGGCGGCGCGCTCGGACTCGTCAGTTTCGCCTTGCATGACAGCCGGCGGATGGAACAGCATGCCGACGCGGTGCAGCCCTGGAAGCGCATCCTTCAGCAAAGACAATCGCTTGCCGGCCTCTTCCTTCGTCAATCCGGTAACCCCGGTGACCCGGCCACCAGGCCGATTGAGTGACTCGACGATGCCGAGCTCGACCGGGTCGACCTGGATGTTGAACACGATCGGCACCGACCGCGTATTCCGGACGGCCGCCCGAGCGGCCGGAGATCCCCAGGCCAGCAGCACGTCGACGCCGGATGCCTCCAGTGAGGCCGCCTGTTCTCCGATGCGCGTTGCATCGCCGCGGCCGAATCGATGTTCCGTCCGCAACGACACGCCCTCGGTCCAGCCCAGCGCGGTCAGGGCCTGCTGAAGGAACGAAAAGCTGGCCTCGGGCTCGGCATCGACCCAGACGATGCCGAGGCGGCGCACGGCCGAATCAGCCCAGCCGACCGGCAGCGAGGCAGCGGTCAGGGCACCGAGCACGCGCCGTCGTCGCGCTGTCACTTCGGGCCCACGTCGGATGCCGCAGCGGCTGCGGGCAGGAGGGCCGCGGGCCCATAAAGGCGAGCCAGCGCCCGCCGATCCGCTTCGGTGAGCGGAAAGAATACGGCCGTGCTCGACTCGAATGCCGGCGGACCGCAGTTCGCCGGCCTTCCGCACATGAGGCGCGTCGGATCATCGTTGTGGATCAATCCGAGGGCATGGCCCAATTCGTGCGCAATCACGTTGCGTGCCACGTTGGGCAGCTTCAACGGATAGCGCGACAGGCCGCGTATCCCGATGATGCGGCGCTGCTGCTCGCCGAAGAACGGACTGGCGAACGACACGAACTCCGAACTGCCGAACACGACGACCAGCTCACCGGGCAGCTTGGACAGGGCGTCGGGGATCGGGGCACTCTGGCGCATTCCGGCCAGGATCGACCGGCTGAGCGCCTGCAGGCCGTCCTCCGGCGCATCGCCGGAGACACGCTCGGCTGGCGGCAGGCGGAATGCAGTGCCGCTGTCGGCCAGCGCCCGGTTCCAATAGCCGATCGACTCTTGGACCAGGGCGAAGCTTTCGTCATCGACGGCGCCTGTCACGACGATGCGCGGCGGGCGAGTCCAGCCCGGCGGCTGGGCCCACGCGCACGCCCATGCAAGTAGAAACGGCATGAGCATCAGTGCGCGCAAGCTGATCACGATCGATCCTTGGGGACGTTAGGCATTCTGACCCAGGCCCACCAAGAAACAACGATCGACAGCGCTCGCTGCCGGTGTCGCTCTGATGCAGCAGCGCCCGGCGAGAGAAGGCGCGATGGCCTGAATCGTTCGGCCGAGGCCTACGTCAGAGGAGCGGGCATCGCGCCGATGAACTCGTCATCGTTGAATGCTGCTGGTTGGCGACGATCGACGCCACGACAGGCGGACAGGCGAGGCGAAGGCCACCCGATCCGGCGATGATCAGAGCCCCGACTCTCGCAAGCGCTGCAGGAAGTTGTCGTCTCTCGCGGGTCGCGACGGGGCTGGGCGGGCGCGTTTGCCCCGGTCCTGGTCGTTCACCTGATGCGGAATGACGGGCGAACGAGCCGTGCGTTCGGAGGCAAGAGCGATTCGTGCTGGCACGGCCGACATGATGGTTGCTGCTGACGATGGACGGTATGGAGGCATTCTGCTTGCCCCTGCGCGAAAGAGTTGTGACGGCCGTCACCTGATAGGGCGCCGATTCAGTGCGGCCCTCACGCTTCCGTCCACCCCATCGAGCCGCGTCGCCGCCTCCGCGACGCCCAGGTCGCCGAGGATCGCGACGATGGCCACCTTGACACGACAGCCGCAGGCTTCGAGCGTCGTGCGCGCCAGGTCCTCGCTGCAGCCGGTGGCGCCGATCGTCAGGTCGAGTGCGCGGCGATAGAGCTTCGCATTGCTCGGGTTGACGTCGACCATCAGGTTGCCGAACACCTTGTTGAGCCGCACCATCATCGCGCTCGACAAGGTGTTCAGCGCGATCTTCTGCGCCGTGCCGGCCTTCAGGCGCGTGCTGCCGGAGATCACTTCGCTGCCGGTGTCGAGCACGATGCCGATGTCGGCCTCCATGACGATCGGCGTGCCCGGGTTGTTGGCCAGCGCGATCGTCAGTGCGCCGCGCCGCCGCGCGGCGCGCAGCGCGCCGATCACGTAGGGCGTCGTGCCCGAGGCGGCGATCAGCAGCACGACATCCTGCTTGTTCACCGGCAGGCGGTCGATGTCGAGGGCGCCCTGGTCGGCGCGGTCCTCGGCGCCTTCGATGGCTTCGAACATCGCGCGCTGGCCACCGGCGAGCAGCGCGAGCGCGCGCTGCGGCGGCCATGAGAACGTGGGCGGCAGCTCGACGCTGTCCAGCAGCCCGAGCCGGCCCGAGGTGCCGGCGCCGACGTACACCAGCCGCCCGCCGCCGCGCAGCCGCGGCACCGCGGCCTCGACGGCCCGCGCGAGGTCGGTCTGGGCCGCGGCCACCGCCGCCACCGCGTGGCGCTGGTCGTCGACGAGGGCCGCAATCAGCCGCTCGTCCGCGTACCGGTCCAGTTCGCGGTGCTGCGCGCTCGGCCGTTCGGTGTTCAGCATCGTGAAGGTCGGCAGCATTTACCGTGCCTTCGATGATGCGCCTCCTCGGCGGCCTACAGGAAACCGAGCTTTTTGGTCGTGAAGTTGCCGAGATTCGGCATCACGTACGCGAGATCGGTATCCGAGACGCCGAACCAGCTGGCCAGCGTGGCGCCGAACTGGTCGACCGAGGTGGTCGGCAGCAGCCGGCCCTGGCCGATGTCATCGGGTCCGTTGACGGCGATCGCCGGCGCCGTGCCGTAGAAGTCCTTGCCCTTGACCGCGCCACCGACGACGAAGTGGTGGCTGCCCCAGCCGTGGTCCGAGCCGTCGCCGTTGATCGACAGCGTGCGGCCGAAGTCGGACGCCGTGAAGCTCGTGACCTGGTTGCTGACGCCGAGCTCGGCCGTCGCGTCGTAGAAGGCCTTCAGCGCCTCGCCGACCTGCGTCAGCAGGCCAGGGTGGTTCTCGACCAGCAGGTCGTGCAGGTCGAAGCCGCCGAGCGAGACGAAGAACACCTGGCGGCTCAGGCCGAAGGCCGAGCGGGCGGCGATCATGCGCGCGACCATCTTCAGCTGAGGCCCGAGGCCGGTGCTGGGGAAGGCGGTCGCCAGCTCGGGCAGGCCGGCCAGCGCCGTGGTGACCTGCGCCTCGGCATCGATCGAGCGCCGCGTGACGCGGGCGTATTCGTCGGCGAACAGGTGCGTGCTGTTGGCGGTGATCAGCGTGCGCAGCGCCGTCTGCGCCGCCGTCGCGCCAAACAGCGAGCGCTGTAGCCCCTTGATGGCCACCGCGCCGCTGCTGCTGAGCTGGTACTGCACGGCGCTGGCGCCGGACAGGTACACCGCGTTGCCGGTGACCGAGGTGCAGGTGAACACGCTGCCGTTGTTGCCGGAAAGCATCAGGTCGCCCATGCGGCCGCCCCAGCCGGAGCTGGCGCCTTCGGTAAGGTTCGATTGCCAGGTCGATTGCTGGTCGTTGTGCGACAGCAGCTTGTCGGGCAGCGGAACGGCCTTCGCGGTGTACTGCGCGACGGTGGTCGGCACGATCAAGGGGCCCACGTTCAGCTGCACGGCCACCTTGCCGCTGTCCCAGAGCGATTTCAGCGGCGACAGCTGCGGCGCGAGCGCGAACTGCAGCCCGTCGGCCAGTGCCTTGTTGGGCGCCAGCGTCGTCGCGCCGAGCGCCGATTGCGCGGTCGCCAGGGCGCCGCGGATGGCCGCGTACTGTGCGTGATGGGTGTTGTCGACCGGCACCAGCGTATTGCCGTGGTCGTTGCCGCCGTAGAGGAAGACGCAGACCAGCGCCTTGTAGTCGGACGGGTTGGTCGCCGCGGCCGCATCGGCCAGCAGCGACAGGTTCAGTGCCAGCGGCGCGGCGGCGCCGGCGGCACCGATGATCGCGCCGCGACGTAGGAAGGCGCGGCGCGCCAGGTCGATCGTCGAAGTCATCTTCGCGCTCCTTCAGCGTTGCACGAGGTAGTCGGGGCAGGCCATCACCAGCATCACGGCGGCGTAGACGCGGTTCGTCAGGTCGGTCGTCGAGGTGCCGGCCATCGCGGCGATGGCGTCGACGATCAGCGTGCGGTTGGCGGCGCCGAGCTGGCCCGCACACAGCAGCAGGTTCACCCGGTCGACGAGCGACGATGCGTTGGCGGCCAGCGCGAGCTCGGCGCTGTAGTCGGGCAGGATGTCCGAGTGGCCGCCGCCGATGGCCGTCATCATGTAGTTCAGGTAGCCCGCGACGCTCGATTCGTTGGTGATCTGGAACTCCGGCGCCACCAGCGTTGCCCCGGCGATTGCCGTGTTCGGCGGCACGTAGCCCGGGCGGAAGAAATTGAAGACCGAGGCCGAGCGCTGCGGGCTCTGGCCCAGGCGCGTTGCCGGATCGCTGGTATTGCCGACGTTCCATTCGGTCGACGGCGAGCGCGTCTTGAAGATCCGCGCCCACTGGACGAAGCGCAGCACCGGCTCGCGCAGCTTGCCGAACGAGGGATTGCTCAGACCGGCATCGCTGCGCGCTTCGTCATCGAGCAGGATGGCCTTCACCACCGCCTTCAGGTCGCCGCGCTGGCCCTGGCCGTTGTTCGCGAACACGGCGGCGACGCGGGCGACGTAGGGCCCGCTCGGGTTGCTGGTGACCAGGCGCTGGATCAGCTGGCGGCCGATGAAGGGTCCGACGTTCGGATGGTTGGCCAGCGTGTCGAGTGCGGTTTTCAGCGCGGTGGTGCCGCCGGTGCCGGCAGGGATCGTCGTGCCGAGGAAGGTGGCCGAGAGCGTCGAGTGCTTGTTGTCGTTCAGCTCCATCGGCCGCCGTGCGTACTCGGGGCTCGTGCCGTTGTTCAGCCGCTGCGGACTCCAGCCGGTGAAGACGCGGGCGAGCTCGGTCACGGTGTCCTGGTCATAACTCTCGATCGGCGCGTCCGCGGGGCCTGTCTTCGGCGTGCCGTCGGCGTTCAGCTCCCAGAGTCCGATCGTGAAGAGCTGCATCACCTCGCGGGCGTAATTCTCGTCGGGCAGGCGGCCGGTGGCGGCGTCTTCCTTCTCGTTGCCGGCGGTGTTGAGGTACAGGCCCATCGCGACGTTCAGCGTCACCTGCTCGAGCAGCGTGCGATAGCTGCCGAAGGCATTGGCGGCGAGCAGGTCCCAGTAGGCGGCCAGCTTGAACTGCTTGTAGGTGCCGGTCACGCCGTCGAACCCGACGACGAAGATCTCCGACAGCGCCAGCGCCACCCGCTGCCGCAGGCTGTCGGACGCGGTCAGCAGGCGCTGCCAGATCTGCGAGTCGACGCCGATCGAGATCGTCGCGGCATCGGTGTTGGTGTCGACGCCCTTCGAGACCAGCCAGTCCCAGTTGCTCGTCGAGAGCGGTTGCGCGAAGGCCTGGTCCAGCCAGGCCGAGTAGCCGAGGCTGCGCACCGCGGCGATGTCGGCATCGCTCGGCGCCAGCGTGGCCTGCATCAGGAAGCGTGCGGCCTGGGCGTCGGAGTAGGCATAACGCGTGGCGAACACCTGCGGCGCGTAGTCGGCCAGCGTGCCGACGAGCACCAGGCCGCCGCCGGAGACGGGGCCGAGGATGTAGATGTCGCTGCCGGCGACGCCCAGGTAGTTGCCGGTCGCCTCGTAGTAGCGGTAGACGTAGGGGTCGAGCGTGCGGTTCGATTGATGGCCCGGAAAGAACTGGGCGTAGTGCTGCTCGGCCCAGTCCATCAGCTCGCTGGCCGTCGGCAGCGGTGCGGCCGCGCCGGCTTCCGCCGCCTGGCTCACCGACATGATCGTGCGGTCGGTGCGCGCCTGGTCGAGGGCCAGGAATTCCGCGGGCGGGGACTCGCCGCCGCCGCAGGCGCTCAGCAGGATGGGCGCTGCGATCGCTGCCCAGCCGAGGGGCAGTTCATGGACGCTGCTGTCGGTGGGCGGTGCCTGGGTTTCCATCGGTGTCCCCGCTGTTGCGATGGGACACATACTGCATCGGCGCCGTTTCCGGCGCGAGTGCATTTACCTGCGCGGACGCGCGCTTCACATTCAGCAAGATTGGTTGCGGCCGAGCCGCGAACTACGTCACATGCCGGCGTAGTTCGGCCCGCCGCCGCCCTCCGGCGTGACCCACACGATGTTCTGCGTCGGGTCCTTGATGTCGCAGGTCTTGCAGTGCACGCAGTTCTGCGCGTTGATCTGCAGGCGTTCGCCGCCGCCGCTTTCGTTGGGCACGAATTCGTAGACGCCGGCGGGGCAGTAGCGGCTCTCGGGGCCGGCGTACTGCGCGAGGTTGATCTGCACCGGCACGCGGTCGTCCTTGAGCGTCAGGTGCGCGGGCTGGTTCTCTTCGTGGTTGGTGTTGCTGATGAACACCGACGACAGCCGGTCGAAGGTCAGGCGGCCGTCGGGCTTCGGATATTCGATCTTCTCGGCCTGGCTCGCCGGCCGCAGAGACTCGTGATCCCGCTTCGTCGAATGCAGCGTCCACGGCGGCGCCTTGATGCCGATCTTCGGCAGCAGCCACTGCTCGATGCCGGTCATGACCTGGCCGACCAGCATGCCCTTCTTGAACCAGAGCTTGAAGTTCTTGGTGCGCTCGAGCTCCTCGCGCAGCCAGCTCTTCTCGAACGCGGCCGGGTAGGCCGCCAACTCGTCATGCGAGCGGCCAGCATTCAGCGCCTCGAACGCGGCCTCGGCGGCCAGCATGCCGGTCTTGATCGCCGCGTGGCTGCCCTTGATGCGCGAGGCGTTCAGGTAGCCGGCATCGCAGCCGACCAGCGCGCCGCCGGGGAACACCGCCTTCGGCAGCGCATGCACGCCGCCGTTGTTGATCGCGCGCGCGCCGTAGCCGATGCGCTTGCCGCCCTCGATGTGCTGGCGGATCGACGGGTGCGTCTTCCAGCGCTGCATCTCCTCGAACGGGCTCATCCACGGGTTCTCGTAGTCGAGGCCGATGACGAAGCCGAGCGTGACCTTGTTGCCTTCCAGGTGGTACAGGAAGCCGCCGCCGAAGGTGTTGTCCTCGATCGGCCAGCCGGCGGTGTGGATCACCAGGCCGGGTTGCGCCTTGTCGGCCGGCACTTCCCACAATTCCTTGACGCCGATCGCAAAGCTCTGCGCGTCGCGGCCGGCGTCGAGCTTGTACTTGGCGATCAGCTGCTTGCCGAGGTGGCCGCGTGCTCCCTCGGCGAAGATCGTGTACTTGCCCAGCAACTCCATGCCGAGCTGGAAGCCTTCGTGCGGCTGGCCGTCCTTGCCGATGCCGAGGTTGCCGGTGGCCACGCCGCGCACCGCGCCCTTGTCGTCGTACAGCACTTCGGCCGCCGTGAAGCCGGGGAAGACTTCGACGCCGAGCGCCTCGGCCTGCTCGCCGAGCCACTTGACGACCGAGCCGAGCCCGACGACGTAGTTGCCGTGGTTGTGCATGCACTCGGGCACCAGCCAATCGGGCGTCGTCGCGGTGGCGCCGTCGCCGCGCAGGAAGAGCACCTGGTCGCCGGTGACCGGCTGGTTCAACGGCGCGCCGCGCTCCTTCCAGTCGGGGATCAGCTCATTGATCGCGATCGGGTCCATCACCGCGCCGGAGAGGATGTGCGCGCCAGGCTCCGAGCCCTTCTCGAGCACGACGACCGAGACTTCCTTGTTCGCCGCCGCGGCCAGCTGCTTGAGCCGGATCGCGGTGGCCATGCCGGCTGGTCCGCCGCCGACGATCACCACGTCGTATTCCATGGCCTCGCGCGGGCCGTATTGGTCGAGGATCTCCTGGGGCGTCATGGGCAGTGGTCCGGGCTGATGGCAAACGACGGGCGATTCTACGCGGGGCACCTCCAAAAACGAACGATCGTGCTTTTTTGGAGAGCTCACTCGGGAGCGCATGGTGCCGCATCGGGCGGCCGGGCGCTGTCGCTGCGACGTCAGTCGGTGCCGCATGCCGTCGTCGCGCAAACCTGCGTGCTATCGTGCAAGCCCGCTCCGACACGGGGCCGCCAACCCGCCGCCACCATGAGCTACAGCATCGATCTTTCGGGCCGCGTCGCCTTCGTCACCGGTGCCTCCAGCGGCCTGGGTGCGCAGTTCGCGCGCGTGCTCAGCTCGGCTGGCGCGGGTGTCGTGCTCGCAGCGCGCCGCGTCGAGCGGCTGAAGACGCTGCGCGCCGAGCTCGAGTCGATGGGCGGCGACGCGCACGTCGTCGGGCTCGACGTCACCGATCCCGAGAGCATCAAGGCCGCGGTCGCGCACGCCGAGACGGAGATGGGCACGATCGACATCCTGGTCAACAACTCCGGCGTCAGCACCACGCAGAAGCTGGTCGACGTGACGCCGGACGACTACGACTACGTGATGGACACCAATACGCGCGGCGCCTTCTTCGTCGCGCAGGAAGTCGCCAAGCGCATGATCGCGCGCTCGTGCGGCGCGGCGCCGGGCACCTTCACCGGCGGGCGCATCGTCAACGTCGCCTCGATGGCGGGCCTGCGCGTGCTGAGCAAGATCGGCGTCTACAGCATGAGCAAGGCAGCCGTCGTGCACATGACGCGCGCGATGGCGCTGGAGTGGGGCAAGTTCGGCATCAATGTCAACGCGCTCTGCCCGGGCTACATCGACACCGAGCTCAACCACCACCACTGGCAGACCGATGCCGGGCAGAAGCTCGTGAGCCTGCTGCCGCGCAAGCGCGTCGGTACGCCGAAGGACCTCGATGCGGCGCTGATGATGCTGTGCGCCAACGAGAGCCATTTCATCAACGGCGCGGTGCTGTCGGCCGACGACGGCTTCGGAGCCTAACCTTCAATCGGTACGGATGCGCTCACTGACACCTGTCGAAGCCCGTGTATTGGGCGTGCTGGTCGAAAAACAGGCGACGGTGCCGGACACCTATCCGCTGTCGCTGAATTCGCTGGTCGCCGGTTGCAACCAGAAGACCGCCCGGGACCCGGTGCTGAACCTGAGCGAGGCCGACGTGCTGGCGGCCGTCGACGGCCTGAAGTCGCTGAGCCTGGTGTTCGAGACCACCGGCAGCCGCGTGTCGCGCTACGAGCACAACATGACGCGCGGTATCGCGGTGCCGAGCCAGGCCACGGCGCTGCTGACGGTGCTGATGCTGCGCGGACCGCAGACGGTGGCCGAGCTGCGCGCCAACTGCGAGCGCCTGCACCGCTTCGGCGACAACTCGTCGGTCGAGGGCTTCCTGACCGAACTGGCCGAACGTTTCCCGCCGCGTGCCGTGCTGCTGCCGCGCTCGCCGGGCGCGCGCGAGGCGCGCTGGGCACACATGCTGTGCGGGGAGGTGCAGATGACCGCCGAGCGCATCGTGGCCAGCGGCTCCGACGAGGACCGCATCACCGTCGGCGAGTTGGTCGCGCTGAAGGCCGAGCTCGGGCGCCAGGCCGAAGAGCTGGCCGCGCTGCGGGCCCTGGTGCAGCGCATGGCCAGCGAGCTCGGCATCGACCCGGCGGCTTGATCCCTTCTCAACGAGCGACACGATGCGGTTCGAGATTCCGGAGCGGAAGAAGCTGACCTACGAGATGGTGATCCCGATCCGCTGGGGCGACATGGACGCGATGGGCCATGTCAACAACACCGTCTACTTCCGCTACCTCGAAAGCCTGCGCATCGAGTGGTTCCGCAGCATCGATTGCCAGCCCGATCCGGACGGCATCGGCCCGGTGATCATCAACGCCTTCTGCAGCTTCATCCGCCAGCTCGAATACCCGGGCGAGGTGCTCGCGCGCCACTACGCCGGCGAGATCGGCCGCAGCACGATCGACACCTTCGCGACGCTCGAGCGCACCGACCAGCCCGGCGTCGTGTATGCCAGCGGCGGCGCCACCGTCGTCTGGACCGACTTCAAGGCGCAGAAGTCGGTGCCGGTGCCGGACGAGGTCCGCGCGCTGCTGGCCTGAGCCTGTTCACGACCGCAGCACCGCCAGCGCAACCATCGCCAGCAACGCGAATACGAACAGCAGCGCGTAGCTGACCGAGATCGCCAGCGCGCGCAGCGCGGTGGCCCACCAGCGCCCTTGGTAAACGTGCTGCAGCGCCCACAGCCCATAGACCACGATCAGCCCCAGCAGCGGCCAGGTCAGCACGGCGGGCAGCAGCGACATCGCCAGCAGCGCGATGAACCAGAACGCGTGCATGTGCAGGCTGAAGACGACGTGCGCGCCGTAGTTCATGCGTCGCCGCCGGTAGGCCAGCTGCACGATCGCCGCGAATACCGGCAGCATCAGGAACACGGTGTACGGCGCCATCGACCCCAGCCGCTGCTGCACCGCCTGTGGCGCGTCAGCGGTCTTCGCCAGCTGCAGCTGAAGCCGCGCGCCGAGCCGCTCGGACAACGGGCAGGCGTCGCCGCGCGCCAGGCAGGCGCCGGCCTGCTTCAGGTCCTCCGCCAGTGCCGGCGAGCTGGCCACGGTCACCGGCCGGCCCTGTGCGTCGAGCCCCGCTGCGAAATGGATGCGGGTGTCGCCGAAGCCGAACAGCTTGACGATCACGAAGAACAGGAAGCTCGCGCTCAGGTACAGGCGCAGCGGCAGCACGTAGCGGCGCCGCCGGCCGGCGAAGTATTCGCGCGTCAGCCGACCGGGCTTCAGCAGCAGCAGGGCGAGCGTGCGCCACAGCGTGCCCTCGAGCGCGACGTAGTGGCCGACGAACTCGTGCACGAACTCCCAGAAGCTCGGTGCGTGCAGGGCCGTCTCCTGGCCGCACTGCGGACAGTAGCGGGGCCGCAGCGCCAGCGGCAGCAGGGCGCCGCAATTGCGGCAGGTGGCGGTGGTGGGCCCGCTCATCAGCCCGACAACAGCTTGTTGACGAGCTCCGGCGTCGTTGCCGCGCCGACCTTGCGCATCAGGCGCGCGCGATAGACATCGACGGTGCGCGGGCTGATCACCAGCCGCTTGCCGATCTGCTTGCTGGTCAGGCCATCGATCAGCAGCGCGGCGATCTCGCGCTCGCGCGCGGTGAACTCCACGCGCAGCTTGCGCCGCGACGACAGGTCCTCGAAGGCCCAGATGCCGGCCGCGTGCGGATGCGCCGGGTCGAGCGCGCGGCCGGTGACATGGCACCAGAACAGCTCGCCGCGCGCCACGCCGTCGAAGCGCTTCATCACCCGCTCGTCGGCATAGCGCCCCTGCTTGTCGAGGCTTGCCACGATGCGGTCGCCGGCGCGCTCGAACTCGGCCGGCGTCGGGTACAGCACCTCGAACGAGCGGCCGACCAGCTGCTCGCGCGTGGCGCCGAACATCGCCAGCAGCTGGCGGTTGCAGTCGACGATCTGGCGCTGGCGCGACAGCACCAGGCCGATCGGCGCCTGGTCGAACGCGATGCGGTAGTCGAGTGCGATGTCCAGGGGCGCTCCCTCTCGTGGATAGGTCTTAGGTGATTCGACGTAACCCCTACTTATTCGAGTAAGTAGTACGCTCCGTGGCTCGCGAATCTACCTTGGAAGTGACCGTGGCATGAACAAGATCTACCCGAGTGCAGCCGCCGCGCTGGACGGCATCGTCCGCAACGGCCAGTTGCTCGCCGTCGGCGGCTTCGGCCTGTGCGGCATTCCCGAGGCGCTGATCGATGCGCTGAAGGACAGCGGCGCGCAGAACCTGACGGTCATCTCCAACAACGCCGGCGTCGACGGCTTCGGCCTCGGCAAGCTGCTGCAGACGCGGCAGATCACGAAGATGATCTCCAGCTACGTCGGCGAGAACAAGGAGTTCGAGCGCCAGTACCTGGCCGGCGAACTGCAGCTGGAGTTCACGCCGCAGGGCACGCTGGCCGAGAAGCTGCGCGCCGGCGGCGCCGGCATCCCGGCCTTCTTCACCCGCACCGGCGTCGGCACGCTGGTCGCCGAGGGCAAGGAGATCCGCGAGTTCGACGGCCACGCCTACGTGATGGAGCGCTCGCTGGTGCCCGATGTCTCGCTCGGCAAGGCCTGGAAGGCCGACAAGTCGGGCAACCTGATCTTCCGCCGCACCGCGCGCAACTTCAATCCGGCGGTGATCATGGCCGGCAAGATCAGCGTCGTCGAGGTCGAGGAGATCGTCGAGACCGGCACCTTCGATCCGGATGCGGTGCACCTGCCCGGCATCTACGTCAGCCGCCTGGTGCTGAACGCCACGCCCGAGAAGCGCATCGAGAAGCGCACGACCCGCGAGAACCCCACCGGAGCCTGACATGCCTTGGACCCACGCTGAAATGGCGCAACGCGCCGCGCTCGAGCTGCAGGACGGCTTCTACGTCAACCTCGGCATCGGCCTGCCGACGCAGGTGGCGAACTACGTGCCGCCGGACAAGGAAGTCTGGCTGCAGAGCGAGAACGGCATGATGGGCATCGGCCCGTTCCCGAGCGAGGCCGAGGTCGATGCCGACCTGATCAACGCCGGCAAGCAGACCGTGACGACGCTGCCGGGCTCGTCGATCTTCGGCTCGCACGACAGCTTCGCGATGATCCGCGGCGGCAAGATCAACCTGTCGATCCTCGGTGCGATGCAGGTCACCGACAGCGGCGACCTCGCCAACTGGATGATCCCCGGCAAGATGGTCAAGGGCATGGGCGGCGCGATGGACCTGGTGGCCGGCGTCGCGCGCGTGCTGGTGCTGATGGAGCACGTCGCGAAGAAGAAGGACGGCACGATCGACCTGAAGATCCTGCCCAAGTGCACGCTGCCGCTGACCGGCATCGGCGTCGTCAACCGCATCATCACCGACCTGGCGGTGATGGACGTGACGCCGCAGGGGCTGAAGGTCGTCGAGATCGCGCCCGGCGTGACGCACGAGGAGCTGCAGGCGAAGACCGGCGTGCCGCTGATCCAGTGACGGCTGACGTCTGAAGTGAGCGGATGACGGCGCTGCGAGCGCTGGTGCTGGTGTGCGCCACGCTCGTGGTGCACGGCTCGCTGTATCCGTGGCGCTTCGCCGCGCCGCGGTCGTTCACCGCGGCGCTGTGGGCGATGCTCGCCGACGGCCGCTGGTGGACCGGCCGTGGCGACGTGGTGGGCAATGTCGTGCTGTTCGTGCCGCTGGCGGCGGTGGCGCAGCTGGCGCTGCGCGAAGCGGCGTGGGCGCCGCGCCGCGCCGGGCTCTGGGTCCTGCTGTGCGGCGCGGCACTGGCGATGCTGCTGCAGGTGCTTCAGATTGCGGTGCCGGCGCGCCACGCGGCGCTGTCGGACGTGGTGTGGAACACGCTCGGCCTGGTGATCGGGCTGGGGGTTGCGGCCTCGGTCGAGCCGCTGCGGCGTCTTGGGCTGCAATGGCGCCCGCACGACACCTGGTGGCGCGGGGCCGCCGAACCGATCGCGCTGGTGCTCGCGTTGTTGTGGCTGGCGCTGCAATGGTGGCCGTTCGTGCCGACACTCGATTGGCAGCACATCAAGGACGCGCTGAAGCCGCTGTCGCACCCGTCCCTGCGCTGGTCCTGGATGTCGCTGATCGACACGCTGCTCGGCGTCGCAGTGCTCGGGCCTCTGCTGCGCGCACATCCGGCACGGGCGGCAGGGCTCACGGCACTGTGCCTGCTGGCGGCGGCCGGCAAGCTGCTGATCGCCTACCAGGCGGTGACGCTGCCGTTCGTGCTCGGTTGCGCGCTCGGCGTCGCGGCCTGCCATGCCGGCTGGCGCGCCCCGGCCGTGCCGGTGCGGCGGCTGCTGCTGGGCCTGGCGCTGGCGTGGTTCACGCTCGACGAGCTGCGTCCGTTCCATTGGGGCGACAACGCCCGCAGCTTCCAGTGGCTGCCCTTCGTCTCGCTGCTGCATGGCTCGATGCTCAGCAACCTGCTGACGCTGTGCTGGAACCTCTACTGGCTCGGGGCGGTGGTGCTGTTGGCCAGCGGCGGGGCGCGACGCAGCGGCGCGGTGGCGCTGGGGCTCGCCGGCTGGGTGCTGTTGCTCGAATTGCTGCAGACCCATCTGCCGGGCCGCACGCCGGACATCACGTTGGCACTGCTGCCGCCACTGTGGTGGCTGGCTGCGCGTGCTGCACGCCAACCCGCTGACATCGCGCGTTAGGACGCCGGCTTGCTGCGGCCCAGCGACTCCAGCGTCGTCCACAACGGCACCAGGCGCGCGTCGGCCAGCACTTTCAGCTCGGTTTCCGGCCACAGGCAATCTCGGCCGATGGTGCTGATGCGCCAGCGCAGTTCGCGCAGCGCGAGCTCGATGTCGAAACGCTCGCGCGGCTCGACCAGGTCGGCCGGCAGCGACCACAGCCCCATCGCATTCCACGCGCTGCGCAACCGGTTCAGCCGATGCGCGGCGCGCTGCGCCACGCGCTTGGACGAGCCGTCGAGCTGCGCGCTGATGGTTTCGGCCATGTCCTGCATGCCCTGTAGCGCCTGGTCGAGCTGGGCCATTTCGGCATGCGGGCCGGGCCCGGGTTGCGCCGGCGGCAGTGCGGGCGGCTCACCGTCGGCCCACCGCGCGATCGGTCCGGTCCACGGGCCCGACAGCTCGCCCGGCACGAAGCGCAATGCGAAGCTCGCGCGCGCCGCCGGCGCCGGCCGCTGCTGGTCGACGATGCCGAGCACCAGCTCGACCACCGCCATCAGCTGGCCGAGCGGTGACAGCGAGCCGCCGAGCAGCTGGAACGGGTAGCCGGTGCCGTCGAGCCGCTCGTGGTGCTCGGCCACGGCGCGCGCGATCTCGGCGGGGTAGTCGGTCAGGTCGGTGAGCAGCATCGCGCCGACATGCGGGTGCGCGGCGAGCTGGCGGTACTCGCGCAGGTCGAGCTGCCGGCCGCTGCCGAGGTAGGCCGGCTCGACGTAGATCTCGCCGATGTCGTGCAGCAGGCCGGCCAGCATCGCGCGCTGCAGGAACTCGCCGTTCGCGCGCACGTGCCAGGCCAGCGACCCGGCCAGCGCCATCGCCCGCACCGCATGCTGGAAGGCGGCCGGGTGGCGTTCGGCCGCCGCGGTCAGCAGCCACTGCGCGAGCGGGTGCAGGCGCAGGGTCGCGACCGCCGCGCGCAGGACGCGCGCGCCCGGCTGCATCAGCGTCACCAGCGGATCGACGCTGTCGAGCAGCTTGCCCAACGCGAGCTGTAGGGCGGTGCCGTCGATACCGCCGTCGATCGCCGGCCAGGCCGCGCGCGGCTTGAGCAACTGGCCGCGCACCTGCTGCTGGTGCAAGCGGCTGGCGGCGCGCAACGCCTGCGCCTGCACGCTGGCGGTGCCGGTCGGCGCCGGCAAGGGCGCGTCGACGTCACCGCACGCATTGGCGATCGTCAGTTGCGCGAAGGGATTGGTCTGCAGGAATGCGCCGGCGCTAGCGTCCAAGTCGGGAGCCCTGAATCCGAGGTTCTTGGAGGGGTTGTCGGCCGCCGCGGCCGCTTCGTGAGCCCCGCCGCGCGCTCGCGCCGGCGCAACGCCGCGCCGCCGCGGCAGGATGTCACGCCGCCTGGGGCACCGCGCCGCGTGCCAGCGCGCGTGCGCAACGCGGCACCAGTGCCGGACCGCGGTAGATCAGGCCGGTGTAGATCTGCACCAGGTCGGCGCCGGCGGCACGCTTGGCCTGAGCGTCCGCGGCGCTCATCACGCCGCCGACACCGATGATCGGAAACGCCGCGCCGAGCGCCGCACGCAGGCCGGCGATCACGCGGTTGCTGGCCTCGCGCACCGGCGCGCCGGACAGCCCGCCTCGTTCGTCGGCATGCGGCAGGCCCTTGACCGCATCGCGGGCGATCGTCGTGTTGGTGGCGATCACGCCGTCGATCGCATGGCGGCGCAAGGTGGCCGCGATCAACGCGACCTGCGCGTCGTCGAGGTCGGGCGCGATCTTGACGAACATCGGCACCTCGCGCCGCTTCAGCGTCGTCAGCTCGCGCTTGCGTGCCTGCAGCGCGCCGAGCAGCGCATCGAGCGCTTCGTCACTCTGCAGCGCGCGCAGGTTCTGCGTGTTCGGGCTGGAGATGTTGACGGTCACGTAGTCGGCGTGCGGGAACACGCCTTCGAGGCCGAGCAGGTAATCGTCGACCGCGCGCTCGATCGGCGTGCTGGCGTTCTTGCCGATGTTCAGGCCCAGCACGCCGCCCGCGGCGCGGAAGCTGCGCGCACGGCGCACGTTGGCGATGAAGGCATCCAGCCCCTCGTTGTTGAAGCCGAGGCGGTTGATCAGCGCGTCGGCCGATGGCAGCCGGAACATGCGCGGCCGGGCGTTGCCCGGCTGGGCCTTCGGCGTCACGGTGCCGACCTCGATGAAGCCGAAACCCATCGCGCCCAGCCCGTCGATGCAGCGGCCGTTCTTGTCGAGCCCGGCGGCGAGGCCGATGCGATTCGGAAAGCGCAGACCGGCCAGCAGGACCGGATCGTCGACACGCGGCTGCGACCACAGGCATTGCGCCGGCGTGTTCTGCAGCGTGGCGATCGCGTCGAGCGTCAGCTCGTGCGCACGTTCGGGGTCGAGTCCGAACAGGAAGGGGCGGGCGAGGGCATAGGGGACGACGGCCATAATCCCGCGATTGTCCCAAACGCGCGCGGGCCGCTCGCCGGCGTGCAAAGCACATGACGCAAGACGAACTCAAGGCGCTGGTCGGCCGGGCTGCGCTGGACCATGTGGTGCTCGGCTCGGTCGTCGGTGTCGGTACCGGCTCGACGGTCAACCACTTCATCGACGCGCTGGCGACGATCAAGGACCGCATCGCCGGTGCCGTGTCTAGCTCGGTCAAGAGCACCGAGCGCCTGCAGGCGCATGGCATCACGGTGCTCGACGCATCGACGGTCGAGCGGCTGCCGGTCTACATCGACGGCGCCGACGAGATCGACGGCCGCGGCAACATGATCAAGGGCGGTGGCGCAGCGCTAACGCGCGAAAAGATCGTCGCCGACCTGGCCGAGCGCTTCGTCTGCATCGTCGACGCGTCCAAGCGCGTCGAGGTGCTCGGCGCCTATCCGTTGCCGGTCGAGGTGATCCCGATGGCCGCAGCGCAGGTCGCCCGGCGCTTCGCGAAGGCCTTCGGCGGGCGTGCCGAGCTGCGCACCGGCGTGGTCACCGACAACGGCAACCAGATCCTCGACGTGCACGGCCTGCGCATCACCGATCCGTTGGGCGTTGAGGTCGAGGTCAACCAGTGGCCGGGGGTTGTGACGGTCGGCATCTTCGCGCGCCACCGCGCGAGGATCTGCCTGATGGGCAGCGCGCAGGGCGTCTCTACGCTGATGTTCGACTGAGCCGCGCGAGGTAGCGCGCGCAATCGACGGCATCGAGCAGCCGCGCCGGCACCGGCATCGGCGCGCCGGTGATCCACGCCGCGAGCACCTCGCCGGCCAGCGCGGCATGCGTCAGGCCGCGCGAGCCGTAGGCGGTGGCGACGTACAGCCCGGGGCGGCGCTCGATCAGACGTGCTTGATTCGGCAGTGGCGATGACGCGTGCTCGATCGGCACCGGGCCGAGCAGCGGCAGCCTGTCCTGCGTCTGCAGGCGCCAGCCGACGCGGCCCTCGATCCAGCAGTCGTCCGGCGCGGTCCAGCCGCTCAGGCGCTGCAGCGTCGCGAGGTTGTCGTCGTGGTCCGCGGCCCGCACGCGCGGGTCGTCATCGCCCGCCTGCGAGGTCGCGCCGCACAGCACGCGGCCGTCCGGCAGCTGCAGCGCGTAGCCGCCATCGGCCACGGGCTGCGGCAGCAGATCGGCCGGCGCACCCCGCACGATGCTGAGCTGGCCGCGCACCGATTCCAGCGGCCAGCCCGGGTCACCGAGCAGGCGCGTCGCATCGGCCGCATTCGCCAGCACCACGGCATCGACGGTCGCGATGATCCGATCGTCGCTCCCCAGCAGTTGCCACTGATCGCCGGCGCGCTGCAGGCGCTCGATGCGCATGCCGAGTTGCAGCGCGATGCCCGGCGTGGCCAGCCAGTGCGCCACCAGATCCACCGGTGCGGCCCAGCCGCCGCCGGGATAGAACCAGGCCGGCGCGCCATTCGCCCGCGCAATCCGAACCCACTCTGCCGGCCAGGCGTCTTCATCGAGCAGGGCCTGCATCGCGGCGGCATCGCCGTCGCGTTCACCGCGCAGCAGGCCGAAGGCGCCGCGCACCTGGCCGTCGGCGATCAGCGGCGCGAGCAGCTGCTGCATGCGCAGTGCGGCGGCGCGCAGCCAGCGTGCGTGCGGGCCGTCGTCGCGGTGCACGATGCCGTGGAAGAGGCCGGCCGGATTGCCCGAGGTCTGCTGGGCCGGCGCCGCGTCGGCTTCGAACACGGCCACCGACAGGCCCTCGGCGGCGAGCGCCCGCGCCACGCCGCCGCCGGCCAGGCCGGCGCCGATCACCGCGACCTGCAGTGCGCTGCTCGCCCGACGGCCGGGCGGCGGCGAGGCCGGGTGGCGCGGCGCGAAACGGCCGATCGTCATGTCGCGCTTGCCACCGAAGCCCGGTGCGCGCTCGACGACGAAACCAGCGCTGGACAGCCCGTCGCGCAGCTCGCGCGCCACGCTCCACGTCGCGGCCGTCGCGCCCGGCGCGGCGAGCCGGGCCAACTGGCGCAGCCGGTGCCGATCCCACATCGCCGGGTTCCTGGCCGGTGCGAAGCCGTCGAGGAAGAAGGCGTCGACCTGCGCGATCAGTTCCGGCAGCGCATCGGCGATGTCGGCGAAGACCAGACGCAAGCGGACACGGCCGGCGTCGAAGGCCAGCGTGTGCAGGTCGGGTGTCAGCGGCGGCCAGGCGGCGAGCAGCGCCTCGGCCAGCGGCCGCAGCGCGTCGGGCGCCGCCGCGTGGGCGCGCGCGAGGTCCTCGCGGCGCGGGGGGTGTTTCTCGATCGAGATGAACTCGAGCCGCTCGCTGCGCGCCGGCGCATCACGCCAGGCCTGCCACGCGGCGAGGAAGTTGTTGCCGAGACCGAAGCCGGTCTCGAGGATCGTGAAGCGCGGCTGCCGTTGCCAGCGCTCGGGCAGCCGGTTGCCGCGCAGGAAGACATGCTGCGCCTGTTCGAGTGCGCCGGCCCGCGCGTGATAGATGTCGTCGAAGTCCGGCGCATACGGCGGCTCGCCGTCGCTGAAGACGATGCGCGCTGGCTGCAGGGGTCCGAAGCCCATGGCAGGAGTTGTTCGTCGTGTGCCCTGAAACACGCAGGGGCACCGAAGTGCCCCTGACGTTCATCGATGCCGATCGGCCAACGGGCCAATACGGGCGATCAGACCCGCTTGCGGTATTCGTGTGTGCGGGTGTCGATTTCGATCTTGTCGCCTTGCGCGACGAAGATCGGCACGGGGATCTCGAAGCCGGTGGAGATCTTCGCGGGCTTCAGTACCTTGCCCGACGTGTCGCCCTTGACGGCCGGCTCGGTCCAGGTGATCTCGCGCACCAGCGAGGTCGGCAGTTCCACCGAGATCGCCTTGCCGTCGTAGAACACCACTTCGACCGGCATGCCGTCTTCGAGGTAGTTGATCGCGTCGCCCATGTTCTCGGCCTCGACCTCGAACTGGTTGTATTCGCTGTCCATGAAGACGTACATCGGATCGGCGAAGTACGTGTACGTGCAGTCCTTCTTGTCCAGCACGATCTGGTCCATCTTGTCGTCGGCCTTGAAGACGACTTCGGTGCCCGAATTGTTCAGCAGGCTCTTCAACTTCATGCGCACCGTCGCCGCATTGCGGCCGCCGCGCGAGTATTCGGTCTTGAGCACGACCCACGGGTCCTTGCCCTGCATGATCACGTTGCCGGCACGGATTTCTTGAGCAATCTTCATGGGTCAGCCCCCGGGTTCAGTCGATTAAAGCAAAGCCTTGGATTCTAGCGCCTCGATGCGGCGAAGCTGCTGAGCTGGGTCAGCAAGTCCTGCTGCGCGAGCAGGCCATCACGCCAGGCAGTGCACGCGCCGGACCAGCCCGCAGGCTCGGGCCAGCGCTCCGGCCAGGGCCCGAGACCGTTCCAGGCCCGGGTCAGCGCGCGCAGCGCATCACCGTCGGCGAAACCGCTCGCCGCGATGAAGCGGTCGATCCAGGCATCGAGCTTGGCGGCATGCGCTCCATCATGCTGGGGGTAGAGCTGCCAAAGACAAGGGCGACCGACCAGGTTGGCTTGCGTGAACGAGTCCTCGCCGCGCACGATGTTCAGGTCGGTGCTGGCAAGCAGCTCGTCGAACGTGGTCTGCGGCAGCCACGGCAGCGCGATCGGGCGCAGCGCACGCGGCAGCGTGATCGCCGACAAGGCCTGTTGCGCGGGTCCCGGCGCAGCGAGCAGCAGCGTCGGGGTTGCCGCCAGGTCCCGCAGCAGGCGCGGCAAGGCGGGGTTCTCGTAGCAGAAGAGGAGCGCGACGCGCTCTTCGGGACGGCGCGCCCAGCCTCGAGCGGCCAACCAGCCATCACGGTCGGCGACGCTGGCTGCCCGCAGCAGCCCCCCGGTGCGCGGCGAGAAGCCGGGGTAGAAGAACCATTTGTCGAGCCCGGCGCCCGGGCCGCTGAGCTGCGGCGAGCGCAGCCCGTGCGAGCGCTCGACGTAATCCTCCGCGCTCAGGTACTCGAGGTTGATCCACACCGGCGCCGGCCGGCGCGCGGCCATGCGCTCGACGAAGGGCGGCGGCGGGTCGCAGCCGAAGGCTTCGATCACCACGTCGCCGGGCTCGAGCGACGCATCCGGCATTGCGGCTGCACCCCATGGCAGCACGGTCACGCCGGGCGCACCGTCGGGCGCCATCCAGCGCAGCGGGGTCGCGTCGTCGAGCCACAGCCGCACCGTCTCACCGCGCGCGGCCAGCCCGCGCGCCAGCCGCCAGCAGACGCCGGCGTCGCCGAAGTTGTCGATCACGCGGCAGAACAGGTCCCACAACATCACCGGATTATCGAAGTGGCCTGCGCGGCAGAATGTCGGCGCGATGAGCATGAGCGCCGATCCCGCCGACCCCACCACCGACGACTCCACCGACGATGCCGCTGCCGAGGTCGGCGTCGATGTGGTGCGCGAAGCGCTGCTCGCCGAGGTCGCCGCGCTGCCGAGCCTGCCCGGCGTCTACCGCTACTTCGACAGCGGCGGCCAGGTGCTGTACGTCGGCAAGGCGCGCAACCTGAAGAAGCGCGTCTCGAGCTACTTTCAGAAGGACCACGGCGGCACGCGCATCGGCCACATGATCGGCCGCATCGCGCGCATGGAGACGACCGTCGTGCGCACCGAGGCCGAGGCCTTGCTGCTCGAGAACAACCTGATCAAGACGTTGAACCCGAAGTTCAACATCCTGTTCCGCGACGACAAGAGCTACCCGTACCTGAAGCTGGTGTCGCACGGCTTTCCGCGCGTGGCCTACTACCGCGGCGCGGTCGACCGCAAGCACACCTACTTCGGCCCGTACCCCGGCGCCTGGGCGGTG
Source organism: Pseudaquabacterium terrae (assembly GCF_013266755.1). GTDB lineage: Bacteria > Pseudomonadota > Gammaproteobacteria > Burkholderiales > Burkholderiaceae_C > Pseudaquabacterium > Pseudaquabacterium terrae. The sequence continues at coordinate 304,410 of NZ_JABRWJ010000007.1, read as the reverse complement.
AAGGAAACGATCCTGCTGCTGCAGAAGGTCTTTCGCCTGCGCACCTGCGAGGACACGGTGTTCGCGAACCGCTCGCGGCCCTGCCTGCTGTACCAGATCCGGCGCTGCTCGGGCCCCTGCGTCGGGCTGATCTCGCCGGCGGACTATGCGCAGGACGTCGCGCATGCCGAGCGCTTTCTGCGCGGCGATGCCGAGCAGGTGATCGAGACGCTGCAGACGCAGATGATGGCCTACTCGGATGCGCTGGAGTTCGAGCGCGCGGCCGACGTGCGCAACCAGATCACCGCGCTGTCGCGCGTGCTGCACCAGCAGTCGGTGGAAGAGAGCAGCCTGTCGACCCGCGATCGTGATGTCGACGTGCTGGCGGTGCGCGTTCACGGCGGCCGCGCCTGCGTCAACCTGGCGATGGTGCGCGGCGGCCGCCACCTGGGCGATCGTGCGTACTTCCCGACGCACGTCGAGGAGGCCACCGCGCTGTCGGCCGACGAAGCCGACGAGCGCGCCGATCGTCCTTCGGTCGAGCAGCAGGTGCTCGAGGCTTTCATCGCGCAGCATTACCTCGGCATCGCGCCGCCGCCGGCCCTGGTGATGAGCCATGCGGTCGATGCCGCGCTGCTCGAGGCGCTGTCGGAGCAGACCGGCGTGCGCCTTCATGCGCAGCACCAGCCGCGCGAACAGCGCCGTGTCTGGCTCGAGATGGCCGAGAAGGGCGCCCAGATCGCGTTGGCGCGGTTGCTGGCCGAAGAAGGCTCGCAGCGCGAACGCACGCGCGCGCTGGTCGATGCGCTCGACCTCGTGGTGCCGGACCTCGATGCCTTCCGCATCGAGTGCTTCGACGTCAGCCACACCGCCGGCGAATCGACGCAGGCCTCGTGCGTCGTCTACCAGAACCACGGCATGCGCAACAACGAATACCGGCGCTACAACATCGAGGGCATCACCGGCGGCGACGACTACGCCGCGATGCGCCAGGTGCTGACGCGGCGCTATGCGAAGCTGGCCGAAGCGCTGAACGCGCCGGACGCCTCCGGCAGCGGCAGCGTCAAGGGCTTGCGCATGCCCGACCTGGTGCTGGTCGATGGCGGGCGCGGGCAGGTCGCGATGGCGCGCGAGGTGTTCACTGCGCTCGGGCTCGACCTGTCGCTGATCGTCGGTGTCGAGAAGGGTGAAGGCCGCAAGGTCGGCCTCGAGGAACTGGTGTTCGCCGACGGCCGCGACAAGGTCTACCTCGGCCACGACTCCGCGGCGCTGATGCTGGTGGCGCAGATCCGCGACGAGGCCCATCGATTCGCGATCACCGGCATGCGCGCGCGCCGCGCCAGCGTGCGCACCGGCGGCGGCAGATTGGAAGAAATTCCCGGAGTCGGGCCGAAAAAGCGTGCCCGGTTGTTGCAGCGCTTCGGCGGTGTCCGCGGCGTGACGGCCGCGAGCGTTGAAGACCTCGCGGGTGTCGACGGCATCTCGCATGACCTGGCGGAGACGATCTACCGTGCGCTTCATTGAACGACTGAAATCGAAACGCTGGCCGCATCGCGTGTCGGCCCTGCTGCTGGTCGGCGGATGTTCCAGCCCGACGCCGCCACCCCCAGCGCCGGCACGCCCGGCACCGCCACCGGCGGCCGCAGCACGGCCCGCGCCGACGCCGGCGCCTGCGCCCACCGCCATCAAGCCGGCACCACAGAAGCGCGCGCGCAACTGGGACGAATACCGCGTGATCGCCGCCCAGCGCATCGTCGCCGCATCACGCAGTGCCAGCTACGACGGCGTGCCGCCGGAACCGCTGCTGGCGATCCCCGTGCTGGAGATCGAGCTCAACGGTGACGGCAGCGTGCGCCGCGTCAGCGTGATGCGCCAGCCCAGCCAGGCGCGCGACACCGTGCAGCTGGCCATCGATGCGGTGCACCGCGCGGCGCCGTTCGCCGAGGTGTCGCACTTGCCGAAGCCCTGGAAGTTCACCGAAGTCTTCCTGTTCGCCGACGATCGCCGCTTCAAGCCGCGCAGCCTGGACTGACACGTCGAATCTGTCCGGCACAATGACCGGCATGTTCCTCACGCTGCCGACCTTGCTGACCTGGGCTCGCATCGTGGCGATCCCGTTGATCGTCGGCGTGTTCTATCTGCCGCTCGACACGCCGGTGCGCAACCTCACGGCGACCGTGATGTTCGTGCTGTTCGCGCTGACCGACTGGGCCGACGGCTGGCTCGCGCGCAAGCTGAACCAGACCTCGGCCTTCGGCGCCTTCCTCGATCCGGTGGCCGACAAGTTCCTGGTCTGCGCGTCGCTGCTGGTGCTGGTGCACCTGACGCGCGTCGATGTGTTCGTCGCGCTGGTCATCATCGGCCGCGAGATCGCGATCTCGGCGCTGCGCGAATGGATGGCGCAGATCGGCGCGTTGCGCAGCGTCGCCGTGCACATGCTCGGCAAGCTGAAGACGACGACGCAGATGGTCGCGATCCCGTTCCTGCTGTTCGATGGGGTGCTGTTCGGGCTGATCGACACGCGCTGGTGGGGCACGGTGCTGATCCTCATCGCCTGCGTGCTGACGATCTGGTCGATGATCTACTACCTGCGCAAGGCGCTGCCGGAGATCCGCGCACGCGCCCGTTGAGCCCGCGCAGCGGCGAGCAACGCTTTGTGAATGCCGCAGGTGCTGCGCATAGAATCCGCCCTCCGCGCTTGACACTGTCAGAGGGCGCCGCTGTAATCGACGAGACGCGGAACACCCGCGCAAGAGTCCTAAAGACGCAGCGGCCAGCATCAACGCCGAAGCCCGCGCCCAAGCCATCCGAACTCTTCGAGACATCATTGAGAGGGGGTACCTTCGTGAACAAGTCCGAGCTGATCGAGCACATCGCCACACAGGCCGATATTTCCAAGGCGGCGGCCACGCGCGCCTTGGAGGCCCTGATCGGGGGCGTCAAGACGACCCTGAAAAAGAATGGCAGCGTGTCGATCGTCGGTTTCGGTACCTTCGCCGTCAGCAAGCGCGCTGCGCGCAGCGGACGCAACCCGCGCACCGGCGCGGCGATCAAGATCAAGGCCGCCAAGGTGCCCAAGTTCCGCGCCGGCAAAGCCTTGAAGGACGCCGTCAACTGAGTGAGTCAGGTTCGAAGCGTTGGGTGCTTAGCTCAGTTGGTAGAGCGGCGCCCTTACAAGGCGTAGGTCGGCGGTTCGAGCCCGTCAGCACCCACCACCGCTAGAATCCGCCGCTCCCTCGTTCATCGAGGGGCGAGGCAAGCAACAAGAAGGCGAACCGCGGTTCGCCTTTTTCGCGTTCGGCGGCCGCTGCCGCAAACGAACGTCTCCCCGAGGCCGTCATGTTCGAATTCGTCCGTACGCATACCAAGCTGCTGCAACTGCTGCTGCTGATCCTGATCGTTCCGTCCTTCCTCGTCTTCGGCATTCAGGGCTACTCGAGCTTCACCGAGGACCGAAAGCAAACCGTCGCCAAGGTCGACGGCCAGCCGATCGCGCAGGCCGAATGGGATGCCGCGCACCAGCAGCAGGCCGAGCGCCTGCGCCGGCAGATGCCCAACCTCGACCCCAAGCTGCTCGACTCTGCCGCGATGCGATCGGAAACGCTGGAGCAACTGGTGCGCGAACGCGTGATGCTCGCCGCCGCGCACCGCCTGCACCTGGACGTATCCGATGACAAGGTCGTGCGCGAACTGCAGGCGCTGCCCGAGCTCGCACAGTTCAAGCGGCCCGACGGTAGCTTCGACGTCGCGACCTACAAGTCGATCCTGCAGGCGCAGGGCATGACACCGCAGATGTTCGAAGCCCGGCTCGCGCAGGATCTGAAGGCGCGCCAGGTGATGCGCGGCATCGCCGACTCGGTGCTGGCGCCGCCGGCCATCGTCGCCAGCGCGCTCGATCCGCTGCTGCAGCGGCGCGAGATTCGTTATGCGCGCTTCGACGTGAAGGACTACCTGCCCAAGGTCAATCCGGGCGATGCCGACATCGAGGCCTACTACAAGGGCCACGAGGCGCAGTTCCGCGCGCCCGAACGCGCGACGATCGAGTACGTCGTGCTCGATCTCGAGGTGCTGAAGAAGGGCATCACGGTCTCCGACGAGGAGTTGCGCAAGTACTACGGCGAGAACATCGCCCGCTACACCAGCGCCGAGGAGCGCCGCGCGCGCCACATCCTGATCAAGGCCGACAAGGACGCCGCCGGGGATGTCAAGCAGAAGGCCAAGGCGCGCGCCGAAGCCTTGCTGGCCGAGCTGCGCAAGGCGCCCGACAGCTTTGCCGACGTCGCACGCAAGCAGTCGGAGGATCCGGGCTCGGCGGCGCAGGGCGGTGACCTCGACTTCTTCGGCAAGGGCGCGATGACCAAGCCGTTCGAGGACGCGGTCTACGCGATGAAGGCCGGCGAGATCAGCAACGTCGTCGAGAGCGATTTCGGCTTCCACATCATCAAGCTCGAGGCGACACGGGGCGGCGCGAAGAAGCCGTTCGAAGAAGTGCGCGCAGCGATCGAGGACGAAGCGCGCAAGCAGGCGGCGCAGAAGAAGTGGGTCGACGCGGCCGAGCAGTTCACGAACACCGTGTACTCGGACTACGACAGCCTGAAGCCGGTGATCGACAAGCTGAAGCTCGAGAAGCGCAGCGCGACGGTGACCCGCACGCCGGCACCCGACGCGACCGGCGCGCTCGCATCGACCAAACTGCTGGAGGCGGTGTTCGCCACCGATGCGGTGCGCAACAAGCGCAACACCGACGCGGTCGAGGTTGGCCCGAACCAGCTCGCATCGGCGCGCATCGTCGAGCACCGCCCGGCGCACACGCAGCCGCTGGCCGAGGTCAAGGACCGCGTGCGCGCGCTGCTGCAGGCCGAGCAGGCGATGGCGCTCGCGCGCAAGGATGGCGAGGCGCGCCTGGCCCAACTCCGAAAGGACGGGGAGGCCGAGTTGCCATCGACCGGCACCGTGTCGCGCGCGCGGCCGGATGGCCTGGCGCGTCCGGCGCTCGATGCGGTGCTGCGAGCCGACGTGTCGAAGCTGCCGGCCTACGTTGGCACCGAGGTACCCGGCGAGGGTTTCGTCGTCGCACGCATCGAGAAGGTGCTCGAGCGCGAGAAGCTGCCGGAAGAGGGCACGCGACTGCAGGCGCAGTACGCGCAGGTCTGGTCGCAGGCCGAATCGCAGGCCTACTACCGCGCGCTGAAGACGCGACTGAAGGTCGAGGTCAAGCCGGCAGCGGCGCTCGAGGCGGCAGCATCGGCGGCCAGTCGTTGAAAGCCGGCCGCGCCGAGCCTGCGCCGCACGGCGCAGGCTATAATTCGCGGCTTCCGTGGTGGCTGTAGCTCAGTTGGTAGAGTCCCAGATTGTGATTCTGGTCGTCGTGGGTTCGAGTCCCATCAGCCACCCCAAGGATTGAGAGCGAAGCCGGGCACTGTCCCGGCTTCGTCGTTTCCGGGCCGCTCAGTTTGTGGGCTCACCTGGGGCCGGACTTCAGACGCGCGTGCCGAGCAGCGGCACGCGCACCTCGCAGACGATGCCGCGGCTGCTGCGCTCGCGCCAGCGCACTTCGCCGCCGAGCAGCTTCACGCGCTTGCGCACGCCGCCCAACCCGAGGCCGTGCGACCAGCGTTCGGGCTGGCGGCCGATGCCGTCGTCGCTGACGGTCAGCACCAGGCGGCCGCGGTCGTACTGCCCCGAGATCTCGACGCAGCTGGCCTGCGCGTGCGCGATGATGTTGTTGACCAGCTCGCGCAGCACGCGCGTCAGGCCCGACCACTGCACCACCGTCAGCGGGATGTCGCGATCGGCGCTGAACGACCACACCAGGTCGCAGTGCGTGACGTTCAGGCGCTGCGTGATGTCGGACTTCCACTCGGCCGCGGCATGCGACAGCTTGTGGCTCGATGCAGCCAGCCCGCGCGTCAGTGTCTTGAGGTCCTGCAGCGTATGGCGGATGTACTCCTCCATCTCCGGGTTCTGCGCCTTGTACATCAGCGTCAGCAGGCGCGCGCCGATGTCGTCGTGCAGGTCCTGCGCGATGCGCGCGCGCTCCTCGCTGCGGCCCTGTTCGACAGCGCGATCGAAGGCCACGGCGCGGCGCAGTTGTTCGAGCACGCGATCGGTCAGGCGCGCGTCCTCGCTGCTGAACAGGCGCCGGCCGCGCCGTGCATAACGCAGCACGATCGCGCCGCTGGCGGGCTGCTCGTCGTCCTCGGCCGCGCCCGGCAGCCGCGGCACCGGCACGACCATCGTCGAGCCGTCGGAAGCGACCCGCGTGCGAGAGACCGGGCGTGGCACGCGCGCGACCTCCAGCGGCTCGAACAGCTCGCGCAGCAGCCGCGCCAGCTGGTCTTCGGACTTGCGCGGGGTGGCCTCGATCTCGCGCGCGACGCGGTACAGACTCTCGAACATGCGCTCGGCGGTCAGCACGCCCGTGCCCATGAACTGGTTGACGAGCCATTGGCGTGCGCCGACATACAACCCGAGCGCGACGAACAGCGACAAGGTCACCGAGGCGAACTGGCCGAGCGCGAACACCGCGACGAACAACAAGTCGAGCGACGTGGCGACGGTGCTGATGCCGGCCAGCATCGCGAACTCGCGCATCACGTGCTGCGAGCGCGACATGAAGGGCACGAGCAGCAGCAGCGACGCGATGAACACGTACCAGGCCATCGAGCCGAAGGTCGCCACCGTGTGCTGGCCCTGCGATTCAGTGCTGACCAGTGCGACGGCGATGGTCAGCAGGATCAGGATGCCGCTGGCGGCGAGCCCAAGGCGGCGCACGACGATCGAGAACGGGTGCGGCTCGAGGCGATACGACCAGGTCAGCACGGCGACCGCCGCGAGCCCGTAGCCGATCAGCATGGCCTGGGTCAACCACCATTGCGCCGGCAGCGCCTGCCGCATCGCCAGCAGCGCGAACAGCAGCGCGCCACTCCATGCGGCGATCGCGAGCCAGCCGGCTCGCGGCAGCCGCGCGGGGTGCACCAGGCAGGCATGCAGGATCGCTGCCGCGGCGACCAGGTCGCACAGCGTGCGCAGATCGAGCGCCAGCTGACCGAAGCCCGGTGCAACGCCGAAGGCGGGCATCGATTCGACGGCGATCAGCACGAGGTTGGCGCTCTGGCTGACCGCGACCAGCGCATACAGCAGGTTCGCAACGCCCGGCGCCGCCAGTGCGACGACTGCAGCGATCAGGTACAACACCAGCGCCAGCGCGCACAGCAGCCAGAACAGCGCGCCCAACCCGGGAAAGCCGCGCGGCGCCGGCTTCAGCTCGACGATGCTGCGATCGTCGAACACGAATCGCAGCACCGGCTCGCGCAGGGCCTGGCCCACGTGGTCCTGCAGCGCAATCTGGCGCCCTCGTTCAACGTCACCGACGGTCCAGCGCGGCGACCGCTGCAGCAGGCTCGCGTCGACCTCGATGCGGCGGCCATCGCTGCGTTCCAGCGCCACCAGGCGCCGGCCGACCTTCTGCCGCAATGCCGGATCGCTGCTGCCGACCAGTTCGATGCCGTTGGGGCCGATGCTGCGCCACTGCGCATCGATGTGCGGCAGGACAGCCAACACGCGCAACAGCGCGAACACGCCGACGCTGCCGAGCAGCGCCAGCACGACCAGCACGCGCAGCCGCCAGCCCATCCAGCGTGCCATTGCCGAACTGCGCGAGAGGAAGGCCTGGTCGACCCAGCGCGAGTCGAGCTGCGAATCGTTGCGGGAATCGTGGCGCGAATCAGCGCCGGCATCGCCGCCGGGCTCGGCGACGGGATGGGAAGCGTCGGCCGTCATAACGGGCGACTTGAGCGGCAGCGAACCCGGGACAGGCCCGGGCCGGTCACACCAGGCCTTGCTTGGTCGCCAGCACGGCGGCTTCGGCGCGGCTGGAGACGTTGAGCTTCTTGTAGATCGACTTGATGTGGTCGTTGACGGTGAACCACTTGATGCCCATCAGGCTCGCGATCTCCTTGATCGTGAAGCCCTTGCTCAGGTAGGTCAGCACCTCGCTCTCGCGCGGCGTCAGGCGGTCGTGCTCGGGTGGCTTTTCGAGCGGCACCGGGCGGCTGACGGCCGCGTAGTCGAGCGGGGCGAAACCGGAATCCGGTGCCCGGCCGTCGGTGCCGCGAGATCCGCTGCGGAAGTGCGTCAACAGGCGGCGCGCGATCGCCGGCGACAAGGGCGGCTGGCCGCGCACGATCTTCTGCAGTTCCTCGACCAGCACCTCGAAGCGGTCTTCCTTCAGCAGGTAGCCGTCGGCACCGCACTGCAGCGCCGGGAAGAGGTGATCGTCGTCGGAATAGAGCGTGGTGACGACCTTGGTCGCGGGGTACTGCGTCAGCTCGGCGAGCAGCTCCATGCCGTTGCCGTCCGGCAGCTCGAGGTCGACGAGGATCAGCTTGAACGGATCGACGCCATGCAGGCCGCTCGGGCCGCCGGTCAGGCTGATCTGGGCACGCGCACTTTCGAGGTCGCCGGCTTCCGTGATGGTGATCGAGTCGCTGAAGCTCTCGCGCACGACTCGGCACAGGAAGCTGCGAGCGACCGGGTTGTCTTCGAGGATGAGGACCTTGACGGCCATGAGTTTTGTTCTCCCAGCCGAAATGCTAGCGCAGATACCCCCGCGCCGAACCCCTCCAAGGGGGGAGGTTTTGCGCTGCTGTCACCAACGCTTACGCATTGACGAGGACCACCTTGCCCTTGACCTCCCGGCCTGTCATGCGCGCATAGGCGCGATGCAGTTCGCTCATCGGCAATTGTTCGTCGATGACCGGCCGGACCTTGCCTTCGGCATACCAGGCCGCGAGCTGGGCCAGCGCAGCCGCATTCGCGCGCGGCTCGCGGCGCACGAAGTCGCCCCAGAACACACCGACGATGGACGCGCCTTTCAGCAGTGCGAGGTTGAACGGCAGCGCGGGGATGCCGCCGCCGGCGAAGCCGATCACCAGGTAGCGGCCGCGCCAGGCGATCGAGCGAAATGCCGGCTCCGCCAGATCACCGCCGACGGGGTCGTAGACGATGTCGGGGCCCTTGCCGTCGGTCAGCGCCTTCAGCGCGTCACGCACGTTCTCCTTGCTGTAGTTCAGCGTCGCGTCGGCACCGAGCTCCTTGCACAGCGCGCACTTCTCGTCCGTCGATGCGCCCGCGATCACGCGCGCGCCGGCCGCTTTCGCGATCTGCAGCGCCGCGGTGCCGACACCGCCGGCCGCGCCGAGCACGAGCACCGTTTCGCCGGCCTTCAGCATGCCGCGGTCGATCAGTGCGTGATGCGAGGTGCCGTAGGTGAAGGCGAAGGCCGCGGCATGCTCGAACGCGAAGCCGGGCGGCAGCGGCATCAGGCGGTCGGCGCCGACGATCGCGTGGGTGCCGAACCCGCCGGTGCTGCCCAGCGCGGCGACCCGATCGCCGGGCTTGAACTGCGTCACGCCGGCACCGACGGCTTCGACGACGCCGGCGTACTCCGACCCCGGCACGAAGGGCAGCGGCGGTTTGACCTGGTACTTGTTCTGGACGATCAGGATGTCCGGGAAGTTCAGGCTCGCGGCGCGCACCGCCAATCGCACCTCGCCGGGCCCCGGTTCGGGTGTCGGCAGGTCTTTCCATTGCAGCGCGTCGACGCCGATCGGGTTGTCGCAAATCCAGGCTTGCATCGCTCGTGTCTCCCGTGGGCCAGGTGGCCGGATCGAAGGTCCGCATGTTAGGCAGCGCCGCCGTTGCATCGCGTCGCAAGGGTGACGACTCCCTACAATCGCCGCATGCTCAGCCCCCAGCTCAGATGCGCATCCTGATCGCCAACGACGACGGCTACCTGGCCCCCGGCCTGGCAACGCTGGTCGAAGCGATGCAAGGGCTCGGCGAGATCACCGTGATCGCACCGGAGCAGAACGCCAGCGGCACGTCGAACGCGTTGACCTTGAACCGGCCGCTGTCGGTGTTCGAGGCGCAGGGCGGGACGCAGCGAGGTTTCCTGGTCGTCAACGGCACCCCGTCCGACTGCGTGCACGTGGCCTTGACCGGCGTGCTCCCGCAGCGCCCGGATCTCGTGCTCTCTGGCATCAACCAGGGCGCGAACATGGGCGACGACACGCTGTATTCGGGCACCGTGGCGGCAGCGATGGAAGGCTACCTGTTCGGCATCCCGGCGATCGCGTTCTCGCAGGTCGATAAGGGCTGGACGCATCTGGCGCAGGCTGGTCGCGTCGCACGTGCAGTGGTCGAACAGGTGCTCGCCGAGCCGCGGCCAGCGGCGCCGTGGCTGCTGAACGTCAACATCCCGAACCGCCCCGATGCCGAGCGGCTGCTGCGTCGCGTCACGCGGCTCGGCCGGCGCCATGCCAGCGAGCCGGTGGTCAGTCAGGTGAACCCGCGCGGCGAAAAGATCTACTGGATCGGCCCGGCCGGCGATGCACGCGAAGCCGGCGAGGGCACCGACTTCCACGCCACGGCGCAGGGCTGCGTGTCGATCACGCCGCTGCAGGTCGATCTGACCGAGCACGCGGCATTGGGCGCATGGCGCGATCGGCTCGGGTTCTCGGCATGAGCGGCAAGCGCCGCGGCTTTCCGCTCGAGCTCGAAAAGGTCGGCACGCCCGCCTCGCGTGCGCCCAGCGCGGCGCGCGAGCCGCTGCGGCCGCAGCGCCTGCTGCACCAGGCCGCGCTCGATGCATCACGCCTGGCCACGCCGAGCGGCCTCGGCCTGGACTCGGCGCATGTACGGCAGCGCATGATCGATCGCCTGCGCGCCGAAGGGCTGCGCGGCGAGGCGGTCTTCGATGCCATGGGGCGCGTGCCGCGCCATCACTTCGTCGACACCGCGCTCGCCAACCAGGCCTACGAGGACACCAGCCTGCCGATCGGGCACGGCCAGACGATCTCGAAGCCGTCGGTCGTCGCGCGCATGATCGGTTTGCTGTACGAAGGGACCAATGCGCGACGCGACGGGCACCTCGGCCGCACGCTCGAGATCGGCACCGGCTGCGGCTACCAGACCGCCCTGCTGGCCTGCATGGCGCGGCATGTGGTGTCGATCGAACGACTGCGGCCGCTGTTCGACAAGGCGCGCATCAATCTCGCGCCATGGCGGCTGGACCAGGTCCGCCTGGTGCACGGCGACGGCATGCTCGGTCACGCGCCGCGCGCACCGTACGACAGTCTGATCGCTGCTGCCGGCGGAGACGATCTGCCCGCGGCGTGGCTCGATCAGCTGGCGGTCGGCGGCCGACTCATCGCGCCGATGCAATCGGCCGGCGGCGGGCAGGTCCTGGTGGTGGTCGACCGCAGCGCCGCGGGCTGGACGCGCTCGCAACATGAGGGCGTTCACTTCGTACCTCTAAAATCCGGCGTCGTCTGACCTTGCTGCCGCTCGCGCGGCTGTGCGCCCAATGTTCGATCGATTGCCGTTGTTGTCCGTGCTGCTGGTGCTGCTGATGGCGGGCTGTGCATCGTCCCGGAACAAGGCCCCGGTCGAGGACCGCGTCGGGACGCCGCGCGTGGCCGCGGCCGCCTCGGCCCCGGCCGCTGTTGCATCGGCGGTGGCGGCAGACGCCAAGCCGCTGCCGAATGCCGAGAACGCCGGCAAGCCCGGCTACTACACCGTTCGCCCCGGTGACACTCTCATCCGCATCGGCCTCGAGAACGGGCAGAACTGGCGCGACGTGGCGCGCTGGAACGGCATCGAGAATGCCAACCTGATCGAGGTCGGCCAGGTGTTGCGGGTCCTGCCGCCGAGCGTCGATCCCAATGCCGTGGCTGCGCGCGGCGTTGCGGGCTCGCGCGTCGAGGCGCGCCCGCTCGATGCGAAGCTGCCGGCGACGGCCGCATCGGCCCCTGGCGCCGTGCCGGCAACACCCGGTGCAGCGCCGGCCGCTGCCGCATCCGGCCCCGCACCGACCCCGGCACCGCCGAAGGACCCCGAAGATGATCTGAACTGGCTGTGGCCGGCCGGCGGGCAGGTTGCGACACCGTTCGAAGAAGGGCGCAGCAAAGGCCTGGCGATCACCGGCAAGGCCGGCGACCCGGTGCTCGCCGCGGCCGACGGCCGGGTCGTCTACGCGGGCTCCGGATTGCGTGGTTACGGTAACCTCGTAATCGTCAAGCACAACAACACCTACCTCACCGCGTACGCGCACAATCAGACCCTGCTTGTGAAGGAGGATCAGGTGGTGCGCCGGGGCCAGCGAATCGCAGAAATGGGGTCGAGCGACGCCGAGCGCGTCCAGCTTCACTTCGAGATCCGCAAGCAAGGCAAGCCGATCGATCCGGCACGCTTGCTGCCGCCCAGGTAGAGGCCTGGCGCTCCGAACGGATGCAGCACCATGGCCAAGCGGCGCGACGCGCATGCAAACGGCCCGGAGGGTGCCGATGGCGCCGGGCCGCGCCCGCCGGCCAACGCCGATGACGGCGACGTGCCCGGCAACAATGGCATCGAGATCGCCGCGGGCGACGCCGATGTCGGCAACACCTTGCAGCTCTACCTGCGCGAGATCCGCCGCGCGCCGCTGTTCACGCCCGAAGAAGAGTTCCTGACGGCGACGCGCGCCCGGCAGGGCGACTTCGATGCGCGCCAGGCGATGATCGAGCGCAACCTGCGCCTCGTCGTCAGCATCGCCAAGAACTACCTCGGCCGCGGCCTGCCGATGCCGGACCTGATCGAGGAGGGCAACCTCGGCCTGATGCACGCGATCGCCAAGTTCGAGCCCGAGCGCGGCTTCCGCTTCTCGACCTATGCGTCGTGGTGGGTGCGCCAGAGCATCGAGCGCGCGATCATGCACCAGGCCCGGCTGGTGCGCCTGCCGGTGCACGTGGTGCGCGAGCTGAACCAGGTGATCAAGGCGCGGCGTGCGCTCGAGGCGCAGTCGTCGCTGCAAGCCGATGCCGCGCGTTCGGTGCGCACCGAGGACATCGCGCTGCGGCTCGGCCGCCCGGTCGCCGAAGTCGCTGCGCTGCTGAAGATGGCCGAGCATCCCGCATCGCTCGATGCGCCGCTCGAAGGCGATGCGGCCGAGTCGCTGCTCGACAGCGTCGTCGACGACCAGGCGATCGATCCGGTCGGCCTGATGCTCAGCCGCGAGGTCGAACAGCTGCTGGCGCACGGCCTTGCCGAACTGAATGACCGCGAACGCGAGGTCCTGGCCGGACGTTATGGGCTGCAGGACCGCGACCCCGAGACGCTGGAGATGTTGGCCGCGCGGCTGTCCTTGACGCGCGAACGCATACGCCAGATCCAGCAGGAGGCGCTGCTGAAGCTCAAGCGCCGGATGGCGCGCCAGGGCGTCGATCGCGACTCGCTGTTCTGAAGCGCGCGTGATTTCGCTGACCGCGATCGGTGGTCAGCGTTTGTCCCGAGATGTGGTGCGGCAGGGCCGGCGCTAGCATGCCCCGCACCCTTCTTCGGAGACGAATCGCCATGAGACTCGCTCACCTGTTGGCCGCCGTATCGCTCGCGATTGCCGCGTTGCCGCTTGCGGCGCAGACCCAGGGGGTCGCCAAGGGCGAAATCCTGATCGGTTCGATCCAGGACTTGTCGGGTCCGATCGCTGCGTTCGGCAAGCAGGCGCGGCTCGGCATGATGCTGCGCGTGGACGAAGTCAACGAGCAGGGCGGTGTGCACGGCCGCAAACTCAAGCTGCTGGTCGAGGACTCGGGTTATGACCCGAAGCGCGCGGTGCTCGCGGCGCAGAAGCTCGTCAACCAGGACAAGATCTTCGTGATGGCCGGCCACATCGGCACGGCGCAGAACAATGCTGCGATGCCGGTTCAGTTCGAGAAGAACGTCATCAACTTCATGCCGATCACTGCGGCACGCGAGATGTACGAGCCCTTCCACAAGCTCAAGTACTCGTTCGCCGTGACCTACTACGACCAGGTCCGCACCGCGCTGCCCAAGCTCATCAAGGACAAGGCCGCGAAGAAGGTCTGCACCCTGTACCAGGATGACGAGTTCGGGCTGGAAGTGCTGCGCGGCGCCGAAGCGGGGATGAAGGCCGCCGGCGGCGAGCTGGCAGAGCGCACGACCTACAAGCGCGGTGCCACCGACTTCTCGTCGCAGGTCGCCCGCATGAAGGCCGCCGGCTGCGAGGTCGTGGTGCTCGGCACGATCATCCGCGAGACCATCGGCACGATCGCAGAGTCGCGCAAGACCGGCTTCAACCCCACCTTCCTCGGCTCCAGCGCGACCTACACCGACCTGATCCACAAGCTCGGCGGCAAGGCGATGGATGGGCTGTACGCCACCCATGGCACGCAGCACCCGTACCTCGACGAAGCCTCGCAGCCGATCCGTTTCTGGGCCACGAAGTACAAGACCAAGTTCAACGAGGACCCGACGGTGTTCTCGGTCTACGGCTACAACATCATCGACACGTTCATCCGTGCGGCGCAGAAGGCGGGTCCGAACCTGAGCGTCGATGGATTCATCAAGTCGATGGACACGATGGTCGTGCCGCCGGACATCTTCGGCAGCCCGGAGATGACGTTCACGTCGACGAAGCGCCTGGGCAGCGACATGTCGCGCCTGTCGCAGATCCAGGAGGGACGCTGGAAGGTCGTTTCCGACTACGTGAAGCCTTGATGCCCGGGCCGGGATAATCCGGCCCCATGACAGCAAACGAGGAATGGCTGAAGGTCGAGTCGATCGACATCGAAGCCCAGGGCGTCGCCCGCAACAGCGAAGGCAAGGTCGTCTTCATCGAAGGCGCATTGCCCGGCGAGGAGGTCCAGGTTCAGGTCGGCCGGCGCAAGAACCAGTGGGAGCAGGGCACGCTGACGGCATTGCGCCGTGAGAGCCCGCTGCGCACGCGGCCCGGCTGCCCGCACTTCGGCCTGCATGCCGGCGCCTGCGGCGGCTGCAAGATGCAGCACCTCGAGCCTTCAGCGCAGGTGGCGATCAAGCAGCGGGCGCTCGAGGATGGGCTGCAGCACCTGTCGAAGGTGCGGCCCGAGCGCATGCTGCGTCCGATCGAAGGGCCCACCTGGGGCTACCGCTACCGAGCCCGACTGTCGGTGCGGCACGTCGCGAAGAAGGGCACGGTGCTGATCGGCTTTCACGAGCGCAAGTCGCGCTACGTCGCCGACATGTCGGTGTGCCCCGTGCTACCGGCCAAAGTGAGCGCCATGCTGCTGCCGCTACGCGCGCTGATCGGCGCGATGGACCAGCGCGACCGCTTGCCGCAGATCGAGCTCGCGGTCGGCGAGCGGGACGAGGGGCCGGTGATCGCATTGGTGCTGCGGCACCTCGAACCGTTGAGCGCCGGCGACCGCGATCGGCTGGCCGCGTTCGGTGCCGAACACGGCGTTCAGTGGTGGCTGCAGCCCAAGGGGCCGGACAGCGTGCATCGCCTCGACGACGCCGGCCCCGAGCTGGCCTACAGCTTGCCCGAGTACGGCTTGTTGATGCCCTTCAAGCCGACCGACTTCACGCAGGTCAACCACCACATCAACCGCGTGCTCGTGCACCGGTCGCTCGGCCTGCTCGATCTGCGACCCGACGAGCGCGTGATCGACTGGTTCTGCGGCCTCGGCAACTTCACGCTGCCGATCGCGACGCAGGTGCGCGAGGTGCTGGGCATCGAGGGCAGCGAGGCGCTGGTGCAGCGCTCGCGCGAAAACGCCGAGCGCAACGGGCTGGCGGCGCGCACGCGCTTCGAGGCGCGCAACCTGTTCGAGCTCAGCGCCGACGAACTGGTCGGCTACGGGCAGGCGGACAAGTGGCTGGTCGATCCGCCGCGCGAAGGTGCGTTCGCGCTGGCCAAGGCGCTGGCCGAGCTGCACGAGGCGCCGCGCGAGGGCTGGACGCCGCCGCGGCGCATCGTCTACGTCAGCTGCAACCCGGCGACGCTGGCGCGCGACGCGGGGCTGCTCGTCCACCAGGCCGGGTATCGCTGCAGTGCGGCGGGTGTCGTCAACATGTTTCCGCACACCGCTCACGTCGAGAGCATGGCGGTCTTCGATCGCGCATGAAAAAGGCCCCGCATGCGGGGCCTTTCGACATCGGGAGACTACGAAGCGTCAGTCACGCTCGCCGCCGAAGATCCCGAGGATGGCCAGCAGGCTCTGGAAGACGTTGTAGACGCTCAGGTAGATCGACAGCGTCGCGCTGATGTAGTTGTCCTCGCCGCCATCGATGACGCGCTTGACGTCATAGAGGATGAAGGCCGAGAAGATGCCCAGGCACAGGACCAGCAGCGTCAGCATCAGCGCGGACGACTGCAGGAACGCGTTGGCGATGAACGCGAAGAACAGGATCCACGCGCCGACGGTCAGGAACTTGCCCATCGTCGACAGGTCGCGCTTGATCACGGTCGCCAATGTGGCCATCGCGAAGAAGATCGCCGCGGTACCGCCGAAGGCCATCATGATCAGCGACGAGCCGTTCTTGAAGCCCAGCACCGACGCCAGAAGGCGCGCCAGCATCAGGCCCATGAAGAACGTGAAGCCGAGCAGCACGTAAACGCCGGTCGACGAGTGCTTGGTCTTCTCGATCGCGAACATGAAGCCGAAGGCGCCGGCCAGGAAGACCATCAGGCCGACCATCGGGCTCATCGCCGCGGCGAAGCCGGTGGTGACGCCGACCCAGGCGCCCAGCACCGTCGGCACCATCGAGACGGCGAGCAGCCAGTAAGTGTTGCGCAGGACGCGGTTGCGTTCCGCCGCCAGCGTGCCCGACCCGGCGAGGCCGAAGGGTTGCAGGCCTTGATCGTTCATGGAACCTCCAGTCAATGAATGACAGCAATGCGGTTATGGACACCGCGGCGGGATTCTAAGTTCCACCAAGACGCATCGTACGCCGATGCAGCCTCGCCGCGAAAGCGAAGGCGATTGGGGCAAACTGCGCGCCTCGCGAAACCTGGAGTTCCCCCGATGAAGACCAAGCCGCACCTGACCCTCGACGACGCGCGCGCGATCGCGCAGGCCGCTGAAGCCGAGGCGCGCAGCCACCAATGGGCGGTGACGATCGCCATCGTCGACGATGGCGGCCACCTGCTCTGGCTGCAGCGGCTCGATGGCGCTGCGCCGATCTCGGCGCAGATCGCGCCGGCCAAGGCGCGCACCGCCGCGATCGGCCGGCGCGAGAGCAAGGTCTACGAAGACATGATCAACCAGGGCCGTGTGTCGTTTCTCAGCGCACCGGCGCTCGAAGGCATGCTCGAAGGCGGCGTTCCGATCCTCGTCGAGGGCCAATGCGCCGGCGCTGTCGGCGTCAGCGGCGTGAAGTCGAACGAGGACGCGCAGATCGCCCGCGCGGGGATTGCGGCCATCGGTCTCTGACACTCGCTTGGGGTGTCGTGCGCGTGAGGGCAAACCCGAGGCGGCTATACTTCGAAGGTTTACCCGCCACCACCGCAGCCTAGCGAAACTCCTTCAGAAGTTTCCTCTTCCGGACTTCCGTTTCCGACGGTCCAAACGTCGGGGAGCTGAAGCTGGGCGTGCGCGACTTCCGGAGCTTTTGTGTTGCTGCCCCTGCTGCCTCCCGCTCTCCTCGTTCTCGCAGACGGCACGGTCTTTCATGGCACCTCGATCGGCACCGCCGGTCGCACGGTCGGCGAGGTGGTGTTCAACACCGCACTCACCGGCTACCAGGAAATCCTCACCGACCCGAGTTACTGCCGGCAGATCGTCACGCTGACGTATCCGCACATCGGCAACTACGGCGTCAACCACGAGGACGTCGAAGCCAAGAAGGTCCATGCCGCCGGCCTGATCATCAAGGACCTGCCGCCGCGCCTGTCGAACTTCCGCCAGGCGATGAGCCTGCCCCAGTACCTGCAGCGCGAGGGCACTGTCGCGATCAGCGGCATCGATACCCGGCGCCTGACGCGCGTGCTGCGCAGCGGCGGTGCGCAAAACGGGTGCATCGTGGCATTCGAAGTCGGCCACGTGATCTCTCAGACCGACATCGACGCGGCGATCGCCGCCGCGAAGGGCGCACCGAGCATGTCCGGCCTGGATCTCGCCAAGGTGGTCTCGGTGCGCGAGCCGTATGTCTGGGACCAGACCGAGTGGACGCTGGGCCAGGGCTACGGTCGGCTCGATGCTCCGCGCTTCCACGTCGTCGCGTTCGACTACGGCGTCAAGTACAACATCCTGCGCATGCTGGCCAGCCGCGGCTGCCGCGTCACGGTGCTACCGGCCCAGACGCCAGCGTCGGAAGCGCTGAAGTTGAAGCCGGACGGCATCTTCCTCAGCAACGGGCCGGGCGACCCCGAGCCGTGCAACTACGCGATCGAAGCGACCCGCACGCTGATCGACGCCGGCATCCCCACCTTCGGCATCTGCCTCGGCCACCAGATCATGGCGCTGGCGTCCGGAGCCAAGACCTTCAAGATGAAGTTCGGCCACCACGGCGCGAACCATCCGGTGAAGGACCTCGACTCCGGCCGCGTCTCGATCACCAGCCAGAACCATGGCTTCGCGGTCGACGAGAGGTCGCTGCCTTCGACGCTGCGGCCGACGCACATCAGCCTCTTCGACGGCACCTTGCAGGGCCTGGCCCGCACCGACCGCCCCGCCTTCTGCTTCCAGGGCCACCCGGAGGCCTCCCCCGGACCGCATGACATCGCCTATCTCTTCGACCGTTTCGTGGCGCTGATGGAGACCCAGAATGCCTAAGCGCCAAGACCTGCAAAGCATCCTGATCATCGGTGCCGGCCCGATCATCATCGGCCAGGCCTGCGAGTTCGATTACTCCGGCGCACAAGCCTGCAAGGCGCTGCGGCAGGAGGGCTACCGCGTCATCCTCGTCAACAGCAATCCGGCGACGATCATGACCGACCCGGAGATGGCCGACGTCACCTACATCGAGCCGATCTCGTGGCAGGTGGTCGAGAAGATCATCGCCAAGGAGCGCCGCGCGCGCCCCGACGAGAAGATGGCGATCCTGCCGACGATGGGCGGGCAGACGGCGCTGAACTGCGCGCTCGACCTGCACAAGCACGGCGTGCTGGCGAAGTACGACGTCGAGATGATCGGCGCCAACGAGAAGGCGATCGAGAAGGCCGAGGATCGCCTGAAGTTCAAGGACGCGATGACCTCGATCGGCCTCGATTCGGCCAAGAGCGGCATCGCGCATTCGCTGGAAGAGGCCTGGGGCGTGCAGAAACGCATCCAGGCCGACCTCGGCGGCGCCGAGGCGCACTCGGGTTTCCCGATGGTCATCCGCCCGAGCTTCACGCTCGGCGGCACCGGTGGCGGCATCGCCTACAACCCGGAGGAGTTCGAGGAGATCTGCAAGCGCGGCCTCGACCTGTCGCCGACCAACGAGCTGCTGATCGAAGAGTCGCTGATCGGCTGGAAGGAGTACGAGATGGAAGTGGTCCGCGACAAGGCGGACAACTGCATCATCGTCTGCGCGATCGAGAACCTCGACCCGATGGGCATCCACACCGGCGACTCGATCACCGTCGCGCCGGCGCAGACGCTGACCGACAAGGAATACCAGCTGCTGCGCAATGCGTCGATCGCCATCCTGCGCGAGATCGGCGTCGACACCGGCGGCTCGAACGTGCAGTTCTCGATCAACCCCGACAACGGCCGGATGATCGTCATCGAGATGAATCCGCGCGTCTCGCGCTCGTCGGCGCTGGCGTCGAAGGCGACCGGCTTTCCGATCGCCAAGATCGCCGCCAAGCTGGCGGTCGGCTACACGCTCGACGAGCTGCGCAACGACATCACCGGCGGCGCGACGCCGGCGAGCTTCGAGCCCAGCATCGACTACGTCGTCACGAAGATCCCGCGCTTCGCGTTCGAGAAGTTCCGTGAGGCCGATCCGCGCCTGACGACGCAGATGAAGTCGGTCGGCGAGGTGATGGCCATCGGCCGCACCTTCCAGGAGAGTTTCCAGAAGGCGTTGCGTGGCCTCGAGACCGGCATCGATGGTCTGAGCGAGCGCGAAAGCGACCGCGAGGAAATCATCGACGCCATCGGCAACGCCGGGCCCGAGCGGATCCTGTACGTCGGCGATGCCTTCCGTGTCGGCATGACGCTGGAAGAGATCTTCGACGAAACGCGGATCGACCCGTGGTTCCTGGCGCAGATCGAAGAGATCGTCGCCACCGAGAAGCAGCTGCAGGGCCGCACGCTCGCCAGCCTGTCGGCGGCCGAGCTGCGCTTCCTGAAGCAGAAGGGCTTCTCGGACAAGCGCCTGGCGAAGCTGCTGGGCACCAACCAGCACGAGGTGCGCAGCGCGCGCCATGCCGCCGGCGTGCGCCCGGTCTACAAGCGTGTCGATACCTGCGCCGCCGAGTTCGGGACGCAGACCGCCTACATGTACTCGACCTACGACGAGGAATGCGAGGCCGCGCCGACCGACCGCCGCAAGATCATGGTGCTGGGCGGCGGCCCGAACCGGATCGGGCAGGGCATCGAGTTCGACTATTGCTGCGTGCACGCCGCGCTGGCGATGCGCGAGGACGGCTACGAGACCATCATGGTCAACTGCAATCCGGAGACCGTGTCGACCGACTACGACACCTCGGATCGCCTGTACTTCGAGCCGGTGACGCTCGAGGACGTGCTCGAGATCGTCGACAAGGAAAAGCCCGTCGGCGTGATCGTGCAGTACGGCGGCCAGACGCCGCTGAAGCTGGCGCTCGACCTCGAGAAGGCCGGCGTGCCGATCATCGGCACGTCGCCCGATTCGATCGACATCGCCGAGGACCGCGAGCGCTTCCAGAAGCTGCTGCACCAGCTGGGCCTGAAGCAGCCGCCGAATCGCACCGCGCGCACCGAGGACCAGGCGCTGGCGCTGGCGCACGAGATCGGCTACCCGCTGGTCGTGCGGCCGAGCTACGTGCTCGGCGGCCGGGCGATGGAGATCGTGCACGGCGACCGCGACCTCGAGCGCTACATGCGCGAGGCGGTCAAGGTCAGCGAGAAGTCGCCCGTGCTGCTCGACCGCTTCCTCGACGACGCGATCGAGGTCGACGTCGACTGCATCAGCGACGGCAGCGACGTGATGATCGGCGGCATCATGGAGCACATCGAGCAGGCGGGAGTGCACTCCGGCGACTCGGCGTGTTCGTTGCCGCCGTACTCGCTGCCTGCCAAGCTGCAGGACGAGCTGCGCCGCCAGACGACGCTGATGGCCAAGGCGCTGAAGGTGATCGGCCTGATGAACGTGCAGTTCGCGATCCAGGGCGCGGTCGATGGCGTCTTCGAGGGCGATGGCGAACAGGCCGTGGTCTATGTGCTGGAGGTCAACCCGCGCGCGTCGCGCACCGTGCCGTACGTCTCGAAGGCCACCGGCCAGCCGCTGGCCAAGATCGCCGCGCGCTGCATGGCCGGACAGAAGCTCGCCGATCAGAAGGGCGTCGGCGGCAAGCCGCCGCACGAGGTGATCCCGCCGTACTTCAGCATCAAGGAAGCGGTGTTCCCGTTCAACAAGTTCCCCGGCGTCGATCCGATCCTCGGCCCCGAGATGCGCTCGACCGGCGAAGTGATGGGTGCGAGCCGCAGCTTCGGCGAGGCCATGCTGAAGAGCCAGCTCGGCGCCGGCTCGCGGCTGCCGGCCAAGGGCACCGTCGTGATCACCGTGAAGAACAACGACAAGGTGCGTGCGGTGAAGGTGGCTGCCGATCTGGTGGCGCTGGGGTTCAGCGTCGTCGCGACCAAGGGCACCGCGGCGGCGATCAGTGCTGCCGGCATCCCGGTGCGCGCCGTCAACAAGGTCAAGGACGGCCGGCCGCACATCGCCGACATGATCAAGGCGGGCGAGATCCAGCTCGTCTTCACGACGGTCGACGAGACGCGCACGGCGATCGCCGATTCGCGCTACATCCGCACCGCGGCGCTGGCCCATCGCGTGACCTACTACACGACGATGGCCGGCTGCGAGGCCGCCACCGAGGCGCTGAAGCACCGCGATGACCTGAGCGTGCTGTCGCTGCAGGAACTGCACGCCGAACTGCACTAAACTCCCCGCCACACAACCCCGCCGCTGGCGTTGCCCCTCGAGGGCCCCGGCGGCTTGTTTCTTTTGGCGGACTGTTTTTGATCATGACCACCATTCCCCTGACCAAGCGTGGCGCGGAGCAACTGAAGGAAGAGCTGCAACGGCTGAAGACCGTGGAGCGCCATGCGGTGATCCAGGCCATCGCCGAGGCCCGCGCGCAAGGGGACCTGTCGGAGAACGCCGAGTACGACGCGGCCAAGGACAAGCAGGGCTTCATCGAAGGTCGCATCCTGGAGATCGAGAGCAAGCTGGCGGCAGCCCAGGTGATCGACCCGAAGGCGGTGGATGCCGGCGGCCGCGTGGTGTTCGGCGCGACGGTCGACCTCGAGGAGGAAGCCTCGGGCCAGGAAGTGACCTACCAGATCGTCGGCGAGGACGAGGCCGATCTGAAGAAGGGCCTGATCTCGATCAGCTCGCCGATCGCGCGCGCGATGATCGGCAAGGAAGCCGGCGACGTCGCCGAAGTCCAGGCCCCGGGCGGCCTGAAGCGCTACGAAATCGTCGAAGTCCGCTACGTCTGACGATGGCCGAGCGGCTGCGGCGGTTGCTGCCGGCGCTGTGGGCCGGGCTGCTGCTGTGCGTCGCGCTGATCGCCACGCCGGCGCCGTTCGCGACGCTGGCCAGCACCGATGCCGGCCGTGTCGTGGCGCGGATCTTCGTTCAGGAAGCGTGGATCAGCCTCGGCGTGGCGCTGCTGTTGCTGTTCATCGAGCGCCGGCGCGCGCGGGATGCGGCCGAGGCCGGCCGCGGCTCGGTGCTCAGCACCGAGATGCTGCTGCTGCTGGGCACGCTGTTCTGCACGATCGCCGGGCACTTCGGCATCCAGCCGATGCTGCCGGCGGCGCGCAGCGGGCAGGGGGCACTGAGTTTCGGCCAACTGCATGGCCTGAGCGTGCTGTTCTTCGGCGCGAAGACGGTGCTCGTCCTCGCGCTCGCCTGGCGGATCAGTCGGCCTGTGCCTTCTTCTTGACGCTGGTGGTGCGGGCCTTGGCGCGCTTGATCGAGCCGCCGGCGGTCACGCGCTGGTTGCCGAAGACCTTGATCTTCTTGACCTGCGGGCGGTGGCTCGGGCTCTTGGAGAACTTGACGATCTTGACCGTGCGTGGGCCGGCCATGCGGTCCTCGCGCTCCACCTTTTCCTTCGGCGGCAGCGGCCGCCACAGCACCAGCAGCTTGCCGATGTGCTGCACCGGCGCGGCGCCGAGCTCGTCGGCGAGCTTGGCGAGCGCGGCCTCGCGCTCGTCGCGGTCGTCGGAAAACATGCGCACCTTGATCAGGCCATGGGCCTTCAGTGCAGCATCGGTTTCTTTCAGCACCGCGGCGGTCAGGCCGTCGGCGCCGATCAACACCACCGGGTCCAGGTGATGGGCTTCGCCCCGCTTGTCCTTGCGGTCGGCGGGCGTCAATTTGAGTGCAGGCATCTGCGTATTATCCCAAGGCGATGAAGTTCAAGACCAAGAGCAAGAAACTCAACAAGGCGTGGCTGCACGATCACCTGCAGGATCCGTACGTCAAGTTGGCGCAGCGCGAGGGCTACCGAGCCCGCGCCGCCTACAAGTTGAAGGAGATCGACGAGACCCTCCATCTGATCAAACCGGGGCAAGTGGTGGTCGACCTGGGCTCGGCGCCGGGCGCCTGGAGCCAGTACCTGCGCCGCCGTTTCGCTCCGAAGACCGCCGGCTCCGGCGGCGCGGCGGTCGGCGAGCTCGACGGCACGATCATCGCGCTGGACATTCTGCCGATGGAGCCGATCGAAGGCGTGCAGTTCATCCAGGGCGATTTCCGCGACGACGCGGTGCTCGCCACGCTGCGGGCGGCGGTCGGTCCGCGACAGGTCGATCTGGTCGTGTCGGACATGGCGCCCAACCTGTCCGGCGTCGAGTCGTCGGACGCAGCGCGCATCGAGAACCTCGTCGAGCTGGCGATCGAGTTCTGCCAGCTGCAGCTCAAGCCCGGCGGCGCCCTGGTCGCCAAGGTCTTCCATGGCAGCGGTTACAGCCAGCTGGTCGAACGCTTCAAGAAAACCTTTCGAACCGTGAAACCCGTCAAACCAAAAGCATCGCGTGACAAGTCCGCCGAAACCTTTTTGGTGGGCATCGGTCTGAAAACCCCGGCGCGGGCGGTGGACGAGGCAGCAAACGAGGCGCAAGGTGGGTCGA
Source organism: Pseudaquabacterium terrae (assembly GCF_013266755.1). Lineage (GTDB taxonomy): Bacteria > Pseudomonadota > Gammaproteobacteria > Burkholderiales > Burkholderiaceae_C > Pseudaquabacterium > Pseudaquabacterium terrae. The sequence goes on along the minus strand of NZ_JABRWJ010000007.1, from coordinate 280,339 downwards.
AATGAACCCGATTTGCCCTGTTCCAGCACGGTCTTGCGTCAGCTTCGCAAGGGCTTGACTCGAATAGAATCGGCCCCATCTGCCCACGCATTCGGGTGGTGCGTGCAAGTTCGGCGCGTCGCCTGCGTCAGGGATTGGCTAAAGGAGCCGCGGTGAACAATCAATGGTTCTCGAAGGTCGCTGTTTGGCTGGTGATAGCACTCGTGCTGTTCACCGTGTTCAAGCAGTTCGACCGCGGGGTGTCGCAGGGCCAGCAGATCGGGTATTCCGATTTCCTCGAAGAGGTGCGCGCCCGACGGGTCAAGTCGGTGACGCTGCAGGAGGGCTACGGCAGCTCCGAGATCCTCGCCACGACGACCGACGACAAGAAGATCCGCTCGACCGCCACCGCGCTCGATCGCGGCCTGGTCGGTGACCTGATCAAGAACGACGTCAAGTTCGACGTCAAGCCGCGCGAAGAACCGTCGCTGCTGATGAGCCTGCTGATCAGCTGGGGTCCGATGCTGCTGCTGATCGGCGTCTGGGTCTACTTCATGCGCCAGATGCAAGGTGGCGGCAAGGGCGGCGCCTTCAGCTTCGGCAAGAGCCGCGCGCGCATGCTCGACGAGAGCAACAACTCGATCACCTTCGCGGACGTCGCGGGCTGCGACGAGGCCAAGGAAGAGGTCAAGGAGCTGGTCGACTTCCTGAAGGACCCGCAGAAGTTCCAGAAGCTGGGCGGCCGCATCCCGCGCGGCGTGCTGATGGTCGGCCCCCCGGGAACCGGTAAGACGCTGCTCGCGAAGGCCATCGCCGGCGAGGCGAAGGTGCCGTTCTTCTCGATCTCCGGTTCCGACTTCGTCGAGATGTTCGTCGGCGTCGGCGCGGCGCGCGTGCGCGACATGTTCGAGCAGGCGAAGAAGAGCGCGCCCTGCATCATCTTCGTCGACGAAATCGACGCCGTCGGCCGCCACCGCGGTGCCGGCCTCGGCGGCGGCAACGACGAGCGCGAGCAGACGCTGAACCAGATGCTGGTCGAGATGGATGGCTTCGAGACCAATCTCGGCGTCATCGTGATGGCGGCGACCAACCGGCCGGACATCCTCGACCCCGCGCTGCTGCGCCCGGGTCGTTTCGACCGCCAGGTCTACGTCACGCTGCCCGACATCCGCGGCCGCGAGCAGATCCTCAACGTGCACATGCGCAAGGTGCCGATCGGCCAGGACATCCGGGCCGACATCCTCGCGCGCGGCACGCCGGGCTTCTCCGGCGCCGATCTCGCCAATCTGGTCAATGAAGCGGCGTTGTTCGCCGCCCGCCGCAACGCACGCGTCGTCGAGATGATCGACTTCGAGCGCGCCAAGGACAAGATCATGATGGGCACCGAGCGCAAGAGCATGGTGATGGACGAGAACGAGCGTCGCAACACCGCCTACCACGAAGCCGGCCATGCGCTGATCGGCCGCCTGCTGCCCAAGCTCGACCCGGTGCACAAGGTCACCATCATTCCGCGCGGCCGTGCGCTCGGCGTCACCTTGTCGTTACCCGAGAAGGACCGCTACAGCTACGACCGCGACTACATGCTGAACCAGATCAGCATGCTGTTCGGCGGCCGCATCGCCGAAGAAGTGTTCATGAACCAGATGACCACCGGCGCGTCGAACGACTTCGAGCGTGCGACGCAGATGGCGCGCGACATGGTGATGCGCTACGGCATGAGCGAGAAGCTGGGTCCGATGGTGTACGCCGAGAACGAGGGCGAAGTCTTCCTCGGTCGCTCGGTGACCAAGACGACCAACATGTCCGAAGACACGATGCAGAAGGTCGACATCGAGGTGCGCCGCATCATCGACGAGCAATACGCGATCGCGCGCAAGCTCATCGAGGACAACAAGGACAAGATGCACGCGATGGCTGCGGCGCTGCTGGAATGGGAAACCATCGACGGCGAGCAGCTCGACGACATCGTCAACGGCAAGCCGCCGCGGCCGCCGAAGGACTGGACACCGCCCTCGGCCCGCCCGGTCGGCCCGAGCGCCCCGGTCAGCACCGACGGCGCGCCGGCGACGGCCGGCTGACACTCAGGCGAGTTTTCTTCGATATTCACGCGAGACGGGGCCGGCAGGCCCCGTCTTCATTGGTGATGCACTGGCAGACCACCCGCTTCACGCTCGACCTGTCCCGGCCGCTGGTGATGGGCATCGTCAATGCGACGCCCGACTCGTTCTCGGATGGCGGCCGCTTTCTCGACGCCTCGCAGGCAATCGCGCACTGCGAACAGCTCGTCGCCGAGGGTGCGGACATCCTCGACATCGGCGGCGAATCGACCCGCCCCGGCGCACGGCAGCCGACGCGGGAGGAGGAACTGGCCCGCGTCGTGCCCGTGCTGCGGCATGCAGTAACGCTGGGGTGCGCGGTATCGGTCGATACCAGCCGGCCCCAGGTGATGCGGGCCGCGCTCGATCTGGGCGTGGACATCGTCAACGACGTGCGCGCGCTGCAGCGGCCGGGCGCGATCGACGCCATCGCGCAGTCGCGCGCCGGCGTCTGCCTGATGCACATGCGCGGCGAGCCCGGGACGATGCAGGCCGAAACGGACTACGGCGACGTCGTGGCCGAGGTGGCAGCCTTCCTGCAGCAACGCCTGGATACGGTTTTCGCAGCCGGCGTGGCATTGGAACGCATCGTGCTCGATCCGGGCATCGGTTTCGGCAAGACGCCCGCGCACAATTGGGCGCTGCTCGAACGCCAGGCGGAGCTGGTGGCGATCGGCAGGCCCTTGCTGGTCGGCTGGTCGCGCAAATCGACGCTTGGTCGGCTGACCGGGCGGCCGGTCGCCGACCGGCTGGCGGCGAGCGTGGCCGCCGCGCTGGCCAGCGTCCAGCGCGGCGCACGCATCGTGCGGGTGCACGACGTCGCGGCAACGGTCGACGCATTGAAAGTCTGGCAGGCCGCTGGCTTGTCGCGTTAGGAAACAAGAGAGGGATTTCGCAGCATGGCTCGACGCTATTTCGGCACCGATGGCATCCGCGGCGAGGTCGGGCAGGACCCGATCACGCCGGACTTCATGTTGCGGCTCGGCCATGCCGTCGGGCGCGTGTTGCGCCGCTCGACGCAGCGGCCGGTGGTGCTGATCGGCAAGGACACGCGGATCTCGGGCTACATGATCGAGTCCTCGCTCGAAGCGGGCCTCGCCTCGGCGGGCGTCGACACGCTGCTGACCGGACCGCTGCCGACGCCGGGCGTCGCCTACCTGACCCGCGCGCTGCGGCTCGACCTCGGCGTCGTGATCAGCGCGTCGCACAACCCGTACCAGGACAACGGCATCAAGTTCTTCTCCGCGCGCGGCGAGAAGCTGCCGGACGAGTGGGAGCTCGCCGTCGAAGCGTCGCTGGACGAGCCGCCGCAGTGGGCGAACGCGGCGACGCTCGGCAAGGCGCGCCGCGTCGACGATGCGCAGGGCCGCTACATCGAGTTCTGCAAGAGCACTGTCGGCAACGACATGTCGCTGCGCGGGCTGAAGGTGGTGATCGATGCGGCGCATGGCGCGGCCTACCACGTCGCGCCGGACGTCTTCCACGAGTTGGGTGCCGAGGTGCTGACGATCGGCTGCACCCCCGATGGCGTCAACATCAACGACGGCGTCGGCGCCACCGCGCCGCAGGCGCTCGTCGCCGCGGTGGCGCAGCACGGCGCCGACTACGGCATCGCGCTGGATGGTGATGCCGACCGGCTGCAGCTCGTCGATCGCACGGGGCGTCTCTTCAATGGCGACGAGCTGTTGTACGCGATGGTCGTCGATCGTCTGGCGCAAGGCCAGGCGGTGCCGGGCGCCGTCGGCACGCTGATGAGCAACATGGGCATCGAACTGGCGTTGAAGCGCCGCGGTGTCGAGCTGGTGCGGGCCAAGGTCGGCGACCGCTATGTGCTCGAGGAGCTCGTCGCGCGCGGCTGGCTGCTGGGCGGCGAGAGCTCGGGCCACCTGCTGGCGCTCGACAAGCACACCACCGGCGACGGCATCGTCAGTGCGCTGCAGGTGCTGCAGGCGACGCAGCGCGCTCAGGCCTCGCTGGCCGACCTGCTGGCCGGCGTCGCGTTGTTCCCGCAGACGCTGCTGAACGTGCGCCTGGCGGGCATGTCCGACTGGAAGCAGAACGAGCGCCTGGTCGGCGAGGCGAAGGCCGCGGAAGCCGCGCTCGGCGGCGAAGGCCGGATTTTGATCCGCGCTTCGGGCACCGAGCCGGTACTGCGGGTGATGGTCGAAGCCAGCGATGGCGAGCAGGCGACGCATTGGGCCCAGCGCCTGGCAGAAGCGGCGAAGGCCGCCTGAGCGTCGTCAGCCGCGCCGGTAGACCGATATCCACTCGTTGCGATCGGTCGGCCGCCGTTCGCGCGCTACCTCGCGCCAAGCCGGCGGCGTGGGCGGACGCGCCGCGCCGCGCGTGACGATCACCAGCACCTCACAACGGCCGCGCGCGGCATCGGGCGAAGCATCCACTCGCCGCCGCGCGTAGTACTCGAGCGCGGCCACCAACGACGCGGTCGCCCCCGGAGCGGCCACGCAGCCTTCGGCGGGTAGCCAACGCTGCAACCGATCGATGGTCGCCCGGTAGCTGCGACCGTAGTCCAGCAGCGGCAGCCACAGGCTCATCAGCAACAGCCAGCACAAGGCAACGCCACCCGCCGGCAGCACCAGGCTCTTCCACAGGGCCGCCTGATGGCGGCCGGTTCGCCAGCGCACCAGCCACACCCAGGCGGCTGTGCCGGCGACGGCCAGGGCGGTCGCCAGCAGCGACCAGTGCGCCTGAAACCCCGGCGCGAGGCGCTGAACGTTGGCCGCCGGCTTGGCCGGCACGCCGGTCTGCATCGCGACATAGACAACCCAGATCGTCAGCGCGCACAGCGAGAAGAAGAACACCGAGAACCAGTCGATGCCGGCCGATGCGCTGCGGCGCAATGTCGGCAGTGCGAAGGCAGCGAGGATCGCCAGGCCGGGCAGGGCGAGCATCAGCGCTCGGTCTGCGCCGCCCATCAGCACGCAGGTGGCCAGTGCGACGACCGCCGACAGCAGCGGGATCGCGAGGTGCAGCTGCAACAGGTGGCGGCGCCAGCGCCACAAGGTCCACAGCGCGAGCGCCCAGGCCGGCCACAGGAACCACACCAGCAGCCGCACCAGCTGCAGCGGATCGATCACCGCGGCAATCCGCCAGCGCCAGGCATGGACCGGCCAGGCGACCAGCATCGCCAGCACGGTCGCTGCCGCGATCCATGGCACCAGACGGCGCAGCACCGGCGGCACGCCAGTGCGCCATCCGAGCACGACGCTGCCGAGCCCGATCGCCAGCGCCATCGCCGGTGCATCGCTCGCCGCCAGCGCGGGCAGAGAAAGCAATATGCCCAGCCTCGGCAACCACGGTGCGCGGTGCAGCGCTGCAGCGAGGCTCCATTGGAAGCAACCCAGCGCCGCGAGCTGCGCGAGCTCCGGCGTGGTCTCGTGCCCGAGCTGCAGCAGCCCCAGCGTGGCGATCAGCGCCAGCACCGCGCCATCGGCGATCGCACGCGCATAGTCGGTGGCGTCGGCCTCTCCGCCGAAGGCCAGCGGCAGCGGCTGGGCAGCCTCGGTGCGGGCGAGATGGAACGTGGCGTGCCACACGGCCACCAGTGTCAGCACCAGCAGCAGCGCGAACGGCAGGCGTGCGGCGACTGCGGCATCCAGCCACGGCGAGCCGATCACGATGCCGGCGGCGCCGATCCAATGCGGCAGCAGCGACGCCCCGGTCGGCACCCCGCCGAGCGCCGGTGCGAGCCACGGGGCGCGGCCTTCGGCCAGCGCGAGCATCTGGCCGAAGGCGTTCAGGTCGGCACCGCGCCAGGGGTCACGGCCGAACAATCCCGGCAACACGTAGGCAGCGCAAAACAGCAGCAGCGCCAAGCGCGGCAGCCGGTGTGCGGCCTCGCGTGTCACCAGCGCGGGATTCGGCAGCGGGGTCACTTAGTCGATGATGCCCGAGCAGGCAGTAAAAAGGGCAGCCGAGGCTGCCCTGATGTCCGTGTGCACGGAGCTAAAGCGATCAGGCCGACTTCTTGGCCAGGCCGACGCGCGCGAACTTGTTGCGGAACTTCTCGACGCGGCCACCGAGGTTGTCGATGCTCTTTTGCGTGCCGGTATAGAACGGATGGGTTTCGCTGGTCGTCTCCAGCTTCACCAGCGGCAGCTCGCGGCCGTCGTCCATCTTGACGGTTTCCTTCGTCTGCACCGTCGAGCGGGTGACGAACTTGAAGCCGTTGGACAAATCCACGAAGCAAACTTCGCGGTAGTTGGGGTGGATGCCATCTTTCATACGAAACCTCTTCGCTCAGGGAATGTCGGCAGCCACGCCGCACCATGCGTGCGCACTTGCCAGTAGCGGAAAACCGAAAATTATAGCCTGCGGCCGAGATCAGCCGCCGCGCCGCATCATGTCGAAGAAGTCGAGGTTGTTCTTGCTCGACTTCATCTTGTCGAGGATGAACTCCATTGCCTCGATCTCGTCCATCGGATAGAGCAGCTTGCGCAGGATCCAGGTCTTCTGCAGGATCTCAGGCTTCAGCAGCAGCTCTTCGCGCCGCGTGCCCGACTTGTTGATCAGGATCGACGGGTAGACGCGCTTCTCGGCCATTCGGCGGTCGAGGTGGATTTCGCAGTTGCCGGTGCCCTTGAACTCTTCGTAGATCACCTCGTCCATGCGCGAGCCGGTGTCGATCAGTGCGGTGCCGATGATGGTCAGCGAGCCGCCTTCCTCGACATTGCGCGCGGCGCCGAAGAAGCGCTTCGGGCGCTGCAGGGCGTTGGCGTCGACGCCGCCGGTCAGCACCTTGCCCGACGAAGGCAGCACGTTGTTGTAGGCGCGCGCCAGGCGGGTGATCGAGTCGAGCAGGATCACGACGTCCTTCTTCAGCTCGACCAGGCGCTTGGCGCGCTCGATCACCATCTCGGCCACCTGCACGTGGCGGGCGGCGGGCTCGTCGAAGGTCGAGCTGATGACCTCGCCGCGCACGGTGCGCTGCATCTCGGTCACTTCTTCGGGCCGCTCGTCGACGAGCAGCACGATCAAGTGGATCTCGGGGTGGTTGGCGACGAGCGAGTGCGCGATGTGCTGCATCATCACCGTCTTGCCGGTCTTCGGCTGCGCGACCAGCAGCGCACGCTGGCCTTTGCCGATCGGCGCGATCAGGTCGATGATGCGGCTGGTGATGTTCTCTTCGTTCTTGATGTCGCGCTCGAGCCTGAACGGCTCTTTCGGGAAGAGCGGCGTCAAGTTCTCGAACATGATCTTGTGCTTGCTCTCCTCGGGCGTCAGGCCGTTCACGCGGTCGACCTTGACCAGCGCGAAGTAGCGCTCGCCGTCCTTCGGAACGCGCACCTCGCCTTCGATCATGTCGCCGGTGTGCAGGTTGAAGCGGCGGATCTGGCTCGGCGACAGGTAGATGTCGTCGGTCGACGCCATGTAGCTCGTGTCGATCGAGCGCAGGAAGCCGAAGCCGTCGGGCAGCACCTCGAGCACGCCGTCGCCGAACACTTGTTCGCCGCCCTTGGCGCGCTTCTTCATGATGGCGAACATCAGCTCCTGCTTGCGCATGCGAGCGACGTTGTCGATCTCCAGCGCCTCGCCCATCTTGATGAGCTCGGAGACGTGAAGCGCCTTCAGTTCTGACAGATGCATAACGGGTAATCACCCTGGGGTGGTGGGCCGGGCGCCTTGCCAGGGACGCGTGGGGCCGGGAGTCGGGCACGAACCGCTGCGCCAACTGCTCCGCGCGCGGCGGAGTACAAACGATGCGCTGGGGTTGGGGCCGGAACCACGCGCTCGAACGGGTGCCGGCGGTGCCGGCGGCGTGGTGGCAGATCCTGCGGCAGTGGGAGCGCGCTTGTGACGTCGCACCCCACTGCAATGCGGCGAATTATAGGTGCGGCTGGAGGAAAGCCGTCAACTGGGCTTTCGACAGTGCGCCGACCTTGGTCGCAGCGAGCTGGCCGCCCTTGAAAAGCATCAGCGTCGGGATGCCACGGATGCCGTACTTTGCGGGCACGTCGCGGTTGTCGTCGACATTGAGCTTGGCGATCTGCAGGCGGCCGCCGTATTCCTTGGCGGTTTCGTCGAGGATCGGCGCGATCATCTTGCAGGGACCGCACCACTCGGCCCAGTAGTCGACCAGCACCGGCGTCTCGGAATTCAGCACCTCGGCCTCGAACGAGGCATCGGTGACCTCCTTGATCAGTTCACTGCTCATCGCGGTTCCTTGGGAATTTGGCCCAGAAATGGGCTCGAAGAATTCTGACATAAAGGCCTTGCCCACACGGTCGGCGACACTGGTGGCCACGCTATGACTGCAATAGACGAGATCCGCCTGCCCACCGCGCTGACGCCCGAGCGGCTGTGGGCCGACCTGCCGGCGCTCGTGCACGGCTGGCTGGCGCAGCGCCGGTTGGCCGCGCGCGACGCCGTATTGCTGTTGCCCTATGCCGACCTGCTGCCGCCGGCGCGGCAGGCCTTTGCGCGACAGGGCGGCTGGCAGCCCCGCATCGAAACACCGCGCACGCTGGCCGAGGCGCTTGCACCGCCGCCGCACCGCGACGAAGGCGGCCCGAGTGGCGACGCCGCGCTGGACCGCCTGCTGGTGGCTGCGATGCTGCAGCAGCTGCCGGGCATCGCCGATTGGCGCCGGCGTGATCCGAAAGCCCATGCCCGTGCCGTCGACGAGGTCGCCGCCGCGGCGCTGGCGCTCGCGCGTGCCGCCGCCCAGCGCGCACCGACGGAGCGCGACGGATGGTGGGCGCGAGCACGGGCGGCGCTCGCGATGCAGGTCGACGACGCCGCACCGCTGAACGGTGCCCTGGCCCGCCTCGCGCTCGAATGGGCTGCCCAGAGCGCCGCGCCGGCGAGCGATGTGCTGTTCACCCTGCGCCCGGCGGCGTGGATCGTGCTGCAGGCCGGCGGCGCCGACCCGCTGGTGCAGGCCCTCGTCGATGAGGCGACCTCCCGCGCCACGGCGCTGCTCCGGCTGCAGGCCGACCCCTCTTCCGAAGCACCGTTCGACGACATTCACGCCGCGGGCCTGCAGGCCTGGCACGCCGCCGACGCCGAGGACGAGGCCGTTGCCGCCGCTGCGGCGGTGATCGACGCGGTGCACCTGCGTGCCGGCCCGGTGGCGCTGGTCGCGGAGGATCGCGCGCTGGTGCGGCGCATCCGGGCGCTGCTCGAACGCGCGGGGCTGCCGCTGGCCGACGAATCGGGCTGGATGTTGTCGACGACCCGGCCGGCAGCGCAGGTGATGGCCTTGCTGGGCGCCGTGCATCCGCGCGCCTCGGCCGATGACTGGCTCGACGCGATCAAGGCCGAAAGCGGTCCGGGCGAGGGCGGCTTGGTCGATGCGCTCGAAGCGCATTGGCGGCGCGGTCCGGCCACGACGCCGGCGACGCCACCGACACCCCGCCTGCAGCGTGCACTCGACGCCTGGGCGGCGCGCCAGCAGCGCTGGCAGGGCTTGAGCGGAGCGCGGCGGCAACCGCTCGCCGCCTGGTTGCAGGCCTTGCGCGACACGCTCGGCTCGGCGCCGGGCGGGCCCGCGCGATGGGCCGGTGACGCGGCGGCGCGCGCGGTGTGGCAGGCGCTGAGGCTGGATCGGCTATCGGTGCGCGCCGACGTCGACCGCACGCCGCTGACGCTCGACGAGTTCAGCGCCTGGGTCGACGCTGCGCTGTGTGACGCCTCCTACATCCCGGCGATCGCGCGCGAGGGCGCACCGGTGGTCGTGACGCCGCTGGCGCGCGCGCTGCTGCGGCCGTTCGCAGCGGTCATCGTGCCCGGTGCCGACGAGTCGCGGCTGGGCACCGCAGCGCCCGGCCCGGCCTTGTTGAACGACGCGCTGCTGCGCTCGCTGGGCATCGACGACCACGCGGCGCGCGCCGAACGCCAGACGATGCGCTTCGTGCAGCTGCTGCGGCATCCGAAGCTGCTGCTGGTGCGGCGCCGAGCCGATGACGACGAGGCGCTCGGGCCTTCGCGCTGGTGGCGCCGGCTGCAGCTGGCGCAGCAGCGCCAGGGGGCACCGAGGCTCGACGAGCAGGCCGCGCCGCTCGAGTCACGCAGCCTGCAGCCCGCGCCGGTGGCGGCGCCCGCGGCGCTGGCGGCGAGTGCGCTGCCGAGCGCCGTCAGCGCCAGCGCGGTCGAAGCGCTGCGCACCTGCCCCTACCGCTTCTTCGCGCGCTCGGTGCTGCGCCTGTCCGAGCTCGAGGAGCTGGCCGACGATCCCGGCAAGCGGGACTACGGCAGCCTGCTGCATGCCGCGCTGCAGCGCTTTCACGACGAACGTGCCGCCGGCGCCGCGCCGCCGGACGCCGCCGCCCGGCTGGTCGAGCTGGCCGAAGAGGCGGCCCGCGAGCTCGGCGTCGACGGTCCGGCGCTGCTGCCGTTTCGTGCCGGCCTGGACGCGTTCGCTGCGCGTTATCTGCGCTGGCTCGCCGTGCGTGAAGCGGCGGGCTGGTCCTACGAGGGTGGCGAGGTCGAGGTGATCGCTGCCCCGGCCGATCTGCCGGCGTTGAAGCTGCGCGGCCGCATCGACCGCATCGATCGCCACGCGTCGGGTGCGCAGCAGCTGCTCGACTACAAGACCGGCAGCCAGCGCTCGCTGAAGGACAAGCTCGCCGATCCGTTCGAGGACACGCAGCTCGCGTTCTACGCGGCCCAGATGTTGAGCCAAGGTGCCGACCCCGAGCGTCTGCGCGCCAGCTACCTGGCCCTCGACGAGCGCGATGCGATCGGCGAGCTCGAGCATCGAGACGTCGCCGCCAGCGCGCACGCCTTGCTCACCGGCCTGGCCGACGAATGGGCGCGGCTCGGCGCCGGGGCGCCGATGAAGGCGCTCGGCGAGGGCATGGCCTGCGAGTTCTGCGAGGCGCGCGGGCTGTGCCGGCGCGACCACTGGTGGTCCGACGGCGAGGAGGGCGCTCCGTGATCGCAGCGGCCTACCGCGCCGACGGCCAGCCCTGCAGCCGCGAGGCGTTCTACGCGCTCGCCTGCGACCCGGCGCGCAGCGTCGTCGTCGAGGCCTGCGCGGGTGCCGGCAAGACCTGGATGCTGGTGTCGCGCATCCTGCGCGCGCTGCTCGACGGCGTGGCGCCGGAACAGATCCTGGCGATCACCTTCACCCGCAAGGCCGCGGGCGAGATGCGCGAACGGCTGCAGGAGTGGCTGACCGAGTTCGCGCTCGCCGACACGCCATCGCGCATCGACGCGCTGCGGCAGCGCGGCGTCGAAGCCGCACAGGCCGAAGCGCTGGCACCGGCCTTGGCGGGGCTCGCCGAGCGGCTGCTCGCGAGCGGCCGCGCGGTCGAGATCCTGACCTTCCATGCCTGGTTCTCGCGCCTGATGCGCGCCGCGCCGCACGAGCTGCTGCAGCGCCTCGGCCTGCAGCCGGGCATGGGGCTGATCGAAGACATCACCGAGCTGCAGCCCGAGCTGATGCGGCGCTTCCATGCCGCGGTGGCGGACGACGCCGACGCGCTCGCCGACTACCGCGCGCTGATCGAGCGCCACGGGCGCGCGCGCCTCGCCGCGTGGCTGGCGGCGGCGCTCGACAAGCGCATCGAGATCGAGCTGGCCGACGAGGCCGGCCGTGCCGAGCTGGCCTTGCCGGCGCTCGACGACGACGAAGCAACGGCCGTCGACCGCTTGGCCGACGACATGCTGCTGCGCCATCGCCTCGACGACGCCGCGCGCGCGCTCGGCGCCCACAAGGGCAAACGCGAGCGCGACGCCGGCGACGGCTTGCAGCAGGCGCTTGCCGAGTCCGACCCGCTGGCCACCTTCGAGACGGCCTGGGCCGCCTTGTTCACGAAGGAGGACAAGCCGCGCAAGCTCGGCGACGCGCCGGCCGTCGAGGATGCCTTCGGGTTGCTGCTGCAGCTGCGCGACGAGATCGCGCAGCAGAACGCGCGGCGCGACCACGGGCGCATGCTGCGGCTGTCACGTCGGCTGCTGCTGGCATGGCGCGACCTGAAGCGCGAGCGCGCGCTGGCCGACATGGCCGATCTCGAGCGTTGCGCACTGGCGCTGTTGTCCGATCCGGTGCTGTCGGGCTGGGTGCAGCAGCGGCTGGACCAGCGCACGCGACAGGTGCTGATCGACGAGTTCCAGGACACCAGCCCGCTGCAGTGGCAGGCGCTGCTGAACTGGCTGTCCGCGTATGCCGGGTCCGGTGGGGGGCTAAGCGGGCAGCGGCCGCCGGCGGTCTTCATCGTCGGCGACCCGAAGCAGAGCATCTACCGCTTCCGCCGCGCCGAGCCGCGGGTCTTCGCCGCGGCGCGGGAGTTCGTCGCGCAGGGGCTGGGCGGCACGGTGCTCGAATGCGACCACACGCGGCGCAACGCGCCGGGCGTCATCGAACAGCTCAACCGTGTTTTCGGCGATGCCGAGGCGGCGGGCGAATTCAGCGGCTTTCGCAGCCACACGACCGAGGCGGCACCGGTGCCCTTGCCGGCCTTGCGCGTGCTGCCGGAGGCCGCACGCCCGGCGCGTGAGCGCGCCGACCGCTCGCAGGCGCCGGTGTGGCGCGATTCGCTGAGCGAACGCCGCGTCGAACCCGAGGTGCTGCTGCGGCGGGCCGAGGCCGCGCAGGTGGCCGCGGCGATCGTCGAATGTCTCGACGGCGGCGTGGCGCCCGACGAGATCATGGTGCTGGCACGCAAGCGCAACGTGCTGGCACTGGTTGCCGACGCGCTGCGCGAGCGCCATGTGCCCTGCGTCGCGCCCGAGGATCTGCTGCTGGCGGAGGTGCCCGAGGCGCGCGACCTGATCGCGCTGCTCGATGTGCTGGCCTCGCCGGGGCATGACCTGTCGCTGGCCCATGCCCTCAAAAGCCCCGTTTTCGCGGCCGACGATGCCGAGCTGCTGGCACTGGCGCAGCGCGCGCGGACGAACGGCGGCCACTGGCGCGCGGCGCTCGCGGACTGGACCGATGCGCCCGCAGCGCTGGCGCGCGCACGCGATCTGCTGGCCGGCTGGGCGGCCGTATTGCCGCAGCTGTCGCCGCACGACCTGCTCGACCGCATCGTGCACGAAGGCGACGTGCTGGCGCGTTTGGTCGCCGCGGCGCCGCCGGAGCGGCGCGGCATCGCGCGCCAGGCGGTGCAGGCGCTGCTCGCGCAGGCGCTGGCGATCGACGGCGGCCGTTATGCGACGCCCTACAACTTCGTGCGCGCGCTGCGGCGCAGGCCGGTGCGCATCGGCACGCCGGCGTTCTCGGGCGCCGTGCGCCTGCTGACGGTGCATGGCGCCAAGGGGCTCGAAGCCGACCGGGTGTTCCTCGTCGATGCCGATCCCGAGCCGCCGAATGCCGGCCAGGCCGGCTTGATGGTCGAGTGGCCGGTGCACGAGGCCGCGCCGAGCCGCATCGCCTTCGTCGCCAGCCTGAGCCGCTGCCCACCGAGCCTGCGCCGGCTGGCCGACGAAGAGGCGCTGCTGAATGCGCGCGAGGACCTGAACGTGCTGTACGTCGCGATGACGCGTGCCCGCTACGCGCTGGTCGTCAGCCGCACGCCGCCGCGCGCCAGCGATCCGCTGGCCTGGTGGCCGCGCTTGCTGTCGGCGGCCGAGCCGTGGGTGCCTGACCTGGCGCGGCAGGCCCACGGTGCTGCCGCGCTGCTGACGTTGCCGGTGCTGCCAGCGGCGGCACCGGAGTTCGCCCACGCCGTGGCAGCGGCATCAGCCGTCGACGAGACCGCGGCGCGCCTGGGGCAGGCGGTGCACCGCGTGCTGGAGTGGGCCGCGCAGCGCGCCGCCGGCACCCGCCCGCGCGCCGAGCTCGCGGCGGCGGCAGCGCAGGCCTTCGGCCTCGATGCGACTGCGGGCGCGGAGATCGAACGGCGCGCGGCCGAGGTGCTCGATGCACCGGCGCTGGCCCGCTTCTTCGATCCGGCGGCCTTGCGCTGGGCCGGCAACGAGGTGCCGGTGGCGCACGACGGCGACCCCCTGCGCATCGACCGGCTGGTGCAGATCGAGGCTGACGGCTGCTGGTGGGTGCTGGACTACAAGCTCGCGTCGGCGCCCGAGCGGCTCGACGACAACCGCGCCCAGTTGCGCCGTTATCGTGATGCCATCGCGGCACTCCAGCCCGGAGACCCGGTGCGCGCGGCGTTCATCGCCGGCGGCGGCCGCCTGGTCGAGTTGTCAGCAGAAGATACAGATTCGCCGACAGCGTGATCTGATGCCCGATCACCGGGCTGTTCCGGCCATCGCGGGTGGGCGTGGTTTGCTCCAATCGGAACACCACTCTGACTCGCCATGCCCGCGTCGACCACGGCCCCCCCTTCAGCGTCCCGCTCCCAGGCGGTGCGCCACTTCGGCCGCTTCCAGCTGCTGCAGCTGGTCGGCAAGAGCGCGCGCACGATGCTCTGGCAGGTCGCCGACCCGCGCAACGGGCAGGAGCTGGTGCTGGCAATGCCGCGCAACCGCCCGACCGAGCCCGAGGCGCTGGAGCGCTGGCGCCAGGCCGCGCGCAAGGCGTCGCGCATCGACCACCCGTCGCTCGCGCACGTCGTCGAAGTCGGCGAGGTCGAGCAGTGGCCCTACATCACCTATGACCGCGGCAACAGCGCGACGCTGGCCGAGCTGCTGACGACCAAGGGCCAGCCGGCCCTGGAGATCGTGCCGCGTGCACTGCAGGCCTTGCAGGGCCTGGCCTTCGCGCACGAAGCCGGCGCATCGCACCAGGACCTGCAGCTCAGCATGCTGCTGATCGGCGAGTCGGGACCCTGCCGCGTGATGGGGCTGGGCGTCGCGATGGCGCCGCTCGACGCCGGCGCCGTACCCAGCAGCCTGCAGGCGCACCGCATCGCCGCCGAGCGCGACGTGCTTGCCTTCGGCATCGTGCTGCACCATGCGCTGTCCGGGCAGCCGGCGCTCGAGCAGGCCGACGTCGCCGCGGTCATCGAGCGCCTGCCGGCGCAGGGCCGCGAGATCGTCAGGCTGCCGTGGAGCACGGCCCACCCGATTCCGGAGGCGCTGCGCGCGATCGTCAACCGGTCGACCGACCGTCAGGAACGCCAGCGCTACCGCAATGCCCGCACGCTCGAGCACGCACTCGAAGGCTGGCTGTCGACGCAGGCCGGCCAGGGCGGCGGGCCGCTCGCACAACTGAATGACCGCATGCGCGCCAACGGCGCCTTGCCGTCGGTGCCCGGCGGCGCCGCGCGCGCCGCGCGGCTGGCATTGATGGAGCGTGAACGCACCAACGAGCTGGCCGAGATCGTGCTGCAGGACACCGCGCTGGCCTTCGAGATGCTCCGCATGGTCAACAGCGCGCAGGTGCGCGCGGCGATGGCCGCCGGCAGCGGCCCGGTGCTGACGGTGCGGCGCTCGATCGCGATGTTGGGACTGGATGGCGTGCGCCGCGCGGCCTTGTCGCTGCGGGCCTGGCCCGGGCCGCTGAACGAGACGCAAGCGGCCGATTTCGACCGTCTGCTCGAACGCGTGCGCCGCGCTGCGCGCATCGCGCAATGGCTGCGACCGGCCGGCTACGACGCCGAGGTCGTCTACCTTCTCGCACTGCTGCAGAACCTGGGCCGGCTGATCGTGCACTACCACTTCCCCGACGAGGCGCAGCAGATCCGCCGCCTGATGCAACCCGCGCCGGCCGCCAAGGCCGGCGAGCCAGACGAACCCGGGATGACCGAGGAGGGCGCTGCGTTCGCCGTGCTCGGCACCGACGTCGAATCGCTCGGCGCGGCGGTGGCGCGCCAATGGGGCCTGGACGATACCGTGATGCACATGATTCGCCGCGTCGCAGCGACCAGCCCGGTGCGCTCGGCCGAGACCGATGACGAGGTGCTGCGGCTCGCCGCCTGCTGCGCCAATGAAGTGGTCGACGTCGGCGGCCTGCCGGCGCCGCAGCAGGCCAACGGTCTGCAGCGGGTCGCACAGCGCTATGCGCGTGTGCTCGGCATCAGCTTGCGCGACGTCCAGCTCGCCGCCCAGGGCATCGCGCCGGGCTCCGACGAAGACGTCGCCGGTCGCGCGTCACAGCTCGGGGGCCTGCATTGAGCGCTACCGCGGTGGCGGCGCGCAGCGGGCGGCGCATCGGGCGCTTCCGGCTCGGCGAGGAGCTCGGCCGCGGCGCGCAGGCAACGGTCTGGCTGGCGCACGACGAACGGCTGGAGCGCGACGTGGCGCTGAAGCTGATGAACCCGGACGCCGACACGCTCGCCGTCAGCCAGTGGCTGCACGAGGCGCGCGCGGTCAGCCGGCTGTCGCATCCGCACATCGTGCCGGTGTTCGAAGCCGACGAGCATGCCGGCCAGCCGTACCTCGTGTTCGAGCTGGTGCGCGGCCGCACGCTCGCCGAGCACCTGCGCCGCAACGGCGCGATGGCCCCGCGCGAAGCCGGCACGCTGATGGTCGGCGTGCTCGATGCGCTGCGCACTGCCCACGAACACGGCATCGTTCACCGCGACCTGAAACCGTCGAACATCCTGCTCGACGGCGAGGGCCGCGCTCGCGTGATGGACTTCGGCATTGCCGCGCGCGTCGCCGACAACGCCGACGGCCGCATCGTCGGCACGCCGGGCTACATGTCGCCCGAAGCCGCGCGCGGGCTGCCGCCGTCGCCGTCGATGGACGTCTTCGCCGCGGGCATGCTGCTCGCGGAGCTGCTCGCCGGAAGCCCGCTACTGCGTGAGCGCGACCCGTACCGCGCGCTGCATCGCATCGTCAACGAGGACATGCAACTGCCCGAGGGTGTGCAGGTCGACGACGCCTTGCGCGCTGTCGTGCAGCGCGCGCTGGCCCGCGATGCCGCGCTGCGCTTCGACAGCGCCGGCGCGATGCGCGATGCGCTGCAGGCCTGGCTGCAACCGCAGGCGACCGAGGGCGCCGCAGGGGCCAATGCGAGCGGCACGCTCGACTTCCTGTTGCGGCGCATGCGCCACAAGAGCGACTTTCCGACGCTGTCCGATTCGGTCGTGCGCATCCAGCGCATCGCGACCTCGGAGAAGGAAAATCTCAACAGCCTGGCAAACGAGATCCTGAAGGACGTCGCGCTGACCAACAAGCTGCTGCGCATGGTCAACACCGTGCACTTCAGCAGCGCCGGCGGCGGCACGATCAGCACCGTCTCGCGGGCGGTTGCGCTGGTCGGCTTCGCCGGCATCCGCAACATGGCCTTGTCGCTGGTGCTGCTCGAGCACATGAAGGACAAGGGCCACGCACACCGGCTGCGCGAGGAATTCCTGCGTTCGTTGATGGCCGGCCAGCTGGCCACCGAGCTGACGCCGCTGGCGCGTGATGCCGAAGAGGCCTTCCTCGGTGCGATGTTCCACAACCTCGGCCGCTTGCTGACCGAGTACTACTTCCCGGAAGAAGCGCAGGCCATCCGCGAGCAATTGCAATCCGCCGCGACGCGCGCGGACGGCCCGCCGGTGTCGGCGGAAAGCGTGTCGGAGCGCGTGCTCGGCATCGGCTTCGAACAGCTCGGCCTGGGCGTTGCGCGCGCATGGGGTCTGCCGGACTCGCTGCAACGCTGCATGCGGCGCCCCGACGCCGAACCGCCGAACCGGGCCGTCGACCGCGGCGCCGAGCGCCTGCGCTGGCTGGCCGCCGCGGCGAACGAGACCGCCGACATCCTGCTGCACACCGAGCCGGACCAGCTTGCCGGCCGGATGGCATCGATCACCGAGCGCTTCGGCAAGGCCTTGTCGATCGGCACGAAAGAGTTGCAAGCGGCGGTCACCGCCGCGCAACAGAAGCTGGCCCAGCTCGCACCGGCGATGGGACTGCAATTGCCGAAGGCGGTGACGGCGCTGAAGCTGTCGACTGCCGGCACCGGCGAGCGCCGGCCCCAGGATGCCGGCGACTCGCTGTCGCCCTATGAACTTCAGGCGACGCAACCGTTGAACCCGGCGCAGGCCGCCGCGGCCATCGAGCCGGCGACCGCGGTGCTGGCGCCGGAGCGCGTCGTCGAGCTGCTCGCCGCCGGCATCCAGGACATCACGAACACGATGGCGGCAGACCAATTCAAGCTCAACGAAGTGCTGCGCATGATCCTCGAGACCATGTACCGCAGCATGGGCTTCCAGCGCGTCGTCTTTTGCCTTCGCGAGCCGAAGAGCGAAGCGCTGCTCGGCCGCTTCGGCCTCGGCCACCAGGCCGATGCGGTGGCCAAGGCCTTCCGGGTGGAGCTGCGGCGCGGCGCTGCGCCCGATCTGTTTGCCGCGGTGTGCCTGAAGAACGCCGATACGCTGATCAGCGATGCGCGGGCAACGCACATCGCGCAACGCCTGCCCGCGTGGTACGCGAAGCAGGTCAACGCCGCGTCGTTCCTGCTGCTGCCGATGGCGATGAAAGGTGCCCCGTTCGCGCTGATCTACGGCGACAAGGCAGCGCCGGGCGAGCTGGCATTGGGTGAGCGCGAGCTCGCGCTGTTGCGCACCCTGCGCAACCAGGCGGTGATGGCCTTTCGCCAGGCCGGCTGAACGAGCACAAAGCAAAACGGCCGTCCCGAGGGACGGCCGTTGCGCTTGGGCGAGGTGCCCTGGCGATTACTTCTTCGCGGCGGCTTCACCAGCCGGCGTGGTCTTGCCTTCCTTGACGGCGGCCTTGGTCTCGGCCTTCACGTCGGCACGGGCCTTGTCGGACTTCGACGCGGCCGCGGCGGGTGCAGCAGCGGCATCACCTGCCGGCGCGGTCTTGCCTTCCTTGACGGCGGTCTTGGTCTCGGCCTTCACGTCGGCGCGAGCCTTGGTGCTCTTCGCGGCGGGAGCGGCCGGGGTGGCTTCACCTGCCGGCGTGGTCTTGCCTTCCTTGACGGCGGCCTTGGTTTCGGCCTTCACGTCGGCACGGCTCGGGGCCGAAGCTTGCGCATAGGCGCCCTGGGCGACCATCGCGGCGGCAACGGTGGCGATCAGCGAGAGAGCAGTCTTCATCTTCATCAGCAACTCCTGGTTGGATTCGAGGGAAAGAGCCTTAAACGCCCTCGCGAATTTCGATGCTCGGATGGGGCGCAGCACTACCTCCGTCATCATAACGTTGCACCGCAGCGCGGGTTGACTTGGGGGGTGCACGCAGCCGCAGCGCGCATCGGCCGGCCACAAAGCGTTGCGCCGATGCTGCAGTCGCTGCCTGGACAGGCGGAGGAGGGAGGGTGACGAGCCTTGCCCTCGGCACTGGTTGCAACGGTTAGGGCTGCTTCGTTCCCGACCTGACCCAGTTGGCCGCGCTTCCATGCGAGGAGGCCCGTCACCGACGATTGTAGGCGAGGGGTCGCGGCCCCCTCGAGTTTCCGGCCTATCGCAGTTGCAGGTCTTCGTCGCCGAAGGTGATTCCGAGCGGCTCGATCAGCAGGCGCTTCGGGCCGTCTTCGACGCCTCCGGCGATGCGCGCGCCGATTCCCTGCGCCTGCGCGATCTCGACGCAGCGCGCCGCGTCCTCGGCGGCGACGAACAGCGCGAAGCCGGCACCCATGTTCAGCGTGCTGTAGGCCTCGCGATCATCCTGGCGCGCCTCGCGCTGGATGAAGGCGAGCACCGGCGGCACTGGCGGCAGGGTGTGAATGCGGTAGGTGAACCGGCCGGGATGGCGAAGCAGCTTGCGCCAGCCGTGGCCGGTGATGTTGGCGCAGTAGCGCGGTACGATGCCGGCCTGCCACAGCGCCTCGGTCACCGGCGAATACAGCACGGTCGGCGCGAGCAGCGCTTCGCCATAGCTCATCCCCGGCGCGACCTCCGTCAGCCAACCTTGCGGCAGGCGCTCGACCAGCTTGCGCGCCAGGCTCAGGCCATTGGCGTGGATGCCGCTCGAGTCGAGCAGCACGATGGTGTCGCCCGGCGCCAGGCGGTCGCCGACCGACAGCCGCTGCTTCGGGTTGATCAACCCGGTGCAGGACGCCGCCAAGTCGATGCGGCCGCCTTCGACGATGCCAGCCAGTGCCGGCGTTTCTCCACCGCCCCAGGCGACGCCGCAGATCTCGCACGCGCGCTTCCAGCCCGCGACCAGCGCCTGCGCGCGTGCGGCATCGGCGAACCAGTCCGAGCCGCCGGCGGCCCAGTAGGCCTGCACCACGAGCGGCGTGGCGCCGACGGTGATCAGGTCGTTGACGGCCATCGCGATGGTGTCCTGCGCGATGCCTTCGTACCAGCTGCGGCCGGTCAACGCGGCCATCTCGTCGGCGACCAGCGCCTTCGAGCCCAGGCATTCGACGATCGAAGCGATGTAGAACGGACCGACGTCGACGACGTAGGCCGACTCCCCGCGCGAGGCCGCCACCTCGGCGAAGCCATGGCGGCCGAGCAGCGTCGCCGTGGACGCGGCGGCACGTTGAGCGGTGACCTTCAGTGGGTCGATGAGGTCGTAATTGACGCCCGCCTGCTCGTAGCTCAGCGTGCCGTCGGCGGTCCCGGAAACGGTCGATTTCATCGCGCGATTATCGGCGACGGCCCCGGGCGCAGTGGCCAGGGTCGGGCGGACCCGGCCCGTAGAATGACTGTCATGTCCCATGTTGTCCTGGCCCGCAAGTACCGGCCCCGCAGCTTCGAGCAAATGGTCGGCCAGGAGCATGTGGTGCAGGCGCTCGGCAATGCGCTGGCGACCGGCCGCCTGCACCACGCCTACCTGTTCACCGGCACGCGCGGCATCGGCAAGACGACGGTCAGCCGCATCCTCGCGAAGAGCTTGAACTGCACCGGGCCGGACGGCAGCGGCGGCGTCACCGCGCAACCTTGCGGACAGTGCCAGGCCTGCACCGAGATCGACGCCGACCGCTACATCGACTACATCGAGCTCGATGCCGCGTCGAACCGCAGCATCGACGAGATCCGCGACCTGATCGAGCGCGCGGCCTACAAGCCGAGCGTCGGGCGCTTCAAGGTCTTCATGATCGACGAAGCGCACCAGCTGACGAAGGATGCCTTCAACGCGCTGCTGAAGACGTTGGAGGAGCCGCCGGACTACCTGAAGTTCGTGCTGGCGACGACCGACCCCGAGAAGATGCTTCCGACGGTGCTGTCGCGTTGCCTGCAGTTCAACCTGCGGCCGATGGCGCCCGAGGTTGTGCACGGGCATCTGCAGGCGGTGCTCGAAGCCGAAGGCGTGCCCAGCGATGCCGGCGCGCTGCGGCTGCTGTCGCGCGCGGCGCGCGGCTCGATGCGCGATGCGCTGTCGCTGACCGACCAGGCGATCGCTTATGGCGGCGGCCGGCTCGATGAGAGTGGCGTGCGCGTGATGCTCGGCAGCGTCGACCGCAGGCATGCAGCGCAGCTGGTCGAGGCGCTCGCCGCACGCGACGGCGCCGCCATGCTGGCGACGGTCGATGCGCTGCGCCAGCATGGCCTGTCGGCCGCCGGCACGCTGGAGGAAATGGCCGCGTTGCTGCAGCAGATGGCGATCGAGCAGGCCGTGCCGGGTGCGCTCGACGACAACGATCCCGACACCGCTGCGGCGCGCGCCTTGGCCGCGACGCTGCCGGCCGACGAAACGCAGCTGCTCTACAGCATCGTCGTGCATGGCCGCGTCGAGCTGAGCCTGCTGTCGGACGACTACGCGGCGCTGACGATGGTGCTGCTGCGGCTACTGGCCTTCCCGCCCAGCGGACCGGCGCCGGCTCCGATGCCCGGGCGCGCCGTGCCCTTGCAGGCCGCCCCTCGCGAGGCCCGCTTGTCGACGACGCCGAAGCCCTTGCCCGCGGCGCCGGCGCGACCGCAGCCGAAGGTGGCCGCGCCACCTCCCGCGATCGTGGCCAGACCGCCGGCCCCGGCGGCGGCGAGCGTCGAGGCCGCCGCCGAGCCGCCGCCGTGGGTCGACGAGCCCTTGCCGGACGACGCCGCGGATGCCGGTCCCGCCGAATCGCGCAACACCGCCCCGACACCGACACCCGCGGCAGCACCGACGGCGCTGCGCACGACCGCGCTCGGCGACCGTTGGGCCGCCGCCTTGCGGCCGCTGATCGCCGACGGGGCAATCACGGCACTGGTCCGCGAGCTGGCCCTCCAGGCCGAGCTGGTGGGCCTCGACACGGTCGACGCGGTCGCGACCTGGCGCCTGCGCGTCGAGCGCGAGACGCTGCGCACGCCAGCGCTGCGCGACAAGCTGCAGGCGGCGTTGCAGGCGGCGCTCGGCAGCGCGCTGCAGCTGCAGCTCGAGTCGGGCATCGCCGAGGATTCGATCGCTCGCCGCGACGCCGCAGCACGCGAAGCGGCGCAACGCGAGGCCGAGCACATGATCCGCGACGACCCGGCGGTGCGCGCGTTGATGGCACAGTTCCGCACCGCCCGCATCGTGCCGGGAACGATCAAGCCGCTGCCGCCTCTGGCCGGCTGATCGACACGTCTCCTGGGGGCCGCCCCATCCACCGCATACAGGAATCTCCGACCATGATGAAGAACCAACTTGCCGGCCTGATGAAGCAGGCGCAGGCGATGCAGGACAACCTGCGCAAGGCGCAGGAAGAGCTCGCGACCATCGAGGTCGAAGGCCAGTCGGGTGCCGGGCTCGTGAAGGTGCAGATGACCTGCAAGCACGACGTCAAGCGCGTGACCATCGACCCCAGCCTGCTGGCCGACGACAAGGACATGCTCGAGGACCTGGTCGCCGCCGCCTTCAACGACGCCGTGCGCCGCGTCGAGACGACGACGCAGGAGAAGATGGGCCGCCTGAGCGCCGGCATGCCCCAGATCCCGGGCATGAAGTTCCCGTTCTGAGCGGTCGGTGAGCGAAGCCAGCCTCGAAGCGCTGATCGACGCGCTGCGCCGCCTGCCGGGCGTCGGCGTCAAGTCGGCGCAACGGATGGCCTTTCATCTGCTGCAGCATGACCGTGACGGGGCGTTGCGCCTGGCCGGTGCCTTGCGCGCGGCGGCCGAGGGCATCGGCCACTGCCAGCGCTGCCACACCTTCAGCGAAGCGCAGATCTGCCGCACCTGCCTCGATCCGGCGCGCGATGCGCGGCAGCTGATGGTCGTCGAGACGCCGGCGGACCAGGCGGCGCTCGAACGCACCGGCAGCTACCGCGGGCTGTACTTCGTGCTAATGGGACGGCTCAGGCCGCTCGACGGCATCGGGCTGGCCGACATCGGCGTGCACCCGCTGCTCGAGCGGACCGCCGACGGCATCGTGCAGGAGGTGATCCTCGCCACCGGCTTCAGCGCCGAAGGCGAAGCCACGGCCCACGTGCTGTCGCAGGCGCTGAAGGCGCGCGGACTGTCGGTGACGCGGCTGGCCCGCGGCGTGCCGGCGGGCAGCGAGCTGGAATACGTCGACCTGTCGACGCTGGCGCACGCGCTGCACGACCGGCACGGCCTCGGCTAACGCGCGACATGCGCGGCTGCCGCTGCAGGCGGCAAGGTCAGGGCTGGCGGGTACGAGCGGTCGGCGCGGGGCGGGCGATGCGGCGGCCCGTCGTGCTGCCCGGCTTGGCGACGGTGCGCAGCGGTTTGACGACCGCAGGCGCCGTCTTGGCAGCAACCGCCGTGCGCACCGCTTTGGCGCTCGACGACGATCCTGCGAGCATCACGACGATCGCCTGGCCCGGCTTGAACATCGCTTGCGTGTTGACGTCGTTCCACGCGGCGACCTGCGCCGGGGCGAGACGGTAGCGCCTGGCGACCGCCGCGACGCTGTCACCCTTCTTGCCGGCCTTGAAGCTCACGCGGCGCAGCGGCGGCCGATCCGGTGCCAGGGCCAGCATCGCGTTGTGGGCGAGGTCTTCGGTGACGTCGAGCGGGCGCTTGGCATCACGCGGCACCAGCAGCGTCGAGCCGGCCTTGACCAGCATGCCGGATGGGATGTGGTTCACGTTGCGCAGCTGCGTCTCGTCCATGCCGACCTGGCGCGCGGCCTCGACCGGCTTCAGCGTCTTTGGCGCGACCCAGGCGGTCCAGCTGGCGAGCTTGCCGCGGTGCTCTGCCAGCGCCCGCACGAACGTGTTGGCGCTGTCGTAGGGCAGCAGCAGCAGCGGCGTGCCTGCGGCCAGGATCACCGGCTTGTTCATCTGCGGATTGAGCTGGCGGAACTCGTCGAGCGGCAGGGCGGCGAGGCGAGCTGCGAGCTCGACGTCGATGTCGCGCTCGATCGGCACCGACAGGAAGTACGGGTGGTTCTGCAGCGACGGCAGCGTCAATGCGAAGGCGTCGGGCCGCATCACGATGTTCTTCACCGCCTGCAGCTTCGGCAGGTAGTTGCGCGTCTCGTCGGGCATGCGCAGGCTGAGGTAGTCGGTCGGCAGGCCGGCCTTCTGGTTGCGCGTCTGCGCGCGCTGCACGCTGCCCTGGCCCCAGTTGTAGGCGGCCAGCGCCAGCTGCCAGTCGCCGAACATGCCATGCAGCACCTGCAGGTAGTCGAGCGCAGCGCGCGTCGATGCCAGCACGCCGCGCCGGTCGTCGCGGAAGACGTTCTGCCGCAGGTCGAAATCGCGGCCGGTGGCCGGCACGAACTGCCACATGCCCGAGGCCTTGGCGTGCGACATCGCCTCGGGGTTGTAGGCGCTCTCGATGAACGGCAGCAGCGCGAGCTCGCTCGGCATGCCGCGCTTGTCGAGCTCTTCGAGAATATGGAACAGGTAGCGGCCGCCGCGTTCGGTCATGCGCTGCACGTAGTCCGGCCGCGCTGCGTACCACTGCTCCCACTTGCGCACCAGGTCGCCTTCGAGGTCGGTGAGCTTGAAGCCGCCGCGCAGGCGCATCCACAGGTCGATGCGCGTCGTCTGATCTTCCGGATCGATGCGCACCTCGGGCCGGAGCGGGTCGATCGGCACTGCTGCTGGCGGCGCCTCGGGTGCCGGCGGCGGTGCGGGCTCGACAGGCGGGGGAGGCGGTGCTTCGACCGGCGCGGGGACAACCACCGGCGGCGGCTCGGGGGGCGGCGACGGCGGCGTGGCGCAGGCGCCGAGCAGCAGCGCGGCGAGGAGCGGCAGGGCGAGACGAGGGCTCATCGGTATCCGTTTTTCCATGGCCGCTCCAGATACGCAATATGACCGGCGGTGTGGCTAGCCACGGGGTGGTGCGTCACTAGAATGGCTGCCAGCGCGAGCCCGTTGGCATCGAGTGCAGGCTGCACCGGCGCCGCGTCCCCCGGATTCACCACGACGGCTGGCAGCCAGCGTGCAGCATCCAGTTGGTGTCGTATGAGAAGGCGGGCAGGGCAGCAGATTCATGACGCGCGAATCGTCGATTATAGAGTTGGCCCAGTGGTTGAAGAGCCCGCCCGGCCGCTACCTGCTGGGCTGGGAACAGGTGCAGCTGGACCGCCACGTCAGCGACCTGTTCGGCTTCCATGCATTGCAGCTCGGGCTGCCGCAACTCGACGGCCTGCGCGCCAACCGCATGCCGCACCGCTGGGTCGCGAGCGACTCGCTGTACATGCCCGACCCCTATGACCTGCCGCCGGTCGACGAGTCGATCTCGACCCTGGCGCCGCACGCGGGCATGGCCTTGCATTGCGACTTCGACGCGCTGCCGTTTCCGAGCCAGAGCCTGGACCTCGTGGTGCTGCCGCATGCGCTGGAGCTGGCGCGCGACGCGCACGACGCGCTGCGCGAGGTCGAACGCGTGCTGGTGCCCGAGGGCCGGGTCGTCATCACCGGCTTCAACCCGGCGAGCCTGTGGGGCCTGCGCCAGCGCTTCGGCCACCTGCGCCGCGGCATGGGGCTGGGCGGGAAACTGTTCCTGCCGCGCGCCGGCGACTTCATCGGCTACTGGCGGCTGCGCGACTGGCTGCGGCTGCTCGGATTCGAAGTCGAGCGCGGCCGCTTCGGCTGCTGGCGGCCGCCGTTCGGCTCGCAGCGCTGGCTCGATCGAGGCGCCTGGATGGACGACCATGGCGAGCGCTGGTGGCCGGTGCTCGGCGCGCTGTACTGCCTGGTCGCCGTGAAGCGCGTGCGCGGCATGCGGCTGGTCGGATTGGCGCGGCTGCAGAAGGCGCCGGCCAATGCGCCGGCCGTGGTCGCGCAGCCGCGCATGCATTCGCAGGCCGATGGCCACGACAATGGCTGATTTCGGCGAGAAGGTCCAAAGCAAGATGAGCGATGCGGTCGTGATCTACACGGATGGGGCGTGCAAGGGCAATCCCGGCCCGGGCGGCTGGGGCGCCTGGTTGCGCTGGGGCGGCCACGAGAAGGAGCTGTTCGGCGGTGAGGCCCTGACGACGAACAACCGCATGGAGCTGACCGCGGTAATCGAGGCGCTGTCGACGCTGAAGCGGCCGACGCCGGTGGCGATCTACACCGACAGCGAATACGTGAAGAACGGCATCACCAGCTGGATCAAGAACTGGAAGGCGCGCGGCTGGCGCACCGCAGACAACAAGCCGGTCAAGAACCAGGAGCTGTGGCAGAAGCTCGATGGGCTGGTGGCGCAGCACCAGGTGCAGTGGCACTGGGTGCGCGGCCATGCCGGCGATCCGGGCAACGAGCGCGCCGACCAGCTCGCCAACCGCGGCGTCGAGACGGTCCGGCGCTGACGTCGCGCCAACGCCGCGGCCGCCAATCCGTCATCGGCGACCGCTGATCGGCGGGCCATCACAAACGGCCCCTGCGTTGTTGCATCTCGACGTTACAGTGTGCAATCCGATGCGAATGTCGAATTGATGAAGAAGGTCCATACCACCGTCGTCGTGGTCGCGCTGGCCGGTGCCGCTGTCGGGGCCTGGTGGCTGCAGAACCGGCCTGCTGCGTCGGCCACGCCGGCCACCGCCGGTGCGGCGGCACCCGCGGGCGGCGCACGTGCACCGGCCGGTCCCGGCGGATCGGCGGGACCGGCGGCGGTCGAGGTGGGTCGCGCCCAGACAACGCGGCTCGAAGAGGATGCGCAAGCGGTCGGCACGCTGCGTTCGATCCAGGGCGTGATGCTGCGCCCGGAGGTCGGCGGTCGGGTGCAGAAGCTCGGCTTCACCGACGGCCAGCGCGTGCGCCGCGGCCAGGTGATGGTGCAGCTCGACGATGCGCTGCAGCAGGCGCAGGCGCAGCAGGCGGCGGCGCAGGCCAGCATCGCGCGCACGAACCTGCAGCGCAACCGCGAGCTGGTGGCGCAGAACTTCGTCAGCCAGAGCGTCGTCGACCAGGCGCAGGCGAACCTCGAGGTGGCCGAAGCGCAGGTGGCGCTGGCCCAGGCGCAGCTGCAGCGCATGAAGGTGCTGGCGCCGTTCGACGGCATCGTCGGCATCCGCAACGTCAGCATCGGCGACTACGTGAAGGACGGTGCCGACCTGGTGCAGGTCGAGGACCTGTCGACCGTGTGGGTCGACTTCCGGCTGTCCGAGCGTTACCTGGCGCAGCTCAAGCCCGGCCAGGCGGTGGCCGTGAACCTCGACGCCTTGCCAACCCGTTCCTATGCCGCGCGCGTCGAGGCCGTCGATTCGCAGCTCGATGCCAGCGGCCGTTCGCTGCTGGTGCGGGCGCGCCTGGCCAACCCGGGCGGTGAATTGCGCTCCGGCATGTTCGCGCGCACGCGCATCGTTTTCGGGGTGCGCGACCAGGCGGTCACGGTGCCTGAGGAAGCGCTGGTGCCGATGGGCGAGCAGCAGTTCCTGGTCAAGGTGGTCGATGGGCCGAACGGCGCCAAGCTGAGCCAGCGCATCGTCGCGCGCATCGGTGCGCGCGCCGCCGGCCGCGTCGAGGTGCTCGACGGCGTGGCCGCTGGCGACCTGGTGGTCGTCGCCGGCCAGGCGCGGCTGATGCGCGGCGAGCCGCAGCCGCTGCGCATCGTGCAGCTCGGCGCGGGTCCCGCCCCCGCCGCCGCGAGCGGCGCCAGCGCGCCACCGGCCGCGCGCCGGTCGGCCAACGGCGCCTCGACGCCGCGCGTGGCCTTCACGACGCCTTGAAGGAGCGCGGGCGATGAAGCTCTCCGAGATCTCGATCCGCCGGCCGGTGTTCGCCACGGTGATGTCGCTGCTGCTGATCCTCGTCGGCGCCGTGTCGTACACCAAGCTGAGCGTGCGCGAATACCCGCGCATCGACGAACCGGTGGTGACGGTCGGCACGCGGCTGATCGGCGCGTCGTCGGAGGTCATCGAGTCGCAGGTCACCAAGCCGCTGGAGGATTCGATCGCCGGCATCGATGGCGTCGACATCCTGACCTCGATCTCGCGCGCCGAGCAGAGCTTCATCACGGTGCGCTTCAAGCTCAGCAAGGACCCCGACTCGGCCGCCGCCGACGTGCGCGACCGCGTCGCCCGCGTGCGCGGCCGCCTGCCCGACGCGACCGACGAGTCGATCGTCGCCAAGGTCGAGGCCGATGCCTTTCCGGTGGTGTGGATCGCGTTCACCAGCGACACCATGTCGCCGCTGGAGATCACCGATGTCGTCAACCGCATCGTCAAGCCGCGGCTGCAGACGATTCCCGGTGTCGCCGACGTGCCGATCTTCGGTGAGCGCCGCTATGCGATGCGCATCTGGCTCGACGCCGACAAGCTCGCCGCGTACCGACTGACGACCCAGGACGTCGAGGACGCGCTGCGGCGCCAGAACCTCGAAGTGCCGGCCGGCCGCATCGAAAGCCGGCAGCGCGAGTTCAACGTCACCGCGCGCACCGATCTGAACACCGAGCGCCAGTTCGGCGAGGTGGCGCTGAAGGTCGCCAGCGGTTTCACGGTGCGGCTCAAGGACGTCGCGCGCATCGAGCAGGCGCCGGCCAGCGAACGCCAGAGCGTGCGGCTGAACGGCTCGCCGGCGATCTCCGCCGGCATCATCCGCAACGCCACTGCCAATCCGCTGGACATCTCGGCCGGCGTGCGCGAGCAGCTGCCGAAGGTGCAGCTCGACCTGCCGCCGGGCATGACGGTGCGCATCGCCAACGACAACTCGGTCTTCATCGACCGCTCGGTGAAGTCGGTCTACCGCACGATCGTCGAAGCGGTCGCGCTGGTCGCGCTGGTGGTGTTCGTCTTCCTGCGCACGCTGCGCGCGTCGGTGATCCCGCTGGTGACGATTCCGGTCAGCCTGATCGGCACCTTCGCGCTGATGGCCGCCGCCGGTTTCACGATCAACACGCTGACGCTGCTGTCGCTGGTGCTGGCGATCGGCCTGGTGGTCGACGACTCGATCGTCGTGCTCGAGAACATCTTCCGCCACATCGAGGAGGGCGGGGGCCACCTGATGACGCCGTTCCAGGCGGCG
Organism: Pseudaquabacterium terrae; assembly: GCF_013266755.1. GTDB lineage: Bacteria > Pseudomonadota > Gammaproteobacteria > Burkholderiales > Burkholderiaceae_C > Pseudaquabacterium > Pseudaquabacterium terrae. The sequence continues at coordinate 251,233 of NZ_JABRWJ010000007.1, read as the reverse complement.
CTGAAGGGCGCGCGCGAGATCGGCTTCGCGGTCGTCGCGATGACGCTGACGCTCGCCGCGGTGTTCGCGCCGCTGGCTTTCACGCCCGGGCGCACCGGGCGGCTCTTCGTCGAGTTCGCGCTCGCGCTGGCCGGCGCGGTGATCGTCTCGGGCTTCGTCGCGCTGACGCTGACGCCGATGCTGTGCAGCCTGCTGCTCAAGCACAACCCGAAGCCGAACTTCTTCGACCGCGGCATGGAACGCTTCCTGGTCTGGCTGACCGGCTGCTACGCAGCGGCGCTGCACGGCATCCTCGGCCAGCGCTGGATCGTGCTGATCGTGATGGCGGCGTCGGCGGCCGGCAGCTGGGTGCTGTTCAGCGGCCTGCGCAGCGAGCTCGCGCCGATGGAGGACCGCGGCGTCGTGCTCGGCTCGATCAACGCTCCGGACGGGGCCACGCTCGAATACACCGCGCGTTATGGCCGCGAGCTCGAGAAGATCGCCGCCAAGCATCCGGAGCTCGACCGGGTGTTCGTCTCGTCGGGCAATCCGACGGTCGCGCAGGCGATGTCCTTCATGGGCGCCAAGGACTGGGCCGACCGCAACAAGAGCACGCAGCAGATCGCCCGCGAGCTGCAGCAGCAGTTCGCCGGCCTGCCCGGCGTCAACGCGTTCGCGTCGACACCGCCCAGCCTGGGCCAGGGCTTCCGCGACCGGCCGGTCAACTTCGTCGTCATCACCAGCGACAGCTACCAGAACCTGGCCGTGGCGACGCAGCAGATCCTCGCCGAGATGGCGAAGAACCCGGGCTTCGTCGCGCCCGACAGCGACCTGCGGCTGAACAAGCCGGAGCTCTTCATGGAAGTCGACCGCGACCGCGCCGCCGACGCCGGCGTCAGCGTCGACCAGGTCGCGCGCACCGTCGAGACCATGCTCGGCGGGCGGGCCGTGACGCGCTACAAGCGCGGCGCCGAGCAGTACGACGTGATCGTGCAGACGCAGACCACCGGCCGCACGAATCCGGAGGACATCGAGAAGCTCTTCGTGCGTGGCCGCGGCGACGTGATGCTGCCGCTGTCGTCGCTGGTCAAGGTGCGCGAATCGGTGAGCCCGCGCGAGCTGAACCACTTCAACCAGCGCCGCTCGGTGTCGATCACCGCGAACCTGGCGCCGAACTATGCGCTCGGCGATGCGCTGAAGTTCATGGACGACACCGCCCGCAAGGTGCTGCAGCCGGGCTACGCCACCGAGCTGAACGGGGTTTCGCGTGAATTCCGCTCGTCCAGCGGGGCGCTCGCGCTGGTCTTCGTGCTCGCGCTGGTGTTCATCTTCCTGGTACTGTCGGCGCAGTTCGAAAGCTTCGTCGACCCGTTCGTGATCATGCTGTCGGTGCCCTTGTCGATGGTCGGTGCGCTCGGTGCGATCCAGCTGACCGGGGGCACGCTGAACGTCTACTCGCAGATCGGCCTGATCACGCTGGTCGGGCTGATCACCAAGCACGGCATCCTGATCGTCGAATTCAGCAACCAGCTGCGCGAACAGGGGCGGCCGGTGCTCGAGGCGACGATCGAAGCAGCGTCGCTGCGGCTGCGGCCGATCCTGATGACCACCGGCGCGATGGTGCTCGGCGCGCTGCCGCTCGCGCTGGCGCGCGGCGCCGGCGCCGAGAGCCGGCAGCAGATCGGCTGGGTCATCGTCGGCGGCATGACGGTCGGCACGCTGCTGACGATCTTCGTCGTGCCGACGGTCTACACCTTGTTCGCGCGCGGCGCCGTGCCCGGCGAGAACCGCACCCCCGAACTCGCGGAAGCCACCGCGCCCGCGCATTGAGGTCGTCTGGATGAAGGCGCCGTCCCGCTCGCGGCGCCTCTGGCTCGCCACACTGCTGGCGACGCCGGCGGCCGCCGTATTCGCGCAGGCCGACGCGGCCCCGGCGCTCGCGGTGATCTATCCGGACATCGGCGAGCCCTACCGCGGCGTCTTCACGAAGATCGTCGAGGGCATCGAGCAGCAGGCGCGCGGCAAGGTCGCCAGTTATGCGGTCGGACCGGCCGGGCTGTCGCCCGAGGCGCAGGCGGAGCTGCGCAAGCGCGAGGTGCGCGCCGTCATCGCGCTGGGCCGCAATGGGCTGAAGGCGGTCGGTGCGCTCGACCGCAGCATCGCGGTGATCGCCGGCGGCGTGCTGGCGGTACCGGAGTCCGAGGCGCGCGATTTCGCGGTGCACAGCCTGACGCCCGATCCGGCGCTGCTCTTCGCCCGCCTGCGCAGCCTGGTGCCGTCGGCCAGGCGGGTCGCGGTGGTCTACGACCCGCGGCAGAACGGCTGGCTGGTGCGCTTGGCGCGCGAAGCCGCGAAGGCGCAGGGGCTGGAGCTGGTGGCGCATGAAGCCGAGGACCTGAAGTCGGCGCTGCGCATCTACCAGACCCTGGTCGCGGCCTTCGATCCGAAGCGCGACGTGCTGTGGCTGCCGCACGACTCGATGACCGTCGATGAAGCGGCCGTGCTGCCGCTGGTGCTGCAGGAAGCGTGGGACCGCAGCTTCGCGGTGCTGTCGTCGAGCGTCGCGCACGTGCGCCGCGGCGCCTTGTTCTCGCTGTACCCCGACAACCTCGCACTCGGCCGGCGGCTCGGCGGTGCGGCGCTCGCGGCGCTGGGCGGCAACCGCACCAGCGGCGTGCTGCCGCTGAAGGACGTGCGCATCGCCGTCAACGTGCGGGCGGCCAGCCACCTCGGCTTGAACCTCGCGAGCGGCCAGCAGGCCTTCGACATGGTGTTCCCGGAGCAATGAAATGAAAGACGGGACGATCGGCACGGCAGTACGCTCGACCCGGCTTGCGGCCAGCCGCCGCATGACGTTCAGGCGCCAGTTGTCGGTGGTGGTGACGATCGGCGTGCTGTGCATCGCGCTGGTGTCGTCGCTGATCAGCTCGTGGCAGGCCAGCCGCGAGATCCGCAACACGCTGGTCGAGCAGGGCGAGCGCATCGCGCAGAGCCTGGCCACGCAGAGCACGCTGGCGCTGCTGTACGGCGCGGCCGACAACGCCGGCGAAGCGGTGAACATGACGCTGAGCTTCCCGGACGTCACCGCGGTCGAGCTGCGCTTTGCCGGCGGCGCGCTGCTGCTGTCGCGCGGTGCGCCGCGGTCGGACGCCGCGGCCGTCGCGCCGCCGCGCAGTGCCGCGGCGATGCCGGCACAGGCTTTCCTGGAGGCCGAATCCGACGACGCCTGGCACTTCGTCGCGCCGGTGCGCACCAAGCGCGCCGAGTCGCCGTTCGTCGTCGAGGCCCAGCCGGAAGAACTGCTCGGCCACGCCCGCGTGACGCTGAGCAAGGCCACGCTCAAGCGCATGGTCGCCAACGTGTTCCTGGCCAACATGGCCGTGTCGCTGCTGTTCGCGGTGCTGTTCCTCCTCGTGCTGCGCCTGTTCTCGCTGCGCCTGACGCGGCCGCTGAACGAGTTGTCGCATGCGATGGCGCGCGCCGAACGCGGCGAGGACGATGTGCGCGCCGACGTCAGCGGCCCGCGCGACATCGGCGCCATGGCGCAGGCCTTCAACAGCATGATCGCCGCGCTGCAGCAGCGCGAGAGCGAGCTGAAGATGCACCGCGAGCACCTGGCCGAGCTGGTCGACGAACGCACGCACGAGCTCAGCCTGGCCAAGGAGCGCGCCGAGGTCGCCAACCTGGCGAAGAGCGAGTTCCTCGCCCGCATGAGCCACGAGCTGCGCACGCCGCTCAACGCGGTGCTCGGCTACGCCCAGCTGCTGCAGATGGACGCGCACCTGAGCGAGCGCCAGCGCAACGGCCTGTCGACGATCCAGACCAGCGGCGAGCATCTGTTGACATTGATCGTCGACATCCTCGACCTCGCCCGCATCGAGGCCGGCAAGACCGAGCTGAACCCCGGGCTGGTCGACCTGCCGGCGCTGGTCGCCGGCGTCGGCGACATCATCCGCATCAAGGCGCTCGAGAAACGGCTCGACTTCGTCGTCACGGTCGGTCCGGACCTGCCGCCGGCGATCGAGGCTGATGGCCAGCGGCTGCGCCAGGTGCTGCTGAACCTGCTCGGCAACGCCGTGAAATTCACCGACCGCGGCCTGGTGCGGCTGGCGGTCACGCTGGCGGGCAACGAGGCGCAGCCGATGCTGCACTTCGAGGTGCACGACCAGGGCGTGGGCATCGACGAGGCGCACCTGGAGCGCATCTTCGAGCCCTTCGAGCAGGCCGGCGAGATGCAGCGGCGCTCCGGCGGCACGGGGCTCGGGCTGGCGATCAGCCGCCAGCTGGTGCGGCTGATGGGCGGCGAGATCCAGGTCGAGAGCCGGCCGCAACAAGGCAGCCGGTTCTGGTTCGAGATCGCCGTGCAGCGGCCGCCGCAGCCGGCGCTTGCGCTGGTGCGCGAGCGCGCGCACCAGACCACCACCGGCTACGAAGGCCCGCGCCTGCGCATCCTGGTGGTCGACGATGTCGTCGGCAACCGGCGCGTGCTGGCCGAGATGCTCGGTGCGCTGGGCTTCGAGGTCATCGAAGCCGGCGACGGCCAGGCGGCCCTGGCGCAGGTCAAGAGCAGTGCGCCGGACCTGGTGCTGATGGACACGGTGATGCCGGTGATGGACGGCCATGCGGCAACACGCCGGCTGCGCGAGGACCCGGCGACCGCGCGGCTGCCGATCATCGCGGTGTCGGCCAATGCGTCGGAGCATGACCGCGCCACCTGCCTGGAATGCGGCGCCGACGACTTCCTGCCCAAGCCGATCGAGCGGCGGCTGCTGCTCGAGCTGCTGTCGCGGCACCTGCAGCTGCGCTGGAGCGAGGGCGCCTCGCCGAGCCGGCAGCTGCACCAGTAGCGCAGGATCCGGAACTACACCAGGCCGTCGAACGGCAGCACGTCGACCAGGTCGCCGGCGGCGACATTGCCCTGGCCGTGGTGCAGCACGACCAGGCCGTTGGCCTGGCTCATGCTGCGCAGGATGCCGGAGCCCTGGCTGCCGGTGATCTCGACCTGCCAGCGGCCGTCGGCGCCCGGGCGCAGCGTGCCGCGCTGGTACTCGGTGCGGCCCGGCTTCTTGCGCAGCGCGCTGGCGCTGACCGCCTGCAGCACCGGCAGCGGCTCGACCGCCGCGCCGGCCATCGCCAGCAACGCGTTGCGCACGAAGGCATAGAACGTGACCATCACGGCGACCGGATTGCCGGGCAGCCCGAAGAGGATCGCCGAACGTTCGGCTCTGCCGATGCGTCCGATCGCCAAAGGCCTCCCGGGCCGCATCGCGACGCGCCAGAACAGCACCTCGCCCAGCTCGGCCATGATGCGCTTGGTGTGGTCGGCCTCGCCGACGCTGACACCGCCCGAGGTGATCACCGCATCGGCCGCCTCGGCGGCCCGGCTGAAGGCCTCGCGCAGCGCGTCGGGCTCATCACGCACCACACCCATGTCGATCAGCTCGACGCCCAGGCGCGACAGCATGCCCCACAGCGTGTAGCGGTTGCTGTCGTAGACGCAGCCTTCGTCGAGCGGCTCGCCGACCGAGCGCAATTCGTCACCGGTCGAGAAGAAGGCGACGCGCAGCCGGCGATACACCGGCACCTCGGCCAGGCCGAGCGAGGCCAGCAGCCCCAGGTCGGCCGGGCGCAGCACGCGGCCGGAATGCAGCGCCGCTTCGCCGCGCGCCAGGTCCTCGCCGCGCAGCCGGCGGTTGTCGCCGGTGCGCGCGATGCCGGCCGGGATGCTGACGCGGCCGTCGGGCAGCAGCGAGGTGAATTCCTGCGGCACGACGGTGTCGAGCCCATCCGGGATCACCGCGCCGGTCATGATGCGCACGCAGAAGGCCGGCGGCACCGCGCTGACCACCGGCTGGCCCGCCAGGCCCGCGCCGGCCACCGGCAGCAGCGTCGGACCCTCGGTCTCGAGGTCCATGCCGCGCAGCGCATAGCCGTCCATCGCCGCGTTGTCGTGCGAGGGCACGTCGATCGCCGAGATCACGTCGCGCGCCAGCACGCGGCCGAGCGCACTGCGGATCGGCAACTGCTCGACCGCTTCCACTTTCGGCACCAGGCGGGCGATGAACTCCTGCGCCTGCGCTACGGGCAACGCATTCGGGTCGTAGCCGGTGATGCAGGAGGCGATCAGTTCGAGCGACGGCGCGTTCATCGGTCAGTCGGCACGGAGCGAAGAGGGGTCGACATCTCAGCCACCGATGTAGTGCATCTCGATGCGGCGCTCGCTGGCCGGTGCGGCGGCCGCGCCGCGCAGCTCGGAATAACGGTCATCACGAGCGGCCCAGACGGCGCCCAGCGCGGCGCTGATCTCCTCGTCGCTGCGGCCGCCGCGCAGCAGCGCGCGCAGGTCGTGGCCGCGGCTGGCGAAGAGGCACAGGAACAGCTTGCCTTCGGTCGACAGCCGCGCGCGATTGCAGTCGTGGCAGAAGGCGCGCGTGACGCTGGAGATCAGGCCGATTTCGCCGGCGCCGTCGGCATAGGCCCAGCGCTCGGCGGTCTCGCCCTCGACGGTCGGCTCCAGCGCCTGCAGCGGCCACTCGGCCTGCAGGCGCTTGAGCACATCGGCCGACGGCAGCACCTCGTCCATGCGCCAGCCGTTGCTGGCACCGACGTCCATGTACTCGATGAAGCGCAGCACCTGGCCGGAGCCGCGGAAGTGGCGCGCCATCGGCACGATCTGATCATCGTTGGTGCCGCGCTTGACGACCATGTTCAGCTTGATGGGCCCGAGGCCCGCCGCCTGCGCGGCATCGATGCCGCGCAGCACGTCGGCCACCGGGAAGTCGACGTCGTTCATGCGTCGGAAGATGGTGTCGTCGAGCGCATCGAGGCTGACGGTGATGCGCTTCAGACCGGCGTCGGCCAGCGCACGCGCCTTGCGCGCCAGCAGCGAGGCGTTGGTCGTCAGCGTCAGGTCGAGCGGCAGGCCCTCGGGCGTTCGCAGCTCGGCGAGCATCGCGATCAGCGTCTCCAGGCCCTTGCGCAGCAGCGGCTCGCCGCCGGTCAGCCGCAGCTTGCGCACGCCGTGGGCGACGAAGATTTTCGCCAGCCGGGTGATCTCCTCGAAGCTCAGCAGCGAGGCATGCGGCAGGAAGACGTGGTTGCGGTCGAAGACTTCCTTGGGCATGCAGTAGCTGCAGCGGAAGTTGCAACGATCGGTGACGGAAATGCGCAGGTCGTGCAGCGGGCGGCCGAGGTGGTCGGCCAGCAGGCCGGTCGGCGCGGTGAGCGTTGCCGGAATCAGCGGCACCGGCGCGGCGTAGCGCAGGTCGGCCAGGGGAATGATGGTCTCGCCCATAGGTGCGGCGATTGTGCGCGTCCGGGCGTGGCCGCGCGCTTCAGCGGGGATTTGCGGTGACCGCGACGGCGGCCGGCTCGGCGCGGCGTGCGCCGGTGAAGCGGCGCGCCCAGTAGCTGTCGCTCATGTCCTCGATGCGCACCGCACCGCCGGCGCGCGGCGAATGGATGAACTTGTCGTCGCCGACGTAGATGCCGACGTGCGAGAAGGTGCGTCGCATCGTGTTGAAGAACACCAGGTCGCCGGGCTTGAGCTCATCGCGCTTGATCTGCAGCAGCGAGGACAGCGCGGCCTGTTCGTCGGCCCGGCGCGGCAGCACCAGGCCGATGCTGTTCTCGAAGATGTGGCGCGTGAAGCCGCTGCAGTCGAAGCCGGTCGATTCGGTGTTGCCGCCGCGGCGGTAGGGCACGCCGAGGAAATTCATCGCCGACATCACCAGGTCCGAAGCCGTGTCGCGCATGCTTTGCACGAGGCTGGCAGGTTCCTTCGCAGCGGCCTTGCGCTCGGCCAGCAACTGCATCACTGGATCGTCGGCGCCCGCCTGCGGCGCGGCCTGCGCGGCGAGCGTCGCCAGCGCGATCAAGGCGGCAGCGAGCAGGCGCTTCGGGGGCAGGGGGGGCGTCAGCACAGCGCGCGAGGATACCATCGGCTCGCGAGCGCCATTTCCCGGTGATTTCCTGGGGTTTGACGAGTATCAAACCGGCCGCGGCGGGCGCGCGCAGCGTCAGAGTGCCGTCAGTGGTGAACCGTGCAATGGCTGCATCGCCGCATCGCCGCACGCCCGCAGCCCTGGAGAGTCCGCCGCCATGCCCAGCTACCGCGAGTTCTACCGCCGTTCGATCGACGACCGCGAAGGTTTCTGGCGCGAGCAGGCGGCCTTGATCGAGTGGCAGCAGCCGTTCGAGCGCGTCTGCGACTACGACCGGCCGCCGTTCGTGAAGTGGTTCGTCGGCGGCACCACCAACCTGTGCCACAACGCCGTCGACCGGCACCTGGCCGAGCGGGCGCAGCAGAACGCGCTGATCTGGGTCTCGACCGAGGTCGAGCAGGAGCGGGTGTACAGCTTCGCCGCGCTGCATGCCGAGGTGCAGCGCATGGCCGCGGTGCTGCTGTCCGCCGGCGTGAAGCAGGGCGACCGCGTGCTGTTGTACATGCCGATGATTCCCGAGGCGGCGTTCGCGATGCTGGCCTGCGCGCGCATCGGCGCGATCCACTCGGTGGTCTTCGGCGGCTTCGCCAGCGTCAGCCTGGCCAGCCGCATCGACGACGCGCAGCCGGTGCTGGTCATCAGCGCCGATGCCGGCAGCCGCGGCGGCAAGGTGATGGCCTACAAGCCCTTGCTCGATGAGGCGATCCGCCTGGCGCAGCACCAACCGGCCAAAGTGCTGATGGTCGATCGTGGCCTGAGCGCCTTCGAGCGGGTCGCCGGCCGCGACCTCGACTACGCGGCAATGCGCGAGCAGCACCTCGACGCGCAGGTGCCCTGCACCTGGGTCGAGTCGAACCATCCGAGCTACACGCTGTACACCTCGGGCACCACCGGCAAGCCCAAGGGCGTGCAGCGCGACACCGGCGGCTACGCGGTGGCGCTGGCCGCGTCGATGACGCAGATCTTCGACGGCCGGCCCGGCGAGACCTACTTCTCGACCAGCGACATCGGCTGGGTCGTCGGCCACAGCTACATCGTCTACGGGCCGCTGCTGGCCGGCATGGCGACGATCATGTACGAGGGCCTGCCGATCCGCCCCGACGGCGGCATCTGGTGGAAACTGGTCGAGCAGTACCGCGTCAGCGTGATGTTCAGCGCGCCGACTGCCGTGCGGGTGCTGAAGAAGCAGGATCCGGCGCTGCTGTCGAAGTACGACCTGAGCTCGCTGAAGCGGCTGTTCCTCGCCGGCGAGCCGCTCGACGAGCCGACCGCGCAGTGGATCGCGAAGGGCCTGGGAAAGCCGATCGTCGACAACTACTGGCAGACCGAGACCGGCTGGCCTATCCTGGGGATCGCCAACGGCGTCGAGCCGGCGCCGTCGAAGTGGGGCTCGCCGGGGGTGCCGATGGTCGGCTACGACGTCAGGCTGATCGACGAAACCACCGGCGCCGAGCTGACCGGCGCCCACCAGAAGGGCGTCGTCGCGATCGAGGGCCCGCTGCCGCCCGGCTGCATGCAGACCGTCTGGCGCGACGACGAGCGCTTCGTCAAGACCTACTGGTCGACCATTCCCGGCCGGCAGATCTACAGCACCTTCGACTGGGGCATCCGCGACGAGGACGGCTACTTCTTCATCCTCGGCCGTACCGACGACGTGATCAACGTCGCCGGCCATCGGCTCGGCACGCGCGAGATCGAGGAAAGCATCGCCAGCCATCCGAACGTCGCCGAGGTGGCGGTGGTCGGCGTCGCCGACCCGCTCAAGGGCCAGGTGGCGATGGCTTTCGCGGTGCTCAAGGATGCCTCGGCCGCTGCCGATCCGACCGCGGCGCTGAAGCTGGAGGGCGAGATCATGAAGCGCGTCGACGAGACGCTCGGCGCGGTCGGGCGGCCGGCGCGCGTGCGCTTCGTCAGCGTGCTGCCGAAGACGCGCTCGGGCAAGCTGCTGCGGCGCGCGATCCAGGCGGTGTGTGAACGTCGTGACCCGGGCGACCTGACGACGATCGAGGATCCGTCGGCGCTGCAGCAGATCCGCGATCTGGTGAACGCAGGCTGATCCGCCCGTTCCGCCGTTCGTCGCATGCTGCGCGGCGGGCCATTCCGGGCGGCTAGCATCGGGCCCTGGAGACATTCAGGGATCCTCCCATGCATAGACAAGCACTCGCGCGCTCTGCCGCGCTGCTCGCGCTGGCGCTGGCCGCCGTGGCGGCGCCCGTCGGCGCTTCAGCTCAGGCGAGCCGGCCGCGCATCGAGAAGGCGGCCGACCTGCCTCGCTTCAGCTACAAGATCGACGGCAAGGTCGAGGAGCTGCTGCGTTCACCCGAGCGCTTCGCCCCCTTCGCTGCCGCCGTGCGGCGCGACACCGAATCGCTGCTCGCCAACTACGACATCGCCGACAAGGGCACGCGTCGCGACTTGATCGCGACGCTCGCCGCGCTCGACTTCCTCGACGGCAAGTACGACAGCGCGCTCGCGCGCGCCGAAGAAGTTCGCTCGCTGCAGGACAAGCCGGCCGACAAACTGTTGTCGGGCCTGCGCCTGCGGGCGATGGCGCAGGCGGCGCGCAGCCATGCGGTCGGCAGCGAGGCGTACCGCAAGGCCGTCGGCGAATTCATCAAGCGCGAGATCACGCCGATGCCGTACCCGGTGGTCGAGAACGACCTCAAGGGCGCGAAGGCGAGTGCCGAGCTGATGGGCGAGGCGCTGGTGCTCGGCCGCGCGCGCGAAGTGTGGCAACCGATCGTCGACCAGAACGGCGCGCTGAGCAGCGACTTCGCGCCCGGCATCGTCGCCTCGCGCCTGGTGCTGCTGGCGGTGCTGCCGCTCAAGAGCACGCTGATCGAAACCTACGGCGGCTATCTGGCGGCCAACAAGGTCGAAAAGCCGGACATCTGGGCCGCACGTGAAGCGACGCTGCCGGCGAACGCGACGCAGACGGTGACCGTCGCGGTCTGGGACTCCGGCGTCGAGACCCGGCTCTTTCCCGGCCAGCTGGCCAAGGCCGCCGATGGCCAGCCGGCGGTGATCGCCTTTGACAAGTACGGCCGCCCGTCGCAGGGCGAGCTGATTCCGATCCCGCCGGCGCTCCTCGCCAAGCTGCCGCAGATGACGGCCCGTACCAAGGGCTTCTCGGACCTGCAATCGAACATCGACAGCCCCGAGGCGAGCCAGGTCAAGCAACTGCTGTCGACGATGCCGCCGGAGCAGTACCGGTCGACGCTCGAAGAGATCGGCCTGGCCGGCAACTACCAGCACGGCACGCACGTCGCCGGCATCGCGCTGGCCGGTGTGCCGCAGGCGCGGCTGGTCGTCGGCCGCATCGAGTTCAGCCATACCCTGAAGCCCGATCCGTGCCCCGGCCGCGAACAGGCCGAGCGGGATGCGAAGGCGCTGCAGGCCACCATCGACATGTTCAAGCGCCAGGGCGTCAAGGTCGCGAACCTGAGCTGGGGCGGCAGCGTCGGCGATGTCGCGGCCGAGCTCGAGCAATGCGGCATCGGCAAGACGCCCGACGAGCGCAAGGCGCTGGCCCGTGAGTACTTCGACATCGGCAAGGCGGCGCTGATCAAGGGCTTCGCCGGCGCGCCGGAGATCCTCTTCGTCACCGCCGCCGGCAACAGCAACGCGGATTCCAGCTTCGCCGAGAACATGCCGGCCGACATCGTCGCGCCGAACCTGCTGACGGTCGGAGCGGTCGACCGCGCCGGCGACGAGGCGCCGTTCACCAGCTACGGACCGACGGTCAAGGTGCATGCCAACGGCTACCAGGTCGACAGCTTCCTGCCGGGCGGCCAGCGCGTCGCGCTGTCGGGCACCTCGATGGCGGCGCCGCAGGTCGCGAATCTGGCGGCGAAGCTGCTGGTGATCAACCCGAAGCTGAAGCCGCCCGAGCTGATCAAGGTGATCGTCGACACCGCCGAACGCAGCGCCGACGGCCGGCGCAACCTGATCCATCCGAAGAAGGCGCTGGCCGCAGCGCAGACCGCGCATTGACCCCACCCACCAAGAGCCACCGATGACGCCCAGACACCCCATGCACCCTGTCATGGCCGCGGCCGCGGCGCTGCTCGGCAGCGCCGCGATCGCCGCCGCGCCGCAGGCGCCCGGCCCGGCATTCCCGACCTTCAAGACCGCCGCCGACCTGAAGGCGGCGTGTGATCGAGGCCTCGACACCGCCACCGCCGCGCTGCGCCAGCTCGAAAGCCGTCCGGCCGATGGCGGCTGGTTGGCCGCCTACGACCGCTTCAACGGCCAGCTCGAGGACCTGGGCTACCCGCTGCAATTCCTGTCGGCAGTGCATCCCGACAAGCCGGTGCGCGACGCCTCCGAGGCCTGCGAGCAGCGCTGGACCGAGTTCCAGTCGTCGCTGGGCCAGAACGAGAAGCTCTTCAAGGCGGCGCGCGAGCTCAAGCCGCGCGATGCGATCGACCGCGAGCTGCTGAAGACGACGCTGGAGGGCTTCGAGGATGCCGGCGTCGCGCTGCCGCCGGCGCAGCGCGAGCGCGCGAAGGCGCTGAACGACCGCATCGCCGCGCTCGGGCTGGAGTTCGATCGCAACGTGCGCGATGCCGCTGTCCAGGTGGCGTTCACCGAAGCCGAGCTGAAGGGCGTGCCCGAAGCGGTGTGGAAGAACGCCAAGCGCGACCCGGAAGGTCGCCTGCTGCTGGGGGTCGACTACCCGACCTACCACCCGGTGCTGCAGCTGGCCGACAGCACCTCGGCGCGCGAGCGCATCTGGCGCGCGAAGGTCAACGAAGGCGGCGAAGCGAACCTGAAGCTGCTGGCCGAGATCACCCGATTGCGCAAGGAATATGCGTCGCTGTTCGGTGCCGCCAGCTGGGCCGACTTCGTCGTGCGCCGGCGCATGGCCGAGAGCGTGCCGAAGGCGCAGGCCTTCCTCGCCGAGGTCAAGGCCGCGGTCGAGGAACGCGAGCGGCGCGAGCTCGACGAGCTGCGCCGCGCGAAGGCCGAGCACCTCGGCCAGCCGCTGGACGCGGTGCGGATGGAGCGCTGGGACGTGCCGTTCTACACCGAGCGTGCGCGCAAGGCGCGTTACAGCGTCGACCAGGAAGCCTTCCGCCCGTATTTCCCGCCGCAGGAAAGCCTCTTGTTCTGCTTCCGGCTGATCGAGAAGCTGATGGGCGTGCGCTACGAGCGCGTGCCCGGCGTCACGCTGTGGCATCCGGAAGCGCAGACCTGGCGCGTGCTGGATGCGAAGACGAACAAGCCGCTGGCGACCTTGTGGCTCGACCTCTATCCGCGCGAGGGCAAGTACAACCACGCGGCCGTCTGGAGCATGCGCAGCGGCTCGACCGCCGCCCGGCGCACGCCGCAGGCGGCATTGGTCGTCAACTTCGATCGCCAGGGCCTGACGCTCGACGAGCTGGAGACGCTGCTGCACGAGCTCGGCCACGCGGTGCACAACAACCTGTCCGCGACGCGTTACGGGCAGCAGGCCGGCACCAGCACCAAGCGCGATTTCGTCGAGGCGCCGTCGCAGATGCTCGAGGACTGGGTCTACGACAAGCAGGTGCTCAAGCTCTTCGGCGAGGTCTGCCCGAACTGCAAGCCGGTGCCCGACAAGATGATCGAGCAGGCCAAGGCCGCGCGCGACTACGCCAAGGGCATCCAGCAGAGCCGCCAGCACCTGTTCGCCAGCTACGACCTCGCGCTGTACAGCGGCGAGCCGCGCGACCCGATGGCGCTGTGGGCGCAGATGGAGGGCGCGACGCCGCTCGGCCACGTCAAGGGCACGATGTTCCCGGCCGGCTTCAGCCACATCGCCACCAACTACTCGGCCGGCTACTACGGCTACCTGTGGAGCCTGGTCGTCGCGATGGACATGCGCACCGCGTTCGACGGCGGCAAACGCCTCGACCCGCAGGTCGGCCGCCGCTACCGCGACAAGGTGCTGGGCAACGGCAGCCAGTTGCCGCCGGCCGCGCTGGTCAAGGAGTTCCTCGGCCGCGACTTCAACTCGAAGGCCTTCTTCGAGGACTTGAAGAAGTAGTCGGCAGCGCCGCCTCTCGCGAGGCGGCGCTTCGCGCTACAGCACTTCCGAGGCGAAGTCCGCCAGGCGCGAACGCTCGCCGCGGGCCAGCATGATGTGGCCCGAATGCGGCCAGCCCTTGAAGCGGTCGACCGCGAAGGTCAGGCCCGAGCTGCCTTCGGTCAGGTAGGGCGTGTCGATCTGCGCCAGGTTGCCCAGGCAGACGATCTTCGTGCCGGGGCCGGCCCGTGTGATCAAGGTCTTCATCTGCTTGGGCGTCAGGTTCTGCGCCTCGTCGATCAGCACGAACTTGTTCAGGAAGGTGCGCCCGCGCATGAAGTTCAGGCTCTTGATCTTGATCTTCGAGCGCACCAGGTCCTGCGTCGCCGCGCGGCCCCATTCACCGGCCGAGCCGTCGCCGCGCGCCAGCACCTCGAGGTTGTCGTCGAGCGCGCCCATCCACGGGCCCATCTTCTCTTCCTCGGTGCCGGGCAGGAAGCCGATGTCCTCGCCGACCGGCACCGTGACGCGGGTGACGATGATCTCGGTGTAGCGGCGCTCGTCGAGCACCTGCGACAGCCCCGCGGCCAAGGTCAGCAGCGTCTTGCCGGTGCCGGCGGTGCCGGACAGCGAGACGAAATCGCATTCCGGATCCATCAGCAGGTTCAGCGCGAAGTTCTGCTCGCGGTTGCGCGCGGTGACGCCCCAGACCGAGTTCTTCGCGTGGGTGTAGTCCTTCAGCGTCTTCAGCACCGCGGTCTTGCCGGTGATCTCGGTGACGCGGGCATACAGCGCCGAGGCGCCGGGCGACTCGAGGTAGACGAACTGGTTGACCATCAGCGCCGGCACCAGCGGGCCGCTGATCCGGTAGAAGGTCTGTCCGCCCTGCTGCCAGCTTTCCATCGTCTTGCCGTGGCGGTCCCAGAAGTCGCCGGGCAGCGCCAGCACGCCGGTGTAGAGCAGGTCCCCGTCCTCGAGCACCTTGTCGTTGAAGTAGTCCTCGGCCGGCAGCCCGAGCGCACGCGCCTTGACGCGCATGTTGATGTCCTTGGACACCAGCACCACGTCGCGTCCGACGTGCTGATCGCGCAAGGCCTGCACGACGCCCAGGATCTGGTTGTCGGCCTTGCCCTGCGGCAGCCCGGCGGGCAGCTTGATGTCCAGCAGCTGGGTCTGGAAGAAGAGCTTGCCGCCGGCGTCCTTGTGGCCGGTCTTGGCCAGCGCGATGCCTTCCTTCGGATCGAGCTTGCCTTCGCCGCCGGCCAGCGCATCCAGGTCGCGGCTGACCTGGCGGGCATTGCGTGCAACCTCGCTCATGCCCTTCTTGTGGCCGTCGAGCTCCTCCAGCGTGATCATCGGCAGGAAGACATCGTGCTCGTCGAACCGGAACAGGCTCATCGGGTCGTGCATCAGCACGTTGGTGTCGAGCACGAAGAGCTTCGGCGGACCCTCGCTGCGCGGCTTGCGCACGCGCGCCTTCGGCTCGGCGGCGAGCGTCGGCGTCTTGACCGGCATGCCGCCGCCCGGCGGGCGGGCCGGCTTGGCCGTCGGCGCGGAAACCTGGGCCGCGCCGTCGTACAGCTCGAGCGATGCCGCCGCGGGCTCGGCCGCGGCGGCGCTCGGTTTGAGGCTTTTCTTGTCGGTCCGGGGTGCGGCCTGGGCTTCGAAATCGGTGGGCGTCAGCAGTGCGGCTTTGGTGGCAGGCGGCTTCGGTAGCGGCATGGAGCTTTCAATGTCGGCTGGACACAAACAAAAAAGCCGCACAGTCGGCTGTGCGGCTTTCGCTTAGTCGGTGAAACGCGGTGGGCGACTCACGAGCATGGGCCGATTATGCACATCCGGCCCGCGCGCTCCGTGGCGGTGCTGTGACAGATCGCTTGGTCGGCCGCGTTCGGGTCATCAGGCCTTCTTCAGGTCCTTGACCGCCTTGAGCACTTCGTCGACATGGCCGGCGACCTTGATGCCGCGCCACTCCGCGCGCAGCACGCCACCGCCGTCGATCAGGAAGGTGCTGCGCTCGATGCCCTTGACCTTCTTGCCGTACATGATCTTGTTCTTCACCACGCCGAACATGTGGCAAAGCTTCTCTTCGGTGTCGGCGATCAGCTCGAACGGCAACTCGAGGTTCTGGCGGAACTTCTCGTGCGAGGCCATGTTGTCGCGCGAGACGCCGAAAAGAACCGCGCCCGCCTTCTGGAAATCCTTGTGCTTGTCGCGGAACTGCATTGCCTCGGTCGTGCAGCCGGGCGTATGGTCCTTCGGATAGAAGTACAGCACGATCGCTTGACCGGCGAAGGCCTGCGGCGTGAATTTCACGCCGCTGGTGGCTTGCGCCTCGAAATCGGGCAGGGCTTTGTTGAGGACAGGCGTCATGTGCGATAAATGGAGTTCTGTCGTGGCGCCCCCATCAGCACGGCAATCGGACCCGAGCCACCTGGCGGCAACGGGGAGGTGGGGGCGTAGCCCGTGATTATAAAGTTCGCCGGCGAAGTCCTTGGACCAAGCGGGATAGGGTATCCCTCAGTCGGCGCTGGGCCGCTCCCGAGCCGACTGCGCCCAAGGATCCCGCAGGGGATCCTTCGGATCCCTGGGGCCGCGAGCGAAGCGAGCTGGGGGCTGACATCATGTCGGCGCCAGCAGCAATGCAGCCACCACCGATCGGCCTTCGCTGGCCAGCACGTTGTAGGTGCGGCAGGCGGCGGCGGTGTCCATGGTCTCGACGCCGATGCGGCGATCGATCAGCGCGCGCATCAGCGCCGGCGAGACGAACTGGATGCGCGGCCCGGAGCCGAAGATCAACAGCTCCGGCTTCAGCGCCAGCACCGCGTCGAAGTGCGCCGGCTCGAGTTGCTGCACCGTCGCCGGGTCCCAGCGCTGCACCGTGCCGACCCAGGGCACCAGCAGGCTGTGCTCGAAGCGCTGGTCGCCGACCCACAGCTCGCCGGGTCCATGGCGGGTGATGACATTGGTGCCGGCAAGATGGTCGGGCTGGAATTTCATGGGCGATAAAGGCCGGTTGCGGCTCCGGAGGCCTGGGATTGCACGGATAAAATTGTAGTTTTTGCGGCGCAGCAAGCGCCGCCCCTCTTTGGAGCGCCCGACGTTGAAGCCGATCACGAAGTCCAGCAAGCTCGCCAGCGTCTGCTACGACATCCGCGGGCCGGTGCTCGACCGGGCGCGCGAGATGCAGGAAGAGGGCCAGAAGATCATCCAGCTGAACATTGGCAACATCGCCGCGTTCGGGCTGGAGCCGCCGGACGAGATCGTGCAGGACATGATCCGCAACCTGCCCCATGCGGCCGGCTACACCGACAGCAAGGGGCTGTTCGCGCCGCGCAAGGCGGTGGTGCACTACAGCCAGGAAAAGCACATCGCCGGCGTGACGGTCGACGATGTCTACCTCGGCAACGGCGCCTCGGAGCTCATCACGATGAGCTTGAACGCGCTGCTCGACACCGGCGACGAGATCCTGGTGCCGGCGCCGGACTACCCGCTGTGGACCGCGTCCGTCTCGCTGTCGGGCGGCCGCCCGGTGCACTACCTGTGCGACGAAGGCGCCGGCTGGCTGCCGGACCTGGACGACATCCGCCGCAAGATCACGCCCAACACCAAGGGCATCGTGATCATCAATCCGAACAACCCGACCGGTGCGCTGTATCCCACCGCGCTGCTGCAGGAAGTCGTCGAGATCGCGCGAGCGCACCAGCTGATCGTCTTCGCCGACGAGATCTACGACAAGACGCTGTACGACGGCGAGACGCACACCAGCATCGCGTCGCTCGCCGACGACGTGCTGTTCATCACCTTCAACGGCCTGTCGAAGAACTACCGCTCCTGCGGCTACCGCGCCGGCTGGATGATCGTCTCCGGCGACAAGCGCCACGCCAAGGACTACATCGAGGGGCTGAACATGCTGTCCTCGATGCGCCTGTGCGCCAATACGCCGGGGCAGCTGGCGATCCAGACCGCCCTCGGCGGCTACCAGAGCATCAAGGACCTGGTCGCGCCGAGCGGGCGCCTGTGCCGCCAGCGCGACCTGGCCTACGACCTGTTGACGCAGATCCCGGGCGTCAGCGTGGTCAAGCCGAAGGCCGCGCTGTACATGTTCCCGAAGCTCGACCCGAAGCTTTACCCGATTGCCGACGACCAGCAGTTCGCCTACGAGCTGCTCGACGAGGAGAAGGTGCTGATCGTGCAGGGCACCGGCTTCAACTGGGTCAACCCGGACCACTTCCGGCTCGTCTTCCTGCCCAATTCCGATGACCTGGCCGACGCGATCGGTCGCATCGACCGATTCCTGGCGCATTACCGCAAACGGCACTCCGTTTGAGATCCGACGCGCCAATTCCAGCGAGAGTGAAAGAGACTATGAAACCCATCCAGGTCGGCCTGCTCGGCATCGGTACCGTCGGCTCCGGCACCTTCAAGGTGCTCACGCGCAACCAGGCGGAGATTCGCCGCCGCGCCGGCCGGGGCATTGAGATTGCCATGGTCGCCGACCTGGACACGGTGCGCGCGCGCGCGATCGTCGGCGAAGGCGTCGAGGTCGTGGCCGATGCGCGCGCAGTGATCGCCAACCCGGCGATCGACATCGTCATCGAGCTGATCGGCGGCTACACCATCGCGAAGACGCTGGTGATGGAGGCGATCGCCGCCGGCAAGCACGTCGTCACCGCCAACAAGGCGCTGCTGGCGGTGCACGGCAGCGAGATCTTCGCCGCTGCGCATGCCAAGGGCGTGATGGTGGCCTTCGAAGCGGCGGTGGCCGGCGGCATCCCCATCATCAAGGCGCTGCGCGAAGGGCTGACCGCGAACCGCATCGAGTGGATCGCCGGCATCATCAACGGCACGACCAACTTCATCCTCTCCGAGATGCGCGACAAGGGCCTCGACTTCGGCGTCGTGCTGAAGGAGGCGCAGCGCCTCGGTTATGCCGAGGCCGATCCGACCTTCGACATCGAGGGCGTCGACGCCGGCCACAAGGTGACGATCATGAGCGCGATCGCCTTCGGTGTGCCGGTGCAGTTCGACAAGGCACACGTCGAAGGCATCACCAAGCTGCAGGCCGCGGACATCCGCTATGCCGAGCAACTCGGCTACCGCATCAAGCTGCTGGGCATCACCAAGCGCCGCGACGACGCCGGCGGCATCGAGCTGCGCGTGCACCCGACGCTGGTGCCGGCCAAGCGCCTGATCGCCAACGTCGAAGGCGCGATGAACGCGGTGGTGGTGCAGGGCGACGCCGTCGGCACGACGCTGTACTACGGCAAGGGCGCCGGCGCCGAGCCGACGGCGTCGGCCGTCGTCGCCGACCTGGTCGACATCACGCGGCTGCACACCGCCGACCCGGACCATCGCGTGCCGCACCTCGCCTTCCAGCCCGACGAGCTGCACGACACGCCGATTCTTCCGATCGCGCAGGTGATCACCTCGTTCTACCTGCGCCTGCAGGTGGCCGACCAGACGGGCGTGCTGTCGCGCATCACGACCATCCTCGCCGAACACGACATCTCGATCGATGCGGTGCTGCAGCGCCCCGGCGCCGAAGGTGCCGGTCAAGTTGCTGCTGAAGGTGAGAAGCCTACGGATCTCATCATCCTGACGCACGAGACCGTTGAGGGCCGCATGCGCGAGGCGCTGGCCAAGATGCAGGCGCTGCCGACCGTGCTGGCGCCGATCGTCAACATCCGCAAGGAAGAGCTCAACTAAGCCGGCCCGATGAAATACATCAGCACCCGCGGCGACCAGACCCAACGCAGCTTCAGCGAGATCCTGCTCGAGGGCCTGGCGCCGGACGGCGGGCTCTACATGCCCGACCACTATCCGAAGGTCAGCGCGTTCACGCTGGCACGCTGGCGCACGCTGCCGTATGCCGAGCTGGCGCTCGAGATCCTGTCGATGTTCATCGACGACATCCCGCGCGACGACCTGCGCACGCTGGTCGAGAAGACCTACACGCGCCACACCTTCGGCAGCGACGAGATCGTGCCGCTGCGCGAGCTCGACGACAACCTGTACATCGAAGCGCTGTCCAACGGCCCGACGCTGGCCTTCAAGGACATGGCGATGCAGCTGCTCGGCAACCTGTTCGAGTACGAGCTGGCGCGCCGCGGCGAAGAGCTGAACATCCTCGGCGCGACCTCGGGCGACACCGGCAGCGCGGCCGAATACGCGATGCGCGGCAAGCAGGGCGTGCGCGTCTTCATGCTGTCGCCCCAGGGCCGCATGAGTCCGTTCCAGCAGGCGCAGATGTTCAGCCTGGCGGATCCCAACATCCACAACATCGCCATCGAAGGCGTGTTCGACGACTGCCAGGACATCGTCAAGGCCGCCAGCAACGACCTGGAGTTCAAGCGGCGGCACAAGATCGGCACAGTCAATTCGATCAACTGGGCACGCTTGCTGGCGCAGGTCGTCTACTACTTCGCGGGTTATTTCCAGGCCACCGAATCGAACGACGAGAAGGTCGCGTTCGCGGTGCCGTCGGGCAACTTCGGCAACGTCTGCGCCGGCCATGTCGCGCGCATGATGGGGCTGCCGATCAAGCACCTGGTCGTCGCGACCAACGAGAACGACGTGCTCGACGAGTTCTTCCGCACCGGCAGCTACCGCGTGCGCGGTGGCGCCGAGACCTACGAGACCTCCAGCCCGTCGATGGACATCAGCAAGGCCTCGAACTTCGAGCGCTTCGTGTTCGACCTGCTTGGCCGCGATGGCGCGCGCACCGCGCAGCTGTTCGGCCCGGGCCTGGCCCAGCAAGGGGGCTTTGCGCTGGCGCCGGACGAGGTCGAGCGCATCCGCCTGTTCGGCTTCAGGTCGGGCAAGAGCACGCACGCCGATCGTGTCGCGACGATCCGCGCGACCTGGGAGCAGCACCAGGACATGATCGATCCGCACACGGCCGACGGCCTGAAGGTCGCGCGCTCGCTGCGCGAAGTGGACGTGCCGATGATCGTGCTCGAGACCGCGCTGCCGGCGAAATTCGCCGCGACCATCGAAGAGGCGCTCGGCCGCCAGCCGACGCGGCCGGTGACGCTGGAAGGCATCGAGGCGCTGCCGAAGCGCTTCACCGTGATGCCGGCGGATGCGGCGCAGGTCAAGGACTACATCGCCGAGCACGCGAGCAACTCCTGACATGCACGTCGTCGGCTTCTGCGGCACGTCCGGCGTCGGCAAGACCACGCTGATCGAGCAGCTGATCGCCGAGCTGAAGGCGCGCGGCCTGCGCGTCTCGGTGATCAAGCATGCGCACCACGCGTTCGACATCGACACGCCGGGCAAGGACAGCTGGCGCCACCGCCAGGCCGGCGCCTTCGAGGTGCTGATCGCCTCCGGCCAGCGGCTGGCGAAGATGCGCGAATACGAAGTCGAGGGCCATCCGACGGTGCATCAGCTGATCGCCGAGCTGATCGACTGCGACTGGGTGCTGGTCGAGGGCTACAAGCACGCCGACATCCCGAAGATCGAGGTCTGGCGCGCCGCGACCGGCGAGGCGCCGCTGTACCCCGACGAGCCTTACGTCGTCGCCATTGCCACCGATGCGCCGGCGGCGTTGCCGGTGGCGACCGCGCGGCCCGTCTTCGACATGGCCGCACCCGCCGCGCTGGCTTCGCACCTGTTGGACACTGCCGAGCGCTTTCACTACCGACCCGAGATCCATGGCTGAATCGCCGCGCCCGCAGGCGCCCCTGCTGAGCCTGGACGAGGCGCTCGAGCGCCTGTTGAGCGTCACGCGGGAACGCGCGATCCCCGACACCGAGCGGGTGAACACCTTCGATGCGCTCGGCCGCGTGCTGGCCGAGGGCGTGCGCTCGACGCTCGACGTGCCGCCGGCCGACAACACCGCGATGGACGGTTACGCGCTGCGCGCCGCCGACGTGCCCACCGCGGGCACGGTGCTGCCGGTGTCGCAGCGCATCCCCGCCGGCGTGATCGGCACGCCGCTCGCGCCCGGCAGCGCCGCGCGCATCTTCACCGGCGCACAGGTGCCGGCGGGCGCCGATGCGGTGGTGATGCAGGAGCAGTGCGCGGCGATCGCCGGCGACGGCTTGGGCGCCGTGCGCATCGATGCCGTGCCGCAACCCGGCCAATGGGTCCGGCGCCGCGGCGAGGACGTGCAACACGGTGCCGAGGTGCTCGCTGCCGGCACCCGCCTGACGCCGCAGGGGCTCGGCCTCGCCGCGTCGGTCGGCGCGGCCGCGCTGCTGGTGCGGCGCCGGCCACGTGTGGCCATGTTCTCGACCGGCGACGAGCTCGCTATGCCCGGCGAGCCGCTGAAGCCGGGCGCGATCTACAACTCGAACCGCTTCACGCTGCGCGGCTTGCTGCAGGCGGCGGGATGCGAGGTCACCGACCTGGGCATCGTCGCCGACCAGCGCGACGCCACGCGCGAGGCGCTGCGGCGTGCCGCGGTCGGACACGACCTGATCCTCACCTGCGGCGGCGTGTCGGTCGGCGAGGAGGACCACCTGAAGCCCGCCGTCGAGGCCGAAGGCTGGCTGCACACCTGGGGCCTGGCGATCAAGCCCGGCAAGCCGCTGGCCTTCGGCGCCGTGCGGCGGGGCGAGGGCGGCGAGACGCTGTTCCTCGGCCTGCCCGGCAACCCGGTATCGAGCTTCGTGACCTTCGTTCTGGCGGTCGCGCCCGTGCTGCGCGCGCTGCAGGGCGCGCCGGCCGGGTTGCCGCCGGCGCTGACGGTGCGTGCCGATTTCGACTGGCCGAAGCCCGACAAGCGGCGCGAATTCCTGCGTGCGCGCTTCAACGCCGACGGCGGCCTCGAGCTGTTCCCGAACCAGAGCTCGGGTGTACTGACCTCGGCGGTCTGGGCCGACGGACTGATCGACAACCCGCCGGGACAAGCCATCCGGCGCGGCGACAGCGTGCGCTTCCTGCTGCTGTCATCCCTGATCGGTTCATGAGCATGGCCACGGTGAATGTGCGTTATTTCGCCGCGCTGCGCGAGTCCCTCGGCGGCAGCGAGACGGTCGACATCGAGCCCGGCCAGACGCTGGGCCAGCTGCGCGACACGCTGATCGCCCGCGGCGGCGCGCATGCCGCGGCACTCGCCCGCGGCAAGGCCGTGCGCTGCGCGCTGAACCAGGTGATGGCCGACGAATCGGCGCCGCTGATTGCCGGCGCCGAAGTCGCGTTCTTTCCGCCGGTGACGGGCGGTTAAGCGTCCAGATCCCGAAGCGCGTCCAGCGCGGCTTGCGCGCGTTCGACGCAGGCGGCCGATGCCGGCGTCATCGGCGCGCGCAACTCGCCGGCGATGACGCCCTGGCGCGCCAGCAGTGCCTTCACCGGCGCCGGGTTCGGCTCGGCGAACAGGCCAGTGACCAGCGGCCGCAGCCGGTGCCACAGCGCGCGCGCTTCGTGCAGCCGCTGCGCCTGCATCAGGCGATGCAGGCGGACGAACAGGTCGGGCCGCAGGTGCGCCGACGCGGTGATCGAGCCCGTGGCGCCCAGCGCCAGCTGCGCGAACAACTCGTCGTCGTTTCCCGCCAGCAGCGCGAGCCGGCCATCGGCGAGCAGCGCGGTGGCGGCCGCGGCGTCGCTGCTGCAGTCCTTCAGCGCGCGGATGCGCGGATGCGCGGCCAGCGCGAGCAGCGTCTGCGGCTCGATGCGCACGCCGGTGCGCGACGGGATGTCGTAGGCGACGATCGGCACCGGCGAAACGTCGGCGACGGTGATGAAGAAGTCCAGCAGCCCGGCCTGGTTCGGCTTCATGTAGCCCGGTGCGCTGAGCAGGTAGCCGGCCAGCGGCAGCGCGTCGGCCAACTGCCGTGCGCGCGCCGCGACCAGCGCCGGCCGCGCGCCGGACAGCCCCATCAGCACCGGCCGGTCGCCGGCCGCGTCGAGCACCGTGCGCAACACCGCCTGCTGCTCGTCATCGTCGAGCAAGGCCGCCTCGCCGGTGCTGCCGCAGGCGACGAAGCCGGCGACGCCATGGGACGCCAGCTGCTCGACCAGGCGGCGCAAGGCCGGCAGATCGAGCGCGCCGCTGCGAAACGGGGTGACCAGCGGCACCCAGATACCCGAGAACTGAACCATCGGAAAGACTCCATCAAGCGACCGTTGAAAGACCGGTCGGACAAGCGATGAAGTGGGGCGGGCCGCTGGGTCGGGTTGTGCCGGTCGGGCAGCCTGCTTCAGTTCCGTCGCTCGACCGCGCCGGAACAGCTGGGCCCCGGTCAGACGAGCGGCTGTTTTTTCTGTTTCTCGACCACGCTGGCGCCCGCGGCGAAGGCCGGGACGTGGAATGGCGAGGTCGAGCACATGAGCGCGGATTCTAGCCACGGCACAATCGCAGCATGCCGCGCGTCAGCATCCAGACCGACGATTTCGACCTCTCGACCGAGGTCGCCGCCGTGCGCGCCGGCGACGCCGGCGTCGGTGCGATCGCCAGCTTCATCGGCACGGTGCGCGACCGCAGCCCGGGCGAGCCGGCGATCAGCGCGATGGAGCTCGAGCACTACCCCGGCATGACCGAGGCGGCGATCGAGGCGATGATCGACGAGGCCTGCCGCCGTTTCCCGCTGCGCGGCGTGCGCGTGATCCACCGCGTCGGCAGGCTGCTGCCGGGCGACCAGATCGTGCTGGTGGTGACGAGCTCGTCGCACCGCGGCGCGGCATTCCAGGGCTGCGAGTTCCTGATGGACTACCTGAAGACGCAGGCGCCGTTCTGGAAGAAGGAGACCACGCCCGAAGGCGCGCGCTGGGTCGACGCCCGGGTTGCCGACGACGAGGCGCTCGCGCGCTGGGGCCTGCGCTCGGGCAACGCCGCATGACGGATGAGAACCTCGCGCTGGTCGAGCCGCGCGCGCTGCGCACCGCGCTCGGCCGTTTCGCCACCGGTGTCACCATCATCACCTGCGTCGATGCCGGCGGCCAGGCGGTCGGGCTGACGGCCAATTCGTTCAACGCGCTGTCGCTCGAGCCGCCGCTGGTGCTGTGGTCGTTGCGGCGCAGCAGCCCCAGCGTGCCGGCGTTCGAGCAGGCCGCTCACTTTGCGGTCAATGTGCTGGCCGAGACGCAGGTCGAGCTGTCGCGCCGCTTCGCATCCCAGGTGCCGGACAAGTTCAGCGCCGGCGTCTGGAGCCCGGGGCTGGGCGGCGTGCCCGTGCTCGGCGGCTGCGCGGCGGTCTTCGAATGCCAGACCGCGCAGCGCCAGGAGGCCGGCGACCACGTGCTGTTCATCGGCCGCGTGCTGCGGGTCACCGACGCCGGCATCGCGCCGCTCGCGTTCCAGGGCGGGCACTACCGCATGCTCGGGGAGGTGTTGTGACGATGAGTCCCGCCGATCGCTATCAGCCTTCGCACATCGCCGGCGATGCCGGCCGCCTGACGCCGCGGCAGCGCGAGCTCGTCGCGCGGGTCAGCGCGCTCGGGCCGCGGCTGGCCGAACGCGCCGTGCACCACGACCGCGAGGCCAGCTTCCCGGCCGAGAACTTCGCCGACCTGCGTTCGGCGGGCCTGCTCGGCTTGTGCGTGCCCGAATCCGCCGGGGGTCTCGGCGCCGACTTCGAGACCTACATGCTCGTTGCCGCCGAGCTCGGCCGCTGGTGCGGCTCGACGGCGCTGAGCTTCAACATGCATGTCTGCCCGACGCTGTGGCTCGGCCCGCTGGCCGACGCGCTGCCGATGTCGCCCGCGCAGCGCGCCGACCACGAGCGCATCCGCGGCCTGCACCAGCGCCGCATCGTCGACGACGGCACGCTCTACGCCCAGCCGTTCTCCGAGGGCGGCGCCGCGGCGGCCGGCACCGCCCCGTGGGGCACCGCGGCGCGCCGCGTCGAGGGTGGCTACCGTGTCAGCGGCCGCAAGATATTTGCCTCGCTCGCCGGCGCGGCGGACTGCTACGCCGTGCTGTGCACGCTGGAGCAGCCCGGCCAGGCGGCCGGCGGCACGCGCCGCGACATGCTGTACCTCGGGATTCCCGCCGATGCGCCGGGTGTCGCCGTGTGCGGCGACTGGGATCCGCTGGGCATGCGCGCCACCGTCAGCCGCGACCTCGTGTTCAGCGACGTCTTCGTGCCCGACGAGGCGCGGCTGCTGCCCGAAGGCCTGTATTTCGAGGCCTTCAACCGCTTCCCGCACATGGTGTCGACGCTGACCGCCACCTACCTCGGCATCGCCCAGGCCGCCTACGACTTCACGGTGCAGTACCTGCGCGCCGAGGTGCCGGGCATGCCGAAGGTGCTGCGACGCATGTACCCGACCAAGCAGTCGGACACCGCCGAGATGCGCATCCGCCTCGAGGCAATGCGCGCGCTGTTCCTGCAGACCGCGCGCGAGGCGCGGCTCGATCCCGACAAGGACGCCCGGATGCGCCTCTACGCCGCGCACTACACGGTGATGGAGAGCGCCAACGAGTTGTGCCGGCTGGCGATCCGCACCTGCGGCGGGCAGACGCTGCTGAAGTCGCTGCCGCTGGAGCGGCTGTACCGCGATTCGCGCTGCGGCTCGGTGATGCTGCCGTGGACGGCCGAGCTGTGCATCGACCGGCTGGGTCGCGAATGCCTGTACGACGAACACGAAGGCGACGAGGCGATCGAGTGATGTTGTTGAAAGTCGGCGAGCTCGCCAAGCGCAGCGGATTGACGGTGCGCACGCTGCACCACTACGACAGCATCGGGCTGCTGCGTCCGTCCGGTCGCTCCGACGGCGGCTACCGTCTCTACGACCGCAGCGACGTCGCGCGGCTGCACGGCATCCAGGCGCTGCGCGCGCTCGGGCTGCCGCTCGAAGACATCGGCCAGTTGCTCGACGGTGCACCGGGCGAGAGTGGCGAGGGTGGGTTGATGCGTGTGCTCGGCCGCCAGCTCGCGTCGCTGCAGGAGCAGATCGCGCAGGCCACGACGCTGCGCGACCGGCTGCTGCTGGTGCAGGCGAAGTTCGATGCCGGCGAGGAGCCCGAGCTCGATGACTGGCTCGCGACGCTGCAGATGATGACGACCTGCAGCCGCTGGTTCGATGCCGACGAGATCCGCCGCATCTTCGCGAACTGGCGCGAGGTCGAGCAGCAGTTGCAGCACCTGTCCGCCGAGATCCGCGTGCAGATGGATCGCGGCGTACCGGCCGACGACCCCGTGCTGCAACCGCTCGCGCAGCGCTGGATGAACCTGATGCACACGTGGATGCAGGGCGACTTCGGCCTGATGGACCGCTGGGGTGAGATGTTCCGGGCCGAAGGCAGCCTGCACAACCGCTCCACCATCGACCGGCCGCTCGCCGACTACATCGATGCGGCAGTGAATCTGCGCCTGTCGCTCTATTTCCGGTATATCGACAAGGACGACCTGCGCCGCATCGGCGTCGTGCCCGCGGCCGAGTGGCGCGCGCTGGTCGGGGCGGTGAAGGCGCTGATCGACGCCGGCGTGGCGCCAGCGGATCCGGCCGCATGGCCGGTGGCACGGCAGTGGCTGGACCTGAAGCACCGCCTGACGGGGGGCGACGCGGTGCTGGGCGAGAAGCTGCAGCGCGCCTACGACGCCGAGCCGCTGCTGCGCGCCGGCGCGGCGATGCCGCCGTGGGCGCGCGCCTTCCTGGTCGAGGCCAGCGCCGCTGCGCCCGCCACCGCTTGACCCTCACGCAGCGTCAGGCCGCACAGTGCGCGGCATGAATGCTTCTTCCTCAGCCTCTGCGGGAGCGCCCGCACCCCGCGCCGCCCTGTTCCGCGACCGCAACTTCGCCTGGATGGTCAGCGGCGGCTTCCTGTCGATGCTCGGCGACCAGTTCACGCTGGTCGCGCTGCCCTGGCTGGTGCTGAAGATCAGCGGCGATCCGCTGGTGCTCGGCACGGTGATCGCGATGATGGGCATCCCGCGCGCCGCGTTCCTGCTGATCGGCGGCGCGGTGGTCGATCGCTACTCGCCGAAGCGGGTGATGATGATCACCAAAGTCGTCAACACCGTGCTGCTCGGCGCGCTGGCGCTCCTGGTGTGGACCGGCGGTCTGAGCCTGCCGCTGCTGTACGCGCTGTCGCTCGGCATCGGGTTGGCGACGGCCTTCAGCATCCCCTCCGGCACGGCGATGCTGCCGCAGGTGGTCGCGCCGGCGCAGCTGGCGGCGGCCAACGGACTGCTGCTCGGCTTGCGGCAGCTGACGATGTTCCTCGGCCCCTTGCTCGCGGCGCTGCTGATTCTGCTGTCGGCCGATGCGGCGCCGGTGGCCGGCGGCGACAGGATTGCCGATGCGCGCGGCCTCGCGCTGGCCTTCGGCTTCGATGCCTTCAGCTTCGCACTGTCGGCCTGGACGCTGTCGAAGGTGCAGATGCGCCCGGTGGGGCCGGCTGCGCCGCCGCAGGCGGTGCTGGCGGCCGTCGCCGAGGGTCTGCGCAGCTTCTGGCGCGACGTCGAATTGCGCACCTGCCTGCTGTACTGGTCGGCCGTCGCGTTGCTGATCCACGGCCCGATCCAGATCGCGCTGCCGGTGCTCGCCGACACGGTGCCGGGCCTCGGCGCATCGGCCTTCGGCACGCTGCTGGCGTCGCACGGTGCCGGCACCTTGATCGGCATGGCCATCGCCGGCGCCAAGCCGCATTGGCGGCTCGGCAATTTCGGTCTCACCTTGCTCGCCGTCGATGCGCTGGTCGGCCTGCTGTTCATGCCGATGGGCGGCATCAATGCCACCTGGCAGGGCGCGCTGCTGCTGGGCTCGATCGGCGTGCTCGGCGGGTTCATGCAGGTAGCAGTGTTCACCTGGATCCAGCGCCGCGTGGCACCGGCGATGCTCGGGCGCGCGATGAGCCTGTTCATGTTCATCTTTCTCGGCATCGCGCCGCTGTCGTCGGCGGTCACCGGCTGGCTCATGCGCGGTGTGGCGCTGCCGTACGTCTTTCTCTTCAGCGGCGCCAGCCTGCTGATCATCGTCGTGCTCGCGCTGCTCGGCTCGCGCATGCGCCAGGTGCGTGACTTCGTGCCTGCCACCTGATTGCTCACTCCAACCATGTCGACCAACACCCCCCGCCTGCATGCGCTGGACAATCTGCGTGCCGTGATGATGTGGCTCGGCGTCGTGATCCACGTCGTCGTGATGCACACCGTCGGCCGATCCCCGCTGCCCTGGCACGACCGCGCGACGACGCCGCTGGCCGACTTTCTGATGGCCTTCATCCACAGTTTCCGGATGCCGGTGTTCTTCATCGTCGCCGGCTTCTTCGTGGCGATGCTCGCGCAGCAGCGCGGCCCGGGCGGGATGCTGAAGCACCGGTTTCGGCGCATCGCCGTGCCGTTCCTGGTGTTCTGGCCGCTGGTGCTCATCACGACGATGGTGATGGTGCTGCTGTACGTGCACAACGCGCACCACGGCCGCTTCGGCATCGACGAGGCGTTGGCGCCGCGCGTGCCTGGGAAACCTCTGCTGAACACGATGCACCTGTGGTTCCTCTACCTGCTGTGGTGGCTGGCGGTGCTGACGGCCGGCTGGCAGTGGGTCTCGCGCCGGCTGCCGGCTGCCGTGGCCCAGACCGCGCCGCGGCTGCTGCAGCGGCTGATCTCGCGCTGGTGGGGCCCTGTCGTGCTGACGCTGCCGCTGGTGCTGGCCAGCCTCGGCCACCCATACGGCATCCTGGCGCCGCAGGGCTCGCTGCTGCCGCACTGGAGCGAGTGGCTGCACAACGGCCTGTTCTTTGCCGCCGGCGTGGTGCTCTACGGTGCCCGCGAGACGCTGCTGCCGCTGTACACGCGGCATGCCTGGGCCTGCCTGGCGGCGGGCCTGCCGTTCTTCCTCGCCAGCGGCGCGATTGTCGGTCTGGCGCAGCAGGGACGAGCGCTGCCGCACAGCGAGGCCTGGACGGCTTTCGCCTACAACCTGACGAGCTGGCTGTGGTCGGCCGCGTTGATCGGCCTGTTCCTGCGCTACCTGCCGCGGCGCCGGCCGCTGCTGGCCTACCTGTCGGACAGCGCGTACTGGGTCTACATCGTGCACTTCCCGTTGACGGTGCTCTTTGGCGCACTGCTGTACGACGCACCGCTCGGCGCACTGCCGAAGATGCTGGCGAACATCACGTTGACGACGGCGGCCTGCCTGCTGACCTACCAGGCCATCGTGCGCGGGCGCTGGATCGGCCGGCTGCTCAATGGCGCCGCACGACCGGTGCCGCCTTTGACCGCCGGCAAGCTCGTCGATCAGAAAGCCACTTGATTTCGCGGGCGCATGCCCAAAATCCCCCGCATCCCGGAGGATTGCCCCATGCGTCTCGACAAGCTCACCACCGCGTTCCAACAAGCCCTGGCCGAGGCCCAGAGCCTGGCCGTCGCCCGCGACAACCCGTACATCGAACCGAGCCACGTGCTGGCCGCGATGCTGGTGCAGCCCGACGGCCCGAAAGCGCTGCTCGACCGCGCCGGCGCCAACAGCGCTGCGCTGAACAAGGCGATGGAGACGGCGATCAACGGCTTGCCCAGCGTGCAGGGCGGCGGCCCGGTGCAGGCCGGGCGCGACCTGGTGCAGCTGCTGCAGGCGGCCGACAAGGAGGCCACCAAGCGCGGTGACAACTTCATCGCCAGCGAGATGTTCCTGCTGGCGCTGGCCGACTCGAAGACCGACCTGGGCGGCATCGTGCGCGGCCACGGGCTGACGCGCAAGGCGCTGGAAGCGGCCATCGAGGCGGTGCGCGGCGGCGCGAAGGTCGATTCGGCCGAGGCCGAAGGCCAGCGCGAAGCACTGAAGAAGTACACGCTCGACCTCACCGAGCGCGCGCGCGCGTCCAAGCTCGACCCGGTGATCGGCCGCGACGACGAGATCCGCCGCGCGATCCAGGTGCTGCAGCGGCGCACCAAGAACAATCCCGTGCTGATCGGCGAGCCGGGCGTCGGCAAGACGGCGATTGTCGAAGGGCTGGCGCAGCGCATCGTCGCGGGCGAAGTGCCCGAGACGCTGAAGGACAAGCGCGTGCTGTCGCTGGACATGGCGGGCCTGCTGGCCGGGGCCAAGTACCGGGGCGAGTTCGAGGAGCGGCTGAAGGCTGTTTTGAAGGAAGTCGCCGCCGACGAGGGCCGCATCATCCTGTTCATCGACGAACTGCACACGATGGTCGGCGCCGGCAAGGCCGAGGGCGCGATCGATGCCGGCAACATGCTCAAGCCCGCACTCGCCCGCGGCGAGCTGCACTGCATCGGCGCGACGACGCTCGATGAATATCGCAAGTACGTCGAGAAGGATGCCGCGCTCGAGCGGCGCTTCCAGAAGGTGCTGGTCGACGAGCCCAGCGTCGAGGCCACCATCGCCATCCTGCGCGGGCTTCAAGAGAAGTACGAAGTCCACCACGGCGTCGAGATTACCGACCCGGCGATCGTCGCCGCAGCCGAGCTGTCGCACCGCTACATCACCGACCGCTTCCTGCCCGACAAGGCGATCGACCTGATCGACGAGGCGGCGGCGAAGATCAAGATCGAGATCGACTCCAAGCCCGAGGCGATGGACAAGCTCGACCGCCGGCTGATCCAGCTGAAGATCGAGCGCGAGGCGGTGAAGAAGGAGAAGGACGAGGCCTCGCAGCGCCGTCTGGGCCTGATCGAGGCCGAAACGGCCAAGCTCGAGCGCGAGTACGCCGACCTGGAAGAGATCTGGAAGGCCGAGAAGGCGGCGGCGCAGGGTTCGGCCCACGTCAAGGAAGAGATCGACCGCATCAAGACGCAGATCGAGGAGCTCAAGCGCAAGGGCGACTTCAACAAGGTCGCCGAGCTGCAGTACGGGAAGCTGCCGGAGCTGGACAAGACGCTGAAGGAAGCGCAGGCCAAGGAGACCGGCAAGAAGGGCGAGGGCAAGGCGCAGCTGCTGCGCACGATGGTCGGCGCCGAGGAGATCGCCGAGGTCGTCTCGCGTTCCACTGGCATCCCGGTGTCCAAGCTGATGCAGGGTGAACGCGACAAGCTGCTGCAGATGGAGAAGAAGCTGCACGAGCGCGTCGTCGGCCAGGATGAAGCGATCACCGCCGTCGCCGATGCGATCCGCCGCTCACGCGCCGGCTTGAGCGACCCGAACCGGCCGCTCGGCTCGTTCCTGTTCCTCGGGCCCACCGGCGTCGGCAAGACGGAGCTGTGCAAGGCGCTGGCCGGCTTCCTGTTCGACAGCGAGGACCACATGGTGCGCATCGACATGAGCGAGTTCATGGAGAAGCACTCGGTCAGCCGGCTGATCGGCGCGCCCCCCGGTTATGTCGGTTATGACGAGGGCGGTTACCTGACGGAGGCGGTGCGCCGCAAGCCCTACAGCGTGCTGCTGCTCGACGAGGTCGAGAAGGCGCATCCGGACGTCTTCAATGTGCTGCTGCAGGTGCTCGACGACGGGCGCCTGACCGACGGCCAGGGCCGCACGGTCGACTTCAAGAACACCGTGATCGTGATGACCAGCAACCTCGGCTCGCACCAGATCATGCAGATGGTCGGCCAGCCGTCGGAGCTGATCCGCGACGCGGTCTGGGCCGAGGTCAAGCAGCACTTCCGGCCCGAGTTCCTGAACCGCATCGACGAGACGGTGGTGTTCCATGCGCTCGACCAGAAGCACATCGAATCGATCGCCCGCATCCAGCTGAAGACGCTGGAGAACCGGCTCGAGAAGATGGAGATGAAGCTGGTGGTCTCGCCCGAGGCGCTGGCCGAGATCGCCAAGGTCGGCTTCGATCCGGTGTTCGGCGCGCGGCCGCTGAAGCGCGCGATCCAGCAGCGCATCGAGAACCCGGTGGCCAAGCTGATCCTCGAGGGGCGCTTCGGGCCGAAGGACGTGATCCCGGTCGACTTCAAGGACGGCGCATTCGGCTTCGGCCGCGTGGTGCACTGATGCGCCGGCATCGATCGTCGCTCGGCGCTTGAGCCCCGGCGCCGGCCGGCCGATACTGCCCGTATCGGTGCAGGCGGGCTGGACGACTCGTCACGTGACCGCGCTGCACGAAGCCGGGAGAGCATCGTGTACGCAACCATCGCGGCCGCCATCGTTTCGATGCTGCTGGCCGGCGCATCCGGGGTCGCCGCGGCGTCGGGCGACGAGGCCGGAGAGATCGTCTGGGGCGTGCTCGACTTCGCCCCGTACTCCATCCCCAGCGGCCCGCACCAGGGCGAGGGCATCCGCGACAAGATCCTCGAGGTGCTGAAGGAGCAGTTGCCGCAGTACCGTCACCGCGAGGTGCAGGCCTCGGCCGCGCGCATCTTCAGCAGCATGCAGGAGGGTCGGCCGTGGTGCATGGTCGGTGCGGTGAAGGTGCCCGAGCGCGAGGCTTTCGGCTACTTCTCGCTGCCGGCGCAGGTGCACCTGCCGCAGGGCGTGGTGGTGCGCAAGTCGCGCCTGGCGCAGTTCGAAGCGCTGGGGGAGCTGTCGATGGACAAGCTGCTCGCGCAGGCCTCGCTGCGCACCAGCTTCCACGGTGCGCGCAGCTACCCGCCGGAGGTCAGGGAGGCGATGGATCGCCAGCCGCAGGTGCGGCGCCATACGGGCGATGCCGAGCCGATCCGGATGATCCTCGCCGACCGGCTCGACTACGCGATCGAGTTCCCGCTGATCGCGTCGTACTACGCGAAGCAGTTGGGCCAGGAAGGCGAGCTGGCCGTGCTGCCGCTGAGGGAGATGCCCGACTCGCTGGCCGGCCGCGTGATGTGCACGAAGAACGAGTGGGGCGCGCGCGTGATCGAGCGAGTCGACGAGGTGCTGCGCTTGCTGCGGCCGACCCCGCGCTACCGGCTGATCAACGAGCGCTGGTACAGCCAGGGCGACGTGCAGCGCGTGCGGCGGCTGTACGAGCCGATGCTGCTGAAGAGCGACTAGGACGCTGGCCTAGAACGCATAGCCGATCTGCAGCGTCAGCGTGCGGCCAGCCTGCGGCAGGTCGTTGGCGATCAGGCCGGGCGCCAAGTTCGGCTCGCGCACGTCCTCGTCGAAGGCATTGCGCAGCGCCGCGCCGGCAAACCAGCCGCGCGCGCTGCGATCGGTCGAGAGCGTGAGGTCGAGCGTCGTGTAGTCGGGCACCGGCGGGCGCGCATCGCCGCGGGCGCGGCGGCGGTCGGCGATGTGGTTCAGCATCGCATCGAGCCGCCAGCGTCCGATGCGCCAGTCGGCGCGCAGGAAGACATCGCGCCGCGGCACGTTGCCGACGTCGGCGCCGGTGGCCGGATCGACTGCCCGCGTCACCGACAGGTGGCCGGACAGGCGCAGCTGCCGCGTCGCGTCCCATACGGCCTCGGCCTCGAAGCCCTTGCCGTGCTGGCGGCCGGTGTTCATGTAGGTGGTCCCCGGCGCCGGCGACGGATTCGGCACCGTGCGCGCGATGTCGCGCATGCGGTAGCTGTAGATGCTCAGCGTCAGCTGCAGGTCTGGCGTTGCCTGCCAGCTCGAGACCGCCTCGACCGTGCGTGTCGTCTCGGGACGCAGCGCCGGGTTGCCGTGCGCGATCGGGTTGTTGGTGGCGTACAGCTCGGAGAACGTCGGCGCGCGGAACGCCTGGCCGTACAGCACCTTCACCGTCCAGTCGACCGTGGCGTCCCAGACCAGCGCGAGACGCGGATTCGTCGTGCCGCCGGCGTCCGAGTACTGGTCGTGGCGCACGCCGGCGGTCAGCGTCCAGTCCGGATGCAAGTGCCACTCGTCCTGCACGAAGGCGTAGAGGACTTCGCGGCGCTGCGGGTAGATGAACGGCAGGTCGGTCAGCCGCACCGGGTCGTTCGGAATCGGGATCCCGCTGGCGGTGTAGCGGAAGTTGTTGGTGTCGCGCGCCATGTACATGTGCAGGTTCTCGTACCCGACGCCCAGCCGCAACGCGTGTCCGTTCCATCCGGCATAGGCCGCATGCGCCTGCACGCGCAACGAGCGTTCCGAGACCTCCGGTGCGCCGAACATGCCGTGCACGAAGACGCCGGTCGGAAAGCGCGTGCCGGGCGGAAAGATGCGCGCCGGCACCGGGAAGCGCTGCGCGAAGTGCACCCACGACACGTTGGCGTCGAAGCTCCAGTCGCTGCCGGCCGATGCCGGCGCGCTCCAGCCAAGATCGGTGACCAGCCGCGCGCCGCGTCCGCGCCCGATCGGATCGAGCGCCGAGCCCAGGCCGCCGTAGGTGCCGACGTTGTCGCGCAGCTTGTACAGCGCGCGCCAGCGCCACTGCTGCCATGCCAGCTCGAGCCCGGCGTCGAGCGCGTCGGCGGTCGCCGTCACCGGCCCGGGCGCCAGGCCGGCCTGCGTGCCGAACAGCCGGTCGTTGCGCGTCTGCGCATCGGATTCGATCGTCCTGCGCAAGCCATCGGTGCGTGCGAGCTTGGCGAACGCAGCCCAGGCAACGCCGCCGGCGCTGCCGCCCTGCCGCAGCCACGCGTCGGCGCTGCCGAAGGAGCCCGCACGCGCGGCGACTTGGGTACCGGGCAGCTCGCCGGCGCCGCGCGTGATGATGTTGATGACGCCGGAGAACGCGTCGGCGCCGAACAGGGCCGAGCCGGGGCCGCGCAGGATCTCGACACGCGCGATGTTCTCCACCGCCGGCAGGCCCGACAGGTTGCCGCGGCCGCCGGTCAGCAGCACCGTGAGCGGGATGCCGTTCTGCAGCACCAGCACCTGCGGTGTCTGCAGGCTGAAGACGCCGCGGATCACGTACAGCGTATTGCGGGCGCTCGGCGCGACGTTGATGTGCAGCCCGGCGACGGTCTCGAGCACCTGGTCCAGATCGGTCGCCCCCATCGCCGCGATGTCCTCGGCGGTGATGACCGTGGCGACCGCGGGCGCGCGGCGCAGCGGCTGGCGCATGCCTGTGGCCAGGCTGATCGTCGACTGGTCGCCATAGGCCAGCGCGAGCTCCTCGTCCTCGGAGGCCTGCACCGCTGCCGCCGGCAGCAACAACAGCGGCACGAACCAGCGGACGACGACCCTCGGCAGCGACTTCATGACCGGCCAGCATAGGCCGCCACCGCGGCGCGGACAAGGCGGGCGAGCCCCGCAAAGGTCACGCTCATCGCCGCTCGTAGAATCCGCCGCCTCGATGCGACCCGAACAACCCGCAGTGGTGATCGTCGGCATGGGCCTGGCCGGGCTCAGCGCCGCGTTGAAGCTCGCCGACGAGCGGCCGGTGCTGCTGTTGGCCAAGCGCGGCCGCGGGGATGCCGCGACGCCGTGGGCGCAGGGTGGCATCGTCGGCGTGCTCGGCAGCGACGACAGCATCGAAGCCCATGTGCGCGACACCCAGCAGGCCGGCGCCGGACTCGTCGACGAGGCAGCGGCGCGTTTCGTCTCCGAGCACAGCGCCGAGGCGATCGCCTGGCTGCTGGCGCAAGGTGTCGCACTGACACCCGACGCGCAGGGCCCGCTCGGGCTGCACCTGACGCGCGAAGGCGGCCACGGCGTGCGCCGCATCGCCCACGCCGCCGATGCCACCGGCCAGGCGATCCACGAGGCGCTGCTGACGCGCGCGCGGGCACATCCGAACATCACGCTGCGCGAGCACTGCTTCGCGGTCGACCTGATCACCTCGCGCCACGTCGGCATCGGCACCGGCGGTGCGACGGCCTGCCATGGCGTTTACGCGTTAGACGTGATGGCGCGCCGCGTGCTGGCGCTGCCGGCGGCGGCCGTCGTGCTGGCCACCGGCGGGCTCGGCCGGGTCTACCGCTACACCTCGAACCCCGACACTGCCACCGGCGACGGCGTCGCGATGGCCTGGCGTGCGGGCTGCCGCGTCGCGAACATGGAGTTCATCCAGTTCCACCCGACCTGCCTGTACCACCCGCAGGACCGCAGCTTCCTGATCACCGAGGCGCTGCGCGGCGAGGGCGCCTTGCTGCGCCTGCCGCTGCCGAGTTCGACGGAGCGCTGGGGCCCGCGCTTCATGCCCGCGCACGACGAGCGCGCCGAGCTGGCGCCGCGCGACATCGTCGCGCGCGCGATCGACTTCGAGATGAAGAAGCACGGCGTCGACCACGTGTGGCTCGACGCCACCGCGCTCGGCGAGCTGGCGCTGCGCGAGCACTTCCCGACCATCCACGCGCGCTGCCTGGCCCTGGGCATCGACATCGCGCGCCAGCCGATTCCCGTCGTGCCGGCGGCGCACTACAGCTGCGGCGGCGTGGTCAGCGACCTGCACGGCCGCAGCGACCTGGCGGGCCTGTACGTCGTCGGTGAGACGGCCTACACCGGGCTGCACGGCGCGAACCGGCTGGCATCGAACTCGCTGCTCGAATGCATCGTGCTCGGCCAGGCCTGCGCGCGCGACATCCTGGCGCGGCCGGCCGACGCGATGCCGACGGTGCCGGCCTGGGACGAGAGCCGCGTCGAGGATGCCGACGAGCAGGTGGTGATCGCGCACAACTGGGACGAGCTGCGCCTGCTGATGTGGAACTACGTCGGCATCGTGCGCAGCCGCAAGCGGCTGGAACGCGCGCTGCGCCGCATCCAGCTGCTGCAAGGCGAGATCCACGACTACTACGCGAGCTTCCGCATCACGCCCGACCTGCTGGAGCTGCGCAACCTGGCCGATTGCGCCGAGCTGATCGTCCGCTCGGCGCTGGCGCGGCCGGAAAGCCGCGGGCTGCACTTCAGCCTCGATTTCCCCGGGCCGCTGCCGGTGAGTTTTCCGACCGTGCTCAGCGGCCGCGAAGCCGCACCTCCAGCGCGTTAGGGTCAGGCGTCCGGTTCGGCCGGCCCGAGGATGCGCATCGAGTAGTCGACCGCCTTGACGTCCTTCGTCAGCGCGCCGATCGAGATGCGGTCGACGCCGGTGGCGGCGATGTCGCGCAGCTGTTCCAGCGTGACGCCGCCCGAGACCTCCACCAGCGCGCGCCCGCCCGCCAGTGCGACCGCCTCGCGCATCTGCGACAGCGTGAAGTTGTCGACCAGCACGCTGGTCGCGCCGCCGGCCATCGCCTCGGCGAGCTGGGCCAGCGATTCGACCTCGATCTGCACGTCGACACCGGCGTTCAGCAGCCGAGCGGCATCCAGGGCCGGCCCGATGCCACCGGCCGCGGCGATGTGGTTTTCCTTGATCAGGATGCCGTGCCACAACGCCAGCCGCTGGTTCTGCCCGCCGCCGATGCGCACCGCGTACTTCTGCGCCTGGCGCAGCCCGGGCAGCGTCTTGCGGGTGTCGAGCACCGCGCAGCCGCGTGGGTTCGGCGAGGCGCCTTCGATCGCCCGGACGTGCGCGCGCGTGCGCGTCGCGGTGGCCGACAGCAGCTGCAGGAAGTTCAGCGCGCAGCGTTCGGCCGACAACAGCGCGCGCGCGTCGGCGATCATCTCGACGACCGGCGCACCCGCCGTCATGTCCTCGCCTTCGGCGAACAGCCACGTCAATTGCGCGTTGGCATCGAGCGCCTTCAGGCAGCCCTCGAACCAGTCGCGGCCGCACAGCACCGCCGCTTCGCGGGTGATCACGCGGGCCTGGACGCGGTGGTCCGAGGGCACCAGCTGCGCGGTCCAGTCGCCGGTGCCGATGTCCTCGGCCAGCGCATCGCGGATGTTGCGTGCGCGGGCCGCGTCGAGGTCTTCGTTGGTCTCGGTCAGGGTCTTCATGCGGCGCCGATCTTCGGCACGAAGCCGGCGGAGCCGGCGCTCGACGTGACGCCGGCGCGGGCGGTGAACTCGAGCATGCGCTCGATGCAGCCCAGCGCCTTGGCGCGCACGTCTTCCTCGAGGTGGATCTCGCCGCGGCCGTGGTCCAGGCACTGCAGCACGCCCTGCAGGCTGTTCATCGCCATCCACGGGCAGTGGGCGCAGCTCTTGCACGTCGCGCTCGAGCCGGCAGTGGGTGCTTCGATCAAGGTCTTGCCCGGCGCCAGCTGGCGCATGCGGTGCATCAGGCCGTTGTCGGTGGCGACGATGTAGGTCTGTGCCGTGCCCTCGACCACCGCCTTCAGCAGCCGGCTGGTCGAGCCGACGACGTCGGCCAACGCGACCACCGCCTCGGGCGACTCGGGGTGCACCAGCACCATCGCGTCGGGGTGCTCGCGCTTGAGCAGCTCGAGCTCCACGCCCTTGAACTCGTCGTGCACGATGCAGGCACCCTGCCACAGCAGCATGTCGGCACCGGTTTCATCGGCGATGTAGCGGCCGAGGTGCTTGTCGGGCGCCCACAGGATCTTGTGGCCGGCGTCCTTCAGGTGGCGCACGATCGGCAGCGCGCAGGAGCTGGTGACCATCCAGTCGGCGCGCGCCTTCACCGCGGCGCTGGTGTTGGCATAGACGACGACCTGGCGGTCGGGATGTTCGTCGCAGAAACGCGCAAAGTCCTCGGCCGGGCAGCCGAGGTCGAGCGAGCAGGTGGCGTCGAGGTCGGGCATCAGCACGCGCTTGCCCGGCGACAGGATCTTCGCCGTCTCGCCCATGAAACGCACGCCGGCGACGATCAAGGTCTGCGCCGGGTGGTCGCGGCCGAAGCGCGCCATCTCCAGCGAATCGGACACGCAGCCGCCGGAGGCCAGCGCCAGGTCCTGCAGGTCGCCGTCGGTGTAGTAGTGGGCGATCAGCACCGCTTCGCCGCTCTTCAAGCGACGCGTCAACTGATCGAGCAGCGCCTGGCGGCGCGCCGGCGCCAGCGGCTCGGGCAACTCGGCCCAGGCCTGCGCGACGCAGCTCGCGCCTTCGGCGCGCTGGCGGAGGTAGTCGAAGGAAACGCGGGTCACGTGCAAGGTCCCTTGGACAGCAGGGGCGCCATCGTAGCCGAGCGGGGCTGACCGACGCGGGCCAGGGGCCTCGCGCCGGCGCGATCACGGCGTGGTGCCTGCGGGGTCCAGCCGATGCAGCTTCATCCGCACCAAGGTCAGGTTGGCGACGTTGGCATCGAGCACCGCGAACAGCAGCGGCCCCGGATGCGGGCTCAGCGGGTGCAGGATCAGGTGATGTTCGGCCAGCGTCAGCGCCAGGTCGGGGTCACCGGGTTGCAGCCCGAGCTTCAGTGCGCGCTGGCACAGCGTGTCGTACAGCGCTGCACCTTGTGCCGCGAGCACGGCGGGACCGGGCTTGCTGCCGGCGTGCGCCAGCGGTCGCTGGGTGGCGCGGTCGAAGACGCAGCAGCTGAGCATGCCGGGCAGCGCGGCGCATTCGCGCACGTACTGTTGCCAGTTGGCCTGCTCGGCGGACGGCGCGGGCTCGGCGGCAGCCGCAGCTGGCACATCGGAGCCCGGCCAGGGCAGCAGCTCCGTCGGCGCCTCCGCGGCAGGCGCCGGCGCCGGGGCCGGCGCGCGGGGTGGTGGGGCCTGCGGCGAGCCGCGCAGCTGATCCCACAGCCCGCCGATCACCGGCCAGGCGTGGGCCAGGTCGGCCTGCGGCGGCGCGGTGTGCAGCTTCATGCTGCCGTGGCGATGCAGCAGCACCGCCGGTGGCCGCGTGTCGGCGTCTTCGCCGACCGGCAGCCACAGCAACTGGTGGTTGCGCCAGGACGGCTGGCCGATCGCATCGCCGATCGAATGCAGGCGCACGGCCGCATCGGCGGCCGTCTGCGGCCCGACGAGGAACACGCCGAGCCGGCTGTGGCCGATCAGCGTGCGGACCAGGGCCTCGGCCTGATCGCCGACGGCGGTCTCGAAACGCGTGCTGTAGATGCGCACCGGCGCTGCGCCCGCGGCGCCGGGCAGCTCGACGAAGCGCAGCAGCGCCAGCGGCACCCCATAACCCTGCCGGCGTACCACCAGCTGCTGTACCGGCTTCCTGATCGCGCCGGCGACGCCCTGCAGCAGGCGCAGCGACGCGTCGATGCCGAGGTCGTGCAGGACGATGAAGTCCGACGGGTGAGCGTCGAACTGCTGCAACAGCGCTTCGGCCGGATCGCAGACGACAAACAGCTCGTGGTGCTCGGCGTCGATGCGGCGCCCGATCGTGTGCTGCTTGTTGCCGAGGTAGGCTTCTTCGTCGCCGATCAGGCGGGTGGCCGCGCCGGTCACGCGCGTCTTGGCCCAATGGTCGTCATCGGGCCGGTCGTTCGACATCGAACCCATCATGCCTCCCTTCGAGGGGGCTGACGTTCAGCGTCGGGCCGACATGGCATGCCGGGCCTGCACGAAGCCGAACGCATGTTCAACTGCATCGCGAATCGCGCGCTCGTTCTCGGCGCGTTCTCGCTCGGTCAGGAAAAAAGCCAGATCGACATCATGCCGGATATAGCGCGGCGCAACACGGTTCAATGCCACGCAAGCCACGTCGGCAAGCAGGTCGGTGTTGTCGGCCAGGCCCGGATAACGCGGCGCCGCCGAGGCAATCGCCTCGAAGACAGCGGATTCATGAATGTTATGGACGGACGAAAAGTCCATGAGCGATCCTCGCGACGGTCAGCGGATGTCGATGCTATCGGCCGGCGCGGCAGCCGGCTTGAGACGTCGACCACTGAATTGCGGAGGAATGCGCTGGCGCTAGAGCTAGACTAGATGCTTCTCGGCTTCGAGCAGACGGAAGCGCAGCAGCGCGAGGTTCGCATGCTGGCGGTCGATCAACGCGACGATGCCGAGCGAGGCGGCTTGCGGCATGGCCCGCAGCAGGGCCTGGTGCGCGCCGTTGGTGATCAGCAGCTCGTCCGGCGGCGCATCGGCCGGGCCGAGCGCGGCGATGTGGGCTTCGCGCGCGGCGCACAGTGCGGCGGCGGTGCGTGCCAGCAGGTGCTGCGAATCGGCGCGGCTGTCGGCGGCCAGCAGGTCGCCGCAGCCGAGGTTCACGAGGCCGCAGGCGAGCAGCCCGTCGGTGCGGGCGACCAGGCTCAGCGCGCGTTCGACCGCTTGCGCCTGCAGCGTCGGGTCGGCCTCGGTCAGCGGGGCCGGGGCGTCGACGTCGCCCGATTGCGGGCCGGCGGCGGCAGCTTCCCAAGCGGTCAGCACGGTGTTCCAGACCCCGGCGGCGCTGGTCAGCGATTCGGCCATCGCGGCGGTGCGCACCTGCGCCGGCCAGTCCTGGTCGAGGATGCGCTGGCGCAGCGCGGTCGAGCCCGGCGGCAGCAGGAAGACCAGCCACGGGCAATGCCACTCGGCCTGGCGTGTTGCGGCCAGCAGCGAGCGCAGCAGCGCCTCGACCGCGTGCGGCTGCATCGCGCCGATGATCACCGCCGTCAGGTGGCTGCCTTCGGCGAGTGCGTTGGAGATCTCTTCCTGCTCGAGGCCGGTGGCGCGGATGTCAGCGTGGTAGACCTTCAGCGGCGACTGTTCATGGCGCGGCACGATGGTGCGCTCGATCACCGCCAAGGTGCGCAGGGTGCCGCGCTCGCGCAGCGCGAGGCGCTCGACGTGCTGGGCCGCGGCATCGGACAACGCACGGATCACCTGGGATGCCCACAGCCCCGACGGATCGAGCAGCGTGATCATCGCGCCGGCCTGGTCGAGGTTGGCGCGCGTCGCGGCGAAATGCGCGCGCATCGCCGCGGCGGGCGAGGCGTCGACGACGACGTCGCTGATCGCTCGGTCGAGCCGGTTGGTCGGATGGCGCAGCTCGACGCCGAGTCCGCCATCGGTCGGGTCATCACGCGCGGGCGCGGTGCTCGCGGCCGAAGCGGCATGCATGCGGCGTGGGGCCAGTTCGCCGAACAGGGTGCGCAACATCTGGGACTCTCCGGGAGATGCCGGCCACTGTAGGCGGCCCCGGGGCGACGCTGTTTCTCAATGTAGGAGCAAGCAGCGCTCCCGACTGCAGCGACCGTCGCGTCAGGCAGCCGCGGCGAAGAAGCGGCGCGGTGGCTGGCCGACGGTGCGGCGAACCATCGCGGTGAAGGCACTCGGACTGGCATAACCGAGTGCGCCGGCGATCTGCGCCATCGGCCGGCCCTGCGTGGCGAGACTCAGTGCGCGCGCGAGAAACACTTGCTGACGCCATTGGCCGAAGCTCACGCCAAGTTGCTCACGAAACAGACGCGCGACGGTGCGGGCGCTGGCGCCGCTGTCGCGCGCCCAGTCCTCGAGCCTGCGGTGGCGCGCCGGATCGTCGAGCACCGCTTCGCACAACGCCCGCAGCCGCTTGTCGCGCGGCAACGCGACACCGAGGCGCAGCGCGCGTGCGCGCCGCAACTCGTCCTGCACCAGCGTCGCGAGCAGGCGCTCGCGCTTCAGCGCTTCGTCATCGAGCGCCGCGCCGTCGGCCGCGGTGTCCATTGCCAGCACCAGCGAGCGCAGCAGGTCCGAGACCTCGAGCACGCGGCAGGTGCGCCAGGCGGCCTGATCGGCACGCGGCACGCCGGCCGGTCCGCTGCGGCTGCGCGGCTGATGCAGGTACAGCGTCATCAGCGTCGCATCCTCGATCACCGTGACCGCATGCTCGACGCCGGCCGGTACCCACAGCGCGCGCGAGGCCGGCACCAGGTAGGTGCCGTGGTCGACCGTCAGCCGAATGACGCCGGTGGTCGAGAACGCCAGCTGCGCCCACGGATGCTGGTGCGGCACGACGCGCTGGTCGGTGCTGAGATGGTGCACCTTGGCGCGCACCGGGCGCAGCGGCGTCGGCACGTAGAGATGGGGCGTCAGCGGACCGATTTCGGCAGGCACGCGATTCATTGGCCGGTTCTCGACAGAAGTTGACCGCATATCGTAATCCGGCCGCCGCGCCACTGCCTACGATCGGGGCTGTCTTCCTTTCCTTGTCGAAGAATGAGCTCGCTCGCTGCTCCTCCGGTTCCGAATCTGCGCCAGGACGCCGCCGTCATCGGCCTCGTCGGTCTTGCCCATGGCGTCAGCCACTTCAGTCAGTTGCTGCTGCCGCCGCTGTTCCCGTGGCTGAAAGACGCCTTCGCAGTCAACTACACACAGCTCGGCCTGCTGCTGACGATCTTCTTCATCGTTTCCTGCGCGGTGCAGACGCTGTCCGGCTTCGTCGTCGACCGGTTCGGTCCCCGCCCGGTGCTGATGGGCGGCCTGGCGCTGATCGGCCTGG
This sequence comes from Pseudaquabacterium terrae, assembly GCF_013266755.1. Taxonomy (GTDB): domain Bacteria; phylum Pseudomonadota; class Gammaproteobacteria; order Burkholderiales; family Burkholderiaceae_C; genus Pseudaquabacterium; species Pseudaquabacterium terrae. The sequence continues at coordinate 207,523 of NZ_JABRWJ010000007.1, read as the reverse complement.
CCGCCGTGGGCTACGCGCTGGCACCGAGTTATGCGGCGCTGGCCCTGTGCTCGGTGATCGCCGGCATCGGCAACGGCGTGTTCCATCCGGTCGACTACACGCTGCTGAACGCCAAGGTGCACAAGTCGCGCCTCGGCCATGCCTACAGCGTGCACGGCATCACCGGCAGCCTGGGCTGGGCGCTGGCGCCGGCGCTGATGGTGCCGGTGGCGCTCGCCTGGGGCTGGCGCACGGCCCTGTTCTGCGCCGCGGCGGTGGCGTTCATCGTGCTGGCCGCGCTGTGGTGGCAGCGTGATCGGCTGCAGCACCTGCCGGCGGCACCGGCGGCAGGGTCGGCGCATGCCGCGGAAGGCAGCTTCGACTTCCTGCGCCTGCCGGCGGTGTGGATGTGCTTCGGCTTCTTCCTGTTCTATGCCGGCGCCTTGAGCGTCGTGCAGACGTATGCGCCGGAAGCGGCGCGCCAGCTGCACGGCGTGCCGGTGCACCTGGCCGCGGCCTGCCTGTCGGTCTACATGGTCTGCAGCGCCGCGGGCATGGTGGCGGGCGGCTTCCTGGCCACCGATCCGGCGCGCTGCGAGCGCATCGTCGGCATCGGCTTCGGCATTGCTGCGGCGGTGGCGCTGACGCTCGGCCTGGGCAACGTGCCGGCACTGGCCGTGCCGGTGCTGTTCGGCGCGATGGGCGCGGCCGCCGGCATCGCCGGGCCGTCGCGCGACCTGCTGGTCAAGCGCTCGACGCCCGAGGGCGCCACGGGCCGCGTGTACGGCGTCGTCTACTCCGGGCTCGACATCGGCCAGGCGTTGACGCCGCTGGTCTTCGGCCGATTGATGGACGGCCATGCATTCCAGGGCGTGCTGATCGGCCTTGCGCTGCTGCAGCTGGTGCTGATTGCCAGTGCCTTCAACGTGCGGCGTTTCGGCCCGGCCGCGCCGCGGCCGGTGTCGGCCAGCGCCTGACCGCTCAGACAGCGCTGCGGTGGCGCGCGATGCAGGTGTCGAGCACCTCGCCACCGTCGTGCTGCCACCAGCGGTTCGAGAACAGCTCGACTTCCGAATAACCCGCAAAGCCAGCGTCCTCGACCCAACCGCGCAGCCGCGGCAGGTGAATCACACCGTCGCCCATCATCCCGCGGTCGTTCAGCATGTCGGTGGTCGGCACCAGCCAGTCGCTGACGTGGAAGGCGAGCAGCCGGCGCCGGCCGGCGCGTTCGATCTGCTGCTGCAACTCGGGGTCCCACCAGACGTGGTAGACGTCGACGGCCACGCCGAGCGCGGGGGGGCCGTCGTCGTGAGCCGGATCCAACTGGTCACACAGGTCCAATGCCTGGCGCAGCGTATTGACGCAGGCCCGTTCGGCCGCGTACATCGGATGCAAGGGTTCGATCGCCAGCGGCATGCCGCGTGGCCGAGCATCGTCGAGCAGCGCGGCAATGCCCTCGGCCACCTGCTCGCGCGCGCCGGCGATGTCGCGGTGCGCCGGTTTTCCCGACAGCGCGCCGGGCAGCCCGCCGACGACGAGTACCAGGCACGGCGCGTTCAGCGTGCAGGCCTCGTCGAGCGCGCGCCGGTTGTCATCGCGCACCGCCTGGCGTGACGCGGCATCGCTGTACGTGAACATGCCGCCGCGGCAGTAGCCCGACAGTTCGATGCCATGGCCGCGCAGGCTGCGCGCCGTGGCATCGAGGCCGGCCGCGGCGACCTGGTCGCGCCATGGCGAGACTGCAGGGATGCCGCGCGCGGCGCAGGCGTCGAGGATCTCGAGCAGCGGCCAGTCGACGCCGCGCTGGCGCCGCACCGTCGCGGTGTTGATCGACAGCCAGCGGTGATCGTTCGAGAAGTCGCGCATCAGGCCTCTCGCCGAGCCGTCTCAAGGGAGGCCTGCGCCCCCTCGGGGGCCGCGAACGAAGTGAGCTGGGGGCCGTCATCCATACCGTGCAGCGCCAGCAGCGTCCGCATGCGCCGGCAGGCCAGGCCCGGGTCGATCAGCAGCCCGGCTGCATCGGCGAGCCGGAACAGTTCCGCGAAGTGCAGCAGCGAGCGCGCGCTCTGCTGCCCGCCGACCATCGTGAAGTGCGACTGGTGGCCATTGAGCCAGGCCATGAAGACGACGCCGGTCTTGTAGAAGCGTGTCGGCGCCTGGAAGACGTGGCGCGACAGGGGCAGCGTCGGCGCGAGGATGGCGTGAAAGCGTTCCGCATCGCCGGCCGCCAGCGCGCCGAGCGCCGCGCTCGCCGCCGGCGCGATGGCGTCGAAGATGCCTAGCAGCGCATCGCTGTGGCCGGCCGCGTCGCCGGCGATCAGCTCCGGGTAGTTGAAGTCGTCGCCGGTGTACATGCGCACGCCCGGCGGCAGGTGGCGGCGCATCGTGATCTCGTGCTCCTTGTGAAGCAGCGAGATCTTGATGCCGTCGACCTTCGCGGCGTGCGCGTCGATGACACCGAGCGCCGTGGCCATCGCCTGCGGGATGTCGTGCGATCCCCAGTAGCCGGCCAGCGCCGGATCGAACATGTCACCGAGCCAGTGCAGGATCACCGGTGCGCGGGCCTGGGACAGCAGCCGGCCGTAGACGCGCTGGTAGTCGTCCGGCCCGCGCGCGATGCGGGCGAGCGCGCGGCTGGCCATCACGATCAAGCGGCCGCCGAGCGCCTCGATCGCCGCCATCTGCTCCTCGTAGGCGCGGATCACGTCGTCGAGCGTCGCCGCATCCTGCGGCGCCAGCTGATCGGTGCCGCAGCCGCAGGCGAGCAGCGCGCCGGGCACATCGCGCGCGGCGTCGATCGAGCGCCGGATCAGCTCGAGCGAGGTCGGCCAGTCGAGCCCCATGCCGCGCTGCGCCGTGTCCATCGCCTCGGCAACGCCGAGGCCCAGCGACCACAGGTGGCGTCGGTAGCCGATCGTCGCGTCCCAGTCGAGCGCGCACTGCAGCCAGGGGTCGACCGCGGCGCGCGGATCGGCGACGACGTGGGCGGCGGAGTAGGCGATGCGGTTGAAGGAAGGTATTGCGGCCGGCTCGATCGGCAACGCGCCTTTCAATCGATAGGACTGCAAGGTCCCGTCGGCGGCCGGCAGGCGGATTCGGATGCTCATCGCCCCCCCTGCAACGACAGCGCCGGCACGTCGACCCAGCGCCGCTCGCGCCAGCTCTGCAGCGCCGCCTCGACGAGCTGCACGCCCTTGGCGCCCTCGACCAGGGTCCAGCGGTAGGGCGCATCGTCGGCCAGGTGCCGGATGAAGGCTTCCCACTGCAGCTTGAAGCCGTTCTCGTTCGGCTGCGTGTCGGGCACCGGTTGCCACTGCTCGTGAAAGCGCATCGGCTGCCTGACATCCGGGTTCCACACCGGCCGCGGCGTCGTCACCCGCGACTGCACGTGGCAGTCGGTCAGTCCGGCCACCGCGGAACCCTGCGTGCCGTCGACGTGAAAGGTCACCAGGTCCTCACGCCGCACGCGCGTCGCCCACGAGCTGTTGACCTGCGCGATCACCGGCTCGCCACCGTGGCCCTTCAGCTGGAAGGTGGCATAACATGCATCGTCAGCGGTGGCGGCATAGGGCTGGCCGGCCTCGTCCCAGCGCTGCGGAATGTGCGTCGCGCCGAGGCAGGACACCGCCTGCACCTCGCCGAACAGGTTGTCCAGCACGTAGCGCCAGTGGCACAGCATGTCGAGGATGATGCCGCCGCCGTCCTCGGCGCGGTAGTTCCAGCTCGGGCGCTGCATCGGCTGCAGATCACCTTCGAAGACCCAGTAGCCGAACTCGATGCGCACCGCGAGCAAGCGGCCGAAGAAGCCGGCCCGGCGCAGGAAATCGAGCTTGCGCAGGCCCGGCAGGAACAGCTTGTCCTGCACCGCGCCGTGCTTGATGCCGGCCGAGCGCGCGAGGTGGCAGACCTCGAGCGCCTCGGTCAGCGTGGTGGCGATCGGCTTCTCGCAGTAGACATGCTTGCCGGCGGCGATCGCCTGCGCCAGCAGCGCCGGCCGCATCTGCGTCGTGCCGGCGTCGAAGAACAGCGTGTCGTTCGGATTGGCGAGCGCCGCCGCCAGGTCGGTGCCATGGCGCGCGATGCCATGCTCACGGGCGATGGCGGCGATCTTCTCGGCGTTGCGGCCAATCAGGATCGGGTCCGGCATCACGCGGTCGCCGTTGGCGAGCGCGACGCCGCCTTGTTCGCGGATCGCGACGATCGAGCGCACGAGGTGCTGGTTCAGGCCCATGCGGCCGGTGACACCATGCATGATCAGGCCGAGGCGGTGGGTGGGCATCAAGAGCCTCCGTGGTGTTCAGGCGATAGGAGTCAGCGAGGACCAGTCGGGTTCGGCGGTCGTCGCAAAGCCGGGGCCGTGCAGCGAACGCAGCGACAGCGCGCCGTCGTGCACCGCCAGGCGCGGCCGGCCGTTCGCTGCGGTCTCGTAGAGCGCCGGGTGGGCGCGCGCGAAGGCTTCGGCTTCCGCCGCCGGCGCGCTGCCGAAACCGTCGACGTAGTGGTGACCGTTGCGCTCGATGTGCGTGACGCCGAGCGTCGCGGCGAGCAGCGTGTCCTGCTGCACGGCGAGGCCGGCCTGGCACGTGAGGTCTTCACCGGACAGCAGCCGATGTGCCGGGTCGCGCGCCACCAGCGCGGCGCTGTGCAGCGAGCGGTACAGGCCCTTGCACGCCTTGCTCGAGATGCCGCGGTAGCCGAGCGCGAGGCCGCGTTCGAACACGCCGTAGGCATCGTCGGATTCGTCGAGGATCAGCGGCACGCCGATGCCCAGGGTATCGACGCGCTGCTGCAACGCGAGCTTGCGCGGCAGGGGCTGTTCGAGCAGCAGCGTGCGCTCGACCAGGCGCGTGAGCGCCGGCGCGGCGAGCAGTGCCTGCCAGAACGCTGCCAGCACCTCGGCCGAGCTGAAGTTCTCGTTGCCGTCGAGCGTCACGTGCCACTCGCCGCGCACCTCGGCGTCGAGCAGCGCCGCGATGCGCGTCAGCCGATCGATGTCGGCGTCACGCTCGCCGCAGAGCTTGAGCTTGAAGTGCGTCAGGCCGTGGGCGCGGATGGCGTCCTGCAGCGTCGCGGGCAATCCGTCCTGCGGATCGGTGCCGGCATCGTCGGAAACCAGCCGGTCGAGCAGGCCGACGGTGTGGCGCAGCACGATGCGCTGCGGTTGCTGCAGCACCAGGCCACCGGACCACGGGTCGCCGAACAGGCCACGTGCGAGCCCCTCGGCCAGGCCCAGCGCCGTGGTGCGCAGCGCGGCATCGGCGAGCGCCTTGTCGAGCTGCGCGACGCCGAACTGCGCCACCAGCCGCGGCAGGCCGCGCGCGACGCCGTGCTCGATGGCCTCGGTGCCTTGTTGATGGCTGAACTGCCATGGTGATCGCGCGCCCGCCGCACCGAGGTAGGCGGCGCGCGCGAAGCGCAAGGCCTCGCGCAGGTCTTCGACGTTCTGATCGTTCGAGCGTTCGCGCGACTTGTCGAACCACTTCGGCACCATCAGCTCGGCGGTGGCGCCGACAACGGTCCTGCCGTACGCCTGGCACTCGACGCGCACGAACGCCTGCTGGCAATGGTGCAGCGTCGCCGCGCCGAAGCGGAACGGGAGCCGCAGCTGCACCGGGCGTTCGAACAGATCGATGCGCAGCGGCTTCAACGCCACGACGTTCATGAGCGGCCCTCCAGCGCGTCGAGCAGCGCGCGCGCATAACCGCAGGAGTACGCGGCACAGTTCTCCGCATCGGGCTGGTAGTCGAAGGGCTCGATGGCGATCCAGCCGCGGTAGTTCAGCGCACGCAGCGCGGCCAGCACCGGCGCGACCGGCGTCTGGCCCTGGCCCGGGCCGCGGCGGTTGCGGTCGTTGAGCTGCACGTGGGCGATGTGGCCGCTGGGCAGGTGGCGCCGCAGCAGCGTCGCCGCGTCGTCGGCTTCAGCCTGCGCGGCGGCGCTCAGGTCGAGCATCGTCTTCATCGCCGGCGAGCCGATGCGCTCGACCAGCGCGACCGCTTCGGCCAGCGTGTTCAACACCGGCGTCTCGGCCGGGGACAAGGGTTCGATGCAGTAGGTGATGCCGGCGGCTTGCGCATGCGGCGCCAGCGCGGCCCAGGCGGCCTCGCAGCGCGACAGCGCATCGGCAACGCTCTGGCCGGGCGCCGGCGCGCGTTGGGCCGGCGAACCGTGCACCAGCACCTGCGCGCCGCACGCGGCGGCGAAGTCGATCAGGTGGCGCAGGAAGTCGACGGTGCGCGCCTGCTGCGCGGTGTCGGGCGTCGACAGGGACCAGCCGGCCGGCTGCGCCAGCAGCCAGTGCAGGCTGCTGATGGTCAGTCCGTGCGCTGCGGCGGTGTCGCGCAGCCGGCGCGCGGCATCGGTCGTCAGCGTGCGGGGATCCTCGGCCAGCGTGAACGGCGCCAGCTCGAGCCCGTCGCAGCGCAGTGCCGCGGCGCGTGCGCATTGCTGCTCGAAGCTCAGGTGCCGCAGCACCTCGTTGCACAGCGCGAGCTTCATGCCGTCGTCCGCCACCCGACGCGTGCGCGCAGCCAGGCCCAGGCGCCGTGCACGCGCCGGTTGAACGCCGGCACGTACATCAGCATCGTGAACAGCGTGATCGCCGCCAGCAGCGCGCAGATCGGCCGCGTGAAGAAGGGGGCGAAGTTGCCGTCGGACAGTGTCAGCCCGCGGCGCAGGCTCTTGTCGAGGATGTCGCCGAGCACCAGGCCGAGCACGAAGGGCGGGATCGGGTAGCCGCGGCGGCGCAGCGCGAAGGCCGCCACGCCGACCGCGAGCATCAGGTAGAGGTCGAAGAGCCGCGACGCGATCGCGTACGAGCCGACGCTGCACAGCACGAAGATCACCGGCATGATCACCGTGCGCGGGATGCGCACGATCGCCAGCAACGGTTTCACGAGAAAGAGGCCGAAGAACAGCATCGCCAGCGTCGCCAGCAGCGTCATCGCGACGACGTCGTAGACGAAGCGCGGCTGGTTGACCATCAGCATCGGGCCCGGCTGCACGCCGTGGATGATCATCGCGGCCATCAGCACGGCCGACGGCGCCGAGCCGGGAATCGCCAGCGCCAGCGCCGGGATGATGCCGCCGGGGATCGACGCGTTGTCGCCGGTCTCGGCGGCGATCAGCCCTTCGACGGAGCCCTTGCCGTAGAGGTGACCCTCCTTGCTGGCGCGGCGCGCGGCCGCATACGACGACCAGGCCGCCATGTCCTCGCCGACGCCGGGCAGGATGCCGACGTAGACGCCGATCACGCCCGAGCGCAGGATGGTCTTCCAGTGCACGATCACGTCGCGAAAGCGCGGCAGCACCGAATCGACGGCATTGATCGCCGCGCGCTTGACCGGCTCGGACAGCACGATCAGCACTTCGGAGAAGCCGAAGGCACCGATCAGCGCCGGGATCAGCGAGATGCCGCCCTCGATGTCCTTGATGCCGAAGGTGTAGCGGTTGACGGCGTGGATGCCGTCCTGGCCGATCAGCGTGACGAAGAGGCCGAGGAAGCCCATCAGCCAGCCCTTGAGCGGATCGGCGCCGGCGATCGAGCCGGACATCATCACGCCGAAGAGGGCGAGCCAGAAGAACTCGAAGGCGCCGAAGGCGAGCGCCACTTCGCCGAGCGAAGGGGTGAGCAGTGCCAGGCAGATCACGCCGAACAAGGAGCCGACGACCGAGCCGGTGGTCGCGATGCCCATCGCGCGCCCGGCCTGGCCTTGGCGCGCCAGCGCATGGCCGTCGAGGCAGGCGGCAGCGTTGGCCGCGGTGCCAGGGATATTGAGAAGGATGGCGGTGCGGCTGCCGCCGTAGATCGTGCCGACGTAGGCGCAGATGAGGATCAGGATCGCGTCGTTCGGCGCCATCTTGATCGTCAGCGTGGTCAGCAGCGCGATCGCCAGCGTTGCCGACAGGCCCGGCATGCAGCCGACGAGGATGCCCAGCAGCGTCGCGCCCAGCGTGTACACGATCGGCCAGGGCGCGGCGAAGCCGAGCAGCGATTGGCCGAGCAGGGCGAGTCCGTCGAGCATGGCCGCTCGTATGGCGCGCTAGGGCAGGCGCACGAGGAAGAGCTGCTCGAACACGAACGGCACCGCCAGTCCGGCGCCGATGGCGATCGCCGCGGCGACCAGCAGCCCGCGCAGCCGCTGGCCCGCGGCGCCGCGTTCATGCCATTGCAGCAAGCCGATGTGCGTGAAGAGGTACAGCGCGGCGGCGACGCCGAAGGGCAAGCCGCGGCCCACCAGCACGACCGCGAAGCCCAGGCACAGCAGGAGGGTCAGCAGCACGCGGCGCCAGGGCAGGGCGATCGGCGCGGCGTCGGCCGAGGCCGGATCCGGCGTGGCAGAGGTGCCTGGCTCGGACCGCAGCGCCAGCAGCAGCCCGCACAGCGCGATCAACACGCCGAGCACGCCGGGCAGCAGCCCGGGCGCCGCGAACCAGGCGACGCCTTGCGCGTCGAGCCGGTCGATGCGCCAGGCGCCGGCGGTGATCGCCGCGCCCAGCACGATCCAGCCCGCGCCCCACGGTCGATCGACCCGTGCCATCGCTCAAGGCTTGGGGATGCCCAGGGTGTCGGGCGACACCTTGGCCTTGCCGGCCGCCTGCTGGGTCCACGCATAGGCCTGGATCGCCGGGAACACCGCCTTCTGCGCGTCCTCGCCCGCCATCGGCGAGAAGATGGCACCGCGGTTCTGCGCGTACTTGTTGACCGCGTCGGAGCGCGCGAAGTCGCCGGCCCACAGCTTGTCGAGCGTGGCGATCACCTCGGGCGGCACGCCGCGCGGCACGAAGATGCCGAAGTAGTTGATCGGGTCCTTGAAGCCGGGAATGAACTGCGACAGCGGCGGCACCGTGCCGTAGCCCTCGATCACCAGCGGCTTGTCGCCGACGACCGCCAGCGGGCGGATGCGCTTGCCGCGGATCATCTCGGTCTGCTCGGCGGCAAGCTGCGTCGTCACTTCGGTCTCGCCGGCGACCGTCGCGACGACGGCCGGGTTGCCGCCGTCGTAGGTGACGTGCTTGTAGGTCACGCCGGCGGCGCGCGTCAGCGCCTCTATCGCCGAGTGGCCGCTGGAATTGACGCCGGCGGTCGCCACGCTGACCTGGCCGGGCTTGGCCTTCATCGCATCGAGCAGCTCGCCCATCGTCTTATACGGCGCGTTGGCGTTGACGCCGACGACCGCGATGTGCGCGACATTGAGGTACAGGTGCCAGTCACGCACGCTGGTGTCGAGCATGCCGAGCACCTTGTAGGTGCCGAGGTCCTTGGCCGCGCCGGCCACCCAGGTGTAGCCGTCCTTCGGTGCCTCGAGCGCACTCTTGGTGCCGATCGAGCCGGAGGCGCCGGGCTGGTTGACGATCACCACCTTCTGGCCGATGTGCTTCTCCAGCTCGGCCGCGGTGACGCGGGTGACCTGGTCGGTCGAGCCGCCCGCGGCCCAGGGCACGATGATGGTGATCGGCTTGGCGGGTTGCCATTGCGCGGCGGCTGGCGTCGCGAACAGTGCGACCGCCGCGCCGGCGAGTGCGATCCGGAGCGTCATGACGTTTCTCCCGATTAATTCACCGAATGGTGAATATCGAGCAGATCGATGCTCACGACCTCAGGACATACCCGAGGATCACCTCGGTGACGTGCGACAGCCGCTCGCTGCGCGCTTTCGGCGTCATCAGGTCGCGGCCGAAGATCGTCGACAGCGTGTGCTGGTTCGACAGGTAGAAGTAGGCCAGCGCGGCGATCGAGATGTACAGCTGCACCGGATCCACGCCGCCGCGGAACTGCCCCAGCGCCCGGCCCCGCTCGAGGATCTCGCCCAGCGTCTGGATCAGCGGCGAGTTCATCTCGCGGATGCGCAGCGATTGCTCGAGGTGGGTTGCGCGGTGCAGGTTCTCGCTGTTGAGCAGCGTGATGAACTCGGGGTGCTCGAGGTAGTAGGTCCAGGTGAACTCGGTCAGCCGCCGCACCGCGTCGACCGGCGGCAGGTCGGCCAGGTGCAGCTGGCGCTCGGCTTCGCGGATCTGCAGGTAGGTGTTCTCCAGCACCGCGAGGAACAGCCCGTCCTTGTTGCCGAAGTAGTAGTAGATCAGGCGCTTGTTGACCGCCGCGCGCTCGGCGATGCGGTCGACGCGGGCGCCGCCCAGGCCGAGCTGCGCGAATTCGTCGCGCGCGGCGTCCAGGATCGCCTGCTGCGAACGGTCGGCATCGCGCAGGCGCGGCGGCAGGTCGATGTCCAGGCGGGCGGCTTTGCTCACGCCGCGGATATTAACCAGATGGTGAATTAGTGGGAAGTGCGGGCAGCGCGCGCCAAGGTGGCACGGGCGCCCGCCAGCGCCGAGAGGCGTTCGCTCAGGTACTCGGACAGGCGCGGCTGCTGCGCGAAGACGGCGTTGAAGCGCAGGTGCGGATCGGCGACCCCACGCGCGCTGAAGGTCGCGCCGCGGGCGAGCAGGATGCGGTTGTGCCAGGCGTCCTTCACCAGGCCGTCGATGTCGATGCCGTGCGGCAGTTGGCCCCACAGGAACAAGCCACCCTCGCCGGGATGCTCCAGCAGCACGCCGGCCTGTCGCAGCAGGCGTGAGCTGGCTGTGCGCGCCACCGCCAGCTTGCGCTGCAGCCGCTCGAGGTGCTTGCGCCAGCGGCCCGTCGCCAGCAGCTCGAGCAGCACGAATTCGTTCAGCGACGGCGTCGTCAGCAGCGAGTAGATCTTCTGCCGCAGCAAGGGCTTCAGCAGCGCCGGTTCGGCGGCCAGGTAACCCAGGCGCAGGGCCGGGCTCAGCGCCTTGCAGAAGGTCGAGAAGTAGATGACGCGGTCCAGCCCCGCCAGCTGCGCCAGCCGCATCGGCGCGCCAGGGTGGAAATGGCCGTGCACGTCGTCCTCGGCGATCAGGAAGCCGTGCTGCTGCGCCAGCATCAGCACGCGGTGCAGGTTGGCCGGTGTGCTGCCCCAGCCGGTCGGGTTGTGCAGCACGCTCTGGATGAACAGCAGGCGCGGGCGCTGCGTGCGGCAGGCGGCCTCGAGCTGCTCGAGGTCGATGCCGTCGTGGCGGCGCGTGATCGGCACGATGCGGGCGCCCGTGTCCTGCAGCCGGCCGAGCAGCAGGAAGTAGCCGGGATCCTCGACCAGCACGGTGTCGCCGGGCTGGATGAAGCAGCGGCAGATCAGGTCGATCGCATGCGTCGCGCCGGCGGTGGTCAGCAGCCGGCCGGCGTCGACGGCGATGCCTTGCGCGCGCAGCATCGTCGCGATGCGTTCACGCAGCTCGGGCAGGCCTTGCGGCGGGCAGCGCGTGGCCATGCCGGCGGAACTGCGGCCGAGCGCGCGCGACACCAGCGCCGCGGGGATCGCATCCTCCAGCCACGGCCCCGGCAGCGCGCCGCTGCTGGCCAACAACACGCCGGCGCGCTGGTCGTTCGACTGCTGCGCGAGCCACACGGGGTCCTGCTCGTCGCCGGCATCGAGCAGCACGTCGTCGGGCAACGGGCGCGCGCCTTCGGCGACGAAGAAGCCGGCCGTCGCGCGTGAATCGATCAGCGCCGCGGCGACCAGCCGGTCGTAGGCAGTGACCACCGTGTTCGGGCTGACGCCGAGCTGCCCGGCGAGCTGGCGGATCGACGGCAACCGCGCGCCGGCAGGCCAGCGGCCGGCCTCGATCCATTCGCGCAGCTGGCGCTCGACCTGGTCGGCCAGCGGAACGGGCGAATCACGGTCGAGCGGGAACATTCGGGTCAGAGCAGGAAGGTGACGGCCAAGGCGATCAGGCTGCCGGCCATGATGACATTGAAGACGCGGCGGCGGCGCACGTCGGTCAGCACGCGGCGGATCGCGACGCCGAACAGCGTCCACACCGAGACGCAGGGCATGCCGATGGCCACCGTGATCGCGGTGACCAGCGCCGTGCCGGCCAGCACGCCGAGCTCCGCCGGCATGAACACCGACGCGATGGTGACCGACTTGACCCAGCTCTTCGGATTCACGGCCTGGAAGGCCGCGGCCTGCCAGAAGGTCAGCGGCCGCGCCAGCGAGACGTCTGCGATCGCGCTGCCGGCGAGCTTCCAGGCCAGCACCAGCAGGTAGGCCGCGCCGGCGAAGCGAAGCACCGTGTGCAGCACCGGGAAGGCCGCGAACAGCGAACCGAGTCCGAGGCAAGTCACCATCGTCTGCACCAGCATGCCGGTGCTGATGCCCAGGATGTGCGGCAGCGAGCGCCGGAAGCCGAAGTTGGCGCCGGACGTGGTCAGCATCAGGTTGTTCGGGCCGGGGGTGCTCGACATCACGATCGAGTAGGTCACGAGGGGCAGCAGTTCGGTCATGGGCTGCATCGTCGCGGCCCGTGGGCGCGGTGTGAAGGTACAAGCGGGCGGCTGTCGCGATGCACTGTGTGGCTGTGGCGGGCAGCACAGTTTCAAGTGAGGCGAACGCCGTTACGGTGGCGGCCATGACCCCCCTCGCCATCACCTACGACGACGTCGCCGCGGCCCAGCGGCGCCTGGCCGGCATCGTGCACCGCACGCCGGCGCTGACCTCGCGCACCGCAGATGCGATGAGCGGCGCCCGGCTTTACTTCAAGGCCGAGAACCAGCAGCGCATCGGCGCCTTCAAGCTGCGCGGCGCCTACAACGCGATCGCGCAGTTCACGCCGCAGCAGCGCGCCGGCGGCGTCGTGACCTTCTCGTCGGGCAACCACGGCCAGGCCATCGCGCTGGCCGCGCAACTGCTCGGCGTCAAGGCCGTCGTCGTGATGCCGCACGATGCCGCCGCAATGAAGCGCGCCGCGACGCAGGGCTACGGTGCCGAGGTGCTCGGCTACGACCGTTATGCGCAGGATCCGGAGCAGGTGCTGCAGCGCATCGCCGAAGAACGTGGCCTGACCCCCGTGCCGCCCTTCGACCATCCGCACGTGATGGCGGGCCAGGGCACCGCGGCGCTGGAGCTGATCGAGCAGGTCGGCGAGCTCGACCTGCTGGTGACGCCGGTGGGCGGCGGCGGCCTGCTGTCGGGCTGCGCAACCGCGCTGACCGGCGCCGCGCCGCGCTGCGCGGCGATCGGCGTCGAGCCCGAGGCCGGCAACGACGGCCAGCAGAGCCTGCAGCGCGGCGAGATCGTGCGCATCGAGACGCCGAAGACGATCGCCGATGCGGCGCAGAGCCGCAACCTCGGGCGCCACGTCTTTCCCGTGCTGCAGGCGCTCGGGGTGCGCATCGTGACCGCCAGCGACGAGCAGTTGATCGAGGCGATGAAGTTCATGGCCGCGCGCATGAAGCTGATCGTCGAGCCGACCGGCTGTCTCGGGGTGGCCGCCGCGTTCAACGGCGCATTGGGCGACATCCGCGGCCTGCGCGTGGGCATCGTGCTGTCGGGCGGCAACGTCGATCTGGCGCGCTTCGCATCGCTGGTCGGCGGCTGAGGGCGGGACCGTGCGGCGCGCCGGGCGCGCGCCGATAATCGCGCCTCTTCTTCACGAGAGAGAGATGCGATGACATCACGCCTCGCCGGCCACGCGCTGGTCGAATGCCTGATCGAACAGGGAATCACCACCGCCTTCGGCGTGCCCGGCGAGAGTTACCTCGCGGTGCTCGATGGCTTTCACGAGCATCGCGAAAGGATCCGCTTCATCGCCTGCCGGCAGGAGGGCGGCGCCGCCTTCATGGCCGAGGCGCAGGGCAAGCTGAGCGGCCGCCCCGGCATCTGCTTCGTCACCCGCGGCCCGGGCGCGACCAACGCCAGCATCGGCCTGCACACCGCCTTCCAGGACTCGACGCCGATGATCCTGTTCATCGGCCAGGTCGCCAGCGACCAGCGGGACCGCGAGGCCTTCCAGGAGGTCGACTACCGCCAGATGTTCGGCCCCGGCACGCTGGGCATGGCCAAGTGGGTCGGCGAGATCCACGATCCGCAGCGCCTGCCGGAATATGTTGCCCGCGCCTTCCACACGGCGCTGCAGGGCCGCCCCGGCCCGGTGGTGCTGGTACTGCCCGAAGACATGCTGACGCAGCCGATCACCGCGCCGGTGCTGCCGCGCACCGAGCCCGCTCAGGCCTGGCCTGCGCCCGGCGGCCTGCGCGATCTGCGCTCGCTGCTGCTCGAGGCGCAGCGCCCCTTCGTGATCGCCGGCGGCACCGGCTGGGATGCCGAAGCCGCGAAGGCGCTCGAGCGCTTTGCCGAGAACTGGCAGCTGCCGGTGGGCTGCGGCTTCCGCTTCCAGGACACCTTCGACAACCGCCATCCGCTGTATGCGGGCGACGTCGGCATCGGCATCAATCCGAAGCTCGCCCAACGCGTGAAAGACGCGGACCTGATCATCGCGCTCGGCGTGCGCCTGGGCGAGATGACGACCAGCGGCTACACGCTGCTGACGCCGCCGCGGCCGAAGCAGAAGCTCGTGCACATCCATGCCGGGCCCGAGGAGCTGGGCCGCGTCTACCACGCCGACCTGATGCTGCAGGCCGCGATGCCGGCGGCCGCGAAGGCGCTGGAATCGCTGACCGCGCCGCCGACGCTCGCTTGGGGGCCGTGGACCGAAGCAGCCCATGCGGACTACGAGGCCAATCACGCCGCGCCGGCAGTCGAGCCGCTGGACATGGCGGTGGTGATGAAGACCGTGCAGCGCCTCGCGCCGGCCGACACGGTCTACACCAACGGCGCCGGCAACTACAGCGGCTGGCTGCACCGCTACGTGCGCTACTACGGCCTGCAGCACCATGGCCGCACACAGCTCGCGCCGACCTCGGGCGCGATGGGCTACGGTGTGCCGGCGGCGGTGGCCGCGGCGCTGCTGCACCCGGAGCGCACGGTGATCAACGTCGCCGGTGACGGCGACTTCCTGATGACCGGGCAGGAGCTCGCCACCGCCACCGGCTACGGCGCGAACCGCGGCGCCGGCCGGCTGATCAGCCTGGTTGTCGACAACGGCACCTACGGCACGATCCGCATGCACCAGGAACGCGAGTACCCGGGCCGTGTCAGCGGCAGCGACCTGTTCAACCCGGACTTCGCGGCGCTCGCCACCGCCTATGGCTGGCGCGCGGCGCGCGTGAACCGCACCGAGGACTTCGAGGCCGCGTTCGCTGAAGGCTTGCAGCCCGGCGCACCGATGCTGATCCACTTGAAGCTCGATGCCGACGTCAGTACTTCGCGCTCGACCTTGAGCGCGATCCGCGAGGCCGCGCGCCGCGCCGGCCATTGATTCAACAACGCCAGGAGGAATGACGATGCAAGCTCGTTGGTGGGCGGCCGTGGCCGCCACTGCAATGATGACCGCGGCGCCGGTGCAGGCGCAGCCGCAGGACTGGTCGAAGGTCGAGATCAAGATCGAGAAGCTCAGCGCCTCGACCTACATGCTGACCGGCGCCGGCGGCAACCTCGGCGTGTCGGTCGGCGACGATGCGGTCTTCGTCGTCGACGACCAGTTCGCGCCGCTGACGGCCAAGATCCAGGCGGCGATCGCCACGCTGAGCAAGCAGCCGGTGAAGTTCGTGCTCAATACGCACTGGCATTTCGACCACACCGGCGGCAACGAGAACCACGCCAAGGCCGGCGCGGCGATCGTCGCGCATGCCAACGTGCGCAAGCGCATGTCCTCGGACCAGGTGATCTCGTTCCTGCAGATGCCGATCAAGGCCTCGCCGAAGGCGGCGCTGCCGATCGTCACCTTCACCAGCGATGTGTCGTTTCACTTGAACGGCGACGAGGTGCAGGTCTTCCACGTGCCGAACGCGCACACCGACGGCGATGCGATCGTGCATTTCCGCCAGAGCAACGTGCTGCACCTGGGCGACGTGTTCTTCAACAAGCTCTACCCGTTCATCGACACCAGCAGCGGCGGCTCGGTCGACGGCGTGATCGCGGCGGTGGACAAGGTGCTGGCGATCGCCCGCGACGACACGCAGATCATCCCCGGCCACGGCCCCAGGGCGAGCAAGGCCGACCTGAAGGCTTATCGCGACATGCTGGCCACCGTCAGCGGCCGCATCAAGGAACACGTGCGCGCCGGGCGCAAGCTGGAGGAGGTGGTGGCTGCGAAGCCGACAGCCGAGTTCGACGCGGTCTGGGGCGGCGGCTTCATCCCGCCCGACCGCTTCATCACGATGCTGTGGGGCGACCTGAAGCGCTGATTCAGACGCGCTGCTTCGCCCGCAGCAACAGCACGACGCCTGCGAGGATCACGCCGGCGGCGAGCCACTCGGCCAGCGTGATGCGCTCACCGGCCAGCGCCACGCCGAGCAGCATCGCGATCACCGGGTTGACGAAGGTGTAGCTCGACGCCAGCCCCGGCGATGCATTCGCCAGCAGATACATGTAGGCGTTGAAGGCGATCAGCGAGCCGGCGACCACCAGGTAGGCCCAGGCGGCGATGGCTTGCGGCTCGATCTGCGTCGGCAGCGTCTCTCCGGTGAAGGCGGCCAGCACCAGCAGCACGACGCCGCCGCACAACATCTCGCTCGCGAAGCCCATCGCGCCCGGCGCCAGCGGCAGGCTGCGCTGGCTGAGCACGCTGCCGAGCGACCACGTGACGCAGGCCACCGAGATGGCCGCCAGCCCCGCCGGCGAAGCCTGGAAGCCGGCACCCTGCGTCAGCAGCAGCACGCCGCCGAGGCCGACGACGATGCCGGCCAACTCCGCCCGCGCCGGCTTGACGCCATAGAAGCGATTGGCCAGCGCGATCATCAGCGGCACGACGGCGATGAAGGCCACCACCAGGCCCGAGCCGACGCTGACCTCGGCCAGCGCCGTGCCGCCCATGCCGCCGCCGAGCATCAGGCTGCCGACGATCAGCGCGTTGCGCCATTGCTTCGCGCTCGGCAGCGCCGCGCCGCGCCAGGCCATCCAGCCGAACAGCAGCGCGCCGGCGACGACGAAGCGCGAGCCCATTTGCAGGAAGGGCGGCAGGCTGACGAGGGCGATCTTGATCGCCAGGTAGGTCGAGCCCCAGACCAGCCAGGTGGCGGCGAGGCAGGCGATGACCAGCGGCGGCAGGCCGCGCGAAGGGGTGGCGAGGGCGGTCGTCATGGTGGGTTGAATCGTAAAAGGGCGCCGCCCAGCATTCCAGCCAAATTTGCAGATTGCTCGTCGATTTCACCGTTGATTTCAAGGCCGAACCGGCGCTAGGCTTTGAACATGCCCGAATCCATCCCGCTCGACGGCTACGACACCCGCATCCTCGCCGAGTTGCAGGCCGATGCCCGCATCTCGATGGCCGAGCTCGGCCGCCGCGTGCACCTGTCGCAGCCCGCGGCCACCGAGCGCGTGCGCAAGCTCGAAGCCGCCGGCGTGATCAGCGGTTACCGCGCGACGGTCGACCTGGGCGCGCTCGGCTACGGCATCCGCGCGATCGTGCGCGTCGCGCGTGCCGAGTACGCGCGCATCGTCAAGCTGATCAAGGAGACGCCGGAGGTCATCAATGCCTTCAACGTCACCGGCGAAGACAGCTGGATCCTCGAGATCGCGGTGATCGACGTGCCGCACCTCGATGCCGTCGTCACGCGCTTCTGCCTGCTCGCCGAAACCTCGACCTCGATCATCCTGAACGCCCCACGTGAACACCAGGTGATGCTGCCGCCGCGCGCCGAGGACGTGAAACCCCCGATTCGAAAGATAACGAACGCCTGAAGCGCCCAAGCCGGCCTCTATCATCCGCCGCAGACGAACTGATTCCCCGGAGGACCCGATGCCCCTGCTGGCCACCTGCGACCTGTGCGACCTGCACAAGAACGACAGCGACGGCAGCTTCCGCGTGCTGCCACCGGTGTTCAACGACTACGGCGGGCGCGCGGTCTTCAGCGGCCTGGTGGCGACGGTCAAGTGCTTCGAGGACAACACGTCGGTCAAGGCCGCTGTCGAATCGGCCGGCGAGGGCCGCGTGCTGGTGATCGACGGCGGCGGCTCGCTGCGCCGCGCGCTGGTCGGCGGCAACCTCGCCGCCACCGCTGCGCGCAACGGCTGGGCCGGCATCGTCGTCGACGGCTGCGTGCGCGACATCGCCGAGTTGCGCCAGACCGAGATCGGCATCCGCGCACTGGCGCTGATGCCGCTGCCGACGGAGCGCAAGGCAGCCGGCCAGACCGACCTGCCGGTGCAGATCCAGGGCCAGTGGATCCGCCCCGGCGACTGGCTCTATGCCGATGCCGACGGCATCGTGGTGATGGCCGAACCGGCCTGATCCGCCGGGCGGGGCGCCGGTGGAACTAGAATCCGCAGCTTCGGGGTGTAGCGCAGCCTGGTAGCGCAACTGCTTTGGGAGCAGTGGGTCGGACGTTCGAATCGTCTCACCCCGACCACCGCGCCTTGCCGCGATGGCATGTCGGCGCAAGCGCGTTCTCACACGCTCATGAAGATTCTCCTCGTCGACGACCACGCCCTGTTCCGCGAGGGCCTGAAGCTCGTGCTCGCGCGCCTCAGCCCCGACTCGGTCACGCTCGAGGCCGGCACGCTCGGCGATGCGCTGCGGATCGCCCGCGAGCAGGCGGACATCACGCTGGTGCTGCTCGACCTGGGCCTGCCCGGCACCCACGGCATCGACGCGCTGTCGCAGTTCCGGCAGGAACGCGAAGACCTGCCGATCGTCGTGCTCTCCGCGCAGGAGGACCGGCAGACCGTGCTCGACGCGCTGGCGGGCGGGGCAATGGGCTTCGTGCCGAAGACGACCTCGATGGACGTGCTGCGCTCGGCGCTCGAGGTCGTGTTGGCCAACGGCATCTACGTGCCGTCGATCGCCTTCGGCGACGGGCGGGCGTTGCCGGTGCCGCCGACGCCGGTGGCATGCACGAAGCTGGGCGACCTCGGCTTGACCGAACGCCAGGTCCAGGTGTTCCGCTTCATCGTGCAGGGCAAGTCCAACAAGGCGATCGCCAACTCGCTGAACATCGCCGAGTCGACGATCAAGCAGCACGTGAAGCCGATCCTGCGCGCGCTGGGCGTGACGTCGCGTGTCGGCGCGATCCTGGAGACTGCGCGGCGCGGCATTTCGCTCGACGCATGAGCGGCGACGACACGCAGGCTGCCGCGTGGCGCCGCCTCATCGCGGGCCTGATGGAAACCGTCGACGACTTTCGCGGCCTGTGGCGCCGGCCGGCTTCGCTGCCGTCGCCGGCCGACGCGCCGGACACGATGCGCGAGATCTCGTCGCGGCAGTTCCGCAAGATGATGGACGAGGCACCGGCCGGGATCGTCGGCACCATCCTGGCCTGCGTGCTGTGGGCCGCGGGCTTCCAGGCGGTCGGGTCGGCGTCGTACCTCCTCTGGTGCGTGCTCGCCGCGGCGGCGACCGCGGCGCTGACCGCGGTCATCGTCGGCTTCCGCCGCAGCCGGCCGAGCGATGACGCACTCGGCAGGTGGCAGCAGCGCTTCCAACTCTGCATCTTCCTGCTCGGCCTGGTCTGGGGATCGGCGGTGCTGGTGCCCGCGCCGGCCTGGGCCACGCCGTACGTCGTGATGGGAACGCTGCTGATGGTCACCGGCAGCTTGAGCCAGTTCGCCGCCTACCGGCCCGGCATCTCGCTGTTCGGCGTGCCATGCCAGCTCATTCCGAGTGCCGACCTGATCGTCAGCGGCGGCCCGCTCGGTGTCGTCACCGGCATCGGCTTCGCGATCGCAGTCGGGCTGATGATGCGCATCGTGCGCGCGCACAACACGTCGATCACGCAGGCCATGCGCGTCGCCGAGGAACGCCGGGCGCTGATCGACGAGCTGGGCGTGCAACGCCGTGAAGCGGAGCGCGCCAATCTCTCGAAGACCTTCTTCCTCGCCTCGGTCACGCACGACTTGCGGCAGCCGCTGCACACGATCGCGTTGTTGTCGGACGCGGCGCGCGCTCGCGGCGGCGCCGACGTCGGCACCGTCGAGCAGATCGACGCCTCCGTGCAGTCGATGGAAGCCTTGCTGGGCGCCTTGCTCGAGATCTCGCGGCTCGATGCGGGCGCGGTTCCGCTCGACATCACCGCATTCGCCGTCGACGACATGCTGGCGCGCGTGCGGCTGCAGTTCGAGCCGCAGGCGCTCGCCAAGGGACTGCGGCTGCAGGTGCTGGCCCCCCCTTTGCGCGTGCGCAGCGACCACTTCCAGCTCGAACGCATCGTGTCGAACCTGGTCGCCAACGCGATCCGCTACACGCCCGCCGGCGGCGTGCGCGTGCGTTGCCGCCGGCGCGGCGCCACGCTGTGGCTGCAGGTGTGGGACTCGGGCATCGGCATCGCTCGCGAGGACCTGGCGCGCGTGTTCGAGGAGTTCTTCCAGGTGTCGCGCGCCGCGCGCACGAACCGGCAGGGCCTGGGGCTGGGCCTGGCGATCGTGCAGCGCGCCGCGCATCGCCTGAGCCACGGCCTGCGCGTGCGCTCGCGCACCGGGCGCGGCTCGCTGTTCGAGGTCGGCGTGCCGATCGCGTTCAGCGCCGCCGCCGAGGCCGGCTCGGCCCGCCTCGCGCCGCTGCTCGACGGCCGGCTCGTGCTGCTGATCGACGACGATCCCCTGGTGCTCAAGAGCATGGCGACCTTGCTGACCTCGTACAACTGCATGGTGATCAGCGCCGGCTCGATCGATGATGCCGTCGCGGCCGTGCGGGAGAGCCTGCGCCTGCCGGACCTGGTCGTCAGTGACCACGACCTCGGCGACGGACACACCGGCCCGCAGGCGATCGCGCGGGTTCGTGCCGAGGCGCAGGATCAGATCCCCGCGCTGCTGGTGACGGCGCAGCCGCAGGCCGCACAAGCCGCGCTGGCCGCGACAAGCGACGTGCGCGTGCTGGCCAAGCCGCTGCATGCCGATGCGCTGGCCGCGGCGCTGGGGCACCTCCCGAGGTACTAGTACCTCGGGAGAATTCCGTCGCGCGGCCGTCTCGTTAAGAATTCCCGACACCGAAGAGGCAGCGGCTCAGGGAGAGAGGGTAGGGAGGAGGGCGCTTGCCGCGGCGGCTGATGGCCGCCGCGGCGAGCAGCCAATAACGACAAGCGCTCATGCGTGAGCGCCGGCGGTCCGGCGTGGATTGCAGGCACCGGGTTTGCTCCGGGCACCCATGGCCTCATCGCAGCAGCAGATCCGACTCGTTGGCCGCATCGAGTCGCGGCCCGAGCGGACACCCATTGCGCGTTCTTTGAACGCTAGGCGCCGGCGATGCTCGACTGCCTGGTGATCGGCGCCGGCCCTGCCGGCTTGACAGCGGCGATCTACCTGCAGCGGCTGCAGCGCCGCATCGCGGTGCTCGATGCCGGCGACAGCCGCGCCGAGCGCATTGAGCGCACGCACAACTATCCCGGTTTTCCGCAGGGCGTGTCAGGCCCGCAATTGCTGCAGCGCATGCGCGAGCAGTTGACCGAAGCCGGCGGCAGCATCATCGCCGACGAAGCGACGCTGCTCGCGCGCACCGACGACGGCAGCTTCGTCGCGCAGAGCCGGCACGGGCAGCTGCGCGCACGCACGGTGCTGCTGGCAACCGGCGTGTGCGACGCCGAGCCGGCGATCGAGGGCATCGCCGAACTGCGCGATCGCGGCCTGCTGCGCCAATGCCCGATCTGCGACGCGCACGAGTTCCGCGGCCGGCGCATTCTGGTGATCGGGCGCGGCGACCACGGTGCGCGCGAGGCGCTGTTCCTGCATCCCTTCAGCGCCGAGTTGACGCTGGTGGTCGACCCGGCGCAAGCACCGGTGAACGACCGCCTGCGCGCATCACTGCAGCAGGCAGGCATCGTGTGCGTCGAGGCCGTGCCACAAGCGGTGGAGGTCAATGCGCAGGCGCTGGTGCGCCTGCACTGCGAGGGAACGGCACCTCCCCTCGAAGCCGACGTGATCTACGCCGCGCTGGGCGCGCAGCCGCGAGCTCGGCTGGGCGGCCAAGTCGGGGCCACGCTGGATGCACTGGGCACGGTGATCGTCGACGCACACGGGCGCAGCAGTGTGCCGGGGCTGCATGCCGCCGGCGATGTCGTCAGTGCGCTGGACCAGATTGCGGTGGCCGTGGGCCACGGTGCGATCGTCGCGACGGCGATTCACAACGCCCTCGCCGCGTGATGCCGGCGTTCCCGTCTCGTCGCCCCTCAGCCGGGATCGCGCAGCACGAAGTGGTAGATCAGCGCCGCGACGATCGTCGCCAGCGCCAGCACCCACGCCACCCGCCCGCCGGTGCGTGGCACCTCGCCGGGCGACAGCCCGTTGCGCGGCGACAGGCTGTCGACGGTGGGCACCAGCATCTGCTCGTGCGCTTCGACGAGGTCCTTGGCTTCCTTCAGCCCGAGGCCGCGGTGCTCGCGCACGATGCGGATGGCTTCGATCTTGTTGCCGCGGCGCAGCGCGTCGATGGCTGCGGGCGGAAAGGCGCCCGATGTCGGCGCCGGCTTGGCACCGCCCGCAGGCCGCGGTGCAACGCCCTTGGCCGCGTTGATGCGGCGGGCCTCCGCCTCGAGCACGGCCTTCGCCTCCTTCAGGTTCGCCACGCCGGAGCGCCGCAGCAGCTTGATGGCATCGAAGATGCTGCCGCGCTGCAGCGCCTCGCGCACGTCATCGGGCAAGGAGCCATGGGGTGAGGTCATCAGGCGCTCCGCGGCCAACCCTGGCCGGCACGAGTGCGCATGGTCTCGCACTTGTGCCGAGCGTGCCAGTGCCTCGGGTGCGGGCGTGCAAGGGCAATCGATGCTCGCCACGGCCGCGGGAGTTGCCCGTGGGCTATCCTGGCCTCGCCCAACGACCCACTGACCCTCTGAAAGGGGCGCACCCATGGACTTGAACGCACTGCGGCTGACCGCCGGTGAACTGGGCAATGCGCTGGCCAGCTTCCCGGGCATGTCGGCGTCCGACGACGAGGCGCTTGCACTGGCCGAAGTGGCCAAGAGAGCGATCGAGGAATTCGCGCTGGCCTTCGAAGAACTTTCAGCGCGGGTTCAAGCTTTGGAAGGCGCGTGAACACTGGCCTGCCCGGAGGGACTCGAACCCCCGACCCCCAGCTTAGAAGGCTGGTGCTCTATCCAGTTGAGCTACGGGCAGTCGGAGGCGGATTCTAGGAGCCGTGGCCGAACGGAGTGCGACGAACTTGTCGCCCCGCCGCGGCTCGAAGCGGCATGGGACGCCGTTCGCTGCTGTTGACCGGATGGATGCTGGCGCTGGGCGCGAGCGCCGCGCCGCAGGGCAGCGCGCCCACATCGGCTGAATGCCGAACGGCACTCGAGGCGCTCGGCCAGTTGGAAGCGCGGGCGATTGCCGCCCGCAATGCTGCCGCGCCCGGTGACGATCGCGTGCAACGCCACACCCTCGATCAGGTGCGCGCGCTGCGCCGCGATGCCGCGCGCGCCTGCCTCGGTGGTTCGGGCGACGCGCCGCCACCAACGGCTTCGGCACGTCCGCCACTCAGCGTCGCACCGATGGTCGCGCTGCCGCCGTCACTGCGCATGCCGGCCGCGCCGACCACGCCGCCAACGGTGATTACGCCCCGACCCTCGCCGCCGGTGGTCGTGACGAGCTGCGATCCGACCGGCTGCTGGGCCAGCGACGGCTCGCGCCTGACCCGCTTCGGCTCGAACCTGCTCGGTCCGCGCGGCGTCTGCAGCACGGGCGGCGGCATCCTGAACTGCCCCTAGCTGCGCTACAAACGTAGCCTGGCGAGGCGTCCCATGAAACGGCAGCGCAACAGCCGCGGACCATGCTGTGGCCATCGATCGGTCGAACACGACGGATCGGTTGAGCAGGAGGTCCACCATGACTGCGCTTCGCATCGACGACGGTCCGGGTTTCGAACTGCGCTTCGACTCGCTGGTCGGCGCCGGCCGCGGCCTCACGTTCCCCTGCGACGCCCGCGGCGCCGTGGACCTCAACGCATTGAGCGAGCGCTCGCGCAACAACTACCTGTTCGCGCGCGCACTGGTCGGCCGCGCGTTCGCGGTGCCGGCGGTGCAATCGACGCTCGTGCACTGACGAGCGTCGATGCCTCAGTGCCGCTTGTACTGCTCGTCGCCGAAGAGAATGCTGCGGGAACGATCGTCGGTCAGCGGCCGGCGCCGCTCGGCCAGCACCTCGACGCCGCGCTTGACGGCCGGCCGTGCGGAGACCTCGTCGAACCAGCCCTTCAGGTAGGGAAAGTCACTCCACTCGATGCCCTGGTTCTTCCACGAGCGCAGCCACGGGAAGACGGCGATGTCGGCGATCGAATACTCGGGACCGCCGAGGTATTTCGAGCGTGCGAGGCGCTTGTCCATCACGCCGTACAGGCGCTTGGCTTCGTTGCTGTAGCGCTCGATCGCGTAGGGGATCTTGTCGGGCGCGTAGATGCGGAAGTGATGCGTCTGGCCGAGCATCGGGCCGACGCCGCCCATCTGGAACATCAGCCACTGCAGCACTTCGTACTTGCCGGCCACGCTGTCGGGCAGCAGCTTGCCGGTCTTGCCGGCGAGGTACAGCAGGATCGCGCCGGACTCGAAGACGCTGAAGGGCTTGCCCTCGGGACCGTCGGGATCGACGATGGCCGGGATCTTGTTGTTCGGGCTGATCGCGAGGAAGGCCGGATCGAACTGCTCGCCGGCGCCGATGTCGACCGCATGAATGCGGTAGGACAGGCCGCATTCCTCGAGCATGATGTGAACCTTGTGACCGTTGGGCGTGGCCCAGGAATACACTTCGATCATTCTTGTCCCCTCTTCGGCCGCATGCCGTGGCTGACTCTAAACCATGCTGGAATCGCTGCGGCGTCTGTGGAGCAAAGGCCCCAAGTCGACCGATGTGTCGTTGTTCCAGGAGTGGGCGGACAAGCGCGGCTTGCAGCTCAAGCGCGTGCGCGATGCCGATGGCTGCACGATCGAACCGCAGGGCAGCACGGCCGAGAATGCCTGGCGCATCGAGTGGGGTGACTCGCAGCGCAGCTACATCGAAGGGCGCGAGCTGCGCATGTCGGCCGACATCGGCACCGCGCGCGAGATGCTGGTGCTGGTGCTCAACCGCGAGCTGATGGAAACGATGGAGAAGGCCGTCTTCGAGCAATACGTCGAAGACGTGCAGACCCGCATCGACACCGAGACGCCGCCCGAGATGCGCTGGCTGGTGATGTTCCCGAAGCTCACCGGCAGCGAGCTCGGCAAGCTGAAGGACCGCTACTCGGCGGTCGCCAGCGTGAAGCCCTGGCTGCAGCTGTGGCTCACCGCCGCGCTCGAGGAAGCGCTGGCCGAGACGATCGACAAGGTGCCGGCGCACGCGCCGGCGGTGTTCACGATCACGCGCGGCCGCCTGACGTTCCGCACTGCGATGCCGTCACCGGACCCCGATGTGCTGACGCGCTGGCATGGCGTGTTCGAGCGCATCCTGCCGTCGGCGCGCCAGCTGGCGCGCGACTGGAGCGATGCCTCGGCCGGCGGGGCCACCGGCACGCTGCGACCGTCGGTCTGGCCGCCGTCGCGGCCGACCGAGGACGAGTAGTCCCTCTCTCTCGTCAGGCGTAGCGCCCGAGTTCGAGTTTCGCGATCGCGTTGCGGTGCACCTCGTCCGGACCGTCGGCGAAGCGCAGCGTGCGCACCGCGGCGTAGTTGCCGGCGAGCGGGAAGTCTTCGCAGACGCCGGCCGCGCCGTGCACCTGCATGGCCCAGTCGATCACCTGCAGCGCCATGTTCGGCGCGACGACCTTGATCATCGCGATCTCGGCCTTCGCGCTCTTGTTGCCGGCGGCGTCCATCATCCACGCGGCCTTCAGCGTCAGCAGCCGCGCCTGCTCGATCATGCAGCGGGCCTCGGCAATGCGCTCCTGCGTCACCGTGTGCTGCGCGATCGATTTTCCGAACGCCACGCGCGTCGTCGCGCGCTTGCACATGAACTCGAGCGCACGCTCGGCGACACCGATCGTGCGCATGCAATGGTGGATGCGGCCGGGCCCGAGGCGGCCCTGCGCGATCTCGAAGCCGCGGCCTTCGCCCAGCAGCATGTTGGTCGCCGGTACGCGCACGTCCTTGAAGTCGATCTCCATGTGGCCGTGCGGTGCGTCGTCCCAGCCGAAGACCGGCAGGTGGCGCAGGATCTTGACCCCCGGGGTATCCATCGGGACCAGGATCATCGACTGCTGCGAATGCCTGGGCGCCTCCGGATCGGTCTTGCCCATGAAGATCAGCACCTTGCAGCGCGGGTCGCCGGCGCCGGAGGTCCACCACTTGCGGCCGTTGATCACATAGTCATCGCCGTCGCGGCGGATCGACGACTCGATGTTCGTCGCATCCGACGAGGCGACCGCCGGTTCGGTCATCGCGAAGCCCGAGCGGATCTCGCCGGCCAGCAGCGGCTCGAGCCAGCGCTTTTTCTGCTCCGGCGTGCCGTAGCGCACCAGCACTTCCATGTTGCCGGTGTCGGGCGCCGAGCAATTGAAGACCTCGCTCGACCACAGCACGCGGCCCATCAGCTCTGCCAGCGGCGCGTATTCCTGGTTCGACAGGCCGGCGCCGTATTCGCTCTCGGGCAGGAACAGGTTCCACAGGCCGGCGGCGCGCGCCTTGGGCTTGAGCTCCTCGATCAGCGGCAGCGGCTGCCAGCGGTTGCCTGACGCGGTGTTCGCCGCCTGCTCGGCGTCGTAGCGCTTCTCGTTCGGGAAGATGTGCGCGTCCATGAACGCGATCACGCGCTCGCGCAGGGCTTGCGTCTTGGGGGAGTAGCTGAAGTCCATCAACGACCTTTCAAATGTTCATGCGGCCTGCGCGAAACCCCAGGCCAGCTCGGCGAGCTTGGGCGTCGCGGCACCGGTGGCCTTGGCCTGCGGGCTGGCGGCGATGCCGTCGACGACGCGCTTGGCGATGCCCTGCGTGATCGCGGCGAGGCGGAAGAGGTTGTAGGCGAGGTAGAAATTCCAGTCGGCGAGCAGCTCGTCGGGCGTGCCGCGGCCGGTGCGTTCGCAATAACGCCGGATGTACTCGCGTTCGCTCGGGATGCCCAGCGCCGCATGGTCGAGCCCGCCGATGCCGCGGAAGGTGCCGGGCGGAATGTGCCAGGCCATGCAGTGGTAGCTGAAGTCGGCCAGCGGGTGGCCGAGCGTCGACAGCTCCCAGTCGAGCACCGCGGTGATGCGCGGCTCGGCGGCGTCGAAGATCAGGTTGTCGAGGCGGTAGTCGCCGTGCACGATCGCGACCTGGCTCTCGTCCAGCGCGCTCGCCGGCATGTGGGCCGGCAGCCAGTCGATCAGCCGGTTCATCTCGGGGATGTCCTGCGTCACCGAGGCCAGGTACTGCTTGGACCAGCGGCCGACCTGGCGCGCGAAGTAGTTGCCGGGCTTGCCGTAGTCGGCCAGGCCCACCGCCTTGACGTCGACCGAATGCAGCGTCGCGATGACGCGGTTCATCTCGTCGTAGATCGCGCCGCGCTGGTCGTTGCTCATGCCGGGCAGGGCCTGGTCCCAGAGCACGCGGCCGGCGACGAACTCCATCACGTAAAAGGCGCGGCCGATGATTGACTCGTCCTCGCACAGCACGTGCATGCGGGCGACCGGCACGCCGGTCAGCGCCAGCGCACTCATGACGCGGAATTCGCGCTCGATCGCATGCGCCGACGGCAGCAGCTTGGCCACCGGCCCCGGCTTGCTGCGCATCACGTAGCACTTGGCCGGCGTGATCAGCTTGTAGGTGGGATTGGACTGCCCGCCCTTGAACTGCTCGACCGACAGCGGCCCCGCGAAGCCGGGCAGCTGCTCGGCGAGCCAGCTCTCGAGCTTCTCGAGGTCGAAGGCATGCTGCGACGACACCGTGCGCGTGCCGGTGAATTGGTCCATGGGATCAGCCTCCGCGGAGGCCGTTTTCGGCCTCGGTAGTTGTGGCTAGCGGTCTTCCGAGATCGCCAGCAGTTTTTCGCGCGACAGCACGACCAGGCGCGTCGGCTCGACACGCACCGCGCCGTCGCGCTCGAAGCCCTTCAATTCCTGGTTGACGCGCTGGCGCGAGGCACCGAGCAATTGCGCCAGGTCTTCCTGCGCCAATTGCAGTCCGATGCGGATTTCCTGGCCCTGCTCGATGCCGTAGCTTTTGGCCAATAGCAGGATCTGCTTGGCCAGGCGCGCGGCGAGCGGCTTGGTGTTCAGGTCCTCGAACTGGTTGAACAGCAGGCGCAGGCGCCGGCAGTTCAGGCGCAGCAGCGCCTCGTACAACTCGGTGTGCTGCGCGAGCAGTTCCTTGAAGTCGGGCTTGCGCACGCACAGCAGCGTGGTCTCGCCGTGCGCATCGGCATCGTGCGTGCGCGGCAGCCCGTCGAAGAGCGCAATGTCGCCGAACCAGGTGCCCGGCTCGACATAGGTCAAGGTCACCTGCTTGCCCGACAGCGACACCAGCGACACCCGCACCGCGCCCTTCGCGACGCCGCACCAATCCTCGGCCGGCGTGCCGCGCGATGCCATCGGTGCGCCGTCCTGCAGACGCCGCACGTAGGCGCGCGACAGGATCGCATTGCGCAGCGGCTGGGAGAGCTTTGAAAACCACGAGGCGGACTCGATGTTGTGACGCTCTTCGATTGTAAGAACGGGGGTATTCATGGCTTGTCCCAGGCGCGACAGCAGCGCCAACATCGGATGACTATTGTCCACGAGCGAATTGCCGCTGCACTGGACCGAGGAGATTTCTCATGGCTGCTCCGATGCTCGATTTGCCGTCCCGCCGCGATCAAGTCGATGTCGACGAATGGCGCACGCGCGTCGATCTTGCGGCGGCCTATCGCCTCGTCGCGCTGTTCAAGTGGGACGACCTGGTCTTCACGCACATCAGCGCGCGCGTGCCGGGCACCGAGGACCAGTTCCTGATCAATCCGTATGGACTGATGTTCGACGAGATCACCGCGTCGAGCCTGATCAAGGTCGACCAGCAGGGCAGCAAGCTCGAGGACTCGCCGTTCCCCGTCAACCCCGCCGGCTTCACGATCCACAGCGCGGTGCATGCGGCACGCCACGATGCGCAGTGCGTGCTGCACACGCACTCGATCAACGGCATCGCGGTGTCGGCGCAGCGCGATGGCGTGTTGCCCTTGTCGCAGCACTCGATCTTCGTGCTCGCGAGCCTCGGTTACCACGACTACGAAGGCGTCGCGCTGCGCGACGACGAGAAGCCGCGCCTGGTGCGTGACCTCGGCGACAAGACCTACCTGATGCTGCGCAACCACGGCCTGCTGACGGTCGGGGCGACCATCGCCGACGCCTTCCTCGCGATGTACTTCTTCGAGGCCGTCTGCACGATCCAGGTCCGCGCGCAGGCCGGCGGGCCGCTGGTGCCGGTGCACCCGGAGATCATCGCGACGGCGCGCGAGCAGGCTGCCGGCGCGACACGCGGGCAGGGCGCTGGGGCGCTCGCATGGCCCGGCCTGCTGCGCCGGCTCGACCGCCTGTCGCCGGGCTACGACCGCTGAATCGGGTCCGCCCGGCGTCGCGTGAACAACGCCGCGCAGGGCGGCCGCGGCTGCACCGGCGTGGCGCAATTTGTAACCATTGGTGCTAGAGTCGGTCGATTCCTTTGGCGTCCCAGCCCAGCGACGAAGCCGCGCAATGCACCTGATCCGATCGCTGGCGTTCGTGCTGTGCGGCCTGCTGTTGTCGACGGCCACGACGGCAGCACGGGCGATCGGCTTCGGCCCGCCGCCGAGCCAGGTGACGCTGGGCAGTCCGCTGAATTTCGCGCTGCCGCTGCGCATCGATCCCGCTGAGACGTTCGACGCCGCCTGCGTGCACGCCGAGGCCAGCTTCGGCGATCGCCGCGTCGCGCCTCACCACCTGCGCTGGATGATCGAAGCCGGCGCCGAGCCGCAGCAGCGGCTGCTGCGCGTGGTCTCGCTGGTCGCGGTCGACGAGCCGGTCGTGACGGTGCAGGTGAGCAGCACCTGCGGCACGCGCATCACGCGGCGCTTCACTGCCTTTGCGGATCCGCCGCTGCTCGGCGCGCAGGTGCCGAGCAGTGACGTCGCGCAAGGCGCGGTGAACGTGGCAGTGATGGCCGTGATGCCGGCCGTGAAGGCCGCATCCGCCGCCGCGCGTCCCACCCGCGCGCCCATGCTCAGCAAGGCGCCGGCCGAACGCCGCGCGAAGCAGCGCCCCAAGCCGGTCGCCCCCGCGGCCATGGCTGCCGCGCCGCGCCTGTCGCTCGAAGCCGCCGATCCCGAGCTGATCGCCAAGGCCGTCGCCGCGGCACTGGCCGAGCAGCAGGCCAGCGCCGTGCATGCGTCCGTGCAAAGCGCCGCGACGGCCGCCGCCGCTGCCTCGGCAACGGCGGCACGTGTGAGGAGCCTGGAAGAGCAGGTCGAGCGCCTGTCGGCCGACAGCCGCCAGCAGCGCGATCAACTGCAGCAGCTGCGCGCTCGCGCAGCCTCGGGCGACACCGCGGATCGCTGGATGCCGCCGCTGATCGTCGCGGTCGGCGCGCTGCTGCTGCTGGCCAGCTGGCTGGCGCTGCGGCTGCGCCAGGTGCGGCAGGAAGCGCAGGACAAGTGGTATGCGGATGCCGCCGCGGTGCTGGCCGACGTGCAGCCCGACCCGGTCGCCGAACCGGCGCCGCTGCATCGGTCCGCCGCTCCGCCGCCGGACCTGAGCCTGCCGATCGAGAACGCGCCCGCGTCGACGCTCGGCGTCAACGACCGCGAGCACCCGAGCGTCGCGCCGACGCTGCAGGCGCCGGTGACCGCCGAGCCGGCCTGGAACCAGACCAGCCCGCCGCCGCGTCCGGTGTCGGCCGAGGAACTGATCGACCTCGAGCAACAGGCGGAGTTCTTCAGCGTGCTCGGGCAAGAGGAGGCGGCGATCGACCTGCTGGTCGCGCACCTGCGCGACACCGGCGGCACCAGCCCGCTGCCGTACCTGAAGCTGCTGGAGATCCAGCGCCGCCTCGGCGACCGCGCGGCGCACGAGCGCACACGCTCGCGCTTCAACCAGCGCTTCAACGCTTATGCGCCGGACTGGGACACCGACCCGCAGCAGAGCCGCCTGCTGGAGGACTATCCGCGCGTGATCGCCCGGCTGCAGCGCGCGTGGCCGCAGCCGATCGATGCGATGGCCGAGCTCGAGACACTGCTGTTCCGCAAGGACGATGGCGAGCTCTTCGATCTGCCGGCCTACCGCGAGCTGCTGATCGTCTACGCGATCGCCCGCGAGCTGGCCGACGATGCGGCACCGTCGCGCATCGAGGTCGACCTGCTGCTGCCGCTCGATGCCGCCAGCGCCCGCATGAGCAACAGCGGCACGCTGTTCGATACCACCGCGCCGCTGCCGCATCTGTCCTTGATCGGCGAGACGACGATGGTGTTGACGCCGGGCTCCGTGATCGAGCGGCCGGCGCCGTTCCAGAGCGTCGACGTCGACTTGAGCGCACCGGCCGACGCACCGGCGCCCGTCGCTCGCGGCCGCCGCCTGCGGCGCTGAACCGGCCTACAGCGTCGACAGCCGATCGAGCGCGCTGCGCAGCGTCTCGTCGCGCTTGGCGTAGCAGAAGCGCACCAGCCCCTGGTCGCGGCCGTCGCCATAGAAGGCCGACAGCGGGATCGCCGCGACGCCGATCTCGGCCGTCAGCCAGCGGCAGAAATCGGTCTCGCCGAGCGAACTGATCGCGCTGTAGTCGACGCACTGGAAGTAGCTGCCTTCACTGGGCAGCAGGCGGAAGCGCGTGCCGCCCAAGCCGCTGCGGAACAGGTCGCGCTTGTGTTGATAGAAGGCCGGCAGCTCGCGGTACGGCGCCGGATCCGCCAAGTGGCGGGCCAGGCCGTGCTGCATCGGCGTGTTGACGGTGAAGACGTTGAACTGGTGCACCTTGCGGAACTCGGCCATCAGCGGCGCCGGCGCGGCGACGTAGCCGACCTTCCAGCCGGTGACGTGGTAGGTCTTGCCGAAGCTCGAGATCACGAAGCTGCGCGCGGCGAGCTCGGGCACCGTGGCCATGCTGGCATGCGCGACGCCGTCGTAGACCATGTGCTCGTAGACCTCGTCGCCGATGACCACCACCTCGGTCGGCCGCAGCAGCTCGGCCAACGCCTGCAGGTCGGACGCATGCCAGACCGTGCCGCTGGGGTTGTGCGGCGTGTTGACGATGATCGCCCGCGTGCGCGGCGTGAGCGCCGCGCCGATGGCCGCGAAGTCGGGCCGGAAGCTGCCTTCCGTCAAAGGCACGCGCACGGCCAC
This sequence comes from Pseudaquabacterium terrae, assembly GCF_013266755.1. Taxonomy (GTDB): domain Bacteria; phylum Pseudomonadota; class Gammaproteobacteria; order Burkholderiales; family Burkholderiaceae_C; genus Pseudaquabacterium; species Pseudaquabacterium terrae. Next base: position 175,477 of record NZ_JABRWJ010000007.1, on the reverse strand, counting down.
GCCGCCGGCGAGCTCGATGTTCGGCACGTAGCTGTCGTAGCACGGGTCGAGCACGATCACCTCGTCGCCGGGACCGGTGATCGCCAGCACGGCAGTCAGGATCGCCTGCGTTGCGCCGGCGGTGATCGTGATCTCGCTGCCGGCGTCGTAGCGGTGGTGGTACAGCGCCGCGATCTTCGCCGCGATGCCGTCACGCAGTGCCGGCACGCCGATCATCGGCGGGTACTGGTTCAGGCCTTCGCGCATCGATTGCGACACCGCGTCGATGAGCCGCGGATCGCAATCGAAGTCCGGAAAGCCCTGGCCGAGGTTGACCGCGCCGTGCTCGGCGGCCAGCGCGGACATCACGGTGAAGATCGTCGTGCCGACGTTCGGCAGGCGGGTCGGTGGGTGGGGTGTCTTCATGGCTGGATTTCAGAGATCGTAGGAGTCGGCATCCCCACCCATCGCGCGCTCGATCAGCGGCCGCGTCAGGCGGTCCGACAGCAGCTCGGCGAAAGCGTAGACGAAGTGGCGCAGGTAGGCGCCGCGCTTGAAGGCGACGCGCGAGGTGTTGTTGCCGAACAGGTGGCCGACCGGCCGCCACGCCAGCTCGCCGCCGGGCGGGTCGTCGCGCACCGCCATCTCGGAGACGACGCCGACGCCGATGCCCAGCCGCACGTAGGTCTTGATCACGTCGGCATCGATCGCCTCGAGCGCGATGTTCGGTTTCAGCCGCGCGCGGTTGAAGGCGGCATCGATGCGCGAGCGGCCGCTGAAGGTCGGGTGGTAGGTCACCAGCGGCTCGGCGGCCAGCTGCTCCAGCGTCGGCCGCTCGACCTGCGCCAGCGGATGCTGCGCCGGCACCACCAGCACGTGCTGCCATTGGTAGCACGGCAGCGTCACCAGGCCCTCGACATCGGCCAGCGACTCGGTCGCAACGCCGATCTCGGCGACGTCGTCGGCCAGCATGCGCGCCACGTCGCCCGGGGTGCCCTGGTGCAGCACGACCTGCACCTTCGGCAGCTTGCGCCGCAGCTGCGCCACCGGCTCGGGCAGGAAGTAGCGGGCCTGCGAATGCGTCGTCGCGATCGACAGCGTGCCGGCGTCCTGCTTCGAGAACTCCTCGCCGATGCGCTTCAGGTTGGCGACCTCGCGCATGATGATCTCGATCGACTTCAGCACCAGCTGTCCGGGCTCGGTGACGCGGCGGATGCGCTTGCCGTGGCGCGCGAAGATGTCGACGCCGAGCTCTTCCTCGAGCTCGAGGATCGCCTTGCTGATGCCCGGCTGCGAGGTGTGCAGCGCCTTCGCGGTTTCGGTCAGGTTCAGGCCGCGGCGCACCGCTTCCTGCGCAAAGCGGAACTGGTGCAGGTTCATCGCGTGTTCAGCACGGGCAGGGTGGCGGCGTCGAGCGCGATCGCCGCCATCGCTTCGATCAGCGCCGCGGCTTCGCCCACCGCCGGATGCAGCAGCCAGCGCACCTTGGGCAGCTCGGCTTCGAGCTGCGCCAGCAGCACCGGCACGTCCTTGCGCACGTGGCCGCCGGCACCGAGAAACAGCGGCAGCACGTCGACGCTCTTGCAGCCTTCGGCCGCGAGCCGCTGGCCGGCCTCGATCAGGCCGGGTGCCATGAAGTCGAGGAAGGCCAGTTGCACCGGCATCGCGGGCCGCGCGGCGCGGCAGCGCGCGGCCACTGCCTCGAAGGGCCGCGCCCAGGCCGGATCACGCGCACCATGCGCAAACAGCAGCAGGCCGCGCGGGCCGCCTTCGACAACACTCATCGATACCTCACCAGCCACGCGAACGCGGCCATCGACAACAACAGGAAGAGAAGACTCGGTGCGGCGGCCACCAGCCACGGTGTCCATTGCTTCAGCACGCCCAGGTGCCCGGAGACGTTGTTCAGCAGCACGAAGCCGATGCCGAGCATGATGCCGCCGAAGACCTTGTAGCTGACCGCGCCCGAGCGCGCATGCAGGTAGGCGAAGGGCAGTGCCAGCGCGACCATCACGACGCAGGCCAGCGGATAGAAGGCCTTCTTCCAGAACTGGATCTCGTGGCGCTGCGTGGCCTGGTCCTGGTCGGTCAGGTGCGCGCTGTAGCGCCACAGCTCGACGGTCGACATCGTCTGCACCGGCAGCAGCGCGGCGGCGACGACGTTGGCATCCAGCGTCGAGCGCCACATCAGCTCGGCATGCGTTTGCATCGTCAGCCGCGCGTTGTCGCCGGCTTCGTCGGGCACCGGCCAATCGGTGCGCTGCACCTCGCGCAGCCGCCACTGGCCCTCGGCGCCGACGCTGCCGCTGCGCGCAGCGATCTGCGAACGCAGCCGGCCGTCGCCATCGAACTCGAAGATGCGGATGCCGTGCAGCTCGCCGCCCGCATCGATGCTGGCGACATTGACCGAGACGTTGCGCAGGCCTTGCGGGTCGCTGCGGCGCTCCTTCAGCCAGGCGCCGCCGCGGCCCGGCGCAACGCCGCCGCGGTGCTTCAGCAGAACCGCCTCGCGCTCGGTCCACGGCGACACGTAGTCGCCGACGACGAAGGTCAGCGCGGCGAAGACGACACCGGGCACCGCGAGCAGCGCCAGCGCCCGCCCGGGCCCCAGGCCGCCGGTGCGCAGGATCGTGAACTCCGACGACTGCGCGAGCCGCGCCATCGCGTAGATCGTGCCGATCAGCACCGCGATCGGGAACAGTTCGTAGAAGTGCCCCGGCAGCTCGAACAGCGAGCGCAGCATCGCGTAGCCGAGCGTGTAGCCGTCGCGGCCGATGCTGTCGAGCTCGTCGACGACGTCGATGAAGAAGAACAGTGACAGGAAGGCGATCGCGACGAAGGCGACCGACCACGCGATGTCGCGATACAGCAGCCTGCGCACCGTCTTCATGCCGCGGCCGCCTTGCGCGACGAGGGCCACAGCGTCGTGCCGTTGTCGCGCCACCAGACCAGCGCCAGCGCCAGCGCGAAGCCACCGCCGTGCAGCACGAGCATCACCGGCGCGAAGCCGAAGCGGCCGCCGGCGATCCAGGCCTGCGACAGGTTGATCAGGTTGAAGTAGACGATGAAGGCAAGCAGCGCGAAGAGCAGGTTCCAGTTGCTCGCGCGGCGCGGGTTCGTCGCCGCCAGGCCCAGGCCCAGCAGCAGCAGGTTCGCGGCGGCGAACAGCAGGCCGAAGCGCCACGCCAGCTCGCCCTGGTGGCGCGGCGTCGGGTCCTGGATCAGCGCCAGCGTCGCCAGCGTGCGCGGCGGCTTGGCGCTGGCTTCGCGCACCGAGCGCTCGTCGGCCAGCACGCGGTAGCTGTCGAAGGCCGCCAGCGTGCGTGTGCGCGCGGCCGTGTCGATCTCGTTGCGCTGGCCGTTCTCGAGGATCAGCATACGGTCGCCGTCGATGACCTCGAGCCGGCCGGTGCGCGCCGCGGTGACCGATTCCAGCGCCGCCTTGCGCATCAGGATGAAGACGTTGTGGCCGTCGCTGCCTTCATGGCTGGCGCGGTCGACGAAGAAGACCCGGTTGCCGTCGCGCGAGGTCTGGAACACGCCGGGCGCCACGCGCGACAGGTCGGAGCGCTGCTCGTAGCGCTGGCGCAGCTCGGTGCTGCTGCGGTTGCCCCAGGGCCAGACGAAGAGCAGCAGCACGCCGACCACCAGCAGCACCGGCCAGGCCATGCGCAGCACCGGCCGCGCGAAGCGCGCCAGGCCGACGCCCGACGAAAACCAGATCGCCATCTCGCTGTCGCGGTACATGCGGCCCAGCGACAGCACGACAGCGATGAACAGCGACAGCGTGATCATCGTCGGCAGGTGGCCGAGCGCCGAATAACCCAGCACCAGAACGACATCCTCGGGCGCGACGACGCCGCCCGCGGCCTGGCCGACGGTGCGGATCAGCATCATCGTGATCACGATCGTGAGCACGACGACCAGCGTCGCGCCGAAACTCCGCGCCAGCTCTCGGCGCACTGTCGAATCGAATAACATCATCGGCTCTTCATACTTGTACGAATTATGGACTTCCGTACTCAAGTGACCGCGCCCGGGGCCACGAGCCGCTTCAACGCGGACGCCTTGCTGATCGTGCTGGCCGGCGACAAGCTGCCCGCGGGATTGGATGAACCCCTGGCCAAGGCGATCGAGCAGGCCGTCGCACTCGACGACTATGCATTCAAGAGCGGCAAGCTCGCCTACCTGCGCGCGGTCGATGGCGTCAAGGCGCCGCGCGTGGCGGTGGCGCATGCGGCCAACGCGAGCGCGAAGGCGCTGAAGGCCGCCGCGGCCGCCGGCTTCGGCGCGCTCAAGGGGTTGGGCGTCAAGCATGTCGCGATCCAGCTGGCCGGCTTCGGCGAACTGCAGGGCGTGCATGCCGAGGCCGTGGCCGCCGCCGCCGGCGACGCGGTCTACCTCTACCGCACCACCAAGCCCAGCGCGCCGCCCGCACCGAAGCTCGAGAAGCTGACGCTGCTGGCCGGCACGAAGGCCGAGGGCAGCGCGCTCAACGGCGGCTTCGAGCGCGCCGCGGCGATCGTCGAGGGCGTGACGCTGGCGCGCGAGCTGGCCAATCGCCCGGGCAACCACTGCACGCCGACGATCCTCGCCAACGAAGCACGCAAGATGGCCAAGGCCAACGGCCTGCGCATCGAGGTGCTCGACAAGAAGGCGATCGAAGCGATCGGCATGGGCTCGTTCCTCGCCGTCGCGCAGGGCTCGGACGAGCCGCCGCGCTTCATCGTCATGCACTACCAGGGCGCCGCGAAGTCGGCCGCGCCGGTGGTGCTGGTCGGCAAGGGCATCACCTTCGACACCGGCGGCATCTCGCTCAAGCCCGGTGCCGAGATGGACGAGATGAAGTTCGACATGGGCGGCGCGGCCAGCGTGATCGGCACGATGCGCGCGATCGCGCAGCTCAAGCCCAAGCTCAACGTCGTCGGCATCGTTGCGGCCACCGAGAACATGCCGGGCGGCCGCGCGGTCAAGCCGGGCGACGTGGTGACCAGCCTGTCGGGCCAGACCATCGAGATCCTGAACACCGACGCCGAGGGCCGGCTGATCCTGTGCGATGCGCTGACCTACACCGAGCGCTTCAAGCCCGCGGTGGTCGTCGACATCGCGACGCTGACCGGCGCCTGCGTGATCGCGCTCGGCAACCACCGATCAGGCCTCTTCAGTGCCGACGACGCGCTGGCCGCCGAGCTGCTGGCCGCCGGCGATGCGGCGCTCGACCCGTGCTGGCGCATGCCGGTCGACGAGGACTACGACGAAGGGCTGAAGAGCAACTTCGCCGACATGGCCAACATCGGCGGCCGCGCCGGCGGTGCGATCACCGCGGCGATGTTCCTCAAGCGCTTCACTTCGAAGCTGCGCTGGGCGCACCTGGACATCGCCGGCACGGCATGGAAGTCCGGCGCCGCGAAGGGCGCGACCGGCCGGCCGGTCGGCCTGCTGACCCACTTCGTGCTCTCGCAGGTGAAGTGACCACGGAAAAGTGACCACGGAAGTCGCCTTCCACACCGGCCTTGCCGACAAGCCGGCTTATGCCTGCCGGCTGTTGCGCAAGGCCTGGCGCCAGGGTGCGCAGGTCGTCGTGACCGGTGCGCCCGAGGCGCTGAACCGGCTCGACGTGCTGCTGTGGACCTTCGAGCACGAGGAGTTCCTGCCGCATGCCCGGCTGCGCGCTGGCGCAGCGCCCGACCCGCTGCTGGAAGCGCGCACGCCGATCTGGCTGGCCGATGGCATCGAGGACTGGGCCGCGCCGCAGGTGCTGGTCAACCTCGGCCCCGGCATCGCGCCCGGGTTCGATCGCTTCGCGCGCGTGATCGATCTCGTCGGCAGCGACGACGAGGACGCGCGCTTTGGCCGGCAACGCTGGCGCGACTACCTCGCCGCCGGCTTCAAGCCGCAGCTCCACGATGCGGCTGCAGCATCCGCGGCACAAGTGCTTACCCGAAGTCAGGGCGACTGAGGTCGTCGCGCTGCCGGCGCGCCGCGTTGTGCAGCTCAGCCGCGGCGAGGCTTTTCCAGGCTTCGCGGCCGGCCACGGTGGGTTCTTCGGCACGAGGCTTGCGTCGGCACAGCTTCCCCGAGGATTCCCGATATGGGGTGTCTAGACAATTGGAGTAACGTTGCGCCCGTTGAGAAACACCCACCCCCTGGACGTTCCTAAAGTCTCAACATTCCATCCGGAGGTATCTGCATGCAATTCAAATTGAAGCTCCTCGTCGCCGCATCCGCAACCCTGTTCGCCGGCGTCTCGATGGCGCAGGATGTCCTGAAGATCGGCCACGTCGGCCCGGTCTCCGGCGCGCAAGCGCACTACGGCAAGGACAACGAGAACGGCGCCCGCATGGCCGTCGAGGATCTGAACGCCAAGGGCGTGACGATCGGCGGCAAGAAGTACAAGCTGGAGCTGGTGGCCGAAGACGATGCCGCCGATCCGAAGCAGGGCACCGCCGCGGCGCAGAAGCTGTGCGACGCCAAGGTCGCCGGCGTCGTCGGCCACCTGAACTCGGGCACGACGATTCCCGCGTCGACGGTCTACAACCAGTGCGGCATTCCCCACGTCACGCCGTCGGCGACGAACCCGAAGCTGACGCAGCAGGGCTACAAGACCACCTTCCGGCTGCTGGCCAACGACAACGCGCTCGGTGCCGGCCTGGCGCTGCACGCGTCGAACAACCTGAAGCTGAAGAAGATCGCGATCATCGATGACCGCACCGCCTACGGCCAGGGCGTTGCCGAGGTCTTCAAGAAGACCGCGCAGCAGAAGGGCATCACGATCGTCGACGAGCAGTTCACGACCGACAAGGCCACCGACTTCATGGCCATCCTGACGGCCATCAAGGCCAAGGCGCCGGACGGCATCTTCTACGGCGGCATGGACCCGCAAGCCGGCCCGATGCTGCGCCAGATGGAGCAGCTGGGTCTGGCGAACGTCAAGTTCTTCGGCGGCGACGGCATCTGCACGGCCAAGCTCGCCGAGCTGTCGGGCGGCGCCAAGACGCTGGGCAACGTGGTCTGCGCCGAGGGCGGTGCTTCGCTGGAGAAGATGCCCGGCGGCAAGGCCTGGAAGGACCGCTACGACAAGAAGTACCCGAACCAGTTCCAGGTCTACTCGCCGTACACCTACGACGCGGTTCACGTGCTGGTCGATGCGATGCAGCGTGCCAAGTCGATCGACCCGAAGGTCTACACCCCCCTGATCGGCGCGGCCAATCTGCAGGGCGTGACGACCAAGATCGGTTTCGAGGCCGATGGCGAGCTGAAGAACCCGGCGATGACGCTGTACAGCTACAAGGACGGCAAGAAGGTCCCGCTGAACTGATCGTTCGGTTCACGCAAGCAACACGAAGGGGCGCCGCTGGCGCCCCTTTTGCCTGTTAGGCCCCGGTGACCGTTTCGGCCGCGGCCTGCTGCACCGGCAGCAGCAGCTCGAAGCTGAAGTGGCTGCCCTGTCCCGGTGTGCTGTGCACCTCGATGCGCCCGTGCATCAGCTCGACGAGCTGCCGGCTGATCGCCAGCCCGAGCCCGGCGCCGCCGTAACGGCGCTGCACGCCGGCGCCTTGTTCGAACGCGCGGAAGATCGTCTCCAGCTGCGCCGGCGCGATGCCGATACCGGTGTCGATCACCGAAAAGCGCAGCCGGGCGTCGGCGTTGCCGGCGACGGCATCGTCGAGCCGCTCGACGCGCAAGGTCACGCTGCCGCGCGCGCTGAACTTCACCGCATTGCCCAGCAGGTTCAACAGCACCTGCTCGATGCGCCGGCCGTCGGCGCGCACCTCGCAGGGCAGTGCACCGACGGTCTCGAATCGGTAGACCAGCGCCTTGCCCTCGGCATGGACCCGGATGATGTCGTTGACCGCGTCCAGCAGGGCGGGCAGGTTCACGCTGTCCAGGTCGAGCTCGACCTTGCCCGATTCGATGCGCGCCAGGTCCAGCACGCCGTTGATCAGCGACAGCAGATGCTCGCCGCTGCGCACGATCGTCGCCAGGCCGGCGGCCGCGCGCGCGCTCAGGCCCGGCTCGAGCTGAAGGATCTGCGCATAACCGAGCACCGCGTTCAAGGGCGTGCGCAGCTCATGGCTCATGTTGGCCAGGAAGGTGGTCTTGGCCTGGTTCGCGACCTCGGCGGCTTCACGCGCGCGCTGCGCATCGGTGAACAGCGACTCGATGCCGCCGATCAGCCGGCCGATCTCGTCGAGCCGGTGCTGCGGCGGTTGCACGCTGTGGTCACCGGCGGCCATGCGTTCGAGCACTTGCACCGTTGCGCCGAGCGGCTGCGTGACGACGCGCCGCATCAGCAGCACCAGCGTCGCGCCGAGCGCACCGAAGCCGCCGATCACCAGCGCGGCCATCGCCAGTGCCGCCTGGTCGATGTTCGCGGCGACCTCGTCGACCGGCACGATGACCTCGACGATGCCGCGCACGTCGCCGAGCTTCCAGTCGCGCCTGGGCGATGCCGGATGGCTGTTGTGGCAGGCGACGCAGCCGGCGGACATCGTGTCGGCCACCATGTAGCGCACCGAGAGCCGGCCCCTGTAGTCCTCGACCCGGTGCACCGGTTGCTTCGGATTGCGCTCCAGCTCGGCGAGCGCCTGCGACTCGACGGCATCGAGCCGCTGATGCGGCACCCGGTTCGGGAACGGATGGTTCGACAACAGGCGGATGTGGGTGCCGGGATGCTCGCGGGCAACGCTCTCGCCCAGCGTCTTGACCAGCGTGGCAGGCAGCGGCAGCGTGTGCTCGCGGTGTTCAAAATCCCAGTCGATCTCCATGCCGGCCCGGCGCGCACGGCTGACGACCTCGGCGGTGTAGAAGGCGCGCAGCGTCAGGATCTGGTGAGCAACTGTCCGGCCGGTGTTGATGCCGACCTGCTCGGTCGTCTGGCGCCGGCTGTGGGCCACCAGCGCGAGGATGCTGCCGGCGACCAGCACGCCGGCCAGCGCGATCGGCAGCAGCAGTTGCCAGGCGACCGTGCGCGGTAGCGGTGGACCGGTCGTGCGACCGTACATCGATGCAACCCCAACGAAGCCCGGTCAGTGTGGCAACAGCAGGGCCCCGGGGCAAGCGCTGTTTCCACTCGCACCCGAGCGCGGGTGTTCAACTGCGCACCGGCAGGCTCCAGATGCGCTCGGCGTACTCGCCGATCGTGCGGTCGGCAGAGAACGGCCCCATGCCGGCGATGTTCAGGATCGCCTTGCGAGCCCAGGCCGCGGGGTCGGCATAGAGCGCGTCGACGCGGCCCTGGGTGGCGACGTAGTCCTCGTAGTCGGCCAGCAGCAGGTAGTGGTCGCCGCCCCAGAGCAGCGAATCGACCAGGTCGCGGTACCGCGTCGGCTCGTCGGGCGAGAACGCGCCGGCGGCGATCGAATCGAGCACGCCCTTCAGTTGCGGGTTGCTCTCGTACAGCCGCAGTGGCTGGTAGCCGGCGGCGCGCATCGCCGCGACCTCGTGCGTGCGCTTGCCGAAGATGAAGATGTTCGAGTCGCCGACGGCCTGGCGGATCTCGATGTTGGCGCCGTCGTCGGTGCCGATCGTCAGGGCGCCGTTGAGCGCCAGCTTCATGTTGCCGGTACCGGAGGCTTCGGTGCCGGCGGTCGAGATCTGCTCGGACAGGTCGGCGCCCGGCATGATCAGCTCGGCCGCGGCCACGCCGTAGTTCGGCACGAACACGACCTTCAGCCGGCCACCGATGCGCGCATCGTCGTTGACGACGGCGCCGACGTCGTGGATCAGCCGGATGATCTGCTTGGCGCGGTGGTAGCTCGACGCCGCCTTGCCGGCGAAGATCACCGTGCGCGGCTGCCAGGCGGCGTGCGGCTGCGCCAGGATGGCGCGGTAGCGCGTCACCGCGTGCAGCAGGTTGAGCAGCTGGCGCTTGTACTCGTGGATGCGCTTGACCTGCACGTCGAAGAGCGAGGCCGGGTCGACGTCGATACCGGTCTCGCGGTCGATCAGCGCCGCCAGGCGCGCCTTGTTCTGCCGCTTGGCCGCCATCACATCGGCCTGCAGCGCCGGATCGCCGGCGTGCTCGGCCAGGCGCCGCAGCTCACCGAGGTCGCGCCGCCAGGCCGGCCCGAGCCGCGCATCGAGCACGCCCGACAGTCCCCGGTTGGCCTGCGCCAGCCAGCGCCGCGGCGTGACGCCGTTGGTCACGTTGCAGAAGCGCCCCGGCCACAGGTTGGCGAAGTCCGCGAAGATCGTGTGCACCAGCAGGTCGCTGTGCAGCGCCGAGACGCCATTGACCTGGTGGCTGCCGACAACGGCCAGGTGCGCCATGCGCACGCGGCGCTCGCCGTGCTCGTCGATCAACGAGATCCGGCGCAGGAAGTCGGCGTCACCCGGACGCTGCGCACCGGCTTCGAGCAGGAAGTCGTGGTTGATGCGGAAGATGATCTCGAGGTGCCGCGGCAGCACCTGCTGCATCAGCGCGACGCTCCAGGTCTCCAGCGCTTCGGGCATCAGCGTGTGGTTGGTGTAGCTGAAGATGCGCCGCGTCATGGCCCAGGCGGGCGCCCAGCTGAAGCCCTGCTCGTCGACCAGCAGCCGCATCAGCTCGGCGACGCCGATCGCCGGATGCGTGTCGTTCAAGTGGATCGCGACGTGCTCGGCGAGGTTCGCGAGCCGCCCGTGCTCGGCCAGGTGGCGCGCGACGATGTCCTGCAGCGACGCCGAGGTGAAGAAGTATTCCTGGCGCAGCCGCAGCTCGCGGCCGGCCGGCGTGCTGTCGTTCGGGTACAGCACCCAGGAGATGTTCTCGTACTCGTTCTTGAACTCGGCGGCGCGCGCGTAGTCGCCGCTGTTGAAGGCATGCAGGTCGATGTGCGCCGGCGCGGCGGCCTTCCACAGCCGCAGCGTCGCGACCCGGTCGGTCGCGTGGCCGGGCACCACGTGGTCGTAGGCCTTGGCCATGACTTCACCGGCGTGGCGCCAGATCGGCGGCACGTCGGGCGCCTCGGCGCGCTCGACCCAGCCGCCGAAGCGCACGCGGTGCGTGGTCTCGGGCCGCGGAAACTCCCACGGCGTGCCGTCGGCCAGCCACGGGTCGGGGTACTCGACCTGGCGCCCGCCGTGGATCTCCTGCGCGAACATGCCGAACTCGTAGCGGATGCCGTAGCCGAAGGACGGCAGCCCGAGCGTGGCCATCGAATCGAGAAAGCAGGCCGCCAGCCGCCCGAGGCCGCCGTTGCCGAGCGCCGCATCGGGCTCCTGCGCCTGCAGGTCTTCCAGCGTGCGGGCATGCGTCGCGACACTTTCCGCAGCCGGCCCCTCGAGCCCCAACGCCGCCACCGCGTTGCCCAGGCTGCGACCGATCAGGAACTCCATCGACAGGTAGTACACGCGCCGCGCCTTGGCGACGCCGTCGGCCTGCTCGCCGGCGACCCAGCGCCGCGACAGCTCGGCGCGCGCCACCTGCGACAGCGCCTGCGACAGCGCGCCCGTCGAGGCCTGCGCCGGCACGACGCCGACGGTGTCGAGCAGGTGCCGGTCGAGGCGCTCGGGCAGCGGCGGATCGGTCGGGAGCGCGAGCTTCGAAGCCATGGCGAGTCCTCGTGATGAACGCACAGGCGCGACCGGGGGCGGTCGCGGAGCGAATTGCATTATTCATGGCCTGCGCCCCGGCGACGAGGGCCATTCGCCGTGGCACCATCGCAGGACCCCGTCGCCGCCGGGCCGCCCCAAGGCGACGACGCCCCCTCGGGGGGCCGACGCCGCAGGCGTCTCGGGGGCAAATGGAGAACGACGATGCCGACCCGCGAACTGGCCTCCAGCCTCGACCTTCCGAAGCGCGCCGTCGCGCTGGTGCTGGCCGGTGGCCGCGGCAGCCGCCTCAGGTCACTGACCGACCGCCGCGCCAAGCCGGCCGTGTACTTCGGCGGCAAGTTCCGGCTGGTCGACTTTCCGCTGTCGAACTGCCTCAATTCCGGCATCCGCCGCATCGGCGTCATCACGCAGTACAAGAGCCACAGCCTGCTGCGCCACCTGCAGCGCGGCTGGGCTTTCCTGAAGAGCGAGATGAACGAGTTCGTCGACCTGCTGCCGGCGCAGCAGCGCATCGACGAGGAGCACTGGTACCGCGGCACCGCCGACGCGGTCTACCAGAACCAGGACATCCTCGCCGCCTACGGTGCCGACTACATCGTCGTGCTCGCCGGTGACCACATCTACAAGATGAACTACGCGCTGCTGCTGGCCGACCATGTCGCACAAGGCCGCGAATGCACGGTGGCCTGCATCGAGGTGCCGCGCGAGGAGGCGCGCGACTTCGGCGTGATGGCGATCGACGCCAAGCGGCGCATCGTCGACTTCCTCGAAAAGCCGGCCGATCCGCCGGCCATGCCCGGCAAGCCCGACCGCGCGCTCGCCAGCATGGGCATCTACGTGTTCAATGCGCGTTATCTGTACAAGGAGCTCGAGCGCGACATGAGCGACCTGGCGTCGAGCCACGACTTCGGCAAGGACATCATTCCGGCGGCAGTGAAGAATGGCTGCGCGGTGGCCCACCCCTTCGAGCTCAGCGCGGTGAACCCGAAGCCCGGCACGCAGCCGTACTGGCGCGACGTCGGCACGATCGACGCGTACTGGGATGCCAACATCGACCTGACCGCCACCGTGCCCGAGCTCGACCTGTACGACACGCGCTGGCCGATCTGGACCTACCAGCCGCAGCTGCCGCCGGCGAAGTTCGTGCACAACGAGGAGAACCGGCGCGGCATGGCGATCGAATCGCTGGTGGCCGGCGGCTGCATCGTCTCGGGCCACGCCTACCGCAGCCTGATGTTCTCCAATGTACGCGTCCATTCGCACTCCGAGGTCGACTGGTCGGTGCTGCTGCCCGGCGCGGTGGTCGGCCGTGGCGCCAAGCTCAACCGGGTGATCGTCGACCGCGGCTGCGCGATTCCGGATGGGCTGGTGGTCGGCCAGGATCCCGAGGCCGACGCGCGCCACTTCTACCGCAGCGAGCACGGCATCACGCTGGTGACGCGTTCGATGCTCGACGCGATGGTGGCCGGCTGATGCGGGTGCTGCACGTCGCCGCGGAGATCTACCCGCTGGTCAAGACGGGCGGCCTGGCCGATGTCGTCGCGGCGCTGCCGCCGGCGCTGGCCGCCGCCGGCGCCGACGTCCGGCTGCTGCTGCCGGGGCTGCCGCCGATCCTCGATGCGGTGCAGTCGGCGCGCCCGGTGATCGACATCGGGCCGGCCTTCGGCGCGTTGCGCGCGCGCCTGCTGCTGGGGCGCATGCCGGGCAGCCAGCTGCCGGTCTACATCGTCGAGGCACCGCACCTGTACAAGCGCGCGGGCGGTCCGTACCAGGCGCCGGACGGCAGCGAGTGGCCCGACAACCTGCGCCGCTTCGCGCTGCTCGGCTGGGTGGCCGCGCACCTGGCGGCCGAAGACGCCGATGCCGCCTGGGTGCCCGAAATCGTGCACGCGCACGACTGGCACGCGGCGATGGCCTGTGCCTACATCGCCGACCACCTGCCGACGGCCGCGGCCACCGTCTTCACGGTGCACAACATGGCCTTCCAGGGGCTGTTCCCGCACCACGACTGGGCGCTGCTCGGCCTGTCGTCGCGCTTCATGTCACCGGCGGGGCTCGAGTTCCACGGCCAGCTGTCGTTCATGAAGGCGGGGCTGAAGTTCGCCGACCGCGTCACCACCGTCAGCCCGAACTACGCCCGCGAGATCTCGACGCACGAGTTCGGCTTCGGGCTCGACGGCGTGATCCGCGGCCGCGGCAGCGAGGTCAGCGGCATCCTCAACGGCATCGACGACAAGGTCTGGAACCCGGCGACGGATGCAGCGCTGGCCGAGCGCTACGACGCCGAGCGGCTCGAAGGCAAGCGCAGTGGCCGCCGCGCGCTGCAGCGGCAGATGGGGCTCGAGGTCGACGACGACGCGCTGCTGGTGGCCGTCGTCAGCCGCCTGACCTCGCAGAAGGGGCTCGACCTGGTGCTCGGCGCGCTGCCGGCGCTGGTGCCGGCGGGCGTGCAGATCGCCGTGCAGGGCACCGGCGAGCCGGCGCTCGAAGCCGCCTTCCGGATGGCCGAGCAGATGCACCCGGGCCGCGTGCGCGCGCACATCGGCTACGACGAGGCGCGCGCGCACCAGCTGATCGCCGGGGCCGATGCGATCGCCGTGCCGTCGCGCTTCGAGCCGTGCGGGCTGACGCAGATGTACGGCCTGCGCTACGGCACCGTGCCGATCGTGCGCCGGGTCGGCGGGCTGGCCGACACGGTCACGGACGGCGCGACCGGCTTCGTCTTCGACGCCGCCAGCACCGCGGCCTTCGAAGCCGCGGTGCGGCGTGCGCTCGCCGCGCGCAGCGATGCCGAGGCCTGGACCGCGATGATGCGGCGCGGCATGGCGCAGGATCTGTCCTGGGACCACGCCGCGCGCGACTACCTCGCGTTGTACGCGGCCGCGCAGCAGGCGCGCGCAGCGACGCCGCGGCTGGCGGGTTGAACCGACACCCCCGCCGCGTCAGCCGGCGGAGGGCAGGTAGGCCAACCCGCTGTCGGCGAGTCCGGTCAGCTCGACGCTGTTGGTATTGATGTCGGCGCGGCAGGCCAGCGCCGCGAGCTCGGCCTGGCTGTAGGCGCCGCTGTCGAGCAGCCCGACGTACAGCGCCAGCTCGGCTGCCGGGGCCTCGATGCCGACGACGTTGCGATACACCAGGCGCACGAAGTCGGTGTTCGAGCGCGAGCCGGCGAGCTGCACGAAGGTGTCGGTGCCGAGCGCAGCGGCGACCAGCGTGTCGTAGCGCATGCCACCGTCGAGCAATTCGATCCCGATGCCGGCGTAGGTCCGGTTCGTCAGGCTCGACGCGCCGAACACGGCGCGCAGGATCTGCGCGGTTTCGCCGGCATGGCCGTCGCGGCCGGTGTCGAGCGCCAGCGAGACGTCGCCGAATCCGATGCGCTCGATGCCGAGCAGCGCGTCGCGGCCGTCGCTGCCCTGGTTGTCGGCCACGCGCCAGCCGCTCGCTTCGTGCGTCAGCGTGTACGCAGCGCGCAGGCCGCTGTAGCGCGCCAGGTCGATGCCGGCGCCGCCGTCGAGCTGGTCGTCGCCGCCGCGGCCGATCAGCTCGTCGTCGCCGCGCATGCCTCGCAGCGTGTTCGCCAGCGCATTGCCCAGCAGCGCATCGTCGCCGTCGCCGCCGAGGGCGGTCTCGATCTGGGTGCCGGCGGCGATGGTCAGGGCCTGGCCGTCGAGCCGGCTCCTGGCGCCGGGGTTCAGGTCGATCCGGCTGTCCGAGCTGATCGCCGCGGCGTTGAGCGTGTCGCTGCCTTCCGCGTCGGACAGCAGCGCACGCGCCGGCTGGGCGGCGGCCGATTCGCCGAACTCGTCGGTGTAGACATGCACGTCGTCGGCGCCGTCGGCATGGCCGATCAGCTTCAGCGTCCATGAGCGCAGCGTGCCGACATCGGCCGCGGCGTTGTCGAAAACCGTCAGGCTCCAGCGGCCGAGCGAGGATTCGCCGAGACTGAGCACGCTGGTGAAGGTGAACTTCACATCGGCCTGGTCGGTGCCATAGGGCGACTCGTCGGCCTGCGCCGGCCGCGACAGGATCCAGCTCTCGGTGCCCGACGGCGAGACCAGCTGCAGCGACAGGTCGCCGACATAGCTGTGCTCGATGTCGCAGCTGACCTCGATGCGCTCGACGACCAGGCGCTGCGTGACCTCGACCGACTGCGTCACCGACGACCTGCCGTCCGGGATCGCCGCCGGCACGTTCCGCCCGACGCTGACTTCGACCGCGTTGGCCGCCGTGGCCGGCAGGGCGCGCCAGGTCTCGGCCAGCCGCACCGCGCCGTGCGCATCGACGAGGCCGAAACCGAGCTCGTGCTGTTGCGCGTCGTAGTGCAGGCCGCCGCCGTTCCATCCGGAGGCGCCGTTGCTGCGCCAGTCGTTGTGCGGCGCATCGGTGATGCGCGCGCTCAGCGCCAGGATCTCCTGGACATCGCGATAGCCGAGCTGCGGGTTGGCCTGCAGCATCAGCGCGACGACGCCGGACACCACGGGCGCCGAGAACGACGTGCCGGCGATGCTGACGTGATCGCCGCCGTCATAGCCGGAACGCCCGCTGCGGTCGGTCGTCAGGATGTCGCCCGCACCGCCGCTGCCGTCGCCGCCCGGCGCTGCAACGAGGATCGACGCGCCGGGCGACGAATAGCCGGCCGCCGTGCCGTGGTAGTCGGTCGCCGCGACGGTGATCACGTAGCGGCTGTTCTGGAAGCTGTGCAGGTTGGTGTCGTCACCGTACTCGAAGCTGTTGCCGGCCGACTGCACGACGATCGTGCCCAGGCCGCCGCGGCCTTCCTCGGCCAGCCTGCGCAACGCCGAACCGCTGCCGGCGAAGGCCGGGTCGTCGAAATTGTCGAAGAAGGCCCAGGGCGCATCGAGGTAGTACTGCGGCGCGAAGCCCCAGCTGTTGTTGAGCACGTCGAGGCCGAGCGCGTAGTTGAAGGCGTTCTCGATCTCGGTGAGCGTCGAGTCGGCCTCCAGCGCCGAGTAGAGCGACACCAGGTCGGCGCCGTAGGCGATGCCGACGGCGCCGCTGCCATCGCGCTCGGCGGCGATGACGCCGGCGACCGCGGTGCCGTGGTTGTCCCAGCTCGACACGGGCTGGCCTCCGGGCTGGAGGTCTGCGGCGCGGCGGCCGCGCGCCTGGTCGACATTGCCCGCCAGGTCCGCGTGGTTGGCGTCGATGCCCTGGTCGAAGACCCCGACGCGCACGCCGCGGCCATCGTATTCAGGCCACAGCGCAAGCACATTGACGCCGCTGTCCGGATACAGGTGCCACTGCCGCGCCAGCAGCGGGTCGGAGGGCAGGGCCGCGAACGGGCTGTCGTCGTCGACGATGACGGCCTCGGCGCTGGCCTCGCCGATCGTTGCGCCGATCGCGCGCGTCAGCGTCAACGTGAACACCTCGTCCGGTTCGAACGCGGCGTCGTCGGTGATCGGCAGGTCGACGACGATGCGGGTCTGGCCGGGCGCGAAGGTCAGCGCACGGGATCCACCGACCAGGTCGGTGCCGGGCACTGCCGTTCCGTCGCCGCTCATATCGAGCGTTACCGAGACGGGCTGCGTGGAGGCCTCGCTCAGCGTCACTTCGACGCGCAGCGCGCCGTCCGCTTCGCCGGCGCGGACCGGTTCGGCCAGCCACAGCTCGAGGTCGTGGCGGGTGCGGAAGCCGTGGTCCTGGTGCGCAGCGTTCGGGTTGCCTTCCCGATCGAGCACCGTGCCGGCACCGAGGTCGAGGAAATAGGCCGTGTCGCGCTTCAACGCCTGCACCGGATCGATGCGCAGATGGCTGCCGTCGAATGACAGCTGCGGACTGGTCGCGGCGTCGAAACGGGCGACGATGGCGCCGGCGCCGTCGCGCAGCACGATGCTGCCGCTGCCGCGCTGGATCGGCTCGTTGAAGGTCAGCACCAGGTCGCTGCCGACACGCACGTCGGGCGTGCCATTGGCGGGGCTGAAGTGCACCGGCGTCGGTGCCGAGCGAGTGGTGAACTGCGAGGCGAGGACCATGTCGGTGCCGAAGAACAGCACCTCGACGTCACGCAGGCGGTCGGTGCCGTCGAGATCCGAGGACACCGTCAGCCAGCCGGTCACCGGGTCATGCGTGATGTCGACCGTGTCCAGCGACGAGGCGAAACCGGCATAGTCTTCCCAGCCGCCGCCGTCGATCGTGTCGTCGCCGAAGGACCCGATGAAGAGGTTTCTGTCGCTGGAGCCGATCAGCGTATCGTCGAAGAACGAGCCGAACACGTCCTCGATGGACGACAGCGTGTCGTGGCCGTCGGCGCCACGGGCCTCGCCGCGGGCCAGGTCGACGACGACGGCGCCGGGTGCGAAGCTGTAGTCCGCGAAGTCGGAGCCGAGGCCGCCGACGAGCGTGTCATCGCCTTCACCGCCGGCGAGCGAGTCGTCGCCCGCGCCGCCGTCGAGGTGATCGGCGCCGGGACCGCCATACAGCTCGTTGTCGCCTGCACCACCGAGCAGCCGATCGTCGAAGCTCGAGCCCCATGCGTTCTCGATCGAGATCAGGCGGTCGTTGCCGGCGCCGCCGCTGGCGCTGCCGGCGCCGAGATCGACCACCACGCCGGCGACGGCGTCGCTGTAGAAGCTGCTGTCGGAGCCACTGCCACCATCGAGGAGATCGTCGCCGCCGAATCCCTGCAGCAGGTCGTCGCCGTCGCGGCCGTTGAGCGTGTCGTCGGCCTGGGTTCCGTACAGGTCGTCGGCGTCCGTGGTGCCGTCGAACAAGGCGTTCGGGCCGAAGCGAAAACGCAATCCACCCGACAACGGCCGCAGCGCCGCCTCGGCCGCGGCGCGGCCGTTCATTTCATCGATCATTCTGGAGTCCTCCCTCGCACGAAAAGCCGGCGCCGCGACGCGGTCATTCCGGCCAGCGCGCAGTCTATCGAAGGCCGCTCGCGTGAACGGGTGCACCCCTCATTCGGAGGTCCGGCCCGCGCGGTGCGGCGCCGTTTCGATTTGTGGCGCGA
Organism: Pseudaquabacterium terrae; assembly: GCF_013266755.1. Lineage (GTDB taxonomy): Bacteria > Pseudomonadota > Gammaproteobacteria > Burkholderiales > Burkholderiaceae_C > Pseudaquabacterium > Pseudaquabacterium terrae. The sequence continues at coordinate 156,984 of NZ_JABRWJ010000007.1, read as the reverse complement.
TTGCGCCGCTGGACGCGCATACTGGACGTCCATTGACCCCCCAGGGGCGAGCCATGAAGAAGCAGACCTACACCATCGACATCCCGCTGCCCGAAGGCGGGATCGACCACCGCGTCGTCGTCTGCGCCGATGTCGCCAAGGCCACCGGCATGACGCGGCGCAACGCGGACGGCAAATTGGAAGAATCGTGGGAAGTGCGCGTGAATGACGAGAACGGGCAGCCGGCCGGCAGCCTGATGTTCTGGTTCCTGGTGCGCGGTGCCACGGCAACGGCCGTGGCTTGAGGTGACGGCAGACGCCGTGGCGGAGGGAGCGGGATTCGAACCCGCGGTGGGCTGTTAACCCACACACGCTTTCCAGGCGTGCGACTTAAACCGCTCATCCATCCCTCCGCAGGGATGTGCTGCCCCTCCCGGGAAGCAAGCCCAGGATTCTAGCTCGGCTCAGGGCCGCGCCGCAGGGGCGGCGGGGCCGCCGCGCTGCATCACCGCCATCGCGGTGGCGATCAGGCCGGAGACCTCGGTCATGTTGCCCGGCACGATCATCGTGTTGTTGGTCTTCGCCAGGTGCGCGTAGGCGTCGATCGCCTTCTCGGCGACCTTCAGCTGCACGGCCTGGTTGCCGCCCGGCTGCTCGATCGCCGCGGCGATCTTGCGGATCGCGTCGGCGGTGGCATCGGCCACCGCGGTGATCGCGGCGGCCTCGCCGAGCGCCTTGTTGATCTCGGCCTGCTTCTCGCCTTCGGAGCGCGCGATCGAGGCCTCGCGTTCGCCGGTGGCGATGTTGATCTGCTCCTGGCGCCGGCCCTCGCTGGCGGCGATCAGTGCGCGCTTCTCGCGCTCGGCGGTGATCTGCGCCTGCATCGAGCGCAGGATTTCGGCCGGCGGCGTCAGATCCTTGATCTCGTAGCGCAGCACCTTGACGCCCCAGTTCAGCGCCGCCTCGTCGAGCGAGGCGACGACGCCGGAGTTGATCTGGCTGCGCTCCTCGAAGGTGCGGTCGAGCTCCATGCGGCCGATCACGCTGCGCAGCGTGGTCTGCGCGAGCTGCGTGATGGCGACGATGTAGTTCGACGAACCGTAGCTCGCGCGCATCGGGTCGGTGACCTGGAAGTACAGGATGCCGTCGACGGTGAGCTGCGTGTTGTCCTTCGTGATGCAGACCTGGCTCGGCACGTCGAGCGGGATCTCCTTGAGCGAATGGCGGTAGGCCAGCCGGTCGACGAAGGGGACCAGGAAGTTCAACCCCGGCGTCAGCGTCGCGTGGTACTTGCCGAGCCGTTCGACGACCCAGGCGTTCTGCTGCGGCACGACCTTGATCGAGCGGACGACGAAGATCGCCGCGATGACGAGGAAGACGAGGGCGATGAGTTCCATGCAGGGGCTCCTTCAGGCGCCGGGACGATCGAGCATCAACTGGTTGCCGAGCACGGCGCGGATCACGTGCTCGCCGGGCTCGGGCGCGCCCTGACCGGCAAAGCGCGCGTCCCAGGCCGCGCCGCGATAGTGCACGCGCGCGGTGCCGTCCGCCGTCCAGGCCTCGACGCGCACGCGGCTGCCGATGTCGAGGTTCACGTCGGGGTTCGCCGCGGTGTCGGTGACCGGCCGGCCGCGGCGCTGGTGCCACACCGCGATCGCGGCGATGCCGACCAGCGCGCCGGTGATGAGCTGGCCGGTCTGGCCCAAGCCGGCGTGGGCGGCCAGCGCGGCGGCGGCGGTGCCCACCGCCAGCATCAGCAGGTAGAAGGTGCCGGTGGCGAGCTCGGCGGCCACCAGCGCCGCGGTGCCCAGCCACCACCAGGTCGAAGCCGTCCAATCCATCGTTGCACCCCTCGGCCGCAGTGCGGTCGCGCAGCAGTGTAGCCAGCGGCAGCGCCGTGGCGGGCTGTCATCGGCATGCCGGCAATCGGTCCTACACTTCGCGCTCTTCGAATTCCCCCCGCTCCCGAGGAGCCCTGTCGATGCTTCGCTTCCGCTTCCCGATCGTCATCATCGACGAGGACTACCGCTCCGAGAACACCTCCGGCCTCGGCATCCGTGCGCTCGCACAGGCGATCGAGAAAGAGGGCTTCGAAGTGCTCGGCGCCACCAGCTATGGCGACCTGTCGCAGTTCGCGCAGCAGCAGAGCCGCGCGTCGGCCTTCATCCTGTCGATCGACGACAACGAGTTCACGCCCGGCCCCGAGCTCGACCCGGCGGTGCTGAGCCTGCGCAAGTTCATCGAAGAGATCCGCTTCAAGAACGCCGACATCCCGATCTACCTGTACGGCGAGACGCGCACCTCGGCGCACCTGCCGAACGACGTGCTGCGCGAGCTGCACGGCTTCATCCACATGTTCGAGGACACGCCGGAGTTCGTCGCCCGGCACATCATTCGCGAGGCCAGGAGCTACCTCGACGGCCTGGCGCCGCCGTTCTTCAAGGCGCTGATGGACTACGCGCAGGACGGCTCGTACTCCTGGCACTGCCCGGGGCACTCCGGCGGCGTGGCGTTCCTGAAGAGCCCGGTCGGCCAGATGTTCCACCAGTTCTTCGGCGAGAACATGCTGCGCGCCGACGTCTGCAACGCGGTGGAAGAGCTGGGCCAGCTGCTCGACCACACCGGCCCGGTCGCGGCGAGCGAGAAGAACGCGGCGCGCATCTTCAACGCCGACCACTGCTTCTTCGTCACCAACGGCACCAGCACCAGCAACAAGATGGTCTGGCACCACACCGTAGCCCCGGGTGACGTGGTGGTGGTCGACCGCAACTGCCACAAGTCGATCCTGCACTCGATCATCATGACCGGCGCGGTGCCGGTGTTCCTGACGCCGACGCGCAACCACTACGGCATCATCGGCCCGATCCCGGAGAGCGAGTTCTCGCCCGAGACGATCCGCCGCAAGATCGCCGCCAACCCGCTGCTGGCCGGGGTCGATCCGAAGAAGGTCAAGCCGCGCATCCTGACGCTGACGCAGAGCACCTACGACGGCGTGCTCTACAACACCGAGACGATCAAGGCCAAGCTCGACGGCTACATCGACACGCTGCACTTCGACGAGGCCTGGCTGCCGCACGCCGCCTTCCACAAGTTCTACGGCGCCTACCACGCGATGGGCAAGGGCCGGCCGCGGCCGAAGGAAGCGATGGTCTACGCCACGCAGAGCACGCACAAGCTGCTCGCCGGCATCAGCCAGGCCTCGCAGGTGCTGGTGCAGGACTCGCAGACCAGGAAGCTCGACTTCCACCTGTTCAACGAGGCGTACCTGATGCACACCTCGACCTCGCCGCAGTACTCGATCATCGCCAGCTGCGATGTCGCCGCGGCGATGATGGAGCCGCCCGGCGGTACCGCGCTGGTCGAGGAAAGCATCGTCGAGGCGATGGATTTCCGCCGCGCGATGCGCAAGGTCGACAAGGACTTCGGCAAGGACTGGTGGTTCAAGGTCTGGGGCCCCGAGAAGCTGGTTCCCGAAGGCATCGGCCGCGCCGATGGCTGGATCCTCAAGGCCAACGAGAAGTGGCACGGCTTCGGCAACCTGGCGTCGGGCTTCAACATGCTCGACCCGATCAAGAGCACGATCATCACCCCGGGCATGGACATGTCCGGCAAGTTCGCCAAGACCGGCATCCCGGCGTCGATCGTCACCAAGTTCCTCGCCGAGCATGGCGTGGTCGTCGAGAAGACCGGCCTCTACTCGTTCTTCATCCTCTTCACGATCGGCATCACCAAGGGCCGCTGGAACACGCTGTTGACGGCGTTGCAGCAGTTCAAGGACGACTACGACCGCAATGCGCCGCTGTGGCGCATCCTGCCGGAGTTCTGCGCCGCGCAGCCGAAGTACGAGAAGCTCGGCCTGCGCGACCTCTGCCAGGCGATCCACGAGACCTACGCGAAGGGCGACATCGCGCGGCTGACGACCGAGATGTACCTGTCCGACCTGCAGCCGGCGATGAAGCCGAGCGAGGCCTACGCGCGCATCGCGCACCGCGACACCGAGCGCGTCGACATCGACCAGCTCGAGGGCCGCATCACCACCTCGCTGCTGACGCCGTACCCGCCCGGCATCCCGCTGCTGATCCCGGGCGAGCGCTTCAACCGCAAGATCGTGCAGTACCTGCGCTTCACACGCGAGTTCAACGCCCGCTTTCCGGGCTTCGACACCGACGTGCACGGTCTGGTCGAGGTCGACGACGAGGGCAGCCCGCAAGGGCGGCGCTACGCAGTCGACTGCGTGCGCGACGGCGGTTGAGCCCGCCGCGCCCGCCGCGACCGGTCAGCCTTCGCTGCCCGTGGCGGCGACCTGGCTGAAGCCGCCGTCGACGTAGAGCGTCTCGGCGCTGATGCCGCCGGCCAGGTCCGACAGCAGGAAGGCCGCGGCATTGCCGACGTCGTCGATGGTGATCGTGCGGCGGATCGGCGTGGTATTGGCGAACTCGTTCAGCAGCTTGCCGAAGTCCTTGATGCCGGAGGCGGCCAGCGTCTTGATCGGGCCGGCCGAGATCGCGTTGACGCGCACGCCCTTGGCACCGAGGCTGTGCGCGAGGAAGCGCACGCTGGCCTCCAGCGACGCCTTGGCCAGGCCCATCGTGTTGTAGTTCGGCACGTAGCGCGCGGCGCCCAGGTAGCTCAGCGTCAGCAGCGCGCCGCCGGGGCGCAAGCGCGGTGCCGCCGCCTTGGCCATCGCCGGGAAGCTGTAGGCCGAGATGTCGTGCGCGATGCGGAAGCCCTCGCGGCTGAAGCCCTCGAGGAAATCGCCGGCGATCGCCTCGCGCGGCGCGAAGGCGATCGCGTGCACGAAGCCGTCGAATGCGTCCCAGCGCTCGCCGAGCTGGGCGAACAGGCGCTCGATCTGTGCGTCGTCGGCGACGTCGCACTCGAAGACGCGATCGGAGCCGAACTCGGCGGCGAACTCGGTGATCCGGTCCTTGAAGCGCTCGCCCTGGTAGCTGAAGGCCAGTTCGGCGCCCTCGCGGTGGCACGCCCGGGCGATGCCGTAGGCGATCGAGCGGTTGTTGAGGATCCCGGTGATCAACAAGCGTTTGCCGGCGAGAAAGCCCATGAGGGTGGTCCTGTGTGTTCGGTTGTCTTCAGCGAAGCCCGAAATTCTCGCACGCAGTGTGTCCGGCGCACCCTCAGGCTTGTGGGCATAGCTCCCGCGGGCTACAATTAGCGCTTTCGCTGTTGAGCTGAATGGGCGGATTCATCCAGCCCATTTTTTTTGCTCGACCGCGTTTTTTCGTTGCTGAATTTGCGTCATTGAGCCAAAAGGGCAGAACCGAACACGATGAGCTGGCAGGCCACGGTGGAGCGCACCGTCACGGGTATGGGTTACGAAGTTGTCGACGTCGAGCGATCGATGGGTGGGCTGCTGCGCGTCACCATCGACCGGCTGCCCGGGCGAACGTACGAAACCGGGCCCCATGACGTCGTCACGGTGGACGACTGCGAGCTGGTCACGCGCCAGCTGCAACTGGTGCTGGAGGTCGAGGCGGTTGACTACGAACGCCTCGAAGTGTCGTCGCCCGGGCTCGACCGGCCGCTGAAGACACCGGCCGACTACGAGCGCTTTGCCGGCAACGAGGTCGAGGTGACGTTGCGCCAGCCGTTCCAGAACCGCAAGAAGTGGCGCGGCGTGCTGCAGCCACGCGCCGACGGCGGCTGGTGCCTGGTGCTGCCGACTCAGGCGCTCTCGAAGACGGCCGCCAAGGCCGCCGCGAAGGCGGCTGCCGCGGGCCCGGCGGCCGCGGCGGCACCCGCAGAACAAGCATTCGAATTTGCACTCGACGAAGTGCGTGAGGCACGCCTGGTGCCGGTGATCGACTTCAAGGGTCGTCGCCGCACCGGGGAAACCGTGCCCCAGGAGAACGACGGAGGTCAGGACTGATGAACCGCGAAATGTTGATGCTGGTCGATGCCATCTCACGCGAGAAGAGCGTGGATCGCGATGTCGTGTTCGGCGCGGTCGAAGCGGCACTCGCGCAAGCCACGAAGAAGCTGCACGGCGGCGAGGTGGACATTCGCGTATCGGTCGACCGCGATACCGGCGACTACGAGACGTTCCGTCGCTGGCACGTGGTGCCGGATGAAGCGGGCCTGCAACTGCCCGACTCCGAAATCCTGTTGTTCGAGGCCAAGGAGCAGATCTCCGACATCGAGGTCGACGACCACATCGAGGAGCCGATCGAATCGGTGCCGATCGGTCGCATCGGCGCGATGGCGGCCAAGCAGGTGATCCTGCAGAAGATCCGCGACGCCGAGCGCGAGACGCTGCTGAACGATTTCCTGTCGCGCGGCGACAAGATCTTCGTCGGCACCGTCAAGCGGCTGGACAAGGGCGACATCATCGTCGAGTCGGGCCGGGTCGAAGGGCGCCTGAAGCGCAACGAGATGATCCCGAAGGAGAACCTGCGCACGGGCGACCGCGTGCGGGCCTACATCGCCGGCATCGATCCCACCGCGCGCGGTCCGCAGATCATGCTGTCGCGCTCGTCGCCGGACTTCATGAAGGAGCTCTTCGCGCAGGAAGTGCCCGAGATGGAGCAGGGCCTGCTCGAGATCAAGAGCTGCGCCCGGGATTCCGGTTCGCGCGCCAAGATCGCCGTGGTCTCGCACGACAAGCGCGTCGACCCGATCGGCACCTGCGTCGGCGTGCGCGGTTCGCGCGTCAACGCGGTGACCAACGAGCTCGCCGGCGAACGTGTCGACATCGTCTTGTGGTCGGATGATCCGGCCCAATTCGTCATCGGCGCACTGGCGCCGGCGAACGTGCAGTCGATCGTCGTCGACGAAGAGAAGCACGCGATGGACGTCGTCGTCGACGAGGAAAACCTGGCGATCGCGATCGGCCGCGGCGGGCAGAACGTGCGCCTGGCGTCCGAGCTGACCGGCTGGCGCATCAACATCATGACCGCCGAGGAATCGCAGGCCAAGCAGACGCTCGAGAGCGATTCGATCCGCAAGCTCTTCGTCGACAAGCTCGACGTCGACGAGGAAGTTGCCGACATCCTGATCGCCGAGGGCTTCACCAGCCTCGAGGAAGTGGCCTACGTGCCGCTGACCGAGATGCTGGAGATGGAGTCGTTCGACGAGGACACCATCACCGAGCTGCGCACGCGCGCCAAGGATGCGCTGTTGACGATGGAGATCGCGCACGAGGAGTCGGTCGAGGAGGTGTCGCAGGACCTGCGCGACCTCGAAGGCCTGACGACCGATCTGATCGGCAAGCTGGCCGACGGCGGCGTGCACACCCGCGACGACCTGGCCGACCTGGCGGTCGACGAATTGGTCGAGATGACGCAGATCGACGAAGCCGCCGCCAAGGCCCTGATCATGAAGGCACGGGAGCATTGGTTCACGGCGTGATACGCCCTCTGAACCGCCCCTGATGACCACTGAAGTTCACGCAAGGAAACCCCCAATGGCCGTGACCACCGTCGCCCAGTTCGCAGCCGAGCTGAACCGTCCTGCCGGGACGCTGCTCGAGCAGCTGCAGTCTGCCGGTGTCGCGAAGAAGTCACCCGACGACGCGCTGACCGAAGCCGACAAGGAGCGTCTGCTCGACTACTTGCGCACCGCCCACGGCACTGCCGGCGGCGACCGCAAGAAGATCACGCTGACGCGCAAGTCGACCAGCGAGATCAAGCAGGCCGACGCCTCCGGCAAGGCCCGCACGATCCAGGTCGAGGTGCGCAAGAAGCGTGTCTTCGTCAAGCGCGACGAAATGCCGGGGGTGCCCGACGCGCCGGGCGCAGCGTCGGCCGAGGACGCCGAGCTGCAGCGCCGCGAGGATGAAGCGAACGCGCAGGCCGAGGCGCTGCGCCGCCAGGCCGAGGAGCTCGCCGAAGCTCAGGCCCGCCGCGAGGAAGAAGAACGCCAGGCCCGCGAGGCTGCCGAAGCCGCGGCCAAGGCCGCCGCCGAAGCCGCGGCGCGCGAAGCCGCGGAAGCTGCTGCTGCCAAGGCTGCCGAGGCCGCCGCCGCGGCGGCGATCGAGAAGGCCGCCACGCCGGCCGGGGCCGACAAGGCCAAGCCGGCACCGGTCGCCGAGAAGGCAGCACCCGCGCCTGCGCCGGCCGCCGCCAAGCCGGCAACGCCGGCACCGGCGCCGGCTCCCGAGCCGCCGAAGCCCGGCCTGCGCGTCGTCAAGGCCGGCACCGACGAGGCGATCGAGAAGCAGCGCATCGCCGACCTCGACAAGCGCCGCAAGGCCGCCGAGTCCGAGGCCGCCGCGATCCGCGCGATGATGAACGCGCCGAAGAAGGTGCTGACCGCCAAGAAGCCGGAAGAAGCCAAGCCGGCGGCGGCCAAGGAAGCCATCACCGGCACGATCCACAAACCGAAGGGCGCGCCGGGCGCGACGCCAGCCGCACCGGGTGCCGCGAAGCCGGGCGACAAGAAGTCGGTCAAGTCCGAGAAGCTGTCGTCGAGCTGGGCCGACGATGCGGCGAAGAAGCGTGCCGCCTTGAAGGGCCGCAGCGATTCCGGTGCCGGCCGTGCCGGTTGGCGCGCGCCGCGCGGCGGACGCCGTGGCGACCGCGGCGACGATTCGCCGGCGTTCAGCGCGCCGAGCGAACCGGTCATCCAGGAGGTTCATATCCCCGAGACGATCAGCGTCGCCGATCTCGCGCACAAGATGTCGGTCAAGGCCAGCGAGGTCATCAAGCAGTTGATGAAGCTCGGCCAGATGGTCACGATCAACCAGCAGCTCGACCAGGAGACGGCGATGATCGTCGTCGAGGAAATGGGCCACAAGGCGCTGGCTGCGAAGCTGGACGACCCGGAAGCCTTCCTCGAGGAAGAACATGCCACGACGCAGGCCGAGCTGATGCCGCGCGCGCCGGTGGTCACGATCATGGGTCACGTCGACCACGGCAAGACCTCGCTGCTGGACTACATCCGCCGCACCCGCGTCGCCGCCGGCGAAGCGGGCGGCATCACGCAGCACATCGGCGCCTACCACGTCGAGACGCCGCGCGGGACGATCACTTTCCTCGATACGCCGGGCCACGCTGCGTTCACGGCGATGCGTGCCCGCGGCGCCAACGCCACCGACATCGTGATCCTGGTGGTCGCGGCCGACGACGGCGTGATGCCGCAGACGAAGGAAGCCATCCACCACGCGAAGTCGGCCAAGGTGCCGATCGTCGTGGCGATGAACAAGATCGACAAGCCGGAAGCGAACGTCGAGCGCCTGAAGGGCGAGCTGGTCGCCGAGCAGGTGGTGCCGGAAGACTTCGGCGGCGACTCGCCGTTCGTGGCCGTGTCGGCCAAGACCGGCCAGGGCGTCGACGATCTGCTCGAGCAGGTGCTGCTGCAGGCCGAGGTGCTGGAGCTGACCGCGCCGACCACCGCCCCCGCCAAGGGCCTGGTGATCGAAGCCAAGCTCGACAAGGGCCGCGGCCCGGTCGCGACGGTGCTGGTGCAGTCGGGCACGCTCAAGCGCGGCGACGTCGTGCTGGCGGGCTCGAGCTACGGCCGCGTGCGCGCGATGCTCGACGAGGACGGCAAGACGATCCAGGAAGCCGGGCCGTCGATTCCGGTGGAGATTCAAGGTCTCACCGAAGTGCCGCAGGCCGGTGACGAGTTCATGGTGTTGACCGACGAGCGCCGCGCCCGCGAGGTGGCCACCTTCCGCCAGGGCAAGTACCGCGAAGTGACGCTGAACAAGCGCCAGGCCGCCAAGCTCGAGAACATGTTCGACAACATGGGCGAGGGCCAGGCACAGACGCTGGCGCTGATCATCAAGGCCGACGTGCAGGGCTCGCAGGAAGCGCTGTCGCAGTCGCTGGTCAAGCTGTCGACCGACGAGGTCAAGGTGCAGATCGTGCACGCGGCGGTCGGCGGCATCAGCGAGAGCGATGTCAACCTGGCGATCGCGTCGAAGGCCGTCATCATCGGCTTCAACGTGCGCGCCGACGCCGGCGCGCGCAAGCTGGCCGAGGGCAACGACGTCGACCTGCGCTACTACAACATCATCTACGACGCGGTCGACGAGGTGAAGGCGGCGATGTCCGGCATGCTGGCGCCGGAGCAGCGCGAAGAGGTCATCGGCGCGGCCGAGATCCGCACCGTCTTCGTGGCATCGAAGATCGGCACCGTCGCCGGCTGCATGGTCACCGCCGGGGTGGTGCGCCGCAACGCGCGCTTCCGCCTGCTGCGCGACCACGTGGTGATCTACACCGGCGAGATCGATTCGCTCAAGCGGATGAAGGACGACGTGCGCGAGGTCAACGAAGGCTTCGAGTGCGGTATCAAGCTGAAGAACTACAACGACATCGCCGAGGGCGACCAGCTCGAGTTCTTCGAGGTCAAGGAAGTCGCCAGAACCTTGTAAGGCGGAATCCGGCTCGACCACGAACCCCGCCTTCCGACAAAGAAGGCGGGGTTTGTGCTTGAAGAGCTCGCCAGGAGCACCCCATGCGTCACAAGAAAGCCATCCCCAACCGCAGCTTCCGCGTCGCCGACCAGATCCAGCGTGATCTGGCCGAGCTGATCCGCGAGCTGAAGGATCCACGCGTCGGCATGGTCACGCTGAACAGCGTCGAGGTCACGCCCGACTACGCGCATGCCAAGGTGTACTTCTCGCTGCTGGTCGGCAACCCGGCCGAATGCGAAGCGGGCTTGAACGAGGCCGCCGGGTACCTGCGCAACGGCCTGTTCAAGCGGCTGCAGATCCACACCGTGCCGACCCTGCACTTCCAGTTCGACCGCACGACCGAGCACGCCGCCGAGCTGAGCGCGCTGATCCGCCAGGCCAACGCCACGCGGGCCAAGGACGAGTGAAGCGATGAACCGCCCCGTGCGCCAGCGCCAGGTGCGCCGTGCCTTGCACGGGGTGCTCCTGCTCGACAAGCCGCTCGGCTGGACGAGCAACGACGCCTTGCAGAAGGCGAAGTGGCTGCTGCGCGCCGAGAAGGCCGGCCACACCGGCACGCTCGACCCGCTGGCGACCGGCCTGCTGCCGCTGTGCTTCGGCGCGGCGACCAAGTTCTCGCAGGTCAGCCTGGATGCCGACAAGGCCTACCGCGCGACCCTGCGCCTCGGCCAGCGCATGTCGACCGGCGACCTCGAGGGCGAGCTGGTCGACGAACGCCCGGTGGACGTCGACCGCGCAGCGATCGATGCGGCCTGCGCGCGCTTCACCGGTCCGATCGAGCAAGTGCCGCCGATGCACTCGGCGATCAAGAAGGACGGCAAGGCGCTCTACGAATACGCGCGCGCCGGCCTCGAGGTCGAACGCACGCCGCGCCGCGTCACGATTCATTCGATCGACATCGTCGACTGGCAGCATGAGACGCTGGTGATCGACGTTCGCTGCAGCAAGGGCACCTACATCCGCACCCTCGCCGAAGACATCGGCGAGGCGCTGGGCTGCGGCGCGCACCTCGCGGCGCTGAGGCGCACCGGCACCGGGGCATTGACCCTGGCCGATGCACTGACGCTGGAGCAACTCGAGGCGATGGACGAAGCCGCGCGCGAAGCGCACCTGCTGCCGCCCGATGCACTGCTCACCGATTGGCCGAGCTTGCAGCTCGACGGCGGCGAAGCCGGCCGTTTCCTCTCCGGGCTGCGCCGCCGCGTGCAGCATGCCGATGCGCCCGAAATACGCGTGTATGGCCCCGAACCCGGCGCCTTCCTCGGCAGCGCCCACATCACCGCCGGCGAGCTGATCGCCGACCGCCTGCTGAGCCCGCCTGAAGTGCAGGCGCTGCTGCAGACGGCCTGAGAATTCCCCGAAAGACGACCATGAGCCCACAGATCCGCAACATCGCAATCATCGCGCACGTCGACCATGGCAAGACCACGCTGGTCGACCAGCTGCTGCGCCAGAGCGGCACCTTCCGCGACAACCAGCAGATCGCCGAACGCGTGATGGACAGCAACGACCTCGAGCGCGAGCGCGGCATCACGATCCTGGCGAAGAACTGCGCGGTGCAGTGGAAGGACACCCACGTCAACATCGTCGACACCCCCGGCCACGCCGACTTCGGCGGCGAGGTCGAGCGCGTGCTGTCGATGGTCGACAGCGTGCTGCTGCTGGTCGATGCGGTCGAGGGCCCGATGCCGCAGACCCGCTTCGTCACCAAGAAGGCACTGGCGCTGGGCCTCAAACCCATCGTCGTCGTCAACAAGGTCGACCGCCCCGGCGCGCGCTGCGACTACGTCATCAACGCCACCTTCGACCTGTTCGACAAGCTCGGCGCGACCGAGGAGCAGCTCGACTTCCCGGTGATCTACGCCTCGGGCCTGAACGGCTGGGCGACGCTGAAGGCCGGCGAGGTCGGCACTGACCTGGCGCCGCTGTTCGATGCCGTGCTCGAGCATGTGCCGCCGCACGAAGGCGACGAGAACGCGCCGCTGCAGCTGCAGATCTGCTCGCTGGACTACTCCAGCTACGTCGGCCGCATCGGCATCGGCCGCATCAACCAGGGCACGCTTAAACCCCTGACCGACGTGGCCGTCTGCGAAGGCCCCGACAGCACGCCGCGCCGCGCGCGCATCAACCAGGTGCTGACCTTCGAAGGCCTGGAGCGCCGCCAGACCGAAAGCGCCGGCCCCGGCGACATCGTGCTGATCAACGGCATCGAAGACATCGGCATCGGCGTCACGATCACCAGCCTGGACGATCCGCAGCCGCTGCCGATGCTGACCGTCGACGAGCCGACGCTGACGATGAACTTCTGCGTCAACAACTCGCCGCTGGCCGGCCGCGAGGGCAAGTTCGTCACCAGCCGCCAGATCTGGGACCGCCTGCAGCGCGAGCTGCAGAGCAACGTCGCGCTGCGCGTGAAGGAGACCGACGAGGATGGCATCTTCGAGGTCTCCGGCCGCGGCGAGCTGCACCTGACGATCCTGCTGGAGAACATGCGCCGCGAGGGCTACGAGCTGGCCGTCAGCAAGCCGCGCGTCGTGTTCCACGAGGTCAATGGCGAGCGCCACGAACCGATCGAGATGGTCACCGTCGACATCGAGGACCAGCACCAGGGCGGCGTGATGCAGGCGCTGGGCGAGCGCAAGGCCGATCTGGTCAACATGGAGACCGACGGCAACGGCCGCGTGCGGCTCGAATACCGCATCCCGGCGCGCGGCCTGATCGGCTTCTCGAACGAGTTCATGAACCTGACGCGCGGCACCGGCCTGATCAGCAACATCTTCGACGGCTACGAGGCCTACAAGGGCGAGATCGAAGGGCGCAAGAACGGCGTGCTGATCAGCATGGACGACGGCGAGATCTTCACCTATGCGCTCGGCAAGCTCGACGACCGCGGCCGCATGTTCGTGAAGCCGGGCGACCCGGTCTACGAAGGCCTGATCATCGGCATCCACAGCCGCGACAACGACCTCGTCGTCAACGCCACCCGCACCAAGCAGCTGACCAACTTCCGCGTCAGCGGCAAGGAAGACGCGATCAAGATCACGCCGCCGATCATCCTGACGCTGGAGTACGCGGTCGAGTTCATCGCCGACGACGAGCTGGTCGAGATCACGCCGAAGTCGATCCGCATCCGCAAGCGGTTCCTGAAGGAACACGATCGCAAGCGGGCCCAACGCGAAGCCGCATGACCCATAGCCGCGCCGTCTCGCTGATGGTGCTGGTGACGCTGATGTGGAGCATCGCCGGCGTCGTGACCCGGCACCTCGACTCGGCGCGCAGCTTCGAGGTGACGTTCTGGCGCAGCCTGTTCAATGCGCTGGCCTTGATCGTCGCATTGAGCTTGATGCGCGGCCCGGCCTTGTGGCGCGGCATCGCCCGCGCCCGTTGGCCGTTATGGGCCTCGGGGCTGTGCTGGGCGGTGATGTACACCAACTTCATGGTGGCGATCACGCTGACGACTGTCGCCACGGTGCTGGTGACGATGTCGATCGCGCCGCTGGTCACCGCGCTGTTCTCGCGCGTCTTCCTGAACCACCGGCTGCCGGCGCGCACTTGGGGCGCGATCGGCGTCGCGGGCCTGGGCATCGCATGGATGTTCGGCCGCCAGGCGGTCGAGGGCGGCTCGTCGCTCACCGGCATCCTGGTCGCGCTGGGCGTGCCGTTGGCGGGCGCGACGAACTGGACGCTGCTGCAGTACATCCACCAGAAGCATCAACGCGATCCCAGTGTCGAGGAGCCCGACATGCTGCCGGCGGTGCTGATCGGCGCGCTGCTGTCGGCGGCGGTCACGCTGCCGTTGGCCTGGCCGCTGTCGGCATCGGCACACGACCTGTCGCTGCTCGGCCTGCTCGGCGTCGTGCAACTGGCGATCCCGTGCCTGATCGCCGTGCGCATCGCCCGCGTGCTGCCGGCGCCGGAGATCTCGCTGATCGCGCTGCTCGAGGTAATCTTCGGCGTGCTGCTGGCCTGGGTCGGCGCCGGCGAGGCTCCGGGGCCGACGGCCTTGTCCGGCGGCGCGCTGGTCATCGGCGCGCTGCTGGCCAACGAGGCCTTCGCGCTGCGCCAGCGCCGCCTTTCCGTCGCCTGAGCGTTCGCCGTGCTGGTACGCTCGCGCGGCATGGCAGCGCCACGCCCTCTCGGCGACCTTCACGACCCTGAGACAGCAGATCCCGATGCACCGGTGGTCGTGCGCTTCCCGGCGGTCGGCGATGCGGTCCTGCTCACGGTGCTGCTGAACGCGCTGGCCGAGCGTTATGGCCGGCCGGTGCATCTGCTGTCGTCGGGCGAATGGACGCCGGTGCTGCTCGGTCACGATCCGGCCTTGTCGGAGCTGCGACTGGTCGCCAGCCGCCGGTCGCCGCACTGGCTCACGCCCTCGCGCTGGAGCGCAGTGCGCTGGCTGCGCGCGCACCGCGGCCCCGTCTACCTGTGTGATCCCGATGTCCACGGCGAGCGCATCATCGCGCGTGCCGGCATCCCGGAGCCCCGCCTCGTGCGCGCCTGGCAGCACTGGCCGGGTGACGGCATCCACTGGGCCGACTGGTGGCTGCAGATCGCGCAACTCGACGCCGCCGACGTGCCCGGACCCGCGCGCGTGCCGCAGGTGCCACCCCGGCCACGGCTCGTCGTGCCGGCGGCCTGGCACGACGAGGCCGGGCAGTGGCTGCAGCGCCTGGGCCTGGCGCAGCGGCCGCTGGTGCTGGTCCAGCCCGGCCACAAGAAAACCTACAAGCGCGGCCGCCTCGGCACCGGAACGCACGACAAGCACTGGCCCGCGCAACGCTGGGCGACGGTGATCCGCGGCGTGCTGGCCGAGCTGCCCGACGCGGCGGTGCTGGTCTGCGGCTCGGCGCGCGAGGCGGGGCTGGCGCAGGCGATCGTCGATGCGGCCGCGGTGCCGGCGTCGCAGGGCCTGGTGATCAACGGCGCGGCGCACCAGTTGACGCTGCAACGGCTGGCCGGCCTGGCCGCGCGCGCGGTCGGCATGATCTCCGTCGACACCGGCCCGGCGCACGTGGCGGGCGCCATGGACTGCCCGCTGGTCGTCCTCTATGGCCAGGCCGGCTGGAAGCGCTGGAAGCCACGCTCGGCCAGCGGTCGCGTGATCGCGCTCGGCCCGTGCGAGCCGTCGCCGGACGCGAAGGTGATGGACATCGAACCCGCTCAGGTGCTGGCGGCGTGGCATGCGCTGCAGCGTGAGGAAGCCACGGCATGACGCTGGCGGCCGTCGCGCTGCTGGTGCGCGAGTACGACGAGGCGATCCGCTTCTTCACGGCGGCGCTGCGCTTCGAGCTGGTCGAGGACACGCCGATGGGCGACAAGCGCTGGGTGATCGTGCGCCCGCGCGCAACCGCCGGGGCCGAAGGCGCCGCGCTGCTGCTGGCTCGCGCCGCGACGCCCGAGCAGCAGGCGGCGATCGGCCGCCAATGGGCCGGCCGCGTTGGCCTGTTCCTGCACAGCGCCGACTTCGCCGCCGACCATGCCCACATGCAGGCCGCGGGCGTGCGCTTTCTCGAAGCGCCCCGGCACGAGCCTTACGGCACCGTCGCCGTCTTCGAGGACCTCTACGGCAACCGCTGGGACCTGCTGCAAGCGCGCGACGCCTAGGGTTCCCCCGCGCCGCCGCCGCGTACCTGGACCCCTAGCATCCGACCATGGACCCCCAGCTCACTTCGTTCGCGGCCCCCGAGGGGCGCTCAGTGCCCTTCGGGCGGCCGGGCGGGCACTGATGAAGCGCCTGTCCGGCCTCGACGCCACCTTCCTGTACCTCGAAACGCCCGAGATGCCGATGCACGTCGGCGCGCTCAACGTCTTCGAGCTGCCCGCCGGCTTCAAGGGCCGTTTCGTCACCGCCTTGCGCCGTCACATGGCCGAGCGGCTGCCGCTGGCGCCGGCACTGCGGCGCAGGCTGTGGTGGATGCCGCTGAACCTTGCGAATCCGGCCTGGGTCGATGCCGAGCCGGACTTGAACGAGCACATCGCCGAATACAAGCTGCCGAAGAGCGCGAAGCAGGGCGACGGCATGGCGGCGCTCGAAGCCGCCATCGGCGAGCTGCACGTCAAGCTGCTCGACCGCAAGCGGCCGCTGTGGAAGTTCTGGGTGCTCGAAGGCCTGGGCCCGTCGCCGGAAGGGCGCCGGCGGGTCGGCCTGTACTCGCAGCTGCACCATGCGGCGGTCGACGGCCAGGCCGCCGTCGCACTCGGCCAGGTGATCCTCGACCTGGTGCCGAGCGGCCGCGACCTCGACATCAAGCCCAGCAAGCGCGAGAAGACCTTCCGCCTCGGCGTGCCGGAGATGCTGCGCGGCGTGCTGGCCAACGAGGCGAAACAGGTCGCCAACATCGTCAAGTCACTGCCCGACACCGTCGGCACCATCGCCAGCACCGCCGGCGTGGTGCTGCAGAAGAGCCAGCTGCTCGGCGGCAAGAAGAAGGGCGCCAAGGTCAGCAATGTCACGCTGGCGCCGCGCACCGTGCTGAACCAGTCGGTCACCGCCGGCCGCGCCTTCGCCGGCGTGTCGCTGCCGCTGGCCGAGCTGAAGGCGATCGGCCGCGCCAACGACGCGACCATCAACGACATGGTGCTGCTGATCTGCTCCACCGCCTTGCGGCGTTATTTCCAGCAGCACGGCACGCTGCCGCGCAAGTCGCTGATCGCCGCGGTGCCGATCTCGCTGCGCGAGAAGGGCGACACCACCTCCGACAACCAGGCCTCGATGAGCCTGATCAGCCTGGGCACGCACCTGGCCGACCTGCGCAAGCGCCTGGCGCACGTCAAGGCGGCGACCGCGGCGATGAAGTCGACGATGGGCAGCCTGAAGAGCATCCTGCCGACCGACTTCCCGTCGCTCGGCGCGCCGTGGCTGATCGAGGCCGCCACTGCGCTCTACGGCAAGGCGCGGCTGGCCGAGAAGATCCCGCAGGTGGCCAACGTGGCGATCAGCAACGTGCCCGGCCCGCCGGTGCCGCTGTTCATGGCCGGCGCGCGCATGAAGGCCAACTACCCGACCTCGATCGTCGTGCACGGCATGGCGCTGAACGTCACCGTGCACAGCTACGAGGACCAGCTCGATTTCGGCGTCATGGCGGATGCGCAGGCGATGCCCGACGTGCGGCAGCTGGCCAATGCGATGCAGGTGGCCTTCGACGACCTGCGCGCGCTGAATCCGCCGCCGGTCACCGCGGCGCCAGGCGTCGCGGAGACCGGCCGCGCGGTGCTCGGCCAGGCGCGGCGGCGGCTCGCCGGCGTCGTCAGCGACGCGATGAAGGGTGTCGCCGGCAGCGCCGTCGGCCGCAGCGTGTCGCGGGCGCTGCCGGATGCGGCGCGCGGCGTCGTCGGCGCGGCGGTCGGCCAGGCGGTGAAGACCGCCATGCAGACGGCGACCCGCACCGCGACGAGAGGTGCCACCCAGGCGGCGCTCGACACTGTCGCTCTCGTGACACGTGCACCTAGGGCAAGCGCTCCGTCGGCCCCCAAGCGGCGCCGATAAGATCGGACGCATCCGGGCACGTTGGGAGCCCGGCAACACAACACGTCCTGAATGGCCCTGAATCGCCGACGCAAGCCCGCCGGCCCGCCGCCTCCCGGTGTGGACCACCTTCAACCCCCGGGGCCGCTGCTGCTGATGCTCGAAGCCCGTGCGCCCTGGGAGTGGGCTGCGATGCTGGCCGCCGCGCCGTGGCTGCGCCAGTTGCCGCGCGGCGACGGGCATCCGGTGCTGGTCTTCCCCGGCCTCGGCGCCACCGACATCACCACCGCCCCGCTGCGCAGCTTCCTCGAGGACCGGGGCTACGTGCCGTACCCGTGGAAGCAGGGCTTCAACTTCGGTCCGCGCAACGGCGTGCTCGAGGCCTGCCGCGAGCATTACCGCTACGTCGCCGAGCGCCACCAGCGCCCGGTCAGCCTGATCGGCTGGAGCCTGGGCGGCGTCTACGCCCGCGAGCTGGCGAAGGAAGTACCCGAGCGCGCGCGCTGCGTCATCACGCTCGGCTCGCCCTTCGCCGGCCATCCGCGCGCCACCAACGCGTGGCGCTTCTACGAGATGGTCAGCGGCCAGAGCGTCGAGCACAACGAGGCGCTGATCGCGCAGCTGCGCGTGCCGCCGCCGGTGCCGACAACCTCGATCTACAGCAAGACCGACGGCGTCGTCGCCTGGCAGTGCAGCATCAACCCCGACGAGCCACATGCCGAGAACATCGAGGTCCATGCCAGCCACATCGGCATGGGCATGAACCCGCTCGCGCTGTACGCCATCGCCGACCGCCTGGCGCAGGACCCCGGGCGCTGGGAGCGCTTCGACCTGCGCGGCGCGCGGCGCTGGTTCTTCAAGACGACGCACCTGTCGCCGATGCAGGCCAGCCAGTTCTAACCATCGAAACGAGCGTCACGATGCGCGTGCAAGCCAATGGCCTCGAATTCGAGGTCGACGACCAGGGCCCGCCCAACGGCGAGCCGCTGCTGCTGATCATGGGCCTGGGCATGCAGCTGATCGCCTGGCCCGACGAGCTCGTCGCCGACCTGGTCGGCCGCGGCTTTCGCGTGATACGGCTCGACAACCGCGACATCGGCCTGAGCTCGCACCTCGACCACCTCGGCGTGCCGAGCCTGGTCAAGGCGGCGCTGCGCCACGCGCTGCACCTGAAGGTGCGCTCGCCGTACCCGATGAGCGCGATGGCCGACGACGCGCTCGGCGTGCTCGATGCGCTGGGCATCGCGCGGGCGCACGTCTGCGGCGCCTCGATGGGCGGCATGATCGCGCAGCACCTCGCCGCCCGCCATCCGCAGCGCGTGGCCAGCCTGACGCTGCTGATGACCAGCTCCGGCGCGCGCCATCTGCCCCAGCCGCGCATGGCGGTGCGCCAGGCGCTGATGACGCGGCCGCGCGGCCCGGACCTGGAAGCGAAGATCGCGCACTACGAACACCTGTTCCACGTCATCGGCAGCCCGGCCTACCGGCCCGATCCGCAAGCGCTGCGCCAGCGCCTCGAACGCAGCGTGCGCCGCTCGTACCACCCGGCGGGCGTCGTGCGCCAGATGGTGGCCATCGCCGCGGATGGCGACCGCTCGCCGCTGCTGAGGGACATCCAGGCGCCGACGCACGTGATCCACGGCGAGGACGACCCGCTGGTGCCGGTGGGTGCGGCACACGACCTGTTGCAAAAGATCTCTGGCGCCAGCCGTGACCTGATCCCGGGCATGGGCCACGACCTGCCGCAGCAGCTGCTGCCCCGGCTGGCCGCGGGCATGGCCATGAACGCGGCGAGGGTGTAAGTGAGCTTGCCCTACGCGATACAGCGTATTGCGAGCGTGTCGATCGGGCGCGTAGCCTGTGGTCGTGACCTGCGCCGACTCCCGGCTGCCGGGAGCACACATGAAGCGATCGACCATCCTGACGGGCAGCATCCTGGCCATTGCCGCACTGGGCGGCTACTGGCTCGCCACGCGGCCTGCCGAGCTGACCGTGCAACAGGTCAGCATTGACGTGCCGGCACTGGCAGCCTCGGTCGCCTCCGGCCGGTTCCCCTGACGATGATGACCCGCGGCATCACGCACGTCCGGCTCGGTCTCGATGGCCGGATCGCCGTGGTTCGATGGCAGGAGGTCGCCACGGCCCGAATGCCGACCGGTGCGGCGCAGGAAGCCACGCTGGAGCAGCTCGCGGCTGCTATCGAAGCCGGCGAGACCATCGAGTTCTGGAGCCGGCTCAACGGCGGGCAGCGGGCGTCGGGCGGCGAGGTGCGGATCGAGCGCGACAGCGACGGCAAGCTGCGGCTGATCGAGGCGCGCGCCAGCGGGCAACGGCTGGACGATCTGCCGCGGTTCTGAGGCTGCCGGGCGCGAATGAACCAGTGGCTGCGGTCCAGCCGCCCAGCCAGGCGCCTGGCCTCGAACTCGAAGCCGCTCAGCGGAACAGCGCAGAAAACCCAGGGGCCGAGTACAGCTTGAACAGGACGCCCTCGAGCGCCGTCTGGAGCTGAAAGCTGATCTGCCCGCAGGCCGTTCCCGCGCCATGGCGCCCCTCGAACTCGTGCACCGAGGTCACGGATATCGGTGGCTTTCCCTCGTCGGCCAGCGTCAGGTCGATGGCCCAGTGGGCGTTGCCGAACAGCGCCGAACTGAAGTCGAATTGGTCCAGCCAGATCTGCACCTTCGGCCCATCCTCGCTCGCAAGGCCTGCCTGCTGCAGTTCCAGGTTGACGGCCGCCTCCAACAGCGTGGCGAACGACGCCTGGCCAGGCGCATAGATCGGGTAGCTGCCGCGGCACAGCAGCCAATCGAACTGCTTCTTGTCGGGATGAAAAGCCACGCGCCGCGGTGTGGTCGCACCGATCTTCAACTGGTTCAGCAAGGCCACGTTCTTCGCGGACGGCGTGTAGCTGTTGGCGTAGAACTCCCGAAAGCCCGGCAGCAGGATGTAGTGTTCCTTGGGCCGCTCGGCGTGCGCGGCCGGCGCGAAGGACAGCGCGAGCGGCACCACGAAGGGCAGTGCGGCGACCAGCGTACGCCGCAAGGTCGATGACAGCGCTGAGCGCAGGCGGCGCAGGGCGACGAGCCCGGTGCAATGGGTCATGTTCTTCCTACTTGGGACGGGGCGCGCACGCTGCGCATGTGGACGGTCTCGGATTGTTCCGCAGCGCGGTTCCAACGATGACTCGCTTGCTGGGAAAATGTGCCCGTGTGCGCCGCTTTGCACGGATGCACGGCATGTGCGCCGCACGCTGGCCTCTTTGCGCTCCTCAATCATCGAGAAAATCTGTCTTGAATCAACAGCTTAGCAAGTGGCGCCTGTCCGTAGCCCCGATGATGGACTGGACCGATCGCCACTGCCGCTACTTCCACCGGCTGATCACCAAGCGCACGCGGCTGTACACCGAGATGGTGACGACCGGCGCGCTGCTGCACGGTGATGTGCCGCGGCATCTCGACTTCAACGCCGAGGAGCACCCGCTCGCGCTGCAGTTGGGCGGCAGCGAGCCGGCCGACCTGGCGCACAGCGCGCGGCTCGCCGAGCGCTGGGGCTACGACGAGGTCAATCTCAACTGCGGCTGCCCGAGCGAGCGCGTGCAGCGCGGCGCTTTCGGCGCCTGCCTGATGGCCGAAGGCGCGCTGGTGCGCGACTGCGTGAAGGCGATGCGCGACGCAGTGGGCCTGCCGGTGACGGTCAAGCACCGCATCGGCATCGACCGGCAGGAGTCCTACGAGTTCGTGCGCGATTTCGTCGGCACCGTGGCCGAAGGCGGCTGCACGGTCTTCATCGTGCATGCGCGCAACGCCTGGCTCAAGGGGCTGAGCCCGAAGGAGAACCGCGAGATTCCGCCGCTGCGCTACGAGATCGTGCACCGGCTCAAGCGCGAGTTCCCCGAGTTCACCGTGGTGCTGAACGGCGGCATCGACGACAACGAGGGCGTCGCGCGCGAGCTGCAGCTGATCGACGGCGTGATGCTCGGGCGCGAGGCGTACCACAACCCGGCGCTGATGGCCGGCTGGGATGCGGACTTCCTCGGCGCGCTGGGGCCGGCCGCCGAGGCCGACGATGCCTGGCGCGAGATGATCGAGGACCACATGGCCGCGTACATGGCGCGCCAGCAGTCCGAGCGCGGCGTGCCGTGGGCGCACGTCGCGCGCCACATGCTCGGGCTGTGGAACGGTCGGCCGGGCGCGCGCCGCTGGCGCCAGGTGTTGAGCGACCACCGGCTGAAGGACCGGCCGGCGGCCGAGGTGCTGCTGCTCGCGCGCAGCGCGCGCCGCGGCGAGGTCGCCGTCGAGCGCGCGGTGCAGGCCGCCTGAGGCGGCGCGTCAGTGGTCATTGGCCGTTCACCAACATAGCTACACCGTATACACTACCGGCTTCGAACCGCAGGATGACCGTCATGAGCGTTGCCAAGCTCTTCACGCACGGCGGCAGCCAGGCCGTCCGTCTGCCCAAGGAGTTCCGCTTCGAGGGTACAGAAGTGCACGTGCGCCGCGTCGGCAACGAGGTGGTGCTCAGCGCCGTGCCGCCTCCGGATGCCAACGCGATGATCGCGGCCTTGGAGGCATTCGAGCCCGATGTCCGGCTGCAGCGCGATCAGCCGCCCGAGCAGCACCGCGCCACGTTCGAGGTTCAACGCTGATGCGGTACATGCTCGATACCGACATCTGCATCTACGCCATCAACGAACGGCCGCCTGCCGTGTTGAGGAAGCTGCGCGAGCATCAACCAGCCGGCCTGGGCGTATCGTCGATCACCGCTGCCGAACTCCACTACGGCGTCGCGCGCACCGGATCCAAGCGCAACCTGGAAGCCTTGCGCCGCTTCCTGGCGACCCTCGAAGTTTCACCCTTCGATGCAGCTGCCGCGGAACTCAGTGGCTCATTGCGCGCCTGGCTCGCGTCGCAAGGTACGCCTATCGGACCCTATGACACGCTGATCGCCGCCCACGCACACGCCGTCGGCGCAACACTCGTCAGCAACAACCTGCGCGAGTTCGAACGGGTGCCGGGCCTGCGTCTCGAGAACTGGGCTGCCTGACGTCGGGACCCAACGCACCAAAGGAGCGTCCATGCTCGGCATCATCGGCGGCAGCGGCGTCTACGAGCTCGCGGGCCTGCAGGACACGGCGTGGGTGGCGGTCGACACGCCCTGGGGCGCGCCGTCCGATCAAATCTTCATCGGCACGCTGCCGACGCCGCGCGGGCCGGCCCGGCTGGCCTTCCTGCCGCGCCATGGCCGCGGCCACCTCATTCCGCCCTCGGAGGTCAACTACCGGGCCAACATCGCGGCGCTGAAGCACCTGGGCGTGACGGACGTGCTGTCGCTGAGCGCCGTCGGCAGCCTGCGCGCCGACCTGCCGCCGGGGCGCTTCGTGCTGGTCGACCAGTTCATCGACCGCACGACGGCGCGGGTCAAGTCCTTCTTCGGCCGCGGGCTGGTCGCGCATGTGTCGATGGCCCATCCCGTGTGCGGGCGGCTCGGCGACCATCTGCAACAAGCGTTGTCGGCGCTGGACATCGCGGCCACGCGCGGCGGCACCTACCTGGCGATCGAAGGGCCGCAGTTCAGCACGCTGGCCGAGTCGCGCCTGTACCGCTCGTGGAATGCCGACGTCATCGGCATGACGAACCTGCCCGAGGCGGCGCTCGCCCGCGAGGCTGAACTCTGTTACGCCTCGGTAGCCATGGTCACGGACTTCGACTGCTGGCACCCGCAGCATGACGCCGTGACCGTCGACGCGATCATCCAGGTGCTGTTGTCGAACGCCGACCGCGGGCGCGCGCTCGTCGCGGGCGTGGCCGAAGCGGCCTGCCACGATCCGACGGCGGCCGGCTGCGCCTGCCGGCGTGCCCTCGACCATGCGCTGATCACGGCGCCGTCAGCGCGTGATCCCGCGGTCGTTGAACAGTTGAAGTTCATCGCCGGGAGACTGCTCGGATGATCGTCGCCGGCCAGCGCCGCCGCACGATCTGGCCGGCCGCCGAGGCCGATGCCGTCTACATCATCGACCAGCGCGGCCTGCCGCACCGCTGGCTCGAACTGCGCCTGACCGACATCGCCGAAGTGCATGCGGCGATCCGCTCGATGGCGGTGCGCGGCGCGCCGCTGATCGGCGCGACCGCCGCTTATGGCCTGGCACTGCAATGCCGCCACCAGGCGACCGACGCGGCGCTGCAGGCAGCCAAGGCCTTTCTCGACAACGCGCGGCCGACCGCGGTGAACCTCGCCTGGGCGACGCAGCGCATGCTCGATGCGCTGGCCCCGATCGCCCTCGACGAACGCTGCGCGGCGGCCTGGGCCGAAGCCGGCGCGATCGCCGACGAGGACGTCGCGGTCAACGAGTCGATCGGCGAGCACGGGCTCGCGCTGCTGCGCCGCCTGGCCGCGGCCAAGCCGGCGGATGCCCCGCTGCAGGTGCTGACGCATTGCAATGCCGGCTGGCTGGCGACGGTCGACTGGGGCACCGCGCTGGCGCCGGTCTACAAGGCGCAGGCGGCCGGCCTGGCCGTGCACGTGTGGGTCGACGAGACGCGGCCACGCAACCAGGGCGCCAGCCTGACCGCCTGGGAGCTCGGCCAGCAGGGCGTGCCTTTCACGCTGATCGCCGACAACGCCGGCGGCCATCTGATGCAGCGCGGGCAGGTGGATGTGGTGCTGGTCGGCGCCGACCGCGTGGCGGCCAACGGCGATGTCTGCAACAAGATCGGCACCTACCTGAAGGCGCTGGCCGCACACGACAACGGCGTGCCGTTCTACGTCGCGATGCCGCTGTCGAGCTTCGATGCCACGCTCGGCGACGGCCGGGCCGAGATCCCGATCGAGGAGCGTGCGGCGCGCGAGCTGACGCACATCGCCGGCCTCGACGACAAGGGCGAGATGACGGAGGTGCAGCTCGCGCCGGCCGGCTGCAATGCGCTGAATCCGGCCTTCGACGTGACGCCGGCGCGGCTGGTCGGCGGGCTGATCACCGAGCGCGGCATCGTCGCTGCACAGGCCGCCGCGCTGCAGGCGCTGGTCGGCGCGGCCTAGCGTCCTAAAGACGCGTCAGGCGACGGCGGGCGGCAGCGGCCAGCGCAGGCACACCCGCGTGCCGCGCGGCGCGGTGCTCTCGACCACCAGGCTGGCGCCGATCGCCTGGGCGCGGGCCTGCATGTTCGCCAGGCCGCGCCCGGCATGCGGCGGCGCGGCGCCCGGCTGCAGCCCGCGGCCGTCATCGTGCAGGCTCATCTCGATCGCCGGCGCGGGCGTGTCGACCAGCCGGGCGCTGACGCGGATGCGCGAGGCCGCGGCGTGCTTCAGCACATTGGTCACCGCCTCGAGCAGGATGCGCTGCACCTGCAGCACGCTGTGCGGCGTCAGGTGCGCCAGCGGCGGCAGCGGCGGCATGTCCCAGTCGACGGCGATGCCGGCCGCCGCGAGCCGAGGCTGCAGCCGGTAGCGCAGCGTCGCGAGCACGGTGGTCAGGTCGCCGTTCATCGGCTGCAGCGCGTCGACCGCCATGCGCATCTCGTCGAGCGCGAGCTTGGCCTGCTCCTGCACCAGCGCAGCGTCGACCGGGCCCTGGCTGGCGAGGTTCAGCAGCGCCACCAGCTGCGCACCGACACCGTCGTGCAGCTCGCGCATCGTGCGCTGGCGCTCCTCGAGCACCGCCTGCTCGCGCTGCTGCAGGTGCAGCGTGTCGAGGGCCTGGCGCAGCTCGTCCTCGCGCTGCTGCACGCGTTGCGCGAGCTCGTCGTTGAGCTGGCGATAGTCGAGCACGGTGCGGTTGTGGCGCTGGGCGATCAGGCCGAACATGCCCAGCGCGATCAGGAAGGTCGCGAACGGCATGACCGACAGGCGACCGCCGCCACCGGGCCACCAGCCCAGGCGCACGCCCAGGTCGTGCGCGCTGCCGGTCAGCAGCAGCAGCGCAACCGCCGCCAGCAGCCAGCGCGCCGCACCGCCGCGCGCCCAGGCGACGCGGCCGAGCGCGATCACGACCGCCACGCCGTAGGGCACCATGGCCACCAGGCCGATGTCCCACAGCAGCGGCTTGTGCAGCAGCAGCGCGACGATGCCGAGCCCCGCCGAGACCACCAGCGTCGCCGCCATCGAACGCCGCAGGCGCGCGCCGGTGGCGTCGACCATCAGCGCGCCGACGTGGATGATCGTCACCAGGTGCGCGGCGTACGCCGCCGCGGTGATCGCGCCCCAGGCCGGCCACGGCACCGGCACGTCGGACCAGATGCGGTCGAGGTGGCGCACGACGCCGAGCAGCGCCGCGAGGCCGAACCAGCCGTACAGCGGCTCGCGCTGGCGATGCCACAGCGCAAGCGACAGCGCACCCATCAGCGCGAAGCCGGCGACGAGCACCAGCGCCGCGTGGTGGCGCCAGCGCAGTTGGTCCGCCAGCACTTCGGCGAGCGTGCTGGCGGGTCCGTACTGCACCAAGGACAGCCCGCCCCAGCGCGAGGCCTGCGTTGTCACCTCGACCTCGAGCCGGTTGCCTTCGGCCTGCAGCAGCACGGCCGGCACCGGCACCAGCCGCGTCGTCTTGGCGGCATCGAAGCGCGGCTTGCCCAGCTCGCCGAAGCGCGCGACGACGCGGCCGTTGACCCGCACCTCGACCTGGTTGCCGACGCGCGTGAAGAGCAGCGCCATCGGCTCGTCACCGCCGCCGGCGGGCAGCGCCAGCGTGTAAAGGGCGCGGCCATCGCGACCCGGAAAGGCCTCGTCCCACCGATGCGACAGCTTCAGCGCTGGCTGCTGCTGCGGCGGCAGGCCGGCGGGCTCGAGCCGGGCCTGCGCCTCGCGCAGCGTGATCACGTCGGTCTTGGCCTGCGTCGGCGCCAGCAGGCCGGCGAACAGCGTGACGGCGAGGATCAGCGTGTGGAGCAGCCGCTGCAAGGAGTCAGTGCCGCAGCAAGCCCAGCTGCCGCGCCTCGAACAGTGCCTCGGCCTTGTTGTGCACGTCGAGCTTGCCGTAGATGTTGCGCACATGGGTCTGGACGGTGGTGACGGCCACGCCCAGGTGCTGCGCCACTTCCTGGTAGGTGAATCCGCGCGCTACCAGATCGAGCACCTGGCTCTCCTTGCCCGACAGCGGCGCCGACATCGGCGCTGGCCGCGCCGGTGCCGCGGCCGGTGTCGGTGTCGGTGTCTGGCCGCCGGCCTGCCAGCGCACGAGCAATTGGCGCGCGATGATAGGCGACATCGGCGAGCCGCCGCCATGCAGGTTCAGCACGTGCGCGGCCAGGTCCTGCTCGTTGCCGTCCTTCAGCAGGTAGCCGCGCGCGCCGCACTCGAACGCGCGCAGCATGTTGGCCTCGTCGCCGAAGATCGAGATCACCATCACCTGGCAGGCCGGCTGCACCTGGCGGCAATGGCGGATCACGTCGAGCCCCGGCCGGTCCGGCAGGCCGAGGTCGACGAGCAGCACGTCGGCCGCGTTGTCGGCCAGCCAGTCGAGCATCTGCTGCGCGGTGGCCGCGGCGTGCAGCAGCTGCAACTCGGGATTCGCGGCGATGACGCGTGCGAAGCGCTCGCGCACGGTGGCGTCGTCTTCGACGAGGGCGACGGTGATGGCGGGTGGGGTCATGGCATGACCAACGCGATCTGCAGCGGCATCGGTTACTCCAGGCGGTCGATCGAATTCGCCTGGATGCTAGTGCGCACCGTCAAGCCGGTCGATCATCAGTTTGATGGAGCCGGGCTCGGCCACGCCGCCAGCAGCAGCCCGGCCAAGGCCAGCACGAACGCCACGACGTGCGCGCCCGTGAAGGGCTCGCCGAGGAACACCACGCCGACCAGCGCGGCACTGACCGGCAGCATCACCGCGAACACGCCTGCGCGCTGCGCGGGCACCTGGGCCAGGCCCTTCATCCACAGCCAGACGGTGA
Source organism: Pseudaquabacterium terrae (assembly GCF_013266755.1). Lineage (GTDB taxonomy): Bacteria > Pseudomonadota > Gammaproteobacteria > Burkholderiales > Burkholderiaceae_C > Pseudaquabacterium > Pseudaquabacterium terrae. The sequence continues at coordinate 129,278 of NZ_JABRWJ010000007.1, read as the reverse complement.
CGACGCTCGCGGCGAGCGAATAGAAGACCAGGAGCGCCCAGGTGCCGGGCGCGACCGCGCCGAAATCGAAGGACAGCGCCTGCCACAGCCCGAGCGGCGTCACCAGCATCAGGCCCCACAGGTTGATCAGCGCGCTGATGCGGCGTGGCGAGACCTGCGCCGTCAGCCGCTTGCCGATGACGACGTAGCTCGCCTCGCACAGCACCGCGCCGAGCAGCAGCAGCGGCCCGAGCCAGCGGGGCAGGGCAGTCGCGGCACCGCCCGGGGCGCTGCCGGCGTGCCCCTCGGGCGCACGAGTCAACGCCAGCAGTGCGATGCCGGCCACGGCGCAGGCGATGCCGGCGATCACCCGGCGCGACAGGCGCTCGCCGAGAAAGATCCGCGACATCAGCGCGACGGCCGCCGGAATCGCCGCCATCACGACGCCAGCGGCGACCGCCGAGGTCAGCAGCACGCCGAACAGCATGCAGATCGAGAACAGGAAGTTGCCGAGGAAACTCTCCCAGAAGAGCAGCCAGCGGTCGTGGGTCGACAGCGGCGCCTCGCCGGGCCCCCGCGCCAGCCAGTGCGGCATCGCCAGCGCCGCGATGCCGAAGCGCAGCCAGGCGAGCAGGAAGACCGGGAACACCGCCACCAGCAGCCGCGACAACCCGACATAGCTGCCGACCAGCGCCATGCTGGCCGCCAGGCAGGCGTAGGCCAGCAGCGGCGGCGGGTGCACGCGGCGGTCGAAGCGCTAGAAGGCGGCCGCGTAGCGCTGCAGTTCCCAGTCGCTGACGTGGCGCTGGTAGGCCAGCGATTCCTGGCGCTTGAGCTTCACGAACTGCGCCGTCAGCGTCGCGCCGAGCGCGGCGGTCAGCACCTCGTCGGCCTGCAGCGCATCGAGCGCGGCGTCCAGGCTCTGCGGCAGCACGGGAATCGCCCGCACGCGCAGCTCGGCCGCGCTCAGCTCGAACAGGTCGTCGTCCTGCGCCGGCGGCAGCTCCAGCTTGCGCTCGATGCCGTCGAGCCCGGCGGCGATCAGCCCGGCGCTGGCGAGATACGGGTTCGCGCTGGCATCGGGCAGGCGCCATTCGAAGCGGCCGGGCAGCGTGCGGACCAGCGCGGTGCGGTTGTTCGCGCCGTGCGCGATGTAGGCCGGCGCCCAGCTGGTGCCGGACAGGCATTCGCCGACCACCAGCCGCTTGTAGCTGTTGACCGTCGGCGCGGCCAGCGCGGACAGCCCCGGCGCATGCGCCAGCACCCCGGCGACGAACTGGCGGCCCAGCGGCGACAGCCCGGCCGACGGGTTCGCCGCGCCGTCCGGCGTGTGCGGCATGAACAGGTTGCTGCCGTCGACGCCCTGGCCCTTCCACAGCGAGACGTGGAAATGCATGCCGCTGCCCGGCTGGTTGGCGAAGGGCTTGGGCATCATCGAGAACACCATGCCGCGCTCTTCGGCCAGCGCCTGCGCGGCGATCTTGAACAGCATCAGGTTATCGGCGCTGGTCAGCGCCTCGTCGAAGCCGAAGTTCAGCTCGTACTGGCCGTGCGCATCCTCGTGGTCGATCTGCAGCATGTCGAGCCGGCAGCCGGCCAGCGACTGGTGCAGCGCCTGCAGGAAGTCGCGCTGGCGCGGCAGCGCCTTCAGGTCGTAGCTCGGCTTGTCGAGCCGGTCACCGTCGTCGGCCGGCAGCCAGCGTTCGCCTTCGTGCTTGAGCAGGAAGAACTCGGGCTCGATGCCGGTGCGCAGATGCCAGCCGCGTTCGTCGAGCCGCTCGGTCGCGCGCTTGAGCACCTGGCGCGGGCAGGCGTCGAAGGCCTCGCCGTCGACCCAGCCGTCGCAGACGATGCGCGCATGGCCCGGCATCCACGGCATCGCGACGGCCGTGCTGGCATAACCGCGCGCCCAGTACTCGGCGCGTGGGCCGGTGCGCGGCAGACCGGTGCCGGCGATCGACGGGCCGCTGAAGCCGGCCCCGTCGGTCAGCAGGTCATCCAGGTGGGCCAGCGGTACCAGCTTGCCCTTGGCCACGCCGTGGATGTCGGTGAACTGCGCCAGCAGCGTGTGCACGCCCTTGGCCTGCAGCCTCTCGCGCAGATCTTTCATGCCGGACCTCCAGAGTTCAATCAATGCGGATCCACGTCGTCTTCAGCTCGGTGTACTTGTCGAACGCATGCAGGCTCTTGTCGCGCCCGTTGCCGCTCTGCTTGTAGCCGCCGAAGGGCACGGTGATGTCGTCCTCGTCGTACTGGTTCACGTGCACCGTGCCGGCGCGCAAGCGCCGAGCGACGCGGTGCGCACGGTTGATGTTGTCGCTCCACACGCTGGCCTGCAAGCCGTAGCTCGAATCATTGGCCATCGCCACGCCTTCCGCCTCGTCCTTGAACCGGATCACGCTCATCACCGGGCCGAAGATCTCCTCGCGGGCGATCTTCATCGTGTTGGCGACACCGTCGAAGACCGTCGGCTCGACGAAGTAGCCACCCGACTCGGTGCGCACCCGCTTGCCGCCCGCAGCAATCCGCGCGCCTTCGCTCTGGCCGGCGTCGATGTAGCCCATCACCGTCTTCAGCTGGGTGTCGTCGACCAGCGCGCCCATCGCGGTGGCGGCGTCGAGCGGGTCGCCCGGCTGGTACTTGGGCGCCTCGGCAGCGACGGTGGCGACGAACTGGTCGGCGATGCGCTCGTGCACGAACACGCGCGAGGGCGCATTGCAGCTCTCGCCCTGGTTGTAGAACATGCTGCCGGCGACGGTCCTGGCGGCGCGCGCGACGTCGGCGAAATCGTCGAAGACGACGAAGGCCGACTTGCCGCCGAGCTCGTTGTAGACGCGCTTCAGGTTCGAGCGGCCGGCGTAGTCGAGCATGCGGCGGCCGGTGCGCGTCGAGCCGGTGAAGCCGATGGCGTCGACCTGCATGTGCAGCGCCAGCGCCTCGCCGGCCTCGTGGCCGTAGCCGGGCACGACGTTGAAGACGCCCGGCGGCAGCCCGGCCTCGACGGCCAGCTCGGCCAGCCGCAGCGCCGTCAGCGGGCTCTTCTCGCTGGGCTTGAGCACCACCGAGTTGCCGGCGGCGAGCGCGGGGCCGAGCTTCCACGAGGCCATCAGCATCGGGTAGTTCCAGGGAACGATCGCACCGATCACGCCCATCGGCTCGCGCGTGATCAGCGCCAGGCCGCTCTTGGGCGTCGGCGCGATCTCGTCGTAGACCTTGTCGACGGCCTCGGCGTACCACTGGATGCAGCGCGACGCCGACGGTACGTCGACCGCCAGCGAATCGCGGATCGGCTTGCCCATGTCCAGCGTCTCCAGCAGCGCCAGCTCCTCCTTGGCCGCCAGGATCTTCTCGGCAAACTTCTGCAGGATGCGCTTGCGCTGCGCCGGCGCCTTGTCGGCCCAGCGGCCGTCGTCGAAGGCCGCGCGCGCCGCGCGCACGGCGGCATCGACATCGGCCTCGCGCCCGCGCGCCACCTCGCCGAGCGAGCGGCCGTCGATCGGCGACAGGCAGGCGAAGGTCTCGCCGTTCTGCGCGGCGCGGCGTTCGCCGTCGATCACGCAGCGGCCGTCGATGCGCAGCTCTCGGGCGCGGGCATGCCAGTCGATCGGGTTGGCCATGGGATGTCTCCTGGAGGAATCGGTCGAGTGTGCAGCGCTCAGAAGCTGACGACCACCGAGGTGCCGAACACCGCATTGCTCTTGCGGTATTCGCCGGACTTGACGTCGAGGAAGACCGGCAGGTTGGCGCGGTCGTAGCGGGCCTCGGCCTTGAGCGTCGTGTTCAGGTTGAACAGGTACGAGATGCCCAGCGACAGCGCGCTGCGGTTGGCGCCCTTGTCGCAGCCGTCGACCCAGGTCGCGGTGCAGTCGACCAGGCCATCGGCCGTCGGCAGTGCACGTGAGGGCCCGATGCCGTTGCGGTCGTCGGCGACCGTGTAGCCGAGCAGGCCGCCGCCGTTCTTGTTGTTGCGCACGTGGTCGAAGCGGCCGACAAGCTCCCAGCGCGGGATGAACTTGTAGGCGACCAGGCCAGAGACGCCGGTCCACCGGCTGTCGCGCAGCTCGCCGGTCTCGGGGTGGGCGTTGATCGCCGCCTGCTTCTGCGTGCCGTAGCTCACCTGGCCCTGCACGGTCCAGTCGCCGCGGATGAAGTAGGCGTCGAACTCGAACAGGTTCACGCGTGTGTCGCGGGTCGAGTAGTCCTCGCCGCTGACCGGGTTCGCGCCGTCGGCGCGAAAGTTCGCTGCCTTGCCATGCAGGCCCGCAAACCCGAAGCCCTGGAACTCGCCGCGCGAGTAATCGACGCGGTAGACGAAGGCCGGCGCCTTCTCGCCCGCATTGCGCTTGCTGGTATTGACGTTGGCCAGCATCCAGCGGCTCCACCACTTGCCGCGGATGTATTCCATGCCGGCGCCGGTGTAGAGCGTGGGCAGCGTGAAGTCGTAGAGCAGGTTGTGCGTGATCAGCTTGTTCAGCGTCGCCTGTTGGTATTCATAGCCCGACCAGTCGGGCACCTGGCCGGCGATCAGCCGCGTCTGCAGGCTGCCCAGCGGCACCGAGACCGACGCCTCCTGCACGATCGACTGCTCGCCGATCACGCTGCCGGTGCCGCGGTTGGGCACCAGCGTCAGCCGCCACTTCGTGCCGCCTTCCATCTCCTTCTGCAGGTCGAGGTAGGCGCCGCCGAAGTACGAGTTGTCGTAGTTGTAGCCGTCGAGCGCCACCGGGTTCAGGAACTGGAAGCCGGCGCGGTCCTGGCGCTGGTTCCACAGGTACGTCGGGTCCATGAAGCCGTTGATCTTGAACATCTTCAGGCCCTGGGCTTCGACCGCATCTTCCAGCGCCTCGGTCTTCACCGCGACGCGGTTCAGCTCGCGCGCCTGCTCGGGCGTCATGCCCCACTGCGGTGTCGGCGGCGAGGTCGGCGACCGGGCTTCCTGCGCCTTCAACTTGGCTTCGAGATCGGCCACCTTGGCCTTCAGGTCCTGCAGCTCCTTCAGGATCTCGGCGTTCGACTGGGCCTGGACCGGGAAGGCCGCGGCCAGCGCCAAGGCGAGGGCAGTGAAGGGGATTCGGTTCTTCATCGGGACTCCTCTGGGGGTTGTTCGTTGGTATTCGGGTTGGGTCAGCCGCGAGCCGCAGCAGCGAGCTCCTGCTGGCGCCGGCGCTCGGCGCGGGCGATCGCATAACTGGCCATCAGCACGCCGATGGCGACGATCGCCACGATGATCGTCGCCACCGCATTGACGCTCGGGTTCAGCCCGAGCCGCGCGCGCGAGAAGATCACCAGCGGCATCGTCGTCGAGCCGGGGCCGGACAGGAAGGCCGACAGCACGACATCGTCGAGCGAGATCGTGAAGGTCAAGAGCCATGCCGAGGCCAGCGACTGCGCGATCATCGGCAGCGTCACCAGCACGAAGACCTGCAGCGGCCGCGCGCCCAGGTCCATCGCGGCTTCCTCGAGCTGCGGGTTCAGGTCCTGAAGCCGCGCCTGCACGACGACCGTGGCGTAGGCCATGCCGAGCAGCAGGTGGCCGAGCCAGATCGTCAGCATGCCGCGCTCGGGGAAGCCCCAGCCGAAGGCCGACTGTGTCGCGCGCTGGATCGACACCAGCATCAACAGCAGCGACAGCCCGACCACCACCTCCGGCATCACCAGCGGCGCCGTGACCATGCCCGAGAACACCGTGCGACCGCGAAAGCGCCGGTACTTGACCAGCGTGAACGCCGCCAGCGTGCCCAGCACCACCGCGCCGCAGGCGGTGAAGAAGGCGATGCGCAGGCTCAGCCACAGGCCGGACAGGATCTCGGTGTCCTGCGCCAGCGCGGCGTACCACTTCAACGTGAAGCCGCGCCAGACGTTCGGCAGCGGCGAATCGTTGAACGAGTAGATCACCAGCGCAAGGATCGGCAGGTACAGGAAGGCGTAGCCGAAAATCAGCCACCCCTTCGCGAAATAGCGGTTGAAGGACGCGGAGGTCATCGACGTGCCTCCTGCATTTCGGCCTGGTATTTGTTGAAGATCGCCAGCGGCACGATGATCAACAGGATCATCACCACCGCGACGCTCGCCGCCATCGGCCAGTCGTTGTTCGAGAAGAACTCGTCCCACAGCACGCGGCCGATCATCAGCGTCTCGGGGCCGCCGAGCAGCTCGGGGATCACCAGCTCGCCGATGCAGGGAATGAACACCAGCATCGAGCCGGCGATGATGCCGGCCTTCGACAGCGGCACGGTGACCTTCCAGAAGGCCACCCACGGCGTCGCGCCCAGATCGGCCGCCGCTTCCAGCAGGCGCAGGTCCAGCTTCGCCAGGTTGCCGTACAGCGGCAGGATCATGAAGGGCATGTAGGTGTAGGCCATGCCCAGCACCAGCGAGAACGGCGTGTACATCAGCTTGCCCGGCGCCGGGATCATGTCGGCGGCGTGAAGCAGCTGGTCGAGCCCGCTGCCGACGATGAAGTCGAACGCCCAGCCGTTCTCCGACAGCAGGCCTTTCCAGGCGTAGACGCGCAGCAGGAACGAGGTCCAGAACGGCAGCATCACCAGCATCAGCAGCGCCGGCTGGGCGGTGGGTCGGGCGCGCGCCATGAAGTACGCGAACGGGTAGCCGATGGCCAGGCACACCGCCGTCGCCGCGGCCGCGTACTTCAGGCTTGCGATGTAGGTCTTGATGTACAGCGCGTCCTCGGTGATGAAGACGTAGTTCGACAGCTTGACCGTCAGCTGCAGCAGGCCTTCCTTGAAGGTGATCAGGTCCTTGAAGTTGACGGTCTCCATCTCGGAGACGCTGATCTTCACGAGGATCAGGAAGGGCAGCAGGAAGAACAGCAGCAGCCAGCCATAGGGCAGGCCAATGACGGCGTTGCGGCCGCGGAACCAGCGTCGTGCCACCGCGCCGCTCATTGCGTCAACACCACGTGCGCCATCGGCGACCAGTGCGCCCACACCGCATCGCCCCAGGTCAGCTGGTCGTCCTGGTGGCGCACCACGTTGGCCTGAGAGACCTTCAGCCGCTGGCCACTGGCCAGCTCGACGTGGTAGACGGTGAAGCTGCCGAAGTACGACAGGTCCTTGATCGTGCCCGGCGCGGCGTTGAAGTCATCGGCCGGCTTGTCGCGCGAGACCTGGATCTTTTCCGGCCGCAGCGCGACGGTCACCGGCATGCCCAGCGTGCCGGTGATGCCGTGGCCGACGTAGTGCTTGCAGTCGGCTGCAGCAATCACCACGTGGTCGGGCTCGTCGACCTCGACGGTGCCCGGCATCAGGTTGACGTTGCCGATGAAGTCGGCGACGAAGCGGCTCGACGGCGTCTCGTAGATGTCGGCCGGCGCGCCGACCTGCAGGAAGCGCCCCTCGCTCATCACCGCGATGCGCGAGGCCATCGTCATCGCCTCTTCCTGGTCGTGCGTGACCATCACGCAGGTCACGCCGACCTGCTCGATGATGTTGACGAGCTCGATCTGCGTTTCCTCGCGCAGCTTCTTGTCCAGCGCGCCGAGCGGCTCGTCCAGCAGCAGCAGCTGCGGCTGCTTGGCGAGGCTGCGCACCAGCGCCACGCGCTGCTGCTGGCCGCCGGAGAGCTGGTGCGGCTTGCGCTTCGCGTACTTGCCGAGCTGCACCAGCTTGAGCATCGCCTCGACGCGCTCGGCGATCTGCGCCTTGGGCAGGCCGTCGCGCTTCAGCCCGAACGCGATGTTGTCCCACACCGTCAGGTGCGGAAACAGCGCGTAGGACTGGAACATCATGTTGAGCGGCCGCTCGCAGGGCAGCAGGCCGGCGAGGTCCTGCCCGTTCAGCACGATGCGGCCGGACGTCGGCGTCTCGAAGCCGGCCAGCATGCGCAGCAGCGTCGTCTTGCCGCAGCCCGACGAGCCGAGCAGCGCGAAGATCTCGCCGCGGGCGATGTCGACGCTGACATGATCGACCGCCGTGTGGCCGCCGAAGTCCTTGACGACGTCCTGGATCCGCAGGAAGGCGGTCTCCGGGCTGCCGCCGGCATTCCCGTTCGCGGGCATGAACACTCCTCCTCGCGGGGCGGGCCTGTCGCGGCCGCCCCTTTCGGGTGCTATCGGTCCGAAGCGGTGCGCTTACAGCCCGGTCTTGAAGCTGGTGTAGGTGCGCGTCATCAGCCGGCGCAGGTCGTTGTTCAGCGCGTCCGGCGGGATCATCTTCCTCAGCTCGGCGTCGGGCAGGAAGACGGTCGGGTTGCTGGCCACCTCGGGCTTGATGTGCTTCTTCGAGTCCAGGTTCGGGTTCGCGTAGAAGACCTTGTTGGTCAGGCTCGCGTGCACGTCGCCGCGCAGGATGTAGTTGATGAACTTGTGCGCGTTGTTCGGGTGCGCGGCGTCGACGGGAATCACCATCACGTCGAAGAAGAGCAGGCCGCCGTTGCTCGGCAGCAGCGCCTGCACGGTCTGGCCGGTCTTGCCGTCGATCGCCCGCTGGCGCGCGATGTTGATGTCGCCGGACCAGCCGAGCGCCACGCAGATCGAGCCGTTCGCCATGTCGTTGATGTAGCCCGACGAGCTGAACAGCGTGACGTGCGGGCGCACCGACTTCAGCAGCTGCGCGGCGGCGGTGTAGTCGCTCGGCACCTTGCTGAAGGGCGGCTTGCCGAGGTAGTGCAGCGCCGCCGGAATCACTTCGGAGGCCGAGTCGAGGAACGAGACGCCGCAGGATTTGAGCTTCGAGATGTACTCGGGCTTGAACACCAGGTCCCAGGCATTGGCCGGCATCGGCGTCGAGCCGAGCGCGGCCTTGACCTTCTCGACATTGATGCCGACGGTGGTGAAGCCCCACAGCCAGTTGACCATGTGCTCGTTGCCGGGGTCGAGCCGCGCCAGCTGCGCCTGCACGGCCGGATCGAGGTTCTTGTAGTTCGGGATCTTGCTCTTGTCGATCTTCGCGAGCAGGCCGCCGTCGATCTGCAGCTTGGCCCAGTTCGACGAGGGCACGACGATGTCGTAGCCGCTCTTGCCCGCGACCAGCTTGGCGTGCACGATCTCGTTGTTGTCGAAGTTGTCGTAGCGGACCTTGATGCCGGTTTCCTTCTCGAAACCGCGGATCGTCTCCTCGCCGATGTAGTCGGACCAGTTGTAAACGTTGAGGACCTTGTCCTCCTCCTGGGCCCGCACCGCGCTGCTGCCCAGCGCAGCGGCCAGGGCCAGCCCAGTGATCAATCGGCGGGACGACGACGGCAACTTCATGAAATCAACCTCCAGTGTGTTTTCGATCGGACAGGCTTCAGCGCTCATTGGCGACATCAGGCAGTCTAAGCAGATGGGCCACTAGGCCCATCGGGGAAATCACAACCAGCCTTCGCGGCGCGCGTCGGCGAGCGTCAGGTCGAGGCAGCGGCGGATCAGCGCCATCATCTCGTCGATCTGCGCACGGGTGATCACCAGCGGCGGCGCGATGATCATCCGGTTGCCGACCGCCCGCATGATCAGCCCCTCGCGGAAGCAGTGGCCGCGGCAGACCATGCCGATGCCGACGCTCTCGTCGAAGGGCTTCAGCCCGTCCTTGTCCTTGACCAGCAGCACCGCGCCCATCAGCCCGCAGCTTTCGGCATCGCCGACCAGCGGATGTGCCTTCAGCGACTCGAAGCCTTCAGCAAGGTACGGGCCAACATCGTCGTGCACGCGCTCGACCAGGCCGAGCTCGCGGATCAGCTTGATGTTCGCCAGCGCCACCGCGCAGGCCACCGGGTGGCCGGAGTAGGTGTAGCCGTGCTCGAACTCGCCGCCGCGCTCGATCAGCGCTTCGGCGACACGCTCGCCGACCATCACGCCACCCAAGGGGATGTAGCCGCTCGTGACGCCCTTGGCGAAGGTCATCAGGTCGGGCCGAGCCCCGAAGGTCTCGCAGCCGAACCAGCGGCCGGTGCGGCCGAAGCCGGTGATGACCTCGTCGCTGACCAGCAGGATGCCGTACTTGTCGCAGATGCGCTGGATCTCGGGCCAGTAGGTCGCAGGCGGAATGATCACGCCGCCGGCGCCCTGGATCGGCTCGCCGATGAAGGCGGCGACGCGCTCGACGCCGACCGCAAGGATCTTCTCTTCGAGCCATCGCGCGGCGACCAGGCCGAACTGCTCGCGAGAGATGCCGGCCCCCAGGTCTCCTTCGTCGCCCGCCCCCCGAGGGGGGTCGCCCGCCTTGAGGCGGCTCGGCGCCGGGCGGTGCTGCCCATGCTCGACCCAGTACGGTTGATCGATGTGCTCGATGCCGGGAATCGGCAGCCCACCTTGCGCATGCATCGCGCTCATGCCGCCGAGCGAGGCGCCGGCCATCGTCGAGCCGTGATAACCGTTGCGCCGGCTGATGATGACCGAGCGCCCGGGTTGGCCCTGGATGTCCCAGTAGCGGCGCACCATGCGCACGATCGTGTCGTTGCCCTCGGAGCCCGAGCCGGTGAAGAAGACGTGCTTGAACTGCGGCGGTGTCACCTCGGCCAGCAGCTCGGCCAGCTCGATCGCCGGCGGCGTCGCGGTCTGGAAGAAGGCGTTGTAGAAGGGCAGCTCCTTCAGCTGCCGCGTCGCCGCGTCGATCAGCGCCTGCTGGCCGTAGCCGACGTTGACGCACCACAGCCCCGACATCGCATCGAGGATGCGCTGGCCGTCGCTGTCGGTCAGGTAGATGTTCTCGGCCTTCGTGATGATGCGCGAGCCCTTCTTCGCGAGCGACTGGAAGTCGGTGAAGGGGTGCAGGAAGTGGGCCGCGTCGGCGGCCTGCCAGTCCGCCGTGGTGCGGGTTTTGCTGCGGAGTTCGGTGTTCATGATGACGGTTCCTCGCGTGTCAGACGTGCAGCAGCAGGTGCTCGCGTTCCCACGGAGAAATGACCTTCATGAACTCCGCGTACTCGATCTCCTTGACCTCGGTATAGACGGTGACGAAGGCCGAGCCCAGCACCTCCTGCAGGTCCTTGTCCTCGCGCAGCAGCGTCAGCGCTTCGCCGAGGCTGCGCGGCAGCTGGTAGTCGCCGAGGTAGGCGTCGCCCTTGCACTCGGGTGACGGCTCGATCTGCTTCTTGATGCCGATGTAGCCGCAGGCCATCGTCGCGGCCAGCGCGACGTAGGGGTTCGCATCGGCGCCGATCACCCGGTTCTCGATGCGCCGCGCCTGCGCGCTGGCCAGCGGCGAGCGGATGCCGACGGTGCGGTTGTCGGTGCCCCACTGGATGTTGATCGGCGCCGCGGTGAAGCGTGCCAGCCGGCGGTAGCTGTTGACGTAGGGCGCGAACAGCGCCATCGCCGCGGGGATGTACTTCTGCAGCCCGCCGATGAACCAGAAGAATTCCTTGCTCGGCGTGCCGTCGGGATTGCTGAACAGGTTGCGGCCGGTGGCCTCGTTGATGACGCTCTGGTGCACGTGCATCGCGCTGCCCGGCTCGCCGGCGATCGGCTTGGCCATGAAGGTCGCGAACATGTCGTGCCGCAACGCGGCCTCGCGCACCGTGCGCTTGAACAGGAACACCTCGTCGGCCAGGCCCAGCGGATGGTCGTGGAAGAAGTTGATCTCCATCTGCCCGGCGCCGACCTCGTGGATCAGCGTGTCGACGTTCAGGCCCATCTTTTCGCAGTAGTCGTAAACGTCCTCGAACAGCGGGTCGAACTCGTTGACGGCGTCGATCGAATAGGCCTGGCGCGAGGTCTCGGCGCGGCCGCTGCGGCCGATCGGCGGCTTCAGCGGCATGTCGGGATCGGTATTGCGCGCGACCAGGTAGAACTCGAGCTCGGGCGCCACCACCGGCTTCCAGCCCTCGGCCGCATACAGCTCGCAGACCCGGCGCAGCACCGAGCGCGGCGCGAAGGGCACCAGCTTGCCGTCCTTGTCGTAGCAGTCGTGGATCACCTGTGCGGTGGGGTCGACGGCCCACGGCACGATGCGCACCGTCGCCGGGTCGGGGCGCAGGTGCATGTCCATGTCGTTCGGGCTGATGACGTCGTAGTACGGGCCCTCTTCGGGGAACTCGCCGGTCACGCCCATCGCGACCACCGCTTCGGGCAGCCGCATGCCGCGGTCTTCGGTGAATTTCTCGCGCGGCAGGATCTTGCCGCGGGCCACGCCGGTCAGGTCGGGCACCAGGCACTCGATCTCGGTCACGCGGCGCTCGTTGAGCCACTGTTCGAGCTCGCTGAAATTGAAGTTGTCTCGGTTCACCATGGGAACACCTGTTGTTCGATTCGGAAGGGGTTGCGGCTGTGATGCGTGGATCCGGCAGGCCGCGCTCTGAAGCAACAGATCGGCGCTAGGGAATCGCCGTGCGATGCCGGTCGCGATATGCGCGACAGGCCTGGCCGAAGGCCTGCAGCAGCTGCATCGAGATCGGGTTGCTCGAGGCCTGCCACTCGGGATGCCATTGCACGCAGAGATTGAAGCCCTTGGCCTCGGCAACGGAGAAGGCTTCGACCAGGCCGTCGGGCGCGCGGGCTTCCACGCGCAGGCCCGGCGCGAGCTTGTTCACCGCCTGGCCGTGCACCGAATTGACCGCGAAGCGCTTGCTGTCGAGCACCTCGGCCAGCAGGCCGCCGGGCACGACTTCGACATCGTGCGCCGGGCCGTACTGCACGGCGGCCGGCTCGCCGCTCGGCGCGCGATGGTCGTCGTACGGGTCGACCTCCTGCACGGCCTGGTGCAGGCTGCCGCCGAGCGCGACGTTGGCCTCCTGCGTGCCGCGGCAGATCGCGAACAGCGGCATGCCGCGCGCCAGCACCTTCGGGATCAGCGGCAGTGTCCAGGCATCCCGGTCCGGATCCAGCGGCAGGGCAGGGTCGTGCACCGCCTCGTCGAAATGGCTCGGATGCACGTTCGACGCCGAGCCGGTCAGCAGCACGCCGTCGGCCAGGTCGAGCAGCGCATCGAGCTCCTCGGGCAACGCCGTCGGCACGATCAGCGGTTGCGCGCCGGCCAGCCGCACGGCGTCGACGTACTTCTTGCCGGCGACGTGGAACGGATGTTCGCCGAGCGGCTTGTTGCAGGCCGGCACGAGGACGACCGGTTTGCGCACCATGGGTTTGGGAGTGAAGTTCATGCGAGCGCGTCTCGGAGTCGGTACCACGCCATGCCCAGCACCAGCGCGGGCGTGCGCAGCAACTTGCCGCCGGGGAAAGGACGATGGCGAATGCGGGCAAAGGTGTCGAAGCGGCCGGCGTCGCCGCTGATGGCTTCGGCGACCAGCTTGCCCGCCATCCCGGTCAGCGCCAGGCCGTGCCCCGAGAAGCCCTGCAGGTAGTAGACGTCGGGGCAGGAGGGCAGCCGGCCGAAGTCCGGCGCGCGGTTCATCGAGATGTCGACGAAGCCACCCCAGGCATGCGTGACCTTCGCTTCGGCCAGCGCCGGCAGCGCGGCGACCATGCGCTTTCGCATGCTTTCGGCCAGGTTCATCGGCGTCGTCGTGCTGTAGCTGACCCGGCCGCCGAACAGCATGCTGGTATCGGCCGCGAAGCGGTAGTAGTCGAGGATGAAGTCGTTGTCGCAGACCGCCGACAGCGTGGGGATCAGGCGCCGCGCCAGCGTTTCGCCGACCGGCGCCGTGGCAATGATGTAGGTGCCGACCGGCATGATGCGCGACTCGATCTGCGGCGCGATGCCCTGCAGGTAGACGTTGCCGGCCAGCAGCACCTGGCGGGCCGTCACGCGGCCGCGCTCGGTGTGCAGCACCGGCCGCGCGCCGCGGGTGTCGAGCGCGGTGACCGGCGTCAGCTCGTGGATCGTCGCGCCGAGGCCGGCTGCCGCGCGCGCCAGGCCGAGCGTGTACTTCAGCGGGTGCAAGTGGCCGGACTTCGGGTCGTGCACGCCGGCGACATAACGCGGGCTCTCGATCCAGCGCGGCAGCTCGGCGCGCGGGATCGCATGCATCGGATAGTCGTAATTCGTCGCCAGCTGCTCGGCACCGGCCAGCAGCTCGCGCGCCTTGCGCGGCGAGGTGGCGACGCCGAGGAAGCCGTCGCGCCAATCGGCATCGATGCCGAAGCGCGTGCAGCGCGCGCGGATCAGCTCCAGCGCCTCGATCGACATGCGGAACACGCGCTGCGCCTCCGCCACACCGAGCTGCTGCTCGATGACCTCGATGTCGCAGGCCAGGCCGTGGATCGCCTGGCCGCCGTTGCGGCCGCTGGCGCCGAAGCCGACTTCGCGCGCTTCCAGCACGCGCACCGAGAAACCGCGCTCGGCCAACTCCATCGCCGCCGACAGCCCGGCGAGCCCGCCACCGACGATCGCGACGTCGCAGCTCGCCTCTCCTTCGAGCGCTGAATACCGGGCATCCCGTACGGCCGTGGCGGCGTAGTACGAGTGGCGCGTCAGTTCACGATCAGCGCTGAGGAAATTCATCGGTATGCGCTAGGCAAGCCCTCGGTGGTTTCGTGCGGGTGCTTCGGACGTTATCAGCCGGCGCCGGGCCGTCCCCAAGCCGGCTGAGCGCCCAGGGATCCCGCAAGGGATCCTTCGGATCCCAGGGGCCGCGAACGCCGTGAGCTGGGAGCTGACATCTCTCAGGCCGCGCGCTGGATCGCGCCGCGCAGCGTGTCGATGATCTGGTCGATCTGCTGGCGTTCGATGATCAGCGGCGGCGACAGCGCGATCGTGTCGCCGGTGGTGCGGATCAGCACGCCCTTCTCGTAGCAGTCGAGGAAGATGTTGAACGCGCGCTTGGCCGGCTCGCCCGGCAGCCCTTGCAGCTCGATGCCGCCGACGAGCCCGGTGTTGCGGATGTCGATGACGTTCGGCAGGCCCTTCAGCGAGTGCAGCGCCTCGGCGAAGTAGCCCTGCAGCTGCTGCGCGCGCGTCAGCAGGCCTTCTTCCTCGTAGGTCGCGAGCGTGCCGAGGCCGGCGGCGCAGGCGAGCGGGTGTGCCGAATAGGTGTAGCCGTGGAAGAACTCGATCAGGTGCTCAGGCCCGGTCATGAAGGTGTCGTGGATGCTGCGCTTGACGGCGACCGCACCCATCGGCGCCGAGCCGTTGGTCAGGCCCTTGGCCATCACGATCATGTCGGGCGTGACCCCGAAGGTCTGCGCGGCGAAGGCGTTGCCGGTGCGACCGAAGCCGGTGATGACCTCGTCGAAGATCAGCAGGATGCCGTGCTTGTCGCAGATCTCGCGCAGCTTGTTCAGGTAGCCCTTGGGCGGGATCAGCACGCCGGTGGAGCCGGCGATCGGCTCGACGATCACCGCGGCGATGGTCGAGGCATCGTGCAGCGCGACCAGGTTCTCCAGGTCGGCGGCGAACTCCGCGCCGTGCTCCGGCTGGCCGATCGTGAAGGCATTGCGCGCCGCATCGTGCGTGTGGCGGATGTGGTCGACGCCGCTGAGCATCATCCCGAACATCTTGCGGTTGCCGACCATGCCGCCGACCGAGATGCCGCCGAAGTTGACGCCGTGGTAACCACGCTCGCGGCCGATCAGGCGCGTCCGCTGGCCCTCGCCGCGCACGCGGTGGTAGGCCAGCGCCATCTTCAGCGCGGTGTCGACCGATTCGCTGCCGGAGTTGGTGAAGAAGATCTTGTCGAGGCCGGCGGGCGTCAGCTTCGACACCTTGTCGGCGAGCTCGAAAGCCTTGGGGTGCGCCATCTGGAAGGGTGGCGCGTAATCCAGTTCCGCCGCCTGCTGCTGGATCGCCTGCACGATCTTCGGCCGGGCGTGGCCGGCATTCACGCACCAGAGGCCTGCTATGCCGTCGAGCACCTGGCGACCGTCGTCGGTCCAGAAGTGCATGCCCGAGGCCTTGGTGAACAGGCGGGGGGCTTTCTTGAACTGGCGGTTCGCGGTGAACGGCATCCAGTAGGCATCGAGGTCTTGCGGATTCATGGCGCTTTCAGCTCCTGGGCTCGATCGGCAACAACCGCCAGTCTAGACAAGCGGCTGCGCAATGTGCTTGCGCAATCGCACCGGGCCCACCCTTGCCGACGCAATATCATGCGAACGTTACAGCCTCCGACAGAATTTCATGCGACCAGAGAGCCCGAAGCCGCAACTCGATGCGATCGACCGCCAGATCCTGAGCGAGCTTCAAGGCGCGGGCCGCTTGTCGAACGTCGAGCTCGCCGAGCGGGTGCACCTGTCGCCGTCGGCCTGCCTGCGGCGCGTCAAGCAGCTCGAGGACACCGGCGTGATCGCCCAGTACGTCGCGCTGCTGAACGCCAAGGCGCTCGGCCAGCACGGCACCTGCTTCACGATCATCAACCTGGCGACGATGAACGACGCGCTGCTGAAGTCCTTCGAGCAGGCGGTGCGCGACGAGCCCGAGATCCTCGACTGCTTCTACGTCGCCGGCTCGAACGACTACCTGATCCGCTTCAGCTACCGCGATGCCGAGGACCTCGAGCGCTTCCACACCCAGGTGCTGATGCGGCTGCCGGGGGTGGAGCGGTCGAATTCGATGCTGGTGCTCAGGACGGTGAAGAAGACGACGGCGCTGCCGTTGTGATCCTCAATCCCGCGGCCCGGGCCGCCAGATCGCCGCGAAGATCTTCATCCGCGTCCAGAACGACATGCGCTCGTCGCTCAGCGCATCGAGGAAGTCCGACAAGCCCTTGGATTTGTTGATCGTGTAGGCCGTCAGGATGAAGGTGGCGACGAAGACGACCGCGAAGATCGCGATGCGCTTGGACAGCGGCGCGTCGGCCTCGGCGATCAGGTTCATGCCGAGGAAGCCGGTGGTCACGGTGCCGATCAGCCCGAAGATCGTCACCACCGTCAGCCGCACGACGGTGTTGGCCTGGCGGCGCAGCGAGTCGGCGTCGAGGTAGTCGTTCATCTCGCCGATGCGCTGCTTGACCTCGTCGTACAGCGGGTCGATGCCGAGGTGGCGCGAGCACATCTGGAACAGCGCGCGCACCTGAACCTGCTCGGAAATCTCGTGGAACCAGTAGCGGTGCGTGAAGCGCAGGAAGACCTCGAAGCTCGAGCGGATCGCGCGCTTGAACTGGCGCACGCTGTCGGGTCGCGCGATGTCCAGCCGGCGCAGCGCATCGGCCAGGCGGTCGGAGAACATCAGCAGCGCGGCTTTCTGGAAGTGCGCGATCAGGAACAGCATGAAGTGCTGGTGGCGGAACTGCGCCAGCACGCCGCGGTCGCGGCAGGCGAAGAAATCCGAATCGGCGCGGCCGATCACCACCAGCGCATGGCCGCAGCACAGATAACGCGTATTCGGCGCGGCACCGGCGGTGTGCCAGAAGCGGTCGTAGCAGTAGCGAGCCTCGAAGTCGGCCAGGTGCTGCTCGCCGTAGGGCAGGGCCGCTTCGGCCTCGCCGGCGCCAGTGACCAGCCCGAGCCGCACGACATCGGCGCGTGACAGCGCGCGCGGATCGTCGAGCGCCAAGTAGGCCATCATCGGCATGCGGTAGTACTCGATCTGCCGGAAGCGCAGCAGGCCCGGATCGGCCGAATGGTCGCTGACCAGCGGCTGCATCACATAGGCCCAGTGCGCCGAGATGCGCGGTGCGCGGTGCTCGCTGACGTGGGCGAGGAAGGTCTCGCGATCGCGCGCGTCCGAGCTCGCCAGCACGCGGCCGTCGGCCGCCAGCCAGTCGACCTGCGCCGGGCTGTGCAGCGGCAGGCCCTGCGCATCCCAGCCGGCCGGGTACCCGCGGCCGAAGCGGTACAGCAGCTCCTGAGCCTGCCCCAACGCCAGGTTCGATGCCGACACCTCGAGGTTCAACAGCACGATGTCGACATCGAGGAAGAAGTACAGGTCGATGTGCACGATGTCGAGCTGCAGCGGCTCGTCGCCCGGGTGGGCGACGATGCGCACGCCGGCGATGTCGCTGCGCCGGAAAACGCGCATCGGCGAGCCGCTGCCGCTGTCGCTGTCGCGCTGCTTGCGCCCTTCGCCGTACAGGAAGCGCTGCACATACGGCAGGAAGGTGACGAACTCGTTGTAGTGGCGCTCGTGGAAGGTGCCGCCGCCGGCATCGAACTCGTCGATCACCTCGCGCCAGGGCGAAGCCGCCCCCATGTCCTGCAACACCAGCCACGGCGCGCGCTCGGCCTGGCCGTCGCGCGGGGGCATCAGCCGCAGCGGCCACAGCAGCACCTGGCGCAGGTGCTGCACGCGTGGCGGCGCGGCAGAGAGGCTCACGGAAGCACCCGTAACGGAAGACTCGGCATCGCGACCCCTGGTACACACTCGCGGCGATGATAGGTCGAGCGAAGGATCATTCATGAAGCCGGTGCTGGTGCTGCAACACCTGCATGACGACGGTCCCGCCTACCTGGGCGAATGGCTCGCGCGTGAGGGTGTGCCGATCGAGCTGCGCTGCAGCGAGGCCGGGCAGGCCTTCCCGGCCGAGTTGGGTGCGTATTCGGCACTGGCGATCCTCGGCGGCTCGATGAGCGCCAACGACGAATTGCCTTCGCTGCGGCGCGCCGAAGCGCTGATACGGCAGGCGGTGGCGCAGGGGGTGCCGGTGATCGGGCATTGCCTGGGCGGGCAGTTGATGGCCAAGGCGCTCGGCGGCCGCGTGGAGGCATCGATCGCGCCGGAGATCGGCTGGCAGGCGATCGCCCCGCCTGCTGGCGACCCTGCAGCCGCGCTTGCCGAAAGCTGGTTCGGCGCGGCGCCATGGCCGAAGGTCTTCCAGTGGCACTACGAGGCTTTCACGCTGCCGGCAGGCGCGGTGTCGCTGGCGACCAGCCCGGCGTGCCGCCACCAGGCCTTTGCGCTCGGCCCGCATCTGGCGCTGCAGTTCCATGTCGAGCTCGATGCGAGCAAGCTCGCGGCCTGGTCGGCGGCGATCGGCCCGGCCTACGTCGAGGCGCGACAGCTGCATCCGGCCAGCGTGCAGGCCCGCGCGTCGATGCACGACGAAGCGCCGGCAGGCCTGGCGGCGCAACAGCGCTTCGCCGACCACCTCTACCGCCACTGGCTGGCCGGCAGCGCCTGACGTTTCACATCAAGAAATCTGCGTTTCGCAATGTGGATTCCTTCGCTGCTGCAATGCAGCAAGATTTTTCATTGCGAAGGAGCTGATTTCTTATCATGAAACGAAAATCGTAAGTCATTGAAATCAAACAACAAAATTTATAGTCTTCTATAAGACATAAGTCTGCACAGGCCCTTGCGGCGTGGGTACGCTCTAGCCATCCGGTTCGCACCCGATACCCACCGAATTCCCCCACCTCAACGCAAGGAGCTTCCATGAGCCAACTGACCCGCGAACAACAGATCGCCGCCCTCGAGAAGGACTGGGCCGAGAACCCGCGCTGGAAGGGCATCAAGCGCGGCTACACCGCCGCCGACGTGGTGCGCCTGCGCGGCTCGCTGCAGATCGAGCACACGCTGGCCAAGCGCGGCGCCGAGAAGCTGTGGAACCTGGTCAACACCGAGCCCTTCGTCAACTCGCTCGGCGCGTTGACCGGCAACCAGGCGATGCAGCAGGTCAAGGCCGGCCTGAAGGCGATCTACCTGTCGGGCTGGCAGGTTGCGGGCGACGCCAACAGCAACGGCGAGATGTACCCCGACCAGTCGCTGTACTCGGTGGACTCGGTGCCGAAGGTGGTCAAGAAGATCAACGCCACGTTCCAGCGTGCCGACCAGATCCAGTGGAGCGAAGGCAAGAACGACACCGACTTCTTCGCGCCGATCGTGGCCGATGCCGAAGCCGGCTTCGGCGGCGTGCTGAACGCCTTCGAGCTGATGAAGGCGATGATCGAAGCCGGCGCCGCCGGCGTGCACTTCGAAGACCAGCTGGCCGCCGCGAAGAAGTGCGGCCACATGGGCGGCAAGGTGCTGGTGCCGACGCGTGAGGCGGTGAGCAAGCTGGTCGCCGCGCGCCTGGCCGCCGACGTGATGGGCACGCCGACCATCCTGCTGGCCCGCACCGATGCCGAAGCGGCCGACCTGGTGACCAGCGATGTCGACGAGAACGACAAGCCGTTCTTCACCGGCGAGCGCACGATCGAGGGCTTCTACCGCAGCCGCAACGGTGTCGACCAGGCGATCAGCCGCGGCCTGGCCTATGCCGAGTACGCCGACCTGATCTGGTGCGAGACCGGCACGCCGGACCTGGCCTTCGCGAAGAAGTTCGCCGACGCGATCCACGCCAAGTTCCCGGGCAAGCTGCTGGCCTACAACTGCTCGCCGTCGTTCAACTGGAAGAAGAACCTCGACGACGCGACGATCGCCAAGTTCCAGCGCGAGCTGGGCGCGATGGGCTACAAGTTCCAGTTCATCACGCTGGCCGGCTTCCACAGCCTGAACTACTCGATGTTCGAGCTGGCCTACGGCTATGCACGCAACAACATGAGCGCCTTCGTCGAGCTGCAGGAGAAGGAGTTCGCCGCCGCCGAACGTGGCTTCACCGCGGTGAAGCACCAGCGCGAGGTCGGCACCGGCTACTTCGATGCGGTGACGACGACGATCGAAGCGCAAGCCTCGACCGCCGCGCTGAAGGGCTCGACCGAAGACGAGCAGTTCTTCGACAAGAAGCACGGCTGATCCGAGCGGGCCCGCCCGCTCAGGCGGGCCCGACCCGGACTCAGTTCGCCAGCCACTGCAGCTGCAGCGGCAGCATGGGCGGCAGCGCCGCGACGCGGCGCAGCAGGTCGCGCAAGCTGGTGGCGCCGGTCTTGGCGCGCAGGCTGGCGGTCTGGGTGCGGATCGTCGACACCGCGACACCCTGGATGCGCGCCATCTGCGCCGGCGTGCTGCCGTCACACAGCAGCGCCAGCAGGCGCGACTCGGTCGGCGTCAGCCCGTGAGCGCTGGAGAAGCACTGGATCGACAGCGGCGCACAGACGCTGCGGCGCTCCATCAGCAGCAAGGCGGCGCGGCCGCGCGCCAGCTCGACCGGCACGATGGCCACCACCGCGCGCCGGCCTTCGTGCTGCAAGGCCAGGCAGCTGCGCTTCGCGCGCCGGATGGCGTCGCGCACCGCCTGCGCCAGCACGACGGTGTCGTCGCTGCCGGCGATCAGCACCTCGTGCCGTAGCAACAGCGGATGCCCATCAGCGAAAGTCGCGCGGGCCGCTGCGTTCGCGTGCAAGACCTCGAGCCCGGCCCCGAGCAGCACCAGCCCGTAGTCGATCTGGTCCAGCACCGGCGCCAGGCCATCGCGCGGCGCGTCGAGGATCGGCGGGGGCCGGTCGAAGTCGGCCGCTGGGTCCAGCCAGTCGGGCAAGGCCCGTGGCAGCGCGGCCACGCGATCGGGGCTGCTCGTCGTCATCTGAACCCGCACCGTACCCGCCCGGGTCGGTGCGTCCTCCTTGTGGTTGCCGACGCGACTCTAGGCACCGAAGGCCGTGGTGTCGCCCTCCCCGCAGAGGGTGACGAAGGGTGTGCGGCGTGCCAAGATGCAGCCCGATGAAGCGCGCCGCGGACCTCGCTCGCCTGAGAACCCTCGCGTCGATGGGGCTGACCGCCGAGGCCTTCATCCCGGCACTGCTCGAAGCGCTGCACGACATCATCCCGTCCGATCGCAACCTGTTCGACTGGACCGATGCGCAAGGCCAGCTGATCCGCTACTACTTCGAAGGCACGGTCGATCACGAGATCAACCAGCACTACTTCGAGAACTTCCACAACACGCGCGAGGCCGAGGTCATGCCGGCCTTCCACGACGCGGTGATGGGCCGCGCGATGGTGCACAGCGCCGATCAGCTGGACCGGCCGGAGTTCTTTCGCTCCGCGCTGTACAACGAGATCTGGCGGCCGCAGCGCCTGCACACCCGCACCGAGGCGATCGTGCGCGGCGCGCGCGGCGAGCCGCTGGGCTCGCTGGTGTTGTACCGCGGACCGGGCGAGCGCAAGTTCACGCGCGCCGAGGAGGCGCTGCTGGCACAGATCGCACCCTATGTCGCGCGCGGCCTGCAGGCGCCGAGCGCCGAGTTCGCGCAGGCCGAGTACGTACCGCGGCGCGGCCGCCGCGCCATCGTCTGCCTGGACGACGCCGGCACGCTGGTGCACCTGTCACCCGAGGCCCTGAAGATCCTGCTGCTGGCGCACGGCGGCGTCACCCCCGACAGCGCGGCGCGCGTGCCGCAGCGCGAGGACTTTCCGACGCTCACGGCGCTTTGGCAGCAGCACCAGCGTGCGGCGGGTTCGAGCCCGCAAGGCCCGATGTTGACGGTCGACAACGCGTGGGGGCGTTTCACGTTCGAGAGCTGCGCGCTGAAATCGCTGGCGCGCGGCCCCGATGCGCGAGCGATGCTGCACGTGACGGTGCAGCATCACGAGCCGATGGACGTGGCACTGCGCCGCGCGCTCGATGGGCTGGCGCTGACGCCGGCGCAGAAAGAGGTCTGCCTGCTGCTGCGCACCGGCCATTCGCAGGCCGAGATCGCCGCGCTGCTGGGTGTGTCGGCGACCACCGTCGCCGATCATGTGCGCAAGATCTACAGCCGCCTCGACGTGCACTCGGTGCAGGAGCTCAGCAGCCTGATCCTGCGCCTGGCGGCCTGAGCCTCAAGCGCCGCGCGCGCGCCGCAGCACCAGCAGCGCGAAGCCCGCGGCGGCGACGATCATCGCCGCGACGAACGCCGGCGACAGCAGGTCCTGCAGCGCCGCGCCGAAATCACCCAGCACCATCGCCGGCAGGTTCTGCATCAGGGGCAGGGCGTCCTCGACGGACTTCAGCTTGATCTGGATCGGGCTGTCGCGATCGATGCCGATGAACGCCTGGCCGGCCCGGCGCAGCAGGCCGCGCAGCACCTGCGTGACCGCTTCGCTGTCGAACAGCTTCTCCATCACGACGCCGAGCAGCACGACCGCGGCAATCAGCGCCGGCACGCCCCAACGCTTGAACCAAGCCGAAGCCGCCATCGCGATCAGGATCAGCGGCGACAGCCACAGCGTGGCGAGCACCACGCCCGCGCCCAGCCGCAGCGCCATCGCGCCGGCGGCGCTCAGCAAGGCGTTCCACGGCAATGACATCCAGGCCGCGAGGCCCCATTCCTTGACCACCAGCACCAGCGCGACCAGGAAGCCGCCGGCGGCACCGGCGACCAGCGCCAGCACCGGCACCAGCACCAGGTGCGCGAGCAGCATCGTCGCCAGGCTCTGCGCATGGCCGATCGGCAGCGACAGCCAGAACTCGATCGAGCGGTCCTGGTGATCACGCCGGGACAGCCCGGGCGCCAGGAACAGCGCGCTGGCCCAGCTCAGCGCCAGCGTGCCGATCGCCACCGCGCCAATGGCGCCGGCGGCGATCAGCAGCGGATCGGGCACGTGCTGGATCATCGTGTCGCCGTCGGACTCGACGTCGAAGATCACCGTGCCGAACACGGCGGCCACCAGGATCAGCGCCACCGGCACCAGCATCAGCGCCAGCCAGCCGCGCTGGTGCTGCATCCATTCGCGCTGCAAGAGCGTGTTGAAGCGGTTCATCGAATGTTCTCCCTCTCTAGCCCTGGGTGCGGTTCATCTCGGGTGCCCGCGTCAGCGCGACGAACAGGTCGACCAGGCTCGGCCGCACGCGCTGGCCCAGGCCTTGCACGGCTTCGGGCAGTGGCCCGTCGAACAGCGCCGCCGAGCCGCCTTGCACGCGGTAGCGCAGCAACGGATGCGCGGCGGCAATCGCCTCGGCCTGCGCCGGGTCGTGGCTCAAGGCCACGAAGCGGCGGTCCATCTCCTCGAGGCTGATCGACAGCACCAGCTTGCCCTCGTTGAGCATCATCACGTCGGACAGCAGCGTCTCGATCTCCTCGACCTGGTGGGTCGAGATCAGCACGCTGCGCTCGCCGTCGCACCATTCGTCGATCAGCATCTCGTAGAAGGCCTTGCGCGACAGCACGTCGAGGCCGAGCGTCGGCTCGTCGAGGATCATCACCTGCGCGTCGATCGACGCGATCAGCGCCAGGTGCACCTGCACCACCATGCCCTTGGACAGCGCCTTGACCTTGTCCCTCAGGCCGACGCTGGTGCGCTTGAGCAGCGTGCGCGCGCGCTCGGCCGAGAAGCGCGGATGCAGGCCGCTCATCAGAGTGATCAGCTCCTCGACGCGCGCCCAGCGCGGCAGGATCGCGACGTCGGGGATGTAGGACAGGCGTTCGAGCAGCGCCACGCGCTGCTTCGACGGATTCATGCCCAGCACGCTGAGCTGGCCCTCGGCCGGCTTCAGCCCCACCAGCGCCTTCATCAGCGTCGTCTTGCCGGCGCCGTTGTGGCCGAGCAGGCCGACGACGCGGCCCTTCGGGATCGCGAAGCTCAGCTCGTCGATCGCCACCTTCTTGCCGTAGCGCAGCGTCAGGCCTTCGGCCTTGATCAGCGGTTCCATCAGTTGTCCCCCCATTTCAGTTGTTCGGCCGTGATGCCCAGACGGCGCAGGCGGGCACGCAGCTGAGGCCATTCGTCGTTCAGGAAACGCTCGCGCTCGACGCTGCGCAGGCGCTCGCGCGCACCGGGGCGCACGTAGATGCCGAGGCCGCGCCGCGTCTCGACCAGGCCTTCGTCGCCCAGCGCCTGCAGCGCGCGGCTGACGGTCAGCGGATTGATCATGTAGCGGCTGGCCAGCGCGCGCACCGACGGCAGCGGTTGGCCCTCGGCCGGGTCGCCGTCCAGCAGCTGCGCGGCCAACTGGTCGGCCAACTGCTGGTAGATCGGCAGCTTGTGATCCCAGGTCTGCATGGGCGGATCCGGTGTGTTGCTGATGTAGCACACCATATCAAGCCCGCCGGCCCCCGGCGCGTCCGCTGCGACCAACTGCCGCACCGGCCGACGAATTGCGCCGGCGACTACATCGATGCGTCGAGCCCGCGGCGCTACAGCGACGCTTGAAGCATCTGCCGGTAGTCGTCGCGGGTGGCGATGCGCGGGTTGGTCTTGTGGCAGTGGTCGGCCATCGCGCCGTCGATGATGCGCTCGAAGAGCTCGGGCGTGACGCCCATCGCCGCCAGTCCGGCGGGCAGGCCGAGGCGCTCGTTCAGGTCCCGGATCGCGTCGGCCACTTCGCTGCCGTGCTCGTCGCAACGGCCCAAGCCGATGGCCTGCGCGATGCGCTGCAACCGGCGCTCGCGCTGGATCGACTCGGCTGCCGCGTTGAAGCGGACCACCGCCGGCAGGAACACCGCGTTCAACGTGCCATGGTGCAGCTTCGGATTGACGCCGCCCAGGCTGTGGCTCAGCGAATGCACGCAGCCCAGCCCCTTCTGGAAGGCCAGCGCGCCCTGCATGCTCGCGCTCATCATGTTCCAGCGCGCTTCGCGGTCCTGCCCATCGCGCGTCGCACGTTCGATGTGCGCCCAGCCGCGCGCCAGGCCGTCGAGCGCGATGCCGTCGGCCGGCGGGTTGATCGCCGGGGCCATGAAGGTCTCCAGGCAATGGGCGATCGCGTCCATGCCGGTTGCGGCGGTCAGAAACGGCGGCAGGCCGGCGGTCAGCGCGGGATCCAGGATCGCGGCCTTGGGCATCAGGTGCCAGCTGTGGAAGCCGAGCTTGCGGCCGTCGTCGACGATGACGATCGCGCCACGCGCCACCTCGCTGCCGGTGCCGGCGGTCGTCGGCACGGCGATCAGCGGCGCCACCGCCTCGCTGATCTTCGGGCTGCCGCCTTCGATCGTCGCGTAGGTCTTCAGCGCGCCGGGATGGGTGGCGAGGATCGCGACGCCTTTCGCCAGGTCGATGCTCGAGCCGCCGCCGACGGCGATCAGCCCGTCGCAATCGTTGGCGCGGTAGACCTCGACCGCCGCGCGCACCGCCGCCTCGGTCGGGTTGCTCGGCGTGCCGTCGAACACCGCATGGGGCAGAGCGCCCAGCGGCGCCAGCGCCTGCGCCAGCACGCCGGCCGCGCGCACGCCGGCATCGGTCACCACCAGCGGGCGGCGCATGCCGATGCGCTCGCATTCCTGCGGCAGCAGCGCTATCGCGCCGTGGTCGATCTCGATCTGGGTCAGGTAGAGGATGCGGGCCATGGTGGGGCGGGCTCGAAGGGTCGGAGGAGGGGCACAGTATCCTTCGCGACCGATGTCCACCGTTCGCCTGTTGACGCCCCAGATGGCCGGCCTGCTGCAGCGCATCCAGCGTGCGAAGCGGATGCCCTTCCACGCGATGCCGCCGGCCGAAGCGCGCGCACTGTACGCCGTGAGCGCCGAGGTGCTGGAACCGCCGCGCGCGCCGCTGGCGCGGGTCGAGGACCTGACCGTGCGCGGCGCCGACGGCCACGCGCTGGCGGCGCGGCTCTATTGCAACGCGCCGGGCACGCCGCCGGTGCTGCTGTACCTGCATGGCGGCGGGTTCGTGATCGGCGGCCTGGAGACGCACGACAGCCTGTGCCGCCAGCTCGCGCTGCGCTCCGGCGGCGCGGTGCTCGCGCTCGACTACCGCCTCGCGCCCGAGCACCGCTTCCCGACCGCCGTCGACGACGCCTGGGCGGTGATGCGCTGGCTGGCGTCGCAGGGCGGCACGCTGGGCATCGACCCGAAGCGCATCGCCGTTGGTGGCGACAGCGCTGGCGGCACCTTGGCCGCGACCTGTGCGCTGCACGCCCGCGACATCGGCCTGCCGCTGGCGCTGCAGCTGCTGATCACGCCCGGCACCGCGGCGCATGCCGACACCGCGTCGCACAAGCTGTTCGCCAACGGCTTCCTGCTCGAAGCGGCCGACATCGGCTGGTTCTTCGACCACTACATCGACCGCCACCACCGGCGCGACTGGCGCTTCGCGCCGCTCGAGGCCGACGACGTCGACGGCGTCGCGCCGGCCTGCGTGATCCTCGCCGAGTGCGATCCGCTGGTCGACGAAGGCCTGGCCTATGCCGACAAGCTGCGCGCGGCCGGCGTCGCGGTCGAGCTGGAGCTGTACCGCGGATTGACGCACGACTTCATCAAGATGGGTCGCGCACTGAAGGAAGCCGGCAAGGCGCAGACCATCGCCGGGGCGGCATTGCAGAAAGCCTGGAACCCATGAGCAAACGAGAAGATTTCCGCTTCGCCGAGCGCCTGCGCGTGCGCTGGGCCGAAGTGGACATGCAGAAGATCGTCTTCAACGGCCACTACCTGACGTACTTCGACACCGCGGTGGGCGGCTACTGGCGCGCGATGGCGCTGCCGTACCAGGCAACGATGGCGTACCTGAGCGGCGACCTCTACATGCGCAAGTCCACGCTCGAATATCACGCGTCGGCGCGCTACGACGACCTGCTCGACATCGGTGTGCGCACCGCGCGCATCGGCAACTCGTCGATGGTGCTGGAGGCCTGTGTCTTCCGCGGCGACGAGCCGCTGGTCGGTGCCGAGCTGGTCTACGTCTTCGCCGATCCGCAGACGCAGACCAGCCAGCCGGTGCCGCAGCAGCTGCGCGAGGTGCTGCAGGACTTCGAGGCCGGCAAGCCGATGGTCGAGGTGCGCGTCGGCGGCTGGGATGAGCTCGGCGCGCAGGCCGGCGCGATCCGCGCGCAGGTCTTCGTCGAGGAGCAGAAGATCCCGGCCGAGATGGAATGGGACGCCGCCGACGCCAGCTGCGTGCATGCGGTGGCCTGCAACCGCTTCGGTGCGCCGCTGGCGACCGGCCGGCTGCTCGAGCACGTGCCCGGCGTCGCCAAGATCGGCCGCATGGCGGTGCTGTCGTCGATGCGGGGCAGCCGCATCGGCCGCGCGGTGCTCGATGCGCTGATGCAGGCAGCGCGCGAGCGCGGCGATCGCGAAGCGCTGCTGCATGCGCAGATGTCGGCCGCGCCGTTCTACCTGCGCGCCGGGTTCACGACGCGCGGGCCGGTGTTCGAGGAGGCCGGGATCCCGCACGTCGAGATGGTGCGGGCGCTGTAGCGATCAGCCGATCGGCTCGAAGACTTCCGAGTGGCGGGCGCCACGCAGCCAGCGGGAGAGGGCGCTCGCCGCCGCTTCGATGCGTGCCTGCAAGGCCGCATCGACACCCTGCGGCGCGGCATAGGTTTCCATCAAGGTCAGCTGGCCTTGCTCGGACACCGGCCGCCGCAGCAGCGCAGCGTCGAGGCCGGGATGCGCGTGGCGCAGCTCTGCCTGCATCACCTGCACGGCGCTGCACACCGCGTCGAAATCGGCCGCGTCGATGCGGTAGTAGACGTACAGCCGCTGCTGGCTCACGCGTCCTGCGCCGGCACCGGATAGGGCAGCGTGCCCGGCCGCAGCAGCGGGCCGTCGGCACTGCCGGCGTGCCAGCTGCCCTCGCCCAGCGCTGCCAGCTTGACTTCCACCAGTGCGCTGCTCGAACCGGCGGGGCCGCGCGCGGCGTTCGCCACGTGGCCGGCCGGCTGGCCCGGATCGGCGCTGTGGAACACCTCCTGGCCGGGATGCAGCTCGGTTTCGCTGTCGAACAGCCAGGCGCGGCGCTTCAGCGTGCCGCGGTACTGGCTGCGCGCGACGATCTCCTGGCCCGGGTAGCAGCCCTTCTGGAAGTTCACGCCACCGACCAGCTCCAGGTTGATCATCTGCGGCACGAACTGCTCGACCGTGCTGGCGACGATGCGCGGGATGCCGCTGCGCACCTCGAGCCAGTTCCAGGTCGCCGCGTCGAGCGGCGGCAGGTCCGGCGCGGCGGCATCGATCGGCTGCACGAGCAGATAACGTGCAATCGCCTCGGCCTCGGGCAGGCGAATGACGCTGCTGCCGTCGCGGCCGGCAACGCCCCAGGCGGTCGTCGGTGCGGCGTCGCCGAGCCACGCACCGGCCGCTTCACCCGCCAGGCCGTGCAGCGCCAGCTCGCCGCTGGCATCGCTCAGCTTGCACTGCGCGCGCAGCACGAACATCGACAGGCGCTTCAAGGTCGGCGCCAGCAGGTCGGCGCTGCAGGCCAGCAGGATCTCGTCCGGACGCTGCCGCCAGACGATGAAGCTGGCCAGCAATCTGCCCTTGGCCGTGCAGTAGCCGGCGAGGCCGGCCTCGTGTTGTGGCAGGCCCTCGATGTCCTGCGTCAATTGGCTGTGCAGGAACTTCGCGGCATCGGCGCCGCGGGCGCGGATCACGCCCCAGTCGGCCAGGCGCAGGGCGCCGGAGATCGCGGGAATGTCGGTCATGCGGCGATTATCATCACGCCCCCATGTCCCACGCCCCCATGTCCGTTCACCCGGGGCGGCCTTCCGCAGTCGCCACAGCGCAGCTCCCATGAAGTTCTTGCGCCGTCTTCTTCTGTTGCTCGTCGTGCTCGCCGTCGCGGCCGGCGCGGCCGCGGCGTGGTGGCTGAATCGTCCGCTGGCGCTCGCCACACCGTCGGTCGAGCTGTCGATCGAAGCCGGCAACACGCCGCGCGAGATCGCCCGCGACTGGGTCGCCGCCGGCGTGCAGGCACCCGCCTGGCTGCTCTACGAATGGTTTCGCTGGTCCGGCGATGCGCGCCGCATCCGCGCCGGCAGCTACCAGGTCGGCACCGGCGCAACGCCGCGCCAGCTGCTCGCGAAGATGGTGCAGGGCGACGAGGCCTACGAACGCGTGCGCCTGATCGAAGGCTGGACCTTCCGCCAGTTCCGCGCCGCGCTGGCGCAGGCCCCGCACCTGAAAGCCGCCAGCGCCGGCATGAGCGACGCGCAACTGATGGCTGCGCTGGGCCACCCGGGCGTGGCGCCGGAAGGGCGATTCTTTCCGGATACCTACATCTACAGCCGCGGCGTCAGCGATGTCACCGTGCTGCGCCGCGCCTTCAGCGCGATGCAGCAGCGCCTCGGCGCGGTGTGGGCCGAACGCGCAGCGGGCCTGCCGCTGAAGACCGCCGACGAAGCGCTGGTGCTGGCCTCGATCGTCGAGAAGGAAACCGGTCGCGGCGAGGACCGCGCACGCATCGCCGGCGTATTCGTCAACCGCCTGCGCATCGGCATGCCGCTGCAGACCGACCCGAGCGTGATCTACGGCCTCGGCGACAACTTCGACGGCAACCTGCGCAAGCGCGACCTGCAGGCCGACCACCCGTTCAACACCTATTTGCGCGCCGGCCTGCCGCCGACGCCGATCGCGATGCCCGGCCTCGCCGCACTGCGTGCCACGGTGCAACCCGAAGGCGGCAAGGCGCTGTACTTCGTCGCCCGCGGCGACGGCAGCAGCGTCTTCAGCGACGACCTGGCCGCGCACAATCGCGCGGTGAACGAGTACCAGCGCAAGAGCCGATAAGCCCATGAGACGCGGCCGCTTCATCACGATCGAAGGCATCGACGGTGCCGGCAAGTCCTCGCACATCGCGGCGCTGGCGCACTGGATCCGCCAGCAGCAGCGCGAGGTGGTGCTGACGCGCGAGCCCGGTGGCACGCGGCTCGCCGAATCGGTGCGCGAGCTGTTCCTGCACCGCGACGACATGGATGCGCTGACCGAGGCGCTGCTGGTCTTCGCCGGCCGGCGCGACCACCTGCGCCAGGTCATCGAGCCGGCGCTGGCGCGCGGCGCGGTGGTCGTCTGCGACCGCTTCACCGACGCCACCTTCGCCTACCAGGGCGCCGGCCGGGGCTTCGAGCTGCAGGTGCTGAGCCAGCTCGAACACTGGGTGCAGGAAGGCCGCCAGCCCGACCTGACGCTGTGGTTCGACCTGCCCGCCGAGGTCGCCGCGGCGCGGCGCGGCGCGGCGCGGGATGCCGATCGGCTGGAGCGCGAGACCGAGGACTTTTTCGAGCGCGTACGCGACGGTTACGCAGCGCGCGCGGCGCAGGCGCCGCAGCGCTTCGTGCGCATCAATGCCGAGCGGCCGCGCGAAGCGGTCTGGCAGCAGGTCGAAGCGGCACTGGTCGCGCACAGCTGGTGGTGAGCCCGGTGGCGACCTCGATCAAGCGCGCGGAAACGCTGATGCTCGGTGCCGACGAGCAGGGCGCCTGGCCCCTGCCGTGGCTCGCCGGGCCGATGGCGCAGGCGCAGGCGCTCGAACGCGCGCATGCGCTGTTGCTGGTCGGTCCGGCCGGCGTCGGCCAGCTCGAATTCGCCGGGCTGCTGGCGCAGGCCCACCTGTGCGAAGACCCAAGGCCGCGCGGGCCATCCGGGTCGCCCGGTCCGTCCGGCCCGTGTGGCCGCTGCGCCGCGTGCCATCTCGTGCGCCGGCGCGCGCATCCGGACCTGCTGGCCGTCGTGCCGGAGGCCTGGCGCGTGCGCCTGGGCTGGCTCGGCGACGACGAAGCCGGTTCGAAGTCCGACGCCAAGCCGAGCAAGGACATCCGCATCGAGCAGGTACGGCAGGCGATCGACTGGACGCACCAAACCAGCGGCCGCGGGCGCGGCAAGCTGCTGCTGCTGCATCCGGCCGACGCGCTGAACGGGCCGTCGGCGAACGCCTTGCTGAAGACGCTGGAGGAGCCCGCCGCCGGGCTGCGCATCCTGCTGACGAGCACCGATCCGGAACGCCTGCTGCCGACGATCCGCAGCCGCTGCCAGCGCGTGCGCTTGTCGGCGCCGCCCGCGGACGAGGCGGCGCGCTGGCTCGCGGCGCAGGGCATCGACGATCCGCAGACGCTGCTGGCACTGGCCGGCGGCACGCCGCTCGAAGCGCTGGACCTGGGCGCCGAGGGCTTCGATGCCGGCCTGCTGTCCGGGCTGCCGCTGCGCGTCGCGGCCGGTGATGTCTCGCCGCTGGCCGGTCGCCCGCTGCCGCGCGTCATCGAGCTGCTGCTGAAGCTGGCGCACGACCTGCAGGCACGCGCTGCCGGCGGCGCGCCGCGCTTCTTCGTCGACAGCCAGTGGCCGGCCGCGCCGTCGATGGCCGCGCTGGTGGCCTGGCAGAAGGCGCTGCTGCAGGCGGCACGCCACGACGAGCATCCGTGGAACGCCGCGCTGCTGGTCGAGTCCTTGGTCACGCAGGCGGCAGCGCTGTGGCCGGCCGCGGGCACGACACGTGCCCTAAACTCGGCACGATGAGCATCACCCCCGGCCGTCCTCCCGTACCGCCCACCGCGGCCGCGGCCGGGCGGCCGAGCGTCATCCAGCTGGTGTTCCGCGAGAAGGGCGCGCTCTACGCGGCGTACATCCCGCTGCTCAGCGACGGTGGGCTGTTCGTGCCGACGACGCGCGAGTACCGGCTCGGCGAAGACATCTACCTGCTGCTGTCGCTGCCCGACGATCCGCAGCGTTATCCGGTCGCCGGCAAGGTCGCGTGGATCACGCCGGCGAATGCCTCCGGCGGCCGCACGCAGGGCGTCGGCGTGCGCTTCCCGGCCGACGAGAAGACGCGCCTGCTGAAGCTGAAGATCGAAGAGATCCTCGGCACCTCGATCTCTTCGTCGAAGCCGACGCAGACCGTCTGATCCGCGCCGCCGCTGCCCGCGCAGCCGCCACGAGCGCATCCCTTCTGATCCCCGCATGTTCGTCGACTCCCATTGCCACCTGAGCTTCCCTGAACTTCAGGGTCGCATCGATCAGATCCGTGCCGACATGGCGGCCGCGCAGGTCGACCGCGCGCTGGTCATCTGCACGACGCTCGAGGAGTTCCCGACCGTGCACGGCCTCGCGCTGCGCTACGACAACTTCTGGGCCTCCGCCGGCGTGCATCCGGACAACGAAGACATCGAGGAGCCGACGCTCGAGCGGCTGCTCGAGCTGGCGCGCAAGGAACGCGTGATCGCGATCGGCGAGACCGGGCTCGACTACTACCGCCTCAACGGCCGCAGCATCGAGGACATGGCCTGGCAGCGCGAGCGCTTCCGGGTGCACATCCGCGCCGCGCGCACGAGCGGGCTGCCGCTGATCATCCATACCCGCAGCGCGTCGGCCGACACGCTGGCGGTCCTGCGCGAAGAGCAGGGCGGTGCGGCCGATGGCGGTCCCGGCGGCGTCTTCCACTGCTTCACCGAAACGGCCGAGGTCGCGCGCGCGGCACTCGACCTCGGCTTTCACATCTCGTTCTCCGGCATCCTGACCTTCCGCAATGCCGAAGACCTGCGCGAGGTCGCGCGCTTCGTGCCGCTCGATCGCTGCCTGATCGAGACCGACAGCCCGTACCTGGCGCCGGTGCCGTACCGCGGCAAGACCAACTCGCCGGCCTACGTGCCGCATGTCGCGAAGCAGGTCGCGGCGGTCAAGGGCCTCGACGTCGAGACCATCGCCGACGCGACGAGCCGCAACTTCGAGCGCCTGTTCAGGCTGCCGCGCCTGGAGACCGTTGCATGAAACATCGCCGTGCCTTGCTGATCGGGCTGGCCGCGCTGAGCGCCGGTGGCTGGGCACGGGCCGGCTCGTACGAGGACTTCTTCAAGGCCGTGTCGGTCGACAATGCGGCCGGCGTGCAGGCGCTGCTGCAGCGCGGCTTCGATCCGAACTCGCGCAGCGAAGAAGGCCAGGTCGCGCTGACCCTGTGCCTGCGCGACGACGCGATGAAGGTGGCCGAGCTGCTGCTGAGCTCACCGCAGCTGCAGGTCGACGCCGCGAATGCCGCCGGCGAGACGCCGCTGATGATGGCGGCACTGAAAGGCCTCACCGACTGGCTGCCCCGGCTGGTCGAGCGCGGCGCGCAGATCAACCGCGAGGGCTGGACGCCGCTGCATTACGCGGCGACCGGTCCCGAGCCGAAGGCGGTGGCCTGGCTGCTCGAGCGTGGCGCGCAGATCGATGCCCGGTCGCCGAACGCCACGACGCCGCTGATGATGGCCGCGCGCTACGGCAACGAGCAGTCGGCTCAAATGCTGCTGCAGCGCGGTGCGGATCCGAAGCTGCGCAACCAGCGCGAGCTGACGGCGGCGGACTTCGCGCGCCTGGCCGGCCGCGACCGGCTCGCCGCGCAGCTCGCCCAAGCGGCGCGCTGACGAAAGTCATTCGGCGGCGCCGACGCCGCTGTCAGCGGAAATCCGACACGGATCATGGGCCGGGGCCCACTAACGTTTCTGGGCGACAGCTCCTAAAGTTTGGTCACACCGAGCAAGGAGCTCCGCCATGTCGACGCTGCAACCGATTGCCAACCCGTTTGCTCTGCTGCTGGACCCGCAACAGGTCTTTGCCAGCATCGAGCATTCGGATCGCCTGGATCGCCTGCAGCGCCGCATCTGCCGGCCGCTGGACAAGCCGATGATCCCGACCGCCAAACCGTCACGTGGCCGTGCGCTGGCCGACTTCGACGACGCGATCGATGCGGACGACGACGAGCCCGAAGTCGGCGACGGCCTGAACTGAGCTGACTGAGCGCGTCGCGGCCGGCCCGGCCGCGCACGCCGGGGTGTGTAGCTTTCCACCCATGCGGATCCGCGCTCTTGGCGGATTTCCGCCAAGGCCGGCCACTCGGCGCCGGTTTCTGCCTGTGAAGGCGCTTGGCGCCTCGCCTGGCATGCTCCATGCACCTCGAAGGTCCCCATCCAAGGAGACCTCATGTTCGAGTTGCGTTCCCTGTTCGCCCGCGGTGCGGCTGCCATGGTGCTGGCCCTGTCGGCAACGCTGGTTGCCGCGCAGAGCCCGGCGGCCAAGCCGCGCGTGGTCGTGCTGGCCACCGGCGGCACGATCGCCGGCGCCGGCGCTTCGGTCGCCAACAGTGCCACCTACCAGGCCGCCAAGGTGCCGGTCGACAAGCTCATCGCCGGCGTACCCGAGCTGGCCGACGTCGCGCAGGTGCGCGGCGAACAGGTGTTCCAGATCGCCAGCGAAAGCTTCACCAACGACAAGCTGCTGCAGCTCGGCAAGCGCGTGTCCACGCTGCTGAAGGATCCGGCGGTCGACGGCATCGTCATTACCCACGGCACCGACACGCTGGAGGAAACCTCGTTCTTCCTGAACCTCGTCGTCCAGAACGACAAGCCGGTGGTGATCGTCGGCTCGATGCGGCCAGGCACGTCGATGTCGGCCGACGGCATGCTGAACCTGTACAACGCGGTCGTCGTCGCCGGCAGCGCGCAGGCACGCGGCAAGGGCGTGCTGGTGGCGATGAACGACGAGATCCACAGCGGGCGCGACGTCGCCAAGCGCGTGAACATCAAGACCAGCGCGTTCACCAGCCAATGGGGCCCGCTGGGCATGGTGGTCGAAGGCCGCACCTACTGGTTCCGGCTGCCGGCCAAGCGCCACACCGCGGGCAGCGAGTTCGACATCGACAAGATCGACAGCCTGCCTGAGGTGCAGGTCGTCTACGGCAGCGGCAACATGTCGCTGGAGCTGTACGACGCGGTCCAGCGCAGCGGCGCGAAGGCCATCGTGCATGCCGGCACCGGCAACGGCTCGGTCGCCAACTACGCGGTCGACAAGCTGCGCAGCCTGCGCAGCCAGGGCCTGCAGGTGATCCGCTCGTCGCGGGTCGGTGACGGCTTCGTGCTGCGCAACTCCGAGCAGCCGGACGACAAGTACGACTGGGTCGTCGCGCATGACCTGAACCCGCAGAAGGCGAAGATCCTGGCCGCGGTGGCGTTGACGAAGACGGCGGATCCCAAGGAGCTGCAGCGGATCTTCTGGGAGTACTGATCCGCTCTCCCCACGCAGGTGGATGTGACGATCGACAATGATTGTTATGTAAACTCAAACATGCTGATCAATGTCGTACAACTCGGCGCGGTGGCCGCGAGCATCACGCAGCTCAAGCGCTAGATCTGGTTCCGGAGCCCGCCCGCATCACCCCTGGCCGGCGCGGAACCACCGGCGCCGCGCCTTCGCGGGCGGCTTGTCGGCATCGGTCGACGGCGCCGCGACGGATGCCCGCTCGACCAGCCCGACATCGAAGACGATGCGCCGCCGCGGCTCTTCCGGCGTGCGCAACCGGCGCAGCAGCTGCTGCACCGCCTCGACGCCCATTTCCGGCACCGGCAGCTCGATCGTCGTCAGCGGTGGCGCACACAGGTCGGTCCACGGGATGTTGTCGAAGCCGATCACCGAGACGTCCTGCGGCACGCGCAGGCCCGCTGAACGCAGTGCACGGATCACGCCGATCGCGATCAGGTCGGCGCCGGCAATCACCGCGGTCGCGCTGCGTTGATTCAGGAGCCCGACGACACTCGATTCCAGATCGGCCGAGAACGCCGCTTCGACTTCCCAGGCCAGCTCACCCCGCGCAAGAATCGTTTCACGGGCCCCGTCGGCGCGCTCGCGCGCACTCGAGGCCGCCAGCGGCCCGGTGATCAGCCCGATGCGCCGGTGGCCGGCCGCCAGCAGGCATTCGGCGGCGAGCCGCCCGCCGGCGGCGAAATCCGCCAGCACGCAATCGAAGCCGCCGAGGCTGCGATCGAGCACCACGGTCGGCACGCCGTTGAGGTTCGGCTGCCGGTCCGGCAGGTCGTCGATCGGGAACCAGATCACGCCGTCGACGCCACGCCGCACCAGCGCATCGATCGATTGGGCCTCGGCTTCCTTCGAACCCTGGCTGTCGGTGAGGAAGACGCCATAGCCCTCCCCGCGCGCGGCATGGATCACCGTCTGCGCGAGCAACGGGAAGAAGGGGTTCGTCAGGTCGGGCAGCACGAAGCCCAGCGTGCCGGTGCGACCGGTGCGCATGGCCTTGGCCGCCAGGTTCGGCCGGTAACCGAGCTGCTCGGCGACGGCGATCACCCGATCGCGGGTCTCCTGCCCGACCGAACCGCCGTTGTTCAGTGAGTAAGAAGCGGTGGCCAGCGAGACGCCGGCCGCCTCGGCGACCTGTTTCAGCGTGACGCGTGCCGGCCTGGCATCGTCGGCCGGATCGTTGGGCGGCGCAGTGCGGGATGACATTTCAGTGAAAGTCTAGATGAAATTCTGCTCGACAAGGAGTGAAACTGGGCCTAGACTTCAGTGAAACGTTTCACTCAACCGATCACCGGACCGGAGATCCCCATGCGAATGACCCTCGGCCTGCTCGCCACCGCCGCTTCGCTGGCCTGCGCCGGCGCCCGCGCCCAGGCACCGGCCGCGCCACCCGCCACGTCGAGCGACGCACCGGCCGACGCCGCCACCTCCACCATCGTCGTCACCGCGAAGGCCCTCGGCAAGGGCGAGGCGCGTGCCAACAGCGTCGTCAGCATCGAAACGATCCAGGACCAACCCGCCGGCCTCGACCCGCTGAAGCTCGTCGCCCGCGTGCCCGGCCTGCAGGTCGGCTCCAGCGATTCACTGACCGGCAGCTTCTCGATGCGCCTGTCGATGCGCGGGCTGAACAAGGAACAGATCGGCGTCTCGATCGACGGCATCCCGAACGGCTCGACGCTGTCCAACGGCGGCACGATGCCGAACCGGCTGCTCGACCCGTCGAACCTGTTCTGGATCGAGGTCTCGCAGACCGCCGGCGACATCGGCACGCCGTCCAACCAGGCGCTCGGCGGCTTCATCGAATTCAAGACGCGCGACCCGGCGCGCCAAGCCGGCGCGCTGGCCGAGCTCAGCGCCGGCAGCTACGACTACCAGCGCCAGTTCGTGCGCTACGACACCGGCGACATCGGCTTCGGCACGCGCGCCTTCTTCAGCGCCTCGCACAACTACGTCGAGACCTGGCCCGGCGAGCATTCGGGCCGCAGCCGGCGTGATCACTTCGACCTGAAGACGCTGACCGAATTCGCCGGCGGCCACAAGCTGCGCTGGACCGCGAGCTACAACAACATGGCCGACAACGACTACGACGCGCTGGCATTGCGCGCCGCGTCGACCTTCAAGGCGGTGTTCGAGAAGAACCCGAACACCGACGCGCTGACGGATGCCTGGACCGGCAACCCGGCCATCGACCAGAACAACCGTCGGACCCGCGGCATCGCCAGCCGCGAGCTGTTCACGCACCTCAACGCCTCGATCAAGCTCGGCGACACGACGCGGCTCGAGCTGAAGCCCTATTTGCATCGCCAGGAGGGGGAGGGCAATTTCTACGTGCCCTACAAGCAACTGCCGGTCGACGGCCAGTTGTACAGCGCGGTGCCACCGGGCGGTCGCCCGGTGGCCACCGTTCAGGAGTGTTATGCGAACCAGTACGCGCGCACGGCCAGCGGCGCGCTGATCCCGACCTCGGCCGTGGTCTTCCCGGCCGGCGTGACCGCCGCGTCGCTGGCCGCCGCCGGCTGCCCGGCGGCCGCGCGCTTCCAGATGAATCCGCAGGCGTCATGGGGCGCACGCGAGGCCACCGCGCGACTTGGCATCTACTACACGCGGCGCCATGGCGCTTTGGGCGAGCTGCAATGGCGGCTCGGCGAGCGCCATGCAATGCGCGCCGGCGGCTGGGTCGAGAAGATCGAGCGCACCAAGGGCCGCAACTGGTACCTGGCAACCGACCCGAAGGCCGGACCGGACTTCGAGGCATCGGCGCTGTACTCGACCACGCAGGACCGGCAGTACGCCTCGACGACGACCATGGCCTACCTGCAGGACAAGATCAGCCTGCTCGACGAGGCCGCCGAGCTCGACCTCGGACTGACCGCGCAGCGCTTCAGCGAGACCTACCGCTCGCCGGTCGAGTTCAACGGCCAGCGCGCGCTGGCGGTGAGCTCGGGCGTGCTGCCGAAGGTCGCCGCGCTGTACCGCTTCAACGACGACCTGGAAGTCTTTGCCAGCGCCTCGAAGAACTTCAGCGCCCTGCCCGACAGCGTGTTCGAAGGCACCGCGGCGGTCGGCTCGAAGAAGGGCGTCGAGCCGGAAACCTCGGTCAACGTCGACGCCGGCCTGCGCTGGTCGCGCGGGCCGCACGGCGCGTCGTTCCAGGTCTACTCGATCGACTACCGCAATCGCATCTCGATCCAGAACGGCAACCCCGACGGCGACATCTTCGGGCGCGACGCGACGACCTCGTTCCTGAACCAGGGCGGCATCCGCTCGAAGGGTTTCGAGGTCACCGGCCGCACGCAATGGGGGCCGTGGACGCTGTACGCCAACTACGCGTTCAACGACGCCTATTACGTCGAGGACACCGCCTTCGAAGGCATCCGCAAGGGTGACCCGGTGCTCGGCGCCGCGCGGCACAACGCCTTCGTCGAGCTCGCCCTCAAGCCCAGCGACGCGACCCGCGTGACGCTGAACGCCAAGCACGTCGGCAAGGCCGCCGGCACGTACCACGAGTATTCGAGCGGCGGCGTGACCTATGCGCGTGAGTACCTGCCCGCCTACACGCTGGTCGGCCTGTCGGCGAAGTGGAAGCTGCCGCGCGCCTGGAGCGGGCCGCTGAAGCAGGCCGAGCTGTCGTTCAACGTCGACAACCTGACCGACAAGCGCTACCTCGGCGGCGTCGGCATGGAGCTGACGACCTCGAACCCGCTGACCTCGGGGCGATACTTCCTGGGCGGCCCGCGCACCTTCTTCGTCACCTTGCGCGCCGAGATCTGAATGCCGGAGCCGAGATGCCCTGCCCGCGCCCTGCCCGTCGAGCGATCGCGCGCCTGGTGCGCTTTGGCGTCACGCTGCGCCTGGCGGGCGCTGCCGCCGCCCTCGCCTGCAGCGCACCGCAGCCGCACTGGCCGCGCGCGGTCCAGGCGCTGCAGCCGCTCGGCGCGGTGGTGCTGCCGCGCAGTGCTGATGGCCCCGCGCGGCACCTGGGCGGCATTTCCGGGGCCGACTTCGATCCGGCCAGCGGCCGCTGGTGGTTGTTGAGCGACGACCGCGGCGAGCATGCGCCGGTGCGCGCCTACGAGCTGCGGCTGCCGATTGCCGCCGACGGCGCCGGCACGCCGCAGGTGCTCGGCGTCGTGACGCTGAAGCGCCCCGACGGCCAGCCGTTCGCGCGCTTCGGCGCCGACGGCGAAGCGCTGCGCTTCGACCCCTGCCGCGGCGAGCTGCTGTGGGCCAGCGAAGGTGATCCGGCCCATGGCGCGGCGCCGTTCGTTCGCCGCGCAGCACCCGACGGCCGCTTTCTTGGCGAGTTATCGCTGCCGCCGAACCTGAACACGCCGCCGGGCAGCCGCCGCGGGCCGCGGCCGAATCGTTCGTTCGAGGGCCTGGGATTCACGCCCGATGGCCGCACGCTCTGGCTGGCGCTCGAATCGCCGCTGCTGGAAGACGGCCCGCTGCCGACGACCGGCGCCGGCGCGATGCTGCGCTTCACCCGCTTCGAGCGGCCAAGGGCCGATGCGCCGCTCGTGCCGGCGGGGCAGTTCGCCTATCCGGTCGACGCGCTGCCGCGCACCGGCAGCGGTGGCGGTGGCCGCGCTGACAACGGCGTCAGCGAGCTGCTGCCGATCGATGCGAAGACCTTGCTCGTGATCGAGCGAGCCGGCCACGAGGTGGCGGATGGCCGGTTCGGATTCCGGGCGCGGCTCTACATCGCCGAGCTCGCCGGCGCCGACGACGTCGG
Organism: Pseudaquabacterium terrae; assembly: GCF_013266755.1. Taxonomy (GTDB): domain Bacteria; phylum Pseudomonadota; class Gammaproteobacteria; order Burkholderiales; family Burkholderiaceae_C; genus Pseudaquabacterium; species Pseudaquabacterium terrae. Next base: position 89,292 of record NZ_JABRWJ010000007.1, on the reverse strand, counting down.
CGGCTTCGAGACGCTGGCCGGCGCGCGCTTCACGCCGCTGCGCAAGCGCCTGCTGCTCGACCTCGGCGCGACGGAGAACATCGAGGCCGCTGCCTGGGGCCCGCGGCTGCCCGACGGCCGCGCGACCCTGCTGCTGGTGTCGGACGACAACTTCGCGCCGCACCAGCCGACGATGCTGCGCTGGTTCGCGGTGAGCGAACGATGATCGGCCGCCGCTTCGTCCTGATCACCGTCGCCGCGCTGCTCGGCGCTGGCTGCCACACGCTGCAGACCCCGCTGCAGACTCCGCTGCAGGCCCCGCCGCCGGTCCGCCTGACCGTCCTGCACACCAACGACCACCACGGCCGTTTCTGGCGCAGCGCCGACGGCGAGCATGGCCTGGCGGCGCGCAAGACGATCGTCGATGGCGTGCGCGCCGAGCTCGCCGCGCACGGCGGCGCGGTGCTGCTGCTCGATGCCGGAGACGTCAACACCGGCACGCCGGAATCCGATCTGCTCGATGCCGAGCCGGATTTCCGCGGCATGTCGGCACTCGGCGTCGATGCGATGGCGGTCGGCAACCACGAGTTCGACAAGACCCAGGCGGTGCTCGAACGCCAGCGCCGCGAATGGTCGAGCTTTCCCTGGCTTGCCGCCAACGTCAGCCGCAGCGGGCAGCCGGCCTTCGAGCCCTACCGGATCTTCCAGCGCGGGCCGCTGCGCATCGCGGTGCTCGGCCTGACGACCGAGGACAGCGCGCGCATGGACCTCGGCGCGCGCCATCCGGGCCTGCAGTTCGAGCGCCCGGCGGCGAGCGCGCAACGCTGGCTGCCGCGGCTGAAGTCCGAGGCCGACGTGATCATCGTGCTGAGCCACCTCGGCCACTATCCGGACGGCCGCCACGGCAGCAGCGCGCCGGGCGACGTCGAGCTGGCGCGCGAAGTGAGCGGCATTCACCTGATCGTCGGCGGCCACAGCCACAGCGCCGTCTGCATGCGTGACGATGGCGCTCGCGCCGAGCCGCACCGACCGGGCGAGGCCTGCCGGCCCGATCGCCAGAACGGCGCCTGGATCGTGCAGTCCGGCGACCGCGGCCGCTTCATCGGCCGCGCCGACTTCGAATGGCGCGACGGCCGGCTCGAGCTGCTGAACTACGCGCTGCTGCCGGTGAACCTGCGCGGTGCGCCGCCGGTGGCGGAAGATCCGCAGATGCTCGCGCTGCTGACCCCGTTCGCCGACAGCGGCCGCACGACGCTGTCCGTGCCGATCGGCCGCGTCACCGGCCATTTCGACGGTGAACGCGCCAGCGTGCGCCATCGCCCGACCAACCTCGGCCGTTTGATCACGCAGCTGATGCAGCAAGCCGCCGAGGCCGACGTCGCGCTGGTCAGCTCGGGCGGCATCCGCGACTCGCTGCGCGAGGGCGAGGTGCGGCTGCGTGACCTGCTGCAGGTGCTGCCCTTCGGCAACCGGCTGGTGATCGTCACGCTCGACGGCCGCGAGCTGGCCGACTACCTGCTCGCCGCCGCGCGCAAGACACCCGGCTCCGGGGCCTACCCGCAGTTCAGCGGTGCGCGCTTCCGCTTCGACGGCGCGGCGCTGCACGAGCTGCACATCGGCGGCGCGCCGATCGAGCCCGCACGCCGCTACCGCCTCGCGCTCAGCAGCTTCGTCGCCGCCGGCGGCGACGGCTACCCGGACCTGCGGCGGCACCCCGGCTACGTCGACACCGGCCGCACCGATGTCGCGCTGCTGCGCGCAGCGTTCGAGCGCCGCGGCGTGCTGGCCGCCGCCGATTTCGAGGCCGGCACGCGATGAAGCCGCTGCTGCGCCAGGTCCTGATCACGGTGGCGATCGTCGCGGCACTCTTCATCTTCGCGTGGACCGGCCGCATCGATCGAACGGAGAACGCCGGCGACTCGCCGCGCATCGCGCTGTTCGTCAACGGCACCCTCGGCGACAAGAGCTTCTTCGACGGTGCCGCGCGCGGCCTGCGCCAGGCGCGCGACGAGCTCGGCCTGCGCGTGCGCATCGTCGAAGGCGGCCGCGACCCGACGCGCTGGGAAGCGGCCTTCGCCGACCTCGCCGACAGCGGTGACTTCGACCTGATCATCGCCGGCAGCTTCGCGATGGTCGGCGTGGTGCAGCGCACCGCCGGGCGTTTCCCGCAGGCCCGCTTCATCGTCTTCGACGCGGCCGTCGACCCGCTGGCCTGCCGCTGCGGCAACGTGCACTCGATCGTCTTCCGCCCGCGCGAAGCGGCCTTCCTCGCCGGTCACCTCGCGGCGCGCGTCGTCGTGCGCGAGCGCCGCGCCGATCCGGTGTTAGGGGCGATCGGCGGCCTGCCGATCCCGGTCGTCGACGATTTCATCGACGGCTTCATCGCCGGTGCCCGCGACGCCGAGCCGCGCCTGCGCGTGCTGCGCCAGTACGCCGACTCGTTCAGCGATCCGGCCACCGCCAAGGACATCGCCAAGGCGATGTACGCCCAGGGCGCCGGCCTCGTCTTCCAGGTCGCCGGCGGCTCGGGCCAGGGCGTGATCGAGGCCGCGGCCGAAGCCGGGCGCTGGGTCATCGGCGTCGATGCCGACCAGCACCTGCTGTACCGAGACAGCCATCCACAGCGCGCCGCATGGATCCTGAGCTCGGTGATGAAGCACGTCGATGTGGCGATCGTGAAGGCGCTGCGCGAACACCGCGCCGGGCGCTTGCGCTTCGGCGAACGCAGCTCGCTCGGGCTCGCCGAAGGCGGCGTCTCGCTCGCCACCAGTGCGCCGGCTTGGGGCAAGCTGCCGGCCGCTGAAGTTACCGAGCTCGCCGCCCTCGCGCGCCGGCTGGCCGCCGATCCCGCTTCGATCGCATCAGGAGATGCCCGATGAGCGTTTCGCTCTCCGACGCCGCTGCTCCGGCGAGCCCCGACGCCGCACCGCTGCGTCCACTGCTCGACGCCCGCGGCCTGAGCAAGCGCTACCCGAACGGCGTGCTGGCCTGCGACGACGTCTCGATCAGCGTGCAGCGCGGCGAGATCCACGCGGTGCTCGGCGAGAACGGTGCCGGCAAGACATCGCTGTTGAAGCTGCTGTATGGCCTCGAGCGGCCCGACAGCGGCAGCCTGCTGTTCGAAGGGCGGCCGCGCGACTTCCGCTCGCCGGCCGAGGCGCTGGCGGCCGGCATCGGCCTGGTGCCGCAACACCTGCAGCTGGTCCCGTCGCTGACGGTGGCCGAGAACCTGGTGCTCGGCGCCGAGCCGCAACGCGGGCCACTGTTCGACCGCGCGGCGGCGATCCAGGTGGCCGAGCACGCGATGCAGCGCCATGCGCTGGGCGTGCCGGTGCGCTCGCGCGTCGGCGAGCTGTCGGCCGGCGAGCAGCAGCGCGTCGCGATCCTCAAGGCCTTGCACCGCCGCGCCCGGCTGCTGCTGCTCGACGAGCCGACGGCGCTGCTGACGCCGGTCGAGGCCGAGGCCTTGTTCAACTCGCTGCGCTCGCTGGTGCGCGAAGGGCTCTCGATCCTGATGATCAGCCACAAGATGGCCGAGGTGCGCGACGTGTCGGATCGCTTCACCGTGCTGCGCGCCGGCCGGGTGGCGGGCCAGGGCGTATCGCGCGGCATGTCGGCGCCGGCATTGGCGGCGCTGATGATGGGCCGCGAGATCGAGCCGCTGCAGGCGCCGCGCGTCGATGCGCGCGGCCGGCCGGCACGGCTGGCACTGCGCGAGCTGACCGTGCTGCGCGCCAGCGGCCGGCCCGCGCTCGACCGCGTGACGCTGGACATCGCGGGCGGCGAGATCCTCGGCATTGCCGGCATCGAGGGCAATGGCCAGGCCGAGCTGGCCGACGTGCTGGGCGGCCTGCGCCGGCCCTCGCACGGCGCGCTGATGCTCGACGGCGCGCCGCTGGCGGCCGGCAACCCGCGCGCCGTGCGCCGCCAGGGCCTCGGGCGCATCGGCGAGGACCGGCTGCACGACGGCGTCGCGCCCGGGCTGTCGATCGCCGACAACCTCGCGGCGCTCGACTACCGTGCGCCGCCGATGTCGCGGCGTGGCCTGCTCGACCGCCCCGCCCTGTTGCAACGGGCGCGCGAGACGCTGCAGGACTTCGGTGTCGTGGCGCCGGGCGCCGCGTCGCCGATCGATGGCCTGAGCGGCGGCAACATGCAGAAGCTGGTGCTGGCGCGCGAGCTCGCCGCGCAGCCGCGCTGCCTGGTCGCCAACCAGCCGACCCGCGGCGTCGACGTCGGTGCCGCACAGCGCCTGCACCGCGCACTGCTCGCGCTGCGCGATGCCGGCGCCGCGGTGCTGCTGCTGAGCGCCGACCTCGACGAGCTGCTGGCGCTGTCCGACCGCCTGGTCGTGCTGTTCGAAGGCCGGCTGGTCGCGCACTTCGCAGCCGATGCCGTGTCGCCGCGCACGCTCGGGCTGTGCATGACCGGCGCGCTGGGGCGCGGACCGGTGAATGCGCGGCTCGGTGCGCCGTTCACGCCCGGCTTGCCGCCGCACGGAAACCCGGCATGAGCCTTGCGACCTCGGCGGCACCGGGCGCCACGCGGCCACTGGCGGCGATCGGCATCGCGCTGCTGTTCGCCTTCGGCCTGCTGTGCCTGGTCAGCGCCGAGCCGGTCAGCGCGCTGCGCCAACTGCTGACCGGCGCGCTGCCCGAGCCGCACTGGTCGGCCGATGGCGGCTTGAGCTGGCGCCGGCTCGGCCGCTTCGGTGCGGTGCTGCAGCAGACGACGACGCTGACGCTGCTGGGCCTCGCGATGCTGATCGGCCTGCGCGCGCGCCAGTTCTCGATGGGGGCAGACGGTCAATGGATGCTGGCCGCGCTGGCGGCGCTGGCGGTCGGCGTGTGGCTGCCGCCGCTGGGCGGGCTGTCGTGGCTGGTCGCGGCCGCCGCCGCGGCATTGGTCGGCTTCGCCTGGGGCCTGCTGCCGGGGCTGCTGAAGGCGCGCTTCGCCGCCAACGAGATCGTCACCACGCTGATGCTGAACATCGTCGCGCTGCAGCTGTTCCGCTGGATCGTCACGCAGGGCTTCAACGACCCGGCCGCCGGCTTCCTGGCGACGCCGGCGCTCGCCGTTGCCGCACTGCCGCCGCGGCTGCCCGGCAGCGAGGCGAGCGTGCTGCTGCTGCTGATCGTGCTGGCGCCGCTGGCCGCCGGCTGGCTGCTGCAGCGCACGACCCTAGGCTACGAAATACGCGTCGTCGGTGATTCGGCGCCCTTCGCCGCCCAGGCCGGACTGCCGGTCGCTCGCACGATCGTGTTGTCGATGGCGCTCGGCGGCGTCTTCGCGGGTCTGGCCGGGCTGCAGGTCTCGCACGGTCTGCTCGGCCGCCTGCCGGCCGACCTGCCGCCGGGCATCGGCTACCAGGGCCTGGTGATCGCGCTGCTGGCCGGCAACCAGCCGCAGCGCGTGCCGCTGGCCGCCTTCGGCTACGCGCTGCTCGAAGGCGGCGCGCAGGCGATGGAGCGTGCGTCCGACGTACCGCGCGAGATGGTGCTGGTGGTGCAGGCGGTGGTGGTGCTGCTGGTGGTCTGCGAGCGGCTGCTGCCGGCGCGCAAGGCGACGCACAAGGCAGCGCCGTGATCGACGGCCTCGTCATCGCCGCCCTCTTCGCCGCGCTGCTGCGGGCGACGGCGCCGATCCTGTTCGCCGCGCTGGCCGGCATGCTGAGCGAGCGCGCCGGCGTCATCAACATCGGCCTCGAAGGCCTGATGCTCGTGGCAGCCTTCTTCGGCGTGATGGGCTCGGTCTGGGCGCCGGCGTGGTTCCCGGCCTGGCCGATCGGCACGCAGCTGCTCTTCGCCGCGCTGCTCGGGCTCTCGGCCTCGGTCGCGCTGGCGCTGCTGCTCGGCGTGTGCCACCTGCGCTTCGGCGCCGACCTGATCGTCGCCGGCATCGGCATCAACCTGCTCGCCGCCGGCGCGACCGTCTTCCTGATGGTGCTGTGGACGGGCGACAAGGGCTCGACCGCGCAGTTGGTCAGCCTGGCGCTGCCGGCGCTGCACGTGCCCGGGCTCGATGTCTGGCCGCTGCTCGATGCGCTGCTCAACGGCGACGACCGGCGCGGCCACCACCTGCTGGTGATCGCCGCGCTGCTGGCGGTGCCGCTGCTGCACGGCCTGCTGATGCACACCCGCTTCGGCCTGCGGCTGCGCGCGGTCGGCGAGCACCCCGATGCCGCACGCGCCGCCGGCATCGGCGTCGAAGGGATGCGCTACGCCGCGCTGGCCGGCTCCGGCCTGCTCGCCGGCCTCGGCGGCCTGTACCTGGGCATGGGCCACCTGACGCTGTTCCAGGCCGACATGACCGGGGGCCGCGGCTTCATGGCGCTGGCAGCCGTCTTTCTCGGTCGCCGCGCGCCGCTGGGCGTGCTGCTGGCCGCGCTGCTGTTCGGCGCTTGCATGGTGGCGGCGACGCAGCTCGGCCGCTTCGAGCTGCCGCCGCAGGCGGTGCAGATGCTGCCGGCGCTGGCGACGCTGGCCGCGCTGGTGCTGTTCGCGTTGCACGAGCGCCGGCGCGAGCGGCGCCGCCTGGCCGCGTCTTTCAAGCGTTGGCGATCCAGCCTCGCCGAGCCTTCCGCAGAAGTCCCCCGATGAACCACCCCGACTTGAATGACCGCATCCTCGGCGCGCTGTGCCTCGCCGGCATCGGCGACGCGCTCGGCGCGCCGACCGAACAATGGACGATCGACGAGATCCGCGCCTGCCATGGCGGCCTCGTCACGCGCTTCGTCGCGCCGACCGAGGACACTTTCGCCGGCGCGCTGGGCGGCCGCCGCGGCGAGGTCACCGACGACACCAGCCAGCTGGTGTGGCTGGCGCGCGCGCTGGTCGCCGGCGGCGGTCGGCTCGCCGCCGATGGCTGGCTGCGCTGCCTGCTCGACTGGGCCGAGCACAGCCCGAAGGCGACCTTCATGGGTCCGAGTACCGCGCTTTTCGTCGCCGCGCTGCGCGAAGGGCGCGACCTGGCGCGCGTCGGCACGATCGGACGCTCGCTGCGCAAGCTGACGACGACCGGCATCACCAACGGCGCGGCGATGCGCGTCGCGCCCTGCGGCTGGGTGCATCCGGGCGACATCGGCGCCGCCTGCGAGCAGGCCTTCATCACCTGCCTGCCCTCGCACGAAACCGACGTGGCGATCTCGGCCGCCTGCGCGATCGCCGCCGGCGCGGCGCAGGCGCTGGTCAGCGACCGGCTCGACGCGGTGATCGGCGCCTGCGTCGAAGGCGCGGCGATCGGCGAACGGCTCGGCCGCGAGCGCGCCCGCGCCGTCGCCGGGCCGCGGCTGCCGGCGCGGCTGGACATGGCGCTGCGCATCGCCGAGGAGGCGCGTGACGACCTCGAGTTCATGCGCCGCACCGAGGCCGAGGTCGGCAACGGCGTGCTGGCCTGCGAATCGGTGGCGGCGGCGATCGGCCTGCTCGCTTACGCGAAGGGCGATCCCTTGCGCACCGTGAGCATCGGCGCATCGATGGGCAACGACACCGACACGATCGCCGCGATGGCCGGCGCGCTGTGCGGCGGCCTGCGCGGAGCGCGCGCGCTGCCGGCGGTCTTGTGCGACGAGTTCCTGGCGGTCAACGAGGCGGAGTACCGCCTCACCGAGCTGGCAGCGCAGCTGAGCGTCTTGGCCGATCGCGCTAACGCATCATGAGAGCGTCCTACGATTTGTTGGCAATCGGCGACCCCTGCGCCGACCTGGTGCTGCGCGCCGAGCGCCTGCCCGGCTGGGACGACAAGACGCGCGGCGAGTCGCTCGGCCTCTTCGGCGGCGGCACCGAGGCCAACGCGGCCTGCGTCGCCGCCCGGCTCGGCTGGCGCGTGGCGCTGTTCGGCCGCGTCGGCGACGACGTCTACGCCGACTTCATCGTGCAGGACCTGCATCGCCACGGCGTGCACACGGACCACCTGCAGCGCGAGGTGCGCGCCGCGTCGTCGCTGGCCATCGTCGCGGTGTCGCCGCAGGGCGAGCGCGCGGTGCTGTGGCTGCCACCGGCCGCCGCGCCGGCGCAGGACACCGGGCGTCGTCGCACGATCGCGCTGGCCGACAGCCGCTGGGCCTACACGATGCCCTACGCGCTCGACGCGCTGGCCACGCTGGCGGCCGACGCGGCCCCGAGCGGCACGCGCATCGCCGTCGACCTCGAAGCCGAAGGCGCGCGCAGCCAGCCGGCCGAGGCCTGGTTGCAGCACTGCGACATCGCCTTCTTCAACCGCAACGGCTTCGAGGCCGCTGCCGGGGCGGCGCCGGACGCGCAGCGCTTGCAGGCGCTGTGCCGCACCGGCCGCGCGCGGACCGTCGTCGTCACGCTCGGCGGCGACGGTGCGCTGGCCTTCGACCGCGACGACGGCTTCGCGCGCTGCGAAGCCGCCGCGGCGACACCGGTCGACACCACCGGCGCCGGCGATGGCTTCAACGCCAGCTTCCTCGTCGCGCGTGACCGCGGCGCCGGGCTGCCCGCGGCACTGGCGCAGGCCAGTGGTGTCGCCGCCCGCATCGTCGGGCGCCTGGGTGCCCGCACCGCACTGCACGAGCTGCAACCCGGCCATGCCGAGGCCGCGGGAGAACGCTAGATGTTGCTCGTCTTCGGCTCGATCAACCTCGACCTGTCGATCGCGGTCCCGGCGCTGCCGCGGCCCGGCGAGACGGTGCTCGGCGGCGCGCTGCTGCAGTCCCCCGGCGGCAAGGGCGCGAACCAGGCGCATGCGGCGCAACGCTTCGGCGTGCCGACGCAGCTGATCGGCGCGGTCGGCGACGACGGCTTCGCGGCACCGGCGCTCGAACGGCTGCAGCTCGCCGGCGTCGACCTGAGCGCCGTGCGCTGGCTGCCTGGGTGCACGACCGGGCTGGCCAGCATCAACGTCGCCGCCGGCGGCGAGAACAGCATCGTCGTCGCGCCCGGCGCCAATGCGCTGATGCGTGCCGACTGGGTCGACGACGAGATGCTCGGGGCTTGCCACAGCCTGCTGATGCAGCTCGAGCTGCCGGCCGCGGAGTGCCTCGCGCTGGCGCGCCGCGCCCGCCGGCTCGGCTGCCGGACGGTGCTGAACGCCGCGCCCTGGACCGGCACGCCGCTGCCGCATGGGCTGTTCGACTGGCTGATCGTCAACGCCGGCGAGCTGCGCGCCGCCTGCCTGCAACAAGGCCTCGGCGACGGCGACCCCGCCGTGCAGGCGCGCGGCCTCGCCGCGGCGCTCGGCGCGCGCGTGCTGCTGACGCTGGGCCGCGCCGGCGCCTTGATCGCCGACGCCGACGGTGTGCGCCATCGCCGCGCAGCGCCGGCGCTCGACGTGATCGACACCACCGGCGCCGGCGACACTTGCGCCGGCGTCTTCGCCGCGGCGCTCAGCCAGGGCGCCGACGACGCCGCTGCGCTCGAATGGGCGGTCGTCGCGGCCAGCCTCGCCTGCACGGCGCGCGGCGCCCAGGCCGCGCAACCGCTGCGGCGCGAGATCGATGCCACCCGCGCCGCGCTGCGCTCTTCCACTCATTGACCGATGGCCCCTGCGATGTCCAGTACCTCACCTCTTCCCCTGCTGATCGACTGCGATCCCGGCATCGACGATGCGCTCGCGCTGCTGCTGGCCGCCGGATCGCCGGCGTTGGACATCCGCGCGGTGACCTGCGTCGCCGGCAACCGGCCGGTCGAGCAGACCAGCCTGAATGCGCGCCGCGTGCTCGACCTGGCCGGCGCCGATGCGGTGCCGGTGCATGCCGGCTGCGCACGACCACTCACCCAGGCCGAGCCGCGCAGCAACCTGGTGCACGGCGCCGATGGCCTCGGCGGCGTCGCGCTGCCCTTGCGGGGCGCCGTCGCCGCGGGCCACGCGATCGACGTCTTGGTCGAGCTGCTGCTGGCGGCCGCACCCGGCACGCTGCGCCTCGTCGCGCTCGGCCCGCTGACCAACCTGGCCTGCGCCGAGCTGCGTTCACCCGGCCTGCTGCGCCGCGCCGCGCAGATCGACGTGATGGGCGGTGCGGCCTTCTGCCCCGGCAACGTCAATCCGCATGCGGAGTTCAACTTCTACGCCGACCCGCTGGCGGCGCAGATCGTGCTGAGCGCCGGCGCGCAGCTGCAGCTGTTCGGCCTCGACGTCACGGAACAGGCCCGCATGAGCGATGACTGGATTGCCTCGCTGGCCGCGCTGCCGGGCCCGGCAGCGGCGGCGGCGCAGGCGATGCTGCGTGCGTACAGCGGCGTCGACCCGCTGCTGCACGACGTCTGCCCGGTGGCCGCGGTGTTCGCGCCGGAGCTGTTCGACAGCGCCGCACACCGCGTGGCTGTCGAGTGGCGCGACCGCGAGCGCGAGGGCCGCCTGCTGGTCGACGATGCCGCCGCGGCGGCGGGCGACAGCGCGATCGCGCGCATCGTTACCCGGGCGAATACGCCGGCGCTGCTCGACACGGTGGCGCAAGCCCTGCGCCGGCTCGGCGCCTGACGCTCAGAACGTCGCCGCCCGCACCAGGGCCGCGCCGCCGGCGCCGGCTTCGGGGAAGGCGGCATGGCCGACGCGCAGGCGCAGGTCGAGCAACTGATTGCCCAGGCGGTAGAGCCCGCCACCGGCCAGCGCCAGGCGCAGGCTGACCGCGCGCCCCGCGGCTTCGTTGGCACCGACGAGCACGACCCCAAAGCCGCGTCCGCCGATGCGCACCACCTGATCGACCGAGCGCACGCGACTGCACAGGCGGTGCGCGCATTCGGCGAGCACGCGCTGCTCCACCTCGTGCCCGGCGGCATAGCCGCCCGGGCCTTGCACGCTGTCCACCGTCAGGCGCAGCACCACGAGCGGCGCGCCCTGGCGCCGGCTGCGCGCCAAATGGCTGTCGACGATGGCCTCGAACTGCGCCGGGGCTTCGAGTTGCAGCGCCTGGTCGGTCGAGCGGTGGCGCAGCGCCCGGCGCGGCCCAGGTGGCCCGTCATCCTCGGCAGATTCCGGTGTCGTTGTCGTGCTTGCAAGAGACTGCTGCATCGGAGTTCTGCCGTCGTGAGCGCATCGGGTGAGGGTGACGGAAGCTCGCGGCGGCCGACTTGGCGCCTCCCTTGGTCGTCGCAAACTCCCGCCCCCTCACTGATCAGAAACGCAATCCGGGGTCGAAACCCGACACGGCCGGATACAGTCGCTCGAAAACAAGCCACCGTTGGGGCGCCGAAGACGCCGATGCCGGCATGACCGAGATCACCACCTTGCTGCGCGCAGCCAGCGCCGGCGACCGCCAGGCCGCCGACCGCGTGTTTGCGCTGCTGTACGCCGACCTGCAGCGGCTGGCGCACAGTCGGCTGCGCCGCTCGAGCGAGCTGACGCTGCTGGACACCACCGCGCTGGTCCACGAGTCGTTCCTGCGCCTCCAAGGTGGCGGCGGCGAACTGGACTTTCCGAACCGCGAGCACTTTCTCGGCTATGCGGCCAAGGTGATGCGCGCCGTCGTCGTCGACGTCGTGCGCGCACGCCATGCCGAGCGGCGCGGCGGCGATGCCGAGCACGTGACGCTGAACACGGCGGTCGGCGAGTCGGCCAGCCGCCACGACGGCGAGGTGCTGCGCGTGCACGAGGCACTGGACGAGCTGGCGGCGATGGAGCCGCGGCTCGCGCAGGTGGTCGAGCTGCGCTACTTCGGCGGCCTGTCGGAGACCGAGATCGCCGCCAGCCTGGGCGTCACCGACCGCACCGTGCAGCGCGACTGGCAGAAGGCGCGGCTGTTCCTGTCACTGGCGCTGAAATAGCCGGCATGGCGTTTCAGGACATCGACAAGGCGCGCTGGCCGCAGCTGTCGCCGCTGCTCGACGAACTGCTCGAGCTCGGCACGACTGCGCGGGCCGAGCGCCTGCGCGCGCTGCGCGACAGCGATCCGGCGCTGGCCGCGGACCTGGACACCCTGCTCGCCCGGCTCGAAGCCACCGAGCACGACGGCTTCCTCGAAACACCGGCGCTGCCGCCCCCGCCAGGCCTGGCCGGCCAGCGCGTCGGCGCCTACACGCTGGAGCGCGAGCTCGGCCGCGGCGGCATGGGCAGCGTCTGGCTCGCCCGCCGCACCGATGGCCGCTACGAAGGCCAGGTGGCGATCAAGTTCCTGCAGGCCGGGCTGTTCGGCCGCGGCGACGCCGCCCGCTTCGCGCGCGAGGGCAGCATCCTCGCCAAGCTCGCGCATCCGCACATCGCGCGCCTGCTCGATGCCGGCCACCTCGATCTGCCGGCACCGGGCCCGAGCCAGCCCTACCTGGTGCTCGAGTACGTCGAAGGGCTGCCGATCGACCGCCACTGCGACGAGCACGCGCTCGACCTGGCGGCGCGGCTGCGCCTCTTCCTCGACGTGCTGGACGCGGTCGGCCATGCGCACAACCGGCTGATCCTGCACCGCGACCTGAAGCCGTCGAACATCCTCGTCACCGCCGGCGGCGACGTGAAGCTGCTCGACTTCGGCATCGCCAAACTGCTCGACGCTGCCGACCAGCCGGCCGGCGCCAGCGAGCTGACGCAGCACGGCGGCCACGCCTTCACGCCGCAGTACGCGGCGCCCGAGCAGCTGCAGGCGGGCGACGTGACGACCGCCACCGACGTCTACGCGCTCGGCGTGCTGCTGTACCTGCTGCTCGGCGGCCGCCACCCGACCGGCCACGAGACCGACGCGCCGCTGCAGCGCCTGCAGGCGCTGGTCGAGCTCGAGCCGCCGCGGCTGTCCGACGCGGTGCTGCGCGAAGCGGGCCCGGCCGCCGTGCGGCGCGCCCGCGAGCTGCGCGGCGACCTGGACACCATCGTCGCCCGCGCGCTGAAGAAGGCGCCGGCCGAGCGCTACGCCAATGCCGGCGAGCTGGCCGATGACTTGAAGCGTTATCTCGATCACCAGCCGATCGCCGCGCGGCCGGATGCCTGGCGCTACCGGGCGGTGAAGTTCCTGCGCCGCAACCGCGTCGCGGTGCTGGCCGGTGCGGCGACGACGCTGGCGCTGGTCGGCGCCGCGGCGGTCGCGCTGAACGAGGCGCGCCAGGCCCGGGCGCAGCGCGTTCAGGCCGAGGGCCTGATCGAGTTCATGCTCGGCGACCTGCGCAAGAAGCTGCAGCCGGTCGGCCGGCTCGACGTGCTCGACGCAGTCGGCGAGCGCGCGCTCGGCCATTACGCGGCGCAAGACGCCGGGCGGCTGGATGCCGACTCCCTCGGCCGCCGCGCGCGCGCCCTGCACCTGATCGGCGAGATCGCCGAGCAGCGCGGCCAGCTCGACGAGGCGGCGCGGCGCTTCGGCCAGGCGGCCGAGTCGACGGCCGAGCTGTTGACGCGCTATCCCCACGACGCCCAGCGCATCTTCGATCATGCGCAGAGCGAATACTGGGTCGGTTTCATCGCCCGTCGACGCGGCTTGCCGCGTGACGCGGAAGCAGCCTTCGGGCGCTACCTCGAGCTTGCGCAGCGTCTCGTCAAGCTCGATCCGGTGAAGCCCGATTGGCGCGTCGAGGAAGCCTATGCGCGGCAGAACATCGGCGTATTGCTGCTCGAGAACGCGCGCCCGGCCGAAGCGCTGCAGGCCTTCGAGCGCACACAGGCGATCTGGCAGACCCTGGTCGAACAGCAGCCCGAGCTGAACAGCCAGTTCGCCAATACCCTGGGCTGGATCGCGAAGGCGCGTGAGGGGCTGCACGAGTACGCCGGCGCGATCGCCGCCCAGCGGGCCAAGCTGGCGCTGCTCGTGCGCTCGACCGACGCCGCCAAGGATCGACCGGCGCAGTATCTGCATGCCACCGGCCACAACGAGATCGGGCGGCTGCAATTGAGCCTTGGTCGCAACGACGAAGCCGCTGCGTCGGCCGAGCAGTCGGTGGCCGCCTTCGAGGTGCTGGTAACCGCCGAGACGAACAACCTGGACTGGCTGGCTCAGCTCGGCATGGCGCGCACCTATGTCGCCGAAGCGCGCCTCGCACTCGACCAACCGGCCGCCGCCCGAGCGCAGCTGGGGCCGCTGCGCCAGGGCTTGATCCGCCTGCTGTCCAAGCCGGATCGCAAGGCTCGATGGGAAGTCAACCTGAGAGGACGTGTCCTGCTGCTGCAGGCCGGCCTGGCCGACAACGCGGCGGCGACTGCCGCTGCCAGCGCAGACCTGGCCGAGTACTTCGCCGACTTGCACCGCTTCGAGGCCGCCGGCAAGACGCTGGACGCCGAGCAGCGGCGAATCGTTGCCGCCGCGGCCGTCGCCTACGGCGATCTGCTGGCGCGTCAAGGACGCCGCGATGACGCACACGCGCAGTGGCAGTCCGCGACGCAACGCCTGCAGCCGGGAGCCGCACGCGGGGAATTGCCGGCGGTCGCACTGCTGGGCCGCGCGCTGTGGCGAACCGGTGCAACTCAAGATGCGCGTACTTGGGCCGATAGAGTGGAACCAACAACCTACCGGCATCCCGACTACATCGACTTGCGCCAGAGGCTGGCGAAAGGGGTGCCGTCGGACCGGTGAACCCTTAAAAGAGGTCCCATGTCCGGCGTTCCTGTCCAGCCCGTCACCGTCACCGTCGACTCGAGCGGCACGATCCTCTGCAGTCCCGACCCGGTCATCGTCAAGGGCCCGAACGTCCTGCTCGCATTCAAGCTGAAGACCGACGGCTACGCGTTTGCCGAACGCAACGCCATCACCGTCGACAACCCAGGCAGCGACTTCCCTTACCCCTCCTGGACCGTCAAGCCGCAACTGGCGACCTTGCTCGATCTCGACGGAAAAGTCGGCAGCTACTCGTACAACGTGTCGGTCGTGCGCTGCGAGACCGGCGAATGCATCGACGGGGATCCGACCATCCAGAACGAGACATAAGTCGCGGCCGTCCGCCACGCTGCGGACGCTCGATGACCTTCAAGTCCGCCACGGCGGGGCCGATACGACGAACAATCCCGTCGTCCGACCCCGCCGCACATGACCACCGTCAACGAAGCCCTCACCGTCCAGTACTCCGGCGACTACCGCGCGGACGCGCTGATGCACGCGTTTGCGAACTGGAATTACCTCACGCCGGACATCACGCCGGCAGCGAACACGATCTATTTCACGTTCGCGATCGGTGGGCAGATCGGCGGCAATGCGCCGGACGGCTCGCCGCTGGCCTTCAACGCCGACCAGCAGAGCGCCGCGCGCGCGATCCTGGCCTATTGCGCCGGCGTCACCGGCATCCAGTTCGTCGAGACGACCGATGCGACGCAAGCCGACTTCCACTTCGCGAACGCAGACTTGAGCGGTGCGTCGACCGTCGGCCTGTGCCAGAGCACCTGGAGCTACGGCAGCAGCGGCGCCACGCTGACCTCCTACAGCGCCGAGGCCTACATCTACCTCGACGACGTCGAGTGGGGGGCGAGCAACGTCGACCCCGATCCCGGCGATGCGGCCTACGAATACCTGCTGCACGAGATCGGGCATGCGCTCGGCCTCGACCACCCGTTCTCCGGCGCCACCACCTTGCCGGCCGCCGAGGACAACACCGGCAACACGGTGATGTCGTACACCCATGTCGGGGCCATCAAGAGTGCATTCCAGGCCTACGACCTGCTGGCGCTGGCCTGGATCTATGGCGGCGACGGGCTCGGCGGCACCTCCGGCTACAACAGCACGCAGGGCCCTAGCCTGCCGGGGGCGCCGGCGCCTGCGCCCTCACCGTCGCCATCTCCATCGCCTTCACCATCCCCCAGCCCTTCGCCCGCGCCTTCGCCCTCACCCGCACCAGCGCCGCAGGACACCACAGCGCCGGAGCTGGTGGCGCTGACGCCAGGCGACGGCGCGATCAATGTCGCGCTCGGCACGACCATCGTGCTGCGCTTCAACGAGACGGTCCGTGCGGGCAGCGGCGCGATCGTCCTGACGACGGACGAGGGTACGGTCGTGCAGAGCTTCGCGCCGACGAGCAGCGCCTTGAGCTACTCCGGCATGACGTTGACGATCACGCCGAGCTCACAGTTGTCCTCCGGTGAAGGCTATCGCCTCAACGTGCCGCTCGGCGCCATCCTCGACACCGCGGGCAACGCCTACGCCGGCATCGGCAGCTACGACTTCACGACGCTGGGGCCGCCCGACCTCATCCCCCCGGTCGTGCAGGCCGCCACGCCGAGCACCGGGGCGACGGGCATCGCAGTCACCAGCAACCTGCAGATCACCTTCAATGAATCGGTGCGGGCCGGCAGCGGCCGCATTGAGCTGAGGACCGCCAGCGGTACGCTGGTGCAGGCCTTCGACGTCGGGGCCGGCGCGGGCGTGCTGTTCTTCGGCAACACCGTGACCATCGACCCGACCGCGCCGCTGGACTACTCCACCGGCTACCGGCTGGAGCTGCCGGCCGGCAGCGTGGTCGATCTCGCGGGCAATGCCTTCGCCGGCTCGGTCACCCACAATTTCACGACGAGCGCGCCACCGGACCTCACGACACCGACGCTGCTCGGTGCCACGCCGGGGAATGGCGGCAGCACGTCGGACCTCGCCGCGCCGCTGACGCTTCGCTTCAGCGAGCCGGTGGTGGCCGGCAGTGGCTTCATCAACCTGCGCACGGCCGACGGCCAGCTGGTCGAACAGTTCAGCGTGAAGTTCAGCAGCCGTGTGCGCTTCGACGGCGACACCTTGAGCATCGATCCGACGGCCGACCTGCGCGCCGGCACGAGCTATCGGCTCGAGATCGCTGCCGGCACCGTGAAGGACCTGGCCGGCAACACCATCTACACGGCCCAGCAGCTGCAGTTCAATGCCACCGCACCGGTCGCTGCGCTCGACCTGCGCGGCGGCACCGGGGACGATCGCCTCGACGGCGGTGCCGGCAACGACAAGCTCGACGGCGCCGCGGGCGACGACCGCCTCAACGGCGGCGCCGGCAACGACACGCTGCGCGGCGCCGATGGCATCGATCTGGCGGCGTTCGCGCTCGCTCGCACGAGCTACCAGCTCGTGCCGCTGCAGGCCGGGCAATGGCAGGTCAAGGCGATGAGCGGCGGCGAGGGCACCGACACGGTGGCCGAAGTCGAGCGCCTGGCGTTCGCCGACACGCACCTGGCGTTGGACCTCGCCGGCCATGCGGGCGACGTCGCCCGGCTGATCGGTGCGCTGTTCGGGCCGAGCTACGTGGCCGATGCAGGGCTGGTGGGTATCGGCCTGGCATTTCTCGACGAAGGCATGTCGATGATGGCGCTCACCGAGCTCGCGCTCGGCACTGACTTCTTCGTCGGGCTCGCCGGTGGCAGCGGTCATCGTGAACTGGTCGGACAACTGTGGCGCAACGTCATCGGCGGCACGCCCGACGAGCCGACGCTGCAGTACTTTGTCGGGTCGCTGGACCGCGGCGACTGGTCCCCAACCAGCCTGGCGCTGTTGGCGCTGCAAACAAGTGAAGCGGCGGCGCGCATCGACTTGGCGGGGCTTGCGGAAACCGGCCTGCCCTACCTGCCCTACGTCGCTTGACGTGGCGCGCCGCGTCGGTTGGCCGGCCGGCCGCGGGGTTGTCGTTATGTCAAATTTTGCCTGCCATGGCACAATGCTGGCCGGGACGGTTCTTGCTTTCTTTGAAGTGCCCCGCTTCAGTCATGCCGCGCCCCCAGCCCCCGCACCCTCATGAGCAAAGCCGATACCAAGACCTCCATCGATGCCGACGGCCTGCGCTACCGCAGCAAGACCCCGGGTTCTCCGTTCACCGCCGCCGGCGCCTTCGGGGCCGCGACGATGTCGTGCTTTCTCTGCGGCAAGCACCGTCCGCGCAGCGCATTGAAGTCGCGCCGCTTGCTCGGCAAGGCGCAATTCGTCTGCTCACCCAGCTGCAAGGAAGCTGACAACCCCACCAAGGCCTGAACCTAGACGGCCGGCGCCCCCAGCGCCTTGTAGAACACCGTCGTGCCGCAGAACCCGCCGCGCGGCCACAACGCGTAGGCGGGAATCTCACCGACCCGCTGCCATCCCAGGCGCGCGTACAGCCGCTCGGCATCGCCGCCGGTGACGGTGTCGAGCACCAGCAGCTCCTTTCCTGCATCACGCGCCGCCCGTTCGGCGGCCGTCATCAGCGCCGCGCCGAGCCCGCGCTTGCGCCCGCGGCGATGCACCAGCATCTTCGCGATGTCACCGCGGTGCGGCTGGTTGTCCGGCTGCGCCAGCACCACCTGCACCGTGCCTTCGATGATGCCGTCGGCATCCCGCGCGACGAGCACGATGCGCTCGCCCGCCGCCGCGCTGCGCAATACGCCTTGCCAGAAGCTGCGCGCCCGTTCCCGCGGCAGCGGCCACATGAAGGACACCGAAGCGCCGGCTTCGACGCAATCGATCAGCACGTCGCTGAGCTGATCGATCGCCGACGTGTCGTCCGGCGAGGGTTCGAGGCGACTGATCGAAGGCGGGCTCATGCTGTTCTCCTGGTGGCCGGAGCGTGGTTCTCGGCGGTGATGGCAACGAGGTAGCGGGCGGCCTGCCGCCCCGGATTGGCGAAGACGATCGGGCGGTCCAGGCGCATCGCCAGGCAGTCGCCGACGGCCAGCGCGTGCACCGCGTCGCCGAGCGTGATCTCGAGCGAACCCGCGATCAACCAGATCTGCTGATGAACGGCGACGTCGCGCGGACCGCTCTCGTAGGCGACACGAGCCCCGGCCGGAAACTCGACCTCGACCAGTTGGATCGGTGACGGGAACGCCGGCGGTGAGAGATTGCGACGCAGGTAACCCGATTGCGGATCGCGCCACTCGGCCTGCTCGCGGCGCGGCGCCAGCGGCGTCGGCTCGCCGTGCGGCGCGGCGAACAGGTCGGCCAGCATCACGCCCAGGCCCGTCGCCAGCTTCTCGAGCACCACCGCAGTCGGGCTCGCCTCGCCGCGCTCGATCAGCGAGATCATCGAGCGGCTGACGCCGCAATGGGCGGCCAGCGCGTCGAGCGATTGGCCACGCTCGGCGCGCAGGTCCCGCACGCGGCGGGCGATGCGGCGATGGACGTCGCGGTCGTCGGGTGATTCATCCTTCATGATGGACGAAAGTGTCCACCATAATGGATGAGCCGGTCAAGCGCTCTGGAGCTGTTCCTCGAGCCGGTGCAGCACCTGGTAGCACGGCAGCACCTGCGCGACGCTGGCGTTCGGCTCGCGCCCCTCGCGGATCGCGGCGAAGAGCTCGCGGTCCTGCAACTCAATGCCGTTCATCGACACATCGACCTTGGAGACGTCGATCTTCTGATCCTTGCCGTCGACCAGATCGTCATAACGCGCAATGTACGTGCCGGTGTCGCCGATGTAGCGGAAGAAGGTGCCGATCGGTCCGTCGTTGTTGAAGCTCAAAGACAGCGTGCAGATCGCGCCGGTCGAGCTCTTCAGCTGGATCGACATGTCCATCGCGATGCCGAGCGCGGGATGGATCGGCCCCTGGACCGCATTGGCCTGCACGATCGTGCCGCCGGTCTGGTAGGCGAACAGATCGACCGTGTGCGCCGCGTGGTGCCACAGCAGGTGGTCGGTCCAGCTGCGCGGCTGGCCTAGCGCGTTCATGTTGGTGCGGCGGAAGAAGTAGGTCTGCACGTCCATCTGCTGCAGCTGGAGCTCACCGGCGGCGATCTTCCGGTGCACCCACTGGTGGCTCGGATTGAAGCGCCGCGTGTGGCCGCACATCGCCACCAGCCCGGTCTTCTTCTGCAGCTCGACGACCGCCTGCGCATCCTTCCAGCTGTCGGCCAGCGGGATCTCCACCTGAACGTGCTTGCCCGCCTTCAGGCAGGCGATCGCCTGAGCCGCGTGCATCTGCGTCGGCGTGCACAGGATCACCGCATCGACCTCGGGCAGCGCCAGGCTGTCGGCGAGCTCGGTGGTGCAATGCCCGATGCCGTACTTGGCGGCGACTTCCTTCGTCTTGTCGAGCTCGCGGCTGACCAGCGAGACCACCTCGACGCCGTCGATCAGCTTGATCGCGTCGAGGTGCTTGATGCCGAACGCGCCGGCGCCGGCGAGCGCCACCTTGATCGTCTTCGTTGTCGTCATCAGGTGTTCTCCAGGATCAGGTGACCGACGGCGGTGTTCGACGCCGGCACATGGTAGAAGCGGTGCACCACTTTCGGCGCCCGCCCTTCGGCCATCGCGCCGCGCGCAATCAGCCACATCACGAGCTCGATACCTTCACTGCCCGCTTCACGCACGTAGTCGATGTGCGGCACCGCGGCTTGGCCGGCAGGATCAGCGATCAGCCGGTCGAGGAACGCGTTGTCGAACTCGCGGTTGATCAGGCCGGCACGCGGACCTTGCAGCTGGTGGCTCATGCCGCCGGTGCCCCAGATGTGCACGTTCAAGTCCTCGTCGTAGGACTCGATCGCCTTGCGGATCGCCTGGCCGAGCAGCCAGCAGCGCCGCCCCGACGGCACCGGGTACTGAACGACGTTGACGGCAAACGGGATCACCGGGCAGGGCCAGGCGTCGGGTTGCCCGCACATCAGCGACAGCGGCACCGTGAGCCCATGGTCGACGTCCATCCTGTTGACGATGGTCAGATCGAAATCATCCTGGATCACCGATTGCGCAATGTGCGACGCGAGCTGCGGATGGCCGATCACTTTGGGCACTGGGCGCGGTCCCCAGCCCTCGTCGGCCGGGTTGAACTGCTCCGCGCAGCCGATCGCGAAGGTCGGGATCATCTCCAGGCTGAAGGCGCTGGCGTGGTCGTTGTAGACCAGGAAGATCACGTCCGGCTTGTTGTCGCGCATCCACTGCTTCGACGGCTCGTAGCCCTTGAAGAGGGGTTGCCAATACGGGTCGGCCGTCTTGCCGAGATCGAGTGCGGCGCCGATCGCCGGCACGTGCGAGGTGTAGACGCTCGCGGTGATGCGGGCCATCAGCTGCCCTCCTTGGTGTTTTTCGATGCGACCTGCTCGCCGATGAAGCGGTTGCCCGCGGCCGGGCGGCCGCCGGCCAGCATCATCGCGGCGTACTCTTCCTGCGACATGCCGGTCATCGTCGCTGCCATGTACTGGAAGCTCTTGCCGTCGGTGGCGCCGATCTTGGCGAGGAAGTAGATGTTGCCGCCGAGCTCGATGCAGCGGTTGAGATCACGCGCCAGCACCGCCTGCTTCTGCTGCTCGGTCATCGGCCACTCGTCGAGGTAGGCGCGCTCGTCGGCCTTGAAGCGCTCGCGGTTCGGCGCCTTCATCAGCGACATGCAGAACTGGTTCAGGTGGTAGCCCAGGCGCGACATCTCGGCATCGAAGATGGTCGTGCCGGGCACATCCAGATAGGGTTTGTTCAGCGACATGCTCAGACCTCCTCGGGCCAGTACAGCCGCATCGGGTTCGTCACCAGCAGCTTCTTCTGCAGCTCGGGCGTCGTCGCGATGTGCGGGATGAAGTCGACCAGCAGGCCGTCGTCGGGCATGTGGTCCTTCAGGTTCGGATGCGGCCAGTCGGTGCCCCACAACACGCGGTCGGGAAAGGTCTCGACGATGCGGCGCGCGAAGGGCACGACATCGCGGTAGGCGGCCTGCTCGCCGTTCAGCGCCGGCGGACCGGCCACCGACAGCCGCTCCGGGCAGCTGACCTTGCTCCAGACGTTCGGATGCTCGCGCATGAACTTCACGAACAGCTCGAACTCCGGCCCGTCGATGGGCTTGGTCACGTCGGGCCGACCCATGTGGTCGACGACGATCGTCGTCGGCAGCGCGGTGAAGAAGTCCCACAGCTCGGGCAGGTCCTGCGCCTCGAAATAGATAACGACGTGCCAGCCGAGCTTCGCGATGCGGCCGGCGATCTCCAGCAGCTCGTCCTTCGGCGTGAAGTCGACCAGCCGCTTGACGAAGTTGAAGCGCACGCCGCGCACGCCGGCGTCGTGCAGCGCTTGCAGCTCGTCGTCGCTGACGCTGCGCCTGACGGTGGCAATGCCGCGCGCCTTGCCCTCGGACGCGCGGCAGGCATCGGCCATCGCGCGGTTGTCGGCGCCGTGGCAGGTGGCCTGGACGATCACATTGCGTGCAAAGCCGAGCTGATCGCGCAGCGCGAACAGCTGCTGCTTCGACGCGTCGCACGGCGTGTACTTGCGCTCCGGCGCGAACGGGAACTCGGCGCCCGGGCCGAAGACGTGGCAATGCGCATCGACGCTGCCCGGCGGCACGATGAAGGTCGGCTTGGCCGGACCGGCGTACCAGTCGAGCCAGCCGGCGGTCTTCTGAAAGCTCATGTCGATGTCCCCCGGCGTTGGCATGTCAGTCGAGCGAGGCCTTGGCCCGCTTGACCACGTCGGCATAACGCGCCGACTCGCTCTGGATGAAGGTGTTGAACTGCTCGCGCGTCGCCGGAAAGGTCTCGTAGCCGAAGGTCGCGTAGCGCTCCTTAATGTCCGGCTCGGACAGCGCCTTCTCGATGTCGCGCTGGATCTTGTCGGCGACCGCCCTCGGCAGGCCCTTGGGCGCGGCGATCGTCGTCCAGCCGGTGACCTCGTAGCCGGCGGGGCCACCGGACTCGGCGACGGTCGGCACGTCCGGGAACGCCGCATGGCGCTTCGGCGCGGTGACGCCGATGAACTTCAGCTTGCCGCCGCGCTGCAGCGGCCCGGCGGTGGCCATCGTGCCGAGCGCGAAGTTCAGCTCGCCGTTGGCCACGCCGGTGTACAGCATCGACGTCTCCTTGTAGATCACGTGCTGCATCTGCGTATTGGTCATCGATTCGAGCAGCGCCGAGCCCAGGTGCACAGGGTTGCCGACCGACCACGAGCCGTAGTTCAGCGCACCCGGCTTGGCCTTGGCCTCGGCCAGGATGTCGCCGACCGTCTTGTACTTGCTGTCGGCACCGACCGCGACGAAGAAGTAGGCGCGGAACAGCGGCAGCAGCGGATCGAAGTCCTTGACCGGGTCGTAAGGCAGCTTCTTGAACAGGTGCGGATAAGCCGACAGGTGCACGTTGTCGAGCTGGATCAGCTCGTGGCCATCGGTCGCCGCGCGCTTCCAGGCGTCGATCGCGATGAAGCCGTTGGCACCGGGGCGGTTCTCGACGATCACCGGCTTGCCCCAGGCCTTCTGCAGCTTCTCGGCCAGGATGCGCAGAACAGCCTCGGGGCCGGCACCGGCCGGGAACGGGGTGATGATGCGCACCGGCTTGGTCGGGAACTCCTGCGCCTGCGCGAGCGGGGTGGCGAGCAGCGCGGCAGCCGTCAGGCCGAACGCAACAAGGGACTTCAGCAGCTTCACGTGTTTTGTCTCCAACGACGTCGTCAATCGATGTAGCGCAGGCCGGCTTTTTCCAGCGGCTCGCGCATCTTGTACATGTCCAGGCCGAGCACGCCGGAGGCGAGCTTCGCGCGCTTGTCGGCCTCGTTCGCCTCGCGCTTGGCGGCAGCCTCGGCGGTGGCAATCGCCATCGCCGCCGGCACGATCACGACGCCATCGTCGTCGGCGACGATCACGTCGCCCGGGTGCACCAGTGCGCCGGCGCAGACCAGCGGCACGTTGACCGAGCCGAGCGTCGCCTTGATCGTGCCCTTGCTGCTGATGGCCCGGCTCCACACCGGGAAGCCCATCTCGGTCAGGTCGCGCACGTCGCGCACGCCGGCGTCGATCACCAGGCCGCGTGCGCCCTGGGCCTTGAAGGACGTTGCCAGCAGGTCGCCGAAATAACCGTCGAAGCACTCGGCCGTGACCGCGGCGATGACGATGTCGCCGTCGCGGATCTGCTCGGCGGCGACGTGCATCATCCAGTTGTCGCCCGGCTGCAGCAGCACCGTCACTGCCGTGCCGGAGATGCGTGCGCCGGCGTAGATCGGCCGCATGTAGGGCTTGAGCAGGCCGACGCGGCCCATCGCCTCGTGCACCGTGGCCGAGCCGAAGCGGGCCAGCTCGTCGGCCGCCGCGCGGTCGGCGCGCACGATGTTGCGCTTCACGACACCCAGTTCGTACATCTCAGATCCCCTTGGCTTTGAGCGCCGCATCGAGGCGCGGGAACACGCGGCGCGCATTGCCTTCGTAGACCTTGTGCTTGTCTTCGGCACTGAGGATCGTCGAGGCCTCGATGTAGCGCTTGGTGTCGTCGTAGTAGTGGCCGGTCTCGGGGTCGATGCCGCGCACCGCGCCGATCATTTCGCTGGCGAACAGGATGTTGTCGACCGGGATCACCGTCGTCAGCAGGTCGATGCCGGGCTGGTGGTAGACGCAGGTGTCGAAGAAGATGTTCTTCAGCAGGTGCTCCTGCAGCAGCGGTTTCTTCAGCTCCTGCGCCAGGCCGCGGAAGCGGCCCCAGTGGTAGGGCACCGCGCCGCCGCCGTGAGGGATCAGGAACTTCAGCGTCGGGAAGTCCTTGAACAGGTCCGAGGTCAGGCACTGCATGAATGCCGTCGTGTCGGCATTCAGGTAGTGCGCACCGGTGGTGTGGAAGCAGGCATTGCAGCTGGTCGAGACGTGGATCATCGCGGGGATGTCCAGCTCGACCATCTTTTCGTAGATCGGGTACCACTGGCGGTCGCTCAGCGGCGGCGAGGTCCAGTGCCCGCCCGACGGATCGGGGTTCAGGTTGATGCCGACGAAGCCGTAGTCCTTGACGCATTTCTCGAGCTCGGGGATGCAGGTCTTCGGATCGACGCCGGGCGACTGCGGCAGCATCGCAGCGCCGATGAAGTGGTCGGGGAACAGCTGGCTGACGCGGTAACAGAGCTCGTTGCAGATCGCCGCCCAGGTCGACGACACCTCGAAGTCGCCGATGTGGTGCGCCATGAAGCTGGCGCGCGGGCTGAAGATCGTCAGGTCGCTGCCGCGCTCGCGCATCTTCGCGAGCTGGTTGGTCTCGATCGTTTCGCGCAGCTCGTCGTCGCTGATCTTCAGCTCGGCGACCGAAGGCCTCAGCGCCGGATCGGTGATGCCGGCGATCTGCCGGTTGCGCCAGGCTTCGAGCGCCTTGGGCGCCGTCGTGTAGTGGCCGTGGACGTCGATGATCATCGGATGGCTCCTCTGGGGGTCTTCACGCCGGCTCCATGCCGTGGCGGCGTTTGGTGTCTGCGGCATCCGCGGACGCCATGAAGTGAAGCAGGCGCCGCACGGCATCCGCGCGGTGCGAGCTGGCGCCGATGCCGGCGGAGAACGTCGTCAAGACCTGGATCTCAGGCGGCAGCGGCCCGAGCACGGTGATGCCGCCGAGGTGCATCAGCTCGCTCAGCTGCTGGAAGCCCAGCTCGACCTCGCCGTTCGCGACCAGCGTGCCGACGGGCACGCCGGGCGGCGCCTGGACGATGCGGTCGCGGATCAGGTCGGCGATGCCCCAGCGCTCGAACAGCCGCGCCAGGTGCACGCCGCTGGGGCCGGTGGAGTAGCTGAGGCTGCGCGCCGCGAGCACGGCCTGCCGCACGGCGTCTTCCGAGGTCACGTCGGGCTGCGCCGCACCGGCTCGAACCGCGATCGCGACGCCCGAATGCACCAGGTCGACCTTGCTGCCGTCGACGAGGCAGCCGGCAGCGATCAGCGCATCGATGGCGTTCGATGCCAGCACGACCAGATCGAACGGCTCGCCACCCTGCACGCGCTTGGCCGCGTCCACGCCACCGACCGATTCGATCGCCACCGGCTCGCCGCCACGCTGCGCGAACGCGGCAGTCAGCTCGGCCAGCACCTGACGGGTGGCCATCGAAGAAATGCCGCGGAGGGGGTCTTGCATGGGCCGCGATTCTGGGCGCCGGACCCCCGCCGCACTAGGCGTTGGCTCCCATAGCAGTTATCGCAGCGCGGCATGGCCGCTGCCGCCAGGCCATCGCAGGATGCAATGAGTCAGCCGGGCTGGGAATGCGCGGCGGTACCCTGCGGCAGGCTGCGCGCGAGCTCGGCCAGCAGCTTGATCGTCTGCCGCATCAACGGGCTCGGCCGCTTGTGCGCGGAAACGGCCAGGCACAGCACGCTGGTCAGCGGCGGATCGCTCAGCGGCCGGGCGACCAGCTCGTCAGCGCGCCCGCTGGCAGCGACGGCACTGGCGGTGAGCACCGCGTGGCCATAACCGGCGCAGACCAGGTCGATGATCGCGGCGATGCTCGAGACCTCCCAGGCGATCTCCAGCTTCAGCCCGATCAGTGCCGCCTGCGTCTCGAGCAGCCGCCGGATCACGTGCGAGCGCTCCGGCATGATCAGCGGCAGCCGGGCCAGCTCGCGCATCGGCAGCGGGCCGCGCACCGCATCGGCCGTGCTGGCGCGCGCCACCAGGCACAGGGGCTCGTCGAGCACCGGCGTGATCTCCAGCGACGGCTGCGCCTCGGGGTTGTAGAGCAGGCCGACGTCGACGCGGCCGGTGATGATCCATTCGACGATGTGCGCCGACAGCCCTTCGACGATCGCCAGCCGTGCGCCGGGCAGCTTGCGCTTGAAGGCGTCGATCAGCGGCAGCGTCAGCTGGCGGCCGATCGTGGGCGGCACGCCGACGCTGATGTGCCCGACCGGCGCGTCGCGCGACGCGCCCATGTCCTCGCGCGCCTGCGCCACCGCCTGCAGGATCGAGATGCCATGCTCGAAGAGGCGCCGGCCCGCTTCGGTCAGCACGACGCCGCGGCCGTTGCGCAGCAGCAGCGTCTCGCGCAGGTCGGTCTCCAGCGCACGCACCTGCCGGCTCAGCGCCGGCTGCGCGATGTTCAGCACCAGCGCGGCCTTGCTGAAGCTGCCGAGCTCGGCCACGTGCACGAAGTATTCGAGCTGCTTGAGGTTCACGCGTGGATTCTCAATCGGCACTCTCGGTGCGCGTGTCCAGCGTCTCGGCGATGTAGCGGCGCAGCAGCGGCGGCTCCGGCCCGAGGTGGAATTCGAGCCGTTGCGCGCGCAGCGCCGCGTCCGAGGCGCTGAAGCGCACCAGCCGCCGCTGGTGCTCGACCCAGTTCTCGTCGACGAAGTACTCGATGTAGCGGCCGGCCTCCGCCGAGTCGCGGAACAGGCCCCACGACAGCGCGCCCTGGCGCAGCCGCGCGCGCCGCGTGGCCTGCATCACCTGGGCGAATTCGGCCGCGCGCGCCGGATCGATGACGTACTCCAGCGTCACCATCACCGGCCCTTCGTGCGGCGCGATCGGCACCGCCGGCTCGGGCAGCGTGCGCGTGGGCACCGGCGTGAAGTCGAGCTCCGGCCCGTTCTCGATGCGCAGCCGCAGCGTCAGCAGCAAGGCCACCACGCCGAAGACGGCCGCCGCGATCACGCTGGTGCGCACGCTGGTCCAGTCGGCCACCTGGCCCCACAACAAGGCGCCGGCGGCCGAGCCGCCCATCAGCGCGGTCTGGTAGATCGACATGCCGCGCGCGCGAATCCAGTCCGGCAGCGCCATCTGCGCCGACAGCGTCAGCGAGTTGGCCACCGAGATCCACGCCATGCCGACGATGACCATCGCCGGCAGCGCCACCCAGATCTCGGGCACAACGACGATCAGCACGCTGAAGGCGGCATGCACGAGGGTGCCGTAGAGGATGAACTGATCGCGGCTGAAACGCGCGCGCAGGTTCGGGAAGAACAGCGCCGCGGCGATCGCGCCACCGCCGACGCAGGACAGCATCACCGTGAACGTCGCCGGCCCGCCGCCGTGCAGCTGCCGCGCCACCAAGGGCAGCAGCGCGACCAGCCCATAGGCCTGCACGAAGAACACGAAGATGCGCAGCAGCACGACCTTCAGCCGCGGCGACTGCATCGTGAACGCCAGGCCCGCGCGCATCGCGCCGACGAAGCGCTCGCCGGGCAGCGGGCTGGTCTCCTGCACCGAGCGCCAGCGCAGGATCATCAGCATCGCGACGGCGGCGAGCAGCGCATTGAGCACGAAGACCGCTGCCGGGTTGACCAGCGAGATCAGCGCACCGGCGACCACCGGACCGATCACGCGCGACAGGTTCATCGAGATGCCGTTGAGCGCCAGCGCCGCCGACAGATGCTCGCGTTCGACGACCTGCGGCACGATCGCCGCGAACACCGGCCAGCGCATCGCGAGGCCGATGCCGTTGAGCGCCGTCAATGCGAGCAGCAAGGGCGCGTTCAATGCGCCGAGGATCGACAGCAGCGCCAGCAGCAGCGCGACGAACAGCACCCACAGCTGCGTCGACGCGAAGTAGCGCCGCCGGTCGACGATGTCGGACATCGCGCCGCTCGGAATGCCGAGCAGGAACACCGGCAGCGTCGACGCCGTCTGCACCAGCGCGACCATCACCGGGTTGGTCGTCAGCGACGTCATCAGCCACGCGGCCGCGACGTCGTTCATCCACATCGTCAGGTTCGCCGCGAGCCAGGCGAACCACAGCCCACGGAACACCGGGTTGTGCAGGGGCGCGAGCGCAGCAGGCGTGGGCATCGAAGGGGATGGTGCCACACGGGTCCGCGGCGGCCGCGCGACCCGCCCCTGCCCCGCTAGCGTCGGGTCGCCGCGCGCTTGGCCAGCTCGATCTTCGCGATCGCGTTGCGGTGCACTTCGTCCGGACCGTCGACGATGCGCACCGTGCGCTGGTGCGCGTAGGCTTCGGCGAGCCAGAAGTCCTGGCTGACGCCGGCGGCGCCATGCGCCTGGATGGCCCAGTCGACCACCTTGCACGACATGTTGGGCGCGACGACCTTGATCATCGCGATCTCGGCCTTCGCGGCCTTGTTGCCGACGGTGTCCATCATGTGCGCCGCATTCAAGGTCAGCAGGCGCGCCTGGTCGATCATGCAGCGCGACTCGGCGATGCGCTCATGCCAGATCGACTGCTCCGCCAGCGGCTTGCCGAAGGCCACGCGCGCCTGCAGCCGGTCGACCATCATCTCCAGCGCGCGTTCGGCGGCACCGATCGATCGCATGCAGTGGTGGATGCGGCCCGGCCCGAGCCGGCCCTGGGCGATCTCGAAGCCGCGGCCTTCGCCCAGCAGGATGTTGTCGACCGGCACGCGCACGTTGTCCAGCACCACCTCCATGTGGCCGTGCGGCGCGTCGTCGTAGCCGAAGACGGTCAGCGGGCGCAGCACGGTGACGCCCTTGGCATCGCGCGGCACCAGCACCATCGACTGCTGCGCATGGCGCGGCGCGTCGGCGTCGGTCTTGCCCATGACGATGAAGATCGCGCAGCGCGGGTTGCCCGCGCCGGAGCTGAACCACTTGCGGCCGTTGATGACGTATTCGTCACCCTCGCGCCGGATGCTGCACTGGATGTTGGTGGCGTCCGAGGACGCGACCGCCGGCTCGGTCATCAGGAAGCCGGAGCGGATCTGCCCGTCGAGCAGCGGTTCGAGCCAGCGCTGCTTCTGCGCATCGGTGGCGTAGCGCTCCAGCGTTTCCATGTTGCCGGTGTCGGGCGCCGAGCAGTTGAAGACCTCGGAGGACCACGACACCCGTCCCATCAACTCGCACAGCGGTGCGTAGTCCAGGTTCGAGATCCCGCCCTGCCCCTTGTAGGCGTGCGGCAGGAACATGTTCCACAGGCCGGCCGCGCGTGCGACGACCTTCAGCTCGTCGATCAGCGGCAGCACCTGCCAGGGATTGCCGGCGCGCCGGTATGCGTCGAGCTCGGCGTGGTGGCGGCCTTCGTTCGGATAGATGTGCTGGTCGAAGAACGCGCCCAGGCGCTGCAGCAGTTCCTGCGTCTTCGTCGAGTGGTTGGCGAACATCGCGGCCCTTTCGTCGTGGAATGCGCCGATTGAAGCAGTTCCCAGGCTGGGCCGTCGTCGCCGACGCGACGCCCGCGCCGGCTTGTCTGGACAAGCTCGGTCCGACGCCGACCCTATCCCACCGCCTGCCAGGCCACCGCGCACCAGCCCAGCGCCATCAGCGTGACCGCCGCCATCAACAGCGCCATGCCCCAATGCCGCCCGCGGGCGAATTGCCACGTGCCGATGCCCGCCTGCAGCGCCACCAGCGGGGCCACCACCGCATAGGCGATCTGGAGCACGCGGTTCAGCCCGGCGGGCTGCGTCCAGCCGAGCACTGCGCTCAGCACGATGACCGCAGCGACGAACAGCCCCAGCGCCAGGGCCCGACGACGCTGTGCCGGCGCCGGCGGGGGCGCGGGCGGCGCCGGCGCATTCACCGCGCTCATCGCCGCCGCGAGATGCGGCGCCCGTGCCGACACATCGGCCACCAAGGTGCCTTTGCGCAGGTGCCAGGCGAAAGCCTCGATCGGGATGAAGCGGCACTCGGCGATCCAGCCGGCCTGCTCGCCATCGTGCAGGCCGGACAGGCCGCTGAAGAAGCCCAGCCGCCGCGCGCTGGGCGTGTCGAGCGGCTGCGCGAGCACGAAGCCTTCGTGCATGCGCTCGGCATGGAAGCCGGCCACGTTGCTCCACGGTGTTTCGAGGGTGTAGCCGACCTGGCGCAGGCGCAGCCCGGCGGCGGACAGCTCGAGCGTCGTGCGGCGCCAGACCCATTCCCAGCCGGCCAGCGCCGTGCCGGCGACGAGCAGCAGCACCGCCCCGGCTGCACCCGCGCCCGCCTCGGCGCTGCCCGCCAGCCACAGCCCGCCGAACAGCAGCGGCGCGAACATCCACCACATCAGCCAGCGCCGCCAGCCGCGCAGCCGGTAGCGCTGCTCGGCCGGGTGACGCCACGGCTTGACGCGTCGAATGCTCACTAGACTTCCTGCCGGAAAGCAGTGCGCCACTGTACTTCGATGCGCTTGCTGTCGCGATTCGACGACTTGTCGACGGTCAGCGGCGGCGCTACGCCCGCTCCCGCTTCCTTGCAACCAGCTGCTCATCCGCCTGCTGCAGCGCCTCCCGCAACCCCACGGCGCCCGAGCTGATGACCACGCTGGAACCAGCGCTGAACCGCAGCCCATACGCGACCCCAGCCCGCCGGTTCACCCCATCCACATGCCGCTGCAAGCGCGCCAGCGCCGGCGGCACATCCGCCAGCCCCGCAGCGCTCAGCAGCACCACGAACTCGTCCCCGCCGAGCCGCGCGACGACATCGCAGACGCGGAAGGTCTGCGTCAGGCAGCCGGCGAATTGGCGCAGCGCGTCGTCGCCCTGCTCGCGCCCAAGCGCATCGTTGATCTGCCTGAAGCCGTCGAGATCGATGGACAGCAGGCAGGCGGCCTCGCGGTCGCGCTCGATGTGGTTCAGGCACTGCTTGGCGACGAGCTCGAAGCCGCGGCGGTTGAGCAGGCCGGTCAAGGGATCGGTGGTCGCCGATTCGGCGCACGCCAGCTCGCGCTCGACCAGCGCCGCCAGGTCGGCCAGGTGGCTGCGGTCGGCATCGGTGAAGCCTCTCGGCTGCGTGTCGGCGACACCGAACGAGCCCAGCAGGTGCCCCATCGCGTGAACGGGGTGGCCGGCGTAGAAGCGCACGTGCGGATCGCCGGTGACGTTCGGGTTGTCGTGGAAGCGCGGGTCCTGCAGCGCGTCCTCGACGACCAGCGGCCGGGCATCGTGCACGACGTGGCCGCAGAACGAGGTGGCGCGCGGCGACTCCGCATCCTTCAGGCCGATGCGGGACTTGTGCCACACGCGCTCGGCATCGACCAGCGTGACGGCGGCCATCGGCGTGCCGAACAGCGCCTGCGCCAGCCGGGTGATGCGGTCGAAGCGCTCGTCGGGCGGCGAGTCCAGCAGCTGCAGGCTGCGCAGCGCGCGCACACGGTTGTCATCGTCGTGGGTCACAGCAGCCAGGGTCATGTTCGCACCTCATCAGGAGGCGATCAGTGTCCCCAGCCGCGGCGCCGGCCGAACCCGAGAACAGCGGCCCGATTCCGCGCCTAGTCAGGCGATCCGGCCGCATCGACCGGCCGGCGGCGGAACATGCCCCAGCCTTCCATCGACAGCACCGCGTCGCCGTGCTGGTTGAACACCTCCCAACGCGACTGCACCAGGCCGACGCCGGGCCGGCTGTTCATCGGCCGCGCCTGCAGCACCGTCAGGCGCGCGCGCAACGTGTCGCCGGGGAATACGGGCTTGAGCCAGCGCAGGCTGTCGATGCCGGGGCTG
Source organism: Pseudaquabacterium terrae (assembly GCF_013266755.1). GTDB lineage: Bacteria > Pseudomonadota > Gammaproteobacteria > Burkholderiales > Burkholderiaceae_C > Pseudaquabacterium > Pseudaquabacterium terrae. The sequence goes on along the minus strand of NZ_JABRWJ010000007.1, from coordinate 57,486 downwards.
CCGAGGCTGGCGGCGTCCAGCAGGTAGTCGTCGCACATCATGCGCATCGTCATCGCGCAGGTGTGCCAGCCGCTGGCGGCCAGGCGCCCGAACAACGAGGCCTCGGCGGCCGCGTCGTCCAGGTGGAAGGGCTGCGGATCGAACTCGCGGGCGAAAGCCAGCACGGCCTCGCGGGTCACCGGCATGTGGCCGAAGTCGCGCACATGGCCGGCGGGGAAGTCTTCCCACCAGTAACGCGGAAAACGAGCGTCAGCGGGCGGCGCTTGCGCGGCGTCGGTCGCTTCGATACGGTGTCGGCCGGGCGTGGCCGGCGCAGCAGGGTTCTCGTCGGTCATCGGGCCAGCATACCCGCGCGCCGGCAGAGGCCGTGGCCGCCGCCGGCATCCCCCACGACCGCCACGCCGCCGCCGCTGGCCAACCTCAAATCAACGACCCAGAAATGAAAAATCCCTCACTGTCTTGCACCTTGATGCACCACAGTGAGGGATCGTCCTGGCGGAGTCGGAGGGATTCGAACCCTCGATGCAGGTTTTGCCCACATACTCCCTTAGCAGGGGAGCACCTTCGGCCACTCGGTCACGACTCCAAGCCAGCGCGCATTCTAGCAGCGGGTTTTCGCTGTTTTGCAGCGCGCCGACGCGACTTCAGTTGCTCGACGTGTCGACCGCATCCAGACCGAACGACTTGTGCAGCGCGCGCACCGCGAGCTCCATGTACTTCTCGTCGATCACCACCGAGGTCTTGATCTCGCTGGTGGTGATCATCTGGATATTGATCCCCTCTTCGCTCAGCGTGCGGAACATCTTCGCCGCCACGCCGACGTGGCTCTTCATGCCGATGCCGACGATCGAGACCTTGCAGATCTTCGGGTCGCCGAGCACCTGCGTCGCGCCGGTCGATGGCGCAACCGTGCCCTTCAGCAGGTCCAGCGTGCGCTGGTAGTCGTTGCGGTGCACGGTGAACGAGAAGTCGGTGCGGCCGTCGTGCGACATGTTCTGCACGATCACGTCGACATCGATGTTGGCCTCGGCGACGGCGCCGAGGATCTGGTAGGCGATGCCCGGCTTGTCGGGCACGCCGACCACGGTGAACTTGGCTTCGTCGCGGTTGAACGCGATGCCCGAGACGACGGCTTGTTCCATCTTTTCGTCTTCCTCAAAGGTGATCAGGGTGCCGGACTTGGCCTCTTCGTCGATGTTGATGTCCCACGGCGTGAAGCTCGACAGCACGCGCAGCGGCACGCGGTACTTGCCGGCGAATTCGACCGAGCGGATCTGCAGCACCTTCGAGCCCAGGCTGGCCATCTCCAGCATCTCTTCGAAGCTGATGGTGTGCAGCCGCTGGGCTTCCGGCACCACGCGCGGGTCGGTGGTGTAGACGCCGTCGACGTCGGTGTAGATCAGGCACTCCGCCGCCTTCAGCGCCGCGGCCACCGCCACCGCCGAGGTGTCCGAGCCGCCGCGGCCGAGCGTGGTGATCGAGCCTTCGTCGTCGATGCCCTGGAAGCCGGTGATGATGACCACCTTGCCCTCGGCCAGTTCGGCGCGCACGCGGGCGTCGTCGATGCTCTCGATGCGCGCCTTGGTGTACGACGAATCGGTCTTCACCGGCACCTGCCAGCCGGTGTAGCTGACCGCCGGCATGCCCTCGGACTGCAGCGCCAGCGCCAGCAGGCCCACCGACACCTGCTCGCCGGTGGAGGCGATCATGTCGAGCTCGCGCATCGCGGCGGCATCGATCGTCGCCGGCTGCACTTCCTTGGCCAGCCCGAGCAGGCGATTGGTTTCGCCGCTCATCGCGGACGGGACGACCACCATCTGGTGGCCTGCGCGGGCCCATTTGGCGACGCGCTTGGCGACGCTCTTGATGCGCTCGGGCGAGCCCATCGAAGTACCGCCGTACTTGTGAACGATCAGTGCCATGTGAGAACAGAAATTCGAGGCACGATGACGCGCGGCCCCGGAGCGCGGAATCGGCGATTTTAGCTGCTGCGGTGCAACAGCCAGCGCAGGCCGCATTGCGGCGCGCCGGGCGCGGCGAGTGCGCGAGCGTCGATGCCGAGGCCGGGGACGAAGAGCAGGCGGTCGCCGGACCACAACAAGGGGCCGCTGCGCTCGTCGGGCGCGATGCCGGCCTGCTGGTACTGCTTCTTCAAGCTGCGCGGGGGTGTGCGCGGCGCGCGCTGGAACGATTCGCCGCCGCTGCGGGCTGCGATGCTCACCTGCCGCAGCGCGTCGACGCCGATGCCACCGCTCGCGACGGCGGTGACTTCAATCGCGCCCTGCCACTGAGGCAGTTCGTGAATCCCGGGGGTCGACAGGTCGAGCGTCGGCGTCTCGCGCGGCGATGGGGCGCCCTCGACGAAACGCAGTCGACCGCGATAGCAGCTCAGGCGACGCTGCACATCGAGCGGCCACGCGCCTTGCCGGCGATCGGGCAACTCGACGAGCAGGCGCTGCACGAGGCTCTCCGGCGCGCCCGCCAGCCAGTGCCGCAGCGCATTCGCGCGCCGCGCTGGGGACAAGGCCTGCCATGCGGCGACGTCGAGACCGCGTTCATCGACGAGTGCGCGCAGATCGGATTCGGCCAGTTCGACGAGCGCCGCGGCCGCTTCCCACGCCCGCTCGGCGACGGCTACCAGCGCCGTCTCGGCCTGCGGAAAGTGGCCTTCGAGCGCCGGCCACAGCGCGAGCCGCAGGCGGCTGCGCGCAAACCGCGGATCGGCATTCGAAGGATCGTCGATCGGGCGCAGGCGATGGCGCTGCACGTAGTGCTCGATCGCCGTGCGCGGCTGATTCAGCCAGGGCCTGGCCCAGTCGATGCCGCCGCGCTCGAAGCGACGTGGCATAGCGGCCAGGCCACGCGGACCCGCGCCACGCAGCGCCTGCAGCAGCACCGTCTCGGCCTGGTCGCGACGGTGCTGCGCCAGCAGCACCAGCGAAGCGCCCTCCTCGATCGCCATGCGCTCGAGCGCCGCATACCGCTCGCGGCGGGCCCAGGCCTCGATGCTGTCGCCCGCGGCAGGCGCACCCACGAGGCGATGCCAGCGCAAGCGCACCGGCCAGCCTTGGCGTTGCCAGCGCCCGCACAAGCGAATCGCAGAGCGCACCCAGTCGCCTGCCTGCGGCTGCAGCCCGTGGTGCACATGCAAGGCGACCACCGACAGCCCGAGCGGCTTCGCCGCCCGCACGGTGGCGTGCAGCAAGGCCAGCGAATCACGTCCGCCGCTGAAGGCCACCGCCACGGTGGCGGCATTCAGCGTGGCGGGCGAGACGCTCAACGTTCCTTGGTGTCCGCGTAGCGGCCGTAGGCCTGCAGGCGGTCGTAGCGGCGCTGCAGCAGGTCCTTGACCTTCAGGTCCGAGACCTGGCGCAGGCCATCCACCAGCGCGCGCTTGAGCTGCGAGGCCATGTGGCGCGAATCACGGTGCGCGCCGCCGACCGGCTCGCTGACGACCTTGTCGATCAGGCCCAGCGCCTTCAGCCGATGCGCGGTGATGCCCAGCGCCTCGGCGGCATCGCTCGCGCGCTCCGAGGTCTTCCACAGGATCGAGGCGCAGCCTTCCGGCGAGATCACCGAATAGACCGAGAACTGCAGCATCAGCACCTGGTCGGCGACACAGATCGCCAGCGCGCCGCCGGAGCCGCCCTCGCCGATGATCGTCGAGATGATCGGCACCTCGAGCTGGCACATCTCGAAGATGTTGCGGCCGATGGCTTCCGACTGGCCGCGCTCCTCGGCGCCGATGCCGGGATAGGCGCCCGGCGTGTCGACGAAGGTGAACACCGGCAGGCCGAACTTCTCGGCCAGCTTCATCAGGCGCAGCGCCTTGCGATAGCCCTCCGGGCGCGACATGCCGAAGTTGCGCAACCCGCGCTCCTTCGTGTCGCGGCCCTTCTGATGGCCGATCACCATGCAGGGCTGCCCGTTGAAGCGCGCCATGCCGCCGACGATCGAGGCGTCGTCGGCGAACGAGCGGTCGCCGTGCAGCTCCTGGAAGTCGGTGAAGATCTCGTTGACGTAGTCGAGCGTGTAGGGACGCTGCGGGTGCCGCGCGATCTGCGTCACCTGCCAGGGCGACAGGTTGGCGTAGATCTCTTTCGCGAGCTGCTGGCTTTTCTTGTCGAGGCGGTCGATCTCTTCGGAGATGTCGACGGCCGACTCGTTCTGCACGTAGCGCAGCTCTTCGATCTTGGTTTCGAGCTCGGCGATCGGCTGCTCGAACTCGAGGAAGTGTCTTTTGCTCATCCGCCTCAGCAGGTTGAGTGGAGGGGTCCGGCGTGACGCGAAGCGCGCGTGGGCTTCGAGGGCGTCAATAGTCGACCGGGAGGGGGTCGAGGCTGCGCCAAATGTACCATGTGGCTACAGAGCGAAACGGCGCCCACGCCTCGCCGACCTCGCGTGCTTCGGCCCGCGACACCGGCTCGCCGCTGAAGTAGTTCTGGCTGATGCCCTTGATCAGGCCGAGGTCGTCGACCGGCAGCACGTTCGGCCGCATCAGGTGGAAGATCAGGAACATCTCGGCGGTCCAGCGGCCGATGCCGCGGATGGCGACCAGCTCCTCGATGATCGCCTCGTCGTCCATCTGCTGCCACAGCTTGACGTGCACGGTGCCGGCCTCGAAGTGGCGCGCCAGGTCCGCGAGGTATTCGGTCTTGCGCGCCGACAGGCCCGCGCCGCGCAAGACCGGCGCATCGAGCTTCAGCACCGCGCCCGGCGAGAGCCGGGTCGACAGCCCACCCGCGGCGGCGGCGAAGCGGTCCCACACCGATTGCGCCGCCTTCACCGAGATCTGCTGGCCGACGATCGACCGCGCCAGCGTCGTGAAGGCATCGCCGCGGCTTTGCAGCCGCGCTTCGCCGAACTGCGGGATCAGCTTCTTCATCACCCGGTCGCGCCGGCCGAGGTGGCGGCAGGCGTCGTCCCAGTAGTCGGGCGTGACGCCCGCTGCACTGCTCTTCGTCGGCACGGTCAGGCCCGGAACCAGGTCGTGCCTTGCGGCGAATCCTTCAGCTCGATGCCCTGCTCGGCCAGCTCGCGGCGGATGCGGTCGGCTTCAGCGAAGTTCTTCGCCTGCTTGGCCGCGGCACGCGCGTCGATCGACTGCTGAATCGTCGCTTCGTCGAGCGTGCTGCCCGCCTGCAGGTAGGCCCGCGGCACCTGCTGCAGCACGCCGAGCGTGCCGGCGAGCTGGCGCAGCAAGGCGGCCGTCTGCGGCGAGCGCGTGCGGTTCAGCTCGTTGGCCAGCTCGAACAGCACGGCCAGGGCGGCCGGCGTGTTGAAGTCGTCGTCCATCGCGGTGCGGAAGGCCGCGGCCTGCGGCTGCGCCCAGTCGATCGCAGGGCCCTGCGCCGGCACGTCGACACCGTCGAGCGCCGTGTAGAGCCGCCGCAGCGCCGAACGTGCATCCTCGAGATTCACGTCGCTGAAGTTGAACGGGCTGCGGTAGTGCGTGCGCAGCATGAAGAAGCGCAGCGTCTCGCCGTCGAACTTCTGCAGCACGTCGCGGATGGTGAAGAAGTTGCCGAGCGACTTCGACATCTTTTCGTTGTCGACATTGAGGAAGCCGTTGTGCAACCAGTAGTTGACGAAGGGCTTGCCGAGCGCGCCTTCACTCTGCGCGATCTCGTTCTCGTGGTGCGGGAACTGCAGGTCCATGCCGCCGCCGTGGATGTCGAAACGCTCGCCGAGCACGGCGCAGGACATGGCCGAGCACTCGATGTGCCAGCCGGGACGCCCTTCGCCGTAGGGGCCGGGGTATTTCGCATCGGCCGGCTCGTCGGCCTTCGCGGCCTTCCACAGCACGAAGTCGAGCGGGTCGTCCTTGCCGTCGGCCACCGCCACGCGCTCGCCGGCACGCAGCTCGTCGATCGACTTGCCCGAGAGCTTGCCGTAACCCGGAAACTTGCGCACCGCGTAGTTCACGTCGCCGTTGTCGGCGCGGTAGGCCAGGCCCTTGTCTTCGAGCGTGCCGATCAGTGAGAGCATCTGCGGCACGTACTCGGTCGCCCGCGGTTCGTGCGTCGGCGTGGCGATGCCGATCGCGCCGATGTCCTCGCGCATCGCGGCGATCATCTCGTCGGTCAGCTGGCGGATCGTGATGCCGCGCTCGACCGCACGCCTGATGATCTTGTCCTCGATGTCGGTGATGTTGCGCACGTAGGTGACGCGGTAGCCGCTCGCCAGCAGCCAGCGGTAGACGACGTCGAAGGCCATCATCATCCGCGCATGCCCCATGTGGCACAGGTCGTAGATCGTCATGCCGCAGACGTACATCCGCACGTGGCCGGGTTCGATCGGCACGAAGGGCTCGATGCGGCGGGTGAGCGTGTTGTACAGGCGGAGGCTCATCGGAATCTGGCGACGCAAGCGGCCGACTGGAGCGCTTGGGCGCCGGGTCGGCTCGAAGAGGTGGGTGCGGGAGGAGCCGTCGCGCCGTGGGGCTGTGGTGGACCGGGCGGCGGCGGGTCTTACAATCGATTCAGTATAGCGGCGCACCGTCGCGGCGCCTCGCGGCACCCTTCGGCGATGGGCCGGTTCCGCTTCCTGATCCGATGCCCCGATTTCCCTTCCTTTCTCGCCTCGCCGCCGCGCTCGCGGCGCTGTCCGCCGCTGTCGTCGTGCACGCCGCCGAGGGGCCGGACGTGGCGCGCGACATCGAGCGCCTGTACCGCAGCGGCGACACGGCGCTGGCCTTCCAGCGGCTCGACCAGGCCCTGGTGGCGCAGGCCAGCAACGTGAAGCTGCGCTTCCTGCGCGGCGTGATGCTCTCCGAGACGCGGCGCGAAGCCGAGGCCATCACGGTCTTCGAGCGCCTGACGCAGGACCATCCCGATCTGCCCGAGCCGTACAACAACCTCGCGGTGCTGCACGCGGCGCGCGGCCAGCTCGACCGCGCACGCGAGTTGCTCGAACAGGCGCTTCGCTACGACCCGACCTACTTCGCCGCGCTGGAGAACCTCGGCGACGTGTTCGTGCGGCTGGCGCAGCGTGCGTACGAGCAAGCCGGCTCCAACCCGCGGGCCGAACCGAGCCTGCAGCGCAAGCTGAAGCTGGTGCGCGACTTCGGCGCGCGCTGAACGGATTTCACTCACCCCTCTCTGGAGCCTGTACCGGATGCGATCCTCTTTGATGCGTTGTGCTTTGGCGCTGGCGATCGGCGCCAGTCTCTGTGGCGTTGCAGCGGCCCAGAAGGTGCGCTTGTCGACGACGGCTGGCGACATCGTGCTGCAGCTCGATGCCGAGAAGGCTCCGAAGTCGGTCGAGAACTTCCTGCAGTACGTGAAGGCCGGCCACTACAACGGCACGATCTTCCACCGCGTGATCGACAACTTCATGATCCAGGGCGGCGGCATGACGGCCGACATGAAGGAGAAGCCGACACGCGCGCCGATCCAGAACGAAGCGCGCAACGGGCTGACCAACCAGCGCGGCACGGTTGCGATGGCGCGCACCTCCGACCCGCATTCGGCGACCTCGCAGTTCTTCATCAACGTGAACGACAACGCCTTCCTCAATGCTGCCGACACGAAGGACGGTTATGCCGTGTTCGGCCGCGTCGTCGAAGGCGAGCAGGTCGTGGAAAAGATCAAGACCGCACCCACCGGCAACAAGAGCGGCCACCAGAACGTGCCCGTGCAGCCGATCGTGATCAACAAAGCCACCGTGGAGAAATGACATGACCAAGACCGTCGAGATGACCACCAGCGCCGGGGTGCTGCGCATCGAGCTCGATGATGCGAAGGCCCCGGCCAGCGTCGAAAACTTCCTCGCCTATGTACGCGCCGGCCACTACGACGGCACGGTGTTCCACCGCGTCATCAAGGGCTTCATGGTCCAGGGCGGCGGCTTCGGGCCCGACATGCAGCAGAAGCCCACGCGCGAAGCGATCGCCAACGAGGCCGGCAACGGCCTGAAGAACCAGAAGTACACGCTGGCGATGGCGCGCACCAGCGCCCCGCATTCGGCGACCGCGCAGTTCTTCATCAACACCGCCGACAACGAGTTCCTGAACTTCAAGTCGGAGTCGCCGCAGGGCTGGGGCTACGCGGTGTTCGGCAAGGTGGTCTCGGGCACCGACATCGTCGACAAGATCGAGCGCGTCGCGACCGGCCGCAAGGGCTTCCACGACGACGTGCCCAATGAAGACGTGCTGATCCAGAAGGTCGTCGAAGTCGAGTGAGATGCCGGCCCCCGGCGAGCTGCACGCCGACCCCGCCTGGGACGCGATCGACCTGCTGTCCGATGTCCACCTGCATGCGGCGATGCCGCGTACTTTCGAGGTTTGGCGACGGCACCTGCTGACGACACCGGCCGATGCGGTGCTGATGCTCGGCGACCTGTTCGAGGTGTGGGTCGGCGACGACGCGCGCTTCGATGGCTTCGAGAAGGCCTGTGCCGACGTGCTGCGCGAGGCGGCCGCGAAGCGTGTGCTCGGCTTCCTGCCGGGCAACCGCGACTTCCTCGTCGGCGATACGCTGCTGCGCGAGTGCGGCGTGATGCGGCTGCAGGATCCGACGTTGCTGCAGGCCTGGGGCCAGCGCCTGCTGTTGACGCACGGTGACGCGCTGTGCCTGGCCGATACCGCCTACCAGCAGTTCCGAAGCCAGGTGCGCGGCGAAGAATGGCAGGGGCAGTTTCTCGCCCTGCCGTTGGCCGAGCGCCAGGCGGCCGCGCGGGCGATGCGTGATGCCAGTGCGGCGCACCAGGCTGGCATGCCGCCGGATCAATGGGCCGATGTCGATGCCGCCGCGGCGGCAGACTGGTTGGCGCAAGCCGGCACCGACTGCATGGTGCACGGCCACACGCACCGCCCGGCGGTGCATGCGCTGCCCGGTGGCCGCCGACGTCACGTGTTAGGCGACTGGGATCTCGACGGGCCGCATCCGCGCGCGCTCGCCCTGCGCCTGACGCGCGCCGGCCTCGCGACGCTCGACCTCGCCCACGCATGAAGCGCTGGCTCGCGCGTTGGCGCTCCCACCGTGAAGCGCGGGCGCTCGAGCGCCGCGCGATCCCCGACGCCTTGTGGGAGCTGACGGTTGTCCGCCTGCCCTTCCTCGCCGCCCGCCCGGCGGAAGACCTGCAGCGGCTGCGTCAGCTGGCGAGCCTGTTCCTGGATCAGAAAGAGTTCATCGGCGGCGGCGACCTCGTCGTCGACGACGCGATGGCCGTGTGCATCGCGGCCCAGGCCTGCCTGCCGGTGCTGCGCTTCGGGCTCGAGCCGTATCGCGGTTTCGTCGGCATCGTCGTGCACCCGGACGAGGTGGTCGCGCGCCGCGAAGTGACCGACGACGATGGCGTCGTGCACGCCTACGACGAAGTGCTGTCCGGCGAGGCGATGGAAGGCGGCCCGGTGATGCTGTCCTGGCACGACGTGCACGAGGCCGGCAACACGGCCGAGTGGAGCTACAACGTCGTGATCCACGAGTTCGCCCACGTGCTCGACATGGGCGACGGCGAGGCGGACGGCGTACCGCCACTGCCGACCGTGGCCGAGCGAGAGGCCTGGGCCGCGTTGATCGATGCCGACTACGAGCGCTTCTGCGAGCGGGTCGACGCCGGCGAAGAGACGGTGCTCGATCCGTACGGTGCCGAGGGCGTCGACGAGTACTTCGCGGTCGCCAGCGAGGCCTTCTTCGTCAACCCGAAAGCAATGCGCGCCGAGCATCCCGAGTTGTACGGGATGCTGGCGCGCTATTTCGATCAGGATCCGGCCAGCTACACCGGGTGATTGGCCTCAGGCAGGCGTCGGCTCGGTCTTCGGCTTGTCACTGCGGCGCGGCGGCTGGATGTCCAGCTGCACTTCGCCGGCATCGTCCACGTCGACCGTCAGCCGGCCACCGTCCACGAGTCGGCCGAACAGCAGCTCATCGGCCAGCGCACGGCGAATCGTGTCCTGGATCAGGCGCTGCATCGGCCGGGCGCCCATCAGCGGATCGAAGCCCTTCTTTGCCAGGTGAGCGCGCAGCTTGTCGGTGAAGGTGACCTCGACCTTCTTCTCGGCCAGCTGGCTCTCGAGCTGCAGCAGGAACTTGTCGACCACGCGCAGGATGATGTCCTCGTTGAGCGCACGGAAGCTGACCATGGCGTCGAGCCGGTTGCGGAACTCGGGCGTGAACATGCGCTTGATGTCGGCCATCTCGTCGCCCTGCTCGCGCCGGGTCGTGAAGCCGATCGTCGACTTGTTCATCGTCTCGGCGCCGGCGTTCGTCGTCATGATGATGATGACGTTGCGGAAGTCGGCCTTGCGCCCGTTGTTGTCGGTCAGCGAGCCGTGGTCCATCACCTGCAGCAGTACGTTGTAGACGTCCGGATGCGCCTTCTCGATCTCGTCGAGCAGCAGCACGCAATGCGGCTTCTTCGTCACCGCCTCGGTCAGCAGGCCGCCCTGATCGAAACCGACATAACCGGGCGGCGCGCCGATCAGGCGGCTGACCGCGTGACGCTCCATGTACTCGGACATGTCGAAACGCAGCAGCTCGATGCCGAGGATGAACGCCAGCTGCCGCGCGACCTCGGTCTTGCCGACGCCGGTCGGGCCGGAGAACAGGAAGGAGCCGATCGGCTTGTCCGGCTTGCCCAGGCCCGAGCGGGCCATCTTGATCGCCGCGGCGAGCGCGTCGATCGCCGGATCCTGGCCGAACACCACGCTCTTCAGGTCGCGATCCAGGCTGCGCAGCTTGCCGCGGTCGTCGTTCGACACCGAGGCCGGCGGAATGCGCGCGATTTTCGCGACGATGTCCTCGACCTCGCTGCGCGTGATCGTCTTCTTCTGCTTGCTCTTGGGCAGGATGCGCTGCGCGGCACCGGCCTCGTCGATCACGTCGATCGCCTTGTCGGGCAGGTGGCGGTCGTTGATGAACTTGGCCGACAGCTCGGCCGCCGCCTGCAGCGCGCCCAGCGCGTACTTGACGTTGTGGTGGTCCTCGAAGCGCGACTTCAGGCCCTTCAGGATCTCGATCGTCTGTTCGACCGTCGGCTCGACGACATCGATCTTCTGGAAGCGCCGCGACAGCGCCGCATCCTTCTCGAAGATGCCGCGGTACTCGGTGAAGGTGGTGGCGCCGATGCACTTCATCGCGCCGTTGGACAGCGCCGGCTTGAGCAGGTTGCTGGCGTCCAGCGTGCCACCCGATGCCGCGCCGGCGCCGATCAGCGTATGGATCTCATCGACGAAGAGGATCGCGTTCGGCTGATCCTTCAGCTGCTTCAGCACGCCCTTCAGGCGTTGCTCGAAGTCGCCCCGGTACTTGGTGCCGGCCAGCAGCGCGCCCATATCGAGCGCGTAGACCGTCGACTCGGCCAGCACCTCGGGCACGTCGTTCTGCGTGATGCGCCAGGCCAGGCCCTCGGCGATCGCCGTCTTGCCGACGCCGGCCTCGCCGACCAGCAGCGGGTTGTTCTTGCGCCGGCGGCACAGCACCTGGATCACGCGCTCGACCTCGGCTTCGCGGCCGATCAGCGGATCGATCTTGCCGTCGCGCGCCTGCTGGTTCAGGTTCTGCGTGAACTGGTCCAGCGGCGAGCCCTTGGTGTCGGTGGCCTCTTCCTTCTCGCCTTCGTTGTTGCCTTCGTTGGACTTCGTCGGCTCCGGCGGCTCGGACTTCTTGATGCCGTGGGCGATGTAGTTGACGACGTCCAGCCGCGTCACGCCCTGCTGGTGCAGGTAGTAGACGGCGTGCGAGTCCTTCTCGCCGAAGATCGCCACCAGCACGTTGGCGCCGGTGACTTCCTTCTTGCCCGAGCCGGTCGACTGCACGTGCATGATCGCGCGCTGGATCACGCGCTGGAAGCCCAGCGTCGGCTGGGTGTCGACCTCTTCCGTACCGCCGACGGTCGGCGTGTTTTCCTTGATGAAGGTCGTCAGGCTCTTGCGCAGGTCGTCGATGTTGGCGGCGCAGGCCTTCAGCACTTCAGCGGCCGAAGGGTTGTCCAGCAGCGCCAGCAACAGGTGCTCGACGGTGATGAACTCGTGGCGCTGCTGGCGTGCTTCGACAAACGCCATGTGCAGGCTGACTTCAAGCTCTTGCGCAATCATGCGGCCTCCATAATGCACTGCAACGGATGCCCGGCACGGCGGGCCGCGGCTAGCACCAGCTCGACTTTCGTCGCTGCAACGTCTTTCGTATAGACGCCGCAGACGCCGCGTCCTTCGTGATGAATCTTCAACATGATCTGCGTGGCCGTCTCCAGATCGCGCTTGAAGTATTGCTGCAAAACCATGACCACGAACTCCATTGGGGTGTAGTCATCGTTGAGCAACACCACTTTGTACATCTGCGGCGGCTTGGTCCGGGCGGTTTTGCGCTCGGCGACCACCGCACCCGCATCGTCCCGACGCGGCACGACAGGCGGCGGCGTCGGTGGTGATGGCGGGGTCGAATCGGGCATGCTTCATTCTATCGAGTTGGGTGTCGCACGAGGTGCCACCGCCGGATGTTGCGGCAACCGCGCCAGATGCAAGCCGTGAAAAGCGGCGCAGCAGGTCGCCAGATGCTCGGCACGCCGTTTGCGCCATCGCGCGCCGCGTACCTGTAGGGAGAGTACGACGCTGATCATCCAGATCGCCGCCTTGACGTGCATCTTTCATGCCGACCAGAATTTTCCGCACAGCAACACAAGAAATTGCTCGGGGAGTTCTGAAGTGAAGCAGACCGGTACGGTGAAGTGGTTCAACGACGCCAAAGGATTCGGGTTCATCGAACCCGACGCCGGAGGACCCGATGTGTTCGCCCATTTTTCGGCGATCGAGATGGATGGATTCCGGACGCTGAAGCAAGGCGGAAAGGTCCAGTTCGAGATGGTCCAGGGGCCGAAGGGCCAGCTGGCCCAGGGCATCCAGCCGGTGCTTGCCAGCCCGGCGATGACCGAGGCCTAGGATCGCGGTAGGGGTCCGCTGAAGTGCAAAAGCCCGCGACAGCGGGCCTTTGCTTCGGGCGTTCGAGCGCCTTACATGTGCTCGATCATCACCTGGCCGAAGCCGGAGCAGGAAACCTGCGTCGCGCCGTCCATCAGGCGGGCGAAGTCGTAGGTGACCTTCTTGCTCTGGATCGACTTCTCCATCGACGAGATGATCCGGTCGGCGGCTTCCTTCCAGCCCATGTGGCGCAGCATCATCTCGGCCGACAGGATCTCGGAGCCCGGGTTGACGTAGTCCTTGCCGGCGTACTTCGGCGCCGTGCCATGCGTGGCCTCGAAGCAGGCGACCGAGTCGGACATGTTCGCGCCCGGCGCGATGCCGATGCCGCCGACCTGGGCCGCCAGCGCGTCGGAGACGTAGTCGCCATTCAGGTTCAGCGTCGCGATCACGGAGTACTCGGCCGGGCGCAGCAGGATCTGCTGCAGGAACGCGTCGGCGATCGAATCCTTGACGACGATGTCCTTGCCGGTGCGCGGATTCTTGAACTTGCACCACGGTCCGCCGTCGATCAGCTCCGCGCCGAACTCGCGCTGCGCCAGCGCGTAGCCCCAGTCGCGGAAGCCGCCCTCGGTGTACTTCATGATGTTGCCCTTGTGCACCAGCGTCACGTTGGGCTTGTCGTTGTCGACCGCGTACTGGATCGCCTTGCGCACCAGGCGCTCGGTGCCTTCACGCGAGACGGGCTTGATGCCGATGCCCGAGGTATTCGGGAAGCGGATCTTCTTGACGCCCATTTCCTCGATCAGGAACTTGATGACCTTCTTGGCCTTGTCGCTCTCGGCCTCGTACTCGATGCCGGCGTAGATGTCCTCCGAGTTCTCGCGGAAGATCACCATGTTGGTCTTCTCCGGCTCCTTCAGCGGCGACGGCACGCCCTTGAAGTACTGGATCGGACGCAGGCAGACGTAGAGGTCGAGCTCCTGGCGCAGCGCGACGTTCAGCGAGCGGATGCCGCCGCCCACCGGCGTCGTCAGCGGCCCCTTGATCGAGACCACGTACTCGCGCAGGGCGGCCAGCGTCTCCTCGGGCAGCCAGACGTCGGGGCCATAGACCTTGGTCGACTTCTCGCCGGCGTAGATCTCCATCCAGTGGATGCGCCGCTTGCCGCCGTAGGCCTTCTCGACCGCCGCATCGACCACCTTGATCATCACGGGCGTGATGTCGAAGCCGGTGCCGTCCCCCTCGATGTACGGAATGATCGGCTGGTCGGGCACGTTCAGGGAGAAGTCCGCATTGACAGTGATCTTCTGCCCGCCCTCGGGCACCTTGATGTGCTGGTACATGTGGTTTGGCTCCGCGCTCTGCGCATCCGTTTGGGGTAAACCGGCAAATTTTATGTCAGCGCTGCTGTCAACCGACCCTTGCGGCAGCACGTTTCGTGGGTGCCTTCCCAATGAAGGAAGGTGAATTCAAACTTTCGAAAGGCATTCACAAATGAACAAGCTCCTGGCCGCCCTGATCGCCGCCGCTTTCGCCACTGGCGCTTTCGCCCAAGCCGCCAAGAAGGAAGAGAAGAAGGCCGAGGCCGCTCCGGCCGCCGCCGCTTCCGCCGCCAAGAAGGAAGAAAAGAAGGCCGAAGCGAAGCCCGCCGAAGCCAAGAAGGAAGCCAAGAAGGAAGAAGCCAAGAAGTAATTCCTGGTTCGTTGCGGTCGCCGGTCACGGCGGCCCGCTTCGTGAAACGCCCGGCCTGAAGCCGGGCGTTTTCACTTCTGCTGCACCCGCCGGGCTCGGGCGCCAGCCGAGATAATCCCCGCCAGCCCACTTACGCGCCGATGATGAAGCCGCTCCTTTCCTGGTCCGCCGCCCTGCCCGCCGTCGCGCTCTTCGTCTGGCTCGCGCCGGCCGCGGCGCAACAGCCGCAGCAACTGCCGACGCTGAAGCTCAACGCCGGCATGCACAACATCCAGGCCCAGGTCGCCAAGGCGCCGGATGAGCGGCAGGTCGGCCTGATGTACCGGCGCGACATGCCGGCGAACGAGGGCATGCTGTTCATCTTCGAGGAGCCGACCCAACAGTGCTTCTGGATGCGCAACACGCTGTTGCCGCTGACGATCGCCTTCGTCGCCGACGACGGCACCATCGTCAATCTGGCCGACATGAAGCCGCTGTCCGAGCAGTCGCACTGCTCGACCAAGCCGGTGCGCTACGCGCTCGAGATGAACCTGGGCTGGTTCGCCAAACGTGGCATCGGTGCGGGCTTCAAGCTCGGCGGCGCACCGTTCGCCAAGCAGCCGTCCTGAATGACACCGATCGCCGTCAGGCGGCCAGCCGGATCGTGAAGCGCATGCCCGGCACCGCCGGGCGCGTTGCCGCGTCGAGGCGACCGCCCATGCGTTCGATGATCTCGCGGGCGATCGCGAGCCCGAGGCCGGTGCCGCCGTCGTTGCGCAGATCGGCGCGCTCGCCGCGCCAGAACGGCTCGAACAGCCGCGGCAGCAGCTCGGGCGCGACGCCGGCGCCATCGTCCTCGATCTCGATGGTCGCGCCCGTACCGGTATGCGCGGCCTGCACGCGCAGCACGATGTGCTCGCCGCCGTAGCGCAAGGCGTTGTCGAGCAGGTTCACGACGACCTCCCCGAACCACATCGGGTGCACCCGCGCTTCGACCGGTAGCGGCGGCGCATCCAGCACGACGCTGCGGCCCTCGCGCAGACCACGCAGCACCAGCGGCTCGGTCGCCTCGCGCAGCAGCGGCACCAGCTCGTGCACGCGGTGATCGGCATCGACTGTCAACGCCGTCTCCGAACGCGCCAGGCTCAGCAGCTGGCCGATCAGCCGCGCCATGCGGTCACTCGAGCCCAGCAGTTGCGCGAGCACCGGCTCCCAGGGCCGATCGCCGCTGGCCGGCGCAACCGCGGACAGCTCCTGCTGCAGGTCCTGCACCAGCACGCGGATGCCGGCGACCGGCGTGCGCAGCTGATGCGCCGCATCGGCGATGAAGCGCCGCTGCACCGACATCGCGTGCTGCACGTTGTCGAGCAAGGTGTTGATGCGCTCGATCAGCGGCACTGCCTCGGCGGGCACGTCCTGCAGCGGCAGAGGCCGCCAGTCGTGCGTGTCACGCGCGGCGACTTCGGCGGCGACGTCGCGCAGCGGCTGCAAGCCGCGCCGGATGCCCCACGCCAGCAAGGTGAAGGTGATCGCACCGAGCGCCAGCGAGGGCAGCACGATGCCGATCTGGATGTCGCGGGTCGCCTGCGCACGCTTGCGCGTGCTCTCGACGACGATGATCGAGACGGCGCGGTCGAGCATCGGCGACATCACCGAGAACACCACGCCCCGCACCGGCTCGCCGCCATACAGGTCCTCGAACACCGTCGGCTGCTGCGTGCTGCGGCGATGCCAATCGGGCACCGGCACCTGCCCGTCACCGGCCAGCACGTTGCGGTCGGCATCGACCATCGCGAAGGCGTTGCGGTCGGCACGGTCCCAGGTGATCAGCTCCATCGCCTGGCGGCTCAGGTCGAGCAGCGGTCCGCGGTCGGTCCAGATGACCTTGGCGGCCAGCGCGCTCGCCTCGTCCTGCAGCCCCCGATCGAAGGCGGCATTGGCCGCGGCGCGCGCCAGCAGCAAGGCACCGGCGACCGCGACCGCCATGCCCAGCGCCCAGACCCAGAACAGCGGCTGCAGCAGTTGCCGCCGCAGGCTGGGGCCGTGCCGGCGTCCGGCCGGCAGCGTTCGCAGCTCGGGCATCAGGCCGCGGGCTCGCCAGGCGCGGCCGGCTCCATCACGTAGCCGAAGCCGCGCACGGTTTTGATGACGACGCCGAGCTCGGCGAAGCGCTTGCGCAGGCGGTGCACATAGACCTCGACCGAGTTCTCGCTGAAGTCGGACTCCCAGCTCGACAGCGTGCCTACGATGCTTTCCTTGGGCACGACGCGGCCGACACGCTGCATCAGCAGTTGCGTCAGCGCGATCTCGCGCGGGCTCATGCGCACGCGCTCGCCGCGAAACGTCAGCTCGCGGTGCGCGACGTCGAGCGTCAACTCGCCCACCGCCAGCACCTCGTCGATGCGGCCGTCGGCGCGGCGCTTCAACGCGCGCACGCGAGCCACCAGCTCGGGCACGTCGAAGGGCTTGACCAGGTAGTCGTCGGCCCCGGCGTCCAGGCCTTGCACGCGGTCGCTGAGGTCGTCGCGTGCCGTCAGCAGCAGCACCGGCAAGCGGGCGCCGCGGCCGCGCCAGTGGCGCAGCACTTCCATGCCGTCGCGCCGCGGCAGGCCGAGATCGAGCACCGCCACGTCGTAGGGCACGGCCAGGCCCTCCGCCATGGCCTGTTGGCCGTCGCCCAGCACATCGACGCGCCAGCCTTCGCGCTCGAAGGCCCGGCCGATGCCCAGGCACAGCGCGCTGTCGTCTTCCACCAGCAGGATTCGCATGGCGGCATGCTAGCGAGCGGCCATCGGCAGCGTGAGCGGGATGCCCCGCACACATTCGCTCACGGGATGAAAAAAGCCGCCCGGTGGGCGGCTTTCTTGGCAATCGGCTGAAGCCGAATTACTTGCTGGCAGCGGCCGAAGCGGCGTCGGCAGCGGCGGGGGCCGAAGCGGCGTCGGCAACCGAAGCGGCCGGAGCCGGGGCCGGGGCCGGAGCGACGACCACGGGCGCGGGCGCCGGAGCTTCTTCCTTCTTGCCGCAAGCAGACAGTGCGACGGCAGCAACCATGGAAGCCAACAGGAGCGACTTGTTCATTTGTGTCCTTCAGTGAAAAGTGTCGACCAATTACCGGTAACGGTTTGACTGATCCTGCAGAGCAGTTTGTTCAGTCCGGGATCAGGAAAGCTCGAGCCTCTCTTGAGCCCAGCCCGCGATTATAACCATCCTAGGGATGAACCCTAGAGACCGAGCGTCGTTGCTGGCCAGGCGGGCTCGCAACGTTGCGTGATCGCGTCACACGCCTCACCGAGCTGGCGCAGTTCCGCCGCGTCGCGCAGCGTGCGGCCGCGCCAGCGTTCGCGGTCCAGCAACTCGACCGCCGATGTGCCGGCCAGCAGCACGCTCGGCAGATCAACGCGTTCATCCGGCGCCGGCTGCCACGCCTGCACGCAATGCGACCAGTCGCGCCGCCATGCCGCGAGGCGCGGAAAGCGGCGCGTGACAGCGTCGTAGTCGACGCCCACCACCTTCAGCAGCCGGCCGGGCGCCTGGGCCCAACGTTGCAGCGCCTGCAGCACCGCCGTGTCATCGAACGGCCAGTCGGCGAAGTCCGAGTCGATGCACCAGACGACACGCGGCGCCTCGCCGGGCAGCGCGAGCAGGCGTTCGCGCAGCGCGGCGAGACACGCGTCGCGGCCATCGATCCGGTCATTGCGGTCTGCCATCGGGGCCTCCACTCAGGATTGTGACGCCGGTTCGGCATGCAGCCAGCCGGCCTCGGCCCAGTCCTCGAGCAAGGCGCGCGCCGTGTCGCTCGCCCGCGCCAGCGCCCGCGCATCGAGGCGGCGCCGATCGGCGAGCTGCCGCATCAGGCGTGCATCGGCGCCGCCGGCCCGGAAGGCCTCGCCGTTGATGAAGACGTGCTGCGCGTCGTACATCATCCGCGTGCGGCGGTCCAGCACCAGCGCTGCGCCGCCATCCGGCAGCGGCGCCCCGCCGTCGAACCAGACCTGCGCCTTCGGTTCCGTCAGCTGCACACCGAGCGCCCGCGCCAGCACGGCCGGATCAGCGAGCGCGCGGCGCAGCGCCGCGGCCGCGAAGTCGCTCAGCGCGGGCGGGATCAACGCCGGCGTGGCGGTCGCGGCCTGCGATCGATCGCGGTACAGCGCATCGACCTCCGGCGGCTCGATCTCATCAGCGGCCCGTTGCAGCAGCTCGGACGCCAGCGCGGCGCGGCCCGGCGCGCGAAAGCCGATCGAGCAGGTCATGCACTCGTCCTCGGCGATGCCGTCGTGGCCCCACAGCGGCGGCACGTAGAGCATGTCGCCAGGCTCGAGCACCCACTCGTCGGTCGGCACGAAGTGGCGCAGGATCTTCACCGGCAGGCCGTCGACCAGCGAGCGGTCGGCCACCGGCCCGACGCGCCAGCGCCGCCGACCCTGAACCTGCAGGAGGAAGACGTCGTAGGAATCGAGGTGCGCACCGACGCCGCCGCCCGGCGTGGCATACGAGACCATCAGGTCGTCGAGCCGCGCCTCGGGCACGAAACGGAAACGATCGAGCATCGCGCGCGCGCCGTCGTCGTGCAGGTCGAGGCCTTGCACCAGCAAGGTCCAGTCGGCCCGCGCGAGCGGCGGCAACGCACGCCGCGTGAACGGACCGCGGCGCATGCGCCAGTGATCGCCATCACGCACGACGAGGCGCGATTCGACGTCGTCGCGGCCGGCCAGTGCGAACAGCGCGCTGCGCTCGAGCGGTGGTCGCGCCCCGGCCCAGGCCTGGCGCACCAGCAGCGGCTTCTTCTGCCAGTGGCGGCGCATGAACTGAGCCGGGGTCAGGCCGCCGAGCAAGGCGGTCATTGCATGGACATCCATGGGCGCGATTGTCACCACGGCTCAGGCCAGCGCACTGTCGGCGCTGCCCGCAGCAGACGATGTGCGATCATTCTTCGATGCTGATTTCAAAGCCCTGCGTCGTGAGCCTGACGTGGACCCTCGCCGACGGTCAAGGCGAGGCGATCGATGAGTTGACCGAGCCGATGGAGTTCTACTACGGCGGCGACGACCTGCTGCCGAAACTCGAGGAAGTGCTCGACGGCCAGGCCGCCGGCTTCGAGACCCACGTGCGCCTCGAGCCCGAGCAGGCCTTCGGCGACTACGACGCCGAGCTGGTCTGCTTCGAGGACCGCGCGCTGTTCCCCGAGGGGATCGAAGAAGGCATGCAGTTCGACGGACTGCCCGAAGGCGCGCAGACGGTGGGCATGCCCACCGACACGATCTACACCGTCACCGAGGTCTACCCGACGCACATCGTGCTCGACGGCAACCACCCGCTGGCCGGCATGGCGCTGCAGTTGCGGGTGCAGGTGATCGCCGTGCGCGCGGCGACCGACGAGGAGCGTGAGGCCGGCTCGGTCGCCGAAGGCCCGCTGAGCGTGGTGGCGGGCGGTCCGGGCGCCGACACGCTGCACTGATCGCTCGCTCGCGGCGCGGCCACCGCGTCATCCCGCTGACACGAAGGCGTCACGGCCGATTCACCCCGCTTGCCTAGGCTCGCGCGCTTGATCCACTCACAAGCGCCCGCCATGAGCACGCACGGTCCCCGCCTGCACGACGACGAAGACAACAACAATTCCGGCAATACCAGTTTCCAGAGCGTGCTCGATGCACGCCTGAGCCGCCGCAGCCTGCTGCGCGGCGGCGTCGGCAGTGCGGCCACCGCCGTTCTCGGAAGCTTGAGCCTGGCCGCCTGCTCGACCGATGACGACGGCCCCGCGCCGGCGCCGGCGCCGACCGAGAAGCTGCTCGCCTTCAACGCCGTGTCGAAAAGCCTGGCCGATGCGGTGGTCGTGCCCGCCGGCTACACGGCGAGCGTGCTGTATGCACTCGGCGACCCGCTGAGCTCGGCCACGCCGGCGTTCAAGAACGACGGCAGCGACGGCAGCTTCGAGCAGCGCGCGGGCGACCACCACGACGGCATGGACTGGTTCGGCTTGAGCGCCACCGGCACGCCGTCGACCACCGCGGCGGACCGTGGCCTGCTGGCGATGAACCACGAGGCGACGACCAACGAGAAGCTCAATTCGCACTTCCTGCATGCCAACGGCGGCACCTCCACGCTGCCGCGCCCGGCCGCCGAGGTCGACAAGGAGGTCGCGGTGCACGGCGTCTCGGTGGTCGAGGTGCGCAAGAACGCCGCCGGCGCGTGGGAATACCTCGCCGGCTCGGCCTTCAACAACCGCTTCACCGCGCTGACCGAGATGGAGATCGCCGGCCCCGCGCGCGGCGACGCGCTGCTGGTGACGAAGTACTCGACGACCGGCACCGTCACGCGCGGCACGCTGAACAATTGCGGCACCGGCAAGACGCCGTGGGGCACGCTGTTGACCGGCGAGGAAAACTGGGCCGGCTACTTCACGCGGGCCACAGGGGACAACGCCGCACGCGGCAACGACAGGAGCGTCACCGCCAACAACCGCTACGGCAACGCCGAGGGCGTCGCGACGCGCCATGGCTGGGAGTCGGGCGGCAGCGAAGACCGCTTCGCGCGCTGGAACAACGCGAAGACGGGCAGCTCGACCAACGGTAGCGATGACTACCGCAACGAGATGAACGGCATGGGCTACATGGTCGAGATCGACCCGTACGACAAGTCGAAGAAGGCCAAGAAGCGCAGCGGGCTGGGCCGTTTCGCGCACGAGAGCGCGGCGTTCTCGAAGCCGGTCGCGGGCCAGCCGCTGGCGGCCTACATGGGCGACGATTCGCGCAACGAGTACATGTACAAGTTCGTCTCGACGGCGCTGTGGGATGCCGCCGATGCCAACGCGGCCAACCGCATGGCGGCGGGCGACAAGTACCTCGACGCCGGCAAGCTCTATGTCGCGAAGTTCGCGGCCGACGGCACCGGCCAGTGGCTCGAGCTGTCGATCACGACCCCGGCGATCGCCGGCTATGCGAAGTACGCCTTCGCGAACCAGGCCGACGTGCTGGTCAACGCGCGCCTGGCAGCCGACGCCGTCGGCGCGACGAAGATGGACCGCCCCGAGTGGTGCGCCGTGCATCCGGTCACCGGCGAGGTCTACTACACGCTGACCAACAACAGCAACCGGCGCGCGGAGCCGAGCGGCTCGTCGCAATCGGCGCCCGACAGCGCGAACCCGCGCACCTACACCGACACCAAGGGCGCCTCGACTCAGCAGCTGGGCAACGTGCACGGCCACATCGTGCGCCTGAAGGATGCGACGCCCGGCGCGACGAGCTTCACCTGGGACGTCTACCTGTTCGGCGCGGAAGCCGGCTCGGCAGCCGACGTCAACCTGTCCGGCCTGACCGCCGACCGCGACTTCTCGAGCCCCGACGGCGTGGCGTTCAGCGCCGCGACCGGCATCTTCTGGATCCAGACCGACGACGGCGCCTACACCGACGTCACCAACTGCATGATGCTGGCCGCGCTGCCGGGCCAGGTGGGCGATGGCGGCAAGAAGACGATCACGCATGCGCGCGCGACCGGCGCTGCGCTGTCGGTCGACACCTTCATCGGCAAGCAGCCGACGGCGGACACGCTGAAGCGTTTCCTGGTCGGCCCGGTCGGCTCGGAGATCACCGGCCTGGCCGAGACGCCGGATGGCAAGACGCTGTTCGTCAACATCCAGCACCCGGGCGAGAACACCGCGCTGGCCAACCTGGCCGATCCGGCCAAGTACACCAGCCAGTGGCCGAGCAACGCCGGCTACGGTGCCGGCAAGCGGCCGCGCTCGGCGACCATCGTCATCACGAAGAACGACGGCGGCCGGGTCGGCAGCTGATCAGTGTTTGCCGGTTGAGCCGAAGCCCCCTTCGCCGCGCGACGAGCTTTCAAACTCGTCGACGCGGCGGAAGGCGGCGTGTACCACCGGCACGATGACCATCTGCGCGATGCGCTCGAGCGGCTGCACGACGAAGGCCTGCTGACCGCGGTTCCAGCAGCTGACCATCAGCGGGCCCTGGTAGTCGCTGTCGATCAGGCCGACCAGGTTGCCGAGCACGATGCCGTGCTTGTGGCCGAGGCCCGAGCGCGGCAGCAGCATCGCCGCCAGGCCGGGATCGCCGATGTGGATCGCGAGCCCCGTCGGGATCAACGCCGACTGGCCGGGCTCCAGCGTCAGCGGCGCGTCGAGGCAGGCACGCAGGTCCAGGCCGGCGCTGCCGGGCGTCGCGTAGTGCGGCAATTGCTCGGCCATGCGGGGGTCGAGCACTTTCACGTCGATGGTCGTCATGCGTGTGCCCGCCCGGCCGCCCGAAGGGCACAGCGCCCCTCGGGGGCAGCGAACGAAGTGAGCTTGGGGTCCATCAATTTCATAGGCGAGTGGCGATCTCGCGCACCAGTTCGCGCGCGAGGCCGAGCTTGTCGGCGGTGGCGATCTCGCGTTCGCCGTGGGCATCGACCAGCAGCAGCGTGTTGTCATCGCGGCCGAAGGTGGCGGGGCCGAGATTGCCGACCACCAGCGGCACGTTCTTTCGTACGAGCTTCTCGCGCGCATGGCGCGCCAAGTCCTGGCTCTCGGCCGCGAAGCCGACGCAATAGGGCCGGTCGGGCAGGCGGGCCACTGCCGCCAGGATGTCCGGGTTCTCGGTCATCTCGAAGCTCGGCACGCGCTGCGTGCCGTCCTTCTTGATCTTGTGTTCGGCCAGCGTCGCCGGCCGCCAGTCGGCGACCGCCGCGGTGGCGACGAAGACGTCGTGCGCCGCGGCCTGCGGCAGCACCGCGTCATGCATCTGCTGGGCGCTGCGCACGTCGATGCGCTGCACATGCCGCGGCGTCGGCAGGTGCACCGGTCCGGCGACCAGCGTGACCTGGGCGCCCGCCTCCTGCGCCGCGCGGGCGATCGCGAAGCCCATCTTGCCGCTGGAGAGGTTGGTGATCCCGCGCACCGGGTCGATTGCCTCGAAGGTCGGGCCGGCGGTGATCAGCACCCTGCGGCCGGCCAGCAGCTTCGGCTGGAAGAAGGCGATCATTTCTTCGCACAACTCCACCGCTTCGAGCATGCGGCCGTCGCCGATCTCGCCGCAAGCCTGGTCACCGGCGCCCGGGCCGAGGATCGTCGCGCCATCGGCCACCGCTTGCGCGACGTTGCGCTGCGTCGCCGGATGCGCCCACATCTCGCGGTTCATCGCCGGCGCCAGCAGCAGCGGGCAGCGCTCGATCGGCCGCGCGATGCACAGCAGCGACAGCAGCTCGTCCGCCCGCCCCTGCGCGATCTGGGCAATGAAGTCGGCCGACGCCGGCGCGACGAGGATCGCATCGGCCTCGCGTGACAGGTTGATGTGCGCCATGTTGTTCGGCTCGCGCGCATCCCACTGGCTCAGCGCGACCGGGCGGTTCGACAGCGCCTGCATCGTCACCGGCGTGATGAAGGCCTGCGCGGCCTCGGTCATCACCACCTGCACCGTGGCGCCGCCCTTGGTGAGCTCGCGCACCAGCTCGGCGGACTTGTAGCAGGCGATGCCGCCGGACAGGCCGAGCACGACATGGCGACCTGCGAGAGGCAACGGAATCGACATGGCTGCGCAATGTAGCGCAGGCCTCCGATCCCCTACCGCGGCACACGGGCAAAGCATCTTGAACTTTCAGTAATTCCTGAAATTCAGGCAAACTCTGACCCAGATCAAGCTTTGCCGAAAGAGCCTCGCCGCCATGGATGCACCCACCCCGCTGATGCGCGCTTTCATCGGTCACTTCGGTGAAATGGGCAGCCGCTGGGGCATCAACCGCACCGTCGGCCAGATCTATGCGCTGATCTTCGTCTGGCCGCGGCCGGTCAACGCCGACGAGATCGCGCAGCACCTCGAATTCAGCCGCTCGAACGTCAGCATGGGGCTGAAGGAGCTGCAGGCCTGGCGCCTGGTGCAGCTGCGCCACCTCCAGGGCGACCGGCGCGAATACTTCGAGGCACCCCACGACGCCTGGGAGATCTTCCGCACGCTGGCCGAGGAGCGGCGGCG
The DNA here is from genome assembly GCF_013266755.1 of Pseudaquabacterium terrae. Taxonomy (GTDB): domain Bacteria; phylum Pseudomonadota; class Gammaproteobacteria; order Burkholderiales; family Burkholderiaceae_C; genus Pseudaquabacterium; species Pseudaquabacterium terrae. Next base: position 32,991 of record NZ_JABRWJ010000007.1, on the reverse strand, counting down.
GCGGGAGATCGAGCCGACATTGTCGATGCTGCGCAACGCGCTGCTCGAAGCGCCGACCAGCGAGGAAGACCGCATCGCGCAGGAGCGCATGCGCGGCATGCATGACCTGATCGAGATGCTGACGACCTGGTTCGACGACGTGCAGCGGCTCGACGCGCAGACACTGTCGCAGCTGATGCGCATGGGCGCGAAGGTGCAACGCCTGCTCGAATTCACCGGCCGCGCCAAACCCCGCACGACCTAACTGACAAAGACCATGGACGCCCTGCTGCTCGCCCGCATCCAGTTCGCTGCCAACATCAGCTTCCACATCCTGTTCCCGACGATCAGCATCGCGCTCGGCTGGGTGCTGCTGTTCTTCCGCTGGCGCTGGCTGTCGACGCACCAGACCGGCTGGCTGCTGGCCTACCGCTTCTGGACCAAGGTCTTCGCGCTGACCTTCGCGCTCGGCGTCGTCAGCGGCCTGGTGATGAGCTTCCAGTTCGGCACCAACTGGCCGGGCTTCATGGAGAAGGCCGGCAACATCGCCGGGCCGCTGCTCGGCTACGAGGTGCTGACGGCCTTCTTCCTCGAAGCCACCTTCCTGGGCGTGATGCTGTTCGGCCACGGCCGCGTCGGCGAGCGCATGCACCTGGTCGCAACCTTCCTGGTCGCCTTCGGCACGACCTTGAGCGCGTTCTGGATCCTGAGCCTGAACTCGTGGATGCAGACGCCGGCCGGCCACGAGATCATCGACGGCGAGTTCCACGTGCGCTCGTGGCTCGAGGTGGTGTTCAACCCGTCGTTCCCGTACCGGCTGGCGCACATGCTGCTCGCGTCGGCGCTGACCGTCGCCTTCCTGATCGCCGGCTTGTCGGCCTGGCAGCTGCTGCGCAGCACGACCAACCGCTCGACACCGAAGGCGCTGCGAACGGGCCTGACGATGGCCGCGCTGCTGGTGCCGTTGCAGATCGTCGTCGGCGACGTGCATGGCCTCAATACGCTCGAACACCAGCCGCAGAAGATCGCCGCGATGGAAGGCGTGTGGCAAACCGAGGCCGGCGCCCCGCTGCTGCTGTTCGCCTGGCCCAACGAGGCCGAGCGCCGCAACGATTACGCGTTGGGCATCCCCGGCGGCGCGAGCCTGGTGCTGAAGCACGATGCCAATGCCGTGATCCGCGGCCTCGATGAATTCCCGAACGCCCACCCGCCGGTCAAGCCGCTGTTCTTCGGCTTCCGCATCATGGTCGGCACCGGCGTGCTGATGCTGCTGCTCGGCTGGACCGGCCTCACGCTGCTGTGGCGCCGCGGCTGGGTGGCCGAGCGGTTGCCGCGCAGCCTGCTCTGGGCCCTGGCAGCGATGAGCTTTTCGGGCTGGGTCGCGACGCTGGCCGGCTGGTACGTCACCGAGATCGGCCGCCAGCCGTGGATCGTGCACGGCCTGCTGCGCACCGCCGAGGTCGCCTCGACGCAGCCCGCGCCGCACATCGCGCTGACGCTGGCGCTGTACCTGACCGTCTACGCCTGCCTGCTGGTCGCCTACGTCGCCGTGCTGCGCTACATGGCCGAGAAGCCCGAGGCCGCGCTGCTCGCGCCGCACGCCCCGGTGCAAAGCCGCGCCTTCGCCTGAGGACACGAATGATGAATGCCGCCCACTGGATGCCCATCGCCTTCCTCGGCCTGATGGGGCTCGCGATGCTGCTCTACGTCGTGCTCGACGGCTACGACCTCGGCGTCGGCATGCTGCTGCGCCATGCCGACGACGACGAGAAGGACCTGATGATCGGCAGCCTGGGCCCGTTCTGGGATGCCAACGAGACCTGGCTGGTGCTGGGCATCGGCATCCTGCTGATCGCTTTTCCGAAGGCCCACGGCGTCGTGATGGGCGCGCTGTACCTGCCGGTGGCCTTCATGCTGATCGGCCTGATCCTGCGCGGCGTGGCGTTCGACTTTCGCGTCAAGGCGCCGACCGGACACAAGCGGCTGTGGACGCGCGCGTTCTTCGCCGGTTCGCTGATCGCCGCCGTCTCGCAGGGCTGGATGCTGGGGCGCTACATCACCGGCTTCGCCGACGGCTGGGCCTTCGACCTGTTCGCCGCGGCGATCGCCGTGACGCTGCCGGCGGCCTACGTGCTGCTCGGCGCGTGCTGGCTCATTCTCAAGACCGAAGGTGAGCTGCAGAAGCGCGCCGTGACCTGGGCCAAGCGTGCCTGGCCGGCGATGGTGCTGGGCGTCGGCCTGGTCTCGGTGGCGACGCCGATCGTCAGCCCGACGGTCGCCGAGCGTTGGTTCACGCTGCCCGGCTTCATCGGCCTGCTGCCGATCCCGCTGTCCACCGCCGCCGCGCTGCTCGGCGTGCGCGCGCTGCTGAATTCGCACCGCATCCTCGGCAAGCTGTGCTGGCTGCCGTTCACGCTGGTGATCGGGGTCTTCGTGATGGGCGCGCTGGGCCTGGCCTACAGCCTCTACCCCTTCGTCGTGATGGACCGCATGACGGTGTGGCAGGCGGCCAGCGCGCCGGCCTCGCTGGCAGTGATCCTCGTCGGCTGCGCGGTCGCCGTGCCGGCGATCGGCGGCTACACGATCTATTCGTACCGCGTGTTCGGCGGCAAGGCCACGGTGCCGAGCTACGCCTGATGGACTTGTCGGCCTGATGGGTGCATCCTCGTTGCCCCACCTTTGGGTCCAGCACCGGGAGACCAAGCCCATGAAGCTGTACTACCACCCAGCGTCCACCACCAGCCGTCCGCTGGTGATGTTCATCGAGGACAACGCGATCCCCGCCGAGCTGCAGGTCGTCGATCTGTTCAGCGGCGAGCACATGGGCGAAGCCTTCAGCGCAGTGAATCCGAACTGCCTGGTGCCGGTGCTCGAGGACGGCGATTTCCGGCTCACCGAGAGCTCGGCGATCCTGAAGTACCTGGCCGACAGCATCGACTCGCCGGCCTATCCGAAGGGCCTGAAGCAGCGCGCCAAGGTCAACGAGATGATGGACTGGATCAATACGCAGCTGAACCGCGACCTCGGGTACGGCACCGTCTACGTGCAGGTCTTCCCGCACCACAAGCGGCCGACCGACGAGGCGCAGCGCGCCACCGTCGCGTGGGGCCAGGAACGCGCGAAGCGCTGGATGACGATCCTCGACCGGCACCTGCTCGGCCCCGACAAGCCCTACCTGTGCGGCGACAGCCTGACGATCGCCGACTACTACGGCGCGTCCTTCGTGCACCTGGCCGAGGTCGTCGGCTCCGACCTGGCGGACTATCCGAACGTCAGGCGCTGGCTCGACCGGATGAAGACGCGCCCGACCTGGGAGACGGTCTACGCGGCGATCAACGGCTTCGCGCAACAGTTGCCGCGCGGGCAGCTGGCATCGGTGTGAACTCGAGGCGGAGCCGGCGATGATCAAGGGCCTGCACCACAACGCGTACCGCTGCCGCGATTCCGAGCAGACGCGGCGCTTCTACGAAGGCTTCCTCGGCCTGCCGCTGGCCGGCACGCTGGAGATCGGCGAGACCAAGAGCGGCCGCAAGACCGAGACGCTGCACACCTTCTACCGCCTGGGCGACGGCTCGTTCCTCGCGTTCTTCGAGGCGCCGGACATGCCGTTCGAGTTCAAGCCGCAGCACGACTTCGACCTGCACATCGCGCTCGCGGTCGACCGCGCGACGCTCGATGCGATGTTCGAGAAGGGGCCGGCCTGCGGCGTCGAGACGCGCGGCATCTCGGACCATGGGTTCATCGACTCGATCTACTTCCGCGACCCGAACGGCTACGTGATCGAGCTGACCTGCCCGCGCGCGGGCCACGACGACGCGATGGACCCGGCGCGCAACGGCGCGCGCGAGAAGCTCGACCGCTGGCAGGCGGCGAAGGCGGCTGCTTCGACGACCCGCTAGCGCGAGCCGTTCACGACGGCTTGTGCCACCAGCGTCCGCCCTCGCGGTAGTTCAATATCACCCGATCGACGCGGCCATAGACCTCGCGCTCGGGCACGAAGCCCCAGGCCCGCGAATCGGCCGAGTTGTCGCGGTTGTCGCCGAGTGCCAGCAGGTGGTCCGGCGGCACGGTGCACTCCCAGGCGCCGGGCCGCTCGCTGCGGCAGTGCGGCTCGCCGATCGTCAGCGGCAGGCGGCCGAGCACGAAGGGGTTGATCTTCACCGTGTGCTCGTGGCCGGCGCTGGTTTCGCGCACCAGGCGCGTGCCGAGGTCGGCTTCGTGCTCGCCCCAGCCGATGTCGCGCAGGCGCAGCGGCTCGCCGTTGATCGCGACGCCGCCGTCCCGGAACTGCACCCGGTCGCCGGCGATACCCATCACGCGCTTGACGTAGAACTGCGAGACGTCCGGCGGGTAGCGGAAGACGAAGATGTCGCCGCGCTGCGGGCGCCCGGTCGGCAGCGCGGTGTTGGTGAACGGCAGCCGCGGGCCGTAGGCCAGGTGGTTGATCAGCAGCAGGTCGCCGATGCGCAGCGTCGGCTCCATCGAGCTGGTGGGCACGCGTTGCCAGTCGGCCAGCGCGACACGGCAGGTGAAGATCAGCATGACGACGGCGAAGAAGTCCGCCCCCCAGTGCGCCCACCAGGGCTTGTCGCGGCGGCCGCCACGGCGCAGGCGCCACCAGGCGAGGCTCAGCAGTCCGGTGGCCAGTGCCAGCAGCGCCAGCACTTCGTTGAGGGCGAAACCGATCTTCATGGCAGGCGCCGTGCGGGAGGATGCGATGCGCTCATTGTCGGCCGCGCGCCGCGCGGCTCAGGCGCCCGATCCTGCCGCTCGTGGCGCGCAGCCGGCAGTTCGTTCAGCCCGCGCCGTGGCACTTCTTGAACTTCTTGCCGCTGCCGCAGGGGCAGAGGTCGTTGCGCCCCGGCGTCGGCTCGACGCGGCGGGTCTCCGGCTTCGGCGCATGGTCGAGCCAGTAGACGCGCAGGTCCTGCACGCCGAAGCAGGCGTCGTCGATCAGCTCGTCGCGGCTCAGCGTCTCGCCAGGGTAGTGCTCGGCGGCGTAGGTGGTCAGGTCGGCCGGCGACAGCATCAGCGCCATCACGCGCATCAGGCAGTCGTCGAACCAGGCGTCTTCCTCGTCGTCGGTCGAGGCTTCGGGCCAGTCGGCCGCGAACGCCTCGATCGCGGCGCGAAAGCCCTCGGCCCACAGCGCGCCGGTCTGCAGCAGCTCCTCGGCCTCCTCGGCGCTCATGTGGCCGGCCTCGACGACCTCGCGGCGCGCGTCGTCGTCGTAGCTGAGCATCAGCGGCGCGATGCGCAGCGTGTCCGGCCCGTCGAGCAAGGCCTCGGGGTCGAGCTGGCCCTTGAGCACGTCGAATCGCGCCTGGGCAGTGGCGGTGGCCTGCGCGGCATCGGCGGGATCGGCGAAGGCGCGCGCGAAGGCATCGTCGAACATCGCCGGCAGCGCCTCGTCCAGCGCGATCGCGCGCCGGCTGGCCGCCAGCGCGGTCAGGAAGCCGTCGACCCATTCGAGCGAGACATCGGCGCCGAAACCGGCCAGCCGCTCGCACAGCGCCTCCAGGCGCTCGATGTCGTTCTCGCTGCTGTGCGGCACCACGCTGCTCATCACCATCCCTCGCTGTCGTTTGAAGCGGCGATTGTCACCGCCCGGCGCCGGCTTGTTCGCGCAGGAAGCGCTGCAGGCGTTCACGCGATGCGGCGCGCGCCGCCGGGTCGCCGCCGACGTGCACGCCCTGCCCCGGCTTCACGCCGTTGGGCACGTCGCGGCGCAGCCGCAGCGGTGCTTCGCCGTCGAAGCCGTGGTACGCGCCGGCATAACTCTCGACCTGCACCGCCGCGCCGGCCTGCGCGGCGAGCGCCTCGCAGGGCGCGGCGGGCGTCCAGTCGTCGGCGCTGCCCAGCAGCATCAGCAGCGGCGCGGCCGGCTGCCAGCGCCGGCGCAGCGGGTCTTCGCAGCCGGGATAGAAGGCGATGCCGAAGGCCGGCTTGACCTCGGCCGCCGCGAGCTCGGGATGGCCGCGCTGCAGCGTCGCGAGCACCGTCGAGCCGCCGTTCGACCAGCCGAGCAGCCCGAGCCGCGTGGCATCGACGCCGGGCTGCGCGGCCAGCCAGCGCAAGGCGCCCTGGGCGTCGCGGCGCCGCTGCGTCATCGTGACGGCACGCTCGCCGATGCGCTGCGTGCACAGCTCGATTTCGCCGCGCGGCGTCAATGAATCGACCACCAGCGCGTGCCAGCCCTCGCGGTTCAGCAGCTCGGCGTAGTCGTGCATGCGGCGCGACAGCCGGCCGCCGCGCTCGTACGGCCCGCCGCAGCCGTGCAGCAGCACGATCGCCGGCGCCGGCCGCTCACCCGGCCGCGGGAACCAGTAGCCGCGCAGCATCAAGGCCGCGCCGTCGCGACGGTCGAGGCTGGGCACTTCGACCGTTTGCGGCGGCACGCCGGCGGCGACGCAGGGCAGCGCCAGCGCGGCGAACAGGACGGCGGCGCAGCAGCGAATCAAGCGCCCCCCGCCACTGCGTCGATGCGCGGCGGCGCCGGATGCAGCCGGGCCATCGACACGGTGTCGACGTACTGCCCGTCGCGCAGCGCGTAGGCCCGGTGCACGCCTTCCTGGCGGAAGCCGAAGCGGGTGTACAGCGCGATCGCGCGCGCGTTGTCGGCGAAGACGTTCAGCTCCATGCGCAGCACCTGGCCCCAGCGGTCGGACCAGTCGCACAGCGCCTGCATCAGCGCAGTGCCGACGCCCTGGCCCTGCGCTTCGCTGGCGACGGCCAGCCCCAAGCCCATCACATGGCGGCGGCGCACCTGCAGGCCTGCCGGGTGAAGGCCGGCATTGCCGACGACCTGCGGCAGGCCGTCGGCGCCGGCGCGCTCGGCGACCAGGATCAGGTCGGGCTTGCCGGGCGCCAGGATCTCGGCCAGGCGCGTGCGCCACAGCTCCTCGCTGGTGTACGGCACCTGCAGCAGGCCGGGCAGCACGTCCGGGTCGCCCATGATCCGGGCGTAGGCGGCGGCGTCGGCCTGGGTGGCGCGGCGCACGGTGATCGGCGGTGCGGAAGGGCTCATCGTCGGTCTCCTGAAATGACAAAGGCCCGCTGGGTGGAGCGGGCCTTTGCGGTGAAAACTGGATTCGTTCAGCTCAGGTGCAGGGCCCGCCCGGGGGTGGTGGCATGGACGATGGTGATCATCGCGATCCGCAGGCGCATGCACGCGCCGCCGGCCATGCCGTGGACTTGGGGGGATAGCTGCAGCGAGCGCTTCATGACGCGGCCAGTATGCGGGTGGCCCGACGCGTTCGTCAACCGGGACTCCCGGAGTCGCTGCCGAGGCGCGCGGCGTGCGCTGCATTGACCGCCCCGCGCGGCAGCTCGCCGCGCAGCAGCGCGCCGACCTGCTCGACCGTCTCGAAGGCCTGGTGCTCGACGGCCGGCAGCGTCAGGCCGCCGATGTGCGGCGTGGCGATGACGCGCGGATGGCGCGCCAGCGCGTCGCTCGGCCGCTGGTCGGCGGCGCGCCCGACATCGAGCGCGCAGCCGGCGAGCCGGCCGGCATTCAGTGCGGCCAGCAGCGCCGCCTCGTCGACCAGCTCGCCGCGCGCGGCATTGACGAAGCAGGCGTCCGGCTTCATCGCGGCGAAGGCCGCGGCGTCGAAGAGCCCTTCCGTCTCGGCCGTTGCGGCGGCCAGGCAGACGACGATGTCCGACTCGGCCAGCAGCTGCGGCAGCGACCGCGCCGGCGGCGCATCGGCGTCGCGCGGGGCATGCGGGTCGTGCACCAGCACCTGCATGCCGAAGGCCTGTGCCAGGCCGCTCAGATAACGCGCTATCTGGCCATATCCGACCAACCCGAGGATCGCCCCGCGCATCTCGCGCCCCATCCGCGGCGCCGGCGGCGCTCCGGCGTGGTAACGGGCATTCGCGTCGCCGATGCCACGCGCGAGGTCGATGCTCACGCCCATCACCCATTCGGCCACCGCGGCGACGTAGCCGGCGCTGGCCTGCGTCACCAGCACGCCGGCGCGGCTGGCGGCGGCGACGTCGACGGTGCGGATGTCGACCGCGCAGCGCACGAAGGCCTGCAGGTCCGGGCAGCCGTCGAACAGCTCGGCGCGCCCTTCGGTGGCGCGGTCGGCGATGACGTAGCGGCAGCCGCGCGCGGCGTCGATCAGCTCGGCGGTCGACAACGGCCGGTCGTGCGGATTCAGACGCACCTGCGCCAGGCGCTCGAGGGCCGCCAGCGCGCGCGGGCCGAAGTAGTGCGCGCGGGCCGTCGCGGCATGGGTCAGCAGCACGCGCGTCATCGCATCAGGCCCGCGCGCGTGCAGCGCCCACGCGGCGCGGCGCGGCCACCGACTCGCGCTCGATCAGCGTCGGCTGGAACAGGAACTCGCCCGTCGGAACGCCCGCGTCGGCGAGCCGGCCGACCAGGCGCTCGACGATGGTCACGGCCATGGCCGGCAGCGGCAGCTGCACGGTCGTCAGTGCCGGCGTCACCAGCGCGGAGAGAAACAGGCCATCGATGCCGATCACCGAGACATCGCGCGGCACCGCGAGGCCGGCATCGCGCAAGCCCGCCATCAGGCCGTAGGCGAGCATGTCGTTGACAGCAATCACACCCGTCGGCCGCTGGCGCAGGGCGGCCAGGCGCAGCGCCTCGGCGCGGCCGAGCTCGGCCATCTCGGCATCACCGTATTCCGACCGCGTATGCCCGTCGACCACCATCGCATCGGCCTCGAGCCCGGCCGCCGCGCAGGCGGCGCGAAAGCCGCGGATCTTCTCGCTGCGGCTCATCGTCTGCCCCGCCGCGGTGACGAAGGCAAGCCGCTGGTGGCCGTGCCCGATCAGGCACTCGGTGGCCAGGCGGGCGGCCTCGGCGTTGTCGACCGACACGTGGTCGACGCGCGAATCGGAGCCCGGCGACGCCCGCCGGTCGACGCTGACGACGACCAGCCCACGATCGACGGCGCGCTCCAGATGCCGCTCGTCCTGCAGCGACGAGATCACGACGACGCCGCGCACGCCGTGTTCGAGCAGGTCCTGGAAGAAACCGGCTTCCTTGTCGGGATCGCGGTAGGTGTTGCCGAGCACGACGCGCAAGCCGTGGCGCTCCTGCGCCACCGACTCGATCTCGCGCGCGACCGCACCGTACATCGGGTTGGCGATCGACGGCACCAGCAGCCCGAGCATGCCGGCCTGGCCGGTCTTCAGCTGCCGTGCGGCGCGGTTCGGGCGGAAGCCGAGCAGCGCGATCGCCGCCTCGACGCGCGCCAGCGTCTCGCGCCCCATGCGATCGGCGCGGCCGTTCAGCACGTTGGACACCGTGCTGACCGAGACGCGGGCGTGCCGCGCGACATCCTGGATCGTGCTCATGTGGGATCGAACGATACAGTAAAACGATACACCGGCCGGATTCGCAGCCGCTACGGGTAAGCACTCGGCGCGCTCGCGTCGGCGTTGTGTATCGTTTTAGTAGAACGATTTAGTGTTGTCCAGGAGTCGTGGTGGCCGACGTCAGCCTGCACCAGGTGCGAAAGCGCTTCGGCACGATAGAGGTCGTGCGCGCCGTCGACGTCGAGGTCGCCGATGGCGAGTTCTGCGTGCTGGTCGGCCCGTCCGGCTGCGGCAAGTCGACGCTGCTGCGCATGGTCGCCGGGCTGGAGGAGATCAGCGACGGCGAGATCCGCATCGCCGGCCAGGTCGTCAACCGGCTGCCGCCCAAGGAGCGCGACATCGCGATGGTGTTCCAGAACTACGCGCTGTACCCGCACATGACGGTGTTCGAGAACATGGCCTTCAGCCTGCGCCTGGCGCACGAGCCGGAAACGCAGGTGAAGGCGCGCGTCGGCGAAGCGGCCCAGGTGCTCGGCCTGCAGCCCTACCTCGAGCGCTACCCGCGGCAGCTGTCCGGCGGCCAGCGCCAGCGCGTGGCGATGGGCCGCGCGATCGTGCGCAAGCCCCGCGTCTTCCTGTTCGACGAGCCGCTGTCGAACCTGGACGCGGCCCTGCGCGTGGCCATGCGCACCGAGATCAAGGCGCTGCACCAGCGGCTGGCAACGACCTCGATCTACGTCACGCACGACCAGATCGAGGCGATGACGATGGCCGACCGCATCGTCGTGATGGATGCCGGCCGCGTGGTGCAGATCGGCACGCCGCTCGGCCTGTACGACGCGCCGGTGAACCGCTTCGTCGCCGGCTTCATCGGCTCGCCGGCGATGAACTTCCTGCCCGGCCGGTTGAGCGACAGCGGCACCGCCGTCGAGCTCGGCGCCGACCTGCGCGTGGCCGTGCCGGCGAACGGCGCGCTGCCGCCGGCTGGCCGTCCTTGCCTGCTCGGCGTGCGCCCCGAACACCTGGTGCCCGGACCCGACGGCCTGCCCGCCACCGTGCGGGTGATCGAGCCGACCGGCGCCGACACCCACCTGCTGTGCCGCGCCGGCCCGCACGACCTGACGGTGCTGCTGCGCGAGCGCCGCGACCTGCGCATCGGCGACACGCTGCGCTTGAGCGCGCAACGTGTGCACCTGTTTCACCCCGAGACCGGCGAGCGCCTCGCCGCATGAGACCCACCCCAGGAGCGAAGGAGACCACCATGGCGCAGTTCAATCGACGCGACATCCTGCTCGCCGGCGGCGCCGCCGTGCTGTCGACCGACGCGCTGTCGCAAGCCACCTGGACGCCGCAGGTCGAAAAAGGCGCCAAGCTGCGCGTGATGCGCTGGAAGCGCTTCGTCGCCGGCGACGAGGAGCTGTGGCTGGCGAACACGAAGAAGTTCGCTGAACAGTTCAAGGTCGAGGTGCGCGTCGACAGCGAGAGCTTCGAGGACATCCGGCCGAAGGCCGCGGTGGCAGCCAACGTCGGCAGCGGACCGGACATCATCCTCGGCTGGTACGACGACGCGCACCTGTACCCCGACAAGCTGGTGTCGCTGACCGACGTGGCCGAGTACCTGGGCCGCAAGTACGGCGGCTGGTACCCCGTGTGCCGCGACTACGGCATGCGCGGCAAGGACTGGATCGGCCTGCCGATCGGCGCCAACGGCGGCGCGATGGTCTACCGCAAGAGCCACATGAAGGCGGCCGGCTTCGACAGCTTCCCGGCCACCACCGCCGACTACCTGAAGTTCGCGCAGGCGATGCATGCCAAGGGCACGCCGGTGGGCCACGCGCTCGGACATGCCAGCGGCGATGCGACGACCTGGTGCTACTGGATCGTCTGGGGCTTCGGCGGCCAGATGGTCGATGGCAAGGGCAACGTCGTCATCAACAGCCCCGAAACGATCGCCGCGCTGGAGTACGTCAAGCAGCTCTACGCGACCTTCCCGCCCGGCACGCTGTCGTGGCTGGACCCGAGCAACAACAAGGCCTTCCTCGACGGCCAGATCAGCTGCACCAACAACGCGATCTCGGTCTACTACGTGGCGAAGAACTCGCCCGACGAGAAGCTCAAGTTGATGGCCGATGACATCGACCACGCCAACTGGCCGCTGGGCCCCACCGGCAAGGGCAGCGAGCTGCACCAGATCACGCAGGGCATGGTCTTCAAGTACAGCAAGTACCCCAAGGCGGCCAAGGAGTACCTGCGCTTCATGATGGAGCAGGAGCAGTACGTGCCGTGGCAGACCGCATCGCTCGGCTACGTGATGCAACCGCTGAAGGCCTACGAGAACAGCCCCATCTGGACGCAGGAGCCGAAGGCAGCAGCCTTCCGCCATGGCTTGTCGCGCATGCGCCACCATGGCTACGCCGGGCAGCTGGGATATGCCTCGGCCGGCGCCATCGCCGACTTCATCGTCGTCGACATGGTCGCCGAGGCCGCCAGCGGGTCGAAGACGCCGAAGGAAGCGGCCGAGCGCGCCGCCGCCCGCGCCGCCCGCTACTACAAGGTCTGACATCCGAAAGACGCGACCATGGCAGCGCGCTGGCTCGACAACCGCCACCTGCTCGGCGCGCTGTTCATGCTGCCGGCCGGCGCACTGCTGCTGGTCTTCCTGGCCTACCCGCTCGGGCTGGGCACCTGGCTCGGCTTCACCGACACGAAGATCGGGCGTGCCGGTGTGTGGGTCGGGCTCGACAACTTCGCCTTCCTGGCCGGCGATTCGATCGCCTTGCTGTCGCTGTTCAACACCATCGTCTACACGCTGGTCGCCAGCGTGCTCAAGTTCGTTCTCGGCCTTTGGCTCGCGCTGCTGCTGAACCGGCACCTGCCGTTCAAGAGCTTCATCCGCGCGATCGTGCTGCTGCCCTTCATCGTGCCGACGGCCCTGTCGGCGATCGCCTTCTGGTGGCTCTACGACGCGCAGTTCTCGGTGCTGTCGTGGGCGCTGACCCGGCTCGGCCTGATCGACCGCTACATCGACTTCCTCGGCGACCCGTGGATGGCGCGTGCGTCGACGATCGCCGCCAACGTCTGGCGCGGCGTGCCCTTCGTCGCGATCTGCCTGCTGGCCGGGCTGCAGACGGTGCCACCCTCGCTGCACGAGGCGGCGGCGATCGACGGCGCGAACCGCTGGCAGCAGTTTCGCCACGTCACGCTGCCGCTCTTGACGCCGATCATCGCGGTGGTGATGACCTTCTCGGTGCTCTTCACCTTCACCGACTTCCAGCTGATCTACGTGCTGACGCGCGGCGGCCCGCTGAATGCCACGCACCTGATGGCGACACTGTCGTTCCAGCGCGCGATTCCCGGCGGCGCTTTAGGTGAAGGCGCCGCGCTGGCGACCGCGATGATCCCGTTCCTGCTGGCGGCGATCCTGTTCAGCTACTTCGGGCTGCAGCGCCGGCGCTGGCAGCAAGGCGGCAGCGACGCATGAAGGCCGAGCCCACCGCCGACTCGGGCGGCATGCACTACCTGGACACGCTGCCGCGGCGCTGGATCAGCACCTACCTGCCGCTCGGCGTGTTCCTGATCGTGCTGCTGTTCCCGTTCTACTGGATGGCGATGACCTCGTTCAAGCCGAACGAGGAACTGGTGTCGCGCAGCGCGAACCCGTTCTGGATCCTCAAGCCGACGCTGGCGCACTTTCGCAAGCTGCTGTTCGACACCGAGTACCCGCAGTGGCTGCTGAACACGCTGCTGGTGTCGGTGGTGGCGACCACGCTGTCGCTGGTGGCCAGCGTCTTTGCGGCTTATGCGATCGAGCGGCTGCGCTTTCGCGGCTCACGCTCGGTGGGCTTGGCGATCTTCCTCGCCTATCTCGTGCCGCCCAGCATCCTGTTCATCCCGCTGGCAACGATCATCTTCCAGCTCGGGCTCTTCGATTCGCGCTTCGCGCTGATCCTGAGCTACCCGACCTTCCTGGTGCCGTTCTCGACCTGGCTGCTGATGGGCTACTTCCGCTCGATCCCCTACGAGCTCGAGGAATGCGCGCTGATCGACGGCGCGACACGCTGGCAGATCCTGACCAAGATCGTCTTGCCGCTGGCGGTGCCCGGGCTGATCTCGGCCGGCATCTTCTCGTTCACGCTGTCGTGGAACGAGTTCATCTACGCGCTGACCTTCGTCTCGTCGTCGGAGACCAAGACGGTGCCGGTCGGCGTGATCACCGAGCTGGTCGAGGGCGACGTCTACCACTGGGGGGCGCTGATGGCCGGCGCCCTGCTCGGCTCGCTACCGGTGGCGGTGCTGTACTCGTTCTTCGTCGAGTACTACGTGTCGGGGATGACCGGGGCGGTCAAGGAATAGGTACTTCAAGCAGCCTTCGGTGCGCTGTTGAGTTGCAGGTCTTGCAACCATTGGTGCGGCAAAGCCGGACGCGGGCTGCGCGGCCCGGGCGAGATGGCGGTCGGCCCTGGGGGCCGACTACCCTGCGCTGCTCGCGGACGCGGGATGGGTCCACAACTCGGCCCCGAGTACAGGGCCTCAGACACGTGGACCCAGCTCCCTTCGGTCGCCGACCCGCGCCCGCTGCGCTGCTCGGCGCTCATCTCTGAATGCCCGGGCCACGCAGCCCGCACCCGGCTTTGCAAAACCACTGAGGTGCGCGAAGAAGACCCAACACCCGTCACGCAGAGGTTTCTCGTCGCATGCCACCCCATCTCTGCAAAGCCGGCGGCGGGCACGCTGGCCGGGCAGTCAGGAGGTCGCGCCGAGCAGCGCAGCGGGCGCGGGTCGGCGACCGAAGGGAGCTGGGCGGACGTGTCTGAGGCCCTGTACTCGGGGCCGAGTTGTCCGCCCATCCCGCGTCCGCGAGCAGCGCAGGGCAATCGGCCCCCAGGGCCGATCGCGGCCTCCGCCCGGCCAGCGTGCCCGCCGCCGGCTTTGGCGCACAGGCCGCTGAATGTCTGCGACCAACAACTCCGAACGCGCCGGACGAGCGGGAACTAGACCCGCTCCGCCACCCACCCCTGCACCGACGCCAGCGCCTGCGGCAGCAGCGCGGCATTGGTGCCGCCGGCCATTGCCATGTCCGGCTTGCCGCCGCCCTTGCCGCCGACCTGCTGCGCGACGAAATTGACGAGCTCGCCAGCCTTCACTTTGCCAATGCTGTCGGCAGTGACGCCAGCGGCCAGCTGGACCTTGTCGCCGTCGACCGCCGCGAGCACGATCGCCGCGGTCTTCAGCTTGTCCTTCAGCTTGTCCATCGTCTCGCGCAGCGTCTTCGCATCGGCGCCCTGCAGCGTTGCCGCCAGCACCTTCAGCCCCTTGACGTCGACCGCCTGCGCCAGCAGCTCGTCGCCCTGCGCGGACGCGAGCTTGCCCTTCAGCGCGGCGATCTCCTTCTCGAGCGCGCGCACGTGGTCGAGCACGCTGCCGATGCGCGAAGGCACCTCGCCCGGCGTCACCTTCAGCGCGCCAGCCACCTCGCCGACGGTGGCTTCGAGCGTCTGCAGGTAGTGCAGCGCGTTCTCGCCGGTCACCGCCTCGACGCGGCGGATGCCCGCCGCGATGCCGCCTTCGGCGACGATCTTGAACAGGCCGATGTCGCCGGTGCGCTGCACGTGCGTGCCGCCGCACAGCTCCTTGCTGGTGCCGATCGACAGCACGCGCACCTTGTCGCCGTACTTCTCGCCGAACAGCATCATCGCGCCCGACTTCTGCGCATCGTCGAGCGCCATCACAGAGGCATCGGTCGCCGCATTGCCGAGGATCTCGGCATTGACGATCGCCTCGACGCGGCGAATCTGATCGTCTGTCATCGGCGCGTTGTGCGCGAAGTCGAAGCGCGTGCGGTCGGCGTTGACCAGCGAGCCCTTCTGCTGCACGTGCGCGCCCAGCACCTCGCGCAGCGCCTTGTGCATCAGGTGCGTCGCGCTGTGGTTGCGCACGGTCTTCGCGCGCTGGTCGGCATCGACGCGGGCGATGAAGCCGTCGCCCACCGCCACCGAGCCCTCGGTGATGCGGCCGTGGTGGCCGAAGACGTCGGCCTGGATCTTCACGGTGTCCTCGACCAGCATGCGCGTCGTCGCATTGCGCAGCTCGCCGCTGTCGCCGACCTGGCCGCCGCTCTCGGCATAGAACGGCGTGTGGTCGAGCACGATCACCACGTCGTCGCCCGCCGTCGCGCCGGCCACCGGCGTGCCGTCGACATAGATCGCGGTGACCTTGGCGCTGTCGTGCGCCAGCTGGTCGTAGCCGTGGAAAGTGGTCGAGATGCCGGTGTAGTCCAGCCCCTGCGCCATCTTGAACTTGCCGGCCTCGCGGGCACGCTGCTTCTGCTCCTCGAGCAGCACGTTGAAGCGCGCCTCGTCGACCGTCACGCCGCGCTCGCGGCAGACGTCGGCGGTCAGGTCGACCGGGAAGCCGAAGGTGTCGTGCAGCTTGAACGCGGTGTCGCCGTCGAGCTGCTTCGTGCCCGAGGCCAGCGCCGCTTCCAGGATCTCCATGCCGTTGGCGATGGTCTTGAAGAAGCGCTCTTCCTCCTGCTGCAGCACCTCGGTGACGCGCGCGGCGGCCTGGCGCAGCTCGGGGTACGCCTCGCCCATCTGAGCGACCAGCGCCGGCACCAGCTTGTGGAAGAACGGCGCGCGCGCGCCCAGCTTGTAGCCATGGCGGATGCCGCGGCGGGCGATGCGTCGCAGCACGTAGCCACGGCCGGCATTGCCGGGGATCACGCCGTCGACGACGGTGAACGAGCAGGCGCGAATGTGGTCGGCGATGACCTTCAGCGACGGCGAATCCTTGTCGCAATCACCGCCGCCGGCCGCATCGACCGCCTTCTTCGCCGCCGCCAGCAGCGCGACGAAGAGGTCGATCTCGTAGTTCGAATGCACGTGCTGCAGCACCGCGGCCAGCCGCTCCAGGCCCATGCCGGTGTCGACGCTGGGCTTGGGCAGCTTGTGCATCGTGCCGTCTTCGGTGCGGTTGAACTGCATGAAGACGTTGTTCCAGATCTCGATGTAGCGATCGCCGTCCTGCTCGGGCGATCCCGGCGGGCCGCCAGCGACGTCGGGACCATGGTCGTAGAAGATCTCGGTGCACGGACCGCAGGGGCCGGTGTCGCCCATCATCCAGAAGTTGTCGGAGGCGTAGCGCGCGCCCTTGTTGTCGCCGATGCGCACGATGCGTTCGGCCGGCACGCCGATCACCTGGTTCCAGATCTCGTAGGCCTCGTCGTCCTCGGCATAGACGGTGACCCACAGCTTGTCCGACGGCAGCTTGAAATTCACCGTCAGCAGCTCCCAGGCGTACTGGATCGCGTCCTTCTTGAAGTAGTCGCCGAAGCTGAAGTTGCCCAGCATCTCGAAGAAGGTGTGGTGCCGCGCGGTGTAGCCGACGTTGTCCAGGTCGTTGTGCTTGCCGCCGGCGCGGATGCACTTCTGCGAGGTGGCGGCGCGCGAATAAGGCCGCTTGTCGAAGCCGAGGAAGACGTCCTTGAACTGGTTCATCCCGGCGTTGGTGAACAGCAGCGTCGGGTCGTCGCCGGGCACCACCGGGGACGAGGCCACGACCTGGTGGCCTTTCGACTCGAAGAACTTCAGGAACGTGGAGCGGATTTCTGCGGCTTTCATAGGGCCGCGATTCTATCTGGGGGGTATCTGCCCTTCGAGGAAGGCGAAGACCCGCTGATCACCGCAGTAGGCGACGTTGAAGCGCATCCACGACGTCGGCTGCAGGTCGGCGGCGAACAGGTGGCCGGGGCCGAGCAGGATGTCGCTCTCGGCGCCCTGCATCGACGCCTGCGCGGCGTCGGCGATGGCCGGATGGCGGGCCCACAGGAACATGCCGGCCTTGGGCTCGGCGAAGAGCTCGAAGCCCAGGCCGTCGAGCCGGCCGGCGACACGCTCGTGCGCCTGCGCCAGGCGCTCGCGCAAGCCCTTCAGATGCTTGCGCCAGCGACCCTCGGTCAATGCGCCATAGGCCAGCCGCTCGCCGAACTCCGACGAGGTCAGTCCGGCAATCATCTTCAGCTGCGCCAGGTCCTCGATCAGATCCGGATGCGCGACGAGGTGGCCGACGCGGATGTTCGGCGACACGGTCTTCGAGTAGCTGCCGATCTGCAGTACGCGGTTCAGCTGGTCCAGGCTGGCCAGCGACGGCCGCGGGTCGGGGTCGAGCTCGGCGTAGATGTCGTTCTCGACGATCAGCAGGTCGTGCTTCTCGGCCAGCTGCAGCACGCGGTGCAGGTGCGCGAGCTGAGCCACCGAGCCGGTGGGGCTCTGCAACCGCGGCTGCGTGAAGAAGACGCGCGGCTGGTGCAGCTGGATCAAGCGCTCGAGCGCGGCCAGATCGTAGCCCGCCGGCGTGCGCGGCACACCGATCAACCGTGCGCCAAGGAAGCGCAGGCCGAACAGCAGGTTCGCGTAGCCCGGATCGTCGACCAGCACCGCATCGCCGGCACGCACCAGGCGCCGCGCAGCCAGGTCCAGCGCCTGGCTGCTGCCCTGGGTCAGCAGCACCTGGTCGGGCGTGACGGCGATCTCCTGCTCGGCCAGCGTGTCGCGGATCAGCTTGCGCAGCGGCAGAAAGCCCTTCGGATCGCCATAACCCGCCAGGTCGACGTCCTCGCCGGCCAGACTGCGCAGGCTGCGCTTCAGGCCGTCCTCGAACAGCCAGTCGCGCGGCAGCCAACCGCAGCCCGGCTTCATCGTCAGGTGCCGGTTCTCGAAGATCTTGCGCAGGTACCACATCGCGTCGAAGGCGTTGCCGCCGAGCGCGCTGCTGGTGGCCGCCGGCGCCGCCGTGCCGCCGATCCGGCGGCGCACGAAAAAGCCGGAATTCGGCCGCGACTGCAGCCAGCCCTGGGCGACCAGCCGGTCGTAGGCCTCGACGACGGTGAACACGCTGACGCCGTGGGCCTGCGCGAACTGGCGGATCGAGGGCAGCTTGGTGCCGGCGCGCAAGGCCCCCTCCTCGATCAGCCGGCTGAAGCCTTCGACGATCTGGGTCACCAGCCGCACCGGCGACTCGGGTTGAAGCGTGAACATGCGTGCGAAGACCGTGACTTCCGGAATCTGTACAGGTCGCCGCGCCTGCACAGTGCATCGAGCGAAGACCACAAGCTGTACATGGTAGCTGTCGGGTCTCGTGCCTAGAGTCGCCCCCCAAGCCAGCCAGAAGGCAAGGACAGACACCGATGCACCGCGACCCGTACCTGAACAACGCCGCATTGATGGCCCGCCGCCGCGCCGCGCTGCCGGCCGGCCTGGGGCAGGCCCACGAGATCTTCATCGAGCGTGCCGAGAACGCTGAAGTGTGGGATGTCGAGGGCCGGCGCTACATCGATTTCGCCGGCGGCATCGCGGTGCTCAACACCGGCCACCGCCACCCCGGCGTCTCGGCCGCGGTGCGCGCGCAGCTCGAGCGCTACACGCACACCTGTTTCCAGGTGCTGGCCTACGAGCCGTACGTCGAGCTGTGCGAGCGCTTGAATGCGCTGGCGCCGGGCGCATTCGCCAAGAAGAGCTTCCTGATGACCACCGGTGCGGAAGCGGTCGAGAACGCCATCAAGGTCGCCCGCGCCTACACGAAGCGTTCGGCGGTGATCGCCTTCGGCGGCGGCTTCCACGGCCGCACGATGATGGGACTGGCGCTGACCGGCAAGGTGCAGCCCTACAAGGCCGGGTTCGGTCCGTTCCCGGCCGAGGTCTTCCACGCGCGCTTCCCGAATGCGCTGCTCGGCGTGTCGATCGACGACGCGATGGCCTCGATCGAGGCGATCTTCCAGCACGACGTCGAGCCGGCGCGCGTGGCGGCGATCATCCTCGAGCCGGTGCAGGGTGAAGGCGGCTTCCACGTGGCGCCGCTGGACTTCGTGCGCCGCCTGCACGCGCTGTGCAAGCGCCACGGCATCCTGCTGATCGCCGACGAGGTGCAGACCGGCGCGGGCCGCACCGGCACCTGGCTGGCCTGCGAGCACTGGGACGGCATCGCGCCCGACCTGATCACGATGGCCAAGTCGCTGGCCGGCGGCTTCCCGCTGTCGGCCATCATCGGCCGCGCCGAGGTGATGGACGCGCCGGCACCCGGCGGCCTCGGCGGCACCTACGCCGGCAACCCGCTGGCCTGCGCGGCGGCGCTGGCGGTGATCGAGGCCTTCGACCGGGAGCAACTGCTCGAACGCAGCCGCGCGCTCGGCGAACGGCTGGGCGCCGGCCTGCGGGCCATCGCCGCGAAGCACGCCGTGATCGGCGACGTGCGCGGCATCGGCGCGATGGTGGCGATCGAGCTCTTTCGCGATGGCGATCCGCATCAGCCCGACGGCGCGCTGGCGAAAGCGATCGTCACCGCGGCTGCCCAAGCCGGCCTGATCTTGTTATCGTGCGGCCCCAGCGGCAACGTGATCCGCGTGCTGGTGCCGTTGACGGCCTCCGACGCCCTGATCGATGAAGGCCTCGCGATCCTGGCCCGCGTCTTCGACGCCGCGCTGGCCTGAGCCCGAGGTCTGATAAGCATGCCGATGAACAAACGCCCCGCGAGCCCTTTGCGCGTCGTGTCGACCGACGGCAGCGCCGCGCCGCCCACGGCCGAGCCGGCTCGCGACACGCTGGTGCAATTCCGCGGCGTGCAGAAGACGTACGACGGACAGACGCTGGTCGTGCGCTCGCTCGACCTGGATATCCGCCGCGGCGAGTTCCTGTCGCTGCTTGGGCCCTCCGGATCGGGCAAGACCACCTGCCTGATGATGCTGGCCGGCTTCGAATCGCCGACCGCCGGCGAGATCCTGCTCGACGGCCAGCCGATCACCGGCACGCCGCCGCACAAGCGCCACTTCGGCATGGTGTTCCAGAACTACGCGCTGTTCCCGCACATGACGGTGGCCGAGAACGTGGCCTACCCGCTGACGGTGCGCAAGCTGCCCAAGGCCGAGATCGCGCAACGGGTCGCGAAAGCGCTGGCGATGGTGCAGCTGACCGGGCGCGACCAGCGGCATCCGGCGCAGCTGTCCGGCGGCCAGCAGCAGCGCGTGGCGCTCGCCCGCGCGCTGGTCTTCGAACCGCAGCTCGTGCTGATGGACGAGCCGCTCGGCGCGCTCGACAAGCAGCTGCGCGAGCACATGCAGATCGAGCTGAAGGAGTTGCACCGCCAGCTCGGCGTCACCTTCGTCTACGTCACGCACGACCAGGGCGAGGCGCTGACGATGAGCGACCGGGTGGCGGTGTTCAACGACGGCGAGATCCAGCAGATCGATGGCGTCGAGCGGCTGTACGAAACACCGGCGAACCGTTTCGTCGCCGGCTTCGTCGGCGACAGCACGCAGCTGGCCGGCACGCTCGGCGCCGCGCAGGGCGGTGCGGGCGGCACCTGCGAGCTGGTGCTGCCGACCGGCGAGCGCCTGGCCGGCATCAACGTCAACGGCGCGCTGCCCGGCGCGAACGTGCTGGCCTCGGTGCGGCCCGAGCGCATCGAAGCCCACCTCGCGCTGCCGCGCGATGCCATCAACGTGCTGAAGGCTGCTGTCAACGACGTCATCTATTTCGGCGACCACCTGCGCCTGCGCTGCGCACTGGCCGGCCAGGCCCAGGCCACCGTCAAGCTGCCCTTGTCCGCCGGCGAGCAGCCGGTGCCGGGGCAGACGGTGTGGCTGCAGATCCCGCCGCCCTTCCTGCGCGTCTACGCCTGAGCACATCCCCTCCCTCACCCGCTCCTCAAGGAGAACCGTCATGAAGAAGAGCATTCTGGGCGTCGCCGCTCTCGCGGCTGCTTTCGCTCATTCAGCGTCTGCCCAGCTTACCGTCGTCAACTTCGGGGGCGCCAATGGCGCGGCGCAGAAGAAGGCCTTCGTCGAGCCGTTCGAGAAGAGCGGCGGCGCGAAGATCGTGCCGGTCGAATACAACGGCGAGCAGGCCAAGATCAAGGCGATGGTCGAGGCCAAGAAGGTCACCTGGGACGTCGTCGAGGTCGAATCGCCCGACGTCACGCGCGGCTGCGACGAGGGCCTGTTCGAGAAGCTGGACTACACGAAGATCGGCAACCGCGCCGACTTCCTGCGCGCCGGCGTCACCGAGTGCGGCATCGGCGTCTTCGTCTGGTCCACCGTGATGGCCTACAACGGCGACAAGCTCAAGGACGGTCCGAAGAGCTGGGCCGAGTTCTGGGACACGAAGAAATTCCCCGGCAAGCGCGGCATGCGCAAGGGCGCGCGCTACAACCTCGAATTCGCGCTGATGGCCGACGGCGTGCCGGTGGCCGACGTCTACACGCAGTTGCGCACCAAGGAAGGCGCCGACCGCGCGTTCAAGAAGCTCACCGAGCTCAAGCCGCACATCCAGTGGTGGGAAGCCGGCGCGCAGCCGCCGCAGTACCTGGTGGCCGGCGACGTCGTGATGAGCACGGTCTACAACGGCCGCATCGACGCCGCGAACCGGGAAGGCAAGAACCTGAAGATCACCTGGACCGGCGGCATCTACGACCTCGACTACTGGGTCATCGTCAAGGGCACGCCGAACAAGGACGCCGCCTACAAGTTCATCGCCTTCGCCAGCACGCCCGAGGCGCAGGCCGAGTACGCGAAGAACATCGCCTACGGCCCGACCAACCAGAAGGCGCTGGCCAAGCTCGATGCCAAGGTGCTGGCCAACCTGCCGACCTCACCGGCGAACGTCAAGGACGCGATGCAGTTCGGCATCAAGTTCTGGGCCGACCAGGGCGAGGAGCTCGAGAAGCGCTTCGCGTCCTGGGCCGCGCAGTAAGGGCGTTAGCAGCACAGCAGCGTCCGGAGTCGAGACGATGACCACCGCCACCATTGCCATCGGCTCGCCGGCGCTGAAGCGCTCGCTCGCGCTCGTCGAGCAGCGCAAGCGCTGGATGGCGATTGCGCTGACATTGCCGCTGCTGCTGTTCCTGCTGGCAACCCTGCTCGTGCCGATCGGTGCGCTGCTGCAGCGGGCGATCGAGAACCCCGAGATAGCAAAGTCCTTGACGCGCACCGGCGCGGCGCTCGCCGACTGGGACCGCACGAGCCCTCCGCCAGTGGCGGCCTTTGCCGCGCTGGTGGCCGACCTCGGTGCGATCAGCGAGGGCTCCGATGCCGGTGCCGTCGCACGACGCCTCAACACCGAAGCCTCCGGCGCCCGCTCGCTGGTGATGGGCACCTACCGCGCGCTGCCGCTCGGCGACAAGCTGACACCCGAGCAGACGCGCGAGAAACTGCTCGCGCTCGACGAGCGCTGGGCCGAGCTGCGCTACTGGCAAGCGATTGCCAAGAACAGCTCGCGCTGGACGCCGGACTACCTGCTGACAGCGGTGGACCTGAAGCGCCGCGCCGAGGGCGGCATCGGCGTCGTCGAGCCCGAGCAGCGCGTCTTTTCCCGCATCCTCTTGCGCACCTTCGAGATCAGCCTGGTCGTCACGTTGTGGTGCCTGGTGCTGGCCTATCCGCTCGCCTACTGGCTGTCGACGCTGCCGGCGCGGCGCGCCAACGTGCTGATGATCCTGGTGCTGGTGCCGTTCTGGACCTCGATCCTGGTGCGCGTGGCGGCCTGGATCGTGCTGTTGCAGCGCGAGGGGCTGGTGAACAAGAGCCTGGTGTCGCTGTCGATCCTCGGCGAGCCGGCGACGCTGCTGTTCAACCGCACCGGCGTCGTGATCGCGATGGTGCACATCCTGCTGCCGTACATGATCCTGCCGCTGTACAGCGTGATGAAGTCGGTGCCGCCGACCTACCTGCGCGCCGCGGTCTCGCTCGGCAGCCCGCCGCTGGCCGCGTTCTTCAGAGTCTATGTGCCGCAGACCTGGCCTGGCATCGGCGCCGGCGCGCTGCTGGTCTTCATCTTGAGCATCGGCTACTACGTGACGCCGGCGCTGCTGGGCGGCGCGGACGACCAGATGCTGAGTTATTACATCGCGCAGTACACCAATGTGGACATCAACTGGGGCATGGCCTGCGCGCTCGGTACCGTGCTGCTGACGGCAACGCTGCTGCTCTATGCGGTGTACCGGCGCGTCGTCAAAACCGAGCTGAGCCTGGGCTGAGCACGATGCACGCGCTGATCCCGACGTTCCCCGCGTACTACACGCTCGCCGACAAGCTCGGCTGGTGGGCGCTGCGCGTGTTCGCGGTGCTGCTGCTGGTCTTCCTGCTGCTGCCGATCCTGGTGATCGTGCCGCTGTCGTTCTCGGCCAGCTCCTTCCTCGCCTACCCGATGCCGGGCTGGTCGCTGCAGTGGTATCACAACCTCTTCACCTCCGGCGAATGGGCGCGCGCGGCGAAGAACAGCTTCATCGTCGCGCCAGCCGCAACGCTGATCGCCACCGTGCTGGGCACGCTGACGGCGGTCGGCCTGGCGCGGGTGCAGTTCCCGGGCAAAGGCTTGCTGATGAGCCTGCTGATCGCGCCGATGGTCGTGCCGATCGTCGTCGTCGGCGTCGCCTGCTACCTGTTCTTCGCCCGCATCGGGCTGGCCGACACCTACCTCGGGCTGATCCTGGTGCATGCCGCGCTCGGCGCGCCCTTCGTCGTCACCACCGTGCTCGCCACCCTGCAGAGCTTCAACCACAACCTGGTGCGTGCGTCGCTGAGCCTCGGTGCGTCGCCGCTGGAGACCTTCTTCCGCGTCACGCTGCCGGTGATCGCGCCGGGCGTGATCTCGGGCGCGCTGTTCGCATTCGCGACCTCGTTCGACGAGGTCGTCGTCACGCTCTTCATCGCCGGGCCGGAGCAGGTGACGCTGCCGCGCCAGATGTTCACCGGCATCCGCGAGAACATCAATCCGACGATCGCCGCCGTCGCCACCTTGCTGACGATCTTCACCACCGGGCTGATGCTGGCGCTCGAATGGATACGCGGCCGGCGCGCGTGAACGAACAGCCCTCCCACCGGAGCTGAACATGGTCTTGTCGACGTGGGCCCGCATCGCGGGCGGCTGGGTGCTGGCCGTCGCCGGCGCGGCGTACGCACAGCCCTTGACGCTCGCCAACTTCGGCGGCGCCAACGGCCAGGCGCAGGCGGTGGCCTTCGTGCAGCCGTTCGCGAGGCAGCAGGGCTTCGCGGTGACCACCGCCGAGACCAGCGGTGATCTCGCGCCGATCCGCGCGATGGTGCAGGCCAAGGCCGTCCGCTGGGACGTGATCGAGGTCGAGTCGACCGAGCTCGCGCTCGGCTGCGCCGAGGGCTTGTTCGAGCGCATCGACCGCACGAAGCTCGCCCACGGCAGCCTGATGCTGCCGGGCAGCGTGCACGATTGCGGCGTCGGCGCCTTCGTCTGGTCGACCGTGCTGGCCTACGACGGCTCGAAGCTGAAGCGCGCGCCGGCCACCTGGGCCGACTTCTGGGACGTCGCGCGTTTCCCCGGCAAGCGCGCCTTGCGCAAGGGCGCGCGCTACAACCTCGAATTCGCGCTGATGGCCGACGGCGTGCACCGGCGCGACGTCTACGCGGTGCTGGCGACCGAGGCCGGCCAGGCGCGTGCGCTGGCCAAGCTCGAGACGCTGCGGCCGCACATCGTGTGGTGGGAATCCGGCGCGCAGCCGCCGCAGTGGCTGGCCGCCGGCGAGGTGGTGATGGCCAGCGCCTTCAACGGCCGCATCGGCGCCGCGCGCCAGGCCGGCGCCACGCAGATGGAGATCGTCTGGAACGATGCGATCTACGAGCTCGATTACTGGGCGATCGTCAAGGGCACGAAGCGCCGTGCCGAGGCGCTGGCCTTCATCGACCACGCGACCTCGCCCGAGGCGCAGCTGGCGTTCTCGCGCGCGATCCCCTACGGTCCGACGCACTTCCATGCGATCCTGAAGTACGAAGAAGGCCGCAAGCCCGTCGCCGGCAACGCGCACGGCGCACTGATCGACCTGTCGATGACCGCCAGCGACCTGCCCTCGGCCCCGGCCAACCTGCGCCGCGCACTGCCCTTCAGCGCCGCGTTCTGGTCGCAACGCGGCGCCGCGCTCGAACAGCGGCTCGGTCAGCGGGCGGTGCCCTGACACTGGCCCGCACGCCACGTCTCGATCACGAAAGGAAGCCTGATGCCCCGTCTCGATGTCACCGCCGCCGACCTCGCTGCGCGCGCCCGAGCCTTTCGAGCCCTGCACCGCGCGGAGGCCGTCTTCCTGATGCCCAACGCCTGGAACGCCGGCAGCGCGCGATTGCTCGAGGCCGGCGGCTTCGCCGCGCTGGCGACGACGAGCGCCGGCATCGCCTACTCCCTGGGCCGGTCCGACGGCAGCGGCGCCGTGAGTCGCAGCGAGATGATGGACAACATCCGGCGCATCACGCATGCGGTATCGGTGCCGGTGAACGCCGACCTCGAGGCCGGCTACGGCCCGACGGCCGCCGACGTGGCCGAGACGATCCGGCTGGCGATCGACGCCGGAGCGGCCGGCGGCAACATCGAGGATGCGACCGGCGACGCCGCCGCGCCGCTGTTCGATGCCGGCACGGCCGCCGAGCGCATCGCCGCGGCCCGCGCGGCGGCCGATGCGAGCGGCCTGGACTTCACGTTGACGGCGCGCAGCGATGCCTTCCTGTGCGGCCATCCGGACGCCTTCGACGAAGCGGTCCAGCGCTGCCGCCTCTACGCCCAAGCCGGCGCCGACTGCCTCTTCGTGCCAGGCGTGCGCGACTCAGGCGTCCTCGCCGCGCTGGTGCGCGAAGTCGCGGCGCCGATGAACGTGGTGATGGGCCTGACCGGCGCCAGCCTCTCGGTGCAGGAGCTCGGCGCGATGGGCGTGCGCCGCATCAGCATCGGCGGCAGCCTGGCCCGCGCGACCTTCGGCCTCGTGCGCCGGGCCGCCGACGAGATGCGCGAGCGTGGCACCTTCAGCTTCGCGGAGCAGCAGATTCCCGATGCGCAGCTGGGCCGCTTCTTTGCGGAGTACGACGATGAGTGATGGACTCGCCACGCCGCGCGCACAACCGCTGAGCGGCAATGCGATGCCGCGCTTCGGCGGCATCGCGACGATGATGCGCCTGCCGCAGGCCGACCGGCCCGACGGGCTCGACGCCGCCTTCATCGGCGTGCCGCTGGACATCGGCACCAGCCACCGCCCCGGCGCGCGTTTCGGCCCGCGCCAGATCCGCGCCGAATCGGCGTTATTGCGGCCCTACAACATGGCCACCGGCGCCGCGCCCTTCGACACGCTGCAGGTCGCCGACCTGGGCGACGTGCCGATCAACACCTACTCGATCGACAAGTCGCTGGCGATCATCCGCAGCTTCTACGAACGTGTGCTCGCCGCCAACTGCATCCCGCTGACGCTGGGCGGCGACCACACGATCGCGCTGCCGATCCTGCGCGCGCTGGCCGCGCGGCACGGCCCGGTGGCGATGGTGCACGTCGATGCGCATGCCGACGTCAACGACGAGATGTTCGGCGAGCCCTATGCCCACGGCACGCCGTTCCGCCGCGCGGTCGACGAGGGGCTGCTGCAGTGTGACCGCGTGTTCCAGATCGGCCTGCGCGGCACCGGTTATGCCGCCGATGACTTCGACTGGCCGCGCCGCCAGGGCTTCACGATCGTGCCGGCGCACGAGGTCTGGTACCAATCACTCAGCCCCCTGATGCAGCAGGTGCGCGAACGCATCGGCGACGCGCCCTGTTACCTCAGTTTCGACATCGACGGCATCGACCCGTCGTTCGCCGGTGGCACCGGCACGCCGGAGATCGGCGGGCTCACGGTGCCGCAGGCGCTGGAGATCATCCGCGGCTGCCGCGGCCTGACGCTGGTCGGCGCCGACCTGGTCGAAGTCTCGCCGCCCTACGACCCGAGCGGCAACACCGCACTGCTCGGCGCCAACCTGCTGTACGAGATGCTTTGCGTGCTGCCGAAAGTGAGCTACCGATGAGCGAAGTAGAGTTGCAGCCAAGCCCCCTGGAGACTGCTGCAATGGAC
This sequence comes from Pseudaquabacterium terrae, assembly GCF_013266755.1. Taxonomy (GTDB): domain Bacteria; phylum Pseudomonadota; class Gammaproteobacteria; order Burkholderiales; family Burkholderiaceae_C; genus Pseudaquabacterium; species Pseudaquabacterium terrae. The sequence continues at coordinate 5,844 of NZ_JABRWJ010000007.1, read as the reverse complement.
ATGAAGACCACGCCACTGGCGACCCTGAACGACCCGAGCCTGCTGAAGACCGATGCGCTGATCGGCGGCGAATGGATCACCGGCAATGCGCGTTTCGACATCACCGACCCGGCCACCGGCGAGAAGCTCGCCGACGTCGCGAACTGCGGCCCGGTCGACTGCCACAACGCGATCGTTGCTGCCGAGAGGGCGTGGGGCCCGTGGCGCGCGAAGACCGCGAAGGAGCGCGCCGCGGTGATGATGAAGTGGTTCGCGCTGCTGAACCAGCACGCCGACGACCTGGCCCGCATCATGACCGCCGAGCAAGGCAAGCCGCTGGCCGAAGCACGCGGCGAGGTGGTCTATGGCGCCAGCTTCATCGAATGGTTCGCCGAAGAGGCGCGTCGCATCTACGGCGAGACGATCCCGAGCACCGATCAGAACAAGCGTTATCTGGTGATCAAGCAGCCGATCGGCGTCTGCGCGGCGATCACGCCGTGGAACTTCCCGATCGCGATGATCACGCGCAAGGTCGCGCCGGCGCTGGCCGCCGGCTGCCCGGTGATCATCAAGCCCGCCGAGGCAACGCCGCTGTCGGCGCTGGCGGTGGCGGAGCTCGCGCAGCGCGCCGGCATGCCGGCCGGCGTGCTGAACATCATCAGCGCCGACGCCGACAACTCGATCGAGATCGGCAAGGTGCTGTGCTCGAGCGACATCATCCGCCACCTGTCCTTCACCGGCAGCACCGAGGTCGGGCGCATCCTGATGCGCCAGTGCGCATCGTCGATCAAGAAGCTCTCGCTCGAGCTCGGCGGCAACGCGCCCTTCATCGTCTTCGACGATGCCGACCTCGACGCGGCGGTCGAAGGCGCGATGCAGAGCAAGTACCGCAACGCCGGCCAGACCTGCGTCTGCGCCAACCGCATCTATGCGCAGGCCGGCATCTACGAACGCTTCGTCGCCCGGCTGTCCGAGAAGACGCAGGCGCTGAAGGTCGGCAACGGCTTCGAGCCCGGCGTCACGCAGGGCCCGCTGATCGACCTCGCGGCGATCGACAAGGTCGAGCGCCACGTCGCCGACGCGGTCGCCAAGGGCGCGCGCATCGTCGTCGGCGGCCAGAAGATCGGCGAGCGCTTCTACGCGCCGACGGTGCTGGCCGAGGTCACCAGCGAGATGCTGTGCGCGAAGGAGGAGACCTTCGGCCCCGTGGCGCCGGTGTTCCGCTTCGACAGCGAGGCCGACGCGATCGCCGCGGCGAATGCCACCGAGTTCGGCCTCGCCAGCTACTTCTACAGCCGCGACGTCGGCCGCATCTTCCGCGTCGGCGAGGCGCTGGAATACGGCATGGTCGGCATCAACACCGGCCTGATCTCGACCGCCGAGGTGCCCTTCGGCGGCGTCAAGCAATCGGGCCTCGGCCGCGAGGGCGGACGCCAGGGCATCGAGGACTATGTCGAGGTCAAGTACCTCTGCTTCGGCGACATCCTGAAGTAGGCCTGAAGCGCAGACAGAGCTGCCGAGCCCAGCTCAGAGCTCGTCGTTCGCGGCCGGATCGCGGCGCTCGGTGCTGCGCAGGCCGTGCACCGAAGCGCCGACCGCGGCCACGCCGGTCGCATGGGCCAGCGCACGCCGCAGCAGCCCGTCGGCATCCTTGCCTTGCGACGGGTACTGGCCGACGCCGACGCTGATGCTCAAGCTCAGCTCCTGCCCGGCAACGCTGAAGGGCCGCCGCAGCGCGGCGCCGAGCTTGGCCGCGACCCCGTCGGCCGCCCCCTCGTCGTCGATCCACGCCAGCAGCACCGCGAAGGTGTCGCCGCCGACCGAGGCGACGACATCGCTCGCGCGCAGGCCCGAGCGCAGCCGCACGGCGGCCTTGCGGCGCAGCACGTTGGCGGCTTCGGCCCCGAGCCTGGCCTCGGTGGCCGCCAGGCCGTCGAGCCGCACCGCGAGCAGCGCCATTGCCGCCGGCTCCCGTTCGCGCAACGCGAGCAGGTGCGTCATGTGTTCCATCAGCTGCGCGTGGTTGGGCAGGCCGGTGGCCAGGTCGGTCGCATAGGCCTTGCGCGCCATGCGCTCGGCGCGCTTGCGCTCGACCGCCAGCCGCACCGACCGCGCCAGCGCATCGGCGCCCGCCTCGCGCGTCGGCAGCACGTCCTGCACGCCGAGCCGCAGCAGGCGCAAGGCCTCGGCGGCATCGGGTTCGGGCGCGACGATGACCATCGCGGTATCGAGCAATGCGCGCGACAGCGCCGGCCAGGCGGAAAGTGTCGACAGCGTGTCGGCGGCATCGAAGGCGATCACGACCGCGTCGCTCGCCTGCTGGCCCAGCGCATCGCTCAGCTCGTCGAGCGACCCGAGCGGGTGCAGCACGAAGGGGCCATAGGCCGAGGTCCCGAGGTCGGGCACCTCGGTGCCGAGGTACAGCAGCTGGATCGGCTCGTTCATCGCGCGCCGCATGATGCCCGAGCGGCCCGCATGCCGCCACGCAGGTTATTACGGTGGTTTGCCACGCTACACTAGCCGCCGCTGCGGGTGTAGTTCAATGGTAGAACGGCAGCTTCCCAAGCTTCATACGAGGGTTCGATTCCCTTCACCCGCTCCACGAATGCTCTAAGTGCTTCTGGCACAAGGACTTTGTGAGGCTACGACCGACGTCCGCGCACCCCACTACTACGAAGTGGGGTCACAATGGGGTACGGTCTCTGCCTGCTCAGGCGAACCAGTGGGATCTACGTTGCTCGGGTCTGCGTTCCGGCCCGCCTACAGCGCCGTCTTGGGCGGCGCGAGATCCATAGCTCAACCGGCTGCCGGGAGCGCTCGTCCGCGATGAAGGTTGCCGCGGTCGTGCAAGCGACCTGGCGCAGCTTTTTCCGCGAGTTGGATCGCTTGGACATCGCCGCCATCGTTCACGGGAGTCCTCGCCTGCTGGGCGAGGGACTTCTTCCCCTTAAAGACGCCGCCGAAGCGCTTGGTACTGATCCCCTCCTCCTTGCGACGGAGCTTGCGATCAACCACGGCAACGCTTTGTACGCATACGCGCTGCACTGGGAAGGCTGGGACCCCAGTCAGGTGCTGCCGGGACACCAGATCAACCGAGAGGACACGGGCGGGTACGTGCTGGACAGCGTCGCCGACCTCTGCGAGCTGACTTCCGTCTCGGGCTACGTCCAGTTCCTTGAGCCAGACTTCGTTGCCGAAACACTGAGGCAAGGCAAGAGGATCGGCTCCGGTCGGATCAGCACGGAAGTGCACGCGCTGTTCCTCATCCGACCAGGTGGCATCGACATCGGCACGGACGACTTGTGGGTGGCGAAAAGCCACGTCGAGACTTTCCGCCTCGCTACCCTGTCCACCCTGAGCAAGGAGTTGATCGAGAAGGCCCGTGCGACAGCTAAGGACGCGGCGCAACGGCCAGAGCCCGTCCGACGCGAAAACGGGTCAGAGCACCGCCATGCCGCAAAGCCGGTGAGCTCGATCATCCGTGAGTTTGTCAGGATGAAGAGCCGCCCGAAGGGCGCTGAAAGCAAGCCCGCCTGGAGTGCCACGGTGATTCGCCAGGGCGAGAACCGGCTGAAGTGGTTCGTCCCTCTTGTCGGCGACAGGCTGTCGGGAGAACTGTGCCTGATGCCTGAAGGAGAGGACATTGTCGACGAGTACGCGCAACGTCTTCGCCAGCTACCTACAGGCCCAGACCTCTCCAAGATGTGTCGCGACCTCGGCCACGAACTGACTTGGCCCAAGATCGAGCAGTGGATCTCTTCGAACCCATGCGCTGTGTGCATGTCGATCGATACCGTTCACACGTACGTGTCGAAGCTGGGCGAGTGCTTTCGATGGGCGATGAGCAAGACCTACATGACCGCGAATCCGGCGGCAACCTTCGCGTCCGGTCGCCCGGAGAAGACAGAGAAGGACGAGGACGAGCGCGACCTCTTCTCGCAGGAAGACCTCGCGCTGATCTTCTCCAGCGAGTGGTACGCCAAGGGCCGGGTGGTGAACACCCGTGGCGTCCTGTCGCGTCACTTCCGATCGTTCTACTACTGGTTGCCGCTGTTGGGGATATATGCCGGTGGCCGTCTCAACGAACTTAGCCAGCTGTACCTGGACGACCTCAAGCTCGACGAGAAGGGCAACGTCTACATCCACTTCTCGCTCGACCGTGCCGACAAGCTGGACCTCGACCCGGCTGACGAGGAGCCGGATGTGGAAGGTGCCGAGAAGCGGCTCAAGACTGTGAACGCCCAGCGAGACGTTCCGATCCACCCTCACCTGGTCGAGCTCGGCCTCCTCGGCTACGCAGCCGCGCTACGTGCCGCGGGACATGAGCGGCTGTTCCCCGAACTTCGTTTCGACGCAGACAAGGGCTACGGCAAGGACGCAGGGAAGTGGTTCAACGACCGCTTCCTAGGGGATCAGCTTGGCATCCCGCGAAACGGGAAGAAGGTGTTCCACTCGCTTCGTCATGCCTTCGCCAACGCGCTTGAAGAAACGGGCACGACCGGGCGCCGCAAGTACGAACTGCTCGGCCACAAGCGTGGCAAGCAGCACGCAGACGTGCGCTACTCGAAGGACGTTAAGGGCGCGGGCTTGCTGAGCCGAGTCTCGCTGCTCAATTTCAGCCTACCCGCAATCGCGCCTTTCGATGTACGCGCGGGCCTGCGCGCCGTAGAGATCGCCGCAAGCATCAAAGAACGTAATGCCCGGAGCGCCTGACGAGGCCCAGTTGATCGTGCACGGTCTGGTTTCACGAGAGGCTGCGATGAGCGCAAGAAGTCGAGCCCTACCTGGTCTGCCTTGGGCCGAGATCGGTGTGGAGGAGACTTAAGCCCGGCTGCGGCGACGGGCAGCGAGCAGCGGCACAAGGGCGGCGAAGACAAGCCAGACGCTACCGGGTTCGGGGACAGAAGTCGTGGCGAAAGAGTTTATGACGCCGGTGATTCCGAAGATGTCCCCGGTGCTCAAGTCTCGGAATGACAGGCGAAACGTGGCGCCGCTATCGAAGTCGTTCAAATCCAGCCAGATCGGGAACGAGTCATCCGCAAACACCGTACCGCTGGTATCGGCAAAGAAGAGGGAGTAGCCGGCCGGCGTAAGTCCGGCAACGGTCGGCCCCGTTGCATCTCCGAGGATGTTCAGGGTGTCCGAAAACCCATTCAACACGCCGAATACGCCACCGGGGCCGACTGGGTCGGCAAAGGAGTGTCCCCCCACCGTCAACGCGAGGTTCGGACTGGAGTACCTGCCGAAATTTGGGTTGCCCGGGGAACTGTCGGGAGTGTTCGAGTCGATGGTGATCGTGCCGCTGAACGAGTGGCCGACGGCGAAATCGCCCGCTAGAGGTGCATCAACTGCAATGAGAAAGCCCGCGAACGAGAACGTTACTGGCGCGGCGATGGATACGCCGGCGTAGGCCCAGAGTACAGCGCACAAGAGCAGCTTGAACATGGCAGACCTCCCGAAGTGAGGACCCGAACGCAATTTGTATGCCTTGCTTGCAAGTTGTTGATTTTGGCTCGAAGCATTTGCTTGACGGCGCTCAGCTGTCAATTTGTTCGACACGACGACGAGCGATCTCGGCGTCCTTCTCGCGGCCATCGAACTCGTCGCCAAGAGTGAGCAGCCAGGTGCATGCACCATGTGCCCCGCATGCCATGCGTGTCGTCCGGTGACCGCCGAAGATCGGTCGCGAGGATCACGGTCTTGATCAACAACGACCGGACGACACCTCATGCTCTACGTCGCCCCCGAACGACACCCGAACTCCCCCACTGATCGACACGTAAATTCCCCCACCCTGGCCACCGTGCCGTGATGGTGCAGGCCCCCGGCGCTCGCCGGCGGCCTCCATGCAGGTAGGACGTTACT
>NZ_JABRWJ010000006.1 GCF_013266755.1 Pseudaquabacterium terrae | reverse complement strand
CGCAACGTCACGCGCTCGATCTGATCAAGCAGATCCGGCCGTAGACAGAAACGCGAACCCAGATCTCACGCCAAGTGCCTGTGGCACAAGAACAAACTCGTTCGGCGGGTGCTGGAACTTCGGCCTAGCCTGGGGTCACGGTTTCGACGCTGATCGGAAGGGGTATCGATGATCCATCGTCGCCAGTTTTTGCAAGGTGGTCTGGGCGCACCCGTGCTGGCCACCGGATTCGCAGCCGGGCTCGGGCTCCTGCCCACGGCCCGCGCGCAGGCGCTTGCACCGCGCGCGCGGCTGAAGCTGCTGGTGCCGGCCAATCCCGGCGGCGGCTGGGACCAGACCGCGAAGGCCGTGGCCGCGACGCTGCAGGCGACCAGGCTGGTCGAGCAGGTCGAGTTAGAGCACAAGCCCGGCAAGGGCGGCGTGCCGGGGCTCGCGCACTTCGTCGACAAGTACAGCGGCGATGCCGACACGCTGATGATCGGCGGCCTCGTGATGTGCGGCGCGATCGCGCTGCACCGCGCGCCGGTCGACCTGACGCAGGTGCAGCCGGTGGCCAAGCTGACGACCGACACCCTGGTGATCGCGGTGCCGCGCGAGTCGGCGTTGACCAGCGGCAAGGCGCTGGTCGAGGCGATGAGAAGTCGCCCGCAGACGCTGTCCTTCGGCGGCGGCAGCGCCGGCGGCGTCGATCACATGCTGCTCGGCATGATCGCCCGCGCGATCGGCGTCGACGCGGCGACGCTGAAGTACGTGCCCTCGAGCGCCGGCGCCGACTTCGCGCGCGCGCTGAAGCAGGGCGCGCTGTCCGCCGGCATCGCCGGCTACAGCGAGTTGAAGGACGGCATCGCCGACGGCTCGCTGCGCGCGCTGGCCGTGTCGTCGGCGCGCGGGCTCTTCAGCGTGCCCTCGCTGCGCGAGCAGGGCATCGCCACCGAACTCGGCAATTGGCGCGGCCTGTTCGCCGCGCCGGGCGCGCCGCGCGAGGCGGTGGAGGGCTGGGGCCAGCTGCTGCAGAAGATGGCGGGCACGACGGAATGGAAAGCGCAGCTCGAGCGTCACAACTGGCGCGCCGCGCCACTGTACGGCGCCGCCTTCCGCCACTTCGTCGACTACGAACAAACCAGCGCGCGCGTCGTGATCCACCTGCTGAAGATGCAAGCCTGATGGCCCATCGCGCGCGTCTCGACAGCCGCCGATAACAGCAGCGTAACGCTGCCTCGCCTACAACTGGAGCGAGAAGCCGGCCCGCCACGGGCCGGCATTCGGTCAGGCGAGGACAACGATGAACACACCCCTTGGCGCCACGCTGTGGGCGCGACCGGCGCTGCCCGACGAAGAACCGCTGCACGCGCTCGACCGCGAGGAGCGCGTGATGATGGGAGTGCTGCGGCTGATCGTCGCCGCCGGGCTGGCGGTCGGCCTGCTCGGCGCGACGGTGCGCCTGATGGGCTGACGCTCAGCCGCGCCCGCGCGGCGTGGACGGTGCCGTCGGCGCGGTCGGCGGCGTCGGCGCGCCGTGGCCGCGCCGGGTGTAGTCCGCCGGCACCTGCATCAGCACCGGATCGGGCTCGCCGCGCTTCAGGTTGGTCAGTCGGTAGCGCGTCTCGCCGCTGCGCGGATCGAAGTCGGTGGTCGACAGCGTCAGCAGCAGATCGGGCGAGCGCCAGACCTCGCGCAAGATGTGAATCGGCTTCTCGTTGCCGACCTTGCCGGCCTCGATGGTCCAGGTGCTGCGCTCGCCGCCGGCGCGCACGCCGTCGATGTCCTTGCTGCCGAGCGCGGTGACCACCGCCGGCCCGCGCGGCGCCAGCCCGGAAGCGCGCCAGGCCATGCCGGGCGGCAACGGCAGCTCGGCGCCGCCGGCGTGGTCGGCGCGCAGCACGCGCATCTGCAGGCCCTGCGCTCCGGGTTCGCCGGCGGCGATGACCACCGGCGCCGGTGCGGCGAGCGGGGCCACCTGCGGCACCGGCGGCAGGGGCGGCACCGCCGGCGGCGCGGCGCCCGGCGCGCCGTGCCCCCGCGACATGCGCTCCGACACCCCGCGCGCCCATTCACGCATGCGCTCCCCGTACTCGTGCCAGGCCGAGTGGTCGATCAGCGGCCCTTCGAACGCGCCCATCGGGCCGCGGCCGAGCTTGCGCGCGGTCTTGCGCTGCGGATCGAGCACCCAGTTCTCGCGGCCGACGGGATCGCGCAGATAGATGCGGCGCTGGCCCTGGTTGTCGACCTCCTGGCGCGTGCGGCCCTCGCCGTCGCGGCACAGCCGCGTCTGCTGCCGGCGCACGATGCGGTTGCCGATCGCGCCGTTGGCGTCGGGCAGCAGCTGCACGCTCTCGTGCACCGCGTCGGCGCAATAGGGCGCGCCGCGCACCGGCCGCTCGGCTTCGAGCTCGGCGGCCATGAAGGCCTGCGTGTCGTTCAGCTCGGCCTGCGCCAGCCGCATCACGTCGCCAGCGACGGCGCTGAAGACCGATTCGAAGGCCAGCGCCGGCGCCAGCGGCGCGAGGGCGAAGGCGGCGCCGGCCAGCACGGCGGCGCGGTGGATGGACGTGGCCATGGTGAGCCCTCCTGTAGCGTTGACCGGCCCTAGCGGTGGAGCACGCGCACCGCGAGCAGCTCGCCGGACGAGTGCAGCAGCAGTTCGGCGCGCACGGTCTCGCCGGCACGCGACGGGTCGTAGGGCAGGCCGAGCGCGGCCAGGCGCTCGCGCGGCAGCTCCGACGGCACGACCCAGGCCGCCGCGGCGTCTTCGCCGCGCAGCAGGTGCTGCCAGCGTTCGGCACCGGCCACCGGAACGAAGCCGCTGTCGGCCGACAGACCGGCCTGGTCCTGCGGCGGATCGAGCCGCTCGCCGCGCCACGGCCCGTCGTCCTGCAGCACCAGCACCACCGAGCCGAACAGCGCCAGAGCGCACAGCACGGCCCCCGGGAAGCCGAAGACCAGCCGGCGCCAGGCCGGCGGCCGCACGCGCCGCAGCGTGCGCACGACACGCGGCGCCAGCGGCGGCGGCGCGATGCGCGCGAGGTCGCTGCCCATGCCGTCGAGCAGGTCCTGCAGCGGCAGCGCCGTCGCGGCGGGGGGGTGGGTCGGTGTCGTCATCACGAATCTCCGGAGCCGGCACCGAGCAGATCGGCGAGCCGGTGGCGCGCACGCAGCACGCGCGTGCGCAAGGTGTTCAGTTCACAGCCGGCGATGCGCGCGGCTTCGGCATAAGGCCTTCCCTGCAGGTCGACCAGCACCAGCGCCTCGCGCTGCGGCCACGGCAAGGCGCGCAGTGCGAGCCAGACCTGTTGCAGCGCCTGCTGCTGCACCAGCCGCCGCTCGGGGCAGCTGGCTTCATCGGGCGCTCGCTCGCCGCTGTCGTCGTCCCATTCGATCTCGCGGCCGCGCCGCCGCCACTGCGCCAGCAGCGCGTGGCGGGCAATGCCGGCCAGGTACGCACCGAGCGTGCCGAGCCCGGCATCGAAGGCGCCGGGCCGCTCGGCCAGCGCGACGAAGGCGTCCTGCGTCGCATCGGCCGCCGCGGCCGCATCACCGGCCAGCGCCAGCACGTAGCGGTAGACCGCCGGCGCCTCCTGGCGGTACAGCGCGTCGAGCGCCAAGCGGTCACCCTGCGCCAGCGCCCGCAGCCATGCGGCGGTGCCGGTCGCGGCCGCGGGCGGAAGGGTCCAGGGGACGAAAGGCGTCATCGGCGCGAGTGGGTTGTCCAGAGCTATTGGCTCGAACGCGCCAAAAAGTTCCCGCGCGATCCGACTTCGTTGCGCTTAACGGCACGGTAACGGCCCGCGGCCTACAACCGGGACGCTTACCCGAGATGCCGGACAACGATGAATTCACCGGAGGATCCCATGATCAGCCCCCCGCTCGACCTGCTGCTCCCCGACGATCAAACCCGTGAACCACCCGGCCAGCGCCTGCTGCTGGCCGCCGCCGCAGCGGCGCTGGTGGCGCTGCTTGCGCTGTCCATGCTGCTCGGCGGCTGGCTCGGCCTTTCGCTTGCCGGCTGATCCGCCCGTGTTGCAGCCTGTCGACCCGGCCCGGCATCGCGTCACATGCCCCGTGCGCGGCCACGGGGTGCTTGCGTACAGTGCGGCTCATTGCTGCTGCCGTACCCAAGTTTTTCCTCATGACCGCATCCGCCGGAACCGACTGGTCAGACCGCTGGCAAAGCTTCGCCAGCTCGACCGTCAAGGCCTTCCACCGCTACGCCAACTGGCTGGTCGGCATCTCGTGGCGGCGCTTCGCCGTGCTGTCGATCCTGCTGCTGGTGAGCACGGCGATCCTCAAGGAGCTGCCGCCGTTCCGCTGGAAGTACACCGAGACGGTGTCGACGCCGCGCGTCGTGCGCGTGCCGACGCCAACGGCACCGCCGGCACCCCCTGCGGCCCCGAGCCCGCCGCGTGAAGCGCGCGAGCCGATCGTCAAGATCGAGAAGGGCGACGGCAACTCGCGCGCGGTGGACATCTCGATCGACGAGCGCGGCGTGCGCATCACGCCGCGGCGCAAGGCGGCCGAAGCCGCGGCATCGGCGGCGTCCGCGGCGGCCGCCGCTGCAGCGGCGGCCGAGAGCGCCAGAGAGGAGGCGGTCGACATCCGGCTGCCCGCCGGCACGCAGAGCGAAGCGGTGCGCGAGGCGGTGGCCGAAGCGCGGCGCGCCATCCGCGAATCGATTGAAACAGCCCGGCGCGAGGCCGCCGATGCGGCTCGCGAAGCCGCCGACGCCGCCCGCGAAGCCGCCGAGCAGGTCCGCGCCGAAGCGGAAGCCGAGGCCGACAACATCGACAAGCCCGGCCGCCACTCGGTGGTGATCGAGCCGCACCACCGCGTGCGCATCGTCGAGTACGGCGATTTCCTGCCCAACCTGGCGCTGCTGTGGATCCTGGCCTCGGCAATCATCAAGATCACCTACAAGCGCCAGATCCAGGCCGAGGCGCAGGCAGCGCAGGCGGTCGAGACGGCCGAGGCCGAGGCGCTGAAGCGCCAAGTCGTCGAGGCCCGCATGGCGGCGATGCAGGCGCAGGTGGAGCCGCACTTCCTGTTCAACACGCTGGCGTCGATCGACCACCTGATCGAGGTCGACCCGAAGCGCGCCAGCCAGATGCAGAAGAACCTGATCGCGCTGCTGCGCGCCAGCATGCCGACGATGCGCGAAGCCAGCGACGGCGGCGTGCGCGACCTGTCGCGCGAGCTGGCGGTGATCCGGCCCTACCTCGAGATCCTGAAGGTGCGCATGGAAGAGCGCCTGGAGACCCACATCGACGTGCCCGAGGGCCTGGTCTCGGCCGAGTTCCCGCCGATGATGGTGCAGACGCTGGTCGAGAACGCGATCAAGCACGGCCTGGAGCCCAAGCCCGAAGGCGGCAAGCTGACGCTGAAGGCCGAGATCGTGCACGGCAAGCTGGCGGTCACCGTCTCAGACACGGGCCTGGGCTTCGGCCGCGCGGCCACCGCCGGCACCGGCGTCGGCCTGGCCAACATCCGCGAGCGGCTGCAGCTGCTGTACGGACCGAAGGCCGGCTTGACGATCGCCGAGAACGAAGGCGGCGGCACGCGGGCGACGATCACCGTGCCCTACCGCCCGATCGAAGGAGCGCACTGATGACGAAGATGACGGTCTACCGCGTCGGCCGCCGCAGCGGCGGCAGCTCGCTGGTGCTGGTGCTGCTGGTGCTGCTGCTGGCCGGCATCGGCCTGTACGTCGGCCTCGACCAGGGCCTCGCCGCCTGGGGCGACACGCCGGTGCGCATCATCATCGACGGCGAGGAGATCGTCGACGGCCTCGAGCTCGGCACGCTGTCCGCCGGCGGCAAGCTGGTGCTCGTGCTGGTGCTGCTGTCGGTCGGCGTGATGCTCGCGCTGCTGCTGCCGATGGTGATGCTGCTGGTGCTGGTGGTGGTGGCGTTCGCGCTGCTGGTCGGCCTCGGGCTGCCGCTGATGGCGCTGGCGGCGGTGCTGCTGCTGGTGGCGTCGCCGCTGCTGCTGCTGATGTTCGCCATCGCCCGCTTGCTGCAGCGCTCGCCGCGGGGCCCCAAGGCCTCCGCTACGATCGTCGGATGAATACCGAAGCCGACCCCTCCCCCACCCCCGGCACCGCCGTGCGGGCGGTGATCGCCGACGACGAGCGCCTGATGCGCGAACAGCTGCGTGCCCGGCTCGCCGAGGTCTGGCCCGAGCTGCAGATCGTCGGCGAAGCGAAGAACGGGCTCGAGGCGGTCGAGCTGGTGCAGCAGCACCGGCCCGACCTGGTGTTCCTCGACATCCGCATGCCCGGGCTCACCGGCGTCGACGCGGCGCGCCAGATCGCGCAGATGGAGATCGGCGAGGACGAGTCGCTGCCCGAGATCGTCTTCATCACGGCCTACGACCAGTACGCGGTCGAGGCTTTCGAGCAGGGCGTCTGCGACTACGTGCTAAAGCCGGCCGAGCGTGAACGCCTGCAGCTGACCATCGCGCGCGTGCAGCAGCGCCTGCAGCGCCGCGGTACGCCGGACGCTGAAGGCGCGCCGCCGGTGCAGCAGCTGCTGCACAAGCTGGCCGCGCAGCTCAACCCCGGGGGTGCGCCGCGTTACCTCGAGTGGATCCAGGCCACCGTCGGCCAGGCGATCCAGATGATCCCGGTCGCCGACGTGCTGTTCTTCATCAGCGACGAGAAGTACACGCGCGTGCAGACGCCGACGATCGAGGCGCTGATCCGCAAGCCGATCAAGGAGCTGGTCGACGAGCTCGACCCGCAGCTGTTCTGGCAGATCCACCGCTCGACGCTGGTCAGCGTCAAGGCGATCGGCGGCATCAGCCGCGATTTCCGCGGCCGCCAGATCGTGGCCATCAAGGGCCACACGGAGAAGCTGGAGGTCAGCCGCAGCTACACGCACCTGTTCAAGGGCATGTAGCGGCGGCAGGAACTGCCGATTAATCGCTCGGCGCGGCCGGCGGTGCCGGATCGACCGCCGGTTGCGGCGGTGCCATGGGAGTAGGCGTCGGCGCCGGCATCGGCGTGACCGCGGGCTCGATCGGCTTCGGCGTTTCGGGCAGCGGCCTCAGCGCGGCTTCGGCGACCCGCGCCGGCGGCGTGGCGTTGGCGCTGCGCTCGGCGCGTGTCGCCGGGTTCGGCGACACGTTGCGGCGCGGCGCGGCGGTGCTGCGCACCTCGGCCGACGAGTCGGCGGCGGCCGCCGGGGCCGGCGGCAGTGCCGGCAGCTCGGTGACCGGCGGCGCGGTGCTCTCCGTCGGGACGGGCAGCGTCACCTGCTCGCCCGCCGGGGCCATGGCCACGGTGGACTTCGGCTCTTCCTGCCGCATGTACAGGCCGACCGCAGCCGCGACGCCGAGTGCCAGCACCACGACGCCGGCGACCGGGCCGACGGCGCGCGAGCGTGACTCGCCGCGCGGGTTCCAGGTCGGAGAACGCATCTCGCCGATCTCGCCGATCGAATCGTGCCGCACGGACGACTGCGGCGTTGCGGGCAATTCAAGGTCCAGGGGGGAAGTTTTGTATTCCATGCCCGGAACTGTGCTGGCCGCTCCGTGCGCCCGGCATAGGTCGTCGACGCGAGCGCTTGTGAGCGTCGTCCTACCCTGGTAACGAGGCTTTACGCGGCGCCAGCGTGCTGGCGATCAACCACTGCGCGGCCCAGTAGGCGGGCAGGATCCACAGGCTGGCGGCCGGCAGCGGCTGCGCAAAGCGGTCGATGGCGATTATCGCGTCGGAGAACACGAACAGAGCGCCGCCGATCGCCGCCAGCCGCGCGCGTGAGGCGTTCACGCTGCCGCGCTGCATCCACCACGCGACCGCGGCTTGCGCCGCCATCGAGGCCAGGCAGACGACGTAGGCCACGACCGGCAGCCGCAGCGCGGCAGGCACGCCGGACCACAGCAGCGCGAGCAGCCCACCCGCCACCACCGCATAGGCGATGAAGGCCGGCGGCCAGCCGACGAAACGCGCGCGGCGGGTGAAGGCGACCAGGTACGCGAGGTGCGCGAGCAGGAAGGCGACCAGCCCCGGCACGAAGCCGCGTTCCGGCCACAGCAGCGCGATGTCGCCTAACAGCGACAGCCCGAGCCCGGCCAGCACAGCGCGGCGCTCGGGGCTGCCCGGCTCGCCGCGCCGCGCCGCATGGGCGATCACCGCAATCGTCGCCAGCGGCTTGAAGATCCAGGCCAACCACGGCAGGCCGAGCGCCCACGGCGCGGCGAGCACCGCGAGCGCGGCGCTGATCACGAAGAGCGGAAACAGCGCGGCCATCGCCTGCAGGATCAGCCGGCGGCCGCCTTGGCGGCCAATTCAGCACGCAGCTTCTTCAGCCGCTCGCGCGGATCCTCGCGGTTCGGCGCCTCGTCGAGCTTCATCTCGGCGATGAAGCGGCTCGGGATGCCGACCACCGTGTCGCGGCCCTTCTTGCGCCGCTTCAAGGTCGACACCGCGAGCGTCGAGCGCGCCCGGGTGATGCCGACGTACATCAGCCGGCGCTCTTCCTCGAGCCGCTCGACCGTCATGTCCTCGGCGTCGCTCTTGAACGGCAGCAGGCCTTCATTGATGCCGGCCAGCAGCACGTGCGGCCACTCGAGGCCCTTGGCCGCGTGCAGCGTCGACAGGGTCACGACGTCCTGCTCGTCGCCGCGCTCGGCCAGGCTGATGATCACGCTGATCGTCTGCGCGACCTGCAGCACCGTCTGCCGCTCCGTTTCGAAGTTACCACTGTCCTGCGTGATCTGGCCGCCGCAGCGCTTGGCGATCCAGTCGACGAAATCCAGCACGTTCGACCAGCGCGACGCGGCGAGCTTCTCGCTGTCCTCGCCGTCGTACAGGTGCTGCTCGTAGCCGATGTCCTTGAGCCACTCCAGCAGCAGCGCCTTGGCGTCCTCGCCGCCCGAGGTGTGGCGCGCCTTGTGCTCGAGCTCGTTGACGTAGCGGCCGAACTCGTGTAGCGAGCCGACCGCCTTGGCGCCGAGCTGCGCGGGCAGGCTCTCGGCGAACAGCGCCTCGAACAGGCTGACCTTCCACTTGCCGGCGAATTCGCCGAGCTTGCCGAGCGTGGTATGGCCGATGCCGCGTTTGGGCGTCGTCACCGCACGCAGGAAGGCCGGGTCGTCGTCCTGGTTGACCAGCAGCCGCAGCCAGGCGCACAGGTCCTTGATCTCGGCGCGGTCGAAGAAGCTCTGTCCGCCGCTCACTTTGTACGGTATCTGCGCGCCGCGCAGCTTCTGCTCGAAGATGCGCGCCATGTGGTTCGCGCGGTAGAGGATCGCGAAGTCGCTCCACTTCACGCCGCCCCCGCCGCCGCGGCTGTCGGCCCCGGCACCGCCGCTGGCGCGCAGCGACTGGATGAATCCGACGGCCCGCTCGGCCTCGTGCTCCTCGCCGTCGCAGGCGATCAGGCGCACCGGCTCGCCGTCGCCGAATTCGCTCCACAGCTTCTTCTGGAACAGCTTCGGGTTGCCGGCGATCACGTGGTTCGCGGCGCGCAGGATGCTGCCGGTCGAGCGGTAGTTCTGCTCCAGCGGAATGACCTTCAGGTTCGGCCAGTCGGTGGGCAGGCGCTTCAAGTTCTCGATCGTCGCGCCGCGCCAGCCGTAGATGCTCTGGTCGTCGTCGCCGACCGCGGTGAAGAGGCCGCGCCGGCGCTCGTCGGGGTGGTCGACCAGCGCCTTCAGCAGCTCGTACTGCACCGCGTTGGTGTCCTGGTACTCGTCGACCAGCACGTGGCCGAAGGCGTCCTGCCACTTGGCGCGCGCCTCGGCGTCCTTGCGCAGCAGCTTCAGCGGCAGCCCGATCAGGTCGTCGAAATCGACCGCCTGGTAGGCCGACAGGCGCTCCTCGTACAGCTTCATCACGCGCGCGGCGACCTGCTCGTCGGCATCCTTGGCCACCGCGGCGGCGCCGTCGCTGTCGAGGCCCTGGTTTTTCCACAGGCTGATGGTCCACTGCCAGCGCTTGGCCAGCGCGTTGTCGCTGCAGCCGCCGGCGTCGCGCAGCACGCCCAGCACGTCGTCGCTGTCGAGGATCGAGAACTGCGGCTTCAGGCCCAGCCGCTGCCCGTCCTCGCGCAGCAGGCGCACGCCCAGCGAATGGAAGGTGGCGATCACCAGTTCCTTGGCGGCGCGCGGGCCGACCAGGCCCTTGGCGCGCTCGCGCATTTCCTGCGCCGCCTTGTTGGTGAAGGTGATCGCGGCGATCTGCTTCGGCTTGAGGCCGGCCTGCAGCAGGCGCGCGATCTTGTGCGTGATCACGCGCGTCTTGCCCGAGCCGGCACCGGCCAGCACCAGGCACGGCCCGGCCAGGTGGTGCACGGCGTCGAGCTGGGCGGGATTCAGCGAGGCGGGGGCGTCGGCCATGGGGAGGTTCGAGGAAGCGGCGGATGATAGGCGAGGGGCAGGGGCCGGCTGTCCCCGCGGGCGCGGCCGATGACCCGGATCGCGGACAATTCGCGCCGATCATGAGCCCAACCGACAACAACCCCGGCGATGCTCGGCCGCTGATCAGCGTGATCGTGCGCAGCCTGGACCGCCCGAGCCTCGGGCCCGCCCTGGCCTCGATCGCTGCGCAGGACCTTCGGCCCATCGAGGTGGTGCTGGTCAACGCCCGCGGCCCCGCGCACGGCGCGACCCCCGACCGCGTCGGCGACGTACCGGTGCGCCGCGTCGACCGCGAAGTTGCGCTGCCGCGTTCGGCGGCCGCGAACGCTGGCCTGGCAGCGGCGCACGCCAAGCGGGTGATCTTTCTCGACGATGACGATGTCTTCCTGCCCGGCCACCTGAACCGGCTGTACCAGGCCTTGCAGGACGACCCGCAGGCGGTGGCGGCCTACGCCGATGTGGACTACGGCCGCTACGACCAGGGCACGTGGGTCACCGAACATGTCTTCGCCGCCGACTTCGACCCCCTTCGCCTGCGTTTCGAGAACTTCCTGCCGCTGCACGCGGTGCTCGTGCGGCGCGATCAGGACCCGCAGCGGGCCTGCCTCTTCGACGAGGACCTGGACCTGTTCGAGGATTGGGACTGGTGGCTGCAGCTGGCGCGCACCGGCCGCTTCGTCCGGGTGCCCGGCGTTTCCGCCCGCTACCTGGCCACGGCTGGCGGCGGCTCGGGTGTCTTCGCCGATCAACCACGCACGGAAGCGATGCGGCGGCGGCTGCTGTCGAAATGGCTGGCGCGGGACACGCCGCAAGAGCGGCTGCAGCAGCTCGATGCGCTGCGAGTTCACTTCCGCGCGTCCCGCCAGCATGCCGAGCAACTGGCTTCGCGCGAGCATGAGCTGGAACAGGCGCTCGCGCAGCTGGCGGACCTGCGCGCCGTCGTCGCGTCGCGCGAGCAGGATCTGGTCGAAGCCGCCGCGCAGCAGGCCGACCTGCACGCGCTGGTCGGCGCCCGCGAGCGCGAGATCGCCGACGGACACGCGTACGCCGAGAGCCTGGCGCAGGTGCTTGCCGCGCGCGAGCAGGAAATCGCCCACCTGCACTGCGCAGCCGGTGTAGCCGGCACCGAACCCGCGCCGCCGGAATGCACGACGGTGTTCACGATCGTCTCGCGCAACTACCTGCACTTCGCGCTGAACCTGATGCAAAGCGTGGGCACCCACCTGCCCGGCACGCGTCGGGTGGTGGTGCTGTGCGATGCCGCCGACGGCGTGCCGACGCTGCCGGACGGTGTGGAGCTGCTGCCCGTCGACTCACTCGGCATCGCCCGGCTCGATCGCATGGCGGTGCAGTACACGATCCTGGAGCTGAACACCGCCATCAAGCCCTTCGTGTTCGCTCACCTGTTCGGCCGCGACGAAGCGCAGCGGGTCATCTACTTCGACCCCGACATCCAGCTCTATTCGAGCGGCGAGCCGCTGCTGCGCCGGCTCGACGTGGCCCAGGCGGTGCTGACGCCGCACCTGAGCGCACCGCTCGACGATGACCGGCATCCAACGGATCTCTCCATCCTGCAGAGCGGCACCTACAACCTCGGCTTCCTCGCGCTGCGGCGCAGCCCGCAGACCCGGCAGCTGGTGGACTGGTGGTCGCGCAAGCTCGAGCGCGACTGCGTCGTCGACATCCCGCGCGGCTTGTTCACGGACCAGAAGTGGATGGACCTCGTGCCCGGCTTCCTGCCCGACGCCCACATCGAGCGGGACGCCGGCTGGAACGTCGCCTACTGGAACCTCGCCCACCGCGACGTGCAGCACGACGCCGAGCACGGCACCACCGTCAACGGACGACCGCTCTTCTTCTTCCACTTCTCCGGCTACACGGCGGGCGCCGCTGCGATCAGCAAGCACCAGGACCGGTTCACGCTCGGCAACTGCACGCCGGCGGTGCGCGCGCTGTTCGACGCTTATGGCCGAAGCGTCGCCGACCAGGGGCGGGAGAAGTACGCTCGGCTGCCCTACGCGTTTGCGACGCTGGCCGACGGCACACCGCTGCCCGACTGTGCCCGGCAGCTGATCCGCGAGCAGCTCGACTGGCGTGCGCCGCTGCCCGACCTGCGCAGCGCCGACGGTGCGCGCGCGCTGATCGACTACCTCACCGCGCCGACGGACGCTCACGAGCCGCCGGTGTCGCGCCTGGCGCTGCAGCTGTACCGGTCGCGCGAGGATCTGCGCGGCGCCTTTCCCGACGTGCTGGGCACGCACCGCCGCGCCTACGTCGAGTGGTTCGTCAACCGGGCGCCGGAGGAGGCCCGCGTGCCGCCGCGCCTGATGGGCGCGGCCGCCAGCGCACTGCCGCCGCAGGCTGCGACCGCCGCGGCTCCGGCGCCGGGCGGCGCGATGCCGCTGCAGGTCGCCGTGGCGTCCGGTCCACCGCTGATGGCGCTGCCGTTCCGCGCGATCTACGCCCTGGCCTGGAATGCACGCGGGCTGCTGCGGCCGCTGACCACGCCGAACGTGCGCGCCCGCGTCCGCAGCTACCTGGTCCGCCGCGCCTTCCCGCCCCGACCCGCGGCGGCCCCGCTGCCCACGCCAGCGGAAAGCGCAGCGCCGTTTGCTTTCGGCGTCACCGTGATCGGCTACGTGCGGGCAGAAAGTGGTGTCGGCGAGTCGGCGCGCGCCACGCTGCGCGCGCTGGCCTGCACGCGCGTGCCGCGGTCGGTGCACGACTTCCGCGACGGCAATGTCTCGCGCATGGGCGAGCAGATCGACGGCGCGCTGCCGGTGGGCGTGCGCCACGCGGTGAGCCTGTTCCACATCAACGCCGACCAGATGCCGCATGCGCGCGCCGCGCTCGGCGACCACTGGTTCGGCACGCCGTACCGCATCGGCTACTGGGCCTGGGAGCTGGAGCAGTTCCCGTCCGAATGGCACGGCGCCTTCGATCTGGTCGACGAGGTGTGGGTGCCCTCGACCTTCTGCCAGCGTGCGGTGGCCGCGGATTCGCCGGTGCCGGTGGTCTGCATTCCGCACGCGGTCGCCATTCCCGACCACCTGGCGCCGGATCGCGCGCGCTTCGGGCTGCGCGACGACAGCGTCGTGTTCCTGGCGATGGCCGACACGATGAGCAGCTCCGAACGCAAGAACCCGCTGGGCGCCATCGACGCCTTCCTGCGCGCCTTCGAGGGCCGCGACGAGGTGGTCGAGCTGGTCGTCAAGGTGAGCAACGGCGCGCACGACCCCGACGCGATGGCGCGGCTGCGCACCCTGGCCGCACGCGACAAGCGCATCCGGCTGATCGACGACTACCTCGACCGGCCGACGCTGAACAGCCTGATCGACAGCGCCGACTGCTTCGTCTCGTTGCACCGGGCCGAGGGCTTCGGCCTCGTCAATGCCGAGGCGATGGCGCGCGCCAAGGTGGTGATCGCCACCGCCTGGTCGGGCAACACCGATTTCATGAACGCCGAGAACGCGCTGCCGGTGGACTATGCGCTGCAGCCGATCGCGAGCGACATCGGTCCCTACAAGGCCGGGCAGCGCTGGGCCGAGCCCGATCTCGACGATGCCGCGCAAAAGATGCGCCGCGTCGCCGCGGACCCCGCGCTGCGGCAGCGCCTGGGTGAACGGGCACGGGCGGACTGCGCGGCGCGGCTGGCGCCGGCCGTGGTGGCCCGCCTGGTCGAGACGCGGCTGGACGCGATCCGGGTGCGCCGCCACCTCGGCTGATTCGCGGCCCCGCGGCGGGGCCCCGGGTCAGGCCGCGGCGATGACCCCGACCATGCAGGCCAGCACGACGATCACGGCGGTCAGGCGCGTCTTCAATGCGCCGGCGTGCTTGAACAGGCCGGGATCGACGGGTTCGAGGTCCTGGGCGATGCGTTGCATGACGGCTCCTTGCGATCGAAGGGTGCGCACGGAATGGCGGCACCTGAGCGTTTATCGACGGGTCGTCCGCGCCGCTGAAGCAGGCAAACTGCGGCCATGCGGTCATCCTTCACACTCGACCGCCGGCGCCTGCTGGTGCTGGCGGCGGCGCCGGCCTTCGTGCGCCAGGCGCGAGCGGCCGACGAGCCGCGCTTTGCGCTCGGCGTCGCGTCGGGCCAGCCGCAGCCCGATCGGCTGGTGCTGTGGACGCGGCTGACCGGCGCGGGCTTGGCCGGAGCGGTCGACGTGCAGTGGGAGCTGGCCGAGGACGAGGCCTTCACGCGCATCGCCGCGCGCGGCCGCGAGACCGCTGAAGCCGCCTGGGCGCACAGCGTGCACGCCGAGCCCGCGGGGCTGCAGCCGGGGCGCTGGTACCGGTACCGCTTCGAGCGGCCCGAGGATCCGGCCAGCGCGGTCGGCGTGCAGGCGCGCTTCGCGGTGGAAGCCGGCCGGCCCGACCCGCAGCGCACCTAACGCACCATACGAGCGACATGCAAGCCATCCTCGCCGTCACCGTGCCGTTCTTCGCGCTGGTGCTGGCCGGGTACCTCGCCGCGCGCCGCCACGTGCTGCCCGAATCGGCGATCCCCGGGCTGAACGCCTTCGTGCTGTACTTCGCGCTGCCGTGCCTGCTGTTCCGCTTCGGCATGAACACACCGGTGCTGCAGCTGCTGAATCCGTTCGTGCTCGGGGTCTACCTGGCCTGCGCGCTGCTGATCGTCTTCTTCACGATCGCCATCACCTTGCGCGAGCCGGTGGGGTTGAAGGACGCGGCCTTCGGCGCGCTGGTCGCCGCTTTTCCGAACACCGGCTTCATGGGCGTGCCGCTGCTGGTGGCGCTGCTCGGTCCGGCGGCGGCCGGACCGGTGATCTGCACCGTGCTGGCCGACCTCTTCGTCACCAGCTCGCTGTGCATCGCGCTCGCGCAGGCCCACGGTGCCGCGCAGCACGGCGCGCGCGAGGCGCTGGCGCGCGCGCTGAAGGGCGCGCTGTCGAATCCGCTGCCGTGGTCGATCGCCATCGGCGCGCTGTTCTCGGTCGCCGGCATGACCTTGAGCGGGCCGATCGACACGATCGTGAAAATGCTCGCCGATGCGGCCAGCCCGGTCGCGCTGTTCACGATCGGCGCGGTGCTGCACCGCGCCAGCCAGCACGTGCACGCCCGCACGCCCGTCAGCCGCTTCCTGCCGATTGCCTTGATCAAGCTTTTCGTGCACCCGCTGCTGGTGCTGGCACTCGGCAGCGCGGCGCGCCAGCTCGGCGCGCCGCTGTCGAGCTTCCAGCTGCTGGTGCTGACGCTGGCCGCCGCGCTGCCGAGCGCCAGCAACGTCTCGCTGCTGGCCGAGCGCTACGGCGCCGACAACGGCCGCATCGCGCGCATCATCATGAGCTCGACGGCGCTGGCGTTCGTCAGCTTCTCCGGGCTCGCCTGGCTGCTGCGCTAGCGGCGACGGAAACAGGACCGCGCGCCAACGCATCCCCCACCTCATCCCCCATCGGCACGATGCGGGGCCGCGCTCTTTGCGGCTCAATGGCGGCGCACTCCACAGCACGCCCCGCCGATGCGCTCCGCCCTGTCCCTGCTCATTGCCGGATGGCTGCAGTCCGGATGCATGACCGTGCACATCGACAGCGGCGAAGGTGACGTGCGGATCGTGCGCCATGTCGGCCTGCTGCAGGTGCAGGTGGCGCAGCCCGAGCGCCAGGTGGTCGGCGCGCTGCACGGCATCGGGCTGGCGTCGACACCGCTGGGCCTGAGCGCCGGCTTCACACGCCAGCGCTGGACGGCGATCGGTCCGCAATGCCGGGCCGTGTTATGGGTCGACGGCCCTGAGGCTGTCGACGCCGCGATGCGGCAGACGCTGGCGCAGATCGCCGGCGTCTGCCTGGTGGACGAGCGCTCCGCGCCCGTCCTGATCCAGGGAGCGAACAACCCCACGAGGTGAAGCCATGAGCCATCGATCACTCCTGCCTGCCGCGCTGCTGGCCACAGCCGCGCTCGGCGGCTGCTCCAGCAATCCCCCGCTGATGTTCGGCGACCATGTGAGCTTCGGCCTGCAGCTGGGCACCGATACCGCCGGCAGCGGCGGCAGCGTGACGCTGGGCTACAAACAGCGCAGCGTCGCCATCGTGCCGGTCTCGGTGCTCGACGAACAAGGCAACGCGCAAGCCATGCGCGGCATCGACGGACAGGAGCGCGACGCGCTGTCGGTGTTCGCGGTGTTCGAGTCGGCAGCACCGGCCGCGAACGAGCGGCTGCGCATCGGCCAGGTGTTCTCCACCGGCTCGGCGGCGCAACTGCTCGCGCAGGGCTACGAGTGCCAGCTCGCCGCCCGCAACTGCGCGTCGCCCGCGGCGCCGGCAGCGGCGGGGGCAGTGAAGACGGCGCTGCCTGCAGCGGCCGCCGCCACGGTCTCGCCCGCTGCGCCCGCAGCTGCCCCTGCACCGTCGACTGCGCCGGCCGCCGCTGCCGGCGACCGGCCCTACCAGAAGCCGTTGCTGTACTCGCGCACCGATGTCGCGGGCATTCACATCGGCGGCTCGGCCGCCGAGCAGGGCGCCGCGTTCTCGCTCGGCTACGCGTCGCGCAACCTGGCGCTGATTCCGGTCTATGCGCCGCAAGGCGGCGAACGCGTCATCGGCCTGTTCGGCGGCGTCGGCGGCGCGACCAGCCGCGACGCCTTCTCGGTGATGGGCCAGTTCCAGGCCAACACGAGCACCACCGGCCTCGGCTACGGCCTGAGCCGCTATTTCGCCACCGGCATCGCGGCGCAGAACCTTGCACAGGGCCTGCGCGCGGCGGTCGCCGCGCCGTCGCCCGCGCCGCCCACGACGACCCCGGCGGCGACCGCCGCGACCACCCCCGCGTCGGCTGTCGCCGTCGCGGGTCAATAGCCAATAGCGCCAGAAGGGAGCAGCCATGCCGAAGAAGAACCATGCCGCGGCGGTCGCCGCCGCCGTGCCTTCGAGCGCCGACCTGCCCGACGCGCCGG
This sequence comes from Pseudaquabacterium terrae, assembly GCF_013266755.1. Taxonomy (GTDB): domain Bacteria; phylum Pseudomonadota; class Gammaproteobacteria; order Burkholderiales; family Burkholderiaceae_C; genus Pseudaquabacterium; species Pseudaquabacterium terrae. The sequence continues at coordinate 600,368 of NZ_JABRWJ010000006.1, read as the reverse complement.
ATCTGGGCGACGCGCCCGACCTGGGCGGGGCGCCCGACCTCGGCGCGGCGCCGAACGGCCCCGTCGTCACGGCGCTTGCCGCCGCCAGCGCGCCCGCGATCGTCGTTCCGGCCGCGGCCGGCGCCAGCGGCGACGACGTGATCACGCTCGCCCGCCGCCACCTCGGCGAGCCCTACGTGCTCGGCGCCCGCGCGCCGATGCGCAATGCCGGCTGGCGCGGACCGTGGGACTGCGCCGAGTTCGTGTCGTGGTGCGTGTTCCAGGCCAGCGGCGTGCTGTACGGCACCGAGCCGCGCGACGATCCGGTGCGCGCCGATGCCTTCACCGGCTTCTGGGGCCAGCAGGCGCGCGCCGGCGGTCACATGATCAGCGTGCAGGACGCCGCCGGCATCCCGGGTGCCGCGGTGCTGCGTCTGCCGCAGACCGGCAAGATCGGCCACATCGTGCTGTCCGACGGGCGCGGCGGCACCGTCGAGGCGCACAGCAGCGCGCGCGGCGTCGTCGCCGACACGCTGTCGGGCCGGCGCTGGGACTTCGGCGTGCTGGTGCCGGGCCTGCGCTACTTCCGCGGCGAGGCAGTGGTGGTGCTCGATCCGCCGCCGGCGTTGGTGCTGCGACTGACGTCACCGCCGACGCGCGGGGCGCTGGTGCAGGCGCTGCAGCACGTGCTCGCCGATCGCGGCTTCGCGGTCGGCGCGGTCGACGGCGTCTTCGGGCCGCAGACCGCGCATGCGGTGCGGGCCTTCCAGGACTCGCAGGGCCTGGTCGCCGACGGCGAGGCCGGCCCGGCGACGCTGGCTGCGCTGGGCCTGCGCTGACGCCGGCACGCGACGCGCGTCAGATCGCCAGCGGATCGACGTCGATCGCCCAGCGCGCCAGGCCCTTGTGCGCGGCGCGCAGCGTGTGCAGCAGCGGCGACCAATCGGCCAGCAGCCGCTGCAGCCGCGCCCGCGAGGCCGATTCGACCAGCATCTGCACGCGCTCGATGCCCGCCACCTTCGCGATGCTCGCCGGCACCGGCGGGTAGACCGTCACCGCATCGGCACCGGGCAGTGCAGCGGCCGCGGCGGCGGCGGCCTGCAGGAAGGCCATGGCGAGCGCCGGATCGCGCGCCTCGGCGCGCAGCAATGCGAGGTGGCTGTACGGCGGCAGGCCAGCGGCCTGGCGCTCGGCCAGCTGGCTGGTGGCGAAGGCGCCGAAATCGTGCTTCTTCAGGGCCGCGTACAACGGATGTTGGGGATGCCAGGTCTGCACCCACATCTCGCTGCGCGCGGCGGCCTCGGCATCGCGGCCGGCGCGGCCGCCGGCCTGCATCAGCAGCGCGAACAAGCGCTCCGGCGCGCGGAAGTCGCTGGCGAACAATGCCGAGTCGGGGCTGACCGCAACCACCAGCGTGATGCGCCGGAAGTCGTGCCCCTTGGTGACCATCTGCGTGCCGACCAGCACGTCGACCTCGCCGGCATGCACCTCGGCGAGCCGGCTTTCGAGCTGCCCCTTGCCGCGCGCCGCATCGGCATCGATGCGCGCGATGCGCGCGCCGGGCAGCGCGGCGGCGAGCTGCTCCTCGAGCTTCTCGGTGCCGCGGCCGAGCGGCGCGATGTCCAGGTTGCCGCAGTCGGGGCAGCCGCGCGGCACGCGTTCGCTGAAGCCGCAGTGGTGGCAGCGCAGCGTGCGCTCGCGCTTGTGGAAGACGCGCCAGGCGCTGCAATGCGGGCAGCCGCTCTTCCAGCCGCAGGCGCCGCAATGCAGCACCGGCGCGTAGCCGCGGCGGTTCAGGAAGACGAGGCTTTGTTCGCCGCGCGCGAGCCGCTCGTGCAGCGATTGCAGCACCGGCGGCGCGAAGACGATGGGCGCGGCGTCGATCGCGCCCGACGGTCGCGGCAGCACGCCCATGTCGAACAGGCGCACGCGCGGCAGCACGCCGCCGCCGATGCGCTGCGCCAGCGGCACGCAGCGGTAGCGCGCCTGCTGCGCGCGCTGCCAGGTCTCGAGCGACGGCGTCGCCGAGCCGAGGATCACCGGCAGGCGCTCGAGGTGGCCGCGGTAGACGGCCAGGTCACGCGCCGAGTAGCGTGCGCCCTCCTGCTGCTTGTACGAGGGGTCGTGCTCCTCGTCGACGACGATCAGCCCGAGCCGCGGCAGCGGCGCGAACACCGCCATGCGCGTGCCGAGCACGATGTCGGCCTCGCCGAGCAGCGCGGCGAGCCAGTGCGACAGGCGTTGCGCCGGCGTCAGGCCGCTGTGCATCGCGACCAGGCGCCGGCCGGGGAAGCGTGCCGCGAAGCGCGCTTCGAGCTGCGGCGTCAGGTTGATCTCCGGCACCAGCACCAGCGCCTGGCGGCCGGCGTCGAGCACGCTTTCCGCAGCGCGCAGGTAGACCTCGGTCTTGCCGCTGCCGGTGACGCCGTGCAGCAGCATGGGCGCCGGTTGCGGCTGCGCGCGCAGCGCCTCGAATTCGGCGAGCGCGGCGGCCTGGTCGGTGGCCAACGCTGGCCGCTCGGGCGACGCGGCGAACGCGTCTTTCGGCTCGCGCGCCCAGCGCTTGATCAGCCGCGCCTGGCGCTTGGCCAGCGCCGGCGCGTCGAGCTTGCGCAACTCGGGCGGCAGCACCGACAGCGCGAGCTCGCCGACGCCGCGCTGATAGTAAGCGGCGGCAAATTCTGCGAGCGCGAGCCACGCCGGCGGCAGTGGCGGCAACCCGTCGAAGGCCGCGCCAATCGGACGCAAGGCGGCCTCGTCGACGGGGTCCTCAGCGCCCTCGGCGGGCCGCTGCCAGACGATGCCCAGCACATCACGCCGACCCAGCGGCACACGCAACAAGCTGCCGGCGGCGAGCGGGCGCTCACCCAGGTAGTCGAGCGCTCCACCGAGGCCGCTGTGCTGCGGCATGTCGACGACGACGGCGAGGCGTTGCGCGCTTGTCAAGCCCCGACTCCGGCGCACCTCGACAGCAAGCGAAGTTCCACATCAAAAATCGGCCCTAAGTACATGATTGGGAAAGAGTTTTCCACCTATCCCCTGCTTCTGTGGATAACTTTGTGGGAAAGCTGGCAGCGACGACGCTAAGTGCTTGATGCAATGGGCTTCGCGTTGCTTTGCCCAATTTCGGGGCAGCGGCCAAAAGTTCTTATGAATCAGGCACTTGGCACGTATTCGCGCAATTCTTCATGGTGCGCTGCGGAGCCGCTTCGGCCCGTTGGCAGGGGCCCACGTTTTGGGGATAAGTCAAGCCCTGAGTGCCCACTTACCGATCGCCGGCGAGCGAATTGAAATGCGGGTCAACCCGCTTGTCGCAGGGCCCTGGAATGGGCATGCACGGCCTCCACCAAGGCGGCGACATGCTCCGGCGGCGTGTGCTGGTTGATGCCGTGGCCGAGGTTGAAGACATGGCCGCCGAAGCGGCCGTCGGGCCGCCGCGGATCGCCGAAGCTGTCGAGCACCGCGCGCGCCTCGGCCGCCACCGCTTCGGGCGACGAGAACAGCACCATCGGGTCGATGTTGCCCTGCAAGGCCACCGCGTCGTCGATGCGCCGCCGCGCCGCGCCGAGGTCGCAGGTCCAGTCGAGGCCGACGACGTCGGCGCCGCTGGCGGCGATCGATTCCAGCCACTGTCCGCCGCCCTTGGTGAAGACGATCGCCGGCACGCGCTGTCCTTCGTTCTCGCGCTTCAGCTGATCGAGCACGCGGCGCGTGTAGGCCAGGCTGAACTCCGCGAAGGCGCGATGCTCGAGCACGCCGCCCCACGAGTCGAAGACCATCACCGCCTGCGCGCCGGCATCGATCTGCGCGTTGAGGTACGCGGCCACGGCGTCGGCATTGATGGCCAGCATGCGGTGCAGCAGGTCGGGCCGGCGGTACAGCATGGTCTTGACCTGGCGGTAATCGTCGGAGCCGGCGCCCTCGACCATGTAGCAGGCCAGCGTCCACGGGCTGCCGGCGAAGCCGATCAGCGGCACGCGGCCGTTCAGCGCGCGGCGGATCGCGCTGACGGCGTCGAAGACGTAGCGCAGCTTGTCCGGCGGCGGCACGGCGAGTGCGGCGACCGCGGCTTCGTCGCGCACCGGACGAGCGAAGCGCGGGCCCTCGCCGGCGGCGAAGGTGAGGCCCAGCCCCATCGCATCGGGCACCGTCAGGATGTCGGAGAACAGGATCGCGGCGTCGAGCGGGAAACGCTCGAGCGGCTGCAGCGTGACCTCGGTGGCGAAGTCGGGATTCGTCGCCAAGCCCATGAAGCTGCCGGCGCGCGTGCGGGTCGCGTTGTACTCCGGCAGGTAGCGGCCGGCCTGGCGCATCAGCCACAGCGGCGTGTAGTCGGTCGGCTGGCGCAGGCAGGCGCGCAGGAAGGTGTCGTTCTGGAGCGGCGCGGGCATCGGCGGATTATCGGTGCCGCTCCCCCCAAGAGCATCTGCCCTGCGCGGTCGTGCACGCGTGATAAGGTGCCCCGGCGCTGACGGTACCCGGCCGCGGCGACAGCCCATCACCGAGGAGCTTCACCGATGAACCGCAGCGTTCCTGAATTCGGCGGCGATGTGATCGAGCGCATCGCCGAGCTGTACCGGCAACACGGCAGCCGACCGTACGACGGCGGCCGGCGCGAGTCGGTGACCGCGCTGGAGCATGCGCTGCAGTGTGCGCAGCTCGCCGAATGGGCCGGCGCCGAGCCCTCGCTGGTGGCGGCCGCGCTGCTGCACGACATCGGCGATTTCGTGGGCGACGGCTCCGACGGCGCGGACAACCACCACGAGCTGCGCGCGCAGGACGTGATCGGCGACGGCTTCGGCGCCGAGGTCCTGGACCCGATCCGGCTGCATGTGGCGGCGAAGCGCTACCTGGTCAGCACCGAGCCGGGTTATGCCGACGCGCTGTCGCCGGCGTCGCAGCTGTCGCTGGCCTTGCAGGGCGGGCCGATGTCGAGCGACGAGGTGCAGCGCTTCGAGGAGGAAGCCTATGCGCCGCAGGCGCTGCTGCTGCGGCGCTGGGACGATGCCGCGAAGACGCCGGGCAAGCCGACGCCCTCGCTCGACTACTACCTGGTGCTGCTGCAGGAGCTGCGCGAGCAAGCCCGGCCGGCGCGACGCCGCACCGTCGTCGGCGCGCTCGACGCCTAGGACCTGTCGGCGCTACCAGCGCTGCGCCGGCCGCGTCATTGGCGCGTCAGGCCGTTCGCCGTGGCGCAGCCAGTCGCGCAGCAGGCGGTCGCCGCCGTCGGGCTGCGCCCAGTCCCACAGCAGCTCCGGCGGCACGACCCGCGTGCCGGCGGGCGCGCCGGGCAGCAGCCGGGCGAGCTCGATCACGAATTCAGCCACCTTCACGGCGCGCAGCGGCTGATCGCGTTGCGGCACCATCCAGTGCAGCTGCGCGAGCAGGCCGTTCGCCAGCGCCTGCAGGCGGCTGTGGCCCGCTGATGCCGGGCCGGCGGCTCGGGTCGGCCGCACGATCACCAGCTGCTCGAAGTGAAGCGCGGCCACCGCCTGTTCATCGAGTGAGGCCAGGCCGGCCTTCAAGGCCTGCGGCAGCAGCGCCGGCGCATGCGGCATCACGACCATCAACCGCCGCACGCCGGCGTCGCGCAGCCACGCCGCGAAACGCGGCAGCTCGTCCGGTAGCGGGCGCATGAACGCCGCCTCGCGCCCGTGCAGCGAGCGCTCGCGGTCGAACACGATCAGCGCGGTGGCCGGCGCGGCGGCGCCGAAGGTCGGCAGCGCGGCCGGGACGCCGGGCATCTGCAGCACCTGCAGGCCGCGCAGCGCGACGTCGATCGGCTGCGTCGTCAGCGCGATCACCGGTGCCCAGTGGGCGGTGCCCAGCGCTGTTTCCAGGACCGCCGCGCCCAGCGGTCCGGCAGCGCCGGCGACCAGCAAGGCTTCGGTGATCGGCACGCGCGCGCTACAGCTTGCGCACGACCACGCTGCCGACGGAATAACCCGCGCCGAAGGAGCAGATCATCCCCAGGTCACCGGCGCCCAGGTCGCCGCGATGCAGGTGGAACGCGATGATCGAGCCGGCCGAGGCGGTGTTGGCGTATTCGTCGAGGATCAGCGGCGCGACGTCGGGACCGGCGTCGCCGCCGACCAGCTTGCGCATCACCAGCTGGTTCATGCCGAGGTTGGCCTGGTGCAGCCAGTAGCGCCGCAGCTGCGTGGTCTCGATGCCCAGCGCGCCCAAGTGCCCTTCGATGTGCGCGGCCGCCAGCGGCACGACTTCCTTGAACACCTTGCGCCCTTCCTGGCGGAAGGTCTTGTCGCGCGCGTCGGGATCGGTGTCCTCGCAGCGGTTCAGGAAGCCGGAGTTGTTGCGGATGTGGTTCGAGAACTGCGTCGCAAGCTTGGTGCCGAGCACCTCCCAGCGCTCGCCGGACACGGCGTCGTCGTCGCGCTCGATGACCATCGCGGTGCAGACGTCGCCGAAGATGAAGTGGCAATCGCGGTCGCGCCATTCGAGGTGCGCCGACGTGATCTCCGGATTGACGATCAACGCACAGCGCGCGGTGCCGGCACGCAGCGCATTGACCGCCTGCTCGATGGCAAAGGTCGCCGACGAGCAGGCGACGTTCATGTCGAAGCCGTAACCCTGCGCACCGAGCGCCTGCTGGATCTCGACCGCCATCGCCGGGTAGGCGCGCTGCATGTTGGCGGCGGCGCAGAACACCGCGTCGACCTCGTCGCCGCGGCGGCCGGCGGCGGCCAGCGCCTGCCGGGCTGCATCGACGGCGATCTCGGCCATCAGCGACAGTTCTTCGTCGGCGCGCGGCGCGAAGCGCGGCTTCATGCGCGTCGGATCGAGCACGCCGGTCTTGTCGATCACGTAGCGCTGCTTGATGCCGGAGGCTTTCTCGATGAATTCCACGCTCGAGCTGACCATCGCCTCCACTTCGCCGGCGGCGATGCGCGTGGCGTTGCGCTCGTTCTGCAGCGCGGCGTAGGCGTTGAAGGCCTCGACCAGCTCGGCATTGCTGATGACGTGCGGCGGCCGGTACAGGCCGGTACCGGTGATGACGATGCGGGTCATGGGGACTCTCCCGGAAAGCTGGAGCGGGGGTCAGTGTGGCAGCTCGGCCACCGGACGCACAACGGGGCTACCCCCGTAGAAAGACCAACGCCCGCATCGCTGCGGGCGTCTCGATCGGTCGCGCCCCTCTTGGGCGGCGGCCGCAGGCCTTACTTCTTGCGCAGCTTGGCGATCGCCGCGATCTGCGCCGCCATCATCGCGAATTCACTCTGCGCGCGCGCAAAGTCGATGTCGCTCTTGGCGTTCTTCATCGCTTCTTCGGCCAGCTTCTTCGCTTCGGCGGCCTTGGCCTCGTCGAGGTCATGGCCGCGGATCGCGGTGTCGGCCAGCACGGTCACCGTGCCCGGCTGCACCTCGAGGATGCCGCCGGCGACGAAGACGAACTCTTCCTCGCCGTTGTCGGCGCGCTCGATACGCACCGCGCCCGGCTTGATGCGGGTGATCAGCGGCGTGTGGCGCGGCAGGATGCCGAGCTCGCCGTTCTCGCCCGGCAGCGCAACGAACTTGGCCTCGCCGGAGAAGATGCTGGCTTCGGCGGAGACGACGTCGACATGAATCGTTGCCATCGTGGGCTCCGGTTATTGGATCTTCTTGGCCTTCTCGAAGGCCTCGTCGATCGTGCCGACCATGTAGAAGGCCTGCTCGGGCAGATGGTCGCACTCGCCGGCGACGATCATCTTGAAACCGCGGATCGTTTCCTTCAGCGGCACGTACTTGCCCGGCGAGCCGGTGAACACTTCGGCGACGTGGAACGGCTGCGACAGGAAGCGCTGGATCTTGCGCGCGCGGGCCACGGCCAGCTTGTCTTCCGGCGACAGCTCGTCCATGCCCAGGATCGCGATGATGTCGCGCAGCTCGCGGTAGCGCTGCAGCGTCGACTGCACCGCACGCGTGGTGTTGTAGTGCTCTTCGCCGACGACGTTCGGGTCGACCTGGCGGCTGTTCGAGTCCAGCGGATCGACGGCCGGGTAGATGCCCAGCGAGGCGATGTCGCGCGACAGCACGACGGTGGCGTCCAAGTGCGCGAAGGTCGTCGCGGGCGACGGGTCGGTCAAGTCATCCGCCGGCACGTAGACGGCCTGGATCGACGTGATCGAGCCGACCTTGGTCGACGTGATGCGCTCCTGCAGGCGGCCCATTTCCTCGGCCAGCGTCGGTTGGTAGCCCACCGCGGAAGGCATGCGGCCCAGCAGCGCGGACACTTCCGTGCCGGCCAGCGTGTAGCGGTAGATGTTGTCGACGAAGAACAGCACGTCGCGGCCTTCATCGCGGAACGATTCGGCGATCGTCAGGCCCGTCAACGCGACGCGCAGGCGGTTGCCCGGGGGCTCGTTCATCTGGCCGTAGACCATCGACACCTTGGACTCGCCCAGGTTCTCCAGATTCACGACGCCCGACTCGGCCATCTCGTGATAGAAGTCGTTGCCCTCGCGGGTGCGCTCACCGACGCCGGCGAACACCGACAAGCCCGAGTGCGCCTTCGCGATGTTGTTGATCAGCTCCATCATGTTGACGGTCTTGCCGACGCCGGCGCCGCCGAACAGGCCCACCTTGCCGCCCTTGGCGAACGGGCAGATCAGGTCGATCACCTTGATGCCGGTCTCGAGCAGCTCCTGCGACGGGCTCAACTCGTCGTAGCTCGGTGCCTTGCGGTGGATCGACGCGGTCAGCGTCTGGTCCACGGGACCGCGCTCGTCGATCGGGTTGCCCAGCACGTCCATGATGCGGCCGAGCGTTGCCGTGCCGACCGGCACGGTGATCGCGGCGCCCGTGTTGCTGACCATCAGCCCGCGGCGCAGGCCGTCGGACGAGCCCAGCGCGATGGTGCGCACGATGCCGTCGCCGAGCTGCTGCTGCACTTCGAGCGTCAGCGCCGAGCCTTCGAGCTTCAGCGCGTCGTACACGCGCGGCATGCTGTCGCGCGGGAATTCGACGTCCACGACGGCGCCGATGCACTGAACGATCTTGCCCTGTGCTTGCGTGTTAGCCATTTCTTCGATCCTTCAAACAGTATTCGTTGCGTGCGGCCGCTGCGCTTGTCGCGTCAGCCGCTGATGGCGGCCGCGCCGCCGACGATCTCGGACAACTCTTTCGTGATCGCCGCCTGCCGGGTCTTGTTGTAGACCAGCTTCAGCTCGGCGATCAGGTTGCCGGCGTTGTCGGTGGCGGCCTTCATCGCGACCATGCGCGCTGATTGCTCGGACGCCATGTTCTCGGCGACCGCCTGGTAGACCAGCGCCTCGATGTAGCGCGTCAGCAGGTCCTCGATGACGGTCGCCGCATCGGGCTCGTAGATGTAGTCCCAGCCGTAGGCGGCCTTCTCGGCGGCGGTCTGCTCCAGGCGCGAGGCGGCAAGCGGCAGCAGCTGCTCGACCACCGGCTCCTGGTTCATCGTGTTGATGAACTTGGTGTAGCAGACGTACACCGCGTCGAGCTTGCCTTCGGTGAACGCGTCGAGCATCACCTTGACCGGGCCGATCAGCTTCTCGAGCTGCGGCTGGTCGCCGAGCTGCGTGACGTGGCTGATGACCTTCGCGCTGATGCGGTTCAGGAAGCCGAAGCCCTTGTTGCCGATCGCCACCGCCTGCGCCGACGAACCGGCGGCCTGCAGCTCGCGCATCTTCGTCGTCACCATGCGCAGCACGTTGGTGTTCAGGCCGCCGCACAGGCCCTTGTCGGTCGTCACGACGATGTAGCCGACCGACTTCGCGCCCTGGCCCTCGGCCGTCTTGCGCAGGTACGGCGACTTGTACTCGGGGTTGGCCTGCGACAGGTTGGCCGCGATGTTGCGGATCTTGTCCGCGTAAGGCCGGGCCGCACGCATGCGTTCCTGCGCCTTGCGCATCTTCGACGCCGCGACCATCTCCATGGCCTTGGTGATCTTCTTCGTGTTCTCGAAGCTCTTGATCTTGCCGCGTATCTCTTTACCGACCGCCATGGCGATGCTCCTTGTGGCGGTTCAGATCAGGCGAAGGACTTCTTGAACGCCGTGATGGCGGCGGTCAGCTCTTCTTCCGCGCCCTTGTCCATCGCCTTGTCGTTCTCGAGCTTGGCCAGCAGCGCGGCGTGGCTCGACTTCAGGTGCTGGTGCAGGCCGTGTTCGAAGGACAGGATCTTCTTGACGTCGACGTTGTCCATGAAGCCCTTGTTGACGGCGAACAGCGTCGCGGCCATCAGGCTGATCGGCAGCGGCGAGTATTGCGCCTGCTTCAGCAGCTCGGTCACGCGGGCACCGCGGTCGAGCTGCTTGCGGGTGGCGTCGTCGAGGTCGGACGCGAACTGCGCGAAGGCGGCCAGCTCACGGTACTGCGCCAGGTCGGTACGGATACCGCCGGACAGGCCCTTGACCAGCTTGGTCTGCGCGGCGCCGCCGACCCGCGACACCGAGATACCGGCGTTGATCGCGGGGCGGATGCCGGCGTTGAACAGCGCCGTTTCCAGGAAGATCTGGCCGTCGGTGATCGAGATCACGTTGGTCGGCACGAAGGCCGACACGTCGCCGGCCTGCGTCTCGATGATCGGCAGCGCGGTCAGCGAGCCGGTCTTGCCCTTGACTTCGCCCTTCGTGAAGGCTTCGACGTAGTCGGCATTCACGCGCGCGGCGCGCTCGAGCAGGCGGCTGTGGAGATAGAACACATCGCCGGGGAAGGCTTCGCGGCCCGGCGGGCGGCGCAGCAGCAGCGAGACCTGGCGATACGCGACGGCCTGCTTGGACAGGTCGTCATAGATGATCAGCGCGTCCTGGCCACGGTCGCGGAAGTATTCGCCCATCGTGCAGCCCGAGTAGGCCGACACGTACTGCATCGCCGCCGATTCGGAGGCCGACGCGGCAACGACGATGGTGTAGTCCATCGCGCCGTTGGCTTCCAGCGCGCGCACCACGTTCTTGATCGACGACGCCTTCTGGCCGATCGCGACGTAGACGCAGGTCATGTTCTGACCCTTCTGGTTGATGATCGCGTCGATCGCCACCGCGGTCTTGCCGGTCTGGCGGTCGCCGATGATCAGCTCGCGCTGGCCACGGCCGATCGGCACCATCGAGTCGATCGACTTCAGGCCGGTCTGCACCGGCTGGCTCACCGACTGGCGTGCGATCACGCCCGGCGCGACCTTCTCGATCACGTCGGTCATCTTGGCGTTGATCGGGCCCTTGCCGTCGATCGGCTGGCCGAGCGCGTTGACGACGCGGCCGATCAGCTCGGGGCCGACCGGCACTTCCAGGATGCGGCCCGTGCACTTGACGGTGTCGCCCTCGGAGATGTGCTCGTACTCGCCCAGGATCACCGCGCCGACCGAGTCGCGCTCGAGGTTCAGCGCCAGGCCGAAGGTCGGCTGGCCACTGGCGGTGGGCGGGAACTCCAGCATTTCGCCGGCCATCGCGTCCGACAGGCCGTGCACGCGCACGATGCCGTCGGTGACGGACACGACGGTGCCCTGGTTCTTGATGTCGGCCGAGGTGTCGAGGCCTTCGATGCGGCTCTTGATCAGCTCGGAAATCTCAGCGGGATTCAGTTGCATAACATTCTCCTAAGACGACGGATGAGCGGCACGTATGCGGCAAGTGCGCAGCTCGTGCTCACGCCGTCAGGGCGACCTTCATTTGTTCGAGACGGGCCTTGACCGAGGTGTCGAGCACCTCGTCGCCGACCACCACGCGGATGCCGCCGATCAGCTCGGGGTCGAGCTCGACGCGGGCGTTGAGCTTGCGGCCGAAGCGCTTCTCGAGCGCGGACACGGTGTCGGCGAGCGCGGCGCCGTCGATCGGATACGCGCTGTAGACGATGGCGTCCGAGCTGCCCGAGCGGACGTTGACCAGTGCCTTGAACTGCGCGGCGATCTCGGGCAGCGCGGCCAGGCGGCCGTTGTCGATCACCGTGCGCAGCAGGTTGGCGACCTGGCCGTCGAGCGCGGTCTTCGCGACGCTGGTGATCACCTCGTAGACCTGGGCGGCGCCGACCTTCGGGTTGTCGGCGAACTGGCGCAACTGCTCGTTGGCGGCAACGTCGCCCAGCGCACTCATCTGGCCGACGAGCGCCGCGGCGTTGGCGCCGGCCGCCTTGAACAGCGCCTCGGCGTAGGGGCGCGCGATGGTGGCGATCTCGGCCATGATCAGAGTTCCGTCTTCAGGCGGGTCAGCAGCTCGGCGTGCACGCCGGCGTTGACTTCACGGCGCAGGATCTGCTCCGCGCCCTTGACGGCCAGGCCCGCGACCTGCTCGCGCAGCGCTTCGCGCGCCTTGACGGCTTCCTGCTCGGCCTCGGCCTTCGCAGCGGCGATGATCTTGGCGCCTTCTTCGCTGGCGCGCGACTTGGCCTCTTCGACCAGTTGCTGCGCCAGGCGCTCGGCATCGGCCAGGCGCTTTGCGGCGTCGTCGCGCGCGGCGGACAGTTGCTGCTCGACCTTCTGGTTGGCCTGGGTCAGCTCGGCCTTGGCCTTGTCGGCGGCGGACAGGCCGTCGGCGATCTTCTTCGCGCGCTCGTCGAGCGCGGCGATGATCGGCGGCCAGACGAATTTCATCGTGAACCAGACCAGGATCAGGAACACGATCATCTGGGCGATGAGGGTACCGTTGATGCTCACTTTGATGCCTCAATCACGTGGGTTGGACCACCCCCGAAGCGGCTGCGCCGCCTCCCCCTCGAGGGGACGACGACGCCAGCGGCCCGGCTAGAGCGGCTCCGCGGCGTCCGCTGGGGGACGCGCACGCGCCGAATTACTTCGGGAGATTGGCGATCTGACCCAGGAACGGGTTGGCGGTGGCGAACCACAGAGCGATACCGGTGCCGATGATGAACGCCGCGTCGATCAGGCCGGCCAGCAGGAACATCTTGGTCTGCAGTTCACCCATCAGCTCGGGTTGGCGCGCAGCCGATTCGAGGTACTTGCTGCCCATGATGCCGATGCCGATACACGCACCGACGGCGCCCAGACCGATGATCAGACCGGCGGCGAGAGCAACAAAGCTGATGACTTCCATGGATGACTCCTAGTTAGAACGGTGAGGAAGAAAGGGAAAAGTGAAAACGTCGGACCGATGCGCTAACGCGATCAGTGAGCGTCGTGGGCCTGGCCGACGTAGACGAGGGCCAGCATCATGAACACGAAGGCCTGCAGCGTGATGATCAGGATGTGGAAGATCGCCCACGCGGTGCCGGCGATGATGTGGCCGATCATCAGGCCGATGCCGGTGGCCGACAGCGACCAGGCACCGCCCATCAGCGCTATCAGCAGGAAGATCAGTTCGCCGGCGTACATGTTGCCGAACAACCGCATGCCGTGCGAGACGGTCTTGGCGACGAACTCGATGATCTGCATCAGGAAGTTGAACGGGTACAGGACCACCTTGTCGCCGAACGGCGCGGAGAACAGCTCATGCACCCAGCCGCCCCAGCCCTTGATCTTGACGTTGTAGACCAGGCACACGATCAGCACCGACAGCGACAGGCCCATCGTCACCGACAGGTCGGCGGTCGGCACCACGCGCAGGTAGTGCACACCGGCCTTCTCGCCCAGCAGCGGCAGCAGGTCGACCGGCAGCAGGTCCATCGCATTCATCAGGAAGATCCAGACGAACACCGTCAGCGCCAGCGGCGCGACGAGCTTGCGACTGTGGGCGTTGTGCACGATGCCCTTGGCCTGCGTCTCGACCATCTCGACCAGGATCTCGATCGCCGCCTGGAAGCGGCCCGGCACGCCGGAGGTGGCGGTCTTCGCAACACGCCAGAAAAGGAAGCAGCCGATGATGCCGACGACAACGGCGAAGGCGATCGAATCGAGGTTGAAGACCGAGAAGTCGACGATCGACGTCTGCTTCTTGTTCTGCAGGTGCGTGAGGTGGTGAACGATGTATTCACCCGCGGTCGGGGCGTGACCTTCGGCAGCCATGTGTTGAGTTCCAGTCCCGTCTTGTCGTTACTTCCGGCGGCGCCACAGCAGCGCCACCCAATACACCTTGATGCAGAGCACCAGGCCGGCCAGCAAGGCTGGCCACACCAAGTTCTGCACGATCCGGTTGGCGACGACGAGCATCACCACCGAAACGCCAATTTTCACCATCTCCCACAACATGAAGCTGACGGCAGACGTGCCGGGCGACATGCTGGAGAACCGACTGGTCATGCCGCGCGCCATCAGGCTGCCCGGCACCACCACCACGGCCGCGCCGTACAGCGCGGACCATGCCACTTCGCTCCTGCCGGTGAGCAGCCAGCCGACCAAGGCTGCCAGCACACCGACCGCGGCTTGCGCCGCGACGACCCACCAGGGAGATACCGGCGGCTCCTTCGCCCTCAAGGCTGCCGCCTGTTCGCGGGTCAAGCTCTTGAAGGACGCGTCTGCCGCCTCATCTTCTGAATCTCGCCACCTGTTCGGCTGGCCCGTCTTCGTCATGGGCCGGTCGGACATCGTGGTTACGCTGGGTTTCGGCAAACCGCAGAAGTATACGTGGAAACCCGTGCCGGTCCGGGGCCGCCCCATTGGGCGAAATTACTTAACCTGGGGCACCCGGCCTCGCGGGTACACGAGGCCACCCGCCGAGCGGGTGCGCGGCCGCTTGGGGCGGCCCGGCGCCGGCCGCGCTACGGGCAGCGCGCGAAGTTCACCGGCAGGCCCGGCACCTCCACCCGCATCACCAGCACGCACCCAGCCCACGGCTGCAACGCCAATTCGTCGGCCGGCCGCTTGTCGCGCGCGGTCGTCACGTACAGCGTCCTCAAGTCATCGCCGCCGAAGCACGGCATCGTCGGGCAGCGCACCGGCAACGGGATCTCGCCGAGCGTCTCGCCGCTCGCGCTCAGGCGCAGCAGGCGCTGCCCTTCGTACATCGCAACCCAGTACGCGCCTTCGCTGTCGACCGCAGCCCCGTCGGGGCGACCGCCGTAGGTCTCGAGCGGCGCATCGGCCCCACGCATTGCAAACTGCTGAAAGACGCGGCGCCGGCTCAGGCTTCCATCGCCCGCATCGAAGTCGAAGGCGTAGACCGCATGCGCCTTGGTGTCGGCCCAGTACATCGTGCGCCCGTCGGGGCTGAAGCCGAGGCCGTTGCTGGTCGTCGCGCCTTCGGCCTGGCGCTCGGTGCGGCCCTTTGCGTGGCGGTACAGCGCGGCGCGCGGCTCCCGCAGGTCGTCGATGGTGCCGACCCAGAAGCGGCCTTGCGGGTCGGCCTTGCCATCGTTGAAGCGCTGGCGCGCCGGGTCGTAGGGTGGTGCGGCGAGCTGGCTGCGCGAGTTCGTCTCCGGATCGAAACGCCACAGCCCGTCGCGCATCGCCAGCAGCAGTCCGCCGCCGAGCAGCGGCGCACACGCGCCGGGCTCCGAGGCGAGCGACCAGTGCTCGTGCAACTCGCGCTGCG
Organism: Pseudaquabacterium terrae; assembly: GCF_013266755.1. GTDB lineage: Bacteria > Pseudomonadota > Gammaproteobacteria > Burkholderiales > Burkholderiaceae_C > Pseudaquabacterium > Pseudaquabacterium terrae. The sequence continues at coordinate 585,010 of NZ_JABRWJ010000006.1, read as the reverse complement.
GGTCGTAGCGGTTCAGCAGCCGGCCCGGGATGTCGATCCAGTACAGCCGGCGCTCTTCGGGATGCCAGAACGGCGATTCGCCGAGCAGCGAGGGTGGCACCGGCAGTGCTTGGATCTCCATCGTCATCAATCAGACCGGCGCGATCTCGAGCTTCATCCACGCGTCGGTGGTCTCGCTGGCGCCCAGGCTGCGCAGCCCGTGCGCCGCGGGCTCGGCCATGTGGATCGCATTGCTGACGTGGCTGACCGGCTCGACGCAGAAGTAGTCGCGCTGCTCGGGCGTGTGCACGACGAGGTAGGGCAGCGAGGAGGTCAGCTTCAGCGACAGCTTCTCGTCGCGGATGCGCGCGGCGCCGCGCCAGCCTTCGAAGCAGTGGTCGAAGGCCAGGTGCGCGACGTCGCCGTCGATGCCGGGCTGCGCGAGCTTGCGGGTCGGCAGTTGGTTGGCATCGGTCTCCCAGCGCTCGGCGAGCTCGACGTGCAGCCGGCTGCGCGGACGCTTGACGAAATACGGATGCCAGCCGAGGCCGACCGGCTGCGGCTGGCTGCCGGTGTTCGTGAACACCAGGTGCTGCTCGAGCGCCGCGGCACTCAGCACGAAACGCTGCACCAGCGTGAAGTCGAAGGGCCAGTACTCGTCGCCGCGGTGCACGTAACGCAGCTCGGCTTCGGTCCCGCTTGCGCTCACCACCTCCCAGCCGCGCATCCACGCGACGCCGTGCAGCGCATGCGGCGTCTCGGCGACGTTGGCGACGATGCGATGGTCCTGCCCCTGCCAGCGGAAACGGCTGAAGCCGAGCCGGTTGCTGAACGGTGCGAGCGCGAAGCTGCCGGCGTCCCGCGCCGTGGCGATCGTGTCCGCATCGGGGCTGCGCATCACCGGCACATCGCCGCGCCACAGGCCGGCGATGCAGCCGCCGATGTCGGGCCGCAGTGCGAGCCGCAGATCGCCGGCCTGGAGTTCGATCGACTTGACAGGCGCGCTAGTGGTTGAGGTCATCGAGGAGCCGTGGTGGTGTGAGGGGAAGCCGCGCGCGTTCAGGCGCCCGGCTCGGGATTCGTGCCGCCGCTGAGCGTATGCACGTGCGCGGCGCCGTCCTGCGTGCGCAGCGCACGCAGCGTCGTCGCGGCACCTTGCATCAGCAGGTTCAGGTCGGAAGCGACGGCGAGGAAGTCGAAGGCCATCGCGCGATAACGCGTCGCTGCATCGGCCGTGAAGGCCAGGCTGCCGATCGGCACGCCGGCGGCCTTGGCGCGCCGCACCGCATCGGCCATCAGCGCCAGCACGTCGGCGTGCAGCGTCTGGCCGGGCACGCCGACGCTGCCCGACAGGTCGACCGGGCCGACGAAGAGCGCATCGACGCCCGGCACGGCGGCGATGGCCTCGATCTGCGCCACCGCCGCGGCGCTTTCGATCTGCACGATGACGCCGATCTGCTGGTTCGCGGTCTGCAGGTAGTTGGCGGTGGTGCCGAAGCGCGAGCCGCGGCTCATGCCGATCATCCCGCGCACGCCCTCGGGCGGAAAGCGCGTCGCGGCGACCGCCTGGCGCGCCTCGTCGGCGCTCTGCACGAACGGGAACATCACCGTCACCGCGCCGGCGTCGAGCACGCGCTTGACGGTCACCGCGTCGTTCCACGGCACGCGCACGACGGTGGCCATGCGCGTATTGCCGAGCGCCTGCAACAGGTGCGTGACGCCCATCATGTCCAGCGGCGCGTGCTCCATGTCGACGACGCCCCAGTCGAAGCCGGCCAGCCCGACGGCCTCGGCGACGATCGGGCTGGCGGACATGATCCAGGCGCCCAGCGGCGGCTGGTGGCCGGCGGCGCGCAACAGGCGGCGAAAGGAATTCATGGCGGGCTGCGCATCACGCCAGCGCCACTTTCAGGTAGTGCGCGCCCGCAATCGGATTGAAGTAGTACGGTGCGATCGCCTCGAAGCCGAGCGAGCCGTACAGCTCGCGCGCCGCCTCCATGTCGTCCATCGTGTCGAGCAGCATCGTCGAGTAGCCGGCCTCGGTCGCGTGGTCCATCAATTCCTGCGCCAGCAGCCGGCCGAGGCCGAAGCGCCGGAAGGCGCGGCGCACGTACAGGCGCTTCATCTCGCAGGCGTTCGGGTAGTCGGCGTCGGGCAGCGCGCGGAAGGCACCGCAGCCGGCCAGTTCGTCGTCGACGAAGGCGAGGAACAGCGCGCCTTGCGGCGGCGCGTACTCGCCCGGCAGCGAAGCGAGCTCGTCCTCGAAGTTCTGGAAGCACAGGTCGAAGCCCAGACCCTGCGCGTACTCGCGGAAGATCTCGCGCGTGGCGTCCAGCAAGGCCGGTGTGTCCGGCGTTTGCAGGCGAAGAACGGGCGACGACATCGATGCGGGCGTTTCAGGCGCTGCAGTCTACCCCCCGAGCCGGGCGATGCCGATCGACAGTGCCGCGCAGCAAGCGAACAGCACCAGCGCCAGCACGCGCTGGCGCAGGCTGTCCTGCGACGGCGGCACGCTCGCCGGCAGCAGCTTGTCGCCGCGCCACATCGGCGCCACCAGGCTGGTGCCGCGCAGCCGGTAGACGATGATCGCGCCGACGTGCAGCAGCACCAGGCCGATGATGATCCACTGCCCCGGCCCCTTGTGCCAGCTGGTGGCCGCCAGGCCGGTGGCCGTGTCGACGAAGCGGTTCAGCGGCCCGGTGGTGGCGATCTCGTCGTCGGCGAAGAGGCCGGTGCTGACCTGCACGACGAGGATGCCGAGCATCGCGAAGACCGAGAAGGCGCCGAGCGGGTTGTGGCCGACCTCGAAGTGGTCGCCGTCGCGGTGCTCGCCGCGCAGGTAGCGCAGCGTCGTCGCCGGCGCGTAGACGAAGCGCGCGAAGCGCGACCAGTGGCCGCCGACCAGGCCCCAGAGCAGCCGGAACACCAGCAGCGCGAGCACCGTCAAGCCGATGCGCATGTGCCAGACCAGCGCGTTGCCGCCGATCTTGCCGGTGATCACCAGGCCGACCACGGCCAGCGCCAGCGTCCAGTGAAAAAGCCGCGTCGGCAGATCCCAGACCCGCACCGGACGAAGTTCGGACAACGTTTCGCTCATGCTACGCCCTGCCTCGCGCCAACACCCCGATGGGCCGGGACGATAGCCGAAAGCGAGCGCGCCGTTGACAGTGAAGGCCCGCGGAATTTCCGCGGGAGCTCGCCCGTACACTGGGCTGCGCCGGGCGACGGTGCCCGCGCCGCACATCAATCCGCTTGGAGGATCCGCATGAAACGTCTGCTCCTGGTCTCCGCCATCGCCCTGGCCAGTGTGCCCGCCGCCGCGCAGTTCCAGAAACCCGAGGACGCGATCAAGTACCGCCAGAGCGCCTTCACGGTGATGGCCAACCACTTCGGCCGCGTTGCGGCGATGGCCCAGGGGCGCGTGCCCTTCGACGCCAAGGTGGCGGCCGACAACACGGCGATCGTGATGACGATGTCCAAGCTGCCGTACGCCGGCTTCGGCGACGGCACCGACAAGGGCCTGCCGAACCGCGCGAAACCGGAGATCTGGAAGGAGCAGGCCAAGTTCAACGACCTGGCCTCGAAGATGCAGGCCGAAGTCGTCAAGCTCGACGCCGCGGCAAAGAGCGGCAGCCTCGATGCGCTGAAGGCCGCCGTCGGCGCTACCGGGGGTTCGTGCAAGGCCTGCCACGACGACTTCCGGGCCGAGAAGTACAGCAACTGATCTTTTGGTGCGCGCGTCACGTGCGCTGCGCGCACATGAGCGCACCCCGAAGAAGTCAGCTCGGCCTGTCGGCCGACTCGGCAAAGCCGAGCACGACCCTGCGGGTCTTGGCTGACTTCTTCTCAATCTTCGTCACCACCACCGCGCCGATCTCCGCGGTGTTGGCGACATGCGTGCCGCCGCAGGGCTGCAGGTCGACACCTTCGATCTCCAGCACCCGCACGCGGCCCTGGCCGCGCGGCGGCTGCACGCTCATGCTGCGCACCAGGCCGGGGTTCGCGTCGAGCTCGTCCTCGCTGATCCAGCGGTGGCTGACCGGATGCGCGGCGGCGACGAAGCGCGCGATGCCCTCGGTCAGCGCCTGCTTGTCGAGCGCATCGGTCATGTGGAAGTCGAGCCGCGCGTAGTCGGCGGTGATCGAGCAGCCGTCGACCGGATGCGGCACCAACGCGCACAGCAGGTGCGTCGTGGTGTGAAAACGCATGTGGCGCTGGCGGCGTTCCCAGTCGATTTCGGCCTCGACGCTGTCGCCGACCGACCAGCCCTCGAGCGAGGCCTCCGGCGCTGGCAGGTGCAGGATCTCGCCGGGCGCCGCGCCTTTGCGCGTGTCGGCGATGACCAGCGTGCGGCCATCGGCCTGGCGCAGCACGCCGCGATCGCCGGCCTGGCCGCCGCCCTGCGGATAGAACACCGTGCGGTCGAGCTGCACGCCGCGTTCGTCGATCGCGACGATGCGCGCGTCGCAGCGGACCAGGCGGGCGTCTTCGCGGAACAGTTCTTCAGCCATCGCGCCATTGCTCCAGTGGAATGCGGCCGCGCGGGGTGTCGAGTTGCACCGACAGGCCCGGCGTCTCGGCGCTGTCGACCTGCCGCAGGCGCAACAGCTCGGCGATCGGCGCCGGCAGGCCGCCGAGGCTGACCGAGGCCAGCGTCAGCGCAGACACCGGCATCGCGTCGGTTGGATGAACGCCCTGCCACTCGATCAAGGTCGGCAGCAGGCCGTCGCAGGCGTTCAGCCCGTCGTCGCGCACTGCGATGCGCCAGCGCAGCAGGCCGGCCGGCGTCTCGCGCTCGGCGGCCAGCGGCCGGCCCGGATCGACGCCCCGGTTGATCAGGCCCCAGCGCAGCATCTCGACCTCGCGCGTGCGGGCGACCAGCTGCACCAGGCGTGGCGCCTCGCGCACCGCCGCCTGCAGTGCCGGCCGGTCGAGGCCGAACCAGCGCGTGCGACCGGGCGGCGGCGCGTCGGGATCGATGGCGATCAGCTCGAAGTAGGCGGCCGGAAATTCGCCGCCCAGGCGCAGCAACCGGTTGTGCGTGCTCATCAGCGGATGGCGGCCGCCAGGGCCCGGCGTCACGCCGAGCTCCTGCTCGCACCAGGCGACGCCCTGCACCAGCGTGTCGCAGGCAATGACCAGATGATCGACCTCGGTCATCGGCGTCAGAGGGTCAGGCTGCCGCTGATCACCGGCGTCACGTCGCCGCCGATCCAGATGTCGTCGCCCTGCCGATGTACGTGCACGCGGCCGGCGCGGCCGATCGCCGTGCCCTGCGCAGCGACATAACGCTCAGGCGCCAGGCCTTCACCGATCAACCACTGCGCGATGCCGGCGTTCAGGCTGCCGGTGACGGGGTCTTCCTGCACGCCGAGGCCGGGTACGAAGGCACGCACTTCGAACTGGCACTCGCTGCCGGCCGGGTGCGGGCCGACGACACCGAGGTCCATGCCCTGCATCGCGACGAAGTCCGGCTGCAGCGCGAGCACGGCTTGCGCATCGGCCAGCAGCACCGCCACCCACTGCGGGCCGTTGACGAGCCATTCGACGCGCAGCAGCGCGGCCCCGGGCAGCCGCAGCGCCTGCGCGATGCGCGCCCGGGTGGGCTGATCGGCCGGCCCGCTGCGGCGCAGCGGCGGCGCGGCGAATGCGAGGCGCCGGCCGTCCTGCCGGATGCGCACCAGTCCGGCGCCGCACTGCTGCACCACCTGGCCCTCGCCGCGCGGGCGGCCACCGGCGGCGAGCCAGGCGTGGCAGCTGCCGAGCGTCGGATGGCCGGCAAACGGCAGCTCGCCGCCGGGCGTGAAGATGCGCAGGTGGTAGTCGGCGGCCGGGTCGGTCGGCGGCAGCAGGAAAGTGGTTTCCGAAAGATTGGTCCAGCGCGCGAAGTCGAGCATCTCGGCGTCGCTCAGGCCCACCGCGTCGTGCACGACGGCCAGCGGGTTGCCGCGCAAGGCCTGCGCGGTGAAGACATCGACTTGCGAAAAGCGAAAGCTCGGCATGGCCGTGCTCCTTCGAGGTTCATTGGGCGAGGATCTCGGCGTAGACGCTGCGGTCGACATTGCCGCCGGTGAGCACGACCGCCGTGCGCCGGCCCGCGAGCCGCGTGCGCTCGGCGATGCGCCCGGCCAACGCGGCCGCTCCGGCACCTTCGGCGACCTGGTGCGTGCATTCGTAGAGCCGGCGCATCGCATCGGCGATCTGTACATCGCTGACCAGCACCACGCGCGCCAGCCCCGCCTGCATCAGCCGCAGCGCGTCGGCGTCCGGCGTGCGCACCGCCATGCCGTCGGCGAGCGTCGTCGTCACCGCGTGCGACACCGCTTCGCCGCACGCCAGCGACAACGCATAGGCCGGCGCGCCATCGCTGACGACACCGACGATCTCGGTCGACAAGCCCAGCGCGTCGCGCGCGGCGATCAGGCCGCAGGCGCCGGAGCCGAGGCCGATCGGCACGTACACCGTGTCGAGATCCGGCACGGCGCCGAACAGCTCCAGCGCATAACTCGCCACGCCGGCGACCAGGTCGCGGTGGAACGAAGGAACCATCAGCCAGCCGCGCTCGGCGGCCAGTGCCTGCGCGTGCTCACGCGCGGCCTGGAAGTCGTCGCCATGCTCGACCAGCTCGACGCCGAGCGCACGCATCGCCGCATTCTTCTCGCGGCTGTTGCCGCGCGGCACGACGATCAGCGCCGGGATGCCGTGGCGACGCGCCGCGAAGCCGATCGACTGGCCATGGTTGCCGCGCGTGGCGCTGACGACGCCGGCCGGGCGCTCGCCCCGGCTCAGCAGGCGCTCGAAATACACCAGCCCGCCGCGGATCTTGAACGCGCCCACCGGCGTGTGGTTCTCGTGCTTGACCCACAACGCGGTACCGTCGTCTGGACGCGGCGCGACCAACGCTTCGAGCAGCGGCCAGCGGTACTGCGGCGTCGGCGGCAGCACCGCGTGCACGGTGCGCGCGGCGGCACGCAGTTCGTCCTGACTCAGGAAGGGAGCGGCCATCGGAGAGCTCCCGACTCAGGGCGTCACTTCGGCTTCGACTTCCAGGTGTTCGCGCAGCACGCGGCCCAGCACCGCGACGCCGTCGGCGATGTCTTCCGGCGCCAGCGTCACGAAGGACAGGCGCAGCGTGCGCGGATCGGGCGCGTGGGCGTAGAAGGCCGCGCCGGGCACGTAGGCGATGCCGGCCTCGACGGCCTTCGGCAGCAACTGCATCGCGTCGCAGCCGGCGGGCAGGCGCACCCAGAAGAACATGCCGCCCTTCGGCTCCTGCCACTCGCTGCCTTCGGGCAGGTGCTGGCGCAGGCCGGTGGCCATCGCATCGCGCTGGGCCTTGTAGCGTGCGCGGATCGCGGGCACGTGCTGGTCGAGGAAGCCGTGGCGGATCACCTCGTAGACGACGCGCTGGTTGAAGCCCGGCGTGTGCAGGTCGGCCGCCTGCTTGGCCTGCAGCAGCTTGGGGTACAGCTCGCTCGGCGCGACGACGTAACCGAGCCGGAAGCCCGGCGCCAGCACCTTCGAGAACGAGCCCAGGTAGATCGTGCCCTCGGGCCAGCGCGAGGCGATCGGCGCCGGCGGCTCCTCGTCGAACCACAGGTCGCCGTAGGGGTTGTCCTCGACCAGCGGCACGCCGACCGACTGCGCGGCCGCGACCAGCGCATCGCGGCGCGCCGCCGGCATCACGCGGCCGGTCGGGTTCTGGAAGTTCGGCAGCAGATAGGCGAAGCGCGTGCCCGGCGCGTCGTGCTTCAGCGCGCTGAGCGCCTGGGGCAGCGGGCCGTCCTGGTCGCTGGCCAGGCTGGTGTAGATCGGCTCGTAGGGGTTGAAGGCCTGCAGCGCGCCGAGGTAGGTCGGCGTCTCGACGGCCACCGGCGCGCCGGCGTCGATCATGATCTTGCCGACCAGGTCCAGGCCCTGTTGCGAGCCGGTGGTGATCAGCACCTGGTCGGCGCCGACGCGGTGACCCATCGACGCGAGCTTTGCGGCGACCCACTCGCGCAGCGGCCCGAAGCCTTCGCTGCCGGCGTACTGCAGCGCCTCACGCGAGGCGGTGCGCAGCACGATCTCGCAGGCCTCGCGCATCGGCTCGACCGGGAAGGTGTCGGCCGACGGCAGGCCGCCGGCCATCGACAGGATGCCGGGCTTCTCGGTGACCTTCAGGATCTCGCGAATGATCGACGGGTTCATGCGGGCGCTGCGGCGCGCCTGGGTCCACAGACTCATGACTGCCCCTCGTCCGACGAGTACATCGGCCGATCCCCCGAGGGGATGCGGGCCGGCTTGGGAGCGGCCCGGCGCTCGGCCCGCCGAAAGTTTGACTCACGTTGTCTCATGACTTGTCTCCGGTTGGAATGGGTGATGCGGCGCGCTGGTAGACCTCGGGGTCGCTGCGTTCCATGTAGATCTCGGGGGCGGCCAGCGGCACCCAGCCGTGGCGAGCGTACAGCGGCGCGGCGGTGCTCGTGGCCAGCAGGCGCCGGCGCAGGCCCTGCAGCTCGGGGTGGGCGTCGGCCGCCTGCAGCAGCGCGACGGCAATGCCGCGGCCGCGCTGCTCGGGCAGCACGAAGACATCGGCCAGCCAGGCGAAGGTGGCGCGGTCGCTGACGATGCGCGCGAAGCCGAGCTGCGCGCCGTCGGCTACGCAGTAGGCGCCGAAGCACAGCGAATGGGCGATCGAACGCTCGACCGTCGCACGCGGAATGCCGCGCGCCCAGCGCGTTTCCTCGCTCAGGAAACGATGGATCAGCGCGAGGTCCAGCCGCGACGGATCGCTGGAGACCACGAAACCGTTCACGAGCGCACCGCCATCCGCTTCGAGATGAACACCGTGGCCATCACGGCGAGCGAGAACACCAGCGTCGCCGCATCCAGCGTTTCGCCAAGCAGCGGCACCGCGAACCACATCGACAGGAAGGGCTGCAGCAGCTGCACCTGGCTGACGCGCAAGGTGCCGCCGAGCGCCAGCCCGCGGTACCAGGCGAAGAAGCCGAGCCACATCGAGAAGAGGGAGACGTAGAGGAAGCCGCCCCAGGCGCTGGCCCGCACCGGCGCCGTCGGCCAGTGCATCAGCGCGATCGGCAGCGTCAGCGGCAGGCTCAGCACCAGCACCCAGCAGATCACCTGCTCCGGCGCCAGCGCCTGCGGCCCGATCGACAGCCGCGCGCCCTGCACGTAGCCATAACCGCCGAACAGCACCGCGCCCAGCAGCAGCGCATCGGCGGCCTGGAAGCCGGCGCCGCCCTTCCACCACGCGAAGCCGAGCACGAGCGTGGTGCCGAGCAGCGCGCAAAGCCAGAAGCCGAGACTGGCGCGCTGGCGCAGCAGCAGCGCGCCGGTGGCCGCGGTGGCGATCGGCAGCACCCCCGTGACCACCGACGCATGCACGGCATCCACGTGCAGTACCGCGAAGCCCAGCAGCAGCGGCCAGCCGAACACGACGCCGAGCGCCGTCAGCGCCAGCGGCCGCCACTGCTGCGGCCGCGGCCGCGGCGCGCGGGTGCCCAGCAGCCACAGCGCGGCGAACAGGCCGGCCAGCGCGGCGCGGCCGATGGCGACGAAGACGGCCGGCAGCTGCGGCTCGGCCGCGCTGCCCGAGGCCAGCCGCGTCATCGGGATCGACAGCGCGAAGATGCCGACCCCCAGCGCGCCGAGCAGCCAGCCGCGCGTGGCGGGGGACCAGCCGGAAGTGGTTTTCAGCACGGTGCTCGAGGACATCAGTGCCTGCCCGGCCGCCCGAAAGGCACTGAGCGCCCAGGGGCCCCGCAAGGGATCCTTCGGATCCCTGGGGCCGCGAACGAAGTGAGCTGGGGGCTGCTGACCATCCCTTCAGTCTAGGGCCGCGATCAGCACAGCGTCAGTACACTCGGCGATACAGATCACTCATCTGTACTGTCGACTCCGACGGTACATCTGGCCATGAACGCTCCCCGAGACCTGCCCCAGCGCGTCGTCAACCGCACACTGCAGCGCGACGGCGCCGCGACGCTCGGCGAGCAGCTCGCCGCCCGCTTCGCCGAGCGCATCGGCCAGCGCACGCTGCAGCCGGGCGCGCGACTGCCGTCGGTGCGCGAATGCGCGCGGCTGCACGGCGTCAGCCCGAGCACCGTCGTCGCCGCTTATGACCAGCTGCAGGCGCAAGGCCTGGTCGAGGCGCAGCGCCAGCGCGGCTTCTTCGTGCGCGAGGCGCCCGCACCCCGCGGCGGCGCCGGCGCGGCGATTGCCGGCGCCGCCGCCCGCCCGCCCGCGCTGCCGGCGCCGATCGACGCCACCGCGCTGATCCGCGGCATGTTCCAGGGCCGCCAGGGCCACGTCGGCCCGGGGCTGGGCACGCTGCCCGAGCCCTGGCTCGACGCCGCGCTGATCGAGCGCGCGCTGCGCCGCACGCTGCCGCATGCCGCCGACGCGCTGCGCTACGGCGATCCGGCGGGCGACCCGGGGCTGCGCCAGGCCTTGTCGCGCCGGCTCGATGGCGAGCTCGGCATCGCCGCCGATCCGGGCCAGATCGTCACCACGCTGGGCGCGACGCATGCGCTGGACATCGTCGCCCGCACGCTGCTGCAGCCGGGCGACGCGGTGCTGGTCGACGAGCCCGGCTGGGCGGTCGAATTCGCGCGGCTGACGCGGCTGGGCATGCGGCTGCTGCCGGTGCCGCGCGGGCCGAACGGCCCCGACCTCGCCGTCATGCAGGCGCTGATCGCCGAGCACCGCCCGCGCCTGTACGTCACGGTCTCGGTGCTGCACAACCCGACCGGCCACACGCTGTCGCTGGCCACCGCGCACCAGGTGCTCAAGCTCGCCGACGCGCACGACCTGCTGATCGTCGAGGACGACACCTACGCCTGGCTCGCGCCGCCGCATGCACCGCGGCTGGCGGCGCTGGACGGCCTGCAGCGCACGGTCTACGTCTCCGGCTTCTCGAAGATCCTGGCGCCGAACTGGCGCGTCGGCTACGTGGCGGCCACGCCGGCGCTGGCCGAGCGCTTCATCGACACCAAACTGCTGATGACGCTGACCTCGCCGGCACTGCTCGAACGCGCGGTCGCCTGGTGCCTGGACCAGGGCCTGCTGCGGCGCCATGCCGAGCGCGTGATCCAGCGGCTGGACACGGCCCGGCAGCGCGTGATGCGGCTGGCGACCGACGCCGGCTGCACGTTCGTCGCGCCGCCGCAGGGCCTGTTCGGCTGGATCGATACCGGTGTCGACACCGACCAGCTGGGCACGCGGCTGGCCGAACAAGGCTGGCTGGTGGCGCCGGGCAGCCTCTTTCATGCCCGGCCGCGCCCGAGCACGCTGATGCGCATCAACTTCGCGAGTTCGCAGGACGCGGCGTTCTGGCAATGCTTCACAGCCGCGCGCCGCGCGTTGCAGCAACCCACCCGAGTGCGGGGTGCCGCCGAAACGTAACGTCACCACTTGTGTCAAGTGCGAGACGTAGGATCCCCCCTAGATGCAATGCCCCCTGCTCACTTCGTTCGCTCCCCCCGAGGGGGGCTCAGCGCCCTTCGGGCGGCCGGGCGGGCGCTGACATGTTTCGTTCCACGCTACCGCAGGGTGCCCCTGACCTGATGCGTGTCAGCGAGTTTCGTCGTTACCTCGACGACCTCGACCGGCTGCATGGCACCGATGCCGCGAATTCGCGGCTGACGTCGCTCAGCCCGTCGCTGATGCAAGACTTGCAACGCTTTGAGCAGCGCGGCCAGCACAGCGAACTGCTCGACGTGCTGGCGGCCGGCGTGCGCCACGGGCAGCCGCTGGCGATCCACCTGCAGTGGGACGACCAGGTGCTGACGCTGACGATGTTCCCGGCGCAGAAGCTCACGCACTGCGCGGTGCCGATGACCCAGGTGCTGGCGAGTCGGCTCGACGCGCTGCAGGTGCTGCAGGTCGAGCGCGCCACGTTGCGCGCACCGGGCGATCCCGAGCGCGCGCTGGTCGGCGACCTGACGCGTTATCACCCGCTGGCACCGGTGCTGTGGGCGCTGGCGATGCGCGGCGCGCGCGAGGCGCTGCTGCCCGAGATCGCCGGCCAGGCCGCCTACCGCGTCGCGCCCGGCGTCAGCTTCGACGGCCTGGATCTGCCTGCGGCAATGGCCCGCTGCATCAGCCGGCTGCGCCGCCACACCTGCAACCTGCGCGAGATCTGCGACTGGCCGGGCATCGACCGCGGCCGTGCGCAGCGGCTGCTCAACGGCATCTACCTGCAGGCCGGCCTGATCGTCAGCCGCACGCACCCGGCGGCGACCAACGAAGGCTGGTCCGGCTACCGCTGACGCCGTTCTTGCCGACCCCCAGCTCACTTCGTTCGCGGCCCCCGGGGGGCGCAGCCAGCTTGGGGCGGCCCGGCGCCGGCTAGCGGATGAATCGCCCCCCCGGGCCGACGATCAAGAGGTCGACGAAATTCGAGCCGTGGTGGTTCTGCGGTCCGAAGTTCAGCGTGTAGCCGCCCAAGTCGACCTTGCCCAGGCCCTCGATCGTCGACACCAGGCTCTGTGACGTCAGCGCCCTGCCGGCGCGCTTGAGCAACTCGAGCAGCACGCGCAGGTTCAGGTAGCCGAAGAAGTGGTCGAAGTCGATCGGCAGCCTGGCGCGCTCCATCGCCGCCGCATAGTCGCGCGTCAGCGTGCTGGTCGCGCGCATCGCGTACGGCAGCGTCTGCGTGAAAGCCAGGCCGCGCGCCTCGTCGCCGAGTGCGTCGAGCAGCGGCTTGGAGCTGGCGATCGACAGCGCATAGACCGGCACGCCGAGCTGCGCCCGCGCCGCCTTGACGAAGGGCACCAGCGCCGGGCCGAAGGCGATGAACAGCACCGCCTGCGGTTGCGCGGCGGCCAGCGTCTGCACGACGGCCACCGACTCCTGGCCCGGGATGTCGAGCGCGGCCTTGGCCACCAGCGCCGAGCCGAGCTCCTTGCAGACCTCCTCGACCACCGGCAGCATCAGCTGGCCGAAGGGGCTCGCGTGGTAGGCGACCGCGAGCTTCGTGCGCCCGACCGTCGCCAGGTTCCGGATCATCTGCACCACTTCATCGCGGTAGCTGGCCATCGCGGTGAAGAAGTACGGATGCTGCTTCGCACGCAGCGCCGGCGCGCCGGTGTACACGCCGACCAGCGGCACCTTCTTCTCGGTGAGGATCGGCAGCACCGCGCCGACGTTGGCCGTGCTCGCCAGGCCGAACAGCGCGACCGCCTTGTCGCGCTCGATCAGCAGGTTGACGTTCTCGACGCAGCGCTTCGGATCGTAGGCATCGTCCAGCGTCACCAGCTTGACCTTGCGGCCGCCGACGCCGCCGCGGCGGTTGAACTCCTCCAGCGCCAGCTCCTGCCCGCGCACCACGGCCTTGAAGGTGGCGCTAAGCGGGCCGCTCAGGTGCGCACTCTGGCCGATCACGATGTCGCCCGCCGGCGCCTGCGCCAGCGCGGTGGTCCATGGGCTGGCCGCGAGTGCGCCGAGGCCGGCCAGGCAGGTACGTCGTTGCAGCGAGGTCGGCATCGGGGGCGCTCCAGGTCGGTCATGCAAAGCGCGCCACGGTAGGCGCGCGCGCCGCACCGCACCTGTCACCTGCGCTACACCCTGCGGATTACCCCAATGAACGTGAGCCCCCAAGCTCACTTCGTTCGCAGCCCCCCAAGGGGGCGCAGCCGGCTTGGGGCGGCCCGGCGCCGGCTTAACGTTGCACCGCTGCCAACAATTCCCAGCGTTCGAGCGCCGCCATCAGCTCGTCCTCGATCGCCGCATAACGTCCTTGCAGCTCGGCCACGCGTTGCGGCTCCTGCTGGTACAGCTCGGTACCAGCGAGGCGCGCGCCGATCGCCTGCTGCTCGGCTTCGAGGATTTCGATGCGGCCGGGCAGCTCGTCGAGCTCGCGCTGCTCCTTGTAGCTGAGCTTGGTCTTCGCGCGTGCCGGCGCTTCGCGCGGCGCCGCGGCGGCGGGCGTGGGCGCCGCGGCCGGCTTCGGCGATGTCGTGGAGGCTGCCTTCGGCAGCGTGGCCGCCGCCCGCTCGCGCGCCGCGCGCCAGTCGTCGATGCCGCCTTCGTACTCGCGCCACAGGCCGGCTTTCAGATCGCCCTCCCAGGCGATCAGGCTGGTGACGACGTTGTCGAGGAAGCGCCGGTCGTGACTGACCAGGAACACCGTGCCGGCGTAGGACTGCAGCAGCTCCTCGAGCAGTTCGAGCGTATCGATGTCCAGGTCGTTGGTCGGCTCGTCGAGCACCAGCACGTTGGCCGGCAGCGCGAACAGGCGCGCCAGCAGCAGCCGGTTGCGCTCGCCGCCGGACAGCGTGCGCACCGGCGAGTTCGCGCGCTCGGGCGCGAACAGGAAGTCGCCGAGGTAGCTCATCACGTGCTTGCGCGTCGCCTTGCTGCCTTCGCCGATCTCGATCCAGTCGCTGCCGGGGCTGATCGTCTGGGCCAGCGTCGAATCGAGGTCGAGGCCGGCGCGCATCTGGTCGAAATAGGCCACCTGCAGCTGCGTGCCGCGGCGCACCGTGCCGCTGGTCGGCTGCTGCTCGCCGAGGATCAGGCGCAAGAGGCTCGTCTTGCCGGCGCCGTTCGGCCCGATCAGGCCGATCTTGTCGCCGCGCAGGATCGTCGACGTGAAGCGCTCGACGATCAGCTTGTCGCCGTAGCTCAGGCTGACGTCGTCGAGCTCGGCGACGATCTTGCCGCTCGGCAGCCCGGTCGCCAGCTCCAGCCGCACCTGCCCGAGCTGCTCGCGCCGCGCGGCGCGCTGCTCGCGCAGGCGCTTCAGCCGCGTGATGCGGCCGACGCTGCGCGTGCGCCGCGCCTCGACGCCCTTGCGCACCCACACCTCTTCCTGCGCCAGCAGCTTGTCGGCGCGCGCGCTGGCCAGTGCCTCGGCCTCGAGCTCGGCTTCCTTCGTGCGTTCGTAGCTGCTGAAGTTGCCCGGGTAGCTGCGCAGCTCGCCACGGTCGAGCTCGACGATGCGCGTGGCCACCGCGTCGATGAAGGCGCGGTCGTGCGAGACGACGACCAGCGCGCCGCCGAAATCGATCAGCAACTGCTGCAGCCAATCGATCGCATCGAGGTCGAGGTGGTTGGTCGGCTCGTCGAGCAGCAGCACGTCGGGCCGCGTGACCAGGGCCTGCGCCAGCGCGACGCGTTTCTTCGTGCCGCCGGACAACGCGTCGATCACCGCGTCGGGATCGAGGTGCAGGCGCTGCAGCGCCTCGTCGACGCGCTGCTCCCAGGTCCAGCCGTCGAGCGCCTCGATGCGCGTCTGCAGCGCGTCGAGGTCGTCTCCCGCGGCGTGGGCCTCGAAGCGCGCGCGCAAGGCCTTGACCTCGGCCACGCCCTCGCTCACGGCCTCGAAGACCGTCGCGCCGGCGCGGAATTGAGGCTCCTGCGGCACGTAGGTGCGCCGCAGGCCCTGCTGGAACTGCAGCATGCCGTCGTCGAGCCGGTCGATGCCGGCCAGCACCTTCAGCAGCGAGGACTTGCCGCTGCCGTTGCGGCCGATCAGCGCGATGCGTTCGCCGGCTTCGAGCGAGACGTCGGTGTGGTGGAGCAGCGGCCAGTGCCCGTAGGCGAGCTGCGCATTGGTCAGGGTGATCAGGGCCATGCGCGGATTGTCCGCGCTCAGCGCCTCAGCTCCGGACCGCCGCCTCCAGCGCGTCGACGAACATCTTCGCCACGTCGAAGCCGGTCTGCTGCGTGATCTCCTGGAAGCAGGTCGGGCTGGTGACGTTGATCTCGGTCAGGCAGTCGCCGATGACGTCCAGGCCCACCAGCAGCAGACCGCGTGCGGCGAGGATCGGCCCGAGCGATTCAGCGATCTGCCTATCACGCGTTGTGAGCGGCTGCGCGACGCCCTTGCCCCCGGCGGCGAGGTTGCCGCGGATCTCGCTGCCCTGCGGGATGCGGGCCAGCGAAAACGGCACCGGCTGGCCGCCGATCACCAGCACGCGCTTGTCGCCCTGGGCGATCTCCGGCAGGTACTTCTGCACCATCAGCGACACCGCGCCGTCGCGGTTCAGCGTCTCGATGATCGAGCCCAGGTTCAGACCGTCGGGCCCGACGCGGAAGATGCCCATGCCGCCCATGCCGTCGAGCGGCTTCAGGATGATGTCGTGGTGCTCGGCATGGAAGGCGCGCACCGCGTCGGCGCTGCGCGTGACCAGCGTCGGCCCGATGAGCTCGGGAAACTCGAGGATCGCCAGCTTTTCCGGGTGGTCGCGCAGCGCCGCCGGCTTGTTGAAGACACGCGCGCCTTCGCGCTCGGCCTGGCCGAGCAGGTGCGTGGCATAGAAGTATTCGCTGTCGAAGGGTGGATCCTTGCGCATCAGCACCGCGTCGGCATCGGCCAGTGCCAGCTCACCCTGGCTGAGCACGCTGAACCAGTGATGTTCGTCGCCGGTCAGCGCGATCGCCCGCGCGGCGCGCGCAACGACGCGCGCGCCACGCACCCACACCAGGTCGCCCGGCTCGCAGGCCCACAGCTGGTGGCCGCGCCGCGCGGCCTCGCGCATCATCGCGAAGGTGGTGTCCTTGTAGGTCTTGAACGCCTCCAGCGGGTCGGCGACGAAGAGCAGTTTCATGGGTCAGGCCGGGGCGTCAGCGAAGGGGGCGCCAGTGTTGCACGAGGAGCGCGACGCTGCCGGCGACCACGCCCCAAAAGGCCGAGCCGATGCCGGCCATTGACACGCCCGACAGCGTGACGAGAAAAGTGATGGCAGCCGCGTCGCGGTGCTGCTCGTCCTTCAGCGCCGTGGCCAGCCCGCCGGCGATGGTGCCGATCAGCGCCAGGCCGGCGACCGCGGCGACCAGCTCGCGCGGAAACGCCGCCAGCAGGCCGGCGACGGCGCCGCCGGCCAGGCCGAGCAGCACGTAGAACACGCCGGCGGCGATGGCCGCGGTGTAGCGCCGAGCGGGGTCCTCGTGCGCCTCGCTGCTCATGCAGATCGCCGCGGTGATCGCCGCCAGGTTGATCGCGAAGGCGCCGAAGGGCGCCAGCAGCAGCGTCGTGACGCCGGTGGCGGTGATCACCGGCGACACCGGCGTGCGGTAACCAGCCGCCCGCTGCGCAGCCACACCGGGCAGGTTCTGCGAGGCCATCGTGATGATGAACAGCGGCAGCGCGATGCCGACCAGCGCCGCGATGCTGAAGCGCGGCGTCACCCATTGCGGCGCGGTCCAGCCCCAGTCCACCGTCTGCAGCGCGGCCAGGCCCAGCCGGCCCTGCAGCGCGGCGAGGACGATGCCCGCCACCAGCGTGCCGGGCACCGCATACCGCGGCCAGGCGCGCCGGCCGACGAGGAAGGCCACCCCCATGCCGAGCACCAGCCCCGGCGCCGTGCGCACCGCGAGCACCGCATCGAGCCCGAAGCGTGCCAGCACGCCGGCCAGCAGCGCGGCGGCGATGGCCATCGGCACCTTGTCCATCACGCGCTCGAAGGCCCCGGTCGCGCCGGCCGCGATGATCAGCAGCGCGCAGACGACGAAAGCGCCGGTCGCCTCCGGCAGCGGAATGCCCTGCGTCGCCGCCAGCAGCGCGGCGCCCGGCGTGCTCCAGGCAGTGAGCACCGGCTGGCGTGTCCACCCCGACAGCGCGATGGTTGACAAGCCCATCGCCAGCCCGAGCGCCCACATCCACGACGCCGTCTGCGCCGGCGTCGCGCCGAGCGCCTGCGCGGCCTGGAAGACGATCGCCACCGAGCTGGTGTAGCCGACCAGCACGGCGACGAACCCGGCCACCACGGCCGGTGTCGAGAGATCTGCGAAGACTTTTTTCATGCCGCGGCAGCATATCGGTGCGAGCGCACGCCGGCGCCGGCGCCGGGCTCAAGCCCGCGCCGGCGGCCGCCGATAAGAGATCAATCCCCCGTCCAACACCACCCACCATGTGCCGCCTGCTCGCCTACCTGGGAGACCCCCTGTACCTCGATGAGCTGGTCTGCTCGGCGCAGCACTCGCTGGTGCGCCAGTCGCGGCGGGCCACGCAGGCCAAGACCCCGACCAATGGCGACGGCGTCGGCATCGGCTGGTATGGCGACCGCGACGAGCCCGGCGTTTACCGCGAGGCGATGCCGGCCTGGGCCGACGAGAACCTGCAGTCGCTGGCCCACACGCTGCGCTCGCGCCTGTTTTTCGCTCATGTGCGCGCGGCCACCGGCACCTCGATGGCGCGCGAGAACTGCCATCCGTTCAAGCAGGGGCGCTGGCTGTTCATGCACAACGGCCAGATCGGCGGCTACGCGCGCGTGCGCCGCGCGCTCGAGGCGCGGCTGCCCGACCGGCTGTTCGCTGCGCGCCAGGGCTCGACCGATTCGGAGCTGCTGTTCCTGTTGACCCTGGCTCGCATCGAGGCCGGCGAGACGCCGGACCAGGCGATGCCGACGGTGCTCGACGACACGCTGGCGCTGATGCGCGCTGCCGGCGTCGACGAGCCGCTGCGCTTCGCCGCGGCGCTGGCCGACGGCGACCAGATCTACGCCTTCCGTTTCGCCAGCGACCAGAAGCCGCCGACGCTCTACGTCAACGAGGGCGACCGCGGCAGCATCATCGCCTCCGAGCCGCTGGACGCGCACAGCGGCCAGTGGAACCCGGTGCCGCCGAACAGCTGGGTGCGGCTGTCGCGCCTGGGCGCCACCGTCAGCGCCTGATCGGTCGAGCGCCTAGCAGAAAGCTCTGCGCCGCCGGCGGTCGAGCGCATTAGTTCACTGCACCATTGCCGCGCCGCCGGGCGCTTCCTAGCATCGCCCCAAACAACGTTGGGCGGTGGGCGTGTCGGATACGCATTGCTTGCGCGAGCTGCTCGGACTGGCACGTCCGGCGCAGCCCCGCGTGTTCGAGCGCCTGCAGGCGCGGCCGATCGCCCCGGGCGACGACGCCTTCCTGCGCACGCTGTTTGCCGACACGCGCAGCGCGCAGATGGGCGCGACCGGCTGGGCGGCGTCGCGCTGCCGCGCCTTCCTCGACCAGCAGTTCGACTTCCAGCAGCGTCAGTACCGGCAACGCCATGCCGATGCGCTGTTCCTGCTGCTGCTGCTCGACGACGCCCCCGTCGGACGGCTCGCCTGGTGCAGCGGGCCGGCCCGCGCGACGCTGATCGACCTGAGCCTGGCGGCCGGCTGGCGCGGCCGCGGCCTCGGCAGCAGCGTGCTGCGCTGCTTGACCGAGAGTGCCGACCAGCACGGCCAGACCATCGGCCTGCAGGTCGAGCCGGGCAATCCGGCGTACCAGTTGTTCCGGCGCTTCGGCTTCGAGCAGGAGCCCGATCACGCGGTGCATCTGCGCATGGAGCGCCGGCCGGCTGCCGTCTCCACGCCGGCTTAGATCTCGACCTTCGCGCCCAGCTCGACGATGCGGTTCGACGGCAGGTTCAGGAAGTCGGCCGCCGCCGACGCGTTGCGGTGCATGCTGGCGAACAGCTTCTCGCGCCACATCGCCATGCCGTGGCCGAAGGTCGGGATCACGATGTCGCGGCTCAAGAAGTAGCTGGTGTCCATCTCCGGCAGCGGGATGCCGCGGTCGGACAGCAGCTGCAGTGCCTCGGGCACGTCGGGATCGTTCTTGAAGCCGAAGTGCAGCACCACCTGCCAGCAGTCGTGGCCGAGCGACTCCATCTGGATGCGCTTGTCGAAGCCGATCCACGGCACCTCGTGGTGTTTCACGGCGACGAACAGGTTGTGCTCGTGCAGCACCTTGTTGTGCTTCAGGTTGTGCATCAGCGCGTTCGGCGTCAGCCCGGTCTCGGCGGACAGGAACACCGCGGTGCCGGCGACGCGCGTCGGCGGGTTGATGAACACCGCGTCGAGGAAGCCCTGCAGCTCGATCGCATCGTCGTGCATGCGTTCGCTGAGCAGCTTGCGGCCCTCGGCCCAGGTGACCATCAGCGTGAACATGCCGATGCCGATGAGGATCGGGAACCAGCCGCCCGACATCAGCTTGAGCATGTTCGACGCGAAGAAGGTGACGTCGATGACGAAGAAGAAGCCGGTCGCCAGCAGGCACGGCACGAGCGGGTACTTCCAGCCGTAACGGATCACGAAGAAGGTCATCACCGTGGTGATCGTCATGTCCAGCGTCACCGCGATGCCGTAGGCGGTGGCCAGGTTCGACGAGGTGCGGAACAGCACCACCGCCAGCACGATGAAGATGTACAGGCCCCAGTTGACGAAGGGCACGTAGATCTGGCCGGTGTCGCGCACCGAGGTGTGCCGGATCACCATGCGCGGCAGGATGCCGAGCTGGATGGCCTGCTTGGTGACCGAGAACGCCGCGGTGATCAAGGCCTGCGAGGCGATCACCGTCGCCGCGGTGGCCAGGATCACCAGCGGCAGCTGGGCCCAGCCGGGCGCCATCAGGTAGAACGGATTCGTGATCGCCTCGGGCCGCTGCAGCAGCATCGCGCCCTGGCCGAAGTAGTTGACCACCAGCGCCGGCATCACGATCGCATACCAGGCGATGCGGATCGGCCGCCGGCCGAAGTGGCCCATGTCGGCATACAGCGCCTCGCCGCCGGTGACACACAGCACCACCGCGCCGAGGCCGATGAAGGCGACCAGCGGGTTGTGAATGAAGAAGCCGATCGCATACGCCGGGTTCAGCGCCACCAGCACGTCCGGATTGGCGGCGATGTGCGGCAGCCCGAGCAGGGTCAGCACCGCGAACCAGACCAGCGTGACCGGGCCGAACGCCCGGCCGATGCCGCCGGTGCCGAAGCGCTGCGCGGCGAACAGCGCGGTCAGCACGACCAGCGTCAGCGGGATCACGATGTCGTGCAGCCGCGGCGCGGCGACGCTCAGTCCCTCGACCGCCGACAGCACCGAGATCGCCGGCGTGATGACGCCGTCGCCGTAGAAGACCGCGGTGCCGAACAGGCCCACCGTCATCAGCGTGCTGCGCAGCGCCGGCCGCTCGCGCACCGCGGTCGTCGCCAGCGCCAGCATCGCGATCAGGCCGCCCTCGCCGTTGTTGTCGGCGCGCAGGATCAGCAGCACGTACTTCAGCGAGACGATGATCGTCATCGTCCAGAAGATCAGCGACAGCACGCCGAGGATGTTGTCCGGCGTCGCCGCGACGTGGCCGCCGTGGAAGACTTCCTTCAGTGCATACAGCGGGCTGGTGCCGATATCGCCATAGACGACGCCGAGGGCGCCGAGGGTGAGCGCGGCCAACGCGGCCGGACTCTTGGGGGCATTCGCCGTACTCACTGAGGAGGTCGCCGGTGACCTGCGGAACCGGCGGGAGCCGAAAGGCGCGATTGTGCGCCTGCAGCAATGCGCTGCGTCAGGCCCCTGTTCAGGGGGCTATTCGTAGACCTCGGCGTCCGGATCGGTGGCTTCGAGCTCGTAGCTCGCCGCCAGCATCGCCAGCCGGCCGATCACGCCGTACATGTAGAAGCGGTTCGGCGCGCTGGCGCCGGGGCGCTCGCCCGGTCGCGGCAGCTGGTGGCTGTCGGCAAAGGCCAGCGGCACGAAGCTGGCGCCGGGGGCATTGAGGTTCTCGTCGATGCCGCGCTGCGCATGCACGCGGTAGAAGCCGCCGACGACGTAGCGGTCGATCATGTAGACCACCGGCTCGGCGACCGCATCGTTCATGCGCTCGTAGGTCGGCACGCCTTCCTGGATGATGACGTCGCTGAGCAGCGCGCCCCCGGCGGCGGCCTTCTCGCGCGCCCGCTCGCAGACGGCGTCGAGCTCCTTGGCATCGCGCACCGTGACGATGCCCAGCTCGCTCGGCCCGTTGTCGGCCTTGATGACGACGAAGGGTTTCTCGTTGATGCCGTATTCCTTGTACTTGCGGCGCACCTTGCCGAGCAGCGCATCGGCATGCGTCTTCACGCAGTCGAGGCCGGCATCGGCGCCGACGTCGACCTCGCCGCAGTGCGCGAACATCGGGTGGATCAGCCACGGGTCCATGCCGAGCAGCTTGGCGTACTTCTTGGCCACCTCCTCGTAGCTCTGGAAATGGCGGCTCTTGCGCCGCAGGTTCCAGCCGGCATGCAGCGGCGGCAGCAGGTACTGCTCGTGCAGGCCTTCGAGCACCTTCGGCCGGCCCTCGGAAAGATCGTTGTTCAGCAGGATCGTGCAGGGGTCGAAGTTCTTCAGCCCGAGCCGGCGCTGCGAGCGTTCGAGCGGCTCGAGCACCAGCTCGCTGCCATCGGGCAGGCGCAGCGTGGTCGGCGCCTTCAGCGCCGGATCCAGCGAGCCCAGCCGCACGTTCAGGCCGGCCTGCGTGAAGATGCGCACCAGCCGCTGCACGTTGGTCAGGTAGAAGGTGCTGCGCAGGTTCGTTTCCGGCACCAGCAGCAGGTTCTTCGCCTCCGGGCAGATCTTCTCGATCGCCGCCATCGCCGCCTGCACCGCCAGCGGCAGCATCTCCGGCGTCAGGCTGGCGAAGCCGCCGGGGAACAGGTTGGTGTCCACCGGCGCCAGCTTGAAGCCGGCGTTGCGCAGGTCGACCGCGCTGTAGATCGGCGGCGTGTGCTCCATCCACTCGAGGCGGAACCAGCGCTCGATCGCCGGCAGCGAGTCGAGGATGCGCGCTTCGAGCTCGTTGATCGGGCCGGTGAGCGCGGTGATGAGGTGGGGGACCATGAGGGCGGCCTGCGGACGACAGCGGTGAAAGATTGTAGGAACATGGTGCCGCCCCGGCCGAAGGCAAGTCACTGCGCGGCCGCTGGCCGCCGCGGGATCAATGCCCGGCGCCGGCTGCCGCCGGCGCGTGCCGCGGCAGGCTGAAGTACATCGTCGTGCCGCGGTCCGGGCGCGAGCGGCACCAGATGCGGCCGCCGTGCCGCTCGACGATCCGCCGCGCAATGCTCAGGCCCAGGCCGTGGCCCGGATAGGCGCCGCCGTGCAGGCGCTGGAACGGCGCGAACAGCCGCCCGGCATCACCCTGGTCGAAGCCGACGCCGTTGTCGCGCACGTAGAGCACGTGCTCGCCGGCCTGCTCGCGCCCCCCGACGAGGATCCACGGCTGCGCCCGCGCGCGCGTGAACTTCAGCGCGTTGCCCAGCAGGTTCGCATAGACCTGGCGCAGCAGCCCGGCATGGGCGCAGACCTCGGGCAGCGCCCCGACGACGATGCGGCAGCTCGATGGCGCGGCGTCGCGCGGCAGGTTGTCGAGCACCGAGCGCACCACCGTGTCGAGCGCCACCGGCCCCACCGGCAGCGGCTCCTCGGCGCTGTGCGCCAGCGCCATCAGCGCGGCCACGAGCTCGACGGCGCTGGCCGCCTGCGCATGGATCGCCGGCAAGGCGCGGTCGAGGAAGCCGAGGTCGCCGCGCGCCAGCGCCGCGCTGGCCAACTCGGCAAGCTGGGCGATGTTGCCCACCGGCGTGCGCAGGTCGTGCGCCACCTGGCGGTTGAAGCTCTCGAGCGCCGCGACGGTGGCTCGGCAGCCACCGCCTGCGGGGCGGACAAAGTCGGGGGCGGTCATCCGGCACCTCCCGGTCGTAGGCATATCAATGGTATGCCAATCATTGACGTTTCGCAAGTTTCACCAACACTGACCGCCCGAAAAAAAAGGGCTGCCCGCAGGCAGCCCCTTTCGTACTGGCGCCGCAGGGTGCGGCGCGCGTTGCCCAGCGTCTTACTTGCTGTACGCCGTCTCGCCGTGCGAGCTGATGTCCAGGCCTTCGCGCTCTTCCTCTTCGGTCACGCGCAGGCCGATCACCAGGTCGACGATCTTGTACGAGACCGCGGCGACGACGCCCGACCAGACGATCGTCAGCAGCACCGCCTTCAGCTGGATCCAGACCTGTGCGCCGATCGCATTCGAGCCGACCGTCGCGGTGACCCAGTCGGTCACCAGGCCCGGGCCGCCGAGGTCCTGCGTGTTGAACACGCCGGTCAGCAGCGCACCGACGATGCCGCCGACGCCGTGCACGCCGAAGACGTCGAGCGAGTCGTCGGCGCCGAGCAGGCGCTTCAGGCCGTTGACGCCCCACAGGCAGGCAAAGCCGGCGATGAAGCCGATGATGATCGCGCCCATCAGGCCGACGTTGCCGGCGGCCGGCGTGATCGCCACCAGGCCGGCGACGGCGCCCGACGCGGCACCCAGCATCGAGGCCTTGCCGCGCATCAGCGCTTCACCCAGGCACCAGGCCAGCACCGCGGCAGCGGTGGCGGTGAAGGTGTTCATGAACGCCAGCACGGCCGAGTTGCCCGCCTCGAGCGCCGAGCCGGCGTTGAAGCCGAACCAGCCGACCCACAGCATCGCGGCACCGACCATCGTCAGCGGCAGGCTGTGCGGGGCCATGGCTTCCTTGCCGTAGCCGACGCGCTTGCCGATCATGAAGGCACCGACGATGCCGGCGACCGCCGCGTTGATGTGCACCACCGTGCCGCCGGCGAAGTCGAGCGCGCCCCACTGCCAGATCAGGCCGGCCTTGGCGTTCATCGCATCGACGACGTCCTTGCTGGCGTAGGCGTCCGGGCCCATCCAGTACCAGACCATGTGGGCGATCGGCGCGTAGCTGAAGGTGAACCACAGCACCATGAACAGCAGCACCGCCGAGAACTTGATGCGCTCGGCGAAGGCGCCGACGATCAGGCAGCAGGTGATGCCGGCAAAGGTGGCCTGGAAGGCGGCGAACAGCAGCTCGGGGATGTAGACGCCCTTGCTGAAGGTCGCACCCATCGCGAAGACGCCGGTGGCCGGATCGAAGATGCCCTTCAGGAACAGCCGGTCGAGCCCGCCGACGTAGGCGTTGCCCTCGGTGAACGCCAGGCTGTAGCCGTAGACGGCCCACAGCACGACGATCAGCGAGAACGTGACCATCACCTGCATCAGCACCGACAGCATGTTCTTGCTGCGCACCAGGCCGCCGTAGAACAGCGCCAGGCCAGGCACCGTCATCATGATGACCAGCAGCGTGGCGACCAGCATCCAGGCGTTGTCGCCCTTGTTGGCGACCGGTGCCGGTGCGGCGGCGGCCGAAGCGGCTTCGGCGCCGGACGCCGCTGCGGCCGGCATGGCGGCTGCGGAAGCGGCATCGGCCGCCGGGGCCGCGACAGCGGTCGCGGCAGGCGCCGACGCCGCGGCGTCCTGCGCCAGCGCGGTGCCGGCGAAGCCGAAGACCGCGAGGCCCAGGGCCAGGGAAGCAATGAATTTCTTCATGGGTTGTCTCTGGTGTGTTCTAACGTGCTTAGAGCGCGTCCTTGCCGGTCTCGCCGGTGCGGATGCGCACGACCTGCTCGAGCGCCGAGACGAAGATCTTGCCGTCGCCGATCTTGCCGGTGCGGGCCGACGATTCGATCGCCTCGATGACGCGCTCGACGATCGCGTCGTCGACGGCGGCCTCGATCTTCACCTTCGGCAGGAAGTCGACGACGTACTCGGCGCCGCGGTAGAGCTCAGTGTGGCCCTTCTGGCGGCCGAAGCCCTTGACCTCGGTCACCGTGATGCCCTGGACGCCGATCGCGCTCAGAGCCTCACGCACTTCGTCGAGCTTGAACGGCTTGACGATGGCAGTCACCATCTTCATGGCATGTCTCCTGTCGTTCAGAAGTTGTACTTGACGCCGACAACGACGGCGGTCTTGCCGAGGAACTTGGTGCTGTTGGCGAACGCGCCCGGCACGTAGAACGCCTTGTCGGCATCGGTGCCGACGATCGCGATGCTCGGCACCAGGCCCTTGAAGTCCTTCGACAGCGTCACCGAGTAGTCGGTGTAGGTGGCCGGGTCGCTGAACGGGCCCTTGATCTTCTGGTAGCCGATGTGCGGGGCGATCATCCAGCCGTCGGTGATCTCGAAGCTCGCCGTGGCGTCGAGGTAGAAGCTGTTCTTGCTATCCAGGTTGCCGAAGGTGTCGGTCACCGCGTGCGAGTACTTCAGCGTCGCCGGGCCGAAGGTCAGCGCGCCGTACAGCTCGGTGGTGTTGGCGCTGGGGTTGAGCTTGTTGCGCGGGTAGTAGTAGGTCAGCACGCCGACGTCGTAGGCCAGGTCCTTGGCGATCTCGCCCTTGTAGCCGCCGTAGACGTCGATCTCGACGCCGGCGTCGCCGCCGAAGTCCTTGATCCACTTGATCGTCGAGGCCCAGGTGCCGATGTAGAAGCCGCCGGCGGTGAAATCGGCGCCGCCTTGCAGAGCGGGCTTCAGCCGGGTCTGCGAGATGCCGCGGTAGCGGTAGTCGGAGACGGCGCCGACATTGAAGGCAACGTCGGCGAACGATGCAGCGGGCATCGCGGCGGCGGCCAGGGCAACGGAAAGGACGAGCAGCGATTTCTTCATGTGGGGGAGCTCCGAGGGCATGGAAAAGGTCCACCGGGGTTTTGCAGCTTCCATGCCACCGCTCCGCCCGGCGAGTTTCGCCCCAGGATGGTGAACACGAACCGTTTTGCGGCGTGATAGCGCACCGTTGTGGCGCAAATGGCGCACAAGCACCTCAACGGTGCGCCAGTCATGGTCTTCGCTCCGACTGCGGACGAACTGGGGATGCACCGCCCGCCTGCACCCGTGATCCACCCACAATCGCCCGCTTCGAACGAGTGGGGACGGGGCATGACGCTGGCAGTGATCGGCAGCCGCGCGCTGGACGGGCTGCAGGCGCCCGAGGTGCAGGTCGAGGTGCACCTGGCCAACGGCCTGCCGAGCTTCACGCTCGTCGGCCTGGCCGACACCGAGGTCAAGGAAGCGCGCGAGCGGGTGCGCGCGGCGCTGGTCAATTCGGGCTTCGCCTTCCCGCACAACAAGCGCATCACCGTCAACCTGGCGCCGGCCGACCTGCCGAAGGAGTCCGGGCGCTTCGACCTGCCGATCGCGCTCGGCATCCTGGCCGCCGACGGCCAGCTCGATGCGGCCAAGCTCGCGCGCTGCGAGTTCGCCGGCGAGCTGTCGTTGGCCGGCGAGCTGCGGCCGGTGCGCGGCGCGCTCGCGCTGGCACTGGGGGCCGGCCGCTCGGGGGCCAAGCGGCCGCTGGTGCTGCCGTGGGCCAGCGCACAGGAGGCCGCGCGCGTCTCCGACGCCGAGGTGCACAGCGCCACCCATCTGCTCGAAGTCGTGCGCGCGATGCTGCCGGGCGATGGCGGCGAGCCGCTGCCGCGCGCAGTCGCGCCGCCGCAGGCCGCGCCCGCCGCGGCGCCGGACCTGTGCGAGGTGCGCGGCCAGGCGGCGCCGAAGCGGGCGCTGGAGATCGCCGCCGCCGGCGCCCACAGTCTGCTGATGGTCGGCCCGCCCGGCACCGGCAAGTCGATGCTCGCGCAGCGTCTGCCCGGGCTGCTGCCGCCGATGGGCGACGCCGAGGCGCTGGCCAGCGCCGCGCTGCAGGGGCTGGCGCCCGGCGGCTTCGATCCGCTGCGCTGGCGCCAGCGGCCGGTGCGCGCGCCGCACCATTCGGCGAGCGCCGCGGCGCTGGTCGGCGGCGGCGCGCCGCCGCGGCCGGGCGAGATTTCGCTGGCCCACGGCGGCGTGCTGTTCCTCGACGAGCTGCCCGAATTCCCGCGCAGCGCGCTCGAGGCCCTGCGTGAGCCGCTGGAGACCGGCCAGATCACGATCTCGCGGGCGGCGCGGCAGGCGCTCTTTCCGGCGGCGTTCCAGCTGATCGCGGCAATGAACCCCTGCCCCTGCGGCTGGCTCGGCGCGCCGGCCGCTTCGGGCCGTGCGTGCCGCTGCTCACCCGATCAGATAACGCGTTATCAGGGCCGCCTGTCCGGGCCGCTGATCGACCGCATCGACCTGCAGGTCGAGGTGGCGCTGGTGCCGGCGGCCGAGATGCTGGCGCAGCCGGCCGGCGAGCCGAGCGCGCTGGTCGCCGAGCGCGTCGCGCGGGCCCGCGAACGGCAGCTCGCGCGCCAGGGGGTGCCCAACGGCGCGCTGCTGCCGGCGCAGCTCGACCAAGCCTGCCGGCTGGCGGCAGCGCCGGCGCGTTTCCTCGAACAGGCGGCGCAGCGCTTCGGCTGGTCCGGCCGCTCGTTGCACCGCGTGCTGAAGGTCGCGCGCACGATCGCCGACCTGGCCGGCGACGAGGCCCTCGCCGTCACGCACCTTGCCGAGGCGCTGCAGTTCCGGCGCGCATTCGCCGCGGGTTGACACGGCCGTCGTTCATACCCCCGCGGCGGCAGAGAACTCCTCGCGCGAAGGCGCAACGCATCGGACCGCCAGCGTCCGATGCACCACCCGTTTCAGGGATGACGATTCGCACCGATCACAACGAAGGCGCCATCACGGCGTCCTATGATCCGCGCCAAGCGCAGCCGGCGGCAGCGCCGATCGCCTGCCAGCCGCCGGTACTGCAACAATGAAGACGCGAGGGAGGAAAACACATGCGCACAGCCGAACGCGGCATTCCGTTGTCGCCTTGCAGAAGCAACGGCGAGAGCACTTGGAAGCAGTCGAGGGGCACGGCGATCCGCGCCGTCGCCATTGCCGCAGTGGCCTTCGCCGCCTCGGCCGCCGATGCGCAAGCGCCACGCGGCGCCGTACCACGCTCCGCGGCATCGCCCACCAACGAGGCGCAACTGGTGATCCCGCAGACGCTGTTCGATTGGGCTCAGAAGGCGCACTACGCGCTGTTCCCGGGCTGGGGCAGCTGGAGCAGGGTCTACAACTCGCACTATTACTTCCGCACCCCGGAAACCACGACCCTCGACTCATACAGCTATCGCTACTACAGCAGCACGAAGAACTATGTGGGAATGGCCGGCGATGACGTCTACATCGCAGGACCCGTCGGCGGTGGCACCGTCCAATGGGTCGGCAAGGCTGCGGACTTTGCCTGCCAGATCAACCCGAACGCATGTGCCTCGAACGGCCCGGAAGACGGGCCGATGTTCGTGCTCGATGGGAACACGAACCAGATTTACGTGCTGCGCCACAAGGCGCCGAGAGCCGGTACGGTGGTCGTGGGCAGCTCGGCGAGTCCGGCTCCGAACAGCGGCCTGACCGAACAGGGATTCGGAAGCCACATGGCCTACGATGGCCGGAACGACCGCTTGTTCGTCGCCGCTCGAGGCGGGCTCTGGGTCTTCGATCAAGCCAAGAACATGTCCGGATCGGTCACGCCCACGCGCACGATCAAGGTCGAGGGCCTCGACTGGGGATGGCACATCGTGTACGACGCGGCTCGCGACATGATCTATCTCCTGGGCGTGAATGCCCAGTCCGAGGGGCGTTTGGCCGTGCTGAACAATGTCAGCACGATCGGCGGCCTCGTCACGGCCGACCGGATGCTGACGATCGACCGCCAGATCAACACGTTCACTGTCGATCTGAGTCGATCGATCGGCTACTTTTCGTTCGGGAGCGGCGTCATCGTCGTCACCAACATCGATGCCATCCGAAGCGGCGCACTGCCGACGACGCGCTCGTTCTCGCTCGGTTCCGAGGCCTCGCACCGCGGGCTGGCCGTCGATGCTCGGCGCGACCGCCTCTATATCGGGGACAACGGCTTGCAGAGTGGCGTTCACATCGTGACCAATGCGAGCACTGCGGCCGCCAGCAATGTCGCGAGCGAGCTGGTAGCCGTTCCCGGCGCATGGGGCGTCACCTTCGACGCTGCAAACGACCGTCTCTATGTCAACAGTGGTGGAAGCCAGCTGACCCTGCTACCAGGCGCCAGCGGTCTGAGGCGCGGCGCCTTGCCGAAGACCGCCGTGGTGTTGACAGGCGCGTACGCAACCGAGCTGAGCGCCGTGGCTGTGCCGTAAGGCGGCCGAGCGCCCTCAGGAACGGCGCCGATGCCATCGTCGTTGGCGATGAACTGCGTGAACACCACGATGCCGTCGACAAGCTGCGCTCAGCCGTCGAGCTTGATGTCACTGACGCGGTAACCCTCTGTCAGCAGCGCGCGGCGCAGCCACTCGGGGTGCTCGCCGCGCCCGTCCCAGGTCTCGCCGGAGGTCGGATGGCGGTAGCGCGCGGCGGCCGAGACGGGCGACGCCGGCAGCGCCACCTCGGGCGCCGCGTCGATTTCGTCGGCAGTGATCTGCCAGTATTCGATCAGCCCTTGGATGCGCGCGAGGGCCGCGCGCTGCTCGGGCGAAAGGGTTCGGCGCAGGGGCATGGTGACCGGGCGTGGCGCCGCCGCTCGATGGGGGCGGCTCGTGCGGGAATGATAGCCAAGCTCGCCATCGCCCCCGCCGCTCAGGCCATGAAACCCAGGTTGCGCTGGGAGAAGTATTTCAGGTTCGGGAAGATGTCCAGCAGCTCGCTGTCGCTCAGGCCGAACCAGCGCCCGAGCGTCGCGCCGAGCTGGTCGACCGAGGTCGACGGCAGCAGCGCGCCATTGCCGAGCTGGTCCGGGCTCGAGTCGAACTGGTTGTTGTTCGGATTCTTCGCGCCGAGCACCGGCAGGCTGCCGACCAGCGTGCCGCCGCGCACCGCGCCGCCGAGCACGACGTGGTGGCCGCCCCAGCCGTGGTCGGTGCCGTCGCCGTTGCTGGTGAAGCTGCGGCCGAAGTCGCTGGCCGTGAACAGCGTGACCTGGTTGCGCAGGCCCAGGGCGCCCATCGTCGCGTCGAAGTACGCCAGGCCCTGGCCGAGCCGCGCCAGCAGGTCGGCCTGGCCGCGGTTCTGCGCATCGTGGGTATCGAAGCCGCCCAGGCTGACGAAGAACACCTGGCGGCGCGCACCGAGCGTCGAGCGGCCGGCGTCGATCATGCGCGCGACGACCTGCAGCTGCTGCGCCAGGCCATTGCCCGCACCGCTGCCGGTCAAGGGGCTGGTGTAGCGCAGCAGCGGGTCGTTCTCGGCGCTGTAGTTGCCGCTCGCGGGCGGCGTGCCGAAGGGCGCGCTGTCGGCCGGGCGCAGCGCGTTGCGCAGGGCCTCCTCGGCGGCCATCGAGCGCTGCGCGACCGCCGCCAGATCGGCCTCCAGCACATGCGCGCCGCGCGGCGTGCCGGCGATGCGCTGCAGCGCCTGCGCGACGGCCGGCGAGCCGTAGACCCGGCCGTTCGCATCGCTGCCGAGGCGGATCGCGCCGTTGCTGCCGACCTGGTACTGCTGCACCGAGTCGCCGGCCAGCCAGACGGCATTGCCGGCGGCCGACACCGAGGTGAACACCGGCTGCGAATTCAGCCCCGCCAGCCGATCACCCATGCGGCCGCCCCAGCCGCGCGTGGCGCCCTCGGGCGCCAGCGCCTGCCAGGTGTTCTGCTGGTCGTTGTGGGAGAACAGGTTCAGCGGCCTCGGATGCAGCTCCTGGCCGAGCTGCGCCTTGGTGGTCGGCATCACCAGCGGGCCGACGTTCGAGACGATCGCCAGCCGGCGCTCCTGGTTGAACAGCGTCTGCAGGTGGCCGAGCACCGGATGCAGGGCAAACGCCCGCGCCGGCGCCACCAACGGCGCCAGCGGCAGCACGCCGCCCAGCCGCGCCGGCGTGGCGGCGGGCGCCGCGCCGTTCGGCGGCGTGCCCGGCGCCAGCAGCGCGATCGGATCGGGCGCCTGGTTGCGCACCGTCGTGTAGTTCAGCCACGAGGCGCTGTCGGTCGGCAGCACCATGTTGTAGGCGTCGTTGCCGCCGAACAGGAAGACGCAGACCAGCGCCTTGTAGTCGCCGGCGCTCTGCGCCGCGGCGCTGCCGGATACCGCGGCGGCGCTGCCGAGGGCCGCCAGGTTCAGCGCCAGCGGTGCGCCGGCGGCACAGCCGGAAAGCGCCGCGGCGCGGCCCAGCCATTGGCGGCGCGAAGCATCGAAGTGGTTCATCGTCGTGCTCCCGCTCACTTCTGGATCTGGAATTCGGGCGACGCGGCGGTCAGCAGCACCGCGGCATTGACCCGGTTGCGCTTGGCGCGCTCGACTTGCGTGGCATTGCCGGCGTTCGGCGTCGGGATCGTGATCGCGGCGACCGCATTGACGATCTCGGTGCGCAGCGGCTGCGGCATCGCGCCGCCCATCAGCTTCAACGCGACCCGGTCGACCAGCGCGGGCGGCTGCGTCGCCAGCGCCAGCTCGGCGCCGAAGTCCGGCTGCAGGTCTGCGCGCTGCAGCGTGGCGTTCCACGAACCCAGCCCCGAGCCGATCGCGTTGCGCAGCGTGTTGACGTAGCCGGCGGCCGTCGTCTCGTGGAGCAGCTGCATCTCCGGCACCGTCAGCCCCTGCGCCGCGGCCAGCGTACCGGGCGGCACGTAGCCGGGCCGGAAGAAGTTGAAGACCGACGGCGACTTCAGCGCCTGCTGGCCCAGCGCGGCCCCGGGATTGCTGGTGTCGCCGAGCCGGTACAACCCGCTGTCCGAGCTGTAGCCGAAGCCACGCAGCAGCGCGGTCAGGCGCAGCACCGGCTCGCGCAGCTTGCCCTGCGTCAGACTCGTCGGCGCGTTGCGCGCCTCGGGGTGCAGCAGCACGGCGCGGACCACCGCCTTCATGTCACCGCGCACGTTGGCGCCGTTGTTGGCGAAGGCCGCGGCGACCGAGCGGATGTAGGCCCGGCTCGGGTTGCTGGTGACCAGGCGCTGGATCAGCTGGCGAGCGATGAACGGGCCGACGTTCGGATGGTGGAACAGCGTGTCGAGCGCGACGTTCAGGCTCGCCTGCGGGTTCGGCGTCGACTGCGCCGGCACGACAGCGCCGAGGAAGCGTTTTTCCTCGGTGCTGTGGTACTGCGGGTAGGCCACCATCGGCTTGAAGCCGCGGTCCGGATCGCTGCGGCCATTGGCCTGGCCGTACAGGAAGCAGTTCTTGTGCGGCGCGTCGGGGCAGGCCCAGCTCCAGCCGGTGAAAACCTTGGCCATGCCGGCGATGTCGGCGCCGGTGTAGGTCGGCAGCGGCTGGCCGGCGCTGTCGCGCGGCATCGTGCCGTCGACATTGAGCCGCACCAGGCCGATCGAGAACAGCTGCATCACCTCGCGCGCGAAATTCTCGTCGGGCACGCGGCCGGTCTGCGGGTCGGCCTTCTGGTTGTGCAGGTGCGACAGGTACACGCCCATCATCGGGTGCAGCGACACCGCCTCGAGCAGCTGCCGGTAGTTGCCGAAGGCATGAGCCCCGAGCATGTCGTACCAGGCGGCGACCGCCCGCGGGTTGCTGTTCGGCGCGCCGTCGAGCGAGACCACGAAGATCTCCGACAGCGCGAACGCCACGCGCTGCCGCAGCTGGTCGGGCGCGCTCAGCGATTGTTTCCAGAAGCCGTTGTAGACCTCGGTGCTGCCGGCGCGCCGGTTCGGGTCGACGGCCTGGATCGCCGCATCGGCGGCCTCCCAGTACGCGCGCATCGTGCCGGGCGTGCCGAGGGTGAACTGGTGGTCGATCCAGCCGGCGCTGCCGCGAGCCTGCACGTCGGCGATCGCGGCTTCGGTCGGGCCGAAGCTCGCCTGGGTCAGCAGCCGGTGCGCCTCGGCGACGCTGGGCGCGGCCGCGGGCGCCGGGGCGGCTGTCCCGGGGCCTGGCGCGGCCAGCGCGGTCTGGTTCGCAGCCTGTTGCGGAGCAGTTTGCGCCGCCTGCTGCGGCGCCGCGTCCTCTTGTCCGCCGCCGCAACCCGTCAGCCCGAGTGCCAGCAGCGCGGCCGCCCAACGCGTCGATGTCCTGACGTTCTTGCGCATCTCGCCCTCGCCCCGTCCGTTTGTGGGGCGGATTCTTGGGGCTTGCCCGTCGCGCGAGTTGCAAACTTTGTCACGAACGGAGGGGCGCTTACGGGTGGTTGCCGGGCTTACAGCCCGTGCTAACCGCCATCGGCAGCGGCCGTCGACTGTCGCGCCGCGGCCGCACCTTTACGCCTTTACGCCTTTACGCCTTTACAGCAGCGCGGACAGCGCCCGCGCCGCGGCCTCGGCGTCGCGGCCCTCGGCCTCGGCCCAGGCCTCGAGTTGATCGCGGCCGATGCGCCCGACGTTGAAGTAGGTCGACTCGGGATGCGCGAGGTAGAAGCCGCTGACGCTGGCCGCCGGCGTCATCGCCAGGCTCTCGGTCAGCGCCATGCCGATCTCGCCGGCTTCCAGCACCCCGAACATCGGGCCCTTGACGCCGTGGTCCGGGCACGCCGGGTAACCCGGCGCCGGGCGGATGCCGCGGTACTTCTCGGCGATCAGCTCGTCGTTGCTCAGACCTTCGTCGGCCGCGTAGCCCCACAGCTCGGTGCGCACGCGCTGGTGCAGGCGCTCGGCGAAGGCCTCGGCCAGGCGGTCGGCCAGCGCCTTCAGCATGATCGCCGAGTAGTCGTCGTGGTCGGCCTCGAACTGGCGCTCCTTCTTGTCGATGCCCAGGCCCGCGGTGACCGCGAAGAGCCCGATGTAGTCGGGCTGCACACCTTTGGGCGCGATGAAGTCGGCCAGGCTGCGGTTCGGTCGCCGCACGCCCTCGATCACCGGCCGCTCGCTCTGCATGCGCAGCGGCCGCCAGCGCAACAGCACCTGGTCACGCGATTCGTCGGCATAGACCTCGATCGTGTCGTCGTCGACGGTGTTCGCCGGCAGCAGCGCGATGACGCCATTGGCCTGCAGCCAGCGGCCTTCGATCAGGCGCTGCAGCAGGCGCTTGCCGTCGCTGAAGACGCGCGTGGCCTCGGCGCCGACGACCTCGTCGCGCAGGATCTCGGGAAAGCGGCCGGCGAGGTCCCAGGTCTGGAAGAACGGGGCCCAGTCGATGCATTGCGCCAGTTCAGCGAGGTCGTAGTTGCGGAAGACGCGGCGGCCGATGAACTTCGGCTTCGGCGGCACGTAAGCGGCCCAGTCGAGCGGCGTCTTGTTGGCACGCGCGTCGGACCAGCTGACCAGCGGCGTCTGCTTCTTGTTGGCATGCTGCTGGCGCACGCGTTCGTAGTCGCTCTTCAGCTCGTCGAGGAACCGCGTCGCGCGTTCGTCGGACAGCAGGTCCGAGCACACGCCGACCGAGCGCGAGGCGTCCGGCACGTAGACCACCGGGCCTTCGTAGTGCGGCGCGATCTTCACCGCGGTGTGCACGCGGCTGCAGGTGGCGCCGCCGATCAAGAGCGGGATCTTCTTGATGCGGAACCACTCGTCACGCTGCATCTCGGCGGCGACGTGCTGCATCTCCTCGAGGCTGGGCGTGATCAGCCCCGACAGGCCGACGATGTCCGCGCCCTCGACGCGTGCCTTGGCGAGGATGTCCTGGCACGGGACCATCACGCCCATGTTGACGACCTCGAAGTTGTTGCACTGGAGCACGACGGTGACGATGTTCTTGCCGATGTCGTGCACGTCGCCCTTGACGGTGGCGATGACGATCTTGCCCTTCGAGCGCACGTCGTCGCCGGCGGCTTCCATGCGGCGCTTTTCTTCCTCGATGTAGGGCACCAGGTGGGCCACTGCCTGCTTCATCACGCGCGCCGACTTGACCACCTGCGGCAGGAACATCTTGCCGGCGCCGAACAGGTCGCCGACGACGTTCATGCCGGCCATCAGCGGACCCTCGATCACGTGCAGCGGCCGCCCGCCGCCGGCGCTGATCTTCTGCCAGCACTCCTCCGTGTCGACGACGATGAAATCGGTGATGCCGTGCACCAGCGCATGCGACAAACGGGCCTCGACCTCGTTGGCGCGCCAGGCCAGGCGCATGCTGTCGTCCTTGGCCGCGCCCTTCACTGCATCGGCCACCTCGAGCAGCCGTTCGGTCGAATCGGCGCGCCGGTTCAGCACCACGTCCTCGACGCGCTCGCGCAGGTCGGCGTCGAGGTCGTCGTAGACGCCGACCATGCCGGCGTTGACGATGCCCATGTCCATGCCCGCTCTGATCGCGTGATAGAGGAAGACGGTGTGGATCGCCTCGCGCACCGGCTCGTTGCCGCGGAAGCTGAACGACACGTTCGACACGCCGCCGGAGACCTTCGCGCCGGGCAGATTCGCCTTGATCCAGCGCGTCGCCTCGATGAAGTCGACCGCGTAGTTCGCATGCTCCTCGATGCCGGTGGCGATCGCGAAGATGTTCGGGTCGAAGATGATGTCCTCGGGCGGGAAGCCGACTTCGTCGACCAGGATGCGGTACGCGCGCGTGCAGATCTGCGTCTTGCGCTCGAAGGTGTCGGCCTGGCCGGTTTCGTCGAAGGCCATCACGACGGTGGCCGCGCCGTAGCGGCGCAGCAGCGTTGCTTGCCTCTTGAACTCGGCCTCGCCTTCCTTCAGCGAGATGGAGTTGACGATGCCCTTGCCCTGCAGGCATTGCAGGCCGGCCTCGATCACACTCCACTTCGACGAGTCGACCATGATCGGCACGCGCGCGATCTCCGGCTCGCTGGCGATCAGCTTCAGGAAGCGCACCATCGCCGCCTGGCTGTCGAGCATCGCCTCGTCCATGTTGATGTCGATGACCTGCGCGCCGTTCTCGACCTGCTGGCGCGCGACCGACAGCGCATCCTCGAAGCGGCCCTCGAGGATCATGCGGGCGAAGGCCTTCGAGCCGGTGACGTTGGTGCGCTCGCCGATGTTGACGAACAGGCTGTCGGCGCCGATCGAGACCGGCTCGAGGCCGGACAGGCGCATCGGCGGCGGCGCGGGACGGGAGGCAGTGGAATCGATGCTCATGAACGCTTCACCCAGGGCGACTGCTTGGCTTGGGTGAGCGCCGTTGCTGCGGGAAAGTCCCGAGCCTGGCGGCGGAGGGCCGTTGCAACGCTCCTCGGGAGGGCGGATTCTAAGAGCTGCTTCACGGCTGCATACTGCGCTTACATGGCTGTACGCAGATACAGCACGCCACTTGCTCCAATCGGCTCATGAAAAGAAGACTCCTGACCTGCGGACTCGTCTTGCTGGTGGCCGGCTGTGCCAGCCGCGCCCCGGCGCCAGCGCCGTCGACCAGCCCAGGCGCGCCGCGCGCCGAAGCGCCGAAGCCGGCCGCGCCGGCGCCGAAGCCCGCGCCACTGGCGGCCGAGCAGCGCTGGCTGTCGCAACTCTTCGAGGGCACGCCGGTGGTGATCAGCAGCGATGCCGACGGCGGCGTCAACCTGCTGGTGCCGATGGTGCACGCCTTCGACGGCGCGTCGGCCAAGCCGAAGCCCGCATTGAAGGTCGTGCTCGACAAGCTCGGCCAGAGCCTGAAGCGGCAGCCCACGAGCCGCCTGACGATCGGCGCCGCGGGCAGCGAGCGGGCACAGGCCGCGCGCGCGCACCTGGTGTCGCGTGGGGTGGCGGCACACCGCGTCGCGGCGCAAACGGCCGGGTCAGCAGATGGCGTTGCGCTGCGCCTGAGCCTGGCGCCGGCGGGCATCGGGCGCTTGGAGGACAGCGCTCCGGCGATGCAGCAGCGGTCGGGTCATTGATCCCAGCAGTACTCTGCCTCGAGCGCACCGACCGCCGCCAACGCGAGAACGCGCTTGTCCGCGTCCAGCAAAACGAGGAAGAAGCTGCGCAGGTCGGCGGCGCCTGCGGGGCACTCCACGCCCCATGACCACAAGGTAGTGCCGCCGGCATACGTGCCGGGGCTGTAGGGGTTGCGTTGACTGTGAACGAAGGCCAAGTCGTGGTAGCCACCCACCTCCATCACGCTGTCGTCGATCCGCAGCGCGCTCGGCCCGCTGTAAGCGCGCAGATACGTGCCTCCACCATCGAGACCTCGCAAGTCAGCCCGCAACTCATCGAAAGCGCGTGACAGCGCGGCCGGAGCCACTTCCAAGCCATCGGGGGCGAGCCCCGCACGCGGCAACACCATGGCGCCTTGCGGCAGCGCCACCAGCGTTGGCGCGGTGACGATCTGCACGACCTCTGTCAAGGCGGGTGACAGCCGCTGACGGGAGAAGGCCAGGGTGCTGGCCGCGGTGGGTTCGATCTTCACCAGCAGGCGACCGCCGAGCGTCAGCGCCTGTGCGACGAAGTCGCTGCCCCTGTGCTGCACGACACCGACGGTAAAACGCGTCATCGGCACGAGTTGTCGTACCTGGGCCTCGTCGGCGAAAATGCCGTCGAACAACTCGCCCTTCGGCATGGTGACGCGCTCTCGGAACTCGTCCGTCACCACCAGCCGAACATCCCCGCTGAAGCCGAGGTCGCCGGTTTCCTTGCCGACCCAGGCCGCGAGCGGCGGCAGCGGACCGTACGAATCGGTAGCTTCGAGGAAGCCGGGGAGGAAACGCGCGCCGGGCGCAGAGAGCAGTTGGCGTTGCACGCCTTGCGTGCGCAGCATCGACGAATAGAAGCCGGGCGCCGTCGCCGGGTAGGCACGCAGCAATTCGGCCAGCGTTTCACCGCGCGCCGCGGCAGCGACCGTCTGGATGAAGGAGGCCTGCAGCGGCGGAAGCGCGATGGCGTTGCCCGACGTCGGCAGCGCCGCCGCCACCTGGGCCACCGCCCGCTCGCGGCTGTCGTCGAAGAGCCAGGCACGCTCCTCGGCGGTCGGCGCCGGGAAGCCCTGCACGCTGACCCGATCGCCGCGGGTCGCGACGTAGGCAGCCAGGGTCGTCGTGGCTGCCGCCGGCGCCGTCGTCGTGCTGTCGGTCGGCGCTCTGTCGGTCGGCTGCGAGCCACCCGACCCGCCGCCGCAAGCGGCCAGTGCCGCGATCATCGTGGCCCCAATCAGGACCCGTGTGCTGTTGTTCATGTCCGCTCCCTCGAAGAGCGAACGTTCTATCACGCCAGCCGCACGGCCGCGACCCCTGGATCGCAGATCAGGCGGCGAGCAATCCGCTGAAGAGGGGATCGTGCCGCGTGCGCGGGCGGTACTCGCCGACTCGCCGGGCGATCTCGGCGATGTGGTCCGGCGTCGTGCCGCAGCAGCCGCCGACGATGTTCAGGAATCCCGCCTGCGCGAACTCGGCCAGCATCGCGCCGGTGATCTCCGGCGTTTCGTCGAAGCCGGTGTCGCTCATCGGGTTCGGCAGGCCGGCGTTCGGATAACAGCTGATGTACGTGTCGCCGGCAACCTTGGCCAGCTCCTCGATGTACGGCCGCATCAGTGTCGCGCCCAAGGCGCAGTTCAGGCCGATGGCGATCGGCCGCGCGTGGCGCACCGAGTTCCAGAACGCCGACACGGTCTGCCCCGACAGGATGCGGCCCGACGCATCGGTGACGGTGCCCGAGACGATCACCGGCAGGCGTTCGCCGGTGGCCTCCATCAGCTCGTCGAGCGCGAAGATCGCGGCCTTGGCATTCAGCGTGTCGAAGATCGTCTCGACCAGGAACAGGTCGGCGCCGCCTTCGAGCAGCCCGCTGGCCTGCTCGTGGTACGCGGCGCGCAGCTGCTCGAAGCTGACGTTGCGCGCGCCAGGGTCGTTCACGTCGGGGCTGATGCTCGCGGTGCGCGGCGTCGGCCCCAAGGCGCCTGCGACATAGCGGCGGCGCTCGGGCGTCGTGAAGGCGTCGGCGGCCGAGCGGGCGATGCGCGCGGCCTCGACGTTGAGCTCGCGGGCGACCTCGGCCAGGCCGTAGTCTTCCTGCGCGATCGAGGTCGCGCCGAAGGTGTTGGTCTCGATGATGTCGGCGCCGGCCGCGAGGTACTGCGAGTGGATTTCGTGCAGCACGTCCGGCCGGGTCAGCGGCAGCAGGTCGTTGTTGCCCTTCAGGTCCTTCGGATGATCGGTGAAGCGGCTGCCGCGGAAGTCGGCCTCGCCGAGCTTGTAGCGCTGGATCATCGTGCCCATCGCGCCGTCGATGATGACGATGCGCTGCGCGAGCAGGGCGGGCAGGTCGGCGGCGCGGGTGTAGGCGATCGGCGGGCGGGCGGCGGCATTCATGGCGTCGATTGTAGAAAGGCGCTCAATCGCTTTGCGGCGCCGGCACCGTCTCCTGGAACAGCGAGGGGCGGAAGTCGTGCTTCATCGTCGTGCGCTGGCCGTCGTCGAGCGCCCACAGCGTCAGCGCACGCGCCGTCATCGGCCGCGCGAACAGGAAGCCCTGCAGCTCGTCGCAGCCCATGGTCACCAGCAGGTCGCGCTGGGCCTCGGTTTCGACGCCTTCGGCGACGACACGCAGCTGCAGCGCATGGGCGAGCTTGACCACGGCGTCGACGATCGAGCGCGCGTCGGCGCTGGTGGCCAGGTCGC
This sequence comes from Pseudaquabacterium terrae, assembly GCF_013266755.1. Lineage (GTDB taxonomy): Bacteria > Pseudomonadota > Gammaproteobacteria > Burkholderiales > Burkholderiaceae_C > Pseudaquabacterium > Pseudaquabacterium terrae. Next base: position 545,208 of record NZ_JABRWJ010000006.1, on the reverse strand, counting down.
GCACGAACGAGCCGTCGATCTTCAGCTCGGCCGCCGGCAGCCGGCGCAGGTAGGACAGGCTGGCCTGGCCGACGCCGAAGTCGTCGATCGACACGTGCAGGCCGGCGCGGCGCATGCGCTCGAAGCTGCGCTGCGTGACGCGGGTGTCCTCCATCGCCAGCGATTCGGTGATCTCGCAGGTGAAGCGGCCCGGCTGCAGGCCGTGGGTCTTCAGTGCGGCGACCAGGCGGTCGACCAGGTCGTGCTGGCGCATCTGGTAGGCCGAGATGTTGATCGCCACGCGCATGCGCAGCCCGCTCGCGCGCCAGTCGGCGGCCTGCCGGCTGGCTTCGTCGATGACCCACTGGCCGATGGTGCCGATCAGGCCGTAGCGCTCGGCGATCGGAATGAAGATCCCCGGGCTGACCAGCCCGCGCAGCGGGTGGTGCCAGCGCAGCAAGGCTTCGGCGGCGGTGATCTGCAGGCTCTGGGCATCGATCTTCGGCTGGTAGAACAGCTCGAGCTCGCCGTTGGCGACGGCATGCCGCAGATCGTGCAGCAGCTCGGCCTGGTCGCGCGTATCGACCGCCATGCGCGGCTCGAACACCATGTAGTCGCCACCACCGGCCAGCTTGACGCAGCGCATCGCGGTGCTGGCGTGGCCGACCAGGCGCGCGCGCGAGCCGTGCTCCGGATAGGCGGCGATGCCGATCGAGCCGCTCAGCGTCGCCTGCCGGCGCAGCCCGAGCTTCACCGGCCGCGCCAGCTGGGCGACCAGCGCCTTGGCCAGCGCCCTGGCCACGTTCAGCCCGGCCGGCAGCAGCACCAGGAATTCATCGGCACCCAGCCGCGTCAGCACCGCCTCGGGACCGGCGCAGTCGACCAGCCGGGCGGCGATCTCGGCGATCACCTGGTCACCGCCGTCGTAACCATGCGCGTCGTTGACGCTGTTGAAGTTGTCGATGTCGACGAACAGCAGCGTCAGTTCCGCGAGGCCGCGGTCACAGCGCCGCACCGCATCGTCGAACGCCTCGTCGTACTGCGGCCGCGTGAACAGGCCCGGCAGCTCGAACAGCCGCGAGTCGCCCTGGCGTGTCGTCAGCGCTTCGAGCGAAGCGGCGAGCCGCCGGCCGGCGCGCCGCTGGCGCCAGTACAGCAGCGCGAAGCCGATGGCCAGCACGGCCAGCAGCAGCGCGGGGCCGAGGCCAAGCCAGCGATGAAACGAATCCATGGCTGACAGATCGACGCCCGGCGGCCTCGGCTTGAGCGCCAAGGCGCGCCGAAAGTCGCAAAAATGAACAACCGCTGCGCCGGATCAACTCGGCCGCGGCGCGCCGAAGCCGATCGAACGGCGCTCGCGCACCTCGGGCTTCACGCGGTGCTCGCCTTCGAGCTGGCTCAGGAACTCGTCCGGCTGCAGCGGCGCGCCGAGGATGTCGATCTGGCGCTGCACCGACGCGAAGTCCCCCGGCGTCAGCAGGTCGAGCGCGGCCAGGCGAGCGCGCTGCTCGGCATCGGGCTCGCCCTGGCCCTGCAGCGCCTCGGCGATGAACATGCGCTCGCGCTGCGCCGGCGCCAGCGCGCGGAAGGCGATCTTGAAGGTGAAGCGGCGCAGCGCCGCCTCGTCGAGGTCCTCGAAGAGGTTGGTCGTGCAGATGAAGATGCCGGCGAAACGCTCCATGCCGGCCAGCATCTCGTTGACCTCGGTGACCTCGTAGTGGCGCTCGGCGCGGCGCCGGCTGCGCAGGAAGCTGTCGGCCTCGTCGAGCAGCAGCACGGCCTGCTCGGCTTCGGCCTCGGCGAACATGCGCGCCATGTTGGACTCGGTTTCGCCGACGAACTTGCTGACCAGGTCGCTCGCCAGCCGCACCATCAGCGGCCGGCTCAAGGCCTGGGCGATGTACTCGGCCAGCGCCGTCTTGCCGCTGCCCGGCAGCCCGTGCAGGCACAAGGTGCCATGGCCGCGCCGGCGCAGCGCCTCGACGATGCGCTCGATCGGGAAGCGGCTCTCGAGGTTCAGCAGCGCCAGGTCGTAGCGGGTGACGATCGGCCGCGCCGGCGCGCCGGCGGCGGTCTGGCCGAGTGCGCGGTCGGCATTGCCGAGCTGGCGTTCGATCAGCGATTCGGTCTGCCCCGTTTCGCCGGCGAGCCGCGCGAAGCGCACCGCGGTGCGGATCTGCGCCGGCGTCAGCCCACGCCGCTCGGCGAGCTTGGCGGCGAAGCTCTCGCTGACCGGCTCGCCGTCGAGCGCCCGCTGCACCAGGCCCAGGCGCGCGCCGGGCGGCGGCGACTTCAGCTCCAGGTGGTACTGGAAGCGGCGCCGGAAGGCCGGGTCGATCTGCTCGATGCGGTTGGTGATCCAGATCACCGGCACGCGGTTGGTCTCGAGGATCTGGTTGACCCAGGCCTTGCCGCTGACGCTGGCCGACGGCGGCGACTCGGCGCCGGACGAATCGAGCCGCGCCATCCACTGCGCGGCATCGGCCGACAGCGGCGGGAAGACGTCCTCGACCTCGTCGAACAGCAGCGCGACCTCGGGGCTGCCCTTGAGGAACACCTGGCTGATCTGCAGCGAGCGGTAGCGGTCGCGGCCGGACAGCGAATTGCCGTCGCGATCGGCATATTCCACCTCGTAGAGCACCAGCCCGGCGGCCTGCGCGCAGACCTTCGCAAGCTCGGTCTTGCCGGTGCCCGGTGGCCCGTACAGCAGCACGTTGACGCCATGCGCCTCGCTCGATGCGGCGTTGCGCAGCAGCCGCGTCAGCATCGTGACGTCGTCGGCGACGAAGCCGAAGTCGGCCGGCTTCAGCTCCGACTTGGTGGCCGGGCGGGTGAACACCGCCATCAGCTCGTCGGGCCCCTTGTACTCGCGCATCAGCACCGGCGGCAGCTGCTCGCTGACCTTCATCAGGTCGGCCAGGTCGGTGATGTTGTGCTCCGAGATCAGGTTCTCGACCATGCCGATGCGCTCGAGCCGGCTGCCGGCGCGCAGCGCCTCGGCGACCTCGCGCTCGTCGACGCCGGCCACCGCGGCGATCGCCGCGTAGGCTTGTTGCGCATTCGAGACCTTGAACTCGACCAGCAGCCCGCGCAGCTCACGCTGGTAGCGCGCCAGCGTGCCGTACAGCAGCAGCGCACGCTCGGCCGGATTCAGCTGCAGCAGGCTGCCGAGCGCGTCGATGTTCTTCTGCACCAGCGTCGACTGCTTCTTCAGGTCGCGTCCGAGCCAGTCGCAGGTGGCCGACAGCACCGCGGCGAGGTCCTTGGGCGCGTCCTTGATGTACTCGTCGAGGTAGAAGAAGAGCGTGCCCTCTTCATACGGGCCGCGCCACAGGCCGTGGCGTTCGATGAAGGCCGCGTCGGCGAGCTCACGATGACCGCGCCACAGCACGTTGCCCTCGCAGCGCTTGTTCAGATAGGCACGCAGGCGGCCCAGCACGCTGGCCGGCCAGACGAGGTGGCGACCGACCAGTGCGAGCAGGCCGCCCCAGTCGCGCCGCAGGTTGAACTGACCGGCTTGCGCGCGCGTCAGCGTCAGCACGAAATGCGAGCACAGCCGATCGAGCACCGGCGCCTGGGCGAGGCCGGGCGACACGATCCACTGCGCGCTGCTGTGGCTGGTCGGGCCTTTCAAGATGAATGTCCCCTCTCGGGGCCATCTTGGCGCAGCGCGACCGCGCGGGCAAGGGGCCTGCCCGCTGCCCCGCACGGCTTCAGTGCCTCATCGGCCCTCAGTGCCGCCGTCAGTGCCGCCGTCAGTGCATCAACACCGGTTGTTGTGCCAGCGCCGTATAGCGGCTGATGTATTCGTCGAGGTCTTCCTCCGTCGGCCCGGCATCGACCAGCGCCTGCACGCCCAGCTTGAAGCTCTGGGCCAGCTCACCCTCGATGAAGATTTCCTTGCGATTGAACTTGTCGACGATCTCGTAGCCGCCGCGGGCGTCCGACACGCCCGGCTCGCCGGCGCTGAGCTCGAACGCAACGACGACGAAGTTGTCCGAGTTGTAAAGCAGCTGCATGGGGAACTCCTTCGCCCCCAGTTGACGCCGCAGCGGGGCAATTCAAGGTCGGTCAACGCCCCGCGGCCATGTCGGGCTCGGCCGACAGCAGCAGCTCGAGGGCCGGCCCGCCGATCGCCGGCCGCCAGCGCAGGCGCACCGGCCAGAAGCCGCGCGCCGGGTCGAGCCAGGCCTCGACGTGCAGGTCGCGCGCGATCGCCGGCCGCCGTTCGTAGTGCCAGGCCTCGACCGGGGTGCCGAAAGGCGTGGCGACCGTTTCGCGCCCCTGGCGCTGGAAGGTCCACCAGCCGGCGCCGCCGCGCGCGCCGACGACGAAGAGCCGGACCTCGGGCAGCGGCAGGCCGTCGGAACTCTGGTGCGCCGCAGCAGACTGGATCGCCGCCAGCTGCACGATCCAGCCGAGCCGGTCCTGCGCACCGGGCCAGGCGGGGTACGCATGGCCCGGCCCGCTGAAGTGGATGCGGCCGCCGCCGCGGTCGAAGTGCGCCGACTGCGCGCCGCGGGCGCGGCGGCGGTCGCTGAAACGATCGGGCGCCAGGCCGCCGGCATCGAGCAGGCCCTGGCTGTGTTGTTCGATCAGCGGCCGGCCGGCGCCGCCGCGGGCCTCGAAATGCAGCGTGTAGCGGTCACCGTCGGGCCGCCAGACGAGCTGCGCCTCGCCGCTCAGCGGGCCGCGCTGCATGCGGTAGCGCAGCTGCGTCGCACCGGGCAGCGTGGTGGCGTAGACCGGCGGCGGTGTGTCGCCGGCGGCGATCGGGGCTTCGTCGGCGTCGGCTTCCGCAGCGGCGGTCGGCGGCTCGGCGCTGGCCGGCGGCGCCTCGGGCACGCGCACGGTGACCGCGGGCAGCGGAAGCGCCGCTGCGTGCGGCAGCGGCGCGGCGGCCGGCGCCGGCGCGGTGATCGCCGGCATCGGGGTCGCCGGTGTCACCACGACCTGTTGCTGCGGCGGCGGCACGATCGCCTGCACCACCTGCATCACCGGCACCGGCCGCGACAGCGCGCCGGGCCGCTCGCCTTCGTCGCTCGGCGCCCAGCGCAGCAGCAGCGCGAGGTGCAACGCCGCCACCGCCAGCGCGAGCGGCGCCAGCACCCGCGGCCGCGGCCCGGGGCGGCGTTCGCGGCGTTCTGGACGGGCCGGCATCCACAGCATCGGACAATGCTGCCACCAAGCTGTCACCCGCTTCGAACAATGAAACTCGCCACCTACCAGGACGGCTCGCGCGACGGCCAGCTGATCGTCGTCTCGCGCGACCTCGCGACCGCCCACTACGCCAACGGCATCGCCACCCGGCTGCAGCAGGTGCTGGACGACTGGAACTACCTGTCGCCGCAGCTGCAGGACCTGTACGTCACGCTGAACCACGGCCGGGCGCGCCATGCCTTCCCGTTCGAGCCGCGCCAATGCATGGCGCCGCTGCCGCGCGCCTACCAGTGGGCCGACGGCTCGGCCTACATCAACCACGTCGAGCTGGTGCGCAAGGCGCGCGGCGCGACGGTGCCCGAGAGCTTCTACACCGACCCGCTGATGTACCAGGGCGGCAGCGATGACTTCCTCGGCCCCTGCGAGGATGCGCGCTTTGCCAGCACCGACTGGGGCATCGATTTCGAATCCGAAGTCGCGGTGATCACCGGTGACGTACCCGCCGGCGCGAGCCCCGATGCCGCGCTCGAAGGCATCCGCCTGGTGATGCTGGCCAACGACTGGAGCCTGCGCCACCTGATCCCCGACGAGCTGGCCAAGGGCTTCGGCTTCCTGCAGGCCAAGCCGGCCACCGCCTTCAGCCCGGTCGCGGTGACGCCCGACGAGCTGGGCGAGGCCTGGTTAGGCGGCCGCGTGCACCTGACGCTGCAATCGGCATGGAACGACCGCAAGGTCGGGCTGACCGATGCCGGCCCCGAGATGACCTTCCACTTCGGCCAGCTGATCGCCCACCTGGCGAAGACGCGCCGCGTGCGCGCCGGCTCGATCGTCGGCTCGGGCACCGTCAGCAACCAGGACTGGTCGCGCGGTTATTCGTGCATCGCCGAAAAGCGGGCCATCGAGACCATCGAGGACGGCGCGCCGAAGACCGACTTCATGCAGTTCGGCGACACCATCCGCATCGAGATGAAGGGCCGCGACGGCCAGTCGATCTTCGGCGCCATCGAGCAGCGCGTGGTGGATTCGAACGCCGAGTGACCTTGGTCACGGCGCTGAATGCAGTGGCGCTAGCGTTCGCCTAATGGTCGGTTTCTATCGTTCGGGCATCCCTTCTTCCACCGGAGCCCGACGATGAATCTCACGACCTTTCTGCGCAGCGCCGCCGCCCTGCTGATCTCCGCCCTGCCGCTGGCCGCCACCGCGCAGGACTACGGCGCGATGGTCCAGCGGTCGATGGCGGCGATGAACGCCAACATCGCGCGCGGCCAGCAGATGGTGCAGGGCATCGTGCAGCAGCGCATGCAGGACCCGCAGGTGCAGGCGATGTACCGCCAGCACGTGGCGCAGGCCCAGGCCAGCGGCCGCGCGCCGATGGACTACGCGAACTTCACCTACTACTACGTCTACACCAACGGCTACAGCGCGCAGGGCATGGCGCACATGCGCTCGACCGAGGCCGGCAACCAGGCCCGCGAACGCGCCGCGTGGCAAGGCCTGCAGCAGGCCCAGGCACAGCGCGCGCAGGCGCAGCAAGGCCTGCGTGACGGTTATTACGCCAACCAGGCCGAGGCCGGCCGGCAGCTGATGGGCAACAGCAGCTACCAGGCCCGCGACGGCAGCGCCCGCGTGCTGCCGCACACCTGGCAGCGCAATACGACCCACGTGCACCAGGGCCAGACCTACCACGTCGATGCCGGCGGCCAGTACTACCAGCGCGGCGCCGACGGCTGGTGGTACCCGCTGGCCGCGCGCTGAACGCGGCCAGGGGAAAACCCGGCCTCCGGTGCCGGGCGTGACAACCGGCCTTCGGGCCGGCGTGGAATTCATGGCATCGTCGGCCCATGAATCTTCGCTTCCGCGGGCGTCTCGCCCGGGCCCTGGCAACCCTTGCGGCACCGTTCGCCACCTTGTTCGTGCCGCTGCCGGCCCCGGCCGCGCCGCCGAGCGCGACGCCGGCCGCCTCGGCCGCGCCCCGCGTCGCCGACTGCCCGCCGGTGGCGCAGGCGCCGACGTCCGAGCAGGTGCAGGCCGCCGTGCAGGCGGCGCGCGACCGCGGCTTCCTCTGGCGCATCAGCAAGGACGGCCGCAATTCGTACCTGTACGGCACGATCCACGTCGGCAAGCTCGACTGGGCTTTTCCCGGCCCGCAGGTGCGCGAGGCGCTGATGGGCGCACAGGCGCTGGCGCTGGAGCTCGACCTGACCGATCCGAAGACGCTCGACGAGCTCTCCCGCAGCACCGCCGGCGATGCGCGATTTCAGCTGCCGCCGGCGATGCAGCAGCGGCTCGCGCGCCAGGCCGAAGCCGCCTGCCTCGGGCTCGAGCTGCTGTCCGGCCAGCACCCGGTGATGCAGGCGATCACGCTGACGGTGCTGTCGGCGCGGCGCGAAGGCTTCGATCCGGCCTATGCGCAGGAGCTGGTGCTGGGCGGCTTCGCACGCGCGGCAGCCAAGCCGATCGTCGCGCTGGAGTCGGCCGTGCAACAGGCCGCGCTGCTGGTGCCCGGTGATGCCAAGCAGGCCGTGGCGATGGCCGAGCAGGCGCTGTCGCAGCTCGAACGCGGCGCCTCGCGCACGGCGCTGGTGCGCGTCGCGCGGGCCTGGGAGCAGGGTGACCTGGACGTGCTGTCACGCTACGAACAATGGTGCGAGTGCATCGAGACCGACGATGACCGCGCCTTCCTGCGCCGCGTCAACGACGAACGCAACGGCCCGATGGCCGAACGCATCGACGCGCTGCACAGCGGCGGCAAGACGGTTTTCGCGGCCGTCGGCTCGCTGCACATGACCGGGCCGCTCGGCCTGCCGCACCTGATGGAAAAACGCGGCTACAGCGTGCAGCGCGTGAGCTTCGCACCCGCCGCCAAGCAAGACTGACTTCGTCGCCATCCCGGACTACCATCGGCGGGCAACTTCACCCGGCGCCGCCGGGCCGCCCCAAGGCGACGAGTGCCCCTCGGGGCCGGCGCCGAAGGCGCCTGGGGGCCAACATCAAAGGAGACCTCATGGCCGATCCGACCGCCGCGTTCAGCAAGCTCGTGCCGGGCTTCGATTTCCTGCAAGGCCTGGTCAAGAACGCCGGCGCGGCGCTGCCCTCGGTCGGCCAGTGGGTCGCGCCGACCTTGAATCCCGAGGAGCTCGAGAAGCGCATCAGCGAGCTGCGCACGGTGCAGTTCTGGCTCGAGCAGAACGCGCGCATGCTGGGCGCGACGATCCAGGCGCTCGAGGTGCAGCGCATGACCTTGTCGACGCTGAAGACGATGAACGTCTCGCTCGGCGACCTGACCGAATCGCTGAAGATCAAGTTGCCCGAGGCCCCCGCGCCGGCCGCCGACGATGGCGATGACGACCACGACGACGAAGCCGATGAGCCCGACCGTGAAGCGGAGCCGGCCAAGGCCAGCCCCGCGCGCAAGCCGCGCGCCAGCGCCGCGCCGCAGGTGCCGCCGGGCGTGCCCGACCCGATGCAGTGGTGGGGCGCGCTGACCAAGCAGTTCACCGAGCTGGCGGCCAACGCGATGAAGGACAGCGCGGCCGATGCCGCCAAGGGGCTCGCCGGCGCGATGGTCAAGCAGGGCTTCGATGCCGCCAGCGAAACGCTGAAGAAGGCGGCCGCGATGCCGGCGGCGGTGGCGAAGACGGCGGCCGATGTGGCGCAGAAGGCCGCGCGCGCCTCCGCCGAGCGCAAGGAGGCCGCGGGCAATGGCCGCGCCACACCGGCCAAACGCAGCACCATCGGCGACAGCTCGGCAGCCGGCACGCCGCCTGCCACGGGTGCACGCCAGCCGGCCGCGCGGCCGCGCAAGCGGGCCGCCACGCCGCGCTGACAGTCGCCGCCCCTTTTGCCCCGCTTTCCGCCGATGAGCAGTTTCTTCGCCGCGCACGCCACCCATCCCGACGCCGGGATGGCGCTGGCGCTCGTCGCCGCGCAGATCGACGCGCAGCGCAGCCAGCGCGCGCCGGCCTTCGTGCCGACGCTCGGCCTGATTTACCTGACCGACCACTTCGCCGCCGACGCCGAGCGGCTGCTCGAAGACGCGCAGCGGCGCTGGCCGGGCGTCGCCTGGGCCGGCGCGGTCGGCATCGGCGTGATCGGCAGCGGCGCCGAATACATCGACGCACCGGCGCTGTCGCTGATGCTCGGCGACTTGCCCGAAACCGATTTCCAGCTTTTCAACGGTCGGCGCCCGCTGTCGTCCAGCGATGCCCGCACGGCGCTCGTGCATGCCGATCCGGGCACGCCCGAGCTCGCCGAGCTGATCGCCGAGCTCAGCGAGCGCACGCAGTCGGGCTACCTGTTCGGCGGCCTGGCCAGCTCGCGCGAGCGCTCGCTGCACCTGGCCGACGGCGTCTTCGAGGGTGGGCTGTCGGGCGTCGCCTTCGGCCCCGACGTGGCGCTGGTCTCGCGCGTGACGCAGGGCTGCCAGCCGGTCGGCCCGGTGCGGCGCATCACCGGCGTGGCGGCCAGCAGCGACTCACCACGCGGCCGGCCCGGCACCGAAGTCAGCAACATCGTGCTCGAGCTCGACGGCCAGCCGGCGCTGCCGCTGCTGCTGGCCGACCTGGGCCAGACGCTGGACCGCCCGGAAGCGGCGATCCGCGCGCTGCGTGCGACGCTGGTCGGGCTGGCCGATGCGGACGCCGCGCCGCTCGGCCACGGCGGGCAGTTCGGCGTCGAGACCCGCGTGCGCCACCTGATCGGCATCGACCCGGCGCGTGATGCGGTGGCCATCGCCGACCTGGCGGTGGCGGGCGAGCAGCTCACCTTCTGCCGCCGCGATGCCGAAGCCGCGCGCCGCGACCTGGTGCGCGTCTGCAGCGAGATCCGCGAGGAGGTCGAGGCGCTGGCGCCCGACCGGCCGGTACCGGCGCTGCTCGGCGGCACCGGCGAGGCCAGCGCACCGCACATCGCCGGCGCGATCTACGTCTCCTGCGCCGGCCGCGGCGGGCCGCATTTCGGCTCGCCCTCGGCCGAGGCGCTGATCGTGCAGCGCGCGCTCGGCGACGTGCCGCTGGTCGGCTTCTTCGCCGGCGGCGAGATCGGGCATCGCCACCTCTACGGCTACACCGGGGTGCTGACGGTGTTCGTCGGCCGGTGAGCTCGTTCATGTTCGAGGGGCCGCGCGTGCGGCTGCGCGCCTGGCGCGACGACGACCTGCCGGCCTTCGCCGCGCTGAATGCCGATCCCGAGGTGATGCGCTACCTGAAGGCGCCGCTCGCCCGCGAAGACAGCGACGCGATGGCGCGGCGCATGGCCGAGCGGCTGCAATCGCAGGGATGGGGCCACTACGCGCTCGACGTGCCGGGGCTGGGCTTCGCCGGCTTCGTCGGCCTGTCGGTGCCGCCGTTCACGATCCCGCTGCCGGGCTTCGATGACGCGCCGCAGCTCGAGATCGGCTGGCGCCTCGCGCGGGCCGCCTGGGGCCAGGGTTATGCGAGCGAAGCGGCGCGTCTGCTGCTCGATTTCGCGCGCGACGAGCTGCGCCGCCCGCGCATCGTCTCGTTCACCACCGTCGGCAACCTGAAGTCGCAGGCGGTGATGCAGCGCCTGGCGCTGGCGCTGGCCGGCGCCTTCGATCATCCGAACCTGCCCGGCCATCCGCTGCAGCCGCACCTGCTGTACTGCACGCCGCCGGGCTGGAGCCGCGCGGCCTGAGCATCCGATGGCCGCGCCGCGCATCCCGCCGATCCAGAACCTGCAGGCCTTCGAGGCGCTGGCGCGGCTGCGCAGCGTGACGCAGGCGGCCGACGAGCTGAACGTGACGCCCAGCGCCGTCAGCCACCGGCTGCGCCAGCTCGAGACCCAGCTCGGCACGCGGCTCTTCGAGCGCGCCGATTTCACGCTGACCGCCGACGGCGTCGCCTGCCTCGCGCAGGTGCGGCCGGCGCTCACCGCGCTGGCGCAACTGCCGCGTTGCGGCGACGGTGGCGGCGCGCGGCTGCGCATCGCCGTCACGCCGACCTTCTCGCGCGAGCTGCTGCTGCCGAGGCTGGCCGGTTTCCGGCGTGCCTGGCCGGATGTCGAGCTGGTGTTGCAGGTGGCCATTCCCTTGCTCGATGTGACGGGGGAACCGGCCGATCTGGAGATTCGTTTCGGCGCCGAGCCCGCCGCCGGCAGCGGCCTCGACTACCGCCTGCTGCTCACCGACCAAGTCACCCCCGCCTGCAGCCCCGACTTCCTGGCCGAGCACGGCCCCTTCGACGATCACTTCGAAAGCGCCGCCGAGTGCAGCCGCGTGCGCCTGATCCGCAGCCCGCTCGAGCCCTGGTCGACCTGGTTCGCCGCCTGCGGCCTGGGGCTGCCCGAACCGCGCGAAGGTGCGCAGTTCAACGACGTCGGCCTGATGCTCGATGCCGCGGCGGCCGGATTCGGCGTCACGCTGGCGCGGCTGAAGCTCGGCGCGGCCTGGCTCGACAGCGGGCGGCTGATGCGCCTGTCGCCGCGCGTGGTCAACTCGCCGCACCAGCACTGGCTGTGCTGGAAGCCGGGAACGCTGAAACGCTGGGAGTGCGCCGCCTTCGCCGACTGGCTGCAGCAGTCGCTGGCCTGAATTTCCTTCACGCAGGCAGCGCAGAACTTTCAGCCGGGGGCGCGCGAGCGCTGCACTAGACTGCCCCGCGATGTCTTCTCCCCTGCTCGATTCGCTGCAGCCCGCCGAGCGCGCCACGCGCCAGGCCGCGGTGATCGCGGCGCTTGCGCCACTGCTGCCGCCGCATGCGCTGCTGTACCGGCGCGAGGACACCGTGCCCTACGAATGCGACGGCCTGACCGCGTACCGCGAGACGCCGCTGGTCGTCGCGCTGCCGGAATCCGAGGCGCAGGTGGCCGCCGTGCTGCGCGCCTGCCATGCCCTGCGCGTGCCGGTCGTCGCGCGCGGCGCCGGCACGGGGCTGTCGGGCGGCGCGATGCCGCATGCGCTGGGCGTCACGCTGTCGCTGGCCAAGTTCAACCGCATCCTGGCGGTCGACGTCGCGAGCCGCACCGCGCGCGTGCAATGCGGCGTGCGCAACCTGGCGATCAGCGAGGCGGCCGCGCCTTATCGGCTTTATTACGCGCCCGACCCGTCGAGCCAGATCGCCTGCACGATCGGCGGCAACGTCGCCGAAAACTCCGGCGGCGTGCATTGCCTGAAGTACGGGCTGACCTTGCACAACGTGCTTAAAGCGAGCGGCTTCACGATCGAGGGCGAGCCGGTCGAGTTCGGCAGCGAGGCGCTCGATGCGCCGGGGCTGGACCTGCTGCCGATCGTGATCGGCAGCGAGGGCATGCTGGCGGTGATCGTCGAAGTCACCGTCAAGCTGCTGCCGAAACCCCAGCTCGCGCGCTGCATCATGGCCAGCTTCGACGACGTGCGCAAAGCCGGCGATGCCGTGGCGGCGATCATCGCCGCCGGCATCATCCCAGCGGGCCTGGAGATGATGGACAAGCCGATGACCGCCGCGGTCGAGGCCTTCGTCGGCGCCGGCTACGACCTCGACGCCGCGGCGATCCTGCTGTGCGAAAGCGACGGCACGCCCGAAGAGGTGGCCGAAGAGGTCGAGCGCATGCGCGGTGTGCTCGCCGGCTGCGGCGCGACGCGGCTCGAAGTCAGCGAGGACGAGCCGCAGCGGCTGAAGTTCTGGAGCGGCCGCAAGAACGCCTTCCCCGCCTCGGGCCGCATCAGCCCCGACTACATGTGCATGGACTCGACGATCCCGCGCAAGCGGCTGGCCGACATCCTGCTCGCGATCCAGCAGATGGAACAGCGTTACGCGCTGCGCTGCTGCAACGTCTTCCACGCCGGCGACGGCAACCTGCATCCGCTGATCCTGTTCGACGCCAACGATCCCGACCAGCTGCACCGTGCCGAGCTGTTCGGCGCCGACATCCTCGAGACCAGCGTCGCGATGGGCGGCACGGTGACCGGTGAGCACGGCGTCGGCGTCGAGAAGCTCAATTCGATGTGCGTGCAGTTCAGCGCCACCGAGCTGGCGCAGATGACGGCGCTGAAGGCCGCCTTCGACCCGCAGGGCCTGCTGAATCCCGGCAAGCTGATTCCGACGCTTCAGCGCTGCGCCGAGTACGGGAAGATGCACGTCAAGAAGGGTCTGCTGCCCTTTCCGGACCTGGAGCGTTTCTGACGATGGCTGACGCCGCCCTCACGGCATTGATCGACCGCGTGCAGACCGCCCGAGCGAGCCGCACGCCGCTGTGCATCCGCGGCGGCGGCAGCAAGGACTTCTACGGCGAGGCGCCGCAAGGCGAGCCGCTGGACACACGCGCGCTCACCGGCATCAGCCGCTACGAGCCGAGCGAGCTGGTGGTCACGGTGCGCGCCGGCACACCGCTGGCCGAGCTCGAGTCGACACTCGCCGAACAAGGCCAGTGCCTGGCCTTCGAGCCGCCACGTTTCGCCGACGGCGGCACCGTCGGCGGCATGGTCGCCGCCGGCCTGGCCGGCCCCGCGCGCGCGGCCAGCGGCGGGCTGCGCGACTACCTGCTCGGCGCGACGCTGCTGAACGGCCGCGCTGAAGTCCTGAGCTTCGGCGGCCAGGTGATGAAGAACGTCGCCGGCTACGACGTCTCGCGACTGCTGGCCGGCTCGATGGGCATCCTCGGCGTGATCCTCGAGGTGTCGCTGAAGGTGCTGCCGATCGCGCCGGCGACGATCACGCTGCGCTTCGAGCGTGAACAGGCCGAGGCGCTGCGCCAGCTCAACGCCTGGGGCCGCGAGCCGCTGCCGATCAATGCCAGCGCGTGGTGGAGCGGCATGCTCGTGGTCCGGCTGTCGGGTGCGTCGGCGGCGGTGCAGGCGGCCGCCGGGCAACTCGGCGGCGAGCGCATCGACGCGGCGCTGGCCGACACCTTCTGGCGCGGCCTGCGCGACCAGCGCGACGAGTTCTTCCAGAGCGCCCAGCGCGCGCTCGCCGGCGGCGCGACGCTGTGGCGCCTGTCGGTCAAGCAGACCGCACCGCCGCTGGCCTTGAGCGGCGAGCAGCTGATCGAGTGGGGCGGCGCGCAGCGCTGGCTCGTTACCAGCGCGCCGGCCGCGCTGCTGCGTGAAGCGGCGGCCAAGCTCGGCGGCCACGCGGTGGTCTTCCGCGGCGACAAGTCGGCCGGCGTGCTGGCGGCACTGCCCGACGCGCAGCTGCGCATCCAGCGCGGCATCAAGCATGCCTTCGACCCCGAGCGGATCTTCAACCCCGGCCGCCTCTATCCCGACCTGTAGATGACCACGACCCCCGAAGCAGACATGGCCGTGTACTACGCGCGCCGCGCGGCCGAGTACGAACGGATTTATCACAAGCCCGAGCGCCAGGCCGAGCTGCGCGCGCTGGAAACCACGCTGCCGGCCTTCTTCAGCGGCCGCCGCGTGCTGGAGATCGCCTGCGGCACCGGCTGGTGGACCGTGCACGGCGCGCGCGACGCCGCGCACTGGCTGGCAACCGACCTGAATCCCGAGACGATGGCGATCGCCCGCGCCAAGCCGCTGCCGGCGTCGGTCGAGCTGCGCTCGCTCGACGCGTACACGCTGGCCGGCCTCGACGGCGAGCGCTTCGACGCCGCGTTCGCCGGCCACTGGTGGTCGCACGTGCCGCGCGCGCGCCTGCCGGCCTGGCTGGACACGCTGCACGCAAGGCTCGAACCCGGCGCGCGCATCGTGATGCTCGACAACGCCTACGCCGAAGGCAGCAGCACGCCGATCACGCGCCGCGATGCCGAGGGCAACAGCTACCAGCAGCGCACGCTCTCCGACGGCTCGATCCACGAGGTGCTGAAGAACTTTCCCGAGCGCGACGAGGCGATCGCGCAGCTCGGCGCGCGCGCCCGCGACCCGCAGTGGTCGGCAACGCGCCACTACTGGCGGCTGGCCTACACGCTGGCCTGAGCTCGCAGAGACATATGCAGACCGACCTCGCCCCCGAGTTCAAGGGCACGCCCGACGGCGAGACCGCCGAAGCCATCCTGCGCAAGTGCGTGCACTGCGGCTTCTGCACCGCAACCTGCCCGACCTACCAATTGCTCGGCGACGAGCTCGACGGTCCGCGTGGCCGCATCTACCTGATCAAGCAGGTCCTCGAGGGCCAGGCGCCGACCAGCGCGACGCAGCTGCACCTGGACCGCTGCCTGACCTGCCGCAACTGCGAAACCACCTGCCCATCCGGCGTGCAGTACGGCGCGCTGGTCGAGATCGGCCGTCGGATCGTCGAGCGCAAGGTCGAGCGGCCGGCGGCCGAGCGGATGCAGCGCTGGCTGCTGAAGGAAGGGCTGCCGTCGCCGCTGTTCGCGCCGGCAATGGCGCTGGGCAAGCTGGCGCGGCCCTTCGTGCCCAAGGCGCTGCAGGACAAAGTGCCGGCCGCCGCGCCGCCGCGCGCACATCACTGGCCGCGCCGCACGCATGCGCGCAAGGTGCTGCTGCTCGCCGGCTGCGTGCAGCCCTCGATGCTGCCGAACATCAACGCCGCGACCGCGCGCGTGCTCGATGCCGCCGGCATCCAGACGCGGGTGGCGCCGGACGCCGGCTGCTGCGGCGCGCTGCGCACGCACCTGAACGACCACGACGGCGGCCTGGCCGACATGCGCCGCAACATCGATGCCTGGTGGCCGCAGGTCGAGCGCGGCGAGGTCGAGGCGATCGTGATGAACGCGTCGGGCTGCGGCGTGATGGTCAAGGACTACGGCCACGCGCTGGCGCGTGATCCGGCGTATGCCGACAAGGCCCGGCGCATCGCGGCGCTGACCAGGGACCTGTCGGAGCTGCTGCCGGAGCTCGTGGCTGCGCTGCAGCCGAAGCTGCGCCGCGCCGATGCACGCAAGCTCGCCTTCCATCCACCATGCACCTTGCAGCACGGGCAGCAGCTGCGCGGCGGCGTCGAGGCGGGCCTGCGCGCCCTCGGCTTCGAGGTCACGCTGCCGCTGAACGAAAGCCACCTGTGCTGCGGCTCGGCCGGCACCTATTCGGTGCTGCAGCCTGAACTTGCCAAGCAATTGCGCGACCGCAAGCTCGGCCACCTCGGCGCGCTCGAGCCCGCGGTCATCGTCTCGGCGAACATCGGCTGCATCCAGCACCTGCAAGGCGGCACGACGACGCGCGTCGCGCACTGGATCGAGCTGGTCGACGAGGCGCTGGCCGGCGCCTGATCACGGGGCGAGTTCAGGCAAGCCGCAGGCCGCGCGGCGTGCGCAGCGCCCACACGACCCCCGCCACGAGCAGCGCGGCGCCGATCAGCGTCGCCGGCGCCGGCGCGTCGCCGCGCAGCGCCAGCGCATAGGCCAGCGCGGCGAGCGTCTCGAAGACGATCAGCTGGCCGACCAGCGCGGTCGGCAGGCGCTGGCTGGCGGCGTTCCAGCACAGCGTGCCGAGCCAGGACGCGAACAGGCCGATCGCGAACATCAGCGCCAGGAAGCGTTCGGGCCGCGGGCCGAGCGGCAGAGCGAACGCCGGCTCGGCGAACGACGCCCACAGCATCCAGCCGAGGTAGCCGGCCAGCGCCATCGGCAGCGTCGCCAGGCCTTGCGCGGTGGCCCAGGCGCGCGGGCTGCGGTCGGGGTGGGCGCGCAGCCAGTCGGCGTTGCGGATCGGATACCAGGTCCAGCACAGCAGCGCGCCGACGGCCAGTGCGGCGCCGGCGGCATAACGCCCGAAGTCGGCGGCCGGGGCGGCGCGCAGCGCGTCGAGCTCGACCTGGTTGACGCAGGCGATGCCGGCGCCTATCAGCAGCAGCGAGGGCGCGAGCTGTGTCCAGCCGAGGGCGGCATCGCCGCGGCCGCGCTCGCGCAGCCGCGAAGCGAGCGCGATCAACACCGGCAGCGTGCCGATGATCATCGTCGGCAGCGGCCCGCCGGCCTGCTGGATCGCGCTGGCGAGGAACAGGTAGTAGACGATGTTGCCGATGAGCCCGAGCCGCGCCGCTTCCAGCCAGTCGGCACGCGACAGTTGCGCGAGCTTCGCCCGATCAGCCCAGGCCAGCGGCACGGCGATCAGCCCGAAGGCGACGTAGCGGCCGAAGGACAGCAGCGCCGCCGGGTAGTCCGGCAGCAGCAAGGGGCCGATGAAGACCAGGCCCCACATCAGGCCGGCGGCGAGCGCGTACGAAGTTCCGATCCACATGCCGGAAGAGCTTAGGCCCCCGCATTCGCGCGGTCTTGTACCGGATTGCGCTGGCGCGCCAGCGGCGTACGATGGTCGGGCGATGGGTCAGGGCGGCACCTCATGACCGATACCGAATTCTCCGAACTGCGCCAGACGATGATCGGCGAGATCGTCGCGATGACGGTGTTCAGCTGCGGCCAGCTCGGCAAGGCCGCGCTGCAGCGCCGCGTGCTCGACGCGCTCGGCGACGTGCCGCGGCACCTCTTCGTGCCGCCGCTGCTGCGGCCGCTGGCCTACCTGAACCGCCCGCTGCCGATCGGCTGCGACAAGACGATCTCGCAGCCCTTCATCGTCGCGGTGATGACCGACCTGCTCGAGCTGCAGCCGACCGACCGCGTGCTGGAGATCGGCACCGGCCTGGGTTACCAGTGCGCGGTGCTGTCGGCGCTGGCGCGGCGGGTCTACAGCGTCGAGCTGATCGAGACGCTGGCGCTGCAGGCGCGGCGGCGCCTCGCCGACGCCGGCTGCGACAACGTCGAGCTGCGCATCGGCGACGGCAACCACGGCTGGCCCGAGCAGGCACCGTTCGACAAGATCATCGTCACCGCCGCGCCGGAGCAGATCCCGCCGGCACTGATCGCGCAGCTCAAGCTCGGCGGCCGCCTGGTGCTGCCGGCCGGGCCGCCCGATGCGCAGCGGCTGATCGTGGTGCAGAAGACGCTCGATGGCGCACTCGCCACGCGTGAGCTGCTGCCGGTGCGCTTCTCGCAGCTGGACCACGCCGCGCCGGGCTGATCCCGGCCCGCGGCGGCGTCAGAAACGCCAGCTCGCCTGCAGCACCGCCGCTCGCCCGGGCAGCGGAATGTCGTTCGGCAGGGACACACCCGGCGCGGTGCTCGGCTCGCGGCGGTCGGCGTCGAAGACGTTGTTGACGGCCAGCATCACGCGCCAGCCGCCGGCGAAGGCGGGGCTGCGCAGGTGGGCATCCCAGTTCGTGTAATCGGCCAGCGGCGCGCGCGCATCGCCCGGCGGACGGCGGCGGCCGGCCACCTCGCGCACCTGCATACCGAGCTGCCAGGCCTGCGGCAGCGTCCAGTCGGCGCGCAGGTTCAGCAACCGGCGCGGCGCGTAGCCGGGATCGCGGCCGGTGGCCTCGTCGGTCGAGCGCTGCCAGGCGGCGTGGCCGGCCAGGCGCAACTCGCGCGTGACATCCCAGCGGAACTCGGCCTCCAGCCCACGGCCGCGCTGGGCGCCGGTGTTCTGGTAGCTGCTGCCGACGGACGCGACGTCCGGCACCGCGCGGATGATGTCGCGCATGCGGTGGCGAAAGACGCTGAGCTGCCCCTGCCACGAGCCCCCCTGCCAGGCCAGCACCGCCTCCAGCGTGCGAATCGTCTCGGGCTTCAGCGCCGGGTTGCCGCGCTCGACCGGGTTGTTGATGCTGTGCTGCTCGTTGAAGGCCGGTGCGCGGAAGGCGTGGCCGTACAAGAGCTTGGCGGTGAGCTCGTAGTCGGCGTGCCAGACCAGGCCGGCGCGCGGGTTGGTGGTGTGGCCGGCGTCGGAGAACCGGTCGTGGCGCACGCCGGCGGTCAGCGACCAGTCTTTCGCCAGGTCCCACTCGTCCTGCAGGTAGGCATAGCGCACCGTGCGGTGCTGCGGCAGCAGGAAGATGTCGCCCGGCGACGCGGAAACGACCGTCGAACCATCGCCGATCGGCACCGGCAGCCCGGCAGCGGGGCCGCTGGTGATGATGTTGAAGTTCTTGAATTCCTGGGTGCGGTACAGGTCGAGGTCGTCGAAACCGACGCCGATGCGCAACCGGTGCCGCGCCAGCCCGGTGTAGACCAGCGCCGCCGACAGGCGCCACTGGCGCTCCCAGGTGTTGGGCGCGCCGAACATGCCGTTCGGGAAGCTGCCGCCGAAGGCACCGGGCGGGAACAGCTGCAGCGGGCGGTGGTGGTATTGCGAGTAGCCGTGCCAGCCGACGCCGAGGTTCAGCCGCCAATCGGGACCCAGCGGCTGCTCGGTGAGCGACAGCTCGGCGAAACGATGGTCGGTGCGGATCACGCCGACCGGGTCCAGCGCCTCGGCGACGCCGGCCCCGGCGCCGACCTTGTCGCGCAGCATCCAGGCGGTGCGCAGGCGCCAGCGTTCATGCGCCAGCTCGAGCCGCGCATCGACCGCCTCGTGGCCGTTGCTGATCGGCCCGGGCGCCAGGCTGGCACGGGTGCCGAACAGCGCATCGAGCGCGGTCTGCGCGTCGGCCTCGATGCGGTTGCGCGGACCGTCGCTGCGGCCCAGGTGCAGGTAGGCCGCGACGTCGAGCGGGCCGCGTCGCCCGCCGTACTGCCAATAACCCTCGCGGCGCCCGAACGAGCCGACCCGCAGCCCGGCTTCGTGGCCGTCGTGCTCGGCAGCCGACTTGGTGATCAGGTTGATCACGCCGGCATAGGCATCGGCGCCGTACAGCGCCGAGCCGGGGCCGCGGATGACCTCGATGCGCGCGATGTCGTCGAGCGCAAAGCTGCTCCAGGCCAGCCCGCGGTTGCCGACGAACAGCGTCGTCATCGGCATGCCGTTGAGCAGCACCAGCGTCTGCGGGTTGATGCGGTGGTAGATGCCGCGGATCAGGTACAGCGCCATCAGCTCGATGTGGCCGCGCCCGACGTGCAGGCCCGGCACCGTCGCCAGCACCTCGTCGAGATCGGTGGCGCCGAGCGCGGCGATGTCGTCGGCGGTGATCACGGTGGCCACCGCCGGCGCACGCTGGATCGGCTGGCGCCGGCCGGTGGCGATGCTGATCGTCGAGCGGTCGCCATAAACCTGCTCCAGGCCTTCCTCGTCGACCGCGGCGTGCGCGGGCGAGGCCGCCAGCGCCGCCAGCATGCACGCGGCGAAGAGCGGCACGGCGCGCGGCATCGACATCGCCGGCCCTACAACCCGAGCTGGCGCTGGTAACGCGCCGGCGTGACGCCGTACATGCGGGCGAAGCGCCGCGTCAGGTGCGCCTGGTCGGCCAGCCCGACCTCGGCGGCCACCGCTGCCGGCGCGCGACCGGCCGCCAGCAGCTGCTTGGCCCGCGCGAGGCGCAGCGCCATCAGCATCTGGTGCGGCGTGACGCCTTGCTGCGCCTTGAAGCGGCGTTGGAAGTGAAAGGGGCTGAAGCCGGCCGCGGCGGCCAGCTCGTCGAGCTGCAGCGGATCGGCCAGGCGGTCATGCATCAGCGCGAGTGCGCGGGCGTCGGCCCGATCGGCGCTGCGGCCGGCCGGCGCGTCATCGCCCGCATTGGCCCGCGCCCACGGCTGCAGCAGCTGCAGCGTCTCGAGCAGCAGGCCCTGCGCCGCGAGCGCATCGTCGGCGGCGGCCCACAGCGCGTCGAGCAGCGCGGCCAGGCGCTGCGCCGTGGCGGGGTCGTGGCCGACCGGCTGCGCGAACCACCAGCCGCGCTGGCCGCTGATGGCCTCGACCAGCGCCGGCGCGATGTAGACCATGCGGTAGCGCCAGCCGCCGTCGCTCTCGGCACGGCCGGTGTGCAGCACCTCGGGGTTCATCAGCACCAGCGAGCCGCGGCCGGCCAGGTGGTCGCTGCCGCGGTAGCGGAAGCGCTCGACGCCGCTGTGAATCGCGCCGAGGCCGAAGCCGTCGTGCGCATGCGGCTCGAAGGCGTGGCGCACGATGTGCGCGCGGTACAGCTCGATGCCCTCGACCCCGGCCAGGCGGCGGAAACGGGCTCGGTCGGCCGGATGGTCGAACGCGTCGGGCACGCCTTGCATCCCGTGAATGATGGCACGCGGCACGGAACTGAGGCCGGAAAGTTCGCGATTTCAGGACATCGCTCTGTCAGCCGATATAGACCATTGCGTGTGGGGGATTCTGGTCGCCGCTTGCCCCAATCAAGCCCTTGTCCAACCAGATCCCAGGAGACTCCATGAGCTGGATTCGCCACCTCACCGTCGGGCGCCGCCTCGCGCTCGGCTTCGGCCTGTCGTCGCTGCTGCTGGTGCTGATCGCCGGCAGCGCCGGCTGGGTGCTGCACCGCACCTCGCAGGGCGTCGACGTCATCGTGCGCCAGAACAACCAGAAGACCGACATGGCCTGGCGCCTGCGCGCCGAGCTGGAGGAAAGCGCGCGCTCGGTGCGCAACCTGATCGTCACCCGCGACAGCGCCGTGCAGGCCAAGCAGAAGGAGCTGCAGCTCGAAGCCCGCAAGCGCTTCGACGCCACCTACGCGTCGCTGGCGGCGCTGCTCGTCGACGACGAGGAGAAGAAGCTCTACGCGACGATCGGCGAGCTGCGCGGCGTCGTGCTGCCGCTGCTCGACGAAGCGATGGACCAGGCGCAGCGCGGCATGAAGGAAATGGCCAGCGAGACGCTGATCGACAAGGTGCAGAAGCCGCAGACGCAGTGGATCGACGCGATGCAGGCGCTGATCGACCTGCAGGGCAAGCGCACGGCCGCCGGCGCTGATTCGATGAAGGCGGGCGCCGCCACCGCGACCATCGGGCTGATCGGCGGCGGCGTGCTGGCGCTGCTGCTGAGCGCCGGCCTCGGTGTCGGCATCGGCCGCGCGCTGGTGCGCCAGCTCGGCGGCGAGCCGGCCTATGCCCGCGACGTCGCGCGCCGCATCGCCGCCGGCGACCTGGGGGTCGACATCGCGCTGCGCTCGGGCGACGACTCGAGCCTGCTCGCCGCGATGCACGAGATGCAGGCGGGCCTGCGCACGCTGGTCGTGCGGATCAAGCAATCGGCCGATTCGGTGTCGGTGGCCAGCGGCGAGATCGCGCACGGCAACCTCGACCTGTCGACGCGCACGGAGCAGCAGGCCTCGAACCTGCAGGAAACCAGCGCCTCGATGGCCCAGCTGACCGACACGGTGCGCGCCAACACCCACTCGGCGCGCGAGGCGAGCAGCCTCGCCAGCTCGGCGGCGCAAGTCGCCGGCGACGGCGGCACGACGGTCAACGAGGTGGTGCGGCGCATGGAGGAAATCCAGGCCTCGAGCCGCAAGATCACCGAGATCATCGGCGTCATCGACGCGATCGCCTTCCAGACCAACATCCTGGCGCTCAACGCCGCGGTCGAGGCGGCGCGCGCCGGCGAGCAGGGCCGCGGCTTCGCGGTCGTCGCCGCCGAGGTGCGCAGCCTCGCGCAGCGCAGTGCGCAGGCGGCGCGCGAGATCAAGACGCTGATCTCCGATTCGGTCGAGCGCATCGACGGCGGCAGCCGCCTCGTCACGCAGGCCGGCGCGACGATGGCCGACATCGTCGCCCGCGTGCAGCAGGTCTCGACCTTGGTCGCCGAGATCACGCACGCGTCGGCCGAGCAGGAATCGGGCATCGGCCAGATCGGCATCGCCGTCAACGACCTCGACACGATGACGCAGCAGAACGCGGCGCTGGTCGAGCAGAGCAGCGCGGCGGCGGAGAGCCTGAAGGGCCAGGCGGCGCGGCTGACCGAGACCGTCTCGCAGTTCCGGCTGACCGCCTAGCGCATCCGGGCATGGCACAGTGACGCGGCGGAGACGCTCGCCGCGCACCCTGCTGCTGAATGCTCAGACTGCTGCAATCGCCGAGTTGGCAAACCGATGGCGCCGAGGCCGTGCTGCTGCCGTGCACGCTGCCCTCGGCGCTGGCGATCCACCTCGCCGCGCAGCGCGGCTGGGTCGAGCGCGAGCGCGCCGCATGCCTGTTCTGGCCCGACCGGCCGCCGGCCGAGGCCTTGCACAACCTGCGCGTCAACCTGCACCGGCTGCGCACGCAGCTGCGCGGCTGGGGCCTCGAAGCCGACCCGCTGCGCAGCGAGCGCCAGCGCATCGGCCTGACGCTGCCGACCGACTTGCAGCAGCTCGAGACCACGCTCGACGCGCCGGACGAGCACACCCTGCTCGCGCAGCGGCCTTGGGCTCTGCTCGACGGCTTTCGCATTGCGGGCTTCGAGGACTACCAGCAGTGGGTCGACGGCGAGCGCCAGCGGCTGACCCGTGCCTGGTCGCAGGCGGTCGAGCGCGCGCTCGGCGCGGCGCTGGCCGCCGGCGGCAGCGAGGCGGCGGCGCGGCTCTTCGACGCCTGGCAGGCCCAGGAGCTGGCGAGCGCTGACGCGCTGGAGCGGCTGCGGCCCCACGCGCAGGTTGAAGCAGCCGCCGCGCTGTGGCGGCACTGGCGCGCGAGCGTCGCGGGCGCCGATCTCCCGTTGACACACACGGCCGCCACGCAGCCGTTGACGTATGCGCCGGCCGCGCAGCCGCTGGCCGGCCGCGGCGCCGAGCAATCCAGCCTGCGCGCACTGCGCGCGGCGGCCACCGTCGTCGGCGGGGAACCCGGCATCGGCAAGACGGCGCTGGTCACCGCCACCTTCCCCGGCGCACCGCTGCTGCGGGGCCGCGAAGGACTCGAGGCGGTGCCCTTCGGCCCGCTCGCCGAGCTGCTGCGGCGCGAACGCGGCTGGCTGGCCGCCGCCGGTGCCTACCGGCTCGACATCGCGCGGCTGCTGCCGGAGATCGCACCCGACGAGCCGCTGCCGCCGCTGGATGCGCACACCGCGAAGCTGCGCCTGCTCGAAGGCCTGGCGCGGCTCATCGAGCAGCACGCGCCGCTGCTGCTGGTCGACGACCTGCAGTGGTGCGATGTCGCGACGCTCGAATGGCTGGTCTTCGTCGCCCACCGCGGCCGGCTGCGCTGGGTGGCGACCGCGCGCACCCATGCGCTGCCGCTGCCGGCGAAACAGGCCCTGCAGGCGCTGCGCTCGGCCAGCCTGCTCGCCGAAGCCGCACTCGGCGCGCTCGACGCCGCCGGGCTCGACGCCCTCTGCCGCGCCCATTGGCCGCTAGAGCACTGGCCGGCGGACCGCATCCAGGCCCTGCTGCAGCGCAGCGGCGGCAACCCGTTCTTCGCGCTCGAGCTGCACAGCGCGGCGGCGGACCCCGCGGCCGTGCCCCAGCGCAGCAACGAGCTGCTGCAGGGCCGGCTGCGCGCGCTGCCGCCGGCGGCGCAAGCGGTGCTCGAAGCCGCCGCGGTGCTGGCGCAGCCGGTTGCTCTGCCGGTGCTGGCAGCGGTCAGCGGACTCGACCACGCGCTGCCGGACTGCGTCACCGGCTGCGAACAGGCGCTCGCCGCCGGGCTGCTCGTCGAATCAGCCGGCGGCCTCGAATGCCGCCACGACCTGATCCGCGGCGCGGTCACCAGCGCGCTGTCGCTGCCGCGCCGCCAATGGCTGCACCGGCGCGCCGCGCTGGCGCTCGGCCCGCTGGCCGCGCCGCTGGCGCTGGCGCAGCACTGGCAGGAAGCCGGCGAGCCGCAGACCGCGTTGACCTGGCGCCACCGCGGCGCGCTGCAGCACAAGGACTTCGGCCGCCTCGACGAGGCGCGCGCGCTGTGGCAGCAGATCGCGCAGCAGGCCAACGACCCGGCGCTGCAGATCCGCGCGCGGCTGGCGCTGGCCGAGTGCGCGCTGTTCGAGGACCTCGACGCCGGCCGCGATGCGCTGGAGGCGGTGCTCGAGCAGGTGGCGGCGATCGCCGACCCGGCGGTGCGCGACCAGCTCGAGGCGCAGACGCTGGCCGGCCTGGTCGACAACCGCGTCTTCGCCGGCGACCAGCCACGAGCGCGCCGGATGAGCGCGCAGCTGCGGCCGCTGCTGCCGCGGCTGGGCGCCGAAGAACGCGTGCATGCGATCGAAGTGCTGATCGAGCTGGCGATGCGCGAGCCGGACATCGACGACGCCAACGCGCTGCTCGCCGAGGCACGCCGGCTGCAGCCGATGCGGCCGTCGCTGGACAGCTTCGAGGGCCAGATCCACTGGTTCGGCGGCCGGCCGCAGGCGGCGCGCGAGGCCTTCGAGCGGCTGCTCGAGCGCCATCCCGAGTACTGCTGCGGGCTGACGATCGAGAACGACCTGGCGGTGATGTGCCAGGCGCTCGGCGACCTGGCGCAGGCCGAGGCGATGGCCCGCCGCAGCCTGGCGAGCTGGAAGGGCGTGGCGCACACCGAGACGCTGTCGCTGCTGGTGCTGGGCTCGACCTTGACCAGTGGCGGCCGTTATGGCGAGGCCGCCGCGGCGCTCGACCAGGCCGAGCAGCTGGCGCGGCGCCAGGGCTCGCAGCTCTTCGCCAGCGAGGTGCACGGCCGGCGCACGCGCCTGCTGGCCTGCTGCGGCCGCTTCGAGGATGCGCTGGCGCAGGCCGAGCGCGCGGCGCCGCTGGTGCGCGACGACGACAACCCGCTGCGGCTGTCGCAGCTGCTGGCCGCGCAGGTCACGGCCGCGGTGGCCTTGCAGCGATCGCCCGACGAGGCGCTGCGCACGCGGCTGCAGGCGGCCTGCTGGCGCAGCGCCCATCCGCTGGTGCATGCGCGGCTGGCGCGGGTGGAGGTCGAGTTCGCGCTCGCCGCCGGCCGCCCGGACGATGCGCTGGCCGCCGCCGCGCGCATGGCGGCGATTGCGCGCCCGGCGGGGCTGCTGGAAGTGCTGGCCGACGCGCTGCTGCTGCAGGCCCGCGCCGCGCCGGCGTGCGACGCGGCCGCAGCCTGGGTGCGCGAAGCGGCGACGCTGGCCGACAGCCAGGGCTACCGCGACCTCGGCTGGCGCGCCTGGTCACGGCTGGCCACGCTGGCGCGCGAACCGGCGCTGGCCGAACGCGCGCAGGCCGCGCTGGCGCCGCTGCTGGCCGACGCGCCGGCCAGTGGCTTCGACGCCGCGCGTGCGGCGCTGCGCGAGCCGCGCTGCGATTGACGCTGCGGAGACGCCCGCTGCGCAACATCGCGACACCTTTGTTGTTTCGGGAGTCGCGAATGAAGAGCTCGATGACATCGATGCTGGCCGGCCTGCTGCTCGCCGCCGCCGGTGCCGCGCAGGCCACGCTGGTGACCACGACGGTCGCCGATGTGGCCGACATGCAGGCCGCTCAGTGGGCGCAGCAGGTGCTGCGCGACACCGGCAACGCCGCGGTCGGCTTCTCCGCACCCGCGGCCGGCGGCAACGGTGGCAGCTTCTGGCTGACCGACTTCGCACGGCCGGCCGGCCCCGGCAATACCAGCGATGTGATCGCCAACGTGTTCGCCGGCGCGGCGTGGAATCCCGCGACGCAGGGCGCCGTCGAGACGATCCGCTTTTCGTTCGATGCCCGCGGCCTGCTGTCCACCGGCATCAGCAGTGCGGTCAGCGGCTTCGTGCGGCCGGTGATCGAGCAGGGCGGCGTGATCTATTCGGTGCTGAACACCAGCACGCGCATCGACCTGGGCAGCCAGTGGCTGACGATCGACCAGCTGTTCAGCGACGAGTCGGCGTGGGTCGACCTGGGCGGCACGCTGGCGCCGGACTTCTCCGCCACCGGCGCACCGCTCCACTTCGGCTACCGCTACGACCTCGGCCTGACCTGCAACGCGGGCAGCTGCACCGCGGCGCACACGCAGCTCGGCGTCGACAATTTCGCGGTGCGCGTCGGCACCGACGTCATTGCGCAAGTGAACGAGCCTGCGCCGTGGGCCCTGCTGGCGATGAGCCTGCCGCTGGCCGTCGCGGCCGGCCGGCGCGGCAGAAGTGTTCAGCGCCGCGCGGCGAGCAGCGCGGCGAACGCGCCTTCGGCCAGCGGCGGCGAGAACAGGTAGCCCTGCCCGCCGCGGCAGCCCATGCGCTCGAGCGCCTGGGCCTGCGCGGCGGTCTCGATGCCTTCGGCGACGAGGTCGAGCTTCAGGCGCCGGCCCAGCCGCACGACCAGCTCGGCCATCGTCGTGCGGCCGCGCGGCGCCGGAAAATCGCGCAGGAACGAGCGGTCGATCTTCAGCGTGTGGATCGGCAGCTGGTGCAGGTAGGCCAGCGACGAGAAGCCGGTGCCGAAGTCGTCGAGCGCGATGCGAACGCCCAGGCGCCGCAGCGCATGCAGCACGCCGATCACTGCATCGATGTCCTGCATCGCGATGGTCTCGGTGATCTCCAGCTCGAGGCCGGCGGCGGCCAGGCCGGTGGCCGCCAGGCAGCGCTGGACGCTCTCGACGAAACCGGGGCTGCGGAACTGGCTCGGCGAGACATTGACCGCGATGCCGAAGTCGGGGTGGCCGCCGGCGCGCCATGCGGCGGCGGCGCGGCAGGCCGCATGCATCACGCGCTCGCCGAGCGCGACCATCAGTCCGGCCGATTCGGCCAGCGAGACGATCTGCTCCGGCGGCACCTCGTCGCCGGCCGCGGTGCGCCAGCGCAGCAGCGCCTCGGCGCCGACGATGCGGCCGTGCGGCAGCGCAACCTTGGGCTGGTAGTGCAGCTGCAGCTGGACCGGCGCGGCCTGGTCGAGTGCCGCCTGCAAGTCGTTCAGCAAGCGCAGCCGGCGGCGCAGGTCACCGGCCATGCGGCGGCTGTAGTGGCAGTGCGCATCACCCTGCGTCTTGGCGCGGTTCAGCGCGATGTTGGCGCACTTCAGCGCATCGAGCCCGTCGCCGTCGACGTCGGCCAGCCGCACCTGGCCGAGCGTCGCGCGCACCGGCAGCGGATAACGCTCGACCTGGAACGGCGTGTCGAAGACGGCCGTGACGGCCGCCGCATCGATGCGCTGCTCGGGGCCGAGCAGTGCGAAGACATCGGCGGCGACGCGCGCCAGCAGCAGGCCGTCTGCGGCGCGCTCGCGCAGGCGCGCGGCGACCGCCAGCAGCAGCAGGTCGCCGGCGCGCGGCCCGAGCGCATCGTTGATCTGCGAGAACTGCTGCAGGTCGATCAGCAGCAGCGCCTGCGCCGGCGCGTCGATCGTTGGACGTTGACTTTGAAGGTTATCGATGTGCTCGATCAGCCGCTGCCGGTTCGGCAGCCCGCACAGGCGGTCGGTGTACGCCAGGTGGTTCAGGCGGCTGAACAGCTGCACGTTGGCGAAGCCGGCCGCCAGGTGCACGCCGAACACCGCGAGCAGCGGCCACAACGCGTCGTCGGGCGCCTGCGGCAGGTCGATCAGCAGCATCGCCTGAGCGCGTCCGGCGGCCACGTGCAGCACCAGCCGGCCGTCGGCATGGTGGTGGCGGCGTTCGGCCAGGCAGCGCCGCAGCGGCACGCGCAGCGCCGGCTCCAGCGCTTCGGCAGTCCGGCCGCGCAAGGGCCGGTACGGCCCGTCGGCCCAGACCACGCGCATCGATTCGAGCGCCTCGTCCGCGCCACCGTCGACCGCTGCGCAGACCAGCCCGTGCGGCGCGACGCGCAGCAGCGCGGCCGCCTGCTGCAGCACGCCCTCGGCGAAGTCGACCGGCTCGCGCTTGGTCGCCAGCTCGGCCGCCGCATGCACGATGTGCTGCAGCCCGGCCTGGCTGGCGCGGATGCGGCGCAACTGCTCGTAGCTGCGCACGGCGGTGGTGATCGTCGTCACCAGCCGCGTGCGCGTCAGCTCGGACTTGGTCTTGTAGTCGTTGACGTCGTACTCGCGGATCACCTGCAGCTCGGGCGCATAACCCGGCTGGCCGGTGCGCAGCACGATGCGCACCTCCGCCAGGCCCAGGTCCTCGCGGATCGCGCGCGCCAGCTGCAGGCCGGCGTATTCGTTCTCCATCACCACGTCGAGCAGCACGACGGCGATGTCCGGCGTCGAGGCCAGCAGAGCGCGCGCCTCGCGTGCGCTGTAGGCATGCAGGAAGGCGAGCGGCCGGCCATCGACGATCTCGCCGTCGAGCGCGATCGTCGTCGCCTCGTGCACCTCCGGGTCGTCGTCGACGACCAGGATCGACCACGGCGGCGCCAGCGGCGCGCGCAGCGCCAGCTCGTCCTCGGCGGCGAAGACCAGCGCGTCGTCGGTGTCCGGCGCCACGGCGTCGGCGCTCGCCGCCAGCGGCGGCCAGCCGGTCAACGCCGCCTCGACGCCGCGCCGCTGCGCCCACTGCAGATCGAAGGTGCCCATCCTGCGCTCCACCCCGTCGCCCTCAGGCCGGCTGCGGCGCAATGCGCGGCAGCAGCAAGCGGAACGACGTGCCCCGGCCGACCGTGCTGGTGACCGAGATGTTGCCTCCCAGCATGCGGCGCACCTGGTTGTAGGTGATGTACAGCCCCAGGCCCGAGCCGCCGCGGCCGAGCTGGGTGGTGAAGAACGGCTCGAAGACGCGGCCGAGCACCGCCGGCGCCATGCCGGCGCCGTCGTCGCTGAAGACCATCTCGAGCTGGCCGTCGTCGCAGGGCCGCGCCTGCAGCTGCATGCGGCCCTGGTCGCGCCCTTCGAAGGCGTGCGTCAGCGCGTTGGTCACCAGGTTCGACAGCACGGTGCCCAGCGCGCCCGGGAAGCTGTCCATCTCGACCGTGCCGTCGACCTGCACCGCCAGCGTCACCGGCGCGCGCCGCAGCTGCGGGCTCAGCGCAGCCAGCGTGTCGTCGATCACCTCGGCGACGCGGAAGCGCCGGCGCTGCTCGCTCAGCCGGTCGACCGCCAGCGGCTTGGTGTGGTGAATGATGTCCGCCGCGCGCACCAGGTTCTTCTCCAGCACCAGCGCGATCTCGTCGACGCGCGCGAGCAGCCGGTCGAGCGAGCTGCGGCGGATGCCGCCGGCCTCGCGTTCGGCGCGCAGCTGCGCGGTCTCGTGCGACAGCGCGGTGGCCACCGTCAGCGCATTGCCGATCGGCGTGTTCAGCTCGTGCGCGATGCCGGCGACCAGCGCGCCCAGGTGCGCGAGCTCGGCGCTCTTCAGCAGCTCGTTCTGAGTGGCCTTCAGCTCGGCGAGCGCCTGGTACAGGCCTTCGTTGGCGCGGCCGAGGTCGGCGGTGCGCTCGGCGACGCGCGCTTCGAGGGTTTCGTTCAGCCGGCCCAGCTCACCCTGCGTCGCGAGCAACTGCTGCACCTGGTGCTGCAGCCGGCCGGTCAGCTCGTTGTAGTCGTGGCGCGTCAGCTCGAACTCGCGGCCGACCCGCTCCATGCGGTGTTCGAGCGCAAAGACCTGCTGGCCTTGCGCATCGGCCTCGGCGATCGATTGCAGCCAGCCGCCGAAGATGCTCGGCGCCGCAGGCAGCCAGTCGGCCGGGATCGCCAGATGCCAGGCCAGCGGCGCCAGGCGCTCGCAGTGCGGCTGCGCGGCCGCCGTCGGCGTCAACACCAGGCCGATCAGCCGGTCGCCGAAACCGGCGCTGCAGGCCTGCCACTGCGCCAGGTCGTTCACCAGCACCGCGACCGGCCCGGCCAGCAGGTGGCGCTTGGCCAGCATCACCTGGCGAAAGCCCGCCGGCGCCGGGTCACACGGCGTCAGGAACAGCGGGCGGTCGCTCGGGTCGGGCATGTGACGGTGGTCAGCTGCCATTGCTGCCGATCAGCAGCAGCACGAAGGTCATGTTGTGGAACAGGTTGCGGGTGTACTGGCCGTCGTGACGCAGCGGGCCGATCTCGCCGAAGGACGCGAAGCCGGCCAGCGGCAGCGTGCGGCCGAAGGCGCCGAACACCGCGTCGACCTCGTAGCGGATGTTGCCGCCGACCAGCCACTTGCGGCCGGCGCAGGTGATCACCAGCGCGGCGGCGGGGTCGAAGCCGTCGGCCGCGGCGCCGGCGGCGAGGGTTTGCACTTCATGCAGCAGGTCTTGCGGGCTGCTGACGCAGACCTGCACGTCGTCGTCGGTGTGGATGCCGCCGTGCAGCGCCAGTGAGCCTGCTGCTTCGCCGCGGTCCTTGGCCACCGCGCGCAGCCGCTTCTCGCCAGGGCCGGCGGTGTTCAGTACCGCCAGCGTGACGATGCCCTGGTCGGCACGCAGGAACGGCTTGCCCGACTCGCGCGTGACGAACTCGGTGGCGTCGACGCCATCGATGCGGTGCACGACCTTGCCTTCGGCGGCCTGCACGCGCCCCGGCCGGCCGACCGGGCGGATCGAGTTGCCGATGTGCACGCGGAAGTCGAGCGCGCCTTCCGCGGCCAGCATCACCACCGCGTCGTCGAGCCGCTCGCCGTCGGCGAACAGCGAGCAGTGGTCCATGCGGTCGTTGTCGTCGCCGGCCATGCCGCCGACCACCGGCACGCTGACCTCGTCGCGCAGCACGGTCTCGATGCGGCTGGCGTCGGTGTCGAAGTCGGAGATGAAGTAGTAGAGCGCCGGCGTGCGGCCGCCCAGTTTGTCAGCTAGCGTTGCCAATGCGGCGCGCACCGTGGCCTCGGGATCGTTCTTGACGCCGCGCGCAAACGCGACATGCCAGCGCACCTGGCCGCCGCTGTTCAGGCCCAGCGCCGCAGCGCCGACGTCGACCGTGCGGCCGGCTTCGTGGATGCCGTCCCCGCTGGCGCCGACCAGGCGCACGTCGCGGTGCCCCAAGCCGTCGTACAGGCCTTCGATGAATTCATGCCAATCGGAGTAGTGCACGGTGGTGTGCAGAAACACCACTTCGGGCGCGATCTCGGCCAGCGATTCGCCGATGGCCAGTGCAGCCCGGTAGGGGTCGGGATTGGTGGAGCTGGCGGACTTGCTGCGCATGATCGAGACCTCCAATCACTACGCATTGCAGACCAAAAAGCACTCCGCACGGAGCGGGGGGAACCCGCACCGCCGGAGTGAACTGGAGGCATTCAGAACAATGAACATGCGATGCGGGGTCCCGGACCCCCTCGGTCCGGGGGCCCGCATCAGGCGCGTCAGGCCGTCAGGCGGTCAGCGCACCTTGCCGGCCTTCCAGGCGGCGAGCAGCTTGTTGTAGTCGATCGTCTCGCCCTTCGGCTTCTCGTTGGCCAGCTTGGCCCACGGCGCGGCCTTGTCGCTCAGGTACTTGGCCGGGTCGCCCTTGGCGTTGAGCTTGGGCGCGCACTTGGCCATGCCGGCGCGCTCCAGGCGCGACAGCACCTGGTCCATCTCTTCGGCCAGCGTGTCCATCGCGCCCTGCGGCGTCTTCTCGCCGGTCACTGCCTGGGCCACGTTCTTCCACCACAGCTGCGCGAGCTTCGGGTAGTCGGGCACGTTGGTGCCGGTCGGGCTCCAGGCCACGCGCGCCGGGCTGCGGTAGAACTCGACAAGCCCGCCGAGCTTGGGCGCCAGGTCGGTCATCGCCTTGCTCTGGATGTCCGATTCGCGGATCGGCGTCAGGCCGACGATGGTCTTCTTCAGCGACGTCGACTTGGCGGTGATGAACTGCGCGTACAGCCAGGCCGCGGCCGTCTTGTTGGCGTCGTGGTCCTTGAAGAAGGTCCACGAGCCGACGTCCTGGTAGCCGTTCTGCATGCCCTGCTTCCAGTACGGGCCGTTCGGGCCGGGCGCCATGCGCCACTTCGGCGTGCCGTCCTCGTTGACGACCGGCAGGCCCTTCTTGGTCATGTCGGCCGTGAAGGCCGTGTACCAGAAGATCTGCTGAGCGATCTGGCCCTGCGCCGGCACCGGGCCGGCTTCGCCGAAGGTCATGCCGGTGGCTTCCTTGGGCGCGTACTTCTTCATCCAGTCGACGTACTTGGTCAGCGCGTAGACGGCGGCCGGCGAATTGGCCGCACCACCACGCTCGACCGAGGCACCGACCGGCGTGCACTTGTCGGCGCCGACGCGGATGCCCCACTCGTCGATCGGCAGGCCGTTCGGCGTGCCGATGTCGGCGGTGCCGGCCATCGACAGCCACGCATCGGTGAAGCGCCAGCCCAGCGACGGGTCCTTCTTGCCGTAGTCCATGTGGCCGTAGATGGCCTTGCCGTCGATGTTCTTCACGTCGTTGGTGAAGAAGTCGGCGATGTCCTCGTACGCGCTCCAGTTCAGCGGCACGCCCAGGTCATAGCCGTACTTGGCCTTGAACTTGTCCTGCAGGTCCTTGCGCGCGAACAGGTCGGCGCGGAACCAGTACAGGTTGGCGAACTGCTGGTCGGGCAGCTGGTACAGCTTGCCGTCCGGCGCGGTCGTGAACTTGGTGCCGATGAAGTCCTTCAGGTCGAGGCTGGGGTTGGTGAACTCCTTGCCGGCGCCGGCCATGTAGTCGGTCAGGTTCAGCACCTTGCCGTAGCGATAGTGGGTGCCAATCAGGTCGGAATCGGAGATCCAGCCGTCGTAGATCGACTTGCCGGACTGCATCGAGGTCTGCAGCTTCTCGACGACGTCGCCTTCCTGGATCAGGTCGTGCTTGACCTTGATGCCGGTGATTTCCTCGAAGGCCTTGGCCATGGTCTTCGATTCGTATTCATGGGTCGTGATCGTCTCGGAGACGACCGAGATTTCCTTGACGCCCTTGGCCGAGAGCTTCTTGGCTGCCTCGATGAAGAACTTCATCTCGGCCATCTGCTGGTCCTTGGACAGCGTCGACGGCTGGAACTCGCTGTCGATCCACTTCTTCGCCTCGGCCTCGCCGGCCAGGGCGTGACCCGTCACCGCACAAGCGGCGGCCAGGGCGAGCGCGCTGTAACGCACCTTCATTGCTGATCTCCTCAGGGTGCTTCCCCGTATGGTGTGTGGGGTGCCACGGCCCCGGGGAAGCTCCGGGCCGGATCCCGCTCAAACGAGGGCGCTAGCCCTTGCGCATGATCAGCGCCAGTGCGCCCATCGAGATCACGAAACTGATCCAGATGCTGGGCTCGGCATCGAGCCTGAACCACTGGGTCAGCTTGCCGGCCAGGCCGACGAAGGCGAGGTTGATGTAGGCGGCGCTGAGCAGGCCGATGAAGAGGCGGTCGCCCCGGGTCGTCGCAATCGGCAGGAAGCCCTTGCGCTTGATGTTGGGCGCCTTGATCTCCCACACCGTCATGCCGACGAGCGTCAGCGCGATGCAGGTGAAGAACACGGCCACCGGGGTGGTCCAGACCATCCAGTCGAACATGGCGATTTCCTTAGACACGGCCCATCGCGAAACCCTTCGCGATGTAGTGACGCACGAACCAGATCACGATCGCGCCGGGCACGATCGTCAAGGTGCCTGCTGCCGCCAGGACGGCCCAGTCCATCCCCGAAGCGCTGACCGTGCGCGTCATCGTCGCGACGATCGGCTTCGCGTTGACGCTGGTCAATGTGCGCGCCAGCAGCAGCTCGACCCACGAGAACATGAAGCAGAAGAAGGCCGCGACGCCGACGCCCGCCTTGATCAGCGGCAGGAAGATGGTGACGAAGAAGCGGGGGAAGGAATAACCATCGATGTACGCGGTTTCGTCGATCTCGCGCGGGATGCCGCTCATGAAGCCTTCGAGGATCCACACCGCCAGCGGCACGTTGAACACCAGATGCGCCAGCGCCACCGCGAGGTGCGTGTCCATCAGGCCCAGCGTCGTGTAGAGCTGGAAGAAGGGCAGCAGGAACACGGCCGGCGGCGTCATGCGGTTCGTCAGCAGCCAGAAGAACAGCTGCTGGTCGCCGAGGAACGAATAGCGCGAGAAGGCGTAGGCGGCGGGCAGCGCGACGGTGATCGAGATCAGCGTATTGACCGCGACGTAGATCAGGCTGTTGATGTAGCCCGAGTACCACGAGACGTCGGTGAAGATCGTCTTGTAGTTGGCCCAGGTGAAGTTCTGCGGAAAGATCGAGAAGCTCGACAGGATCTCGTCGTTGGTCTTGAAGCTCATGTTGACCATCCAGTAGATGGGCAACAGCGCGAACAGGATGTAGGCGATCAGGAAGATCGTCCGCTTCTGGAATTTGCCGTCATGCATGAGGGGCCTCCGTCTTGTCGCCCGTGCCCACGCGCTGCATCCAGTTGTAGAGGATGAAGCAGACCAGCAGGATGATCAGGAAGTAGATCAGCGAGAACGCCGCCGCCGGTCCGAGGTCGAACTGGCCGACCGCTTTCTGCGTCAGGTATTGCGACAGGAAGGTCGTCGCATTGCCGGGCCCGCCGCCGGTGAGGACGAAGGGCTCGGTGTAGATCATGAAGCTGTCCATGAAGCGCAGCAGCACGGCAATCATCAGCACGCCGCGCATCTTCGGCAGCTGGATGTAGCGGAAGACTGCGAGCTTGCTGGCACCGTCGATTCGGGCGGCTTGGTAGTACGCATCCGGAATCGATCGCAGCCCGGCGAAGCACAGCAGTGCGACCAGTGGCGTCCAGTGCCAGATGTCCATCACCAGCACGGTGATCCAGGCATCGCGCGAATTGCCGGTGTAGCTGTAGTCGATGCCCAGCTTCTGCAGCGCGGCGCCGAGCAATCCGATGTCGGCGCGGCCGTAGATCTGCCAGATCGTGCCGACCACGTTCCACGGGATCAAGAGCGACAGCGCGACGATCACCAGCACCGCGGACGCCTTCCAGCCGGTCGCCGGCATCGACAACGCGAGCAGGATGCCGAGCGGAATCTCGACCAGCAGCACGGCCAGCGAATAGGTCAGCTGGCGCAGCAGCGCGGCGTGCAGATCGCTGTCGCGCATCACCGCGGCGAACCATTCGGTGCCGACGAAGACGCGACGCTCGGGCGAGATGATGTCCTGCACCGAGTAGTTGACGACGGTCATCAGCGGCAGCACCGCCGAGAAGGCGACGCAGATGAACACCGGCAGCACCAGCCACCAGGCCTTTTGGTTGACCGGCTTCATGCCACCGCCCCTTCGCTCAATTCGATGAGTTCTTCGTTCGCGCCGTACCAGCAGGTGTGCTGGCCGACGAGGCCCAGCCACACCGTCTCGCCCACCCGCGGTACGCCGGCGTCCGGGCTCAGGCGCACGCGCACGGCGGTCTCGCCGATGCGCGCGCTCATCAGCCAGTAGGTGCCGATGTCCTGCGCCTGCACCACCTCGGCCTGCAGCGCGCCCGGCGCGCCGGGCACGGCGAGCGTCACGTACTCGGGCCGCACGCCGATGGTCGCGGCCTGCGCCGGCGCCTTCGGCAGCAGCGCGGCCGGCAGGAAGTTCATGCCCGGCGAGCCGATGAAGTGGCCGACGAACATGTGCGCCGGCCGCTCGAACAGCGCATCGGCCGAGCCGATCTGCACCGCGCGGCCACGCGTCATCACCACCACCTGGTCGGCGAAGGTCAGCGCCTCGACCTGGTCGTGGGTGACGTAGATCAGCGTCAGCTTCAGCTCGTGGTGGATCTGCTTCAACTTGCGCCGCAGCTGCCACTTCAGGTGCGGGTCGATCACCGTCAGCGGCTCGTCGAACAGCACCGCCGAGACGTCCTCGCGCACCAAGCCGCGGCCGAGCGAGATCTTCTGCTTCGCATCGGCCGTCAGGCCGGCGGCGCGCTGGTCCATCTGGCCGCTCATTTCGAGCATTTCGGCGATCTGGCCGACACGCGCCTTGATGCGATCCGGCGCCACGCCGCGGTTGCGCAGCGGGAACGCGAGGTTCTCGGCCACCGTCATCGTGTCGTAGATCACCGGGAACTGGAACACCTGCGCGATGTTGCGCTGCTGCGGCGTCTTCAGCGTGACATCCTTGCCGTCGTACAGCACCTTGCCGTGCGACGGCGCGACGAGGCCCGAGATGATGTTCAGCATCGTGCTCTTGCCGCAGCCCGAGGGGCCGAGCAAGGCATAGGCGCCGCCGTCGTTGAACGTCATCTTCAGCGGCAGCAGCGCGTAGTCGCTGTCCTGCTTCGGATTCGGGCGGTACGAGTGCGCGAGGTCGAGGTCGATGCGGGCCATGATCAAGCCTCCTGCCGGGCCGCCCCAAGGGAGGCTTGCGCCCCCTCGGGGGGCAGTGAACGAAGTGAGCGTCGGGGCATTAGTTTCCCTTGGCCGGCGGGGCGACCAGCAGGTCGCCGCGCGGGTCGAACACGTAGGCCTGCGAGGGGTCCAGGTACAGCGTGATCGGTTGCCCGAGGTCGAAGTAGTGCACGCCGGTCAGTTGCGCGACGAGTTCGCCGGCGTCGGTGTGCACGTGCACGAAGGTGTCGGAGCCGGAGATTTCGGCCAGCTCCACCTTGCCCGGCAGCGCGACGTCGCCCGGCCGCTGGTGCACGCGCAGCGCGCCGGCGCGCAGGCCCACCGTCAAGCCGCTGTCGAAGCTCTTTTGCAGCGGCACCATCAGCTGCAGGCCCGAACTCAGCTGCACGCCCAGCGATGCGGCACGCGCCTCGACCAGGTTCATCGGCGGGTCGCTGAACGCGCGCGCGACGCGGATCGACTTCGGCCGGTGGAAGACCTCGGCGGTCGGCCCGTACTGCAGCACCTCGCCGGCATCCATCACCGCTGTGTAGCCGCCGAGCAGCAGCGCCTCGGTCGGCTCGGTGGTGGCATAGACGACCGTCGAATCGCCGGCGGCGAACAGCTCCGACAGCTCCTCGCGCAGCTCTTCGCGCAGCTTGTAGTCGAGGTTGACCAGCGGCTCGTCGAGCAGCATCAGCGGCGCGCCCTTGGCCAGCGCGCGCGCCAGCGCGACACGCTGCTGCTGGCCGCCCGACAGCTCGGCCGGCAGCCGCTTCAGGAACGGCTCGATGTGGAGCTTGCGCGCCA
Organism: Pseudaquabacterium terrae; assembly: GCF_013266755.1. GTDB lineage: Bacteria > Pseudomonadota > Gammaproteobacteria > Burkholderiales > Burkholderiaceae_C > Pseudaquabacterium > Pseudaquabacterium terrae. The sequence goes on along the minus strand of NZ_JABRWJ010000006.1, from coordinate 507,738 downwards.
GCTCCTCGACCCGCTTGGCGATCGTTGCGCGCGTGCTGCCGCCGCGCAGCTTCAGCGGCGAGGCGATGTTGTCGGCCACCGTCATCGACGGGTAGTTGATGAACTGCTGGTAGACCATCGCGACGTTGCGTTCGCGCACCGGCACGCCGGTGACATCGTGGCCGTCGACCTTCACGCGGCCCTGGCTCGGCGCATCGAGGCCGGCCATCAGGCGCATCAGCGAAGTCTTGCCGGCCTGCGTCGCGCCCAGCAACACGGTGACTGCACGCGGGTGCAAAACGAAGTCCAGCGGGTACAGGTGCGTTGCCGCCCCGACCTGCTTGGAGACCCCTTCCAACTTCAGTTCCATGCACGCTCCAGAGTCGCTTTGCCGTCGCGCCCGGGCGCGGCGAGGTGTTCATCGCACCAGGCGCTGATGCGCGCGCGCTGCGCATCGTCCAGATGCAGGCCGAGCTTGGTGCGACGCCACAGGATGTCGTCGGCCGAGCGGGCCCATTCGTGTTCGGCCAGGTAGCGCAGCTCGGCTTCGTAGACGCCGGGGGCGACTTCCGCGCCCGGCGCGCCGCCGGCCATCAGCAGCTCGACGCGTGCGCCGTACAGGCGGGCCCAGCGCGCGAGCACCTTTTCCGGCAGCACCGGATAGCGCCGCTGCAGCGCCTGCACGAAGCGGCGCAGATCGGCATCGGGCCGCGAGGCCTTGTTCGGCGGGCCGATCCAGCGCGACAGGTCGCCGCCCGGCAGCACCGCGCCGTGCGTCCACGCGGCCTTCTTTGCCTGCAGCGGGCCGGCCAGCAAGTCGGCGGCTTCTTCGCCGAGCAGGCGGAAGGTGGTCAGCTTGCCGCCCCAGACGTTCAGCAGCGGCGCGCCGCCGGCCGTGTCGAGCTCGAGCAGGTAGTCGCGCGTCACCGCTGCGGCATCGCTCGACTCGTCGTCGATCAGCGGGCGCACGCCGGAGTAGCTCCACACCACGTCGGCGGGCCGGATCGGCTGGTCGAAATAGCGGCTGGACTGCTCGCAGAGATAACGCACTTCGTCCTCGTCGATGCGCGCGGCGCCGATCGCGCCGTTGTGCTCGACATCGGTGGTGCCGATCAGCGTGAAGTCACCCTCGTAGGGCTGCACGAAGATGATGCGCTTGTCGGGGTTCTGGAAGATGTAGGCATGGTCGTGGTCGAACAGCTTGGGCACGACGATGTGGCTGCCCTTGACGAGCCGCAGCGACTTGACGCCCTGCTGCTGCGCCTGCTCGCGCAGGAAGCGTTCGGCCCACGGGCCGGCGGCATTGACCACCGCACGGGCCTTCACGGTGGTCGCGCTGCCGTCTTCGGACTGCAGCGTCGCGGTCCAGCCGGCGCCCGCCGCGCCACGCATCGCGCTGGTCACCGCGCAGCGCGTCAGCACCGTCGCGCCGCGCTCGACCGCATCGATCGCGCACAGCACCACGAGCCGCGCGTCGTCGACCCAGCCGTCCGAATAGACGAAGCCCTTGGTGTAGTGCTTCTTCAGCGCCGCGCCGGTGACATCGCGGCGCAGGTCGACCGCGTTCGAGCCCGGCAGCATCTCGCGCTTGGCGAGGTGGTCGTACAGGAACAGCCCGGCGCGCAGCATCCAGGCCGGGCGCATCGACGGATCGTGCGGCATCACGATGCGCAGCGGCCGCATGATGTGCGGCGCGCCGCGCAGCAGGCCTTCACGCTCGGCGAGCGCCTTGCGCACCAGCGAGAACTCGTAGTACTCGAGGTAGCGCAGCCCGCCGTGGATCAGCTTGGTCGAGGCCGAGCTGGTGTGCTGCGCCAGGTCTTCGCGCTCGGCCAGAACCACCGACAAACCGCGGCCGGCCAGGTCGCGCGCGATGCCCACGCCATTGATGCCGCCGCCGACGACCAGCACGTCGCACGCGGCCGGTACGGCCGGCACGGCAGGGACAGCCGGCGCGACACCGGCAGCCGGCGGCGGGTGCAGGCGAACGTTCGGATCGGATGCGGGATGACGCATGGGAGGCAGCGGGGTTGGGTCGGGCCGGCGATGGTAGCGCCGGCCGGGCGGAGTGAGCGCGATTCGGTTCGTTTTCGTTTTCTTTTTTTCTTTATAGCTTGCGCTTCCCTTGTTTGAAGGCGTGGTTTTCCCTAGTTAGATTCGTTTTGGTTCGCTTTAGGCTCCGGTCCGCACAACCGTTTTCGTTTCCGAACATGACGCCCAACCCCCGCCAGGCCCAGTTGCTCGAGGAAGTGCAGGCGCGCGGCAGCGTCACCGTCGAGGCCCTTGCCGACAAGCTCGGCGTCACGCTGCAGACGGTGCGGCGCGACGTGCAGCGCATGGCCGATGCCGGCCTGGTCGCGCGCTTCCACGGCGGCGTGCGCGTGCTGAGCTCGACCACCGAGAACATCGCCTACCGGCAGCGCCAATCCTTGAACGCCGACGGCAAGACCTTGATCGCCCGGCTGATCGCGGCGCGCATTCCCGACGGCTGCTCGCTGATCATGAACATCGGCACGACGATCGAGGCGGTGGCGCGCGAGCTGGTGCGGCGCAAGGGGTTGCGCGTGATAACGAACAACCTGAACGTGGCGCTGATCCTGTCCGACAACCCCGACTGCGAGCTGATCGTCGCCGGCGGCCTGGTGCGCAGCCGCGACCGCGGCGTGATCGGCGAAGCGACGATCGACTTCATGCGCCAGTTCCGCGTCGACATCGGCCTGATCGGCATCTCGGCGATCGAGGCCGACGGCACGCTGCGCGACTTCGACTACCGCGAGGTGAAGGTGGCGCGCACGATCATCGAGCACTCGCGCGAAACCTGGCTCGCTGCCGACCACACCAAGTTCAACCGCCCGGCGATGGTCGAACTGGCACGGCTGTCGGAGATCGATCGCATCTTCACCGACCGCGAGCCGCCGGAGCCTTTCCCGGCGCTGCTGGCGGATGCGGGGGTTGATTGCGATGTGGTCGGGCGGGCGGTGGAGGCGACGGCATGACGACTCACGGTCGGTTGCGGTCGTTCGGCGCCGCATGCAGAGACAGAGCGAGCCAAGGCCACGGGGGACACGAGCGCAACAGGGCACTCTGGCGGCCTGATCTCGCTGAGTCTTCAATCGCAATGGCAGCAACGGGCCGCAAACAGCCACTCGCCAGCGCGGAGCAACAGAAATGACCTACCTGCTCGCCCTCGACCAGGGCACCTCCAGCTCGCGCAGCATCGTCTTCGATCGCGACGGCCACATCGTCGCGATGGCGCAGCGTGAATTTCGCCAGATCTTTCCGCAGCCGGGCTGGGTCGAGCACGACCCGGAAGAGATCTGGCAAAGCCAGCTCGCCACCGCGCAGCAGGCGCTCGCGCAGGCCGGACTGACGGCCAAGGACATCAAGGCGATCGGCATCACCAACCAGCGCGAGACCACCGTCGTCTGGAACCGCCGCACCGGGCAGCCGGTGCACAACGCCATCGTCTGGCAGGACCGGCGCGGCGAGCCGCTGTGCGCGCAGCTGCGTGCGCAAGGCCATGCCGAGACGATCCGCCAATCGACCGGGCTGGTGGTCGACGCGTATTTCTCGGCCACCAAGATCCGCTGGATCCTCGACCACGCCAGCGGCGCGCACATCGCCGCCGCGCAAGGGGAACTCGCCTTCGGCACCGTCGACAGCTGGCTGCTGTGGAAGCTGACCAACGGCCGCGTGCACGCCACCGACGTCAGCAACGCCGCGCGCACGATGTTGTTCGACATCCGCCACAACACCTGGGACCACGAGCTGCTGAAGGTGCTGCACGTGCCCGACAGCCTGCTGCCGCAGGTGCATCCGTCGAGCCATGTCTTCGGCGAGACCGATGCGGCGCACTTCGGCGGCGCGATCCCGATCGCCGGCATCGCCGGTGACCAGCAGAGCGCCCTCTTCGGCCAGGCCTGCTTCTCGGCCGGGCTCGCGAAGAACACCTATGGCACCGGCTGCTTCATGCTGATGCACACCGGCGAGAAGTTCCAGGTGTCGGCCAACGGGCTGATCACCACCAGTGCCGCGCAACCGTCGAACAAACCCGAATTCGCGTTCGAGGGCAGCGTCTTCATCGGCGGCGCGGTCGTGCAATGGCTGCGCGACGGCCTGAACGCGATCAAGGCCAGCGGCGAGGTGCAGGCGCTGGCCGAGAGCGTGCCCGACTCCGGCGGCGTGATGGTCGTGCCGGCCTTCACCGGCCTGGGCGCGCCCTACTGGGACGCGAACGCGCGCGGCACCATCACCGGCCTGACGCGCGGCAGCACGATGGCGCACATCGCGCGCGCGGCGCTGGAGAGCATCGCGTTCCAGAGCGCGGCGCTGCTGCAGGCGATGAGCCGCGATGCGCAGGCCGCCGGCGGCGCGGCGGTGGCGGAACTGCGCGTCGACGGCGGCGCCTGCGTCAACAACCTGCTGATGCAGTTCCAGGCCGACCTGCTGGGCATCCCGGTCGTGCGGCCGCAGGTCGTCGAGACGACTGCGCTCGGGGCCGCTTACTTGGCGGGTTTGGCGACCGGCGTGTATGCGGGGCTGGAAGAACTCTCCGCGCTATGGCAGGTCGAGCGGCGTTTTCATCCGACCTTGCCGCGTGAACGTGCGGCCGAGCTGATGGCGCGTTGGGAACGGGCGGTGCGGCAGTCGACGGTGGCCTGAGGTGGCTTCGCTCGCATCCGCGCGGTGGTCGGCCGTTCAGTGCGACTCGGTGCTGCCCGGCGGCAGCTCGGCCGCGAGCTGCTGCTCGGCCAGCGTCGCCGCCGCGCTCGAGCGGCGCCGGCAGGCGGATTGCGCGGCCTCGACCATCTCGGCGCGCACCTCGCGCACGGTGCCGACCAGCCAGCGCCCGCGCAGCGAGTAGATCACCAGCTCGTCGTCGCCGGTGGCCGGCTCGGGGGCCTCGGCGCGCCGCCGCGCGAGCTCCTGCAGCGCGCGGCCGGCGTACGAATCCTCGCCGCGCGTCTCGACGACGATGCGCGCCAGCGCCTCCTGGCAGAGGATCGATTGCGCGACGCGCCGATCGGGACCCCCTGACCGCCGATCGGGGCTGACACCGGGAATCCAGGTCGACGTGCCCATGGCCGCTCCTTCGGGAAGTCTGCTCGCAAACATTCTGCGCCTGCGCAGATCGAAAGCAAGCGGCATCCGGCACGCCCGCGGGCCAACCCATCCCCCGCGCTCGGGGGGCGGGATCAGCCCGCCACGCCGTCGGCCTTGAACATCGCCTTGATGCCCCGCACCGCCTGGCGGATGCGCGATTCGTTCTCGATCAGCGCGAAGCGCACATGCTCGTCGCCGTGGTCGCCGAAGCCGATGCCGGGCGAGACGCTGACTCGGGCCTTGGCCAGCAGCTGCTTGGAAAATTCCAGCGAGCCGAGCGCGCGGTAGGCCTCGGGGATCCTGGCCCAGATGTACATCGAGGCCTTCGGGCATTCCACCGGCCAGCCCGCTTCGCGCAGGCCCTTGACCAGCACGTCGCGCCGCTTCTGGTAGGTGGCCACGATGTCCTTGACGCACTGCTGGTCGCCTTCGAGCGCGGCGATCGCTGCGACCTGCACCGGCGTGAAGCTGCCGTAGTCGTGATAACTCTTGATGCGAGCGAGTGCGTGCACCAGGCCGGCATTGCCGACCATGAAGCCGACACGCCAGCCGGCCATGTTGTAGCTCTTGCTCAAGGTGAAGAACTCGACCGCCACGTCCTTCGCGCCCGGGATCTGCATGATCGAGGGCGCCTTCCAGCCGTCGTAGACGATGTCGGCGTAGGCCAGGTCGTGCACCACCAGGATCTCGTGCTTCTTGGCCAGCGCGATCACGCGGGCGAAGAAGTCGAGCTCGACGCACTGCGCGGTCGGGTTCGACGGGAAGCCCAGCACCATCATCTTCGGCTTCGGGTAGCTGCCGCGGATCGCCTTCTCCAGCTCGGCGAAAAAGTCGATGCCCTCGGCCACCGGGACGGAGCGGATGTCGGCGCCGGCGATCACCGCGCCGTAGATGTGGATCGGGTAGCTCGGGTCAGGCACCAGCACCGAATCGCCGCGGTCCAGCGTCGCGAGCATCAAGTGCGCCAGGCCCTCCTTCGAGCCGATGGTCACGATCGCCTCGCGCTCGGGATCGATGTCCACCGCGTAGCGCTCGCGGTACCAGTGCGAGATCGCGCGCCGCAGCCGCGGGATGCCCTTGCTCGCCGAGTAGCCATGCGTGTCGGGGCGCTGCGCGACCTCGGCCAGCTTGGCGACGATGTGCGCAGGCGTGGCCCCGTCGGGGTTGCCCATGCTCATGTCGACGATGTCCTCGCCGCGGCGGCGGGCGGCGGCGCGCAGCTCGGCGGTGATGTTGAAGACGTACGGGGGAAGACGATCGATGCGCGCAAAGCGGCGCTGGCCGGAAACCGACATGGAAGTTTGCTTTCAACGTAAGCGCCCGGAACCGTCCGAGCGACGCCGGCCGTGCTTTGCGCACAGCCGGTTGCGATGCTAACCGAGGGCAGCGCCCGCAACTTCGGATAATCGCGCGCTGGTATGAATCTCAGTCTTCCCCGCTTCGACCGCCGCCGCGCGCTGCGCTTCGGTCTCGGCGCGACCCTCGGCCTCGGCATCGGCGCCATCGCCGCGCTGGTGCTGGCGATCGCGCTGGTGCTGCCGCAATTGCCGGCGCTGGACCGTGTCACCGCCTACCAGCCGCGCCAGCCGCTGCAGATCCTGAGCAGCGACGGCGTCGAGATCGCGCAGTTCGGCGCCGAACGCCGCCACTACCGGCCGATCGAGGAAATCCCGAAGCTGATGCAGGACGCGGTGCTGGCGGTCGAGGATGCGCGTTTTCGCACCCACAGCGGCATCGACTGGATCGGCGTCACGCGCGCCGTCGGCGCTGCCTTGACCGGCGGACGCATCCACGGCGCGTCGACGATCACGCAGCAAGTGGCGCGCAACTTCTTCCTGAGCGCGCGCCGCACCCCCGAGCGCAAGCTGAAGGAAGCGCTGCTGGCGCTGCGCATCGAGCGTGAGCTGTCGAAGGACCAGATCCTGGGTCTGTACATGAACCAGATCTACCTCGGCCAGCGCGCCTACGGCTTTGCCGCCGCGGCGCAGACCTACTACGGCAAGAAGCTCGAGCAGCTGTCGATTGCCGAGGCCGCGATGCTGGCCGGGCTGCCGCAGAACCCGTCGTATGCCAACCCGGTGACCAACCTTGAGCGCGCGAAATCCCGCCAGCTGACGGTGCTGCTGCGCATGCGCGACACCGGCGTGATCGACGAGAAGCAGTGGAGTGCCGCGCGCATCGAGCCGCTGAAGATCCGCTCGGGTCGCGACGGCGTGCTGCATGCCGAACACGTCGCCGAGCTGGCGCGGCGCTGGGTCGTCGAGCGCTTCGGCCAGGAGGTGTACGCGCAGGGCATCCGCGTCACCACCTCGCTGCGCGCGGCCGACCAGGCCGCCGCCTGGGCCGCGCTGCGCCGCGGCGTGCTGGAACACGAGCGCAAGCAGCCCTGGCGCGGCCCCGAGGACCAGGAAGACCTGCCGCCCGAAGGCACGCCGGCGCCCGAGCTCGAACGCGCCGCCGCACTCGCGCTGAAGGAGCACCACGACGACGAGATGCTGCGCAGCGCGATCGTGCTGGCCGCGACGCCGCGCGAGGTGCTGCTGCAGCTGGCCAGCGGCGAGCAACTGGCGATCACCGGCGAGGGCCTGCGCTGGGCGCAGCCCGGGCTGCAGCCGAAGGCGCGCCGCGAGCTGGCGATCCGCCGCGGCTCGGTGGTGCGCGCGATGCAGCAGGACAAGCGCGGGCCGAAGGGTGAAGTGCTGTGGCAGATCGCGCAATGGCCCGAGGCGGAGGGTGCGCTCGTGTCACTCGACCCGCAGAGTGGCCGCGTGCGCGCCTGGGTCGGCGGCTTCGATTTCACCGAGCAGAACTTCGACCACGTGCTGCAGGCCTGGCGCCAGCCCGGCTCGAGCTTCAAGCCCTTCCTGTATTCGGCGGCCCTCGAGCACGGCGTGATGCCGGCGACGCTGGTCAACGACGCCGAGCTCTCGCTGCCCGGCGCCGACGGGCCGGGCAGCTGGTCGCCGAAGAATTCCGACGGCCAGTTCGACGGCCCGATGCGGCTGCGCGAGGCGCTGGCGCGCTCGAAGAACTCGGTCAGCGTGCGGCTGCTGCAGCACGTGGGCCTGGGTCCGATGCGCGACTGGATGCAGCGCTTCGGCTTCGACGCCGAGCGCCAGCCGGACAACCTGACGCTGGCGCTCGGCACCGGCTCGACGACCCCGCTGCAGCTGGCGCAGGCCTACGCGGTGTTCGCCAACGGCGGCTGGCACGTCACGCCGCTGCTGATCGAGCGCATCACCGATGCCAAGGGTGCCGTGCTGTACGAGGCGCCGCCGGCGGAGCCGCTGGCCGAGGAGGCGCGCGTGCTGCCGGCGCGCAACGTCTTCGTCACCAACAGCCTGTTGAACGAGGTCACGCGCTCGGGCACCGCCGCGAAGGCGCAGGCCCAGCTCGGCCGCAGCGACCTGTACGGCAAGACCGGCACCACCAACGACGCGGTCGACGCCTGGTTCGCCGGCTTCCAGCCCTCGCTGGTGGCAGTGGTCTGGATCGGCTACGACGTTCCGAGGAGCCTGGGCGACCGCGAATCCGGCGGCGGCCTCGCGCTGCCGGTGTGGATCGCCTACATGCGCCAGGCGCTGAGCGGCGTGCCGGCGCAAGCCCAGCGCGACCCGCCGGAAGGCCTGCAACGCAGCGGCAGCGACTGGCTCTACGACGAATGGGCCGACGGGCAGTACGTGCGCCAGATCGGCTTCGAGCTGGTGCCCGAGCCGCCGATGCCCCCTGCTTCGGCGGCGTCCGGCGCCGCCCCGGGCACCTGATCGAGCGGTCGGCCGTAAGCAAACACCTGCAAGCGAGCGCCCCCACAGCCCTTCGGGCTGGCCCCCCGAGGGGGTCGGTCGCCTTGGGAACGGCCCGGCGGCGACCGGCATGGAACAATCGCCCGGTCCCCGCACTCTGCCACCAGGCCGGTAAAGCCTGTGCACGATGAAGACGCCCCACGCCCACACCCTCAGCGATTTCGACTTCCACCTGCCGCCCGAGCTGGTCGCCCAGCATCCGGCGGCGATCCGCAGCGCCGCGCGGCTGCTCGACGGCCGCGGCCAATGGCCCGTCGACCGTGTGTTCCACGAGCTGCCCGGGCTGCTGCAGCCCGGTGACCTGCTGGTCTTCAACGACACCCGCGTGATCAAGGCGCGGCTGTACGGCGAGAAGCCGACCGGCGGCGCGGTCGAGGCGCTGGTCGAGCGCATCCTGCCGAACCACGAGGTGCTGGCCCACCTGCGCGCGAGCAAGGCGCCGAAGCCCGGCGGCACGATCAGCTTCGCCGACGGCGCGTTCGAGGCCGAGGTGCTCGGCCGCGCCGGGCCGGACGACGCGCTGTTCCACCTGCGCCTGCCCGCCGATCCGCTCGCGCTGCTGCAGCAGCACGGCCACGTGCCGCTGCCGCCGTACATCACGCACGAAGACGCGGCCGAGGACATCGAGCGTTACCAGACGGTGTTCGCCGAGCGGCCCGGCGCCGTCGCCGCGCCGACCGCTTCGCTGCACTTCGACGCCGCGGTGCTGGCGGCGCTGCAGGCCCGCGGCGTCCAGCGCGCGCAGGTCACGCTGCACGTCGGCGCCGGCACCTTCCAGCCGGTGCGCAGCGAGAACCTCGACGAGCACAAGATGCACAGCGAGTGGTTCGAGGTCAGCCAGGCCACCATCGACGCGATCGCCGCGGCGCGCGCACGCGGCGGCCGCATCGTCGCCGCCGGCACCACGACCTTGCGCGCGCTCGAATCGGCGGCGCTCGGCGGCTCGCTGCAGGCGGGCGCGCGCGACACCGACCTGTTCATCCGCCCCGGTTTCGCGTTCCATGTCGTCGACCTCTTGGTGACCAACTTCCACCTGCCCAAGAGCACACTGCTGATGCTGGTGTCGGCCTTCGCCGGCCACGAGCAGGTGCGCGCGCTGTACCGCCACGCGATCGAGTCGCGCTACCGCTTCTTCAGCTACGGCGACGCGATGCTGCTCGAGCGCCAGCGCGCTTGATGTCACACGGCGCCGGGCTGCGCCGTCTTGGTGGGTATGAACACCCATCGAAGCCTCTCCTCCCACGCGCCGCAGGCGCTGCGCGTATTGCTCGCCGGCGGCCTGCTGGCCAATGGCGCTGCGATGCTCGCCGCGCCGGCGACCTGGTACCGCAGCGTGCCCGGCGTCGAGTTCACCGGCCCGTTCAATCCGCACTTCGTGCGCGACATCGGCGCGGCCTACGCCACCGCGGCACTGGGCCTGGCTTGGCGCGCGTGGCGGGGCCCGATCGCAGCGCCGGCGGCGCAGCTCGGTGCGCTGTTCCTGCTGCTGCATGCGGCGATCCACGTCGGCGAGACGCTGGCCGGGATCTGCGGCTGGCGCACGCTGCTGGCCGATGTGCCCGGCGTGATCGTGCCGGCCGCGCTGGCGCTGGGGCTTGCGGGAGGCCGGCGATGATCGAATGGCTGATCCGCCGCCAGCTCGCCGCCTTCGAAACGCGCTGGAACTACCCGATGGACTACGCCCGCGCGCTGCTCGCCGCGAGCCGGCGCGGCTTCTGGCGCTTCTCGAAGATCCTGCCGCTGGCCGCCCACCGCGAAGCCGTGCCGCTCGCCGCCTGGCATGCGGCCAAGCTGGTGGCAGTGCGCGCCGAGGATTGCGGGCCGTGCACGCAGTTGGTGGTCGACATGGCACGCGCCGACGGCGTGGCCGATGCGCTGCTGCGCGCGGTGCTGGCCGACGACGACGCTGCGCTGCGCGCGCTCGATGCCGACGCGGCCGCCGCCGTTCATTTCGCGCGCGCCTGGGTCGCCGCGGCGCCCGAGCTCGCCGAGGCGCGCGCCGACGTGCAGCGCCGCTTCGGCGACGCCGGGCTGGCGTCGCTGGCGCTGGCGATGTCGGCGGCACGGCTGTTCCCGATGATCAAGTCTGCGCTCGGCCACGCCGAAGCCTGCCGGCGCGTGCAGGTCGGCGCGCAGGAACTGCGATTCGGCAAGCCATGAACGAGGCGGCGGTCTTCGAAGCCCAGCGCCGCCACCTGCGCGCCCTCGCCTGGCGCATGCTCGGCGCGCGCCGAGGCCGAGGACATCGTGCAGGACTGCTGGCTGCGCTGGCAGGCCGCCGATCCGGCGACGATCGAGCAGCCGCGCGCCTGGCTGTCGCGTGTGGCCACGAACCTGTGCCTGGACCGGCTGCAGTCGGCGCGCGTGCGGCGCGAGCACTACGTTGGCGTCTGGCTGCCCGAGCCGCTGGTCGACGGCGACGCGGCCGAGGTCGACGCCGGCCCGGAAGCGCGCGCCGAGTACGCACAGGAGGTGTCGGTGGCCTTCCTGCTGGCGCTCGAACGGCTGACGCCGCTGGAGCGCGCCGCGTTCTTGCTGCACGACGTCTTCGACATCGGCTTCGACGAGATCGCCACCCGCCTCGGCCGCAGCGCCGCCGCATGCCGCCAGTTGGCGGCCCGCGCCCGAGCGCACGTGCAGGCCGGCCAGGCGCGCATCGACGTGCAGGAAGAAGAGGCTATGCCGCTGCTGCGGGCCTTCGTCGACGCCAGCCGCTCAGGCGATGTCGAGGGCCTGGCCGCGCTGCTCGCCGACGATGCGGTATTCCTGTCCGACGGCGGCGGCAAGGTCGCCGCGGTGCCGCGGCCGCTGCACGGCGCGGCGCAGGTGGCACAGGTCTTCTCGGCGTTTGCGCAGCGCTGGGATCCGGTGCGCGAACCGGCGCGGCCGGCGCGCATCAACGGGCTGCCGGGCATGGTGATCTTCGACGCGCGCGGCGCGCCCCTGCAGACGATCGCGCTGCGCCCGGCGCGCCGCGCCGACGGGCGCCTGTGCGTCGATGCGGTGTACGTGGTGCGCAATCCCGAGAAGCTGCAGCACCTGCGGACCTGAGCTGGCCCCAAGACGGTCGGCATCGCCCCGCCGGCACCGGGCTGCCACAATCGCGCGCATGGCCGACCCCCTGCTCACTTCGTTCGCCCCCCCCGAGGGGGTCTCAGCGCCCTCCGGGCGGCCGAGCGGGCGCTGATGTTGCACTTCGAGTTGCTGGCCACCGAAGGCCTGGCCCGTCGCGGCCGGCTGACGCTGAACCACGGCGTCGTCGAGACGCCGATCTTCATGCCGGTGGGCACCTACGGCACGGTCAAGGGCGTGCTGCCGCAGTCGCTGCTCGACATGGGCGCGCAGATCATCCTCGGCAACACCTTCCACCTGTGGCTGCGCCCGGGGCTCGAGGTCATCGAGCAGTTCAAGGGTCTGCACGGCTTCGAGGGCTGGAACAGGCCGATCCTCACCGACTCGGGCGGCTTCCAGGTCTGGTCGCTCGGCGAGATGCGCAAGATCTCCGAGGAAGGCGTGAAGTTCGCGTCGCCGGTCAACGGCGACAAGCTGTTCCTGACGCCCGAAGTGAGCATGCAGGTGCAGACGGTGCTGAACTCGGACATCGTGATGCAGTTCGACGAGTGCACGCCGTACGAAGTGCGCGGCCACCTGACGACGGAGAAGGAAGCCCGCACGTCGATGGAGCTGAGCCTGCGCTGGGCCGGGCGCTGCCAGACCGAGTTCGAACGCCTGCAGAACCCGAACGCGCTATTCGGCATCGTGCAGGGCGGCATGTTCGAGTCGCTGCGCGAGGCGTCGCTCAGCCACCTGGTCGAGATGGACCTGCCCGGTTACGCGATCGGCGGCGTCTCGGTCGGCGAGCCGAAGGAGGACATGCAGCGCATCGTCGCGCACACGCCGCAGCGGCTGCCGGCGGGGAAGCCGCGCTACCTGATGGGCGTGGGCACGCCGGAGGACCTGGTCGACGGCGTCGCCGCTGGCGTCGACATGTTCGACTGCGTGATGCCGACGCGCAATGCGCGCAACGGCCACCTGTTCACGCGCTACGGCGACCTGCGCATCCGCAATGCGCGCCACAAGACCGACCCGCGGCCGATCGACGAGAGCTGCACTTGCCACGCCTGCGCGGGATCGCCGACCGGCGCGAACGCGGGATCGCCGACCGGCGCGAACGCGGGATCGTTGACCGGCGCGAGCGCGGGATCGTTGACCGGCGCGAGCGCCGGGGGAGTCAGCCGCGCCTACCTGCATCACCTCGACCGCTGCGGCGAGATGCTGGGCCCGATGTTGACCAGCATCCACAACCTGCACTACTACCTGAACCTGATGCGCGAGATCCGCGAGGCGCTCGACGTCAACGCCTTCGCCGCCTGGCGCGAGCGCTTCCACGCCGATCGCGCGCGCGGCGTCTAACCTCCAACCGAAGCGGCCGCGTTTCGACGCATGCCGTCCCGAACCCTCCGATCCGAACGCCCCATGGCGACCCGCCCCCGAACCCGCCGCGCTGCCGCTGCAGCCGCTGCCGACACACCCGTTGCCGAGGCCATCGTGCCGGCAGCGCCCGCCACCCCCGCTGCGCCGAAGCGCCCGCGCAAGACTGCGGCGGCCCGTGCCGAGCCGGCCGCTGAAGTCGGCCCGCCGGCGGCCGCGCCGGAAGCCATCGCTGTCGAGCCGGCGCCGCCGAAGCCGGCGCCGCGCGAACGCCCGCCGGCCAGGACGAAGGCCGAGGCCACGCCCGCGCCGGTCAAGCCTGCGACCAGGAAGCTTGTGACCGAAAAGGTCGTGGCCAAGAAGGCCGCGGCCGAAAAGACACCGGTCAAGAAGGCGCCTGCCAAGAAGGCGCGGCCGGCTGCGGAGCCCGAACCCGCAGCGGCCCGCAAGCCGGCGCGCAAGAAGACGGCGACCCCGGCCGCCGACCTGCTGCCCCCCGCACAGCCCTCGCCGCCAGCGCCGCCCGCCCCGCCCGCCGGTCCGCCGCCGCCACCCGACAGCGCCATCGTGCTGGTCGATGGCGACCAGCGCCACCTGCGCTGGATCGCCGGCGGCACCTGCCCGCCGGCCGTGCGTCAGGCCGCGGCAGCACGCGTCGACGCCGACGGCCACCTGCGGCCGGACGACGACGAGGCGCTGCCGCTGCTGCTGCGCCTGGCCGACGAGGCCGGCCATGCGCTGCACGTCGACCCTGCCGCCTGGCTGCAGCTGGCCCACCACCGCGACACACGCCACCGGCTGCACCAGCTCGAGACCGCGTATCCGGAAGGCCCGACGAGCCCGGCGCTGCAGGCGCTGCTGCGCGCGCCGCTGGCACCGTTCCAGGCCGAAGGCGCGCTGTTCGCCACCTGCGCCGGCCGCACGCTGATCGCCGATGAACGCGGCCTGGGCAAGACGGTGCAGGCGCTGGCCGTTGCCGTGCTGCTGCACCGCCACGCCGGCGTGCGCCGGGTGCTGCTGCGCTGCACGCCCGCGCGCCGCCTGAGCTGGCAGCGCGAGTGGGCGCGCTTCGTGCGCGATGGCGGGCTCGAGTTGCAGATTGTCGACACGGCCGACACGGCGGAGGCCGCCGCGCCGCCCGACCTGGTGCTGATCGACGAGCCACAGCGGCTCGAGACCTGGGACAGCATCGACGCGCCGTTCGCGCTGGTGCTGTGCGGCGCCGATCTCGACACGCAGCCGGATCTCGTGCACGCGCTGGTGCGCTTCCTCGATCGCCACCGGCTGGGGTCGCTGGCCCGCTTGTCGCAGGCGCCGGCGGATGCCGGCGCCGCTGAGCCGCTCGACGAACGACTGCAGCTGGTGATGCTGCGCCGCCGCCGCAGCGCGGTGTCGCCGCAGCTGCCGTCTATCGTGCAAAGCGAGCGGGTGCTGACCCTGGCGGCGCCGCAACGCACGGCCCACGACCGCGCGCTGGCCGAAGCCCGCGGCCTGCTCGAACGCTGGCGGCGCGCCGGGCGGCTGGCCGATGCCGAGCAATGGCAGCTCGGCGTCGCGCTGCGTGCCGCGCGCACTGCCTGCCATCGCGCCGACCCGGAGAGCGCCGACAGCCCGCTGGCCGAGGCCACGCTCGCCGCGCTGCAGGACCTGCTCGGCGAGCTGCGCGGCACGCCGGGCCTGCGCATCGCGCTGGTCTGCCCGAACGCGGCCGATCGCGTGCAACTGGAGCGCCGGCTGGCGATCGCCGATCGGCTGGCGCTGGTGCTCGACGGTGCCGCGCTGCCGCCGGCCGACGTCGTGATCCGCATCGGCACGCCGTGGCGGCCGGCGGACACGCCGGGCCAGTGCATCCACCTGGTCGCCGATGCCAGCCTGGACAGTGGCCTCTTCGACACGCTGGGCCTGCGCGCCGACGTGCCTTGCGGCCCGGTCGAAGGCGGGCGCGACGGCTTCCTGCAGGGTGCGCGGCTGCAGCGCTACCTGCTGGCCGCGGAAGCCGCCGTGCACGCGGCCGGCTGACGGGCTTCGTCCAGGCGGCCGAGCATGGCGACGCAGCGCACCGGAATCCCCGCCGCGCTGCTGCGTGGCCTGCGACTGGTCGGCAGCGCGCTGCTCGGCCTGTGGATCCTGTTCGAGGAATGGGGCTGGGAGCCGCTGCAGCGCGCGCTCGGCTGGATCGGCCGGCTGCCGCTGCTGCGCCAGCTCGAGGCGGCGATCACGCGCTTGCCGCCGGTCGCGGCGCTGCTGCTGTTCGTGCTGCCCTCGCTGCTGCTGCTGCCGGTCAAGCTGCTGGCGCTGTGGCTGATCGCGCAGGGCCAGGCGCTGGCCGGCATGGCGGTCATCGTGATCGCCAAGATCGTCGGCACCGCGCTGGTCGCGCGCATCTTCTTCCTGACGCGGCCGGCGCTGATGCGCCTGGGCTGGTTCGCGCGGCTGTACGGCCGCTGGACAGCATGGAAGGAAGCGCTGCTCGCGCGCATCCGCGCGTCGTGGGCCTGGCGCGCGGGGCGCGTGCTCAAACGCGGCCTGCAGCGCCGCTATGCGCGCTGGCGCGCCGCATTCGGCGGCCAGCAGCACTGAGCACGCCGCGAACGCTTCTTCAGCGCTGCACCAGCGTGATACCCAGGTAGCGCGCCAGCAAGGTCAGCAGCTCGTCGGCGCGGAAGGGTTTGGTCAGGAAGGCGTCCGCGCCGGCATCGAGCGCGCGCGCTTCGCCGTCGCCGGCGGCGCTGGCCGAGATCGCGATCACCGGCACGCGTTCGAGCCCCGGCAGCCGGCGCAGCCGGCGCGTCGCCTCCAGCCCATCGAGCACCGGCATCACGTTGTCCATCAGCACGATGTCGGGCCGCAGCGTCACGGCCTGCGCCAGGCCTTCTTCACCGTCGCCGGCCTCCTCGACCCGGAAACCGAGCGGCCGCAGCATGTCGGTCAGCACATTGCGGTTCTGCGCCACGTCGTCGACGACGAGGATGGTCTTGCGCGGACCTTCGTAGCCGGTGACGATGCGTGGCGCCGCCGGCAGCGCCGGCACGGCCAGCACCGGCAGCCGCAGCGCGAACGAGAAGCAGCTGCCCTCGCCCGGCATGCTGCGCACGGCGATGTCGCCGCCCATGTGGCGCACCAGCTGGCGGCTGATGGCCAGCCCGAGGCCGGTGCCGCCGCGGCGCCGCTGCTGCTCGCCGACCTGCTGGAAGGGCTGGAATAGCAGCGCCAGATCCGCAGCGCTGATGCCGATGCCGCTGTCGTGCACCTCGAAGCGCAGCGTCGTGCCGGCGGGCTCGTCGCCGGCCGCATCGGTGCGCACCAGCAGCCGCACGCTGCCGGCATCGGTGAACTTGGCGGCATTGCCCAGCAGGTTCAGCAGCACCTGGCGCAGCCGCCGTTCGTCGACCATCACCGCATGCGGCAGCGCACCTTCGGTGACGAACTCGAAGGCCACGCCCTTCTGCTCGACGCGCACGCGCACGATGTTGACGATGCCCTGCAGGAAGGGCAGCAGCTCGACCGGCGTGGCATGCAAATCGACCTTGCCGGACTCGACCTTCGCCAGGTCCAGGATCTCGTCGATCAGGCCGAGCAGGTGCTGGCCGGCCTGTTCGATCGTCGCCAAACCGGTCGTCTGCCGCGGCGTCAGCCCGGCGTCCCACTGCAGGATCTGCGCGTAGCCGAGGATCGCGTTCAGCGGCGTGCGCAGCTCGTGGCTCATGCTGGCGAGGAAATCGCTCTTCGCACGGCTGGCCTCGGCGGCCTGGTCACGCATCACCGCCAGGTGCTCGACCATCTGCGCGAGCTCGGCCTCGTGCTGCTGCAGCTGCAGGCTGGCAAGGCGGAACACCTCGACCGCCGCGGCCATCGAGCCGACCTCGTCGCGGCGCTCCATCGCCGGCACGCGGATGTCGTACTCACCCTGCGCCAGGCGCTGCATCACCGCGGTCATGTCGGTCAGCGGCGTGGCGATCGCGCGGCCGATCAGCCAGGTGGCGATCAGCCCCAGCACCAGGCTCGCCGTGACCGCCGCCAGCATCACGTCGACCGAGCGGGCGACGAAGCTCTCGGTGCGCGCCTGCCGCTCCCGGGCCGCGCGCACGCTGATCTCCGACAGGCGGCCGAGGTAGGCATCGAGCTGGCTGTAGTGCGCCATCAGGCTCGACACCTGCATCGGGTTGCCCTGCGGTCCCTGCGACGCCGACACGATGCGTGTCGCGACGACACGGTAGACGGCCAGCAGCTCGCGCGTGGCATGCAGCAGGTCGGGCTCGATCGAGGTGGCGTTGGTCTCGATGCTCTGCAGCATCGCCTCGACCTGGTCGAGCCGCCGCGGCAGGCTCGCGCGCAGCTCGGTGATCGCCTCGGCATCCGGCTGGCGGCCGCTCAGGTCGATGTGGCGGATCAGGTCCGACTGCAGACCGGCCACCGCCAGTGACACGCGGCTGCTGGTGATCGCGGTGTCGAAGGCGCCGCCGATGACGTCGCGGAACGCAGCGCCTTGCGCGCGCAGCAGCGCGATCGATCCGGCGGAGACCGCCACGCACAGCAGCATCACGACCAGGGGCGCCAGCAGCACCTTGACCCTGATCGACAGGCGAGTGAGCATCGGACCCGTTCCCCGCGCTCGGGACGACGGCGCCGTGCTCCCTGGATCTCGTGCCGGCGGCGCCTGCCGGATCAGCACCAGCGGCCAGACTAGCGCAATCGGCCGCGCGACGACAGGAGGGTGAACCATGCTGCGCGTACTGCGAGCCCTGCGGCGCCTCATCGCGCGGGGCCTGCTGCTGTCGGCGCTGTTGCCGGCGGCGGCGCTGGCCCAGGCGGACAACAACGAGCTCGTGATGCTGACCGGCAATACCGGCGGCGTGTACTACCCGCTGGGCATCGCGCTGGCGCGCATCTGGGAGCGCACGCTGCCGGGCACGCGCGTCACGGTGCAGTCGACGCAGGCCTCGGTCGAGAACTTCAACCTGCTGCAGCAGCGGCGCGGCAGCTTCGCCTTCGGCCAGGGCGATGTGATGTCCGACGCGTTCAAGGGCAATGCCGAGGCGGGCTTTCCGAGCTCGCGCGACAAGCTGCGCATGGTGGCCGCGCTGTTTCCGAACTACCTGCACCTGGTGGCCGCGCGCAGCGCGAAGGTCAGGACGGTGGCCGACCTGCGCGGCAAGCGCGTCTCGGTCGGCGCGCTGCGCAGCGGCAACGAGCTGAACGCGCGCGTGCTGCTGGGCGCCGCCGGCATGAGCTACGCCGACCTGCGGCGCGTCGACTACGTGCCGTACAACGACGCGGTGGCGCTGATGCGCGACGGCCAGATCGATGCGCTGATCGTCTCGGCCGGGCTGGGCGTGAAGGCGGTCGCCGACCTGGCCGATTCCGTGGCGGTGGAGATCGTGCCGCTGCCGCCGGAGATCGTCGCGCGCTCGGGCGGCGTGTTCGCGCCGGCGGTGATCCCGGCCAACACCTACGCTGGGCAGGACAAGCCGGTGGTCACCGCGGCGCTGATCAACTTCCTCGTCACGCACAGCGAGGTGCCGCCGCTGCAGGTCTATGCGGCGGTGAAGGCCTTGTACGCGCACCTCGGCGAGCTGCGTTCGGCGCATCCGGCGGCGCGCGAGATCCAGCGCGAACGCGCGTTGCAGAGCCGGCCGATCGCGCTGCATCCGGGCGCCGAGCGGTATTTCCGCGAGGTCGGCCTGCTGCCGTAAAGGGCGGTCATGGACGTCTGCGTCGCGCTGGTGGCCGGAGCCCTGCTGTTGCGGGCGCCGTCACCGGTCAGCCTGCACTGGCAGCACAGCGTCGAGCAGCTGCCGCTGGTCGAGGTCTATCACGCAATGTCCTCGGGTCTGCAACTGCGCGAAGTGCGCGGCCGCGGCCTCGGCGCCGGCATCGCGTTGCCGGAGGACATGCGCTGGTCGAGCGACGGCTGGTGGTCGTTCGCGCCGGCCGATGCGGCGCCGTTGTCCGCCTTGCAGCTCGCCAACTCGCGCCACGCGGCAGGCTATCGGTTGTGCTGGGCGGGCGGGTGCGCCGCGCTGGCGGAACTGCCCGGCGCTTTCGACCGGCCGCTCGTGCTGCGGCCATGCTGACCCCCTAACTCTCGATGGTCGGCTCGGCGACCACGCGGTCGCGCCCTTCGCGCTTGGCGCGGTACATCGCCGCATCGGCGCGCTCCAGCGCATCGGCCAAGGGCTCGGGCCGCTGCCATTCCGTGACGCCGAAGCTGCAGGTCACCTTCAGGCCCAACGGCCAGGCGTGCGCCGGCACCAGCTCGCGCAGCCGGTGCGCAACCTGCAGCGCGGCCGCCCGGTCGGTGTTCGGCAGCACCAGCACGAACTCCTCGCCGCCCCAGCGCGTCACCAGATCGTCGCGCTGCACGTGCTGGCGAATCAGCTGCGCCAGCGCGTGGATCACCTGGTCGCCGACCGCATGGCCATGCTCGTCGTTGATGCGCTTGAAGTGATCGATGTCGACGAAGATCAGCGCGATCGCCATGGCCGCGGCCTCGGCCGGCTGCGCGTCGAGCGCGCGCAGCGCCTCGTCCATGCCCTTGCGATTCAGCACGCCGGTGAGCTGGTCGCGCAGCGCCGCCTGCGCCAGCGTGCGCGTCTCGCTGCGCAGCGAGGCGTTGAGCTTCCACAGCGTCAGCTGGCGTTCCATGCTCTGGCGCAACCGGCGGCGCGCCTGGCGCGCCATCAGCAGCAGGTAGGCCAGCGCGGCCAGCATCCAGACCGCGATCAACCCCAGCCGCAGCCGTGCGGGGTCGATCCACTTGCCGATCAGCACCACGCTGCGCAGCCGGAAACGGTAATCGCCGGCCAGCACCTTGCCGCCGGTGGCCAGGCTCACGCTCATCACGTTGCGCAGGTCGGGCCCGGACAGCTCCAGCGGCAGCGGGTGCTCGTCGATCCACCAGGAGGCGACTGCAAAGCGCGTCAGCGGCACCTCGACGCCTTGCGGGTAGCGCGCCGGCGCAAAGGCCACCTCGTGGGTCTTGTAGGTGGTCGGCTGGCCGGATTTCGAGTAGGCCGGATCGAAGTTCTGCACCAGGATGCGCACCTGCGGCTGCGGCTCGGGTCCGGCGGCCTCGACGTCCATGTGCATGCTGTCGAAGCTGCTCAGGTCGAGGCCGTTCGGCACCTCGCCGAGCATCAGCCCGAGCTCGCAGAACGGGTACTGGTAGGCCAGTGCGATGCGGCAATCGAGCTGCCAGTCGCCGCCGACGCGCGACAGTCGGGCTTCGCTGCGGCCGCCCTCGATCGTGCGGTCGTCGACCGGCGCCGCGCCGAAGCGCTGCGGGTCGACCAGCTCGAGGCGCCGCTCCATGCCGAAGTGGTTCCACGCCAGCATCGCCAGCGTGAAGGCCAGCAGCAGCACGAGACCCCGGGTGATCGACGTCGTGCTCATGGCCGCTGGCTACCAGAAGCCCCATTGCCGCGTCGCGACGACGTAGACGCCGAGCGCGCCATTGGTCACTGCATGCGCGATCACCGCGGTCCACAGCTTGCCCGTCGCGCGGTACAGCAGCGCGTAGGCCAGCCCGGCCACGATCGCCGCCAGCCACAGCGGGTGCACCAGCACGAAGACGAAGGTCGACAGCACGATCGCGCGCACGCCGACCTGGCGCGGGTCCACGCCTTCGAACACCGGGCGCTCGATCCAGCGCATCAGGAACGAGCGCCAGAAGAGCTCCTCCATCACCGGGACGACGAGCGTCGCGCCGAGCCAGCGCACGGCGATCAATGGCCACGCGAGCTGGCCGTCGGCATCGAGCGGGCGGAACGGCGCGCTGGCCTCGCCGATCTGCATCCACGGGGCATCGAGCAACACCCACGCGACGCAGACCAGCGCTCCGATGCCGACTGCCGCGGCGGCTTCGCGGGCGGTCGGCAGGTTCTGGCGCGCCAGCTCGCCGTACTCGCGGCGCCACCACAGCAGCATCCCGCCGACGACCACCAGGTTCAGCGCATACAGCCAGCGCGTGTCGAAGCCCCATGCGCCATCGGCCGGGGCTGCGCCGCGCAACGCTAGCAGCACCATGAACGCCGCGAAGGGCGCGCTGCGCAGCACGGCGGCACGCGACAGGCTCATGCTGTCGCAGCCCGGGTGGTTCGCGGCCGACTGCCCGCGCTCACGTCACGCGCCCAGCAAGGCCTGCACTCGCGTTCGCAACAAGTCCGGACTGACCTGCGCCGGTTGCACGGCTTCGCCGGCGACTAGACATACGGGGCTCCAGAAGCCGCGCCGGAACGGTCGGATCATGGCGGTGCCGTTCTCGATGCGCGAGAAGTACGAGCCCCACAGGTTCTGCAGCGCCACCGGCACCACCGGCACCGGCCGGCGTTCGAGGATCTTCATGATGCCGCCCTTGAACGCCTGCAGGTTGCCGTCGCGCGTGATGCCGCCCTCGGGGAAGATGCACAGCAGGTCGCCTTCGGACAGAACCTTGTCGGCGGCGGCAAAGGCGGCCTCATAGGCCTTCGGGTCTTCCTTTTGCGGCGCGATCGGGATCGCCTTCGCCAGCCTGAACAGCCAGCCGAGCACCGGCACGCGGAAGATGCGGTGGTCCATGATGAAGCGGATCGGCCGCGGGCTGGCCGCCATCAGCACGATCGCGTCGACGAAGCTGACGTGGTTGGCGACCAGGATCGCGGCACCCTCGGTCGGGATGTTCTCGTCACCGCGCACGCGGAAGCGGTAGACGCAGCGCGTGGTGATGAAGGCGATGAAGCGCAGCAGGTATTCCGGCACCAGCAGGAAGATGTAGGCGGCGACGAAGGCATTCGCGATGCCCGTGGCGAGGAACACCTCGGGCACCGTGAAGCCCGCCGCCAGCATCGCGCCGGCGGCGATCGAGCTGACGATCATGAACAGCGCGTTCAGGATGTTGTTGGCCGCGATGATGCGGGCGCGGTGCGTCGGCGCGCTGCGCAGCTGGATCAGCGCGTACATCGGCACGCTGTAGAGGCCAGCGAAGAGGCTCAGCAGCAGCAGGTCGGTGAGAACCCGCCAGTGCTCGGCGCGATCGAGGAACTCGCCGACGCCTTGCAGCGCGCTCGGCGGCAGGCCGCGGGTGGCGAAGTACAGGTCGATCGCGAACACGCTCATGCCGATCGCCCCGGCCGGCACCAGGCCGATCTCGACGTGGCGCTTCGACAGCACCTCGCACAGCAGCGAGCCGGTGCCGATGCCGATCGAGAACACGACCAGCAGCAGCGATGCCACGCCGGGCTGGCCATGCAGCACGTCCTTCGCGAAGACCGGGAAGTTGGCGAGGAACACGGCGCCGAAGAACCACATCCAGCTGATGCCCAGCAGCGATCGGAAGACGACGATGTTTCCGTGCGCGAGCTTCAGGTTGCGCCAGGTCTCGCTGAAGGGGTTCCAGTTGATCTTGAGCCGGGGGTCGGTGGCCGGGGTCGGCGGCACGAACTGCGCGCACAGGCGCCCGAGAATGGCGACGACGACGCAGGCCACGGCGACGATCTGCGCGCCGACGCCGGGGATGTCGATCAGCGCGCCGCCGGCCAGGTTGCCGAGCAGGATGGCGACGAAGGTGCCCATCTCCACCATGCCGTTGCCGCCGGTCAGCTCGCGCTCGTTCAGGTGCTGCGGCAGGTAGGCGAACTTGACGGGGCCGAACAGCGTGGAGTGCAGACCCATCAGGAACACGCAGGCCAGCAGCACGGGGACATTGCGCGTCATGAAGCCGAGTGCCGCGAGCAGCATGATCCCGACCTCGATGTTCTTGACCAAGCGGATCACCGTGGTCTTGTCGTACTTGTCGGTCAGCTGGCCGCTGGTGGCCGAGAACAGCAGGAACGGCAGGATGAAGACGGCGCCGATCACCAACCCCGCCTGCGACGCCGGCAGCCAGCTGACCTGCAGCTGGTAGGTGACCATCACCGTGAACGCGAACTTGAACAGGTTGTCGTTGCCGGCACCCAGGAACTGGGTCCAGAAGAAGGGCGCGAAACGGCGCTGGCTCAGCAGCGCGAACTGGTTCGGATGTGCGTTGGCACTCAACGACGGTCTCCTCGATTCACCCGCGACGACGGCAGCGCCGCCGACTGTAGCGGCGCTTCAGCGCACGGTCACCGGGGTCGCACCCCATCCGCTGCGCGCCAGCCACTCGAACATCGAGTCGACCGTGACGGTTTCGATGCGATCGGCGAATCGCTTCTCGTTCGGATGGTCGTCGAAGGCGATGTTGGCCGACGTGGCGCGCGCGCCCAGGCGGCTGAACGCGCCGAGCTTCAGCGGCGTCGGCTGGTAGCCCTGGCGAATCAGCCATGCCTGCGCCCGCGCGCGCTCGGCTGCCAGGAGGGCGGGACCGGAGCGCTCCTGCACGGAGGTTTCGACCTGAGCCCGGTCGCGCGCACCATCGGCCGCGGCAGCCAGCGTTTCCAGCGCCCACTGGTTGCTCTGCTGGTAGCGCGTCGACCACGGGTAGGCGACCATGTTGTAGTGGCGCTCGTTGAGCAGCGCCGCACGCTGGTTGTCGCGCAGCAGCGGCAGCAGCTTGGCCTGCAGCTCGGCCGACAGCACGACGAAGGCGGCTTCGTAGCGGTGCGGGTTGTCGAGGAAGAACTCGCCGAGGCCCTGGCGGTACAGCGCCGCGTCAGCCGTGCCGCAGTGGTTCAGCTTGTGCATGACCCGCCACACCGGCCTGCCGCCCGCCTGCTCGCGGTAGACGAAGCCGAGATGCGAGTAGCGCAGCCCGTACTTGCCGAGGTCCTGGCCGGCGCGGGCCAGCAGCACCACCTGCGCGCCGCTGGCGTCGAGCTGCTTGGCGGTCGCCGCGGCGAGGTTCATGCCGCGTTCGACGCTGGCCGCTTCGGCCGGCTTCTGTTCGCACGGCCGGCCGGCGTGCGCGGTGGTGGCTGCCGCGATCAAGGCGGCAGCGAGCAGCGCCTTCATCGCGTGACCCGCTCGTTGTACAGCAGCGACGCGCCGACCTCGTTCGGAATGAAGGCGATCGCCTGGCCCGCCGCCGACAACAGCCAGCCGGCGCTGATAGCGGTGACGGCGATGCCGGTGCCGACCGCCATCGCCGACTGCCCGGCCAGCTTGACCGACGCGCGGGCACCGTCCGATGCGCGCTCCAGCACCCAGACCGTGCCTTCGGCCGAGACTTCGACCGCAGCCACCGTCAGCATCGCGCCGCCGGAGAGAAGCGCCGCGGGGGCTGCGATCACGACCGCGACCGGCAGCATCGAGACGGCGCTCAACTCGGACGCCGCGTTGTGGGCCAGCACCGGCTGGCTGGTGAAGGTCAGCAGCGCAGCGGCCGCGGCGGAGGCACACAGCGTGCGCAGGTAGGTCTTGCTCATGATGTGAAGGTCCTTTGAAGCGATCAGGCCAGCGGGGATTCGGCGGACTCGCGGCGGCCGGCCAGGCGCGCTTCGAGGATGTCGGCGTCGTGCGCGTCGCGCAGCGTCTTGGCCAGCGTGAAGACCTGGGCGATCAGGAACAGCCAGCAGACCATCAGGTAGGCCTTCCACACCGGCTGGATGTCCATGCGCCACATGCCCCAGCCGGTCAGCCCCATCGCGAAGAAGAAGCCGGCCCAGACGACCAGCTTCCACATCGGCGTGTCGACCGGCCGGTGCTGGTTGTCGCGCACGAACTTGGCGAGCGCGAAGGCCGTCGACAGGCAGAACACGTAACCCATCACCATGAACGCGCGGTCGATGTCGTCGCCCGGCAGCCAGGCCAGGCCGATCGCGCACAGCGACACGGCGACGCCGAACGAGATCCAGACCTGCAGGCGCCAGGCGGACGTATCGCGACGGATGAGCGGGGTGTTGGAGGGGGTCATGGTCAGCGTGCGATTTGCAAGCCGGTGGTTGAACATGGGGCGCGATGGTGAGGCGTCGGCCTCGCCGGTGCAATCGCAGCGGACGCGGTTGCAGCGAATGAATCAAACGGTACCGCTACGGGATACCTTTGATACCCCACGCGCCAGGTGAGCGCGGGTGTCGAACACGGCCGGCGCAAGGCTGCGGCCATCGGACCGAAGGCTGCGCTTGAGCGCGAGATCGAACAGCAGCGGGTTGCGCGCGCGCAGCGTATTCAGCGCCGGCAGCAGCGCCGGGTCGAGCAGCTCGGCGCGCACCAGGGCACTGAGCGAATACAGCGGCCCGATCCCGGGCAGCGGATAGTCCGAGCCATGCAGCAGCCGGCCATGCCAGTCGCCGCGCTGCAGCACCTCGCGCCAGACGCTGACGCGCCGGTTGCGCTGGAACATCGCCGAGACGTCGCCGAGCAGCCGGCCTCGCCACGCCGCTTCGTCCATCAGCCGGGCGAAGAGCTCGAAGGCCAGGCGCTCGCGTGGCCGTGCACTGTCCAAGTCCATTGCGTGGCCGAGCGACGCACAGTGCGCGGCGATCACCCGCACGCCAGCTTCGAGCGGTGCGCGCAGCAGCAGAGGATTGCCGAGCTCGTCGCGCCCGGCGCCGGGCACCGCGTGCTCCTCGCCGCAATGCACGATCAGCGGCAGGTCGGCGGCCGCCAGGCGCTCGTAGAAGGGCTTCAACCGCGCGGCGCGCAGGTCGATGTTCATCGCGCTCGGCAGCCACTTGATCGCCAGCGCGCCACCGGCGAGCGCGGCGTCGAGGCGCTGCAGCGCGTCGGCACGGTAGGGATGGATCGACGCCACCCAGGCGAAGCGGTCGGCTTCAGCCGCGGCGACCTGTGCGGCATAGGCGTCGGGCACGTGGAAGGTGCTCCAGTCGGGCCGCGGCGTGCCGCTGTCGTCGTGCGCCTCATCGAAGGCATAGAGCAGCCAGCGCGCGCCGGTGGGAAAGTCTCGCGTCAATGAACGCAGCCGATCGAGGTAGGCGCGATCGATCGACGGCGCGGCGGCGTCGACGCCCGCGGCACCGAGGATCACCTGGCGGCGCAGGTACTCGACCGGATGCCACCACTGCGACAAGTGCGGATGGATGCGGCAGCCGGAGCCGGCATCGCCGACGCCGAGCAGATGCGCGTGCGCATCCCACAATGCGGCCGGGTCCAGGCCGTCGAAGCAGCGGGCGAGCAGTGCGTCGACCGCCGCGTCGGGTGCCGGCGCGGCGGGCGGCGCAGCGGCAACATCGTCGGCCAGCAGGCCACTGAACAAGCCGGCGGCCGCGGCCGCGCAGCAGCCGAGCACATGGCGACGGTTCGGATGGGATCGCATCGGGCAGCTCCGTGGGTTGACGGGCCGCGATGCTGCGAGCTTAGGTCGCGCGGGGCCAGCGTGTCGATGCGGAGCAACCACCGGCTGGCCCGCCGGTATCCGTTGGTGCTACCGTGCGTGCCATGTCGACGACCCAATCGCTGATCGCGGTGCTGAAGGCCGAGCTGAAGACCGCCGGCGTGACCTACGCGATCCTGGCGCGCGAGCTGAAGCTCGCCGAATCGAGCGTCAAGCGCATGTTCGCCAAGGGCGACATGCCGCTGTCACGCATCGACGACATCTGCCGCGTGCTGAAGACCGACTTCGCGGAGCTGTCGCGCCAGGTCGCCGGGGCCAAGGCCTTGCGCCGCGAGCTGACGCCCGACCAGGAGGCTGCGGTGGTCGGCGATCCGAAGCTGCTGCTGTGCGCGATCTGCGTGCTGAGCCAGTGGACGCTGGAGCAGATCGTCGCCACCTACACGCTCACCGAGGCCGAGGCCGTCGCGCGCTTCGTGCAGCTCGATCGCCTCGGCGTCATCGAGCTGCGGCCGATGAACCGCTACCGGCTGCAGCTGGACAAGACCTTCCGCTGGCGGCCCGACGGGCCGGTGATGCAGTACTTCCGCCACAAGGTCGTCGGCGATTACTACAGCGGCGGGTTCGACGGCGAAGGCGAGATGCTGATGCTGGTGCACGGCCAGATCGGCCGCAGCCTGGCGGCGCTGTTCAACGAGCGCCTGCAGCGCGTGGCGCAGGACTTCGCGCAGCAGCACCTCGCCGACCAGAAACTGGCGCCGGACCAGAAGCGGCCCTATACGCTGATGATCGGCATGCGTTCGTGGCTGTTCGCGGCGTTTCGAGAGCTGAAGCGCGAACCGGCGGAGCCGGCACCGGTGGGCTTGAGCGTGCGGCAGTTCGTCGGCGGGCGGCGCAGCCCGTAGCGACTACGGCTTCGGCGCCGGCCGCGTGAGCGTGCCCAGCACAGCGCCGGTGTCGGCGCCGAGGGCCGGCGCAAGGCGCCGGATCGCTCCTGGCGTCTCGCTCAGCTTCGGCACGATGCCCGGCACGTCGAGCGCCAAGCCTTCGGCGGTGACGATGCGTTCGATCATGCCGCGCGCTCGGTAGTGCGGATCGGCAGCGATGTCGGCCACTGTGTAGATGCGGCCGACCGGCACGCTCGCCGCCTGCAGCCGCTCGACCACCTCGGCGACCGGCCGCAGCGCGGTCCAGGCGCCGATCGCCGCGTCGAGCTCATCGGCACGCGCGGCGCGCAGCGCGTTGTCGGCCAGGCCCGGGTCCGCCGCCAGCTCGTCGCGGCCGATCGCCTGCATCAGGCGCTTGAAGATCGAATCGCCGTTGCCGCCGATCACCACCTGGCCGTCGGCGCAGCGGTAGGCGTTCGACGGCGCGATGCCGGGCAGCGCCGACCCGGCAGGTTGACGCACCGCACCGAAGGCGCTGTACTCCGGCAGCAGGCTCTCCATGCAGTTGAACACCGCCTCGTAGAGCGCCACGTCGACCACCTGGCCACGTCCTTTGGGCGCCAGCGCCGACACGCTCTTGCGCCGCGCTTCCAATGCCAGCAGCACGCCGATCACGCCGTGCAGCGCGGCCAGCGTATCGCCCAGGCTGACGCCGGCGCGCACCGGCGGCCGCCCCGGCTCGCCCATCAGGTGGCGCAAGCCCCCCATCGCCTCGGCGACGACGGCAAAGCCCGGCAGGTCGCGGTACGGCCCGGTCTGCCCGTAGCCGCTGATGCGCAGCATGATCAGCCCGGGGTTGTCGGCCGCCAGCACGTCGGGACCGAGCCCCCACTTCTCCAGCGTGCCGGGCTTGAAGTTCTCGATCAGCACGTCGGCCTCGGCGGCCAGGCGCCGCACATCGGCGCGGCCTTCGTCGCTGCGCAGGTCGAGCACGACGCTCGCCTTGTTGCGGCTTTGTACCTGCCACCAGACGCTGGTGCCCTCGTGCAGCATGCGCCACTTGCGCAGCGGATCGCCGTCGCCCGGCGGCTCGATCTTGATCACCTCGGCGCCGAAATCGGCGAGCGTCTTGCCGGCGAAGGGTCCGGCGATCAGCTGTCCGAGCTCGAGGACCTTCAGGCCCGCCAGGGGGCCGGTGGAAACGGCGTCATCCATGGGGCGGGCACTGTAGCGCTGGCTCTGTCCGTAGCACAGCCGGCATCCCGGCGTCGGCCGTCAGGGCATCGCCCGTGCGGCTAACCTCTCGCGCCATGACGACCCTCTTCGACCCCCTGCAGCTCGGCGACATCCCGCTCGCCAACCGCATCGTGATGGCCCCGCTGACGCGCAACCGCGCGCCGGACCAGCTGCCGAACGACCTGACGGTCGAGTACTACCGCCAGCGCGCGAGCGCCGGGCTGATCATCACCGAGGCCAGTCAGGTGTCGCCCGAGGGCCAGGGTTACCTCGACACGCCCGGCATCCACTCCGCCGCGCAGGTCACCGCCTGGCGCCGCGTGACCGACGCGGTGCATGCCGAGGGCGGCCGCATCGTGATCCAGCTCTGGCATGTCGGCCGCATCTCGCACGTCAGCCTGCTGCCGGGCGGTGCGGCGCCGGTGTCGTCGACCCACCGCGCGGCGCAGACCAAGACCTTCACCCGCGACGGCTTCGTGCCGACCTCCGAACCGCGCGCACTGCGCACCGACGAGATTCTCGGCGTGATCGCCGCCTACCGCGCCGCGGCGCGCAACGCGATCGCCGCCGGCTTCGACGGCGTCGAGGTCCATGGCGCGAACGGCTACCTGATCGAGCAGTTCCTGCGCGACAGCATCAACGACCGCAGCGACGCCTACGGCGGCAGCATTCACAACCGCATCCGGCTGCTGCGCGAAGTGATGGAAGCCGTGACCGGCGAGATCGGCGCCGGCCGCACCGGCCTGCGCCTGAGCCCGGTGACGCCGAGCAACGACGCCGGGCAGGACAGCGATGCGCCGGCGCTGTACCAGGCCGCCGTCGAAGCGCTGGCGCCGCTGAAGCTGGCTTTCCTGCACGTCATCGAGGGCCAGACCGGCGGCGCGCGCGACCTGAGCGCGCAAGGCGTGCCGCCGTTCGACTACGACGCGCTGCGCCGGCGCTTCGGCGGCGCGTGGATGGTCAACAACGGCTACAACCGGCAGATGGCCTTCGAGGCGGTGCTGTCCGGCGCGGCGGACCTGGTGGCCTTCGGCAAGCCGTTCATCGGCAACCCGGACCTGGTGCGGCGCCTGCGCGACGACCGGCCGCTGCAGCCGCACGATCCGGCGCGGCTGTACGGCGGTGGCGCCGAGGGCTACATCGACTATCCCGCGCTCGGCGACGCCTGATTCAGCCGACCCGGCCCGGCTTCAGTCGGCCGCTTTTGCGGCCGCCTTGCCCATGCGCGCCTTGAACAGCTCGCGCACATTGACCTCGCGCGGCCCGGGAATCAGCTCGATCGCGTCGCCCGCCTCGATCGTCCCCGGGTTGATCACCGCCAGGTAGCTGCCGCAGTAGCCGGACTGCGACATCAGCTTCGCCGCCTGCGCGAAGCCCATCACCGCGTTGAACTTGAAGCAGGGATAACGCGGCTCGCTGACCGCCAGCTCGCAATTCGGCAGGCGCAGCCGGTCGCCGATCCACAGCTGGTCCTCGGCAAGACCTTCGATCGTCAGGTTCTCGCCCAGCGCGCCCGGTGGCAGCGGCTCGCCCGGCACGGCGGCGCGGGCTTGCGCGCGCACCGTCTGCCAGAACGGGTAGTGCTCGGCCGGGTAGGCGTAGACCGCCTTCGACAGCCCGCCGTGCACCGTCAGGTCGGCCTGCTCGTCGCCTTGCAGCCCCAGCGGCCGCAGCTCGACCGGCCCGGCGACGGCCTGCTTGCGGATCCCCGTCTGCACCGGCTGGCCCTGGATCATCATCGTCGTCGCCAACGCGCGGTTGACGCTCAGCACACGCAGCGGGATCGGCATCGGCAGCACTCGGGGTTCGGCAAGGCCGAATGGTAGCGGCGGCTTTCGTGCATCAAGTCATGCGGAACTTGCATGACCCCCCGGGGCCCGGTGATTACACGCCCATTACACTGACTCGACAATGCGCCACCCATGGTACGGAGACCCCACCCCCGGGCATGCGCTGTAACCCGCTGAAACCACACGACGGTTCTCGCGGCACCCCTCTTGCCCTCCCGATCCCACCTTCTCGGGCCATTCATCGCGGCATTGGTCCAGCCCCTGCGAACCCCGTCGAGGCTGCACCAATCCCGTTTTGACATCTCATGATTGGAACCTCGATGAACAAGCCCGTGATGGAAGGCCTGCGCCTGAACGTGCCGGCCTATGTGAAACATGCGCGCCTGGTGTCCTGGGTCGCCGAGATCGCCGCACTGACCGAATGCGCCGAGGTCTATTGGTGTGATGGCTCCGAAGCCGAGTACGACCGGCTCTGCCAGCGCCTCGTCGAGGCCGGCACCTTCCGCAAGCTGAACCCGGTGCTGCGCCCGAACAGCTACCTCGCGCTGAGCGACCCGAGCGACGTCGCCCGCGTCGAGGACCGCACCTTCATCTGCAGCGAGCAGGCCGAGGATGCCGGCCCGACCAACAACTGGGTAGCGCCGGCCGAGATGCGCGCGAAGCTGCAGGCAGGCGACGGCGCGCTCTTCCGCGGCAGCATGCGCGGCCGCACGATGTACGTCGTGCCGTTCTCGATGGGTCCGCTCGGCTCGCCGATCGCCCACATCGGCGTCGAGCTGTCCGACAGCCCCTACGTCGCCGTCAACATGCGCATCATGACCCGCATGGGCCGCGCGGTGTTCGACGTGCTCGGCGACGACGGCGACTTCGTGCCCTGCGTGCACACCGTCGGCGCACCGCTGCTGCCGGGCCAGCGCGATGTCGCATGGCCGTGCAATCAGACCAAGTACATCGTGCACTACCCCGAGACGCGCGAGATCTGGAGCTACGGCTCGGGCTACGGCGGCAACGCGCTGCTGGGCAAGAAGTGCTTCGCGCTGCGCATCGCCTCGACGATGGGACGTGACCAGGGCTGGCTCGCCGAGCACATGCTGATCCTCGGCGTCACCTCGCCGGCGGGCCGCAAGTACCACGTGGCCGCCGCCTTCCCGAGCGCCTGCGGCAAGACCAATTTCGCGATGCTGGTGCCGCCGGCGACGTTCGAAGGCTGGAAGGTGACGACGATCGGCGACGACATCGCCTGGATCAAGCCCGACGCGGACGGCCGCCTGCGCGCGATCAACCCGGAAGCCGGCTACTTCGGCGTGGCACCCGGCACCAACCGCAAGACGAATCCGAACTGCATGGAGTCGCTGGCCTGCGACGTGATCTTCACGAACGTTGCGCTGACCGACGACGGCGACGTCTGGTGGGAAGGCATGACCGACACCCCGCCGGCGCACCTGGTCGACTGGCAGGGTCGCGACTGGACGCCAGCGTTGGCCAAGGAAACCGGCGCGAAGGCCGCGCATCCGAACGCCCGCTTCACGGTGGCCGCGACCAACAACCCGGTGCTCGACGAGCAGTGGGACTCGCCGGCCGGCGTGGCGATCGACGCCTTCATCTTCGGCGGCCGCCGCTCGACGACCGTGCCGCTGGTGACCGAGGCCCGCAGCTGGGCCGAGGGCGTCTACATGGCCGCGACGATGGGCTCGGAAACCACCGCCGCCGCCGCCGGTGCGCAAGGCGTGGTGCGCCGCGACCCGTTCGCGATGCTGCCCTTCATCGGCTACCACATGGGCGCCTACTTCGGCCATTGGCTGCAGCTCGGTGAGGCGCTGCAAGCGCGCGGCGCGGCCCTGCCGAAGATCTACTGCGTCAACTGGTTCCGCAAGGGCGCCGACGGCAAGTTCGTCTGGCCCGGCTATGGCGAGAACATGCGCGTGCTGAAGTGGATGCTCGAGCGCGTCGACGGCTCGACCGCCGGCACCGAGAGCCTGTTCGGCACCAGCCCGCGCCACGAGGATCTGAACTGGTCGGGCCTGGACTTCAGCCGCGCGCAGTACCAGTCGGTGATCACCGTCGAGCACGCCGCCTGGCAGCAGGAGCTGAAGCTGCACGGCGAGCTGTTCGAGCAGCTGTCGACGCGCCTGCCGGCGCAACTGCTGGCGATCAAGGCCGAGCTTGAGCGCCGCCTCGAGGCCTGAGCGGCCAACGCGCCGGGGCTAGACTGCGACAGCGGCCGGGGATGCCCCCCGGCCGTTCGGCATTCTGGGGACCCCGATGCGGCTGCAACTGCTCTCCGACCTGCACCTCGAGACCGAGACCTACGACCCGCAGCCGCTGCCCGGCGCCGAGCTGCTGGTGCTGGCCGGCGACATCGACGCGACCTGGGCCGCCTTCGACCAATTCAAGGGCTGGCCGGTGCCGGTCCTGATGGTTGCCGGCAACCATGAATTCGACGGCCGCGAGCTCGACGAGGCCTGGCCCCGGCTGCGCGAGCGCTGCGCCGAATGCGGCATCCGCCTGCTCGAGCGCGAATCGCTGGTGCTGACCGATGCCGGCGGCCAGCGCGTGCGCTTCATCGGCACGATTCGCTGGTCCGACTTCGACTTGTTCGGTGCGACGCGGCGACCGCAGGCGATGCGCGCGGCGAGCTACTTCCTGCGCCTGATGGATTCGCGCCTCGGCGGTGAGGCGCTCGATGCCGAGCGGCTGCGCGCGGAGTCACTGGCCTGCCGCGACTGGCTGGCTGCGGCCTTGGCCGGGCCCAATGACGGCAGCTGGGACAGCACGATCGTGATCACGCACTTCGGCCCCAGCCTGCGCAGCGGCGATCCGCGCTTCGGCAGCCAGAGCGGCACGGCGAGCTTCTGCAATGCCGACGACGCACTGATCCCGCTGGCCGACCTGTGGCTGCACGGCCATCTGCACTGCCGCCACGACTACCTCGTGCCGCGGCCCGGGCGGGCGCCCGCGCGCGTCGTCAGCCAGGCGCTCGGGCTGCAGCGCAAGGGTGAGGATCGCGGCTTCGACCCGACCAAGCTGATCGAGCTGGTTGCCGCCGCGGCCTGAGGAACGCACACTGGGCGCATCCGAACCCACGGGAGTCGCGCATGAAGATCCTGGTCGCCGTCGATGGCAGCGCGTTCACCAAGCGCATGCTGGCCTACTTGGCCGAACACCAGGAATGGTTGGGGCCGACGCACGGGTACACGGTGCTGACGGTGGTGCCTGCGGTGCCCTCGCGTGCCGCGGCGGCACTCGCTCGCGACGTGCTCAAGGAGCATTACGCGGAAGAGGCGGAAAAGGTGCTGCAGCCGGTCCGCAGCTTCTTCGAGCAGCAGCAGATCAGCGCTGACTACGTCGGCAAGGTCGGCTCGGCCGGCGACGTGATCGCCGAAGTGGCCGAGCAAGGCAGGTTCGACCTGGTGATGCTGGGCTCGCACGGCCACGGCACGCTCGGCAAGCTGGTGCTCGGTTCGGTGTCGACCAAGGTGATGGCGCACTGCTCGACGCCGGTGCTGATCATTCGCTAGCGCCAGCGCGCCGCACTCGATCAGCCGGTCAGCGCGCGGTCCGGGCGCCGACCCAGCGTTGCCACCACGGCGCGGCCTTGTCCAGTGCCGTACCGTCGTCGTCACTCGACTGGGCTGGATGGTCGAGGATGTACTCGAGACCGAAGGCCGTTCCCATGTCCGCGGGATCGGGCTCGCGGCGCGCACGCCGCGGCCGCATCAAGCGCTGCAGCAGCGAGGGATTCAACGCGTCCGGCATGTCCGTCTCCGACAACATCCTGTTGCAGGAGTGTGGTGCGCACGCACCTGCGGCATTCGGTTGAAAAGGCGGCCGGCAGCGCCCCTGTTCGTTTGCGCAGTTCGTTTCCGCCGGTCCGGTTCGAACAAAGAAAAAGGGCTGGCAGCGCCAGCCCTTTTGTCGATCGGGCGTCCGACTCAGCGCTGCTTGCGACGCCGCACCGTGTTGCCGGCCACCAGCGCCAGCGCGACCAGTGCCAGCGAGCCGGGTTCCGGCGCGCTGCCGCCGCCGCCGCAGTCGGTGCACTTGACACCGGACACCGACAGCAGCTTCACGTAGTCGTTGTTCGTCGACCAGGTCTGGCCGCCATACGTGTTGTTGTAGGCGCTGATCAGCCACCACGACGACGCCTTGTCGTCCGGGTTGATGCTCGCCGTACCGCTGACGCCCACATCGGAATGGCTGCCGATCAGCTCCCAGCCGCTCAGCGTGTCGAGGTCGACCACGGAGCCGGTCAGCACGGGCGCAGTGGCGCCGGTGTAGCGCATCACGGTGACGTCCGAATCGCCGCTGTACCAGCCAACGCCCAGCTGGCTCAACACGACGCTGCTGTCGAAGCTGAGCAGGATCGCGTCGGTCGTGTTGTTGTAGCTGTCCATCGAGTGGTTCGGCGAGCCGGCGTTCAAGCCCTCGTACTGGTTCTTGACGCCGAAGCCGCCGCTGTACAGCGCCAGGTTGGCCGACGCCCACTTGCTGCCGCCGCTGACGTTGCTCGCCGTTTCGGCCGTGTTCATCGTTGTCGACCAGGCGGTGGCCGTGGCGGTGACGCCGCTGGCATCGCCGCCGCAGTTGAAGCTGTTGCCGTAGGTATTCGCGTTGCCTGCGTTCTGCGTGCAGCTGCTGAAGTTCCAGGTGGCGTGCGCCGAAGGGGCAAAGCCGCTGGCCAGCGCCGCCATCGCCAAGCCGGCGAGCTTGAGGGCGAACTTGAATGTCATTGCTTTTCCCTTTCGAGGAACTGTCTGGTACTCGGTGCACCGTGATTCGGTGACATCAAGCAAACTTGGTGCCGAGTAGAAATGTCTCGGTAGATCAACGACTTGGGATCTTGGGGCGGCATGCCACCCGGCTATTCGTAAAAATTCTCGACGATCTGAGCCGGCCTTGCCTAGCCCCTACTTGAGTGAGCGCAGCAGGTCCTCGGCCGCCGCGACGCTCTCCAGCTGGCGCTTGTCCTTCAGCGCGGTCTCGAGCTCGTCGCGCGCCTCGGCGCGCCGGCCGGTGGCGACCAACACCGTCGCCAGGTGGAAACGAATCTCGGCGTTGCCCGGATCGCGCAGGCGGGCATCGCGCAACAGCTGCAGCGCACGCTCGGGTTGACCGGCCTGGTGCGCGGCCCAGCCGGCGGTGTCGAGCGCATGCGGCGCGCTGGCGTTGCGCGCCAGCGCCTGCTCGGCCACCTTCTGCGCCGCCGGGTCCTTCATGCGCAGCAGCACGTTGGCGAGGTTGTTCAGTGCATCGGGATCGTCGGGCGTCAGTTTCAGCAGCGCTTCGTACGACTGCTTGGCCAACGGGTAGCGGCCGAGCCGGGCGTAACTGTCGGACAGCAGCCGCCGCACTGCGCGGTCCTGCGGCCGCGCCTTGACCCACTGCTCGGCCAGCTGCAGCGCCGGCGCGCGATCACCCCCGTGGGCGTAGAGGGCGTTGAACAGGCGCAGCAGCGTGTCGGTGGAGGGTTCGGTCTGGTGGGCCTTGCGGTACGCGTCGATCGCCGCCGGAAG
The DNA here is from genome assembly GCF_013266755.1 of Pseudaquabacterium terrae. Lineage (GTDB taxonomy): Bacteria > Pseudomonadota > Gammaproteobacteria > Burkholderiales > Burkholderiaceae_C > Pseudaquabacterium > Pseudaquabacterium terrae. The sequence goes on along the minus strand of NZ_JABRWJ010000006.1, from coordinate 471,813 downwards.
CTGGCCGCGAGCGGCAGCGGCATCGCCGAGCAAGGTGTGCCCGATCGCCCGCTGCGGCTGCTTCTGCACGATCTGGCGCGCCCGCGCCTCGGCCTTGGCGTGCTCGCCCTGGCGGATCTCGACCTCGGTCATCAGCACCTGGGCCGGCAGGAAGTCGGGCTTGTCGGCGAAGGCCTTCTGCAGGTTGTAGGCGGCGCCGGCCGGGTTGCCCGCCGCCATCTGCAGCAGCGCGACCTCGACCTGCACCGCGGCGTCGTAGGTCGCCGTGCGCGTCGCGTTCGACAGCGTGCTGCGCGCATTGGCCGCGTCGCCGGCCGCCAGCTGCGCCCGGGCCAGCGCGAGCTGGACCGCGAGCTCGTCGGGCGCCTTTGCCGACAGCGCCCGAGCCGCGGCGAGCGCCGCCGTCGGGTTGGCGCGGCGCAGATGGAACTCGGTCAAGGCCAGGCCGGGCCGCAGCTCGCGCGCCGCGGCGTGATCAACGGCCTTCTCCAGCCAGCGCTGGGCCTCGGCCGGTTGATTGCGCCGGTCGGCCAGCAGCGCGAGCTCGAGCAGGATGTCGATGTTGGTCTCGTCGCTCTTCTGCAGCGCGGCGAGCCGCGCTGCGGCCGCGTCGTAGGACTTGGCGGCCACCTCGAGGCGCGCCAGGTTGAGCTTGGCGGCGACGAAGCGGTCGTCGAGCTTGATCGCCTGGTTGTAGGCCGCGAGCGCACCGGCGCTGTCGCCGGCCTGGGCCTTGACCATGCCGAGCAGGTTGTGGAAACCAGGGTTCGCCGGCCGCTGCTTGACCAGCGCATCGGCGACGGCGCGCGCCTTGGCCGTCTGCTGCGAACGAAGATAGAGGCCGACCAGCGCCGTGCCGGCCTGGGTCTGGCGCGGATCGGCACGGAACGCACGCTCGAGCTCGCCGAGCGCCACACCCGACTGCCCGCTGCCGATCAGGCTCAGGCCGAGCACCGAGCGCAGCGTCGGCGATTCCTTCTGCCGCAGCGACTCCTGCATCAACCCGGCCGCCTTGCCGTGGCGGCCCTGCGCCATCAGCGCCGACGCTTTCAGCGCCAGCGCCTGGCCGTCGTTGGGCTGCTGCCGCAAATAGGTATCGAGCACCTCGATCGCCTGGTCGAGCTGCCCTTCGGACAGGTGCAGCTGGGCCAGCAGCTTGGAGACCGGGCTGCCGGGTGTGCCGCGGTGAAAGGCTTCGAGATAGGGCTTGGCCTTCTCGCGCTCGCCGAGCCCGTACTGCGCCAGCCCGGCCAGCATCAGCAACTGCGGGCGGTAGCGCATGAAATCGAAGGGCACCGGGTCGAGCAGGGCAGTGATCGTGCGCAACGCGGCCCGCGCCGCGACGCCATCGCCTTCGCGCTCGGCCAGCAGTGCGGCCAGATAGGCGCCGCGGGTTTCGGTCGGCGCGATTCGGCGCAGCTCGGCAACGTCCTTGGCGGCTTCGGCGCCCCGTCCGGCATCGATGAACAGGCCGGCGCGGGCGATCAAGGCCTCGACGTGCGCCGGATCGAGCGCCAGCGCGCGCGTGTAGGCGGCCTGTGCGCCGGGCCGATCGCCCATCACGTGCGCCACCGAGCCCTTCTGGTACCAGGCATTGGCCGCGTTCGGCGCCAGCTTCAGCGCCTGGTCGACCGCCGTCTGCGCTTCACGGAACTGGCGCACGCGGATGCGCAGCGGCACCTCGGTCAACCAGACCTCGACATTGCCCGGTTGCAGCGACCGTGCTTCGTCGACCGCAACAAAAGCGGCCTTGTAGTCGCCCAGGTCGGCCGACGCGCTGGCGCGCAGCAGCAGCATCTCGAACTTGACCGCCGGCGGCAGGCCGGCGACGTCGAAGCGCTCGTGCTCGAACAGCTGCGCATGCTTGGCCTGCGCGACCAGCGTGCGCGCCAGCCCCGGGATCACTTCCGCACGATTGACGCCGAGCCGCAGCGCCTCGAGGTAGGCAACCTCGGCGCCGCGCGCGTCGCCCTGGGTCAGCAGCACCTTGGCCAGCAGCATCTGCACCGCCAGGTTGTTCTTGTCGGCCTGCAAGGCATTGCGCAGCTGGATCACTGCGCCGGGCAGGTCGTTCTTCTGGTAACGCGCGAGCGCATCCTCGTAGAGCCGGGCGGCCTTGGCGTTGTCGTTCGCCATCACGGCGAGCGGCAGCAGAAGGGCAATGAGGGCGCCGGCCACGGCCGAGCGCCCGCCGGTGATGAGGGCGCGGGTCATGGAGGTCACCGCGCGATGCTACGGGACGGCGCGGGACGAGTCGGGAGAGCGGCGAGCCACAGCGTGCGAAATTGCGAGCAATGGCCGGCTCGGATTATTAGCAATTGAGATGAAGCCGTAATTTCATGAAACGCACTACTCAAACGCTGCTCGACTCCACAGAATCCCGCGCCATGGCCCCCGCCTCTTCCCGCCGCACATGAACGCCCCCAGCTCGCTGCCGCTGCCGCTGCTGCAAGGCTGGCTGATGATGGCCGGGCTGATCGTCGCGATCGGCGCGCAGAACGCCTACGTGCTGCGCCAGGGCCTGTTGCGGTCGCATGTCGGCCCGGTGGTGCTGCTGTGTGCACTGTCCGACTGGGTGCTGACGGTGCTCGGCGTGTTCGGCCTCGGCGCGCTGGTGGCCGGCTCGCCGGTGGCGACGCAGGCCCTGCGCTGGATCGGCGCCGCCTTCCTCGCCTGGTACGCCTGGCGCGCGGCGCTGCGGGCCTGGCGCAGCAACGCGGCATTGATCGACGACGGTTCGCGCGTTCCGCTGTCCGGCACGCTGGCGACCGCCGCCGCGGTGACCTGGCTCAACCCGCATGTCTACCTCGACACCGTCGTGCTGCTCGGCGCGGCGGCGGCCGGTTTCGACCTGGCGCACAAGCAAGCCTTCGCGCTCGGCGCCGGATTGGCTTCGCTGATGTGGTTCGCAGCGCTCGGCTACGGCGCGGCAGCGCTGGCGCCGAAGCTCGCCCGCCCCGGTGTCTGGCGTGTCATCGACGCGTTCATCGCGCTCGTCATGGCGGCCACGGCGTTCCAGCTGCTGCACCCCTGATTCCTCCTTCCACGCTCTCTATCCGCTCACCCATGAAAGTCATCGTCCTCGGCGCCGGCATCATCGGCGTTTCCACCGCCTGGCACCTGCTGCAGCAAGGCCACCAGGTCACCGTGATCGACCGCCAGCCCGACGCCGCGCTGGAGACCAGCTTCGCCAACGGCGCGCAGATCTCGGTCAGCTTCTGCGAGCCCTGGGCCCATGCCGGCGCGCCACTGAAGGTCGCGAAGTGGCTGCTTCGCGACGATTCGCCGCTGCTGTTCCGGCCCAAGCTCGATCCGCACCAGTGGCGCTGGGGCCTGTCGTTCCTGACGCAGTGCACCGACGCCGCCTTCGAGCGCAACGTGCGCCAGCTGGTCGCGCTGGGCCGCTACAGCCACGAGTCGCTGAAGGGTGTCGTCGCGCAGACCGGCATCGAGTACCAGCGCCTCGAGCGCGGCATCCTGCACTTCTTCTCGTCGCAGGCCGACTTCGACAGCGGCGCGCAAGCTGCCGAGCTGATGCGCCGTTACGGCGTTGACCGCCGCGTGCTCGGCCGCGACGAGGTGCTGCAGATCGAACCCGCCTTGCGCGCCTTCGGCGACCGCATCCACGGCGGCACCTTCACGCCCAGCGACGAGTCGGGCGATGCCCGCGTCTTCACGCAGCGCCTGGCGAACCTCTGCCGCACGCGGGGTGCGACCTTCCTGCACGAGACGGCGATCGACGGTTTCGAGCGCCGCGGCGGCCTGATCGACGGCGTGCGCGTGCGCCACCTGCGCGACGGCACCGCGCTGACGGTGCGCGGCGACCAATACGTCACCGCGCTCGGCTCGTTCAGCGCGCCGCTGCTGCGCCCGCTGGGCATCTGGCTCAACGTCTACCCGGCCAAGGGCTACTCGGCGACGCTGAAGCTCAAGCGGCCGGACGACGCCAGCGTCGTCAGCCTGCTCGACGACACGCGCAAGCTGGCGATCTCCCGGCTGGGGGACCAGGTGCGCATCGCCGGCACCGCGGAGCTGGCGGGTTATGACCTCGGCCTCGACGGCGCGACCGCCCGCAAGCGCTGCGCCGCGCTGGTGCAACGCTACGAGGAGCTGTTCCCCGGCGTCGCCGACACCAGCGAGCCGAACTTCTGGACCGGCCTGCGCCCGAGCACGCCGAGCAACCTGCCCTACATCGGCCGCAGCAAGATCGCCAACCTGTGGCTGAACACGGGCCACGGCACGCTGGGCTGGACCCACGGCGCGGGTTCGGGCCAGGCGCTGGCCGAGCTGATCAGCGGCAAGCGGCCCGCGCTCAACTACGCCTTCTGTGGCAACAGCCTGCCGACGCGCCGCCCGCGCGTGACGGTCGCCGCACCGCAAGGCGCCCGCCCCTAGAATCGCGCCCCCGCCCTTCGACCCGCAGCCCGGCACCACCTCAGGTCCCGGGCTGCTGCCATTGCGCCATGCCCGACCCCCTGCACCCCGCCACCGACTTCTGCGCGATCGACTTCGGCACCTCGAACTCGGCCATTGCGCTGCCGACACCGACCGGCGTCACGCTGGTCGAGCTCGAGCCGGGGCAGCGGACGATGCCCACCGCCGTGTTCTACGGCGTCGAGGGCCTCGCGCCGCACGAAGAGCCGCAGCGCCACTATGGCCGCGCGGCGGTCGCCACCTATGTCGAGGGCCACGAGGGCCGGCTGATGCGCTCGATGAAGAGCATCCTCGGCTCGACGCTCGCCGACCAGGCGACCGAAGTCGGCGCCGGCCGCTCGGTGCGCTACCTGGACGTCGTCTCGGGTTACCTGCGTCATCTGAAGTCCCTGGCCGAGACCCAGGCGGGCGCGCCGCTGCGGCGCGCGGTGCTCGGCCGACCAGTGTTCTTCGTCGACGACGAGCCCGAACGCGACCGCGCCGCGCAGGCCGCGCTGGAGCGCGCCGCGCGCGAGGTCGGCTTTCGCGACATCAGCTTCCAGTTCGAGCCGATCGCCGCGGCGCTGGACTACGAGACGACCATTGACGACGAACAGCTGGTGCTGGTCGCCGACATTGGCGGCGGCACCTCGGACTTCTCGCTGGTGCGGGTCGGCCCGGCGCGCCGGCAGCGCGTCGATCGCAAGGACGACATCCTCGGCAACCACGGCGTGCACATCGCCGGCACCGACTTCGACCGCCACATCGAGCTCGCCCGCATCCTGCCGGTCTGCGGCTACCGCGGCGTCGGGCCGACCGGGCGCGAAGTGCCGAGCAAGGTGTACTTCGACCTCGCGACCTGGCACCTGATCAACACCGTCTATGCACCGGCGCGGGTCGGCGAGCTGCGGCGCATGAAGAGCTTCTACGCCGATCTGCAGCAGCACCGGCGCCTGATGGCGGTGATCGAGGCGCGCCTGGGCCATGCGCTGATCGGTCAGGCCGAGAGCGCGAAGATCGCCGTCGCCGAAAGCGGTGCGGCGCAGATCGACCTGGCGCTGATCGAGGCCGGGCTGTCGGCGGCGATCGACGAGCCGGCAACGGTCGCCGCGCTCGATGCCGACCTCGAGCGCATCGTGCGCGCCGCCGACGAAACGCTGAGCCAGGCCGGCCTCGCCAATCACCGCGTCGACGCGCTGTACTTCACCGGCGGCTCGACCGGCTTCCGGCCGCTGGCCGAGCGCATTGCCGCGCGCTTTCCGGGCTCCCGCGTGATGCGCGGCGACCGGTTCGCCAGCGTCGCGCAGGGGCTGGGCGTGCACGCGCGCCGGGTGTTCGCCTAACGCCGGCGCGGCGGGCCGCGGCGCGGCGTGGCGGCGGCCGCCTGCGGCCGCACGACATCGGCGATCAGCAGCACGCTGCGCACGAGATCCTCGACCGCTTCCGGCAGGTCGACCGGCAGCTCCAGCGTCTCGATCTCGGCGAGCAAGGCATCGGCGTCCTCGAGATCGTCGGGATCGAAGTGCCGGTAGAGCGTCGCCAGCGGCTCGAGGATCGCCTCCTCGTGGCGCTCGATCAGCGCCGGAAACGTGTCCAGCGCAGCGGCGAAGCCCGCCACCCACGGCAGCACCGCCTCCGACGGGCTCGCCTCGTCGTCGAGCTCGTAGACCCACGGATCGAACCAGCCGCGGCGCTCGATCGCGCGATTCAGCTCGTCGTGGCGGCGGCGCGCCAGCTCGGCCAGCCGCTGCAGCGCAAAGCCCGCAGGCGCCGGCTTGCCGTCGAGGTCGACGATGCGTGCCAGCCACAGGCCCTCGGGCACCGGCCGCGGCTGCAGCAGCACGCCGCAGAGGTAGCCGTCGACCATCGTCATGTCGAGCGCCTCGTGGCCCGCGGGCAGGCTGTCGAGCAGCGCCTCGAGCTCGCCGAGCTCCGCATCGCTCAGCGGCCCGATGGCCGCCGGCGCGCTTTCCGGCTTCGGCCGCGCGGGTGCCGGCGGTTTCGACGGTCGCGTCGGTTTCGACGCCGGAGGCCGACGGGGATTCATGCGCGGCATTGTCGCCTGCCTATCATCGGCACCATGATGGTCTACGACGCCGCCGCCACCGCCCGTGCGCTGCCCTGGGCGCCCCTGGTGCACGCGATCGAGCGCACGCTGCTCGACCTGGCGCAAGGCCAGGTGCAGGCGCCCGAGCGCTGGGTGCTGCCGCTGGCGACCGACACCTCGTGGTTCCTGATGCCGGCCTGGCTCAGCGCGTCGGCCGGCGACCTGGCGGCGATCAAGCTGATCACCTACGCCGCGGCCAATCCCGAGCGCGGGCTGCCGGCGATCCTGGGCGACGTGCTGGTCGTGCGCGCGAGCACCGGCGAACGCCTGGCGCTGCTCGACGGGCCGACCGTCACCGCGCGCCGCACCGCGGCGGTGACCTTGTACGCCGCGCACCGGCTCGCGCCGCGGCCGGTCGGCCCGCTGCTGGTCATCGGCACGGGGGTGCAGGCGCTGGCGCACGTCGCCGCGTTCACCGAGGCCCTGGGCGTCGACGAAGTCTGGGTGAGCGGCCGCACGCCGGCCTCCGGACGCGCGTTCACGCAGACCTTGCACCAGCACGGCCTGTTCGCCGAGGTCGCCACCGACCTCGATGCGGCACTGCAGCGCTGCCCGATGATCGTCACCTGCACGCCGGCGCAGGCCGTCTGCCTGCGTGGCACGGTGCGCGACGACGCCTTCGTCGCCGCGATCGGCGCCTTCACGCCGGCGATGATCGAGCTCGACCCTGCGCTGACGCGCGACATCGCCGAGCGCGGCCAGGTGGTGATCGACAGCGCCGCCGCTCGCCACGAAGCCGGCGACCTGATCGCCGCCGGGCTGACGCTCACCGACTGCGCGACGCTCGCCGAACAACCGGCGCGTCAGGATCGCGGACCGGTGCTGTTCAAGAGCTGCGGATCGGCGCTGTGGGATCTGGCCGCCGCCCGCTGCGTCGCCGAATCGCCCCGATTGCCTACTTTCTAGGGATGGCCGCGCCCGGGTGCGCGGGGCACAGTGCCCCCGGTTGCCACGGCCGGTCTGTTCCGGCGCAGCGGCAGCGGCGCAGCAGCCCACCGGGCAGTTCGCCGTGACGGTCCCAACGACGTCCTTTCTTTGAGGACTTCCAATGCCCGCCGATCACTCGGTGGGCATTTTTTTGCCCGCTTGCATTGTCACCAACTAGTGACTATCCTAATGTCACCTTCTAGTGACCTGGAGCGCTCGATGCAACGTCGTGGTTTCATCCGCCTGGTGGGCGGTGGTGTCCTCGGTTCCACGCTGGCCGGCTGTTCAACCGCCCTGCCTGACGAGGCGCTTGCCGCCTGGGCCGGCCCGGGCGACGAGCCCGATGTGCGCCGCTGGGCGCTGGCGCATGCGCTGCTCGCGCCGAACTCGCACAACCGGCAGCCCTGGCTCGTCGACCTGCGCGAACCGAACGCCATCAGCCTGCACGTCGACCGCCAGCGCCTGCTGCCGGAGACCGATCCGTGGTTCCGGCAGATCGTCGTCAGCCAGGGCACCTTCGTCGAGCTGCTGTTGATCGCGCTGCGCGAACGCGGGCTGGCGCCGCAGCTGCAGCTGTTTCCCCAGGGCGAATTCGCGCCGCGCACGCTCGACGATCGGCCGGTCGCGCGGGTGCACTGGGAAACGTCGGCCAGCGCGCCGGCGAAGGACCCGCTGTTCGCGCAGATCCTTCGCCGCCATACGGCGAAGCGGCCCTTCGACACCACGCGGCCGGTGAATCCGGCGCATGTCGCGGCGCTGCTCGATGCGCTGCCGGCCGATGCACCGGCCGGCCTGCGCTGCGGCCACACGCTGCAGGCGCAGCCGCTGGAGCGCCTGCGCGCGTTGTGCCTGGCCGCGGCGCGGGTCGAGGTCGGCACGCCGCGCACCGCGCTCGAGAGCGCGCGCCTGATGCGCATCGGCCCGGACGAGATCCGCCGTCACCGCGACGGCATCAGCATCAATGGCCTGGTGCCGCGCGCGGCGACCGCGCTCGGCCTGTTCGACCGCAGCGAAGCGCCGGTGCCGGGCAGCCGCACCTTCGAACAGGTCGTGAACACCTTCGCCGAGCACAGCCGCACCGCGATGGGCTTCGTCTGGCTGACGACCGAGGCCGCGCCCGGCCACACGCGCAGCGCCGAGGTCTGGGCCGGCCGCGCCTTCGTGCGCCAGCAGCTCGCGGCGACGGCGCTCGGCCTGCAGATGCATCCGATGAGCCAGGCGCCGCAGGAGTTTCCGGAGATGAAGCCGCACTACGACGCGCTGCACCGGCTGCTGATCGGCCGCGACGACGGCTCGATCACCGTGCAGATGCTCAGCCGCATCGGCTACTGCGACGCGGTCGCGCCGGCCCCACGTCGGCCGCTCGACAGCCTGATCCGGCAGGCGTGAGGCCACCCCGCCGGCCGCCACAATCGACGTCATGAGCGAATCCGCCCGCACACCGCGCGACCGCAGCGCGACCGAGCAGCGCATCCTGGGCGCCGTCGGCACAGTGCTGGCGCGCGAAGGCTTCGCCGCGATCGGCGTCAACGCGATCGCGCGCGAGGCCGGCGTCGACAAGGTGTTGATCTACCGCTACTTCGGCGGGCTGCCCGAGCTGCTGCAGGCCTGGGGTGCCAGCGGGCGCTTCTGGCCGCGCATCGACGAGCTGCTCGGCGACGATCCGCAGACCCTGCTGGCGCGCCCCGAGGCCGAACGCTGGGCGGCCTTCTTCGAGCACTTCATCGACGGCCTGCGCGCGCGGCCGCTGACGATCGAGATCCTCGCCGCCGAGGTGCTCGAGCGCAACGCCTTGACCGCCGTGCTCGAAGCCGAGCGCGAAGCCTGGGGTGAAGAGGCAGCCCGCGTGCTCGCCGGCCGGGCACTGGCCGAGCGGCCAGAGCTGCGCACGTTGACGCTGCTGCTGGTCGCCGGCGTGCAGTACCTGCTGCTGCGCGCGCGCCGCATCCGCATCTTCGGCGGGCTCGAGGTCCAGTCCGACGCCGGCTGGCAGGCGATCAAGCAGGACATCCGCCGCAGCGCCGTCGCGCTGTTCGCTCGCCCGGACCCGCCGCCGACCTAGGAAACGCCGAAGCCCTCGCGCAGGGACTCACGCAGGTAGCCGACCAGCGCCTGCACCGCGCGCGGAACGTAGGGGCTGTAGGGCCGGATCGCGTAGAGGTGCTCGCCGAAGCTGCCGACCGGCTGCCATCCCGGCAGCACTTCCACCAGCCGGCCGGCGGCCAGCGCCGCCTGCGCGCTGAAGTCCGGCAGCAGCGCGATGCCCAGCCCGCCTTGCGCCGCTTCGCGCAGCGCCTCGCTGTTGTTGGCGACAAAAGGGCCCGACACCGGCACCGTCACCTTCGCCGCGCGACGCCCCTGGGCCTGGGGCACCAGCTGCCAGGCCGACGCCTCGCCGGCACGCAGGTAGTGCAGGCAGTCATGCTGCGCCAGGTCGGCGGGCTCGGCCGGCGTGCCGCGCCGGCGCAGGTAAGCACGGCTCGCGACCAGCACGGAGCGCGTCGTGCACAGCGTCCACGCGACATGCGTCTCCGGAGGCGCGTGCGTGTGGCGGATCGCCAGATCGAAGCCTTCCTGCGCCAGCGGGACCAGCCGGTCCGACAGGTCGAGCTCGATGCGCACCTCCGGATGCGCGCGCAGGAACTCCGGCAGCCGCGGCACGATCTGCTGGCGTGCCAGCGCCACCGGCGCGGTCAGCCGCAGCAGTCCGCGCGGTGCGGCCGCCAGGTCCTTGATGCCGGCGAAGGCAGTGCCGATGTCCTCGAAGGCGCCCCGCGTCGCATCGACCAGCTGCTGCCCCGCTTCGGTCAGCCGCACGCTGCGGGTCGTGCGCCGCACCAGCGGCACGCCGGCGGCACGTTCGAGCTCGGCGATGCGCGCGCTCATCGCCGCCTTGCTGACGGCCAGGCGCTGCGCGGCGGCGGTGAAGCTGCCGGCGGTGCCGAGCACCGTCAGCCAATGCAGGTGCGACCACAGGGTCTCGACGCGGCGTTCGTCCACGGCAGCTGTTCTCGATTCGGAGCCGGCATTGTTCGCCGTTCTGAACAATGAATCCAGCCCCGGGCGCCTAGCGCGCGCCGGGAGCGCGGCCTAGACTGCCCGCTTCGATCCCCGAATCACACGCAGGAGACAGCGCCATGGGTGCCCCGGAAGCCTTCACCGCCACCACCGACGTCGGCCACTTCATCGGCGGCCAGCGTTTCGCCGGCAGCTCCGGCCGCCAGCAGGCGGTCTACAACCCGTCCACCGGTCGCGTCGCGCGCCAGGTGGCGCTGGCATCGGCCGACGAGGTGGCGGCCGCAGTCGCCGTTGCGAAGGCCGCCTTCCCTGCTTGGAGCCAGACGCCGCCGATCCGCCGCGCCCGCGTGCTGAACAACTTCCTGCAACTGCTGAACCAGCACCGCGACACGCTGGCCGCGATGATCAGCGCCGAGCATGGCAAGGTCTTCACCGACGCGCAGGGCGAAGTCTCGCGCGGCATCGACATCGTCGAATTCGCCTGCGGCGCGCCGCAGCTGCTGAAGGGCGACTTCACCGACCAGGTCTCGACCGGCATCGACAACTGGACGCTGCGCCAGCCGCTGGGCGTCGTCGCCGGCGTCACGCCGTTCAATTTCCCGTGCATGGTGCCGCTGTGGATGTTCCCGCTCGCGCTGGCCACCGGCAATGCCTTCATCCTGAAGCCCAGCGAGCGTGATCCGTCGCCCTCGCTGTTCATGGCCGAGCTGCTGAAGGAAGCCGGGCTGCCCGACGGCGTGTTCAACGTCGTGCAGGGCGACAAGATCGCCGTCGACGCGCTGCTGACGCACCCCGACGTCAAGGCACTGAGCTTCGTCGGCTCGACGCCGATCGCCCAGTACATCTACGAGACCGGCGCGCAGCACGGCAAGCGCGTTCAGGCGCTGGGCGGCGCGAAGAACCACATGGTCGTGATGCCCGATGCCGACATCGAGCAGGCCGTCGATGCGCTGATCGGCAGCGCCTACGGCTCGGCCGGCGAGCGCTGCATGGCGATCTCGGTCGCGGTGCTGGTCGGCGACGTCGCCGACAAGATCGTGCCGAAGCTGGCCGAGCGCGCCAGGGCGCTGAAGGTCGCGAACCCGATGGACCTGGCGGCCGAGATGGGCCCGATCGTCACGCGCGAGGCGAAGCAGCGCATCGAGGGCTACATCGCCACGGGCATCGAAGAAGGCGCCAAGCTGGTCGTCGACGGCCGCGGCCTGACAGTGCCCGGCCTGGAAGACGGCTTCTTCACCGGCGGCACGCTGTTCGACCACGTGACGCCGGCGATGCGCATCTACAAGGAAGAGATCTTCGGCCCGGTGCTGTCCTGCGTGCGGGCGCACGACTTCGCCGAGGCCGTGAAGCTGGTCAACGATCACGAATACGGCAACGGCGTCTCGTGCTTCACCAGCGACGGCAGCATCGCGCGCGAGTTCTCGCGCCGCGTGCAGGTCGGCATGGTCGGCATCAACGTGCCGATCCCGGTGCCGATGGCGTGGCACGGCTTCGGCGGCTGGAAGCGCAGCCTGTTCGGCGACATGCACGCCTACGGCGAAGAGGGCGTGCGCTTCTACACCAAGCAGAAGAGCGTGATGCAGCGCTGGAGCGAGAGCATCGGCAAGGGCGCCGAGTTCGCGTTTCCTGTTTCGAAGTAGACAGTCGGCGCGCGCAGCTTGTAGGGAGCTCTCAAGTCCGGCGACGGCCCGGCCGATAGACCAGCGATGCCGATGGTCGAACCGACATTCCTCGCCGCCAAGGTCCTGCTGCTCGAGCATGACGTGCTGCACTACCCGCGGCTGCTGGAGCTCTGCGAAGCGCTGGGCCTGGTGACCGTTCCCTGCGCCGCCGCGGATGCGATGGATGCGCTGGCGCAGCACAAGGACCTGGCCGGTGTGCTGCTGGCCGAGGATCTGCCTTGCGACGGACCCGACAGCCTGAAGCTGGCGATCGCCTTGCACCGGCAGCGGCCGGAGCTGCCGATCTTTCTGCGCCGCACCTCGTCGCGCGCGCTGAACGCCGCCGAGGCCCGTGCCGCCACCCACCCCTGGCCCAGCGACGACATGGCGCCGCTGCGCGCGCATGTCGAGCGCAGCCTCTTCGGCCTGCGCTACCCGACGGTGCTGGTGCAAGGCATCCTCGACCTGTCGCTGCATGCGCTGCGCTCGAGCTTCCCGAATGCCGAGGTCGAGCACGAGCCGCCCTACGTGGTGCACGACCGCATCATCTACGGCCAGGTGTCGACGCTGATCGCGCTGGAAAGCACCTGGTGCCGCGGCTACATGATGCTGCAGACCGAGGAGGGCGCGCTGCGCCAGGGCATGGCCCAGGGCATGGGCTATGAAGGCGTCGGCGGCGACCTGGGCTTTCGCGAGCTGAACAACCTGTTGGGCGAAACCACCAACCTGATCTGGGGCGCGTTCAAGAACCGCTACATCCCGCCTCAGGCCTTCGCCAACCAGCAGACGCAGGTGCCGATCGTCATCAACCACGAGCAGAAGTACATCTCGTTCGGTTCGCAAGACCCGCAGCTGTGCATCCGCTACCGGCTGACCGACCCGAAGCGTCCGCGGCAGCGGCCGCTGATCATCGTGCAGCGCTTCATCTTCAACCTGCTGTTCGAAGCCGAGGCCTTCGCCGAGTTTGCTCACCCCGCGGCCATCGCGGCGACCGGCGAGCTCGAGCTCTTCTGACCGGAACGCCGACCATGGCCCAGGTTCTCGTTGTCGACGATTCCAGCACGATGCGCGGGATCGTCTCCACCTTCCTGTCGCAGAACGGCTTCGAAGTCGCCATCGCCCACGACGGTCGCGACGGCCTGCGCCAGCTGCAAAACGACCCCGACATCCGCCTCGTGGTGAGCGACATCAACATGCCCAACATGGACGGGTTGACGATGGCCGAGATGATCCGCAAGGACCTCGGCAACACCGCCGTGCGCATCGTCATGCTCACCACCGAAGACAACGCCGGCATGCGTGCACGCGGCAAGGACATCGGTGTCAACGGCTGGATCGTCAAGCCCTTCCGCGGCGAGGCGGTGCTGGGACCCTTCCGCAAGCTCTGCGGGATGTGACGCCGGCTCAGGGGTGGTCAACCGGCCCTCCTTAGAGCTTCTCGGTCTCGCCCGCGCGCGGCTGCCACTTCATCAATTTGCGTTCGATGCGGCCCACCGCGGCATCGAGCGCCAGCGCGAAGCCGGTCAGCACCAGGATGCCGGCCATCACGGTGTTGATGTCGAACACGCCCTCGGCCTGGTGGATCAGGTAGCCGACGCCGCTGGCCGAGCCCAGATATTCCCCGACCACCGCGCCGACGAAGGCCAGCCCGACGCTGCTGTGCAGCGAGCTGAAGACCCAGCTCGTCGCGCTCGGCAGGTAGACATGGCGCAGCAACTGGCGCTGCGACGCGCCCAGCATGCGCGCGTTGGCCAGGATCACCGGGCTCACCTCCTTGACGCCCTGGTAGACGTTGAAGAAGACGATGAAGAAGACCAGCGTGACGCCGAGCGCGACCTTGCTGGCGATGCCGAGCCCGAACCAGACCGCGAAGATCGGCGCGAGGATGATGCGCGGCATCGAGTTCAGCGCCTTGATGTAGGGCTCCAGCAGCGCGCTGGCCATCGGCTGCAGAGCCAGCCACAGCCCGGCGCCGAGGCCGAAGACGGCGCCGAAGCCGAACGCCAGCACGGTCTCGATCAACGTGACCCACAGGTGCGCGTAGATGTCCGCATCGACGAGGAACCACTTCCAGATGCGGCCGAAGACCTTCAGCGGCTCGCCGAAGAAGAAGGCCGCCTGTTGATCGTTCTCGAACACGACATTCGGCAGCAGCCCGGGCGTCGTCAGCGCATGCCACAGCGCGAACACTGCCACCAGCAGGCCGACCTGCCACACGCGAAGGTTGCGCCGATTCGGTTTCAGGGCCTGCCACATGGTTCACGCGCCCTTCATCTGAAGCTGCTGCCGATAACCCTTCAAGACCTCGTCCCGCAGCACGGCCCAGATCGCGTTGTGGATCTCGATGAAACGGGGCGTCGACCGCACTTCGGCGACGTCGCGCGGCCGCGCCAGGTCGACCGCGAACTCGCCGATCGGCCGCGACGCCGGGCCGGCGCTCATCACGACCACGCGGTCGCTCATCGCGATGGCTTCGTCGAGGTCGTGGGTGATGAAGAGCACGGCCTTCTTCTTCTGCTGCCACAGCGCAAGGACCTCGTTCTCCATCAGCTGCCGCGTCTGGATATCGAGCGCCGAGAACGGCTCGTCCATCAGGATGATGTCCGGGTCGAGCACCAGCACCTGCGCGAGGCTGGTGCGCTTGCGCATGCCGCCGGAAAGCTGGTGCGGATAGCGATCACCGAAGCCGCCGAGGCCGACGCGACGCAGCCAGGCCTCGGCCTGCGTGCGCGCCTCGACCGGCGGCACGCCGCGGAACTCCAGGCCCGCCGACACGTTGGCCAGCGCGCTGCGCCACGGCATCAGGCTTTCGGTCTGGAACATGTAGCCGGCGCGCCGGTTCAGCCCCTGCAACGGCTCACCGAACACCTCGACGGTGCCGCTGCTGGGCATCAGCAGCCCGGCCGCGACGTTCAGCAGCGTGCTCTTGCCGCAGCCGGTCGGACCGACCACCGAGACGAACTCGCCGGCGCCGACCGCCAGCGACACCTGGTCGACAGCGGTGTAGCGCTGGCCGGGATCGTCGCGCGCGACGAAGGTGCAGCGCACATCGGCCAGCCGCAAGGCCGGTGGCACGGCGGCGGCCATCAGCCCTTCGGGTACTTGCTGTTGGCGACCTTGACGAAGTCGTTGGTGTAGACCGCCTTCAGGTCCAGCGCCGCCTTGGCGATCTCGGCATCGATGCTCGCGAGCGCGCGGCGCGCGGTCTCGGGCCCCGCCTCGGGAAACATCCCGTCGGGCGACAGCGCGCCCTTGGCCGCGAGGAAGGCATCGATGTAGACCGCGCGGTCGCCGAGCAGGTAACTCTCGGGCACCGTCTTGATGATCTCGCCCGGGCCGGCCGCCTGCACCCATTTGTCGGCGCGCACGATCGCGTTGACCAGCGCCTGCACGGTGCGCGGATGCTTGTCGATGAAGGTCTGCGGCAGGTACAGGCATCCGGCCGGCATCGGCCCGCCGAAGACCTTGTCGGCCTCGGCGACGATGCGCGTGTCGGAGACGATCTTCAGGTCGTTCGAGCGCTGCAGCAGCGAGATCACCGGGTCGAGGTTCGAGATCGCGTCGATCTGGCCCGAGCGCATCGCGGCGACCGCGCCGTTGCCGGCACCGACGCCGATGATGCTGACGTCGCCCGGCTTCAGGCCCGCCTTCGCGAGCACGAAGTTCGCCATCACGTTGGTCGAGCTGCCGGGCGCGGTGACGCCGATCTTCTTGCCCTTCAGGTCGGCCACCGTCTTGAAGTTCGGCATCGTCTTCGGATTGACGCCGAGCACGATCTGCGGCGCACGGCCCATCAGCACGACGGCGCGCAGCCGCTGGCCCTTGGCCTGCATGTTCACCGTGTGCTCGAAGGCGCCGCTGACGACATCGGCGCTGCCGCCGATCAGCGCGCGCAGCGCCTGCGAGCCGCCCGCGAAGTCGACGATCTGCACCTCGAGCCCCTCGGCCTTGAAGTAGCCGAGCTGCTCGGCGATCGTCAGCGGCAGGTAGTACAGCAGGTTCTTGCCGCCGACGGCCAGCGTCAGCTTCGGTTTTTCGAGCGCCTGCGCGTGCAGCAGCGCGGGTGCGGCGAGCAGTGCCGGCGTGGCGGCGATCAGGGTGCGGCGACGGAGCGACATGGCTGGAGGGTTCCCGGTTCGGAACCGACCACTGTACCGAAGCCGCACAATCGTCCGATGACTCCGATGACGATCCTGATCACCGGCGGCGGCCGCGGCATCGGCGCCGCGACCGCGCTCGCCGTCGCCCGGCGCGGCTTCGATGTCGTGATCAACTACCAGCGTGATGCCGCATCGGCCGAGGGCGTCGCCGAGCAGCTGCGCTCGCTGGGCCGGCGTGCGTTCACCGTGCAGGCCGATGTCGGCGACGAGCGCCAAGTGCTGGCGATGTTCGAGCGCCTCGATGCCGAAGCCGGGCGGCTCGCCGGCCTGGTCAACAACGCGGGCATCGTCGCGATGAAGGCGCGGCTCGACGAGATGGACGTCGCGCGCTGGCGCCGGATGATGGACACCAACGTGATCGGAACGCTGCTGTGCAGCCGCGAGGCGGTGCGCCGCATGAGCATCCGCCACGGCGGCGCGGGCGGCGCGATCGTCAACGTCTCGAGCATCGCCGCCGTGCTGGGCGGGCCGGCGATGTACGTCGACTATGCGGCCAGCAAAGGTGCGATCGACACGTTCACGATCGGCCTGGCGCGCGAGCTGGCGGCCGAGGGCGTGCGCGTCAACGCGGTGCGCCCGGGCATCATCGACACCGACATCCATGCCGCCAGCGGTGACCGCGCACGGCCGCAGAAATCCGCCGAGCTGATCCCGATGCAGCGGCCGGGCCGCGCCGACGAGGTCGCCGCGGCCATCGCCTGGCTGCTGTCGGACGAGGCGAGCTACACGACGGGCGCGTTGATGGACGTCAGCGGTGGCCGCTGAACGTCGTGGCCCACAAAGGCGAAGGCCGCGTCGAGACGCGGCCTTCGTCATCGGGACGGGGCGCCGAAGCGCCGGCCGTCACGCCATCAGGCGGCCTTGCGGCGCTTGGCTCCGGCCAGGCCCAGCAGCGCGGCGCCGACCAGCGCCAGCGACGCCGGTTCCGGCACATCGCTGGTGGTGACCGACAGCGTGGCGCTGAAGTAGTTCAGCGGGTCCTGGAAGACGGTGTCCTGGATGAACAGGGTCCAGTTGCCGGCCGCATCCGCGCCGTCCATCGACGACAGCAGGCCCACCGGCTTGAAGCTGCCCGACACGACGCTGTCGCCGCCGACGGTGGTCGCCGCTTCGTCGTCGAACAACACGGTCTGCTCGCCGCTGCCCGGGGTCTCGCCGCCATAGGTGCCGGCGCTGACGAGGTTGACGATCGTGCCGTTCGGGCTGGTCAGACGGAAGACGATTTCCGAGTTGAACGAGAAGCCGGCGCCTGCACAGCGGCCGCCATCGGTGTTCGACGGATCGTCGCACTTCGAGAAGGTGATCGCGATGTTGACGTCGGTGATCGAGCCGGCGCCGAGCGTGAAGGTGCGGGTGCCGGAGCTGGCATCGAACGCACCGGGCGTCGTGTCGGTGGCGGTCAGCAGGGCGGCTTGGGCACCGCCGGCAAGGGCAAAGGCGCTGGCCAGCACCGCGGCCTTGAGAACGCGGCCGACCGTGGAAATACGCTGCATGGAAACTCCGTGAAGTAGCGGGTTCGGGCCGCCGGACGGCGCCCTCGGGGGAACCCTTGCACGACCCATGCCAGATCAACAGATCCTGACAATTCAAGGACCTATGTGTTTCTAGTTGTTTCTGATGTAAAGCGATCCGACACCCCGGCCGGTATTTGTTGGCACCTTCAGAAACGCAGCTCGGCGCGCAGGGTCACCGTGGCGTAGCTGCGGCCCACGCTGTCCTGCGTCTGCCAGCCGCCTGCGTCGAGCAGCACGGTGCTGCCGGTTTCAAAGTCGAGCGGTGCGGCGTTGGACACCGACAGCCGAGCGCTCGCCGACGGGTTGAAGCGCCACAGCGCATAGCCGTCGAGTACGCGCTTGCGGCCCTGCCGGTATGCGCGCTCGTCGAGCTGCTGAATCTCGAAGCCCGGCGTGTAGTTCAGGTTGCCGCCGACCGTCAGCGGCGAGCCGCGCAGCGGCAGGTCGAAGCCCACATTCGCGGTGAAGCGCGGCTGCTGGTCGAGCCGGTTGTTCGGCCCGCGCACGCCGTCGACACGCGACCACAGCAGGCTCAGGTTGCCCCGCAGCGACAGCGGCAGCTCGGTGGCCCAGAGGTCCGATGCGCGCGCCTTGCCCTCGAGCTCGAGGCCCGCCGACAGGGCGCCGCCGATGTTCTGCGGCCGCGAGACGAAGCGCTGCCGTGCCGGATCGCCGGCCGGCTCCAGGCTCGTCACGCGGCGGATCAGGTTGTCGATGCGGCGCATGAAGACATTGGCGCTGACGATGCCGCCGGCGTCGAGGTAGTGCTCTAGGCCCAAGTCCAGCCCCCAGGCGAGCTCGGGCTTCAGCGCCGGGTTGCCGGCGCGGTCCGGGTTGGTCTCGCTGTTCGGCCGCAGCGTCGGCTGCGGCCGCGCGAGCAGGTCCGAGGTGTTCGGCGCCCGGTAGCTGCGCGTCAGTCCGAGGCGGATCTGGTCGCGCGGCGCGTCGGGCAGCTTCCACACCATGTGCAGCAGCGGCGTCAGCACGCTGCTGCGGTTGCGCAGTTGGTCGAGCGCGGAGTCGCTGCGTGTCTCGATGCCTTCCCAGCGCAGGCCGGCGTAGAACGAGAAGGTCTTGCTCCAGTCCCATTCGTCCTGCACGTAGCCGGCCAGCCGCAGCGTGCGCGCTTCGAGGTTGTCTCCGTACTCCGGGAACAGCGCGACGCCGTCGCGCTCGGTGCGGCGGCGGTCGCGGCGCTCGCCGCGCTGCAGCTCCCAGCCGGCGGAGACGCTGTGGCGCTCGGCAAGCAGCTGCGAGTACTTGCCGTTGAGATCGATCGACAGGTCGCGCTGCGCGCTGTCGTCCTCGCGCAGATGATCGCGCCCGTCGGCATCGTCGAATTCCTGCCGGCGCGAGCGGCTCTGATTCGTCGCCAGCATGCTGCCGAAGCGCAGCTGCAATCGGCCGCCGCTGCCAGTCGGCTTCATCCACGTGCCGTTCAGCCGCGCCATGCGGTTGCGGCCGCTGCTGTCGGCGTGCGCGCGGGTGTACGGCAGCGGGTCGACGCCGCTCGGCAACTGGCCCGAGGCCAGCGTCTGCTGCAGCGTTCCGTCATCGCTGCCGCGGCTGTTCATCAGGCTGAGGAACGGCTGCAGATCGAGTGATTCACCGGGCGCGAGCCGGAACTGCAGGCGCGAGGTCATGAAAACGCCCTGGCGCCGGTCCCGGCTGCGCTGCTGGCCGAGCTCCTCGAGCACGTGCTGTCCCGCAGCGTCGAAGCGCCGCGTGACGCCGCGGCTGTCACTGCCCTGCTGGTTGCGGAAGGCGGTGGCTGTCAGGTTGTAGCCGAGCTTGTCGTTCTGCCCGCTGTAGATCCAGTTGACACCGCCCTGCGGCCGGTCGTGCTCGAAACCGCCGCTGAGCTTGACGTCATTGGCCTGGCGCTTGAAGTCCTCGCGCATGATCACGTTGATCGTGCCGGCGATCGCCCGCGCGCCGTGCTCGGCGACCGGCGCACGCATGATCTCGATGCGCTCGATCTGCTCCGGGGCGATCGAGTCGAGCGAGAAGCCGAACGGCATGCGCTGGCCGTCGATCAGGATCTGCGTGTAGCCGCCGCCCATGCCGCGCATGCGGATCTGCCCGCCGCGGCCGGGCGGTCCGCCGAGCGTGACGCCGGGCAGGCGCTTGAGCACCTCGCCGAGGGTCGCGTCGCCCATGCGGTCGATCTCCTCGCGGCCGTAGACGATGCGCGAGGCGGTGGAGCGCCGGCGGTCGGCGTTGCTGTCGGCGCCGGTGTTGCCGATGACTTCCACCTGCTGCGTGCGTGCCGCCGGGGCCGACGCGGCCGACGCCGCCGGTGCCGGTGCGGCGGGGGTCTGCGCCAGCGCAACACGGGCGACGCCGGCGCCGAGCACGGCGGCAAGCAGGCGAAGGAGCGGCACGGCGGCGGATCGAGTCATCACGGCGCGGCAGCATGCCGCGCATCGGTAAACGCGGTGTGAAGCGCGCCGCGATTGTCGCGGCCGAACGACTCAGCTCTGCGCCGCCAGCCAGTGCACGCTGAACAGCTGCTGCGGATCGACCCAAACCGCCTGCGGCCGCCAACCCGCGCTGTGCGCGAGCGAACGGAAACCATCGACCGTGTACTTGCAGGAGATCTCGGTGTGCAGCGTCTCGCCCTGCTCGAACACGAAGGACTCGCCGCACAGCCGCACGACCTGGCGCCGCGCGCTGACCAGGTGCATCTCGATGCGCTGGGCCACCGGGTCGTAGAACGCGTAGTGATGAAATCCGTCGAGATCAAAATTGGCGCCGAGCTCGCGATTCGCGCGCGCCAGCAGGTTCTTGTTGAAGGCTGCCGTGACGCCGGCGTCATCGTTGTACGCGCGGTGCAGCAGCGCCGGGTCCTTGACCAGATCGACACCGATCAGCAGGCCGCCGCCGCGCAGGTCGCGGGCGCTGCGCTGCAGGAAGGCACGCGCTTCGTCGGGCGTGAAGTTGCCGATCGACGAGCCGGGAAAGAAGCCGACGCGGCGGCGCGCTGCCGGCAGCATCGGCGGCAGCACGATGTCGGCGGCGAAATCGGCGACCAGCGGCTGCACCGGCAGGTCGCGGTGATCCTCGGCCAGCTGCTGCGCATGCCACTGCAGGTGTTCGGCCGACAAATCGATCGGCAGGTAGCGCGCCGGGCGCTGCAGCGCCGCCAGCAACAGCCGGATCTTGCGCAGCGAGCCGGCGCCGTATTCGACCAGCTCCGCCGCCGGTCCGATGCACTCGGCCATCTCGTGCGCATGCGCGGCCAGCAGCGCGGTCTCGGTGCGCGTAGGGTAGTACTCGGGCAGCTCGCAGATGCGGTCGAACAGCGCCGAGCCGGCCGCGTCGTAGAAGTACTTCGGCGCCACCGCGCGCGGCCGGTGCCGCAAGCCCTCGAGCAGCGCGATCGCCAGCGGGTGGCGCACCCAGGGGTCGGTGACCGCATTCATCGGGCGTCGCGCGCCAGCCGCAGCCCGCTGAACTGCCAGCGCGCCGCAGCCGGGAAGAAGTTGCGGTAGCTGACCCGCGCATGGCCCGGCGGCGTCGCGCAGCTGCCGCCGCGCAGCACCAGCTGGTTGACCATGAACTTGCCGTTGTACTCCGCCGCCGGCCCGGCCAGCGGCCGAAAGCCCGGGTACGGCGCATAAGCCGACGAGGTCCACTGCCAGGCTTCGCCGAGCAGGCCCGGCGACGGCTGCGGCAGCATGCGGTCGAGCTGATAACGTGTCATTGAAGCGTCCGTCGATGAATGTCGTGCGGCGGTCTCCCACTCGAACTCGGTCGGCAGCCGCGCCCCGGCCCAGGCCGCGTAGGCGGCCGCTTCGTAGGCCGACAGGTGGCACACCGGCGCCGCCGGATCGATGGCCTGCAAGCCGTGCAGCGTGAACTGGCGCCAGCCGCCGTCGTCGTCGGGCTGCCAGTACGGCGGCGCGTGCCAGCCCTGCGCCTGCGCCAGCGCCCAGCCGTCGGACAACCACAGCGCCGGCCGGCGGTAGCCGCCGTCGTCGATAAAGTCGCGGTAGTCGGCATTGCTGACCAGCCGATTCGCGAGCTCGAACGGCGCGACGAAGACACGGTGGCGCGGCAGCTCGTTGTCGAAGGCGAAGCCGGCACCGTCGTGGCCGATTTCGACCAGGCCGGGATCCAGGCCGTGCCAGCGCAGCGGCTCGGCCGTGCCGCTGGCGGGCACGACGCCGCCGCGCCAGGCCGGCGCCAGCGGGTTCAGCGAGAACGCGTGCAGCAGGTCGGTCAGCATCAGCTCCTGGTGCTGTTGCTCGTGCTGCAGACCGAGCGCGAGGATCGGCGCGGCGGCGCTCCACGCGGCCGGCGACGCGCACTCGATGAAGTGCTGCACGGCAGCGTCGACATGGCGCCGGTAGGCCCAGACCTCGGCCAGCGTCGGCCGGCTCAACATCCCGCGCTGCGGCCGCGGATGGCGCGGCCCCAGCGCCTCGTAGTACGAATTGAACAGCAGCGCATAACGCGCATCGTGCGCGTGGTAGCCGGCCGCATGGGGCCGCAGCAACAGCGTCTCGAAGAACCAGCTGGTGTGCGCCAGATGCCACTTGGTCGGGCTGGCATCGGGCATCGACTGCAGCGCCTGGTCCTCGGCATCGAGGCCCTCGGTCAGCGTCGCCGACAGCGCCCGCACGCGCGCGAACTCGGGCCCCAGCGTTTCACACGGGGGCAATGCGGCCTGCAGCGGCAATTCGATCGGGCGACCCAAGCGCGGCTCCTTCGAGGTTCGGCGCAGCATGCCCGCAAGGCCCGCGGCCCGCAAGTCACTGACAAAGGCTGACACCAGTGGCCGCTGCAGCAAACGAAGGGCCCGCGGCCCAGCCGCGATGGGGCGGCCTAGCGTCGTTCGACGATCAACGGCAACAGCTGCAACACCTCGCGCAGCCGCTCGGCGACCTGGTTCGCTTCGTCGCGACTGGTGTACGGCCCCGCCTGCAGGCGGTGCAGGCTGCGCTCGCCGAACACCGCGAGCAGCGGCGCAAGCCAATCGACCCGGCGCTGCACCTCGCGTTGCAGCTCGAGGGCTCCTTCGCGCTGGCGAAAGGCGCCGAGCTGCAGCCAGAAGCCGCGGGCGGCCGGGGTCAGCGCGGTGGTCGAGGCCGGCGTCGCCGCGGCCATCTCCTGCGCCGGCCGGATGTCGGGCGCAACTGCTGCTGTCGCCGGCACGGTGTCGTTCGGGGGCGGCACGGCCGCAGCGAGCGCCGTGTCGGCCTCCGCGCGGCGCCAGCTGCCGGTTCGAATCGCCTCGTAGGTGATGCGCTCGAGCTCGACCGGCGCGATGCCGTTCAGCACGCCGAGCTTGAGCGCCGCGGTGTAGCTCAGGTCGACGATGCGGCCGCGGTGGAAGGGCCCGCGGTCGTTGATGCGCACGATGACCTCGCGCCCGTTGGCCGGGTTGCGCACCCGCGCATAACTGGGAATCGGCATCGTCTTGTGCGCGGCCGACATCGCGTACATGTTGTAGGTCTCGCCGCTGGCGGTCGGCCGGCCGTGGAACTTGCGGCCATACCAGGACGCGAGACCGCGCTCGACCAGCGCCGGGTCGCCCTTGGCCGGCTCGTAGCTCTGGCCGAGCATTTCATACGGCTTGTTCGGCCCGCCGCTGCGCGGGGTCTCGAGCCGCGGCTCGGCATCGGGCACGCGATGCAGGTCGGGCGGTGGCTCGGGGCCAGGGCCATCGCGGTCGTCACGGGCCGCTCCCGGTGCCGATGGGGGCGAGACGCCAGGCCCCGGCTTCGGCGCCGGCCCGCTGGCGCAGCCGGCCAGCAGCGCGACCAGCACCGCCACGCCGCACACGCACCCGTGCGAGCGAACGCTTTGCCACGGCAAGGTGGGAGGGGGTGGCCCGAACGGGAGCCGAGAGGGGGGTGGCGCGACCGGCAAGGATCGAACTTGCGACTAGGCCTTCGGAGGGCCCAATGATATCCACTTCACCACGGTCGCTGCGCCGATGGAGCCTGGCATTCTAGTGCAAGCCCGGACGGGCACGGACCGCTCGTTATAATCGACCGGTTTTGCTCGGGGGTCCGCCCCCGGCGCCCGAGAACGCCGCCCCGGCACGAGGATTCCATGAGCGACGCCCAGCATTCAAAACACCAAGACCACGCGGCGCACGATGCGCCTCACGAAGGCCCGATCAAGACCCCGAAGCAGTTGATCGTCACGATCGTCGCCTCGTTCGTCGTGCCGGTGGTCGTGATCATCATGCTGACCAACTTCGTCGCCTTCGGCACGAAGTCCGGCGCGGGCAGCGACGGCATGTCGGCCGAAGCGGTGGCCCGCCGCATCCGCCCGGTCGGCTCGGTCGAGGTCAAGGACGTCAACGACCCGGCCGCATTGAAGAACGGCGACCAGGTCTTCCAGGCGCAATGCGCCAGCTGCCACGCCACGGGCGCATTGAATGCACCCAAGCTCGCCGATGCCGCGGCCTGGGGCCCGCGCCTGAAGGCCGGCTACGCCGGGCTGCTGCAGGCGGCGCTGAAGGGCAAGGGCAGCATGCCGCCGCAAGGCGGTGGCGAGTTCAACGACGTCGAGATCGGCCGCGCGGTGGTCTACATGGCCAACCAGTCCGGTGCAAGTCTTGCCGAGCCGCAGCCCCCGGCCGCCGCCGCCAGCGTCGCGGCGGGTGCGTCGAAGTAAGGCCCGCCCCACCCCCATCGAAGAAGCCGGCCGCGCGCCGGCTTTTTTCATGCCCGCATCCAGCTGCCCCGATGCTGCGTAAGCATCCGGATCGGGGCCGAGGCGCCCCTGCCCGTCAGGAGCCGTCTTGCTGCGGATCGAGTTGATAGCCGAAACGGCCCGGTGCGTCGTCGAAGCGCAGCGGCATCGGCGTCCATTGCGAGGCCTCGACGGCCTGCGCGGCGGTGCCCATGTCCTGGCTGTGCACGAGGCCGAAGCCGAGCGTGGTGTCGAGGAACAGGCGCCCGTCGTCGTCGAGCCAGGCGCTGCGCAGTTGAGTCGGTTTGCCGGTATGGCTGGTGATCGCCGGCCGTTCGCCGGGCCCTTCGAGGCGCCAGATCCACGGCGCGACCTCGAGCTGCACGTAGACGCGCTGCGGGCCGTTCTGGAAGAACCAGCGGCCGGCGTCGTCGCTGGTGTAGTTGCGGCCGATGAAGGTCTTGAAGCGGTCGTGCTCGATGCGGCTGCCCTTGATGCGCGGGAAGGGACCAGCCCGCTGCGCCAGCTCGTCCCGCAGATACCAGTCACCGCGCGCATCGAGCGCCAGCCAGCCGTAGCAATGCGGCACGTTGGGCCACTTGCGCATCGCCGCCAAGACGATCTCGTCCATGCGGCTTACCTTAGCTCAGGTGACGTGCCGCATCCAGCCCAGCACCGCTTCCGGAAGGGTCAGCACATGGCCCGGGAAGCGGCCGCCCGGAAAGCCGACGTGCCCGCCGTGCGGCGGTTGCCACAGCGTGACGAAACGCGACACCTCGTGCGCCTGCGGCAAGCTGGCAGCCGGCACGAAGGGATCGTTGCGCGCGTTCAACACCAGCGCGGGGATGCGGATGCGGCGCAGGTGCGGCTTGGCCGAGGCCCGCGAATAGTAGTCATCGGTGTCGCGAAAGCCGTGCAGCGGCGCCGTGAAGACGTTGTCGAACTCGTACAGGTCGCGCGCGGCGAGCAGGCGCTGGCGGTCGAACAGCCCCGGATGCTGCGCCAGCTTGGCCAGCGCCTTCGGTTTCAGTGTGCGCAGGAACATGCGCGTGTAGGTCAGGCGGTTGAAGCCGCGGCCGATCGCGCGGCCGACCGCCGCCAGGTCGAGCGGCGAGCAGACCGCGGCGACCGCGGCGGCCACCGGCGCGGCCGCTTCTCCTGCTTCCTCGGCCCAGCGCAGCAGCGCATTGCCGCCGAGCGATACGCCGACGGCGCGCAGCGGCGCCGCGCTGCGCGCACGCAGGCGGCCGAGGATCCAGCCCACTTCCTCGTGGTCGCCCGAGTGGTAGCCGCGCGGCGCGCGGTTGAGCTCGCCCGAGCAGCCGCGGAAGTACGGCAGCGCGAAACCCCAGCCGCCGGCTCGAGCGGCGGCGGCGAACGATCCGACGTAGTGGCTGCGCACCGTGCCTTCGAGGCCGTGGAACAGCACCAGCCAGGGCGCGTCGGGCGTCGGCGGGTCGGCGAAGTCGACGTCGATGAAGTCGCCGTCCGGCGTGTCCCAGCGCTCGCGCCGCAGCGCCGGCACGGCGGCATCGGAGCGGCGCCGTGAGACCAGCGCCGGCCAGATCGTCTGGGCGTTGCCGCCCGGCAGCCACCACGGTGCCGCAAAACGCTCCATCGTCGTCAATGCAGTGTCGAGGGCGCTTCGGCGATCTCCGGCGTCTCGACATCGGTGCCCGGGCTGGCGTGGTGCGCCACCAGCCGCCAGCCCTGCGTCGTGCGGTGGTAGACGTTGGTCGCGACGACGAAGGCGACGTGGCGACCCTGCTTCGGGTTGCCGATCTCGATGCGCTCGACGACGTTGTGCATGGCCGCGTCCATCAGCTGCACGCGGTGCACCTTCTCCGGCTGGGCGACGATGCGGCCGCTGGCGAAGATCGCCTCGAACGCCGCACGCACCGCGCGCGGGCCGATCACGCGCGGGCCGCCGGGGTGCACGCAGACGATCTCGTCGTCGTCGGACCACAGCGCCATCAGCTTGTCGAGGTCGCCCTCGCGCAGTGCCTCGTAGAACTGGGCCTCGACCTCGTCGGGCGTGGTCATCAACACAGCGGGCGGCTTGGTGCGCGGCATGGCAGCCTTCTAGCGGAAAACCACGGTCTTGTGGCCGTTCATCAGCACGCGGCGCTCGACATGCCAGCGCACCGCGCGCGCCAGCACGACGCTTTCGACGTCGCGGCCGACGGCCGTCAAGTCCTCGGCCGACAGCGAATGGTCGACGCGCTCGACATCCTGCTCGATGATCGGCCCCTCGTCGAGGTCGGCGGTGACGTAGTGGGCGGTCGCGCCGATCAGCTTGACGCCGCGCGCATGGGCCTGGAAGTACGGCTTGGCCCCCTTGAAGCTCGGCAGGAAGCTGTGATGGATGTTGATCGCGCGGCCCTTGAGCGCGCCGCAGAACTCGGCGCTCAGGATCTGCATGTAGCGCGCCAGCACGACCAGGTCGATGCGCTCGCGTTCGACGATCGCCTCGATCTCGCGCTCCTGCGCGCGCTTGGTCGCCGCATCGCTGCCGGTGGGCAGCGGCAGGTGGTGGAAGCTGATGCCGTAGCTGTCGGCCAGCGTCGCGTACGTCGCGTGGTTCGAGACGATGCCGAGGATGTCGACATCGAGCTGGCCGCTCTTGACGCGAAACAGCAGGTCGTTCAGGCAATGCCCGTGCTGGCTGACCATCAGCAGCAGGCGCGGGCGCTGCGCGACGGCGTGGAAGCGCGCCTCCATCTGGAACTGGCCGCGCACATGGGCGAACAGGTTCTCGAGCATCGCCGCGTCGGCCAGGTGCGGCGGCGCGGCGAAGTGCACGCGCATGAAGAACAGGCCCGTGGCGTCCTCGCCCTGCACGTCGCCGAACTGCTGCGAGTCGATGATGTTGCAACCGGCCTGGAACAGCAGCCCCGAGACGGCATAGACGATGCCCGTCTGATCGCGGCAGGACAGCGTGAGGATGAATTCGTGTTCGCGCGGCATGGGCGCGGATTGTATGAACCCGCCTGCTCGCGGGCAGAATCGGCCCGCCGCCCCCGACCATGAAGACCGCCCCCGAAGATTGGAGCCAGAAGAGCCGCGTGCTGGCGCAGCAGCTGTCGCGCGCTGCGCTCGGCGATCGCCAGGCCTTCAAGCAGCTCTACGACGCGACCAGCGCCCACCTGTTCGGCGTGGTGCTGCGCATCCAGCGCGACCGCGCGATCGCCGAAGACCTGCTGCAGGAGGTCTATGTCAGCGCCTGGAAGGCCGCCGGCAGCTTCGATGCGCAGCAGTCGCAGCCCTTGACCTGGTTGACGCACATCGCCCGCAACAAGGCGATCGACAGCCTGCGCCGCGCGCAGTCGCAGCCGCGGCTGGAAAGCGTGCACGCCGACGATGACGACGACGACCGGCCCGACCTCGACCAGCGTTTGGCCGACGACAGCCCCGGCCCCGCCGAGCTGCTGCAGCGGGCGGCCGATGCGCGCGAGCTCGCGCACTGCATGCAGGGCTTGTCGGCGCAGCAGCGCCAGAGCGTCGCGCTGGCCTTCTTCGACGGCTTGTCGCACGCCGAGGTCGCCGAGCAGCTGCGTGAGCCCCTCGGCACCGTGAAGAGCTGGGTGCGGCGCGCGCTGATGACACTCAAGAGCTGCCTCGAACGCGCAGCGCAGCGCGACGCGGTGGCAGGCACCTAGGATGACCCCCCCACGCTCACTTCGTTCGCTGCCCCCCGAGGGGGCGCATCAGTGCCTTCGGGCGGCCGGGCGGCACTGATGGACTACGGCCGACGCGAACTCGCCGATGCGCTCGCCGCGCAATACGTCGCCGGCACCTTGCGCGGGCCGGCGCGGCGGCGCTTCGAAGCGCTGCTGACCGGCCATCCGGCCTTGCGCGCCGCGGTCGACGCCTGGCGCGATCGGCTGATGCCCTTGACCGCGGCCGTCGAGCCGCAGGCCGCGCCGGCGTCGGCGTGGCTGGGCATCGAGCGCCGGCTGTGGCCGACGGCCGAGCCTGCGCAGGCCGCCGCGGCAGCCGCGCCGTGGTGGCGCAGCCTCGGCTTCTGGCGCACGGCCTCGGGCTTCGCGACCGTGGCCGCGGTCGGCCTCGGCGTGCTGCTGGCCAGCCCGCAGCCGCAGGCGCCGCCGCTCGTCATCGTGCTGCAGGCCGCCGACGGCGCGCCGGCCGGCACCAGCGGCCCCGGCACCTTCGTCGCCAGCGTCTCCGGCGACGGCCGCTCGCTGGTCACGCGGCCGGTGCATCCTGTGGTGATGGACGTCAACCGCACGCTCGAGCTGTGGGCCGTGCCGCCGCAGGGCGCGCCGCGCTCGCTCGGCCTGATCTCGCCCGACGGGCTGACCGTGATCCGCCGCGACAAGCTGCCGCAGGCGCTGCTCGACCGGAAGAACACCGCCGCGCTGGCCGTCAGCGTCGAGCCGCCCGGCGGCTCGCCGACCGGCGCACCGACCGGGCCGGTGGTGTTCGCCGGCAAGCTGCAGCTTTAGAGGCAGCGCCCAGACCTAGAGCGCCAGGCCGCCAACCAGCGCTGCCGGCCAGATCACGCTGAAGGTGGAGCCCTGGCCCGGCTGGCTCGCCACCTCGATGCGCGCGCCCATCAACGCGACCAGCGCCTGCGTCACCGCCAGGCCGATGCCGGTGCCCTCGATCGGCCCATGGGCGTGCGACAGGCGGTTGAAGGGCTGGAACAGCTGGCCGATCTCGGCCTCGGTCAGCCCGCTGCCGCTGTCGATCACGCGCAGCGCGACCGCGCCATCGTCGAGCCGCAGGCAGTGCACCAGCACCTGGCCGCCGCGACGGTTGTACTTGATCGCGTTCGACAGCAGGTTCAGCAGCACCTGGCGCAAACGCTTGCGGTCGCCCTGCACCGTCAGCGCCGGCAAGGGCTCGTGCAGCAGCGTGACGCCGGCCTGCTGCGCCGCGGCCAGCACCATCGACAGGCAGTCGTCGACCAGGCCGTCGAGCGCCACGGCTTCAGTCTGCAGCGCCAGCCGGCCGGCTTCGATGATCGTCAGGTCGAGCAGGTCGTTGATCATCTCGAGCAGGTGCTCACCGGCCTCGCGGATCAGCGTGACGCGGCGCAGTTGCTCCGGCGGCAGCGTCGTCGCGCTGTCGACCTCCAGCAGCTGCGCGAAGCCCAGCACCGCGTTCAGCGGCGTGCGCAGCTCATGGCTCATGCGCGACAGGAACTCGGTCTTCGCGCGGTTGGCCGCTTCAGCCGCGGCGCGCTGCTGGTGCGCCTGCTCGACCGTCAGCGCCTCGGTGACGTCCTCGAAGTAGCCGTGCCACAGGCAGCTGCCGTCGGCCTCGGCCTGGGGTGTCGCGCTGCCGCGGATCCAGCGCAGCATGCCGTCGCGGCGATGGATGCGAAAGCTCAGCTGCCACGGCGTCTGGTCGCGCATCGAGGCCTCGATGCTGTCGAGCATCAGCCCGCGGTCGGTGAAATCGATGCGCCGCAGCATCGCCGCCGCGTCCTCCAACATCGCCTCCGCCGGCACGCCGAACAGGGACTCGCAGCGCTCGCTGACGTACGGAAAGCGCGAGCTGCCGTCGGGCCGGCGCACGAACTGGAACAGCATGCCCGGCACGTGCGAGGCGATCTTCGTCAGCCGCGCGGCCGCCTGCGCCGCGGCCTCCTCGGCGGCGCGGTGCTCGGTGATGTCGGCCTGGATGCCGACCATCCGCAATGGCTGCCCTTCGGCATCCCACTCGATGATGCGGCCGCGTTCTTGCAGCCAATGCCAGCGGCCACCGGCGGCGCGCGCGCGGTAGACACTTTCGTAGACCGAGACCTCGCCGCGCGCATGGCGCAGGTAGGCCTCGTGGTTCTCGTCCAGGTCGTCGGGATGGATCAGCGCGTCCCAGTCGCGCTGCGTGGCGCCGGCCTCCGGCGGCGGATAACCGAGCTGCGCGAAGCCTTCATCGGTTTCGGCGAATCGGTCGGTGCGGATGTCCCACTCCCAGACGAAGGTGCTGGTCCCGCGCAGCGCGGCCCGGATCAACTCCGCCTGGCTGCCGCCGGGCCGGCCGACGGCCGCCGCCTGGTCGCGCAGCAGCAGGCTGGCTGCCGTCTGCAGCAGCGGCTGCAGCACGCGCGCGCTGTGGTTCAGGTCGTCGGCAGGCTCGGCCGCCAGCAGCCAGGCGCCGACCGACTGGCCCATGCGCCACAGCGGCAGCCAGCAGAAGCCGTCGGCGAAGAAGGGTTCGTGGCGCCGCGCCAGCGGCGTGCCGGGCCGCACCGCGGCATCGGGCACGGCGCCGGTGGTCCAGCGCGGCTGGCCGTCGGGCGCGACGGCGAGCAGCCCGCAGGCGAGGCCGAGGTGCTTGCTCGCGTCGGCGACCAGGCGGCGCAGCGCGAACGCGGCGTCGTCGCGATCGAGGTGCTCCAGCAGCGCGGCCTGCGTCAGCGCGTGCAGGCCGCTGGGCATCGTCGCTCCCTCAGTGCCCGGCGTGCAGCTTCTCGCCGGCCTTCAGGCGATACGCCGTGCCGCAGTACGGGCAGCGGCCTTCGCCGGTCGTCGCGACGTCGATGAACACCTTGGGGTGGTTGCTCCACAGCGCCATCTTCGGGTTCGGACAGAAGATCACGCCCGGACCGGTGAGGTCCTTCGCGCTCAGCTCGACGACAGCCTTCGGTTCGTTGTTGCTCATGATCAGACGCGGGTCAGCCACTCGGCGTACTTCGGGTTGCGGCCGTTGACGATGTCGAAGAACGCGGACTGGATCTTCTCGGTGATCGGCCCGCGCGAGCCGGCGCCGAGCTCGATGCGGTCGAGCTCGCGGATCGGCGTCACTTCGGCGGCGGTGCCGGTGAAGAAGGCTTCGTCGCAGATGTAGACCTCGTCGCGGGTAATGCGCTTTTCGACCACCTTGAGGCCGAGGTCCTGGCAGATCGCGAACACCGTGTTGCGGGTGATGC
Source organism: Pseudaquabacterium terrae (assembly GCF_013266755.1). GTDB lineage: Bacteria > Pseudomonadota > Gammaproteobacteria > Burkholderiales > Burkholderiaceae_C > Pseudaquabacterium > Pseudaquabacterium terrae. The sequence goes on along the minus strand of NZ_JABRWJ010000006.1, from coordinate 440,464 downwards.
CGTTGAGCGCACCGGCCGACAGGTCGGGCGTGTAGACGACGCCGTTCTTGATGACGAACAGGTTCTCGCCGGCGCCTTCGCTGACGAAGCCGGACGCGTCGAGCAGCAGCGCCTCGTCGTAGCCCTCGTCGGTGGCTTCCATGTTGGCGAGGATCGAGTTGGTGTAGTTGCTGACCGCCTTGGCCTGCGTCATCGTGATGTTGACGTGGTGGCGGGTGTAGCTGGAGGTCTTGACGCGGATGCCGCGCTTCAAGCCTTCCTCGCCGAGGTAGGCGCCCCAGGCCCAGGCGGCGACCATCAGGTGGATGGTGTTGCCCTTCGGGCTGACGCCGAGCTTCTCGCTGCCGATCCAGGTCAGCGGGCGCAGGTAGCAGCTTTCGAGCTTGTTCTGCCGCACGACCTCGCATTGCGCGTCCATCACCTGCTGCTGCGTGTAGGGCAGCTTCATGCGCAGGATCTTGGCGCTGTTGAACAGGCGCTCGGTGTGCTCGCGCAGCCGGAAGATGGCCGTGCCGTTGACCGTGTTGTAGGCGCGCACCCCTTCGAAGGCGCCGCAGCCGTAGTGCAGCGTGTGGGTCAGCACATGGACTTTCGCATCGCGCCAGTCGATGAGCTCGCCGTCCATCCAGATCTTGCCGTCGCGGTCGGACATCGACATGTGAGGAGCCTTTCGAAGCGGTGTGTCAGAAGAAGTGGCGCGATTTTAGGCGCCGGCATCCGCCGCGGCGGCCGCATCGGGCGGCCGCGTGAAGTGCCACTCGCTCAAGCGCCCGCCGTGCAGCTCGACCGTCACCGCGGCGCCGCCGGGATCGGTCCAGCGGTAGGTCTCGGGTTCGTCGCGCAGTTTTTCGCCCAGGCTGCGCGTCAGCGCGAGCAGCTCCATCAGACGCTGGCCCTTGCGCAGCTGGGACTGCAGCATCACCGCACTCGCCACCCGGCCGACCGGCGCCTGGCCGGCCAGGCGCATCACCCGCATCGCGCGGCTGAACTGCAGCAGCAGCCAGAAGACCATCACCGAGGCGGCGAGCGCGACACCCGGCCAGCCGTAGACGGCATAACCCAGCGCCGTCGCCACCGCAGCCAAGCCCCAGCCGATCAATGCATTCATGTCGCCGCAATCTCCCGTTCATAGCGCCCGACGAAGCCGGTGCGCAGCGCATCGGCCCAGTCGAAGCGCCCCTTCGATTCGGCCTGCAGCGCGGCCGCTTCCCAGTCGTAAGGCGTCAAGCGGTGCTCGACATGCCAGTGGCCCGCGCGCAGCTCGGCCAGCACCCAGCGCGCGTGCGGACTGCCGGCTTCGACGCGGTGGCGGTGCGGATGGTCGTCGTCGTAGGCCTGCAGCCCGACGCTGCCGGGGTTGACGACCAGCGTGTCGCCGAGCTGCATCGTGCGCGCGACGTGGCTGTGGCCGCACAGCACCAAGCGCGCGTCGGGCACGCCCAGCCGCGCCGCCAGCTCGGCCGGCGTCGCCGCGCGGATGCCCGGCGCGCCGGCCGGTTCGTGGTCGGCGGTGACCGTCTCCATCAGGTAGACCAGGTCCGAGCCCGGCGTGCCGTGGCAGCAGAACACGTCGTCGGTGAGCCAGCGCGTCGGCGGCAGCGCGGCCATCCAGGCGCGCTGCGCATCGTTGAGCAGCGGTGCGGTCTGCGCATCGGTGCGGCTCATGCGTTCGAGCGCTTGCGTCAGCACCTGGCGCTCGTGGTTGCCGGCGATCGTCGGCAGGTCCAGCGCCATCAGCCGCTCGGCGGTCTCGGCCGGCCAGAGTGGGCCGCTCAGGATGTCGCCCAAGTTGACGATCACGTCGGCGCCGGCGCGCCGAGCTTCGGCCAGCACCGCTTCGAGCGCCGGCAGGTTGCCGTGGATGTCCGACAGCACGGCCATGCAACGACGGGCGGGTGGATTCGTCAATGCCATCACGGTTCCCCCGAATTACGTGGCTGCGACCCCGTACACCGGGGTTGCGGGTCGGCGCGGCGAAGCGCAAGCTGTGCAACAGCCGGATGCTCTCGAGCGACGCATGCCGGCACTGTACCGGTGGCAGTGCACCGGGCCAGCGTGTGAAACTCCTCCAGGATGAATTTCCGGCCGCCACAAGCGGCCGGTTTTTTTTTAGGGGTGCTACGGGACTTCACAGCCCGCGCACCACGTCGATCGCTTCCTCGATGCGCTCCACCGCATGCACGGTGAGCCCTTCGATCGGCTTCTTCGGCGCGTTCGCCTTCGGCACCACGGCGATCGAGAAGCCGAGCTTGGCGGCCTCCTTCAGCCGTTCCTGGCCGCGCGGCGCCGGGCGCACCTCGCCGGCCAGGCCGACCTCGCCGAAAGCGATGAAGCCGGCCGGCAGCGCCTTGCCGCGCAGGCTGCCCTGGATCGCCAGCAGCACCGACAGGTCCGCCGCCGGCTCGCTGATGCGCACGCCACCGACCGCATTGACGAAGACGTCCTGGTCCATGCAATCGACACCCGCATGGCGGTGCAGCACCGCGAGCAGCATCGCCAGGCGATCCCGCTCGAGGCCGACCGACAGCCGCCGCGGCGACGGCCCACCCGAATCGACCAGCGCCTGGATCTCGACCAGCAGCGGCCGCGTGCCTTCCAGCGTCACCAGCACGCAGGAGCCGGGCACCGGCGCGCCATGCGTCGACAGGAAGATCGCACTCGGGTTGCTGACGCCCTTCAGTCCGCGCTCGGTCATCGCGAAGACGCCGATCTCGTTGACCGCGCCGAAGCGGTTCTTGATCGCCCGCACCAGGCGGTAGCTCGAATGCGTGTCGCCCTCGAAGTACAGCACCGTGTCGACGATGTGCTCGAGCACGCGCGGGCCGGCCAGCGCCCCTTCCTTCGTGACGTGGCCGACCAGCACGATCGCGCAGCCGCTGGCCTTGGCGGTGCGCGTCAGCTGGGCCGCGCACTCGCGCACCTGCGCGACCGAGCCGGGCGCGCTGGTGAGCTGATCGGAGTACAGCGTCTGGATCGAATCGATGACGCAGAAGGCCGGTGCTTCGGCGGCCAGCGCGGCCTGGATCTTCTCGAGCTGGATCTCGGCCAGCACGCGCAGTTGCGTGCCGGGCAGGCCGAGCCGGCGCGCGCGCAGCGCGACCTGCGCGCCGGACTCCTCGCCGGTCACGTACAAGACCTTCACCTGCGACGACAGCGTCTCGGCCGCCTGCAGCAGCAGCGTCGACTTGCCGATGCCCGGATCGCCGCCGATCAGCACGACCCCGCCTTCGACGATGCCGCCGCCGAGCACGCGGTCGAGCTCGGGCTGGCCGGTCGGCGTGCGCTCGACATCGGCGGCCTCGATCTCCGACAAGGTGGCCACCGGCTGCGCCGCGGCCAGCGCCTGGTAGCGGTGCCGGGGCGCGCCTGTGCTCTCGGCGATGGTCTCTTCCAGCGTGTTCCACTCGCCGCACTGCGGGCACTTGCCGAGCCACTTCGGGCTCGTGCCGCCGCAGGCGCTGCAGGTGTACTGGGTCTTGGTCTTGGCGATCACTCGATGCGCACCGGCACGCGTTGCGCCAGCGCACACATCAGCTCGTAGCCGATGGTGCCGGCGGCGGCAGCCGGCTCGTCGATCGCGAGCAGCGTGCCGTGCGGCCCGCGGCCCCACAGCGTGACTTCGCTGCCGACCCGCGCCGCCGGCACCGGCGTCAGGTCGACCGCCAGCATGTCCATCGAGACGCGGCCGACCGTCGTGCAGCGAATGCCGTCGACCAGCACCGGCGTGCCGCTGCCGGCCAGGCGCGGATAACCGTCGGCATAACCGCAGGCGACGACACCGATGCGCAGCGGCGCCTCGGCCCGGAAGCGGCTGCCGTAGCCGACCGTGTCGCCCGGCTGCAGCTGCTGCGTGGCGATCAGCTGCGCGCGCAAGGTCATCGTCGGCTGCAGGCCCCAGTGCGCGATGTCGTGCTCGGGGTAGTCGGGCGCGCTGCCGTAGCTCAGGATGCCGGCGCGCACCCAGTCGGTCTTCAGCGCGCGGTGGCGCAGGATCGCCGCGCTGTTGCTCAACGAGCGCTCGCCCGGCAGGTCGCGCGTGACCTCGTCGAACACCGCCACCTGGGCCTCGACGCCGTTCGGCCCGTCGGCGTCGGCGAAGTGCGTCATCAGCGAGATCTCGTCGACCTGCGGCAGCGCATTCAGCCGCGCCCACGCGCTGCGGTAGGCGGAAGGGGCGAAGCCGAGCCGGTTCATGCCGCTGTTGAGCTTGAGGAAGACGCGGTGCGGCTGGTGCGTCTTGTGCGCGCCGAGCCAGTCGATCTGCGCATCGTGGTGCACCGCGTGCCACAGGTTCAGCCGCGAGCACAGCTCCAGGTCGCGCGCCTCGAACACGCCTTCGAGCAGCAGCACGGGCTTGCGCCAGCCCAGGGCGCGCACGCGTTCGGCTTCGGCCAGGTCGAGCAGCGCGATGCCATCGGCGCTCTGCAGCCCCGAATAGACGCGCTCGATGCCATGGCCGTAGGCGTTGGCCTTGACGACGGCCCAGAGCTTCGCATCGGGCACTGCGGCGCGGGCGGTGGCCAGGTTGTGGGCCACCGCCTCGGGGTGGATCAGGGCTTCGATCGGGCGCGGCACGGCGGCTTTCGGCAGGGGTCGGACGAGCCGGCCATTCTGCCGGGTCATCGGATCGATGTGGCTCTGCCACTCGATTCGAGCCCCCCTCGGGCGGCGGCGGCGGCTCGCCGACGCCAGGGGGCTCTCGTCAAGGTGCCGTGCTATAACCGCCGGCCGGTCGCGGGGGTGCGGCCGTTCTCGTTGATGCCCTGAGGTTGGGAAGACCAGTCAGAACGAATGAAGAAGGGCTTCCACACCATCATGTCGGCGCAGTTCTTCAGCTCGCTGGCCGACAACGCTTTGCTGGTCGCCGCGATCGAGCTGTTGCGCAGCACGAACGCGCCGGCCTGGCAGATCCCGGCACTGACGCCGATGTTCGCGCTGTTCTACGTCGTGCTCGCGCCCTTCGTCGGCGCCTTCGCCGATGCGGTGCCGAAGGGCAAGGTGATGTTCGTCTCGAACAACATCAAGGTCATCGGCTGCCTGATGATGCTGTTCGGCGGCCACCCGCTGCTGGCCTACGCGGTGGTCGGGCTCGGCGCGGCGGCCTATTCGCCGGCCAAGTACGGCATCCTGACCGAGCTGCTGCCGCCGTCGCAGCTGGTCAAGGCCAACGGCTGGATCGAAGGCCTGACGATCGCCTCGATCATCCTCGGCATCCTGCTCGGCGGCCAATTGGTCGGGCCGCGCATGGCGCCGATGCTGATGGGCTTCGACCTGCCCGTCTTCGACACCGGCATCGACACCGCACCCGAGGCGGCGATCGCCGCGATGGTCGCGCTGTACGTCATCGCCGCGATCTTCAACCTCTACATCCCGCGCACCGAAGCGCCGCTGCAGCCGCTGTCGAGCAATCCCGGCGAGCTGGTGCGCGACTTCTCGCAGTGCAACGCGCGGCTGTGGAGCGACAAGCTGGGCCAGATCTCGCTGGCGACGACGACGATGTTCTGGGGCGTCGGCGGCAACCTGCGCATCATCGTCTTTCCGTGGGCCGCGGCGGCGCTGGGCTACAGCACGACGCAGGCCTCGTCGCTCGCCGGCGTGGTGTCGATCGGCGTCGCGGTCGGTGCGGTGCTGGCGTCGATGCGCATGCGGCTCGACCGGGCGACCTCGGTGATCCCGCTCGGCATCGCGATGGGCATCCTGGTGATCGGGCTCAACGTCATCCGCGACGTCTGGGTTGCCGTGCCGTTCCTGATGCTGCTCGGTCTCGCCGGCGGCTTCCTCGTCGTGCCGATGAATGCGCTGCTGCAGCACCGCGGCCACAACCTGATGGGCGCCGGCCGCTCGATCGCCGTGCAGAACTTCAACGAGCAGGCCTGCATCCTCGGCCTCGGCGCGTTCTACACCGGCATGGTCAAGCTCGGGCTGTCGGCCTTCACCGCGATCGCCGTCTTCGGCCTGGTCGTGGCCGGCACGATGTGGCTGATCGGCCGCTGGCACAAGCGCAACTGCGTGACGCATCGCGACGAGGTCGAGCGCCTGCTGGCGATCGCGCGCAGCGACAAACATTGAGCGCCGTGACGATCACTTCCAGCCGTGCCGATGCGCGGATGCTGGCGCCGCTGGCGCTGGTCTTCAACGCCTTCACCTGGGGCGTCTCGTGGTGGCCCTTCCGCCGGCTCGAGGCGGCCGGCCTGCATCCGCTGTGGCTGACGGCGATCACCTTCGCGGTGGCGGTCGCCGGCTTGCTGCTGGTGCGGCCGAAGGCGCTCGGCGAAGTGGCGCGCACGCCGGCGCTGTGGGTGCTGGTGCTCGCCGCGGGCACCACCAACGCCTGCTTCAACTGGGGCGTGACGGTCGGCGATGTCGTGCGCGTCGTGCTGCTGTTCTACCTGATGCCGCTGTGGGCGGTGCTGCTGGCGCGGCCGCTGCTGGGCGAGCGCATCCATGCCGGCGCGGTGCTGCGCATCGCGCTGGCGCTCGGCGGCGCGGTGATCGTGTTGTGGCCGAAGAGCGGCGCTGGCTTCTCCGCCTTCAGCCTGCCCGATGTGCTCGGCGTGGTCGGCGGCTTCAGCTTCGCGCTGAACAACGTGATGCTGCGGCGCGAGGCGAAGCGCAGCGAGCCGGCGCGCGCGCTGGCGATGTTCGGCGGCGGCATGCTGATCGCGCTGCTGCTGGCGCTGGCGCAGTGGCGATCCGGCGCCATCGGCGGGCCGCCGCTGCCGGCGGGGGGCTGGATCGCCGGCACCGCGGCGCTGGCCGCCTGGTTCGTCGCGTCGAACCTGGCGCTGCAGTACGGCGCGGCACGGCTGCCGGCGGCAACCACCGCGGTGATCATGCTGACGGAGGTCGTCTTCGCCAGCGCCTCGGCGCTGCTGCTCGGCGCCGGCGAGCTCGATGCGCGCACGGCGATCGGCGGCAGCCTGATCCTGGCCGCGGCGGCGCTGGCGGCGCTGCGCCGCGGCTGATCAGGCCTAGAGGGCCTGCACCGGCAACTCCGGCCCGCGCGACAAGCCCTGCTGGCTGAGCCAGCGGTCCAGCGTTTCGAAGTCGAGCGGCTTGCCGAGGTGGATGTCGGCGCCGGCGAGCGTGCTGCGCACGCGGTCGACCGGATCGTGGAAGGCCGAGACGACGGCCAGCTGCGGCGCCTTGCCGCCCGGGTGCACGTGCCGGTGCTTGATCTGCTGGCACAGCGAGAGCCCGTCGAGGTCGCTGTGCGGCCCGAGGTCGATGTCGACGAAGACGAAGCCGAAGGCCTGCGTCGACAGCAGCTCGAGCGCGCGGCCGCTGTTGTGCGCCCATTCGGTCGCCAGGCCGTAGCGCTGCAGCTGGCGGTCGAGGAAGTGCAAGGCAAGCTCGCTGTCGTCGACCAGCAGCGCGCGCCGCAGCGGCTGGGGCCGCAGAGCAGCTTCACGCCGGGCGCGCGAGCGCTCGGCGGCCGCGCGGCGCTCTTCGGGCGACACCACCGGTGTCTCCGGCTCGTCGGCGGCACGCCGCAAGGGGCTCGGCACGGCCTTGCCGATCGTCGTCGGCCGGGCATGCGCCGGTGTCGGCGCCAACAAGGGCAAGGGCCCGCTGCCCGGGTTGTCGCGCAGCGCGACCAGCGCATCGAGCTCGCGCAGCACGTGCACCGGATCGATCGGCCGCATCATCCAGCTGGCAGCGCCATCGGGCCCCTGCGCGCCGACGAACACCGCATCGGGGATGCGGCCCAGCGCCTGCAGCAGCTCGGGCACGCCGGACTGGTCGGCATCGGCGACGACGAAGCGCGCCTCGTCGATGTCCAGCACATGCGTGTAGTGCGGGCTGCGCCGGGCGGCGAGGCGGAAATAGGATGCCAGGGCATTGCGTTCGAAGGCGCTGAAGCCCAGCAATGCAACCGGAATCGGCACAGACATCGCTTGAGGAATGAATCGCTGGTTGTCTAGGGGACGGCCATGGTCCGGGGCGTTCCCCGGATCGTCAACCACGCAAGGCCGGCGAGCTAGGGATTAACATGCCCGGCCTACTGCGAAATGGCCATGGATAGGAGTGTGTCAGCAATGTCTGAACAAAGCATCGGGGATTTTGACGCCCAGACCATCGGTGGCAAGCGCGTCAAGCTGTCCAAGTACGAGGGCAAGGTGCTGTTGATCGTCAACACCGCCAGTGCCTGCGGCTTCACCCCGCAATTCGGGGGGCTGGAGAAGTTGTGGGAGCAATTCAAGGACCAGGGCCTCGTCGTGCTCGGCTTTCCGAGCAATGAGTTCGGCGCTCAGGACCCGGGCAGCGATGACGAGATCGCCTCGTTCTGCCAGGTCAACTACGGGGTCAGCTTCCCGATGATGAGCAAGATCGAGGTCAACGGCTCGAACGCCCATCCGCTGTACAAGTGGCTGACGAAGGAAGCGCCGGGCCTGCTCGGCACGCAGATGATCAAGTGGAACTTCACGAAGTTCCTGGTCGGCCGCGACGGGCAGGTGATCAAGCGTTACGCACCGCAGGATGCGCCGGAGAAGATCGCCGGCGACATCGAGGCCGCGTTGTCGGCTTGATGCCCGCCTCGCCGCTCAGGTGAGCAGCCGGATCCCGCCGTAGACCGGCTGCAGTCGCCCTTGCGCGGCCATGCGCTGCAGCCACTCGTTGACGGTCTGGCGCGACAGCCCGGCCAGTGCGGCGAGCTCGGCCTGCGTCGTGCGCAGCAGCACGCTGCCGTCGGGCGCGGGCGCTTCGGCGCGGCCGGCGTGATCGCGCAGGTGCGTGAGCGCGAGCGACAGGCGCTCGGACGCCGACTGCAGGCGCGAAGCCTGCAGCAAACGCAGCGCGCCATCGTGGCGCTGCGCGAATTCGCGCATCAGCGCGCGGCCGAAGCCGGGCAGGCCGTCCATCAGCAGCTCGTAGCCCGCGCGGCCGATCACCAGCACCTGGCTCGCCCGATGGGCGACGGCCTCGTAGCTGCTGGGCATGCCGCCGGCGAAAGCGGCGAGGCCGAACAGGCGGTGCCGCGCGGCGAGCTCGATCGTCGACACCGCGCCGTCGACGGCGCCGAAGCGCAAGGCAAGCTCGCCGTCGATCACGCCGTACAGCGCGGCGGCCGGCGCGCCCTGGGCGAACAGTGTCGCGCCGGGGCTCAGGCGCTTCAGCCGGCAGTGCGGCAGTGCAGCGCCCAGCGCCGCGGCCGCGGCCGCAGTGTCGAGCGGCAGTTCGGGAAAGTTGGCGCCGAGCAGCGCGCGCAGGCAGGTGTCGAGGCCGGGCATCGTGCGCCCATTGTCGGGCTCCCGACAATGGGCGGCCGCCCGGCCGGTTTACGCTGCGACGCACGATGAACACCCCGCCCCTGCTCACCGATGTCACCGCGCCCGGCGCCGAACCCGCGACGCTCGAACGGCGCCGCCAGCAGTTCCTGCGCTTTGCCGAGACCGAGTGCAGCGACGACCCGCTGTATGTCGCCTTGTGCCGGTTGCTGGCCGAGCGGCCGGCCGCGCTGGCGCTGCTGGATGCGGCGCCGCGCACGCAGCAGCGTCCGAACCTGCTGCTGGCGGCGATCCACGAACGCGTGCTCGCCGGCGCGGGCGGCGGCTTCGCAGCCTGGTTTCCCAGCATGCAAGGTGATCGGCCAGCGGGCGAAGCGCTGGCCGCCGCATTCGACGACTTCCTGGTCCGCGAAGCGCCCCGGCTCGCCGCGCATTGCGCGACCCGCGCGACGCAGACCAACGAGGCCGGCCGCTGCGCCGTGCTGTGGCCGGCGCTGGCGCAGATCACCGCGGCCGCCGGCGCGCGGCCGCTGGCGCTGTTCGATTTCGGCTGCAGCGCCGGATTGAACCTCGGCGTCGATCGTTACCGCTACCGGCACGGCAGCGCGCTGTCGGGCGCGCTCGACGATCCGGCGGCCCCGTGGATCGACTGCCATCCGGTCGGCGGCCTGGCCCCGCCCGAGCTGGCGCCGGCGCGCATCGTCGCGCGGCTGGGCGTCGACCCGGCCCCGGTGGACCTGCACGATGCCGACGCCACGCGCTGGCTGCAGGCCTGCCTGTGGCCGCACGACCAGCGCCGGCGCGCGCGTTTCGACCAGGCCGCGGCGATCGTGCGCGGCGCCGGCTGGGCGGTGCGGCGCGAGGCCGATTGCTTCGCGGCGATCGAGCCCTGGCTCGACACGCTGCCGCGCGAGACGCTGCCGGTGGTCTTCAACAGCTGGGTGCTGGCGTACTTCGACGCGGCGGCGCTGCAGCGCCACATCGACGCGATGCGCGCGCTGGTGCAGCGCCGCCGCGTCTTCTGGCTGAGCGCCGAAGGGCCGGGCCTGGCGCTCGGCACACCGCCGCCGCTGCCCGCCGGCGATCAGGGCGTCAGCGCGGCCGAGCTGGCCAACGCCTCGTCGTGGTGGCTGACGCGGCCCGACGCGGACCCCCGGCTGATCGCGCGCAGCCATCCGCACGGTCGCTGGGTCGCCTGGAATCGGTGAGCTTTTCGGCGCCGGGGCTTTGATAATCCCGGGTTCCCGCAACGCCACGAGAACCCGCGCATGTTCCAGCACATCACGCCGTACGCCGGTGATCCGATCTTCGCGCTCGTCGACGCCTTCAATGCCGATCCGCGGCCGCAGAAGGTCAACCTGTCGATCGGCATCTACTTCGACGAGGCCGGCAAGCTGCCGGTGCTGGACAGCGTGCGCCACGCCGAGGCGCAGATCGTCGCCGCCGACGGACCGAAACCCTACCTGGCGATGGAGGGCGACGCCGAGACGCGCAAGCAGGTGCAGATGCTGCTGCTCGGTGCCGACCATCCGGCGATCGCTGCCGGCCGCGTCGCGACGATCCAGAGCGTCGGCTCGTCGGGCGGCCTGAAGGTCGGCGCCGATTTCATGAAGACCTGGCTGCCCGAGGCGCAGGTGTGGGTCAGCGATCCGACCTGGGACAACCACCGCTCGATGTTCGAGGGCTCGGGCTTCCAGGTGAACACCTACCCGTACTACGACGCCAGCACCGGGGGCGTGCGCTTCGACGCGATGCTCGACACGCTGCGCACCCTGCCGGCCCGCAGCATCGTGCTGCTGCACGCCTGCTGCCACAACCCGACCGGCGTCGACCTGACGCGCGCGCAGTGGGATGCGCTGATCCCGGTGCTGCGCGAGCGTGAGCTGCTGCCCTACCTCGACCTCGCCTACCAGGGCTTCGGCGATGGCATCGACGAAGACGCCTACGCGGTGCGCGCGCTGGCCGATTCGGGCATCACCTTCTTCATCGCCAACTCGTTCTCCAAGAGCATGAGTGTCTACGGCGAGCGCTGCGGCGCGCTGTCCGCCGTCTGCGCCGATGCGGCCGAGGCCGCGCTGGTGCTCGGCCAGCTGCGCTACACCGTGCGCCGCATCTATTCGAGCCCGCCGATGCACAGCGCGCGCATCGTGTCCCGCGTGCTCGGCGATGCCGAGCTGCGCGCGCAATGGGAAGGCGAGCTGGCGGCGATGCGCGAGCGCATCGCGGCGATGCGGCGCGCGCTGCACGACCGGCTGATCGCGCTGTTGCCCGGGCGCGACTTCGGGTATTTCCTGAGCCAGCGCGGCATGTTCAGCTACACCGGCCTGAGCGCCGCGCAGGTGGACCGCTTGCGCGAGGAGCATGCGGTCTACCTGATCCGCTCCGGCCGCATCTGCGTCGCCGGGCTGAACACCAGCAACGTCGAGCGCACCGCGCAGGCGATGGCGGCGGTGATCGGCAGCGGCGGCTGATTCACGCCAGGCTGCATCCGATGCGCGCCGGGGCGCGTATCAGGTTCTGGTCGAATTGACCGGTGGCGCGTGCGATGTAAGGTACGCGCTGCCGGTCGCGACACACGTTGCGCGATGTCGGCTCCGGCCTCCCGGGCCGGGTGCGCTTCCAAGCTGTTCCCATCCATTCGAAAGGAAGAGACCATGAAGAACCTGAAGTCCGGTGTGGCGATCGCGACGGCCGCTGCCGCCCTGTTCTCGATGGGCCTGGCCCAGACCGCCAGCGCGCAGACCGCCGACAAGGGCGTCAAGTGCACCGGCACGAACAGCTGCAAGGGCAGCAGCGAGTGCAAGACCGCCAGCAGCTCCTGCAAAGGCAAGAACAGCTGCAAGGGCCAGGGCTGGGTCACCGTCAAGTCCGACAAGGACTGCACCGACAAGGGCGGCAAGGTCGTCAAGTAAACGGGCCGCGCGCGCTGCGACGCCGGAGGGCGTCGCACGCGCTCGCAGCACCGTCGACCACGATGAGCAGCAGCACCCCGATCGACGGTTTCGGGCTCGGGCTGCGCACCGAGCACTACGCCGACTTCGAGCGCGATCAACCGCCGCCGGTCGACTGGCTCGAGATCATCAGCGAGAACTATCTCGTGCCGGGCGGCCGGCCGCTGGCGCACCTGGACCGCATCCGCGCCGACTTCCCCATGGTGATGCACGGCGTGTCGATGTCGCTCGGCGGCACCGATGCGCTGAACCGCGACTACCTGCGCGAGCTGAAGGCGCTGGCCGCGCGCGTACAGCCGGCCTGGCTGTCCGACCACCTGTGCTGGACCGGCGTCGACGGCCGCAACCTGCATGACCTGCTGCCGCTGCCGATGAACGAGGCGGCGCTCGCGCATGTCAGCAGCCGCATCGGCCAGGCGCAGGATGTCCTCGGAAGGCGCATCGCGATCGAGAACCTGTCGAGCTACGTGCGCTTCGCCAGCGATCAGATGCGCGAATATCAGTTCGTCGCCGAGCTGCTGCGCCGCACCGACTGCCTGCTGCTGCTCGACGTCAACAACGTCTGGGTCAGCAGCGTCAACCACGGCTTCGACGCCCGCGCCTACATCGACGCGATGCCGGCCGAACGCGTGGTTCAGATCCACCTTGCCGGTCACTCGGTGCAGGGCGGGCTGCTGATCGACACCCACGACGCGCCGGTGTGCGCCGAGGTCTGGGATTTGTACCGCTACACGCTGCAGCGCATCGGTTTCCGGCCGACGATGATCGAGCGCGACGACCAGATCCCGGTGCTCGATGACTTGCTGGCCGAGCTGGACATCGCGCGTGGCATCGCTGCCGAGGTCGCGGCGGCAACGCCGGTCATGACATGAACGCCTTGCGCGAGCAACAGCGCGCCTTCGCCGCCGCGGTGGCCGACGGCGCCGACGCCGGCGCGCTGCTGGCCAACGACCCGCGCGGCGGGCCGCCGGCGCTGTCCGCCTATCGCTACGCTTACGCGGCCCGACTCGCCGAAGCGCTGCGCGACAACTTCGAGGTGCTCGCCCGCGCGCTCGGCGACGAGGGCTTCGACGCGCTGGCCCGGGCCTACATCGCCGCTCATCCGTCGACCGAACCGTCGATCCGCTGGTTCGGCCACCGCCTGGCCGACTTCATGGCCGCAGCGCTCGACGCCGACGACGGCCTGGTGCCGCACCCGGCCCTGGTCGACTGCGCACACATGGACTGGGCGCTGCGCGCCGCCTTCGACGCCGCCGACGCCGCGGTGCTCGAGCGCTCGGCGCTGGCCGCCGTCGCCCCCGACGCCTGGCCGGGCTTGCGCTTCACGGTGCATCCGAGCGTGCAGCTGGTGGCGCTTCATTGGGCGATCGAACCCGCGTGGCGCCTGCTGCGCGAAGCCGATCCGGACAGCGGCGACGAGCCAGACCTGCCGCCGCCGCAAGCCGCGCCGCACCGGCTGCTGGCCTGGCGCCAGGGCACCGAGACGCTGTGGCGCTCGCTGCCCGACGACGAGGCCACGCTGCTGCAGGCGCTGGTCGACGGCGCCGACTTCGCGACGCTGTGCGAAACCGCCGCGACGCTGCAGGACGATGATGAAGCGGCGCCGGCGCGGGCCGTCACGCTGCTGGCGCAGTGGCTCGACGAAGGTTTGTTATCGACCGTGTCGGTACCCGACGCCTAGCCGCCGAAGTACTCAGCCCGGTGGTGTCCAGCTGCGCCGCAGCGGCGCATGCGGCAGCGAACATTCGCAGTCGTCGCCGACCGTGCCGCACAGCCAGTCGCCGATGAAGGCGGTCTGGTTGCGATCGGCCAGCACCGGCGTGTGGCCGGTGTCGGGCACGTGCACCAGCGCCAGCGGCCGCGCCTGCTGCATGCGGCGCAGCGTCGGCTCGGTCAGCGCATCGGACTCTTCACCGTGCAGCACCAGCACCGGGCAGGCGAGCGCCGACCACTCGCGCCACTGGTCGACGCTGCGCGCCGCGTCGTCGCGATAGGCGAGCAGTGCGCGCAGGTCGTGGCGGTAGATGCGCCCGCCGTTGTCGGGCGACCAGCAGGTCTGGTGGTAGGTGATGAACAAACGCACGTCGTCGGCGACCGGCCCGTCGTGCTTCTGCGACGCGCCGGCCCGGCGCATCAGTTCGGCCGGGCTGCGGAACACGTAGTGCCGCGCCAGCGTCTCGGCGCGGCGCGCCCGGCGTGCGCGCGGGATGTGCGGCCCGACGTCGTTGAGCACCAGGCGCGAGACGAGCGCCGGCGACTGCGCGGCGAGCGCCAGCGCCGCGCTGCCGCCCATCGACGAGCCGAGCAGCGCGACCGGCCCGCCGCCGAGGTGAGCAATCATCTGGTGCAGCTGCTCGACGTAGCAGGCCAGCGTGTACTCGCTGTGGTCGGCCAGCCAGCCCGAGCGGCCGCGGCCGAGCCAGTCCATGCAGACCACGCGCCAGCCCTCGCGCGCCAGGTCGGCAGCGACGAAGGCGAAGCGCATCGCCGTGTTGGCGACGCCGCCGCAGCACAGCAGCAGCGGTCCGTCGCGCGGACCCCAGTCGGTGTAGGCGACCGGCACCTCGTAGGCCCGGCGCAGGCGCAGCGGCACCGCGCGCTGCAGCGCCAGCGGCTGCCGGTAGTCGAAGCCGCCGAACGCGTAGTGGCCGTCGAAGCGCCTGTCCAGACGCTCGGCAACGGTGAGCCAGTCGTGCCAGCCGGCCGGCGGCCAGGGCGGCTTGCGCAGTGGCGGCAGCGCGGTCATGGGTCCTTGGCCGGCGGAGCGGCCGTCTCGCGTTCCCGTTCACGTTCGCGCTGCCGCAGCACGTCGATCATCACGTTGAAGGTGCGCGCGAGCTGCCCGACCTCGTCGCGGCTGTGCACGGTGACGGTCGCGTGGTCGAAGTCGCCGGCCTTCAGCGCGTGCGCGGCGCCGGTCAGCGCCTGGATCGGCCGCACGATGCTGCGCGCGAAACGCAGCGCGAGGCCGGTGAACAGCAGGCCGACCAGCGCCACGCTCCACAGCAACTGCGTGTACAGCTGCTCGACCGGTGCCTCGAAGGCCGCGCGCGGCTCGCTGACGCCGACCACCCAGCCCTGGCCCGGCACCGGGGCGAAGCCGGCGATCTCGTCGACGCCGCTGATCGCCGAGCGGTAGCGCAGGTGACCCGGACCCTTGGCGGCAAGCATCGCGGCGCTCAAGTCCGGCTGGTTCAGGCTCTGGATCGTGTCGCGGCGAAAACGCTGGTCGGCGCGGATCGCCGCCAGCCGCTCGGCCGGCAACGGCGCCAGGCTGCGGTACAGCAGGTCCTCGCGCGGGTGGTAGATCAGCACGCCGTCGGCGTCGACCAGGAACGGCGTCAGCGCCGCCTCGCTCGACGCGACGCCGGCCGTCGCCGCCGCGTTGCGCATCTCGTCGAGGATCGCGTTGAACGACGCGGCGTGGATGCGCAGCACCACCGCGCCGATCACCTGGCCACCGGGCTCCTGCACCGGCATCGAGAAGAACACGCCGGCCTGGCCGGCGACCGCGCCGACGACCACGCCGGTGATGAACGGGCGGCCGGCCAGCGCCTCCTGGAAGTACTGGCGAAAGCGGAAGTTGCGCCCCATCACCTGCGCATCGTTGGCAATCTGGGCGGTGCCGTCGCGGTCCATCACCATCAGCAGGTGCACGTCACGATTGGCCTGCGCGACCGCGATCGCCTTGTCGCGCAGCACCGCCTTGGTGAGCTCGTCGGGCTTGGCCAGCCAACGCACGAAGTCAGCGTCCGTGCCGAGCACGCGTGCGAGGTTCTGGCTGTCGTTGATCAGCTGCGCGAGGCGCCCCGCGGTCTGGTGCGCGAGCAGCTCGACCTGGCCGATCTCGCTGGTCAGCAGCGCGTCGCGGCTGCGGTCGAGGTTGTAGGCCGCCGTCAGCAGCATCGGCAGCAGCGCCGTCACCAGCATCGCGACCGCCAGCTTGACCGCCAGCGGCCAGGCCGGCGGCGTGATCACCAGGCGCAGGCCATCGACGATGCGCGCGGCGAGGCTGCGTTGCGGCGCTGCAAGCCCGGCGGCCGCGCCGTCGTCGCGATGGAGCGCTTCCTTCAGGCCGAGCGAGGACGCATGGTCGGCGAGCAAGGCCTGGCGCCAAGCGGCGATGTCGCGCGGCCGCTGCCCCGCGCTGCTCGCGAGCGCCCAGTCGATGGCGCGCAGGAAAGCCTCGCCATAACGCCCGCGGCCGGCCTCGAGCGCCGTCTTCATCGCGACGCCGGCGGCGCGCGCTTCGGCATCCGGCGGCTTGTGGCCGGTCACCGCCCAATACAGCGTCGCGCCCAGTGCATAGACGTCGGTCCAGGCGCCCTGCTCGCCGAAGCCGTACTGCTCGATCGGCGCGAAACCCGGCGTGACGATCACCGCCTGCTGGTCGGCCAGCGTCACCGTCTGCGCCGCCGAGCCGAAATCGAGCAGCACGAAGCGACCGTCGTCCTGCCGCACCTGGATGTTGTCGGGCTTGATGTCGCGGTGCAGGAAGCCGGCGGCATGCACCACCGCCAGGCCGTCGAGCAGCGGTTGCAGCCGCTGCAGCAGGCCGCGCTCGCCGATCGCCTGGTGCTCGGGCCACCAGCTGCGCAGGGGGCTGCCCTTCTCGTACTCCAGCACCATGTAGGCGGTGCGATGGGCCTCGAAGAAACGCGCGACGCGCACGATGTTCGGATGGCGGAAGGTGGCCAGCGTGCGCGCCTCGGCGAGGAACATCTCGAGGCCGAGGCGGTAGCGCTCGCGGTGCTTGGAGGCATTCGGCGACACGCTGCGGTCGCCGGCGCGGAAGGCGATCTCCTCCGGCAGGTATTCCTTGATCGCCAGCGGCGCGCGCAGGTTGACGTCGGTGGCGAGGTACGTGATGCCGAAGCCGCCCTGGCCGAGCACGCGCTCGATGCGGTACTCGTGCAGCCGGAAGCCGGGCTGCAGCGCCAGCGGCGGCTGGCGCGGCAGCGGGATGTCCGGCGGCGGCGGCTCGCTGTCGGCGAGCAGATCGCGGTGATCGTCGCGCAGCCGCGTGGCCACGCGCACGCGCGTCGCCTCGGGGTCGAAGGCGGCCGGCCGGACGCGGGTGGCGTCGGGATCGCCCGCCGGGCGCACGCGCGTCGCGTCCGGATCGGCCGGCGGCCGGACGCGGGTCGCATCCGGGTCCAGCGGCGCGCGCGCGCGGGTCGCGTCGGGATCCATGGCTGCCGCCGCTAGGCGTTAAATGCAGCGGCCACCGTCGACTTCCATGCACACGCCGGTGATCATCGTCGCCTCGTCGCTGCACAGGAAGCAGGCCGCGTTGCCGAGGTCCTCCGGCAGCGAGAAGCGGCCGATCGGAATCGTCGACAGGAACTTCGCGCGCATCTCGGGCGTGTCCTCGCCCATGAAGGTGGCCAGCAGCGGCGTCTCGCCGGCCACCGGGTTCAGCGCGACCACGCGGATGCCGAACGGCGCCAGCTCGACCGCGCAGGCGCGCGTCGCGGTGATCACCCAGCCCTTGCTGGCGTTGTACCAGGCCAGCCGCGGCCGCGGGCTGACGCCTGCCGTCGACGCGATGTTCAACACCACGCCGCGCTGGCCGTGCACGCCGGCGGCACGGGCCTTGAAGCGCGGCACGACCTCGCGCATCGCCAGGTAGATCGCGCGCATGTTGACCGCCGCGATGCGGTCGAACTGATCCTCCGCCAGGTCTTCCAGCGGCTGCGGCTTGTGCCCTATGCCGGCGTTGTTGACGAGGATGTCGAGCCGGCCGAAATGCTGCTCGGCCGCCTCCATCATCAGCCGCACGTCGGTGGCATCACTGACGTCGGCGCGCACCGCGCGCGCCGCCGGGCCGAGCGCGACGGCGACCCGCAGCCCGGCCTCGAGGTCGCGATCGGCGACAAGCACCTGCGCGCCCTCGGCGACGAACTTGCGCGCAATGCCTTCGCCGAACCCAGAGCCGCCGCCGGTGACGATCGCCACCTTGTTCTTCAGCCGAGTGCCGCTGGTGATCATGGCGATGTCCTCTCGATGGTCAATCGGCGAGCAGGTTGTGGAAGGGCTTGCGCTGCTTCCACCGGTAGGTGCCGAAGTCGCGCTCATCGGTGGACAGGATGCGGCCGTGGCCCAGGTGCTCGGCCAGCAACACCAGCGTCGCATCGGCCAGGTCCATCGGCAGCTTGGCGTACTTGCGCATCAACACCGGCAGGTGGGCGAGTTGCTCCAACGGCGGCGACCAGATGCTGAAGCTTCCCTCGGCAACATCGTCCAGCAGATTGGACACATAGTCGATGCCAAGTCGTCGCCCCAGCAGGTGACAAGCCTCTGCGAGCACCGGCCAGGTCGTGATCCATCCTTCTTCGTGCGTGGGCCAATGCGCCACCGCGCGCTCGTGCCAGGCGTCGCGCCGGTCAGCCAGCGCGTAGAGGAAGCCTGCGTCTATGGCGATCACTTCTTGCCGAGACCGTACTTGGCATCGATGCTCTCGGCCACGTACTGCTTGTAGTTCGACGCAATGTCGCTGCGTCCGCTGTTGCCCTTGCCGATCATCTTTGCGAAGTGGCGCATCCCTCCACGCTCGGCACGCACGTCGCGGTAGTAACGCGCAACGCTCTCGCGCACCACGTGGCTCACGCTCTCGCCGGTGGCTTCGACCAGGTATTCGAGCTGCTGTTGCGTCTCTTCGTCGAGACGGGCATTGACGCGCATGGCGGGCCCCTTCGATGTGTCATCCATTGTATGACAACACTCACCCATGCCGGATCGCCACCGTCTTCAGGGTCGAGAAGCCGTACAGCGCCTCGAAGCCCTTCTCGCGGCCATGACCGGACTGCTTGACACCGCCGAAAGGCAGCTCGATGCCGCCGCCGGCGCCGTAGTTGTTGATGAAGACCTGGCCGCACTTCAGGCCGCGGGCGAGGCGGAACTGGCGCGCACCGTCGCGCGTCCAGACGCCGGCGACGAGGCCGAAGAGCGTGCCGTTGGCGATGCCCAGCGCCTCGGCCTCGCCGTCGAAGGGGATGACCACCTGCACTGGGCCGAAGATCTCTTCCTGCGCGAGACGATGGTCGGGCGCGACCGGCGCCAGCAGCGTCGGCGCGACATAACAACCGCCGGCCGGCAGCGTGGCCGGCAGGGTGGCCTGCGCAACCAGACCCAAGCCGCTGTCGCGCGCGACACCGAGGTAACCGAGCACGAGCTCGCGCTGGCGCGCCGAGATCAGCGGGCCGACGTCCGGGTCGTCGAGGGCCGGACCGATCCGCAAGCCGCGATAACGCTCGGCCATGCGCGCGACCACCTCGTCGAAGACGCCCCGCTCGACCAGGATGCGCGACGCCGCCGAGCAGGTCTGGCCGGCGTTCTGGATGCCGGCATTGACGAGGAAGGGCAGCGCCGCGTCCAGATCGGCATCGGCAAAGACGAGCTGCGGGCTCTTGCCGCCGAGCTCCAGCGTGACCGGAATGGTGTTGCGCGCCGCGGCCGCCTGCACCAGCCGACCGACGGCGACCGAGCCGGTGAACGACAGGTGCGCAACACCCGGATGCGCCGACAGCGCCGCGCCGGCTTCTTCGCCCAAGCCCGGCACGATGTTCAGCGCGCCCGGCGGCAGCCCGGCGTCCTGCGCCAGGCGGCCGAAGGCCAGCGCGGTCAGGCAGGCCTCTTCGGCGGGCTTGAGCACGCAGGCATTGCCCATCGCCAGCGCCGCACCGACCGAGCGGCCGATGATCTGCATCGGGTAGTTCCACGGCACGATGTGGCCGGTCACGCCATGCGGCTCACGCAAGGTCAACGCGGTGTAGCCGTCGGCGAACGGGATCGTCGCGCCGTGCACCTTGTCGGCCGCGCCGGCGTAGAACTCGAGGTAGCGGGCCAGCGCCAACGCATCGGCCTTGCCCTGCTTCACGGGCTTGCCGACGTCCAGCGCCTCGAGCCGGGCGAGCTCGTCGGCGGCATCGATCACGCGCGCTGACAGGCGCGCCAGCAGCCGCCCGCGCTCGGCGGCCGTGAGCCGGCCCCACTCGCCGTCCAGCGCAGCCTGCGCCGCAGCCACCGCGGCATCGATGTCGGCGGCCGTGCCGCGTGCGATCTGCGCCAGCAGCGCGCCATCGCTCGGGTTGATCAGCGGCAGCGTCTCGCCGCCGGCGGCGTCACGCCAGCTGCCGCCGATCAGCACCTGGTTCGTCGGGAAGGGGATCGCGGCCATCGTTGAAAGGCTCCGGGCAGCGCAACAAGGCGTTTCGGGCATGATAGTTCGCATGTTCCGCAGTGGACCGGCCCTCGACGGATGAGCGTCTTCCTCGCCAAGCGCTTCGCGACCTTCTTCGCCACCTTGGCGATCGCCTCGCTGCTGGTCTTCGCAGTGCTCGAGCTGTTGCCGGGCAACGTCGCGCAGGTGATGCTCGGCGACACCGCGACACCGGAGTCGATCGCCGCGCTGGAGAAGAAGCTCGGCCTCGACCGCCCTGCGCCTGAGCGCTACACACACTGGATCGGCGGCCTGCTGCTCGCCGAGACGGCCAACAGCCTGTCCTACGGCTCGCCCACCGCCGAGCTGATCGCCGAGCGGCTGCGCGTGACGCTGCCGCTGGCGCTGCTGGCGATGGTGCTGACGACGGTGTTGGCGCTGGTCTTCGGCATTTATGCCGCGGCGCGCCACAACCGCGCCGGCGACGTCGGCGTGATGCTGGCCTCGCAGCTCGGCATCGCGGTGCCGAGCTTCTGGTTCGCGATCCTGCTGATCCTGCTGTTCGCGGTGAAGCTGCAGTGGGTCTCGGCCGGCGGTTTTCCGGGCTGGAGCGAAGCCGATGGCGGCGGCATCGGCCCGGCGCTGCAGGCGCTGGCGCTGCCGGCGCTGGCGCTGGCGCTGGTGCAGGCCGCCATCCTCGCGCGCGTGACACGCTCGTCGGTGCTCGAGGTGATGCGCGAGGACTACGTGCGCACCGCCCGCGCCAAGGGCCTGACATCGCGCGCGACGCTGTGGCAGCACGTGCTGCGCAACGCGATGATCCCGGTGCTGACGATCATGGGGCTGCAGTTCGCGAACCTGATCACCGGCACCATCGTCGTCGAGAACGTCTTCGTGCTGCCGGGCATCGGCCGGCTCGTCTTCCAGGCCATCGCCAACCGCGACCTGGTGGTCGTGCGCGACGTCGTGATGCTGCTGGTCGCGGTGGTGATCGTCGTCAACTTCGTCGTCGACGTGCTGTACGCGCTGGTCGATCCGCGGCTGAAGGCCAGCGATGCGTGACAGGGCGGTTGCTTCGACGCCCGCAGCGACGGGACAATGCGCGTATGAGGCGCGATCAGGCCGTTGAATTGCTGGCACAGCACAAACCCGTGTTGGCGCAGCGCTTTGGCGTGCGTGATCTCGCGGTGTTCGGCTCGGTGGCGCGCGACGCGGCGACACCGGATAGCGACATCGACATCCTGGTCGCCTTCGATGGCCCTGCCACCTCGGCGCGCTACTTCGGCCTGCAGTTCTACCTGGAGGACCTGTTGGCGCGGCCCGTCGACCTCGTCACTGCGAACGCATTGCGCAACGAGCTGCGCCCCTTCGTCGAACGCGAGGCGATCCATGTCTGAGCGCGCGTGGCGCTTCTATGTCGACGACATGGGCACGTTCGCGCGCAAGGTTCAGGCGTACACCCAGGGCTTCGACCAAGCGGCGTTCATTGCCGATGCGAAGACCTATGACGCGACGCTGAGGAACCTGGAGTTGATCGGCGAAGCGGCAACGCATGTACCTGAAGAGGTGCGGCGCTTGGTTCCTGAAGTGCCGTGGCGGCTAGTGGTCGCAACTCGCAATCGCCTGGTTCATGGCTACCTCGGGATCGACAACGACACCCTGTGGAGCATCGTGCAAGGCGACGTACCGGCGCTGATCGCAGCTCTCGCGCAAGCCCAGTGGCCGGCCGACGACAGCGCATGAGCGACGGTTCCGCGCGTTTCCTGCACCGCGCGCGCCGCCATCCGAGCTTCGTGCTCGGCGCCGCGCTGTCGCTGCTGCTGGTGCTGGCGGCGCTGGTCTCGCTGGTCTGGGCGCCCTATCCGCCGGCCGACATCGACATCCCGAACAAGCTGCAAGGCCCGAGCGCCGCGCACTGGCTGGGCACCGACAGCCTGGGCCGCGACATCGCCTCGCAGCTGCTGGTCGGCTCGCAGAACTCGATCGTCGTCGGCGTCATCGCAGTCGGCATCGGGCTGATCGCCGGCGTGCTGCTGGGCTGCCTGGCATCGGCCAAGCGCGGCTGGGTCGAGGAGCTGGTGATGCGCGCGGCGGACTTCACCTTCGCCTTCCCGGCGCTGCTGTCGGCGATCATGCTCGGCGCGATCTACGGCCCCGGGCTGATCACCGGCATCGTCGCGATCGGCATCTTCAACATCCCCGTCTTCGCCCGCATCACGCGCGGCGCCGCCAACGCGGTGTGGGCGCGTGAATACGTGCTCGCCGCGCGCGCGGCCGGCAAGGGGCCGTGGCGCATCACGCTCGACCATGTGCTGCCGAACATCGCCAGCGTGCTGATCGTGCAGGCGACGATCTCGTTCGCCACCGCGATCCTCGCCGAGGCGGCGCTGTCCTACCTCGGGCTCGGCACGCAACCGCCGCAACCGAGCTGGGGCCGCATGCTGAACGAAGCGCAGACGCAGCTGTTCACCGCGCCGATGCTGGCCGTCTACCCGGGCGTCGCGATCGCCGCCAGCGTGCTGGGGCTGAACCTGATGGGCGACGGCCTGCGCGACCTGATGGACCCCAAGCTGGCCCGCAAACGCTGACGCAGCGTCATCCCAGCGACAGACCTTTGCTGCACCGCAGCGTTAGACTCGCCGCCCGCAGTACTGCCGCCCAAGCCCGCGATGACCGACGAGCGCAAACCGATCACGCTGCACCGCCTGCGGGCGATGCATGCCGCCGGCGAGAAGATCGCCATGCTGACCTGCTACGACGCCACCTTCGCGCGCGTGCTCGATGCGGCGGGCGTCGACATCCTGCTGGTCGGCGATTCGCTCGGCATGGTGCTGCAGGGCCGGCCGTCGACGCTGCCGGTGAGCCTGGCCGAGATGGCCTATCACGTCGAATGCGTGGCCCGCGGCAACCGCAGCGCCTGGGTCATCGGCGACCTGCCGTTCGGCAGCTACCAGGCCTCGGCCGAACAGGCGCTGGACAGCGCGGCGCGGCTGATGCAGGCCGGCGCGCACATGGTCAAGCTCGAAGGCGGCGGCTGGACCGCGCCGCTGGTGCGGCAGCTGGCCGAGCGCGGCATCCCCGTCTGCGCCCACCTCGGGCTGACGCCGCAATCGGTGCATGCGCTCGGCGGCTGGCGCGTGCAGGGCCGCGACGACGCCGCGGCCGAAACGCTGCGCCGCCATGCCAAGGAGCTGGCCGAGGCCGGCGCCGCGATGCTGGTGCTCGAGCTGATGCCCAGCGCGCTGGCCGCCGAGATCACCGCCGCGCTCGACATCCCGGTGATCGGCATCGGCGCCGGCGCCGGCTGCAGCGGCCAGGTGCTGGTGCTGCACGACATGCTGGGTCTGAATGCGGGCAAGCCGCCGCGCTTCGTGCGCGACTTCACCCGCGAAGGCGGCTCCGTGGCCGCGGCGATCGAACGTTATGTCGCTGCGGTGCGCGACGGCAGCTTCCCCGACGAAGCGCAGCACGGCTACTGAGGAGCTCCCGATGCGCACCGTGCACACCCTGTTCGACCTGCGCGCCGCACTCGCCGGCGCCCCGCGCAGCGCCTTCGTGCCGACGATGGGCAACCTGCACGAGGGCCACCTGTCGCTGGTGCGCCAGGCGCGCGCGGCCGGCGGCGGCCCGGTGGTCGCCAGCATCTTCGTCAACCGGCTGCAGTTCGCGCCGCACGAGGACTTCGACACCTATCCGCGCACACTAGAACGTGACGCGCAGCTGCTGCGCGACGCCGGCTGCGACCTGCTGTTCGCGCCGTCGGAGGCCGATCTCTACCCCGAGCCGCAGGGCTACAAGGTGCATCCGCCCACCGAGCTGGCCGACATCCTCGAGGGCCATTTCCGCCCCGGCTTCTTCGTCGGCGTGTGCACCGTCGTGCTGAAGCTCTTCAACTGCGTGCAGCCGGCCATCGCCGTCTTCGGCAAGAAGGACTACCAGCAGCTGATGGTGATCCGCCGCATGGTCGACCAGCTCGCGCTGCCGATCGACATCCTCGGCGGCGAGACGACGCGCGCCGACGACGGCCTGGCGCTGTCGTCGCGCAACGGGTATCTCAGCGCCGCCGAACGCGTCGAGGCGGTGACGCTGTCGCGCACGCTGCGCGGCGTCGCCGAGGCGGTCGCCGCCGGCCGGCGTGACTTCGCGGCGATCGAGGCCGAAAGCCTGCAGGCGCTTGCGGCGCGCGGCTGGGCGCCGGACTACGTCGCGATCCGCCGCCAGCGTGATCTCGGCCCGCCGCAAGCCGGCGACACCGCACTCGTCACGCTCGCTGCGGCGCGCCTCGGCACGACGCGATTGATCGACAACCTCGAGCTGGCGCTGCTGTAGTCGACAGTCGCCTGGTCCGCAAAGTAAGCGGCCATCGGCGTCCGAATCGAAGGTCCGAAACCGGCGAGCCGGCGGGCCGCCCGCTGCGCACACTGCCGTCATCCCCTGTCCTCCGTGGAGCCTTGTGATGCATGTGCGCAGCGAACCGCCGATCCTGTACTTCGGCACCCCGGTCGTCCTGCTGACGACCACCAACCCCGACGGCACGCCGAACATCGCGCCGATGAGCTCGGCCTTCTGGCTCGGCTGGCGCTGCATGCTGGGCCTGGGCGCCGGCTCGCAGAGCGCCGCCAACCTGCTGCGCGACCCGCAGTGCGTGATCAACCTGCCCTCGGCCGCCGAGGTGGACGCGGTCGACCGGCTGGCGCTGACGACCGGCGCCGATCCGGTGCCTGCGCCGAAGCAGCGCCGCGGCTACCGCACGGTGCACGACAAGTTCGCGCAGGCCGGGCTGACGCCGCAGGCGTCCGAAGCCGTGCGCGCCCCGCGCATCGCGCAATGCCCGGTGCAGATGGAGGCGGTGATTGAAGCCCGCCACGGCCTGGCAGACGAGGATCCGCTGCTGCGCGGCCACTGCTGGATCTTCGAGGCGCGCATCCTGCGCGTGCACGTCGCGCCGGCGCTGCTGGCCGAGGGTGAGCCGAACCGCATCGATCCGGACCGCTGGCGGCCGCTGATCATGAGCTTCCAGCAGTTCTACGGGCTGCAGGACGGGCCGCTGCAGCGCTCGACGCTGGCGCGCATCCCGGAAGCCTCGTACCGCAGCCCGGATGTCGACCGCGCCCGCGCGGCGCCGCTGCAACCCATGCCTGCGTGATGGACGCTGGCGGCGGCGCTGGGCACACTCGGGGCCTTTCGGCTCCTCGTGACGATCCTTTCTTCGCCCCGCCCGGCCGTCTGGCCGCCGGCGCCGCTGGATGCCCCGCCGCTGCGGCAGTGCATCACGCTGGCGCTGCTGCTGCACGTGCTGGCGGTGCTGCTGATCGGCACGCTGCCCGGCGGTACCGCGCGCCAGGGTGAAGGTGTCTGGGGCAGCCTGAACGTCACGCTGCGCGGGCTGCGCACCGATCCCGGCAATGGCGCGGCCCAGCCCGCGCCGCCCGTCGCCGCCGGCCCGATCGGCACGGCGGAGCGCCCGCGCTTCGGCGGCACGGTGCGTGAATCCGAACCGGCACCGGCCGAACTGCCGGGCGCCGCGCAGCCGGGCACCTGGCAGCCCACGCCGGCCGATGCGGCCCGCGAAGGCCCGCCGGAAGCGCCATCGACGACGGAGCCGGCAGCGCCGGCCCGCCCCGCCGATGCCGACGCGCCGGTGCTTGCGCCGCTGCCGCCGCGGGAGCGCCCCGCCGCGATCGGCCTGACCCCCGCCGAGCCGGCCGCGCCGAGCGCGGTCGAACGCGTGCCGATGCCTGCGGTGCGCGCCGCACCGGAGCCGCCGCCGCTCGCACCCTTGCCGTTGCGCGAACGCCCGGCGCCGATCGAGATGAAGCCGGCCGAGCTGGCCGCGCCGACGCCCATGCCGATCGAACGCGCGCCGATGCCGGCGATCCGCGCCGCGCCGGAGCCGCCACCGCTCGCGCCCTTGCCGCTGCGCGAACCGGCGGCGCCCATCGACATGCAACCGGCCGAGCTGCCGCGGCCGACGCCGGTCGAGCGCGTACCGATGCCGAGCGTGCGCAGCGAGCCCGCGGCGCCGAAGGTGCCGCCGATCGAGCCGATCGCGCCCAAGGCGGCGCCCGTCGAACCGATCGCGCCGAAGGCGGCGCCCATCGAACCCGTCGCGCCGAAGTCGCTGCCGGTCGAACCGGCGGCGCCGGCGGCCGAGCCGGCCGCGCGCCCGGCACCGCCCACCGTCACCACGCCGCCGACCAGCGCGCCGCCGAGCGCCAGCACCGCCGCGCCGTCGCCCGAAGCGCCGCCGCGGCCGGCCACCGGCACGACGCCGAGCCCCGAACCGTCGGCCCGCACGATCCCCGGCGCGCCCGATGCCGGTCCGCGCATCGGCCACGACATCGCAACGCCGCCGTCGACACCGCCGAGCGCACCGCGGCTGAACCTCGACCTGCCGCGCCCATCGCGCGGCGGCGAGCTGTCGGGCCAGGGCGCGCGCGGCATGCTGAACCTGATGCCGCCGCCGCCCGAGCGCAAGAACAAGCTCGCCGACCAGATCGAGAAATCCGGCAAGTCCGATTGCCGCCAGGCCTATGCCGGCATGGGCATTGCCGCAGTGGTTCCCTTGCTCGCAGACGCCGTCCGCGACAAGGGCTGCAAGTGGTAGCCCCGCAGCCTCCCTCGCGTTAGGCCGCACAATCAGTTTCATGCCCGCCAACGTCGAGATCAAAGCCCGCATCGACAGCATCGACGACTTCCTGCCGCGCGCCCGCGCGCTGGCCGAGGAAGACGAGTCACCGCAGTTGATTCACCAGGACGACACCTTCTTCAAGGTGCCCAACGGCCGCCTGAAGCTGCGCGTCTTCAGCGACGGCGCCGGCGAGCTGATCCACTACCACCGGCCCGACGCCGAAGGCCCGAAGGTCTCGGACTACGTCATCACGCCCGCCGCCGATCCCGACACGCTGCGCGAGGCGCTGGAGCGCGCCTGCGGCGTGCTCGGCCGCGTCGTCAAGCACCGCATCCTCGTGCTGGCCGGCCAGACGCGCATCCACCTCGACCATGTCGAGGGCCTGGGTGACTTCCTCGAGCTCGAGGTCGTGCTGCGCGAAGGCCAGACCGAGGACGAGGGCACGGCGATCGCGCGCGGCCTGCTCGATGCGCTCGGCGTGCCGCCGACGGCGCTGATCAGCGGCGCCTACCTGGACCTGCTGGCGAAGTGACATGAGCGCCGCGGGGGGCCGAGACTTGGCGCCGCTGCTGGCCGTCACGGACCTGCGCGTCACGCTGCAGACCCCGCGCGGCCCGGCGGACGCGCTGCGCGGCATCTCGTTCGAGCTGCAGCGCGGCCACACGCTCGGCCTGATCGGCGAGTCGGGCTGCGGCAAGTCGATCACCGCGCTGGCGCTGATGGGGCTGCTGCCGGAGGGGGCACGGGTCGCCGGCTCGATCAGGCTCGAGGGCCGCGAGCTGGTCGGCCAGCCGGAAACCGCCTGGTGCGCACTGCGCGGCAACCGGCTGGCGATGATCTTCCAGGAGCCGATGACGGCACTGAACCCGCTGCACACGATCGGCCGCCAGATCGGCGAATCGCTGCGCATCCACCGCGGGCTCGACGGCTCGGCCGCGCGCGCCGAGGCGCTGCGGCTGCTCGAACGCGTGCAGCTGCCCGAGCCGGCGCGCCGGCTCGATGCCTATCCGCACCAGCTCTCCGGTGGCCAGCGCCAGCGCGTGGTCATCGCCATCGCGCTGGCCTGCGGCCCGGACCTCTTGATCGCCGACGAGCCGACCACCGCGCTCGACGTCACGATCCAGCGCGAGGTGCTCGAGCTGATCGGCCAGCTGGTGGCCGAGGACGGCATGGCGCTGCTGCTGATCAGCCACGACCTCGGGGTGATGGCCGAGACGGTGCAGCGCATGCTGGTGATGTACGGTGGCACCGTCGTCGAGAGCGGGCCGACCGAGAGCGTGTTCGCGCGCCTGGCGCACCCGTACACGCGCGGGCTGTTCGCCGCGCGCCCGGCGCTGGGGCTGCCGCGCGGCACGCGGCTGAAGACGATCGCCGGCCGCGTGCCCGAGTTGATCGACCTGCCGGCCGGCTGCCCGTTCTCGGACCGCTGCGAGTGGGTGATTCCCGATTGCCGCAGTGCGCTGCCGCCGCCGATCGACGTCGTGCCCGACCATGCGGCACGCTGCATCCGGGTGCGGGAGATTGCATGAGAATCGGCCCCGCGTTGCTCGAGGTGCACAACGTCGTCAAGCACTACCGCTTGCCACGTGAACGCTTGTTGGCCGCGCCGCCGGTCGTGCACGCGCTGCAGGGCGTCAGCTTCACGCTGCAGGCCGGCCGCAGCCTCGGTGTCGTCGGTGAATCGGGCTGCGGCAAGAGCACGCTGGCGCGGCTGGTGATGGCGCTTGAGACGCCGACCGCCGGCCGGGTGCTGATGGGCGGGCGCGACCTGAATGCACTGACACCGGCCGAGCTGCGCCGCGCGCGCGCGGACTTCCAGATGGTGTTCCAGGATCCGTTCGGCTCGCTCGATCCGCGCCAGACGGTCGGCCGCATCGTCGCCGAACCGCTGGAGGCGCAAGGCGGCGTGCCGGCCGAAGCGATGCGCATCCGCGCCGCGGAGACGCTCGACGCGGTGGGCTTGCGCGCGGCCGACCTGGCGAAATACCCGCACGAGTTCTCCGGCGGCCAGCGCCAGCGCATCGCGATCGCCCGCGCGCTGGTCACGAAGCCGAAACTGATCGTCGCCGACGAGCCGGTGAGTGCGCTCGATGTCTCGGTGCAGGCGCAGGTGCTGAACCTGATGCAGGACCTGCAGGACACGCTCGGCGTCACGTACCTGTTCATCAGCCACGACCTGGCGGTCGTCGACCTGGTGTGCGACGAAGTGATCGTGCTGTACCAGGGCCGCATCGTCGAGCAGGGCGACCCGGACACGCTGTTCCACGCCGCCGCGCATCCGTACACCCGGCTGCTGATGTCCGCGGTGCCGCAGGCCCGGCCCGGCACGCGACGGGCGCAGCGCATCCCCATCGAGCCGGTCGCCGCGCCGGGGGGTTGTGCCTTTGCGCCGCGCTGCGCGTTCAGGCAGCATCGCTGCCTTGCCGAACCGCCGGCGCTGCGCGCGCTCGGCGCCGGGCACCAGGCGGCCTGCCATGAAGCCGAGCGGGTGCTGGGCGCGCTACCGGCTTGACCAGACAAGAGGAGAACCCATGTCGATCATCCGTCGTCACCTGATTGCCACCGTCGCGGCCAGCGCGCTGCTGGCGGCCGGCACCGCACCGGCCCAGGCGCAGACCCGCAAGGACAGCGTCGTGCTCGGCATGGTGCTCGAGCCGACCGGGCTCGACCCGACGACCGCGCCGGCCGCGGCGATCGGCGAGGTCGTGCACTACAACGTGCTCGAGGGCCTGACCAAGATCCACGTCGACGGCAGCGTCACGCCGCTGCTGGCCGCCGAGTGGTCGAGCGACCCCGACGGCAAGCTCTACACCTTCAAGCTGAAGAAGGGCATCACCTTCCAGGACGGCACGCCCTTCGACGCCGCCACGGTCAAGTGGACCTTCGAGCGCGCGAAGGCCGAGGGCTCAACCAACAAGGCCAAGAAGGCGGTGTTCGACAACATCTCGTCGATCGCCACGCCCGATGCGCACACGGTGATCGTGACGCTGAACAACGCCGACGCGACGCTGCCGTTCCGCCTCGGCGAGAACACCGCGGTGATCCTGTCGCCCAAAAGCGCGGCGACGACGGCGACCAACCCGGTCGGCACCGGCCCGTTCAAGCTCGACAGCTGGCAGAAGGGCTCGGCGGTGTCGCTGGTCAAGTGGGACGGGTACCGCGATGCCGCCAAGGTGACGCTGAAGAAGGTGACCTTCCGATTCATCAACGATCCGGCCGCGCAGGTCGCGGCGCTGCTGGCCGGCGACATCGACGGCATGCCGCGTTTCGCCGCGTTCCAGAACCTGAAGCAGTTCCAGGGCGACAAGCGCTTCACCGTCGAGATCGGCTCGACCGCCGGCAAGGGCCAACTGACGATCAACAACAAGCGCAAGCCCTTCGACGACGTGCGCGTGCGGCGCGCGATCGCGCATGCGATCGACCGCAAGGCCTTCATCGACGGCGTGCTCGAAGGCCTGGCCAAGCCGATCGGCAGCCATGCCGCGCCGACCGACGCGGGTTACGTCGACCTGACCGGCGCCTATCCCTACGATCCGGAGAAGGCCAAGGCGCTGCTGAAGGAAGCCGGCGTGGCGACCCCGCTGAACGTCACGCTGACCTTGCCGCCGCCGCAGTACGCGCGCAAGGGCGGCGAGGTGGTGGCCGCGATGCTGGCCAAGGTCGGCATCGTCGCGAAGATCGAGAACGTCGAATGGGCGCAGTGGCTGTCGGTGCCGTTCAAGGGCAACTTCGACCTGACGATCATCAACCACGCCGAGCCGCTGGACTACATGCAGTACACCAATGCCGCGTACTACTGGGGTTATCAGAGCAAGACCTTCGACGCGCTGGCGAAGAAGCATGCCGAAGCGCCGACTGCCCAGCGGGCCAAGCTCTACGGCGACCTGCAGCGCCAGCTGAGCGCCGATGCGGTCAACGCGTGGATCTTCAACCCGGCGCAGGTGGCGGTGGCCAAGAAGGGGCTGAAGGGCCTGTGGGCGAGCTCGCCGATCTTCGCCAATGACATGGCCGCGGTGAGCTGGCAATGAGCGCCGCCCGGCCGTTCCGAAGGCGCTCGCTCCCCCTCGGGGGGACGGCCCGCAGGGCCAAGGGGGTCCACCAATGAGCGCCGACGCGATCCGCCGTTTCTACAGTGCCTTCGCCCGGCTCGACGGCGCGGCGATGCAGGCGGCCTACGCCCCCGACGCGTCGTTCGAGGACGAGGTCTTCACGCTGCAGGGCCGCCCGCAGATCGGCGGCATGTGGCGCATGTTGTGCGACGCGACGAAGGCCAAGGGCCGCGACGTCTGGCGCCTCGAAGCCAGCGCGGTCACCGACCGCAGCGCGCACTGGGAAGCGCACTACCGCTTCAGCGCCACCGGCCGTTTGGTGCACAACATCATCGAGGCCGAGTTCGAACTCGGCCGCGACGGCCTGATCCGCCGCCACCGCGACCGCTTCAATTTCTGGCGCTGGTCGCGCCAGGCGCTGGGCACGCCAGGTGTGCTGCTCGGCTGGACGCCGATGCTGCGCAACGGCGTCCGGGCACAGGCGGCGAAGAACCTCGAGGCCTTCCTGGCCAAACACCCCAACTGAAGAGCGCATGGCTTCGTTGCACGAACTCAGCGCCGCCGAGCTCGCCGCGGCCTTTGCCGCGCGCACACTGTCGCCGGTCGAGGTGGCGCATGCGGTGATCGCGCAGATCGAGCGCCGCGAGAGCACGCTGTGTGCGCTCTACGCGTTCGATCCGGAATCGGCACTGGCCGAGGCGCGCGCCAGCGAAGGGCGCTGGATGCGCGGCGAGGCGCTGTCGCCGATCGACGGCGTGCCGGGCACGCTGAAGGAGAACATCGCGACGCGCGGCTGCCCGATGCCGGTGGGCACGGCAGCCACCGTGCTGCAGCCGATGGCCGACGACGCGCCGCCGGCCGCGCGCTGGAAGGAAGCGGGTCTCGTGCTGCTGGCCAAGACGACGATGCCCGACTGGGGCATGTTGTCGTCCGGGCTGTCGAGCTTCCACAAGCTCGCCCGCAACCCGTGGGATACGACGAAGAACCCCGGCGGCTCGAGCGCCGGCGCGGCGGCCGCTGCAGCCGCCGGTTATGGCCCCCTGCACGTCGGCACCGACATCGGGGGCTCGATCCGTCTGCCGGCCGGCTGGTGCGGGCTGGTCGGCTTGAAGCCCAGCCTCGGCCGCATCCCGATCAAGCCGCCGTACGCGGGCCGCGTCGCCGGGCCGATGACGCGCAGCGTCGAGGACGCCGCGTGGTTGATGACGGTGCTCACGCGCCCCGACTGGCGCGACACGATGAGCCTGCCGTACCAGAGCATCCCGTGGCTGCAGCTGGAGCGTGAAGTACGCGGCCTGAAGATCGGCTTGCAGCTCGACGCCGGCTGGGGGCTGCCTGTCGAGCCCGAGACCCGCGCGGCGATCGAGGCCGCCGCGCGGGCCTTCGAAAGCGCCGGCGCGATCGTCGAACCGCTGCGCGCCTTCAGCACACGCGCCATGGCCGACGGCATGGACCGCTTCTGGCGCATGCGCAGCTGGATCGACCTGCAGGCGCTGCCGCCCGAGCGCGCCGCGCGCGTGCTGCCCTACATCCGCGACTGGGTGGCGACCGGCTCGACGCTGTCGGCCGCCGAGGTCTTCACCGGCTACAGCGCGATGGGCACGCTGCGCGATGCGGCCGTCGCCGCGACGCAGCCCTTCGATTTCGTGCTGTCGCCGGTGAGCCCGGTGCCGAGCTTTGCGGCCGAGTGGGCGAGCCCGCTGAACGATCCGGCGCGGCCGTTCGAGCACATCAACTTCACGCTGCCGTACAACATGAGCGAGCAGCCAGCCGTGTCGGTGCATGCCGGCTTCACGGCCAGCGGCCTGCCGATCGGGCTGCAGATCGCCGGGCGGCGGCACGACGACCTGGGCGTGCTGCAGCTGGCGCGGGCGTGGGAGCAGATGCGGCCCGTCATGCGGGCGTGGCCGATGTAGGTTCTTGGCCTTGGTGTCTTCCATCCACCCCAGTCGGGCCCTGCCTTGGTAACCCCCCTTGCCGCCCGTCTCGGCAGTTGAACACGAAGTGCGACACACCAGCTGCGGCGCGGCCTGCGAGATCAGGGCCCGTCGCCATACAGCTCTTCGCGCTTCCTTGACAGAAACTCCCCGAGCTCATCGTAACCACGCAGCATGTTGGAGCACCAGATTCGCCGAACCTGACGTGTGCGCAGATAGTGACTCTGAAGAAGGCCGGAGTACGCAAGCTCTTCGACCTCGGACCAGGGAATGACCTTGGATCCAGCGAGCGGGGTTCTGTAGTAGACGTTGTGCTCGTCGTACGCAAACGAGACGAAGAACGCCTGATAGGCGAAGAACACCGCCCCAGCGACGAACGCTGCCGCGATGCATCCGGCGAGCGCTGCTTGGCTGGGACGCGCATGAGCTGCGGCATACGCAATGAACAAGGAACCGGGCACCAGGATAGCGGCGAACACCCGAAATCCGATTCCGTAGGTCAGCACTCGCACGTTGTCCTTGCGGGGCGTCGGCTTGCGTCCTGCACGAGCGAGCAAGTAGACGGCCAGACATCCCACAAGGCCGCTGAACACAGGTCGCAGGGAATCGAAGTCCATAGGGTCGCCCAAGTCGATATCAAGCGCCAAATGTGAGCGGCCAGATCGCCGACACGTCACGGATCAGGTTCTCCACTTCACTCGCACCGCTCACCTGCCGATGCACAGGGCTAGTTTCTGCATTACTGCTCCCGGTCCTTCAGCGCGCGCCGGCCGGCTGCAGCCAGCGCTTCAGGAACCACGCCGACAGCAGTGCAGTCGCCAGCGGCGCCACCGGCACGAGATCCGGCGCATGGTCGGCGGCGCCGGCTTCGAGCAGCGTGATGCTGGTGTTGTAGCCGGCGTGCAGCGCGATGCACGGCCACAGCGAACGCGTGCGCTCGTAGAGCCAGCCGGCCAGCAGGCCGAGCGTGAAGGCGGCAACGAACTGGTACAGGTTCATGTGCGCGAGGCCGAAGACGCCGGCCGAGTGCGCGATCGCCACGCCGCGCGAGTAGCGCTGCAGGAAGGCGCGCAGGATCACGCCGCGGAACAGCATCTCCTCGAGCACCGGCGCCAGCACGCAGACCATCACCAGCATGCCGGGCACCGGCTGCGACATCTCGGTGAAGGCGCGTGCCTCCCAGGCCGACAGCGGCACCAGCGTGGTCAGCCACTGGCTGATCCAGCCTTCGACCACCACCAGCCCCGGCACCAGCGCCAGCACCGGCAGCAGCGTCAGCCCGAGCGTCGCGCCGACGCCGGCCGGGCTGTCGTGGAACAGCTCGCGGTAGTTGAGCCGCAGGAAGGCGACCAGCCCGCTGAACAGCGCCGCATTGGCCACCAGCCGCGCCAGCGCCGCCTCTTCGGCCGCGCCGAGGCCCGGCAAGCCTTGCAGCAAAGCGGCGCACAGCGCTTCGAGCAGCATCGATGCCAGCACCAGCCACAACGCGCCCGCCAGCCCCGGGAACGGCGAGCGCTTCATGCGCCGTCGAGCGGATGCCGCACGAAGGCCTCGACCATCGCCGCCTGCGCCGCGATGCGCTCGCCGATCGGCGCCCGGCCCGGCGTCTCGACGCAGGCCGCGCGGCCGACGCCCTGCTCCATCATCCAGGCCTCGAACGAGCCGTCGTAGCGGTTGAAGACGATGCCGCCGCGCACGTGGCAGCCGTCGACGTCGCCGTCCGGCAGCAGCGGGAAGAAGCGGGCGTTGGCGGCCAGCAGCGCGTGGCTGAAGGCGCCCGGGCGCTCGGCGCGCTCCAGGCTGTAGACGTAGCCGTGCTGCGGCTGCTTGACGTCCTCGTGGCAGCTCAGCACGCCGCTGGCGCCGAGTGCGGCCAGCCGCGCGCCGTGCGCGGCGAGCACCCGGCCCTCGCGCGAGGGCGGCGCATCGGCCGACGCACCGTGGCCGCGGTTCGGGTTCTCGCCCCAGTCGTTGAAGCGCCGCCCGGCGCGAAAGCCGCTGGCATTGACCAGCGGCAGCACGGTGAGCTGCAGCCGGTCGAGCAGGCCCGCATCGGCGCGCTCGAAGAACTGCAGCACGCCCCAGGGGCCGGCGGGCTCCTCGCCGTGGAAGCCGGCCGCGATCAACAGGCGCGGCGCGGCCGCAGCGGCGGACGGCCGCACGTACAGCCGCAGCGCATCGTCGCCGACCTGCCCCAGCACCTCCGCCTGCCAGCCGCCGCGGCCGAGCAGCACCTGCCAGCGCGTGTCGAGCGCGGCCTGGTCGTTGCTGGCGCCGCCTTCCGGCAACGGCCAGATCCAGCTCTGCATCCCGGCGTCGTCCATGCCCGGATGCTAATGGAGCGCAGGCAGGCACACGCCTTGCCCAAGCGCTCGGGAAGGAACCTTCACGTGCTCGCTACCGCTGCACCGGGTTCGTGGGCCGTGCCGGCCGCGACCGGTCATTTCGTCCGTTTCTACGACCACGATGCGTTGCTGCTCGACGAGGTGGCAACGTTCATCGGCGATGCGCTGCGCGCGGGTGGCACCGGCATCGTGATCGCCAGTGCCGAGCACCTGGCAGCGCTCGAGCAGCGGCTCGGCCCCTCCGGCGCGCAGCCGGCCGGCGGCACGCTGGTGCTGCGCGACGCGGCGCAATGCCTGGCGCAGTTCATGGTCGACGACTGGCCCGACGAGCAGCGCTTCCGGAGCCTGATCGGCGAGGTGATCGCAGCGGCCGGCGCCGGCGGGCGCGTCGTGCATGCCTTCGGCGAAATGGTCGCGCTGCTGTGCGAGCGCGGGCGCTACGACGCCGCGGTGCGGCTCGAGCAGCTGTGGAACGCGCTGATGGGCGAGCACCGCTTCTCGCTCTTCTGCGCCTACCCGTGGCGGCTGTTTCCGACCGCCGAGCATGCCGCGGCGTTCGAGCGCGTCTGCGGCGAGCACCAGCATGCCTGCTCGCACAGCCACCGCTCGATCGGCGGCGATGCGCAGGCCCTGCAGCGGCGCCTCGCCAGCCTGGAGCAGCAGGCGCTGGCGCTGCAGGCCGAGATCGCCCGGCGCGAAACGGCCGAGCAGGCGCTGCGCCGGCGCGAGGTCGAGCGCGAGGCGATGCTCACCGAGCTGTCGGACTCGAGCCGCGCGAAGGACGAATTCCTGGCGATGCTCGGCCACGAGCTGCGCAACCCGCTGGCGCCGATCGTCAGCGCACTGCATCTGATGCGCCGCCGCGGCGGCGTCGACAGCACGCGCGAGCAGGGCATCATCCTGCGCCAGGTCGAACACCTGGTGCGGCTGGTCGACGATCTGCTCGACGTTGCGCGCGTCACGCGCGGCCAGATCGCGCTGCGCCACGAGTGCGTGGAATTGCAGGCGGTGCTCGGCCAGGCCGTGGAGCTGGCGCGCCCGCTGATCGAGCAGCGCGGCCATCGCCTGCACACCGACATCGCGCCCGGGCTGCGCTGCGAGGGGGACCCGGTGCGGCTGGCCCAGGTCATCGCCAACCTGCTGACGAATGCGGCGCGCTACACCGAGCCCGGCGGTGAGATCCATCTGCTCGCGCAGCCGGTGGATGACGAGCGCCTGTGCATCCGCGTGATCGACAACGGCATCGGGGTGGCCCTGCCGGTGCTGCCGCGCATCTTCGACCTCTTCTACCAGGGGCGCCGCGACCTCGCGCGCGCGGGCGGCGGGCTCGGCATCGGCCTGGCGCTGGTGCGCAAGATCGTCGAGCTGCACGGCGGCAGCGTCGAGGCGCGCAGCGAGGGCCCGGGGCGCGGCAGCGAATTCATCGTGCGGCTGCCGCTGCGCGCCGCCGCGCCGCGGCTGGCGACGCCCGCGGCCAACGACGGCGCGCCGCCGGTGCTGGCCACGCCGCAGCGGCGGCGGGTGATGGTCGTCGACGACAACGTCGATGGTGCGCAGACGCTGGGCTGCCTGCTGGCCGCCGGCGGCCACGAGGTCGAGGTGTTCAACGAGCCGCTGGGGGCGCTGGCGGCCCTGCAGCGCTTCGGTCCGGAGGTCGCGGTGCTCGACATCGGGTTGCCGGTGATGGACGGCTACGAGCTCGCCGGGCGCATCCGCGCGGCGATCGGGCCCGACGCCTGCCGGCTGATCGCGCTCAGCGGCTATGGCCAGGACACCGATCGCCAACGCAGCCACGACGCCGGCTTCGAGCAGCACCTGGTCAAGCCGGTCAGCGCCGAGCAGATCCTCGGACTGGTCGCCGCCGGGCAGCGGCCGGCCGCGGCAGCGTAGTCCGATCCGTCGACTCAGGCCGCCACCAGCATCGGCCGGCGCGGCGTGACCGGCACGAGCTGGCCGAACAGGTCCTTCGGATCGCTCATCGTCGGGATCAGGTCGATCGGCGTGCCCAGGCCGAGCTCACGCGCCGAGTCGCGCAGGAAGCGCAGCGCCGAGTAGTCCTCGAGCGCGAAGCCGACCGAATCGAAGACCGTGATGTCGGACGCGCTGCGGCGGCCCGGCGCCTCGCGCAGCAGCACGCGCCACAGCTCGGTCACCGGGTGGTCGGCCGGTAGCTGCTGCAGGTCGCCCTCGATGCGGCTTTGCGGCTCGTACTCGACGAACACCTGGCCGGCGCGCAGCACATCGGCGTGCAGCTCGGTCTTGCCGGGGCAGTCGCCGCCGACGCCGTTGATGTGCATGCCGGGCTCGATCATCTCCGGCGTGATGATCGTCGCGTTGGTCTTGTCGGCGGTCACCGTGGTGACGATGTCGGCGCCCTTCACCGCTTCGGCGGTCGATGCGCAGACGATCAGGCGCAGCCCGTGCACGCCGGCCAGGTTGTTCAGCAGCTTGGCGGTGGCATCGGCGTCGATGTCGAACAGGCGGATCTGGTCGATGCCCAGCAGGTAGTGGAAGGCGAGCGCCTGGAATTCACTTTGCGCGCCGTTGCCGATCAGCGCCATCGTGCGGCTGTTGGGCCGCGCCAGCAGGCGCGCGGCCATCACCGAGGTGGCGGCGGTGCGCATCGCCGTCGTCAGCGTCAGCTCGGACAGCAGCTCCGGCGTGCCGGTCGCCACATCCGCCAGCACGCCGAAGGCCATCACCGTCGGCAGTCCGGAGCGGGTGTTCTTCGGATGGCCGTTGACGTACTTGAAGCTGTACAGCGACGCGTCGGCGATCGGCATCAGCTCGATCACGCCGTCGTCCGAATGGCTGGCGACACGCGCGGTCTTGTCGAATTCGGGCCAGCGGCGGAAGTCGGCTTCGATGTAGGCCGCCAGCCGCTTCAGCGTCTCGGGCAGGCCGCGCTGGGCGACGATGCGGGCGATGTCATGGGTGCTCAGCAAGGTGGTCATGGGGGCTCCTGGGGCTGGGACCGTTTGCGATGAAGTGGATTGTTCGAGCAGCCCGTGGCAATGAAAACGGCCAACTCTGCTGCGAATTCATCAGTTGCTTGCCATTTCGACAGCCTCCGCTGACACTATGTAGAAATGGACACGCTGGACCAGCAACTCATCGCACTGCTGCGCGCCGACGCCCGCGCGAGCGTCGCGACGCTTGCACACAAGCTCGGCGTCTCGCGCGGCACGGTGACCAACCGCGTTGCCAAGCTCGAGGACGCCGGCGTCATCGTCGGCTACACCGTCAAGCTGCGGCCCGACGCGCAGCCGAACCAGATCACCGCCTGGACCAGCATCGCGGTCGAGGGCAACCAGACCCGCAAGGTGATCGCGATCCTGCTCGGCGAGCCCGGCATCGCGGCGATCCACGACACCAACGGCCGTTGGGACCTGCTGGCCGAGCTGCGCTCGTCGAGCCTGCAGGAGCTGGCCGAAGTGCTGGAGCGGCTGCGGCTGATCAAGGGCATCGGCGCGACCGAAACCAGCATCCACCTGCAGACCTACAAGCTGTCCTGAGCGCGCCCGAACGCGTGAACGCGCGTTCCTGAAAGCCAGCTGTCCAAGGGAATCCCCGGGGGTCGGCGCGACGGTCCCGTTCAGGGGTGATTCAGCCGCGGCTGCTTATAGTGGCGCCGCCCGTCGACTCCCGCGCCGCCCCCGGCGCTCCTCCCATGGACATCCTGCTCACGCTGGCGCGCTGGATCGATCACCTCAATGATCGTTTCGGCATCATCGCCAAGTACGCGGTCATCGCCTCCTGCCTGATCAGCGCAGGCAACGCGGTGATCCGCTACAGCTTCAACATCAGCTCGAACGCCTGGCTCGAGATCCAGTGGTACCTGTTCGCCGCCTGCGTGATGCTCGGCGCCTCGCAGGTGCTGCGCCTGAACGAACACGTGCGCGTCGACCTGTTCTACGGCCGCCTGACCGGCCACGGCAAGGTCTACGTCGACCTGTTCGGCCTGATCTTCTTCCTGGTGCCGGTGATGAGCGTGATGCTGTGGCTGTCGTGGCCGCTGTTCCTGCAGAAGCTGGCCAGCGGCGAGATGTCCAGCAACGCCGGCGGCCTGGTGCGCTGGCCCGCCGTGCTGATGCTGCCGCTGGGTTTCGCGATGGTGCTGCTGCAGGGCCTGGCCGAGATCGTCAAGCGCATCGCGTGGCTGATGCACCGCTATGAAATGGACATCCACTACGAGAGGCCGCTTCAATGATCACGATGGACCAGTTCGCGCCGCTGATGTTCGGCGGCCTGATCGTGATCATGCTGATCGGCTTCCCGGTGGCGTTCTCGCTCGCCGCGCTGGGCCTGATCTGCGGCACGTTCGCGATCTACATGGGGTGGTTCAACCCCGAATTCATGCAGGCGCTGCCGCTCAACGTGTTCGGCATCCTGTCCAACGAGCTGCTGCTGGCGATCCCGTTCTTCACGCTGATGGGCGCGGTGCTCGAGAAGTGCGGCCTCGCCGAGGACATGCTCGACTCGATGGGCCAGCTGTTCGGCCCGGTGCGCGGCGGCCTGGGCTACTCGGTGATCATCGTCGGCTTCATCCTCGGCGCGATCACCGGCACGGTGGCCGGCCAGGTCATCGCGATGGCGATGATCGCGCTGCCGGTGATGCAGCGCTACGGCTACAACATGCGTTATGCCACCGGCGTGCTGGCCGCCTCGGGCACCATCACGCAACTGGTGCCGCCGTCGCTGGTGCTGGTGGTGATGGCCGACCAGCTCGGCAAGTCGGTCGGCGACATGTACAAGGGCGCGTGGGGGCCGTCGATCCTGCAGGTGCTGATCTTCGCGCTCTACACCTTCTTGCTCAGCCGCATCAAGCCGCACCATGTGCCGGGTGTGCCGAAGGAAGCACGCACGCTGAACGGCTGGGCGCTGTGGGCCAAGTGCCTGCGCGGCATCATCCCCTCGGCGATCCTGATCTTCGCGGTGCTCGGCAGCATGGGCGGCCTGCCCGGCATCAACACCGCGGTGGCCACGCCGACCGAAGCCGGCGCGATGGGCGCGGTCGGCGCGCTGATCCTCGCCGCGATCCACCGGCGCCTGTCGTGGCCGGTGCTGCGCGACACGCTGGCCGGCACGATGCGCATCACCGCGATGGTGGTCTTCATCCTGATCGGCTCGCGCGTGTTCTCGCTGGTGTTCCAGGGCGTCAACGGCGGCATCTGGATCGAGCACATGCTGTCGGGCCTGCCCGGCGGCCAGCTCGGCTTCCTGATCGTCGTCAACATCTTCATCTTCTTCCTGGCCTTCTTCCTCGACTTCTTCGAGATCGCCTTCATCATCCTGCCGCTGCTCGGGCCGGTGGCCGACAAGATGGGCATCGACCTGATCTGGTTCGGCGTGCTGCTGTGCGTGAACATGCAGACCAGCTTCATGCACCCGCCGTTCGGCTTCGCGCTGTTCTACCTGCGCGGTATTTCCGACACGCTGGCCAAGACCGGCGCGCTGCCGAAGAAGGTGCTGTCCAGCGACATCTACATGGGCGCGATCCCGTGGGTCGGGATGCAGATCATCCTGGTGGTCATCGTCATCTTCTTCCCGCAGACGGTGACCATGTTCCTGCCCAAGGAGCAGAAGCTCGACCTCGACAAGGCCACCCAGCAGATCCAGAACATGGGTCTCGAGCCACGCGGCGAGCAGAAGCCGGAAGAGGACGCGAGCAAGCTGTTCGCGCCCGTGGAGCCGGCGGCCAGTGCGGCATCGCGTTAGGGCATTGAACCCAACCCGCGGCGGTGTACGCTGCGGGGCATGGCAACCCTCGACGACCACATTGCGCAGAGCCTGCGCGACAGTGAACGCAGCGGCGAGCTGCGTTCGGCCCCGAGCTACGGCAAGCCGCTGCACCACGGCGACGGCTGGGACGAGACGCCGGAGGAATTCCGGCTGCCGTTCAAGATCCTGAAGGACGCCGGTGTCGTGCCGGCGGAGGTCGAGCTGATGCAGCAGCTCGGCAAGCTGCGGCAGACGTTGGCCGCGACCACCGACGCCGAGCAGCGCCGCGTGCTGCAGCAGCGCATCAGCGAGCTGCAGCAGACGATCGCGTTGCGGCTGGAGAAGCTGCGGGTCAGCGGCAGCCTCTGAACATCAGACCCAGGGCTGCGGCAGCCCTTCGTCGGTCAGCACGCGCTGCACCGCCGGGCGTTCCAGCATGCGGTTCAGGTACGCGGCGATCACCGGCCGCGTGCGCGCCGGCGCCGCGGCCGGGCCGCTGAAGTTGCGCGTCCAGCGGCAC
The DNA here is from genome assembly GCF_013266755.1 of Pseudaquabacterium terrae. Lineage (GTDB taxonomy): Bacteria > Pseudomonadota > Gammaproteobacteria > Burkholderiales > Burkholderiaceae_C > Pseudaquabacterium > Pseudaquabacterium terrae. Next base: position 398,919 of record NZ_JABRWJ010000006.1, on the reverse strand, counting down.
AGCATGAAGCAGTACGGATCGGCGGCCGAGTAACCGGCGCCGAGCAGCCAGGGCTGGCCGTGGCCGGCGAGCTGCGCCTCGATCTGGTCGAGCAGGCTGCCGACGCGCGCCTGCGCTGCGCGCTGCACCTGAAGCGCGCCGTCGACATTGCCGGCGTCGACCAGACGATCGGGATAGAAGTAGTGGATCAGCGTCGCCTGCAGCGTGTTGGTCATCCACACCAGCCACTTGTAGTAGTGCGCGCGCTCGGGCGTGCCCAGCGCCGGCGCGAGCTGCGCCTGTCGCTCGCGGTCGGCCAGGTGCAGGCAAATAGCCGCCGCCTCGTACAGCACCAGGTCGCCGTCGACCAGCACGGGGATCAGGCCGTTCGGGTTGAGCTGCAGGTAGGCGCTGCTCTTGTGCGCGCTCTGCTCGCGGTCGACGAGCACCAGCTCGAACGGCAGCGCGAGCTCGTGCAGCAGGATGTGCGGCGCCATGTTGGCGCTGCCGGGGTGGTAGTGCAGCTGGATCATCGGGGACTCGCCTTTGCGCATCAGTAGTCTGCGGGAGTGCGGGCGCCGGGGTCTGTCGTACCCTTGCGAGCGCCATGTGGTCATTCTCCTCTGCGCCCCCCCGATCGGCCGTGCTGGAGCCGGGCTCCTCGGCGCGCGACGCCGAGGTCTTCACGGAGTGCATCGAGCTGCTGGACCGCAACGCGCGGCTGGGCGTGGCCACCGGGATCGCCGGTCTCGTAGTGGTCGGATTCGCGCTGTTTCCGATGCTGTGGCCGCCGCCGTCGTACTGGCTGCACGCATCGGTGATCGCTTCGGTGCTGGCCCTGCAGCTGCTGCTGCCGCCGCTGCGGCCGGTCGTGGCGCGTCTGGACCCCGCCTCACGCAGGCGCTACGCGCGCACGGTCCTCGCGATGGGCCTGACGACCAGCGTTGCCTGGGGCTCGCTGAGCCTGACGTACATGGGACCCGAGGCAGAGCGCGTGGCCGTGCTGCTGTGTGTCGTGATGGCGCTGATGGTGAGCTTCTCGATGGGCAGCGCGAGCTACCCGCCGGTGACCTATGTGCTGAACGTGCCGATCGCGCTGATGTTCATCGTCTCGGCGTTGCTGCAGCCGACGCCGCTGGCGTGGCTCGCGGCGCTGGCCGCGGCGATCGTGCTGGCGATGATGCTGGCGTTCGCGCACAAGACCCGCGACATGCTGGTGCATGCGCTGCTGATGCGCTTCGAGAACCGCGACCTGAACGAGGCGCTGACCGAGCAGCGCGTGCGCGAGCGAACGCAAGTGCTGGAGCAGGCCAGCCGCCACAAATCCGAGTTCCTGGCCAGCATGTCGCACGAGCTGCGCACGCCGCTGAACGCGATCATCGGCTACAGCGAGATGCTGCAGGACGACGCCGCCGGACTGAACGCCGCCGCGCTGGTGCCGGACCTGCGCAAGATCAACGCCGCCGGCAAGCAACTGCTGGAGATGATCAATTCGGTGCTCGACCTGTCGAAGATCGAAGCCGGCAAGATGGAGCTGTACGCCGAGTGGTTCAGCCTGCGCACGCTGGCCGCCGAGGTCCACGCCGTGGTCCAGCCGCTGGCCGCGCGAAACCACAACGGCTTCGACATCCGCCTCGACGCCGCCGTCGATCGCCTGCACGGCGACAAGGCCAAGATCCGCCAGGTGGTGCTGAACCTGCTGGCCAACGCCCACAAGTTCACCGAGGCCGGCGGCGTCCGGCTGGAGCTGGCGCTCGAGCCGCCGACGGCCACCGGCGCGGTGCTGCGCATCGTGGTCGTCGACACCGGGATCGGCATGACGGCCGAGCAGATCGGCCGCCTGTTCCAGCCCTTCAGCCAGGCCGATCCACGCACCGCGCAGCGGTACGGCGGCACCGGGCTCGGGCTGGCGCTGTGCCGCCGCATCTGCAGGATGATGGGCGGCGATGTCGCGGTGTACAGCGAGCCCGGGCGGGGCAGCCGATTCACGGCGCGCGTCGAGGTCGGCATCGCGGCGCCGGTGCTCGACGCCGGGGTGCCTTCGCAGGACACGACCACCTCGGCGCTCGCCGCCACCGCCGCGCCCGACGCCTCCCCATCGGCCGGCACGGTGCTGATCGTCGACGACGACCCGGGCGTGCGCGAGCTGCTCCAGCGCGTGCTGCAGCGCGAAGGTTTCGCCGTGCTGACCGCCGCCGACGGCGACCAGGCGCTGCAGATGGCCGACGCTTTCCGCCCCGACCTGATCACGCTGGACATCAAGATGCCGCACACCGACGGCTGGGAGGTGCTGGGGCGACTGGCGGCCAACCCGCGCCTCGCCGGCATCCCGGTGATCATCATCAGCATGCTGGACGATCGAAAGACGGGTTATGCGCTCGGGGCGGCGGACTACCTCACCAAGCCGGTGGACCGCCAGCGGCTGCTCGCGGCACTGGCGCGCCACCACCACGGCAAGCCGGTGCTGGTCGTCGACGACGACGCGGCGATGCGCACGATGCTGCGCCGCATCCTCGAAGCCGAAGGCCATGCGGTGGTCGAGGCCGAAAACGGCCGCGTCGCGCTGCAGCTGCTGCACACCGTGCGCCCCGGGGCGATCCTGCTCGACCTGCTGATGCCCGAGGTCGATGGTTTCGAATTCGTCGCGCAGCTGCGCCAGCACGACCCGGCGCACACGATCCCGGTGCTGATCATCACCGCGAAGGACATGACCGCGGCCGACCGCCAGCGCCTGAACGGCTCGGTCGTGCGCGTGCTCGAAAAGCGCGGCATCGGTCACGACGGGCTGCTCGCCGACGTGCGCGCCCTCGTCGCGACGCTGCTGGCCCGCCCCGCTGGAGAATGAACCCATGGTGCGCATCCTGCTCGTCGAGGACAACGAGATGAACCGCGACATGCTGTCGCGCCGCCTCGAACGCAAGGGCTACCAGGTGCTGCTGGCGATCGACGCCGAGCAGGGGCTGGCGCTGGCCGCGCGCGAGGCGCCGGACCTGGTGCTGATGGACCTGAGCCTGCCCGGCATCGACGGCCTGGAAGCGACCCGGCGGCTGAAGGCCGCCGCCGCGACGCGCAGGCTGCCCGTCATCGCGCTGACCGCGCATGCGATGGCACGCGACCGCGACCTGGCGCTCGCCGCCGGGTGCGACGACTTCGACACCAAGCCGGTCGAGCTGCCGCGCCTGCTGGCCAAGATCGAGGCGCTGCTGGCGCTGCCCGCGGGTTGACTCCGATGCACCACGACACCGCCTGGCTGGCGCACCTGCGGCACGAGCTGCGCACGCCGCTGAACCATGTCATCGGCTACAGCGAAATGCTGCTGGAGGACCTGGAGCCGCAGCCGCTGGCCTCCGCACTGCAGCGCATACGCTCCAATGCAAAGTTATTGCTCACGCGCATCGCGAGCCTGCTGGTCACGCCCGAGGACGCCGCCGCGCCGGACGCCGCGACGCTGGTGGCCGGGCTCGCGCCGCCGCTGCACGCGATCGCCGGCGAGCTGCAGGCGCTGCGCGGCCTGCAGCCGCCGGCCGGCCCGCCGACGCTGCGCCAGGACCTGGACCACATCGCCTCGGCAGCGGCGCAGTTGCAGCGCCTGCTCGAAGGGGGCCTCGTCCCGCCGCCGCGCGCCGAGCGCGCGGCGGTGGCGGCGCCCGCGCCCCGGCCGGCGGACCACCCGCCGCCCGCCGCGGGTTGCATCCTCGTCGTCGACGACGACGCGGCCAACCGCGAGATCCTCGGCCGCTGGCTCGCGCGCGACGGCCACCGCACGCTGTTCGCCGCCGGCGGCGCCGAGGCGCTCGCGCTGCTGCGCACGCCGGGCGCGCAGCCGCCGCCGGACCTGGTGCTGCTGGACATCATGATGCCGGGCATCAGCGGCATCGAGGTGCTGGCGCAGCTGAAGGCCGATGCGGCGCTGCAGGGGCTGCCGGTGCTGATGATCTCGGCCTACGACGAGGCGCCCAGCGTCGCGCGCTGCCTCGAAGGCGGCGCCGAGGACTTCCTGCCGAAGCCCTTCGACCCGGTGGTGCTGCGCGCGCGCGCCGGCGCGGCGCTGGAGCGCAAGCGGCTGCGCGACCGCGAGGCCCAGCACCTGCGCGCGCTGGCCGAGTGGAACCAGGCGCTCGAAGCGCGCGTGGCCGAGCAAGTCGCGCTGCTCGACCGGCTGGGCCGGCTGAAGCGCTTCTTCTCGCCGCCGCTGGCCGAGGCGATCGTGCAGGGCGGCGCCGACGACCCGCTGAAGTCGCACCGGCGCGAGGTCACCGTCTGCTTCCTCGACCTGCGCGGCTTCACCGCGTTCGCCGAGGTCGCCGAGCCCGAGGACGTGATGGGTGTGCTGCGCGAGTACCACGCCGAGATGGGCGCGCTGGTGATGGCGCACGAAGGCACGCTGGAGCGCTTCACCGGCGACGGCATGATGGTCTTCTTCAACGATCCGGTGCCGGTGGCCAACCCGGTCGAGCGTGCGCTGCGCATGGCCCAGGCGATGCGCGAGCGCGTGGCGCCGCTGGTGCAGCGCTGGCGCCAGCAGGGCCACGAGCTGGACCTCGGCCTGGGCATCGCCCAGGGCTACGCGACGATCGGCGCGATCGGCTTCGAAGGCCGCTGGGACTATGGCGCGATCGGCTCGGTGACGAACCTGGCGGCGCGCCTGTGCGGTGAAGCGCGCGCCGGCCAGGTGCTGCTGTCGCGGCGCGTCGCCACGCAGGCCGCTGGCTTCGCCGAGGTCGCCCCGGTCGGCGAGATGGCGCTGAAGGGCTTCGCGCGGCCGGCGCCGGTTTACGAGTTGCTGGCGTTGAAGGCCGGCTGAGGCGGCGCCGGCACGCACGCGGCGTCGGCCGCCGGCCACCGGTAGCCGCGCAGCGCGTCGATCACCGCCTGCTGCGCCGGCGTCGGCGGCCGCTCGGCCAGCCGCAGCAGTTTCACCTGCCTCACGATCGGGCAATCGACGGTGCGCGCATGCGCCAGCCCGGCGGACCGGGCCAGCGAGTGCGGCATGAACGCGATGCCGAAGTTGGCGCGCACGAAGGCCTGGATCCAGTCCTCGCGGTGCGATTGCTGCACCACCTGCAGCTCGACGCCGCGCGCGTCGAGCAGGCGCTCGATGTAGTGCGAAAACTCGCAGAAGGTGCGCTCGCAGTAGTGCTCGCGGTGCAGCTCGGCGGTCTCGATCTGCGTGCGGCCGTTGAAACGATGATCGTCGCCGAAGGCGATCACGTAGTCCTCATCGAACAGCGGCAGCGCCTCGAAGCGGCGCGGCGTCTCGTGCGGCGAGCACATCAGGCCGAGCTCGATGTCGCCGCGGTCGAGCGCATCGGTCAAGGCTTCGAGGTTGCCTTCGCGGAAGTTCAGCGCCACGGCGATGCGCCCTTCCAGCACCGCGGCGAATCCGGGCAGCACCTGCTCGAAGGCGATCGTGCACATCACGCCGACACGCACCGCATCCTTTTGCGCGCTGGTCAGCCGCCGCGCCTGCTCGCGCGCCTGCAAGGCACTGTCGTAGATGCGTCGGAAGTTCGGCAGCATGGCGTGGCCGAGCTCGGTCAGCTGCACCACGCTCTTGCCGCGGTCGAACAGCCGCCCGCCGATCGCCTCTTCGAGGCGCTGGATCGCCTTCGTCAACGCCGGCTGGCTGACGTACGAGCGCTCCGAAGCGCGCGTGAAGTTCAGCGTTTCGGCGACCGCCAGGAAATATCGGATCTGGTAGAGCTCCATCGCCGGAGTCGGTCGCGGCGGCGGCGCGATTCCTTACAGCGGCTTCGATAACCGCCGCGCATCGGCCGATGCGCCGAAGCGATTTCACGGCGCGCGCCGGGCTGCCTACGCTTCGCAGCCATCCACCCTTCCCACTGACCCGACCCATGCAGCCTCGAACCCTCGTGATCGCCGGCGGCGGCTTCGCCGGCACGACGCTGGCGCAGCAGCTGGCACCGCGCCTGCCCGCTGGCTGGCAGCTGCTGGTGATCAGCGAAGAGAGCTACACGACCTTCAATCCGATGCTGGCCGAGGTGGTCGGCGCGGCGGTGTTCCCGGAGCACGTGATCGTGCCGATCCGTGCGCTGCTGCAGCATGCGCCGGCGACGGTGCGCTTCGTGATGGGCCGCATCGGCCAGGTCGACAGCGCCGCGCGGCGCCTGCGCTGCGACACGCTGGCCGGCCCGCGCGAGATCGGCTACGAACACCTGGTGCTGGCGATCGGCCAGCGCGCCAACCTGGCGCTGCTCCCCGGGCTGGCCGAGCATGCGCTGCCGCTGAAGCTGGTCGGCGACGCGCTGCATATCCGCAACCGCGTGCTGCAGCGCCTGGCGGCCATCGAGCTGACCGGCGACGCGGCGCAACGTGCGGCGCTCGGCCGCTTCGTGATCGTCGGCGGCGGCTTTTCGGGCGTCGAGGTCGCCGGCTCGCTGGCCGACTTCCTGCGCAGCGCGCGCCGCTACTACCCGCGGGTGCAGGCAGGGGAGCTCAGCGTCACCTTGCTGCACGACGGCGCGCGGCTGCTGCCGGAGCTGCCGGCGCGCCTGGGCGACGCAGCGGCGCGCTCGCTGCGCCGCCGCGGCATCGACGTGCGCCTGGGCGCCCGCGCCGCGCGCGTCGAGGCCGAGGCGGTCGAGCTGGCCGATGGCACGCGGCTGGCGACGCGCACCGTGGTCTGCACCATCGGTACGCGGGCGCAGGCGCTGGCCGAGACGCTCGGCCTGCCGAGCGAGCGCGGCCGGCTGCGCGTGGCGCCCGATGCCTCGGTGCCCGGCGTGCCCGGGCTGTGGGCGATCGGCGATTGCGCCGCGCTGCCGAACGCCGCCGACGGCGGCAAGCCCTGCCCACCGACCGCGCAGTTCGCGGTGGCGCAAGCGCAGCGGCTGGCCGACAACCTGCTGGCCCGCATCGCCGGCACGCCCACGCGCGCCTTCGGCCACCGCTCCAAGGCAATGATGGCCACCACCGGGCACCTGAAGGGCGTGGCGCTGCTCGGCCGCCTGCCGCTGGCCGGCCTGCCGGCCTGGCTGCTGTGGCGCGCGGTCTACCTGCTGCGCATGCCGACGCTCGGCCGCAAGCTGCGCATCTGGGTCGAATGGACCTGGGGCCTGGTCTTCCCGCTCGACATCACCCACCTGCGCTTCACGCGCACGGCCGACGCGGCGGCAGAAGCCCCGTCGGCCGCTCCTTTTCAACGCTAGGAGTCCTTCACCATGTTCATCGGCAAGACCGCACTGGTCACCGGCTCTACCTCGGGTATCGGCCTGGGCATCGCCCGTACGCTGGCCGCGCAGGGCGCCAACGTCGTGCTCAACGGCTTCGGCGAGTCCGCGGCGATCGAGCGGCTACGCGCCGAGCTCGCGGAAACTCACGGCGTGCAGGTGCGCCACGACGGCGCCGACATGAGCCGGCCCGAAGCCGTCGAAGACATGATGGGCAAGGCGCTCGCCGAGTTCGGCTGCATCGACCTGCTGGTCAACAACGCCGGCATCCAGCACGTGGCGCCGGTCGACGAGTTCCCGGTCGACAAGTGGTACGCGATCCTGGCCATCAACCTGTCGGCGACCTTCCACACGGTGCGGCTGGCGCTGCCGGCGATGAAGCACCGGGGCTTCGGCCGCATCGTCAACGTCGCCTCGGCGCATGCGCTCGTGGCCAGCAAGTACAAGTCGGCCTACGTGACGGCCAAGCACGGCGTCGCCGGCTTCACGAAGACCGTGGCGCTGGAGGTGGCCGAGGCCGGCATCACCGTCAACGCCGTCTGCCCCGGCTACGTGCTGACGCCGCTGGTCGAACAGCAGATCCCCGACACCGCGAAGGCACGCGGCATCACGCAGCAGGAAGTCATCCGCGACGTGCTGCTGGCCGCGCAGCCGACGAAGAGGTTCGTCACCGTCGAGCAAGTGGCCGCGTTGACCGCGTTCCTGTGCTCCGACGATGCCGCATCGATCACCGGCGCCATCCTGCCGATCGAAGGCGGCTGGACGGCCCAGTGATCCCACCCCCCCATCCCCCCACCCACCCACTCACCAGGGAGTTGCCATGTCTCATCACCTCTTGCGCTGCGCCACCGGCGCCATGCTCTTCAGCGCGCTGCTGTCCGGCGCGTCGGCCGGCGAATGCCCGGCCGACAAGCTAGCGCCCAACCCGCTGAACGGTGCCGCCACCGCACCGATGGGCGTCACCGATACCGAGCTGGCGTCGATCGACCTCGCCAGGGAGAACGTCAAGCTGAACCAGCGCCGGCTGCGCATGCGCCACATGGTGATCCAGCCCGGCGGCGTCGTGCCGCTGCACAGCCATGCCGATCGTCCGGCGCTGATCATGGTCACGGCCGGCGAAATCCACGAACATTCGAGCAAATGCGCGGTGCCGATCCTGCACCGGGCCGGGGACATCGCGCGCGAAGCGCTCGGCACGCAGCATTGGTGGAAAAACTCGGGCAGCCAGCCGGTGCACCTGACGATCGCCGACATCGTCAACGACAAGAAGCCCGACACGATGATGGAGCAGATGTGAAAACCAGCCCGCAACCGCTCACCACCAAAGCGGCGGCGGGCTGGCGCCCGGCCGGCGTGCCGAACACGCCGCCCGGCCAGGTCGTGCTGGTGCTGCAGGGCGGCGGCGCGCTCGGCGCCTACCAGGTCGGCGTCTACGAGGCGATGCACGAGGCCGGCATCGAGCCGGACTGGGTCATCGGCACGTCGATCGGCGCGATCAACGCCGCGCTGATCACCGGCAATCCGCCGGCCGAGCGGGTCTCCAAGCTGCGGCTGTTCTGGAACCACGTCGAACGGCAGTCGCTGCTCGCCGGGCCGTTCGACTGGCTCGGCATGGGTAACCTGCTGGCCAACATGACGACGGTGATGCGCGGCATCCCGGCCTTCTTCGAGCCCAACGGCGCTGCGCTGCGCGGCGCACAGGCGGCGCTGGGCGTCGAGCACGCCGCCTACTACAGCACCGAGCCGCTGCGCCGCACGCTCGCCGAGCTGGTCGACTTCGACTACGTGCGGGCCTGCAAGACGCGGCTGACCGTCGGCGCGGTCAATGCCTGCAGCGGCAGGATGCGCTACTTCGACAGCCGCGACGAGCCGCTCGGGCTGGAGCACGTGATGGCCTCCGGCGCGCTGCCGCCGGCTTTTCCGGCGGTGCGCATCGATGGCCAGCCGTACTGGGACGGCGGCATCTACTCGAACACGCCGATCGAAGCGGTGCTCGACGACAAGCCGCGCCGCGACTCGCTGATCTTCGCGGTCAACGTGTGGCACCAGACCGGCCCGGAGCCGGAATCGATCTGGCAGGTGATGGGCCGGCACAAGGACATCCAGTACGCCAGCCGCGCCGACAGCCACATCGCCCGCCAGCAGCAGATCCACCGGCTGCGCCACGTGATCCGCGAGCTGGTCAAGCAGCTGCCGGCGTCCCGGCAGGCCGACACGGCGGTCAAGGAGCTGGCGAGCTGGGGCTGCGGCACGACGATGCACGTGGCGCACCTGGTCGCGCCGCGACTGGAGGGCGAGGACCACACCAAGGACATCGACTTCAGCGCCGCCGGCGTGCGCGCGCGCCGCGAGGCCGGTTTCGCCGATGCGCGGCGGATGATCGAGCGCGCGCCCTGGCAGGCGCCGGTGGATCCGATCGAGGGCGTGATCGTCCACGAATGATGGACGCCCCGGCCATCGCGGCGGGCGCCGCGGCAGCCGCCTGCGCGGCGCTGATGGGGCTGGCGATCCAGCGCGGCGCGACCTGCACCGTGGCGGCTGTCGACGAATGGCTGCGCGAGCGCCGCGCGACGCGGCTGGCGGCGCTGGCCGAGGCGGCGCTGTGGGTCGGCGCCGGGTTGCTGATCGCCCGTGCGTTCGGCGTACTGCCGCGGCTGCCCGCCGGCTACCCGCTGTCGGGCTGGACCTTCGCCGGTGCGGCGCTGCTCGGCCTGGGCGCCTTCGTCAACCGGGCCTGCGTGTTCGGCGCGATCGCGCGCTTCGGCAACGGCGAATGGGCGTACCTGGCGACGCCGCTCGGCTTCTTCGCCGGTTGCCTGAGCGTCGAGCCGCTGTTCGCGGCGATGGCGCCGGCGCCGCTGGCCGAGACGCCGCCGGCGCTCGCTGCGCCGGCCTCGGGGCTGCTCGCGCTCGCCGGCGCGTGGGCGCTGTGGCGCGTGGTCGCAGCGCTGCGCCACGCACACCAGCGCGCGGCAGCGCCTGCGCGCCAGCGCCTGGGTGGCGCCTGGACGCCGCGGGCCGCGACGACGGTGATCGGCCTGAGCTTCCTGGCGCTGCTGCTGCTGGCCGGACCTTGGGCCTACACCGACCTGCTGGCCGAGCTGGCGCACGGCATGGCGCACAGCGTGCCGGCCCGGGTCGGCCTGTTCGCTTGCCTACTCGCGGGGGCGCTGGCCGGTGGTGCCGGCCGCTGGCGCCGCGGCTGGCCGCCGGCACGGGACTGGGCGCGCTGCGTCGCCGGCGGCCTGTTGATGGGCTGGGGCAGCCTGCTGATTCCCGGCGGCAACGACGGGCTGATCCTGGCCGGCATGCCGCTCGGCTGGCCCTATGCGTGGGCGGCGTTCGCGATGATGGTGCTGGTCATCGCGGTGGCGATGGCCGCCCGGCAGCGGTGGGCGGCGGCAGCCAGTCCGGAAACGGCCAGCCGAGCAGCTCCGCCAGGCGCAGCGTGACCCAGGCCGCTTCGTCGGCCGACAAGCCGACCTCGGGCTCGCCGACGCCCGCGTGGCAGCGCGCGAGCACCTCGTCCTCGGCCAGGCCGATGTCGTGGTGCGCCGCCTGCGCCCGCTCGACGAGCTGTTGCGCCATGTCCTCGCACAGCTCGTAGCGCGTGCGGAACTCGGCCAGCGGCAGCGTCAGGCGGCCGCGCGGGTCGCTGTGCAGCGCGTGGAAGGACGGCGGGATCGGGATCTGGTAGTCGTCGGACATGCCGGTGCTTGTACCCCAGAAGGCCGAGCGGCACAGGCGCATGTCGATCACCGATCCGGACGCCTCCGTCCCGCTGGGCTGCGCCGCCCTGCGCCCGGCCCCTCGGGTGCGGGGGCGCGCGCACGGGCGCGTGACCCGCCGCGCATCGACAATCGCCGCTTTTTTGGCGCGCGACAGCGTGCTTGCAATCGAGCGGTGACGATGACGATGCGCTGGCTGTCCTCCTGGGTTCTTTCCACGTGCTTGCTGCTGACCGCCTGCGGAGGCGGTGACGATGCACCGACCCGGCAGCCCAGGGCCGCGCAGCGCGCGCTTGCCGCCACCGCCCCGTCGCTGCCGATGGTGTCGACCGCCGAAGCGGCGCGCCAGTTGCTGGACTTCGCGCAGACCCGTTACCCGGACGCCTTTCCCGGCCAAGCGCCGATGCAGTGGTTCTCGCCGTTCGCGTTTCGCCACTACCCCGAGACCGGGCTGTACCTGGGTGTCGCGCTGCACGACGAGGCGGGCTATCGCGCCGGCGGCGTCTACCTGCTGAGCAGCGCGCCGGGCGCCCAGCCGCAGTTCATGGGCCTGGCGAGCAGCTTCGTCGCGCCGAAACGCCAGCTGCGCACGCTGGACCTCGTGCACAACGCATTGATCGCGGATCCGGCGCGCGGCGTCTACTACGCCAGCGTTGCGGCGAGCGTCAGCGGCCACGGAAACCGCATCGCGACGATCGACGCCGAGTCGGGCAGCATCAGCTACTCGGCCGTCGTGGGGCAGGAGCCCGGCGCGCTGGCACTGGCCGCCGACGGCCGCTCGCTGTACGTCGGGCTGGACGGCAGCGGCGACGTGCTGCGCCTGGCACTGCCCGGGTTGCAGGAGCTCGCCCGCGTGCGGCTGCCGAAGTCCGACCCGTACTTCGCCGACAGCGCGCAGATGCTCGCCGACCGGATCGCGGCATCGCCGGCCGCCGCGGGTGTGATCGCCGTCTCGCTGCGCAGCCCGCAAACGTCGGCCGGTGGCGTCGTCCTGGTGCGCGAGATGGTGATCCAGGCGCGCCGCGCCTACCCCGAGGACGGCAACCAGTTGATCTTCGCACCCGACGGGCAACGACTCTTCGGACTCGACACGCGAAGCAGCGGCTACACGCTGGGGCGCTTCGACGTCGGGGCCGACGGCCTGACACGGCATTCGGAGGTGGCGACGGGCAGCGGGATGTTCGAGCACACGATCGGCCTCGCGGGCGACACGATCGTCACGCGCCGGCGGCTGTGGAACGCCCACGACCTGTCGCTGCGTGGCGTCGTCGGCTTCGACGCCGAATGCCTGCCGCGCAACGCGAGCACCCTGCTGTGCCACGCCTACGGCGACGCGGCGGCACCGCGCATGGTCAGCGTCGATCTAGCGACGCTGACCATCCGCGGCCAGCTCGCCGCGCCGCTGGATGCGGACAGCGGCCGCATGCTGCTGGGCCCCGGCGGCCATGTCGCCTGGCGATCCGGCTTCGCCGAGGCCGCCGCGCGGTCGGCCACGCGCATCACGCTGCTGCGCGACGAGATGCTGGGCGCCGAGGTCGGCGCGGCGACACTGCCGATCATCGACATCCCAGCCGTCACCGGACCCGACGGCACGCTGCGCGTGGCCCTGCCGAACACCGCGCTGATCGCCGATCCGGCGCGCGGCGTGTACTACGCCAGCGTGCCGGGCAGCGTGCCGGGCAACGGCAACCGCATCGCCAGCATCGACGCCACGACGGGAAAGATCAGCTTCTCGGCGATCGTCGGCTCGGAGCCCGGGGCGCTGGCGCTGGCCTCCGATGGCAAGTCGCTGTACGTCGCGCTCGACGGCAGCGCCGAGCTGCTGCGCCTGGCGCTGCCCGGCATGAAGGAGCTCGCACGCTTGCGCCTGCCGCGCGACACATTCCACTTGTCGCCGCTGCTGGTCCAGAGCATGGCGGCGTCGCCCACCTGGCCGGGGCTGCTGGCCGTTTCGCTGCGCGGGCTCGAGGTCGGCATGCACGCGCCGGAGCGGTTGCTGCTGATCGGGGACATGGCCTTGCTGACGCGCACCAGCGGCGGCAACGACTACGACCAGTTCGCGTTCAGCGCCGATGGCGCCTGGCTCTACGGCCTCGAGAACCAAGGCTCGGGCTTCGCGCTGGGTCGCATCGAGCTCGTCGGCTACGACCTCGTCGAGCGCTTCCCGCGCAGCTCCGCTGCGACCGGCTACCACTGGCACGCCTTCGACAGCGTCGGCAGCTACCTGATTGCCCGCAACAAGTTGTGGAAGCGCGCCGACCTGAGCCTGCAGGGCACGCTGGCCGTGGACGCGGAGTGCCTGCCGCGCAACGGCAGCAAGCTCCTGTGCCTGACGCGCGGTCAGGCCAGCCCACGACTGCTGGCGGTCGCAGTGCCCTCGCTGGCGGTGCAGGCCGAGCTTGCGGCGCCGTTCGACGCCGACGCGGCTCGCCTGGTGATCGGCCCCGGCAACTCGGTCGCGCTGCGCGAAGGCTTCAGCAGTCCCCGCGCCGAGGCGGCCGCCGGCCTGGTGCTGCTGCGCAACGACGCCTTGCGATGAGGCGCCCCCGCCGGTAGATCAGCGCAGCAGCTCGTCGCGCATCAGCACGATGCGCGGCGCGGTGGGCCAGGTCGGATGCGAGAAGCCGGTGCGAAAGGCGAGTCCCGCGCCCGGCCCGAGCACCGGGCGGCCCTCCCGCGCGTCGTTCGGCAGTGCCAGTTGATCCCGCAGCGCCAGTGTCTCCGCGTCGACGATCACGATGCGTCGGGGCTGATCGAACCAATCATCCGTCTTGACGCAGATGAGTCGGCCGCTGCTGCGGGCGAGACACTCGCCAGCCATCTCGACAACACCATGGAGACTCAGATCGGCGGCATTCCAGAGCCGGTTGCGCGCGATGATTCGCGAGCCGGCGTGACCGACGGCATGCCAGTAGGCGCCCGTGGCCGCAGAGGCCTCTCCGGCTTGCAACAGGCCATCGCTCGCGACCTGGTTGCGGTGCAAAGGCCACGCCGAGGTGTTGGTGTTGATGCCGAAGACGTAGGCGCCGGTGGCGTCGAACGAGATCGGGTCGCCGGCGTAGGCCCGCTTCGGCTGGACGACCATGTCGCGCAGAAGCACGGCCATGCCACCGATCGACATAGCGACCACCCCGCTCTCGGTCGGCGACACCGCGATCGAACTCGCCGCCCCGGGCAACTTCGTGCGCCGGGAGACGGCCATGTCCGGCAGTGACAGGCGAACCAGCTCCTGGCTGCCGCCAAGCGCGAGGTAAAGCCATGCGCCGTCAGGCGACATCGCCAAGGCACCGGGATCCACCCCGATCGGGGCGGAAAGCGTGTACTGCCCGGTGGCCGAATCGATGACCGCCAGGCGCCCGACCTCGCCCAATGTATTGCTGGGGACGCTGGCGTAATAGACGGCGCGCACGGGGTCGGCGATGACGGCGTTGTTCAGCAGATCGATGGTCTGCCGCCACGGCCGCGGGACAACGAACTGGCCGAGCCTGCCGACGAAAAGCGGAACGGGTCCGAAGGCGCCGCCCATGACGTAGACACCGTTGTCCATGAACGCTGCACCTTCGTTCAGCGCCACGCCGAGGTACGTGCCGGTCTGCGGGTAGTGACGGAAGACAAATGGCGCGGCGACCTGCGTCGCCGGGTGCGACGAAAAGAGCTCCGGATACGCCGTCTCGCCAAAGTCCATCAACTGGCGCGCGGCTTCTGCGGGCGAGACCGGGGGCGGCGCTTCGGCAGCGTCCGCGCGCAGCGCCTGCGCCGTGACGCGACGCTCGCTCGTCGCCTCCGCTTGCCCGCCGCCGCATGCGGCCAGCATGCAGCACGCGGCCATCAGCAGGCCGCTCGCGATGCACTTCATCCTGGAGTCCCCCGGTTCAACCGGGCCGGATTCTCGGTGCTCGCCGGTGGGTGGGAAGCGCGCCGGATGCCCTGACCGGCGGATTTGCGCTCAACTGACGCAACCCGCCTCGACCGCCGCCGCGCCCTTGACCACCACCGGCTCCGGAATCCGGTAGCCGTAGCGCACCGCGGTCAGCTCAGCGAGGATGCTCACCGCGATCTCCGGCGGCGTGCGGGCGCCGTTCTTCAGGCCCACCGGCCCGTGCAGCCGCGCCAGCTGCTCGGGCGTCATGCCGAAGTGTTCGGCCAGCCGCTCCTTGCGCTTGGCCTGGTTCACGCGCGAGCCGATCGCGCCGACGTAGAACGCGTCGCTGGCCAGCGCCTCCATCAGCGCCAGGTCGTCGAGCTTCGGGTCATGCGTCAGCGCGATGACGGCGGTGTGGCCGTCGGGCTTCAGGGCGGTGACGGTGTCGTCGGGCATCGTGCGCAGCAGCGTCGCGCCGGGCACCTCGAAACCCTCGGCGTACTCCTCGCGCGGGTCGTTGACGATCACCTGGTAACCGAGCGCGGTGGCCATCTGTGCCAGGTACTGCGTCATCTGGCCGGCGCCGATCAGGATCAGCCGCCAATGCGGGCCGTGATGGGTGGTCAGCGTGGTGTCGGTCAGTTCGAGCTCGTCGGTCTCGGTCGCCGGCTGCAGCTCGACCTCGCCGCTGGCCAGCGTCAGCACGCGCCGCGCGCGTTCGCCGCGCGCCAGGCGATCGAGCAGCTCGTCGACCCGCGTGCGCGGCAGCACCGGCTCCAGCACCAGCTCGATCAAGCCCCCGCAGGGCAGGCCGAAGCGGTGCGCGGCGTCGGCATCGATGCCGTAGCGCACGACCTTCGGCACGCCTTCGGCCAGCACGCCTTCACGCGCCTTGTCGACCAGGTCGTCCTCGATGCAGCCGCCGGAGACCGAGCCGGCGACCAGCCCGTCGTCGCGGATCGCCACCGCGGAGCCCGGCGGCCGTGGGGCGGAGCCCCAGGTGCGCGTGATCGTGCCCAGCACCACGCGGTGGCCGGCGGCGCTCCATAACGCCACCTGGCGCCAGATGTTGAGGTCGATGTTGTCCATTGCGGCTGTGCGTGGTGGGGCTCCGGTAGGTCGCCCCGGTGAGTGCCGGATTCTGGGGCGCCGCACTGTCCCGCGCCGCTTCAGGGTTTACCCATTGGTGCGCCCGGCGAGGCGCCGTCCTAGGATCAGCCGATCGAAGCGCCGCAGGACCCCAGCCCGGCGCTTCGCCACTTCAGAGGAGCAGACCGCATGGGCACCACGATCACGTTGACGGTCAACGGCAAGTCCGTGAGCCGGGAAGTGCAGCCGCAGACGCTGCTGGTCGAATTCATCCGCGAGGACTTGCGCCTGACCGGCACGCACGTCGGCTGCGACACCACGCAGTGCGGCGCGTGCACGGTGCACCTCGACGGCCGCGCGGTGAAGAGCTGCTCGATGCTGGCAGTGCAGGCCGCCGGCCGCGAGCTGACGACGATCGAGGGCCTGGCCGCCGCCGACGGCACGCTGCATCCGATGCAGGCCGCGTTCCGCTCGTGCCACGGCCTGCAGTGCGGCTTCTGCACGCCGGGCATGGTGATGAGCGCGGTCGACCTGGTGAAGAACCACGGCTGCAACAGCGAAGCCCAGGTGCGCGAGGCGCTCGAAGGCAACCTGTGCCGCTGCACCGGTTATCACAACATCGTCAAGGCCGTGCAGCAGGGTGCTGCGGCCATGAAGGGTTGAGGAGGCGCACATGAACGCACCCCAAGGTTTCATCGGCCAATCGGTCGAACGCCGTGAAGACGCCCGCTTCCTGACCGGCCGCGGCCAGTACACCGACGACATCACGCTGCAAGGCCAGACCTACGCCTACTTCCTGCGCTCGCCGTATGCGCATGCACGCATCAAGGCGCTCGACACCGCGGAGGCCGCCCAGGCGCCCGGCGTGCTCGGCATCTTCACCGGCGAGCACTTCAAGGCCGTCGGCGGCCTGCCCTGCGGCTGGTTGATCAACAACCTCGACGGCACGCCGATGAAGGAGCCCAAGCACCCGGTGCTGGCCGACGGCAAGGTCCGTTATGTCGGCGATCGCGTCGCGCTGGTCGTCGCCGAGTCGCTGGAGCAGGCCAAGGACGCCGCCGCGCTGATCGAGGTCGAGTACGAGGAGCTGACGCCGGTGATCGACACCGCGAAGGCCGCCGGCGCCGCCGCCACGGTGCACGACGAGGCCGACGGCAACGTCTGCTACCACTGGGGCATCGGCGACAAGGACGGCACCGACGCCGCCTTCAAGAACGCCGCCCACGTCACCACACTCTCGTTCCGCAACAACCGGCTGATCCCGAACGCGATGGAGCCGCGCGCCGCGAATGCGTCCTACGACTTCAACGCCGACAGCTACACGCTGTACGTCAGCAACCAGAACCCGCACGTCGAGCGGCTGCTGATGTGCGCCTTCGTGCTCGGCATCCCCGAGCACAAGATGCGCGTCATCGCGCCCGACGTCGGCGGCGGCTTCGGCTCGAAGATCTACCTCTACGGCGAGGAAACCGCGCTGGTCTTCGCCTCGAAGCAGATCAAGCGGCCGATCAAGTGGACCTGCGACCGCAGCGAAGCGTTCCTCTCCGACGCCCACGGCCGCGACCACGTCACGACCGCCAAGCTCGCGCTCGACAAGGACGGCAACTTCCTCGCGCTGCGCGCCGACACCACCGCCAACCTCGGTGCGTATCTCTCGACCTTCTCGACCTGCATCCCGACGATCCTGCACGCCACGCTGCTGGCCGGCCAGTACAAGACGCCGAAGATCTGGTGCGAGGTGACCGCGGTGTTCAGCAACACCGCGCCGGTCGATGCCTACCGCGGCGCCGGCCGCCCAGAGGCCACCTACCTGCTCGAACGCATCGTCGAGACGGCGGCGCGCGAGATGAAGATCGATCCGGCCGAGATCCGCCGCCGCAACTTCATCACCGAGTTCCCGTACGCATCGCCGGTCGGCCTGACCTACGACACCGGCGACTACTTCGCGACGATGAACCGCGCGGTCGAGATGGCCGATGTCGGCGGCTTCGCGGCGCGCCGCAAGGCGAGCGAAGCGAAGGGGCTGAAGCGCGGCATCGGGTATGCGGCGTACATCGAAGCCTGCGGCATCGCGCCGTCGTCGGTGGCCGGCGCGCTGGGCGCCCGCGCGGGCCTGTTCGAAGCCGGTGAAGTACGCGTCCATCCGACCGGCAAGGTCACCATCTTCACCGGCAGCCACAGCCACGGCCAGGGCCACGAGACCACCTTCGCGCAGGTCGTCGCCGACAAGCTCGGCCTGCCGATGGACGACATCAGCATCGAGCACGGCGACACCGGCAAGGTGCTGTTCGGCATGGGCACCTACGGCAGCCGCTCGATCGCCGTCGGCGGCACCGCGATCGTCAAGGCGCTGGACAAGATCATCGCCAAGGGCAAGAAGATCGCCGCGCACCTGCTCGAAGCGGCGGACACCGACATCGTCTTCGAGGGCGGGCAGTTCAAGGTCGCCGGCACCGACAAGGCGGTGCCCTTCGGCTCGGTCGCGCTGACGGCCTACGTGCCGCACAACTTCCCGCACGACAAGCTCGAGCCGGGCCTGAACGAGAACGCGTTCTACGACCCGAGCAACTTCACCTACCCGGCGGGCACCTACATCTGCGAGGTCGAGATCGATCCGGCCACCGGCGCGACCAAGATCGACCGCTTCACCGCCTGCGACGACTTCGGCAACATCATCAACCCGATGGTCGTCGAGGGCCAGGTGCATGGCGGGCTGGCGCAGGGCATCGGCCAGGCGCTGCTCGAGCACGGCGTCTACGACACCGAGAGCGGCCAGCTGCTGTCGGGCAGCTTCATGGACTACGCGATGCCGCGCGCCGACGACCTGCCGAGCTTCAACGTCGAAACGGCCAAGGGCACGCCGTGCACCCACAATCCGCTCGGCGTCAAGGGTTGCGGTGAAGCGGGCGCCATCGGCTCGCCGCCGGCGGTGATCAACGCGATCTGCGATGCATTGGGCGTCAAGGACGTGCCGATGCCGGCGTCGCCGTACAACGTCTGGAAGGCGGCCCAACAGACCGCACTGCATCGCTGATGCGCTGAAGGAGAAAACACATGCAAGCCTTCGCTTATTCGAACCCCGCCTCGGTGGCCGATGCCGCCAAGGCCGCGGCCGGTGCCAATGCCAAGATCCTGGCCGGCGGCCAATCGCTGCTGCCGGCGATGAAGCTCGGCCTGGCGGCGCCTGAAGCCCTGGTGGATCTGAGCCAGATCGCCGAGCTCAAGGGCATCACGGTGTCCGGCAATGTGGTCAAGATCGGCGCGATGACCACGCATGCGCAGGTCGCCGCGAGCGCCGAGGTCGCCAAGGCGATTCCGGCGCTGGCGGACCTGGCCAGCCACATCGGCGATCGCCAGGTGCGCAACCGCGGCACGATCGGCGGCAGCCTGGCCAACAACGACCCGGCGGCCTGTTATCCGGCCGCAGTGCTGGGTCTGGGCGCGACGATCCACACCAATACCCGCACCATCGCCGCGGACGCCTTCTTCACCGGCCTGTACGAGACCGCGCTGAAGGAAGGCGAGATCATCACCGCGGTCAGCTTCCCGGTGCCCGAGAAGGCGGCCTGGCAGAAGTTCAAGCAGCCGGCGTCGCGGTTCTCGATCGTCGGTGTGTTTGTCAGCAAGGGCGCGCAGGGCGTGCGCGTGGCCGTCACCGGCGCCGGTGCGTGCGTGTTCCGCGCCAAGGAGCTCGAAGCCAAGCTGGCGTCGAACTGGTCGGGCGCGGCGCTGCAAGGCGCGAGCTTCCCGCCGGACGGCTTGAACACCGATCTGCACGGCTCGGCCGAGTACCGCGCGGCCTTGATCCCGGTGCTGGCGCAAAGAGCGGTGGCGGCGACCTAACAACGGCTCATGCCATCATCGAAACGCCGCACGCGCTGCGGCGTTTTTTCTTGGACGCGCCCGTGACCGACCTCCCGACCAGCATCGACGACACCGCCAGCCGCCTGCTGGCCCATGACTACGTGCCCGACCGCCAGCTGGCGACGGTCGTCTACCTGGCGCTGAAGCTGCAGCGCCCGCTGTTCCTCGAAGGGGAGCCCGGCACCGGCAAGACCGAGATCGCGCGCACGCTGGCCGCGATCCTGAACCGGCCGCTGATCCGCCTGCAGTGCTACGAGGGCCTGGACCTCGCCGGCGCGGCCTACGAATGGAACTACGGCCGGCAGATGATGGAGATCCGTCTCGCAGAGGGAACGTCGACGAGCCGCGACGCCCTCGCCTCGGAGCTGTTCAGCGAACGCTTCCTGACCAAGCGCGCGCTGCTGCAGTCGATCGATCCGGCGAACCCGGTGGCGCCGGTGCTGCTGATCGACGAGCTCGACCGCGCCGACGAGCCCTTCGAAGCCTTCCTGCTCGAAGTGCTGTCGGACTTCCAGATCACGATTCCCGAGCTCGGCACCGTCAAGGCGATCACGCCGCCGATCGTCGTGCTGACCTCGAACCGCACGCGCGAGATCCACGACGCGGTCAAGCGCCGCTGCCTCTACCACTGGGTCGGCTTTCCGGACGCTGCGCGGGAGCTGGAGATCCTCAAGCGCCGCGTACCGGGCGCCGCCGACGCGCTGGCGCGGCAGATCGTCGCCTTCGTGCAGAAGCTGCGCGAGATCGAGCTCTACAAGCTGCCCGGCATCGCCGAGACGATCGAATGGGCGCGCGCGCTGATGGAGCTCGACACGCTGGTGCTCGACCCGGAGGTCATCCAGCACACGCTGGGCGTGCTGCTGAAGTACCAGGACGACATCGCCAAGCTGCAGGGCAGCGAGGCCGCGCGGCTGCTCGAGCAGGTCAAGCGCGATGTGCAGGCGGTGTAGCGCGCGAGGGCGGCGATGCTGATCGCGCAGAAGACGCCCGGCCACCTGGCCGAGAACGTCATGCACTTCGCCCGCGTGCTGCGCGCTGCGGGCCTGGCCGTCGGCACCGACCGCGTGCAGCTCGCGCTGCAGGCATTGCAGGTGGCAGGCTTCGAGCGCAAGCGCGATTTCCACGCGGTGCTCAGCGCCTGCCTGCTCGACCGCATCGAGCACCGCGAGCTGTTCGACCAGGCCTTCGTGCTGTTCTGGCGCGATCCCGACCTGCTCGGCCGCATGCGCGCGCTGCTGTTGCCGACAGTGCGCGCCAAGGACGGCGCGCCCCCGGCGCCGGAGAACCGGCGCCTGGGCGATGCGCTCTTCCCGCACCAGCCGCCGACGCCACCCGCCGAAGCGCAGGACGAGCAGATCGAGCTCGACGCGACGCTGACCTGGAACGACCGCGAGCTCCTGCAGAAGGCCGACTTCGACACGATGAGCAGCGAGGAATGGCGGCAGGCGCGCCGGTTGCTCACCGACCTGCCGCTGATGTTCGAGCAGCTGCCCACGCGCCGCAGCCGCCCCGCCGCCCCGCCGGGCCGGCCCGACTGGCGCGCGACGCTGCAAGCCATGGCGCGCCACGGCGGCGAGCTGTGGGACATGCGCTGGCGCCGCCAGCGTTTGCGGCCCGCGCCGCTGACGGTGCTGGCCGACATCTCCGGCTCGATGAGCCGCTATTCGCGCATGCTGCTGCACTTCGCGCATGCGCTCGGCCATGCCGAGGCGCGCGTCGAGAGCTTCGTCTTCGGCACCCGGCTGACGCGCACGACGCGGCTGCTGAAGCGCCGCGATCCCGACCTGGCGATTGCGCAGGTCGTGCATGCGGTCGAGGACTGGTCCGGCGGCACGCGCATCACCACCAGCCTGCAGGAATTCAACCGCCGCTGGGCGCGCCGCGTGCTGTCCAGCCGCGCCACCGTGCTGCTGATCAGCGACGGCCTCGAGCACGGCGATACGCGCGCTTTGAGCTTCGAGATGGAGCGGCTGCACAAGAGCTGCCGGCGGCTGATCTGGCTCAATCCGCTGCTGCGCTTCGAGCGCTTCGAGCCGCGCGCCGGCGGCATCAAGGCGATGCTGCCGCACGTCGACCGTTTCCTGCCGGCTCACAATCTGCAGAGCCTGGCCGAGCTGGTGCAGGTGCTGCGGCAGATGGACACCCCGCCGCGCCGCCCGCACTGACGGCGATAACCCTCAAAAGACGCGACAACACCTATGCAACTGACCAACCAGCAATCGCTGCCCGTCGGCCAGGCCCAGGCCTGGGAGGCGCTGAACGACATCACGCTGCTGCAGGCCGCAATCCCCGGCTGCGAGAGCATCACGCCGACCGGCCCGAACCAGTACGAGGCGCTCGTCACCGCCGCGATCGGCCCGGTCAAGGCCAAGTTCAAGGGCAAGCTGCAGCTGGAGAACCTGCAGCCGCCGACCTCGTACACGCTGCGCTTCGAAGGCCAGGGCGGCGCCGCCGGCCACGGCAAGGGCTCGGCCGAGATCCGGCTCGAAGCGGTGAGCGCGCGCGAGACGATCCTGCACTACACCGCCAACGCCCAAGTCGGCGGCAAGATCGCGCAGATCGGCTCGCGGCTCGTGGACATGGCGGCGCAGAAGATGGCCGCCGACTTCTTCGCGACCTTCAATCTGCGGCTGCAGGAGCGCTACCAGGTGGCGCCGGAGCCGGCGCCGGCGGCGGCTGCGCAAGGCGGGTTCGCGCGCTTCGTCGCCTGGCTGCGGCGGCTCTTCGGGGCGGCTTGAGAGCGCGCGTCAGCGCTCCGCCTCGAAGGCCCGGATCAGATCCGCCAGCGTCTGTCCCGGCTCGTCGCGGAAGCGCTCGTCGAGCACTCGCAGCTCGGCGATGCGGTCGACGCGGAAACTGCGAAAGCCGTCGCGGCTTTCGCACCAGGCGGCCAGCGTCCACACCTGGCCCCAGAAGAAGCAGCCGAGCGGGCGCACGGTGCGCTCGCTCTCGGCGTCCTTCAGGTCGACGTAGCGCAGCCGCAGCTTGCGGCGCGCTTCGGTGGCCAGGCGCGCGGCTTCGAGCCGGCTGCGCGTGGCCTCGTCCAGGCCCATCGAGGGCGCGTAGACCGCCAGGCTCTCGGCGGCTGCGCGGGTGGCCGGCGGCAGCACCGACAGGATCTTCGACAAGGCGCTGTCCGCCTGCTGCGACAGCGCTGCATCGAGGCGCGGCTGGGCCAGCCGCACCGCGGCCACCAGGGCCTTGGCTTCGTCGGCGGTGAACATCAGCGGAGGCAGGTCGAAACCCGATCGCATGCGGTAGCCGACGCCCGCCTCGCCCTCGATCGGCACCCCTTGCGCCGCCAGGTCGGCGACATCGCGGTACACGGTGCGCAGCGAGACCTGCAGCCGCTCGGCCAGGAAGGCCGCGGTCGACAGGCGCCGGCCGCGGATCAGTTGCACCAGCTGAAAGAGTCGATCGGCACGACGCATCGGGACGGCGGTGAGGTCTGGATCGGGCGGCGCATTGTCACCGCCTTGCCAGCGTTCCTCGAACACCGCCGCCTCCGGGCGTTCCACCAATGACTGCAGCTGCAGCGTCAGCATCAGCGCAGCGCGTGCAGCCCGACGCGGTTGCCTTCGCTGTCGATCACGTGCGCGAAGCAGCCCATGCCTTCGGGCAGCTCGACACGCGGCGTCGCAATGCGGCCGCCGGCGGCAACGGCGCGCTCGACCGCCGAGTCGAGCGAAGGCTCGGCGTTCAGGTAGACCAGCGTGCCGTTCGGGCTCGGGTCGGGGATGTGGTCGCCGGCCAGCAGCGCGCCGCCGACACCGGCCTGGTCGTAGGGAATCACCGCCAGCGTCTGCGGGCCCATCGCCTCGCGGCGCAGCGCCTTGGCCAGCAGCTTCTCGTAGAAGGCCTGCGCGCGGTCGAGGTCGCGCACCGGGATCTCGAACCAGTTGGCGGCGTTGTTCAGCGTGGTGGTGGTCATGCGTTTTCTCCTTGGTGGTGTTGACGAGGAGCGCATGCTGCGCGTGTGCTGCTGACAGCGGCGTGTCAGCAGCGGCGGTCAGCCGCCGTCGAGCAGGCGTGCGAGCCGTGGCTGCAGGAAGTCGCCGAGCGCACGCATGCGCGCGTTCAGGTGCGTGCCGCGCGCCAGCACCAGCTGCAGCGGATACGGCGGCGATTGAAGCTTCGGCAGCACGCGCACCAGCCGGCCCGCCGCCAGGTCGGCCGCGACGTCGAGTTGCGCTTTCAGCGCAATGCCCATCCCGTCGATCGCCCACAGCCGCGCGATCAAGCCGTTGTCGACGCTGCGCCGCGCGCGCAGCTTCACCTCGACCGGCCGGCCGCGTTCCAGCAGCCGCCAGCGCTGGCCGGAGCGGCTGGCGATGCGCAGGTCGATGCCCTCGTGCTGCGCCAGGTCCTCGATGCGCCGCGGCGTGCCGGCGCGCTGCAGGTAGGCCGGCGCGGCGACCAGGATCGCGCGGTTGTCGACCAGGTGGCGCACGATCTGGCCCGCGTGCTCGGGCACGCCGTAGCGCAGTGCGGCATCGATCGGCTCGCGCGCCAGGTCGCTGATGCGGTCGCTGACGAAGAGCTCGAGCTGCAGCTGCGGATGGGCCTGCAGGAACTCGTCGAGCAGCGGCCGCAGCACGTGGGTGCCGAAGTCGGCCGAGACGCTCAGTCGCAACGTGCCGCGCACCTGCGTCAGCGGCGCGTGCAGCTCGCCCATCGCCAGCTCCAGCAGGGCCAGCGCTTCGCGGCTGCGCGCGAGGAAGGCCGCGCCCTCGGGGGTCGGCCGCAGCGCACGGCTGGAGCGCGTGAAGAGGCGCACGCCGAGCTGCGCTTCGAGGCGGCGCACCGCGGCGGTGGCGGTCGCCGGCAGCTGGTTGAGCTCACGCGCCGCCGCGGCGACACCGCCCAGGTCGGCGACGCGCAGCGCCAGCCGCAGCGCGGCCAGTTCGGGACCGCTCTTGGCCGCCGCCAGGTCCGATGTCTTCACCATCCGGGCTCCGAATCGACAAATGCCGTTTGTGATTGGCGCAGTCTCGCACTGCTGGTTCGCGACGCCTCGCCGCGGCACAGTGGCGGCCATTCCCACTGCCATGCACCCAGGCACCACGATGAAAGCCGTCGGCTACCACCACAACCTGCCGCTCAGCGACGAGCGCTCGCTGATCGATCTCGACCTGCCCGAACCGGCGGCGCTCAGGTCCAACGACCTGCTGGTCGAGGTACACGCGGTGTCGGTCAATCCGGTCGACGTCAAGGTGCGCGCCGGCGTCGCGCCGCCGGCCGGCAGCGCCAAGGTGCTGGGCTGGGATGCGGCGGGCGTGGTGCGCGCGGTCGGCAGCGCGGTGCAGGGCTTCGCACCGGGCGACGCGGTCTGGTACGCCGGGGCGATCGACCGTCCGGGCAGCAACGCGCAGCGGCAGCTGGTCGACCACCGCATCGTCGCGAAGAAGCCGCCGAGCCTCGATTGGGCCGCCGCCGCCGCGCTGCCGCTGACGACGATCACGGCGTGGGAACTGCTCTTCGACCGCCTCGGCGTGCCGCAGGGCGGCGGTGCCGGCCAGCGCCTGCTGATCACCGGAGCGGCCGGTGGCGTCGGCTCGATGCTGATCCAGCTGGCGCGCCGCTACACGCAACTCGAGGTCATCGCCACCGCGTCGCGGCCGGCGAGCATCGACTGGGTGACGAACCTCGGCGCGCAGCACGTCATCGATCACCGCCAGCCGCTCGACGCCGAGCTGAAGCGTTTCGGCATCCCCGGCGTGCACCTCGTCGCCAGCCTCACCGCCACCGATCAGCATTACCCGGCGATCGTCGAAGCGCTGTTGCCGCAGGGCCGGCTGGCGCTGATCGACGACACCCCCGGCCCGCTCGACGCGCGACCGCTGAAGCGCAAGAGCCTGTCGCTGCATTGGGAAATGATGTTCACCCGCTCGCTGTTCGGCACCGAGGACATCGCGCGCCAAGGCCAGCTGCTGGCCGAGGTGGCGCGGGCCATCGATGCCGGCGAGTTGCGCACGACGCTGACGCGCCGCTTCGGCCGCATCGACGCGGCGAATCTGAAGGCCGCGCACGCCTGGGTCGAGAGCGGCCAGGCGATCGGCAAGGGCGTGCTCGAAGGCTTCTGAATCGAGCGGCGGCGGGCACGCGGCCTGCCGGCAACGAGCGCGTGATAGAAAGGCCGCCGGCCTTCACTCGTCCCAGCCTGCCGCATGCCGATCCACCTGAACCGCCGCGATTGCATCGCGCTCGCCGGCGCCCTGTTCGCCCCGCTGCCGGTGCTCGCCGCCACGGCAGCGGCAGCGCCGATCGCGCTGCCGCCGCTGGCACTGCGCGAGCGCCGCCTGCCCAACGGGCTGCACGTCGTCAGCGTGCCCGACCGCAGCAACTCGACGGTCAGCGTGCAGCTCTGGTACCGCGTCGGCGGCAAGGACGATCCGGCCGGCCGTTCCGGCTTCGCGCACCTCTTCGAACACATGATGTTCAAGAGCACGCGCCACATGGCCAACGAGATGTTCGACCGCCTGACCGAGGACGTCGGCGGCAACAACAACGCCTTCACCGCCGAGGACATGACGGCCTACCAGAGCGAGGTGCCGTCGAACCACCTCGAACGCATCCTGTGGGCCGAGGCCGAGCGGCTGGCGAACTTGAACGTCGACCAGCCGAACCTCGACAGCGAGCGCGCGGTGGTGCAGGAAGAGCTGCGCCAGCGTGTGCTGGCCGATCCTTATGGGCGCTTGTTCAACGCGTTGCCAAGCGAACACTTCACGGCGCATCCGTACAAGCGGCCGGTGGTCGGCAGCATGGAGGACCTGAACGCCGCGACGCTCGATGACGTGCGCCGCTTTCACAAGACCTATTACCGACCGGACAACGCGCTGCTGATCGTCGTCGGCGATTTCGATCCGCCGCAGCTCGACACCTGGATCGATCGCTACTTCGGCCCGCTGCAGAAACCTGCGGAGCCGATCCCGCGCGTCGCCGTCAAGGAGCCCCCGCGCACGGCCGACCGCCGCGTCGTGCTGCACGGGCCGAACGTGCCGCTGCCGGCCGTCGCGCTGCTGTGGCAGGGCCCGCCGGCGGCACATGCCGATGCGGCGGCGTTCGACATCGGATCGGCGCTGCTGTCGGCCGGCGACTCGTCGCGGCTCAACGAGGCGCTGGTCTACCGCGCCCAGGCGGCGCAGGCGGTCGGCTTCTCCGCCGAGCTGTATGCCGACGCCGGCATGCTGGCGGCCTATGCGATCGCTGCCAGCCGCGAGCCGTTGCCGCGCGTCGAAGCCGCGCTGCTGCGCGAGATCCACCGCCTGGCCAGCGGGCCGATCGCCGCCGCCGAGCTCGACAAGGTGCGCACCCAGCTGCTGACCGCCGCGCTGGTCAGCCGCCAGACGCCGCAGGGCAAGGCCGGGGCGATCGGCAAGGCGGTGCTGCAACGCGGCGATCCGCGCGACGCCGACCGCGAGCTCGTGCGGCTGCAGGCGGTGACGGCCGCCGATGTGCAGCGCGTGCTGCGCCAGATGCTCGCCGGCAAGCGGGTGACGATCCACTACACGCAGGAGGGCAAGCCGTGATGCGCCGCTGTCTCGTGGCGCTTGCCGCGCTCAACTTCGCCGTGCCTGCCCTCGCCGCCACCCCCGGCGTCGACGCCCCGCCGCTGCCGCAGCCGCCGCGCGCGGTGGTGATGCCGCCGCTGCACGAGCACACGCTGCCCAACGGCCTGACGCTGGTGGTCGCGCCGCGCAGCACCGCACCGGTGGTCACGCTCGGCGTGCTGGTGCGTGCCGGGCCGGAGCTCGATCCGCCCGGCCGCGCCGGCACCGCGGCGATGACCGCCGGGCTGTTGAGCAAAGGTGCGAAGCGCGGCGGGCGGGCCGTCTCCGCCACTGAGCTGGCGCGCCAGGCCGAGGCGCTCGGCACCTCGCTCGATGCGGGCAGCGGCTGGCGCTCGTCGACGGTCGCGATGACGGTGACGACACCGAAGCTCGATGCCGCGGCCGCGCTGCTCGCCGACGTCGTGCGTCAGCCGACGCTGGCCGCCGCCGAGCTCGAACGCGCGCGCGCGCAGTCGCTGGACGGCCTGCGCGTGACGCTCGGCGACCCGGCGCAGGTCTCGGTGCTGGTGGCGCGCCGCCAGTACTGGGGCGACACCGCCTACGGCCGGCTCGTCGCACCGGCGACGTTGAAGCGCCTGACGCGCAGTGACATTGCCGCCTTCCACGCCGCCTGGTACCGGCCCGAGCGCACGGTGCTGGTGCTCGCCGGCGACATCGACCTCGCGCGCGGCCGCGCGCTCGCCGAGCGCCTGTTCGGCAACTGGCGCGTCGCCGGACAGGTGCCGGTCGTCCCGGCGGCGGCCAAGCCCGAGCCGCTGCCCGAGGCGCTGCTGCTGATCGACATGCCCGGCAGCGGCCAGAGCGGCGTGATGGTCACCGCGCCCTTCGTCGAGACGCGCTCGAGCGAACGCCGCATCGGCCAGGTCGCCAGCACCGTGCTCGGCGGTGGTTACTCGGCGCGGCTGAACCAGGAGGTGCGCATCAAGCGCGGCTTGAGCTACGGCGCCTTCAGCGAGGTGGAAGTGCATCCGCAGGCCGGCATGCTGCATGCGTCGACGCAGACCAACCACCCGACCGCGGTGCAGGTGCTGGACCTGCTGCGCGGCGAGATCCGGCGCCTGGCCGATGCACCGCCGCCGGCCGATGAGCTTGCCGCGCGCCAGGCCACGCTGGTCGGCAGCTTCGCGCGGCGGCTGGAGACCACCGGCGGGCTGGCCTCGCTGGTGGTCGCGCAGCTGGTGGCCGCGCGGCCGCTCGACGAGCTTGCGCGTACCGTCGACGAGGTGATGGCGGTGACGCCCGAGCAGGTTCAGTCCTTCGCGAAAACGCACTGGAAGCCGGACGCGCTGCGCGGCGTGATCGCCGGTGACCTGAAGGCCGCCGGCGACACGCTGGTGCCGCTGAACGGCTCGGCCCGGCGCATCACGATCGACGCGCTCGACCTCGAGCAGCCGACGCTGGCCAAGCCGGCGAAGTAGCACCCGAAAGACGCGGCCAGCGGCGATGCCGATCATCCCCCGCCAGCGCGGCATCGATGCGGCGCGCTTCGCGCACGAGCTGATGCCGGCGTACCGGCCGGTGGTGCTCGAGGGCCTGGTCGACCACTGGCCGGCGGTGGCCGAGGGCGCGCGCGGCGCCGACGCGCTGGCGCAGTACCTCGCCGGCTTCGCCAGCAGCCACCCGGTCGACGCGGTGATGGTGCCGCCGGGCCGCGGCGGGCGCATCTTCTACGACGAGACGCTGGCCGGCTTCAATTTCCTGCGCCGGCAGCTGCCGGTCTCGGCACTGCTCGAGCAGGTGCTGCGCTACCGCCATTTCGACGCGCCGCCGTCGGTCGCCGTGCAGAGCGCGCTGATCAGCGACTGCCTGCCGGGCTTCGCCGAGCGGCACCTGAATCCGCTGCTGCCGGCGAGCGTCGCGCCGCGGCTGTGGCTGGGCAACCGCATCGTCACGCCGGCGCATTTCGACGAGTCCTGCAACATCGCCTGCGTGGTCGCCGGGCGGCGGCGCTTCACGCTGTTCGAGCCCGGCCGCATCGCCGATCTGTACATCGGCCCGCTCGGCTTCGCGCCGACCGGCACGCCGATCAGCCTGGTGGATTTCGACGCCGTCGACGAGACGCGCTTTCCGCGCTTCCGCAGCGCGCTCGCCGACGCCTGGGTGGCCGAGCTGGCGCCGGGCGATGCGCTGTACATCCCGCCGCTGTGGTGGCACCACGTGCGCTCGCTCGATGCCTTCAACCTGATGGTCAACTACTGGTGGCCGGGCGGCGGCGCGGCGACCGGCTCGGCGCTCGACGTGCTGCTGCACGCAGTGATGGTGCTGCGGCCGCTGCCGGCCGAGCAGCGCGCGGCCTGGGCGCAGCTGTTCGCGCACTATGTCTTCGGCCCCGAGGGGGCGGCGGTGGACCACCTGCCGCCCGAGCGGCGCGCGATGCTGGCGACCATGCGCCCGGCGCTGGCGGAAGACATCCGCGCCTTCCTGCGCAGTAAGCTCGATCCTGCGTCTTGAAAGCCCGGGCCGGCGCACCCATGTGCCCGGTTCGAACAACACGTGAGGAAGCGCCATGGCGATGGGTTGGCTGGCCGCCGCTGCCACGCTGCTGGTGCTGTGGTGGGCGCTGCAGGGCCGCTTCGAACAGTGGCGCCGTGCGCGCTGGCGGGCGCAGCCGTTTCCCGCGCCCTGGCGCCGCATCCTGCGCCGCCGCGTGCCGCTGATCAACCGCCTGCCGCCGCCGCTGCAGCAGCGGCTGAAGGGCCAGGTGCAGGCCTTCCTGGCGGAGGTGCCGATCATCGGCTGCCGCGGGCTCGTCGTGACCGATGAGATGCGCGTGACGATCGCCGCCCAGGCCTGCCTGCTGCTGTTCGGCCGCACCGAGCGTTTCCACAACCTGAGCCAGGTGCTGCTGTACCCGGGCCACTTCGTCGTCGAGCGCGCCGCGCCGCGGCCCGGCGGCGTGCTGCAGGACGAGCGCCGGCAGCTGGCGGGCGAGAGCTGGCAGCAAGGCCAGGTGATCCTGTCGTGGGAGGCCGTGCGCAACGGCGCCGCCTGGCCCGACGACGGCGAGAACGTGGTGCTGCACGAATTCGCGCACCAGCTCGACCAGGCCACCGGACCGGCGAACGGTGCGCCGGCGCTGCCCGGCCGGATGCATGCGGCGCAGTGGACAGCAGTGTTTCGCGCGGCGTGGGCGCAGCTGCACGCGAGCCTGGCGCGGGGTGAGACCGGCTGCCTCGGCGACTACGCGGCGCAGAGCGAGGCGGAATTCTTCGCCGTCGCCACCGAACGCTTCTTCGAGCAGCCGCAGGCGCTGCAGGCCGAGTACCCGGCGCTTTACGCCGTGCTCGCCGGTTACTACGGCGTCGAGCCGCTGCACTGGCAGCACGACTGAAAAGCCCGATCGGCGCGGGCAGAATCGCCCGATGTCCGCATCCCCGGAGGCCGCCACCGCCAGCAGCAAGGCCCCCGGGCAGAAGTCCGCGCCGCAGCGGGCGATGGAGAAGCTGGGCCTCAAGCGCGACATCGATCTCGCGCTGCACCTGCCGCTGCGCTACGAGGACGAGACGCGGCTGACGCCGATCGCCGCGCTGCGCGACGGCGAGGTCGCTCAGGTCGAAGGCACCGTGCGCGACGCGCGCATCGAGTTCCGGCCGCGGCGCCAGTTCGTCGTGCGCCTGGTGGATGGCAGCGGCGACGGCGGCGACAACGCTGACGACGGCGAGCTGGTGCTGCGCTTCCTGAACTTCTATCCGTCCCACCAGAAGGCGCTGCAGCCCGGCGTGCGCGTGCGCGCGCGCGGCGAGCCGCGCGGCGGCTTCTTCGGCCGCGAGATGGTGCATCCGCAGTTCAAGGCGGTGGAACCGGGCGCGCCGCTGGCCGCCGCCCTGACGCCGGTGTACCCGACCAGCGCCAGCCTGCCGCAGGCCTACCTGCGCAAGGCGGTCGAGAGCGGATTGAAACGCGCGCCGCTGCAGGAGCTGCTGCCGCCCGAGGCACTGCCGCCGGGGGCCCCGCTGCCGACCTTGCGTGAAGCGCTGCAGTGGCTGCACCACCCGCCCGCCGGCGCGTCGACCGCGGCGCTCGAGAACAAGCAGCACCCGGCCTGGCAGCGCCTGAAGTTCGAGGAGCTGCTGGCCCAGCAGCTGTCGCAGCTGCAGGCGCAGCGCCAGCGCGCGCAGCTCGCCGCGCCGGCGCTCGCCGCCACGCGCGGCGGGCTGCACGAGCAGCTGCTCGCCGCGCTGCCGTTCGCGTTGACCGGCGCGCAGCGCCGCGTCGCGGACGAGATCGCCGCCGACATCGCGCGGCCGCAGCCGATGCACCGGCTGCTGCAGGGCGACGTCGGCTCGGGCAAGACCGTCGTCGCCGCGCTGGCCGCGGCGATCGCCATCGATGCCGGCTGGCAGTGCGCACTGATGGCGCCGACCGAGATCCTGGCCGAGCAGCATTTCGCCAAGCTGGTGCAGTGGCTGGAGCCGCTGGGCGTCGGCGTCGCCTGGCTGACCGGCAGCCGCAAGGGCAAGGCACGCCAGCGCATGGTCGAGCGCGTGGCCTCGGGCGAGGCGGCGCTGGTCGTCGGCACGCATGCGGTGATCCAGGACGATGTGCAGTTCGCGCGCCTGGGGCTCGCGGTGATCGACGAGCAGCACCGCTTCGGCGTTGCGCAGCGGCTGGAGCTGCGGCGCAAGCTCGAAGGCGTCGATGGCGGCAAGCTCGAGCCGCACCTGCTGATGATGAGCGCGACGCCGATCCCGCGCACGCTGGCGATGGCCTACTTCGCCGACCTCGAGGTCAGCACCATCGACGAGCTGCCGCCGGGCCGCACGCCGGTGCTGACCAAGCTCTTCGCCGACAACCGCCGGCCCGAGGTCATCGGCCGCATCGGCGACGAGCTGGCGCAGGGGCGGCAGGTCTACTGGGTCTGCCCGCTGATCGAGGAATCCGAGACCCTGGACCTCAAGAACGCCACTGAGACGCATGCGCAGCTGAGCGCCGTGCTGCCGGGGCGCATGGTCGGCCTCTTGCATGGCCGCATGCCGGCGGCCGAGAAGTCGGCGGTGATGTCGCTGTTCAAGGGCGGCGAGATGGCGGTGCTGGTGGCGACGACGGTGATCGAGGTCGGCGTCGATGTGCCGAACGCCAGCCTGATGGTGATCGAGCACGCCGAGCGCTTCGGCCTGGCGCAGCTGCACCAGCTGCGCGGGCGCGTCGGCCGCGGCACGGCCGCCAGCGTCTGCGTGCTGCTGTACGGCACGCCGCTGTCGCCGACCGCGAAGGAGCGGCTGCGCGCGATGGCCGAGACGCAGGACGGCTTCGAGATCGCGCGACGCGACCTGGAGATCCGCGGCCCCGGCGAATTCATGGGCGCGCGCCAGAGCGGCGATGCGCTGCTGCGCTTCGCCGACCTGGCCGAGGACGCGCCGCTGCTGCGCGAAGCGCGCCGCAGCGCCGCGCTGCTGCTCGACCGCCACCCGGGCGCGGCGCGCGCGCATGTCGAGCGCTGGCTCGACACCCGGGCCGAGTACTTGAAGGCCTAGGAACCCCGGTAGCGCCGGGCTGACCAGAGCCCGAACATCGCGAGCAGGCACAGCGCCCAGCTCGCCGGCTCGGGCACGGCCGTCGGATCGAGCCATGGGTTGTTGGTCGGCGTGAGTCCCGTCAGCTCGAACGACACGCCCGTGTCGCCGCTGCGCGGATCGCGTCCGAACGCCATCGCACCGGTCTCGCCCTGGCCGGCATCGAACGCCTGCGTGCGCAGCATGAACGCCAGCGTGAACTCGCCGCCGAGCGGGATGTCCGCCAGGTCCACCAGGCCGGTGTACTGCCCATGCAGGCGCGCGGTGGCGATGCCGACGGCCGGGTACCAGCACATGTCGCAGCTCCATTCCCACGGCGCCATGCCCGACGCGAGCGGGCCATGGTCCTGCTCCAGCGCGAGGTCGAAGAGGTTGTCGTCCCGCCTGCCCAAGACCTTCACGTCCTGCCCCAGGTGCGCCGACTGCGCTTCGGTCCAGGTCTGCAGGCCGCTTGCGTGGTCGACGACGAAGGCCTCGAACATCATCCGCGCGTTGGCGTGGTATCCGTCGAAGCGCGCGCTGCCGTAGTGCATCACCTGGAGCTCGCCGCCGCTGAACGTGAAGCTCAGGTTCGCGTCGGGCGTGTCCTTGCGGAACGACTGCACGACATGGATCACCGCATCGCCGCCCATGCGGTCGCGCGACGACCCGCCCTGCAGCGGCGAGATGACGTCGGCCCAGAAGGTCTCGCCGCCGTCGAACGCGGCCACCGCGCCCTGCGCTGCGAGGCCGAATTGCGAATGGCCCAGTGGCTGCACCGCGAACACCGTGCCGCCGCGTTGCGCACCGGACTGCAGCAGGTTCTCGTAGAAGCTGAAGGTCACCGGCGGCGTGACCTTCTCGCGGTACTCGTGGAAGAAGTAGGCGTAGTACGGGTCGCCGATCAGCGACGCCTGGGCCGCGTCCGTGCAGACACTCAGCAGCGCAGCGCATGCCGCGGCTTGGAAGGCTCTCATTTCCGGACTCCTCGAACCGATGGGCGGCACCGGACCATTCCGATGCCTTCGGTGGTAAGGACGCGATGCGCGATGCGGCGCGGACACCGCGGCCACTTCGGTTCTAGGGACGGCCTGTGCGCCGCGCCCGTCGCGCCTAAGGCAAGGAAACGCGGACCGCGATGCGCGCGGTGTGCTTGATCTCCTCGACCACCGCAAACGTGCGCAGGTCGCGCACGCCGGGCAGGCGCCAGACCACCGCGGCGACCAGGTCGCGGTAGGCGATCATGTCTGCGACGCGCGTCTTGATCATGTAGTCGAAGCTGCCGGCGACCTCGTAACACTCGAGGATCTCGGGCCGCTGCTGCACCGCGTCGCGAAACGCATCGGCCACACCGGCGCCGGTGTATTCGAGCCGCACCTCGGCGAAGACCAGCATGCCGGCGGCGAGCTTGGCGGGATTGAGCACCGCCTCGAAGCCGAGGATGTAGCCCTCGTCGGTCAGGCGCTTGATGCGCTCGTGCGTCGCCGCAGCCGACAGCCCCACCGCATCGGCCAGCTTCTGCTTCGGCAGCCGGCCATCGGCCTGCAGCAGGCGCAGGATCTGTGCATCGATGTCATCGAGCGGCGGGGGCATGAGCGGAACAGCCACGGTGTTCCGCTACGGTGCCGCAGATCGCGCGATGGCTTTCACTGAATTGGCCGCCGCGGGCCGAGCGAAATACGGCAATCGGCACGGCCGGCCGAGCCGGCCAGCCTCAGAGCCTCAGATGGGCAACGCGGTGTGGTTCTTGACCTCTTCCATCACCGTGTAGGTGCGCGTCTCGCGCACGCCCGGCAGGCTCCAGATCACGGTGGCGATCATCTCGCGGTAGGCGCGCATGTCGGCCACGCGGGTCTTGATCAGGTAGTCGAAGCCGCCGGCGACGAGGTGGCATTCGAGGATCTCGGGCCGCGCCTGCACCGCGGCCTTGAACATGTCCATCACGTCGGGCGCGGTGCGGTCGAGCAGCACCTCGACGAAGACCATCATGCCGGCGCCGAGCTTGCCCGGGTTCAGCCGCGCCTCGTAGCCGAGGATGTAGCCGTCGCGCGTCAGCCGCTTGACCCGCTCGAGCACCGCGGTGGGCGACAGGTGCACCTGCTCGGCCAGCTTCAGGTTCGAGATGCGCCCGTCCTTCTGCAGCGCGCGCAGGATGCGGGCGTCGATCTTGTCGAGCCCGCGGTCGGCGGCGGCCGCTGCGGCGGGTGGTGCGGAATTCGGGTTGGTGTCGGCCATGGCGGCGAATTATCCAACTGCAAACGACCTCGGCCGAACATTCGACCGGGGGATTTCCCCCGGTCGAGCTACCGCTTCAGGGGTAGAGGCCGCGCTCCTGGCGCGCCATCAGGATGCGCTCGCAAGCCACCGCGAAGGTCGCCGTGCGCAATGTGATGCGGTGCTCGTCCGCGGTGTCCCAGATCTTGCGCAGCGCGCCGACCATGATCTTGTCGAGCCGCAGATTGATCTCGTCCTCGGTCCAGAAGAACGACGAGAAGTCCTGCACCCATTCGAAGTAGCTGACGGTCACGCCGCCGGCATTGCAGATCACGTCCGGCACGACGAGGATGCCGCGCTCGGCGAGGATGTCGTCTGCCGCCGAAGTGGTCGGCCCGTTGGCGCCTTCGAGCACCAGCTTGGCGTGCACGCGGCGCGCGCGGTCGGCGTTGAGCTGGCCTTCGAGCGCGGCGGGGATCAGGATCTCGCAGGGCAGGTCCCAGAAGTCCTCGTTCGAGCAGCTCTCGCTGTCCTTGAAGCCGGCGACGCCGCCGGTGTCGCGCACGTGCGGGATCAGCTTCGACAGGTCCAGCCCCTGGCTGTTGACGATGGTGCCGGTGTGGTCCTGCGCGGCGACGATCTTCGCGCCGGCCTGGCCGAACAGCTCGGCAGCGGACGAGCCGACGTTGCCGAAGCCCTGCACCGCGACGCGCGCGCCTTCCAGGTCCAGATTGATGCGGCGCGCCGCTTCGCGGCCGGTGACGAAGACGCCGCGGCCGGTGGCCTTGACGCGGCCGAGCGAGCCGCCGAGGTGGATCGGCTTGCCGGTGACGACGCCGGTGGACGTGGCGCCGACGTTCATCGAATAGGTGTCCATCATCCAGGCCATCACCTGGGCGTTGGTATTGACGTCGGGCGCCGGGATGTCCTGCTGCGGGCCGATGATGATGCCGATCTCGCTGGTGTAGCGGCGCGTCAGGCGCTCCAGCTCCTTGATCGACAACCGCTTCGGGTCGACGCGGATGCCGCCCTTGGCGCCGCCGTAGGGCAGGTTGACCGCGGCGTTCTTGACCGACATCCACGCCGACAGCGCCATCACCTCTTCGAGCGTGACGTCGGGGTGGTAGCGCACGCCGCCCTTGCCCGGGCCGCGCGACATGTTGTGCTGGACGCGATAACCCTCGAAGTGGGCGACCGTGCCATCGTCGAGCTCGATAGGCACGTCGACGATCAGCGCGCGCTTCGGGCGCTTGAGCGTCTCGGCCCAGCGGGCCAGCTCGCCGAGGTAGGGGATCACGCGGTCGACCTGCGACAGGTAGGTGCCCCACGGGCTGTCGGCGGTCGGATTGACGTACGAAAGAGTCATTGGTCGGTCCTGATGGGAGGGAGTTCGAACGGGGTGTTCGGCGGCTTCGTGAGCCGCACCGCGGCCCGTTCGGCGGGCAATGTAGGGGCCGCCGGACGCCTTGTGTTACGTCATGCATTCTTTGCATAATCCGACCAATCCGGGGTATGACGCGCTGCACAAGGGCCGCGCGGCGGGCGGCGTGCTGTCTACACTGGCCGCATGAATACGACGACCGACAGCACCGGGACCATCGCCTTCATCGGCGGCGGCAACATGGCCAGCGCACTGATCGGCGGGCTGCTCAAGAGCAGCCGGCCGGCCGCCAGCGTGCTGGTGCTCGACCCCGGCGCGCCGCAGCGCGAGCGCCTGGCGGCCGACTTCGGCGTGCGCACGCTGGCGGCCGCCGATGCCTCGCTGGCCGAGGCGGCGCTGGTGGTCTGGGCCGTCAAGCCGCAGCTCTTCGGCGCCGCGGCGGCGCCGTGCGCGGCCCATGTCGGCGGCGCGCTGCAGTTCAGCGTGATGGCCGGCATCCGCTGCGCGGCGATCGAGGCCGCGATCGGGGCAGAAGTGGGCAGCGCGCGCATCGTGCGCAGCATGCCGAACACGCCGGCGCTGATCGGCCGCGGCATCGCCGGGCTCTATGCCACCGCCGCAGTGCAGCCGGACGAGCGCGCGCTGGTCGAAGCGGTGCTCGCGCCGACCGGCCAGACGATGTGGCTCAACGCCGAGGCCGGGCTCGACGCGGTGACCGCGCTGTCCGGCTCCGGCCCGGCCTACGTCTTCTACTTCGTCGAGGCGATGATGGAAGCCGCCGCGGCGATGGGGCTGTCGCCTGAGCAAGGCAAGCGCCTCGCGCTGGCCACCTTCGACGGCGCCGCGGCGCTGGCGGCGCAATCCGACGAGCCGCCGTCGGTGCTGCGCGAGCGGGTGACCTCCAAGGGCGGAACGACCTACGCGGCGCTGGAGTCGATGCGCGCCGATGGTGTGCAGGCGGCGATCGTCAAGGCGGTGCGGGCCGCCCAGCAGCGCGCGCAGGAGCTCGGCGACGAGTTCGGCGGCTGAAGGCTCAGCGCAGCGCCAGGTCCACCACCACGCCGGCGAACACCGCGAAGCCGAGCCAGTGGTTGATGCGGAACGAGCGGAAGCAGCCGTCGCGCGTGCGCTCGCGGATCAGCGTGTAGTGCCAGGCGGCGATCGCCGCCGCGACGCCGATGCCGAGCAGGTACCAGCGGCCGAGACCGAGTGAGCGGCCGATCAGTCCCCAACTCGCCAAGTACGCGGCATAGAAGGCCATCACCGCCACGACGTCGAACCGCCCGAGCGTGATCGCCGAGGTACGCATGCCGATGCGCAGGTCGTCGTCACGGTCGACCATCGCGTAGGCCGTGTCGTAGGCCAGCACCCAGAACAGGTTGCCGATCAAGAGCCACCACGCGTGCTTGGGCACCGCGGCGGCCACCGCCGCCAGGCTCCACTCGCGCCCGCCCTGCACCGCGGCGAAGGCCATCGGGATGCCGAAGCTGAAGGCGACGCCGAGCACCGCCTGCGGCATCGAGACGATCCGCTTGGCATACGGATAGGCGATGGCGATGACCAGCGCCGCAACGGACAACAGGATCGTCGGCGCATTGGTCGTCAGCACCAGGCCGAAGGCCGCCAGCGCCAGCACGGCGCCGAAGGCGAGCGCGTCCTTGACCGCCAGCGCGCCGCGGGTCACCGGCCGCTGCGCGGTGCGCTTGACGTGGCGATCGAAGTCGCGGTCGGCAACGTCGTTGACGCAGCAGCCGGCGCTGCGCATCAGGATCGTGCCGGCGACGAAGACGAACAGCAGGTGCCAGCCGGGGAACCCATCGGCCGCGATCCACAGCGCGGCGAGCGTCGGCCACAGCAGC
The DNA here is from genome assembly GCF_013266755.1 of Pseudaquabacterium terrae. GTDB lineage: Bacteria > Pseudomonadota > Gammaproteobacteria > Burkholderiales > Burkholderiaceae_C > Pseudaquabacterium > Pseudaquabacterium terrae. The sequence goes on along the minus strand of NZ_JABRWJ010000006.1, from coordinate 360,690 downwards.
AGCAGCCAGCCGGCGGGCCGGTTCCAGCGGATCAGGTCGAGGTACAGGCGCAGGCGCTCGGGCATCGCGGGGGATTGTTGCATCGCGGGATGTGCAGGGCGGCTTGTTAAGCTGACCGGCATGCGGATTCAGCGCGTGGTCGTCATCGGCGGCGCCAACCTCGACCTCGCCGGCCATGCCGACGAACCCGCCCGGCCGGGCGATTCGTCGCCGGGGCGCGTGCATGCGGCCGCCGGCGGCGTCGGCCGCAACATCGCCGAGAACCTGGCGCGCCTGGGCCGCCGCGTGCGGCTGGTCAGCGCGCTCGGCGACGATGCGGACGGGCGCTGGTTGCGGCGCGTGACCGCCGCGGCCGGCGTCGACACCGGCGGCTGCCAGGTGATCACCGACGCGCGCACGGCGCGCTACCTGTCGCTGCACGCCGCCGACGGCCGCCTGCTGCAGGCTGTCAACGACATGGCGGTGCTCGACGCGCTGGGGCCGGCGCGGCTGGCCACCGAATCAAACCGGCTGCGCCGCGCCGCGGCCATCGTGCTCGATGCCAATCTGCGCGACACCGCGCTGGCCTGGCTGTTCGAACAGCGCTTCGAGGTCCCCTTGCATGCCGACGCCGTGTCGGCGGCCAAGTGCCTGCGCCTGAAACCCGGCCTCGCGCAGCTGCACACCTTGAAGCTCAACCGGCTCGAAGCCGAAACCTTGAGCGGCCTGCCAGCGCGCACGCCGCACCAGGCCGCGCGCGTGGCCGACTGGTTCCACGCGCAAGGCGTGCGACGCCTGGCACTGAGTCTCGGTCGCGACGGGCTGCGCCTCAGCGATCGGGATGGACCGCACTGCGAGCGCCCGGCCTGGCCCGTGCCGCTACGCAACGTCACCGGCGCCGGCGACGCGCTGATGGCCGGCCTGGTACACGCCCAGCTCGGCGGCTGGCCGCTGCCGCGCGCGGCCGACTTCGCGCTCGGCTGCGCGGCGTTGACGCTGACGGTCGATGCCAGCAACCATCCCGCGATCAGCGAGCGCGCGGTGCTGGCGCTGCGCCGCCGCTGCCGGGTCGCCCCGTCAATCGACAATCCCTCATGAGCTCAACCCATCCCCTGCTCGACCGGCATTCCGAGGTCGCCGACGCGCTGGCCGCGGGCCAGGCGGTCGTCGCGCTCGAGTCGACGATCATTTCCCACGGCATGCCGTGGCCGCAGAACGCCGAGACCGCGCTCGCCGTAGAGGCCGAGGTGCGCGCGCACGGCGCGGTGCCGGCGACGATCGCGATCATCGACGGCCGCCTGAAGGCCGGCCTCACGCCCGATCAGATCGAGCGCCTCGGCCGCAGCGGCCACGCGGTGGCCAAGGTCAGCCGGCGCGACATCGCCGCACTGGTGGCCCGCGGCGGCACCGGCGCAACCACCGTCGCCGCGACGATGATCGTCGCGGCGCTCGCCGGCATCCGCGTCTTCGCCACCGGCGGCATCGGCGGCGTGCACCGCGGCGCCGAATCGAGCTTCGACATCTCGGCCGATCTGCAGGAGCTGGCGCGCACGCCGGTGGCGGTGGTCTGCGCCGGCGCCAAGTCGATCCTCGACCTCGGGCTGACGCTGGAGTACCTGGAGACCCACGGCGTGCCGGTGATCGGCTACCGCAGCGATCGTCTGCCGGCGTTCTTCACGCGCGACAGCGACTTCCGTCTAGACCTGCGTCTCGACGAGGCCGCCGACGTCGCCCGCGTGATGCATGCGCAATGGGCGCTCGGCCTGCCCGCCGGACTGGTGATCGCCAATCCGATTCCCGAGGCGCATGCGCTGCCGCGCGAGGCCATCGACCGGGCGATCGCGCAGGCGCTCGACGAGGCGCGCACGCAGGGCATCGCCGGCAAGGCGGCGACGCCCTTCCTCTTGGCGCGGGTCAACGAGCTGACCGGCGGCGTCAGCCTGGCCGCCAACATCCAGCTGGTGCTGAACAACGCGCGGCTGGCGGCGCAGATCGCGCGCGCGTTTTCGGCGCTGTCATCGGGCTGACGCGGGGAATCCCTAGCATGCGCCCCTTTTCGAGAGGGGTTGGGACATGCGAGCGCAACAGGCTGGGAAGAGAGCACGCACGCGGAGACTGTGCGCGAGCTTGGGCGCGATCGGCGCGCTGGCACTCGGCTCGGCCATCGCCGCGCCGGTACGCGCCGGCGACGCCTCCGTGCTGGCGGCGGCCGAGCTGCGCGTCGGCGTCGAGCGGCTGGCGAAGCTGCGGCTGGAGCTGGCCGCGCTGAGCGACACCGCGCGTGCCCGCGACGAGCTGGGCCGGGAGCGCAGCCGCGTCATCGGCGCGCTCGAAACGCTGCGCGGCGACACGACGCTGAGCACCCGCCGCCGCGGCCAGGTGCAGCGGCTGTCGGACGGCGTGACGGCCTTCGTCGAACGGGTCGACGGCGGACCGCAGGCCGCCGGCGCGTCCTGGCCCGAGGTCTACCGCGACAGCGAGGCGCTGGCCGCGCAGATGAGCTTCGTCAGCACCGGCCTGTCCGGCGAGATGAGTGACGGCTCACGCGCGACGCTGGTCGACCTGCTGACGCGCGCCGCTGCCACCGCGCTGCGCGTCGGCAAGCTGAACTTCGCGGCCGCCGCCGGCCCCGGCAGCCAAGCCATCGCCGTCGACGTCAGGCAGGCGATGGGCGAGTTCACCGCCGCGCTCGAAGCGATCTCCGGCAGCAGCCTGCACGACCAGCGCATGCACGACGAGCTGGCGCTGGCGCGCAACCAGTGGGTGATGTTCAGCGCCGCGCTGAACGAAGGCGGCCTGGTCAAGGAACGCCGGCGCCTGAACGACGTCGCGACCACCGCCGACCGCATCGCGCAGTCGCTGCTGGCGATGGCCCAGCGGGCGATGCGGCCGCCGGTGCCCACCGAGCTGGCGGCGCGGCGCGGCTGAGCGCCCAAAAAAAAGGCCCCCGCGCGGAGCGCGGGAGCCGCAATCCCGGTCAGCGGCTCAGGGAGGAAAGAGACGCTCCGCGCGCGGCGCGGTCGGGCCGGGAAGGTGCGATTCAACCAGAGTTTCGTAACGGAGACGTTTCGGGGATTGCCCGAGGGGGAGTGGCCCGGGCGGCTACCGGTCGTCCCATTGCCAGATCGTCGCGCCGTAGTCGCCGCCGAGTTCGGGCATCACATCGCCTTGCGCAAATTGGCGACGTGAGTCCGGGCGCGCCGGCGTGAACCAGAAGCCGGATCGAGGGCAGGGCTGACCGGCGGTGCAGCGCAGTCGGTCCGTCGAATCGGTATCGCTCGCGGGCGGGCCACCGAGAACGACGGGCCGCGGCAGGCTTCGCGCGAAGTCGGCGAGGTCCCGGGGATAGAACTCGTGATCGCGGAAGGTCGTGTCGTCGATGTCGAGAACGTACGCAACGGCCGCAGCCTCGAAGCTCCAATAGCCGAGGAAGCTGTGTTCGCGGCCCTTGGTGTGCGATTCGTAATAGGGTTCTCTGCGGCTGGCGACGTACCACTCGTCCATGTACTTGGCCATCAGGGCGGACCGCTTGTCCGGATCGGCAGCAAGGACCTTCAGAAGCTTGAAATACGGCAGGTGGCGCGTGCAGGTGTCCGGTGGCGGCGCGCGTCCGGGAACAAACGGCGCAATGAGACGCTCCAGCAGGCCGTCCATCTCCTCGTTCTCGTAGTCCCACAGCGGTGCAATGCTCGGCAGTAGTCCGTGCTGACCGAACAGAATGGCGAAGCTGGTCAAGCGGATTGCGTTCCAATAGTCCTTGTCATGGAGGTCAATGTGAGGAACTCGCCTTCCTCCGGCCGCGGGACTGCTGTCGTATGCCTTGTCGTAGGCCGCAAACTCAGTCCAGAAAGCAACGGCATCGGGAAGGAATTGGCGCAATCGGTCGACCGGCATTCCGGCCGTGTACTGGAGATGCAGATAGGTCACCGCGTCCCACGCCCTGGATCGTGTCGCCCCCATTGGTCGGGACGGATCCATGCGCGCAACCCGATCGCGGTCCTGGAGTGAGCGCGTGACGACATCAAACGTTTCCACGACATCAGTCGTGATCTCGTGATATGCAGGAAATCCGAGCAGGACGGATCGACGCTTCGCGACAAACTCGCCATCTGCGAGAGGCGTTGGCTCATATGTGTTCGTCACTTGGCCAAGACTCCATCTGGTAGCGGGATTAACGGCGGCTGAATCTGGTGTTGATGTCCTTGCTTCCTCTCATGTAGGGCCTTCTGCCTCCCGGTCACCATCGTGATCCATCGGGCGTAGGGCGGCGTCGATGTTTCGTCCATCAGTAGAGTCTTCCAATACCGCTTGACGTGTCGATTCAATTCCTGGCCCTGTGGCGTCATTCGTTCATCGGGCAGCGACTTGTAAATCCATAGGTGGCTCATCTGCACGCCCTTCGTCTTGGTATCACCGAGGCCCTTCTTGAGCTCAGCCTCCGCCTCGGCGGACCCATCGATCTTGGCCCGCGATGTGACGCTATCTCGCTCCTTGCTGTCGAATATGTTCGGCGTCGGCTTTTCGGAACCCGCTGTTGCTGCTGTCGGCTTCGATGCTTCATCGGCGCTCAAGGCACTCAGTTGGGCGCGGATGTCCTCAGGCAACGCCGCCAGAAACTTGAACGCCCCTAACAAACTGCTCTTCGTCTCGCCAATCACGCCCGGCCGATCCGAATTGCCCCTCTGCATCCATACGTGATCGATTCCCTGTCGCCCGGGTCGGTCTGTTTCTTCCCACAAGCGCCCGCCGTTGTTCGCCTTCTTCAGATTGCGCTTCGTCCGCGCCACCCAATAGTCCGTCATGTGCTCCGCAGGCACGCCGGTCTCGAAGCCCTGCTTCTTCTTCGCCGCACGCCGCTGCTCCGTTCGCGGCGTATCCGGCGTCGTGGTCGGCTTGTCGCTTCGGTCACGCTGAACCGTCTTCGGCGGTGCTTTCGGATCCACCTCGGGCGCGCGCCCGCCGCCTCCCGAGCTGCTCGACGGCGCCGAGGCCTTCGCCGGCGTGCCGTGCGCGGTGCTCGTCGGCAGCTTGTCGCCGAGCGCCTTGTTCCACATCGCCTTCAATTCACCGATCGCCTCGTCCAGCATCTTCGGCGCCTGCTTGCGCATCTGCGTGAGCTGCTCGATCAGCAGCTTGACTTCGCCGCGGCCCATCATGGTCTTGACGACCCAGGAGTCCAGGCCGTCGATGAACGCGCCGAGCACCTTGTCGAAGGTGCCCTTGACGGTGCGCGCGACCTGGCCCCAATCGATGTCGCGGAAGAAGCGCTCGACGTTGCCGCGGATCGCCGGCGACAGGCCGTCGAGGATGCGCGGCAGCGAGTCGCCGCGCTTGAGCAAGCGGAAGGTCGTCTTCAACGCGTCGCCCGCCGCCGGGATGCAGCCGACCAGCGTGATCGCCATGTCGAGCCAGGCCATCGGATTGCCCGGCGCGCTGGCGATCGTGATGACGCCGACGACGATGTCGCGCAGGTCCATCGCCTGGCCCAGGCCCGGCACGACGCCGAGGATGCCCGAGACGATGATCTGCGACGGCGAATTGCCCTCGCCGGTGACGATGCCCTTGAGCCAATGGCCGACGCTGTCGTCGGCGGCCTTGACGGCACCTTTGACCGCCCCGGTCGTGGCGCCCGTCGCTGCCGCGGTGGCTCCGCTCATCCCTGGCCCTCCTTGCCTTCGGGATGCTCGGCCCGGTAGTCCTCGTAGTTCAGCGCCTGCTCCGAGGGCGACTCGGTGCGGTAGTCATCGACATACAGCTCGACTTCCTCGCTGCGGCTGCCGCCGACCTCGGTGACATCGCCCGTCATCGCGGCGATCTCGTCAGGGAAGAAGTCATCCTGCAAGGCCGCCATCTCCATCTCGCTGAAGGCTTGCAGACGCTGCAGCGCTTCCTCGGTGCCGGTCGCCGGCCCGCCGCCGAAGAACGGATTCGGCGTTCGCTCGTGCCGCGGCTTCGGCGCCTCGCTCGACTCGCCGAGCTTCACGGTGTAGGGCTCGTAAGGCACACCGTCGATGCGCGCGAATCCTTGTCCGTCGAGCTGGCCCTTGATGATCACGCCGCTCGCAAAGCGCAGCGTGTAGTCGGCGCCGGCCATCGGCACGGCGGCGACGTCGCGGTAGTTCAGCTCGACCCAGTGTTCAGCCTTCTCGGGGCTCGGCAGGTTCGGCAGGTCCGGCGTTCCCTGACCCGGCGCCATGAACTCATGCGTGCTCATCGGCGCCGAGAACAGCCCCGGCATCGTGAACGTGATGTCGCCGCCTTCGAGCACGATCGAGCTCTCGCCGTCGCGCAGCTCGATGCGATTCTTCGCATCGATGTGGATCTGATCGTTGACCGAGATCACCGTCAGTTCCTGGTCCGCCAGCAATTGCATCGCATCGGTGTGCGCGCGGATGCTGACCGGCCCGTTCGCCGCGAAGGCCTTGATGCCGCCTTCGTGCGCATACAGGCTGGTCGTGCGGCCGGAGACCGAGGCGTAGGTGTGCGCTGCCGTCTGCTGCACGTCGCCGTGCGCGGTGACCGACAGGTTCTGGCCCGACATCGTGGCGATCTGCGCTTCGCTGGTGAAGGCCGTGCCGGCCGCGCTGTCGAGCACCGCCAGCGGGTCGGCGAAGGCATGCACCGGATCGCTCAAGGTGCGCGCCGCATCCGCCTGCTGGGCGGCCTGCCCGCCGACTGCGCCTTCGTGCTTGCCGCGCTGCTGCGGGTCGATGGCGTCGGTGGTGCGCTGCATCGCCTGGCCGCCGTCGTGCGTCGACAGGCCGTGCGCCTGGGCGTGGCGTGCCGCGGCGGTCAGCGATTGGCCCAACTCGCGCGCTGCCTTCAGCTTGGCGGTGGCCTCGTCGGCATCCATCTGCGTCGAGCGGGCCGAGCCGTAGCTGCCGCCGCGCGCGCTGGTGCTGATCAGCAGGCCCTTGGCCGCGCGCAGGCTGATCCAGGCCTGCGTCGCCAGCTCGAAGCCCGCGCCGCGCCAGGACCCGCGCTGCGCCGAACCGGCCGATTGCTGGATCAGGTGCCCGAGCCCGACCTCGGCCAGCGTGTAGCTGCACAGCAGGCGCATACGCAACTGGCCCGTGGCGTCGTCGATCACCCACTGGTTGTAGCCGGCGCCGTCGAGCGCGTGGCTGTGCAGGCCCGACAGCACGCCCGGGTGGTTGACGCCGGAATCGACGCCGGCCGAGTACGGCGGCAGGTCCTGGCCGTTGTACAGGCTGCCGACGATCAGCGGCCGGTCGATGTCGCCTTCGACGAATTGCACCGCGACCTCGGTGCCGATGCGCGGCGTGAAGATCGCGCCCCAGTTCGCGCCGGCCGCGGGCGAGGCCACGCGCACCCAAGTGCCGGAGGTCTGGTTCCCGGGGGCGTTGCCTTCGGTGTCCGGGCTCGTCGCATCGTGGGCCAGGCCACCGGCCAGCGGCTGCTCGCCGCGCTGCCAGCCGAACTGGATCTTGACGCGGTGCTCGCGTTCCGTGCTCAGCGGTTCGCCCGGCACGCCGACCACCAGCGCGGTCTGCAGCCCGGGTGCAGTGGGCTTGCGCACGAAGCGCGGCACGATCACCGCCGCCGCCGGCGCGGCATGGAAGTGGTTGCGGTAGGTGCCGCGCTCCAGCGCCGACAGGCCCAGCAGTTTCGCCGCCTGCGCACCGAAGTTGTTGGCCATGTGGTGCTCGATGGCGAGCAGCGTGAACTGGTTGTCGGCACGCGGATGGCTGACCAGCCCACTGGCGAGCCCGCTGCCGTACAGCGGATGGTCGACCAGCTGGAAGCGCCGGCCGGCCTCGAAGTGCCGCGTGCTGCCCTGGCCTTCGAAGCGCTTGAAATCGAGCTCCAGCGCCTGCAGCGCGAGCTCGGCCGCGCGTTCGGCATGCGGCGCATCCTGGTAGCGATAGGCACCGGTGCCGTCGTAGACCTCCAGCGCCGGCAGCTCGCCGATGTCGAGCGCGCTGCTGATCTCGGCGCTGGTGCCGGCGAGCTGCTTGTAGTTCCACGACGCCAGCGTGACGCTGTTCGGCTGCAGCCGCCGCATCGCCGCGAAGTGGGTCACCGCGTCACGCTGGCCTTCGAGATTCGCCGTCGGATGCTGGCTGGTGAAACGTACCGTGCCGTGCTCGGGCCGCGCGGCGCGTCGATCGCTGATCACCAGCGTGTGCAGCGCGTTCTTCGCGCTGTCGAGGCTCGCGCCGGTGGCGTCGTGCTCGAAGTGGTAGCTCAGGCCCTCTTCGGCCAGCAGCCGGCTGACGAACGCGAGGTCGCTCTCGCGGTACTGCACGCACAGGCTGCGTTCGCGCAACGGCTCGCTGATCTCGAAGCGGAAGTTCGCCTGCGGGTGGTCGGCGAACACGTCTTCGAAGATCGCGCGCGCGTCGCGGTCCTGGTAGACGAAGCAGTCGCGCCGCAGCGCCAGGAAATGCAGCCACGGCCGCATCACCAGCCGGTAGCGCGCGAGGCCGCCGTCGGCGCCGAGCTGCGCGGCCTCGGTGACGTAGCCGTGCCAGGGCTTGTAGCCTCCGTCGGGCTGCAGCAGCGACAGCGTCATCTGCTCGCCGATCAGACGCTTCAATTCGAAGTGCGCCGAGCTGGCCAGCGCATCGACGGTCAGCTCGAAAGGCTGGCTCACCGCTTCGCGCATCACCGCGCGTTCGGGCACCAGCGCCAGCGTCGGCAGCGCGGTCTGCATCTGCAGCAGGCGGCCGCGCTGGTGGAGCAGCGCCGTGAAGTCAAGGCGGCTGGTGATGGATTCGGCCGCGAGGCCGAGCAGTGGGCTGATCAGCGAGCCGATGGCGGCAAGCCCTTGCGACGCGGGCGGCATGCCCTCTCCTGGCACGAATCTTCGAGCCGGCGGATTATGAAGTTGGCCCGCCGCGGTCGACCCCCCCAACTTCGACAGCTGCGCTGTAACGGGTTGTTCGCACACCTCGCGCGTTAGGCACGTGCCGGCAGAATTCCGATCCTTCGCCTCCCGGGTCCGACGATGGAAGTCACCGCCACGCTGCTGCAACCGATTGCCGAGGCCTCGCCCTGCGGCGAGGACCTGTCGTTCAGCGACGAGTTCGACTTGATCGCCGAGCTGCGCCGCGAAGACGACGCGAGCCTGCCGCTGGGAGAGTGGAAGGAGAAGGGCAAGGAGCCGAAGGTCGCCGACTGGGCCGGCGTCGAGACCTTGTGCGCACAGCTGCTGCGCACACGCAGCAAGGACTTGCGGCTGGCCGGCTGGCTGGCCGATGCCTGGGCGCAGCGGCGCGGGCTGGCCGGGCTGGCCGACGGCCTGGCGCTGTGCACCGGCCTGATCGAGCAGCACTGGGACGAACTGCATCCGCGCAGCGAGGACGGCGACCGCGAGCAGCGCATCGGCAGCCTGAGCTGGCTATTGACACGCAGCGTGCCGCTGGTGCGGCTGGCGCGTGAAGCGCCTGCCGTGCCGCTGCGGCGGGCCGATGCGGCGGCCGCGCTGCAGGCGCTGACGGTGCTGCAGCAGGCGGTCGATGGTCGCCTCGGCGACGACGGCCCGAGCTTCGTCGGCGTGCGTGATGCGTTGAAGGCGCTGCTGGCGGATCTGCCGGCCGAAGTGGATTTCAATGCGCCGGACGGTGCCGTCGTCGGCATCCCCGGCAACGGCGTGTCGCACGCCGGTTCGGCGCTTGCCGGGGGGCCGTTGCAGACGCGCGCGCAGGCGCTGCAGCAGTTGCGTCAGGTCGCAGACTTCTTCCGGCGCACCGAGCCGCACAGCCCCGTCGCCTACCTCGCCGAAAAGGCCGCGCGCTGGGGTTCCACCGACCTGCACGGCTGGCTGCGCACCGTCGTCAAGGACGGCGCGTCGCTCGCCCACCTCGAAGAGCTGCTCGGCATCGAGCCGCCGAAAACGCCCGGCTGAATCACCGAGCGTTTTGCATGTTATGCCAGCAACCGGAACTCGATGCGCCGGTTGCGCGCGCGCCCCTCGGGCGTCGTGTTGTCGGCCAGCGGCCGGTCGGGCCCGAGCCCCGAGCTCACCAGCGCCGCGGCCGGGATGCCGCGCTGCACGAGATACGCCTTGACGCTTTCGGCGCGCGCGGCCGACAGCAGCAGGTTGGTGCCGCGCCCGCCCGCGGCGTCGGTGTGGCCGACGATCTCGAAGCGCCGCCCCTGCAGCTGGCGCAGCACCGGCAGCAGGTCGTCGAGCACGCGCTGGCCGTCGGGCGTCAGCGTGGCGTTGCCGGTGTGGAACTCGATGATGCGGTTGGCGATCGCCGCGTCGAGCTGCTGCTGGCCGCTGGCGCCGATGCGCAGGCTGTCGCGCAGGCTGTAGGTGGGATTGTCCAGGCGCGCTGTCAGGCCCTTGATCAGCAGGCCTTGAGTCTGCGCGCTGTCGACCGCGCCGGCCAGCTCGATCATGTTGCCCTCGATGCGCAACTGGCCCTGCGAAACGCGCTTCAGCTCCGGCGTCAGCAGCTTCTGCACCTGCTCGCTCCACTTCGGCGGCGCGGCCAGCGCCGCCACGCCGAGTTGGTCGACCACCCGCTCGGCGCCGTAGAGCTCGCGCACGCGGGCGACGATCGCCGCGCGCGTCGCTTCATCCGGCACGCTGCCGGAGACCACCACCTTCGGCGCCGCTGCCGCAGGCGCGGCAGGCGGCGCCGTCTGCGCGGCGGCGGCGATCGTCGCGACGGCGGCCGCGGCGGCCACGATGCGGCGCAGGCAACACACTGCCATCGTCATTCCCCCAGGAAAGCTTCGTTGAAGGTCGCGCGCGCCTGCGCCAGCGACAAAGGCGGCTGCTGCAGGTAGCTGCCGAGCTTGCGCAGCGCGTAGTCGGCTTCGGCCGACTCGTCGACCCACAGCGGGGCGAGCAGGTCGACGAACTGCTCGCGTGCCGCGGCCTGGTCCAGCGCCGCATGCAGCAGCGAAGGCGCATCGCCCGAGAAGCCGACCGCCAGGCTCGGCGCATGGCCGTTGATCGTGCGCGGCAGAAAGAGACCGATCTCGAAGTCGCCGCGCGCGAGGAACTTCGCGACCAGGTCCAGCCACCAGGTGGCGGCATAGGCCTGCGTCGCCGGATCGACCGGCAGCGGCAGCCGCAGGCCTTTCTCGAGCCGGTGCGCGCCGCTGGCCGGCACCGGCTGCAGCAGCAGCCCGAGCGCCAGCAAGGCGCGCCGAAGGTCGACCGCGGGCTCGGCGGCGGCGAGCAGCGATTGCAGCGAGCCGACGGTCTGCAGCTCGAGGAAGTCGCGGTAGCCGGCTTCGAAGGCCAGCGGGTCGGTCTCGATCTCGACGCGCCACTGGTTCAGCTGGTTCAGCAGCGGCACCGCGTCCGCTGCGGCATGCGCGGCTTCGGCACGCTGAGCAAGCTCCAGCCACAGCCGCGCCAGCGCCATCGGCGCGCGCTGCATGAAGGCCAGCGGCGCATCGACTTCGAGCTTGCCGACGACGACGAACGGAAAGCGCCGGCCCGAGGCATCGGTGCTGGCCAGCAGATGGCCCGCCACCAGCGCGCGGCTGCGCACGCCGAGGAAGGCGAAGCTGCAGGCGCCCGCCTGGTCGTAGACCTCCTTCCAGCGCGGGTCGCGGGCCATCAGCTCGAGCGCCTGCGTCAACCACTGGTCGAGGCGGCGCGTCAGGCCGTCGCCGTCGACGTTGCGCAGGAAATCGCCGCGCGAGGGCAGCTTGCCGAAATAGATCAGCTCGACCGGTGCGGCGCGGCTCATGTCGCCCCCTTGGCGCTGCGCGCCGTCCCCCCGAGGGGGAGCGAGCGCCTTCGGAACGGCCGGGCGGCGCTCATTGCATTGCCTTCGTGCCACGGCCGGGACCGGACGCCGCCAGCGCCACCGGCATTGCCGCCGGCATCGCTTCATCGCCACCGGCGATCGTCGCCGGCAGCTTCAGTGCGCGCAGGCCCCCGCCGGCGGCCGGTGTCGCCGCGGCCGCGGCGGGCGCGCCGGGCTGGCTGATGACGCGCAAATGCAGCGTCACCGAGAGTGACCCCTGCGCCCAGCTGAGCTCGTTCGCGCCATCGGCGAGCTTGCGCCGCTGGGCGGTCTCGAACATGCGCTGCAGGCCGAAGCGGCCGGGCACGTTCAGCAGCTCGATCGTGCGGCCCTCGACCGTCACGCCGGTGATGCGCGCGCCCGGCGTGCCGGCGGCATTCGGCCAGACGAAGGGCGTCCAGACGGCAGCGCCATTGCGGTAGCGCAGCACCTGGCCGTCGATCTCGACGCTGTATTCGCTCAAGCCGGGCGCACCCTGCGGCAGGATCTGGAAGCTGGTCTGCGCCGCCGCGGGCGATGCGGCGGCGGCCGGCGCCGCGCCGCCGGCGGCGCCATCGAGCGGCGCGACCCAGTGCGCGAACTGCGTGCCGAATTCGGGCTTCAGCCGCACGCCCATGTCGAGCCAGGTGCGCGCGACGATGCTGTCGCCGCGCCGCAGCACCAGCGGCCCGAGCGACTCGTCGGCGAACTTCGCCACCGCGCCGCCCGGGCCGAACAGCTTGGCAATCTCCTGCGGCACCGCCTCGACCTTCGATTGCGCATCGAACGGGTACTTGCCGGCCAGCGTGCGCTGGAAGGGCTCGTGCACCTGCGCGGCCCAGGCGCGATTGAGCTCGGTCTCGGCGGGGGTCAGCAGCACCGCGAAGCCCTGCATCAGCGGGCGCAGCAGCAGCGGCCGCAGCGATCCGCGTGCCGTCTCGGTCATGCCGGCGAGCATCTGCTCCTCGACCAGCCGCACCGCACCGACGAATTCCGAGCTGCCGCCTTCGAGCGTCGTCGCCATCAGCTTGCGCGCGGCCGGGCCGGGGTCGCCCTGCGTGCCGATCTCGTTGAAGCGCGTGCGCAGGGCGCCGAGCGCCTTCAGGTAGTCGCCGAGCAGCGAGGCCTGGCCGTCGCGCGGCGCCATCAGCTTGTGCAGCGCGGCGAACTCGCGGCCGATCGGCCCCATCGGGATCGCGCCGTTGCCCCCGGTGACGTCGACCTTGACCTCGACCCGCGACGGCGCCATGCGCAGGATGCTCTGCTTGAACCACTCGATGAAGCCGCGCTGCAACTGGCCGGCGCGTTCGTTGATCACGCTCGGGTTGTCCCACGAGGTCTGGTCGTTCAGGGTCGTCAGCACCTGCTTGATCGGCGAGCTGGCCGGATCGCCGAGCCGATTCATCTGCTGCACCGCGACGGCGAAGCTGGGGAACTCGGCGATCGCGATGCCTTGCAGGAAGCGCTGCCATTCGCGCACGTACTCGGTCTTGTACAGCTCGGTCAGCGACTTGCGGATCTGGTCCGGGCTGCCTTCGAGCGTCAGGTCGTCGCGCGCCGCCGTCTGCAGCACCCAGTCGGTGCTCTGCAGCTCGCCGTTGGCGGCGTCCTTGAAGGCCTTCTCGATGTAGCCGTCCCAGGCTTCGCGGGTGAAGGTGCCGGGCACGACGACGCTGCCGGCGATCACGTTGCGGCCGGGCTCGCCGACGATGTTGGCGACGGTGATCTGCGCGAAGCGCGTCGATGCGCGCGCCTTGACCTCGGCGTAGACGCGCTCGCGCGCCGGCATGCCGCGCATCACGCGGCGGAGGTTGGCGCGCGTCACGTCGACCAGCGCGAAGTTGTTGTCCAGCGTCGGGAAGGCGGGATCCTGCAGCTGCGCCATCGCGAAGCCGATCACGTTCTCGGCGCGGCGCTTGAAGACCTCGGGCGGCTGGTTGCCACGCTGCCGTTCGAGCCAGCCACGCCAGAAGCGCGCGATCTGGTCCTTCAGGTGCCCCGGTTCCATGCGCTGGCGCTCGGCCAGCATCAGGTACGTTTTCAGCGCGTTGTAGGCGTCTTCGACGTCGGTGGGCGAGGCGTCTGCGTAACGCGACGTTGCAGCGGCCACCGCGGGCGCTGCAGCGGCGGCGACCGGTGCCGCCGCTGCGAACGCGGCCGGCACCGCGCGGGCACCGGACTCGGGCGGGCGCGTCAGCGGCTGCAATTGGTCGGCATGGGCGTTGACCTCGCCCAAGTAACCCTCGATCGCCCTGGCCACCGGCTGCAGCAGCACCTGGCGCAGGCCGGCGTAGTACTCCTGGCGCAACTTGCGCTCGATCGCCTCGCCCTGGTAGAGGCCGAGCCCCAACCCGAACGGCCGCTTGTCCTGCCAGCCGGCGAGCTGCTCGATGCGGTACTGCAGCAGCTCCAGCGCCTCGAGCCGCGCGGCGAGGTCGACGCGCCCGTCCTGCAGCCGCGCGGCCTGCGCGAGGTCGGCCTGCACGTCCTGCAGCAGCTGGCGGTTGCCGAGCCAGGTCCAGCTCCAGCCGGTGAGCGCCAGCGCCAGCACGCCGACGGCCGCGGCGAAGGTCAGCATCCGCGCGCGCTGCTTGCTGCGGCTGGCGTACTGCCGCACCAGGTGCTTGTCGGCAAAGATCACGCGCTGGAACAGATCCTTCAGGAAGAAGCCGTTGGCGGCGACGACACGAGCGGTCGTGCGCTCGCGCCGCGCACCGAGCGCGAAGCGGCGCGCCACCTCTTCGCTGGCGCGGCTGCTGGCCGAGCCCTCCTGCACCGCGCTGGTGAAATAGAAGCCGCGGAACACCGGGCGGAACTGGTACGGGTTGTCCTCGAACAGCGTCGCGACGAAGGCGCGCAGCGCCGGCTTCGCGGCATCGAACTCGAGCGGGAAGGTCAGCAACCCCGTCGGCAGCGCCTGGCCGCGCTGCAGCGACATGCGCGCCAGCGCGATCTCCTTCAGCCCGTCGCGCAGCTCGTCGAAGTGGCGGTCGAAGGCGGCGACGGCATCGATGCGGCGCTCGCCGCCGCCGTCTTTCGCCGCGCCGCTGTCGGGCGCGAAGGGCAGCGTCGCGCCCCACACGCGGTCGCGCTCGGCGCGGTCGAAGTCCTCGAAGAACTCGGCGAAGCCGGCGATCAGGTCGGCCTTGGTGAACACCAGGTACAGCGGCGCGAAGACCTCGAGCTTCTCGGTCAGCTCCTGCACGCGCTGGCGCAGCCGCTTGGCGAGCTGGATCGCCTGCTCGGGCTTGCCCTGCGTCAGCTCGGCGACGCTGACGGCGACCAGCACGCCGTTGATCGGCGCCATCGGCCGGTGCTTCTTCAGCAGGCCCAGGAAGCCGAGCCATTCGGCGCGGTCCTCCTCGTGCACCGAGTAGCGGCCGGCGGTGTCGAGCAGGATGCCTTCGCTGGTCATGAACCAGTCGCAGTTGCGCGTGCCGCCGATGCCTTGCACGACCGCCGATTCGAGCCGCGTGCCGTCGGCGGCGAGCGGGAAATTGAGCCCCGACTTGATCACCGCGCTGCTCTTGCCGGCCGCCGGGTTGCCGATCACGATGTACCAGGGCAGCTCGTACAGCGCGGCCGCGCCGCTCAGCTGACCGAGGCGCGAGGTGCGGATCGTCTTCACCGCCGTCAGCAGCCGGTCGCGCAGCGCCTCGGCGGGCTTGCGGTCCTCGGCGCGGATCGTCAGCGTGGCCTGCTCGGCATCGTCCTCGATCGCTTCCTGCAAGCGCTTGGCGGCGCGGTTCGCGCGCACGCGGCGCACGCTCCAGATCACCAGCGCGACCAGCAGCGCGACGCCAAGCGCCAGGCCGGCGTAGATCAACGCGACTTCGAGCTCGCGCGCGCCGAGGAACAGGAACGCCGCCAGCGCCGACAGGCCGAGCACGGCCAGCACGCGGGGATCGAACAACAGGGACCAGAAACGGTTCATCGGGGAGGGGGTATCAGGAGGCCGCCGGCGCGCGCGCCAGCAGCGCAAAGCGCCAATGCGTGTCGCCGAGCGACAGCGCGAGACAGGGCTGCCGCTCGGTGCGCGCCTGCGCGGCCGCCGCGGCGATGACCATCAACGGCGTCGCGCCGCCATGGCCGGCGACGCTGCCGGTCATCGCCAGGTGCTCGGCGGGGTCGAGCTGCGGCAGCAGCTTCAAGGTGGCGCCGAACAGCTCGGTGCCGCGCTGCGAATGGCGGTCGGCATCGCACACCAGCTGCGTCAGCTCCGTGGGCGGCAGCTTGGCCAACGTGAGCGCGCCGCCGAGCACGTCGATCAGTGTCTGACTCGACACGCTGCCGGCCGCTTCGATCGACTTGTCGCGGCGCAGCGCCGCCGCGCGGTGCAGCTGCAGCGGCGGCTCGTCGCCCTCGGCCGCGGCCGGCCAGTCGTGCGGCGCCAGCAGCAGCGCCGCGGCGCTCTCGGCGGGCATCAGGCCTTTCGGATGGCTGGCCGCGTTGAAAAGGCGACGCTGATGCTCCAGCGCGGCAATGGCCTCGTCGCTCAAGTCGCTGTGCGCGGCAGCGACCAGCAAGGGCGCGGCCGGCGCCTGCGGATCGCGACGCTGCAAGCGGCGCTCGATGTCCAGCCACAGCTCGGCGCCGCCGAGCGTGGTGCTCTCGATGCGCAACTGCGACGGCTCGATCGGGCCGGCGTGGCACTGTTCGCGCGCCCAGGTGTCGGCGAGCGCGCGCTCGGCGTCGGTCCAGGCGGCGGGCCAGGCCAGCAGCACCTGCAGGCGCGGCCAGTTGGCGGTGGCGGCCGGCTCGGTGGGCAGGCCGGAGGCGGCGATGTCGAGGTCGGCATCCGGATCGGCGAAGCGGTTGCGCCACGGGGCGATCGCCTGCAAGGCCGCGGCCAGCGGATCGTGCAGCGCGGCGAGCGCGCGCTGCAGGTGCTCGGGCGGCGCCGCGTCGTCGGCGTGCGTCGGCAGCGATTCCTTCAGCTCGTCGAGCGGCAGCTGGGCGATGCGCAGGCTCATCACCGGCAGCCCGTCGGCATTGCGCAGCTGCGGATCGAGCAACGGCAGCGGCTGGTTCGCCTGAGCCGCCTTCACCAGGTCGGCCGGCGCTTCGGCGGCCGCGCAGCGCAGGTGGGCGGCCAGCAGCTGCAGCGGCGGCGGCGTCTCGTTCGCGGCGTTGCCGGTCGCGGGCGCCGCGGCCGCACCGGTCGCGGCGGACGTTGCGCCCGCCGCCGCGCCCACCGGTGCCCGCACGGCCGCCGAGCGCCAGGCCCAGCGCAGCAACAGCAGCAGCACGAAGACCACCAGCGGCAACAGCAGCAGGTAGCGCAGCAGCTCGTCGCCGCTGGGGGCATGGCCGCTGGTGCGCCAGTGCCAGGCCACGCTCAGCCAGGCCAGGCAGCAGACGGCCACCAGCATCGCGGTGTGCTTCAGGATCTTCGTCATCGTCTGGCGGGCAAGGGCGATGGGGGCACGGTGGCAAGTCAGAGGTGATCGATGGTCGGCTGCTGCGAATGGAAGATGCGCGCGCCGCAGGCGGTGACATCACCATCGCGCGCCACCGGCTTGCCGTCGACGATGCAGGTGCTGTCACCCGAGGCGATGAAGTTCACGCCGTGGCCGGGCACCGGGCAGACCACCTTGTCGCCCATGCGCGCGATCGGGATGCCGTGGGTGTCGGTCGACGGCGCGCCTTCGATGACGAAGCCGCCGTGGCTGTGGCGGTCACCGAGGATGATGACGGGGCGGGACATGGTGGTTTGCTCCGTGAGGTCTGTTCGGGTTCGATCGAGCTCAGCGTGCGGGGCCGGCGGCCTGCCGCTGCACGCCGGGCCGGCGCAGCTCGACGTGGCCGTAGTCGAGCAGGCTGCGCCAGCGGCCGCCCCATTGCAGGCCCAGCGACTCGGCCAGCGCGCCGTAATGCTCGTAGCCGCGTTTGGCCCAGGGATCGGCCTCGGAGATCACGATGCGGCCATCGCGCAGGAAGGCGACATCGGCCGCCAGGCCGTGCTGGTGATAGCTCTCGAAGGGCGCAGCCTGCGTCACCGCCGGCCCGAGCGCGGCCAGCGCCGCCTGGCGCTCGGGGCTGCGGTACCCCTCGAGCAGCACCGCGTCGTAGCCGTGCTGCTCCTTCAGCTGCTTGAACACCAGCAGCAGGCGCTGGCGGAAATCGGCGTCCAGCAGCTCCCATTGCCGGCTCGCGCTGCCGAGCAGCGGCCTGGCAACGGCCAGCTCGCCGGCGGTGAACAGCTCCGGCGGCAGCGGCGGCGGCGCCACCAGCTGCTCGCCCTGCAGCAGCGCGGCGATGCGTTCGTCGACCGCCCGCGCCGCCGTGTGGTCGTAGCCGTCGAAACGGTGCGCGGTGCGCAGCAGCAGCGCGCCGGCGGGCAGCAGCAGCAGCACCGCCAGCGCAGCGGCGATCGGCCAGCGCTGGCGCAGCAGCGTGCGCAGCACCGCAGCGCCTCGGCGCCATGCGCCGGCCTGGACCTGCGTCACGGCCGCCCCGCCGGCACCGAGCCAGCGCTGCGTCGCGGCATGGCCCCGACCGGCGGCGCCCAGCATCCACGCTTGCGCGCGCACGCGCACCGGCGGCAGCAGCCAGACGGCGAGCAGGACAGTCGCGGCGAGGAAGTACAGGACGATTCCGAGCAGCATGCGTGGCGCCCATCGACTCCGGCTGCGTCGAGCCATCCGGTAACCGATGGACGTGGTTTTCAGGTGATATCCGCGTCTAGAATCCGCGCCCAACTCGGGCGCGTGGCCCCCGTGGCAACCCGCCGACTGCAGTGAAAGGCGACGCCTTGTCCCATACCGACCCGACCCCGCCCCACTCCGCACCGCGGCCCAGCCTGTTGCCCGCGGCCGGTCACGGATTGGAGCCGATGCCAGCACGCCGAATGCTCGACGGATTAGGGGGGCGCACGCCCGATCCCCGCGATCGGGGGCCTTGGGCGTGGTGGTTCGGATCGGCCGCATTGCTGCTCGTGGCCCTCGGAGCGTGGCAGCTGGCGCCGCTGTCGATCCCCAGGCCGCTCGAGCTAGTTCGCAAGTTACACGGCCATACAAACGATACGATTGCTGTCGCGGCAGCGCCGACGGCGGTGGTCGAGCCAGCGGCGCCAACGGCCCCGCTGGCCGATGATGCGGCGCCGAGCGTCGAGCGCGCGGCGCCGGCAATGGTCGCGCTGGCGCCGACGGCGGCACAACCGGCGGCAGCACCCGTGCCGGCGCCGAACGCTCAGAAGACGGCACCCGTGCCGACAGTGCGTGAGCCGATGCGCGCGCCGGTCCGCATGGCAGCGGCACCGAAAGCAGCGCCGACCGCGGCCGCACCGAAGGTCGCGCCGCCGACGCCGATCACCGACACCGCGGCGCGCCGCAGCGCCAGCGGCAGCGCAGCGCCCGAAACGCGCGACCGCGATGCCGAGCTGGTCGCGGCGCTGATGGCGCATGTCGCGCCGCGCGGCGGAACGGCGGCGGCTTCACGCAGTGACAAGGCCGCGCCGCCGTCGGGGCCCGCACCCGTGCGCACCGTCACTGGCGCCGAAGCGCCGCTCGAACCCGGGCTGCGCGCGCGGCTCGACCAGCGCGTGCAGCGCTGCAAGCAGCTCAACGGACGCGACGCGGTGGTCGCCTGCCGGCGCCGCGTCTGCGAACAGCATTGGGGGCGGGTGGCGGCGTGTCCGGTGAAGCTGATGCCGGCGCCGGCGGTCGTGCACGCGGGCGCGGCGAATCGTGCGGCGGCGATGCCGTAATGGGTGGGTCTCGGCGACTTGCTACGAGGGCTTCAACGTCTTGATTTTCGATGTTCGCGAAGCCATCGTCGTCGCGGCGAACTGACGCAGCACAGTCACTATCAGGTGGCTGATCGTGGCCCGTCGCGCCGAGGCGATGCGTCGATCACGCGTCGGCGCCGCTTCACGATGACGACCGGAGCAGCCATCGCGGCGATCGGTTGCGCCGGCGGGACTGTCTCGGCATCTGCGCGCCTGTGCAGGGCGGCGTGGCGCCGGGCGAACTTGCCGCCGCCCGACGTCTTGCGCAGCGCGCGCAGGATTGGATGGCGGCTCAACTCCGTTTCGTGGGCACCGTTGACCAGCACAAACTGGCCATCCTCGCGCAGGCCCAGCGCCCCGATCTGCGCCTGTTGCTGCGCCGTGCCCAGGAACTCGATGTGCGGGGCCGCGGTGGCGAAGCGTTGCCAGGATGGACCGAGCTGAATCTGCCAGGTGCTCATCGTCGCCGCGGCAGCATGCCTGCCTGCTCAAGCTCCGAAAGCGCGCTTTGCCAACGCAGCTCTATCAAGGATCTCCCGCGGCGTCACTTGAGCCAGAAGGTCAAGGTGAACATGGATGTTCCGCCGCGCCAGGTGATCCAGTTCTTGCTTACCACCGAGCGCCAGCATCGGTTCAAACGCAAAGACTTCGTCAGCCGCCAGAGAACCGAGTTTGGCTACCGCTCGATCGAACAGCCGACGCTGCTGCTTGTCCTTGATGTCCAGACTCTCGGGAGCCGTTCCGCTGAAGAACCATCGAAGCGACCGGTCGGCTTCACCTGTGGCGATGTCTGCCCTGGAGCCGCTCTTCTGAAGGATCCAGCCGGTCGAGCTCACGATCTGGTAGCGAAAGCCGCTCTGCGTACCCCACAAGAGCAACTCACCGAAGCCGCTGCGCGCGATGACGTGGAAGGCATCTTCTTCGGCGATGCTCGTGTCGCCGATCCAAGCCTCCAACGCGGACTCGTAATCTTCGGGATTCGTGATCCACAAGAGTCCGCCCTTGAATCCGCAGAATCCAAGCTCCTGCCAATACCGAAGCAACTGGTCCGGCAACCTGCCTCGATACCGCTCCACCGTCGTCGAGGTGACGGGTTGAGCAGCCATGGGAGGGCCGAATTTGCTCAGGAAATACTCAAAATCTTCGTCCACTTCTCGCCTCGACTTCTAATGCGGACAGCGCTCGAGCGTGACATTCATCTTGGCATCTGGGCCGTGCTGAGCCATTGCTTCCTGCGCCGCCTTGTCCATTTCTGCCAATCGATTGCCCTTCGACCATTGTGAACCGATGGAGGAGTTGACTTGCGAGCTGCCCAACGGCAACGGTTTCGAGCCGGATCCGCCGGGGTCACTTCCCCCAGCGACCATGTCGGGTTCATGCAGCGCTGCAAGTGACTCCATGATTTCGCTGGCCCTCTCCTTTGCGCGCCTCTCTGCTTCGGCGGGCCCCATTCCCGCACGCCGGTTCGACTCGTTGATCGACCGCTGGATATCGTCGAACAACCTATCGCGGGCCAGTTCCTGGGCCTCGCCCGTGCCGGCGCGCTTCACCTGGGCATACCGGGCCCGATTGTCCAGGTACTCCTTGACGGTCAACTTGTTGAGGCCGGCTTCCTGCCCCTTCAGCTGCTCGTAGAACTCCTTCTCGAGCTTTCGAGGATCGCCCTTCCAGTTCTTGCGCAGGTCGTCACCCGGCTTGAAGCACTTGGGCCTGTGGGGACCCATTCTTGTCGGTTTTCGAGGTGGCGGCCCCTTCGGCGGCTGCACCTCATCCTGCGTATGCAGGTTGGGCTTGTCCCCGGGTGTTGCGTCGTAGTTCCCAGCCTGCTTCTTTTTGGTCTTCAGCATCTCGTCGACGCGCGCCTTGATGCGCTGCGCGACCTCGGACAACACGCCGGCGATCTTGTCGACGATCAGCTTGAACAGATCGGCCAGTTGCTGCAGCTTGGCCTGGATGGCGCCGATCGCGTACTTCGCGGCCGCGGCGGCCTTGGCCTGGGCACTGGCGAAGGCCCGCCTGGCGTAGGCCGCAGCCTCCTGCGCGGCCTTCTGCCAATCGAACTTGCGCAGCCAGTCGATCGGCGCGCGCGCCCAGGGGCAGCCGGCCTTCAGGCGCTGAAAGTTGCGCTCGATCCACTCCATCTGCTTGAGCAGATCGAGCAGCACGGTGCCCTTCTTGATCGCCACCTTGGCCACCGTCTTGATCGCGCTGCCGAACTCCGGCACGAAGCCGATGCAGGTCAGGCCGAGCGCGATCCAGTTCTCGTTGTCCTTGCGCGCCTCCTCGTCGCTCAAGGTGATGCAGTTGGCGATGACGTCGCGCACGTCGCAGGCCTGGTCGACGAGCGGGATCAGGCTGATGATGCCGCCGACGATCACCTGCCCGGTCGTCGGGTTCTTGTTGAAGTCGCCCTGCAGCGCGCCCCACAGCCACTTCGCGCCCTGCACCGTGGCCTCGGCCTGGTGCACGTTGCTGACGGCTTGGTTGTACTGCCCCTGGCCGACGTAGAAGAGCAGCTTCTCCCACCACGGCATGCCCGGCGGCGGCTTGCTCAGGTCGTAGTCGAGCCGGCGCGGTGTCGGCGGCTCGCCGATGTGCTGGCTCAGGCTGACGCCGGCGTCCCAGAACGACTGCTGCGCCGGCTCGGGCAGCCTGGCGATGTTTTGCCAGAAGGTGGTCGCGTCGCTCATCGCGGGTCAGTCCATCCAGCCGAAGAGCGGATTGGCTTCGTCCTGGCCGAGCGGTCCCTTGCGCGCGTCCTCGCCGTAGTGCACCCTCGCCGCGCCGGGCGGCACGTCCATCAGCAGGGCCTTGCCGGAGGCGTCGAGCACGCCCTTGCGGCGGCTGCCGTCGGCGAATTCGACGTCGTAGGGCGCGCCCTGCACCGGCACCTCGTCGCTGTGCAGGTAGTGCAGCGCCAGGTCGAGCGGCTGGGTTTGGACGTCCTGCGGCGTCGGCAGCCGCTTGAAGCCGTGCGGCACGTTCCCCCCCGGCGAGTTGAAGACCTTCTGGCTCGCCTTGAACAGCACCGAGCCCGGGCCGGTGCACGAGATGGCGCCGTTCTCCATGCGGATCGCCGCGCCGGCGGCCCACAGCAGCACGTGCTTGGGCGCCGCGATCGTGACCTTGCCGGTGACCGAGGCCAGGTGCACACCTTTGTCGGCGGCGATCTTCGTTGCGCCGGTCTGGCTTTGCGTCTGCACGTTGCCCGAGGCCGCATGCAGGGCGATGCCGGTTTCCTGGTTCGGCTTCGTCGCGTTCTGCGCCTTGCCGTGGGTGTAGAGGATCAAGGCGTCCTTGACCGCAGTGGCATGGTTGGCCTGGGCGATGGCCTGGATGTCCTGGGCCGCGGCGAAGGTGACGGTGGCCGCGGCTGTCAGCAGCGTGCTGGCCGGCGTGAATGCGCCGATGCCGGCCGGCGCGGCGAACACGAGGTCGGGGCGGCTCCAGGCGGGCACGGTGCCGGCGCCACCGCCGATGGTCGCCTCGTCGCCCTCGGCACCGCCGCGCGTCTCGGTCGTCTCCAGGCTGTCGAGCGATGCATGCATGCCCTGCTCGGCAGGCAGCTGCTTCGCCTTGTCGGGCCTCTCGCCTGGTTTGGCGCCGAGGATGTCCGGCTCCTTCGGTGCCTTGGCGTTGTGCTGCTGCGCGCTCTCGGCCAAGGTGTGGATCAGCTGCTGGCCCGATTGAATCAGCGCGATCGGCTCGCGCACGTCGACCTGCTTGCCGGCCTGCTCGCTGTTCGGCCGCCGGTGCGCGCTGAGCAGCATGCCCGCGCCGGCGCGCACGGCGCCCCAGGCGGCGGTGGCCAGGTCAGCGCCGTGGCCGCGCTGCTGCAGGCGCCGGTTGTCGACCTGGTGCCGCAGGTGGCCGAGCTGCAGCCGCGTCTGCGCGCTGCTGCTGTAGAGCTCGATGCGGCCCTCGCCCGCCGAGTCGTCGAAGACGAGCTGGTTGTGGCCGCCGAAGCCGCCTTGGCTGGTCGACAGCTCCTGGCTCTTGTAGCCGGCATGCACCTGCGTGTGCTGGTGCGCCTGCAACTTGTCCTCGGCGCGTTCGCCCGGGAACCACGGTGGCGCCGAGCCGGCGGCACCGGCAGCGCCGGAGGGCAGCTGGTTGCCCTGTGCATCCATCTGCCCCTGCCCGTTGTAGACGACGCCGACGATCACCGGCCGGTCGACATCGCCGCCGGTGAAGGCCACCACCACTTCCTGGCCCAGCCGCGGCGTGAAGTTGCTGCCCCAGTTGACGCCGGCCACGCTCTCGGCCACGCGCAGCCAGGTGCCCGAGGCATCGGAGGCCGGCGCGTTGTCGGCGCCGCTGGGGCTCAGCAGGCGATGACTGGCATTGCCGCCGCGTTGCCAATGGAACTGGACCTTGATGCGGTGGTCGCGGTCGGTGTGCACGGGCGCGCCTGAGCCCACGACCAGCGCGGTCTGCACGCCGGTGATCAGCGGCCGCGGGTGCAGGCGCGGATCGGGCAGGCCGCGCTCGTCGAGCGCGGCGATGCGCAGCGGCAAGCGCGCGGGCTGCGCCGTCAGCGTGCACTCGTAGATCGGCTCGTCGGTCGCGTTCGCCGGGGCCGCGTGCTGCTGCGTGCTGTCGCGCTGCAGCGCATCGAGTATCCCGAGGCCGGCTTTCGCATCGGCCGCCAGGTTGTTGCGCGCGCGGTGCGTGACACCGGTGATGACGAACTGATCACGCGCGCCATCACTGCCGTCGTGCACCGGATGGTCGGTCAGCGTGAAACGCGTCGCCGGCGCGGCCGTGCGCCACGAGCCGCGCGCGACCACCTGCTCGCGCAATCCGTCGATCGCCTCCATCTGCACGCGTGCCAGGCGTTCGCCCTGCGCGCCGTCTTCGTAGGCGTACAGCCCCGGCACGTCGTGCAGGCCGAGCTCGGCGAGCCCGCTCGAGCCCGCCTCGACACCATCGCGCGCCTGGTCGCGCAGGTTCAGCGTGCGGTAGTCGCGGCTGGCCAAGGTCAGCGCGGCGGTGTGCACGCGGCGGCGCCGCTGCCAGCGCACGAGGCTGTCCTCGGGCAAGACCGTGCCGCTCTGCGTGTAGCGCACGCGCGGCTGCGCATTCGCGGCCAGCGCGCCGTTGTGGTCGGCGATCACCAGCGTGTGGGTGCCAAGCGCCGGGTGGGCTGCATCGCCTTGGTGCTCCCACCAGCAGAAGAGGCCCTCCTCGCGCAGCAGGCGCTGCACGAAGTGGAGGTCGGTCTCCTGGTACTGGATGCACAGCGAGCGCTGCGGGTAGACCGCGGCATCGGCCAGGTCCCAGCGCCACGCCGGCGCCAGCTGGCCTTGGCGCCCGTAGTCGGCGAAGACCTGCTCGACGATCTCCATCACGCTCACGCCCTGGAACACCCAGCTGTCGCGCCTGGCCCCCAGGAAAGCGAGCCACGGCTCGATCACCAGCCGATAACGCGCAAAGCCGCCGTCGCTGCCCATCAGGCTGGCTTCGGTGACATGGCCGTGCCACGGGCGCAGCGCGGTGCGGCTGGCCTGCGTCAGCAGCTCCAGCAGCACCGGCTGGCCGAGCAGGCGCTTCAGCTCCAGGCGCGTATCGCTGGCCAGCGCGTCGATCTGCAGCTTGAGCCCCGCCGCTGCGGTGTCGCCCGGGCCGGGGCCGATCTGCTCGTCGATGCGCACACGCTCGGCCAGCAGCACGTCGGGCCCCAACGGCGTGTGCAGCCGCAGCAGCCGGTGCTGCTGGCGATGCGGGCCGAGCGTTCCGCTCAAGTGCGGAAACAGCGCGGCGAGTGCATCGGAGGCTGGGTCGAGCAGGTCCATCGCGGCGGATCAGCGGTGCTTGGCTCAGGCCACGCTGTACTTGAAATCGCCGCTCTTGCTCGCCGAGACCTGGATGCGCGCGAGCTTCGTGCCATCGACCATGCGCGTCAGCACGCTTTCGGCGATCTGCGGCAGCAGCGTGCCATTCAGGATGTGGTCGACGTTGCGGGCGCCCGAATCGACCTCGGTGCAGCGCGCGAGCACCGCGTCGACCAGCTTGCCGTCGTAGTGGAAGCCGGCCTTGTGGTTGGCTTCGATGCGCGCGGCGATGCGGTCGAGCTTGAGCCGGATGATGCGTTCGAGCACCTCGTCGCTGATCGGGTAATACGGCACGACCTTCAGGCGGCCGAGGAAGGCCGGCTTGAAGTGCTTGCAAAGCACCGGCCGCAGCGCGTCGGCCAGTGCATCGGCGGCCGGCCAGGCCTCGGGCGGCTGGTTCAGGCAGGCCTGCATGATCTGCGGCGAGCCGACGTTGCTGGTCAGGATCACGATGCAGTTGCGGAAGTCGATCTCGCGGCCTTCGGCATCGTCGAGCACGCCCTTGTCGAAGACCTGGAAGAACAGCTCCAGCACATCGGGGTGCGCTTTCTCCACCTCGTCGAGCAGCACCACGCTGTACGGATTGCGGCGCACCGCCTCGGTCAGCACGCCGCCTTCACCGTAGCCGACGTAGCCGGGCGGCGAGCCCTTCAGGCCGGCGACGCTGTGCGCCTCCTGGTACTCGCTCATGTTGATGGTGATCAACTTGCGCTCGCCGCCGTACAGCGCCTCGGCCAGCGCGAGCGCGGTCTCGGTCTTGCCGACGCCCGAGGGCCCGACGAAGAGGAACACGCCCTTCGGCTTGTTCGGGTCCTCGAGCAGCGCACGCGCGGTGCGCACGCGCTGCGCCACCGCGCCGAGTGCCTGCGGCTGGCCGATCACGCGCTGCTCCAGCCGCGTGTGCAGCTCCAGCACCGCGCGCAATTCGTCCTTGACCATCTTGCCGAGCGGAATGCCGGTCCAGGCCGCGACGATCTCGGCGACGACATGGCCGTCGACCTGCATCGGCACCAGCGGCTCCTCGCCTTGCAGCGCGGCGAGCTCGGCACGCTTGGCCTGCAGCTGCGTCTGCGTCGCGGTGCTTGCGCCGCTCGCCGCTGACGACGCCGCGGCGAGCTGCTTGCGCGAGGGCTTGCGGCCGCCGCGCGTGCTCGCCGGCGCAGCCGCTTCGGCCAGCGCCGGTTCGGGCGCTGCGGCGGTCGCTGCCGGCGACGCGGGCGCCGCGCTCTCGGCCTCGGCCGCCGCGCGCAAGCGCACGATCTCGGCGACCAGCGCGCGCTCGGCCTCGCAGCGCGTGCGCAGCGCGGCGAGCTCGGCCTGCAGCGTCTCGGCCTGCTGCTTCAGCTCGGCCAGGCGTTCGGCATGCGGCGTGCCGGTGGCCACCTCGCGTTGCAGCGCCGCCTGCTCGGCAACCAGCCGTTCGAGCGCCTTCTCGCGCTGCTCGATCGGTGCCGGCGCCGCGTTCAGGCCCAGCGCCACCTTCGCGCAGGCGGTGTCGAGCACGCCGATCGCCTTGTCGGGCAACTGGCGGCCGCTGATGTAGCGCGCCGACAGCCGCACCGCATCGGTGATCGCCTCGTCGAGCACGCGCACGCCGAAGTGCTTTTCCATCAACGGCACCATGCCGCGCAGCATCGCCGCGGCGACCGGCTCGCTCGGCTCGTCGATCTTCACGACCTGGAAGCGGCGCGCCAGGGCCGCGTCCTTCTCGAAGTATTTCTTGTACTCGCTCCAGGTCGTCGCGGCCACCGTGCGCAGCTCGCCGCGCGCGAGCGCGGGCTTCAGCAGGTTCGCCGCGTCGCTCTGCCCGGCCTGGCCGCCGGCGCCGATCATCGTGTGCGCCTCGTCGATGAACAGGATGATCGGATGGGGGCTGCGCTTGACCTCGTCGATCACGCTCTTCAGCCGGTTCTCGAACTCGCCCTTGACGCTGGCGCCGGCCTGCAGCAGGCCCATGTCGAGCGCATGCAGCTCGACGCCTTGCAGCGGCGGCGGCACGGCGCCGGCAGCGATGGCCAGCGCCAGGCCCTCGACGACCGCCGTCTTGCCGACGCCGGCCTCTCCCGTGAGGATCGGGTTGTTCTGGCGCCGCCGCATCAGGATGTCGATCGCCTGGCGGATCTCGCCGTCGCGGCCGATCACCGGGTCGAGCTGCCCGTCGCGGGCACGCTGGGTCAGCTTCGTCGTGTAGCGGTCGAGCGCCGGGGTCGGGCTGGGCGCGCCGGCAGCGCCGGATGCGGTGGCGGCGGCCGCGGCGCCGTCGTCGACGGCCTCGGCCGGGTCGACGTGCAACGACTCGGCCGCTTCCTGCGAGCCGACGGTGAACTCGCCGAGGCGGTGCTTCAGCTCGTCGAGCCGGAAGCGGCCGAACAGCCGGCTGCCGCGGTGCGCCAGCTGCTTCAGCCCCGGTTCAGTCAGCAGCGCCAGCAGCAGGTGCGCGCTGCGGATGCGCGCATGGTGGGCGTCGAGCGAGGCGATCAGCCAGGCGTGCTCGAACAAGGTCGGCAGGTGCGGGCTGAACACCGGCGTGCGGGTGTTGCCGTTCTTGAAGCGGTTGAGCTCGGCCTCGAGGTCCTGCTGCAATGCGCTGGTCGAGACGTCGAAGCGCCGGCACAGCAGGGCGAAGTCGCTGTGCGGCTGCTCCAGCAGCGCGAGGAACAGGTGCTCGAGGTCGACTTCGTAGTGGCCGCGCGCCAGGGTCATGTTGGCGGCGCGCTCGGCCGCGGTGCGGCAGGTGGTGTCGAGCTTGGAGATCAGGGTCTTCAGGGTCGTCGTGCTCATCGTCGTGCTCATCGTCGTGGGCTCGCAAGTCTTGGGCGCCGGCCGTCAGGCCAGCGCATGCAGGTCATAACCGGCGTCGCTGCGGTCTTCGTGCGCCGGTCGGGTGATCAGGAAGCCGTCCCAGCCGAGCCGGGGGCCGTCGTTCGCAGCGAGCCGTGCCGGCTGCACGTCGCAAGCGCGCAGCGTCAGGCGGATCTCGTGCTCCAGGCTGACGCCGGTCATCAGCGTCATCAGCTCATGCAGCGCGACGTGGCCGGGACCGCCGGGCAGGAAGCGCGCGAAGGCCTCGCGGCGCAGCGGCCCGAGCGTCAGCCGCAGGCGCAGGTCGCGCTGCCAGACGCGCTCGCCGAGCACCGCGCCGGCACCGAGCACGCCCGCGCCAAGGCCGAGCACCGACTGCTGCTCCGCGGGCAGCGTGAACCAGCGGCCGATGAACGAGTCGAGCCGCACCGGCACCTGGAAGTAGTCGCCCAGGATCTGGCGGATCGCCGCCACCGACACCGGCCGTTGCCGCAGCAGTCCGGCGTAGTGCGCGAGCGCCTCGTCAGCGACGCCGCCCTCGCGGCTGCGCAATCGCCGCCGCAGCGCCGCCTGGCCAAAGCCGGCCAGCGCCAGCATCTGCGGCAAGGCTTCGCGCTGGCGATCGCCCTCGAAGCGCAGCGGCAGCCGGTGCTTGCGCCAGGCTTGATAGAACAGCACGACCGCGCGATGCACGAAGACATCGAGGAAGCGGCGCGCGCTGTGGTCACGCTGCAGCTGTTCGCGCTGCGCGAACAGCTCGGTGTAGAAGGCCGGCAGCGCGCCGCCCGCGCCGAGCAGCCCCATGAACGCGGGCGTGATCTCGATGCGCTCGAAGGTTGCCGCGCTGCCGCTTGGGCGGTGCGCCGCCAACGCCCGGGCATCGAGCGGCAGCGCAATCGGCTTGAACTCGGCGATCTCGCTCGGCGGAAAGGCCATCGACAAGGAGTTGCGAAAGCGCAGGCGCCGGCTCAGCACTTCTTGCGACGTCAGCCGTTCGGCTTTCACCTGCCAACGCTCGAGCAGCCGCACGGCCTGCATGAAGCCGTAGCGGTGCGGCTCGGCCAGCAGGCGGTCGATCGGGCTCGAATGCGTCGCCATGCTGACGCCTTAAAGCAGCGGCCCCGCGCCGGCGCGGCGTGGGAACAGCAGCAGGCGCTCGCGCGTCTGCGCGGACACCACTTCCAGCTGCGAAAAGCTGTTGGCCTGCACGTAGAGGCCGAAGAAGTGATCGAGCACCTGCGCAAACAACCGCAGCCCGTGGCCGCCGTAGGCATCGGCATCGACCGTCAGCCGCACCAGCACGCCACGCACGAAAGTCGGGAACGGATTGCCGGGCAGGCAGGCGCTGGTCGGCTGGTAGCTGATGTCGATCAGGCCGTCGACCAGGCGCGCATTGGTCGCGCTGCGCGGCAGGTCGTACAGGCGCAGCATCTCCTGCAGCGCCTGCACGCCGGCGCCGCCGATCGACAGGTGGTTCAGCGACAGGTGCGACACCAGCCGCCACAGCGCGCCTTCGCCGCGCTCGAAGCGGTGGCTCGTCGTCGGCACCCGCAGCAGGCGGATCTCGCGCGCGACGCTGCCGCCTTCGACGAACAGGTCGCCGCCGCCATGGCCGATCGTCAGCTGCGACGGCAGGTCCCGGTTGGTCGCCAGCACGTCGATCGACAAGGTGTCGGTCTGCGGCTCGGCCGGATCGAACTCGATGTCGACGATGCCGATCTCGGTTTCGTAACCGGGGCTGCGCTCGGCCAGGCTGTCGCTGCGCTGGCTGTACCAGTAGCGGCCGGCCTGCTCGCCTTCGCGCAGCAGCTGCTCATGGCGCAGCGAATAGAAGGGGTGGAAGGCGTGGATGCTCTCGCCCTGCGGCGTCTGCTGCACGCGGAAGACCCGCTGGATCGAATGCACCTCGTAGCCGTAGGCGCGCCGGCCGCCGTCCGGCAGCACCGGGTAGGTGGTGCCGGTGTGGGTGATGCGGATCGGATCGGCACGCTGCTCGAAGAGATTGACCACCGGCGTGCAGCCGGGCACCAGCGCGGCGGCGGTGGCGAGCTCGAGCTGACGGGCCGCTTCGCCGTCGGTGCGCAGGCCGGCCATCGGGAAATGCAAGGTCAGCCGCCGCGTCTTCGGGCACGCCGCGCCGGTGGGCAGCGGCAGGTCGAGGAAATTGAACTTCGCCGGGAAGGCGAAATATTCGGTCAGCAGCCGATAGGCCGGATGCGAGCGCGGATCGTGGTCGACCAGCGCTTCGTCGTCGGCAAAGCCGACGATGCGCGGCAGCGCACCCTGCTGGCCACCCGGCAGCGCCGTCCAGGCGCCGGGCGCGTCGGCCTGCACCAGCGTGGCGAGCACCTGGCCCGTCAGCGCTTCGCGCAGCGCATGGACCATCGAGGTTTCGCCTTGCAGCGCAACCCGCAGGGTCGACGCGCCCAGCGTGGCCCAGTCGAGCTGCGGCGACTGCAGCTCGAGCGTGACGAAGAACTCGGTGGTCGCCTCGCGCGGCAGCAGCGTGCCGGCCGGCGCATTGATCGCGCCGCGAAAGCCGGCGTCGACCACGCGCAGCGGCAGCAGCGTGACCTCGTAGGCGCTGCGGAAGCGGCACTTGACGCCGCGCACCGGCCGGCTGTCGAGCAGCGTGCCGCGTGGCACCTGCACCGGCTTGCTCAGCTGCGCCGCGCCGGCACCGAGATCGAAGCAGGCGATCGAGCAGGACGGGAACGGCCGCAGGTAGTGCGGATACAGCACCTCCAGCAGCGATTCGGTGACCAGCGGAAAGTCGTCGTCGAGCCGCTTGTGCACGCGTGCGGTCAGCAGCGCGAACGACTGCATCAGGCGTTCGACATGCGGGTCGTCGAGCAGGTCGCTGGCGGCGGCGAGGCGCCCGCCGACCTCGGGGTACGCCGCGGCGAATTCGCTCTTGTGCGTCTGCAGGAAGTTCAGCTCGCGCTGGAAGTGCGGCAGCAGGTCACGCATCGCGCACCACACTCAGCGGGTCCGGTCGCGCCGCCTTCGACACCGCATAGCGGTTCGAGCCCGGCTGCAGCACCGCATCGAAACTCACCGGCTCGACATTCGGCTGCAGCAGCAGCTTGGCGCGGATCGAGAAGACCAGGCCGCCGAAGCCCGCCTGCGTCGCGCGCACCTTCACTTCGACCTGCGTCAGGCGCTTGTCGTGGTCGGCCAGCGCCTTGCGCAGCGCCTCGGTGATGCGCGCGCGATCGCGGTCGCTGGCCAGGCTCAGCGACGAGATGTCGGTCAGGCCCAGCGTCAGCAGCGAGCGGCCGACCAGCGGCAGGCCGTCGAGCTCGGCCAGCTCGAAAGGCGCATGGGTGTTCAACAGCATCTCGATGTCGCGCGCGACCGAGTCCTTGACCTGTTCGACGGTGAAGCGCGGGGCCGTGCCGCCGCCGCGCAGCGCGGTGCCTTCGCCGAGCAGCTTGTCGAGCAAGGAGGGGGCGAAGGTGTTCATTTCGACGGTCGCGCGGCTGGCGCGCGCAGCGCCGCCTGGTATTGGCGCAGCGCGGCACAGTTCGTCGCATCGGCGGCGCCTTGTGCGGCTTTGGCGAGGCAGCCGGCATCGGCGGCCAAGGCCGCGCGCAGCGCGGGCTTCAGGGTATGCAGCTGATCGTCCGCCGCGAGGGCGGTCGAGTAGAGCGCCCCGATCTCCTGCCAATCGGCGTGTTGCCGATCGGCCGGCGCACTTGCGGCCGCGCGAGTGGCCGCGCGCTCGTGCAGCAGGGCGTGGCCGTAGGCCATCAAGGCCTCGGGCGACGGGAACAGCAGCGCACTCTCGCCGAAGCTCTTGCTCGCGGCGCCCCAGCGCCCGGCACGGCGCGCCCGTTCACCGAGCGCGAGGAACTGGTTCGCCTGCTCGCGCGGCGCGCTGCCGCGGTTCGCTTTCAGCCAGGCGCCGACCACCTGCGCATTCTTCAGGTCGTCCGCAGCGAGCGCCGCGCCGCCGGACGCCCAGGCGCCGGTGGCGACCGACCCCAGCAGCACGCTAGCGCAGAACAGCAATCGAACCGAGCGTTGCACCATCGTTGTTCCTGGACAGGATGAGAGCCTGGTAGAGCGCCGTCCAATCGGACGGATCGACCGTCACGCAACCGGCGCTGACCCGGCCCGTGTGCAGGTAGCGGTCGTTTCGGCCGCGCACGGCCGGGCCGCGGCCCATATAGAACCACGTCATCGCGAAACGCGATTGCGACATGTAGCCGGCGCCGAGCTCGTGCGGGAAATCGGGCAACTGGATCGGGTGCGTGCCGAGCGGGATCGGATTCGCGGCATCGGTGATCGCTCTGGCTTGCCCGCCCGGAAAGCTCAACAGCTGGCGCGAGAGACTGAATTCCACTCGCGCCGCGGCGCGATAGCCCGGATTGCCGAATTTCAGGTTGCCGGCGACGACCGAGCAGGCCTGCCCCCGGTGGCTGCCCTCACGCACGACGAAGTACTCGCGCCCGAGGCGGTTCTCGCTGATCTCGACGCTCAGGTATTGCGGCAGCGCGATCACCTGACCGTCAGGGTCCTTCTTGACGTTCAGCCAGCCGTCGGCTCCGCCGGCGATGTATCCGATGTCAGGCATCGAGGGTCTCCTGCCGTCGTTCAAAGACGGAAAAGGCGGCGGCCCGGAAGCCGCCGCCTAACACGCAACAAGCGTAGTCGCGGGCCTTGAAATCAGCCGGCGATGTTCTTGCCGTTGTCCCAGCTGGCGACGCCGGTGGAGGTCGACGAGCCGTCCATCTTGTGCTGCTTGTACTCCCAGGAAATCTTGCGGTACTTCAGGCCGAAGGTTTCCGAGGGCAGCTCACCGGAGCCGATGTTGGTCGTGACCGACGAGATCACCACGTCCTCGAGGACGATCTTGTAGTAGTCGACGCGGGTCTGCGACGTGGCGGTCGCGCTCTTGCCGCCATAGGCGCGGTAGAACGTGATCAGCACCTTCGGGTACACCGTGCCGGCCGAGCACGCGCGAAACAGCTTCGACGTCGCCTTGTCGATGTCCTTCGTGAACAGCACTTCGCCGTGCTCGGTGCGCTCGGCCGTGTGGCCACCGGCGCTCGAAGCGCTCGACGACTTCGGCTGGAACACCGAGTGCGAAAAGGTCGTGGCCTCGATCTCGTTCGCGTGCTTGGTGTCGGTGCTGTCGCCCTGCAGCTCGCTGGCACCTTCGAACTTGACGTAGATATCTTTCATTGCTGCTTAACCTCCTGGATGTGATCAACCCTTCTGGGACGATGGCAGCTCTGCGACGAGACGAAGGGAGACGGAAAGCTCGTCGAGCTGGAAATGGGGCCGAACGAATGCCACGGCGCGATACACACCGGGTCGGCCCGCCACTTCGGACACCTGAATGTTCGCTTCGCGCAGCGGGTAGCTGGCCTTGGTTTCCTGCGTCGCGTTGTCGTCCTCGACGACGTACTGCCGAATCCAGCGATTGAGGAATTCCTCGACGTTGTTGGCTGACGCGAAGCTGCCGATCTTGTCGCGCATCATCGCCTTCAGGTAGTGCGCGATGCGGCAGACGCTGAAGATGTACTGCAATTGCGCCGACAGCACCGCATTGGCATTGGCCGCGTCGGAGTCGTACTTCTTGGCCTTCTGCGCCGACTGCGCGCCGAAGAACGCCGCGTAGTCCTTGCCCTTGCAGTGCACCAGCGGCATGAAGCCGAGGTCGCTCAATTCCTTTTCGCGGCGGTCGGTGATCGCCACTTCGGTCGGGCACTTCAGCGCGACCTCGCCTTCGTCGGTCTTGAAGGTGTGCGTCGGCAGGTCCTCGACCAGGCCGCCGCCCTCGACGCCGCGGATCGCCGCGCACCAGCCGAAGTTCTCGAAGGCCGCTGTCAGCCGCGCGCCCATCGCGTAGGCGGCATTGACCCACAGGTACTTCGCGTGGTCGGTGCCGTCCACGTCCTCGACGAAGTTGAAGCCCTCGACGGTGGTGCCGTCCTTCGGGTCATACGGCAGCCGGCCGAGGAAACGCGGCACCGTCAGGCCGACGTAGCGCGAATCTTCGCTTTCGCGGAACGATTGCCACTTCGCGTATTCGACGGTGTCGAAGACCTTCGACAGGTCGCGCGGACGGCCCAGCTCGGCGAACGAGTCGAGACCGAACAGCTCCGGCGACGCCGCCGACAGGAAGGGCGCGTGCGCAGCCGCCGCGACATGCCCCATCTGCTCGACGAAGTACATGTCCTCGGCATTGCGCGTGCATTCGAAGTCGCCGATCAGCGTGCCGAAGGGCGCGCCGCCGAAGGTGCCGAATTCTTCTTCGTAGACCTTCTTGAACAGCGCGCTCTGGTCGAAGTCGATCGCCGCCTTGAAGTCCTTGACCAGTTCCTTCTTCGTCGCATTGAAGACCTGGATCTTCATGCCGGCGCCGGTGGAGGTGTGCTTGCACAGATAGTGCAGGCCGGTCCAGCTCGATTCGAGCTTCTGGAATTGCGCGTGGTGCATCACCTCGCTCAATTGCGCGCTGATCAGGCGGTCGATCTCGGCGATGCGGGCGTCGAGCGTCACCGAGAGGTTCTCGGAAACGACGACCGTGCCCTGCATCACCTCGTGCACCAGCTCGCCGATGATGTCCTTGGCGCGCGCGCGCTCGCCGTCGGAGCGGGCGACGCGGCTTTGCGTGACGATCTGGTCGAGCAGGCTCGATTCGGCGCCGGCGACGGCGGAGGCCTGCTGTTCGGCAATGGCGGCATTCATGGCGCGGATTCCTCGTTCAAATCATTCCGGCCGCGGGCCGGCTTCCTGGCTCAGCTGCGCCAGCTTCTCGGTGCTGGCCAGTACCTCGCCGAGCAGGTCCTCGAGCTTGTCGTTGCCGGCCAGCTTGTTGCGCAGGTCCGAGAGCTTGCCGCGCGCCTCGACCAGGCGGCGCAGCGGCTCGACCTGCTGCACCACCGATTCGGGGCGGAAGTCGTCGACCTTGTCGAAGGCCAGGTTGACGGCGAACTCGCCGCCGTCCTCGCTCAGCTTGTTCTTGACGCGGTAGCTGGCCTTCGGCGCCATGCCCTTCATCACGTCGTCGATGTTGTCGAGGTCGACGCTGACGAACTTGCGGTCCTTCAGCTTCGGCAGCGGCTTGGTCGGATCGGGCGCGCCGGTGAAGTCGCCGAGCACGCCGACGACGAAGGGCAATTCCTTCTTCTCGATCGCATCGCCGATCTCGACGTCGTAAGTCAACTGCACGCGCGGCGGACGCACCTTCTGCAGCCGCTTCTGGATGCTTTCCTTCTTTGCCATCGGGCAGTCCTTTCTAGCGATCTCTCGAGAAACTCAGTTCAACAACTTGAACGGGTCGTTGGTCTTGGCGGCGGCCGGGGCGGGTGCCGGCGCCGGCGCGGGGCGCGCGGTGGCGGTGGGCGCCGCTGCCGGGCGTGGGGTGACCGGTGATTGCGTGGCCACCGGCACCACGGCCGCGGGTGCCCGCGCCGCGGCCGGTGCGCTGAGCTGCCGCGTCGCGCCATTCGTGTGCGCGGCCGGCGCCGGCCGCGCGGCGACGGGCCCCTCGGCACGCACCGGCGGCACGAGCGTCACCTCGCCGAGCGCCTCGCGCATCGCGCGGGCCAGCCCGAGCGCTTCGTCGCGGCTGCCCACCGGATAACTGCTGCGTTCACGCAAGGCGACCAGCGAGACGGTCGACAGCCGCAAGCCGCTGACCGCCAGCACGCTGTGCGCCAGCGTGTCCTGCCCATCGCGCTGCAGCACCTCTTGCGCGGCGAGGATCGCATTGCCGTAATCGGCACTGTCGAAATAGTCCTCGGCCAACCGCTGCCACGGTGCCTTCTGTGTCGGATAGGCCCTTGCAGCGGCGCGCCAGGATTGGCGCGCACGCTCGCGCTGATTGGCCTGCAGCGCCGATTGCGCCTGCTGCATCAGCTCCTGCAGGCTGGGTTGTGCCGGCACTTGCGCCGGTGTCGTCGCCGGTGACAGCGACGCCGGCGCGTTGGCACATCCGGCCAGCAACAGCACCGCCAGCCAGGCTCCCGCCGAAGCAGGAGACGGGTGCCGGCATCGCCCATTCAAGCTGCGCAACTCGACCCCCCAATTTGTGCTATCGGCAAAACGACGCGGCCCCCACGGCTGCATCGGAGCGGCGAATGTACTGGCATTCGGCGCACTGGATCCCCCACGATCTTGGGATCGCGGGAGCGCAGCGATCAATGCGAACGGCGAGCTCGCGCGCCGACAATCGGGGCCATGCGATCGCACCCTCATTCCTTGCCGCGGCAAGCGCTCGGCCGCTCGGCCAGCGCGTTGGCGATCGGCTTGGGTGTGGTGGCGTGCGGTGGCTGCGCCACGAGTGGAGACAGCACGATCGGCAAGGCCCTGGAGCTGGTCGGATTGAAGGCCCCGGCGGTGCCCGAGGGGCTGCCGAAAGAGCTGCCGCAGGGCCCGCGCAAGGTCGCGTTGCGACTGCATGCCGGCGATCTGCTGAACACCGACAGCGCCGGACGCTCCCTTTCGATTGTTGCGCGTGTTTACAAGCTGCGCGCCAGCATGGCCTTCATGCAGGCGCCTTACGCCTCCTTCGGCCAGGACACGAATCCGCGCGACGCCGCGTGGTCGGGCGATGTCATCGAATCGCGCGAGCTGGTGCTCGCGCCGGGTCAGCGCCACGAAGTCATCGAGACGCTGGCACCGGACGCCTCGCACCTGGCGGTCGTCGCGCTGTTTCGCGCGCCGGCAGAACAACGCTGGCGCTTCGTTTTCGATGCGCGTGCTGCCGCGCGGACCGGCATCACGGTCGGCCTGCACGGTTGCGCGATGAGCGTGGCCGAAGGCCCGGCGGTCGACGCCGCGCCGGAGACGCTGCGCCTGGCCGGTGTGCATTGCAAATGACGGTGGCCGCGTCTTTCATCACCTAGAACCCTCCCCGATCCTTCACCCCCAGAGGTTGCCCTTGATCCCGTCATCCAAAGTCCTGTGGGGCGAAGGCCTGTTCCTGCGGCCGCAGCATTTCCAGCGCCAGGACGCGTACCACGAGTGGCGCCTGGCCGAGATCGCGCGCACGCTGCATCCGTATGCCTGGGGCGTGCGGCGCCTGAAGCTCGATGCCGAGGCGCTGGCCTCGGGCGTGCTGCGCTTCGACGAGCTGCAGCTGGTGCTGCCCGACGGCGAGCTGTATTCGGCCCCGCAGGACGACGAGCTGCCGGAGCCGCTGTCGCTGGCCGGCATCGGCGCAGGCGTCGTCGAGCTGACGTTCCATGCCGCGCTGGCGCCGATGCGCAGCCAGGGCGCGAACTTCAGCAGCGTCGAGCGCGGCGACGGTGCGCTGCGATATGCGCAGCGCAATGCGCCGGCGAGCGATTGGTTCACCTCGGCCGCCGAGGCCGACATCAGTCTCTTGCGCCGCTGCCTGCGCATCCTGCCCGACGACGAGCCGCGCGACCACCTGGTCCACCTGCCGCTCGTGCGCCTGAAGCGCAGCGCGACCGGCGTGTTCGAGCTCGATGCGCGCCACGTCCCGCCGTCGACGACGATCGCCGCCTCACCGGCGCTGCTGGCGCTGCTGCGCCGGCTGCTCGACGTGCTGCAGGCCAAGGTCGATGCGCTGTACGGTTTCCATCGCGAGCCCTCGCGCCACGTGATCGAGTTCCGCTCCGGCGACATCGCGTCGTTCTGGCTGCTGCACACCGCCAGCGGCGCGTTCGCGCGGCTGTCGCACTACCTGCAGCATCCGGCGCTGCATCCGGAGCGGCTGTACGAAGCGCTGCTCGAGTTGGCCGGCGCGCTCCTGACCTTCTCGAAGAGCTATACGCTGGCCGACCTGCCGCCGTACGACCACCGCCAGCCCGGGCGCGCCTTCGGCCGGCTCGACGACATCGTGCGCGAGTTGCTGGAGACGGTGATCTCCACGCGCTGTTTCTCGATCGCGCTGGAGGAAGTCAAGCCGTCGTTCCACCGCGCGCGGCTCGACTCCCAGAAGATCGGCGCGCAGACCGGCTTCTACCTGTGCGTGCAGTCGGCGCTGCCGCTGATCGAGCTGATCGAGGTGGTGCCGCCGCGCTTCAAGATCGGCGCGCCGGACGACGTCGACAAGCTGGTGCTGGCGGCCACCGCCGGCGTGCGCCTGTCGCACGTGCCGCAGGTGCCGGCGGCGATTCCGGTGCGGCCGGGGGCCGCCTACTTTGCGATCGAGCCGCGCGGGCCGCTTTACGAGCGCATGCTGCAGGCGCAGACCGCGGTGGTCTACGCCCCGGCCGGCCTGCCCGAGCTGAAGCTCGAGCTGTTTGCGCTGAATGCCTGAAGGAACACCGACGATGAATGCCCGCAGCCCGCTGCCTTCGCTGTTCGGCCAACAGGAGCCGGCCGGCGTGCGCGCCGCCGCCGCCGAAAGCGCCCACGAGTCGCCGCGCGATGCGCGCAGCCTGCTCGACCTGCTGTACGACGGCTGCTACATGATCTTCCTGCTGCGCAACGGCCAGGCGCCGGCCGATGCCGGCGCGTTCCGCGAGCGATTGCGCAGCTTCCTCGGCGGCTTCGAGCGCGGCGCGCAGCGCCTGAACCAGGGAGCAGACAACGTCTTCCTCGCCAAGTTCGCGTTCTGCGCGCTGGTCGACGAAGTGGTGCTGACCTCGGACTTCCGCATCCGCGACGAATGGGAAGTGCGGCCGCTGCAGCTCGAATTCTTCGGCGAGCAGCTCGCCGGTGAACGCTTCTTCGAATACCTCGACCAGCTGCGCCAGGACGGCGCGCCGCGCGTGCAGGTGCTGGAGGTCTACCACCTGTGCCTGCTGCTCGGCTTCCAGGGCCGCTACCTGCTCGAAGGCAGCGAGAAGCTGGGCTACCTGACGGCGCGGCTGGGCGAGGACATCGCCCACCTGCGTGGGCGGCGCGCCGCCTTCGCGCCGCATGGCGAGCCGCCGGATCGGATCGTGCACCAGTTGAAGCGCGAAGTGCCGCTGTGGGTCATCGGCGCGGTGTTTGCGCTGGTCGGCACGCTCGGGTTCATCGGGCTGAAGTGGTCGTTGAGCCGACACACCGCGACCGAGCTGGCCGCGCACCAGGGCGTCGTCAAGCTGGCGCCGCAGGCGGCGCATGTGACGATCACCTTGCCTTGAACGCTCGGGCGGTCGCTCCGCCTTCAGTTCGACGGCCAGCCGTCGCCGCGCAGTGCGGGATCAGTCCAGTTCGAGGTCCGTCGTTAGCCATCCATTCGCTCGGCACTTCCTGATTGCCTCCAGCTTGTCTTTAGAGTCCGTACGGTACAGGGCCTCGTGAAGCACATTGTTGACGGTCGCGGGACTTCGTCCGACTATCCTGGCAGTCTCTTTGACGGATAAGCCTGTCGCACTAAGAGACAGGTACGTCGTCATGGCCGGAGTGAGCGGCGAGGTCCTCCGCCTCTCAGCATGCAGCCGCGGGTACAGAACCCGCTTTGCGGCATCAAGCGTATACAGCGCGAGGTGAGCCAGATCCCCGATCAAGGGATCCGCCTCTGCAGACCGTATTGCCTCATGCCGTGGCAGCATCAGCAGCACAGCGGCCGGCATCGCCGTCGCTCGCATCGGGATCGTATTGCGAAGAGCAAGGCCGTTTCCGGCATCTGCTTTCCTCAACGCGTCGTGAAAATCGGCCATCCCGACGTTTAGGTAGGTCGACTGTCCCCAGACGATCGGGAGTTCCCCCCTGCGCATTCCTGTTAATACGGGATCGTCAGCAGGAAAGAGAGGACCGCCAAGGCTGCTGCCGACCGCCAGTGCCCGGTCGTACTCGACCACAGTAGGACTCCGCTTGATGCAGCGAAGGGTGATAGGGCTGTCCTCCACCATCACCATGGTCATGTTCACCGCTGGAAAGCCGATGCATTGCGCCGCCTCGAGTAGCGCTACTGCAACTTCTTCCGGCTGCACGCAGTCCACGAGGCTCTTGAAGGAATTGTTCCGTCGCATGGTTCCGGCTTCAACACGGCAAGCGACCCGAATTCTGCCGCCCGCCGGATCTGGTCTTCATAGTCATGCAACACACGAGTTAGGGGTGCGCTACATCAATGACATCAAGAACCGCGCGCGCTTCATTCTGCAAGACTCAATGCTCCCCATAGCGCACCAGGCCGAACCTGTCAATGGTATGCCGCATACCATTCCTCGACCGAAGGCGCTCTGGCCCAATGCTCACCGAACGCAATGCTCGGATGCTGAATAGGCAAATGTGGCCACCCCCCTTAGCCGCTAGCAAGCGGGGGTCATTTCCCGGGCGCGGAAGACCTACGAATTGGGGGTTGTGTGTTCAGCGACCCTGATCAGAATCGCGCCCCAAAGGGAGGAGCGGCGACACGATCGCCGCCAAGATCGACAATGAACTCGCAGGGCTTCGGCGCCGCTTCAGGCGCCCGTTCGCCGCTATTGCAATTCGGCCGCTACAGCGATCTTGCGCTGGCCGGATTGCTCGTCGGCATCGTCGCGCTGTTCGTGCTGCCGCTGCCGCACGCGCTGCTGGATCTGCTGATCGCCACCAACCTCGCGCTGAGCCTGGTGCTGCTGATCGCGGCCATCTACGTTCCGTCGGTGCTGTCGCTGTCGACGTTCCCGTCGCTGCTGCTGTTCACCACGCTGTTCCGGCTGGGCCTGAACATTGCATCGACCAAGCTGATCCTGCTGCACGCGAATGCCGGGCAGATCATCGACACCTTCGGCCGACTGATCGTCGGCAACAACGTCGTCGTCGGCGGCGTGGTGTTCACGATCATCGCCGTCGTGCAGTTCATCGTGATTGCCAAGGGCTCCGAGCGCGTGGCCGAGGTCGCCGCACGCTTCGCCCTCGACGCGATGCCGGGAAAGCAGATGAGCATCGACGCCGACGTGCGTTCCGGCGCGCTGTCGTCGAGCCGGGCGCAGCAGCGCCGCGCGCTGCTGGAGCAGGAATGCCAGCTGCACGGCGCGATGGATGGCGCGATGAAATTCGTCAAGGGCGATGCAATAGCCGGGATCGTCATCGCACTGGTCAACATCGGGGCCGGCATCGCCATCGGCACCTTGATGCATTCGATGAGCGTCGGCGATGCCTTGCAGCGCTACGCGATCCTGACGGTCGGCGACGGGATGGTGTCGCAGATTCCGTCGCTGCTGGTGTCGGTGGCCGCTGGCATCGTGATCACGCGCGTGACGTCGTCCGATGACCGGCAGCCGCAATTGGCCGCCCAGATCGGGCATCAGCTGTTTTCTCATCCGCGGGCACTGGCCATCGCGGCCGTGGCACTCGCCAGCTTCCTGCTCGTGCCGGGCTTCCCCAAATGGGTGTTCATCCTGCTGTGCGTCGC
Source organism: Pseudaquabacterium terrae (assembly GCF_013266755.1). Lineage (GTDB taxonomy): Bacteria > Pseudomonadota > Gammaproteobacteria > Burkholderiales > Burkholderiaceae_C > Pseudaquabacterium > Pseudaquabacterium terrae. The sequence continues at coordinate 319,368 of NZ_JABRWJ010000006.1, read as the reverse complement.
GCTCGGCGCCGCGGCCTTCGCGGCCCGCGCCGCAGGCTTGCGCGGCAGCTCACCGAGCTGGATCTCGCACCAGGATGTCGCCGATGCCGAGCAGACCCTCTCTGCGCCGCTGGCCGTGCGCCTGGCCGAAGGCCTGCGCGACAGCATCGACCGCCACGTGCTGGAGACAGGTCTGTCGGCGACGCGGACGCAACTCGAGCGTGAGCTCGGCCCCGTCTTTCCGCGCCTGCAGCTGCTGACGTCCCCGTCGGTCGAGCCCGACAGCTACGAGATCCTGGTGCATGACGTCGTGGTCTCCGTGGGCACGCTCCCGGCGCCGCCCGGAGTCGGCGCGCTGCCCGGCGAGGCGGTGATCGCGCGCCACGTCGAGCAGGTGGTGCGTGACCATGCATGGCGCCTGCTCGGGCTGCAGGAAGTGCATCGCCTGATCGCCATCGTGCAGCGGGAAGCACCGGAGCTGGCGGCCGAAGTCGCCCGCGCGCTGCCGCCGCAGCGCCTGGCCGAAGTGCTGCGACGGCTGTTGCAGGAAGGCATCCCGATTCGCAACCTGCAGGGCATTTGCGAGAGCGTCACGCTGTGGGCTGCGAAGGAGCCGGACACGATCGCATTGACCGAGCTCGTGCGAATCGATCTCGGCCGCTTCATCACCAGCCGGCACGTCGGCTCGGGCCGGAAGCTCGCAGCGATCCTGTTCGAGCCCAGCCTGCTGGAGCGGGTGCACGGCGCGGTCGAGCGGTCGCCGCGCGGCAACCTGCTGCTGCTGAGCCCGGCCGTTGCGGACGATGTGCGCTCGCAGCTGCAGGCCCTGCTGGCACAGGCTGCCGGGCCGGTCGTCGCGATCACTTCGGTCGAGACCCGCCGCTACCTCAAGACCCTGGTCGAACCGGTCGCGCCGCAGCTTGCCGTCCTGTCGTACCAGGAAGTGGATGACGACGTGCAGTTGCAGCCGGTCGGCTGGATCAGCAACCCGCAGGCGGCGTGACACGATGAGCCCTGCCAACGTTCTCGACATCACCCGCGAGGCCCTGCTGCTGGTGCTGTGGGCCGCCTTGCCGGTGGTCCTCGTGTCCGCTGTCGTCTCCCTCGGCGTGGCCGTGCTGCAGGCCGTCACGCAGATCCAGGATCAGAGCATCGGGCAGTCGGTGCGCATCATTGCCGTACTGGGCACGATCGTGCTCGCGGGCGCCTGGCTGGCCACCGGCGTGCTGCGCTTTGCCGAGCGCGCGCTGCAGACGCTGGGGTACCTGGGATGAAGGCTCGGTCCTGGATCGCTGCGTTGCTGCTGGGCTCCGCCCTGCTGCCGCAGGCGCAGGCCGTGGAACTGCGCTGGCCTGGCCGGTCGTTCCAGATCGTCGCGGCGGACAAGCCCTTGCCGGACTTCCTGCGCGAGCTCGCCGCATCGCAGGGCACCACCGCGGTGATCGACGCCAAGGTCAGCGGCGTCATCAGCGGCAAGTTCGCCGGCGCGCCGTTGCAGACGCTGGACAGCGTCTGCACGACCAACGGCCTGGCCTGGTACTTCGACGGCGCCTTCCTCTTCGTCGAACCGGCGTCGGAGGCCCGCAGCGAGGTGCTGGCGGTGAACAACGCTACGCGCGTCGCCGACACGCTGCATCGGCTGGGCGTGGGCGATGCGCGCTTCCCGATGACGGTGGTGGACCGCGAGGGGCGCGGCGCGATTCATGTCGCCGGCCCGAAGCGCTACCTCGAGATCGTCAAGCAGACGATCAAGCTCGCCGACGCGCCGATGCTGCCCTCCGAGGTGCCGGAGATCCGCGTCTTCCCGCTGAAGTACGCGTGGGCGGCCGACCTGACGCTGCCGCGCGGCGGCAAGGAGCTGGCCGTGCCGGGCGTGGCCAGCGCGCTGCGCGGGCTGTATGCGAAGGCCTCCGCCACAACCGCACTGTCGCCGCGTGCGGCGGTGATGCCGTTCCGGCTCGGCGGCCAGCGCCGGCTGAAGCTGCGCAGCGGTGACACGGTCGATGCACCGAAGATCGAGTTGCCCACCGGCATCGGCTCCGGCAGCGAGGAACCTGCGGCCGCGCCCGGCGAAGAGCTGCCGCAGTTCCAGGCCGATGCGCGCATCAATGCGGTGATCGTGCGCGACCTGCCGGCCCGCATGCCGCAGTACGCACGCCTGATCGAATCGATGGACCTGCGGCCGCGCCTGGTCGAGATCGAGGTGACGATCATGGACATCGGGACCGACACGCTGCACAGCCTGGGCATCGACTGGCGGCTGCACGGCAAGCATCTGGACCTGCAGCTCGGGCGTGGCAATGGCACGCCGCTGACGTTCGACGGGCAGAACGCTGAGTCAGGCGCCGGCAGCGGCACGACCGGCGCGGGCGGTCAACCGCTGTCGCTGCCCGGCGCGCTGCTGAACGTGGCGATCGGGCACGACGCGCGCAACTACCTGCTCGCCCGCGTTCACGCACTGGCGCAGCGCGGCAATGCCAACTTCGTCGCCCGGCCGAAGGTGCTGACGCTCGACAACATCGAGGCGGTGCTGGAGAACCAGACCGAGTTCCACGTGCGCGTCAACGGCTTCCAGGACGCCGGGCTCTTCAGCGTGACGGCCGGTACCGCGGTGCGCGTGACGCCGAAGGTGATCGACGACGGAACACCGGGCGTGATGATGTCGATCCACATCGACGACGGCGACCTGAGCGCCGCCGCAGTCGACCAGATTCCCGTCGTGCGCCGCCGCGCCATTCAGACGCAAGCGCTGGTCGACGAAGGCCAGAGCCTGCTGATCGCGGGCTACACATCGGAAGAGAAAAGCAACGCGACCACCGGCGTGCCGCTGCTGTCCGACCTGCCGGTCATCGGGCGCGCATTCCGCTTCGAAGAGAAGAAGCAGGTGAGCATGGAGCGCTTCTACCTGCTGACGCCGAGGCTGGTGTCGGCGCGGTCTGCTGCGTCGGCGCGGCTGCCGGCACAGCCCTCGAATTGAACAAGGCTCAGGGAGGAACTCACATGACCGTCAGGCCGATAGACGCCCGCTTCGAGGTGCTGGACATGGAAGACGTGATCGCGCTGGAGCGTGCGCACCGTCCATTCGCGCCGATGCCAACCTGCGAGCGTTCGATCCCCGCTGCGCCGCCACCACCGCCGCCACGCCAGGAGCCATCGGGCGCCGCGCCGGCAGGCAGTCCGCCAGCGCAGACCGCGGGCACGCAGACCTGGGCTGCGGACACGGCGGGCACGCTGACCGGCCTGCTGGACCTGTCCGCCACCGGCGGCAACGGCGGAGCCACCGCGCTGCTCGCCGGCTCCAACAGCACCGCGGCCGCCGCCGACCCGGGCGTCATCCCGGCGTTCGCCGGCCTCGTCGTGCTGGGCTCGAACGCACCCGATGCCATGGTCGGCCCGTTCCCGCTGGCGACCGCCGACACGGCCCCTGCGCCGCCCACTGCATCGGCCGATCAGATCGCCTTGTGCGAGCTGCTGCTCGGCGATCCGCTGCTGCGCGAGGTCGTGCAAACGTACTGCCCCGATGTGCCGACAGCGCTGCCGCACAACGCGACCACCGACGCCCTGGTCGCGCAGTACGGCCAGGACCTGACCTGCCGCATGCTGCAGGCCTCCACCGCCATCCGCGCCGTGCTCAACGAGTACCTGCGCGACATGGACCGCGCCGCGATGCAGGGCCACGACGCCGGCGGCAGCGGCTGGGTCTTCACCCCCGGCACCGCGGGCCAGGGCGAGCAGGACGGCATCGCCGCGAAGTGGCGCTTCGACCCGTCGCTGTTCACCGCCGATTACGCCAAGGGCGACAACCTGGCGGCACGCGCCTTCGCTTCGCTGCACGGCACGGATGGCGCCTTCGCCACGATCACCCGCACGCTCAGCGGCATCAGCGACGCCGGCGAGATCTACACCACTGCCTCGGGCGGCATCGACATCGACAGCGCCCAGTTCAAGCGCCACGACGTGGGGGACGCGGGTAGCGAGCTGCGCTGGGAAGGTGCGCGCATCGGCAGCCACTCGCTGGTCCACGTCGACCTGAACGAGCCGCCGGAGATGTTCGATCCGAAGGCCGTGTGGTTCGACCCCGCGCTGGGCTTCGTCACCGCCAATCAGAACCTCGTGCCCGAGGACTCGTGGGCCGAGACGATCGTCATCACGGTGGTCATCGGCGTCGTCACCTGGGGCATCGGCAGCGTGGTCTGCGCCGGCGCTGGCGTCGCCACCACCAGTGTCGTCGGCGGCGCGATCATGGGCGCCACCGGCGCGATCGTCGGCGGGCTGTTCCAGAACGGCACCGTCAGCTTCGAGGATGTGGTGCGCGGCGCCGTCACCGGCGCGATCATGGGCGCGGTCACGGAGAAGCTGGGCAACGTAGGCATCGATGCCAAGACCGGCGCCGTCACCGACTGGGGCGCACGCCTGGGAGTCGCCTCGGGCAAGGCCACGCTGCAGGGCATCCTCGCCGAGCTCACCGGCGGCGAGTTCAAGGATGCCTTCGGACCGGCCTTCGCCAGCAGCTTGGCCGGCGATGTCGGCCGCAGCATCAACGCCGCGATTGCCGAGGCTGCCCGCGGCGGCGGCCTCAGCGCCGAGCAGGTCAGCGCCTACCGCACCATCGGCCGCGCGGTCACCACCGCCATCGCCGCACTCGGCAACCCCGATGACCCCGTGCTCGCCAGCTTCGCCCAGGACTTCCTCGGCGACACGCTCAAGGCAGAGATCCAGCCGCCCACCAGGGGCGGCGCCGGCACCGCGGATGCAGGCAGCACCAATGCCGGCACCGGCGCCAGCGCGCTGTTCTCCAGCACCGATTCCGGCGCGCCGGACGAAGTGTCCGGGACCTCGGCAGCGACGACCGGTGCCGAAACAGGTTCGTCAGGCTCTCAAGGCGACCCGATTCAGGGCAACGGGCAACCGAGTGCTGACGCTGCAAGGACTGAAATTGATGACCTCGCCAGTCGATGGAATTGGTTTCAGCTCGCGAGCGAGTCCCATCAGCAGACGGTGTCGTTTCTCGACGATTGGCGGGCGACATGGCGCGTGGGCAATCCCTGGGCAATCGACATGAACGGCATGCTGGAGTACATCGCCGAGTGGGACAAAGCCCATGTCGATGTCCTCCAGCCGAGAGTCGAAGACTATTTCACGCCAGAGGAGTTGGCGCGTCTGTTCGGCGGTTCAAGCCCGATCGGCGAGAACACCTCCACGCAGGACCCCGATGGTTCAATCGCCGCCGAGGTGGTCCACGATGCCGACGCCATCGGCATGGACGCGCCCGTCAACGTCGAGGAATCGAACGGCGGAGCGACGCACCTCACAATCGTCGACCTGTCCGAGACAACCTCGGCAGTGGGCAGAACGGAGACCGCGGACACGGACGGCTCGGCACAGGCGAATGACGAGCCTGGCGGCGGCGTAGCAGATGCGGACCAGGACGCTGCGGAGCGAGGCGGCGCCTCCTCTTCGTCGCCGGCAACCTCCGACGCCACCACCTCCACCGGCACCGCTTCCGACTCCGGCGACCCCGCCCCCACGCGAATCGTCGTCACTGGCGCGCTTCTGCACAAAGATCAGCACGACAACCAGATCGAGTTCGACGCCCAGGGCAATGGTTTCGTCCACTTGAAGGGCGGCGGCACGATCGTGCTAGGAACCGTCGATCCCGCGCTGCGCGGCGAGCTCACGGCCAACACCGTCTTCACAGGGTCCTTCCTCGAGCGACTCGGCGGCAGCAGCGGCACGAGCCTGGCCGCCTCGCTCTCGGAGCTGAGCCTCACCGCGCCGCTGCACCAACTCGTCGGCCAGGCCCCTCGCGAAGTCAACGCCGCGGACCTCTTCCGCGTGATCGGCAGGTCGAGCTTGCCGGGCCTCGTCATCTTCACGGGGGCCAACGGCCCGACCGACTACACCTGGACCGCCGCCTCGGGCCCGAGCGAGCGCGTCGTCGGCAACATCGACCAGCCCTTCCCGATGCTTCAGCGACTCGCCGGCGACGGCGAGTGGCAATCCGCCGGCTATGTCGAATACCTGCCCGCAGGCAACGAGCTGCGGTACCTCCGCAGCGTCGAGCAGCCCTACGGCCAACTGCAGCGCCTGGAGGACGGCCAATGGACCGCCGTGGTCGACAACGTCCGCCTCTACGGCAACGACAACGGCGGCTTCGCCATCCTCACTGACGAGCAGCTCGCTCGGCTGCGCGATCCGGCGATCAACGTGCCCGTGTCGCCGGGGCCGGGTGGCACGCCTGGATACGTCGCAGACAACCGCGATACGTCGACGCCGGGATATCAGCTGCCAGACCTCCTGCCGATGCTGACGACCACGACACCACGGACGGAGCCGACTTGGAAGGACTTGATTGTCAATGCCCGCCAATTTGAAAACCAGTTGCCCGAACAGCTTTCCGCCGAGCTGGATCGAGCCGCATCTGTCGGTGTTCGTCCGATCACGGCGACCGATCCGACATTCGACAGCGTCTTGAATGACGGGAGAATAAAGTTTGTAATCCTGGAGTCAGGGCAGCTCGTCGTTGCCCCTCATACCGTAGGCAACGTCGAAATTTCTCATGCAGTACTCTCGGGCGGTAGGGTCGTTATCGCCGCAGGTGAAGCAGACATTGCCGGCACGTCGGGCTCGTACATCGGAATCGGCATTCTGCCTCACAGCGGGCACTATCTGAATGGTTCTTCGCCTGCCGTAAGCAAAGAGGTCGAAGATCTCGCCAGGCGAGCGTTTGCTGAACTCGGAATCACCTTCCCCACCCCGCCAAAGGAGCCATCGTGACAGAAAGCAACGACACTGAGAAGATGCTCCGGGAGCAGTTCCCGGCGCCGCGCTATCGCGTATCACGAGGAGAGTATCCCGCTGGCACGCTTCTCCCATGCGCCATGTCGGAAGGAACCTGCTACGTCATTGCAGGCTCCTGCAAGTACTCGAGCCCCTCTTTCGAACTCTTACTCAGCGCAGGGGAAAGCGGAAGACTGAGATCCGGAGAGTACCAATTCGAAGTCCTCGGCAATTCCAGCGCAGTCCTTGTTCATGTGTGGGACTTGGAAGCCCTCAAGACGACTTGAAATCAAGGTCGCATGGATCAGTTCGCAAGGCCGCGTCTCTACTGAATTGGAGCGGGCCTGGGAACGCTGCTGGGCGCCGGCTCCAAACCGGTCTCCATCGAGGGATTCGTGGCGGATCTTCCTGTGGGAGAAAAGGGCGGCGTCACCGATGTGAAAAGCCACATCGATCCGACGAACAGCGATCAGTTGCGCGCGTTTCACACCCATGCCATTGAGAACAAGTGCCCTTCAACATCATCATCGGCCCGAGCACCCAGACCATCTCCGAACCTTTGCTTGACAACATTCGATCCTCAGGAGGACGGGCTACGAAGCCGGCAGAAGAAGCGCAATGGCTGGACGGTGCGGCGCGATATCTCGGTGAAGTGCTCAGGCAACGGACGGCTTCCAAATGGAGCATTCGCCTGAGCGATCCGAAAATGCTCTTTGTTCAACAGCTTCAATGGGTCGGCTTGGGCGCCGACAGCGGCTTCGCCTTCAAGAAGGCGTGGAGCGACGACAACACACAGGGCCACAGCGAACGTCCCTAACTTGAATATGGAGCGTATTTTCGAACTACGCCATGCTGTCTACCCAGGGCCCCCTAGCCACGCATGAGCCACCGTCTGCAACGGACCTCGATCCAAATCCCCATCACCCGTCCGCGGGACATCGGCTGCATGCCAGCCACATCAACAGGAACCTCTCGTGACCACACGTTCCCTCCTGGCCGCACTGGCCATCGCCACCACCCTGTCCGGCTGCGGCACGCTGCAGATGGCCGACGAGCAGCAGGACGCCGCCCGCAAGACCTTCGCCGTCGCGTCGGACAAGGCGGGCGTCTACGTCTATCGCAATGAACACATGGGCGGCGCCATCACGATGAAGGTGTCGGTCGATGGCAAGGAGGTCGCCCGCACGGGCGCGATGACCTACGTCTACGCCGAGCTTGCGCCAGGCGCGCACAGGGTCACATCGCATGCAGAGAACGACGACAGCATCGAGTTCGTCGCCAAGCCCGGCACGCTCACCTACATCTGGCAAGAAGTGAAGATGGGCCTGCTGTCCGCGCGCACCAAGCTGCACCTGGTCGGCGACGAGCAGGGTCGCAAGGGCGTTGCGGAGACCCGGCTCGTGCGCAGCGGGCAATGAGGACTGGCCGCGGGCATTCGATGTGGACGAGGCGCCGACGGCCCGCCTGATTTCCAGCACAACAAGACTTAAAGATGCACAGGGAGGACTTGATGACCGCGACGTCCAGCGGCACCTGGTGCCTGCGCTTCCTCAGCGGCGCAGCGAAGGGCCGCACGCTCGCGCTCGAGCATGGCGAGAACATCGTCGGCTCGGCGAGCGATTGCGACGTGCTGCTCGCCGGGGGCGACACGCGTGCGAAGCACCTGGTCGTGCTGGTCGGCGACATTGCAGTCGCCCTGCAGCGCATCGGCGACGCGCCGGTGCGCCTGAACGGCGAAGAGGTCACGCAGCGCCGCCGCAGCCTCGTGGCCGGCGACGAGATCACGATCGGCAGCTTCCGCCTGCAGCTGGACCGTTCCTACGCGCCGGCCGCTGCCGCGGACACCGGATTCCCGGAGAGCATCCTGTGCGACGACGGTCATCTGGTCGAAGCGGTACCACCCGCGCGCCGCCGCTCCGGTACCGGTCGACGCGCCGCGGTGCTGCTGATGGCGTGCGCGGCTCTGGGCCTGGCCGCACTGGCGGCCTGGCCCGGCCTGCAGGACCGCACCGCCACGCCGCAAGGCCCCGACGCTGCCGCCATCCAGAGGGCGATCGCCGGCTTCGATGAAGTCGAGGTGCTGACGCTGCCCGCCGGGCAGTTCATGGTCCGCGGGTATGTGGAGACGCGCTCGCGGCGCCTGGCGCTGCAAGGCGCGGTCGAGCCCTTCGGCCGGCGTGTCGGCGTCAGCGTGCACGCGGTCGACGAAGTGATCGAGCAGGCGCGCCGCTACGTGGCCAGTTCCGGCATCGCCTTGAGTTACCAGGGGCAGGGGCGCATCGTGCTGTCCGGCGTCAGCGACGATCCCGCGCTGCGCAAGCGCGTTCGCCAACTGGCCGAGGACCTGCAGCCCGCCGTGCTGGTCACCGACCGCGTGCGCTACCGCGACGATGCGCAGGCGCGCGATGCAACACGCCGCGCGCCTGCGCAGGCCCAGGCCGCGCAGTGGGCGGCCTGGCAGGCGGAGTTGCCCGCGCGCATCGTCGGCGTCACCGACGACGGCAACGGCACGCGCTACATCCAGCTGGCCAACGGCAGCCGCTACTACGAAGGCTCCGTCCTGCGCTCGGGCACGCGCCTGGACCGCATCGACGGCAGCCACCTTCACCTCGGCACGGGGCGCGACGATGCTGCGCGCTGACTGCCGACACGGAATTTCGCGCACAGGGCCCGGCCGGACCTGCGCACGGAACGTCGGCCTGCCGCGACGCGGCGAGCCGGCTTCACCCCCAGTCACCCCGCTGCGACCGGCCCGGGCCGGCCGTCGCGGGCGACTGCTTCAACGACCACATTCACCTTTCAGGAGAGACACATGGCAGGTTCGGTTGACGATTCCATCGCCCAGATGAACCAGGCTGCCGCCGACAACGCGAAGTTGATGGCCGCCAGCATCGATTGCAACGTGAAGATCCAGACCGCTTCTTCGACCACCAACACCGTCAACGGCGCCAGCAGCGCCGGCGGCGAGGTGGCCAAGCAAGTCGGCCAGGACATCCGCATGGCCGCCAAGGCCAGCTAAGGGCTGAAGCCGGCCGCATCGGCGCCTTCCGGGGCGGCGGTGCGGCCTCGGCATGCGCCGCTCGGCGGCCATCCCCCCATTCGTATTCGCTTTCGCGGGGCGACGAGTCGCCCTATTGAATAACTCGTTATCTAGAAGGAGGCGCGCGATGTCCGCCACGACGATTGCCGCGATGGCCCCGATCGATGCGGCGCAGGCGCTGAATCCGGCGACCTCGGCGGCCGGCGCGCTGGCGCCGCACGAGCCCGCCGATCCGCAGCAGGCCCGGCGCTTCGCCCAATTGCTGGCTGCACCGGCCGGTGGGTCCGCCGCCGCTGCGGCCGGCGCCACCGATCCCGCGGCCTTGCGCGAGATCGCCCAGGTCTTCGGCCAGCAGCTCGAAGCGTCGCGCACGCTGCAGGAGATGCGATCGAGCATGCTCGCCTCGGTGGATCTGCGCGATCCGATCGGCACGATGTTCGCGCTGACCGACCACTCGCTCGAAGCGCATGCGATGTTCGCCCGCCTGCACATCTCCAGCGGCCTGGCCAGCGCGGCGACGAGCCTGTTCGGCACGCTGCTGAAGAACCAGCAGTGAGGCCGGCAATGGCACATCGGACCCTTCGGGTGTCGCGCGCAATGCACGCCCTGCTTGCACTGACCCTGGCCCTCCTGCTCTCGGGCTGCACGGTCGAGCTGTATTCCGGCTTGTCGGAGCAGGAGGCCAATGAGATGCTGGCCGCGCTCAGCGCCGAGGGCATCGATGCACGCAAGCAGCGCGGCGAGGGCTCGCAGTGGGCGGTGCAGGTCGACGAAGCGCGGCTAGGTGCCGCCGTGGCCGTGCTGCGCAACAACGGGCTGCCGCAGGAACGCTACACGACGCTCGGCGAGGTGTTCCAGCGACAGGGCCTGGTATCCACGCCGGCGGAGGAGCGCATGCGCTACATCCATGCCGTCTCGCAGGAGCTGTCGCAAACGCTGCGCAAGCTCGACGGTGTCGTCGTCGCGCGCGTGCACGTCGTCATACCGGCCAACGATCCGCTGAGCGACAAGCTCAAGCCCTCGTCGGCATCCGTTTTCATCAAGCACCGGCCCGACACCGACCTTCGACTACTGGTGCCGGCCGTCAAGGACATGGTGGCCCACGGCATCGAGGGCCTCGCTCACGAGCAGGTGTCGCTGACGTTAGTCGAGGCGCGGCGGCTCGCGGTGCCGGATCGCGCGGTGCCCGAAGCGCAAGGGCCTGCGGTTGCAGGACTCGCGGAGTGGTTGCCGGGACGCACGGCCGCCGTGCTCGCCGGACTGTTCGCCGCTGCGGCATTGGCACTTGCGGCGCTGCCGGCGTTGCTGCGCCGCCGCGGGCGGGACTGGCGCTGGTTCGCGCGGCAGGTGTTCCGGCGCTGACACCCGACGCCACAAGAACGACAACCACGCGCCACTCGAATCACACAAGGCTCAGGGAGGAACTCACATGACCGTCAGGCCGATAGACGCCCGCTTCGAGGCGCTGGACATGGAAGACGTGATCGCGCTGGAGCGCCGGCCGTGGTCACCGACGCTGCCTGCGGCACGTGAACACTCGATCGCCACTGCGCCGCCAGCACCGGCGCGCCCGGAGCAATCGAGTCCCGCCTCGGCAGGCGTGCCGCCACCGCCGGCCGCAGCGCCGCCGTCGACGCAGGCGCCTCAAGCGCTAACCGGCTCGTCGCTCCCGGGCCTGCTGGACCTGTCCGCCACTGGCAGCAACGGCGGAGCCACTGCGCTGCTCGCTGGCTCCAACAGCACCGCGGCCGCTGCCGACCCGGGCGTCATCCCGGCGTTCGCCGGTCTCGTCGTCCCGGGCTGGAACGCACCCGATGCCATGGTCGGCCCGTTCCCGCTGGCGACCGCCGACACGGCACCTGCGCCGGCCGCCGATGGCCACGCAAGCACCGCCCTCGGTCTCGCTCCCGCTGGATTCGCCGCTGACCTGGCCGCCATCGATGCGCTCCTGGCCGACCCGCTGAACGCGCAACTGGCCGCCGCCTATGGCGGCAGCGCCGCGCTGCGCCCAGAAGGCGTGGATCCGATGCTGATCGGCCGCTACGGCGCCGAACGGCTGGGGCTCATGCAGCAGTTCGACCGCGCGCTGCGAGTGGCGCGCGACGAGCACGAACAGGCCCTGAACGCCGCGCGCCATGTGCACCGCCCCGGCGAGACGGTGACCGTGGATCGCCACGGCAACCTTCGGCCCGGCGCCGACTCGCCTGGCTGGAGCGTCGTCGAGCGCAGCCGGCGTGGGTCGGACATGCACCTGTACCAATTCAGCGAACGGGCATTCAACGACTGGTATGGCGCGCAGCCGGGCTTGTCGCACAGCTTCTTCGCGCAGCGACCTGCGCAGGTGGTCGACAGCCCGCCGCTGGTGCTCGCGGCGGGCATCCTGCTCGAGCGCGATGTGATCGACCTGGCGTTGAGCGACCCGATGAATCAGTCGCTCATCGCGGCTTATGGCGGCGCGAGCACGCCCGATACGACCGGCGGACTCAACCCGATGCTGGCCGAACGCTTCGGGGCCGACCGCCTGGGCCGCATGCAGCAGCTCGACCGGGCGGTGGAAGGCGCGCGCAGCGCCTACCTGCGCGCCCTGGACGCGGCGCGCGCGAATCCGCCTGTCGTGGACCTGAGCTCGGCGACCACCCCGATCGTGGACGGTCCCGTGGCGGGCAGTGTCGGGTGGTCGCGGGTCAGCAGCACGACACGCGACGAGCACGGCAACGTCACGTCTACCGAGCAGACGCTGAAGTTCGACGAAGCGGCCTATACCGATTGGTACGCGGCACAAGACGGTCTGGCCAACCGCGCGTTTGCGCAATGGCATGGCGGCGTGCACTGGACGGATGCCGTGGTCGCCGGCGGGGGAGACGGCGGTTCCTACGTCGAGCACCAGGCTCAGCTGGTGACCAACGATGGCTCGCTGGCGCTGGATGGCCGGGGCTTCTACGACACCAGCGGACTGGTGCAGGTGGACCCGGCCAACCCACCCGAATTGCACGACGCCGGCGGGGTCTGGCTGGATCCCAGCCTGGGCTTCGTGACGAGCGTCGAAAACCTGGTCCCGCGCGAAAGCCTGATCGACGTGGTTGCGCCGATCGTCTTCATCGCCATCGCCACCTTCGGCACGGGCGCGGCACTCGGCCTGACGGCCGCATCCGCCAGCGTTGGCGGCGCGATGGTCGCCGGCGCGGCCATGGGCGCGATCGGTTCCTTCTGGAGCGGGCTGGTGTTCGATGGTCGGGTCGACTTCAAGGACATGCTGCGTGGCGCCTTCACCGGTGCAGTCACCGCCGGCGTGATCAAGGGTGCCAACCTCGACACCGCCGGCATCGATTCCGTCACCGGCAACGTCACCAGCCATGCCACCCGCGCGCTGGTCATCACCGGCCAGGCGACTCTGCAAGGCGCGCTACAGGAAATCATCGGCGGCAAGTTCCGCGACGGCTTTACCTCGGGCCTGGCCTCGGGGCTGGCCGGCGAAGTCTGTCGCGGGCTGAACCTGGACATCGATGCACGCGAGCAAGCCGGCAGCATCACCGTGGCCGAGGCCAGCCAGCTGCGCATGCTTTCGCGCGCCGTCGGCGGTGCGATCAATGCGCTGGCCAATCCGGACGATCGCGGCGCGGCATTCGCGGCCCAATTCCTCGGGGACCTGATCAAGGATTCGGCCAGTGCCGGCGCGACGCCCTCCACAGCGCAGGAAGACTTCCGCGCCAGTGAGATCGTGGAGCAGAACGCGGGCGGTGCGGACGTGGCGGGCACCGGCGATGTGATTGCCGTGGACCCGTCCGGAAACAGCAACAGCACGGACAGCGGCGTCGAGACGGAAGACTCCGATGTGGGAACGGACGATGTCGACGACGTCGACGCCGATGCCGCTGCAGAGGCAAACGGCGATGTGGCCGGATCGGGCAGTTTGCAATCGCCCGGCCAGCAGGCCGAAGCCGCGATCGCACTGCTCGCGGAAAAGTACGGCGGCATTGACAACATTCCCGCCGGCGAGTTGCGCGCACTGATCGAGCCGCTGCTGCCGACGGAAGCTGATGTCGACGCCCTGCCGCTGATGCTGGGGCCGGTGGAAGTCGCCGGCCTGGGCGACGATCTGCACAGCGTGTGGCGCGACACGAGCAAGCAGGTCTCGATTGGCGCCGGTGTGATCGCCGGGCTGTTCCAGGGCGTCGGCGACAGCGTCATCGGCCTCGGCCAGTTGGCGCTCACCACTGCCCAAGCGCTCGAGTACCTCCGGCTGGGCGGCGATACGCCCCTCGGTCGCCTCGTGCCCGGCGGCAAGGAGGCATGCCAGACCCTCCTGTCGATCGGACACTCGGTTGCCGAAATCGTCCGAGAGCCGCGCCACTACCTCGGCGCGGCCGTGGCCCACTCGGTCGAGAGCGTGAACAACGCACTGGCGACTGCGTCGGCCTCCGACCATCGTGGCGACTGGTTTCTGTATGGCGCCGCAGTCGGGCGCGTGACCTTCGACGTGGCCGGCCTCGTTCTCGGCGCCGCGGGCCTCGCCAACGGGCTGACGACAGCCGCTGCGCGTCTGCAAACCTTCGTGCAACTGCGCGCGGCGGCAGCGGCCGGCCTGCCCGAGTTCGTTCCCACGGCTTCCGGCAATTCCGGGTTGCGAGCCTTGTCCGAGCTGACCTCGACAGAGCCGGTGGCCTCCGGTGGCATCAACGCCACCAAGGTCAACAGCACGGGCTATGCGTTGACCGACTTGACGGCCGCCGAACGCAATGCCGTGCTCGACATCGTGAGACTTGGTGATGCTGACGGTATGCTCACCGAGAGCGTCGTCGAGTCGGTCGCCGCGCGCCAGGGGCTCCAGTCGCTCTCCGGTGGCAAATACGGCAGCAACAACGGATTCGATCACGTGTTTGTCGACCGGGACGGGAATGTCACGTTGTTGATCGATTCCAAGCAAATGAGCAATGGGGCGGTATCGCTCGACCCGATGGCTGCAGGGCGCAACATGCAACTGTCGGACGACTGGGTAAGAGCCGTACTCGGCGAACTTGACCAGTCATCCGAAGCGTACATCGCAGTCAGCAAAGCAATGAAGAACGGCACCTTGATCAAAGGCATCGCCGCGGTCGACAAGACAAGCGGGAACGTCCTGATCATTCGCGTCAGCTAAACACACCCTACCGAGAGGCTCAAATGGCAGCTCCACAAGACAACTGGACGGCGCGGCAGCGGCGCGTGGCACACATCAAGTCCCATCTTGCCGATCCGTCAGAAATCGAGCAGGACGTCGACTACATTCGAAACAACAAAGGAGACCCTGCGGCCTGCGTCCTTGATCTGAATTCAAAGGCATTGGCGCAGGCAATGCTCGCTTGGTTCGACAGTCACGATCTTGCGGGCCTCCGGCAGTGGTGTTACGTTGGTGCCAAGCTCCGCCTACTGCGCTTCAAGATGAAGCCAGACACCTTTGGACCGGGCGGCAAATTCCTTGAGCTGCGGCTTCCGCTTCTCTCCAACCACGCTGGTGTCATCCAGCAGTTCATCGACGCCGACTCGATGTACGACATGAAGCGCGCCGAAAGCCACAAGACGCACGACTTCTGCGCCTATCAAGCGATCGTTGCATTGCGCGGCGAATGGACGCGGCTGGCCGAACGCGCGGAGAGAGTACTCGCCGACCCGCCCGCAGGGCACGAGCACCAGAAGTACCTCGTGGAGCATCGTTTCTACTTGGCTCTGGCGCGCGGCAACGTCAACGGGATGGAAGACGCATTGGCCGAGATCACCGCACCCAAGGCCGTCAAGTCTCGAAGCAACGACGAAAGCGGCTTTACCGAGGACCTCATCTCCACGGCGGCCGTCAACCTCGCAAAGATCGCGTGGCGCAGCGGCTACCCCATCAAGGTGGATTCGCCTTTCGTGCCGGCGGAGTGGTTGCCGATGGACCCCTTGCCGCACTACGACCTCCACTACGACTTTCTGAAGTAGAGCGGGCGCAGACGACGCCGCCGCTCGGCCTCGTCGTTCCGAAAAGTTCGACGGCTGCCATCGGTCGATGCCTATCGCATGAATGACACGTCCCACCTCTTAGGGACTGCCACCGAGGCAACATCACAGCAGAATTGCAAACGGGCCGCCATGCACGGTCCTTTAGGGAGGAGTTCCATGTATTCGAAAACGTACTGCCGGCCGGCAGTCCGCCGCGCTGTCGGCGATCGAAGCTCGGCAACCACTACACGAATGCCGCGCTGGTCGATCTGGTCTACAGGAACGTCACGAACACCGCGCCGACCGCGCTCGACGTTCAGCTCTATGGCTCGATGCTGGACAAAGGCCAGTTCACCGGCGCTGAACTGACCTGGGCCACAGCCGACAGCGCCATCAACGCGGCGACCATCGACCTCACCGGGCTCTCGACGACCGGGCTCGACTACCTCCCGTGGCAGGGATGAGAGCCGAAACGGCACAGCGTTCCCGTACCAAAGCAACCTTCAGGGAGAAACACCCACCATGGCCACCATCAATTTCATCTGGAACGGCAAGGACGACGTTGTCCCGGAGAACACGACGTCTTACCACCTGGGCGCGACCAGCGGGCACATGAGTCCGCCCGGCTACACGGAGACCTGGACGGGCGTGAATCTGCGCTATTCGCCAGGCACGGGATATGGCTATCCGACCGGCGGCGCCATTCACTCGTGGAGCCTGAAGCAGACCGGCACGACCTTCTCTTTCTCGATGACGGGCCTGAATCACAAGGTCACTTCGGGCACTTCCTACGAGACGCTCATTTCCGACCTGATGGCCGGGCGCGACGACTGGCACGGCAACGCCGGCAACAACTACTTCTACTGGAGTGCCGGCGGCGACACGTACCACGGCGGGGTCGGAATCGATACGCTGGACAGCCTCGGTTTCTCGAAGGCGCTGATCATCGGCAACAAGCCCAATTTCACGCGCAGCGGCGAAGTCATCGCGCTCACGGCCACCGGCGATCTGGATGTCACGCTGAACTCCGTCGAGCGTCTTCGTTTCAAGGAAGTCTCGGTCGCGCTCGACCTGAACGGCAATGCGGGCGCGGCGGCACGCATCGTCGGCGCCGTATTCGGCCGTGACCAGATCAAGAGCAAGGACCTCGTGGGTATTGCCATCGGTCTGCTCGATTCGGGGATGGCGCCGCTGGAACTCACGCGCATCGCGCTGGACGTGAAGCTCGGCGACAACTACACGCATGCCGCGCTGGTCAATCTCGTCTACAAGAACGTCACGAACACGGCGCCGTCCGCGCTCGACATGCAGCTCTACGGCTCGATGCTGGACAAGGGCCAGTTCACCGGCGCCGAGCTGACCTGGGCCGCGGCCGCGAGCACCACCAATGCGGCGACCATCGACCTGACCGGGCTCTCGACGACGGGCCTCGACTACCTCCCGTGGCTGGGATGAGACCTGCAGCGGCATTCGTCGATGGCCAACACGATCCTGTCCCCCGCCGGTTTGCAGCACGTCCTGCGGCTGCAACTGCGGCCGCACGAGGACATGCACCCGAGCTGGCTGCCGCCCGCCTGGCCGTCGCACTGGCGCCGCTGGCGAACGCTGGGTCCGGCGGGCCAGGCGGTGCTGGCGTCCTGGCTGCGCGGCAGCCTGCCCGACCTGGACTACCGCTTCGATTCGCCGTGCAAACGGTTGCTGTTGATGGACAGCCGTTCGCTGCGGCGGTTGAGCCTGTATTGCGGCCTGGCGCTGCACGCTCGCCTGATGAGCGATCGGGATGCCCTGGGGGCGCAGTTGCGCCGCCAGGCGCGTCGCATCGACGACGATGCGGTCGACTTCGTGATGCACAGGCTGCCGCCGCCATCGGCTTTCCGAATCGATCCCACGCCGCTGCGCGAGCGGCCGATCAGTGCCGGGCGGGTCGTCGTCGACCGCGGCTATCGCCTGCTGCAAGCGGCGGTCGCCGGCGAAGGCGAGGCCGTGCTGAAGCGCGTGCAACGCAAGCTGCCGCGGCGCGCGGCAGCGCTTCGCCCCCTGTCGCTGCAGCCGCACCAGCTCGCGCAGCTGGATGAACTGATGCTGATGTGCATCGTCCCCGAGAGATTGCCCCAATGGGATTGGCTTACCTGATCACCAGCGATCGGCTGCAGTTGCTGTGCGAGCGCAAGGTCCTCAAAGAGGCCGAATACAGCGCGCTGCTCGACTCGGCACGCCTGATCGAGACCGCGCGTGCCGAGGCCGCACGCATCACGACAGCGGCCAGCCAGCAGGCGGCCCAGGCCCGGCGCGACGGCTACGCGGCCGGCCTGCGCGAAGCCAAGGCGGCCCATGCCGATCGGCTGCTGTCGGTGGCGGCCGACGATCACGCACGCCTCGGCCGCATGCGCGAAGCGATGGCGCACCTGGTGGTGAGGGCGATGTCGCAGATCCTCGCGGACATCGATCCGGCGCGCCTGTACGAAACCGCGCTGCAGCGCGTGCAGGAGCTGCTGCGCGCCGAGGCGCAGGCGGTGGTGCGGGTGGCGCCTGCCGGCGAGCCGGCGCTGCGCGCAGCGGTGGCGCGGCTGCGCGAGGGCGCGGGCTGGGCCATCAACCTCAGCGTCCACGCCGATGCCTCGCTGCCCGCCGGCGGCTGCGTGCTCGTCACCGCGGCCGGCACGCTCGACATCGGCATCGAATCGCAGCTCGACGTGCTTGCCCGCGCGATGCGAGGTCACGAGACATGACCGATCACGGCATGGAAGCCCTGGCCGCCGAGCTGGAACGCGCCATCGGCCGCAGCGCGCCGGTGGCGATGCGCGGCCGCGTGAGCCAGGCCGTCGGCCTGACGATCGACGCCACGGGCATCCAGGCGCGCATCGGTGAGCTGTGCGAGCTGGTGACCCCCGGCGAGACGTCGCAGTGGGCCGAGGTGGTGGGTTTCCGCCACAACACCGCCGTGCTCACGCCCCTCGGCCCGATGACCGGCATCTCGATGGCGACCGAGGTGCTGCCGGCAGGGCGGGGCCTGCGCTGCCCGGTCGGTCCCGGCCTGCTCGGGCGCGTGCTCGATGCGCTGGGCCATCCGATCGACGGCCGCGGCCCGCTAGCAGGCCACGGCCGGATGCCGGTGCACCGCGAAGCCATCGCGCCGCTCGCACGGCGACCGGTTCAGCAGCCCTTCGTCACCGGCCTGCGCGCGATCGACGGCCTGCTGACGCTGGGCATCGGCCAGCGCATCGGCGTCTTCGCGCCGCCCGGCGTCGGCAAGAGCACGCTGCTGGGCATGCTGGCGCGCGGCTCGAACGCCCAGGTCAACGTGATTGCGCTGGTCGGCGAACGCGGCCGCGAGGTGCAGGAGTTCGTCGAGCACAACCTCGGGCCGGCGGGGCTGGCGCGCAGCGTGCTCGTGGTATCGACTTCGGACCGGCCGGCGATGGAGCGCATCAAGTGCGCCCAGGTCGCGACGACGATTGCCGAGTACTTCAGGGACCAGGGGCAAGCGGTGCTGCTGCTGGTCGACTCCCTGACCCGCTTCGCGCGTGCGCAGCGCGAAGTGGGCCTGGCCAGCGGCGAGCCGCCGACGCGCCGCAGCTACCCGCCGTCGGTTTTCTCGGTGCTGCCCCAATTGCTGGAGCGCGCCGGCCAGGGTGCGCAGGGCTCGATCACGGCGGTCTACGCGGTGCTGACGGAAGGCGAGGACGACAACGACCCGATCGCCGAAGAGGTGCGCTCGATCGTCGATGGCCATCTCGTGCTGTCGCGCCGGCTGGCCGAGGCCGGCCAGTTTCCTGCGATCGACATCCTGGCCAGCGTGAGCCGGGTGATGACGCAGGTGACCGACGCCGCACACCGCGCCGACGCCGCGCAGGTGCGCAAGCTGCTGTCGCGGCATCGCGAGCTCGAGCTGCTGCTGCATATCGGCGAATACAGGGCCGGCCAGGACGCACTGTCGGACCGCTCGGTGCAGACCTTCCCTGCGTTGCAAGCCTTCCTGGCGCAAGGCACGGGCGATTCGGTGGCGTTGGCCGACACGCTGGCGTCATTGCGCAGCCTGGTCGGCGGAGCGAGGAACGGGTGATGAGCAGCGACTGGCCCCGACTCATCCGCGTGCGCGAGCAGCAGAAAGCCGCGGCGGCGGAAGCGCTTGCGACCGCCCGCCGCGCTGCCGAACACACCGCCGCCCGCCGGGACGAGGCGCAGCAAACGCTGGCCTGCCGGGTCAGCGAGCGCGCCGGGTCGTGGCATGGCGCGGCCGACCGGTTCTCAGCCGGATCGCTGGACATCGAGCAACTGCGCCGCGTGGCCACGTTCGATGCAGTCGCCGGCCGACACATCGCCGATGCCAGGCGGTGCTGCCACGCCGCGCAGGCGCAGCATCAGCTTGCCGAAACGCAGGCCGAGGAAGCTCGGGGCTGGTTGCATGGCCGTCGCGCGGCACTCGAGAAGGCCGAGCGCATGGACGAGCGCGCGCGGGCAGCGCTGCGACGGCAGGAAGAGCAGCGCGCTGAAGAGTCTGCAGAAGTCGCGGCGCTTGCAGCGTGGCAGCGCGGCCCTGGTCGGCGGACGGCATGAACCGGACGGCATGAACTCCCACGAGATCGGCGCGCTGCAGGCCGAGGTGGTGCCCATCGTGCTGGCGCTGCCGCGGCTGCTGGCCGCCTTCCTGGTGCTGCCGTACTTCGCGGGCACCGCCCTCGGCGGCGCCGTGCGCGGCGCGTTCGTGCTGGTGCTCGCGGCCTTCGTCGCGCCCGCCGTGCCGGTGACGGCGCTGCCGGGCGCGGGCCCCTGGCTCGTGATCGTCTGCAAGGAGACGCTGATCGGGCTGCTGCTCGGCCTGGGCTTCGGCGTCTTCGTCTGGGCGCTGCAATGCGTCGGCGAGCTGATCGACTTCCAGAGCGGCACCGCCAATGCCGCCTTCTTCGATCCGATCGCGGGCCACGAGATCGGCCCGACCGGCGACCTGCTGTTCCGGCTGGCCGTCACGCTGTTCGTCAGCGCCGGCGGGCTGCTCGGCCTCATCGGCGCGCTGTTCGAGTCCTATCAGCTGTGGCCGGTGGCCTCGTACTTTCCGGACGCGCGCGCGGTATTGCAGGCCTTCGCAGTTCGCGAGGGCGACGCGATCCTGGCCTGGATCACCAAGCTGGCGGCGCCGGTGATCTTCGTCCTGGTGCTGGTCGACCTGGGTGTGGGGCTGGTCGGGCGCGTCGCGCCGCAGTTGAACGTCTTCGTCGTCGCGCAGCCGCTGAAGGGCCTGCTCGCGATCCTTGTGCTGGCACTGGTGCTGCACATCGTCTACGCCGGGCTGCAGGACTTCCTGCGGCCCGACAACAGCGTGCTGCAGTTCCTGCGCCACGTTCTCTAGCAGTCGGCATCAATGACCGAGAAGAAACACGCACCGACACGCCGCGCCCTGCGGCTCGCACGCCGGCGCGGTGAGGTGCCCTACAGCGCGGATGTCACGTCGACGCTTGTCTTTGCCGCCACGAGCGGGGCAGCGGCGGCCCTGGCGGGCTGGTGGTTCGACAGCCTGCACGGGTTGTGGCACCGCGCCACCGGCGCGCCGGTGCTGCGCCAGCCGCTGGAGCACCTAGTCGCGCTGCTGCTGGATGCCGGCCGCGTGAGCTTCGGCGGCATGCTGCTGATCTGCGCCGTGGCGCTGGTGGCGGCCACCGCCGGCGGCATTCTCCAGGTCGGCGGCATGATGGCCTGGCAGCGGCTGCAGCCCGATTTCTCACGCCTGAATCCGGCCAGCGGGCTGGAGCGCATCGTCTCGATGCGCAACCTCGTCAATCTGCTGAAGCTGCTGGTCAAGGCCGCGCTGCTTGCCGCGCTGATGTCCGTGGTCGTGCGCATCCACCTGCAGACGGCTGCCGGCCTCGGCCAGCTCGCGCCGGCCATGCAGGCCGCGGCCGTCGGCCAGGCGCTGCTGTCGACCTTCGCCTGGGCCGGCCTGATCTGCGCGGCGATGGCGGGAGTCGACCACTGGCATCAGCGCTTCGAGTTCATGAAGCAGCATCGGATGTCGCACGAAGACCTGCGCCGCGACCACCGCGAGGCCGAAGGAGACCCGCTGAATCGTTCGCGCCGGCGCTCGGCGCATTTCGAGTCCGTCTACCTCAGCCTGGCCGATCGGATGCGCGCTGCGTCGCTGGTCGTGCAGTCGCGGCGCGTCGCGATTGCTCTGCAGTACGTCGGCGAACAGGACCTGCCGCGCGTGATCGCGCGCGGCGAAGGCGCCGTCGCCGACAGGCTGCAGCAACTGGCGGCCGATGCGCAGGTGCCGGTGCAGTTCGATCCGGCGCTCGCCGAGCGATTGTTCGACGAGGCGGCGCTCGATCGGCCGATTCCTGCCGGCTGCTTCGAGGCCGTGGCTGATCTGTTGCGGCGCGCGGGGTGGGAGGTTACCCAGTGATCGATGCCGACCTCGTGCGCGGGCTCGATGAGGCCAGCGGCCTGCCGCGGCTCGACCCGCGTGCCTGCAGCGCGCTGAACCGGCTCTACGGCTGGGCGCCCGACATCGGTTTCACGCTGCGTGAGCAACCGGTGCAACTGCGGCTTCGCTATCGCGCTACCGGGCCGCAGAGCGGTGGCAGCGCCTACGCGTTCCGCCTCGGCACGCAGCGCGGCTTCATCCGCCTCGATGACGCCGCGCTGGCGTTCCTGCTGGGCGAACCGCTTGCCGCCGTGCTGCCGCACGAGCTGCGCACGATCCTGCTGGCCGACGCGCTGCAGCCCTTGATCGAGCGCGTGACGGCCGCACTGGGCGTCGGCTTCGAATGGTTGCCCGACCCGGCGCCGCCGCCACCGACGGCGGATGCACTGTGCTTCGTGCTGCAGCGCGCGGACGGCTCGGCGACCGCCCGAGGCTGCCTGGATTTCGAAGACGACGACGCCTGGGCCGCGGGCGTGGCCCGCCTCGTCGCACCCGCGGCCCGGACCCTGCCGCCGGCGCTGGCCGACCTGCCGGTCCCGCTGCGCCTGGAGATCGGCCATGTCGCGCTGCGGCTCGGCGAGCTGCGCAGCATCACCCGCGGCGACATCGTTGCGATCGAGCCCTGGCACTTGCAGGGCGCCGTGCTCGGCGTGCGGGGCTGCGTGGGCCGGCACGCGCGGCCTGCCTTCCGTGCCGAGGTGCGCGGATCGGCCCTCACCGTCCTTTCCTCTGAAGACCCGATGATGATGAAGACCATTGATCCCACGAACAAGGCCGCAGCCGGCGATGCGCTCGATCCGTCCCTGGAGAGCCTGGAAGGGCTCGAAGTCACGCTGCGCTTCGAGGCCGGGCAGCTGCAGCTGCCGCTGCGCGAGCTGGGGCTGCTGAAGCCGGGCCATGTCTTCGACCTCGGCCAGCCGCTGACGCAGAGCGTGGTGCGCATCGTGGCCCACGGCAGCGTCGTCGGCAAAGGGCAGCTCGTCGCGGTCGGCGAGCGGCTGGGCGTGCGCGTCATCGAGTTCGCCGCGGGCGAGGTCTGAAAAGCGCGCGGACTCAGACGATGCAACTCGATCTGCCCGATCCGCTGACCCTCGCGGCCATGATCCTGGCCTTCGGCGCCGTGCCTTTCGTGGCATTGATGGCCACCTGCTACACCAAGCTGGTGATCGTCTTCGGCCTGCTGCGCAGTGCGCTGGGGCTGCAGCAGACGCCGCCGAACATGGTGCTCAACGGCATCGCGATCGTGCTGTCGGTCTACGTGATGGCGCCTGTCGGCATGGACATTGCCGATGCGCTGCGCGGCCGCCCCTTCGGCGCCAAGGGCGAAGGGCTGAACGACATCGTGGCGGTGTTCGACGCGGCGAAAGCGCCGATCAAGGCCTTCCTGAAGCAGCACACCGACGAGCGCGAGCACCGTTTCTTCCTCAAGTCGGCCGCCAGCGTCTGGCCGAAGCACCGCGCGGAGACACTGCAGCCGGACGACCTGATGGTGCTGATTCCGAGCTTCACGCTCAGCGAGCTCACGCGCGCCTTCCAGATCGGCTTCGTGATCTACCTGGTCTTCGTCGTCGTCGACCTGATCATCGCGACGGTGCTGCTCGCACTGGGCATGTCGATGCTGGCGCCGACGACGATCTCACTGCCCTTCAAGCTGCTGCTCTTCGTGATGCTGGACGGCTGGGCGCGGCTGGTGCACGGGCTGGTGCTGTCGTATCGCTGAGCCCGCCGAGCCTCGATCAGCGCGGCACGTTGAGCAGCGGCTTGCCCTCGGCGTCGCTATGGACATCGAAGTCGGCAGCCTTGCGCCGAGCCGCCAAGTCGGGCGGACCTCGGTGCTTTCCGAACAAGCCCTCCCCCAAGACGTAGGCCGAGGCCCGCTCGGGGCCCGGGTCACCGAGATAGGCGGCCAAGGCCTCGCGAATCAAGACACTCGCAGGACGGCCCTGAGCATCGCTGAGCCTGCGCAGCTGCTGTTCCATCTCCGGCGCGAGCTTGACGGTCACTCTCATGGCGTCACGTCTCCGCGTCTCACCCATCCAACTGCTTCTGGAACACCAGCCCCGCGTGCTCGCGCAGCGCGTGGAACTTGATCTTCGGCCAGTTGTTCTCGATCGCCCGCAGCTCGGGCGCGTATTCGACCAGCAGCGTCGGCGCATTGACGGCGTCGTGCGCCATGCGGTGGCTGTTGCCGTCGATGAAGCGCTGCAGCTCCTTCGCGCCGCCATCGGCCTCGTCGCAGGTCACCCAGCGGGCGATCGAGAAGCGGCACGGGCTGATGCGCGCCTTGCAGCCGTATTCGTGTTCCAGCCGGTGCGCGACGACCTCGAACTGCAGCTGGCCGACCGCGCCGAGCATCAGCACCGAGCCGGCGATCGGGCGGAAGACCTGGATCGCGCCCTCTTCGCCGAGCTGCTGCAGCCCGGCCTTCAGCTGCTTGGTCTTCAGCGGATCAGCCACCTCGACCATGCGGAACATCTCGGGCGCGAAGAACGGCAGGCCGGTGAACTGCAGGCTCTCGCCTTCGGTCAGCGTGTCGCCGAGCTGCAGCACGCCGTGGTTCGGGATGCCGATGATGTCGCCGGCGAAGGCTTCGTCGAGCAGCTCGCGGCGCTGCGACAGGAACGAGACCACCGTGTTCGGCCGCAGCTCCTTGCCTGAGCGCACGACCTTCAGGCGCATGCCGCGCTCGAAGTGGCCGGAGGCCACCCGCACGAAGGCGATGCGGTCGCGGTGCGCCGGGTCCATGTTGGCCTGGATCTTGAAGACGACGCCGGTGAACTTCGGTTCGGCAGGCGCCACCTCGCGCTGGATCGCCGGGCGCACCGCCGGCGGCGGCGCCAGGTCGACCAGCGCATCCAGCACCTCGCGCACGCCGAAGTTGTTGACCGCCGAGCCGAAGAACATCGGCGTCTGGCGGCCGGCGAGGAATTCGGCCTCGTCGAACGACGGCGCCGCCTCGCGCACCAGCTGAATCTCCCCGTGCGCCTGCTCGTACTGCATGCCGAAGCGCGATGCGTAGGCCGGGTTGTTCAGGCCGGCCAGGATCTCATCGTCACCGCCGGCGCGGTCCGCGCCGGCGCTGAACACGCGCATCTGCTCCTCGCGCAGGTCGAGCACGCCGTGGAAGACCTTGCCCATGCCGACCGGCCAGGTGAACGGCACCACCGTCATGCCGAGCTCGCGCTCGATCTCGTCCATCAGGTCGAGCGGCTCCTTGACCTCGCGGTCCATCTTGTTGACGAAGGTCAGGATCGGCGTGTTGCGCGCGCGGCAGACCTGCAGCAATCGCCGCGTCTGCGGCTCGACGCCGTTGGCCGCGTCGATCACCATCAGCGCGGCGTCCACCGCCGTCAGCACGCGGTAGGTGTCTTCGGAGAAGTCCTGGTGGCCTGGCGTGTCGAGCAGGTTGATGACGCAGTCGCGGTACTCCATCTGCATCACCGACGAGGCCACCGAGATGCCGCGCTGCTTCTCGATCTCCATCCAGTCGGAGGTCGCGTGGCGCGAGGCCTTGCGCGCCTTGACGCTGCCGGCGATCTGGATCGCGCCGGAGAACAGCAGCAGCTTCTCGGTCAGCGTGGTCTTGCCGGCGTCCGGGTGGGAAATGATCGCGAAGGTGCGGCGGCGGCGCACCTGGGTCGGAATGTCGGCGGACATGGAGCTCGGTTCAGAAGGCGGGCAACCGGTGATTATCGGTGCCGGCCGCGCGGCGGCGGCTGCAGGCACACTCGGCCGATGCCCGAGCTGCCCGACGTCACCGTCTACATCGAGAGCCTGGCGGCCAAGGCACGCGGCCAGGTGCTCAAGCGCCTGCGCATCCTGAACCCCTTCCTGCTGCGCACGGCGCTGCCGCCGATCTCGCAGGCCGAGGGCTGCACGCTGCAGGGCATCGAGCGGCTGGGCAAGCGGCTGGTGCTGGTTTTGCAGCCAGCCGCCGGCGCCGAGCTGCTGCTGGTGATCCACCTGATGATCGCCGGCCGGCTGCGCTGGCTGGCGCCGGGCGCCAAGCCCCCGGGCAGGATCACGCTGGCGAGCTTCGAATTCGAGACCGGGCAGCTGGTGCTGACTGAGGCCGGCACGCAACGCCGCGCCTCGATGCACCTGCTGGCCGACCGTGCGGCGCTCGCGGCGATGGACCCGGGCGGGCTCGATGTCTTCGCCATCGATGGGGCTGCGTTCGCCGCGCGGCTGCAGAGCGAGAACCACACGCTCAAGCGCGCGCTGACGAACCCGCAGCTCTTCAGCGGCATCGGCAACGCGTATTCCGACGAGATCCTGCACCGCGCGCGGCTGTCGCCGGTGAAGCTCACGCGCGCGCTCGATGCGGCGGAGACGGCTCGCCTGTTCGACGCCACCCGCGCCGTGCTCACCGAATGGACCGAGCGCCTGCGCGCCGAAGCCGCGTCACACGGCGGCTGGCCCGACAAGGTCACCGCCTTCCACCCGCAGATGGCGGTGCACGGCCGCTACGACCAGCCGTGCCCCGATTGCGGCACCCCCGTGCAGCGCATCGTGCATGCCGACAACGAAACGAACTACTGCGCGCGCTGCCAGACCGGCGGCAAGCTGCTGGCCGACCGCGCGTTATCGCGCTTGTTGAAGGCCAGCTGGCCGAAGCACATCGACGACCTCTGAGGGCGCGCAGCGTCAGCGCCGCTTCGCCAGCAGCGGCTCGCTGATGCCCTTGACGCCGACCAGCCCGAGCACGGTGACCAGCGAGCTCTGCGCGCCCTTCCACGCATCGGTCAGGTCGATCCACTCGGCCAGCGAATGGAAACCGCCGGACTTGCCGCCGCCGCCGATGATGATCGCCGGGATGCCGAGCGCCATCGGCACGTTCGCATCGGTCGAGCCGCCGATCAGCGCCGACTTGCGCTCGAATGCGGTGTTGGCGCGGATCGCCGCTTCGACGATCACCGAGTCCACCGGCGTGCGGCCGGCGGGCCGGTCGCCGATCAGCTTCGTGCTGGCGCTCAGGGCGGTGGTGCCCCAGCGCCTGTTCTCCTCGGCCACCGCCTCGTCGACCGTCGCGAGGATCTTCTTCTCGGTCGCCAGCAGGCTCTCCATCTGCTCCGAGCGGATGTCGATCGCCATGCGCGCGTCGGGCGAGATGGTGTTGACCGAGGTGCCGCCGGCGATCGTGCCGACGGTGAAGGTGGTCTTCGGGAAGCTCGGTGTCTGCACCTCGGCGATCTTGGCGATCGCGCGGCCGAGGCCGTGGATCGCGCTGGGCACCTGGCCGAAGGCGATGTAGCTGTGGCCACCCGGGCCCTTGAAGCTGACCTCGTAGCGGTGCGAGCCGGTGCCGAGCACGGTGATCGCGCCATCGGGCGCCGGCTCCAGGCCGACCATGCCGTCGATGTCCGGATGGTCGGCGAAGATGCGCTTGATGCCGCGCAGGTTGCCGAGCTCCTCCTCGCCGACGTTGGCGGAGATCAGCAGGTCGCCGACGGTCTGCAGCTTCTTGTCTTCGAGCACCTTCAGCCACGACAGCAGCACCGCGAGTCCGCGCGTATCGTCGGCGATGCCGGGCGCGTAGAGCTTGCCGTCGCGCTCCTTCACCGTGACATCGGTGCCGGCCGGGAACACCGTGTCCAGGTGCGCCGCGATCAGCAGCTTCGGCCCGCCACCGCTGCCCTTGCGCAGCGCGATCACGTTGCCTTCGCCGTCGATGCGGCCATCGATGCCCAGCGCCTTCAGCCGGGCCAGGAAAGCCTCGGCGCGGCGCTGCTCCTTGAACGGCGGCGCCTCGATCTCGGTCAGCAGCTTCAGGTCGTCGATCGAGCGCGCATGGTCGGCCTTCAGCGCGTCGAGCACGGCGCTCACCGACGGCGCGGCCATCAGCTTGACAAAGGCCTGGTCGACCGCCGGCCGCACCTGCGTGGGTGTCGGCGCAACCGCGTTGAACTGGGCGTGCGCCGGGGCGCACAGGACACAGGCCGCCGCGGCGGCCATCGAAGCGAGCAGGGGGCGATGCAGCATGGCCGGTATCGTGCGGCAGTTCCCGCCACCGCGCTGCGCATTGATTTCGGGAGCCCGCAGTTTTTCTAACATCGGGGCATGCGCCGCCATATCCCCACCACCCGCGCCCTGCTCGCGTTCGACGCCGTCGCGCGCCATCAATCCGTCGGCAAGGCCGCCGACGAGCTGTGCCTGACGCACGGCGCCATCAGCCAGCAGCTGCGCCTGCTCGAAGACCAGCTCGGCGTGCGGCTGGTGCAGCGCGGTGCGCGCGGCTCGGTGCTGACGGAGGCCGGCAAGCGCTACCACGCGCAGGTGGCGGCCGACCTGCTGCGGCTGGAGAACCACACGCTCGAAGCGATGGCGCGCCGCCCGGGCGGCGCGCACCTGCTGATCGGCGCGCTGCCGGTGTTCGGCGAACGCTGGCTGCTGCCGCGGCTGCCGGCCTTCGCGCTGCAGCACCCCTCGTGCACGATGCACCTGCAGGTCTTCCCGACCCACATCGCGCTCGACGAACCGCCGTTCGACGTCGCCGTGCAGTACGACGATGCGCCGTGGCCCGGCGCGCAGGTCCGCACGCTGCTGCGCGAGACCTGCGTCGTCGTCTGCGCGCCGCAGTCGCGCCAGCGCGCAGCGTTCACGCGCGGCGACTTCCGCCAGGCCAGCCTGCTGCAGCTGAGCTCGCGCCTCGGCGCCTGGGAGGGCTGGTTCGCCGGCGCGGGCATCGAGCGCGTGCCAACGAGCATCGTGAGCGGCCACCGGTTCGACCTGTTCTCGATGCTGATCGAGGCGGTGCGCGCCGATCTGGGCGTCGGCCTGGTGCCGCAGTACGCGGTGCAGCGCGAGCTGGCGAACGGCGAGCTCGTGCTCGCGCATCGCCACGCGGAAAGCGGCCGGCGCGGCTATAGCGTGTTCGTCGGCCCGCACAAGGCGGCCGACCCGCTGGCGGCGGCGTTTGTCGACTGGCTGAGCACTGCGGCCCAGGGGGCGGACTGAGGCCTGCGACGGGCCGCCGCACCGCCTTCGGGCGTTGACGACGGCCCACCCGGCGCGGGATAGTCGTCGGCGACGACGGAGCGAGCCTTGACCCACTGCTTCCGGGGACGGCATGCCGGCGCGGCCGCAGCGCGCTGGCTGGCGGCGTGCCTGCTCGCCTTCAGCGCCGCGCTGGCGTCGGCCCAGGTCGAAACGCTGCGCTACGGGTTGCTCGCCGAGTTGCCGCCGTTCCAGGTCTGGCCCGAGGGCGGCGAGCCCGGTGGTGCCGATCTCGCGCTGGTGCAGGTGCTCGCCGGGCGACTCAACCTGCAGCTGCGCCCGGTGCGCTACACCAGCTGGCGCAGCCTGGAGGCCGACCTGCTGGCCGGCCGCATCGACCTGGCCAGCGCCGTGCGCCGCAATGCCACGCGCGAGCAGGACCTGGCCTTCACAACAGCCTATTGGCGGGTACGCCAGGCGCTGGTGACCCGGCGCGATGCGCCCTCGGGCGCGCTGACGCCGGACCTCGCGGGCCGCATCGTCGCGGTGGTCAACGGCTACCCGAGCGAGGTCGAGGCGGACCAGCTGTTCCCGCTGGCCACGCGCGCGGTCGTCGACACGGTGCGCCAGAGCCTGCGCGACGTGGCCTCGGGCCGCGCCGACGTCGCCTTCGAGGCGCTGCCGGTGGTGCTGGAGCTGATCGAGCACGAGCAGCTCAAGGGCCTGCATGTCGCGCGCACGCTCGAGCTGCCGACCGGCGCGCTGCACCTGGCGCTGCCGGCGTCGCGCCAGGCGCTGGCGCAACGGCTGTCGCAGGAGATCGTCGCGCTGGCGCCGGGCGCGGTCGAGGCGCTGGTGCGGCGTTGGAGCGCGACCTTGCCGCTGGCCGAGCGCGGCGCCACGTTCGTGCTCGACGAGCGCGACCGCAGCGCGCTGGCGGCGCTGCCGGCGCCGGTGATCGCCGTCGTCGGCGGGCACCGGCCGTTCATCGACGTGACGCCCGGGAGCGAACCGAGCGGGCTGACGATCGACATGCTGCGCGCGGTGCTGCAGCGGCTGGGCTTGCAGCCGCGCGCCTGGCGGGTCGTGCGCCTGGAGGACCTGGCCGGGCTGCTGGCACGCGGCGAAGTCGACTGGGTGATCGGTGCCGAAGAGAGCGCGCAGTACGACGGCCAGCTGCGCTTCATCGGGCCGTACATGGAGCAGCCGGTGACGATCATCGGCCGGCGCGACGCGGTGCTGCTCGACCTCGGCCAGCTGCGCGGCCGGCGCCTGGCGCTGCCGGCCGGGCATGCCGGGCGCACCTGGGTCGACTCGCGCTACCCGGCGATCGACGTCGTGGCCTGCCTGCAACTGGCCGACTGCGTCGACGCCGTCGAACAAGGCCGCGCCGATGCGACGCTGGCCGACGTGATCGGCGCCGCGACGCTGCTGGCCGAGCGGCCGCGCGCGACGGTGCAGCTGATGGGCGCGGTGCCCGAGCTGCGCGTGCAGCACAGCCTGGCGCTGGCCGCGCGCCACGGCGCGCTGGCCGCGCTGGCCCAGCGGGCGCTCGACGCCAGCGCCAGCGCCGACCTGCCGGAGCTGAAGACGCGCTGGCTCAACGCGCCAACGCCCGCGGCCGTGCAGCGCGAGGCGGTGCGGCGCTGGGCGCCGTGGGTCGGTGGCGTGCTGGCCGGGCTGCTGGCGCTGTGGTGGGCGCACAGCCGGCGCCTGAAGCGCGAGGTGCGCCGGCGCCAGGCCGCGCAGCAGCACGCCGAACGCGCCAGCCAGACCAGCGCGCGCTTCGTCACCTTCCTCGCGCACGAGGTGCGCAACTCACTGCACTCGGTGATCGCCGGCACCGAGCTGCTGCGCCACACGCAGGGCAACCAGCCGAGCATCGCCGCCGGGCTGCGCGAATCGGCGCGCTCGACGCTGACGCTGCTGAACAACCTGCTCGACCGCGACCGGCTCGAGGCCGGCCGGCTGTCACTGCACCTGGAGTCGGCGCACCTCGATCCGGTGCTGCGCAGCGTCGCGCTCGAGATGGGGCCGGCGGCGCAAGCACGCCAGCTGACGCTGCGTTACCGGCCCGGCGCCTGGGACCCGCTGCTGCGCATCGACGCGATGCGCGTGCAGCAGGTCATCCGCAACCTGGTCGCCAACGCGATCAAGTACTGCGAGCGCGGCGAGATCGCCATCGAGTCGCGCTGCGAGGTCGAGCCGGGCACGCAGCCGCGCTGCCGGGTCGAGATCGTCGTGCGCGACCAGGGCCCGGGCGTCGCGCCGGAGGACCAGGCGCACCTGTTCGAACCCTTCTTCGTCGCCGGCGACAGCACCGCCGCGGGCGCGCGCACCGGCCTCGGGCTGGCGCTGTGCCGCGACATCGCGCAGCTGATGGGCGGCGAGCTGACGCTGGACAGCCGCCGCGGCGAGGGGCTGGCGATCGCGCTGCGCTGGACCGCCGAGTTCGAAGCCGAGCCCGAGCCGGCGGCTCGGGCCAAACCCGCGCCGCCGCGCCGCGTGCTGCTGGTCGAGGACGCCGAGGTCTACGCGATGCTCATCGAGCATGCGCTCGCCGCCGAGGGCTGCCCGGTGGTCGTCGCCGGCTCGGTGGCCGGCGCCGAGGCGGCACTCGCGCGCGAGGCCTTCGATGTCGTGCTGACCGACCTGCACCTGGTCGACGGCGGCGCGGCGCGGGTGATCGCCGCGGCACGCCGGGCCGCCGGCGAGGGCGCGCTGCCGACGCTGGTGGTGATGTCGGCCGAGCTGCACGATGCCGACGTGCAGGCGCTGCGCGACGCCGGCGCCGAGTTGGTGCTGGCCAAGGCCAGCGACGCGACGCTGTTCGTGCGCCAGCTGCTGCAGCACCCGGCGCTGCGCGCGCCGGCCGAGCTGGCGGCCTGACGCGTGCTTTGAGAGCTACTCTTCCAGCAGCGAGCGCAGCATCCACGCCGTCTGCTCGTGCACCGTCAGGCGCTGCGTCAGCAGGTCGGCGGTCGGCTCGTCGCCGGCCTTGTCGACCAGCGGGAAGATGCTGCGCGCGGTACGTGCCACCGACTCGTGGCCTTCGACGAGGATGCGCACCATCTCGAGCGCCTTCGGCGGCGCCGCCGGCGCGTCCTTGATCGACGCCAGCGCGCCGAACTGCGCATACGAGCCGGGCGCAGGGTGGCCGAGCGAGCGGATGCGTTCGGCGATCGGATCGACCGCGTTCCACAGCTCGGTGTACTGGGCCATGAACATCGCGTGCAGCGTGTTGAACATCGGCCCGGTGACGTTCCAGTGGAAGTTGTGCGTCGTCAGGTACAGCGTGTAGGTGTCGGCCAGCAGCCGCGACAGCCCGCCGGCGATCGCGCTGCGGTCCTCCGCGCTGATGCCGATGTTGATCGACAGGCCTTGGTTCCTGATCTCGGGCATGGGGAGCCTCCTTGAACGGTATCGGGCGACTCTAGCGCGGCCTCGAGCCGCTCAGGGCGTCAGCCGCTGCGCGCCCTTCAGCTCGCAGGCATACACCGCATTGCGCAAGGCGGCGATGGCCTCGTAGCGCGTGAAGCTGCGGCGCCAGGCCAGCACGACGCGGCGCGTCGGCACCGGTTCCTCGAACGGGATGTAGGCCACGTGCGGCTGCGGATCGCGCGGCATGCTCAGCTGCGGCACCACCGTCACGCCCATGCCCGAGGCGACCATGTGCTTGATGGTCTCCAGCGACGAGCCCTCGAAGCTCTTGCGGATGCCTTCGGCGTCGCTGGAAAAACGGGCGAACTCCGGGCACACCTCGAGCACGTGGTCGCGGAAGCAGTGGCCGGTGCCGAGCAGCAGCATCGTCTCCTTCTTCAGCTCGTCGGCGCTGATGCGCTGGCGCTGCGCGAGCGCATGCCGGATCGGCACGGCGACGACGAAGGGTTCGTCGTACAGCGGCGCGATCGCCAGGCCGGTGTCCGGGAAAGGCTCGGCCATGATCGCGCAGTCGAGCTCGCCGGTGCGCAGCATGTCGAGCAGCTTGACGGTGAAGTTCTCCTGCAGCATCAGCGGCATCTGCGGCGTCTTCTCGATCGCGTGCTTGACCAGCTCGGGCAGCAGGTAGGGGCCGATCGTGTAGATGATGCCTAAGCGCAGCGCGCCGTTCAGCGGGTCCTTGCCGCGCTTGGCGATCTCCTTGATCGCCGCGGCCTGCTCGAGCACCGATTGCGCCTGGCGCACGATCGCTTCGCCCAGCGGCGTCACGCTGACCTCGCTGGCGCCGCGCTCGAAGAGCTTCAGGTCGAGCTCTTCCTCGAGCTTCTTGATCGCCACCGACAAGGTCGGCTGCGAGACGAAGCAGGCCTCGGCGGCGCGGCCGAAGTGCCTTTCGCGGGCGACGGCGACGATGTAGCGCAGCTCGGTGAGCGTCATCGGTGCGGAGGAAGGGTCATTGCCCGCCCGGCCGCCCGAAGGGCAATGCGCCCCAAGGATCCCGCAGGATCCTTCGGATCCCTGGGGGCCGCGAACGAAGTGCGCTGGGGGGCCGGCATCCGGCGATTGTGCCCAGCCAGGACGAAAAAAGGGGCGACCGTTGCCAGTCGCCCCTGAAGCTCGCCCCTGGAGGGGCCCGTCGATCAACCTTGGAGATGCCGTGCTGCGGCTGCCTGAAGCGGCCACGCGATTCCCGGTCGCGCGGCCACGCAGCCGGGCATCACAGCGGCAGCTTCTTGCCGTCCTTGTAGGTGTACAGCGTCATCGCCGGATTCTTCAGCTCGCCATCGGCCTCGAAGCCGATCTTGGTCGTCACGCCCTGGTAGCTGGCGTCCTTCAGCTTCGCCAGGTAGACCTTCGGGTCGGTCGAGTTGGCGCGCTGCATCGCATCGACCAGCACGTGGACCGCGTCGTAGGTGTACGGCGAGTAGACCTGGAACTGGCCCGGGTACTTCTTGTCGTAGCGGTCCTTCCAGGCCTTGCCGCCGGGCATCTTGTCCAGCGAGGCGCCGCCTTCGGCGCAGGTCACGTTGCCCAGCGTCTTGGCGCCGCCCGACAGCTCGGCCAGCTTGGCCGTGCAGATGCCGTCACCGCCGAAGAACTTGACGTTCGCCAGACCCAGCTGCTCCATCTGGCGCAGCATCGGACCGGCTTGCGGGTCCATGCCGCCGTAGAAGATGCCGTCCGGCGCCTTCGACTTGATGGCCGTCAGGATGGCCATGAAGTCGGTCGCCTTGTCGGTCGTGAACTGCTCGTCGACGATCTGGATGCCCTTTTCCGTCGCCGTCTTCTTGAAGACCTCGGCGACACCCTGGCCGTAGGCGGTGCGGTCGTCGATGATCGCGATCTTCTTCAGCTTCAGGTTGTTCGACGCGTGCAGCGCCAGGCCGGCGCCGAGCGCGTTGTCGTTGGCCAGCAGGCGGAAGGTCGTCTTGTAGCCCTGCTGCGTCAGCTTCGGGTTGGTCGCCGAGGGCGTGATGTGCGGCAGGCCGCACTGGTTGTAGACCGTCGACGCGGGAATCGTCGTGCCCGAGTTCAGGTGGCCGACCACGCCGGCGACCTTGGCGTCGCACAGCTTCTGCGCCGCGGCGGTGCCCTGCTTCGGATCGGCGGCATCGTCTTCAGCCACCAGCTCCAGCTTGACCTTCTTGCCGGCGATCGTCACGCCCTTGGCGTTCAGATCCTCGATCGCCATGCGCACGCCGTTCTCGTTGTCCTTGCCGTAGTGCGCCTGCGCGCCCGAGACCGGGCCGACGTGGCCGATCTTGACGACGTCCTGGGCCTGCGCCTGAGCGGCCATCATCGCCAGTGCGGCGACGGCGATCGAATGAATGACGAAGTGCTGTTTCTTCATGCGTTGCTCCGAGGGTTCGCGTCAGCGATCAGAAGTTGTGGCGCAGGCCGACGGCCAGCGAGCTGAAGTCGCCGTAGATCCGGCCCTTGTCGTCGACCTTGGTGTAGAAGCCGTAGACCTTGGTGCGCTTGCTCAGCTTGTAGTTGATGCCCACCGTGCCCTGGTTGGCCGAGCTGTCCCCGGCGACCTTGCTGTAGTTGCCGGCATGGCCCCAGTTCAGGTGGAACTCGGTCAGGCCGCCGAGCGTGTACATCGCCGTCAGGCGCGTCGTCGTGCGGTTGCCGGCGGCATAGCCGTTCTCGTCGCGCTGCACGTAGGCGCCGAGGCCGAAGTCTCCCAGCTCGTAGAACACGCGCACGGCGAACTGGTTCTGCTGGTCGTTCTTCTCGTAGCCGGCGCCCAGGTGCAACGGACCCGCGTCGTAGTTGGCGGCGAGGTCGAAGCTGTTCTTCAGCGGCCGACCGCCGGAGACCTGGCTCTCGTGCAGCGACACGGCGCCTTCGAGCGTGAAGCCGCCCATCGACGGCAAGCGGTAGGCGATCTTGTTCGCGTTGCGGCCGACGTAGGCGTAGAACGCGTCCGACGACGTGCCGGTGTCGTGGTTGTGGTTGCTGATGTAGTCAGCGGTGGCGTAGTACGCCTCGCTGGTGAAGTTGCCCAGGCGCACGGTGCCGAAGTTGCCGCCGAGGTTCACTTCGCTCTGGCGGCCCCAGAAGGTCGCCGCGGCGACGCCGGTGTCGGCGGCGAAGCCGTGTTCGAGCTGGAAGCCGGCCTTCAGGCCGCCGCCCAGGTCCTCGGTGCCCTTGAAGCCGATGCGCGAGGAGTTGTTCTGCAGCACGGTCGAAGTGGCGCCGGCGGCATTCTTCTGCCGTTCGACGGTCAGGTTCAGGCGGCCGTAGGCGGTGACGCTGGACTGCGCCTGCACGGCGCTGACGCCGGCGAGCGTGGCGAGGGCGGCGACGATCGCGCGGCCGAGGATGGCGGTTCTCTTCATGTAGGTCTGGTCCGGTCAGGGGTGGCGCAACTCCGGCCGAGCGCCGCGACCCCCTGTCGCGCTGCTTCGTCCGGCTTCCGCGGCGTAAAGGCTTGTTGCCGTGACGCTGCGCGGCGCAGTGTTGCGGAGAAGCGCGTCGCTGACCGACGCTTCTGGCCCCCTGAAAGGCGCGATGAATCCGCTTTTGCGGCCGTCAAACCGCGAAAGCTTCGCCCGCGGCTGGACTAGCGTCGCGGGTGCGCGCAGGCGGCGCGGGCCGGCTCAGCCGATCCGGGTCCCCCGGGCGGCTGAATCCCCCTCGGGGGGCGACGCCGAAGGCGTCTTGGGGGTCTCACCCCTTGGTGCGCACCGGTTCGGGCAGCGGCTTGGCCGCCAGCCTGCGCAACTGCTGCACCAGCTGGTTGTGCGCATCGAGGAAGGCGGCGGAGATCACCTTGGCCTCGTTGGTATTGCTCCAGCCGAGTCCGCCGACACCACCCCCGCCGCCGACCATCATGCCGCCCAGCCCCAGATCGGTGCTGCGCGCCGCGCCGGTGGCCGACGAGAGTTGTTCGGTGGTCTCGTTGTCGGTCAGCAGCAGCACGACCTGCGCTTCCTTGAACTTGACCTGCTCGGCGGCGCCGGCGAACTTGTTGAGCACCGGAATCGCCGCCAGGATGCCGCCGAGCTGGCGGCCGGCGTCCTGCTCGCTGAAGGTCAGGCTCGGCACGACGCTGTACTGCGCGACGATGCCGCGGCCCTTCTTGACGCTGCCGTCCTCGCGCAGGATGCCCTGCTCCTTCAGCTCCTGCTCGCGCACCGTGGCCTTCAGGCCGCTGTGGCGGTCGACGATGCGGAAGCACCCGCTCTGCTGCATCAGCACGCGCACCAGCGGCAGCGGCGATTCGGGCAGGCCGCCGCGGCCGATGCCGACGTAGCCGCCCTGGTTCTCGACCAGCGAGACGACCGCCACCGGCGCATCGCACTTGACGAGCTGCTTGGCCGCGTTGCTCGCGCCCTGCGGGCCGCCCGAGCCGGTGACCACCGAGCCGCCCTGGCCCAGCTCGACGCCTTGTTTGCCGCAGCCGGCGAGCAGCGCCAGGCCGATGGCGGCAGCGGCCAGGCCGCAAGACCGAATATGCATGTGAGGAACTTTCGAAATCCGTTCTAGGGGGCCGCCACCGCGGCCGCCGGCCGGCTGCCGAAGATGGCCGTGCCGATGCGCACGATTGTGGCGCCCTCGGCGATCGCCGCTTCGAGGTCGGCGCTCATGCCGATCGACAGCGTGTCGAGCGCCAGGCCGTCGTCGCGCAGGCCCTGCCACAGCGCACGCAGCGCCCGGTGGGGCGCGCGCTGCGCGGCAAAGTCGCCCTGCGGCTCGGGGATCGCCATCAGCCCGCGCAGCTGCAGCCGCGGCAGCGCGGCGACCGCGCGGGCCAGCGCCGGCACGTCGGCGGGCGCCAGACCGCTCTTGCTGGCCTCGCCGCTGATGTTGACCTGCAGGCAGACCTGCAACGGCGCCCGCCCGGCCGGCCGCTGCTCGGACAGGCGCTGCGCGATCTTCAGCCGGTCGATCGAATGCACCCAGTCGAAGGCCTCGGCCACCAGGCGCGCCTTGTTGCTCTGCAACGGGCCGATCAGGTGCCACTCGAGGCCCAGGTCGGCGGTGGCGCGGATCTTGTCGAGCGCCTCCTGCACGTAGTTCTCGCCGAAGGCGCGCTGGCCGGCGGCGGCGGCCTCGCGCACCGCCTCGGCGCCGAAGGTCTTGCTCACCGCCAGCAGCGTGACGGCCTGCACGGGGCGACCGGCGGCGGCGCACGCGCTGGCAATCCGGTCATGGACTTGTTGTAACTTGGTCGGCACGCTCGTCATAATCGCCCGAGCCTACTGCACACCCATATGGACATCACGCAACTGCTGGCGTTCTCGGTCAAGAACAAGGCGTCGGACCTGCACCTCTCGGCCGGCCTGCCGCCGATGATCCGTGTGCACGGCGACGTGCGGCGCATCAATGTCGAGGCCCTCGAGCACAAACAAGTGCACGCGATGGTCTACGACATCATGAACGACGCCCAGCGCAAGCACTACGAGGACGTGCTGGAGGTCGACTTCTCGTTCGAGATCCAGGGCCTGGCGCGCTTTCGCGTCAATGCCTTCAACCAGAACCGCGGCGCCGGCGCCGTGTTCCGCACCATCCCGAGCAAGATCCTGACGCTCGAGCAGCTGAACACGCCCAAGATCTTCGCCGAGCTGGCGCTCAAGCCGCGCGGCATGGTGCTGTGCACCGGCCCGACCGGCTCGGGCAAGAGCACCACGCTGGCGGCGATGGTCAACCACCTCAACGAGAACGAGTACGGCCACGTGCTGACGGTCGAGGACCCGATCGAATTCGTGCACGAGTCGAAGAAGTGCCTGATCAACCAGCGCGAGGTGGGGCCCCACACGCTGAGCTTCGCCAACGCGCTGCGCTCGGCGCTGCGCGAGGATCCGGACGCGATCCTGGTCGGCGAAATGCGCGACCTCGAAACGATCCGCCTGGCGCTGACCGCCGCAGAAACCGGCCACCTGGTGTTCGGCACGCTGCACACCTCGAGCGCCGCGAAGACCGTCGACCGCATCGTCGACGTCTTCCCGGCCGCCGAGAAGGACATGGTGCGCGCGATGCTGTCCGAATCGCTGATCGCGGTGATCTCGCAGACGCTGTGCAAACTGAAGGACGGCTCGGGCCGCGTCGCCGCGCACGAGATCATGATCGGCACCTCGGCGATCCGGAACCTGATTCGCGAGAACAAGATCGCGCAGATGTATTCGTCGATCCAGACCGGCCAGAACCTGGGCATGCAGACGCTGGACCAGAACCTCTCGGACCTGGTGCGGCGCAACGTCGTCTCGCCGATGGAAGCCCGCGCGAAGGCCAAGTTCCCCGAGAACTTCCCGGGCTGAGGCCTGCTCCTGTGACCATCCAAACCCCGTGAAGCTGTTCAGTCGCCTGCGCAGCCGCCGCACCCCGGTGTCGGAGGAAGTCACCGATTCGGTGCTCGCCACCAGCCTGTTCCCGGCCGACGATGCGGCGCCGGTGGTCGACTGGGCGACCCGCGCCGGCGAGCTGAAAGCGCATCCGCTGCCGTCGGCTGAAGCCGCCGAACGCATGCTGCAGCTGTGGCACGCCGATCCGCCGCTGGCCGGGCTCGGGGCCGACGCACCGGCCCGGCTCGCGCGCTGGCTGCAAGGCGCCGACGTGCCGGCCGAACGCGAGCTGCTGAAGCAGGACGAGATCGGCGATCACCTGCTGGTGCTGCTCGAAGGCCGCGTCGCCGTCGAGCGCAAGCATCCCGGCGGCAGCGTCACGCGCCTGATGGAAGCGCGCGCCGGTGACCTGCTCGGCGAAATGGCCTTGTTCGACGGCGGCCCGCGTTTCTCGGCCTGCCGTACGCTGACCCCTTGTTGCGTTGCCGTGCTCGACAGCGCGGCGCTCGACGGCCTGCTGGCCGAAGATGCGCCGCTGGCTGCGGCACTGCTGGTATCGATCACGCGGCGCATTGCGCTGCGGCTGCGCCAGACCGGTGCGCGCTTGTCCGCGCTGCTGGCGCCGCAATGACTTGAAAGAGAGTTCTCCATGGAACGCGACCAGGCATCGAAGTTCGTCAACGACCTGCTGCGGCTGATGATCTCGCGCAATGGCTCCGATCTGTTCCTGACCGCCGACTTCCCGCCCGCCATCAAGGTCGACGGCAAGGTCACCAAGGTCTCGCCGCAGCCGCTGACCGGCCAGCACACGATGGCGCTGGCGCGCGCGGTGATGAACGACAAGCAGGGCGCCGAGTTCGAGCGCACGAAGGAGTGCAACTTCGCGATCGCGCCGCAGGGCATCGGCCGCTTCCGCTGCAACGCCTTCATCCAGATGGGCAACATCGGCCTGGTCTTCCGCACCATCCCGCAGCTGCTGCCGACGATCGACCAGCTCGGCCTGCCGCAGGTGATGAAGGACATCTCGATGACCAAGCGCGGGCTGGTCATCATGGTCGGCGCCACCGGCTCGGGCAAGAGCACGACGCTGGCGGCGATGGTCGACTGGCGCAACGAACACTCGCACGGCCACATCATCACCATCGAGGATCCGGTGGAGTTCGTGCACGCGCACAAGAACTGCATCATCACGCAGCGTGAGGTCGGCCTCGACACCGACGGCTGGGAGCAGGCGCTGAAGAACACGCTGCGCCAGGCGCCCGACGTGATCCTGATGGGCGAGATCCGCGATCGCGAGACGATGGAGCACGCGGTGGCCTTCGCCGAGACCGGCCACCTGTGCATGGCGACGCTGCACGCCAACAGCTCGAACCAGGCGCTCGACCGCATCATCAACTTCTTCCCCGAAGAGCGGCGCCAGCAGCTGCTGATGGACCTGTCGCTCAATTTGAAGGGCATCGTCTCGCAGCGCCTGCTGCCGCGCGAAGAAGGCAAGGGCCGCATCGCGGCGGTCGAGATCATGCTGAACACGCCGCTCGTCGCCGACATGATCTTCAAGGGCGAGGTGGCCGAGCTGAAGGAGCTGATGAAGCGCTCGCGCGAGCACGGCATGCAGACCTTCGACCAGGCGCTGTTCGACCTCTTCGAGGCCGGGCTCGTCACCTACGAAGACGCGCTGCGCAATGCCGATTCGGTCAACGACCTGCGGCTGACGATCAAGCTGCACAGCGCGCGGGCGCGCAGCAAGGATCTGGCGGCCGGCACCGAGCACCTGACGATCGTTTGAGCGCTCAGCGCGGCACGACGGTCACCGCGATGCGGTGATGTCGGCCGTGGCTGTCCAGGGCGGTGATCGTGTGGCGGCCGGGGTCCGACAGACGCAAGGTCCACGACTCGCTGCCGCGGCTGCGGCGCGCGTGCTGGCCGTCGACGAGCCAATGC
The DNA here is from genome assembly GCF_013266755.1 of Pseudaquabacterium terrae. GTDB lineage: Bacteria > Pseudomonadota > Gammaproteobacteria > Burkholderiales > Burkholderiaceae_C > Pseudaquabacterium > Pseudaquabacterium terrae. Next base: position 278,588 of record NZ_JABRWJ010000006.1, on the reverse strand, counting down.
ACCCACGCCGCGTCGCCGCGCGCTTCGGCCTGGCCTTGCGCGGACACGGCCACATCGATGGCGGCGGCGCCGGGTGCCGCGCGCAGCACGGCGCCGTCGTCCAGGCCGGTGATGCGCAGCGGTGTGCCCGGGGCGGCCGCGCCGCCGCAGGGGGCCGGTGCCACGTCATGGCGGAAGGCGTCGAGCGCCGTCGGCCAGCGCGCCTGCGCCGGGTACGGACGGCCGTCGGCGCAGCGACCCTCAGCGAGCAGCAGCCCGTCGCTGCGGCCGCGCTCGGGCAGGGTCGGCGGCAGCGCGCCGTTCAGCGCCCAGCCGCTGCGGCGTTCAGCGCATTGCCCGGGCGCCGTCGCATCGAAGGCCAGGCCGAGCGGCCAGCAGCTGAGCGCCGGCCGCACGCTCGCCGGCCGGGACGGCGGCGCGCTCGTGCCCTCGGGCAGCACGGCGACGATGTCGTGCAGCAGCGGCGCCGCCGTGTTGGCGCCGAAATGGCCCGGGTTCGGCGTGCCGTCGGGCCGACCGACCCAGACGCCGAGCGTGTGGCGCGAGGTGACGCCGACCGCCCAGGCGTCGCGGAAGCCGAAGCTGGTGCCGGTCTTCCACGCCAGTCGCTGCGGCCCGCCGGCGAACGGCCGCTCTGGATGGCCGCCGCCCTCGAGGATGTCGCGCACGATGAAGGCCGCGCCTTCGCTCATCAGCCGGCTCTCGATGCGCGGCTCGTCCGGCGTCAGACGCGGGCGGCCGGCGATGCCCCCGCGCGCCAGCGCGCGGTAGGCGCCGACCAGCTCTTCGAGCGTCGTGCCGCCGCCGCCGAGGATCAGGCTCAGGTTCGGCGCGTCCCCCTGCAGCAGGCGCAGCCGCAGACCCGCGGCGCGCAACTGCGCCGCGAAGCGCAGCGGCCCGACCCGGTCCAGCAGATCGACGGCAGGAACGTTGAGCGACTTCTGCAGCGCCTCGGCGGCGCTGACCGCGCCGCTGAAGGTGGCCTGGAAGTTGCCCGGCTGATAACCGCCAAAGGACTGCGGCGCGTCGACCAGCAGGCTCTCGCTGTGGATCAACCCGTCGTCGAGCGCCATCGCGTAGAGGAAGGGCTTCAAGGTCGAGCCCGGTGAGCGCACGCCGCGGGTCATGTCGACGTGCGCGGCGCGCCGCTGGTCGCTGAAGTCCACCGAGCCGGCATAGGCGCGCACCGCCAGCGTATCGTTGTCCATCACCAGCACCGCCGCCGAGACCTTCGGCGGCAGCGCATGCACGCGGTCGAGCAGCAGCCGCTCGATGCTCGATTGCAGCTCGACGTCGATCGTCGAGCGCACCGGCAGGCCCGGCGGATGGCGCTGCATGAGCCCGCACGGCCGCCCGAAGGGCGAATACCGGAGGGCGCAGCCCGAAGGTGGCGCGGTCAACGCGCGCTGGCGCAGCCGCTCGGCCGCCAGCGGCGCGAGCCATTGCGCGCGGATCGGCTGCGCGGCGACCCGCTCGAGCCGCGCGTCGTCGACGGTCGCCGCAGTCCACTGCCCTTGCGCTTCGAGGCGCCGCAGCACCTTGTCGCGCGCGCTTGAAGCCGCGGCGGCAGCGCGGTCCGGTCGCAGCCGCGACGGCGCCTGCGGCAGCGCGGCCAGCAGCGCCGCCTCGGCATGGCTCAGGCTGGCCGCTGACTTTCCGAGGTAGGCGCGGCTGGCCATCTCGACGCCCTCGACGATCCCGCCCATCGGTGCATGGTTCAGGTACAGCGTCAGGATCTGTGACTTCGACAGGCGAAGCTCCAGCTGCAGCGCGCGCAGCGTCTGGCGCAGCTTGGCCGCCAGTGTGCGGCTGCCGCCGGGTGGCGGCGGCTCGAGAATGCGGGCGACCTGCATCGTCAAGGTCGAGCCTCCCGAGACCACGCGCCCGGCGCGCGCCCATTGCCAGCCGGCCCGCGCCAGCGCCAGCGGGTTGACGCCCGGATGCCAGCGGAACCAGCGGTCCTCGTAGCCGAGCAGCGCTTCGAGGTAGAGCGGCGACACCTGCGCCGGCGTCACCGGCTGCCGCCAGATGCCATCGGCGCCGGGATAGGTGCGCAGCGGCGTGCCGTCGGCGGCGACGATCACGCTGCCACGCTCGGTCGGCGGGATCGGCGGCGGCAGCGCCAGGTCGAGCACCAGCAGCGTGCCGAGCGCGCCGGCCAGCACCCGGCGCCAGCGCGAGGCGGTGACCCAGCGGGACAGCACCACCAGCCGCTCCTAGCGCCCCGAGGACGCGGCCGAGGCCGGCGCAACGGCTGCCACCGCGGCACTGCGGGGATCGGTGATCGTGATCGGCGGCTCCAGCGGCCCGATCCCGCGCAGCTCGGGCCGGTACATGTCCTCGGCGAACGCGCCCGGTACGACGTAGCGGCCCGGCGTGACGACGCGCAGGAGATAGAACACATTGAGCCAGTTGGGGTCGAGCCTCGCCGCGGCGACGTAGCGGTCGTCGCGGTACTCGCGGTGCTTGATGCGCGCATCGGCCATCGCCTCGCCGACGTTGACGTTGCCGACCGTGAACTCCTCGGCCTTCGGCCCCTGCGACAGGTTCAGGTTCTCGACCTCGAAGCCGGCCGGGATGCGGTCGACGATCAGCGCGTCCTCGATGCGCTGCTTCGAACGGGCCTGCACGCGCACGATCAGCATCTCGCCGACCGCGAAGCTGCGGCCGATGGCCGGCTTGCCGGTCATGTCGAACCAGTCGCGCTTGAGCTCGATCACGTCGCTGCGCGGCACCGGGGCCTTCAGCGGATAACCGCCGGCGTCGATCTCGACGAAGAGCGCGGCGTCGGACTGGCTGCTCAGGCTGACGCCGCGCGCCAGTGCTGCCGCATCGAAGCTGCGCATCTCGGTCGTGCGCGAGTCGATCGCCTGCACGTCGTTGCCGGTCTTCAGCTGCAGCCGCCACGGCTGGTCGGCCGCGCCGCCGGCGGCACGCGCGGCGAGGAACAGCGCGAGCCGCTCCTGCGTCGAGTAGTACTGCCGGCCGCCGACTCGCTCGGCCAGGTCGAACAGCAGATTCTCGCGCCGTGCATGCGGCATCTCGTGGCGGTGCAGCAGCGCATAGGCCAGCGCCAGGTCGCGCGGCGACGAGCCGTAGTCGCCCAGCCACTCGTAACCCCAGCCGAAGTCGCGCGGCTGGATGCCGTACGGCCGCGCCAGCGCATCGTCGAGCGCCACCTGCGCGCGGTTGGCGTCGCCCATCAGCTTCAGCGCGAGGGCCAGGTGCACCAGCGGCAGCGGCGAACGCGCGCGGTCGCGGTACTGGTCGTGCAGCAGGCGCAGCATCGCCAGCGGTGCCTTCTGCTCGCGCGCCAGCATGTAGCCCACGTGCGCCAGTTCGGCGAAGCGCTTGTGGCTGTCGCGCACCAGCTCGTAGTCTCGACCGGAGAAGGTGGGCACCGGGCCACTCGCGCGCGCCGAGGCCGGCAGCGACGGGAAGCGGTTCGGCGCCTGGTTCAACTCGCCCAGCAGCCAGTCCTGGCCGCGCTTGAGCATCGCCTCGGGCACGTTGAAGCCCTGCTGCTTGGCATCGGTCAGGAAGCCGGTGACATAGGCCGACAGCCACGATTCGTAAGGCCCGTCGCCCCACAGCGTGTAGCCGCCGTTGGCCTTCTGCATGCCGGCGAGCCGCCCGATCGCACCCTCGACGAACGCCGCGCGCTCCGCGCGGCTGCGCGGCGCCAGGCCCAGCGCCTGCGCGCCCGCTTCGTCGATGAAGAGGTGCGGATAGGCCGCACTGGTGGTCTGCTCCAGGCAGCCGTACGGGTAGTCGAGCAGGCCCTTGACGAGCCGGCTGACGTTCAGCGGCGGCTTGTTCGAGACGCTGACACTGAGCGCGCTGGAGCCACGGTAATAACGCTCCAGCAGCGCGGGTTCCAGCTTCAGTGTATTTCCGGGCTCGAGGCGTGCGCGGCGCACCTCGCGCTCCAGCGCGGCCGGCGGCTGCACCTGCAGAACGGACTCGCGCGCGATCGTGATGCCGCTCGCACTGGCCAGCTTCAAGCGCAACCGACCGAGGCCATAAGCATCGGTGGCCTCGGCCGCGAAGCGCAGCGTCGTGCGCTGCTGCGGCTTCAGCACCACTTGTCGCTCGCCGTCGGCGATGCGCACCGGCTCGGCCGCCTCCAGCTTGACCTTGACGGTCTGCGGCTCGGTGGTCAGGTTGGTCACGTCCAGCGCCAGCGTCGCGGCATCGCCCGGCGCGATGAAGCGCGGCATCGCCATCTCGGCCACCAGCGGTGCGGCCGAGACGGTCTCGCTTTCAGCATGCGCGAACTTCTCGGCCGTGGCGGCGACGGCCATCAGCCGCAGCGTGCCGTTGAAGTCGGGGATGGCAAGCGTCACCGTCGCCTCACCCTTGGCATCGAGCTGCACCGGGCCGCTGAACAGGTCGACCAGCTTGACCTTCTTCGGCATGCTCTGCGTGTCACGGGCGCGCGCGTCGCCGCCGTAGGCCAGCTTGCCGCGCTGGCCGTCCATCTTCTCGATCAGCTTGCCGTACATGTCGGCGAGCTCGGCATCGAAGCGGTGCTTGCCGAAGAAGAAGTCGGCTGGATCCGGCGTCTTGAAACGCGTGATGTTCAGGATGCCGACGTCGACCGCCGACAGCGTGACCCAGGCCGGCTGCCCGGCCAGGCCCTCGGCGCGCAGCTTGACCGGCACTGTCGTTTCCGGGAGCACCTTGGGCGGGGCCTGGATGGCAAGCTTCAGCTTGCGGTCGTCGCGGGCCAGCGGCAGGTGAACGAGGCCGAGTGAACGTGCCGGCGTCACGCGGTCCCCGGCACTGCCGGGGCGATACGCCGTGACCGTCGCATAAAGGTCATGCCGGTTCCACGCCGCATCGATCGGAATCGCCAGCGTCGTGCCCTGCGCCGACACTGCCATGCGCTTGCTCCACAGCAGCTTGTCGCCCTGCACCGTCACCAGCGCGTGGCCGTCGTGCGGCGGCGTGATGGTCAGCTGCGCGCTGTCGCCGGCCTTCAACGGCGCATTCGCGAGCTTCAACTGCACGCGGTCGGGCCGGTTGCCGATGCTCTCGGCATCCTGCGCGCCCCAGCCGGCATAGAAGCGGTAGCGCAGCTTGAGTTTCGTCTGCGGATCGTCGAGCTCGACGCGGTAGCGGCCGTAGCCGACCGGCAGCCGCAGCTTGGTGCGCGCGCCGGTCAGAGCGACGCTGCCACCTTCGAGCGGCTCATCGTTCTCGACGTAGCCCGAATGCCAGCCCTTCTGGTCGTCGTAGCGCCAGTAGTAGCGGCGCTCCTCGCGGATCAGTCGAACGGGGACGCTCACATTGGCCGGCAGGGCGACGAACTGGCCCTGCGCGTTGACGCGAATCAGCTCGAACTCGGCGATGGCGTTCTCCTGCGCAACATCGCGGTCGAACAGCGGGCGCAGCGCCAGCAGCTCGCGCGCCGGCCACACCGCGCGCTCGATCGAGCGCACCACCGGCCGGCCGCCCGATTCGAGCAGGCTGAAGCTGCCGCGCACCAGCAGCGGCGAGTGCGCGCCGGTGGCCGCCACCGGCAGCGTCACGGTCGCATCGCCGTCCTCGTCGAGGCTTTGTTCGGGCACCTCCTCGCGCTTCTTCAGCCGGTCGTCGGCGACGTCGCCGAAGATGAATCCCGGCCACTGCTGCGCTTGCGCGAAACGCAGCCGCTCGGTGGTCGCGCTGACCAGCAGCCGGTTGCCGGCCGCCGGCGCGCCGAACAGGTAGGCGCCGCGCACCTGCACGTCGAACGGGTCGTCGCGGCCGAGCACCGGCTTAGGCGTTGTCAGGTCAAGCTTCATGCGCTCGGGCAGGAACTCCTCGACCTGGAAGCTGAAACTCGCATCGGGCCGCTTGGCGCCCGGGTCGGCACGCAGCTCGAGCAGCCACGTGCCGGTCTGCGCGTCGGCGGGCAGGGCCACCGCACGCTGGAAGTAACCCGGCTGCTGGCCGCTGGGCGTCCAGGTGGCCGTCAGCACCGTGCGCCCGTCCGGCCGCTTCAAGGTCGCCGCCAGGGGCTGCGGCGCGATCGCCCTGCCATCGGCATTGCGCGCCAGCACCGAGGCCTGGAAGGTTTCGCCGGGCCGGTACAGGTCGCGCCCGGCGTAGACGAAGAGCTTGGTATTGCGCGACGGATGACCGCCGACGTCGAACTCCGACAGGTCGAGCCCCGGCTCGCGCAGCGCGATCACCGACATCTCCTTCGCGCGCCGCGCGACCAGCAGCGTCGCGGCGTCCGGCACGCTGGCGAAGAGCGCGTGGCCCTGTGCGTCCCCCGCGGCCTTGCCGAGCGAGCGCCCGTCGCCGTCGAGCAGCTCGAACTGGATGCCCGACAGCGGCTCGCCCGACTTCAGCGAGGTCGCGAAGGCGTCCAGCGAGCTGGTGTGGCGCTGCGCCTGCAGGCCGATGTCGCTGACGTAGAAGTAGGTGACCTGGTAGTCCTGCGCGAAGCGGCCCGGCTGCGACATCACCGCGACGTAGACGCCCGGCTCCTGCAGCTCCTTGATCTCCTCGACCGGCAGGAAGGTGACGCGGCGCTTGTTCGCCGCCGGCTCGGTCTTGAAGCGGCCGGCGTAGACGCTCTTCGTGCTGGCGTGCAGCTGGTCGAGGTCCCAGGAGCTGACGCGTCCTTTGAGTGATGGGTTCGAGCCGCTCTCGTAGTCACCCTCGCCTTCTTCGGCCGGTTCCTGGCTGCGGCGCGCGCCGGCGACCCGTTCGAAGAAGCGCGGCAGTTCGTCGGCCTGCACGCGCAGGAACTGCAGGTCGACCTCGGGCACGTTCAGCGTGACGATCGGCAGCCCGCCGTTCTGCTGCGCCGGCAGCACGACGCCGCGGCTGGCGAAGTAGAACGACGGCGACATCGCTTCGCTGGCCACTTCGCAGCGCTTGGGCTCGGCGAGCTTGCGGCCGTCGGCCGCCAGCACACCCGCCTGCACCTCGATGCGGAACTGGCGCTGCGGCGCGATGTACGGGAAGTAGGCGATGCGCGGGTTGTCGCCGATCACCCAGGCGCCTTGCAGCAGCTTGCCTTGGCGGTCGGCCTTGGCGCCGGCGGCCCCCAGGTCCGACACCAGCAGCTGCGTCTGCAGCTTCTGCTTGCGGTCGAGCGGCTGGCTGAACAGCACCGCCAGCGCCGGGCTGTCGTCGAGCAGCCGCGCGACGCAGTCGGTGGCGATGAAGGGCGCGTTCGGATCGCTTCCGGCGAGCAGCCCGGCACCGCCCTCACGCGCGGCGGGCAGTCGCCCCTGCTGCCACCACCAGCCGGCGGCCGCCGCGAGCACCACCACCGCGGCCGCAGCCGCTCCGATCCAGCGTGTCCTGGCTTGCATGCGAACTCTCCACACCCGATGGGCGCGCGATTCTGCAGTCTAGACAGCCGCCGTCGCACCCCCGTATCGATCGCGGCGCTGCGTGTTTCATTCGCTGCAGCGGCCTCTACACTCGTGTGGATGAAGACCTACGAACCGATCGCAGCGAAGACCGTCGCCTTTCTCGGCCTCGGCGTGATGGGCCATCCGATGGCCGGCCACCTGGCGCGCGCCGGGCACGCCGTGACGGTCTACAACCGCACGGCAGCCAAGGCCGCCGCCTGGGCCGCCGAGTACGGCGGCCGCGCGGCCGCGACGCCGCGCGAAGCGGCGCAAGGTGCGCAGTTCGTGTTCGCCTGTGTCGGCAACGACGACGACCTGCGTTCGGTCGTGCTCGGCGGCGACGGCGCCTTCGCCGGCATGGCCAGCGGCGCGGTGTTCGTCGACCACACGACGGCCTCGGCGGCTGTCGCGCGCGAGCTGAACGAAATCGCGATGCAGAGCGGCCTGCACTTCGTCGACGCGCCGGTCTCCGGCGGCCAGGCCGGCGCGGTCAACGGCCTGCTGACGGTGATGTGCGGCGGCGATGCGGCCGCCTTCGACGCGATGCAGCCGGTAGCGATGGCCTTCGCCCGCGCGGTCACGCGGGTCGGTGAGAGTGGCGCGGGTCAGCTGGCGAAGATGGTCAACCAGATCGCCATCGCCGGGCTGGTGCAGGGGCTGGCCGAAGCCATCGCCTTCGGCGACCGTGCCGGGCTGGACATGAAGCAAGTGCTCGAGGTCATCGGCAAGGGCGCCGCGCAGAGCTGGCAGATGGACAACCGCGGCAAGACGATGGTCGACGGCCAGTTCGAATTCGGCTTCGCGGTCGACTGGATGCGCAAGGACCTCGGGCTGGTGCTAGACGAGGCGCGCCGCAACGGCGCGAAGCTGCCGGTGACCGCGCTGGTCGACCAGTTCTACGCCGACGTGCAGGCGATGGGCGGCAACCGCTGGGACACGTCCAGCCTGATTCGCCGGCTGAAGTAGCGCGCGCTACTGTTGCTTCGGTGGCTGTCCGGAGGCCAGCTCGGCCTCGCTGATCAGCTCGAACACGCGCACCACCTTCTGCACGCCGCCGATCGAGCGCGCGACTTCGGTCGCGCGGTTCGCCTCGCGCTCGGTCACGCGGCCGAGCAGGAAGACCTGGCCGCGCTCGGTCACCACCTTGAAGGCGTTGGCATGCAGGTCGCGCGCGTCGATCAGGCTGGCCTTGACCTTGCTCGTCAGCACGACGTCGTTCGAGCGTGAACCGATCGAGCTGGCGGCCGTGACCGCCAGCTCGTTGACCACCGAGCGCACGTTCTCGATCTGGCCGAGCGCCTGCTCGACGGCGGCGCGGTCGGCGTCGCTGGCCACCTCGCCGGTGATCAGCACCATGCGGTTGTAGCTGGTGACGTTGACGTGCCCCCGATCGCCGATGGCCGTCTTGACGCGGCTGACCGCCTTCAGCTCGATCGACTGGTCCTCGACCTGCGCGCCCGAGGTGCGGCGATCGCTGGCCATCAGGCCGCCGACGACGGCACCACCGACCATCAGCGGCGCACAGCCGCTGAAGAGCGGGGTCGTGATCGCCGCCAGGGCCACCACGGCGGCGCAGCGCGAGACGGATGCGAAAAGTTGCTTCATGCAGGATCCTGTTGTTCACCGAGCAGTTGCAGATCGATCGCGTCGCACATGCAGTGCAACACCAGCAGCTGCACTTCGAGCACGCGCGCGCGGCGCTCGTGCGGCACCGTCAGCAGCACGTCGGTCTCGCCGAGCACCTCGCGCAGTGCGCCGCCGGTGCGGCCGGTCAACGCGATCACCGTCATGTCCTTGTCCTGGGCCGCGCGCGCCACATCGACCAGCGCGATCGCATTGCCGTCGGCATCGATCAGCAGCAGCAGATCACCGGGCTGGCCCAGCGTCTCGACCTGGCGCGGCCACGTGGCGGCATCGGGGCCGAGGGCCAGCGCGGCGAGCCCCGGCCGTTCACGTTCGAAGCCCTGCAGCAGATTGGCCGCCACCAGCTGCGCCAGCGGCGCGGCGCCGGCGAGCCCGGCGACCAGCATGCGTCCACCCGCGGTGAAGCCGGCAACGATGGCCTGCACCGCTTCGGCCACCGGACGGGACAACACTTCGGCGGCCTGGTATTTGAGGTCGGCGCTTTCGAAGAAGTGCTGCTGGATGCGCTGCTCGAGCATGCGCGGGATCATATGACAGGGGTCTGCAAGCGGCGGTTACGGAACTGCCGAAGTGCCGGTGACTCACCCGGCATCGAACGCGCCGCGCAGCCACTCGAGCTGGTCGCCGTCGATCGCGATCACGTCAAAGCGGCAGGGCGGCGGCGTGCGCAAGCGCATCAGGTAGTGCTGCGCGGCGCGCACGATGCGGCGCTGCTTCAGCCCGCTGACGCTGGCCGCGGCGCCGCCGGCGCGGCCGTCGGCGCGCGAGCGCACCTCGACGAAGACCAGCGTGCCGTCCCGATCGGCCACGATCAGGTCGACCTCGGCGCCGCGCGCATGCGGCCCACCCGCCAGCCGATAATTGCGGCACACCAGGCGCAAGCCCTGGTCTTGAAGAAACTGAAGCGCGCGCTCTTCCGCCACGTCGCCGCGTGACTTGGTCGTCGTGCCGCCTGACCTGCCGCCTGTCGTGACCATTGCTCCCTCGATGCTGCTTCAAGCCGCCGCCGCCGCCGCCGGGGGGCAGCGCTTTGCGGCCGGCGCACTCTACGTGGTCGCGACGCCGATCGGCAACCTGGCCGACCTGACGCTGCGCGCGATCCATCTGCTCGACCTGGTCGACGCGGTGGCCTGCGAGGACACCCGCGTCACCGGCCGGCTGCTGCACCACCTCGGCCTCGACAAGCCGCTGATCGCGCTGCACGAGCACAACGAGCTCGCCGCGTCGCAGCAGGTGCTGGCGCGGCTGGCCTCCGGCGAGCGCGTGGCCTATGCCAGCGATGCCGGCACGCCGGCGATCAGCGATCCCGGCGCGGCGCTGGTCGCCGCGGCCGCAGCGGCCGGTCATCCGGTGGTCGCGATCCCGGGCGCCAGCAGCGTCGTCGCCGCGCTCAGCGTCGCCGGCGATGCGCAGGCCACCGGCTTCGGCTTTCACGGTTTCCTGCCGCCGAAAGGCCAGGAGCGGCGCGACGCGCTCGACGCGCTGCTCGCGCTGCCGGGCAGCCAGGTGCTGTTCGAGGCCCCGCACCGCATTCACAAGCTGATCGAGCTGCTGGCCGAGCTCGCGCCGCAACGGCAGCTGACGATCTGCCGCGAGCTGACGAAGCAATTCGAGCAGGTGCACACCCTCGCCGCCGCCGACGCGCCGGGCTGGCTGGCCGCCGATGCGCAGCGCGGCCGCGGCGAATTCGTGCTGGTGCTGCATGCCGTGCCCGCCGCGTCGACGGCGCCGGCCGCGGCGGCCGAAGGCGAGCGCGTGCTGGCGCTCCTGCTGCGCGAGCTGCCGCTGAAGCAGGCGGTGACGCTGGCCGCCGACATCAGCGGCGCGCCGCGCAACGCGCTGTACAGCCGGGCGCTGGAGCTGCGCGAGGGCTAAGATCGGCCGATGATCTCCCGCGAACCCACCCTCGAACGCCTGGCCATCGCCCGCTCGATGCTGCTCGACCCCTTCGGCCTCGACGAGCCCGGGCTCGTCAAGGCGCTGGGCACGATCGGCGAGCACCGCGTCGACGATGCCGACCTGTATTTCCAGATCACCCGCCATGAAGGCTGGAGCCTGGAAGAAGGCATCGTCAAGAGCGGCAGCTTCTCGATCGACCAGGGCGTCGGCGTGCGCGCGGTCGCCGGCGAGAAGACCGCCTTCGCCTATTCCGACGACATCTCCGAGGCCTCGCTGCTCGACGCCGCGCGCACCGTGCGCAGCATCGCGGCGGCCGGTCAGAGCCGGCGCGTGAAGATCAGCGGCGCGCCGAAGATCGCCGGCAGCCGCGCGCTCTACGGCCCGACCGACCCGATCGCGACGCTCGACAGCGCGCAGAAGGTCGCGCTGCTGGAGAAGATCGAGCGCATCGCCCGCGCGCGTGATCCGCGCATCGTGCAGGTGATGGCCGGGTTGGCCGCCGAGTACGACGTCGTGCTGGTCGCCCGCGCCGACGGCACGCGCGCCGCCGACGTGCGGCCGCTGGTGCGCATGTCGATCACCGTGATCGCCGAATCGAACGGCCGGCGCGAGGTCGGCTCCGGCGGCGGCGGCGGGCGCTTCGGCCTCGGCTACTTCCAGGACGCTCAGCTCGAGCGTTATGTCGACCAGGCCGTCAACGCGGCGCTGACGAACCTCGAATCGCGTCCGGCGCCGGCCGGCGAGATGACCGTCGTGCTCGGCCCGGGCTGGCCCGGCGTGCTGCTGCACGAGGCGGTCGGCCACGGGCTCGAGGGCGATTTCAACCGCAAGGGCTCATCCACCTTCGCCGGCCGCATCGGCCAGCGCGTCGCCGCCAAGGGCGTCACGGTGCTCGACGACGGCACGCTGCCCGATCGCCGCGGCTCGCTGAACGTCGACGACGAGGGCCATCCGTCGCAACGCAACGTGCTGATCGAGGACGGCATCCTGAAGGGCTACATCCAGGACTCGATGAACGCCCGGCTGATGGGCGTCGATGCGACCGGCAACGGCCGCCGCGAGAGCTACGCCCACGTGCCGATGCCGCGCATGACCAACACCTACATGCTGGCCGGCGACAAGACCAAGGAAGAGATCGTCGCCAGCATCAAGCGCGGCCTGTACGCGACGAACTTCGGCGGCGGCCAGGTCGACATCACCAGCGGCAAGTTCGTGTTCTCGGCCAGCGAAGCCTTCTGGGTCGAGAACGGCCGCGTCCAATACCCGGTGAAAGGCGCGACCATCATCGGCAACGGGCCCGACGCGTTGACGCGCGTCAGGATGATCGGCAACGACCTCGAGCTCGACACCGGCGTCGGCGTCTGCGGCAAGGAAGGCCAGAGCGTGCCGGTCGGCGTCGGCCAGCCGACGCTGCGCATCGACGGGCTGACGGTCGGCGGCACCGCCTGAGCCGGCGCGGCCTGGGTCGGCGCTCGATGCAGGTATTGCGGCGCAGCAATCGCGTGCTACAGTCGCCGCCCATGCGTTCGGCCGTCTTCTTTTTTGGCTACTTTTGGTTCTCGCACCGCACCGGCGGAGGAGAGGCAAGCCTGCAGCCCAGATAGAGAAGCAAGCGAACCCTCAACGAACCGCCGGCAGCCCCGGCGGTTTTTTTTCGTCCTTTCGTCCTTTCGTTTCGGAGAGCAGCCATGACACCCAAATCCACCAGCAGCCATTCCTCCGACGGCGGTGGCTTCGGCTACGCGCTGAGCGAGAAGACCAGCGAAACCGACGACCAGCGCATCGAGGATGTCGTGCCCCTGCCGCCGCCCGAACACCTGATCCGCTTCTTCCCGATCGCCGGCACGCCGATCGAGAAGCTGGTCGGCAAGACGCGAGATGCCGCGCACCGCATCCTCTCCGGCAAGGACGATCGGCTGCTGGTGATCATCGGGCCCTGCTCGATCCACGACCCGGCCGCGGCAATCGAATACGCCCGCCAGCTGAAGGCCGAGCGCGAGAAGCACGCCGACACGCTGGAGATCGTGATGCGCGTGTACTTCGAGAAGCCGCGCACCACCGTCGGCTGGAAGGGCCTGATCAACGACCCGTACCTCGACGAGAGCTACCGCATCCACGAAGGGCTGCGCATCGCGCGCCAGCTGCTGGTCGACATCAACCGCCTCGGCGTGCCGGCGGGCAGCGAGTTCCTCGACACGATCAGCCCGCAGTACATCGGCGACCTGATCTCCTGGGGCGCGATCGGCGCGCGCACCACCGAAAGCCAGGTGCACCGCGAGCTGGCGTCCGGCCTGTCGGCGCCGATCGGCTTCAAGAACGGCACCGACGGCAACCTGAAGATCGCCACCGATGCGATCCAGGCCGCGTCGCGGCCGCACCACTTCCTGTCGGTGCACAAGAACGGCCAGGTGGCGATCGTCTCGACCAAGGGCAACAAGGACTGCCACGTCATCCTGCGCGGCGGCAAGGCGCCGAACTACGACAAGAAGAGCGTCGACGCGGCCTGCGCCGAGCTCGAAGCGGCCAAGCTGCCGTGCCGGCTGATGATCGATTGCAGCCACGCCAACAGCAGCAAGCAGCACCAGCGGCAGGTCGACGTCGCGCGCGACATCGGCGCGCAGCTCGCCGAGGGCAGCCGCTGCATCGTCGGCGTGATGGTCGAAAGCCACCTGCATGCCGGCGCGCAGAAGTTCACCCCCGGCAAGGACGACCCGGCGGCGCTGGAGTACGGCAAGAGCATCACCGACGCCTGCATCGGCTGGGACGATTCGCTGACGACGCTGCAGATCTTGAGCGACGCCGTCAAGGCGCGCCGCGGCCAACGCTGATGTAAGTGTGTGCTCGCAACGGTAGGTTGCAAGCAATCATCGAAGGTTACCCGGAGCAACCTACGGCAAGAAGGCTGGCGCGGCGCAGCGGCAGCGTTTGCAATGGGTTGCCTCTCATCGTTTCGAAAAGGAAACCCTCGATGATCCGTTCGCTGAAAGAAGCGCTGATTCCGGCACTTGCTGCCGCCCTTCTTGCCGCGCCGGCCTGGGCGCAACAGCCCATGCAGCCGCCACAGCCCGCGCCGCAGGCGCCGGCCGATCCCGCCGAAGCCGCCTTCCGCAGCGCCGACACCAACAAGGACGGCCAGCTCAGCCGCGAAGAGGCCGCCAAGCTGCCGGCGATCGCCGCGCGCTTCGACGAGCTCGACAAGAACAAGGACGGCGCACTGAGCTGGGAAGAGTTCCGCGCCGGCCAGCGCGCCGCGCCTTGATCGGCGTCGGTCAATCGTCCGCGGCCTGCTGCGCAGCGAGCCGTTCGCTGCGCCAGTAGACGTCGTCGCCGCCGAGCCCGTCGAGGTTCGCGCGGTTGAGCACTCGCGCCAGCACGAACAGCAGGTCCGACAAGCGGTTCAGGTACTGGCGCGGCGTTTCGTTGAGCGCTTCCTGCGCGCCGAGCGCGACCACCGCGCGTTCGGCGCGCCGCGCCACGCTGCGGCTGACATGCGCGAGCGCCGCGCTGCGCGTGCCGGCGGGCAGGATGAACTCGGCCAGCCGCGGCAACGCTGCGTTGTGCGTGGCCAGCGCCTGGTCCAGCCGCAGCACCGCTTCGGCCTTCAGCAGCGTGTAGCCCGGGATCGACAGCTCGCCGCCGAGGTTGAAGAGCTCGTGCTGGACCACCACCAGCAGCGAGCGCACGTCGTCGGGCAACGGCTCGGCCAGCAGCACGCCGAGGCTCGAATTGAGCTCGTCGACATCGCCCATCGCCTGCACGCGCAGGTGGTCCTTCGGCACGCGGCTGCCATCGCCGAGGCCGGTGCTGCCGTCGTCGCCGGTGCGGGTTGCGATCTGGGTCAATCGATTGGCCATGGTGTGCAAATTCGCAGCAGGGAAGCTGCGATCTTGCCCGAAGCGGCACTCCTAGAATGACCGCTTCCGTTGTTGTCGCCGCCGGCCCGCTCCCAAGGCGACAGCGCCCCCTCGGGGGGCCGACGCCGAAGGCGTCTTGGGGGCTAACGAACGCTGGGGATCGCCATGAACGCCACGCTGCCCGCCCACCTGTTGCCGCTGCAGCCGCGCCCGGTGCCCGCCGCGATGATCGACGCGCTGAAGTCGCGTTTCGGCGCCCGCTGCACGACCGCGCTCGCGGTGCGCGAGCAGCACGGCCGCGACGAATCGCCGTTCGACGTGCCACCGCCCGAGGCCGTGGTCTTCGCCGAGAGCACCGAGGACGTGGCGGCCGTGGTCACGCTGGCCGCGCAGCACGCGGTGCCGGTGATCCCGTTCGGCGTCGGATCGTCGCTCGAAGGCCATCTGCTCGCGGTGCAGGGCGGCGTCAGCATCGACGTCTCGCGCATGAACAAGGTGCTGCGCGTGCAGGCCGAGGACCTGACCGTCACGGTGCAGCCCGGCGTCACGCGCAAGCAGCTCAACGACGAGATCCGCCACACCGGGCTGTTCTTCCCGATCGACCCGGGCGCCGATGCGTCGATCGGCGGCATGGCCGCGACGCGCGCCAGCGGCACGAACGCGGTGCGCTACGGCACGATGCGCGAGAACGTGCTGGCGCTCGAAGTCGTGACCGCCAGCGGCGAAGTGATCCGCACCGGCACGCGGGCCAAGAAGTCCAGCGCCGGCTACGACCTGACGCGTCTTTTGGTCGGTAGCGAGGGCACGCTGGGCGTCATCACCGAGGTCACGCTGAAGCTTTACCCGCAGCCCGAATCGGTGTCCGCCGCGGTGTGCCATTTCCCGAGCATCGCCGACGCGGTGGCGACGACGATCGAGGTCATCCAGCTCGGCGTGCCGATCGCGCGCTGCGAGCTGCTGGACGCCAACGCGGTGCGCGCGGTGAACCGCCACGACAAGCTGACGCTGCGCGAGGCGCCGATGCTGCTGATGGAGTTCCACGGCAGCGAGGCCGGCGTGCGCGAGCAGGCCGAGATCGTGCAGGCTGCCGCCACCGAGCACGGCGGCGAGCACTTCGAGTGGGCGACGACGCCGGAGGAACGCTCGCGGCTGTGGACCGCGCGCCACCACGCGTACTTCGCCGCGCTGCAATTGAAGCCCGGCTGCCGCACCGTGACCACCGACACCTGCGTGCCGATCTCGCGCCTGGCCGATTGCATCGCGCTGGCGGTGAACGAGGCCCAAGCCGCCGGGCTGCCGTACTACATCGTCGGCCACGTCGGCGACGGCAACTTCCACATCGCCTACCTGATCGACCCGGCCATTCCCGCCGAGCGCGAGCTCGCCGAGCGGCTCAACGACCAGATCGTGCACCACGCGCTGAAGCTCGAAGGCACCTGCACCGGCGAGCACGGCATCGGCTTGCACAAGCAGGGCTTCCTGCTCGACGAGGCCGGCGCCGGTGCGGTCGAGATGATGCGGGTGGTCAAGCGTGCGCTCGACCCGAAGAACATCCTGAATCCCGGGAAGATCTTTCGGCTGTAGCCGAACCCGTCAGGCCGCCGCGAGCGGCGCGCCATGGCTGCGCAGCCAGTGCGTCAGCGCCGCGGCCTCCAGCGGCCGGCTGTACAGATAACCCTGGCCGCGCCCGCATTGCATCTGCTGCAGCAGCGCCGCCTGGCCGCTGCTCTCGATGCCCTCGGCGACGGTGGACATGCCCAGCGTCTGCGCGACGCGGATCGTCGCCTCGATCAGCGCCCGGTGGTACTCGCTGGTCTCGGCATGGCTGACGAAGGAGCGGTCGATCTTCACCGTGTCGACCGGCAGCTGGTGCAGGCAGGCCAGCGATGAATAGCCGGTGCCGAAGTCGTCGAGCGCGATCGTCAGCCCGAGCGCCTTCAGCTCGCGCAGGCGCGTGCGGGCGACCTCGTCCTGCGCCGCCAGGCTCTCGGTGACCTCCAGCTGCAGCTGCGACGGCGCGATGCCGCTGGCGTCCAGGCAGGCCTGCACGTCGGCCACCAGGCCCGCATGGCGCAGCTGCACCGTCGACAGGTTGACGGCGATCGATTGCGGCGCCAGCACCCCGAGCTCATGCTGCCAGGCGACGAACTGGCGGCAGGCGGTGTCGAGCACACGGCGGCCGAGCTCCACGATCAGGCCCGACTCCTCGGCGACCGGAATGAACTCGGCCGGCGTCACCAGCCCGCGCGTCGGGTGGCGCCAGCGCGCCAGCGCCTCGACCGCACCGGCGCGGCCGGCGCTGAAATCGACCACCGGTTGATAGACGACAAACAGCTCGTCCCGCTCGAGCGCGAGCCGCAGGTCGTTCTCGATCGCCAGGCCGCGCGCGACGCGCTCGTGCATCGACGGATCGAACACCACGTAGCGGCCGCGGCCGCCGCGCTTGGCCTCGTACATCGCGGTGTCGGCGTCGCGCATCACGGTGTGGGCATCGTTGGCCGCCTGCTCGGACGTGACGATGCCGATGCTGGCAGTCGAGTGCACGACATGCGGGCCGATGCGGTACGGCTCGGCCAGCCGCTCGAGCATGCGCCGCGCGACGGCGCAGGCATCGTCGCGGCCGCGCACGTGTTCGAGCACGACGACGAACTCGTCGCCGCCGATGCGCCCGGCGGTGTGCTCGTACGCCGGATCGTGGCCGATCACGTCGCCGGGGCGCAGCGTGCGGCGCAGGCGCTGCGCGATCTGGCGCAGCAGCTCGTCGCCGACCGCGTGGCCGAGCGTGTCGTTGACCTGCTTGAAGCGGTCGAAGTCCATGAACAGCACGGCATAGCCGAAGCCGGCCTGTTCCTGCGAGCGCTGCAGCGCCTGCTGCACGCGGTCGAACACCGCGGCGCGGTTCGGCAGCTGCGTCAGGCCGTCGGTGCGCGCGGCGTGGCGCAGCATCGCCTGCATCTGCATCTGCTCGGTCATGTCGAAGTGCAGGCCGGCCAGGCGCCGCGGCTGGCCCTGGTCGCCGCGCTCGATCACGGTGCCGCAGCTGAGCACCGTGGCCCAGTCGCCGTCGGGCCGGCGCAAGCGCTGCTCGCAGCGGAACGGGACCGCCGGATTCGCCAGGTGCAGCGCCAGCGCATCGCGACGCGGTTGGCGGTCATCGGGGTGGACCAGCGACTCGAGCACGTTGTCGCCTTCGAGGTCGAGGTCCCCCGGGCGGTAGCCGAGCATCGTCACCAGCCGGTCGTTGCACTGGAAGTGGCCGCTGGCCATGTCCCACTGCCAGGTGCCGACGCCCGCCGAGTCGACCGTCATCTCCAGCAGCACGCGCTGGTTGCGCTGTTCGGTGACGTCGATGAAACACGAGACGACACCGGCCGAGCGGCCGAGCGCATCGATCACCGGCTCGGCATTGACCATCAACCAGCGCAGCTCGCCGTCGGCGCGCGTGACACCGAGGATGCGGCCGTGCAGGCCCTCGCCGCTGCGCAGGGCGATCGTGCCCGGGCGGTCGGCCATCAGGCATTCGCTCAGGTCCTCGTTGAGCACTTTCCAATGCGGCGGCAGCGGCTCGTGGCGCAGGACCTGGTCCCGCGTCAGCTCGAGCATGCGCAGCGCCGCCGGATTGCATTCGACCGATTTGCCGTGCTCGTCCTGCATCAGCACGCCGGTCGGCAGCGCGGCCAGCAGCGCCGCGGTCTTCAGCCGTTCGGTGACGCGCTCGGTGACGTCACTGGCAACGCCGACGAATCCGGACAGCGCACCGGCGCCGTCGCGCAGCGGCTGCAGGTCGAGGTCGAGCCAGAAGTCGCGGCCTTCGCGGGTGCGGCTCAGCACCTCGACGCGCACGCCGGCGCCATCGGCCTGCGCCTGGCGAATGCGTTGCACCGCGGCGGGGTCGGCGCCGCCGGCGAGCAGCATGCGCACCGGGTGCTGGCCGATCACCTCGGCCGCACCGTAGCCCGTGATGCGGGCAAAGCCTTCGTTGATCCAGACGATGCGGCCCTTTTCGTCGGTCAGGATCACGGCCAGATGGGTGCGCTCGGCCACCAGCGCCAGGCGGGCCAGCTCATCGGCCTGGGCCGCGAGCTGGCGCGTCTGGCGCCGCACCGCGCGCGCCGTCGGCTCGGCGACACCGAGTGCCAGGAAGATCAGCATCGCCGCGATGTACAGCGCCGACGAGCGCTGCGCGCCGATCGCCTCGTCGCTGCGCGCGCGGGCGGCCTCGCTGGAGCGCACGGCCAGCGTCTGCGCGGCGTCGAGCGCCGGCTCGACCTCGATCTGCAGCGCGACGACCGCGGCGCGCAGCCACTCGGGGCCCTCGCGCTCGATCAGGCTGCGGCGCACGTTGTCGCTGCGGTACCAGAGCCGCTCGCGCGCCTCCTGCCAATCGTGCAGTGCCGGCCGCAGCAACGCGGCGGCGGTCGGCGAGGAGCGGGTCTGCACGTCGACGAGCTCGGACAGCCGCCGTGCTTCGACCTGCGACTCGGCCACCGCCTGCTGCAGCGCGCTGTCGATCGCGTCGCGGTCGTCGGGTTGCGTCTGCAGCAGCGCCGCCAGCCGCGCGATCTGCTGGCTCCACATGCCTTGCCGTCCGGCCAGGCCGACGATCTCGGTGTCGACCGCCCGTTCGTGCTCGAGCCACTCGCCTTGCTGCTGCTGACCGATGACCACCGCGGCGACCAGCACCAGCACGCTGAACAGCGCGACGCGCACGCGCTGGTGCATGCCGCCGGACAGGCGACTCTGCAATTCGTCGCCACCGGCTTCGGCGCCGGCATCGACCACGCGCCGCGCACGGTAGCGCACGCCGATGTACAGCACCGGCGCCAGCAGAACGCTCATCAGCAAGGCTCTGAGCAACGCGCCGAGCCAGCCGCTGACCGGCCCGCTTCCGTCGAACGCCAGGGTCACCATCGTGGCCGCGGCGAAAACCGCGGCCACGATCGCGAGCAGATCCAGCGCCAGGTGCAACCTGGACGACGGCATCGCTCGACGGGGGACCGGGGTCGACGGCAAACGCAAGCTCCGGACAAAGAGGGGGCCTTCGGGCGACACGCCCGATGGTCTGCTCGTCGTATCGACCCGTAATGGTGCGAACTTGAATGAGCGCGATGTGCAGGGCGTGCGCAAGCGGCCGCGCCGTGACATCGATCGCTCGACGAGAGGCCCTCGAGGGCCTCTCGCCCGCGGGCCGCTATTGCTGCGGCGCGCCGACGGACCAGCGTTTGGTCACGTCGCTCTTGGAGTTCACGCTCTCCAGGTGCACACCGAACCCCCACAGGCGGGCGACGTGCTTCAGCACTTCCTGCGCGCCGTCGTCCAGCGGCCGGTCGTTGTGCTGGAAATGGCGCAGCGTCAGCGAGCGGTCGCCGCGCAGGTTGACGTTCCAGACCTGGATGTTCGGCTCGCGCGAGCCGAGGTCGTACTGGCGCGACAAGGCCTCGCGCACCCGCTTGTAGCCGGCGTCGTCGTGGATCGCGCTGACTTCGAGCTCACTCTGCTTCTCGTCGTCGGTGATCGCGAAGAGGCGGAAGTCGCGCATCATCTTCGGGCTCAGGTACTGGCCGATGAAGCTCTCGTCCTTGTAGTTGCGCATCGCGTGGTCGAGTGTCGGCACCCAGTCGGAGCCGGCGATCTCGGGGAACCACTGCCGGTCTTCCTCGGTCGGCGATTCGCAGATGCGCTTGATGTCGGTGTACATCGCGAAGCCGAGCGCATACGGGTTCAGCCCGCTGTAGCCGCGCTCGCCGACGCGCGGCTGGAAGACGACGTTGGTGTGCGACTTCAGCCACTCGATCATCACGCCGTCGGTCAGCCAGCCTTCGTCGTACATCGTGTTCAGCAGCCGGTGATGCCAGAACGTGGCCCAGCCTTCGTTCATCACCTGGCTCTGGCGCTGCGGATAGAAGTACTGCGCCACCTTGCGCACGATGCGCACGACCTCGCGCTGCCACGGCTCCAGCAGCGGCGCGTTCTTCTCGATGAAGTAGAGCAGGTTCTCCTGCGGCTCTTCGGGGAAGCGGCGCACCTCGGCCGGCTCGTCGGCCTTGCCGGCGCGCTTGGGCAACGTGCGCCACAGGTCGTTGACCTGCTGCTGTGCGTAGGACTCGCGGTCCTTGCGGTCGGACAGTTCCTGGGCCAGGCTCTTGCGGCTCGGCCGGCGATAGCGGTCGACACCGTGGTTCGACAGCGCGTGGCAGGAGTCGAGGAAGGACTCGACGGTATCCATGCCGTGGCGCTCCTCGCACTCGGCAACGTAGTTCTTCGCGTAGACCAGGTAGTCGATGATCGACGACGCGTCGGTCCACATGCGGAACAGGTAGTTGCCCTTGAAGAAGCTGTTGTGTCCGTAGGCCGCATGCGCGATCACCAGCGCCTGCATCGCCATCGTGTTCTCCTCCATCAGGTAGCTGATGCAGGGGTTCGAGTTGATGACGATCTCGTAGGCCAGCCCCATCGCGCCGCGCTTGTAGTTGCGCTCGGTGGCGATGAATTCCTTGCCGTAGGTCCAGTGCCGGTAGTTCACCGGCATGCCGACGGACGCATAGGCGTCCATCATCTGCTCGGCGGTGATGATCTCGAGCTGGTTCGGGTAGGTGTCGAGGCCGTAGCGCTCCGCCGTGCGGCGGATCACCTCGTGGTAGCGCTCGATCAGCTCGAACGACCAGTCGCTCGGGCCGTCGAGTTTCTGGACCTTGCCGCCCCAGGGCAGCGGGCCGCGCAGCGGACGTTCGGGAATCAGGACAGCGCTCATGGGGTCGCCCGCCGGGCCGCCCCAAGGGCGATGGCTCCCCCTCGGGGGGAAGCGAACGGAGTGAGCAAGGGGGTCATGGTCGTCACGCGGCAGCCGCAGTGCCTTCCTTCTTGAACAGGTCGCGGAACACCGGATAGATCTGCGTCGCTTCGGTCGCCTTGCGCATCGCGAAGTGTCCGTAGGTCTCGGCGAGCTGGGTGTATTCCTCCCACAGATTCTGTTCCTCTTCGGCGACCTGCACGTAGGCGAAGTAGCGCACCAGCGGCAACAGCTTCTCGGCCAGCAGCTCGCGGCAGCGGCCGGAATCGTGGTGCCAGTTGTCGCCGTCGCTGGCCTGCGCGCCGTAGATGTTCCATTCGGCCGGGTTGTAGCGCGCGCGGATGATCTCTTCCATCAGCACCAGCGCGCTCGACACCACCGTACCGCCGGTCTCGCGGGCGTGGAAGAAATTCTCCTCGTCGACCTCCTGCGCCTGCGTGTGGTGGCGGATGAAGACGATGTCGATCTTCTCGTAGTGGCGCGTGAGGAACAGGTACAGCAGGATGAAGAAGCGCTTCGACAGGTCCTTGCGGCCTTCGTCCATCGAGCCCGAGACGTCCATCAGGCAGAACATCACCGCCTTGGAGGTCGGCACCGGCACGCGGATGCGATTGCGAAAGCGCAGGTCGATCGGGTCGAGGTAGGGAATGCGCTCGAGGCGCGCGCGCAGCGCGGCGATCTCTTCCTCGAGCGGCTTGATCTCCTTCTCGGCCGTCTTGTCGCCGGCCAGCGCCGCCGCCTTCAGCTCGATCAGCTTCTCTTCCATCTCGCGCAGCTCGCGGCGTGAGCCCGAGCCGATCGCGAGGCGCCGGCCGATCGCGCCGCGCATCGAGCGCACGACGTGCAGGTTGTTCGGCGTGCCGTCGGACACGTAGCCGGCGCGCTGGCTGCGCCACTCGGGCGTCTCGGCCAGCTGCGTGCGGATCAGGTGCGGCAAGGCCAGGTCCTCGAAGAAGACCTGCATGAACTCTTCCTTGCTCAGCGTGAAGGTGAAGTCGTCTTCGCCCTCGCCCTGGTCGCTGGCCTGGCCCTTGCCGCTGCCGCCGCCCTGGCCACCCTTGGGCCGCTCGATGCGGTCGCCGCGGATGTACTCGCGGTTGCCCGGGTGCACGACCTCGCGCACGCCACCCTGGCCGTGGTGGAACACCGGCTCGTTCATGTCCTTCTTGGGAATGCGGATCTCTTCGCCGCGCTCCAGGTCGCGGATGCCGCGACCATCGACGGCGCGCCGCACGGCGTCCCTGATGTGGCCCTTGTAGCGCCGCATGAAGCGCTCGCGGTTCCCAATCGACTTGTTCTTGCCGGCCAGCCGCCGGTCGATGATCTGTTGCAGCATCCCGTCCTCTCGCTTTGGCGGTTAGTTGCGCTGCCCCCTGATTCGGTTCTCAGCTCGACTTGCGAACGCGCAGGTACCACTCGCAGAGCAAGCGCACCTGCTTGGGCGTGTAGCCCTTGGCGACCATGCGGGTGACGAAGTCCTCGTGCTTCTTGGCTTCGTCGGCGCTGGCCTTGGCGTTGAAGCTGATCACCGGCAGCAGCTCCTCGGTGTTCGAGAACATCTTCTTCTCGATCACCGTGCGCAGCTTCTCGTAACTGGTCCAGTTCGGGTTCTTGCCGGCATTGCTGGCACGCGCGCGCAGCACGAAGTTGACGATCTCGTTGCGGAAGTCCTTCGGATTCGCGATGCCGGCCGGCTTCTCGATCTTCTCGAGCTCGGCATTCAGCGCACCGCGGTCGAAGACCTCGCCGGTGTCGGTGTCACGGTACTCGTGATCCTGGATCCAGTAGTCGGCGTAGGTGACGTAGCGGTCGAAGATGTTCTGGCCGTACTCCGAGTAACTTTCGAGGTAGGCGGTCTGGATCTCCTTGCCGATGAACTCCGCATAGCGCGGCGCCAGCTGTTCCTTGATGAACGAGACGAACTTCTGTTCCTGCTCCTGCGGGAACTGCTCTCGTTCGATCTGCTGCTCGAGCACGTACATCAGGTGCACCGGGTTGGCGGCGACTTCCTGGCTGTCGAAGTTGAACACCCGCGACAGGATCTTGTACGCGAAGCGCGTCGAGATGCCGCTCATGCCTTCGTCGACGCCGGCGTAGTCGCGGTACTCCTGGTAGCTCTTCGCGCGCGGGTCGGTGTCCTTCAGGTTCTCGCCGTCGTAGATCTGCATCTTCGAGAACAGCGACGAGTTCTCCGGCTCCTTCAGCCGCGTCAGGATCGCGAACTGGCTCATGATCTTCAGCGTGCCCGGTGCGCACTTGGCCTCGGCCAGCGACGAGCCGCGAATCAGCTTCTCGTAGATCTTGACCTCTTCGCTAACACGCAGGCAGTACGGCACCTTGACGATGTAGACGCGGTCGAGGAAGGCCTCGTTGTTCTTGTTGTTGCGGAAGGTCTTCCATTCGCTCTCGTTCGAGTGGGCCAGGATGATGCCGTCGAAGGGGATCGCGCCGAAGCCTTCGGTGCCCTTGAAGTTGCCTTCCTGCGTCGCCGTCAGCAGCGGGTGCAGCACCTTGATCGGCGCCTTGAACATCTCGACGAATTCGAGCAGGCCCTGGTTCGCGAGGCACAGGCCGCCCGAGTAGCTGTAGGCGTCCGGATCGTCCTGCGCATAGGTCTCGAGCTTGCGGATGTCGACCTTGCCGACCAGCGAGCTGATGTCCTGGTTGTTCTCGTCGCCCGGCTCGGTCTTGCAGACCGCGATCTGCTTGAGCACCGACGGGAAGCGCTTGACGACCTTGAACTTGCGGATGTCGCCGCCGAACTCGTCGAGCCGCTTGACCGCCCACGGGCTCATGATGCGGTTGAGGTAACGCGCCGGGATGCCGTATTCCTTGTCGAGGATCGCACCATCTTCGATCGCGTTGAACAGGCCCAGCGGCGACTCGTTGACCGGCGAGCCCTTCAGCGCATAGAAGGGCACGTCCTGCATCAGCAGCTTCAGCCGCTCGGCGATCGAGCTCTTGCCGCCGCCGACCGGGCCCAGCAGGTAAAGCACCTGCTTCTTCTCTTCGAGGCCTTGCGCGGCATGGCGGAAGTAGGAGACGACCTGCTCGATCGAGTCCTCCATGCCGTAGAACTCGGCGAAGGCCGGATAGATCTTGATGACCTTGTTCGCGAAGAGGCGAGACAACCGTTGATCGTTGCGCGTATCGATCATCTGCGGCTCGCCGATCGCCTTGAGCATCCGCTCGGCTGCGGTGGCGTAGGCGAGCGGGTTGCGCTTGCACTCGGCGAGGTAGTCCTCGAGGGACAGCTCCTCTTCCCGCGTGCGTTCGAAGCGGGCGGCGAAACTGCTGATCACGTCCATTCGGACCTCCTTAGGCGGACACAGCGCCGATGCGAGAGAGGCTCCCCATCGGCGTCGGGGAAGTTCTGATGAAGTCCCGGCTTCACGGGCCCAGGCTCCATCAGAGCTTTCCGGTCAGCATGCAGCTATGTGATCAGTTCAGTGAGTCTCCAGCATGGATCAATCGTGTCGGCTGCGAGGCACTGAGAAAACCCCGTAAGCGGGTGCTTTTCTCGGCCAGACCAGCAAGGCCCGCGCCAGGCTCGTCGCCATCGTATACGCGCTTCAACGTCGGCGCATCGGGCCTCGCCGACATGGACACACCGGCTGATGAACATCATGCGCCGAAACGCGAAGTGATGCACGCCTGCGGACGCGTGCGCGCCACAGTCTGGTGCGCGCGCCGCGAGGTGCATGATCTCGTCAACGCTCGCCGGCACCGAGCCGATCGAGCAGGCCACTGAGCTCTTCGAACGACGCGAAGGCGATCGCCACCTCGCCGCGTTGACCGCGTGCACTGCGGCGCTGCAGCCGGATCTCGACCTTCGCGGTCAGCGCATCGGCGAGCTGCTCTTCGAGGCGCAGGATGTCGCGCGACTTGTCCTGCTTCACGCGCAGCAAGGTCTTCTGCCGGCCCGGCGACTGCGTGCGCGCGACCAGCTTCTCGGCTTCACGCACCGAGAGCTTCTTGGCGACGATCTCGTTCGCACTCAGGATCTGCTCGGCCGCATCGAGCGACAGCAAGGCGCGCGCGTGACCCATGTCGAGGTCGCCGGCGATCAGCATCTGCTGCACCGGCGCGCTCAGGTTCAGCAGCCGCAGCAGGTTCGTGGCCGCGCTGCGCGAGCGGCCGACGGCTTGCGCCGCCTGCTCGTGCGTCAGGTGGAATTCGTCGACCAGGCGCTGCAGGCCCTGCGCTTCTTCGAGCGGATTGAGGTCTTCGCGCTGGATGTTTTCGATCAGCGCCATCACCGCGGCGGCTTCGTCGGGCACGTCCTTGACGAGCACCGGCACCGCGTCGAGGCCAGCCAGCTTCGCGGCGCGGAAGCGGCGTTCGCCGGCGATGATCTCGTAGCCGTTGGCGCCGACCGGGCGCACCAGGATCGGCTGCATCACACCCTGGCTCTTGATGCTTTCGGCCAGCTCGTACAACGAGCCTTCGTCCATGCGCGTGCGCGGCTGGTACTTGCCGGGCCGCAAGCGGGTCAGCGGCAGGCTGCTCGGATGCGCATCGCTGGCCGCGGCCTCGCTGACCTTGGGCCCGAGCAAGGCTTCGAGTCCGAGCCCGAGGCCCTTGGGTTTCTTCGTGACCATCAGTGCCCGCCCGGCCGTCCGAAGGGCACTGAGCGCCCCTCGGGGGCTGCGAGCGAAGTGAGCTGGGGGCTGGTCATCTCTGCGATTGTGGGCCAATCAGGTCGATGCTTCGACCGCGCCGGCACCCAATCGCATCAGCAGTTGCCACCCCTCGGCCCAGTCGCCGAGACCGCTGTCGCCATTGATGTGCCCGCGCGCGCCGATCGCATGGACATCGCAGCCCCAATCGGCCGCCATCTGCTGCCCACGCGCCAGCGTGCAGTACGGGTCGTCGCTGCTCAGCACGGCGGTCGACTTGAACGGCAGCCGCCGCGTCGGGATCGGCGCCCAGGCCTGCAGCTGCGGCGGCATGTCGGCGCGCGCGATGTCCGGCAGCGCGACCAGCAAGGCGCCGCGCACGCGGCCCAGCTGCTGCGAGTGCGCGGCCCAGGCAGCGACGAGCTGGCAGCCCAGGCTGTGCGCGATCAGCAGCGCCGGCCGCGGATCGGCGAGCAATGCCTCCTCCAGCCGCGCCATCCAGTCGCCGCGGCGCGGCCACCACCAGTCGTTCTGCTGCACGCGCTCGGCGCCGTGCAGCTGCTCCCAGCGGCTTTGCCAGTGGCCGGCAGCCGAGTCCTGCCATCCGGGCAACAGCAGCATTCGCATCCCATCGATCATGCTTGGCTTATCCTTCGGGTTCTCCCGCACTGATGACCGCAGGACTGTAGCCATGACTTATCGCATCTTCGTCGACGGCCAGGAAGGCACGACCGGCCTTCGCATCCACGAAATGCTGGCGCGCCGCAACGACGTCGAGGTCTTGCGCATCGATGCCGACAAGCGCAAGGACGCCGCCGAGCGCGCCCGGCTGCTCAACGCTGCCGACGTCGCCTTCCTGTGCCTGCCCGACGCCGCGGCACGCGAAGCGGCCGCACTGGTCACCAACCCGAACACCTGCCTGATCGATGCCAGCACCGCGCACCGCACGACGCCGGGCTGGGCCTTCGGGCTGCCCGAGCTGGCGCCCGAGCAGCGCCGGCTGATCCGCGACAGCAAGCGCATCGCCAACCCCGGCTGCCACGCCAGCGCGTTCATCCTGCTGCTGCGCCCCTTGGTCGATGCCGGTCTCGTGCCGGCGGCGCTGCCGGTTTCGGCGACCTCGATCACCGGCTACTCCGGCGGCGGCAAGAAGATGATCGAGCAGTACGAAGCCGGCGGCGACCCGGTGCTGCAGGCGCCGCGGCCCTACGGGCTGGCGCTCGGTCACAAGCACCTGCCGGAGATGGCGGCGCATGCGCGGCTCGCCCACAAGCCGAACTTCATGCCGATCGTCGCCAGCTTCTACAAGGGTTTGGCGGTGAGTGTGCCCTTGCACTTCTCGCAGCTGAAGCCCGGCACCGATGGCGCGGCGCTGCAACGCGCGCTGGCCGAGCGTTATGCCGGCGAACGTTTCGTGAAGGTGCTGCCGCTGTCGGATCCGGCGACGCTGGAGAGCGGCTTCTTCGACGTGCAGGCGTGCAACGACACCAACCGCAGCGACCTGTTCGTCTTCGCCAATGCCGAGCAGGCGATCCTGATCTGCCGCCTCGACAACCTGGGCAAGGGCGCCAGCGGTGCCGCGGTGCAGGCGATGAACGCGCACCTCGGGCTCGACGAAGGGCTGGGGCTCTAGGGCCTGCCCCCGCCGGGTGCTCCGTCTAGTGGGCGTCCGGCTCCGGCGAACGGTAGTGGTAGGCGTAGGCGTCGGCAAAGCCGAGGCGCCGATACACCGCGCGTGCGGCTGCGTTGCCCGCATCAACCTGCAGATAGGCGACCGAGGCGCCGCGGGCGCGTGCCATCGCCAGCAGGTTCGTGCATAACAAGCGCGCCAAGCCCTGCCCACGTTGGGCGGGATCGGTGAAGACGTCGTACAGGCCGACCAGCTCGGCTTCGGTCGCGATCTGCCCGCAGGCGGCAACGCGGCCATCCTCGCGCCGGCGCAGCACCCAACCTTCGTAGGGCACCGGCGACTGGTTCAGCCGTTCGGCGTGCGCCGTGCGCTGGGCGGCCGTCGAGCCCCGCAACGCACCCACCTGTTCGGCAAACGCGGCCAATGCCAGGCGTTCCATCGCGTAGCCCGGCGGCAGCGGCTCGGCGTCGACCGGACCCGCTGTCGACACCATCACGCGGGTGTCGTCGATGCGGTGCATGCCGCGCGCGGCGAGCAGCCCGTCGAGCCCGCTCGGCTGCGAGAACGGCGTGATGCGCACGAACAGCGGCAGGCCGGCGTCGCGGAACACCGCCGCGCACAGGGCCAGCCGCTCGTCGACGGGCAGGCGTCCGGCTGCCACGGCATGGATGCAGCGTGCGCGCTTGGCCTTGCCGGGAGAGAAACGCACCAGCCAGCCGTCGATCCACAGTTGTTGCGGCGGCGCGCTGGCGTTCAGGCCGGCGTCATCGATGCGCGACAGCAAGGTGTCGGACCACGCCGCCATCAGTGCAGGCCCTTCACGCGCTGCACCAGCTCGCGCGCAAACTCGATGTAGGCCTGCGCACCCTTGGCCGCCGGGTCGAACACCACGCCCGGCTGGCCGTAGCTCGGCGCCTCGGCGAGGCGGACGTTGCGCGGGATCACCGCGTCGAACACCTTGTCGCCGAAGTGCGCGCGCAGCTGATCGCTGACCTGCTGCTGCAGCGTGATGCGCGGATCGAACATCACCCGCAGCAGGCCGATGATCTGCAGGTCGCGGTTCAGGTTGGCATGCACCTGCTTGATCGTGTTGACCAGGTCCGACAGGCCTTCGAGCGCGAAGTACTCGCACTGCATCGGCACGATCACGCCATGCGCGCTGCACAGCCCGTTCAGCGTCAGCAGGCTCAGCGACGGCGGACAGTCGATCAGCACGAAGTCATAGTCCCCTTCGGTGGGGACCAGCGCGCGGCGCAGGCGTTCGTTGCGGTGCTCCAGCCCGACCAGCTCGACTTCGGCGCCGGCCAGCTCGCGATTGGCGCCGAGCACGTCGTAGCCGCCCTTGTCCGAACGCTGACGCACCTCGGCGATCGCCGCGGACTCGAGCAGCACGTCGTAGACCGACAGCGGCATCGCGCGCTTGTCGATGCCCGACCCCATCGTTGCATTGCCCTGCGGGTCGAGATCGACCACCAGCACCCGCTGCTTCACCTGGGCCAGCCCGGCCGCCAGGTTCACCGTCGTGGTCGTCTTGCCGACGCCGCCCTTCTGGTTCGCGATGCAAAAGACTTTCGCCATGCTTCGAAGTATCGCCGCTGGGGCCCAAGGACCGGCCGTCGCTCAGGCGCGCCGCTGGCGCGTCAACGTGTGCCGTGGGGCCGCAGCCACACGAGGCAACGTTGCTCGTGCAGTCCGGGAACGCGCAATGGTTCCACGTGAAACACCGACACGTTTCCTGGCAGCGCCGCCGCTTCTTCATCCGGGGCGCGCCCCTTCATCGCCAGCCAGACACCGCCCGGCGCAAGCTGCGTCCGCGACAGTTCGGTGAAGTCGGCGAGCGACGCGAAGGCCCGCGAGACGATCACATCGAAGCGCCCTTCCGCCGGCAGCGCCTCGACGCGCCCGTGCACCGAGCGCAGATTCGGCAACGCAAGCTCGCCGGCGACTTGGCGCACGAACCCGGACTTCTTCGCCACCGCATCGATGCAGGTGACCGACCAGTCCGGCTGCGCCACCGCCAGCACGACGCCCGGCAGCCCCCCGCCGCTGCCGACGTCGAGGATGCGCAGCGGCCGGCCCTTCGCGTGGCGAGCCAACGCCGGCAGCACCGCCAGGCAATCGAGCAGGTGGTGGCTCAGCATCTCGCTCGGCTCGCGCAGGGCCGTCAGGTTGTAGACGCGGTTCCAGCGCTGCATCAGCGCCAGGTAGGACAGCAGCCGGTCGAGCGCGGCGGCATCGAGCGGCACACCGAGCTGCTCGGCGGCGCCGGCGAGTATCGAGCGAGGCGCGGCGTCTTCGCCGCCGGTGATTGGAATGGCTGCCATGAATCAGGCCGCGTCGCGGTCGCCGTCGGCGGGGCGCAGGCCCGACGCTTCGCCGCGTGCTTCGCTGAACCCGGCAAACCGGCCCCGCTTCAGGTGGACCAGCAACAGCGAAATCGCCGCCGGCGTCACGCCGGAAATGCGCGACGCCTGCCCCAGCGTCTCGGGCCGATGGCGAGTGAGCTTCTGCCGTACTTCGAAGCTCAAGGCGCTGACCTGGTTGTAGTCCAGCTCGGCAGGCAGGCGCAGGTGTTCGAGGTGGGCAGCGCGCTCGACTTCCTCGGCCTGCTTGCCGATGTAGCCGGCGTACTTGGTGGCGATCTCGACCTGCTCGATCACCGCGTCGGCCAGCAAAGGATCGAGCTCCGCGCGCAACGTTTCACGTGAAACACCGGCCTCGGGCCGCGCCAGCGCCGCGATCTCTGCCACCGTGTCGAAGCCAACGCCCGGGCGCCGCAACAGGTCCGCCAGGCTGTACTCGCGCTCGATCGCCTTGCCCAACAGGCGCTCCGCATCATCTGCCGCCAGGATGCCCGGGTGCACCCAGGTCGACTTCAGGCGCTCGGTCTCGCGCGCCACCGCGTCGCGCTTGCGGTTGAAGGCCGCCCAGCGCTGCTCGTCGACCAGGCCGAGCGCATGGCCCAGCGTCGTCAGGCGCGCATCGGCGTTGTCCTCGCGCAGCTGCAGCCGGAACTCGGCGCGGCTGGTGAACATCCGGTACGGCTCGCTGACGCCCTTGGTGATCAGGTCGTCGACCAGCACGCCGAGGTAGGCCTGGTCGCGCCCCAGCGTCATCGGCTCGCGCCCCTGCGCCTGCAGCGCGGCGTTGACGCCGGCGTACAGGCCCTGCGCCGCCGCCTCCTCGTAGCCGGTGGTGCCGTTGATCTGCCCGGCAAAGAACAGCCCGCCGATCGAACGCGTCTCGAAGCTCGACTTCAGCTCGCGCGGGTCGAAGTAGTCGTACTCGATCGCGTAGCCCGGCCGCAGGATGTGCGCGCTCTCCAGCCCCGGCATCGACTGCACCGCCGCCAGCTGGATGTCGAAGGGCAGCGAGGTCGAGATGCCGTTCGGATAGAACTCGTTCGTCGTCAGCCCCTCGGGCTCGAGGAAGATCTGGTGCGCGTCCTTGTCGGCGAAGCGGTTGATCTTGTCTTCGATGCTCGGGCAGTAACGCGGACCGACCCCCTCGATCACGCCGGTGAACATCGGGCTGCGGTCGAACCCGGAGCGGATGATCTGATGCGTGCGGGCATTGGTGTGCGTGATCCAGCACGGCACTTGGCGCGGGTGTTGACCGGCATGGCCGAGGAAGCTGAACACCGGCACCGGATCCAGATCGCCGGGCTGCTCGACCAGGCGACTGAAATCGATGCTGCGGCCGTCGATGCGCGGTGGCGTGCCCGTCTTGAGCCGGCCCTGCGGCAGCTTCAGCTCCTTCAGCCGGGCCGACAGCGTCACCGCCGGCGGATCGCCGGCGCGGCCGGCAGCATGGTTCTGCAGGCCGACGTGCACGCGGCCGTCGAGGAAGGTGCCGGCGGTCAGCACCACCGTCTTCGCGCGAAAGCGGATGCCGACCTGCGTCACCGCGCCGACGACGCGTTCGCCGCCCGCGCCGTCGGATTCGACGATGAGGTCGTCCACCGCCTGCTGGAACAGCCACAGGTTGGGCTGGTTCTCCAGCCGGCGTCGGATGGCGGCCTTGTAGAGGATGCGGTCGGCCTGTGCGCGCGTCGCGCGCACCGCCGGTCCCTTCGACGAATTGAGGATGCGGAACTGGATGCCGGCCTCGTCGGTGGCGGCCGCCATCGCGCCGCCGAGCGCATCGACCTCCTTGACCAGATGCCCCTTGCCGATGCCACCGATCGACGGGTTGCAGCTCATCTGCCCCAGCGTCTCGATGTTGTGGGTCAGCAGCAGGGTCGCGCAGCCCATGCGCGCCGCGGCCAGCGCGGCCTCGGTACCGGCATGGCCACCGCCGACGACGATGACATCAAAACTCTGGGGGTGCAGCACGATGGGTGGGCCGCGCGGTGAACGCGCTTGGCTGGCAGGAGGAATCGAGCCGCGAATTGTAGGAATTCGCACTCGACCGCGGGCGGCTGCGGCCTAATATCGCCGCCGATGGAATGCCGCCCTCATTGCGCCGCCTGCTGTATCGCGCCGTCGATCAGCTCGCCGATTCCCGGCATGCCGAACGGCAAGCCGGCCGGCGTGGCGTGCGTGCAGCTGGATGAGCAAGGCCGCTGCCGGCTGTTTGGTCAGCCGCAGCGGCCTGCAGTGTGTGCCTCGCTCCAGCCCGCGCTGGAGATGTGCGGCCAGTCGCGGCAGCAGGCCATGCTCTGGTTGGCACGGCTCGACCACCTGACCCGACCGCTCGCGTAGTTTCCCTGAGCAGTGTTCGTATTCGAGGCGAAGAAGAAGGGCCTGGGACTCACCAGGCCGTCGCCGACGGCCGTTGCCGGTCGCGGCAAAAGCGGTTCCGGCTACCAGCCTCCCTTCGGATTGCGACGGATGGTGGCGGTGGCGTGGCGGCTGGCTTGCATGGCGGACCTCGTGTCTCGCTGAGGAACCCGACTCGTCGGGGATGGGCGTCATTCCAGCCCGTCCGACGCATGCCAACAATCTGTCAACTCTGACAGGTGCCTCCGCCCCCGCTCAGTGGATGAGTCCGAGCCGCAAGGCCTTCAACACCGCCTGGTGCTTGTTCGAGCAATCGAGCTTGCGCATCGCATTGCTGATGTGCAGCACCGCGGTCCGCTCCGAGATGCCGAGGATCCTGCCGACCTCCCACGCCGTCTTGCCGGCCATCGTCCAGCTCAGCGCCTCGACCTCGCGCGGCGTCAGCGCGGGCCGTTCCGGCTGCTGCCGAACCGGCACCAGCAGGCGCATCGCCGCGTCCATCGCGTACACCGTGAAAAGCTGAACGTCCGACAGCAGGCGTTGCATTTCCACCGGGTCGTTCGGCAACTCGCCATCGCGCTCGACACCCAGCATGAAGTGGTGCCGGTCGGGCAGGTGCAAGGCCAACGCCACGCCCGCGCGATAGCCGTACACGGCCTGTTCCTCCCACATCGGGCCGGCCAGCGCGTTGACGTACGTGTCCTGGTTCCACGCCAGCGGCACGCTGTACTCCTTGCAGTACTGCATCACCGGATCCGCCTGCTGCGCTCCGGGGCTGTCGAAGACGTTGCGGTACGCCGGCGGCGTGTTGTCGACGACGATGAAGCGGCTCGTCGCGCCCGCGGCTTCGCCCGGTTCGGGATCGATCACCGTCATCGCCGCCACGGTGTCGAAGCCGAGCTGCCGCGCCGCGCGCACGATCTCGTCGCGAAACTCTTCGCGGCTGCGCGCCTGCAGGATCGAGGAATACGGGACGGGCAACATCGTGCAAAGTAAGCGGCCCTTGGCCGCCCGGGAGTGGGCCCCCTGCAAGGGTTTACAGATATCCAGCACGGACCGCTTGCCGAAAACTGTCCGTCACCATCCGAAGGGAGATCGCCGTGACCGCAACAGCCGCCCCGTACTGCCCAACCTGGAGCCTGCACGCATGGAAACCGGTATTTTGGCAGCTCGACCGCATTTCTACGCTGCGACTGCGCCATCTCGGGACGCATGTCACGCAATCGCCGTCGCCGTCGCCATCGGGGCCGCAGGCCGACCCCGCCCACTGGCCCGGCGGGCACACGCTCTGGGCCGCGCACCACGAGCGGCATGGGGATGTCGCGCTGGCGTGGAACTGGATGGTCGACGAGCGTTGCGGGGCCGTGCTGATCCGCGACCCCTTCGGCATCGTCACCAACCTGCGCTTCGTCGCAGCGGACGGCGAAGTGCTCACGGCCTACCACGCGACGCTGCACCTGGGCGTCATCGTGCGCTCGCTGCCGTGGACCGAGGAGGTGCTGCGCGGCGTCTACGGCACGGAGCTGACGCTGGCCGCGGCGGCCTGAGCCGCACGCGTGCAGGAAGCGAACTCAGCGCACTGCCGCGCCGCGCAGCTGTCGCGCGACGAAGACCACACACAGCGCGGTGCCGATCGCCGCGACGAGCAGCGGCGGCAGCAGGTCGGCGCCGCTGATCAGCTCACCCTTCAGCACGCGCGCCATCAGCGTGATCTGCGCCAGCGCCGGCACCCACAGGTGCCAGGCCTTCTCGCCTTCCTGGTTGAACAGCGTCACCAGCGGCAGCAGCGAGACGGCGAGGATCACGACCGTGTTGTTGGCCTGCGCTTCCTTGAAGCTCTTGCAGCGAATCGCCACGGCCATCAGCAGTGCCGACAGCATCGCCGCCAGCGGCAGCAGCAGCGCCACGAAGAGCGACGCCTCGCGCCAGCCGAACTGAAACATCGCCGCCAGCGTTTCGCTGCGCAACAACCACTGCGCCGGCAGGAAGCTGAAGCTCGACAGCAGCGCGATCAGCATGCCGAGCGACGCGACTGCCCCCCACTTGCCGAGCACCAGCGCGGCGCGCGAAGCCGGGTTCATCAGCAGCGGCTCCAGCGAGCCGCGCTCGCGCTCGCCGGCCGTCGTGTCGAGTGCCGCATTCAGCGCGCCGTACAGCACCGCCATCAGCACGAAAAACGGCAGCATGCTGCTGGTCAGCTGCGCGGCACGCGCGCGCGGATCGGCGAGATCCCGCTCCTCGATCTGCAGTGGCTGCAGCAGCGACGGCGCGACGCCGCGCCAGGCCAGCCGCAGCAGCGCCTGCTCCTGGCCGAAACTTTGCAGCAGCCGCGCCACGCGGCCGATGCTGCCCTGCGCGCGGTTGTTCCCGCTGGCGCTGACGATCTCGACCAGCGGCGCGATGCCTTGCGCCAGGTCGGCCTCGAAGCGCGGCGGCACGACGATCACCGGATCGCCGAAGGCCTTCGTCAACAGCGAGCGTTCGTAGTCCGCCGGCGGCGACTTGATCACGTAGGTCTGGCGCTCGAGGTAGTTGCGCAGCGTCGGCGCATGCTCCATGCCGACCGCGTAGAGCTCGCGCGATTCGGCGCGCTCCTCGATGCCGGCGATCAGGAAGGACATCGCCACCAGGATCAGCGGCCCCATCGCCACCGACGACAACATCACGACCAGCAACGTGCGGCGGTCGCGCAGCGCATCGACCAGCTCTTTCAGGAAGACGATCCACGCCAATTTCATTCCGCAACCCCTGCCCCGGCGCCGGCCCGTTCCGCCGGCTCGAAGGCCAGCTGCACGAAGCAGGCCTCGAAGTCGGTCAGCCCGGTGCGCTCGAGCAGCTCGTTCACCGTGCCCTCGGCGACCGTGCGGCCGTGCGAGACCACCACCACCTGATCGCACAGCCGCTCGACCTCCTGCATGATGTGCGTCGAGAAAACGATGCACTTGCGCTGATCGTCGCGCAGCCGCCGCAGCGCCTCGCGCAGGCTGCGCGTGGCGATGACGTCGAGACCGTTGGTCGGCTCGTCGAGGATGATGTGCGAGGGGTCGTGCACCAGCGCGCGGGCCAGCGCGGTCTTCATGCGTTCACCCTGGCTGAAGCCCTCGGTGCGGCGGTCGAGCAGGTGGCGCATCTCCAGCGTCTCGGCCAGCTGCTCGGCGCGTTGTTGCGCCTGATCGTCGCCCAGGCCATGCAGGCGGCCGTAGTAGAGGATGTTCTCGCGCGCCGTCAGACGCGGATAGAGCCCGCGCGCATCCGACAGCACGCCCATGCGCGCCAGCGCCTCGCGCGGCGCGTCGGCCACGTCGATGCCGTCGACGGTGATGCGCCCGGCATCGGGCTTGATCAGCGTCGCGATCATGCGCAGCGTGGTCGTCTTGCCGGCACCGTTCGGCCCGAGCAGCCCGGTGATGCAGCCCTCGGTGGCGCGAAAGCTCAGGCCCTGCACCGCATCCACCGTGCGCGCCCGCCGGCCGCGGCCCTGCACGAAGCGTTTGGCCAGGCCCTGCACGTCGATCATCGCGACTCCTTGCCGGCCGGCGCGACCGGCGCAACGGGCACGAAGGCCGGCGGCCGTGGCAGCTTCGCCGCGCAATCGGTTTCGACCTTCAGCGCCGCGGCCTCGTCGGCCGCATCGACGAAGCGCACCACCGCGTCGCGCACGCAGGCCAGCTGCAGCACGCCGTGCCCCGCCTGCGCGACGATCACGTGGCGCGCCTTCGCGCCGAGCGCCTGCGCGATGCGCTCGCCGTGGCGCGGCGGCGTCACCGGATCGGCGCCGCCGGACAGCACCAGCGTCGGCGCCGGTGCCAGCGGGATGCGGTAGAAGTCCGCCGGCGGCGTGCCGCGCGGCCAGTCGGCGCAGACGCGGCGGTAGAGCGCGGCAAAGTGATCGCCGAAATCACGGCCCGCTGTCGCCGTGTCGGTGGGCGTGGCACCAGGCGCGACCGTCGGCAGGTCCTCGGCACAGACCACCGAGAAGTGCATGCCGGTGGCCAGGCCCTCGCTGCCGCCGAGCGCCGACGACAGGCCCAGCAGCGGCTCGAAACGCCCGGCAGCGGCGGCGTCGATCGCCGCCGGCAAGCCGGCCGCCAGCGGCGGTGCGTACAACGGCCCGCGCACCGCACCGAGCAACATGCCGCGGCCCAGGCGCACCGTCTCGAACGCGCCGGTGACCGGATGCTGGACGCGTATTTCACGCGGTAGCGAGGCCAGCAGCTGCTGCCAGCGCTCCCGCAGCGCCGGGTGGCTCCGCCGGCAGGCGTCGTCCTGTTCGCAGGCGGCGAACACCGCATCGAGCGCGGCCTGGTTGTCCTGCGAGAACGCCGCCGGCAGCACCATGTCCGGCGGCGCGACGCCGTCGATCACCGCCCGCCGCAACCGCTGCGGGAACTGGCGCTGGTACTCGAGCACCGCGCGCGTGCCGTAGGAGCCGCCGATCGCGTTGATGCGCTCGACGCCGAGCGCCTGGCGCACCGCGTCGATGTCGGCCATTGCGATCGTCGTCGTGTACTTCGTCAGGTCACCGTGCGGCAGCTTCTGCAGCACCGCGCGGCACGCCGCGAGGCGCTCGATCATCAATGCCTCGTCGAGCAGCTCGGCCAGCGGCCGCGGCGGCTGGCGCTCGGCGTCGTCGGGGCACTTCAGCGGCGCGCTCTCGCCGGTGCCGCGCTGGTCGACGAAAACCAGGTCGCGGCGGTTCGAGAAGCGCGCGAAACGCTTCGACAAGGGCCCGGCCAGCTCGACCGCGCTCTGCCCCGGCCCGCCGGCGAAGAAGAACACCGGGTCCGGCCGCTTGTGGCGCGCCAATGCCGGCAGCACCGCATAACGCAGCGTGATCCGGGTGCCGTTCGGCAGCGCCGGATCGAGCGGCCGCGACAGCGTGCCGCACAGCGCCTCGTGCTCCACGCCTTTCAGGCGGCAGGGACGCAGCGACGCGGCGTCGGCCGGCGGCGTCGCCAGCGCGGCGGCAGCGGCGAGCACGGTCATCCATGCGAAAGGCTTCATGGGGCGCGATTCTGGCGCGGCCCGTCCCGCCGCCTCACCGGCGCTCAGCGCTGCTGCAGCAGCCGCTGCAATTCGCCGCTGTGAATCAGCTTGCCGAGGTCGTTGGCGCCGCCGACCAGCGTGCCCCTGACGAAGACCATCGGGAAGGTCGGCCAGCCGGTCCACAGTTTCAGCGCCGTGCGGCGCCGCCACTGGCTCAGGTAGCTGCCGTACTCGAGGTAGTGGTAGAGCACGCCGGCCTGCTCGAGCAGGCGTCGAGCCTTGCGCGGGAAGGGGTTCTGCTTCATGCCGACGACGAGCACCGGATGCGCGGCGGCTGCGGCCTGCACCTCCTGCACGATCGCCGATTCGTGGGTGGCAATCCTCGAGCGGATCGCGGGGTGGATCAGGGATTCGTCGAGGATCGGTCGTGGCATGGGCGCCTAGCATAAGCGCGTCGGCACTGCGATGGGCGCACTGGTCGATGGGGGCATTCGTGCCGGGGCTATCGTACGCACCCCATTCCAAGGAGGTTGACGATGAAGCTCTACTACAGCCCGGGCGCTTGTTCGCTGAGCCCGCACATCGTGCTGCGCGAGGCCGGCCTGCCGTTCGAACCGGTGCTGGCCAGCACCAAGACGCACCAGCTCGCCGACGGCACCGACTACTACACGATCAACCCGAAGGGCTACGTTCCGCTGCTCGAGCTCGACGACGGCCAGCGCCTGTCAGAAGGTCCGGCGATCGTGCAGTACATCGCCGACCAGGTGCCCGCAAAGGGCCTGGCGCCGGCCGCCGGCACGATGGCGCGCTATCGGCTGATCGAGTGGCTGAACTTCATCACCACCGAGCTGCACAAGACCTACTCGCCGCTGTTCAACCCGGCGATGCCGGAAGACGCCAAGGCGATCTTCCGCACCAAGCTGCTCGGCCGCTACAAGTACATCGACGAGCAGCTCGAAGGCCGCGACTACCTGACTGGCGAGCAGTTCACGGTCGCCGACGCCTACCTCTTCACCGTCACCAACTGGGCCAAGCCGGTCGGGCTGGACCTGGGCGACTTCCCGCGCGTGCTGGCGTTCCAGAAGCGCGTTGCCGCGCGGCCGGCCGTGCAGCAGGCACTGGAAGTGGAAGGGCTCAAGAAGTAGGCCCGCCCGCTAATAGGCCCGCCCGCTCAGGCCGCCGGCTTGGCGGCCAGCGACTTGGCCAGCGCGTCACAGGTGGCGCGCTGTGCATCGCCGGCGTCGATCTTCCCGCAGACGCCGGCGAGCTGCGTGCGCAGCCGCTCGATGGCCGCCGCCTGCTTGCCGCCGCTGTTCCACGCCACCAGCTTGGTGCCGACGCGCTGCAGCGAGCGCGCGCTGCGCTCGTAGAACGCGCCCTTGTCTTGCGCCGCCTCGCCGAACAGCTGCGCAGCGGTCTTCTCGATGCGCGCCGCGTCCTGCGGCGCCAGCTCGACCAGCGCGGTGAAGTACGACGCACCCCATTGCAGCCGCGTCGCCGGCCCTTCGCTCTTGTCGAAGGCCTCCTGGTACCAGCGCAGCGCGTCGTCATTGCGGCCGAGCTTGCGCGCATTGCCGCCGAGCTGACTCATCAGGTAGTACGGCGAATGGCTCTTCGCGAGGTTCGCCTTCAGCAGCGCGTCGCTGTCGTTCCACAGCCCCGCCTGACCCAGCAGGTAAGCGGCCGAGGTGATCACCGCCTGACGCTCGTAGCCGTCGCTGATGTCGCGGTCGTCCCGCGTCACCTGCTCGCGCACGTCCTTGAGCAGCGCCGCATCCAGCTTCGGCTGCCGCTCGTCCTTCGGCAATTCGATGCGCGCCAGGTCGACGCGCGCGATCAGCGCGGACATCCGGTCGGCGCGCGACAGCGTGGCATCGGCCTGCAGCCGCTTCAGCGCGCCATCGAAGGCCGTCACCAGCCGGGCGCGGTCGGCCCCTTCGTCGGGCGCCAGCGCCCGCGTGATGTCGCGCGCGTCGTTCACCAGCGTCTCCATCTGCGCGCGGCTGGCGGCCGGGTCGGCGAGGACCTTGCCGATGCGCGTGCGCAGCGCGGCGTCAGTCTTCAGGCCCTTCCCGTCGTCGCTCGCGCCCAGCGCCTTCAGCAGCAGCCGCGTCGACGACTCGGCTTCCTTGGCCGGGCAGGCGGCGGCCAGTTGCGCGAGCAGCGCCGGCCGCTCCGCCTCCGCCACCAGCGTGTCCTGGTCGGTATCCCACGAATACAGCGCCAGCGCACGCCATTCGTTGCCCGCCAGCTTCTTGCCGGCACGCGCATCGGCCAGCACCGCGTTGATCGGCCGGCCGCCGGCCAGGCCCTGCTGCAGCAGCGCCATCACCTTCGGCGCATCGGCCTCGCCGGGCAGGCGGGTGATCTCGACGCCTTCCGGATTCATCAGGATCACCGTCGGATAACCGCGCACCTTGAAGCGCGCGCCCAGCTTCTGCGCACCGGGCAGGTCGCCGTCGACGTAAACGGCGACGAAGTTCTTCGATTGCGCGATGAAGTCCTGGCGGTTGAACAGCGTCGCCTTCAGCTGGTTGCACGGCGGGCACCACTTGGCGCCCCAGTACAGCAGCAGCGGCTTCTTCTCGCTCCTGGCCTGCGTGAAGGCCGCGTCGACCTCGGCATCGGCGGCGGCGGCGATCCAGGCGACACCGGGGCCGGGCGGATTCGCGGCGGCGACCGGCAGGCTGGCCAGCCACAGGCTGGTGGACAGGATGGCAGCGCGGGCGACCAGGGTCAGGTGGCGACGCATCGGATCGAGCTCCTTCGTGGGGGTTGGCGAATTGTGCGCCGCGTGCAAGGCCCGAGTCGCAACGAGGCCTGATCGTCGTCGAGAACCTCAGAACGACGCCTGATCGTCGTCGTGGTGCGGTTCGGGCGTCGCGCGCGCCAGCGCCATCCAGATACCGAAGGGCAGTTTCAGTGCCCGCTGCGGCGCGGCGCGCTGCACGTCGAGCGCGCCGTCGTCGCGCGCCAGCATCACGCCGTAGCAGGCCGGCACGTCGTCGGCGTCGCCGATGCCTTCGCGCAGCACGTACCAGCACTGGCCGCCGATCTGCCGGTAGGCCTCGCCCTTGGCCGGCTTGCGCAGATCGGCCAGCAGATCGGCGCGGCGCACCTTGATCTCGTGCACCACCGGTTCGAGGTAATCCTCGACCGTCGTGTGGCGGATCGAATAGACATCCGGCATCGCCATCACCCAGGCCGCCGTTTCCCCTTCGCCGACCAGCGCGCGCAGCGCCAGCCCACGCCACACGATGCGCCCGGCGCGCTGCATCGTGCGCGCGATGCGGCCGACCAGCGCCTCGTGCGCGTCCCGCGCGGCGCGGTTGCGCTCCAGCGTGCGCATCAGCAGTGCGACGCCGGCATCGGTGACGCGCACCGTCTCGCGGCCGTGGCCATCACGCTCGCGCGACAGCAGCCCGGCGGCGATCAGCTCCAGCTCGACCAAGTCCTGGTACGGCCAGCCGGCCGAGCGCCAGAGCTCGCGCAGCCGGCGCTGGTGCACGGCGCCGAGGGCCGGCAGCGCCGGCGGCGATCCACCCGCCCCGTTCACGCCGCGGCGGCCCGGATCCGGAAGGCCGGCACCGGCCGCTGGAAGCCCTTCAGCGTCAGGCTGCCGGCCGGCTCGGCGACGCCCTCGGTCAGGCCGTCGAGCGCCGCCAGCACGCGCTGCGAGACCAGGATCTCGCCGCCGGCGGCCTCGCCGCACAGCCGCGCGGCAAGGTTCGTGACGTTGCCGATCGCGCCGTAGTCGATGCGGCCCTCGAAGCCGATGCCGCCGATCGTCGCGAACCCCTGCGCGATGCCGATGCCCATGCGCAGCGCGTAGCCGCGGCGCTGCCAGCCGTCGCACAGCCGGGTCATCGCCTGCTGCATTTCCAGCGCCATCCGCACCGCGCGCGGCGCCGGGTCGGGGATCGGTTGCGGGTCGTTGAAGAAGATCATCATGCCGTCGCCGGAGAAGCGCTCCAGCGTGCCCTCGTGGGCCTGGATCAGCGCGCCCATCGCGGCATGGTATTCGCGCAGCACGCCCATCACCTCCTCGGGGTCGGCGGTCTCGGTGAAGGCGGTGAAGCCGCGCAGGTCGAGGAACACGACGGTGATCTCGCGCCGGTGGGTCTGCAGCGGATCGGCCGCGCCGCCGGCGAGGATGGCCTCGGCCAGCGCCGGCGAGAAGAAGCGCTTCAGGCGCCCCACGCGTTCGAGCTGCGCTGCGCCGTCGGCCACCCGCTGCTCCAGCGTGCGGTTCCACTGCTGCAGCTCGGCCTTCTGGCGCTCGACCTCGTCGTACAGCGCCTTGATGCGCAGCAGCGAGCGCACGCGCGCCAGCAGCTCGGCCTGCTGCACCGGCTTGCTGATGAAGTCGTCGGCACCGGCATCGAGCCCCTGCACGCGCTCGGCGCCCGCATCCAGCGCGGTCACCAGCACCACCGGCAGCATCGCCCACGCGGCTTCGGCGCGGATGCGCCGGCACACCTCGTAGCCGCTCAAGCCCGGCATCATCACGTCCAGCAGCACCAGGTCGGGCAGCCCAGCGTGCAGCGCGGTGAGCGCCGCCTCGCCCGACAAGGCCGTCGTCGTGCGGTAGCCCTTGACCGCCAGCACGTCGGCCAGCAGCTTGGCGTTCTTCGCGATGTCGTCGACGACCAGGATGTGTTTCACGGCGGTCCCTTCCCTCTGCCGTGCTGCAGGAAGTGGTTCACCGTCGCCAGGAAGGGCTTCAGCGAGATCGGCTTGGCGACGAAGGCGTCGAAGCCCGACTGCGTGATGCGGTGCTGCTCCTCGGGCATCACCGACGCCGAGATCGCCAGCACCGGCATCGCGTCGAGCGCCGGCTCCTCGCGCAGGCAGCGCAGCACGGTGATGCCGTCGATGTCGGGCAGCTGGATGTCCAGCAGCACCAGGTCGGGCCGCTCGTTCAGCGCAAGGTCGCGGCCTTCGCCGCCGGTGACGGCGGCCAGCACCTCGTGGCCCTGGTGCGCCAGCACGTCGCGCAGCAGCTTCAGGTTCTTCTCGTTGTCCTCGACGATCAGGATGCGGCTCATGTTGCCCCCTTGGCGCTGCGCGCCGTCCCCCGTGGACCCGAAGGGGCCGCTTCGCGTCCCTTGGGGAATTCGCCCTTCGGGCGGCCGTGCGGTCTCATGAAATGGTCTCCGTGTCCTGCAGCGGCAGCGTGAAGCGGAAGGTCGATCCGGCGCCGGGCACGCTGTCGAGCCCGATGGTGCCGCCGTGCAGCTCGATGAAGCGCCGCGCCAGCGCCAGCCCGAGGCCGCTGCCCTCGGCCTTGCGCAGGTAGTTGCCGCTGGCCTGGCGGAATTCCTCGAACACCTTGGCGTGGTCCTGCGCCGCGATGCCGACGCCGGTGTCGGCGACCTCGATCTCGGCCACGTCGCCCGCGCGGCGCGCGCGCAAGGTCACGGTGCCGCCGGCGGGCGTGAACTTGACGGCGTTCGACAGCAGGTTGACGACCACCTGCTTGACCTTGCGCGCGTCGGCCACCCACTCCTGCAGGCCGTCGCCCACTTCGAGCGTCAGCGCCAGCCCCTGCCGCGTCGCGCGCTCGCGCACCAGCGTCAGCGAATGCTCCAGCAGCAGCCCGAGGTCGAAGCGCGACAGGTCCAGCTCCATGCGCCCGGCCTCGATCTTCGACAGGTCGAGCACGTCGTTGATCAGCGCCAGCAGGTGCTGGCCCGACGAGTGGATGTCCTGCAGGTACTCGGCCTGCTTGTCGTTGAGCTCGCCGAACAGGCGCTCCAGCAGCACCTCGGAGAAGCCGATCACCGCGTTCAGCGGCGTGCGCAGCTCGTGGCTCATGTTGGCGAGGAATTCGCTCTTGTGGCGATTCGCGACCTCGAGCTGGCGGCTCTTGTCCTCGATCTCGTGGAACATGCGCACGTTCTCCAGCGCAATCACCGCCTGGTCGGCGAAGGTCTTCAGCAGCGCCGCCTCGCGTGCGTCGACCGGGCCGGGCTCGTTCCACGCGACGATCAGCGCGCCGACCGGCGC
This sequence comes from Pseudaquabacterium terrae, assembly GCF_013266755.1. Classification (GTDB taxonomy): domain Bacteria; phylum Pseudomonadota; class Gammaproteobacteria; order Burkholderiales; family Burkholderiaceae_C; genus Pseudaquabacterium; species Pseudaquabacterium terrae. The sequence continues at coordinate 235,078 of NZ_JABRWJ010000006.1, read as the reverse complement.
ACCGTCCTTCAGCAGCGGCGCACCGAGCATGCGGCGCCAGCCGCCGGCACGGCCCCAGTGGTTGTACTCGGGATCTGCGGTCGCGATGTCCTCGACGACCTGCACCTCGCCACTGAGGATCACGCGCCCGCTGACCAGGTGCGGGTTCGGCGCGGCCGGCTCGTGGTTGATCACCGGCTGGCCGGTCGCCGACCAGTTGCGCTCGGCCACCAGGTGCAGCAGCTCACCGTCGTAGCGGAACACGACCACCGTCGGGCAGCCGAACAGCCGCATCGCGCGGTCCATCAGCACGTCGAACACCGGCTCGGCGCGCCCGGGCGATTCGCTCATCACGCTCAGAACGTCGCTGATCGCGGTCTGCCGGTCGAGCGCGTCGCGGATCTCGCGGAACAGCCGCACGTTCTCGATCGCGATCACCGCCTGGTCGGCGAAGGTCTTCATCAGCTCGATCTGGTCCGGCGCAAAGGCCTGGCCGCCGGCGGAGTTGCTGAGCGCGATGACGCCGATCGGCTCGCCTTCGCGCAGCAGCGGCACCGCCAGCACGTTGCGGAAGCGGCCGAGGTCGGCCAGGTCCTGGCGCAGGTATTCCGGATCACTGCCGACGTCCTGCACGCAGACCACCGCACGCTGCAGCAGGGCGCGGCCCGCCGCGCTGTCGCGCGAGGCGCGGATCGGCCGCTGCCGCATCGCCTCGAGGTAGCGCTCGTTGGCGTCGCGGTCCTGCCAGAAACGCCAGGCCGACGGCCGGTAATCGCCGTTGGCGTCGGGCCGGAACAGCACGGCCCCTTCGGCGTCGCACAGCCGCGTCGCGCTTTCCAGCAGCGTCGCCAGCACCGCGTCGAGGTCGAAGCTCGTGCGGCTGATCAGCTTGAGCACCTCGGCGGTCGCCGTCTGCCGCTCCAACGCGTCGCGCGTCTCGAGGAACAGCCGCACGTTCTCGATCGCGATCACCGCCTGGTCGGCGAAGGTCTGCACCAGCTCGACCTGGCGCGGCGGCACTGGGCCGGGCTCGTTCCAGGCGACGACGATCGCGCCGATCGGCGCGCCGTCCTTCAGCAGTGGCGCGCCGAGCAGCCGGCGCCAGCCACCCAGGCGCGACGACGCGCTGTCGAACGCGTCGTCGGCCCAGGCGTCCTCGACCACCACGACGCGGCCGCCGAGGATCACGCGGCCGCTCATCAGCGCCGGATCGGGCGCCATCGGGAAGCGCTGGCGCATGTGCTCGATCACCTGCGGCGTCCAGTTGCGGTGGGCCGCCAGGTGCAGCTGCGTGCCGTCGTAGCGGAACATCGCCGCGGTCGAGCTGCCGAAGAGCCGGATCGCGCGGTCGAGGATCGACTCGAACACCGGCATCGCATCGCCGGGCGATTCGCTGATCACGCGCAGCACGCCGCCGATCGCGGTCTGGTGCTCGAGCGCCTCGCGCAGCTCGGCGGTGCGTGCGTCGACCTGGCGCTCCAGCCCGGCGTAGGACTCGGCGAGCCGCGCGCTCATGCGGTTGAACTGCTCGGCCAGCGCCTGCAGCTCGTCGCCGGTGCGCACGTCGATGCGCTGGTCGAGCTCGCCCGCACCGATGCGCTGCGCGCCGGCGTCGAGCACACGGATCGGCCGCACCATGCTGCGCGCCAGCAGCAGCGCGGCGAGCGCCGACAGCAGCAGGCCGCCCGCCAGCAGCAGCACGGTGCGCACGATGGCCGCGTCCAAGCGGTGATAGACCTCCGAGACCGGCTGTTCGGCGAAGACGCGCCACTGCAGCGAGTCGATCGGCGCCACCGCGGTCAGCACCGACCGGCCGGCGAGGTTGACGGACTGCAGCGCGCCGGCCGCCAGCGGCGTGGCATGAGCCCCCGAGGCCGTTGCCGCCACGTGCGGCAGCGCGGCGAGGCTGGTCTTGCGCAGCACCAGGCCGATGTCCGGGTCGGCGACGAGGAAGCCCTGCGCGTCGACGACGTAGGCCTTGCCCTCGCGGCCGACCTGGATGCGCGAGATCACGTCCCAGATGAACTTCAGGTTCAGCTCGGCCACCGTCACCGGGCCCTTGTCGCTGCCGCGCACCGCCACCGTCATGTACGGCTCGGTCTCCTTGCGGAAATACACCGGCCCGTACCACGGCTGGCCGCGGCGCGGCTCGGTGAAGGCGGCTTCAGCCGAGCGGTCGCGGCCGCCGCCCACCGTCTCCAGCGCCAGCCGCGACACGCTGACCTGCTCGCGCCCGGCGGCGTCGAGCCACGCGGCATCGGTCACCTCGTGCTGCTGGCGCAGCAGCTTGATCAGCTCGAGGCGGCGCAGCTCGTGGTCGTCGGCATCCAGCTGCGGCAGCGCGGCCAGGCTCAGCTGGCGCGTGACCTGGCCGAGGTACTGCTCGATGCGCGCCGCCGCGCCCACCGCCTTCTCGTGTTGCAGCCCGGCCAGCGCGGCGCGCGTCTCCTGGTACGAGAAGTACAGCCCGATCGCGCCCGAGGCCAGCAGCGACAGCGTGACCAGCGTCAGCATCAGCAGCAGGTACTTGCGGAACAGCCGTCCGTGGTAACGCGCCTCATCCGCGGCCAAGGGCGACGCCGGCGCGGTCACCGGCACGCCCGGTTCGGCGTCGACCGGGGGCGTGATCGGCTCGCGCGCGGTCATTCGATCACCTCGCTGGCGCGCGCGACGACCGATGCCGGTACCCGCAGGCCGAGCGCGCGCGCCGTGCGCAGGTTCAGCACCAACTGCAGCACCATCAATTGCTCCACCGGCAGCTCGTCCGGCCTGGCACCGGAGAGGATGCGGTCGACCTGGCGCGCGGCCATGCGCGCGAGCTCCTCGCGGTCCTGCGTGATGTGCAGCAGGAAGCCGGCCGCGGCGTAGCCGTAGGCGGGCAGGCGGTGCGCGATGCAGGCTTGGGCGATGCGCGCCTGGTCACGCGCGTAGCGCGGGAAGTCGAACACGATCGCGGCATCGGTACGCTCCTGCTTCAGCGCCGGCAGGCGTTCGATCAGCGCGTCGGCGCTCGCCGGCTCGGCGAACACCAGCCGCACGCCCATGCGCTCGGCCGTCGCGCGCAGACGCGGTTCGAGGCCGGCGACGCCCGGCAGGCGCCGGTCCGTCGGCGGCACGAAGAAGACGACCTGTCGGACCTGCTGGACCGCTTCGGCCAGCAGCTCGAGCCCTTTGCTCGCCGTTTCGTAGCCGAGGCCCATGCCACCCGTGACGTTGCCGCCCGGCCGCGCCAGGCTTTGCACCAGACCCAGGCCGACCGGATCGGCCGAGCTGAAGAAAACGATCGGAATCGTCGCCGTCGCGCGGGCGGCCGCCACCGCCGCCGGCGAGCCGTTTTCGGCGTAGATCACGTCGACCTGCGCGGCGACCAGTTCCTGCGCCAGCGCCGGCAGCCGATCGGGGCGGTCCACCTCCGCGCGCCGGCGCAGCAGCTCGAAGTCGCGTCCCTCGGCACGGCCCAGCCGCCGCAGCTCGGCGATGAATGCAGGCCACGCGCGATCGACGTTGCCCTCGTCCACGCCGAGCGCGCCCAGGCGCGGCAGCCGGGGCGAGGCGCCGGGCGGCAAGGCCGCGCCGCGCACCGCTCGGGCGACCGGATGCAGCGCCAGCGCCGCCAGCAGCACCGCCCGGCGTGCCCGCCGCAGCGGGTGCGCAGCGCCCGTCCTCACCGCAGCACCTCGTCGGCACGCGCCAGCAGCCCAGGCGGCACGGTCAGCTCGAGCAGGCACGGGGCCAGCAGCAGCGCACGCCGCCTCATTCGACCACCCTGTCGGCTTGCAGCAGCAGCGGCCGCGGCAGCGTCACGCCGATCGCCCGTGCCGTCGCGACGTTGAGCGCCAGTTCGTAACGTGTCGGCAGCTCGACGGGCAAGGCCGCGGGCGGCGTACCGCGCAGCACCCGGTCGACGTAGTCGACGGCACGCCGCGCGGAGTCCCCGAGGTGCGGACCGTAGCCCAGCAACCAGCCGGTGTCGACGAAGTGCAGGCCGTCGGTGGCCGTCGGCAGGCGGTGGCGGCGGGCGAACTGCGCGAAGCGGCCGCTGGTGCGATTGATGAACGCCGCCGGTCCGCCGGCCACCGCCTGAACGCGGGTGTTGAGGATCGCGGCGCACATCGCGTCGACATCCTCTTCGCGGCGCCCGACGACCATCGTCGGCTCGAAGCCGAGGCGGGCCACCGCGGTCTCGAAGAGGCGAAAGGTGAGCGGCGTGCCGTCGACGGCCTGGCCGAAGGTCGACGATTGCAGCAGCGCGACCCGCACCAGCGACGGCTCGATCTGCTTGAGCAGTTGCAGCGGCTTCGCGAACTGCACCTCGCCGGCCGCGTTCCAGGCCACGCCGGTCACGTTGCCGCCCGGGTGCGCGAACGACGCGACCAGGCCGGACTCGATCGGCAGCGGCACGGCCCAGAAGACGATCGGCGTGGTCTTCGTGGCTCGGGCGGCGGCGATGGCTGCTTCGTGCCCGATGGCCAGGATCAGCTCGACGCCGCGGCGCACCAGCGCCTTGGCCAGCGCGGGCAGCTCTTCTTCGCTGCCGCGCGCCTGTTCGATGTCGAGGTTGCCGCCTTCGATCCAGCCGAGCTCGCGCAAGCGTTGCGCGATCGTGCTGCCGCGCCAGCGTTCGGCAACGAACGGCAGCGGGCTCAACAAGCCGAGCAGGCGGCGCTCATGACGCTGCGCGCGCGCCGCCGCCGGCAGCAGCAGCCCACCGGCCGCGGCGGCGAGCAGTCGACGCCGGGTCCGCACGCACCGGGAGCATGCCTGCGGCGTCATTCCAGCACCTCGTCGGCCGCCAGCAGCAGCGTGCGTGGCACGGTGAGGCCCAGTGCGCGCGCCGCCTTCAGGTTCACGACCAGGTGGAACTTGCTCGCGCGCTCGAAGGGCATCTCGGCGGGGTCGGCGCCCTTGAGCAACTGGTCGGCCATGACCCCCGCGCGTCGGAACATGTCGGGGAAGTCGGACTGGTACGACGCCAGGCCGCCGCCGTGCAGGTAGTCGCGGCCGCCCCATACCGACGGCAGCCTGTACTGCGTGCAGAGCTCGGCGATGCGCGCGCGATGCACGTAGATCAACGAGTCGGCGAGCACCACCACGGCCTCGGCACGGGCCAGCTTCAGCCGTTCGAAGGCGGCGACGAACTGCTCCGGCGCCTCGGCCAGCACCAGCGTGATCTGCAGCCCCAGCGTCCGGCCCAGCTCCTCCAGGCGCAGCGCGAACTCGCCCGCATCGATGGACTGCGGATTGCTGAACATGCCCACGCGGCGAACCTTCGGCAGCAGCTCGCGCACCAGCTCGAGCCGCTTGATCACCATCTCGATGCCCCAGCTGCTGATGCCGGTGATGTTGCCGCCCGGCCGCGCCAGGCTGCGTGCAAAGCCGAGCACCACCGGGTTATCGACCGCGACCGCCAGGATCGGCACGCTGCTGGTCGCCTGCTGGGCGACCCGGGTCGCCCGCGGCGCCAGCGTCACCAGCAGGTCGACCTTCCACTGCAGCAGCTCGTCGATCTGCGCCGGCAGCAGTTCGTAGCGGCCCCCGTGGTAGCGGAACTCGATCACATGGTCCTGGCCCTCGATGCGGCCGCGGGCACGCAGGCCGTCGCGGAAAGGCTGGATGATGTTTTGCTGCATGCTCTCATCCGGCGAGGAGGAACCGACGAAACCGATGCGCTGCGGGCGTGCCTGCGCCAGCGCACGCGGCGCAAACAGCGCGGCTCCCATCGCGCCCAGCGCGCGGCGTCTCGCCGAGACACGTGGATCCGACATCGGCCCTACCCCATCAGAGGTTCGGCCGCGGCACGCGCTGCGGCCTTGGTGCATTGAACCACCGTTGCCACGGCGGCGGCGCACCGGGGCGCTGGTCGTTTTGCACTGCGGTGGAGTGCGCTCCGTCACTGCGGCACGGTGATGCGCGAGGCTGGGCGCCGGGCATCCGCACGCCTAGTCTCGACGCATGACCAAACCAGGAGATCAAGACATGTCCAGCGCCGAACTTGCTGCGCCGCCAGCCGGGCTGGCCGATGCGCCGGCCGACGACGTGCCCGCACTGCTGCGCGCGCTGCTGCGCCACGTCGTCTACGCCGGCGCGGTGCTGCTGCTGCTCGCCGGGGCCGGCGCACTGCTGGCGCGCTGAAGCGCAGCGCCGTGCCGCGACCCGCGCGTCAGACGCGAATGCTGGCGCGCTGAAGCGCAGCGCCGTGCCGCGACCCGCGCGTCAGACGCGAACCGACGGCTCGACGCACGTCGCCATCGTGGCCGCCAGCGCGTCGAGGAAGACGCGCGTGCGCGCAGGCATCAGCCGCCGCCCCGGGAACACCGCCCAGCAGTTGGTGGCCGGCAGGCACCACTCGGGGAGCACCCGGCGCAGGCGGCCCTCGCGCAGCCGGGAGGCGGCATAGAAGTGCGGAACCGCGACGACACCGCTGCCGGCCAGCGCCATGTGCAGCAGCACCTCGGGTGAATTGGCGCTGCTGAGCCGCGCCGGAGCCCCCTCCCAGCGCACGCGGGTCTCGTCGGCACCGCGTTCGAGCTGCCAGCCCTTGGCCTCGCCGCCCCTGCCGAGCAGCAACAGGCCGTGCAGCGCGAGCAGGTCGTCGGGCGTGGCCGGCTCGCCGACCTGGTCCAGGTAACCCGGCGCCGCGTAGAGCCCCATCGCCATTTCGGCCAGGCGCCGGGCCGCGAGCTGGCTGTCGTCCGGCAGCTCGCCCATGCGCACCGCGAGGTCGAAGTTCTCGCCGATCAGGTCGACGCGCCGCGGCGACAGGTCGAGCTCGAGCTGGATCGCCGGATGCTCGCGCACGAAGTCGGCCAGCATCGCGGGCAGCGCGAAGCTCGCGAAATCGCCCGGCATCGACACGCGCAGCCGGCCGCTCGGCTTGGCCTGGCGGTGCTGGGCCAACGCCTGCGCGCTGTCGACCTCAGCGGCCAGGGCGCGCGCATGGTCGAGCACGCCGAAGCCGAAGTCGGTGATCGACAACTTGCGCGTGCTGCGCTGCAAGAGCCGTTCGCCGAGGCGTTTCTCCAGCGCGGCAATGCGCCGCGACACGGTGGATTTGGGCAGCCGCACGCGCTCGGCGGCCCGGCTGAAGCTGCCGGCCTCGGCGACGCGGGCGAACAGCAGCAGGTCGTTGGCATCGAGGTCCATCGGCCAATTGTTCCGCTAGTGCAACCAAGTTATCCAGATTGACCACTATCGTTGCTAGGATATCACCAATACAGTGTGTTCCATCGACTCACCCCCCGACACCACGGAGCCCCTGATGAACATCCTGCAAGTCAATTCCAGCGCTCGTTCCTATGCCAACGGCAGCGGCTCGATCTCCACCCGCCTGGCCGACGAGCTGGTGCGGCAGCTGCGCGAAGCCCAAGCGGACGCCGGCTTCACGCTGCGCGACCTGGCGCACGAGCCGCACCCGGTGCTCGACGAAGCCACGCTCGGCGCGCTGTTCACGCCGGCGGAATCGCGCACGCCGGCGCAGACCGAACGCGTGGCGCTCGACGACGCGCTGATCGCCGAGCTCCAGGCCGCCGATGTCGTCGTGCTCGGCGTGCCGATGTACAACTTCGGCGTCAGCACGCAACTGAAGAACTGGATCGATGCGATCTCGCGCGCCCGGGTCACCTTCCGCTACACCGAGCAGGGTCCGGAAGGCCTGCTCAAAGGCAAGACCGTCTACGCGGTGATGACGCGCGGCGGCGTGCACCGCGGCCGGCCCAGCGATACCGTCGTGCCCTACCTGCAGACGGTGCTCGGCTTCCTCGGCATGACCGACGTGCGCTTCATCTACGCCGAAGGTCTGGGCATGGGCCCGGAAGCCGAGGCGCGCGGCATCGCCGACGCGCAGGCGCAGATCGCGCAGCAGCTGCAACCGGCGGTCGAGACCGCCTGATCAACGACACACAAGGAGCCAAGCGATGAGTGCCACCACCCTCGACACCCCGACCGTCGCCCGCGGCCGCACGGTCGAGCGTCTGGTCACCGGCCAGCCGACCAGCGACGGCGCCGGCGTCAAGCTGACGCGCGTGCTGACGCAGCCGTTGCAGCCGCGCCTCGACCCGTTCCTGATGCTCGATGCCTTCGGCTCGGACGAGGCGGGCGACTACATCGCCGGTTTCCCCGACCATCCGCACCGCGGCTTCGAGACCGTCACCTACATGATCGCCGGCCGCATGCGGCACCGCGACTCGGCCGGCAACGAAGGCCTGCTGACCAACGGCGGCGTGCAGTGGATGACCGCCGGCCGCGGCGTGATCCACAGCGAGCTGCCGGAGCAGGAAGCCGGCCGCATGGAAGGCTTCCAGCTGTGGCTGAACCTCGCAGCGGCCGACAAGATGCAGCCGGCCGGCTACCGCGACATCCCGTCGGCGGAGATCCCGGAGTTCACGCGCAACGGCGTGCAGGTGCGGGTGATCGCCGGCACGAGCTACGGCGTCGCGGGCGCAGTGCAGCGGCCGCGCACCGAGCCGCTGTACCTGGACCTGCATCTCGCGCCGGGTGCGCGCTTCGAGCAGCCGCTCGATCCGGCGCTGAATGCCTTCGTCTACGTCTACCGCGGTGGGCTGACGATCGCCGGTACCGAGGTGCCGATCCAGCGCATGGCGGTGCTGGCGAATCGCGCCGACAGCGACGGGGTCGTACTGCAGGCCGGCAACGAGCCGACCCGCGCGCTGCTGATCGCCGGCCGGCCGCTGAAGGAGCCGATCGCGCAGTACGGACCGTTCGTGATGAACACGCGCGAGCAGCTGATGCAGGCGGTCGAGGACTTTCGCAACGGCACGCTGGCCTGAAGCGGCGGGATGTGCGGGTCAGTCGACGACCTGCACGCCCTTCCAGAACGCGACGCGGCCCTTGATCTGCCGCACCGCGTCGCTCGGCTCGGGGTAGTACCAGACCGCGTCGGGATTCATCTCGCCGTTGACCAGCAGGCTGTAGTAGTGCGCCTGGCCGTTGACGCCACTCGTGCGGTGGTTGCTGAAGGTCGTGTATTCACGCTTCAACGCCGCCTCGGGAAAGTAGTGGTTGCCATCGACGACCACCGTGTCGTCGCTCTCGGCGATGATCACGCCGTTCCAGATCGCTTTCATCGTTCACTTCCCTGCTGATTCGAGCGCGCGATCCTAGCCTCGAAGAAAAAACCCGCCGGCCTTGCGGTCCGGCGGGTGTGAAAGTCCCCGAGGTCACGGGGGACGGGAGGAGTGGGATCGTCGAAGGCGCGGCTCAGTCCAGATCCGGGTCCCCCGGTCGGATCTGATCCCCCTGGGGGACCAGCCCGCAGGGCTGTCGGGGTCGATGATTCAGGCGCGCAGTTCGGCCGTGGCTTGCGCCAGCTCGTGCGCCGATTGGTACTTGCTGCTGGCCAGGCCGTTGAGGCCGAACAGCACGCCCAGCGTGACGAAGGCGGCGAAGCTGAAAGCGACGGCGTGGTGGGTGATCGAGTTCGTCATGGTGGGCTCCATTCGGTGGGTGTTGCGTTGTTCGATGACTGGACTGTAGGCAGTGCCCGCTGTGCGTTCCATCGACTTGCGACGAAGCCGCGCGAGCGTGCGCCGAAGCGTCGCCAGCGCCGACGAACCGTTCTCGAGCCCACTGCTAAGCTGCCGCGCCATGACACTCCCGGCGCTGCACCTCGCGGGCCTGCGCTACCGCTGGCCCGGCGCCCACCAAGACCTGCTGCAGATCGAATCGCTGGACATCGCGCCCGGCGAGCGCGTCTTCCTGCGCGGCCCGAGCGGTTGCGGCAAGAGCACGCTGCTGTCGCTGATGGCCGGCGTGCTGGTCGCCGATGCCGGCGCGCTTGCGCTGCTCGGCCGCGACTGGCGCGCACTGTCGTCGGCGGCGCGCGATGCGCACCGCGCCGACCACCTGGGCTACATCTTCCAGCAGTTCAATCTGCTGCCCTACCTGTCGGTGCTCGACAACGTGCGCCTGCCCTGCCGCTTCTCGCGCCGGCGCGCCGAACGCGCCGGCGCCGGCGCCGCCGAGCGGCTGCTCGAACGCAGCGCGCTGGCGCAAACGCTGTGGCGGCGCCCGGCCGGCGAGCTGTCGGTCGGCCAGCAGCAACGCGTGGCCGCCGCGCGCGCGCTGATCGGCGCGCCGGCGGTGGTCGTCGCCGACGAGCCGACCTCGGCCCTCGACGAGGACCTGCGCGAAGCCTTCATGGTGCTGCTGCTCGAGGCGTGCACCGAAGCCGGCAGCGCGCTGGTCTTCGTCAGCCACGACGCGCGGCTGGCCGCTCGTTTCGACCGTCAGCTCGACCTGCCGGCGCTGAACCGGGCCTTGCTCGCCGCATGAAGCCTTTGCTCAGCCTCGCGGCGCGCAGCGCCTGGAATCGCCGCTTCGCGCTGTCGCTGGTCGTCGTGTCGATCGCGCTGTCGAGCTTCCTGCTGATGGGCATCGAGCGCATCCGCCAGGACGTGCGCGACAACTTCTCGCAGGCCGTCTCCGGCACCGACCTGATCGTCGGCGCGCGCACCGGCCCGGTGCAGCTGCTGCTGTATTCGGTGTTCCGCATCGGCAATGCCACCAACAACATCCGCTGGTCGAGCGCGCAGGCGCTGGCGCAGCACCGCGCGGTGGCCTGGACGGTGCCGCTCTCATTGGGCGATAGCCATCGCGGCTTCGCGGTGCTCGGCACGACCGGCGACTACTTCAGGCACTTCCGCCATGGCGACAAGCAGCCGCTGCGCTTCGCGCACGGCAAACCCTTCGAAGGCCTGTACGACGTCGTGCTCGGCGCCGACGTCGCCGCGCGGCTCGGCTACCGCCTCGGCCAGCCCGTCGTGCTCGCGCACGGCGACGGCGCGCTGCAGGCCAACGACCATGCCGACAAGCCCTTCAGCGTCGTCGGCATCCTGGCACCCACCGGCACCCCGGTCGACCGCACGCTGCACGTCAGCCTGCAGGCGATCGAGGCGCTGCACGTCGACTGGATCGCCGGCGCGCGGCTGCCGGGCGTGGCGGTGTCCGCTGAAGCCGCGGCGCAGCGCGACCTGACACCGCGCAGCATCACCGCGCTGCTGCTCGGGCTGAAGAACCGCGCCGCGGTGTTCTCGCTGCAGCGCGAGGTGGCCGGCTTTCGCGACGAGCCGCTGCTGGCGATCCTGCCCGGCGTTGCGCTCGACGAGCTGTGGGAAGTCGTCGCACTCGGCGAGCGCGGGCTGCAGGCGATGAGCGCGCTGGTCGCGCTGGTCAGCGTGGGCGGTCTGGTCGCGGTGATCCTCGCCGGCTTGAACGAGCGCCGGCGTGAGCTGGCGATCCTGCGCGCGGTCGGCGCCGGGCCGCGCCAGGTGCTGTGGCTGCTGGCGCTCGAAGGCGCGCTGGTGACGCTCGCCGGCGTGGCGCTCGGCGTCGCCGCCTGCTGGCTCGCGGTGGCGGGCGCGGGCGGCTGGGTGCAGGGGCATTTCGGCCTGACGCTGCAGGCCGCGCCGCCGGGGGCGACAGAATGGCGCCTGATCGGCGCGCTGCTCGCCGGCGGCTGGCTCGCGAGCCTGCTGCCGGGCTGGCGCGCCTACCGGCTGTCGCTGGCCGACGGCTTGTCGCCCCGTCTGTAAAGAGTCCCCCGATGTCCCGTTCCTCACTCGTCTCCCGCCGACTGCTGCTGCTCGGCCTGCTTGGCAGCGTCGGCGCGCTGCGCGCACAGCCCGCCAGCAAGCCCGGCGGCTACACCGAGCTGCGCTGGGACGACCTGGTGCCCAAGGGCTGGGACCCGATGGCCGGCATGAAGGACAAGAACCTCGGTGCGCTGACCGACGGCGACCCACGCGCGATGGACATGATGAGCAAGCTGCGCGAGGCCTGGGACAACGCGCCGGCCGAACCGAAACTCGACGGCGCGGCGATCAAGCTGCCCGGCTACCTGGTGCCGCTGGACGAGACCAAGGCCGGCATCACCGAATTTCTGCTGGTGCCGTACTTCGGCGCCTGCATCCACAGCCCACCGCCGCCGGCGAACCAGATCGTGCTGGTGCAGCCGGCCAAGCCGATCACCGGCTTCCAGACGATGGACACGGTGTGGGTCAGCGGCCGCTTGCGCGCCGCGCGCCAGGGCTCGCCGATGGGTACGGCGGCTTATCGGCTCGAAGCCGCGCTGGTCGACCGCTACCAGGCGCCGGCACGCTGAACCACGGGCAGCGCGGCCATGCAAGCCGCGACTTGCCAGGCCAGCGGCAAATCCTGAGACAGCGCCTCGAACCCGCGGTGCTCGATCACCGCGAGCCCGCTCGACAGCTCGTGACTGGAGTCGAACCAGCCGCAACCGGCCAGCGGTTCGTCGCGCGTGTCGAATTCGTGGGTCGCCGTCGCCATGCAATCCTCCTGAAGTTGATCGTTGCCTGCTGCGCATCGTCCGTCCGCACCGGCCGCCGCACCATCGCCCCGGCGGGTGGAAGGCGCCCACCCATCGGGGGGATCCGCGCGCACTGCTAAGCTCTCGCGCCTTTCCGCCATGCGCCGCCGCCTGCTGATCCTGATGTCGCTGCTGGTGCTGCTGATGCAGCCCGCTGCGCTGCTGCATGGCCTGTCGCACCAGCGCTCGGGCGCGCAGGCCGCAGCGGCCGCGCACGGCGACGAAGAGGCGGCGACGATCGAGCTCGCCTGCCTGGAGTGCCTGGCCTTCACGGCGCTCGGCAGCGCCTTGCTGCCCTCGGCGTCGCCGGCCGCAATGCGCGCGCCCTCGGCGCCCGCACCGGCGCTGCCGGTGCTCGCGCACCGCGGCGGCACCGGCGCCGGTTATCACGCCCGCGGACCTCCCCCCTTCCTGGCCTGACCGAACGGCTGCAGCCGTTCCCTCCTCGACGACGCTGCGCGATGGCCTGAGCTGAAGGCCGCCGCGCCGCGCCGTCCGTGCCGACTTGCCAGGACGCTTCGATGTTCCGATCCCCTTTCCGCTTCACCCCGCTCGGCGCGCTGCTCGCGCTGGGCTCCTTCGCCACGCTGGCGCAACAGCCGCCGGCCACCGTCGTCATCACCGGCAACCCGCTCGGCCGCGACGAGTTGATCCAGCCCAGCAACGTGCTCGCCGGCGACGGCCTGGCGCTGCGCCGCGGCGGCACGCTGGGCGCAACGCTCGATGGCCTGCCCGGCGTCGCGCAAAGCGGCTTCGGCCCGCAGAGCGCGCGCCCGGTGATCCGTGGCCTCGACGGCGACCGCGTGCGCCTGCTCGACAACGGCGGCGCATCGGCCGACGCGTCGAACCTGAGCTTCGACCACGCCGTGGCGATCGATCCGCTGGTGATCGAGCGCCTCGAAGTGCTGCGCGGGCCCGCCGCGCTGCTGTATGGCGGCAACGCCACCGGAGGCGTGGTCAACGCCATCGACAACCGCGTGCCGCGGCGGCCGCTGGAGCGCCTGGGCGGCCGCGCCGAAGTGCGCTTCGGCGGCGCGGCCAACGAGCGCGCCGGCGCCGCGGTGATCGAAGGCGGCGCCGGCGGCCTGAACTGGCATGCCGATGTCGCCGCCCGGCGCAGCGAGGACCTGCGCGTGCCGCGCTTCAGGCCGGTGTTCGACGGCGAGCCCGGCGAGCCGACACGGCGCGTCATCAACAGCGCCGGCGACAGCAACGCCGGCGCGGTCGGCGTGAGCTGGGCCGATGCCGACGGCTACGTCGGCGCGGCGGTTGATGGCTACCGCAACTATTACGGCGTCGCCGTCGAGCCCGGCGTGACCATTCGCATGCGGCGCCAGCAGGCGCAGCTCGCCGGCGAGCGCCGCTCGCTCGCCGGCCCGTTCGCGCAGTTCGAGTTCCGCCTCGGCCAGACGCGCTACCGCCACGACGAGGTCGAGGGCAGCGCCGAGGTCGGCACGCGTTTTCACAGCCGCGGCCGCGAGCTGCGGCTGATGGCGCGCCAGGCGGCGGTCGGCCGCTGGCACGGCGTGATCGGGCTGCAGGCCGAGCAGCTGGACTTTTCCGCGCTCGGCGACGAAGCCTTCGTGCCGGACACGCACAGCCGCAGCGCCGGCGTCTTCACGCTGCAGGAGTGGCGCGGCGACGCGCTGACGCTCGCCGCCGGCGCGCGGCTCGAACGCAGCCGCGTGCGCTCCGACGGCGACCCGGCCGGCAGCGAAGCCGCGCAAGCGCGCTTCGGCGCCGCCGCCGAACGCCGTTTCTCGCCGCGCAGCGCGGCGCTGTCGCTGCAGGCGCCGCTGGCCGGCGGCTGGTCAGCCAGCGGATCGCTCGGGCACACCGAACGCGCGCCGGCGTACTACGAGCTGTTCGCCAACGGCGTGCACGTCGCCACCGGCGCGTTCGAGCGCGGCGACCCGAACCTCGCGACCGAGCGCAGCCGACAGGCCGAGCTCGGGCTGGCGTGGAAGCGCGGTCCGCACCGCCTGCAGGCGCAGGCCTGGACCGCGCGCTTCTCGAACTACATCGCGCTCGACGCCACCGGCGCATCGATCGAGGAGACCGGCGAGGACGGCGCGCCGGTGGCCGTGCCTGGATACGCCTTCCGCGGCATCCCGGCGCGGCTGCACGGCATCGAGCTCGAGGGCCACTGGCGCCTGCTCGAGCAACCGTGGCAGCTCGATGCCCACGGCAGCGTCGATCGGGTGCGCGGCAGTGACCGCGCCAGCGGTGCGCCGCTGCCGCGCCTGGCGCCGTGGCGGCTGATGCTCGGGCTGGAGGCGCGGCAGGGCGGCTGGCGGATCGGCGGCCAGGCGCGGCACGCGGCGCGGCAGAGCCGCTTTTCGCCCGGCGACGTCCCGACGCCGTCGTACACGCTGGTCGATCTGTGGGCCAGCTGGTCGATGCGCCTCGGCGCAGGCGACTTGAGCTGGACGCTCAAGCTCGACAACGCCGGCGACCGCCTTGCGTTCAACGCCAGCACCCTGCGCGCGGCCCGCGAAGTCGCGCCCTATGCCGGCCGCGCCGTGTCGGTGGGCCTGCGCTGGACGTTGTAACCAAATCTGGCGGGTGCGCGCCCGCCAGTTCGAGCGATCACTGAAGGGGCAAAAACCCTAGGATCGAGTCATGAATCCGCACGCGCGTCCCAAGCCCTCGCCCGCGGCCTCGCCGTGGGCGAGCGCCGAGGAACCGACGGCGGAGCAGGTGCCGCCGCTGTCGCAGATCCTGGCGCACTACCGGCGCCACGGCACGCTGGCCGGCAGTGTCGCGCGCAGCGAGGTGGTGGCCGCGCCGCCGCCCGCCGCCGCGGCGCCGTTTTCCGAGCAGATCGACGGGCTGCACACGCGCGAGCTCGACGGCCGCGCGCTGTTCGAACACTACTTCGGCACCGCGCGCTAGACCAACGGGTTCAGGACTTCTTCGCGCCGCTGTTGCGCAGGTGATAGCCCCACAGCCGCGCCAGGTCGGCCGTGCCTTCGTCGCCCCCCTTGACGGCCGCAAAGCTGCGCAGCGCATCGTCGGCGCGGCCGGCGCGCCACTGCACCCAGCCCAGGTGCAGCGTGGCCTCTTCCGGCCGACGCAGCCCGCCGCGCGATATGCCCTGCTCGATCAGCGTCGCCGCGCGGTCGTAGGCCCCGGTGCCGGCCAGCGCCACGCCCAGGTTGACCAGCGCATTGCCATCCTTGGCCTTCTGAGCCGCGGCTTCACTGTCGCCGAAGGTCTTCTGGTCCTGCGCCGCGACCTTCGTCGCCTGCTCGCGCAGCTTGGCGTGCGCGGCGGCGTCCTTGCCCTTGCCGAGCAGGCCGGCCGCATAACCTTCGTCGAGCAGCTTCTGCGCTTCGGCAGGCAGGCCGATCTGCACCGCCCGCTGCGCCATGTCGGCGATCTCGTCGCCCTGCAGCGCGACGCCGAGCGCGCGCTGCAGCCGGTAGACGTCCAGCCGCAGGCGGTCGTCGGCAAAGCCCGGCTTGCGCACGGTGCGTGACACCAGGTCGGCCCAGTAGTCGGGCGTCGGGTAGGTCTGCACCAGCTTCTCGAGCGTCTGCACGTAGCCGGTGTTGTCGGCTTGCTTCTGCTGGCTGAAGCCGAGGATGCGGTACAGCGACTCCGGCGGCTTGCGGCCGGCGGCTTCCTCGGCCTGGATCTGCGCCTTGGCTTCGGCGGCCGCGCCGGCGAAGTCGTTGGCCTCGGCGAGCAGCTGCGCATAGGCGCGCAGCAGCGCGGCATCGGCGCCGCCCTGGCTCTTGTAGCTCTTCAGCTGCGCCAGCGCCTTCGGATGGTTCTTGGTCTGGATCGCCAGCCGGGCCGTCGATTCGGTGATCGGCAGACGGTCCTTCTCGGGCAGGAAGCGCGAGCCCAGCACCTTCTCGAACAGCAGCAGCGACTGCGCCGAGTCACCGGCTGCCAGCGCCGCGACGGCCTTGGTGTGATTGATCGAATGCTGCTCGTAGGGCGTCGGATTCGGCGCGGCTTCGGCTTCGGCGATCTTGGCCAGCGCTTCCTTGCCCTGGTTGCTGCGGACCAGCGCCTGCGCGGCGGTCAGCGGGTTGCCGACCTCCGGCCGCACGGTCGGACCGGCGGGCGCGCTGGCCGCCGGCGCGGCGGTTTGCGCGGCGGCCGGCACGGTGGCCGCCAGCAGCGCCGACATCAACGAGGAAACGAGCGCCAGGCGGCGGGCGGAAGAACGGTTCGCGAACATGCCGAAGAGTCCTGCAGGCGGAAGAGATGGGGGCGAGAGTGTAGGCGGCGATCGATGGCCCGGGGGCACCGGGGTCGTGACCAGTCACTACCGCGCACTCGTGCGATACCAGCGCGCCAGCGCCGCCTCATGCCGCCGCGCACGCTCGTCGCCCTGCGGCAACCAGCGTGCCGCGCTGGCCGCGGCGCGGGCGGCGAAGTCCAGCCAGGCGACATGGCGCCGCAGCACGCGCTGCTGGCGGTGGCCGATCAGCGGGTTGAAGAGCCCGAGCCGCGAGAAGAGCTGGCGCGGGTTCTTCTTGACCCACAGCCATGAGCCCATTTCCAGCGTCAGCGGCAGCAGCACCGGCGCCGCGGCCATGCGCTCGCCCTGCAGCACCAGGTGGTCCCACAGGTCGCCGTGGGCGCGGTACTGCAGGCTCTGCGGCTCGACCAGGTAAGGGTGCTGCGGCAGCGACTGGTCGAGGATCTCGCAGAAGGCCTGCAGCTCGGCCAGGTGCGGAAACGGCCGCGCGGTGTGCGCAAACGGAAACCACAGCCGGTCGTGCAGGCCGAATCCGGAGTGGCAGTCGACGACCAGGCTGAACGGCCGCGGCAGCAGCTCGGCCTCGACCACCGCACACAGCGCCTGCGCCTCGGCCTGCATCGGCGCGCCCGCCGGCCCGCGGTACCACGGCAGCCGCGGCGAGATCCGATGCCCGCCGAGCAGCCACGGCAGGTGGTCCTCGCCATCGACGGGCGCATTGCGCATCAGGTCGACACCGTGCGGATTGGCGCGCGTGCCAAGCCGCAGGCCGCCCGGGTTGACCAGCGGCATCACGACGATGCGCAGGTCCTCGAGCAGCCGTTCGAGCGTCGCGTCCCAGCGCAGCCGCATCACCAGGCTGCGCAGAAAGGCCAGCGCCACCTCGGCGCCGATGCGTTCGAGCCCGTGCACGCCCCCGAAGACGCCGAAGCCGGGCCGGTCCGGCGCCGGGTTGCCGAGCGTGATCACCCACAGCGGCAGTCGCTGCGATCCCAGCGCGACCTCGCCCGCCCGCCGCGCATCGAGCCGCGAGCCGCCGGCGGCGATCAAGGCCTCCAGCTCGCGCAGTTCGGGCAGCGGGGTGGGAGGGCCGGTCATGCGGCCGCCACCCTAGCTGCGGCATGTGACGCAGCGAAGTAGCCGCTTACCATGCGCACAAACCCTCTGCTGAACGGATCCCGACATGAGCCTGGCCACGATCGAACTCCATCCCGCCGCCGACCCGGTGGCCAGCGTCATCGTGCTGCACGGCCTCGGCGCCGATGGCACCGACTTCCTGCCGATGTGTGACGAGCTCGACCTGTCGGCGATCGGCCCGGTGCGCTACCTGATGCCGCGCGCGCCGGTTCGGCCGGTGACGATCAATGGCGGCTACCGCATGCGCGCCTGGTACGACATCCTCGGCAACGACCTGGTGCGGCGCGAGGACGAGGCCGGGCTGCGCGAGTCGCTGGCGCTGGTGCATGCCTTGATCGACCGCGAGGTCGCGCGCGGCATGCCGGCACATCGGATCGTGCTGGCCGGCTTCTCGCAGGGCTGCGCCATCACGCTGCTGGCAGGGCTGCGGTATCCGCAGCGGCTCGCCGGGCTGGCCGGCCTGTCGGGTTACCTGGCGCTGGCGGCGAGCACCGCCGGCGAGCGCCACGCCGCCAATGCCGACACACCCGTGTTCCTCGCCCACGGCAGCCAGGACGGCGTGGTGCCGGTGCTGCGCGGCATTGCCGCGCGCGATGCGCTGGCCGAACTCGGCCACGACGTCGACTGGCACGAATACCCGATGGAGCACTCGGTGTGCCTGGAGGAGATCGCCGCGCTGAACCAGTGGTTGCTGCGCGTGCTGGCTTGAGACCAAGGCGGCCCTGACACCGTTTCGTCACGCCGCCGTCATCGGCGCGACCTAGCCTGGACCGCCGCCGTCCGGAGGTCCTTCGATGACAGTCCGCTTCCACCGCCTCGTCAGCCATCCTGCGCTGGCGATCGCCGGCACGCTGCTGGCAGGCCTGTTCGAGTGCTGGGCGCTGCTGCGCGCCGGCACAACCCGACGCCGACGCGCTTGAACTTTGGCCGCGGCGGCCCACACTGACTCTGAACACCAGAGCTCAGAGGGGATCCGCCCATGGCCGCCACCCGCCCCGCCGCCGTTGCCGGGATGTTCTACCCGGCCGAGCCTGCGGCGCTGCGCCGCAGCGTCGCCCGGCACCTGGCCCAAACGCGCGCCGAGCCGCCGCGCGCGCGGCCGCCGAAGCTGCTGGTCCTGCCGCACGCCGGCTACGTCTACAGCGGCGATTGCGCCGCCCAGGGCATGGCCTTGCTCGGGCCGTGGCGCGAGCGCATCCGCCGCGTCGTGCTGCTGGCGCCGGCGCACCGCGTGCCGCTGCACGGGCTGGCGCTGCCGGCCGAAACCGTGTTCGAGACCCCGCTCGGCACGGTGCCGCTGGACCTCGCCGCGATGGACGACCTGCGCGACCTGCCGCAGGTGCTGCACAGCAGCGCCGCGCATGCGCACGAGCATGCGATCGAAGTGCAGCTGCCCTTCCTGCAGACCGTGCTCGGCGACGGCTTCACGCTGGTGCCGCTGGTCGTCGGCCACGCGACGCCCGACGATGTCGCCGCGGTCGTGCGCCGGCTGTGGGGTGGCGACGAGACGCTGGTGATCGTCAGCTCCGACCTGTCGCACTACCTGAGCGAAGCCGCGGCGCAGGCGCGCGACCACGCGACGGTCGAGCGCATCCTGCATTTCGACCAGGCGCTCGACGGTGACGAGGCCTGCGGCGCCGCGGCGCTGAACGGCACGCTGCAGATCGCCCGCGCCGAGCGGCTCGAGCCGCGGCTGCTCGCCCAATGCACCTCGGCCGACAGCCCCGAGGGCGACCGGCGCCGCGTCGTCGGTTACGCGGCCATCGCCTTCGAACCGGTGGCGCCGCAGGACGATCCGGCCACGCTCGGGCCGGCGCTGCTCGCCGCGGCGCGCGAAGCGATCGCCAAGGCGCTCGGCCTCGATCCCGCGCCGGTGCGCGATCTGCCGGACTTCGAGCAACCCGGCGCCACCTTCGTCACGCTGCGCAGCGCCGACGGGCGCCTGCGCGGCTGCGTCGGCCGGCTCGAGGCGGTGCGCCCGCTCGGCGCCGACGTGCGCAGCAACGCCGTCGCCGCCGCGTTTCACGATGGCCGCTTCGCGCCGCTGACGCTGGCCGAGTGGCCGGGGCTGCAGATCGAGGTGTCGCTGCTCGGCCCGGCGGTGGAGATCCCCGCGCACGATGAAGCCGAGGCGCTCGCCGCCCTGCGGCCCGGCATCGACGGCGTGATCCTCGACTGGCGCGACAGCCGCGCGACGTTCCTGCCGCAGGTCTGGGAAGAGTTGCCCGACCCCACCGCCTTCCTGCGCGCGCTGAAGCACAAGGCCGGGCTGCCGCCCGACTTCTGGGCGCCGGGGGTGAAGCTGTCGCGCTACAGCGTGGAGAAGTTCGAGGAGTAGCGATGAGCAGCGGCGTTGCTGAGTCGAGGCATCCGGGGCGCTGGTGGCACCGGCTGGAGGATGGCCGCATCCAGTGCGACCTGTGCCCGCGCGATTGCCGATTGCACGAAGGCCAGCGCGGCCTGTGCTTCGTGCGCCAGCGCATCGACGACCAGATGGTGTTGACGACCTGGGGCCGCAGCTCCGGCTTCTGCGTCGACCCGATCGAGAAGAAGCCGCTGAACCACTTCCATCCGGGCTCCAGCGTGATGTCCTTCGGCACCGCCGGCTGCAACCTGGCCTGCAAGTTCTGCCAGAACTGGGACATCTCGAAGAGCCGCGAGATGGACCGGCTGATGGACGAGGCCACGCCCGAGCGGCTGGCCGAGGCGGCCATCGAGTCGGGCTGCCGCAGCGTCGCGTTCACCTACAACGACCCGGTCATCTTCGCCGAGTACGCGATGGACTGCGCCGACGCCTGCCACGCACGCGGCGTGATGACCGTCGCGGTGACCGCCGGCTACATCCATGCCGAGCCGCGCCGCGTCTTCTATTCGAAGATGGACGCGGCCAATGTCGACCTGAAGGGCTTCACCGAGGCCTTCTATTTCCAGCAGACCGGCGCGCACCTCGCGCCGGTGCTCGAGACGCTCGAATACATCCATCACGAGACCGATTGCTGGCTCGAGATCACGACGCTGCTGATCCCCGGCTTGAACGACAGCGACGACGAGATCGAGGCCGAAAGCCGCTGGGTGCTGGAGCACCTGGGCCCGGAAGTGCCGCTGCACTTCACCGCCTTCCATCCCGACTACAAGATGACCGACCGGCCGCCGACACCGCCGGCGACGCTGACGCGCGCGCGCCGCATCGCACTCGACCAGGGGCTGAAGCACGTCTACACCGGCAACGTGCACGACGGTGCCGGTGGCAGCACCTACTGCGCTGGCTGCAGCGCGCTGCTGATCGAGCGCGACTGGTACCAGATCGGCGACTACCGGCTCACGGCCGAGGGCGGCTGCCCCGAGTGCGGCCGACGCCTCGCTGGCCACTTCGCGGCCCGCTTCGAACGCGGCTTCGGCCGCCGCCGCATCCCGGTCCGATTGGCCTGATGCGGCTTTGCCGAAAGGGCGATGGTCAGCGCGCCGATGCAGGTCTATGCTGAACGCTCCCCCCAACCATCACCGACGAGGCGCACCATGGACCCCCTGCCCGGCAAATTCGTCTGGTTCGAACACCTGTCCGCCGACACCGGCGCGGCGCGCAGCTTCTACGAGCGCCTGCTCGGATGGCATGTCGAGATGATGCCGATCGGCGACGACCGCTATCCGCTGATCATGAACGGCAGCGACGGCATCGGCGGCTTCGTGGCCGCCAAGTCCGGTGAAGCGCCGCAATGGCGCGGCTTCCTGTCGGTGCTGGACGTCGACCACAGCCACCGCACGGCATTGGCCGCCGGCGCGAAGTCGCTGCAGGGGCCGACCGAATTCGGCGTCGTCGGCCGCGGCGCGACGATCGTCGACCCGACCGGCGCGGTGATCTCGCTGTGGAAGAGCACGCAGGGCGACCGCCCCGACGTGCCGCAGGCGCCCCCCGGCCAGTGGTGCTGGAACGAGCTGTGGACAGCCGATCCACGGCGCGCGCTGGCCTTCTACGAGGCCGCCTTCGGCTACGGCCACGAGACGATGGACATGGGCGAGCAGGGCAGCTACTACATGCTGGCCAAGGGCGGGCAATCGCGCGGCGGCATCATGCGCAGCGATGCGCCGGCGCAGTGGGTGCCCTATGTGGCCGTCGCCGATGCCGATGCAACGACGGCGCAGGCGCAGGCCCTCGGCGGGCGCACGATGGTGCCGCCGACCGACATCCCCGGCATCGGCCGCTTCTCGGTGCTGATCGATCCGCAGGGCGCGACCTTCGCGGTGATCAAGCTGATCCCGGCGCAAGCCTGAGCCCTTTGGAAGTCGGCGACGTCCGCTACTTCGCGCGTGCCGCCGACTTCCGGCGCTGGCTGAAGACGCAGCACGCGCGCGCCGAACCGCAGTGGGTCGGCTTCTGGAAGCTGGACTCCGGCCAGCCGTCGATCAGCTGGCCGGAGTCGGTCGACGAAGCCTTGTGCGTCGGCTGGATCGATGGCGTGCGCAAGCGCCTCGACGATCAGCGTTACGTCATCCGCTTCTCGCCGCGCCGCGCGGGCAGCATCTGGAGCGCCGTCAACATCAAGCGCTTCGGTGAACTGCAGGCCGCGGGCCGCGTGCTGCCCGCCGGCGAGACGGCCTTCGCGAATCGGCGCGAAGACAAGTCGCGCGTTTATGCCTTCGAGCAGGGCACGATCACTTTCAGCCCCGAGCAGGAAGCGGCGCTGCGCGCCGACCCCGCCGCGTGGGCCTTCTTCAGCCGCCAGCCCCCGTCGTACCGCAAGGTCATCACCTGGTGGGTCATCAGCGCGAAGCTGCCGGCGACACAGGCCAAGCGGCTGCAGAAGCTGATTGAGACCAGCGCTGCCGGCAAACGTGTGGAGTGAGCGACAGCGCCGGAGGGAGCTCGGCTAGAGCACTACGCTTGCCAGGGTCTCCGCCGCCGCGCCATGATCCGCCGGCTTCGATCCGCGAACGAGGAGATCCCGCGATGGCCCGTCTGAACGTCAATGGCAAGCAGCGCACGCACGACGCCGAACCCGACACGCCGCTGTTGTGGGTGCTGCGCGAGCAGCTCGCCCTGACCGGCACCAAATACGGCTGCGGCGTCGCGCAATGCGGCGCCTGCACCGTGCTGATCGACGGCGTGCCGACGCGCTCCTGCGTGCGCCCGGTGTCGACCGTCGAAGCCAAATCGAAGGTCGTGACGATCGAGGGCCTGTCGCCCAACAGCAGCCATGCCTTGCAGAAAGCCTGGGCCGAGCTCGACGTGCCGCAATGCGGCTTCTGCCAGTCCGGCATGCTGATGGCCGCCGCCGCGCTGCTGAAGGACAAGCCCAAGCCGACCGACGCCGACATCGATGCGGCGATGACCAACATCTGCCGCTGCGGCACCTACAACCGCGTGCGCGCGGCGATCAAGCGCGCGGCAGGAGTGCAAGCATGAAGCGCCGTGAATTCATCGCCGCGACCGGCGCGGCCAGCGCCGGCGGTTTCACGCTCGGCTTCCACATCCCGGCGGTGCCGCAGGCGGCCGCGAACCCCGAGCTCAACGCCTGGGTGCTGATCAAGCCCGACGACACGGTGATCATCCGCATCGCGCGCAGCGAGATGGGGCAGGGCAGCCTGACCGGCCTCGCGCAGCTGGTCGCCGAGGAGCTCGAATGCGACTGGGCCAAGGTGAGCACCGAATACCCGACGCCCGGCCAGAACCTGAAGCGCAACCGCGCCTGGGGCAATTTCTCCACCGGCGGCAGCCGCGGCGTGCGCGAATCGCACGACTATGTGCGCAAGGGCGGCGCCGCGGCGCGAATGATGCTGGTGCAGGCCGCGGCCGAACAATGGAAAGTGCCGGCGGCCGAATGCACGGCCGCCGCCAGCGTCATCACGCACACGACTAGCGGCAAGCGCACCAGCTACGGCAAGGTCGCCGCCGCGGCCGCCAAGCTGACGCCGCCGACCGAGATCACGCTGAAGGACCCGAAGAGCTGGAAGATCGCCGGCAAGCCGGTCAAGCGCCTGGACACCGCCGACAAGCTCAACGGCCGCCAGGTCTACGGCATGGACCTCGCGCTGCCCGGCATGCTGAACGCGGCGATCCGCGACTGCCCGGTGATCGGCGGCAAGGTCAAGCGCTTCGATGCGGCGTCGATCGCCGGCCGGCGCGGCGTCAAGAAGGTGGTGCCGGTCGGCGACAGCGCGGTCGCGGTGGTCGCCGACACCTGGTGGCATGCCAAGAGCGCGCTCGACGCGCTGACCATCGAATGGGACGAAGGCCCGCACGCCAAGCTGTCGAGTGCCGATGTCGCCGCGCTGCTCAAGGCCGGCCTCGACGCGCCCGAAGCGGTGGTCGGCCACGAGCGCGGCAAGGCGCGCGAGACGCTCGCCGGCGCGGCGCGCACCATCGAGGCGGTCTACAGCTACCCGTACCAGAACCACGCGACGATGGAGGTGATGAACGCGACGGCAAGGTTCACGCCGGGCTCCGCGGGGACGCCCGAACGCTGCGAGGTCTGGACACCGACGCAGAACGGCGAGTCCGCGCTGGCCGCAACCGCCGAAGCCGCCGGCCTGCCCGCGGCGCAGTGCGAGGTCTACAAGCTGCACCTGGGCGGCGGCTTCGGCCGCCGCGGCATGACCGACTGGATCCGCCAAGTGGTGGCGATCGCCAAGGAGCTGCCGGGCACGCCGGTCAAGCTGATCTGGAGCCGCGAAGAGGACATGCTGCATGGCTTCTTCCACCCGATAACGATGTGCAAGTTGAAGGCCGGCCTCGACGCGCAAGGCCAGCTGCAGGCGCTGCACATGCGCACCTCGGGCCAATCGATCCTCGCCGGGCTGTTCCCGCAGAACGTGCGCAACGGGCTCGATCCGGTCGTGTTCCAGGGCCTCAACAACGGCGGTCCCGAAGGCGCGTTCGGCTATGGCGTGCCGAACCTGCTGGTCGACCATGCGATGCGCAACCCGCCGGTGCGGCCCGGCTTCTGGCGCGGCGTGAACCTGAACCACAACGCGATCTACGTCGAGTGTTTCCTCGACGAGATCGCGCACGCGACCCAGCAGGACCCGCTGGCGCTGCGGCGGCAATTGCTCGCCGGCAGCCCGAAGCACCTGGCGGTGTTGAACGCGGTGGCCGAACGCGCCGGCTGGGACCGTCCGGCGGCGCCGATCGGCGGTTTACCGGTGCATCGGGGGCTGGCGCAGATCATGGGCTTCGGCAGCTACGTCGCGGCCTGCGCCGAGGTCTCGGTGTCGCCGGCCGGCGCGCTGAAGATCCACCGCATCGTCGCCGCCACCGACTCGGGCCATGCGGTCAACCCGCAGCAGATCGAGGCCCAGGTCGAAGGCTCGTTCGCCTACGGCCTGTCGGCCGCGCTGTACGGCGAATGCACGATCAAGGACGGCCGCATGCAGCAGGCCAACTTCGACACCTACCCGGTGCTGCAGATGGCGGCGATGCCGAAGGTCGAGACCATCGTGATGCCCTCGGGCGGCTTCTGGGGTGGTGTCGGCGAACCGACGATCGCGGTCGCCGCGCCGGCGGTGCTGAATGCGATCTTCGCCGCCACCGGCAAGCGCATTCGCGAGCTGCCGCTGAAGCACCATGACCTGAAGCATGGGTAGAGGGTGGTGGCTCCTGCTCGGGCTGTGCAACGTGGCGATGGCCGCCGCACCGGGCGATCCGGCGCGCGGCGCCGCGATCGTCGCCAATCGCGCATTGAGCCAATGCGTGCTGTGCCATCCGGCGCCCGGCGTGCCGGCGCACCTGCGCGGCGATCTGGCGCCCGACCTGGCGGGTGTCGGTGCGCGACTGAATGCCGAGCAATTGCGGCTGCGCATCGTCGAGCCGCAGCGTTTCAATCCCGAGACGATCATGCCGGCGTATGGGCGCATCGACGGCTTGACGCGTGCCGCGCCGGCGCAGCGCGGCAAGCCGCTGTTGGATGCGCAGCAGATCGAGGACGTCGTCGCGTATCTCGCGACGCTGCACTGACATGAGCACGCTGTCGCGCCGCACCGTGCTGCAGTCGACCGGCGCACTGTGGGCGTTCACGCTGCTGCCCGCGCACGCGCAGGTTCCGACGCTCGACGCGGCGATCCGCGCCTGGGCCGGCGCCGCGCAGCCGCGCGAAGGCCGCGTGGTACTGGAGATCGCGCCGTTGGTCGAGAACGGCAATGCCGTGCCGATCACAGTGCGCGTCGACAGCCCGATGACCGCCGCCGACCACGTGCAGGAGATTGCGGTCTTCAACGAGCACAACCCGCAGCGCGACGTCGCGCGCTTCCGGCTGTCGCCGGCGTCGGGCCGCGCTGTCGTCTCGACGCGCATCCGCCTCGCCACCTCGCAGCAGCTCGCCACGCTGGCGCGCTTTTCCGACGGCAGCATCGGCCTGCAGCGCGTCGACGTGCTGGTCACGCTGGCCGCGTGCATTGAAGGGTAGAACGTCGTGGCGCGCGTCCTGATCCATGTGCCCCCGAACCCGAAGCGCGGCGAGGTGGTCGAGATCCGCGTCACGCTCGCGCATCCGATGGAAAGCGGCTTCCGGCCCGATGCCGATGGCCGCGTGCTGCCGCGCGACATCGTCACGCAGTTCAGCGCCCGTTTCGACGGCGAGCCGGTGTTCGCCGCGACGCTGTACCCGGCCATCGCCGCCAACCCCTACCTCGCCTTCCACTGGCGCGCCGAACGCAGCGGCACGCTGCAGCTGCGCTGGGAAGGCGACAACGGCTTCGTGCAGGTCGAGTCGGTGGCCGTGCGGGTGGCATGAGGCGGGCCGCGAGCGCGCTGCTGCTGACGGCGCTGGCCGCGATGGCCGCCGACACGCGCCGCTCCGGCTTCGACGACCTGAGCCCGGCGCTGCAGGCGCTGCAGCGTGACGACACGCAGAACCCCGGCCAGCTCTGGGTGCAGGAGGGCCAGGCGCTGTGGTCACGCGCGCCGGCGCAGGGCCGAGCCTGCGTCGCCTGCCACGCAACCGACACGCTGCCGCCGATCGCCGCCAGCTTCCCGCGCTTCGATCCGGCCGCCGCACGGCCGCTCACTTTGTCCGCCAGCATCGATCGCTGTCGCGTGCGCCATCAACACGCCGCGGTGCAGGGGCCGGACGGTGCCGAGGTGCTGGCCCATGCCGCCTACCTCGGCCACCTGGCGCGCGGCCGGCCGCTGCAGCCCGATACCCACCGCGCGCTCGACGCCTGGCAGGCGCGCGGCGAGACGCTGTACCGCCAGCGCCTCGGCCAGCTCGACCTCGCCTGCCTGCATTGCCACGACCAGCGCGCCGGTCTGCGGCTCGGCGGCGCGCGCATTCCGCAGGGCCATCCCACCGGCTACCCGGCCTATCGCCTCGAATGGCAAGCGCTCGGCTCGCTGCAGCGGCGGCTGCGCAACTGCGTCACCGGCGTGCGCGCCGAAGCCTGGGCGCCGCAGGCCGACGAGTGGCTCGCGCTCGAGGTCTACCTGGCGCGCCGCGCTGCGGGCATGGCGCTGGAAGTGCCGGCGGTGCGGCCGTGATCACTGCGCAAAACTAGGTAGACCGCAGTTGATTTCCGGGTAGCCGGCGCGGCGCGCGAGCGCTGCCGCGGCACCTAGTCTTGCCCTCATCGCAAGACAGGAGGATCACCATGCAGTTCCCGAGCACCCTCGCGCGCCTCGTCGCCATCACGTCGCTGGCCGTGCTCAGTGCCTGCGGCGGCGGCGAGCGCCCCGCGGCTGACAGCCCCGGTGCCGCCGAGCCGGCCGACGCCCGCCGCCGCGCGCTCTTCACGATCTCCGACGACCTGCTGAACGAAGCGCTTGCAGTGACGCTGCTGCCGTACATCGAGCAGAACTACGCCAGCCTGTTCCCCGGCCCGCAGCCGACGCAGGTGCTCTCGCCCTACGTCTACCGCTGCTACCCGGGCACCGGCAACTGCGTCGGCTTCACGGCCAACGACATCTACGTACGCGGGCCCGCCGTCGGCAACCTGATCGAGCCGGTGCGGGTCAGCTCGGTGGCCGACTACTGCAACGCCCACCCGGCGGCCTGCGGCCTGAAGCTGCAGCGCCAGGCGGTGATCGGCGGGCTGATCCGCCACTACATCGTCTACCTGCCGTGGCGCGCACGCGGCCTGACCCATACGCCGACGGTCTTCATGCTGCACGGCACCACCGGCACCGGCGAGGAGTTCTACAACCACTCCGGCTGGCGCGAGAAGGCCGATGCGGAAGGCCTGATCGCCGTCTTCCCGACGGCACTGCGCCACTGCCTCTACGAGGACGACAACGCCAACGGCGTCTTCGACCATCCGGCGGAACGCCGCACGCCGACCAAATGGGCCGACGCGTTCCTCGGCGAGCCGAGCGAACGCCCGCTGTGCACCGCCGAACAGCGCGCGACGCTGCCCGCCGATGTGCTGGCCGCGGTCGACCACCCGCTGGCCGACGACGTCGCCTTCTTCCGCGCGATGGTCACCGACCTCACCACGAGCTTCGCCGCCGATACGCGCCGCATCTATGTCAGCGGCTTCTCCAACGGCGGGCAGATGGCGCTGCGGCTGGCGCACGAGGCCTCGGACCTGCTCGCCGCCGCGGCATCGAATGGCGGCGGCGCGCAGGCCCGGCTGAGCGGTGCGGCAGCGCGCCCGATGTCGATGATCTACGCGATCGGCGATCGCGACGACCGCTACAACGCCTCGGCCGAGAACCCCCTGCCGCTGACCGACGTCGGCGCGTCGCCGCGCTTCCAGCACATGACGCAGCCCTTCACCGGCGTGCTGAGCCTGGCCGACAGCTACACGTGGCAGCAGGTCACCCTCTACGGCCACCTGATGAGCGTCTACCAGCACTCGACGAGCACTGCCGTGCCCGCCGGCGGCAACACGCTGTTCACCGCGGTGATCCAGGGCCTGGACCACCACTACCCGAACTACATGCCCGACCTGCTGTGGAACTTCTTCCGCGACAAGTCGCTGCCCTGAGCCGGCCCCCGCCCCCATGCGTCGGTACCATGCGGCCCCAGGATCGAGGGGGTTCGCATGCAGCACTGCGCGGCGCCGGGCGCGCCGCCGCTGATCGAGCGTGAGATGCCGCTGACGCAGCTTGCAACGTGGCTGCGTCAGCTCGCCGCGCCGGGCGCAGCGGGGCGCTGCCTGCTGCTGCACGGCGAGGCCGGCGTCGGCAAGACCAGCCTGCTGAACGCCGCGCGCGCGGCGGCACCGGCGCGGCTCGACTGGCTGGTCGGCTGGTGCGAACCGCTGCTGTCGCCGACGCCGCTCGGGCCCCTGCTCGACATGCTCGACGGCTTGCCGCCCGGCCTCGCCGCGCTGGTGCAGCGCGGCCACCGCGTGCAGGACGTGATGCCCGAGCTGCTGGCCTGGCTGCGCCAGCGCCGCACGCCGCTGGTGCTGGTGGTCGACGATGCGCAATGGGCCGATCACGCCAGCCTCGACCTGCTGCGCTTCCTCGGCCGCCGCATCGAAGGGCTGCCGCTCGGCCTGGTGCTGAGCTACCGCGACGACGAGCTGCCGCCCGAGCATCCGCTGCACGTCGTGATCGCCGGGCTGCCGCCGGCGGCGACCCTGCGCCTGCCGCTGGTGCCGCTGTCGGCCAAGGGCGTCGAGCTCGCCGCGCGCCGCGCCGGCCGCTCGCCGCGCGGGCTGCACCGATTGACGCAAGGCAATCCGTTCTTCATCACCGAGCTGCTCGGCGGCGAGTCGAGCCAGGCGCTGCCGGCCTCGGTGCGGGACGCCGTGCTGGCGCGCGCGCAACGCCTGGCGCCGACGGCGCGGCGGCTGCTCGACGCGGCCAGCGTCTCGCCGGTGCCGCTCGAACGCCAGGTGCTCGCCGCGATCGACGCCGACCTGCTCGATGCGCTCGACGAATGCGCCGCCAGCGGCCTGTTGACCAGCAGCGGCGACACCATCGTCTTCCGCCACGAGCTGGCCCGGCGGTCCATCGAATCGGCGCTCGCCGACGGCCGCCGCCGCACGCTGCACCGCCAGCTGCTGCAGGCGCTGCCCGAGGCCAGCGCGACCCGCCGCGTGCACCATGCCGAGGGCGCCGGGCTCGACACCGAGGTGCTGCAGCTCGCGCCGCAGGCCGCCGCCGATACCGCACGCGCCGCGGCGCATCGGCAGGCGGCTGCCCTGTACACGATGGCGCTCGAACGCAGCGCCCACGCGCCGCCCGCCCTGCGCGCCGCGCTGCTGACCGACCAGGCCGAGCAATGCGAGCTGATCGCCGAGCTCGACCGCGCACAGGCCGCGCGCGAGCAGGCGATCACGCTGCACCGCGACAGCGGCGATGCGGTGGGTGCCGCACTCGGGCTGGCGCGATTGGCACGCCTGCTGTGGCTGCGCGGCGACCCGGCCGGCGGCAAGCGCCTCGCGGCCGAGGCGATCAGCTTGCTCGAGCCGCTGGGCCGGCCGCGCGAGCTGGCGCGCGCCTACGCGGTGATGGCCCAGCTGCACCTGCTCGATCCGTCGCGCGCCGCCGAGGACTGGGGCCGCCGCGCGCTGGCGCTGGCCGAAGCGAGCCGCGACGACGAGACGCTGGCGCATGCGCTCAACACCGTCGGCTCCGAGGAGCTGGTGCGCGCCGACCGCGCCGATGCCTGGGGCCGGCTCGAGCGCAGCCTGCGCATGTCGCTCGACCGCGGCTGGCCCGAGCAGGCCGCGCGCGCCTACATGAACCTGATCGCCCACGCGCTGGTGCACCGCCATGCCGAGCGCGCCGCGCAGCTGTGCGACGAAGCACTGGCCTACTGCGAAGCGCGCGACTTCGAGCTCTACGCCACGCGCATCCGCATCCGCCGCGCGTTCGGCCGCATCGAGACCGGCGAGTGGGCGCGCGCCGACGACGAGCTCGCCGCGCTGCTCGAACAACCCGGGCTGCTGCCGATCGATCGCGCGCAGTGCGAGCAGCACCGCATGCGCATTGCGCTGCGGCGCGGCCAGGCCGCGGCGCGCGGCTATTGGTCGCAGGTGCTGGCCGGCCGCCGCGGGCCGGACCCGGCCCCGTGGTACGCACCGCCCGCCCCAGCCGCGGCTGAAGCGGCCTGGCTGCTCGGCCGCCGCGACGAATTGCGACGCATCGTCGACAGCGCCTGGGGCGCCGCCAGCGCCACCGGCGAACCGTGGCGCTGCGGCCAGCTCGCGGTGTGGCGGCGCCGGCTCGGCGCTCTCGACGCCTTGCCGCCGGACGGGGTTGCCGCGCCCTGCGCCGCGGAGCTGCAGGGCCGGCTCGACGACGCCGCGGCCGCGTGGAGCGCGCTCGGCAACCGCTACGAGGCCGCGCTGGCGCTGCTCGGCGGCGATTCGGCGCAGCTCGAACGCGCGCTGGCGTTGTTCGAAGCGCTCGGCGCCGCACCGGCGGCGGCGCTGGCCCGGCGCCGGCTTCGCGAGCTCGGCGCGACCGTGCCGCGCGGCCGCGCCAAGGCCACGCGCGCCGACCCGCTCGGCCTGACGCCGCGCGAGCGCGCGCTGGTCGGACACCTCGCGCAAGGCTTGAGCGACCGCGCGATCGCCGCGCTCTGGCACCGCTCGCCGCGCACCGTCGAACACCATGTCGCGCACCTGCTCGCGAAGCTGGGCTTGAGCTCGCGCGGCGAGGTCGCCCAGATCCTCGTCCGATCGCCGGCAGGGACGGGTTGACGCCGCTGGAGGCCCCGGCGCAGCAACGATCGGCAGGCACGGGTTCAAGTTGCGGGCGGCGGCGGCCGATATCCCGTTCGACCCCACCGCGTCCGAAGCACTGCCGCCATGTCCACCCTGCGCCCCCGCTCCGACCCCTCCGCACCGGCTCCCGCGCGCGGCTTCTCGTTGCCCGCGCTGCTGCGCCGGTGGCTGGTGCGTTGGGGCGTCCTGCGCACCGACCGCCAGGGCAACGCGCAGCAGCCCGGCCCGCAGAAGCGCCCAGCACCGCCAAAGCCCGCGCGGTCGCCCCGCGCGGCCGATGCTCCGGCGCTGGCGGCCGCGGTGAAGGCGCGACTGGACCAGCATCCCGATGCGCGCCGCGCCTTCCCGCATCTGCGCTTCCTCGCGCAGCTGCTCGAACACCAGGGCTTCGGATCCTTCGGCGAGCTGCCGGATCAGACGCTGGCAAGGCTGCTGACGCAGCTCGACGTGCTGACCGCGTCGGCCGATCCGCTGCTGGCGCAGGTCCAGATGCGGCTGCTCGCCGAGCAACACGATCGGCGGCAGGCGGCGGCCCAGGCCGCCCAGGCGGCCCAAGCGGCCGAGAAGACGCTGCCGCTGGGCACGGTGTCGCCGAACGCCTACGCCGACACCATGCCCGTGGACTTCATACGTTAGGCTGACTGATCCAGTGCCGCGCCGCGCGCCAGCAGGCGTGCGAAGGTGTCGGCATCGAGGTTCGCGCCGCAGACGATCAACGCCACCTTGCGGCCGTCGAGCCGTTCGCGCAGCGGCCCGAAGAGCGCCGCGGTGGCCGCCGCGCCGGCCGGCTCGACCGCCAGCTTCATGTCGCGGAACAGCCAGTGCAGCGCCTGGCACAACGCGTCGTCGCTGACCCGCACGACCTCGTCGACGAAGCGCCGGCAGACGCCGAAGCTGTAGTCCATCGCATAGGGCGCGCCGAGGCTGTCGGCGACGGTGTCGACGCGCTCCAGCGTCACCGGCGCGCCGGCGTCGAAGCTGCGCGCCATCGCGTCGGCGCCGAGCGGCTCGACGCCGAAAACCTCGCAGCGCGGGTTCAGCTGCTTGACCGCCGCGGCGATGCCCCCGGCCAGGCCACCGCCGCCGACCGGCACGACCACCGCGTCGAGCCCGGCCACCTGCTCCATCAGCTCGAGGCCGACGGTGCCGGTGCCGGCAGCCGTCAGCGGGCCGTCGAAGGGGTGGATCATCGTGCGGCCTTCGCTCTCGACCAGCGCGCGTGCCGCGGCGAAGGCGTCGTGGATGGTGTCGAACAGCAGCACCTCGGCGCCGGCGGCGCGGCAGGCGGCCATGCGCGCCGGGCTGGCGTGGCGGGGCATGGCAACCTTTGCAGGGGTGCCGGCGGCCTGCGCCGCCAGCGCGACCGCCATCGCATGGTTGCCGGCGCTCGCCGCCGTGACGCCGCGCGCCCGTGCAGCGTCGTCCAGCACGGCCACGTTGTTCAGCGCCCCGCGCAACTTGAAGCTGCCGCTGCGCTGCAGCAGCTCGAGCTTCAGCCACACCTCGGTGGCCGGCGCCAGGCGTTCGGCGACCACCCCCGTCTGCCAGCGCCAGACCGGTGTGCGCAGCACGCGGCCCTGCAATCGCGCCGCGGTGGCGCGCAGCTCGTCGAGGGAGGGATAGGCGGTAAAAGACGCGGCAGCGGCGTCCTGCATCAAGGCTTGCATTTTCAATTCTCCAGAGTCGGTGATGAGCGTTGATTCGCGCCCGAGGGGCGCGTTGGCATCAGCGGGATCGCCGAGCACCGGCTCGCGGGAGCCGCAGCTCAACGACCCTGGCGAATTCGAATCTGCAGACGCTGGCCGGCCCGTTCGGTCGTGCCGATGCAGACCACGGTGACGTGGGCGGTGCAGCGGTGGAACGAGGACGAGGCCATGGAGGCCGCGATCATCGCACAGGCGCTTTCAGACCCGAAGCGCCTGGGCCCAATCCGCCTGCAGGTCGGCCAGCGCCTCGATGCCGACCGACAGCCGCAGCAGCCCGTCGGCGATGCCCATCTCGGCGCGGCGCTGGGGCCCGAGCTCCCAGAAGATCGTCTGCGCGACCGGGATCACCAGCGTGCGGTTGTCGCTCAGGTGGCTCGACAGGATCACGATGCGCAGGCGGTCGAGCACCGCCAGCGGATCGATGCCGGCCTTCAGCTCGAAGGCCAGCAAGCCGCCGAAGCGGCCGCCGAACAGCGCCTTCGCGCGCGCATGCTGCGGGTGACTTTCGAGCCCGGGGTAGAACACGCGCTCGACGGCCGGCTGCGCTTCGAGCCAGCGCGCCAGCGCCAGCGCGTTGGCATTCGTCGCCACGCTGCGCAGCGCCAGCGTCTCGATGCCGGTGGCGATGCGATGGGCATCTTCGGCGCGCAGCGTCGCGCCGAAGTCGCGCAGACCGCGCTTGCGGATCTGCAGCAGGCCCCAGCCGGCCGGGTCGCCGGTCTGGTACGCCTCGGCGATGTGCGGCCAGCGCTGCCAGTCGAAGCAGCCGGTGTCGACCACCGCGCCCCCCATCGCGTCGCCATGGCCGGACAGGCCTTTGGTCAGCGAATGCACGATCAGCCCCGCGCCGACCGTGCGCGGCTGGAACAGCGCCGGCGTCGTCATCGTGTTGTCGACAACGTAGAGCAGCCCCCGCGCACTGCAGAGCCGGCCGATGCCGTCGAGGTCGGCGACCTGCGTCGCCGGGTTGGCGATCGTCTCGACGAAGACCAGCCGTGTGGCCGGTTCGAGCGCCGCTTCGACCGCGGCGGCGTCGACGGTGTCGACGAAGCTGACGCCCAGCCCGAAGCCCTGCATCGTCTGCAGCAGGCTGCGCGTATTGCCGAAGAGGTGTTTGCTGGCGACCAGATGGTCGCCGGCTTTCAGCAGCGCCAGCAGGATGCCGGCGATCGCCGCCATGCCGGTCGAGAAGCCGGCCGCGGCACGCGCGCCTTCGAGCAGCGCGAGCTTGGCTTCGAGCGCCGCGCCGGTCGGGTTGCCCTGGCGGGCGTAGACATAACCCGCCTGCCGGCCCTGGAACACGGCGACCAGCTCGGCCGCCGTGCGGTAGCCGAAGGTCGCCGCCGGGTGCATCGGCTTGTGCAGCGCCCCCTGCTCGACGCCGGCACGGCGGTCGGCGTGCAGCAGGCGGGTGAGGGTGGATTCGGGCGTCGGGTCGTGGTCGGGGCTCATCCCCCGCGTTTTACCAGCCGTCGCCGCCGCCGGCATCACCGCCGCCGCCACCATCCCAACCATCTCCGCCGCCGAAGTCGATCGGCCGCTGCGTCACGTCGCCGGCATCGTCGAACAACCCCGGCACCAGGCCACCCTGGCCGCCGGCGCCGGCTTCAGCGCTCTGGCCGGTGCCGGCGGCATGGGCATCGTCGCCACGCAGCATGCGGTCGGCCAGCATGCCGAGCCCGAAGCCGCCGAGACCGGCCAGGCCCGCGCCCATCAGGCCGCCGCCGGCGCCACCGGCCGGCGTGCCGGGCATGCCGCCTTGGCCGGCCCAGCGCGGATCCATGCCCGCCTGCTGCTGCATCGCCGCGGCACGCCGGCGCGCGGCCAGCATGCGCCAGACCAGCAACGCGATCACCGCGCCGCCGAGACCGAAGGCCCAGCCGGGAATGCCGCCACCCGAGGCCGCCGGCCTCGGCGCGGCCGGCGCGACCGCACGCGGGCGCTCGATGGCGGCCGGTGCGGTGGTCGAGAGTTCGCGCGGCGAAGCTTGCGGCGCGGCGGCGGCCCGCTGCGCACGCTGCAGCTGCTGTTCGAACTGCGCGAACTTGTCGGGCGCGGTGAAGCCGATCTTCGGATCGAGCTGCCGTGCCCGCTGCACCGCCTGCTGCGCCTCGTCGAGCTTGCCGTTGTGCGCCAGCACCTCGGCCAGCACGTACTGCGCCCGGGCGCTCGACGGCCGCGCCGCGACCACCTCGCGCATCATCGATTCGGCGCGCGCGTGGTCGCCGCGCGCCACTTCGGCCTGCACCTGGTCGACGGTGGGCACCGCCCACGCAGCCAGCGACAACAGCAGGGCCCCGATCAATACCCACCAGCGTTTCATCGCTCTCGCTCCTTGCAACGCACCGCACGCGGCGGTCATGGCTGAACGGGGCAAAGATGGGGCCCGCGCGCGGCGCTTGCAAGCCCCTTGCTGTTTCAGCCGCGTGCGCGCCGCCGCGCCGCGCCGATGCCGGCCAGGCCGAGCGCCACCAGCGCCAGGCTCGCCGGCTCCGGCACCACCGCCGGCTGCAGCACGAAGCTCAGGTTGCCGTTGCCCGCGCCGACGCCGGCCAGGTCGAAGGCGAAGCTGGCGGCGAAGGGGCCCGTGGCCGGGATGAAGCTGAAGCTCGCGCCCGCCGCATCGAGCCCGCTGAAGGCGCCAGCGGAGCGCACCGCGTCGCCATAGACCAGGTCGCCGAGCTCGAACTGCAGCCCGGCGAATTCGAATCCGAAGCTCAGCAGCGGCGCGAACTCGTCGCCGCCGAAGCCGGGCACGAAGGTGGCGTCGTCGAAGCTGAAGCTGCCGCTGAAGGTCTGGCCGTTCAGCGCGCCGGCCGTGTCGATGATCACGTCGAAGCTGCCGTTGACGAGGGCCGCCTGCGCGACGGGCGCGAGCGCGAAGCCAGCCGCCAGGGCCAGCGCTTGCAAGGTGTTCTTGATCATGTGGATGTGCTTTCGTCGGTGTTCGGTGAAGGAGATGCTCAGGCGCCCGGCGCCAGCAGCAGATCGGGGTCGAAGGCGGCGACGCCGGTCAGCTCGGCCAGCACGCGCGCGGCGCCCGGACCGGCGGCGCCATCGGCGTCGAATGTCACGTAGCTGCGGCCATTGCCGGCGGTGAGGCCGAGATAGCCGGCGCCTACCGGATCGCTGCCGGAATAACCGACGCTCGTCAGCAGCGCGCGAATGACCAGGTAATCGACGCCCGGCTGGAAGTCGGTGATGACATCGCCAGCATCGAGCAGGCTCGTGTACACGAAGCCATCGGCCCCGGCGCCGCCCGTCAGCAGGTCGCGCCCACCACCGCCCTTGATCGTGTCGTTGGCCGCGGTGCCGATCCGCGTGTCGCGGCCATTGGTGCCGTTGATGACCTGGCCGAGCGCAATCGTGAACGCGGCGACGCTCGGATCGTGGTCGCTCATCTGCTCGGCGAATTCCGAGTTGATGTGCACCACGTCGAAGCCGACCAGCCGGCCCATCAGCCGGTCGCTGGCCATCACGTGGTCCAGCGTCTGCGCATTGCCCTCGAAGTTGTAGCTGTAGCGCTCGTTGGCCGGCAGCGTCTCGATCAGCGCATCGAGGCCGGCGTCCTTCAAGCGTTCGACCGGGTTCGCGAACTCGAAGTCGTTCAGGTCGCCGGCGACGATCACGTTGGCCTGCGGGTTGGCGGCCAGCAGTCCCTCGACGAAGTCGCCGACGATCTCGGCCTGCTGCTGGCGCTGCACTTCGCTCGACAGGATCGGCGGCTGCGTCGCGCCGAACAGCGCCTGGTCGCCGCCCTTCGAGTTGAAGTGGTTGCCGATCACGGTCACCGCCTCGCCGTGGAAGGTGAAGGTGCCGACCAGCGGCTTGCGGCTCGAGGCGAAGGCGTCGCCGTTGGCTAGGTCGGTGTCGGTCAGGCGCTGCAGCGACCCCTCGACGAAGCCGGCCCGCGCCGGGTTGAACAGGAAGGCAACGCGGATGTTGCCGCCGGGCTCCCCGCCATCCTGGCCGTTGACCGGATTGAGCTGGCGGAACTGGTAGGTCGGCCCGCCGGCCGCGGCGATCGCATCGATCAGCATCTGCAGCGTGACGTTGGCGTCGACGACGCCGTTGTTCGTCGCGCCGCTGTTGTCCTGCACCTCTTCGAGCGTGATGATGTCCGGCGCCAGCAGATGGTCGACGATCGCCTGCGCCAGCGCATCGAACTTCGCCGCGCCGTCGCTCGGGTCGAGGTTCTCGACGTTGAAGTTCGCCAGCCGCAGCTGGTTCGCGTTCGCCGCCAGCGTCGTCACCTCGCGCTGTAGCGGCGACGTGGCAACCACCGCCGGCGCCGCCGGCACCAGCACCTCGTAGTTGCCGAAGTCGTAGTTGATGACGCCGACCGCGGTGCCGAGCTGCGCGCCGACATCGACGGTCGGCATCACGGTGCCATTGATCAGGTCGTCGAGCTGCAGCCGCTCGGGGTTGAAGTCGTTCTCGTTGATCAGCGCGCCGCCGTGCGCGGTGGTGCTGCTGGCGCCGGCGCCGCCGTTGGCCAGCACCCAGATCTCCTGCGAGTTGTTGCTGAAGCTGATCGTCGGCGAGCTGGTGACCGCGTTGTTGACCTGCACCAGCATGCCTTCGAGGCTCTCGTAGAAGTCGATGCCTTCGGTGGCCGGGTCGAAGTCGCCGCCGGATTCGACGTGCGCCGGCGTCGTGAAGTCGTCGTGGATCACGCTGTTCGGGATCACGCGGTCGACGCCCATCACCGTCGGCGTGATGCCGCCGGCCGGCGCGCCGGCCCAGGCGCTGACCGACAGCGCCTGCACGCCGGCGTTGTTCGAGATCTGCGTCACCGTCAGGTTGTTCGACGCGGCGCCGCCGGCGCGGAACTCACCGACCGTGCCGCTGACCTGCACCGCTTCGCCGACCGAGCGCGCGGCGAGGATCGGCGAGTTGGCGCCGGTGAAGACGAAGATGCCTTCGGAGGTCGCCGGGTTGGCGTCCGGCTGCGGGTCCTGCAGGTAGAAGCCGTTGGCGCCGATCGCGGTGACGATGCCGCGCACGTTCTGCACCGGTGCGGTGTCGGTCGCCGAATCGAGCAGCGGCGAGATGTGGGCCGCGCCCTGGATCTCGGCGATCTTCAGCGGCGGCTGGCCGCTGTCGTTGTTGGTGATGACGATGTTCTGCGTCGTGGTGCCGCCGA
This sequence comes from Pseudaquabacterium terrae, assembly GCF_013266755.1. Taxonomy (GTDB): domain Bacteria; phylum Pseudomonadota; class Gammaproteobacteria; order Burkholderiales; family Burkholderiaceae_C; genus Pseudaquabacterium; species Pseudaquabacterium terrae. The sequence goes on along the minus strand of NZ_JABRWJ010000006.1, from coordinate 196,940 downwards.
GCAAGAGGCCGCTGCTCGGGTCGCTGATCGTCAGCACCGCCGTCTCGCTGCCTTCGGCGACGCCGTCGTCCTGCACCGTGAAGGTCACCGAACCGCTGGTCTGGCCGTCGGGGATGGTGATGGTCGTGCCGCTCAGCAGGTAGTCGCCCGCCGTGATGCCGCTGCCGCTCACGCCCAGGCTCACCGTCTGCGCGCCGCTGACGGCCTGCGTCGCCGTCGCGGTCACGGTGATCACGGTGGCGTCGGCCTCCGAGGCGGTCGCGCTGCTGACCGACAGGTTGACCACGGGCGTGCCGCCGCCGCCGGTGGTCGGCGTCAGGTTCAGGTCGTCGATCGCCAGGCCGTCGTCGGCGCCGCTGGCGTTGAAGTCGTTCCAGCGGATCCAGATCGTCGCGCCGGGCGCCAGGTTCAGGTTGTCGATGCTGCCGCTGACCGCGACGCGGTTGAGGTTGCCGTCGAGCGGGCCGGTGGCGGCGGGTGTGCCGGCCGTGAAGTCGAGCGTGTCGACGTTGGTCCAGGTGGCGGCCGTGTCGCCCACCGAAGTGGCATTCAGGCTGTACTGGAAGTCGAGCCGGTCGTTGCGGCCGGCGGTGCCGAAGCGCCATTGCTCGCCGAAATAGGACAGCGCCAGCGAGACCAGCGTCGCGCCGGTGTCGTTGCTGATCTGCGCGCCGATCGTCGGCGTCAGGCTGCCCGAGAGCAGGCCGCCGAATGCGCGTTCGCTGCTGGCGGCGGCACCGAAGCTGTAGACATCGCCGGCATTCGAGCTACCGTTGCCGGCCGTGTACAGGCCATTGTTGTTGGCACTGGTGCCGGACTCACTGAAGAACCAGCCGTCGGGCAACACCGACGAGGCTCCGCTCGACGCGAGCGTGTCGAAGTTCTGGGTGTAGGTCGAACCGTTCTGGAGACTGATCACGGGGCAAGCTCCTGCTGTTTGTGGTCAACCCGCCATCTGAGTGGCGGGCGGTGACGGTGCCATGACTAGCAAGTCATGGCGCACCCCGCAGCCGGGTGCTTGACAGCGATCGAAACTTGACCATTCGGTCAAAATAGCGAGAAATCCCCGGGCTAACCCGAAGAATGGCGGGGTGCGGATAAACCCGAGGCGGTGCGTGCACCTGCCGCATGCACTGCGGAGTGCACCCGCCACGTGCACCTACCGCGCGCGCTGACCGTAGTGCGCGAACTTCTCGACCACCCGCGCGATCTCGGCCTCGTCGAGCAGCACCGGCCCGCCGAGCGGCAGGCACATCACGTACTGCTGCGCCAGCGTCTCGACCTCGCGCGCCAGCCACATCGCGCGCTCGAGGTCGCGCTCGAAGGCCAGCAGGCCGTGGTTCGCCAGCAGGCAAGCCTTGCGGCCGTCGAGCGCGGCGACGGCGGCGGCCGACAGCTCGGCCGTGCCGTAGGTGTGATAGGGCGCGCAGCGAATGGTCGGCCCGCCGGCGGCGGCGATCATGTAGTGCAGCGGCGGGATCTCCAGGCCGCGGATCGCCAGCACCGTCGCATAGGTCGGGTGGCCATGCACCACCGCGCCGGCCTCGGGCCGCGCCTGGTACACCGCCTGGTGCATGCGCCACTCCGACGACGGCGCCAGCGCATGCTGCCAGCGGCCCGCGTCGTCGACGAAGACGATGTCCTCGGGCTGCAGCTGGTCGTAGTCGATGCCGCTCGGCGTGATCCACATCCCGCCGGTGCCGCGTTCGCTGAGGTTGCCCGAGGTGCCGGTGGCCAGGCCCAGCGGCCGCAGCCGCCGGGCCTGCTCGACCAGACGCTCGGCCGGCGTCACCCCAGGACCTTGGTCACCGCCGGCGCACGCAGGCGGTGCGGCTGCGGCATGTCGGGCCCCAGCAGCGGGCGCAGGTAACTGCGAAAAGCCTCGGTGACGTGGTTGCCGCTGTCGGCGATGAAGCCGGCGTCCATCACGCGCGTCTTCGCCGCCACCGCTTCGAGCGGCTGCAGCACGTAGTCGACGGCATAGTTGCCGACGCGGCGGATCGCCACCGAGCCGTCGCGGCCGCTCCACATCGCGTGCTGCACCGCCTGCTCGGCGACCTCGCGCGCCTCGCGCTGGTCGACCGGGCTGACACAGCCGAGGAACGAGCGCTGCACGTAGCCGAAGGTGTCGCCGCGCACGCGCTTGATCCCGAGCTGGGTCTTGATCTGGTCGCACAGCAGGTCGGCCAGCGCGCCGGTGCCCGACAGCTGCACGTTGCCGTGCGCATCGCGCTCGACCTTCTCGGCCAGCTGCGTCGCGATCGCCGTGCCGTCGGCATCGTGGATGCCTTCGCTGACGGCGATCACGCAGCGGCCCAGGCGCTGGTGCACCGCCTTGACGTCGGCGAGGAAGCTGTCCATGCGGAATTCGCGCTCCGGCACGTAGACCAGGTGCGGGCCGTCGTCGGGGTACTTCTGCGCCAGCGCCGCGGCGGCGGTCAGGAAGCCGGCATGGCGGCCCATCACGACGGCCACGTAGACGCCCGGCAGCGCCGCGTTGTCGAGGTTCGCGCCGGCGAAGGCCTGCACCACGAAGCGCGCGGCCGACGGGAAGCCCGGCGTGTGGTCGTTGCCCATCAGGTCGTTGTCGATGGTCTTCGGGATGTGGATCGCGCGCAGCGGGTAGCCGGTGCGCGCGGCCTCCTCGGCGACGATGCGCACGGTGTCCGACGAGTCGTTGCCGCCGATGTAGAAGAACTGGCCGATGCCGTGCGCCTTGAGCGTCGTGAAGATCTTCTGGCAGTAGGCGAGGTCGGGCTTGTCACGCGTCGAGCCGAGCGCCGAGGCCGGCGTCTGCGCCACCGCCTCGAGGTTCGCCGCGGTCTCCAGCGTCAGGTCGACCAGGTCCTCGTTGACGATGCCGCGCACGCCGTGGCGCGCGCCGTAGATGCGTTCGATGCCGGCATGGCGGCGCGCTTCGAGCACGACGCCGGCGAGCGACTGGTTGATCACCGCGGTCGGGCCGCCGCCCTGGGCGACGAGGATCCTGGTGGGGTTCATCGTGGACTCCTTGAAAAGTGCTCGAGGTCCGTGACCCTCGATAGGCCTCAAGCCGGTGGCGCCAGGCGCAGGGCCGGCATCAGCGGTTCGATCTCGTCGGCGCGACGCCGCAGGGCTTGCGACACCCGGCCGGCGAGGCCGGACACGGTGTCGATGTCGACCCGCCCGACCAGCGCCGACAGCTCGGCAAAACGCAGGCCCTGGCCGATCAGCCAGGCGATGCAGGTGTGCCGCAGCACCGCCGGCGTCACGTCGGCGGGTTGCACGAGACCGGCATCGACGGCGGCGCAGGTCACGCTGACGCGAAGCTGCTCGGCGTCCAACGCCTGCCCGGCGGCATCGCGCAGCAGCGGCTGGTCGGCTGGGCCGGCACCGGCCGCGAGCTCGTCGGCCAGCCACGGCGGCAGCAGGACGCGCCGCGCCGATGTACCGCCGACCGCCAGTGCGCCGCGGTCGCGATCGAGATCGCTGCAGCGCAGCGCGACCGTTTCATCGGCGGTCAGGCCGAGCAGCCCGGCGGCACAGGCCAGGCGCGTGCCGCCCTGCGCAGCGGCCAGCAGCGCGGCGGCCTCGTCCTGCTGCAGCTCACGCGGCATCGGCCGCGGCAGGGCCGGCGGCTGCGGCTCGGGCGCACCCGCCGGCAAGGTCGGCGGCGCGCCGTGCACCAGCAAGGTCGGCGGCGCGCCGCCCGCCGGGCCCGGCGCCGGCCAGGTCGGCAGCACCAGGGTCGTCGTCGCGGGCGCTGCCGCCGTGGCCGGCGGCCGGTTGAACAGCTCGATGAAGCCCATCGCCAGCAAGCCGGCCACGAACGCCGCCGCCACCGCCAGCGCGCCATCGCGCAGGTACTGCGGCGCAAACGGCTGCGTCGGCGTGGCCGCCGCTTCGAGCACGTTGAGCCGCGGCGCGCGGCTGCGCTCCGCCGCCTCCAGCCTGGCGAGCCGCTCGAGCACCTCGCGGCGCGCGCGTTCGATCTGCGCCAGGTCGTCCTCGAGCAGCTTCGATTGCGCAAAGCCGGTGCTGAAGCTGCGCAGCCCGGTGCGCTGCTGCTGCAGCTGGTCGCGCAGCCGCTCGACGGCGGCCTGCGCGCCGGCCGCGTCTTCCTGCGCCGCGGCCAGCATCGCGGCCTGGCTCGCCGCGCGTTGCTGGGTGATCTGGCGTTCCATTTCCGCCAGCCGGGCGCGCAGCGCACGCGCGCGCGGATCCATCGCCATGAACTCCGGCGTGAAGCTGCGTTCCATCTCGCGCACTTCCTCGCGCAGCTGCGAGGCGCGGCTTTCCTGCGCGGCCAGCGTCGGGTCGTCCTTGGCGCGCACGGTGGCACCGCCCGCGGCCGCCTGCTTCAGCGCCGTCAGCCGCGCCTCGGTCGCCGCCTGCTTCTCCAACGCGTTGTTGAGCGCCGTCGACAGCCCGCGGCTGCGCGCCACCGCCTCGGCATCCTCCCGCTCGGTGCTGACGATGCCGCTGCGCCCGCGAAAGTGCTCCAGCTGCACGCGCCGCTCGCCGGCACTCTTCTCCAGCCGGGCCAGCTCGCTGCGCAGGCCGGCCAGCTGTCGCTTGCTCTCGTGATCGAAGCCACTCAGCAGATGGTCCCGATACAGCGCCACCAGCTCGTTGAGCGCCGGCGCCAGGATGGCCGGGGTCGTGCCGCTGGCGCGCAGCTCGATCACCTCGGTATCGCCGACGCGACGGGCCACGATCATCCGGCGCAGTGCTGCCACCGGGTCGTCTTCGGCAGCCGGCAGCGCATGGCCCGCCGCCGCCAGCCGGCGCACCAGTTGCTGCAGCAAGGGTGCGCTGGCGATCGCCTGCACCTGCACGCCGAGCCCCGACTCGTTCGTCGACGACGCTGCTGCCGACGCCGCCATCATCGCGGCCAGCAGCACCTGCACCCGCGTGAAGGTCTGGTACTGCGCCGGGCGCATCAGATTCCAGGCCTGCCCGATCAGCAGGCCACAGGCGAACACCACGCCGAACACCAGCATTCGCCGGCGATTGCCGCGCTGAGCCCGGGCCTGCGCCATGGCGGCTGCAGGGGGGGTCACATCGGCATGCCAAGCGGGCGAGGTTCGCATCCAGCTTTTTTCCTGCGGTCCGGCTTCGGGGGCGCGGCCGGCTCGAGCCGCGGTGGTTCGCCAATGGTGCCATGCGATTCGCGCTGCACGGTGGCCCGCGCGGGGCACGCGCCGGCCGCACATGCCCGCCGTCCGCAGGCATCATCGCGTTGTCGGCGCCTGGCCGACGGAGCACCCCTGATGGAGCCGACACGATGCGTGGCGCCAAGCGTTTGATGCGTTGCCTGCTGGGCACCCTCGCTGCGTGCGCCGCCGCGTGCGCGCTCGCGGCCGACGCGCCGCAGAAGCTGCGCATCGTCGGCGGGCTGGCCGGCGTCAACCAGTTCCTGCGCCACGAGGAGCCGTTCTGGACCGAGACGCTGCAGCGGCTGACCGCCGGCCAGTGGAGTGCCGAGATCGTTCCCTTCGATCGCGCCGGCATCCGCGGCCAGGAGATGCTGCAGCTGATGCAGGTCGGCACCGTGCCCTTCGGCACGGCGCTGCTGAGCCAGAGTGCGGTCAACGAGCCGCTGATCGCCGCGCCCGACCTGGCCGGCCTGAACCCGGACATCGCCACGCTGCGCCGCTCGGTGGCCGCCTACCGTCCGCTGCTGGCCAAGACGCTGCGCGAACGCCACGGCATCGAGCTGCTGGCGGTCTACACCTACCCGGCGCAGGTGCTGTTCTGCAAGAAGGCCTTCGGCGGGCTGGCCGACCTGGCCGGCCGCCGCATCCGCGTCGCCAGCCCGCCGCAGGCCGACCTGGTCGAGGCGCTGGGCGCCGTGCCGGTGACGATCGGCTTCGCCGGCATCGTCGACAGCGTGCGCCAGGGCAATGTCGATTGCGCGATCACCGGCACGATGTCGGGCAACACCATCGGCCTGCATGAGCTGACCAGCCACATCCATCCGATGGCGGTCAACTGGGGCCTGGCGATCTTCGGCGCCAACCGCGCGGTGTGGGGCGCGCTGCCGGCCGAGCTGCGCACGCTGCTGCAGCGCGAGCTGCCGAAGCTGGAACAGGCGATCTGGGCCGAGTCGGAACGCGAGACCGGCGAAGGCCTGGCGTGCAATACCGGCGCCAGCGGCTGCTCGAGCGGCAAGCGCGGCCGCATGGTCGAGGTGCGACCCAGCGCCGACGACGAGCAGCGCCGGCGCCAGCTGTTTTCCGGCCCGGTGCTCGGCCGCTGGCTGCAGCGCTGCGGCGCCGGCTGCGCCGAAGCCTGGAACGAGACGATCGGCGCGCAGTCGGGCATCAACGCGCCGGTCCCGCGCTGATGCCGGCGTAGCTTTAGCGATGGCCGACTTTCGTCTCGCGCTGTGGGGCGGCGCCGCGCTGATGGTCGGCGCGATCGGTCTCGCCACCGGTGCGCTGCTGGCCTACCAGCACGACGCGGCGCTGCGCACCAGCGAGGTCCGCACGCTGCATTTCGCCAACGGCGCGGAAGCCGGCATGAACCGCAGCTTCGTCGGCGTCGACGTGCTGCTCGCCGGCATCGACGAAGTGCTGGGCGAGCATCGCGGCGCCGATGGCCAGCTCGACGCGCAGCGCCTGGAGCGCACCCTCGCGCGCATGAACCAGCAGCACCTGCTGGTGCGCGACCTCGCGGTGGTGGCCGACGACGGCCGGCTGATCGCCGCGGCCGAGCCGCAGACGCGCCGGCTCGGCCTCAAGCTGCCCGAAGGTTTCGCGCGGCAGGTGCTCGCGCAGGTGGTGCCGATGCTGACCATCAGCGCGCCGGCGGTGCCCTTCGCCAGCGCCGAGCGCGCGCTGTATTTCGCGCGGCCGGTGCGGCTGGACGACCAGCGCCGCGCAATGGTGGTCGCCGAGGTGCCGCTGCCGCTGCTGGCCGCGGTGCTGGCGCAGGCCAACGACCTCGCCGGGCTGCAGGTGACGATCGAACGCGACGACGACCTGCTGCTGCTCAGCATGCCGGCCGACGAGCGCCAGATCGGCCGCCGGCTTGCCGCCTGGCAGGGCGGCGGCAGCGGCGCATTGCCGGGGCCGGCCACCGCGCAGCGGGCGCCGGCGCGGCTGACCGGCGCGCCGGCGATCGTCGTCGTGCGGCCGGCGATCTACCGCGGCGTGCGCATCGTCGCCAGCCTGCCGCTGCAGGCCGCGCTCGGGCAGTGGCCGCAGGACAGCCGAATCATCGCGGCGATCGCTGCGTTGTTCGGCACGCTGGTGCTCGGCGCCGCAGCGTTCGGCCAGTGGCACGTCAACCGCCTGCACCGCACCCGTGCCGAGCTGGCGCGCTTCAAGGGCACGCTGGAGCAGGCGCTGGCGTCGATGCACGACGGCTTCGTGCTGTACGACGCGCAGATGCGGCTGCTGGCCTGGAACCAGCGTTATGTCGAGCTGTTCCCGTGGCTGAAAGACAGCGTGGCGGTCGGCGTCTCGGCGCGCACGATCGCCGAACGTGCGGCGCACGACATGGTGCCCGGTGGCGACGACGCCGCCCGCGCCGCCTTCGTCGAGCGCCGGCTCGCGTTGTGGGACCGCGCCGAAGGCGTGCACTCGCAGACCCTGCCCGACGGCCGCATCGTGCACACCACCGAACGCCGCACGCCCGACGGCGGGCTGGTCAGCGTCTACCGCGACATCACCGCCGACGAACGCGAGCTGGCGCGGGTCAAGCACGCGGCCGAAGCGGCGAGCCAGGCCAAGTCGCGCTTCCTCGCCGCGATGAGTCACGAGATCCGCACGCCGCTGAATGCCGTGCTCGGCATGAACGGCCTGCTGCTCGCGAGCCCGCTGAATGCCGAGCAGCGCCACCATGCCGAGCTGATCCGCAGCTCGGGCCAGAGCCTGCTGGCGATCATCAACGACATCCTCGATCTGTCGAAGATCGAGGCCGGCCGCATGGAGCTGGAGATCGTCGACTTCCTGCTGGTCGAGACGATCCAGGAAGTCGTCTCGCTGCTCGCGGTGCGCGCCGAGGCCAAGGGGCTGCGCTTGACGCTGCAGCTGCCGCCGGACCTGCCGCAGCGTGTGCGCGGCGATCCGAGCCGGCTGCGCCAGGTGCTGTTCAACCTGATCGGCAACGGGCTGAAATTCACCGATGAAGGGCGCGTCGAGGTCGCGGTTTCGCACCGCATCGATGCCGCGGCGCCGACCGAGACGTCGATCGAGCTCGGTATCGTCATCAGCGACACCGGCATCGGCATCGAACCGGCGGTGCTGCCGAAACTCTTCGAGCGTTTCAGCCAGGCCGACAGCTCGACCGCACGCCGTTTCGGCGGCACCGGCCTCGGGCTGGCGATCAGCCGCGAGATCGTCGAGCTGATGCACGGCCGCATCGACGTGCACAGCCAGCCCGGCGCCGGCAGCCGCTTCACCGTCACCCTGCATCTCGCCCCGGCCGCGGCGCCGGGCGCCGCAGCGGCGGCGGCGGCCCATGAGCCGGTGGCCGCCCCGCGACCGCTGCGCATCCTGGTCGCCGAGGACAACGGCGTCAACCAGATCCTGATCAAGGCGATGCTCGACCAGCAAGGCCATTTCAGCGACATCGTCGCCGACGGCATCGAGGCGCTGCGCCAGGTGCAGGCCGCGCGCTACGACCTGGTGCTGATGGACATCCAGATGCCCGAGATGGACGGCCAGAGCGCCACCGAGGCGATCCGCGCGCTGCCCGGCCCGGTCGGCCGCGTGCCGATCGTCGCGATGACCGCCAACGCGATGCCCGAGGAGCGCGCCGCGTACCTCGCCGCCGGCATGAACGACCACGTCACGAAACCGATCAACCCGCGGCTGCTGGCCGAGGCGATCGCGCGCGCGGTGGCGTCCCCGATACCCGAGTCGGTACCCGGTGAGTTGCCCGGATTTAGTTGACATCTAAAGTATCTGGGCCTAAATTGCAGCTTCACGAAGGAGTGAGCTGCCCATGCGCATCACCTGTATCGGCGCCGGCCCGGCCGGCCTGTATTTCGCGCTGCTGTTGAAGAAGCGCCACCCGTCGCACCAGGTGACGGTGATCGAGCGCAACCAGCACGACAGCACCTTCGGCTGGGGCGTCGTGTTCTCCGACCAGACGCTCGGGGCGCTGCAGCAGGCCGACCCCGAGAGCGCGCAGCAGATCCTCGACGCCTTCAACCACTGGGACGACATCGCCGTGCACTTCGAGGGCCGGCGCATCGTCTCCGGCGGCCACGGCTTCTGCGGCATCGGCCGCATGCGCCTCTTGCAGATCCTGCAGGACCGCTGCCGCGCGCTCGGCGTCGAGCTGAAGTTCGGCACCGAAGCGCCCGATGACGAGGCCATAGCCGCCGACCTGATCGTTGCCTGCGACGGCCTGAACAGCCGCGTGCGCCAGAAGTACGCCGCGACCTACCGGCCCGACGTCGACCTGCGCGCCTGCCGCTTCGTCTGGCTCGGCACCCACAAGCGCTTCGACGCCTTCACCTTCGACTTCCAGCGCACGCCCTGGGGCTGGTTCCAGGCCCATGCCTATCGCTTCGACGCCGACACCTCGACCTTCATCGTCGAGACGCCCGAAGAAGTCTGGCGCGCCGCCGGCCTCGAGACGATGGAGAAGGAGGAGGCGATCGGCTTCTGCGAGAAGCTCTTCGAAGGCGTGCTCGGCGGGGCCAAGCTGATGTCCAACGCGGCGCACCTGCGCGGCTCGGCGCAGTGGATCCGTTTCCCGCGCGTGGTCTGCAAGACCTGGGTGCATCACAACGGTCGTTGCCCGGTCGTGCTGATGGGCGACGCCGCGCACACCGCGCACTTCTCGATCGGCTCGGGCACCAAGCTGGCGCTGGAGGACGCGATCGCGCTCGAACGCGATCTCTTCGAGCACGCCGGCGATGTCGGCGCCGCGCTGCAGCAGTACGAGGCGACACGCAGCATCGAGGTATTGCGGATCCAGAACGCCGCGCGCAACTCGACCGAGTGGTTCGAGAACGTCGACCGCTACGCCACGCTGCCGCCCGAGCAGTTCGCCTATTCGCTGCTGACGCGCAGCCAGCGCATCAGCCACGAGAACCTGCGGCTGCGCGACCAGCGCTACGTCGAGGATGTCGAGCGCTGGATCGGCGAGCGCGCCGGGCTCGAACCGACGCCCGAGCGCACCCCCGGCGGCGCGCCGCGCCACCCGGTGCCGCCGATGTTCACGCCGTTCCAGGCGCGTTCGGTGCGGCTGAAGAACCGCATCATCGTCTCGCCGATGGCGCAGTACTCGGCCGAGGACGGCATCCCCGGCGACCACCACCTGGTGCACCTGGGCGCGCGCGCGATGGGCGGCGCCGCGCTGGTGATGGCCGAGATGACCTGCCCGTCGCCCGACGCGCGCATCACGCCGCAGTGCCCGGGCCTGTGGAACGATGCGCAGCGGGATGCCTGGGCGCGCATCGCGCGCTTCGTGCACAGCCAGCCCGACGTGAAGATCGGCATGCAGCTCGGCCATGCCGGCGCCAAGGGCTCGACGCGCGCGATGTGGGAAGGCATCGACCTGCCGCTGCCCGCAGACAGCCCGGTTGCCAACTGGCCGCTGATCTCGGCCTCGCCGCAGCAGTACCTCGACGGCATCAGCCAGTGGTCGCGTGCGATGACCCGCGACGACATGGTCCGCGTGCGCGACGATTTCGTCGCCGCCACGCGCCGTGCGGCCGAAGCCGGCTTCGACTGGCTGGAGCTGCACTGCGCGCACGGGTATCTCTTGTCCTCGTTCATCTCGCCGCTGACCAACCGGCGCGACGATGGCTATGGCGGCTCGCTGGAGAACCGTCTGCGTTACCCGCTCGAGGTCTTCGCGGCAGTGCGCGCGGCCTGGCCCGAACACCTGCCGATGTCGGTGCGCATCTCGGCGCACGACTGGGTCGAAGGCGGCATCACGCCGGACGATGCGATCCAGATCGCGCGCGCCTTCAAGGCCGCCGGTGCCGACCTGATCGACTGCTCGTCGGGCCAGGTCAGCAAGGCCGAGCAGCCGACCTTCGGCCGCATGTGGCAGACGCCGTTTGCCGACCGCATCCGCAACGAGGCCGGCATCCCGACGATCGCCGTCGGCGGCATCACCGAAGCCGACCATGCGAACTCGATCATCGCCGCCGGCCGCGCCGACCTCTGCGCGCTGGCGCGCCCGCACCTGGCGAACCCGGCCTGGGCGCTGAGCGAAGCCGCCAAGCTCGGCTACTCCGACATGCCGTGGCCGAAGCAGTACCTGTCCGGCAAGAACCAGCTCGAGCGCAACTTCGAGCGCGAAAAGGCGCAGGCCGCGCAGCTCGCAGGCCTGAGCCCGCTCGAACAAGCCAACAAGGCACTGGGGGTCTGATGGCCAAGAACGGACCGCTCGACGACGACCGCATCGGGATGGAAGCCCGCGCCGGCGCCGACGACCATGTCGCGCTCAAGCTGTGGCTGCGCCTGCTCGCCTGCAGCACGCAGATCGAGACCGAAATCCGCAAACGCCTGCGCGCGCGCTTCGGCATCACGCTGTCGCGCTTCGACTACCTGGCGCAATTGCAGCGCCACCCGGAAGGGCTGCGCATGAATGCGCTGTCGCGCTACCTGATGGTGACCGGCGGCAACATCACCGGGCTGACCGACGAGTTGGAGAAGGAAGGCCTGGTGCAGCGTGAAGCGTCGCCCGAAGACCGGCGTGCATCGGTCCTGAAGCTCACGGCCGTTGGCCGCGCCCGCTTCGAGCAAATGGCTGCTGAGCACGAAAGCTGGATCGTCGAGCTGATGGGCGGCCTGAAGGCCCCCGACCGCAAGGCACTGCACGCGCTGCTCGGCACGCTGCGCGTGACGATCGCCGACCGTCAGGCGCAGCAGGACGCAACCGACAACAAACCCACTTCCGATCCGGAGGCCCGATGAATCAACCCACGCCCCGCGTCGACCCGGCGCTCGCTGCCGGCAACCGCCGCCGCCTGGCCGCGTACGATGCGCGTCATTTCCTGTGGCAGCTCGACGGCGGTGTCGCGACGATCACGCTCGCGCGCCCCGAGCGCAAGAACCCGCTGACCTTCGATTCGTACGCCGAGCTGCGCGAACTGTTCGGCCAGCTGAAGTACGCGGAGGACGTGCACGCGATCGTGCTCACCGGTTCCGGCGGCAACTTCTGCTCCGGCGGCGACGTGCACGAGATCATCGGCCCGCTGGTGCGCCTGGCCGCACCCGAGCTGCTGATGTTCACGCGCATGACCGGCGACGTCGTCAAGGCGATGCGCGCCTGCCCGCAGCCGATCGTCGCGGCGGTCGACGGCGTGTGCGCCGGCGCCGGCGCGATCCTGGCGATGGCCTCGGACCTGCGCTTCGGCACCGCGCGCTCGAAGACCGCCTTCCTGTTCAACCGCGTCGGCCTGGCCGGCTGCGACATGGGCGCCTGCGCGATGCTGCCGCGCATCATCGGCCAGGGGCGCGCGAGCGAGCTGCTGTACCTCGGCCGCTCGATGAGCGGCGACGACGGCGCCGCGTGGGGCTTCTTCAACCGCCTGTGCGAACCCGACCACCTGCTCGGCGAAGCCCAGGCACTGGCGGCCGAGATCGCCGCCGGCCCGAGCTTCGCCAACGGCATCACCAAGACCATGCTGCACCAGGAATGGGCCATGACGATCGAGCAGGCGATCGAGGCCGAGGCGCAGGCGCAGGCGATCTGCATGCTGACCGGCGACTTCCGGCGCGCTTATGAAGCCTTCGTCGCGAAGCAGCGGCCGGTGTTCGAGGGGAACTGATCGTGAATGCCTTGTCCCACCTCGACTGGCCGTTCTTCGAGCCCCGCCACCGGCAGTTGGCGGCCGCGCTCGACGACTGGGCGGCCGCTCACATTGCTCATCAGCATGGTCCCGACGTCGATGTCGAGTGCCGTGGCCTGGTGAAGGCGCTCGGCGAAGCCGGCTGGCTGCGCCACGCGATCGCCGGCACCGCCCACGGCGGCACCAACGACGCGATCGATACGCGCGCGATCTGCCTGATCCGCGAAACGCTGGCGCGCCACTCGGGCCTGGCTGATTTCGCGTTCGCGATGCAAGGCCTCGGCTCGGGCGCGATCAGCCTGGCCGGTTCGGACACGCAGCGCGCCGCCTGGCTGCCGAAGGTCGCGCGTGGCCAGGCAATCGCCGCGTTTGCGCTGTCCGAGCCCGATGCCGGGTCGGATGTCGCGGCGCTGGCCTGCGCGGCGCGTGCCGACGGCGACCACTACGTGCTCGATGGCGAGAAAACCTGGATCTCGAACGGCGGCATCGCCGACTTCTACGTGCTGTTCGCACGCACCGGCGAGGCGCCGGGTTCGCGCGGCATCTCGGCCTTCATCGTCGAGGCCGGCACACCCGGTTTCGAGATCGCCGAGCGCATCGAGCTGATCGCCCCGCACCCGCTGGCGCGGCTGCGCTTCACGAACTGCCGCATCCCGGCGGCGAACCGCATCGGCGCGGCCGGCGAGGGCTTCAAGATCGCGATGCGCACGCTCGATGTCTTCCGCACCTCGGTGGCGGCGGCGGCGCTGGGCTTCGCGCGCCGCGCGTTGCACGAAGGCCTGCAGCGCGCGACGACGCGCAAGATGTTCGGCCAGACGCTGGCCGACTTCCAGCTGACGCAGGCCAAGCTCGCGCAGATGGCGCTGACCATCGACTCGGCCGCGCTGCTGACCTTCCGCGCCGCCTGGGCGCGCGACCAGGGCCGCAACGTCACGCGCGAAGCGGCGATGGCCAAGCTCGCGGCGACCGAAGGTGCGCAGCAGGTCATCGATGCCGCACTGCAGCTGTGGGGCGGACTCGGCGTCGTCAGCGGCCAGCCGGTCGAGAGCCTGTACCGCGAGATCCGCGCGCTGCGCATCTACGAAGGGGCGAGCGAGGTGCAGCAATTGATCATCGCCCGCGAACTGTTGAAGGAGGTCAGCGCATGACTGCCCATGTCGACACCTTCGCGCGTGACCGCCTGCCGCCGGTCGAACAGCAGCCCGAATACTTGTTCGACCTGCCGGGCCTGCAGTTCCCGGCGCAGCTGAACTGCGCCGCCGAGCTGCTCGACAAGCGGGTCGCCGCCGGCGACGGCGAGCGCCTCTGCATCCAGGCCCCCGGCGGCCTGCGCTGGACCTATGCCGATCTGCTGGAGAAAGCCAACCGCATCGCCAACGTACTGGTGCGCGAGATGGGCCTGATCCCCGGCAACCGCGTGCTGCTGCGCGCGCCGAACAATCCGATGATGGCCGCCTGCTGGTTCGCCGTCGTCAAGGCCGGCGGCATCGCGGTGGCGACGATGCCGCTGCTGCGCGCCAAGGAGCTCGGCCAGATCATTCACAAGGCGCAGGTCACGCACGCGCTCTGCGACCACGCGCTGGCCGACGAGCTGGCCACCGCGGCAGCGCAGTTCCCGGTGCTGCGCGAAGTCCGCCACTTCAATGACCCGCAGGGCCTGGAAGCGGCGATGGCACGCCAGCCCGCGCAGTTTGACAACGTGCCGACCGCTGCCGACGACACCTGCCTGATCGCCTTCACCTCCGGCACCACCGGCGTGCCCAAGGGCACGATGCACTTCCACCGCGACGTCATCGCCGCCTGCGCGTGCTGGCCGAAGCACGTGCTGAAGCCACGCGCCGACGACATCTTCATCGGCAGCCCGCCGCTGGCCTTCACCTTCGGCCTCGGCGGCCTGCTGCTGTTCCCGATGGCGGTCGGCGCGTCGACCGTGCTGCTGGAGAAGGCCGCGCCGCCGCTGCTGCTCGAAGCCGTCGCGCAGTTCCAGGCCACGGTGCTGTTCACCGCGCCGACCAGCTACCGCGCGCTCGCCGTCGAGTTTGGCCAGCGCAAGCTGTCGGCGCCGCTCGGCGGCTCGCTGCGCAAGGGCGTGTCGGCCGGCGAAGCGCTGCCCGCGGCCACGCGCGCGCTGTGGAAGCAGCACACCGGCATGGAGCTGATCGACGGCATCGGCGCGACCGAGATGCTGCACATCTTCATCTCGCACGACGAGTCCGAGGCCCGCCCGGGCGCCACCGGCAAGGTGGTGCCCGGCTACCGCGCCTGCGTGCTCGACGACGACGGCCGGCCGCTGCCGCCGGGGCAGATCGGCCGCCTCGCGGTCAAGGGCCCGACCGGCTGCCGCTACCTGGCGGACGAGCGTCAAACGCGTTATGTGCAGGGCGGCTGGAACCTGACCGGCGACGCCTACCGGATGGATGCCGACGGCTGGTTCCACTACTGCAGCCGCACCGACGACATGATCATCTCGTCGGGCTACAACATCGGCGCGCCGGAGGTCGAGGAAGCGCTGCTGCTGCATCCGGCGGTCGCCGAGTGCGCGGTCGTCGGCGTGCCCGACGACGAGCGCGGCCAGATCGTCAAGGCGTTCGTCGTGCTGCGGCCGGGCCATCCACCCGGCGAGGTGCTGGTGCGCACGCTGCAGGATTTCGTCAAGCAATCGATCGCGCCGTACAAGTACCCGCGGGCGATCGAGTTCATTCCCGCGCTGCCGCGCACCGAAACCGGCAAACTGCAGCGCTTCAAGCTCAAGGCATCCCAATGATCAAGACACTGCAACCGCCCGACTGGCCGCGGCCCAAGGGTTACGCGAACGGCGTGCTGGCCGAGGGCCGGATGGTCTTCGTTGCCGGCATGATCGGCTGGGATGCCGAGGGCCGCTTCCCCAGCGATCGGCTCGCCGACCAGGCGCGCCTGGCGCTGGCCAACATCGTCGCGGTGCTCGCCGAGGGCGGCGCAAAACCCGAGCACATCGTGCGCATGACCTGGTACGTCACCGACAAGCGCGAGTACCTCGAGCAGGGCCGCGAGATCGGCGCCGCATTCCGCGAGCTGATCGGCAGCTATTCGATCGCGATGACCGCGGTCGAGGTCAAGGCGCTGATCGAGGACGCGGCGAAGGTCGAGATCGAGGTCACCGCGGTGATTCCCGCATGAGGGGCGGGCTGGCGCTCGCCGCGGCGGCGATGATCGTCGCCGGCTGCGCGACGCCGCCCGCGACGGACACGAAAGCGCTGCTGGTCGCCCAGGCCAACGCCTGGGACCAGGCCATCGTGCGAAAGGACCGCGCGGCGATCGAGGCCAACATGCACGCGGCCTTCTTCCAGATCAGCCCGCGCGGTGAACGCTCGAGCCGCACTGAGTTCGTCGACAGCCTGCTCGACGCCAAGCTGACCATCGATCCCTACACCGTCGACGACCTGCAAGTCCATCTGCATGGCAACACCGCGCTGCTGACCGCGACCACGCGCATGAGCGGCCGCTACGACGGCAAACCCTTCAGCACCCACTACCGCTACATCGACGTCTACCTGCGCGAAGCCGGCGCGTGGAAGATCGTCTCGGTGCAGATCACCCCCCTCGCCGCGCGCTGATTCAGCCAAAGAGCCCAGGTGCCGACTCGGCGCCGCCGCCGTCGTCGCTGTAGAAGCACGACGGGCAGACCGCGCGGTAACGCTCGTTGCCGCCGATCACCACCTGCTCGCCGTGCTGCACGCGGCGGCCGTCGGCATCGACGCGGATGTTCATCGTCGCCTTGCGCGCGCAGGCGCAGATCGACTTCATCTCCTCGACCTCGTCGGCCAGGGTCAGCAGCATCGCCGAGCCGGGAAAGGCCTCGCCGCGGAAATCGCTGCGCAGGCCGAAGCAGATCACCGGCAGGTCGTCGACATGCGCCATGCGGTGCAGCTGCCGCACCTGCGCGGGCGTCAGGAACTGCGCCTCGTCGATCAGCAGGCAGGCCAGGCCGGGGCCGAGGTGGGCGCGCGTGAATGCGGTGTCGGGCCCGAAGGTCGCGGCCTGGCGCGCCAGGCCCAGCCGCGACGCGATCACGCCATGGCCGGCGCGGTCGTCGTGTGCCGCGGTGAACAGCAGCACCCGCATGCCGCGCTCTTCATAGTTGTGCGCCACCTGCAACAAGGCGGTCGACTTGCCGGCGTTCATCGCGGCGTAGCGGAAGTAGAGCTTGCTCATCTGGGTTGAGGGGCGCGAGTTTAGCGAGCCGGCCTGGCCGCGCTACAGTGCCGCGCCAGGGAGGAAACGGGCATGACAAGCTCGACAGGCGAAGAACGGCCGGCGGCGCGCGCGCCATTGGCACCCGGCGAGCTCGGCCGCTGGATCGGCGCCGGCGCGCGCACGGCGCTGTTGCGCGAACCCGCCGCGGCGCACCTGGTGCCGACGCCGCTGGTGCTCGCACTGCTGCTGCTGTGCCTGCTGGCAGCGACCCTGCTGCTGCAGCGGCTGCTGCACACCGGGCCGGTCTTCTTCAACCCGCACGCGCTGCAAGCCGGGTGGCCCAACGCCATCGCCTCGGTGTGGGCCTGCTGGCTGGCTGGCCGCGAGCAGCCGGGCGCCGATCAGCCGGCGCGCCTGTTCGGCTTGCTGCTCGCGCTGTCGCTGGTGATGCATTTCGTCGGGCTGCTGCTGCTGGTGCCGCTGGTGCATGCGGCGCCCGCGGCGGGCCGGCTCGGGCCGTGGCTCGTCTTCGGCCTCGGCCTGCTGCCGTGGGCCTGGAACGGCCTGGCGCAGGTGGTGGTGCTGCTGCGCGGCCGCCGGTCGTGCCGCGTCGTCGCCGGCGTGCTGCTGGCGACCGCGGCGCCGATGGCGCTGCAATGGGTCCTGCCCCCGGCGCAGTACTGGTACCCGGACGCGGCGCGCGCGCCTTCGCAGCCCGAGCCGGTGACGCTGAAGCTGACGCCCGAAGTGATCGAGCGCCAAGCCGCGCTGATGGGCGAGCAGCTGCAGGCACTCGCGCCGCAGCGCCCCGGGCGCATCGACATCTATGCGCTGACCTTCGCGCCGTACGCCGGCGAGGATGTCTTCCAGCGCGAGAGCGCGCTGGTCGCCGACGTGATGGCCACGCGCTTCGATGCCGGCGGCCGCACGCTGCAGCTGCTGAACCACGCCACCACCGCCACCCGCCTGCCCTGGGCCACGCCGCAGAACCTGCAGCGGGCGATCGCCGCGGTGGCAACGCGCATGGACCGCGAACGGGACGTGCTGTTCATCCACCTGACGTCGCACGGCGCCCGCAACGGCCAGCTCGCCGCCGAACTCTGGCCGCTGGAGATCGCGCCGCTGACGCCGCAGCGCCTGCGCGAGTGGCTCGATGCCGCCGGCATCCGCCACCGCGTGATCTCGGTGTCGGCCTGTTACTCGGGCCAATGGATCGCACCGCTGGCCGAAACGCACACGCTGGTGATGACCGCTGCCGACGCCGAGCACACGTCCTACGGCTGCGGCCGCGGCTCGGAGCTGACCTACTTCGGCCGCGCGATGTATGCCGAGCAGTTGCGGGACACCTACTCGTTCGAGACCGCCCACGCGAACGCGCGCGAAGTGATCCGCCGTCGCGAAGTGCAGGCCGGCAAGGACGACGGCTATTCGAATCCGCAGATCGCCGTCGGCGATGGCATCCGCCCTCTGCTGGGTGCGCTGGCGGAGCAACTGGAGGGCGACGGTCGACGCGCGCGTTAGATACCCTGCACCGGCCGGACGCGAGACCTGGGGTTTTCCCGGTCCAACAATGCATTTCGTGCATGACCCCGCCCGCAAACAGCATTGGCTCGGGCCGGTAACCGCACGTACAGTCCGCGCCCCATGGACAGCCCGCCCGCGTGCCGACAGCAGCCCACCCGCCACGCGGCGGGCGGCCGCGCACGCTCGGCGCTGGCATGAAAAGTGGTACGGTGGGGCATGCGACAGACCGATCGTTACCCCCTCGTGATCCGCACGGTCCTCCCGTCGATCGTGCTGCTGCTGGCCGCAGCCGGCGCCGCTGCCGGACCGGTGCTCGATCGCATCAAGAGCAAGGGCACGCTGGTGATCGCGCACCGCGAATCGTCGGTGCCGTTCTCGTACCTCGATGCCGACAAGAAGCCGGTCGGCTACGCGGTCGACCTGTGCCTGAAGCTGGCCGACGCGATCAAGAAGAAGCTCGGCGTGACCGCGCTGAAGACCGAGTACCTGATGGTCACGCCGCAGAACCGCATTGCGGCGATCGCCGAGGGCAAGGCCGATCTGGAGTGCGGCTCGACGACCAACAACGCCGAGCGCCGCAAGCAGGTCGCCTTCACCGTGCCGCACTACATCACCGGCGCGCGCTACATGGTGCGCGCCGACAGCCCGATCACCGTGCTGGCGCAGTTCGAGGGCAAGAAGCTGGTCTCGACCAAGGGCACGACCCCGCTGAAGGCGATCGACCAGGCCAACCGCGACCAGCTGCTGCGCATCAACATCCTCGAGGCGCCGGACCATGGCAAGGCGGTGCAGATGGTCGAGTCCGGCGAGGCCGACGGCTTCGCGATGGACGACGTGCTGCTCTACGGCCTGATCGCCGGCCGGCCCGATCCGTCGAAGCTGAAAGTGATCGGCAAGTTCCTGACGATCGAGCCGCTGGCGATCATGCTCAGCAAGGACGATCCGGACTTGAAACGCGTGGTCGACGACGAGATGAAGCGGCTGATCAGTTCGCGCGAGGCGAACAAGATCTACGAGCGCTGGTTCGCGCAACCGATCCCGCCGAAGAACACGGCGCTGAACCTGCCGATGAACTACCTGCTGAAGGACTTCTGGAAGTACCCCACCGACCAGGTCCCGAACTAGTTCTGCTCGCTTCCCCGGGTGGGGTTGTACGTGGTTCCACGTAGCCCCCGCTGCCTAGAATTTCCGTTTCTCTCCCTGTCGATCCCGACTATCACCCTAGGAGCTCGCATGAAGAAGTCGTTGTTCGTCCTGGCTGCGCTCGCGGCCGCCGGCCTGGCGCAGGCGCAGGCCACCGACACGCTGAAGAAGATCAAGGACAGCGGGGCCGTCACGATGGGCGTGCGCGAGTCCTCCGGCGCGCTTTCGTACACGCTGGGCGACGGCAAGTACACCGGCTACCACGTCGAGATCTGCTCGCGCGTGCTGGCCGATGTGCAGAAGCAACTGGGCCTGGCCAAGCTCGAGACCAAGTACCAGCCGGTGACCTCGCAGAACCGCATCCCGCTGGTGCAGAACGGCACCGTCGACATCGAGTGCGGCTCGACGACCAACAACGCCACGCGCCAGAAGGATGTCGCGTTCGCGGTCACCACCTTCGTCGAGGAAGTGCGCATCGCGGTGAAGGCCAATTCGGGCATCAACTCGATCGGCCAGCTCGCCGGCAAGAAGGTCGCGACGACCACCGGCACCACCTCGGTGCAGACGCTGCGCAAGCATGAGCGCGCCACCGGCGTGAACTTCGAGGAAGTCTTCGGCAAGGACCACGCCGACAGCTTCCTGCTGCTGGAATCGGGCCGCGCCGATGCCTTCGTGATGGACGGCGCGATCCTCGCCGGCAACATCGCCAAGGCCAAGAACCCGGCCGACTTCAAGATCGTCGGCGAAGTGCTGTCGGTCGAGCCGATCGCGATCATGATCCGCAAGGACGACCCCAACTTCAAGAAGGCGGTCGACGACAGCATCAAGGGCATGATGAAGTCCGGCGACATCGCCAAGCTGTGGGACAAGTGGTTCCTGCAGCCGATCCCGCCGGCGAACACCAAGGTCGGCATGGTCGTCAACGACAACACCAAGGCCGCCTGGGCCAGCCCGAACGACAAGCCGATGGAAGACTACGCCAAGAAGTGATCCCGGCTTAAGCGATGCAGGTAAGCCCTCTGGCCGCCCGGCCCGGGGCTTGCATATCCTGATGCGAGCGCGGCGGCGCAACGCCCCGCGCTCGTTGTTTTGTCGGCTCCAACAACAAGCTCCGGAGGCTTCCTTGAGCGCATGGGAATGGCAGGTGTTCTGCAAGAACACCGCAACGGGCGAGCAGATGGCGGGCTGCCTCGGCTCCGGCGGCGACATCACCTACCTCAGCTGGATGCTCTCGGCCTGGGGCTGGACCCTGTCGGTCTCGGTGTTCGCGCTGATCGTCGCGCTGGTCGTCGGCTCGCTGATGGGCATCCTGCGCACGACGCCGAACAAGTGGCTGGTGGCGCTGGGCACCAGCTGGACCGAGCTGTTCCGCAACATCCCGCTGCTGGTGCAGATCTTCCTCTGGTACCACGTGATCCCGGCGCTGATCCCGCCGCTGAAGGAGGTGCCGAGCTTCTTCCTGGTCGTGCTCGGCCTGGGCTTCTTCACCTCGGCGCGCATCTCCGAGCAGGTCAAGGCCGGCATCCTGGCGCTGCCCAAGGGCCAGCGCTACGCCGGACTGGCAGTGGGCTTCACGCTGCCGCAGACCTACCGCTACGTGCTGCTGCCGATGGCGTTTCGCATCGTCATCCCGCCGCTGACCTCGGAGTCGATGAACATCATCAAGAACTCGTCGGTGGCCTTCGCCGTGTCGATCGCCGAGCTGACGATGTTCGCGATGCAGGCGCAGGAGGAAACCTCGCGCGGCATCGAGATCTACCTCGCGGTGTCGCTGCTGTACTTCGTCTCCGCCTTCTCGGTGAACCGCGTCGCCGCGTTCATCGAACAGAAGGTCCGCCTCCCCGGCATGATCGGAGGCAAGTGAGATGAACCTCGACTTCGCATTCTTTTCCTGGGGTGTCGTCTCCAGCTTCGTCGTCAAGGGCCTGATCTTCTCGGTGCAGCTGACGCTGATCGCGATGATCGGCGGCATCGCGCTCGGCACCATCCTGGCGCTGATGCGCCTATCGGGCAAGCCGTGGCTGGTGTGGCCGGCGACGGTCTACGTCAACACGCTGCGCTCGGTGCCGCTGGTGATGGTGATCCTGTGGTTCTTCCTGCTGATCCCGCTGCTCATCGGTCGGCCGATGGGCGCCGAGCTGTCGGCGATCATCACCTTCACGATCTTCGAGGCGGCGTACTACTCCGAGATCATGCGCGCGGGCATCCAGAGCGTGCCGCGCGGCCAGGTCTATGCCGGCTACGCGGTCGGCATGACCTATGCGCAGTGCATGAAGCTGATCGTGCTGCCGCAGGCCTTCCGCAACATGCTGCCGGTGCTGCTGACGCAGACCATCATCCTGTTCCAGGACACCTCGCTGGTCTACGCCATCGGCGCCTACGACCTGCTCAAGGGCTTCGAGGTCGCCGGCAAGAACTTCAACCGCCCGGTCGAGACCTACCTCGTCGCCGCGGTCGTCTACTTCGTGATCTGCTTCAGCCTGTCCATGCTGGTCCGGCGCCTGCAGCAGAAGATCCAAATCATCCGATGAGCCCGGAGCCGTCATGATCGACATCAAAAATGTGAGCAAGTGGTACGGCAGCTTCCAGGTGCTGACCGATTGCAGCACCAGCATCCAGAAGGGCGACGTCGTCGTCGTCTGCGGCCCGTCGGGCTCGGGCAAGTCGACGCTGGTCAAGACCGTCAACGCGCTGGAGCCGTTCCAGAAGGGCGACATCGTCGTCGACGGCGTCTCGATCTCCGATCCGAAGACCGACCTGCCGAAGCTGCGCTCGCGCGTCGGCATGGTGTTCCAGAACTTCGAGCTGTTCCCGCACCTGTCGGTGACCGAGAACCTGACCATCGCGCAGGTCAAGGTGCTCAACCGCAGCACCGACGAAGCCAAGACGCGCGGGCTGAAGATGCTCGACCGCGTCGGCCTGATGGCGCACAAGGACAAGTTCCCGGGCCAGCTCTCCGGTGGCCAGCAGCAGCGCGTGGCGATCGCGCGCGCGCTGTCGATGGACCCGATCGTCATGCTGTTCGACGAACCGACCTCGGCGCTCGACCCCGAGATGGTCGGCGAGGTGCTCGACGTGATGGTGCAGCTGGCCCACGAAGGCATGACGATGATGTGCGTCACGCACGAGATGGGCTTCGCGAAGAAGGTCAGCCACCGCGTGATCTTCATGGACGCCGGCAAGATCGTCGAGGACTGCCGCAAGGACGATTTCTTCGGCAACCCCGACGCGCGCTCGCCGCGCGCCAAGGACTTCCTGTCGAAGATCCTCCAGCACTGAGCAGGAGCCGGCCATGAGCAACGGTTCACCGAACACCTTCCAGCGCGTGCTGGTCGGCATCGATTTCTCGGCCGACTCGCTGTCGGCGCTGCAGCTGGCCCATGCGCGCTTCGCCGACCCGGCAGCGACGCTGGTGCTGGTGCACGCCGCCGACGCGGCCGAGAACCTGAGCGACTACGCCGACCTGCGCGGCCAGGTCGTCAGCGCGCAGGCCGGCGACCTGCAGCGCCAGCTGCAGACGCTGGCCGCCGCCCACCGCGAAGGCTGGCAGGACGTGCAGTCGGTGCTCGAGCTCGGCAAGCCGGTCGACGTGATCCTCGCCGCGGCCCACACCTGGAAGGCCGACCTGGTGGTGCTCGGTTCGCACGGCAAGACCAGCCTGACGCGCACGCTGTTCGGCGGCACGACCTACAGCGTCGCGCGCAAGGTCGGCTGTTCGGTGCTGGTGCTGAAGGCCGGCCAGACCGCCTGAAGTCGACCCTCGGGAAGACCCGGGGCGGCTGACTCGAAACTGACCGCCACGGCCAGCGCTTCTTCGGCCTTTGCATACAAGGCTTCCGAGAGAGGATTCCGTACACGTGCAGTATGGAGTTCTCTCTCATGAAGTTCTCGAGCCCCGGACGTCTGTCCCTGAAGCTTTTGATCCCGGTGCTCGTCGCCAGCATGGCCATCGTTGCCGCCGTGCTGGCGGTCGTCGCCCACCAGCGGCAGCAGACGGTGCAGCAGGCCGGTCTGGCCACCGGCCGCGCGGTCGCCAACCAGATCGTCACGCTGCGCAATTTCTACACCGCCGAGATCGCGCCGCGCGCCAAGAAGTCCGGCATGGAGCTGGGCTACGACTTCGCAAGCAAGGACGGCACGCTGCCGCTGCCGGCGACGCTGGTCAAGGCGCTCGGCGAGAGCATCGCCAAGCAATACCCGGGCACCGACGTCAGGCTGCTGTCGCAGCATCCGTTTCCGCACCGCGCCGCCGCCAACAAGCTCGACGGCTTCCAGGTCGAGGCGCTGGCCGCGTTCCAGCGTGATCCGAAGGCCACGCTGCACCGCGTCGAGGACGTCGGCGGCCGGCTGTCGGTGCGCTACGCGGTCGCCGACGTGATGAAGGCCGGCTGCGTCGCCTGCCACAACAGCCATCCGCAGTCGCCGAAGAAGGACTGGAAGGAAGGCGACGTGCGCGGCATCGTCGAGGTCGTGGTGCCGGTCGACGAGGTCGACAAGAGCATCGCCGCCAGCTCGCTGATGCTCGCGGTGCTGGTGTGCATCGGTTTCGTCGCCGTCGCGATCGTGCTGGCCTTCGTGATCCGCCGTGTCGTCAGCAAGCCGCTTGTCCAGGCGGTCGAGGTGCTCGAGCAGGTCGCCGAAGGGGACCTGACGGTCAATGCGCCGCAAGCCCGCAGTGCCGAGCTGTCGCGCCTGTTCACCGCCATCGAAAGCATGGTCGGCCGGCTGCGTCGCACCGTCGGCCAGGTGCGTTCCAGCGCCGACAGCATCCAGACCGCCAGCAGCGAGGTCGCGATGGGCAACCACGACCTGAGCCAGCGCACCGAGCAGACGGCGTCGAACCTGCAGTCGGCCGCCAGCGCGATCGACCAGCTCAGCAGCACCGTGCGCCAGTCGGCCGAGTCGGCGCACACCGCGAACGCCCTCGCCAGCTCGGCGGCCCAGGTCGCCGAACGCGGCGGCACGGTCGTCGCGCAGGTCGTCGCGACGATGGACGAGATCCATGTCGCGTCGAAGAAGATCGCCGACATCATCGGCGTCATCGACGGCATCGCCTTCCAGACCAACATCCTGGCGCTGAACGCCGCGGTCGAGGCCGCCCGCGCCGGTGAACAGGGCCGCGGCTTCGCGGTCGTCGCCGGCGAGGTGCGCTCGCTGGCCCAGCGCAGCGCCGAGGCGGCGCGCGAGATCAAGCGCCTGATCGGCAACTCGGTCGAACGCGTCGACGCCGGCTCGCGCCTGGTGCAGGACGCCGGCTCGACGATGACCGACATCGTCGCCAGCGTGAAGCGCGTCTGCGACACGATCAGCGAGATCACCACCGCGGTCACCGAGCAGTCGGCCGGCATCGGCCAGGTCAACGGCACGGTCAACGAGCTCGACCAGATGACACAGCAGAACGCCGCGCTGGTCGAGCAGTCGGCTGCCGCCGCCGAATCGCTGAAGCACCAGGCCGACCAGCTCGCCACCGCGGTGGCCGCGTTCCGGGTCGCTTGACGAAATCCGGCGCTTGAGCCGGAACAGCACCGCGACCCGCCGGCTTCTTGGCCGATCGCCGGTCGCGCTGCCAAGAGACGATCGGGCCTGATCCTTGGGGGTTTTCCCACCCCCGTTTCCTGCCAAGAGGTGCCCCATGCTCAGCCAGCTGTCGATCCGCAACCGCCTGTTCGCCGCCTTCGGGCTGGTGCTCGTGCTCCTGATCGCCGTCGCGGCGGCGGGAGCGTTCGGCGTCTATGGCGCGCGGCAGAGCCTGGAGGTGGTGCTCGGCCGCCTGCAGCCGATCCGCTCCCAGGCCGAGACGCTCAACGTCGCGCTGCTGCGCGCGCGCGTCGCGGAGCAGACGATGGTCGCCAACAACCTCGACAACGAGGCGATCGCCACGCACAAGAAGGCCTGGGACCAGGCCGTCGCCGACGCGGCCGCATCGGTCGACAAGCTGCGCGCGCTGGTGCGCAGGCCCGACGCGGCGGCGATGGTCGAGGACATCGGCAAGCTGACCGCGGCCTACCGCAGCGCCTACGAGACCTTCCACAAGGACCTGGTCGGCGCCCGTTTCCCGGACGCCAAGGAAGCCGGCGCAGCGCTCGCGCCGGTGACCAAGGCCCACGCCGCCGCCGAAGCCAAGCTGACGGAAAGCCGCAAGGGCATCGACACCGCTTCGGCGCAGGTCGAGGCCGAGCTCGCCGCCATGATCACCAAGGTCGGCACCGGGCTGGGCGTGCTGGTGCTGGTCGCGTTGACCCTGGGCGTCGCGGCGGCCTTCACCGTCAGCCGCTCGATCGTCCGGCCGCTGGCCGATGCGCAGGCGCTGGCCACCCACATCGCGAACGGCGACCTGACCCGCGACATCACGGTGCGCGGCAGCGACGAGGCGGCACAGACGCTGCAATCGCTCAAGCGCATGACCGAGTCGCTGCGCCGCATCGTCGGCGAGGTGCGCACCAGCGCCGAGAACATCCAGACCGCCAGCTCGGAGGTCGCCTCCGGCAACCTCGACCTGAGCCAGCGCACCGAGCAGACGGCGTCGAACCTGCAGCAGGCGGCCAGCGCGATCGGCCAGTTGAGCGGCAACGTCCGCCACTCCGCCGAATCCGCCGCCACAGCGAACCAGCTCGCCAGCTCGGCCGCCGAAGTCGCCGAACGCGGCGGCGCGGTCGTCTCGCAGGTCGTCGCGACGATGGACGAGATCCACGCGGCGTCGAAGAAGATCGCCGACATCATCGGCGTCATCGACGGCATTGCGTTCCAGACCAACATCCTGGCGCTGAACGCCGCGGTCGAAGCCGCCCGCGCCGGTGAACAGGGCCGCGGCTTCGCGGTCGTCGCCGGCGAGGTGCGCTCGCTGGCGCAGCGCTCGGCAGAAGCCGCGCGCGAGATCAAGGCACTGATCGGCAACTCGGTCGAACGCGTCGACGCCGGCTCGCGCCTGGTGCAGGACGCCGGCTCGACGATGACCGACATCGTCGCCAGCGTGAAACGCGTCTGCGACACGATCAGCGAAATCACCGCCGCGGTCACCGAGCAGTCGGCCGGCATCGGCCAGGTCAACGGCACCGTGACGCAACTCGACGCGATGACGCAGCAGAACGCCGCGCTGGTCGAGCAGTCGGCGGCGGCCGCCGATTCGCTGAAGCAGCAGGCCGTGAAGCTCTCGACCGCTGTCGCTTCGTTCCGGGTTCAGTAAGCCGGCATCGGTGCGGCATCCAGCCGCACCGTGAACCGCGTGCCCTGGCCCGGCGCGCTGTGGACCTCGATGCGTCCGCCCATCGCCTCGACCAGCTGCTTGGACAGCGCCAGCCCGAGGCCGCTGCCCTGCACGCCGGTGTGCTGCGCGCCGAGCCGCTCGAACGGATTGAACAGCCGTGCCAGCTGCTCGGCCGACATGCCGCTGCCGGTGTCGGCGACCTGCAGCTCGACCGCGCCGTCGGCCGTTGCCGCGCTGCGCACACGCACTTCGCCGCCCGGCCGGTTGTACTTGACCGCGTTCGACAGCAGGTTGCTTAACACCTGCTTCAGCCGCCGGCCATCGGCATGCACCCACAGCGGCGCGCCGCCGGCGCCCTCGTCGACATAACGCAACCCGGCCGGCCGTGGCGTGGCCGGTGCCACGATCAGCATGGTCCAGCAGTCGGCGACAGCCTGGCGCAGTTCGACCGCGCCGAGCGACAGGTTCAACTGCCCGGCGTGCGCGCTCGACAAGTCCAGCACGTCGTCGACCAGCCCGAGCAGGTGCTGGCCGCTGGCCAGGATCTGCTGCGTCCAGGCGCGGTGCCGCTCGGCGAGGCTGGGGTCGCTCTCCAGCAGCTGACCGAAACCGAGCACCGCGTTCAGCGGCGTGCGCAGCTCATGGCTGACGCGCGACAGCAGCTGCGTCTTCGCGCGGTCGGCCGACTCGGCGCGGTCGCGCTCGGCACGCAGCGCGGCGGCCTGCTTCTGCGCGGTGATGTCGGTGTGCGTGCCGATCATGCGCGCCGGCCGGCCCTGCGCATCGCGGCGGATCACCAGTCCGCGCGTCAGCACCCACTTCCAGCTGCCGTCCTTGCAGCGGATGCGGTGCTCGTTGACGTAGGTCGGCGTCAGGCGGTCGAAGTGCGCCTGGCGATCGCGCTGCATCTGCGGCACGTCGTCGGGATGCGTGCGCTCGTCGAAGAAATCCAGTCGGTGCTCGATCTCCTCGGGCTCAAAACCGTACATCTCGCAGAAGCGGCGCGAATACACCTCGCCGCCGCTTTCGATGTCCCAATCCCAGACGCCGTCGCCGGTGGCTTCGAGCGCCAGCTTCCAGCGCTGCTCGCTCTCGCGCAGCGCGACCTCGGCCTGCTTCGATTGCGTGATGTCGATCATCACGCCGATGCGCACGCTGCCGGCTTCGTCGGAGATCACCGGCGCGGACGTCACCTGCAGCCACTTGGTCCGCGCGGCGTCGTTGCCGGGGGCGCCGTCGCCAGGAACCACGATGCGGAACTCGATCGTCAGCGGCTTGGCGCTGCGCACGCTGCTGGCGATCGCTTCGGCGATGCGCTCGCGGTCGTCCGGATGGCGGAACGCCTCGATCAGCGATCCGTCGGCCATCAGCTGCTGCGGCTCCAGGCCGAACAGCGAGCGCACGCCTTCGCTGACGAACTCGAACATCCGCCGGCCCGAGGGCGTCGTGCGCACGCGGTAGACGACGCCGGGCAGGTGCTCGGTGATCAGCCGCAGGTGCGCCTCGCTGCGCTGCAGCGCGGCCTGCGCGCGCACGCGGTCGGTGATTTCCTCGATCGTGCCCTCGTAGTACAGCACCTGGCCGGCGCCATCGCGCACGATGTGCGCGTTCTCGCTGACCCACACCCGTTCGCGCGTGCGGTGGCGCAGCATCTCGGAGACGAAGCCGGTCACCTGGCCGTCGCGCTCGAGCCGCTCGACGAAACGCGCGCGTTGCTGCGGATCGACATAGGCCTCGGTGGCCACGTCGCGGCAGGCGGCGAGCAGCTCACGCTCGTTTGCGTACCCGTTGAAGCGCACCAGCGCCGCATTGGCGCGCAGCATGGTGCCCTGCGGCGTCGAGCGGTAAGCGCCGACGGGCAGCAGGTCGAACAGGGTCGAGGCGTCGCCGTGACCGCCGGCGGCGGTGGCGGCGAGCAGAGACGGGGCCGGTGCGGCGGTCATGCGGGGTCTTCGGTGGGCGCCGCCGATTGTCGGTGCTCGCGCGTTATCGTCGCCGCGTCGACAACGTGCCAGGAGCGCGGCGATGAAATCTCTCGGCAGCCGGGCGCAGGGCGCGCGCCTCGAACGCATGCGCGCTTCGCCGCGCTGGGATGGCGCGGGCTTTCGCAACCTGCATCCGGTGCTGCCCGGGCTGCGCGACAGCGCAGCGCCGCGGCCGACGCTGGGCGACTTCCTCTGCGGCGGCGAAGGCCGCGTGCCACCGGGGCCGCTGCCGCTGCTCGATCCCCGCGCGGCCTGGACGCACGCGCCCGCGACCGGCCTGCGCGCGACCTGGATCGGCCACTCGACGGCGCTGCTGGAGATCGACGGCCACCGCGTGCTGACCGACCCGGTGTGGGGCCCGCGCGCCTCGCCGTCGCGCCTGGCCGGACCGAAACGCTTCCAGCCGGCAGCGGTGCCGCTGAAGGCCTTGCCAGCCCTCGACGCGGTGCTGATCTCGCACGACCATTACGACCACCTCGACTACCCGACGATCCAGGCCCTTGTGAAGCTGCCGGTGCCCTTCATCACCTCGCTCGGCGTCGGCGCGCACCTGCAGGGCTGGGGCGTGCCGCCCGAACGCATCACCGAGCTCGACTGGTGGGACAGCCATGCGCTGCCCGGCACCGGGCTGATCATCACCGCCGCGCCGTCGCAGCACTTCTCGGGCCGTGGGCTGAAGGACCGCAATGCGACGCTGTGGTCCGGGCTCGCCGTGCGCGGCCCGCGGCATGCGGTGTTCTTCAGCGGCGACACCGGGCTGACCGAGGAATACGCGGCGATCCGCGAACGCCTCGGTCCGTTCGACCTGGCACTGCTCGAGATCGGCGCCTTCCACCCGTCCTGGGGCGACATCCACCTCGGCCCGGCGAACGCGCTGCAGGCGCTGGCGCTGCTCGGCAACCCGCCGCTGCTGCCGATTCACTGGGCCACCTTCAACCTGGCGCTGCATGCCTGGGATCAGCCGGTGGAGACCCTGCTGCAGCTGGCGCCGGCGCAGGGCGCGGCGCTGGTGATGCCGCGGCTGGGCGAGGCGGTCGAGCCGGCGCGGGTCGACGGCGTGGTGCCCTGGTGGCGCGCCGTGCATGCCCCGGCACCGGGCCGGCGCCGCGTGCCGCCGCCGGCAGCCGACCAGGCGCCGCCGAAGGCGATGCCGTGGCCGCTGGACTGACCCCCGCGCGCCCCGCTCAGCTGCCGGCGACCTGCCCGTCGCGGCGCGGATCGCTGGCCGCCACGTAGCCCTCGACGCCAGGATCACCGAGGCGCCAGATGAACTGGCCGGCACCGAAGTCCTGGTAGCTGTCGTGGATCGACTCGATCTGGTGGCCACGATCGCGCAGGCCCTGGATCGTCTCGGGCCGCATCGTCGCCTCGACGTTGATCGACAGCGCCTGGTTGAAGCGCCAGCGCGGCGCATCGCAGGCGGCCTGCGGCGACTGCCGGTGGTCGAGCATCCGCGACAGCGTCTGCAGGTGGCCCTGCGGCTGCATGTTGCCGCCCATCACGCCGAAGCTCATCTGCGGCGTTCCATCGTCGCGCATCAGGAAGGCCGGGATGATGGTGTGGAACGGCCGCTTGGCCGGTGCGACGACGTTCGGACTGCGCTCGTCGAGGCTGAAGCCATGGCCGCGGTTCTGCAGCGACAGGCCCCACTGCGGCACCACGACGCCGGAGCCGAAGCCCATGTAGTTGCTCTGGATGAAGCTGACCATCATGCCGCGCTCGTCGGCCGCGCTCAGGTAGATCGTGCCGCCCTTGACCGGGTTGCCGGCGCGGAAGTCCTGCGCGCGCCGCGGATCGATCAGCGTCGCGCGCTCGGCCAGGTAGGCCTCGTCGAGCAGTTGTTCGGCGGTCACCGTCATCGCTTGGGCGTCGGCGACGAAGCGGTAGGTGTCGGCGAAGGCCAGCTTCATCGCCTCGATCTGCAGGTGTTGCGACTCGATGCCGTCGGGATCCATCGCACCGAGGTCGAAGCGGCGCAGGATCCCGAGCGCGATCAGCGCCGCGATGCCCTGGCCGTTCGGCGGGATCTCGTGCAGGTGGTGGCCGCGGTACTCGGTCGAGATCGTGTCGACCCACTGCGGTTGATAGGCGGCAAAGTCAGCGGCCGTCATCACGCCGCCGTGGGCCTTCGCGTGGGCCTCGGCCGCAGCCGCGATCTCGCCGCGGTAGAAGGCCTCGCCGCGCGTTTGCGCAATGGCCTTGAGTGCGCGCGCGGCCCCGGGGAACGTGAAGCGCTCGCCGACCGCGGGCGTGCGGCCATGCGGCAGGAAGGTCTCGGCAAACCCGGGGTACTCGCGCAGCACCGGCGTCGCCATCGCCCATTTCTGCTGCATCAGCACCGGCACCGCGTAGCCGCGCTCGGCGATCTCGATCGCGGGCGCCAGCAGGTCGCCAAATGGCAGCTTGCCGAAGCGTTCGCTCAGCGCGACCCACGCGCCGACGGCGCCCGGCACCGTCACCGCATCCCAGCCGCGCGCCGGCGGTGTGGTCGCGCCATCGCCGTACTTGCGCCTGAAGTAAGCGGGTGACCAGCCCGCCGGTGCGCCGCCGGAAGCGTTCAGGCCGTGCAGCTTCTGGCCGTCCCACAGGATGCAGAAGGCGTCCGAGCCGAGGCCGTTGCTGCAGGGCTCGACCAGCGTCATCACCGCGGCCGTGGCGATCGCCGCATCGACCGCATTGCCGCCGGCCTGCAGCATCTGCAGCCCGGCTTGCGCGGCCAGCGGGTGGGAGGTCGCGACGAGGTTGCGCGCGAACACCGGCTGACGAACGGAAGGGTAGCCGGCGCGCCAGTCGAACGGGGCAGTGGTGCTCTCGCTCATCGCGGCCTCACACGTCGATGTTCGCCGCGCGCAGCGCGTTGCTCTCGATGAAGTCACGCCGCGGCTCGACCTCGTCGCCCATCAGCATCGTGAACACCCGGTCGGCCTCGATCGCATCCTCGATCTGCACCTTCAGCAGGCGCCGCACGGTCGGATCCATCGTCGTTTCCCAGAGTTGCCCCGGATTCATCTCGCCCAGGCCCTTGTAGCGCTGGCGGCCGACGGCGTTTTCTGCCTGGGCCATCAGCCACGCCATCGCGACGCGGAAGTCGGTGACCTTCTGCTCCTTCATGCGCTCGCCCTCGCCGCGACGCACGATCGCCTCGGCGCCGAGCAGGTCCTTGAAGGTCACGCCGGCTTCCTGCAGCGCGGCGTAGTCGGCACCGTGCACGAAGTCCTGCGTGATCACGCTGTTCTTCAGGTTGCCGTGGTGGCGGCGGCCGATGCGCAGCAGGTGCTTGTCGGTGCGTTCGTCGAATTGCGCCTCGACCTCGGCGTCGTGCAAGGCGTCGCGCAGCGCGATCGCACTCGCTTCGGCCTGCGCCGCGCCGTCCAGGTCCAGCGTCAGGCCGTTGGTGATCGCCCGCAGCGCTTCGAGGTCCATCCAGTTGCCGAGCCGCTCGACCACGTGGTTCGCCAGCACGTACTTGCGCGCCAGCTCCTCCAGCACGCTGCCCACCAGCGGCGCGCGGCCCTTGCCGTCCGGCGCCATGCCGGCTGGCACGCCATCGGGCAGCACGGCAGCGCCGTCGAGCGCCACCTTGAGCAGGAAGGCGTCGAGCTCGTGGCCGTCCTTCAGGTACTGCTCCTGCTTGCCGACCTTGACCTTGTACAGCGGCGGCTGCGCGATGTAGATGTGGCCGTTCTCCACCAGCTCGTGCATCTGGCGGTAGAAGAAGGTCAGCAGCAGCGTGCGGATGTGAGCGCCGTCGACGTCCGCGTCGGTCATGATGATGATGCGGTGGTAACGCAGCTTGTCGATGTTGAAATCCTCGACGCCGATGCCGGTGCCCAGCGCGGTGATCAGCGTGACGATCGAGTCGCTGGACAGCAGCTTCTCGTAGCGCGCCTTCTCGACGTTGAGGATCTTGCCGCGCAGCGGCAGGATCGCCTGGAACTTGCGGTCGCGGCCCTGCTTCGCACTGCCGCCGGCGGAGTCACCCTCGACGATGTAGATCTCGCACAGCGCCGGGTCCTTCTCCTGGCAGTCGGCCAGCTTGCCGGGCAGGCCCATCCCGTCGAGCACGCCCTTGCGGCGCGTCATCTCGCGCGCCTTGCGCGCCGCCTCACGGGCGCGCGCGGCCTCGACGATCTTGCCGCAGATGATCTTCGCGTCGAGCGGGTTCTCGAGCAGCCAGTCGGTCAGCAGCTTCGAGACGATCTCCTCGACGGGGCCGCGTACTTCGGACGATACGAGCTTGTCCTTGGTCTGGCTCGAGAACTTCGGCTCCGGCACCTTGACGCTGACGATGCAGGCCAGGCCCTCGCGCATGTCGTCGCCGGCAATCTCGACCTTGGCCTTCTTCGCCAGCTCGTTGTCCTCGATGTACTTGTTGATGACCCGCGTCATCGCCGCACGCAGGCCGGTCAGGTGGGTGCCGCCGTCGCGCTGCGGGATGTTGTTGGTGAAGCAGAGCACGCTCTCGTTGTAGCCGTCGTTCCACTGCATGGCGACTTCGACGCCGACGTTGGTGCCCTGTTCGCTCAGCTTGTCCCCCATCGCGTGGAAGACGTTCGGGTGCAGCACCTTCTTGCCCTGGTTGATGAACTCGACGAAGCCCTTGACGCCGCCGGCGAAGGCGAAGTTGTCCTCCTTCGCATTGCGCTCGTCGACGAGGCGGATCTTGACGCCGTTGTTCAGGAACGAGAGCTCGCGCAAGCGCTTGGCCAGCACGTCGTAGTGGAAGTCGACGAGGCTGAAGATCGTGTCGTCGGGCAGGAAGTGCACCTCGGTGCCGCGCTTCTCGGTCTCGCCGACGATCTTCATCGGGCTGGTCTCGAAGCCGTCACGCTGCTCGACCTGCCGTTCCTGCACGACGCCGCGCGCGAACTCGAGGAAGTGCACCTTGCCGT
This sequence comes from Pseudaquabacterium terrae, assembly GCF_013266755.1. Classification (GTDB taxonomy): domain Bacteria; phylum Pseudomonadota; class Gammaproteobacteria; order Burkholderiales; family Burkholderiaceae_C; genus Pseudaquabacterium; species Pseudaquabacterium terrae. The sequence goes on along the minus strand of NZ_JABRWJ010000006.1, from coordinate 163,271 downwards.
CGCGGCGCACGGTCAGCCGCAGCCATTTCGACAGCGCATTGACGCAGGAGACTCCGACGCCGTGCAGGCCGCCCGAGACCTTGTAGCTGTTCTGGTTGAACTTGCCGCCGGCATGCAACTCGGTCAGCGCGATCTCGGCAGCCGAGCGTTTCGGCTCGTGCTTGTCGTCCATCTTGACGCCGGTCGGGATGCCGCGGCCGTTGTCGATCACCGAGATCGAGTTGTCCGAATGGATCGTGACGATGATGTCGTCGCAATGGCCGGCGAGCGCCTCGTCGATCGAGTTGTCCACGACCTCGAACACCAGGTGGTGCAGGCCGGTGCCGTCGGACGTGTCGCCGATGTACATGCCCGGCCGCTTGCGCACGGCCTCCAGGCCCTCGAGGATCTGGATGCTGCCCTCGCCATAGGCGGCGGACGCGGCCGAGCCGGTCGACACCGCTGCGCCCTCCGCGGACGGGACGGGCCGTTGCGTCACGCCGTGGGCGGCGTCTTGCGGCTTGCTGGAATCACTCATCACGGGTTCTCTTCACGCTCGGCCCGCGTGCAAGTGCAGGCCCTAAAAACGCTGAAGCGGGCACCAAGCCCGCCATCGGCTAAGCCGCCACGCCGGGCGGCTCGTTGCGACACTCAGATGCGCATCGGCATCACCACGTACTTGAAGCCGGTCTGGTCGGGCACGGTGATCAAGGCGCTGGAGTTGCTGTCCTGCAGTTCGATGCGCACCATCTCGTGGGCGATGTTGGCCAGCACGTCCATCAGGTAGGTCACGTTGAAGCCGATCTCGATCGCATCGCCGCCGTAGTCGATCTCGAGCTCCTCCTTGGCCTCTTCCTGCTCGGCGTTGCTCGACGCGATGCGCAGCGTGCCGGGCTCGATGTTGACGCGCACGCCCTTGAACTTCTCCGAGGTCAGGATCGCCGCGCGCTGCAGGCTGGCCAGCAGCGCTCCGCGGCCGAGCACGACGGCGTTCTTGTGGTTCTTCGGGATCACGCGGTTGTAGTCGGGGAACTTGCCTTCGACCAGCTTGGTGACGAACTCCATGCCGGAGAAGTTGAACTTGGCCTGGTTGCCGGCGAAGCGCATCTCGATCGGCGTGTCCTCGTCCTTCAGCAGGCGCTGCAGCTCCAGCACCGTCTTGCGCGGCAGGATCACCTCCTGCTTCGGGATCTCGTTGTCGAGCTGCGCCTGCGCCAAACCGAGCCGGTGTCCGTCGGTGGCCACCAGCGTCAGCATCTTGCCTTCGGCGACGAACAGGATGCCGTTCAGGTAATAACGGATATCGTGCACGGCCATGGCGAAGTGCACCTGGTTGATCAGCGCCTTCAGCACCTTCTGCGGCACCGCGAACGACGGCCCGAAGTCGACCGCCTCGTTGACCAGCGGAAAGTCGTCGGCCGGCAAGGTCTGCAGCGTGAAGCGGCTCTTGCCGCCGGTCAGCGTCAGCTTGTTCTGCGCGGCGGCGAGCGTGACGACCTGGTCGGTCGGCAGGCTGCGCAGGATGTCGATCAGCTTGCGCGCGCCGACGGTCGTCGCGTAGTGGCCGCCGTCGCCGCCGAGCTCGGCCTGCGTGCGCACCTGGATCTCCAGGTCGCTGGTCGTCAGCTCGAGCTCGCCGCCGGCCTTGCGCATCAGCACGTTGGCCAGGATCGGCAAGGTATGCCGGCGCTCCACGATGCCCGCAACCGACTGCAGCGCGTCGAGCAGTTTTTGTTGTGGAGCTTTCAGAACAATCATGTCTTCCTCTGTGAACTTAGTGGTTCTAGTAGGGCGCCGGCTGCGCTGTGGAGAACCCTATTTTCGCTTGTAATTTCAATGATTTAGGACGGCACGAACCCTGTGGGGCGGAGCGCCGGAAACAGCGGCTCGGCGTATAACAACTCGGCGGCGCGCGCCCCGCCTGTGGATGAGCCCCCGCTTGTTCGACAACTGTCCACAGGCTTGTGCCTTGACAGGCGGCTGATGTGTCATCCCTTGAGCGTCTGTTCCAGCACGTGCAGCTGCTGGTTGAGCTCGGTGTCCTTGGTGCGGTCGCCACCGATCTTGCGCACCGCGTGCAGCACCGTCGTGTGGTCGCGGCCGCCGAACAGCTCGCCGATCTCCGGCAGGCTTTTCTGCGTCAGCTCCTTGGCCAGGTACATCGCGATCTGGCGCGGCTTGGCGATCGACGCCGGCCGCTTCTTCGAGTACATGTCGGCGACCTTGATCTTGTAGAAGTCGGCGACCGTCTTCTGGATGTTCTCGACCGAGATCTGCCGGTTCTGGATCGACAGCAGGTCCTTCAGCGCCTCGCGCGCCAGCGCGATGTTGATGTCCTTGTGCGAGAAGCGGCTGTAGGCCAGCACCTTGCGCAGCGCGCCTTCGAGCTCGCGCACGTTGGCGCGCACGTTCTTGGCGATGAAGAAGGCGACGTCCTCGGGCATCTCGGTGCCCTCGGCCTGCGACTTGCGGATCAGGATCGCGACGCGCATCTCGAGCTCGGGCGGCTCGATCGCCACCGTCAGCCCGGCGTCGAAGCGGCTGGTCAGCCGCTCGTCGATGTCGACCAGCCCCTTGGGATAGGTGTCGCTGGTCATGATGATGTGCGCGCGCTTGGCCAGCAGCGCCTCGAAGGCGTTGAAGAACTCCTCCTGCGTGCGGTCCTTGCCGGCAAAGAACTGCACGTCGTCGATCAGCAGCAGGTCCAGCGAGTGGTACTTGGCCTTCAGCTCGTCGAAAGTCTTGCGCTGGTAGTTCTTGACGACATCGGAGATGAACTGCTCGGCGTGCAGGTACAGCACGCGCGCATCGCTGCGGTCTTTCAGCAGCGCATTGCCGACCGCGTGGATCAGGTGCGTCTTGCCCAGCCCGACGCCGCCGTAGATGAAGAGCGGGTTGTACATCACGCCCGGCGCGCCGGCGACGTGCAGCGCCGCGGTGCGGGCCATCTGGTTGGCCCGACCGGCGACGAGGGTGTCGAAGGTCAGCGCGGTGTTCAGCCGATGGCTGTGCGCGGCCGGCGGCAGGTGGCCGCCGTGCACACCGTTGGGCGGCCCGCCGAGCGGCTGCACGCTGGTCGCGTTGGCGAAGCCCTGGGTGTTCAGCAGTGCGGCCGCGCGCACCGGCTGGCCGATCGGTGCGCCGCCGGCACGCGCGGGCAGCGGGTCGCGCGGGGCGAGCGTCAGCTCCAGCCGCACCCGCTTGCCGGCCAGCTCGCTCAGCACCCCCTCGATGCGGCTGGCGTACTGCGAGCGGATCCAGTCCAGCTTGAAGCGGTTGGGCACGCGCACCGAAGCCACCGCCCCTTCTCCGCCATCATCGACGATGTCGGCAACCGGTAGCGGTCGGATCCAGGTGTTGAATTGCTGCTCGGGCAGCTCGGTCGCGAGACGCTCGCAACCCCGCTGCCACAGGTCTAGGCTCATTGTGGACAACTTATTCTGGGAGCGGCCGGATTGTAGGCCCCCTCAACCGGCCAGGGCGCTGTTATCCACAGTTCGGACGCCGCGGTCAAGCCCCCCGCTCAACCGCATGCCGCCGTGCAAGTGTTTGACCGGAAAAGGGGTTTTTGCTCTAATAGTGGGTTTCCCCAACGCCAGCGGCCTTAAGTAAGCCCGAGTCGAGCGAGCTTGAAGTGCTTGCGACTCGGCAGGGGACGCCTTAGAAGTTTTTCCAGGACAGCACAGCCATGAAGCGCACCTACCAACCCTCCAAGACCCGCCGTGCCCGTACCCATGGCTTCCTCGTGCGCATGAAGACGCGCGGCGGCCGCTCGGTGATCGCCGCCCGGCGCGCCAAGGGCCGCAAGCGCCTGACGCAGGTCTGATCGCCCGCCACAGCGGCGACCCCCGCCTGAGCATGGTCGGGCGCATCTTGACCATCACGAGATCGGCCGACTTCGAACGCGTTCTCGCGCAGCCGGCCCGCTCGCGCAGTGCTCACTTCGCCGTCCACCATGTCGCGGACAGGCCGACGCTGCCTGCCGGGCGCGCGGCGAAAGCCGTTGCGAGCGAGTTATCCACAGGCGATGCACCAAGTTGCCCACCGCTTGTGGATGAAACCCCGCTGGCAGGCTGCTGGCTCGGCACCGTGGTGCCCAAGCGCCATGCCCGGCGCGCCGCGACGCGCAACCTGCTCAAGCGCCAGATCCGCGCGCTGATGGGCGATAGCGCAGCGCGCCTGGCGCCCGGCCTGTGGGTCGTGCGGCTGAAGGCGCCGTTCGACCGTCAGCAGTTTCCGAGCGCCGCATCGCAGCCGCTGCGGATCGCCGCGCGCGTCGAGCTCGCTGCCTTGTTGCAGCGGGCAGCGCAGCCGTCCCCGCCTTCCGGCAAGCGCTAGTCGACCGGCCGATCGCATGCTCGCGCGACTGATCCGCCTGCCGCAGGCCACGCTGATCCTGGTCGTCCGCGGCTACCGCCTGCTGCTCAAGCCCTGGCTGGGCAGCGCCTGCCGCTTCGAGCCGACCTGCTCGGCCTATGCGCTGCAGGCGCTCGAGCACCACGGCGCGCTCGCCGGCAGCTACTTCACGGCCGCGCGGCTGCTGCGCTGCCATCCCTGGTGCGACGGCGGAATCGATCCGGTTCCGCTGCAGCCGCCCCTGTTCACCCGCTTGCTTTCGAAGACCCGCCCATGACCGACATGCGCCGCACCATCCTGTGGGTGGTGTTCTCTGCCTCGCTGTTCCTGTTGTGGGACGCCTGGAATCGACACACCGGCCAGCCGTCGTTCTTCGCGCCGCCGGCGCCGCGGCCGGCAGCCGCCGGCTCGGCGCCGCTGGGCGTGCCGGGCGCCACGAGCGGCAGCGCCGGGATCGCGGCCGCGACCCCCTCGGGCAGCGCCAGTGCGCCGGTGAACAGCGAAAAGCTCGTCGTCAAGACCGACGTCTACCAGGCGACGCTGGACAGCCAGGGCGGCGACCTGGTGCGGCTGGAGCTGCTCAAGCATGCCGACGATGCCGATCCCAAGCGACCGCTGCTGCTGTTCGACCGCAGCGCGAACCGCCACTACGTCGCGCAGAGCGGCCTGGTGACCAAGCAGGGTGGCGTCAACCTGCCGAACCACCTGACGCTGATGAAGCTGGTGCCCGGCGACGCCACGCTGAAGGACGGCAGCAACAGCGTGACGGTGAGCTTCGAGTCGCCGCCGATCGGTGGCGTCACGCTGAAGAAGAGCTACACCTTCCGCCGTGGCGACTACACGATCGGCGTCAAGCACGAGCTGATCAACGCATCGGGCGCGCCGCTGCAGCCCGAGCTGTACCTGCAGCTGGTGCGCGACGGCACGATCCCCCCGACCAGCATGTTCATGGCGCCGACCGCCTTCACCGGCCCGGCCCTGTACACCGACACCAAGCACTTCCAGAAGATCGAGTTCGCCGACATCGAGAAGCGCAAGCCGGGCGCCGATCCGGGCCACGAGATCAAGGGCGACAACGGCTGGATCGCGATGATCCAGCACTACTTCAACTCGGCCTGGATCGTGCCGCAGAAGGCCGAGCGCGAGTTCCGCACGACCAAGGTCGACAACAACCTGTATTCGGTGGCGATGGTGCTGCCGCTGGGCACCGTCGCGCCGGGCGCGACGGCCGTGCACGAGGCGACGCTGTTCGCCGGCCCGCAGGAGGAAAACAAGCTGGCCGCGCTGGCGCCGGGCCTGCAGCTGGTCAAGGACTACGGTTACTTCAAGATCATCGCCGAGCCGCTGTTCTGGCTGCTCGACAAGCTGCACACGCTGATCGGCAACTGGGGCTGGGCCATCGTCGCGCTGGTGGTGCTGCTGAAGATCGCGTTCTACTGGCTCAACGCCAGCGCCTATCGCTCGATGGGCAAGATGAAGGCGATCAACCCGCGCGTGATGGAGCTGCGCGAGCGCTACAAGGACAAGCCGCAGCAGATGCAGCAGGAGATGATGCGCATCTACCGCGAGGAGAAGGTCAATCCGATCGGCGGCTGCCTGCCGATCCTGATCCAGATGCCCTTCTTCATCGCGCTGTACTGGGTGCTGCTGTCGACGGTCGAGATGCGCAATGCGCCGTGGATCGGCTGGATCACCGACCTGTCGGCGAAGGACCCGCTGTACATCCTGCCGATCCTGATGACGCTGTCGACGCTGTTCCAGACCTGGCTGAACCCGACGCCGGCCGACCCGGTGCAGGCCAAGATGATGTGGATCATGCCGCTGATGTTCAGTGTGTTCTTCTTCTTCTTCCCGGCCGGCCTGGTGCTGTACTGGCTGACGAACAACATCCTGGGCATCGCCCAGCAGTGGTTCATCAACAAGCAGTTGGGCGTCGCATGACCTTCGGCGCTGCGGTGGCGTGAAAACCACCACGTGAGCGCGGGCCCCCTCCATACCCGGGGGGTTGAATCTGCGCGCGGTAGGTCGAATATGCAGTTGTCGGGGCGAGTCACGAAATGGACTGCCGCCCCAACCGGTCACTGCGGGGCCCCCTGGCGGTTTCCAAGACGCCAGCCCTGGAGCGTGCAACGTGCCGATCAAGCGGTCGGTCCGGCGCTCCACCCCGCGCCATCTGCTGCGGCCCTGGGACAATGCCCGGGTGCCGCTGTCCCGCCACCAGGACCCCATCGTCGCGATCGCCACCGCCCCCGGGCGCGGGGCGGTCGGCATCGTGCGCCTGTCGGGCCGCGGCCTCGACGGTGTCGCCGCGGCGCTCTGCGCGCGACCGCTGACACCGCGCCGCGCCAGCTACGGGCCCTTCGTCGATCGCGCCGGCGAGCCGATCGATCAGGGCCTCGCACTGCACTTCCCGGCGCCGCATTCCTACACCGGCGAGGACGTGCTCGAGCTGCAGGCCCACGGCGGGCCGGTGGTGCTGCAACTGCTGCTGGCGCGCTGCCTGGAAGCCGCCGCCGAGCCCGATCCGGCGACCGGTGCGCCGCGGCTGGCACGCCTGCGCCTGGCCGAACCGGGCGAATTCACCGAACGCGCCTTCCTCAACGACAAGCTCGACCTGGCGCAGGCCGAAGCCGTCGCCGACCTGATCGAGGCCAGCACCGAGGCCGCGGCGCGTTCGGCCGGCCGCTCGCTGTCGGGCGCCTTCTCGCAGCAGGTCGACCTGCTGCGCCAGCGCATCGTCAACCTGCGCCTGCTGGTCGAGGCGACGCTCGACTTCCCCGAGGAGGAGGTCGACTTCCTCGAGAAGGCCGACGCCCGCGGCCAGCTGGCGACGATCCTCGCCACGCTGCACAGCGTGCTCGACCGCGCGCAGCAAGGCGCGTTGCTGCGCGAAGGCCTGCAGGTCGTGCTGGCCGGCCAGCCGAACGTGGGAAAAAGCTCACTGCTGAATGCGCTGGCCGGCGCCGAGCTGGCGATCGTCACGCCGATACCCGGCACCACGCGCGACAAGGTCAGCGAGACGATCCAGATCGAAGGCGTGCCGCTGCACGTGATCGATACCGCCGGCCTGCGCCACGAGACCGAGGACGAGGTCGAGCGCATCGGCATCGCCCGCAGCTGGGACGCGATCGGCGAAGCCGACGCGGTGATCTTCCTGCACGACCTGACGCGGCGCGGGGAAGCGCCCTACGAAGCCGCCGAGCAGGCGATCGCCGAACGGCTGCACATCGACGACCCGGCGCGCATCCTGCACGTGCACAACAAGGCCGATGCGGCCACCGACGCCGCCGTCCCGCCCGGCGAGATCACGCTGTCGGCGCGCACCGGCACCGGCCTCGACGAATTGCGCCGTGCGCTGCTCGAACGCGCCGGCTGGCACGCTTCGACCGAGGGCGTGCTGATCGCCCGCAAGCGCCACGTGCAGGCGCTCCAGCGCACGCGCGCCCACCTGCTCGAAGCGCAGGCCCACGCGGCGGCCGCCGACGCGGCGCTCGACCTCTTCGCCGAGGAGCTGCGGCTGGCCCACGACGCGCTCGCCGAGATCACCGGTGCGTTCACCAGCGACGATCTGCTCGGGGAAATCTTCGGCCGCTTCTGCATCGGAAAGTGAGCGGCCTCCGCGCCTGGACTGCAGGCGGCGCTCAGCCCTTCAACAACTTCTCCTCCGCCAGCGCCAGCGGCTCCGGCAACCCCGACACCACGAGCGTGTCGCCGGCGGCCAGCAGCAGCTCGTCGTCGCCCGGCACGACGCGGCCCGAGGCCAGCCGCACCGAGATCACCTTGACGCCGACCGCGTGCAGCGCCAGGTCGGCGAGCTTGCTGCCGATGCAGGAGGCGGCCATCGGCAGCGAGATGCTGGCCAGGCGCTCCTGCTGCAGCTCCTCGGCGGTGTCGTCGTCGGCGCCGTGGAAGTAGCCGCGCAGCAGCCGGTAGCGCGCGTCGCGCGCGTCGCGCGTCAGCCGGATCACGCGCCGCATCGGCACGCCGACCAGCGCCAGCGCCTGCGCCGCCAGCATCAGCGAGCCCTCGATCGCCTCGGGCACGACCTCGGTCGCGCCGGCGTCGCGCAGCTTCTCGAGGTCGGTGTCGTCGATCGTGCGCACGATCACCGGCACGCGCGCTGCGTGCTCGCGCACCAGGTGCAGGATCTTCAGCGCCGACGCGGTGTCGTGGTAGGTGACGACCACGGCGCTGGCCCGTGCCAGGCCGGCGGCCATCAGGCTCGGCAGCCGCGCGGCATCGCCGAATACCACGCTCTGGCCGGCCGCCGCGGCCTGGCGCACGCGGTCTGGATCGAGGTCGAGCGCCATGTACGGGATGTGCTCCTGGTCGAGCATGCGGGCCAGGTTCTGGCCGCTGCGGCCGTAGCCGCAGATGATCACGTGGGCCTCGGTGCGGATCGACTTCTTGGCGATCGAGGTCAGCTGCACCGACTGCAGCAGCCACTCGCCGGCGTGCAGCTTCATCACGATGCGGTTGCTGTACATCACGATGAACGGCGTCGCCAGCATCGACAGCACCATGCTGGCCAGCACCGGGCTCATCCAGCGCGCACCGATCAGGCCCTGCGCCGCGCCCAGCGTCAGCAGCACGAAGCCGAATTCACCGGCCTGCGCGAGGTACAGGCCGGTGCGCATCGCCACGCCGGGGCTGGCGCGGAAGGCCCAGGCCAGCACCGCGACCAGCACCGCCTTCGCGACCACCGGCATCAGTGTCAGCAGCAGCACCAGCAGCCATTCGTCGATCACCGGCCGCCAGTCGAGCTTCATGCCGATGGTGATGAAGAACAGGCCCAGCAGCACGTCGTGGAAGGGCCGGATGTCGGTCTCGACCTGGTGCTTGTATTCGGTCTCGGCGATCAGCATGCCGGCGACGAAGGCGCCCAGCGCCAGCGACAGCCCGGCATGCTCGGTCAGCCACGACAGGCCCAGCGTCACCAGCAGCAGGTTCAGGATGAAGAGCTCTTCGCTCTTGCGCCGCGCGACCAGCGTCAGCCACCAGCGCATCACGCGCTGGCCACCCATCAGCAGCAGGCTCAGCACCGCCGCGGCCTTCAGCAGCGCGAAGGCGAGTGCCGAGGCCATCCGGTCGGCGCCCTCGCCGAGCGCCGGGATCAGCACCAGCAGCGGCACCACCGCCAGATCCTGGAACAGCAGCACACCCATCACGCGGCGGCCGTGCTCGGTCTCGAGCTCCAGCCGCTCGGCCATCAGCTTGACGACGATGGCCGTCGACGACATGGCCATCGCGGAACCGAGCGCCACGGAGCCCTGCCACGACAGCTCCCAGCTCCTTCCGAGCCAGGTGAAGGCCAGGGTGAGCAGCACATTGCCCAGCATCGCGCCGGCGATCGTCAGCGTCACCTGCGACAGCCCGAGGCCGAACACCAGCGTGCGCATGCTGCGCAGCTTCGGCAGGTTGAATTCGAGCCCGATGACGAACATCAGGAAGACGACGCCGAACTCGGCCAGGCGGGCGACTTCGGCGCTGTCGCCGGCCAGCGCCAGCGCGTTCGGGCCGATCAGGATGCCGACCGCCAGGTAGCCCAGCATCGGCGGCAGCTTCAGCGAGCGGCAGACCACCACGCCGAGCACTGCGGCCACGAGGTACAACAGCGCTGATTCGAGGTGTGATGCCATCGGTCGCGCCGCCGCGCGTGCCTCCTAGAATCCCCGATCCTAAGCGAGCCCCCGCCAACGACCGCAGCACGCGGCACCCCCATGAACACGCTCCCGCCCTTCGATCCGCAGCGCGCGCTGGCGCTGGCCCGCAGCACCTTCGAGATCGAGGCCGCTGCGATCAGCGGGCTCGCGGCGCGCCAGGGCGACGGTTTCACGCAGGCGGTCGCGGCGATGCTCGCCTGCCGCGGCCGGGTCATCGTGATGGGCATGGGCAAGAGCGGCCATGTCGGCCGCAAGATCGCCGCGACGCTGGCCTCGACCGGCACGCCGGCCTTCTTCGTGCATCCGGCCGAGGCCGGCCACGGGGACCTCGGCATGGTGACGGCCGGCGACGTCGTGCTGGCGATCTCCAACAGCGGCGAGAGCGACGAGCTGGCGGCGCTGCTGCCGACGCTGCGGCGGCTGGGCGTCACGCTGGTGGCGATGACCGGCAAGCCGGCGTCGACGCTGGCCAGCCATGCCGACATCGTGCTGTCGAGCGCGGTCGACCAGGAAGCCTGCCCGCTGAACCTGGCGCCGACCGCCAGCACCACGGCGCAGATGGCGCTCGGCGACGCGCTGGCGGTGGCGCTGCTCGATGCGCGGGGCTTTCGCGAGGAGGACTTCGCACGCTCGCACCCCGGCGGCGCGCTGGGCCGCAAACTGCTCGTCCATGTCGGCGACCTGATGCGCAGCGGCGATGCGCTGCCGATCGTCGGACCGGACACCGGCTTCACCGCGATGATGCGCGAGATGTCGGCCAAGGGCCTGGGCGCCGCGGTGGTCGTCGACGATCAGCGCCGCGTGCTCGGCATCTTCACCGACGGCGACCTGAGGCGCCTGGTCGAGAAGGGCGACGACCTGCGCGCGCTGAGCGCCGGCAGCGTGATGCACCCCCGGCCGCGCACGATCGGGCCGCAGGCGCTGGCCGCCGCGGCCGCCGAGCTGATGGAAGCGCACCGCATCACCTCGGTGCTGGTGGTCGATGCCGACGCGCAGCTGGTCGGCATGCTGCACATCGGCGAGCTGATGCGCGCCAAGGTGGTCTGATGCCCGCGCTCCAATTTCCCCCGGAGCTGCTGCTGCGCGCCCAGGGTGGCGGCCTCGGCATCAAGGTGGCGATCTTCGACGTCGACGGCGTGCTGACCGACGGCAGCCTGTACATCGACGAGCACGGCGAGCGGCTGAAGGCCTTCCACGTGCTCGACGGCCATGGGCTGAAGCTGCTGGCGCAGGGCGGCATTCAGCCGGTGATCGTCAGCGGCCGCGACTCGCCGGCGCTGCGGCGGCGCGTCGCCGACCTCGGGCTGCAGCGCGCCTACTACGGCGTCGCCGACAAGCTGCTGGTCGCCGACCAGCTGTGCCTCGAGCTCGGCATCGGCTTTGCCGAGCTGGCGGCGATCGGCGACGACTGGCCGGACCTGCCGCTGCTCGAACGCGCCGGCTTTGCCTGCGCCCCGCCCGGTGCGCATGCCGAGGCGCGCGCGCTCGCGCACCACGTGACGACGGCGCGCGGCGGCGCCGGCGCAGCGCGCGAGTTCTGCGACCTGCTGCTGATGGCCTGCGGGCGCTACGCTGCGCTGCTCGAGGGCCAGCGGCGCACGCTCGATGCGCGCTGACGCGACGCCGCCGCCCGAGCTGCACCTGCCCGATCTGCCGGAGGTGCCGGTCAGTCTGCGCCCGCTGACTCCGCCTCTCGCGCGCCGCCAACCCTTGCCATGGGGTCTGCGGCTGCGCAACCTCTTGTCCTCGTACCTGCCGCTGCTGCTGATGGCGGCGCTCGCCGCATCGACCTGGTGGCTGGTCAAGCGAACGCCCTCGCCGGACGCGCCGTCGGGCCCGGTCGCGCCGCGCCACGAGCCCGACTACACGATGCATCGCTTCAGCATCACGCGCTTCGATGCCGAGGGCCGCTTCGCGCTGCGCATCGACGGCGACGTGATGCGCCACTACCCCGACACCGACCACTTCGAGATCGACGGCGTGCGCATCCATGCGCGGGCGCCGGATGGTCGCAGCACCGATGCCAGCGCTCGCCGTGCGCTCGCCAACGGCGACGGCAGCGAAGTGCAGCTCATCGGCGGCGCGCAGGTGATCAGCCAGGTCGAGGGCGGCGACCGGCTGCAGATCGACGGCGAGTTCCTGCACGCCTTCCTGCGCTTCGAGCGCCTGCGCTCGCACCTGCCGGTGCAAGTGCGCCGCGGCAGCGACGACACCCGTGCCGCCGGGCTCGACTACGACCACCTGACACGCCAGCTGGTGCTGCAAGGGCCGGTGCGCTCGATCTACCGGCCCGGTGCGCGGCCGAGCCACAGCGAGCGGCGCAAGGACAACCCATGACCGATCCGGCGACGCCCCTCGTTTTCATCACCGGCGCGTCGAGCGGCATCGGCCAGGCCCTGGCCGCGCGCTTCCATGCTGCCGGCTGGCGGCTGGCGCTGGTCGCGCGGCGCAGCGCCGAGGTCGAGCAATGGGTGCGGGCGCAGGGTTACGCCGGCGACCGGGTGCGCGTCTACGCCGCCGACGTGCGCGATGTGCCGGCGATCATCGGCGCGGGCCGGGCCTGCCTCACCGAGCAAGGCCTGCCCGACGCGGTGATCGCCAATGCCGGCATCAGCGTCGGCATGGACTCAGCCGATGCCGCGGATCTGGAGGTCATGCGCGCGACCTTCGAAACCAACAACATCGGCATGGCGGCGACCTTCCAGCCCTTCGTCGCGCCGATGTGCGAACGGCGCAGCGGCCGGCTGGTCGGCATCGCCAGCGTCGCCGGCATCCGCGGCCTGCCGGGCCATGGTGCGTACTGCGCGAGCAAGGCCGGCGTCATCAGTTACTGCGAGAGCCTGCGCGGCGAGTGCCGGCCCTACGGCGTCAAGGTCGTGACGATCACGCCCGGCTACATCGACACGCCGCTGACGCGCGCGAATCGCTACGGCATGCCCTTCCTGATGCCCGTCGATGCCTTTGCCGACCGGGCGTACCGCGCCATCGTCGCCGGCGACAGCTACCGCGCGATCCCGTGGCAGATGGGCATCGTCGCGAAGCTGCTGCGCATGCTGCCGAATGCGCTGTACGACCGCCTGCTGGCGAACCGGCCGCGCAAGCGCCGGCAGCACGAGTGATACGACGCGCCCCATGACAAAGGGCGCCCGCAGGCGCCCTGGATCATGAAGCAGGACCGAAGGCTTCAGTAGCCCTGGCCGCCGCCACCGCCGCCGCCGCGCGGGCCGCGACCGGTGCCGTAGGGGCTGCGGCCACCGCCGCCGCCACCGTAACCGCCGCCGCCACCACCGTAGCCGCCACCCCCGCTGCCACCACCGCCGTAGCCGCCACCACCACTGCCGCCACCGCCGTAGCCACCACCCCCACTGCCGCCGCCGCCACCGAAGTTGCCGCGATTGCCGTACGGGCTGCGACCACCACCGCCGCCGCCACCGAAGCCGCCCGGACGCTCTTCACGCGGGCGCGCTTCGTTGACGACGATGGCACGGCCTTCGAGCGGCTGGCCGTTCATCGCGTTCATCGCCGCCTGCGCTTCCGCGGCAGACGACATCTCGACGAACCCGAAGCCCTTCGAGCGGCCGGTCTCGCGGTCCATCATGACTTTGGCGGAGGTCACGGCGCCGAACTGCGAGAACGCCGATTGCAGCGATTCGTCGCGCACCGAGTAGGCGAGGTTGCCCACGTAAAGCTTGTTTCCCATGACGGGGAAGCTCCTTCTTCAAACGATATAGAGAACGATGTGGAGCTTCTACCCAGCGTGAACCACTCAAGCTAAAGGCGCCCTCACCACAGGAGGCGTGTCCGGGCTTGGGGCCCGAACCACCCCCTCATGCGATTATGGGCACAAAGTCTTGGGCCAGACCAGACAGGCCGGGCGAGGGCTAACCCGCACGTATCATGGTTGTGATGCGGGTACAACAAGCTGGCCCTTCGCCGCTGCAGGCCTTGAACATGGTGCTCGCAAGCATCGATGCGGTGCGCAACGGCCGAGCGCTCTACCTGCTGCTGGCCACCACCGCGTTGTCCGGCCTGCTGCTGTGGGCGACGCGCCGCGCGCTGGTGGCCCAGGCCGATGCCTGGGCCGTGTTGTCCGCCGGCGCCACGTTCTTCGTCACCTTCTACGGCAGCAATGCGACCGGCATCGTGCTGATGGACGAGGCCTGCGGGCGCGCGCCGCGCCATCCGCGTGACGCGATCGCCGATGCGCTGGCGCGCGGCCATCGGCTGCTGGTCGTCGTGCTGTGCGTGCTGCTGGTGATGCTGGCGCTGCTCGCCGTGGTCGGCGGGCTGCTGTGGGTGGCGCGGCTGCCGGCACTCGGGTCGAGCCTGCTGAGCCTCGTCGTGCCGGCCGGCGTGCTGGTGCTCGGGCTGGCCGCGCTGTTGATCGTCGGCGTGATCGGGCCGCTCGCCGCGCCGGCGGTCTGGGCCGGCCTGCCGGTGGCCGCGGTGCTGCGCCTGCTGACGGCCGAATTGCGCGGCCGTGCGCCGCAGCTGCTGCTGTTGACGGCGGCGGTCAGCCTGCTGAGCGCGGCGGTGGCCGGGTTGGTCAGCTTCGCGCTGCTGGCGGGCGGCCGCGCGCTGCTGGCGCTGGCGGCGGTGCTGGTCGGGCTCGACCTGGCGCCGCAGGCGCTGCTCGGCGCCTTGTTCGGCCGCGGCGCGCCGCCGGGCCTGTCGCCGCATGCCGCGGCGGCGGTCACCGGCGGCGGCGTCGCGTTCGCCTTCGGACTGGTGCTGCCGGGGGTGGTGTACCTTCGCGGCCTGTGCGCCGTGTTCCTGGCGGTGCATCCCGATCCCGACGCCGCGGCGTCGGACCTGCCCCCGACGAGCTGAAGCCGATGGACCTGCTGAAACCGCTGATCGCGCTGCTGGCGATCGTCAATCCGATCGGCGCGGTGCCGTTCTTCCTCGCGCTGACGCAAGGCATGACCTCGCTGCAGCGGCGGCGCACGCTGCGCGTCGCCTCGTTCTCGGCCTTCTGCGTGATCGCGGTCAGCGCGGTCGCCGGGCTGCACATCATCCACTTCTTCGGCATCTCGATCGCCTCGTTCCAGGTCGGCGGCGGCGTGCTGCTGCTGCTGTCGGCGCTGCACATGCTCAATGCGCAGCCGGCCGAGAGCAAGAAGGATGACGTCGACGAAGGCCATGCCAAGGCCGATGCCGGCGACTCGGTGGCCGTGGTGCCGCTGACGATCCCGCTGCTGACCGGCCCGGCGACGATTTCGACGATGGTGATCTACGCCGAGAAGACCAAGACACTGCTCGAACACGCGGTGCTGGTCGGCTACGGCGTGGTGATCGGCATCGCCACCTTCCTCGCCTTCATGGCCGCCGGCCGCATCGCCAAGGTGCTGGGCAGCACCGGCATCAACGTGATGACGCGGTTGATGGGCCTGATCCTGGCGGCGATGGCAGTGGAGCTGCTGGCCGACGGGCTGATCAAGCTGTTCCCGGTCCTGTCCGCGCCCTTGCCGCGTTAGGAATCTGCGCCGATGCAGGCCGCGCCGCGCATCCTGCTGCTCGAGGACGATCCGGCGATCGCCCGCACGGTGGCCTTCGCACTGGAACGTGAGGGCTTCGCCGTCGAACAGGTGCTGCTGGTCGGCGTCGCGCGCGAACGCCTGGCCGCCGAGCCGCCGGCGCTGGCGATCCTCGACGTCGGCCTGCCCGACGGCAGCGGGCTCGACCTGTGCCGCACGCTGCGCCACGGCGGCGATGCACGGCTGGCGCACCTGCCGATCCTGATGCTGACCGCGCGCAACGAGGAGCTCGACCGCGTGCTCGGCCTCGAGCTCGGCGCCGACGACTACATGGCCAAGCCGTTCAGCCCGCGCGAGCTGGTGGCGCGCGTGCGGGCGCTGCTGCGGCGCGCCACGGCGCCCGCGCCGGCGCCGGCCGCGGCGCCGCTGTTCGAGCTCGATGCCGCCGGCCAGCGCGTGCGCTTCGCCGGTGAGGTGCTGGCGCTGACGCGGCTCGAATACGCGCTGCTGCGCACGCTGCTCGTTTCGCCCGGGCGCATCGTCAGCCGCGAGGCGCTGTTCGTTGCCGCCTGGGGGCCGCACAGCGAGGCCGGGGACCGCACCGTCGACACCCACGTCAAGACGCTGCGCGCCAAGCTGCGTGCGCTGCGGCCGGACCTGGAGCCGATCGTCACGCACCGCGGCATGGGCTACGAGCTGGTGATCGGCACGGGGCGCTGATGCACCTGGGCCTGCGCCTGCTGTTCGGTTTCTTCGTGATCACGGGCCTTGCGGCGTACTTCGTGCTGCGCGTCTTCCTCGCCGAGGTGCAGCCCAGCGTGCGCGAGGTCGCCGAGGACATCCTGGTCGATGCCGCGCACCTGCTGGCCGAGGGCGCCGGCGCCGAGCTCGCGGCGATGCCCGCCGGCGGCACGCTCGCGGGCGGCGCCTTCGCCGCCAGCGTCGAGCGCTACCGCGCGCGGCCGGTGGACGCGCAGATCTGGGGCCTGCACAAGCGCAGCCTCGACTTCCGTGTCTACGTCACCGATGCCGAGGGCCGCGTCGTCTTCGATGGCGGCGACACGCCGGCCACCGGCGCCGACTACTCGCGCTGGCGCGACGTCGCGCGCACGCTGCGCGGCGAGTACGGCGCGCGCGCCACGCGCGAGGTGCAGCACGACGAGCGCACCTCGGTGCTGTACGTCGCCGCGCCGGTGCAGCACGGCGGCCGCACGATCGGCGTGCTGACGGTGGCCAAGCCGGTGCGCACGATCCAGCAGTTCATCGATCGCGCCGAGCGCAAGATCCTCGTCGCCGGCGCCTGGCTGCTCGGGCTGTCGCTCGCGGTCGGCGTCGGCGTGACGCTGTGGACGGTGCATTCGGTGCGCACGCTGCGCCGTTATGCGCAGCAGGCGCGCGCCGGCGAACGCCAGGCGGTGCCGGCGCTGCCCGGTGAGCTCGGCGAGCTGGCGCAGGCGATGGCCGCGATGCGCGACCGGCTCGAGGACCGCGGCCATGTCGAGCAGGCGATGCGCGCGCTGACGCATGAGCTGAAGAGCCCGCTCGCCGCCATCGGCGGCGCGGCCGAGCTGCTGCACGATGCGCTGCCCGATGCCGACCGCGAAGCCTTTGCACGCCAGATCGGCGAGCAGGTGCAACGCCTGCGTGAACTGGTCGATCGGCTGCTGGAGCTGTCGAAGCTGGAGAGCCTGCGCGCGCCGGCTGAGCAACAGCCGGTGTCGCTGCTGGCGCTGGCCGACGCGCT
Source organism: Pseudaquabacterium terrae (assembly GCF_013266755.1). Lineage (GTDB taxonomy): Bacteria > Pseudomonadota > Gammaproteobacteria > Burkholderiales > Burkholderiaceae_C > Pseudaquabacterium > Pseudaquabacterium terrae. The sequence goes on along the minus strand of NZ_JABRWJ010000006.1, from coordinate 146,052 downwards.
GCTCGCCGAGCAGGCCGCGGCGCTGCGCCAGCGTGCAGTCACGATCGAGTGGCGCCAGCGCGATGCCGCGAGCGTGCCGGGGGACGCCGAGCAGCTGCGCCTGGCGCTGTCGAACCTGCTGGCCAACGCGCTGGGCTTCGCGCCGCCGGGCTCGACGCTCGCCTGGTCGGTCGCCGCCGACGCGAACGAGGTGACGATCGGCCTGCGCGACCACGGCCCCGGCGTCGCCGACTACGCGCTGCCGCAGCTCGGCCAGCGCTTCTTCTCGACGCCGCGCGTGGCCGACGGCCGCAAGGGCAGCGGCCTGGGCCTGGCGATCGTGCGCCAGATCGTGCTGCTGCACCGCGGCCGGCTGCGCTTCGAGCCGGCGCAGCCGGGCTTGCAGGTCTGGCTGACGCTGCCGCGCTGATAGAACGTTAGGACCCACGCCCACCAAGAACTTCACCCCCGCTTCACGCAGCCCTTCGTCGCCTCACGCCCGGCCGGCAGCATGCGGCGCATTCAGAGTCCGCGAGGAGGCGTGATGCGATTTCCGTTGTTGGCCAAGTTCCTGTCGATCGGCGTCGTGCTGCTGCTGATGGGCGGAGTGCTGATGCGCATCGGCTTCCTCGTCGACGAGCGCCAGGCGCGCCAGCAGGAGGCCGTGCGCAGCGTCGAGCAATCGCATGCCGGCGCGCAGACGCTGGCCGGGCCTTGGCTGCACCGCGCCTGCACCGAGGAGTGGGAGGTGGTGAGCGGCGAAGGCAAGGAACGCAAGACGGTACAGGAGCGGCGGATCTTCGCGCTGGCGGCGGTGCCGGCACGGCTCGAGGTGCAGGGGCAGACGCAGGCCGACGTGCGCCGCCGCGGCCTTTACCGCGTCAACAGCTACGGCGCGCAGTTGACGCTGCAGGCCGAGTTCAGCTCGCTGGCCGCATTGCAGCCGCAGCGCGAGCATGCCGGCTCAAAGCTGGCTTGCGGACCCGCGCTGCTCACCGTGGCGCTTTCCGACGTACGTGGCGTGCGAGCCGCCAACGTCAGCGTCGACGGGCAGGCGCTGACGGTGCGCCCCGGTACGCTGGATGGCCGCCGGCCGCGCGGACTGCACACAGAGCTTCCGCCAGCGCGCCTGCTCGATGCCGCAGCGCAAGCGCCGTTCGCGGCTCGTGTGACGCTCGAGCTGTCCGGCACCAGCCGGCTCGCGCTGGTGCCGGCGGCCGACGCGACGCGCTGGACGCTCAACTCCGACTGGCCGCATCCGTCGTTCGACGGCCGCTTCCTGCCGAGCTCGCGCCAGATAAGCGAGCGGGGCTTCAGCGCCAGCTGGTCTGTGTCGTCTCTCGCCAGCTCGGCGCCGGCTGAATTGCTGCGCGGGGCCGGCATGTGCGACGGGAGCGTCGAACCCGCCGCTCCGAGCGAGGTGGTCGCCGCGGCGCGCGCCGGCTGCCTCGACACGCTCTCCGTTTCGTTCTTCGACCCCGTCAACCCGCATGTGCTGAGCGACCGCGCGATCAAGTACGGCCTGCTCTTCGTCGTGCTGACCTTCATCGCCGTCGCGCTGGTCGAGGCCTTGTCGGGACAGCGCGTGCACCCGGTGCAGTACCTGCTGGTCGGGCTGGTGCTGAGCCTGTTCTTCCTGCTGCTGCTGAGCCTGTCGGAACACCTGCCGTTCGCCGCCGCGTACGCAGCAGCCGCCACCGCCTGCGCGCTGCTGCTCGGCTACTACGCCGTGCACATGCTGGGCCGCTGGATCGCCGGCGCGGCCTTCGGCGCGTCGATCGCCGCGCTCTACGGCCTGCTGTACGCATTGCTGCAGATGGAGCAGAACGCGCTGGTGATCGGCTCGCTGGGCCTCTTCGGCGCGCTCGCCGCGGTGATGCTGCTGACGCGGCGCATCGACTGGTACGCGCTCTTCGACGGCTGGCGCAGCAGCGCCGCCGGACGCGCCCGCGCCGCCGCATAGCATCGGGGGATGGATGACAACGTCACGACCTACGACCACATCATCGTCGGCGCCGGTACCGCCGGCTGCCTGCTGGCCAACCGGCTGTCGGCCGACCCGAAGAACCGGGTGCTCCTGGTCGAGGCCGGCGGCAACGACGACTACATGTGGATCCACATTCCGGTGGGTTACCTCTACTGCATCGGCAACCCGCGCACCGACTGGCTCTACCGCACCGAGCCCGATCCGGGGCTGAACGGCCGCCAGCTGGGCTACGCGCGCGGCAAGGTGCTCGGCGGCAGCTCCAGCATCAACGGCATGATCTACATGCGCGGCCAGCGGCGCGACTACGACGGCTGGGCCGAGGCCTGCGGCGATGCCAACTGGCGCTGGGAGCACTGCCTGCCCTACTTCATCAAGCACGAGGACCACTGGCGTGGTGCCGACCCGGCGCAGGGCACGGGCGGCCGCGATGCCGGCTTCGCCGCCGTGCATGGCACCGGCGGCGAGTGGCGCGTCGAGAAGCAGCGCCTGTCGTGGAAGATCCTCGACGCCTTCGCCGAGGCCGCGCAGCAGGCCGGCATCCCGGCGACCGACGACTTCAACTGCGGCAACAACGAAGGCGTCGGCTACTTCGAGGTCAACCAGCGCGCCGGCATGCGCTGGAACGCGACCAAGGCCTTCCTGCGCCCGATCCAGGAGCGCGACAACCTGCAGGTGTGGACCGGTGCGCAGGTCAGCCGGCTGCTGATCCAGGACGGCGACGGCGGCCCGCGCGTGACCGGCATCGAGGCGCTGCCGATCGGCGGCGGCGCGCCGGCGCGGGCCCGCGCCGCGCGCGAAGTCGTGCTGGCCGCCGGGGCGATCGGCACGCCGCAGCTGCTGCAGCTGTCGGGCATCGGGCCCGAGGACCTGCTGCGCCAGCACGGCATTGCGCCGCGCCACGTGCTGCCCGGTGTCGGCGAGAACCTGCAGGACCACCTGCAGATCCGCGCTGTGTTCGAAGTGCATGGCGTGAAGACGCTGAACACCATCGCCCACTCGCTGTTCGGCAAGGCCGGCATCGGGCTGGAGTACCTGCTCAAGCGCAGCGGGCCGATGAGCATGGCGCCGTCGCAGCTCGGCTGCTTCACCCGCTCGTCGCCCGAGCTGGCCTGGCCGGACCTCCAGTACCACGTGCAGCCGCTGTCGCTCGATGCCTTCGGCGAACCGCTGCACCGGTTCAATGCCTTCACCGCCAGCGTCTGCAACCTGAACCCAGGCTCGCGCGGCCACGTGCGCATCCGCTCGGCGCGCGCCCAGGATGCGCCGGCGATCCAGACCAACTACCTGTCGACCGAAGCGGATCGGCGGGTCGCCGCCGAGTCGCTGCGGCTGACGCGGCGCATCGCCGCGCAGCCGGCACTGGCGCCCTACCAGCCGCGCGAGGTCAAGCCGGGGGTGCAGTTCCAGAGCGACGAAGAGCTCGCGCGGCTGGCCGGCGACATCGGCACGACGATCTTCCATCCGGTCGGCACCTGCCGCATGGGACGCGACGACGATGCCGGCGCGGTCGTCGACAGCCGGCTGCGCGTGCGCGGCATCGCCGGGCTGCGCATCGCCGACGCCAGCGTGATGCCGACGATCACCAGCGGCAACACCAATTCGCCGACGCTGATGATTGCCGAGCGCGCGGCGCAATGGCTGCTGGCCTGATCGCCCCCCGCATCCCGGGGAGCGACTGTCGCGGCGCCGCCGCATGACGGGAAAACCCGCGCAGACGGGGCTGTGCCGCGTGCCTACATTGCGCGCACTCGATGCACCGGCCCCCAACGGCCGGCGGCATCCGGGGACTGAGGAGACAGCAACAGACTCGAACGAGCAACCACACAAGATTCCGCGGCGCAGCCGGGCGGTCGACTGACCCGGCGCGGCCAAGCGGACGCACTCGGCGCCGGTGACCCCGGCGCCATTTTTTTGCCTCGAGCCGTCACATCAACCCCTGCTCGCGCTGGCCGGCATGGACGTACCCAGGATCGCTGGAAGCTCCTGGGTCTGCTTTTGGCCGAACGCCGCGGTCGGAGGATTTGACCGCCTCCCACCCCACGATTCGTCGTTTTGCCCGATCACACGGCGCGCTACCCTTCGGCACGATCCCCCCACTCCCGGACGGGCCGCCCGAGCCCGACGCGCCATGTCCGTCAATTCGCAGTTGCGCACGCTCGACATCGACATCCCCGCCAAGCCGGACACGCTGGTGCGCCTGTCGCTGCTGATGGCCGACGAGGACATCAACCTGCAGGGCATCGCCGAGCTGGTCGAGTCCGACATGGCGCTGGCCGCGTCGGTGATGAAGGCGGTCAACTCCTCGCTCTACGGCCTGAAGGGCCGGGTGCAGAGCGTGCAGCAGGCGGTGACCTACCTCGGCACGCGTGAGATCGCCGGCATCACCTTCGAGATGGGGTTGCGCGCCGCCTTCCCGCCGGCGCCCGAGCTGGAACCGATCTGGCAGCGCGCTTCGCAGCGTGGGCTGGTGATGGGCCGGCTCGCGCAGGCGCTCGGCCTCGATGCCTGGGCCGCGCACTCGGCCGGGCTGTTCGAGGAATGCGGCAAGGCGGTGCTGTTCCGCCATGCACCGAACCACTACCGCTCGATGCTGCGGGCGGTCGACAACGATGCCGAGCTGTGCGAGCTCGAGCGCGCCGGCTTCGGCGTCAGCCACGACGCGCTCGGCGCGGCCTTGTGCGAGAGCTGGGGGCTCGGACCCCAGGCGGTGGCCAGCGTGCGCCACCACGTCGAGGCCCAGCGCACGCATGAGCTGACCGGCGTGGCGCAGGTCAAGCGCCCGACGGTCGCGCTGTCGGTGGTCGTCCATTCCATGTTGAACCAGCCCGAAGAGGTGGACGACGTCACGGCAGTCGTTGCCCCGCCCGCGGACCTCGACACCACCCTCGTGCTGCGCGCCGCCCGGCGCATCGAGCAGCAGCTGCAGGCGGCGACAGACCACGGACGCTGAGCGCAGGCTGTCTCCAGGGCGACGCCTCTAGACCCTGGAAAGCCCCAACCTGCGGCGGCAGCGCCCGCGGCTACCCTGCCCGGCGTTCCTGTATGCCCCGCGAGGACTGTCCGATGAGCCGCACTTCCGTTCCGCCCGACCAGCTGGCGCTGCAGCGCCTGTACCACTGGGAAAAGACCACGCCGGACCGCGTCGTCTTCACGCAGCCGATGGGCGGCGGTGAAGTGCAGACCTTCACCTGGCGCCAGGCGATGGACCAGACGCGGCGCATGGCCTCGCACCTGAAGAGCCTGGGCCTCGAGCCCGGCGACAAGGTCGCGCTGCTGTCGAAGAACACCGCCTGGTGGCTGATGGCCGACTGGGCGATCTGGATGGCCGGCGGCGTCTCGGTGCCGCTGTACCCGACGCTGGCCGCCGACACGATCCGCCAGATCCTCGACCACAGCGAATCGAAGCTGCTGTTCGTCGGCAAGCTCGACGGCTTCGACGGCATGAAGCCCGGCATCCCGGCCGGGCTGCCGTGCATCAGCCTGCCGCTGGCGCCGAAGAACAACTATCCGACCTGGGACGCGGCCATCGCCAAGGCCAAGCCGATGGGCGGCGAGCCGGTGCGCAACGGCGACGAGCTGTCGACGATCATGTACACCTCGGGCACCACCGGCAACCCGAAGGGCGTGATGCACAGCTTCGCGACCTTCGCGTGGTCGGTGCAGGCGGGGCTGAAGCGGCTGAACCTCGGGCCCGACACGCGCGTGCTGAGCTACCTGCCGCTGTCGCACGTCGCCGAGCGCACGCTGATCGAGAACGGCCTGTTCGCCACCGGCATGCAGATCTGGTTCGCCGAGAGCCTGGAGACCTTCACGCAGGACTTGCAGCGCGCCAAGCCGACGGCGTTCTTTTCGGTGCCGCGGCTGTGGGTCAAGTTCCAGCAGGGCGTCAGCGCGAAGATGCCGCCGGAGAAACTCAAGCGCATGCTGCGGATCCCGATCCTCGGCGGCATCGTGCGCAAGAAGATCCTCGGCGCGCTGGGCCTGGACAAGTGCGTGTTCGCCGCCGGCGGCGCGGCGCCGATGCCGCCCGAGCTGCTGAAGTGGTACGAGCGCCTGGGCCTGCCGATCGTCGAGGTCTACGGCATGACCGAGAACTGCGGCGTCTCGCACGCCACCTTCCTCGACCAGCCGCGCCCGGGCACCGTCGGCAAGCCCTACGACGGCATCGAGACGCGCATCGACCCCGCCAACGGCGAGATCCAGATGCGCAGCCCCGGTCTGATGCTGGGTTATTTCAAGGAACCCGAGCTCACCAAGCAGACCTTCACCGACGACGGCTGGCTGCACACCGGCGACAAGGGCCAGCTGGATCAGGAAGGCAACCTGCGCATCACCGGCCGCGTGAAGGACCTGTTCAAGACCAGCAAGGGCAAGTACGTCGCGCCGGCGCCGATCGAGGACCGGCTGGTGATGCACACGGCGATCGAGGCCTGCTGCGTCACCGGCGCCAACCTCGGCCAGCCGCTGGGCATCGTGATGCTGAACATCGACGCCGCCCAACGCACGAAGGACGCGGCCGGAAAGAAGGACCTCGAGACATCGCTCGCCGATCACCTGAAGACGGTCAACGCCAAGCTCGACCCGCACGAGCAGCTCGACACGCTGATCGTCGTCACCGAGCCGTGGACCGTCGACAACGGCTTCATCACGCCGACCTTCAAGGTCAAGCGCAACCGCGTCGAGGAGGTCTACGGCGCGCAGTACGAGCGCTGGTCGGAGTCCCGCAAGCCGGTGATCTGGATGCCGCCGGCCGCCTGACCGGCGCTCAGCCGATCCGGGTTTCCCGGTCGGCTGATCCCCCTTGGGGGGGCGACGCCGAAGGCGTCTTGGGGGCCAACTCAGTCCACCTTCGCGCCCGAGGCCTTCACCACCTTCGCCCACTTGGCGGTCTCGGCGGCGATGTGCCGGGCGAAATCGGCCGGGCTGTTGCCGCTGGGGATCGCGCCCTGCGCCTGCAGGCGCTCCTTCAGCGCCGGGCTGGCCAGCGCCTTCGCGGTTTCCTGCTGCACGCGGTTGACGATGTCCATCGGCGTGCCGGCCGGCGCCAGCAGGCCGAACCACGAGCTCGCCTCGTAGCCCTTCAGCACCGCGCCGCCGGCCTCTTCGACCGTCGGCAGCTCGGGCATTGCCGACGAGCGCGTGGCGCTGGTCACCGCCAGCGCCTTCAGCTTGCCGGCCTTGATGTGCGGCAGCGCCGAGGGCAGGTTGTCGAACATCAGGTCCATGTTGCCGCCGAGCAGGTCGATCAGCGCCGGGCCCGAGCCGCGGTACGGAAAGTGGACCATGAAGGTTCCGGTCATCGTCTTGAACAGCTCGCCGGCGAGGTGGATCGAGGTGCCGTTGCCTGAGCTCGCCATGTTCAGCCGACCGGGGTTCGCCTTGGCCGCCTTGACCAGGTCGGCGACCGAGTTGACGCCGTACTTCTGCGCGTTCGCCGGGTTCAGCACCAGCACGTTCGGCACGCCGGCGACCAGCGTGACCGGCTGGAAGTCCTTCACGTGGTCGTAGGGCATCTTCGGGTAGACCGAGGCATTGATCGCATGCGTGCCGACGGTGCCCATCAGCAGCGTATAGCCGTCGGGCGCGGCCTTGGCGACCTCGGCCGCACCGTTGTTGCCGCCGGCGCCGGGCTTGTTGTCGATCACGAAGGGCTGGCCGAAGGCCTTCTGCAGCTCGGGCGCCAGCGCGCGGGCCAGGATGTCGGTGGTGCCGCCGGCAGCAAACGGCACGACGATGCGCACCGGCTTGGCTGGCCACGCCGATTGCGCGTTAGCAGGGAGCACGGCCGCCAGCGGCAGCCAGGCGACGGCCTGCAGCAGCCGGCGGCGGGACGGGGCACGGGCAAGGCAATGCGGCATACGGTCTCTCCTCGTTGTTGGATGGCTGAAAGGCGGGGTCAGGCCACGACCGCCGCGCCCGCCGATTGGCGCCCGGCCGATTCGCCCGGGCCGGCGTCGATGCGCAGCTGTACCCGGCCCTCGACCCAGGCGCGCTCGAAGTCGCCCTCGAGCGCGCGCAGCGCCTGGGCATCGGCGACCTCGGCCTGCACGATGCCGACGGCCCGGTTGCGGCCCTGGCTCTTCGCGGTGTAGAGCGCCATGTCGGCCAGGTTGACCGCCTGCTCGGGCGTCAGCTTGACGCGATGCGGCGGCAGCGGGAACACCGCATGGCCGATCGACACCGTGGCGCGCAGGCCGCCGCCGCCGGCCAGCGCCACCGGCGTGCCGGCGACCGCCTGCAGCAGCCGCTGCGCCAGCGCCTCGGTGTCGTGGCGCTGCAGCGCCGGCGCGAGCACCAGGAACTCCTCGCCGCCCCAGCGCGCGACCGTGTCGGCCTCGCTGCGCACCGCGGCGGCGATGCGCTGCGCGACCTCGACCAGCACCTGGTCGCCGGCGGCATGGCCGTGGTTGTCGTTGATGTGCTTGAAGTGGTCGATGTCGATCATCAGCAGCGCGCCGCGGAAGCCTTCGGCCGCCTCGCCGCCGGCCTGCAGCACGGCCTGGAAGTGGCGCCGGTTCGCCAGGCCGGTCAGCGGGTCGCGTTCGCTCTGCACGCGCAGCTTCGCGCGGCTGTGCTCGAGCGCGCGGTTGGTCTCGCGCACGCGCCGCACCAGCAGCAGCATCAGCACCATCGTCAGCACCAGCACGCCGGCGCCCAGCGTCCACAGCCGCTGCGACAGCGCGCGGTTGTCGAGCTCGGTGGTCTTCAGCGCGTTGTCGCGTTCGAGCAGCACGATGTTGCGCTGCTGCGCCTCGCGGTCATAACGCGAACGCAGCTCGGCCAGCGCCGCCGTGCGGTTGGCGTCCATCAGCCGGCGCGACAGCTCGGTCTCGCGGTGGTGCAGCTCGAGCGCGCCGCGCAGGTCGCCGACCTTGGCCAGCGCATCGCCGAACTCGCGCATCGAGGTCACCTGCCGGCCGATCGCGCCGTCGGCCGACCAGGCCGCCTGCAGCGCCTCGAAATCGGCGCGCGCCTCCGCGCGGCGGCCGAGGGCCACGCGGGCCAGCATCGCGTTGTTGAGCAGCGAGCGCTCGATGCGCTTGATCTGCAGCGGCTTGACCGCTGCCAGCCCCTGCAGCGCATGCTCCAGCGCCTCGGCCGGCCGGCCCGACTGCACCGCCTGGTCGCTCAGGTTGACCAGCGCGATCGCTTCGTAGCGCGGCGACTGGGCCTGGCGCGCCAGCGCCAGCGCGCGCAGCTCGCTGCGGTGCGCGCGCGGCCAGTCGCCCTGGTCCTGCGCGAGGGTGCCTTCGGTCAGCGCGATGCGCGCGGCCAGCCGCGGCTCCTCTTCTCGCGCCGCCAGCTGCAGCGCGCGCTCGAGGTGGGCCTGGGCCCGCGAGAAATCGCGCTCGTGGCCGGCGGCCAGCGCCAGCTCACTTTCGCTCCAGGCCTGGCGCCAGAGGTCGCTGCCGGCGATCGCCAGCTCGAGCGCGGCGCGCGCATGCTGGCGCGCCGCGGCCGGCGCCCGCTGCGCGCGCGCGTGCTGTGCCAGCAGCTGCTGCAGGCGCCAGCGCGCGCGGTATTCGCAGTCCGGGCGCGGCGGCTGCAGCGCCTTGCAATGGCCGTCGTAGCCGGCCAGCGCAGCGCGCGCCAGCTCGTTCATCGAGCCGGCGTCCTCGTGTTCGGCGCGCAGCGCGAGCAGGTACTGCAGTTCGGCTTCGACCAGCGCGGCGGGCTCGGTGGCGCGCACCGCCTGCACCGCCGCCTCGCGCCAACGCTGGGCCTCGCCGGCGCTCGCGCTGCGCGCGGCGACCTCGGCGCGCGCGCGCGTCAGCCAGCGCGCCTCGACCGGCGACTCGGGCGCCGGCAGCGCATCGATCGCCGCCAGTGCCGGCGCGGGCCGGTCTTCGCCGACGCGCAGCAGCGCGTCGAGCTGCCGCTCCAGCGCTGGGGAGGCGTGCACGCCGGGGGCGATGCAGACCAGCGCGGCAGCGGCCCAGCCAAGCCAGCGGCGCAGCGTCATGCCGACTCCTGTGCCGCCGCCGCCGCCGCGGCGGCCTGCGACGGCCCGCGCAGCGGCGTCAGCTTGACGCGACCGTCGGTCCAGGCTTCCTCGAGCCCGCGGCTGATCTGCACCAGCTCGGTCTCGTCGCGCGCATGCAGCAGCCGCACGCCGTAGGCCAGGTTGCGGCCATGGGCCTTCGCCAGGTAGAGCGCGGTGTCGACCAGGTCGAGCGCATGCTCCCAGTTCACGGCCAGCTTCGTCGGCTCGGTCGGGAAGCAGGCATATCCGATCGAGGCGCTGATCGCCACCGACGGCGCCGCATCGGCGCCGGCCGCCGCCGGCGCCAGCAGCACCGGTGCGCCGCCGATGGCCGTCAGCAGCCGCTGCGCCAGCGCCTGCACCTGGTCCTGCGTCAGCGCGCGGGCGACGACCAGGAACTCCTCGCCGCCCCAGCGCACGACCAGGTCCTCGTCACGCAGCGTGGCGCGCAGCCGCCGCGCGACCTCGATCAGCACGCTGTCGCCGGCGGCATGGCCATGGCGGTCGTTGATGCGCTTGAAGTGGTCGAGGTCGATCAACAGCAGCGAGCCCTCGAAGGGCGGCGGCGCGCTGTCGGCATCGGGCTGCATCACGCGCTGCAGGAAGCGGCGGTTTGCCAGGTTGGTCAGCGGATCGCGCTCGCTCTGCGTCTGCAGCAGCGCATTGCCTTCGATCAGCAGGTGGCCGGTGCGGCGCAGGCGCAGCAGCAGCACGCCAGCCAGCACCAGCAGCAGCGCACCGGCGGCGCCGGCGGCGAGCCACACCCGCTGCTGCAGCTGCGCGCCGACCAGCTGCGCCTGCTTCAGGTGGTTCTCGCGCTGCAGCAGCTCGAGCTCGCGCAGGCGCCGCTCGTTGTCGAAGCCCTCCTGCAGCTCGAGGATCGCCTGCTGCTGGTCGCGACGGAACACCTCGTCGGACAGCTTGCGAAAGCGTCGGTAGGCATCGACGGCGTCGCCCAGGTAGCCGGCGCGTTCGAGGTAGATGCCGAGCTCCTCCTGCGTCTGCGCCAGGCTGGTGACGGCGCCGGAGCGTTCGTCGATGGCCATCGAGCGGCGCACCGAGGCCAGGCCCTCCTCGCGCTTGTGCAGCGAGATCAGCGCCAGGCCGATGTTGGCCAGCGCGACCGACTCGGACGCCGGGTCGGCGAGCTCGCGGGCCAGCGGCAGCGCCTCGCGCGACAGGCGCAGCGCGGTCTCGTAGTCGCCGCCCTTCAGGTAGTGGTCGGCCAGGTTGGCCAGGCCCAGCACCTCGTCTTCGCGCGCATGGGTCTCGCGCGCCAGCTCCATCATGCGCTGCATGGCCTGCAACTCGGCCGCCGCATCACCGGCTTCGGCGAGCAGCATGCCCTCGATGTTCAGCGCGCGCGATTCGGCCAGCTTGTCGCCGGCGCTGCGCGCGCGCGCCAGCGCCTCGCGGTTCAGCTCGCGCGCCGGCTCGGCCTGCTTGGCCAGCAGCAGCGCGTAGGCGAGCGAGCTGCGCGCTTCCGACTGTCGCCACGGCAGCCCGCCGGCATCGGCCTGCTGGATCAGCTGCTGGCGCAGGCGCACCGCTTCGTCGAGCTGGCCGGTCTCTTCCTTCAGCGACGCCAGCAGGTAGGTCAGCCGGTAGCGCAGCGAGGGCAGCGCATCGGCCGGCATCAGCGCCAAGGCGTCGGACGCCTGGCGGTCGGCGCGTGCCATCGGGCCGCGCCGCTGTGTCAACGCGGCGCGCACGAAGCCGGCGGCGGCGGCGGCGCTGGGCTCGCGGCCGCGCAGCTGCTCGATCTCTCGCAGCGCCAGCTCGGCGCCCTCGGCATCGTCGCGCTGCGCCTGCAGCTGGCCGCGCAGCGCCAGCGCCAGCACGCGCTGGGCGCTGGCCTCGGGCAGCATCGGTGCCAGTGCGCCGAGCCGCGCCATCGCGTCGCGCGGCTGAGCGCGCGATGTGTCTTCGAGCGCGGCCAGGCGCGGGTCGAGCGGCGGCGGCGCGGCATGGCTAGGCAGCGCCAGCGCGAGCAGCGCGGCGGTCATCCCGGAGCGCAGCATCGTCGCCAGCAACTTCATCGACGAGGAACAGCGCGCGCCGGACAACATGGGGTGCCCAGTGTACGGAGCCGACCCGGCGCGCCGCGCGCAAAAATGCGCGGCTTCGGACCGGGGAAACCCCGTCGTGCGGGGCCGCGCCGGCGGCGCTCGCTACCGACCGGCCGAGACGTGCGCCAGCAGCCGCTCGAGCACGCCTGCGTCGGCCAGGATGCGCCGGTGGCCGAGCTCGCGGGTGGTCTCCAGCCGCGCGCCGGAGATCGCCGCGGCCAGCCGCTCGGCACCGGCCAGCGGCGCGGTGCGGTCGTCCTGGTCATGCAGCAGCAGCGCCGGCTGCACCAGCCGCGCACCGAGCCAGGCCGCCTCGAACTCGTGCATCGGCACGCCCGTGTGGCGCTCGAACCAGGCCTGCATGCGCGCAGCCAGCGGTTCGCCGGCGCCGAGCACCCCCGCGAACCAGCGCAGGAACAGCCGCGGCGGCGGCGACACCGCGACCAGCGCCAGGCGCACGGCCGGCAGCCCGCGCGCCAGCGCGTGCGCCGCTGCCAGCCCGCCGAGCGAATGCGCCACCACCGCATGCCACGGCCCGAGCGCGGCGCTGACGGCGAAGAGCGCCCGCACCCACTGCGGCAGGTTCGCGCGCCGGCCATCGCTGCGGCCGTGCGCCGGCAGGTCGAGCAGGACCGGGTCGAACCCGGCAGCGGCCAGGCGGTCGCCGAGCACACGCCATTGCTGCGCATCGCCGGCCCAGCCGTGCACCAGCAGCACCTTCGGCGCGCCGGGTGCGACATCGCTGCGTTGCCAGGTCGCCAGCGTGCCGTCCTCGAAGCGGTGGCGCCGCGCCGTCCACGGTGCGGGCACCGGCTTCGCACGGGCGTGCCGTTTGCCCGGCAGCGGGGTGCAGAACAGCGCCATCGCCAGCCGCGTGCCGAGCGCCGGCGACCAGCGCTGCAGCGTGCGCAGCAGCGCCCCGGCGAGCCGCGCGCCGGGTGTCGCATAGAAGGCCGCAGCCGGGTTGGCGGCCGCCGCAGGCGGCGCGATGCCAGCGCCGGAAACACTCACGGCCGGCCCCCCGTGTCGCCTTCGACCAGGCCGAAGTCGGCATTGCGGCTCGGCAGCGCCGACCACAGGCGCCAGGCGGCACGTGCGACGCGGCCGACGATGTACAGCAGCAACAGGATCAGGATCAGGCTCATGACGGTCTCCAGGAAGGAGCAGCAGGCTTCGGCAAGTTAGCACGATCGTGCGAAATCAGGCCGAAGTTGAGATCACGCGGGGCGTTCATGGGCCTCAGCGTGGACGGGAAAGAGAGGCGGCCGGTGCCGCGGCCGCAGGCGCCAGCGCGGCCTGCACCACCCGTTGCCAGGCGGTCCAGGTGCGGTCGGGCGCGCGCGCATCGTCGAGGAAGCGCGCGTCGCGCATCAGCCCGGTGAACAGCGCATCCATCTCGAAGACGATCTGCTCGGCATCGGTGTCCGGCTTGAGGTGCCCGGCGTCGATGGCCTGGATCACGGTGCGCTTGAGCGCACTGCGCCAGCGCAGCACGCCGTCCTTCAGCCGGTCACGCACGGGGCCATCGCGGTCGTCGTACTCGAATGCACCGGCGCAGTAGATGCAACCGGTGCTCAGCTCGACCGTGCGCACGCGCTGCAGCCACAGCCGCATGATCGCGTCGAGCCGCGGCAGGCCGCGCGGCTCGCGCATCGCCGGCACGAAGACGTCCTGCAGGAAGCGGCGATCGTATTCCTCGACCACCGCGCACTGCAGTGCCTCGCGCGAGCCGACGCGCGAGAACACGCCGCTCTTCGACAGCCCGAGCCGCTTGGCGACCTCGCCGATCGTCAGGCTCTCGAGCCCATCGGCTGCCGCCATCTGCAAGGCGGTGTCGACGATCGCCGTCAGCGTGAGGCCGCTGCGTTCGGTCCGGGTTTCCATGGGCCGCACGATAGCACGACCGTGCGAAATCCGTGCAAGCAACAGGGCCATCGCCGGTTTGCCGCGCGGCCCCGAGCCGCGCGCCGGCCAGCCGCTAACATCGCCCGCAGCGGCCCGCCGCCGAAGGACGCATGCGCCACGACCCCGATCGAGCCGAGCCCGCGGACCGCGGCGCGGCGGAAACGCCGCCGCTTCCACCCGCGCAGACGCCGCTGTTCGAGCCTGCAGGTGCGCTGCCGGAGCCTGCCGAAGCGCCACTGCCGCCCCACGACGAATTCGCCCGGCTGGCAGCGCGCGTGCTGTGCCGCTTCGTGCTGCTGCTCGGCGGTCTGCTGCTGGCCTCGGCCGCCATCGAAGCCGTGCTCGCGGACAACGTCGGCCGCGTGCCGCTGCGCGCCTGGCTGGCCATCGTCGCAATGCTCGGCGGCGGCATCGGGCTGCTGCTCGAGCGCCAGGGCCGGCACCGGGCGGCGAGCCTGACGATCGTCTTGGTGTTGTTGCTCGCCGCGCTCGGCCATGCGGCGGGTTCCGGGCTCGGCTTGCATTCGCTGGCACTGGCCGGTATCAGCCTGCTGGTGGTGATTGCCGGCGTGCTGCTGACCTTGCGCGCCGCGCTGCTGGTCGCTGGCTTGCACCTGGCCGGCGTCGTTGCGCTGTACATCGCTCAGCGCGAGGGCTGGCTGCTCGCGCCGGACGCGGCGCTGCGGCTGGTGCCCGAGGCGCGGCTGATCGGGCTGGTGCTGCTGATCGGCGCCGCGCTGCTGGGCGCGCTGACCCTGTCGCGACCGCTGCAGCGCAGCCTGCAGCGCGCCTTGAACCAGGAGCGGCGGCTGAGCCAGCTGCTGCGGCTGGGCAGCGATTGGGCCTGGGAGCTCGGCCCCGACGGCCGCATCCAGATGCTGACGCCCTCGTTCGAGCACCACACCGGCCGCACGGTCGCCGAGTTCCTGCAGCTCGGCCGGCCCGGGGGCCCCAGCATCGTCGACGACCACGACTGGCGCGCCGTGCAGCAGGCGCTGCGTTCGCACGCCCCCTTCCGCGAACTGGTCGTCAGCTACCGCTGCGTCGACGACAGCCTGCTCGTCGTCAAGGCCAGCGGCGAGCCGATGCGCGACGAGCGCGGCCGTTTTCTGGGCTGGTGGGGCGTCAGCCGCAACGTCACCGCCGAGATCCAGTCGCAGCGCGAGCTGCAGCGCTCGCGCGACATGCTCGACCGGCTGTTCCGCGAATCGCCCGACGCGATCTTCGTCGCCCCGGTGGTCAGCGGCAAGCTGACGATGTTCAACGACGCCTTCATGCGGCTGACCGGCTTCGGCGAAGAGGAGCTGCTCGGCCGCAACGGAATCGAGCTCGGCCTGTGGCGCGGGTCGGCGCAGCCGCTGCTGCTGCGCGACCAGCTGCTGCAGCAAGGGCTTCTGCGCGACCAGCGCTCGGTGATCTTCAACAAGAGCGGCGAACGGCGCCACGTGCTGATCAGCGCCGGCCGCTTCGAGTGGGACGGCGAGGCGGTGGGTGTCTTCAGCGCGCGCGACATCACCGAGGTCGAACGGGCCTGGGCCGAAGGCGAGGCGATCCTGAACAACGCGTCGGTCGGCGTCGCGCTGGTGCGCGAGCACGTGTTCGAGCGCATCAACCCGGCCTTCGAGCGCATGTACGGCCGCCCGGTCGGCTCGCTGCGCGGTGCGCCGGTGGCGGCGCTGTTCGTCAAGTCGCGCCACTTCGAGCGCTTCTTCGCCGTCGCCGACGAGGCCTTCGCGCGCGGCGAGACGGTCGACGTGGAACGCCGTGCGTTGCGGCCCGACGGCAGCACGCTGCTGGTGCGACTGCGCGGCCGGGCCGTCGATGGCGCGCGGCCGCGCGAGAGCGGCGCGATCTGGGTCGCCGAGGACATCAGCGAGAGCCGCCGCGTCGAGCAGGCGCTGGCCGAGGCGCGCAACCAGGCCGAAGCCGCCAGCCAGGCCAAGAGCGCTTTCCTGGCCAGCATGAGCCACGAGATCCGCACGCCGCTGAACGGCGTGCTCGGCCTGGCGCGGCTGCTGCTCGATCCGGCGCTCGATGCGACGCAGCGCCAGGACTACCTGCGGCTGCTCGCCGAATCGGCCGAAGGCCTGTCGGGCATCGTCTCGGGCGTGCTCGACCTGACGAAGATCGAGGCCGGCCGGCTGCAGGTCGAGCGCGTGCCCTTCGACCTCGCCGGCCTGGTCGACAGCGCGTTCGGCGCCTTCGCGACGCTGGGCCGCGAACGCGGCCTCGAGATGCGCTGCGAGATCGACGAGGCGCTGCCGCTGCGCGTGCTGGGCGATCCGGTGCGGCTGCGCCAGATCCTGTCGAACTACCTGAGCAACGCGCTGAAGTTCACGCACCGCGGGACGATCACTTTGCGTGTCATCGCGACCGCCGCGCCGCAGGTCCGACTGGTCGTCGAGGACAGCGGCATCGGCGTCGCGCCGCAGGTGCGCGAGCGGCTGTTCCAGCCCTTCGAGCAGGCTGACGGTTCGACGACGCGGCGCTTCGGCGGCACCGGGCTGGGCCTGTCGATCTGCCGCCAGCTCGCCGAGCTGATGGGCGGCGCCGTCGGCATGGACAGCGACGGCAGCAGCGGCAGCGTGTTCTGGCTCGAGCTGCCGCTGCCCGAGGTGACCGACAGCGCCGGCAGCGACTCGGCGGGCGCGGGCATCGCGCCGCCGCAGGCGCTGGACGGCCTGCGCGTGCTGGTCGCTGAGGACAATCCTGTCAACATGTTGATCATCGTCGCGCTGCTGCGCCGGCTCGGCGCGCTGCCGCTGGAGGCCGAGAACGGCGAGCAGGCATTGGCGCTGGCGCGTGCGCAGGCGGCCACGCTGGATGCCGTGCTGATGGACCTGCACATGCCCGTGCTCGATGGCCTGGCCGCCGCCCGGGCGCTGCGCGAGGACCCGCGCACCGCTGCGCTGCCGGTGATCGCGCTGTCGGCCGCGGTGCTGGAGATCGAGCGCCAGCAGGCGCGGCAGGCGGGGATGTGCGACTTCATCGCCAAGCCGGTCGACCAGGCGGAGCTGCTGCGGGCGCTGGGGCGGCTGCGGCCGGTGCAGATCTGAGGCTATAGATTAGCCGCAAATTGAGCCGCAATACCGTACAAAATTCGTTACCTGACAATACATTACGGCTCATGAAGGAGTCGCAAAACAAGCCGCAACCAAAGCTTCGCCTGTTCGACGAACCGACGGACATGGAGCCCTTGCTGCCGCGCGAGTCCGTGCTGCACGATGCCCTGGCGATGGCGCATGACCTGCGCACCGAGGCGGCGCGCCTGAGCGGCATGTGCCGGCCCAACGTCAGCGACGAGTTGGCCGTCTTCCTGCGGGCAATGAATTCGTACTACTCCAACAAGATCGAGGGCCAGCACACGCGTCCGCTCGATCTCGAGAGGGCGCTGCACGCCGACTTCTCGGCCGATCTCGACAAGGCGCGATTGCAGAGGCTGGCGCTCGCCCACATCGAGACCGAGCAGTGGATCGCCGGCCAGCAGTGGTCGACGGCGACGCTCTACGCCGCCGACACCGTGACCCGGCTCCATGAGCACCTGTTCGGCCAGTTGTCGGAAGCCGACCGCACCCACCTCGACAAGACCAGCGGCGACGTCATCGTCACCGCGCCCGGCCACCTTCGCGAACGCAACGTCAGCGTATCGCGCCATGTCGCGCCGGCAATCAACGACGTGCCTGCGATGCTCGAACGCTGGTCGGTGATATACGGCTCGGCGCGCCGTGGCGAGATGCAGGTGGTCGCCGCCGCGGCATCGCATCACCGGCTGGCCTGGATCCATCCCTTCATCGACGGCAACGGCCGCGCCGCCCGCCTGCACACCTTGGCCGTGCTGCGCGGTCTCGGCCTGACTGACGGGCTGTGGTCGCCGTTGCGCGGCCTGGCGCGCGGTGCCGATGCCTATGCCGAGAAGCTTGCCAACGCCGACATGGCGCGCGCCGGCGATCTCGATGGCCGCGGCCAGCGCAGCGAGCGCTTTCTCGTCGAATGGATCGAACACTTCATCGCCGTGTGCCTGGACCAGGTCCGCTTCATGACCGGCCTGCTCGATCTGGCTGGCGTCGAGTCGCGCCTGGCGGCGCTGCTGGCGCATGAGCAGCACACGGTCAAGAGCGGCGTGCGCATCGAGGCACTGCGCCCGCTGCACTACCTGTTCGCGACCCAGCGCGAGCTCGATCGCCGCGACTTCGCTGCGATGACCGGCCTGGGCGAGCGCACGGCGTCGGGGCTGATCGCCGCGCTGCTCAAGCGGGCGCTGCTGCGCAGCGACACGCCGCGCGGGCCGCTGCGCTTCGCGGTGCCGCTGCATGCGCTGCGGCTGCTTTTTCCGAACCTGTGGCCGGAAGCCGAGGCCGATGCGGCCCAGAATGACGGACGCCCAAGACCCGACTCTTCCCGACACTCCTCCGGCGAACTTCGATGAAGCCTGCTGTCGTGCCTCGCCTGCTGCTCGGCGGCTCCCTGCTGTGTCTTGCCATGGCTTGCCCGGCACGCACGATCAAGGTCTGCATCCCCGCCAATCCCTTTCCGCCGCTGACCTTTCCCGATCGCGAAGGCCAGGGGCAATGGCTGGTGCGCAAGGCCGTGGAGCGCCAGGGCGACGCCGTGGAATTCGAGGCCGTGCCGTGGGTGCGCTGCACCGACGGCGTGGCGGCCGGCACCTACGACGTCGCGATGCCGCCATCGGCCCATGCCGCCTTCCTGCCGACCATGGCATTCCCGATGGCTGCCGGCCAGGTCGACCAGGGCCGGGCCGTCGGCAGCGTCACGCTGGTGGCGCTGCGGCGCGTCGGCAGCAGGGCCTACTGGGACGGCACGAGCTTCTCCGGGCTCACCACGCCGGTCATGTTCAACAAGGGCGTCGTCACCGTCCGCGAGAAGCTGGCCAGGCTCGGCGTGCCTGGCGACGAGGGCGCCAGCGCCAACGAGTCGCTGCTGAACAAGCTGCTGCTCGGCCGCGGCGAGATCCTGGTGCTCAACGCGCAGCAGGCCGCGGAGGAAGTGGCCAGCGACGAATTCCGAGGCAAGCTCGAGATTCTGCCGACGCCCTTTCTCAGCTTCACGCTGCACGCGGCGTTCAACCGCAAATTCCAGGCGGCGCAGCCGGCCTATGTCGAAGCGATATGGACCGAGATCGGCCGCCTGCGCGCGTCGCCGGAATGGAGCCGGGTCGCGCCGACGCTGGCGAAGTGAACGGTGGCCGCTGACAATAAGCGTTAGGCCACCGTCGCCGCCACCCGATCCGGCGACCAGCCGCGCGGCACGGCGCCGAGCAGGCGCTTGGTGTAGTCCTGCTGCGGCGCGGCCAGGATCTGCGCGGCGCTGGCTTGCTCGACCACCTCGCCGTCCTTCATCACCAGCACCTCGTCGCTGATGAAGCGCACGACCGCCAGGTCGTGGCTGATGAAGACGTAGGACAGGCCGAGCTCGTCCTGCAGGTCGCGCAGCAGGTTCAGCACCTGCGCCTGCACCGAGACGTCGAGTGCGCTGACCGCTTCGTCGAGCACCAGCACCTCGGGGTCCAAGGTCAGGCAGCGGGCGATCGCCACGCGCTGGCGCTGGCCGCCAGAGAACTCGTGCGGGTACTTGCCGAAAGCCGTGGAGTCGAGGCCGACCTTGGCCAGCAGCGCATGCGCGCGCGCCTCGCGTTCGGCGGTCGAGCCGCCGATGCCGTGAATGCTCATCGGCTCGACCAGCGTCTGCCCGATCGTGAAGCGCGGGTTCAGCGACGCATACGGGTTCTGGAACACGATCTGGATGCGCCGGCGCATGTGCTGGCGCTCGCGGTCGGTCAAGGTCAGCAGGTTCTTGCCGTCGAAGATCACCTCGCCGCCGGTCGGCTCGTGCAGCCGCAAGAGTGTGAGCCCCATCGTCGTCTTGCCGGAGCCGGATTCGCCGACGACGCCGAGCGTGTGGCCCTTGCGCAGCTGGAAGTTGACGTCGCGCACGGCGCGGAATTCGCGCTTGCCGAACAGGCCGTCGCGCAGCCAGAAGCTCTTGGCCAGCGATCGGACCTCCAGCACCACCGGCGCGGTCGGGTCCTTCGGCTTCGCGGTCTTGCGTGCGCCCCCATCGCCGGACTCGCTGGCGATGTGCTCGTCGATCACCGTCAGCCGCGCCGGCGTGTCGGTGAGGCTCGGCCGGCAGGCCAGCAGTGCGCGGGTGTAGGCGTCCTCAGGGGCCGAGAAGATGCGCGCGACCGCGGCCTGCTCGCGCACGATGCCATGGCGCATCACGACGACGTGGTCCGAGATCTCGCCGACGACACCGAGGTCGTGGCTGATGAACAGCACGCTCATGCGGTGCCGCTCCTTCAGCTTCGCCAGCAGCTCGAGGATCTGGCGCTGGATCGTCACGTCGAGCGCGGTGGTCGGCTCGTCGGCGATCAGCAGCTTGGGCTCGCACGACAGCGCCATCGCGATCATCACGCGCTGCTGCTGGCCGCCGGACATCTCGTGCGGATAGGACTTCAGGCGCCGCTTCGGCTCCGGGATGCCGACCTCGTTGAGCAGCGCCTCGGCACGTTCGATCGCTTGTCGGCCGCCCATGCCGAGGTGCTTGATCAGCGGCTCGGCCAGTTGCTGGCCGACGGTGAACACCGGGTTCAGCGAGCTCATCGGGTCCTGGAACACGCAGGCGATCTCGCGCCCGCGCAGCGCTTGCAGCTCGGGCAGCGTGGCCTGCAGCAGGTCGCGGCCCTGGTACAGGATGCGGCCCTCGCGCCGCGCGTTGTCGGGCAGCAGGTTCAGCACGCTCATCGCGGTGACGCTCTTGCCGGAGCCCGATTCGCCGACCAGCGCGACGGTGGAATTCTCGGGGATGTCGAAGCTGACGCCCCGGACGGCTTGCGCCAGCGTCTTGCTGCCGCGCTCGCCCATGCGGAACGCGACCTTCAGGTCTTGGATGCTCAGAAGCATGGGGTTCTCATTCGGCGCCGCGGAGTTTCGGATCGAGCGCGTCACGCCAGGCATCGGCCATCAGCGAGAACGCGGTGACGAAGACCGCCATGAAGAGGGTGGCGGCGGCCAGCTGCCACCAATGGCCGAGGATCAGCTCGGCCTGCGATTCGGCGAGCATCGTGCCCCAGCTGACCTGGTCGATCGGCACGCCCAGGCCCAGGTACGACAGGATCACCTCGCTCTTGATGAAGCCGACCACCAGCAGCGACATGCGCACCAGCACCACGTGGCTGACGTTGGGCAGGATATGGCGGAACATGCGCGCGGTGGTCGAGGCGCCGATCGCCTCGGCCGCGCGCACGTACTCGCGCGTCGAGTGCTTGATGAACTCGGCCCGCACTTGTCTGTACAAGTCGGTCCAGCCGACCAGGCCGAGGATGATCACGATGGTCCAGATGCCGCGCGGAATGATCGCGTCGGCGCGGTTCAGCACCGCGGCCAGCGTGAAGATCAAGAGGATGCTGGGGATCGACGTGAAGACGGTGTAGAGCCACTCGAGGAAGTCGCCGATCTTGCCGCCGAAGAAGCCCGACAGCGCGCCCAGCAGCGTGCCGAGCACGGTGGCCATCACGGCCGCCAGCACGCCGACGGCCACCGACACCTGCGTGCCCTTGATCGCCTTGTCGAGCACGTCGCGGCCGAGGCGGTCGCCGCCGAAGGGCAGCGTCTCGGCCTTGACCGTGTCGCTGCTCTTCAACTTGGCGGCGCGCTCTTCCCATTCCTTGTAGCGCGGCGCCAGCGGATCGATCGCCGACAGGTCGACGTTCGGCCCCTTCGGCGCGGCGATCGCGCCGGTGGCTTCGGCCGGCTTCGGGCCGACGAAGTGCGGCGGCGCGTTGGCAACGCCCACCTCGCGCTGCCAGTCCTGGGCCACCAGGCCGATGCCGGCCAGCAGGATCATCAGCAGGAAGCCGGCGACGATCAGCAGCGACGTGAGGCCGACGCGGTCGCCGCGAAAGCGCCGCCAGGCGGCATGCCAGACGCCTTCGGATTTCGGGGCGGTGGCGACCGGTGGGGTCACCGAAGTGGGGAGGACTGCACTCATTTGAGGACCACCCGCGGATCGACCACTTTGTAGAGGATGTCGGTGGCGAGGTTGATGAACATCGTCAGCACCGCCAGGTAGACGGTGGTCGCCTGGATCACCGGATAGTCGCTGCGGTTGACTGCCAGCAGCACTTCGCGGCCGAGGCCGGGAATCGAGAAGAAGACCTCGATCAGGAACGAGCCGACGAAGATCGACGGCAGCGCCAGGCCGACGTTGGTCAGGATCGGGATCATCGCGTTGCGCAGCACGTGCTTGAACAGCACGGTGCGTTCGGTCAGGCCCTTGGCGCGCGCGGTGCGCACGTAGTCATGGCCGAGCTCGTCGAGGAAGAAGCTGCGGTACAGCCGCGTCTGCGGCGACACGCCGACCAGCACCGCCAGCATCACCGGCAGCGGCACGTAGGTCGTCAGGTTGGTCCACGTCGAATCGCTCCAGCCCTGCACCGGGAACCAGCCGAACTGGAAACCGAACAGGTACTGGCCGACGATGATGTAGACCAGGAAGCTGATCGACAGCGCGACGGTCGTCACGACCATCAGCGACCGGTCGGTCAGCGAGCCGCGCACGTAGGCCACGCCCAGCGCGATCGGGATCGCCAGCATCGTGTCGAGCAGCAGGATCGGGATCATCACCGTCAGCGTCGCCGGCAGCCGTGTCGCGAACAGGTTGCTGACCGCCTCGTTGGTGGCCCAGCTGCGGCCCCAGTCGAAGGTGGCGATCTGCTTGATGAAGATCCACAGCTGCACGTACCACGGCTCGTCGAGCTTCAGCTGCTGGCGGATCGCCGCGATCTGCTCGGCGGTGGCATTCAAACCGCCGAGGATTTCAGCGGGATCGCCGCCGAAGAAATGAAACAGCACGAACACCAGCAGCACGACGCCGATCAAGGTCGGAATCATTTGCCACAGGCGTCGTATCAGGTAGGCCAGCATGACACTCAGCTCCAGACACGGGGTTGGGGGTCGCACCGGCTCGTGCCCGGCTCTCCCCCAATTTCAGGATGCGGGAGTTTAGGGGGGCGCGGATACCCGACCGCCCTATCGCAAACCCCGTGCCGGGGCACTTGTCTAGGCGGGTGGCTCTAGTCGTACGGCCGGGCTAATCGGGATGCGGCGCTCGGACCGGCGCCTTAGACTCGGCGCCATCTTCACCCGCTGTCCGCGCGCCGCCCGTACCCTGGGCTTGCGTGCCCCCGCCGAGATGAGCCACCCCTCGCTCCTGGCACTGACCACGAGTCTGATGCTGCTTTTGTCCGCTGCCATGCCCGCCGTGGCCGCCGATGCGCCGGCGCCGGCCGCGGCCCCGAAAACACTGCGTTATGCCTTCCGCGTCGCCGAGACCGCGTTCGATCCGGCGCAGATCACCGACCTGTATTCGCGCACCGTGTCGGCCAACATCTTCGAGGCGCCGCTGGCGTTCGCGTGGATGGCGCGGCCGGTCAAGCTGCGCCCGGCCACGGCGGCGGCGATGCCCGAGGTGTCGGCCGATTTCAAGACGATCACCATCCGCATCCAGCCCGGCATCTACTTCGCCGACGACCCGGCCTTCAAGGGCCAGCGGCGCGAGCTGACCGCCGCGGACTACGTCTACGCGATCAAGCGCCATTACGACCCGCGCTGGAAGAGCGGCAACCTCTACCTGCTGGAGAACGCCAAGATCCTGGGATTGAGCGAGCTGCGCAAGGAGCTGATGGCAGCGAAGAAGCCGTTCGACTACGACCGCGAGGTCGAGGGCTTGCGCGCGCTGGACCGCTACACGCTGCAGTTCCGCTTCGGCGAGCCGCAGCCGCGCTTCCTGTACCTGCTGGCCGACGGATCGTTCACCGGTGCGATGGCGCGCGAGGTGGTCGAGCTCTACGACGACAAGATCGGCGCGCATCCGGTCGGCACCGGGCCGTTCAAGCTGACGCAGTGGGTGCGTTCGTCGAAGATGGTGCTGGAGCGCAACCCCGGCTACCGCGAGGTCTACTACGACGAGCAGCCGCCGGCCGAGCGGCCCGACCTGCAGGCGGCGGCGAAGGCCTTCAAGGGCCGCCGGCTGCCGATGGTCGATCGCATCGAGGTCTCGATCATCGAGGAGAACCAGCCGCGCTGGCTGTCGTTCCTGAACGGCGGGCACGACATGCTCGACGAGCTGCCGCCGGAGTTCGCGACGATCGCGATTCCGAACAACAAGCTGGCGCCGAACCTCGCCAAGCACGGCATCCACATGGAACGCTATCCGCGCGCCGACGTGTCGGTGTCGTACTTCGGCATGGAGCATCCGGTGGTCGGCGGCTACACGCCGGACAAGGTCGCGCTGCGCCGCGCCATTGCGCTGGCGGTGGATGTCGAGCGCGAGATCCAATTGGTGCGGCGCGGCCAGGCGGTGCCCGCGCAATCGCACGTCGGCCCGAACACCTGGGGCTACGACGCCGCCTTCAAGTCGGAGATGGGCGAATTCAGCCGCGCCCGCGCCCGCGCGCTGCTCGACATGCACGGCTACATCGACCGCGACGGCGACGGCTGGCGCGACCTGCCCGACGGCACGCCGCTGCTGCTCGAATACGCCTCGCAGCCGGACCAGCAGAACCGCCAGCTCAACGAGCAGTGGAAGAAGAACATGGATGCAATCGGCATCCGCATCGAGTTCAAGCTGGCCAAGTGGCCGGAGCAGCTGAAGGCCTCGCGCGCCGGCAAGCTGATGATGTGGGGCGTCGGCTGGAGCGCGACGGTGCCTGACGCCGATGCCTTTCTCGAGCTCGGCTACGGGCCGAACAAGGGCCAGGCCAATCACGCGCGCTTCGACCTGCCCGACTACAACCGCCTGCATCAGCAGCAGCGCGTGCTGCCCGATGGCGACGAACGCCGCGCGCTGATCGACGAACAGAAGAAGCTGATGGTCGCCTACATGCCGTACAAGGTCCACGTGCACCGCATCTTCACCGACATGACGCATCCGTGGGTCAAGGGCTACCACCGCAACATCTTCGTGCGCGACTTCTGGAAGTACGTCGATGTCGACATGGACGAGATGAAGAAGCGGACTGCCAAGTGAACCCGCTGCGTCGACTGCTGATGACCGGCATCGGCAGCGCGCCGGTGGCCGCTGCCTTTGCCGGTCCGGCCCCGCAGCCCGTGCCGGCCGATGCCGGCAGGAAGGTGCTGCACCTGGCGTTCAGCTCGTCGGAGAGTGGGCTCGACCCGGCCAAGGTGGTCGACCTGTATTCGCGCACGGTGACGCCGCACATCTTCGAGGCACTGTACAAGTACGACCACCTCGCGCGGCCGGTGAAGATCAAGCCCAACCTGGCCGAGGCCATGCCCGAAGTCTCGCCGGACTTCCGCGTCTGGACGGTCAAGGTGCGGCGCGGCATCTTCTTCGCCGACGATCCGGTCTTCAACGGGGTGAAGCGCGAGCTGGTCGCCGAGGACTTCGTCTACGCGATGAAGCGCTTCTACGACCCGGCCAACAAGAGCCCGGCCATCGGCACCTTGCTGGGCTACGGCTTCGTCGGCATGAAGGCGCTGCGCGACGACGCCACCGAACGCAAGAAGCCGTTCGACTACGACCGGCCCGTCGAGGGTCTGCGGGCGCTCGATCGCTACACCGTGCGCTTCGTGACCGAGCAGCCGCGCCCGCGGCTACTGGAGTTGCTGGCCACGCCGGACCTGTGGGGCGCGGTGGCGCGCGAGGTGGTCGAGTTCTACGGCAACGAGATCGACGCGCATCCGGTAGGCACCGGGCCCTTTCGCCTGAAGCAGTGGCGGCGCGCGTCGCTGATCGTGCTCGAGCGTAACCCGCACTATCGCGACGAGCGCTGGGATGCGGAACCGGCGCCTGACGATGCCGAGGGCCAGGCGATCCTCGCGCGGCTGAAGGGCCGCAAGCTGCCGCTGGTCGACGAGGTGCAGATCTCGATCATCCTCGAGAGCCAGCCGCGCTGGCTGACCTTCCTCAACGGCCGCATCGATGCCCTGGCGACGAATTCGAACCCGCTGCCGCAGGAGTTCGTCGGCGTCGCGATGCCCAATGGCAAGCTCGCGCCGAACCTGGCCAAGCGCGGCATCCTCGGGCGCCAAAACGTCAATGCCGACGTGCACCTGACGATGTTCAACATGGAGCACGCGCTGGTCGGCGGCTACACGCCCGAGAAGGTCGCCTTGCGGCGCGCGATCTCTCTTGGCTACGACGTGCGGCGCGAGATCGATGCCTTCTGGAAAGGCGCGGCGGTGCCGGCGCAGTCCGCGCTGGTGCCGTACACCGTGGGCTACGACGCGGCGTTCAAGTGCGAGTCGAGCGACTACGACCCGGCGCGCGCGAAGGCGCTGCTGGACATGTACGGCTACGTCGACCGCGATGGCGACGGCTGGCGCGAGCAGCCCGACGGCAGCCCGCTGCTGCTGGAGATGATGACCCAGCCCGAGCAGCGCTCGCGCATCCTCGACGAGCTGTGGCAGAAGGCGATGAACGCGTTGGGCCTGCGCATCAAGTTCATCGTCGGCCAGTGGCCCGAGAACCTGAAGGCCGCGCGCAACGGCAAGTACATGGTCTGGCAGTTCGGTCTCTCGGCCGCCGCACCGGACGGCGAGACCGCCGTCGCGCGCTATGTCACCAGCGAGATCGGCAGCCAGAACTACGCGCGCTTCCGCCTGCCGGCGATGGACCGGATCTACGAGCGCCTCCAGGCGCTGCCCGACGGCCAGGAGCGTCGCGCGCTGTTCGACGAGGTCAAGCGCATCGGCGCCGCGTACATGCCGCTGAAGCACCGCGTGCACCGCATGGAATGCGAGCTGCGCCACCCCTGGCTGGTGGGCTACAAGAAGCCCATCTTCTGGCAGGACTGGTGGCACATGGTCGACATCGACGACAGCAAGCGCCCGGCGCGCTGAGCAGGGGAAGACCGTTGGACGCCACCCGCCGCCTGCTGCTCGCGCTGGCCGCCGTCAGCCCCGCCGGCCAGGCCGTGGCCGGCGACGGCGGCCGCAAGATCCTGCGCCTGGCATTCCGCTCTTCGGAGACGAGCTTCGATCCGGTGAAGGTGAGCGACCTGTACTCGCGCACCGTCACCCCGCACATCTTCGAGGCGCTGTACCACTACGACCACCTGGCGCGGCCGGCGAAGCTCAAGCCGCTGCTCGCCGAGGGCATGCCCGAGGTGTCCGCCGACTTCAAGACCTGGACCATCAAGGTCCGGCGCGGCATCTACTTCGCCGACGACCCGGCCTTCAAGGGCCGGCGCCGCGAGGTGGTTGCCGAGGACTTCATCTACCCCTTCAAGCGCGTCTTCGACCCCGCCACCAAAGCGGCCGGATTCGGCGAAGTGCAGTCGGTCGGATTCGTCGGCCTGAAGGCCCTGCGCG
The DNA here is from genome assembly GCF_013266755.1 of Pseudaquabacterium terrae. Classification (GTDB taxonomy): domain Bacteria; phylum Pseudomonadota; class Gammaproteobacteria; order Burkholderiales; family Burkholderiaceae_C; genus Pseudaquabacterium; species Pseudaquabacterium terrae. The sequence goes on along the minus strand of NZ_JABRWJ010000006.1, from coordinate 118,776 downwards.
ACGAGGCGCTGCGCGACAAGAAGCCGTTCGACTACGACCGGCCGGTGGCAGGCCTGCAGGCGCTCGACCGCCACACGCTGCGTTTCACGCTCGAAGCGCCGCGGCCGCGCCTTTTGGAGGTGCTGGCGCAGTCCGACCTCTATGGCGCGGTGGCGCGCGAGGTCGTCGAGTTCTACGGCACGGAGATCGATGGCCACCCGGTCGGCACCGGGCCCTTCCGGCTCAAGCAGTGGCGGCGCAGCTCGCTGATCGTGCTCGAGCGCAGCCCCGACTACCGCGAGGTCCACTACGACGGCGAGCCCGCGCCCGGCGACGCCGAAGGCCAGGCGCTGCTCGCCCGGTTCAAGGGACAGCGCCTGCCGATGGTCGACGAGGTGCAGATCTCGATCATCCAGGAGAGCCAGCCGCGCTGGCTGGCCTTCCTCAACGGCCAGATCGACACGCTGGCGACGCTGAGCAATCCGGTGCCCTCGGACTTCATCAACCTGGCCCTGCCCAACGGCCAGGTGGCACCGAACCTGGCGCGGCGCGGCATCCGCGGCGGGCTCACCGTCAATCCCGACACCGGCCTGTCGTACTTCAACATGGAGCATCCGGTCGTCGGCGGCTACACGCCGGAGCGGATCGCGCTGCGGCGCGCGGTCTCGCTCGGCTTCGACGTCCGGCGCGAGATCCGCCTGGTGCGCCGTGGCGCCGCGGTGCCCGCGCAATCGCCGGTGGTGCCGCACACCAGCGGCTACGACCCGGCGTTCAAGAGCGAGATGGGCGACTACGACCCGGCGCGCGCCAAGGCCCTGCTCGACATGTACGGTTACGTCGACCGTGATGGCGACGGCTGGCGCGAACAGCCCGACGGCAGCCCGCTGCTGCTGGAGATGTCGACCCAGCCCGACCAGATCTACCGCGCCTACGACGAGCTGTGGAAGAAGGCGATGGATGCCATCGGCCTGCGCATGCGCTTCGTCACCGCGCAATGGCCCGAGAACCTGAAGGCCGCACGCGCCGGCAAGCTGATGATGTGGCAGCTCGGGTCCTCGGCCGACAAGCCCGACGGCCAGGGCGCGCTGGCGCGGCTGTACGGCCCCGAGGCCGGCAGCCAGAACCTCGCGCGCTTCAATCTGCCGGCGTTCGATCGCATCTACGAGCGCATGCAGCAGCTGCCCGACGGGCCCGAACGCGACGCGCTGTTTCTCGAGGCCAAGCGCCTGGCCGTCGCGTACATGCCGTGGAAGAACCATGTGCACCGCCTCGAAGGCGACCTGGTCCATCCGCAGGTGCTGGGCTACCGCCGGCCGGTGTTCTGGAACGAGTGGTGGCACCTGGTCGACATCGACGAGAGCAAACGCAGGCCATGATCGACACCATGCGACGACTGATGCTCGCGCTGCTCGCTGTGCTCGGCGCAGCGGCCGCGAACGCGGGCGAGGCCGCTGCCGCGCCGGGCCCGAAGATCCTGCGCGTCGCCTTCGCCGCCGCCGAGACCAGCCTCGATCCGGCGAAGATCGTCGACAGCTATTCGCGCGCGCTCACGGCCCACATCTTCGAGGCGCCGTACCGCTACGACCATCTGGCGCGGCCCTACAGGATCAAGCCGAACTTGGCCGATGGCATGCCGGAGGTTTCGCCCGACTTCAAGGTCTGGACCGTCAAGCTGCGGCGCGGCATCCGCTTCGCCGACGACCCGGCGTTCAAGGGCCAGCCGCGCGAGCTGGTGGCGCAGGATGTCGTCTATTCGATGAAGCGCATCTTCGACCCGGCGGTCAAGAGCCCGGTGGTCGGTGGCATGCTGTCGACCGGGTTCGTCGGCCTGAAGGCGCTGCGCGACGATGCGATCGAGCAGAAGAAGCCCTTCGACTACGACCGTGAGGTCGAGGGCATGAAGGCGCTCGACCGCTACACAGTGCGCTTCACGCTCGAAACGCCGCGGCCGCGGCTGATCGAGACGCTGGCCGCGCCCGACCTGTTCGGTGCCGTCGCGCGCGAGGTGGTCGAGCACTACGGGAGCGAGATCGATGCGCACCCGGTCGGCACCGGGCCGTTCCGGCTCAAGCAATGGCGGCGCAGCTCGCTGATCGTGCTCGAACGCAACCCGCAGTTCCGCGAAGAGCTCTATGACGGCGAGCCGGCCGCCGACGACGCCGAGGCCCAAGCGCTGCTCCAGCAGTTCAAGGGCCGCCGCCTGCCGCTGGTCGACGAGGTGCACGTTGCGATCATCAACGAGAGCCAACCGCGCTGGCTGAGCTTCCTGAACGGCCAGGTCGATCTGCTCGCACCGCAGGCCAATGCGGTGCCGTCTGATTTCTTCGGCATCGCCATGCCCCGGGGCAAGCTGGCGCCCAACCTCGCCAAGCAGGGCATCATCGGCAAGCTCAACGTCAATGCCGACAGCGGCCTGACGTTCTTCAACATGGAGCACCCGCTGATCGGCGGCTACGCGCCGGAGAAGGTCGCTCTGCGCCGCGCGATCTCGCTGGCCTACGACGTCAGGCGCGAGATCCAGCTGGCCCGCCGCGGCGCCGCGGTGCCGGCGCAGTCGCCGGTCGTGCCGCACACCTCCGGCTACGACCCGGCCTTCAAGAGCGAGATGAGTGACTTCGACCCGGCGCGGGCGCGCGCGCTGCTCGACCTCTACGGCTACCTGGATCGCGACGCCGATGGCTGGCGCGAGCTGCCCGACGGCAGCGCATTGCAGCTGGAGATGGCCACCCAGCCGGAGCAACGCAACCGCACCTTCGACGAGCTGTGGAAGAAGGCGATGGACAAGGTCGGCTTGCGCATTCGCTTCGTCACCGGCGAATGGCCCGAGAACCTGAAGGCCGCGCGCGCCGGCAAGCTGATGATGTGGCAGCTCGGCTCGTCGGCCACGTCGCCCGACGGCCAGCAGGCGCTGGCGCGGCTGTACGGCCCGGAGACCGGCAGCCAGAACATGTCGCGCTTCAAGCTGCCGGCCTTCGACCGCCTCTACGAACGCATGCAGCAGCTGCCTGACGGGCCCGAGCGCGAAGCACTGTTCCTCGAGGCCAAGCGGCTTGCCGTGGCCTACATGCCGTGGAAGTTCCACGTGCATCGGCTCGAGGCCGATGTCTGGCATCCGTGGGTGATCGGTTTCCGCCGGCCGCTGTTCTGGTACGAGTGGTGGCACTTCGTCGATATCGACGACAGCAAGCGCAAGCCGCATTGACCGGCCCGATGCTGCGCCGTCGAGACCTGATCGCCAGCGCTGCCGCGGTTCCGATCGGCAGCGCTGCGGCCCCGCAGTCCGCGGCAGGCGGCCCGAAGACTTTGCACCTGGCGCTCGCCGCCACCGAAACGCAGCTCGACCCGCCGCAGACCGAGAGCAGCCGCTACACCTTCCAGCTGCTGGCCTGCATCCTCGAAGCGCCGCTGCGCTTCGACTACCTCGCGCGGCCGCCGCGGCTGCAGCCGGCCACCGCCGCGGCGATGCCGGAGATCACGCCCGACAGCAAGCAGATCACGCTGCGCATCCGCCCCGGCATCCTGTTCTCCGACGACCCGGCCTTCGGCGGCAAGCCGCGCGAGCTGACCGCCGCCGACTACGTCTATTCGATCAAGCGCTTCTACGACCCGCGCTGGAATTCGAGCGACCTGTATTTGTTCGAGGAGTCCAAGCTGCTCGGCCTGTCCGAGCTGCGCCGCGCGGCGATCGCCACGCGCAAGCCCTTCGACTACGACCGCGAGGTCGAAGGCGCGCAGGTGCTCGACCGCTACACCTTTCGGCTGCGCTTTGCCGAACCGGTGCCGCGCTTCATCTACAACCTGGCCCATCCGTACTTGACCGGCGCGGTCGCGCGCGAGGTGGTCGAGCGCTACGGCAACGACATCGGCACGCACCCGGTCGGCACCGGCCCGTTCCGGCTGACGACCTGGCGCCGCGGCTCGCGGCTGGTGCTCGAGCGTTCGCCGAGCTTCCGCGGCGACCCCTACAGCGGCGAGCCGGCCGACGATCCACTCGCGCAGGCCATCGCCCGGCGCCTCGCCGGCCGACGCCTGCCCTGCGTCGACCGCATCGAGTTCCAGATCATCGAGGAGCAGCAGCCGATGTGGCTGTCCTTCCTCGGCGGGCAACTGGACACGATCGAGGTGCCCGGCAGCTTCGGCACGCTGGCGGTGCCGAACGGCCAGCTCGCGCCGTTCCTGCGCAAGAAGGGCATCCGGCTCGACCTGAGCCAGGCGGCGGACATGAGCATGAGCTTCTTCAACGGCGACGACCGGATCGTCGGCGGCAATGCGCCCGAGAAGGTGGCGCTGCGGCGCGCGATCGCGCTGGCGCACGATGGCGCGCAGTGGATCCGCCTGGTGCGCGGCGGGCTGGCGGTGCCCGCGCAGTCGGTGGTCGTGCCCTTCACCTCGGGCTTCGACGAGGCCTACCGCAGCGAGATGAGCGAGCACGACCCGGCGAAGGCGCGCGCGCTGCTCGATCTCTACGGCTACCTCGACCGCGACGGCGATGGCTGGCGCGAGCTGCCCGATGGCCGGCCGCTGACGCTGCGCATCGCGGCGCTGCAGAACCAGGCCGCGCGCGACGGCAACGAGGTCTGGTACCGCTCGCTCAAGCGCATCGGCGTGCGCGTCGAGTTCGAGATCGCCGGCTGGGCCGAGATGCTCAAGCGCTCGCGTGCCGGCGCCCTGCAGATCTGGGGTTATGCCTGGAGCGCCGCGTCGCCGGATGGCGGCTTCTTCCTCGGCATTGCGTACGGCCCGAACGCCAACGAATCGAACGACGCACGCTTCGCGCTGCCCGCCTTCGACCGCCTCTACGAGCGCCAGCGCCGGCTGCCCGACGGCCCCGAGCGGATCGCGCTGATGCACGAGGCCAAGAATCTGCTGGTCGCCTACATGCCGTATAAAGTGCACGGCCACCGGCTGCAGGCCGATCTGCTGCAGCCGTGGCTGCTCAACTACTGGCGCCACCCGTTCATGCGCGACATCTACCACTACCTCGACGTCGAGGGCCGATGACCACGACGGTGCTGCTGTTGACGCCGGATCCGGCGCAGTCGGCCGCGCTGGCCGCGGTGGTGCAGGCCGCCGCGCCGGAGCTCACGCTGCTGACCGACCACCGCGCGCTCGACGACGCGCAGCTCGCCGCGATCGATGTCGTGCTCGGCTGGCGCCTGCCGCCGGGCCTTGCCGGGCGCCTGACGCGGCTGCGCTGGGTCTGCTCGATGGCCGCCGGCGTCGAGAAGCTGCTGGTGCCCGACCTGGCGCCGGGGGTGCCGATGTCGCGCGTCGTCGATCCGGAGCAGGCGCTCGGCATTTCGCAATACGTCGCGCTGATGTGCCTGCGCCACGCGCGCACGCTGCCGCTGTACGAGGCGCAGCAGATGGAGCGCCGCTGGACGCGCCACCCGCTGCCGGCGGCGCGGCACCGCATCGGCATGCTCGGCTGGGGCGAGGTCGGCCGCGCAGCCGCCGCGCCACTGCAGGCACTGGGCTTCGAGGTCGCGCCGTGGCGCCGCGACAGCGGCGCGCTGCACGCGCTGCTCGGGCGCTGCCAGATCGTCGTGATCGCCTTGCCGCTAACGCCCGAAACCAGCGGCCTGCTCGATGCCGCAGCCTTCGCCGCGATGCCGCGCGGCGCCTATCTGATCAACGTCGCGCGCGGCGGCCATATCGTCGAGACCGACCTGATCGCCGCGGTGCAATCCGGCCACCTGGCTGGCGCCGCGCTCGACGTGCAGCAGCACGAACCGCTGCCGGCCGACGATCCGCTGTGGGGCGTGCCCGGCATCACGATCACCCCGCACATCGCGGCGCAGCCGTCGCACGAGACCGTCGCGCGGCAGTTCGTCGCGGGCTTGCGCTGCCTGCAGGCCGGGCGGCCGTTGCCGAACGCGGTCGACCGCGGCCGCGGCTACTGATCCGGATTCAGGGCAGCGGATCGAGGCGGGCAGCAATCCCGTCGCCGACGTCCTGCATGAACGCCCGCACACGCGCCGTCTGGCGCAGATCCGGGTGCGTCAGCATCCACACCGGCACCGCCAGCTCGGGGATCGGCTCCGACACCGCGACCAGCTCCGGATGGCGCGCCTGCATGAAGGTCGGCAGCAGCCCGACGCCGATGCCGGTGTGCAGCATCGCGGCGACGGCGTTGAAGATGTCGACGCGCAGCCGCACGCGCGCCTGCGCCAGCTGCCGCTTCATCCACTGGTCGTAGACGCGGCTTTGCATGTCGCGCTCGAAGGCCACCCACGGCGCGTCGCGGATCAGCGCCGCCAGCGGCTCGACCGCCTGCGGCAGCCCCGGCGCGCCGCGGCGTGCGTAGACGCAGCATTGCGTCAGCCCGAGCGGCCGGCCGACCAGGTGCTCGGCCACCTGCGCCGACAGCCGCACCGCGACGTCCGCCTCGCGCCGCATCCAGGCCGGTGACTCGTCGGCCGTGCGCCGGCGCGACAGGTCGACCAGCACCGCGTTCTCGACCACCTCGACCTCGATGCCCGGGTAGGCGCGCGCGAAATCGGCCAGCGGCTGCGGCAGCAGGTGCTCCATCACGACGAAGGCGGTCGTCAGGCGCAGCAGGCCGGTTAGCGCGCGGTCGCGGCCGAGCACCTGGCGCTCGATCTCCTCGGCGCGATCGGCCATCCGCCGCGCCTGTTCGAGGACCAGCGCCCCGGCCTCGGTGGGTTGGTAACCACTTCGCGTGCGCTCGAACAGCCGTGCGCCCAGGCGCTCCTCCAACGCATCGAGCCGGCGCAACACGGTGGTGTGGTTGACCCCGAGCTGGCGCGCCGCCGCCGCCAGACCGCCCGACGCGCCGACCGCCAGTGCATAGCGCAGGTCGCTCCAATCGAGTTCATCCATGCCGGCGAGTATCCTAGTTCAGTGCAAGTTTGCAAAGTCGTGGTGCGCTTCCGGGCGTTGTGTGCGTGGATCGACGGTTCTACAGTGCCTGACCGCCCGGCGTCCCGCCGCGGGCGTTGGAGAAAACCGATGGACATGCGACTGCCCGCTGGCGTCGCCGCCGCCGCCGATGCCCCGCCGCCGCTGCGGCTGCTGCAGCGCTGGACGCCACCGGCACCGCCCCAGGTCCCCGCCCCGCTGCACGGCTGGGCGGCCTGCAGGCAGGCGCTGCAGCAGCTGTTCCTGGCGCGCTAAAGCGCGCAGCGCCGCCCGGCGCACTGGGCGCCGGAATAATGGGGCTTTCCGTGCCGTATCCCCTCGGTGCACGCCCCGGACTGCTTCCGCCAGCAACTGCTCGCCGCGATCCCGCGGCTGCGGCGTTACGCGCGCTCGCTGGTCTTCGACGCCGCGGCCGCCGATGACCTGGTGCAGGGCACGCTGGAGCGCGCGCTCGCCCACTGGCACCAGTTCGACCAGCGCCGCGACATGCTGCTGTGGCTGCTGTCGATCGCCCACAACGCCTTTCTCGATGGCCGCCGGCGCGATGCCCGCTTCACCGTGCTGGAGCCGGCGCGCCTGCAGGCGCAGCAGGAGCTGACGGCCAGCGATCCCGGCGTCGACGTCGGCCTGCGACTCGACCTGGGCGCCGCGCTGGCACGGCTGACGCCGGAGCAGCGCGAACCGCTGCTGCTGGTCAGCGTCGAACAGCTGACCTATGCCGAATGCGCCGAGGCGCTCGGCATTCCGATCGGCACCGTGATGTCCCGCGTCTCGCGCGGCCGCGCGGTGCTGCGTCAATGGCTGGACGGGCGCGCCGAGCCGGTGCGCACGCTGCGGCGGGTGGTTTGAAGCGATGACGAACGAGCGGCCCTTTCATCCTGACGACGAGCAGCTGTCGGCCTGGCTCGACGGCGAGCTCGACGCCGCGACGCACGCTGCCGTCGAGACCTGGCTGCACGAGCACCCCGACGACGCGGCGCGCGTGCGGCTGTGGGCTGCCGACCGCAGCGCACTGCGCGCACGCTTCGGCCCGCTGGCCGACGAGCCGGTCCCCGCCGGTTTGCAGCGCCTGGTGCAGGCGTCCGGGCGCCGCGGTGGGCTGATGCTGCGCGCGGCACTGGTGGCCGGCCTGCTGGTCGGTGGCGCACTGCTCGGCGCCGGCACCACTTGGCTGCTCAAACCGTCGATGACCACGCTGACGGCCGTCGAGGCGCCCAGTCCTGCCACGGCCAGCTGGACGCAGCGCGCCGCCATTGCCCACGCGGTGTATGCGCCCGAGCTGCGCCATCCGGTCGAGGTTGACGTCACGCAGGGCGACGCCGCGGCCCAGCGTGCGCAGGAGCAGCATCTGGCGCGCTGGCTGTCCAAGCGTCTGCAGATGCCGGTCAAGCTGTTCGACCTGCGCGCCCAGGGCTTCGAGCTCGTCGGCGGCCGCCTGCTGCCCGACGTGGCGGGGCCGAGCGCGCAGCTGATGTACCAGAACGCCGCCGGCGAGCGCGTCACCGTCTACCTGCGCCGGCCCGAGCCGGGCACGCACACGGCATTCCGCTTCCAGCGCGAAGGCGAGCTCGACATGTTCTTCTGGGCCGAGGAAGGTTTCGGCTGCGCGCTGGTCGGCAAGCTGCCGCGCGAGCGGCTGCTGGCGCTGGGCCAGGCGGCCTACCTGCAGATCGAGGCCGAGCTGCCGGCGCCGCGGCCGCGCCCCGGCACGTGAGGCTTCAGCCGTCGACCGGCTGCAGCGGCGTCGTGAGCGTGCGCTGGTAGAAGGCCAGGTCGAGCCAGCGGCCGAACTTGAAGCCGGCCTCGCGGATCGTGCCGGCGTGCTGGAAGCCCAGCTTCTCGTGCAGCGCGATGCTGGCGTCGTTGCGCGCATCGATGCCGCCGACCATCACGTGCACGTCGCGCTCGCCGGCGGCGTCGACCAGCGCCTGCAGCAGCACGCGGCCGAGGCCGTGGCCGCGGTGATCGGCATGGATGTAGATCGAGTGTTCGACCGAGTACTTGTAGGCCGGCCAGGCGCGGAACGTGCCGTAGCTGGCGAAGCCGAGCAGCGTGCCTGCGTCGTCCACGGCACCGATGACCGGGAAGCCATTGGCCCGCTTGGTCGCGAACCACGGCCCCATCGACTCGGGCGCGCGCGGCCGGTAGTCGTACAGCGCGGTCGAATTGGCGATCGCCTCGTTGAAGATCGCCAGGATCGCCGCGGCGTGCTCGGCTTCGGTGCAGGAGATGAGCTTCATGCGTCCATCATGACGCCCAGGCCGGTGCCACGACAATGGCGCCGCGCATGACGACCCCCCTCGATCCCCACCTTCGCCGGCCCCTGCCGCATCCGCGCCTGGCCGCGAGCTATCGCCTCTTCGTCACCGCGGTGCTCGGCTTCGCCTCCGGGCTGCCGCTGGCGCTGACCGGCCAGGCGATGCAGGCCTGGCTGTCGATCGAAGGGCTGGACATCGCGACGATCGGCTTCCTGAGCCTGGTCGGCCTGCCCTACACCTTCAAGTTCCTGTGGGCGCCGCTGATGGACCGCTTCGAGCTGTGGCCGCGCTGGGGCCGGCGCCGCGGCTGGCTGGTGCTGACGCAGCTGGTGCTGGCCGGGCTGCTGTGGCTGCTGGCGGCGACGCCGCCCAAGGGCGCGCTGCAGCTCTTTGCGCTGCTCGGCGTGGTGATCGCCTTCGTCTCGGCCTCGCAGGACGTGGTCATCGATGCCTTCACGACCGACCTGTTGCCGCCGGCCGAGCGGGGCCTGGGCTCGTCGCTGAAGGTGATGGGCTACCGGCTGGCGATGATTCTGTCCGGCGGCATCGCGCTGATCTGGACCGATGCGGTGACCGGCAGCGGCTGGACCTGGCCCGAGGTGTATCGGCTGATGGCCGTGCTGATGGTCGGCGCCGCGGTCTTCTCGGCGCTGGTGCTGCCGCGCCTGCCGCTGCCGGAGGCACCGACCAGCGTCGCGCGCAACGACCTGATCGGCTTCGTCGCGGTGATGCTCGCCGCGGCGACCGGCTACCTCGTCACGCTGCACCTGCTGACGCCGCTGGCCGGCCTGCTGCTCGCGCCGTGGCTCGAGGGCAGCACGCTGAGTGCCGCGCTGAAAACGCGCTGGGTCGACCTGCTCGCGCTGCTGCTGGGCATCGCCTTCACGCTGCCGCTGGCCGGCTGGGCGGCGCGGCGCGCGCGCTTCGACACGCTGATCGGCGGCCTGCGCGGCTATTTCTCCCAGCGCGGCGCGGCGGCTTTCCTGCTCTTCATCGTGCTCTACAAGCTGGGCGACGCCTTCGCCGGCGCACTGATGACGCCGTTCCTGCTGAAGGCGATGGCCTTCAGCTCGGCCGAGGTCGGTGTCGTCAACAAGGTGATCGGGCTGTGGCTGACGATCGGCGGCGCGCTGCTCGGCGGGCTGCTGATGCTCAAGCTCGGGCTGTGGCGCGCGCTGATGGTGTTCGGCGTGCTGCAGGCGGCGAGCAACCTCGGTTTCTGGTGGCTCGCGGCGCAGGGCAAGGGCAGCCTGGGCGCGCTGACGATGCCGGCCTTCGACTTCTGGATCGTGTCGCTCAGCCAGCCCACCGAGGTCGATGGCGCGCTGCTGATGGTCGTGACCTTCGAGAACCTGTCGGGTGGCATGGGCACGGCAGCCTTCCTCGCCTTCCTGATGAGCCTGACGCAGCAGCGCTTCACCGCGACGCAGTTCGCGCTGCTGAGCGCCTTTGCGTCGGTCGGCCGCGTGTGGGTCGGGCCGCTGGCCGGCGTGCTGGCCGAATCGATCGGCTGGCCGAGCTTCTTCATCGTCTCGACGGTGCTCGCGCTGCCGGCGTTGTGGATGTTGTGGGCCCTGCGCTTGCCGGTGCGGGCCTTGGAGGTGGTGCCCGGCCAGGCACCGGCCGACGACTAGACGGGGAACCCGCACCAGCGCTTAGGATCGCAGGCCCATGACCGAACTCTTCAACGCCGACGCTTCGATCGCCGTGCCGCCGATGGTGGCGCATGCCCGCGACTGCCGCTGCACGCTGCATGCGCGCCGCCGCCTCGGCGGTGCGCTGCTCGGCGCCGGTGTGCTGGCGACGGCCGCCCCGGCGGTGCTGGCGCAGGACCTGTCCGCCGAGTGCCAGCGCTCCGGTTTCACGAAGGTGGTGTCGGCCGAGCAGATCGAGAAGGCGGCCGGCCAGCAGTACCGCAGCATGCTGAACCAGGCCGGCAGCCAGCGCGCGCTGGGGCCGGTGGACCATCCGCAGGTGCGCCGCCTGCGCTACATCGCCGATCGCATCGTGCCCTTCACGACGACCTGCAATCCGCGCGCGGCGGACTGGAAGTGGGAGGTCAACCTGATCGGCTCGCAGGACCTCAACGCCTTCTGCATGCCCGGCGGCAAGATCGCCTTCTACTACGGCATCCTCGCCAAGCTGCAGCTGAGCGACGACGAGGTGGCGATGATCATGGGCCACGAGGTCGCTCATGCACTGCTCGAGCATGCCCGCGAGCGCATGGGCAAGACGATGGCCACGCGCGGCGCGATCGAGATCGGCGCGGCGCTGTTCGGCCTCGGCAACGCCGGCCGCATGATGGCCGACATGGGCGGCCAGTTGCTGACGCTGCGCTTCTCGCGCGATGACGAATCGGAAGCCGACGCGCTGGGCCTGATGATGGCCTCGCAGGCCGGCTACAACCCGCGCGCCGGCGTCACGCTGTGGCAGAAGATGATGTCGGCGAGCAAGGGCGCGCCGCCGCAATGGCTGTCGACCCACCCGTCGGGCGAAGCGCGCATCGCGGAGATCGAGGCGCGCATGCCGCGCGTCGAGCCGGTGTACCGGCAGGCGGCGAAGCCGGGCGAGCGCTTCGGACCGCCGGCGCCGGCGAGCGCTCAGCCGAAGAAGTGACGCTGAAGGCTCACCACTTTCCAGGCAGCGCGCGCGCGAGGGCCATGCCTCCGGCGCCGAGCGGCTCGACGAAGCCGCCGCGCTCCAGGTCCTTCACCAGCCGGCTGACCATCTCGCGCGAGCAGCCGAGGCGGTTGGCCATCTCCTGGTGCGTCAACCGCTCCAGCAGCACGCGGCGGCCGTCCGGCCCTGCCGTCGGGGCCAGCGATTCGAGCAGCTGCTTCAGGCGGCCGTAGACGTCGTTCAACGCCATCTGGCGCGCGCTCAGCGTCGCCGAGCGGGCACGCCGGATCACCTTGGACAGCAGCTCGAAGGCGAACGCCGGCCGTTCGGCGATGAAGGCCTCCAGCGTGCGCCGCGTGACCACCGCGCAGGTGCTGGCTTCGAGCGTGATCACGCTGGCCGAGCGGCGGCCGCCGTCCAGGCTCATCTCGCCCAGGTACTCGCCGGGGCCGTAGACGCCATAGGTGATCTCGCGTTCCTTGTCGCCGACACTGAAGGCGCGCAGCCGGCCGGAGACGATGATGAAGATCGTCTCGCCGATGTCGCCCTCGTGGATCAGCACGGTGCCGCGGCGATAACGGCGCAGCTCGCCCCGCTTGGCCAACGCGGTCAGCGCATCGCTCATCGGGGGCAGTTCGTCGGGCTGGGGCTGCGGCACCGCGCGATGCTAATGCACCCACGGTGACGGACCCGGCGCGGCGCGCCGGGCCCGGGGCGCCACGCCGGTCAGGCGGCCAGCGCCGTGCGCTGCTCGCGCTGTGGCCGATCCAATGCCGGCCGCAGCGGCCGCGGTGCCGGCAAGGGCGCCAGGCCCTGCAGCGCACTGACCAGCGGCGGCAGCATCGCCACCTGGCGCACCAGCGCGCGGATGCTGGGCGAGCGCGTCTTCGCGCGCACGCTGCCGATCTGCGTGCGGATCGTCGCCAGGCCGACGCCCTGCCGCAGCGCGATCTCGTGCGGCGTCAGGTCGGCGCACAAGCCCTTGACGACGGCGGTTTCGGCCAGCGTCAGGCCATGCGCGCGGGCGAACCATTCCACCGTCAGCTCCTCGCAGACCTGGCGCTTGCCGAGCACCAGCATCACGCAGCGCCCCGCTTCGCCCGGCAGCGCGGCCAGCGGCACGACGGCCAGCGTCACGCGCAGTTCGTCGCTGCCCAGGCACAGCAGCCGGCGCAGCCCGCGCTGCGCGGCGCCGGTGAGCGCGTCGCGCAGGGACAGCAGGTCGTGCGGATGGCGGGCGCGCAGCTCGTTGCCGATCAGCAGCAGCGGATGCTGGGCATCGAGCTCGCGGCGCGCCGCGCGGTTGGCCTGGCACACCAGGCCTTCGTCGTTGAGCAGCACGATCCCGTAGTCGAGTTCGTCGACCATCTGCAGCAGGCGCCGAGCCGGCGGCGTGGCTTGATCGAAGGCCAGCGCGCTGCTGCGCGGCAGGCTGGTCAGGTTGGGCAGGTCGAACGCGTCGAGCATGGGATCCTCCTGGGCGCCTCGCTTGCCGGCCGTGCCATGCGGGCGGACCGGTGCGAGCGTGGGCGGAAGCCTAGGCAGGTGCGCTTGTCACGGGTCGTGACAAATTCACCTCGCCAGCGACGCGCAGCGCCGGCGCGCGCCACGCACGGCGCGCAGACGCCGCTGCCAGGCGGCGGGCTGGCGGTCGAGCAGGCAGATCATCAGCGGCAGCGGCCACTCGTATGCGGCCGCCCGATCCAGCGCCTGCTGCGGCCGCCGGCCGCGGCGCGCCCACCAGCCGAATTCCAGCGCCAGCACGTACGCCGGGAACGACGGGTCGGCCGGCAGCGTGCGCCGGACCAGGTAGACCGCCGCGGGCTTGAAGCTGCCCAGCGCGGCCAGCAGCTCGTCGACGCGCAGCCGCGTGGCGGCATCGAGCTCGGCCGGCGCCAGCGCGTGGCCATGGTCGAGGCGGCCGAGCTGCTCGGCGCGCTCGCGCTCCAGCGTGTCGCGCCGGCGCCAGCGTTCGGCATAGACCTCGGCCTGCGCGCTGTCCCGGCGCTCGGCGAAGAAGGCATGGCAGCGCTCGCAGCCCGGCTTGATCGCATCGGCGTCCAGCGCCATCGCGCGTTCGATCAGCGTGAGGCCGGCGGCGTCGCCGGCGTCCAGGCGCAGCGTGCCCTCGAGGTACAGCGCCGGCGCGTGGTCGACATGGCCGGCGTTGAAATCGGCGACCGCGGTGGCCAGCTCGGGCGCCGGTTCGAGCTGCGCGCGCAGGCGCAGGCACTCGAAGGCTTCGTCGTCGTTCAGCGCTGCCTGCGCACGCAGCGCGGCCAGGCGGTTGCGCTGCTGCTGCGCCTGCTGGTGGCGCTCGGCCCACGGCTCGGCGATCCGCTCGGTCCAGGCCTGCTGCAGCTGCTGGCGCAGCGCCGGCAGCAGCGCGCCGAGCCAGGCCTCGGCAGCCGACGGGCCGGTGTGCGGCGGCGGCATCTCCTGCAGCGCCGCGGCGGCGCCGGGCAGCGCGGCGAGGCGGGCCCGCAAGGGAGGGTGGGTGTCGAGCACGCCGCCCTCGCGGTCCAGCGCATCGCCGAGCCAGCGCTGCGCATTCGGTTGCGTCGCGGCCTGGGCCGAGACCTCGGCCCAGCGCTGCTGCAGATCGGCCGGCGGGCGCGCGTCGTGGATCACCCGCTCGAAGACCTGGCCGTAGAACGCTTCGTGGTGCGCGCCGGCGAGGTTCACGCGCTTCAGCGCCGCCGCGGCCGCCGCGGCGCCGACCAGGTCGACCGAGGCGCGGTCGGCCTGGTATTCGTTGGCCCGCGCCAGCACGTGGGTGTAGGCATTGAAGTACGGCGCATACCAGCCGACCAGCCGCCGCAGCGCGCGGCCGGCGAAGCCCTGCCATTGCGATGCCAGTGCGTCGATCGTCGCCCAGGTCAGCCGCAGCCGGTAGATGAAGGCGGCGAAGCGTCCGTGCGAGCCGGCCAGGTGCCCGTATTCGTGCGCGACGACGGCCAGCGCCTCGTCGGGCGCCAGGCTGTCGAGCAGCGGCAGCCCGAGCAGCAGGTGGTTGCGCGGCCAGCCGATGAGCCCGAACAGCGGCCGCTGCACGATCGCCGCATTGACCTCGTCGACCAGCAGCACCTGGTGCACGCGCGGCCCGCGCAGGCGCCGGCGCATGCCGTCGAGGGCCTCGAACAACGCCGGCGCGTCGGTGCGCGTGACCGGCAGCCCCTGCGGCGCCGGCAGCCGCACGAACAGCGCCTTCAGCGCCGAGCGCACCAGGAACCACAGCGGAATCGCCAGCACCAGCAGCAGCTTGCCGAGCTTGAGCAGCAGCAGGATCAGCGCCGTGCCGTTGAACAGCATTCCGATCGCCAGCCCGGCCAGCAGCAGCAGCCCGAAGCCGGCGATGCCGAGCACCAGCGCCAGGATGCCGAAGCCCAGCAGTGCCAGCAACGCCACCTTGGCCTGGTAACGCGCGGGCGCCGCGGCACTCTCGGCCTCCAGATGGGCCACCATGCGCTTGAAGCGCTCGATCTCCACGGCGTCCTCCCTGCCCGTGCGTCCGGGCTGTCGCGTGTGTCGATCGATTATTGCGGCCCGCGCGGCGTGCCGGCATCACACCGATGGGGGGCGGACCTTGCCGCCCCCCCGGCCGCTCAGGCGGCCGCGGCGGGCAGCTTCAACGGCCACTCGGTCAGCCGCCCCCAGCCGGCGTTGGCCACCGCATTGGCGATCGCCGGCGCGACCATCGGCACGCAGGGCTCGCCCAGGCCCGTCGGCGCGACGCCGCTGTGAATGAAGGCCACGTCGATGCGTGGCATGTCGCCGATGCGCGCCACCGGATAGTCGTGGAAGTTGCTCTGCTGCACCGCGCCGCCGCCGAGCGTGATCTCGCCGAACAGGCACGACGACAGCCCGTAGACGATCGCCCCTTCGACCTGCGCGCGGGCGCTGTCCGGATTGATCACGCGGCCGCAATCGACGACGCAGCAGACACGCTCGACACGCAGCGCCGGGCCCCGGCGCGAGACCTCGGCGACCAGCGCGACGTAGGTGGCACTCTGCACGTGCGCCGCGAAGCCGCGGCCCCGCGCGGCGCCACCGGCCGGCAGCGGCGCCGACCAGTTCGACAGTTCGGCGACGCGACGGATCACGCCGGCCAGCCGGCCCGAATCGAACCAGAACTCGGTCGAAGCGCGGCTGCGGATGAACTGCGTGCGCCGCGCCGGCTCGAGCTGCTCGAGCCGCCAGGCCAGCGGATCGCGGCCGAGCTTGACCGCCAGCTCGTCGAGCGCCGACTCGACCGCGAAGCCGTGGAACGCATGCTGCACGCCGCGCATCCAGGCGCGGCGCAACGGCATGTCGACGTGCGTGCCCTCGATGCGCAGGTGCGGGAAGGGGTACGGCAGCCGCGTCGCGCCGCTCAGCACCTCGCCCATCTGCAGCTCGCGCGGCGACACCGCTTCCGAGGTCGGTTGCTGCGAGCCATGCGCCGTGTGATGGCGCCAGTAGAGCGGCCGGCCTTGGGGCTCGGCGCCGGCCTCGATCGCCTGCACGCAGGGGCTGCGGTAGAAGCCGTGGCGCAGGTCGTCCTCGCGGCTCCAGAACAGTTTCACCGGCTGGCCGATGCGGCGGCCGATGCGCACCGCTTCGAGCACGAAGTCATGCATCGCCTTGCGGCCGAAGCCGCCGCCGATGTCGGTGACGTGAACCGTCACCTGCTCGATCGGGCACTTCAGCTCCTCGGCGATGCGTTCACGCGCTTCGCCCGGGTTCTGCGTCGGCGCCCAGATTTCGCAGCGATCGGCGCGCACGTCGGCGGTGCAGTTCGGCGGCTCGAGCGGCGCGTGGATCAGCAGCGGCGTGTAGTAGCGGCGCGAGACGGTCACCGTGCCGCCGCCTTCACGGCGCGCGGCGTCGAAGTCGCCATTGCTGCGGTAGACGGTGCCGGCCTGCGTGGCCGCGTCTTCCAGGCGTTGGCGGATCTGCGCGCTGTCGGGGCTGGGCGGCGCGTCCCATTCGATCTGCAGCTGCTTTCGCGCCTGCAGGCAGGCCCAGCTGTCGCGCGCGACGACCACCACGCCGGCATCGGTCGTGCCCTCGGGGCGGAACACGCCGTCGAGCGCGAAGACCTGCTCGACGCCGGTGACCGCACGCGCGGCGCGGTCGTCGAAGCGCTTGAGCTTGACGTCGGGCAGCGGTGCGCGTGCGATCACCGCGTAGCGCATGCCCGGGCGCTGCACGTCGAGGCCGTAGACCATCGTGCCGGTGGTCTGCGCGCGCAGGTCGACGCCAGGCGTGGGCTTGCCGATCAGCGTGTAGTCGGCGGGCGATTTCAGCATCGGCGCCGCCGGCACCGGCAGCTTGGCGGCGCGGCGCACCAGCGCGCCGTAGCGCAGGCTCTTCGAGCCGTCCTTGGCCAGCACGCGGCCGGCCTCCGTGCGCAGCGCGTCGACCGGCAGCTTCAGCTGCTCGGCCGCGGCCTGCACGAGCATCGTGCGCGCGGCGGCCGCGGCCTGGCGCAGCGGCTCCCAGGTCAGGATCAGCGTCGCGTCGCCGACGGTGTTCTGGTCGCCATAGCGCGCATCGCCGTCGGCACGCTGCACCTGCACGCGCGACCAGTCGGCGTCGAGCTCGTCGCAGAGGATCATCGCCAGCGCGGTGCGCGTGCCCTGGCCCATCTCGGCGCGGTGGCTGGTCAGCAGCACACGGTCGTCGGGCGTGATGCGGATGAAGGCGTTGGGCTCGAAGCGCTCGCCGGCGGACGCCGCCGGCTGGGCGCCGAGGCGCAGCGGCAGCACCAGTGCGCCGGCCGCACCGGCGCCGGCGACGAGCAGGCTGCGGCGGCGCAGCGAGGGCCCGGTGGGTCGCATGCTGCCGCTCATGGCCGCGCCTTTCCGGCGTTGGCATGCAGCTTCGCCTGCAGGCTCGCGGCGAGCTGCACCGCCTGCTCGATGCGGCCGTAGGTGCCGCAGCGGCAGATGTGGCCGGCCAGCGCCTCGTGCACCTGCTCGGCGCTCGGCTTGGGCTGGCTTTGCAGCAGCGCGGCACAGGCCATCATCTGGCCGCCCTGGCAATAGCCGCACTGCGGCACCCGCAGCGCGCGCCAGGCCTGCTGCACCGGATGCTCGCCGTCGCGCGACAGGCCTTCGATCGTCGTGATGCGGCGTTGGCCGACCGACGACAGCGGCGTCTGGCAGGCGCGCGCCGGCTGGCCATCGAGGTGCACGGTGCAGGCGCCGCACAGGCCCTGGCCGCAGCCGTACTTGGTGCCGGTCAGGCCGAGGTGGTCGCGCAGCGCCCACAGCAGCGGCATCTGCGGATCGGCATCGACGGTGTGCGGGCGCTGGTTGATCTGCAGCGTGAACTTCATGTCAGTCCCGCCGGGCCGTTCCCAAGGGACTGACGCGCCCCCTCGGGGGGCAGCGAACGAAGTGAGCGTGGGGGCATCATGTCAGCGAGCCCCCGCCTCGGCCACCGCATGCAGCACGCGCCACTGGTTGTTCCAACGCACCAGCTGCAGCCGCTCGCTGCGGTCGGCGAACTGCAGCACGGCGCTGGCCAGGCCGCCCTGCACCTGCAGTGCGCTGACTTCGGCGCGGCGCTGGCCGGGCTCGGTGTTGCGGCCGTGGCCGCGGTCGGTCTGGTCGAGCAGCGCGAGGCCCGGGCTCATCTCCATCGCGTCCGGCTGGTTCGCCGTGTGGCGCAGCAGCTGGCGCTGGTAGTGCGGATGGATCGTCGCGGCCATCAGCGCGCTGTTGCCCTCGTACCAGGCGCGCGCGTGGCGCTGCAGCAGCGCCTGGATCTCGGCCTCGGGTTGCGCCGAAGCCTGCGCCGGACCGCCGGCCTGCGTGATGCCTATGGGCTGCGCCGTGCCGGCCGCGGGTTGCGCGAAGGCGCTGGCGACCGCGAGGCCGAGCGCGGCGAGGCCGCAGCACAGCGTGCCGCGGTGAAGAAGGGCGAGGGGCTGCATTGTGTGGGAAGAAGCGCTGGTCGAAGCCGCGCACGATAGGCAACCCCCGCCGCAGCGCGAAGCGCGCTGCGACGAGGCACGGGAAACGGGGGCCGAGCGGCGGTGCCGCCCGGGAACCCGATCTCAGCCGGTGATGGCTTCGACGATCACCGGCTGCTCGGCCGGCGCCGCATCGGCGATGGTGATGCTGCGCAGCAAGGTCGCCGCGACTTCGTCCGCATCGGCATCGCTCGCGGCGTGGATGCGCAGCAGCGCATCGCCCGCCTGCACCACCGTGCCGAGCGGCCGGCAGTGACTGAAACCGACGCGCGCATCGAGCACGTCGCCGGCGCGGCGGCGCCCGCCGCCGAGCGCGACCACCGCGTGGCCGATCGCGCGCGTGTTCATCGCCGCCAGCACGCCGGAGCGCGGTGCGGCGAAGTCACGCTGCACCGGCGCGGCCGGCAAGGCGCGGCCGGCTGCGAAGACGTCGGCCGGGCCGTCGAGCGCGGCGACCATGCGCGCGAAACGCTCGGCGGCGCGGCCGCTGTCCAGCGCCGCCTGCGCCGCCGCGTACGCCGCCCGGTCGTCCACGGCCAACCCCGCCAGCCGCAGCATGCGTGCCGCGAGCTGCAGCGTCACCTCGAGCAGCCGCGGCTCACGCGCGGTGCCGTCGAGGAAGTCCAGCGTCTCCTGCAGCTCCAGCGCATTGCCGGCGGTCCAGCCCAGCGTCTGGTTCATGTCGGTCAGCAGCGCCTCGGTCGGCAGCCCGGCCGCCTGCGCCACCTGCACCAGGCTGGTCGCCAGCGCGCGCGCCATCTCCAGCGACGCCGCGAACGCGCCGTTGCCGACCTTGACGTCGATCACCAGCGACTGCAGCCCCGCCGACAGCTTCTTGCTCAGGATGCTGGCGGTGATCAGCGGGATCGATTCGACGGTGCCGGTGACGTCGCGCGTCGCGTACAGCCGCCGATCGGCCGGCGCGATGCGCGCCGACGCGCCGACGATCGCACAGCCGACCTCGCGCAGCACGCGCAGCAGCTGCTCGGGCGGCGGATCGATGCGGTAGCCGGGAATGGCTTCGAGCTTGTCGAGCGTGCCGCCGGTGTGGCCCAGGCCGCGGCCCGAGACCATCGGCACCACGCCGCCGCAGACCGCGATGATCGGCGCCAGCATCAGGCTGACCTTGTCGCCGACACCGCCGGTCGAATGCTTGTCCAGCACCGGGCCGGGCAGCGCGCTCGCGCCTTGCCAGCGCATCACGTCGCCCGAATGCAGCATCGCGCGCGTCAGCGTGACGATCTCGTCGCGCTGCATGCCGCGCAGAAAGATCGCCATCGCCATCGCGGCGACCTGGCCTTCGCTCCAGGTGTCCTTCGCGACGCCGTCGACGAAGGCCTGGATCTCCTCGGGCGACAGCTGGCCGCCGTCGCGTTTGGTCTGGATGACTTGAACGGGGAGAAGCACGTCAGCGCCTCGTCACGGCATCGCCGGGTTCGTAGTCGGCCACCTTCAGCGGGCTGCGCTTGGCGATGTACGCGCGCAGCACGTCGGCGTCGTTGAAGCCGGAGTCGACGTAGCCGGGGTGCGTGTTGAGCTTCGGATAACCGTCGCCGCCGGTGGCGGTGAAGTTGGTCAGCGCGAGGCGGTAGTCGCGCAGCGGATCGATCGCCTGATTGCCGATGCGCGCGTCCTTCAACTCGCCGGCCTCGATCACCAGACGCACGCCCGCGGTCTGCGGGAACGCGCCGGAGCCGGGCGTCATCTTTGCCGCGGCCTTCAGGTAGGTCAGCAGCTCGGCGCCCTTCATCTGCACGATGGCGACGGTGTTGCCGAAGGGCTGCACCTTCAGCACGTCGCGGTAGCTGATCTGGCCGGCGGGCAGCGAATCGCGCACGCCGCCGGAATTGATCAGCGCCAGGTCGGCGCCGGTCTTGTCCATCATCGCGCGCGCGATCAGCGTACCCAGCGTCGTCGGCTGCTTGCGCACGCGTTCGCGGTCGCCGTCGAGCACGCCGTCGGTGGCGCCGACCGGCACCGCCAGCCGCGCCTGGCCGTTGGCCTGGAAGGGCTGCAGGTAGGCCTTCATCTCGGCGTCCTCGGCGATGGTCTCGCCGGCCGGCACCTTCTTGCCGTCGGGCGCGCGCTTCTTCATGTTGACCGGCAGCAGCTCGTACCTGACGAGCTCGATCTTCGGACCGTCTATCACGAAATCGGCGCGGCCAACGTACTTGCCCCACTCGTGCGCCTGCACGATCCAGGCGCCGTTCTGGCGATCGGGCGCGCACGGCGAGCCGGGCACGTAGGCATCGTTGCGCTTGTTCTCGCCCAGCATGCACACGGGGTTCTGGCTGTGGCCGCCGACGACCAGGTCCAGGCCCTTGACGGCACGCGCCATCTCGACGTCGCCCGCCGCGTTGACGCCGGCCTGGCCATCGGTGTAGTGGCCCATGTGCGTCGTGGCGATCACCATGACGGCCTTGGCGCGCAGCTCGGGCACCAGCTTCGCCGCTTCGGCGGCCGGCTTGGTGAACGTGATGCCGCGGATGTTGTCCGGCAGCACCATCTTCTGCGTGTCGTCGGTGGTCAGGCCCATCACCGCGATCTTGTAGCCGGCGCGCTCGAAGATGCGGTAGGGCTCGAAGAGGCGCTGGCCGTCCTTGTAGATGTTGGCCGACAGCATCGGGAACTTCAGCCACGAGCGCTGCTTGGCCAGCACCGCCGGCGACTTGTCGAACTCGTGGTTGCCGACCGCCATTGCGTCGTAGCCGATGCGGTTCATGGCCTGGAGGTCGGGCTCGGCATCCTGCAGGTCGGATTCCGGCACGCCGGTGTTGACGTCGCCGCCGTCGAGCAGCAGCACTTCGCCGCCTGAGGCCTTGACCTCGGCGCGCAGCCGGTCGATCAGCGTCTTGCGCGCGGCCATGCCGTACTCGCCGTCGGCATTCGGCCAGAAGCGGCCGTGGTGGTCGTTGGTGTGGAGGACGGTGAGTTTCAGCGGGGGGCGCGGGGTGGGGGTTGTCGCGCAGCCGGTGAGCAGCGCGGCGAGCGCGCAGGCGCTCAGGCGGATCAGGGGGGTGTTGTGCATCTTCGAGCTCCTCTGCGTTCAGATCGACAGCGCCGGGATGATCGCCTGCAACGCCTTCGCCGCGGTGTCACGCGTGGCGTCAGCGGTGTTCAGCGTGTGGGCGTGGGAGAGCACCTCGGCCTCCATGCCGCAGCCCATGTTGGTGAGCATCGAGATCCCCAGCACCTTCAGCCCGGCGTGGCGGCACAGGATGGTCTCGGCCACGGTGCTCATGCCGACCGCCTGCGCACCCAGGCGCTGCAGCATGCGGATCTCCGCCGGCGTCTCGAACTGAGGACCCAGCACCCAGGCATAGACGCCCTGGTGCAGCGTGATGCCGGCGGCCGCGGCCGCGTCTTTCGCCTGCCGGCGCAGCGCCGGGTCGTAGGCATCGGCCATGTTGACGAAACGCTCGTTGCCCGGCTCGTCGTGCAGCGGCGTGCGCTGCACGATGTTCAGGTGGTCCTCGATCAGCATCAGCGAGCCGGGGCGCATCGCGGGGTCGAGGCTGCCGGCGGCGTTGGTCAGCAGCACGGTGCCGCAGCCGATCGCCGCCAGCGTGCGCAGCGCGCCCTTCATCGCCGCGGCGTCACCGCTTTCGTAGGTGTGCTTGCGGCCGCGCAGCAGAGCCACCTCACGGCCGCCGATGCGGCCCAGCCGCAGCACGCCCGCATGGCCGGCGATCGCCAGCTTGGGAAACGCCGGCAGCTCGCCGTACGGGATGTCGAGCGGGTCGTCGACCGCCGACGAGATGCCGTCCCAGCCGGAGCCGAGCACGATCGCGAGTTGCGGTGCGCGGCCGGTCGCGCGGATGCGCGCGGCGCTGTCGGAAATGGCGGGCTGAAGGCTCATGCGGTGGCTTTCCTGCGGAGGGGAGCGGAGGACGATCGGGCGCCGGCGACGTCGAGCGCGATGCCCTTAAATGCGGCACGCGCGGCGGCCGTCGGCGCGCCGCCGACGATGATGCGCGAGAAACGCTGCAGCGGCGCGATGAAGGCGGGCCGCAGCTGGCCGAGCTTGCTGTCATCGACCACCAGGATGGTCTCGGCCGCGCTGTCGATCGCCGCGCGCTTGATCGGCACCTCGTGGAAGTTGGCGCAGCTCGCGCCGCGGGCGGCATGCACGCCGGCGGCCGAGATGAAGGCCTTGTTGACGCCCAGGCGCTGCAGGTAGGTGAGCCCCTCGTCGGACGTGAAGGTGGCGGCCGACGGGTGGTACAACCCACCGAGCAGCATCAGCTGGGTGTGCGGACGGCGGCTGAGCACGCTCGCAATGTTCAGAGAGTAACAAACGACGTTGAGCGGGATGTCCGGCGGCAAGGCTTCGGCCAGGTGCACCATCGTCGTGCCGCAGTCGATGAAGAGGCTGTCTCCTGCCTGCACCAGCTGCGCGGCGCGCCGGCAGGCCAGGCGCTTGGTCTCGGCATGCTGGTCGCGCTCGGCCTCCAGCGTGTAGTGCGGCGTTCGTGGCGGTGCGGCCAGCGGCGCGACGACGTAGCCGCCCAGGCAGGCCAGCGGGGCATCGGCCACCGCCAGGTCACGCCGTATCGTCATCGCCGACACCTGCAGCGCCGCGGCGGCCTCGGCCAGCGGCAGCGCGCCGTGGCGGGCGTGGAGCTGCTGCAGCCGAGCCCAGCGGGCGGCGCGGGCGGCAGTGCCGGAAGGCTTGGGCATCGGGCGGGGCGCAATCCGCGGTTTGTGACGCGGAAAACAGATTGTGGTCGGTAATGTTTCTAGAATAACATCTAACCTCGCCCGGCCGGAACCCCCGCCGGCCGTTTGTTTGCTGTCGAGGCCCGCCATGAACGCCGCTTCCGCCACCCCCCTGCTGCGCGATGCCGCCGTGCCGCCTGCTGCGTCTACCGAAACGGCGGCCGACACGGCAGCCGAACCGGCGCCGGCGCGCAATCCGGGCCAGCCCTTCGATCCCGACTGGTTCACCGACCTGCGCGTGAACCTGTCGGCGGTCGAACGCCGCATCGCCGGCCTGGCCGGCCGCCGCTCGGTGAAGAAGGACGCGCAGGCGGCCTGGCTGCTGAAGGCCATCACCTGCATCGACCTGACGACGCTGTCCGGCGACGACACGGCAGAGCGCGTCAAGCGCCTGTGCGCGAAGGCGCGCCAGCCGCTGCGGCCCGACCTGCAGGCGGCGCTCGGCGTGGCCGACCGGCGCATCACCACCGGCGCGGTGTGCGTCTACCACCGCTTCGTCGCCACTGCGGTGGCCGCGCTCGAGGGCTCGGGCATTCCGGTGGCGGCGGTGTCGACCGGCTTTCCGGCCGGGCTGATTCCGCACGAGCTGAAGTTGAAGGAGATCGAGGCCTCGGTGCGCGACGGCGCGCAGGAGATCGACATCGTCATCACCCGCGAGCATGTGCTCGCCGGCCAGTGGCGCGCGCTGTACGACGAGATGCGCGACTTTCGCGCCGCCTGCGGCGAGGCGCACGTCAAGGCCATCCTGGCCACCGGCGAGCTGAAGACGCTACGCAACGTCGCCAAGGCCTCGATGGTCTGCATGATGGCCGGCGCCGACTTCATCAAGACCTCCACCGGCAAGGAGCCGGTGAATGCCACGCTGCCGGTGTCGCTGGTGATGCTGCGCATGATCCGCGACTACGAGGAGCGCACCGGCGTGCGCATCGGCTACAAGCCGGCCGGCGGCGTTGCCACCGCGAAGAACGTGCTCGAGTACCAGGTGCTGATGAAGGAGGAGCTGGGCCGGCCCTGGCTCGAACCGGAGCTGTTCCGCATCGGCGCGTCGAGCCTGCTGGCCGACATCGAACGCCAGCTCGAACACCACGTCACCGGGCGTTATTCCGCCTTCAACCGCCACGGAGTCGCCTGACATGAGCGTCGCCCACTACATGGACACGATGGACTACGCGCCGGCGCCCGAAGGCAGCGGCGAGGCCAAGGCCTGGCTGGCAACGCATGCCGCGGGCTTCGGCCACTTCATCAACGGCGCCTGGGTCGGCGCCGGCCGCGCCGAAAGCTTCAGCAGCAACGACCCGTCGACCGGAAAGCGGCTGGCGCGCATCGCGCAGGGCTCGCAGGCAGACGTCGATGCCGCGGTGGCCGCGGCACGCGCGGCGCAGGGGCCTTGGGCTGCCGCGGGCGGCGCGGTGCGTGCGCGCCATCTCTATGCGCTGGCGCGGATGGTGCAGCGCCATGCGCGGCTGCTGGCGGTGGTCGAGAGCATGGACAACGGCAAGCCGATCCGCGAGACGCGCGACATCGACGTGCCGCTGGTCGCGCGCCACTTCTACCACCACGCCGGCTGGGCCCAGGTGCAGGCGACAGAGTTCGCCGACCAGCGGCCGGTCGGCGTCGTCGGCCAGATCATTCCGTGGAACTTCCCGCTGCTGATGCTGGCGTGGAAGATCGCGCCGGCGCTGGCGCTGGGCAACACGGTGGTGCTCAAGCCGGCCGAGTACACGCCGCTCAGCGCACTGCTGTTCGCCGAGCTGGCGGCCGCGGCCGGGCTGCCGGCGGGCGTGCTGAACATCGTCACCGGCGATGGCACCACCGGCGCGCTGCTGGTCGATCATCCCGGTGTCGACAAGCTGGCCTTCACCGGCTCCACCGAGGTCGGCCGCCTGATCCGCGAGCGCACGGCCGGCTCGGGCAAGGCGCTGACGCTCGAGCTGGGCGGCAAGTCGCCGTTCATCGTCTTCGACGATGCCGACCTCGATGCCGCGGTCGAAGGCGTCGTCGACGCGATCTGGTTCAACCAGGGCCAGGTCTGCTGCGCCGGCTCGCGCCTGCTGGTGCAGGAAGGCGTGGCCGAGCGCTTCATCGGCAAGCTCAAGCGCCGCATGGCGGCGCTGCGCGTCGGCGCGCCGCTGGACAAGGCCATCGACATGGGCGCCATCGTCGCGCCGGAGCAGCTGGCGCGCATCCGCGCGCTGGTCGCCACCGCGGCGGCCGAGGGCGGCACGGTCTACCAGGCACCCGGCGCCGAGGCCGCCTGTCCGGGCGAGGGCTGCTTCTACCCGCCGACCCTGATCACCGGCGTGCAGCCCGGCGCCACCGTGGTGCGCGAGGAGATCTTCGGCCCGGTGCTGGTGACCGGCAGCTTCCGCACGCCCGACGAGGCGGTGATGCTGGCCAACAACAGCCGCTACGGCCTGTCGGCCAGCGTGTGGAGCGAGAACATCGGCCTGGCGCTGGACATCGCGCCCAAGCTGGTCGCCGGCGTCGTGTGGGTCAATGCCACGAACCTGTTCGATGCCGCGGTGGGCTTCGGCGGCACGCGCGAGTCGGGCTTCGGCCGCGAGGGTGGGCGTGAAGGCTGCTACGAATACCTGAAGCCTATCGCCTGGGATGAGCGGCCGCTGCGCAGCGCGCCGGTCGCGACTCCGGCGGCCCCGGCAGCGCCGGCGGCGAACGTTTTCGCGATGCCGCCGATCGACCGCACCGCCAAGCTCTTCATCGGCGGCAAGCAGGCGCGGCCCGACGGCAACCACGCGCTGCCGCAGTTCGCGGCCGATGGTCACCCGGCCGGCGAAGTCGGTGCCGGCAACCGCAAGGACATCCGCAATGCGGTGGCCGCGGCGCGCGGCGCCGAGGGCTGGACCAAGGCGACGTCGCACAACCGCGCGCAGGTGCTGTACTACCTGGGCGAGAACCTGTCGGCGCGCGCCGACGAGTTCGCGCGCCGCATCGGCACGCTGACCGGGGCGACGCCCGAGCAGGCGCGTGCCGAAGTGGACGCGTCGATCGCGCGCTTGTTCACCGCCGCCGCCTGGGCCGACAAGTACGAAGGCCGCGTGCACCAGCCGCCGTTGCGCGGCGTCGCGCTGGCGCTGCCCGAGGCGCTCGGCGTCGTCGGCGTGGTCTGCCCGCCCGAGGCGCCGCTGCTGGCCTTCGTCAGTCTGGTTGCGCCGCTGATCGCGCTGGGCAACCGCGTGGTCGTGGTGCCCAGCGGCCCGGCCGCGCTGGTGGCCACCGACCTCTACCAGGTGCTGGAGACCTCCGACGTGCCGGCCGGCGTGGTCAACATCGTCACCGGCGACGCCCTGACGCTGGCGCGCACGCTGGCCGAGCACGACGACGTCGACGGCCTGTGGGCCTTCGGCTCGGCCGAGCTCAGCACCTTGGCCGAAAAGCTCTCGGTGGGCAACCTGAAGCGCACGCTGGTCGACCACGGCCGCGCGATCGATTGGTTCGACGACCGCGCCGCCGCGGGCCCGCTGCTGCTGCGCCACGCGGTGCAGGTGAAGAACGTCTGGATCCCCTACGGGGAGTGAGCTCCAACGGCTCCACCCGCGGCGCATCCTTCGTCAAGCTGACTGGAGTCTCCCTCACGGAGGGAGGCTGGAGGGAGCCGTCGAACAAGCTGGAGCCCCCTCGCGGAGGGGGCTCGGGGGAGCGGAACGAAAAGCACCTGACTTAGGAGCCCCGGCTCCTAAGTCAGATGCTCGGGCCCGAAGCTCGCCGGCAGCAGCTGCCCCAGCGTGTACTTCGCGCGCACGATCTGCTGGTCGGCCATCCAGATCGGCACGTCGTCGGACGCGAATTCACGCAGCCGCTGGCGGCAGCCGCCGCAGGGCGTGACCGGCTCGGCGGCGACGCCGACGACGGCGACCGCCAGGATGCGGCGCCCGCCCGTCAGCACCAGGTGGGCGATCGCCGAGGCCTCGGCGCACTGGCTTTGCGGATAGGCGGCGTTCTCGATGTTGCAGCCGGCGTGCAGCCGGCCGTGGTCGTCGAGCAGCGCCGCGCCGACCTGGAACTTCGAGTACGGCGCATAGGCGCGCTCACGCGCGGCGCGTGCGGCCTGCACCAGCGCGTTCATCACGTTCTCGTCGACGAGGGTGGGGTTCATGCTCAGCGCTCCTTGACGTAGGGTACGCCCAGCGCCGCCGGCGCGCGAGCCCGGCCGATGAAGCCGGCCAGCAGCACCACGGTCAGCACGTAGGGCAGCGCCTGGATCGCCTGCACCGGCACGGTGCCGACGCCCGGCAAGGTCACCCCCTGCAGTCGGATCGCCACCGCATCGAGGAAGCCGAACAGCAGGCAGGCCCACAGCGCGCCGACCGGATGCCACTTGCCGAAGATCATCGCCGCCAGCGCCATGTAGCCGCGGCCGGCGGTCATGTTCGGCACGAAGGACGGGTTCTGCGCCAGTACCAGGTAGGCGCCGGCCAGCGAGCACAGCGTGCCGTTGAAGGCCAGCGCGAGGTAGCGCAGCCCCTTCACCGACAGCCCGGCGGCGTCGACCATCGCCGGGTTCTCGCCGGTCGCGCGCAGCCGCAGGCCCAGCCGCGTGCGGTACAGCAGCCACCAGACTCCGGGCACTGCCAGCAGCGCCAGGTAGACCATCACGTTGTGGCCGAAGAAGGCCAGCGCGAGCGCGGGACCGAGCAGCGGCACGGCCTGCAACGCGTCGCCGGCGCCCGTGAACCACGCCGCCAGGCGCACCGTGTCCGCCAGCGGCGGCGTCTGTCCGCCCTGCTTGAACCACGCGATGCCGAGCACGACGGTCAGGCCGGCCGCGGTCATCGTGATCGCCATGCCGGCCACGACCTGGTCGCCGGTGTGGCTGACGCAGGCATAGGCATGCAGCATCGACAGTGCGATGCCCACCGCCAGCGCCGCCAGCAGCGCCAGCATCAGCGACCCGCTGGTGGCACCCGCAGCACCGGCGGCGAAGGCCGCCATCAGCATCTTGCCTTCGAGGCCGAGGTCGATGACGCCGGCGCGTTCACTCAGCGTCGCGGCCAGCGCGCACAGGATCAGCGGCACCGAGACGCGCAGCGTCGATGCCAGCAGCGTGCCGATCAGCACCTCATCCATGGGCCACTCCGGCCGGCTTGGGCGCGACGGGTCGACGCGCGCGCGCGTACAGCCTTGCCAAGGTCGGCGCTGCGACGGTGGCCATCGCGCCTGAGAACAGCACGATCAGGCCCTGCAAGGTTGCCACCATCTCGCGGCTGAAGCCCGGGATCTCGAAGGCCAGCTCGGCGCCGCCCTGGTACAGCGCGCCGAACAGCAGCGACGCGAGCACGATGCCCAGCGGATGGTTGCGGCCGATCAGCGACACCGCGATGCCGGTGAAGCCGGCGCCGGCGACGAAGTCCATCAGCAGCCGATGCTGCACGCCGGCGAGCTCGTTGATCGCCACGCAGCCGGCGAGCGCGCCGGACAACATCATCGCCACCATGACCTGGCGCCGCGGCCGCACGCCGGCATAGTGCGCGGCATCGGGCGAGAAGCCGACGGTGCGCAGCTCGTAGCCGGCGCGCGTCTTCCACAGCAGCAGGCCAACGCCGACCGCCGCGGCCAGCGCCAGCAGCAGCGACAGGTTCAGCGGCGTCTTCGGCCAGGCGAGCCCGAGCCAGCCGAGCGCCTCGTGCATGCCGGGCATGTGCGCCGAGGGCTCGAACGAGCGGCTCTCGGGCGTCATGTTGCCGGGCTCCTTCAGCACGTTGACGACCAGGTAGCCGAGCAGCGCCGAGGCGATGAAATTGAACATGATCGTCGTGATGACGACGTGACTGCCGCGCCAGGCCTGCAGCGCCGCCGGCACCGCCGCCCACGCGGCGCCGAAAGCGGCGGCGGCCAGCACCATCAGCGGCAGCATCAGTGCCGTGGGCAGCCGCTGCGCAAAGGCCAGCGCGGCGAGCGAGGCGCCGAGCCCGCCGATCAGCGCCTGGCCCTCGCCGCCGATGTTGAACAGGCCGCCGTGGAAAGCCATCGCCACGGCGAGCCCCGTGAAGATGAAAGTGGTCGCGTAATACAGCGTATAGCCGATGCCGGCGCGGCTGCCGAAGGCCCCCTTGACGAGCAGCGTGATGACCTGCAGCGGATCGAGGCCGATGCCGGCGACGACGATGCCGGCGACGATCAGCGCCATGCCGAGGTTGACCAGCGGCAGCACGCCGATGTCGATCCAGCGCGGCAGTTCGATCGGTTGACTCATTGTTCTTGTTCGCTGGCGCTGGCGCCGCACATCAGGCGGCCGAGCGCCGCTTCGTTGCAATCGTCGATCGGCAATTCGCCGGCGATGCGGCCGCGGTCCATCACCAGCACGCGGTCCGACAGCGCGAGGATCTCGTCGAGCTCGGACGACACCACCAGCACGGCGCCGCCGGCGTCACGCATCGCGCGCAGCTGGCCGTGGATGAACTCGATCGCGCCGATGTCGACGCCGCGGGTCGGCTGGCCGACCAGCAGCACCTTCGGCTTGACGATCGCCTCGCGCGCCAGCACCAGCTTCTGCTGGTTGCCGCCGGAGAATTTCGACGACCGCAGCTGCGGGTTGCGCGGCCGCACGTCGTAGGACTCCATCATGCGCACGGTGTCGGCCTGCATCGCCGACTGCTTCATCCAGCCGAAGCGGCCGGCGAAGCGCCCGAGCTTCTGGTGCCCAAGGATTGCCGACTCCCAGGCCGCGAACGGCAGCACCAGCCCGACGCGATGGCGGTCCTCCGGCACGTGCGCCAAGCCGAGCGCGCGCGCACGCGCCGGGTCGAGCCAGGCCTTCGGCGTGAAGTGGCCCGCGCCGAGCTGCAGCTCGCCGCCGTGCGGCGTCAACATGCCGGACAGCGCTTCGAGCAGCTCACTCTGGCCGTTGCCGGACACACCGGCAATGCCGACGATCTCGCCAGCACGCAAAGTGAGCGACACATCGGCGAGCCGGATCACGCCGAGCGCATCGTGCCACTGCAGATGCTTCGCTTCCAGCAAGGGCGCGCCGGGCTTCGCCGCGGCGCCGCCGTCGCGGCCGAGGTTGACGCGGCGACCGACCATCGCCTCGGCCAGCTTGTCGAGGCTGGTCTCGGCGATCGGGCAATCCAGCACCACCGCGCCGGCGCGCATCACCGTCACCTTGTCGCACAGCGCGAGGATCTCCTTCAGCTTGTGCGTGATCAAGAGGATCGTCGTGCCGTTGGCGCGCAGCTTGCGCAGCGTGACGAAGAGCTGATCGGTCTCCTGCGGCGTCAGCACGGCGGTCGGCTCGTCGAGGATCAGGATGCGCGCGCCGCGGTACAGCGCCTTCAGGATTTCCAGCCGCTGCCGCTCGCCGACCGGCAGGTCCTCGACGGGCGTGTCCAGCCGCACGACCAGCCCGGTGTCGTGCATCAGCGTCTCGAGCTTCGCGCGCACCTCGGCGCGCGCGGCCTGCAGCCGCCAGTCGGGCTCGGCGCCGAGCATGATGTTGTCGAGCGCCGACAGCGGATCGACCAGCATGAAGTGCTGGTGCACCATGCCGATGCCCAGCGCGATCGCCTCCTTCGAACGGGTGATGTTCGCCGGCTGGCCCTCGATCTCGATGGACCCGGAATCGGCCTGGTAGAAGCCGTAGAGGATCGACATCAGCGTGCTCTTGCCGGCACCGTTCTCGCCGACGATGCCGTGCACCGTGCCCGAAGACACGCTGAGCGTCACCTCCTTGTTGGCCTGAACGGCGCCGAAGCGCTTGTTGATGCCGCGCATCAGCACGGCCGGCGCACGAATCGACAAGATCAGTACTTGCAGGCGTTGTCCGCCATGTAGTCGGCCACCTTGATCTTGCCGGCAATGATGTCGGCCTTCGCCGCATCGACCTTCTTCTTCATGTCGGCGCTGACCAGCTTCTCGTTGTGCTTGTCCAGCGCATAGTCGACGCCGCCTTCCTTCAGGCCGAGCACGCTGACGCCGGGGTTCGACTTCTTCGCCGCGCTGTAGACCGCGACGTCGACGCGCTTGACCATCGAGGTCAGCATCGTGCCGGGCTGCAGGTGGTTCTGGTTGCTGTCGACGCCGATGGCCAGCTTGCCGCCGTCCTTGGCCGCCTGGTAGACGCCGATGCCGGTACCGCCGGCGGCGGCGAAGATCACGTCGACGCCCTTGGCGAACTGCGCCTTCGCGAGCTCGGCGCCGCGCGTCGGGTCGTTCCAGGCGGCCGGCGTCGTGCCGGTCATGTTGGACGTTACTTCGGCCTTCGGATTGGCGAACTTCGCGCCCTGCTCGTAGCCGCACTGGAAGCGGCGGATCAGCGGAATGTCCATGCCGCCGACGAAGCCGACCTTGCCGCTCTTGCTGGCCAGCGCGGCCATCATGCCGACCAGGAAGCTGCCTTCCTGCTCCTTGAAGACGATCGATTCGACGTTCGGGTTCTTGACCACCGAATCGATGATCGCGAACGACAGCTTCGGATAGTCCTTCGACACCTTCTCGACCGTCGAGCCCTGCGAGAAGCCGATCGCGATGATCGGGTTCGCGCCCTTGTCGGCCATGCGGCGCATCGCCTGCTCGCGCTGCGCTTCGTTGGCGATCTCGAAGTCGAGATAGGCCTTGCCGCTCTCCTTCTTCCAGCGCTCGGCGCCGTTGTAGGCGGCCTCGTTGAAGGACTTGTCGAACTTGCCGCCCATGTCGTAGATCACGGCGGGCTCCGCGTGCGCCGCGCCGGCGGCGAAGGTCAGACTGGCCAGGGCGAGGAGCTGGTGCTTCATATGCGGGTTACCCCTTGGAAGACGTTGATGTGGCGGGCAGGATAGCAAGACTCGGACCGCTATCTCCCCGGTAGTTGCTAGCATGAGGCGATGAAAGACCCCGCATCTGAAACGCTCGAGACCACGGCGCGGCGACTGCCGAAAGTCCTCTTGCACGAGCACCTCGATGGTGGCCTGCGCGTCGCCACCTTGCTCCAACTGCTGCAGCAGCGCGGGCTGCAGGCACCCGCCGCCGACGAGGACTCGCTGGCCGCCTGGTTCGATGCGCGCGCGCATGCCGGCTCGCTGGTCGAATACCTGCGCGGCTTCGCATTGACGATTGCCGCGATGGCCACGCCCGCCGCACTGCAGCGCGTCGCCTTCGAAGCCGCGGAAGACGCGCGGCTCGATGGCTGCGTGCTGGCCGAGTTCCGCATCGCGCCGCTGCTGTTCGAGCCGCATGGCGTCAGCGGCGAAGTGGCGATCGAGGCGATGCTCGCGGGCCTGCTGCGTTCGCCCTTGCCCTCCGGCCTGATCATCTGCGGCATGCGCCAGCACGATGCCGCGGAGATCCGGCGCAGCGCCGAGCTCGCGCTGCGCTACCACGGCCAGGGTGTCGTCGGCTTCGACCTGGCGGGCCCCGAGTACGGCTTCCCGGCGACACCGCACGCGGCCCTGCTGGCCCAGCTGACCGACCAGGGACTGCCGCTGACTTTGCATGCCGGCGAAGCCGACAGCGCCGAGCGCGTGATCGAAGCCGGCCGGCTCGGGGCGCGACGCATCGGCCATGGCGTACGGCTGGCCGAGGTGATCGGCACGCCGATGGGCGATGCGATGCTCGCCGAGGTGCACGCGCTCGGCCTGCACCTGGAGGTCTGTCCGACCAGCAACGTGCACACCGGTGCCGCGATGTCGGTCGCCACGCACCCGATCCGTGCGTTGTGGGACGCCGGCGTCTCGCTGTCCTTTCACACCGACAACCGGTTGATCTCGTGCATCCACCACTCCAGCGAGGCTGCGGCGCTGGTGCGCGAAGCGGCCTTCAGCTGGGACGATTTGAAGCGCATGGGCCTGGCGGCCGCCGACGCCTCCTTCCTGCCGGCGGCCGAACGGGCCACGGCGCGTGCGGCGATCGAAGCCTGGAGCAGTCCCGCATGAGGTTTGCCCGCCGCCGTTTTCGACTCGCCACGGGCGCGTTCACGGCCTCCCTCGCAGCCGTACTCGCCGGCTGCTCGACCGCCCCGATCGCGCCGCCGCAGCCGGTGCAACCGGTGCAACCGGTGCAGTTGCGCGTGATCGGCTTCAACGACTTCCACGGCCATCTCGAGCCCAGCGGCATGACGCTGAGCCTGCCCGACCCCGCCAAGCCGGGCGCCACGCAGCGCGTGACGGTGGGCGGCGCGGCGGCTTTCGCCGGGCTGGTCAACCGCCTGCGCGCGGGCTCGCCGCACAGCGTCGTCGTCTCGTCGGGCGACATGATCGGCGGCGCCCCGCTGGTCTCGACGCTGTTCCGCCACGAGTCGACGATCGAGGTGATGAACCGCATGGGCGTCGAGGTCGGCGCGCCGGGCAACCATGAGTTCGACGCCGGTAGCGTCGAATTGCAGCGGGTGCTGGCCGGCGGCTGCGGGCCCAATCCGCCCGGTGCGATGACGAACTCCTGCGCACTGCAGCCGTATGCCGGCGCGCGTTTCCAACTGGTCGCCGCCAACGTCGAGCGTGCCGACGGTGCGCACCTGCTTGCGCCGAGTTGGGTCAAGCAGGTCGGGCCGGTGAAGGTCGGCTTCATCGGTGCGGTGACACGCTGGACGCCGGGCATCGTCGTCCCCTCGGGCGTCGCCGGGCTGCGCTTCGTCGACGAAGCCGAGGCCATCAATCGCGCCGCCGCGGCGCTGAAGGCGCAAGGTGTGCACACGCTGGTCGTCACGATGCATGAAGGCGGTGAAATCGGCGGCCCGCAGCAGGCGGGCGACTGGAACGACGAACGCTGCCCGGGCCTGCGCGGCCCGATCGTCGATCTCGCGAAGCGCATCACGCCGGACGTCGACCTGATCCTCACCGGCCACAGCCACCAGGGTTACCGCTGCGTCGTCGACGGCCGGCCGATCATCCAGTCGTTCTCGTACAGCCGCGCTCTGTCGGCGACCGATCTGTTCATCGATCCGAAGACCGGCCGCGTCGATCGCGCGGCGACACGCAGTCGCAACCTGCCGGTGTTCAACGAGCACACCGAAGCCGCGCAACGCACGGCAATCGCCGCCGCGCAGCCGGCGCCGTGGGATGCGGTGCTGCGCGATGCCACGCCCGACGCCGCGGTGGCGCAGCAGGTGGCGGTCTTCAGCGCCGCGGCCGCGCCGCGCACTCTGCGCGTGGTCGGCCGCATTGCCGGCAGCTTCGAACGCGGCGAGCGGGGCAAGGGCGACAGCGCCGCCGGTCGGCTGATCGCCGATGCACAGTGGGCGGCCACGCGCGCGCCGGCGCAAGGCGGCGCACAGTTGGCACTGATGAATCCTGGCGGCATCCGCAGCGATTTGCACTGCCGCGGCACGCCGCCATGCGCCGTCACCTTCGGCGACGTCTTCACGATGCAGCCCTTCGGCAACAGCCTGGTGGTGATGAGTTTCAGCGGCGCCGAGCTGAAGGCCCTGCTCGAATCGCAGCAGCCGCCGGGCCGCGCGGGGGCGCACCTTTTGCATCCGTCGGCCAGCCTGCGCTACCGCTGGGTCGCCTCGGCGCCGCACGGCCAGCGGGTGCAGGACCTGAGCATCGACGGCACGCCGCTGCGGCCCGAGGCGACCTACCGGGTCACCGTCAACAGCTACCTCGCCGAAGGCGGCGACGGCTTCACGCTGCTGAAGACCGGCCGCGACCGCCTCGGCGGCGCGGTCGACCTCGACGCACTGCTCGAGTACCTGCGCACCACCACCCTGGCACCGGTCGCCGCGCCACGCATCACCTGGGTCGACTGAGGCTGCAGGCTCCCGCGTTGCGCCCGCGCATCAGCGGGCGCTGCCGTCATCGGGCTTGCATTGACCGGCTGCACAGTCCGTGCAGCCGGCGACCACTGCACCAGGTCGGCGCCGATGTGCACCAGCGAAGTGTTGGCGAAATGCCGAATCGCGGGCAAACCCGCGGTCGGACGCGCCTCGCCTTTGCGTGAAATTGACCCTTTGGTCAGATTCTGGTGCGCGGGCGCTGGCAAGCCACTTGCAGTGGCGACGCCTCGGCACCCATGGCTTCGGCCGGCGCTGAGGGCGGCGGCCGAATCTTTTTTGACTCTCGAGGAGTGAGCACGATGAACGACAAGCACTGGTTCGGTTTTCCGCGCACGGTGATCAGCATTGCCGTCGCGATGGCGGCGGCGCCGGTGCTGGCCCAGAACACGACGGCTGCCATCGGCGGGCGGGTGGCCGATGCAGCGGGCAAGCCGGTGGCGGGCGCGGCGGTGTCGATCCGGCACGTCGAGTCGGGCTCGGTCGCCAACGTCGTCTCCGATGCCGAAGGCCGTTATTCGGTGCGCGGCCTGCGCGTCGGCGGACCCTACACCGTGACGTTCACGAAAGACGGGCAGACGGATACACGCAACGACGTCTTCCTCACGCTGGCCGAGACGACCACGCTCGATGGCGCGATCGGCATCGGCACCGCGACGGTGGTCGTGACGGGTGCATCGACGGCTGCCGCGCGCTTCAGCACCTCGAGCATGGGTGCCGGCACCAACATCGGCAGCCGTGAGCTGAATTCGCTGGCATCGATCGGCCGCAACCTGCAGGACTACGCGCGCACCGATCCGCGCTTGGCGCAGACCGACAAGGATCGTGGCGAGATCTCCGCGCTCGGCATGAACAGCCGCTTCAATCGCGTCACCGTCGACGGCGTGTCGATCACCGACACGTTCGGCCTCGAGGCGAACAACCTGCCGACGCTGAAGCAGCCGATCTCGATCGACGCGATTCAGTCGGTTCAGGTCAACATCTCGAACTACGACGTCACGCAGAAGGGCTACACCGGCGCCAACATCAATGCGGTGACGAAGAGCGGCACCAACGAGTTCCACGGCAGCGTGTACTACGTCTACCGCGACGATGACCTCGCCGGCGACCGCTACAACCGCACCACCGGCACCTACTCTGCACCGCCGGCCTTCAAGGAGGATCTGAAGGGCTTCACGCTCGGCGGTCCGATCATCAAGGACAAGCTGTTCTTCTTCGCCAGCTACGAGGAGCTCGCCAGCTCGCGCTCGAGCCCGACCTTCGGTCCGGTCGGCAGCAGCCTGACCAACGTCGGCATCACGCCGACGCAGGTGGCCGCGGCGCAGAACATCGCGCGCACCGTGTACGGCATCGAAGCCGGGGGCTCCGACGTGCCGTCCGGCGTCGAGCTGACGGTCAAGGACACGCTGCTGAAGCTCGACTGGAACGTCAACGACAACCATCGCGCCAACCTGCGCTACACCAAGACCGACCAGGCCGAGCCGATCTTCAGCGGCTTCAACGCCACCGGCCTGTCGTTGAGCTCGTACTGGTGGACCACGCAGAAGACGAACGAGTCCCTCGTCGGCCAATGGTTCGCCGACTGGACCGACCAGCTGTCGACCGAGCTGAAGGTCTCGAAGACCGAGATGGCGCAGGTCCACAACACGGTCGCGAACCTGCCGTCGATCCAGCTGACCTTCACCGATCCCGCACCCGCCGGCACCGCCACCGGCCCGCGCCGGCTGCTGTTCGGCACCGAGTTCTCGCGCCACTTCAACCGGCTGAGCACGAAGAGCGAGGACCTCTACGCTGCCGGCACCTGGAACATTCAGGACCACGAGATCAAGTTCGGTGCCGACTACCAGAGCATCGACATATTCAATGCCTTCGTCGACAGCAGCAAGGGCGTCTACGAGTTCTCCGGCTCCGATCCGGTCGCGCTGTTCGCGAGCGGCCGGCCGACGACCTACACCGTGCGCCTGCCGCTGGCCGGCCGCACGCTGCAGGACAGCGCGGCGAACTGGACGCTCGACAACCTGGGCGTGTTCCTGCAGGACACCTGGAAGGTCAACCGGCAGCTGTCGCTGACCGGCGGCCTGCGCGCCGACCGCGTCAGCACCGACGACCGGCCGATCGCCAACACCGCGTTCATGCAGCCGCTGGCGGCCGGCAACCCGGCCACCGGCGCCGCGCAGACCGGCGGCTTCGGCATGGACAACACCGTCTCGATGGACGGCAAGAACCTGGTGCAGCCCCGCCTGGGCTTCAACTTCGACCTGACGCCCGGCGCCAAGGAGCGGCGCATGCAGATGCGCGGTGGCCTCGGCCTGTTCCAGGGTGCGGCAATGAACGTCTGGTTGACGAACCCGTACCAGAACACCGGCGTTGTCAACGCCAGCTTCCGCTGCGGCGCCGGTGCGGCGCCGTGCCCGGCCGACCTGCGCTTCTCGGCCGACGGCGACAACCAGCCGACGATCACTGGTGTGCCGCCGGCGGCGGCCGTCGACGTGATCGCGCCGAACATGCAGCAGCCATCGGTGTGGAAGGCCAATCTCGCATTCGACGCCGAGTTGCCGTGGGCCGGCCTGGTGGCCGGCGCCGAGTGGGTGCACACCCGCACCAAGCATGGCCTGCACTACCGCCACCTGAACCTCGGCGCGCCGACGACGACCGGTCCGGATGGCCGTCCGCTGTACTACAACGCGCAGGGCCGCTCCACGGCCTGCTGGAACGGCAGCGACGGTCTGGTGACCGGCTGCGGCGGGCAGAGCCGCTTCCTACGCAACCGCAACTTCCTCGACGTGGTGCTGGCAGAGACTTCGGAGCAGGGCCGCGGCGACGCGCTGACGCTGTCGCTGGCCGGCGCCGCGTTCTCGCGCTCGATGAACTGGGGCGTCGCCTACACGAAGACCGCATTGACCGAGGTCAATCCGCTCACCTCGTCGCGCGCGATCTCCAACTGGGCGAACCGCTCGGTCTTCGATCCCAACGAGGACATCGCCGGCCGCTCGTCCTACGTGGTTCGCGATCGCGTCAGCGGGACGATGAGCTGGTCCAAGGCCTTCATCTCGACCTACCGCACCAACCTCGGCGTGTTCTACGAGGGCCGGCGCGGCAAGCCGTACAGCTGGACCTTCCGCAACGACATGAACGGTGACGGCGTCGCGGGCAACGACCTGATGTACGTCCCGACGGCTCCCGGCTCCGGTGAAGTGCTGTTCTACGGCGCGACCGAGGCCGATCGGGCCGCCAACGAGAAGCGCTTCTGGGACATCGTGAACGCCGACTCGGCGTTGTCCGGTGCGCGCGGCACGGTCGCCAGCCGCAACAGCGGCACCAGCCCGTGGGTCAACAACTTCGACCTGCGCTTCAGCCAGGAAGTGCCCGGCTTCATGGCCAAGCACAAGGGCGTCTTCACGATCGACATCCTCAACTTCGGCAACCTGCTGAACAAGCGCTGGGGCCGCATCGACGAGGTCGGCTTCAATGCCGGCACGGTCGGCGGGGTTCAGAACAACGGCGCCAACGCCCGCAGCTTCGTCAACTACGCGGGCATCAGCAACGGGAAGTACATCTACAACACCGTTGCGCTGGAAGACTACGAGACCCGCCAAGCCAAGGGCGAGTCGCAGTGGGCCGTGCAGATCACCCTGAAGTACGAGTTCTAACAACAAAAAGAACGGGCCACCCACAAGGCGGCCCGCTTCGCTGTCAAGCGTTTCAGACGCGGGCCCTCGGGCCCGCGTTTTTCGTTGGTTAGCTCAGAACGGAATGTCGTCGTCCATGTCCTCGAAGCCGCCGCTCGACTTCTGGGCCGGCTTCTGCGAGGCCGCCGGTGCCCGCGGCGGTGCGCTGCGCCGCGGCGGGGCGTCGCCACCCCCACCACCACCTTCGTAGCCGCCGTCATCGGCACCGCCCGAGGCGCCGCCGCCCATGCCTTCGCGGCCGCCGAGCAATTGCATCTGCTCGCCGTAGATCTCGGTGGTGTACTTCTCGACGCCGTCCTTGTCGGTCCACTTGCGGGTGCGCAGGCGCCCTTCGATGTAGACCGAGCGGCCCTTCTTGAGGTATTCGCCGGCGATCTCGGCCAGGCGGTCGAACAGCACGACGCGGTGCCACTCGGTCTCTTCCTGGCGCTCGCCGGACTCCTTGTTCTTCCAGTTGCGCGTGGTGGCGACGCCCAGGTTGCAGACCGCGCTGCCGTTGGGCGTGTAGCGGACCTCGGGGTCGCGCCCGAGGTTGCCGACGATGATGACCTTGTTGACTGATGCCATGGCGCGCACTCCGTGTATTGCCTGCCGCGGGATCCTTCGTGGCGCGGCCGGCGGCCGGCATGGATCCCAGGCGGCCATGATAGCCAGCCGCCGGACCCCTTCCAGGACCCGGAAGGGGGAAGCCGGGGCACCCGTTCGGGGGTGCCGCTGCAGTCAACCGGGCGCGCGCGCGCTGCCGGAGGCGGCAATCGCCGCGATGCGCTCGGCCAGGCCGATCATCGCCAGCGGCTTGGTCCAGTAGTCATCGAAGCCGGCCGCGCGGGCGCGCGCGACCTCTTCGGGCATCGCGTCGGCCGACACCGCGACGCAGGGCAGCCCGGCGGTCGCGGCATCGGCGCGCAGCTGCGCCAGCACCGCGTAGCCGTCGGCGCCGGGCAGGTTCAGGTCGAGCAGCACGACGTCGGGCCGCTCCTCGGCGACCATCGCCAGCCCTTCCTCGCCGGTCTCGGCGATGCGCAGCCGGTGCCGCGGCTGCTGCACCGCCAGCGCCTCGCGCACCAGCATCGCGTTGACCGGATGGTCCTCGACGTACAGCACGTGGCAGGTGCCGGCGCCGTCGGCCGCGGCATCGACGGCAGGCGGCGCGGCCGCGGCCGGCGCCGGGTCGGCACGGCGCAGCACCACCCGCATCTCGGTGCCGGCGGGGGCCCCCGCGGGCGGCGCCGGGGCCAGCTCCAGGCGCCCGCCCATCGCCTCGGCCAGGTGGCGGGCGATCGTCAGGCCGAGGCCGCTGCCGGGCACCGCGCCGCCCTCGGCGCCGAGCCGGTTGAAGGGCTGGAACAGCTCGCGCCGGCGTTCGGCGCTGATGCCGGTGCCGCTGTCGATGATGCGCAGCGTCAGCCCTTCCGGACCCTCGTGCTGCAGCAGGCGCACGTCGCCGCCGGGACGGTTGTACTTGATCGCGTTCGACAACAGGTTCAGCAGCACCTGCCGCAGCCGCGTCGGATCAGCCTCGACCCAGGCGCCGTTGAGCGTCCACGGCCGCAGCACGACGCCCGCGGCCAGCGCCTGCGGGGCGACCAGTCGCAGCGCCTCGCCGACCACCGCGTCCAGCGCCACCGCCCGCAGGGTCAGCCGTGGCGCGCCGGACTCGATCGAGCCCAGGTCGAGCATGTCGTCGATCAGCGTCAGCAGGTGGTCGCCGGCCTGGCGGATCAGCCGCAGCGGCTCGGCCGTCCAGCCGGGTAGCTCGCCGGCGCGGTGCTGCAGCAGCTGCGCGAAACCGAGCACGCCGTTCAGCGGCGTGCGCAGCTCGTGGCTGACGCGCGACAGGAACTCGCTCTTCGCGCGGCTGGCGCTTTCGGCAGCCGCCTTGTCGAGCAGCGCCTGCGCGTGCTGCTCGCGCTCGGTGATGTCGTGGAACAGGCCCGCGACGCGCACCACGCGGCCCTGGTCGCACTGCGCACTCCCGATCAGCCGCACGCGCTTGGCCTGTCCCGTTGCGCTGACCAGGCTGAGCGGCAAGTCGAACGGCGTGCCGTGAATCAGCGCCTCGCGCATCGCGGCGCGCACGCGGCGCTGCGAACTGTCGTCGTAGAAGGCGAGCGCCGCCTCGGGATCGGGTTCGGCGCCGGGCGGCAAGTCGTGGATCGCGAAGGTCTCTTCGCTCCAGCGCAGCCGGTAGGCGAGGTAGTCGAAGTCCCAGGCGCCGATGTGGCCGAGCCGCGCCGCCTCGCGCAGCAGCTGGCCTTCGCGGCCGGCTTCCTCGCGCAGCCGGCGCTGCTCGGTGACGTCGATCAGCGCCAGCGCACCGCCGAGCTGCTGCGCCGCACGTTGCTCCGGCGGCAGCCGCTGCAGCTCCAGCCGCAGCCAGCGCGGTGCGCCGCGCAGTTGCAGCTCGAAGCCGGGGTGCAGCGCCTCGCCGCTGGCCAGGCAGGCCTCCAGGCGCTCCAGCGCCGGCTGCTGCGCTTCGTCCTCGGTGAAGAAACTGCGCAGGCCGCGGCCCTGCAAGGTCTCCGGCTGGCCGCCGAGCAGCGCGGCGGCCGCCAGGTTCGCCCAGCGCAGCCGCCCATCGGGCGCCAGCAGCACGACGCCGAGCCACGACCCGCGCAGCACGCCGGCGAGCACCGCGTCCAGCGACGCGGGGTCCACGTTGGGCGGGGTCAACGCCACGATGGCCTCGGGATTTCTCGTCATGAAGTGACTGGCAGTCTATTCGCTCACCTGATGCACTCTTCAGGGGGATGGCCCGGGGTCGCGCCGAAGCCGAAGATGGCGGCCGGCGACAATCGCCGACTCGTCCGAACCTTCACACCCATGTCCCCAGCCGCCGACACCCCGCTCGCGATCCTGAACGAGGTGTTCGGATATGCCGCCTTCCGCGGCCAACAGGCGCGCATCGTCGAGCATGTCGGCGCCGGTGGCGATGCGCTGGTGCTGATGCCCACCGGCGGCGGCAAGAGCCTGTGTTACCAGGTGCCGGCGATCGCGCGCCATCGCGGAGGGCGCGGCGTCACGCTGGTCGTGAGCCCGCTGATCGCGCTGATGCACGACCAGGTCAGCGCGCTCGAAGAAGCCGGCGTGCACGCCGCGTTCCTCAATTCCACGCTCGAAGGCGACGAGGCGCGGCGCATCGAGCGTGAGCTGCTCGGCGGGCGCCTGGTGCTGCTGTACGCCGCGCCCGAGCGCATCCTGACGCCGCGCTTCCTGGCGATGCTCGACTCGCTGCACGAGCGCGGCCTGCTGAGCCTGGTCGCCATCGACGAGGCGCACTGCGTCAGCCAGTGGGGGCACGACTTCCGCGAGGAATACCTCGGCCTGTCGCAGCTGCATGAGCGTTTCCCCACCGTGCCGCGCATCGCACTGACAGCCACCGCCGACGACCACACCCGCGCCGACATCGTCGAGCGTCTGGCGCTGAACGGCGCCGAGCAGTTCGTCGCCAGCTTCGACCGGCCGAACATCCGCTACACCATCGTCGAGAAGGACGAGGCGAAGAAGCAGCTGCTGCG
This sequence comes from Pseudaquabacterium terrae, assembly GCF_013266755.1. GTDB lineage: Bacteria > Pseudomonadota > Gammaproteobacteria > Burkholderiales > Burkholderiaceae_C > Pseudaquabacterium > Pseudaquabacterium terrae. The sequence continues at coordinate 76,453 of NZ_JABRWJ010000006.1, read as the reverse complement.
CTTCCTGCGCGACGAGCACGAGGGCGACGCCGGCATCGTCTACTGCCAGAGCCGCAAGAAGGTCGAAGAGACCGCCGCCTGGCTGCAGTCCGAGGGCATCAGCGCGCTGCCGTACCACGCCGGGCTGGATGCCGACGTGCGCAAGCGCCACCAGGACCGATTCCTGCGCGAGGACGCTCTGGTGATGGTCGCGACGATCGCCTTCGGCATGGGCATCGACAAGCCCGACGTGCGCTTCGTCGCCCACCTCGACCTGCCCAAGAACATCGAGGGCTACTACCAGGAGACCGGCCGCGCCGGCCGCGACGGCGCCGCCGCCGATGCCTGGATGACCTACGGCCTGGTCGACGTCGTCAACCAGCGCCGGATGATCGACGAGAGCCCGGCGAACGACGAGTTCAAGCGCCTGCAGCGCGCCAAGCTCGATGCGCTGCTGGCGCTGGCCGAGGCGCACGACTGCCGGCGCGTGCGCTTGCTGTCGTACTTCGGCGAGCACAGCACCGCCTGCGGCAACTGCGACAACTGCGTGCATCCGCCCGCGGTGTGGGACGGCACCGAGGCCGCGCGCAAGGCGCTGTCCTGCGTCTACCGCTTCCGCCAGCATGGCGGCATCAGCTTCGGCACCGGCCACCTGATCGACGTGCTGCGCGGCAAGCACAGCGACAAGGTGGCGCAGCACCAGCACGAGCGGCTGTCGACCTTCGGCATCGGCGCCGACCTGTCGGAGCAGCAATGGCGCGGCGTGCTGCGCCAGCTGATCGCGCAGGGTCACATGCGTGCCGAAGGGGAATACAACACGCTCGAGCTGGCCGATTCGGCGCGTGCGGTGCTAAGGGGTGAGGTGAGCGTGCATCTGCGCGTGCCGAGCGATCCCCCGAAGCGCGGCAAGGCGAGCCGCGCCGGCCGCGCTGGCAACGGCGGGAATGGCGCCGCGGGCCACGACAAGCCGCCGCCGCTGCCGCTGGACGAACCCGGCCTGCAGCGCTTCGCGGCCTTGAAGGCCTGGCGCGCCGAGGTGGCGAAGGAGCACAACCTGCCGGCCTACATCGTCTTCCACGACGCCACGCTGGCCGAGATGGCGCGCGAGGCGCCCGGTTCGCTCGACGCGCTGGCAGGCATCAGCGGCGTCGGCGCGAAAAAGCTCGAGGCCTACGGGCGCGAGATCCTGCGGGTGCTGTGCGCCTGAATTCGGTTCAGGGCAAGACCAGCCGCTCGCGCACGAAGTCGAAGAACACCTTGATGCGCCGCAGGTGGCGCACGTCCGGGTGCGTCAGCAGCCACAGCTCGGTGTCGAGCGCCGGCTCGTCGCCGGTCAGCGCCACCAGGCCCGGCTGATCCTGCAGCAGGAAGCGCGGCGCGACGCCGACGCCCGCGCCGCAGCGCACCGCCTGCGCGACCGCGAGGATGCTGTTGCAGCGCAGGGCAGGCTGCACCTGCGGATAGACCCGGCGGCGCCAGCGCACCGACAAGTGGTCGGCGAGCGATTCGTCGGCATCCGGCGACACCCAGGCCAGCGTCGACGGATCCGGCACTGCCGGCGGCGCCGGCAGCAGCGAGCGATGCGCCCACAGCGCCGAGCGGATGGGCCCCAGCCGCGCGCCGACCAGGTGCTCGGGCGGCTTCGTCGTCGCGCGTATCGCGACGTCGGCTTCACGCCGGCTCAGGCTGGCGAGCTGGTTGTCGGCGATGAAGTCGAGCGTCAGCAGCGGGAACAAGGCGCGGAACTCGGCCACCAGCGGCAGCAGCAGGCCGATCAGCATCGTGTCGGTCGTCGTCACGCGCAGCGTGCCGGCCAGGCGCCGCTCGCCGGGGCGCAGCAGGGCATCGGCGCGGTCGAGCTCGTCTTCGACGGCCTCCGCGCTCTTCGCCAGCGCGAGCGCCAGCTCGCCGGGCACCAGGCCGCTGCGGCCGCGTTCGAACAGGGTCAGGCCCAGGCGCTGCTCCAGCCGCTTCAGCGCGCGGAACACCGTCGACAGATCCTGGCCGAGCAGCCGCCCGCCCTCGGCCAGCGTGCCGCCGCGCACCAGCGCGAGCACGAGTTCCAGGTCGCGGGCGTCGAGGCGCGGGCTGGGCGTTGCTGCAATCGAAAGGTTCATGGGCGCCTATTTTCATCGGCGGCCGCGCCGATGACGATCGCGCCCTGTCCATGACCTTTCGAGGAGTCCCCCGATGTTCTTCACCTCCAAGCCCGATGCCGCGGCGGCGCTGCTGCGGCTGTCGCTGGGCACGATGTGGCTGGCCCATGCCTGGCTCAAGCTGTCTGTCTTCACGATGGCCGGCTTCAGCGGCTTCCTGGCCCAGCAAGGCCTGCCGACGCTGCTCGCCTGGCCGGTCGTAGCCGCCGAAGTGAGCGGCGGTGTTCTGATCCTGCTCGGCTGGAACGGCCGCTGGGTCTCGCTGGCCTTGCTGCCGGTGCTGGCCGGCGCGACGCTCGTGCACGCCGCGAACGGCTGGGTCTTCAGCGCGCCGAACGGCGGCTGGGAGTACCCGGTGTTCCTGGCCGCGATGTCGCTGGTGCATGTGCTGTTCGGCGACGGTGCATGGGCGCTCCGTGGGCGGGCGGCGTCGACGCCGTCGCCGCGGCTGGCCGGAGCGCGCGCATGAGTCGCACCATCCTGCCATTCGCCGTCGGCGACGAGCCGGTGCTCGTCAGCCATGTCTTGTGCCCGTACGTGCAGCGCGCGCTGATCGTGCTGGCCGAGAAGGGCGTCGCGCATCGCCGCATCGACGTCGATCTCGCCGACAAGCCGACCTGGTTCAGCGCGCTGTCGCCGCTGGGCAAGACGCCGATGCTGCTGCAGCGCGACGGTGCGGCCATCGTGCCGCTGTTCGAGTCGGCGGTGATCTGCGACTACCTCGACGAGACGCACGCGCCGGCGCTGCATCCGGCGGCGCCGCTGGCGCGCGCACGGCATCGCGCCTGGGTCGAGTTCGGATCGGCCGTGCTGCAGCAGATCGGCCAGCTCTACGGGGCGCGCGACCGGGCCGGGTTCGATGCGGCCTGCCAAGGCCTGCGCCAGCGCTGCGAGACGCTGGAACGCGAGCTCGCGGCGCATGGCGGCAGCGCGCCGTGGTTCGGTGGCGCGGCGTTCTCGATCGTCGATGCGGCGTTCGCGCCGGCCTGGCGCTATTTCGAGGTGATCGAGCCGGCGGCAGCCACCGGCATCTTCGACGGTCTGCCGAGGCTGGCGGCGTGGCGTGCGGCGCTCGCGGCACGCGCCTCGGTACGCGCGGCGGTGGCGCCGGACTACGCCGAGCGGCTGCGCGAGTTCATCGTCCAGCGCGACAGCTGGCTCGGCCGGCGGCTGGTGGAGACCACGCTCAGCGCAGCACCGTCACCGTGACCTGGTCGCTGTCGTTGAACTGGTCGCCCTCGTCGAAGGCGCGGGCGAAGTAGCGCACCGTGTTCGCGCTGGTGTTCGGCATGGCAGTCTGCTGCTGGTACGGCGCGCTGCTGTCGCTGCCCAGCGAGACGGCGTTGCCGTCGGACTCGATGCGGAAGAACTGCACGCGGTCGACGCCGAAGTCGTCGCTCGCTGCGGCCATCAGCGTCACCGTCTGGCCGGGTGCGGCGGCATTCAGGCTGCTGGCCAGGCCGACGATCGGCGGGCGGTCGTCGTCGCCGCCCCAGCCGATGTAGATCCCGCCGCCGCAGCCGGCGAGGGCGATGACAGCGGCCGCCACGGCGCTGGCGGGCCGGGAGGTGAACGAGGACCTGGCCACGTTCTGATGCTACTCGCGCAACCCCGTTGCGATGTGTCGGCCGTGCAAGCCTTCGTATGGAGCTGCGTTTCCCATTCCCCGTGCCGCATGCGCTGCTGCGCATGGCAGACTGCCCGCCGATGATCGAGCCGCAGCGCACCGACGCCGACGAAGACGCCCGCCTGATGGCGGCCTTCGCGCGCGGCGATGCGCGCGCCTTCGACCGGCTCTACGAGCGCCACCAGGCGGCGCTGTACCGCTTCGTGCGGCGCCTGCTCGGCCGCGCATTGGCGGCGCAGGCCGACGAGGTGTTCCAGGACACCTGGCTGCGCGTGGTGCAGGCGCGCGACCGTTTCGTCGCCCGGCCGCAGGACGCCGACGGCGCGCGCGCGGCGAGCTTTCGCACCTGGCTCTTCACGCTGGCGCAGAACCGGGCGATCGACCAGCTGCGGCGCAGCGGCCGCGAGGTCTCGAACACCGCGTTCGAGAGCGACGATGGCGACGCGAGCTTCGTGCCCGAAGGCGAACCCTGGCTCGACTGGCCCGCGCCGGGCGCCGCGCCGGCCGAGGACCAGCTGTTCTGGCGCCGCGCCGGCGAACGGCTGCTCGGCTGCCTGGATCAGTTGCCGCCGCCGCAGCGCGTCGTCTTCCTGATGCACCACGACGAGGACTGCACGCTCGACGACATCGCCCGCGCGCTGGAGCTGGGTTTCGAGACCGCGAAGAGCCGGCTGCGTTATGCGATGAGCAAGCTGCGGACGTGCATGGGGGCCTACCTGGCGCCCGACAACCTGCGCGGCGCGCGATGAGGCGGACATGAGCGAGCGCGACGACTTCCGCCCCGATCCGCGCTTGAAGGCGGCGTTGCGCCACGCGCCGGACCACGATGCCGCACCACCGCCGGCGATCGCCGCGGCGATCGCAGCGGCTGCGCGCGCGGCCGTGGCGCCACCGCGGCCGAGCCTGCCGGCGCGTGCGCTCACCGCGCTGCAGCAGGGCTGGCAGGCCTTGCTCGCGCCGCGGCCGGTGTGGGCCGGCGGGCTCGCGGCGCTGGTGGTCGCAAGCCTGACGATGACGCTGTGGTTCAACGAACCCGTGCCGCCGATGAGCGATGACGCGCCGCCGCTGGTACCAAGTCGAGCGCCCGCGCCCAGGCCCGCTGCGCCGACGATCGCCCAGGCGCCGTCGGTGGTGCCCGATCCGGCGCCGGCGCCGGCGGTGCGCGAGGAAGCCGCCGCCGCGCCGCGCATGCCGGCCGACAAGGCACCGGCGCGTGCAGCCGCGCCGCAGCCGCCGCAGCGCCGCGATGCCGCGCCCGCCGCGCCACCCGCCCCCGCCCCCGCCCCCGCCCCCGCCCCCGCCGAACCCGCGCTGGCGAAATCGCGCGAAGCGCGGGCTGCCGCAGCCGAACGCGCGGCCGGGCCAACGCAGGAGGCGAAGAACGCCGAGGTCGCTGCCGCTACGCCACCACCCCCCGCCGCCGCGCCGACGCCACCGCCGGCACCACTCGCTGCACCCCCTGCGCCCGCCGCGCCGCCGGCCCCGGCCACCGCCACCGCGCCACCGCGCGCCTTCCCCGAATCGCCTTCGTCGGCCGACGTGGCGGTCGAATCGCGCGCGCGCGCCGCCGCCGCACCGGGCGCACGCGATGCCGTGCGCGCCGAGCGCGGCCTGTCGCAAGGCGCGCTCGCGCAGGCGCCGGCCACCGGCGCGGCAGTGCCACAGCCCAACACGGCGCGCAAGGCCACGCCGCCGCAGCTGGCCGCCGCGACGATGATGCCGCCGCAGCTCGCCGCGCTGCTGGCGCTGCCCGGCGATCACGCGCAGCAACGCTGGCTTCCGCTGCTCGACCAGCTGACGCGCGGCCGCTGGCAGCGGCTGTCGACGCCAGCGGCATCGAACTTCGCTTCGTCCGGCGGCACGATCGTGCTCGGCCGCGCCGCCAATGTGCCGCCCGCGATGCTGCGCATCGATGCCGACGGCGTGCGCTGGGCCGAGCCCGACGGCAGCGCCTGGTTCGCGCCGCTCGACGCGGCGGCGGTGCAGTCGCTGCGCGACGCGACGCGTTAAGGTCGCCGCAACCGCCGCGGCTGCCCTGAAAGCGCCGCGCGGCTATCATGCCCGGTTGCCTTCGCCCCGCCTGCAGTGAATGCCCCCCGATGACGATGATCGCCGCCCGCAGCAAGGCCAGACCTTGCACATCCGCGGCGCGCGCACCCACAACCTGAAGAACATCGACCTCGACATCCCGAAGCACGCGCTGGTGGTGATCACCGGGCTGTCGGGGTCGGGCAAGTCGAGTCTGGCCTTCGACACGCTGTATGCCGAAGGCCAGCGGCGCTATGTCGAGAGCCTGTCGGCTTATGCGCGGCAGTTCCTGCAGCTGATGGACAAGCCCGACGTCGATGTCATCGAGGGCCTGTCGCCGGCGATCAGCATCGAGCAGAAGGCGACCTCGCACAACCCGCGCTCGACCGTCGGCACCGTCACCGAGATCCACGACTACCTGCGCCTGCTGTACGCCCGCGCCGGCACGCCTTACTGCCCCGACCACGAGCTGCCGCTCGAGGCGCAGAGCGTGGGCCAGATGGTCGACACCGTGCTCGCGCTGCCGGAGGAAACGCGGCTGATCGTGCTGGCGCCGGTGGTGCGCGACCGCAAGGGGGAGTTCGTCGAGCTGTTCGCCGATATGCAGGCGCGCGGCTACGTGCGCTTTCGCGTCGACGGCCAGATCGTCGAGGCCACGGACCTGCCGAAGCTGAAGAAGAGCGAGAAGCACGACATCGACGTCGTGATCGACCGGCTGAAGGCCCGCGCCGACGTCAAGCAGCGCCTGGCCGAGAGTTTCGAGGCGGCGCTGCGGGCTGCCGATGGCCGTGCCATTGCACTGGAGATGGACAGCGCGAAGGAACACTTGTTCAGCAGCAAGTTCGCCTGCCCGGTCTGCAGCTATTCGCTGCCGGAGCTGGAGCCGCGCCTGTTCTCGTTCAACGCACCGATGGGCGCCTGCCCGGCCTGCGATGGCCTGGGGGTGCAGACGGTGTTCGACCCCGAGCGCGTCGTCGCCTTTCCGTCCCTGAGCCTGGCCGGCGGCGCGGTCAAGGGCTGGGACCGGCGCAATGCCTACACCTTCTCGCTGCTCGAGTCGGTGGCGCAGCACTACGGCTTCGACATCGATGCGCCCTTCGAGGCGCTGCCGAAGAAGGCGCAGCAGGCGCTGCTGTACGGCTCCGGCAGCGACGACATCCAGTTCATCTACCAGGCCGAGGGCGCGAAGGGCAAGACGCGCACCGTCAAGCGCTCGCACCCGTTCGAAGGGATCATTCCGAACTTCGAGCGGCGCTACCGCGAGACCGATTCGGTGGCGGTGCGCGAGGACCTGGCGCGCTACCAGGCCGCCAAGCCCTGCACGCAGTGCCACGGCACGCGGCTGCGGCGCGAGGCGCGGCATGTCTTCCTGCAAGGCGAAGACGGCGTCGATCGCAAGGCGATCTTCGAGGTCGAGCACGCGACGCTCGCCGACACGCAAGCCTATTTCGAGCAGCTGAAGCTGAAAGGCTCCAAGGCCGAGATCGCCGACAAGGTCGTGCGCGAGATCCGCTCGCGGCTGAAGTTCCTCAACGACGTCGGCCTGAACTACCTGAGCCTCGACCGCAGCGCCGACACGCTGTCCGGCGGCGAGGCGCAGCGCATCCGGCTCGCCAGCCAGATCGGCTCCGGGCTGACGGGGGTGATGTACGTGCTGGATGAGCCGAGCATCGGCCTGCACCAGCGCGACAACGAGCGCCTGATCGGCACGCTGCGTCATCTGCGCGACCTGGGCAACAGCGTGCTCGTCGTCGAGCACGACGAGGACATGATCCGCGCCGCCGACTTCTGCGTCGACATGGGCCCCGGCGCCGGCGTGCACGGCGGCCGCGTGATCGCGCAGGGCACGCCGGACGAGGTGGCGGCCAGCGTCGAGTCGCTGACCGGCCGCTACCTGGCGCAGGTGATGCGCATCGAGGTGCCCGAGTTGCGCCACACGCTGGCCGAGAGCGACGAGCCGCGCTCCTTGCGCATCGTCAACGCCCGCGGCAACAACCTGAAGCGCGTGACGGTCGAGATCCCGGTGGGGCTGTTCACCTGCGTCACCGGCGTCTCGGGCTCGGGCAAGAGCACGCTGGTCAACGACACGCTGTATGCGTCGGTCGCGCGCAAGCTCTACAACAGCCATGCCGAGGCCGCGCCGCACGACGAGATCGAGGGCCTGGATGCCTTCGACAAGGTCATCAACGTCGACCAGAGCCCCATCGGCCGCACACCGCGCTCGAACCCGGCGACCTACACAGGGCTGTTCACGCCGATCCGCGAGCTGTTTGCCGAGGTGCCGATGGCGCGCGAGCGCGGCTATGGCGCCGGGCGCTTCAGCTTCAACGTCGCCGGCGGCCGCTGCGAGTCGTGCCAGGGCGACGGCGTGCTGAAGGTCGAGATGCACTTCCTGCCCGACGTCTACGTGCCCTGCGACACCTGTCACGGCAAGCGCTACAACCGCGAGACGTTGGAGGTGCTCTACAAGGGCCGCAACATCAGCCAGGTGCTCGGCCTGACGGTCGAGGACGCGCACGCCTTCTTCAGCGCGGTGCCGACGCTGGCGCGCAAGCTGCAGACGCTGCTCGACGTCGGCCTGGGCTACATCACGCTCGGCCAGAGCGCGACCACGCTGTCCGGCGGCGAGGCGCAGCGCGTCAAGCTGGCGCTGGAGTTGAGCAAGCGCGACACCGGCCGCACGCTCTACATCCTCGACGAGCCGACCACCGGCCTGCACTTCGCCGACATCGAGCTGCTGCTGCGCGTGCTGCACCAGCTGCGCGATGCCGGCAATACGATCGTCGTCATCGAGCACAACCTCGATGTCATCAAGACGGCCGACTGGGTCATCGACATGGGCCCGGAAGGCGGCGCCGGCGGCGGCCGCGTGTTGTGCGAGGGGCCGCCCGAGCTGATCGCCGAGTGCGGCGACAGTCACACCGGGCGTTTCCTGAAGCCGATGCTGGCGCGGACTTCGGCCTAACGCTCGATGCCGCCGGCGAGCTCGCGCTGCGGCGCCACGTGCGCGAGGGCGCGCTCGACATAGGCGTCCTTCTCTCCCACCGGTGCGAAGTAGTGCAGCACCTCGCGCGCCTCGTCCAGTCCTTTCAGCCGGTTGATCAACCAGGCCGCGATGTACTGGGCCGACAGGCAGCCGCCCGCCGTCGCGACGTTGCCCTGCGCGACGAAGGGCTGGTTCAGGATCTGGACGCCGGCCGCCTGCACCCACGGCTTGCTGGTCGAATCGGTGCACGCCGGCAGCGGGCCGAGCAGCCCCAGCTTCGCCATCAGGAAGGTGCCCGAGCACTGCGCCGCGATCAATTGCCGAGCCGGGTCCAATTGCAGCTGGCCCATGATCGATGCATCGGCGGCCACCTCGCGCGTCTTCATGCCGCTGCCGATCAGCACCGCATCGGCCGCATTGGCGGCCGCCAGGTCGACGTGCGCATCGAGCGTGAGGCCGTTCATCGAGGTCACGCGTGCGGTCGGGCTGGCGATGCTGACGCGCCAGTCCGCGTCGCCGCGCAAGCGAATGCGGCTGAGCATGCCGTAGGCAATCAACGAATCCAGCTCGTTGAAGCCGTCGAAGGTCAGGATGGCGATGTGCATGGCCGGCAGCGTACGCCGTCGATCCAGTACGATCAAACGATTGTTCTAGATACAAGCCATGCGCCCGGCCCGTTACCACGCCATCGTCGACGAGCTCGCGGCCCGCATCCACAGCGGCGAACTGCGCCCCGGCGACCGCCTGCCGACGATCCGCGCGCTGATGCAGTCGCACGGCGTGGCGCTGGCGACCGCTTCACGCGCGATGGGCGAGCTCGCCGCGGCGGGCCTGGTCGTCGGCGAAACCGGGCGTGGCACCTTCGTGCGCGATGCCTCGCTGCCGCGCGGCTCGGGGCTCGAGCACCATCCGGCCGGTTTCGGCGCCATCGACCTGAGCCTGAGCTACCCGACGCTGCCGGGCCAGGATCAGATGCTGCGCGAGGGCCTGCGTGGCATCGCCGCGTCCGGCGACCTCGATGCCCTGCTGCATTCGGCGCCGCAGGGCGGCCGGCCGCACGAGCGGCAGACGATGGCCCGGCACCTGCGCAACCGCGGCATCCGCCTGCCGCCCGAGCAGGTGCTGATCGTCGCCGGCGCGCAGCACGGGCTGGCGGTGACGCTGATGGCGCTGTTGAAGCCGGGCGACGTGCTGGCCGTCGATGCGCTCAGCTACCCCGGCCTGCTGGCGCTGGCGCGCGCGCAGCGGCTGGACATCCTGGCCCTGCCGCAGGCGGGCGGGCAGACCGACCTCGATGCGCTGGCGCGGCTGTGCAAGCGCCGCCCGGTGCGCGCGATCTACACGATGCCGACGCTGCACAACCCGCTCGGCTCGGTGATGCCGGCCGACGACCGCATCCGGCTCGCGCGGCTGGCCGAGCAGCACGAACTGATGATCATCGAGGACGGCACCTACGCCTTCCTCGGCGAGCCCGCGCCGGCGCCGGTGATCACCCTCGCGCCGCAGCGCACGGTCTACGTGTCCGGACTGTCGAAGAGCGTGGCCGCCGGGCTGCGCGTGGGGTACGTCGCCGCGCCGCTCGCGCTGATGCCCGCGCTCGAGCGGGCCATCCGCATCTCGACATCGCAGACCGCGTCGGTGACGACGGCGCTGGCCTGCGTGTGGATCGAATCGGGCCAGGTCGATGCGCTGGAAGACGCCAAGCGCGCCGACGCGCGGCGCCGCCAGGCGCTGGCACGCCGGGCGTTGCGCGGTTGCACGGTGGTGGCGCATCCCATGTCCTACTACCTGTGGCTGCCGCTGTCCGGTGGGCAACGCGCCGACCGCATCGCCGCCGCGCTGGAGGCCGACGGCGTGCTGCTCACCACCGCCGAGCCCTTCGCTGCGACGACGCATGTGCCGCAGGCCGTGCGCGTGGCCCTGGGCTCGGTCGCACCGGAGGCGCTGGCGCGGGCGCTCGAGATCATCCGGGCGGCGGTGACTGCGTGAGTCGCCGGGCCTAGACTGGCGGGCATCCCGCACCGGAGGCCTTGCATGCGTCCCATCGTCGAATTCGCGCAGGCCGCCGTGCTCGCGATGGCGCTGTTGTCGCCGCTGTCCGCATCGGCGCAGACGCCCTACCGCGGCCCGCTGTTCGACGCCCATCTGCACTACAACGACGAGGCGTGCGCCTTCCCCGGTGCCTGCCCGTACCCGATCAGCGAGGTGCTGGCGATGATGCAGCGCTCCGGCGTGCGCGCGATCATCGCCAACAGCCGGCCCAACGACGGCACCAAGTCGCTCGCCGCCGCGCGCGACGAGACGCGCCGCGCCGGCGTCACCGTCGTGCCCTTCGTGCGTCTGTACCGCAACCGCGCCGACTACTCAGGCTGGTTCGCCGACGAGACCATCCACACGATGGTGCAGCAGGAGCTCGCCGCCGGCACCGCCGCTGGCCCGTACCGCGGCCTCGGCGAATTCCACCTCTACGACAGCGCGAACGCCGATGGCCCGGTGGCGGCGAAGCTGGTGCGGCTCGCGCAGGCGCGCGGCCTGGCAGTGCTGGCGCATGTCGACGACGTGGCGATCGACAAGCTGATGGCGCATGCGCCGCAGGCGCGCGTGATCTGGGCCCACACCGGCATCGGCGGCGTGCCGGTCGAGCGCGTGCGCGGATTGCTGCAGCGTTATCCGCTGCTGATCGGCGAGCTGTCGTACCGGCCCGGACTGACCGCCGGCGGCGGTGGCCTGAGCGCCGAGTGGCAGGCGCTGCTGAACGAGTTTCCCGAGCGTTTCGTGGTCGGCTCCGACACCTGGATCAACGGCCGCTGGAGCGGCTACGAGACGCTGATGGCCGAGGCGCGGCGCTGGCTCGGTGACCTGCCGCCGGCGACAGCGCGGCGCATCGGCTGGGGCAACGGCGCGCGGCTCTTCGGGCTGCCGGACCCGGACTGAGCGAGGTGTCGATACGCAATCGAAGGGTTGCGTATCGACGGCGCTGCTGGCAACATGCAACCATCGAGTTGCCTGTCGGGCCGGCCCCGACACCCCGTCATGAGCACCGATCTGCTGCTGCCCTCCCTGTTCCGCTACAAGGCCTGGGCCGGCGATGCGCTGCTGGCCTGCCTCGCGCGCATCGATGCGCAAGTGCATGCCGCCGAGCGACACACGGCGATGCGCATCGCGAACCACATCCACATCGTCGACCGGCTGTTCGAGGCGCAGCTGCAGCGGCTGCCGTTGCCCTTCGCCGCCACCAACACGCCCGACACGCCGACGCTCGATGCGCTGCACGACGCGGTGCGCACGACCGATGCCTGGTACCTGCGCTTCGTCGAGGACCAGCCGCCGCAGGCACTGGCCGAGCGCCTGCACTTCGTCTTCACCGACGGCGAGGCCGGCTGCATGTCGCGTGCCGAAATGTTGATGCACGTGATCGCGCACGGCACCTATCACCGCGGTGCGATCGGCCGCATCCTGCAGCAGCTGGGTATTGCGCCGCCGCGCGACCTCTTTACCGGCTTCCTGCATGCCAGCGAGCCGGAGCGGCGCGCCGCGGTCTGATGAACGACGACGACATCGATCAGCTGCTGCGCGCGCTGTCCGACGCGACGCGGCGCCGCCTGCTCGACCGCCTGCGCGACCAACCCGGCCTGACGCAGACCGAGCTGGCGGAGGGCTTCGCGCAGTCGCGCCAGGCGCTGTCGAAGCACCTTGCGGCGCTGGAGGCGGTCGACCTGGTGGTTGCGGTCTGGCGCGGGCGCGAGAAGCTGCACTACCTGAATCCGGTGCCACTGCAGGCGCTGCCGGCGCGCTGGGTCACGACGACCGCGCGCGAGCACAGCGCGGCGCTGGCCGCCTTGCAGAAGGCCTTGGAGGGCACCCCATGATCACGCGCCTGGCCGCGCCGCATGCCGTGCGCTCGTCGCGCCTGCCGGCGCCGCCGAGCGTGGTGTGGCCGCGCATCTGCGACAGCGCCTTCGTCGCCGACTACCTCGGTGCCGCGCTGCCGCCGATGGCGCTCGAAGCCGGCTGCGCGCTGCACGGCCACGATGCACAGGGCCGTGCGCTGACATTGACGGTGCTCGAAGCGCTGCCGCCGTCGTGCCTGAGCCTGCAGCTGCAAGCGGCCGACGGCGTGCAGTCGCTGCGCTGGTCGATCGCCGCCTGCGCGGGTGGCAGCCGCCTGACGGTGGTGCACGAGCGCCCGGTCGAGGCCGTGTCGAAGCCGACCCTCGATCCGCTCGCTTCGGCGCTCGCTGCGGCGCCGCTCGGCCTGCTGCCGGGCGCGCGCATCGCGGATGCCGCGGCACTGCAGGCGGCGCGCGCCTACCTCGCGGGCAGTGCCGAAGCGGTGCGGCAGCTGCTCGCGGCGATGCCGCCGCACGAAGGTTATGAGAAGCCCGCGCCCGATCGCTTCTCGCTGGTCGAGCACCTGTGGCACCTGGCCGATGTCGAAGCGCTCGGCTGGGCGCAGCGCTGGCCGCGCGTGCTCGCCGAAACCGAGCCGACGCTGGCGGGCGTCGACGGCGACCGGCTGGCGATCGAGCGGCGCTACCAGCAGCGGCCGTGGCGCGCGGCGGCGCGGCGCTTCATCGCGCAGCGGCGGCGCACGCTCAGCGCGCTGGCACGCTGCGATGCCACCACGCTGGCGCGGCCGCTGCACTTCGGCGGGCAAGCGACCGACGCCGGCGCGCTGCTGGCCGCGATGCTGGCGCACGACCAGGAGCACCGCGTCGAGATGGCGCTGCTGTGGACGTCGAGGGCAACACGATGAGCGTCGCGATCCCGCTGCGCGCCTTTCTCGATCAGGCTCACGACCGCCACGCGACGACGCCGCAGGCGGTCGCCGATGGCCTCGCCGCGCGCGCCGCGGCACTGCCATGCGACGACGAAGGCGCCGAGGCCGTGCGCCTGGCCGAGCACGTGATGCTCGGCCACCTGGCCGATCCGAGCGGCCTGCGGCGCTTCGTGCAGGCCCTGCCCCAGGCGCTGCGCGGTGCACGCGAGGGCGCCTGCGCCGAGGCCGTCGGCCGCGTCTCATGGGCGCTGGCACAGCTAGAGGCAGCGGGCGGCGAGCGCGGCGCGATCATGCTTGCCGACGCCCTGCGCTGGCGCGCGCTGCAGAACGTGGTGCTCGCGAGGGTCGCGTCAGGCCACGTGCCGGCGGCGGCGCAAGCGCTGCGTGATGCCGAGCCGGCGGCGGCCGCCCATGCCGACAACACCGCGCGCCAGGCCTACGCGGCCTGCGCCAACAACGTCGCGCAGCACCTGCGCGACGGCCCGCGCGGCGACGCCGATCGCGAAGTCTTGATGATCGAAGCCGCCACCATCGCGCGCCGCGCCTGGCAGCGTGCGGGCACCTGGCAACACGTCGAACGCGCCGACTACCAGCTCGCGCTGTGCCATGCGGCGCTCGGCCACGGCGCCCTCGCGCTCGACCATGCACGCGCGTGCCTCGCGGCTTGCGAAGCCGAAGGCGCCGATGCGGCCGAGCGCTTCTTTGCGCACGAGGCCTGCGCGCATGCCGCGCGCGCGGCCGGCGATCAACCCGCAGTCGCCGCGCAGCGCACGCGCATGCAGGCCTTGCTCGACGAGATTGCGGACCCGCAGATGCGCGCCTGGTGCGCGCAGACGCTCGCCGCGCTGCCATGAAAAAGGCCGGCTGCTAGCCGGCCTTCATCGCATCGCCCGCTCCGCCTGCAGGGCCGTCGTGCCCCTGCGGCGGGTCGGCTTCAGCTCACTTCAGATGCGCATTGATGAGCTTGGTCATCTCGAACATCGACACCTGGGCCTGCTTGAAGATCTCCTTCAGCTTGGCGTCGGCGTTGATCATCGTCTTCTTGACCTTGTCCTGCAGACCGTTCTTCTTGATGTATTCCCAGACCTTCTTCGTCACCTCGGTGCGCGGCAGCGCCTTGTCGCCGATCACGGCGGCCAGTGCAGCGCTCGGCGTCATCGCCTTCATGAACGCTGCATTCGGGGTGCGCTTCTTGGCCGGTGCGGCCTTCTTCGCTGCGGTCTTCGCCGGGGCCGCCGCCTTCTTCGCAGGAGCGGCCTTCTTCGCCGGCGCGGCGGCCTTCTTTGCCGGGGCCGCTTTCTTCGCGGGCGCTGCCGCCTTCTTTGCCGGAGCGGCCTTCTTGGCCGGAGCGGCCTTCTTCGCAGTTGCCATGTTGATTCTCTCCATCACTTAAGGTGGTTGATGTGCCGGGGTCCGGGTCGGGGTCTCATGCACCCTCGTTTCTCTCATGACCTCTGCGGGCGCAATGGTACTGCGACACATAGGGGCTGAGAAGCGGTTTTCCCTCGTAGAAGCCCGCTTCTTCCCTCTGAAAACGCCGATTTGTCGCCTCGCTGCATCACTCGCTGCGCTTCGAAGGGCTCACGAGGGCACGCACGAGGCGCTGCCGAGTGCATTGCGGAGCCTTGCGAGGCGCTGCCGCGTGCAGCGCGCGAGCGCTCGCGATGCCTTGTGTATGCTCGTCGCATGAAGATCATCGTGCGCTGGTTGTTGCTCGCAGCGGCGCTGCTGCTGGTGGCCCACCTGTACTCCGGCGTCGTCGTGACGAGCTTCGTCTCGGCGATGATCGCGGCCCTCGTGCTCGGGCTGTTGAACACGCTGGTGCGGCCGCTGCTGGTGCTGCTGACCTTCCCGGTCACGCTGCTGACGCTGGGCCTCTTCCTCTTCGTGATCAACGCGCTGATGTTCTGGGCCGCGGCCGGCGTGCTCAACGGGTTCAACGTCACCGGGTTCGGCGCCGCGCTGATCGGCTCGGTGATCTACAGCCTGTGCGGCATGGTGATCGACGTGGCGATGGAACGCGTGTTCAGCCGCTCCGAGGTGTGAGCGCCTCGCGGAACCAGCGTCTCATCGCCTGACGTAGGCACCGCGCACCTCGAAGGCGATGCGGTCGATGACGCGGCCGTCGGCCGCCTTCAGCTCGAGCCGATGGCGTCCCGGCCAGGGCATCCACTGCAATGACGCGCCGCTGCCGAGCGGCTGGCCATCGAGCCACCACTGGCCCGCCTCGCCCTCGAAACGGATGCGCTGCACCGGCGCGGGCATGTCGGGATCGAGCGCGAACACCGAGCCGTCGCGCGGGCTGCTGATGCCGCTCGGCCGCTTCTGCGCCAGCTGCTCGCCGACACGCAGGCGGCCGCGTGCGTGCTCGTTAGGATGCACGCGGCCGCGTGCGTGCTCGCTGATAGGCACGCGGCCGCGCGCATCGGCCAGCGTCTCGCCGCTGCCCTGCAGGAACCACTCGTCGCGCGGCGCTTCGAGCTGGTTGTCGAAATGGATCGCGCGGCGTTCGAGCCCCGGCGGCGGCGGCGGTGCACGCGAGGGCTGCTGCGCGTGCAGCTGCTGCACCAGCGCGCGCCACACCGGCGCCGCGCCCTGCGTGCCGCTGACGTGGTGCATCGCGTCGCCGCTGGCATTGCCGACCCAGACGCCGACGGTGTAGCGGTCGGTGAAGCCGATGCACCAGTTGTCGCGCATGTCCTTGCTGGTGCCCGTCTTCACCGCCGCGAAGCCGCGCGTGACGAGCGCGCTGTCGAGGCCGAAGGTGGTCGCGCGCGCGCCGGCATCAGCCAGGATGTCGCCGACCTGGAAGGCCACGCGCGCATCGAACACCGCACGCGCCGCGCCCGGCGTGCCTGCCACCGGCGTCCAGCGGCCACCGTTGGCGAGCATGCGGTAGGCATTGCTCAGCTGCAGCAGCGTGACGTCGGCACTGCCCAGTGCGAGCGCGAGGCCGTGGTAGCCGCCGCTCTCGCTCAATTGCAGGCCGGCGGCATTCAGCCGCTCGAACAAGGGCTCGGGTCCGACCAGGGCCGCGAGCCGCGCGGCCGGCACGTTCAAGCTCGCGGCGAGCGCGCTGCGCGCCGAGACCCAGCCGCGATAACGATGGTCGTAGTTGCGCGGCATGAAGGCGCCGCTGCCGCCGTCGAGATCGGCCGGCGCGTCGTGCAGCAGGCTGGCCGGTGTCAACGTCCCGCGCTCGAAGGCCAGCGCGTAGACGAAGGGCTTCAGGGTCGAGCCCGGCTGCCGCCGCGCGAGCACCGCATCGACCGCAGGCGCATCGGACCAGGCCGGGCCGCTCGAGCCGACCCACGCCAGCACTTCGCCGCTGCGGTTGTCGAGCACCAGCACCGCACCGTCCTCGACCTGCCGGCCTTGCAGCTCGGCCATCTGCGTGCGCAAGGCCTGCAGCGCGCTGCGCTGCAGCCGCGCATCGAGCGTGCTGCGCAAGCGGACCGAAGTGATCGGCTTCGCCTGCTGCGCCAGCAGCCAGCGCGCATGGTGCGGCGCGAGCTGCTCGCCGAGCGGCGGTGCGCTGCGGCGCACGAGCGCACGCGATGCGAGGCTGCCGATGCGTTCGCAGTCCGGCGCTTCGCCCAGCAGCGCACAGGCGCGCCGCTGCACCAGCGCCGGCGCGGCATTCGGCGCGCGCAGCAGCGCGACCAGCAGCGCCGCTTCGCCGCGATCGAGCCCCGACGCCTGCTTGCCGAACAGATGATGACTCGCCGCCGGCACGCCGATGAGCTCGCCGCGCAGCGGCACCAGATTCAGATAGGCCTCGAGGATCTGCGCCTTGCTCCAGCGTGCTTCGAGTGCGTGCGCGGCGCCGATCTGCGACCACTTCTGCAGCGCGCCCCGGCCGCCGGCGGGCCGCGCGAGCGCCGGGTCGAGCAAGGCGGCGAGCTGCATCGTCAAGGTCGAGCCGCCTTGCACGCGGCCCTGCGTGCGCGCCAGCGCGCCACGCGCGAGGCCGCTCCAGTCGACGCCACCATGCGACCAGAACTGCCGGTCTTCGCCGTGCACGATCAATTCGCGCAGCGCCGGCGAGAACGTGGCCAGCGGCTGCCACGGCAAGCGGCGTGCCTTGTCATCGATGCGCAGTGTCTGGATCGGCTCGCCATGGCGGTCGAGCACGATCAGGTCCGATGGCCGGTGCGCGGCGCGCAGCGTTTCGAACGCCGGCACGCCGTCGTCGGCCGCACGTGATGGCGTGGTGGCGGCCAGTGCCGCGACGACCACGCACAGCACGCGCCACGTCTTCACGGCCGCACCTCCAATGCGGCATTCGGCCACTCGCCGAAACTCTCCGGCGCATACATCGCCTCGATCCGCGACGGCGGCAGGCCGAAGCGGCCGCTGCTGTTCAAACGCAGCGTGTACTCGATGACGTGCTTGCCGCGCGGCATCAGCTCCCAGGTCGCGCGGAAGGCGTCCTGCGCGCGCTCTTCATAAGCCAGCCACGCGCTGCCTTCGCGGCGCTCGCCGCTGGCGCCGATTGCCGAATCGCGGCCGAGGCCGCTGCCGAGCAAGGTGGCGCCGGTGGGCACCGGATCGTTCAATGCGACCCAGCTCATGTCGGCCTGCGCGTCGATCTCGATCCGAATGCGCAGCACGTCGCCGCGGGTCCAGGCGCCCTCTGCCTTGCGTTCGACGGCGCTGATGCTGCGCGTCAGGCGATAGCCTGCTGCCAGCGGCGCTTTCAGCGGCACGGCGGCCAGCGCCTGCACGCTGAGCCACGGCTTGCCGCTCCCCTGCTGCTGGACCTGCAGGCTCGGTGCCGAGGCCGCCACCGGCCACGGCAAGGACAAGCGGCCGCCCTCTTTGCCCACCGACCAGTCGTGCGTCGCGCTCGCCGCGCCGAGGATCGCGACGCTGCGCCCACCGACCGCGGCTGACTCGAAGCGCGCCGCGAAGCGCTCGAGCGCCAGCACGCCCCACAGGTTGGCCGTCGTCGTCAACCACGCGCCGCGTTGCTGGCGGCCCAGCGCCCCCAGCACCAGCCGCGGCAGCTCGTCCTTCCACGCGGGCTCGTCGACCAGCGCGAGCACCAGCTTCGCCGCGTTCGCGTCGCCGCTGTCCATCAGCCACCACCAGAAGTCGCTGGCCTCGGTGCTGAACTTCAGCACGCTGCCGGCGTAGTGGATGCGCGAACGCAGCAGCGTCTGCGCTTCGGCCAGGCGTTGCGCGCGTTCGGGCACCGCGTCGAGCCGCTGGAGGATGCGCAGCCAGTCGATCAGCGCCGCGGTCGGCCAGCGGTTCGGCTCCAGCGTGATCGACTGCAGCTGGCTCGCGCGGGCGCGGCCGTGGCGCGACAAGGCTTCGATCGCGGCGAGCTTGCGCACGTCGAGGTCGATGCCGGCGGCGCTGGCCGGCGCCCAGGGCTTGCGCTCGAGCCGGCCTTCGACGAAGGCGGTCAGCGCCAGCAACAAACGTTCGCGCGGGGCCTCGGGAATGGTCTGGCGCGCCTCGTGCGCGGCGGCGACCAGGTAGGCCGTCAAGCGGTCGCTGCCGCGGGGTGGATCGCCTTCGCGCGGCGGGTAGTACAGCGCGAGTCCGTCGGCATCGAGATAGCCCGGCAGGGCATTGACGATGCGCGCCCAGCCCGCGCTGTCCTGCAGCGCCAGCGCACGCGAGGCCTGCTGCTCGAGGCAGGTGAACGGGTACTGCTCGAAATAGCGCCGGATGCCGGGCAGCGCGCCGGCGAGCGTCGGCTGCAGGCCGATGACGATGCCGCCGGCGCGCGCACCGTCGGGCTTCGCCGGATCGGCGGCGATCGCGTCGGCCGGCGGCGCGACCGGCAGTGCGACGCTGCCGTCGAGCTGCTGCAAGGTCGCGGCCCACGTGCGCACCGGCAGCGCCGGCCGCACCAGCTGCGTGGTCTTCACCGCATCGCGCGCGCCACCGCCCTGGACGCTCGCTTCGTAGACCAGGCTGATCGCGCCGGACGGCGGCTCGACGGGCCACTTGACTTCGGCCGCAGCGCCCGCGGGCAAGGTCAGCGCCTGCGGCGGGAAGGCCAGCGCCGTGCGCGACAGCCCACCCGCGCCATCGTCGCGCTGCACGCTGCCGGCGAGCGTCGCCTCGACCTTCAACTCGCGCGCCGTCGTATTGCGCAGCGTGTAGATGGCGTCGAACCGGTCGCCTTCGCGCGCGACCGGCGGCAGGCCGGGCAGCATCTGCAGGTCCTGCGTGACGCGCACGGTCGCGCTGCCGCTGCCGAAACGGTCGGGCCCGGCCGAGGCCAGCGCGACCAGCCGGAAACTGGTCAGCGCATCGTTCAGCGGCACGTCGACGACGGCCTCGCCGCGCGCATCGAGGATCAGGCTGCCGCGCCACAGCAGCAGCGTGTCGAAGAGCTCGCGCGTCGGATTGCGGCCGCCGCCACCGCCGGCCGGCAGCGCCTTGCGGCCGTAGTGGCGGCGGCCGATGATCTCGCCCTGGGCCGTCGCCGTCTCGACGGCCCAGGCGCGCGGCGGGAACATCGATTCGAGGACCTTCCAGCTGTCGTTCTCCAGCAGCGCGAGCAGCGCTTCGTCGACCGCCGCGAAAGCGATCTCCGCGCCGGCGGCCGGCTGCCCGCCCTGCAGGACCTGGATGCGCGTCTTCACCGTCTGGCGCACCGCGTACTGCGCGCGTTCGGGCGTCACCTTGACGTCGAGCCGGTGCGCATCGAGCCCGATGCGAAGCTGCGCGACGCCGAACTTGTGCGAGGGTTTCGCCAGGTCGACCATCGCCGTCGGCGCCTGGTATTCGCGGCCTTCGAAACGATAGGCGCGCCACCATTCGCCGGGCGAGCGCCAGCCCCAGTTGAAGAACGAATACCACGGCACGTGGCGCACGCGGCCGCGCAGCACCAGCACGCTGGCGTAGACGTTCGGCGCCCAGGTCGTGGTCTCGGGCTTCGCGCCCTTGGCATCGCGGTTCGGAATCGGCACCTCGATGACCGGATCGTCGCCCTGCAGCGTCACGACGCGGCTGTCGACGATGCCCTCGCGCTCGATCGACAGCAGCGCGGTCGCCTGGCGATAGGGCATGCGCACCTGCAGCTTCGCGACCTCGCCGGGTGCGTACGAGGTCTTGTCGGCCAGCACGTCGATGCGGTCGTCGTTGTCCTGCTCGAACCACAGCTCGCCCTGGCGAGTGACCCAGACGGTCGTCGCGGCCTCGGCGCTGCGGCCGGCTTCGTCGGCCGAACGCACCACCAGCTCGACCTCGCCGGCGGCATCGATCGGCGCCTCGCACAACAGCATGCCGCGCGCATCGGTCTTGCCGGAACACACCTCGCCGAGCGGCTTCTGCGCCGACTGCTGGTCGTAGGCGTAGAAGCCGCCGACCAGGCGCTTGCGGCTGGCGGTCCACTGCGTGACGCGGGCCTGCACAGCAACCTTCGCGTCGGCCAGCGGCTTGCCGCGCAGGTCGAGCACCAGCGCCTGGAACTTCACCTTCCCGAGGGCTGCCGCCCAGCTGCCGGTGCGCACGCCGACGACCCGCGCCGCCGGCCACAGTGGCACGCGCGCCGAGATCGTCTGCACCTCGCCGTTCGGATCGTTGAACGTCACCTCGGCCTGCAGCTCGCTCGGCCGCTTGACCGGCGGCAGGCCCTTCAGTGCGACGGTGGCGGCGCCGTTCGCATCGGTGGTGAGCGCCTGCTTGTCGACCACCAGCTTCGCGCCGTCGCCGCTGGCCGGCTCGTCGTCGCTGGTGTCGCGGCGCCGGTCCTCGCGCGGCGGCTGGAACGAAAAACCTTCGTAACCCGCGAAACGCACGTCGCGCTCACGCAGCACGGCGCTGGCGCGGGCCGGTGCGCGCGCGACACCGCCACCGGACAGGTGCGTCAGCTGCAGCGCCAGCTGCACTTCGGCCGGCGCGATGGCATCGCCGCGCGACGGCATCAAGCGCGCATCGATCAGCGGCAGGCGGAACTCTTCGACGCGGAAGCGCCCGCCGGACCATTCGTGGCGCTCATTCTTCAGCCGCGCTTCGTAGAGCCCGAGCCTGGCGGTCGGCGGGATGGCCCAGCTCGACAACGCGGCGCGGCCCGCGCCGTCGAAGCGCAGCGGCTGCGTCAGCTCGTCGCCCGAGCCGACGTGCACGATCTTCAGTGTCGTCGGCAGCTGGGCCTTGTCCGCGTCGCGCAGGCCGGCGCTGGTCTCGTTGCGCACCAGGTGCTTCATCGACACCGTCTCGCCGGCGCGCAGCAGCAGCCGGTCGAACACCGTGTGCACGCGCAGCAGCTCGGCGCCGCGCTGGTCGTTGTACAGGGCAGACGCGTGATTGAAGCGCCACGGCTCGATGCCCTGGTTCCAGTTGCTGAAGACGAAGGCGCTGTCGCGAACCGGCTGGCCCTGCGCGCCGCGCATCAGCTTCGTCGCGGTGACGTAGTAGCCGGACTGCCAGCTGCAGTGCTCCTCGTTCGGATCGGGCAGCGCCTGCGGCACCAGCGCGCGGCCCTGCGCATCGGTGCGACCCTGCCAGAGGGGTTTGCCGACGCAGTCGTGCAGGGCGACCTCGGCCTCGGCGACCGGCTGCGCGCGGTCGAGCGTCGTCACCCAGACGAGCGAGTTCTCGTGGCCGCGCTTGAAGTGCACGCCGAGGTTGGTGACCAGCACTCCTGTGCGGACGAACATCGGCGCGCGCGAGGCCAGCAGGCGTTCGCCCAGCACCTGTGACTCGATCTCGACCACGTGGTAGCCGGGCTCGCTGAACGGGATGCCGACGACCTCGAAGGGCCGCGGGTCGCCGCCTTGCAGCTGCGGCAGCTCGAGCCGCCTGACTTCGGGCTGGCCGGCGAGCAGCGCCGATTCGCGGCTCTTGAATTCGTTCTGCTGCGCGCGGTAGACCTTGGCCATCCACGGCAGCCAGTCGCGCTCGGCGATCTTCTTGATGCGCACCGCGCCACCCGCACGGATCTCGCCCTGCACATGCCGCACGGTGATCGGCAGCATGGCTTCGGGTCCGAACTCGACGATGCCGAACGGCGACGCCGCGAACTTGGCCAGCGGCGGCATCGGGCCGGTCGCGACCGTCAGTGGAAAACGATCGGCATTCGCCAGCGGCCGCTCGGCGACATCCTTGACTTCACGTGGCAGCGTGACCTGCAGCGTCGCGCCCTCGGGCAGCGGCGCGGGAAAGCGCACTTCGTTGAACTGCGCTTCGTTGTCGGCGAGCTTCGGTGCCCGCGCCTGGCCGTGCTTGGCATCGGCCGGCGTCAGCCGCAGCGCTTCGGCGACCGCGCGCGGCACCGGCGCCGAGAACCGCACCACGGCGGCGGCAAGCGGCATGCACGGCGCCTGCGCGCGTTCACGCTCGCAGCTGAACTCGGCCGTGAAGCGGGGCTGCACCTCGAAGCGCAGGCGCTGCGGCGTGCGCGTCAGCACGGCAGGGTCGGCGGCCGAAGCGATGCCGCTGCCCCAGACGATGCGCAGCTTGGTCTGCGGCGGCAGCGGCCGGGCGCAGTTCACCAGCAGCGTGCGCGCCGCATCGGCCGCGCGGATGCGGCGCGCCTTCAGCACCGCGTCGCGCGCCGCGCCGGTGACGATCTGCAGTCCGATGCGCTCTCCGATGCCGTCGACCTCGCACCAGGCGTTCGCGGCGATGCTGGCCGGCGTCGCCGGGCCGGTCAGGCGTAGCAGGAAGTGCTGGTCCTCGGCGATCGTCTTGGAGCCGTCCCACGGATCGCTGCGCTCGATCGCCGGCCCGCCGGTCGAGAAGCTGTAATCAGTGCGGCCTTCCAGCGCACCCTGCTGCGGCTGCCAGCCCGCGGCGCGCTGCAGCGTGCAGCGCACGCCGGGCGGCAGCGCGGCGCTGAAGTCGATCACCCATTCGCGCTCGTTGTTCCAGCGCGCCTGGCGCTCGGGCAGCGAGCCGCTGCACTGCAAAGTGAGCGGTGGCTGACGGTTCGGGTCGCCGAGCGGCATCACCGCGTCGTCGAAGCGCACGACCACCTGCCGCACCTGCGCCACCTCGCCCTGCGGCGTGACGCCGGTGATGCGCGCGGCGAAGGCCGGTGTCGCCAGTGACGCTGTGGCGGCCAGTGCGGCCACGATGCTTGCGATGCGGCCACCGGCCGCGAGCCTCTCACTCATTGCCGAATCCTCTTGTCAGGACGCGGCCGAGTGTAGGAGGCGACTTGCTATTCGGGGTCGGAGGTGCGCGGGCCGCGTTCCGGACCGCGCTGCTCGGCAATCAGCTGGCGGCGTTGCGCGAGCAAATCGCGCAGGCGCGCATCGATCACCGAGGCCTCGATGAAGTCGATGTTCGGGCCACCGCGCTTGGCCAGCTGCTGGCCGGCGCGCAGGCGGTCCATCGCGCCTTGCAGGTCGCCGAGCGCGGCCTGCGCTTCGGCCTGCGCGCGCAGCGAGCGCAGCGGCTGGTTCAGCCGCTCGCTGGTGCCGGCCAGCGCACGCCAGGCGCCGGCGTCGCCGCGGTGCTCGGCCACCCAGGCCTGCAGGGCTTCGGTGCTGTCGCGCAAGATGGCCGGGTCGCCGGCCAGCAGCGCGAGCTGGGCGCGCAGCAGCAGCTGGCTGCGCGTGCCGTCGGCGGGCAGCGTGGCGAGCGCTTGCGCGGCGCGCGGCGCCTGGCCGCGGGCGATCGCGGTTTCGCCCGCCAGCTGCGCCCAGGCGCTGCGGCCTTCGGCGTCGGCGAGCAGCGGCGTGCCGGCGGCGAGCGCCTCGTCGGCGAGCGTGAAGTCGCGCAGCCGGACCGAGGCCAGCGCGCGGGTGTAGTGCGCGGCGAGCCGCTGGGTCGGCGTCGCGTCGTTGCGCGGCACGGTCTCCTGCTGGCGCCGCAGCGCCTGCGTCGACGCATCCATCAGCACGCGTGAGCGCGCCTGCATCAGCGCGTGGCGCAGCGGGTTGGCGCGGGGCGTCGCGGCGCCGGAAGTCGATGCGCGCTGGCGTGCCTCGCCGACGCGGTCGACGGTCAGCGGGTGGCTGCGCAGGTACGGGAAGCCGCCGCTGTCGTTGATCCGGTTGGCGGAGTCGAGCTTCTCGAACATCGCCGCCATGCCGCCGGGCGCGAAGCCGGCCTGCGTCATCAGGTTGTAGCCGTTGCGATCGGCTTCGCGCTCCATGTCGCGCGAGAAGTTCAGCTGGGCCTGCGCTGCGGCGGCCTGGCCGCCGACGATCGCCGCCTGGGCCATGTCGGTGCTCTGCGCGCGGCTGGCCGCCAGCACGCCGAGCACCATCGCCACCAGGCTCAGGGTGCTGCTGCGCTGCGCGGCGACGACGCTGCGCGCGATGTGGCGCTGCGTCACGTGCGACAGCTCGTGCGCCAGCACCGAGGCCAGCTCGTCGCCGCTGCTGGTGATGCCGATCAGCCCGAGGTGCACGCCGACATAACCGCCGGGCAGCGCGAAGGCATTGACGCTGCGGTCGCGCACCAGGAAGGCCTCGTACGGGAACAGGCCGTCGCTGTCGCGGTCGATGTCGCCGCGCGCGCGCGCCGCGCGCACCAGCGGCTGCCACAGCGACTGCAGGTAGTCCAGCAGCACCGGGTCGTCGAGGTAATCGGGGTCGCGCCGCACCTCGCGCATGATCTGGTCGCCGATGCGCTTCTCGGCGTTGAGGTTGAACTCGTCGGACGCCGATTCGCCGAGCGCCGGCAGGCGAACGTTCGATTCGGCCGCGCGCGCGGCGGCGCTGTCGTCGATCTTGGCCGCCTGGGGCCACGCGGGGCCGGCGAGCGCCGCCGACAACAGGCAGCAGAGCGCGCGCAGGCGAAAGGGAGTGCGGGATTTCTGCAAGCGGGACACCGGGGACAGCGGGCTACAGCCGCGGGCAACAAACAGCGAGCGACCCCATCGTCGCCCGGGAAAAAGCGTCGCCTATGATGGCACCGCTCCTTTGCCCTTACGTTTCTGGTTGTCCCCGACGATGACGCAGTCGCTGACCCCCCCGCTGACGCACTTCGACGCCCAAGGGCAGGCCCACATGGTCGACGTGGCGGCCAAGCCGGACACCCATCGCGTCGCGCGCGCCGGCGGCACGATCCGCATGCAGCCGGCGACCTGGGCGCTGATCGCGCACGGATCGGCGAAGAAGGGCGACGTCATCGGCATCGCACGCATCGCCGCGATCCAGGCCGCCAAGCGCACCGCCGAGCTGATTCCGCTGTGCCATCCGCTGCCGTTGACGCGGGTGGCCGTCGACTTCACGCTCGACGAGGCGGCCAGCGCCGTGCACGTGGTCGTGCAGGCCGAGACCGTCGGCCGCACCGGCGTCGAGATGGAAGCGCTGACCGCCGTGCAGGTGGCGCTGCTGACGATCTACGACATGTGCAAGGCGGCCGACCGCGGCATGGTGATGGGCGAGATCCGGCTGCTCGAGAAGAGCGGCGGCAAGTCGGGGCACTGGGTGGCCGACGGCGCCTGACAGCCTCCGGACCTCGTCACGGCGCGAGCGGAGCCGGTGGCGCGTTGTCCGCGCGCAGGCTCATGTGCTCCAGGCGCCATTGCATGAGCAATTTCGCCTTGCTCACGGACAGGTCGTCTTCCGAAATCGGCACACAGCCAATGAGCTGAACACCCGCCCACTTCTCCGATTTCTTGTCAAAGCACCGGTCCGCAAACAGCCGTTCGACCTCTTCGCTCGCCTGCTCAGCTTTGTCGGCGGACGCCTCCGGGTCGTCGCCCGGTGCGAACGTCAGCACGATGCTCAAGCGGTAGGGATTGCCGTCTTCACGGGTGAGTTCCTTGCCTTCGTCCACCACGAAGAACACAGCGGAGACAGTGTCGTTGAACGGGTCGAGCGTCTGCATCAACTTCGCGTCGAGCTTGCGTGCTCGCATGCGGGTGACAAACGGGTCGGGGAAGGCGGCCCGGTTGTACCGGACCGAGAGCCAGGCCCTGAGCACGTTAAGCGACCTCGGTTCGAGAGCAAAGCTCGAGTCGTGGGTATGGGCTGCAAGTGCCGTCTTCGCAACGAGCTGCTTCGCGGTTGCCACAAGTTCGATGGCGAGCGAGGCGCCATTGCGCATCATGTCCAGGTGCAGCGTGCGCGGGGCCTTCCCCCACCGGTAATTGCCGTCGGGAGGCTCGGCGACCCTGCCGACAATCACTTCGACATCGGGTTCTGCGGTGAGGTCTTCATTGGCAAGGTCGCAGTCGTGGGCGATCACGACAACGCATGTTCTTGCACTCTCGACCGGGTGGATCAGTCCGAGCGCAGTCGCCGTTTCGGCGCGAAGAACGTGGCCCTGCCGCCAGGTTGTTTCGCGCGTCCACTGCGGCGGCGACGTGCCCTCCATGCCCGTCAGGCGTCCTCAACGAGCGACGGAGTCCCCATGTCGGCCGCATCAAGCCGCGGAGCTTTGCGGCCGCCGAGGACGGCGTCGAGCTTGGTTCGGGCTTCGCTGCCGCGTTGGGAGACTCGGACCAGTCTTCTCGCTACTTCGTCTCCGTTCGCACCGTCGCCGATCAGCTGAAGCAGCGACTTGCCGTGCAGGACGGTGCGCCCGAGTGAGCTCGAGGTCGGCTTGAAGCCAAGCTCCTGAAACACGCGCGCCGCGGCCGCAAGCGCCTGAAGCTTCGCGTGGTGCTGCTCTTTCGGAATCTCGCCGGCAAGCCAGTTGTAGAGGGTCTGGCGCGATACGCCGAACACTTCCGGCAGGGATGACATCGTCCTGCCGAAACCGTCCTTGACCGTTTGCATCAAGTCGACGAAGGGGGCTGGACGCTCCGCCACGGCCGCAGCGGGCTCCGCGGGGTGCAAGACCTCATACGGGCGATACCCCGCTCGTGCGAGGTAATACGAGGCGCTCTCCAGCCCACCGGTGCCGATGCCACCGAACAGGGGAAGGGGGCCTCCATCCACGACCGGCGCGGGGACACACGCGGCCGGCACCGGTCGATAGCCGAAGTGCTCAGGCAAGACAGGAACCGGAAGGAGTACGGAGAGCATCTCATTCGTTCCAGACGACAAAGGCGTGCGGCGTTGCCGTCGCTCGAAATGCGTCGCCAATCACCTGATGGATGGCGTCCAGGTGCTTGGCCACTCCCTTCACGGAGTAGACCTCGCGACGCTCGAAGAAGCCATCATTGTCAAGGATGGCGTGCAAGCCTTCGTATTCGGCCAGGCGCGGTACCACGACCATGTCGCCAAGGACCACGTCCGGGGGAAACACAAGTCCGCCGCTCTGGATGACCACGCGCGAGCGCAGCTTGTAGAGGCCTGCATCGCTCAGCGTTTCCGCATAGGACTGCAGCGTCGTGCCTCCCAGGCGGTTGCCCAGGCCCATCGCCTCGGGGAACAGGTACTTGTCGAGGGTGTCTCCCTTCCGAGGGAAGACGCGGTCCAGATAGCGCAGCCCGATTCGGTCCGTGTAGTCAAGCTGAACCGCCTCGTGGACGCGCGACATCCCCGTCATGAAGACCTCCGAGAATGACTCGAAATGCCCATAGTGCGTCGACTGGAGGGCGAAGGCTTCGTTGTCGAGCCAGAAGGTATGGGTCTTGTCGAGGTTGCCGAATGAATACCGCTCCCGGAGCGTCGGCATCGGCGTCGGCTGGCCGTCCTGGACTGCAATTTGAAGCACGACCGCCTTGTGGGCCTGATAAACGGGGTAGCCCGCCTTGCGCAAGGCCTCCTGAATGTCCGGCAAGTAGTTCGCAAGCTTCAGAACCGCGTTGAAGCGCACCTGCGCCATCGTGAGGTACACGGGTGGGTTCTTCAGCGGTGCTCCCATGAACGCCCTCTCATTCAAGAATACCCAGTTTACACTTCGGTTGACACATGCGGTGGCGGCCTTCGTTCAAACCTCCTCAACTCGGGTGAACGCTGATGTCCCGCTCCCCTCGTCCTGAATCGACGACTCAAGGCTGAAGCGCTCGCTGCTTCGGCCGCCGTCCCAGGTACTCGCGCCACGGGTGCGGCGACTGCGCCGGCTGGCACTGGAAGGCCGCGCGATCACCCTCGTCGCAGGGCTTGAAGAAGTCGTCGGACGCTGAATTGCGGAACTCGCGCAGCCGCTCGGCCAGCGCGCGCGCCTGATCCGGCTCGCCGTTCTCGGCCAGATGGCGCGCCCAGGCGATCATCAAGCGCGTGTCGAGCAGGTAGTGCGGTGCGCGCCGAAACGCGAGTGCCGTGCCGGGCAGCGCCTCGCTGCCGGTGGCTGCGGCGTAGTCGGCGTGGTGGCCGAAGAACGGGCTGCGCTGCCCGGCCGCGATGCGCTCGGCCAGCGGTCCGGCCTGTTCGCCGGGCGCGTAGATCTCGACCACGCGCCGGTAGTCGACCAGCGCGAACGCGGCGCCGAGCACCAGCAGCACGCCGGCGATCCGGCCGGCGGTTGAGCTCGACACCGCGGGTGCGGGTGGGCCGCCGGCACCGAGGGCATAACCCCAGGCAAACGCGGCCGGCAGCAGGAAGTAGGCGTACCACAGCGGGTACTCGGACAGGCTGTGCAGCCCGATCAGCAGCACCAGCATCCAGGCCGCGCGCGCGCAGCTGCCGTCGTCGCCCGTGGCCGCGCTGCTGCGGCGCCAGCCCTGCCACAGCGCGACGCCCATCAGCACCATGATCAGCGCCGCCAGCGGCAGGCCGAGCTCGACCGCCAGCTGCAGCGGCAGCGTGTGCGTGTGGTCGAAGAAGGCCGTCGGCCGCCCCGGGAACGGCGTCAGCGACCAGGCGAGGTTGAATTCCCCGAAGCCGACGCCGAGCCACGGCTGTTGTGCGATCAGCGCCAGCGCGTTGGCCCAGATGCGGCGCCGCGAATTCGGGCTCTCGATGCCGCTGCCTTCGCCGGCCAGGCGCGCCGCGGCGCCGATCGCCTGGTCGCTCCACTGGCCGTACAAGGCCATCGCGCCGTAGGACAGCGCGTAGATCAGCGGCGTCGCCAGCAGCAGCAATCGCGTGCTCTTGGCCAGCCGCCGGTCCAGCACGCCCCACAACGCCAGCAGGCCGAGGCCGAGCGCACCGGTGCGCGAGGCGCTCAATTCGACCGCGAAGACCATCAGCACGACCAGTGCCACCGTCGCGCCGAGGCGCAGCACGTGCAGCTCGCGCAATGCGACGGCCGCGATCACGCCCCACAGCAGCAGGCTGCACAGGTGGTTGGGCTGGCGCAGGTTGCCGACGGCGCGGCCGGGCAGGCCGCTGTGGGCGATCCAGTTGCCGTCGGTCAGCGACGAGGCGAAGACCTGGACCAGCGCGACGAGGGCGCTCAGGACGCCTGCGACCAGCAGGCCGAGCGCGAACCAGGTGAAGACGCTGCTGCGGTCGGGGCGGTCGGCGGCCGCGCAGCCGGTCCAGGCCAGCGCGAGCGCGGCGACCAGCAGCGCGATGCCCGAAGCGGCGAGCGGAAACGGCAGGTCGGCGAAGAGTGCGCTGCCAAGCGCGCCGGCGAGCGTGGCCAGCAGCGCGGCGTAGAGTACGCCGGCCCGCCGCAGCGCCTGGCCGGCCGGCGCGAGCGCCGCGACCACGCCGCCCCACAGGCCGACTGCCAGGCACTGGTTGAGCATCGTCGACGACGGCGGCAGGTTGTAGGCCAGCAGCGCGGGGATGCTGCCGGCCAGCAGCAGGGCCGGGATGCTCAAGGCGCCGCGCGCGGGTTGCACGCCGGCGGTGGAGGTGAGAAGCATCGGCGCATTCTAGGAATGCGCCACAGGCCGGGCCTGACGCGCGTCCGTCAGTACGCGTTGAAGGGCGCGAAGCCGATGATGTCGCCGGAACCGGCGTCGACCAGCGCGATCCAGTCCGCGTGACGCGCCAGGATGGGCAGATAGCGCAGTTGCTGTTCCGTCCGTCCGGTGCGCTGGATCGCGGCGTCGAGCTCTGCGGCGCGTTCCGGATAGCGCTTGCGCATCTCGGCCAAGGGCCTGGCCACTGCTTTGGAGCTTGCGCGGGCAGCATCGTCCCAGGGCCGCCAGAACTTCGGGCGCATGCCCATGTCCAGGCCGCCGAGCGCTTGCTGGATCGCGTCGAACTGCTCGTCGGCCGTGCTGGGTGTTGCCGTGGCGATGATCAGCGGGCCGGTGTTCGACAGGGTCTGCAGCGGCGGCAGCGCCTTCGGCAGTTCTTCGAGCACGACGTCGTTGGCGGTCACCACGCGCAGCCGGTCGCCTTCCAGCGCCATGACGACGGGCCGCACCGCGTGCATCACGTACAGGCCATAAACCAGCGCGGCGAGCTGCAGGGCCACCACGACGGCCAAGTCGCGGCGCAGCTCGCGCCAGGGTTTGCGCCGATCGAAGACCGCGAAGGTGATCAGCGGCCCCATCACGACGTCGACGCCGGTGATCAGGAGGAAGAGGCCGGTTCCTCCCGCGAGCACGCTGTACGGCCACGGATACCACAGCAGGAACACCAGGGCGGCGGCCAGCGCAGCGACCAAGGCACTGCCGAGCAGGTGGTAGCCGGCAGCCTTGGCGCGAAAGCCCCAACCGCTCGCGAGTGGCGAGGGGGGGAGTGCCGAGGGCATCGATTCCATGGGACCGGGAAGCGTCATAGGAGGGGACTCGACTGAAACGACAAAGGGCGCCCGAGGGCGCCCTTTTTAACTCAGCTCGTGCCGAGCTTATTGCTTGCAGGAGCCCGGAGCGTACTTGCGGTGCGCGGCAGAGGTCGAGCAGTGCCAGTGGTGGACCGTGTCGCCGATGTTGGCGGCGACAGTGAACGGCGCGTTGGCAGCGGTCTGCGGCTGAATGGTGACGACCATGCCCTGCGCGCCCTGCGAACCACCGATGCCCGCGAGGTCAGCTTCAGCGGCCGGCGCGGTGATTTGGATCTCACCATTGAGGGTCGTGGCAATGCCGGCGACGAACTTGGTGGTGGTCTGGGTCTCGTTGCAGCCCCAGCCGTTGGCGCCTGGTGCAAAGCCGGTCGGTGCGGTCTGGTAGGCCTCCGAAATTGCCGCCTTGCACATCTTGGCCGCGTCGATGATTTCAGACACGCGCGCCTTGATCATGTAGTCGCGATAGGCCGGCAGCGCAACCGCTGCCAGGATGCCGATGATCGCCACGACGATCATCAGTTCGATGAGGGTGAAACCTTTTTGAATGCTGCGCTTCATGAGTGCTCCTGACGGGGTGTGTTGGGGCTGGGGTGGGGGACTGTGCCCTCTCTTCATTGCAGGGGCTGTGCCAGCCTTCAAACGTGGGGTTTTGGTGCCGCAGACGTGCAATCCTCACGTCTGGCCGGATTTCCGGCCCAATTCCGTCAGTCGCGCTTGGCAAGGAGTGACGCTTTTCGTCACTCGGCGACTTCAGCCGACCGTCATC
The DNA here is from genome assembly GCF_013266755.1 of Pseudaquabacterium terrae. Taxonomy (GTDB): domain Bacteria; phylum Pseudomonadota; class Gammaproteobacteria; order Burkholderiales; family Burkholderiaceae_C; genus Pseudaquabacterium; species Pseudaquabacterium terrae. The sequence goes on along the minus strand of NZ_JABRWJ010000006.1, from coordinate 44,686 downwards.
ACCTGCCCGGCCGTCAGCGCATGTACCGCGTGCCGGCTGCCGATGGCGCCGATCTCGCTCATCACCGGATCGAGCTCGCCCGGCTTGATGTGCGTGATGTAGACCTGCACGCCGGCCGCAAGCTGTTGCAGCTGGCGGCCGAGCGCGGCCGGATGCATGTGGCGGCTGATGTCGGCCAGCAGGTGCTCGTCGTTGCGGAAGGCGGTCTCGATCACCAGGCTGCCGACGCGCATCGACGCCAGCCGCTGCCACAGCGCCGGATCGGGCGCGGTGTCGCCGGTGAAGACCCAGGCACCGCCGCCATCGGCCGGCGGCATCACCGCGAAGCCGACCGCCGGCACCGTGTGCAGCGCCGGCAGCACCTCGATGCGGCGGCCGCCGAGCTCGATCACGTCGCCGGTCTGGAAGGGCTTCAGCGTCAGCACCGGCTGCTCGGCCGACGGCAGGCGGGTGAAGTCGGGCCAGATCGCGCCGTTGAAGATGTGGCGGCGCAGTGCGTCGAGCGTCGCCGGCAGCGCGTGGACCTGGATCGGCGGCCGGCCTGCGCGCCGACGCATCACGCTGTCGGCCAGCAGCGGCACGCCGAGCACGTGGTCGAGGTGCGAATGGCTCAGCAGCACATGGTCGATGCGTTCGAGCTGCTCCAGCGACAGGTCGCCGACGCCGGTGCCGGCGTCGATCAGCACGTCGTCATCGAGCAGGAATGCGGTCGTGCGGCAACCGGCCGCGATCGACCCCGAGCAGCCTAGAACCCGGATTTGCATGGGGCGCGTCGAGGCGGCTGAAGCCTCGGCCGAGGAAAAGACCGATCGTCGCGCCGGTGTCGCTCGCCCGCAAGGTCGCTTTGTCCACACTCGACCCCCCCAGTGATGACGGGGCCGCCGATCGTGACGGTGACGTGACCTAGTTCACGGCAGCCTGAGCGCTATCGGAGGGAAGCTCGGCCGGCGCCGGGCCGCCCCAAGGCGGCCGAGCACCCGCTCGGCGGGCGCCACGTACCCGCGGCGCCGGGTGCCCATTCAGGCCTGGATGAACTGCATCTGCGTGCCGGCGAGCTCGATCAGGTCGCCGTTCTTCAGCGGCGCGATGTCGCCGGCGAGCGGCATGCCGTTGATGCTCGGGCGCGCGAGACCCTCGACGTGGGCGATGACGTAGCCGCCCGGCCGCTTGGTGATCGAGGCGACCTGCACGCCGGGCTTGCCGACGGTGGTGACGACCTTGGTCAGCGTCACCTCACGGCCCGCTGCAGCACCGCTCAACACCTTGATCGACGCCGGCAGGCTGCTCATCACGCCCCCACCGACGCTGCCGCTGAGCACAGGACGGGGCGACGTGGCCACCGGGTTGAAGGCGCCATGCCCGGAGGGCGGGCCGGCATGGTGGACCGGCGCCATCGCACCCGGCCGCATGATCATCGTCTTCTCGTAGTCGCCGCTGTCCTCGACCAGGTACTTGATCTTGTACTTGCCGATCTCGACCGTGTCGTTGTGCGCCAGCAGCTGCTTCTTGATCGCCTTGCCGTTGATGTAGGTGCCGTTGGTGCTGTTCAGGTCTTCGATGAAGACGTCTCCGCCCACCATCTGCAGCACGGCATGCTCGCCGCTGACGGCGAGGTTGTCGATGACGATGTCGTTGTAAGGACGGCGCCCGAGCGTGGTCTTGTCCTTGGTGATCTGGACTTCCTTGATGACCACACCATCGAGCGAAACCACCAGTTTGCCCATGCTTGCCCTTATCTTGACTGCGGACCCCATCCCTCGGTCCGGCACGTTCCGCCTTCAGCTCTTCAGCGCCCGAAGCGCCACCAGGGCTTGGCGTTGGACGCCGGGTTGCCCGCGACGCGCACGAGAACGAGCGCGATATTATCCTTTCCGCCTGCATCATTGGCGGCATCGATCAGCGCGCGACCGGCCTTCGGCAACTCGTCGTGCGCCTGCAACATCTGCGACAGCGTCGCGTTGTCGAGCATGTCCGACAAGCCGTCGGAGCACATCAGGTAGAGGTCGCCCGGCTGCACGTCGTGCAGGTGGGTCTCGAGCAGCACCGTGTCCTCGACGCCGACGGCACGCGTCACCAGGTTCTTGTTGGCCGAGAAGGCCGCCTGCTCCGGCGTGATCAGGCCGGCGTCGATCTGTTCCTGCAGCAGCGAGTGGTCGCGCGTGATCTGCACCAGCTGGCCGCCGCGCAAGCGGTAGGCGCGTGAGTCGCCGACGTGGCCGAGCCGCAGCTGACCCTCACGGAACACCGCGACGACCAGCGTCGTGCCCATGCCAGCGTATTGCGGATTGGCGTTCGCGGCATTGAAGATCGCCCGGTTGGCGTTGTCGACGCAGATGTCCATCGCGCGGCGGACTTCGGCGTCGTTGGCCTTGCCGCCGGCTTCGTGCAGCCAGCGGCCGAGCTCGCTCTTGATGAACGAGGTGGCCATGTTGCTGGCCACTTCGCCGGCGTTGTAGCCGCCCATGCCGTCGGCCAGCACGGCCAGCGCGTTGGTTTCGTCGATGGCCACCGAGTCCTCGTTGTTCGAGCGCGCGCGGCCGGTGTCCACGGCATGAAAGAACTCGAAGCTCATCGGGGCACTCGGATGCAGCGTAGCAGCGCGGCGAGCGCGAACGAGCCTGCTTGCGGGCGGGGCAGTGGGCTCATTGCGACGTGCGGGAGGGTGATCGGCGTCAGGTCGTGTGCGGCGATTGTGCCTTGTCCTTCACACGCTTCGCCTTGCGGGTGGACCCGAGCCGTGGGGGACATCACGATGGTGCCGGGCGTTGCAGCAGCGTCGCCCAGTGCTCGAGTTCATCGGCGAGCCGGTCCAGATCGGCAGGTCGCGCCTGCGGCAACGCCTTCAGCAGTGTGCCCAGGAACTGCTCCAGCCCTTCGGGCAACTCGGGGCGCCAATGTCGCAGCGGCGCCGGCGTGCCCGCGGCGACGGCCCGCAGCAGCTCGCCGAGGTGCGTCGCCGGATAGGGCAGATGCCCGGTCAGCAGCTCGTAGAGCATCACGCCGAGCGCATAGGTGTCGCCGGCCGGGCCGGCGGTCTCGCCGACCAGTTGTTCGGGCGCCATGTAGGCCGGCGTGCCCAGCGTCACGCCGGTGCGCGTGACCTGGGCGTCCTCGAGCCTGGCGACGCCGAAGTCGAGCAGCTTCAGCTGGTCGGTGCTCAGGTCGATGCGGACGTTGGCCGGCTTCAGATCGCGGTGCACGATGCCATGGCGGTGTGCATGCGCGAGTGCGCGAGCGACGCGCGCGCCGATGCGCAGCGCCAGCGGCTCTGGCAGCAGGCGGTTGGTGCGGGTGTAGCGCGTGAGGTCGGTGCCGGGCGCGACTTCCATCGCCACCCACGGACGGCCTTCGGTCTCACCGCTGTCGAGCAGCGCCACGATGTCCGGATGCGACACGGTGCGCATGATCTCGGCCTGGCGCAGGAATCGCTGCCGCAGGTCGGCCTGTTCGCGCGGGTTGAGCCGGGGATCGAGTGCGAGGACCTTGATCGCCGCCGATTGTTCGCCGGCCTGCGCCAGGTAGACCGGCCCCGAGGCGCCTTCGCCGAGCACGGCGGTGGCCTGGTAGCGGCCAAAGCGCGGCGCCGTCGGCGCCGTCACTGGCGCGTCGGCGGCTTCAGGCGTCTGGCGTGGCGGCCACAGGCGGCGCCACCATCCAGGCGCGCCGGGCGGAGCGGCATCGTGCATGTCGTTGCGAAAGCCCTGCGGATACGCCGCAAGCTACCACAGCGACGCCCGCAACGGGGCGCTGCGCCGCGTCTCGCGCGCGCTACTCGCTGACCGTCTGCGGCGTCGTCTGCCGGCGCTTCAACAGCAGGCCGACGATCAGCACCAGCAGCGCGCCGGCGATGCCGGCGGCATAGCGCACCGTGGCGGTCGCTTCGCCGTTGACCTGCGTGATGGTGCCGGCGAGCGCCGGATCGCCCACGGCCATCGTGCCGGCGATCCAGCCCAGCAGCATGCCGCCGAGCGTGATGACGATCGGGAAGCGGTCCATCAGCTTGATCACGAACTGGCTGCCCCAGACGATGATCGGGATGCTGACCAGCAGGCCGAAGATCACCAGCGGCATCTTGTGGTCGCCGCCCGCGCCTTCGGCGGCGCCGGCAATCGCGATCACGTTGTCCAGGCTCATCACGAAGTCGGCGACGATCACCGTGCGAACGGCAGACCACAGCTTGTCGCTGGACTGGATGTTGCCGTGCTCGTCCCCGTCCTCGGGCAGCAGCAGCTTGACGCCGATCCACAGCAGCAGTGCCGCGCCGACCAGCTTCAGGAACGAGATCTTCAGCAGCGTCAATGCGAAGAAGATCAGCGCCACGCGCAGCACGATGGCGCCGGCGGTGCCCCAGATGATGCCCTTCGTGCGCTGCTTGGCCGGCAGGCTGCGGCAGGCGAGCGCGATGACGACCGCGTTGTCGCCGCCGAGCAGGATGTCGATCATGATGATCTGCCCGACGGCGATCCAGAACTCGACATGCATGAATTGGTCCATCGGGGATCCCTTGTGATCGTTCGGTGTGCGCCCGCCAGCGGAGGCGGCGGAAGTTTATGCCCGGCGTCCGGCCGCCACGTTGCGGGGACTACATAGGGCAGGGGCAAAACAAACAGGCCACCCGAAGGTGGCCTGTACGTGCGCATACCGGAGCCGTTTACAGCAGCTGCTTCAGCAGCCGGGCCATCTCGCTCGGGTTGCGGGTGATCGTGAAGCCGCACTCTTCCATGATCGCGAGCTTGGCGTCGGCGGTGTCGGCGCCGCCCGAGATCAGCGCGCCGGCGTGGCCCATGCGCTTGCCCGGAGGCGCGGTGACGCCGGCGATGAAGCCGACGATCGGCTTCTTCATGTTGTCCTTGCACCAGCGCGCGGCCTCGGCTTCGTCGGGGCCGCCGATCTCGCCGATCATGATCACCGCGTCGGTGTCCGGATCGTCGTTGAAGGCCTTCATCACGTCGATGTGCTTCAGGCCGTTGATCGGGTCGCCGCCGATGCCGACGGCGCTCGACTGGCCGAGGCCGATCTCGGTCAGCTGGGCGACCGCTTCATAGGTCAGCGTGCCGGAGCGCGAGACCACGCCGATGCGGCCCTTGCGGTGGATGTGGCCCGGCATGATGCCGATCTTGATCTCTTCGGGCGTGATCAGGCCGGGGCAGTTGGGCCCCAGCAGCAGCGTCTTCTTGCCGCCGGCCGCTTCCTTGGCCTTCATCTTGTTGCGCACCTCGAGCATGTCGCGCACGGGGATGCCTTCGGTGATGCAGATCGCCAGGTCGAGCTCGGCCTCGACGGCTTCCCAGATCGCCGCTGCGGCGCCTGCGGGCGGCACGTAGATCACGCTGACGCTGGCGCCGGTCTGCGCCTTGGCTTCGGACACGTTGGCGTAGATCGGGATGCCTTCGAAGTCTTCGCCGGCCTTCTTCGGGTTGACGCCGGCGACGAAGCAGTTCTTGCCGTTGGCATAGGCGACGCAGCCGCGCGTGTGGAACTGGCCCGTCTTGCCGGTGATGCCCTGCGTGATGACCTTGGTGTCTTTGTTGATCAGGATGCTCATTGGATTTCCTTCGGGCTCACTGCACGGCAGCGACGATCTTGGTCGCGGCTTCGGCCATGGTGTCGGCTGCGATGATCGGCAGCCCCGATTCGGCGAGCATCTTCTTGCCCAGGTCCTCGTTGGTGCCCTTCATGCGCACGACCAGCGGCACGCTCAGGTTCACCGCCCTGCAGGCGCTGATCACGCCTTCGGCGATGGTGTCGCACTTCATGATGCCGCCGAAGATGTTGACCAGGATGCCCTTGACCTCCGGGTTCTTCAGCATGATCTTGAACGCCTCGGTGACCTTCTCGGCCGTGGCGCCACCGCCGACGTCGAGGAAGTTGGCCGGCTCGCCGCCGAAGAGCTTGATGGTGTCCATCGTCGCCATCGCCAGGCCGGCGCCGTTGACCAGGCAGCCGATGTTGCCGTCCAGCGAGATGTAGGCGAGGTCGAACTTGCTGGCCTCGATCTCGGCGGCATCCTCTTCGTCGAGGTCACGGTAGGCGACGATCTCCGGATGGCGGAACAGCGCGTTGGAATCGAAGTTGAACTTCGCGTCGAGCGCCTTGATGTTGCCGTTGCCCTCGAGGATCAGCGGGTTGATCTCGGCCAGGCTGGCGTCGGTCTGCATGTAGCAGGCGTAGAGCTTCTTCAGCACTTCGATGGCCTGCGCCTGGCTGGCCAGCGGCACGCCGATGCCGGCGGCGAGCTCGAGCGCCTGCTTGTCGGTCAGGCCTTCGCTCGGCTCGACGAAGATCTTGATGATCTTCTCGGGCGTCGCGTGGGCGACCTCCTCGATGTCCATGCCGCCTTCGCTGGAGGCCATCATCGCCACCTTCTGCGTGGCGCGGTCGGTCAGCGCGGCGACGTAGTACTCCTTCTTGATGTCGGCGCCTTCTTCGATCAGCAGCCGGCGCACCTTCTGGCCTTCGGGGCCGGTCTGGTGCGTCTTCAGCTGCATGCCGAGGATCTGGCCGGAGAGGGCCTTGACCTCGTCCATCGAGCGCGCGAGCTTGACGCCCCCGCCCTTGCCGCGGCCGCCGGCGTGGATCTGCGCCTTGACGACCCAGACGCTGCCGCCGAGCTTCTGCGCGGCTTCGACCGCTTCCTGCACGGTGAACGCGGGGTAGCCCCGGGGGACCGGTACGCCGAACTGGCGCAGGATCTCTTTGCCTTGGTACTCGTGGATCTTCATCGGGGGCTCACTGCGAAGGGTCGTGGATCACCGAGCCGGATGCGCTTTTCGGGCACATCCGGACGGCTAAAGGGGCCTGCCACGGAAGCAAACCGACGCAATTTAGCATGCTGCGCTGCGGCAAAGCTGACGGGTACTACGTGCACCCCGCGGGCCGGGTGCGGCCGCTTCGGTCAGTCGTCCCCGTTGGCCGGGTCGGCGTCCGCGGCGCGATCGGTCGCTGCGGCGTCGCGCAACACGCGGCGCACCACCTCCGCCGAGAAGCCGCGGCCGACCAGGAAGCGCATCTGGCGCAGCCGCGCCGCGGTGTCGCTCGCCGGCGTGGCCGCGTACTTCTTGCGCCAGATCGATTGCGCGCGTTCGAACTCGGACGCTTTCAGCGCCTGCAAGGCATCGGCATCGAGCGCCACGCCATGCTGCTGCAGCTCGCGCTCGATGCGCAGGTTGCCGAAGCGCTTCTCGCGGGCGTGGACGCGGCTTTCGACGAAGCGCGCCTGCGACAGGAAGCCGTGGGCCGTCAGCCAGTCGAGCAGCGTGTCGACCTCGGCGGCGGCGGTGGTTTCATCGGATTCGCTGCCGCGCAACAAGCGCAGCAGCTTGCCTTGCAGCTCGGCGCGGCTGTGCTCGCGCTGCGCGAGCCATTGCAGCGCGCGCACCTTCAGCGAAGCGGGTTTCTTCGGCGCCAAGCCTGATCAGGCTTCGGCCGCGCCCGCGGCGGGCAGTGCCGGGATGCCCAGCGACTCGCGCACCTTGTTCTCGATCTCGCGCGCCAGGTCGGCGTTCTCGCGCAGGAACTCGCGCGCGTTGTCCTTGCCCTGGCCGATCTTCTCGCCGTTGTAGGCGTACCAGGCGCCGGACTTCTCGACGATCTTGGCGTTGACGCCCAGGTCGATGATCTCGCCCTGGCGGCTGGTGCCTTCGCCGTAGAGGATGTCGAACTCGGCGGTCTTGAAGGGCGGCGCAACCTTGTTCTTGACGACCTTGACCTTGGTTTCGCTGCCGATCACTTCTTCGCCGCGCTTGATGCTGCCGGTGCGGCGGATATCGAGCCGCACCGACGAATAGAACTTCAGCGCGTTGCCGCCGGTCGTCGTCTCGGGGTTGCCGAACATCACGCCGATCTTCATGCGGATCTGATTGATGAAGATGACCATCGTGTTGGTCTTCTTGATCGTCGCGGTCAGCTTGCGCAGCGCCTGGCTCATCAGCCGCGCCTGCAGGCCGGGCAGCGAATCGCCCATCTCGCCTTCGAGCTCGGCCTTGGGCGTCAGTGCGGCGACCGAGTCGATGACCACCAGGTCGACCGAGCCCGAACGCACCAGCGCATCGACGATCTCCAGCGCCTGCTCGCCGGTGTCGGGCTGGCTGATCAGCAGCTCCTGCAGGTTGACGCCGAGCTTCTGCGCATAACCCGTATCGAGCGCGTGTTCGGCATCGATGAAGGCGCAGGTGCCGCCGAGCTGCTGCATCTGCGCGACGACCTGCAAGGTCAGCGTCGTCTTGCCCGAGGATTCCGGGCCGTAGATCTCGACCACCCGGCCGCGCGGCAGGCCGCCGACGCCGAGTGCGATGTCCAGGCCGAGCGAGCCGGTGGAGACGACTTCGATCGGCTCGACCTCGCCGTCGCCCAGCCGCATGATCGAGCCCTTGCCGAACTGTTTCTCGATCTGCGCCAGTGCGGCCTGCAGGGCCTTGGCCTTTTCGGTGTTCAGGGCTTTGACGGGTGCATCCATGGGGCTCTCCTCGGGTCTTGGTTGCGGCGGATTATGTCAGCGACTGGATATTTGTACAGTAGGTGCGATCCGCGCATCCACAAGGCGGTGCTTGACAGCGCGGGCGCCGCGGTGAAGCGAACTGCCTAGAATCGAACGACCATCGGGGACCGACAGCCCGCAGAGGCTTCAGCAGGAGACAAGCGATGCGGATTCTGATCGCCGAAGACGACCAGGTGCTGGCCGACGGGCTGATGCGCTCGTTGCGCGCGTCGGGTTATGCCGTCGACCAGGTCGGCAGTGGCAGCGAAGCGGATGCGGCCTTGCAGTCGCACGAGTTCGACCTGCTGATCCTCGACCTCGGGCTGCCCAAGATGCATGGCTTCGACGTGCTGCGCAAGCTGCGCGGCCGCGGCTCGTCGATGCCGGTGCTGATCCTGACCGCGGCCGACAGCGTCGAGCAGCGCGTCAAGGGCCTGGACCTCGGCGCCGACGACTACATGGCCAAGCCGTTCTCGCTGCAGGAGCTCGAGGCGCGCGTGCGGGCGTTGACGCGCCGCGGCCTCGGCACCGCGTCGAGCCTGATCCGCCACGGCCCGCTGACCTTCGATGCCACCGGCCGCGTGGCCTACATCAGCGACCAGATGATCGAGCTGTCGGCGCGCGAGCTGAGCCTGCTCGAGGTGCTGCTGCAGCGCGCCGGGCGGCTGGTCAGCAAGGACCAGCTGGTCGATCGCCTCTGCGAATGGGGCGAAGAGGTCAGCAACAACGCGATCGAGGTCTACATCCACCGGCTGCGCAAGAAGATCGAGCAGGGGCCGATTCGCATCGCCACGGTCCGCGGGCTTGGGTACTGCCTGGAGAAGATCCAGAGCTGATCCCACCCGCTGGGAAGACGCCGTCGCGGCTATGCTGCGACAAGCATGCAAGCCACTTCGCAGCGTGAGCAGCGTTCGCTCTTCGGCGAGATCCTCGACTGGATGCTCGCGCCGCTGCTGCTGCTGTGGCCGATGAGCGTCGCGCTGACCTGGCTGGTGGCGCAGAGCATCGCCAACCGGCCGTTCGACCGCGCGCTGGCCGAGACGGCGCGCACGATCGCGCGCCAGGTGATCGTCGAGCGCGAGACGGCGGGCCAGCGCAGCCGCGTGCGCTTGCGCCTGCCCGAAGTGGCCAACGAGGTGCTGCGCTCGGACGAGGCCGACCGCGTGTTCTTCCAGGTGCTGGGCGCACGCGGCGAATACATCGCCGGCGATCGCGAGCTGCCGGTGCCCGACGAGCCCGCCGCGCCGGCGCAGGAGCTGCGCTACCGCGACGACGACGTGCAGTCCGACGCGGTGCGCGTGGCCTACGTCTGGCTGCCGTCGACGGGCATACCCGGCGAAGTGCCGCCGCTGGTGCAGGTGGCCGAGACGCTGGACAAGCGCTCGCGGCTGGCCACCGAGATCATCAAGGGCGTCATCGTGCCGCAGTTCGTCGTGCTGCCGCTGGCGGTGCTGCTGGTGTGGTTCGCACTGGCGCGCGGCATCAAGCCGCTCAACGAGCTGCAGCAGCGCATCCGCCGCCGCGAGAGCCACGACCTGTCGCCGCTGCAGGAGCGTGACGTGCCGGAGGAAGTCGCGCCGCTGGTCGGTGCGATCAACGAGCTGCTGGGCCGGCTCGACCACTCGATCGGCGCGCAGAAGCACTTTCTCGCCGACGCCGCGCACCAGCTGAAGACGCCGCTGGCCGGCCTGCGCATGCAGGCCGAGCTGGCACAGCGCGAGATCGACGCCGGCGAGCAGGATCCGAAGGCGCTGAAGCGCTCGCTGCAGCAGATCGCCCATGCCAGCCAGCGCGCCGCGCACATGGTCAACCAGTTGCTGGCGATGGCGCGCGCCGAGGACAAGGAGAGCGCCGCGCGCGGCAAGCAGGAGGTCAACCTGGCGCGGCTGGCGCGCGAGACGGTGCGCGACTTCGTGCCGCGCGCGCTCGAGAACCGCATCGACCTCGGCTACGAAGGGCCCGAGGAAGGCCAGGCGCTGCACGGCAGGCTGGCTGGCCAGCCGCTCTTGATCCGCGAGCTGATCCGCAACCTGGTCGACAACGCGCTGCAGTACACGCCGGCCGGCGGCAGCGTCACTGTGCGGGTGATGGACGACCCGTTCGGCCAGGTCATCGTGCTGCAGGTCGAGGACACCGGCCCCGGCATCCCGCAGGCCGAGCGCGAGCTGGTGTTCCGGCCGTTCTATCGCGCGCTGGGCACCAATGTCGATGGCAGCGGACTGGGTTTGGCGATCGTGCGCGAGATCGTGCAGCAGCACGGCGCCGAGGTGGCGATCGGTGATGCGCGCAACCGCGCCGGCGCGGCGCCGGTCGGCAGCGGGCCGGGGGCCTTGTTCACCGTGCGCTTTCCGCTCGCGCGGCGCGACGAGACGGTGGCCGATGGCGCATCGGCGCCGTCCTCGCCGCGGCCCGACGATCAGCCCGGCGGGCTGGCGGCCCCGGCGCGCCGGTAGCCGGCCGACACTTTCAGCGCTGCATCAAGCCGCGGCTGCGCGAGATCGACATCAACATGCCGAGCGCGAGCCCCAGCGTGACCATCGCCGTGCCGCCGTAGCTGACGAAGGGCAGCGGGATGCCGACCACCGGCAGGATGCCGCTGACCATGCCCATGTTGACGAAGGCATAGGTGAAGAAGCTCAGCGAGATCGCGCCGGCGAGCAGGCGCGTGAACACCGTCGGCGCCTGGGCGGCGATCACCAGCCCGCGCAGGATCACGAAGACGAAGGCCAGCAGCAGCACGGCCGCGCCGACCAGGCCGAACTCCTCGGCATACGCGGCGAAGATGAAGTCGGTGGTGCGCTCGGGAATGAACTCCAGGTGCGTCTGCGTGCCGTTCATGAAGCCCTTGCCGCCGACGCCGCCGGAGCCGATCGCGATCATGCCCTGGATGATGTGGAAGCCCTTGCCGAGCGGGTCGGTGGTCGGATCGAGCAGCGTGCAGACGCGGTGTTTCTGGTACTCGCGCAGCAGCGGCCAGACGCGGTCGGGCTCGCAGATCGTGTCCGCACTCGCGACCAGCGCGACCAGGCCGATCGCGGCCGCGCCGAGCACCGGGATGATCAGTTTCCACGACAGCCCGGCAAAGAAGATCACGTACAGCCCCGCCGACAGGATCAGGATCGCGGTACCCAGGTCCGGCTGCTTCGCGACCAGCCCCACCGGCAGCAGCAACAACAACCCGGCGATCGCGAAATCGGGCACCTGAAGCTGGCCCTCGCGCTTCTGGAACCACCACGCCAGCATCAGCGGCATCGCCAGCTTCATGATCTCGCTCGGCTGGATCACGACGCCGACATGCAGCCAGCGTGTCGCGCCCTTCTTCGTGATGCCGAACAGCGCGGTGGCGATCAGCAGCGTGACGCCCAGCGTGTACAGCGGCACAGCCAGCCGCATCAGCTTCTGCGGCGGCAGCTGTGCCATCGCGAACATCACCAGGAAGCCCAGCGCCATGTTGCGGCCGTGGTCGACGAAGCGCGTGCCATGGTCGAAGCCGGCCGAGTACATGATCGTCAGCCCGATCGCCGCCAGCAGCAGCAGCCCGCCGGCCAGCGGCGCATCGAACACCGCCAGCACCGGCCGCACGCGCTGCCACAGCGTCGCCTGCTCGACGATGGCGCTCACCGCGCGACTCCCGAGGCCGCTCCCGAAGGGGCGAGGGCCGCCGCCGAAGCCGGCGCCGAGGTCTTGAAGACCACCTGCGCCAGCGGCCGCGGCGGCTTCAACGGTGCCGGCGACTGGCCCTGCTGCACCGCGGCGATGTCCTCGTCGGTGGGGTACAGGCCCTGCAGCCAGTAGTCGAAGATGCGGCGCGCGATCGGCGCCGCGTTCTGCGCGCCGAAGCCGGCGTTCTCGACGATCAGCGCGACGGCGATGCGCGGATCCTCGGCCGGCGCATAGGCGACGAACAGCGCGTGGTCACGCAGGTGCTCGGCCATCTTCGCGGCGTTGTACTTCTCGTTCTGCTTGATGCCGACGACCTGCGCGGTGCCGGTCTTGCCGGCAGACGTGTAGGCGGCGCCGCGGAAGGCCGTGGCCGAGGTGCCCTCGATGTTGACGCCGACCAGCGCCTGGCGGATCACCGCCAGGTGCTCGGGCTTGATCGGCACCGGATCGATGCGCTGGTCGCCGACCGGCCGCCGCGTGCCGTGCACGACGTCGACGACCTCGCGCACCAGGTGCGGCTTGTGGCGCTCGCCGCCGCTGGCCAGCGTGCCCAGCGCCTGCGCCAGCTGCAGCATCGTGTAGCTGTTGTAGCCCTGGCCGATGCCCAGCGAGATCGTCTCGCCGGCATACCAGCGCTGCTGCTCGGGCCGCTTGTAGGCGCGCTTCTTCCACGTCGTCGACGGCAGGATGCCCTTGACCTCGCCCTCGAGGTCGATGCCGGTCAGCTGGCCGAAGCCGAACGGCGCCAGGTGCTCGGCCATCATGTCGACGCCGAGCTCGCTGGCCAGCACGTAGTAGTAGGTGTCGCAGCTGTGCACGATCGAGCGGTACATGTCGACGAAGCCGTGGCCGCCTTCCTTGTCGTCGCGGAAGCGGTGGTTGCCGAACATGAAGTAGCCGGGATCGGAGATCGCCTGCTGCGGCGTGCGCTTGCCCGTGGCCAGACCGACCAGCGCCATGAAGGGCTTGAAGGTCGAGCCCGGCGGGTAGGTGCCGCGCAGCGCGCGGTTCAGCAGCGGCTTGTCGATGGATTCGTTGAGCTCGCGCCAGCTGTCGGCGTCGATGCCGTCGACGAACAGGTTCGGGTCGAAGGTCGGCTTGCTGACGAAGGACAGCACTTCGCCGGAGCGCGGATCCAGCGCCACCAGCGCGCCGCGCCGATCGCCGTAGAGCTTCTCGATCAGCTGCTGCAGCCGCATGTCGACCGACAGCACCAGCGTATTGCCGGGCGTGGCCGGATGGCTGCGCAGCCGCCGCACGGCGCGGCCGCCGGCGCTGGTCTCGACCTCCTCGAAGCCGGTGATGCCGTGCAGGTCGCGCTCGTAGCTCTGCTCGAGGCCGAGCTTGCCGATGTAGTCGGTGCCGCGGTAGTTGCCTTGCGTCTCCTCGTCCCAATCCTCCATCGCCGCCTTTTCCTTGGCATTGATGCGGCCGATGTAGCCGAGCAGGTGGCTCGCCGATTCACCCTCGGGATAGTTGCGGAACAGCCGCGCGCGCACGTCGACGCCGGGGAAGCGGAAGCGCTGCGCCATGAAGCGCGCGACTTCCTCGTCGCTCAACTTGGTGCGGATCGGCAGCGATTCGAAGCTCTTGCTCTCGTCGAGCAGGCGCTTGAAGCGGCGGCGGTCGCGCGGCTGGATGTCGAGCAGCGCGCCGAGCTGGTCGATCATCGGATCGAGCTCACCCTCGACCTTCGACGGCGTGATCTCCAGCGTGTAGGCCGAGTAGTTCGTCGCCAGCACGATGCCGTTGCGATCGACGATCAGCCCGCGGTTCGGCACGATCGGCACCACCGCGATGCGGTTGGCCTCGGCCTGCGTCGCCAGCTCGGCATGGCGCACGATCTGCAGCCAGGCCAGGCGCGCGGCGAGCAGGCCAAAGCACAGCAGCACGAACAGCGCCGCGGCGAGCAGGCGGCCGCGAAAGCGGCTCAGCTCGCGCTCGAGGTTCTTCAGCTCCGTCATAGCGGACGGTTCTCATCGGGGTCCGGTGCGCGGCGCTGCGGCGCCAGCAGCAGCCAGCCGACCACCGGCCACAGCAGCGATTCGAAGACCGGCGCCAACATCACCGACCAGCCCGGGAACATGCCGCCGACGATCAGCCGCGTGGCCAGCGACACGCCATGGGCCGCGGCGAACAGCGGCAGGATCTGCAGCGCCTGCGACGGCACCGAAAACCACAGCAGGCGCCGGTGAATGCTGACCGCGAAGAACGCCAGCAGCGTGTAGGCCAGCGCGTGCTGGCCGAGCACCGCGCCTTCGTGCACGTCCATCAGCAGCCCGAAGATGAAGCCCAGGCCGACGCCGACGCGCTGCGGCTGGTGCACGATCCAGAACACCAGCACCAGCGCCAGCAGGTCGGGCGACGCGGCGTGACGGCCGATCGGCAGCATCTCGAGCGCCAGCGCGAGCAGCAGCGACAGCCCGATGAACATCGGGTTCGCCGGCAGCAGCAGCTCGGAGCCGCGCGGCATGATCATGGTGCTGCCCCCGATGCAGAGGGCTTGGCGCCCGCCTTGGTCCGGTGGCTCGGCTTGGCCGGCGTCGGGGCCGGTTCCGGTGGCGGCGGCAGCTGCACCGACAGCGGCTCCAGCACCAGCACATGGCGCACGCCGTCGATCGCCGCGGCCGGCGCCAGCAGGATGTGCGCGAAACCGGAGTCGACCTTGCGGTCGATGCGGCTGATCTGCGCGACCGCCAGCCCCGCGGGGTAGACGCCGTCGACGCCCGAGGTGACGAGCTTGTCGCCGACCTGCACGTCGGCATTGCCGGCCATGAAGCGCAGCTCGAGCAGGCCGCCCGCAGCGCCGCCGAACGCCGCGCTGCGCTGCTGGCTGCGTGCGTTCAGCACCGGAATCGCCGCGTCCTTGTCGGTCAGCAGCGTGACCATCGAATTGAGCGGAAAGACGCGCGTCACCTGGCCGAGCACGCCGGCCTCGTTGATCACCGGCGCGCCGAGCACGATGCCGTGCGTCGCGCCGCGGTCGATGTAGGCCTTGCGCGAGTACGGATCGGCCGCTTCGTACATCACCTCGGCGGAGATCGATTTCACCTGCAGCGCCGGGCGCAGGTCGAGCAGCGCGCGCAAGCGGGTGTTTTCCAGCGCCAATTGGTCGCCGCGGGCGGCGCGCTCGGCCTGGCTCGCCATCAGCCGGCGCACGCTGTTCTCGGCGCTGATCGCGCGTTGCAGCCCGCGCAGGTAATCGATGCCGGTGTAGCTCAGGTTCACCGGCACCATCAGCGACCGCTGCACCGGCAGCAGCGCGGTGGCGACGGCGGCGCGCAGCGGCTGCGTCAGCTTCAGGCGGTTGTCGGCGGCCATCAGGAAGACGGCCAGCGCCGAGCACAGCACGAGCTTGGTCAGCGCCGGTGTTCCTTGGCGGAAGAACGGCGGCGGGGTGCGGTCCAGGGTACCCAGAGGCATGGTGGTGGCCGCCGTGGTGTCGCTGCACCGATCTCGTGGATCAGCGCAGCATGAACCTTACTCCGAGGTGAAGATGCTGCCCAGGCGTTCCATGCGTTCGAGCGCCATGCCGCAGCCGCGCACGACGCAGGTCAGCGGGTCTTCGGCGACCAGCACCGGCAGGCCGGTCTCCTCGGCCAGCAGGCGGTCGAGGTCGCGCAGCAGCGCGCCGCCGCCGGTCAGCATCATGCCGCGCTCGGCGATGTCGGCGCCGAGCTCGGGCGGGGTCTGTTCGAGCGCGTTCTTGACGCTGGAAACGATCTGGTTCAGCGGGTCGGTCAGCGCTTCGAGGATCTCGTTGGAGCTGATCGTGAAGCTGCGCGGCACGCCTTCGGAGAGGTTGCGGCCCTTGACCTCCATCTCCTTGACTTCGCTGCCGGGGAAGGCGCTGCCGATGCTCTTCTTGATGCTCTCGGCGGTGGGCTCGCCGATCAGCATGCCGTAGTTGCGGCGGATGTAGTTGATGATCGCCTCGTCGAACTTGTCGCCGCCGACGCGCACGCTGCCTTTCCAGACCATGCCGCCGAGCGAGATCACGCCGACCTCGGTGGTGCCGCCGCCGATGTCGACGACCATCGAGCCCGAGGCTTCCGAGACCGGCAACCCCGCGCCGATCGCTGCGGCCATGGGTTCCTCGATGAGGTAGACCTGCGATGCGCCGGCGCCGAGCGCCGATTCGCGGATCGCGCGGCGCTCGACCTGCGTCGAGCCGCAGGGCACGCAGATGATGATCCGCGGGCTCGGGCGCAGCACCGACCGCGGATGGACCATCTTGATGAACTGCTTGAGCATCTGCTCGGTGACGGTGAAGTCGGCGATCACGCCGTCCTTCATCGGGCGAATCGCCTCGATGTTGCCCGGCACCTTGCCGAGCATCGCCTTGGCCTCGGCACCGACCGCCTGGATCGTCTTCTTGCCGTTGGGGCCGCCTTCGTGGCGGATGGAGACGACCGAGGGCTCATCGAGCACGATGCCCTTGCCACGCACATAGATCAGCGTGTTGGCGGTGCCGAGGTCGATGGCCAGGTCGGTGGAGAAGTAGCGGCGCAGGGATCCGAACATGGAGGGATGAAGACGATAGACGCTTGGGGGCGCGCACTCTGCAGCGCGCGCGAATCTCGAGGCGCGCGCACTTGAAGCGCGCAAGTGGGCCGCGAGGGCGTGCGCGGCGGGCAGCGGTTGGGATTTCGGGGGGAATTCGGTGCCGCTGGACCCGGGAACAGGCCGCGGCGGATAGCCGGCGATAATACCCGATCACCCTCGGATTTCCGCTCTTGCAAACCCGCTGCAGGACGTAACGCACCGCCCTCATCCCGATGCCCCTGACCCCCGTGGACGTGAGCCGGATCGCCCATCTGGCGCGGCTCGCACTGACCCCCGATGAAGAGCGCCTGATGCTGGCGCAGCTCAACGGCTTCTTCTCGCACGTCGAACAGATGGGCAGCGTCGACACCAGCGGCGTCGAGCCGCTGTACACGCCACTGTCGGCGGTGCGCGAGGTGGCGTTGCGCCTGCGCGAGGACGTCGTCACCGAGACCGACGAGCGCGCGGTCAACCAGTGCAGCGCGCCGGTCGTCGAGGATGGCTTGTTCCTGGTGCCGAGGGTCATCGAATGACCGCGCTGCACGACCTTGGCGTGGCCGAGCTGGCCCGCGCGCTGGCCGCACGCGAGGTATCCAGTGATGAGCTCGTGACACATCTGCTCGCGCGCATCGACAGCCAGTCACGATTGGGCGCCTTCCTGCAGATCGATGCCGAGGGCGCGCATGCCGCCGCGCGGGCTGCCGATGCGCGGCGTGCCGCGGGCGACACCGCGCCGCTGCTCGGCGTGCCGATGGCCCACAAGGACATCTTCGTCACCGTTGACGCGCCGACGACCGCCGGCTCGAAGATGCTCGCCGGCTACCGCAGCCCCTTCGACGCCACGGTGATCGCCCGGCTGAAGGCCGCCGGCACCATCAGCCTGGGCAAGCTGAACTGCGACGAGTTCGCGATGGGCTCGGGCAACGAGAACTCGGCCTATGGCCCGGCGCTGAACCCCTGGGACCTCGGGCGGGTGCCCGGCGGCTCGTCGGGCGGCTCAGCCGCCGCGGTGGCCGCACGGCTGGTTCCCGCCGCCACCGGTACCGACACCGGCGGCTCGATCCGCCAGCCGGCCGCGTTCACCGGCGTCACCGGCATCAAGCCGACCTACGGCGTCTGCTCGCGCTACGGGATGATCGCCTTCGCGTCCAGCCTGGACCAGGCCGGCCCGCTGGCGCGTTCGGCCGAAGACTGCGCGCTGCTGCTGTCGGCGATGAGCGGCTTCGACGAGCGCGACTCGACCAGCGCCGAGCGAGCGCCGCAGGACTTCCATGCGCAGATGCTGCAAGCGCGCGCCGGCGCCAGCGCCGCGCGGCCGCTCGAAGGCCTGCGCATCGGGCTGCCGAAGGAATTCTTCCCGGCCACGCTGGCCGCCGATGTGAACGGTGCACTGCGTGCGGCGCTCAGCGAGCTCGAGAAGCTCGGCGCCACGCTGGTCGACGTCAGCCTGCCGCGCACCGAGCTGTCCATTCCCGTCTACTACATCATCGCGCCGGCCGAGGCGAGCTCGAACCTGTCGCGCTTCGACGGCGTCAAGTTCGGCCACCGCGCGGCGCAGTACACCGACCTGCTCGACATGTACAAGAAGACGCGGGCGGAGGGGTTCGGTGCCGAGGTCAAGCGCCGCATCATGATCGGCACCTACGTGCTCAGCCACGGCTACTACGACGCGTACTACCTGCAGGCGCAGAAGCTGCGCCGCATGATCGCCGACGACTTCCAGCGCTGCTTCGCCGACTGCGACCTGATCGCCGGCCCGGTGGCGCCGAGCGTCGCCTGGAAGCTCGGCGAACAAGGTGACGACCCGGTGAAGGCCTACCTCGCCGACATCTTCACGCTGCCCGCCAGCCTGGCCGGGCTGCCCGGCATGAGCCTGCCCGCCGGCTTCGGCGAGCACGGCATGCCGGTCGGCCTGCAGCTGATAGGCAACTACTTCGCCGAAGGCCCGCTGCTGCACGCGGCCCACGCGTTCCAGCAGGCGACCGACTGGCACCGCCGTTCCCCCACATGAGCACATCTGCCTTGGTCCGCGGCTACGAGGTCGTCATCGGCCTCGAAACGCATGCCCAGCTCTCGACGCAGAGCAAGATCTTCTCCGGCGCATCGACGGCTTTCGGCGCGGCGCCGAACACGCAGGCCTGCGCGGTCGACCTGGCGCTGCCGGGCACGCTGCCGGTGATGAACCGCGCGGCGGTCGACCGGGCGATCCGGCTCGGCCTGGCGGTCGGCGCGAAGGTGGCGCCGCAGTCGATCTTCGCGCGCAAGAACTACTTCTACCCGGACCTGCCCAAGGGCTACCAGATCAGCCAGTACGAGATTCCCGTCGTGCAGGGCGGCAGCATCTCGTTCCTGCTCGGCGAGCAGAAGAAGACCGTGCGGCTGACGCGTGCGCACCTCGAAGAGGACGCGGGCAAGAGCCTGCACGAGGACTACCACGGCCAGTCGGGCATCGACCTGAACCGCGCCGGCACGCCGCTGCTGGAGATCGTCACCGAGCCCGACATGCGCTCGGCCGCCGAGGCGGTGGAGTACGCGCGCGCTCTGCATGCGCTGGTCGTCTGGCTCGGCATCTGCGACGGCAACATGCAGGAAGGCAGCTTCCGCTGCGATGCCAACGTCTCGGTGCGCAAGCCGGGGGCGGATTTCGGCACGCGCCGCGAGATCAAGAACCTGAACTCGTTCCGCTTCATGCAGCAGGCGATCGACTTCGAGGTGCATTGGCAGATCGACCGCATCGAGGACGGACTGGCGATCGAGCAGGCCACGGTGCTGTTCAATCCCGACACCGGCGAGACGCGTGCGATGCGCAGCAAGGAAGACGCGCACGACTACCGCTACTTCCCCGACCCCGACCTGCCGCCGCTGGTGATCGCGCCCGAGTGGATAGCGCGCGTGAAGGCCGCGATGCCGGAGCTGCCGGCGGCGATGGCCGGGCGTTTCCAGCAGGCCGACGGCCTGTCGGCAGAAGACGCGGCGATGATGACGCAGAGCCTGGGCTTCGCGCGCTATTACGAGGCCGCGCGCGACGCTTGCATGTCTTCGGAGGGCGGCCGCGATGCGGCCGCGTGGCCCAAGCTCGTCGCCAACTGGCTGATGGGCGAGCTCGCGCGGCGCCTGAACGCCGAGGACCGCGAGATCGACGCGAGCCCGGTGCCGGCGGCCACGCTGGCCGCGCTGATCCGGCGCATCGGCGAGGGTGTGATCTCGAACAACGCCGCCAAGCAGGTGTTCGATGCGCTGTGGTCGGGCGAGTCGACCGACGTCGATGCCGTCATCGAGGCCAAGGGCCTGAAGCAGATGAACGACTCGGGCGCGCTGGAAAAGATCGTCGACGAAGTGGTGGCAGCAAATCCGAAGTCGGTCGAGGAGTACCGCGCCGGCAAGGACAAGGCCTTCAATGCGCTGGTCGGCCAGGTGATGAAGGCCAGCCGCGGCAAGGCCAACCCGGCGCAGGTCAACGAGCTGCTGAAGCGGCGGCTCGGCTGACGGCGGCGGCGGGCGCCGCCACCGGCAGCGATCCGGGCTGCGCGCCGCCCCACAGCTTGCGCAGGCGGGCGAGCTCCTCGTCGTAGAGCTTGTTGATGCGCACCAGCTCGGCTTCCTGATTGGACACGGCGTCGCGCTGCGCATCGACGGCGGCGTCGTTGGCGTCGATCTGCTGCCTCAGCTTGGCCGGCAGGTTCTTGCCCTTGTAGAACTCGGCTTCTTCGTTCAGGGGCTTGCGCTCCGCGGCGAGCTCCAGCTTGCGCTGCTCGGTGGTCTTCATCGCGACGCGCACCGTGTCGAGCGCGGCCTCGCGCGCCTTGCGGTGCGCCGCCTCGTCCGGAAAGCGCGCCACCAGGTTGCGGTCGCGCCGCACCGCGTC
Source organism: Pseudaquabacterium terrae (assembly GCF_013266755.1). Classification (GTDB taxonomy): domain Bacteria; phylum Pseudomonadota; class Gammaproteobacteria; order Burkholderiales; family Burkholderiaceae_C; genus Pseudaquabacterium; species Pseudaquabacterium terrae. The sequence continues at coordinate 24,137 of NZ_JABRWJ010000006.1, read as the reverse complement.
GGCTTGCGCGGCGCGCACCAGCGCCATGCGGCGTTCGGTGGCCTCGCGCTCGGCGCGTTCCTCGGCCGACAGCGTCGGCGGCACGATGCGGCGCAGCGAGCCGTCGCGGTTCAACTCGCGCTGTTCCTTGCCGACGCAGGCCGGGATCGGCCGATCGGAGGTCAGGCGGCGGCCGTTGTCGTCGGTGCAGGTGTAGATGCCGGCCGCCGAAGCCGCCGGGCCCGCGCCCTGGGCCGACGCGAGGCCGGCGGCGCCCAGCGTGGCGAGCAGCAACAACAGCCGGCCGCCCATGGTGCTCAGTGCGCGGCGACGCCGTAGCGGTCGCGGTAGGCGGCGATCGGCGCCGCGTGTTCGGCCAGCGCCGGGTCGGCCGTGTTCGACAGCGTCTGCAGCAGGTCGGCCAGCGTGGCGATGGCCACCACCGGCAGCTGCAGCCGATCGCGCACGAACTGCACTGCCGACCACGCCAGCTCCTGCGTGCCCTCGGCCGCGCGTTCCTGGCGGTCGAGCGCAATCAGCACGCCGGCCGGTGTCGCGCCGGCGGTCTGGATCATCGAGATCGATTCACGCACCGAGGTCCCCGCTGAAATCACGTCGTCGATGATGACAACGCGGCCGCGCACCGGCGCGCCGACCAGCGTGCCGCCCTCGCCGTGGTCCTTGGCTTCCTTGCGGTTGTAAGCAAAGGGTGCGTTGCGCCCCAGCCGCGCCAGCTCGATGGCAACCGCCGCGGCAAGCGGGATGCCCTTGTACGCGGGGCCGAACAGCATGTCGAACTGCAGGCCCGAGTCGAGCAGCCGGCGTGCATAAAATCCCGCCAGACGGCCCAGCTTGGCGCCGTCGTCGAACAGGCCGGCGTTGAAGAAGTAGGGCGACAGCCGCCCGGCCTTGGTCTTGAACTCCCCGAAGCGCAGCACGCCGGCCTCGACCGAGAAGCGGACGAAGTCCTGCGCCAGCTCGTCGCTGGCCAGCGTGTCGCGCGAGGTGGGAGGCGGCATCGAAGACATCGTTGGAGTCACCTTGGCATTTCGTCTCGTCACGCTGAACCTGAACGGCATCCGTTCGGCCGCCAACAAGGGCCTCCTCCCATGGGCGGAGGCGGTGGGCGCCGATTGTATGGGCGTGCAGGAGGTCAAGGCCCAGGCCGAGGATGTGGCCGGCCGCTTCGACACGATCGCGGGATTGCAGGGGCATTTCCACTTCGCGCAGAAGAAAGGCTACTCCGGCGTCGGGCTCTACACGCGCAAGCCGCCTTCGGCCGTGATTGCGGGATTGGGTAATCCCGAATTCGATGCCGAGGGCCGCTATGTCGAGACGCGCTTCGACACCGACCGCCGCCGCCTGAGCATCATCAGCTGTTACTTCCCCAGCGGCTCGTCGGGCGAGCAGCGCCAGGCGGCAAAGTACCGCTTTCTCGACGTCGTGTATCCGCACCTGATGGCGCTGAAGGCCGAGCGCGAATTCATCCTCGTCGGCGACGTCAACATCGCGCACAAGGAAATCGACCTGAAGAACTGGCGCAGCAACCAGAAGAATTCGGGCTTCCTGCCCGACGAGCGAGCCTGGATGACGCGCCTGCTCGAGGAGGCCGGCCTGGTCGACGTGTTCCGCCGCCTCAATCCGCACCCCGAGCAATACACCTGGTGGAGCAACCGCGGCCAGGCCTGGGCGAAGAACGTCGGCTGGCGGCTCGACTACCACCTGGCGACGCCCGGCGTCGCCGCGAAGGCGACGCGCGAGGCGATCTTCCTGGATCAGCGCTTCTCGGACCACGCACCACTGATCATCGATTACGACTTCAGCCTGTAGCTCGGCCGTCGCCTCGGCGGCGAACTCGGCTCAGAATCGACCTCCGCGCGAAGCACGGAGGCAAGCCTGATGAACCCGCACGAGGTGCCCTCGCCCTTGCTCGGCGCGAGCGACGAGCAGACCCGGGTGCTGGCCGAGCCGGCAAGCGAGGCGCTCGGCGATGCCCTGCGCCAGGCTGCGGCCGCCGGCGCGGAGCCGCGCAGCGGCCAGCGGGTGGCCGGCTACCGCCTGCTGCGCCCGCTCGGCGAGGGCGGCATGGCCACGGTGTGGCTGGCCGAGCGCGCCGACGGCCAGCTCAAGCGCCAGGTGGCGATCAAGCTGCCGAAGGCGTCGCACGCATCGGGCGTGCTGGCCGAGCGTTTCGCGCGCGAACGCGATGTGCTGGCGGCGCTGGACCATCCGCACATCGCGCGCCTGATCGATGCCGGCGTCGCCGAGAGCGGCCAGCCGTTCATCGTGCTGGAACACGTGGCCGGCGTGCCGATTACCGAGTACGCCGCCGGCCGGCCGCTGCGCGACAAGCTGCGGCTTTACCTGCAGGTGCTCGACGCCGTCGACCACGCGCACCGGCACATGACGGTGCACCGCGACCTGAAGCCCAGCAACATCCTGGTCGATGCCGAGGGCCAGGTGAAGCTGCTCGACTTCGGCATCGCCAAGCTGCTGGCGCCGACGGCCGACGCGCCCGCGCTGACGCAGGAGGCCGTCTACCTGATGACGCCGAAATACGCCGCGCCCGAGCAGGTGCCCGGCGGCGGCGCGGTGACGACGGCCACCGACGTCTACAGCGCCGGCGTGGTGCTCTACGAGCTGCTCACCGGCCGCATGCCCTATGGCCGCGCCGACGACAGCGCCGCGCAATCGATCCAGGCGCTGACGCTGACCGAGCCGCGCCTGCCCGGCCTGGGCCGCGACGTCGACACGGTGCTGCTGAAGGCCCTGCGCAAGGCGCCGCGGGATCGCTACGCGTCGGTCGAGCACTTCGCGGAGGACCTGCGCCGCCTGCTCGCCGACCGCCCGGTGCTGGCGCGGCGCGTGCCGTGGTGGCAACGCCTGCGGCTGCTGCTGCGCCGCCACCGGCTGGCGAGCGCGGCGGCCGTGGTCGGTGCATTGCTGATCGGCGGCGCCGCTGCACTGGCCTGGCAGCAGGGCCGCGAGTCCGAAGCGCAGCGAGCGCGCGCCGAGACGGTGCGCGATTTCATCTACCGCATGGTCAGCGATGCCGAGCCGGCGCAGGGCCGCAGCGAGGTCACCGGACGCGAGATGATCGACGCGGCGGTGGCCCGGGCGGGCAGCGATTTCGCCAGCCAGCCGCGCCTGCGCGGCGAGCTGCTGGGCGAGCTGGGCCGTGTGTACTTCCGGCTGCGCCAGACCGAGGCCTCGGTGGCCACGTTGCAGGAGGCCATCGGCCTGCTCGAGGCGAGCGCCGAATCCGACGACGCGGCCTTGAACCGCAGCCGCGCGGCGCTCGCCGAAGCACTGCTGCGCAGCGATGGCCCGCGTGCCACGGCGCTGGCCCGCCAGGCCCTCGATGCCTGCACCCGACCCGGCACCGCATGTGCCGAGGCACGCGCGCTGGCGCACTATGCGCTGACGGCGGCCGAGAGCTGGCTCGGTCATGCCCCGCAGGCGCTGATGCACGCACGCGCGTTCGTGGCCGAGACCGAGCGCGCCAGAGGGCCCGATCACCTGGACCTGGCCTCGGCGCTGGAGGCCTTCGCCACCACGGCGCGCAACCAGGGCGAGCTGCGCGAAGCCGCCGCCGCCATGCAGCGCGCCCAGGCCATCGCGGCCCGGCGCTCGATGAAGGCCGTCAACCGGGCCCGGCTCGACGCCGTGCAGTCGGTCATCGACATCGACCTCGGGCACTACGGCGCGGCACGCGAGCGCCTGCTGCGCCTGACGCGCGGCAACGATGCGCCGACCGAGCACCCGTTGCAGTGGCGCCTGCTGGCCAGCGCCGAGATCGGCCTCGGCCGGCCCGAGGCGGCCATGGCCGCGGCACGCAACGCGCTGTCGGACACGGCGCGCGGCGCCGAGGGCTGGGTCGCGGTTCAGGCCTGGGGACTGGCGGCGTCGCTGGCCGGCCAGGCCGACGACGGCATCGCGGCGCTCGCCGAGGCGCACGCCGGGCTGGCGGCCGCGGGCTTTCCGCCGGCGTCGTCGTCGATGCTGAAGTTGCGCCGCATGCAGGCCGAAGCGCTGCTGCGCGACGGACGGGCCGACCCGGTGGTCGACCTGCGCGCGCTCGCGGCCGAGCATGCCGCCGTGCCGACACCGCACCGCGTCGAATGGGGCCAGGCACTCGACGCGCTGGGCTGCGCCGAGGCGCTGGCCGGGCGTGCCGACGCGGCGCGTCGGCTGCATGCCACGGCCGATGAGCGTTATGCCTCGGCGCTGCCGCCTGAGCACCCGCTGCGCCTGCGCAATGCGCTGCTGCGGGATCTGCTCGAAGGCCAGGCTGCTGCCGCGCTGGCGGCCTGGCATCGGACGCTGGCCGCCGACAGTCCCTGGCGGCAACGCGCGGTGCGCAATTGCCGGGTCGTGATCTGATCCCCAGGTTGTCACGGCTTCACGAGGTGATGCGGCGTAGGATCGACGCAGCCACACAAGGAGCGCGACATGGGATTCTTCAGCAAGATTCTCGAGAAGCTGGGCATCGGCGGCGGTGATGCCGAGCAGGCCCCACCCGCGCAGCCCTCGGCTGACGCATCACCGAGCCCGGGCGCGGCGCCTGCAGCGCCGGCGGTCAAGCCGATCGCGGTCGTCGATGTCGTTGCCCAGCTCGAGCAGCGCGCGGCGGCGAATCCGCAGAAGCTGAACTGGCGCACCTCCATCGTCGACCTGCTCAAGCTGCTCGACATCGACAGCAGCTTCACGGCACGCAAGGAGCTCGCGACCGAACTGCGTTGCCCGCCGGAGCTGATGGACGACTCGGCGAAGATGAACATGTGGCTGCACAAGACGGTGCTCGCGCAGATCGCCGCCAACGGCGGCAACGTGCCGAACGAGCTGCTGGACTGAGCACCCCCAAACCTGCCGCTTTGCGTCAGGCCCCCCGAGGGGGGTCAAGCAAAGTGGCAGAGCCACATTTGCTTGAGAGCGGGAGACGCCATGCAGCAGATCACGGACATCCTGGCCCAGATGGGCGGCCTCCAGTCGGTGGCCCGCGAGCTGGGCGTCAGCGAGGACCAGGCGGCCAGCGGCGCCGAGGCGCTGATGCCGGCCATCCTGGGCGGCCTGAAGAAGCAGGCGCAAACGCAGCCCGGCGGCCTCGGCGGGTTGGGCGATCTGCTCGGCCAGCTCGGCGGCGGCGGCCTGCTCGATCAGGTGCTGTCGCCGCAGCCCACCGACGTGAGCGCGGGCAACGATGTGCTGGGGCAGATCTTCGGCTCGAAGGACGTGAGCCGTACGGTTGCGCAGAACGCCGGGGCGCAATCGGGCATCGACCCGGCACTGCTGAAGAAGATGCTGCCGATGCTGGCCATGCTGGTCACCGGATTCCTGGCCAAGCAGGGTGGCGCGTCCGCAATGCAGCCCGAGGCGGAACCCGAGGCCGGCGGTCTCGGCGGCCTGCTGGGTGGACTGCTGGGTGGCCGAACCGGCGGCGCGGGCGGGTCGGGACTGGGCGCGATGCTCGACATGAACGGCGACGGCAATGCGCTGGACGACATCCTGCGCCTGGCAGGCAAGGCGATGCGCTGACGCCGCTCAGCCTCTTTCGAACTTGAACACCGCGACGGTCGCCAGCAGGTTCGGCATCCGCCGCACCGGCTGGCCGCGGTGCAGGCCGAAGCTGTCGAGCACGCGCAGGCCGTTCTTGCGCGCCAGCACCTCGAAATCGGTGTGCGTGCCGACGCGGATGTTCGGCGTGTCGTACCACTGGTAGGGCAGCGTCTTGGTCACCGGCATGCGGCCGCGCAGGATCGAGAAGCGGTTCTGCCAGTGCGCGAAGTTCGGGAAGCTCAAGATGCCCAGGCGGCCGACACGCGCCGTCTCGCGCAGCATCTTCTCGGTGTTGCGCAGGTGCTGCAGCGTGTCGAGCTGCAGCACGACGTCGAAGCTGGCGTCGTCGAACAGCGCCAGCCCTTCCTCGAGGTTGAGCTGGATCACGTTGACGCCGCGCCGCGCGCAGGCCAGCACGTTGGCATCGGCGATCTCGATGCCGTAGCCCGAGCAGCCCTTCTTCTCGCACAGGTGGGCCAGCAGCGCGCCGTCGCCGCAGCCGAGGTCGAGCACGCGCGAGCCGGCCGGTACCAGCTCGGCGATGACTTCGAGCTCTCGTCGTTCACTCATATCGACAGCTCCGCCGCAATGCGATCGAAATACGCCCGCAGCACGCCGTGATACCGCGGGTCCTCGAGCAGGAAGGCATCGTGGCCGTGCGGCGCCTCGATCTCGGCGTAGCTGACGTCGATGCGGTTGTCCACCAGCGCCTTGACGATCTCGCGCGAGCGCGCCGGCGGGAAGCGCCAGTCGGTCGTGAAGCTGATGACCAGGAAGCGCTGCGCGCGGGCCGCGGCGAAGGCGCGCGACAGGTCGCCGCCGTGTTCGCGCGCCGGGTCGAAGTAGTCGAGCGCGCGGGTGATCAGCAGATACGTGTTGGCGTCGAAGTACTCGCTGAACTTGTCGCCCTGGTAGCGCAGGTAGCTCTCGATCTGGAACTCGATCTCCTGCGTCGAGTAGCCGAGCTCGGGCGGTGCGCCGTCGACGCTGCCGTTGCGCAGGCTGCGGCCGAACTTCTCCTCCATCGAGTCGTCCGACAGGTAGGTGATGTGGCCGATCATGCGCGCCACGCGCAGCCCGCGCCGCGGCAGCACGCCGTGCGCATAGAAGTGGCCGCCGTGGAAATCGGGGTCGGTGATGATCGCCCGCCGCGCGACTTCGTTGAAGGCGATGTTCTGCGCCGACAGGTTCGGCGCCGTCGCCACCGCGATGCAGTGGCCGACGCGCTGCGGGTAACGCAGCGTCCACGACAGCGCCTGCATGCCGCCCAGGCTGCCGCCGAGCACCGCGGCCAGCCGCGTGATGCCCAGCCGGTCCAGCAGCCGCGCCTGCGCATCGACCCAGTCCTCGACGGTGACTACGGGGAAGTCGGCGCCCCAGGGTTGACCGGTGTCCGGATTCACCTGCATCGGGCCGGTCGAGCCGAAGCAGGAGCCGAGGTTGTTGACGCCGATGACGAAGAAGCGGTCGGTGTCCAGCGGCTTGCCCGGGCCGACCAGGTTGTCCCACCAGCCTTCGCTCTTCGGCTGGCCGGCGTAGCTGCCGGCGACGTGGTGGCTGGCGTTCAGCGCATGGCACACCAGCACCGCATTGCTCTTCGCGGCGTTCAGCGTGCCGTAGGTTTCGTAGACGAGCTGATAACGCCCGATCGACGCGCCACTCTTGAGCGGCAGCGGATCGGCGAATTCCAGCGTCTGCGGCGTGACGTGCCCAAGCGATGCCATCGAAATACCAGCCAATGAAAAAACCCGGCGCCGCTTCAAGGCGGACACCGGGTTCATGGCGTCCCTCTTTAGCGGCATTTGTTAAAGCGCCCGCAATCCGGAACAAATCGGCGCTGTGGAGGCGGAGTATATCGACCGCGCCGGTAGCGCTTGCGCTTGACGGCAGCGCCGCATTCGACCGACCATCGCCGCCGTTCGACCACCGAGGTGTGCATGGGCGACTTCAGCGCAGCAGTGTCTTCCTACCCCACCGCGGTCTACACCGTGCTGCTGGGCATCGTGCTGGTCTACTGGGTGCTGGCGGTGATCGGCCTGGTCGACTTCGAGCATTCCGGCCTCGACATCGACCTGCACATCGAGGCGCAGGCCGACGCCGATCCGTCGGAGCTGACGACGCTGGCGAGCTATGTCGTCACCTTCGGGCTGAACGGCGTGCCGTTTTCGGTGGCCGCCAGCCTGCTGGTGCTGTACGCCTGGGTCGCCAGCTGCCTGGCCGGCATGTGGCTGCTGCCGCAGTTGCAGACGCTGACGCCGCTGCCGGATGGGGTGCAGACGATCGTCGCCGGCAGCGTCGTGCTGCTGCTCGCCTTCGCGGTCGCGATCCCGCTCGCCGCGGCGACCATCCGGCCGCTGCGCAAGCTGTTCATCACCCATGCCGCGCTGTCGAACCACGCGCTGGTCGGCCAGGTCTGCCGAGTGGTGACCGGTGTCGTCAACGCCAGAGTCGGCCGCGCCGAGGTCGCGCAGCGCGGCGCCAGCATCAACATCCGCGTCTGGGCCGAAGAGCCGAATGCGCTGACCAAGGGCTCGTCGGCGCGTATCGTCGACTACGACGCCGAGCGCGCCCGCTACCGGATCGTCCCGGCCGCCTGACGACCACTGCCCACCACCTGACCTGAGGGAAATCGATGGAACCGCTCATCATTGCCGCCATCGTGCTGGCCGTCCTGATCCTCGGCCTGTTCGCGATGCTCGCGAAGTTCTACCGCAAGATCGAGCAGGGTTATGCGCTGATCGCCAATACGCTGCGCGCCGAACCCGAGGTCACCTTCACCGGCCGCATGGTCTACCCGATCATCCACAAGGCCGAGCTGATGGACATCTCGGTCAAGACGATCGAGATCGACCGCTCCGGCAACGAGGGCCTGATCTGCCGCGACAACATCCGCGCCGACATCAAGGTGCGCTTCTACGTGCGCGTCAACAAGACCGCCGAGGACGTGCTGAAGGTCGCGCAGGCGGTGGGCTGCGCGCGCGCGTCGAACCACGACACGCTGGAAGAGCTGTTCTCGGCGAAATTCTCCGAGGCGCTGAAGACGGTGGGCAAGTCGCTCGATTTCATCGACCTGTACGGCGCGCGCGACCGTTTTCGCGACGAGATCATTGCGCAGATCGGCGACGACCTGTCGGGTTACGTGCTCGAGGACGCGGCGATCGATTACCTCGAGCAGACGCCGCTGTCCAAGCTCGACAACAGCAACATCCTCGATGCGCAGGGCATCAAGAAGATCACCGAGCTGACGGCGGTCGAGCATGTGCGCACCAACGAGCTGCGCCGCAACGAGGAAATGCAGATCAAGAAGAAGGACGTCGAGACGCAGGAGGCGCTGCTGGAGCTGGAGCGCCAGGCCGCCGATGCGCAGGCACGCCAGGCCCGTGAGGTGGCCAGCGTGCGTGCCCGCGAACAGGCCGAGACGCTGAAGATCCAGGCCGAGGAGCGCTCCAAGTCCGAGCTGGCGCGGCTGCAGTCCGAGCAGGTCATTGCGGTGCAGAACGAGAACACGCAGCGCGAGAAGGAAGTGGCCGAGAACAACCGCAAGCGCGCGGTGGCGATCGAGGAAGAGAAGGTCACGCGTGCGCGCGAGCTCGAGGTCGTCGACCGCGAGAAGGAAGTGACGCTGCAGAAGATCGACAAGGACCGCGCGGTCGAGGTGCAGAAGAAGGCGATCGCCGACGTGATCCGCGAGCGCATCGTCGTCGAGCGCACGGTCGCCGAGCAGGAAGAGGCGATCAAGGAGCTGCGCGTCACGTCCGAAGCCGACCGCACGAAGAAGTCGACCATCATCATGGCCGAGGGCCAGGCCGAGGAGAAGTTGCTGCTCGAGGTCAAGGCCGCCGAGGGCCAGGAGCGCCGCGCCAAGCACCTGGCGGCCGAGGAGATCACGATGGCCGAGGCGCGGCTGAAGGTCGCCGAGAAGTCGGCCGAGGCGAAGAAGCGCGAGGCCGAGGGCGTCGAGGCGCTGTCGGCCGCGTCGGGCCTGGCCGAGGCCAAGGTGCTGATGGTCAAGGCCGATGCGCTGGAGAAGCAGGGCATGGCCGACGTGCACGTGCGCTCGGCCGGCGCCGAGGCGACGCTGAAGGTCGGCCAGGCCGAGGCGCAGGTGATCGAGGCGCGCGCCTCGGCCGAGGCCACCGGCCTGCGCGCCAAGCTGGGCGCCGAGGCCGAGGGCAAGGAGAAGCTCGGCCTGGCCGATGTCAACGTGCGCCTGCTCGATGCCGATGCCACCGTGAAGTCGGGCCAGGCCGAAGCATCGACCATCGAGGCCCGCTTCCTCGCCGAGGCCAAGGGCCTGGAGACCAAGTTCGCTGCGATGAAGGCGATGAGCGCCGAGACGCGCGACCACGAGGAATTCCGCATGCGGCTGGAGAAGTCGCACGTCGAGACGCTCAAGGGCATCGATGCGCAGCAGGCGATCGCCAAGGACCAGGCCGAGGTGCTGGGCACGGCGATGGCCAACACCAAGATCGACATCGTCGGCGGCCAGGGCGACTACTTCGAGCGCTTCGTCGGCGCGCTGGCGCTCGGCAAGGGCATCGACGGCGTGATCGGCAAGAGCCAGACGCTGCAGGCCGGGCTGAAGGACTACCTGAGCGGCGAGCGCGACATGGTCGGCGACCTGCGCGGCCTGGTCGGCGCGCTCGGCAGCTCGTCGGCCGAGCTGCAGAACCTGACGCTCGCCGGGCTGATGGCCAAGGTGATGCGCGACGGCACCGAGCCGCAGAAGGCCGCCTTCCAGGCCGCGCTGCAATCGCTGCAGGCGCGGCTGCCGCAGTAACGCGTTATCGACGCGTCAGGACCTCAGCGCATGGCATCGACCGATGGCGCGGTGAGCGCCGACACCGCTGCAGCCGTCGAGGCGCCCGCGGCCGGCGACCCGCTGGTCGCGCAAAGCGGCAGCTACGAGCTGCTGAAGTCGCGCCTGGCGACGCTCGGCCGCACGCTGAACGGCAAAGCGCAGGCGCTGAACGAGGCGCGGCTGGCGGCCTTCGGGCGCAGCGAGCAGGCGCTGCTGAAGCGCACGCGCGCGCGCACCGACAACAATTGCGTCGCGCGCGACATCGTGCGCATCGGCGAGCTGCTGCTGTTCGGCTACAACGTCTTCATCGGCTTGCGCAAGGAAACGGCGGTCGGCGACGTGTTCGCGCTGTACCGCCTGGCCGACGGCAGCGGCGATGAGCTGGAGCCGGTGCCGCTGGCCGGCAGCTTCCTCGAGGAAGCGCGCTTCGTCTCCGACTTCCGCGAGCTCTACGCTTATTACAAGCAGGCCTCGCTGCTGCAGCTGCGCGTCACCACCGACAAGCTGCTGGCGTCGTTCCAGATCGGCCAGCAGCTGAGCGACGTGCGCGTCTTCCGCTGGCAGCTCGAGCGCGACGGCAGCGTGCGCTACGTCGACAATCGCGGCGAGCGCGACATCGCGCTTCCCGCCAGCCATGACTTCGAGTGGACGCCCGCCACGCGCGAGGACCATGTGCTGGGCAAGCATCCGCACGTCAACGTGCTCGACACGGTGTTCGTCGAGACCACCGGCGGCGACCTGACGGTCAAGGTCGAGAACAACACCGAGACGGGCCTGGGCATCTACAGCGAGCCGGTCGACGATGCGCACCAGTCGCTGGCCGATGCCGAGCTGGCCTATGCGCGCGTCGGCCAGCTGATCCTGCTGCGCATGCGGCCGTACCGCGAATCGCAGCAGCGTCATCTCGTCTACATCCCGCGCACGCAGCAGGTGCAGCGCATCGATGCGATCGGCAGCGCCTGCGTGCAGCTGCCCGAGGACCACGGCATCGTCTTCCCCGGCGGTTATGTGCTGCAGTCGGGCGAGCACAAGCGCTTCGATCTGCCCGCGGAGGTGGTCGCCGGGCTGCGCTTCAAGCGGATGATCCGCTCGCCCAACGGCGAGGACGTGCTCTACGTCTTCTACGAGCCGCTCAAGGGCCTGTACGCGCTGTTCTCGTACAACCTGATCGACAAGGCGCTGGCCGCGCCGATCGTCGCGCATGGCTACGCGCGTTTCCCGGATGGCCGCCTGCTGGTGTTCCAGGACGAGCGCGGCGAGCCGACGCGTTTGCACCCGATGCAGCTGTGGCGCACGCCGTTCGCGCACGACGAATACGCACAGGCGCAGCCGCCGGCCGAAGGCTTCTTCGGTCGCATCGGCAATGCCGAGCTGGTGCGCGGCATCTCGGACCTGATCGGCATCGCGCGCGCGCTGGCCGAGCAGGCGCCGACGCGCGCGGCCTACGAGGACCTGATCCGCCAGGCTGGGCGCATCGCCGATGCGTTCTTCTGGCTCGACGAACCCGAGGCGCAGGGCCTGTCGGACGACCTGCGCGCGGTCGTCGATGGCGCGCGCGCGACGCTGGCCGAGTTCGAGAAGGTCGATGCGATCCGGCGTCAGACCGCGCAGGCGATCGAGCAGGCCACGCGCTCGCAGCGCGCGCTGCTGACCGACATCGCCAGCATGCTGTGGCGCCAGCCCGAGGACTTCGTCAAGGCGCTCGACCGCTTGCGCGAGCACCGCGGCGCGCTGCACGGCTTGAAGGACCTGCGCTACGCCGACGTGTCGGCGATCGCCGCGATGGACGTGGTGCTCGCCGCCGAGCAACAGCGCGTCGGCGAACGCGCGCTGCAGTTCCTGGCCGCCGACAACGCCTTCGACGGCCAGCAGCGCGGGCTGCAGCAACTGGCGGCCGAGCTGGCGCAAGCCCAGAGCTCGCCGGCGCTGGCCGAACTGCTGCGCAAGCTCGATGCACAGGCGGCGGGGCTGGACCTGCTGACATCGCAGCTCGGCAGCCTGCCCGGCGGCGACGCGGTGGTGCGCACGCGCATCCTCGACCGCATCTCGACGCTGTACGCCGACATCAACAAGCAGCGCGCCGAAGCGCGCCAGCGGCGCAAGGCGTTGGGCGCGACCGAGGCGCGGGCCGAGTTCGGCGCGCAGTTCAAGCTCTTCGGCCAGGCGGTCGAGAACGCGCTGGAATTCGCCGACTCGCCGGAGAAGTGCGACGAGGCCTTGACGCGCCTGCTCGCACAGCTGGAGGAGCTGGAAGGCCGATTTGCCGAGCACGATGAATTCATCGCCGACATCGCCGAGCAGCGCGAGACGGTCTACGAGGCGCTGGCCGCGCGGCGCCAGGACCTGGTCGAGGCGCAGCAGCGCCGCGCGCAGGCGCTGGCCGAGGCAGCGGGCCGCATCCTCGACGGCGTGCCGCGCCGTGTCGCGGCGCTGCGCGAGCCGGCGCAGGTGCACAGCTACTTCGCCGCCGACCCGATGCTCGGCAAGCTGCGGCAGCTGATCGACGAGCTGCGCTCGCTCGGCTCGGCGGTGGCCGCCGACGACATCGCCACGCGGCTGAAGGCGGCGCACGATGCGGCATTGCGCGCCGTGCGTGATCAACGCGAGCTGGTCGCCGACGACGGGCAGACGCTGCGCTTCGGCCCGCATGCGTTCACCATCAACCGCCAGCCGCTGGACCTGACGCTGGTGCCCGCGGGAGACGGCCTGGTCTGGCAGCTGACCGGCACCGACTACCAGGCGCCGGCGCACGATGCCGAGCTGGAGGCGCTGAAGCCGTTCTGGCAGCAGGCGCTGCTGTCCGAGAGCGCCACGCTCGCCCGTGCCGAGTACCTGGCCGGCACGCTGCTGCGCGAGCTGCTCGACGGCCGCGGCGCGATCGATGCGGCGCTGCTGCAGGTCACGCCCGAGGGTGGCGCGGATCCGCTGCGCGATGCCGTGCGCAGCGCCGCCACCGCGCGCTACCAGGAGGGTTACCAGAAGGGCGTGCACGACGAGGACGCGACCAGGCTCTTGCGCGCGCTGGCGCGGCTGCAGCAGGGCGCCGGCCTGCTGGCCTACGGGCCGGTGGCGCGCACCCTGGCGCTGCGCTACGTCGAGCAGGGCATCGATGCCGAGGCCCGCGCAGCGTTGCAGCGGCGCGCCCGCACCGCGCTGCAGCTGCAGGCGGCATTCGGCGCCGGCGCGGCGCTCGAGACGCTGCAGCACGAGCTGGCGACGGCGCTGTCGGCATTCAACGCCGAGCCGGGTGTTCGCGCCGAGGCGGCCGCTTACCTGGTGCGTCAGCTCGCCGATCCGCGCAGCGCCGACGGCTGGATCATCAGCGGCCGCGCCGAGGATCTGGCGGCGGACCTGAAGCGCGCTCTCGAACGCTCGGGCCAGCTCGCCGCGTGGCAGCACGACCTCGATGCCGCGGCGCCGGCCGAGCGCTGGCAGCTGGCGCGCGACTGGGTCGCCGCGTTCGCCGGCACGCAGGGCGACGCGGCCAGCGCCTGGGTCGACGAGGCGGCCGCCGCGCTGGCGCTGCCGGGCGCGCGGCAGCGTCACAACGCCGAGCTCTCGGCCACGATCGAAGGCCTGCTCGGCGAGCATGCCCGCATCAGCCACGGGACGCTGCCGCTGCAGCTCAATGATTTCTGGCAGCGCTTCAACCACCACGTCACGCAGGTGCAGCCCGGCTTCGAGGCCTTCCGCCGCCGCCGCCATGCGCTGCTGGCGGCCGAGAAGCAGCGGCTGAAGCTTTCTCAGTTCCAGGCCAAGCCGTTGTCGACCTTCGTGCGCAACCGGCTGATCGACGAGGTCTACCTGCCGCTGGTCGGCGACAACCTGTCCAAGCAGCTCGGCGCGGCCGGCGCGGCCGCGCGCAGCGACCGCATGGGCCTGCTGCTGCTGATCTCGCCACCGGGCTACGGCAAGACGACGCTGATGGAGTACGTGGCCGACCGGCTGGGCCTGGTCTTCGTGCGCATCAACTGCCCGGTGCTCGGCCACCACGTCACGTCGGTCGACCCGGCGGCAGCGCCGAACAGCGCGGCGCGCCAGGAGCTGGAGAAACTGAACCTCGGTCTTGCGATGGGCAGCAACGTGATGCTGTACCTCGACGACATCCAGCACACCGCGCCCGAGTTCCTGCAGAAGTTCATCGCGCTGGCCGATGCGACGCGGCGCATCGAAGGCGTGTGGAACGGCGAGCCGCGCACCTACGACCTGCGCGGCAAGCGCTTCGCGATCGTGATGGCCGGCAACCCGTACACCGAGTCGGGGGAGGTCTTCAAGATCCCCGACATGCTGGCCAACCGCGCCGACATCCACAACCTGGGCGACGTGCTGTCGGGCCGCGAGGCGCTGTTCGCGCTGTCGTACATCGAGAACTGCCTGACCTCCAATCCGGTGCTGCTGCCGCTGTCGTCGCGCGACCCGAAGGACCTGCACCGGCTGGTCGCGCTGGCCGAGGGCGGTGACGTCGCGAGCAGCGAATTCGCGCACCCGTACAGCGGCGCCGAGCTCGACGAGCTGGTCGCGCTGCTCGGCCGGCTGGCGCGTGCGCGCGACCTGCTGCTGAAGGTCAACCTGGCCTACATCGCCTCGGCCGCGCAGCAGGACGCCTACCGCGACGCGCCGCCGTTCAAGCTGCAGGGCAGCTACCGCAACATGGTCAAGCTGGCCGGGCGGATAACGCCGTTGATGAGCGACAGCGAGCTCGACGCGCTGCTGCGCGACCACTACCGCGGCGAGGCGCAGACGCTGACCACCGGGGCCGAGGAGAACCTGTTGCGGCTGGCGCAGCTGCTGGGCGCGCCGAGCGCCGATGAAGCGGCGCGCTGGCGGGCGATCACCGAGGCCTTCACGCGCCGCCGCCAGCTCGGCGGTGACGATGCCGATGGCAGCACGCGCATCGCGTCGACCTTGCTCGAAGTGGCGCGCGCGGTCGGCGAGCTGAAGCCGGCGCCGGCCCCGGCGCCCGATGCCGAGGAACCCGAGTCGCTGCGCCTCGCGCAGGCGGTGCTGGAGATTGCCGTGACCTACCGCAAGATCATCATGCCGTTGATCGCCGCCACCGAGGAGCGGCTGAAGCTCGATCACACCGCATCGAACCAGGTCGAGCGGCTGGCCAAGCAGCTCGATGCAAAGCTGGCGCGCGGCAAGGGAAGCAGCGAATGACGGACGCCGCGAATACCACCGCAGCCCTGCTCGATCAGCTGCAGCGCACGCTCGACGACGATGTGCTCAGCGACGACGAGAAGCGCTCACTGAGCCAGGCGCTGCGCGAGGCCGAGCCACCGGAGGACGCGCTGCGCCAGCTGCGCAACCGTGCCTTCGCGCTGGTGCGCGAGCGGGCAGCCGAATCTCCTTCCCCACCGCTGGCGCTGCTGCGTTGGCTCGAAGGCGTCGTGCGCTGTCTCGACAACGCGCGCGCACCGGTGGCCGAGGTGCAGGCCCACGCCGCGTTCAGCCCCGGCGAGCACTGCCTGTCGATGATCCGCGGCCAGCTGCGCAGCGCGAAGCGCCGCGCCGACCTGTGCGTCTTCACGCTGTCGGATGACCGCATCAGCGCCGAGGTGCTGGCGATGCACCGCCGCGGTATCGCGGTGCGGCTGATCACCGACGGCGCCAAGGCGTTCGACGCCGGCAGTGACGTGCATGCGCTGCGCGCGGCCGGCGTGCCGGTGGCGCTGGACACCAGCGACGCGCACATGCACCACAAGTTCGCGATCATCGACCAGGCCTGGCTGCTCAACGGCAGCTACAACTGGACGCGCAGCGCCTGCGAGCACAACGAGGAGAACGTCGTGCTGTGCAACCACCCGGCGCTGGTGGCGCAGTTCGGCGTGGTGTTCGAGCGGCTGTGGCGAGCGCTGGCCTGAGTGCCGCGTCCGACGGACGTTAGGCAGCCGCCTCGCGCAGCGGCAGCGCCGGCTTGCGCCAGCGCGCGCTGAACACCCGCGCCATCATTGCCGGCCGCAGCAGCGCCGGCGGCGCATCGAGCAGGTGCGAAACGCGCTCGAAGGCCACGGCCACCGCGGCATCGGTCTGCGCCGCGTCGAAGAGCCGCGCGATGTAGGCATTGATCAGGCGCACCGGCAGTGGCCGCTCCCCTTGCACGCTGGGAATCGCCAGGTCGGCGCCGACGGCGGTCTGCCAGGCGATGTCGATGCTCTTCGCGGCGCTGCGGAAGTAGCGCCGCGCGAGCCCGGCGTCACCGCCTTGCAGCGCCTGCTGCAGCGCCAGCGCCTCGCACGCCGCGACGCTCATGCCCTGGCCGAACACCGGGTTGAAGCTGCAGATGCTGTCGCCGATCGCCAGCACGCCGTCGGGCATCCGGCGCAGCGTTTCGTAGCGCCGGCGCTGGCTGTGCGGGAAGCGGTAGCCGAAGGGCTCGCAGAGGAACTCGGCCTCGCGCACGACCGCGGCCAGCTCCGGCGGTGACGATTCCTGGGCGCGCCGGATGAAGCCGGCGCGGTCGAGCGGCGGCGCATCGTCGCCGTAACCGCCGAGCGTCACGACCCACTGGCCACCTTCCTGGCTCAGCAGCACCGAAGGCCGCGGATGGTCGGGCGTCGCCGCGCCGATCACGGCTTCCAGCCCCGGCGCGTGCTGCGGCTCGCGCACCAGGTAGGCGGTGGCGTAGCGGATGTCGACCTGCACCAGCTCCTCGCGCGGCGGCTCGTGGCCGAGCTCGACCAGCCACTTCGGCAGCTTCGATGCGCGGCCGGTCGCGTCGACCACCAGCGCGGCGCGCAGGCCGAACGTGCGGTGCGCGCCCTCGTCGTCGAGCAGGCGCCAGCGCAGACCGCTGACACGGTCGCCACCCGGCGCGCCGAGCAGGCCCTGCGCGTCGACGCCGGTGACCAGCGTGATGCGCGGCAATGCGCGCAGGCGCCAGCGCAGCACGCCTTCGATCGCGCCGCGGCCGAGGCAGATGGCGCTGGCGTCGGCATGGGCCTGCGCGAAGCGGCGGCGCCCGGCGTAGAACAGCGCCTCGCTGCCGACGTCGCCCAGCCGCCCGCCGGCCGCCAGCCATTCGTCGCCGATGCCCGGGAAGAGGCTCTCGATCGCCTGCCGGCCGCGCGCCAGCAGCGCATGCGTGTGGCGGGTGTGCGGTGTCGCCTGGCGCGGCCCGAGGTCCATCGGCAGCGGGTGGCGGTCGAGCAGCAGCACCTCGTCGAAGTGCTCGTGCAGCACGCGCGCAGCGAGCAGCCCGGCCAGGCTGGCGCCGAGCACGACGGCGCGCCGCGGCGGCCGGGCGTCGGCAGTGGATTCCTTGTCGCACAGCGCGGCCAGCGCGCGGGCGTCGAGCGTGTCCATCGATCTCTCCTCCATCGTTTCGGCCCGCGCGATGCGCCCGGCGATGCGGGACATACGGTGCGGTGCGGCCCACGGATGCAGCGCTGGCGGCACGGGCTGGGATATCGTTGCCCTCCGGGAGCGGACCCATGCCTTTCATCACCCCACGCACCGCGCAGCGCGACTACGACGTCATCGTCGTCGGCTCGGGCGCCGCCGGTGGGCAGACCGCCTACACGCTGGCGATGGAAGGCGTCAGCGTGCTGATGCTCGAGGCCGGCCGCAACTACGACGTCGCGGCCGAGACGCCGATGTTCCAGACCGCCCACGACGCGCCCTTGCGAGGCGCCGGCACACCCGACAAGCCCTTCGGCTTCTACGATGCGACGATCGACGGCGGCTGGACGGTGCCCGGCGAGCCCTACACCAACGCGTCGAAAGCCGCCGGCCAACAGTTCGAATGGTGGCGCGCGCGCATGCTGGGCGGGCGCACCAACCATTGGGGGCGCATCGCGCTGCGCAACGGGCCCTACGACTTCAAGCCGCGCACGCGCGACGGCTTCGGCTTCGACTGGCCGATCTCGTACGACGACGTCGCCGGCTACTACGACAAGGTCGAGATGCTGATCGGCGTCTACGGCTCCAGCGAAGGCCTGGAAAACACGCCGGACTCGCCCGAGGGCTGCCTGCAGCCGGCGCCGGCCGCGCGGGTCGGCGAGCGGCTCATCCAGCAGCGCGCCGGCCCACTCGGCATTCCGGTGGTGCCGATCCACCGCGCGGTGCTGACCCGCCCGCTCGACCACACGACGCTGCCCGCCAAGCTGCACCCGGGCAATCCGAACGCGCAGCGCATCCTCGCGCAGGACATGCGCTCGCGCGCCGCGTGTTTCTGGGCCACACCGTGCTTCCGGGGCTGCTCGATCCGCGCCACCTACCAGTCGCCGGCGGTGCACCTGCCGCCGGCGCTGGCCACCGGCAAGCTCGACATCCTGTGCAACGCGATGGTCTACGAGGTGGTGCTCGATGAGGCCGGCAAGGCCTCGGGCGTGCGCTTCGTCGACAAGGCCAGCGGCCGGCACGAGCTGGCCCAGGCCCGCGTGGTGGTGCTGGCGGCCAGCGCCTGCGAGTCGGTGCGCATCCTGTTGAATTCGAAGTCGGCACGCTTTCCGAACGGGCTGGCCAACTCCAGCGGCAAGCTCGGCCGCTACATCATGGACACCGTGGGCAGCGATCTCTCCGGCCAGATCCCGCGGCTCGAGAACCTGCCGCCGCACAACGAAGACGGCGCCGGCGGCGCGCACGTGTATGCGCCGTGGTGGCTGTACCAGCAGCAGGCCAAGGGCGCGCTCGACTTTCCGCGCGGCTACCACATCGAGATGGCCAGCGGCCGGCGTTTGCCGAGCCTGGGCACCGCGGCCGGGCTGGAATGGCTGACCGAGGGCAGCTACGGCCGGCGCTTCAAGGAAGACGCGCGGCGCTACTACGGGTCGTTCGTTTACTTCGCCGGGCGCGGCGAGATGATCCCGAACGAGCACTCGTACTGCGACCTCGACCCGCTGGTCAAGGACCGCTGGGGCATCCCGGTGCTGCGTTTCCACTGGCAATGGGCAGACCACGAAACCGCCCAAGCCGCGCACATGCAGAAGACCTTCGCCGAGATCATCGACGCGATGGGCGGCCGGGTGCACGGCAGCGTCGAGCGCGACGGCCGCAAGGCGATCGCCGCCGGCGGCGCGATCATCCACGAGGTCGGCGGTGCGATCATGGGCAGCGACCCGGCGACGTCGGTGACCAACGGCTGGTGCCAGACCTGGGACGTGAAGAACCTCTTCATCACCGATGGCGCGCCGTTCTGCTCCAACGCCGACAAAAACCCGACGCTGACGATCATGGCGCTCGCCTGGCGCGCGGCGGACTACCTGGTCGAGCAGCTGCGCAGGAAGGAGATCTGATGGACCGGCGAACCAGCCTGCAATGGATGCTCGCGGCGGCGTCCGCGCCGCTGGGGGACAGCGCCCTCGCCGCCGCCGCTGCGCGCAAGCCGGCGGTCGGCTACGGCACCGACCCGAACCTCATCAAGACCTATCGCCCGGGCGAGCTCTGGCCGCTCACTTTCAACGCAATTCAGCGTCGCACCGCGGCGGCGCTGTGTGCGCTGATCATTCCGGCCGACGAGCACTCGCCGAGCGCGGCCGACCTCGAGGTGCACCGATTCATCGACGAATGGGTCAGCGCGCCCTACCCGCGCCACCGCAAGGACCGCCAGCTGATCGTGCACGGCCTCGGCTGGCTCGAGCGGGAAGCCCGGCGGCGCTTCGGCAAGTCTTTCGCCGGCAGCCGCGAAGCGCAACAGCGCCTGATCTGCGACGACATCTGCTGGGCAGCACGGGCCGCGCCGCGCCTGGCCGAGGCGGCCAGGTTTTTCGCGCGTTATCGCGACCTCACCGCCGGCGGCTTCTACACGACCCCCGAGGGCACGAAGGACCTGCGCTTCGTCGGCAACACGCCCTCATTGACCTTCGACGGCCCGCCCTCCGAGGTGCTGCAGATCGTGGGAGTGGCCTGATGCGACGCTTCCTTCTTCGTGCGCTGCTTTTCTTCGGCTTCGCCAACCCTGCTGCATTCGGTGCCGACATGAACCTGCTGACATCCCAGGAGAAGGCCGACGGCTGGCAATTGCTCTTCGATGGCCAGTCGCTCGCCGGCTGGCGCGCCAGCGACGCGCCCGGCAGCTTCAGTGTCAAGGACGGCGCCATCGTCGTGCGCGGGCCGCGTTCGCACCTGTTCTACGTCGGCGCGGTCGAGCATTCCGTGTTCAAGAACTTCGAGCTGAAGCTCGACGTGCTGACCTTCCCGAGCGCCAACTCCGGCGTCTACTTCCACACCGAGTGGCAGGCGGTCGGCTGGCCGAACAAGGGCTACGAGGTGCAGGTCAACAACTCGCACAGCGACTCAAGCCGCAGCGGCGGGCTGTGGGGCATCCGCGACTACCGGGAGGTCGCCGTGCCCGACGGCCGGTGGTTCACGCTGGTCACGCGGGTCGTTGGCTCGCGCGTGCTCACGACGATCGACGGCAAGACCATCGTCGACTACACCGAAGAGCCGAACCCGGCGCGGCCGAAGGGCCTCGAACAGCGCCTCATCGGCAGCGGCACGTTCGCGCTGCAGGGGCACGACCCGGGCAGCGAGGTGCACTACCGCAACATCAAGGTGCGCGCGCTGCCGTAGTCGCACCGACGACGCTGCGACGCGGCGAGGAGGCAGGACTGTGAAACGTGTGGGCGGGATGCTGATGGCCGCGCTGCTGGGCGCCGGCTGCGCCGAGCGTCCGCCCGCGGGTTGGTCGGGTTATGTCGAAGGCGAGTACGTGCTGGTGTCGTCGCCGCTGGCCGGCACGCTCGCGCAGCTGCCGGTGCAGGCCGGCGGCAAGGTGGCGCAAGGCGCGCCGCTCTTCGTGCTCGACGATGAGGCCGAAGCCCTGGCGCGCGCCGAAGCGCAGGCGCGGCTGGGCGTCGCCGAGGCACAGGCGCGCAACACGGAGACCGGCCGCCGCGCCGACGAGGTCGCGGTGGCCCGCGCGCAGCTCGCGCGCGCCAAGGCGCAGGCGGCACTGGCGCGCACCGAGCTCGCGCGCGTCAAGCAGCTGGTCGCGCAGAACTTCGTCTCCGCTGCGCAGCTCGACGATGCGCAGGCCGCGCTGAGCCAGGCCGATGCGCAGGTCACCGAGCTCGAAGCCGCGTTGCGCGTCGCGCAGCTGCCGGCGCGCGTGCAGGAGCGCGCCGCCGCGCAGGCCGGCGCCAGTGCCGCGCAGCAGCAGCTGAAACAGGCCGACTGGCGGCTGCAGCAGAAAGCGCAGCGCGCGCCGGCGGCGGCCGAGGTCGCCGACACCTTCTTCCGCGTCGGCGAATGGGTGCCGGCCGGGCAGCCGATCGTCTCGCTGCTGCCGGCCGGCGCGGTGAAGGCGCGCTTCTACGTCGCCGAAACGGAGGCCGGCGCGCTGGCGCCGGGCCAGGCGGTGCTCATCCGCTGCGACGGCTGCGGCGCGCCGATCAACGCGCGCATCAGCCGCATCGCGACGCAGGCCGAGTACACGCCGCCGGTGATCTATTCGAACGCCCAGCGCGCGAAGCTGGTGTTCATGGTCGAGGCGCGGCCGGCGCCGGCCGATGCGCCGCGGCTGCGGCCGGGACAGCCGATCGACGTGCAACGGGCGAGCTGAAAAGTGCTAGCAATCGATGTACGCGGCCTGACCAAGCGCTACGGCGGCCGCGCCGTCGTCGACCACGTCGACCTGCAGCTCGCGCGCGGCCGCATCTGCGGCTTCCTCGGCCCCAACGGCAGCGGCAAGACGACGACGATCCGCATGTTGTGCGGGCTCTTGAAGGCCGACGAGGGGCATGGCACCTGCCTGGGCCTCGACATCGCCTCGGGCGGCGCCGAGATCAAGCGCCAGGTCGGCTACATGACGCAGAAGTTCGGCCTCTACGAGGACTTGTCGATCCGCGAGAACCTGGATTTCGTCGCCCGGCTCTTCGAGCTGCCCGAGCGGCGCAAGGCGGTCGATCGCGCGCTGGCCGAGCTGGATCTCGTCGAGCGCCAGCAGCAGCTCGCCGGCACCTTGTCCGGCGGCTGGAAGCAGCGCCTCGCGCTCGCCGCCTGCCTGCTGCACGAGCCGCAGCTGCTGCTGCTCGACGAGCCGACCGCCGGCGTCGACCCGAAGGCGCGGCGCGACTTCTGGGACCAGATCCACCGCCTCGCCGCCGAGGGCATCACGGTGCTCGTGTCGACGCACTACATGGACGAGGCCGAGCGCTGCCACGAGCTGTGCTACATCGCCTACGGCAAGGTCCTCGCCCGTGGCACGGCCGCCGAGATCGTGGCCGAGGCCGGGGCGCGTGACCTCGAAGACGCCTTCATCCGCCTGGTCGGCCGCGCGCAGGACAACTTCAAGGCGCTGCCCTCGTGACGCGCGGCTTTTCACTGGGTCGCATCGCGGCGGTCTTCATCAAGGAGTTCCAGCAGATGCTGCGCGACCGCCTGACCTTTGCGATGGCGGTCGGCGTGCCGGTGCTGCAGCTGGTGCTGTTCGGCTACGCGATCAACACCGATCCGAAGGGCCTGCCGACGGTGCTGGTCGCGGAGGATGGCGGCGCGTTCGCCCGCAGCATCAGTGCCGCGTTGCAGCACAGCGGCTACTTCCGCATCCAGCGCACGACCGGCAGCGAGGCCGAGGCCGAAGCGCTGCTGGAGCGCGGCGACGTGCAGTTCATGATCGTCATCCCGCCCGGGTTCACGCGCGACCTGGTGCGCGGCGCGCGGCCGGTGCTGCTGGTGGCGGTCGACGCCACCGACCCGGCGGCGTCGGGCAACGCGATCGCCGCGCTGCAGCCGCTGCTGACGCAGGCGCTGGCACACGAAACGAGCGGCCCGTTGGCGGCCTTGGCGCCGCGCCCGGCCCCGATCGACCTGCGCATCCACCGCCGCTACAACCCGGAGGGCCTGTCGCGCTACAACATCGTGCCCGGGCTGATCGGCACCATCCTGACGATGACGATGGTGATGTTGACCGGCCTGGCGATGACGCGCGAGCGCGAGCGCGGCACGATGGAGAACCTGCTCGCGACGCCGGTGCGCCCGCTCGAGGTGATGGCCGGCAAGATCCTGCCCTACGTGGTGATCGGCTACATCCAGCTCGGCGTGATCATGCTCGCCGCGTGGCTGCTGTTCGAGGTGCCGATGAACGGCAGCCTGGCGCTGCTGCTGGCGCTGATCGGCGTCTTCATGCTGGCCAACCTCGGCGTCGGCTT
Organism: Pseudaquabacterium terrae; assembly: GCF_013266755.1. Classification (GTDB taxonomy): domain Bacteria; phylum Pseudomonadota; class Gammaproteobacteria; order Burkholderiales; family Burkholderiaceae_C; genus Pseudaquabacterium; species Pseudaquabacterium terrae. The sequence goes on along the minus strand of NZ_JABRWJ010000006.1, from coordinate 710 downwards.
CACCTTCTCGACGCTGGCGAAGAACCAGCTGCAGGCGCTGCAGATGACCTTCTTCTTCTTCCTGCCGTCGATCCTGCTGTCGGGCTTCATGTTCCCGTTCCGCGGCATGCCGGGCTGGGCGCAGGCCATCGGCGAGCTGCTGCCGCTGACGCACTTCCTGCGCATCGTGCGCGGCATCCTGCTCAAGGGCAACGGCATCGCCGAGCTGTGGCCCGAGCTGTGGCCGATGCTGGCCTTCGTGCTCGTCGCCGGCGTGCTGGCGCTCACGCGCTACAAGCGCACGCTGGATTGATGCACCATTCGGCGCATCGCAGTTCTCGCCCACGCCGATGCCCACCTGGCTGATCGCGCTCGACCGCCACTTCCCCGTTCGCTACCTGACGCTGCTGCTGGCGGCGATCTTCGCGCTCCTCGGCCTGTTCGCCTGGGTCGGCTTCGGCCAGCTCGCGTGGATGGCGCTGGCGGGCCTCGCGGGCTTGGCCATCGGCGCGCACGACCTGCGGCAGACCCGGCGCGCGGTGCTGCGCAACTACCCCGTCATCGGCCACCTGCGCTTCCTGCTGGAGTGGGTGCGGCCGGAGATCCGCTAGCCCGCATGTTTCACGGTAGGTGAGCTGTACGGCCGATTTGGTTGGAGGCAGCCGATTTGGCCGAGATTTGGATCTCGAATTGGGACATTGCGACCCCTGTCGTCCGCAATGGGGCCGCTG
>NZ_JABRWJ010000056.1 GCF_013266755.1 Pseudaquabacterium terrae | reverse complement strand
AACTCCGATCGTGCTCGCCGGCGAAGGTGGACTGAACGAAGCCTGCGCAAGCGGCGCACTTCGACGGACACCTAACGTTTGAGGTAACGCGCGGCCGCCAGCGGAGCGCCAGGGCCGCGAGGCGCATGATATGCCTGGGTGCCTCGCGGCCCTGGCGCGCAGCTGGTGGACGTCGCGTTGACCGAAGGGTTAGGCCTCGGATGTGGTGGCGACCGTGAACACCGCGAGCACCTGAAGGATGGCGTGGCCAGCACTGAGGATGCCAGGGGCGACGGGTGCCCTTTGTTCAGATGCTCGGTGAGCATTGACGCGCTTGATGCCAGAGCCACGCAGTGTGTTCTGGTCTTGTTGACCTTGGGGGGAGGATCCTGAACGGCCACGGCTCCTCATTTGGCTCTTCGACGTGCTCCGGCCTTGCGCCGACCGTACAGCCCGATGCAGGCCTTGACTCGGCTTTCGTTGCCAGAGCCGATGCGCAACGGTATTCGGCTGTTCGTTTGGTGGCTGAAGCGATGACGGCCGAGTGCATGTGGTGCTTCTGGCAGCGCTACGAGCCGTGGCGGACGTGTTCACCCGAGGCCTAACGTTTGAGGTAACGCGCAGACGACGGTATGGCGCCTGGCCCGCGCAGCACATGATATGCCCCGGTGCTGCGCGGGCCAGGTGCCATGCCGTTGGCTGTCGCGTTGACCGAAGGGTTAGGCGGCACTCTTTGGCTCGGCACGACTAAGCGCAAGCCGGCGAAGACCGAAGGCTGCGACGACTGCTATTGGGACCAGAAGTGCTGCTGCCTGGGCATGAGCGGCATAGAACGGTCCGTAGTGAGCCAGTGCTTCTGGCAAGAACTCTGCTGGGATGACCGGAGGCCAAGCGAACCCGCCAGCAAGCAGTGTCACTACGACCGCAGGTGCGAATCGCGCTGCCAGAACGTAAGTGACAACGGCCGCAACGGCGGCTATGACCGCATCTGTGATCCACAACCGCTCGATGGAAGCAAGTTTGTCGATCACCTCAGCCTGTGTCCCAGCGGTGCAGAGCAGAAGTGCAAAAGCGAGTGTGCATTGGGCGTTGCGTACGTTCATGGCAGAGCTTCGGTGCGGAATGTGCCGCCTAACGTTTGAGGTAACGCGCGGCCGCCAGCGGAGCGCCAGGGCCGCGAGGCACATGATATGCCTGGGTGCCTCGCGGCCCTGGCGCGTAGCTGGTGGACGTCGCGTTGACCGAAGGGTT
>NZ_JABRWJ010000055.1 GCF_013266755.1 Pseudaquabacterium terrae | reverse complement strand
CAGGCCGTTGAATTACCGCCGATGAAAGCGCGTTCCACCATCGCTACGCCGGTTGGCAAGGTCATACAGCCCGTCGGTGCCGCCGGAGCGACCTCAACTGGCCTGTTTCGCGGCCATTCGAGCGTGTGGGCGAGGTCATTTCGGCCTTCTCCCCGCTCATTGGGCACACTGCGGGCGCAGTTGCGCCAAGGTTCGCAGCCGCGTGAGGTTGTAGGCCGCCATCGTCAGCGTCAGAAGCTGGTCAACCTTATCCAGTCCCTGCACCATCACCTGGCGGATTGGGCCGATGAGCTTGCCCCAGCCGAAGCACTGTTCGATGCGCTTTCTCTTGCGTTGGCTGACCTCGTAGCCGGCGTGTCGCGTGGTGCGCCCGTCGATGGCGCTGCCACCGGTGCGGTTGATGTTCTGAGCCACATGCGGCGTGACGTTGATCTCGCGGCACGCCTTGACGAAGCCCTTGGTGTCGTACGCCTTGTCAGCACCCACCGTCACGCGCTTGCCCGGACCTGCGACGTCGGTCAGCATCTGCGCAGCGACGTCGCGCTCTGCCGTGCCGTCCGAGGTGCTGGCCTGCACGTTGACCACCAGTCCGTGGCGGTTGTCCGTCAATACATGTCCCAGGTAGCTGGGCAGCGCAGGCGCCGCGTTGCTCTTGCGGTACAGCCGCGATTGCGGGTCGCTCGTGGACTCGTGCGTGTCGTTGCTGCGCGGCTCACCGCGCCAGTCCTCGGGCGGGCGGCCATCGTCCGATCCGTCCTTGCGCCGCATGCTCTTGTGGCTGGCCCAGGCCTGGATCAGCGTGCCGTCCACGCTGAAGTGCTCACCAGACAGCAGCCCGCGCTTGCTGGCCATCTCCACCGTCGCGTTGAACAGCTCGGTGACCGCATCGTGTTCGATGAGCCGGTCGCGGTTCTTGCTGAAGACCGAGTGGTTCCACACGGTGTCTTCGATGGCCAGGCCGACGAACCAGCGGAACAGCAGGTTGTATTGGATCTGCTCGACGAGCTGCCTCTCACTGCGCACGCTGTACAGCACCTGCAGCAGCATCGCGCGCATGAGCTTCTCGGGCGCGATGCTCGGGCGACCGCCCTTGATGTCAGCCTCGTACATGGCCGAGAACTTCGCATCCATCTTGGCCAACGCGTCGTTGAGCCAGGTGCGGATCGGTCGCAACGGGTGCGTGGCCGGGACAAAGTCCTCCAGCTTCACCGTCGTGAACAGGCTCTCGTTGTAGCTGTCGGCTCCTCGCATCGGCGGCTCACCCCTCGTCAATCACTGAACCGATCTTCGCTTGCGCAGACGGCGACGTCGATTGGTATTTCAACGGCCTGCTA
>NZ_JABRWJ010000054.1 GCF_013266755.1 Pseudaquabacterium terrae | reverse complement strand
CCTTCGGTCAACGCGACGTCCACCAGCTACGCGCCAGGGCCGCGAGGCACCCAGGCATATCATGTGCCTCGCGGCCCTGGCGCTCCGCTGGCGGCCGCGCGTTACCTCAAACGTTAGGCGTCAGGATCACCACCATGTCCAAGGCCGCAGAGCTCCAAGCCCTCCTGGACAGTCAGCCCAAGTCTGACTGTGCGGCGCTGATTCCCCTGTCGGTGGAGGAAGCCGACTTCGACGTCGGTCGCGTGGTTCTTCGCTTCGCACCTCAGCCGGCGTTCGAGAACTACCACGGCAATGTTCAGGGTGGCTTCGCCGTTGCCATGGTCGATGCTCTGGTCTCCATCGCCGCCTATGCCAAAACGCGAGCCTGGCTACCCACGGTTGAGATCAAGAGCACCTTCGTAGCACCAATGATGCTGGGTGAGTCACGAGGTGAAGCATCCATCATCAAGGCTGGCAGGCAGCTCGTGTTCCTTGAGGCCAAGCTGTGGGGTGCAGACGGGAAACTCGCGGTGCACGCCACCGCCACGGCGTTCGTGCCTCGGCGTGATTCCTAAGCGTACCGGGAGGCGCTGACGCCTAACCCTTCGGTCAACGCGACAGCCAACGGCATGGCACTTGGCCCGCGCAGCACCGCAAACTATCATGTGCTGCGCGGGCCAAGCACCATGCCGTCGTCTGCGCGTTACCTCAAACGTTAGGCCGCATGTGGTCGCCCGGCGGCGCGCGCATCTGGGTCTCGTGACCCCCGAAAGTCCGACTGACCTATGATCGTCGCCGTCACACACGAACGAGGAAAGACATCATGATCATCGTTCTTGGAAGCGTCGTGATTCGGGAAGGCGGGATTGATCAAGCTCTCGCAATCAGCAAGGAGCACGTGGCTCGCTCGCGGAACGAACAAGGCTGCATTTCACACGCAGTCCACATAGACGTGGACAACTCCAATCGTCTTGTATTCGTCGAGGAGTGGGACAACGAGCTTGCATTGCAGCAGCACTTCAAGGTACCCGAATCGAGGGCGTTCGTGAAGGAACTCGCTGGCTTGGTCACGGAGCCACCAAGAATGGTCGTATACGAGGCTCACGTAGTTCAGCCGTAACCGAAAATGCGGCCTAACCCTTCGGTCAACGCGACGTCCACCAGCTGCGCACCAGGGCCGCGAGGCACCCAGGCAGATCATGTGCCTCGCGGCCCTGGCGCTCCGCTGGCGGCCGCGCGTTACCTCAAACGTTAGGCCTCGGATGCCAAGCCTGAGCACTCTCCCCGTGCGTCTCCGCGCTGCCACAGAGGCAGACACTACTTTCCTGCTCACACTTCGCCAACTGGCCATGGCCCCACACCGAGTGGCCGCCGGAA
>NZ_JABRWJ010000053.1 GCF_013266755.1 Pseudaquabacterium terrae | reverse complement strand
CCTAACCCTTCGGTCAACGCGACGTCCACCAGCTGCGCGCCAGGGCCGCGAGGCACCCAGGCATATCATCTGCCTCGCGGCCCTGGCGCTCCGCTGGCGGCCGCGCGTTACCTCAAACGTTAGCAGGCCGTTGAAGTACCACTGGAACGCACGCACGCCGGCATCGACATGAGGCTTTGGCTCGTCATACAGCATCACCTTCGATGCAATCGGCGTCGGTCTGGCTCTTGCTGCGACGATTCGGGTGCGTTTGGGGTGCCATGCGGCGCCTTTTATGTGCCATTACGCGCACTGCGGGCGCAGGTCGGCCAAGGTGCGCAGCCGCGTGAGGTTGTATGCGGCCATCGTCAGCGTCAGAAGCTGGTCGACCTTATCCAGTCCGCGCACCATGACCTGCCGGATCGGTCCGATCAGCTTGCCCCAGCCGAAGCACTGCTCGATGCACTTCCTCTTGCGTTGGCTGATGTCGTAGCCGTCGTGCCGAGTCGTGCGTCCGTCGATCGCGCTGCCGCCGACTCGATTGACGTTCTGCGCAACGTGCGGTGTGACGTTGATGTCTCGGCACGCGGCCACGAAGCCCTTCGTGTCGTACGCCTTGTCTGCGCCGACGCTGACCCGCGCTCCCGGCTTGGCGACATCGGTCAGCATCTGCGCAGCGATGTCGCGTTCGGCGGTACCGCCGGACAGGCTCGCCTGCACGTTTACCACCAGCCCGTGCCGGTTGTCGGTCAATACGTGGCCCAGGTAACTCGGCAGTGCGGGCGCTGCGTTGCTCTTGCGGTACAGGCGCGAGTCCGGGTCGGTCTTCGATTCGTGCGTCTCGTTGCTGCGCCGCTGGCCCTTCCAGTCCTCGGGCGGTTGGTCGTCGTCGGAGCCGTCCTTGCGCCTCATGCTCTTGTGGCTCGCCCACGCTTGGATGAGCGTGCCGTCGACGCTGAAGTGCTCGCCCGACAGCAGCCCCTTCTTGTCCGCCATCGCCACCGTCGCGTTGAACAACTCCGTCACGGCGTCGTGCTCGATCAGCCGGTCCCGGTTCTTGCTGAACACCGAGTGGTTCCACACCGTGTCCTCGATCGCCAGGCCCACGAACCAGCGGAACAGCAAGTTGTACCGGATCTGCTCGACGAGCTGCCGCTCGCTGCGGATGCTGTACAGCACCTGCAGCAGCATCGCGCGCATCAGCTTCTCCGGCGCGATGCTGGGGCGTCCGCCCTTGACGTCCGCCTCGTACATCGCCGAGAAGCTCGCGTCCATCTTCGCCAGCGCTTCGTTGACCCACTTTCGAATCGGGCGCAACGGATGCGTGGCCGGTACGAAGTCCTCGAGCTTGACCGTCGTGAACAGGCTCTCGCTGTAGCTGTCAGTGCCTCGCATCGGTGCCTCGTCCCTCGGACTCGTCCCTCGCAATGCTCGCTCAGTCGAAGGCGGTGGTCGAGCAGAATTTCAACAGCCTG
>NZ_JABRWJ010000052.1 GCF_013266755.1 Pseudaquabacterium terrae | reverse complement strand
TGAGCGGCCGGGCGGATGGTTGACACTTTCTCTGGGCGGATAGCTGACACTTGGTTGGTGTTGAATCGCCTCTTTCCTTTCTGGTTTTGAGGCCCCCGCCAGGCCGCCGGAGGCCCCCGGTTGTGCAATGTACTCATTGCTCAACCCTTCGCGCTCAATCCTCCTGTTTCGGCTTGCGGTCGCAGCGTCTTAGTCTGCCCCATTCGTCTTCGATGCGCATGTGGCGCTCGTCGAGCCGGCCGAGCTTCTTCATCCCGAAGTACACGTCCCACTGCCCCTCTTCGACCGCTTCCAACCCCACGTATTCGCCCACCAGAGCGCTGGTCACGTTGACATACTGCTTGCCCCAGCGGATGCCTCCCGCGGTGCTGACCTTCCTGACCTCGTAGCGGTCCGGATACTCCATCGGCAGCAGCCGCGTCGGCATCGCCCTGCTCGAAGGCACGTAGATCTGTCCCGGTTTGCTCATGTCCAGGCTCTCGTGTGGCCGCAGTTCGTTGTACTCATGCCTGAACACGTTGAGCTTGCGCTGCTGCCCTTGCGGGCTGTACGCCGCGGGCTTGGTGACCTCGTCCTTGAGCGTCTTGTGCATCCTCTCGTGCCGCCCGTTCTGCTGCGGCCTGCCTGGCTGAATCAGCTCCGGCAGGATGCCCAGCTTGATCCACCACACCGACAACTGGCTCAGCCGGCCCAGCGTAGGTGCGGCGAAGGGTACCCCGTTGTCCGTGCGGATTCTCCTGGGCAGACCGTACTCCTTGAACACCCGCGTGAACACCACCTTCGTCGGCTCCAGCAGCGTACCCTCCAGCCCTTGGCACGCCAGCAGATAACGGCTGTGGTTGTCCGTCACCGTCAGCGGGTAGCAGTACTGCCCGTTGCCCAACCGGAACTGGCCCTTGTAGTCCGCGCTCCAGCAGTCGTTGGGGCCCAGCACCGGCACGCTGGGCTTGCCGGGGTGCCCCACAGCCTTCCTGCGCGGCCTGCTCTCGATCAGCCCTCGCCTCTTGAGCATGTCGCACACCGTCGACTCCCCCGGCATCTGCCACTGCGGGTTGGCCAGCCCCACCTCGTGCACCAGCTTGCGAGCTCCCCATCTCGGAAACCTCAGCCTCAGCCGCATCAGCGCCTCTTCGATCTCCGGCGCCGTCTTGTTGTGCACCACGTGCGCCGCTCGGCTGCGGTCCTTTGCCCAGTCGCCGCCAGCTTCTGCGGCACCGGCCAACTCGTATCGCTCGATCCACTTGTACGCCGTCGTTCGGCTGATCCCGTACATCGCGCACAACTCCATCACCGTGCGCTTGCCACGTCTGAAATCGGCGATAAATTGCTTTCTCAGGTCCATCGGATTGACTTCCTTCCAGGGCATCCGCAAGCTCCTCCTTCGAGCCCGCATCGTCCCCTCTCGTGTCAACCATCCGCCCAGAGAAATCTGTCAACCATGCGCCCGGGTCGTACA
>NZ_JABRWJ010000051.1 GCF_013266755.1 Pseudaquabacterium terrae | reverse complement strand
GGCTCTTCGTCGTTTCGTGTGGAACGGGCAACCGGCGTTCAGTGAGCGTACGCGCCTGAAGTACGCGGCATAGCCGCGGCGAACGGGGAGACCGGCAGATGCGTCAGCTTGCCCAGCCGCAGGTAGGCGATGGCGATGAAGTTCGCCGCGGTGCGAAAGCCGCGCGCAGCGCGCTTGGCCTGCTGCATGAGCCCGTTCATCGCTTCGACGAAGGCGTTTGATCGATGGTCGAGCATGCCGCGCACGACCGCGTCGAAGTGTTCCCTCAAGGTGGCGCCCAGCCGCTTGAACGACTCCAGGCGGCTGCGCCTGGCCCACGAGATCCATTGCCCGAGATCGGCCGCGGCCTTGCCTGCATCGTTGTGCGTTCTCGCCCTCGCATAAACCTCCCGCAGCGCCATCTTCAGCCGCCACGCCCGGGCGCTCTTGAGGTTCGCTCGCTGCAGCCAGTGCATGGCCTCGGCCTGCGTGGGGCTCCAGCCGGACGGGTTTCGCCGCATCGCCCACAGGATCGAACGGCGTTCGCGGGAACCGAGGTCGCCCAGCGCCTGCTGCACCTGCTGCGCCTCGCCCCGCCACTCGACCCGGCGCACCTCGTCCATCGCCTGGTTCGCCAGCGCCACGACGTGGTATCGGTCGTAGCTGATCTGCGCGTTCGGCAGCGACTTGCCGATGCCCAGTGCGAAGGCCGCGCTCATGTCGATGCAGGCATGGGCAATGGCCGTGCGGTCGCCACCGTGCGCCTCGAGATCGGCGGCGAAGGCCTCGACCGTCTCGTGGTCCTTCCCCGGCGTCGCAAACAGCAGCCGCTTGCCTTCGAGGTCGTGCACGACGCAGACGTAGTTGTGCCCCTTGCGCAGGCTGGTCTCGTCGATGCCCACCAGGCGCACCTTGCTCATGTCCTGCTTGGCCCGGGCCTGATCGACATAGTGCTCGATGCGCCGCCACAGCTGCTTGTCGCGCACGCGCAGCATCCTCGCCGCCTGCAGCACCGGCAAGCCCTGGCACAGCGACAACGCCAGCGCCTCGAACAGCATCGTGAAGCCGCTGCCTTCGCGCGCCCACGGCACCGTAGCCTGCGTCGTCTTGCCGCACGAGCCGCACTTCACCCGTGGTACATCCGCATGCAGCCAGGCCTCGAACTGGAAGAAGTCCAGGTGCCGCCACGACCGGCGCAGTCTGTCGTGAACCGGCTGCGCGGCGGTTCCGCACTGCGGGCACGCAAGCGTCCTGGCGTTGCAGCGAACTTCGAAGTCGATCCTGCGACGCTCGGTGTCGAGATCGACCTTCTCCACCTCCCACGGCGGCACCAGACCCAGCGCGCTGGTGAACAGCGCTTCAACTCCTACGCTCACGCTTCGACTCGCAATCTCCGGACTTCACCCCGGCCCCATGGACAAGTGGACAAGCCGCTGACGCGTCTTGCCCACTTGCCCACAGGGCTCGACTACTACCAGCGATTCTCAACCCTGGATCCACACAAAACGACGAGGGACC
>NZ_JABRWJ010000050.1 GCF_013266755.1 Pseudaquabacterium terrae | reverse complement strand
TAGCCCGCATGTTTCACGGTAGGTGAGCTGTACGGCCGATTTGGTTGGAGGCAGCCGATTTGGCCGAGATTTGGATCTCGAATTGGGACATTGCGACCCCTGTCGTCCGCAATGGGGCCGCTGAGCGGGCAATTGCCCCTTCCCCGGCCTGGGCTGCGAGCCATTTTTGTGTCTACGCGCAGGCCAAGCGCTGGATGAGCAGCTATGCGGAGTTCAGCACGCGCATGGCGTGCGCGAAGGTCGCCGCGCTGGGCCAGTTCGAGGCGAAGTACAGCCGTATGCGCCGGGTGTTGCGCGTGACCACCGCGCCGAGCTTGAGCAGTCTGATGCGCAAGGTGTCGATCTGCGCGGTGGCCAACTCCGTGCCGCACAGCGCCAGCGCGCGCAGCCGCTCGATGAGCACGTAGGCCAGCGCGGCCAACAGCACGCGAAGCTGGTTGGCGACGAAGTAGTGGCAGCTGGTGCGCGTGGCGAACAGCCCGATCTGCGCTTCCTTGATGCGGTTTTCCGCCTCGCCGCGCTGGCAGTAAAGCTCGTCGTACAGGTCTTCGGGCCGGTGATCGAGGTTGGTGACCACGAAGCGCGGGTTGCCGCCCTGGCTGCCCCATTCCAGTCGCGTGATCACGCGTCGTTCGTGCGTCCAGGTCTTTGCCGCGTAGCTGAACTCCGACACCCAGCGCTGCTTGGCGCCGCTGCGCTCGTACTGATCTTGGAGCGCCAGCTGCGCGTATTCGACCTGCTGCTCCAGCCGCGGATTGCGCGCCAGGCCGATGACGTAGCCCACGCCGGCGCGCTCGCACCAGTTCATGATGCGCCGGCGGCAGAAGCCGGAGTCGGCGCGGAAGATGATTCGCACCTCGGGCCACTGCTGACGCAGCCGGCGCACCAGCAGCTTCAGGATCGCCGCGGCGTGCAGCGCCCCATCGATGCGACTGGAGCGCAGGTACGCGCACAACAACTGCTGGCCGCAGAACACGTACAGCGGCAGGTAGCAGTAGCAGTCGTAGTAGCCGTGGAAGAAACGCCCCTCTTGCTGTCCGTGCAGCGGGTTGTCGGTGGCGTCGAAGTCGAGCACCAGTTCCTCGGGCGGTTGCTTGAAGCTGGCGATGAACTGCTCGACCAGGACCGCATGCAAGCGCACGGCCGTCGCTCGGTCGGCCCAGCTCTCCAGCCGGCACAGCGTGGGCGCGCTGGCCACCTCGCGATCCACCCCGACGGCGGTTTGCATCGCCACGTCGCAGCGCAGCGTCTTGTGGTCGTTCAAGTCCTCCCAACCTTGCGCCAGGGCATACACGCGCTGCCGCAACATGTCGCGCACCGCGTGCGTGATCAGCAGCGGATTGCGCGGGTCGGCTATGCAGCGCGCGGCCGCTTCGATCAGACCCAGTCGTCGATCGGTTGCCGACAGCAGCATCACTCCAGCGTCGCTGGTCATGCTGCCGCCGTCGAAGCGCCCCTCCACCACGCGTCGGCCCAGTCGGCCGCAATCGATCACCCCAAGATCGAGCTCACCTTGTCCGGTACATTCTGGATTCGGCATTGCCTCCGCCCTTCGTCAAGATTCAGCACCTCGACAAACGGGCATTCCAGGGGCAATGCCGTCCTCGCTTTCACGGGGGTAGCGTGAAATTTCCGGG
>NZ_JABRWJ010000005.1 GCF_013266755.1 Pseudaquabacterium terrae | reverse complement strand
GGACTTCACCCCGGCCCCATGGACAAGTGGACAAGCCGCTGACGCGTCTTGCCCACTTGCCCACAGGGCTCGACTACTACCAGCGATTCTCAACCCTGGATCCACACAAAACGACGAGGGACCAGCCATTAACCGGCTCTCGTTTGAGATCGATAGTTATGTTTATGATGATCGCCCGACAGTAGAGCGTCTCCACACCTTGACGATCGACTGGGACTGCGCTTATGGGCGCCCCTCCTGCGACAGGACCCGACATGACGGGCCATTGACCACCGCCAAGTTCACTCATGTCGGTGCAATTGGGGCAGACGATCTGGGTAACCTGTACGTGGCTGACCATGACAACTATGGTTTGATGTATCCATCGGACGATCCCTTCATCGTACGCGCGCATATCCGGAAGATCAGTCCCGACGGTGTCGTCTCTACCGTTGCGGTAGTGGAGGGTGCTGTATACCAAATTGTCCCCCACAAGAGCGGCAATATCTACATTGTCAGCCGGCCACCACACCCAGCCTACTACGACGACACTTGGGGCGTCGTGGGCAAGAACCTGGTTCGCAAGCTGTCGCCGACCGGCGCTATCTCCGTGGTCGCAGGCGGTGGAACATCGCTCGAAGATGGCGTCCTGGCCACGGACGCATTGGTGATCCTCTGGAACATCGCTGTCGACGATGATGAAACCGTCTACATCGGCGAGTTTCTCGGTGATGGGATAGGCAGCCGGGTGCGCCGTGTCGACCCGCAGACGGGCATCATCACGACGATCGCAGGCGGCGGCACCAGCGGCGCGCTGAAGTCATACGCCACGCAGGCGCAGCTCTTCGGGGATTACATCGGTGTCGCGCTGATGCCGTCCGGCGACCTTGCGATTGCCGACGGAAAGAGCATCGCGCTTCTCGAGGGAAAGACGCCGCCCTATGTCGCGGACCGAATCATCATCGCGTCTGCCGACGCCAGCGAACACTACCATTTCGACGAGTCGGGCCGCCACCTGAAGACGGTGAACACGCGTACCGGCGCCGCGTTGCGCACCTTCGGCTACACGAACGGCCTGCTGACGACGATCACGGACGCCGACGGCAATGTCGTGACGATAGCGCGCGACGGCACCGGCCGTGCCACGGCTATCCGTGGGCCGCTCGAGCAGCAGACCGCGCTCGACTACGACGGCAACGGCTGGCTGCGCAAGATCACCGACCCGCTCGGACAGAGCCACACCGCAGAGTACGCCGCCGGCGGACATATGCAGACATTCTCGAGGCCACGCGGCCACGCATCGACGTTCACGTACGATGCGAAGGATCGGCTCACGCGCGACGAGAACGCGGCAGGAGGTTACTGGCAGCTTTCGCGCACCGAACAGGCCAACGGATTCACCGTGACGCTGAACAGCGCGCTGGGCCGCAGCAAGGTGTATCGCGTGGAACACCTGCTCGCAGGCGGGGAGCGGCGCGAGAACACCGAGCTGGATGGCACGAAGACCATCATCACCAGCAAGCCCGACGGCACGACGACGATTGCGGCGCCCGACGGTACCGTCACGACGCAGTCGAAGCACGCCGATCCGCGCTACGGCATGCAGGCGCCGCTGCGCAACGAGACGATCAGGGTGCCCTCGGGCATCAGTGCCGCGATCGAGACGACTCGTACCGCAACGCTGCAGCAGCGGAACGATCCGACGACCTTGATTCAAGAGACGACCACGACGAAGTTCAACGGCAGGCCGTTCACCGAGGTGTACGACGGTGCGTCGCGCCAGACGACCTACACGACGCCCGTGGGCCGCAGCAGCATCGTGAGCACCGATGTCGCTGGGCGACCCACTGTCGTGCAGGTGGGCGGACTGGACGCCATCAACTATGCCTACGATCCTCAGGGTCGCCTGCAAAGCGTCACCCAAGGCAGTGGCGCGACCCAGCGCGCGCTGACGTACTCGTACGATGCCAAAGGACTGCAGACCGTCACCGACGCCCTCTCGCAAAGCGTGGTCTACCAGCGGGACCTGATCGGTCGTCCCACGCAGGTCACATTGCCCGGAAACCGCCAGCTCGGCGTCGGCCACGACCCGAACAGCAATCTGGCAGGTCTGACACCGCCAGGCCGGCCGGAGCACGGTTTCACATACAACAAGGTCGACCTCGAGACCCACTACACGCCACCATCGGTCCCCGGCATCACCAACCCGACCACCGAGGTGCACTACAACCTGGACAAGCAGGTCACCCGGATCGACCGCCCGGACGGCAGCAGCCTGGCCTACGCCTACGTGCCCGGCAAGTCGCTGCTGACCAGCATCACACCGTCAGCCGGCGCGGGCGATGCGATCAATCTGGCCTATTCGCCGACAAGTGCCCAGCTCGCATCGGTCGGCACCGCCGACGCGCTGACCGCCTTCACCTACGACGGCTTCCTGCTGAAGTCGCAGACGGTGAGCGGCAGCGTCGCGGGCTCCATCGTCTGGACCTACGACAACGACTTCCGCGTGCAGTCGCACAAGGTCAACGGCGTCGACACCGCGTTCGGCTACGACAACGACAATCTGCTGACGCAAACCGGCGCGCTGAGCATCACGCGCCATCCGCAGCACGGTATGGCGACCGGCACGTCGCTGGGCAGCATCGCGACGACCCAGAGCTACAGCGGCTTCGGTGAGCCACACGTCTTCACCGTCAGCCACGGCGGCAGCACCCTGTACCGCAGCGAACTGGGCTACGACCGCGCCGGGCGGGTGACGAGCCGCACGGAGACCATTCAGGGCGTGGCGACGCAGTACGAGTATGAGTACGACGCCGCGAGCCGCCTGCAGACGGTCAAACGCAACGGCACGCAGACTGCCAGCTACGGCTACGACGCGAACGGCAACCGCACGCACGAGAACGGCGCGCTGGTGGCGAGCTTCGATGCGCAGGACCGCATTCAGTCGCAAGGGGCGACGAGCTACCAGTTCACCGCTGCCGGCGCGCTGCAGCAGAAGGCGCAAGGCGCCCAGACGACCGGCTACGTATACGACGCCTTCGGCAACCTGCGCAGCGTGGCGCTGCCCGGCGGCGGCCAGATCGCCTACCTGGCTGACGGTAGCGGCCGACGGATCGGCAAGAAGGTGAACGGCACGCTGGTACAGGGCTTCGTGTACCAGGATCAGCTGCGCATCGCGGCGGAACTCGACGGCAGCGGCGCGACGGTGGCGCTGTTCACCTACGCTGAGAAGGCGAACGTGCCGGAGTACATGGTCAAGGGAGGCACGACGTACCGGATCGTGACGGACCACCTGGGCAGCGTACGGCTCGTGGCGGACACGGCCACCGGGGCAGTGGCGCAGCGCATCGACTACGACGAGTGGGGGCGCGTGACATCGGACAGCAATCCGGGGTTCCAGCCATTCGGGTTTGCTGGCGGCCTGTACGACAAGGACACGGGGCTGGTGCGGTTCGGGGCGCGGGATTACGATGCGGGCATTGGACGGTGGACCGCAAAGGATCCGATTGGGTTCGGAGGCGGGGATTCGAATCTGTACGGCTATGTAAACAACAGTCCGGTTACGCTGACTGATCCGCTTGGCCTGATGGGCGTCGGTGGTGGTGGTTCGGCGTCACATCGTGGCTCGTCGGGAAAGTCGAAGGACTGTGAGTGTCAGGGAATAAATCCCGTAAAGGCCGGAGTGGCTCTTGGCAATGCAACAATTGCGGGCTTCTCAGCCGCTTCGGCAGGCGTAAAGGTCGCCATTGCAGCCGGATTGTCACCGGCCTCGGCGACGGGTGTCGGGGCACTTCCGCCAGCGGCTTTGGTGGCGTGGGCGATGTGGAACATGAAGGGCTCGCAAGCTGCGTGGGACCGCTCGATGACGCAGTGGAGGGAGGCCATGTGTGAAGGCCCAGGGAAGGCTTCGTGGAAGAACTTGCAGGGCTTGTTGCCAGGCGGCACTCAATACGATGATGCGGGCGAGTACGCCAACCCGTGGGAGTACATTCAAGACCAGGGTTGGGGGAAATTCCTGGGTGAGGCGGGTTACTTCTGATGCTGATGGATCTTGTCGCGGTGGTGCTCGGGGTCGTTGCGGCATTGACGATCATCGTCTATGCAACTTGGTTGCTCGTCACCCGACTTAGAGGCGGCTCGCGCGCAGCGCCGTCATTCTGGGAATGGTTGAAGAACGTCCTGCAGGCAATGTTGGGGCTTTGAGGCGGAAATCGCCGGACTTCAGAAGAGACTCCCGAGTGGAAAATGAACGCATTCCTCTGTCTTTAGCATTCATCGAACAGTTGAGGCCTTTCGCGAAGGACGAGGCAAGCTACGGGCGCGTGTATGCGGACTTGCGTGATTTGCTCGAAGCGAGCAGCTGGTTGCTCGCGACTGCTGCAGGCTGTGAAGGGCGCAGTCTGCAGCCAGACGAGATCGAGACGCTCCTAATAGAAATTGATGTCAAGTTCGTGCAACACGTCTCGTTCCACATCAAGTCTCTCTCTAGAGAGCTTGAGTCCATGCTCAAGCGGTTTCCCGATGACGCTGGATGAACAGCAGAAACGAAGTGGCAGCCGACACCTGGTAGCAGAGCTCATGGCGGACCGCATTGGGACGTTCAGTCACCAGGCGGTGGCTCCAGAAACGTGCGTCCGAGGCGGTGATGATGAGCGACTCAACCATGCTATTGCTTATACCTGAGCCGATGCGCTTTTACTGCGAGCCTGACGAAGAGCACTTCTTTGCTTGGCTAGAAGGCATCGGCGCAGTCAAGGCTGTCATAGGCACGCCAGAGGGTCTCAACTTGACCATGGAGGTGCCCATTGATCGATCGAGTTTCTATGAACTTGTGGGACTAATGACTCGATATCAGTTGGACAAGAAATCCCTTCGCCCACTTTGCGAGAACCATATAGACCCATGGTTCACAGATAAAAAAAACTATTGGTATGAGTCTGTGTGTGGGCAGTAGGCGGTCAGGTCGTGCTGCCCGAAACGGGCCAGAGTCCAGCGCAGTTCGCGTTGAGTTGGCCTTGGAGCCGCTAGTTGGGCCGCATTTCACGCGCTCGCATGCTGTGACCACTGGAGGCTGGAGCTTCGGGCTTTGGCACAGGGAGACGCGTCTGTACAGACCCGTCGATCGAGCGAGCATGTCGGCCCGTCCTTGTGCTTCAGTTCGCGGTCGAGGGCGAGTCGTTCGCGGCTTCACCCTCCTCGAACTCCTCGTCGTCGTCGCCATCATCGCCCTCCTGGCCGCCTACGTCGGCCCCAAGTACTTCTCCCAGGTCACCAAATCCGAACAAGGTGTCGCCCGCGCCCAAATCCAGGCCTTCAATCGCGCCCTCGGCGCCTACCGCCTCGACGTCGGCTCGTTCCCGACCACCGAAGAAGGCCTGTCCGCCTTGCTTCAGAAACCGGCCAATGCCACCAAATGGAACGGCCCCTACCTCGAGAAATCCCTCCCAATGGACCCCTGGGGCCGCGCCTACCAATACCGCGCCCCGGGCACCAAGGGCGACTTCGACATCATCAGCTTCGGCAAGGACGGCCAACCCGGCGGCGAGGCCGAGTCAGCCGATCTGACCAACGACTGACGATCGGCCTCGACCTCCCATGCAATTCGTCGTCCGCGCCGTCGACGACCACAGTGCGCAGATGTTGACGCTCACGCTCGACGCGCTCGACGAGTCCGACCTGCACGCCCAACTGCGTGCGCGCCAGCTGATGCCTGTCAGCGTTGCGCGGGCAGGGCGGCTGGCGCTCGGGCGCTCGCGGCAGGGGGGACGGTTCGACGTCGCCCTCTTCGCGCAGGAACTGCACGCACTGGTGCACGCGGGCCTGAGCCTCGTCGAAAGCCTCGAAGGCCTGGCGGAGAAAGCGAACGCCGTTGCCACCCGCACCGTCCTTGACCGGCTGCTGGCCGCATTGCGCGAGGGGCAGCGCTTCTCCGCGGCCCTGCGTGCCCAGGGTGCCCAGTTCTCGCCCTTGTTCGTCGGCATCGTCGAGGCTGCGGAGAGCACCGGCGAGCTTGCGCCGGCGCTCGAGCGCTACCTCAGCTACGACCGGCGGGTGCAGGCGGTGCGCCAGCGCCTGCTGAGCGCGGCGATCTATCCCGCCATCCTGCTGACCGTGGGCGCCTTGGTCGCGCTCTTCCTGATGGGCTGGGTCGTGCCGCGTTTCGCCGCGGTGTACCAGGGCACGGGCCGCGCTCTTCCGTGGGGATCGCAGTTGCTGCTCGATTGGGGTCAGTTCGCCGGTGCACACACGGGTGCACTGCTCATCGGTTTCGTGGCCGTCGCCGGGGCTGCCGCCTGGAAGCTGCGCGCGGCGCTGCGCGATGCCGACGCCGCGCGCCTGCTCGCCTGGCTTCCCGGCGTGCCTCGCTGGATCGAGCTGCTGACCCTGTCGCGGCTGTATCTCACGCTGGGCCTGCTGCTGCAGGGCGGACTGCCGATCCAGGCGGCACTGGCCTTGGCCGCGTCGGTCTTGCCGGCAGCACGCCAAGCCCGCATCGCCGAAGCGAGCCAGCGCATCGGCGAAGGTCAATCCTTGTCTGCTGCCTTCGAAACCTGCGGCCTCGTCACGCCGATCGCGCTGCGCTTCATTCGTGCCGGCGAGCGTTCGGGCCAATTGGCGCAGATGCTGCACCGTGCCGCGCTGTACCATGACGCCGAGACTTCCCGCTGGGTGGAACGCTTCTCGAAAACCTTCGAGCCCTTGTTGATGGCTGCGATCGGACTGGTGATCGGAATCATCGTGTTGTTGTTGTACATGCCGATCTTCGATCTCGCCGGGAGTCTGCAGTGAAGCTCGCAGCAGACGAGGTATCGCCGCTGCCCGCCGAGTTGCTGGCAACACTGCGCGAGGGACACGAGGCGGTTATCGAGCAGCTCGCGCAGCGCCTCGCCGTGCCGCGGCGAGAGGCTGCCATGCGATTGGCCGATGCCTTCGGCCTGCCCTGCTTCGAGACCGCTGACATGCAGGCCCGCACGCCGGCATTCGATCGGCTGCCGCTGGCCCGGGCGCAGCAGCGCAAGCTGCTGTTGTTGCGTGCCTTGCCCGCCGATGGCGCGGCGCCGTTCGTCGCCGTGCTGCCCGATCCGTTCGATCGTGATGCGCAGTTGCAGTTGGAAGAATGGGCGGGCGCCGCGATCAGCATGGCGCTGGCGACCCCCGAGGACATCCAGGCCTATCTGAACCAGCAGGAGGCCCAGGCGCGGGCGCTGGAGAACCTGGATGATGCGCCGATCGCCTTGGCCGGCGACGACGAACCGGTCGAGGTGCTGTCGCTGGCCACGCTCGACGAAGCGCCGAGCCCCGCGGTGCGGCTGCTCAATTCGACGGTCTACGACGCGCTGCGCGCCGGTGCCAGTGACGTGCACCTGGAGAGCACGAGCTCGGGCATGGTGATCAAGTACCGCATCGACGGCGTGCTCGAGGTCGCCCACCAGCCCGCGGGCCGCGCCTTGGCCGAGCAGGTGATCTCGCGCCTGAAGGTGCTGGCCGAGCTGGACATCGGCGAGCGCCGGGTGCCGCAGGACGGCAGCTTCCGCGTGCGGGCGCAGGAGCGCGCGATCGATCTGCGCGTGTCCATCATGCCCAGTGTGCATGGCGAGGACGCGGTGGTGCGCGTGCTCGACAAGCAGGCGGTGATCGAAGCCCACGGCAAGCTGACCCTCAAGGGCCTCGGCTTCGATGCCGGCGCACTGGCGACGCTGCGCGAGCTGATCGAGGCACCCTATGGCATGTTGCTGGTCACGGGCCCCACCGGCTCGGGCAAGACGACCACGCTCTACGCCGCGCTGTCCGAAACGCACACCGGCCGCGACAAGATCATCACGATCGAGGATCCGGTCGAATACCAGTTGCCGGATGTGCTGCAGATTCCGGTCAACGAGAAGAAGGGGCTGACCTTCGCGCGCGGGCTGCGCTCGATCCTGCGCCACGATCCGGACAAGATCATGGTCGGCGAGATCCGCGACCGCGAGACCGCCGAGATCGCGGTGCAATCAGCGCTCACCGGCCACATGGTGTTGTCGACCGTGCATGCAAACAACGTGTTCGACGTGTTCGGCCGCTTCACGCACATGGGGCTGGATCCATATGCGCTGGCATCGGCATTGAATGGCATCTGGGCGCAGCGGCTGGTGCGAGTCAATTGCCCGCATTGCCGGCGGCCTGAAATGCCGGCTGCCGCCGAATTGGCGCGCGCCGGGCTCGACGCGTCGGTGGCCGCCGGCTTCCACTTCCAGCGCGGCCAGGGCTGCGGCGACTGCCGCGGCAGCGGCTACCGCGGCCGCCGCGCGGTGGCCGAGATCCTGCGGCTGGACGATGAGCTGCGCGAGATGATTGCCGAGAAGCAGCCGGTGCGGCGTCTGAAGGAGGCCGCGCGTCAGCGCGGCATGCGCAGCCTGGTCGATGCGGCACTCGACCTTGTTCGCAGCGGCGACACCACGCTGGAGGAGGTGCGGCGTGTCACGATGGCGGCGTGAGTGGCGAACGCTCGGGTTGGGCAGTGATGCGCTGGTCGGGTCGGCGAATGCGGAATTCACCGTGCTGGCCAGGCCGGGCATGCCCGGCGCCTGGACCGAGGACGAATTGCTGGCGGCATTGCAGGCGGCGTTGGCGCCGCGTCCGTCGCTGGCGGGCCTGCGGGTCGCGGTCGCGCCCGAACTGTGCCGGCACTGGGTGCATCAGCCGGCCGGCGGCTTGCGCTCGTTCGGTGAGTTGCGGCAAACCGCGGAGATTCGATGCGGTCGGTTGTTCGGCACCGGTGCTACCGACGGTTGGTCGGTGGTCGCCGATTGGGGCCTCGATCGGCCCTTTGTCTGCGCTGCCTTGCCGGTGACGCTGGTGAACGCGCTGCGCCACGCGGGCCGTGTCTTGAAGGTGCCGCTGCGGATCGAATCGGCCGTGCTGATCGCCCTGGCTCGTCTCGGAGTGCTGCTCGATCGACCGGGTTGGCTGGTTTGGCACACCCCTTCGTCGATCGTGCTGGCCCGCGGCGACGGTCAGCGGCTGACGGCCTTGCGCTGCGCCCGCCATGGGCTGCCGCGGGATGACGAACGCCTGCGCGAGCGGCTGATGGCGGAGCTGCGGCACGAGCGACTGACGCTGGGCCTCGCAGACGATGAACCGGTGCTTCTGCCGTCATGCGACGATGCGGCCCGATCGGCCTGGGCCCGGGCGCTGTGGCCGGCGGCAGGCCCGGGTGCGGCCAGCGATGCGGCCTGGGCGTGCACGGCGGCCAGTGGATGAAGTCAATCGAGTGGCGGCCCCATTCCGTGCAGTGATGCGATTTCCAACCCTTCAATTCGATCCCGGCCGCGTCCAATGGCTGTTGGGGGCCACCAGCCGGCCTGTGGCGCGTGTGCTCGCGCTGGCAGCACTGTTCGGCGCGCTGGCCGTCGCCGCCGGCATGGCCATCTGGTGGCACACGCTCTCGACAGGCGTCGACCAACGTCTCCAGCAATGGACAGCGGCGCGTTCGCTGGCGACTGCCACGGCCGTTCCACAGTCGGCGGCGACGGTGCCGGCCGCTGAACGCGCACGGATCAACCAGGTCGTCCGCCGGCTCAATACGCCGTGGCCCTTGGTCCTGGGTGTGCTGGAACAGGCCGCGTCACCCGATGTCGCGCTGCTGTCGGTGGAACCGGATCTCGAGCGCGGCGCGATGCGGGTGCAGGCCGAGGGCCGTTCACTCGACGCGTTGCTGGCGCATGCCGACCGTCTGCAGCAAGCCACCGGGGTGGCCCATGTGCAGTTGCTGCGCATCGAGAAGGATTCCCAGGCGGCACCGGCCGCACCGCGCCTGACCTTCGACGTGGTGCTTGCGCGATGACGCCGCATGGCCGCATGACATCGGCGGGCGCAAAGGATCGCGCCCCGCAGCGCGACGGGCGTGGCCGCGCGTCGACTCGAGCGCAGTTCGAACTGCTGATCTGGCGGCACGGGTTGTGCTGGATCGTCGCGGCGGCGCTGCTGGCGCTGGCAGCCGGTATGTGGTGGCTGGGCGTGCGCCCGTTGCAGCATCGGCTTGCCGCTGTCGAGGCGCAGCTTCGGCGCCCGCTCGTCGTGTCCGCCCCCAAGGCCAGCATGCAAGGTGAGGGCGATGCACCCAGGCTCGCCGCATTCAAAGACTTGCTGCAACCCTATCGCGACAACCCGGCCCTCGTGCGGCGCCTGGTCGCGCTGACGCACGACGAGTTGAAGTGGGACCAGGCCGAGTTTTCGCCGACCCATGACGCAGCGCTCGATCTGGTGCGGCTGCAAATCACGGTGCCGGTGAGCGGGGAATATCGCCCGTTGCAGCAGGCGGTCGAACGCGCGCTGATCGAGCTGCCGAACCTGTCGGTCGACCAATTGCTGTTCAAGCGGCAGCAGGTCGGCCAGGCGGGGGTCGAGGCGCGTGTACGCATGTCCTTGTGGTTGCGCGCGCCCGCGTCCGGCATCGGCGGTGCGCCATGAAATTGCCGCTGCCTCGCGGACGTTGGGCCCTACTGCTGCCGGCATTCGTCGGCGCCGCGTGGCTCGCCGCGTTCGGGGACAAGACGCCCTCGGGCGCCGACCGGCGCGACCTTGCCGCCACCCCGTCCGTCGCTCGGCCGGCGAGCGCAGCGCCTGTGCCGAGGTCTGTCGGGCGACCTGCTCCAGCGCCTGCCGCGGTGGCCATCGAGGCGATCGTGCCGCGCTCGGAGTTGCTGCGCGAGGGCGCATCGGCACGCGTCGACCTGTTCTCGCCCGTCGATTGGACGCCGCCCGCGAAGCCGGTTTCGGCACCGCCGCCGCCACCAAGCGCCCCCGCCGTCGCGGTGGTCGCCGAAGTCCCGCTGACACTGCCCTATCGCGTGATCGGCAAGAAGCTCGAAGGGGAACAATGGGAGGTCTTTCTGGAGCGCGATGGTGGCAGTGCCATCGCGCGCAATGGCACGCAGCTGGAGGGAAGCTATCGCGTCGAGCGCATCGAGCCGCCCGCGATGCTGCTCACCCATGTGCCGAGCGGCCGCAGCCTCAGCGTGGCGATCGGAGAAGCGCGTTGAGCGCCGGCGCGTTGTCGGCACTGAAACGCGTGATCGGCGGTCTGGCCATCGTGCTGCTGGCCGGTTGCGCGGCGCAAAGCGCGTTCCGCGAAGGCAAGACCTTGCTGAACGAGGGCAAGCTGCCGGATGCAATGGGCCGCTTCGAGCAAGCCGTGCAACTCGAGCCCGGTTCGGCGGAGTACCGCATCGCCTACACCCGCACGCGCGACCGGTTTGCCGCAGAGCGCATGGCGCGCGCCGCCCAGGCGCGCGAGGCCGGTGACCTGGCCGCTGCAGAAGCGATTTATCGCCAGATGCTTGCGGAGCCAGGCAATGCCGAGCGCGCTCAGGCCGGGCTGCGCCAACTCGACAGTCAGCGGCGCCTGGAGCAACTGCTGAAGGACGCTGAAGCCTCCGCCGAGCGCAAGGAGTGGGAGCTCGTGCGACGGCATGCCCGCTCGGCGCTGCTGGAGAACCCGCGCCATCCGCGCGCGCTGGCATTGCTCGCCGAGGCCGACAAGGCCGGCGACAGATCGGGCGAAGCCACCACGGCGCTGGCTGCGGCGTACCGCAAGCCGATATCGATCGAATTTCGCGACACGCCGCTGAAGACGGTGTTCGAGGTGATCTCGCGATCGTCCGGCTTGAACTTCGTCTTCGACAAGGATGTGCGTGGTGATCAGCGTACGTCGATATTCCTGAAGAACACGAGCACCGAAGCCGTGTTGCGCAACCTGCTGCTGACCAACCAGCTCGAACAGCGCGTGCTGGACGACAACTCGGTGCTGATCTATCCCAACACCGCTGCCAAGCTGAAGGAATACCAGACGCTGGTCGTGCGCAGCTTCTACCTGGCCAATGCCGATGCCAAGACAGTCGCCGCGACGCTGAAGAGCCTGTTGAAGCTTCGCGATCCGGTGGTCGACGAGAAGCTCAACCTGGTGATCGTGCGCGACTCGCCGGAGGCGATCCGCACGGCTGAGCGCGTGGTCGCATTGCACGACGTGCCGGAGCCGGAGGTGATGCTCGAGGTCGAGGTGCTCGAGGTCAAGCGCACGCGGCTCCTGGACCTGGGTGTGCGCTGGCCCGATCAGCTGAGCCTGGCGCCGCTCGTCGGCGAGAGCGCCGCCCTGACCGTCGCGGATCTGCGCAACCTGAATTCGTCGCGCATCGGCGCGTCGGTCGGCGCGGTGTCCATCGTCGCGAAGAACGTGGACACCGACGCCAACCTGCTGGCCAACCCGCGGATTCGCGCGCGCAACCGCGAGAAGGCCAAGATTCACATCGGCGAACGGGTCCCGAACATCACGACGACATCGACATCGACCGGTTTCGTCGCCGAGTCGGTCACCTATGTCGACGTCGGATTGAAGCTGGATGTCGAGCCGACGATCTACCTCGACAGCGAGGTCGCGATCAAGGTGTCGCTGGAGGTCAGCAACATCATCAACCAGATCCAGACGAAGTCCGGCACCTTGGCCTATCAACTCGGCACGCGCACGGCGAGCACGGTGCTGCGCCTGAAGGATGGCGAGAACCAGGTGCTCGCCGGCTTGATCAGCGACGAGGATCGGCGCACGGCCAACAAGGTGCCTGGCCTTGGTTCGGTGCCGGTGCTGGGGCGCTTGTTCGGCAACGAAGCGGACGATGGATCCAAGACCGAGATCGTGCTGTCGATCACGCCGCGCATCATCCGCAACGTGTTGAGGCCGAGCGCTGCGGCGCAGCAGTTCGACTCCGGCACCGAAGCCAGCGTGGGTTCGGCCATGCCGGCCGGTGCTCCGCCCGCGCCGGGGTCGAGCGCGCCACAGCCAGTGGGGCCGTCGCGGTGACAGTGCGAGGCTTCACGTTGATAGAGCTGTTGGTCACGCTGGCGATCCTGGCGGTCCTCGCAAGCATGGTCGTTCCGTTGGCTCAGGTGCAGGTCCAGCGGTCCAAGGAGCATGAGCTGCGGATCGCGCTGCGCGAGATCCGTCATGCGCTCGACGCACACAAGCGCGCTGTCGACGAAGGACGCATCAGCCGCCCACCGGGCGCAAGCGGCTACCCGGCGAGCCTCGACGTGCTGGTGGAAGGCGTGCTCGATCAACGCGATCCGGCCGGACGCAGGATCTACTTTCTCCGCCGCATTCCGCGCAATCCGTTCGCATCCGACATCACGATCGCCGATGCCGACACGTGGGCCAGGCGTGCCTACAGCAGTGAGCCGGACGATCCGCGCGAGGGCGATGATGTCTACGACGTCTTCGCGCCGGGCAAGCTGATCGGATTGAACGGCGTGCAGTACAGCCGCTGGTAAGTCATGCGAACAGGCCGCTCACTTGGTTGGGTATCCACGTCGAGCCGCACTGTGGGCTTCACGCTGATCGAGCTGCTCGTTGTGCTGGCGATCGTCGCCGTGCTGTTGACGCTGGCCTTGCCGCGCTACTACGGGCAACTCGACGCGGCGAAGGAAGCCGTTCTGCTCGACAACCTGCGAACGACCCGGGACGTGATCGGAAAGTTCTACGGTGACACGGGACGCTTTCCCGAAAGCCTGGAAGAGCTTGTTGCCAAGCGCTACCTTGCCGGCGTCCCGGTCGATCCGATCACCGAGTCAGCCACGAGCTGGACGATCGATCCCGTTCCACCGGGCTACAAGGGCGCGGTCTACGACGTGCACAGTACGGCGCCCGGTACGGGGCGCAACGGGGTGCCCTATGCGCAGTGGTGAGCGATCCCAATGCGGCTTCGCCTACGTGCTGCTGCTGGTGACCCTGGCGATGGTGGGCATGGCAGCAGCATCGGCGGTGAGCCTGGGCACGACGATGGCGCGGCGCGACGCCGAAGAAGCGTTGCTGGTGGTGGGGGCGGAGTTTGCGGCGGCGATCCACAGCTATCGAAACGCCTCGGCCGTGCAGTTGCGATCCGGGCCGACGGAGTTCGACCACCTGCTGCGTGACCCACGATTTCCAGGCATCCGGCGGCACCTGCGCAAGCACTACGCCGATCCGATGAGCGGTTCGAACGAATGGGGCGTGTTGCGTGATGGCAGCGGCGCGATCGTTGCCGTCTACAGCCTGGCGGCTGGTCGTCCTATCAAGCAGGAAGGGTTCGATCCAGCGCAGGCCGGATTCACGGGAGCGACCAGCTATGCCCAATGGCAGTTCGGCCCGGTGGTTGCGCCCGCGCGTCCCTGAGGCGCATGCTCAGCAGCTCTGCCCCGGGCAGCGATGCACTTCCACCGTGATGTGCCGCAGCCCCCCAATGCCCTGCAGCCGCTCGCGGTAGGCCAGCGCCGGCTTCGGATCGTCGGCGACGACGCTGGCCACCACGGACCAGGCTTGCGGTCCGACCTGCCAGACGTGCAGGTCGGCGAGCTTGGCGTCGCCGTCGGCTTCGATCGCCGTGCGCACGGCGTCGCGCAGCATCGGCTTGGCGCTGGAATCGACCAGCGCGGTCGCGCTGTCGCGCAGCAGGCCGAAGCTCCACTGGCCGATGACCACGGCCGCGACCAGTGCCACTGCCGGGTCGAGCCAGCCCCAGCCGAACCACAGGCCGCCGGCCAGCGCGGCGATCGCCAGCACCGAGGTCAGCGCATCGGCCAGCACGTGCAGATAGGCTGCGCGGAAGTTGCTGTCGTGGTGCTGATGTCCATGCGCATGGCCGTGGCCCTGGTGGTTGTGGTGCGCGTGCACATGTGCGTGCGCGTGGTCATGGTGATGCCCTCCACGACCCTGGCCGCGCGCCAGCAGCCACACGCTCGCCAGGTTGACGACCAGCCCGAGCACCGCGACGGCCATCGCCTCCGCATACGCCACCGGCCTCGGCTGGATCAGCGTGCGCACCGCATCCACCGCCAGCCCGAGCGCCACGGCGGCCAGCAGCAGCGCACTGGTGTAGCCGGCCAGCACCTCGATCTTCCAGCCGCCGAAGGCATAACGCTCGTCGTCGCGCACT
Source organism: Pseudaquabacterium terrae (assembly GCF_013266755.1). Lineage (GTDB taxonomy): Bacteria > Pseudomonadota > Gammaproteobacteria > Burkholderiales > Burkholderiaceae_C > Pseudaquabacterium > Pseudaquabacterium terrae. The sequence goes on along the minus strand of NZ_JABRWJ010000005.1, from coordinate 720,696 downwards.
CGGCGTGCCCAGTGCAGCGCGAACCACGCGCCGCCGAGCGCCGCCGCATGCGTGCCCATGTGCCAGCCGTCGGCCAGCAGCGCGAGCGAGCCGCTCCACCAGCCGGCGGCGAGCTCGACCACCATCGTCACCACCGTCAGCAGCGCGACGCCGGCCAGCGCCCGGCCGCGCGCTTGCTGCCCCGCCTCGTCGTCGCCGAAGGCGTGGCTGTGGCGGAACGGCCGCAGGTCGTGCTGGTGCGTCGAGGTGTGCGACGAGGTCTGCGCGCGCGGATGCGGGGCCATGGCCGCGAGCGTAGCGCGCGGCCCCGGTGCCTACAATGACCGCATCCCCATCCGACCGCCGCGAGCGAGGCCATGAAACACGTCGCCCCCCCGCCGAACCTGGACCACGTCACACCGCGCGACAAGGCCGAGATCCTCTCGCAGGCGCTGCCCTACATCCGCAAGTACCACGGCAAGACCATCGTCATCAAGTACGGCGGCAACGCGATGACCGATCCGGCGCTGCAGCAGGATTTCGCCGAGGACGTGGTGCTGTTGAAGCTGGTCGGCATGAACCCGGTCGTCGTGCACGGCGGCGGGCCGCAGATCGACGAGGCGCTGGCCAGGATAGGCAAGAAGGGCACCTTCATCCAGGGCATGCGCGTGACCGACGAGGAGACGATGGGCGTCGTCGAATGGGTGCTCGGCGGCGAGGTGCAGCAGGACATCGTCAGCCTGATCAATGCCGCCGGCGGCAAGGCGGTGGGCCTGACCGGTTTCGACGGCGGCATGATCCGCGCGCGCAAGCTGCGCATGCAGGACAAGGACGATCCGAGCAAGGAGCACGACATCGGCCAGGTCGGCGAGATCGAGTCCATCGACCCCAGCGTCGTCAAGGCGCTGCAGGACGATGCCTTCATCCCGGTGGTCAGCCCGATCGGCTTCGGCGCCAGCCACGAGAGCTTCAACATCAACGCCGACCTGGTGGCCGCCAAGCTCGCCGAGGTGCTGAAGGCCGAAAAATTGATGATGTTGACCAACACGCCGGGGGTGCTCGACAAGTCAGGCCAGCTGCTGACCGACCTGACCGCGCGCCGCATCGACGAGCTCTTCGCCGACGGCACCATCTCCGGCGGCATGCTGCCCAAGATCGCCGGCGCGCTGGATGCGGCCAAGAGCGGCGTCAATGCCGTGCACATCATCGACGGGCGCGTGCCGCACGCGATGCTGCTGGAGATCCTGACCGATCAGGCCTACGGCACGATGATCCGATCACATTGAGACGGATGATTCGATCCGCTGCCCCGGTCTGGCTCTTCGACCTCGACAACACGCTGCACGACGCGGCATCGCACGTCTTCGTCGAGCTCAACCGCTCGATCGGCGCGTTCGTGCAGCGTGAGCTGCAGCTGAGCGAAGAAGAGTCGAACGCGCTGCGCCACCATTACTGGCAGCGCTACGGCGCGACCTTGCTCGGGCTGGTGCGCCACCACGGCATCCGCGCCGCGCACTTCCTGCACGACACGCACCGGCTGCCGGGGCTGGAAGCGCAGATCAGCGGCCACCGGCACGACTTCGTCGCGCTGAAGGCGCTGCCCGGGCGCAAGTTCATCCTGACCAACGGGCCGCGGGCCTACGCCTTGCGCGTGCTGCGCGCGCTGCGCATCGAGCACCTGTTCGACGGCGTGCTGGCGGTCGAGGACATGGTCTGCTTCGGCCAGTGGCGGCCGAAGCCCGATGCGCGCATGCTGCGCTGCATTGCCGTGCGGCTGGGCGTGCATCCGTCGCGCTGCGTGCTGGTGGAAGACACGCTGCAGCACCAGAAGTCGGCGCGCCGCGTCGGCATGGGCACGGTGTGGATGCAGCGTTATGCGCGCATCAATCCGTACGGCGGCCATGTCGAACGCTGGTCGAAGCGGCCGGCCTACGTCGACCGCGTGGTCCGTGCACTGCGACCGCTTCGGCGCGGTTCTGTCCGCCCCTAGTGTTTTCCAGCCCCCGGCCGGCAAGGGCCGCTGTGCCAGAATGTTTCGGTCTCTCGCCTCTCGAGAACCCCTCCACGCCGTGATGTCCGAACAGTCAGTGCCATCCGGCGACGCCAGCGTCGCACCCGAACAGGACGCACCGCTGGTGACGACGAGCGATCCGGTGCTCGAGGAAGCCACGGTCGCCACCCCCACGCGCAAGCGCCCGCGCCCCGGCGAACGCCGCGTGCAGATCCTGCAGACGCTGGCCGCGATGCTCGAGCAGCCCGGCGCCGAACGCATCACCACTGCCGCGCTCGCCGCGCGGCTCGAGGTCAGCGAAGCGGCGCTGTATCGCCACTTCGCCAGCAAGGCGCAGATGTTCGAGGGGCTGATCGAGTTCATCGAATCGAGCGTCTTCACGCTGGTCAACCAGATCGCCGAGCGCGAGACCGGCGGCACGGTGCAGGCGCACAAGATCGCCGTGATGCTGCTGCAGTTCGGCGAGAAGAACCCGGGCATGGTGCGGGTGATGGTCGGCGATGCGCTGGTGTTCGAGAACGAGCGCCTGATCACGCGCATGAACCAGTTCTTCGACCGTGTCGAGAGTCAGCTGCGCCAGAGCCTGCGCAATGCCGCCGATGCGAACGGCTCGATCACGCCGACGGTCGATGCCAACGCGCTGGCCTCGGGGCTGACCGCGCTGATCGTCGGCCGCCTGCAGCGTTATGCGCGCTCGGGCTTCAAGCGCAGCCCGACCGAGCACCTCGATACGCTGCTGCCCCGACTCACCGAGTAGGACCCATGGCCTCGAGCACGTCGAGGCACGCACCGATCGTGTGATAGTCGGTCTTGCCGGGCGGGCTCTTCTGGTCGCTGAGCTTGCGGTTGTCGCTCGACAGGATGCGGTACCAGGCGCCGTATCGATGGTCGACGAAGTGCGACCACGCATGGGCCCACAGCCGGTCGTAGTGCTGCCAGGCTTGCAGCCGCGCGGCGGCGGCGAAAGACTCGGACTGCACCCAGTAGTACTTGTGCGCATCGCACACCGCGTAGCCCCCGGCCGGTGCTTCGGCGAAACCGTAGACCAGCCCGCCGTGCTCGGCATCCCAGCCTTCGCGCCATGCGGCATCGAACAGGCGCTGCGCGCGGCCGATGCGGTCGAGGCCCGTCGACGCATCGGGCGCGCGTGCCTCGAGGGTCAGCAGCAGCTTCGCCCACTCGGTCAGGTGGCCGGTCTGGAAGCCCCAGGGCCGGAACAGGTTGGCGGGATCGTCGCGGTGGTAGTCGCGGTCGATGCGCCAGTGTTTGTCGTAGTGCTCCCAGATCAGGCCGTCGGCCTGCTGCGCGAGGCGCAGGGTGACGGCTTCGGCGATCTGCCCGGCGCGCTGCAGCCAGTGTCTTTCACCGGTGGCGTCGAAGGCCGCGAGCATCGCTTCGCAGGCGTGCATGTTGGCATTCTGGCCGCGGTAGGGCGACAGCTGCCAATCGGCGCTGGCTTCGTCGGCGTAGAGCTGCGCATCCGGTTCCCAGAAGTGGCGCTCCATCAACTCGAACGTTGCGTGCAGGCCGTCGGCCGCGCCGGGCACGTCGATGCGCAAGGCCTGCGCATGCGCCAGCAGAACGAAGGCCAGGCCGTAGCAGTGCTTCGTCGCGTCGCGCACGGTCGCGTCGCGGCCGTCCCAATCGAGCAGCCAGTGATAACCGCCCTGCACGGGATCGCGGTGGGCCGTGTCGAGAAAGCGCAGCCCGTGCGCGGCAGCCTCATGCCAGGCGCCGGCGCGCGCATGGTCCGCAAACGCGCGCGCCGCCATCGCGTGCGTGATCACGAAGCGCGCGCTGCCGACCAGGTGCCGGGTGCGCGGGTCGTAGACGCTGCCGTCGTCGCGAAAGGCCTGGAAGAAGCCGCCGCTCGCATCGAGACAGCGCCCGTCGTAGAAGGCCATCGTCTGCAGCACGTGGCTGCGCAGGAACTCGGGCGAGCGGAAGTCGGGCATGGCCGGATCAGACCACACGCGCTTCGGTGCGGGCATCGAACAGATGCGCCTGCTGCGGCTGCCATTGCAGGTGCACGCGCTCGCCGACGCGCTGCTGCGTGTTGCCCGGCACGCGCACGGTCAGCTGGCCGACGGCAGTGTCCACGAGGACATACGTCTCGGGACCCGTCGGCTCGATCATCGCCAGCGTGCCCGGCAGGCCGGCGTCGGCGAACTGCAGGCTCTCGGGCCGCAGGCCGTAGACCAGCTCGGGGCCGGCGGCTTGCGCGATCGCGGCGCGCTGCGTCTCGCTGGCCGCGAGCTCGATGCCATGCGCCAGCAGTGTCTCGCCGCTTCGTTGAGCCGTTATCAGATTCATCGCCGGCGAGCCGATGAACTCCGCGACGAAGCGCGTCGCCGGCCGCGTGTAGATGTCGTCCGGCGTGCCGAACTGCTGCACCACACCGTCCTTCATCACCGCGATGCGGTCGCCCAGCGTCATCGCCTCGACCTGGTCGTGCGTGACGTAGACGGTGGTCGTCTTCGTGCGCTGGTGCAGCAGCTTGATCTCGGCGCGCATCTCGACGCGCAGCTTCGCGTCCAGGTTCGACAGCGGCTCGTCGAACAGGAAGAGCTTCGGATCACGCGCCAATGCGCGGCCCATCGCGACACGCTGGCGCTGGCCGCCGGACAGCGCGCCGGGCTTGCGGTCGAGCAGGTGGCCGATCTGCAGCATCTTCGCGACGCGCTGCACCGCTGCTTCGCGCTGCGGCTTCGGCACTTTGCGCATCTCCAGCGCGAACGCGATGTTCTGCGCGACGTTCATGTTCGGATAGAGCGCGTAGCTCTGGAACACCATCGCGATGTCGCGGTCCTTGCTGGGCAGATGCGTGATGTCGCGCTCTCCCATGTGGATGCTGCCGGAGCTCGGCACGTCCAGGCCCGCGATCATGTTCAGCAGCGTCGACTTGCCGCAGCCCGAGGGGCCGACCAGGATCAGGAATTCGCCGGCCTCGATGTCGATGTGAATCCCCTTGAGGATCTCGACCGGGCCGAAGGTCTTGCGGACGTTGCGGATCGAAAGTGCGCCCATGGTGTGCTTGAAGTCCTAACCCTTGACGGCGCCGGCCGTGAGGCCGCGCACGAAGTACTTGCCGGCGACGATGTAGACGAACAAGGTCGGCAGCGCGGCGATCAATGCCGCGGCCATGTCGACGTTGTATTCCTTCACCGTGCTCGAGGTGTTCGACAGGTTGTTGAGGCCGACGGTGATCGGCTTCGAATCGGCGCCGGAGAACACCACGCCGTAGAGGAAGTCGTTCCAGATGTTGGTGAACTGCCAGATCAGCGTGACGACCAGGATCGGCGTCGACAGCGGCAGCACGATGCGCGTGAAGATCTGCCAGAACGACGCGCCGTCGAGCATCGCGGCCTTCACCAGTTCATCCGGCAGGCCGACGTAGTAGTTGCGGAAGAAGAGGGTGGTCGACGGAATGCCGGCGATCACGTGCACGAGGATCAGGCCCCAGATCGACGATGCAATGCCGAGCCAGCCCAGCACCTGGCTCATCGGCAGCAGCACCACCTGCATCGGCATGAAGACGCCGAACAGCATCAGCGCAAACATCGTCTCGCTGCCGCGAAAGCGCCATTTGGCCAAAACGTAGCCATTCAGCGCGCCGACCAGCGTCGATACCGCAACCGCCGGCACGACCATCGCGACGCTGTTGAAGAAGAACGGCTTCAGCCCGCCGCAATCGGTGCCCGTGCAGGCGGTGCTCCAGGCCTTGGCCCAGGCAGCCAGCGTCGGATCGGTCGGCAGCGACAGCAGATGGCCCGTGCGCACCTGCTCCATGTCCTTCAACGAGGTCACCACCATCACGTACAGCGGCGCCAGGAACCAGGCCGCGAACAGCAGCAGCGCGCCCCACAGCAGCACGCGGTGAATGTTCAGCCGATTCACTTCTTGGCCCTCAGTTCGGAATACAGGTAGGGCACGACGATCGCCGCGACCGTCGCCAGCATCACCGTCGCGCTCGCGGCGCCCAGGCCGAGCTGGCCGCGCGTGAAGCTCATCGCGTACATGAAGGTCGCCGGCAGGTCGGTGGCGTAGCCGGGGCCGCCGGCGGTCAGCGCCATCACGAGATCGAAGCTCTTGATCGCCAGGTGGCTGACGACCATCAGCGTCGAGAAGAACACCGGCCGCAGGCTGGGGATCAGGATGCGCCAGTAGATGCGCGGCTGGCTGGCGCCATCGACCTGCGCGGCCTTGATGATCGATTCGTCGATGCCGCGCAATCCGGCGAGGAACAGCGCCATCACGAAGCCGGCGCTCTGCCAGATGCCGGCGATGGCGACGCAGTAGATGGCTTTCTCCGGATTCACCAGCCAGTCGAAGCTGAACGATTCGAAGCCCCACTGGTGCATCAGGTGCTCGAGCCCGAGGCCGGGGTTCAGCATCCACTTCCACGCGGTGCCGGTGACGATGAAGGAGATCGCCATCGGGTACAGGTAGATCGTGCGCAGCAGGCCCTCGGCGCGGATCTTCTGGTCGAGCAGGATGGCCAACATCAGGCCGAGCGCCATCGCGCCGCCGATGAAGAGCCCGCCGAAGACCAGCATGTTCTTCAGCGCGACGCGGAAGCGATCGCTCTCGAACAGGTTCACGTACTGCTCGAATCCGGCGAACGTGTAGTTCGGCAGCAGCCGCGAGGCCGACAGCGACAGGTAGCCGTTCCAGGCGATGAAGCCGTAGATGAAGACCAGGGCCAGCACGAAGCTGGGTGCGACCACGAGCTTCGGCAGCCACGGTGTGCGCAAGGCGGAAGGAGCGGACATCGACTCGTGGGATAACGTTTGAAAAGAGCGCCACGCGCGCGGCAGCAACGCGTGGCGCCAAGCTCCGGTGAAACGCTCTGTCTTGCTCTTGTCGCTGTGACTACTTCGTCTTCGCGGCGCTGGCGATGCGCGATTGCGCGTCGGCCACGCTCATCTTGTCGTCGTTCCAGAACTGGCTGACGACATCCTTGATCGCGCCTTCGACGGCCGAGGGCACGGCCATGCCGTGGGCGATCGAGGGCACCAGCGCGCCGGCCTTGGCGGTGTCGACGAAGTCCTTGGCCGAGGCCTTGGCGCAGTCGTCGAACTTGTCCATCTTCATGCCCAGCCGCACCGGGATCGAGCCCTTGTACAGGTTGAAGAGCTCCTGGAAGTTCGGCGCCATGATCTCCTTGGCCAGCTCCTTCTGTGCCGCGACGTTGGCCGCATCCTTGAGCTTGAACATCGCGAACGAGTCGACGTTGAAGGTGAAGGCCTTGGCGCTGCCGGGCGCCGGCGTGCAGACGAAATCGGTGCCCGGGGTCTTGCCGGCGGCGATGAATTCGCCCTTGGCCCAGTCGCCCATCAGCTGCATGCCGGCCTCGCCCTTGATGACCATCGCGGTCGCCAGGTTCCAGTCGCGGCCGGGGGCGTTCTTGTCGGTGTAGCCCTTGACCTTCTTGAAGGTCTCGAGCACCTGGGTCATCTGCGGGCCGGTGATCGTTGCCGCGTCCAGCTGCACCAGCGCCTTCTTGTAGAACTCGGCGCCGCCGATGCCGAGCGCGACGCTTTCGAAGGTGGTGAAGTCCTGCCAGTTCTGGCCGCCGTGGGCGAGCGGGATGATGCCGGCCTTCTTCAGCGCGTCGCCGGCGGCGAAGAATTCGTCCCAGGTCGTCGGCAGCTTGGCACCGGCCTTCTTCAGTGCCTCGGGGTTGACCCACAGCCAGTTGACGCGGTGCACGTTGACCGGCGCGGCGATGTAGTTGCCCTTGTATTTCATGCCGTCGGAGACGATCTTCGGCAGCAGCTCGTCCCACTTCTCGGCCTTGGCGACGTCGTCGATGTTGGCCAGCACGCCTTCGCGCGCCCACTCCTGCAGCGACGGGCCCTTGATCTGCGCCGCCGAGGGCGCGTTGCCCGAGACGACGCGTGACTTCAGCACCGTCATCGCCGAATCGCCGCCGCCGCCGGCGACCGCGAAGTCCTTCCAGCGGTGGCCGCCCTTTTGCAGTGTCAGCTTCAGGGCAGCCGCGGCCTTGGCCTCGCCGCCGGAGGTCCACCAGTGCAGCACCTCGACTTCGCCGGCGCCGGCCGCGGCGCTGGCGAGCAGTGCGCTGCAGGCGAGGGTGATCGCGCCGAGGCGCCGCGTGTTCGATCGATTCATCGTCAGTCTCCTTGATGCACGTTCATCGTTGAGCATAGGTTGCGAGGTCGTCGCGGGCCATGCTCAGAACCACCATTCGACCTGGGCGCCGTAGCTGGTGCCCGAGGTCTCGTTCGCCAGCGCCGCCTGCCCGGTCACGTTGCCCGCGGCCTTGTTCCACTTGGCGGTCGTCACATAGAGGCGGAACTCGGGGCGGCTCCAGAAGTCGGGGCCGACCGACAAGGTCGGCGCGAAGGTGAACTTGGTCAGCCGAGCGGTCTGCCCGCCTTCGGGCTTGTATTGCGAGACGCCGAGCTCGCCCACCAGCTTCAGGTTCTTCGTCACCGCATAGGACGCCCGGCCGCCGATGCTGGCCGAATCGGTCTTCACGCCGGCGCCGTTCTTTTCGCTCGCCAGCAGCAGCATCGCCTGGCCGCCGAGCGGGCCGCTCTGGCCGTTGAAGGTCTCGACGATGCGCCAGCTCTTGGCCTTCGAGCCGGCGGCGAGGTCGCCCCAGTTGCCGTTGAGCCCGGCCGAGCCTTGCGCGAACTGCAGCCACAGGCTGTTCGACAGCCCGGTGCCGAACAGCTGCACCTGGTCGTGGCGCACGGTCAGGCCGGTGCCGGCCTTGCCGCCCTTGAAGTCGCCCTTGGTCGCGGTGAAGAAGAAGTTCAGCGTGCCGTTCGGATTGACGGGCAGGCCGAGGTACTCGACGTTGATGCGGTTGCCCGGGCGCGGATAGTCGCTGTCGGTCTTGTAGAACGCCGCACCGAGCTTGCCGGCGCCCACCGGCTGGTTCTTGAAGCCGGCGCCGACGCCGAGCATCTCGATGAAGAAGGTGTCGACGATGTGCACGTCGCCGCGCCGGCCGCGTTCCTTGCCGATCCAGAAGGTGGCGTTCGGCGCGATGTCGAAGCCCTTCGCCTCGGCGAACATCTGCTCGATGTTCAGGCCCTTGTCCGGGTTGTCCTGCGTGGCCGGCGTGTAGTGGTTGACCATCAGCGTCGCGCGGTAGTCGATGCCGTCCTTCTGGAAGCCCTGGCTCAGCTGGAATTCGCCGTAGAAGTCGCATTCGTTGCCGAGGCGGTACTTCATGCCGGCGCTGCCGGCGCGCAGCCCATAACACGCACGTGACGCGTCCTCGGAAGTCAGGCCGGGGCCGGCGCGGAAGTAACCGGTGTAGTCGACGGCCTGCGCGCTGCCGGCCGCGGCCAGCAGCGCCGCCGCAGCGGCCGAGACCAGGACCGAGCGGCGCGGCGGGGCGCTGGGGTGAGGGGCGGGGGTGGGTGCATCCATGCGTCGAGGTCTCCGTCGTTGTGGGTGGGGCGCCTCGCCGTCTGTGCAGCCACACAGAACATCAACGCAAGGCAGCGTTAATGTTCCATAAAGCTTTAATGATCGTCTCTAGGTATTAATGCTAAGTTAATGTCATGTTCAGACCATTGTCAAGGTTGAAGCGGGAGCTCGAAGCGGGCGCGCAGGCCCTGCGGGGGGTTGGGCTCGAGCGTGATGCGGCCGCGGTGGCGTTCGGCGATCTCGCGCACGATCGCCAGGCCGAGGCCGCAGCCGGTGCCCTCGTGCGTCGCGCGGACGAAGCGGCCGAACACGGCCTCGCGCTGTTCGGCGTTCAGGCCCGGGCCGTTGTCGGCGACCTCGACCAGGGCGCGGCCGCTTTCGGCGCGCACCGACACGGTGACTTCGGCGCCACGGCCGGCGTAGCGGATCGCGTTGTCGACGAGGTTGAAGACGGCTTCGCGCAGCAGCAGCTCGGCGCCCATCACACGCACGCTTTCGGCGCTAGGTAGTGGGTCTTCGATGCCGAGGTCGATGCCCGCGGCGAGCGCGCGCGGCACGCACTCGGCAACCAGCGCGACGACCAGCGCGCGCAGGTCGACGCAGGTCCGCGGCAAGGCGCCGGCCGCTTCGGGCTCGGCGCGGGTCAAGGTCAGCAACTGGTTGACGAGGTGCGCGCTGCGCACTGCGCCCTCGTGCACGCGCTCGAGCCGCGCGGCGAGCGCGGGGTCGTGGTTGCTCTGCAGCGCGATCTCGGTCTGGCTCTTCAGTCCGGCCAGCGGCGTGCGCAGCTGGTGCGCGGCATTGCTGATGAAGCGGCGCTGCCCGGCGACACTTTCCTGCACCGCGGCGAGCAGGGCATTCAGCGCGCGGGCCAGCGCGCGCACCTCCTGCGGCGCGGCTTCGAGCTCCAGCGGCGCGAGGTCGTTCGGCGCGCGGTCCTCGACCAGCGCGCGCAGCCGCGCCAGCGGCGCCAGCCCGGCGCGGATGCCGGCCCAGACGATCATCGTCATCAGCGCGATCAGCGCCGACAGCGGCAGCACGGTGTCGAGCAGGATGCTCTTGGCCAGCTCGTCGCGGCTGGCCTGGCTGCGCGCGATCTGCACCAGCAGCACCTCGTTCGAGCCCTTTTCGCCGACGCGTCCGTCAGGGCCCTTGGAGCCGATCGGCAGGAACAGTGCCGCGAGACGAATGCGCACCTTGTCCAGCGTCGCGTCGTAGAACACCGGCTCGCCCAGGCGCGGCGCCTCCGCGCCCGGCGGCAGCGGCAGCTGCTTGTTGCCGAGGATGAACTTGCCCGGCGGCGTCGACACCATGTAGTAGACGCGGTCGTCCGGGTCGGCCTCGATGATGTCCTGCGCGGCGCGCGGGAAGTCGATGAACAGGCCATCGCTGACCGGCTTGACCTGGCGCGCCAGCGAGCGCGTGGCCTGCAGCAGGCTGGCATCGATGCCGCGGCTGGCGTAACGCTCGGCGACGTTGTAGGTGACGAAAGCCGCGGCCATCCACAGCACCAACTGCGGCAGCAGCAGCCACAGCAGCAATTGCCGGTGCAGCGAGCGGTGGCCGAGGGCGCTGCCGACGAGGCGCGTCAGGAAGGAGGGCGGGCGCATCGCGGCGGCGCGCTGTGGCGCCCGTTCAGCGCGCCGGCGCCTCGGGCTCGAGCAGGTAGCCCAGACCGCGCACGGTGCGGATCACCAGGCCCGAGCCTTCGAGCTTGCGGCGCAGGCGGTGGATGTAGACCTCGATCATCCCGGGTGCGGCCGGGCCGTCGCCGCTGCGCTCGCCGCCGCGGTCGGCGGCATTCCAGGCGGCGGTGATCTGCTCCTTCTGCACGACCTTGTTGCGCTGGCCGAGCAGCAGATCGAGCAGCTCCCATTCGCGCGGCGACAGCTCCAGCGGCAGCCCGTCGACGCTGGCACGGCGCGCATCGCGGTCGAAGGCCAGGCGCCCCATGTCCGAAGGCGGCGAGGGCGCAGGCTGCGCGCGCGTGCGCCGCAACAGCGCGCGCAGGCGGGCTTCGAGCTCGGGGAAGTCGAACGGCTTCGTCAGGTAGTCGTCGGCGCCGGCATTGAGCCCCGCGACGCGATCGTCCAGCCCATCGAGCGCCGTCAGCACCAGCACCGGCAGCGCGGGCTTGCTCTGGCGCACATGCTTCAGCACCGTCAGCCCGTCGACCATCGGCAGCCCGATGTCGAGCACCGCGGCATCGAACTCGCGCTTGAGCATCAGGTACTCGGCGACCGCACCGTTCGGCGCATGCTCGACCGCGAAGCCGGCTTGCTGCAGCTGCGCCGTCAGCGCATCGGCGAGGATCGCGTCGTCTTCGGCCAACAGCAGGTTCATGGCCGCGAGCTTAATGGGTTTACGGCGGCTTAACGATCCTTGAATACCCCGGGCGTCAAGGCCACAGTGTCATGCTCGTCGGGCCGATCGACCACCAGCGCTCGCCGTCGAAGACCTGTGTCGTGCCGGGGCGGCCGATGGGTGTCCAGGTGAGTCCGCGGTCGGCGCTGGCCAGGTGGCGATCGTGGTCGGACGGGAAGGTTTCGGCGAGCAGCAGGCCGCGTTCGCAACCGATGGCAAAGGCGCCGACCGGCAAGGGGACCTGACGCCATCCGCTGGGATACACGCGCAGCCACAGCCCCCGGTCGACGCCGAGATAGAGCCCTCCGTCGCAGCTGAACACGCCGCCGCTCCGCGCTGCAGGGTCGGGAAGCTCCGGGGCTGCCCAGGTGCGGCCCTGGTCCCGGCTCTCGAGCAGGCTCGTGCTCGTGCCGCTGGGCCGGTCTTGGAACCGCCACAGCCATGTCCGGCCATCGCCGGCGATGTTCCGCGGCAGGAACAGCGGCATTTCCGGGCGCGGCATCACGGTCCACGTCCGGCCGTCGCGGCTGGTGCGCAAGCCGTTGACCGCGTCGATGACCGCAAACCGATCGCCGAGCCACGCGAAGCTGCCGAGCTCACCGAGCGACGTGGGGGCCCAGGTGATGCCGCCGTCCTCGCTGAGCTCGAGGAGGCCTGGACCGCGCTGCCGCAGCGCCAGGCCGGCGGGCGAGCGCTGAACGTCGAGCAGCACATCGCCGTTGATCGTCAGCGGAGCCATCCGCCAGTGCTGGCCACCGTCGGTGCTGAGCTCGAGCTCCGAGGGAACGCGCCGGCGCAGCTGCGATGCCGCGCCAAGCGCCTGCCAGTCACCATGGGGCGTGATGTCGAGGGTTTGCCACGTTGCGCCCTCATCGTCCGTCACGAGCGGCTTCACAGGCGGACCGGACACCAGCAGGCGACCGGTCGACGTGCGCAGCGCGCGATCGTTGGGTCCGATCAACGCGCTGCCGATCGGACGCCAGGTCAAGCCGTCGCTGCTGATGGCCAGGCGCTCACCGCCGCCCCCACCGCCCGTATGGGCGAGGAACTCGTCGCTGCCCTGCACCGCATGGATCGACCAGATCTCGGTCCAGTCGGCGATGCGCGCTGACGTGCAGGCACTGGCCAGGCAGGAGAGCACGGTGCCGTTTCCGGCGTTGGTCACGCTGCGCAGCGGCGGCGCCCGGTGGCGCCACGGATAGAACTGCGCGTCACGCACGGCCTCGTCGGGCGTGGCGGATTGCCAGTGCAGCCCGTCGGCGCTCGCATAGGCCGGGCCGGCATCGGTCAGCACCCAGAGCCGGCCGTCCTCGGGCTTGACGAAGTGGGCGAAACCGAGGCCGCTCGGGCCCCCGGCCACCGCAGCCCAGGTTCGCCCCGCGTCACTGCTGATCATCAGCCTCTGGCGGCTGAGGCCGAGCAGCAGACCGCGGTAGTCCGTCACCGTGGACAGCAGCGCGCCGATCGGTTCCCAGCGCCGGCCGCCGTCGCTGCCGCGGAAGGTCACATCGCGCGTGGACAGGAACGGAACGGCCGACGTGCCGGACAACTGGGCGGGGCTGGATCGCACCGCGTCGGGCAGCAGCCCCGGTCGGTCCACGGCCGTCGGCAGCGCGAGCATGCGGCCGAGGTCGCCCTCGGCCAGCCCCATGCGCAACGCCCCTGCGTTGCGCTGATACGCCAGGGCGTGGACGAGGGTCAGCGCCGTCATGCCGCGTGCGGAGAGGTGGTCGAGCAGCCGGCCGTTGGCTCGCACCAGCGGATCATCGGCGCTCGTTCCGATCGGCGTGGTGAGCGGCGAGGCCGCCGTGCCGAGGTCGACGTCGGCAAGTGCCGCGCGCAGCGCGACGTCCGCTTCGGCCACGGAAGCGGCCGACAGCCTGCGAGCGAGTCCGGCATCGCCGAACAGGCCATTGGTGGGCTGCTGCAGGAGCCGAGCCAGCAGCGCATCGCTCAGGGTCGTGACATTGACCGTGCCCGCGGCAAGCGCCGCCGACCATAAGCTCGCGTTGTCGCTCTTGCGCGCTTGAGCCAGGCAGGGCAGCCCGGCGGCGGGAACGGTGGCGGTGTAGCGCCCTTCGCGGGAGCTCACTGCCTGCGCCTCGCTGCCGTCGGCGCAGGTCAGCGTGATGGTTGCCTGAGCCCACGCTTCGCGTTCGCCGGTCCAGCCGGTCAGGGTGGCCTGCGCCGGTGGGGCCGGTGCGGGTGGTGGGGAAGTGCCGGTCGAATCGCCGCCCGATCCGCCGCCGCAGGCGGCCACCGCGGCCCATGCCGCGAGCATCACTCTTCTCATGCTCTCTCCCTGTGTATCGAACGCTATGGCCAGCTCAGTATCCCGTCGCGCTCGGCAGCGCCGTGTGACGCGGATCACCACCGCTCAGCCGCCACGAGACGCCTCGCTACACTTTCCCGATGACCCCGACTCCCCTCGACAGCCTCGTGCAGCGCGCCGAGCAGCTGCTCACGCGCCTCGAAGCCATCCTGCCGCACCCGCTCGCCGCGCCCGACTGGTCGGCATCGATCGCATTCCGCTACCGCAAGCGCGGCGGCTCGGGCTGGCTGCAGCCGGTGGCGCATGTCGCGCGCATGGCCTTGAGCGACCTGAAGGAAGTCGACGGCCAGAAGGAGCGTTTGGTGCGCAACACCGCGCAGTTCGTGGCCGGCGTGCCGGCCAACAACGTGCTGTTGACCGGCGCGCGCGGCACGGGCAAGAGCTCGCTGATCAAGGGCTGCCTCAACGAATACGCGGCCCGAGGCCTGCGGCTGATCGAGGTCGACAAGGCCGACATGATCGACCTGCCGGACCTGGTCGACCTGGTGGCCGGCCGGCCCGAGCGCTTCATCATCTTCTGCGACGACCTGAGCTTCGACGAAGGCGAGCCGGGCTACAAGGCGCTGAAGTCGATCCTCGACGGCTCGATCTCGGCGGCCGGCGACAACGTGCTGATCTACGCCACCAGCAACCGCCGCCACCTGCTGCCCGAGTACATGAAGGAGAACCTGTCGTACACGCACACCGACGACGGCGAGGTGCATCCGGGCGAGGTGGTCGAGGAGAAGATCTCGCTGTCCGAGCGCTTCGGGCTGTGGATCAGCTTCTACCCGTTCAGCCAGCAGGAATACCTGGTCATCGTCGCGCAATGGCTGCGTCATTTCGGCGTCAGCGAAACGGCGGTGGTGGCGGCGCGCCAACCGTCGCTGGTCTGGGCGCTGGAGCGTGGTTCGCGCTCGGGGCGCGTGGCCTACCAGTTCGCGCGCGACTGGGCCGGGCGCGATCACGCGGGCGACGTGGCGATCGTGCCGGCGAACGAGACGCCGGCGCCGGACGGGCTCGATCGTGTCTGAGCGCACGCCGGTCGATGTGGCCGTGGGCGTGCTCGTCGAACGCGATCCCTCCGGCACCGAGGGCCGCTTCCTGCTGACCTCGCGCCCCGAGGGCAAGGTCTACGCCGGCTACTGGGAGTTCCCCGGCGGCAAGTTCGAGCCCGGCGAGACGGTCGACGAGGCGCTCAAGCGCGAGCTGCACGAGGAGCTCGGCATCGTCGTCGACGACGTGTTCCCGTGGCGCGAGGAGATCGTCGACTACCCGCATGCGCTGGTGCGGCTGCACTTCTGCAAGGTCTTCCACTGGCACGGCGAATTCGAGATGCGCGAGGGCCAGCAGATGGCTTGGTGCACGCTGCCGGTGGCCGTGCAGCCGGTGCTGCCGGGCACCTATCCGGTGCTGCGCTGGTTTGCGGCCGAACGGGCCCACGAGGGTGCGCTCGACGCCGCCGGAACGGCGTAGCATGCGCTGCCGCGGGTGCCCTCCAGCGCCCGGTGAGGAGCAGCGCGATGGGTCGATCATTCCTCCTTGACGCCGCGATCTGCCCTGGCGCGGAGCGGTTCTTCCTGTCGGCGCGCAACCGGCCGACCCAGGCCGCGAACGCGCGCAGGCCGTCTGCGCCGCGTGCCACGGCGCCAACGGCGTCAGCGTCGGCGATTCGATTCCGAACCTCGCCGGCCAGCGGCGCGCTTCCCGGCGATGCGCCAGATGCGCCACTACTACGCGAATGACGCGGCCCTGCAGGCAGCGCGCGAGGGCCGGCCACTGCCCGACGGCGCGGTGCTGTTCGCCGAGGTCTTCTCGGCCAAGCTCGATGCCGACAAGAAGCCGCTGACCGGCGCCGACGGCTTCTACCAGGCCGACCAGCTGCTGTTCTACAGCGCCATGGCGCGCGAGGCCGGCTGGGGCGAAGCGGTGCCCGACCTACTGCGCAACGAGAACTGGAACTACGCCGTCTTCACCACCGCGCGCCAGCTGCGCCCCGGCGTCAACCAGGCCGAATGCCTGGCCTGCCACAAGCCGCTCGACAAGACGAGCTTCACCTTCACGCTCGAGCAGCTCGGTACGGCGGCGCGTAAGCGCTGAGCCGTCGCCCTTTCACAGGCTGTGCTCGCGGCCCGCGCCCGCGGGCTTGACGGATCGCCTCGTTGGCTATTAGAGTGATATCACTTTGAAAGCAGCGGGAGACACGGCATGACGAGGCAGGCGACGCAGGAATTCGAAGCCCGTTCGCAGAACGGCTTTCTCAACATCGGGCTCGGGCTGCTGGCCGCGGCGGCCGGCATCTGGCTCGTCGCGGCGCGGCCGGCGCCGCTGTCGATCGGCATCGCGGTGCTGCTGTTCCTGGCCACCGCCTGGTGCTGGGCGGGGCTGTACATGCTGCAGCCGAACCAGGCGGCGCTGCTGATGTTCTTCGGCAGCTACCGCGGCACCGATCGCGCCGACGGCCTGCGCTGGGCCAACCCGTTCTTCACGACGACCAAGCTGAGCGTGCGGGCGCACAACTTCAACAGCGAGAAGCTCAAGGTCAACGACCTGCGCGGCAATCCGATCGAGATCGCCGCGGCGATCCTCTGGCGCGTCGACGACACCGCGCGCGCGACCTTCGACGTCGAGAACTACGAGGCCTACGTGCTGACGCAGGCCGAAGCGGCGGTGCGGCACCTGGCCTCGCGCTACGCCTACGACAACCTCGAGGTCGACGCGCAGGGCGAAGGTATCACCGGCGAGATCACGCTGCGCTCGGCGACCGACGAGGTCTCCGCCGCGCTGCGCGGGGAGCTGCAGGAGCGCTTCGCGCAGGCCGGCATCGTCGTCATCGACGCCAAGCTGACGCACCTGGCCTATGCGCCCGAGATCGCCGGCACGATGCTGCGCCGGCAGCAGGCCGAAGCGGTGGTGGCGGCGCGCTCGAAGATCGTGCTCGGCGCGGTCGGCATGGTCGAGCTGGCGCTGAAGGGGCTCGAAGCACGCGGCCTGGTCGACCTCGATGACGAGCGCAAGGCGGCGATGGTCAGCAACCTGCTGGTCGTGCTGTGCTCGGACCACGATGCCACGCCGGTGGTCAACACCGGCACGCTGTACAACTGAGCGCGGCCTCGCCATGAAGCGCATGCTGATCATCTTCACCGCGCTGCTGCTGGTGCTGGCCGGGCTGCTCGGCTGGCAGGGCGAGACCGAAGTGGCCGCCATGCTCGGCAGCTGCGCGGCGTGTGCGCTGGTCCTGCTGCTGCTGTTCGGCAAGCGCGGACTGAACGCCGACCTGCCGCCCGAGGCGAAAGAGCGCTGGCGCTCGCTCGACATCTTCTGAGCGGCGGCAGCACGATGGCCTCGCCAGGCAAGAAGTCCTTCCTGCTGCGCATCGACCCGGCGCTGTGGGCCGAGATCGAGCGGCTGGCCGCGGCCGAGCTGCGCAGCGCGAATGCGCAGGTCGAGTACCTGCTGCGCGAAGCCTTGCGCGCGCGGCTGGGCGACAAGGCCGCAACGGGTGTGGGTGAAAGCCGCGAAGCGATACTGCGCCGGCAACGAGGAGCCTCATGAACAGCACACCGCAAGACAAGGCCGGCCGCTTTCGCGCGCTGCACCAGGGCCCGCGCGCCATCGTGATTCCGAACCCCTGGGACGCCGGCTCGGCCAAGGCGCTCGAGAAGGTCGGCTTCGCCGCGCTCGCCACCTCCAGCGGCAACGCCGCGATGGTGCTCGGCCGGCGCGATGGCCAGATCACCCGCGACGAGGCGCTGGCCCATGCCAAGGCGATCGTCGAGGCGGTCGACATCCCCGTCGCCGGCGATCTCGAGAACGGCTTCGGCGATGCGCCGGAATTCGTCGCCGAGACGATCCGCCTGGCCGGCGGCATCGGCCTGGCCGGAGGCTCGATCGAGGATGCTAGCGGCGATCGGGAGCGGCCACTGTACGCACTGGCGCAGGCCACCGAGCGCATCGCCGCGGCCGTCGAGGCGGCGCGCGCGCTGCCGGTGCCCTTCATCCTGACGGCGCGCTGCGAGAACTTCATCCGCGGCAATCCGGACCTCGACGACACGATCCGTCGCCTGCAGGCCTATGCCGCGGCCGGTGCTGACGTGCTGTTCGCGCCCGGCCTGCCGACGCTGGACGCGGTGCGCACGGTGTGCGCGGCGCTCGACGGCAAGCCGTTCAATTTCATGGTCGGCATCAAGGGCAAATCCTTCAGTGTCGCCGAGCTCGAAGCCGCCGGCGTGCGCCGCATCAGCCTGGCGACTTCGCTGTACCGGCGCGCGATGGCTGCGCTGAACAAGGCGGCGCTCGAGGTGCACGGGCAGGGCACGTTCGGTTATCTCGACGAGATGTAGCTAGACGGCCGGATGGGCACGGCGGTTGCCCGGTCGGCGGCTTCGAGGAGCTAGCCATGACCCTGACCGTCGTGATTCCGGCGCTGAATGAAGAACGGCGCATCGCCGAGGTGGTGCAGGCGATGCGCTCGCAGGCGCCGCAGGTGCCGGTGATCGTCATCGACGACGGCTCGACCGACCGCACGGTCGAGCTCGCGCGGGGCGCCGGCGCGCGCGTGGTCACCAGCACGATGCTCGGCAAGGGTGCATCGATGCAGGATGCGCTGGAGCTGGTGCAGACGCCCTGGGTGCTGTTCCTCGACGGTGACCTGACGGGACTGCAGTCCGACCTGGTGCAGCGCATGACCGCGCCGCTGGCCGACGACAGCGCGGACCTCGTCAAGGCGCGCTTCGGCCGCAGCGGCGGCCGCGTCACCGAGCTGACGGCCAAGCCCTTGCTGCGCGCCTTCTTCCCGGAGCTGGCGACCTACGCGCAGCCGCTCGGCGGCATCGTGTCGGGCAACGTCAAGCTGCTGCGCTCGTTGACGCTCGAAGACGACTACGGCGTCGACGTCGGCCTGCTGATCGATGCCCACCTCTGCGGCGCGCGCATCACGGAAGTCGACATCGGGGAGCTGGCGCACGACAGCCAGCCGCTCGATCGCCTGAGCCTGATGGCGCAGCAGGTCGGCCGCGCGATCATGCAGCGGGCGAAGGCATCGAGCCGCTTCTCGTTCGAGCAGTTCCTCGAGCTCGAGGAAATGGAGCGCCAGGCGCGCGGCACCTTCGAACGGCTGGCCGAACGGCTCGCCGACAGCGATCGCATCGTGCTGATGTCGATCGACGGACCCTTGAGCGACCACTCGTTCATGCACGAGCTGGCGCGCCAGACCGGGCGCGAGGCCGAGCTGGCCAGGGCGATCGAGCGCCACGGACCCGACGAGGCCGGTCAGCGCCAGGCGGTGGCGCAGGTCTTCAAGTTCGTGCACCAGCGCG
The DNA here is from genome assembly GCF_013266755.1 of Pseudaquabacterium terrae. GTDB lineage: Bacteria > Pseudomonadota > Gammaproteobacteria > Burkholderiales > Burkholderiaceae_C > Pseudaquabacterium > Pseudaquabacterium terrae. Next base: position 701,303 of record NZ_JABRWJ010000005.1, on the reverse strand, counting down.
ATTTCATGCGCGTCGCGCGCGGCCTGCCGCTGCACGGCGACGCGGTCGAAGCCATCAAGCGCCTGCGCCGTGCCGGCTGGCTGGTCGGCGTCGTCAGCGACAGCTTCTTCATCTCCACCGACATCGTGCGCCGCCGCGTCTTCGCCGACTTCGCGATGGCGCACTTCACCGCGTTCGCCAACCAGATCTGCAACGGCCACGTACGGCTCAACCCGGCCTTCGTGCATGGCGGCCATCCGCAGCCGCAGGCCGTCGACAAGGCCAACGTCATCCGCCACCTGCGCGACCAGGTGCCGGCGTCGGCCCGCATCGTGATGATCGGCGCCGGCACGCACGACCTGAGCATGCTGGAGCTGGCCAACCTCGGGCTGATCGTCAATGGGCGCAGCACGCAGCCGGGCGAAGAGCGCTTCATCCGCGTGCAAAGCCTGTCGGAGGCCAGCGAACGGCTGCTCGACGTGGGGGATCCGTTCAGCGCAGGTTGAGCGTCTGGCCCGTCAGCGCAGGCTGACTGTTTGGCCCGTCAGCGCAGGCTGACTGTTTGGCGTTTCCACGCGGCGTCCTGCCAGCGGCCGAACAGCACCAGCAGCTCCGGTGTGCTGGCCGACTTCTCCGGTTGCAGCGACTCGAGGCGCATCACCTCGAAGCTGCGCTTGAAGCGGCCTTCGATGCGCGATTCGCGCGCCAGCAGCAGCCGCTCGCCGCCCGGTACCCAGCCGGCGAACTCGACGTAGCCGAGCTCGGGGCCCTGCGCCGCGGGCGGCAGCACGTCGACGAGCCACTCGTTCTTCTGGCGCCGGAAGACCCACAGCTCGCGCCAGCCGTCGAGCGGCTGCACGGCCAGCGCCAGTGCGCTGGCACTCGCATTCGCGCGGGCCGAGGCGGTCCACACCAGCCCGTAGCTGCAGCGGCGCGCCAGCGGCTTCGCCGGCGTGCGGGCATCGATCAGCGCCACGCAGGTCTCGCCTGGCTGGCCGGGTTCAGCGCGCACGGCCAGGCCGCTGGCCGCGGCCACCGGTGCCGGCTCGGCCGCCCAGCGCGATGCGCCGACGCGGATCGCCGCGTCGGCGTAGTCGCGCTGGTCCTCGTCGCTGAGCTCGGTCTTGTCGACGCCCGCCAGCTCGGCCAGCGCGCGCTGCGCTGCAGCGGCGGCCGGTGCGGCATCGTCGCGCCGCGCGTGCTGGAAGGCGAGGCTCGCCCACACGCCCGCGCGCCGCAGCCGCAGCTTGTTCTTCATCGGCTCGGGCAGCTGCGCGAAGGCGGCTGCATTGACCTGGTCGAGCACCTGCGCGCGCCACTGGTCGAGCGGCAAGCGCTGCACCGGTGATAACGCCGAATCGACGCAGTCATGGCGCGTCAGGCCGAGGGCGGCGCGGGCGCGCTGCTCGGGCGACGAGGGCAGAGCCAGCACACGCCGGAAGGCCTCGCCGTCGTAACACGGCTGCAGCGCGCCGTCGCGTTCGGTCCCGGCGATGCGCACGCCGTAGTGGTTGGCGACCTCGAGGTGCGCGGAGACGGCCGTCGACGAGGTTTGCCCCGGCTTCAGGGCCGCGCGCCGCGCGAGACGATCGGCCAGCACGCCGATCGCATCGAAGGGCTCGGCATCGAGCCGCTCGGCCGGCACCGCCTGCAGATAGGCCGCCGCGTAGCCCAGTCCGAGCGCCTCGGCACCCGGCGTATCGCGCAGGAAGCGCAGCACCGACAGCAGGCCGTCGGCCTCGGCGGGTTTCAACGCTGTCGTGCGCACCTGGCTCGCGCGCACGTAGCCGGCGCGCTCGCGCCGGTGGTCCCAGACCTGCAGGTAGTCGAGCCGCTGGCCGCGTACTTCGAGTGCATCACCCTGCCACAGCACCGCCTGTTGCGCCGCCGATTCGCGCGGGCCGGCGCGCAGCGCGGCCTGGTCCTGCGTGACGATGGCCATCGTTGCCAAGACGCTGAGCAGCATGGTCACTGCTCCGTCGCGGCGTCGTCGTTGCCGGCCACGCCCTTCGGCAGCTTGCCGATCAGCGCCGAGCCGATGAAGCTGCCGTCCGAGGGCGGCGGCGCGATGATCACCGAGACCTTGTCCGACAGCTTGTCGGCCAGCGTCATCTGGATCAGCAGCGGGTGCTTGCTGATCAGGGCGCCGTCGCGCGCCATCTGCTCGCTGTTGATCTTGCCGACGCGGTCGAGGCGGTAGCCCTCGGCATCAGCCAGCTTTTGGCGTGACTCGGCTTCGCCCGCGGCCTCGATGCGGCGCGCCTGCGCGGCGCCCTCGGCGGCCCGAATGCGCGACTGCTTTTCGGCTTCGGCTTCCAGCTGCCGCTGCTCGATCTGCTTCTGCTTGAACGGCAGCACGTGCTTCATCGCTTCTTCCTGCGCCTTCGCAGCAATCACCTGCTCCATCGCCGCGGCCTGCGCGGCCTTCTCACGGCGCACGCGGTCGGCCTCGCCCTCGAGCGCGGTCTGCTGTACGTGCTTGGCCTTGAGCTCCAGCGTGTAGCGCATCTTCTCGGTCTCGAGCTCCTGCGACAGCAGCCGGTCCATGCCTTGGCGGTACTCGGCCGGCAGGTCGACCTGGCCCATCTGCACCGTGCGCAGCAGGATGCCGTCGGCCGCCAGGCGCGGCTTCAGCTCGGCTTCGATCTGCGCCTGGATGTCGGCGCGCTTGGCCGAGAAGATCTCGCGCACCGTGTAGCGCGTGAAGGTCTTGTAGATCACGCCCTGCACGGCCGGCTGCACGACTTCGCCGCCGAGGTCTTCGGGCAGGTGGCGCGACATGGCCGCGACCCGCGTCGGGTCGATCGCGTAGCGGATCGTCAGGTCGACGCCGAGCGACAGGCCTTCGACCGACTGGAACGGCGCGGCACCGTCGGCCTTCGCGCTGTCGGCGGGTCGGTAGACCTGGTCGCGCAGCGAGAAGCGGCGCAGTGCGTGCAGGCCGGGCACGCGCAGCAGCGAGCCTTCGTGGTGCAAGCTGGCATTGCCGGTCAGCTGGTTGCTGCGCACGATGAGCTCGCCGCGTTCCACCGTCTGCAGCGGCGGGTTCAGCGCCAGCGCGTAGCCGCCGATCGCAATTGCCGCGGTGCCGAGCAGCAGCCCGGTGCGGCTACGGATGGCCGTCGTGGTGGAACGAAAGGCCCGGCCCATCAGCAGGGCCAGGGCGGTCAGGCGGGGATTCATCGTGGTGCTCCGTGAGGTTGTTCGTCGGTGTCGCGCAGGGCTTGCGTCGACGAAAGCCATTCTTCGAATCCGGCGCGGAAGCCGAAAGCGGCGCGCGGGGCGACTGTCTTCCGGCGGCGGAAGAAAGCTTCACACCGGGCCGCGCGGGGTCGCCCGACAATCCGGCGCCATGACGACGAGCGAGACCCGAAGCCCGCGCGTGGCGCTGATCGAGGACGACCCGCCGACGAGCGACCAGCTCAAGGGCTGGATCGAGTCGGCGCGGCCCGGCATCCGCATCGAGCAGTGGTTCGACCGCGATGCCGCCGAGGCCGCGCTGGCGTCGACCCGCTACGACCTGGTGGTGCTCGACATCGAGCTCGGCCGCGAGCGCCATGCCGGCGTCGCGCTGATCAACACCATCAACCGGCTGCACCACGGCACGCCGGTGCTGGTGGTGTCGGCCATGCCGGCCGCGATCTACCGCGGCATCATGAAGGCGCTCGACGCCTGGGACTACCTGCAGAAGACGACATTCTCCGAGGCCGACTTCATCGACACCGTGCTCGAGATGCTGCGCGCGGTGCGCGACAAGCCGGCGCCGGCGGCCGCTTCTGCCGGCACCACCGAGCTGGCGATCGACCCGCTGCGCCAGAGCACGCCGCTGTGGCGCGGCCAGCGCCTGAACCTGCCGCTGACCGCGCAGCGCATCCTGGCGACGCTGTACCAGCGCCGCGGCGAGGTCGTCAGCTACGAGGAGCTGTTCACCGTCGTCAAGAGCGGCCGCAACCGCGACAACGTGCGCAAGCACGTCAGCACGATCCGCGATGCGCTGCGCGAGATCGAGCCCGGCTTCGACGGCATCGAGAACGTGCCGATGCGCGGCTTTCGCTGGAGCGCGCCGCAGTGACGGCGTGGCGCCTGCCGCGCGCGGTGCCGCTGCGGCTGCGCCTGTTCTTCCGCGCGGTGTTCGCGCTGCTCGCGCTGGCCACGCTGGCGATGGCGCTCGGCGTGCTGATCGAGGAAAAGCAGCTCGCGCACCGCCATTACCAGGCCGGGCTGCAGAAGACCAAGGAGCAGATCGTCGCGCGGCTGCGCCATCCGACCGGGCAGCTGGCGCTGCTCAATCCGCGCGCCGGCGGTGAAGCGACGGTGCCGCTCAAGCCGCTGGTGCTGCCGTTCTCGGCGATCGATTTCGACGACAAGACCAAGGTGCAGCAGGCCGTCGAGATGGCCGGCTGCCTGGTGCAGTACCGCGACGGCGCGAACCTGTGCGTGGCGGTCGGCAACAACCCGTTCGCCGGCGGCTTCATCTACCTGGCCGGCAGCTTTGCCAGCGGCGCGCTGGTGCCGCATCTTCCCGGTGATCTCGACTTCGGCAGCGCCCACCGCGTGCGTGTCTCGGTGGCGATGCGCGGCCAGACCTGGCGCTGGATTGCGCCCTTCGAGACGCTGGCCGAAGGCGCCAACGTCGGCCCGTCCGGTGCACCCGGTCATCGCGGACGCCTGACCGGGTATGTCGATGGCGTGCCGATCACGCACGGCACGAAGACCGTGCGCGATTTCCGCGGCTGGCTGTGGCAGGACGGCCGCTGCGCCGACGACAGCGCCGATCCGGCGAGTGACTGCGCCAAGCGCTCGTTCTTCTCGATCCGCCTGCCGGTCGAGGTCTTTCGCGACGCGCTCTTCCAGGGCGACCGCGCGCGCATCGTTTGGCCGCCGCCCGACCTGGCGCAGATCCTCGTGCGCCTGCAGGTGCTGGCGCCGGGCGAGGGCGCGCCGCTGTTCGACAGCGACAGCCAAGGCGCCGAGCCGCCGTTTGCGCTGGCCGACCTGGGCGAGCTGCTGCTGCCCGGTGAGCGGCTGCGCATCCGGCGCCAGGGCGCGACCGACGACCTGGCGACGCTGGTCGGTCGTGCCACCGACGAGGCGCCGCGCGCGCGCTGGCTCGACGGCCTGGTGCGCCGCCTGCCGGTCGAGGGTTACGACGCGCCGCTCGAGCTGCGGGAAAGCATCGCCACCTCGCTCGGCCGCTACGAGCTGCAGCTGAGCGGCGACGTGCGCAGCGTCAATCGCACGCTGGCGGCGGTCGCGACCCGTGTTTCGGGCTTCGTCGGCGCGATGCTGGCGGCGGTGCTGGTCGCGTGGCTGCTGATCGAGCTGCGCATCATCCGCCGCATCACGCTGCTGACCAAGCGTGCAGCGAGCGTCTCCAAGGGCATGCGCTCGGCCGGTGGTCTGCCGCGCATCGATGTCGCCGACTTGCGCGGCAGCGACGAGCTCGGCGTGCTGGCGCAAGGCCTGCAGGACCTGCTGCAGCGCGTCGACGAGGACCTCAGGCGCGAGCAGATCCGCGCGCAGCAGGAGAAGGACCAGTGGCATGCGGTCGGCCACGAGATCGTCTCGCCGCTGCAGTCGCTGCTCGCGCTGCACGGCGCCGCCGACGATCCGAGCCACCGCTACCTGCGCCGCATGCAGCAGGCGGTGCAGGTGCTGTACGGCCAGGCCTCGCCGAGCGAGGCATTCGAATCGACGACGCTGCAGCTCGCGCCGCTCGACCTCGACGCGTTTCTCGGCCACGTCGCCGCGAATGCCGATGCGGTCGGCGTGCGTGATCTGCGCTACGCGTCGCCCGGCGCGCCGGTCAACGTGCGCGCCGACGAGTTTTCGCTGGAGGACGTCGTCACGCACGTGCTGCGCAATGCCGACCGGCACCGCGTGCCCGGCAGCCCGATCACGCTGCGGCTGAATTTCGACGCCCGCGAAGCGCGCGTCGAGATCCACAACGAGGGCGCGCCGATCGCCGACGCCATGCTGGAGAAGATCTTCGAATACGGCGTGTCCGAGCACGCCGACGAGGGCGATGAGACCGACGAAGGCCACCGCGGCCAGGGCCTGTTCGTCGCACGCACCTACATGGCCAAGATGGGCGGAACGATCGCCGCGCGCAACGCCGACGGCGGCGTCGTCTTCACGCTGCGCCTGCCGCGCGTGTAGGTGCCCGGAAGTCCACTGGCTACACTGACTGCATGGAATGGCTGGACGACATCAAATGGGACGCGGATGGGCTGGTGCCCGTGATTGCGCAGGAAGCCGCCTCGGGCGACGTGCTGATGTTCGCCTTCATGAACCGCGAGGCCCTGCAGCGCACCGCGGCGCTCGGCCAGGCGGTGTACTGGAGCCGCTCGCGGCAGCGGCTGTGGCACAAGGGCGAGGAGTCCGGCCACTTCCAGCAGGTGCATGAAATGCGGCTCGATTGCGACGCCGACGTCGTGCTGCTGAAGGTCACGCAGCTCGGCCACGAGCCCGGCATCGCCTGCCACACCGGACGCCATTCCTGCTTCTTCCGCCGGCTCGATGGCGACGCCTGGCAGACCGTCGAGCCGGTGCTCGAAGACCCCGAACGCATCTACAAGAAATGACCGCTCCGACCTCGCAGGACCTGCTGGCGCGCCTGGCCGCGGTGATCGAATCGCGCAAGCCCGAGGCCGGCGGCGACCCCGACAAGAGCTACATCGCGCGGCTCTTCGCCAAGGGCACCGATGCGATGCTGAAGAAGATCGGCGAGGAGGCCACCGAGACGGTGATGGCCGCCAAGGACGGCGATCCGCAGAAGATCGTCTACGAGGTCGCCGACCTGTGGTTCCATTCGATGATCGTGCTGGCGGCCTTCGGCCTGAAGCCGGCCGACGTGCTGGCCGAGCTGGCGCGCCGTGAAGGGCTGTCCGGACTGGAAGAATTCGCCTTGCGCCGCGTGCAGCAGCGCGAAAAGGAGGATCCGCAATGAACGAACAACCGACCCCGCTGGCCGTCACCGACGCGCAGTCCGACGCCTCCCTGCGCACGATCGGCCACATCAGCTATGCGTTGCATGCGATCGTCGCCATCGGCGCGGTACTGCCGGGCGCGCAGGGCAGCATCCTGCTGCTGATCGCCGCCTTCATCCTCGACCTGGTCAAGCGCGACGACGCCGCCGGCACCTGGCAGGAGTCGCACTTCCGCTGGCGCATCCGCAGCGTGATCTTCAGCGCCATCGCCTACGTGGTGACGATTCCGCTGTGGCTGCTGCTGGTCCTTCCCGGCTGGATCGCCTGGATCATCATCTCGATCTGGTTCCTCTACCGTGTCGTGCGCGGCTGGCTCGCATTGAACGACCGCCGCCCAATGCCCGTCTGACCGCCACCATCCCAGCCATGAGCCACGACCCGAACTGCCTGTTCTGCAAGATCGTCGCCGGACAGATCCCGTCGAAGAAAGCCTACGAGGACGAGGACATCCTCGCCTTCCACGACATCCACCCGTGGGCGCCGGTGCACGTGCTGATCATCCCGAAGCGGCACATCACCAGCATGGTCGACGTCGGCCCCGACGATGCGGCGCTGCTGGGCAAGATGATGGCCGTGTCGCCGCGGCTGATGAAGGAGCTCGGCGTTACCAACGGATACCGCCACGTGATCAACACCGGTCGCGATGGCCTGCAGGAAGTGATGCACCTGCACATGCACGTGATGGGCGGCCCGCGCCCCTGGCTGAAAGGCTGACCGCCCCGCCGCACTTCCGGCGAACCAAAGTGTCAAACACGCTCCAATAGAATCCTCGGATTCGTCTTCAGGAGCGTGTGATGGGATCCTTCAGCATCTGGCACTGGCTGATCGTGCTGGTCGTGGTGGTGCTGATCTTCGGCACCAAGAAACTCAAGAACATCGGCAGCGACCTGGGCGGCGCGGTCAAGGGCTTCAAGGACGGTGTGCGCGACGGCAACGCCGCGGCCGACGGCACGCCGGCCACGCCGCCGCAGCAGGTCGGCGCCAACAAGACGGGCGACGCCAACACCGTCGACGTCGAAGCCAAGCACAAGTCCTGATCCTCGGATGTCCTGAACGCCACCGATGATCGACTTCGGTTTCGACAAGATCGCGCTGATCGGTGCGGTGGCGCTGATCGTCATCGGCCCGGAGAAGCTGCCGCGCGTGGCACGCACCGTGGGCACGCTGCTGGGCAAGGCGCGGCGTTATGTCGCCGACGTCAAGGCCGAGGTCAATCGCTCGATCGAGCTCGAAGAGCTGCAGAAGATGAAGTCGCAGTTCGAGTCGGCCGCGCGTGACGTCGAAACCAGCGTGCAGTCGGAGCTCAGCGCCGCCAACGCCGCTTTCGGCGATGTGACGCGCGACCTGACGAGCGGCATCGACGGCGCCGATGGCATCGCCTTCGACGATGGCAGCAGCAGCGGCGCGCCGCTCGCGGCACCGGTGCCGCAATACAAGCGGCCCGACAAGAACTGGCGCCTGAAGCGCAGCGCCTTGCCGCATTGGTACAAGCAGCGCTCGGGCGTGCGCACGCATGCCCAGTCCGGCGCGGCGCGCGTCGCGCGCTTTCGGCCGCCGGCCCTGAAGAAATAAATGAGCACTGCTCCGAAAGACGAGCTCGAAGGCACCGAGCAGCCCTTCGTCTCGCACCTGGTCGAGCTGCGCGACCGCCTCGTCAAGGCGCTGATCGCAATTGGCATTGCTTTCGGCGCGCTGTGCTTCTGGCCCGGTCCGGGCGCGCTGTACGACCTGCTGGCGCTGCCGCTGGTCAGCCAGCTGCCCGAGGGCTCGAAGCTGATCGCGACGAATCCGATCTCGCCTTTCCTGGTGCCGCTGAAGGTCACGCTGATGGGCGGCTTCATGCTCGCGCTGCCGATCGTGCTGTACCAGGTCTGGGCCTTCGTCGCGCCCGGGCTGTACAGCCACGAGAAGCGCCTGGTGCTGCCGCTGGTCGTCTCGAGCACGCTGCTGTTCGTCGGCGGCGTCGCGTTCTGCTACTTCTTCGTCTTCGGCAAGGTCTTCGCGTTCATCCAGGGCTTCGCACCGAAGAGCATCGCCGCGGCGCCGGACATCGAGGCCTACCTCGGCTTCGTGCTGACGATGTTCATCGCCTTCGGCGCAGCGTTCGAGGTGCCGATCGCCGTCGTCGTGCTGGCGCGGCTGAACGTCGTCAGCATCCAGAAGCTGAAGGAATGGCGCGGCTACTTCATCGTCATCGCCTTCATCATCGCCGCGATCATCACGCCGCCGGACGTCGTGTCGCAGCTGTCGCTGGCGATCCCGATGTGCCTGCTGTACGAGGTGGGGATCTGGGCCGCGCACCTGTTCATCCGGCACACGCAGGCGCCGGCCGAGGGCGGCGGCGAGTCGGCCGAGCAGGACTCGTCGAAGAGCGCCTGAGCAATCAGCGCCGCGGCAGCTGCTGCTTCGGCCGCTGGCCGACGGTCAGCGTGACCTGCAGCTGCTGGCTGCCGCGCTGCAGCCCGATTGCGGTTTCGCTGCCGGGCTTCAGCGCCGCGACGCGGTGCAGCAGCTGCGCGGTGTTGGCCACCGGCTGGCCGGCCACCGCCGTCACCACGTCGCCCGGCCGCACGCCGCCCTTGCTCGCCGGCCCGTCCTGCAGCACGCCGGTGATCAGCGCACCCGAGCGGATCGGCAGCTTGAAGTTCTCGGCGAACTCCGGCGTCAGGTCGCGCGGCTCGACGCCGATCCAGCCGCGCGTGACCTGGCCGTCGCGCAGCACACCTTCCATCACCTGCTGCGCGACGTCGACCGGAATCGCGAAGCCGATGCCCAGGCTGCCGCCGGAGCGCGAGAAGATGGCGGTGTTGATGCCGACCAGGTGGCCGCGCACGTCGACCAGCGCACCGCCCGAATTGCCCGGGTTGATCGCCGCATCGGTCTGCACGAAGCTCTCGAAGGTCGACAGCCCGAGGCCCTGGCGGCCGAGCGCGCTGACGATGCCCGAGGTCACCGTCTGGCCGACGTTGAACGGATTGCCGATCGCCAGCACGACATCGCCGACCTGCAATGCATCGAGCCGGCCGAGCGTGATTGCCGGCAGCTTGTCGAGCGTGATGCGCAGCACCGCGAGGTCGGTCTCCGGATCGGTGCCGACGATCTCGGCGCGCGCTTCGCGGCCGTCGGACAGGCGCACCTCGATCTCGCTGGCGCCTTCGATCACGTGGTTGTTGGTCAGCAGGATGCCTTCGGGCGAGACGATCACGCCGGAGCCGAAGCCGACCTGCTCGGGCACCCGGTCGCCGAAGAAGAAGCGGAAACTCGGGTCCTGCGCATGCGGGTTGCGCTTGCCGGGCTTGCTGGCGGTGACGCTGACGACCGCCGGCGCGGCGGCGCGCGCCGCGGCGTTGTAGCCGCTGAAGGGCAGCGTGCCGGGCGCGACCACCGGCTCGGGCGTGGCGGAGCGCAGCGAGACGATCTCGGTGAACGGGCGGCCGCCGCCGTCGCGCACCAGCCATTGCGGCTTGAGCGTGCCGACGACGAACAGCACGGCCAGCGCCACGGTCGCGGCCTGCGAGAAAATCAGCCAGAGTCTGCGCATCGGCGGGGGCAACTGGGAAACACGGAAAAGGAGCGGCGGCGCATGGTTCAACGACAGGAACTCGAGGGCCACCTGGCTGCGCTGCTGGCGGTCGAACGGTTCCGGGATTATGGGCCGAACGGTCTGCAGGTCGAGGGCCGCGCCGAGGTGAAGACGCTGGTGTCGGGCGTCACCGCGAGCCGCGCGCTGATCGAGGCGGCGATCGCGCACGGCGCCGATGCGATCCTGGTCCACCACGGCCTGTTCTGGCGCGGCCAGGACGGGCGCCTGGTGGGCTGGCTGCGCGAGCGCATCGCGCTGCTGATGGCGCATCACATCAACCTCTTCGCCTACCACCTGCCGCTCGATGCGCATGCCGAGCTCGGCAACAACGCGCAGTTCGGCCGCCGGCTCGGGCTGCGGGCCGATGCGCGCTTCGGCGAGCAGGAGCTCGGCTTCATCGGCGACGCCGCGGCCGCGACGAGCGCGCAGGCCTTGGCCGATGAAGCCGCGCAACAGCTCGGGCGCACGCCGCTGCTGTTGCCGGGCGACGGCCGGCCGCTGCGCCGCATCGCCTGGTGCACCGGCGGCGCGCAGGGTTACTTCGAGGGCGCGATCGCCGCCGGCGCCGACGCCTACCTCACCGGCGAGATCTCCGAGCCGCAGGCGCACATCGCACGCGAGACCGGCGTCGCCTTCCTCGCCTGCGGCCACCATGCGACCGAGCGCTACGGCGCGCCGGCGCTGGCCGCGCACGTCGCCGCGCAGTTCGGCCTCGCGCACCGTTTCATCGAGATCGACAACCCGGCATGAACGAAGAACACAAGCTGCTGGCGATCAGCATGGGCGATGCGGCCGGCATCGGGCCGGAGATCATCGTGCGTGCGCTCGCCGGGGGCGAGGCCGGGCGCTGCGTGGTGGTCGGCGATGTCGGCGTGCTGCGGCGCGCGGTGCGCCAGTGCGGGCTGCTGACACCGGTGGCCGTGCTCGACGAGCCCACCGATGCCGCGCCGCCCGATTGCGTGCCGGTCTGGCAGCCGCCCGGGCTGCCGCCGGGCTTGGCCGAGGCGCCGATGGGCGTGGTGCAGGCCGCTGCCGGCGGTGCTGCCGCGCGCTGCATCGAAGCCGCGGCCGCGCTGGCGCTCGATGGGCGGGCCGCGGCCCTCGTCACCGCGCCGATCCACAAGGAAGCGCTGGCGGCGGCCGGCGTGCCGTATCCCGGCCACACCGAGATGCTGCAGGCGCTGGCCGGCGGGCCGCCGGTGCGCATGATGCTGGCCAACCCCGAGCTGCGTGTCGTGCTGGTGACGATCCACGTCGCGCTGAAGCGCGCGATCGAGCTGCTGGACTTCGACGCCGTGCTGTCGACCCTGCGCATCACGCAGGCGGCCGCGCGCGCCTGGGGGCTGGAGCGGCCGCGCATCGCGGTGGCGGGCTTGAATCCGCATGCCGGCGAGGGCGGGCTTTTCGGTGACGAGGAGCGCCGCTTCATCGCGCCGGCGATCGCTGCCGCGGTCGCGGAGGGCATCGACGCGCGCGGGCCGTTCGCCCCCGACACCGTCTTCATGCGCGCGCGCAGCGCGCCGGATCACCCGGGCGAGTTCGACGTCGTGGTCGCGATGACGCACGACCACGGCCTGATCCCCGTCAAGTACCTGGGCGTCGACGACGGCGTCAACGTCACGCTCGGGTTGCCGTTCGTGCGCACGAGTCCCGATCACGGCACCGCCTTCGACATCGCCGGCCGCGGCGGCGCCGATGCCGGCAGCCTGCGCGCGGCGATCCGGATGGCGCGCGCGCTGGCGCGCTGAATGTCGCGACTTGAACGTGCGCTGATCAGTTCGGCTTCAGCTGCGCCAGCTGGCGCCGCGCGCGGGCGGTGGCGCGCTCGAGCAGGTAGGCGCTCTCGAAGGCGCGCATGCGGCCGGTTTCGCACATGCGGCTGAGCATGCGGTAGGTCATCGACACCGTCTTGCGCTGCTTCGCGCCGTGCGAGAAGACGAAGAAGGTGCGCGCCGCGCTGACGTGCTGCAGCTTGACCTTCTGCCACGCGTCCTCGATGTGCATCTGGTACGCGAAGCCGATCTGCACGTGGTCGGCCAGCGTCTTGCCGCGCATGGGCTCGACGCTTTCGGGCACCGGCAGGCCGGCGATGTCGAGGTCGACGGTGGTGAGCTCGGGCTCGGCGCCGAGGTCGATGTCGACCGCGCCGTTCCAGTCGACCGCGCTTTCGTCGACCAGGCCGACCGCGCTGGCTTCGGCCGCCGAGAAGTCGGCGCTCGAGACGACGTCGTTGAGCACCGGCAGCGCGGTGATGTTCACCGGCGGCAGCTCGTTGCCCTTCGGCAACGGCGTCGCCAGCGCACCGTCGACCTGCTTGGCCAGCAGGTTGTGCTCCAGCGTCGACAGCGCCTGGCCCTTCAGCGACTCGGCGTGCGCGGGCAGCAGCTTGGCGAAGAAGTCGCGCCGCACGGGCTCCGGACAGCGCATGCGGTCCAGGCCGGCGTTCAGGTCCTTCATCAGCTGCGGCAGCAGCTTCAGGAAGGCCTGGCGCTGGGCCGGCACGCCCTTGGGCTGCACGCTCATCACCAGCTCGCGGCCGACCTCGCGCATGCGGCGCGCCAGCACGCTGTCGCCGCCGTCGCTCTGCTCGGCCTGGGCGATCACGCGGCTCCAGGTGCGGCCGAGGAACTCGCGCAGGAAATCGGGCACCGGCAGCGGCTGCAGCGCGCCGTCGAGCTGCTGCGCGAAGCGCTGCTGCACGCGCAGCTGCTCTTCCTTCTTTCCCAGCAGCTCGTCGGCAGCGCCCTGGGCATGCACCTCGGCCTTGGCCTGCTCGGCGATGAAGGCCTCCAGCGCATTGAGCTTGTGCTCGTAGAGCTCCATCTGGTCGAAGTCGCCCTCGACGACTTCCTGCACCAGCTCGCGCACGCGGGCCAGCAGCGCGCGGCCGCTTTCGCCGTCGAAGTCGTCGACCGCGGTGCCGAGCGAGGCGATGCGGTTGATGAAGCGCCGCACCGGATGCTTGCGCGACGAGAAGAAGCTCGGGTCGCCGAGCGCGGCGCGCAGCACTGGCAGCTGCAGCCGCGCGATCTGGCGCGCCATCTGCGGCGGCACCTTGGGGTCCGACAGGATCTGGTCGAACAGGCTGGCGATCACGTCGATCACCATGTGGTCGAGCGCGCCGGTCGCCGCCTGGCGCAGCTCCTCGCGGTGGGCGACGATCAGGTTCGGCGCCATCAGCATGCCCAGGCCCGACGCCGCACCGCCGCCGTCGAAACCGCTGCCCCCGGCAGGACCGCTGCCGAAGCCGCTGACGCCTGAGCTGCCGCTGTCGGCGGTGGCCGTGCTGAACGACAGCCGCCGCAGCAGCGACATCATCTCGGCATCGACGCGGCCCATCGGCGTGCCGCGACCGCCGGCGCCGCCATGACCGCCGCCGCCGCTGCCGAAGGCACCGCGCGGGAAGCCGCCGCCGCCGGTGCTCGGCGCGAAGCCGGCCGGCCCGCGCGCCGACAGCCGGCCCGAGGCCGACAGCTCGTGCGCGCGGCTGTCGTGCAGTTCGCCGTGCAGGCTGCCCGGCCCCGTGGTGGCGCGGCCCGCGGCGTCATGCGGCGTCTGCCGCACCTGCAGGCCGACCGGCTTGATGCCGGCGGCGCGCAGGTCGGCGACGATCTCGGCATAGGTCGGGCGCATCAGGTTGGCCAGCGAGCGGCCGATCTCGGCGCCGAGCACCTTGCGCGTCTCGGGCCGTTCGGCGACCGCCTCGACGGCGCGGATCATCGCCTGGCCGATCACTTCGGCGCGCAGCGGGTTGCGCTCGTGGTCGGCGCGGCCGAACTTCAGCAGCGTGCCCATGTAGGCGTCGAGCTCGCGGATCTCCCACTCGCAGGCATGCGAGATCTCGAGCGCGAAGCGGTCGGCCGAGACCTGGATCTCGACTTCGTGGTCGGTGACCAGGCTCAGCGCGTCCCAGTTGGTCTGCGGCGCGCCGCCCTGCGTGTTCAGCATGCCGGCCTCGCGCGCGACGCGCTGGTCGAGCGTTTCGTTGAAGGTCAGCGCGAAGATGGCCAGCTTGCGGTTCAGCTCGAACTGCGCGCCGAGCAGGCCGTCACGGTGAAACACATTGTTGGAAGACAGCGCAGCGAGCCCGAGGCTGTCGACCGTGCGCTCCGCCGCCGAGCGGGCGGCCATGCGCACGCGTTGAACGGCGCTCTCGAGGGCAGCAGGCAGTCGGGCAGGGGCGGTCAATGTCATCGAAGCCGGCAAGGCGCGGCGACAGGCGCGCCACCACGGCGCCCGACGCGGGCGCGACACAATTCCCCGAAGTATGCGGCCAAATGCCGCGGCGACAAGGCGGCGGGTTGGCGGCGGCGCCGCCTGCAGCGCGCCTTCAGCGGCGGTTCAGCGCGTCGCGGATCTCGCGCAGCAGCACGACGTCTTCGGCGGGTGCGGCCGGTGCGGCGGCCGGCTCGTTGCGCTTGAGCCGGTTGATCTGCTTGATCATCAGGAAGATCACGAACGCGAGGATCACGAAGTTGATCGACACGGTGACGAAGTTGCCCCAGGCGAAGACGTTGCCGACCTTCTGCGCCTCGGCCAGCGTCGCTCCGGCGGGCACGCTGCCGGACAGCACCAGGTACTTGTTCGAGAAGTCGATCTGCCCGCCGAGGATCAGGTTGACGAGCGGCATGATCAGGTCCTTGACCACCGAGTCGACGATCTTGCCGAAGGCCGCGCCGATGATCACGCCGACCGCCAGGTCGACGACGTTGCCCTTCATCGCGAACTCTCTGAACTCGCTGGCAAAACCCATGGTGTTGGTCCTCCTGTGAGAGGCGCCGAGTATTGCCCAGGCGGGGGCCGAAATCACTCCGCTAGAATGCCGGGTTGCCCCTAAGTCCAACTCCAGCTCAACATCTGAGGAAACCCATGAGCGACAGCCCTGCCAGTGACGGCCCCGTGGATCAGAGCCGCCGCACCTGGGTAGCGATCACCTGCGGTGCCGGCGCCATCGGCGGCGTCGCGACGGCGGTGCCTTTCGTCAGCACCTTCCTGCCTTCCGAGCGCGCCAAGGCCGCCGGTGCGGCCGTCGAAGCCGACATCAGCGCGCTGAAGCCCGGCGAGAAGATGACCGTCGAATGGCGTGGCAAGCCGGTGTGGATCATCCGCCGCACCAAGGAACAGCTGGAGACGCTGAAGAAGACCGATCCGCAGGTCGCGGATCCGAAGTCCCTGCGCAACCCGGGCGAGCTGACGCCGGCCTATGCGCGCAACGAGTACCGCTCGATCAAGCCCGAGTACATGGTGGCCGTGGGCATCTGCTCGCACCTGGGCTGCTCGCCGATCGACAAGCTGCAGCCGGGCGCGCAGCCCTCGCTGCCCGACGACTGGCAAGGCGGCTTCCTGTGCCCCTGCCACGGCTCGACCTTCGACCTGGCCGGCCGCGTGTTCAAGAACAAGCCTGCGCCCGACAACCTCGAGGTGCCGCCGCACAAGTACCTGTCGGACACGACGCTCTTGATCGGCGACGACAACAAGGCCTGATCCGCGTGCAGCGGATCCGCAACAGCTAAGAGCATTGAAGGGTCGACATGGCAGATTTCAAGGAAGCACCGGCCGACGCACCGCTCGGCGTCAAGCTGATGACCTGGGTGGACAACCGGTTCCCGGCCACCAAGATGTACAAGGAGCACATGTCGGAGTACTACGCTCCGAAGAACTTCAACTTCTGGTACTTCTTCGGTTCGCTGGCGATGCTGGTCCTGGTGATCCAGATCGTCACCGGCATCTTCCTGGTGATGCACTACAAGCCGGACGCGAACACCGCGTTCGCCTCGGTCGAGTACATCATGCGCGACGTGCCCTGGGGCTGGCTGGTGCGCTACCTGCACTCCACCGGCGCCAGCGCCTTCTTCATCGTCGTCTACCTGCACATGTTCCGCGGGCTGATGTACGGCTCGTACCGCAAGCCGCGCGAGCTGGTGTGGCTGTTCGGCTGCGGCATCTTCCTGTGCCTGATGGCCGAGGCCTTCTTCGGTTATCTGCTGCCGTGGGGCCAGATGTCCTACTGGGGCGCGCAGGTGATCGTCAACCTGTTCGCGGCGGTGCCCTTCGTCGGCCCGGACCTGGCGCTGCTGATCCGCGGCGACTACGTCGTCAGCGACGCGACGCTGAACCGCTTCTTCAGCTTCCACGTCATCGCGATCCCGCTGGTGCTGCTGGGCCTGGTGGTCGCGCACATCATCGCGCTGCACGAGGTGGGCTCGAACAACCCGGACGGCGTCGAGATCAAGGCCAAGAAGGACCCGAAGACCGGCATCCCGCTCGACGGCATCCCGTTTCATCCGTACTACTCGGTGCACGACCTGTTCGGCGTCGGCGTGTTCCTGATGATCTTCAGCGCGATCGTCTTCTTCGGACCGGAGCTCGGCGGCTACTTCCTCGAGTACAACAACTTCATCCCGGCCGACCCGCTGAAGACGCCGCCGCACATCGCGCCGGTCTGGTACTTCACGCCGTTCTACTCGATGCTGCGCGCGACCACCGACCCGATGGTCAACGTGCTGTGCGTCGTCGTCGGCCTGGCCGGCATCGTCTCGGCGCTGGCGCTGCCGATGCGCGGCAAGATCATCGCGGTGGTCGGCGCGGTGGTCGGCATCTTCCTGCTGAAGACCTTCGACGCGAAGTTCTGGGGCGTCGTCGTGATGGGCGGCGCGGTCATCATCCTGTTCTTCCTGCCCTGGCTCGACCGCAGCCCGGTCAAGTCGATCCGCTACCGTCCGGGCTGGCACAAGTGGCTGTACGCCGTCTTCGTCGTCTTCTTCATCGTGCTGGGCTACCTCGGCATCCAGCCGCCGTCGGACATCGGCACGCTCGTGGCGCAGGCCGGAACGCTGTTCTATTTCGCCTTCTTCCTGCTGATGCCGTGGTGGAGCACGATCGGCATGTTCAAGCCGGTGCCCGACCGCGTCACCTTCACCAAGCATTGATGAGCGGGAGCGACTGAAGATCATGAAAAGAATCCTCGCCTGCCTGCTGGTCCTCGTCGGCTTCGCCGGCTTGTCGCACGCCAGCGAAAGCACCGTGCCGCTGGACCGCTTCCAGAAGGAGCGCGTCACCGACATGGCCGCGCTGCAACACGGCGCCAAGCTGTTCGTCAACTACTGCCTGAACTGCCACGCCGCGGCGTTCATGCGCTACAACCGGCTGCGCGACATCGGCCTGGGCGACGAGCAGATCAAGAAGAACCTGCTGTTCGCGACCGAGAAGGTCGGCGACCTGATGACGGTGTCGCTCGATCCGAAGCACGCCAAGGAGTGGTTCGGCGCGGTACCGCCGGACCTGTCGGTGGTCGCCCGCTCGCGCGCCAGCGCCGGCGGCTCGGGTGCCGACTACCTGTACACCTACCTGCGCAGCTTCTACCGCGACGAGACGCGTCCGACCGGCTGGAACAACACCGTGTTCCCCGCTGTCGGCATGCCGCACGCGCTGTGGGAACTGCAGGGCGAGCAGCGCGCGATCTTCACCGAAGAGAAGGACGCCCACGATCCGACGAAGACGCAGCACGTCTTCAAGGGCTTCGAGATCAGCAAGCCCGGCAAGATGACCAAGGCCGAGTACGACCTCGCGATGGCCGACCTGACCGCCTACATGGTGTGGATGGCCGAGCCGGTGCAGAACGAGCGTGTGCGCCTGGGCGTGTGGGTGCTGCTGTTCCTGGCGGTGTTCACGCTGATCGCCTGGCGCCTGAACGCCGCGTACTGGAAGGACATCAAGTAGCCCGCGTCAGTCGGCCCGGTGCGCCGGGCCCCCTCCGCGCAGTGGTAGCCTAGCGGGCTCCCACTGCGCGCGCCGTTTGAATTCCCGCTTTCGCCTCACTGGGAGCCGCCGCCATGATGGTGCTTTACTCCGGAACGACCTGCCCTTACTCGCACCGCTGCCGCTTCGTGCTGTTCGAGAAGGGCATGGACTTCGAGATCCGCGATGTCGACCTCTTCGCCAAGCCCGAAGACATCGCGCTGATGAACCCGTACAACGAGGTGCCGATCCTGGTCGAGCGGGACCTGATCCTGTACGAGTCGCACATCATCAACGAGTACATCGACGAGCGCTTCCCGCATCCGCAACTGATGCCCGGCGACCCGGTGGCGCGTGCGCGCGTGCGGCTGTTCCTCTTCAACTTCGAGAAGGAGCTGTTCGCCCACGTCAATACGCTCGAGGGCCGCAGCGGCGTCAAGGCCAATGACAAGCAGCTCGAGAAGGCGCGTTCGCAGATCCGCGAGCGGCTGACGCAGCTGGCGCCGATCTTCCTGAAGAACAAGTACATGCTCGGCGACGATTTCTCGATGCTCGACGTCGCGATCGCGCCGCTGCTGTGGCGCCTGGACTACTACGGCATCGACCTGTCGAAGAATGCGGCACCGCTGCTGAAGTACGCCGAGCGCATCTTCTCGCGCCCGGCCTACATCGAGGCGCTGACGCCGTCCGAGAAGGTGATGCGCAAGTAAGCTTCGGTCCTTCATGAGCCATCCGCCTGCCTCCGACGATCAGGGCACGTCCACGCGCCCTTACCTGATCCGTGCGCTGCACGACTGGTGCACCGACAACGGCTTCACGCCGTACATCGCGGTGTTCGTCGACCGGCATGTGCAGGTGCCGATGGAGTACGTGAAGAACAACGAGATCGTGCTGAACGTCGGCTTCGAGGCGACCTCGGGGCTGAAGCTCGGCAACGACTTCATCGAGTTCAAGGCCCGCTTCGGCGGCGTCTCGCGCGACATCGTCGTGCCGGTCGACCATGTGGTCGCGATCTACGCGCGCGAGAACGGCCAGGGCATGGCGTTCCCGGTGCCCACCGACAGCGCCACCGGCGCGGCGCCGGCGCCGGCCAAGAGCGAGGGCGCCGAGGCGGCCCCGCGCGGCCTGCGCCTCGCGCGCAGCGACGAGGCGGCCGAGCCGCCCGCCGAAGCGCCGGCTCCGCGCGCCGGCTGGTCCGACGAGCAGCCGCCGCCCGACGCCACGCCGCCGGCCGGCGGCGGCCGGCCGTCGCTCAAGCGCATCAAGTAGCCACGCCTACAATCCGCGCTCGCCCGTGCCAGCGCACGAGCGTTGTCGCCAGCGCCGGCTTAGCTCAGTTGGTAGAGCACCCGCCTTGTAAGCGGAAGGTCGTCAGTTCGACTCTGACAGCCGGCACCACCGACGGCGTCACGCCGGTGGCATGAATCCGAGGCCGTGCTCGGCCAAGCCGACCAGATCGATGCGCTGTGCCAGCAGCTCGGTCTGGCTCGCCCACAGCGCCAGCGCCGCCTGATCCGTGGCGCCGCTGTCGAGCAGCGCGGTGTAGTGCTGCTGTTCGCTCACCGATGCTTCCTGGCCGGTGACGTTGCGGTAGACCTGGCGCACGAAGTCGGCATTCGAGTGCGAGCCGGCCGCGTCGGCAAAGAGCGCGCTTGCCACCGCCGCTTGTGCGAGCTCGGTGTCCGTCAAGCCGCCGTCGAGCAACTGCAATCCCAGTCCGACGAGCCCCGCATCCGCCACCTTCTGCGGCCCGAACAGCGTGCCGATCAGCCGCGCGACGCCGCCGGCGTGGCCATCGAGGTCGAGCGCCAGCGAGCGGTCGTCGAAGCGCAGCCGCTCGATGCCGGCCAGCGTGTCGCGGCCAGCGCCGCCCTGGCCGTCGGTGACCGTGAAGCCGTCGGCCTGGCGCGCCAGCGCATACCGCGCCTGAGTGCCTTCGTAGACGGCGGTGTCGATGCCGCCATTGCCGTGCAGCACGTCGTTGCCGCCGCGGCCGGAGAAGGTGTCGCCGCCGGCCGAGCCTTCGAACCAGTCGAACTCCTCGTACAGGTAGTCGAGCAGGCCCTCGGTGTCCCAGTCGTCGGTCAGCGGGTTGTAGTACGACAGGATGTGCAGCAGGTCCCACAGCACCTCGAGCAGCTGCAGTGCCTCGTCGAGTGACTCGAAGAGATCGTCGGGGCTGTTCGGACGGTCGCCGTCGAAGAAGTCCAGCGTCGACAGGTCCAGCGGCTCGAGCAGCGTCCAGTGGGCCATCGCGGGTCTCCCGAGGCTTCAGCTGCGCGGCAGGATGCGCACGCGGATCGGCCGCGGCGCGCTGCCGTCGGCGGCCAGCCGCGCCTGCAGCGCCGGCAGCAGCTGCCGCAGCTTGGCCGAGACGGCGCCGTTGTCGACCAGCAGCGTCCAGCCGTCGTCGTCGATCGGGCCCGGCCGCACCTGGCTACGCAGCGGCGACGACAGCAGCGGCGAGATGGTGTCGAAGCACTGCTGCGACAGCGCCAGCCGCTGGCCCAGCCGAGCCAGCGCGTCGCAGGAGGCGAGTGCGCTGTCGATCGAGACCGCCGGGCGGGAAGGGCTGGACATGCCGGCAGTGTAGGGGTGTCCGCCTTGTCCCGGACGTGACTTTGGCGTAGCCTCGCCGGCCTTCGCGGAGGAGGGCCCTCGCCGATGCAGATCATGATCACCCACGGCACGGTGGCGCGTACGCGCGTGCTGCGTTTCAGCCGGCTGCAGCTGCTGGCGGCGGCGGCCGCGCTGGTCGGCGTGCTGGTGCTGCTGTCCGGCACGGTGTATCACTTCGTGTTCCTGAAGGCCGTGCGCGATGGCTGGCCGGTCGTCAGCGACCTGGTGCGGCCGATCGTCCGTGTCGAGCTCGCGCAGCGCGAGCGCAGCATGCGCGACAGCCTCGATGCGATGGCGCAGCGCGTCGGCGAGCTGCAGGCGCGGCTGGTGCAGATGGAAGCGCTCGGCGATCGGGTGTCGGGCCTCGCCGGCGTCGATGCCGGCGCGCTGAAGCCGGCGCCGGCGGCCACCCGCGGCGGCGGCCAGGGTGGCCCCTACCTGCCATTGGCCGGTTTCCCGCTGGCGCGCTCGCCGCTGAACGAGCTGCAACACGCGCTGGCGCAACTCGACGAGCGCACCGACCTGGGCCGCGACCTGCTGACGCTGGTCGAATCGCGGTTGCTCGAATCGCGCCTGCAGACGCTGCTGGTGCCGAGCGTGGCGCCGGTCGATGGTCCGATCGGTTCGGGCTTCGGCGTGCGGCCGGACCCGATCACCGGTCGTGCCGCGCTGCATGCCGGCCTCGACTTCCCGGCCGACAGCGGCACGCCGGTGCTGGCCGCGGCGGGCGGCGTGGTGCTGGCCGCCGAATGGCATGCGCAGTACGGCCAGCTGCTGGAGCTCGACCACGGCAAGGGGCTGGTGACGCGTTACGCGCACCTGTCGAAACTGCACGCGCGGCCGGGCGATCTGGTCAAGCGCGGCCAGCGCGTGGCCGAGGTCGGCAACACCGGCCGCTCGACCGGTGCGCACCTGCATTTCGAGGTGCTGGTCGACGGCGCGCCGCAGGATCCGGCGCGCTTCCTGTCGCGCACCTCGCCCGCCTTCGGCGTGGCCCAGGCGCGCTGAATGTCCGGCTACCCCGGGTGATAGACTGACCAGCTTTGTGGCGCCGCCGCTTGCACCGGACGAACCCGTCCCCATGTGAAGCCGGTCCGGCTCGGCCGAGCCGACAGCCCACCCCTCGCCCCCCACGCGCATGTTGCCCAAGCTTCTCACCTCGATTTTTGGTAGCCGCAACGACCGGTTGCTCAAGCAGTACCGGCGCGAGGTCGACAAGATCAACGCGCTCGAGTCGACATTCGAGAAGCTCGACGACGACGCACTGCGCGCGAAGACCGAAGAATTCCGCCAGCGCCTGAGTCAGGGCGCGACGCTCGACGACCTGCTGCCCGAGGCCTTCGCCGTCGTGCGCGAGGCCGGCAAGCGAACGCTGAAGATGCGCCATTTCGACGTGCAGCTGATGGGCGGCATCGCGCTGCACGAAGGCAAGATCGCCGAGATGGGCACCGGCGAGGGCAAGACGCTCACCGCCACCTTGCCGGTGTACCTCAATGCGCTGTCCCACAAGGGCGTGCACGTGGTCACCGTCAACGACTACCTCGCGCGCCGCGATGCCGAGTGGATGAGCCGGCTCTACGGCTTCCTCGGCCTGACCGTCGGCGTCAACGTGCCGGGCATGAACCGCGAGGAGAAGCAGGCAGCGTACGCGGCCGACATCACGCACGGCACGAACAACGAGTTCGGCTTCGACTACCTGCGCGACAACATGGTCTACGAGGTGGCCGATCGCGTGCAGCGCGGCCTGAACTTCGCGATCGTCGACGAGGTCGACTCGATCCTGATCGACGAGGCGCGCACGCCGCTGATCATCAGCGGCCAGGCCGAAGACCACACCGAGCTGTACGTGCGCATCAACACCGTCGTGCCCGGGTTGAAGAAGCAGATCGGCGAGGCCGATCCGCGCACCGGCGAGGGCGTCATCGAGCCGGGTGATTTCACCGTCGACGAGAAGAGCCATCAGGTCTACCTGACGGAAGACGGTCACGAGAACGCCGAGCGCCTGCTGAGCGAGGCCGGGCTGCTGGTCGAGGGCGCGAGCCTCTACGACGCCGCCAACATCACGCTGATGCATCACGTGTATGCCGCGCTGCGGGCCCACCACCTGTACCACCGCGACCAGCACTACGTGAACCAGAACGGCGAGATCATCATCGTCGACGAGTTCACCGGCCGGCTGATGACCGGCCGCCGCTGGTCCGACGGGCTGCACCAGGCGGTCGAGGCCAAGGAAGGCGTCGCGATCCAGAGCGAGAACCAGACGCTCGCGTCGATCACCTTCCAGAACTACTTCCGCATGTACGCCAAGTTGGGCGGCATGACCGGCACCGCCGACACCGAGGCCTACGAGTTCCAGGAGATCTACGGCCTCGAGACCGTGGTGATCCCGTCGAACAAGCTGCGCGTGCGCAAGGACGAGCTCGACCTGATCTACAAGACCGCGCGCGAGAAGTACAACGCGGTGATCGAGGACATCAAGTCCTGCCACGCGAAGGGCCAGCCGACGCTGGTCGGCACCACCTCGATCGAGAACTCCGAGCTGATCTCGGGCCTGCTCGACAAGGCCAAGCTGCCGCACCAGGTGCTCAACGCCAAGCAGCACGCCAAGGAAGCGGAGATCATCGCGCAGGCCGGCCGGCCCGGCGTGATCACGATCGCCACCAACATGGCCGGTCGCGGCACCGACATCGTGCTCGGCGGCAACGTCGAGAAGCAGGTGCAGTTCATCGAGGCCGACGATGCGATCCCGGCCGACGAGAAGGTCCGCCGCATCCAGCAGCTGAAGGACGAGTGGCAGGGCCTGCACGAGCAGGTCAAGGCCGCCGGCGGCCTGCGCATCATTGCCACCGAGCGCCACGAGAGCCGGCGCATCGACAACCAGCTGCGCGGCCGCTCCGGTCGCCAGGGCGACCCGGGCCAGTCGCGCTTCTACCTGTCGCTCGAGGATCCGCTGATGCGCATCTTCGCCGGCGACCGCGTGCGCGCCATCATGGACCGGCTGAAGATGCCCGAGGGCGAGGCCATCGAGGCCGGCATCGTCTCGCGCTCGATCGAGGGCGCGCAGCGCAAGGTCGAGGCGCGCAACTTCGACATCCGCAAGCAGCTGCTCGAGTACGACGACGTCTCGAACGACCAGCGCAAGGTCATCTACCAGCAACGCAACGAGATCCTCGAGGCGAGCTCGGTGGCTGCGCAGATCGCCAACCTGCGCGAGAGCGCGATGACCGATGTCGTGCGCACCTGGGTGCCGGCCGAGACGGTCGAGGAGCAGTGGGACCTGCCGGCGCTCGAGAAGGCGCTGGCCGAGGAGTGGCAGCTCGAGGTGGCGCTGCGCGAGGAAGTCGCCAAGAGCGATGCGATCACCGACGAGGACATCGTCGAGAAGGTGGTCGCCGCGGCGCACGCGATGTTCGAGGCCAAGGTGGCGATCGTCGGCACCGAGCAATTCACGCCCTTCATGCGCATGGTGCTGCTGCAGTCGATCGACATGCACTGGCGCGAGCACCTGGCAGCGCTCGACTACCTGCGCCAGGGCATCCACCTGCGTGGCTATGCGCAGAAGAACCCGAAGCAGGAATACAAGCGCGAGGCCTTCGAGCTGTTCTCGCAGCTGCTCGACGTCGTGAAGCTGGAGGTCACGCGCGTGCTGCTGACGGTGCGCATCCAGTCGCCGGCGCAGGTGGTCGAGGCGGCCGAGGCCATCGAGGATCGTGTCGGGCACCTCGCCAACGTGACCTACACCCATCCCAACGAGGATGGCAGCGTCAGCGAAGAAGCCGACCCGGCGACGCTGGTCGCCGAAGTGCCGCGCGTCGGTCGCAACGACCCGTGCCCCTGCGGCAGTGGCCGCAAGTACAAGGCCTGCCACGGCCGACTTGCCTAGTCAAGCGGGTCGACACGCATCCGCTGCGTGTGAATGACCTAGGGATTTCGAGCGGCCGCTGGCCGTTCCTCTGAAGACCTAGGGATACCGAGACCCCTCGATCGAGGGGCGATCACCTGAACCCGTTGCTTGGGCGCCGGACACTCCGCGCTTGCTTCGCTGGCCAACCGCCGGACGCGGCAAGCTCGCCCCGGTGGCCGCACCTTTTCGAGCCTAGGCTCGGAATCCGAGGTGCGTCGCCGCAGGGGTCCCGCAATCAACACACAAGGTCGATCAATGAGGAAATTGGGTCTCGCTGCACTGGCATGTGCAGCAGTGATGGGCACCGTCGCGGCTCCGTCCGCGCACGCGGCCCAGGTGACGTTCGAGGACGTCGGCCTCGGGTTCTTCGGCGATGCCGAGAGCTTCGCGAGCGGCGGCTACACGTTCACGCAAGGGGGCAGCTTCGGCGGCGTCGCCGACAGCGGCACGTTCAGCCTGTTCGGCAACGCGCCCACCGGCAACGCCTCGCAGTTCTACGGCGGCTTCAACGACAGCGCGGTGACGATGACGCGCACGTCGGGCCAGGCGCACTTCAAGCTCCAGGGGCTGGACTACGGCTTCATCTCGGCGATCGGCGGCATCTACGCACCGGGCGAAGATCCCGGCGCGCTGGTCGTCAGCGGCCACGGCCTCGACGGCACGACCTACACGCTGCTCGCCACCTGGGGCGGCGCCGACGGCAACGGCGAGTTCGGCTTTCGCACCATCGGCGGCGCTGATTTCGCCAGCTGGGGCTTCGTCGACTCGGTGAGCTTCGCGGCCTGCAGCCATGACGGCCTCGGCGGCTGCGTCACGCCGTTCTTCAACCTCAACCAGTTCGCGCTCGACAACATCGCTGCGGTGCCCGAACCCGGAACGCTTGCGCTGGCTGCGCTGGCCCTCGGCGTCGCCGGCAGCCTGCGCCGCCGCCAACCGCGTTGAACCGACCCTGGAGAGTCCACCCATGAAAGCACAACGACTGGCGCTCGGCTTTGCCCTGAGCGCGCTGGCCCTGGCGGCCGGCGCGCAGACGACCGCCCGCAAGAGCTACGTGATCCAGCTGATCGACGCTCCGGCGGCGAGTTACGACGGCACCGTCAGCGGCCTGAAGGCCACCCGTCCGGCCGCAGGCAGCAAGCTCAAGGTCAATGCGGCCGACGTTCAGGCCTACCTGAGCTACCTGGACAGCAAGCAGGCGGCCATCACCGCAACGGTGCCCGCCGCCCAGGTCTTCTACAAGTACGGCGCCGCATTCAACGGCTTCGCCGCGCGGCTGACCGACGCCGAGCTGCAGAAGCTCGCCGCCCATCCGGGCGTGCGCGCGATCACGGTCGACGAGGCGCGCCCGCTCAACACCAACTACACGCCGAGCTTCCTCGGCATCAGCGGGCCGAACGGCGCCTGGTCGAAGACCGACGCCAGCGGCCGCGCGATCAAGGGCGAAGGCGTCATCATCGCCCACGTCGACAGCGGCGTCTGGCCGGAGGACCCCTCGTTCTCCGACAAGGTCGATGCCAACGGCAAGCCGGTTCCGTCGCACCTGGCCGGCACCGTGGTCTACGACCCGCTGCCCGCCGGGCGCTACACCGGCATCTGCGAGGTCGCCGAGGGCTTCACCGCGGCGATGTGCAACAACAAGCTGGTCGGCGCCCGCCACTTCCGGGCCGGCTGGGATGCCTCCGCCAACGTCATGTACGACACCGAGTTCCGCTCGGCGCGCGACAGCGGCGGCCACGGCAGCCATACGCTGGGCACCTCGGGCGGCAACGAGAACGTGAGCGCTTCCGTCCAGGGCACGCAGATCAACGGCATTTCCGGCATCGCGCCGCGCGCCCGCGTGGCCGCGTACAAGGTGTGCTATGACCCGAAGGCGGCGGACGGCAGCCGCGGCCAGGGCAGCTGCTTCCCCTCCGACAGCATCGCGGCGATCAACCAGGCGGTGGCCGACGGCGTCGACGTCATCAACTTCTCGATCAGCGGCAGCCAGACCAGCTTCCTCGACGGCGTCGAGGTGGCGTTCTTCAACGCCGCGGCGGCCGGTGTGTTCGTTTCCGCGTCGGCCGGCAACTCCGGTCCCGGCAACACGGTGGCGCACATCAGCCCGTGGCTGGCGACCGTCGGCAACTCGACGCACGACCGCTACACCGAAGCCACGGTGACGCTGGGCGGCAGCAACCCGCCGACGTTCACCGGCCCGTCGTTCCAGACCACCGGCCTGCCGGCCAAGCCGCTGATCGCATCGACCGACGCCGGCGTGGCCGGCGCGGACCCGACGCTGCTGGCGCGCTGCTACGGCCCGGCCGACGGCGCGGGCACGCTGCTCGATCCGGCCAAGGTCAACGGCAAGATCGTCGTCTGCTACCGCGGCGGCAACGTGCTCGTCAACAAGAGCGCGAACGCCAAGACCGCCGGTGCCGCGGGCATGATCCTGCAGAACATCCCGTCGGGACCGCTCGCCTCGGCGAACACGGTGTTCAACATCGCCCACTCGGTGCCGACCGTGCACCTGCTGGCCTCCGCTGCCAACCAGGTGCTCGCGCATGCCGCGACCGGCACCGGCACCGCCACCTTCAGCGGCGGCGTGCAGGTGCCGGGCCTGCCGGCACCGGTGATGGCCGACAGCTCGTCGCGTGGCCCGAACAAGGCCGATGCCAACGTGCTGAAGCCGGACATCACCGCGCCCGGCTCGGACATCATCGCCGCCTATGCCGACAGCGGCATCAGCGTCGCCGATCGCAACGCGATCGTCGCCGGCACGCTGCTCGGCACGCCCCAGGCGAACATGATCTCGGGCACGTCGATGGCTGCGCCGCACGTTGCCGGCGCCGCTGCGCTGCTGAAGCAGGCCAACCCGACCTGGTCGCCGGCGGCGATCAAGTCGGCGCTGATGACCAGCGCGGCGCAATCGGTCAAGCTGGCCAATGGCACCGCGGACGCCAACGTCTGGGGTTATGGCGCCGGTCACCTGAACCCGAACGCCGCGCTCGACACCCAGCTGGTCTACGACGCGTCGCCGGCCAACTTCTTCGCCTACGCAACCCGCGCGATCAACGGCTGGGAGCTCAACCTGGCTTCGATCACGCGCGCCAACGTGATCGGCGTCGGCACCGTGACGCGGACGTTGAAGAACACCGGCAGCAGCACCGTGACGTACGACGCCACGGCCGCGCTGCCCGGCTTCACGGTCGGCGTCGCGCCGTCGACGCTGACCCTGGCGCCCGGCGCCAGTGCGTCGTACACCGTCACGCTGACGCGCAGCGGTGCGCCGGTCGAAGCCTGGCGCTTCGGCCACGTGACCTGGACCGGTGACGGCAAGACGGTGCGCAGCCCGCTGCAGGCCAAGGCGTCGGAGTTCGTCGGCCTGACGACGGTCACCGACACCAAGGCGGTCGGCTCGAAGGTGTTCACCGTGGCCACCGGCTACGAGGGCAGCTTCAACACCACGGCCACCGGCCTGGTGGCGGCGACGCGCAACAACGGCACCTCGGTGCTGAACCAGCCGGACGTCTGCTTCCCGATCAGCGTGCCGGCCGGCGCGCAGATCCTGCGGGTGCAGATGTTCAACAGCGAGACCGGCGGCGGCTCGACCAGCGACCTCGACGTCTCGGTCTACCGCAACGGCGTCGCGGTCGGCGGCAGCTTCAGCGGCACGTCCGACGAGCTGGTGACGATCGCGAATCCGCAGTCCGGCAACTACACGGCCTGCGTCGAGGCCTTCGCGCCGGCCGGTGGCTCGGCCGCGTTCACGCTGTCGCACTGGGTCGTCGGCCCGGCGGTCGGCCCGCAGACGCTCAAGGCGTTCGGTCCGTCGAAGGTCTACCTCGGCGGCACGGCGTCGATCGGTGTGAGCTGGAACGTGCCGGCCGGCCATCGTTACCTCGGCAACGTGCAGTACCGCCAGACGGCGGGCGGCGCGGTGATCGGCGCGACGACGGTGTTCATCGACAACCAGGCCGTGCCCACCGGTACCGCCACGGCGCCGGTGCTGCGCATCAAGCAGGCGATGTGATCGGCCAAGCCGCCGCAAGGCGGCCTGGCTGAACGACAAAGGGGCCCTCGGGCCCCTTTTTTCATCGCCTTCGCTGCCAGTCAGCGGACCGCTGCACCGCCCCCCGGTGCGCCGGCCGCACGCAGCACGCAGCGCCCTGCGCCCGCATCCGCCGGCTTGGCGCAGTGCGCGCCCGGATCCGGCACCACGCGGCAGATCGACATCTCGCCGCGCTTGGCGATCGCCTGCTCGCGCTCCTGGCGTTGCTGCTGCACCGCGCGCTCCAGCGCGGCTTCGTCGGTGGTGCGCCGGATCGACCAGGCCCGCCAGGCCTGCGGGCCGCCGCAGGCCAGCGCACCGACGCCGACGGTGCGGCATTCGGCATCCGACGAGCACGCGGCGTCGCCGATCAGCTCGTCGACGGACGCACTCGCGCACGCCACCTGCGTGAGGGCGGCCAGCACGAGGGCCAGCGCGAGTCGCATGCGGTCATTCTAGGCAGCGCGCTTCCTACAATGCCCGCTTCCCCCTTGCCCGCCGAAGGCCGCTGCCATGCCCGTGAACCTGATCGCCCCGAACCCTGCCGACCTGCTGCCGGTGCCCGGCGTCGAGCTCGGCGTCGCGATGGCCGGCGTGCGCAAGGCCAATCGCCGCGACCTGGTGGTGCTGACGCTGGCCGAGGGCAGCGCGGTGGCCGGCGTGTTCACGAAGAACCGTTTCTGCGCGGCGCCGGTGCAGGTCTGCCGCGAGCATCTGGCGCAGGGCAGCGCGGTGCGGGCGCTGCTGATCAACACCGGCAATGCCAACGCCGGCACCGGCGCCGACGGCCTCGCCCGTGCGCGCCGCAGCTGCGAGGCGCTGGCCGCGCAGCTCGGCGTGAAGCCGCAGCAGGTGCTGCCGTTCTCGACCGGGGTGATCATGGAGACCTTGCCGGTCGAGCGCATCGAGGCCGGCTTGCCCGCCGTGCTGGCCGCGCGACAGGCGGCTGGCTGGGCCGACGCCGCGCAGGGCATCATGACCACCGACACGCTGCCGAAGGCGGCGTCACGCCAGGTGCAGATCGGCGGCCGCACGGTCACGCTGACCGGCATCAGCAAGGGCGCCGGCATGATCCGGCCGAACATGGCGACGATGCTCGGCTTCGTCGCCACCGATGCGGTGATCGCGCCGGCGCTGCTGCAGCCGCTGGTGAGCGAAGCCGCCGACCTGAGCTTCAACCGCATCACGATCGACGGCGACACCTCGACCAACGACTGCTTCATGCTGATCGCGACGCGCCAGGCCGGCCATGCCGAGATCGGGTCGCTCGATGCGCCGGAAGCGAAGATCCTGCGCGACGCGCTGGTCTCGCTGGCGCAGCAGCTCGCCCAGGCCATCGTGCGCGACGGCGAGGGCGCGACCAAGTTCATCACCGTGCGCATCGACGGCGGCCGCAACGAAGACGAGTGCCGCCGCGCGGCCTACGCGATCGCCCATTCGCCGCTGGTCAAGACCGCGTTCTACGCCAGCGATCCGAACCTGGGGCGCATCCTCGCCGCGGTCGGCTACGCCGGCATCGACGACCTCGACCAGGGCCTGATCGACCTCTACCTCGACGACGTGCACGTGGCGCGGCAGGGCGGCCGGCATCCGGACTACCGCGAGGAGGACGGCCAGCGCGTGATGAAGCAAAGCGAGATCGGCGTGCGGGTCGACCTGCACCGCGGCGCGGCGAGCGCGACGGTGTGGACCTGCGATTTCTCGCACGACTACGTCAGCATCAACGCCGACTACCGTTCATAGGCGATCCCCGCGATCGACCATGAAGAACGGGCCCCGCGGGGCCCGTTCCTCTTTCACCCCAGGCCGTGGTGGACGCTCTACGGACGCGCCAGCGTCACCGGCGGCAGCGTGCGCACGTCGAGGTGCGCCGGATTCGCCGGGTTGCCCAGCGGCTTCAATGCCGTCAGGCGCAGCCGGTAGGTGCCGTTCGGCTGCACGCCCTGCGTCGTCGTGCCGTCCCACGAGAACGAGAAGAAGCCGCCTGGCGTGGTGTTGCGGCCGAGGAAGCTGTCGTCGCTGATGAAGCCGCGCGACAGCGTGCCCGTCGAATCGAACACCTCCACCGTCAGGCGCTGCGCCTGGTGCGCCAGCTGGAATAGCACCCACGGCACGTTGCCGCCGGCCATCGTGAAGCTGCAGCCGCCGCTCGGTGCGCAGTTGTTGAAGAAGCCGCCGGACAGCGTCGCGAGCCACGGGAAGTTGTTCGGACCGGCGCGCAGGATCTCGGTGGTCTGGTAGTCGCCCTTCAGGCCACCGTAGGGCACTTGCAGCGGCATGCCCGCGCCCTGCGGCGTCAGCGTGATGTAGCCGCCGTGGAGGCTGCGATCGGGCAGGGCGGCATTCGCCGTCACCGTCACGTTGACCGTGGCCGTGCCCTTCGCGGGCACCAACACGCTGGCGCTGCTGAAGCTGACGGCCGCCGGGGCGTCGAACACGCCGCTCAGCGCCCAGGTGGCGCCGGAGGGGATGTTCGGCCCGGCCGCCACGCCGGCGGTGTGGCCCATCGTGTAGGTCACCGGCGTCGCCGCGTCGTTGCGGATCGTCAGCTTGTGCACCGTGGCGCCGGCCTGGCTCTCGCCGGTCGAGATCTTGTTCGGCACGACGAACTGCTGGGTCTGCACCGCGGCGACGATGTCGACCATGCCCGCACCCTGGCGGAAGGCATGGTCGAGGAAGCCCAGCGAGGCGTTGCCCGACCAGTTCTTCGGCTTCGCGGTGTTCATCATCCGCGTGATCATGTTGATTGCCGGCGGCGGATTGCGGCCGACGACCGGGCCGGACTGGCCCAGCGCGGCGTTCGGCACCGCCTGCAGGATCAGCGCGGCCGCGCCGGCGACGTGCGGCGACGACATCGACGTGCCCGACAGCGTGGCCGAGCCGCCGAACTCGAGCGGGTAGGTCGACACGATGCCGCCGCCCGGCGCACCGATGTCGGGCTTGAAGCTTAGGTCGGCGCCGAGGCCGAACGAGCTGAAGCCGGAGATCAGGCCGCCGGTGCCGAACGGAAAGCCGACGTAGTCGCCGGTCCAGGTGAGCGACGTCGGTCCGCCGGCGATCAGGCCGTTCAGCGTCGCGCCCTGCGCTGCGGTGATGGCGACGACCGGGATCGTGATCGGCGGATCGGCGCCGGTGGGTGGCGCGACGGTCGGGTTGACGGCGCCGGCGGCGTTGTTGTAGAGCACGACGCCGAGCGCGCCGGCATTCTGCGCATTGAAGGCCTTGAAGTAGAAGCCGCAGGTGCCGCGCCGGATCAGCGCGATGGTGCCCGCGAGGCTGCCGGCGGGCAGCGGGTTGCAGCCGTCGTTCGTGACCGTGGGGTCGCCGGTGCGCGACATCGGGAACGAGCCGCTGGCCGGCGCAGTCGGCGAGCCCGTCGCCTGGTTGTAGCCATAGGGCGTGCCGGCCACCGTGAACGCGCGCTGCGCGTTGTCGAACGACGCGACGCCGATCACGTGCTCGCCGAGGCCCGGTGCACCCGCGGCGAACAGCGCATCGGGCGCCGAGCCGCCCGGGCCGTTGTTGCCGATCGAGTTGGCCATCACGATGCCCTTCTTCGCCAGGCGCGAGGCGGCCTGCGCGGTCGGGTACTGCGGCCATTGGGCGCGCGAGCCGATGCTCATGTTGATGACGTTCACGCCGTCGAGCAGCGCACGTTCCATCGCCGAGATCATGATGTCCGCGGTGGTGCTGCCGAAACAGCCGAAGACGCGGTAGGCCGCCAGCTGCGCCTGCGGCGCGACACCCTTGATGCCGCCGCCGTTGGCGCCGACGATGCCCGCGACGTGCGTGCCGTGGCCGCCCGACGCGCTCGCGCCCGACGGGCTCGTACCGGTCGCAGCGCAGTCGCGCGGATCACCGTCGGGCACCGGCGCGTTGCTGCCGTCGAATGCGTCGCCGACGAAGTCCTGGCCGGCGTAGATGCGCGCGTTCGGGAAGGGCGTCGTGCCGCGCGTGCCGGTGCCGCCGAAGGCCGGGTGGTCGACGTCGATGCCCGAGTCGATGATGCCGACCCTCACGCCGGCACCGGTGAGGCCGAGCACGTTCTGCGCCGTCGCGGCGCCGGTCAGATTGAGCGCCGCCACCAGGTCGGGCGCGCTCTCTTCGCGGATCGGCTGCGGGGCCTGGATCATCTCGACCGGGTACATCGCGCGCACGCCCGCCACCCCGGCCAGCTTCAGGCGCTGTGCGGCCGACACTTCGATCGAGAAGCCGTTGAACAGCGTGTCGAAGCTTCGGCGCTCGACGTATTGCACGCCGGCCGCGCTTGCGGCGGCGCGGAACTTCGCTTGTTCGGCGCGCACCGCCGTCTGCGTGTTGCCGTCGGCGACCGGCTTGCCCGCCAGCTCGACGAACCACAGGCGGCTGTTCTCGGCCGCGTCGGCCGGAACGGACTGCGCAATGACCGGTGCGGTCGTGAGCGCTGCCAGCACGGCCAGAGCCGTGCGCGTGAGAGTCACTTTCGTTACGGGCATGTCGGCTCCGGCGGGGGAACGAAGTGGCACATGTTGCCCATTGGGCCGGCGCCGGGATCGGTGCTTTCCCGACGCTCGCGCGCGGTCGATGACGGCTCACCTCTGAGAAGCGCTCAATCGATCCCCCGCGAATGGGGGGGCTTGTCCTCCTGCGGCGTGACATTTTGGTAACGGGGCGTACCGATGCCCCTTTGGGCGCCGCGTCCTTCACCGGGAAGACCCTCTGCGGACAAGCCCTTCCACCCGGATCGCGGGGATTTCAGCTGCGCAACAGTTGCTGACACACTACGCTCGGGCGGAGGCTGGACAACACCGGGACCCTGGGTCCCTGGCCGGCGGATGCTGACCAACCAATGGAGCGAAAGCGAATGCGACTCGAAGCACTCAAGCGGTCTGCGATCGGTTTGGCAGTGGCTGCGGCGGCGCTCGCGGCAGCGCCCGCCCAGGCGGGCATCGTGTCAGTCGACGTCAGCGGCATCTTCAGCAACGACGAGCTCGGCGATGCCATCAACGAGGTCCGGCAGGTCGCCGTCGGCGCCTGGCAGAACATCGTCAAGATCTCGTGGAACGTCGAGCTGTTCGCCGATTCGCCGAGCTGGTTGTCCGAGATGTCGGTCGACATGGCGGGCCACAACGGCGCCGGCGTCACGCTGACCCCGGGCTTTGCCGACGATGCGCCCGGCGCCAACAGCTACGTCGGCAGCTTCGACCTGCTGCTCAGCGGCGACAAGTTCCAGGTCGGCGCGAACGGCCTGCTGCGGCTGGAGTTCTTCGAATCGTTCGACGACTTCGCCAACGACTGGGACGGCATCTGGCGTGCGGGCAACATCGTCATCGAGACGGTGCCGGAGCCGGCCACCTACGGCCTGATGGGCCTCGCGCTGCTGGCCGCCGGCGCCGCGACGCGCCGCCGACGCTGACGCCCGCTTCTTCCTTCGCAGCGA
Source organism: Pseudaquabacterium terrae (assembly GCF_013266755.1). Lineage (GTDB taxonomy): Bacteria > Pseudomonadota > Gammaproteobacteria > Burkholderiales > Burkholderiaceae_C > Pseudaquabacterium > Pseudaquabacterium terrae. Next base: position 667,046 of record NZ_JABRWJ010000005.1, on the reverse strand, counting down.
TGACGTCGACCGCGCGCCGCGCGGTCACAATCGCCCTTCCTGCGCCGGCCCCCACGAGGGTCCTGCGCAGCGAGGGGACGCCTTGCAAAACCAAACGATTACCAGCCTGAGGCAGGCGCTGCACTCCTGGCTGCTGCCTGCGCCGAACGACCTGCTGCGCGACCGCACCTACCGGCGCCTGTTCGGCTCCATCCTGATCAGCTCGCTCGGCGGCCAGGTGACCATGCTGGCGCTGCCGCTGACGGCCGCGCTGCTGCTCAACGCCACGCCGACGCAGATGGGCTGGCTGACGGCGCTGGAGATCCTGCCTTTCGTGCTGTTCTCGCTGCCCTCCGGCGTGTGGCTCGACCGCGTGCGCAAGCTGCCGATCTACATCGCCGGCGAGCTCACCATCGGCTGCGCCGTGGCCAGCGTGCCGTTCGCGTGGTGGATGGGCTGGTTGTCGATGGGCTGGCTCTACGTCGTCGGGTTCATGCTCGGCGCGGTCAATACCTCGGCCGGCAGCGCGGCGCAGATCGTGCTGACGCAGGTGGTGCCGCGCGAGCGCCTGGTCGAGGCGCATGCGAAGAACGCGCTGGCCAACTCGAGCGCCGAGGTGCTCGGCCCGGGCCTGGCGGGTGCGCTGATCAAGCTGGTCGGCGCGCCGGTCGCGCTGCTGGTCGACGCGACGATGCTGCTGCTGTCGGCCTTCATCCTGCGCGGCGTGAAGGTCAACGAGGTGCGCGAGCCGCATCCCGACCCGGACTTCTGGCGCGATCTGAAAGAGGGCGTGCAGTTCGTGCGCAGCCAGCGCCTGCTGGTCGCGCTGGCCACCGCGGTCGGCTGCTGGCAGCTGTGCCACAACGCGGCGGTGGTGGTGCAGATCCTCTACGCGACGCGCGAGCTGGGCTTGAGCGAAAACGCGATCGGCCTGTGTTACGTCGGGCTCGGCATCGGCACGATCAGCGCCAGCGTGTTCGGCCACCGCATCAGCCAGCGCCTGGGCTCCGGGCCGACGCTGGTCGCGGGTTTCGCCATCTGCGGCGTCGGCTGGCTGCTGCCGGCGCTGATCCCGCCGGGCGCCTGGGGCGTCGCGGCCTTCGCGGCGATGCTGATGCTGTTCGGCGTCGGCGCGGTGCTGGTGTTCATCAACTTCCTGTCGCTGCGCCAGGCGGTGACGCCCGAGCCGCTGCTCGGCCGCATGACCAGCACGATGCGCTGGCTGATCCTGATTCCCGCCGGCCCGGGCGCGCTGTTCGGCGGCTGGCTCGGCGAGCACGCCAGCCTGCGCAGCACGCTGCTGTTCTCGGGCCTGACCGCGCTGCTGCTGGCGATCCTGGCCTGGCGCAACGACGTCATCCGCAACGTGCGCCAGTTACCCAAGCCCGCTCAGGCCGCCGTGTAGGCCGTCTTCACCACCGTGTAGAACTCGGCCGCGTAGCGGCCCTGCTCGCGCGGCCCGAAGCTCGAGCCCTTGCGGCCGCCGAAGGGCACGTGGTAGTCGACGCCGGCGGTCGGCAGGTTGACCATCACCATGCCGGCCTGCGAATGACGCTTGAAGTGAGCGGCATGTTTCAGGCTGGTGGTGGCGATGCCGGCCGACAGGCCGAAGGGGGTGTCGTTGGCCAGCGCCAGCGCCTCGTCGTAGTTCTTCGCGCGGATCACGCTGACGACGGGGCCGAAGACCTCCTCGCGGTTGATGCGCATCGCGGGCGTCGTCTCGGTGAAGAGCGCCGGCCGCAGGTAGTGGCCGGGCGCGCCGTCGGCATTGCGCTCGACGGCCTCGCCGCCGGCGGCGAGCGTCGCGCCCTCGGCCTGGCCGATCGCGATGTATTCGAGGTCCTGCGCCAGCTGCTTCTCGTCGACGACCGGGCCGATGTCGGTGCCGGGCTTGCGCGCATCGTCGACCTTCAGCGCCTTCAGCCGCTCGACCACCGCGGCGACGAAGCGATCGTGGATGCCCTCGGTGACGATCAGCCGGCTCGACGCGGTGCAGCGCTGGCCGGTCGAGAAGAAGCCGCTGTTGACCGCGGCAGTGACCGCGACGCCGAGATCGGCATCGTCGAGCACCACCATCGGGTTCTTGCCGCCCATCTCGAGCTGGAACTTGGCCATGCGCGCGACGCAGGCGGCCGCCACCTTCTGCCCGGTGGCAACGCTGCCGGTGAAGCTGATCGCGTCGACGCGCGGGTCCTCCAGCAGCACCGCGCCGACCTCCGAGCCGCGGCCCATCACCAGGTTGAACACGCCCTTCGGGCAGCCGGCGCGGTGCAGGATGTCGGCCAGCGCCCAGGCCGAGCCGGGCACCAGATCGGCCGGCTTCATCACCACGCAGTTGCCGAAGGCCAGCGCCGGCGCCAGCTTCCACGCCGGAATCGCGATCGGGAAATTCCATGGCGTGATCAGCCCGACGACGCCGAGCGGCTCGCGCGTGACCTCGACGCCGACGCCCGGCCGCACCGAGGGCAGGCACTCGCCTCCCAGGCGCAGCGCCTCGCCGGCGAAGAACTTGAAGATCGCGCCGGCGCGGGCCACTTCGCCGATCGCTTCGGGCAGCGTCTTGCCCTCTTCGCGCGCCAGCAGGTCGCCCAGCTCGGCCTTGCGCGCCAGGATCTCGCTGCCGGCGGCGTCGAGCAGGTCGAAGCGCTGCTGCGGCGTCGACAACGACCAGCCGGCGAAGGCTTCGCGCGCCGCGGCGACGGCCGCGCGCGCTTGGGGCCCGTCGGCCTGTGCGTATTCGGCGATCAGGTCGCGGGTGTCGGATGGGTTGATGTTGCGGCTGGCGCGCGGGCCGTCGACCCATTCGCCGCCGATCAGGTTGCGTTGCATTGCAGGCTCCAGGAGGGGAGCGGGATCCTTCAGGCCGGGCTGAAGCGATCGACCGCGTCGGTGATCAGGCCGTCGATGCCGAGCGCCTTCAGGCGTTCGGCCTCGGCCACGTCATTGACGGTATAGCACAGCGCCCGGAGGCCGGCCTCGCGCAGCTGGCCGCGCAGCGCGGCATCCATCAGCGTGTGCTTGCTGACGACGGCGACGCAGCTCAAAGCGCGTGCAACGCCGGACCAGCCGTCCCACAGCGTGTCGAGCAGCAGCGCGCGCGGCAGCTCGGGCGCGGCGGCCTGTGCCGCGGCGAGTGCTTCGGGGCGGAACGAGCTCAGCAGCGGCGGCAGCGGCTGGCCCGCCCACAGCCGCTGGGCGTGCTGCGCGACCACCTCGCCGGTGCGCGCTTCGTGGCCCGGCGTCGGCTTGATCTCGATGTTCAGCGCGAAGCGGTTGTGCTGCACGTAGGCGGCGATCGCCGCCAGCGTCGGCATCGGCTCGCCGGCGTAGGTGCGGCTGTGCCAGGCGCCGGCGTCGAGTTGCGACAGAGCCTCCCAACGCCGTTCGCCGGCGCTGCCGCTCTGTGGTGTCGTGCGCTCCAGCGTCGCGTCGTGCAGCAGGAACGGGACCTCGTCGGCGGACAGCTTGACGTCGCATTCGAAGGCCCGGTAGCCATGCGCCGCACCGAGCCGGAAGGCCGCCAGCGTGTTCTCAGGCGCCAGCTTGCCGGCGCCGCGGTGCGCGATCCACAGCGGGTAGGGCCACGGGGTCATCAACCCACCCGTTGTCCGGTGCCGGCATCGAACCAGTGCAGGTGCTCAGGCGTCGCATTCAGCCGCACCGTGTCGCCGAGCGCGGGTGCCGTCAAGGTCGCATCGATGCGCAGCGTGAACAGCGCGTCGCCGAGCCGGCCGTAGATCAATCGCTCGGCGCCGAGCATCTCGATCATCTCGACCTTCATCGGCCAGCGCCCCTGCGGCGTGAGTTCGGTGTGCTCCGGCCGCAGCCCGAGCACCAGCGTGCCGGCGCGCGGCGCGGCGACCGGCAGCGACAGCTCGGTGCCGCCGACGATGAAACGTGAACCATCGGCCTGGCCGGTCAGCAGGTTCATCGGCGGTGCGCCGATGAAGCCGGCGACGAAGGTCGATGCCGGCTTCGAATAGACGACCTCCGGCGTGCCGATCTGCTCGATGCGGCCGGCGTTCATCACGATCATGCGCTGCGCCAGCGTCATCGCCTCGACCTGGTCGTGCGTGACGAAGAGCGAGGTGACGCCGAGCTCGTGGTGCAGCTTCTGGATCTCCAGCCGCGTCTGCGCGCGCAGCTTGGCATCCAGGTTCGACAGCGGCTCGTCGAACAGGAAGGCCTGCGGCTGGCGCACGATCGCACGGCCCATCGCCACGCGCTGGCGCTGGCCGCCGGAGAGCTGGCGCGGCGTGCGCTCGAGCAGCGCCGACAGCTCGAGGATCTTCGCCGCCTTCTGCACGCGGGTGTCGATCTCGGCCTTCGGCACGCGGGCGATCTTCAGCCCGTAGGCCATGTTGTCGTACACGCTCATGTGCGGGTAGAGCGCGTAGTTCTGGAACACCATCGCGATGTCGCGCTCGGCGGGCTCGACGTCGTTGACGACGCGCGGGCCGATCGAGATCTCGCCCTCGCTGATCTCTTCCAGCCCGGCGACCATGCGCAGCAGCGTGCTCTTGCCGCAGCCAGAGGGGCCGACGATGACGATGAATTCGCCGTCGGCGATGTCGGCGGAGACGCCGTGAATCACCTGAAGCGCCTTGGGACCGCGCCCGTAGCGCTTGATCACGTTGCGGATCGCAATGGCACCCATTCTTTTTCCTTGTTATTTCTCGCTGTCCACCAGGCCCTTGACGAACCACTTCTGCATGCCGATGACGACCATCGCCGGCGGCAGCATCGCCATCAGCGCGGTGGCCATGATCAGGTTCCATTCGTTCTGCGCGTCGCCGCCGGAAATCATGCGCTGGATGCCCAGCACCACCGGGTACATGTTCTCGTCGGTGGTGACCAGCAGCGGCCACAGGTACTGGTTCCAGCCGTAGATGAACTGGATCACGAACAACGCGGCGATCGAGGTCGACGACAGCGGCACCAGCACGTCCTTGAAGAAGCGCATCGGGCCGGCGCCGTCGATGCGCGCGGCCTCGACCAGCTCGTCGGGCACCGTCAGGAAGAACTGCCGGAACAGGAAGGTGGCGGTGGCCGACGCGATCAGCGGGATCGTCAGGCCGGCGAAGCTGTTGAGCATGCCGAGGTCCGACACCACCTTGTAGGTCGGGCTGATGCGCACCTCGACCGGCAGCATCAGCGTGACGAAGATGGCCCAGAAGAAGAACATCCGGAACGGGAAGCGGAAGTAGACGATCGCGAACGCCGACAGCAGCGAGATCGCGATCTTGGCGATCGCGATCACCAGCGCCGTGACCAGGCTGACGAACATCATCCGCGCGACCGGCGCCTTGCTGCCGGCCTGCGCGCCGCTGCCGCCCCAGGCGCCGGCGATGTTGTCCCAGAAGTGGCCGCCCGGCAGCAGCGGCATCGGCGCCTGCACGATGTCCTGCGCGGTGTGGCTGGCCGCGATGATCGTCAGGTAGACCGGGAAAGCGACGATCAGCACGCCGATCAGCAGCACGGCGTGCGAGATGAAGCGGCCGACCTTGTCGCGTTCAACCATCGTGGTGCTCACCCATCAGTAGTTCACCCGGCGTTCGACGTAGCGGAACTGGATCACCGTGAAGACGACGACGATGACCATCAGCACCACCGACTGCGCGGCCGAGCTGCCCAGGTCCAGGCCCTTGAAGCCGTCGTAGTACAGCTTGTAGACGAGGATCTCGGTCTCCTTGCCGGGGCCGCCGTGCGTCGATGCGTCGACGATCGCGAAGGTGTCGAGGAAGACGTAGACGACGTTGACGACGAGCAGGAAGAAGCTGGTCGGCGACAGCAGCGGAAAGACGATGCTCCAGAAGCGCCGCCAGGGCCGTGCGCCATCGATGGCCGCGGCCTCGATCAGCGACTTCGGGATCGACTGCAGGCCGGCCAGGAAGAACAGGAAGTTGTACGAGATCTGCTTCCACACCGCGGCCATCACGATCAGCGCCATCGCGTGGTTGCCGTTGAGCAGGTGGTTCCATTCGTAGCCGGCCGCGCGCAGGTACCAGGCGACGACGCCGATGCTCGGCGCGAACATGAACAGCCACAGTACGCCGGCCACCGCCGGCGCCACCGCGTAAGGCCAGATCAGGAGCGTCTTGTAGGCGGTGGCGCCCTTGATCACGCGGTCGGCCATCACCGCCAGCAGCAGGCTCAAGGACAGGCCGATGCCGGCCACCAGCACCGAGAAGATCGCGGTGGTCCAGAAGCTCTCGAAGTAAGCGGAGTCGTTGACCAGGCGCCGGAAGTTTTCCAGGCCTACCCACTCGACGCTGGTGCCGAAGGCGTCCTGCTGCTGCAGCGACTGGATCAGCGCCTGGCCCGCGGGCCAGAAGAAGAACACCGCGATGATCGCCACCTGGGGCGCGAGCAGCGCCCACGGCAGCCAGACCGAGCGGAAGCGGACTCTTTTTTCGGCGGCCATCAGCCGGCGCCGGGCCGCCCCAAGGCGGCTGAGCGCCCCCTCGGGGGGCAGGAGCGAAGCGACGTGGGGGCCAAGGATCAGCTCGTCAGGTCAATCAGCCCTTGTTCGCCTTCTCGAAACGCTCCAGCAATTCGTTGCCGCGCTGCATCGCCGCGTCCAGCGCTTCCTTGGGCTGCTTCTTGCCCGACCAGACCTGTTCCATTTCCTCGTCGATCACGGTGCGGATCTGCACCATGTTGCCCAGGCGGATGCCGCGCGACTTGTCGGTGGTCTTGCGGATCATCTGCGTGACCGCGACGTCGGTGCCCGGGTTCTTCTTGTAGAAGCCGCTCTTGTCGGTCAGGTCGAACGCGGCCTTGGTGATCGGCAGGTAGCCGGTGCGCTGGTGGCTCTTGGCCTGCACTTCGGCGCTGGACAGGTAGTTGAAGAAGGTCGCGACGGCCTTGTACTCGGCCGGCTTCTTGCCCGACAGCGCCCACAGGCTGGCGCCGCCGATCACCGTGTTCTGCGGCGCGCCGGTGACGTCCGGATAGAACGGCAGCGGTGCCATGCCGTAGGCGAACTTGGCGTTCTTCGAGACGTTGCCGTACAGCGCCGACGAACCGGTGTACATCGCGCATTCGCCCGACGGGAAGGTGGCGTCCGGCGTGTTGTTGCGGCCCTTGTAGACGAACAGGCCCTGCTTGCTCATGTTGGCCAGGTTCTCGATGTGGCGCACGTGCAGCGGCGTGTTGATCGCCAGCCGCGTGTCGAGGCCGCCGAAGCCGTTGTTCTTGGTCGCGAACAGCGTGTTGTGCCAGGCCGAGAAGCTCTCCAGCTGCGTCCAGCTCTGCCAGCTCGTCGTGAACGGGCACTTGTGGCCGCTGGCCTTGAGCTTGGCGGCGGCCAGCGCCACCTCGGGCCAGGTCGACGGCGCCTTCTCGGTGTCGAGGCCGGCCGCCTTGAAGGCGTCCTTGTTGTAATAGAAGATCGTCGTCGAGCTGTTGAAGGGCAGGCTCAGCATCTGGCCGTTCGGCGCGGTGTAGTAGCCGGCGACCGCGGGCACGTAGGCCGACTGGTCGAACTTCATGCCGGCGTCCTTCATGACCTGCGCCACCGGCACGATGGCGCCCTTGCTGGCCATCATCGTCGCGGTGCCGACCTCGAACACCTGCAGGATGTGCGGCGCGTTGCCGGCGCGGAAGGCAGCGATCGCCGCGGTCATCGACTGGTCGTAGCTGCCCTTGAAGACCGGCACGACCTTGTAGTCCTTCTGGCTGGCGTTGAATTCGTTGGCCAGGTCGTTGACCCATTCGCCGAGCGCAGCGCCCATCGAGTGCCACCACTGGATCTCGACCTGGGCCTGGACGGGCAGCGTGAAGGCGGCCAATGCGGCGGCAACGCCGGCGAGGCGGATGTGCGTTTTCATGTGGTCTCCGGGAGGCACTGGGTGGACAAAGCCGCGCAGTGTGGTCGTGTTTTGTGACAGCCCAGTTTCGGTCGACCCCAGCGCGGCGGGCACCGGGGGAAACCCGTCGGAACCTGGGTCGCGCTGCGAGCACACGCGGGCGGCGCTCAGGGTTCGCCCGGGGTTGCTTGCTGCGCTGCGGTACCATACCCCGCCAGGTGCCTGCCCCGGTCACGCTGGTCAATTCAAGCAGTAGCCAGCGCCTGGAACCGATGAACGCACCGCTCGTAATTCCCCCGACGACGAACACCGGCGAAGACGACGCAGCCGCGCCGCGCCTGCGCGAGATCCCGTACAACTACACCTCGTTCTCCGACCGCGAGATCGTCATCCGCCTGCTCGGCGAGCGCGCCTGGGAGGTGCTGAACACGCTGCGCGACGAGCGCCGCACCGGCCGCTCGGCGCGCATGCTCTACGAGGTGCTGGGCGACATCTGGGTCGTGCAGCGCAACCCGTACCTCGAAGACGACATGCTCGACAACCCGAAGCGGCGCGGGCTGTTGATCGATGCGCTGAACCACCGCTTGAACGAGGTCCAGCGCCGGCGCACGCCGGAAGTCGATGCGGTGCGCGACGCGCGTGTCGGTGAGCTGATCGATGCCGCGCGCGGCGCGGTGCAGCGCTTCGCGACGCACTTCTCGACGGTGTGGGACCTGCGCCAGCGCGCGCGCAAGCTGCTGGCCAAGCACACCGCGAAGGACAACATCAAGTTCGACGGCCTGTCGCGCGTCTCGCACGTCACCGACGCCACCGACTGGCGCGTCGAATACCCGTTCGTCGTATTGACGCCCGACAGCGAGGCCGAGATGGCCGAGCTGGTGCGCGGCTGCGTCGAGCTCGACCTGACGATCATTCCGCGCGGCGGCGGCACCGGCTACACCGGCGGCGCGGTGCCGCTGACCTGGAAGAGCGCGGTGATCAACACCGAGAAGCTCGAGCAGATGACCGAGGTCGAGCTGGTCGACCTGCCCGGCGTCGCGCATCCGGTGCCGACGATCTGGACCGGTGCCGGCGTCGTCACGCAGCGCGTGGCCGATACCGCCGAGCGCGCGGGCTTCGTCTTCGCGGTCGACCCCACGTCGGCCGAGGCCTCGTGCGTCGGCGGCAACATCGCGATGAACGCCGGCGGCAAGAAGGCCGTGCTGTGGGGCACCGCGCTCGACAACCTGGCGAGCTGGCGCATGGTGACGCCCGAAGCCAAGTGGCTCGAGGTGGTGCGCCAGGACCACAACCTCGGCAAGATCCACGATGCGCCGGTGGCGCGCTTCGAGCTGCGCTGGTTCGATGCCACGGGCCAGAAGCTCGAGCGCAAGGAATGGCTGGAGATCCCCGGCTCGGTGTTCCGCAAGGAAGGCCTGGGCAAGGACGTCACCGACAAGTTCCTCGCCGGCCTGCCCGGCATCCAGAAGGAAGGCTGCGACGGCCTGATCACCAGCGCGCGCTGGATCGTGCACCGCATGCCCAAGCACGTGCGCACGGTGTGCCTGGAGTTCTTCGGCAATCCGCGCGAAGCGGTGCCCTCGATCGTCGAGATCAAGGACTTCATGTTCGAGGACCAGAAGAAGGGCGGGGCGATCCTCGCCGGCCTGGAACACCTCGACGACCGCTATCTGAAGGCCGTCGGCTACACGACCAAGAGCAAGCGCGGCGCCGCCGGCGGCAGCAATGCGCTGCCGAAGATGGTGCTGATCGGCGACATCGTCGGCGACGACGAGAACGCCGTCGCGCGCGCCGCCAGCGAGGTCGTGCGCATCGCCAACAGCCGCTCGGGCGAAGGCTTCACCGCCGTCTCGGCCGATGCGCGCAAGAAGTTCTGGCTCGACCGCAAGCGCACCGCGGCGATCGCCCGCCACACCAACGCCTTCAAGATCAACGAGGACGTGGTGATCCCGCTCGAGCGCATGGGCGAGTACACGCTGGGCATCGAGCGCATCAACATCGAGCTGAGCCTGCGCAACAAGCTCCAGCTGCTCGAGCGGCTCGAGGCCTTCTTCGCCCGCGGCTCGCTGCCGCTGGGCCGCGCCGACGATGCCGGCGAGATCCCGAGCGCCGAGCTGCTCGAGGACCGCGTGCAGCAGGCGCTGGCGCTGATCCGCGAAGTGCGCGCGCTGTGGCAGCACTGGCTCGACCACCTCGACAATGCGCCGCCGCGCCGCGACGTGGCCGAGGACCCGCGCAGTTATTTCGAGCAGCTGCAGGACAAGACGCTGCGCGCGAGCTGGAAGCTGCAGGTGCTCAAACCCCTGCAGAGCCTGTTCGCCGGCGAGGCCTTCACGCCGATCCTCGACGAGTGCCGGCGCATCCACAAGGAGGTGCTGCGCGGCCGCACCTGGGTGGCGCTGCACATGCATGCCGGCGACGGCAACGTGCACACCAACATCCCCGTCAACAGCGACAACTACGAGATGCTGCAGACGGCGCATGCAGCGGTGGCCCGCATCATGACGCTGGCACGAAGCCTGGGCGGCGTGATCTCCGGCGAGCACGGCATCGGCATCACCAAGCTCGAATTCCTGACCGACGAGGAAACGCGCGACTTCACCGACTACAAGGCGCGCATCGATCCCGAAGGGCGCTTCAACAAGGGCAAGCTGCTGCGCGGCGCCGCGCTGCGCGCGCTCGGCGACGACGTGTTCCACGCCGACCTGTCGCATGCCTACACGCCGAGCTTCGGGCTGATGGGCCACGAGTCGCTGATCATGCAGCAGAGCGACATCGGCGCGATCAGTGAGTCGATCAAGGACTGCCTGCGCTGCGGCAAGTGCAAGCCGGTGTGCGCGACGCACGTGCCGCGCGCGAACCTGCTCTACAGCCCGCGCAACAAGATCCTCGCCACCTCGCTGCTGGTCGAGGCCTTCCTGTACGAGGAGCAGACGCGCCGCGGCGTCAGCATCAAGCACTGGGAGGAGTTCGAGGACGTCGCCGACCACTGCACGGTCTGCCACAAGTGCCTGTCGCCGTGCCCGGTGAAGATCGACTTCGGCGACGTGTCGATGAACATGCGCAACCTGCTGCGCAAGATGGGGCAGAAGAGCTTCCGCCCGGCGGCGGCGTTCCAGTCGTTCATGATCGGCACGACGCAGCCGCAGGCGATCAACATCGCGCACACGCTGACCAACCTGAGCTTCAAGGCGCAGCGCCTCGGCCACGACATGCTGAAGGTGGTCGCGCGCAAGCAGACGCTGGCGCCGCCCGCGACCGTGGGCACCGCGCCGCTGAAGGAGCAGGTGATCCACTTCATCAACAAGAAGATGCCGGGCGGATTGCCGAAGAAGACCGCGCGCGCGCTGCTCGACATCGAGGACCGCGACTACGTGCCGATCATCCGCAATCCGCGCAGCACGACCAGTGAGACCGAGGCGGTCTTCTATTTCCCCGGCTGCGGTTCGGAGCGCCTGTTCAGCCAGGTCGGGCTGGCGACGCAGGCGATGCTGTGGCATGCCGGCGTGCAGACCGTGCTGCCGCCGGGCTACCTGTGCTGCGGTTATCCGCAGCGCGGCGCCGGCGAGTTCGACAAGGCCGACAAGATCATCACCGACAACCGGGTGCTGTTCCACCGCGTCGCCAACACGCTGAACTACCTCGACATCAAGACCGTCGTCGTCAGCTGCGGCACCTGCTACGACCAGCTGCAGGGATATGAATTCGAGCAGATCTTTCCCGGCTGCCGGATCATCGACATCCACGAGTACCTGCTCGAGAAGAACATCAAGCTCGACGGCGGCGGCGGCTACCTCTACCACGACCCCTGCCACAGCCCGCTGAAGCTGCAGGAGCCGATGAAGACGGTGAAGGCGCTGGTTGGCGATGGCGTGATCAAGAGCGAGCGCTGCTGCGGCGAGAGCGGCGGCCTGGCGACGTCGCGGCCGGACATCTCGACGCAGATCCGCTTCCGCAAGGAAGAGGAGATCCGCAAGGGCGAGGCCGCGCTGCGCGAGAAGGGCCTCGTCGGCACGCAGCGGGGGCAGGACAACGTGAAGATCCTGACGTCGTGCCCGAGCTGCCTGATGGGCTTGTCGCGCTACGGCGAGGACCTGAGCAACGGCCTGCTCGAAGCCGACTACATCGTCGTCGAGATGGCGCGCAAGATCCTCGGCGAGAGCTGGATGCAGGACTACGTCGCCAGGGCGAACGACGGCGGCATCGAGCGGGTGCTGGTCTAGCGGAGGAACGTACATGGCCCGTGCAAGCAACCCTTCTCCCCAACCCACCGCGCTGACGCTGCACCAGGCGTCGCGCGTCCTCGAGATCGGCTTCGACGACGGTTCGGTCTACCGCATACCGTTCGAGCTGCTGCGCATCCATTCGCCATCCGCGGAGGTGCAGGGCCACGGTCCCGGCCAGGAGATCCTGCAGACCGGCAAGCGCGACGTGAACATCGTCGCGATCGAGCCGATCGGCAACTACGCGATCAAGCCGGTGTTCAGCGACGGTCACGAGACCGGGCTGTACTCGTGGGGGCTGCTGTACCAGCTTGGCTCGCAGCAGGACGCGCACTGGCAGCGTTACTTCGAGCGCCTTGCCGCCGCCGGTGTCGACCGCGATGCGCCGATGCCCGGGGCCGATGGCGCCGGCGGCGCGGGCGGGGCCTGCGGCCATCACGGGCACTGATCACCGGCTTCCTCTTCCGTCATCGCGAGGCATTCCATGGCCAAGACCCATTTCGGCTTCGAGACCGTCGACGAGGCGGACAAGGCGCGCAAGGTGCGCGGCGTGTTCGACTCCGTCGCCCAGCGCTATGACCTGATGAACGACCTGATGTCGGCCGGCATGCACCGCGCGTGGAAGGCCTACACGGTCGCCGTCGCGCAGGTGCGGCCGGGCCACCAGGTGCTCGACATCGCCGGCGGCACCGGCGACCTGGCGCGGGCCTTCGCGCGCCAGGCCGGACCCGATGGGCTGGTGGTGCACACCGACATCAACGAGACGATGCTGCGCACCGGCCGCGACCGGCTGATCGACGAGGGCCTCGCGCTGCCGACGCTGACCTGCGATGCCGAGAAGCTGCCGTTCGCGGACGCGCGCTTCGACCGCGTCTCGGTCGCCTTCGGCCTGCGCAACATGACCCGCAAGGAACAGGCGCTCACCGAGATGTGCCGGGTGCTGAAGCCGGGCGGGCGGCTGCTGGTGCTGGAGTTCTCCAAGGTTGCCGAGCCGCTGCGCAAACCCTATGACTGGTACTCGATGAACGTGCTGCCCTGGCTGGGCAAGCTGGTTGCAGGCGACGGCGGGAGTTACCGCTACCTGGCCGAATCGATCCGCATGCACCCTGACCAGCAGACCTTGAAGGCGATGATGAAGAGCGCTGGTTTCGGCCATGTCGACGTGCACAACCTGACGGCGGGCGTCGTCGCACTGCACGTGGGTATCAAATGCTGACGCCGCGCTGCCGCCTGGTTGCGCTCGCGCTCGCCGCCGTTGTCGCCGTGGGTTGCGGCGAGAAGAAGGAACGCGCCTCGCAGACCGCCGCGCGCGTCGATCGCGAGGAGGTCACGGTCCAGCAGATCAGCTTCGTGCTGCAGCAGCGCAACGTGCGCCCCGAGCAGACCGAGAGCGCGAGCCGCCAGGTGCTCGAACGCCTGATCGACCAGCAGCTCGCCCTGCAGAAGGCCGAGGAACTGAAGCTCGACCGTGACCCGCGCGTCGTGCAGCAGCTCGATGCGGCGCGGCGCGAGGTCCTCGCCCGCGCCTATGTCGAGAAGGTCGGCGAAGCGGCGACCAAACCGACGCCCGACGAGGTCAAGAAGTACTACGACGACAAGCCGGGGCTGTTCAAGGACCGCCGCATCTACAACCTGCAGGAGATCGCCATCGAGGCGCGCCCCGAGCAGCTCGGTGCGCTGCGCGAAGCGCTCGGCCAGGCCAAGACGACCGCCGATTTCATCGAACACCTGAAATCCAACGACTATCGCTTCGGCGCCAACCAGGCGGTGCGGGCGGCAGAGCAGGTGCCGCTGCAGAACATCGACACGCTGTCGCGCATGAAGGACGGCCAGGCCGTGCTGACGGCAACGCCGACCGGTGCGACGGTGGTCGTGCTGGCCGGCTCGCGCAGCCAGCCGATCGACGAGGAACGCGCGCGGCCGGTGATCGAGCAGTACCTGCTCAACGAGCGCCGGCGCAAGCTCGTCGAAGAGGACGTCAAGGCCATGCGCGCGGCCGCGAAGATCGAGTACGTCGGCAAGTTCGCGGTCCCGGCGCCGGCGGGCGCGGCGTCCGTGCCGGTGCCGGCTTCCGGCAGCGGTGCGTCCGACAGCGACAGCGGCAAGGGCAGCGGGCCGAAGAAGTGAAGCGCCTTCGCGCCGCCGCCCTGCCTGGTGCCTGCCTGCTGTGCAGTCTGGCCAGCGGCTGCGGTGCGGCGCTCACCGCGACACCCGCGCCGATGGTGGCCGCGGCGCAGGAATACCGGCTCGGCGCCGGTGACGTGATCCGCATCAACGTCCACCAGCACCCGGACCTGTCGGTCGAATCAAGGATTGCCGAAGGCGGTGACGTCAGCCACCCGCGGCTGGGTCCGGTACGCGTCGGCGGGCAGACGGTCACGGCGGCCGAAAGGACAATCGCCGAGCGCCTGCGCGCCGGCGGCTTCGTCCAGCAGCCGCAGGTGACGATCGTCCTGATGACGCAGCGGATTCAGTAGGGGTGTTGCGCGCTGCCCATCAGAACGCGCGCTCGCGCAGCACCTGCATCAGGTACTGGCCGTAGCCGTTCTTCAGCATCGGCTGCGCCTGTGCGGCCACCTGCTCGGCGCTGATCCAGCCGGCGCGGTAGGCGATCTCCTCCGGGCAGGCCACCTTCAGGCCCTGGCGCTTCTCCAGCGTGGCGATGAACTGGCTGGCCTCGAGCAGGCTGTCGTGCGTGCCGGTGTCGAGCCAGGCGTAGCCGCGGCCCATGATCTCGACCTCCAGTTGCGCCTGCTGCAGGTAGTGCGCGTTGACGGTGGTGATCTCCAGCTCGCCGCGCGCCGACGGCTTGATCTGCGCGGCGATGTCGCAGACCTGCTCGTCGTAGAAGTACAGCCCGGTGACCGCGTAGTTGCTCTTCGGCTGCTTCGGCTTTTCCTCGATGCTCAGCGCGCGGCGCTGCGCGTCGAACTCGACGACGCCGTAGCGCTCCGGGTCGGTGACGTGGTAGGCGAACACCGTCGCGCCGCGTTCGGTGACGGCCGCACGCTGCAGCAGCGTCTGGAAGTCGTGGCCGTAGAAGAGGTTGTCGCCGAGCACCAGCGCGCTCGGGTGGTCGCCGATGAACTCGCGGCCGAGGATGAAGGCCTGCGCCAGGCCGTCGGGGCTGGGCTGCACGCAGTAGCTCAGGTTCAGCCCGAAGCGGCTGCCGTCGCCGAGCAGCGCCTCGAAGCGCGGCGTGTCCTGCGGCGTGCTGATCACCAGGATGTCGCGCATGCCGGCGAGCATCAGCGTCGACAGCGGGTAGTACACCATCGGCTTGTCGTACACCGGCAGCAGCTGCTTGCTGACGGCCAAAGTGGCCGGGTGCAGCCGGGTGCCCGAGCCGCCGGCGAGGATGATGCCCCGGCGCGGCTTCATGCGGTCGCTCCGCCGCCGTACTGCTTCGACATCCAGTCGCGGTAACCGCCGCTCTGCACGTCGGCGACCCAGTCGGCATGGTCCAGGTACCACTGCACCGTCTTGCGGATGCCGGTGGCAAAGGTCTCGGCCGGGCGCCAGCCGAGCTCGCGCTCGATCTTGCGCGCGTCGATGGCGTAGCGGCGGTCGTGGCCCGGACGGTCGGCGACGTGGGTGATCAAGCGGGCACGCGGGCCGGCCGGGTCGGGGCGCAGCTCGTCGAGCAGCGCGCAGATCGTCAGCACGATGTCGCGGTTGGCCTGCTCGTTCCAGCCGCCGACGTTGTAGGTCTCGCCGACCCGGCCGCGCTCGAGCACGGTGCGGATCGCGCTGCAGTGGTCGCCGACGTAGAGCCAGTCGCGCACCTGCAGCCCGTCGCCGTAGACCGGCAGTGGCTTGCCCGCCAGCGCGTTGACGATCATCAGCGGGATCAGCTTTTCGGGGAAGTGATAGGGCCCGTAGTTGTTGCTGCAGTTGGTCGTCAGCACCGGCAGGCCGTAGGTGTGGTGCCAGGCGCGCACCAGGTGGTCGCTGGCCGCCTTGCTCGCCGAGTACGGGCTGTTCGGCTCGTAGACGTGCTGCTCGGTGAATGCAGGGGCCGCGGGGCCCAGGCTGCCGTAGACCTCGTCGGTGGAGACGTGATGGAAGCGGAACGCGCTCTTCGCGTCGCCCTGCAAGGTCGCGAAGTGGCCACGCGCCGCCTCGAGCAGCGTGAAGGTGCCCATCACGTTGGTGCGCATGAACTCGCCCGGCCCGTGGATGCTGCGGTCGACGTGGCTCTCGGCCGCGAAGTGCACGATCGCGCGCGGCCGGTGCTCGGCGAGCAGGCCGTCGAGCAGCGCACGATCGCCGATGTCGCCCTTGACGAAGACGTGCCGCGCATCGCCCTGCAGCGAGGCCAGGTTCCTCAGGTTGCCGGCGTAGCTCAGCAGGTCGAGGTTGACGACGGTCTCGTCGCTGCCCGCCAGCCAGTCGAGCACGAAGTTGCTGCCGATGAAGCCGGCGCCGCCGGTGACGAGGATGGTCATTTGGCTGCAGCCTTGGCTCGGCGCTTCGCTGCCACCGGAATCTGCACTCCGAAGGCATCCGCCATGCGCAGGGCGTTCCGAGCAGCCTCGGCCAGCGCCTTGTGCAAGGCCGGGCGAGAAGGCGTCAGCGGCGGTTCCGGGCGCGCGCCGCCTGCCGGTGCAGTCTTTGCCATGTGAGCTTGTCCTCGACAGTCGTACCGCCCCGATTATGCGAGGCGACAAGCTGGCTGATTCCGGCTGCCGAGTTGTCGAACACGGTCCATTCGTCGGCACATGCAATGTACAGGTCGAAGAAGTTCGACAGGCTGCGCCCGAAGCGCCGACGCACTGTCTCCACCGCAACGTCGTGTCCACCAAGGCGAACGCGCATGCGAACGCGTCGAACCGCCAAGGTCGCATCGCGCAGCGAGAAATAGAAGATCGATACCCGATAGCCACGTTGTCGCAGCGCGGCCAAGAAGGCGGCAAAGCTGCGGCTCGACAGTGTCGATTCGAAAGCGAAGTCCGCTTCGTCAGCGGCCAGCTGCCCAAGGCGGCGCAGCATGATCCGTCCGGCCTCGAAGTCGACCGCGGCGGTGTCCCGACCCGACAGCCCGCGGGCGATGTAGTCGGCGTTGACGAACAGGCTGATTCCCAACTGTCGAAGGATCGGCTCCGCATGAGTCGTTTTGCCGGCGCCGTTCGGGCCGGCGAAGACAATGACACGCGGCGCGCGCTTCACAACCTGGGGTCAGCTGCGGCCGTAGGTGTCCTCGAAGCGCACGATGTCGTCTTCGCCCAGGTAGCTACCCGACTGCACCTCGATGATCTCGAGCGGCACCTTGCCGGGGTTCGCGAGGCGGTGCACCTGGCCGAGCGGGATGTAGGTGCTCTGGTTCTCGGTCAGCAGCACCACCTTGTCGCCGTTGGTGACCTCGGCGGTGCCGGAGACGACGATCCAGTGCTCGGCGCGATGGTGGTGCTTCTGCAGGCTCAAGGACGCGCCCGGCTTGACGAGGATGCGCTTGACCTGGAAGCGCGGGCCGGCGTCGATCGAGTCGTACCAGCCCCAGGGCCGGTGCACCTTGCGGTGCAGCGCGTGTTCGCCGCGCTGCTCGGCGCCGAGCTGCGCGACGATCTGCTTGACCTCCTGGCTGCGCTCGCGGTCGGCCACCAGCACCGCGTCGGCGGTCTCGACGACGACGATGTCGGTCAGCCCGACGGCGCTGACCAGCCGGCTCGTCGCATGCACCAGCGTATTGCGCGAGTCCTTGATGATCGCGTCGCCGACGCTCGCATTGCCCTGGCCGTCCTTCGGCAGCACCTGCCACACCGCTTCCCACGCGCCGAGGTCGTTCCAGCCGGCATTCAGCTCGACCATGCGGATGTCGAACGCGCTGCCGGGGCACTTCTCCATCACCGCGTAGTCGACCGACTCGCTCGGCACCGTGGCGAAGCGCTTGGCATCGGGGCGAACGAAGCGCGCATCGGTGGTGCGGGCATCGAACGCGGCGCGGGTGGCGGCGGCGATGTCGGGACGGAAGCTCTCGAGCGCGGCCAGCCACACCGAGGCCTTCAGCACGAACATGCCGGCGTTCCAGAAGTAGCCACCGTCGGCGAGGTAGCCCTCGGCGGTGGCCTGGTCCGGCTTCTCGACGAAGCGCGCGACGCGCGGCGCCTCGCCGTTCGCCGCCGCGCCGGCGACGCGGATGTAGCCGTAGCCGGTTTCGGGCCGCTCGGGCGTCACGCCGAGGATCGCGATCGCGCCGCCGGCGGCCAGGCTCACTGCCCGCTGCAGCGCGGCGCCGAAAGCGGCCTCGTCGCCGATCGTCTGGTCCGCCGGCGTGACCACCAGCACCGGGTCGGCGCCGCCGGCGCAGGCCTGCAGCGCGGCCAGCGTCAGGGCCGGCGCGGTGTTGCGGCCCATCGGCTCGAGCAGCAGCGCGGCCGGCTCGGCCTTCAGCTCGCGCAATTGGTCGAGCACCAGGAAGCGATGCTCCTCGTTGCCGACGACCAGCGGCGCAGCGACCGTGATCTCGCCTGCGGCCAGCCGCTGCAGCCGCGACGCGGCCTGCTGGAACAGGCTGGAGTTGCCCGACAGCACGAGGAACTGCTTCGGGTAGCCGGAGCGCGACAGCGGCCACAGCCGGGTGCCGGAGCCGCCGGCCATGATCACGGGTTGGACGTCTACGACGCTCATGGATTCTTGAAACCTTCGGGGTTGAGGGACTGCCAGCGCCAGCTGTCGCTGCACATGCGGGCCAGGTCGTGTTGCGCCCGCCAGCCTAGCAGGCTCGCGGCGAGCGACGGATCGGCATAACACGCAGCGACATCGCCGGGACGCCGCGGCACGACCTGGTAGGGCACCGGGCGACCGCTGGCCTCGGCATAGGCGCGCACCAGCTCCAGCACGCTGTGGCCGCGGCCCGTGCCGAGGTTGACGGTGAACGAGCCCGGCGCGTCGAACAGCCGGCGCAGCGCGGCGACATGGCCCTCGGCCAGATCGACGACGTGGATGTAGTCGCGCACGCCGGTGCCGTCGGGCGTCGGGTAGTCGTCGCCGAACACCGACAGCTGCGGCCGGCGGCCGATCGCCACCTGCGCGACGTAGGGCATCAGGTTGTTCGGCGTGCCGCCGGGGTCCTCGCCGATGCGGCCGCTCTCGTGCGCGCCGACCGGGTTGAAGTAGCGCAGGCAGGCGGTCTGCCACGCGGGGCCGATGGCCCCGTCCCCGTTCGCTCGGGCGTCCGCGGCGACCAGGTCCTTCAGGATCTGCTCGCCGATCAGCTTGGTCTGGCCGTACGGGTTGGTCGCCGACAGCGGCGAATCCTCGGTGATCGGCAGCCGCTCGGGGTCGCCGTAGACGGTCGCGCTGGAGCTGAAGACCAGGCGCCGGCAGCCGGCGGCCTGCATCGCGCGGCAGATCGTGATCAGCCCGCCGAGGTTGTTCGCGTAGTAGTCGAGCGGCCGCTGCACCGATTCGCCGACCGCCTTGTGCGCCGCGAAGTGCACCACGGCATCGATGTGCCGCCGCGTGAAGAGCGCCTGCATCGCCGCCGCGTCGCCGACGTCGGCGCGCTCGAACTCGGGCGCCTGCGGACCCAGCTCGCGCAGCCGGTCGAGCACCAGCGGCGAGCTGTTCGAGAAGTCATCGACGCCGACGACCTTGAAGCCCGCGTCCTGCAGTGCGAGCCAGGTGTGCGAGGCGATGTAGCCGGTGGCGCCGGTCAGCAGGATGGTGGGCATCGGGACGGTCTGAAGCGCGCGGAGGCACTCATTGTCCTGCACGCATGGGGGTCGGCAGGCGGCCGGACACGCAGGCGTTCAGCCATCGCCGCTGCCTACAATGCGGCGATGTTTCAAGCCCTGCAGGCCCTGCTGGCACCGGCGCTGATGGAGCGCCTGGTGCTGGTCGTCAACCACGTGCTGTCGAGCGAGCCGGCGGCGACGGAGCGGCTCACACCGCATGCCGGCCGCGTGCTGCGCCTCGAGCTCGAGGGCTGGCCGCGCCTGCTGCCGGCGCCGCCGCGGCTGGTCTTTCGCATCACGCCGGCGGCGTTGGTCGAGTGGTGTGCCGGCGACGACGTGCCCGCCGATGCCGACCTGGTCGTGCGCGTCGACGCGTCGAACCCCGCCGCCCTGGCGCTGAAGGCGCTGGCCGGCGAGACGCCGGCGCTGGCCATCGACGGTGATGCGCAATTCGCCGCCGACATCGACTGGCTCAGCAAGAACCTGCGCTGGGACATCGCCGCCGACCTGGAGCGGCTGTTCGGGCCGGTGGTCGCGCATGAAGTTGCGCGGCTGGGCTCGCTGCTGGCGCGTGGCTTGCGCGCCGCGGTGCAGGCCGCGTCGCCCGCCGCGCGCGCCGCTGACGGGCCCGGTACGCGTCCTTGATGGGTCACTTCTTCCGGCTCGTCTACATCGCGTTCACCGTCCTGCGCTTCGGCCTGGATGAGGTCGCGCTGTCGGGCTTCCGGCAGCGTTGGGTGCGCGCGATGGTCTACGTGGCGACGATCGGCCGCCGGCTGCAGGCGCCGCGCGGCGAGCGGCTGCGGCGTGCGCTCGAGAAGCTCGGACCGATCTTCGTCAAGTTCGGCCAGGTGCTGTCGACGCGGCGCGACCTGCTGCCGCTGGACGTCGCCGACGAGCTCGCCCGGTTGCAGGATCGCGTGCCGCCGTTTCCGGGCGTGCAGGCGGTGGCGATGATCGAGCGGGCGTTCGGTCGGCGCATCGATCAGATCTTCAAGGCGTTCGACCCGGAGCCGGTGGCCAGCGCGTCGATCGCGCAGGTGCACTTCGGCGTGCTGCTCGACGGCCGGGAGGTGGCTGTCAAGGTGCTGCGCCCCGGCATGCTGCAGGTCATCGAGCACGACCTGCAACTGATGCACACGCTGGCCCGGCTGGTCGAGCGCGTCTGGACCGATGCCAAGCGGCTGAAGCCGCGCGAGGTCGTTGCCGAGTTCGACACCTACCTGCACGACGAGCTCGACCTGGTGCGCGAGGCCGCCAACGCCGCGCAGCTGCGGCGCAACATGGAAAGCCTCGGCCTGGTGATGGTGCCCGAGATGGTGTGGGACCTGTGCACGCCGGCGGTGATCGTCATGGAGCGCATGAACGGCGTGCCGATCAGCCAGGTGCCGCGGCTGCGCGAAGCCGGTGTCGACATCAAGAAGCTGGCGCGCGACGGCGTGACGATCTTCTTCACGCAGGTCTTCCGCGACGGCTTCTTCCACGCCGACATGCACCCCGGCAACATCCAGGTCAGCATCGCGCCGCAGACCTTCGGCCGCTACATCGCGCTCGACTTCGGCATCATCGGCACGCTCACCGAGTGGGACAAGGACTACCTGGCGCAGAACTTCCTGGCCTTCTTCCGGCGCGACTACAAGCGTGTCGCCGAGCTGCACATCGAAAGCGGCTGGGTGCCGCCGGGCACGCGGGTCGATGCGCTGGAAAGCGCGATCCGCGCCGTCTGCGAGCCGCACTTCGACCGGCCGCTGAAGGACATCTCGCTCGGCGCGGTACTGATGCGGCTGTTCCAGACCTCGCGCCGCTTCAATGTCGAGATCCAGCCGCAGCTGGTGCTGTTGCAGAAGACGCTGCTGAACATCGAGGGCCTCGGCCGCCAGCTCGATCCGGAGCTCGACCTGTGGAACACCGCCAAGCCGTTCCTCGAACAGTGGATGAATCAGCAGGTCGGCTGGGCCGGCCTGACCGACCGCCTGAAGAACGAGGCGCCGCGTTATGCGCAGCTGCTGCCCGAGCTGCCGCGGCTGATCCACCAGGCGCTGCTGCGCCAGCAGGGGCCCGATCCGGCGCAGCTCGCGCTGTTGGCCGAGATGCGGCGCAGCAACCGGCTGATGCGCTCCGCGCTGCTCGGCGGCGCGGCGCTGCTGGCCGGCGCGATCGGGCTGCAGCTCTATCTGTACTGGCCGTATTGAACCGACTTGGCCCTGACGCGCGCGTGTAGATAATGCGCGGCGCGGCTTGGCGCTTGCTTGGCCGCTCCCTGTCGTCGCTGCCCCGACCATCGCATGAACACCATCCTGATCGTCTTCGTCGTGCTCTACCTGCTGGGCACCCTGGCCCTCGGCGTGTGGGCCGGCACGCGCATCAAGAACACGGCAGATTTCGCGATCGCCGGGCGCCGGCTGCCGTTGATCATGGTCGTCACGACGACCTTCGCGACCTGGTTCGGCGCCGAGACGGTGATGGGCATCCCGGCCAAGTTCGTGCAGGGCGGCCTCGGCTCGATCGTCGAGGACCCGTTCGGCGCCGGCACCTGCCTGATCCTGGTGGGCCTGTTCTTCGCGATGAAGCTCTACCGGCAGAACCTGCTGACGATCGGCGACTTCTACCGCCAGCGCTTCGGCAAGGGCATCGAGGTGTTCTGCTCGACGGCGATCATCCTCAGCTACCTCGGCTGGGTCGCGGCGCAGATCACCGCGCTCGGCCTGGTCTTCTCGGTGCTGACGGACGGCGCGATGTCGGAGACCACCGGCATGATCGTCGGCACGCTGGCGGTGCTGATCTACGTTGTCGTCGGCGGCTTCCTCGCGGTGGCCTGGACCGACTTCATCCAGATGATCGTGCTGGTGATCGGCCTGACGGTGATCGCGATCTTCGCCAGCGACCTGGCCGGTGGCGCCGACAAGGTGTTCGCGATGGCGACGCAGAAGGAGCTGTGGAACTTCTTCCCCGAGCCGAGCTTCAAGGACATCGCCTTCTTCATCGCCGCGGGCCTGACGATGATGCTGGGCAGCATCCCGCAGCAGGACGTGTTCCAGCGCGTGATGTCGGCCAAGGACGCGCCGACCGCGCGCTCGGGCGCAGTGATCGGCGGCGTCAGCTACATCCTGTTCGCGTTCGTGCCGATGTTCGTCGTCGCCTGCGCGGTCGTCGTGATGGGCCAGCAGGCGATGGAGCTGGCCAAGGACGACTACCAGCGCCTGCTGCCGACCTTCGTGCTGACCAAGATGCCGCTGTTCATGCAGATCCTGTTCTTCGGCGCGCTGCTGTCGGCGATCAAGAGCACCTCGTCGGCGACGCTGCTGGCACCGTCGACCAGCTTCGTCGAGAACATCCTGAAGAACCTGCGCCCGCACATGAACGACCGCCAGCAGCTGCTGGCGATGCGCTGGAGCATCGTGATCTTCGCCGCGCTGGTGCTGGCCTATGCGATCGCGATGAAGGGCACGCCGATCTACGACCTGGTGTCCTCGGCCTACCAGGTGACACTGGTCGGGGCCTTCGTGCCGCTGGCGATGGGCGTGTACTGGAAGCGCGCGACGACCCAGGGTGCGATCTTCTCGGTCGCTGCCGGCATCGGCGTGTGGATCCTGTTCTTCCCGCAGATCAGCACGCTGGGCGAGGCCTTCCCGGGCCAGTTGGCCGGGTTGATCGCCGCGCTGGTGGGCATGGTGGCGGGCTCGCTGATGCCGCAGTTCCTGCAGAACCGGCACGAGATGCAGCACCCCATCGCGGGCTTGAACGCGTAAGGCTTCACCCCCATATCCCGGAGCGCCGGCGTCAAGACAGCCGGCGCCCGTATAATTTTCTGTTTTGCATCAAGGGTTTAGCCATGCCGATCTACGCCTACCGCTGCGCTGAATGTGGCCACGCGAAAGACGTGCTGCAGAAGCTCAGCGACCCCGTGCTCAGCACCTGCCCGGCCTGCGGGGCCGAGGCGTTCAGCAAGCAGGTCACCGCCGCGGGCTTCCAGCTGAAGGGCTCCGGCTGGTACGCCACCGATTTCAAGGGCGGCGCGGCCGCCCCGGCGCCGGCGGCGCCCGAGGCCGCCAAGCCGGCTGCCGGCGACACGTCGGCACCGGCCGCAGCGCCCGCTGCGTCGCCTGCATCTGCGCCTGCACCGGCTGCTGCCACGGGCAGTGGCACGGCCTGCGGCGGCTCCTGCGCCTGCCACTGAGGCGGCTTCTCGACCTCGCCCGAGCCTCCGAAAGCGCCCTTGAAGAAATACCTGATTGCCGGCCTGCTGGTCTGGCTGCCACTGGCCATCACCCTGTGGGTGCTGCTGTGGCTGTACGGCGCGATGGACGGCATGTTCCTGTGGCTGCTGTCGGGCCTGCAGAAGGCGGTGCCGGCGGGCGTCGTCTCCGACGGGCTCGAAAGCCTGCGCGGCATCCCGTTCCTCGGCGTGTTCGTGATGGTCGCGCTGCTGCTGGGCACCGGCGTCTTCGCCACCAACATGTTCGGCCAGTGGTGGCTGCGCCAGGGCGACCGCTTGCTCGGCCGCATCCCGATCGTCAAGTCGATCTACAGCTCGGTCAAGCAGGTCTCGGACACGCTGTTCTCGAGCGACGGCAACGCCTTCCGCGAAGCGGTGCTGGTGCAGTACCCGCACCAGGGCTCGTGGACGATCGCCTTCGTCACCGGGCGGCCGAGCGGCGAGGTCGCCGCGCATCTGGCCGGCGACCACGTCAGCCTGTACGTGCCGACGACGCCGAACCCGACCTCGGGCTTCTTCCTGATCATGCCGCGTTCCGCCGTGCGCCCGCTGCACATGAGCGTCGACGAGGCGCTGAAGTACATCATCTCGATGGGTGTGGTGGCGCCGCCGCCGCCCGCGCCCCCGGCCGTGCGGCTGGGGGAGGCTGACCCCAACCGCATGGGTTGAACGCCCGGCAGGCGTTCAGCCCGGAGGGTCCTCACCGGCCCCGCCCGCCACAGCATCCCCGCATTTGCATCGACAGGCGCCGGCCGCGCATTCAGCCGCCGCGTCTTTCGTTTCCGACCCGAAGAAATTCAAGGAGTCCCTTCAATGAGAACCACCTACTGCGGCCTGGTCAGCGAAGCGCTGATGGGCCAGACTGTCACGCTGATGGGCTGGGCGCATCGCCGACGCGACCATGGCGGCGTGATCTTCATCGACCTGCGCGACCGTGAAGGCCTGGTGCAGATCGTCTGCGATCCGGACCGCCCGGAGATGTTCAAGACCGCCGAGGACGTGCGCAACGAGTTCTGCCTGAAGGTGGTGGGCAAGGTGCGCGCGCGGCCGGCCGGCACCGAGAACAGCAACCTCGTCAGCGGCAAGATCGAAGTGCTGGCGCTCGAGCTCGAGGTGCTGAACGCCAGCGTGACGCCGCCGTTCCAGCTCGACGACGAGAACCTGTCGGAGACCGTGCGCCTGACGCACCGCGTGCTCGACCTGCGCCGCCCGGCGATGCAGAAGAACATGATGCTGCGCTACAAGGTGGCGATCGAGGTGCGCAAGTTCCTCGACGAGCAGGGCTTCATCGACATCGAGACGCCGATGCTGACCAAGAGCACGCCCGAGGGCGCGCGCGACTACCTGGTGCCCAGCCGCGTGCACGACGGCATGTTCTTCGCGCTGCCGCAGTCGCCGCAGCTGTTCAAGCAGCTGCTGATGGTCGCTGGCTTCGACCGTTATTACCAGATCACCAAGTGCTTCCGCGACGAAGACTTGCGCGCCGACCGCCAGCCCGAGTTCACGCAGATCGATATCGAGACCTCGTTCCTCGCCGAGGAGGAGATCCGCGCGATCACCGAGGCGATGATCCGCACGGTGTTCCGCAAGGTGATGGGCATCGAGCTGCCGGTCTACGCGCAGCTGAGCTACACCGAGGCGATGCATCGTTACGGTTCGGACAAGCCGGATCTGCGCGTCAAGCTTCAGTTCACTGAGCTGACCGACGTGATGAAGGATGTCGACTTCAAGGTCTTCTCGACGCCGGCCACGACACCGGGCGGCCGCGTGGCCGCGTTGCGCGTGCCGGGCGGCGGCGAGATGAGCCGCGGCGAGATCGATGCCTACACCGAGTTCGTCAAGATCTACGGTGCCAAGGGCCTGGCGTGGGTCAAGGTCAACGACGCCGGCAAGGGCCGCGAAGGCCTGCAGTCGCCGATCGTCAAGAACCTGCACGACGCGGCGATCGCCGAGATCATCGCCCGCACCGGCGCGCGCAACGGCGACCTGATCTTCTTCGGCGCCGACCGGGAGAAGGTCGTCAACGACGCGCTGGGCGCGCTGCGCGTGAAGGTCGGCCACAGCGAATTCGGACGCACGCACGATCTGTTCGAGGACAAGTGGGCGCCGCTGTGGGTCGTCGACTTCCCGATGTTCGAGCACGACGAGGAAGCCGATCGCTGGGTTGCCGTGCACCACCCGTTCACGGCACCCAAGGACGGCCATGAGGATCTGATGACGACCGATCCGGGAAAGTGCGTCGCCAAGGCGTACGACATGGTGCTCAACGGCTGGGAGATCGGCGGCGGCTCGGTGCGTATCCACCGCGCCGACGTCCAGGCCAAGGTCTTCGAAGCGCTGAAGATCGGTCCCGACGAGCAACAGCTGAAGTTCGGCTTCCTGCTCGACGCGCTGCAGTACGGCGCACCGCCGCACGGCGGCCTGGCCTTCGGCCTGGACCGCATCGCGACGCTGATGGCCGGCGCCGAGTCGATCCGCGACGTCATCGCCTTCCCGAAGACGCAACGCGCGCAATGCCTGCTGACGATGGCGCCGAGCGCGGTCGACGAGAAGCAGCTGCGCGAGCTGCACATCCGCCTGCGCAACCCGACGCCGGCGGCCTGAACGGCGCGGGGGCCGCTTGCGGCGGCTCCGAGAGGCGTATAACATTCGTTATAACGTCTTTCGGAGTCCGCCATGCACGCCCTCAAGCTCACCCAGATCGGCAATTCGGTCGGCGTCATCCTGCCCAAGGAAGTGCTGGCCAAGCTGAAGCTCGAGAAGGGCGACACGCTGTACCTGACCGAGAGCCCGGATGGCATGCGCATCACGCCGCACGACCCGGTGTTCGAGGACCAGATGCAGGCCGCGCGCGGCATCATGAAGGCGCGCCGCGCGGTGCTGCGCGAACTGGCCAAGTAAGCGGCCATGGCCGCCAACCAGGACTGGGTCTGGATCGACCCGGCGGTGATCCTTGCCGTGCACGAAGAACAATTGGCCGAGCACGGCGGCGCCGCCGGAATCCGCGATCACGGCATGCTGGAGTCGGCGCTTGGCCGTCCGCGCAACCTGGCGCACTACGGCGAGCCGGATGCGGCTGCCCTCGCTGCCGCTTATGGGTTCGGCCTGGCGCGCAACCATCCGTTCGTCGACGGCAACAAGCGCAGCGCTTTCGTCGCCGTCGAGTTGTTCTTGCGCCTGAACGGCTTTCAGCTCGACGCCAGCGATGCCGACTGCGTGCTGGTCATGCTGGGTCTCGCCGCCGGCGACACCGACGAACTCACCTTCGCCGCCTGGCTGCGCGAGCGCATCGCCGCGCGCTGATCCCCTTTTCTCGCTCGGAGTGCCCCCATGCCCGCCCTCGACGACTTCCGCCACGACCACGAAGCCGGCGTCCGCGCCGACGGCAGCGACGAAACGCTGGACACCACGCGCATCGACGACGTGCGCATCGCCGCGGTGCGCGCGCTGGTGTCGCCGGCGGTGCTGCTGGAGGAGCTGCCGGTGACGCCGCCGATCGAGGCACTGGTCGAGCACACGCGCGAGGCGATCGGCCAGGTGCTGCATGGCCGCGACGACCGGCTCGTCGTGGTCGTCGGCCCGTGCTCGATCCACGATCACGAGCAGGCGCTGGAATACGCCCGGCTGCTGAAGCCGCTGGCCGACGAGCTCGCGGAAGACCTGATCGTCGTGATGCGCGTGTACTTCGAGAAGCCGCGCACGACGGTCGGCTGGAAGGGCTACATCAACGATCCGCGGCTCGACGGCAGCTTCCGCATCAACGAGGGCCTGCGCCGCGCACGCGCGCTGCTGCTGGAGATCTCCGCGCTCGGCCTGCCCGCCGGCACCGAGTTTCTCGACCTGCTGACGCCGCAGTACCAGGCCGACCTGATCGCCTGGGGTGCGATCGGCGCGCGCACCACCGAGAGCCAGAGCCATCGCCAGCTGGCGTCGGGCCTGTCGTGCCCGGTCGGCTTCAAGAACGGCACCGACGGCAGCGTGCAGGTCGCTGCCGACGCGGTGCTGGCGTCCGCCGCGCCGCACTCGTTCATGGGCATGACGAAGATGGGCGTCGCGGCGATCTTCGAGACCCGCGGCAACCCGGACGGCCACGTCATCCTGCGCGGCGGCAAGCAGCCGAACTACGCTGCCGCCGACGTCGAGGCCACCTGCGCGGTATTGCGCCGAGCGAACCTGCGCGAGCAGGTGATGATCGACTGCTCGCACGCCAACTCGGCCAAGCAGCACCGGCGCCAGATCGGCGTCGCGCAGGACATCGCCGCGCAGCTGGCCGCCGGCGAGCGCCGCATCATGGGCGTGATGGTCGAGAGCCATTTGAGCGAGGGCCGACAGGATTTGAAGCCGGGCGTTGCGCTGCAGCCGGGCGTCTCCATCACCGACGCGTGCATCAGCTGGGACGACACGGTGCCGGTGCTGCGCGGTCTTGCGCAGGCGGTGCGCAAGCGCCGCGGCGGTTGAATGAGCCGGCCTCCGAAGATTCCGGAGAGCGTGTTGGTCGTGATCCACACGCCGGCGCTCGAGGTGCTGCTGATCGAGCGCGCCGACCAGCCGGGCTTCTGGCAAAGCGTCACCGGCTCGAAGGACCGCGCCGACGAGCCGCTGATCGAGACCTGCGTGCGCGAAGTGGCCGAGGAGACCGGTCTGGCGATCGGCTCAGCAGAATTACCGCTCGCCGCGCTGCAGGACTGGCAACTTGCGAACCTCTACGAAATCTACCCGGTATGGCGCCACCGCTACGCCCCGGGCGTGACCCACAACACCGAGCACGTGTTCGGTCTGACGCTGCCGGCGCCGCGGCCCGTGCAGCTCAATCCGCGCGAGCATTTGCAGCACGCCTGGCTGCCATGGCGCGAAGCGGCCGATCGCTGCTTCTCGCCGTCCAACGCCGAGGCGATACTGCAGCTGCCCCGCTTCGTGATGCGCTGAGCGGCGACAGAAGCCCCGGCCCGCAGATTGCCCTGAGAGACCCGATGAGAGCCCGGCACTTCAGCTCTTCGCGCTTTGCGCCGCCGAGCACCCAGTTCACGGCCAACACGCTGCGTGTGGCGACCTACAACATCCACAAGGGTGTGCGCGGCCTGGGCGTGGGCAAGCGGCTCGAGATCCACAACCTCGGGCTCGGCATCGAAGCGCTCGATGCGGACCTGGTCTGCCTGCAGGAAGTGCGCCTGTTTCACCAGCGCGAGGCGCTGCACTTCGAACGCACGTTGCTCGGTTGGCCCGAGGGCGGCCAAGCCGACTTCCTGGCGCCCGAGGGTTACGACGTCGCCTACCGCACCAATGCCACCACCAAGCACGGCGAGCACGGCAACGCGCTGCTCGCGCGCTGGCCGCTGGGCGACGTCTACCACCACGATGTGAGCGATCACCGCTTCGAGCAGCGTGGCCTGCTGCATGTGCCGGTGCTGTGGCAGGGCATCGAGGTGCACGTGATCGTGGCCCACTTCGGCCTGATCCACTCGAGCCGCGTGCGCCAGGTCGACCGGCTCGCGCAGTACCTCGCGGCGCAGGTGCCGGGCGAAGCCCACGTGCTGGTGGCCGGCGACTTCAACGACTGGGGCGAGCGGCTCGATGCGCCGATGCACGAGCGCGGCCTGCACCGCGCGAGAACCGGGGTTCCTGCACGCACCTTCCCGTCGCGTGTGCCCTTGTTCACGCTCGACCGCATCTACACGCGCGGTTTCCGCTGCGTCTCGACGCATGTGCCGCGTGGTGCCGCCTGGGCGCGCATGTCGGACCACCTGCCGCTGGTGGTCGAGCTGGCGCCGGATTGAAGTTTCCCTACAGCGGGTCGATAACGCCAGCATGCCGGGCTGTCATGCAGCCTGGTGCCCAACCGGGATGCTCACATCCCGCGTCAGAGGGAGCCCCGCCTTGAACCCCACCCGCACGCCGTATCGATTCATGGTCGTCGACGACAGTCGAGCGATCCGGGCCATCGTCGCGCGTCTGATCGAACAGTGCGGCTATCCCGAAGTCGAGGTCAAGCGTGCCGCCGACGGCGAGGAAGCATTGAGCCTGCTGCCCAGCTTCACGCCGCAGCTGATGATCACCGACTGGCACATGCCGCGCGTTTCCGGCCTCGAGCTGCTGCAGACGCTGCGCCAGCTCGGCCAGACCAACGTCAAGATCGGCTTCGTGACCACCGAGTCGCGGCCGGCGATGCTCGAGCAGGCGCGCACCAATGGCGCTGCCTTCATCGTCAACAAGCCGTTTCGTGACAACGAGCTGATCGACCACATTCGCGCGGCGGTGCCGTACAAGGCGCCGGCGGCGCCCGCGGCCGCGAATGTCACGCCGCGTGCCGCACCCGCTGCAGCGCCGGCTGCCGCGCTGCCGGAGCGGCCGCTGCGCATCGACCACGCCCAGGGCCTGATCGAGCACACGCTCGGCGGGCAGGACTTCAGCCTGAAGCTGCATGCCGCGATGGAGCCCGGCGCACTCGGACCGAACAACCTGCTGGGCCTGTATTCGGCGCCCGGCAAGCCGGCCGCCGCAGTCGGCGTGCTCGACCTCAGCGCCGTGTGCCTGGTCGGCGGCGGCGCGTTGCGTCTGCCCGTGGCGGACATCACCGCCGCGCAGCTGGCCGGCGAGCCGCATGACGCGATGGTCGCGCAGGCGACGACCTTCCTGCGCGCCGCCGGGATGATGCTGCAGGTCGACAACGCGCCCGAGGGCTGCACGCTGGCGCGCTCGATGGCCGTGCCGGCGGCGTTCCCGAAGCTGGTCGAGCTGCTCGAGCGCGGCGGCGAACGCTGCGACTACCAGCTCGCCATTCCCGGCCTCGGCGAAGGCCGCATGACCTTCATCGCGCTGTAGCACCTTCAGCCCATGGACCTCGTCAACCTCGCCGTTGCGGTCGTCTTCGTCAGCAACGCGATCATCCTGATCCTGCTGGTCTACATGCTCGTGCGCATCCTCGGCCAGACCGAGCAGACGCGCGAGATGATGGTCGGCGCCTCGCGCGAGCTCAACGATTCGGCGCGTGTGGTGCGTGATGCCGGCTACAGGATCGTCGACGCGCTGCGCGGCGGCTTCAGCGGTTCAGGCGGTGGCGGCGGTGGCAACTCGTCCGTGTTGCCGACGCCGGTTGCCGGTGTCGAGCTGCTCGACAAGCTCAACCAGATGATGGAAGAGATGTCCGCGGCGCCGGGCAGCGAGGGCACCGAGCGCGCCCTCGTCGACATCAGGAAGATGATGGAGAGCCTGTCGGCCATCGACCCGAGCAAGCTCGCCGAGTGGCAGCGCAAGCACAAGGGCGACCTCGAGAGCGTGATGGCGCAGCGCGACAAGCTGCTCACCGAGTCCGAGGCGATGCGGCGCCGGCTGCACGAGGCGCACCGCATCATCCTCGACCTGCGCGCCGCCAACAAGGCGGCCGAGGCGCAGGGCCACACGGTCGAGGCGCTGCGCGGCGAGGTCGCGAAGCACCAGCAGATCCTCGAGCGCGCGAAGGAACGCGTGCGCGTGGCTGAGCTGAAGGCCGATGCGCTCACGGCCGACGTCGAGCGCCTTGCCGCGGCCAACCCGGCCGGCGCCGCCGAGAACGAGGCGCTGAAGGAGGCGCGGCGCAAGCTCGCCGAAGTGGCCGCCGAACGCGACCTGCATGCCAGCGAGCTCGACAACCTGAAGCACGCGATGCAGCGCACGCTGGTCGAGAAGGACTTCATCGAGGAGCACTTCCTGCGCCTGGACGGCTCGCGCAGTGTGCTCACCGAGGCCAAGCAGGACACCGCCAGCGCCGACGCCGTGCTCGACGCACAGCCGGCCTGACGGCGCTTGCCGCTCTGGGGCCAGAATCGGCCCTGGCGCCGTCCCGCAGCGAGAAGGTTGTTGCCGGCGGCGCCGTAGCCGACGATGCCTCCCGCCGATCACCACCGCCGCTATCCGACGCTGCCGCCGGCCCAGGTGCTGCGGCCGGCGCTGGCGCTGCGCCCGGTGCTCAGCGGCGGCAACCGCGTGCGCCTGCTGGCCGGCGGTGACGAGCTGTTTCCGGCGATGTGCGCGGCGATTGCGCAGGCGCGCCGCCAGGTCTGGCTGGCGACCTACATCTTCCACGACGACGACGCGGCCCGCTGCGTCGCCAACGCCTTGGCCGAGGCCGCGCGGCGCGGCGTCTGGGTCGGCGTCGTCGTCGATGGCTTCGGCTCGAAGGCGACATTGCCCTCGCTGCGCGAGCGCCTGGTCCCGGCCGGCGTGCAACTGGTGGTCTTCCGCCCGGTCGACCGCTGGTGGCGCTTGCTGCAGCCGGGCCAGCTGCGCCGGCTGCACCAGAAGCTGTGCGTCGTCGACGGTCACGATGCCTACGTCGGCGGCATCAACCTGATCGATGACCGCAACGACCTGAACCACGGCCTGTGCGAGGCGCCGCGGCTGGACTTCGCAATCGAGCTGCAGGGTCCGCTGGTGGCATCGATCGAGCAGTCGGCCCGCGCGATGTGGAGCCGGGCCGCGCTCGGCGCCGACTGGCGCGACGAGCTGCTGACGCTGGCGCGCAGCGCCGAGCCGGTGGCGCGCGCCCGGCGCATGGCCTCGCGGCTGCGCATCCTGCCGCCGAGCACGCCGCACACCGTGGCGCTGGCCGAGCTGCCGCCGGTGCGCGCGGCTTTCCTGGTGCGCGACAACCTGCGCCAACGCCGGGCGATCGAGCATGCCTACATCGAGGCGATCTCGCGTGCGCGCCGCCGCGTCGAGATCATGTGCCCGTACTTCTATCCCGGCCGGCCGTTCCGGCGCGCGCTGCAGCGCGCCGCGGCGCGCGGCGTGCAGGTACGCCTGTTGCTGCAGGGCAAGCCGGACTACCGCTTCGCGGCGCTCGCGGCGCAGGTGCTGTACGGCGAGCTGCTCGACGCCGGCGTGCGCGTCTTCGAGTACATGCCGGCGTTCCTGCATGCCAAGGTGGCGGTGGTCGACGACGACTGGGCGACCGTCGGCTCGAGCAACATCGATCCGCTGTCGCTGCTGCTGAACCTGGAAGCCAATGTGATCGTCCGCGACATGCACTTCACCGGCGAGCTGGCGCTGCGCTTCGAGTCGGCCGTGCTGGCCTCGCGCGAGGTGCTGCAGCCCCCCGTCGGCCCCGGCTGGTGGAGCACGCTGCGGCGCGGCTTCGTCGCCTGGACCGCCTACTGGTTCCTGCGCCTGGCGGGCATGTCAGGCAAGTACTGATGGCGCTGCAGGGTGACTCAGCACCGGGAGAAAGCTCTTGAGCGTTCATCGTTTCGCGCCCTGGCGCCTGCTGGCCGCCGCCGCCGGCCTGCTGCTGTGCGCCACCGTGGCGGCGCAACCGGGCGCTGCGGCGGCCCCCGTCGCGGCCGCGGCGTCGGCACCAGCCTACCGCGGCCTGGGTGCAGCCTCGGTGGCGCCCGAGACCCTGCTGCGCTTTCGTCCACCGCCTTTGCCGCCGGAGATCTCGCGCCGCATCCAGGGCCTGCTCGACCTGCGCCCGCCCGGCGCCGGTGTGCTGTCGCCGGACGGCAAGCGCCTGTACTTCAGCTGGCGCGTGACGGGTGTCGACCAGGTCTGGCGGCTCGACGGCGCCGACCGGTTTCCGCTGCAGCTGACCGGCGGCGAAGACCGCACCACGATCGCCGCGGTGTCGCCCGACGGCCGCTGGCTCGCGCTGGAGCGTGACCGCCAGGGCGAGGAGAACCCCGGCTTCTACCTGCAGGCGGCCGACGGCGGCCCGCTGCGCGAGGTGCAGCACCGGCCCGGCGTGCAGACCGAGTTCCAGCACTTCTCGGCCGACAGCCGCTTTGCGTACTACGTGTCCAACGACGTCAGCCGCGATTCGTACGCCGTCTATCGCTACGACATCGGCGCCGCGCGTGCGGAGCGGCTCTTCGACGGCCAGGGCTTCTGGCGTGTCGCCGACGTGCAGCCGGGCCGGCTGCTGCTGGTGAAGGCCACCGGCTCGCGCGGCCGCGAATGGTCGCTGTTCGACGAAGCCACGCGCAGCGCGACGCCGCTGCTCGGCCAGGGCGAATACAGCGACTACGTGATGCGCTTCGGCGCGCGGCCCGGCCACTACGTCGTCGTCACCTCGAAGTCGAGCGGTTTCCTGCGCGTCTACGAATGGGCTGCCGGGCAGTCGCTGACGCCGGTGGCGGTGCCCGGCGGCGAGCGCTGGGATGTCGAGGGCCTGCTGCTCGACCGTGCCCGCAAGCGCCTGTACCTGACGATCAACGAGGCCGGCTACACGCGCGTGCAGGTGCTCGACGCGACGACGCTGCAGCCGCTGCCGCTGCCCTGGCCGGCGGGCCTGGATCACCAGATCGTCGCCGCGGCGAGCGCCGACGGCGAGCAGGTGGTGCTGGCGCTCGCGCCGCCGGACCGGCCGCGCGAAACGGCGGTCTGGAACTGGCGCGACCGCACGCTGACCCGCTGGACCGTGCCGTCCACCCCGGAGGCCGATACGCGCCAATTCGCGCCGGCGACGCTCGAGAGCTACCCGGCGCGCGACGGCACGCCGATCCCGATGTTCGTGCGCCGGCCGGCGCGCTGCCTGGCCGCGGCCGAGCCGCCGTGCCCGGTGATCGTGCACTTCCACGGCGGGCCGGAGAGCCAGTCGAAGCCGGGCTTCTCGCCGATCTGGCAGTTCTTCGTCGAGGCCGGCTTCGTGATCGTCGAGCCCAACGTGCGCGGCTCGTCGGGCTACGGTAAGGCCTGGCTCGATGCCGACAACGGCGCGAAGCGGCTGCAGGTGATCACCGACATCGAGGATGCCGCGCTGCATCTGCGCTCCGCGTGGACGCGCAACGGCGTCGCGCCGCGCATCGGCGTCTACGGCGGCAGCTACGGGGGCTACGCGGCCTTGATGGCGATGACGCGTTTCGCCGGCGCCTACGATGCCGGCGTGTCGAACGTCGGCATCGCCAATCTGCTGAGCTTCATCGAGAACACGGCACCGTACCGGCGCCAGTTGCGGGTCACCGAATACGGCGACCCGGCCACCGACCGCGAGGCGATGATCCAGCTGTCGCCGACCCGCTGGGTCCACCAGCTGAAGGCGCCGCTGATGATCGTGCAGGGCGCCAACGATCCGCGCGTGCCGGTGGGCGAAGCGCTGCAGATGCACGAGGTGGCGCGCGCCCGCGGCGTGCCGCTGGAGCTGCTGCTCTTTGCCGACGAAGGCCATGGTGCGTCGACACGCGCGAACCAGGCGCTGCAATGGGGTCACGTGCTGCGCTTCTTCCAGCAGCACCTGCCGGGCCGCTGAGCGATCAGCGGCGCAGCCGCGGATGCGGCTGCGCGAAGTAGAACCACTCGTTGCCGGGCTCGGCGGCGGGGTTCGGGAAGACGATGCAGCCGTCGAAGGGTGCCAGGACCGGCGTGCCGTCGTGCCGCTGCGCGACCGGCTCGCCGGAGGTGATGCGGTCGAAGCTCTTCCAGGCGCGCACGAAGACGTCGCCCGTGTGCAGCTTGTCGACCACCTCGCTCAGGTGCAGGCCTTCGATGTGCGTTGCCGGCGGCGGATCGGGGGCGTCGATCAGCTGCAGGTGCGCCAGCGTATTGACGATCGCCTGAACCCCGACGGCCGGCGCCTGCGGGTCGTCGTGCTGGCCGCATTCGAGCGTCAGCGCGCAGCCGCCTTTCGAGCGCATGTATTCGGTGGTGCCGATGCCGTAGCGCGGGTCGAGATCGAGTGGTGCGGCGGGCCGCGCCGAGTACAGCGCCTGCCGCCGCGCGACGCCGGCGGCATAGGTGCCGAGCCAGCCGTCGACCGCGCGCTGCACGCCGAGCCGCAGCGCCAGCGCTTCCTCGCGCGCAGCCTGGGCGAACGGTTCGAGCGGGCCATCGTTGTCCGGCGGGCCGACCAGCACGAAGGGCAGGCCGGGCGACTGGAACGAGTGCAGGTCCAGCAGCACCTCGTGCTGCGCGAGCAGCGGGCAGAGCCAGTTCGCGACGTGGTCCTCGAACTCGCGCGGCGCGTCGGTCGGGCCGAGCTTGCGGTTGAGGTTGCGGTCGCCTGCGCGGCGGCGCTCGGCGTAGGCCAGCGGGTTGGTGATCGGCACGAAAGTGACTGCGCCACGCACCAGCGGCAGCTGGCCGCTGTCGATCTGCTCGATCACGCGGCCGATCGCCTGCGTGCCGCAGGTCTCGTTGCCGTGCACCGCGCCGAGCACGATCAGCCGGGGGCCGGCTTGCGCGCTGGCGTAGGCGATGGCCTTGAACGGTGCGACTCTCATCGGACCCCCTTGGCCCTGCGGGCCGTCCCCCCGA
Source organism: Pseudaquabacterium terrae (assembly GCF_013266755.1). GTDB lineage: Bacteria > Pseudomonadota > Gammaproteobacteria > Burkholderiales > Burkholderiaceae_C > Pseudaquabacterium > Pseudaquabacterium terrae. The sequence continues at coordinate 630,919 of NZ_JABRWJ010000005.1, read as the reverse complement.
GGGGGAGCGAGCGCCTTCGGAACGGCCGTGCGGCGCTCGTCATGTCACGCCATCAGCGAGATCACCGGCCAGCCGCGCTCGGCGGCTTCGGCGGCGAGCCGCGGATCCGGGTCGACGACCACCGGATGCCTGACGGCCAAAAGCAGCGGCAGGTCGTTGATCGAATCGCTGTACAGCGTCGAGTTGCACTCGGCGAGCCGGATCTGCCGCTCGGCGAGCCAGTCATTCAGCCGCGTCACCTTGCCTTCGCGCATGTTCAGCGTGCCGCTGGTGCGGCCGCTGAAGCGCGCGCCGATCCGTTCGCATTCGGTGGCGATCAGGTGCGGCAGGCCCAGGTGCGCGGCGGTCAGCTCGGTGATGAAGCGGTTGGTCGCCGTCGTCATCACCAGCAGCTCGCCGGCCTCGGCATGGCGCTGCACCAGCGCGCGGGCTGCGGGCTTGATGCGCGGCGCGATCACGCCGTCGAGGAAGGCACGCCGCAGCGGCTGCCATTCGTCGACCGTGCGCGCGGTGAGCGTCGAGACGTAGAACTCGCAGAATTCCTGCGCGCCGACCGTGCCGGCGCGGTAGTCGTGATCCATCGCCGCGTTGCGCGCGCCGAACTCGGCGCGGTCGAGTACGCCCTGGTCCATCAGGAACTCGCACCACAGCACATCGCTGTCGCCTTCGAGCAGCGTGTGGTCGAGGTCGAACAGCGTCAGCGTCAGCATCAACCGGGGCTGCGCAAATGCCAGGCTTTCGGCCGTGTGAAGGCCTGGATGCCGTAGCTCGACAAGGTCAGCCCGACGCCCGAATCGCCGACGCCGGACCACGGCAGCCGCGGGCTGACACGGTCGCAGCAATTCCAGTAGACGCTGCCGGCATTGACCTGCGCGAGCAGCGTGCGTGCCGCCGTTTCGTCGCGCGTGTAGATGCCGGCCGTCAGGCCGTAGCGCGTGTCGTTCATCAGCCGCAGCGCCTCGTCGTCATCGCTGACCTTCTGGATGCCGATCAGCGGGCCGAAGCTCTCTTCACGCATCAGCGCCATCGTGTGGTTCACGTCCGTGAACACGGTCGGTGCGTAGTGCTGGCCAGGGCCGGGCAGCCGGTGGCCGCCGCAGCGCAGCGTCGCGCCCTTGGTTTTCGCATCGGCGACCTGGGCGTCGAGCACGTCGAGCTGCGGCGCGCGGGTGATCGCGCCGATGTAGGTGGCGTCGTCCAGCGGGTCGCCCGCCTTGAAGCGGGCGACGGTGGCGAGGAACTGCTCGACGAAGGCGTCGTGAATGGCCTCGTGCACGTAGATGCGCTCGACCGAGCAGCAGCTCTGGCCGGCGTTGTACATCGCGCCGTCGGCCAGGCTCTCGGCGGCGGTTTTCGGATCGGCATCGGCGCGCACATAGCTCGGGTCCTTGCCGCCGAGCTCGAGCTGCAGCTTGATCATCCGGCCGGCCACCGCGGCGGCGATGCGCTGCCCGGTGGCGTGGCTGCCGGTGAAGAAGACGCCGTCGATGCGCTGCTCGAGCAATGCCGCGCCGACCTCGCCGGCGCCGACCAGGCACTGCAGCACGTCGGCCGGCACACCGGCGGCATGCAGCAGGCGCGTGATGTGGCGGCCGGTCAGCGTCGCGTATTCGCTCGGCTTGTACAGCACGGTGTTGCCGGTCAGGAGCGCCGGCACCAGCACGTTGCAGCCGACGAAGTACGGATAGTTCCAGGCCGAGATGTTGGCGATGACGCCGAGCGGCACGTGCGAGATCTGCTCGTGCATGCCGCCGCCGTCGAAGACGTGCTCGTCACGCACCGCGCCCTCGGCCTGCTCGAGGAAGTAGTCGAGCCGCGGCAGCAGGCCGTTCAGCTCGTTGCGAGATTGCGCGATCGGCTTGCCGACCTCCTGCGTCAAGGTCAATGCCAGCGCCTCGAGCTCGGCGACGATGCCGGCGCGAAAGCGCTGGATCATGCCCAACTTGTCGGCGATCGGCACGCGGGCCCAGGCCGGTTGCGCGGCGAGCGCGGCGGCGGCCTTGGCGGCGACCGACGCGGCGTCGTCGCACGGAAGTTCAGCGATCGGCAGGCCGGTCGCCGGGTTGGCGATGTGAAGGATCTTGCTCATCGTGATGCTCCTCGTGCGGTGCGTGCCGCGTCGAGAAAGTGGCGCAGCAACGGCCCGTCGTCGAAATGCGCCGGGTCGTCGGGATCGTGGAATTCGGGGTGCCATTGCACGCCGGCGACATAACCCGGGCCTTCGCGGCGGATCGCCTCGATCATGCCGTCTTCCGGGCAGTGCGCCTCGACCGTGAAGCCGGGCGCCAGGTCCTTGATGCCCTGGTGGTGGATGCTGTTGATCGTCGCCCGTCGGTCGGGATAGAGGGCTGCCAGCACCGAGCCCGGGACGAATTCGACGCTGTGGAAGTGGCGTTCGTACTTCGAGCCGTCGCGGTGCGATTGGGATTGCGGCCGTTGCGTGGCGATGTCCTGCAGCAGCGTGCCGCCGAAGTTGACGTTCAGCAGCTGCAGCCCGCGGCAGATGCCGAACACCGGCTTGCCGGCATCGACGAAGGCCTGGATCAGTGCCATCTCGTAGCGGTCGCGCACACGGTCGCCGCTCCAATCAGGTGCCAGCGCGGTTTCGCCGTAGGACTCGGGCGCGACGTCGTTGCCGCCTTGCAGCACCAGGCCATCGAGCGCCTGCGCGTAGTGCGGCAGGTCGATGTCCGAGCGCTTGACGAGGCTGTCGCGGTCGACCGCCGGCACCATCACGGGGATCGCGCCGCCGGCCAGCAGCCAGTGTGCGACCGACTGCTCCAGGTAGTGCAGCGTCTTGGTCCAGACGCCGCTGACCAGGATGCCCGGCGTGCCCGGGTAATAGATGCGGGCCGAGACGCCGATCAGCAGCGGGCGGTTCGGGTCCATCGTTCTACATCGCCGCCTTGAAGAAGCGCTCGTAGTCGGCCGCGGTGGCCGGCCGCGGGTTCGTTCCGCCGGTGAAGTCGGTTGCCGCCAGCGGCACCAGCTGCGGGATCTGCTCCGGCTTGACGCCATACGCGGCCAGGCCGCCGGTGATGCCGATCTGCTGCTTCAGGCTCTTGAGCCAGCCGACGAAGGCGGTACCGCCACCGGCCAGCCCGACCACGTGCGCCATCTCGTCGAACTTGCCCGGCACTGCTTCGTGGTTCCAGGCCAGCACGGTGTCGATCATCAGCGCGTTCGCCAGGCCGTGGTGCAGGTCGCAAACGGCGCCGAGCGCGTGCGCGCAGGCATGCACCGAGCCGAGATCCTTCTGGAACGCGATCGCCCCCATCATCGAGCTCATCAGCATGTCGGCGCGCGCGGGCAGGTTGCCGGGCTCGCGCACCGCGGTGGCCAGCGCGCGCGCGCCGATGCGCAGGCCTTCGAGCGCGATGCCGTCGCACAGCGGGTGGTAGGCGGGAGACAGGTAACTCTCGATGTTGTGCGTCAGCGCGTCCATGCCGGTCGCGGCGGTGATCGCCGGCGGCAGGCCGAGCGTCAATTCCGGATCGGCGAAGACTGTCTTGGCGAGGATCTTCGGGCTGAACACGGTGCGCTTGTGGTGCGTGTCGTTCTCCGAGACGACGGCCGAGCGGCCGACCTCGCTGCCGGTGCCGGCGGTCGTCGGCAGCGCGACGAAGTACGGCAGCTCGTTCACGATGGGGCGCACCTGCGGGTGGTCCCAGACGTAGTCGAGGATGTCACCCTCGTGCGTCGCCGCGATGCCGACCACCTTGGCCACGTCGAGCGCGGCGCCGCCACCGAAGCCGATCACGCAGTCGGCCTCATGCGCCTTGTACGCCACGGCACCCTCCATCACCTGCGCGCAGGTCGGGTTGCCGTGCACGCCGGCGAAGAGGCCGACCTGCAAGCCGGCCAGGTGGCTGCTGAATTCGGCGAGCACCGGCAATTGCGCGAGGGCCCGGTCGGTGACGATCAGCGGCCGCGCCAGACCTTGCTCGCGCAGGTGCGCGGCGACGAGGCGGCGCGCGCCGGGGCCGAAGTGGATCGGCGTGGGGAAATTGAACTTGGTGATGTCCATCGTTCTCAAGCAAATGTGGCTTTGCCACTTTGCTTGACCCCCTCGGGGGGCCTGACGCGAAGCGGCAGGTTTGGGGGTACTAGTTTGTCAGATGATCTCGAAATAGCGCTTCAATTCCCAATCGGTGACCGCGTCCTGCCATTGCCGATGTTCCCACTCCCGGGTGGCGGCAAAGTGATCGACGAAGGTATCGCCGAACCAGTCGCGCGCAATCGCCGATTCCTTGAAGTTGTGCGTCGCGCGGATCAAGGAGCGCGGCGCGCGCGGCACGTCGTCCGCGCCCTGGTTCGTGCCGGTGATCGGTGGCGTCGTCAACGCGAGGCCTTGTTCGACGCCGTGCAGGCCGGCGGCAATCACCGCGGCCATCGCGAGATACGGATTGACGTCGGCACCCGGACAGCGCGTCTCCAGCCGCGTCGCCTTGGGTGACCCGGCGATGACGCGGAAGCTCGCGGTGCGGTTGTCCAGCCCCCAGGTTGGCTTGACCGGCGCCCAGAAGCCGTCGACCAGCCGCTTGTAGCTGTTGATCGTCGGCCAGAACATCGGCGCGAATTCCATCAGGCAGGCCAGCTGTCCGGCGAGGTAACTCTCGAACAGCGGGCTCATCGAGCGCTCGTTGCGCGCGTCGTAGAACAGGTTGTTCTTGCCGTCCGACAGGCTCTGGTGGATGTGTCCCGAGCAGCCCGGGTACTTCGCGCTCCACTTGGCCATGAAGCTGGGCATGATGCCGAAGCGCTTGCCAATCTCCTTGGCGCCGGTCTTGAACAGGATCGCGCGGTCGGCCGCTTCGAGCGCGCCGCTGAAGGCGATCGCCACTTCGTAGACTCCCGGGCCGGTTTCCGTGTGCAGGCCTTCGATCGGCACGCTGAAGGCGGCCATCTCGTCCATCAGCGCATTGAAGAAGCCGCGGTTGTCGGCCATGCGCAGCAGCGAGTATCCGAACATGCCCGGCGTCAGGTTCGTGGGACCGACCCCTTGCTTCGCGGCCCAGCTCTGTGGCGTCTCGCTGAAGTTGAACCACTCGAACTCCATGCCGGCCATCGGCTTGAGCCCCAGCTTCTCGGCGCGGCGCAGCACGCGCTTGAGCACCTGGCGCGGGCACACCGGGTGCGGCGTGCCGTCGGCATTGACGAAGTCGGCAAGGAAGAACGGCACCTTGTCGTCCCACGGCACCTGGCGCAGCGTCGACAGGTCGATGCGCGCCTGGGCGTCGGGGAAGCCGTGCTGCCAGCCGGTGACCTGCGTGTTGTCGTAACACTGGTCGCCCGAGTCCCAGCCGAAGACGACGTCGCAGAAGCCGAAGCCCGTATCGGCGGCGCCGAAGAACTTCTCGCGGTGCAGGTACTTGCCGCGCAGGATGCCGTCGATGTCGCTGACGGCGACCTTCACCTTGCCGGCGCCCGACTGGCGGATCGCGGTGAGTGCCGGGTGGTCCTTCTTGGTCACCATGCGCTTCAATCTCCTGTGGTTTTCAGTTCGTCGAGTGGTCGTGGTGGCTGATGCCCAATTCCTTCAGCGCATCGGCCACCGCGTTGACAGCCTGCTGGATCTCGTGCCTGCCGATCGCGCCGATGCAGCCGACGCGGAAGGTCTCGATCTGCGTCAGCTTGCCAGGATAGAGCACGAAGCCGCGCGCTTTCGTGGCAGCGTAGAAGCGCTTGAAATCGTAGGCCGGATGGGCCGGCGCGTGGAAGGTGACGATGATCGGCGCCTGCACGCCGGGCTCGAGGTACGGTTCGAAGCCGAGCCCGCGCATGCCCTCGATGAGCGTGCGGCAGTTGTCGGTGTAGCGCGCCAGCCGCGCCGGCTGGCCTCCTTCTTCGATGAACTGCTGCACGCTTTCAGCCAGCGCGACGACCACGTGCGTCGGCGGCGTGAAGCGCCACTGGCCGGTCTTCTCCATGTACTGGTGCTGATCGAACAGGTCCATCGCCAGGCTCTGGCTGTTGCCCGCGCAGCCCTCGAGCACGGCCTTGCGCAGGATCACGAAGCCCATGCCGGGCACGCCTTCGAGGCATTTGCCGCTGGCGGCGATCAGTGCATCGAATCTGATCGCGCGCGCATCGATCGGCAGCGCGCCGAAGCTCGACATCGCGTCGACGATCAGGCCCTTGCCGCGGTGTTCGCAGACCGCCGCCACCTCGGCCAGCGGGTTCAGCACGCCGGTGCCGGTTTCGCAGTGGATCAGGATCACGTGCGTGATCGAGGTATCGGCCTGCAGCTTGTCGTCCAGCGCGGCCGGCGACACCGGCTCTTGTTCGCCGAAGGGCAGCACCGTCAGGCGGCGTCCCATCAGCTGCGTCAGCTTGGCTGCGCGTTTGCAGTAGGCGCCGTTGTCGAGCACCAGCACGTGGCCATCGCGCGGCACGATTGTGGCCACCGCCGCCTCGACGCTGAAGGTGCCGCTGCCCTGTAGCGGCACGACGGTGTGCGTGGCCTGGCCGTTCACGATGTCCAGCAGCCGCTGGCGCAGCTGCGCGGTCACGGCGTTGAAGTCGCTGTCCCACGAGCCCCAGTCCTTGAGCATTGCGAGCTTGGTGCGCAAGGTCGTCGTCAGCGGGCCGGGGGTCAGCAGGATGCGGTCGCGGTCCATGGTTTGTCTCTAGCCTTTCCAAGCCTGCGTTCTGCGATCGACCCACCAGCCGAGCGCCATGAACAGCAGCGTGGCGACGGTGTTTGCAGCGGCGATCAGGATCGCCATCGCCGCGGCGGCGCCGATCTCGCCGGCCTCGTCGAGGTTCAGGATGGCGATCGATGCGACCTTGGTCTCCGGCGAATAGAGGAACACGACGGCCGAGATCGTCGTCATCGCGTTGATGAAGAAATAACGCGCGATGTCCACGAGTGCCGGCGTGCAGATCGGCAGCGTGACGCGCCAGAAGGTCTTGAAGAAGGGCACCTTCAGCGAGGCCGAGACCGATTCGAACTCGGGATCCAGCGCCTTCAGCGCGGTCACCGCCGTCAGGTGGCCGGTGGTGTAGAAGTGAACGATGGTGCAGATCGTCAGCAGCGTCAGCGTGTGGTACAGGCCGCCCAATGGATTGCCCGGTGCATTGAAGAAGAAGATGTAGCCCAGGCCAAGCACCAGGCCGGGCACGGCCATCGGCAGCAGGCTGAACAGTCGCACGACGCTGCGCAGCGGCCGCGCGCCTTGCGTCTTCTCCAGCAGGTAGGCGCCGGCAAAGACCAGCAGCGTGCCGACCAGCGCCGTGCCGGCCGACATCACGAGGCTGTTGACGAAGGCCTCGCCGACCTCGGCATCGACCAGCCCCATCGTGTAGTGGCGCCAGCTCGGCTTCAGGTCGTAGGGCCAGAAACTCGCGAACGACGCGAACAGCGCCATGCCGAGCATCGCCAGGATCAGCGCACAGACCGTGGCGCAGTACAGCGACATCAGGCCGTCGAACAAGGGCGCGCGCTTTGGCCGATAGGGCACCGCACGGGCGCTCAGCATCGCCGTCTGCTTGCGGCTGACCCAGTGATCGACCGCAAACGTCAGCACGGCCGGCGCCAGCAGCAGCAGCGCAACGACCGCACCCTTCGGAAAGTCCTGCTGGCCGATCACCAGCTTGAAGACATCGGTCGCCAGCACGTTGAAATTGCCGCCGATCACCTTCGGAATGCCGAAGTCGGTGATCACCAGCGTGAAGGTCACCAGCGCCGCCGAGATCAGTCCGTACTTCGCGCCCGGCAGCGTGATCGTGAAGAACTTGCGCCGCGCCGTCGTGCCCAGCGCATCGGCGGCTTCATAGAGCCGCGCATCGGCGGCTGCCAGCGCGGTGATCAGGATCATCAGCGCATGCGGGAACACCGCGAACGTCTCCGCCAGCACGATGCCCGGCGCGCCGTAGATCTGGTCGATGCCGACCGCGGCCAGCCAGTGTTTCAGCACGCCCTGGTTGCCGAACCAGTAGATCAGCGAGATGGCGGCCAGCAGCGAGGGCGCGAGCAGCGGCACCAGCGTGATCGTGCGCACCAGCGCCTTCAAGCGCATGCGGCTGCGCGTCAGCGCGTAGGCAAAGCCGAAGGCGGTCGGCAGGACGATGATGCAGACCAGGCCCGAGACCCACAGGCTGTTCCACAGCGAGTCGAGCAACGCCGGCGTCTGCGCATAGGCGATGAAGTTCGCCAGGCCGACGTACTGGCCCTGGTTGTCCTCGATCGCCTTCAGCAGGATGGCGCCGAGCGGGCCGGCGAGAAAGGCCAGCAGCGCCAGTGCGACGATCACCATGCCGGCATGCGCGAGCCGCTCGGTCCAGTGGATCTTCAAGCGCACAGGCGCAGAAGCGAGCGCCGCGGCAACAGCCGTCATCCAAACACCCGCATGCGCTCCGGCAGCAACTTGAGCGGCAGCCGGCTGCCGACCTCCAGCTGCGCTTCGGCCAGGTAGTTCAACGACAGGTAGACAGTGAGCTTGTGGCTGCCCAGCGGTGCGCTGGTCACGCGCACCAGGCAGTACGGCCCCATGAACTCGATCTTGTCGATCTGCGCTTCGAAAACGTTGTCATCACCTTCGCTGATCGGCCGCGCCAGCACGTCCTCGGGCCGCAGGTAGATGCGCAGCTCGCGGCCCTGCGCATGGCCATTCAGCGAACCCGGCGCGCAGTGGAACAGCTGCTCGCCGACACGCAGTGCATCGCCTTCGCGCACTGCCGGCAGCGCATTGATGCGGCCGACGAAATCGGCGACGAAGAGGGTGGCCGGATCGCGGTAGACATCGAAGGCCGAGCCGACCTGCTCGATCACGCCCTGGTTCATCACGACGATGCGGTCGGCCACCGCGAAGGCCTCTTCCTGGTCGTGCGTGACCATGATCGTCGTGACGCCGAGCTTGCGCTGCAGGCTGCGGATCTCCTGCCGCAGCTTGACGCGCACGATTGCATCGAGTGCCGACAGCGGCTCGTCCAGCAGCAGCAGCCCGGGCGAGGTGGCCAGCGCGCGCGCCAGCGCGATGCGCTGCTGCTGGCCGCCCGACAGCTGCGCCGGAAACTTCGCCTCGCAGCCGGGCAGGCCGACCAGCGCCAGCAGCTCGGTGACACGCGCCTTCGCCTTGGCCTTCGGCACCTTGCGGTTGACCAGGCCGTAGGCGACGTTGTCGGCGATGCTCAGATTCGGAAACAGCGCATACGACTGGAAGACGATGCCGTAGTCGCGCTCGGCCGGCGGCAGCCGCGAGATGTCGCGCCCGGCCAATGTGATTCGCCCGGCGGTCTGTTCCTCGAGCCCGGCGATGATGCGCAGCAGCGTGGTCTTGCCGCAGCCCGAGGGCCCGAGGAAGCAGACGAATTCGCCCTGCGCGATGTGCAGGTCGATCTGCTCCAGGGCCACGAAGCTGCCGAAGGCCTTGCGGATGCCCGACAGCTCCAGGAACGGCGTCGACACGTCAGCGTTTCTCGGATTTCGCGTTGTAGCGCCTGGTCCACTCGGCGAGCACGCGCTCGCGGTTCTCGGCCACGGTCGCGAAGTCCATCTTCACCAGCCGCGCCTCGTAGTCCTTCGGCACGTTGGCCAGCGGCGCGGCGACGCCGGGCTGCGCGGTGATCGCGAAGTTCTTGCCGTAAAGCAGCATCGCGTCCTTGCTCGACGCCCAGTCGGCCAGCTTCTTCACCGCATCGAGCTTCTTGGTGCCCTTGTGGATCGCGAAGGCTTCCAGGTCCCAGCCCAGGCCTTCCTTCGGGAACACCAGGTCGATCGGCGCGCCCTTGGCCTTGTTCGCGTTGGCGCGGTATTCGAAACTGATGCCGACCACGTACTCGCCCGCGGCCGCCATGTTGCAGGGCTTCGAGCCGGAGTGCGTGTACTGCGCGATGTTCTCGTGCAGCCCGTCCATGTACTTCCAGCCGCCGCCCTTGCCGCCGTCGTCGCCCCACAGCGTGAGCCAGGCGGTGACGTCGAAGAAGCCGGTGCCCGACGAGGCCGGGTTCGGCATCACGATCTGGCCCTTGTAGGCGGGCTTCAGCAGGTCCTTCCAGGTCTCGGGCTTCGGAATGTTCTTCTTCTGCGCCTCGACGGTGTTGAAGCACACCGTCGCACCCCAGACGTCCATGCCGAACCAGGCGGGCGGGTTCTTCTTGTCCCGGAACTGACTCATGATCGCGTCGAAGTTCAGCGGCCGGTACGGCTCGAGCATGCCGTTGCGGTCGAGCAGCGCGAGGCTGGAGGCCGCCACGCCCATCACCGCGTCGGCCTGCGGGTTGGCTTTCTCGGCCAGCAGCTTCGCGGTGATCACGCCGGTGGAGTCGCGCACCCAGCGCAGGTCGATGTCAGGGTGCACTTTGTTGAAGCCTTCCTGGTAGGCCTTCAGCTGGTCGGTTTCCAGCGCGGTGTAGACCAGCAGCTGCGTCTTCTGCGCCGCGGCGGGCAAGGCCAGCGCGAGCAGGGCCGCGGCGGCGAACAAGTGGACGGAACCCGGAATTCGCATGAACTTCTCCTTTCATTGGCCCCAAGACGCCTTCGGCGTCGGCCCCCGAGGGGCGCAGTCGCCTTGGGGCGGCCCGGCAGCGCCTGCGTGCCGCGCAATCTATCGCCCTGCTTCGAAGTGTGTCAACGGTATTTTGCTGATTGTTGACAATAGGCGATCCGGGTCGTCCAATGCACGCGAATGGACAGCCCCCAGCTCACTTCGTTCGCGGCCCCCGAGGGGCGCTCAGCGCCCTTCGGGCGGCCGGGCGGGCACTGATGAAGCGCGCCGCGCACCCGACGATCGCCCTGCTGCAATCGAGCTCGCTCACCTCGGTTGTGCAGCAGGAGATCGAGCGTCGCATCCTGCAAGGCGAGCTGGCGCCCGGCGCCAAGCTGATCGAGGCCGAGCTGGCCGCGGGCCTGGGCGTCTCGCGCGGGCCGGTGCGCGAGGCCTTTCGCATGCTCGAGGAAGCGGGCCTCGTGCGCCAGGAGAAGAACCGCGGCGTCTTCGTGCGCAACATCCCGCTCGACGAGGCGATCGAGATCTACGACCTGCGCGCGATGATGGACGAGTCGGTCGGCCGCCAGCTGGCCGCCGCCATCACGCCCGAGCAGCTGAAGAGCGTGCGCGCGATGGTCGATGCGATGGAGAAGGCGGTCAAGGCGGGTGACGCCGACAGCTACCACCTGCTGAACCTCGACTTCCACGACAAGCTGGTGGAGTACACCGGCAACCGCAAGCTGACGGTCATCTACCGCCGGCTAATCAACGAGCTGTCGCTGTTCCGCCGCCTGAATCTCGCCGACGCGAAGCTGCTGCCGATCTCGGCCGGCGAGCACCGCGCGATCGTCAAGGCCATCGCCTCCGGCGACCCGGATGCCGCCGGCCGCGCGATGCGCGACCACGTGCTGGTCAGCAAGGACCGCACGATGAAGAACAACATGCCGCAGGCGCCCCATTTGGCCAATTCAGCGGCGCCCGGCTGGCCGCCGTCGCGCGCGCCGAACCGCAAGGACCTGTCGAATGCTTGAAGTCAATGGCCGCCGCTATGCCCTGCCGAGCCGGCCCACGGTGATCGTCTGCGTCGACGGCTGCGAGCCCGACTACATCGCCCAGGCGGTGGCCGGCGGCCACGCGCCGTGGTTCAAGCGCACGCTGGCCGCCGGCACCGCGCTGATCGCCGACTGCGTGATCCCCAGCTTCACGAACCCGAACAACCTGAGCATCGTCACCGGCGCGCCGCCGTCGGTGCACGGCATCTGCGGCAACTACCTGTTCGATGTCGAGAGTGGCACCGAGCTGATGATGAACGACCCGCAGTGGCTGCGCGCGCCGACGATCCTGGCCGCGCTGTCCGCCGCCGGCAAGGCCTGCGCGGTGGTCACCGCGAAGGACAAGCTGCGCCGCCTGCTCGGCCACGGCATGCGCGGCATCTGCTTCTCGTCGGAGAAGGCCAACGCGGCGACCGTCGAGGAGCACGGAATCGACCGCGTGCTCGAGCTGGTCGGCCAGCCGCTGCCCGATGTCTACAGCGCCGCGCTGTCGGAATTCGTCTTCGCCGCCGGCGTCGCGCTGATGCGCACGCGCTGTCCCGACCTGATGTACCTGTCGACCACCGACTACATCCAGCACAAGCACGCGCCCGGCACGCCCGGGGCGAACGCCTTCTACACGATGATGGACGGCTACCTCGGCGCGCTCGACGAGATGGGCTGCGTGATCGTCGTGACCGCCGACCACGGCATGAACGCCAAGACCCGGCTCGACGGCAGCCCCGACGTGATCTACCTGCAGGACCGGCTCGACGGCTGGCTCGGTGCCGGCCGCGCGCGCACCATCCTGCCGATCACCGACCCCTACGTCGTGCACCACGGTGCGCTCGGCTCGTTCGCCACGGTGTACCTCGGCGACGAGGACGTCTCGCGCACGATGGCCTGCATCGCCTCGCTGCCGGGCATCGAGCGCGTCTTGACGCGCGACGAGGCGGCGAGTGCGTACGAGCTGCCGCCGGATCGCATCGGCGACGTCGTCGTCGTCTCGGAACGTTCGACCGTCATCGGCACGTCGGCCGCGAAGCACGACCTGAGCGCGCTCGAAGTGCCGCTGCGCTCGCACGGCGGCGTCTCCGAGCAGCGCGTGCCGCTGATCGTCAACCGCCCGATCGCCGGGCTCGACGAGACCCAGCGCTGGCGCAACTTCGACGCCTTCGACCTGGCGTTGAATCGAGCGCAATAGATGAGCCCGCGGCACGAAGCCTTGCGCATCGCCGGCGAGAAGATCGGCGCCGATCGCGCGCCCGATCGTTGCATCGAGGTTCGCAACCCCTACACCCGCGAGCTCGTCGGCACCGTGCCGAAAGCGACGCTGGAAGAAGTGCGCCAGGCCTTTCAGATCGCCCGCGCCCACAAGTCGGCCCTGTCGCGCTTCGAGCGCTCGAACATCCTGAACCGCGCGGCGGCCGCGGTGCGCACGCGCAGCGCCGAGATCGCCGCGCTGATCACCGCCGAAAGCGGCTTGAGCCTGAAGGACAGCCGCTACGAAGCCGGCCGCGTCGCCGACGTGCTGATGTTCGGTGCCAACGAGTGCCTGAAGGACGACGGCCAGACTTTCTCGTGCGACATCACGCCGCATGGCCGCAAGCGCCGCGTGCACACGCAACGCGAGCCGCTGCTCGGCGTGATCACCGCGATCACGCCGTTCAACCATCCGATGAATCAGGTTGCGCACAAGGTGGTGCCTGCCGTGGCCACCAACAACCGCATGGTGCTCAAGCCCAGCGAGAAGGTGCCGCTGTCCGCGCTGCTGTTCGCCGACATCCTCTACGAGGCCGGCCTGCCGCCGGAGATGCTGAGCGTGATCACCGGCGATCCGCACGAGATTGCCGACGAGCTGCTGACGCATCCGGCGGTGGACCTCATCACCTTCACCGGCGGCGTCGCGATCGGCAAATACATCGCCTCGAAGGCCGGCTACCGGCGCGTGGTGCTCGAGCTCGGCGGCAACGATCCGATCATCGTGATGGACGATGCCGACCTCGACGAGGCGTCGACGCTTGCGGTGCAGGGCTCGTACAAGAACTCGGGCCAGCGCTGCACGGCGGTCAAACGACTGCTGGTGCACGAGCAGGTCGCCGAGCGCTTCACCGAGCTGGTCGTCGACAAGACGCGGGCGTGGGCCTACGGTGACCCGAGCGATGAGAAGACCGAGATGGGCACGGTGATCGACGAGGCCGCGGCGCGGCTCTTCGAAGCCCGTGTCGACGAGGCGATCGCGCAGGGCGCGCGGCTGCTCGCCGGCCACCGCCGCCACGGCGCGCTGTACGCGCCGACGGTGCTCGACCGCGTCGACCCGGCGATGACGGTGGTGCGCGAAGAGACCTTCGGCCCGGTGTCGCCGATCATCCGTTTCGGCTCGGTCGACGAAGCGATCCGCATCGCCAACGGCACCGCCTACGGCCTGTCGTCGTCGCTGTGCACGAACCGGCTCGACGTGATCCGCCGCTTCGTCGACGAGCTGCAGGTCGGCACCGTCAACGTGCGCGAAGTGCCCGGATACCGGCTGGAACTCACGCCCTTCGGCGGCATCAAGGACTCGGGCCTGGGGTACAAGGAAGGTGTGCAGGAAGCGATGAAGAGCTTCACGAACCTGAAGACCTACTCACTGCCCTGGTGAACGAACTGATTCGATGAGCAACCTGCTGAACCTGTTGGCCGCGATCTCGCTGCTCGTCTGGGGCACGCAGATCGTGCGCACCGGCATCCTGCGCGTCTTCGGCGAGAACCTGCGCCACCTGTTGTCGGTCAGCATGGGCAACCGCTTCAACGCGGTGGTCGCCGGCATCGGCGTGACGAGCCTGGTGCAGTCGAGCACGGCGACCTGCCTGATCGTCTCGTCCTTCCTCGGACGCAACCTGGTGCCGCTGGCCGCCGCGCTGGCGGTGATGCTCGGCGCCGACATGGGCACCAGCCTGATGGCGGTGGCCTTCTCGTTCGACCTGTCGTGGCTGTCGCCCTTCCTGATCTTCGTCGGCGTGGTGATGTTCACGACGAAGGAGAAGACGACCGCCGGCCGCCTCGGCCGCGTCGCGATCGGGCTCGGGCTGATGCTGATGTCGCTGCAGCTGATCGGCGAGACGACGCGGCCGCTCACCGAATCGCCGCCGGTGCGCGCGCTGCTGGTCGCACTGCCGAACGAGATCCTGCTCGACATCTTCGTCGGCGCGCTGCTGACGGTGCTGTCGTATTCGAGCCTCGCGATCGTGCTGCTGACGGCGACGCTGGCCTCGTCGGGCATCGTGCCGGTGCCGGTCGCACTCGGCCTGGTGCTGGGCGCCAACATCGGCAGCGGACTGCTTGCGGTGATCACCACCGCGCGCTCACCGGTCGCCGAGCGCCGGCTGCCGCTGGGCAACCTGCTGTTCAAGGTGATCGGCTGCCTGATCGCGATCCCGCTGCTGCCGCAGGTGATGCAGCACCTGCCGCAATGGCTGCAGTCGCCGCACCAGCAGGTCGTGCTGTTCCACTTCGGTTTCAACGTGATGCTGGCGCTGGTCTTCATCGGCTTGACGCCGCTGATCGCGCGCACGCTCGAGCGTTTGCTGACGGTGCCGCGCCAGGGCGAGGGCACGCGGCCGCGCCACCTCGACCGCTCGGCGCTGCAGACGCCGTCGCTGGCGATCAGCTGCGCCGCGCGCGAGGCGCTGCACCAGGCCGACGTCGTCGAGACCATGCTGCGCGGCATCCTGCCGGTGCTGCGCGAGAACGACATCGAGCTCGCCGACCGGCTGCGCACGATGGACGACACCGTCGACGAGCTGTACACCGAGATCAAGCTGTACCTGACGCAGATCTCGCGCGAATCGCTGTCCGAGCGCGAAAGCCGGCGCTGGACCGACATCGTCTCGTTCACGATCAACATGGAGCAGATCGGCGACATCATCGAACGCGTGCTGCAGGACATCGAGGACAAGAAGATCCGCAAGGACCGCCGCTTCTCCGATGCCGGCATGGCCGAGATCTGCCACCTTCACGAGCGCCTGCTGGCCAACCTGCGGCTGGGCATGAGCGTCTTCCTCGACGGCCACGTGCGCGATGCCAGCCGGCTGCTCGAGGAGAAGGCGCGTTTCCGAGACCTGGAGCATGAATACGCGGCCACCCACATTGCGCGTTTGCAGGACAACACCGCGCAGAGCATCGAGACCAGCTCGCTGCACCTGGACCTGATCAGCGACCTGAAGCGCATCAACTCGCACATCTGCTCGATCGCCTATCCGATCCTCGAGTCGGCCGGTGCGCTGTCGCCGACGCGCATTCGGCATTCAGTCCTGGCGCCGCTCGACGCCGAGGAACCACGAAGAACATGACCTGGCCCATCGTGGCCGCGGTGCTGTTCGGAGCGCTGCTGCACGCCGGCTGGAATGCGCTGGTCAAGTCCAGCGGCGACAAGGAGCTCGACACCGCGCTGGTGCATTTCCTCGGCGCCGTGGTCGCGCTGCCGCTGCTGCTGATCGTCGGTCCACCGCCGGCGAGCGCGGCGCCGTTCATCGCCGCGTCGCTGGTGATCCACATCGGCTACTACATCGCGCTGGCCGGCGCCTACCAGCACGGCGAGCTGGGGCTGACCTATCCGATCATGCGCGGCTTCGCGCCGCTGCTGGTGGCCATCGGCAGCGGCGCGGTGCTCGGCGAAGCGCCGACGCCGCTGGCCTGGGCCGGCATCCTGGGCATCACCGCCGGCGTCGCGCTGGTCGGCCTGAGCTCACCGGGCGAGACGCTGCATCACCACAAGGCGCTGGCCTATGCCTTCGCCAACGCGGCGATCATCGCCGTCTACACCTTCGTCGACGGCAAGGGCGTGCGCAGCACCGTCGACGGCGGCATCGGCGCGGCGAGCTACGTGCTGATGCTGTCCGCGCTGGACGGCGTGACGTATCCGGCACTGGTGTGGTTCAGGCGCAGCACGGAAGGCCGCCGCGCGATCCTCGATTACGCGCGCCGGCGCTGGCCCTTGGCGACGATCGGCGGCAGCGCGTCGATCGGCTCGTATGCGATCGCGCTGTGGGCGATGACGCGTGCACCGGTGGCCTCGGTCGCCGCGCTGCGCGAAACCTCGGTGCTGTTCGCCGCGCTGCTCGGCACCTGGATCCTGAAGGAACGCTTCGGCCGCCAGCGTGCGCTGGGCACGCTGGTGATCGTCGGCGGGGTGATGGCGCTGCGCTTGGGCTGACGCGCCCTTTGTACGCTAGCGCGGCGGCTTGTCGGGCCGCGGCGGGCCCGGCGGGCGCGGCTTCTTCGCACCTTCAGGTCGCCGCTGACCTTGCGGCGGCTGGCCGGCGCCGGGCGGGCGGGGACCGCCAGCGTCGCGGCGCGGCGGGCGGCGCTGGTCGTCCGGCCGCGGCGGCCGGCGATCGTCGCGGCGCGGCGGCCGGTCGCCGCCGGGCTGCACGAAAGGCGGCGGCGCCTCGGCCGCTTCCTTGCGGGCCTGCACGAGCACGGCCTCCAGCTGCTCGGGCGTCATGCCCTTGAGCGCGCAGAAGTTCGGCGTCGTCAGGCGCGTGGTCTCGAAGTCGCGCAGCAGGCGGGCTCGGTCGCGCCGCTGCTGCAGCACCTCGGCCTGCTCGCGCTGCTGTTCCTGCTGCACCAAGGCCCGCTCGCGCTGTTGTTCCTGCTGCACCAACGCCCGCTGCTGGCGCTCGGCGGCGTCACGCTCTTCGCGGCGGGCGCGGCGGCGCTTCAGTTCCTCGCGCGCCGCCTCGCGGTGTACGTCGCTGACCGGGCCGGCGGGCTGGCCGTCGAGGTCGAAGCGCTCGGCGGCCTTGGTCAGCGCGATCAGGTAGCCGTTGCCCAGCGTGTGGCGGCGGAAGAAGGCCGACAGGTCGCGCTTGCTGAACTGGCCCGGTGCGCGCGCCTGGATGTCTTCCTGCACGCGCAGCTTGACCGGCTTCGGCGCACCGGCGAACAGCGCCGGAAACAATGCTTTCAGCTTCGCGGCGACCTCGGCCGGATCGGCCTCCGGTGCGCGCGCGGCGGGCGCGGGCGCTGGTGCGGCGGCCTCGTCGGCCATCGGGGCGGCGGCCTCGTCCGCGACCGGGGCGACGGTCTCGGCGACCGGCACCGCGGCGTCGTCGGGCAGCGCAAGCGCTTGCTCGCAGGGCGCGGCTGCGTCGTCGGGCAGGGCGATCGCGTCGTCGGGCAACGCAAGCGCCTCGGCAGGCGTGGGGGAGGGTTCGGGCGCCGGCGTGGCGGACTCGGTCATGGATCGGGGCCCGGGCGGGCACTGGAAAGCAAGTCCCGGATTGTGCACAGCCCGGCGGGCTGTGGCGTTTCATGATGCCCCCAGGCGGCGTTGCCGCCGCCCCCCGGGGGGGTTGAGTCAAGTGGCAAAGCCACATTGACTCAGTTCGCCCCAGATGCCGATCGGTTGCCGAGCCCGAACAGCTCCGCAATCGCCGCGCGGTACTGCGCCTGCCCGAGCGAGTTGGTGTTGTGGTGCGAGCCGCCGTCGACCAGCAGGAAGCGCTTCGGTTCGGCCGCGCGCTCGAACAAGGCCTTGCCGAGCGCCGGCGCGATCAGCGTGTCCTCGCTGCCGTGCACCACCAGCACCGGCGCGCCGACGCCTCCGATGCGCGCCGCGGCGTCGAAGCGCTGGGTGATCAGTGGGCCCAACGGCAGCCAGCCCCACTTGAACGTGCCGAAGACCTCGGGAATCGACGTGAAGCTGCCTTCGACGATCAAGCCCGCCTCATCGACGACGTCGGCCGCCAGGTGCACCGCGATCGCGCCGCCGAGCGAGTGGCCGAAGATGTAGCGCGGCGCCGCCGGCTGCTGCGCTGCCAGCCAGGCCCAGGCGGCCCGCGCGTCCTCGCGCGCCATCGCCTCCGACGGCAGCGCCGCCGTGCTGCGGCCGAAGCCGCGGTAGTCGACGCCGAGCACCGCGAAACCCAGCTCATGCATGCGGCGCATGCGGTGCGCGCTGCCGCGCACGTCCCAGCGCGCGCCGTGCAGGTACAACAGCCGCGGCGCATCGGCGTGCGCCTGCGGCAGCCACAGCCCGTGCAGCTTGACCGGCTCGCCGCTGTCTTCCGACGTGAACGCGATCCACACGTCGGACATGCCTTCGGCCGCGGACAGGCCGCCCCACCAGGTGCGGTCGCTCGGCTGGAAGATCCACTTGCGCTGCTGCTCGTCGAGCGTCGCGCAGCCGGCGAAGCCGCCGAGCGCCATGCCCAGCGCCAGCAGCGCTGCAGTGGCGCCGCGCCACCGGGGGCGGCGCCGGGGGCTGGCGGCGGAGATGTCAACTGACATGCGCGGATGTTCGCATGCAGCCGGGCGGTAGCACGGGCCGTCGGAGAATCCGGCCCGTGCATCCTCCCACGCGCCACTCCATTTCCTGCCTGCCGCTGCTGCTGTTCGCGCTGGTGCTGCTCGCGCTGCTCGGCGCCTGCAGCGGCGTGCCGCGCGCGGTCGAGCGGCCGGAGTCGACGACGCTGATCGCGCCGGCCGATGCGCCGCTGCCGCAGCTGGCGCGCCGCCTGGCCGTGCCCGAGGGCTTGTCGGCGGTCAGGCCGATGCCGCTGCCCAACGATGCGCTGGCCGCACGGCTGGCGCTGATCGCGCAGGCACGGCGCTCGATCGACCTGCAGACCTACATCGTGGCCGACGACACGACCGGGCGGCTGGTGCTGCGCGCGCTGCGCGATGCCGCGGCGCGCGGCGTGCGCGTGCGGGTACTGCTCGACGACCTCTACACCACCGGCCTCGACGACCTGCTGCTCGGCTTTGCCGCGCATCCGAATGTCGAGCTGCGGCTGTACAACCCCTTCACCGCGACGCGCGGCTGGTGGCTCGGCCGGCTCGGCCAGCTGGCCGGCGACTTCCGGCGGCTGAACCAGCGCATGCACAACAAGCTGCTGGTCGCCGACGGCACGCTGGCCATCGCCGGCGGCCGCAACTTGGCCGACGACTACTTCCTGCGCAGCGCGCGTGCCAACTTCATCGATTTCGACCTGCTCGCCGCCGGCGCGCTGGTCGGCGATCTGGCGCGCCATTTCGACGCCTACTGGAACAGCGAGCGCGCGTTCCCGCTGCAGGCGGTGGCCGGCAACCGGCTCGATGCCGACGAGCGCCGCGCCTGGTTCGAGTGGGTCAGCGCGGCGGCCGACGGCGCGGCGCCGCCCAGCGGCGAAATGACGGCGACCGAGTCATCGAGCGCAGCCATCGACTCGCCCGCCGCGCTGCTGCCGATGGCGCCGCAGGCGGTGCGTGGGCACTTCGGCTTCTTCATCGCCCGCGCCGGGGCCCGCGCCGATCCGCCGAACAAGCGCCGCGGCGAACACTGGCAGCCCGAGGTCGGCACGGTGGCCGATCAGCTGATCACGATGCTGACCAGCGCGCAGCGCGAGATCACGATGGTGACCCCGTACTTCGTGCCTGGCGACGAGGGCTTGAAGCGCATCCGCGCGTTGCGTGAACGCGGCGTGGCGATCCACGTGGTCACCAATGCCACCGGCACCAGCGACGAGCCGGTGGTGAGCCTCGGCTACGAGCGCCATCGCGTCGAGCTGCTGAAGATGGGCGTGCGGCTGTGGGAGGTCAGCGCCTCGCGGCTGAAGCGCGACGACACGCTGCGCGCCGCGCTCGGCAGCTCGACCGGCCGGCTGCACGCGAAGATGGGCTTCATCGACCGGCGGCTGTTCCTCGCTGGCTCGATGAACCTGGATGCGCGCTCGGCGCTGATCAACACCGAGGTCGGCGTCGCTGTCGACAGCCCGGCGCTGGTGGCCGCGCTGATCGACTTCTACCGCCTCGAAGCGGCCGTCGGCGTGTACGAGCTGCGGCTGAAGGGCGACGGCCGCAGCATCGAGTGGGTCGGCCGCGACGCCGGCGGCGAAGAAAGCCTGGACGACGATCCCGAAGCCAGCTGGTGGCTGCGCGCGAAGTTGTGGCTGCTGTCGCTGATCGTGCCGGAGGACGAGCTGTGATCGCCGACGCCGCGGTGCGCGGTGCGCTGGTGCTGCTGCTCGGGCTGCTGGCGGCCTGGCTGTGGCGCGACCAGCGCCGCGCGCGGGCGGCGCGGCTCGGTGCGGGCTTCAGCCTGGGCGTCGCAGCCTACGTGCTGTGCGCCTTCCCGGGCTTCGCCGCCTGGCCGATGGCGCTGCGCGCGCCGCTGCTCGCCGCCTCGGCCGGCAACGCGGTGCTCTTCTGGCTCTTCGCGAGCGCGCTGTTCGACGACGAATTCCGCTCGCGCCGGGGCCACGCGCTGCTGTGGGCGCTGCCGGCGGCCGGTGGCGCGCTGAACTGCACCGGCGTGCTCGCAAGGCAGGCGGAGATCCTTGTCGGCCACGGCATCACGCTGGTGACACTGGGCTTCGCGCTCGCCGCGCTGGCGCAGACGCTGAGCAGCTGGCGCGCTGACCTGGTCGAGCGCCGCCGCTGGCTGCGCGGCTTCATCGTCGGCGCCGGCGGCGTCTACACGCTGGTGACGATGCTCGGCCGGCTGCCCGGCAGCGGCGCCGGCGGCGGCCCGCCCGGCACCGGGCTGGCCGACGCGCTGTTGCTGTCCGCGATCGTCGGCGTCGTCGTCTGGCGGCTCGGCGGCGTCGGCGCGACACCGCTGCTGCCGCTGGACGAGCCGGCCGCCGCCGTCGACGCGCCGCCCCCCGCCGCGCCGTTCGAAGCACGCGCTGCTGACACCCCTGTCGCCGCCACCGCCACGCCGCCCGATCCGCAGGAAGACCGCCTGCTCGCGACGCTGCAGCGCGTGATGCACGACGAGCGCCTGTACCGCCAGCCCGGGCTGACGATCGGCGCGTTGGCCAACCGCCTCGCGGTGCCCGAATACCGGCTGCGCCGGCTGGTCAACCAGCGCCTGGGCCAGCGCAACTTCAACAGCTGGCTGAACGGCTACCGCATCGCCGACGTGCGCGCCGCCCTGGCCGATCCGGCGCAGGCCGAGGTGCCTGTGCTGACGCTGGCGATGGACGCCGGGTTCACCTCACTCGGCCCCTTCAACCGCGCGTTCAAGGCCGAGACCGGCACGACGCCGACCGAGTACCGGCGGCTGTCGCCACAGGAACAGTCGGCACCCGGCCGACTTGGCTTGGCCGACGGTTAGTCAGCACATATACTCCCACATATACTTTGCGGGGTGAGTCATGGCACAAGTCACGCTGTACCTGGATGAAGAGGTCGACAGCCTGATGCGGCGCAGTGCCGAAGCGGCTGGTGTGTCGAACAGCCGCTGGGTAGCCGAGCTGATCAGGCGCCACGCTCACGCGGAATGGCCGGCTGACGTGATCGCGCTCGCCGGCCGTTTTCCGGACTTTCCGCTCGCCGAGGACGTGCGCACCGCGTCGGGCCAGGACATGCCGCGCGCGGGCTTCTGATGCTCGCGCTCGATACCAACACCATCAGCTACTACTTTCGTGGTGACGACGTCGTGCGTGCTCGCCTGCATGCGCTGGCGCCCTCCGATGTCGCGGTGCCGGCGGTCGTCGTCTACGAGCTGAAGTTCGGTCTGTTTCGCTTGCCGCCGCAGGCGCGTGAACCGCGGCTGCAGGCGCTGGCGCAATTCCTGGCGCCCCTGACGCTGCTGCCCTTCGATGCACTGGGTGCCGACCATGCCGCGCGCCTGCGCGCCGCGCTCGAATCTCTCGGAACACCCATCGGGCCGCATGACACCTCGATCGCAGCCACCGCCCTGGCGCACGGTGCGACGCTCGTGACCCGCAACGTGAGCGAGTTCAGCCGCGTACCGGGCCTGCTGCTCGAGAACTGGCATCCGTCCTGACCGCCCTCGCTACACCCCCGCCGCCTTCAACTCATGGCGCGCATGCGCCAGCCAGATCCGCAGCCGCTGCCGCTCCAGCAGCCCGAGGCTGAGGCCGTCGGGGGCGTTGTTGTTGCTGGCGGCCCAGAAGCTGGAATTCGCGGCGTCGATCTTCTGCACCACGCCGTCGTGCAGGCGCTTCAGGTTGATGACCCGTGCGCCGAGCGCGAGCGCCCGGTCCTGCAGGCCGGACTTCTCGAGCAGGCCGAAGTCGTCGCCGCGCACGTGGTTGCGCACCAGCACGTAGTGCAGCCGGGCGCCGAAGCGTTCGAGCAGCTTGTGCAGCAGCTCCAGCGAATCGCGGCCGTTGTCCATCACGTGCCAGTAGTGCAGCGCCACGCCCGACATGTCGGCCAGGTCGAGCACGCCGGACTCTTCCATCCAGCGCGTCAGCGGCTCCAGCGTCTGCGCCGCCAGGTCGACGAGCACGCGCCGCGCCGGCAGCTCGACGGCCGATTCGATGATCGCGTCCAGCGCCTCGTAGCGGTCGACCACCACCGGCGATGCGAAGCCGGTGTAGAAGCGCGACAAGGTGCCGTGCGAGCGGTCGGTGTCGAAGCCGAGGAAGGGAATCTGCTGGTCGATGAAGTGCTGCGCCAGCAGGCGCGCGACGAAGGACTTGCCGACGCCGCCCTTCTCGCCGCCGATCAGGTAGACGTTGCCCTTGCTGGCGGTCTCGAGCGTGGGGATCGTGGACATCGGTGTTGTCGTCGCGGAGCTGCGGTGCGCGGCATTGTCGCTGCGCGCGCCGCGGCGGGTCAGCGTGCGGCGGCCAGGCGGGCGCTGAACCGCTCTCCGGCGCCCGGCTTGAGCTTGCCGACGATCGCCAGCGCCGGCGCTTGCGCCAGCAGGCGCTGGAACGCCGCGCCGACCTCGCCGGCGCCGATCGCCTGCAGCCGCTCGAGCTGCTCGGCGCGCGGCCGCACGCGGCCCTGCACGCACAGCTGCTGCACCGCCTCTTCCAGCCGGCGGAACGGCCGCTCGTGCGTGCGCAGGCTCCTCACCGCCAGCTGGTTGCGCGCGCGCTCCAGACTCACCGGGTGAATGTGCGCCGCATGGTCCAGCAGCAGCCCCGCCACCGCGTCGAAGAAGGGATCCAGGTGCTCCGGCGCCATCGACGCCTCGATGACGAACTGGCCAGCGGCCGGCAGCACGTCGGCCGAGCAGGATGCGTGATAGACGAGGCCACGGCGCTCGCGCAGCTCGTCCAGCAGCGGCGAGCTCATGCCTTCGCCGAACACCGCGGCGGCCAGCTCGCCGGCCGGATCGTCGGCCGCCAGCGAGGGCAGCGGAAAGCCGAGCACGACGTGGCTCTGGCTCGAGCCGGCCTGGCGGCGCTCGCGCAGCCCGCCGCGCCATTCCGGCGCCGCGACGCTGTTCACCGGCCCCGCCGGCATCGTGCCGAACGCGATTTCGGCCTCGCGCCGCAGCACATCGGCATCGATGTTGCCGGCCACCGCGACGACGACGTTGGCGCCGGTGTAGTGCCGGTGCACGTAGTCGAGCAGGTCGGCGCGCGTGAAGCGGCGGATGTTGGCCCGCGTGCCGATCACCGCCTGCGCCAGCGGGTGGCGGCCGAAGCAGTTGCGGTCGAAGAGCTTGTAGGCGGTGGACAGCGGATCGTCCTCGTCCTCGGCGAACTCCTGCAGGATGACCTGGCGCTCGCGCTCCAGCTCGGCCTCGGGGAAGTTCGAGTAGCGCACGATGTCGGCCAGCATGTGCAGGAAGGGCACCGCATGCTGCGCCAGGCCGTGGATGTGGAAGGCGGTGTGGTCCTTGTCGGTGTGCGCATTGACCTCGCCGCCCAGGCGCTCGGCATCGAGGTTGATGCGCTGGCAATCGCGCGACTCGGTGCCCTTGAAGGCCATGTGCTCGACGACATGGCTGATGCCGTTGGCGCGCGCATTCTCGTGCTGGCTGCCGGCACGCACGAAGACGCTCAGCGAGACGCTGTCGAGCCACGGCATCGGTATCGCGATCACGCGCACGCCGTTGGGAAGCTGGCCGATCGACGGGGAGGGGACGGGGCGCACGAGGGACATGCGGCAGCCTACCTCATCGGCTGCGGCGGCAGACGCGCGGGTAGACTGCCGCCGCCATGCGGCTGTGGTCCCTGCATCCCCGGTACCTCGATCCCCAGGGCCTCGTCGCGCTGTGGCGCGAGGCGCTGCTGGCGCGCGCGGTGCTGCGCGAGCAGACCCGCGGCTATCGCCACCATCCGCAGCTGGATCGTTTTCGCGCGCACGCCGCGCCGCTGGCGGCGATCGACGCCTACCTCGCCGCCGTGTTTGCCGAAGCCAGCGCGCGCGGGTATGCCTTCGATCGCAGCAAGTTCGCAGCGGCGACGAAGCCGCCGACCCGGATCGCCGTCGGCCAGGGTCAGCTCGAGCTCGAATGGGCGCATCTGCTGCGCAAGCTTGCCGTGCGGCATCCGGCGCTGCACGCGCAGTGGCGGGACGAAACCGCGCCGCAATGCCATCCGCTGTTTCGCGCACGGCCCGGGCCGGTCGAGCCCTGGGAGCGCCAACCCGAGTGACCGGCGTGCCCGTGTCAAGATGCCGGCCTTCCGAGGGAGGACTGAACGCATGCCCAACCTGCGCACCGTCGAGATCAAGGCCTTCGTGCCGGCGAAGGACTTCGCCGTGTCCAAGCGCTTCTACCAGGACATCGGCTTCACGATGGCGTCCGACGAGGACGGCGTCGCCTACTTCCACCACGGTGACACGAGCTTCCTGCTGCAGGACTTCTACGTGGCCGAGCTCGCCGACAACCTGATGATGCATCTGCTGGTCGAGGACGTGGACGCCTGGGCGGCGCAGATCCGCAGCGCCGGCATCGCCGAGAAGTACGGTGTCAAGGTCACCGCGATCGAACTGCAGCCGTGGCGCATGCGCGACTTCGTGGTGATCGATCCGTCGGGCGTGTTGTGGCGCATTGCGCAGAACGTGGATTGAGGCGGACGATGCAGATTCGCACGATTCGACCGGACGAGATGGAGGCTGCGCGAGCGCTGCTGGTCGCCAACGGCTGGGACCGCCGCGTATCCGATCTCGAGGAATTCCGCTTGCTGCTGTCGCGCTCTCAGCTGGCCCTGGTGGCCGCGGAGGGCGACGAAGTGCAGGGATTCCTGCGCGCGTTGACCGATGGCCTGTCGAACGGCTACATCTCGATGCTGGTGGTTGCGCAGCCGCACCGCGGCCGCGGGATCGGTCGCGCGCTGGTACGTGCCGCGATGGGTGATGACCCCCAAATGACGTGGGTGCTGCGCGCTGGACGCAACGGCGTGTCGGCGTTCTACGAGAAGCTCGGCTTCACGAAGTCCGACGTGGCGATGGAGCGCCCCGGGCTGCGGCGGGGCTGACGGTCATCGCGCGTTAGGGCGCCTATGCACTGCCCCGGTAACTAACCAACCCAGGAGAAAACATGAGAACCACCTTAGTCGCCACGCTCTTGGCATCGGCATTGCTTGTTGGGTGCGGAACGACATCGGGACGCCTTGGAGATTTGCCCAGCGTGCCAGATCGCGTAAACGC
Source organism: Pseudaquabacterium terrae (assembly GCF_013266755.1). Lineage (GTDB taxonomy): Bacteria > Pseudomonadota > Gammaproteobacteria > Burkholderiales > Burkholderiaceae_C > Pseudaquabacterium > Pseudaquabacterium terrae. Next base: position 605,130 of record NZ_JABRWJ010000005.1, on the reverse strand, counting down.
CGCAAAGGTGGTGGTTGTCCGCATCAGCAGTTTTCACGGCGCGGCCAACGGATACACGGTAGCTCTCGATGGCAAGGACATTTTCGGCATCGGGTCCGGCGAACATGCCGAATTCCTGGTGCCCTTGGGCGAACACTACCTGGCAGTAAAGTGCTTTGGCGGCTTCACGCCAACATGGAAGGAAGACTCCCTCAGATTCGATGCCAAGAAGACGGAGAGCAGCTACTTTGTGGTGAGTCCGTCCATGAGCTGCGCCACCGTTCGCACCACCACTGAGCAAGAAGCCCAGAAGCTGCTCGTAGCCAGTAAGCCCATCAATCTCGAAGTACCGGGCGCAAAGTAGGGCGCCCTTAGGCTGCGCAGAATGCTGTCCGCCTCTTCACTTCAGTTGCCTGCGGATGCCGTGCTTCTCATTCACTTTTCGTTCATTTTCTTCGTGGTCGGAGGACTTGTTTTTGTGGTCGTGGGCAACCTCCGCGCGTGGACGTGGGTCAACCGACTGTGGCTCCGAGCTGCGCACGTCGGAGCCATTGGCTTCGTCATTGCCGAATCGTGGCTTGACATGCCGTGTCCCCTGACAACGTTCGAGGCATGGCTGCGACCCATAGAGGCAGCGCCAGCCCATTCACAAGGATTCATCGAGCACTGGCTCGAGCGCCTATTCGCGTATGAAGTTCCGCCGTGGGTGTTCTCAGTGACCGACGCAGGCGTCGGGTTGTTGGCGCTCCTTGCGTGGTGGTACTTTCCGCCACACCGCGCGCACAGGGCCCCGAAAAGCGCAGCCTGACCCTTCGGTCAACGCGAAACCTCACAGCTGAGTCGCCCCTTCATGTCCGGAAAGATCGTTCTCCTCAACGGCCCCTCGAGCTCCGGAAAGTCCACCCTGGCCAGAGCGGTCCAGGCGCGGATCGGCGAGCCGTTCTGGCACTACTCCATCGATCACCTGCTCGCCGCCGGGATCCTGCCGCGCAGCCGGATCGACAATGGCGAGTTCCCCTGGCCGACGCTGCGGCCGCAGTTCTTCGACGGCTTTCATCGCAGCATTGCCGCGCTCGCCGATGGCGGGAACAACCTGATCGTCGAGCACATCGTCGAAACGCGCGACTGGATGACCCGGCTGCTGCTGCTGCTCGAGCACCACGACGTCTTCTTCGTCGGTATTCATTGCCCGCTCGTCGAGCTCGAACGCCGGGAGCGCGAGCGAGGAGACCGGCGCATCGGCGAGGCGCGGGCGGACTTCGAGGTGACGCACACGTTCGGCATCTATGATTTTCAGATCGACGGCACCGCACCGAGCGACAGCACGGCGGCGGCCGTGATCGATGCGTGGCAGCGGCGGACCTCTCCAAGCGCGTTCGTCCGGATGCGCGAAGGCTTGCGCCGCGCGGCGACCTGACGATTCGAACCCCCATCAACGCGGATTGCCCGTCGGCGGCAGCGGCAGGCGCTTGCCCTGCATCACCTGGCGTGCACGGTCGGGGTAGTCGGTGATCAAGCCGTCGACGCCCCAGTCGATCAGCCGCGCCATGTCCTCGGGCTGGTTGACCGTCCACGGCAGCACCTGCAGCCCGAGCGCATGGGCTTCGGCGATCAGCGCCGGCGTCAGGTCGTTGAAGTTCGGGCTCCAGATCGCGCCGCCGGCGGCCTTGACCATCTTCGGCAGCGAGCCGTGGGTCTTCAGATCGAACCCGGCCGACCAGGCGCCGCTGCTGACGGTGTCGAAGTTCTGCCGCTGCGCGCTCAAGTAGGCGGTCGGGATCTGCGGCGCGAGTTGCTGCGACAGACGCAGCGCGCGCCAGTCGAAGCCCTGGATCGTGACCCGGCGCTCGACGCCGGCCTCGCGCAGCACGGTGTGCACGGCGCGCACGATGGTCTCGGGCGGCGGCGTGTCGTCCGGCCGCCGCGGGTCGAGCTTGATCTCGATGTTCGCGCGCAGCGTTTCACGCCCAGGCTCGCGCAGCAGGGCCAGCACCTCGGCGAGCTGCGGCAGGCGTTCGCCGTCGCTGGCTTTCTGTTCCGGAAAGTTGGTTGCGATGCTGCTGGTCGGCCGCGCGCGGCCGAGCCGGTACTGCGACTGCAACTGCGCCGCGCTCAAGCTGCGGATCAGCGGCCCGGTCGCCGTCAGCCATTCGCCTTGCGCATCGCGCGTCAGGTCGCGGTTCAGCGTCGGATCGTGCACGACCATCGGCACGCCGTCGGCGGACAGGTGCACGTCGAGCTCCAGCGTGTCGACGCCGATGCCGATCGCGGTGCGGAAGGCGGCCAGCGTGTTCTCCGGCGCCAGGCCGCGCGCGCCGCGGTGGCCTTGCAGATCGAAGGCGTTGGCGGCGGGGCCGGCGAGTGCCAGCGTCAGGGTCAGCAGGAGCGTACGCAGCATGGCAGCGAGTGTGACTCAGCGGCGACCGACCTCAGGCCGCGTGTTTCAGCGCCACTGGCGGCGGATATCGCGCCTCCAGGTCCGCCCGCGCCCGCGGGTCGACGTTCACCCGCGTCAAATCACCCTGCACCTGCGGCAGCGCCATCAGCCGCGGGTCCATCACCTTGAACCACAGCGGCGGCACGTAGGCCAGCGGGAACATGCCGAAGTAGCCGCTCGGCAATTGCGGCAGGTCCTCGAAATGGCGCAGGCTCTGGTAGCGCCGCGACGGATAGGCATGGTGGTCCGAGTGGCGCTGCAGGTGGAAGAGCGCCAAGTTCGTCACCAGGTGGTTGGTATTCCACGAGTGGTGCGGCTTCGGCGACTCGTAGCCCGCGCCTTCGCGCTGCCGCAGCAGGCCGTAGTGCTCGACGTAGTTGGCGGAGGTCAGCTGCCACCACGCGACGAGGTTGTGCACCGCGAGGAAGGGCAGCATGACCCAGCCGAAGGCCACGATCAGCGCGCCCTGCAGCAGCGCGGTGACCGCATACGACTGCAGCATCGTGTTGTTCAGGCTCCACGGTGACTGCCCGAGGGTGCGCAGGCGTTCGGCTTCCAGCCGCCACGCGCGATGAATGCCGCCCGGCAGTTCGCGCAGCGCGAAGCGGTAGATGCTCTCCCCCATGCGGGCGCTGGCATGGTCTTCCGGCGTCGCGACCCAGCGGTGGTGGCCGCGGCCGTGCTCGACCGTGAAGTGGCCATACGCCGGCACCGCGAGCGCGAGCCGCGCGAGCCACTGCTCGAGCCGGCCATGCTTGTGGCCGAGCTCGTGCGCGGTGTTCAGGCCGAGCCCCGAGTCGGTGCCCGCGACATACGCCAGCAGCAGCACCGCCCACCACGACAGATCCCGCGTGCCGACCCACCAGGCACAGCCGATCAGCGCCACATAGTGCAGCGGCACGGTCGCCCAGGTCAGCCAGCGGTAGTACCGGTCCGCCTCGAGCTGCGGCACCACCGCTTCCGGCGGATTGCTGGGGTCCTCGCCGATCAGCCCGTCGAGCAGCGGCATCAGGCCATAGCTGATGACGAGCGGCAGGCCCAGCATGATCTGCCAGCCGGTGGCATCGTGCGCGGCCAGGCCGACGAAGGGGATCAGCGGCCAGACCACCGACAGGCTCCACCAGCGGCGCTTGCGGTCGCGGTACTCGACGAGCCTGCCGTCCGGCAGCGTCGCGTTGTAGAGGCGGGTGGTCATGACGCCCCCCTGGGGCTGCGCGCCGTCCCCGCGAGGGGGAATTCGCCCTTCGGGCGGCCGTGCGGTCTCATGCGCGTTCTCCCCGGGTATCCGGCCCCGAGGCGATTGAAACGCCGCTTCGGCGCGCGCGCAACCCTCGCTTCCGACGATGCCGCCCGTGGTTTTCTCTACGTCACCTTGCGTATTGGCCCGCGCCGCCCCGGCTCCTAACCTCCAGCCCGCTGACAACCACCCCTGGAGCAGGACCTCATGAAACTGACCCGTCGATTCGCCGCCCAATCCCTGACCGCGTTGGCCGCGGCCGCATGCACGCTCGGCTTCACCTCGATCGCGCAGGCGCAGGAGACCATCAAGGTCGGCGTGCTGCACTCGCTGTCCGGCACGATGGCGATCTCCGAGACGGTGTTGAAGGACACCGTGCTGATGGCCATCGACGAGATCAACGCCAAGGGCGGGGTGATGGGCAAGAAGCTCGAGCCGGTGGTCGTCGACCCGGCGTCGAACTGGCCGCTGTTCGCCGAGAAGGCGCGCCAGCTGATCAGCAAGGACAAGGTGGCGGTCGTCTTCGGCTGCTGGACCAGCGTGTCGCGCAAGAGCGTGCTGCCGGTGTTCGAGGAGCTGAACTCGCTGCTGTTCTACCCGGTGCAGTACGAAGGCGAGGAGCTCTCGAAGAACGTCTTCTACACCGGCGCCGCGCCGAACCAGCAGGCGATTCCGGCGGTGGAATACCTGATGAGCAAGGACGGCGGCGCGGCCAAGCGCTTCGTGCTGCTGGGCACCGACTACGTCTACCCGCGCACCACCAACAAGATCCTGCGCGCCTTCCTGAAGGCCAAGGGCATCCCCGAGTCCGACATCATGGAGGAGTACACCCCCTTCGGCCATGCGGACTACCAGAGCATCATCGCCAAGATCAAGAAGTTCTCGGCCGAGGGCAAGAAGACCGCGGTGGTGTCGACGATCAACGGCGACTCCAACGTGCCTTTCTACAAGGAGCTCGGCAACCAGGGCCTGAAGGCGACCGACGTGCCGGTGGTGGCCTTCTCGGTGGGTGAGGAAGAGCTGCGCGGCGTCGACACCAAGCCGCTGGTCGGCCACCTGGCGGCGTGGAACTACTTCATGTCGGTCAAGAGCCCGGCGAACACCGAGTTCACGAAGAAGTGGGCCGACTACGCGAAGACCAAGGGCATCGCCGGCCACAAGGACAAGCCGCTGACGAACGACCCGATGGAGGCCACCTACCTCGGCATCATGATGTGGAAGGCGGCGGTCGAGAAGGCCAAGTCGACCGACACCGACAAGGTGATCGCGGCGATGGCCGGCCAGACCTACGCGGCGCCGGGCGGCTTCACCTCGACGATGGACAAGGAAAACCACCACCTGCACAAGCCGGTGTTCATCGGCGAGATCAAGGCCGACGGCCAGTTCAACGTGGTGTGGAAGACCAAGGGCCCGGTGGCTGCCGATCCGTGGAGCGACTACATCGCCGAGAACAAGGGCAAGAAGAACGTCCCCGAGAAGAAGTAATGGATGAAAGGCGCGGCCACGTGGCCGCGCCGTCGTTGGGGACTTGATTTGTTCGCACGTGTGCTGCCTTTCGTGTTTTGCCTGCTGGCATGGCTTGCTGCCGTGCCGCAGGCTTTTGCGCTGACGCCCGAACTGGCCGGCCGCATCGCCGCGGGCGACAGCGACGAGCGCATCGCGGCGTTGAACGAGGCGATTGCGGCGGGCGATCCGGCGCTGGTGCCGTTCGTGCACGCGCTGCTCGACGATGCGGTGAAGACGGCAGGCGGCAAGGCCTTCATCGTCAAGGACGGCAAGGCGGTCGAGGCGGCGAGCGGCGCGGCGGCAACGCTGCCGGCCGATGCCGAGGACGTCGTCAACAACAACCGCATGCGCCGCGAGCTCGAAGCCGCGGTCGCGGCGCTGGGACTGGTGTCGCCCGATCTGGCGGCGCGGTCGAAGGCCATCGCCGACCTGAAGGACCAGGCCGACGAAGGCAAACTGCCGCTGATCGAGAAGGCGCTGTCCGCGGAGACCGATGCGGCATTGAAGGCGCAGCTCACGCTGTTGCGCGCGGCGGTGCTGATCTCGTCGGACGATGCCACCAAGCGCATCGCCGCGGCGAAGGCGCTGTCCGGCAACAGCCAGCCAGCGACGCGCTCGCTGCTGCTCGAACGGCTCAACGCCGAAAGTGATCCGGCCGTGAAAGCGGCCATCCAGGGCGCGCTCGACAGCGTGCAAGGCCAGCTCGCCTGGGGCGAGCGCCTGGGCGTGCTGTTCACCGGTGCGAGCCTGGGCTCGATCCTGCTGCTGGTGGCGCTCGGCCTGGCGATCACCTACGGCCTGATGGGCGTCATCAACATGGCGCACGGCGAGCTGATGATGATCGGCGCCTATGCGACCTACGTCGTGCAGAACCTCTTTCGCCAGTACCTGCCGGGGGCTTTCGACTGGTACGTGCTGGTGGCGATTCCGGTGGCCTTTCTCAGCTCGGCGCTGGTCGGCGCGGTGCTCGAGCGCAGCGTGATCCGCTGGCTCTACGGCCGGCCGCTCGAGACGCTGCTGGCCACCTGGGGCATCAGCCTGGTGCTGATGCAGGCGGTGCGTTCGGTGTTCGGTGCGCAGAACGTCGGTGTCGAGAACCCGGCCTGGATGTCGGGCGGCGTGCAGGTGCTGCCGAACCTGGTGCTGCCGTACAACCGCATCGCGATCCTCGTCTTCGCGGCGGCGGTGCTGATCGGCATGGCCGTGCTGATCGGGCGCACGCGGCTCGGCCTCTTCGTGCGCGGCGTGACGCAGAACCGCCGCATGGCCGCCTGCGTCGGCGTCGACACCGCGCGCATCGACATGCTGGCGTTCTCGCTCGGCGCCGGCATCGCCGGGCTGGCCGGCTGCGCGCTGAGCCAGGTCGGCAACGTCGGGCCCGATCTCGGCCAGGGCTACATCGTCGACTCGTTCATGGTCGTCGTGCTCGGCGGTGTCGGCCAACTGGCCGGCACGGTCTACGCGGCCTTGGGCCTGGGAGTTCTGAACAAGCTGCTCGAAGGCTGGGCCGGCGCGGTGCTGGCCAAGATCATGGTGCTGGTCTTCATCGTCGTGTTCATCCAGAAGCGGCCGCAGGGGCTCTTCGCGGTCAAGGGCCGGAGCGCCGAAGCGTGATGAAGATTCCGGACCTTCCCCTGGGTGTCACGCTGCAGCAGAAGCGCGGTCTGCTGCTCGGCCCCGCCGGCTGGTCGGCGGTGGCGGTGGCCGTCGCGGTGATCACCGTGCTGGTGCCGCTGCTCAGCCTGGCGGTGCCGCCCGACAGCGCCTTTCACTTGAGCGACTACTGGGTCACGCTCGCCGGCAAGATCCTCTGCTACGCGATCTGCGCGCTGGCGATGGACCTGATCTGGGGCTACACGGGGATCCTGTCGCTCGGCCATGGCCTGTTCTTCGCGCTCGGCGGCTACGGCATGGGCATGTACCTGATGCGCCAGATCGGCCGCGACGGCAACTACCAGAGCGACCTGCCGGACTTCATGGTGTTCCTGAACTGGAAGGCGCTGCCGTGGCACTGGGCGCTGTCCGATTCGTTCATCGCACAGATGCTGCTGATCGTGCTGGTGCCGGGGGCACTGGCCTTCGTCTTCGGCTGGTTCGCGTTCCGCTCGCGCATCAAGGGCGTGTACTTCTCGATCATCACGCAGGCGATGACCTTCGCCGCGATGCTGCTGTTCTTCCGCAACGAGACCGGCTTCGGCGGCAACAACGGCTTCACCGACTTCAAGCGCCTCCTCGACGTGCCGGTCGCCACCTCCGGCATGCGCGTGCTGCTGTTCGGCATCAGCGGATTGACGCTGGTCGGCTTCTTCCTGATGGCGCGCGCCATCGTCAACAGCAAGTACGGTCGCGTGCTGCAGGCGATCCGCGATGCCGAGACGCGGGTGATGTTCTCGGGTTATTCGCCGCTGGCCTACAAGCTGAGCATCTGGACGCTGTCGGCGGTGATGTGCGCGATCGCCGGCGCGCTGTACGTGCCGCAGGTCGGCATCATCAACCCGAGCGAGATGAGCCCGGCCGCGTCGATCGAGATCGCGATCTGGGCGGCGGTCGGCGGCCGCGCGACGCTGATCGGGCCGATCGTCGGCGCCTTCTTCGTCAACGGCGCGAAGAGCTGGTTCACGGTGGCGTTCCCGGAATTCTGGCTGTATTTCCTCGGCGCCTTGTTCATCGCGGTGACGCTGTTCCTGCCGAACGGGATCGTCGGGCTGTTCCGGCGGGTGAAGGAGCGGCGGTCATGACCCCGGACCTGATGGAGGAGGGCGCGCGGCGCCGCGAAGCCTATGCCGCCAAAAGAGCGGCCATCGCGACCGAAAGCGGCGGCCGCCAGGCTTCGTTCAGCCGCGTCGCCAAGCTCGGTGAGCCCGACTTCACGCACGGTGTCGCGCTGTACCTCGACGACATCACCGTCAGCTTCGATGGCTTCAAGGCGCTGAATGCGCTGACCTTGGCGGTCAACGTCGGCGAGCTGCGCTGCATCATCGGGCCGAACGGCGCCGGCAAGACGACGATGATGGACTGCATCACCGGCAAGACGCGGCCCGACAGCGGCCGCGCCCACTTCGGCTCGACGATCGACCTGCTGCGCCTGTCCGAGCCCGAGATCGCGCAGATCGGCATCGGCCGCAAGTTCCAGAAGCCGACGGTCTACGAGGAGCTGTCGGTGTTCGAGAACCTCGAGCTCGCACTCGCCGCCGACCGGCGCGTGCGCGCGTCGCTGTTCTCGCGCCTCACCGGTACGCAGCTCGACCACATCGGCGAGGTGCTGCAAACCATCCACCTGCTGCCCGAAGCGCAGCGCACCGCGGGCCTGCTGTCGCACGGCCAGAAGCAGTGGCTGGAGATCGGCATGCTGCTGATGCAGGAGCCGAAGCTGCTGCTGCTCGACGAGCCGGTGGCCGGCATGACCGACGAGGAGACCGAGCGCACGGCGGAGCTCTTCCTGTCGCTCGAGGGCAAGCACTCGCTGGTCGTCGTCGAGCACGACATGAAGTTCGTCGAGCAGCTGACCGAAGGCCGCAAGCAGGTCACGGTGTTGCACGAAGGCAGCGTGCTGGCCGAGGGGCTGCTGTCCGAGGTGCAGGCCAACGACAAGGTCGTCGAGGTGTATTTGGGGCGCTGAACATATGCTCAAAGTCGACAGCCTCAACCAGTACTACGGCGGCAGCCACATCCTGCGCAACCTCGGCTTCGAGGCGAAGCAGGGCGAGGTGACGGTGATCCTCGGCCGCAACGGCGTCGGCAAGACGACGCTGCTGAAGAGTCTGATGGGCGTGGTGCCGGTGAAGACCGGCACGGTGCAGCTCGACGGTGCCGACATCACCAAGGCCACCAGCTACGAGCGCGTGCGCCGTGGCATCGGCTACGTGCCACAGGGGCGCGAAATCTTCTCGCGGCTGACCGTCGAGGAAAACCTGCGCATGGGCCTGGCAGTCAAGCCCGGCGGCACGGCGATCCCGGCCGAGCTGTTCGAGCTCTTCCCGGTGTTGAAGAGCATGATCGGCCGCCGCGGCGGCGACCTGTCCGGCGGGCAGCAGCAGCAGCTGGCGATTGCCCGCGCGCTGGCCGCGGGGCCGAAGCTGCTGATCCTCGACGAGCCGACCGAAGGCATCCAGCCGAGCATCATCAAGGACATCGGCCGCGTCATCCGCATGCTCGCCGATCGCGGCACGATGGCCATCGTGCTGGTCGAGCAGTACTACGACTTCGCCGCCGAGCTGGCCGACCAGTACCTGGTGATGGAGCGCGGCGAGATCGTGCGCCGCGGCCGCGGCAGCGCGATGGCGGCCGACGGCGTGCGCCAGCTGGTGTCGGTCTAGAAAACCGGCGGCACAAAAGAGAAGCGGGCGCCGCTCGAGGCGCCCGCTTCCGGGGTCGACACGAGGGCCGCCCAGCGCGGCCCGTCGGTCACTGCTTCGGTTGTTCCTGCTGTGCCAACTGCTGCTGTTGCTGCGCTTGTTCAGCGGCCAAGGCCTGCTGGCGCTGCTGTTCCTGCAGGGCCAGCTGGTTCAGGCGCTCCTGCTCGGCGGCAGCAAACTGCTGGTGGCGGGAATCGACCTTGGCGTAGTACTGCTTGGTCGAGCGTTCATGGCGGGCCTGGTCGCCCATCTCGAGGTAGATCGTGCCCTTGTCTTCGTTGGCGGCGTTCATTTCGCCGCGCGGGATCAAGCCGTTCTTGTTCGCGTAGACGGCCTCGGAGACCACTTCCTCGCGGGTGGTGGGCTCAGCCTCGACGGCCGCCCAGGCCTTGGCGGCGACCACGACATGGTCGACCTGGGTCGGCACCACGACGATGGTGGTGCTCTGCGGAACCGACGTCGTCGTCGTCGTGGTCGTGGTGATCGTCGTCTCGGTGATCGACGGGCTCGTCGTCGTCGCTTCGGTCGTTGCGTAGGTCGCGGCCTGCTCGGGCGTCATCACCGGCTCGGCGGCCATCTCCTTCGCCTCGGTGGCGACACGCTGCTCGACGATCACTTCGTTGGCAGCGACGCTGTTGTCGGACTGTGCCTGGGCGATGCCCATGACGGTGGCGGCCGCGGCGATCGCGCTCAATTGCCAGAGGGTCTTGCGTGTCATCGTTTGCTCCTTGGAATGCGATGGGGTGTTTCTTGGACAGGCCCCGCAGGCCATGCCGCGCCCACAGTCTGACGCCGCGCGGCAGCCGCGGGGGCCTCATGTCTCAAAGCCACGCATCGCTGACCGATCGTCACCAATGGTGAACGATTGCTTGCGCGAATAGACTGCCGCCGATGGATCCCTCCTACAACGGCACGGCGTCTTGTCCTACAAGCCCTCCGGAGGCCGCACCGCGGGTGGCGATCGTCGGTGCCGGTCCGGCTGGCCTGATGGCCGCCGAGCGCCTGCTCGCCGGCGGTGCGCAGGTGAGCCTGCACGATGCGATGCCGTCGGCCGGCCGCAAGTTCCTGCTCGCCGGCAAGGGAGGCCTGAACCTGACCCACAACGAGCCGGCACCCGCGTTCATCGGGCGTTATGGGCCACGGGCGCCGGCCGTCGCCCGCTGGCTCGAGGTGCTGGGCCCGCAGGCGCTGCGCGATTGGGCGGCGGGGCTGGGTGTCAGCACCTTCGTCGGCAGCTCGGGGCGGGTGTTTCCGCACGAGATGAAGGCGGCGCCGCTGCTGCGCGCCTGGCTGCACCGGCTGCGCGCGGCCGGGCTGCGTTTGCACATGCGGCAGCGCTGGACCGGCTGGCAGGCCGACGATCCGCCGACGCGGCTGCGCTTCGACACGCCGCAGGGGGCGGAGCTCGTCGAGGCCGATGCCGTCGTGCTCGCGCTCGGCGGCGCCAGCTGGCCGCGGCTCGGCTCCGATGGCGCCTGGTGGCCCTGGCTCGCCGCCCGTGGTGTCGCGCTGGCGCCGCTCGCGCCCGCGAACTGCGGCTTCGACGTCGGCTGGAGCGACTACTTCTCGCGCCGCTTCGCCGGGGCGCCGATGAAATCGGTGCGCCTGCAGTTCGACGACTTCGACCGCGCCGGCGAGTTCGTGATCACCGCCGGCGGCATCGAAGGCAGCCTGGTGTATGCCGCCGCCGCGCCGATCCGCGAACGCATCACGCGCGACGGCCGCGCGACCATCCACCTCGATCTGCTGCCCGGCCGCAGCGCCGAGCGCCTGGCCGAAGCGCTGGCCCATGGGCGCGGCGCACGCTCGCTGCCGAACCACCTGCGCGAGCAGGCCGGGCTCGATGGCGTCAAGGCCGCGCTGCTGCGCGAACGCTACGACGCCGCGGCACTTGCCGAGCGCGTCGCGCAGGCCCCGCAAGCCCTGGCGAATGAGCTCAAGCACTGGCCGATCGAGCTGAAGGCGCCGCGGCCGGTGGACGAGGCCATCAGCACCGCCGGCGGCGTGCGGCTCGAAGCGCTCGACGAACGGCTGATGCTGACGGCCCTGCCCGGCGTCTTCTGCGCCGGCGAGATGCTCGACTGGGAGGCCCCGACCGGCGGCTACCTGTTGACCGCCTGCTTCGCCTGCGGCCACGTCGCCGGCGACGGCGTGCTGGCGTGGTGGCGTGACAGGGCAGAGACAATATCCGGATGATCACCGTCCACCACCTGAACCATTCGCGCTCTCAGCGCGTGCTGTGGCTGCTCGAGGAGCTCGGCCTGCCCTACGAAATCCGGCACTACGAGCGCGATGCGAAGACGATGCTGGCGCCACCGGAATTGCGTGCGGTGCACCCGCTGGGCAAGTCGCCGGTGATCAGCGATGGCGACATCACGGTGGCCGAGACCGGGGCGATCGTGGAGTACCTGCTCGAACGCCATGGCAACCGCCGCCTGTGCCCGAAGCCGGGTACCGCGGATCATCTGCGTTATCGCTACTGGCTGCACTTTGCCGAAGGCTCGGCGATGCCGCCGCTGCTGATGAAGCTGGTGTTCGACAAGATCGCGAGCTCGCCGATGCCCTTCATCGTCAAGCCGGTGATCAAGGCGGTGTGCAGGAAGGCGCTCGACGTGGCCGTGTGGCCGAACCTGAAGCGCCAGCTCGATTTCATGGAGATCGAGCTCGGCCTCAGCGAGTGGTTTGCCGGCGCCGAGCTGAGCGGCGCCGACATCATGATGAGCTTCCCGGTCGAGGCCGCCGCGCAGCGCGCCGGCCTCGATGCGAGCCGGCCGCGGCTGATGGCCTTCCTCGAGCGCATCCATGCGCGGCCGGCGTACCGCCGCGCGCTGGAGCGTGGCGGGCCGTACGCGTTCGCGCACTAGCGTGCGCCGCGACGCCCGGATTTCAGCGCCCGGCTTTCTCCACGATCTCCGGCGACCACTGGTCGCTGCGATACACCGGTCGCGTCACGTAGGTCCGTCCCGGCTCGAACTTGAACCGGATCTGCAGCGGTGCCGTCGAATAGCGCCGTGACATGTAGGCGCTGTTGTCGTTGAGGTTCACGCCGATCACGTGCGTGCCCGGCAGCAGCTTGAAGACACCGAAGTTGCCGCCGCTGTAGGGCACCCGCGCGCCGTCGATGGTCGCGATGCTGGTTCGCTCGGACTCCAGCGTCGCGACTTCGCTGTCGGGGCGGCGGGGGCCGTCGTAGCTCACCGTCGTACAGCCCGTCAGCAGCGCTGCGACGGCAGACAGCAGGCCGGCACGGCGGAGCAGGGCGGTTTGGTGGGTCATGGTCGGTTCCCAGGTCGGTGTGCGTGGACGGTCGGTGAGGCGCGCCTGGTCAAGCCATCGATTCGCCGAAGTAGCCGATGCCTTCGTAGCTCCACTGCCCGGTCAGCTTGATCTCGTCGGCTTCCTGCGCGCTGGCGGTGAAGAAGTGGCGGTCGAGCGACGCGCTGTAGAAGCGGTGCACCGGCACCGCGTCGCGGTGATTCGCATCGGTGAACGCCCGGAAGGCCTCGCCTTCGTAGGTGAAGGGCCACATGCCGGGGCTGCCGTAGTTCGGATCGGTCGACTCCTTCAGCACCATGTCGCGCTCGGCGGGCGAGGTCGTGAAGAAGTGGTGGCCGGTCTTGGTGTTGTAGAAGCGGAAGACCGGCACCGAGCCCGAGCTGGTGTGGGCCTGCTCGAACGTGGCTCCCTGGTAGAAGTACGGCCACATCGGTTCCGCGGGCGTGTATGACGCGTCGGTGGACTGGCGGATCACCATGTCGCGCTCGGCGACGCTGGTGGTGTAGAAGTAGGCCTTGTCGCGGGCGTTGTAGAAGCGGAACACCGCCTGCACGGCACTCGCCGGCACGTCGGTGAGGTAGGGCATGAAGGGCAGCGCCTGCGCCGCCGTCGTCGCATCGGTGAATTCGAGCGACTCGATGCCGACATTGCGATCGACGCTGCCGTCGCGCGTCGCGACGAGCACGGTGCCGTTCGAGAGCCGGGAGACGTTGTAGTCGGCGCGCGGCATTTCGCGATAGACCGAGGTGTCCTGTCCCGCGCCGCCATCGATGCGGTCGGCGCCCGCGCCGCCGCTGAGGCGGTCGTTGCCGGCGCCGCCGTTGAGCGCATTGGCGAAGTGGTTGCCGGTGAGCGTGTCGTTGCCGGCGAGGAACCTCGAGATGAAGGCGGCGCCGCCGTCGCTGCCGGTTAACAACTGGCCCAGGCCGGTGAACAGCGTCGTCTCGTCGGGATTCGTCGTCGTCAGCCAACCCGGAGCCTCGACAACGCTGAATTCGCTGGCGGCGTACTGCAGATGCTGCTCGCCATTCTTGCCGCCAAAGGTAAAACGGACGCCGGTCAGCGTTCCACCGCCGCTGAGCCGGCTACCGGTTGCACGGCCTTCGAATGCTTCCTCCTTCGAGGTGATGTAGGTGCCGAGAAGCAAGTAGTTGGCAGCCACGCTCGTGCTCGTGTCGCGGAATACCGTGCCGCCTCCGAACGACATCGCACCGCCGCTCACCCACTCCTGGTGCCACGCGGCGGGCAGGTTCCCGAGCTCGATCTTCATGACTCACCCCCTTGAGATTGAACAACCGAGCGAACGGCCACCCGTTCGTCGGGAGAAGTCGCTTCCAAGCGCGCCACGCGCTGCCGGATGCGCTCGTTGCGCACCAGCGCATAGATCGCCGCGATCGCCAATGCATTCGGCATTGCCGCCACGCCTTGCGCCCAAGAGCCGACCAGTCCGAGCACCATGAAGCACAGGAGCACCCCATAGAACGTTCGATAGCCGCCGGTCAGCGGGTACACGACCGTCTCGTCGCAATGCGGGCACGGCAACTTCTGAAAGCCGAAGAACGATCGTCGCGGCACACCGTTGAAGTGCGAGCGGCAGCCGGGGCAAATGGCATTCAGGGAAGCAAGGTTCATGATCGACTCCGGAGCGTTTCGTCGAGGCCTGTGGTCGGCCGCCATCGCTGCAAAGGCGGTGAGATCGTCTCGCCACCTGCCGTTGCCGCACATCGTCGATTTGTAGGAGGTCGCGCGATCGTCCAACGAGAACAATCGCATCGCACTGATGGCGTCGCCGTCGCATTGATCGAGAGGAGCCTCGCCATGCGTCTGTGGAGATGGTTGGCCGCCGTTGCCGGAACTTGGGCACTGGGCGGCTGCGTCAGCATCGTGCCGGTGGACCTGCACAAGGGCGCGGCGATCTTCGACGAGAAGACGAGTGTCGGCGTCGTCGTGCAATTGCCCGAGCGGCCGAACGTGTGGGAATACGATCCCGAACGCGGCGGCGCCGCGGGCGGATTGCTGCAATTGGGCATCGTGACCGCGGTGACGTCCAAGCTCACCGCGCATGCCAAGTCGCTGCCGACCGACGAGTTGCGCGCGGTCGAGAGCGAGTTGATGCGCGCATTGCAGAAGAAGGGCGTTGCGGCCCGCTCGTTCAGCGACTCCGAGTTGATGAAGACCTTCAAGCCGGACCGCTTCGATGCCAAGGACGGGACCTCGCATGTGCGCGACATGCGGCCGCTGCGCGACCGACTAGGCGTCGAACGGTTGCTGGTCGTCACTGTCGGCCAGGTGGGATTCAACTACCCGTTCTCGGGCGTCATTCCGATGGCGGCGGGCGATCCGATGGCATATGTTGGCGGCGAGGCCTACCTGCTGGATCTGCGCACCAATGCCTACCAGTGGTACAAGAAGGTGCGCACCCTGCGCGGCGTCGGCAAGACCTGGGACCAGCCACCGGCGTATCCGGCGCTGACCGCGAAGTTCTTCGAGGCCGTCGAGGTCGCGAAGGAAGAGATCGTCGCCGACTTGGCGCGCTGAATCGCCCCATGCGATTCGCACGTAGATCCATTGCCGCGGTGGCCGCGGTGGCGTGCGCGGCCGGCGCCGGCGCGCAGGCCGCCGATGCGCCGGCCTGGACCCTCGTGGTGCCGGCCGCGCAGCCGATCCGCATCCAGCGCGCGCTGGTCGAGCGCACGCCCGACGCGTCGGCGCGCGGCGCGCTGCAGCTGCAGCAGGGCGTCAATCCGTGGGTGGCGCTGGCGGTGTACGTCACGGCGCACGTGATCGCCAACTCGGTCGAGCGCACGAACAAGGCCGCCGACGAGGAATTGATCGTCTCCACCGATCAATCGACCGGCAGTGCCGTCGCGGTGGCCGATGTCGGGGCGGTGCGCAGGTACGAGACGCAGGACGACGTGAATCGCGTGATCCGGCCCTATGCCGAGGCGCTGGCCGGTGTGTCGCTGTTCGACCTGATGGCGCCGCTCGAGCAGCGGTTGCGCGGGCACGGCTTCGGGCTGGTGCGCGAGGGCGCGGCGATCGAGGCGCGGCAGGTCGTGCACGTCGCGCCGAAGTTCGTCTTCGCGACCGACCAGCGCTCGGTGCATGTCGATGCGCTGATCGGTTTCGGCGCCGGATTGCCCGAGGCGGCGCCGGCGCGCCAGGCGATCCGCATGCTGGCCTTCTCGATGGCCGACGACAGCCTCGACATCAGCGAGCACTGGCTGAAGGACGGCGCTCGGGCGCTCAGGTCGGTGTTCTCCGGGCTGCTGCTGACAGCGCTGGAGATGGCCGCCCGGCGCCCGGCGGTGCCGGCCGGCGCGGCGCAGCAGACCTTCCGGCTGCGCCTGGCGGCTGAAACGGTCTACGTGCGCGGCGCGCTGGCGGCTGCCGATTGCGAACACGCGCTGATCCACGACCTGCAGGGCCATTGGGTCGTCGCGCCGATGGCCGCGCTGGGCGAGCGCGCACCACTGCCCGAGGGCTGCCGCAAGGAGTGAGCGGCATGCGGCACACGCGCCCGGCCCGATGCTGCTTGCGCCGCTGCGCGCTGCTGGCCGCCGGCGTCGTGCTGGTGTCCTGCGGCGGCCTGCAACGCCAGGCGGTCGAGCGTGCGGCGGCGATGGGCCAGGGCGGGCAGCATGCCGCGGCCGAAACCGCGCTGCGCGAGCTGATGCAGCCGCGCCAGGGCGCGCAGCAGATCTCGGCCGACGAAGCGCTGCTGCTGCGCTCGAAGCTGATCCCGCTGCTGGAGAACCAGGGCCGGCTCGGCGAGGCGCTGGAGCTGGCGCAGCAGGTCCATCAGCAGTGGAAGGCGCGGCGCGGCGAGCGCGCGCCCAATACCATTGCCGCGCTCGGCAACCTGGGGCGGCTGTATGCGGCGATCGGCCGCCTGCCGCAGGCGCTGCAGGCGCAGGAGCAGGGCATGCGGCTGGCGATCGAGGTGATGGGGGCGTGGCACGAGGCCGCGATCTCTGCACGCAACAACCTCGCCGCGACCTACCTGGGGCTGCAGCGCGTGGACGATGCATTGCGTCTGCAGGAGACCGCGCTCGAGGCCAGCCGCCGCACGCTCGGCGCGACGCACCTGCAGACCTTGGTCGCGCTGTCGAACCTGTCGCGCACCTACCTGGCCGCGGGTCGCCTCGACGATGCCGTGGCCGCCGGCGCAGGCGCCGCGCAGGGCTTGCACGAGGTGGCCGGGGCGGCGAGCCCGTATGCGCTGGTGGCGCGGGCGCACCACGTGGCGGCGCTGAGCGCGCGCGGCGACACCGCGCAGGCGCTGGCGCTGCAGCCGGCGTTGCTGGCGGCCAGCCGCTCGGTGTGGGGCACGCAGCATCGCTTCACGCTGGAGCAGCTGGCCGTGCAGGCACGCCTGCAGGCGCGCAGCGGCCGGCCGGCGGCCGCGTTGGCGCTGGCCGAGGGTTTCATCGCCGGTGCCGAACAGGTGCGCAGCCAGCCCGGGCTGGCCGCCGAGGACCGGCGCGCGCTGTTCGCGGCCTATGCCGACGACTACCGCTTCTTCAGCGCGCTGCACGGCGCCGCCGGCGAGCCGGCGCCGGGCTTCCGGCTGTCGGAGCTGTCGAAGGCGCGCACGCTGCTGGAGAGCATGTCGCAGCAGAGCGCGTCGCGCTCGAGCGTGCTGCCCGAGGCCGAGCGGCAGCGCCTGCAGCAGCTCGAGCAGGCGCTGCACGAGCACGAGAAGTTGATCAGCGAGGGCGCCGATGCGCGAGCGCGCGAGCCGCTGCTGCTGCGGCGCGATGCGGCGCTGCGCGAGTACGAAGCGGTCGTCACCGCGCTGAAGGCGCAGTACCCGAAGTTCGCGCAGCTGCGCGATCCGCGCATCGTCGCCGCGGCCGACCTGCCCGGCCTGGTGCCGCGCGGCGCGGTCTACATCGGCTACGGGCTGCGTGGCGACCACCTGTTCGCCTGGCTGGTCGAGCACGAGGGCCTGCCGCGTTATGTCGACCTCGGCGAGATCGCCCACCTGGCCGAGGCCGTCGAGGCGCTGCGGCGTGCGACCTCGCATGTGCGCGGCCTGCAGGGCCTGCTGGCCGCCGAGGGCCGGCGTGTCTGGCGCCTGCCCGACGGCAGCTTCCGCCTGCGCGAGCGCGCGGCGCCGGTGCCGCCGGGCGCGGTGGTGGTGGAGCGCGAGTCAGAGTTGATCGACCACCTCGGCAGCCGGCTGCTGCAGCCGCTGGCGGCGCTGATCGGTGGGCGGCGGCACTGGATCGTCTCGCCCGACGGCGCGCTCGCGCAGCTGCCGTTCGAGCTGCTGGCCTTCCAGGGCCGGCGCGTGCTCGAGACGATCGACCTGCACTACGCGCAGTCGCTGTCGGTGTATGCGATGGCGCGCGCGCAGCAGCTGGCGTACCGCGGCGTCGCGCGGCCGAAGGACCTGCTGGCGCTGGGCAATCCGGCCTACGAAGCGGCGCCGGCCGATGCCGCGCGCACGCGCAGCCAGCTGCGCGCGCTGCCCGTGCACAGCGAGCACCAGCTGCGCGAAGCGCGCCTGGCATGGGTGCCGCTGCCGGGCACCGAGCTCGAGGTGCAGGCGCTGCGCCGCGTCTTTCCGAACAGCGATGCCTACCTCGCGCGCGAGGCCAGCGAAGCGACGCTGCAGCGGCTGAACCAGCAGGGCGCGCTGAAGGACTACCGCGTGCTGCACTTCGCGGTGCACGGCCACCTGTCGACGGTGGACCCGGCGCTGTCGAGCCTGGTGCTGAGCCAGGCCGACCTGGCGCCGGGCACCGATGGCTACGTCACGGCGGCCGAATGGCCGGGCTACGAGCTGCGCAGCGACCTGACCATCCTGTCGGCCTGCGACACCGGCTTAGGGCCGCAGGTGGCCGGCGAAGGCGTGCTGGGGCTGCCGTTCGCGCTCTTCGTCGCCGGCAACGTCAACACCGTGCTGAGCCTGTGGCCGGTGTTCGACGACGTGGCGCCGATCTTCATGGAGAAGTTCCTGGCACGCATCAAGGCCGGTGCCGGCGCGTCGAAGGCGCTGGCCGACACCAAGCGCGAGCTGGCCGCGCAGCCGAAGACACGGCACCCGGCCTACTGGGCTTCGTTCGTGCTCGTCGGCGCTGGATGAACGCTTAGCCGTTCGCGCTCAGCGCGGCGAGCCGCTTCTTCGCGTCGTCGAGCGCACTGCGCGCGCCGCGACCGGCCTTGATGAAGCGGTCGTACGCGGCGCGGGCCGCGTCGTTCTGGCCTTGCACCTGCAGGGCAATGCCCAGCCGATAGTCCAGCGGCAGGTTCTCGGCGCCCTTGAGCTTGGCCGATTGCTGCAGCAGCCTGACGGCTTCGGCCGGTGCGTTGGCATCGGTGGCCACGCGCGCCAGGCCATAGGCGCCGATCGCCTGGTCGGGCCGCTGCTGAAGCAGGCGCTCGAAGACCGGGCGCGCTGCATCGGCGCGGCCGGCCTTCAGCAAGCCGAAGCCGGCGGCCGCGGCCCACTGCGCCGCGTCATCGGCCAGCGCGCTGTCGGCGCCCGGGCGCAGCTCGTGCAGAAGCTTCAGCGCGGCGTCGAAGCGCTCTTCGTGCAGCGCGACGCGTGCCTCGAGCGCCTGCTGCTGCTCCGGCTTGGCCGCAGTGCGCGCGGCCTCCTGCGCCTTGGCCACGCTGCCGCCGGCGAAGCCCGGCGCCATCAGGTAGAACTCGACCACCGCGCTGCGCGCCGGGTACCACTGCGGATCGAGCGTCATCGCCTGCAGCAGCGACTCCTTGACGGTGCCGACGCTGGCGGCGATCTTCAGCATGCCCTGGCTCATCGCGTGCACGCCGAGCACGGTGCCGAGCGCGTAGTGGCAGGGCGCGGCCTGCGGTGCCTTCTGCAGGCAGGCTTCGGCGCGCTGGATCGCCGCCTCACGGCGCGGCGCATCGTTGCCGCGCAGCGCACTCAGCCCCAGCGCCAGCACGGCCTGCGCATCATCGGCCTGCGCCGTCACGCGTTGCAGCGCGATGCGATCCAGCTCGGCATGGCGTTCGGCATCGAGCAGCGCCTGCAATGCGTTGTCCCTGAACACTTGCGCCGAGGCGGCGCCGCCGAGGACCAGCAGCGCGGCGGCCAGCAGCGGACGGAGAGCGAAGCGGAGCTTGGTTTTCATCGGCGCGCATCGTAGTGCATCGGATGAGCGTCCAGCCCCTCGTTCGAGGGGCTGGTCAGGTGCGCCAGACGCGCGGTGCGCAGGGTGCCAGCCCGAAGGCCAGCGGCCGCCATGCCGACCACACCGCCTGCAGCAGCTGCATCGCCGGCTCGACCCGGTCGGCCAGCGCGCGCAGCACGACCACGCGCTCGTGCAGCCGCGTCACGCCGGCGTCGGCGCTCAGCGGGCCGCCATCGATCGCCGCGCGCGCGGCATCGATCAGCGCTTCGCCGAGGGCGCGTTCGATCGGCGTGCCCGTGGCGAACCACAGCGATGCCAGCACGCGCCGGCGGTCGAGGCCGAGCGGCGAATCGAGCAGCAGCGCATCGCTGCCGTCGATCAGTCCGCGCTCCAGCCAGGCACCGGGCAGCTCCAGTTGTTGCAGGTAGCGGCCGTGGTCGAAGGCTTGGGCCGCGGCGGGCAGGCCGAGCGCGAGCACGTCCCAGCCGATCATCTCGGCGCCGGGCGCGAGCTCGAAGTGCAGCCGGTTCTCGGCCCGGCAGCCGCGGTAGGCGATGGTCTCCAGCGGCAGCCATTCGAGCCGCGCGCCCGCGTCGAGCCGCGCCCGCAGCGATTGGCGGGCGAGCGGGCCGGCGCTGCGGTAGAAGCGCGTCGCGCCGGGGGTCGTCAACAACGCGTGGGTGCCGGCGTCGAGTTGCAGATGGATGTCGAGCTCGTCGCCGCCGACGATGCCACCGGGCGGGTGCACCAGCACGTGGTGGCAGATGCCCGGGCCTTCGGGGTACAGCCGCTGCAGCACGCGCAGCGGGCCCTCGTGGCGGTCGAGGGCGATGGTGCGGCTGTCGGCGTCGGTGCGGTAGTGCAGGTGGAGGTGGCCGTGCCAGCTCATGCGCGAGGTGAGGGGCGCCGCCGCGGCGACGCCTCCGGGACGATGGAGCGACGCAGTGTAGGGGTCAGGCGCCGCGTCCCGGCGTCAGACGAGCATGTTGACCTGCAAGCCCGCCAGCTGCAGTTGCGCGAAGTCGATGGGGCGGCCGTTGATCAACTGCTCGTTCAGCGTGTGCAGCTCGAGGTTGACCTGCCGCAGCAGGTAGTCGTGCGATTCGTCGACGCCGTTCACGTCGGTGCAGTCAAGGTGCACCAGCCGCACGCCCTTCGGGTAGTCGCTCGCATCGAACGGCTGGTTGCCGAGAAAGTCGCCGTTGTGCTGCTTCTGTGCGAAGCGCAGCTTTTCGTCCTCACGGTTGACGGTGACGACTTGCTCGCACTTGAACCGGGCGAGCCAGTCCATCTGCTTGCGCGGGCAGGCCGGCGCCGAGAGGATCAAGCGTTCCAGCGCGCCGGTGGGCTCATCGCGCAGTGCGCTGGCCGCCAGGCCCATCAGCGTATTCGCACCGAGGCTGCGCACCAGCAGCACCGCAGGCACGGGCTGATAGGAATTCGCCACGCGCAGGAAGTCGCCGAGTGCGCCGACCAGACCCTTGTAGCAAAGTTCGGCCGCCTTGATCGCGGCGGGAAACGAGCCGAGCAGCGACAGGAAGCCGCCTTCGTTGCCGCTGGGCCAGGTGAAGAGGATCGGAATGCAGTCGAAGCGCCGGCGCAGCGTGCAGGCCTGCTGCAGCGCCGCGCTGAAGCTCTTGCCGAAGCCGTGGATGTAGAAGACGACGCTCTTGCGTTCGGCCAATGCCCGCTGGAAAGCCGCCAGAACGACGTCTCGGCAGTCCTGCGCGCCATCGCCGCTGCGGCGCCGATGCAGGCGAATCGACGTGCCTTCGCCGGCGACGAGCAGCGCCTCGGGCCAGTCGGCCAGCCCGTCGGGACCCAGGTTCGGCACGGCCAGCAGCGCGCCGGTGTAGCCCTCGGCATCGAGCTCGTCGTATCGCAGCAGCGGCCTGTCGTCGTCGCGCAGCCGCTTGCCGCGCGCGCGGTACGACAGCACGGCGAGCGGCTCGTGGTCGATCGTCGCGTGCAGCAGCGCATCGGCATCGGTGCTCAGCTTCTCGTTCGTGCACTCGCCTTCGGTCACCTGCGACCACTGCCCGTCGGCGATCTGCAGATGCCGCTCGTCGGGCACCTTGTGGCCCTCGGCGTACCAGCGCAGCGCGACGCTCGCATCGTGTGCCGTGCCGTCGATCGAGACCAGGCCGAAGCTGCCGGGGTACTCGTGGAAGAACAGCCGTCCCAGGCCGGCGCCCGAGCTGAGCGCCTGCACCACCGGCGCACGCGTGCGGCCGGGGATGTCATCCTCGACCCAGCCGCCATAGGCGTTGCGATGGATGTTGCCGCTGAGGTAGAGGATCGGGCACCGCGCCGAGCGCATCAACGCGTACTCGGGATAGGCCCGGTCCTCGTGGTGGCCGGTCTTCTCGGCGTCCGGCGGCGCCCACCAGGCATCGTGGGTGCCGAAGACCGAGTGGTGCTTCAGCGGCGAGCTGCCGGCGACGATCAGCAAGCCCGATCCCGGACCGCCAGCGGCATCGCGCAGCAGGCGCGCGTCGGGTTCGGAGATCACGCGCGCATTCTTGGCGTCGCGGTGCGTCCGGCACCAGCGCTGATCGAGCACCAGCAGTCGCGCCTGCGCAAACGACAGATCGACCGGTGCGATCGCGTCCGGCAGCTCTGTAAACGAAGCGGGCTCGGGCAGCGGACCATAGGCCGCGCTGTACGGGGCGTCGGTCTCGGCATCGCGCAAGGTCGCCTCGAACTGGGCGCGCAGGCCCAGCGCAATGCGCTTGAAGGCGTCCGGCACGGTCTTGTCGTTCAGCCGCTCAGGCGCGTGGCGGTCGTCGGACTCCATGCCGTAGGCGTTGTTCCACGCGAAGTCGTGGTCGTCCCAGGCCAGGAAGATCTGCCGTGGCTTGGGCATCGAGCGCACCAGCGCCTGAAACGACGGCACTCGCCACTGGTCGCGATAGCGCGCATGAAGCTCGTGTGCGAAGGCCTCCAGCGCCTTCGATTTGTTGCTCTGCCACTCGCGCTTGGCCGCCGGCACGCGCGCCAGCGAGGCCAGGCCCCAGTCCATGTACACCGTATCGCCGAGCAGCAGCAGCACGTCGGGCTGCTGCTGCTGCAGTGCGCTCCAGGCGCTTTGCTCGGCATTGCGTTCGGCGTCCATGCAGGACGCAAAGGCGATCTTCAGCGACATCGTGCGACTCCCTGTCGATTCGGTGCGGGTCGTGCATTGGAGTCCTGCCCGCGACCGCCGGCATCCTTCGAATGAGGGAGCTGCGCGTCGCCTCAGGCCGCCAACGGCAGCGCCGCGCGCGCCAGCATCGCGCCGGCAATCGCACCGATGCGCCGCAGCGCCTGGCGCTGCGCGTCGTCCCAGCGTCCGCCGACGCTCAGGCGGATGCAGTGCCGATAGCGATCGGTGGCGCTGAACATGGTGCCCGGCGCGATGCAGATGCGCTCCTCGAGGCAGGCCCGGAACAGCGCCAGCGAATCGATCGCCGGCGGCAGCTCGAGCCACAGCATGATGCCGCCCGGCGGATCGGTGACGCGCGTGCCGCGCGGAAAACTCTCGGCGATCAGCCTGCGTGCGTCGTCGACGCGGCGCGCGATCGTCTGGCGCATGCGCCGCAGCTGCGGCTCGTAGCCCGGCTGCTGCAGCAGATCGGCCATCGCCAGCTCGGCGACCGTCGTGTGGCCGCCCGACAGCGCCGCCTTCAGCCGCCGCAGCGCCGGCGTGAAGCGCCCGGCGTCGACCCAGCCGATGCGCAGGCCCGGCGCAACGGTCTTCGAGAACGAGCTGCACAACATCACCAGCCCTTCGGTGTCGAAGGAGCGCACGGCGCGCCGGTGTTCGTCGCGCTCGGACCAGTCGTTGTAGATCGCGTCCTCGATCATCGGCACCTGGTGCTCGGCCAGCAATTGCGCGAGGCGCTTGCGCTCGCCGAGCGGCATGCTCGCGCCGAGCGGGTTCGACAGCGTCGGCACCGCCAGCAGCGCACGCACCGGCTGCGTCTGCAGCGCCAGCGCCAGCGCATCGACCGACAGGCCATGGCGCGGATGGGTCGGAATCTCGAGCGCGCGCAGGTGCAGCGCTTGCAGCACCTGCAGGAAGCCGAACGAGGTCGGCGATTCCAGCGCGACGATGTCGCCGGGCCGCGTGACGGTCTGCAGGCACAGGCCGATGGCATCGGTGGTGCCGTCGGTCAGCACGATGTCGCGCGGATCCAGCGAGCAGCCCCACGGCAAGGCGCGGCGCGCGATCGCCCGCCGCGCCGATTCATTGCCGCCGGCCTGCGGGTACTGGCACAGCAGCGCCCGGTGGCGCCGCGTGGCCTGGGTCAACGCGCGGCGCAGCCGCTCCTGGTCGTAGAACTCGGGCGCCGGGCATGCGGCGCCGAACGACAGCGTGTGCGGATCGGCCGCCATCTGCATCACCCGCTCGGTCAGCGAGGCGACGTCGACCGCCAGCGAATCGGCCGGCGGGGCCGACGTGTCGGGCTCCTGCAGCGGCGGCGGCAGTGCCGCGGCGACGAAATAGCCCGACTTCGGCCGCGCCTCGACCAGCCGCGCGTCCTCGAGGTGACGATAGGCCTGCAGCACGGTGGCCACCGACACCGATTGCTCGCGTGCGCATTGCCGCACAGACGGCAGCCGGTCGCCATGCCCCAGTGCGCCGCTGCGGATGGCCAGCGCCAGACGATCGGCCAGCTGCAGATACAGCGGCGGCAGGGGCGAGATGTTGTCGGCGGTCGCGCTCATGGCGCGATTGTGCTGGCCGAGCCGACACGGCGACCAGCACAGATCCGGGTGAACCCGGCCGGCACAGCCCTGCCGAGCACACCGACTGTGCAGCACAGATTCGCCCACTGCTGTGGCTGGCGAGCGCGCGCGCATCACGCGACGATGGCGGCATGAACGAGACACTGCACACCGTCGATCTCCCGCCCGGCCGCGCGATCACGCTGCCGGCCACGCCCGACCAAGCGCTGCTGGTGCTGCGCGGCCGCATCTGGCTGACGCGCAGCGGCGACCCCGACGACCACTTCCTCGACACCGGTCAGCGCATCGACCTCGGCGAGGGCGGCGAGCGTGTCGTGGTCGAAGCGGTGAACGGCCCGGCGCAATGCTGTCTGGTACCTGGCTCGAGCCTGGTCATCGACGAGCCGATGCCGGCCTGAGGCACTTCATGAACCTGCCAGCTCTGGCCGCACCGGGCGAGGTTGCCGGAAGTCAGCTGCCCTTGCTGGAGGCCAGCCACTCGGCCAGGACACGTGCCACCAGGGCATTGATTCCGCCTTCGTGACCGACGGCCCGATCGCGCAATTGATTGACCAGGTCGGCCGGCAGCCGGCATGCCACGGGAACCAGCTTGTTCGCGGTATTGCCTGCGCGCAGTTCCCGCTTGGCCCCGACCTCGGAAGACCCCTGGGCAAACCGTTGCGGAATGCCAGCGGATTTCATCTTGCCGTCGAGCTTCTTGGCCAGGTTCTTGACCATGTCGGTCTTCTTCAAGCTCATGGATATCTCACGGTTTTCTTTGAAGTGCCAGGACGTAGGGGTGAAGCGTGGCCGACATGACCCCGGCGGCCACCGCAGGGTCCGTCTCCATGAATTGCCGGGCGACCTTCTCGTCCTCGGCTTCGAAGATCACCAGTCCGAAGGTGGCGTCCAGGGCTTCGCTTGTCTTGCCTGCAAGAATGACCCGCCCGGTCGCGGTTGCTTCCTTGAGCCGCGTGAAATGCCGGCCCACGGCTTCATTCTCCTTCTGCGTCCACTTGCTCGCGTCGTGGAACGCAGGGCTGACCCGCAGCACGTACACGAACTGCTGGAGTTTCGGCGGCGTCTGCGCCTGAAGGGAGGATGCTGCGGCGGTGGCAGCGAGGATGAATGCGGCAAGTGCCTTGCTCGGTGCGTGCATCGAGCTCACCCCTTCTTGCCGCCGAGCACCAGAAGCAGCGCGCCCACCACGATGGCGCCGACGCCGGCCCAGACAGGGACGTTGACGGTCTGCTTCTCCTTCACGGACAACTCGATCGGCCCGAGTTTGACGGCCGTCGTGTCCTTGGTGTAGCTGAAGCCACCGTAGAGCAACCCGAGGATGCCTGCCACGATGAGCACCATTGCAACGATCTTCACGGGGTTCATCTCGCGTCCTCTCGACAGTCTGCGCACGCGGCGCGAACTGCATTCTGCGCCAGGAGGGCGGGCCCAAGGGAGGCGGACACCCGCTATCGGCGGGTGGTCCGCTTGTGCTGAAGCTCGGCGGCGCGTGCGGCCGTGAAGGCCGCAACGACATATTCACGCACGTTCTTCCTGAACAAGTCGTCCCCGTTCTCCAGCTTGATGTGGCGCCGCATCTTTCCCTCGCCTTCGAGCACCTTGTGCGGATCGGCCAGCTCGCTGCCGCGGCCGAACTCGAGAGAGACATGCCGCGAGTACGAAAAGATGCCGCAGAACGGAGGGCCTGCGGAGAACAGCAGGCCTGCGTACTTGACCTCCTCGGTCACGCTCGGATCGACGCTCAGCACGAGCCTTCTCAGCCGATCAACGAGTGCGTGACGGGCTTCATCGATGAGGCGAATGTCTTCCAGCAGGTGGAAGACGCGGTCGTTGGTCATGCAAGAAGCGGTTCAGGAGAGGGTGAGCGATGGGTTGTCGGGAACATCGTGCGCACGATCGGGCGAGGGGCCAGTATCGGCACGCCTCGACATGGAATTCACCTGGAGCTTTCGAACGACTGCATCCGCCAGGACAACGAGAGTGTAGGCAAGTTTCGGCACCGTGCGCCTGACCTGAGTTCTGTCACGGAGTCGCACGAAACGTCGTACGGTGGTGATCGAGAACCTGATTCGGCACTGAACGCGCCAGGGCTGGCTCGACATCAGAGTTGAAGTTTGACCGGGATCTACCGGAACGTGCGGGAGGTGCCTTCCGGATATTCGTGGAAATGAAGCCGCTTGATCCACGGCCAATTTCGGCAAGGCGACGCATCGTTGCAATGGCTGCGGCGCCAGCACTGCGATCGGTGTACTCACCCACGGACCAGGACGAACCGGCCAAAGTCTTGGTCACCCAAGAATCCATCCGGCCTTTTCAGTATTGGGTCAGCTCCTTGCGAAGCTGACTCTTTGAATTTGGCTCCCCGACCTGGGCTCGAACCAGGGATCTACGGATTAACAGTCGAACTGAGCGGCCATAACAAGCAGCGCCAAGTGGTTGTCGGTGCTGGGGAAAGTGGCGTTCCGGGGGCTTGAAGTTTGTGCCGCAAGTGGACCTTTTCGGGGTCGGATTTTGCAAGTCACGGCACAAATTCGGCACAGTCCGGTGGCGGGGTGACGGCACCATGCGTGCAGAAGTCGCCGGCCCGCGGACGCAGGTGAGCGAGCTTCACAGATCACCGAGGGCCTGCTTCTTCAACTGGGCGCCGCGCTTGGGCGTCAGCGCGCGGCCGGCGCCGGAGTTCAGGCCGTCTTCGACCAGTTCCCGCAGACGCTTCTTGGTTTGCTCTGCGGCCTTGCCTGGCATGGCGTCGCCCAGCGCGACGCCCTTCTTGAGCGCGCGCACCTGATTCAGGACGCTACGCCGCACCTGATCAGGGAGGATCGAGGTCAAGGGCGATGCCTGGCGCAGTTCCTGTGCGCGTCGCGTCCGGCCCAGGATCTTGCGCCACTGGCGGTCGCGCAGGATGCCTTGCCACTCTCGCCAAAGCGCGGCGGAGCGCGAGTTGCCGGCGGCGAGCCAGCGTTCCAGCGCCTGCTGGGCCAGCGCCAGTAGCGCCGGGTCGGCGCGGACCAGTTTCACCGCCTCTTCATGAAGCGCGAGGCTCTGCAGGTCCTGGACCTGGTGACGCGATTCGTCAGCCGAGACCTGCACCTGCACGACTGGTCGCGGCCTTCGGGACCGCGCTGCGGCGGTGCCGGCCGGCGCTGGCGTCAACGCATCGCTCGCCAGCAGCGCCAAGTCTCCGCACACCCCCAGGACCGACATCGCGCGGAGGTAGGTGCCGATCGACGGTCCGGGATCGCCTGCCTCGATGGCGCTCAACGTCGTTCGCGAGATGCCCACGCGCTTGGCCATTTCGACGGTGCTCAGGCCTTGCGCCTTGCGAAGGCGCCTGAGGCGGTCGCCGAGCTGCAGAAGCAGCTGGCCCTCCAGCACCGTCGAGCTGTCTAGGATTCTCATCTGTTCAAAATTATAGGCAAACGACCACGATGGTGTTCAATTTTCTGAACAGTTGGTCGATGCGCTCGTGGGGCGCCATAAGGGAGCGGTGTCTTCGCATCTTCTTGCGACCGGCAAGCTGGTGGCGAGGGCTTCGATGACCCGCTGGTGAACATTTCAGATGACGCCTGCGGCCTGCAAGCCGGAGCGCAGACGCGTAACGAGATCGTGGAAGTCGGCCGGGTCAAGGCGGTTCTTCTCGAGGAAGGCCTTCCACTGGGCCTGTTTGGCGGCATCGCCGACAAAAGCGTCGCTCAGACCCGCTGGTATGCCCGTGGGAAGCGCTGTCTGGCGCCGCTGGAACGTCGCATCGATCGCGCGGCGCAGGTCAGCCGGCTCGAAATCGCTTTCCTGCAGCAAGACGTCGAGGTCGAAGTAGTCCTTCATCCGCGTGTTGGCCATGCCCAGCAGGCAAATGGCATGAAGCTTCTCTGCAACGACGGTGTGCTTCGGATACGCCCGCAATCGTGGAGCCGGAAGGTCGGCAAGCAGCACGGGATAGCGAATGTCTTGAGGCCCGGGGGTCACCGCATCGCCGAAGCCGATGTCGATCTGCAGCGCGATGCGTGCGGCGGCCAGCGTGCCCGGGATGTTGATGCGCACGCCGCCGTAGCCCATCGACTTCCGGATCTCGGCGCCCCTGATCGCTGGCCCGTCGAACACGATGCCATCCTCGCTGGCGACGGCGCAGATCTCACGAAACGTCGCCACCAGCGTGTCGATGTCATTGGAGCCGAACGCCAGCAGGTCGGCATCGCGCGTCGGGCGATGCGGATGGTCGTACCAGAGCGAGAACAGCAGCGCGCCCTTCAGCAGGAAGCCGGGCGCATGTCGCGACACGGAGAGCCGGTACAGCAGGCGCTCCAGGCCGTAGCGGGTCAGTGTGAGGTTGAAGTCCTCGTTCGCAGCGTCGGCGTGCTGCTTCAGCCGGTCGCGTACCGAGGCGGCGAGGTTGCGCGTCATGCCGTGACGCTTTGGAGGTAGGGGCGCATCACGTTGGCCACCCGATCGATGGTCGCGTAGTGCCAGATGGCATCCATCGTCAGCTTGCGCTGCGACCAGCCGTCGCGCAGCGCTTCCAGTGCGACATCCAGGCCGATCTTGTTGCGGAACTTGAAGCAGTCGGCCACGGTCTTTGCGACGTTGAAGACCGGCACCTTGACGCCGTCGATCGTCATCGGCTCGATCCCTTCGGTCAGCGACGGTCCGGACATGCGGACGACCCGTACGGCCGGCTGATCCAGGCGCGGTGCCGGCGAGTGATGGGGGATGGCGATCCAGACCTCGAAGGGCGCCTGCGTGCCGATTTCGTGTACTCGCAGCGCGGACAGCAGGCACACCACGCCCTGCGGCACGCGCAGGCACACCTCTGCGAGCGAGCGGTGTTCGCTGAGCTGGCGTGCCGGAAGGCTGTAGACGCCGCGCGCGACTCGTTCGAGCTTGCCTGCGGCCACCAGGCGACTGAGGACGACAGTCGGAAGCGAGTGTTCGGTCAGGTCTCGGGCGCGCAGCAGGGGGCTGCACTTGGCGAGCTCGAGGACTGCGTGCTCCTGGGTGGCGGGGACGGGGCGCGAAGGCATGCCGCCATCTTGTTGTGATATCTATGCAAAAGTCAATAACTGAAGATGAATCGCAACACGTAGGAGTAGTCTCCTATGGGACGGCGCTGCTCTAATGGTGCACGCC
Organism: Pseudaquabacterium terrae; assembly: GCF_013266755.1. Lineage (GTDB taxonomy): Bacteria > Pseudomonadota > Gammaproteobacteria > Burkholderiales > Burkholderiaceae_C > Pseudaquabacterium > Pseudaquabacterium terrae. The sequence continues at coordinate 575,373 of NZ_JABRWJ010000005.1, read as the reverse complement.
GAACGGCGATGCTTGCCGCCGAAACACTTGGGAGGGGTCGCCCTTGGACTTGAAAGCGTTGCAGACCACGCTGCGCGAGTTCGCAGCGGAACGCGCATGGCAGCCCTTCCACACGCCGAAGAACCTGGCGATGGCCTTGATGGTGGAAGCAGCGGAGCTGGCCGAGATCTTCCAGTGGATGACGCCCGAGCAGTCGCAGGCGGCGGGTACGGACTCGATGACGCAGGAGCGGGTTGCGGACGAAGTGGCGGACGTCCTGCTCTACCTGCTCCAGATCGCCGATCGCACCGGCGTCGATCTGAAGCGGGCGGTGGGCCGCAAGCTCGTCAAGAACGCCAGGAAACATCCGCCCGTGCGGCCCGGTCTTCCGTCAGGCTCATCGGGTCCGGCCCGGGTCGAGACCCATGTGCTCGTCGATTGGGAGAACGTGCGCCCGAACGACACCGATGTTCGAATTCTGGTGCCGGACGTGACCGATGTCTGGCTCTTCCATGGGCCGGACCAGAAGGCGGTGGGCGCACGGCACGCGTCATTCGGCGACAAGCTGACGTTGGTGAAGACCTCGCGTGCTGGAAAGAACTCGCTCGACATGCACCTGTCGTTCTACATGGGCCACATCGCCGCGCGCCACCCTGAAGCGCGTTTCGTGGTGGTCTCCAACGACCAAGACTACTTGCCGATGCTGGAGCACGCCGCCGAACTGGGCTATGCGGCGCGACTGATCGGGTTTGATGCTGCTGCTGCCAAAGCGACGACCAAGAGCAGCCCGGCGAAGAAGGCCGGGCCTGCGGCCAAGAAGGTGGCGGCCAAGAAGACGCCGGCGAAGACCGCCGCCCCGAAGCCGAAACCGGATCCCGCAAGCAAGGCCGTGCCGGTGCCCGCGAAAGAGCCGGCGAAGAAGGCGGCTGCGGCGAAGAAGTCGACAGCGAAGAAGAAACTTGCCGCCGGCCAGACGACGGCGCCGGCGGGTTTCGATTCGACGCGAATCGATGGCGGCAGCGTGCCCGACCTGAACAAGGCGGTGAACCACGTCATCGCCAGCCTGAAGAAAACGACCAGCAGGCCGACGAAGCAGGCGAAGCTGCTGTCCACCGTGAAGTCGCTGCTCGGGCCGACCGGGAACGAGCAGTTGCTGAACTCGGTGCTGGCGCAGTTGTTTGCCGGCGGCAAGGTCTCCATCAATGCGTCGGGCGCGGTGGCATATGCGCTCTGACACATGCAGGCGAGCGCCCAGTCGAACTTCGACTCACCCCAGCCTGAACAGCGCCTTCAACTCCTCAGGCGGCAATTGCCCGACCCACGTCTCCCCACTGCCCACCGTCATCTCCACCAACTCGCGCTTGCTGCGGATCATCTCGTTGATGCGCTCCTCGAAGGTGCCGCGGGTGATGAAGCGGTGGACCTGCACCTTGCGCTGCTGTCCGATGCGGTAGGCGCGATCGGTCGCCTGCGCCTCGACGGCCGGGTTCCACCACAGGTCGAAGTGCACGACGTGGCTGGCGGCGGTGAGGTTCAGGCCCGTGCCACCAGCCTTCAGCGAGAGCAGGAACACGCGCTCGGCACGCTCGCCCTGGAAGCGCTCGACCATCTGGTCGCGGCGCGCGCGCGTGACGCCGCCGTGCAGGAACAGCGGTTCGTGGCCGTGGCGTTCGCGCAGCATGCGCTGCAGCAGCTCGCCCATCTCGCGGAACTGCGTGAAGACCAGCACCTTGTCCTGCGCCGCGTGGATCTCCTCCAGCAGGTCGAGCAGCCGCTGGGCCTTGCCGGATTCGTCCGGGTCGGCCGCGCCCTGCTTCAGGTAGTGCGCCGGGTGGTTGCACACCTGCTTGAGCGCCAGGATCATCTGCAGCACCAGGCCCTGGCGCTGGAAGGTGTCGGACTCGCCGGCGATGCTCTTCAGGCCTTCCTTCACCACCGATTCGTACAGCGCCGCCTGCTGGCGGCTCAGCGAGCAGAACTGGTCCTGCTCCACCTTGTCCGGCAGGTCGCTGATGATCGACTTGTCGGACTTCAGGCGTCGCAGCACGAAGGGCGCCATGACCTTGCGCAGCCGCTCGGCCGCCGCGGCGTCGCGATGGGTCTGGATCGGCGTGGCGTACTCGCGCGCAAAGTGCGTGGGCCCGCCCAGGTAGCCGCGCTGCGCGAAGTCCATGATCGACCAGTATTCCGAGAGCCGGTTCTCCACCGGCGTGCCGCTCATGGCCACGTAGCCATTGGCCGTTATTGCTTTGACGGCGCGCGACTGCGCGGCGCCCGCGTTCTTGATGTTCTGCGCCTCGTCGATGACCACCAGGCGCCAGCTCATCGCCTTGAGCAGCGCCGACTCGCTGCGCACCACGCCATAAGTCGTCAGCAGCACGTCGGGCCGCAGCTTGGACAGCTCGCGCTTCGCGCCATGGAACACCTCGACGCGCAATCCCGGCGCGAAGCGCTCGGCCTCCTTCTGCCAGTTGGTCAGCAGGCTGGTCGGAACGATGACCAGCGCCCGCGCATCGTCCAGCGCGCCGTCTTCCTTCAGCCGTTGCAGCAGCGCAATCACCTGCAGCGTCTTGCCCAGGCCCATGTCGTCGGCGATGACGCTGCCGAGACCGAGCCGGGCATTGCGCCACAGCCACGCGTAGCCGCGCTGCTGATAGGGCCGCAGCGTGGCGCGCAGTCCGGCCGGCAGCGGCACGTCGGCGCTGCGGGTCAGCTGCTCGACGAGCTTCTCGGCCGCCTTGTTCAGGCCGATCGGCGCGCCGTCGACTTCGCCGGCCAGCGCCGTGCGCAGCAGCTCGGATCCCGGCAGCGTGGCCGGCTTGGCCAGGCGCGCGCGCAGCTGCGCCATCTCGGCCGGATCGAGGTAGACGTACTGGCCGCGGAAACGCACCACGCCTTGCGCCTTGCCGAGCAGGCGTTCGAACTCGGCCGGCGTGATGCGCTCGTCGCCGAGCGATACCCTCCAGTCGAAGGAGAACACGTCATCGGCGCTCAGGAACGCCGTCGCGCTGGCGCTCCTGGCCTTGATCTGCATCGACAGGCGCGGCCGCAGCAGGCGCTCCAGCGCCCGCGGCAGCAGCGCGCGGATGCCCATCAGGCGCAATGCGGGCAGCGTCTCGAAGAGCAGCGCCGGCAACTCCTGCGGGCCCAGCTGCAGCGGTTTGCGCGCACCGGATCGCACGTACTCGTGCAGCGGCGGATGGAACTCGGCCAGCATCGCGACCGTCTGCAGCACGGCCATGCGGCTCGAGCCCCAGGCCGGCGCCGAGAGGACCTTGGCCAATGGCGTGGGGGTGTGCAGCGCCGATGCATCGTCGGCCACGGCAATCGACAGTGCGAAGGCCGATCCGCTGTCGTCGTCCTCGATGCGCAGGACTGGCGTGTGCGCCTGGCGCGCCAGGTGCAGCCGGGCCAGCCACGCATGGATGCTGCCGCCGACGGCACCTTCGCCGGGGCCATCGAAGCGGGCACGACCGCCGGCGAAGAAGAGCGACAGCAGCTTGTCTCCGGGCGGCTTCTCCGTGGATGCTGCGTTGGCGGACCAGACGAAGTGGTCGAGCAGGGCGGACAGCACGATGCGCGCCTGTTGCGAAGGCTCGAGCGGCTCGGTCTTGCGTCCGCGGCGGCGCATCACCAGTTGCGGCGGCAGGGCGGATGCCGCATGCGCCAGCATGCCGTGCACGATGGCGTCCAGCTCGGCAGCGCACCAGCGCATGCCCAGCGTGTTGCCCTCGACCGTGAAGACCTGGGGCACGACGGCACCCTTGGCCAGCAGGTGCAAGGCCATGAGCCGCAGCGTGTGCAAGGCGGCCAGGTGCTCGGATACGTCGCCCAGGCGCGCCGGTGCGATGCCGGCGACGATCTCGAGCAACTCGGGCCAGGCCTGCGGCGAGCGGCCGGGGTGCTCGACGCCGCTGATCGCGAGAGCGCCCTGCTCGTCGACGATCAATTGCAAGCGCCCTTCGGGCAGGGCAGTGCCGTCGTCGTCGGCAGGCGGCGCGGCGGCCTCCATCACCTGCCGCGCATGCCGCGCGATACGCGCCATCACGCGGCGCGCGAGCTCGCGGAAGTCGCCGCTGCGGAAGAACACCGGCTGGGCCGGCAGCACCTGCCACAGTGGTTCGCGCAGGTCGGGAATGGTGGTGAAGTCGAGTCGGTCCAGTGCCGGCACGCCGGGGACCCCGATCGCTGGCTTTGCCGTGCTCGGAGCGTCCTCGAAATACGCCTGCACCAGGCTCGGCAAGCCTGCCGCCGCATCGGCGCCGATGTGCACGCCCTGCGCCTGCAGCAGCACGGGAAGGTCCAGTCCGCGCAGCCGGAACACGAGGAACGGATCGCCGTCGATCTCCTGGCTGAGCAGGTAGATCACCGCGGCCAGGTGCTTGCACGGCACGGCCCAGTCGGGGCACGAGCAGTGCATCTTCAGGTCGCTCCAGCGCGAGGGGAACACGGGAATGTCCAGGCGCCGGGCCTCCTGCAGCACGGCAGGATCGAGCTCGCGATTGAGCAGTCGCGCAATCAGGCCGGCATCGGCCGCCAGGCGCTTCACCAGCCGCGCGGCGTCGGCCTTGGAGACCGCGGGGATCTGGACCTCGACCTCGTAGGGTCGCGGCCGCGAGCCCTGCACGTGGGCACGTACGCGACCTTCTTCCACCTCGAGGCCGAGCACCGCGCCGCGGTTGGCGTAGCTGCGCCCACGCGGCAGGCGGTTCTCGTGGTCGATCTGCGTCAGCGCCTGCAGCCACTGCGCGCCCCACCACGTGCGGCCGTAGGCGGTGCGGCTCACCGGTGAAGTTCCTGCTGCGGGTCGGGTGAAACGAGTGAAAGCCAATTTCTCATTGCCTGGGAGTGGTTTCAGCGGGTCACTTCTTCTTCGCAAGGGTGGCGAGCGGAAGCACAAGGGTCAGTGGTTTGCGGCTGAAATTGACAAACCCGTGGTGCCTGTAGAACGCGGCGGCCGTCTCGTCCTTGGCATCGACAACCAATGCGAAGACGCCGAGGCCTGAATCCATCGCGCGCGACCCCGCATCCCACAGGAGCGCTGCGCCGAGCTGGCGCTTCTGGAACGCCAGGCTTACCGCGAGGCGCCCGACGCGGGCCACGGGGACAAGGGGATAGCGCGGCAGCTTCCTGACCAGGTCTTCGGACAGGTCCGTGAGCGGAACGCTGCCGGCGGCCAGGGTGTAGTACCCGGCGATGGCACTCGTCTTCTCGTCTATGGCGACGTAGCACACGCTGGTGCGGCGTCGCATGTCTTGCGACGCTTGTTCGCGCAGATACCTGTCGAGCGGATCGCTGCCGCAGACGAAGCCCGCGCGATCATGTTCCGGCGCAAGCGCCTCGATGCGGAACTGACCGCTCACCGCGACGACGAGATCAGCTTCTTGTGAGCCTTCGCTGCGCGCGCCATCGCAGGAGCGGGCGCAGGAGGATCAAGCAACAACGCGGCGAAACGCTGCTGCTCTTCAATCGACAGGCGGATGATCTGCGTCTGCTCGATCGTGCGACGCGCAGCCTCCTGAGCGGCGCCGACGAGGAAGTCGCTGAGGCTTCGTCCTTCGATCTCGGCGGCGCGCTTGAGTACGGCCAGCACGTCAGGCGCGATGCGGGCCTCGATGCGCTGCGTTCGGGGGGTCTCGGTCGTCATGGCAAACTCTCCCTTCTGGAAATGTACGGTATTTGACCGTACAGGTCAGGCTTGCGTGCACATTTTCTGTAGCTCCGGTGTCGAATCAGTCAGACGGCGCCTGGTGGCGTGTCGCGGAAGAAGGAAGGCGGGAGCATGGCCGGCTCGAGCATCTCGATGCTGCGCTGTTCGACACCGCGTTCGGTGAAGAACTCCCGCCAGCCGCGGACGACGGCGAGCATCCCGTCAATCATCGCCTGGGCCTCTTCCTTCGAGAGCCCGAACGCATCGCAGTGCGACAGGATGTTGTAGAGACTCGCGGCTCGACCGAAGCGGCCGACCTCGAGAGCCAAGTCCCGCCGCTCGACCGAGACCATGGGGACGGGCAGGATGTCGTACGCGGGTGATAGCCGCCAGCCACCTCTGGTCTGCAAGAGCGCATGGTTGCGCGGATGGTCGTCGTTGTTGGTGACCATGGCGTTGAACACCATGCGGAGGAACAATTCGCGACGGTCATCGTTGCTCTTGACGGACCAGCGCCGAAGTTCATCCGCCAGCAGCGGGTACGACCAGCGCTCGCGACCGAGGTAGCCATCTTCAGCGTCAATCACCGTCAGACCCGAGACAAGCCCGTAGCGCCAGTAGGCGTTGGCGTCCGGATTCCATTCGCGGTCGAAGCGGTCGAGCATCAGCGCGTCGCGGTTCGCGACGCGCTCGAGGCGGGTTCCGCAGACGCGAAGGCCGCTGGCGCGGGCCAACTCGAGTGTCGCGTACTCGATGCGCTGCATGTTGTGCCGGTCGGCCTTCTCAGGCAGCTTGGCCAGCCAGACTCTGTGGTCGTCCTCGACCGTCACTTTGGGTCTTGCACCACCCATGCTCGTGCCGGGTTCGAGTTCCTCGAGTATCTCGTGTGGAAGCCGTCCGTCTTCTTCCAGCTTCTCGGCTGCTTCGATGAGGGCAGGCAACTGATGCGTGCGATTGAAGGGTCGCCGCGGAGCGGGCGGAGTTGCGGTTCTTCCGAAGCTCAGGTTGCCAGCGCCATCGTCCGGCCCGTTGAGCAGGTACTCCACTTCCTGGATGTCGCCTTCGGGCCGCTGCAGCTTGGCCTGAATGACTCGACGGCCCCAAGCGTCCGCGCTCGCGTCACGAACGGCGCCGGGAATGCCCTTGAGCTTCGTGAACCTCTGAGGACGCGTCGACAAGGGTAGGTGGAACGGGTCCAAGGCCACCACCTCAGGCCGTTCGAGATAGCGCTTGCCGTACGTGAAGGTGCCTTCGAAGGCGCCTGCGCCGACGAGACGAACCTTGAGCGACGCGCAGGGCACCGTTTCCATCGTCCCAGGGAGCTGGATGTAGACGTAGCAGGCTTGTTCGTCGTTGGCCATGGGTCAGAAGTCGTTGTCGCTGTCGAGCGGGTTGCGCACGCGCTTCGGCCTGCGGGCAGCCTCGAGAATCCTGCCGTGCTCGTCGGCATCGGGGTCGGCAAGCGCAGCCGCCGTGCTGAGCAGGCCGAGCTTCCAGAGCACGGTAAAGGCCGTGGCGACGGTTGCGCCTGATGCGCCTTTCTCGAGGGCGTACAGGGTCTTGCGGGTGATGCCGCAGGCTTGAGCGAGTTCTTCTTGGGTCATGTGACGGCGGACGCGGGCGAGCCGGACGTTCTCGCCGAACCTCTGCGCTGCCGTCGTGACTTCCAGCGGAAGGGTCGTCTCGGTTGTCATCTGCTACCCATAAAACTACTTTGTGAGTAGCAGTTTACCCATTCAAATCGACTGAAGTCAATGGCCGCGACTTTCATGATGGGTAGATTGGTACCCATATCCTTGGATAGTGGGTAGCAAATTGCTCGTGCGCGCGAACACGCGCCAAAGACCAACCGCCCGGAGGCGGGCCGAGGACTTGGCGGCCGCGCTCGACGGCAGCGAGCACAAGTTCATCGTGCGGAGCCGGTCCATGCCCGCGCGCGTCGGGCACTCGCTGCACCTGCTGCACGTCGACGGCACGCCCGTCGGCCTCTACAACCTGGAGACCGGCAAGCGCGAGAACCTTCACCCGCGCCGACCCGGCGCTGCTGTTCCGCGACATCGACGGCTTCGTGTGGCCCGCCGGATGCTTCCTGGCCGCCGTGTTCGCGATGGCTGGCATGCCGCTCGGCACGATGGCCGTCGTCGCGCTGCTGGTGCTGTACTACCCGCTGATCGTGTCGGCGCGATACACCAGCCGGCGGTCGCTGCAGGGCCAGGTGGATGCGGAGCTCGACCAGATCCAGGCCGACCACGTGATCCGCCCGTTCCGGCGCCAGCAATGATGGCCTGCCCGTGCTGCCGCCGTGGTCCGGCCACGGCGGGACCACGGCGGCCGCTTCACGGCGGCTGGCATGTCGAGTACCGTCGCGCCAAAGCAGGCGGACATCGCGCCGCTCTGCTACACGCACCAGCGTGGCGTTAGCGGTCGTGACCCGCACTCGAGCCGGAAGTATCGAGTGACCTGGTCCACCCAGGCGTGAATCGCGCCCTGCCAACACAGGCAGGACCATCGAGCCACAGGCGCCGCGGCGCCTGCACATGAGCCTTTGACACCCTTCGGTCGAGACACCCGATGGGGCCGCCGTCCTCTTGATGTCTCTGGCTGCCGTGCGATCCTGATCTCACCTCGGCGGCGATGAAGCAGATCAATCCCGACCCGACTGCCCGCCAGCCCGGAGCCAAGGACATGACTGCCGTTCAACCCCTTTTCTTCGACCTGCGCCAGGTGGCCACGATGCTGGGCATCAACTACTGCACCGCCTGGGACCTGGTCACCACCGGCCGCATCAGCGCGATGCAGATCGGCCGCCGCTGGAAGGTGACGCAGGCCTCGATCGACGCCTTCATCGAGCAAGGCACCGCGGCTGCCCAGCAGAAGGCGCAGCGCAACCAACAACTTCGCGAGTACATCGGAGGTGCAACAACATGGCCATCCGCAAACGCGGCACGACCTGGTGGATCGACATCACGACGCCAGGTGGACATCGAGTTAGACAATCAGCTGAGACAACTGACCGCAAGGCGGCCCAGGAGCTGCACGACCGGCTGAAGAACGACCTGTGGCGCCAGGTCAAGCTGGGCGACAAGCCCAAGCACACCTGGGAAGACGCGGCGCTGCGCTGGCTGAACGAGCAGGCGCACAAGGCCTCGATCCGCGACGACGCGAAGAAGATCGAGCTCCTCACGCCGTTCTTTCGCCGCCTGCCGCTGACCGAGCTGACGTGGGACCGCATGCAGTCCGTCGTCGAAGGGCAGGAGGGCGACAAGGCGCCGGCGACGCGCAACCGCTACTACCAACTGCTGCGCTCCATCCTGCGCCGCGCGATGCGGGAGTGGAACTGGATCGACACCGTGCCGACGATCCGGCTGCACCGCGAGCCGGAGGGCAGGGTGCGCTACCTGACGCCGCGCGAAATCGACACCTTGCTGCGCAACCTGCCCGAGCACCTGCGCGTGCTGACCCGGTTCACCTTCGCCACCGGCCTGCGGCGCGCCAACGTGCCGGAGCTGAAGTGGAGCCAGATCGACATGCCGCGGCAGATGATGACGGTGGCTGCACGCGACATCAAGAGCCGCAAGACGCTGGGCATCCCGCTGAATGCGACGGCGATGGAAATCCTGGGCGCGCAGATCGGTAAGCACGCCGAGTACGTCTTCGTCTACAAGGGCCAGCCGCTGAACGCCACGGTGAACACGGCTTGGCGCAACGCGCTGTAGAAGTCGGGCATCGAGGACTTCCGGTTCCACGACACGCGGCATACGTGGGCCAGCCTGCTGATCCAGAACGGCGTGCCGAAGGGGATGATCAAGGAGATGGGTGGGTGGAAGTCGGACTCGATGGTGGAGAGGTATGCGCATCTGGCGCCGGAGCATTTGGCGAGGCATGCGGCGGTGCTGGACGAGATTCTCCAGTCCCATGGGAGAGATGCTGGGCCTAGCCGTGGTGCCGGTCCGGAAGGGAGGGCGTCTTGAGGCGAAGGAACCTTAATCGTCGAGTTCTCGGATCGCGGCTCGCGAATCGGAGCTGTCGGAAGCCTATGCAAGCGGACGCTCGGCTGAGGCCGCGCGAGATTACTACTGTGCACGTGAGGCGATGGATGGCAACATCGGTACAGATTTGGCCACGGCTGGCTTACGTTGATTGCTGTTGGAGGCCTCGCATGTCGCTCGTCACCGAACTCGTGCCTGGCTTGGTGTTGCACCTCGATCCGAAGGTGCTTCAGCAGGCTGGCGGTCAAACCACAGTGCCCGGCGCTGTAAAGGTGCAAGACAAGCACTTCTTTGCGTGCCTCTCCGAGGACAAGGGGACTTGGCGCTTGATGCCTTGCTACACCTCGATCGGACCGGAGCGCCTACCCATCGAGGAAAAGTACAAGATCGGACACCACAAATGGAAGTCGGGAACCAGCTACTTTCATCCCAAGCAAGTGTGGACTGTGTCCGCTGCAGCGATCGAAGCGGCGGCATTGGCTGGAGGCGACATGAGTAGACCTGGGGCGCGGAACTGGATCGACATAGCAAACACACCAGATTTGCCTTGAACGGCCATGCGCATTGCCTGAGCGAGCGAGGCCCCCCTGCAGTCAACGCCACCCGCACCAGCAGGCGCTTTGGGCGCGAGACACCTAGGCCTATCATGTGCCACTCAAACGTTAGCTCAAGATGCGATCGGTCGTTGCCTTTGGACAGCTCAAGCAAGCCGCTCTCTACTTCGACAGAGTGTTGCCGGTTGCATTCCGGAGATTGGCTGGCACAGGTCGCGATATCGTCGCTGACTTTCCCGAACCAGTTCCCTCACGGGCACTCATTAACATTGTCTTCGACACATTGCCTGCCACGGAGTCTGAGCGCTACTCCCAACTTGGGCGAATCGTTGACAGCTGGGATGAATTTGCCAGTCGAGCGCGACCATATCGGCAGTCGACAGCGTCCTCGTCAGTCGATGACTCGTATGCGGACCTTGCCGCGGCGTACTTGAGCAACGCAACGTCCAGCGAGACCGAGCCTATTCGCAAGCACTTCGCGACTTACGCAGCAACACTCGGAATTCGAGGCGCAGCCGTCCTACTGCCCGCAACGGGTGAGGAATCCTCGAGCAATGTTGAGGATCCTTTGATCCGCGTCTTCGGAATGGAACTCATCAACACGGCTTCAGCGTCTTGGGAGCAGATCATCGAGGTTCGACAGGATGGTGAGTCTCGGCGACGGTTGCAGCGCCTTCGGGCGTTCCTCGACGAGAAGTACGCAGGCAAGAGCCTCGCATTCGTGGAAGATGATCTTGCCAGTCGGCTCGACGAGTACGACCAGGCCCGTAGGAAACATGGATTCGATACCGCTACTGGGTCACTCTCGGCCCTTGTTGATGCCCAGAGCCTTCAGGCCGCCGCTTCTGCCGGTATTGCAACAGCGCTTCTCGGAGGGCCGTGGGTAGGGGCATCTAGTGCGGCGATTGTTGAATTGGGGAAGGTTGCGATTGAGTTCGCGAAGCGCAAGCGTGCTATGGTCGATTGGCAGGCAAGCCACCCGTTGGCTTACTTGGTTGAGTTGCAGCGCGTCTCGAATGAGTCGTGCTGGGACTGAACTGGAACCAGATCGACATGCCGCGGCAGATGATGACGGTGGCCGCGCGCGACATCAAGAGCCGCAAGACGCTGCGTATCCCGCTGAACGCGACGGCGATGGAGATCCTGCGCGGGCAGATCGGCAAGCACCTTGAGTACGTCTTCCTCTACAAGGGTCGACCGCTGAGCGCGACGGTGAACATGGCCTGGCGAAACGCGCTGAAGAAGTCGGGGATCGAGACTTCCGGTTCCACGATACGCAGCACACCTGGGCCTGCCTGTTGGATCGGGTCCTTCGTGGCGGTGCACAAGCAGAACAGAACCGCTGACCGGCGCTCCGCCAACTCGCAGCGCGGTGGATGGGGGGACGGCACGCGCTCCGCGGCCGAATGTTCCATCGAACATTGATCTGATACATTTTCCTCGGGAACAACATTCAGGGCGCCCATGGCTGACAATCTCTTCGGGATCTGCGAACCCCGCTCCGATGTTCTTCAGGGGGTCCTTAAGGAGAGTGACTTTGCCGCCGACCTGTCGCAGGTCCTCCGGGGCGACGCACCGGACGAGTACAAAAAGCCCGAACTCTTCTTCGCCAACACCTACCCGACCAAGGGCCTGAAGAATGCCTTGAAGCTGGTCGCGCTGCGGGTGCTGGGCCGCCCCGAGCAGGTGGGTGCGGTCTTCCGCCTCGACACCCAGTTCGGCGGCGGCAAGACGCACACCCTCATCGGCTTGGCGCACGCCATGCGGGGGTTGGTCGGCGTGCCGAATGCCGACGAGTTCCTGGAACCGGCCTTGCGCCCGGCCACGCCCATCCGCATCGCCGCGTTCGACGGTGAGAACGCCGACCCTGCGAACGGCCGGCGCCTGAGCGACTCGATCCGCGCCTTCAGCCCGTGGGGCGAACTGGCGTTCGCCCTCGCTGACGAACCAGGCTACCGGCTCGTCGAACAGAGCGACAAGGAAGGCATCGCGCCCGGTGCCGACACCCTGCGCGAACTGCTGGGCACAGAGCCGGCCGTGATCCTGATCGACGAGATAGCGCCCTACCTCCGCAAGGTTGCCGGGCGCAATGCACAGCGCGCGGGCGAGCAGTTGCTCGCCTTCATGACCTCATTGATGAAGGCGGTCGAGAGCCTGCCTCGCGTCGCCCTGGTCTTCACGCTGGCCGTCGGTCGAGATGGCAAGGCCACCGATGCCTACAGCCGCGAAACCCAGGACATCGCCGCCTTCTTCGCCGAGGCCGAGAGCGTCGCCGCGCGCAAGGCAACGGTGATCGACCCCACCGAGGACGACGAAACCGTCAGGGTCGTCTGTCGCCGCCTCTTCACCCGCGTCGACGAAACCAAGGCGCGGCAGGTCGTCGCGGCCTACAAGGCCCTGTGGGACACCAACCGCGACAAGCTGCCCACACCACCCGTCCAAGACCGGCGTGTCGAAGAGTTCGAGGCCGGCTACCCGCTGCACCCGGAACTGGTGAAGGTGCTGACCCAGAAGACGGGCACCCTGGGCAACTTCCAACGCGTGCGCGGCATGCTGCGCCTGCTGGCCCGCACGGTGGCGCGCCTGTGGCAAGAGACGCCCGCGGATGCCTTCGCCATCCACACGCACCACATCGACCTCGGGTTCGAGCCCATTCGGTTGGAGCTGGTCACCCGACTCAAGCAGGACATCTACGTGCCGGCCATCAAGGCCGAGATCGCGGGTGCCGATGGCAGTTCGTCTCTGGCCGAGCAGCTCGATGCGGGCGCGTTCAAGGGGCAGCCCAGCTACGGCTCTTACGTGGCCCGTACGGTTTTCATGCACACGCTTGCTTTCAACGAGTCGCTGCGTGGTCTGAACCCCGAAGAGTTGCGCTACGCCGTCCTCGGGCCCAGCACCGACATCGCATTCATCGACGATGCGCGCAAGCGCTTCGTCGTCGACTCGGCCTACATCGACGACAAGCCCGGCGCTCCGCTGCGCTTTCTGGCCGAGGCCAACCTCACGCAGATCATCCGCCGCGAAGAGACCAACGTCGATCGCGAAGAAGCCAGGTCGCGCCTCAACGCCGACATCCGCGACCTCTTCGCCGGCCCACACCTGAACCTGGTGCCTTTCGCGTCAGGTCCGCATGACGTGGCCGACGACGACGGCAGCGGGCGCCCGTATCTCGTGCTGCTCAGCCACGACGCGGTGCAGGTGGCCGGCGACGCGGTTCGCGTCGATCCGCTGATCGAGAAGATCTTCCTGCATCGCGGCGCCGGCAACGACTGGCGACACAACCGCAACAACCTCGGTTTCGTCGTCGCCGATGCGACCGGCATCCCGGTGATGAAGGCGCGGATGCTGCGCTACCTGGCGCTGGAGTCGCTGCGCGTGCCGGGCAAGCTGAAGGACCTGGCTGATTACCAGGTGGCCAAGCTGAACGAGGACTTCGGTCGAACCAAGCACCAACTTGCCACCGCCATCCAGCAGTGCTACCGGCACATCTTCTATCCCTCGCGCAACCGCGTAGACGGAGCCAATTGCGACCTGGCCCACACGGTGGTCGACATCCAGACCGCATCCGATCGTCCGGGCGACGGGCAGAAGCAGGTCGTGACGCAGCTGCAGAACGTCAACAAGCTGCGCCTGCCCACCGACCCGCCGGACTCGCCCGTCTACGTGCGTGACCGTACGCCGCTCAAGAAGGGCCAGATCACCACGGCCGCACTGCGCGCCGAGTTCCGACAGGACGCGGCCCTGCCCATGCTGGTTGGCGATGACGTGTTCATCAAGGGCATCCGCCAGGGCATCGACCAGGGCGACTACATCTACAAGTCCGGTGAACTGCTTCGCGGCAAGGGCGACCCGCACGCCGAGATCAAGGTGGACGAGCAGTCCTTCGTCTACACGATCACCTACGCGCAGGACCATGGCATCTGGCCACGCACCCCACCTGCTCCTCCGGCATCGTCGGCGCCCGCGCCTTCCGGTACCAGTGGGCCTGCTCCCACGCCCGCAGGAGCGTCGAGCCCGGCCGCAGCCCCAGCCCCGGTGGCCCAGCAGGCCGGTACCTTCCAGGCCGAAGACGTACTCAAGGCCGCACTTGCCCGCGTGTTCGAGAACGCCCGCCAAAACGGTGCCTTGAGCTTCGGCTCGATGACGATCCGCCCCTTCGACAAGGGCGATGCCATGAAGCTGCTAGCCCTGGTGAAGTCGGTCCCCAACGCCACCAAGCGCATCGAGCTTGAGGCGCAGTTCGAGACACCGAGCCAGTCCGAAGCCACTATCACGTTCAAGGGTGACCTGGACGACGCAACACCGCTGAAGGACTACCTGGAGCCTCAATTCCGGGCGGCCAGCGATAGCGATGCCAGCGTCACTTATCGGCTGCACTTCGACCCTCCGCTGGCCGTGCAAGGCCCAAGCGCCGAGGGCCTGATCCAGCGCCTGACGCGCTTGGTCTCGCCCGTGGCTCATGTGCTGGCGGTTGTCGCCGAGACGAAGTCCTGAGGAGCCCATCCATGGCCACCCCCCGCGCCCAACTGGTCGTCCTCCCGCGTCAGGCCGCATCTGCGCTGCCGCACTACGAACTGCGTGCCAAACGCCAGCAGGGTGCCGACATGGCATTGGAAATCTGGCAGCTGCCGGCCATCGCCACGCCTCATATCAAGCAGCCCACTTACGTAGCCGGGCTGCATGGCCGCAACCTGTCGCTGGTGGAGCATCGCCTGCTGCGCAGGCTGAAGGCGCTGCGCATCAACCTGCACGACCTGCCAGCCATCGACGCGCTGCGAGTGCCCATCGACGAGGAACTCGCCATCAACCTGGGTCTGTTGTTCCGCTCACTGGCACCCATGCGCAATCGCAATCACATGGCAGCCGTGGCCGCCGGCATTGAGGCGATGACCAAGGAAGAAGCCGGCTACTGGCTCGGGATGGCCATGCACCGCAAGTACCCGCGCCGGGTGCTGATGGCGCTGCGCTTCCTGCTTATCGACCCGAACGCCTGAGCGTTCGCCGTTCCAAGTAACGAGTGCCGACCCTGATGCGGGAACTCACCGAAGTTCGTGCGCTCCTCGCCCGGCTGGACCAGGTCGACGCCGACACGCTGGAGGCGCAGGACCTCGACTTCAAGGAATGGCCTGCCGACGACCGCCATGCCGTGCGCCTAGCCGTGGACATGGCCGTGTGCATGGCCAACGGTGGCGGTGGCACCGTGGTGCTGGGCGTGCGCGACCGCGTCGTCGGCCGGGCGAAAGCCATCGTCGGCGTTCCGGACTCCGCCGAGCCGCACCAACTCAAGCGCGACATCTACGAACGCACGGCGCCCAAGCTCACGCCAGAGGTGCTGGAGTTGCCGGTGCCGGAAGGCACGGGCCGCCTGCTGGTAATGCAGGTGCACGGCGGACTGCCTCCGTACACCACCACCGCCGGCGCCGGCACCGTGCGCCGCAGCAAGGACTGCGTGCCTCTGACGGGCGACCTGCGCGACCGGTTGATGGTGGAGCGCGGCGAGTCCGACGTGACCGCCGTCGCGGTGCCCGAGCCGGTGGAGGCCTTGCTCTCGGCCGCCGCGGTGGAACGCCTGCGCGATCTGGCACGTCAGGAGCAGGCCCCGGCCGACCTGCTGCGCAAGACTGACCTCGACCTGCTAGGTGCGCTGGACGTGCTGCGCGACGGCCGGCTTACCAAGGCGGGCCTGCTGATCGCCGGCAGCGCCACCGCTTTGGCCCGCCACCTGCCCAACTACGGCTGGACGCACGAGCGCATGAAGAGCGCCACCACATACGTCGACCGTGCCGACGGCCGCGATGGACCCGGCAAAGGCGAGCTGGCGCTGCCGCTGGCCCTGCAGGCGCTGGAGGCACGCATCAATGCCGACAACCCCATCACCACCGTGGAGCACGGGCTGCATCACTTCGAGTTCCGCGCTTATCCCACCGTGGCCCTGCGCGAAGCCCTACTCAATGCGCTGTGCCACCTGGACTTGCGCCTGGCCAGTCCGGTACTGGTGAAGCAGTACCCGCGCAAGCTCGAGATCAGCAACCCCGGTGGCCTGGTGGGCGGCATCACGCCGGCCAACATCCTTCATCACCCACCCTTAGCCCGCAACCCACTACTGGTGCACGCGCTGTCCCGGTTGCGCCTGGTGAACCGCAGCAACCTCGGCGTGGGCCGCATGTTCGAGGCCATGCTGATCGAGGGCAAGGAGCCGCCCCTCATCATCGACGAAGAAAGCGCAGTTCGCGTCGTCTTCAAGCGCCAGGAAACCTCGGCGCCGTTCCGCGAGTTCATCGCCGACGAGGGCAAGGCCGGCCGCGTGCTGGATGTGGACCACATGCTTGTGCTGCGCTACTTGCTGGGGCACGCGGAGATCGACACCGCGCTGGCCGCGGAGCTTTGCCAGCGCCGCGAGGCGGAAATGCGCGACATCCTGGACGAGATGGCGCAGGACTACGGTTACTTGGAGCGCGGTGGCGTTGGCCGCGGCACCTGGTGGCGGCTGAAGCCCGCGCTGCACCGCCGGCTGGAGGGGCGCGGCAACGCTGAGCGCGACCAGCGCATCGACGCCGACGTGGCAAAGACGCGCGTGCTGAACATGTTGAAGCAGCGCCATCGTCGCGGCGAACGAGGGCTGACGAACGCCGAAGTGCGGGCGGTGACTGGCTACACGCGCCAGCAGGTGAACCGGCTAATCCACGAACTGGAGGCCGAGTCTGTACGCCTGACTGGGCACGGGCGCGGCGCCACCTACGAATACGCGGGCGGTGAAGAGCCGACGCAGAAGAAGAGAACGAGATGACCCGACGGTTGATCGAAGATTGGCTGCCGATTGCCGCATTGGGTGAGGAAAGCGTGCGTGAGCGGCGCTCCATGACTGCGCTTCCGCCGACCTACTACCTGCACGTGTGGTGGGCCCGCCGGCCGCTTGTGGCGTCGCGGGCAGCCATTGCTGCGTCGATACTGCCCACAGACGTCGACCGAGACAAGTTCGTCCATCTGCTTGGCATTCACGGCGATCCGGTTGCGACCAGAAAGCGGATAGATCGTGCGCGAAAGACCGGTGACGACCTTGGGTTGAACCCATACGGTTACGAACGGGCCTTCAAATACCTGCCGACAGTTGAAGAAGGCTGCTGGCTTCGGGACCAATGCAACAGAACGGGAATCGCGGACGCAACTGTGTTGGATCCGACAGCAGGGGGAGGGAGCATTCCGTTCGAGTCCCTCCGGCTCGGACTGACTACTTTCGCGAATGACCTGAACCCTGTGGCGACGCTCATTCAGAAGGCTACATACGAGTTGCCCCTAGCGCATGGGTCGCAGCTTGCGGTCGAGTTCGACCGATTGAGTCGCAGGTTCACGAAGTTGGCGGAGCCACAATTCACGGGGATGTTCCCGCACGAGCCCGACGACGTGCGAGTACTTGGCTACCTGTGGGCGCGCGTCATTCGTTGCCCGCACTGCGAGGGACTGGTCCCACTTTCTCCCAACTGGCGCCTTGCTCCTGATGGAACAGGGATGTGTCTTGTCCCCCTGCTCGGGAACGGGCCTGGCGATCGGTCGCGTCGGGTTGGCTTCGAGCTCGTCACCAAGGCCAAGCAGCAGTCACCCGGAACTGTGTCGGGCGGCGATGCCACTTGTCCGTTCGACGATTGCAGCCGCCTGATTCCGGGTGATCACATCAAGGCTGAGGCCCAGGTGGGCCGCATGGGCGAGCAGCTTTATGCTGTTGCATTCAAGCGCCGCGTCGAGACCAAAACGAAGCTGGGCAAACGCGGTAAGGATAAGTGGGAGCGCGGGTACCGTGCTCCGCGTCCGGAAGATGAAGGTTCGGGCGCAATAGAGGCGGCATTGGCGGAGAAGCTTCCTGAGTGGGAAGCACTGGACATGGTTCCGACCGAGTCAGTGCCACCTGGCCACAAGACTGACGAACCGATTCGCTATGGCATTTCACGCTGGCGCGACATGTTTTCGTCGCGACAACTTCTGGGCCATGCAACGGCGGTCAAGGTATTTCGGCAACTGGTCGAAGACGAGAAGGCTGCTGGGCGCTGGAGCGAGTTGACGGCGGCAGGGTTTGCATACTTGGCTATGTCTCTCGACAAGATGCTCAACTACAACTCGCGGATGTCCGTGTGGATGTCCACACGAGAGGTGATCGCCAACACATTCAACCGTCACGACTTTGCGTTCGCTTGGTCGCATGCCGAAATGCCTCCTCTCGTCGTCGGGGATGGCTTTCAGTGGGCCATCGAGCAGACCGCAAAATGTATTGGCGAACTGGTGGAACTGGTGCGACCAGCAGGTGGCGTTGGCGCTGGACCGCAGACTGGTTTCGACTTTGACCAAGCATCAGAAGCACAGCCGCCGCCTGCTGTCACCCTGACGTGTAAGCCCGGCGACAGCCTAGACCATATCGCTGATGCCAGCACCGACGTAGTGGTGATGGACCCGCCGTACTACGACAACGTCATGTATGCGGAGCTGTCGGACTTCTTCTATGTCTGGCTCAAGCGTACCGCCGGCTACGTCTACCCCGAACTGTTCCGCCGGCAACTCACCGATAAGGAGAACGAGGCTGTTGCGAACCCGGCCAAGTTCAAGGGCGAGAAGGGGGGCAAGGCCTTGGCGGGGCGCGACTACCAACAGCGCATGGCCGCCATCTTTGCGGAAATGCGCCGCGTGCTGAAGCCCGACGGCATCATGACCTTGATGTTCACGCACAAGGCCACGGGTGCGTGGGACGCGCTGACCACCGGCCTGATCGAAGCCGGCTTCGCGATCACCGCATCGTGGCCGATCAACACCGAGGCCGAAGGCAGTCTGCACATCAAGGACAAGTCGGCCGCCAACTCCACGGTGTTCCTGGTGTGCCGGCCGCGCACGGACCATGGCAGCGAGGCGCGCTACTGGGAGGATGTCGAGCCCACCGTGCGCCAGGCCGTCCGCCAACGCATTGCTCAGTTCCAGCAGGGTGGCATCCGAGGCGTGGACCTGTATCTCTCGTGCTTCGGCCCGGCGCTGGAAGCGTTCTCGCAAGCCTGGCCGCTCAAGCGAGGCGCTCCCCGGCAGGACGTGGAGCAGACGCGGCGCCGCAAGCGGCAAAGCGAGATGTTCGAGGAGGAGTACGACCCCTATGCCGTGACGCCGGAAGACGCGCTGGAAGTCGCCCGCCGCGAAGTGAAGGAGTGGCGCCTGCACCAACTGACCCACGTGCAGCGCAACGTGGAGTTGGACAACCTGACCAGCTGGTTCGTGCTGGCCTGGGACGCGTTCGAGGCGCCAGTCTTCCCCTACGACGAAGCCAACCGCTTGGCCAAAGTCTGCGGCGTCGACCTGGAGCGCGACGTGGTGGGCAAGCTGGCCGAGAAGAAGACGTCTGACCTGGTGCTGTGGGACAGCGTCACCCGCGCCGCCAAGGGCTCGCTGGGCCTGCCGGATGGGCGCGACTCGATGATGGATGCGCTGCACCACCTGGCGCGGGCGGCGCGCTCGGCGTCCCTGGGGTCGGCCAACGAACTGCTGGCCAAGCACAGCCTCGCCAACGAGCCCGGCTTCCTGGTGGCGCTGGAGGCCGTGCTCGAAGTGCTGCCAGTAGGCAAGGAGTGGAGCGGCCTGGATCTGCCGGACGCTGCGGCCGGCGCTGGCGCCGACTTCGACGCGCTGGAGAAGTTGCGGCGCCTGGCTTTGTCGGAGAAGGTGGCCGAGCCGGAGCAGCTCAAGATCTGGCAGGACGAAGCAACAGCGACATGAGCATTCAGGCCGCAGTCGTCCGCCAATGGGCCACGGAGATCGCAGCCCGTGCAGCCGCGCGAATCGTGCGCCAACTGGCCAAGATGCCGGCCACACAGTCGGGTGGCGACTCGGAGCTGCGCAGCGGGTCGGAGGAGTTCTGCGCCCAGGTGCAGGGCGATGAGAGCTTCTTCTGGGACGAGTACCAGGACACGGTCAAGCAATGCATCAGCGGCGCGTTGGTCCGTCTGCCCCACCTGCAGATGGTGGCCATGTGGCCGCCGTCTGATGCCGGGGACGCGTGGTTGGATGAGAACGGCAAGGGCCGTGAGCTGCCGGCTGTCTACGAGCCCGACGTCGTCGAGGTGGTGTATCGGGTCGTCTGGCGGCTTGCGGATGATTCGAAGATCCCGCGTGTGGCACGCTACCTTGCCCGATCTCAGGGAGAAGATTGATGCCGTTGCTGACCGACTACGACTGGCGAACCAAGTACGACCCCGATGACTGGCCACTGATCGGGCAGTTCTACCTCACGGCGCTGGCCTGCGCGCAGCGCTACGACCGCACCACGGGCTACTTCAGCGCCACGGCGCTGGCCATCGCCGCGCGCGGCATTGAAGGCCTCGTGCTCAACGCGGGCCGAGTGCGGATGGTGGTGGGCTGCACGCTCGGCCAGCCCGAAGTGCAGGCCATCGAGCAGGGGCAATCTCTGAAGAACACAGTGGCCGGCATGCTGCTGGCCATGCCTCTGGTCGGCAAAAGCCAGGGTGAGAAAGAGGCGCTCGAACTGCTGGCCTGGATGGTGGCCAAGGGCCACCTGGAGATCAAGGTGGCGGTGCCTTGCGACGAGCACCGCAACGCGGTCGCGTCAAACGCGATCTTTCACGAGAAGGCCGGCGTCATCGAAGATAAGACCGGCAGCAAGCTTGCCTTCGCCGGCAGCATCAACGAGACAGCCTACGGCTGGCTGCACAACTGGGAGAGCTTCCACGTCTTCTGCGATTGGGACGGCGGCGCCAAGCATGTGGAGGCCGAGGAGCGCACCTTTGCCCAGCTGTGGGCCGACAAGGCCAAGCGTGCGCGGGTGCTGGACGTGCCGTCCGCCGTACGGGAAGACCTGCTGCGCTTTCTGCCGGAGAGTGACCGGGAGCCGGAGCGGCTGAAGCGGGCCAGGGCCGAAGGCGTGCCTGGCGATGCGCCGCCACCAGAGCGCCCGAAGCAACCGGCGGTGCCACAGCCGGCCAACGCCGACGAGGTCCGCAAACAGGTGTGGAACATCATCTGGGGCGCGCCGCAGCAGCCGGGTGGCGAGCGCATCGCCGAGGCGACGAGCGCCATCGTGCCCTGGCCCCATCAGGTGCGCGCGTTCGAGCGCATGGTCGGACACTGGCCGCCGCGGCTGCTGATCGCCGATGAGGTGGGCTTGGGCAAGACGATCGAGGCGGGTCTGTTGCTGCGTCACGCGTGGTTGTCCGGCCGCGCCAAACGCATACTCGTGCTGGCACCCAAGGCCGTGATGATGCAGTGGCAGATCGAGCTGCGCGAGAAGTTCAACCTCAATTGGCCCCTCTACGACGGCAAGTCGCTGAAGTGGTACCCGTCGCCGCTGATGCGGGGCCGAGCCGAGTGTGAGGTGTCCCGCGACGACTGGCACCGCGAGCCTTTCGTGATTGCGTCGAGCCACCTCATGCGCCGGCGTGATCGGCAGCGCGAACTGCTGGAAGCCGCCGAGCCCTGGGATCTGATCGTGCTGGACGAAGCCCACCACGCGCGGCGCAAGAGTCCCGGGGCGTCCAAGGAGGGCCCGCCCAACCTGCTGCTGCAATTGATGCAGAAGCTGGCGCCGCGCACCCAGGGCCTACTGTTGCTGACGGCGACGCCGATGCAGGTGCACCCAGTCGAGGTGTGGGACTTGCTCTCATTGCTGGCCATGCCGACGGCCTGGTCGCGGAGCGCCTTCCTGGAGTTCTTCCGCAAGTCAGGGGACGGCAACCCTTCGCCAGACGACTTCGAAATGCTGGCCGCACTGTTCCGTGCGGCCGAGGCGGCCTTTGGACCGGTGCCGTTGGACGTGGCAGTGCGGCGCACGGTTGGCAAGAGCAAGCTGAAGGCGCAGAAAGTGCTGCGAGCGCTGCGTGACACCGCGGCCACGCCAAGGCGGCAGCTTTCGGCCGAGGAGCGGCGCAGCGCCGTCGCCATCATGCGAGCGCACACGCCGGTGGCGGGCCTGATCTCGCGCCACACCCGCGACCTGCTGCGGGAATACCACCGCCGCGGCATGATCGATTCGCCCATCGCTACCCGCATGGTGGTCGACGAGTTCCTGGACATGACACCGGCTGAAGCCGATGCCTACCACGCGCTGGAGGACTACATCTCGACGACCTACAACAACGCGGCGCAGGACCAGCGCAGCGCCGTAGGCTTCGTGATGACCACCTACCGCAAGCGCTTGGCGTCCAGCTTCTACGCGCTGCGCCAGACGCTGGAGGAGCGGCTCTCTCTGGTGACCGGCCAAGCGAGCCTGCCCTTCGACCAGCTGCGCACGAGCGAAGACGCGGAAGACGACGAAGACGACAGCGGAGACCAGGCCGACGACGACGCCGTGGCTGCCCAGAAGGCTGCGGCGCTGAACCTGGAGGAAAGCGGCGATATCGAGCAGCTGCTCGCCCAGGTGCGCAAGCTGCCGGTGGACAGCAAGGCGAAACGCCTAGTGGAAGTGCTGCGCGCATTGCAGGCCGGCAGCTTCCACGCCATGGACGACTCGCTGCTGCGACCGTACCCGCAGGCGATCGTGTTCACGCAGTACACCGACACGCTGGACTACCTGCGTGACTACCTGAAGACCGAAGGCTTCTCCATCCTTTGCTATTCCGGCCGCGGCGGGGAGTGGCTGCAGCCCGATGGACGGTGGAAAAACCTGTCGCGCGAAGAGACGAAGCGCCGGTTTCGCAACGGCGACGCGCAAGTGCTGGTGTGCACTGATGCAGCAGCCGAGGGCTTGAACTTTCAGTTCTGCGGGGCGCTCATCAACTTCGACGCGCCTTGGAACCCAATGCGCGTGGAGCAGCGCATCGGGCGCGTCGATCGTCTTGGGCAGCGCTTCGAGCGCATCGCCATCGTGAACCTGATGTACGAGGGCACGGTCGAGACCGACGTGTATCGCGTCTTGCGAGCCCGCATCAGCCTGTTCACCGCTGTTGTCGGCCGCTTGCAGCCGATCCTGTCATCAATGCCTAAGCGTATTGCAGAGGTGGCTCTGACCGGTGCGGGCGATCGCGATCAGGCGCGCGCCAATCTGGTGGCCCACCTGCAGCATGAAGCGGCAGCGCCACCGCCGGAATCGTTCGACATCGACGATGCGATCGAGGCGGCGCTCGAATTGGGCGACCGGCCGCCGCCGCATTACGACCTGGAAGACCTCGGCCGGCTGCTCGATCATGCCAAGCTTCTGCCGCCAGGCTGCGAGGCGCAGCGCGCCAACGCGAAGGACGTGTTCTGGGTTCAGCCTGGGGCCCGACAAGTAGCCGTGACAACCGATCCGGAGTTCTTCGAGGAGAACCCAGAGTCGCTTGAGTTCTGGACGCCGGGAAATCCATCGTTCCCTCGGACCGACGTGGCAGACGGGGCAGCGGTGGTTGGTACTTTGAGTGACTTGATGAGGTCGGTGTGAGCGACGCGGCCATAGGGCGATACGCCAGTCTGCTGCGCGCAGCGATATCAGGCGTTGACCAATCCACGGCACAAATCCGTCACACCAAGGACAAAGGGGTTAGCTCCTTGCGAAGCTAACGAACGGTGCGCACGACGGGCTAGCAGGAAGAGCTGCGGGCGCCGCTGTCTGGGGTGTTCACACGCGACACGTCGGTCCCGGGGAGGCTGGCGATCGTGCGCCGCTGACGCTCAAGGCTGTTCCGAGCTGCCCTTCGCGCTTTGCTCTGCGTCCTGACCCTGCTGCAGTTCCAGTCTCACGGCTGTAGTAAGGACTTGGTATGTGTTGTATATGAATGACTTCAGCAGCACGAGCAGATAGACCATCCAAGCCGCGAAGAAGGTGAATAGTGCAGAGGCAGTGGCTGCGCGAATGGTTTGCTCGGAAGTTGGGTAAATGGAGGTCAACTTATGAAGCACCAGTGCAAGGACCCCGTTTGTCTGTCCAAAGAGCTGAGCGACGATGCAGAAGAAGACGAGCGCGATGTAGTGCACGAACGCGAGCACAAATGCGTTCAGGTTGTACTTGAGATAGCTCTCGCGTGTGTTCTCGTATTCAATCCTTGCCATGGACACGAAGATCTCGATCTTTGTGATCGTCGCAAAGACGGTAAATCCTGCGACGAGAAAACCGAGAATCGATGTCGCGAAGGTGAGCCCGTCGGCCACTGCTTTTCGAAAGTGCGCGAAGATCGCGCCAGGATTGTCCCAGGAATGCCAGCAGAACAGGGCGGCAACCAGCATCGCCATTGCGGTGACGCCGCGATTGAAGCGACTACCCGGGAATTTGAAGGACAGCAAGTACAGAGCGAATAGACTTCGCTCCCTTGTTAGGTCCTTGGGTTCAATCATTGTTGGGCGGCTCTACTTCTTAGGTCCGCAAGTTTCGCGGCATGGCGTGTGTCGGCGGCAGGCTCAGCCGTAATCAGCCCGGATTGCCGTGCGCTCTTAAACGCAATATAGAGCCTTCTGGCGGCTTCTGCAGCTTGACTAGGCAGTTCCTCAATGAATCGCAATACCCTGAAGTCCTCATTGCTGCCTTTGAGTGGGGCGCCCTCCTTGTCCTTGCCGGAAAAGGTCACCTCTGCGTTCCCGTCTGCCGCGGCTTCTGCATGGTCGGTCGCGACTGACTGACTTAGGCCTTTGCTGTTCTTGTAGGTGAGGGTCGAGGCCGTTGCGCCCATATGCCTAGATTCGGTCTGAATCTGTTCGTACAGTCTTTCGTTGTTGATCTCGTTGTTCGGTTTGATCAGGCGTATCGTCATCGCCTGCAAGACTTTGAATCGCTTGACAAACTGGTCGATTGACTCTTCGCTTGCGAGCGGCACTATTTCCAGCATAGGCCTCGGGAACTTCTCCACTAGTGAAGCCTTCGTGATGCGCTCGGCGTCAGGGTCCGCATTGCTTTGTTCTTTGAACTGCTCGTACGCTGTGTCAATATAGGCCTTGTGTGCTTGGCCGATAAATTGATACGCGGTAGATCGGAACGTACCTATGCCAGGAGCACCAGTGTATTCGGAGCAGTAGATGAGCTTGTGCTGCTCCAGAAGAAGTACAAAGAATGCAGACGGTGCTGATTTGATCTTCTGGTTGTTTGCGAGAAGTTCACCATTGCGATAGACCTGCTTGCTATGCAGCACGGTGTCCTTCACAAAGCGGCCGCAAATTGCGGGTGTGCCTTTCACGGTGTCCGGCGCAAAATCCACCAGTGTCACGTCGTGGAAGAAGTACGTGTTCTCGCCCCAAGTGCGGCGCAGACCGCTACTGAAGGCTGGAAGCACGACGGTGTCCACCATGTCTAGCATCTCAAGATCAGTTCCGGATGTGCAGACGAAGTTTGCGAACTCTACTGGGCGCATTCCGGCCATCGGGCCACCTCCTTGGACGATTCGTCCATTGTCGAGGCAGCGTTGCCAAAGTGCTACCGCCCGCGTCAAACGTCACAACGCACTTGCAGCCGAGGAGCGGCGCGCGCGGATTGTTCTCGTTGGCTGGGGGCGATGTACTTGCGTAGCCCTCGGGTGTTCGCGGCCAGCGGTGCCGACCGCTGACCCTTTGCTTACCAGGACCCAAAACGCAAAAAGCCCAGTTCGTTGGAACTGGGCTAAGTGCTCGCCACGTATGGCTTATTTGGCTCCCCGACCTGGGCTCGAACCAGGGACCTACGGATTAACAGTCCGGCGCTCTACCAACTGAGCTATCGGGGAAGGGAAGCCGCGCAGTATAGCCTGATTTTCAAGGGGCGCCGGAACCGTCCGCCCGGACCGTCAGAACTGCACGTTCAGCGAGGCATGCGCCCGCCGCGGCGCCAGCGGATACAGGTAGACGTGGCTGAACTGGTAGGGCGTCTCCTTCCACGCCCGGCGGTCGGCCACGTTGTCGACGCCGGCGCGCCAGGTCAGTGCGTGGCCGTCGAGCTTCATCGCGTAGCGCAGGCCCAGGTCGATGCGGGTCCAGCCCCCGGCGATGATGCTGTTGTCGGGCAGCACGGCGCGGTCGCCCTCGTGGGTGACGAAGCCCAGCAGCGCCAGGCCGGGCAGGGCGGGCACGTTGTAGGCGGCCTGGGCCTTCAGCGCGAAAGCGGGCACGTTCGCGGGCCGCTTGTTTTCGACGTTTGCGTCGATGGAGCCTTCGCGACGGGCCTTCAGCCACATCACGCTGCCGCGCAGGTTCCACGCGCCCAGGCGCGCCTCGGCGTCGGCCTCCAGGCCGCGGTGCCGCTGCGCGCCATCGGCGAGCCGGACGCACTGGCCGTCGGTGTCGCAGAAGTCGGCCCACATCGGGCGGCGGATGTCGAACAGCGTGATGCCGGCGTCGACCGCGGTGCTGCGGCGCTTGATCCCGGCTTCGATCTGGCGGCTCTTCAGGGCCGCCAGCGGCTGGCCCGCGTTGGCGTAGAACGAACGGTTCGGCACGACCTCGGATTCCACCCCCTGGCCCCAGCTGGCGTAGACCATCGCGGCCGGGCTGAGCTGGTGGCTCAGCGCGAGCCACGGCGTGGTCAGCTGCTGGTGGTAGTCGGTGCCGCGCGAGCCGTCGGTGCGTACGCTGGCGCGCGCGATGCGCGAACTGCGCAGGCCGGCCCACAGCGTGGTGTCCTGGCCCAGCGTGATCTGGTCCTGCAGGCGCAGCTCGGTGCTGCGTTCGTCGCGGTTCGTGTTCTCGTCGGTCAGCGTCGGGTCGGCCGGCGTGATCACGCTGCCGTCGATCTGGCCGACGCCGACCCAGTTGTAGGCCTGGCGGTTGAAGCGGGCCTCGAAGCGGCTGGCCAGCAGGCCGATCGTGAAGCGGTGGTCCATGCCGCCCAGCATCGCGCGGCCGCTGAGCGCGAGGTCCAGCGCATCGGTGTCGCGGCGCTCGCCTTCGCTGCGAAAGTCGTAGAGGTCGAAGCTGCCGTCGCTGCAGTAGCGGTCGTAGTTGTTCTCGGCGCTGCAGCCGAACGGAAAGGCGACGCGGTCGTCGCTCTTCAGGCGCTGGGCCATCGCATGCGCGCTGATGCGCCAGTCGGGGCGCAGCTCGTGGGTCCAGCGCAGTGAGGCGGTGCGGCCTTCCAGCACCACCGGCAGGCTCCAAGGCTGGTTGTTCAAGTTGATGCGCGGGTCGATCGCCTGCGCATCGGGCAGGCGGCCGCCGAGCAGGCTGAAGCCCGGCATGCTGGGCTGGCGCTGGCGGCTCCATTCGAGCTCGCCTTCGAGCTGGCTGCCGGGGGACAGGCGCGCGTCGGCGGCCAGCGCCAGCAGGTGGCGGCGGCCTTCGGCATCGCGCAGCTGCGGGTCGAGCTTCTCCGCCGCGGCGTTGATGCGCCAGCCGAAGGCGCCGCTGGCGCCGCTGCGCTCGGACAGGTCGACCGATGCGCCGACGCTGCCGTCCTGCGCCCAGCCGATCGCCGCGGCGCGCAGCCCGGCGGTCGGGCGCTTGACCACGAAGTTCACGAGTCCCCCGGGCGCGCTGGTGCCGGCCTGCAGGCCGGAGGTGCCCTTGAGCACTTCGATCGATTGCTTGTTGGCCAGGCCGATCGCCGTCTCGGCATTGATCGGCAGCCCGTCGCGTCGGTAGTTGTAGCGGTTGTCGAGCACGAAGCCGCGGATCGTCAGGCTGCTCCAGTAGCCGGGCGAGTTGTAGGCGTCGCTCAGGCTGGCGTCGAGCCGCGTGATGTCGGCCAGCGTCGAGACGGCAGCATCCTCCAGCTGGCCGTTGCCGAGCGAGATCGCCGACATCGGCAGCTTGCCGAGCGGCACGTTGCCGAAGCCGGCGACCGTCGCGGTGGTGGTGCCGCGTCCGGTGACCGTGACGGTCTGCGGCGTGTCCTGCGCCAGCGCCTGCAGCGCGGCGAGCGTGAGCGTGCCTAACACGCAATGAGATCGGAATGCCATCGGGAAACCTTCGATGCGTCGATGGCAGGTGGGCAAACACTGAAGACGGGCACGTCCGGAGACGGGAAGAAGGCGTGCCGGTTCGAGAGCTGCTTCCCTGCGCGAGGATTACCTCGGTCCCCAAATGGGGACTGTGGCTCGCCCCGAAGGGCTCGCCTCAATCCCCAATTGGGGACTGTGGCTCGCCCAAGGGGCTCGCCTCAATCAGGTTCAAAGGGACTGTCTCAGTCGGCGCCGGGTCGGGCGCCAACACCCCTAGCGAACGCTTCCCGCCGCAGCGGGGAACGAGCCGGCATTGTGCCTGGGGCGCCGGCGTGCCGGTTCAGAACGCTTCAGGTCCTGTTTCAGGCGGCTCAAGGACGGCGGATGGTCTCCGGCTCGACAGTGGTGTCACTGCACGACGCAGACCACCACCAGGAGCCGACCATGACGACCGCCACGTTCCGCCTCTCGACCGTCTCCCGTATCGCCGCCGCTGCCGCCGCCGCCTGCGTCACGCTGGCCGTGCTGCACGGGGTCGTGTCGGTTGCCGAGCCGCAGCGCAGCCGGCTCGCGGCCGCCGCGCGCCCGCAGGCCACGGCCGCGGTCGCCAGCGCGCCGACCGCTGCGCCAACCCTGCAGCCGACGCTGGTCGCGCAGCGCCATTGACCCCTGCGGCTGCGCCCACCAGCGGGCGATCCCTAGGCACTTGTTCCATTGACGCCGCGGGGCCGCGCTGGCACGGTGCCCCGGCAACAGCCGCGCTGCGCCGGCATCGGGTCCGGCGGCACGCACCCGGCATGAGGAGGCCAAGAACAATGACGCTGCGAAGTCCGACCGCTGTCGAACATGCCGTCAGGCAAGCCGCGGAGCACGCGCGGGCCGGCCGGCAGGCCGAGGCCGTCGCACGCTGCACGCAGGCCTTGCAGCACGAGCGGCCCGGCGCTGCCGCGCGGCGGCAGCTGCTGGCGCTGCGCAGCGAGGCGCACTGCGCGATCGGCCAGCTCGACGCCGCACTGGCCGACGCCGACGCGATGCTGCGGGAGGCGACGCGCGCACGCCACCGCCTGGACCAGGCCCTCGCGCAGACCGCACGCGCGCTGCCGCTGATGCGCGCCGCGCGGATGGACGAGGCGCTGGCCGCCGCCGACGCCGCGGTGGCGCTGGGGGCGCGGTCGCGCCACCGCGAAGCCCACGCGCGGGCACTGGCCCGCCGCGGCGAGGTGCAGTTCCTGCGCAATGAATTCGACGCGGCCAGCGCCGACCTGCAGGCTGCAGACCCTCTGTTCGAGGCGCTCGACCAGCTCGGTGGCCGCGCCTGGGCCTTGACGATGCTGGCCTGGATCGCGATGCGGCGCAGCGAAGACCGCGCGGCGCGCGAGCTCTCGACGACGGCGGTCGAGCTCGCCGGGCGCAGCGGCGATTTCGCATCGCTCGGCAGCGCGCTGAACGCGCTGGCGACCACCGAAGCCGATCTGGCCGCCGGGCTGCTGCTGCGGCAGCGGGCGTGCGATGCCCTGGATCGCTCGGGCCACGTGCAGCGTAGCGCGGCGATGCGCGGCAACCTCGCCGCCAACTACAGCACGCTCGGCTTGTACCGGCGCGCGTTGCGCATCGCCGCGCCGGCGACTCGCACGCTGAAGGACAGCGGCGCACGCGGTTCGCTCGCGATTCCGCTCGCCAACACCGGCGAGTCGGCGCTGCAGCTCGGTGACCTCGAGAGGGCTCGCGCGGCGCTAGCCGAGCTCGACGCGCTGGGCACCGTCGAACACTCGGTGCGTGACCGCTACACGCGCGGCCAGTTCGCGGCCAGCCTGGCGCTGGCCGAGGGCCGGCCGGCCGAGGCCGCGCGCCTGTACCGCGCCGGCCTGCGCGACACGGGCGGCACGACGACGTGGTCGATCAACCTGCTCGTCGGCCTTGCGCGGGCGCTGCTGGCGCATGGCGATGCGCACGGCGCGTGGCGCGCCAGCCGCCGTGCGGCCGCGATGCACCGGCGCAGCGGGCTGGCGCTGATCGACCCCGTCACGCGGCAGGAGATCTGGTGGCAGCACGCGCGTGCGCTCGCCGCCGGCGGCCAGCACGACGCCGCCTGGCAGGCGCTGCAGCAGGCCCACGCTTTCCTGCTCGAGGCGGTGGGCAATGTGCGCGACCCCGGCCTGCGGCGCTGCTTCTTGAGCCGCGTCCCCGACAACCGCGAGCTCGTGCGGGCCTGGCTGCACGAGGCCCGCCGCCGCGGCCTGCCGGACGAACGCCGCCTCGCCCACCTGCGCTTGCCAAACGACCCCGGCGAGCCCTTCCGGCGCCTGGTCGACACCGGCGTGCGGCTCAACGAGCAGCCCGGCGTCGCGGCGCTGCAGGAATTCCTGATCGACGAGCTCGCCGAGTTGAGCGGCGCGCAACGTGTGCTGCTGGTGCTGGACCAGCCCGCGGGCCCGGCGATCGCCGGCGCGCAACTGCCCGCCGGCGAAGACGCCGCCGCGCTGCTGCAGGCGGTGCGGCAATGGCTCGACGACGCGCGCGCCACGCGCGTCGCCACGCTGCGCCACGGCCCGGACGGCGGCGAGGCCGTCGACCAGCGCAGCTGCCTGGTCGCGCCGCTGATCGCGCAGCGCGAGCTGATCGGCTGGCTCTACGCCGACCTCGACGGCGCGTTCGGCCGCTTCGACGACGGCGACCGCGACCTGCTGGCAATGCTCGCCGCGCAGGCGGCGGTGGCGCTGTCGAACGCGCGCCGCGGCGAGGACCTGGAAGCGCAGGTGGCCGCGCGCACGGCCGAAGCACGCGCCGCGCAGGCGCAGGCCGAGCAGCGCGCGGCCGAGCTGGCGGTGATCAACAGCATCCAGCAAGGCATTGCCGGCTCGCTGGATTTCCGGGGCATCGTCGAGCTGGTCGGCGACAAGCTGCGCCAGGTGCTCGGACGCGACGACCTCAGCATCACCTGGCTGGACCACGAGCGCCGGGCGGTGAAGTTCCTCTATCTCTTCGAGCACGGCCGGCGGCTGCAGGTGCCGGACCGCGACTACGCCGGCAATGCGGCCGCCTGGCAGGAGCGCCTCGCGCTGCGCGCGCCGGTGCTGCTGCACGTGCCCGACCTCGTCGGCCACGTGCCGGGCACCGACGTCGCACGCAGCTCGCTGCTCGTGCCGATGGTGGTCGGCGACCGCCGCGTCGGTGGCATCTCGGTCGAGGACCACGAGCGCGAGCACGCGTTCAGCGAGGCCGACGCGCGCATGCTGTCGACCATCGGCGCCGCGATGGCCGTGGCGCTGCAGAGCGCGCTGCTGTTCGACCAGACGCAGGCGCTGCTGAAGGAAACCGAACAGCGCAACGCCGAGCTCGCGGTGATCAACAGCATCCAACAGGGCATGGCCGGCTCGCTGGACTTCCAGGCCATCGTCGACCTGGTGGGCGACAAGCTGCGCGAGGTGCTGGGCAGCGAGAACGTCGGCATCACCTGGCACGAGCCGGCCAGCAACCAGATGCACACGATGTATGCGGTCGAGAAGGGTCGGCGGCTGCAATTGCCGCCCTACACGCCGCGCAGCGGCGGCGCCTGGGAAAGGATGGTGGCGACCCGCGCGCCGGTCGTGCATCACACGATGGCCGCCGCCATGGCCCTGGACCGCGTGCTGCCGGACACCGACGCGGCGAAGTCGGTGCTGAAAGTCCCGGTGATCGTCGGCGACCGCGTGCTGGGCATCGTCGACACCGAGGATTTCGAGCGTGAATACGCCTACGGCGAATCGCAGGTGCGGCTGCTGCAGACGATTGCCGCGTCGATGGGCGTCGCGCTGCAGAGCGCACGGCTGTTCGACCAGACGCAGCAGCTGCTGAAGCAGACCGACGCACGTGCCCGCGAGCTGGCGATCATCAACGGCGTGCAGCAGGGGCTGGCCGGCCAGCTCGACGAGCAGGCGATCCACACGCTGGTCGGCGAAGAGCTGCGCGCGCTGTTCGATTCGCAGGCGATCAGCATCGCGACCTTCGATGCCGGCGCCGACAGGCGCCACTTCGCCTACCTGCTCGAGCGCGGCCAGCACCACGCGGTGCCCGACGCGCCGATCTCGCCGCTCGGCTGGCATGTGATCCGCACCGCGCAGCCGCTCTTGATCAATGCCGATGTCGATGCGCAGCTGGCCGCGCTCGGCGTGCGCCAGCAGACGGTGCCGGGCACGCTGACCGCGCGCAGCCTGCTGCGCGTGCCGGTGCTGCAGGACGGGCGCGTCGTGGCGATGATCGGCCTCGACAACGTCGACCGCGAACACGCCTTCGACGACGCGGACCTGAAGCTGCTGCAGACGCTGGCCGGCAGCGTCAGCGTCGCGCTGGAGCGCGCGCGGCTCTTCACGCAGACCCAGGCGCTGCTGGCGCAGACCGCGCAGCGCGCGAACGAGCTGGCCACCGTCAATGCGCTGGGCCAGGCGCTGTCGTCGAAGATCGAGCTTCACGAGCTGCTGCCCGCGCTCGGCGACAAGCTGCGCGAGACCTTCCGCGCCGACATCTGCTACGTCGCGCTGGTCGACGAGGCGGCCGGCGTCGTGCGCTTCCCGTACGTGCACGGCGAGGCGCTGGACACGCAGGGCCTCGGCGAGGGCCTGACCGGCAAGATCCTCGAGACCGGGCGTGCGCTGCTGATCAACCACGACGTCGACGGCGCCGCCGACGCGCTCGGCGCGACGCGGCGCGGCGTGCGCGCGGCCAGCTACCTCGGCGTGCCGATCGTCGTGCGCGACCGGCCGATCGGCGTCATCAGCGTGCAGAGCACGCGCGAGCAGAACCGCTTTGCACCGGCCGACCAGCACCTGCTGGAGACGATGGCCGCCGGCGTCGGCATCGCGATCCGCAACGCGCAGCTGTTCGCCGAGGCGCGCGAGGCGCGCACGCAAGCCGAAGGCGATCGACGCCTGGCCGAAGACGCGCGACGCCTCGCAGAGGCCGCCAACGACGCCAAGAGCGCGTTCCTGGCGACGATGAGCCACGAGATCCGCACGCCGATGAACGCGGTGATCGGCATGAGCGGCCTGCTGCTGGACACCGCGCTGTCGGCCGAGCAGCGCGACTTCGCGACGACGATCCGCGACTCCGGCGATGCGCTGCTGACGATCATCAACGACATCCTCGACTTCTCGAAGATCGAGGCCGGCCGCATGGACATCGAGGCGCAGCCCTTCGACCTGCGCGAATGCGTCGAGTCCGCACTCGATCTGGTCGCCGCGCGCGCGGCCGAGAAGCAGCTCGACCTGGCCTACGTCTTCGACGGCGAGCTGCCCGAGACGGTGCGCGGCGACGTGACGCGGCTGCGCCAGGTGCTGCTGAACCTGCTGGCCAACGCGGTCAAGTTCACCGACGCCGGCGAGGTCGTGCTGACGGTGCGCGCCACGGCCGCCGACCGCCTGCACTTCGCGCTGCGCGACACCGGCATCGGCCTGACGCCGCAGGGCCGCGCGCGGCTGTTCCAGAGCTTCAGCCAGGCCGACAGCAGCACCACGCGCAAGTACGGCGGCACCGGCCTCGGGCTGGCGATCAGCCGCCGCCTGGTCGAGCTGATGGGCGGCGCGATGGACGCGGCCAGCGACGGACCGGGCCGCGGCAGCACCTTCAGCTTCGACATCGTCGCGCCACGCGCCAAGCTGCAGCGCGCGGCGCGGCGCGCGCTGATCGGCGAGCAGCCGGCGCTGAAGGGCCGGCGCCTGCTGGTGGTCGACGACAACGCGACCAACCGCCGCATCCTGGCGCTGCAGACCGCACGCTGGGGCATGGTGGTGCACGACGCGGCTGAAGCCCCGGCGGCGCTGGAGATGGCCGCGCGCGAGCGCTACGACCTGGCGATCCTCGACATGCACATGCCCGGCATGGACGGCGCCACGCTGGCGCGGCGGCTGCGTGCGGCGGGCCACACGATGCCGCTGGTGCTGTTCAGCTCGCTGGGCCGCCGCGAGGTCGACGACCGCCTGTTCGCCGCCGCGCTGGCCAAGCCGCTGCACCAGAGCGCGCTCTTCGACACGCTGGTCACGCTGCTCGGCGGCACCGGTGTCGCGGCCGCGCCCGCCGCGGCGCCGGTGGCCGATCCCGGCATGGCGCAGCGCCATCCGCTGCGCATCCTGGTCGCCGAGGACAACCTGGTGAACCAGAAACTCGCGCTGCGGCTGCTGCTGCAGATGGGCTACCGCGCCGATGTCGCGGCCAACGGCATCGAGGCCATCGAGAGCCTGCGCCGCCAGCGTTACGACGTGGTGCTGATGGACGTGCAGATGCCGGAGATGGATGGCCTGGCCGCGTCGCGGCTGATCACCGCCGAGTGGGCCGAAGCCGAGCGCCCGCGCATCGTCGCGATGACCGCCAACGCGATGCACGGCGACCGCGAGCAGTGCCTGGCCGCCGGCATGGACGACTACCTGGCCAAGCCGATCCGCATGCAGCAGCTGGTCGATGCGCTGGCGCGCGCGCGGCCGCGCGAAACCACCGGAGCCTTGACGCCATGACCGCCATGAACCTCACCGTGATCGACCGCAGCGTGTTCGCCGACCTGCAGCGCCTGACCGGCGCCGACTTCGTCGCTGACCTGGTCGGCACCTTCGGCGAGGAAGCGCCGCCGCTGATCGACGAGCTGCGCGCCGCGCGGGCCGCGGGCGCGGCCGAGCGCTTCCGCCGCGCCGCGCACTCGCTGAAGAGCAACGCCAACGCCTTCGGCGCCGTCGGTCTCGCCGAGCGCGCGCGCACGCTCGAGCTCGATGGCCTGCCGCCCGATGTGAGCGGCATCGACGCACTCGCAGCCGAGCTCGCCGCCGCGCTGGCGGCGCTGCGCGCCCTCGCGAGCGGGACGAGCGGGACGCCGGCATGAGCGACACGAACCTCACCGCAACCGACCCGGCGCGCTTCGGCCGCTTCGAGATCCGCCTGGCGCAGCGGCAGCTGCTGATCGACGGCGCGCCGGTCGCGCTCGGCAGCCGCGCGTTCGACGTGCTCGCGGTGCTGGTCGAGCGGCGCGACCGCCTGGTCTCCAAGAGCGAGCTGATCGAGCTCGTCTGGCCGGGGCTGGTGGTCGAGGAGAACAACCTGCAGGTGCAGGTCTCGATGCTGCGCAAGCTGCTCGGCGCGCAGGTCATCGCGACCATTCCCGGCCGCGGCTACCGCTTCACCGCCGCGGCCACCGCGCAGGACAGTCCCCCCGCGCCGCCCGCCGCCCCGGCGCGCGCGGCGCTGCCAGCCGCGCCCGCGGCCGGCCCGCCGCAGCTGCTGGTGGCCGACGACAACAAGGTCAACCGGCTGCTGCTGTGCCGTGCGCTCGAGCTGATGGGGCACCGTGTCGCCGGCGTCGAGGACGGCGCGCAGGCGCTGGCGCTGCTGCGGCGCGAGCGCTTCGAGCTGCTGCTGCTGGACCTGGAGATGCCGGGACTGGACGGCTTCGCGGTGCTGGAACAGCTCGCGGCCGATGCCGACCTGCGCGACCTGCCGGTGATCGTCACCAGCTCGGTCGAGGGCGTGGCCAGCGTCGCGCGCTGCATCGCGCTCGGCGCCGACGACTACCTGTCGAAGCCGGTGAACCCGGTGCTGCTGAAGGCCCGCGTGACCTCCAGCCTCGAGAAGAAGCGGCTGCGCGACCAGCAGAAGGCCCTGATCGAGCGCCTGGCCGCCGGCGCGGCGCCGGTCGACGCGGGCCCGCCCGCCACCGGCGCGGCGCGCGTGCAGGCCAGCGTGCTGCAGGCGCGGCTGCACGGTCTGGCCGCGCTGGCGCAGGCCGCGCCGCCGGAGGACACGCTGGAGGCGCTCGACAGCTGGCACACGCTGATGTTCGACGCGGTGCTCGCGCACGGCGGCGTCGTGAACCTGGTCGGCGGCGACACGCTGGTCGCGCTGTTCGGCGCGCCGCTGGCGCTGCCCGACCCGGCCGACGCCGCCCGCGCCGCGGTGCGGGCCGCGCTGGAGATGGCGGAGATGGTCGAGCTGTTCAACGCCGAGCGCGCCGCACGGTCGCGACCGCCGGTGGCGCTGGGCATCGGCATCGCCAGCGGCGAGCTGGTGGCCGGCTACACCGGCGCGCCGCGCCGCACCGCGTACACCTGCGCCGGCGCGACGCTCGAGCGCGCGGCGCAGATCGCCGTGCTGACCGCCGACCGCGCGCATCCGATCGTCGTCGACGCGCCGACGCACGCCGCGCTCGCCGGCCGCCTGGTGACCGAGGCGCTGCCCGCCGGGCTCGCGCCCGGCGGGCTGCATGCGGTCAGGGCGGGATGATGGGCGGCGCCGGGCGCAATCATCAACGCACCCGGGCCCGGCACTTCAACGGTCGCTCGCCACCTCTAGTCGTCGAACGTCGGCGTCTCGACGCCCAGCACCTTGTGCAGCTTCGGGCTCGTCGTCGTGTACTGCAGCATCACGCGCTTGTCCGGGAAGACATAGGGCGCGGCGCCGAAGGCGGCCAGCGCCGCCTCGTGGAAGCCGGACAGGATCAGCTTCTTCTTGCCCGGGTAGGTGTTGACGTCGCCGACGGCGAAGATGCCCGGCTCGTTGGTCTCGAACTTCTCGGTGTCGACGACCACCTGCTTGCGTTCGATGCCGAGGCCCCAGTCGGCGATCGGCCCGAGTTTCGGGCTCAGGCCGAAGAAGACCAGCAGCGCCTGCAGCGGCACGATGCGCGTCACCGCGTCGCTGCCGGTGACCTTCAGGCCGGTCAGCCGGCCGTCGGCTTCTTCGATGCCGGTGGGCTGGCCGACGATGAACTGCATCTGCAGCGCCTCGCACATCTCGCGCATCTTGGCGACCGAGGCGGGCGCGGCGCGGAAGCCGTCGCGCCGGTGGATCAGGATCACGCTGGCGGCCTGGTGCGGCCCCTCCTGCGCGAAATTGAGCGCCCAGTCGAGGGCAGAGTCGCCGCCGCCGACGATCACCAGCTCCTTGCCGGCGAAGGCTGCGGGGTCACGCACGCGGTAGAAGACCTGCGTGTCGAGGTAGGTGTCGAGCCCGTCGACCTTCAGCTGCCGCGGCTGGAACGCGCCGACGCCGCCGGCGACGAAGACGGTCTTGGTCAGGAACTGCGTGCCTTTGCTGGTCTCGACGAGGAAGCGGTCGTCGGCCTGACGCTGGACGCGCGTGACTTCCTGGCCCAGATGGAATGTCGCGCCGAAGGGCTCGATCTGCTTGAGCAGGCTGTCGGTCAACTCGCGGCCGGTGCACATCGGCACCGCGGGGATGTCGTAGATCGGCTTGTCGGGGTACAGCTCGATGCACTGGCCGCCGGGGTAGGCGAGCGAGTCGACGATGTGCGCCTTGATTTCGAGCAAGCCGAGTTCGAAGACCTGGAACAGGCCGACCGGCCCGGCGCCGACGATGACGGCGTCTGTCTCGATCATCGGACGATGAGCTCCCGGCTCAGCAGATCAGCGGATCAGCTCGGATATCTTGTCCTTGCGGTCTTTCCAGTCGTCGGCATCGGGCAGCGGCGCCTTGCGCTTGGTGATGCTCGGCCAGTTCTTGGCGAGGTCGGCGTTGAGCTTGATGAACGCCAGCTGATCGCTGGGCACGTCTTCCTCGGGCAGGATCGCGTTGACCGGGCACTCGGGGATGCACACGGCGCAATCGATGCACTCGTCGGGATCGATGGTCAGGAAGTTGGGGCCTTCACGGAAGCAATCGACCGGACAGACGTCGACGCAGTCGGTGTACTTGCAGCGGATGCACGATTCGGTGACGACGTGAGTCATGGGAGCGGACCAGGTTGTTTTCGGCGAGGAACAGCGACGAAGGGCGGATTTTACGGCGCCGGCATGTGCAGCGATGTCGCCGAGGCATCGGCCGGCGTTGTGCGCGGGGCGAGCGCTGCGGCGCCGGCGCCCACCGTGACCACCGCCGGGCGGCCGGCGTGCAGCACGGCGGC
Source organism: Pseudaquabacterium terrae (assembly GCF_013266755.1). Classification (GTDB taxonomy): domain Bacteria; phylum Pseudomonadota; class Gammaproteobacteria; order Burkholderiales; family Burkholderiaceae_C; genus Pseudaquabacterium; species Pseudaquabacterium terrae. The sequence continues at coordinate 537,541 of NZ_JABRWJ010000005.1, read as the reverse complement.
ATCGGCCAGCGTGTCGACGCGGTGCGCGCTGGTGATCGCATCGGGCCAGCCGGCGCGCGAGACGACGCAAGCCGGCGCATCGGCCGGCCAGCCGGCTTCGCGCAGCTTGCGCGACAGCGCGCCGAGCTGGCGGCCGGCCATGTAGAAGACCTCGGTGTCGGCGCTGCGCGTGGCCTGCAGCGTGCCGAGCTGCGTCATCGCGGTCGTCAGGCTCACGCTGCGGCCACTGCCGCGGCGCGTCAGCGGGCGGGCGCTGTCGGCCGCAGCGGCCAGCGCCGCGGTGACGCCGGGCACGATCTCGAACGGGATGCCCTGTTCGGTGAGCGCCTGCAGCTCTTCTTCGAGGCGGCCGAAGACGCTCGGGTCGCCGCCCTTCAGGCGGACGACGCAGGCGTGGCTTTGCGCCTCGCGCACCAGGCGGGCGTTGATCGCCTCCTGGTTCGCCGCCCGGCCGAAGCCGCGCTTGCCGACGTCGACCCAGCGCGCCCGCGGCGCGAGCTCGCGCAGCGCGGGATCGGTCAGCGCGTCGAACAGCACGACGTCGGCCTCGGCGAGCCGGCGCACGCCCCGCACGGTGATCAGGTCGGCCGAACCGGGGCCGGCGCCGATGAAGATCACGCGTCCCATGTCAGTGCCGCCCGGCCGCCCGAAGGCACTGACGCGCCCCCTCGGGGGGCAGCGAACGAAGTGAGCGTGGGGGCTTCATGTCGTTAGGTCTTGCGCACCAGCAGCGCGCCGCTGGTGCGGTTGCTCGCCGGGTCGACGACGATCAGCGCGCCGCCGACGCGGTTGGTCTCGTAGGCTTCGAGCGGCAGCGGCTGCTGCAGCTCGACCGTCACGTGGCCGATCTCGTTAACGGCCAGCTCGTGCGCCTCGGTCGGCTCGAGCGTGTGGATGTCGAGCCGGTGCTCGATCGCCGCGATGCGGGCTTGGCACCAGCGGTTGCCGTGGCGCACCCAGTACTTGCGGCCCGGCTGCGCCGGCTCGGTGTCGAGCCAGGCCAGCGTGGCGTCGAAGCGCTGCGTGGGTTTCAGGCTGCCGGGGCTGCCGATCCAGTCGCCGCGCGAGATGTCGAGCTGGCGGTCGAGCACGATGCCGGCCGATTCGCCAGCCTGCGCTGACGCGACAGTGCTGCCGGCGCGGCGCACTTCGGCGACGGTGGCCTGCTCGCCGCTGGGGAAGACCTGCACCGGGTCGCCGGCGCGCACGCTGCCGTGGGCGATGCGGCCCCAGAACACGCGCGGCTGGTGGCCGGCGCCGTCCGCCTCGATGCCAGCATCACGGGCCACGTATTGCACCGGTTGCAGCAGCTCACCGATGGTGCGCTCCTGCGTCGTCGGCAGCGACTCCAGCAATTGCAGCAGCGACGGGCCGTCGTACCACGCGGCGTCGAGTTTCTGCGTGACGTTGTCGCCGCGCAGCGCGCTGACCGGGATGATGCCGGCCACGCCGCGAATGCCGGCTTCCTCGGCGAAGGCCAGCAGCGCCGTTTGCGTGGCCTCGAAAGCGGCTTGCGGCTCGTCCACCGCATCGAGCTTGTTGACTGCGAAGACGATGCTCGGCACGCGCAGCAGGTGCGCCAGCAGCGCATGGCGCCGCGTCTGCGGCAGCAGCTGCACGACGGGAGCGCGCCAGTCGATCTTCGTGATGTCGACCAGCACCACGGCGGCATCGCTGCCGGCGGCGGCGGTGACCATGTTGCGCGTGTACTGCTCGTGGCCCGGCGCGTCGGCGATGATGAACTTGCGCTGGCGCGTCGCGAAGTAGCGGTACGCCACGTCGATCGTGATGCCCTGCTCGCGCTCGGCCTCGAGGCCGTCGGTCAGCAGCGACAGGTCGATCGGCTCGCCGGCCGCGCGCTTGTGCAGGTGGTCGAGCTGGTCGGCGAGGATCGCCTGCGCGTCGAACAGCAGGCGGCCGATCAGCGTGCTCTTGCCGTCGTCGACGCTGCCGGCGGTGAGGAATCTCAGGGCCCGGTGGTCGGGCTGCTTCAACACGGCACTCATCAGAAATAACCTTCCTTCTTGCGCCGCTCCATCGAGGCATCGGAGGTGCGGTCGTCCATGCGAGTCGCGCCGCGCTCGCTGACGGTGACGGTCAGCGTCTCGGCGACGATGTCGGCGGCGGTCTCGGCTTCGCTCTCGACCGGGCAGGTGCAGGTCATGTCGCCGACGGTACGGAAGCGCACCGTCGCGGTCTCGACCGTCTCGCCCTGCTGCGGCGGCGTCACGTGCGTCACCGGCACCAGCAGGCCCTTGCGGCGGATCACCTCGCGCTGGTGCGCGAAGTACAGGCCCGGCAGCGGGATGTTCTCGCGTGCGATGTAGAGCCAGACGTCGAGCTCGGTCCAGTTGCTGATCGGGAACGAGCGGAAGTGCTCTCCCGGGCGGTGGCGGGTGTTGAACAGCGTCCACAGCTCGGGCCGCTGCTCCTTCGGCTGCCACTGGCCGAAGCTGTCGCGGTGGCTGAAGATGCGCTCCTTCGCGCGCGCCTTTTCCTCGTCGCGCCGCGCGCCGCCGATCAGGCAGTCGAAGCGGTGCTCCTCGATCGCCTCGAGCAGCGTGACGGTCTGGTGGCCGTTGCGCGATTCCATCGGGTCGGCCAGGCGGATCGTGCCGCGCTTGATCGAATCCTCGAGGTGGCCGACGACGAGGCGCTCGCCCATCTCGGCGACACGCTGGTCGCGGAACTCGATGACCTCGGGGAAGTTGTGGCCGGTGTCGACGTGCAGCAGCGGGAAGGGCAGCTTGCCCTTGAAGTCGTTGCCGGCGATGCGGGTCTTGAAGGCCTTCTCGGCGAGCCGAAGGACGACGCACGAATCCTTGCCGCCGGAGAACAGCAGCGCCGGGCGCTCGAAGGTCGCCGCGACTTCGCGCAGGATGAAGATGGCCTCTTCTTCCAGCCAGTCGAGGTGGCGGTGGTCGAGTTCGGGCAGCAGTTGGTCGAGATCGACGCGGGCATTCATACACGGTTCTCCACGGGGCGCTGCAGCAGGCTGACCGCGCCGCCTTGTTCTTCGCTGGCGCCGCTGACGTGCAGGCCGCACTCCTTGGCGCTTTCTTGTTCCCACCACCAGCGGCCGGAGCGGAAGTCCTCGCCGACGGCGATCGCGCGCGTGCACGGCGCGCAGCCGATGCTCGGCATGAACTGGTCGTGCAGCGGGTTGTAGGGCACGTCGTGGCTCTGGATGTAGTGCCAGACGTCGTTCCAGCTCCAGTCGGCGAGCGGATTGAGCTTCACGCGGCCCTGGTCGTCGTGGTCCTGGAACGGCACCTCGCCGCGCGCATCACTTTGCTCGCGGCGCAGGCCGGTGACCCAGGCGCTGCGGTCGGCGAGCATGCGCGACAGCGGCTCCAGCTTGCGCAGGCCGCAGCAGGCCTTGCGCAGCTCGAGGCTCTTGTACATCGGCTCTTCGCCGTTCTGCTTGACGAAGTGCACGACGGCCTGGTGCTTGGGCTGGTAGACCTCGAGCTTCAGGCGGTAGCGCTGCTCGATGCGGCCGATCAGCGCGACCGTCTCGGGGTGCAGCTTGCCGGTCTCCAGCGTGCCGATCGCGATGTGCAGCTTGTGGCGGGCGATCAGGTCGGTGATCACCATGTCCTCGGCGCCGAGGCTGGTGGCTTGCACGATGCGGCCGGGGTGTTCGGTCGCCGCGCTCTGCAGCAGCGCGAGCGCGTTGGCGACGCGCTCGTCGAAACCGGGCGTGGCGCGGGCGTAGAGGGCGATCGCCGACATGCTCAGATCCCCTCGCCGACGAACTGGTCGGCCTGGCGTTGTGCGTGCGCCTGCAGCTCGCTCGCGACGTCGCGGGCGAAGGCCGGTTGCCGCTGATTCACGTCGCCCTGGTAGTGGCCGGCAAAGAAGTTCAGCGCACGGCGCGCGGAGTCGACCTTCTGGTCGTGGCGCAGCTTCACCGCATCGAAGCCGGTGCGCTGCAGCAGCGGCAGCATGTCGACCACCACGTCGCCGGTGGCCCGCACTTCGCCGGCGAAGCGGTAGCGTGAGCGCAGTAGGCGCGCCTGGCTGTAGGCGCGGCCGTCGATCCACTTCGGGAACTGCAGTGCGATCAGCGACAGGCGCGGCAGGTCGGCCGCCAGCGTCTCGATGTCGGTGTCGTTCGGCACGATCACGCCGGTCGCCAGCCCCGCGGGCCAGGACTCGCGCACGGCATGCCACTGCTCCAGGCTCAGCAGCGTGAAGGCGCGCGGCGCCGGGTTCTGGATCGGGCCGTCTTCGCCGCCGGCGACGTGCCATTGGTCGTGAGGGGATTCGATGAACTTCATGGCAACGGGTCTCAAGCGGCGGTCAGGTGGCGCTGGGCGTCGGCGGCGAGCTTGAACGACGCCGGGCCGACGCGGCGCACCGTGTCGATGAAGCGCTCGCCGGCGCTGCGCTCGCGGCGGTAGGTGTCGATCAGCGCCTCGATCACGTCGGGCACTTCCTCGGCGGCGAACGACGGGCCGATCACTTTGCCGGGTATCGGTGCACCGCTGATCGTCGAGCCGTCGGAGCCGGCCAGCGAGATCTGGTACCACTCGCTGCCGTCCTTGTCGACGCCGAGCACGCCGATGTGGCCGCTGTGGTGGTGGCCGCAGCTGTTGATGCAGCCGCTGATGTGCAGGTCGATGTCGCCGATGTCGTAGAGCGCGTCGAGGTCGTCGAAGCGCTCGGTGATCGCCGCAGCGATCGGGATCGAGCGCGCATTGGCCAGCGCGCAGAAGTCGCCGCCGGGGCAGGCGATCATGTCGGTCAGCAGGCCGATGTTCGGCGTTGCGAAGCTGGCATCGCGCGCGGCCTGCCACAGCAGGCGCAGGTCGCTCTCGCGCACCCACGGCAGCAGCAGGTTCTGGTCGTGCGTGACACGCAGCTCGCCGTGGCTGTAGCGGTCGGCCAGGTCGGCGGCGAGGTCCATCTGCGCGTCGGTCGCGTCACCCGGGGGCTGGCCGGGGCGCTTCAGCGACAGCGTCACCGCGCGGTAGCCCGGCACCTGGTGCGCATGCACGTTGCGCTCGAGCCAGCGGCTGAAGGCCTGCGGGCGGTCGAGGTCGTCGGGCTGCGTCTTTTCGGCGATAGGCGAGACGCCGGCGGGGCGCACGAAGCAGGCGTTGACGCGGTCGAACTCGGCCTGCGGGATCAGGTGCGCGCCGCCGTCGGCATCGTCTTGCAGGATGTGGCGGAACTCGGCCGCGACGGCGTCGAAGAACTTCTTGCCTTCGGCCTTGACGAGGATCTTGATGCGGGCCTTGTAGGCGTTGTCGCGCCGGCCGTAGCGGTTGTAGACGCGCACGATGGCCTCGATGTAGACGAGGATCTGCTGCCACGGCACGAACTCGCTGGCCACGCTGCCGATCACCGGCGTGCGGCCCATGCCGCCGCCGACCAGCACCTTGAAGCCGATCTCGCCGGCGGCGTTCTTCAGCAGCTGCAGGCCGATGTCGTGCCAGGCGATCGCCGCGCGGTCTTCGGCGGCGCCGGAGACGGCGATCTTGAACTTGCGCGGCAGGAACGCGAACTCGGGGTGCAGCGTGCTCCACTGGCGCAGGATCTCGCAGTAGGGCCGCGGATCGACGATCTCGTCGGCGGCGATGCCGGCCAGCGCATCGCTGGTGATGTTGCGGATGCAGTTGCCGCTGGTCTGGATGCCATGCATGTCGACCTCGGCCAGGCGCTCCATCACGTCGGCCGATTGCGGCAGCGGGATCCAGTTGAACTGCAGGTTCTGCCGCGTCGTGAAGTGGCCGTAGCCGCGATCGAACTCGCGCGCGATGACCGCCAGCTGGCGCAGCTGCTTAGCGCTCAGCTCGCCGTAGGGCACGGCGATGCGCAGCATCGGCGCGTGGCGCTGCACGTACCAGCCGTTCTGCAGCCGCAGCGGGCGGAAGTCGTCGTCGGTCAGCTCACCGCTCAGGTTGCGCTGCAGCTGGTCGCGGAATTGCGCGGCACGGGCATGCACGAACTGGCGGTCGAAATCGGTGTAGGCGTACATCGTTGTGCTCTTATGGAAGTTCGGGCGACAAGGTCAGTGGATGACCTTGATGCCGGCGCCGACCAGCGCCACGCACAGCAGTGCGCGCACCAGCCGCTCGGGCATCGCCTTCGTCAGGTGGGCGCCGAGCCAGATGCCCGGCAGCGAGCCGATCAAGAGGGCGCCGAGCAGGCCCCACTCGACGTGGCCCAGGGTGGCGTGGCCGATGCCGGCCACGAGCGTCAGCGGCACCGCGTGGGCGATGTCGGTGCCGACCAGGCGCGGCGCCGGCAGGCGCGGGTACAGCAGCAGGATCAGCGTGGCGCCGACGGCGCCGGCGCCGATCGAGCTCAGCGACACCAGCACGCCGAGCAGCGCGCCGGCGGCGACCGTGAGGCCGCGCTTGCGGCTCTCGGGCAGCCAGCGCTCCAGGCGCAGCCCGACGGCCTGCCAGGCCTTCTTGTAGGCGACGGTGACGGCCGTCAGCAGCAGCGCGATGCCGAGCGCCAGCGTCAGCGCGCTGGCCCAGCCCTTGGTGACGCCGGTGAGGTGCATCATGCCGATCGTCGCCAGCGCGGCCGGGATGCTGCCGAGCAGCAGCAGGCCGGTGATGCGGTAGTCGACGTGGCCATGGCGGTGATGCGCCCACGAGCCGCCGGACTTGGTGATCGCGGCGAACCACAGGTCGGTGCCGATGGCCACCGCCGGGTGCAGCTTGAACACGCTGATCAGCAGCGGCGTCATCAGCGAGCCGCCGCCGACGCCCGTCATGCCGACGATGGCGCCGATGCCGAATCCACTCGCGATGGCCAACCAATCCATGGAGATCCTGAAAGAGGGGCAGCGGCAAAGGGAGCCGCTGCTGGAGCCGGACTCTAGTAAACCCGCATATAGATGAGAACTACATATAAGTTCTCTACAAATTCTTCTGAGGCATTTAGAACGGTCGGGGAGTGTCCGTCGTTTCCTAGAATCGCGCCATGAACCGTCGTGACACCTGCCTGGGCCTGCTCGGGCTGATGGCCCTGGGCGCCTGCCAGACCCCGCCGCGCCCGGTGGCGCCGGCGCCCGCTCCGGCAGCGCCGGAGCCGGCACCCGCGCCGCGCCTGCCGCGCATCGGCCTGGCGCTGGGCGGTGGCGCGGCGCGGGGCTTCGCCCACATCGGCGTGATCCAGGTGCTGGAGGAGTCCGGCATCCGGCCGGACCTGGTGGTGGGCACGTCGGCCGGCAGCTTGGTCGCCGCGATGTACGCCGCCGGCAAGTCCGGCGCCGAGCTGGCGCGCATCGCGCTGGCGATGGACGAATCGGCGATCACCGACTGGTCCTTCCCCGGCCGCGGGCTGATCCGCGGCGAGGCGCTGGCGCGCTACGTGCGCGAGCAGACGGCGGGCAAGAACATCGAGCAGCTGCCGCTGGCGCTGGGGATCGTCGCGACCGACCTCGACAGTGGCGAGGCGGTGCTGTTCCAGCGCGGCGATCCGGGCGTCGCGGTGCGGGCCTCGAGCGCGGTGCCGGCGGTGTTCCAGCCGGTGAAGATCGGTGCGCGCGAGTACGTCGATGGTGGGCTGGTCTCGCCGGTGCCGGTGCGCTTCGCCAAGCAGATGGGCGCCGAGCTGGTGATCGCGGTCGACATCTCGACGGCGCCCGACGGCAACCCGACCGGCGACATGATGCGGCTGCTGCTGCAGACCTTCGCGATCATGGGCCGCAGCATCAATCGCTTCGAGCTGAAGGAGGCCGAGGTCGTGTTGCGGCCGAAGCTGCGCGGTTTCTCCGGCGCGGACTTCACGGTGCGCAAGCAGACGATCGATGCCGGCCGCGAAGCCGCGCTCGCGAGCCTCGCACCACTGCGCCAGCGCATCGCGGCCTTCGGCAGCCACTGAAGAAGCGGTCGCCGGAAAAGAAAAAACCCGCAAGCCGAAGCTTGCGGGTTGAAGGTACCTTGAAAGGGGGTTTCGAGAGGTACCGAGGAGACAACCTTTCACCCTGACCGCAGCGCGAGCGCCACGGCCGCTGGTCTGACGCCCGGGTCGGCGGATTGGTTCCGCCGTGGCCGTGCCGACCCGCTTCGGGACATCAGGCAGCAGCGCGCTTGGTGGCGTTGCTCTTGGCAGCGGCTTGCGAAGCCTTCACCGCGGTGGTCGTCACGGCGTTGAAGTTGGCTTCGGCGATGTCGGCGGCCTGCTTGGCAGCCTTGTTGACGGTTTCGTAGGCGTTGTTGGCGGCGGTGATGGCCGACTTGACCAGCGTCACGGCGTTCTCGGTGCCGGCCGGGGCGTTCTTGACGGCAGAGTCGACGGCCGACATGAACTTCTTCTGCAGCTCGCCGAATTGCGCTTCAGCGGTCTTGGTGACTTCGGTGTTCGTCGCGGTGGCGATGTCGTACAGGTGGCGGCTGTAAGCGGCGGCCTTCTCGGCCGACGGCTGCAGCAGGCTGGCTTGCAGGGCCAGCAGCTCTTGCGCGTCCTTGACGGCCAGCACGGCCATGGTGTTCTCGGCGGCTTCGCCCAGGGCGGCCTTGGCGACTTGCAGGTTCAGCTCGACCAGCTTCTCGACGCCTTCGAAGGCCTTGTTGGTCAGACCGAACAGGGTCTCGATGTTGGCCTTGTTGGCGGCGGCGAATTGTTCAGGGGTCAGGAAAGACATGTGCGGGCTCCGTTGGAAAGGGGGATGGATCTCTTAATTCCGATGTTGCACTGCAACATGGACCGAAGTATAGGCAGCGACGAACGGATTGCAAGCGGTTTTTGTTGCGCTGCAGCAATCTAGGGATAAGAGCCTAGGCGAGCCCGCTCGCCACAATGCAGTCACACACGATGCAAGTCTTCAGCAACGACCGTTTCGCCCTGTCGCTCCCGGCCGGCCACTCGTTCCCGATGCCGAAGTACCGGCTGCTGCGGGAGCGCGTGCAGGCCGAGCTTCCCGGCCTGCGCCTGGCCGAGGCCGAACCGGCCAGCGAAGGCGAGTTGGCGCTCGCTCACACGCCGGACTACATCGGCGCGGTGCTCGGCGGCACCTTGCCGGCGGCGATGCAGCGGGAGATCGGCTTCCCGTGGTCCGAGCGCATGGTCGAGCGCTCGCTGCGGTCGGTCGGCGCGACGATCGCCGCCGCCCGCGCCGCGCTGGCCGAGGGCGTTGCGGCGCAACTCGGCGGCGGTACCCACCATGCGACCGCCGACAAGGGCGGCGGCTACTGCGTCTTCAACGACGTCGCCGTCGCCGCGCGGCTGATGCAGGCCGAAGTGCACCGCCGGCAGCGCCGCATGCTGCGGGTCTGGGTCATCGACCTCGACGTGCACCAGGGCAACGGCAGCGCGGCGATCTTTCGCGACGACCCGACGGTGTTCACGCTGTCGCTGCACGGCGCGAAGAACTTTCCGTTCCGCAAGGAGGCGAGCGATCTCGACGTCGAGCTGCCCGACGGCTGCCGCGACGATCAGTACCTGCAAGCGCTGGACCGCGCCCTCGACGAGGCCTGGCAGCGGCAGCAGCTCACCGGCCCACCGGGGCTGGCCTTCTACCTGGCCGGCGCCGATCCGCACGAGGACGACCGGCTCGGCCGGCTGAAGCTGAGCCTTGCCGGCCTGGCCGAGCGCGACCGCCGCGTCTTCGCGCTGCTCGGCCGACAGCGCGTGCCGGTGGCGGTGACGATGGCCGGCGGTTATGGCCGCGACATCGCGGTGACCGTTGCGGCGCAGCTGGAAACGGTGCGCCTGGCGCAGGCCGCGTGGCGCGATTGCCAAGCGGGCGACAGCGCGCGGGCCGGCGCATGGCAACAATCGGCCCGATGAGCACCCGTCCAAAGCCCGAACCGCGCGAGGCCTTTCGCCACCACGCCCGCATCACCACGCGCTGGATGGACAACGACCTCTACGGCCATGTCAACAACGTCCAGTACTACAGCTACTTCGACAGCGTCGTGAACCGCTACCTGATCGAGGCCGGGGCGCTGGACATCCACGGCGGCGCGGTGATCGGCCTGGTGGTCGAGACGCACTGCAACTACTTCGCGCCGCTGTCGTTCCCGCAGGACGTCGAGGCGGGGCTGCGCGTTGCGCAACTCGGCAACTCCAGCGTGCGCTACGAGATCGGGCTGTTCGCGCCGGGCGAGCCGCTCGCCGCCGCGCTCGGCCATTTCGTGCACGTCTACGTCGATCGTGCGACGCGCCGGCCGGTGCCATTGCCCGAAGTTCTGAAGCAGGCCTTGCGGCCGCTGCAGGTCGCTGCTTGAGCGCGGCCTTCGCCGTCGACGGGTCGGCGCTCGGCGCCGCATGGGGTCTGCCGTTCGCCGGCACGCTGCTGTCGATCGCGGTGCTGCCGCTGCTGGCGCCGCAGGTCTGGCATCACCATCAAGGCAAGGTCATGGCCGCGTGGACGCTGGCCTTCGCGCTGCCGTTCGCCTTCACGTTCGGCGCGGCGACCACGGCCCAGGCGCTGCTGCACACGCTGCTCGCCGAGTACCTGCCGTTCATCATCCTGCTGGTCGCGCTGTTCACGGCCTCCGGCGGCATCTACGTGCGCGGCAACCTGCACGGCAGCCCGGGCCTGAACACCGCGCTGATGGCGATCGGCGCGGTGCTGGCGAGCCTGATGGGCACCACCGGCGCGTCGATGCTGCTGATCCGCCCGCTGATCCGAGCCAACGACAACCGCAAGCATGTCGCGCACGTGGTGGTGTTCTTCATCTTCATCGTCAGCAATGCCGGCGGCGCGTTGACGCCGCTCGGCGATCCGCCACTGTTCCTCGGTTTCCTGAAGGGCGTGGACTTCTTCTGGACGCTGAAGCACATCCTCCCCGAGACGCTGTTCCTGGTCGGTGCGCTGCTGGCGATCTTCTACGTGGTCGACAGCTACTGGTACCGGCGCGAAGGCGTGTTGCCCGAGGACCCGACGCCGGACTCGCCGCGCTTCGGCCTCGACGGCGCCGTCAACCTGCTGCCGCTGGCGGCGATCATGGCGCTGGTGCTGATCAGCGGCGTCTGGAAGCCGGGCATCAACTTCATGGTCTGGGGCACCGAGGTCGAACTGCAGCAGATCGTGCGCGACGGCCTGCTGATCGTCGTGATCTTCGTGTCGCTGAAGATCACGCCGGCGGCGGTGCACGAAGCGAACCAGTTCAGCTGGGCGCCGATGCAGGAGGTGGCCAAGCTCTTCATCGGCATCTTCGTCACGATGCTGCCGGTGCTGGCGATGCTGAAGGCCGGTGAGGCCGGCGCCTTCGCGGCGGTGACTCGCGCGGTGACCGGTGCCGACGGCCAGCCGCTGCCGTGGGCCTACTTCTGGTTCAGCGGCCTGCTGTCGTCCTTCCTCGACAACGCGCCGACCTACCTGGTGTTCTTCAACCTCGCCGGCGGCGATCCGCAGATGCTGATGGGGCCGCTGGCGACGACGCTGGCGGCGATCTCGGCCGGCTCGGTGTTCATGGGCGCGAACAGCTACATCGGCAACGCGCCCAACTTCATGGTCAAGGCGATCGCCGAAGATCGCGGCATCCGCATGCCGAGCTTCTTCGGCTACCTGCTGTGGTCGGGCGGCATCCTGCTGCCGCTGTTCGTCCTCATCACCTTCATCTGGATGCGTTGAGATGCAAGCCAAGATCCTGGTCGCGATTCCGGTGTTCGACGCGGTGCTCGAGCGCTTGCGTGAGCACTTCGATGTCGAAGCGTGCGGTGAGAGCGCGATCACCGAGCGCGACGAGCTGGTCGCGCGTCTACAAGGCAAGGCCGGTATCTTCGTCGCCGGCACGCCGCGCATCGACGCGGCGCTGCTCGACGCCTGCCCCGACCTGCGCGCCGTCTGCAGCATGGCGGTCGGCTTCAACAACATCGACCTCGCCGCCTGCACCGCGCGCCGCGTGCTGGTCAGCAACGCGCCGGGCGTGCTGACCGAGACGACGGCCGACTTCGGCTTCGCGCTGATGATGGCCACGGCGCGACGCATCGCCGAGAGTGAACACTTCCTGCGCGCCGGACAGTGGACGGAGTGGCGCTACGACCTCTTCGCCGGCGCCGACGTGCATCGCGCGACGCTTGGCGTGCTCGGCATGGGCCGCATCGGCCAGGCGATCGCGCGCCGCGGCGCGCTCGGCTTCGGCATGCCGGTGATCTATCACAACCGTTCGCGGCTCGATGCGGGCGTCGAGCAGCAGCTCGGCGCGCGCTGGGTCGACAAGCCGACGCTGTTGCGCGAAGCGGATCACCTGGTGATCGTCGTGCCGTACAGCGCCGAGTCGCACCACCTGATCGGCGCGGCGGAGCTCGCCTTGATGAAGCCGGGCGCGACGCTGACCAATGTCGCGCGCGGCGGCGTCGTCGACGACGCGGCGCTGGCGCAGGCGCTGCGCGAGCGGCGCATCGCGGCGGCCGGGCTCGATGTCTTCGAAGGTGAGCCTGCGCTGCATCCGGACCTGCTGACCGTGCCCAACGTCGTGCTGACGCCGCACATCGCCAGCGCCAGCCTGCCGACGCGGCGGGCGATGGCCGACCTGGCGGCCGACAACCTGATCGCCGCGCTCGGCAACGGGCGGAACGCCGGGCGGCCGCCGACGGCGTTGAACCCCGAGGTGCTGCAGAAGACCTAGCGCAGATTCAGAGCGGCCACGCCGGCAGCGGCGCGACGTCGGCCGTCGGTCGCGACGGCGTGCGGGCGACGTTCATCACCCACGACACCATCACGAAGTAGCCGATCAGCGTCGCCAGCTCGACGACGCCGGGCTCGCCGAAAGCGGCGAGCGCGCGCGCGTAACTGGCGTCGGCGACGCCGTCGTGCTGTAGCAGCTCGGTCGCGAAGTCGACGGCCGCCTGCTCGTCGGCCATCAATCCCTCGGCACGCGCGCCGACGCGGATCGCTTCGAGCGCGCCCGCATCGATGCCGGCAGCGCGCGCCAGCGGCTGGTGCATCACCCATTCGAACTGGTTGCCGACCGCGCGCGCGGCGACGCAGATCACCAGCTCGCGCACACGCGCGTCGAGCCGCCCGCCGAAACGCAGCGCCTCGCCGAGCTGCGCGACGCGATCGAGCAGCACCGGCGTGCGCAGCAACGGCACGAAGGGACCATAGACTGCCTTGCGCGGGCCGTCGATCAGCACCTGCGCCGCGGCGCGCTGCTCGGCATCCAGCGCATCGAGCGGCGGCAGCGGCAGGCGTTCGCCGCCGCGGCCTTGTTCAACGGGACGCGGCGAGGGCTTCTGATTGGACATGCGGGTTCTCCTGTCGGTAGTGCAGCCAGGCTGCGCTGGCGCACAGCAGCAGCGCGGCCAGCGCGAGCGTCGATTCGATGCCGGTGAGCCCGGGCAGCGGTGCGCGCGACCAGGCAAGCGCAACCAGGGGCCCTGCGATCTGGCCGAGCGCGAAGGCAGCCGTCATGCGGCCGAGCAGCGGGGCTGGATGGGCGGGGGCCAGGCGCCGCGCCTGCTGCAGCCCGGCCATCGTCGCGACCATGAACGAGCCGCCGACGCACAGCGCTGCAAAACCTATCATCCAAACAGAGCGACCCAGCAACGGCGCCACCGTGCCGACCGCCAGCAGCAGGTGGCAGGCGGCCCAGACGTCGAGCTGGCGCCAGCGCCGCAGCGCCCGCGCGGCGAGCAGGGTTGAGATCGCCGCCGCGATACCGAACACCGGCCAGGCGATGCCGAAGCGCTGCGGATCGTCGACCAGCGCGCGCGCCAGCGCCGGCAGGTAAGTGGCCGGCAGGATGTAGCCGAAGCCGAAGCAGGCATAACAGACGATCAGCCCGGTGCTGCCGCGCGGCAGCGGCGCGCGGGTCGCCGGGGGTGCGGCCGTAATCGGCGACGCCGCACGCGACGGCCGCCAGCACAGCGCGATGACGGCCGTCGCCGCCAGCGCCAGCAGCCCCAACTGCCACCACAAGGCTGCAGCGCCGTCACCGGCACGCCACCAGGCCAGCGCGCCGGCCGCGGCGATGCCGACGCCGACGCCCGCGAACACCACGCCGCCGGCCTCGGCCCGGCCGCGCCGCGCCAGCTCGCCGAGCGCCCAGCTGCTGACGCCGACCATCACCCAGGCGCTGAGCACGCCGGCGAGCCCGCGCAGCAGCAACCACGGCGCGAGACCCGACACGGCACCGGCGCCGGCGGTCAGCGCCGCGGTCGCCAGCAGGCCGCCGAGCACCAGCCGCCGCGGCCGGCCGGTGAGCGCTGCGGCACTCAGCGCACCGAGCAGGTAGCCGGCGTAGTTCACCGCGGCCAGCGCCGCGCCGCCGTCGGCATTCACCAGGCCCTCGCGCTGCATCAGCGGCAGCAGCGGCGTGAATCCGAAGCGGCCGATGCCCATCGCCACCGCCAGCGCCAGCGCGCCGGCGAGGCAGATGCGCCAGGTGTCGTCAGCGGGTGTCGCTCGCTCGTCCATGGCCGCATTGGAGCCGCTTCGCATCCGCTGCACAAATGAATAATCGAGAACTATCATTCTCGCCATGAGAATGCTCGACCTGGACTCGCTGGAGATTTTTCGCACCGTCGCGCGCGAGGGCGGCGTGATCCGCGCGGCGGCGCGGCTCAATCGTGTGCAGAGCAATGTCACGACGCGCATCAAGCAGCTCGAAGAGCGCCTGGGCGTCGCGCTGTTCCGGCGCCAGGGCCGCTCGCTGGTGCTGTCGGCCGAGGGCGACAGCCTGCTGGTGCATGCCGAGCAATTGCTGCGGCTGGCCGACGAGGCCGAGAGCGCTCTGCGCGACGGGCCGGCGCGCGGGCCGTTCCGCCTCGGCTCGCTGGAGAGCACCGCGGGCAGCCGGCTGCCGGCGATCCTCGCGCGCTATCACCGGCTGCATCCGGCGGTGGTGATCGAGCTCGGTACCGGCAACACCGCCGCGCTGCTGCAGAAGGTGATCGACTACCGCCTCGAAGCCGCGTTCGTCAGCGAGCCCTTCACCGCGCCGGGTCTGGCCTCGATCCCTGTCTTCGAGGAGGAGCTGGTGCTGATCACTGCGCGCGGCCACCTGCCGGTGCAGCGCGCCGCCGACCTCGGCCGCAGCACCATCCTCGCGTTCTCGCAAGGCTGCTCGTACCGCAAGCGGCTGGAGGACTGGTTCGGCCAGGCCAACGTGCTGCCGGAGCGGGTGCTGGAGTTCGCCAGCTACCCGGCGATCATCGCCTGCGTTGCCGCCGGCACCGGCTGCGCCATCGTGCCGCGCTCGGTGCTGCTGACCTTGCGCGCCTCGGTCGATGTGGCCGAGCATGCGCTGCCTGAGCGTGTGCGCCGCAACCGCACGCACCTGGTCTGGCGCGGCGAGCCGTCGCCGGCGCTGCAGCGGCTGATCACGCTGCTCGATGCCTTGCCGCCGGCGTCGCGCGCGGCCGTGCCGGGCCGGCGCGCAAAGTCACCTGAGACAATGCCTGCATGACGGAATGGATCGTGCCGGCGCTGCTGGCACTCAATGGATTGATGCTGCTGTGGCTGCTGCTGCGGCCCGACGACAAGACCCGACAAGCGCAGGCGGACGAGCGGCAGCGCGAGCAGCGGGCCCGCGACGAGGAGCACCAGCGCGCGCTGCGTGCCGAGCTGCAGGACGGCGCCCGCGCGACACGCCAGGAGCTTGCTGCCTCACTCGCGCTGCTGCAGCAGACGCTGCTGGCGCACAGCGGCGACATCGCCCGCACGCAGAACGAGCAGATCGATGCCTTCCGCAGCCAGCTGGCGGTGCTGCAGCATGCGGTGGGGCAATCGCTGCAGGCGGTGGCCGCGCAGCTGACCGAGCAGTTCCGCGTCTTGACCGAGGCCAACGAGCGCCGGCTGGGCGAGGTGCGCCAGGCGGTCGAAGGCCGGCTCGCGGCGCTGCAGGAAGGCAACGAGAAGAAGCTCGAGCAGATGCGCGCGACGGTCGACGAGAAGTTGCACGCGACGCTGGAGCAGCGCCTCGGCGAGAGCTTCAAGCAGGTTGCCGAACGGCTCGAACAGGTGCACCGCGGCTTGGGTGAAATGCAGGCGCTGGCGCGCGACGTCGGTTCGCTGAACCGCGTGCTGACCAACGTGAAGACGCGCGGCATCTTCGGCGAGGTGCAGCTCGCCGGCCTGCTGGAGCAGGTGTTCACGCCCGAGCAGTACGCGGCCAATGTCGAGACGGTGCCAGGCAGCGGCGCGCGGGTGGAATTCGCGATCCGGCTGCCGGGTCGCCATGGCGCGGAGGGCGGACCGCCCGTGTGGCTGCCGATCGATGCCAAGTTCCCGCGCGAGGACTACGAGCGCCTGCTCGATGCGCAGGAGCGTGCCGATGCGCCCGCTGTCGAACTGGCCGCGCGCGCGATCGAGGCCCGCCTGAAGCTCGAGGCGCGCACGATCCGCGAGAAGTACCTCGCCGCGCCGCACACCACCGACTTCGCGATCCTCTTCGTGCCGACCGAGAGCCTGTACGCCGAAGCGCTGCGGCGCCCCGGCCTGGTCGAGCACCTGCAGCGCGAGCACCGCATCATGCTGGCCGGCCCGACGACACTGCTGGCCACGCTGTCGAGCCTGCAGATGGGCTTTCGCACGCTGGCGCTGGAACGGCGCAGCGCCGAGGTCTGGCAGGTGCTCGGTGCGGTGAAGACCGAATTCGCGAAGTTCGGCGAGGTGCTTGCGCGCACCCGCAAGAAGCTGCAGGAAGCCGGCAATACGATCGAGGCGGCGGAGGTGCGCACGCGCGCGATGGCGCGCCAGCTGCGCGGCGTCGAGGCGGTCGGCGATGCGTATGCGCAGCAGGCGCTGCCGGGCATTCCGGAAGAGGGCGAGGAGATCGAAGGGGGCGCCTCTGCCTGACACCGCAGGTGAGCGGCCACCGATGGCCAGCGTGCTGCCGGCGCTGATTGCCGGCCAGATCGCGCTGCATGCGGCAATGGCCGGCCAGCGCATGGCCGCGCCGCTGCAGGCGCTGCAGCAAGGCCACAGCGCGTGGGCGGTCGGCGTGCTGCTGGCGCTGTTCGCCGCGCTGCCGGTGGTCACCGCGCTGGCTGCCGGCCGCATGGCGGATCGGCACGGCTACCACCGGCCGCTGCACGTTGCCGTCGGCGGGACGATGCTCGGCGCGGGGCTGGCCTTCGCTGCCTGTTTCGTCGACGGCTGGTGGCGCTTCGGGCTGCTGTGCGTCGGCGCGGCGGCCAGCGGCGTCGGCACCAACGTCGGCCTGATCGCGATCCAGCGCACCGCCGGCCACCTGGCGGGCGATTCGACCGAGCGCATGCGCGTCTTCAGCTGGCTCGGCATGGCGCCGTCGCTGGCCAATGTCGTCGGGCCGGTGGCGGCCGGCTTCATGATCGATGCTGGCGGCTTCGCGGCGGCCTATGCGCTGCTGTTCGCGCTGCCGCTGCTGTCGCTGATCACTGCCCGCCGCGTGCCGGTGGTCGCGCGCCAGGCGCCGGCGCGCGAGGCCGGCGATGGCGGCGGCGCCTGGGACCTGCTGGCGACACCGGGACTGAAGCGGCTGCTGTTCGTCAACTGGCTGCTGTCGGCGAGCTGGGACGTGCACAGCTTCGCGGTGCCGGTGCTCGGCTTCGACCGCGGCTACAGCGCGTCGACGATCGGCATCGTGCTCGGCAGCTTCACGCTGGCGGTGACGCTGGTGCGCTTCATCATTCCGCTGCTCGCGCACCGGCTGCGCGAGGTCACGGTGCTGCGCTTCGCGATGGTGCTGACCGGCATCGTCTTCACGCTCTACCCGTTCGCCAAGACCGCCTGGATGATGGGCATCTGCGCGACGCTGCTCGGGCTGACGCTCGGCGCCGTTCAGCCGATGATCATGTCGACGCTGCACCACCTGACGCCCGAGCACCGGCACGGCGAGGCGATCGCCTTTCGCTCGATGGCGATCAATTTCTCGAGCAGCGTGATGCCGCTGGCCTTCGGCCTCGCCGGCTCGGTGCTCGGGCCGGGCGTGATGTTCTGGATCATGGGCGCCGCGGTCGGCGCGGGCAGCTGGGTGGCCAAAGGCCTCACGCGGGCTTTTGCAACAGCCGAGCGGTCCAGTTGACTGACGCGGCGCTGCGCCGCATCGGCGAGCGGCTCGCGACGATGGCCGGTGGCTAGAAGCGAATGCCCGAGGCCGGTTGCTCCGGCGCCTCCGCGGGCGCCGGCGCCGGAGGCAGCACGGCGGGAACCGGCGGCTGCTCGGGCGCGCGCGGCGTGATCGGCACCGGCGCGGCGGCCTGGTAGTCCTTCGGCAGCTTCGACTCGCGCGGGTACCCGGCCAGGTCGAGCAGCGCGCTCCACTGCATCGCCGAATAGCCGTTCAGCGCCTGGCCGCCGACGGTCACTGCCGGCATGCCGCGGTTGCCGGTCGCGCGTTCGACCACGGCGAGGTCGTCCTGCCGCAGCACCTGGCGTTCGGTCAGCGGAATGCCGCGTTGCTTGAGCATCTGGCGCGCGGTGTCGCAGAGCTCGCACTGCGGCGCCGTGTACAGCACGACCGGGAAGCGGGTGACCACCTGCCGCAGCTCCAGCGGCAGCGCCGAGCTCGGCGTCGACACCACGCTGCCGTCGCGGCGCATCGCGCTGACCTGGCCTTGCTGCGCGGGGGGCGGGCGGTCGGTGTAGGTGATGCGGCCATCGGGGCCGACCACCTTGTATTGGGCTTGCAGCGGCATGCAGGCCAGGACCATCAACGCGCCGAAGGTGAGCGTACGCTTCATTGGCCGAATCTAGCCCAGTGCGCCGGGCGCCTCAAGTCGGGTGAGCGCGACCGACGTGTCACTGGTGCACCCCTTCGGAACGGCCGGGCGGCGCTCATCCCGCCATGCCCTGGTGGCGCAGCAGCGCGTCGATCTTCGGCTCGCGGCCGCGGAAGGCGCGGAAGCTCTCCATCGCCGGCCGGCTGCCGCCCGATTCGAGGATCTCGCGGCGGTAGCGGCGCCCCGTCTCGGCATCGAACACGCTCGATTCCTCGAACGCGGCATAGGCGTCGGCCGACAGCACCTCGGCCCACTTGTAGCTGTAGTAGCCGGCCGAGTAGCCGCCAGCGAAGATGTGCGAGAAGGTGTGCTGGAAGCGGTTGTAGGGCGGCGGGATCAGCACCGCGACTTCTCGCCGCACCCCGTCCATCAGCGCCTGGATGTGCTCGGCCGCGCCGGCTTCGGCATGCAGACGCATGTCGAACAGCGCGAACTCGATCTGCCGCAGCGTCTGCAGCCCGCTCTGGAAGTTGCGCGCCGCGGTCATGCGCTCGAACAGCGCCCGAGGCAGCGCTTCGCCGGTGTCGACATGGGCGGTCAGGCGCGACAACACCTCCCATTCCCAGCAGAAGTTCTCCATGAACTGGCTCGGCAGCTCGACCGCGTCCCACTCGACTCCGGCGATGCCGGCGACCGCCAGGTCATCGACCTGCGTCAGCATGTGGTGCAGGCCGTGGCCGAACTCGTGGAACAGCGTGATGACGTCGTCGTGCGTCAGCAGCGCGGGCTTGTCACCCACCGGCGCGGCGAAGTTGCACACCAGCTGCGCCACCGGCGTCTGCAGCACGCCTTCGGGGCGCGCCCAGCGGCCGCGCACGTCGTCCATCCAGGCGCCGGGGCGCTTGCCGGTGCGGGCGTAGGGGTCGAGGTAGAACTGGCCGACCAGCTGCGGCTGCTCGGAGGTGCCGGCGGCGCTGCGCTCGATGCGGTAGAAGCGCACGCTCTCGTGCCAGATGCCCTGCGCCTCGTCCGGGCGGATCTGCACCTCGAACAGCGTCTCGACGATGCGGAACAGGCCTTCGAGCACGCGCGGCTCCGTGAAGTACTGCTTGACCTCCTGCTCGCTGAAGGCATAACGCGCTTCCTTCAGCTTCTCCGACGCATAGGCCAGGTCCCAGGGCTGCAGGTCGGGCAGCTTCAGCTGCTCGGCGGCAAAGGCGCGCACCTCGGCCAGGTCGCGCTCGGCATAGGGGCGGGCCTTGGCGGCCAGCTCACGCAGGAACTGCTGCACCTGGGCCGGCGATTCGGCCATCTTCGGCACCAGCGACAGCTCGGCATAACTCGCGTAGCCGAGCAGCCCGGCTTCTTCCTGGCGCAGCGTGATCAGCTCGCGCATCAGCGCCGAGTTGTCGCGCTCGGCGGCGCCGAACTCGCTGGCCCGCGTGACATAGGCGCGGTACAGCTCCTCGCGCAACGCACGGTCGTCGGCGTACTGCATCACCGGCATCCACACCGGCATGTGCAGCGTCAGCTTGTGGCCTTGCTGGCCGTCGGCCTGGGCGGCTTCGCGCGTCGCCTCGACGATGTCGGCCGGCACGCCGGCGAGGCGCTCGGCGCCCACGGTGAGCGTGTAGCCGTCGGTTGCGTCGAGCACGTGCTCGGAGAACTTCTGCGCCTTCTCGGCATGCGCTTCCTGGATGGCCTTGAAGCGCTCCTTCGCCGTGCCCTGCAGCTCGGCGCCGGACAGCATGAAGTCGCGCATCGCGTTGGCCAGCGCGCGCCGGCGCGGCGCGCTCAAGGCCGCCGCGGCCGGGCTCTGCACGATCGACTTGTACTTGGCGTACAGCCGCTCGTCGGCGCCGAGCTTGGTGTGGAATTCGGTGATGCGGCCGAGGTTCTCGTTGTACGCGGCACGCAGCTCGGGCGTGTTGGCCACGGCATTCAGGTGGCCGACGGCACCCCAGGCGCGGCCCATGCGCTCCAGCGGCACGTCGAGCACCGTCGACAGCGCGTCGTAGTCGGCCGGGGTGTCGGCGCTGACGGCGCGTTCGAGCGCGGCTTCGGCTTCAGGCAGCAGCACGTCGAGGGCCGGTGTCACGTGTTCGGGCCGGATCTCGGCGAAGGCGGGCAGGTCGCCGGCGCGCAGCAGGGGGTTGGTGTTCATGGCAACTGGACTCGTTCAGGCCGCGGTGCGTTCCGCTGATTCGACAGTGTTGACCAGCAGCATCGCGCGTGTCATCGGCCCGACCCCGCCGGGCACCGGGGTGATCCAGCCGGCGATCTCGCGCACGGCGTCGAAGTCGACGTCGCCGCAGAGCTTGCCGTCGTCCTTCTTGTTCATGCCGACGTCGATGACCACGGCGCCGGGCTTGACCATGTCGGCGGTCAGCACGTTGCGGCGGCCGACGGCGGCAACGACGATGTCAGCCTGGCGGGTGTGCACGCCCAGGTCGGGCGTGCCGCTGTGGCAGACGGTCACCGTCGCGTTGGCCTGCAGCAGCAGCAGCGCCATCGGCTTGCCCACCGTGTTGCTGCGGCCGATCACCACCGCGTGCTTGCCTTTGAGCGACACGCCGGTGGTCTCGATCAGCTTCATGCAGCCGTAGGGCGTGCACGGGCGGAAGCCGGGCAGGCCGCAGAGCAGGTCGCCGGCGCTCTGCACCGAGTAGCCGTCGACGTCCTTGGCGGTGGAGATCGTCTCGATCACGCGCTGCGGATTGATCTGCTTGGGCAGCGGCATCTGCACCAGGATGCCGTGCACCGTCGGGTCGTCGTTCAGCGCTTGCAGGCGCGCCAGCAGGTCGGCTTCGCTCAAGCTCGCCGGGTGGCGCTCGAGGATCGAGCGCATGCCGACGCTTTCGCAATCGGCCACCTTGTGCTTGACGTAGACCTGCGAGGCCGGGTCGTCGCCGACCAGGATCACCGCCAGCCCGGGCTGGTGGCCGCGTGCGGTCAACGCGGCGACGCGCTCGGCCACCTCGCTGCGGATCTTCTTCGCCAGGGCGTTGCCGTCGATCAATTGGGCGCTCATCGGGATCTCCGAAATGCAAGAGGCCGCTGGATCACAGCGGCCTCGGTCAGGATGTGGGGTTCAGGCTTTCGCGGTATTCGCACCGAGCGCGATCTTCAGCAGATCGGCCACCGTGTTCGCGTTCAGCTTCTCCATGATGTTGGCGCGGTGCGCCTCGACCGTCTTGATGCTGATGCCCAGGTCGTCGGCGATCTGTTTGTTCAGCCGGCCGGCGACGATGCGCTCGAGCACCTGCGCCTCGCGCGTCGTCAGGCGCGACAGCAGCGCATCGCGGCTGGCCTGTTCCTGGTGCTGGCTGAACGCGGCGCGCGCGGAATCGAGCATGCGTTCGACGAGGCCGAGCAGGTCGTCCTCCTTGAACGGCTTCTCGATGAAGTCCATCGCGCCTTTCTTCATCGTCGTCACGGCCATCGGCACGTCGCCGTGGCCGGTGATGAAGACCACCGGCAGCGGGCTCTTGCGCTCGAGCAGCCGGTCCTGCAGCTCCAGCCCGCTCATGCCATCCATGCGGATATCGGCGATCAGGCAGGCGACTTCGCGGGGATCGAAGCGCGAGAGGAAGGATTCGGCCGAGTCGAAGCACTTGACCCGGTAGTCCTTGCCTTCGAGCAGCCATTGCAATGAATCGCGTACCGCCTCGTCGTCGTCGACGACATACACGGTGCCCTTCTTGGGAATCAGGCTCATGGGGTGGTGTTTGCCGCAGGTGGGGCGTCAGCGTCGGGCGCTACGGTCGTCCGCCGGGAGTTCAGCGGTGGCGGTGGCAGCGTTGTCTCCTCGTGCCGCGCACTGGTTTCGACGGGCAGGGTGAAGGCGAACCGGCACCCCGCAACAGAGCTGCCATTGTAGAGGTTCTGCGCCTTGATACGCCCGCGGTGGGACTCCACGATCGAGCGGCACAGGCTCAGGCCGATGCCCATGCCTTCGGCCTTGGTCGAGAAGAAGGCTTCGTAGAGCCGGTTGATCACTTCCTCGGGCAGGCCGGGGCCCATGTCGGTGACGCTGAACTCGATCACGCCGCCTTCTTCGGGCGTGTGGCGCGGGATCACGCGCAGCTCGATGTGGCGGCGCGCCGCCGGCAGCTTGGCGCTGTCGATCGCCTCGGCGGCGTTCTTCAGCAGATTCAGCAGCACCTGCTCGACCAGGATCGGATCGCACTTCAGAACCGGCAGCCTCTGCGCGACGTAGTGGTGGATCGCGACGTTGCGGCGGCGCAGCTCGATGCTCGCCAGCTCGACCGCGTCCTCGACGATGTCCTTGGCGTGCGCCGGCTGGCGCTGCGGCTCGCTCTTCTTCACGAAGGCGCGGATGCGGTGGATGATCTGGCCGGCGCGCTCGGCCTGGCGCGCGGTCTTCTCGAGCGCGGCGACCAGGTCACCCTGCTGGATCGTCTCGGCCTTGACGCGCGAGATCATGCCGCTGCAGTAGTTGGTGATCGCCGTCAGCGGCTGGTTCAGCTCGTGCGCGACGGACGACGCCATCTCGCCCATCGTGATCAGCCGGCTCGACACCTGCGCCTTCTCGGCCTGCGCCGAGGCCTGCTCCTCGGCGCGGCGGCGCGCGGTGATGTCGGTGGCGATCAGCATCTGCGCGAGGCGCCCGTCGGTCCACTGCAGGTAGCGCGAGCGCACGTCGAACCACTTGTCGAGCGGGTGCGCGTAGACCTCGCGCGGGTTGGTGCCGATGCTGGTCAGCTCCTGCGTCGGCAGCCCGGACAGGCCGTCGACCGCATCGTCGGGCTCGGCGATGAAGGGCACGGCAGGGCCGGCGCCGCTGGCCAGCAGGCCGTGGCCGCGCGCATCGGCGCCGAACCACAGGCGGTACGAGCGGTTGGCGAACAGCAATTCCCCCTGCTGCACCGACAGCACCGAGACCGCGGCATCGAGCCCTTCGAGCACCGTCGTGAAGCGCTCGTGCGAGGCCGACAGCTGGTCGCGGATGCGCTTGGCCTCGGTGATGTTGGTCATCGAGGTCATCCAGCCGGTCTGGTGGCCGCGCGCATCGACCAGCGGCGAGACATACATGCGCGCGTCGAACAAGGTGCCGTTCTTGCGCATCACCTTGACCTCGATGCCGCCGGCCGGGCTGCGGCCCTGCAGCTCCTGCTGCAGCAGGCGGCTGTTCTCTTCGATGCGGTCGTGCGGCCAGTACGGGTAGGGCGGCAGGCGGCCGATCAGCTCGTTCTCGGTGAAGCCGGTCATCGCGCAGAAGGCCGGGTTGACGTAGCTGACGCGCCCCTCCAGGTCCATCGCCCGCATGCCGGTCAGCATCGAGTTCTCCATCGCGCGGCGGAAGTTGGTTTCCGCGACCAGCGCGCCCTGGATCTGCGACCGGCGCCGCATGTGGCGCCAGGTGCCCAGCAGCATCCACACCGTCAGCACCGACAGCGCGACGACCATCCAGAACAGCGTGTTGCCGATCAGGCCGACGGAGGTGCGGTAGCCGCTGCCGCGCAGGATCAGGCCGTTGGCGGCCGGCGCCAGCGGCACGTCGTTGAACAGCGCCGGTGCCCGCGCGGGGCCGGGCATCGGCGTCACGCTGCTGGCGATCACGCGTTCGCGCTCGTCGATCACCGCGATCGCGTGGCGGTTGGTCACCTCGGCCGGCACGAAGTGGCGCAGCAGCACGTCGATCGAGTACTCGACGACCAGCGCGCCGGAGAAGCTGCCGCGGTCGAGCAGCGGTACGTGCAGCTCGAAGACCATCGTGCCGGCGGGGTCCTTGAAGGGGCGCGAATAGATCGGCTGGCGCACGTCGCGCGCGGCGATGAAGGCCCAGTCGGCCTCGCTCGGCCGGCTCGCGGCCGCGGCGGCCAGCGCGGCGGCTTCGGCAGCGCTGGCGGCGGCCGCCTGCTGGGCGCTGCGTGATGAAAAGCGGGTCGGGGCGGGCTTCGGCGGTGGTGGCAGCTCACGCTCGGAGAACGCCGACTGGCGCGCGCGCACCTTGCGGTCGGCGCCGATCCAGCTCAGCTGCAGGATCTCGGGCCGGTCGGCGGTGAAGCGCGCGGCCTGGGCCAGGAAGTTCGGCGCCTCCAGCTCGCGCGTGACGATCTCGCGCGCCATGCGCACCAGCTGCTCCTGGTTCTCGATCAGGCGCAAGCGGATCTGCTGCTGGGCGATCTCGGTGTCGCGCTTGACCGCTTCGGCCTCGCGATCGATTTCCTCGTTGCGCAGGTACCAGAAGGCCGAAATGATGGCGGCCAGGAACAACATCACCGAGACCAGCGGCGCCAGCGTCGCGAAGCGGTCCTGCCGTGCCGGCGACTGCCGCCGCCACCAGCGGCCGAGCAAGCGACGCCCGAGCGGGGTGACGCCGGGTCCGGCGGGCAGGGGCTTCGAGGGGGTCATGCGGCCGATTATCCCGGCGCCGTCGTGCCCGCCAGACATCATGGCGGCGCTGCCGAGCTACGTAGTTTCACGATACAAAATCGACTCGCGCAATTTGAAACGACCGAGCTTCTGTGTCAAACTTCGCGCGCCCCGCCGCCCCAAGTGCCGCGCGCCCCAACGAACCGCCCCAGGAGACCCCGAATGTCCGCTGTGCCCGACTCCTTCTTCGGCGCTGCCGCCAACGATGCCGACGCCCAGGAAACCCGTGAGTGGCTCGAAGCGCTCGACGCCGTCATCGCCAACGAAGGCCCCGAGCGCGCTCACTTCCTGCTCGAGCAGCTGATCGACGAAGCGCGCCAAGCCGGCATCGACCACCCGTTCTCGGCCAACACCGCCTACGTCAACACCATCCCGCCGGACCAGGAAGAGCGCTGCCCCGGCAACCTGGAGATCGAGGAACGCCTGCGCGCCTACATGCGCTGGAACGCGATGGCGATGGTCGTCAAGGCCAACCGGCTGGACCCGGCCGACGGCGGTGACCTCGGCGGCCACATCTCGTCGTTCGCCTCGGTGGCGACGATGTTCGGCGCCGGCTTCAACCACTTCTGGCATGCCGCCACCGAGGACCACGGCGGCGACCTGCTGTACATCCAGGGCCACTCGGCGCCCGGCATCTACGCCCGCGCCTTCATGGAAGGCCGCATCAGCGCCGACCAGCTGCTGAACTTCCGCCAGGAAGTCGACGGCAAGGGCCTGTCGAGCTACCCGCATCCGAAGCTGATGCCCGAGTTCTGGCAGTTCCCCACCGTCTCGATGGGCCTGGGCCCCTTGATGGCGATCTACCAGGCGCGCTTCCTGAAGTACCTGCACGCGCGCGGCATCGCCAACACCGAGAACCGCAAGGTCTGGGTCTTCTGCGGCGACGGCGAGATGGACGAGCCGGAATCGCTGGGCGCCATCGGCCTGGCAGCGCGCGAGAAGCTCGACAACCTGATCTTCATCGTCAACTGCAACCTGCAGCGCCTGGACGGCCCGGTGCGCGGCAACGGCAAGATCATCCAGGAGCTCGAAGGCGAGTTCCGCGGCTCGGGCTGGAACGTCATCAAGCTGCTGTGGGGCAGCTACTGGGATCCGCTGCTCTCGCGCGACAAGGACCACGTGCTGCGCAAGATCATGATGGAGACGGTCGACGGCGACTACCAGGCGATGAAGGCCAACGACGGCGCGTTCGTCCGCAAGCACTTCTTCGGCCGCCATCCCAAGGCACTCGAGATGGTCTCGAAGATGACGGACGATGACATCTGGCGTTTGCAGCGCGGCGGCCACGACCCGCAGAAGGTCTACGCGGCCTACCACCGCGCGGTCAACCACAAGGGCCAGCCGACGGTGATGCTGATCAAGACCGTCAAGGGCTTCGGCATGGGCAAGGCCGCGGAGGGCAAGAACACTGCGCACCAGGCCAAGAAGCTGACCGACGACGACATCAAGGGCATGCGCGATCGCTTCAACATCCCGATCAGCGACGAGCAGCTGGCCAAGGACATCCCGTTCTACCGCCCGGCCGACGACACGCCGGAGATGAAGTACCTGCAGGAGCGCCGCCGCGCGCTCGGCGGCTACCTGCCCAAGCGCCGCCCGAAGGCCGACGAGCACCTGCCGGTGCCGCCGCTGGAGACCTTCAAGGCCGTGCTCGAGCCGACCGCCGAAGGCCGCGAGATCAGCACCACGCAGGCCTACGTGCGCTTCCTGACCACGCTGCTGCGCGACAAGCAGCTGGGCCCGCGCACCGTGCCGATCCTCGTCGACGAGGCGCGCACCTTCGGCATGGAAGGCCTCTTCCGCCAGATCGGCATCTACAACCCCGAGGGCCAGAAGTACACGCCGGTCGACAAGGACCAGGTCATGTACTACAAGGAAGACAAGGCCGGCCAGATCCTGCAGGAAGGCATCAACGAGGCGGGTGGCATGGGCTCGTGGATCGCCGCGGCGACGTCGTACTCGACGAACAACCGCGTGATGATCCCGTTCTACGTCTACTACTCGATGTTCGGCTTCCAGCGCATCGGCGACATGGCCTGGGCCGCCGGCGACATGCAGGCGCGCGGCTTCCTGCTCGGCGGCACCTCGGGCCGCACGACGCTGAACGGCGAAGGCCTGCAGCACGAGGACGGCCACAGCCACATCCTCGCCGGCACGATCCCGAACTGCGTGAGCTACGACCCGACCTTCGCGCACGAGGTGGCGGTGATCATGCACCGCGGCCTGCAGCGCATGGTCGAGCAGCAGGACAACGTCTTCTACTACATCACGCTGCTCAACGAGAACTATGCGATGCCCGGGATCACCGCCGGCACCGAAGAGCAGATCATCAAGGGCATGTACCTGCTGCAGGACGCCAAGCCGAAGGCCAAGCAGCCGGTGGTGAACCTGCTCGGCTCGGGCACCATCCTGCGTGAATCGATGTTCGCCAAGGAACTGCTCGAGAAGGACTGGGGCGTGGCCGCCAAGGTGTGGAGCTGCCCGAGCTTCAACGAGCTGGCGCGCGACGGCCAGGACTGCGAGCGCTTCAACCTGCTGCATCCGACTTCAGAACCGAAGGTCCCCTTCATCGCCCAGCAGCTCGACAAGCATGCGGGCCCGGTGATTGCCTCGACCGACTACATGAAGAACTACTGCGAGCAGGTGCGCGCCTTCATGCCCAAGGGCCGTGCCTTCAAGGTGCTCGGCACCGACGGCTTCGGCCGCAGCGATTTCCGCAGCAAGCTGCGCGACCATTTCGAGGTCAACCGCCACTACATCGTGGTGGCGGCGCTGAAGTCGCTGGCCGATGAAGGCAGCGTCCCGGCCGCGAAGGTGGCCGAGGCGATCGCCAAGTACGGCATCAACGCCGACAAGGTCAACCCGCTCTACGCATAACACCACGAACACGCGGAGACACACAGTCATGGCATTGGTTGAAGTCAAGGTCCCGGACATCGGCGACTTCAAGGACGTCGCGGTGATCGAGCTGCTGGTCAAGCCCGGCGACACGGTGAAAGCCGAGCAGAGCCTGATCACGGTCGAGAGCGACAAGGCATCGATGGAGATTCCTTCGAGTCACGCCGGCGTCGTCAAGGAACTGAAGGTCAACATCGGCGACAAGATCAACGAGGGCTCGCTGCTGTTGCTGCTCGAGGCCGATGGCGTCGCCGCGCCCGCTGCCGCGCCGGCCGCTGCCGCACCGACACCGCCGGCCGCGGCACCCGCGGCCGCAGCGCCGGCCCCGGCGCCGGCAGCCGCACCGGCTGCCGCTTCCGGCGGGCTGGTCGACGTGCTGGTGCCCGACATCGGCGACTTCGCGGAAGTCGCGGTGATCGAGGTGATGGTCAAGCCCGGCGATGTGATAAAGGTCGAGCAGAGCCTGATCACCGTCGAATCGGACAAGGCGTCAATGGAGATCCCGTCGTCGCATGCCGGCACCGTCAAGGAAGTCAAGGTCAAGATCGGCGACAAGGTGGCCAAGGGCTCGCTGGTGGTGGTCGTCGAGGCCGCCGGTGGCGCCGCCGCGCCGGCACCGGCACCGGTCGCGGCTGCAGCGGCGCCGACAGCGGCCGCTGCCGCCGCACCGGTGCCCGCTGCAGCCGCCGAACGCATCTCGCCCACCGCAGCGCTGCCGCCGCATGAACCGAGCGCGCCCAAGGGCGCGCTGCCGCACGCCTCGCCGTCGATCCGCAAGTTCGCGCGTGAGCTCGGCGTGCCGCTCGACGAGGTCAAGGGCAGTGGTCCGAAGGGCCGCATCACCCAGGAAGACCTGCAAGGCTTCGTCAAGGGCGTGATGGCCGGCGCGGTGCAGACCAGCGCACAGAAGTCCAAGGCACCGGCCGGCGGCGCGGCCGCTGGCGGTGGCGCCTTCCCCGGCCTGCTGCCGTGGCCGCAGGTCGACTTCACGAAGTTCGGCCCGGTCGAGCGCAAGGACCTGTCGCGCATCAAGAAGATCTCCGGCGCCAACCTGCACCGCAACTGGGTCGTGATCCCGCACGTCACGAACCACGACGATGCCGACATCACCGAGCTCGAGGCCTTCCGCGTCCAGCTGAACAAGGAGAACGAGAAGTCCGGCGTCAAGGTCACGATGCTGGCCTTCCTGATCAAGGCCTCGGTCGCTGCGCTGAAGAAGTTCCCGGAGTTCAACAGCTCGCTCGATGGTGAGCAGCTGGTGATGAAGAACTACTTCCACATCGGCTTCGCCGCCGACACGCCGAACGGCCTGGTCGTGCCGGTGATCAAGGACGCCGACAAG
The DNA here is from genome assembly GCF_013266755.1 of Pseudaquabacterium terrae. Lineage (GTDB taxonomy): Bacteria > Pseudomonadota > Gammaproteobacteria > Burkholderiales > Burkholderiaceae_C > Pseudaquabacterium > Pseudaquabacterium terrae. Next base: position 508,341 of record NZ_JABRWJ010000005.1, on the reverse strand, counting down.
AAGGGCGTGCTGCAGATCTCGCAGGAAATGAGCGAGCTGGCGAAGAAGGCGCGCGACGGCAAGCTGGGACCCGCCGACATGAGCGGCGGCTGCTTCAGCATCTCGTCGCTGGGCGGCATCGGCGGGCGCTACTTCACGCCGATCATCAATGCGCCCGAAGTCTCGATCCTCGGCGTCTGCAAGAGCAGCACCGAGCCGCGCTGGGACGGCAAGGCCTTCGTGCCGCGCCTGATCCTGCCGCTGTCGTTGAGCTGGGATCACCGGGTGATCGACGGCGCTTCGGCCGCGCGCTTCAACGCCTATCTCGGCAGCATCCTGGCCGACTTCAGGAGAGTCCTGCTGTGACGACGGTCGCGGTCGCTCGCAAGAACGGCCAGGTCGCGATTGCCGCCGATGCGCTGGTGACCTTCGGCGATACGCGCCTGGCCCATGGCTACGAAGCCAACGACAAGGTGTTCCGCATAGGAGACTCGTGGGTCGGCATGGCCGGCACGACGGCGCACTTCCCGGTGCTGCGCAAGGCGCTCGGCGGCCTGGCCGCCGACGAGCTGAAGCTGCACTCGCGCGACGAGGTCTTCGACACCTTCCTGAAGCTGCACCCGAAGCTGAAGGAGCACTTCTTCCTGAACACCAAGGAAGAGGATGCCGACCCTTACGAGAGCAGCCAGTTCACCGTGCTGATCGCCAATGCGAGCGGCATCTTCGGCGTTTATTCGTACCGCGAGGTGTTCGAGTTCGAGCGTTTCTGGGCCATCGGCTCGGGCCGCAGCTTCGCGCTCGGCGCGATGCACGCGAGCTGGGACAAGGCCAAGACCGCGCGCGAAGTCGTCGAGACCGGCGTGCGCGCGGGCTGCGAATTCGACAAGAACTCTGCGGGCCCCATCAAGGCTCACACCCTCAAACTGAAAGATTGAGCAGCCATGGCACTCGTTGAAGTGAAAGTACCCGACATCGGCGACTTCAAGGACGTCGCGGTGATCGAGATCCTCGTCAAGCCGGGCGACACGGTGGCGGTCGAGCAGAGCCTGGTGACGGTGGAGTCCGACAAGGCCTCGATGGAGATTCCGTCGAGCGCTGCCGGCGTCGTCAAGGAACTGAAGATCGCCATCGGCGACAAGGTCAACGAGGGTTCGCTGCTGCTGACGCTCGAAGGCAGCGGCAGTGCCGCGGCCCCCGCGCCTGCGCCGGCACCCGCCGCGGCGGCGCCCGCGCCGGCCGCTGCCGCGCCCGCACCGGCGGCTGCGAGCTACGCCGGCGGCGCCGACATCGAATGCGACATGCTGGTGCTCGGCGCCGGCCCGGGCGGCTACTCGGCCGCCTTCCGTTCGGCGGACCTCGGCATGAAGACCGTGCTGGTCGAGCGTTATGCCACGCTCGGCGGCGTCTGCCTGAACGTCGGCTGCATCCCGTCGAAGGCGCTGCTGCACGTGGCCGCGGTGATGGACGAGGTCAGCCACTTCGCGGCGCTCGGCGTCGATTTCGGCGCGCCGAAGCTCGATCTTCCGAAGCTGCTCGCGCACAAGAACAAGGTCGTCGGCAAGCTGACCGGTGGCCTGACGGCGATGGCCAAGATGCGCAAGGTCACCGTCGTGCGCGGCTACGGCAGCTTTGCCGACCCGCATCACGTGACCGTCGAAGAGACCAGCGGCGACGCGCAGCAGAAGACCGGCAAGACGCAGACGATCCGCTTCAAGCACTGCATCATCGCCGCCGGCTCGCAGGCGGTGCGGCTGCCCTTCCTGCCCGACGATCCGCGCATCGTCGACTCGACCGGCGCGCTCGAACTGCGCGACAACCCCAAGCGCATGCTGATCGTCGGCGGCGGCATCATCGGCCTCGAGATGGGCACGGTGTATTCGACGCTCGGCGCGCGGCTCGATGTCGTCGAGATGCTCGACTCCCTGATGCAGGGCGCCGACCGCGACCTGGTCAAGGTGTGGCAGAAGATGAATGCGCCGCGCTTCGACAACATCATGCTGAAGACCAAGACCGTCGGCGCCGAGGCGACCAAGGACGGCATCCTGGTGCGCTTCGAAGGCGAGGGCGCGCCGAAGGAGCCGCAGCTGTACGACGTGGTGCTGCAGGCGGTCGGTCGCAGCCCGAACGGCTTGAAGATCGGCGCCGACAAGGCCGGCGTACGTGTGAGCGAGCGCGGCTTCATCCCGGTCGACGTGCAGATGCGCACCAACGTGCCGCACATCTTCGCGATCGGCGACATCGTCGGCAACCCGATGCTCGCGCACAAGGCGGTGCACGAGGCGCACGTGGCGGCCGAGGTGGCGTCTGGCGACAGCAAGGCGCAGTTCGATGCGCGCGTGATCCCGAGCGTCGCCTACACCGACCCGGAAGTGGCCTGGGTCGGGCTGACCGAGGACGAGGCGAAGGCGCGCGGCGTCAAGGTCAAGAAGGGCCTGTTCCCGTGGACCGCGTCCGGCCGGGCGATCGCCAACGGCCGCGACGAGGGCTTCACGAAGCTGCTGTTCGACGCCGAGACGCACCGCATCGTCGGTGGCGGCATCGTCGGCACGCATGCCGGCGACATGATCGGCGAGGTCGCGCTGGCGATCGAGATGGGCGCCGACGAGGTCGACATCGGCAAGACCATCCACCCGCACCCGACGCTGGGCGAGAGCATCGGCATGGCGGCCGAAGTCGCCCACGGCACCTGCACCGACCTGCCGCCGCAGCGGCGCTGAGGGCTCCCCACGGCGCGACGCGCAAAACGTCGCGTCTCGTTGCCTCAAGTTACAGGCGTCAGCGGTCGACATTCAGATCAGGCGTGCCCCCCGGCAGGCCTGATTGCGTGTCGACATGCCGCCTGCCCACGACCTCTCCGCTCACTCGTCGCCGCTCCGTGCGGGCCGTTCGCCCGCTGCCGCCGGGACGACGCCGGCCGCCGCCCAACGCGGCGCCACGCTGGCGCGCCAGCAGTACTGGCTGGTCTCCGCCGTCGTGCTGCTGTGCCTGCTCGTCGCGCTGGTCGTGCAGCAATGGGCTGCGCGCGCCGCGCTGGTGCAGCAGCTCGGCCAGCAGAACCGCGCCAGCGCGCAATGGCTGGCGCTGGCCCTGAACACCGAGGCCGGCCGTGATCCGGCGCAGCGCGAGGCCCTGCTCGGCGCGCACGTCGCTTCGGCACGGCTGCATCGGCTCGAGCTTCGTGATGCCGAAGGCCGCACGCGTTGGGCGCAACGCGCCGAGGTGGCGCCGGTCTGGGCGCCCGCGGCGTATGCCGAGCTGCTGGCGCTGACCGACCTCTCCGCGACCGCGCCGCTGCGCAACGCCGCCGGCGAAGCGGCCGGCAGCGTGCTGGTCGAGGCCCAGGGCGGCGACGCGGTCGACGTGCTGTGGCAAGGCCTGCTGCAGTCGGTGATCGCCTTGGGCCTGGTCGGGCTGGCGGTGCTGGTCGGCGCCGCCTGGGGCGTGCGTTCGCTGCGCCGGCTGCTGGCCGACGCGGTGGCCCAGGCCGATGCCTTCTGCGACGGCCGCTACACGCGCGTCGCGCCGCCCTCGCTGCCCGAGCTGCAGCCGCTGGCGGCGAGCATGAACCTGCTCGGCGAGCGCGTGCAGGCCCTCTTCGACACCCAGGCCGCCGAGCTCGAACAGCTGCGCCGCCATGCCCACCTCGACAGCCTGACCGGCCTGCCGCTGCGCCGCTTTTTCGTGGCCCGGCTCGAACAAGCGCTCGGCGATGAAACCGCGCCGGCCGAGCTGGGCCTGCTGCTGCTGCGCGTGCGCGACCTCACCGGCATGAACCGGCGCGTCGGCCATGCGCAGGCCGACCAGGTGCTGCAGGCGATCGCGCGCATCCTGCAGAGCTACCCGCAGCGCGCCGACGGCTGTTTCGCCGGCCGGCTGAACGGGTCCGATTTCGCGCTGGTGCTGCCGGTCGGGGGTGTCGCCGACGAAACCGCGCAGTCGCTGGTGCGCGGCCTGCGGCTGCCTCTGGTGACGCTGGACGCCGCCGCGGCGGTGGCGATCGGCGCGGTCGAGCTCGGTGGCGGCCGCACGCTGCCGCAGGCACTCGCGCTGGCCGATGAAGCGCTCGGTCAGGCCGAGGCCATGCGGCCGTACTCGGCCGTCACGCTCGCCGATGCCGGCGCTGCGGTGGCCCTCGGCGCCGCCGGCTGGCAACAGCGGCTGTCGCAGGCGCTCGAGCAAGGCCGCGTGGCGCTGGCCGAATTCCCGGTCTGCACCGCCGACGGCCGCGTGCTGCACCTCGACTGCCCGATGCGCGTGCAGCTGGAAGCGGGCGGAGCGTTCGAGCCGGCGCTGCGCTGGCTGGCGCAAGCCCAGCGTGCGCGGCTGAGTGCCGCGGTCGACGAGCGCGCGATCGAGCTCGCGCTGCAGGCGATCGAGAACGACGGCCGCGCGCGCTGCATCAACCTGTCGGCGCAATCGCTGGGCGTCAGCGATTTCATGGCCGCCGTGTCACGCCGGCTCGAAGCCGCGCCCCAAGCCGCGACGCGCCTGTGGATCGACCTGCCCGAGGCGCTGGCGCTGGACCGGCCGGCGCTGGTGCAGGAAGCCTCGCGACGCTGGCGGCCGCTGGGCGTCTACCTGGGTCTGGAACACGCCGGCGAAGGCCTCGCGCGCATCCACCGCCTGACCGAGCTCGGCCTCGACTGCGTGCGCATCGATGCCCGCTTCGTGCGCGGGTTGGCCGCCGCCGATGCCAGCGACGACGCCCGCCGCTATCTGCGCGGGCTGGTGCAGCTGGTGCAGAGCGTGGGCATCTCGATCGCCGCCGAGGGCGTCAACGACGACGACGACCTGCAGCTGCTGTGGTCGCTCGGCTTCGATGCCGCGACCGGGCCGGCGGTGACGCGGGCCGCCATCAATGCCGACGCCGAGGTCTCGGAGCCGGCGCCGCTTCAGCCGATATCGGCCAAATGCAGCGGGTAGCCGTTGCCGCTGCGCCGGCAATCGAAGTAGTGGCGCAGCGTTTCGCGCACCGTGCGGAACGCGATCTCGTCCCAGGGGATCTCGTGCTCGTGGAAGAGCCGCGCATCGAGTGATTCGGGGCCGGGATCGAGCGTCGTGTCGAGCATGCGCGCGCGGTAGAACAGGTGCACCTGGCCGACGCGCACGACGTTCAGCAGCGTCAGCAGGCCCTCGAGCTCGACCTTCGCACCGGCCTCTTCCACCGTCTCGCGCAACGCGCCGTCGGCGACCGTCTCGCCCAGTTCCATGAAGCCCGCCGGCAAGGTCCACAGCCCGTAGCGCGGCTCGATCGCGCGCTTGCACAGCAGCACCTGTTCGCCCCACACCGGCAGCGTGCCGACGACGTTCAGCGGGTTCTCGTAGTGGATCGTGCCGCAGCCGTCGCAGACCGCGCGTTCGCGGTTGTCGTCGGCGGGAATGCGGTAGTCGACCGGGCGGCCGCAATGGCGACAGTGCTTGATGCGGCGCGGGTCGATCAACATGGTGCGGCAGTGTAGCGGTGGCATCATCGTCGGCTTCCCTGCACCGCCCTTGCCGCCACTGCCATGAGCTACGTCATTCCCGCCCCCCGACAAGCCACCGTCCCCGTTCAGGGCGGCGGCGAATTCCCCGTGCACCGCATCTACTGCGTCGGCCGCAACTACGCCGAGCACGCGCAGGAGATGGGCTTCTCGGGCCGCGAGCCGCCGTTCTTCTTCATGAAGCCGGCCGATGCGGTGCTGCCGGTGGCCGAGGGCACGACGGGCGAGATGGCCTACCCGCCGCTGACCAGCAACCTGCACCACGAGATCGAGCTGGTCGTCGCGCTCGGCAGCGGCGGCCGCGACATCGCGGTGGCCGACGCCACTCGGCACATCTGGGGCTACGCCGTCGGCCTCGACATGACGCGGCGCGACCTGCAGGGCGAGATGAAGAAGCAGGGCCGGCCGTGGTGCATCGGCAAGGGCTTCGACGAGGCGGCGCCGATCGGCGCGCTGCGTTCGATCGCCACGACGGGCGAGCTGGTCCGCGGTGCGATCACGCTGTCGGTGAATGGCCAGCAGCGCCAGCGCGGCGACCTGTCGGAGTTGATCTGGAGCGTTGCCGAGACGATCGCCACGCTGTCGCAGGCCTGGACGCTGCAGCCCGGCGACCTGATCTTCACCGGCACGCCGGCCGGCGTCGGCGCCGTGGTGGCGGGTGACGTGATGGAAGGCGTGATCGAAGGCCTGGGCTCGCTGCGCGTCAGCGTGCGCTGAAGGCAGGAGCAAAACGATGGAGCTCTACAACTTCTTCCGTTCGTCGGCCTCGTTCCGCGTGCGCATTGCGCTGCAGCTGAAGGGCCTGGCCTACGACTACAAGCCGGTCTCGCTCGTGAAGAACGAGCACCTGACGCCGGGCTACGGCGCGTTGAACGTCGCGCGGCTGGTGCCGCTGCTGAAAGACGGCGATACCTCGGTCTCGCAATCGCTGGCGATCATCGAATACCTCGACGAGACGGTTCCCGAGCCGCCGCTGCTGCCGGCCGATGCGCTCGGCCGCGCGCGCGTGCGCTCGCTGGCGCTGGACATCGCCTGCGAGATCCATCCGCTGAACAACCTGCGCGTGCTGCGCTACCTGGTCGGTCCGCTGAAGGTCGCGGAGGACGACAAGAACACCTGGTACCGGCACTGGGTCGAGACCGGGCTGGCGGTCGTCGAGCAGCGCCTGGCCGCTGCACCATCGCGTTATTGCCATGGCGACACGCCGACGCTGGCCGATTGCGTGCTGGTGCCGCAGATCTTCAATGCGCAGCGCTTCGATTGCGGGCTCGACCACGTGCCGCAGGTGATGCGGGTGTTCGAGGCCTGCATGGCGCATGAGGCGTTCCAGCGCGCACAGCCGTCGGCTTGTCCGGATGCTTCCTGAAGCGTTACCCGACGCGCTGCGGCCCGAATGGCCGGCGCCGCCGAACGTCAGCGCGCTGATGAGCACGCGGCTCGGCGGCGTCAGCGCGGCGCCGTTCGACACCTTGAACCTGCGGCCGCCCGGCTTGCGCGGCGACGCGGTCGATGCGCCCGAGGCAGTCGCCGAGAACCAGCGCCGTTTCGCCGCAGCGCTCGGCGCGACGCCGGTGTGGCTGGACCAGGTGCACGGCGCCGACGTCGTGCGGCTGACGCGCGCTGACCTGCAGCCCGGTCGGCCGCACCCGCGTGCCGACGCCGCCATCAGCACCGAACCGGGCATCGGCTGCGCCGTGCTGGTCGCCGATTGCCTGCCGGTGCTGCTGTGCGACCGCGCTGGTCGCGCGGTTGGCGCCGCCCATGCCGGCTGGCGCGGGCTGGCCGGCGGGGTGGTCGAGCACACGCTGGCCGCGCTGTGCGAAGCCGCCGGCTGCGCGCCGGACGAGGTGATCGCCTGGCTTGGTGCCTGCATCGGGCCGCGGCAGTTCGAGGTCGGCGCCGACGTGCTCGAAGCCTTCGGTGCCGATTCGGCATCGCCCGACCCGGTGCGATTCGTCTACCGGCCGCGCCCGGACGGCGCGCCGCGCTGGCTCGCCAACCTGCCGCAGCTGGCGCGAGATCGGCTGGCAGCCGCCGGCGTCAAGGCGATCAGCGGCGGCGCGTGGTGCACCGTCGAGCAGCCGTCACGGTTCTTTTCGTTCCGGCGCGAGCGGGTCACCGGCCGCCAGGCCGCCGCCATCGCCCTGCGCGGCTGAGGCAGCCGCGGCGTCGGCCGCCACTTCCGCGCGGTATCGGGCGCGGCGCCGCGCCGGCGTGCCCATCACGTACAGCACGATGGCCAGCGGCAGCAAGCCATAGAGCAGCAGCGTGAAGAAGGCGCCCAGCAGCGTGCCCTGGCTCGACATCGCCTCGGCGGCCGCCATCAGCACGACGACGAACATCCAGGCGACAGCAACGATCAGCATCCGTTCACATTTCAAATTGTGATACGCAATATCGCGTATCGAAAACCTGGGTCACCATCGGGTAAGCTACCGGCTGTACAAGGTGATGCCGCGCGAGCGAGCATTGCACAAGCCGCGGCCGTGCCACTCTGGCACCTGTTGGAGACAAGCGAATGAAGAGCCCGTCCGTCCCGTCCCTCGATGCCGTGAACGCCCAGGCGCAGGCTTTCGGCACCGCAATGGGCGAGATGCTCAAGACGGTCTCCGGCATCAACCTGCCGATGGACGCGCTGGCCGGCCTGCAGGCCGACTACGTCAACGAAGTGACCCGGCTGTGGAACGGCGCCCTCGGCGGTGCCGCATCGGCCGAGGTGCACAAGCCGCTGACCGACAAGCGTTTCGCTTCCCAGGCCTGGGCACAGAACCCGGCCACCGCGATCGCCGCGCAGAGCTACCTGCTGAACGCGCGCACGCTGCTGAAGATGGCCGACAGCGTGCAGGCCGACGAGAAGACCAAGGCGCGCATCCGCTTCGCGGTGCAGCAATGGGTCGACGCCGCGAGCCCGGCGAACTACCTGGCGCTGAACCCCGAGGCGCTGAACAAGGCGATCGAGACCCAGGGCGAGAGCATCGCCCAGGGCCTGCAGCACCTGTGGCAGGACATCGGCAAGGGCCACGTGTCGCAGACCGACGAAAGCGTCTTCGAAGTCGGCCGCAACGTCGCGACCACCGAAGGCGCGGTGGTGTTCGAGAACGAACTGTTCCAGCTGATCGAGTACAAGCCGCTGACGGCCAAGGTGCACGACAAGCCGATGCTCTTCGTGCCGCCGTGCATCAACAAGTACTACATCCTCGACCTGCAGCCCGAGAACTCGGTGATCCGCTACACCGTCGAGCAGAGCCACCGTGTGTTCGTGATGAGCTGGCGCAACCCGGACGTGTCGATCGCCGGCAAGACCTGGGACGACTACATCGCCGACGGCCCGATCCAGGCCATCGAGGTGGTGCAGGAGATCACCGGCGCCGACACGATCAACACCCTTGGCTTCTGCGTCGGCGGCACGATCCTCTCCACGGCGCTGGCGGTGCTGGCCGCGCGCGGCGAGCACCCGGCGGCGTCGGTGACGCTGCTGACCACGATGCTCGACTTCGAGGACACCGGCGTGCTCTCTGTCTTTATCGACGAGCCGTCCGTGCGCCTGCGCGAGCTGACGATCGGCGAACAGGCATCGAACGGCCCCGGCCTGCTGAAGGGCCAGGAGCTGGCCACGACCTTCAGCTTCCTGCGTCCGAACGACCTGGTCTGGAACTATGTCGTCGGCAACTACCTGAAGGGCGAAGCGCCGCCGCCGTTCGACCTGCTGTACTGGAACGGCGACTCGACCAACCTGCCGGGGCCGATGTTCTGCTGGTACCTGCGCCACACCTACCTGGCGAACGACCTGAAGCAGCCGCGCAAGCTGACCGTCTGCGGCGAGAAGCTCGACCTCGGCCAGGTGAAGGCCCCCGTCTTCATCTACGCCTCGCGCGAGGATCACATCGTGCCGTGGACCGCCGCCTACGCGTCGACGCGCGTGCTGAAGGGCCCGAAGCGCTTCGTGCTCGGCGCCTCCGGCCACATCGCCGGCGTGATCAATCCGGCCGTCAAGAACAAGCGCAGCCACTGGGTCAACGACAAGCTGCCCGAAGCGGCCACCGACTGGCTGTCCAGCGCCAACGAAAAACCCGGCAGTTGGTGGCCGGACTGGTCCGCCTGGCTGGCGAGCCATGCCGGCAAGCAGGTCGCCGCGCCGAAGTCCTTCGGCAGCCGCCAGCACAAAGTGATCGAGCCCGCGCCCGGTCGCTACGTCAAGCAGAAAGCCTGATCCTCCACTCTCTCTCGTCCTCCTGAAGGAGACCTCCATGTCCAATGACATCGTCATCGTCGCCGCCGCCCGCACCGCGGTCGGCAAGTTCGGCGGCTCGCTCGCCAAGATCTCCGCGCCCGAGCTCGGCGCCACCGTGCTCACCGAGCTGCTCAAGCGCGCCAAGCTGAGCGGCGACCAGATCGGCGAGGTCATCCTCGGCCAGGTGCTGGCGGCCGGTGCCGGCCAGAACCCGGCGCGCCAGTCGGTGATCAAGGCCGGGCTGCCCCAAGGCGTGCCGGCGCTGACGATCAATGCCGTCTGCGGCTCGGGCCTGAAGGCCGTGATGCTTGCCGCGCAGGCGATCCAGGCCGGTGACTCGGACATCGTCATCGCCGGCGGCCAGGAGAGCATGAGCCTGGCGCCGCACGTGCTGCCGAACTCGCGTGACGGCCAGCGCATGGGCGACTGGAAGCTGGTCGACTCGATGATCGTCGACGGCCTCTTCGACGTGTACAACAAGTACCACATGGGCATCACCGCCGAGAACGTCGCGAAGAAGTACGAGATCTCGCGCGACAAGCAGGATGCGCTGGCGCTGGCTTCGCAGCAGAAGGCCGCCGCCGCGCAGGACGCCGGCAAGTTCAAGGACGAGATCGTCCCGGTGCTGATCCCGCAGCGCAAGGGTGACCCGATCGCCTTCGACGCGGACGAGTACATCAACCGCAAGACCAACGCCGAAGCGCTGGCCGGGCTGAAGCCGGCCTTCGACAAGGCCGGCAGCGTGACCGCCGGCAATGCCTCGGGCCTGAACGACGGCGCCGCCGGCGTGGTCGTGATGACGGCCAAGCGTGCCGACCAGCTCGGCCTGACGCCGCTGGCGCGCATCGCCAGCTACGCGACCGTCGCGCTCGACCCGGCCTTGATGGGCATGGGCCCGGTGCCGGCCTCGCAGAAGGCGCTGCAGCGCGCCGGCTGGAAGGCCGCCGACCTCGACCTGCTGGAGATCAACGAAGCCTTCGCCGCGCAGGCCTGTGCCGTGCACAACGAGATGGGCTGGGACCTCGACAAGGTCAACGTCAACGGTGGCGCGATCGCCATCGGCCATCCGATCGGTGCGTCGGGCTGCCGCATCCTGGTGACGCTGCTGCACGAGATGCAGCGCCGCAACGCCAAGAAGGGCATCGCGTCGCTGTGCATCGGCGGTGGCATGGGCGTTGCTCTCACCGTCGAGCGCTGAGCACATTTTCCAGAGGTCCTGCGCTCTGCCAGGGTCGATCCGCTTGACCGCTATGCGGCTTCGGATCACGCTGGCCGGGCGCTTTGAGTTTTTCAAACATCCAAGGAGCGAGTCATGAGTCAGAAGACGGCGTACGTCACAGGGGGCATGGGCGGCATCGGTACCGCGATCTGCCAGCGCCTGCACAAGGAAGGCTTCAAGGTCATCGCCGGCTGCGGTCCGAGCCGCGACTTCAACAAGTGGCTCGACGAGCAGAAGGCACTGGGCTACTCGTTCTACGCCTCGGTCGGCAACGTCGCCGATTGGGACTCCACCGTCGAAGCCTTCACGAAGGCGGTCGCCGAGCACGGCACGATCGACGTGCTGGTCAACAACGCCGGCATCACGCGCGACCGCATGTTCCTGAAGATGTCGCCGGAGGACTGGAAGGCGGTCATCGACACCAACCTGAACTCGATGTTCAACGTCACCAAGCAAGTGGTGCCGGGCATGGTCGAGAAGGGCTGGGGCCGCATCATCCAGATCTCGTCGGTCAACGGCGAGAAGGGCCAGGCCGGCCAGACCAACTACTCGGCGGCCAAGGCCGGCATGCACGGCTTCACGATGGCGTTGGCGCAGGAAGTGGCGTCCAAGGGCGTGACGGTCAACACCGTCAGCCCGGGCTACATCGGAACCGACATGGTGCGGGCGATCAAGCCCGAGGTGCTGGAGAAGATCGTCGCGACCATTCCGGTCAAGCGCCTGGGCACGCCGGAAGAGATCGGCTCGATCGTGGCGTGGCTCGCCAGCGGGGATTCCGGCTTCTCGACCGGCGCCGACTTCAGCTGCAACGGCGGGATGCACATGGGGTGAGCAGACCCGATGCGGCCGCGCGCAACGTGGCCGCGTCGGTGTCGGTCAACTCGACGGGCTGCGCCTCGGCGTAGCCCGCGTAGTGCTTGTCGATCGAGCGCAGGTACAGCGGGTCGTAGTGCTGATGCAGCAGCTCGCCGAGCAGCGACTGCCAGTCGGCGGCGCGCGCGAAGGCCTGCCAGCGGGCCACCGCTTCCTTGCCACGCAGCTCGACCAGGCCCTGCAGCAGCGTGCACAGGCGCTCGGGCTCGGCAGTCAGCTCGGCGTAGTCGTCGAGCAGCAGCTTCACGCGAGCCGGGTCCGGCAAAAACACTGAAATGCAGCGGCCGTGGCCGTGCATGCGCGTGATCAACGCCTCGGGCACCAGCAAGGTGCCGATCTTGCGGCTCTCCGACTCGACGAACACCGGCCGTGCCGGATCCAGCGCCTGAAGCGCCTGCCACAGCAGCGTATCGAAGCGCTTCTGCGCAGGCTGCGGCCGGCCCGTGAAGCCGCCGAGCACCGAGCCCCGGTGCAGCGCCAGCCCTTCCAGGTCCAGCACCTGTGCGCCGGCATCGGCCAGCGCGTGCAGCAGCCGCGTCTTACCGCTGCCGGTGCGGCCGGTCAGCACGCGGAAATCGAAGCGCCCGGGCAAACTCAACAGGTCGTCGCGCACGCGGGCGCGAAAGGCCTTGTAGCCGCCGTCGAGCCGCGCGGTGCGAAAGCCGATCTGGTCCAGGATCAGCGACAGCGAGCCTGAGCGCTGCCCGCCGCGCCAGCAGTAGACCAGCGGCTGCCATTCGCGTGCCTTGTCCTGCACCCAGCGCTCGAGGTGGTCGGCGATGTTGCGCGAGACCAGCGTCGCGCCGAGCTTGCGTGCGGCCAGCGGCGAGTCCTGCACGTACAGCGTGCCGACGATGCGGCGCTGCTCGTCGTCGAGCACCGGCCAGTTGACGGCGCCGGGCAGGTGGTCCTCGGCGTACTCGGCCGGCGAACGCACGTCGATGATGGTGTCGAAGCGCTGCAGCTCGGCAACGGTGGCGGGGGCTTCGACGCTGCGCAGGGGCACTTATTTCGCGGGTGTGAGGGCGTCGAGCAACTCGCTCTCGATCTGCAGCTGCGCGCGCGTCTGCTGCAGCGCCGGGCCGTCGACGAGGAAGGTGTCCTCGACGCGTTCGCCGAGCGTCGTGATCTTGGCCAGCTGCAGGTTCACGTGGTGCTGCGCCAGCACGCGGGCGATCGCGTAGAGCAGGCCCGAGCGGTCGCTCGCGCTGACCGACAGCAGCCAGCGTTGCGCACGCTCGTCGGGCCGCAGCGACACGCGCGGCGTGATCGGGAAGGACTTGACGCGCCGCGACACGCGGCCGCGGCTCGGCTCGGGCAGCGGGCCGGAGCTGGCCAGCGCATGGGCGAGCTGGTGCTCGATCAGCGAGATCAGGTCGCGGTAGCCGGCCTGGTCGCCCTCGTAGCCGGGCTTGACGATCTGGAACGTGTCCAGCGCGTAGCCGGTGCGGCTGGTGTGGATCTTGGCGTCCTGGATCGAGAAGCCGGCGCCATCGAAGTAGCCGCAGATGCGCGCGAAGGTGTCGGCCCGGTCGGGCGAATACACCAGCACCTGCAACCCGTCGCCGACCGGCGAGGGCCGCGCGCGCACGACCGGTACCTGGCCCTCGATGTGGCGCCACAGCGAGCGGGCATGCCAGGCGATCTCGGTCGCGTCGTGGCGCACGAAGTAGCTCAGCTCCAGCGTCTTCCACAGGGGCCCCTCGGTGCCCGGCAGCGCCGAGTGCAGCGCGAGGATCTGCCGCGCCTCCTGCTTGCGCGCTTCGGTCTCGGCGTCGAGGTTCGGCTTCGCGCCGCCTAACGCGCCAAGGGTGCGGCGGAAGAGGTCCTCGAGCAGCTTGCCCTTCCAGGCGTTCCACACCTTCGGGCTGGTGCCGCGGATGTCGGCCACCGTCAGCAGGTACAGCGCCGTCAGCCGCCGCACGTTGCCGACCTTGAGCGCGAAGGCGCGGATCACGTCGGCGTCCGACAGGTCCTCCTTCTGCGCCACCGTGCTCATCGTCAGGTGGTGGCGCACCAGGAACTCGATCAGCGCGGCGTCGTCGCGTGGCAGCTGGTGGTCGCGGCAGAAACGCCGCACCTCCGCGCCGCCCAGGTCCGAGTGGTCGCCGCCGCGGCCCTTCGCGACATCGTGGAACAGCGCCGCGATGACCAGGACTTCCGGCTTGTCCCACTCGCTGGCCAGCTGCGAGCAGAACGGGTACTCGTGCGCATGCTCGGCGATGAAGAAGCGGCGCACGTTGCGCAGCACCATCAGGATGTGCTGGTCCACGGTGTAGACGTGGAACAGGTCGTGCTGCATGCGGCCGACGATGCGCCGGAACACCCACAGGTAGCGGCCGAGCACCGAGGTCTGGTTCATCAGCCGGAAGGCATGCGTGATGCCCTGCGGCTGGCGCAGGATCTGCATGAACAGCGCGCGGTTCACCGGGTCCTTGCGGAAGCGCGTATCCATCAGGTTGCGCGCGTTGTACAGTGCGCGCAGCGTGCGTGCCGACAGGCCCTTGATGCCGGGCGTCTGCTGGTAGACGAGGAAGGTCTCGAGGATCGCGTGCGGGTCCTCGGCGTAGAGGTCGTCGCGCGCGACCTCGAGCATGCCGGCGCGGTCGAGGAAGCGTTCGTTGATGCGCTGCATCGGTGCCGATTCGCTGCCGCTGATGCGCTCCTCGATGTTCAGCATCAGGATCTGGTTCAGCTGCGTCACCGCCTTGGCCGCCCAGTAGTAGCGGTGCATCAGCACCTCGGACGAGCGCTGCGCCTTGCTGGCCTGGTAGCCGAAGCTTTCGGCGACGGCGGTCTGCAGGTCGAACACCAGCCGGTCCTCGCGCCGGCCGGCGATCGCGTGCAGCCGCGCGCGGATCAGCTTCAGCGTGCCTTCGTTGCGCTGCAGCTGCTTGACCTCGAACGGCGTGATCAGCCCGCTGGCCGCCAGCTCGCTCCAGCTGCGGCCCAGGCCCGCCGCGCGCGCCACCCACATCACCACCTGCAGGTCGCGCAGGCCGCCGGGGCTTTCCTTGCAGTTCGGCTCCAGCGAGTACGGCGTGTCTTCGTACTTGGTGTGGCGCTGCCGCATCTCCAGCGTCTTTGCGCGATAGAACGCGGCCGGATCCATCACCTTGCCGGTCTCGTGCTTGAAGTGCACGAAGAGCCGCCGCGGCCCGGTGATCAGCCGCGATTCGAGCAGTGCCGTCTGCACCGTGACGTCGCCGCGCGCTTCGGCGATGCATTCGTCGACCGTGCGCACCGACGAGCCGATCTCGAGGCCGATGTCCCAGCAGGCGGTGATGAAGCCTTCGACCGACGCGCGCATCGAGTCGGTGGAGGCCGCGCCGCGCAGCCGGTCGGTCGGGATGCTGTCGGGCAGCAGTACCAGCACGTCGACGTCGGAATACGGGAACAGCTCGCCGCGGCCGTAACCACCGACGGCGACCAGCGCCGCGCCCGGCGGCATGCCGGCGTTGCGCCACAGGTCGCCCAAGGTGGCGTCGACGTGCCGTGTCAGCTGCTTGACCAGCCGTGTCGCCGCCGGGGCGCTGGCGCGCGACTGCAGGAAGTGCTCGATCAGCGCCTTCTTGCCGTCGCGAAAGCGCGCGCGCAGCGCGGCGACTCCGCCGGCGGGCGTCGGCTGCGCGGCGGTCAACATCTTCTGGGTCAGCCGGTGATGAAGGCGGGCGGCTTGGGCGAGCCTTCGGACAAGGTCAGCACTTCGTAGCCAGTGTCGGTGACGGCGATCGTGTGCTCCCACTGCGCGGACAGCGAGCGGTCCTTCGTCACGATGGTCCAGCCGTCGCCCATCTCGCGGATCTCGCGCCGGCCGGCATTGATCATCGGCTCGATCGTGAACATCATGCCGGGCACCAGCTCTTCGAGCGTGCCGGGGCGGCCGTAGTGCAGCACCTGCGGCTCCTCGTGGAACTTGCGGCCGATGCCGTGGCCGCAGAACTCGCGCACGATCGAGAAGCCGTTGGCCTCGGCGAACATCTGGATCGCGTGGCCGATGTCGCCCAGGCGCGCGCCGGGCCTGACCTTCGCGATGCCCTTCCACATCGCCTCGTAGGTGAAGTTGCAGAGGCGATTTGCGGCGATCGAGCCCTCGCCGACGACGAACATGCGGCTGGTGTCGCCGTGCCAGCCGTCCTTGATGACGGTGACATCGATGTTGACGATGTCGCCGTTCTTCAGCGGCCGCTCGTTCGGGATGCCGTGGCAGACCTGGTGGTTGACCGAGGTGCAGATCGACTTGGGGTAGGGGATGTAGCCGGGCGGCGCGTAGTTCAGCGGCGCCGGCGTGCCGCCCTGCACATGCACGATGTGGTCATGGGCCAGCTTGTCGAGCTGCTCGGTGCTGACGCCGGGCTTCACGTGGGGCGTGAGCATGTCCAGCACTTCGGAGGCCAGGCGTCCGGCGATGCGCATGCCTTCCAGGTCGGCCGCGGTTTTCAGGGTGATCGACATGGGGCGGGATTATCCCACCCGGCCTGCAGGCACGAGGCCGGCCGGGTTCAGCTGGCGGGAGGTGGGCCTGGCGCGAGCAGGTGCGCGGTGCCGGCGACGATGTCGCGCGCGAGTTGCACCAGTTGCGTGCGCTGGTCGCGCGCCTGGCGGCGCAGCGCATCGAAGGCGTGCTCGCCCGACAGCCGGTGGCGTTCCATCAGCATGCCCACCGCGGTCGCGATGCTGCGGCTGGACTGGATCGACTGCTGCCACGAGGCGTGCTGTTGGGCCAGCTCGCTGGTCTCGAGCAACGCGAAGTCCGAATCGTGGCGGTCGTCCGGATCGAGCCGGACCTCGTAGCCGGCCGCCAGCAGCAGCCGCGCCAGCTCGTCGCGCAAGGCCGTGTCCGCCACGGTCACCTGGAATCGGGGTCGCTTCATTTCCTTAACCGCTCTTCGAGGCGCGGCGGATCTGGAAGCGCCGCGCCGGGTGAACTGCCGGGTCCTGCGACTGCAACCGCTTTAGTAAGTGAACATCATCCGCCCTTGGCGTGGGCTGAGCAATGTCAACCAGTGCATACCTGACTGCATCGATCGGATTGAAAGCACCGTGTCATCGCCGTTGTTCCGGCGATCGGCCGCGCCCACCGCCCGGCACCATGCCCGTCACACGCAACCGAGACCCCGTTGCCCACGTGTTCCGGCTCGTCCGCCGGCGCGAGTCCCCAGTGGACTCCCGAGCCCGCGACATGCGAGCCCTCGCAGGGAGGTCTCATGAACTTCATCCGCAACTGGCGCATCGGCGCCCGGCTCGGCGCCGGCTTCGCCATCGTGCTGAGCCTGTCGTCCGGCATGCTCGCCGTGGCCGTCACGCGCCTCGACCACATCGGCGAAGACGCCGCCGCGATCATCGACAAGGAATGGGTCAAGGCCGAGGCGGCCGCGACGCTCTACGCCACGGCGCGCGGCAATGCGCAGCGCACGATGCAGCTGTTCTTCACCGACGACAAGCGCGAGCTCGCACGCTTGCGCGAGCTCATCGCGGGCAACCGGCAGACGGTGACCGAGGCGGTCGCGACGCTCGACAAGCTCGTCTACCTGCCCGAGGGAGTGGCGATCCTCGGGCGCCTGAAGGAGCGGCGAGGGGTCTACGTCGAGTCGTTCTCGAAGGTCGACCGGCTGCTGGCGCAGGGCCAGCGCGACGAGGCGACGAAGGAGCTGACCGGGCAGACGCTGCCGGCGATCGAGGCGCTGCAGGTCGAGGCGAAGGCTCTGTCCGAGCTGCAGAGCAAGATCGTGACGACGGCCGGCGCCGGCATCGAGGCGACGATCGACCGGACGCACTGGCTGCTGATCGCGCTCGGTGCCGCGTCGGTGCTGCTCGGCGCCGGCTTCGCTTGGTGGCTGACGCGCTCGATCACGCGGCCGATCGGCGAGGCCGTGCGCGTGGCCGAGACCGTCGCCGCGGGCGATCTGAGCTCGCGCATCGAGGTCCGCGGTCGCGACGAGACGGCGCAGCTGCTCGCCGCGCTGGCCCGAATGAACAGCAGCCTGGCCGGCGTCGTCGGTACCGTGCGCCGCAGCAGCGATTCGATCGCCACCGGCTCGGGGCAGATCGCCGTGGGCAACCAGGACCTGTCGCAGCGCACCGAGGAGCAGGCGTCGAGCCTGCAGCAGACGGCGGCATCGATGGAGCAGCTCAACAGCGCGGTGCAGAACACGGCAGACTCGGCGCGCCAGGTCGCGCAGCTCGCCCGCTCGGCGACCGAAGCGGCGCAGCGCGGCGGCGGCGTCGTCACCGAGATGGTGCAGACGATGGACCAGATCAGCGACGCCAGCCGCCGCATCGGCGACATCATCGGCGTGATCGACGGCATCGCGTTCCAGACCAACATCCTGGCGCTGAATGCCGCCGTCGAAGCGGCGCGCGCCGGAGAGCAGGGCCGCGGGTTCGCCGTCGTCGCTGCCGAAGTGCGCACGCTGGCACAGCGCAGCGGCGCGGCCGCGCGCGAGATCAAGACGCTGATCGGCGCCAGCGCCGAGAAGGTCGAGCTCGGCAGCGCCCAGGCCGGCAGTGCCGGCCAGGCGATGGGCGACATCGTCGCGCAGGTCAGGCGCGTCGACGACCTGATCGCCGAAATCACTGCGGCAACGCTCGAGCAGTCGACCGGCCTCGGCCAGGTCGGTACCGCGATCGGCCAGCTCGACGAGGTGACGCAACAGAACGCCGCGCTGGTCGAGGAGTCGGCGGCGGCCGCGGAAAGTCTGCGCCAGCAGGCGCAGCGGCTGGTCGAGGCGGTGGCGGTGTTTCGGCTCGACGAGGCGGCGCCGCAGCTCGCGTAGCGCCTGTCTGCGGGGGGGCACGGCGCGGCGCCGGCCCTGGCGGGGTCCCTACAATCCCGGGTTTCCCCCAGCCGTCGCCCGCCCAGCATGACCGTCGCGCCCAAGCATCTGATGCACTTCGAGGGGGGCGATGCCCTCTCCGCCTTTCGCGCGCAGGCGCTGCTGGCGCGGCTGCAGGCGGCGAGCCCACGCATCACCGGCGTCGCCGCGCGCCATGTGCACTGGGCCTGGAGCGACCAGCCGCTCGATCGCGGCGCGCTCGACAAGCTGGAAGGCCTGCTGCGCTACGGCGATCCGTACCACGGCGGCGCCGAGGGCACGCTGGTCGTCGTGATGCCGCGGCTGGGCACCGTGTCGCCATGGGCCAGCAAGGCGACCGACATCGCGCATAACTGTGGTCTCACGATCCACCGCATCGAGCGCATCACCGAATTCCGCCTGCAACTGAAGTCCCCGCTGCTCGGCAGCGCGAAGCCCTTGAGTGCCGACGAGCTGCAGGCCTGCGCCGCGCTGCTGCACGATCGCATGACCGAGAGCGTGGCCTTCGAGCGCGAGGCCGCGCGCCACCTGTTCGACGAGCAGTCGGCCACGCCGATGGCCCATGTGGACGTGCTGGGCGAAGGCCGCGCCGCGCTGGTGCGGGCCAACGGCGAATTCGGCCTCGCGCTGAGCGACGACGAGATTCGCTACCTGGTCGACGCGTTCAAGACGCTCAAGCGCAACCCGAGCGACGTCGAGCTGATGATGTTCGCGCAGGCCAACAGCGAACACTGCCGCCACAAGATCTTCAACGCCGAGTTCGTCATCGATGGCGCGCCGCAGCCGCTGTCGATGTTCGGCATGATCCGCCACACCGAGAAGGTCTCGGGCCAGCACAGCGTCGTCGCCTATTCGGACAACGCTGCGGTCATGGAAGGCGGGCCGCTCGAGCGCTGGCGGCCGTTGGGCTTCACGAACGCGCCGGTCTACGGCGCGCGGCCCGAGACCGCGCATGTGCTGATGAAGGTCGAGACGCACAACCATCCGACGGCGATCTCGCCGTTCCCGGGCGCTTCGACCGGCGCCGGCGGCGAGATCCGCGACGAAGGCGCCACGGGCCGCGGCGCGAAGCCGAAGGCGGGCCTGACCGGCTTCAGCGTCTCGAACCTGAACCTGCCCGGCCTTGCCGAGGCCTGGGAGCGCAACCCCGTCGGCAAGCCCGAGCACATCGCCAGCCCGCTGCAGATCATGACCGAGGGTCCGCTCGGCGGCGCTGCGTTCAACAACGAATTCGGCCGGCCGAACCTGGGCGGCTACTTCCGCGTCTTCGAGCAGCATGTCGCCGGCGTGATGCGCGGCTATCACAAGCCGATCATGATCGCCGGCGGTCTTGGCACGATCGACGCGGGGCAGACGCACAAGCGGCCCTTCGGCGCCGGCACGCTGCTGGTGCAGCTCGGCGGCCCGGGCATGCGCATCGGCATGGGTGGCGGCGCCGCGAGCTCGATGGCCGCCGGCACCAACACCGCGGCGCTGGACTTCGATTCGGTGCAGCGCGGCAACCCGGAGATCCAGCGCCGCGCGCAGGAGGTCATCAACCACTGCTGGGGGCTCGGAGAGACGAATCCGGTGCTGGCGATTCACGACGTCGGCGCCGGCGGCATCAGCAACGCGTTCCCCGAGCTGGTCGACGGCGCGGGCAAGGGCGCCCGCTTCGACCTGCGAAAAGTACCGCTCGAAGAGAGCGGCCTGGCGCCGAAGGAGGCCTGGTGCAACGAGAGCCAGGAACGTTATGTGCTGGCGATCGACCCCGACCTGCTGCCGCTGTTCGAGCAGATGTGCGCGCGCGAGCGCTGCCCGTTCGCGATCGTCGGCATCGCGACCGACGCGCCCGACCTGATCCTCGAGGACGGCCCCGGCGGCGAGCGCCCGATCGACATGCCGATGGAGGTGCTGCTCGGCAAGCCGCCGAAGATGCAGCGCGACGTGCAGCGCATCGCGCGCACCGAGTCTCCGCTGGACCTGACCGGCGTCAAGCTCGACCAAGTCGCCTTCAGCGTGCTGCGCCATCCGACGGTGGCGAGCAAGCGCTTCCTGGTGACGATCGGCGACCGCACCGTCGGCGGCCTGAACCACCGCGACCAGATGGTCGGGCCCTGGCAGGTGCCGGTGGCCGATTGCGCGGTGACGCTGGCCGACTACGCCGGTTTCCGCGGCGAAGCGATGGCGATGGGCGAGCGCACGCCGCTGGCATCGCTCGATGCGCCGGCCTCGGGCCGCATGGCGGTCGGCGAGGCGATCACCAACCTGCTGGCCGCGCCGATCGAGCTCTCGCGCATCAAGCTGAGCGCGAACTGGATGGCCGCCTGCGGCGAGCCGGGGGAAGACGCCGCGCTGTACGACACGGTGAAGGCGGTCGGCCTCGAGTTGTGCCCGGCTCTGGGTATCGGCATCCCCGTCGGCAAGGACAGCCTGTCGATGCGCACGCGCTGGCAGGACCGGCAGGTCACCGCGCCGGTCAGCCTGATCGTCACCGCTTTCGCCAGCCTGGCCGACGTGCGCGGCACGCTGACGCCGCAATTGCAGCCCGGCGACACCAGCCTGATCCTGATCGACCTCGGCAATGGCAAGCAGCGCATGGCGGGTTCGATGCTGGCGCAGGTGATCGGCCAGTTCGGTGATGTCGTTCCTGACCTCGACGATCCGGCGCGACTCAAGGCGCTGGTCGCCGCGATCAACCAGCTGCGCGGCGCCGGCCAGCTGCTCGCCTACCACGACCGCAGCGATGGCGGCCTGTGGGCGGCGGTGTGCGAGATGGCCTTCGCCGGCCAGCTCGGCGTGAGCCTCAACGTCGACCTGCTGGTCACCGAAGGCGACGGCATCAGCGACAGCCGCGCCGAGTTCGGCGATTCGAAGAACTGGGCCTCGCAGGTGAGCGAGCGCCGCAACGAGTTGACGCTGAAGGCGTTGTTCAACGAAGAGCTGGGCGCCGTGATCCAGGTCAAGCGCGAGGACCGCGATGCGGTGATGGCGGTGCTGCGCGCGCACGGCCTGTCCAAGCACAGCCACGTGATCGGCAAGACCAACGAGCGCCGCGTGGTCGAGCTCTGGCGGGATGCCAAGGCGCAGTTCAGCGCGCCATTGAGCGCGCTGCAGCAAGCCTGGGATGAGGTGAGCTGGCGCATCGCGCGCCAGCGCGACAACCCGGCCTGCGCCGATGCCGAACATGCGGCCGTCGGCGCCGATGGCGATCCGGGCCTGCACCAGCACTTGAGCTTCGATCCGGCCGAAGACATCGCCGCGCCCTTCGTCAACACCGGCGCGAGGCCGAAGCTCGCGATCCTGCGCGAGCAGGGCGTCAACTCGCATGTCGAGATGAGTTATGCGATGGCGCAGGCCGGCTTCGAGACTTTCGATGTGCACATGAGCGACCTGCAGGCCGGCCGCGCGCGCCTCGACCAGTTCACCGGCTTCATCGCCTGCGGCGGCTTCAGCTACGGCGACACGCTCGGCGCCGGCGAGGGCTGGGCGCGTTCGATCCTCTTCAACCCGGCGCTGGCTGAAGCCTTCGCCGCGTTCTTCTCACGGCCCGACAGCTTCGCGCTCGGCGTGTGCAACGGCTGCCAGATGATGGCCGCGCTGAGCCCGATCATCCCCGGCGCCCAGGCCTGGCCGAAGTTCACGCGCAACCGCAGCGAGCAGTTCGAGGCGCGCTTCAGCCTGGTCGAGGTGCTCGAAAGCCCGTCGATCTTCTTCGACGGCATGGCCGGCAGCCGGCTGCCGATCGCGGTCGCTCATGGTGAGGGTTATGCGGACTTCTCGCAGCGCGGCAATGCGGCGAAGGTGCAGCGTGCAATGCGCTACGTCGACCACCACGGCGAACCGACCGAGGCCTACCCGTTCAACCCGAACGGCAGCCCCGAGGGCCTGACCTCGGTGACGACGCCGGACGGCCGCTTCACGGTGCTGATGCCGCACCCGGAGCGGGTGTTCCGCAACGTTTTGATGAGCTGGTCGCCCGGCGATGTGTCGGCCCGCAGCCCGTGGATGCGGATGTTCGGCAACGCCAGGAAGCGACTCGGCTGATGAAGATCCACCACCTGCTGGCGCTCGTGCTGGCCGTGGCGGGCGTGCTCTGCGCAACGCCGGCACGCGCCGATCATCCGGTCACCAAGACGACCTACACCTACGCACTGGTCGGCGAGCTGCCGCTGAAGGCCGATGTCTACAGCCCGCAGTCGTCGCCTTATGGCACGCAGCGGCCGGTGATCGTCTTTGTGCACGGCGGCGGCTGGACCTGCGGCAACCGCGACGGCTACGGCGGCCTGCCCCACTACCTGGCGCAGACCTTCGGCGTCGTCACGGGCAGCGCTTCGTACCGGCTGGCGCCGGTGACCGATGCGGTCATCGAAGGCGGCCGCATCGTCTCGCCGGGCGCGCGCGACGGCTGCACCGAAGGCACGTTTCCGACCGAGGGACTCGGGCTGCCGCAGCACCGCGCGGCGTTCCCGGCGCAGATGGTCGACCTGAAGAACCTGATGTGGCAGCTGCGCCGGCATGCCGATGCGCTGCAGATCGACCGCAAGCGCATCGCAGTCGTCGGCGCCTCGGCCGGCGGGCACCTGGTCGGTATGCTGGGCACGACACGTGAACTGGCACCCGACGCGCCGCCGACGGCCGCCGGCGCACTGCTGCACAGCCAGCCGGATGCGATCGTCTCGATCGCCGGCCCGTGGGACCTGCGCGCCGGCGCGCCGCTGTCGCACCCCAGCGTGCCCGGCATCCTGCGCAACCTGTTCGGCGGTGAGCCGACCAGCGCACAGCGCACGGCAGCATCGCCGATCACCGCCATCGCCGGCACGCCGGTCCGTTTCCCGCCGACGCTGTTCCTGCACGGCGCCGCGGACACCCTGGTGGAGCCGCGCCAATCGAGCGCGGCCTGCGCGGTGATGCCGTCCTGCGCCTATGGCGCGGCGCTGATCGTCGACACGCCGGCCGGCGTCGATCCGCACGACGCGATGTATTTGCTGCAAGCGCGCTTTGCCGAGTTCGTCACGTTCCTCGCTGTCGTCTTCGGCGCTCCCCCCTGAATGCCGGCCGGCCGCGCCGGCACGCCTTGTTGAACGCGCTGTCGCGGCCGATACTGCCGCGACCTTGGACTCGACCATGGCCAGGAACCGCGACCTGCATCCGGCCGAAGCGCTGCTGCAGCTGGCGCTCGATGCCGTGCGGCGCGGCAACCACCGCGACGGCCTGCAGCGCTGCGAAGAGGTGCTGGTGCTGCTGCCGCCGGGCGACGACGCCGGGCGCGCGCTGGCGACACGGCTGCTGGCGCTGAACCAGTGGCGGCTCGGCAAGCCCGAGGCCGCGGTGCATACCTCCAACCGCGCGCTGGCGCTGTACCGCGCGCTCGGCGATGCCGCCGGCGAAGGCGAGGCGCTGGTCTCGCTGTGCATGGCCTTCGTCGCGCTCGGCCTGTACCGCGATGCGCTGGACACCGCGGTGCGCGCGCTGGCCGCGGCGCGCGAGTCCGGCGACCGGCGCATCGAAAGCTGGGCCCTGAACCGCATCGGCGTGGCCTACGAGGCGCTCGAAGACCCCGAGCTCGCCGCCCGCTACCTGCACGAGGCCCTGGCCCTGGCGCGCAGCCACGGCGGCGAGGAGGAGCAGTTCGCGGCGATGTGCAACCTGTCGAGCAATGCCCTCGTGGCCGCCGACTGCCACCTGCGCGCGGGCAACGTCGATGCCGCACGCGCGGCGTCGACGGCCGCCCGCAGCCACGCGACCGAAGCGCTGGCGCTGGCGCGGCGCTCGGGCAATACCCACCGCGAGGTCGTCGCCCTGGGCAACCTGGCCGAGGCATTGACGCACGACGACGACATCGAGGCCGCGACGGCGCTGCTGACCGAATACCACCAGCTCGCCGAGCTGCACGGCTACCGGCCCTTCGAGCTGACGGCGCGCTACGACCTGGCCTGCCTGCTGCAGCGCGGCGGCCAGCATGTCGAGGCGGTCGAGAAGCTCGTTGCGCTGTTGCTCGCGCTGCCGGCCGAAGGCAACACCGACATGCGGCGCAAGGTCGAGCACGCGCTGTACGCCTCGAACAAGGCGCTCGGCCGTCCGGCCGAGGCCTTGCAGCACCACGAGCAGCATGCGCGGCTCGAGCGCGAGCACCTGGTGCAGCGCGCCGACGCGCAGGCGCGCGTGCTGCTCGAGCGTCTGGAGTACGAGAAGGCCAAGCGTGAGCTGGCGCTGGCGCGCGACGACGCGCAGGCCCAGCGCGCGCGGGCCATCGAGCTCGAGGGGGAGCAGCACCGCCTGCGTGCGCAGGCCGAGGCGATGGCCCGCGCCGCACTCGAGGATCCGCTGACCGGACTGCACAACCGCCGCATCATCGAGGAAATGCTGCCCGCGCTGCTGCGCGCCGCCGGCAGCGCCGGCACGCCGCTGGCGCTGGTGATGCTCGACGTCGACCACTTCAAGCGCATCAACGACGAGCACGGCCATGCGGTCGGTGACCGCGTGCTCGCCGCGCTGGCGCAGCTGCTGCGCCAGCACACGCGCAGCTCCGACCTGCTGGCGCGCGTGGGCGGCGAGGAATTCCTGCTGGTGCTGCCGGGCGCGACGATCGAGCAGGGCGCCGACAAGTGCGAGCTGCTGCGCGAAGCCGTCGAATGCCACCGCTGGGACGACGCGAAGCCGGGCCTGGCCTTGACGATCAGCCTGGGCCTGGCCGCGCTGCGCCCGGACGACGACAGCGGCCCGCTGATGGCGCGCGCCGATGCGGCGCTGTATGCCGCCAAGCGCGGCGGGCGCAACCGGGTGATGGCCGGTTGACGCCCCCGGCCCGCCTGCAATTGAATCGCGCCTGAAGCCGGGTTGAAACCGGCCGTTGCGAGCATGGCGCGCTTTCACCACTGACGATCCACCCGAGAGGCCCACCCCATGAAGACCGTTTCCGCCCGCACGCTGCGCCATGCCCGACTGGCCACGCTGGCCGGTGCCTTGTGCACGTTGAGCACGGTTCCCTGGTCCGCGCAGGCCGCCGATGTCAACAAGGGCATCGAGCAGGCGCTGGCCGCAGCACAGGAGAGCAAGAAGGGCATCTACGTCTACGTCGGCGGCCAGCAGATCGGCGGCGCGGTGGTCAAGATCGAGGCCGGGCAATGGGTCGAGATGCGCAGCCAGCAGTACACCCGCATCGTGCTGCGGCTCGACCGCATCGACGGCGTCGCGATGCAGTAGGCCCGCGAGCGCTCGCCAGAACAAATACACAACAGCCGCGCTCGGCCTGATGGCGGCCGGGCGGGAATTGCCCTAAAACGCGGCATGGCCGCCGCCGCAACGTCGCAAGCCCCGCATGAAGCCGCCCTGTCGTCGACCGAGGTCGACGCGGTGCTCGGCGACCGGCGCTTCGTCTCGCTGTTCGAGACCCGCGAGACCGAGCATGCGCAGGCCTACCTGTCGCGCGTCTACGGTCCGCATGCGCTGCGGCTCGATGGCGGCACGGCGCTGAACATGCGGCTGCGCGGCTTCGAGTTCGCGCACCTGCACCTGGGCGAGGTGCGCTACGGCTCGCCCGCCGTGGCCAGCATGTCGCAGGCCCACGGCCATTGGGTGTTCTCGTACCTGCGCAGCGGCCTGGTGCAGACCGACGTGCAGCAGCGTCCGTACGTGCCCGGCGAGGCCGCGGTGATGGCCCCCGACAGCGTGCAGCGGCTGACGATGTCGGCCGACATGGAGATGCGCAACCTGCGCGTCACGCAGGCCGACATGATCGCCGCCTGCCGCTCGCTGCTCGGCTCCGACCTCTCGCACGCGCTGCGCTTCGAGGAACGCGTGGCGGCCAACAGCCCGCAGACCGCGGCGCTGCTGCGCGTGATGTCGCACCTGGCGGCCACGCCGGCCTACGCGCAGGCCGCGGCAGGGCGGCTCGAGCGCAGCCTGCGCGATGCCGCGCTGTACGAGATCCTGCTCGCCTGGCCGAACAACTACGCCCACACGCTCGAGCAGCCCGCCGCGCTGCCGGCGTCGACGCGGCGCGCGCGCGACTTCATCCATGCCCATGCGGCCGAGTTGCCCTCCATCGCCGACATCGCCGAAGCCGCCGGCGTCGGCGTGCGTGCGCTGGCGCTCGGCTTCGAGAAGCACCTAGGCATCTCGCCGCTGCGCTACCTGCAGCAGTACCGGCTCGACCGCGTGCACGAGGCGCTGATGGCGCCCGGCGGCGAGGTCACGGTGACCGAGATCGCCGTGCAATGGGGCTTCCTGCAGCTCGGCAGCTTCGCGGCGCGCTACCGCGAACGGTTCGGCGAAACGCCGAGCCAGACGCTGCGGCGCTCGCCGCTGATACCGCCGCGCTGAAGCCTCGCTGTCGCGGTCGCGACACCCGCCTTGGGACTTCCCCGGGGTCTTCCGATTCGGCACAAGCCGCTTCTGAAAGCCGATAGACGCTTTCGGCGCGCCGCCCGACGATGACCGCGAACGCATCCACAAAGCCAACGCGCGGAGACATCGCCATGAAGTTGAGACTGAACCCGGTGACCGAATTGATCGTCGGCGGCCTGCTTGCAAGCACCGCGCTCGGCGTGCGCGCGCAGGCAGCGCCCGAAAGCTCGGGCACGCAGATCGAGCGCATCACGATCACCGCCGAGAAGCGCACCACGGTGCTCGACACGACGCCGGCCTCGATCACCGCGCTGAACGGCAGCAAGCTCGCCGAGCAGGGCGCGACCAACTTCGCCGACATGCTGGCACTGAGCCCGAACACCAGCTTCACCACCGGCCAGGGCGCCTCGCAGATCTTCGTGCGGGGCATCGGCAATGTCTTCATCCTCGCCGGCGGCGACCCCGGCGTCGCGCTGTATGCCGACGGCAGCTACGTGTCGGACCAGACGAGCTCGAACGTCAGCCTGTTCGACACCCAGCGCGTCGAGATCCTGCGCGGGCCGCAGGGCGCGCTCTACGGCCGGAACGCGACCGGCGGCGCGATGAACCTGATCGCCGCGCGGCCGACCGCGAATTTCCAGGCCAAGGGCGGCGTGCTGTTCGGCGAATACGGCCGGCGCGAGGTCGAGGGCTTCGTCTCGGGTCCCTTGTTTGGCGGTTCGGGCGGCGGCACGCTGGGCCGGCTGTCGTTCCAGGCCAAGCAGCTCGACGGCTACACCAGCAACCCGCTCGCCGGCCAGTCCTTCGGCCCGGTGCTGCCGGGCGGGCGCAGCACCGTCGGCCCCGACAAGCTCGACGACCACGACTCGCGCGCGATCCGCCTGCAGACCGCCACCGACTTCAGCAGCGGCACCAACCTGCGCCTGATCGCCGGCCACTATCGCCAGAAGGACGCGGGTCCGAGCATGCCGCTGCTGGCCGACCCGGTGATGATCCCGCAGCTGCTGTTCGGCGCCGTGCCGAGCACCGATCCGCGGATCGTCGAGAGCCAGGGCGCCTCCAATCAGATCGACGTCAGCTCGGTGCAGGCGATCCTCGAACAGCCGGTCGGCGCGCACACGCTGCGTGCGACCTTGAGCTGGCGCAAGAGCGAGGCCGACCGCTTCTGGGATTCGGACACCACCGAGGCGCTGGTGGCGACCAGCAGCTTCTCGACCGCCAGCACCGACAAGAGCATCGACGTGCACATCGCGTCGGAGGAGGGGGGAGCGCTGCAATGGCTGGTCGGCGCGACGCACCTGCGCTTCGACCAGCGCCAGGACATCGACATCCAGACGCAGATCCCGCTCGGCTTCCTGGCGCCGGGCGCACCGTTCACGGTGCCGATGCCCGGCGGCGTCGCGTTCGTGCTCGGCGGCAAGGTCTTCACGCGCTCGAGCGCGGTGTACGGTGACTTCCGCTATGCGCTGACGCCGAAGTTCTCGCTGCTCGGTGGCCTGCGCTACAACCGCGACAGCAAGCGCGCCGAGGAATACCAGCAGATAGCAGCATTCGGCCTCAACGCGCGCGGCACGCCGAGCGACAGCTGGACCAGCACGCCGGCCTCGCTCGGCGCCGAATACAAGCTCAGCGCCGACGCACTGGCCTATGGCCGCGTGGCCAGCGGCTTCAAGTCCGGCGCGGTGAACTTGGGCTCGGTGCAGGGCAACCTGGTGAGGCCGGAGAAGTCGCTCGGCGTCGAGCTCGGCTTCAAGACCAGCTTCTGGCAGCGCCGCGGCGCCTTCAGCGCCGCGGTGTTCTCCACCGACTACAAGGACATGCAGGTCTCGCAGGTCGGCACGGCCACGGTGATCCTGGCCAATGCGGCGAAGTCGCGCATCAACGGTGTGGAAGTCGAGATCGGCGTCAAGCCGGCGGCGGAATTGACGCTGGGCCTGGGCCTCGGGCTGATGGACCCGAAGTACAAGGACTTCGTCAACGCCGACCTGCGCAACATGACGCCGCCGGTCAACGTCAAGGGCAACCAGCTCGCGTTCGCCTCGAAGTCGCAGGCCGCGCTGAGCGCCGAGTACACGCCGACGATCGCCGGCATGCGCGCCAGCATGCGCGCCGACGTCGTCTGGCGCAGCAAGGTCTTCTTCACCGAGTTCAACACCGCCGATGCGGTGCAGGACAGCTACGGGATGCTGAACCTGTCGGCCTCGATCCGGCCGGCCAACGGCAAGTGGAAGGTCTACGGCTGGGTGCGCAACGCGACCGACAAGACCGCGATCACCAGCATGAGCATCGCGTCGCCGTTGCTCGGCGCGGCGCGCCAGGTCACCTACACGCCGCCGCGGCAATTCGGCATCGGCGCGTCTCTGGAGTTCTGAGCATGCACGCGCCAACCGTACAAGGCCGCTGCGCCGCGCGTTTCGAGCCGCTGCGCGCCCGCTTCGCCGCGCTGTTCGCCAACGACGAGGACCTCGGCGCCTCGCTCGCGGTGACGCTGGACGGCGAGCCGGTGGTCGACCTGTGGGGCGGCCATGCCGACGAGGCGCGCACGCGACCGTGGCGCAGCGACACGCTGACGCACGTCTGGTCGACGACCAAGACGATGACCTCGCTGGCCGCGCTGCTGCTGGTCGAGCGCGGCGAGCTGAACGTGGACGCACCGGTCAGGCGTTATTGGCCCGAGTTCGGCGCCGCCGGCAAGGGCGAGGTGCTGGTGCGGCACCTGCTGGGGCATACCTCCGGTGTCTCGGGCTGGGAGCAGCCGGTCAATACCGATGTGTTGTGCGACTGGGATCTCAGCACCCGGCTGCTCGCCGCGCAATCACCCTGGTGGGCGCCCGGCAGTGCCTCGGGCTACCACGCGCTGAACTACGGCCACCTGGTCGGCGAGGTGGTGCGCCGCATCACCGGCCAGAAGCTCGGCCGCTTCTTCGCCGAGCAGATCGCGCAGCCGCTCGGCGCCGATTTCCACATCGGTCTGCCGGCCTCGGAAAGCGAGCGCGTGGCCCGTGTCGTGCCGCCGCCGCCGCTGCCGATCGACATGGCGACGCTGGATCCGGCGAGCCCGATGTTCAAGACGCTGACCAATCCGCTGCCCGACGCGACGGTCAGCTGGACGCCGGCCTGGCAGCAGGCCGACATCGGCGCGGCCAACGGCCACGGCAATGCGCGCTCGGTGGCCCGCATCCAGTCGCTGATCGCCTGCGGCGGCGAAGTCGACGGCGTGCGCCTGCTGTCGCCGCAGACCATCGAGCGCATCTTCGAGCCGCAGGCCGAGGGCATGGACCTGGTGCTCGGGCTGCCGATGCGCATGGGCCTCGGCTGGGGCCTGCCGCAGCCGGCGCTGCTGCCCTTCATCCCCGAGGGCCGGGTCTGCTTCTGGGGCGGCTGGGGTGGCTCGATCGTCATCAACGATGCCGACCGGCGCCTGACCTTCGCGTACATGATGAACCGCATGGCGCCCGGCATCATCGGCGGGCCGAACGCGGCCGCCTTGTCCGAGGCGCTGTACCGCTGCGTCGGATGATGTCCACGCTGGCAGACCACCATCGCGAGCTCGTCTTCCAACTCTTCGAGCTGCTCGATGCGCCCGGCCTGCTCGCGCTGCCGCGTTTCGCCGACCACGGCGCCGAGACGCTGCGGGCCGCCCTGCAGGCGGCCGAGACCATCGCGGCCGAACGCTTCGCGCCCTGCCACCGGGCGAGTGACGAGCACGAGCCCGGCTTCGACGGCCAGCGCATCACGCTGCCCGCCAGCACCGGTGCCGCGCTGCGCGCCTTTGCCGACGCCGGCTTCATCGCCGCGACGCACGACGCGGCCGACGGCGGCATGCAGCTGCCGCTCAGCGTCGCGATGGGCTGCTGGGGCCTGTTCAAGGCCGCGAACATCGCGATCGAGGCCTACGCGACACTGACCGCCGGCGTCGCCGACGTCATCAAGACGCAAGGCACGGCCGCTCAGATAGAACGTTATCTACCGAAGCTGCTCGCGGGCCACTGGTTCGGCACGATGGTGCTGACCGAGCCGCAGGCCGGCTCGTCGCTCGGCGACCTGCGCAGCAGCGCGACGCCGCAGCCCGACGGCCGCTACGCGATCCGCGGCCGCAAGCTCTTCATCACCGCCGGCGACCATCAGATCACCGAGAACATCGTGCACCTGGTGCTGGCACGCATCGACGGCGCACCGCCCGGCGTCAAGGGCCTGTCGCTGTTCATCGTGCCGAAGTTCAAGCTGCGGCCGGACGGATCGCCGGGCGAGCGCAACGACGTGGCGCTGGCCGGCCTGATCCACAAGCTCGGCTTTCGCGGCACGACCTCGGCGATGCTGAACTTCGGCGAGCAGGGCGAGTGCACCGGCGAGCTGCTGGGCCGGCCGCACGAAGGCCTGGCGGCGATGTTCCAGATGATGAATGGAGCGCGCATCGGTGTCGGCCTCGGCTCGGCGATGGTCGCGCTGGCGGGCTACCGCGCGGCGCTGGACTATGCGCGTGAACGCCGCCAGGGCCGGCTCGGCCGCGACGTGCAGCAGGCGCCGGTGGCGATCGTCGAGCATGCCGACGTGCGGCGCATGCTGCTGACGCAGAAGGCGCTTGCCGAGGGCGCGTTGTCGCTCGCGCTGCACGCGGCCTGGCTGCACGACCTGCAGCAGCACGCGAGCGGGCGCGAAGCCCGCGAGCGCGCCGGCCGCCTGCTCGAGCTGCTGACGCCGGTGGTCAAGGCCTGGAACTCGCACTTCGGCACTGCGGCCAACGACCTGGCGATCCAGGTGCTCGGCGGCTACGGCTACACGCGCGACTTCCCCGTCGAGCAGCACTGGCGCGACAACCGGCTCAATGCGCTGCACGAAGGCACCAACGGCATCCAGGCGCTCGACCTGCTGGGCCGCAAGCTCTTCGGCGACGACGGCGCGGCGTTCGGCGCGCTGGCGCAGGAAGTGAACGAGACCATCGCCCAGGCCCGCGCCGCGGCCGATGGCGGCCTGCAGGCGCAGGCCGGCGTGCTGGCATCACAGGCCGGCCAGTTGGCCGAGGCGTGGGAAGCACTGGGCGAGACGATCCGCTCGCTCGGCCATGCGCTGCGCGACGACCCGCGCCGCGCGCTCGCCGGCGCCTGGGACTTCATGCAGCTGTTCGGCCACAGCGTCGTCGGCTGGCTGTGGCTGAAGCAAGGTCTCGCCGCGACCCGTGCGCTGGCGCAGGCCGAGGGCAGCGCAGCCGACTTCTATCGCGGAAAGTTGGCGGCCATGGACCATTTCCTGACCACCGAGCTCGCGCCGATGCAGGCGCGCCACGCGCTGCTGCGCTGCACCGAGGCGAGCGTGCTGGACGTCGACCCGGCGTGGTTGTGAGCAGCTATGGCTGCGCTTCGGCGATGCGCTGCCTCAGTTCGGCACGCGCGGCAGCTCGCTCGTCGGCATCGTCGCTGCCGAAGCGCAGGAAGAACGGGCGCTGACTCCAGTCGAAGGGTTCGTCCGCCAGCCCGTGCAAGAAGGCCAGCATGGCCGCGCCGTTGATGGCGAGCGTGTCGTCGGGTCGCTCGATCGCGCGCCAGAGCGCTTCGATCACGGGCGGCGGATGCCAGGCCTCCACTTCGTCCAGGCAGGCCGACAGGCTGCCGAAACTCTCGCCTTCGGTGAGCGCTTGCACCAGCGCCTCCGTTCGTTGCTGATCGTCAACCTGCTGGGGGGCATGGCGCAGCACGTGCAGGCGCTGGCGAGCACTGCCTTGGCGTTGAAGTCGCTTCAGCAGCTGATCGGCTTTCTCGCCACCGATCCGTGTCACGGCTTCGATGTCGCGCCAGTCGTCGAGGCCGCGGTCGATCAGCAGTTGCATCATCGCTTCGCGTTCTGCCGGGCTCGCGGCATCGATCGCCTCAAGGTCATAGCCGGTGCCATCGTGCCAGGCGTCGTAGTCGAGTGCCATGCTGATGCGGAAGCGAGCGACCAGCGGGCTGTCTTCAGGGTACCGACGGTGCCGTGGCCGTGCTTGGGGCGGCTCAGGCACCGGCGGTGGGTCTTCTTCGCAGGGCTCGGAGACCATCACCAGCACTGCCGGCAGGCCGGGTGCAAGCTCGCCGAAGCGCCAGCCGCCTTCGATGTCGTCAGCGCGTGTGCGCGGCGCGCGCGCGAGCAACACATAAATGCTCGCACTGACGCCCGGTGGCGGTGCGTGGACTGCCAGCAGCTGGTTGCCGTCGCTCAGTTCGGCGGCGATGAAGTCGCGGGCGTCGGATGGCAGGGCGTCCAGGTCGATCGTTGGGGAATCGTGTTGTTTGCTCATGGCTGGCTTGGGAATGGCGCGTTCATCGGCCGCAGCCACGTCACGTGGTGATGCGGCCCAGTGTCGCGTTCGAAGCGCACGGTCACGCTTCAGGTCGGTCGCGCAGTTGTCGCGTTTGTTGCCGCGCTTTCCACACAGCGCCGGGCCCGTCAGTTCATGCGCGCCAGCGGTTCGTACGAACGCAGCCGCGCCGCATGGTCGTGCACCGCGCAGGCGACGATCAGCTCGTCGGCCCGCGGGGCCACGGCTGCGGGGCGAGGAGTAGAGTCCCGCTGTGGCTGTTGTCGGCGGGTGCATGGTCCGAATCCTGGTCGCCGCGGGTATCGCGCTGATGGGTGGAGCGGCCGTCGGCCAGTCGCTTTCGTCGCTCGACGGCGTGTGGCTGGCCCGGTTCCCGGGCCCGCAGGGACTGCCGCGGGAAGCCAAGCTCACGCTCAGTGGCGGCACCGGCAGCTACCAACTGCTGGCGAAGAACCGCGACGATCCGTGCCTCGGCGTGCAGGCGCCGGTCGTGGTGTCGAATCTCACGGTGGAAGGATTCGACCTGCAGATCCAGATGTCGAAGGCGCTGAACGGCTGTCGCGACGCCTTCTGGAAACCCAGGCGCGTCGACGACAGGAACTACGAAGGCGTCTTCCCGGATGGGCGGCGCTTCGTGATCACCCGTCAATAGGCGGGCCCGGCCGCATTCAAAACCGCGCCAGCAGCTCGTACGAACGCAGCCGCGCTGCGTGGTCGTGCACCGCGCAGGCGACGATCAGCTCGTCGGCGCGCGTGCGCTCGATCAGCGCGTCGAGCTGGCGCTTCGCGGTGTCGGGTGAGCCGACCGCGCTGGCGGCCAGCATGCGTTCGACGCCGGCCTGCTCGCGCGGATTCCACAGCGCGGCCATTGCCGCCGGATCGATCGGCCGCGGCAGCGGGCCGCGCTGGCCGCGCTGCATGCCGAGGAAGCGTTGCTGCAGCGACGTGAACAGGCGCGCCGCCTCGTCGTCGCTGTCGGCGACGATCACGTTCGCGCCGACCATCGCGTGCGGCTTCGGCCAGTCCTTCGACGGCCGGTAGGCTGAGCGGTAGACCTCCAGCGCCTGCAGCAGCAGATCGGGCGCGAAGTGCGACGCGAAGGCGAAGGGCAGGCCCAGGTAGGCCGCGAGCTGCGCACTGTAGAGACTGGAGCCGAGCAGCCAGATCGGCACCTGGGTGCCGACGCCGGGAATCGCGCGCACGGCCTGGTCCGGCTGCGCATCCCCGAGGTAGGCCTGCAGCTCCAGCACGTCCTGCGGGAAGGCGTCTTCGTGCTCGGTCGCCAGGTGCCGGCGCAGCGCACGCGCGGTGGCCTGGTCGGTGCCCGGCGCGCGGCCGAGGCCGAGGTCGATGCGGCCGGGATACAGCGTCGCCAGCGTGCCGAAGGATTCGGCCACCGTCAGCGGCGCATGGTTCGGCAGCATCACGCCGCCGGAGCCGACGCGGATCGACTTCGTGCCACCGGCGACATGGCCGACCAGAACCGCGGTGGCCGAACACGCGATGCCGTCCATGTTGTGGTGTTCGGCGAGCCAGAAACGCTTGTAGCCCCAGGCTTCGGCGTGCTGCGCGAGGTCGAGCGTGCGGCGCAGCGCTTCGGCGGCATCGCTGCCTTCGACGATGGGGGCGAGGTCGAGGATCGAGAGGGGGGTCATCGGGCGATGGTGCCGGGGATTGTCGGGCTTTGCCGGGGTGGGGTTTCGGTCGGGCGGATGACTCTCCGGCTGGACGGTGGTTGGTGAGCGGGCGTAAGCTACGCGGCCACTGACGGGAGGAAGTGGATGTCAATGGAAATTGCCTTGTCCGCGCCGGACAAGAACTATGGATACTTTATTGGCATGCATGCGGCCGAGTCGGGTCATTCGCATTGCCATGACTGCTTGGTTCTGTGGGCGTCCATTTCACGCTAGGCTTCACTACCATTAACCTCTGGAGAGAACATGCGAGTATTCATCTCCTGGTCCGGAGAGAAAAGCGCAGATGTCGCAGACTTCATTCGAACGTGGCTTCCGATGCTAGTTCAGTCGGTTGAACCATGGATGTCGGAGTCAGATATCGAACCGGGCAAGCGATGGTCCAACGAGCTAGCCGAACAGCTCAGTAGCACTGATGTTGGAATTGTCTGTCTTACGCGAGCAAACCTGAACAGTGCTTGGATGCTCTTTGAAGCAGGAGCTCTTGCAAAGTCAACCAAACATGGCGTACTCATACCTCTTCTGGTCGACATAGCCAAGTCTGAGATCCCAAGCCCCCTAGGCATGTATCAAGCTACAACGCTCGACAGAGAAGGCCTGCTTTCTCTCGCACAAGCTGTCTCAACTGCGGATGCAACATCCAGACTCGATCAGCAAGTGCTCATCTCCCTGTACGGTCGTCTTTGGCCAGCAATAGAGGATGATCTACAAAAGAAGATTCCTCGCATTGGCTCTGAAATTGACAGGTCACGCTTGATACCGACCGAACGTGACTTGCTAGAAGAACTGCTTGCAATAGTGCGCGCGTCTGCTTCGATCGGCACGAAGAAGGATATCGTTGAGGCACTAGGCATCTGGGAAGCCAAGCTACGCCGCCAATCTGAGCGTGCTTGGGAGGCGCACGAGAAGTACGATGCGCCAACGGCCAATGTTAGTGATCGCTTCGATGACTTTGCCAATAGCATCGCAG
Source organism: Pseudaquabacterium terrae (assembly GCF_013266755.1). Taxonomy (GTDB): domain Bacteria; phylum Pseudomonadota; class Gammaproteobacteria; order Burkholderiales; family Burkholderiaceae_C; genus Pseudaquabacterium; species Pseudaquabacterium terrae. The sequence continues at coordinate 472,457 of NZ_JABRWJ010000005.1, read as the reverse complement.
AAGCAACGAAGTTGATCTTGGCGACCCCTTCGATGGGCGCGTGAAACCCTTTTAGGCATCAGAACTCAACCATCACGAAGGCCCTCGACATGGCAACCTGTTTTGTGATCCAGCCGTTTGACAGCGGGAAGTTCGACAAGCGGTTCCAGGATATCTACAAGCCAGCAATCGTGGCTGCTGGTTTGGAGGCTTATAGGGTTGATCGAGACCCCGGTGTGGCAGTACCTATTGAATCAATCGAAAAGGGCATTCGCCTGGCGGCAGTCTGCTTGGCAGACATCACAGCTGACAACCCAAATGTCTGGTACGAGTTGGGGTTCGCCTTCGCAGCTGGCCGCCCGGTAGTCATGGTCTGCTCTGAAGAGCGCACTGGCAAGAAATACCCGTTCGACATCCAACACAGGACCATCATCCCCTACTTGGCTGACGCACCTAGCGACTTCGACAAGCTCAAGTCAAGTCTCACTGCGCGACTCGAAGCTATCATCAGACAAGACGCCGTCCTCGATCAGATAGCTGAGTCCGACCCCGTTGCGCCGGTACATGGCCTATCTCAACCCGAAGTCTTGGTCCTAGCCATCATCGCTGGTGAAGTGTACATGCCTGACTACTCTGCGACCGTTTCTTCTGTGAAAAGAAGTGCCGAACGTGCCGGTATAACCGGAATGGGTTTCAACATTGCGATCAGGCGCCTGCTTCAAAAGAAGCTCTTGCGCGAGTCAGAGATATGGAACGAACAAGAGAGTGAAGGCTACCCCGGCCTAGCCATCGCGGATGAAGGATGGAAATGGATAGATGAAAACGAGACTCAGTTCGTGCTCTCGCGTGCAGAGAAGAAGAAGGACGACGTCCCGTTCTAAGACTGATGCCTAAAGGTGTTACATGAAGACCGTCGCTCGAACTTGGCTCGAGAACACAATTGAAGCTCGTCGCATGTTCGCTTTCCTTGGCGATGGCTATGAAGACTACAAGGCCGCCAGAATCCTGCTTCGCGCCGGCATGCCTGTTCAGGGCGCGCAGTTGGCAAGCACAGCAGTAGAGAAGCATTTGAAGGCCGTGCTGGCACTTCAGGGAAACGTTTCTCATGGTCATCTGAGGAGAGCCCATTGGAACGCCCTGAAGGCATTCGATCCTGAGTTCTATTCAGGCATTCAGGTCGGTCTGTTCGAACTTCTCGTCAAGTGCTACACCCTGCGGTACACAGGTTCCGTGCCGGAAGACTTCAATCTCGTAATCGCGAGTCGAGAATTGCTAGGCTGGCTCGACATTTTCGCGGTCACCCTGCAGAAGGTCTTTACCTCAAGACGGAATGGCAAGGAGCAGAAGAGACCCTTTCACACGGACCTTGAGGCAGAGAACGAGCACCTGTTTGCGGAGAACGTAGTTCTGAACCGACCAGATGCCGAACCAATTCAACTCGCCCAGTTCGTCTATGCGAGACCTCAACTTGTCTGCGAGGTGAGATATCAACGTAGGACCGGCCTCTATACGTTTCAATATCTGAGCCAGGATCAGCCCAAGGATCCGCGCTTGGACAGAGAAGGGCTGCGACCTGTCTCGGACCGCCCGCTCTCTTATGATCTGAGTCACCTAAACGTTCGCGCAACTCGACACGATGACGCCTAGAGCTGAGCTACGTGGCTCAGTGCACGGTTCCGCAACACAACGGAATGTTTCTCCTACACGTGCCTGATCCGTACAGCGAATTCTCGGACTATCTGGCTCGCTTGTCCGACTCGGAGTTGAAGGAACGGGCTGCCAAGCAGCTATGCGGGCTGTCTGTGGACATGAACCACCGTCACACAACCGACGAAGACGCATACCGCTTTGTCAGTGCTGCTCTCGCAAAGCTTGCTCCGCCTGACGCTGCCGCAATTCTGCATCCCAGCAGGTCTCTGGCGGTGCCCTTCTCCTCCGAAGTCCGCTCGTGCGCTGGCGTCTGGCGGGTCTCCCTATGGCAACGCATGGCGGCCTGCGCGATTGGCGGCCAACCGTTCCATCGCGCCGGCCCGCAAGCTTCCGATGCTCACCGCCGGAGAAAACAGAATGCCCCTGCTCGGAAAAGCCGCGATGCTGTTGTCATTCGACGTGGTTCCGGAGGCCATCCCGGAACACGACGATTGGCACACGCACGAACATCTGCCGGAACGGCTGTCGATCCCCGGGTTCCGCAGGGGAACGCGCTGGGTGGCGCTTCAAGGGCAACCCCGGTACCTCGTGCTGTACGAGGTCGCGGACCTGGATACGCTGGCCTCCGATGCCTACCTCGAACGCTTGAACCACCCGACGCCATGGACGGCGAACATGATGCCGCACTATCGCGGCATGAGGAGAGGCCTCTGCTCGATCCTGGGCAGTCACGGGGTCGGCATGGGTCATGTCGCCTTGCTCAGCCGATTCAAGTTACTGCCCGGCCAGGAGTCAGCGCTGGTCGACTGGCTGAACCAGGAAATCCTTCCACCAGTTCCCATGCGTCGAGGGCTCGGCAGCGTTCATTTGTTTCGAGGGGCGCTCGCCGCGCAGATGACCCGTGAGCAACGCATTCGAGGCGTCGACGATGGCGTCGATTGCGCATTGTTGATCACCGGGTACAGTCAGGACGCTCTGGTCGCGTTGGCACAGGTCGATCTCGGCAGTGATCGGCTCGAGGAGCATGGCGCCGCCGAGGTGGCCACTGCACTGTATCGAACAGACTACTCGCTCACTTGCAATGAGGTCGCCGCCTGACGCGTTGCGGCTCAGGTCGGACACATCTCCCCATGCCAACCGTGCTCATCGCTTCCGCTCTTCTGGTGGTCATCACTGTCTTCTTGCATTACGAAGTCCTGCGCGGCCTCAACAGTGGCCTGCCGCGCCTGCGTATTCCCGATCGCTTCAAGCTGCTGGTTGTCGTCATTGCCGCCTTCTGTGCACACGCGCTCGAGATATTCCTCTACGGCCTGGCGCTGTATGCACTGATCACCGCTTTCGGCGCAGGCAGCCTTGCCGGGGCGCACGGCATGCTGTTCACATCGTCCCTGTACTTCTCGGCCGAGACATACACCTCCCTGGGTTTCGGCGATCTCACGCCCGTGGGCCCGATTCGCTTGTTGGCAGGCGTGGAAGCACTCAACGGCCTGCTGCTCATCGGCTGGAGTGCGTCGTTCACGTACATTTCGATGGAGCGCTTCTGGAGTACCCCTCCCGAGCCCCAGGCTCGCCCGCGCGAGTAGTCGAGGTCAGGGAACAAGGGAACGACTGCATATGAATACACGCATCGCTTCGTGCTCCTGCGGTCAACTTCAAGCCGAAGTCCACGGGGAGCCTCTTCGCATCTCGGTCTGCCACTGCCTCGCCTGTCAGAAGCGAACAGGCAGCGTGTTCGGCGAACAGGCGCGCTTCGACAGTGCCGGCTTCAAGGCCACCGGCGCAGCGACCGAGTACGTGCGAGTCGGCGACGGCGGAACGAAGTTCACGTTCCGCTTCTGCCCGATGTGCGGGGCCACCGTCTACTACACGGCCGAAGGACGGGACGGCGTGGTGGCGGTGCCGGTCGGCGCGTTTGCCGACCCGGGCTTTCCGTCTCCGACGGTGTCGTTCTACGAACGCAGGCAGCATTCGTGGCTGCACATGCCGGTCGAATTCGAGCACAACCCATAGGAGCATGACGCATGGTCCGTCTGCACGGTTTCTGTCAGTCCGGCAACACCTTCAAGGTTGCATTCCTGCTGCGCGCGCTCGAGCAGCCGTGGGAACCGGTCTTCGTGGACTTCATGCACGGCGTCACGCGCGATGCCGCGTGGCGGGAGTCCGCCAATGAAATGGGCGAAGTGCCCATCCTCGAAGACGGCGCACGCCGCCTCACTCAATCCGGTCTCATCCTTTCGTACCTGGCACGCAAGCATGGCGCCTTTGCAGGCGCCACCGAGGACGAGCAGCACGAGGTCCTGCGGTGGCTCCTGTTCGACAACCACAAGTTCACGAGCTACTTTGCGAGCTACCGCTTCATGAAGGCGTTTGGTGCCACCGCGCCGGACCCATCCGTCATGGCCTGGCTTCGTGGTCGTCTGGACAACGCGTTCGGCATCGTCGACAAGCATCTCCAGGCGCGGCCATTCCTGGTCGGCAGCGCGCCGACGATTGCGGATTTCTCGCTCTGTGGCTACCTCTTCTATCCGCTCGAAGAGAGCGAATACGAAGTTGAAACCCGCTTTCCGCACATCCGGTCATGGTTGTCTCGGGTCCAGGCGATTCCCGGGTGGGCACATCCCTACGACATCCTGCCCGGCGAGCGCATTGCGCCGAAGTGGTAGAGCCCGCCGGCGGAATCCAGCGGCCTCAGGTCCCGACCACCCCACCATCCACCCGCCGCACCACCACCGTCGCCGAACGCGGCCGCCCGCCGTCCGGCCAGCGCGAGAACTTCGTCGGCGCCGCCGGGTCGCTGCGCTCGCTCGGGCTTTCGCCGGGGTGCTGGATGTTGACGAACAGCGTCTTGCCGTCGGGCGTGGCGGTGACGCCGGTCACTTCGCAGCCGCTCGGGCCACTCAGGAAGCGGCGGATCGCGCCGGTCGCCGGGTCGGCGGCGAGCATCACGTTGTTGCCCAGCTTGGCCAGGTCGCCCTTGCCCATCGCCGAGGTCGACATGTCGGTCTGGATCCACATCACGCCGCGGCCGTCGATCCACAGGCCGTCGGGGCAGCCGAAGGCGTCGCCGTTGATGTTGCCCTTGGCATCGGCGCGCGCATTCTGCGTGTCGCCGGCGAGCACGAAGTGGCTCCAGCGCAGGCCGGTGCCATCGAAGTCGCCGTCGTCGCGCCAGCGGATGATGTGGCCCATCGTGTTGTCGCTGCGCGGGTTCGCCGGGTCGATGGCGGGCTGCTTGTCGGCGCCGCGATTCGTGTTGTTGGTCAGCGTGCAGTAGACGTCGCGGCTCGCCGTGTCGATGGCGATCCATTCGGGCCGGTCCATCTTCGTTGCGCCGAGCAGGCCGCTGGCCTGGCGCGACTTGATCAGCACTTCGCCCTGGTCCGCGAAGCCGTTGGCGGCCGTCAGTGGCCCCTCGCCGTGGCGCAGCGGCAGCCAGCGGCCGCTGCCGTCGGCATCGAAGCGCGCGACGTACAGCGTGCCGTGGTCCAGCAGCTCGGCATTGGCCTTCGCGCCGCCGGGCTTCACCGCGTCGCGGCTGACGAACTTGTAGATGTACTCGAAGCGCGCGTCCTCGCCGGAGTAGACGACCGCGCGGCCGTCCTTCGTCAGCGCGACGGTCGCGCCTTCGTGCGCGGCACGGCCGAGCGCGGTGCGCTTGATCGGCGTCGACGCCGGATCCAGCGGATCGATCTCGACGACCCAGCCGTGGCGGTTCGGCTCGTTTGGATGCCTGGTGGCATCGAAGCGCTCGTCGTGCTCGTGCCAGCGGTAGCCGCTGCCGTCCTTCTTCAGGCCCCAGCGGCGGCCGTGCGCGTCGGGTCTCTCCGGGCCATGGAAATAGCCGATGAAGTTTTCTTCGCAGGTCAGGTAGGTGCCCCAGGGCGTGATGCCGCTGCCGCAGTTGTTGAAGGTGCCGAGCACACGACGGCCGTCGGGATCGGCGGCGGTCTTCATCAGCGCATGGCCGGCGGCGGGGCCACCGAGCTGCATCGGCGTCGACGCGGTGATGCGGCGCGCATGGCGCGAGGGTCGCACGTGCTGCCAGCGCCCGTCCTGCAGCTGCACCTCGATCACCGCGACGCCGTGCGCGGCCTGCGCCTTGGCAACCTTCTCGGCGCTCCAGGTCTTCATGCCGTCGGCATGCAGCAGCCCATCGTCGGTGTACTCGTGGTTCATCACCAGCAGGCCGCGCTGCGAGCCGTCGAGCGCAAAGTAGTGGATGCCGTCGTGGTGCATGCCCATCTGCGCGGCCTGCTCGGCGGCCGAGTGGCCGCCGTCGTCGCGCCAGGCCGGCATTGCGCCAGCCAGGCCGACCGGTTCGCCCCAGGCGGCGATGACTTGCGTCGTGTAGCCGGCCGGCACGCTCACCGTGTCGGCGGTCGACACCGGAATCGAGGCGAAGCCGATGCCGCTGCGGCGTGCTTCGCTCAAGCCCGCGCAGCCGGACAGCGACAGCGGCGCCAGCAGGCTCGCCAGCACGCCGCCGAGGCCGCCGCGCAACACGTTGCGCCGGGTGGGATCGGACAGCTCGTGCAGGCTGGCATTGCCGCTGCGGTTGCTGTCTTCCATCGTCGAGAAATCCTTGGCCATCGGGTGTGAGCTTTCGTTTTTCAGTCGTGCAAATCGTCGGCCGCGGCGCGGGCGCGGCGGTGCAGCGGCAGGTGCGCACGCACCATCGCCTGGAATTGTTCGGCGCACTCGGCGCCGCTGTGCTGGGTGATCGCCTGCGCGCAGCGTTCACACCAGTCGAGCAGCGCGGCGCGGTTGTGGATCGCGTTGCCGAGCTCGAGCATGTCGTCGGCGCGGCCGGCCAGCATCAGGAAGGCGAGCTCGAGCGCGTATCGCTTGATCGGCTCCAGGCCGTGGCCGGCGTCGGCGGTGGGTGCCGGGTCGGGACGCGTCGACAGCTCGATCACGCCGGCGCGCTGCAGCAGGTCGACCGCCGCAGGCCCCAGGCGCAGCGCGCGCGCAAAACTCTGTAGCTCGATGGGGCTGCGCCGGCCATCGACGCTGATCATCAGCGCGCGGCGCGGGCGCGCCGCCAGCGGCGGGGCAGGGGTCGGCGGCTCGTTCATCGGCGTCTTCGCAGCGGCGGGACGCGCAGTCTGGCGCGAGCGTGTGACCGGGTGTTGACGGCGTCGCCCAGCGGCGCATTGCCCTCAGTGCCGCTCGTGCTGCAGCGCGTCGAGCCGCCCAGGTGCGTGCCGCGGCGCTGCCGATCGGCGTCCGCGGCAGGAGCGCCGTGCGGCGGGCCTACTTCATGCGGCGCGCCCCGGCAGTGTGACGGTGAACGTGCAGCCCGCTCCGTCGACGCTGTCGACATCGATGCTGCCGTCCATTGCCAGCAGCAGTTCCCGGCACAGCAGCAGGCCGAGCCCGTGCCCTTCAACGCCGGTGCGCTCGGCGCCCAGGCGATCGAACGCCTGGAACAGACGCGCGCGCTGCGCGCTCGTGAGACCCGGGCCCGTGTCGCGCACGGTGATGCGCACGCGCTCGCCGCCGCGTACCGACAGGCTCACGCGCCCGCCCTCCTTGTTGTACTTGATGGCGTTGCTCAACAGGTTGACGAACACCTGCCGCAGCGCGCGGCGGTCGGCCTTCACCTGCGCCTGAACGTCGCCGACGAAGCCGATCGTGATGTCGCGCCGCGCGGCATCGCTTTCGACGATGCGCAGGGCCTCGGTCATCGGCTCCAGCACATCGAGGGTCTCGCAGCCGGCGCGCAGGTGTCCTGCGCCGCAGCGCCCGAGTTCCATCAAGGTGTCGACGACATCGGCCATGTGCCAACCGAGGCGCGCGATCTGATCGAGCCAGCGATCGACCACTTCGGGTTGCGGCTCGCGCCCGCCCGGCGGGTGGATCAGCTGCGCCAGACCGACGATGGCGTTCAAAGGCGTTTTCAGCTCGTGGCCCAGCTTGGCGACCAGCACCGACATCGCGCGATTGGCCGCCTCCGCCTGCTGCAGCGCTTCGCGCAAGTGATCGAGTTCACGCTGCGCCGGCGTGGCGGGAATTGCGCTGCACAGGGCCGTGGTGCTCATTTCCGGTCTCCTGGTGGGGTCGAAGGGCGCGGCTGGGTGGTCGCTGAGGTGAACTTTAGGTCACTCACGAAATAAATCAATCACGCAAACCCTAATCACATCAAGTGTGTCGACCAGCGCGGGCCGAGCTACCCGGACATCGGTGCTGGCGGCGGCGGCGGTCGCGCTGCGGGTCAGCGCCGCTGCTTGAAGGCCTTCGGCCAGCCGGGCAGAGCGTCGAGCGCCTGCGCCGCTTGTTCGAGCAGCACCCCGCGCCGCGCCGCGAGCCAGCCGAGCGCGAACCAGGCGCGTGCATCGTCGGCCACCAGCGCGCGGAAGGCGGCTTCGGCGACAACCAGGTCGTTGAGCTCGCCGAGCGCTTCCTGCGCCGGTTTCAGCGTCGACAGGTAACGCCGCAAGGGCTTGGCCGGCAGCAGCGCGGCGAGCGCGTCGAGGCCGTAGCGCAGGCGCTTCAGGCGCTTGCGCAGGCGATGGCGCTGCTCGTCGGGGGCGCTGCGAAAGTCGCGCGCGTCGCGGCGGATGCGGCGCTGCAGGCGCCGCAGCGGGTCGATCAGCTGCGGCAGCACGGGTGGCGGCGTGGGGGGCGTGGGCGAGGGCGCAGCAGCGGCGCTGGCGCCGTGCGCGAAGCCGAGCAACGCGAGCAGCAGCTGCGTGGTCGCGCTCGCGCGCAGCGCCTCGCAGACGGTGTCGTCGGCGGCGGCGGAGCCCTCCGGCAGTGCCACCAGCGGCGCGCCGGCGGCTTCGAGCAGCGGCTGCAGGGTCGCGCGCATCACGTCGCGATCGCGCGTGCCGCCGAGCTGGGCGAACAGCGCGGCCAGCGCCGGCTGCCACGCGGGATCGAGCGCCGGGTTTTCTGCGCCGAAGGTGCGCAGCGCCGCGCGCAGCCGGCGCAGGCCGATGCGCAGCTGGTGCAGGTGCTCCGGCGTGCCGCAGCCGGCGGCCAGCGCGGCGGCGTTCGGCAGCGCCTGCGCCAGCGCGGCGCCGACGATGGCGCGCAGCGCCGCGTCGCCGCTCATCTTGTTCGTCAGCACGGGCACGCCGGCGCCGGCCGCCGGCGACACGGCGAGCCCGCGCGCCAGCAGGTCGCCGCGTTCGGACTTCGGCCGCACGTCCAGCCACAGCGCATGGCGCTCGGCCCAGCGCGCGGCCACGCTGATCAGCCCGTCGAGCGGCCCCGCCAGCAGCTCGAATTCGATCTCGTGCAGCGGCTGCTGGCGCTCGCCGGCGCGGATCTCGCCGACGTCGAGCGCGATCTCGATGCGCGCGCCGTCGGTGCGCAGCACGCGCCGAGTGCGGCGCACGTCGGTCTGGTAGACCGGTACCAGCTCGACGTCGCTACCCAGCGCTGCGTCCAGCCGCGCGGCCGCCGGCGTGCCGGCATGCCGCTGCAGGTCCAGCGCCGGCGGCGCGCGCATGCGGCCGACGACCACCTCATGCTCCAGCCGCTCCAGCGCATGCGCGCCGAGCGCCTTCAGCGTCTGCACCCAGACGGGGCCTTCGCGGCGCAGCCGCAGCGCAATGCCGGCGCCGGCGAGGCGCCGGTCGGCGGTGTCGAAATACAGCGCCTGCAGCCGCAGCGTCTCGGCGCTGGCGGTGGCCACCGCGCGCTGCAGCGCCGCTTGCCGCTCGGGCGGCACCTGGAACTTCAGCTCGATCTCGACCATGCGCTGCTGCACGTGCCTTTGACGCGCTATTTGGCCTTGCTCGGCCGGCCGGTCTTGATCGACGGCACCGCGGCCAGCGCGGCGCGCAGCGCGTCGTCGGCCAGCGTCGTCAGCAGCTTGACGCCGGCGCGCAGCACCTCGCTCTTCTTGGCCGGCTGCGCCAGCTGCACCAGGCGCTGCTTCAGGGCCTCGAGCGCTGCGTATTCGCTGCGCGGGATCGTGAAGCTGTCGCGCACCAGCTTCTGCTTCGGCGGCTTCGGCGCAGGGGCCGGCTTGGGGGTGCTCGGCTTGGCGGGCTTCGCCGGCTTGGCTGCCGGCTTCTCGGCGGGCGCCTCGGTGGCCGGCGCAGCGGCTTTCACCGGCTTCGCCGCCTTCTTCGCCGGCGCCTTGGTGGCTTTCGGCGCCGCGGCGTCGGTCTTGCGTGCGGCGCTGCGTTTGGCAGCGGGCTTGGTCGTCGTGGCCATCGATGCTCCTGAAACGGGATAAACCGTATAAACAGTATATCTATCGAGCTTCAGCGCTGCCCGCGCAGCATGCGCAGCGCGACGCCGGCAATCGCGCCGGTCAGGCCGGCAATGATCGCCAGCATCACCCAGAAGCCCAGCCCATGCCCGGCCAGCGGGATGCCGCCGACGTTCATGCCGAACAGGCCCGACACCAGGTTGATCGGCAGCGCGAGCACGGTGACCATCGTCAGCGTGAACAGGCTCCGGTTGTTCTGCGTCGCGACGCGCGCGGCCGCTTCGTCCTGCATCAGCTTGATGCGGTCCTGCAGCGCGGCGATGTCGCGCAGCACGACGCCGAACTCCTCGCTGGCGCGGTGCAGGTGCTGGCGGTCCTCGGCCGAGACCCAGCCGGGCGGGCGCGACAGCGTGCGCATCAGCGCGCCGGGTTCCGGTGCCAGCAGCCGCTGCAGCCGCACCGCCAGCCGGCGCAGCCGCGCCAATTCGGTGTCGTGGCGCTCGAGCTGATCACCCTTGCCGGCGAGCAGCGCGTCCTCGATGTCGTCGATGCGCTCGACGGTCGAGCGCACGATGCGCTGCAGCTCGTCGGCCTGGTCGCGCAGCAGGTGGTCGAGCAGCGCGACGCTGGAATCCAGCGCTTCGCCGCGCTTGACCGCCATGCGCAGCCGGTCGACCGCGCGCAGCGGATGGCGGCGCGCGCTGACCACCAGATCGCGCTGCACGCCGACCCACAGCGTCGCGACGTCCGCAGCATCGAACTTGAAGTCGAAGGTGACGTCGTTGACGACGGCGTACAGCGCGTCGCCGTCGCGCTCGATGCGCGTCGAGCGCGAGCCCTCGTCGAGCGCTTCGAAGAAGCTGTCGGCCAAGCCGGCATGCGCACGCAGCCAGGGCAGCGCGGCGGCGTGGCTCAGGTTCATGTGCAGCCAGACGAAGCCCTCGTGGCGGCCGGCCTCGCGCTCGAGCAGCGCGAGGGCTTCGGTGGTCGATGCGATCGGCGCGCCGGCCTGGCCGGGGCGGAAGTGGTAGCCGCAGATCAGCCCGTCGTCGGCGCTGTCGAAGCTGAAGCTGGCGGGGGTGGTCGAGTCGCTCATGGTGCCAATGGTAGGCAGTGCCTCGTGACGCACTGACTTCGAATCGTCACGCGCCTTTCGTGCGGGCGTCGCAGCCGATTCGAACAATCGCCACATGACACTGATCCGCACCGCATGCCGCCCGGTTTCCATCGGCTGATCGCGGCGCAGTTCGCCTCGGCGCTGGCCGACAACGCGCTGCTGATCGTGACGATCGCTTTGTTGGTCGAGCGGCAGCTGCCGGGCTGGTGGGCGCCGCTGCTGAAGTTCTCGTTCACGCTCGGCTACGTGCTGCTGGCGCCGTTCCTCGGGCCGCTGGCCGATGCGGTGCCGAAGGCGAAGCTGATGGGCTGGATGAACGCGCTGAAGGTGCTGGGCGTCATCGCGCTGCTGGCCGGTGTGCACCCGGTGCTCGCCTTCGCCGGTGTCGGGCTGGCGGCGTGCGCGATGGCGCCGGCGAAGTACGGGCTGATCACCGAGATCGTGCCGCCGCGCCAGCTCGTCGCTGCGAACGGTTGGATCGAGGTGTCGGTGGTCGGCGCGGTGCTGCTCGGCACGGTGCTCGGGGGCTTGCTGGTCAGCCCGCTGTGGCGCGGCTGGGGCGCGGCGGTGGTGGGCGATGCGCCGCTCGCGCTGTCGCTGGGCAGCCTGCTGGTGGTCTATGCGATCGCCGCGTGGCTGAACCTCGGGCTGCCGGCGAGCGGCGCGGTCTATCCGAAGAGCGGGATCCACCCGCTGCGGCTGGTGCGCGAATTCGCCGCCTGCAACCGCCGGCTGTGGCGCGACGCCGAGGGCGGGCTGTCGCTGGCGGCCACGACGATCTTCTGGGGCGCCGGCGCGACGCTGCAGTTCGCGGTGCTGGTGTGGGCCGAGCGGGTGCTGCGACTGCCGCTGGACCGGGCCGCCTACCTGCAGGCGGCGGTGGCGGTCGGCGTGGTGATCGGTGCCGGCATCGCCGGGCGCTGGATTGCGCTGCGCGCGGCGCGGCGCGTACTGCCGCTGGGCGTGCTGCTGGGGCTTGCGGTGCCGCTGACGGCGTCGGTCAATTCGCTCGGCTGGGCGGTGCCGCTGCTGGCGCTGCTGGGCCTGCTCGGCGGGCTGATGGTGGTGCCGATGAATGCGCTGTTGCAGCACCGCGGCCATGCGTTGCTGACGGCGGGCCGGTCGATCGCCGTGCAGGGCTTCAACGAGAACCTGAGCGTGCTGGTGATGCTTGGAGCCTACGCGGCGCTGCTGCGTGCCGACGTGTCGATCATCGGGCTGATGTGGGGCTTCGGGCTGTCGGTGGCCGGTGGCATTGCGCTGCTGATGCTGCGTAGCGCGCCCGCGTCGCGGGCGGCACCCGACGAGGTGCCGGGCTGAAGCCGCTCACGCCAGCCACTCGGCCGGCAGCTCACGCGGGTCGACCAGCAGCTCCTGCTGCTGCTTGAAATGCTCCAGCAGCGCGTCGACCACCACGCGCACCCGCGCGCTGAGGAATTGCCGATGCGGATAGTGCAGCACGATCTCGCGCTGCCCCGGCTCGTGCTGGGCCGCCAGCAGCACCTTCAGCCGGCCAGAGCGCAACCAAGGCACGACGTGGTGCAGGCCGGTCTGCGTTATGCCGTGACCGGCCAGCGCCAGGTCGACCAGCGATTCGGGGTCGGAGGCCCAGATGCGCGCCGTGGGCTCCCATTCGCGCGTGACGCGGCCGAAGCTCTTGCGGAAGTGCCAGGTGGCGATCTGGCCGGACGCGAAGCGCACGCCGAGCAGGCGGTGCTGCGGCAGCTCCGCCGGCGTGGCCGGAGCGCCGTGCTGGCGCAGGTAGGCTGACGACGCCACCAGCGCCACCGGCAACTGCGCGACGCGGCGCGCGACCAGGCTGGAGTCGGGGATCATGCCGCCGCGCACGCCGATGTCGTAGCCCTCGGCCACCAGGTCGACCGCGCGGTTGTCCAGGCTCAGCTCGACCTGCAGCAGCGCATGGCGTGCGGCCAGCCGCGGCAGCAGCGGCAGCACATAGCGGCGGCCGAACGAGATGCCGCTGGAGATGCGCACACGGCCGGCCGGCTCGCCGCTGGCGCGCGTGACCTGGTTGACCGCGTCGTCGAGCAGGCGCAGCGCCTCGCTCGCGTTGGCCAGAAAGGCCTCGCCCTCGCCGGTGAGCTTCAGCCGGCGCGTCGAGCGATTGAACAGCCGCACCTGCAGCTGGCGCTCCAGCGCGATGACGTTCTTGCTGACGGCCGCCGGCGTCAATGCCAGCCGCGCGGCCGCGGCGGTGAAGCTGCCGGCCGCGGCGCTCTCGACGAAGGAGACCAGTCCTTGCAGGTTCTTCAAGTCGTCAACCCGTGGTTGAAGATGATTCGAAATTCTATGTCTTCAATTCGGATGTCCGCCTGCCTACAGTGAGCTCATCGCAACCCGCTTCCCCGAAGGAAACACCATGAGCCACCGCATCCTCGTCACCGGCGCCACCGGCCACATCGGCCGCGAGCTGGTGCGCCGCCTGCAGCAGCAGCGCGCCGACTGCGCCGTGCTGGTTTCGCCCTCCGGCCGCACCGTGCCCGGCGTGCTGGGCGTCGAAGCCGACTTTGCCGACCCGGCCTCGCTGGCGCGCGCGTTCAAGGGCTTCGACACGCTGTTCCTGTTGCTGCCGCTGGTGCCCGAGAAGCTGGCGCTGGCGCGCAACGCGGTGAATGCAGCGCGTGCCGCCGGCGTGCGCCACATCGTGCGCTCGTCGGCCGCCGGTGCCGATGCGGGCAGCCCGGTGGCGATCGCCCGGCTGCAAGGGCAGATCGACGAGCTGGTGCAGACCAGCGGCCTCGGCTGGACGCTGCTGCGGCCGAGCTTCTTCATGCAGAACTGGGTCAACTACCACGGCGAGCAGCTGAAGGCCGGCGCCTGGCACGCGCCCACCGGCAACGGCGCCATCGGCGTGATCGACGTGCGCGACATCGCCGACAGCGCCGCCGCGGTGCTGGCCGACCCCGCCGCGCATGCCGGCCGCAGCTACACGCTGACCGGCGCCGAGGCGCTGAGCAATGCGCAGCAGCTGGCCGCGATCTCCGAAGCGGCGGGTCGCCGCATCGACTACGTCGACGTACCCGAAAGCGCGGCCGAGGCGGCGATGTTGGGCATGGGCATGCCGGCGCCGGTGATCGAGTGGTTCATGAGCCTGCACCACGTCGTCAAGCAGGGCTGGGCGGCCGGCTTGAGCGATGACGTGCAGGCGCTCACCGGCCATGCGCCGCGCCGCTTCCTCGATTTCGTGGCCGAGAACGCTGGCGCGTTTCGCTAGCCGGCGGCCCGCCGCCTCAGCCGGCCGGTTGATCGATTGCCGAGCAGAGGACTCGCTCGATCTGCTCGACGATGTGCTCCCAGCCGTGCTGTGTCGCGGTGGTGCGGGCGCGCTGGGCGATGGCGCGGCACAGCGTGCGGTCGCCGGCCAGTTGAACCGCCTGGCGCACGAAGTCGGCTTCGTCGTCGAAGCGTGCGGTCAGGCCGTTCTCGCCGGGCTCGATGAAGCGCTCGGCGGCGGCGTAGTGGAAGGCCAGCACCGCCAGCCCACTGGCCATCGCCTCGACGGTGACGTTGCCGAAGGTCTCGGTCAGGCTCGGGAACAGGAACACGTCGGCCGACGCGTAGTGCGCGGCCAGGTCTTCGCCGCTGCGCGCGCCGGCGAACACCGCGTCGGGGCAGCGCCGCTGCAGCGCGGCGCGCTCGGGTCCGTCGCCGACCAGCACCAGCTTGACGTCGCGCTCGGCCTGGCGGATTGCCTCGAAGGCCGTCAGCAGCAGGCCGAGGTTTTTCTCCGCCGCCAGCCGGCCGACGCACAGCATCACCCGCGTGCGCTCGGTCGCGCCCCAGCTCGCACGCAGCGTGTCGCTGCGCCGGCGCGGATCGAACAGCGTGGTGTCGACGCCGCGCGCCAGCACCCGCAGGTTGCGAAAGCCCGCATCCACCAGCTGCTCGCGCAGCGCCTCGGTCGGCACCATCGTGTAGCGAGTGCGGTTGTGGAACTTGCGCAGGTACGCCAGGATCGGCTTGTGCAGCCAGCCGACGCCGTAGTGGCGGCTGTAGGCGTGGAAGTTGGTGCGGAAGTCCGAGCTCACCGGCAGCTTCAGCTGCAACGCGGCCTGCAGCGCCGACCAGCCCAGCGGCCCTTCGGTGGCGATGTGCACGATGTCCGGCCGCTTGACGGTCCAGCGCGCGAGCAAGGCCTTCTTCGACGGCATGCCCAGCGTCAGGTGCGGATAACGCGGAATCGGCAGGCCGCGCATCAACACCTCGTCGAGCCCGTCGTCGGCGGCATCGGCGCCGGCCTCCTCGCGTTGCCGCGGCCGCACCAGCTGGATCGCATGGTCGCGCGAGCGCAGGCCTTCGACCACCCGCGCCAGCGTCATCGCGACACCGTTGACCTCGGGCGGGTAGGTCTCGGTGACGACGGCGATGCGCAGCGAGCGCCGCGTGGGCGCCAGGTCCTCGACGACGATCGGATCGGTGGCTTCGCGCATGCCGCGCATGCTGCCTGCCGCAAGCTGCAATTCGATGACGGTGGCGCGCGGCCCGCGATGAATTGCCACGGCACGTTCAAACGAATGTCATCGTCGGTGGTCACGATGCGCCGTCTTCGACCCGAGGAGCCTTCCACCGTGCACGCATTCTTCGAGACCCTGGCGATCCAGCGCTGGGACGATCACCGCTACTACCACCACAGCCGCATCAACCAGTCGCTGCATCTGTTGAGCGCCAGCTGTTTCGTCATCGCCTACGTGCTGCTGTTCAGCGATCCGGCCCTGGCCGCGCTGCTGGCCTGGGGCGTCTCGATGACCAGCCGACAGGCCGGCCACTTCTTCTTCGAGCCCAAGGGCTACGACCACGTCAATCGCGCGACGCACGAGCACAAGGAAGAGATCAAGGTCGGCTACAACCTGCGCCGCAAGGTCGTGCTGATGGCGCTGTGGGCTGCATCGCCGCTGCTGCTGGCGGCCGACCGCACGATGTTCGGCCTGATCGTGCCGGACCCGGGCCTGTCGGGTTACTGGCATGACGTCGGCCTGTTGTGGCTGGCGCTCGGCGTCGGTGGGCTGCTGTTCCGCACCGTGCACCTGTTCTACCTTCAGGGCGTGATGACGGGTCTGGCGTGGATGGTGAAGATCCTGACCGACCCATTCCACGACATCAAGCTCTACCACCGCGCGCCGCTGTACCTGCTGCGCGGTGAGCTGATCGATCCGATGCCGCATGCGCGCTGACGCCTGAAGTCAGTGGCCATCGCATGAAGAAGGGGGCCGCCGCCGTGCGGCCCCGTTGCCGTTCAACCGAAGCGATGCGCCAGCATCTCGCGCAGCAGCCCGCGGCGGATGCCGCGGTTCGTCAGGCCCTCGTCCTGCCACCACCAGCCGTCGGCCTGCATCGCCTGCGCCGCGGCGACGAAGCGTTCGGCCACGTGCTCGAATGCCGCGTCGTCATAGGCCAGGCTGAAGATCAGCCGCCCGCTGCCGACCCAGCTCAGTGCCAGGCCCTGCGCACGCAGATAGAACTGCAACATCCAGTTGTAGCGCGACGGCTGCGTGTACAGCACGGTCCAGATCGTCTGCAGGTTGGCCACGCGCACCGGCAGCCCGGCGGCTTCGAGCCGCGCATTGAGCGCCGCGGCGCGGCCATTCCAGCGCTCGTCGAGCTGGTGATACAGCGCCTGCTGCGCCGGTTCTTCAAGACGTTCGAGGAAGACCTGCATCGAGGCCATCACCGCCGGGTGCGCATTGAAGGTGCCGCGCGCGAAGCAGATGTCGGCCGGGCGCTGTTCGTTGAAGCGCTTCATCCAGGCCGCGCGGCCGCAGACCACGCCGACCGGGAAGCCGCCGCCGAGCGTCTTGCCGTAGGTCACCATGTCCGCCTGCACGCCGAAATACTGCTGCGCGCCGCCGGGTGCGAGCCGGAAGCCGACGAAGACCTCGTCGAAGATCAGCGCGATGCCGCGCTCGCTGCACACCGCGCGCAATTCCTTCAGCCACGCGGTGTACGCGGCGCGGTCGAAGTGTGCCGAGCGGCCGCTGTCGACCAGCGCGCCGTCGCCCGGTGCCGCGGCATTCGGATGCAGCGCCTGCAGCGGATTGACCAGCACGCAGGCGATGTCGCGCCGGCGCTTCAGCACGCGCAGCGTGTCGGCGTGCATCTCCTTGAGCGTGTAGGTCTCGCGTGCGGTCACCGGGTTGCCGGGTCCCGGCTGCACGTCGCCCCACCAGCCGTGGTAGGCGCCGCAGAAGCGCACGACGTGCGTGCGCCGGGTGTGATAACGCGCCAGGCGCACGGCCTGCATCACCGCCTCGGTGCCGGACATGTGGAACGAGACCTCGTCCATGCCGGAGATCGCCGCCAGCCGCTCGCTCACGTCGGCGACGCAGGGGTGGTAGCCGCCGAGCACCGGCCCGAGCGTCTGCGCACGGCGCAGGCCTTCATCCATGCACTGCTTGTAGAAATCGACGCCGAACAGGTTGACGCCGTAGGAGCCGCTGACGTCGTGGAAGACCTGGCCGTCGAGGTCGGTCAGCGTGACGCCGTCGGCGCGCTGCCAGAAGGCGCCCAGCGACAGCTGCTCGCGCAGGTGGCGGCTGAACTGGAACGGCACGCGGTAGGCGCCGGTGAACTGCAGGTCGGAGATGCGCGCCGCGGCCTGCTTGGTCAGCGCGATGCTCTGCGCATGGCGCGCGTTCAGCGTGCCGGCGAGCGCGGCGAAGCCGGCGCGGCGGCGCTCGGCCACCGCGGGCGGTGCAGCGTCGGCGGCAAAGAAGCGCGCCTCGTCGTACGAATAGCCCGGCACCTGCGCGGCGACGCGGCGCGCCATGCGCGCGTGGCCGGCCAGCGAACGGTGCTTCGCGCGCGAGAGCTCCAGGCGTTGCCGCACCGCCGGCAGGGCGAGTGCGGCGGCCGCGGCAAGCGCGACCAGCGTGAGTGTGTTGTTCATCCCTCCTTATCTAACAAGCCTTCTTGACACCACCATGAACCTCAAGACCTTGCGCGACCGCCTGCTGCTGCAGGAGGACCTGAATTTCCTGCTGACCAACCGCGTGCCGCGCCATGTGGCGACACGCCTGGTCGGGCGCCTGAGCCGCATCCGCCAGCCGTGGATCGCAGCGCTGCTGATCGGCGTCTGGCGCCTGTTCACCGAGCTCGACCTGCGCGAGGCGAAGCAGCAGCGCTTCGCCAGCCTGCATGAGTGCTTCATCCGCGAGCTCAAGGCCGGCGTGCGGCCGATCGAGCCCGACCCGGCGATCCTGTGCAGCCCGTGCGACGGCATCGTCGGCGCCTGCGGGCCGGTCGAGGGCACGCAGGTGTTCCAGGCCAAGGGATTTCCGTATTCGGCGGTCGAGCTGTTCGGCTCGCAGGCGGCGGCCGAGCCCTACCGCGATGGCACGTTCATCACGCTGCGGCTGACCTCGGCGATGTACCACCGCTTCCATGCGCCGGCCGACTGCCGCATCGAGCACGTGCGTTACCTCGCCGGCGACACCTGGAACGTCAACCCGATCGCGCTCAAGCGCATCGAGCGGCTGTTCTGCCGCAACGAGCGCGCGGTGCTGCAGTGCCGGCTCGATGGCGACGATTCACCGCCCGTGGCGATGGTCGCCGTGGCGGCGATCCTTGTCGCCAGCATCCGGCTGCACTGCCTCGACGAGCTGTTGCACATCGACTACAGCGGCCCGACCGAGCACGCGTGCGATGCGCGTTATCGCAAGGGCGACGAGCTCGGCTGGTTCCAGCACGGCTCGACGGTCATCGTTTTCGCGCCCCGCGGCTTCGCGCTGGCCGAGGGCATCGGCACGGGCACCCGCGTGCGCATGGGCGAGGCTCTGCTGCGACGCGCGCCGACTTCTGTCGCAGCAACGCCATCGAGCGGTCACAGCGCGGTCACCGCCGACCCCGAGCATCGCGGCTGATGCAGACCGTCGCACTGATCTACTGCAATGCCGGCGGCGGCCACCGCGCCGCGGCGCAAGCCTTGCAAGCCGCCATTCAGGAAGAGGGCCGGCCGTGGCGCGTCGAGCTGGTCAACCTGTTCGAGGTGCTCGACCCGCAGTCGCGGCTGCGCAAGCTGACCGGGCTGGCGCCCGAGGACTTCTACAACCAGCGCCTGAAGCGCGGCTGGACGCTCGGCATGGCGCAGGAGCTGAAGCTGCTGCAGGGCCTGATCCGCCTGTCGCACGCGAGCCTGTTGAAGACGCTGCAGCAGCACTGGGCGGCGACGGAGCCGGACCTGGTCGTCTCGCTGGTGCCGAACTTCAACCGCGTGCTGCAGCGCAGCGTCGCGAGCAGCTTGCCCGGCGTGCCCTTCGTCACCGTGATGACCGATCTCGCGGACCTGCCGCCGTCGTTCTGGGTCGACCCCGGACTGCAGCAGCACATCGTCTGCGGCACGCCGCGCGCGCTCGAGCAGGCGCGTGCGCAGGGCTACCCCGACGAACAGCTGTCGCTGGTCTCCGGAATGATGCTGCGGCCCGATTTCCACCGCCCGCCGCTCGAGCCGGCGGCCCGGGCCGTGCTGCGCCTCGGGCACGGTTTGCCGGCCGAGGCCCCGGTGGGCGTCGTCTCGTTCGGCGGCCAGGGCTCGCAGGTGATGGTGAACATCGCGCGCCAGCTGCCGGCGCTGCCGCTGATCCTGATGTGCGGCCACAACGAACGCCTGGCCGAGCGGCTGCGCCGGCTGCCGGCCGAGGCGCCGCGCCTGGTGCTGGGCTTCACGCCCGAGGTGCCGCGCGTGCTCGCGCTGGGCGACTTCTTCATCGGCAAGCCGGGCCCCGGCAGCCTGAGCGAAGCGGTGCAGATGGGGCTGCCGGTGCTGACCGTGCGCAACGCCTGGACGATGCCGCAGGAACGCTTCAACACCGAGTGGGTGCGCGAGCTCGGCATCGGCCACGTGCTGCCCGGCTTCCGGCGCATGCAGCCGGCGGTGCAGGCGCTGCTCGACGAGTTGCCCGAATTGAAGACCCGCGTCGGCCGCGTGCGCAACCGCGCGGTCTACGAGGTGACGGCCCTCCTGGCGCGGCAGCTCGCTGACGCGCAGGATGAGCGGCCACCGATGCACACCCTGGATTTGCTGGAGGCACGATGAAGATCACCGTATTTGGCGCCGGCTACGTCGGCCTGGTCACGGCGGCCTGCCTGGCCGAGATGGGCAACGGCGTGGTGTGCGTCGACGTCGACAAGGACCGCATCGCGCTGCTGAACGCCGGCGGCGTGCCGATCCACGAGCCCGGGCTCGATGGGCTGCTGCAGCGCAATGTCGCCGCCGGCCGGCTCGAGTTCACCACCGATGCCGCTGCCGCGGTCGCGCATGCGACGCTGGTCTTCATCGCCGTCGGCACGCCGCCGGCCGAGGACGGCTCGGCCGACCTGGCGCACGTGCTCGCCGCGGCGACCACCGTCGGCCGCCACATGCGCGACTACAAGGTGGTGGTCGACAAGAGCACCGTGCCGGTCGGTACCGCCGACCGCGTGCACGCGGCGATCGCCCACGAGCTGAAGGCGCGCGGCACGCCGCTGCCGTACGCGGTGGTCTCGAACCCCGAGTTCCTGAAGGAGGGCGCGGCGATCGACGATTTCATGCGGCCCGACCGCATCGTGCTCGGCTGCGACGACGAGCAGGCCGGGCTGCTGCTGCGCGCGGTGTACGCGCCGTTCGTGCGCAACCGCGATCGCCTGCTGATCATGGACGTGCGCAGCGCCGAGCTGACGAAGTACGCGGCCAACGCGATGCTGGCCACCCGCATCAGCTTCATGAACGAGCTGGCGCTGCTGGCCGAGGCGCTGGGCGCCGACATCGAGCAGGTGCGCCACGGCATCGGCAGCGATCCGCGCATCGGCACGCACTTCCTGTACGCCGGCTGCGGCTGGGGCGGCTCGTGTTTCCCGAAGGACGTGCGCGCGCTGCTGCGCACCGGCGCCGAGGCCGGCCAGCCGCTGTCGCTGTTGCAGTCGGTGCTGCGCATCAACCAGCGCCAGCGCGCGCTGTTGTCCGATCGTGTCGAGGCGCGTTTCGGCAGCGACCTGCGCGGCCACGTGTTCGCGCTCTGGGGCCTGGCGTTCAAGCCCGGCACCGACGACCTGCGCGAGGCGCCGAGCCTGACGGTGGTCGACGCGCTGCTCGAGCGCGGCGCGCAGGTGGTGGCCTTCGATCCGGTGGCGATGCCGAAAGCCGCGGCGCTGTGGCGCGGGCGCGAGGGCTTCACGCTCGCCGACACGCCGCTCGATGCGGTGCGCGGCGCTTCGGCGCTGCTGCTGCTGACCGAGTGGCGCGAGTTCCGCAGCCCCGACTTCGACGCGCTGAAAGCCGCGCTGCGCGAGCCGGTGCTCTTCGACGGCCGCAACCTCTGGGACCCGGCGCAGATGCGCGAGCTCGGCTTCGAATACCACGGCATCGGGCGTGGCGCGCGCACGGCTGGCGCCGATGCCGCGGTGCCGCTTGCGCCGGCGGCGGCGCTTGCCGTCTGACCCGTCGTTCAGAATCGGGTCGATGAACATCGACTCACCCGCCGCCCTCCGCCAGCTCTACGCCGCGCCCGGGGAGCGCGCGGTGAAGAAGCAGATCAGCTTCCTCGACCCGCACTGCCGCCGCTTCATCGCGCTGTCGCCGTTCTTCGTGCTCGCCACCTCGAACAGCGCGCACCAGATGGACGCGTCACCGCGCGGCGGCGAGCCCGGTTTCGTCCAGGTCACCGAGTCCGGCGACCTGCTGATCCCCGATGCGCCGGGCAACAACCGGCTCGATTCCTTCGAGAACATCCTCGCCACCGGTCAGGTGGGCCTGCTGTTCCTGATCCCGGGCTTCGACGAGACGCTGCGGATCAACGGCCGCGCCGTGCTGTCCTTAGCCGCGGCCGACATCGCCGCCTGCACCACCGAACGGCGTGCGCCGAAACTGGTCGTGCGCGTCACCGTCGAGGCCGCCTACCTGCACTGCGCCAAGGCCTTCATGCGCTCGAAGCTGTGGGACCCGGCGGCGCTCGTCGATCGGGCCGCACTGCCGACGATCGGCCAGATGATTGCCGACCAGGCGGGTGGCCTGAGCGTGGCCCCGGAAACCCGCGAGGAGATGCTCAGGCGCTATGCGCCGGATCTCTGATCGCCGCGGGCTGCCGCTGCGGCTGAAGCGCGCGCGCCTGCTGCGACCAATCGAGGATCTCGAGCCGGCCGTCGGCATGCTCGACGAGTGCCGTCAGGCTCTCGACCCAGTCGCCGTCGTTGCAGTACAGCACGCCCTCGATGTCGCGTATCTCGGCATGGTGGATGTGGCCGCAGACGACACCGTGCACGCCGCGGCGGCGCGCCTCGCGCGCGACCGCGGTCTCGAAATCGCTGACGTAGCTGACCGCGCGCTTGACCTTCAGCTTCAGGTACTTCGACAGGCTCCAGTACGGCAGCCCGAGGCGCGCGCGCACCGAATTCAGGTGGCGGTTGAGCTTCAGCGTGAACTCGTACAGCGTGTCGCCCAGGTGCGCGAGCCACTTGGCGCACTGGATCACCCCGTCGAACAGATCGCCGTGCGTGATCCACAACCGGCGGCCGTCGGCGGTCTCGTGGATCCAGTCCTCGACGACCTCGACGCCGCCGAAGTTGTGCTGCACGAAGCGGCGCGCGAACTCGTCGTGGTTGCCGGGCACGAAGATCACCCGCGTGCCCTTGCGCGCCTTGCGCAGCAGTTTCTGCACGACGTCGTTGTGCGATTGCGGCCAGTACCACGCGCGCCGCAGCTGCCAGCCGTCGATGATGTCGCCGACGAGGAACAGCGTCTCGCACTCGACTTCCTTCAGGAAGGTCAGCAGTGCCTGGGCCTGGCAGCCGGGCGTGCCCAGGTGCAGGTCCGAGATCCACACGGTGCGCACGCGGCGGCGGCGCTCCGGCGGCACGAGGTCTTCTTCGGCGGTGACGGGCAGGTCGCGGTGCATGGCTCACCATGCTGCAGCCCGCATGCAACGCTGGCGTGACCCGCGCGTGACGGCTCGATGAACCGGCGCGGGTCAACGCCAGGGCCACGCCCTCCCGTCGCGGCGTGACAATGGCCGCTCGCTGGTTACTGCACGATGGCCCTGTGCCGCGCCCGTCCCGCATGTTCCCCTGCCTGCGTTCCTGCCTCGCCGCACTCGCCCTGCTGTTGCTCGCCGGCGCGTCCCAAGCCGCCGGGCGGCAGCCGCTCACCTTGGCCGTATCGCGGGGCGGGGTCTCGCTGCTGGTGTATGTCGCCGAGGCGCGGCGCTATTTCGCCGACGAGGGCGCCGACGTGCGCACCGTCAACTGCGCCAGCGGCCGCGCCTGCCTGGGGCTGGTCAGCGATGGGCTGGCCGATGTCGCGACGGCCGCCGAGCTGGCGGTCGTGATGTCCGCCGCCGGCGCGCGGGGCGACCTGGCGATCCTGGGCTCGATCAGCACTTCGGCGCACCAGATCAAGCTGGTGGCGCGCCGCAGCGCCGGCATCACGCAGCCGGCCGACCTGGCCGACAAGCGCGTCGGCACGGTCGGCGGCACCTCGGCGCAGTATTTCCTCGCCGCCTGGCTGCAGCACCACGGCGTCGGGCCGGTGCGCATGCAGTCGATGGCGCCGGAGCAGCTGGCCGGCGCGCTGCAGAGCGGCGCGGTGGATGCGATCGTGATCTGGGAGCCGCTCGCCGCGCAGGCGCAGCGCGAGCTGCGCGACGATGCGATCGAGCTGCCGAACCCCAGCATCTACACGCAGCACTTCGTGCTCGCCGGCACGCAGCGCGTGCTGCGCGAAAAGGAGGAGTCGCTGCTGCGCCTGCTGCGCGCGCTGCTGCGGGCCCAGCAGTACATCGCCGACGAGCCGGCCCGGGCCACGCAGATCCTCGCCACGCGGCTCGGCATGCTGCCGGCCGACGCGGCCCGCTTCCTCGGCGAGCACGACTACCGGCTGCGCCTGGACGCGACGCTGTTGCCGACGATGACCGCGCAGGCACGCTGGGCGGTGCGCGAGGGCCTTGCCCCTGCCGAGGCCGGGAGCGGCGGCCTGGCGCGGCTGGTCGAGCCGCGGCTGTTGCAGCGGGTTTCGCCCGCGGCCGTCGCGCCGCGCTGACCCGCTCGGTGTCAGCAAAAGTGCGAATAAGCGCAATATAGTCGGGTTGTTCCGCGGCTGGCGGCCGCTTCGGTGGCCGAACAATCGAAGCTGCGTGCGAACTCAGCAGTGACTACCAAGCCCGGCCACCTTCCGATCCGCTTGCTGGCGGAGACGCTCGCCATCGTTGCGCTGGCCGAGCTGATCGTCGTCGCCTTCGGCACGCGGCTGCTGCCGCAGCTGGCCGGCTGGCGGGCCGGGCTGGCGAACGCCGCCGCGCTGGTCGTGCTGGCCGCCCCGGCGGTCTACTGGCGCTGCATGCAGACGATGCGCCAGGCGGCGAGCTGGCGGCCGTCGATGCTGCCCGGGCAGCGCAGCGCGCCCACCGTCGCCGAGCGCCAGCGGCGGCGCCGCCGTGCGATCGCGATGACCGCCGCCGCGCAGCTCGTCGGCCTGGCGGCGACCGCCACCGTCGTCGGCTGGATGAACACGCAGATCGACGACGAAGCGCGCAGCCGCTTCGACCGCTATGTCGAGCGGCTGGAGGCCGAGGTGCAGCGCCGCTTCCGCCAGCCGCTGCACGGCCTGCGCGGCGCCAGCGCGATGCTGGCCGCCACGGGCACGCTGGACCGGGCGCAGTTCCGCGCCTACGTCGGCGCGCGTGCGATCACCACGGCTTTTCCCGGCGTCGCCGGCGTCGGCTTCATCGAGCGCGTCGGCCGCGAGCAGCTGGGCGCGTTCGTCGCCGCCGAGCGGCGCGACGGCGCGCCGGAGTTTTCGGTGCACGGCGGCGGCAGCGCGCCGCAGCTGTACGTCGTCAAGTACGTCGAGCCGATGGCCGACAACTTCCGCAGCTGGGGCGTCGACTTCGCCACCGAGCCGGTGCGGCGCGAGGCGATCGAGCGCGCCATCGACAGCGGCGAAGCCACGCTGACCGGCGCGGTGACGCTGACGCAGCGGCCGGTGCCCGGCTTCCTCTTCCTGCTGCCGGTCTACCGCAACGGCAGCGAGCCGGGCACGCCCGAGCAGCGCCGCGCCGCGCTGCTGGGCCTGTTCTATGCGCCGCTGCAGGCGGCCGACCTGCTCAGCGGCGTCGCCCACGAGGCCGACGGCGCGCTGGACTTCGAGCTCTTCAACGGCGACGGCAGCACGCTCGCGCAGGTCGTCTTCGACACCGACGGCCACCTCGGCCAGATCGACCACCAGCGCCGTGACCGCATCGATGCCCAGAGTTACGCCGGCCGCTGGCTGACCAGCGTGCGCCAGCTGGTCATCGGCGGCCGGCTGCTGACCTTGCGGCTGTCCAGCACGCCGGCCTTCGAGGCGACGATCGATCGGCGGCCGGCCGTCTACGCAGCTGCCGGCGGCGCGCTGCTGAGCCTGGTCGCAGCGCTGGCGGTGTGGTCGCTGTCGGCGGCGCGGCTGCGCGCGCAGACGCTGGCCGAGCGCATGACGGCCGATCTCGACCGGCTGGCGCAGGTGGTGCGGCACACACAGAACGCGGTCATCATCACCGACCGCGAGCTGCGCATCGTCTGGATCAACGAGGGCTTCACGCGGCTCAGCGGCTACGACCTGGCCGCGGCGCAGGGCCGTACGCCGGCGGACCTGCTGTCCAGCGAAACCGGCGATCCGGCGGTGCGTGAAGCGCTGCGCGAGGCCGCGGCACACGGCCGCGCCTGCCGTGTCGAGATCCTCAACCGCACACGCGACGGCCGCGAGTACTGGGTCGACACCGAGGTGCAGCCGCTGCACGATGCGCACGGCACGCTGACCGGCTTCATGGAGATCGGCAGCGACATCACCGACAAGCGGCGCGCCAACGAGCAGCTCGAAGCCGCCACGCACGCGCTGGCGCGCGAACGCCAGCGGCTCGACGCGATCCTGCGCGGCACCGACGTCGGCACCTGGGAGTGGAACGCGCAGACCGGCGAGACGCTGGTCAACGAACGCTGGGCCGGCATGCTGGGCTACCAACTCGCCGAGCTGACACCGATCGATCACGCCGCCTGGGCCGCGCTGGTGCACCCGGACGACCTGCCTGTGGCGATGCGCAACCGCGACCGCCACCTGGCCGGCGAGCTCGAGTCCTACGACTGCGAGCTGCGCCTGCGCCACCGCGACGGCCGCTGGATCTGGGTGCTGTCGCGCGGGCGCATCTCGACGCGCAGCGCCGATGGCCGGCCCGAGTGGCTGGCCGGCACGCACATGGACATCACCGCCGCCAAGTTGGCCGATGCCGAGCTGCGCAGCAACGTGACGATGATGCAGGCGATCCTCGAGAACCTGCCCTGCGGCCTGAGCGTGTTCGATGGCGAGCTGAAGCTGGTGCGGCACAACAGCCAGTTCCGCAGCCTGCTCGGGCTGCCCGACCGGCTCTTCGACGGGCCGCCGCCCAGCTACGACAGCCTGGTCCGCTTCAACGCCGAGCGCGGCGAGTACGACGGCAGCGGCAACGTCGAAGCCACGGTGGCGGCGCTGATGCAGCGCGCCAAGGGCAGCCGCTCGTACCAGTTCGAACGCGTGCGGCCGAATGGCCTGCCGCTGGACGTGCGCGGTGCGCCGATGCCCGGCGGCGGCTTCATCACCACCTTCACCGACATCCACGAGCGCAAGCGCGCCGAGGCCCGGCTGCGCGACAGCGAGCACCTGATGCGGCTGGTGACCGACAACATGCCCGGCCGCATCGCCTACTGGGACCACCACCGGCGCCTGGTGTTCGGCAACCGCGCATTCTTCGAGCGCTTCGGCGGCACGCTCGCCGAGCGCGCCGGCTGCACCGCGGCCGAGGTACTGGGCGCCGAGCGCGCGCAGTCGAGCGAGCCGATCGTCGAGGCCGTGCTGCGCGGCGAGACGCGCAGCTTCGAGCGCGAGGAGCCCGGCGCCGACGGCCGCCGCCGCCACGTGCTGACGCACATGATTCCCGATGCGCGCGACGGCGCGGTGCGCGGCTTCTACGCACTGACGCTGGACATCAGCTTCGTCAAGGAAGCCGAGGAGCAGCTGCGCGAGACCAACCACGCGCTGACGATCGCGCGTGACGAGGCCGAGCACGCCAGCCTCGCGAAGAGCCGCTTCCTGGCCAACATGAGCCACGAGATCCGCACGCCGATGAACGCCATCCTCGGCATGCTGAGCCTGCTGCGCAACACCGGGCTGACGCCGCGCCAGCTCGACTACGCCGGCAAGTCCGAACGGGCCGCGCGCGCGCTGCTCGGCCTGCTCAACGACATCCTCGACTTCTCGAAGGTCGAGGCCGGCAAGCTCGAGCTCGACCCGCGGCCGTTCCGGCTCGGCGAGCTGCTCGACGACCTGGGCGTGATCCTCTCCGGCACGCTCAACGACAAGCCGATCGCGCTGCGCTTCGACGTCGACCCGGCCACGCCGGCACTGCTGGTCGGCGACGACCTGCGGCTGCAGCAGATCCTCGTCAACCTGGCCGGCAACGCGATCAAGTTCACCAGCGACGGCGAGGTGGTCGTCGCGGTGCGCGTGCTGGCGCAGACCGCCGCCGACGCGCAGATCGAGTTCAGCATCAGCGACACCGGCATCGGCATCGCGCCCGAGCAGCAGCAGCACATCTTCAGCGTCTTCTCGCAGGCCGAAGCCTCGACGACGCGGCGCTTCGGCGGCACCGGCCTCGGCCTGTCGATCTGCCAGCGGCTGGTCGAGATGATGGGCGGGCAGATCCGCCTCGAAAGCCGGCTCGGCGCCGGCAGCCGCTTCAGCTTCGCGCTGAACCTGCCCTGCGCGGTCGCGCCGCCGGCGCCCTCGAAGCTGCCGGCGCTGCCGACGCTGCAGGGGCCTGCTGCCGCTGATGCTGCCCGGCTCGGCGGGCTGCGGCTGCTGGTCGTCGAGGACAACGCCTACAACCGGCAGATCGCTCAGGAGCTGCTCGAATCCGAGGGCGCCAGCGTCGTGCTGGCCGACGACGGCGCCCAAGGTGTCGCCGCGGTCGCCGCGGCGGCGCCGCCGTTCGATGCGGTGCTGATGGACCTGCAGATGCCGGTGATGGACGGCTTCGGCGCCGCGCGCGCGATCCGTGGCCGGCTCGGGCTGACGCGGCTGCCGATCGTCGCGATGACCGCCAACACCATGGCCGGCGACCGCGAGGCCTGCCTCGAGGCCGGCATGGACGACCACGTCGGCAAGCCGGTCGAGATCGATGAGCTGGTGCGCAAGCTGCGTGCGCTGCTGTCGCACGCGGCGGGGGCGCCGCTGCCACAGGCGGCAGGGGCGCCGCCGGCGCCGTCGAACGTCGCGCCGCCAGAGCCGCCCGACGTGCTCGCCGACGCCATGTCCCGCGGCATCGACCTGGCCGGTGCGCTGCGCCGGCTCGGCGGCCGGCGCGACATCTGGGTGCGCTCGACGCGCCCGTTCGCCGACGACCTGGCGCGCCGCATGGCGCAGCTGCAAACGCTGCTCGGCGAAGAACGCTGGGACGACGCGCGGCGCTTCGCCCATTCGCTGAAGGGCCTGGCGGCGACGCTCGGCGCGCTGCGGCTGTCGCAGGCCGCGGCCGAGGCCGAGCGTGCGCTGGCCACGGTGCCGGCCGCGGCCGACGTGTTCGAGCACCTGGACGCGGTGACCGTGCAGGCCGCCGCCGATCTGCGCGTTGTCGCCGACCGGCTCGACGCCGCGATGTCCGCGGCCGCCGCGCCGGGCTCGGCCGCCCCGGCCCGCGACGCCGCCGCGCTGCTCGCGCGGCTGCGGCCGCTGGCCGCGCTGCTGCGCGAATCGGACATGGCCGCCACCGACGTGTTCGCCGAGCTGCAGCGGCAGCTGCGGCGCGGCTGGGAGACCGAGCTCGAGCCGCTCGGCGCGGCGATGGCCAGCCTCGACTTCGATGCCGCGCTGCGCGCCTGTGATCAACTGGCCGACGCACTCGGCACATGAGCTTCGTTTTCATTCACACTGCAGGCATGCACGCACCCCTTCGATCGCGTCTGCTGGTCGTCGACGACCAGCCCGCGAACGTGCAGGCGCTGTACCAGGCGCTCGCCGACGAGCACCAGATCCTGGTGGCGACGAACGGTGCGCAGGCGCTGGCCCTGGCGCGCGACAAGCTGCCCGACCTGGTGCTGTTGGACATCGTGATGGACGGCATCGACGGCCTCGAGGTCTGCCGCCGCCTGCAGGCCGACGAGGCGACGCGCCAGATCCCGGTGATCTTCGTCACCGGCCTGACCAGCGAGGCCGACGAGGCGCGCGGCCTGGAGCTCGGCGCGGTCGACTTCATCACCAAGCCGATCCACCCGGCGGTGGTGCGCGCGCGCGTGCGCACGCACCTGGTGCTGAAGCAGCAGTCCGACCTGCTGCGCCAGCTCGCGCTGGTCGACCCGCTGACCGGCGTGCCGAACCGCCGCTTCTTCGACGAGCACTTCGGCGCCGAGTGGCGCCGCGCGCTGCGCGAGGGCCGCTCGATCGCGCTGATCATGATCGACGTCGATGCCTTCAAGCCCTACAACGACCACTACGGCCACCTTGCCGGCGACCACGCGCTGCAGCGCGTTGCGCGCGGCATCGCGGCCGGGCTGGCGCGGCCGGGCGACCGGATGGCGCGCTACGGCGGCGAGGAGTTCGCCTGCATCCTGCCCGACACCGACACCGCCGGGGCGCTCGAAGTGGCGCGGCGGCTCGGCCGCGCGGTGCACGACCTGGCCATCGAGCATCCGCATTCGCCGCTCGACGGCGTGATGACGATCAGCCTGGGTGTCGCGGCGCAGACGCCCAAACCGGGCGACGACCCGGCCGAGCTGCTGCGCTGCGCCGACGAGCAACTCTACGAAGCCAAGCGCAGCGGCCGCGGCCGCGCCTGCGCCGCGGGCATTCCGAGCGACGCCGTGCCGACGCGCTGACGGGCGGAGCTCATTCGTTCGGTCGACCGCGCTCGGCCTTCAGTTTTCCGCGCTGCACCTTGGCCTCGATGCGCCGCCGCTTCGAGCCGAGCGTCGGCTTGGTGGCGATGCGCTTGCGCGGCGCCTGCGCGACGCTGTCGACCAGCGCCTGCAGCCGCGCCATCGCCTCGGCCAGGTTGCGTGGCTGGCTGCGCTGCGTCTGCGCCTTGATGACGATCACGCCATCGGTGCCGATGCGCTGATCGGGCAGCGCGCGCAGGCGCGCCTTCACGGCTTCAGGCAGCGACGAGGCTTCGATGTCGAAGCGCAGTTGCACCGCGCTCGACACCTTGTTGACGTTCTGGCCGCCGGCGCCCTGCGCGCGGATCGCCGTCCAGTCGACTTCGTGCTCGTGGATGGTCAGGCGCATCAGTGCCCGCCCGGCCGCCCGAAGGGCACTGAGCGCCCCTCGGGGGCCGCGAACGAAGTGAGCTGGGGGCTGACCATCCCTGCATTCTGTGCCGCACACGGTCTGCAGGCTCTGTGCTGGTACAGATGCGGCGCCGACCGTCACAATGCTTTCATGGACCAGAGCAGCCCCCCGCCGCCGCTGTACCAGACGATCGGGGCCCAGCTCGAACGTGCGATCGCCAGCGGCGCGCTGCGCACCGGCGACCGGCTGCCTTCCGTGCGCGCGCTGAGCCAGCAGCACCGCGTCAGCATGAGCACCGCGCTGCAGGCCTACCGCTGGCTGGAGAACCGCGGCGTCGTGCAGGCGCGGCCGAAGTCGGGCTACTTCGTCGCCGGCGCCCCGCCGCAGCTGCCCGAGCCGCAGCTCGACCTGCGCATGGATGGCGCCTCCTTCGTCAACATCGACCAGGTGCTGCAGGAGTTCCTGTACATCGTCGACGACCCGCAGGCGCTGCCGCGCTTCCATGCCGCGCCGGCGCGCGAGCTGCTGCCCGAGGCCAAGCTGCAGCACTTGCTGGCCACCGTCAACCGGCGCCATCCGGAATTCGCCTCCGGCTACCACATGACCGGCAGCGCCGCGCTGCGCCACGAGATCGCGCGCCGCGCGGTGAACTCGGGCGTGCAGCTGCGGCCCGACGAGATCGTCATCACCAACGGCGGGCTGGAGGCGATCTACCTCGCGCTGCGCTCGGTCGCGTCCAGCGGCGACACCATCCTGATGGAGTCGCCGACCTACTTCCACCTGCTGCAGGTCAACGAGAGCCTGGGGCTGAAGGTGCTGGAGATCCCGAGCCATCCGCGCACCGGGCTGTCGCTGGAAGCGCTGGACTTCGCGACGCAGACGCCCGGCGCCGTGAAGGCCTGCATCCTGCTGCCGAACTACCCGAACCCGACCGGCAGCCTGATGCCGGTGGAGCACAAGCGGCGGCTGGTGGCGATGATGGCCGAGCGCGGCATCACGGTCATCGAGAGCGACATCTACGGCGAGCTGCATTTCGACGAGCAGCGGCCGCCGGTGTTGAAGCACTTCGACGAGACCGGCGACGTGATGCTGTGCTCGGCGTTCACGAAGACGGTCGCGCCCGGCTACCGCATCGGCTGGGTTGCGCCGGGGCGGCACTTCCTGAAGGTGCAGGCGCTGAAGATGCGCACCTCGGTGGCCTGCCCGATGCTGCAGCAGGAGGTGCTGGCGCAGTTCATCCGCGACGGCGGCTACGACCACCACCTGCGCCGGCTGCGCGCGGCGCTGAAGTCGCAGGCACTTCGCATGGCCGATGCGATAGCGCGTTATTTCCCCGTCGGCTGCCGCCTGTCGATGCCGCAGGGCGGGCTCTTGATGTGGGTCGAGCTGCCGCGCCACGTCGATTCGCGCGAGGTCTTCGCGCTGGCGCGGCTGGAGCACATCGGCGTCGCGCCCGGCGCGGCCTTCAGCACCAGCCGCCGCTTCGACCACTTCATCCGGCTGCAGTACGGCGACCCGTGGTCGCCGGCGCTCGACGCGGCGATGCGGCGTCTGGGCCAGATCGTCACGCGGCTGGCCGAGCGGCCGGCGCCGGTCCGGCGCGGCGAGCGGCGCGCGGCGGCCGAGGCTTGAGAGGGCCCGCCCGCCGGCGTCAACGCGTGGGTCGGCGCCGCAGCCCGGAGGCGGCTTTGGCGTCGAGCGCGTTGCGCAAGGCCTTGCCGCGCTCCGTGCGGTAGATGCCGAAGTCACGCCGGTCCGTCGTCAGGATGTCCAGCACGCCGGTCGACTCGGCCACCCAGATCAGCGAGGCGTCGGCCAGATCCATCGGCAGGTCGGCGTACTTGTCCATGCGGTCCGCCAGGACGATGGCTGCCGAGCCGGGCAGGTCGATCATCGTCATGCCGCCGCAACCGACCCATCGCACGAATTTGGAGACGAGGTGTTCGGGGAGCAGATGACAAACCTCGGTGAGCACCGGCCAGGTGCTGATCAGTTCACCCTCGAAACGGTCCATGAAGGCGCGCACCGTCGCATGATGCCCGTCGGCCGCGTCGATCCAGGCGACCAGCGGACCCGTGTCGACGAGCAGGCGCCTGGGCTCGGCGGTCATCGAGTCTTCGGCGCCGGCGACCGCCGCGGCGTCGGCACGGCCATCGATTCACTGTGCCCCTTGGCGCGCAATCGCTCCTTGATGCGCGCCGAGTGCTGCGCGGCGAGGTCGCCCTCGGCGCTGCGGAAGGCACCGATCAGGCCCATCTGCTCGGCCAGGTCGGCGGGCGATGGCGCGGGGGCCCGAGCCAACTGCTCGATCGCGGCCTTCAGCGCGCCGGTCTGCGTGACGCCATGGCGCTCACAGTAGGCGGCGAGCAGGGTGTCGGTTCGCTCGTCGAGGCGGATCGAGATGGTGCGCATGGGCGTTCTCGGGTGTTGTATTACATCGAATAATACAGGATCGCCGTTCGCCGCGCCGAGCCCTCGCGCGGGCTCAACCCGCCGCCTCGACCACCATCTGCAGCCGCTGCTGGCCCTGGAACTCGTCGAGGCTGAGCCGGTAGGCCAGCCGCACGCGCTCGGGCAGCGGTTCGGTGTGGCCGAACCAGATCGCGTCGCGGATCGGACCGTTCGCGCCGGCCGCGGAGCGCACGCGCAGCTTCAGGTGCTTCTCGCCGACCAGGCGCTGCTGCAGCACGTCGACCTCGTCGCAGAAGATCGGCGCCTCGAAGCCCTGGCCCCAGACCTGCGCATCGATGCGCTCGACGGTGTCGGCGCAGAAGTATTCGATCGGCAGCGGCCCGTCGTGGGCCAGCGTGCGATTCATCGCCTCGGGCTGCAGCGTCTCGCGCGCGACCTGCTGCAGCGCAGCGTCGAAGGTGGCGAAATGGCTTTCAGCGATGGTGCAGCCGGCGGCCATCGCGTGGCCGCCGAACTTGCGCAGCACGCCGGGGTGGCGCTTGCTGACGAGGTCCAGCGCATCACGCAGGTGGAAGCCGGCGATTGAGCGGCCGGAGCCCTTCAGCAGCCCGTCGCTGCCGCGCGCGAAGACGAAGGTCGGCCGGTGCAGCCGATCCTTCAGCCGGCCGGCGACGATGCCGACGACGCCCTCGTGGAACTCGGCGTCGTAGAGCACCAGCGCCGGCGGCACTGCGACGGCGGCGACGCCATCGTCGGGCATGCGGCAGGCCAGCAGCGCCTCGGCCTGCTCGCGCATGCCGGCCTCGACCTCGCGGCGCTCGCGGTTGATCGCGTCCAGTTGCGCGGCCAGCTCTGCGGCGCGCGCCGGGTCGTCGGTCAGCAGGCATTCGATGCCCAGCGTCATGTCGGCCAGCCGGCCGGCGGCATTGATGCGCGGGCCCACGGCGTAGCCGAAGTCGAAGGCCGATGCGCGCTGCGGTGCACGCCCGGCGGCGCTGAAGAGGGCCGCCAGCCCCGGCTGCATGCGGCCGGCGCGGATGCGCTTCAGGCCCTGCGCGACGAGCCGGCGGTTGTTGTCGTCGAGCTTGACGACGTCGGCCACGGTGCCGAGCGCGACCAGGTCGAGCAGCGCATCGAGGCGCGGCTGGTTCGTCGCATCGAAGCGGCCGCGCCGGCGCAGCTCGGCGCGCGTGCCGAGCAGCACGTAGAACATCACGCCGACGCCGGCCAGCGCCTTGCTCGGGAAGCCGCAGTCCGGCTGGTTCGGATTGACGATCACGTCGGCATCCGGCAGCCGCGGCAGGCCGTCGAACAAAGCCGGCAGGTGGTGGTCGGTGATCAGCACCTGCAGCCCGTGGGCACGCGCATGCGCGACGCCGGCCTCGCTGGCGATGCCGTTGTCCACCGTCACCAGCAGCGCCGGCTGCAGCGCGCGCGCCAGGTCGACGATCGCCGGCGTCAGGCCATAGCCGTGCACCTGGCGGTCCGGCACGACATAACACAGCAAGTCCCTGGAAGCACCGAGCAGCGCCAGGCCCTTGACCGCGACGGCGCAGGCGGTGGCGCCGTCGCAGTCGTAGTCGGCGACGACGCAGATGCGCCGGCGCGCCTCGATCGCATCGGCCAGCAGCGCGGCGGCGGCGGCGGCGCCCTTGAGCGTATCGGGCGGCAGCAGGCGGCCGAGGCCGTCGTCGAGGTCGTCGTGCGAGCGCACGCCACGCGCGGCGAACAGGCGCGCGAGCAGCGGATGCACGCCGGCCTGCTCGAGCGCGAAGGCCAGCCGCGGCGGCACGTCGCGTACTTTGAGTGTTGGCGAGGTCACAGTGCTTCCAGGATCGTGTGCAGCGCGGGCCGGCGCCAGGTCGACGAGACGCGTTCCCAGAGGCTGGGCGAACCGGTCTCGAAGGCCTGCGCGGCGCGCTCGCCGCACAGCGTCAGCGTCACCGGACCGTCGTGGCGTGCCAGCGCGGCGACCGGGCCGGCCTCGAGCTGTTGCCAGGCTTCGCGCCAGGCGATCCAGTCCTCGCCGAGCGCCGGTGCGCGCAAGCGGTCGTCGACGATCGGCGCCGGCGCGGCCTCTGGCAATGCACGGCCGCAGCCGCTGGCCCAGAACGAATTGACGCTCGGCAGCCCGGCCGCTTCGCGGCGGTCGTTCAGCGGATGCGTGTACAGCAGCATCTGCACTTCGTTCTCGATGCGGCGGATCAGCCGCGCGGCGCGCCGGTCCGGCAACCAGGGATCGATGTTGCGGCCGACCACGCGGTCGAGCGACGCGGTGGCCAGGCCGTCGAAGACCGGGTGCGTGGCCAGCCACTGCAGCGGCGCGGCCCAGTGCAGCGTGAAGCCTTCGGTCTCGAGCAGTGGCCGCACGATGTCGAGCAGCTCGCGCGAGGCCGCCTCGTCGAGCTGCAGCGATGCCGGGTCGGTCATCGACACCTGCTCGGTTCCGACCTGCAGGTGCAGCGGCGTCAGCAGGCCCCAGGCGTGGTCGCCGGTGGGCAGGCCTTGCGCCGCCGCGAGGCGCGCGGCCCAGGGCAGCTTGCCGTCGATCACCGGCCAGCCGAGCGCTTGGGCGAGCGCCCGTTCATGCGGTGGCGATAGCGCGAGCTCGTCGCCGGCATCCACCGGCGCCGGCTGCAGCCGCGCGAGCAGGCGTTCGAGTTGCGGCAGCGGCAGGTCGTGCAGCGCCTGGCGGCCAGCGTCGGACGGCACGGCGGCAAAAGGTACGATGAGGTGCATGAAGACAGCGATTATCAATTCCGCATGAACTGGCCCTACGAGTGGCAGATCGGCTGGCGCTACACGCGCTCGGGCCGCGCCGGCCGGCGCAACGGCTTCATCTCGTTCATCTCCGGCGTCTCGGTCGCCGGCATCGCGCTCGGCGTCGCGGCACTGATCATCGTGCTCAGCGTGATGAACGGTTTCCAGAAGGAAGTGCGCAGCCGCATGCTGGCGGTGATCTCGCACGTCGAGGTCTTCGATCGCGATGGCGCCGCGCTGCCGGACTGGCGCGCCACCGCCGCGAAGGCGGCGCAGAACAAGCGCGTGGTCGGCGCGGCGCCCTTCATCGCCGCGCAGTCGCTGATCGCCCGCGGCGACGAGATGCGCGGCGCGATCGTGCGCGGCATCCTGCCGGCCGAGGAGGCCAAGGTCACCGACATCGCCGCCAAGCTGCGCGACACCGTGCTCGCCAAGCTCGAGCCGGGCGCGTGGCGCATCGTGCTCGGCATCGAGCTCGCGCGCCAGCTGCGCGTGCGCGAAGGTGACCAGGTGACGATCCTTGCGCCCGGCGGGCAGGTCACGCCGGCCGGCGTGGTGCCGCGCATGAAGAGCTTCACCGTCGCCGGCACCTTCGAGGCCGGCCACTACGAATACGACAGCGGCCTCGCACTGATCCATGTCGACGATGCCGCGAAGCTCTATCGCCTCGAAGGCCCGAGCGGCGTGCAGCTCAAGCTCGACGACGTGAACGCGGCGCGCGACGTGGGCTACGAGCTGGCGGGCTCGATCGGCCCCGGGCTGACCGTGCGCGACTGGACGCGCGTCAACCGCAACTGGTACGACGCGGTGCAGATCGAGAAACGCATGATGTTCATCATCCTGACGCTGATCGTCGCGGTGGCCGCGTTCAACCTGGTGTCGACGCTGGTGATGACGGTGACCGACAAGCGCGCCGACATCGCGATCCTGCGCACGCTGGGCGCCAGCCCGCGCTCGGTGATGGGCATCTTCGTCGTGCAGGGGGCGACCAGCGGCATCATCGGCACGCTGGCCGGCGTCGGCCTCGGGCTGCTGGTGGCGGTGAACATCGATGTCATCGTGCCGGCGATCGAGCGTGCGCTCGGCGTCAGCTTCCTGCCCGGCAGCATCTACCTGATCAGCCGCATGCCCAGCGATCCGCAGATGGCCGACGTGATGCCGATCGGCATCATCTCGCTCGTGCTCGCCTTCGCGGCGACGCTGTATCCGAGCTGGCGCGCCAGCCGCGTCAACCCGGCCGAGGCCCTGCGTTATGAGTGAGGCCGCGGAAGTCGTGCTGAGCTGCCAGGGCCTGACCAAACGCTTCAGCGAAGGTGGCCTCGACGTGCCGGTGCTGCAGGGCATCGACCTGCAGGTGCATGCCGGCGAGACGCTGGCGATCGTCGGTGCGTCGGGCTCGGGCAAGAGCACGCTGCTGCACCTGCTCGGCGGGCTGGATGCGCCGAGCGCCGGCCGCGTCGAGCTGATGGGCAAGTTCTTGCATTCAATGGACGCGGCCACGCTCGGCCAGTGGCGCAACCGGCAGCTCGGCTTCGTCTACCAGTTCCATCATCTGCTGCCGGAATTCACCGCGCTCGACAACGTCGGAATGCCGCTGCGCATCCGGCGCGAGACGGTGCCCGCGGCGCGCCAGGCGGCGCAGCGCATGCTCGACCGCGTCGGCCTCGGTGCGCGCGTCGAGCATCGCCCGTCCGAGCTCTCCGGCGGCGAGCGCCAGCGCGTGGCGATCGCCCGCGCGCTGGTCGCGCAGCCGGCCTGCGTGCTGGCCGACGAGCCGACCGGCAACTTGGACCGCGGCAGCGCCGACGCGGTGTTCGCGCTGATGCTGTCGCTGGCGCGCGAGCGCGGCACCGCGTTCGTGCTGGTGACGCACGATCCGGGGCTCGCGGCGCGCTGCGATCGCGCGCTGAAGCTGGAGCAGGGGCGGCTGGTCGGCTGAGCGGCATCCCCCGGCGGCGCTGGCCGCGCTGCGGGCTATTGACGCCTACGGATGCGCGGCGCGGTATTCCGACCGCTTCGCGCGGTGGGCGGCGACCCGCTCCGCGGCGCCGGCCAATCCGCGCTTCTGGTCGCGCACGGCGCGCTTCAAGCGGTCCCGCAGGACATGGAGTCGGGTTCTGTGCTTGTGGGCTGCGATGCAATTCGACAAGGGAGGCTTTCGAGGACGGTGATGCTGCGCCTTTTACGCGCTGGCTGCCGCCCCGTCTGTGCTGTGCCCCACATAGCGCCGGCGCGAGGCGGCCGCAACGCCCAGCGCCGCGAGCACCAGCGCGGCCGTGGCCGGCTCCGGCACGTGGTTGCCGGGCACGGTGGAGCCGCCGCCGCCGGGCAGCTCGAAGCTCAGCGTCAGCGTCGAGGTCGGGCCGAAGCTGAAGTTGTCGGTGTGGTCCGCGAAGTTCTCGTAGCCGCCGGGTGCCACGACCAGCTCACCGTCGGCAAGCAAGGTCTTCAGCAGCGCGAAATGGCCCGGGTTCTCGGCGCCGAACGAGACGGTGTGGTTGAACAAGCCCATCGAGGCGAAGGCATGCCGCGCCGACGAGTCGTCGCGGTAGCCGAACTCGATCCACGGCACGCCGCCGAGCGGGCCCTGCTGCGCCAGGTAGGCCGCATCGGTCGAGTTGAAGGTGACGTAGAAGCGCTCGACGCCGGCGATGTTGTTGACCGGGAATGCGCTGCTCCAGCCGCCGGTGGTGAAGCTGCCGTCGGTGAAGCTGCCGAACGGGTCGATGCTTTCGAAGCTGATCGTCTGGCTGATCATCGCGGCGCGGCCGGCCGAGGGCACCAGCAGCGCGGCGCAGAGTCCGGCGAACCAGACGGCATCGATCAGCAGCGGGCGGAGATAACGTTCGCGGAACGAGCGGGGCATGGCGGGGTTCTTCGGGTTGGAATGCCCGCAGTGTTCCGCGCCGGGGTCGCAGCGGCGTTGCAGCGCGCCGCGGCGTGCGTATCGTTTGTAGCTACATCACCCGCCCGAACCACCACACGCTCAGTCCCGCCGCCAGCACCGCGATCGCCGCGCCGACGGCGGCGAAGAGGGCGGTGACCTCGGTCTCCTTGGTCTCGACGACGAGCCGGCTCGACAGGCCGTGGTAGACCTGCTTCAGGTCCTCGGCGGTGCCGGCGTAGAAGTAGTTCGCGCGCGTGAACGCAGCGATCGACTTCAGCGTCTCCTCGTCGAGCCGCACGCGCATGCTCCAGCCTTCGAAGCCGATGATCTCGCCGTTCTTGGTGCCGATGCCCACCGTGTAGACGCGCACGCCGCGCTCGGCGGCCATCTTCGCGGCTTCCATCGGGTCGGGGCCGGTGGTGCGCTGGCCGTCGGTGAGCAGGATGATCGCCGCCGAGCTGTACGAGCCCGGCTCGACCGGCGTGATCACCTTCTTCGGCTTGTCGCCGGGTGACGGCGGCATCGCGCGCGCACCGGTGATCTGCGACAGGTCGATGCCGTCTTCCGGGAACAGCGTGGCCAGCGACAGCACGATGCCCGAGCCGATCGCTGTGCCGCGCTGCAACTGGAAGCGGTCGATCGCCGCGACCACGTCTTCGCGGCTGAAGGTCGGCGCCTGCACGACCGCGGCGGTGCCGGCGAACGAGACGACGCCGATGCGCACGCTGCGCGGCAGCCCGGCGACGAAGGTCTTGGCCGCCTCCTGCGAGGCCACCAGCCGGTTCGGCTGCACATCGGCCGCACGCATGCTGCCGGAGACGTCCATCGCCAGGATGATGGTTTCCTGGTTCGACGGCAGCTTCAGCACCGCCATCGGCCGCGCGGTGGCCAGCAGCAGCGCGGTGAGTGCGGTCAGCAGCAGCAGCGGTGGCACGTGGCGGCGCCAGCCCGGGCCCTTGCCGAGCGCCTGCTTGACCAGCGCGACGCTGGCGAAGCGCACAGCCGTCTTCTTGCGCCGGTGCAGCAGCCACAGGTACAGCAACACCAATGCCGGCAGCAGCAGCAGCAGCCACAGCAACTCTTGCCATTGGAAAGTCATGTCCGCATTCCTCGTTCAGGCCGGCAGCGCGGCATGCCGCAGCCCGGCCGGCATGCGGGCACCAACGGGTGCGCGCAGCCGCTGTCGGCGCAGCGCGACGAAGCGCAGCAGCGCGGCCATCAGGTCATCGTCGGTCGCCAGCTCCAGCGCATCGACGCCGGCGCGCGCCAGGCTCTGGCGCAGCGCCGCCTCGTGCCCGGCGGCGAGTTTCTCGAAACGCTCGCGAAAGCCCGGCTCCTGGGTGTCGACCAGTACCTGCTCGCCGCTCTCGGCATCCTCGATCGTCACCAGGCCGACGTCGGGCAGCTTCAGCTCCAGCGGGTCATAGAGGCGCACCGCCAGCACCTCGTGGCGCCGCGCCAGGCGGCCCAGCGCATCGGCCCAGCCCGGCGCGCTGATGAAATCGGAGACGACGAAGACCAGCGAGCGGCGCTTGATGATCGTCTCGCCGGCGCGCAGCAGGTCGGCCAGCACCGTGCCGGTACTCGCCTTCGGCGCCGGCCGCTGACGCATCGAGGCCATCAGCCCGAGCACATGGCGGCGGCCGATACCCGCCGGCAGCATCGCGATCGGCCGCTCGGGGCCGTGCTGCCCGTACAGCAGCGCGCCGACGCGGTTGCCATGCCGCGTCAGCAGCCGCGCCAGCACCGCGACGAAGCCTTCGGACACCGCGAGCTTGGTGCGGTCGTTCGAGCCGAAGTCGACGCTGCCCGTCAGGTCGAGCAGGAACCAGGCGGTGAGCTCGCGGTCTTCGGTGAACTGGCGCACGTAGGGCTGGTTCAGGCGGGCGGTGACGTTCCAGTCGATGTGCCGCACATCGTCGCCATGCTGGTACTCGCGCAGGTCGGCCAGGTCGAGCCCGGCGCCGCGCCACAGCGTGCGGTAGTCGCCCTGCAGCAGGCCGTCGAGGCGGCGCAGCACCGTCCACTCGAGGCGGCGCAGCAGGGCTTCGGGCGACGACTGTTCGCTCATCGGCCGCCCACGCTCATTGCGGATGCTGCATGGGTTTTGCCGGCAGCGGGATCTTGGCCATCACCTTCTCGATCAGCGCGTCGGCCGTCAGCCCCTCGGCCAGCGCCTCGTACGACAGCACCAGGCGGTGCCGCATCGTGTCGGCGGCCAGCGCGGTCAGGTCTTCCGGCAGCACGTAGCCGCGGCCGCGCAGGTAGGCCAGCGCACGCGCGGCCTCGACCAGCGAGATGCTGGCGCGCGGGCTGGCGCCGAAGCTGAGGTACTTGGCGAGCTCGGGCATGCCATGCAGGTCGGGCCGCCGCGTCGCGCCGACCAGCTTGACGGTGTAGGTGATCAGGCTCGGGTCGACGTAGACCTTGCGGCATTCCTGCTGCAGCTCGATCAGCTGCGACATCGTCGCCACCGGCAGCACCTCGACCGGCGTGCCGATGACCCGCTCGACGATCACGAACTCCTCCTCGTCGGCCGGGTAGTCGACCAGCACCTTCATCATGAAGCGGTCGACCTGCGCCTCGGGCAGCGGATAGGTGCCTTCGGTCTCGATCGGGTTCTGCGTCGCCATCACGACGAAGGGCGCGGGCACCTTGTGCGATTCGCCGGCGATCGTCACCTGGCGTTCCTGCATCACCTCGAGCAGCGCGCTCTGCACCTTGGCCGGCGCGCGGTTGATCTCGTCGGCGAGCAGCAGGTTGGTGAACACCGGACCGAGCGTCGTGCCGAACTCGCCGGTCTTCTGGTTGTAGAAACGCGTGCCGACCAGGTCGGCCGGCACCAGGTCGGGCGTGAACTGGATGCGCTTGTAGCTGCCGCGCAAGGTGGCGGCGAGCGTGCGCACCGTCAGCGTCTTCGCCAGGCCCGGCACGCCTTCGACCAACAGGTGGCCCTGGGCGAGCAGGCCGACCATCACGCGTTCGAGGAAGTGGTCCTGGCCGACGACGACGCGCTTCACTTCGTAAAGGATGCGCTCCATCAGCGTTGCCGCTTCCGGCGCGCTGTCGTTGAGGTTCGCCATGCGGGGGCTCTCCAGAGGTGGCAAGAGGGAGTTCAGAACGGCGGCATGCCGACGGCGGCGGCCGCGTTCTCGATCGGCACGGCAAAACCGATGCCGATGAAGGTGCGCTGCGCGTTCGGATTCATGATCGCGGTGACGATGCCGACGACGTGGCCGTCCATCGTCACCAGCGGACCGCCGGAATTGCCCGGGTTCGCCGCGGCATCGAACTGGATCAGGTTGGTCAGGCTGCGGTGGCCCTCGGGCGAGCGGAACTCGCGCTTCAGCCCGGAGATCACGCCCTGCGAGGCCGACGGGCCGATGCCGAACGGGAAGCCGATCGCGATCACCTCGTCGCCCGGCGACAGGCCGCCGGTCGAGCGCAACGTGGCCGCATGCAGGTCGTCGGGAATCGTCTTCGCGCGCAACACCGCCAGGTCGTTCTCCGGCTGCAGGTTGACGACCACGGCCTCCGACTCGCTGCCGTCGAAGAAGTTGACGGTGATGCGGTCGGCGCCGGCGACGACGTGCAGGTTGGTCAGGATCAGGCCCTTGTCGACGATCACCACGCCGGTGCCGACGCTGCGGCCATCCTCGTCGATCGCCTTGTCGGCCGGCTTCAGCGGCTTGCCGCCCTTGACGCCGGGCTTGACGCTTTCAGGCGGCGGCGCCTTGTGCTCGCCGACCACGCGCACCACCGAGGGGATCACCGCGGCATAAGCCGCCGCGGCGGCGGCCGGCAGCGGCTCCTTGGCGATCGACTGGCGCATCAGGGAGTCGATCTGCTCGATCGTCAGCGGCGCCTTGACCTTGGCCGTCCAGGCCGGCCAGCCGGCGGCGGTGACCAGCGCCAGCACGCCCAAGCCCCAGGCCCAGCGCTCGTGGCGACGCAGCCAGCCGGGGCGGGCGGGGACGGCGGGGGGCGGGGTGGCGGGTGCGGCGTCTGCGGCCGGATCGGGGCGCTGCGGCAGAGGCAGCGGCACGGCCGTCGGCTGCGCGGCAGCCAGCGCCGTGTCCGGCGGTCCGCTTCCGGCAGCCGGCGTACCGGCGGGCGCGACGGCCGGTGCGGCGCGAGGCGGGGTGCGACTGTAAAGCGGCGTGCGGGCCATGCTGCCGGCTCCCGTGAGCGAGGACTCCGCGCCACAGTACCACGAGCATCGACGCCTGTGCACAGCGGGGATGGATGGCCTGCGGGCTTTGAGGAACGAAGCACGAACGGCGTGCATGATCCGCCGGTGACCGCGCTTCGCTGGATCGACACCCACTGCCACCTCGACGCCCCGGAATTCGATGCCGACCGTGACGCGGTGGTGGCGCGGGCG
Source organism: Pseudaquabacterium terrae (assembly GCF_013266755.1). GTDB lineage: Bacteria > Pseudomonadota > Gammaproteobacteria > Burkholderiales > Burkholderiaceae_C > Pseudaquabacterium > Pseudaquabacterium terrae. The sequence continues at coordinate 429,831 of NZ_JABRWJ010000005.1, read as the reverse complement.
CGGGCCGCCGGTGTCGGGATGATCGTGCTGCCGGCGGTGGCCGCGGCGCACTTCGAGACCACGCGGCGGCTGGCGCACGAACACGGCTTTGCCTATGCGCTCGGCGTGCATCCGCTGTGCGTCGACCGGGCCGCCGACGAGGACCTCGACCGCCTCGGCGAGGCCTTGCAGCGCTGGCGCGACGACCCGCGGCTGGTGGCGGTCGGCGAGATCGGGCTCGACTTCTTCGTGCCCGGCCTCGACCGCCCGCGCCAGGAGCGCTTCTACCTCGCGCAGCTGAAGCTCGCGCGCGCCGCCCGCTTGCCGGTGATCCTGCACGTGCGGCGTTCGGCCGACGGACTGCTGAAGGGCTTGCGCCGCAACGAAGTGGCAGGCGGCATCGCGCATGCGTTCAACGGCAGCCCGCAGCAGGCGGCGCTGTTCGCCGAGCGCGGGTTCCGGCTCGGCTTCGGCGGCGCGATGACCTTCGAGCGCGCGCTGCAGATCCGGCGCCTGGCCAGCGAGTTGCCCGACAGCGTGCCGGTGCTCGAGACCGACGCGCCCGACATTCCGCCGCACTGGCTGTACCGCACCGCCGCCGAGCGCGCCGCCGGCGCGACCTCGCGCAACGAGCCGGCCGAGCTGCCGCGCATCGCGCAGGTGCTGGCCGAGCTGCGCGGCTGGAGCCTCGAGCAGACCGCGGCGATCACCGCGGCGAATGCGCGGGCGGCGCTGCCGCGGCTGGCGGCGCTGGATCCGCCGTGATCAGCACCCACTGCGGCTCGACGCCATCGGCGGCGCCCGGGATGCGCGCGCGCAGGCCGCGCAGGCCGCGCAGCCGGCCGTCGCCGCCCAGCAGCGGCTCCCAGTCGGCGCGGCCGGTGAACGGGTTCGGATACAGCTGGCGCAGGTGGCGCCGCGGCGGCTCGAAGCGGCGGTCTTCCAGCAGGTCCGCCAGCGTCGATGGATAACGCTCCACCGGCGCCGCTTGCCGGTAGCTGCGCAGCGCCTGCACATACTGCCGTGCGACCCAGTCGAGCTGCCGCGCCTGCGCGCGCCGCGCATTCGTGACCCAGACTTCCGTGCCGACCAGCAGAGCGACCCCGGCCAGCGCGACGGCCAGCAGCAACGCCAGGTAGGTGAAGCCGCGTGCACGGTGACCGTGGCCGCGTCCTTTGAGACCTACCATGTGTCGAGGGCCGTGCCGTCGCGGCCGATGCCGGTGGAGGCGCTGCGCACGTCGTAGACGCCGGGCGTGCTGCCGTCGGGGTGCGGCAGCAGCTGCCAGGCGCCGGCGCCGGCGCTGTCGTTGGTCGGATCGACCGGCACCTGGCGCAGGTAGCGGCGCTCGACCAGGCTGTGCAGCGTCTCGGGCAGGCGGCCGGTGTCGGCGCGGTGCTTGTCGATCGCTTCGCGCAGCAGCTTCAGGTTGGCCTGCAGCGCGGTTTCACGGGCCCGCTCGACGGCGGCGAAGTAGCGCGGCGCGGCCACCGACAGCAGCGTCGCGAGGATCGCCAGCACCACCAGCAGCTCGATCAGCGTGAAGCCGCGCCGGCCGCGCCGGCGGTCCGTCGTGGCGTGGCCGCTCACCATGTGCGGTAGGGGCGGCCGTCGAGGCCGCGCTTCGGCGACAGCGAATGGATGTCGAAGACGTCGGCGCCCGGGCGCGGATCGTCGGGCGGGCTGGCGTAGCTGCGCTGGCCCCAGCTCGCCGCGGCGGCGGTCTCGGCCGGCGCGAACGGGTCGCGCGGCAGCCGGCGCAGCAGGTAGATGCGCCGGCCCTCGGGCGACTTGGCGTCGACGATGCCCTCGACCAGCAGCTCCAGGCGCGGCGGATAGCCGCTGCCGTCGGCGGCCCTGACGATGTGGCCCTCGTCGGCCAGGCGCTTGTAGCGGTCGATCGCGTCGCGCAGCTCGCGCAGCGCCTCGCGCAGCGCCTCTTCCTGCCGGCGCTGCTGCGCCAGCTCGGCCAGCGGGACGCCGATGCTGGCCAGCGTCGCCAGGATCGCCAGCACCGCGAGCAGCTCGACCAGGCTGAAGCCGCGCCGCTGGGGCTTCATTTCGACGCTCCCGTGGCGGAGGGTGTTGCGGCGGCCGGCCGCGGCGGCGGCAGCGGCGCGAGCTGGATCGGCGCCGCGCCGACCGCGCTCTCGGTGCCGGACAGGAACTCCAGCAGCCCGGCACCCGGCGGCTCCAGGTTGCGCACGATGCGCGGCGTGATCAGCAGCACGATCTCGGTGCGGGTGTCGCTGTCCTGCGCCATGCCGAACAGCTTGCCCAGCAGCGGAATCTCGTTGAGCCCGGGCAGGCCGGTGTTGGCGCGCCGCTCCTCGCGCTGGATCAGCCCGGCCAGCACGTTGGTTTCGCCGTCGCGCACGCGCAGGCTGGTCACCGTGTTGCGCGTGCCGAGCCGGTAGACCTGCGTGCCGGTGCTGCGGGTCACGGTCTCGAGGATGCTCGAGACCTCCAGCGCGATCTTCATGGCCACCTCGTCGTCGAGCGAGACGCTGGGCTCGATCTCCAGCTTCAGGCCGACATCGAGGTAGCTGACCGATTCGGAGCTGCCGACGTTGGCGGTGGTGGTGGTGGTGATCACCGGCACGCGCTCGCCGATCAGGATCTTGGCCGACTGGCGGTTGCGCACGCGCACGCGCGGGTTGGCCAGCAGGTCGGCATCGCCCTTCTGGCTGCGCAGCCGCGCCGACGCCAGCGGATCGTTGAAGCGCAGGCGCACCAGCTCCGAGCTGCGGTTGCGGAACTCCTCCAGGCGCAGCTGGCCGGCGATGCCCTCGCTGCCGATGACGCCGGCCGAGATCTGGTCGGGCCAGCGCAGCCCGAGCTCGAGCAGCCGGTTGGCGTTGACCTCCAGCACCTCCAGCTCGAGCACGACCTCCGGGTCCGGCAGGTCCTGCGTGGCCACCAGCTTCTCGGCCAGGCGGATCACGTCGGCGCTGTCGCGCAGGATCACCAGGTTGAGCTTCTCATCGATCACGACGTCGCGCGCCTTGGCGATCGTGCGCAGCACGTTGGCCACCTTGGCCGCGTCGGCATGGCTCAGGTAGAAGTGGCGCACCACCATCTCGCGGTACTCGGCGGCCTTGGCTGGCGTGTTCGGATAGATCAGCAGCGTGTCCTTGTCGAGCACGCGGCGCTCGAGCTGGTGCGTGGCCAGCAGCAGCCGCAGCACGTCGTCGACCGACTTGTTGGTGACCGACAGCGTCACGCGCAGGTCGGTGCGCACGTCGCGCTCGATCAGGTAGTTCAGCCCCGAGGCCTGCTTCAGCGCCTGCAGCACCTGGCCCAGCGTGGCCTGGTGGAAGCTCAACGACACCGGCACGCGGTAGGCCGCGTCGAGCTGCGGATAGAGGCCCAGCGCCTTGCCCGAGGCCTCCGTGTGCAGGCGCTGCCAGCGCCGCATCAGCGCGGCGGCGCGCGGTTGGCGCGGCTCGTCGGCGAGCACCTGGCGGGCCTGTTCGAGTGCCGCGTCGAGCCGGCCCTCGCGTGCCAGGGTTTCGGCTGCGTCGAGGCGGGTCGCGAGCTGCTCGGCGCGGTCGACCCGTTCGGCGCCGGCGGCGGCGCGGGCGCTGCCGGGATCGTGCTGGCGCGCGCGCGCATAAGCCTGGCGCGCAGCACCGAAGTCGGCGCGCTGCAGCGCGGTTTCGGCCTCGTGCACCAGCGCGTCGAGGGCGCGCTCGCGCTGCGTGAAGTAGCTGCGGCGGAATTCGTTGTTGCCCGGGCTTTCGGCCATCGCCTGCTGCAGCTTGGCGAGGCCGGTCTCGGTCTGGCCGGCGGCCAGCGCCGCGGTGGCTTCGCGGTAACTCTGGTGGCCGGCGCAGGCCGCCATCACCAGCGCCGCCGCGAGCAGCACGACCAGGGCCGGCCGGGTCGGGCGGGCTCGGGCGGGCGGTCGGCAGGTGCGGTGCATGGCGCGCGTACTTCGTGTGTTATCACGTACCGCTGGCGCGCGGCAGCGCGATGCGGATCTCGCGCTGCGAGGGCAGGTGCAGCAGCGTCAGGTGCTGGGCGGTCAGCGCGGTCACGCGGTACTCGGCCAGCAGCACGGTGCCGGGGCGCGCGAGCCAGGTGCCGCCGGGCGACGCGACGAAGGCCGCCGGGCCGGCCGCATCATCCCAGGTGCCGATGACCTGCAGCGGCGGCGCCGGCTCGGCGGGCGCGGGAGCCGCCGGCGCGGCGGGCGATGCGGCGCGGGCGGGCGCCGGCGCAGGCACGAGCGATCCGGGTGCTGTGCGGACGGCGAAGGCCTGGCCGGCGGGCGCCTCCGTGTCCGCCGGGCCGTTCGGGCGGTCGGGGGCGCCCTCGTCCGCGAGGTAGATCACCAGGCGCAGCCGCGCCTCGACGACGGCCGCATCGCCGTGCTGGCGGGCGAAGGCCAACTCGCGCAGCGTGAACGCGGGCAGCGTCAGCGCCAGCTGGTGCAGCAGCGCACGCAGCGCGGGATACGGCGCTTCGAGCTGGCTGCGCACTTCCAGGCTCGCCGGCCGCTGCGCGCTGGCCGGCGCGATGCGGTATTCGGCCGCCGGCCAGGCGATGCCCTGCGCCTGCGCGGCCTGCTCGATGCGGCGCAGCAGCGCGGGCACCGCCGACGCCGGCGCCAGCGCGGGGGCTTCGGTCGCCGGGCGGTGCAGTACCGGCAGCGCGGTCGCGGCCGGTGCAGGCGCCGCAGCGTCGTCCGCCCCGTTCGCTTGCAGCGGGGAGGGTGCGCGCAACACCAAGACGAGCGCGCCGCCGATCAGCAGCAGGCCGGCCCACCCCGGCCAGCCGATCTGCTGATGGCCGATCGCGAGCCAGCGTGCGAGCGCGGACGGGTGGCTCATGGCGTGCGCCAGGTCGTCGTGACGCTGAAGCGCAGCCGGCGCGCCCCGCCGGCCGGGTCGGTGAGCGTGTCGTGCGCGACCAGCCGCGCCGGCTGCAGCGGCGGCGCCGCGGAGAGCCGCTCGACGTAGGCCAGCGCGTCGGCGTAGGTTGCTGCGTCGGCGTCGAGGCCGATCAGCCCGCTCTCGGGATCGATCTGCAGCGACAGCAGGACCACCGGCGGCCGCGTTGCGCCATCGATGGCCTGCAGTGCCGCCTGCCAAGGCCGGCGCAGCTCCGGTTGCACCTGCTGCCAGCGCCGCTCGGCGGGACCGGGCGCCGGCGGCGGCGCGGCCGGGGCCTGCGCGGCCGCACGGCGCGCCTGCTGCGCCTGCCGCGCAGCGGTTGCGACCTCGTCGCTGTGTTGTTGCCAGAGCAGCGCGAGTGCCAACACCGCGGCGCCGCCGGCCAGCAGCACCCAACCCGCGCGCGGCACCATAGGTTCCGGCCGCAGGAAGTCCATGTTCATGAGAACGCTCCGGCGACGATCGGATCACCGCCGCTGCCGATGCCCAGGCGCCGGCGCGCCAGCTCGACCTGCGCCGCGCGCGCGGCGGGTGTGCCGGCCGGCGGTGCCGCGGCCTCGAGCGCGGTGAGGCGGCCGGCCTCGATGCGCGCGATCAGCAGCCGGTCCTGCTCGGGCCATAACCACCAACCGGTGCGGCCAGCCGGCTGGCGCACCGGCCGCCGGCGCTGCCAGCCCCAGTCGAAGGCCGGCAGCAGGGCGTGCCAGCGCAGGCCGAGCACGCGTGCGCTGTCGAGCAGGCTGCGCTGCAGCCGCGGCGGCAGCGCGCCGCCGCGCGCGAAGCGGTCGCCCGGCCGGTGGTCGATGCGCAGCGGCCATGACGACGGCGGCTCGGCATCGTCGCCGTAGAGCGCGGCAAGGCGGTGGCGCAGCAGCGTCTCGATCTGCGCGCGCGACCACAGCGCGCCGCCGGTGTCGGCCAGCAACAGCGGCAGCCACGCGGTTTCGAGCAGCAGCGTGATCGCCCGCGGCGGGGGCTGCGGGTACAGCGCGCGCAAGGCCGCCGCGATGGCCGGCGTGGACGGCTCGGCCAGCGGCTCGCGGCCGAGCGCCGCCAGCGCGCCGCGCCGCGGCTCCCAGCGCTCGACCGCCAGCCGGCCGATGCGCACGATGTCGCGCGTCGAGGCGCGATCAAACGGCCACACGGTCGGCCTCCTCGAGCGTCGTCCAACCCGCGTCAACGGCCTGCAGCGCCTGCTCGCGCAGGCTGCGCCAGCCGCCGCGCTGCGCCTCGGCCTGCACCTCGGCCGCCGGCGCCCGGGCGGCGATCAGCGCGCGCAGCGCCGGCGTCAGCCACAGCAGCTCTCCGATTGCGAAGCGGCCGCGGTAGCCGGTGCCGCGGCACGCTTCGCAGCCGAGCGCGGCGCGGCGACTCGACCCGGCATCCGCCGGCAACAACGGCCGTGCGCACTGCGCACACAACCGCCGCAGCAGCCGCTGCGCGAGCACGCCGTTGATTGCCGACGCGAAGGCATAGGCGTCGATGCCGAACTGCGCGAAGCGGCCGACCACGTCCAGCGCCGTGTTCGCATGCACGGTGGTGAAGACGAGGTGGCCGGTCAGCGCGGACTGCACGGCGATCTGCGCCGTTTCCGCGTCGCGGATCTCGCCGACCAGGATCTTGTCCGGGTCGTGGCGCAGGATCGAGCGCAGCCCGCGCGCGAAGCTCAAGGACTTGCGCTCGTTGACGGGGATCTGCAGCACGCCGGGCAGCTGGTACTCGACCGGGTCCTCGATGGTGATGATCTTGTCGCGCGACTCGCGTGTCTCGGCAATGGCCGCGTAGAGCGTGGTCGTCTTGCCCGAGCCGGTGGGCCCGGTGACCAGCAGCATGCCGTGCGGCAGCCGGCACAGCCGGTGCAGCTCGGCACGCATCGGCGCCGCGAAGCCGAGCTTATCGAGCGTCAGGCCGGCGAGGCTTTGCGCCAGATGCTGGCGGTCGAGGATGCGCAGGACCGCATCTTCGCCATGGATGCTGGGCATCACCGAGACGCGCAGGTCGATCGCGCGCGCTTCGTAGTGGATCTGCAGCCGGCCGTCCTGCGGCACGCGGCGCTCGGCGATGTCCAGCTGCGCCATCACCTTGACGCGGTTGATCGCCTGCGCGGCGAGCTCGCGCTGGTCGATGCGCCGCATCGCCGTCAGCACGCCGTCGATGCGGAACTTGATCGCCAGGCCGCCGGGGTCGCTTTCGAGGTGCACGTCGGAGGCGCCGATCTTCAGTGCGTCGTACAGCGTGGAGTTGACGAAGCGCACCGCCGGGCTGTCCTCGCTGCCTATCCGGCGCAGGCTCAGGACCTCGGCGTTGGCGGTGGCCCCGTCGTCGGGCACGTCGCTGCGCGGCGGCGCCACACTGGCCAGCGCGCTCAGGCCCGCTTCGCTGTGCGTGAGCCAGGCGTCGAAGGTCTGGTCGCTCGCCAGGTGCACACTCAGCGCGCCGAAGCGGCTCAGGGCCCAGGCGATGAGGTCGGTGTCGAACGGGTCGGTGATCAGCAGCTGCTGCGCGCCGGCGGCATCCTTCAGCAGCGCGCAGCGGCGGCGTGCGCTGTCGGCGAAGGGCAGGCGGTCGAAGCAGGGCTGCCAGGCGGCCGCATCGGCCAGCCGCGCCACCGGCAGCTCGAGCGCGCTGCCGAGCTCGTCGACCAGCGCCTGCGCGTCGCCGCCTTCGGCCAGCAGCGCCGCCATCGGATCGCCGCCATGCGTGCGGCGCACGGCAGCGATGCGCGCAACGACCGATTCCGAGGGCAGGCCGGCACTCATGGCGGCGAACGCTACGCCTTGTGCGCGCCGCTGCCAAGCGCAGCGCGTGGGCCGCTCATGGCAGCGCCGACGCGAGGTCGAAGATCGGCAGGTACATCAGCAGCACCAGCAGGCCGACGCCGACGCCGATCAGCACCATCACGATCGGCTCGAAGGCGCGCATCGCGCGCTCCAGCGTGCGGCCGACCTCCTCGTCGTGGAAATGCGCGATGCGGCCGAGCACCGTGCCGAGCTCGCCGCTGCGTTCGCCGGCGACGAGCAGCTTGTCGGCGACGGCGGTGGCCATGCCGGCGCGGCGGTACGCGGCCGAGGGCATCAGCCCGTCGTGCACCGCGCGCTGGACGTCCCGGCCCGCCGGCTGCAGCGCCGCGGGCAGCAGCGCCTGCGCCAGCGCGAGGGCCTCGGGCAGCACGATGCCGCCGGCCACCAGCAGCCCCGTCGCGCGGTACCAGCGGGCGAGGTGGTAGGTGTGCAGCAGCCGGCGCAGCGGCGCCCATGCGCCGAGCACGCGCAGCGCCCGTGCGCGCGCCGCCGGCGAGCGCAGCAGCCACACGCCGCCGGCCGCCAGCACACCGAGCACGGTCCACGGCAGCGCCGCGTGCCCGCCGAGCAGGCGCGACCAGCCGAGCATCAGCTCGGCCGACCAGGGCAGCGGCCCGGCCATGCCGTCGAACACGCGCGCGAAGCGCGGCATCACGTGGAATAGCAGGAAGAGCAGCACCAGCGCACCGACGCCGCACAGCAGCAGCGGATAGATCGAGGTCGCCAGCACGCGATGGCGCAGCGCGGCGATGCGCTGCTCGTGCTCGAGGAAGCGCGCCAGCGCCTGCGGCAGGTCGGAGGTCAGCTCGGCCGCGTGCACCAGCGCGACCAGCAGCGCCGGAAAGACCGGCTGCTGCGCCAGTGCGCCGGACAGCGGCGAGCCGCTGCGCAGCGCGCGTGCCAGGCCGTCGATCACCGTGCTGCCGTCGCCGCGCGCGTCCGGCTGCAGCGCTTCGAGCGCCTCGATCACCGACAGACCGGCGACCAGCAGGTCGCGCAGCTGCTCGACGAACACCGGCAGCTCGAAGCGGCCGCTGCCGGCGCGGCGCCGCCGCTGCCAGCGCGCGCCGAAGGAATCGTCGAGCGCGTGGCAGGCCAGCACCGCGTAGCCCAGGCGCTGCGCCTGCCGGCGTGCGTCGTCGAGCGACGCGGCGTCGAGCTCGATGCGGCGCGGCGGCGCGCGGCCTTCGACGATGTCGGCCCGCACGCGCATTGCCGCTGCTTTCCCCGGATCAGCGGCCGGTCGACCAGGCGCTGATGTCGGCCGCGTCGCCGCTGCCGCCGGGCTGGCCGTCCTTGCCCAGCGACAGCAGCTCGTAGTCGCGGCCCGCGTCGCCCGGCTGGCGGTAGACGTAAGGCCACCCCCAGGGGTCGGCCGGCAAGGCTTTCGACAGGTAGGGGCCGGCCCACTTCGGCTCGTTGGCCGGCCGCTCGACCAGCGCGCGCAGCGATTGCGCGTTGTTCGGGAAGTGCCCGGTGTCGAGCCGGTAGGCGGCGAGCGCCTTGTCGAAGGCATCCAGCTGCGCGCGCGCCGCCTTGATCTCGGACTTGCCGACCTGGTCGAAGTAGCGCGGCGCGACGTAGCTGGCGAGCAGGCCGATGATCAGCATCACGACGAGCAGTTCGAGGAGGGTGAAGCCGCGCGTGGGGGTTCGCGGCTCCGCGCGCCGCCCGGGGACCGGGACACCAGGGGGATGCATCGCTGCTGCTCCTAGCTCTCGTAGTCGCCCCACTTCCAGTGCAGCTTGCCCTTGAACTTGCCGCAACCGGTGGGGCATGCGTTGGCGGGTGTCTGCCAATCCCGCGGGCCGGCCTTGTTGTTCTGCAGATAGCCGCGTTCGGTGGCCCAGCCGGTGCCGCGCGAGGGCAGGCTCTGGTGGAACAGCATCTTCCACGAGGTCACGATGTCCACGGTCTTCCACTGCGACATGCCGCACAGCCGGCCGATGACGCCCCAGAGATAGTAGTTGGCTTCGTGGCCCTTCAGGCAGACGCCGAACAGCTCGACGGTGCAGCTGCAGGCCGCGCCGCTCGGGCAGCCCGCCACACCCAGCCCGATGCAGTTGTGCAGCTCCTTGATGTCCCAGCGGTTGAGCTTGAAGTCCGAGCAATACATCATCTTGCTGAACCAGCCCATCGTGTCGAATGCCTGCTCGACATCCTGCGCCAGGTCAACCAAGGCGTCGCTGATGTCCGGTCCGCACTTGCAGGGCACCATGCCGGACGGGTCGGTGTAGTCGAGCGGCCGGCTGCGGACGTATTCGTACAGGTTCAGCCCGGCGCGGTAGCCGGCCGGATCGCGCTGCAGGAAGCGGCCGGCCGCCGGGTCGAGCTGGCGGGCGCGGAAGTGGTAGAGGCCACTCTCCTCGTCGAGCTGGCGCCCGGTGAAGAGCCACGGGTTGCCGATCGCGCTGTGCGGCGTGCCCCAGGAGTTCTGCGCCAGCGGCGTGCCGCCGGCGTCGAGCACCTGTACACGCCCATAGGCATCGTAGGCATAGCGCTCGACGACGTTGCCGCCGGCATCGGTGACGGCCTCCACCGACCCGATCGAATTCTGGTGATGGAAGTGCGTCGTGCCGCCACGCTCGGAGCTCAGCACCTCGTCGACCTGTTGGCCATACACGTGGGTTGCCAGCGTGCTTGGCGCCGGCGAACGTTCCTCGACGATGCGTGCACCGTCGTGGAAGTACAGCGTCTCGCTGGGGTTCGACACGACGCCCGCGTCGACGACCTTGCGGATGCGCCGTCCCAGCGCATCGTAGTCATAGCGGCCGACGATCCGCTGGTCCGATTTGCGGATCGTCCGCACGAGCCGGTTCTCCTCGTCGTAGTGATGGCGGTACAGCGCGTTCTCGCTCGTATTGCCGTTCGGGTCCGAGGACACGGGCATGCCGCCGACGGTCGTGATCTCGTTGGTGGCGCCGTGGGTCCGGGCCTCGGCGATGCCGTCGCGCGTGACCACTTGCCAGTTGCCGAGCAGATCGAGGCTGTACTGCGTGCGATGAATGGGCGCCGGCACGAGGCCGCCGAGCAGTGCCCCGATCTGCTGGTCGATCAGCCGGTACAGCTTGTCGTGCTGGTAGGCCTCGGATCGCTGCGCCGAGTTGCCGGCATCGGCGAGCTTGTGGGTGAAGCGCTTGCTGCCTTCGTGGTTGAACGCATGCTCGAAGCCGATGATGCGGGACAGGTCGGCCTTGACGTGGTTGGCGCCGGTGTTCCAGTTGTTCGCGTTGAAGCTGTAGCGCGCGGCGGTCTGGTTGCCGTACATCCGCGAGACGGTGCGGTTGCCCAGGTCGTGGCTGTAGCTGGCGACGGCGAGCGGCGAGCCCGAGTCGGCGATCGAGTCGAGCCGCCCGCGCAGATCGGTCGTCTCGGTGATCGTGCGGCCGCCGGGATAGGTCAGCTTTCGCGATCGCGCCGGCGTGTCGTAGCTGTAGCTCAGCGCGGCGCCGTTCTGCAGTGTCTGCAGCACGCGGTCGGCCCCGTCGTAGGTGAAGGTGACGGTCCAGCCGGCGCGTTCGGCAGCCATGATGCGCCCGGAGAGGTCCGGGCTCAGGTGGTCGGTGCCCGTCGGATAGTGACGCCGGGTCAGGAAGTGCAGGTCGTTGTACGCATAGGTCGTGAGCTGCCCCGATTGATCGAGGCGGCTGACCAGGTTGCCCACCCGGTCATAGGTCAGTCGGCGGCTCCTCGAGTCGGCGTAGGTCTCCTTCACCGGCCGGTTGATCCGGTCGTATTCGTAGAGGGTGGCGTGCGCCTTGGCATCGGTGATGCGGGTCAGGTTGCCGACGGCGTCGTAGCGATAACTGGTCATCCGCTGCTCGGGTGTGCCGGCGGCCTCCGTCATCGTGATGCGGCGATCGATGTCGTCGTACGTGTAGGTGGTGGGGATGCCTTCGCGGTCGATGACCGAGATCAGGTTGCCTTGCGGGTCGTACTCGTAGCGCGTGAGCTTTCCGAGTGCGTCGGTGACGGTCGTCAATCGGTAGATGGCATCGAACTGATTGGTGGTGGCGTTGCCGTTGCCGTCCTGCTTCGTCAGCCGGTGGCCTTCGGCGTCGTAGGTGAAGGTGGCGACCAGACCGATCGAGTCTTCGACGAGCGAGCGCCGGTCGAGTGCGTCGTAGCCATAGGTCATGACGTTCAGGTTCGGTGCCGTCATCGTCTTCAGGTTGCCGACCGGGTCGTAGGTCCGCCGCGTTGTCTCGGCGGTCAGCGCGTCGATGCGGACGGCAATCTCGATCGGCCGCTCCACTGCGTCACGGACGATCGTCGTCGTGTTGCCGTTCGGCTCGATCAGGCCGATGCGGTTGCCCTGCGCGTCGTAGCTGTGGCGGGTGACGGCGTCGTCGCTGTCGATGCTGTCGGCGACGTCGGTCTGCTTGCGGACTTGTGTCGTCAGCCGGTCGAGCGCGTCGTATTTGAAGTAGGTGACCTTGCCCTCCGCGTCGGTCTGCCGTGTGAGCAGGTCGGAGCCCTTGGTCGGGCAGCCGATCGCCAGGCAGAACACGTCACCGTCGTAGCCGTATTGCGTGACGTTGGCTTCGGCATCGGTCCTGCGGACCGGCCGGTTCAACGCGTCGTACTGGTAACTCGTGACGAAGCCGCGCTGATTCTTCTCGGTGAGCTTGTTGCCGACGGGGTCGTAGGTGGTGCTGGTGCTGTGCCCGAGCGCGTCAATGATCCTGCTGAGCCGGTTGCGAGTGTCGTAGGCATAGGTCGTCGAGCGACCATTGCGGTTGGTCGAGGTCAGGAGGTTGTCGTTGCGATCCCAGGTGTGTTTGAGGGTGTGACCGAGCGCATCGGTGGTCTTGATCAGGCGGCCGCGCAGGTCGTACTCGTAGCGCGTGCCATTGCCGTTGCGGTCGGTGACTTGCGTGCGGTGGCCCTCGCGGTCGTAGGCGGTGAGCGTGGTCTTGGCCGCAGGGTCGATGGCGGCGACGAGGCGGTCGAGCGCGTCGTAGGTGAAGCTGCTGGCGTGGCCGTTCGCGTCGGTCCGGCTGAGCAGATTGCCGACGACGTCATAGTTCATCGTCGTGACGTTCCCCAGCGCATCGGTGACCTGGCTGCGGTTGCCGTTGGCGTCGTAGAGGTAGCTCGTCGCGTGGCCGTTCTTGTTGGTTTCGGTCAGCACGTTGCCGCGGCTGTCGTAGCTCCAGCTGCGGGTGGCACCGGCGGCGTCGGTCTCCTTGATGCGGTTGCCGCGACTGTCGTACTCGTAGCTGGTGATGCGGTTGTTGGCATCGGTACGGCTGGTCATCTGGTTGAAGACCGGCTCGTAGGTGTAGGTGGTGATGTGGCCGAGCGGGTTGGTCACGCGGATCAGGTTGCCGCGGCTGTCGTACTGGTAGCTGGTGGCATTGCCGTTGGCATCGGTGCGCGTGGCCGGCATCAGCGTGGCGGGGTCGTAGCTGGTGCTGCTGAAGGTGCCGTCCGGGGCGGTGGCCTTGAGGATGTGGCCGTTGGCGTCGTAGTCGTACTTCCACAGCTGGCCGCGGCCGTCGGTCTTGGTGGTGGTGGCGGGGATGTAGCGGCGCAGCATCTGCTGCGCGAGCACGGTGGCGTCGACGGCCCAGTTGCCGGGGTTGGACAGCGTGAAGTGCGCACCGCCCGCGCCGTCGGTGATGCCCACCGGCCGGCCGTTGGCGTAGCGGTAGGTCGTGACGCGGCCGTCGCGGTCGGTCTTGCGGGTGAGCTGGAACAGCGTGTTGTAGGTGAAGTGGGTCGCGTGGCCGAGCGGATCGACGACCTGCTGCAGCTGCGCGCCGCTCGAGTCGTAGATGAACGTGGTCACGCGGCCGAGTGGGTCGGTGATGCTTTGCAGCTTGCCCTGCGCGTTGTAGGTGAACAGCAGCGTGCGGTTGTACGGGTCGGTGAGCTGCGTCAGCAGCGAGCCGGTGTAGCTGAAGCTCGTGACGTTGCCGTTGCGGTCGGTGATGCTCTGCAGCAGCGCCACCGGCGTGCCGGGCATGAAGCTCGATGCGGCGAGCGGACCGAAGCGGTAGACGGTGCCGTCCTTGCGCGACAGCACGAAGCCGCCGGGCTGCTGCACGAGGGTCTCGAAGTGGCCGGGTGAAGCGGTGAAGCTGCCGCCGGGGCCGAGCGCGAACTTGGTGATGCGGCCGTCGGCATCGACGCGGAACAGGTGGCCGCGCACGCCGTAGAGGAAGACATTGAAGGTGTGCGTCCAGCCGATGCCCAGCACGGTGCCGAAGCGTGCGCGCGAGGTGTCGGCGTTGTAGCTGTCGTACTGCAGCGCGAAGCGCGGCACCGAGCCGCTGCCGCCGCGCAGCGCCGGGCCGGGCACGCTCTGCGACAGGTTGCCTTCGCTGCGGCTCAGCGTGCTGCCACCGCAGAGGCAGCCTTCGCTGGTGGTGCATTCACTCGGGCCGGGCTCGCTCGGGCAGGTGGGGCATTCGCAGCGTGGCGGCGGGTCGTCGCCATACGGCTCGGCGGCCGCGGGCAGCGGCAGCAGCAGCGCCCACGCCAGTGCGAATGCCGCGAACCCCACCGCTGCGAAGCCGCTGCTGTGCTTGCCGTCCATCGTCGTTCTCCTCGATCCGCGGTGCCGGCGAGCGCGGCGCGCTCGCCGGCTCCCGATGTCACGGCGTGGTGCCGTAGTGCCCCGTCTCGAAGCAGGCTCCGAGGGCGCAGCCGACCCGCAGGCCCCACTTGTGCCGGGTTTCCGGGATCGGGATGCCGATGCCGCGCAGCGGCCGCGGCACGCCCGGTGCGATCTCGTTCATGCCTGGCGGCACGTTGCGCGCACCCCAGGCGAGCATGCCCCAGTCGTCATGCACCGCGCCCAGCGTGAAGCCGAGGTAGGACGTGATGTCGCGCCGCTCGCGGCACGTGCACTGGCAATCGTTGAACGAGCTGTAGGCGTTCGCATGCGTGTCGTTGCCGAAGTAGGTGCGGTGCAGCGGCGGGAAACCGAACGGCAGCCGCACCACCGGCGGCGGCGCACCGGCCGGCACCGGCCCGGTTCCGCGCGTGCTGAACCATTCCCAGAATGCGAAGCTGTCGCCATCGCGCGCGAAGCGGCGGTCGCAGGAGCGGCAGCTCCAGTCGGCGTCGACATGCTGGATCCAGAGGTTCCACTGCAGCTCGGTGCCGACGATCGGCAGCACGACGCGGCCGGAGACCAGCGGGCCGATCGGCGTGTAGGTGAACAGCTCGAAGCGCCAGCTCCAGGCGTAGTCCGCGCACAGCCGGCGCGGCGGCACGCACGGCGCGCTCAGGTCGGTGAAGCCGGCGTTCTGCACGTACATGAACAGGCCATAGCGGTCGGTGTAGTTCGGCGGGCTGCTGCCGACGTACTGGTACAGGTTGATCTCGTCGTACAGCGGATCGCGCTGCAGGAAGCGACCCTTGAGCGGATCGTGGGTGCGGGCGCGGTAGTGGTACAGGCCCGACTCCTCGTCGAACTGCCGGCCGGTGAACAACCACGGGTTGCCGATCGTGCTGTGCGGCGTGCCCCAGGGATTTGCTGCGATGGCGTTGCCGTTGCCGTCGTAGACCGCCGGCAGGCCGTAGGCGTCGTAGGCATAACGCTCGATCACAGCGGCCGCGGCGTCGGTCACCGCGGCGACCGAGCCCAGGCTGTTCTGGTGGTAATAGTGCGTCTGGCCAGCGCGCTCCATCGTCAGCACTTCGTCGAGCTGCCTGCCGTAGACCCAGGTCCCGCGCGTCGCGCCGGCGGCGTCCTGTTCCTCGAGCAGGCGCGCCTCGTCGTAGAAGTAGCGCACTTCGAGCAGGCTCGACGGCGTGGCCGCATCGCTGAGCTGCTTGATGCGGCGGCCCAGCGCGTCGTACTCGTAGCGGCCGATGACGCGCTGGTCCGACTTGCGGCTGACGCGCACGAGGCGGTTTTCCTCGTCGTGGTCGTAGCGGTACAGCGCGTCCTCGTTGGTATTGCCGTTGAGGTCCGACATCACCGGCACAGCGCCGATCTGCGTGATCTCGTTCGTCACGCTGTGCGTCCGGCTCTCTGCAACGGCATCCCGGGTCTTGACGTTCCAGTTGCCGACCGCATCGAGTGCGTACTGCGTCTGCGTCAGCGGCACCGGCACGCTGCTGCCGATCAGCGTGCCGACCTGGTAGTCGATCAGCCGGTACAGGCTGTCGTACTTGTAGGCCTCGGACCGCGTCTGCGAGCTCGCCGGGTCGGGCAGCTTGTTCTCGAAGTGCTTGTGCCCCTCGTTCTCGTAGGCGTGGCCGAAGCCGGCAATCCGCAGCAAACCGGCGTTGACGTGGTTCAGCGAAAGGATCCAGTTGTTCGCGTTGTAGTCGTAGCGCGCCGCGGTCTGGTTGCGGTAGATGCGCGAAATCACGCGATCGCCCGGATCGTGGCTGTAGCGCGCGATCGGCTGCGGTGCCAGCGCGTCGTCGATGCGCTCGAGGCGGCCGCGCAGGTCGCCGGTCTCGGTGACGATGCGGCCACCGGGATAGGTGATGCGGCGCGTGCGGCCGGGGATGTCGTGGCTGTAGGCGATGGTCTTGCCGTTCTGAACCGTCTGCGTGATGCGGTTGGCACCGTCGTAGGCGAAGCTGACGAGCCAGCCGCCGCGCTCGGCGCTCAAGACGCGGCCGCCGAGGTCATAACTCATGATGTCATCGGCACTGACCGGATAGTCACGCCGTGTCGGGTAGTGCAGGTCGCTGTACAGGTAGTTCGTGACCTGGCCCTTCTGGTCGGTGCGGGTCTTGAGGTTGCCGACGCGGTCGTAGGCAAAGCGCCGGATCCGGCTGTCGGCATAGGTCTCGCGGACCATCCGGTTGACCTTGTCGTAGGCGTAGTCGGTCGCCCGCCCGTTGGCGTCGATGACGCGGCTCAGGTTGCCGACCGCGTCGTAGCGGTAGCCGGTGCTGCGCTGCACCGGTGTGCCGATGGCCTCGGTCATGCCGGTGCGCCGGTTGATCTCGTCGTAGCCGAAGCCGGTGACGATGCCGGCGCGGTCGGTCACCTGCACGAGGTTGCCGACCGGGTCGTAGGCGTAGTGCGTCGGGTGGCCGAGCGCATCGGTGACCTTGATGATGCGGTTCAGTGCGTCGTACGCGTTGACGGAGCCGTTGCCGTTGCCGTCGAGCTGGCTCAGGCGGTTGCCGACGTTGTCGTAGATCGCGGTGCCGACCAGGCCGACCGAGTCGTCGACGCGGATGCGGCGGTCCAGCACGTCGTAGGTGTAGGTCGTGACGTTCAGGTTCGGTGCCGTCATCGTCCTGATGTTGCCGACCGGGTCGTAGCTGGTCAGCGTGATGTCCTCGGTCAGCGGGTCGACGCGCACCGCCATCCGGACCTGGCGGTCCAGCACGTCGTAGCTGTAGCTGGTGGAGTTGCCGTTCGGATCGACCAGCGTCAACCGGTTGCCCTGCGCGTCGTAGGTGCTGCGGGTGACGGCGTCGTCGGCGTCGATCACGTCGACCGAGTCGGTCTGCTTGCGGATCTGCGTCGTCAGGCGGTCGAGCGCGTCGTACTTGAAGTAGGTGACCTTGCCTTCGGCGTCGGTCTGCTTCGTGACCTTGGACGAGCCCTTGGTCGGGCAGCCGATCGCCAGGCAGACCACGTCGCCGTCGTAGGCGATCTGCGTGACGTTGGCCTCGGCATCGGTCCGACGCACCAGCCGGTTCAGCGCGTCGTATTGGTAGCTGCTGACGTGGCCGCGGGCATCCTTGTCGGTGAGCTTGTTGCCCACCGGGTCGTAGGTCATCGTCGTGACGTTGTGCACCGGCAGCAGCGCGTCGGTGCTGCGGATGCGGCGGTTCTGAACGTCGTAGGCGTAGATCGTCGTGCGGCCGTTCTGGTCGGTGCGCGAGACCAGGTTGTCGTTGCGGTCCCAGGTCTGCGTGACGGTGTGGCCGAGCGCGTCGGTGGTCTTGATCAACCGTCCGCGCTGGTCGTATTGGTACTGCGTGGGGTTGCCGTTGCGGTCGGTGACCTGCGTGCGGTGGCCTTCGTGGTCGTAGGCGGCGAGCGAGGTCTTGCCGGCAGGATCGGTGGTGGTGACCAGGCGGTCGAGCGCGTCGTAGGCGTAGCTGGTGGTGTGGCCGTTGGCGTCGGTGCGCGTGAGCAGATTGCCGACGGCGTCATAGCTCATCGTCGTGAGGTTGCCGAGCGCGTCGGTGATCTGGTTGCGGTTGCCGTTGCTGTCGTAGAGGTAGTGGGTCGTGTGGCCGTTCTTGTTGGTCTCGCTCGTCACGTTGCCGCGGCTGTCGTAGCTCCAGGTTCGGGTGGCACCGGCGGCGTCGGTCTCCTTGATGCGGTTGCCGCGGCTGTCGTACTCGTAGCTGGTGATGCGGTTGTTGGCATCGGTGCGGCTGGTCATCTGGTTGAAGACCGGCTCGTAGGTGTAGGTGGTGACGTGGCCGAGCGGGTTGGTCACGCGGGTCAGGTTGCCGCGGCTGTCGTACTGGTAGCTGGTCGTATTGCCGTTGGCATCGGTGCGCGTGGCCGGCATCAGCGTGGCGGGGTCGTAGCTGGTGCTGCTGAAGGTGCCGTCCGGGGCGGTGGCCTTGAGGATGTGGCCGTTGGCGTCGTAGTCGTACTTCCAGAGCTGGCCGCGGCCGTCGGTCTTGGTGGTGGTCGCGGGGATGTAGCGGCGCAGCATCTGCTGCGCGAGCACGGTGGCGTCGACGGCCCAGTTGCCGGGGTTGGACAGCGTGAAGTGCGCACCGCCCGTGCCGTCGGTGATGCCCACCGGCCGGCCATTGGCGTAGCGGTAGGTCGTGACGCGGCCGTCGCGGTCGGTCTTGCGGGTGAGCTGGAACAGCGTGTTGTAGGTGAAGCGCGTGGCGTGGCCGAGCGGATCGACGACCTGCTGCAGCTGCGCGCCGCTCGAGTCGTAGATGAACGTGGTCACGCGGCCGAGCGGGTCGGTGATGCTCTGCACCTTGCCCTGCGCGTTGTAGGTGAACAGCAGCGTGCGGTTGTACGGGTCGGTGAGCTGCGTCAGCAGCGAGCCGCTGTAGCTGAAGCCGGTGACGTTGCCGTTGCGGTCGGTGATGCTCTGCAGCAGCGCCACCGGCGTGCCGGGCATGAAGCTCGATGCGGCGAGCGGACCGAAGCGGTAGACGGTGCCGTCCTTGCGCGACAGCACGAAGCCGCCGGGCTGCTGCACGAGGGTCTCGAAGTGGCCGGGTGAAGCGCTGAAGCTGCCGCCGGGGCCGAGCGCGAACTTGGTGATGCGGCCATCGGCATCGACGCGGAACAGGTGGCCGCGCACGCTGTAGAGGAAGACATTGAAGGTGTGCGTCCAGCCGATGCCCAGCACGGTGCCGAAGCGTGCGCGCGAGGTGTCGGCGTTGTAGCTGTCGTACTGCAGCGCGAAGCGCGGCACCGAGCCGCTGCCGCCGCGCAGCGCCGGGCCGGGCACGCCCTGCGACAGGTTGCCCTCGCTGCGGCTCATCGAACTGCCGCCGCAGAGGCAGCCTTCGCTGCTGCTGCAGTCGCTGGTGCCGGATTCAGTCTGGCAGGCGCCGCAGTCGCAGCGCGGCGGCGGGTCGTCCCCATACGGCTCGGCGCCGACCGGCATCGCCAGCAGCGACGACACGAGGATCAGGAACGACAGGACGAGGGTCGGCAACGAGCGCCGCGGCGTGGTTTGCATGGCCGCCTCCTCGCCGCGCGCAGCTCGGGGCCGCGGCGGCGGATGAAACGTCGGTTCGGAGGGAGTTGCAGGTCAGGCGTGCGCGTGGCGCACGCCGGCGCGCGAACGGCGCGCTTGCAGCCTTGCCAGCGTGCTGCCGACCGCTGCGGCGAGCACCAGCGCCGCCGTACCCGGCTCGGGTGTCTCCCCCTCCCCGAGCTCACCATCGGCCAGCGCGAACAGCTGGTACTCGGTGTCGAAGTTCAGGCTCACGGTGGCGCTGAGCGTCGTCGACGTCGTGACGTCGAAGCTCGCGTTGGCACCGGCCGTGATCGGGTTGTGCAGGAACAGCACCGAAGCGCCGTCGAGCTCGAGGGTGGCGATCAGTGAGTTGATGTCGACATGGCCGAAGGCGCCGGTCGAGCCGGCCTGGTGCCCGTCGACCTGCATCGAGAACTTGACGTCGACGCTGCCGGTGCCGCCGGTGATCATGAAGCGGGTGAACAGTGCGCCCAGCGCCGTGGTGTCGGCCGCGGAGCCGGGGATCAGGTCGATGTTGCCGGACGCGCTGGCGAGCAGGTCGGCGGCCGAGGCGTGGCCGCTGGCGTCGGCGAAGCCGATGCTGCTGCTGGCGTTCGCCAGCAGCGGACCGGGATGGAAACTGCCGTCCACCTCGCCCAGGCTGTTGTGCGCGACCGCGCTGGCATTGGCGGTCCAGGGATCGATCACCAGCGTGCCGGCGCCCGGCGTGATCATCAGCTGCGAGATCGACACGCTGACCATCGACGCCAGCGCCGCCTGCATCGACAACCCGAGCAGCGCGGCGATCACGCCGACGCCCCGGCACAGGAATCTCGACAGTGCGTTCATCTCGACCCTCCGCTCAAGCACTACAGCCGCTGTCAGCGAATCATCGAGCCGCGTCTGCTGGCGCCGCCCGCCCAACCTCTTGTTTCGAACCTAACAACAATAGACGTTGACCGATCAAAAGCAACCGGCTTGGGCCGCAGAGCGTGCAGTTTTTCCCGTTCGGACGGCGGCCAATGGGAGGCCTCTTGCCGACCCGCCCCTTGAATGAGTGGGGTCCGCGCCGTCGTTCAGAGGGCGTGCCGCCGCGCAGTGAGAGCAGCCCGCTGCGCGGCGCGCCGGGCTCGAAATAAAGCCTCGTCAGCCGGCGCGCAAGCGCCGATACAGCAGCCCGCGCGAGACGCCGAGGCGGCGCGCCGCGCGCGAGACGTTGCCATCGCACGCCGCGAGCGTCTGATCGACCAGCTGTCGGCTGAGTTGAGCCAGGGTGCCGGGCGGTTCGGACGCCGGCGCCGTCGCTTCGGCGGCGGGCGCCGCTGCCGATGCAGCCGGGGTGACGACGCCGGTGTCGTCGTCGTCGTTGTCGCCGAGCGGGCGGAATTCGGCCTGCAGCCACACCGTCAATCCGTTCGGCAGCAGCTGCGGATGCGGCTCCCGCTTGTGCGTCATCTCCAGCAGATGCTCGACGCTGCAGCCGAGCAGGGCCTCGACGCGGAACGGGCGCGCGTCGGCGCCATCGACGCCGATCAGCCCGGCCGCCGCCGGATTGAGCCAGCCGATGCGGCCCGCTTCGTCGACCGCCGCCAGGCCGGCGCCCGGCGCCTGCAGCGCATGCGGCGCGCTGTGCAGCCGCAGCAGCACCTGCTGCCGCGTTTGCGCGATGCGCAGCCGGTCCTCGATCGTGCCGGCATAGGTCTGCACCAGCCAGCGCGCATCGAAGCCGAAGGGCTGCCCTTCGATGGACAAGTCGAGCACCGCGACAACGGCCCCGTGCCGGTTGCGGATCGGTGCTGCCGCGCAATGGACGTGGCCAAGCAGATCGTGGAAATGCTCGCCGCCGCGCACCGTGCAACTGCCGCCGGCGTACGCCGCCAGCGACGGCGCGGTGGTCCCGATCAGGCTCTCACGCAGGTCGACACCGACGCGGCAGGCCGCGTGCATCACCGGGCCGTCCGCGCGCGGCGCCGGAGTCACGCGCAGCAGCACGCCGTCGCGGTCGGCCAGCAACACCTTGCAACCGCTGCGCGCCACCGCGGCCTGCAGCTCGTCGAAGGGCTGCCGGGCCGCTTTCAGCAGCGCGTGGTCGCGCGCGGCGAGGTAGCTGATGCGGCTGCGGCTGACCGGTTCGAAGCTCGGCGAGCGCTCGGGCCGCAGGCCCTTCTGCACGCAGCGTTGCCAGGACCGCCAGACCGCCTCGGCCACTTGTCCCGCCGGGTTCATGCCCTCGGCGAAAAAACGCTGCCGCGCCAACGCGAGCTGCTGCGGCTCGCTCGGCGTCGCGGGATGCCAGGGCAGGGTGCGGAGGGTGGCGGTGCCGTTGTGCATGTGCCGGGACAGAACAGTTTCGCTACGGGGTTCCCCGAGATTGGACGGAAGGCCCTGCAGCGCCGAAGCTTCGCATTGCGGGCGCGTGCCCCGCGACCCCCTGAGCCCGAGGAGACACCGTGAAGCTTGATCTGCAATCCGATGGCCGGGCCCGATGGTACGGCGCCGCGGCGCTCGGCGCCATGCTGGCGGCCGCGATCGCCGCCGCCGCCCATGCCCAGCCCGCCAAGGGCAGCGCCGGGCACATCCGCGCGGTGACCCAGGCCATCGACGGGCCGACGATCCGCAACAACGCGAAGAGTGGTGCCGACTGGCCGAGCCACGGCCTCGACTACGCCGAGACGCGCTTCTCGCGGCTGGCGCAGGTGAATGCCGACAACGTCAAGCAGCTCGGCCTGGTCTGGTCGTACAACCTGGAATCGACGCGGGGCGTCGAGGCGACGCCGCTGGTGGTCGACGGCATCATGTACGCCACCGCCTCGTGGAGCATCGTGCACGCGATCGATGCGCGCACCGGCCAGCGCCTGTGGACCTTCGATCCGCTGGTCGACCGCACGCAAGGTTTCAAGGGCTGCTGCGACGTCGTCAACCGCGGCGTCGCGCTGTACCAGGGCAAGGTCTTCGTCGCCGCCTACGACGGCCGGCTGATCGCGCTCGATGCGGCGACCGGCCAGAAGGTCTGGGAGCAGGACACGCTGATCGACCGCAGCCGGCCGTACACGATCACCGGCGCGCCGCGCGTCTTCAAGGGCAAGGTGATCATCGGCAACGGTGGCGCCGAGTACGGCGTGCGCGGCTACATCACGGCCTACGACGCGAGCACCGGCAAGCAGGCGTGGCGCTGGTTCACCGTGCCCGGCGACCCGGGCAAGCCGTTCGAGAACGAGGCGATGGCCAAGGCCGCGAAGACCTGGGACCCGGCGGGCAAGTACTGGGAAGCCGGCGGCGGCGGCACCGCGTGGGACACGATGGCCTTCGATCCCGAGCTGAACCTGATGTACATCGGCACCGGCAACGGCAGCCCGTGGGCGCGTGCCAAGCGCAGCCCGGCCGGCGGCGACAACCTGTACCTCGCGTCGATCGTCGCGCTGAATCCCGACACGGGCAAATACGTCTGGCACTACCAGGAGACCCCGGGCGACAACTGGGACTTCACGTCGACTCAGCCGATGATCCTGGCCGACCTGAAGATCGACGGCAAGCCGCGCCAGGTGATCCTGCATGCGCCGAAGAACGGCTTCTTCTTCGTGATCGACCGCAAGAGCGGCCGGTTCATCTCGGCCAAGCCCTTCGCCGAGGTCAACTGGGCCAGCGGCTACGACGCCAAGGGGCGGCCGATCGAGACCGAGATCGCCCGCGTCGCCGACCGCCCGCGCGAGATCATTCCGAGCGCTTTCGGCGCGCACAACTGGCACTCGATGTCCTTCAACCCGAAGACCGGGCTCGTGTACCTGCCGGTGCAGGGCATTCCGGTCAACCTGATGGACAACAAGGACTGGAAGCACAACGCGGTGCGCCCCGGCGAGCCGCACAGCGGCGTGGGGTGGAACCTCGCGATGTTCGCGAATGTCGAGCCGCCGAAGAGCACGCCCTACGGCCGCCTCGTCGCGTGGGACCCGGTGCAGCAGAAGGAGGCGTGGCGCCACGAGCATGTCTCGCCGTGGAACGGCGGCACGCTGACGACCGCCGGCGACCTGGTGTTCCAGGGCACCGCCGACGGCCGCTTCGTCGCCTACCACGCGGCGACCGGCGCGAAGCTGTGGGAGACGCCCACCGGCACCGGCGTGGTCGCCGCACCCGTGACCTACCTCGTCGACGGCAAGCAGTACGTCTCGATCGCGGTCGGCTGGGGCGGCGTCTACGGCCTGGCCGCGCGCGCCACCGAGCGCCAGGGCCCGGGCACCGTCTACACCTTCGCGGTCGGCGGCACCGCCAAGGCGCCGGACTTCGTGCAGTACAAGCTCGGCGCGCTGCTGCAGGGCGTGAAGTACAACCCCGAGCACTACAAGGAGGGCACGGCGCTGTTCGTCAGCAACTGCGTGTTCTGCCACGGCGTGCCGGGCGTCGACCGCGGCGGCAATATTCCGAACCTCGGCTACTCGGCACCCGAGGTGATCTCGAACCTCGACAAGTTCATCTTCAAGGGCCCGCTCACGAACAACGGCATGCCGGACTTCACCGGCAAGCTCGCGGCCGAGGACGTCGACAAGCTGAAGGCCTTCATCCAGGGCACCGCCGACGCGGTGCGGCCGAAGTAGGAATGTTTGGCGCCCCTAACGCCTAAAAGGTATGCCGCCAGCGCACTGAAGCCAACACGCTGCGCGGCGCGCCGGGCTCGTAGAAGCGGCCGTTCGCGTCGTTGACGATGACGCTGCCGGCATGGCGGCGGTCGGCCGCGTTGTCGATGCGCGCCAGCAGCTCCAGCGTGTCGGCGGCGCCGACCGCGACGCGGTGGCTCCAGCGCAGGTTCACGAGCGCATAACCGCCGGCGAACTCGGTGTTGGCATCGTTGACCGGCGTGCGGCCGAGCGCGCGCCACTCGAGCGCGAACTCGCCGGGCAGCGCGGCAGGACGCCACGCCAGCTCGGTGTGGACGCCGCCGGCCGGCGCGCCGGCGATGCGGTTGCCCGCGGCGACCGGCAGCGTCGGCGCGGTGCACGGCACGCCGCTGCAGGTGAGGAAGCCGTCGCGGTAGCGCGCGCGCAGCGCATGCGCGGCGAGCTGCAGCTTCCACGTCGTGTCGATCTGCCAGCCGAGCGCCAGCTCGGCGCCATGGCGCCGCGTGCGGCCGGTGTTCTGGAAGCTCGAGCGGCCGCCGGCGTTCGTCAGCACGCCGATCTCGTCGCGCGTGTCGATTCCGAACACCACCGCATCGAGCTCCAGGCCACGGCCGCGCAGCTTGCTGCCGAGCTCGAGCTGCCGGCTCGACTGGCCCTTGAGCCGATCGTTGAAGCCGCCCGCGCTGTCGCTCCGGTAGGCCAGCTCGCCGAGCGTCGGCGACTCGTAGCCGCGCGCCGCGCCGGCATGCAGCACCCAGCCGGGCCGCACGGTCCAGCGCAGCCCGAGCACCGGGTTGGTGTAGCGGTACTCGAGCCGGCCGGAGTCGTTGCCGTTGCTGAGGTAGCGGTCGTCGGCGCGCAGCACGACGCGGCCGCTGCGCACGCCGGCGCTGAGCGCCCAAGCCTCGCCGAACGGCACGCTGGCCTGCGCGAAGCCCTCGCGCGTGTCAGCGCGGTTGCGCTCGTCGCGGCGCAACAGGCCGATGAAGCCGAGCGGCTGGCCCTTGCCGTCGCGCAAGAAGTTCTCGTAGCCGCGGCGGTCGTCGTCCTGCGATTCGGCATTGACGCCAACCACCGCATCGGCGCCGCCGATGCGCCCCGCGAGCCGCCCCTCGATGCCG
Source organism: Pseudaquabacterium terrae (assembly GCF_013266755.1). Classification (GTDB taxonomy): domain Bacteria; phylum Pseudomonadota; class Gammaproteobacteria; order Burkholderiales; family Burkholderiaceae_C; genus Pseudaquabacterium; species Pseudaquabacterium terrae. Next base: position 404,816 of record NZ_JABRWJ010000005.1, on the reverse strand, counting down.
CGGTAGTCGCGCTCGAAGTCGACGACGCCGCCGCCGTGGCGCGGCGGCGCCTGCGTTGCCGGCGCGATGGCCAGCCACTGCGTCACCGCGCGCCGGCCTTCGTAGACCATCAGCGTGCTCTCGCGCAGGCCCGCCTCGTCGGGCGCGCCGCCGCCGAAGCGGTGCCGCCACTGCAGCCCGGCCTGCGTCTGCGCGATCGTCTTGCGGGTGTCGAACTGCAAGGCCTGCGGTGTCGTCGAGCGCGCGTCTGCATCGAGCTGTGCGCGCGTCAGCCCCAGCGGGTCCTGCGCCCGCTGCCGATGGTCCGACGCCAGCAGCACCAGGCTGTCGCGCTCGCCCTTCCAGCCCAGGCGGACGTTGCCGAGCGTGCGGTGCGCGGCGCTCTGCGGGCGGAAGCCGTCGCTGTCGACGACGCCCGCGTTGGCGCGCACATCGAGCGCCTCGCCGAGCTTCGCGGCGATGCCCACACGCGCCTGCCGCAGCCCGAAGCTGCCGGCATCGAGCGCGGCCTCGGCCTCGTTGCGCCGCACCGGTGCGGTGAACAGCGCGATCACGCCCCCCGAGCTGTTGCCGTACAGCGCCGAGAACGGCCCGCGCAGCACCTCGATGCGCTCGGCGCCGGCGAGGTCGAGGTGCGCGACCTGGCCCTGGCCGTCGGGCATCGTGGCCGGGATGCCGTCGGCATAGATGCGCAGCCCCCGCACGCCGAAGGCCGCGCGCGCACCGAAGCCGCGCGCGCTGATCTGCAGATCCTGCGCGTAGTTGTTGCGGTTGTTGACGACCAGGCCCGGCACGCGCGCCATCACCTCGGACAGGTTGATCATCGGCCCGGCGTCGCGCAGCGTGTCGGCGTCGACGACGCTGATGGCATACGGCGCATCGATCGCCTGCTGCGCGCGCGGCGAGCCGGTGATCACGACGGTCTGCAGCGGCTGCTGCGCGGCGGCGGCAGCCGCGGCGAGCGCCAGCGGCGCGAGGACGAGGCGGCGGGGGCGGCGCATCGTCAACGCGTGCGCGGCGCCAGCGGCGTCTCCGGCACCGGGTAGCCGGCGGCGCCGAAGGTGGTCGCGATGGCCTTGTGCGTGTCGAAGTAGACCTGCCAGTAGTGATCGGTGTGGGTGTAGGGCCGTACGCACAGCAACGGTCCTTCGGGCGTGAAGCTCTGGATCTCGACGTCCGGCGCGGGGCTCGTCATCACGTTCGGAATCTGCGCGACCGCGGCCTTCAGCCGCCCGATCGCGTCGGCCGGTTCGACGCCGTTGGCGATCTTCGCGTTGCAGTCGACGCGCCGGTGCGGCAGCGCCGAGAAGTTCTGGATGCTCTCGGAGAAGACCTTGTTGTTGCCGACGATCGTCAGCACGTTGTCCGGCGTGACGATGGTCGTGCCGAACAGGCCGACCTCGTGCACCGTGCCGGTGACGCCGCCCGCCTGCACGAAGTCGCCGACCTTGAACGGCCGCAGCACCTGCATGAAGACGCCGGCCGCGAAGTGCGTCAAGAGCCCGCCCCAGGCGGTGCCGATCGCCAGGCCGGCGCCGGCCAGCAGCGCGGCGAACGACGTGGTGCGCACGCCGAAGATGTCCAGGATCGCGAGCACCAGGACAATGGTCAGCATGACGCTGATGATCGACGTCAGGTATTTCGCGAGCGTCGCATCGATGCGCTTGCCGCGCGCGACCGCGATGTTGAAGGCGCGCAGCACCAGCCCGATGATCCAGCGGCCGATGATCCAGGCCGCGAGCGCACCGAGGATCTTCAGCGCGAACTCGGCGCCCTCGGTGCTGAGAAAATTGACGACCGTTTCCACGTACATGAACACTCCTCCTGATTGGCGACCCGATTCGATCATTGCAGAGCCCTGCGATGGTGACAACGCGTTGGTCGGTCTGAGCCCGGTACTGTCGCGTGCGAGCCGCTTGATCGTGCTGGGCAGCTTTCCGGGCGCCGCATCGCTGGCCGCCGGCCAGTACTACGCGCATCCGCGCAACCAGTTCTGGCCGATCGTCGGCACGCTGTGGGGCGTGCCGCTCGCCGACTGGCCGTACCGCGAGCGCCTGGCCGAGCTGCGCCGGCGCGGCCTGGCGTTGTGGGATGTCTATGCCAGCTGCCGCCGCGAAGGCAGCCTGGACAGCGCGATCGAGGCCGCGGTGCCGAACGATCTACCCGGGCTGAGCCGACGCTGCCCGGCGCTCGAGGCGGTGGCGCACAACGGCGGCGAATCGGCGCGCTTTGCCCGCGTCACCAGCGCGCTCGGGCTGCCGGTGTACCGGCTGCCGTCGACCAGCCCGGCCAATGCGAGCTGGTCGTTCGAGCGCAAGCTCGCGGCGTGGCGCGCCGTCTTCGAACGACACGGCCTGGCATGACCCGTCCACCGATGAGGAAACGCCTGCAGACCACGTTGGCCGGCGCGACGATCTCCGAGTTCGACGGCGTGCGCTACCTGCACCTGGGCACGCCCTGGGTGCAGGGCGCGATGCGCATCCGCAAGCCGCGGCAGATCGAGCTCGAATACGTGCAGCGCATGATGGCCTGGATGCTGTGGCGGCCGACCGACACGCTGGCTGCCGGCCATGCGGTGCAGCTGGGTCTCGGCGGCGCGGCGATCACGCGCTTCACGCACCAGGTGCTGCGCATGAAGACGACGGTGGTCGAGCTGAACCCGAGCGTCATCACCGCCTGCCGGCTGTGGTTCCAGCTGCCGGCCGACGATGCACGGCTGACGGTGCTCGAAGGCGACGCCGCGGCCTGGGTCGGCGATGCCACGAACCTGCAGACGGCCGACGTGCTGTGCGTCGACCTCTACGACCACGAGGCCGCGGCGCCGGTGCTCGACGACGAACAGTTCTACGCCGGATGCCGCGGTGTGCTGGCGCCGGGCGGCTTGATGACCGTCAACCTGTTCGGCCGCGACGCCAGCTTCGAGCGCAGCGCCGCGCTGATCGCCGGGGCCTTCGGCGCGACCCAGGTCTGGCAGCTGGCACCGACGCGCGAAGGCAACACCATCGTCGTCGCCGCACGCGGCGTCGAGGTGCCCGACCGCGCGGCGCTGACTGCCCGCGCCGAGGCCATCGAGGCCCGCACCGGGCTGCCGGCGCGCAAGTGGCTGCGGCTGGTGCGGCCGTACGGCCCGACGCCACCGCGGTGATGCGGCCGCGTGGCATCATCGTTCGCTGCTCGAGGATCGCGAAGGGGAGTTCAACATGTTCGGTGTGGCTGACTACGGCGCCTTTGTCATCGCGGTGATCGTCTTCCTCGCGATTCCCGGCCCCGGCAACCTGGCGCTGATCACCTCGACCGGCAAGGGCGGCGTGCGCGGCGGCCTGGCGGCGACGCTGGGCGTCATCGCCGGCGACCAGGTGCTGATGTGGCTGGCGGTGGCCGGCGTCGCGGCGCTGCTGGCCGCCTGGCCGCTGGTCTTCGGCGCGGTGCAATGGCTGGGTGCGGGCTACCTCGCGTGGCTGGGACTGCGCATGATCACCGCCAAGCCGGGCGACCGGCCGGTGATCCGCATGCATGCCGGCCAGTACTTCCGCCAGGCGCTCGGCATCACGCTGCTGAACCCGAAGGCGATCGTCTTCTACATGGCCTTCTTCCCGCTCTTCGTCGACCCGGCGCAGCACCAGGGTGTCGTCACCTTCGCGGTGATGGCGGCGACGATCGCCGCGCTGACCTTGCTCTACTGCGCCACCGTGGTGCTGCTGACGCGCCGCTTCGCGCGCGCGCTGCAGGGCAGCCCGCGCATCACGCGCTGGATGAACCGCGCCGCCGGGACGCTGCTGCTCGGCTTCGGCGTCAAGCTCGCACTCTCTCGCTGAGCCGCCCGCGATGAGCTTGCCGGACGCTGCACCCGGTGCGCAGTCGGTCGGCGGCTGGGCGCTGTTCGAGACGTCGATCGGCCATTGCGGCATCGCCTGGGGCGACGCCGGGCTGCGCGGGGCGCAACTGCCGCAGGCCGACGAGGCGGCGACGCGTGTCCGCATGCAGCGCCGCTTTCCGCGCCTGGCCGAGTGCCCGCCGCCGCCGGAGTGGCAGGCGCTGGTCGAGGCGGTGCAGGCGCTGCTGCGCGGCGAGGTGCGCGACCTGGCCGAGACGCGGCTCGACTGGCGCGGCGTGTCCGATTTCCACCAACGCGTGTACCGCGCGGCGCTGGCGATTCCGCCCGGCAGGACGCTCACTTACGGCGATATAGCGCAGCAGCTCGGCGAGCCGGGCGCCGCGCGCGCCGTCGGCCAGGCGCTGGGCGCGAACCCGTTCGCGCCCGTCGTGCCCTGCCACCGCGTGCTGGCCGCCGGCGGTCGCCACGGCGGCTTCTCGGCGCACGGCGGCGCGGCGACGAAACTGAAGATGCTGGTCATCGAGGGTGCCGCGCCGCCCGACGACCAACCCACGCTCTTCTAGAGGCGGAACGCGCCGACGGTCTGCAGCAGCCGCTCGGCCTGCTGGTCGAGCGAACCGGCGGCGGCCGCGGCCTGCTCGACCAGCGCGGCGTTCTGCTGCGTCACCTGGTCGAGCTGGTGCATCGCCTCGCCGACCTGGCCGATGCCGCTGGCCTGCTGCTGCGTCGCGCTGCCGATCTCGCCGATCAGTGTGTCGACGCGCTGCACCTGCGCGACGATGTCGGCGATCGTCGTGCCGGCGCCGTCGACCTGGCCCAGGCCGACATCGACCTGCGCTACGCTGGCCTCGATCAGCGACTTGATCTCGCGCGCGGCCTGCGTGCTGCGCTGCGCGAGGCTGCGCACCTCGGCGGCAACGACCGCGAAGCCGCGGCCTTGCTCTCCCGCGCGCGCCGCCTCGACAGCGGCGTTCAGCGCCAGGATGTTGGTCTGAAACGCGATGCCGTCGATCACGCCGTTGATGTCGGCGATGCGGCGGCTGTCGGCGCTGATGCGCTGCATCGTCTGCACCAGCGTGGCCATCGCCGCGCCGCCGCGGCGCGCGACCTCGCTGGCCGCCTGCGCGACCTGCGCCGCCTGGCGCGCAGCCTCGGCGTTCTGCCGCACCGAGGCGCCGAGCTGTTCCATCGACGCCGCGGTCTCTTCGAGGCTCGCGGCCTGCTGCTCGGTGCGCTGGCTCAGGTCGGCATTGCCGCCGGCGATCTGGCCGGCGCCGGTGGCGATCTGCTCGCTGCCGAGCCGCACGTCGCCGACCACGCGCACCAGGTTGTCATTCATTGCCTGCAGCGCGCCGAGCAGCTCGCCGACCTCGTCGCGCGACTCGACGACGATGCGCGAGCGCAGGTCGCCGGCGGCGACGGTGCGCGCCACCGCCAGAGCCGACTGCAGGCCGCGGGAGGCGCTGGCGGTGATCACGCCGATCAGCGCGCAGGCCGCCGCGCACAGCAGCGCCAGCGTCCCGCCCAGCCACCAGAGCGCCTGCACGTCGACCTCCGTGCGCTCTTCGAGGGCCTGCGCCAGCTCGGTGAAATTGGCATCGATCAGCGTGAACTGCGCGTCGATCGCCTGGGTCTGGCTTGCGAAGTACGCGGCCGCCGGCATCGACAAGGTTTCGGCGCGCAGCAGCGCGCGTTCGACCAGCGCCAGCGCCTCGTCGGCCTGCGCATGAGCGGCGCCCAGCGGCGCGGCCATGCGCTGGCCGAGCGCTGCGTCGCTCTGCGCCATGCGGTCGAAGGCGTGGCGCGCGTTGCGCTGGTGCAGGCGCACCGTGCTCGCCAGGCTGTCGATGCGCACGCGATCGTTGGTGCTCGCCGACTGGCGCTGCAACGCCGCGCTGCCCAGCGCACGCAGCTGGCCGAGCGATTCGGTCAGCCGCGGCAGGTGTTCGAGCGACGCGGCGATGCTGTAGTAGGTCGCGGCCTCGGGGTCGAGCGCCATCGTCGAGTCGTCGACGATGGAGCGCAACAGGTCGAGCTGTGCATCGATCAGCGCACCGTGGCGGTCGAAGCTGGCACGCGCGTCGAGCGCCTTGCCGCCGACGGCTTGCGCGAGCGCCTGCCATTGCTGGCCGAGGCGCTGCGCGTCGTCGTTGCGGGCCTGGACGCCGAAGGCGGCCAGCGCCTTGGCCGCGCCGTCGAGCGCCTGGTTCACCTCGGCCTGCTTGGCTTCGCGCGCGCCGGCGCCGGCCGTGTCGCCGGCCAGCAGCTTCGCGGACAGTCCGCGGTGCTGCTGCGTCAGCCGCAGCAGCTTCAGCAGCGCGCCGGCCGGCGCGATGCCGGCGGCCTCGGCCCGCGCGGTGTCCAGTGCGGCCAGGCGGTCGCGCACCGCCATCGTCGTCGGCAGCACCGACATGGCCATCGCCAATGCGGCGACCAGCAGGAATTTGTTGCGCAGCCGCAGATCGGCCAGCCACTGTTTCATGGTTCCTCGCACCCGTTGATGGCGATGGATTCACCGCCGTTGGCTGGCTTGTCGGCCGGGGACGAGCCGCGCTTGATGGTGTTATTGCACTCGGGCTGCGGCTTGAAACGAAGTGGCGAGAACTCCCGACAGGTCGCGTCGGGGAGCGGCAAGTGGGCCCTGTCAGCGCGCCTTGATCTCGAGCAGTTCCACCTCGAACTGCAGCGTTGCGTTCGGTGGGATCGGGCCGCCCGGCGTGCCGCGCTCACCGTAGGCGATCGCCGGCGGGCAGGTCAGTTTTGCCTTGCCGCCGACCTTGATGCGCTGCACGCCTTCGGTCCAGCACTTGATCACGCGGTCGAGCGGGAATTCGGCCGGCGCATTGCGCGAGAACGAGCTGTCGAACTCCTTGCCGTCGGGGAAGGTGCCGCGGTAGTGCACCTTGACGACGTCGGTGGCCTTCGGGCTCGCGCCCTTGCCCTCGGTGAGCGAGCGGAAGACGAGGCCGGAGTCGGTCAGCACGGCGTCGGGCTCCTTGGCGGCCTTGGCGACCACTTCGTTGGCTGGGGCCTTCGGGGCCGATGCGGCTTGTCCCCATGCGATGGCGGGGAGCAGGGCGGCAGTGGCGAGGGCAATCAAATGCTTCAAGTCGTGTCTCCGTGGGCGAGTCGCGATAGGTCACGTTGGGGGGCGCGATCATCGCATCCGGTTGCGTTTCCGGGGATATCCCGGAGGACCGCGCCGAGGGCCGGCCGGGGTGGCCGGATACACTGCGGCCTTCGCGCTGTCCGGGCCTCCGGACCAGTCCGCCGCGCTCCGCAGTCGTCCCGCGTTTTCAATGGCCTTCGTCATTTCGGCATCCCCTCCCTTCGATCTCAAGAGCACGGCCTGGACGCTGACCGCGCTGCGCCTGCAGACCACCGACCTCGCGGCCTTCGCCGCTGCGCTGGCCGCGCGGGTCGCCGAGGCGCCGGGACTCTTCGACGACGATCCGCTGGTGCTCGACCTGAGCCCGCTGCGCGACGATGCCGCGGCGGCGATCGATTTCGACGCGCTGCTGGCCTGCCTGCGCCGCCATCGCCTGGTGCCGATCGCGGTGCAGGGCGGCAATGCCGTGCAGACGGCGGCCGCGCGCGCCGCCGGGCTCGCCGAGGCGCTCGATGCCGCAGCCCCGCAACGCACCACCCTGCCGCCGCTCACCGAAGTGGTGCGCGAGGTCGAGGTGGTCAAGGAGATCGTCAAGGAGATCGAGGTGCTGCGCGAGGTGCCCGGCGCGCCGGTGCCGACGATGATCGTCGACAAGCCGCTGCGCTCGGGCCAGCGCGTGTATGCCAAGGGCGGCGACCTGATCGTCACCGCGGTCGTCAGCTTCGGCGCCGAGGTCATCGCCGACGGCCATGTGCATGTCTACGCGCCGCTGCGCGGCCGCGCGATCGCCGGCGCGCGCGGCGACACCTCGGCGCGCATCTTCAGCACCTGCCTCGAGCCGCAGCTCGTCGCGATCGCCGGCATCTACCGCACCACCGAGACCGCGCTGCCGGCCGAAGTGCTCGGCAAGCCGGCCGTCGTGCGGCTGGACGGCGAACGCATCCGCGTCGAGCCGTTGACGGCATAGCTTCACCCGTTTCGAAAGGATTCAACCGATGGCCAAGATCATCGTCGTCACCTCCGGCAAGGGCGGTGTCGGCAAGACGACCACGAGCGCGAGCTTTTCCGCCGGCCTCGCGCTGCGCGGCCACAAGACCGCGGTGATCGACTTCGACGTCGGCCTGCGCAACCTCGACCTGATCATGGGCTGCGAGCGTCGCGTCGTCTACGACCTGATCAACGTGATCCACGGCGAGGCGAACCTGAACCAGGCGCTGATCAAGGACAAGCAGTGCGAGAACCTGTTCATCCTGGCCGCTTCGCAAACGCGCGACAAGGATGCGCTGACGCAGGACGGCGTCGAGAAGATCCTCAATGACCTGGCCGGCATGGGCTTCGAGTACATCGTCTGCGATTCGCCGGCCGGCATCGAGACCGGCGCGCTGATGGCGATGCACTTCGCCGACGAGGCGCTGGTGGTGACGAACCCGGAAGTCTCGTCGGTGCGCGATTCCGACCGCATCCTCGGCATGCTGTCGTCGAAGACCAAGCGTGCGATCGACGGCAAGGAGCCGATCAAGGAGCACCTGCTGATCACCCGCTACAACCCGAGCCGCGTCGAAGGCGGGCAGATGCTGTCGCTGAAGGACGTCGAGGAGATCCTGCGCATCCCGCTGATCGGCGTGGTGCCGGAGAGCGAGAGCGTGCTCGACGCGTCGAACCAGGGCGTGCCGGCGATCCACCTGAAGGGCAGCGACGTCAGCGAGGCCTACAAGGACATCGTCGGCCGCTTCTGCGGCGAGAGCATCCCGATGCGCTTCGTCGACTTCGAGAAGCCCGGTTTCCTCAAGCGCCTGTTCGGCGGGAGGTGAGCACGATGTCCTTGCTCTCCTTCCTGCTCGGCGAGAAGAAGAAGACCGCCACGGTCGCCAAGGAGCGGCTGCAGATCATCCTCGCGCACGAGCGCTCGGGCCGCGGCGGCTCGCGTGCCGACTACCTGCCGCAGCTGCAGCAGGAGCTGATCGCGGTGATTTCGAAGTACGTGTCGATCAAGCCCGGCGACATCAAGGTGCACCTCGAGAAGCAGGACAACCTCGAGGTGCTCGAAGTGAAGATCGAGCTGCCCGACGGCATCGTTCGCTGACAAGCGCCGATGTCGCGCCGTGCGCTGCTGCAGGCCGTGTCCGCGGGGGCGCTGCTGCTCGCGGCCGGCTGCGGCCGCAAGAAGGGTCCGAAGGTCGCGGCGGTGCCGGCCGGCGCCGTCGTGCTGGCGCTCGGTGACTCGTTGACGCATGGCACCGGGGCCGCACCGGATGAGAGTTATCCGGCGCAGCTCGCACAGCTCAGCGGCTGGCAGGTGGTCAATGCCGGCGTGCCCGGCGACACCTCGGCGCAGGCGCTCGAACGGCTGCCGGCGCTGCTCGCCGAGCATGCGCCGCGGCTGGTGCTGGTCGGCATCGGCGGCAACGACCTGCTGCGCCGCCTGCCCGAGGACACGACCCGCGCCAACCTGCGGCGCATCTGCGAGCTGGCGCGGGCCGCCGGCGCGCAGGTGCTGCTGATCGCCGTGCCGCGGCCGTCGGTGTCGGCGGCGTTCAGCGGCAGCCTCGCCGACCATGCGATGTACGCCGAGACCGCCGACGCGCTGTCGCTGCCGTTGCACCGCGAAGGGTGGTCGCAAGTGCTGGCGGATGCGCGGCTGCGCTCGGACCAGATCCATGCCAATGCAGCGGGCTACCGGCATTTCGCCGAACGGCTGGCGGCGGCGGCGCGCGAGATGGGGCTGCGGTAGTCGTCGCGGCGGCGTTTGCCAATAGAGTAAATCTACCCTGTCGGGCGACCTGACAGCATGCCGCGTGCCGCAGCCGTGGGGTGCCACCCGTCGGGTCGATCTCTTTGCAAATCAACCACTTGCGAACGCTCGTGGGTGATGTGCACAGGTCTTGCTTTGCGCCGCCCACGGCGAGGGTGCCGGAGGAGCAGTACATGGTTTGCAATCACCTGATCGGAGCGGCCGCGCGGGCGGCGCTCAGCATGGGTTTCTGCGCGATCGCAGCGACGGCGACGGCCGCGCCGGTCCCGACGGCACCGGCGCCGGCGCTTTCGCCGGGCTTCAAGGTCGAGTGGGTCCAGGTCACGACCAGCCCGCACAGCATCGCCGATGCGCTGAACGCGCTCAACGGCACCGGCGGCTTCACGGTCGTCGACACGCACACCGAGTTCCGCTCGACCGTCGGCATCGACGACGCCACGGTGCCGTTCGCCGGCGCCGACCAGTTCGCGGTGCGCGTCAGCGGCTACATCGACCTCGCGGCCGGTGACTATCGCTTCGGTGGCATCCATGACGACGGCCTGCGCCTGACGATCGGCGGCGAGCAGGTCATCACCTTCGACAGCGACACGGCGCCGACGCTGACGACGTCGGCGCTCTTCACGCTGGCCGCCGGCGTCTACGCCTTCGAAGCCATCAGCTGGGAGCAGGGCGGCATCTTCGAGCTCGACCTCGGCACGATGAACGCCGCCGGCGGTCTGGTGCTGATCGAAGGCTTCCACGCCGCGCAGGCGGTGCCCGAGCCCGGCAGCTTCGCGCTCGCCGGCCTCGCGCTGCTGGGCTTGGGGCTCAGCCGCCGCCGGCGCTGACGCGCGCGCGCTTCGCCGCGGCCGGGGCCTTGATCGGCACCACCGCGGCGGCCTGACGCGCCGGCTTCGGCAGCGCCGGCCGGCGCTTCTTCGCCGGTGCCACGGCGGCCGCGGGCAGCTTCTCCACGCTGGCAGGTGGGATCGCTGCGGCTTTGGCCTCGGGCAAGGGCAGCTTCAGCATCGTCTCGAAGGCCCGCTGCAGCTGCTTGCCGAGCTCGTCGATGTCGGGCACCGCGCGCCGGCAGGCGATCAGCCCGAAGCACAGCTGCCCCATGTAGCTCTGCACGGTGATGTTCAGCGCCACGCCGTGCACGACGATCGACACCGGAAGGTGGTCGAGCATCTTCGCGCCGGCCAGGTACACCGGCACCGGCGTGCCCGGCACGTTCGAGATCGTCACGTTGGCGAAGCGCAGCCGGTCGGCCAGCCGTGAGCGGCCGTACAGCGACGCCAGCCCGCTGATCAGCCACGGCGAGCCGAGCGACGGGAAGTCGGTCGGCACGACGCCGCCCCAGGTGCCCATCTGCTTCTTCATCGCCGCGGTGCCGGCGCGGATGACCTCGAGCCGCTGCAGCGGATCGGCCTGCTGCGTGCCGAGGTCGATCACGGTGCCGGCGACCTGGTTGTTCATCGTCGCGTCGCCCTGCTCGCGCAGCGAGATCGGCACCATCGCGACCAGCGTCTTGTCCGGCAGCTCGCGCGAATCGTTGAGGTAGCCGCGCAGCGCGGTCGCGCACAGCCACAGCACCATGTCGTTGATCGACGCGCCGAGCGCCTTGCCGATGCGCTTGGTGTCGTCCAGCGGCAGGGTGACGCCGCTGAACGCGCGCTGGTTGGTGATCGAGTGGTTGAAGGGCGTCGGCGGCGCGAGCTTGAGCTTGCTGCCGGCCTGGGTGCCCGGTGGTGTGGGTGCACGCAGGCCGCGCAGCGTCTCGCCGACCGTGCTCGCCAGCGAGCGCGCCAGCCCCGGCACCAGCTTGCCGAGCTGCAGCACCTGGTTCAGCTGGTTCTCCAGCCCGGCGGCCAGCATCTCGGCGAAACCCAGCTGGTAGCGGCTGCCGCGCCGCGGCCGCGGCGGGCGCACCTTGCGCGGCTCGGGCGTCAGGTCGAAGATGCTCTGGCCGAGCATCACGCCGGCCTGGCCGTCGATCGCCGCATGGTGCACCTTGCCGTAGAACGCCATCTGGCCCGAGGCCAGGCCCTCGATGACGTAGAACTCCCACAGCGGGCGGCTGCGGTCGAGCAGCATCGAATGCAGCCGCCCGACCAGCGTGTGCAGCTGCTCCAGCGTGCCGGGCTTGGGCAGCACCAGATAGCGCATGTGGTAGTCGAGGTCGATGTCCTCGTCGGTGATCCACACCGGGTTCGCCAGGTCGAAGGGCATCAGCGCGAGCTTGCGCGTGAACACCGGCGCCAGGTGCATGCGGCTGGTGACGTGCGCCTTGACGTCCTCGTACCAGTTGCCCTGGTAGCCCTCGGGCAGCTCGAACAAATGCAGGCTGCCGACATGCATCGGCATTTCCGGCGTTTCCAGGTGCAGGAAGGCGCCGTCGACGATGCTCAGGTGCTTCAGGTCTTTCATGATGCCGCTCCCAGGGAATGATCTGATGCCGAATGTCGCGCGGCCGGCCGGGGGCGTCCACTCGGGTCAACGTCAGGTGATGAGTTTCGCAAAACCGGCTCCGCAAGACGGGCTCCGCAAAACAGACGATGCGCGCGGCCCGCCCGCCCTGGCACAAGGGCCACACTCGGCGGGCTTCGCCAGTCGCCGCCGGCCGGCCCCAAGGCGACGACTCCCCCTCGGGGGCTTGGGGGCCAAAAGGAGGACACATGGACCAACCCATCGCCGGCGCGCTGCCGGCCACCCGCAGCTACCGCGATCTTCCGGGGCCGCGGCCGCTGCCGCTGATCGGCAACCTGCACCAGGTCGACAAGGTGGCCTTCCATCGCTCGCTCGAGGACGGCGTCGCGGCCTGGGGGCCGATGTACCGCTTCGCCTTCGGCCGCACGCCGGCGCTGGTGATCGCCGATGCCGCGCTGATGCCGGCCCTGATGCGCGACCGGCCCGATGCGCTGCGGCGCAGCTCGCGGCTGTCGCGCATGCTCGATGGCGCCAACGGCTCGAGCGGGCTCTTCACCGCCGAGGGCGAGGCCTGGCGCGCGCAGCGCAAGCTGGTGACGCGCGCGCTGACGCCCGAGGTCATCCGCAAGTTCCAGCCGACGCTGCACACGCTGGTGCTGCGGCTCGAGCGACGCTGGCGCCGCGCCGCGGAACAGGGTGCCGAGATCGACCTGGCGCGCGACCTGAAGGCGCTGACGCTCGATGTCACCGTCGCGCTGGCGATGGGCGAGGACGTCAATACGCTGGAGCATCCGGAGAACCCGCTGCAGCGCGACATCCACTTTCTGTTCGAGCGCGTCGGGGCGCGGCTGCGCAGCATGGTCGACTACTGGACGGTCTTCAAGCTGCCGGTCGACCGCGCCGCCGATGCGGCGACCGCGCGGGTGCGCGCCAAGATGCTGGCGCTGATCGCCCACGCGCGCGCCGAGCTGCAGGCCGACCCCGCGTTGCGCGTGCGGCCGGTGAACCTGCTGCAGGCGATGCTCGTCGCGCGCGACGCACCCGACAGCGGCGTCGACGACGAGGCGGTGCTCGGCAATGCGCTGACGATGGTCTTCGCCGGCGAAGACACCACCTCCAGCACGCTGGCCTGGCTGCTGGTGCTGCTGGCGCAGCATCCCGAGGTCGCGCAGGCGCTGGCCGCCGAGTGCGACGCGGTGCTCGGCGACGCGCCGGCGGTGAGCGACGCGGCGCTGCTCGAGCAGCTGCACTACACCGAAGCGGTGATCCACGAGACGCTGCGCCTGAAGCCGGCGGCGCCGGTGCAGGCGGTGGAGACGCCGGTCGAGCGTGAAGTCGGCGGCGTGCGGGTGCCGGCCGGCACCCGCGTGTTCATGCTGACGCGCCTGGCCGCGCTCGATCCGGCGCGCTTCGACGCGCCGCTGGACTTTCGCCCCGAGCGCTGGGCCGGCCACACCGATCCGGCCAGCGAGCCGAACCGCAAGATGCTGCCCTTCGGCGGCGGGCCGCGCTTCTGCCCCGGCCGCTACCTGGCGCTGGTCGAAGCCAAGCTGGTCGCCAGCATGATCGCGCGCAACTTCCGCCTCGAGCCGCTGCCGGGCCTCGATGCGGTGCGCGAGGTCTTCACCTTCACGATGAATCCGAGCGCGGTGCCGGTGCGGCTGCGTCCGCGCTGAGCGGCTCGCCGTTCCAGCGTTTCTGCAGCGCCGCCCAGCCCTCCGGTCCCAGCCGCTGCATCGTCTCGATGTTCACCTCGTAGATCGCCTCGGCTTCGGGGAAGGCCTCGACCGCGCGGTCGATGCTGTCCTCGCGCAGCAGGTGCAGGATCGGATACGGCGCGCGGTTGGTGGCGTTGCCGATGTCGTCGGGCTCGGCATCGGCGAACTGGAACTGCGGGTGGAAGCTCGCCACCTGCAGCACGCCTTCGAGGCCGAGTGCCTGCACGGCCTCCTCGGCCAGGCCGAGGAACTGGTTGAAGTCGTCGAAATCCTGCAGCACCTGCGGGTGGATCAAGAGCGTCGTGTCGACCTCGTCGGGGTCGGCCAGCACCAGCTCGCGCAATTGTTCGACCAGCTCGACCTGCAGCGCCTGGACGTCGGTGGCGTCGCTGACGACGTAGCGGATCTGGCCCTTGGCGTGCACGGCCTTGGCGAACGGGCACAGGTTGAGCCCGATCACCGCGTGTTCGAGCCAGGCGCGGGTCGAAGCGATCACCGCTTCGTCGGAGGGCACGTTCGGCGCATTCATGCGCCCATTGTGGGCCGCGAGACAATCCACGGATGCTGTTACTTGCCCCGATGGAAGGGCTGCTCGACTTCAGCCTGCGCGACATCCTGACCCGCGCCGGTGGCATCGACCGCTGCGTTTCAGAATTCATCCGCGTCACCGACCAGCTGCTGCCGGACCGCGTCTTCCTGCGCGTGATGCCCGAGCTGCTGAACGGCAGCCGCACGCCGGCCGGCGTGCCGGTGCGCGCGCAGCTGCTCGGCTCGGACCCGGCTTGCCTCGCGGACAACGCCGCGGCACTGGCGGCGCTCGGGCCCGCCGGCATCGACCTCAACTTCGGCTGCCCCGCGAAGACGGTCAATCGCCATCGCGGCGGCGCGGTGCTGCTCGACGAGCCGGCGCTGATCCACGACATCGTCGCCGCGGTGCGCCGCGCGGTGCCGGCCGGCATGCCCGTGTCGGCCAAGATGCGGCTGGGCAACGCCAGCGACGGCCGCATGCTCGAGTGCGCGCAGGCGCTGGCCGCGGGCGGCGCCGAGGAGCTCGTCGTGCACGGCCGCACCAAGCTGCAGGGCTACAAGCCGCCGGCCTACTGGGATGCGATCGCCCGCATCCGCGAGGCGGTGGCGGTGCCGGTGATCGCCAACGGCGAGATCTGGAGCGTCGACGATGCACGGCGCTGCCGCGCCGAATCCGGCTGCGATGCGCTGATGCTGGGGCGCGGCATGGTCGCCGACCCCGGGCTGGCGCTGGCGATCCGTGCGCCGCATGCGCCGCCGCTCGGCTGGGACACGCTGCGGCCACTGCTGCGACGCTACTGGCAGGTGATTGCCGGCCACACCGAGCCGCGCCACCGGCCGGGGCGGGTCAAGCAGTGGCTGAACCTGCTGCGGCGGCGTTTCCCGCAGGCGCAGCAGACCTACGACGAGCTGCGCACGATCAACGACAGCGCCGCGTTCGAGGCGCGGCTCTTCGGCGCCATCGCGCCCATCGCACAGCCAGCCTACTTCCACCAGGCCAGCAGCCCGCCCATCAGCGTCAGCGAGAGCACGTGGTAGCCGCTGTTGATCAGCCACAGCACGACCGAGCGGCGTTCGAACAGGTCGTTGATTCCGAAGCACATCGCCACCCAGCCGATGCCGGCGGCCGCGCCCGCGGCCAGCCCGAAGCCGACCGTGGCCTGCGCGCCGAGAAAGGCCGCGAGGTTGGCCGCCATCACCAGCGAGCCCAGGTAGGCGAGGCCGAAGGTCCTGCCCATGTGAGCGTTCTTCAGCTGCTCGTCGCTCAAGCCCGTTTCGCGCTGCCAGCGCTTCGCGAACAGGATCGGCGAATACCAGACGCCCCCGATCAGGAAGGACAGTGCGGCGGCGACGGCGATTGCCAGCGGGTTCAGGTGCATCGACTCCATGGTGGGCGGGCCCTCGTGATGGTGGATGCAGCGCAGGCTAGGCGCCGCGTCGCCCGCCGCCCAGCGCCGCGGCACCGAAGCCGGATGCGATGGCGCTGAAGCCGGAATTCGTGCCGCCGAAACCGGTGCGGCGTGCCCACTTCGACGACCGAGCGCTGATGGCCGTCGGCATCCCCGCGTTCGGGCTGACGATCCCGCTGTTCTCGGGGCTGCTGCAGTTGGAAGCGCCAGGCATCACGCCGGACCAGGGGCCCTTCTGGGCCGGCATGGGCTGGTTCGTCGGCCTCGCGTTCTGCATCTGGTGGGGCAATCGCTGGCTGCTGTTCAAGCAGCGTGAGCACTGGGACTGGTTTGCCCAGCCGCTGCGCAAGCTGTCGATGCTGGTGGCGGCCTGCACGCTGTACACCGCGCCGCTGACGATCGCCTGGCTCGCCGCCTGGTACGCGGCACTCGGGGCACCGACCGACTGGGCGGTGGTGCGCATCGTCGCGCTGACCAACGTGATCTGCGTGATCTTCGTGACGCACGCCTACGAGACGCTGTTCCTGATCCGCGAGCGTGAATCCGATGCGCTGCAGCTGGCGCAGCTGCAACGCCTGCGCAGCGAGGCCGAGCTGGCGGCGCTGAAGGCGCAGGTGGATCCGCACTTCCTGTTCAACGGGCTCAACACGCTCGGCCACCTGATCAGCCACGATGCGCGCACGGCGCGCGAGTTCTGCGACTGCCTGGCCGAGGTCTACCGCTACGTGCTGGCCAACGGCCGGCGCGAGCAGGTGCCGCTGGCCGACGAGCTGAACTTCGTGCGGCAATACTTCCGGCTGCTGGAGCTGCGCTTCGGCAGCGACGCGGTGCAGCTGGACACGCCGCCCGAGTTGCCCGCGGGCCGGCTGATCGTGCCGCTGGCGCTGCAGGTGCTGGTCGAGAACGCCGTCAAGCACAACGCGGTCGCCGCGGACCAGCCGCTGCGCATCGGCATCGCGCTGCGCGCTGGCGATGCCTTGCACGTGCACAATGCGCGGCGGCCGCGACAGGGGCCGGCGCCGTCGACCGGCGTCGGCCTCGCCAACCTCGACGAGCGCTGCAAGCGGGTGGCTGGACGCGGCCTGCGCATCGAGCAGGATGCGCTGCATTTTGCCGTCGAGGTGCCACTGCTTTCATGAGTTACGCGCTGAAACTGCTGATCGCCGAAGACGAGCCGCCCGCGCTGGCGCGGCTGGTCGAGGCGTTGCAGCGCATCGCGCCGGCAGCCGAGGTGGTCGGCGCCGTCGGCTCGGTTCAGGCGGCGCGGCGCTGGCTGGCGGCGCACCCGGCGCCGGACCTGATGCTGCTGGACATCCAGCTCGGCGACGGCCTGTCGCTGGCGCTGTTCGAGGACCCGGCCGCGGCGCCGAGCGCGCCGGTGATCTTCACCACCGCGCACGACGCCTTCGTGCTCGATGCCTTCCGCTGCAACGCCATCGACTACCTGCTGAAGCCCGTCGCCGATGACGCGCTGGCCGCGGCCTTGGCGCGTTATGAACGCTTGAGCCGCCACTTCGCCGGCAACTTGGAAGGCCTGCTCGCCGCGCTGCACCTGCGCGGCGCCGAGGGCTCGGGCCGAGCCGGCTACCGCCAGCGCCTGGTGCTGCGCAAGGGCAGCGCCTTCGCCAGCGTGCGCAGCGAGGACATCGCCTGGTGCGCCTCGGTCGACAAGCTGACCTTCGTGCTGACGAAGGGCGGCGAACGGCTGCTGGCCGACGAGACGCTGGCCGAGCTCGAAGCCGGGCTCGACCCGCGGCGCTTCTTCCGCGCCAACCGACAGACGCTGGTGCAGCTCGATGCGGTGAAGAGCTTCCGCCCGCAGGGCAAGGGCCAGTTGAAGCTCGAGCTGCAGCCCGCCGCCGAGGCGCCGGTGCTGGTGAGCCAGGAGCGGGCGCGGGCGTTCAGGGAGTGGCTGGCT
This sequence comes from Pseudaquabacterium terrae, assembly GCF_013266755.1. Taxonomy (GTDB): domain Bacteria; phylum Pseudomonadota; class Gammaproteobacteria; order Burkholderiales; family Burkholderiaceae_C; genus Pseudaquabacterium; species Pseudaquabacterium terrae. Next base: position 387,138 of record NZ_JABRWJ010000005.1, on the reverse strand, counting down.
GGATGAGCGGTAACTACTACGAATCGACAATCGGCTTCCGCCCGCCGACGCGGCCGCTGGCCGGGCGCAACGAGACCGACGTCTGCATCATCGGCGCCGGCTTCGCGGGCCTCGCGACCGCGCTCGGGCTGATCGAGCGCGGCCGATCGAACCTGGTCGTGCTCGAAGCCGAGCGCGTCGGCCACGGCGCATCGGGCCGCAACGGCGGCTTCGTCTTCGGCGGCTACAGCCTCGACAACGCCGAGCTGCTGAGCCAGCTCGGCCCCGAGCGCGCCCGTGCCGCCTACGGCCTGACGCGCGAAGCGCTCGGCACGATCCGCCGCCGCATCGGGCAGCACGGCATTGCCTGCGACAAGGTCGAAGGCGGCGCGCTGCTCGTCAACTGGTTCGACGAGCCGGCGATCCTCGAGCGGCAGCAGCGGCTGATGCGCGACGCTTTCGGCGTCGAGTGGGGCTTGATCGACAAGCGCGAGCTGGACGCCTGCCACGTGCGCTCCGATCGCTACTTCGGCGCGCTGCTCGAACCCGATGCCTTCCACTTCCATCCGCTGAAGTACACGCTCGGCCTGGCCGCGGCGATCGGCGCCGGCGGCGGGCGCGTGCACGAGCACTCGCCGGTGCGTTCGATCCGGCGGCGTGGCGCCGTCTGGCGCGTACGCACCGCGCACGGCGAGGTGCACGCGCGCGAGCTGGTGATTGCCGGCGGCGGCTACCTGCGGCATCTGGTGCCGGCACTCGAACGGGCGATGCTGCCGATCGCCACCTACGTGATGGTCACCGAGCCGCTGGGCGCGCTGGGCAAGGCGCTGATCCCGAGCCCCGCGGCGATCTACGACACGCGCTTCGCGTTCGACTACTACCGCATGCTGCCCGACACACGGCTGCTGTGGGGCGGCCGCATCAACGTGCGCGACCGCCGGCCCGAGGACATCGCCGACTTTCTGAAGCGCGACCTGCTGCGCGTGTACCCGCGGCTGGCCGACGTGAAGGTCGACTTCGCCTGGAGCGGGCTGATGAGTTATGCCCGCCACAAGATGCCGCAGATCGGGCGCCTCGCCAGCGGCCCCTGCGCCGGCGCCTGGCATGCGATCAGCTTCGGCGGCCACGGCGTGGCGCCGACGACGGTGGCCGGCGAGCTGCTCGCCGCGGCGATCGCTTCAGCGCAGCCGATTCCCGAGGCCTTCGGCCGCTACGGCCTGCCGCGCACCTGGGGGCCGCTGGGCCTGGCGGCGGCGCAGGCCACGTATTCGTGGCTCGAAGCGAAGGACTGGATGCGCTCCCGCGGTTGAGGCATCGACATCCAGGTCGGGGGATGACGTGCGGCGCCCGCGAGCCTAGGCTCAAGTCACGCATCACCATCGAGCGCGCCGCGCCCTCGGGCCCGCGGTGCCTGCAGCCATGCACCACGCTTCGTTCACCGCAACCGTCGAAGGCGACCAGCTCGCGCGACGCGCGAAGGATCGTTCGCAAGCCATCGCACTGCTGCGTGAGCGCCGACACGCCGGCTTCTCGTGGACCCATGCCGGCTACTTCGCGGCCGGCGCGGTGGCCGGCTGGAGTGCATCGCTGGGCAACGACACGCCGTGGCTGGTGGCCGCCGCGGCCGGCGCGGCGCTCTTTCTCGCTGCCGCGGCGTGGCGCGAGTGCGCGATCCTGCGGCGCCGCGAGCAGGCGATCCTGAAGCTGCTGCTCGACCGGCACGCGCACTGAGCCACCGCGGTAAGAAACCTCCGGCTTGTCGGAGTGGCCTCCTGCAGTAGGATTGGCGCCGACATTTCGGAGCGTTGGCATGTCTTCCGTTTGCACCGTCAGCGACAAGGGGCAGGTGACGCTGCCCAAATCGTTGCGCGATCAGCTGGGCATCGGGCCCGGCACGCGCTTGCAGTTCAGCATCGATGGCGACGGCCAGCTGCGGGCGCAAGTGCTGTCGCGCGGCGCGGTGGGACTGTTCGGCCTGCTCGCCAAGCCGGGCGAGCGTGCGCGCAGCCTCGACGAGATGGACGCCGCGGTGGGCCAGACGGTGCGCGCCCGCGCGGGGCGCAAGTCTTGATCGCCGTCGACACCAACGTGCTGGTCCGGCTGCTCGTCAACGACGACGCGGACCAGGCGGCCAAGGCGCGCCGCTTCTTCGATGCCCAGGCCGAGCGCGAGGAGCCGGTATGGGTCGCCGATACGGTGCTGGTCGAGCTGGGTTGGACGCTGCTGCGCGCCTACGGCCGGCCGCGCGCCGACCTGGTGGTGGCGCTGCGCGCCTTGACGGCACACGCCACGGTGGCGCTGGAATCCCCCGAGGCGGTGTCCGAAGCGCTGGCGCTGTTCGAGCGCGGCCCGGCCGACTTCGCCGACTGCCTGCTGTGCGCCAAGGCCCGCCTCGCCGGCTGCGGCGGCGTCGCGACCTTCGATCGCGCAATGAAGACGCTGGCCGGAGTCAAGCTGCTGTAGTAGCGCCGCTCATTTTCCCCAGCCGTCCTTCAGCCCGGTGATGCGGTTGAACACCGGCGCATCGCTCCGGTGGTCCTTGCGATCGGTGATGAAGTAGCCGTGGCGCTCGAACTGGAAACGCGCTTCCGCCGGCAGGCCGGCGAGCGAGGGCTCGACGTAGCCCGCAACCACCGTCTTGCTCGCCGGGTTCAGCACGTCGCGGAAGTCGCGGTCGCCGGCATCGGGCTGGGCTTCGGTGAACAGGCGGTCGTAGAGCTTGATCGTCGCCGGCACCGCGTCGTGCACGCCGACCCAGGTGATCGTGCCCTTGACCTTGACCGCGTCGGCGCCCGGCGTGCCGCTCTTGGTGTCCGGCACCACGGTCGCCAACACCGATGTGACGCGGCCATCGGCGTCCTTCTCGCAGCCGGTGCACTCGATCACCATGCCGTACTTCAACCGCACCTTGTTGCCAGGGAAAAGGCGGAAGAAGCCCTTCGGCGGCACCTCGGCGAAGTCGTCGCGCTCGATCCACACCGCGGGGCCGAGGCTGAACTGGCGCTGGCCGAGCTCGGGCCGCTGCGGGTGCGCCGGCGCGTGGCAGGGCTCGTGATGTCCGGCGCCGAAGAGTTGATCCCAGTTCGTCAGTGTCAGCTTCAGCGGATCGATCACGGCCATCGCGCGCGGCGCCTGGCCCTCCAGGTCGTCGCGCAGCGCGATGTCGAGCGCGCTGTAGTCGACCCAGATGTTGGTCTTCGAGGCGCCGGTGTTCTCGGCCATCGTGCGCACCGAGGCCGGCGTGTAGCCGCGCCGGCGCATGCCGGCCAAGGTCGGCATGCGCGGGTCGTCCCAGCCCTCGACGATGCCCTCGTCGACCAGCGCCTTCAGCTTGCGCTTGCTGGTGATCACGTAGGTCAGGTTCAGCCGGCCGAACTCGTGCTGCTTGGGCAGTGGCCGCTGCAGCAGGCCGTTATCGGCCAGCGCGTTCAGCAGCCAGTCGTAGAACGGCCGCTGGTCCTCGAACTCCAGCGTGCAGATGCTGTGGGTGATGTTCTCGAGCGCGTCCTCGATCGGGTGCGCGTAGGTGTACATCGGGTAGATGCACCACTTGTCGCCGGTGTTGTGGTGGTGCGCGCGCTTGATGCGGTAGAGCGCCGGGTCGCGCAGGTTGATGTTCGGCGAGGCCATGTCGATCTTCGCGCGCAGCACCATCGCGCCGTCGGCATGCTGGCCGTCGCGCATCTCGCGAAAGCGCGCGAGGTTGTCCTCGCGGCTGCGCTCGCGCCACGGGCTGTTCGTGCCCGGCGTCGTGAAGTCGCCGCGGTTCGCACGCATCTGATCGGCGCTCTGCTCGTCGACGTAGGCCAGGCCGGCGTCGATCAGCGTCTCGGCGGCGCGGTACATGAAGTCGAAGTAGTTGCTGGCGTAGTACAGGTGACTGGTGCCGTTGGCGTCCCAGCTCCAGCCCAGCCAGTGCACCATCTCGACGATCGCGTCGACGTACTCCTGCTCTTCCTTCTCCGGATTGGTGTCGTCGAAGCGCAGGTGGCAGACGCCGCCGTAGTCGCGCGCGAGACCGAAGTTTAGGCAGATGCTCTTCGCGTGGCCGACGTGCAGGTAGCCGTTCGGCTCGGGCGGAAAGCGCAGCCGCACCTGTGCCGGATCCGGCCTGCCCGCCGCGTGGTGCGCTGCGTCGCCCGGAGTGCCGCCCCACTGTCGGCCTGCATAGGCGCCTTCGGCGAGCTCACGCTCGATGATCGTGCGCAGGAAGTTGCTGGGCTTGGGCGGAGCAGGCGGGGCAGCGGACATGGGGCGGCGCCGGCCAATGGGGCTCGAGCGCGTGTCGGGAAACGGATGCAAATTCTAGCCAGCGCCCTCCGTGCAGCTTGCCAGGCCCCGGCGCGTGCTCTTCCGTAGCGTCAACAGGCCCTGGCGGCCATGCGCATGGCATGATTGCCCACATCCGTCAGGGGGGGCATAGACCGAGATGGACAGCACCGCCGCAGCGGCCGGAGTGCCGCTTCGCCGCAGCCTGGTGGCGGCCGCGTTTTTCGCGGTGTTCGCATCGCTGCTGGTATTCCTGGCGGCGACCCATGTGTTCGTCGTGCGGCCCTCCATCGACGACTTGGCCAGCGCGCAGCTGCGCCTGGCGTCCGGCCGCGTCGAAGCCGACATGCGCACGCTGGTGCAGCGCATCGAGGCCGTGGTGCGCGTGAACCGCGACTGGGGCCGGCGCGGCCTGATCGACGAGACCGACGCGCTGCGCTTCGATACCTTGCTGGTACCGGCGCTGCGCCACGGGCCGCACCTGTCGTCGGTGGTGGTGGCCAATCAATCGGGGCGCGAGCTGCTGCTGCTGCGCCAGGGCGACGGCACCTGGCTCAACCGCCTGACCGACTCGGCCGCGCATGCCGGCCGCGCGCGCTTGCTGACCTGGGACGACCGCGGCCAGCTGCTGAAGGACGAGTGGCAGCCGTCGGACTACGACGCCCGGACCCGCCCCTGGTTCAAGGGCGGCATGGCGCTGGCCGACGACGAGGCCATCTTCTGGAGCGAGCCCTACGTGTTCCGCTCCTCCGGCGAACCGGGCCTGTCGGTCGTCGTGCGCTGGGTCGGCGCCGATGGCGTGCGGCGCGTGATGACCAGCGACATGAAGTTGCGCGACCTCTCGCGCACCACGCGCGAGATCGTGGCCGGCCAGAACGGCTTCGTCGCGGTCATGACGCGCGACGGCCAGGTGCTCGGCCTGCCGCGTGCGGCGGCGCTGGCGGACGAGGCGGCCGTGCAGCAGGCGCTGCTGAAACCGGCCGAAGCACTGGCCCTGCCGCCGCTGAGCGAAGGCCTGAAGCGCTGGCGCGCCGGCGGCGCGCGCGACGGCGAGCTGCTGCGCTTCGACGCCGCCGGGCAGCGCTGGCTGGCACGCATCGAGCCCGTTCAGTTCGGCGCCCAGACCTTCTGGCTGGCGACGATGGCGCCGGCGGCCGACTTCACGCCCGGCGGCCGCACCGAGCTGGTGGTGCTGGCGCTGATCGTCGCGCTGACGCTGCTGCTGGCCTGGGTCGTGGCCGCGCGGCTGGCCCGGCGCTTCGCCGACCCGCTGGCACAGCTGGCGCGGCAGAGCGAACGCATCGGCCGCCTCGAGCTCGACCAGCCGGTGGTCGTGCAGGCACCGTGGTGCGAGTTCCAGACGCTGGCGCGGGCGCAGGAGGCGATGCGCGGCGAGCTGCTGGCCACCACGCAGCGCCTGGCCCAAGCCAATGATTCGCTCGAGGCCAAGGTGGTCGAGCGCACGCGCGAGCTCGCCGATGCACGGGATGCTGCGCAGGCCGCGGCGCGCGCGAAGGCCGATTTCCTGGCCAACATGAGCCACGAGATCCGCACGCCGATGAATGCCGTGCTCGGCATGACCGACCTGGCGCTGCGCACCGAGCTGTCGCCGCGCCAGCAGGGTTACCTGGGCAAGACGCGGCAGGCGGGGTTGTCGTTGCTGGGCCTGATCAACGACATCCTCGACTTCTCGAAGATCGAGGCCGGCAAGCTGCAGGTCGACCAGCTGGAGTTCACGCTGCAGGCGGTGTTCGACCGCGTCACCGCGCTGGTCGGGCTGAAGGCCCACGAGCGCGGGCTCGAACTGCTGATGAACACCGCGCCCGACGTGCCGGCGCGGCTGGTGGGCGATGCGATGCGCCTGGAGCAGGTGCTGGTCAACCTGTGCAGCAACGCGGTGAAGTTCACCGACGAAGGCGAGATCGTGATCGTCACCGTGCGTGCGCTGCGCGACGACGGCGAGCGCATCGTGCTGCGCTTCTCGGTGCGCGACACCGGCGTGGGCATCGGCGCGGAACAGATTGCCGGGCTCTTCCAGCCGTTCAACCAGCTCGACACCTCGGTCACGCGCCGCCACGGCGGCACCGGGCTGGGGCTGGCGATCTGCAAGCAGCTGGTCACGCTGATGGGGGGCGAGATCGGCGTGCACAGCCAGCCCGGCAAGGGCAGCGACTTCTTCTTCACGCTGTCGTTCGGCCGCGTGCCGGGCGACGTGGCCTCCGCCGTGCCGGTGGCCCTGGCCCCGCTGCCCACCGGGCTGCGCATCCTGGTGTGCGATGACAGCGCCAATGCGCGCGAGATCTTCGAGGGACTGCTCACCGGCATGGGCTACCGGCCGGTGGTGGTGTCGGGCGGCGAGCAGGCGCTGGCCGAGCTGCGCCGGTCCCGGCCGCCGTACGACCTGCTGCTGCTGGACTGGAAGATGCCCGGCATCGACGGGCGCGAGGTGATCCGCCAGCTGCGCGCCGATCCGTCCGTGCCGGCGCCGGCCATCATCCTCGTCACCGCCTACGGCGACGAGGACCTGGTGCGCTGGGCATCCGAGCAGCGGCTGGCGGGCTGCCTGGCCAAGCCGCTCAGCGCATCCACGCTGCACGATGCGATGGCTGGCGCGCTCGGGCGGCAGGCGCGGGGCGCCGCGCCCGCCGGCCCGGTGGTGGCGCAGCCGCCGCCGGCGCTGCGCGGCCGCCGCGTGCTGCTGGTCGAGGACAACGAGTTCAACCAGATCGTCGCCTCCGAGCTGCTCGGCGACGTGGCCGGCATGCAGGTGGTGCTGGCGATGCAGGGCGAACAGGCCCTGCAGCGGCTGCAGGAGGGACCGGTCGACGTGGTGCTGATGGACGTGCAGATGCCGGTGATGGACGGCTACCGGGCCACCCGGCTGATGCGCGAGAACCCGGCGTGGGCCGGGCTGCCGATCATCGCGATGACGGCGCATGCGATGCAGGGCGACCGCGAGAAGTGCCTGGCCGCGGGCATGAACGACCACGTCGGCAAGCCCATCGAACCGGCCGCGCTGTTCGCGGTGTTGCAGCGCTGGCTGCGCGACGATCCGTCGCCGGTCGCCGCCCCGGGCGGTGGGAACGGCGTGCGCGGCGTGGGCGTGTCCTTCGAGCTCGGGCTGCAACGCTGCCTCGGCCGGCGCGAGCTCTACGAGCGCATCCTGCGCGTCTACGTCGAAGGCCATGCCGAACCGGTCGCGGCGCTCGCCGCTGCACTGACCCACGGTGACGCGCCCGCAGCGGCGGCGGTGGCGCATTCGCTGGTGTCCACCGCCGAGACCATCGGTGCCGAGGCGATGGCCGCCGCCGCGCGGCGCATCGAGCTGGCACCCGACCTCGCCCTGCCGGCGCGCCGCGCCCAGCTGCTGGAGGCCTACCAGCGCGAAGCGCGCCGCGTGCTGGCGGACATCCAGGCTTACCTGGGCAGCGAGGTGGCGGCGCCATGAGGGGAGCGGGCAGCGTCGGCCTGTACCTGGCGGTGGTGCAGTTCTTCTTCGCGCTGAGCTGGATCGTCTACGTGATCTACCTGCCGCAGCTGGCCGAGCGGGCCGGCCTGCCGCGCTCGGTGGTGCCCTGGCTGCTGATGCTCGATCAGCTGCTGTTCATCGTCTGCGACACCGCCGTCGGCTTCGCCAGCGATCGGGCGGCGCAGGTGCTGGGCAAGGTCGGCCGCTGGATGATCGTCGCGACGCTGGTGTCGATGGCCGCCTTCGTCGCGCTGCCCTTCGGCGCGCCCGGTGGGCCGGTGCTGCTGACGCTGCTGACTGTGGTGTGGGCGATCAGCTCGTCGGTGCTGCGCGCCCCGCCCTTGACGCTGCTGGGCCGCTACGTCGCGAAGCCGACGCAGCCATTGCTGGTTGCGCTGATGCTGCTGGGCAGCGGCATCGCCGCGGCGGTGGCCCCCTACCTCGGGCTGGTGCTCAAGCAGATCGACCCGCGCTGGCCGTTCGCGCTGTCGTCGCTGGCGCTGGCCGCGGTGGTGGTCGGCATGGTCGCGGCGGAGCGGGCGCTGGCGCGCTCGCATGCGGTGCAGCCGGCGCCGAAGGTGGTGCGGACGAAGCCGCTGACGACGCCGATTCCCGGTTTCCTGCTCGCCGCGCTGCTGGCGGCCGCCGCCTTCCAGCTGCATGCGAACGTGCTCAGCGCGCCGCTGTACCTGCGCCACGCGGCCGCCGCCGAGCTGCCGTGGCTGATGCCGGTGTTCTGGGTCGGGTTCAACCTCGCGCTGCTGCCGGCGAGCCTGTTGACCAAACGCTACGGTTCACTGGCGATGATGGCCGCCGGTGCCTTTGCGGCGGCCGGCTGCACGCTGCTGGCTTGGGCCGCCGGCAGCCTGCCGGTGCTGCTGGCGGCGCAAGGGCTGGCCGGCGCGAGCTGGGCCGTGCTGTTGATGAGCGGGTTCGCGTCGGCGCTGTGGTTCGGCCATGTCGGCCGCGAGGGTCTGCTCAGCGGCGCGATGAATGCGCTGCTGGCCGGCGCGGCGCTGGCGCGGCTCGGGCTGGTGGTCACGGTCGCGCCGGCACCGGCGGTGGCGCTCGGCTGGGGCTGGGTGCCGGCGCTCGGCTTCGTGCTCGGCGCGGCGCTGCTCGCGGTGATCTGGCAGCGCTCACGCGCCTGAACGGAGTCACATCCCCTTGAACAGGTGCGCGTAGAGGCGGCTCGCGGTCAGCTTCTCGGGCCGGCCACGCAGCGTCAGCACCACCTTGCCGGAGTCGTCGCGCAGCGCGGTGGTGATCGCGCTGGCGCGCACGACCAGGCTGCGGTGCACCTGCCAGAACTTCTGCGTGTCCAGCTGCGGCATCAGCTCACGCAGCGACAGCCGGATCAGGTGCTCGCGCTCGGCGGTGATCACGCGGATGTACTTGTCGGCGGCCTCGAAATACAGCACCTCGTCGACCGGCACCATGTGCACCAGGTTGCCGACGCTGGCCTGGATCACGTCGAGCCGCGGCGCCGCCGGCGCGGCGCTGGCGCCGAGCAGCGCGCGCAGTTGTTCGAGCGTGCGGTCGAGCGGGCTGTCACCGGTGTCGGCGGTGGCCGGCGCGCGGTCGCCCAGGCGCTTCTTCAGCCGCTCGATGCAGGCCGCCAGCCGCGCCGGCTCCACCGGCTTCACGAGGTAGTCGACCGCCTGCGCGTCGAAGGCCTGCAGCGCGTACTGGTCGTAGGCGGTGACGAAGACCAGCAGCGGGAAGGGTGCCGCATCGTCGGGCCAGTCTTCGGCCAGCGCCTGTGCGGCTTCGAGGCCGGTCAGCCCGGGCATGCGGATGTCGAAGAAGCACAGCGTGGGCTGCAGCGCCAGCGCCTGCGTGACCGCACTGGCGCCATCGCCGACGATCGCCGCGATTGCCAGCTCAGGCCACAGGCGCGCCAGCTCGGCCTTCAGCCCGGCGGCGAGCAGCGGTTCGTCTTCGGCGATCAGCGCGGTGAGCTCGGCGGTCATGGTCATGAGGAGGTCGTCGGCAGCGGCAGCGAGACGGTGGCCAGCACGCCGCCATCGGCGTCCGGCGCGGCGGCGAGATAGAACGACGCGGCGCCGCCGAACAGCGCGGCGAGGCGCTCGCGCACGTGCGCGGTGCCGAAGCCGCTGTCCGCACGCGCTGCCGCGCCGCTGCCGAGGCCGACGCCGGTGTCGCGCACCGACAGCAGCAGCCAACCGCTTTCGCGCTTGGCCGACACGACGAGGCGGCCCGGTCCGACCTTGGGCTCCAGCCCATGCTTGATCGCGTTCTCGACCAGCGGCTGCAGCAGCAGCGGCGGCACCGGCAGCTCGCGCAGCTCGGCGGGCAGGTCGAAGCGGGTTTCCAGCCGCGGACCCATGCGGATCGCCATCAGCGCGAGGTAGTCGGCCAGGCGCTCGAACTCCGCCGCCAGCGTGTGCTGGCTGGCGCGCGAGCCGTTCAGCGTTGCGCGCAGGAAGGCGATCAGCCGGTCGAGCATCGATTGCGCGGCCGGCGGGTCCATGCCGATCAGCACGCGCAGGTTGGCCAGCGTGTTGAACAGCATGTGCGGCTCGAGCTGCGAGCGCAGCAGGTCCAGCCGCGCCAGCGTCGCATCGCGCTCGGCGCGGGCCAGCAGCGCCTCCTGCACCGCCGTCTTGCCGCGGTGGTAGTAGAAGCCGGAGATCAGGGCGCCGATCGTCGCGGTGATCGCGATGTCGCGCGCGAGGTTGCGGCGGCCGAGGCGGTAGGTGTCGAACGGCGACCAGCCGTAGATCATGTCGCCGATCGCATGGCCGACGATGAAGCCGAGCATCGTGCCTCCGGTGATCAGCACGATGATGCGCCAGCCGCGCGGCCAGCCGCTGAGCGGATCGAGCTCGAACGCGAAGCGGCCGCCGTCGATGCTCAGCCAGGCCGACAGGCCGATGCACTGCGAATAGACGATCTGTTTCAGGTATTGGCCGTCGCCGACGAAGCCGAGCACCAGCCCGACGACCAGGTTCACCGCGGCCACCGTCAACCCGTGGCGCAGCATGTCGAGCCAGCGCGGGGTGCACTGCGGCTCGATCTCGCCGGTGAGCGGCGACAGCGTGAATCGGGTCGGAGCGGGCATGGCGGGATTGTCAGGCCAAGGCCGGCCGCGCCACTGCGGCGCTGCCGAGGATGCGCAGCGCGCGCCCGGCCATCAGGCCGGCCGGCAGGCCGTAGAGCAGCGCGGCACCGGCGCCGAAGAGCGTCTGCTGTGCCAGCGCCGGGACGACGGCCAGCGAGACGTTGACGGCATAACGCATGAAGAACACGGCCATCATCGTCACCAGCGGCAGCGCGCTGCCGCCGAGCAGCAGGCGGCCCTCGGGCAGCGCCTGCACGCGGCCTGCCGGCGGGAAGACACGCGTCAGCGCCAGGCCGAGCAGCACGCCGAGCAGCCACGGGCCTTCGACGGCCGCATGCAGGCCGAACGCACCGGCCACGCCCGACAGCGACAGCACGCCGAGCACGACCGGAAGGATGATCACCCGGCGCCGCGTGACCTCGCGCTCGCGCAGTTGCGCGAGGCCGAGCACGATCAGCCCAGCCAGCAGGACCCAGACCCAGACGGGGGTGCGGCTGATGATGGTCAGGAGGAAAGTGCTCATCGGTGTTCTCCGGGGCTTGTCGGTTGCGATGTCCGCATGGTGCGGATCGCCGGGGCTCGCGACGAGCGAGCTGCGACGAAACGGCGCCGCAGGTCGTGAAGTGGCGGCGGCGCGCCGCCAGTCAGAACGGCCGCGTGGCCGCCAGCAGCACGCTGCGGCGCGTCGGCAGCTGCGCGATCACCGCCTCGGCCGGCCCGCCGTTGATCCGTACCGCGGCATTCAGGCGCCAATGGTCGCCCTGCCACTGCAGGCTCGCGGTCAGCATGCGGCCGCGGTCGGCCGGCGTGATCAGCGCGTCGAAGGCCAGCTGCCAGGGTTCGGGCTGCCACGACAGGCGCACGAACAGGTTGTCGCGGCGCAGGCTCTGGGCGTTGAAGGGCGTCGCCTGCCAGGCCAGGTTGCCGGCCTTCGCAGCGGCGGGCACCGGCGGGCTGGGCAGGCGCTTCAGCGCGCTGCTGCGCGCGTTCCAGCGCTTCCAGTCGGCATCGGCGAGCGTCGTGCCGTCGTGCCAGTACTCGAGCAGCACCCCCTGGCGCTGCAGGCCGGTCCAACTGGCGCCGACCAGCCATTGCGTCGCGTGGCCGAGCGTGGCCGGCTGCCACGGGTTGCCAGCCACCGGCGCATCGCCTGCGGCGGGTGAGAAACGCCAGCCGTCATGACGCTGCAGCAAGCGGATCGAGCCGTGCAGCTCGAGCTCGTCGGTCGCGATCCAGGCCAGCGCGCTGCCGATGCTGGCGCCGGTGTGCGCGCCGTGGCGCGCGAAGCCGAAGGCATCGAGCCCGCCGAAGCGCCGGTAGGCGCGCCACGCGAACGCGCTCTCGGCCGCACCGCGGCTCGCGGCATCGTCGGCCGACCAGCGCTGCGGATTGACCCACACCAGCGACAGTGCGCTGTCGGCGTCGAAGCGCTCGAGCTGCAGCAGCGGCCGCCCCTCGGGCGTCGACGACAGCAGCGTGCGGCGCACCTCCTGCTGCACGAAGTCGTTGGGGCGGAAGCCGTAGCCGACGTCCCAGCCGAGCACCTTCTTGCCGGCGCTCGCCTGCCAGGCACCGAAGTCGGCCGACAGATGCAGCTCGTTGACCCGGGCCTCGCCGTCGGAGGCGCGGCCCTCGGCATGCTGGTGGCCGAGCCACAGGTTGCCGGCCAGCGAGAGCGGCGTTGCGCCGAGCCGAGTGCGCAGCATGTGGCGCAGCTCGGCCTCGGCGAGCAGCGCGCTCGCCGGCGGCGGCGCGATGCCCGGCTGCAGCGCTTCTGCCGCGGCCAGCGGTCCGCGCGAAGAGGCGCTGCGATCGGTCCACGACAGCCGCAGCTCGCCGCTCGGCGTCTCGCCTTCCGCCTGGACCGCGAACGACGCGCAGCCCGCCGCCAGCGCCACGCTCGCGAGGCGCTTGATCGACAACGATCGCACCGCGTTACTCCAGCGCCGGATTGCGCGCCAGGAACATCGGGTTCAGCCAGGCCTCGGGCACCTGCTTCGCCTGCCGCGAGACGTAGCGCACGCGCGTTTCCTTGTGCGAGCTGAGCTTGTCGGTGAGCACCATCTCCTGCACCTGCCCACCCGGCTTGTCCATCACGAAGCTGGCCAGCTTGGCGAGCTTGTCGGACTGCACGTAGAGCTCGGCCTTCAAGGGCTCGCCGCGTGCCTTGCCCAGCCACAGCTCGATGCGCGCGTACGACAAGCCCTTGCGCGCCGACTGCAGCGTGACGTGTAGGCACTTCTGCGCCTCGCACTGCTCCTCGCCGACCAGCGTGCCGGTGTAGTCCTCGGCCCAGCTCAGCGTCGCGATGTCGCCGGTCGACGCGTCGCCGAGCAGCTTCTGCGACGGCGTGATGCGCAGCGGCCGCTGGCTGCCGGGCAGCAGCAGCCAGAAGTCGTCGCCGAGCATCAGCACCTTCTGCCCGGCTTCAGCCGGCGAGCGCATCAGCACCAGCGACTTGTGCTGCGCCTGCGCGAACACCGTGTAGCGGCGCTCCTTGTCGGGCGAGCCGTCGCGGTTCAACACGGTGACCTGGGTCTCGACCTGCAGGTCGGCACCGCCGCCGGTGCGGTAGCGGTCGGCGGTCTTCAGCAGCGCGCCGACGTCGGTCGTCGCCTGCGCGGCAAGTGCGGCGGCGGCCAGCGCCAGCGCAGTGAACAGCTTCTTCATGATGAATCCTTCAGACATGGGCCAGCGCATCGACGATCGGCTTGTTGACCGTGCGCCGCGCGACCAGCGCCGAGGCGATCGTCGCCAGCAGCACCATCGCCGCCAGCGTGCCGAGGTACAGCGGCGCGTCGATCGCCACCTGCAGCGGGTAGCCGACGTTGCGCCCGGGCGGCGGCGGCATCTGCACCGGGAACACCAGCAGCGCGATCGCGACGCCCAGCGCGATCAACGCACCGACCAGCGCCCCGGCACCGCCGAGCAGCAAACCTTCGAGCGCGAAGCCACGCACCAGCTGCGAGGGCAGCGTGCCGACCGCGCGCAAGGTGCCGATCTCGCGGGTGCGCTCGATGATCGCCATCGCCATCGCATTGGTGACGACGAAGACCACGATCACGCCGATGATCAGGCCGAGCGCGCCGAAGATGCGGTTGTAGAGCTCCTTGACGCTGCGGTAGAAGCTCGCCTGGTCGATCCAGGTGCGCACCTCGAGCTGCGGCAGGGCGCCGCGCAGCCGCGCCTGCGTCGGCTCGGTCGATTCCATGCGGTCGAGGAACACGCCGAGGCTCGACACGCGCTGCGTGACCAGCAGCTTCTGCGCGGTGGCGATGTCGGTGTAGACCAGGCGCTTGTCGATGTCCGAGATGCCGGTCGAGAAGACGCCGGCGACCGTCACGTCGAGCGCGTTCAGCGCGCCGTCGGTGGTGCTGGCCAGCAGCGTCAGGCTGCTGCCCGGCGTCGCCTTCAGGCTGCGCGCGAGGCCCTCGCCGAGCATCACGCGCAGGGTCTCGCCGCTGGCGAGCACCTGGCCGGCGTGGATTTTCAGGAACGGGCCCTTGACCGCGAACTCGGCGTCCGGGTCGATGCCGGCGGCCATCATCACGGTGGACTTGTCGCCGTTGCTGATCAGCCCCGAGAACTCGATCTTCGGCAGCACCTGGCGCACGCGGTCGTCGACCAGCAGCTTGGCCCTCAGCGCGGCGACGTTGTCCAGCCCGTGCTGCAGCGGCGTGTCCTCGTCCTTCGAGAACTGCTCGGGCTTGCCGATGATCAGGTGGCCGGTCGAGCGCGCCGACGATTGCGCGAGGCCCTGATAGGTGTAGAGCGCAAAGCCGCCGGCGAGCAGGATCGCCGCGGTGCCGAGCGCGGCGATCGTCACCGTGACGGCCGAGCGGCGGCGGTTGCGCAGGGTGTTGAGCCAGGCGAACTTCAGCCATGGCCAGAACGCGAAGGACGTGCCGTGGTTGGCCGCGCCGATCGGCAGCGTGCCCGCGGACAGCGGTTGGTGAACGCTCATTGGATCCTCCCATCGAGCAGGGCTATCACGCGATCGCAGCGGCCGAGCAGCCGCGCGTCATGGGTCGCGACGAGAAAGGCCGCGCCGTGCGCGTGGCCCTGCTCGCGCATCAGCGCCAGCACCTGGTCGGCGGTCTGCGAATCGAGGCTGGCGGTCGGCTCGTCGGCGATCACCAGCGCCGGGCGCTTGACCAGCGCGCGGGCGATCGCCACGCGCTGGCGCTGGCCACCCGACAGCGCATCGGGCCGGTGCTTCGCATGCTCGTGCAGGCCGACCGCGCGCAGCATCGCCGCGACGCGCTCGCGCCGCTCGGCCGCCGGCACGCCGGCGATGAACAGCGGGTAGTCGACGTTCTCGGCCACCGTCATCACCGGCACCAGGTTGAAGCTCTGGAAGACGAAGCCGATCGCGTCGCGGCGCAGCAGCGTCGCGGCGTTGCCCGAGAGGCTGGCGACCGGTTCGCCGCGCAGCAGGATCTCGCCCTGGTCGGGCGTGTCGATCAGGCCGGCGAGGTTCAGGATCGTGCTCTTGCCGCTGCCCGACGGCCCGGTCAGCGCCAGCATCTCGCCCGGCGCCAGGCCGAAATCGACGCCTTGCAGCGCCGGCACGACGTGCTCGCCGAGCCGGTAGGTCTTGTGCACGCCGCGCAGTGAGAGCGCGTCCATCACAGCTCCTTCAGCTTGGCTTGAGCGGCCGCCGCCTGCGGCGCGCCACTGGCCACCACCTTCTCGAACCACTGCCGCGCTTCGGCCGCGTTCTGCCCCTTCGCGGCTTCCTGCCCGGCGCGCAGCCACACGGCGGCCTTGAAGGGCAGCGGCGAGCCGTCGAGCAGCGGGCTCTTCGCGACCTCGTCGAGCAGCTTCGCGCCGCGTGCCTGGCGGTTGAACATCGACGGCAGCGCGAGGAAGGTGCCGGCAGCGGTGAAGCGCGTCTCCAGGCTCGCCGGCACGCCGCGGTAGCCGGGCGCGTCGTGCTGCGGCGTCAGCAGTGCCAGCGCCTTGTCGATCTGCGCCAGGCCGTCCTCGGCGTGGCCCATCTTCTTCCACGGCAGCAGCGTCGTGCGTGCACGCATCGAGGTCGACGCGCCGGCGTAGGCGCGCAGCACCGGGTCGTTCGGCTCGGCCTGCGAGAGCTTGTTGAATTGCTCGGCCGCGGCGTCGATCGCCGCTTCGGCGCCTTCGTTGCCGCGCAGGAATTCGTTCAGCGCGGCGACGTAGGCGGCGGTGTCGGCGGCGTGCGCGGGCGCCAGCGGTGCGAGCAGCGTGGCGCCGAGCAGCAGCGCGGCGGCGAGCGTCGACAGGCGGGATGGGAGCGGGGTGTTCATGCGCGGACCTCTTGCAGGGGGTGGAAGTGGCCGCAGTCTGCGCAGCGGGGGGTCGCGGCGCCGCAGCCGGGCGACGAAACGCCGCCGCTTGTCGCGAGACGGCGCCGGCAGGCGCCAGATGCGCGGCACGCCGCTTGCGAAGAGGGGGGCCGCGGCGCCGAAGTGGTGCGCCGTGCCCACGAGGAGTGAACTTGACCGCCGCCGTTGCCACGTTGCCGCCCCCAGTCGGAGCCCGCACGCTCGAACTCCGCGGCCTGCGCCTGAACAGCGCGTTCCAGCCGATCGTCAGCCTGTCTCATCGGCGCGTCGTCGGCCATGAAGCGCTGCTGCGCGCGACCGACGCGCAGGGCCACGCGGTGCCGCCGCTGCAGGCCCTGGCACTGGCCACCGGCGCCGCCGCCGAGGCGCGGCTCGATACCGACTGCCTGCAGCTGCACGTCGCCAATTTCGGCCGCCAGGCGCAGGGGGCGCAGTGGCTGTTCGCGAACCTGCGGCCGGGCACCTTCCTGCGCGGCGCGCGCGAGGCGGTGATCGCGCAGCTCTCGACCGCGCTGCATGAGCACGGCCTGACGCCGCAGCAGCTGGTGCTCGAGGTCACCGAGGACGCGGTGGCCGATCCGAGCGCGTTCGAGAGCGCCGGGCAGGCCGCGCGCGAAGCGGGCTGCCTGCTCGCGCTCGACGACTTCGGCGCCGGCCATTCGAATTTCGACCGCGTCTGGCGCATCCGGCCCGACATCGTCAAGCTCGACCGCAGCCTGGTGCAGCGCGGCGCGCTCGATGGCGGCGTCGCGCGGGTCATCGCGCAGATGGTCTCGCTGCTGCACCAGTGCGGCGCGCTGGTGCTGATGGAAGGCATCGAGACTGCCGACGAGGCCAACGTGGCGCTCGACTGCGATGTCGACCTGGTGCAGGGCTACCGCTTCGGCCGCCCGATGCCGCAGCTGCAGGGCACCGAGCGCTTGTCGCGGCCGCTGGTCAGCGCCTGGTCGCAGTTCGAGCGGCGCGCGGGCGACAGCAGCCGTGCCCATCGCGAGCGCATCGCGCCGTACCTGAATGCGATCGGCCACGGCGGCAGCCTGATCGAGGCCGGGCGCTCGGTGGCCGCGGCCGCGGGGCCGAGGCCCCGGGCCAGGTGCAGGTGACGCGGCCCTACCTGTCGCTGCAGGGCGCGCAGCTGTGCGTGACGGTGTCGGTCGCGCTCGTGCGCGAGGGGCGGCGTTTCGTCTTCTGCGGCGACCTGGCGTGGAGCTGATCCGAAGCGGGCGTCAGATCAGCATCGAGTTGTCCGGCACTGCGCCGCGCAGGTAGATCAGCGCGCCGCTGTCGCTCTCGACGCGCATGTGCAGCACGTCCTGGCGCCCGAGGTGGAAGCCGCCGGGGCCGACGACGAGGTCGCCGACGCGCAGCGAGCCTTCGAGCACCAGGCATTCCTCGTCGACCGGATGGCGGTGCGGCGGCAACGCCGCACCGGGCGCCAGCCGCACGAGGTAGGACATGATGCCGCCCGACTCGTGCAGCACCTTCATCGTCAGGCCCGGGCCGAAGGGCTGCCACTGGCCCTCGTCGGCACGCACGGTCAGGTGGCGCGTGGTCTGCGCCTCGGCGATGCGCGCGAGCACGCGGCGTTTGACGCGTTGCAGGCTCAGCTGGTCGAGCGGCGACGGCGGCGCGGCGACGGCGTCGTTGAGCAGGTCGACGATGTCCGCGTCCAGCACGGCGGCGCTGTCGTCGTCGGGGAAGGATCGATCGTCCATCATCGGTGTCCGGTGGTTTCGGTGCCCACGCCCCCCACGCCCTCCACGCCCCCCACGCCCATCAGCGCGCGCAGTTTCTGCTGCGCCCGCAGCAGCAGCGATTTCACGGTGCCCAGCGGCAATCCGGTGGCCTGCGCGGTCGCGGCATGCGACAGCTCGCGGAAGTACGCCAGCCCGAGCACCCAGCGCTCCTGCGGCGACAGCGCAGCGAGCGCGCGGTACAGCCGCGAGCCGGCCTCGGCCAGCGCCAGCAGGTCTTCGGGCCCCGGCAGGTCGGAAGCCTGGCGGGCGAGCGGGTCGTCCTCGCTGTCGGGGGCGGGCGCAGCGCTGTCGTGCCGCTGCTGGCGGCGCAGGTCGATGGCCCTGCTGTGCACGCGGGTCAGCAGCCAGGTCGCCGCGCTGCCGCGCGCGGCGTCGAAGCGCGGGGCCTCGCGCCAGGCCTGGAAATAGGCGTCGGCGATCACGTCGTCGACATCGGCCTCGCGCAGCAGCCGCCGCGCAAAGGCGTGCGCGAAGACGATCGTCGCGTCGTAGAAGGATTCGAAGGCCTGGGCGTCGCCCTGCGCCGCCTGCTGCAGCCAGCCGGCGAGCTGGCGGTCACGCGCCTGGCGCGGATCAACGGTCACCCCGCCGGGCGGCGGCATCGGCAGCGGTTCGGAACGGGCAGGGTGCATCGCAACCAGGCGCAGCGGCCGGACGACCGCGGACGGCCGGCATCTTGCCAGAGGCAGCCAGGGCCGAACAGCATCGAAGTCCGGGGAGGCGATGGCGAGCGAGCTCATCGGAGTGAGATGGTGGGGGTTCGTTGGGATCTACGGCGCGCGGGACCGCCTGGATCAGGCCGACCCTGCGATCCAGAGGGTTGTTGCCGCGCGGGACCGGCTCGCAACATCCGGCAAGGGCCCGCCCGCGTAGACCGGGACATTGACGCCATCCGAAGGAGCCGTTCATGCCCCGCTTCGTCGAAGTCCAACACCAGGAATGGATCGCCGCACCGCGCGCTGCCGTGCAAGCGCAGTTCGCCGACCTGCAACACCACATTCACGCCAATGTGCATCCGAAGCTGAGCTTCGAGATCCTGTCGCAGGGGCCTGACAGCGCGCGCTACGTGCAGGTGGTCAGGCTGCTCGGCATCGCGCAGCGCGATGTCTTCGAGCGCCGCATCCATCCGGATGGCCGTCTGGTCGACACCTCGGTCGAGGGCTTCAACGCCGGCGGCTCGATCGAGGCGCGCTTTCGCGACGAGGCACGCGCGGGCCGCGCCGGCACCGCCGTCGACCTGACCGTGCGCCTGCCGCTGCCGCCGGTGATCGGCCCGTTGCTGCGCCCGCTGCTGGAAAGTCAGATACGCAAGGAGCTGTCGGCCGCCGCCGCCGAGGACAAGCGCGACATCGAGGAGCGCGGTTACGTGATGCCCGAGCTGCGCCGGCAAGCTGCTTGAGCCCCCACGCTCACTTCGTTCGCTGCCCCCCGAGGGGGCGCGTCAGCGCCTTCGGGCGGCCGGGCGGCGCTGACTGCCTGAAACACTGCCGGGCCACCGGGCGTGGCAAAGGCACTGCCAGCTTTGCAATGTTTCACGTCAACGCCAAGCGGGGTTGACGACGTTGCTGCAGGATGGCTGCCATGAGCTCACGCCCTTCCGTTGCCCGGCCGGCCGTCCAGCGGCTCGTGTCGTGCCTGCTGCTGGTCGCCCTCGGCGGCTGCGTCGTCGCCCCGCACCGGGGTTATCACGGCGGCTATCACGGTTACTCGTCACCGCCCGCCACGACCACCGTGGCCTCACCCCCGCTGTACTTCTACCCCGAGCAAGGCCAGGCCGAGCCGCAACAGGACCGCGACCGCTACGAGTGCTACCGCTGGGCCTCGGCGCAGACGGGGGCCGATCCCGGCATGACGCCGCTGCGCGTGCCGCGCGCGCCCGAGCCGCTGCCGCCGCAGCGTGACGGCGCCGATGTGGTCGGTGGCGCATTGACCGGCGCGTGGCTCGGCGCTGCGGTCTCGCGCCCGCGCTACGCCGGCGAGAACGCGGCGATCGGCGCGGTCTTCGGGCTGATCCTCGGTGCGATCGCGCAGGAGTCACGGGCCCAGTCGGTCGAGCGCATGCAGGCGCGCCAGCAGCAGGCGCACCAGAACGCCGTCGCCGCAGCGACGGCGCCGCACGAGAACTTCCGGCGCGCGATGTCGGCCTGCATGCAGGGGCGCGGCTACCGCGCCGCCTGACGAGGACATGGCGATGACACATCTCTTGCGTGGCCTGGCCTGGTTGCTCGCCGGGCTGCTGGTGTCGACCGGCGCCTTCGCCGGTGGCGGGCACGGTGGACACCGGCACGGCCATCACGGCCATTGGCATGGCCATCGCCATCACTCGATCGGCCTGCAGTGGCACATCGGCTATCCCTACTACCCGTACCGGTACGGCTGGTACGCGCACACGCTGCCGGCGGTCTACACGGCGGTCGTGATCGGCGGCATCACCTACTACCACGCGCAGGGCGTCTACTACCGCGTCCGCGACGACGGCGCCTACGACATCGTGCCGGCGCCGACGCAGGAGCCCGCGCAGCCGGCGCCTGCGCGGCAGTACACCTATCCGCGCCAGGGCCAGTCCTCGGCGCAACAGGCGAGCGACGACTACGAATGCCATCGCTGGGCGGCCAGCCAGAGCGGCTTCGATCCCAGCGCGTCGGCCACGGGCCAGGGCAGCGGCGATGCCGCGCGGCGCGCCGACTACGCGCGCGCCCGCAGCGCGTGCCTCGAGGGCCGCGGCTACACGGTGCGCTGAAGCCGCGCTGACTTAGCGGCGTTTGCCGCCGCCGAGGATCGAGCCGAGCACGCCGCGGATGATTTCGCGGCCGACGGCCGAGCCGATCGAGCGCATCGCCGAGCGCGCGGCCGATTCGGCGAGCCCCTCGTGGCGGCCGCCGCGCGGGCCGGTGCGGCCGAACAGCACGCCCTTCAAGTCATCCATCATGCCGCCGCCCTCGGCCGGCGCGGGCGCCGGGCCGCCGGGCAGCGTGCGGGTGGCAGCGGTGGCTTCGTCGGCCATGCTGCGGCCGGGCGCCGGGGCCGCCGCCGGGCCCTGCGGTGCCGCTGCGGGTGCCGACGCTGCAGCCGCGCGGCCCTTCAGCCGCTCGTAGGCCGATTCACGATCGACCACCTGTTCGTAGACGCCGGCCACCAGCGAGCCCGCGCGCAGGGTCTGGCGCTGCTCGGTGGCGATCGGCCCGATCTGGCTTCCCGGCGGCATCACGAACACCCGTTCGGTGACGCAAGGACGGCCCTTGGCATCGAGGAAGCTGACCAGCGCCTCGCCGACCGCCAGCTCGGTGATCGCAGCGGCCAGATCGCCGAGCTTCGGATTCGGCCGCATCGTGTCGGCCGCTGCTTTCACCGCCTTCTGGTCACGCGGCGTGAAGGCGCGCAGCGCATGCTGCACGCGGTTGCCGAGCTGCGCGAGCACGGTGTCGGGCACGTCGAGCGGGTTCTGCGTCACGAAGTAGACGCCGACGCCCTTGCTGCGCACCAGGCGCACCACCAGCTCGATGCGCTCGATCAGCGCCGCCGGCGAATCCTTGAACAGCAGGTGCGCCTCGTCGAAGAAGAAGACCAGCTTCGGCTTCTCGAGGTCGCCGACCTCCGGCAGCATCTCGAACAGCTCCGACAGCAGCCACAGCAGGAAGGTGGCGTACAGCCGCGGCGCGTTCATCAGCTGGTCGGCGGCGAGGATGTTGATGACGCCCTGGCCTTCGACCGTCTGCATGAAGTCGGCCAGGTCGAGCATCGGCTCGCCGAAGAAGCGGTCGCCGCCCTGCTGCTCGATCTGCAGCAGGCCGCGCTGGATCGCGCCGATCGAGGCCGCGCTGACGTTGCCATATTCGGTCGTGAACTCGCTCGCGTTGTCGCCGACGTGCTGCAGCATCGCGCGCAGGTCCTTCAGGTCCAGCAGCGCGAGGCCATGGTCGTCGGCGATCTTGAACACCAGGTTCAGCACGCCGGCCTGCGTTTCGTTCAGCGCCAGCATGCGCGCGAGCAGCAGCGGGCCCATGTCGCTGATCGTCGCGCGCACCGGATGGCCGTCCTTGCCGAAAACGTCCCACAGCGTCGCCGGGCAGGCCGCGTGCACCGGCTCGGGCAGGGCGCGCTCCTTGATGATCGCGGCGAGCTTCGGGCTCAGTGCGCCGACCTGGCTGATGCCGGTCAAGTCGCCCTTGACGTCGGCCATGAACACCGGCACGCCGATGCGGCTGAAGTTCTCGGCCAGCGTCTGCAGCGTGATCGTCTTGCCGGTGCCGGTGGCGCCGGTGATCAGGCCGTGGCGGTTGGCCAGCGCGGGCAGCAGTTCACAGAGGATGTCGCCGTGGCGGGCGATCGGCAGGGGGTCGGCCATGATGGTTTCTCGCAACGGCGGTGGCAGTTGCGCAGCAGTCTAGTGGGTCCGCCGCTGGCATCATCGGCCGATGGACCCGCATCCCGCCTACCAGCTGCTGCGCCCCGCCGCCGGCAGCGAGCTGCCGATCGTGCTCGACTCGCCGCACAGCGGCACCGAGTGGCCGGCCGATTTCGACAGCCTGCTCGACGAGACGGCGCGGCGCGACGCCGAGGACTGCTTCGTCGACCGGCTCTATGCCCATGCGCCGCAGCACGGCGCGACGCTGCTGGCGGCGCGCTTCCCGCGCCTGTACATCGACCCGAACCGCGCCCTCACCGAGATCGACGAGCTGCTGCTCGATGCGCCGTGGCCGGGCGAGGTGATTCCGTCGCCGAAGACCCGGCTCGGCTTCGGGCTCGTCTTCCGGCTGATGAAGCAGCGGCCGATCTACGGCCGGCCGCTGACGGTCGCCGAGGTGCAGCGGCGCATTCACCAGTGCTGGCAGCCGTATCACGATGCGCTGCGGTCGCTGCTCGACGACACCCACCGGCGCTTCGGTGCGCTGTGGCACCTGAACGTGCACTCGATGGGCGACGACGCCTACAAGACGCTCGGCCTGCCCGAGAAACCGCTGGCCGACTTCGTGCTGGGCGATCTCGACGGCACGACGGCCGACGAGCCGACGATGCTGCTCATCGAGACGGTGTTGCGCGACCACGGCTTCGGCGTCGTGCGCAACGATCCGTTCAAGGGCGTCGAGATCATCCGCCGCTCGGGCCGGCCGGCCGAAGGGCGGCGCGCGCTGCAGATCGAGGTCAAGAAGTCCTGCTACATGGATCGCAGGACGCTGCAGCCGCACGAAGACTTCGCGCGCGTGCAGCAGGCGCTCGATGCGATGCTGCAGGCGCTGGCCGGGCACGTCCGTCACCACGCTTGAGGGGCGGATGCAGACGCCCCGCCCGTTAGAATGCCCGGTTGCATAGTGAACCCAGGACCGACATGGCCGGACATTCCAAATGGGCCAACATCCAGCATCGCAAAGGCCGCCAGGACGAAAAGCGCGGCAAGGTCTGGACCCGAGTGATCCGTGAAATCATGGTCGCCGCACGCCAGGGCGGCGGCGACATCAGCGCCAACCCGCGCCTGCGGCTGGCGGTCGACAAGGCCAAGGCCGTGAACATGCCGGCCGACACGGTCAAGCGCAACATCGACAAGGCCACCGGCAACCTCGAAGGCGTCAGCTACGAGGAGATCCGCTACGAGGGCTACGGCATCGGCGGCGCGGCGATCATCGTCGACTGCATGACCGACAACCGCGTGCGCACCGTGGCCGAGGTGCGCCATGCCTTCAGCAAGTACGGCGGCAACCTCGGCACCGAAGGCTCGGTCGCGTTCCAGTTCAAGCATTGCGGGCAACTGGTGTTCGCCCCCGGCACCAGTGAAGACAAGGTGATGGAAGTGGCGCTCGACGCCGGCGCCGAGGACGTCATCGCCGGCGATGACGGCGCGATCGAGGTGCTGACGCCGCCGACGGAGTTCGAGGCGGTGAAGAACGCGCTCGAAGCCGCCGGGCTGAAGGCCGAGATCGCCGAAGTGACGATGCGCGCCGAGAACAGCATCGAGCTGGCCGGCGAGGATGCGCAGCGCATGCAGAAGCTGCTCGACGTCATCGAGGACCTCGACGACGTGCAGGACGTGTTCCACAACGCCGAGCTCGCCGAATGAAAGTATTGGTCATCGGCGGCGGCGGCCGCGAACACGCGCTGGCCTGGAAGCTGGCGCAGAGCCCGCGCGTGCAGCGCGTCTACGTCGCGCCCGGCAATGGCGGCACGGCGCGCCATGCGCACTTGGCCAACGTGCCGATCAGCGATCCGGCAGCGCTGGCCGATTTCGCCGAGAGCGAGAAGGTCGGGCTGACCGTCGTCGGCCCCGAGGCGCCGCTGGCCGAAGGCGTCGTCGACGTCTTCCGCGCCCGCGGACTGCGCATCTTCGGGCCGACCAAGGCCGCGGCACAGCTCGAGAGCTCGAAGGCCTTCGCGAAGGACTTCATGCAGCGCCACGGCATCCCGACCGCGCTGTACGCCACCTTCAGCGATGCCGCCGAGGCGCATGCGCATGTCGACAAGGTCGGCGCGCCGATCGTCATCAAGGCCGACGGCCTGGCGGCGGGCAAGGGCGTCGTCGTCGCGATGACGCTCGAGGAGGCGCACCAGGCGATCGATTTCATCCTCGTCGACAACACCCTCGGCGTGCAGCACAACGCCGGCGGCGCGCGTGTCGTCATCGAGGAATTCCTCGAGGGCGAGGAAGCCAGCTTCATCGTGCTGGTCGACGGCAACGACGTGCTGCCGCTGGCCTCGAGCCAGGACCACAAGCGCCTGCTCGACGGCGACGAAGGCCCGAACACCGGCGGCATGGGCGCCTATTCGCCGGCCGCGGTGGTAACGCCCAATGTGCATGCCCGCGTGATGCACGAGATCATCGGGCCGACGGTGGCCGGCATGGCCAAGGACGGCACGCCGTTCAGCGGCTTCCTCTATGCCGGGCTGATGATCGACGCCAACGGCCATCCGAAGACGATCGAGTTCAACACCCGCCTCGGCGACCCGGAGACGCAGCCGATCCTGATGCGCCTGAAGAGCGACCTGGCCGAAGTGCTGCTGCAGGCGACCGACGGCAAGCTGGCCGAAGTCGAACTGCAGTGGGACCGCCGCTTCGCGCTCGGCGTCGTGATCGCGGCCGCCGGTTATCCGCAGGCGCCGCGCAAGGGCGACGCGATCAGCGGCCTGCCGGAAGATGCCGAGGACGCGATGGTCTTCCACGCCGGCACGACGCAGGACGACGGCACGCTGCGCGTGAGCGGCGGCCGCGTGCTCTGCGTCACCGCCCTCGGCGATTCGGCCAAGCTCGCGCAGCAGCGCGCCTACGAAGCGCTGCGCGGCATCCAGATCGACGGCGCGCAGTACCGGCGCGACATCGGCCACCGCGCGCTCAAGCGCTGATCGACCTCGATGGACATCGGCGCGGTCCGCGCGTACCTGCTGGGGCTGCAGCAACGCATCGTCGAGGCGATGCAGGCGCTCGACGGCCGCGCGTTCCTGGTCGACGCCTGGACCCGGCCCCCAGGCGGACCGCTGACGGGTGACGGCAAGACCCAGGTCATCGAGGACGGTGCGCTGCTCGAGCGCGGTGGCTGCAACTTCAGCCACGTCAAGGGCACGACGCTGCCGCCGTCGGCAACGCAGCACCGGCCCGAGCTCGCCGGCGCGGCTTTCGAGGCGCTGGGCGTCTCGCTGGTCTTCCACCCGCGCAACCCCTACGTGCCGACGGTGCACATGAACGTGCGCATGTTCGCCGCGCTGCCCGCCGGCGGCGAGCCGGTGGTCTGGTTCGGCGGCGGCATGGACCTGACACCCTGCTACGGCTTCGACGGCGACGCGCGCCACTTCCACCGCGCCTGCCGCGATGCTCTCGCGCCCTTCGGCGACGAGCTGCATCCGCGCTTCAAGAAGTGGTGCGACGACTACTTCTTCCTGAAGCACCGCAACGAGCCGCGCGGCATCGGCGGCATCTTCTTCGACGACTTCAACGAGCTCGGCTTCGAGCGCAGCTTCGCCATGCTGCGCTCGGTCGGCGATGCTTTCCTGCCGGCCTACGTGCCGATCGTCGAACGCCGCCGCAACATGGCCTACCGCGAGCGCGAGCGCGACTTCCAGGCCTGGCGCCGCGGCCGCTACGTCGAATTCAACCTCGTGTTCGACCGCGGCACGCTGTTCGGCCTGCAGTCGGGCGGCCGCACCGAGAGCATCCTGATGTCGATGCCGCCGCTCGTGAAGTGGCGCTACGACTGGCGCCCCGAGCCCGGCAGCCCGGAAGCGTTGCTGATGAGCCACTTCCTGGTGCCGCGCGACTGGCTGGCTTGAAGCCGACCGCCCGTCGCGGCATATTGACCGACCCTATCCGCCAATTTCAGGCGACTCCCAGGAGCTGAATGGACATCCGCAAGCTGCAACGCGCCATCGTCGATGGCCTCGAGGACGTGAAGGCCCAGGACATCCTGGTCCTGAACACCGAGCACCTGTCACCGCTGTTCGAGCGCGTGATCATCGCCTCGGGCACCAGTAACCGGCAGACCAAGGCATTGGCGTCGAGCGTGCGCGACGCGGTGCGCTCGCAAGGCATGCCGGTGCTGGGCATGGAGGGCGGCGACAACGGCGAGTGGATCATCGTCGACTGCGGCGCCGCGGTCGCGCACATCATGCAGCCGGCGATCCGCGAGTACTACCGCCTCGAGGAGATCTGGGGCGGCAAGCCGGTGAAGATGAAGTTCGGCGAGGCCGCACCCAAGGGGCTGGTGAAGGCCTCCGAAGGCTTCGACGACGCCGACGACGACATCCCGCCACGCAAGGCGCCAGCGAAGAAGGCCGCTGCCAGGAAGGCGCCGGCGAAGAAGGCGGCACCAGCGAAGGCCGCGCCTGCGAAGACCGCCGCCCGCAAGGCGCCGGCCAGGTCGTCGGCCAAGGCGCCCGGCAAGACGGCTGGCAAGACGGCTGGCAAGGCGCCGGCCAAGGCACCCGCGAAGGCGCCCGCGCGCAAGGCAGCGCCGCCCAAGTCCGCCGCCCGCCCGGCGGCGCGCAAGGCGGCGCCGAAGACCGGGGTGCGCAAGGCAGCGCCGAAGACCGCCGCACGCAAGGCCGGCGCGCGCGGCTGATGCGCCTGGTGCTGGCGGTCGTCGGCCAGCGCATGCCGGCCTGGGTCGACACCGCGTACGAGGACTTCGCGAAGCGCTTCCCGCCCGAGATGCGGCTGGAGCTGAAGGCGGTCAAGGCCGAGCCGCGCTCGGGCGGCAAGACGGCCGAGCAGCTGATGGCCGCCGAAGCCCAGCGCCTCGAGGCGGCGATCCCCAAAGGCGCGCGCCGCGTCGTGCTCGACGAGCGCGGCAGCCGCCTGACGACGCTGCAGCTGGCCGAGCGGATGCAGGCCTGGCGGCAGGACGGCCGCGATGTCGCGCTGCTGGTCGGCGGGCCGGACGGTCTCGATCCGGCACTGAAGGCCGGCGCCGACGAGACGCTGCGCCTGTCCGACCTGACCTTGCCGCATGCCTTCGTGCGCGTGCTGCTGGCCGAGGGCCTGTACCGCGCCTGGTCGGTCAGCACCGGCCACCCCTACCACCGCGAGTGAAGCGCCGCTGCAGGCTCGCGCTGCACGCGCGCGCCTCGCCGCTGCCGCGCCCGCGTGGCAAGATGCCGCGGACATGGCGCCCCTGCAAGGCTCGACCCCCGACACTCGTTCGCGGCAGCGCCTGCGGCTGCTGGCCGTGCTGGCCGTGCTGTGGACGGCGGTCGTCGGCGGCGCCGCCGGCTGGCTGGTGAACCTGCGCGTGCAAGCCGAACGCCAGCAGACGCTGGCGCGCGCGGAGGCGCGCCTGTCCGCGGTGAAGAACGTGCTCGGCGTCGCGCTGCAGGACTTCGCCGCGCTGGCGGCGTACCTCGCGCGCCAGCCGCACGTGCGTGACTTCCTGGTCACCAATCCGGTGGCCGGCACCACCTTCACCACGCCGCGCGCCGATCCGGCCGCGATCGAGACCTACCTCGCGCGGCCGGCGGTGCAGGCGATCAACCGCTGGCTCGACCTGCCGCGGCGCGACTTCGGCCTGCCGGTGGTCGCACTGGTCGACGGCGAAGGCCGCAGCGCCGCGGTGGCGATCGCCGGGCGCGGACCGCTCGCGCCCTGGATGACGATCAGCCTGCGCGAGCGCAGCTACTTCGTCGACGCGCTCGAAAACGGCCAGGCGATGCAGTTCATCACCGGCCGCGTCACGCAGGTGCCGGGGCTGTTCTTCGCGCACCGTGTCGAGGACGACGGTTATCCGATCGGCGCGGTGATCATCAAGCTCGAAGCGGAGCGGCTGAACCGCCTGCTCGGCGATGCCGGCAGCAACGAGACCTTCATCGCCGACGACCTTGGCGTGCTGATCCTCGGCAGCCGGCCCGAGTCGCTGTTCCGCCGCTTGCCGACGGCCGAGCCGCAGGCCTCGGCGGCGCGCGCGGCGCGCTATCGGCAGGAGCCCGAGAGCGTGAACTGGGGCTGGGACATCGTGCGCATCGGCGAGCGGCGCATGCCCCGCGTCGAGCTCGCCGGCCGGCACCACCTCGCGCTCGACGCACCCCTCGAGGGCCGGCCGTTTCGCGTCTGGGTGCTCGGCTCGCTGGCCGACGAGGCGTCGATCGTGATGAACACCGCGGCCGGCGCGCTGGTGCTGTGGCTGGCCGGCGGCGCGCTGCTGTGGGCCGGCTGGCGCCGCTACCAGGCGTTGCAGGTGGCGCTGCAGGCGCGGCGCGAGATGTTCGAGCTCACCGGCGCCCTGCCGCTGACGGTCTTCCGCTACGTGCTGCCGCCCGAAGGACGCGGCCACTTCGCCTTCGTCGGCCACGGCGTCGAGGATCTGCTCGGCACCAGCGGCGGCGCGCTGACGCACGACCCGGAATTGCCCTGGCGCCTGGCCGGCAGCCCCGATCTGCGCCCGCCGGTCCAGCCGCAGGAGTTCGGACTGACGCGCGCCGGCACGACGCGGCGCATCCGCGTGCACAGCACGCCGATCATCGAATCCGACGGCACCGTCGTCTACAGCGGCTACTGGCTCGACATCTCCAGCCATCGCGAGACCGAAGCGCGCTTCGCCGCGGTCTACGAGCACGCGCCCAACGGTTACCTGTTCTTCGATCGCCGCCGCGGCGTCACGCACTGCAACCCGGCCGCGCTGGCGCTGTTCGGCGCCGAGCAGGTCGAGCAGCTGCTCGGCCGCATCATCTGGTTCCCGCCGCTGTCGCCTGAAGCGCAGCCGGACGGCCAGCCCAGCCGCGACAGGGCACTGGCCGACATGCGCCGCCACCGCGGCAGCGGCCAGCGCGTGCAGACCACCGAGTGGCGCTTCTGCAGCCTGGACGGCCGCTGCTTCGACGCCGAAGCCAGCGTGATCGCGATCGACTGGGGTGGCGAGGCGCAGTACTGCGCGATGATCGAGGACATCACGCAGCGCAAGCAGGTCGAGGCGGCGATGCAGCAGGCGCGCGAGGCCGCCGAGGCGGCGAGCCAGACCAAGTCGAGCTTCCTCGCCAACATGTCGCACGAGCTGCGCACGCCGATGAACGCGATCATCGGCATGACGCACCTGGCGCTCGAGGACGGCCTGCCACCGCGCCAGCGCGACTACGTCGACAAGGCCCACGGCGCGGCGCGCAACCTGCTGCAGATCCTCAACGACATCCTCGACGTCTCGAAGATCGAGGCCGGCCACATCGAGCTCGAGCAGATCGAGTTCGAGCTCGAGTCGGTGATCGACCAGATGGCCGACGTGCTCGGGCTGAAAGCCGACGAGAAGGGCCTCGAGCTGCTGTACAGCGCCGCGCCCGACCTGCCGCGGCGCCTGATCGGCGACCCGACGCGGCTGCGCCAGGTGCTGGTGAACCTCGGCAGCAATGCGATCAAGTTCACCGACCGCGGCGAGATCACCGTCGGCATCGCGCTCGAGCGGGTCGATGCCGACCAGGTGCTGCTGCACGGCTGGGTGCGCGACACCGGCGTCGGCCTCGACGCCGACGAGCAGGCGCGGCTGTTCCAGCCCTTCGTGCAGGCCGACAGCTCGACGACGCGGCGCTTCGGCGGCACCGGCCTCGGCCTGGCGATCTGCCGCCAGCTGGTCGAGAAGATGGGCGGGCGCATCTGGGTCGACAGCGAGCCGGGGCAGGGCGCGACCTTCCATTTCACCGCCCGCTTCGGCCGCGTCGAGGCCGCGCCGCTCGCGCAGCGCATCGCCGTGCTCGGCGGCCGCCATGCGCTGGTGGCCGACGACAACGACGCCGCGCGTGAGGTGCTCGGCCGCATGCTCGAAGGGCTGGGCGTGCAGGTCGAGCGCGTGCCCGGCGGCACCGAGGCGCTGCAGCGCGTGAATGCCGAGCCGCAGCGCTACCAGTGGATCCTGCTCGACTGGAAGATGCCGGGGCTGGACGGCGTGGAGTGCGCGCGCCAGATCCTCGCGTTGCATCCGGACAAGGCCGCCTGCATCCTGCTCGTCACCGCGTTCAACCGCGACGACGCGGCGCGCGCCAGCGCCGGGCTGTCGCTGGCCGGCGTGCTGCAGAAGCCGGTGACGCCGTCGAACCTGTTCGATTGCCTGGTGCAGGCCCAGCCCGGCACGGCACGGCGGCTGCCGCTGCGCACGCGCGGCGCCCGCCTGCCGGCGGCCATCGACGGCGCGGCGCAGCGGGCCGCGGACGCGGCGCCCGACCTGCAGGGCGCGCGCGTGCTGCTGGTCGAGGACCATCCGCTGAACCAGGAGCTGGCCTGCGAGCTGCTGCGCCGCGCCGGGCTCGAGGTGATCGTCGCCGAAAACGGCCAGGAGGCGCTCGATCGGCTCGACGACCAGGGGCCGTTCGAAGCGGTGCTGATGGATTGCCAGATGCCGGTGATGGACGGCTACAGCGCGACGCGCGCGCTGCGCGCCGATCCGCGCTGGCGCACGCTGCCGGTGATCGCGATGACCGCCAGCGCGCTGGCCGAGGACCGCGAGCGCGCCTTCGCCAGCGGCATGAACGCGCACATCAGCAAGCCGATCAACGTGCAGGTGCTGCTGCAGACGCTGGGGCAGTGGGTCGGCCGGCGCGCCGGCGACAACGGCGGCATGCCGCCGCCTGCCGCGCCGCCGGCGCCGACCTGGCCGCCACCGCCGCAGCCGGGTGCACCGATCGACACCATCGACGGCTTCGAGCGCTGCATCGCCAACGAGGCGCTGTACCGCCGGCTGCTCGACGGCTTCCGCGAGGCCAAGCGCGGCTTTGCCGAGCACGCGCGCACGGCGCTGGCCGAAGGCCGGCCCGATGAGCTCAAGCGCCGCGCCCACGACCTGCGCGGCCTGGCGGCGACGATCGGCGCGCGCGGACTCGCCGCCGACGCGCAGCAGCTGCATGCGGCGCTGGCCGCCGGCCAGCCGGCGGCGATCGCGACGGCGCTCGACCGTGTCGTGCTGTCGCTGCGCGCGGCGCTGGACCAGATCGACCAACTGCTCGCCCGCGATGCCGCCCCCCATGCCACCAGCCCACCGGATGCATGACACGATCTACCTCGCTTCGCAAAGCCCGCGCCGGCGCCAGCTGCTCGACCAGCTCGGCGTGCGCCACGAGCTGCTGCTGCCCGACGACGGCGAGGATGCCGAGGCGCTCGAGGCGGTGCTGCCGGGGGAGCTGCCCGGGCCCTACGTGCAGCGTGTCACCGGGCTGAAGCTGGCCGCCGCGCGCGCGCGCTGGAAACGCCGCGGCTTGCCCGAGCGGCCGCTGCTGGCCGCCGACACCACGGTCGCGCTCGGCCGCCGCATCCTCGGCAAGCCGGCCGATGCCGCCGAGGCGCGCGCGATGCTGCAGGCGCTGTCGGGCCGCACCCACCGCGTGCTGACGGCGGTGGCGCTGTGGACCGGCCGCCGCACGCTGGCCGCGCTGTCCGACTCGCGCGTGCACGTCGCGCCGCTGCCGGCCGCTGCGATCGAGCGTTACGTGGCCAGCGGCGAGCCCTTCGGCAAGGCCGGCGCCTACGCGATCCAGGGCCCGTTCGCCGGCTGGATCTCGCACATCGCCGGAAGTCACTCCGGTATCATGGGTTTGCCCCTCCACGAGACGGCCGAGATCCTGAGACAAGCGCGCGTGAGCTTCTAGACCGATCTCGCGGCGCCGCGAAAAGAGCAGACCACAAGCGCCGCCATGCACGACATCCTGATCAACTGGGCCCCGCAGGAAACCCGCGTTGCCCTCATCGAGAACGGCGCGGTGCAGGAGCTGCACATCGAGCGCGCGCTCGAGCGCGGGCTGGTCGGCAACGTCTACCTCGGCAAGGTCGCGCGCGTGCTGCCCGGCATGCAGAGCGCCTTCATCGATGTCGGCCTCGAGCGCGCGGCCTTCCTTCACGTGGCCGATCTGCACGGTGCCGGCCACCATGGCGCGCCGCGCGGCGACATCGCGGTGCCGGTGCCGATCGAGCGCCAGGTCTTCGAGGGCCAGACGCTGATGGTGCAGGTCATCAAGGACCCGATCGGCACCAAGGGCGCGCGGCTGTCGACGCAGATCTCGATCGCCGGGCGCATGCTGGTCTTCCTGCCGCAGGACACGCACATCGGCATCTCGCAGAAGATCGGCTCGGCCGAAGCGCGCGAGCAGCTGCGCGCTCGCATGCAGCGCCTGGTCGCGACGCCCGACGACTCGCCGCCCGGCGGCTTCATCCTGCGCACCAACGCCGAAGAGGCCAGCGACGAGGAGCTGGGCGACGACATCGCCTACCTGCGCAAGGCCTGGGCTGCGATCAAGGCGCAGGGGCTGTCGCAGCCGCCCGGCACCCTGCTGCACCAGGACCTGAACCTGGCCGAGCGCGTGCTGCGCGACCTGGCCAACGACGCGACGCAATCGGTGCGCATCGATTCGCAGCTGCAGTTCGAGGCGCTGCAGGCCTTCGGCGCGGCCTACACGCCGTCGTCGGCGGCCAAGCTCGAGCTCTACCGGGGCGAGCGGCCGATCTTCGACCTCTTCGGCATCGAGGAAGAGATCGCGCGCGCGCTGGCCCGGCGCGTCGACCTCAAGTCCGGCGGCTACCTGATCATCGACCAGACCGAGGCGCTGACGACGGTCGACGTCAACACCGGCGGCTTCGTCGGCGCGCGCAACTTCGACGACACGATCTTCAAGACCAACCTCGAGGCCGCCGGCGCGATCGCGCGGCAGCTGCGGCTGCGCAACCTGGGCGGCATCATCATCGTCGACTTCATCGACATGACGCGCGAGGAGCACCAGCAGGCGGTGCTGGCCGAATTCCGCAAGCAGCTCAGCAAGGACCGCACCAAGATCACCGTCTCCGGCTTCACGCAGCTGGGTCTCGTCGAGATGACGCGCAAGCGCACGCGCGAATCGCTGGCCCATATGCTGTGCGAGGCCTGCCCGACCTGCGAAGCACGCGGCCAGGTCAAGACCGCGCGCAGCGTCTGCTACGACATCCTGCGTGAGATCCTGCGTGAGGCGCGGCAGTTCAGCCCGAAGGAGTTCCGCGTCGTCGCCAGCGCGGCGGTCGTCGAGATGCTGCTCGACGAGGAGAGCCAGCACCTGGCGGGCCTGAGCGACTTCATCGGCAAGCCGATCTCGCTGAGTGCGGAGCCGTCGATGAATCCGGAGCAGTACGACATCGTCTTGATGTGAGGGTTGCCATGACACGGGACAGCCCATCCTCCAGTTCGGCACCGGCCGCTTCCTGCAGGCCCATGTCGACCTGCTCGTCTCGCAGGCCGCTGAACGCGGGGAGGCGCTGGGCGGCATCACCGTCGTGCAGACCACAGGGCAGCCGGCGAGCGTGGCACGCATGCAGGCGCTGGCGCGGGCCCGGGGTTACGAGGTGATCGTGCGCGGGCTCGTCGACGGCATGCCGCTGGAGCGGCACGAGACCTGCCGCTCGGTGCACGAGGCGCTCGATGCCCGCGCGCAGTGGCCTGCGGTACGCGAGCGCGTGCGGGGTCCGGTGCGCGTGATCGTGTCCAACACCGGCGATGCCGGCTGGTTGCTCGATCCGACCGACGGTCCGCACCTGCTGGCCGCGCGGGCCTCGGCGGCGATCTCCTTTCCCGCCAAACTGCTGGTGCTGCTGCACGACCGTTGGCGTGCCCAACCGGGGTCCGAGTTGACGCTGCTGCCCTGCGAGCTGGTTTCGCGCAATGGTGAACGGCTGCGCGAGATCGTCATGTTACTCGCGCGCGAGTGGTCGCTCGGTCCTGCATTCGTCGGCTGGATGCGTGAGCACCTGGTGTGGGCCAACTCGCTGGTCGACCGCATCGTCTCGCAGGCGCTCGATCCGGTGGGCGCGGTGGCCGAGCCTTACGCGCTGTGGGCCGTCGAGATGCAGCCGCGGCTGCAGTTGCCGTGCCGGCATGCGTCCATCGTCCTCACGGACGACCTGGCACCGTTCGAGCGGCGCAAGCTGTACCTGCTCAACCTGGCCCACACGATGCTGGCGCAGCAATGGATGACGGACCGCCACCCGGCGGACATGACGGTACTGCAGGCGATGCAGACGCCGGCCTTGCGGGATGCGATCGAGGCCGTCTGGGAAGAGGAGGTGCTGCCGGTGTTCGATGCCGTGGGTGACGGCGCGGGCGCGCGTGCGTACCTCGTCGAGCTGCGCGACCGCCTGCTGAATCCGTTCCTGGCCCACGCCCTCGCGGACATCGCACTGAACCACGCCCAGAAGAAGGCGCGCCGCATCGAACCCATCATCGAGCTGGCACGCACGCTCCCACCGGCGCTGGCGCAACCGCGGTTGCGAGCCGCGGTCTCTGCGCACTGAACGGGAGGGGCCGGGGCGTGCCCGGCGCTACGGCCGGTGCCTGCGATAGAAGGCGAGGGCGTTCTTGAACATCACCTTGTCGCGCACCTTGTGGCCGAACGGCGCGAGGTACTCCTCGGCGATGGCGATCTGCGCCTCGAAGGTTCCATGCAGCGTGATCACCGGCCAGTTGCTGCCCCAGACCAGCCGCTCCGGGCCGAATGCGGTCATCAGCACGTCGAAGTGCGCCTTGTAGGCGCCCAGGTCCGTGGGCGACGGGAAGACGACGTCGCCGGGCGCGTACATGTCGTAGTACGACGAGAACTTCATGTGCAGGTTCGGGCAGACGTCGGCGAGGCGGCGAATCTCCAGCTCCCAGGTGGGATCGATCGGCGGGGGACCCTTGGCGCCGCCGAGGTGGTCGATGATGATCCGCAGGTCGGGCACCGCGGTGCACAGCGCGATGACCTGGTCCTTCGGGTTCTTCGTTCCCCGGCTGATGATGTCCAGCGTCATGCCGCGCCGTGCCAGGTCGCGCAGGCTGGCCAGTTGCGCCGGACTGAGCGTGATGCCTTCGGCCGGACCGGTGAGATAGCCGCGGATTCCCACGAACCGATGGTCACGTGCGAAGCGCGCGAGATCCTTGGCGAAGGTCGGCGCGCCGATCTCGAGGTTGCCGACGAAGAACGAGTAGAACCTGTCGTGCCTGACCAGGTCGAGGATCCACTGGTTGTCCTCGACGATGCCGCTGGCTTCGACGATCCCGGCCTTGACGATGCCATTGGCCCGCGCGATGGCGGTGTACTCGGGCGGCAGCACGTCGCGGAAGATCGGCCCTTCGGCAGGGGTCGGCCAGGGCACGCCGCCGGGCCGCGTCACCTGCCAGAAGTGGATGTGGGTGTCGACGATGGGCCGCTTGCCCGCCGCGGCGCCGCGTTCGGCCTGTTCGATCGCAGCGCTCAGCGCCCGGTCGTCGGCACCGTCGTCCGCGCGCGCCGCGGAGGTCCACGCCACGCCCAGCAACGCTGCTGCCGCTGCGGCCCAGCACGCCAGGCCGTTCCTCATTGTCCGCTTCATGTGCGCTCCTCTACAGGTGGATCGTCTGCTGCTCGAGGCATGAGGGCGAAGCGTGGCGGTGCCTCGAGCAACAAACCGCCGCGAGTCCGGTTTCAACATTCGACGATGGCCTTCACGACGCCGGCATCCGGATCCAGCAGGCCGGGGAAGCAAGCGGGCACGTCGGCCAGAGCCATGCGATGGGTGTCCAGTCCGGCCGGGATGAGGCCTTCGCGCATGGCCCGCAGCACGGTCTCGAAGTCCTCGCTCGTCGCGTTGCGGCTGCCGAGCAATGTCGTTTCGCGCTTGTGGAACTCCGGGTCGTTGAACCTGATGTCCGACTGCACCACCGAGATCAGCACATAGGTGCCGCCGTGCGCCACGAAGCCGAAGCCGCGCTCCATGGCCGCGGCATGGCCGGTGGCGTCGAACACGACGTCGAAGAACTCGTTCGA
Source organism: Pseudaquabacterium terrae (assembly GCF_013266755.1). Lineage (GTDB taxonomy): Bacteria > Pseudomonadota > Gammaproteobacteria > Burkholderiales > Burkholderiaceae_C > Pseudaquabacterium > Pseudaquabacterium terrae. The sequence continues at coordinate 351,069 of NZ_JABRWJ010000005.1, read as the reverse complement.
CGACAGCGCCGCGAGCTGTTCGGTGTCTCCGGCGCCCAGCGTCACGCAGCTGGCGGTGCCGAGCCGCTGCGCACAGAACGCCAGGCGGTCGGTGCGCGAATCCAGCGCGGTCACCGTCGCGCCGCGCAGCCTGGAGAAGATGATCGCGCCCATGCCGATGGGGCCCGCGCCGACCACCAGCACGCGCTGGCCGGCGCTCACCTGCGCGCGCCGAACCGCATGCGCGCCGATGGCCAGGAATTCGACCATGGCCGCCTGGTCCAGGGTCACGCCCTCGGCCCGGTGCACGAAGGGCTCGGGCACGCACAGGTACTCGGTGAAGGCGCCGTCACGGTGCACGCCCAGCACCTGCAGATGCGTGCAGCAGTTGGTTCGTCCCGCACGGCATGCCACGCAGTGGCCGCACGACAGGTAGGGCATCACGTAGACCACGTCGCCCGCGGCCAGCCGGCTGCCGCGCGGCGCCTCGGCGACGGTGCCCGACAGCTCGTGCCCCATCACCCTCGGGTAGTCCAGGTAGGGCTGGCGCCCGGCGAAGATGTGGAGGTCGGTGCCGCAGACGCCCACGCGCCTGACACGCAGCAGCACCTCCCCCTCGGCCGGGATCGGTGTGGGCCGGTCCTCGGCCCTCAACGTGCCCGGCGTGACGCAGACGACGCTCAGCACGACGCTGTCTTCAGCCGTGGAACTTCTTGTGGATGGCCGTCAGCTGGCCATTGGCGGTATTGGCCTGGATCCAATCGTTGATCCACTTCTGCAGCCGGGGCTCGCCCTTGCGCATGCCGATGCCCAGCGGGAATCCCTTCATCACGAACTTGACCTCGATGTCGCGCTGCGGCGCGTTCTCGCGCATCGTCTTGACCAGCGCCGGCGAGGTGGCGACGATGTCCACCTGGCCGCTCGTCACGGCCGTTATCAGCGTGGCGTCGTCGTCGAAGCGCACGATCTGCGCATCCTTGGCAGCTTCGGTCGCGAGCTTGTCGTTCGTGGTGCCGCGCGTGCTGGCCACCCGCTTGCCCGCCAGATCCTCGAAGCCCTTGATGCCCACCGGCTTCGGGCCCGCGATCACGGAGAGGATGTGCGCATACGGCACCGAGAAGTCGATGACCTTCTCGCGCTCGGGCGTCACCGACAAGGACGAGACCACGATGTCCGCCTTGCCGGTCTGCAGGAACGGGATCCGGTTCGCCCCGGTGGTCTGCACGATCTCGAGCTCGACGCCGAGGTCCCTGGCGAGCAGGCGCGCGGTCTCGACGTCAGAGCCGGTGGGTTTCATCTGTCCGTCGGTCATGCCGTACGGGGGCACGCCCAGGTCGATGGCGATGCGGATCTTCTTCGCGGCCTTGACGTCGTCGAGCAGGTCGGCGTGAGCGCTGGTCGTCGCGACGATGGTGGCAAGCGCCAGCGCGGCCTTCAATAGTGTGGAACGGCGGTTCATCGGCAGTCTCCTTGGGGTGGTGGAGCAGGGGCGCGGCCTCGGAGACCGTCTTGCCCAGGAACTGGCGCAGTTCGTCGGTCAGCGGTGCATCGAGCATGGCGGCGGGACCTTCTTCCCACACCTTGCCGCGGTGCATGAAGATCACGTGGTCGGCGACCTGGCGCGCGAAGGCCATCTCGTGCGTGACGAGGATCATCGACATGCCGTCGCGGGCCAGGCCCTCGATGACCTTGAGCACCTCGCCGGTGAGCTCGGGATCGAGCGCCGAGGTGATCTCGTCGAACAGCATCAGCTTCGGCGTCATCGCCAGTGACCGTGCGATCGCCACGCGCTGCTGCTGGCCGCCGGAGAGTTGCGACGGGTACGACCGCGCCTTGTCGGCCAGGCCCACCTGCGACAGCACGTGCGCGGCGAGCTCGCGCTGCTCGGTGCGCGGCAGCCTGAGCACGAGACGCGGCGCGAGCATGACGTTCTCTTCGGCCGTCAGGTGCGGGAACAGGTTGTAGCTCTGGAACACGATGCCGACGTCGCGGTGCAGGCGGTTCACGTCCAGCGCGGGCGACCTCAGGTCGTGCCCGCAGACCCGCATGCGGCCTGAGTCGATGGTCTCGAGGCGGTTGATGCAGCGCAGCGCGGTGCTCTTGCCCGAGCCGCTGCGGCCGATGATCGCCACCACCGATCCGGCGCGCACCTGGAACGACACGCCCTCGAGCACGCTGGCCATGCCGAAGCGCTTGCACACCGCCTCGACCTCAACGATGGGCGACATCGAAGCTCCGTTCGAGGCGCCGGCTCCAGGCCGACAGCGGATAGCACAGCACGAAGTACAGCGCCGCGATCAGCACGAAAACGATGAACGGGCGGAAGGTCGCGTTGTTGATCATCTGACCGGCGCGCACCATCTCGACGAAGCCGATCGCCGATGCCAGCGAAGTGTTCTTGACGATCTGCACCATGAAACCGACCGTCGGCGGCGTGGCGATCTTCACGGCCTGGGGCAGGATCACGTGGACCAGGCGCTGGTGCCAGCTGAGCGCCAGACAGGCGGCCGCCTCCTCCTGCGTGCGGGGAACCGCTTCGAGGCTGCCGCGCCAGATCTCGCCGAGGTAGGCCGACACGTAGGTCGACAGGCCGATCGCCGCGGCCACGAGCGGCTCGACGGCCAGACCGAGGGCCGGCAGCCCGAAGTAGGTCAGGAACAGCAGGATCAGCAGCGGCGTGCCCTGGATCAGCTTGATGTAGAGCATCGCCAGCGTGCGCAGCGGCCGTGCGGCATACACCCGGGTCAGCGCCAGCACGAAGCCGAGCGCCCCGCCACCCGCGAAGGCCAGCAGTGACAGCACGATGGTCCAGCCGAAGCCGCGCAGCAGGAACAGCAACTGATCGCTGGTCAGGCCGGTCACAGCGGTGTCCCCAGGCGGCGGCGGCGCGGGAATGCCGCGCTTGCCGCCGCCCAGAACAACGCGCGGAGCAACAGCGACAACGCGAGGTACGCGGCGGCGACGATCAGGTAGGTCTCGATCGAGCGGAAGGTGTCCGACTGCACGCGATTGGCGACCGCCGTCAACTCCTCGGTCGAGATCTGCGAGGTGATCGACGAGGCGAGCATCAGCAGCACGTACTGGCTCGTGAGCGCCGGCCACACGCGCTCGATCGCCGGCGGCAGGATCACGTGACGCAGCAATTGCCAGCGCCCGAGCGCCAGGCACTCGCCGGCTTCGCGCTGGCTGCGCGGAACCGACTCGATCCCCGCACGGATGATTTCCGCGGTGTAGGCACCGACGTTGACGACCAGCGCCAGGATCGCCGCCGTGAACGCGCCGAGCCTGATGCCGAGCGAAGCCAGGCCGAAGTAGACGATGAAGATCTGCACCAGGAGCGGTGTGTTGCGGATCCCTTCCACGTAGGCACTTGCCACGGCTGAAGCGGCGCGCGAGCGACCGGTGCGCGCAATGGCGCAGGCCACCCCGAGGCCGAAGCCGAGCACGGTGGCGGCGACCGACAGGCCCAGCGTGGTCACTGCGCCCGCCAGCAGTTCCTGCCAGTACGCCAGCGGTGCCGAGAACGCGAGCTCGTAGCGCATGCGGTCAGCTTCGCTCGGCAGGCCAGCGGCGATGGCGATCGAGACCTCTGCCAGCGCACATGGGCAGCTCCCCGGTGGTTGCGGAATTGGTCTGGCCAGATGGCCGAGACCCGACGCAGGGTAAGGCCACTTTACCGCCGTTGTAAAGAGGTCTTACCAGTTCCACCACTGGCCGCAGGGCTGGCGCGGTGACTGCGGCCAGCGCGCGCCGATAATGCGGCGTCGGTCACTTCGTCGCAGCGTCATGGCGTTCCAGTTCAAGGCGGTTGAGTCGCGTCGGCTCTATCAGCAGATCGCAGACCAGATTCGCGAACTGATCGATCAGGGCGGTTTCGAGACCGGCATGCGGCTGCCGCCGGAGCGCGATCTGGCCGTGCAGCTCGGCGTTTCGCGCCCCTCGCTGCGCGAGGCGCTGATCGCTCTGGACGTCGAAGGGCGCGTCGAGGTGCGCGGTGGGTCAGGCGTCTATGTCTCGGCCGCCAAGCCGGGCGCCGCGCCAGCCAGGACCGCCGCGATGGGCGAGAGCCCGAGTCAGCTCATGGAGGCGCGCTCGGTCATCGAGGGCGAAGTGGTGGTCCTGGCCTGCGCCCGCATCAATAACATGCAATTGGCGCGGCTGCGCGACATCCTGAAGGGCATGACGTCGGAGATCGATCGCCGTCAGACGCGCGTCGACCTCGATCGCCAGTTCCACTTGACTCTGGCAGAAGTGACGGGCAACGCGGTCCTGATCAGACTCGTCGGAGAGTTGTTCGACGAGCGGCACAGCCCGATCTCGGCCAAGATCAGCTCGCGCTTCGAGAGCAAGCGCACCTGGAAAGTCGCCCTCCAGGAACACGAAGCCGTGCTGAGGGCCGTCGAGCTGCGCGACCCGATTGCCGCACAAGCGGCGATGCGGGCTCACCTGCACGCCTCTGCACTGCGTTGGGTCGGCGATTGACGCGTGGCCGGGCCCTGGCGCGAGGGCGTCGCCAGGTCATTTCATGCGCCGGGCCGGCGCGGCGGTTGCCGGCGCAGTCGATGAGGAACGCCGCGCATCGCCGTTGCCGCGCGCGGCGGTACGCGCACCGTTCGGCCGCGGCGAGCGCGCCGCCGGTGCGGCTTCGCGCAGCGCGGCATCGATCAGTGCGTCGGCCATCCACAGCGCGGTGCGCTCGACCTCGCGGTCGCCCAGGCCCCAGATGTCCTTCAGGATGATGTACGGCTCGATCCCGTAGACGACCGACAGCGCGCGGTGCAGCCGGTCGTGCAGGGCGGGCGACAGCTGCGCCGCCAGCGGCGCGATGGCGTGTTCCAGGATGCGCACCCGGTGGCCGCGGCGGTAAGGCTCCTCTTCCAGCAGACCGGCACGCTCCAGCGCCCACTGCTCCAGCGTCAGCTGCGCGGCCGCGCGCAGCTGCGCCTCGAATTCCTTGAAGCGCGGGAAGGTCTTGACGAACAGCTCGTGCACGCGCTCCCGGCCATCGGGCGCGTCGGACGCGAAACGCCGCACCGGCCCGAGCGAGGTGTCGATCACCGCCGTGACCAGCGCGCTTCGGCTGGGGAAGTAGCGGTACGCCGTGGCGCGAGACACCTTGGCCCGGACCGCCACTTCGGCGACCGAAGGAATGTGGCCCAGCTCCTGGATCAGGCGCATCCCGGTGTCGAGCAGCAGGTTCCAGGTGGCCGCCTTGACGCCCCGTGCCGGCGGCTGGGGCGGTTCGGTGACGCGCAGTTTGGGTCGGGCCATGCGGGTTATTCCGGGTGCTTTGCGGCGGGCCCTTCTCTTGATGGGCATCGGCGGCGGCCCGTATGATGCGCCGGTTCCGATTTGAGACGCAAGTCTCAATTGCGGCACGGCGTCTCACGGCCACCAGCAGTTTCCCGGCAGCCGCGCAAGGCGCACGCAACCCATCGCCGGACCGAAGGCCCGCGGCGGACGTCAGGAGACAAACTGCATGCGCTTGGCCCACTGGAATTGGGGCGGACGGCCGCACGTCGGCCTGCTGTCACGCGACGGCCGCGAAGTGACGCCCTTGGGCGCAGCGCAGCCCGCGCTCGGCGCGCTGCCGCTGATCCAGGCGCTGGCCCGCGGCGAGCCGCTGCCGCCGCCCTCCGGCGCGCGACTGCCCACCGCCGCCGTCACGCTGGGCGCGCCGCTGCCCCGGCCCCTGCGCAGCGTGTTCTGCGCCGGCCGCAATTACCGCGCGCATGCCGAGGAGCTGGCCACCACCGTCTTCCGCGACAGCCTGCCCGAGAAGGACACCTGGCCGATCGTGTTCACCAAGCTCGGCGAGTGCATCGCCGGCCCGTACGACACCGTGCGCCTGCCGGGCGCGCAGGTGACGCTGCAGATCGACTATGAGTCCGAGCTGGCGGTGGTCATCGGCCGCGGCGGTCGCGACATTCCGCGCTCGCGGGCGATCGACCACGTGTTCGGCTACACGGTGGTCAACGATGTCAGCGCGCGCGACGTGCAGGTGCGGCACCAGCAGTGGGACCTCGGCAAGAGCTTCGACACCTTCCTGCCGATGGGCCCGTGCATCGTCAGCGCCGACGAGCTCGACGGCCGCGACACGCGCGTGCGCGGCTGGCTGATGGCCCGCAACGCCGAGCCCGAACTGCGCCAGGACGGCCGCACGAAGGACATGATCTTCGACATCCCGACGCTGATCGAGACCTGCTCGCGCGGCATCACGCTGTACCCCGGCGACGTCATCGCGACCGGCACGCCCTCGGGCGTCGGCATGGGATTCCAGCCGCCGAAATGGCTGGTCGCGGGCGACCGCTTCCGCATCGAGATCGACGGCATCGGTGCGATCGAGAACCTGTTCGACCACGTCGGGTGACGCACGATGACGCTGCACTGGGTCGACAAGGTCGCGGTCGAGGATGAAGGCGAGGGCGACGCCGTGGTCTGCGTGCATGGCCTCGGTGGCAGCAGCAACTCGTTCACTGCGCTGATGCCTGCGCTGGCCGGCCAGCGCGTGCTGCGGCTCGACCTGCCCGGCAGCGCACGGTCGTCGGCCGTCAGCGGCGTGCTGAGCATCGCGCGTTTCGCGGAATGCGTGCGCACGGTGTGCGCGAGGCTGGGCATCACGCGGGCGCACCTGGTGGGTCACTCGATGGGCACGATCGTCTGCCAGCACCTGGCGGTCGAGACGCCGAAGCTGGTGCGTTGCCTCGCGCTGTTCGGACCGCTGATCAGCCCGGCCGAAGCGGCGCGCGCGGCGATCCGGACCCGGGCCGGCAAGGCGCGCAGCGAGGGGCCGTCCGGCATGCAGGACATCGCGCAGACCTTGATGAACGGCGCCACGTCGGCCGATTCGCGCCGCCGCCATCCGGCGGTCGCGGCCTTCGTGCGCGAGAGCCTGATGCGGCAGGACCCGGACGGCTACGCGCGCAGCTGCGAGGCCCTGGCCGACGCGCCCGCCGCCGCAGTCGAGGAGATTCGCGCGCCGGTGCTGCTGGTCACCGGCGACGAGGACACCGTCGCGCCGCCGCAGGCCGTGCGGGCGATGGCCGAACGCCTCGGCGGCAGCGCCGGTGTGCGCACGGTGGTGCTCAATCGCTGCGGTCACTGGACGCCGATCGAGCGCCCCGACGAGTGCGCTCGCGAGCTGCGCGACTTCCTGGCCTCGGTGCGTTCCTGAGGAGATCCGGCATGGCCAACGTGCTCTTCACCAACGTGCGGGTCTTCGACGGCGGCGGCGACAGGCCGTTCAATGGCGAGGTGCTGGTGCAGGGCAACCGCATCACGCACGTCGTGAAGAGCGGTGCCGGGCTGCGCAGCGCGCCGGTGGCCGGCGCGACCGTGGTCGATGGTGCTGGCGCCTTTCTGATGCCGGGCATGGTCGAGGCCCACACGCACTTCTCGTGGAACAACCAGCCCAGCCTCGACGCGATCCAGCGCATGCCGCCGGAGGAGCACATCCTGTGGTGTGCCGAGGTGGCGAAGATCTACCTCGACATGGGCTGGACCTCCTGTGTCGGCGCGGCCTGCGCCAAGCCGCGGCTGGACGTCGTGATCCGCAACGCGATCAACGACGGCACCATCGTCGGCCCGCGCTACCTGGCGGCGAGCCAGGAGATCACCGTGCCCGGGGGCTTGGGCGACACCACGCAGCCGCACCTGCCGCAGCCCGAGTTCGCGTTCGGCGCCGTGGTCAGCGGCTGCGAGGAGATGCGCAAGTGCGTGCGCATCTTCGCGAAGTACGGCGTCGACTCGCTGAAGATCAACCTGTCCGGTGAATCGATCACCGGCATGCCCAGCGAGATGAGCCAGTTCACCGAGGCCGAGATCGCCACCTGCGTCGAGGAGGCCAAGGCCTGGGGCAAACGCGTCGCGGCGCATGCGCGCTCGACGCGGTCGATCAAGCAGTGCGTGCGCCACGGCATCGAGGTGATCTACCACGCGAGCTTCGCCGACGAGGAAGCGCTGGACCTGCTGGAAGCGCACAAGATGGCGCACTTCATCGCGCCCGGGCTGGCCTGGCTGATCAACACCTGCCACCACGCGTCCGCGTGGGGCCTGACGCCCGAGGTGACCCGCAAGATGGGCTACCACCGCGAGCTGGAGGCGGCCGTCGAGACGATGAAGGCGCTGCGCCGGCGCGGCGTGCGCATCCTGCCTGGCGGCGACTACGGCTTCGCCTGGACGCCGCATGGCACCAATGCGAAGGACCTCGAATACTTCGTGAAATACGTGGGCATGAGCACGATGGAGGCCCTGCTGTCGGCCACCGCGTGGGGCGGCCCGATGATGGGCCGCGGCAAGGAACTGGGCTACCTGCGCGAGGGCTGCCTGGCCGACATCCTGCTGATCGACGGCGATCCGTTGGCCGACATCACGGTGCTGCAGGACAAGGCCCGCATCCTGGCCGTCATGAAGGACGGCGAGTTCCACCGCGCACCGCCCGTGCGCGCGGCGCGCACGACCCGCTGGGCGGCCTGAAGGGAGGCTCTCGATGGCCACGGTGCTGTTCACCAATGTCCGCATCCTCGACGGCAGTGGCGCCATGCCCTATGCCGGCAGCGTGCTGGTGCAGGACGAGCGCATCCGCTCGGTCGGGCGCTCGCTGGCCGCCGCGGCGCCGGCCGGCGCGACCGTGATCGACGGCGCCGGCGCGACGCTGATGCCCGGCATGTGCGAGGCGCACACGCACTTCTCGTGGAACGATGCCGCCACGCTCGACGCCATCCAGCGCATGCCGCTGGAGGAGCACGTGCTGTGGTGCGCCAAGGTGGCGCGGCGCTACCTGGAAGCCGGCTTCACCTCCTGCGTCGGCGCAGCCTGCGCGAAGCCGCGGCTCGACGTCGTGATCCGCAACGCGATCAATGCCGGGCAGATCCCCGGTCCGCGCTACCTCGCGGCCAGCCAGGAGATCACGGTGCCCGGCGGCCTGGGCGACGAGACGCTGCCGCACCTGCCGTTTCCCGAGTTCAGCTTCGGCGTCAACGTCAACTCGGCCGACGAGATGCGCAAGGTCGTGCGCCTGTTCCTCAAGTACGGCGTCGACTCGATCAAGCTGAACCTGTCGGGCGACAACTTCACGCCGCAGTCGCCCGCCGAGACGACCTGGATGAGCGACGCCGAGGTGGCCGCGGCGATGGACGAGGTGCGCGTTCGCGGCAAGCGCGGCACCGCGCATGCGCGCTCGGCGGCGTCGGTGAAGCAGGCGCTGCGCCATGGCATCGACGTGATCTACCACGCCAGCTACACCGACGAGGAGACGCTGGACATGCTGGAGGCGGCGAAGGACCGCGTCTTCGTCGCGCCCGGCATCGCCATCCTGTACGCGATGCTGCACGAGGCCGAGCCCTGGGGCATCACGAACGCCAAGGCGGTGGCGATGGGCTACCAGCGCGAATGGGACGCGGCCATCGAGTCGCTCAAAGCCATGCATCGGCGCGGCGTGCGCGTGCTGCCCGGCGGCGACTACGGTTTCGCGTTCACGCCGCACTGCCAGAACGCGCGCGACCTCGAGTTCTTCGTCAAGTACCTCGGCTTCACGCCGGCCGAGGCCATCCGCAGCGCCACCCTCTACGGCGGCCAGATCATGATGCGCGCGCACGAGCTCGGGCAGGTGAAGGAAGGTCACCTGGCCGACCTGCTGCTGGTGGATGGCGACCCGCTGGCCAACATCGCGATCCTGCGCGACCCGAAGCGCATCCTGGCGGTGATGAAGGACGGCGTCTTCGCCAAGTCGCCGGAGATCGCTGACGAACGGCGCTGGAGTCGTGCGGCATGACGTCTCGCGCTGCGATCCTCACGTGGCTGCTGGTCGGCGGACCGCTGCTGGCCTTCTCGGCCTGGGCGCTGTTCGACAATCCGCGCCTCTACCTGATCACGATGCTGAACGGCCTGACACTGGCCTCGCTGTACTTCATCGTGGCCAGCGGCTTCACGCTCGTCTTCGGGCTGATGCGCAACGTCAACCTGGCGCACGGCTCGCTGTACCTGCTGGGCGGCTACGTCGCATTCATCGTCGCCGAGAAGACCGGCTGGTGGATCCTGGCGCTGGCGGCGGGCTTCGCGGCGGCGGCCATCGCCGGCCTGCTGATCCAGTGGCTGATCCTGCGCCACATGCAGGGCGAGGACCTGCGGCAGACGATGGTGACGATCGGCCTGTCCATCGTCATCGCCGACGTGCTGATGTGGATCTTCACCGGCCAGGTACACCAGATGGAAGCGCCGGCCTGGCTGCAGGGACCGATCCGCGACATCCCGCTGATCAAGGCCTATTCGGCCTACCGACTCAGCCTGCTCGGCTTCGGCCTGGCCATCGGCGTCGGGCTGTGGTGGCTTCTGAACCGCACCCGCGTGGGCATGATGATTCGCGCCGGCGTCGACGACCGCGGCATGCTGGCGGCGGCCGGCGTCAACGTGAACCTGGTGTTCGCGATCACCTTCATGCTGGGCGCGGGGCTCGCGGGCTTTGGCGGCGTGATCGGCGCGGTGGAGCTGTCGATGGTGCCGGGCGAGGACACGCGCCTGCTGCTGGCGTCGCTGATCGTGGTGATCGTCGGCGGCATGGGCAGCGTCATCGGTGCGGCCATCGGCGCGGCGATCCTGGGGCTGGCGGAGACCTACGGCCTGGCCTACGCGCCGACCTACAGCGTGGTCTTCACCTTCATCATCCTGATCCTGGTGCTGGCGTTCCGGCCGCGCGGCATCATGGGGAAAGCAGCTTGACATGGCCGCGGCCGACTGGCGCAAGGCGATGAACAGCGGCGCGGCCGCGTCGGCGGCGCGGTCGCGGCCTGGCATGCCGCGTGTGCCGCTTGCTGCGGTCCAGTTGCCTCCGGTCGCACCCGCGAGCCGGCTCGAGTCGTGGCGCCGCGTGTTCAATCCCCGCCGCGTGCTGGTGCTGCTTGCGCTGCTCGTGTTCCCCTTCGTCGCGACGCCCTTCATCACCTTCCAGGTCGCTGGGCAGTCGCTGGTGCTCGGCCTCGTCGCGCTGTCGCTGACCTTCCTCGGCGGCTACGGCGGCATGGTGTCGCTGGCGCAGATGACGGTCGCCGGCATTGCGGGTTATTCGCTCGCGATCCTCGGCACCAGCAGCGGCGCCGACATCAGCCATCAGTGGCCGTGGTGGGCCGCGATTCCGGCCACGCTGCTGATCGCGACTGCCGCAGCAACGCTGATCGGCTGGCTGTCGGTGCGCACCGAGGGTATCTACACGATCATGATCACGCTGGCCATCGGCGTGGCGTTCTACTACCTGGTGCTGCAGAACTACACGCTCTTCAACGGCTTCCAGGGCCTGCGCGAGGTGTATCCGCCGAAGGTGCTGGGCATCGACTGGCGCAGCCCGCTGCCGTTCTACTTCCTGTCGCTGGCCTGTGCACTCGCGGGTTATGCGCTGGTGCGCTGGACCGTGCGCACGCCCTTCGGCATCGCGCTGCAGGGCATCCGCGACAACCCGCGGCGCATGGCCGCCTTAGGCTTCCACGTCGTCGCGCACCGCGTCGCCGCCTACGCGCTGGCGGGCCTGATCGCCGCGGTCGGCGGCGTGCTGCTGGTCTGGTACAACGGCCTGATCACGCCGGGGTCGGTGCACACCTCCTGGCTGATCAACATCCTCGTCATCGCCGTGCTCGGCGGCATGCGGCACCCGATTGGCGCCTTCCTCGGCGCCATCGTCTTCGTGCTGCTGCAGACCTTCGCGATCGACCTGATCGACCGCGAACGCTTCAACCTCGTCATCGGCGTCGTGTTCCTCGCCATCGTGCTGTTTTCCCCCGACGGCCTGCTCGGTCTGTGGGCGAAGCTGCGCTCGCGCTTCGCGTCCAACCCAGGCGCCCATTCCCCCTGAAGGAGACAACCGTGAACCTGACAAAGCGAATCTGGATTCGATCGATCCTCGGCGCCGCGGCCATGGCGGCGGTGGGCGGCGCGGCCTGGAGCCAGGGGCAGCCGGTGAAGATCGGCCTGCTGGCGACGCTGGAAGGGCCGTTCGCCGCCGGCGGCGCCGACGGCATGCGCGGCGCCGAACTGGCCGTGAAGCAGCGCGGCGGCGTGGTCGCCGGCCGCAAGATCGAGATCATCAAGGCCTCGTCGGACGCCAAGCCCGATGTCGCCGTGAATGCGACGCGCAAGCTGGTCGAGCAGGACAAGGTCGACATCATGGTCGGCCCGCTGTCGGGCGGCGAGGGCATCGCCGTCAAGGACTACTCGAAGACGCAGCCGCAGGTGACCTTCATCAACGGCGGATCGGGCGCGCAGGCCACCACGCTGGTCAACCCCAGCAGCAACTTCTTCCGCTTCAACACCGAGGGCGCGCAGTGGATGGTGGGCCTCGGCAAGGCCGCGATGGCCAAGGGCTACAAGCGCACGATGGTGATCGCCGAGGACTATGCGTTCCCCTACTCGCAGGTGCAGGGCTTCATGTCCGAGTACTGCAGGGCGGGCGGCAAGGTGCCTGCGAAGGCGTGGGTGCCGCTGGGCGGCAAGGACTACTCGTCGGTGATCGCCAAGATCCCGAACGACGTCGACGCGCTGCTGGTGGTGCTGGGCGGCGCCGATGCGGTGAACTTCCTGAACCAGTACGAGGCCTCGGGCGGCGACAAGCCGATCATGGGCGGCTCGATCACCGTCAGCCAGGACGTGCTGAACTACCGCGGCAAGCGCCGCGAGTCGCTCGTCGGCACGCTGTCGGCCGGGCCGCTGGCCGATGCCTACGACGGGGCCGACTGGAAGGCCTTCGTCGCCGACTACCAGAAGACCTATCCGGTGGCGCAGGGCGGCTTCCCGAGCCCGAGCCTGTTCGCCTATGTCTACTACGTCAACATGAAGGCGGCGCTGGACGGCCTGGCTGCCGTCAACGGCGACCTGTCCAACAACCAGGCCAAGCTGCGCGAGGCCTTGTCGAAGATGACGCTGAAGACCCCCAACGGCGACGTCCGGCTGGACGGCAACCGGCAGGCCATCGGCACCACCTTCGTGACCGAGGTCGTCAAGGACGCACAGGGCAACCTCTTCAACAAGGTGCACAGCAAGGTCGACGGCGTCGAGCAGATGCTGGGCATGAAGAAGGAGGACTTCCAGATCGGCTCGCGCGACGTCCCGGCCTGCCCCTGAGTTGCCCGACCGATGGCTTCGTTGATGCCTTCCACGGCCCTGCGGCGCGCCGCGGTGGCGGCGCCGTCGGCGCGCGCGCCGCTGTCGTCGAACGACGCGCTCGTGCTCGACGGCGTGACGCGGGCCTTCGGCGCGCTGCGCGCCGTCGACGAGGTGTCGCTGACCGTCGCGGCGGGGCAGAAGGCAGCCATCCTGGGCTCGAACGGGGCCGGGAAGACGACGCTGTTCAATGCGATCACCGGCGACTTCCCGCCCACCGCGGGGCGCATTCATTTCTTCGGCGAGGACATCACCGAGCTGCCGCCGCACGAGCGCATCCGCAAGGGGCTGCGCCGCACTTACCAGTCGTCGCTGCTGTTTCGCGGCCTGTCGGTGCGCGACAACCTGTTCCTGGCGGTGCGCGGCGTCGCCAGTGGGCGCTTCAGCCTGTGGCGGCCACGCCCGTCGCACGCGTCGCGCCGCATGACGCAGGACCTGCTCGAGCGCGCGCGGCTCACGCACCTGGCCGACGAGCTGGTCGCGAACCTGGCGCACGGCCAGCAGCGCCAGCTCGAGATCGGCATGGCGCTGGCCGGCGCGCCGCGCCTGATCCTGTTCGACGAGCCGGCCGCGGGCCTGTCGCCGGCCGAACGGCGCGAGCTGGTGCTGCTGCTGCGCTCGCTGCCGGCGCACATGAGCTTCGTGCTGATCGAGCACGACCTCGACATCGCGCTGCGGGTCGTCGAACACGTCACGGTGATGCACAACGGCCGCGTGTTGCGGGCCGGCACGCCGGCCGAGATCGAGTCCGATCCGCAGGTGCAGGCGATCTACATGGGGAGCCGCCACTGATGGCCGGGCGCACGCACGGCGCAGCCGTCGAACGCGGCGCGGCGGGCGCGCGTCGAGGGCCGGTGCTGGCCATCGAGGGCCTGGACGTGTTCTACGGCCGGGCCCACGCGTTGCAGGGTGTGAGCCTGGTGCTGGATCGCGGCGTCTTCGGCATCGTCGGCCGCAACGGCATGGGCAAGACGACGCTGTGCAACGCGATCACCGGCCTGGTGCCGGCGCGCGGCAGCGTGAAGCTGGCGGGCGAGGAGATCCTGGGCTTGGCCGCGCACCGCATCACGCGCCGGGGCATCGCCTATGTGCCCCAGGGTCGGCGCATCTGGCCCTCGCTGAGCGTCGACGAAACGCTGCGCCTGGTGGCGGCGAAGAAGCGCGACACCGAGCGCGTCTATACGCTGTTCCCGCGCCTGGCCGAACGCCGCGGCCATGGCGGCGCGCAGCTGTCCGGCGGTGAGCAGCAGATGCTGGCGATCGGCCGCGCGCTGCTGCTGAACCCGACGCTGCTGGTGATGGACGAGCCCACCGAAGGCCTGGCGCCGGTGATCGTGCAGCAGGTGGCCGATGCGCTGCGCACGCTGGCCGCGCAGGGCGAGATCGCGGTGCTGCTGATCGAGCAGAACATGGGCGTGGCGATGGACGTCGCCGACCGCATCGGGGTGATGGTGAATGGCCGCATCGCGCACGAGATGCCGGCACGCCAGCTCGCCGCCGACCGGCCGCTGCAGGAGCGGCTGCTCGGCGTGCGCTCGGCCGACGAGGAAGGCGAGGCGGGCGACGACGTGGCGGCCGACGCGGCAAGCGACGACGGTGCCGTGCGGGTCTTCACCGTCCGGCGCGCACATGGCGACGGCGCCACCGTGCAGGACGAGCTGGCGCCGCGCAGCGTGCGCGGCTTCAACCGCTGGAACACCGGCGGCGTGTCCGGACCGGTCACGGACCTGCCGCGCGAAATGAGCGTCCAGGCCGGCCCAGCGGATCAGGCGGCGATGCCCCGCCCCGCCGAAAGGGCCGACATCCCGGCCTCATCGTCGGCACAGGTGTTCGACTTCCCCGTCGCCGCCAGCAGCGCGCGCGCGGCCTATGTCGCCGGCACCTTCGACACCAAGGCGCGCGAGCTGTTCTACCTGCGCCAGTGCCTGGACAAGCTGGGCCTGCGCGTCGTCACGGTCGATCTGGCGACCTCGGGCAAGCCGTCGCCCGCCAGCGTGCACCCGCGCGAGGTGGCGCGCCACCATCCGGAGGGCGAGGCAGCCGTCTTCAGCAGCGACCGCGGCAGCGCGGTCACGGCGATGGCACTGGCCTTCGAGCGCTTCATCGCGACGCGGCGCGACCTGGGCGGCTTGATCTCCGCGGGCGGCTCCGGCGGCACCACGCTGGCCACCCAGGGCATGCGCGCGCTGCCGGTCGGCATACCCAAGGTGATGGTGTCGACGATGGCCAGCGGCGACACGCGCCCCTACGTCGGCCCGAGCGACATCTGCATGATGTATTCGGTCACCGACGTGCAGGGCATCAACCGCATCAGCGAGAAGGTGCTCGCCAATGCGGCCCATGCGCTCGCCGGGATGATCGCGCACCCGCCGCCGCAGTCGCAGGCGACGAAGCCGGCGATCGGGCTGACGATGTTCGGCGTTACCACGCCTTGCGTGCAGGCGGTGACGAAGGCGCTGGGCGACGAGGTCGATGCGCTGGTCTTCCATGCCACCGGCGTCGGCGGGCAGTCGATGGAGAAGCTGGCCGACTCCGGCCTGCTGGCCGGGGTGATCGATGTCTCGACCACCGAGATCGCCGATCAGATCGTCGGCGGCGTGCTGTCGGCCGGCCCCGGCCGGCTCGACGTCTTCGCGCGCCATGCGCTGCCCTACGTGGGGTCCTGCGGCGCGCTCGACATGGTGAACTTCGGCGGCTGGGACACCGTGCCCGAGCGCTTTCGCGGCCGGCGCCTGGTCCGCCACAACCCCAACGTCACCTTGATGCGCACGACGCCCGACGAGTGCCGCCGCATTGGCGACTTCCTGGCGGCCAAGCTCAATGCAATGCGCGGGCCGGTGCGCTTCCTGATCCCCGAGGGCGGCGTGTCGGCGATCGATGCGCCCGGGCAGCCGTTCCATGATCCCGAAGCCGACCGCGCGCTCTTCACGGCCATCGAGCAGCAGTTCCGCGGCGGCAGCGACCGCCAACTGCTGAAGCTGCCGCACCACATCAACGACGAGGCCTTCGCGCTGGCGCTGGTCGCCGCCTGGCGCGAGGTCGCGCCGCACACGGTTCGTCCGCTGGAGCGTCCCCATGCCACGCATCGCTAGAGACGTGCTGCTCGCGCGCCTGCGCGCCAAGGTGGCTGCGGGCCGGCCGATCGTCGGCGGTGGCGCCGGCACCGGCCTGTCGGCCAAGTGCGAGGAAGCGGGCGGCATCGACCTGATCGTGATCTACAACTCCGGCCGCTACCGCATGGCCGGCCGCGGTTCGCTGGCCGGGCTGCTGGCCTACGGCAACGCGAACGACATCGTGCTCGAGATGGCGCGCGAGGTGCTGCCGGTCGTGAAGCACACGCCGGTGCTGGCCGGCGTCAACGGCACCGACCCGTTCATGGTGCGCGACCGCTTCCTGCGCGAGCTGATCGAGCTTGGCTTCTCGGGCGTGCAGAACTTCCCGACGGTCGGCCTGATCGACGGCACCTTCCGCGCCAACCTCGAGGAGACCGGCATGGGCTACGGCCTCGAGGTGGAGCTGATCGAACGCGCCCACGCGCTGGACCTGCTGACCACGCCCTACGTGTTCAACGAGGCCGAGGCGCGCACGATGGCCGCGGCCGGTGCCGACATCGTGGTCTGCCACCTGGGCCTGACCACCGGGGGCGCCATCGGCGCCGGCACAGCGCTGACGCTCACCGACTGCGTCGAACCCATCCGCGCCTGGGCGGCGGCTGCGCGCGCGGTGAATCCGCAGGTGCTGGTGCTGTGCCACGGCGGCCCGATCGCGACGCCGGCCGATGCGCAGTTCATCCTGAACCAGTGCCCGACCATCGACGGCTTCTACGGCGCCAGCTCGATGGAACGCCTGCCCACCGAAACCGCGCTGACCGCGACCACGCGGCAGTTCATCGAGATGACCCGTTAGGAGATCCGCCATGACCGGCGCCCAATTCGGCAGCTTCCTCCTCGGCCTGCTCGTCGTCGCGATCGTCGTCGCCATCGCCGTCTGGCTGCTGCACTGGCTGTACCTGCGCAGCAGCAAGGAGCGCGCGTTCGTGCGCACGGGACTCGGCGGCCAGAAGGTGGTGCTCGACGGCGGAGCCTTCGTGCTGCCGATCGTGCACGACGTGATCCCGGTCAACATGAACACGCTGCGGCTGGAGGTCAGCCGCGGCCGCGACAAGGCGCTGATCACGAAGGACCGCATGCGCGTGGACGTCATCGCCGAGTTCTACGTGCGCGTCGCCGCGCAGCCCGAGGCGGTGGCCGCGGCGGCGCAGACGCTGGGCCTGCGCACGCTGGAGCCCGAGCAGCTGAAGGAGCTGGTCGAAGGCAAGTTCGTCGACGCGCTGCGCACCGCGGCGGCCGAGATGACGATGGAGCAGCTGCACGAGCAGCGCGGCAGCTATGTTCGCCGCGTGCGCGAGGCGGTGGCCGGCGACCTGACGATGAACGGGCTGGAGCTGGAGGCGGCGTCGCTGACGCAGCTGGACCAGACCGGCATGGAGTTCTTCAATCCCAGCAACGCCTTCGACGCCGAGGGCCTGACGCGCCTGACCGAGCAGATCGAGCGCCGCAAGAAGCAGCGCAACGATGTCGAGCAGGACACGCTGGTGGCCATCCGCAACAAGAACCTCGAAGCCGAGAAGCTCTCGCTCGAGATCGACCGCGACAGCGAGTACGCGCGCCTCGAGCAGCAGCGCGAGGTCGAGATCGCCCGCGCCCGCCAGCGCGCCGAGGTGGCCACCGAGCGCGCGCAGCGCGAGCAGGACGCCGAGCACGCGCAGATCACGGCCAAGCAGACGATCGACACCGCGCGCATCCGTTCGGAGCAGAGCACCGAGGCTGAACGCATCGCCAAGGAACGCACGATCCAGGCCGCCGAGATCGAGCGCCGGCAGGCGATGGAGCTGGCCGAGCAGCAGCGCGCGATCGCCGTCGCGCGCGAGAGCGAGGTGCAGTCGCTGGCGCAGGCGGCGGCCGACAAGGCGCGCGCCGAAGCCGTGTCCGCCGAGGAGAAGGTGTTCACCGCGCGTGACGTCGAGGCCGCGGAACGGCGCAAGGCCATCGATCTGATCGGCGCCGCGCAGTCGGCGGAGCGCGAGGCCTTGCGCCTGACATCGGCGGCACGCGCCGAGAAGGACGCCAGCGACGACCGCGGCGCGGCGATCCGCGCGCAGGCCGAAGCCGATGCCGATGCCGACAAGATCAAGGCGCTGGCGGTGCGCGTGCGGGCCGAGATCGAGGCCGAGGCGCTGCGCCTGATGAACGAGGCGCAGAACGTGCTGTCGCCGGAGGCGCGCGCGTCGGTGCTGCGGCTGAAGCTGGTCGAGAAGGCCGAGGCCATCATCCGCGAGGCCGTGCGGCCGATGGAGCGCATCGAGGGCATCAAGATCCTGCACGTGGACGGGCTGGGCGGCGGCGGGGTCACGAACGGTGCCGACGGCAGCCATGCGAGCTTCTCCGACAGCGTCGTCAACTCGGCATTGCGCTTCCGCGCGCAGGCGCCGATCGTCGACCAGCTGCTGCGCGAGATCGGCTTGGCAGGCGGCGACATCCACCAGTTGGTCAACGGTGCGACCGGCGGCGCTGCCGCGTTGCCACCGGCGCCGACGACCACACGCGCCAAGGAGTGACATTGCGTGATCCGCGTCTACGTTTCCAGCGTGATCGAGGCCAGCGGTGATTCGGTGTGGTCGCGCATCCGCGATTTCAATGCGTTGCCGCAGTGGCACCCGGGCATTGCCGACAGCCGCATCGAGAACGGTGAGCCGAGTGATCGCATCGGCTGCATCCGGCACTTCCACACTCGCGACGGCGGCCTGATCCGCGAGCGACTGCTTGCGCTGTCCGACTACGACTACAGCTGCACCTACGAGATCCTCGAGAGCCCGATGGGCGTGGCCGACTACACCGCCACGCTGAAGCTCACGCCGGTGACCGACGGCAACCGCTGCTTTGCCGAGTGGAGCGCCGAGTTCGACTGCGATCCGTCGCGCGAGAGCGCGCTGGCGGAGTTGATCGGCCAGGGCGTCTTCCAGGCCGGCTTCGATGCGCTGAAGAAGCAGTTCGCCGGCGGCGCCGCCGCCTGGCGCGTGGCCGGCCGGGCCTGAGAAGCAACGAACCCCGCGATGCTGCAGAAGGTCGTTCGCTCCACGGTCATCGACGCGCCGATCGAGCGCGTGTGGGCGGTGCTGCGTGACTTCAACAGCCACGACCAGTGGCACGGCGTGGTCGAGGCCAGCCGCATCGAGGGCGGCGAACGCAGCGACCAGGTGGGCTGCGTACGCAGCTTCACGCTGAAGGACGGCAACCGCATCCGCGAGCAGCTGCTGGCGCTGTCGGACCGCGAGCACCGCAGCACCTATTGCATCGTCGAGGCCACCGTGCCTTTGCAGCGTTACGTCGCGACGCTGACGCTCAAGCCGGTGACCGACGGCAACCGCACGTTCTGGCACTGGGAATCGACCTTCGCGACGCCGCCCGGCGAGGAACGGGCGCTGCGCGAGATGGTCGCGACCCAGGTGTACGAGGCGGGTTTCGAGAACCTGCGCCGGCACCTGCGACAGGGCGGCGACCTGCGTCCCGCCCCGTCGGCGTCGGGCCGGCATGCGGCCGGAACCCCGCTGCCGCGCGCGCTGCCGCTGCCGTCGCGGCAGATCATCGTGCGACGCTACGGCGAGGCCGGCGAGCTGCGAGCGGAGGCCGCCGAGTGCGCCGCGCCGCAGGCGGGCGAGGTACGCATCCGGCAGCGCGCAATCGGCGTCAATTTCTTCGATGTCTACCTGCGCCGGGGCTGGATTCCGCAGGCGCTGCCGCTGCCCGGCGTGCCGGGACTGGAGGCCGCCGGCACCGTGCTCGATGCGGGGGAGGGTGCGCTGGGCCTGCTGCCCGGCGATCGCGTGGCCTATGTCGCCGCGGCACCCGGTGCCTACACGGACCTGCGATGCGTGCCTGCCGTGTCGGTGCTGCGGCTGCCGCCCGGCATCGACGAGACGGTGGCCGCGTCGGTCCTGCTGAAGGGCCTGACCGCCGACGTCGTGCTGCGCGACCTGGCCCGTGTGCGCCCCGGCATGCGATTGCTGGTGCACGCGGCGGCCGGCGGCGTCGGCCTGCTGCTGTGCGCGTGGGCGCGGCAACTCGGGGCGCGCGTGATCGGCACCGTGTCGAGCGACGAGAAGGCGCGCGTGGCGCGCGAGCACGGCTGCGAAGAAGTCATCGTCACCCCCGAGCACCGCTTTGCCCAGGCGCTGCACGGCGCCTGGCCCGACGGCGCCGAAGTGATCGTCGACGGCCTCGGCGAAGCGGCGCGGGAAGAGAACCATGCCGCGCTGGCGCGCTGCGGCCACTGGATCAGCCTGGGCCAGGCCAGCGGACCGCTGGCGCCGATCTCGCCGGAGTGGCTGGTGCAGAAGTCGCTGACGTTCTCGCGCCCGGTGCTGTTTCACTACATCGCCAGCCGCGAGGCCCTCGTCGAGCGCGCCGAGCGCCTGTGGGCCGCCATCGACACCGGCGCGCTGAAAGTGCCGCCGATCGAGACTCATGCGCTCGAGGCGGCCGCCGAAGCGCACGCGCGGCTGGAGTCGCGCCGCACCGTCGGCGCGCTGGTGCTGCGCGCCTGAAGGCAATGCCAACACACAAAAGGAGCGTCCCATGATTGTCGGGATGAACCACTTCACCGTCATCGCCGAGGACGAGGCCAAGACGCTGGACTACTACGTCGGCGTGCTCGGCCTGAAGGTCGGTGCGCGGCCGGACCTGGGCTTTGCCGGCGCCTGGCTGTACGGCGAGGGCCCGCAGGCCGTGCTGCACCTCTACTTCGGTCGCCCGCTGCCGCCCACGCGCGCAGGCGTGATCGACCACATGGCCTTCACGGCCCGGGGCCTGCGGGCCATCCGGGCACGCTTCGACGAGCGCGCCATTCCGTACGACCTGAGACGACAGGCCGGCGCCGGCACATGGCAGCTGTTCAGCCACGATCCGAACGGCGCGAAGGTGGAACTGGACTTCGAGGCCAGCGAGGAGTTGGCAGATGCGCTGACTACTTGAAGATGTCGCTCAGCCGCTGCATCGGCCGGCCGATCAGGAAGCCCTGCACGTAGTCCACGCCGAGCGACTTCAAGGTGTTCAAGGTCTGGCGGTCCTCGACGCATTCGGCGACGGTTTTGATGTTCAGGCCCTGCGAGACCTCGTTGATGGCCCGCACGAACAGCGGATCGTCGGGACTGTCGGTGACATGGCGCACGAAGCTGCCGTCGATCTTCAGAAAGCTGATCGGCAGCTTGCGCAGGTTGAGCCACGACGAGAAGCCGGCGCCGAAGTCGTCGAGACTGAACTGGCAGCCCAATGCGCTGATGCGATGCAGCAGCTCGGCCATCTTCTCGATGCCCTCGATCGCCGCCGTCTCGGTGATCTCGATCGTCAGCAGCTCGCCCGGTACGTTGCTGTCGCGCAGCCGCTGCTGCAGGAACTCGCAAAAGCCGCCGGCCTGCAAGGTCTTGGTCGACACGTTGACCGAGACGCGCGGTTTGCGGCCCTGCACGAGCATCTGGCTCATGTGCATCAGCGCGATGTCGACGC
The DNA here is from genome assembly GCF_013266755.1 of Pseudaquabacterium terrae. Taxonomy (GTDB): domain Bacteria; phylum Pseudomonadota; class Gammaproteobacteria; order Burkholderiales; family Burkholderiaceae_C; genus Pseudaquabacterium; species Pseudaquabacterium terrae. The sequence continues at coordinate 329,386 of NZ_JABRWJ010000005.1, read as the reverse complement.
CCCTGCGATCGAGCTGGTTGATCAGCCCGGTGTGCTCGGCGTGCGCGATGAACGCGCCGGGCAGCACGAGATGCCCGTCCTCGCCGATCATGCGCATCAGCGCTTCGCAGTGGGTGATCCTGCCGTCCTTGAGCTGCTGGATCGGTTGATAGAACAGCAGCAGCCGCTCCTCGCGCAGCGCGGTCTGCAGCCGGTCCTTCCACTTCACCTGCTCGGACAGCATCTGCAGGTCGGTGAAGGACGGGTCGTAGATCACCCAGTTCGTGCTCGAGCGGCTTTCGGACTTGGCGCGGTACATCGCCATGTCGGCATTGGCCATCAATTGGCCCACCGTCGAGCCATGCTCCGGGTAGAGCGCCACGCCGATGCTGCACGAGATGCTGTTCAGGCGGTCGTTGCGGCGAAAGCGCACGTTGCTCAGGCGCTCGCTGAACTGGGCGACCGCGGCATGCACGACATCGATGTCGACCTCGTCCATCACGACGGCGAACTCGTCGCCGCCCTGCCGCACCGGCAGGTCGGTCGCGCGGATCGATTCCTTGAGCACCTGCGAGACCTTCTGGATGATCTCGTCGCCGACCTTGTGGCCGCTCAGATCGTTGATCAGCTTGAAGTTGTCGATGTCGAAATACAGCAGTGCCACGCCGTGGTTGTAGCGCGACGCGCGCGTCAGGATCTTCTCGAAGTTCTCCTCGAAGCGGCGGCGGTTGTACAGGCCGGTCAGCGGGTCGCGGTCGGCCAGCCCGACAAGGCGGCGCTCCTCGGCCTTCTGCATCGTGATCTCGAACCCGACCGTCAGGCATGCGAACTCCTCGCCCAGCCCCCACGTGCCTGGATCGACCCGCGTGTGCCACCACTCGAAGACCCGCTCCTCGCCGCGCGGGTTGTGCAACTCGGCCTCGTGCCTGAGCGATGTCAGCGCGCCGCTCAGGAGCCGGTTCAGGCCCATCACGTTCTCGTAGCGGCGCGGATCGGGGCCCAGCAGTTCGCCGAACAGCCTGCCCTGCAGCGTATCGAACTCGGCGGCGAGGAATCTCGTCGCCGTGGCGTTTTCCCACATGATCTCGCCGTCCAAACCGAGCAGCAGCACGCAGTAGTCCGCATGGCCATAGAGCTGGCGCAGAAAGCTTCGCATCGCCGCCAGGCGCGCGCTGGCGCTGAGGGCGAGCCCTTCGACCGCTTCCTCGAACAGGACTCCCGCCGCGGTGCCGCGCCCGATCGCGCCCTCGCGGTCCTTCAGATCAATGGAGTCCGTCGGGCTCGTCGGCAGCGATGCGTTCAACATGGTTGAGACCTTCGCGGTACCACTCGTTCAGCACGGTTTTTTCGATCAGGGTTCGCTTGGCCGTGTGGCCATGCGCCGCGCCGAGTCTGATTTCCTCACTGATGATGCATTCCTCGAAGTAGCCGGCTTCCTGCAGCACCTCCCCTTCCGGGCTGACGATGACTGACTTGCCGTGCGACGAGCCATGGCGGCGCAGGTTGTCCGGATCCGCCGGCGTATTGGCCTTGACGACGTAGATGCCGTTCTCGAATGCGCGGGCGATCGCCATCGCGCGGTAGGCGTTCATCTTGCGCTCCGCCAGCAGGCCCGATTCGCAGGAGCTGATCAGGCAGATCTCGGCGCCCATCGCTGCCGGCAGGCGTGCGAGCTCCGGGTAGCGGACGTCACGGCAGATCAGGAAGCAGACGTTGGCGCCCGCTACCTCCATCAGCGGAATGCGGGCGGCGAAGTTCGTGCACCAGGAATCTCCGCCGAGGAAGGTCTTGCCGTAGCGCCCGATCAGCCGCCCGTCCTTTTCGAAGACGGCCAAACCGTTGATCCAGCCCCCGGAACCCTGAAATGCCGAACCGACGACAGCGGCGAGCTTCAGGCGCTTGCAGGCGGCGGCGATGTCGCGTTCGGCGGCCAGGAAGGCTTGCGGATCCGCCGTGGCCCAGAATTCCGCGCGGTTGCTGTAGCCCGAGAGCGTGGCCTCCGGGAACAGCAACAGGTCGACCCGTTGGGTCGCAGCGATCTCCATGAACGAGATGACGCGGTTCTTGCTGAACTCGATGTCCTCGGTGGTCATCAGCTGGCAGGCGGCGACCTTTAATCTCAGAAGGGATTTGCACATGGACGACTGCCCGGTGGGTTTGAGGTTCAAGGTCGGATTCGCCGCCGCCTGCCGATGATGGTTCAGCGAGTTGTCGTACTGTTTTATAAATCAATCAATTGCACCACTGGTGCAACTACCTAGGTGAACGGTCCGCTGCTGCCCCTGACGGTGCTCGCCGCGTGCGAGATGCTGGTCGCGGCGCACGCCGTGGCGGTGATCCTCGTCGAGGGCTGGAGCGACCAGGCCGCGCTGGAGGCGCTGGCGCGGCGCAGGGGCTGGGACCTGCGCGCCGAAGGCATCGTGGTGGTGCCGATCGGTGGCGTGACGAACTTGCGCAAGTTCGTGCGGGCGCTGGGTCCGCAGGGGCTCGGTCTGCGGCTGGCCGGGCTCTACGACGCGGCCGAATGGACGTACGTGCGGCGCGCGCTCGAGCAGGTGGGTTTCGGCGTGAGCCGCACAGAGGCCGGCACCGAAGCGCTCGGCTTCTTCGTCTGCAATGCCGATCTGGAAGACGAATTGATCCGCGCCCTCGGCCCGGCCGCGGTCGAGCGCGTGATCGAGGCCGAAGGCGAGCTCGCTTCTTTCCGCAGTTTCCAGGCCCAGCCCGTACAGCGCGGACGCGACCTCGCAGCGCAGCTGCGGCGATTCATGGGCACGCGTGCCGGCAGGAAGATCCGCTACGGTTCATTGCTGGTCGAGGCGCTCGAGCCGGACCGCGTGCCGAGCGCGCTCGATCGGGTGCTGGCTCAGGTCAGGGCCTGAAGCCCCGGCGGCGCGCCGTCGCCCACGCCGAGCATTCGCTGCATCAGCACCGTGTCGGTCCACTCTCCAAGCTTGAATCCGACCGCGCGCAGCGTGCCGACGGTCTCGAAGCCGACACTGCGGTGCAGCCCCAGCGAGCCGGCATTGCCGCTGTGGCCGACGGTGGCCAGCATCTGGCGCCAGGGCCCGCGCTCGCAGCGCTCGATCAGCGACTGCAGCAGCGCGCGGCCGATGCCGCGGCCGCCGAGCTCGTGCGCGACGTAGACCGAATCCTCGATCGTGTGGCGGTAGGCCGGGCGCGGCCGGTACAGCGTGGCGTAGCAGTAGCCGGCGATGCGGCCGTCGAGCTCGGCAACCAGGTAGGGCAGGCCGGCGGCCAGCACCGCGGCGCGGCGCACGCGCAGCTCGTCGACACTCGGCGGCTGTTCTTCGAAACTGGCGCGCCCGTGCAGCACATGGTGGGCATAGATGGCCTGGACGGCGGCCATGTCGTGGTCGGCGGCATCGCGCACGGTGGGCTTCATCGTTCTCCTCCGGCAACAAGGTCGATGCCCAGTGTCGGAGCGCGCCGGGTATAAAGGAAGCTCATGCACTTTATGCAAATCATGAGCGATTCTTTGCCATGCACCGGTTGAACCTGGACCATCTGCATGCCTTCGCGACGGTGATCGAGCACGGCAGCTTCTCGGCCGCCGCCGAGCGGCTGGCGCTGACGCAGCCGGCGGTCAGCCTGCAGGTGCGGCAGCTGGAAAAGCGGCTGGGCACGCTGCTGATCGAGCGTGTCGGCCGCCGCGCGACGCCGACCGCCGCGGGCACCGAGCTGCTGGCGCACGCGGCGCGCATCGACGAGGCCGTCGGCACGGCGCTGGGCGCCGTCGGCCAGCATGCGGCCGGCGTCATGGGGCGCGTGCGGCTGGGCACCGGTGCCACCGCCTGCATCTTCCTGCTGCCGCCGCTGCTGCGCGAGCTGCGCCGCCGCTACCCCGGGCTGGAGCTCACCGTGACCACCGGCAACACGGCAGACATCGTCAAGGCGATCGACGAGAACCGCATCGATGTCGGCCTGGTGACGCTGCCGGCGGCCGGCCGCTCGCTGGTCGTGACGCCGGTGCTCGATGATCCCTTCGTCGTCGCGGCGCCGCGCGGCACCGAGCTGCCCACGCGCCTGACGGCGGCGGCGCTGGCGCGCCAGCCGGTGCTGCTGTTCGAGCCGGGCGGCAATACGCGGCGCATCGTCGACGCCTGGTTCGCGCGCGCCGGCGTCACGCTCAAGCCGGTGATGTCGCTCGGCAGCGTCGAGGCGATCAAGGCGCTGGTGGCCGCGGGCCTGGGCTGCGCGGTGCTGCCGCAGATGGCCGTGCGGCACGAGCAGGCGCGGGGCTCGCTCGTCGTGCGCCCGCTGGCGCCCAAGCTGCAGCGCCAGTTGGGCGTCGTCGTCCGACGCGACAAGCGCCTGCAGCGGCCGCTGGCCGAGACGATCCGCGCGCTCGAAACGCTGGCAGGCACGGCGCCTGCTGCCGCGCCATGATTCGACCATGAAGCTGCAGCACTGCACCTGGATCGCTGCCACGGCCTGTGCGCTGGCAGCACCCGCGGCCGCGCGCCCGCCGGCTCGGCAACCCGCGCTGCCCGAGATCGAGCAGCGCATCGTCGATGGCACCAACCGCCTGCGCCAGGCCGCCGGCCGTGGCGCCGCCGCCCCGAATGCGCAGCTCGAAGCCGCCGCGCGCGGCTTCGCCGAGTTCATGGCCCGCACCGATCAGTACGGCCACCAGGCCGATGGCCGCCAGGCGGCGCAGCGCACGCAGGAACGCGGCTACGCGCATTGCATGATGGCCGAGAACATCGCCTACCAGTTCAGCTCGGCGCGTTTTCGCAGCGAGGAGCTGGCCGATCAGTTCGTGCAAGGCTGGCGCGATTCACCCGGCCACCGCCGCAACATGTTGGACCCCGACGCCACCGAGACCGGTGTCGCGGTGGCGCGCAGCCCGAAGAGCGGGCGCTACTACGCGGTGCAGCTGTTCGCCCGGCCGCAGGCGCTGCGCATCCGCTTCGAGATCGGCAACCGCGGCAACGCCACGGTGCACTACGTGCTGGACGAGCAGTCCTTCGAGCTGCCGCCGCGCGTGACGCGCACGCACGAGCAGTGTCGCGCGGCCCGCCTGGTGCTGCGTCTGCCGGGCGATGCCGAGCCGGTCAGCCTGCAGCCCGCCGACGGCGAGCGCTGGCGCGTCGAGCGCACCAATGCACGCTGGCACGTGCAGCGCGGCTGAGTCGAGGCTCCGAGATGCCTTTGGGCGCGTTCGGTCAGTCTCAGGCGATAATGCGCGGTTTTTCGTCCACGCACTATCGGAGTCCCGCCATGGGCAACAAGATCATCACCGAAGCCGACCGCCGCGCCACGCCGCGGCCCGCCGCCCTGCCGGGCGCCGTGCTCGCCACCCACCGCGGCCAGAAGAGCAGCAAGGAGCGGGGTGCCCACACCCGCAGCAAGAAGAACCCGGGCAAGCGCCCGCACAAGGGTGGCGGCTGATTCCGAGAGGTTGATCCGGATTGCTGCGCATCACCGAGCTGCGGCTGCCGCTAGACCATCCTGAAGCGGCGCTGCGCAGCGCGATCCTCGAGCGGCTGGGCGTCAGCGATGCCGAGCTGCTGAACCACACGGTCTTCCGCCGCGGCTACGACGCGCGCAAGAAGGCCGCGGTGGTGCTGACCTACACCATCGATTGCGAAGTCACCGACGAGGCCGCCGTGCTGGCGCGCCACACCGGTGATGCGCAGCTGCGCCCGGCGCCCGATACGCGCTACCGATTGCTCGCCCACGCGCCGGCCGATTTCTACGCCGAGGAGCGCCCGCGCCCGCTGGTGATCGGCTTCGGCCCCTGCGGCCTGTTCGCAGCGCTGATCCTCGCGCAGATGGGCCTGCGGCCGATCGTGCTCGAGCGCGGCAAGGCGGTGCGCGAGCGCACGCAGGACACCTGGGGACTGTGGCGGCGCAGCGAGCTGAATCCCGAATCGAACGTGCAGTTCGGCGAAGGCGGCGCCGGCACCTTCTCCGACGGCAAGCTCTACAGCCAGATCAGCGACCGCCGCCATCTGACGCGCAAGGTGCTGACCGAGTTCGTCAAGGCCGGCGCACCGGAAGAGATCCTCTTCGTCAGCAAGCCGCACATCGGCACCTTTCGCCTGGTCTCGATGATCGAGAAGATGCGCGCCGAGATCGAGGCGCTGGGCGGCGAGGTGCGCTTCCAGCAGCGGGTCGACGATTTGGTTGTAGAGGACGGACACCTGCGCGGCGCGGTACTCGCCTCCGGCGAGACGCTGCGCGCCGACCATGCGGTGATCGCGCTCGGCCACAGTGCGCGAGACAGCTTCGGAATGCTGCAGCGGCGCGGCGTCTACCTCGAGGCCAAGCCGTTCTCGATCGGTTTCCGGGTCGAGCATCCGCAGGGGCTGGTCGATCGCGCGCGGTTCGGTCCGAATGCCGGCCATCCGATCCTCGGCGCGGCCGACTACAAGCTGGTGCACCACGCGCGCAACGGCCGCTCGGTCTACAGCTTCTGCATGTGCCCGGGCGGCACGGTGGTGGCGGCGACCTCCGAGCCCGAGCGCGTGGTCACCAATGGCATGAGCCAGTACTCGCGCAACGAGCGCAATGCGAATGCCGGCATCGTCGTCGGCCTGATGCCGGACGATTACCGCCAGGGCAGCTACGAAGGCCCGGTGAACCCGCTCGATGGGATTGCCTTCCAACGCTTCTGGGAGTCGCGCGCCTACGAATTGGGTGGCGGCGGCTACATCGCGCCGGGTCAATTGGTCGGCGACTTCGTCAAGGGCCAGCGATCGAGCGCCTTCGGGGATGTGCAACCCTCGTACAAGCCGGGCGTGCACCTGACCGACCTGGCACTGCCGGGCCGCGGCAGCCTGCCGGACTACGCGCTGGCGGCGATCCGCGAAGCGCTGCCCGCCTTCGAGCGCCAGATCAAGGGCTTCTCGATGCCCGACGCGGTGCTGACCGGCGTCGAGACGCGCACCTCGTCGCCGCTGCGCGTGACGCGCGGCCGCGACTACCAGAGCCTGAATGTGCGCGGGCTGTACCCGGCGGGTGAGGGTGCGGGGTATGCCGGCGGCATCATGTCGGCCGGCGTCGACGGCATCGAGGTCGCCGAGGCGCTGGCGACGCAGTTGCTCGGATTGTCTTTCGTCGATTCAAAAGACACGGTTTAGATCGGATCCTCGCGCTTGAGCTGGCGCGCCTTGTCGAGGTGGCGCTGCAACAGCACGGCGGCCACCTCGCCGTCGCCGGCATCGAGCCGGTCGAGGATCTCCAGGTGCTCGGTGCACGACACCACCATGCGCTCGCGGCCATGGCCCCAGTCGTAGTTGACGAAGCGCCGCATGCGGTTCTGCTGCTGCATCGCCATCAGCAGGAAGCGGTTGCCCGAGGCCGCGGCCAGGCCCTCGTGGAAGGCGGCGTTCATCTCGAAGAGCTGGACCGCCGCATCATCGTGCCAGCGCTGCTTCAGCATCGCCTGGTGGCGCTCGCGCATCAGCGCGCTCCAACCGGGCGGCAGCGCGAAACCCGGCTCGCGCAGCCCGGCCGGTTCGATCAGCAGCCGGAACCGATAACTCTCCTGTTCAGCGGCCAGGTCGCTGTGAATCGGCTGGAAGGCCCAGCCGTGGCCCGCCTTGCGCTCGACCATGCCGACCTCGGCGAGCCGTGCCAGCACCTTCAGCAGCGTCGGCCGCGTGACCTCGAAGCGGCGCATCAGGTCGGCTTCGGAGATGTCGGTCGGCAGTTGGCCGGCGTTGCGGGCGCGGGCGATGGCGACGAACAGGTGGTCGGCCTCGTCGCTCGCCGGCGCCAGCGCCGGCGTCGTGAAGGCGGCAGCCGGCCGCGTCGTCACGTAGCCGACGCCAGGGCGGCGCTCGAGCAGGCCCTGCTGCTCCAGCCAGGCCAGCGCGGCGCGCACCGGTGTGCGCGAGACGCCGATGGCGGCCGCGGCGCTCAGCTCGCTCATCGCCTGGCCCGGCGCGAAGCCCTTGTCGCGCACCCAGTCGACCAGGCGCGCGGCGATCTGTCGCTGCAGCGGGCTCAGCGGCGTCTCGGGGTTGTCCCGCATCAGGCTTGTTTGATGTTGCATGTGACTATGAAATACATGATACTGGATTCGTCTCTTGCAGCGCAAACACCATGGCCTCCGTCGCACCCTGTCCCTTGATCGAAGTGTCCGGCCCGCCGCTCGAGCGCGGCCGCCAGCATGGCCGCCAGGCGGCCGATCGCATCCGCCGCGGCATTGCCGATTATTCGGCGCAGCTCGCGCGCTCCGGCTTCGGCGAGGGCGAGCTGCGCGATGCCGTCGCCGGCTACCTGCCGGTGATCGAGGGCTTCGATGCGCACTACGTGACCGAGATGCAGGGCATCGCCGAAGGCGCCGGCGTGCCTTTCGAGCAGGTCGTGCTGCTGAACGCGCGCACCGAGCTGCTGCAGATCGCCAGCCGCCGCGCCCGCGAGCAGCAACGTGCCAACGGTGAGCCGGTCGACGATGATCCGGATGGCTGCACCGGCGTCGTCGTGCTGCCGGAAGCCGCAGCCGAAGGCCGGCTGATCCACGCGCAGAACTGGGACTGGAAAGCCGGCTGCGCCGAGACCGCGATCGTGCTGAAGGTGCGCCGCGACGACGGGCCCGACTACATCACCTTCACCGAAGCCGGCGCGCTCGGCCGCTTCGGCTTCAACGCGCTGGGCATCGCCATCACCGCGAACTACCTCGAATGCGACCGCGACTATTCGCAGCTCGGCGTGCCGCTGGCACTGATCCGGCGCAAGGTGCTGGAGCAGAGTGAATTCGCGCTCGCGCTGCGCACGGTCTACACCACGGCCAAGTCGGCGTCGAACAACATCATCGTCAGCCATGCGCAAGGCATCGCGATCGACTTCGAGTGCGCGCCCGACGAGACCTTTCTCGTGCATCCGGAGCACGGCCTGCTGGTGCATGCCAACCACTGGCAGAGCGGCGTCGCCTTGTCCAAACTGCGCGACACCGGCATCCTGAGCACGCCCGACAGCCTGTACCGCGACCGCCGCGTCCATTCGCTGCTATCCCCGCACTTCGGCTGCATCACCCGCGCCCACGTGCAAGGCGCGCTCTTCGATCGCTTCGCCGACCCGTGGAGCGTCTGCCGCCCGCCGCGCAAGACGCTGTCGAGCAACCTGAGCGCCACCGTGGCGATGATCGTGATGGACCCGGCCGCGGGCACGATGGATGTGGCGATGCTGCCGGCGCTGAACCGCGAGTTCAGCCGCTTCACGCTCGACACGCGCTACACGCCGGTGGCCACGCCGGTGCCGGTCTGAGACGCTCCGAAAGAGGCTCCCGATGAAGATGCCGAAGGTTTTGACGCTGATCGCCGCCGCGCTGCTGGCCGCCGCGGCCGTGCCCGCGCAGGCCCAACTGCTGCGCGCGCGCTTGAACGCCGACATCCGCTCGACCGATCCGGGCGTCAACCGCGACGCGACGACCGATGCGGTGATGCTGCACCTGGTCGAAGGCCTGGTCGCGCTGAAGGAGGACACCAGCGTCGGCCCGCTGCTGGCGCAGAAGGTGGAGGTGTCGAAGGACGGCAAGACCTACACCTTCAAGCTGCGCGATGGCCTGCGCTTCCACAACGGCGCGCCGCTGGTGGCCGACGATGTGGTCTGGAGCTGGAGGCGCTTCCTGACACCCGCGACCAACTGGCGCTGCCTGAACGAATTCGACGGCCGCGGCATCACCAAGATCCTGGCGGTCGAAGCGCCGGATCCGAAGACCGTCGTGTTCCAGCTCGACAAGCCCTCGGCGCTGTTCCTCGCGATGATGGCGCGCGCCGATTGCGGCGGTTCCGGCATCGTTCACCGCGCATCGGTCGGCCCCGACGGCAAATGGATCGCGCCGATCGGCACCGGCCCGTTCAAGCTCGGCGAATGGAAGCGCGGCCAGTACATCGAGCTGCAACGCTTCGACCCCTACGCGTCGCGCAACGAGCCGCGTGACGGCAATACCGGGGGCAAGAAGGCCGAGATCGAGCGCCTGCGCTTCATGGTCATCCCCGACGGCGCGGCGGCGAAGGCCGCGCTGATCAGCGGCCAGGTCGAGTTGGTCAACGATGTCGACGTCGCCGACCTGGGCGAGATCGCCGCGTCGCCGCTGCTGGCGGTCGACAAGGCCGAGACGATGAGCCTGTCGGCGATCCTGCTGCAGACCCGCGATCCGCTGCTGAAGGACGTGCGCATCCGCCGCGCAATGGCGCTGGCCATCGATCACCCGGCGCTGGTGCGTGGCGTCAGCAATGCGCTGGCGCGGCGCAACAACTCTGCCATCCCGGCGACCAGCCCGTACTACAGCGCGGCGCAGGCGCAGGGCTTCACGCACGACCTGGCGCAGGCCAAGAAGCTGCTGGCCGAGGCCGGCTACGCCGGGCAGCCGATCAAGCTGATGGCCAACAAGCGCTACGGCGCGATGTTCGATGTCGCGGTGCTGGCGCAATCGATGCTGCAGCAGGCAGGGATGAAGGTCGAGCTCGAAGTGCTCGACTGGGCGACCCAGCTCGACCGCTACACCAAGGGCAACTACCAGGCGATGAGCTTCTCGTACTCGGCGCGGCTCGATCCGTCGCTGAACTTCGAGATGTTCACCGGCCCGAAGGACACGCAGCCGCGCAAGGTGTGGGACAGCGCCGAGGCGCAGGCGGCCTTGAACGCGAGCATGGAGACGATCGACAAGACCAAGCGCCAGGCGCTGTTCGACGAGTTGCACAAGCGATTGCTCGACGAGGTGCCGCTGATCGTGCTGTACAACGGCCTCGAGATCACGGCCCACAGCAAGAGGATGCAGGGCTACAAGAACTGGGCGCTGGCGCAGCCGCGCCTGTGGAACGTCAAGCTCGCCGCACGCTGACCGCGACAACACCATGCTCGGCTACCTGCTGCGCCGGCTGGCGCTGACCCTGCCGACCCTGCTGCTGGTGGCGCTGGCGGTTTTCGTGCTGATGCGCGCGATCCCTGGCGACCCGGTGCAGCTGATGCTCGGCGACGCGGCCGATGAAGCGCAAGTCGCCGAATTGCGCCAGCGCATGGGGCTCGATGCGCCGCTGCCGCTGCAGTTCGGCCACTGGCTGGCGGCCGCCGGCCGCGGCGACCTCGGCCAGTCGATCACCAATGGCGAGGCGGTGCTGCCGCTGATCCTCGAACGCTTCCAGGTCTCGGCGGTGATCGTGCTGCTGGCGGTCGCTGCCGCGGCGCTGATCGCGGTGCCGCTCGGGATGCTGGCGGCGTGGAAGCAGGACAAGCCGCTCGATGTCGCGATCGTCGGCGGCGCGACGCTGCTGCTGTCGGTGCCGAGCTTCTGGCTCGGCCTGCTGATGCTGCTGGTCTTCGGCATGCAGCTCGGCTGGCTGCCGGTGGTCGGCTACGTGTCGTTCGGCGACGACTGGCGCCAGGCGCTGACCTACATCGTGCTGCCGGTGGTCACGCTGACCTTGATCGAGATCGGCGTGCTGACGCGCATGTCACGCGCCAGCGCGATCGAAGTGCTGCGGCTCGAATACGTGACGCATGCGCGGGCCAAGGGCGCGAGTGAATCGCGCGTGCTGCTGCGCCACGTGCTGCCGAATGCCTTTGCGCCGACGCTGACGCTGATCGGCCTGGTGCTCGGCAACCTGCTCGGCGGCATCGCGGTGCTGGAGACGGTGTTCACGCTGCCGGGGCTCGGCCGGCTGCTGGTCGATGCGATCTTCGCGCGCGACTATCCGGTGGTGCAGGGCTGCCTCTTGTTCACCGCGGTGATCTACGTGCTGGTGAACCTGCTGGTCGACCTCTGTTATCCGCTCTTCGATCCGCGGGTGAGCGTGGCATGAGAAGCAACGCATTGATCGGTGGGGTGATCGTCGGTGCGGTGGTGATGATGGCCAGCCTGGCGGCGCTGTGGACGCCGCACGACCCGCTGGCCGTGAACCTCGGCGTCAAGCTCGCGGCACCGTCGGCCGCGCACTGGTGGGGCACCGACGAGTTCGGCCGCGACGTGTTGTCGCGCGCGATGACCGGCGCGGCAACGAGCTGCCTGATTGCCTTGTGCACGGTGCTGCTGGCCGTCGTGCTCGGCGCGGCGATCGGCGTGCTCGCCGGCTTCGTGCGCGGCTGGCTCGACCGGGTGCTGATGGCGGTCAACGATGCGCTGCTCGCGTTCCCCGGCATCCTGCTGGCGATGGGCATGATCGTCGTGCTCGGTGCCAGCCGCTGGGGCGTCGTCGCGGCGCTCGGGCTGGCCTATGCGCCGTCGGTCGCGCGCATCGTGCGCGGGACGGTGTTGTCGCTGCGCGAGCGGGAATTCGTCGAGGCCTCGCGCATGATCGGCAACCCCGAGTGGCTGACGATGCTGCGCCACGTGCTGCCGAACTGCGTCGCACCGGTGGCGGTGCTGGCGACGTCGATGTTCGGCTGGGTGCTGCTCGCCGAGAGTGCGCTGAGCTTCCTCGGCCTCGGCGTCGCGCCGCCGGCGCCGACCTGGGGCAACATGCTCGCCGGCGCGCGGCCGTACCTGCAGTCGGCGATGTGGCTGGGCATCGCGCCGGGCCTGTGCATTGCGCTCACTTTGCTCGGTATCAACCTGCTCGGGGATGCCGTGCGCGACCGCCTCGACCCCCGCATGGTCCGCTGATGAAGAGAGAACTGCTGATGCCCTTGTTGTCGGTGCAAGGCCTGACCCTCGAAGCGCCGGCGCGCGGCCTGAAGCTGGTCGACGATGTGTCGTTCGAGCTGCAGGCCGGCGAGGTGCTCGCGCTGGTCGGCGAATCGGGCAGCGGCAAGACGCTGGCCGCGCGTTCGGTGCTCGGGCTGCTGCCACCGGGGGTCGTGCGCACGGGCGGGCGGCTGCTGCTCGACGGGCGTGATCTCGGCGCGACGAAGCCCGAGCAGTTGCGCGCGCTGCGTGGTCCGGGCATCGGCATGGTGTTCCAGGAGCCGATGGTCTCGCTGAACCCGGCGCACACCATCGGCGCACAGATGGAAGAGGGGCTCAAGCTGCACACGCGGCTCGCTGCCGCCGAGCGCCGCCGCCGTTGCATCGCGATGCTCGAACGCATCCAGATCCGCGACCCGCAGGTGTGCCTGCGCGCCTACCCGCACGAGTTCTCCGGCGGCATGCGCCAGCGCATCATGCTGGCCTCGGTGATGCTGTTGAAGCCGCGCCTGTTGATCGCCGACGAGCCGACCACCGCGCTCGATACGCTCACGCAGCGCGAGGTGCTGGACCTGATGCTCGAGCTGACCCGCGAGCAGCAGACTGCCGTGCTGCTGATCACGCACAACCTCGGCCTCGTCGCCCGCTACGCGCAGCGGGCGGTGGTGATGGAGAAGGGCAAGCTGATCGAGCAGGGCGCGACCGCGCAGGTGCTGTTCGCACCGCGCTGCGACTACACGCGCACGCTGGTCGACGCGCTGCCGCGCCGCGGTGCCGAGCCGCCGGTGGAGGCGATCGGCGCGCCGCTGGTCGAGGTGAAGGACCTGAGCGTGGTCTACCCGGGCCGGCGCCCGGGCTTGTTCCGGCGCAGTGCCGGCTTCCGCGCGCTCGATGCGGTGGACCTGGCGATCCGGCCCGGCGAGACGGTGGCCGTGGTCGGCGGCAGCGGCTCCGGCAAGACGACGCTCGGCCGCGCGCTGCTGCGCCTGGTCGACAGCCACGGCGGCGAGATCCGCTGGCAGGGGCGCGACATGCGGGGCTTGCGCGGCGGCGCGCTGCGGCCCTTCCGCATGGCCTGCCAACTGGTGTTCCAGGACCCGTACTCGTCGCTCGACCCGCGCCAGCGCATCGGCGAGATCGTCGAGGAGCCGCTGCGCCTCGTGCCCGGCCTCGACGCCGCCGAGCGCCGCCGGCGCACCGAGACGATGCTCGCCGAGGTCGGCCTTGCCGGCTTTGCTGGCCGCTTCGGTCACGAGTTATCCGGCGGTCAGCGCCAGCGCGTCGCGATCGCCCGCGCGCTGGTGCGCAAGCCCGCGCTGGTGGTCGCCGACGAGCCGGTGTCGGCGCTCGACATGACGATCCAGGCCCAGGTGCTGAGGCTCTTCAAGCAGCTGCAGCGCGAGCACGGCTTCGCGTGCCTGTTCATCTCGCACGATCTGGCCGCCGTCGAGCAGATCGCCGACCGGGTGGTCGTGATGCAATCGGGCCGCATCGTCGAGCAGGGCAGCCGCGATGCGGTCTTCGATGATCCGCGCCACGAGTACACGCGCGCGCTGCTGGCGGCGACGCCGGCGTTCGCGGCGACCGCGCCGGCCGCCGCTTGCACGGGAGCTTGAGATGAGCGACTGGAACCCCGCGCTGTACCGCCGCTTCGAGGACGAGCGCACGCGCCCCGCGGTCGAGCTGCTGGCGCGCGTGCCACTGCAGTCGCCGCAGCGCGTGTTCGACCTGGGCTGCGGTCCCGGCAATTCGACCGAGCTGCTGGTGCAGCGCTTCCCCGATTCCCAGGTGGTCGGCACCGACAACTCGCCGGCGATGATCACCAGTGCGCGCGAGCGGCTGCCGTCGCTGAGCTTCGAACTGAGCGACATCGCCGCCTGGCAGCCGGATGCGCCGGCCGACCTGGTCTACAGCAACGCCGCGCTGCAATGGGTGCCCGACCATGCGCAGCTGCTGCCGCGGCTGGTCTCGACGCTGGCGCCCGGCGGCGTGCTGGCGCTGCAGATGCCGGACAACCTCGACGAGCCATCGCACGTGCTGATGCGCGAGACGGCCGCCGATGCGCGCTTCGCCGCCGCGATCGGCGACGCCGACAAGCTGCGCGCCCGCGTGCTGCCGGTGGCTGCTTACTACGACCTGCTCGCGCCGCTGGCCGAGGTCGATGTCTGGCGCACGATCTACCAGCATCCGATGGCCGACGCGGCCGCCATCGTGCAGTGGGTGCGCGCGACGGGGCTCAAGCCCTTCGTCGATCCGCTGTCACCCGAGCTGCAGGCGCTGTACCTGGCCGAGTACCAGCGCCGCATCGACGCCGCCTATCCGGCGCGCGCCGACGGCCAGCGCCTGCTGGCCTTCCCGCGGCTGTTCATCGTCGCTCGCCGTCGCGCCTGAGGGCGCCTCAGCCGCGCTGCTGCTGCAGCTCCATCGCGAAACGGCCGTTGCCGACCGACCAGTCGGAGTAGTCGTTCTCGTGCATGAAGATGAACACGTCCGGCGGTGCGACGCCGGCGGCCTGCAGCTTGTCGGCGATGGCCGCGTACAGCGCACGCTTCATCGCATCGCTGCGCCCGCGGCGCAGCGTGATCTCGATCGCCACGACGCGATCGGAGCGCGTGATGCCGTTGAAGCTGCGGCTGCAGAAGAACTGCCCCGGTTGATAGTCGGACACCAGGTTGAACAGCTCGTCCTCGGGCATGCCGATGGCTTCGATCAGCGCATGGTGGATGCCCATGACGATGGCCTCGCGCTGCGGCGCGGGCGTGTCGTGGGGAAGCGCGGTGTGGATGAACGGCATGTGACTTTTGCTGAAGATGACGACAGACGCAGTTCTACCGTTGTCTGCCATGGAATCAAAATCATTTTGGCGGCCCGCCTATGTGATCTACGATCACAATGATGAAGCGCCGCCTGCCCCCGCTCAACGCCTTGCGCGCCTTCGAGGCGGCCGGGCGGCTCGGCCGCATGACCGCCGCCGCCGACGAGCTCGCCGTGACGCCGGGCGCGATCAGCCGCCAGGTGCGGCAGCTCGAGGACGCGCTCGGCGTGCTGCTGTTCGACGGGCCGAAGCAGCGGCCGGCGCTGACGGAGGCCGGCCGCCTGCTGCTGCCGCCGCTCAGCGATGCCTTCGACCGCATCGAGGCGGTCGTGCGCGCCGTGGCCGACGAGCCGGCGGGCACGCTCGACGTGTCGTGCTTCAGCACCTTCACGCTGCGCTGGCTGTTTCCGCGGCTCTACCGCCTGCAGGCCGTGCACCCGGAGATCGACGTGCGCCTGAGCACGGCCGATCGCGCGGTGAGCGTCGAGCGCGAGCGCTTCGATGTCGTCATCACGCTGGACGACGAGGCGCCCGCAGCGTCCGGACGCATCGTCGTCGAAGCGCTGTTTCCTGAATGGCTGGGGCCGGTGCTGGCGCCGTCGCTCGCAGCGTCGATCCGCCTGCGCGCACCCGCCGACCTGCGCGGCGCGCAGCTGCTGCGCACCCGCACACGGCCCGACGCGTGGGTGCAGTGGGCCACGCGCGCCGGCTGCCCGGCACCGAAGCCCGGCGGCCAGTTGTTCGAGCACTACGAGTTCACGCTGCAGGCGGCGGCCGCCGGGCTGGGCATCTGCATCGCGCCCTGGCACCTGGTGGTCGACGACCTCGCCGCCGGACGGCTCGTCGCGCCGCTCGGCTTCTGCGAAAGCGGCCATCGCTACGTCGCGCTGCGGCGCGCGCAGCGCAGCGTCAAGGCCGAGCGCTTCTGCGCCTGGCTGTTGCGCGAGGCGGCGGCGATGCCGCTGCCTCGTTGAGCGTCACGGCACCTCGTGCCCGGCGCCGGCGGTCCATATCCGGTACCACTGCTCGGCAGTCAGCTTCAGGTCGAGCGCCGCCACCGCCTCGCGCGAAGCCTCGATGCGCTGCGAGCCGATGACCGGCAGCGGCCGACTCGGGTGGCGCAGCAGCCACGCAAAGACCAGCGTCGTGATCGTCGTGCCGAGCTCGTCGGCCAGCGCCTGCAGCGCGTGGCGCACGCGGCGCGCCGCCTCGTCCTCGCCGGTGAAGATCCGCCCACCGGCCAGCGGCGACCAGATCATCGGCCTTAAGCCCAGCCGCTGGCACTGGTCCAGCGTGCCGTCGTGCAGCGCATCGAGGCGCAGCGGCGACAGCTCGAGCTGGTTGGTCACCAGCGGGCAGCGGTGGTGCAGCAGCTCGAGCTGCGAGGGCGTGAAGTTCGAGACGCCGAAGTGATGCACCTTGCCTTCGCGGCGCAGCGCGGCGAAGGTGTCGGCCAGCTCGGCCGCGTCCATCAGTGCATCGGGGCGGTGGATCAGCAGCAGGTCGATGTGGTCGCTGCGCAGCGCGCGCAGCGAGTTGTCGACCGATGCGCGCACGTGCGCGGCCGAGGTGTCGTAGCAGTGGAAACGGTGGCCGGGCCGCGCCGGCGAGACCAGCTTGATGCCGCACTTGGTGACCAGCTGCAGCTCGTGGCGCAGCGCGGGCGCCAGCGCCAGCGCCTCGCCGAACTGTTGCTCGACCTGGTAGCCGCCGTAGATGTCGGCATGGTCGAAGCTGGTGATGCCGAGCTCGAGGTTCTGCTCGATCCAGCGCAGCCGCTGCTGCGGCGTCAGGTTCCAGCTCGCCATGCGCCAGGCGCCGGCGACAATGGGTGATAGCAGATGATTCATTTGGCGGCGGACTTGTCGCGCGGCACGCGGCCCATCAGGTAGAACTGATCGTTCGGCCGCATGCCGGTCAGGTTGGCCATCCGGTTCGACAGGCCGAAGAACGCGGTGATCGCGGCGATGTCCCAGGCGTCTTCATCGTCGAAGCCGTGCGGCTTCAGCGCGGCGAAGTCGGCTTCGTCGATGGTGTGCGATTCAGTGCAGACCTTCAGCGCGAAATCCAGCATCGCGCGCTGGCGCGGCGTGATGTCGGCCTTGCGGTAGTTCACCGCCACCTGGTCGGCGACCAGCGGCTTCTTCTCGTAGACGCGCAGGATCGCGCCGTGCGCGACGACGCAGTACAGGCACTGGTTCACCGCCGACGTGGCGACGATGATCATCTCGCGCTCGCCCTTGCTCAGTGAGCCGGTCTCCTTCAGCAGCAGCGCGTCGTGGTAGGCCATGAAGGCGCGCCATTCGGCCGGGCGGTGCGCGAGCGCGAGGAAGACGTTGGGCACGAAGCCGGCCTTCTCCTGCACCTCGAGGATGCGCGTGCGCATGTCCTCGGGCAGGTCGGCCAGGTCGGGCACGGGATAGCGGCTGATCGCAGGCATGGCGGGTTCGCTCGGGCCGGGAGGGGCCCGCAGCATAGCGCGGCGCCGTGCGCCTGGAGTTACAGCAGGCGCTCGTCGACCACCAGCGACAGCAGCCAGAGCTTGAAGCGCAGCCAGGCGCTGCCGGCGGGCTCTTCGCTGGTGGCGGTGATCCGGCCGTCGGCCTCGGTGCTGAGCCACTCGATGCGCTCGCCGTCGTCGGCCAGGCGCAGCTTGTACATGTTGGCGAACTGCCGGCCGGTGACCAGCTGGCTCAGATCCTCGGCCAGCGGCGGGCTGTCGATCACCACGCCGAGCTCGGTGTTGCCGATCGCCGAGCGCGCGTCGAGATTCACCGAGCCGACCAGCACATGCCGATGGTCGACGATCGCCACCTTGGCATGCAGCCGCGGCACCGATTGGCCGAACGAGCCGAAGCCGAGCGAGCGCTGCGCATGCGTGGGGCTGAATTCGTAGATGTCGATGCCCATCTTCAGCATCTCGATGCGGCGCCGGCTGTAGTGGTCGTGCACCAGCGGCTCGTCGGTCGAGCCCAGCGAGTTGGTCACCAGCACCAGCTTGACGCCGTTCTGGCCGGCGTAACGCATGCGCTGCATCGCGGCGTCGTTGGGCAGGAAGTAGGGCGAGGTCATCGCGACGTAGCGGCGCGCGGTCTGCATCGTGTCGAGCAGGCCCTGCATCGCGGCAGTGGGCTTGTTCAGCAGGCTGCGCACGGTGGCCTTCTCCGGCGGATCGGCATGCACCTTCGCGCTCGCATGGGCCTGCACCAGGCGGCCCTCGGAGAGCTGCGCCTCGACGGGCGTGTGGCCCAGCGGATCGAGGCGGTAGCGCGGCATCACCGGCTTGGCGTCGCGTACCGCCTCGTCGAAGGCGGCGCGCGCCTGCGCCGCGTCTTCAGGCGGCGGCAGCAGCGCCTGCAGCGGCCACGCGACCTCGCTGTTCCAATAACGATCGAAGACCGTGGAGAGCTCGTCGACCACCTGGCCGGTCGAGAGCACGTCCATGTCGATGAAGTTGGCCTCGCGGTGGCCCATGAAGTACTCGTCCGCGATGTTGCGCCCGCCGTAGATCGCCGCCGCGTTGTCGGCGATGAACAGCTTGTTGTGCATGCGGTGGTTCATCTGCTGGAAGTTGCCCGGCGACAGCAGCAGGCGCACGATCGGCGCGCCGCGGCGCAGCGGCAGCGGGTTGAACAACCGCAGCTCGATGTTCGGATGCGCCGCCAGACCCAGCAGCAGGTCGTCGATCTCGGCGGCGTAGAAGTCGTCGACCAGCAGCCGAACGCGCACGCCGCGCTGCGCCGCATCGCGCAGCGCGCGCAGCAGCATGCGACCGGCCTCGTCGCGCTGGATGTGATAACACTGCAGGTCGAGCGAGCGCTCGGCGCGCTGCGCCAGCGCGACGCGCGCATTGAACGCGAACTCGCCGCTCGGCAGCAGCCGAAAGCCCGAGGGCGCGGTTTCGCCGGCGGGCCGGCTGGCGGCGGCGATGCGCGCCAGCGCGGTGCCGGCGGTGTCGCGGTAGGCCGTGCTGGCCGCGGGCTCGCCGCGCGGCGGCAGGCCGGCGCAGGCGCCGAGCAGGCTCAGCAGCGCGAGCATCAAAAGCTGGGAGAGGCGGATCATCGGAGCCAAGTCGGGCGGCGCGCGCGGCGCCTTCGGTCAGGTTCGGAATTGCAATGCGTGCAGCCGCGCGTAGACGCCACCTCGCGCCAGCAGCTCGGCATGTGCGCCCTGCTCGGCGACGCGGCCACCTTCGAGCACGACGATGCGGTCGGCATGCTCGATCGTCGACAGCCGGTGTGCGATGACGATCGTCGTGCGGTCGCGCATCAGCTCTTCCAGCGCCGCCTGCACCGCGCGCTCGCTCTCGCTGTCGAGCGCCGACGTGGCCTCGTCGAGGATCAGGATCGGCGCGTTCTTGTACAGCGCACGGGCGATCGCCAGCCGCTGGCGCTGGCCGCCGGAGAGCTGGCTGCCGTTGTGGCCGATCAGGCTGTCCAGGCCTTGCGGCAGGCCGTCGACGAAATCGAGCAGGTGCGCGCCTTTCAGCGCGGCGCGCGCGCGGGCGCGGTCGGCCTCCTGGCCGAGCGTGATGTTGGCGAGCACCGTGTCATTGAACAGCACGACGTCCTGGCTGACGAGCGCGAATTGCCGCCGCAGCGCATGCACCTGCCAGTCGGGCAGCGGCACGCCGTCGAGCAGCAGCCGGCCGGCGCTCGGCTCGATGAAACGCGGCAGCAGGTTGATCAGCGAGCTCTTGCCGGCCCCTGACGGGCCGACCAGCGCCACCGTCTCGCCGCGGTGGATCGTCAGGTCCAGCGCATCGAGCGCGGGGGCCTGGTCGTCGCGGTAGCGCAGGCCCACCGACTGCAGCGTGATGTCGCCGGCGGCGCGGCCGGGGTCGTGCGTGCCGCCGTGCTCGGGCGGGCTCTGGTCGAGCAGCTCGAGGCCGCGCTCGATCGCCGCCAGCCCGCGCGTCAGCTGTGCCGAGACGTCGGACAGGTGCTTGATCGGCGCCACCAGCATCAGCATCGTCGTGACGAAGGCGACGAAGCTGCCGACCGACGAGCCGCTGGTCTGGCTCTGCCACAGCGCCAGCGTCACCACCGCCGACAGCGCCAGCGCGGCGAAGACCTGCGTCAGCGGCGTGATCGTCGCGCTGGCGGCAGCAATCTTCAGCAGCACGCGGCGCAGCTGCACCGCATGGCGCTCGAAGCGCCGCCCCTGCGCCGGGCCGGCACCGTGCATGCGCACGATGCGCCAGGCGAGCGCGTTTTCCTCGACCACGTAGGCCAGCTCGTCGACGGCGGTCTGGCCTTCGCGCGTCAGCCGGTCGAGCCGCTTGCCGACCACGCGCATGACCCACGCCACGGCCGGGAACAACACGGCGACGAACAGCGTCAGCTTCCAGTTCAGCCAGAACAGATAAGCCAGCAGCGCCAGCAGCGCCAAGGAATCGCGCACGGCGGTGAGCAGCGCGCTGACCAGCAGCGTCGCGCCGGTCTGCGCTTCGTAGACCAGCGTATTGGTCAGCTGGCTCGCCGAGCGCTGGCCGAACATCGCCGGCTCGGCCGTCAGCACGCGCTCGAAGAGCTGCTGGCGCAGCACCTGCAGCCCGCGCTGCGCCGACCACGACAACCCGAGCTGCGCGACGAAGCCGGCGGCGCCGCGCACCGTGAACAGCCCGACGATGGCCACCGGCACCGCCCACAGCGGCAGCGAGCGGTCCTGGAAACCGGAGTCGAGCAGCGTCTTCAGCAGCTGCCCGACCATCGGCTCGGTGGCCGCGCCGATCATCGAACCGAACAGCGCCAGTGCCAGGCCGAGGCGGGCTTGGCTGAAGTAGGGCAGGAGGCGGGTGAGTCGCTGCAGCAGGGAGGGCATCTCGGCGTTCGACGCCGGCAGGGTCAAGGAGCGCAGCGCGACGCGGATTATCGCGACCCCGCCCGGCCTTGCCATGATGACTGTATAAAACTACAGTATCTTCGTGAACCTGTCGCCGCTCAACTTGCCGCTGCCTTTCGACGACGAGCCCGCGCCCGCGCCGGCTGTCGCTGTGCCTGCGCGGGACGAGGCGGTGGTGTCGGACCCCGCGCCGCCCCAGCCAGCCGCTGCGTTGACGCCGGCGCCTGCGTTGACGCCAGCCCCTGCGTTGACGTCGGCGCCTGCACCGGGCGCGCTCAGCCCCACGGCGCCGTCGCGCCCGCTGGCGCCAGAAACCCTGCACCCGGCGCTGTGGCATGCGCACCAGCTCGGCGGCGGCCGCATCGTCGCCACCGCCAGCGGTTTTGCCGCGCTCGATGCCGAGCTGCCCGGCGGCGGCTGGCCGCACCGCATGCTGACCGAGCTGCTGCTGCCGCATCCGGGCCTCGGCGAGCTGCGCTTGCTTGCGCCGGCGCTGGCGGCGCTGCTGCAGCCCGCCGCTGCGCACGGCGAGGCCGCGGACGACGGCGGCCGTTGCGTGATGTTGTTCGATCCGCCGGCGGGGCTGTGCGGCTGGGCGCTGGCGCAGCTGGGCGTCGATGCGCGCCGGCTCGTGGTCGTGCACGGCCGTGAAGGCCGCAAGGGCGCGACCTATCTGCGGCACCTGCTGCCGAGCGCCGACGTGCTGTGGGCGCTCGAACAATCGCTGCGCAGCGGCCACCTCGGCGCGGCGCTGGCCTGGCTGCCGGCGCGGCTGACGGCCGACGTGCTGCGCCGACTGCAATTGGCCGCGCAGGCGCACGACGGGCCGGTGTTCCTGTTCCGCGAGGCGGAAGCGCGCCAGCGGCCGAGCGCCGCCCCGCTGCGCCTGGCGCTGCAGCCGGCGGGTTTCGACACGCTGTCCGTGAAGCTGCTGAAGCGCCGCGGCCCACCGCTGGCCGAGGCGCTGCGGCTGCAGCTGCCGCCGGTGCTCGAGCCCGATCTGCGCGGCCGCACGCCGGCGCAGCTGCTGCGTGCGGCGCGCGCCGGGCGCTCGAGCCGATCCGAACAGCCTTGACCGTCCTCCACGTGCCCCCGTCCTGCCCATGTTGTGGATCGGTCTGCATTTGCCTTGGCTGTCGCTGGAAACCTTCTGCGCGACGCTGGCCGCCTTGCCCGAGTCTCGCCCGATCGCGCTGGTCGAGGACGGCCGCATCGTGCAGGCCGACGCCGCCGCACGCGCGCTCGGCATCCGGCCCGGACTGAAGCGCCCGACGGCGCTGGCGCTGTCGGCCGACCTGCTGCTCGGCCAGGCCGATCCGCACCGCGATGCGATCGCGCTGCAATCGGTGGCTCAGGCAGCGCTGGCCTTCACGCCGGCGGTGACGCTGGCCGATCACGCCGCGACGATTCAACTCGAAGTGCAGGCCAGCCTGCGTTACTTCGGCGGGCTGACCCGGTTGATCGATCGGCTGCAGCAGGCGCTCGCGCCGCTGCAGCATCGGCTGCAGCTCGCCACCGCGCCAACCGCGCGCGGTGCCGCGCTGCTGGCGCGCTGGCGCGCTGGCTTCGAACTCGGGCCCCACAGCACCGACCTCGCGCAGCTGTGCCGCCTGCTCGACGACGCGCCGGTGTGGCTGCTCGGCCCCGGCCGCGAGCACTGGGACGCGCTGCAAGGCATGGGCTTGCGCACGCTGGCCGATCTGCGCGCGCTGCCGCGCTCGGGCGTCGCGCGCCGCTTCAGCCCCGAGCTGCTCGAAGAGCTGGACCAGGCGCGCGGCCGTGCGCCCGAGCCGCAGCGCTGGATCGTGGCGCCGCCGCAGTTCCACAGCCGGCTCGAGCTGTTCGCCCGTGCCGACCGCAGCGAGCAGGTGATCGCCGGCGCGCACATCCTGCTGGCGCGGCTGGTCGCCTGGGCGCAGGCGCAGCACGGGCGCATCGGCCGCTTCAGCCTGCTGATGCACCACGAGCCGCGCCACCGCGCTGACGACCGCACGCCGCCGACGACATGCCTGGAGATCGAACCGGCCCTGCCTTCAGCCGATGCGGCGCACCTGCAGATGCTGCTGGCCGAGCGGCTGGGCCGGCTGCCGCTGGTCGCGCCGGCGCTCGAGCTGAGCCTGCACAGCGAAACGCTGGTGCCCGGCGCGGCGCCGAATGCCGAGTTGTTCCCGACCCGCGCCAGCGAGCGCGCCGGCCTGACGCGGCTGATCGAGCGCCTGCAGGCCCGGCTCGGCCGCGAGGCCGTTCGCGCGCTGGCCCTGGCGCGCGACCACCGCCCCGAACGCGCCACCGTGTCACAGCCGCTGAACGCCGCGCGCGCCGGTGCGCCACCGGTGGCCGATGCCGCCATCTCTCGGCTGATGGCGCAGGCCCTGGCGGATGCCGCCGGTGACGTGCTGAGCCGCCCGGCCTGGCTGCTGCCCGACCCGCTGCCGCTGGCGCAACGCGACGGCCGCCCGCTGCTCAACGGCCAGCCCTTGCTGCTCCTGGCCGGCCCCGAACGCATCGAGACCGGCTGGTGGGACGAGGACCTGGTGCTGCGCGACTACTACGTCGCCGGCACCGCCGACGGCGCGCTGGTCTGGCTGTTCCGGCCGCGGCTGGCACCGATCGACGAGGACGACAGCTGGTTCCTGCAGGGCCGCTTCGCCTGAAGCGGCCGCGCGGCCGCGCGGCCACGCTCAGGGCGAGCAGTCGCAAGCGCCGACGTCGCAGGCCGAGTTGCCGCACTCCTCGCAGGCGTTTTCGATGCAGTCGCGCCCGGCTTCGCGACGTCGCTCACGCCGCTCCGCGCGCTGCTGCTCGCTGCGTGAGCGCAAGGCCGCGAACGCCGAACGGCAGCGCGCGAACTGCCGCGGCAGCGCCTGCAGCAGCGCCAGTGCGCCGATGCGCCGCACGATGCGGCGCGCGTATTCGGAGCACGAGGCGCGCCCCGAATGCACACGGTACGCGCAGCAGAAGCCCTTGTAGGGCGAGAGGTAGCGTTGGTAGACCCCGATCGCTTTCAGCGCGGCGCTGTCGATCATCCACGGCTCCCGTCGTCAGGATGACGGCTCGGAGTCGAACGCGCCGCAGCAAGTTCCGCGGCGGCTCGATCGCTAACGCACCGGCGACTCGGCCAGCCCCAGCCGCAAGCCGAGCGCGACGAACAGCGCGCCGACGCCACGCGTCAGCCAGAGGGTCCAGCGGCACCGGCCGCTACCGCCGGCCAGCCGCGCGCGCAGCACGGCGATGCCCCACGCGAAGCCGAGGTTCACCAGCGTGCCGTTGATGTTGAAGATCAGGCCGAGCACCAGGAAGGCCTGCGCCTTGTGCGGCGTGCCGGCAGCGATGAACTGCGGCACGAAGGCGAGGAAGAAGAGGGCGACCTTCGGGTTCAGCGCGTTGGTCAGGAAGCCTTGCAGGAAGACGCGGCCGAAGCGCGCCGGCGGCACGGACGCCACGGCGGCCGAATCGCCGCCGCTCGTGGACTTCGTGCGCAGCATCGAGATGCCCAGCCACACCAGGTAGGCCGCGCCGATCCAGCGGATCACGTCGAAGGCCGTCGCCGAGCCGGCCAGCAGCGCCGACAGCCCGAGCGCCGCGGCCGCCGCATGCAGCATGCAGCCCGCACCAACCCCGAGCGCCGCTGCTGCGCCGGCACGAAAACCTTGCGCGCCGCTGCGCGCGGCGATCAGTGCGATGTCGGCACCCGGCGTGATGTTCAGCAGCAGCCCCGCGGCGATGAACAGCGGCAGGTCATGGATCCCATCGAGCAGCAGCATTTCCCTCGTCACCCCACCAGTCCGAACATGCCGGCCACCGCGCCGGCGGCGATCAGCCACAGCGGGCTGAGCTTGGTCCACGCCATCGCCGCGACCGTCGCGGCGATCAACACCCAGGTGCCCGCATGCTCGCGCGTCGGCGCGGTCAGCACCCAGCCGGTCGACAGCAACAGGCCGAGCGTCAGCGGCGTCAGGCCGGCGGTGAAGGCGCGCAAGGCGATCGACTCCGAGCGCCGGCGGCCGAGGCGGCCGACGCCCCAGGCGACGAGCGACGATGGCAGCAGGATGCCGGCCATCGCCGCGACCAGGCCGGCAGCGCCGGCGACATTCAAGCCCAGCAGCGCGACGAACAGGATGTTCGGTCCCGGCGCCGCCTGCGCGATCGCCACCGACGCGGTGAACTGCGCATCGCTGAGCCACAGCTGCTCGTGCACCAGATAGCGCTGCATGTCCGGCGCCGTCGTGATCGCGCCGCCGACGGCCAGCATCGACAGCAGCGCGAAGTGCAGCGTCAGCTTCAGCAGATCGTCCCAGTCCAGCCCGTGCAGGCCCCAGAGCTCGGCGGCCGCGGCGAGCATCGTCGCGTCGGGCCAGAAGCTCACCTCGACGACTCCAGCACACGGATGCGCCACCAGGCCAGCGCCATCGCCGCGCCGCCCAGGCCGAGCACGACCCACACCAGCGGCCAGCGCAGCCCGCCGACCAGCGCCAGCGTCAGCGCGCCGATCGCGTAGCTCGCGGGCTGGCCGAGCGGATTGGCCTGCAGCGTCGTGCGCAGCTTCACCGCGGTGGCGATCACCAGGCCGGCCGACACCACACCCATGCCGCGCAGCGCGCCGATCGCCAGTTCCTGCGTCGCGACCTGCGTGTACAGCGTCGCCAGCAGCAGCACGATCGCCAGCGGCACCGTCATCAGCCCGGCGCTGGCCGCCAGTGCGCCGCGCCAGCCGAAGTGGCGGTCGCCGAAGATGATCGACATGTTGACGATGTTCGGCCCCGGCAGCACCTGGCCGAGCGCGAGCAGCTCGACGAACTGCGTCGGGGTGAGCCACTGCTCGCGCTCGACCAGCTCGCGGTGCGCGATCGGCAGCACGCCGCCGAAGCCCTGCAGCGCGAGGCGGTTGAAGACGCGGAACAGCTCGGCCGTCGATTGCGGCCGGCGCGGTGGTGGCTCGGCCAGCGGACCGGGCGTGCCCTCAGCCATGCGCGGGCGCCGGCCGCGGCGTCGCGGCCATGCGGCGCGCCGCCCATACGCTCAAGGCTATCGCCGCGCTCATCCAGGCCAGGCCCACCCAATGCAGCGGCCCGAAGCCGGCCTGTGCGACGATCGCGCCGCCGCTGGCCGCGCCGAGCGCCTGGCCGGCATACATCGCCGAGCTGTTCAGCGCCACCAGCGCCGAGGTCAGCGCCGGTGCCGCGAGGCTCAGGCGCGCCTGCTGCGCCGAATTCGAGGCAAAGCAGCCGAGCGCCCAGGGCGTGATCACCAGCGCCATCAGCATCAGGCTGGTGCCCAGCGGCCACAGCAGCAGGCTGAGTGCCATGCAGCCGAGCAGCCAGCCGACCACGCGCGCGGCACCGAGTCGGTCGATGTAGCGCGCGACCAGCACGTTGCCGATCACGCCGATCGCGCCGAACCACATGAAGCTCAGGCTGATGTGGCTGGCGTCGGCGCCCAGGACCTGGCGGTAGTAGGGCGCGAAGTACGAGAACAGCGTGAACTGGCCGGCCGCGCTCAGTGCGGTGACGCCGATCGTCGCCATCAGCGCCGGGTGGGTGAAGACCTCGCGCCAGCTGGCCAGCGACAGCGCCGGCGGCCGCACGCCATCGGGCAGCGCGCGCCACACCCACAGCGCACCGCCCGCCGACAGCAGCGCCACCAGCCCGAAGGCCCAGCGCCAGCCGAAGGCCTCGCCGATGTAGGCATGCAGCGGCATGCCGAGCACCGACGACACCGACCAGCCCAGGAAGACGAAGGTGATCGCGCGGCCGCGCTGTTCGGGCGGCACCATCACGCCGATGGCGGCGGCCGCCTGCGGCGTGAAGACCGCCGCGCCGAGCACCGACAGCGCGCGCACCGGCAGCAGCGCTGCGTAGTTCGGCATCAGCGCCGACAGCGCATGGCCGATCGCGAACCAGGCCAGCGCGAAGCTCAGCAGCCGGCGCCGGTCGATGCCGGCGACGAAGGCGGCCAGCAGCGGCGCGCCGAAGGCCATCATCACCGCCGCGACGGCGATCAGCTGGCCGCCGACCGCGACGCTGATCTGCAGCGACGTGACCAGGTCGTTCAGCGCGCCGGTCGGCACCATCACGCCGCAGCCGATCGTGAAGTTGCCGAACAGCAGGGCCCAGCGCGCGCTGGCGGCTCTTTCTGGATTCACCGGATCACTTTCAAGGCATCCGGATTGAGCAGGTTCGTCGGCTCGTTGCGAATGAAGTTGACGACGTTGTCGAAGGCCGCGCCGAAGTACAGCTCGTAGCTGTCCTGCTCGACGTAGCCGATGTGCGGCGTGCAGACGGCGTTCTCCAGCCGCAGCAGCGGATGGCCCTGCAGGATCGGCTCGGTCTCGAAGACGTCGACGGCGGCCATGCCGGGGCGGCCACGGTTCAGGCCGGTGACGAGCGCGTTCTCCTGCACCAGCTCGGAGCGCGAGGTGTTGACGAAGATCGAGGTCGGCTTCATGCGGGCCAGGTCGTCGAGCGTGACCATGCCGCGCGTCGCGTCGGTCAACCGCAGGTGCAGGCTCAGCACGTCGCACTGCTCGAAGAAGGCCTCGCGGCTCTCGGCGGCGATATAGCCGTCGGCCGCAGCCTTCAGGCGCGAAGCCTCGCTGCCCCAGACCATCACCTGCATGCCGAAGGCGCGGCCGTAGCCGGCAACGAGCTGGCCGATCTTGCCGTAGCCCCAGATACCGAGTGTGCGTCCGCGCAGCACCATGCCGACGCCGAAGTTCGGCGGCATCGATGCCGACTTCAGCCCCGACTGCTGCCACGCGCCGTGCTTCAGCGTGCCGATGTAGTGCGGCAGCCGGCGCATCGTGGCCATGATCAGCGCCCAGGTCAGCTCGGCCGGCGCGATCGGAGAGCCGACCCCTTCGGCGACCGCGATGCCCATGCGCGTGCAGGTCGGCACATCGATGTGCGGCCCGACGCGGCCGGTCTGCGCGATCAGCTTCAGCTTCGGCAGCTTCTCCAGCAGTGCGCGCGGGAAATGCGTGCGTTCGCGGATCAGCACCAGGATGTCGGCATCGCGCAGGCGCACCGACAGCTGGCCGATGCCTTTGACCGTGTTGGTGAAGACCTTGGCATTGAGGTTTTCGAGCTTTGCCGCGCAGCGCAGCTTGCGCACGGCATCCTGGTAGTCGTCGAGGATGATGATGTTCATGGCGGGCGCGGACGATTGTGCCGCGTCGATCGCCGTGAGGGTTTCAAGGCGTCAGCAAGACGATCAGCGGCGCGCCGTCCAATAATCCGGGCCCATTCGAACGACGCGGAGATACGCATGCCCCTCTCGATGTACTCGGCCAGCGTGCCGGTGTTCAAGCGCCAGTTGACGGCGATGCTCGGCTGGCTCGACAAGGCCGAGGCCCATGCCCAGGCGCGCAAGTTCGACGCCGCCAACTTCCTGCAGGCGCGCCTGGCGCCCGACATGCTGCCCTTCGTGTCGCAGATCCGCATCGCCAGCGACAACGCCAAGGGCTGCGTCGCGCGCCTGGCGGGCGCCGAGATCCCGAAGTTCGAGGACAACGAGGCCAGCCTCGACGAACTGCGCCAGCGCATCCGCAAGACGCTGGACTACATCGCCAGCGTGCCGGCCGAGGCGTTCGACGGCAGCGACGAGCGCGACATCACGCTGACCGTGCGCAACCGCGACCCGTTCACCTTCAAGGGCGCGTTCTACCTGAACCACTGGGCGCTGCCGAACTTCTTCTTCCACGTCACGACGGCCTACGCGCTGCTGCGCCACAACGGCGTCGAGGTCGGCAAGGCCGACTTCCTCGCGCTCGGCAGCTGAGATGTCAGCCCCCAGCTCACTTCGTTCGCGGCCCCCGAGGGGCGCTCAGTCGGCTTGGGAGCGGCCCGGCGCCGACTGAGGTCAGACGGCCGGGAAGGCGCTGTTCGGGAATGCGCTGTCGAGCGCGTCGCGCAGCGTGTGGCGGGTGCGGTGGTCGCCGTCGCCGCCGGCACGCAAGGCGTCGAACACCGCGCCGCGCAGCAGCCACAGGTCCAGCGGCGCTTCGGTCTGCCGCACCTGGTGGCGCAGCCAGCGGCCGCGGCTGCCGTCGATGGTGGCGACGGCGGCCATGAAGCGCTGCTTCAGCTCGACGAAGGCGCGCCGTGCGGCGATGCGCGCGCGGCGCTGCGCCGGCGGCACCGCGGCGCTGTAGAGCGCCGGGCTGGCCGGCATGCCGATGTAGTGGCGCGGCGGCGCGGCTGGGATCGACGACAGGGCAGACATCGCCGGCCCCATCGGGTTCAGATGATCTGGCTCGCCGGCCCGCTGCGCGGCGCGCGCGTCGGGAAATGGCGGTTCAGCCGCGCCATGCGCTCCTCGGCCTCGGCCTGGCTGAACGCGGTGGCCAGCAGGCCGTAGAGCAGCGAGCGAAGATGCCACAGCTCGCGCAGCGAGCGGGCGCGCTCGATGCGGTCGCCCAGCGCCACGGCGTCCGAGGACGCCAGGTCGTCGAGGCTGATGCGGAATTCGTTCTTCACCAGCGCCAGGCGGTTGACCGGGCGCTGCGCGGCCGGCATCCACGGCGAGCGCTGCAGCCAGCGCTTGGCGCGGCCCCACAGCGTCAGCGACGACGGCCACAGCGCCGGCGGGCAGATCTCCGTGCGCGACAACAGGGTGCTGGACATGCCGCTGTCGCGTTGAGCCCCCGAACGGGAGGCCCAGCGGGGCAGGAGGTGGTGCAGCGTGCTCATGATGGTGATATCGACCGTCGGGCGGCTGGGCTGTAGCCAATTGTTCGGCGCGCAGCGGGCCGCAAAAACGCAAACAGGCGCCGCAAAGGGCGCCTGTTCGACGGCAGCACCGGCAGGTGCTGCACCGCGGCCCGCTGCACCGGCCCGCTACACCGGCCCGCTACACCGGCCCGTACAGCAGCTTGCGTTGCGCGGTGTAGGCCCACCAAGGCGCCGGCTCGGCGCCGCGCATGAAGTCGGTGGCGGCCATGAAGGTGTCGAGCACGCAGGGGTCCTGGCGCTTGCCGCTGTGCGCGCACAGCGCCTGGTACAGCACGAAGGCATCGCGGTGCGCGAGCTCGCGCGGATGCACGATGCCCAGCGCGCGCAGGTCGGCGGCCATCGCCGGGCCGATGTTCGGCAGCTGTTCGAGGCGCTGGCACTCGGCCGCGCTGGCGGCCTTCGGCGCCACGACGCGCAGCTTCTTGACGGCGGTGGGCAGCATCACATCAGCATCGTGTTGCGGATCAGGCCGACGGCGATGCCCTCGAGCTGGAAGTCGGCCTCGGGCGGCACGACGATGACGGCGTAGTCCGGGTTTTCGGGCAGCAGCTCGATGCCCGCACGGGTGCGGCGCAGGCGCTTGACGGTGACATCGTCGCCGAGCCGGGCGACGACGATCTGCCCGTTCTTCGCCTCCTGCGTGCGCTGCACCGCGAGCAGGTCGCCATCGAGGATGCCGGCGTCGCGCATGCTCATGCCGCGCACCTTCAGCAGGTAATCGGGCCGGCGCGGGAACATGCTGGCCTCCACCACGTAGGTCTGGTCGATGTGTTCCTGCGCGAGGATCGGGCTGCCGGCAGCGACGCGGCCGATCAGCGGCAGGGTGAGCTGGGCCAGGCTCGGCAAGGGCAGCGAGAATTGCTTGCCGCGCGCTTCGTGCAACGCCCGCAGGGTGTCCGACCGCAGCCGGATGCCGCGCGAGGTGCCGCCGACCAACTCGATGACGCCCTTGCGGGCCAATGCCTGCAGGTGTTCCTCGGCGGCGTTGGCGGAGCGGAAGCCGAGCTCTGCGGCGATCTCGGCGCGGGTGGGGGGGGCGCCAGTGCGTTCGATCGCGCTCTGCACGAGATCGAGAATCTGCTGCTGGCGGGCGGTGAGTTTCGGGCCTTCTTCCATGCTGTTCTCCGAAGCTGCGGCGGACAAAGCGGCAGGGTTGCCACCTGCGTATTCATCCAGTATCTGTATTTTTATCCAGATGAGGGCTCGATGCCAAGCACCGTAGTGATCCTGGGCACCGGCGGCACGATTGCCGGCACCGCCAGCAACCCTGCCGACAACGTCGGCTACACCGCCGCGCAGCGCGGCGTGGCCGAGCTGGTCGCCGCGGTGCCGCGGCTCGGCGAGGCGCCGCTCGAGCTCGAGCAGGTGGCCCAGGTCGACAGCAAGGACATGGACTACCCGACCTGGCAGCGCCTGGCGCAGCGGGTCGGCCTGCACCTGGCGCGGCCCGAGGTCTGCGGCATCGTCATCACCCACGGCACCGACACGATGGAGGAGACCGCCTGGTTCCTGCAGCGTGTGCTGGCGCCAGGCAAGCCGGTGGTGCTGACCGGCGCGATGCGGCCGTCGACCGCGCTGCAGGCCGACGGGCCGCAGAACCTGCTCGACGCCACGGTCGTCGCGCGCGAGCCGGGCGCCTGCGGGGTCGTGGTCGTGTTCGGCGGCGCGGTGCACAGCGCGCACGACGTGCGCAAGGTCCACACCTATCGCATCGATGCCTTCTCGTCGGGCGATGCCGGGCCGATCGCGCGCATCGAGGAGGGGCGGCTGCGCCGACACCGGCTGTGGCCGATCGGCAGCGCGCTGGGCCTGGCGCGCATCGGCTTCGACCCGGCATCGTGGCCGCGCGTCGAGGTCATCAGCGGCCATGCCGGGTCGGGCGCCGCGCTGGTCGATGCGCTGCTGGCCTCGGGCGTGCACGGGCTGATCGTCGCGGCGCCGGGCAACGGCAGCCTGCACAAGGCGCTGGAGCCGGCGCTGCGCCGCGCCGTGGCTGGCGGCGTGCCGGTGTGGCGCTGCACGCGCTGCGCCGGCGGCAATCTCGTCGGCGTCAACGACGAGACGCTGCCCGCGGCGCCGACGCCGTCGCCCTGGCAGGCGCGCATCGACCTGATGCTGAGCCTGCTCGGCACGCCGGGCTAGCGCCCCAATGACGCAGGCTTGACGCGGCCGGCTCGCGCTCATAGCATACGCATGCGTATGTTTTGGGCGTGACCATGGCCACGATTGACTTCTTCTTCGAGCTCGCTTCTCCGTACAGCTACCTCGCGTCGCACCAGATCGACCGGATTGCCGCCGAGGCCGGGCACGTGGTCGCCTGGCGGCCGATCGATCTCGAGGCGGTCTGGCAGGCGCACGGCGTGCTGGAGGCCTACGCAGCCGTGCGCCGCGTCAAGCGGGCCCACATCTTTCATGACGCGCAACGCTGCGCGCAGGAGCTCGGGCTGACCCTCGCCCGGCCGGTCACGCGCGTGGCCGGCACGGCGCTCGCGAAGCTGGCCTTCCACGGACTGAACAGTGACGATGGCGAACGCGCGAAGCGCTTCATCCGCGCCGTGTGGCACCGGCACTTCGCCGAAGGGCAGCCGATCGACGAACCCCAGGACCTGGCCGCCGCGCACGGCGCGCTGGACGCCGATGCGATCGTGCGCGCAGCGCAGTCACCCAGCGCACGTGAGGCGCAGGACGTCAGCACCGCCGAGGCGCTGCGCTCCGGCTGTTTCGGCGTCCCCTGGCTGGTCTTCGACGGCGAGGCCTACTTCGGCCACGACCGCCTTCCCCACCTCGAGCGCCATCTGCGGCGCTAGTTCATCCAATGCATGCTTGCGCCAAACAACTGGTATTCCATGGATCGATCGTGCTGCTGATCGGCCTGCTGTGCGGCGCGCCGTTCGGCCGGGCGATCAACCGGCAGGCGCCGGCGCACATCGTCAATGCCTGGCGCGTCGCCCATGCCAGCCTGCCGGCCGGTGGCCTGCTGATGCTGGTGGTCGGGGCGGTGCTGACGCCGCTGGCCGGCGGTGACGCGGTCAAGTGGCTGATCGCGCTGTCGCTGATCGTCTCGTCGTACGCGTTCTGCGTCTCGCTGCCGCTGGCGGCGATCGTCGGTCAGCGTGGCCTGACGCCGGACGGCCCGTGGTCCGGCAAGCTGGTCTATGCCGGCAACCTGCTCGGCGCGGCGACCTCGCTGCTGGCGGTGTTCGCGCTGATCTACGCGGCGTTCGTGTCGCTGTAGGTCGGCGCCTGCTGCTTTGCGGGCGACCTGGCCGAGGCGCTGCTCGGCCAGGTGCCGTGGGCGTTAGACCACCGTCAGCGTGACGTCGATGTTGCCGCGCGTGGCGTTCGAGTACGGGCACACCTTGTGCGCGGCGGCGACCAGCGCTTCGGCGGCTTCGCGCTCGAAGCCGGGCAGCGTGATCTTCATCGCCACCTGGATGCCGAAACCGCCGGGGATCGGGCCGATGCCGACTTCCGACGTGATCGACACGTCGTCCGGCACCTTGAGCTTCTGCGCCGCGCCGACGGCCTTCATCGCGCCGATGAAGCAGGCCGAGTAGCCGGCCGCGAACAGCTGCTCGGGGTTCGTGCCTTCGCCGCCGGCGCCGCCCAGCTCGCGCGGCGTCGACAGGTTGACTTCGAGCTTGTTGTCGGACGACTTCGCGGTGCCGGTGCGGCCCCCGGTGGCGGTGGCGGTGGCGGTGTAGAGAACCTTGTCGAGAGCCATGATGTTCAGCCTTTCGGTGCTGGTGGGAAGAGGTGCGGTGCCGCGTCAGGCGGCCCGCGGTGAAGAAGCGGTCAACTGGTCGCGCAGCGTTCTAACGCGTTGCGCCAGGTCGGAGATCTGGCCCAGGTCGCAGGCGGTGGCGCAGGCGATGGCCTGCGGCACGGCCAGTGCGCGGGTCTTCAACTTGCGGCCGCCGGCGGTGAGCTGCAGCAGCACGCGGCGTTCGTCGGCGCTGTCACGCAGGCGCTGGACGAAGCCGAGCGCCTCGAGGCGCTTCAGCAGCGGCGTCAGGGTGCCGGAATCGAGCGTCAGCCGATCGCCGAGCTGCGACACGGTCAGCCCATCGCCTTCCCACAACACCAGCATCACCAGGTACTGCGGATAGGTCAGCCCGAGCGGTTCGAGCAGCGGCTTGTAGGCCTTGGTCATCGCCAGCGACGCCGAGTACAGCGCGAAGCAGAGCTGGCTGTCGAGCGCCAGCCAGTCGGCGGTGCTGCCGTGTTCGGTGGGGGGGTGTCGCCGTGCCATGACCGTTAATGTAGCGAGCAATTAAATTGCACACAATCTAAATGGGTATTCGGTTGTCGGTGCCGAGCGTGCTGGCCAGTCCGGCCGCGATGCCGCTGCGCAACAGCTTGGGCACACGCATTGCCGAGTTCCTCACGGACAAGGAAGGGTCGAGCATAGGCCGCGCCGCGTAAGACTTTGCGAACCCGGGTCGACACCAGGGTCGCGCCTGGATGATGATCGGGACCTTGCGCGCTGCCGAGGCTCACGACGCCGACTGCGGGCCCTCAGAGATGAACTCCAACCCCTCTGCCGCTTCTCCAGCCGCCGCGGGCCATCCCGAGGCGCTGTACCACGCGCTGGTCGAACATGCGCCGGATGCGATCGTGCTGCTCGACGTGTCCGCCAACCGCCTGCTCGACGCCAACCTGAGCGCCTGCGCGCTGTTCGGCCTGCCGCGTGAGCGCTTGCTGACCGCCGCGTTGCTCGACCTGAGCCCGCCAACTCAGCCCGATGGCCGCGACTCGAACGAGGCCGCTGCCGGCCACATCGCCGCCGCATTGCAGGGCGACAGCCGGGCGATCGAGTGGACCTGCAGGCATGCCGACGGCTCGATACTGCCCTGCGAAGTACGCATGGCCGTGGTGCCGGATGCGGCGCCGGGCATCCTGCGCGTCAGCCTCGTGGACATCGCCGAGCGCAAGCAGGCCGAGGCGCTGCGCGCCGGCGAGTCGCGGTTGCTGGAGATGATGGCGCGCGGCGTGCCGCTGGCGGACACCTTGTCCGAGCTCGCGCTGCTGATGGAGTCGCAGGCCGCCGGCCTGACCTGCACGCTGGTGCTGCTGGACATCGACGGCCGGCACATCGCCGGCGCGATCGGCCCGAACATGCCGGCCGAGTACTTGAAGGCCCATGAGGGCGTCGAGATCGGCCCGCTGGTCGGCTCCTGCGGCACCGCGCTGCACCGGCGCGAGACGGTGATCGTCACCGACATCCTGACGGACCCCGGCTGGCAGCCCTTCCTGCCGCTGATCGCGCACCACGGCTTCCGCGCCTGCTGGTCGGCGCCGATCTTTCATGGCGAGACGGTGCTCGGCACCTTCGCGATGTACTACCGCGAGCCGCGCAGCCCGACGCCGCGCGACTTCAAGCTGCTGAGCCTGGCCACGCATGTCGCCGGCATCGCGATTGAGCGGCGCCGGCGCGAGCTGGAGCTGGCGCGCTACCGCGAACACCTGGAAGAGCTGGTGCGCGAGCGCACGGCGGAGCTCGAGGCCGCGCGCGACCGCGCCGAGGTCGCGAACCGCGCGAAGAGCGCCTTCCTGGCATCGATGAGCCACGAGCTGCGCACGCCGCTGAACGGCATCCTCGGCTTCGCGCAGCTGCTGCTGCTCGACCCCGACACGACCGAGCGCCAGCGCAAGGGCATGACCATCATCCAGGGCAGCGGCGAGCACCTGCTGACGCTGATCAACGACGTGCTCGACCTGTCGCGCATCGAAGCCGGCAAGCTCGACCTGCATCCGGTGCGCTTCAGCCTGCCGGCGCTGCTGAAGGTGGTCGCCGATATCTTCCGCGTCAAGGCCGAGGAGAAGAGCCTGTTCTTCCACTACCGGCCGGCGCCCGACCTGCCCGGCGGCGCGGTGGCCGACGACAAGCGGCTGCGCCAGGTGCTGCTGAACCTGGTCGGCAATGCCGTGAAGTTCACCGACGAGGGCGAGGTCAGCCTCGCGGTGCGCGTGGTTCACCGCCATGGCGACCAGGCGCGGCTGCGCTTCGAGATCGCCGACTCGGGCGTCGGCATCGAGCCCGAGCACCTGCAGCGCCTGTTCCAGCCCTTCGAGCAGGCCGGCGACATCGAGCGCCGCGCCGGTGGTTCCGGCCTCGGGCTGTCGATCAGCCGCCAGCTGGTGCGGCTGATGGGCAGCGAGATCGAGGTCGACAGCGCGCTCGGCCGCGGCAGCCGCTTCGCCTTCGAGCTCGAGCTGCCGGTGTTCGACACGCTGCAGCCGGTCGCGCCGCCGGCGCCGGTGATCGTCGGCTACGAGGGACCGCGGCGGCGCGTGCTGGTGGTCGACGACGTGCCGATCAACCGCATCGTGCTCTCCGAGCTGCTCGGCAAGCTCGGCTTCGAGGTCGACGAGGCCGCCAACGGCCAGGAGGGGCTCGATCGGGCGCAGGTATGGCGGCCCGACCTGATCGTGCTCGACAACGTGATGCCGGTGATGGACGGCCTGACGGCCACGCGCCGTCTGCGCGAGCTGCCGCTGACCAAGGGCGTGCCGATCATCGCCGCGTCGGCCAGCGCGTCCAGCGAGCACCAGAAGGCGAGCCTCGCGGCCGGCGCGAATGCCTTCGTGCCGAAGCCGATCGACCACCTGCGCTTTCTCGAGCAGGTGGGGTCGCTGCTGCAACTGCAGTGGCGGCTGGCGCCGGCGCGTGACGAGACCTGAGGCTGCCGCCTCGATCAGCCGGCGCGGTCGTAGCGCTGGGCCAGCGTGCGGTAGGTCGAGGCCAGCGCGTCGCGCAGCTCGGCCGGCGCCAGCACCTCGCCATCGCTGCCCAGGCGCAGCAGCTGCCGCGCGGCGTGCGCGACCGACTCGATCGGCATGCGCAGCTCGATCCAGCCCTCGTGGGCCGCGCTCGGCTCGGCGCTGGCGAGCGCGGCGTCTGCCACCAGCGCGCTGAAGGCCAGCACCGTCTTGAGCCCCGCCTCGTTGACGCGCAGCCGCGCCTCGCCGCGGTAGACGCCGGCTTCGAAGCGAGCGGTCTCGCGCGCCCACCAGTCGGCCAGGTCGAAGCCGCGCGGGCGTTCGAAGAATTGATCGAGCACCTCGAGCGACTGGATCGCCGCGAGGCGGTAGACATGCGGCTCCCGTGGACGCTCCTTTTGCGCATCAGGCGCGCGGCGCGCGGCCATGTACCAGGTGCCGGCCTTCAGCACCACGCCCAGCGGCTCGACGATGCGCTGATTCACGCCTTGCCAGCTCTCGTAGCGCAGCGCCAGCCGCTGCGTGTGCCACACCGCCTCGGCGACGGCCTGCAGGTGCGGCGGCGGCGCGGCGCTGCGGAACCAGTCGATCGGATCGAGGTGGAAGCGCGCGGCGACCTGCTGCGCGTCGGCCTGCCAGTCCGACGGCAGCGCGGCCAGCAGCTTCAGCTGCGCGGTGGCCATCGCTTCGCCCAGGCCCAGCTCGGCGGCCGGGCCGGGCAGGCCGGCCATGAAGATCGCGCGCGCCTCGGGCACCGTCAAGCCGGTCAGCTGCGTGCGCCAGCCTTCGCGCAGCTGGAAGCCGCCCGAACGCCCGCGGTCGCCCCACACCGGCACGCCGGCGGCGCTGAGCTGGTCGATGTCGCGGTAGACGGTGCGCACCGAGATTTCCATCATCCGCGCCAGCGCCGGCGCGCTCTGCCGGCCGCGGGTCTGCAGCAGCATCAGCAGGGTCAGCAATCGGCTCGCGCGCATGGTGATGAAGTGTCGCCGTAAAAGCTGACATGCGGTGGCAGGTTTGGCGGCGCAGCATCGCGGCTCGTTGAATCAAAGGAGGTTCCCGATGCCCACTTCCACCCACGCCCTGCCGCCGGTGATCGAGCTGCGGCAGTACACGCTGCACCCCGGCCGGCGCGACGAGCTGATCGAGCTGTTCGAGCGCGAATTCCTGTTCTCTCAGCAGGACTGCGGCATGCGCGTGCTCGGCCAGTTCCGCGACCTGGACGCGCCGGATCGCTTCGTCTGGCTGCGCGGCTTCGCCGGCATGCCCCAGCGCGCGCAGGCGCTCGCCGACTTCTACGGCGGCCCGATCTGGCAGGCGCACCGCAACGCGGCCAACGCGACGATGATCGATTCGGACGACGTGCTGATGCTGCGGCCGTGCGTGCCGGTGGCCTCCGGCGCTGCCGCGGGCAGTGGCCGCGTGATCGCGACGATCTGCCCGCTGCGCGCACCGGCCGACGATGCGTTGCGCCGGCAGCTGTCCGAGCTCGTGCTGCCGCGCCTGGCAGCAGCCGGCGCGACGCCGCTGGCCTGCCTGGAGACCGAGCCGGCGCGGAACAACTTTCCGCGCCTGCCGGTGCGCGAGGGCGAGCAGGTGGTCGTGTGGCTGGCCTCGGTGCCGCGTGACGGCGCGTGGCCGGCGCTGGACATCGGCGCGCTGCTCGACCGCTGGCTGCGCGACCTGCCGACCAGCCTGCACCTGCAGGCCACCCCGCGCTCGGCCTGGCGCTGAGCGTTGTTGATTCCAACCACTTCAGGAGACAGCACCATGACCACGATCACCCTGCCGCAACCGACCGGCCACGTGAACGACTTTGACTTCCTGTTCGGCCGCTGGTCGGTCGCCAACCGGCGCTTGATGACGCGCCTGGTCGGTGCGAACGACTGGGCCGAGTTTCCAGCCACGGCGGCCTGCGAGCCGCGCCTGGGCGGCGGCGCGAACGTCGACCAGATCGACTTCCCGACGCTGGGCTTCTCGGGGCTGACCTTGCGCAGCTTCGACCACGCGCGCCGGCAATGGGCGATCTGGTGGATCAACAGCAAGAGCGGGCTGCTGTTCCCGCCGGTGCACGGCGGCTTCGAGGGCTTGGTCGGGGACTTCTACGGCGACGACGAGGACGATGGGCGTGCGGTCGACGTGCGCTATCGCTGGACGCGCATTTCGTCCGATAGCGCCCGCTGGGAGCAGGCGTTCCGGCTGAAGGGCGGGCCGACGTCGACCGCGGAAGCCGACGGGTGGGAGACGAACTGGGTGATGGACTGCACGCGCATCGGGTGAGCCCACGCCCACTCGGTCAGTCGAAGATGTCGCTCAACCAGGACTTGCGCTTGTAGTGGCCCTTGCCCTGGTGCCCGTAGTCCGAATCGACGAAGTCCGGCCGGCGCGGCGGGTAGGGCTGCTGTTGTTGCGGCACGCCCGCCGGCGGCTGCGCCGGCGCCGGCGCCTGCATCGTCGCCGAGCGCTCGATCAGCTTGTCGAGCTCGCCGCGGTCGAGCCAGACGCCGCGGCATTGCGGGCAGTAGTCGATCTCGACGCCCTGGCGGTCGGACATCACCAGCGTGACGTCGGGGCAATGGGGACACTTCATCGGGGCACTCCGTCGGGTGGGTTCAGCCTGCGGCGGTGATCGATTCGATCTCGGTCTGCAGCTCGAGCCAGCGTTCTTCGAGCATCGCCGTTTCGGCGGCGATGTGGTTCAGCCGGCGGCCGTGCTCGGCAATTTCGGGGCCCGCCAGCGTGCCGGTCGCGAGCGCCGCTTCGAGTTCGGCGCGCTCGGCGCCCAGTTTCTCCAGCCGGCCGTCGATCCGCTGCACCTCCAGGCGCAGCGGTCGGGTGCGGTTGGCGATCTGCGCGCGGTTCTGCGCTGCCTGCTTGCGGTCGTCGCGGCGGTTCGCATCGGGCGCCGCCGCGGCGGCCTTCGGCGCGGCAGCGGTCGCAACTGGCGCGGGCGCAGCGACCGGTTGTCCCGGCAGCGGCGGTGCCGGCTGGCCCTTGGCCGCGGCGCGCGAGACGTCGAGCAGCCAGCGCTGGTAATCGTCCAGATCGCCGTCGAAGGGCTTGACGCCGCCGGCGGTCACCAGCCAGAACTCGTCACACGTTTCGCGCAGCAGTGCGCGGTCGTGGCTGACCAGCATCACCGTGCCTTCGAACTCGTTCAGCGCGATCGACAGCGCCTCGCGCGTCGTCAGGTCGAGGTGATTGGTCGGCTCGTCGAGCAGCAGCAGGTTCGGCCGCTGCCAGACGATCGTCGCCATCACCAGCCGAGCGCGTTCGCCGCCGGACAGCGTGCCGACCTTCTGGTGCACCATGTCGCCGCCGAAGCGGAACTGGCCGAGGAAGTCGCGCAGCTCCTGCTCTCGCGCATTCGGTGAGACATCGCGCGCCAGCCGCACCATGCGCTGCAGTGGCGTGTCGTCCTCGCTCAGCAGATCGAGCTCCTGCTGCGCGAAGTAGCCGATCGTCAGGCCCTTGCCCTCGGTCAGTGTGCCGCCGAGGGGCTTCAGCACGTGGGCGATCGTCTTCACCAGCGTCGACTTGCCCTGGCCGTTGGCGCCGAGGATGCCGATGCGCTGGCCGGCAAGCACGGTGCGCTCGACGTTGCGCACGATCACCGTGTCACCGTAGCCGCACTCCAGGTCGCGCATCGCGAGCATCGGATTCGGCAGGTTGCCGGGCTCGCGGAATTCGAAGTCGAAGTCGCTCGCCGTCAGCACCGGCGCCAGCTTCTCCATGCGCGCCAGCGCCTTGACGCGGCTTTGCGCCTGCTTGGCCTTGGTCGCCTTGGCCTTGAAACGGTCGATGAATTTCTGCAGGTGAACGATCTTGTCCTGCTGCTTCGAGTACGCCGCCTGCTGCTGCGTGATGCGCTCGGCGCGCATCTCCTCGAAGGTCGTGTAGTTGCCGCCGTACCGCGTCAATGACGCGTTATCGAGGTGCACGGTGACACCGGTCACCGCATCGAGGAATTCGCGGTCGTGGCTGATGATGACCAGCAGGCCGCTGTAGCGCTTGAGCCAGCCTTCCAGCCAGACCAGCGCGTCGAGGTCCAGGTGGTTGGTCGGCTCGTCGAGCAGCAGCAGGTCCGCGGGGCACATCAGCGCCCGCGCCAGTTGCAGTCGCATGCGCCAGCCGCCGGAGAAGCTGTCGACCGGCGCATCGACCTGGTCGACGCGAAAACCCAGGCCCAGCAGCAGCGACTGCGCGCGCGAGCGGGCGTCGAAGGCGCCGGCCTGCTCCAGGTGCATGTGCGCATCGGCGATCGCATGGCCGTCGCCCGAGGCTTCGGCCAGCGCCAGCGCGTCGCGCGCCTCGACCAGCGGCAGGTCGCCGTCGAGCACGAAGTCGGTCGCCGGCTGGTCCGTCTCGGGCATCGATTGCACGACCTCGCCGATGCGCCAGCGCGGCGGCATCTCGACATCGCCGAGATCGGCGTGCAGCCGGCCGGCCAGCAGCGAGAAGAGGGACGACTTGCCGGCGCCGTTGCGGCCGATCAGGCCGATCTTCTCGCCCGGGTTCAGCGTGACGCTGGCGTCTTGCAGCACGACCTTCGCGCCGCGGCGCAAGGTCAGGTTTCTCAGCGAAATCATGGTTTCTTCAAGGGAGCGAGGGCCGCACGCGTCAGCAGCAGCACCTGGTCGTCGCCGGCGCTGGTCGGCAGCCACACCGGTTCGAGCGTCGGGAAGGCGTGTTCGAAATGAGCGCGCTCGTGGCCGATCTCGAGCACCAGCACGGCGTCGTCGTCGGTCATCGCGGCCGGCGCGTCGTGCAGCAGCGTGCGGATGAAATCCATGCCGTCATCGCCGCCGTCGAGCGCCAGCACCGGCTCGGCGCGGTACTCGGCCGGCAGCGCGGCCATCGACGTGCGGTTGACGTAGGGTGGGTTGCACAGGATCAGGTCGTAGCGGCGGCCCGCGACCGCGGCGAGGCCGTCGCCTTGATAAATCGTGATGCGAGCGGCCAGGTCATGGCGCTCGACGTTGACGTGCGCAACAGCGAGCGCATCGGCGCTCAAGTCGGCGGCGTCGACCGTGACCTCGGGCCAGGCCATCGCCGCCAGCACGGCGAGGCTGCCGTTGCCGGTGCAGAGATCCAGCACCGCCTGGGTGCGGTCGCTGAGCCACGCGTCGATCGTGCCGTCGGCCAGCACCTCGGCGATCAGCGAGCGCGGCACGATGACGCGTTCGTCGACCGTGAACGGCACGCCTTGCAGCCAGGCTTCGCCGGTCAGGTAGGCGGCCGGCCGGCGCGTCTGGATGCGCTGCTCGACCAGCGCCTCGATGGCCTGCTGCTCGTCCGCGCTCAGCGCGCGCTCCGCGAATTGATCGAGCGCATCGAGCGGCAGCTTCAACTGCCACAGCACCAGCCACGCCGCCTCGTCGAAGGCGTTGCTCGTGCCGTGCCCAAAACAAACGCCCGCCGATTCGAGGCGGGCGCTCATCGTTTCGATGATCTGGATCAGCGTCATGTCAACAGAGACTCGAGCGTGCGGCGGTAGATGTTCTTCAGCCGCTCGATGTCGCCCACGTTCACGTTCTCGTCGATCTTGTGGATGCTGGCGTTGATCGGGCCGAACTCGACCACCTGCTCGCAGATGCGGGCGATGAAGCGGCCGTCGCTGGTGCCGCCGGTGGTCGACAGCTCGGTGGCGACGCCGGTCTCGCTGCGGATCGCGGCGCTCAGCGCCTCGCTTAAGCGACCCGGCCGCGTCAGGAAGGGTGAGCCGCCGAGCGTCCAGGCGACCGCGTAGTCCAGGCCGTGCTGCCTGAGCGTCGCCTCGAAGCGCGACTTCAGCGATTCGGGCGTGGATTCGGTCGAGAAGCGCCAGTTGCAGTCGACCACCACCTCGCCGGGGATCACGTTCAGCGCGCCGGTGCCGCCGTGGATGTTCGAGACCTGCCAGGTGGTCGGCGGGAAGTGCTCGTTGCCCTGGTCCCAGACCGTGGTCGCGAGCTCGGCCAGCGCCGGTGCGAGCTGGTGGATCGGGTTGCGCGCGAGCTGCGGATAGGCCACGTGGCCCTGGATGCCGCGCACCGTCAGCTTCGCCGACAGCGTGCCGCGGCGGCCGTTCTTGATCGTGTCGCCGAGCGTCTCGACGGAGGTCGGCTCGCCGACGATGCAGCAGTCGAGCCGCTCGCCGCGGGCCTGCAAGGCCTCGACGACGCGCACCGTGCCGTCGACCGAGGGCCCTTCCTCGTCGCTGGTGAACAGCAGCGCCAGTGTGCCGGCGTGGTCCGGGTAGGCGTTCACGAATTCGCCGGCCGCCACGGTCATCGCGGCGATCGAGGTCTTCATGTCGGCGGCGCCGCGGCCGAAGAGCTTGCCGTCGCGGTGGCTGGGCACGAAGGGGTCGCTGGTCCATTGCGACAGCGGCCCGGTGGGCACCACATCGGTGTGGCCGGCGAGCACGACGGTGGGCCCGGCGCGCGCGCCGCGGTGCGTGGCCCACAGGTTCGTGACGCGGAAGTCGTCCGGGCCGCGCAGCAGGGTCTCGCACTCGAAGCCCAGCGGTGCGAGCCGTTCGGTGACCAGCGCCTGGCAGCCGGCATCGTCCGGGGTCACCGAGCGGCGTGAGATCAGGGCTTCCAGCAGTCGGAGGGTGTCGCTCATTTCAGGGGATAGGGGTTCAGCGGGCTGCGCCGGCCGGGCCGAACACGAGCTTGCGCGGCGGCGGGGCGCCTTCCGGATAGACCTCGATCGTGAACTCGGTGTAGGTCGCGGTGTCGGACTCTTCCTTCTTCGGCGCCGCACGCGAGACCGGCTGCGTCTCGTTCTGCAGCCGCCACATCAGGTTGGTCGGTGAGTCGGCGTAGGCCAGGCCCTCGTCGCGTGTCACCAGGCCGTCGGTGATCATGCGCGCGATGTCCTGCTCGAAGGTCTGCGAGCCCTCGGCCAGCGACTTCTCCATCGCTTCCTTGACGCCGGGGAAGTCGCCCTTCTCGATCATCTCGGCCACCAGCTTGGTGTTGAGCATGATCTCGACGGCCGGCAGCCGGCCGCCGGCGATCGCGCGCAGCAGGCGCTGCGAGGCGATT
The DNA here is from genome assembly GCF_013266755.1 of Pseudaquabacterium terrae. GTDB lineage: Bacteria > Pseudomonadota > Gammaproteobacteria > Burkholderiales > Burkholderiaceae_C > Pseudaquabacterium > Pseudaquabacterium terrae. The sequence continues at coordinate 285,664 of NZ_JABRWJ010000005.1, read as the reverse complement.
GCGCGCAGGCCGGCAGCCAGGTCGGACAGCAGCACCGGCCGTGCCTCGGGCGTGTAGAACGACAGGATCCGGCCGAGCGCGTGGTAGCTGTTGTTCGCGTGCAGCGTCGCCAGCACCAGGTGGCCGGACAACGCATAACTCAGCGCCAGCGTCATCGTCTCGCGATCGCGGATCTCGCCGATCATGATGACGTCGGGCGCCTGGCGCAGCGCGTTCTTCAGCGCGGTTTGCAGGTTGGTGGTGTCGCGCCCGACCTCGCGCTGGTTGACCACCGATTTCTTGCTGCTGAACAGGAACTCGATCGGGTCCTCGATCGTCAGGATGTGGCCGGCGAGCGCCTTGTTGCGCATCTCGAGCATCGATGCGAGCGTCGAGCTCTTTCCGGTGCCGGTGGCGCCGACCATCAGGATCAGCCCGCGCTTTTCCATTACCAGCTGCGACAGCATCTCGGGCACGTTCAGCGACTCGAGCGACGGGATGTTGTGCGGGATGTGGCGGAACACCGCGGCGATGGTGCCGCGCTGCTTGAAGGCGGAGATCCGGAAGCTGCCGACCTTCTCGAGGCCGATCGCCATGTTGAGCTCGCCGGTCTCCTCGAGCTCTTCCATCTGCTTGGGCGTCAGCAGTTCGGACAGCAGCGCCTTCGGCTGCTGCGGCGTCAGGATCTGGTCCGACAGCTGCAGCACCTGGCCGTGGATCTTGATCAGGATCGGCATGTTGGCCGAGAGGTACACGTCCGAGGCGCTGCGCTCGCTCATCAGGCGCAGCACGCGCTCCATGTTTCCACTCATGCCGATCCCCTTGTCAGTTGGAAACGCTCAAGGACGCAGCAATTCGTTGATGCTGGTCTTGGAACGCGTCTGCGCGTCGACCCGCTTGACGATGATCGCCGCGTACATCGTGTAGGGCGTTCCGTCGGCGCAGGTCTTGGGCAGGCCGCCGCTGACGACCACGCTGCCCGAAGGCACGCGGCCGTAGCTGAACTCGCCGGTCTCGCGGTTGAAGAGCGGCGTGCTCTGGCCGATGTACACGCCCATGCCGAGGACCGAGTTCTCCTCGACGATCACGCCCTCGACGACCTCCGAGCGCGCGCCGATGAAGCAGTTGTCCTCGATGATCGTCGGGTTGGCCTGCAGCGGCTCGAGCACGCCGCCGATGCCGACGCCGCCCGACAGGTGCACGTTCTTGCCGATCTGCGCGCAGGAGCCGACGGTGGCCCAGCTGTCGACCATCGTGCCCTCGTCGACATAGGCGCCGATGTTGACGTAGCTGGGCATCAGCACCACGCCCTTGCCGAGGTAGCTGCCGCGCCGCGCGACGGCCGGCGGCACCACGCGCACGCCCGAGGCCTTCATCGTCGCCGGGTCGACATGCGTGAACTTGGTCGGCACCTTGTCGTAGAAGCTCAGGTCGCCGGCGTGCATCGGCTGGTTGTCCGAGAGCCGGAAGCTCAGCAGCACCGCCTTCTTGATCCACTGGTTCACCGTCCACTGGCCGACGCCTTGGCGCTCGGCGACGCGGATGCGGCCGGCGTTGAGGTCGGCGATCACGGTGTTGACCGCCTCGCGGATCTCCGGCGACAGCGTGTCCGGCCCGAGGGCGGCGCGGCCTTCCCAGGCCAGGTCGATGATGGATTGCAGTTGATCTTGGCTCATGCGCGGGTGCTCGGAGGGGAGGAGGAGGGAGGTTCGTAGCGTCGCGTGAAGTCGGCGATGCGCTGGGCGGCTTCGAGGCACTCGGCGGTGCCGGCCACCAGCGCCATCCGGATGCGGCCGCGGCCGGGGTTGCTGCCGTGGGCATCGCGCGCCAGCAGGCTGCCGGGCAACACCGTGACATTGTATTGAGCGAGCAAGCGGCGCGCGAAGTCGATGTCGTTGCCGGGCTCGCCGTCGTGCGAGGGCACGCCGGCCCACAGGTAGAAGCCGGCATCGGGCAGCCGCACGTCGAGCGCGTCGGCGAGCACCGGTGTGGCTTCGGCGAACTTCTGGCGATAGAGCGCGCGGTTCTCGACCACGTGCGTCTCGTCGGACCAGGCGGCGATGCTGGCGCGCTGCACCATCGGGCTCATCGCCGAGCCGTGGTAGGTGCGGTACAGCAAGAAGGCCTTGATCACGCGGGCATCGCCGGCGACGAAACCCGAGCGCATGCCCGGCACGTTCGAGCGCTTGGACAGCGAGGTGAAGGCGATCAGGTTGCGGAAGTCGTCGCGGCCGAGTGCCGCCGCCGCCTCCAGGCCGCCGAGCGGCGGCTCGTCGCGGAAGTAGATCTCCGAATAACACTCGTCGCTGGCGATCACGAAGCCGTGACGGTCCGACAGCTCGAACAGGCGCCGCCACTCCGACAGCGGCATCACCGCGCCCGACGGGTTGCCCGGCGAGCAGACGTACAGCAGCTGCGTGCGCGACCAGGTGGCCTCGTCGATCCGGCTCCAGTCGGCGGCGAAATTGCGCGCCGGATCGCTGTTGGCGAAGGCCGTGTCGGCGCCCGCCAGCAGCGCCGCGCCCTCGTAGATCTGGTAGAACGGATTCGGGCAGACGACGGTGGCGCCAGCCTTCGACGGATCGATCACCGTCTGCGCCAGCGCGAACAGCGCCTCGCGCGAGCCGCAGCACGGCAGGATCTGCGTCGCCGGATTCACGCTCAGGCGGTAGCGGCGCTGCAGCCAGTGGGCAATCGACTCGCGCAGCGCCGGCTCGCCCAGCGTCGGCGGATAGACCGCCAGGCCCGGCATGCCCTCGACCAGCGCCTGCTTGATCAGCTCGGGCGCCGGGTGGCGCGGCTCGCCGATGCCCAGGCCGATGGGGTGCAGGTGCGCCGCCGGCGTGATGTCGCGCGTCAGCTCGCGCAGGCGCTCGAACGGGTAGGGGTGCAGCCGGGTCAGCAGCGGGTTCATCGGCTGATTATCGGCGCCGCCTGCGCTACAGCCAGCCGATGCAGCCCGGGGCGCCGCAGCGGCAGGCCAGCGTGCCGGCGTGATGCGTCTCGCCGTAGTTCACGGTGATCTCTTCGCCCGGGCCGATCGCGCGCAGCGCGTAGAACTCGATGCGGCCGTCGCGGATCGTCAGGCGCGCGTTCGGCTTGCAGCAGTGGTTCGTGAAGCGCATCGGGTCCTCGGACTGCGACGCGTCGATCGCCTTGCGCGACGACACCTCGACGATCATGATCCGCTGCCGCCCCTCGGCACGCCGGCGCCCTTCGGCGACGCTGATCGATTCGCCGCGGATCTCGCCGATCTTCTTCTGCGGCGGGATGTCCTCGGCCGCGAAGACGCCGAACCCGTCGATCGCGCTTTTTCGAACCGCGACGTCGAACTTTTGATAGGCCGGGCGGGCCGGATTCACTGCTTCTTCTGCGCCACCCAGCCCTTCAGCGCCGCCATCGTGTTCGCCACGTGCCGCAGCGGATTCAGGCTGGTGAACTGGTAGACGATCTTGCCGTCCGGCGAGATCACGTACGAGGTGCGGTTGGCGTAGTCGGGTTTCAGCGCCAGCACCGCGTCGTAGGACTTCATCACGCTCTGGTCGACGTCGGCGCCGACGGCGAACTTGTTGCGGCACTCGGTGGTCGAGAACTTCTTCAGCGTCTCGATGTCGTCGTGCGAGACGCCGATCACCGTGGCGCCGAGGGTGCGGTACTCGTCGGTCGCCTCGGCAAACTTGTTGGCCTCGATCGTGCAGCCGACCGAGAACGCGGCCGGAAAGAAGTACAGCACCACCGGGCCCTTCTTCAGTGCCTCGGTGAGGTGGAACTTCGTGACGCTGCCGGCCAGAGACGAGTCGATCGCGAAGTCCGGCGCCTTGTCGCCGATGTCGAGCGCCGCCTGGGCGGGCGCGGTCAGTGCCGCGAGCGCGGCGACAACCACGGTGACGAGCGATTGCTTCATTGCGTATCCTTGGCGCCCTTTGGGGAACGGGGCGATCACGTTGGTCATGCCGGGAAGCACGGACATTACATCGGCTATTGCATCGGCCTGTGCATCGGCTTTTGCAGGCAGTGCCGCAAATGATACGCAGCCGCGCGGCGATCGGTTGCGGGCACGGGCATTCGCGGCGCTGTGCGCGCTGCTGCTGCTCGTCGTGCTCGGCGGCTGCTCGTCCTTGCCGCAGCACGTCGAGCGGCCGCTGTCGACCGCCTTGCCGGCGACCACCGCGTCGACGCTCGGCCGCATCGCCGCCGATTCGTCGCCCGACCGCTCGCTGACCGGCTTCCGGCTGCTGCCGATCGGCTCGTTCGCGATCGACACGCGGCTGCAGCTGATCCGCCGCGCCGAGCGCTCGATCGACGTCCAGTACTACCTGATCCAGGACGACGAGACCGGCCGCTACCTGCTGCGCGCGCTGCGCGACGCAGCGCAGCGCGGCGTGCGCGTGCGGCTGTTGATGGACGACCTCTACACCTCGGGCGCCGACCTGCTGCTGCTCGGCCTGGACGCGCATCCGAACATCGAGCTGCGGCTGTTCAATCCGTTCACCGTCGGCCGCGGCGCGTTCACGACGCGTTTCCTGTTCGCGCTCAACGAGTTCAGCCGCGTCAACCGCCGCATGCACAACAAGCTGCTGATCGCCGACGGCGCGATGGCGGTGACCGGCGGGCGCAACATCGCCAACGAGTACTTCATGCGCCACGAGCAGGCGAACTTCGTCGACCTGGACACGTTCCTGACCGGCGCGCTGGTGCCGCTGCTGCAGGAGCTGTTCGACAGCTACTGGAACAGCGAGGTGGTGTACCCGGCGCGCGCGGTGATGCGCAGCGACTTGCCGCCCGAGCTGCTGCGCCGGCAGTTCGAGGCGATGACCGGGCCTGAGGGCACGCCGCCGCCCGAGCCGCCGCCGGTCAACGACGTGCTCGGCTACGGCCCGATCGGCGAGGACCTCGATGCCGGCCGGCTCGGGCTGGTGTGGGCCGATGCGGCGGCGTATGCCGATCCGCCGGCGCGCGACAAGGGCCTGGGCGCCAGCTACGGCCTGGTGCCGCTGGAGGACATCGACTCGGTGCGCTCCAACGTCGTCGAGCTGATGCGGCGCGCGCGCAGCGAGGTCGTGCTGACCTCGCCCTACCTGATCCCGGGCCAGCGCGGCCTGGAATTGATGGAGGCGATGCGCCAGCGCGGCGTCACGGTGCGGGTGCTGACCAATTCGCTGGCCGCCACCGACGAGCCGCTGGCCCACAGCGGTTACCGGCGCTACCGGCCGGCGATGCTCAAGCTCGGCGTCGAGCTGCACGAGCTGAGCCCGCTGCGGATGAGGCGCACGTCTCGCCTGGGCATGTTCGATTCGACGCAAGGGCGGCTGCATGCCAAGACCGCGGTGATCGATCGCCGCCAGGTCTTCATCGGCTCGATGAACTTCGATCCGCGCTCGGAGAAGCACAACACCGAGATGGGCATCTTCATCAACAGCCAGCAGCTCGCGCGCGAGGTGCTGCGGCTGATGGACCTCGACAAGCTGCAGGCCTCGTGGCGCGTCGTGCTCGATGCCGACGGCCGGCTGCGCTGGCTGGCGCAGGACGACGAGAAGGAGATCGTGCTGACCAACGAGCCCGAGGCGACCTTCTGGACCCGCTTCTGGCTGAACCTGCTGGCGCCGCTGGCGCCGGAGGAGTTGTTGTAGCGCGCTACAGCAGCCCGCGCTCCATCGGCATGCTGGGCAGGTCGACCGCCGGCTGCGGCTTCCAGCCCTTGCGGCGGTGCTCGGCGATCACGTTGGTGTAGATGCCGCCGCGCACGTACCATTTGGCCGTTATGCGGATGAAGCGCGGCTGGCTCGCCTTGACGATGTCGTCGAGGATGGTGTTGGTCACCTTCTCGTGGAACGCGCCCTCATTGCGGTAGCTCCAGAAGTACATCTTCAGGCTCTTCAGCTCGATGCACAGCTCGTCGCAGATCATGTCGATCGTGAAGTGCGCGAAGTCGGGCTGGCCGGTCAGCGGGCAATGGCAGGTGAACTCGGGCACCTGGAACTGGATCACGTAGTCGCGCTCCGGCGCCGGGTTGGCGAAGACGTGCAGCTCCTTGCTCGGGGCGCTGGGCGGGTTCGGGGGCATCGGGCGCTCTTTCAGCGCGGGTTTCTTCGCCATGGCGGTGGGTCTTTCGAGAGGGGCGCGATGGTATCATCCGGCCCGCTTTGCGGTCCGGTCGGTCCGCAATAAATCCATACAAATCAACCACTTGCGGATACTTGACGGCGGCGCCTCGAGCCGCTGCCGACAGGCCGGAAGGCCTCGTGCATGCGCCTGAACCAGATCAAGCTCTCCGGCTTCAAGTCCTTCGCCGAACCCACCACCTTCCAGCTGCCGGGCCAGCGTGTCGGCGTGGTCGGTCCCAATGGCTGCGGCAAGTCCAACATCATGGACGCGGTGCGCTGGGTGCTCGGCGAGAGCAAGGCCAGCGAATTGCGCGGCGAGTCGATGCAGGACGTGATCTTCAACGGCTCGGGCAACCGCAAGCCGGCGAGCCGCTCCAGCGTCGAGCTGGTCTTCAGCAACGAGGACGCGCGCGCCGGCGGGCAGTGGAACCAGTTCGCCGAGATCGCCGTGAAGCGCGTGCTGACGCGCGACGGCACGTCCAGCTACTTCATCAACAACCAGCCGGTGCGCCGGCGCGACGTGCAGGACGTGTTCCTCGGCACCGGCCTCGGGCCGCGCGCCTACGCCATCATCGGCCAGGGCACGATCAGCCGCATCATCGAGTCGCGGCCCGAAGAGCTGCGCATGTTCCTCGAGGAGGCCGCCGGCGTCTCGAAGTACAAGGAGCGCCGCCGCGAGACCGAGAACCGGCTGAAGGACACGCGCGAGAACCTGACCCGCGTCGACGACATCCTGCGCGAGCTGAACAACAACCTCGACAAGCTGGAGAAGCAGGCCGAGGTCGCGAGCCACTACCGCGGCCTGCAGGACGAGGGCACGCGCAAGCTGCACCACCTGTGGTTCCTGAAGCAGCGTGACGCGGCGACCGAGGAAGAACGCGTCAAGCAGGCGGTGTCCGAAGCGACCAACGCGCTCGAAGCGCGCTTGGCCGAGCTGCGCCACGTCGAGGCCGAGCTGGAGACGATCCGCCAGGCGCACTACGGCGCCAGCGACAAGCTGCATGCGGCGCAGGGTGAGCTGGCGCAGGCCTCGCTCGAAGTCAGCCGGCTCGAGGAGCGCATCCGCTATGTTGTCGAAGGCCGGCAGCGCGTCGCGCAGCGGCTGGCCGACCTGAAGGCGCAGACGGCGCAATGGGACGAGCGCAAGGGCGCCGCCGAGGCCGAGCTGGAAGACATCGCCGCGCAGATCGAGGCCGCCGACGAGCAGGCCGCGACGCTCGCCGCGCAGGCCGAGGAAGAATCGCTGCGCCTGCCCGACGCCGAGGAGGCCGTGCGCAACGCGCAGTCGCGGGCCAACGAGCAGCGTGGCAAGGTCGCCGAGGTGCAGCAGCAGATCCAGGTGCTCGCGGCCGACAGCCGCAACATCGACGAGCAGGCGCGCGGCCTGCGCACGCGGCGCGACCGGCTGGCCGCCGAGGGCAAGACCCTGGCGACGCCGGACATGAAGCGGCTCGCCGAGCTGCGCACGCTGGAAGCCGCGGCGACCGAAGCCCAGCAGATGGCCGACGCCCGCCTGCACGAGCTGCAGGAGCAGGCGCCGGCGCTCGACGAGCAGCGCCGCGCGCAGCAGGATCTCGTCAACACCGAGGCCCACAAGCAGGCCGACACGGCCGCCCGCCTGGCCGCGCTGCGCGCGCTGCAGGAGAAGGTGCAGACGGAGGGCAAGCTCAAGCCCTGGCTCGCCAAGCATGGGCTGGAAAGCCTGCAGGGCCTGTGGACCAAGGTCCACATCGAGACCGGCTGGGAGACGGCGCTGGAGAGCGCGCTGCGCGAGCGGCTCAATGCCCTCGAAGTCGGCCGCATCGAAACCGTGCGCGCCTTTGCCGACGACGCGCCGCCGGCCAAGCTCGCCTTCTACACGCCGCCGCAGGCCGCGATCAGCAATACGCACCTGACGCTGTCGCCGCTGTCGACGCTGCTGCGCCTGGGCGACGCGGGCCTCACCGCGCTGCTCAACGATTGGCTCGAAGGCGTCTATACCGCTGGCAGCATCGACGAGGCCCTCGCCAACCGCGGCAAGCTGACGCACGGCGAGGTCATCATGACCCGCGAGGGCCATGCGGTCGGCCAGTTCTCGGTCACCTTCTACGCCCCCGATTCCGAGCAGGCCGGCATGCTGGCGCGCGCCCAGGAGATCGAGAACCTGGAGCGCCAGTCGCGCGCGCAGGCGCTGATCACCGACGAGGCGCGTGGCGCGCTGGTGCGCATGGAAGCGGCGTACACCGAATCGGCGCAGCGGCTGGTCAGCGCGCGGCGCGAGGCCGGCGAGACGCAGACGCGCGCGCACCAGTTGCACGTCGAGCTGTTGCGCCTGCAGCAGCAGGCCGAAGCCACCAGCCAGCGCCGCGGCCAGCTCGACGAGGAGCTGGCCGAGGTCGACGCCGCGCTCGAAGGACTCGAAGAACGCCGCATGACCGGCGAGGCGCGCTTCGAAGAACTCGACCTGCAGCTGGCCAACACCCAGGAGCGCCACGCCGAGCTCGACGAGGCGGTGATCGGCGCCGAACGCCGGCTGTCCGATGCCCGCGAGCAGCTGCGCGCGCTCGAACGCCAGGCCCAGGAGTCGCAGTTCCAGGCCCGCGCACTCGCCGCCCGCCGCGGCGAGCTGCAGCGCTCGATCGAGACCGCGGACGCCCAGGCGGCGAGCAACGCGCAGACCGGCGAGCAGCTCGAGATGGAGCTCGGCTCGCTGAACGACAGCGCCGCGCAGGCCGGCTTGCAGGACGCGCTGGCGCTGAAGACCGAGCGCGAACAGGCGCTGGGTGCGCAGCGCAGCGAATACGACGACCTGTCGGCCAAGCTGCGCCACGCCGACGAGCAGCGCCTCGGCTTCGAGCGCAGCCTCGAGCCCTTGCGCGAGAAGATCACCAAGCTGCAGCTCGAAGCCCAGGCCGCGCAGCTCGGCGGCGCGCAGTACCTCGAGCAGTTGACCGCCGCGGCGGTCGACATGGAAGCGCTGGCGGCCGACGTCGCCGCCAACAACGTCAAGCTCTGGGGCCTGCAGGGCGAGATCGACCGCATCAACCGCGACATCGCCGCGCTCGGCGCGGTGAACCTGGCCGCGCTCGACGAATTGACCGCGGCGCGCGAGCGCAAGACCTTCCTCGATGCGCAGAACGCCGACTTGAACGAGGCGATCAGCACCCTCGAAGACGCGATCCACAAGATCGACCTCGAGACGCGCGACCTGCTGGCCAAGACCTTCAACCAGGTCAACGAGCATTTCGGCCGCATGTTCCCGTCGCTGTTCGGCGGCGGCACCGCGAAGCTGCAGATGACGGGCGACGAGATCCTCGACGCCGGCGTGCAGGTGATGGCGCAGCCGCCCGGCAAGAAGAACTCGACGATCCACCTGCTGTCCGGTGGCGAGAAGGCGCTGACGGCGATCGCACTGGTGTTCGCGATCTTCCTGCTGAACCCGGCGCCGTTCTGCCTGCTCGACGAGGTCGACGCGCCGCTGGACGACGCCAACACCGAGCGCTACTCGAAGCTGGTCACCGAGATGTCGCTGAAGGGCACGCAGTTCCTGTTCATCAGCCACAACAAGATCGCGATGGAGATGGCCGAGCAGCTGATCGGCGTGACGATGCAGGAGCAGGGGGTGTCGCGCATCGTCGCTGTCGACATGGAAGCAGCGGTCAGCATGGCGGAGGCGGTCTGAACATGAGCCTGATGGCGGCGCTGGCGATCGTCGGGGCGCTGGTGCTCGCGGCGGTCATCGCGCATGGCGCGTGGAGCGCGCGCAAGGCCAGCCCGCGCCGCGCTGAAGGCCCGGTCGATGGTCCGCGTGTCGAGCCGACGCTGCATCAGCAGCACGCCAACGACCCCGGCATCGTGCTCGACCCCGGTGCCTTGCCGGAGCTGAAGCCGCCGCCGCGCCGCGCCAGCGCGCGGCTCGACCCGCTGATCGACGCGATCGCGCCGATCACGCTCGAGGCGCCGGTCAGCGGCGAGCTGGCGCTGACGCACCTGCCGCCGTCGCGCCGCGCCGGCACCAAGCCCTTCCTGATCGAAGGCCTGAACGCCGAGACCGGCGACTGGGAGCTGCCGGCCTCGGGCCAGCGCTACGGCGAGTTCCAGGCCGGTGTGCAGATGGCCAACCGCAGCGGCGGGCTGAACCAGATCGAGTTCTCCGAGTTCGTGCAGAAGCTGCAGGGCTTTGCCGATGGCGTCGGCGGCATGGTCGAGGTGCCCGACATGATCGATGTCGTCAACCGCGCGCGCGAGCTCGATGCCTTCGCCGGCGAGCACGACGCGCAACTCGCGGTGACCCTGCGCGCCAACGGCGCCGCCTGGTCGGTCGGCTATGTGCAGCAGTGCGCCGGCCGGCGCGGCTTCGTGCCCGGCGTGCTGCCGGGGCGGCTGGTGCTGCCGTCGGCCGAGGACGGCGCGCCGCCGCTGCTGGTGCTGGGCTTCGATGCGCAGGCCGCATTGGCCGAGGATCCGAACATCGCCGCGGTGCGCGAGGTCACGCTGTCGCTCGACGTGCTGCAGACGCCCGAGGTCGCCGAGCCGTTCCCGGCCTGGCACGACGCCGCCCGCACGCTGGCCGCGGACATGGATGCCGCGATGGTCGACGACCAGGGCCGCACGATCACGCTGCACGCCTTCGCCGCGATCGGCGAGGACCTGAAGATCCTGTACCGCAAGCTCGAAGCGCGCGACCTGGCGGCGGGATCGACGGCAGCGCGGCGCCTCTTCAGTTAGCCAGCCAACTGAAATGTGAAAAAAGTGGTACCCGCCGGTGCGGGGGCCGGGCCAGAGGTCAATCCCGGCGCCGGGCGGCCGAACACCGTCCATGACGATTGCGCAATCACCCGGGGCCGACCTCAGCGTCGAGCAGCGCCTCGACCTCGCCGAGCAGGCCCTGCGCCAGAGCCGCCGCGTGCTCGACGTGATGTTCGAGACGATGGAAGAGGGCGTCAGCGTCTTCGACGGCGAGCTGCGGCTGGTGGCGGTGAACCAGCGCTTTCGCGCGCTGTTCGATTTCCCGGCGGAGCTGTACCGTGCCGGCACGCCCTTCGAGGCCTTCGTGCGCTGCAACGTCGAACGCGGCGACTACGGCCCCGGCGATGCGGACCAGCAGGTGCGCGAGCGCGTCGAGCAGGCGCGGCGCTTCGAGCCGCACCGCTTCGTGCGCGAGCGGCCCGACGGCACGATCCTCGAGGTGCGCGGCCGCCCGCTGCCCGGCGGCGGCCTGGTGACGGTGTATGCCGACATCACGCAGCAGGCGCGTGCCGAGCGGGCGCTGCGCGCGAGCCAGCGGGTGCTCGAGAACACCTTCGAGCACATGGACCAGGGCATCAGCATCTTCGATGCCGGGCTGCATGCGCTCGGCATGAACCGCCGCTTTCGCGAGCTGCTCGACTTTCCGGAATCGCTGTGCCGGCCCGGCACCCCCTTCGAGGCCTTCATCCGCTACAACGCCGAGCGCGGCGACTACGGGCCGGGTGATGTGGACGAGCAGGTGCAGGCGCGGGTCGAGCAGGCCCGGCGCTTCGAGCCGCATCGCTTCGAGCGCGAGCGACCCGACGGCACCGTGCTCGAGATCCGCGGCCTGCCGCTGCCGGGCGGTGGCTGCGTATCGATCTACACCGACATCACGCAGCGCGCGCGGGCCGAGCGCGGGCTGCGCGACAGCGAAGCGCGTTTTCGCTACCTGGCCACGCACGACGGCCTGACCGGCTTGCCGAATCGCACCTGGTTCGGCGATCTGCTGACGCAGGCGATGCATGCCGCGCGGCGCTACCAGCACACGCTGGGCGTGCTGTTCATCGACCTCGACCGCTTCAAGCTCGTCAACGACACGCTCGGCCACGGGGCCGGCGACGCGCTGCTGGGCGAAGTCGCGCAGCGGCTGAAGACCTGCCTGCGCGCGAGCGACGTGGTCGCCCGGCTCGGCGGCGACGAATTCGTCGTGCTGCTGCCGGAGCTGCCGCACCCGGACGACGCGGCGATCGTCGCGCGCAAGATCCTCGACACCGTGCTCGAGCCGATCGTCGTGCAGCAGCAGGCCTGCCGTGTCACCGCGAGCGTCGGCATGGCACTGTTCCCGCAGGACGCGCAGGACGAGGCGACGCTGATGAAATGCGCCGACATCGCGATGTACCAGGCCAAGGAAGAGGGCAAGAACACCTTCCAGCGCTACGCGCCGCAGGTCCGCACGCACACGCTCGAGCGGCTGACGCTGGAAACCCAGCTGCGCAGTGCGCTGGCGCGCAACGAGTTCAGCCTGCACTACCAGGCGCGGCTGAACCTGAAGACCAATGCGATCACCGGCGTCGAGGCGCTGCTGCGCTGGAACAACCCCGAGCTCGGCTCGGTGCCGCCGGCGCAGTTCATCCCGGTGGCCGAGCAGACCGGGCTGATCGTGCCGATCGGCAAGTGGGTGCTGCGCACCGCGTGTGCGCAGAACCGGGCCTGGCAGCACGAAGGTCTGCCGCCGATGTGCGTCTCGGTCAACCTGTCGGCGCGCCAGTTCCAGCACGAGGACCTGCTGGCCGACCTGGCCGAGGCGCTGCGCGACAGCGGGCTCGCCCCCGAGCAGCTGGAGCTCGAGATCACCGAGGGCATGGTGATGCACAACGTCGAGCGCGCGCTGGCGCAGCTGCGCGCGATCAAGCAGATGGGCGTGCGCATCGCGATCGACGACTTCGGGACCGGCTATTCGTCGCTGGCGCAGATCAAGCGCTTCCCGGTCGACTCGCTGAAGGTCGACCGCTCGTTCATCCGCGATGTCTCCAGCGACAGCAAGGACCGTGCGATCACCGAGGCGATCATCGCGATGGGCCGCACCCTGCGCCTGACGGTGGTGGCCGAAGGCGTCGAGACGCTGGAGCAGCAGACGGTGCTGCGCGAGAACGGCTGCGACGAGATCCAGGGCTACTACTTCAGCAAGCCGGTGCCGCCGCGCGCGGTGAGCGCGCTGCTGTGGCGGCATGCCGCGGAGGCGGCCACCGCCTGACCCGGACCGGGGTCTTGCCAGCGGGCCCTGCGCAGGACTCCAATGGCGCGATGAAGCGCTGTGCCGTCTGCACGCTGCTGCTACTGCTGCTCGCGGCGGGCGTGGCCTGCGCGCAAGCGACGCTGTTGCTGACCACCGAGGAGTCGCCGCCGTACAACCTGCGCCAGGGGCAGGAGATCGGCGGCAGCAGCACCGAGAAGGTCCGCGAGCTGATGCGGCGCGCGCGCCAGCCGCACCGCATCGAGCTGTTGCCGTGGAAGCGCGCCTACGAGCTGGCGCTCGAGCAGCCCGACACCTGCGTCTACTCGACCACCCGCACCAGCGAGCGCGAGGGGCTGTTCAAGTGGGTCGGGCCGATCGCCTTCAACGAGTGGGTGCTGTTCGGGCGCAGCGAGGGCGGCATCCGGCTCAGCACGCTGGAGGATGCGCGGCCCTACGTGATCGGCGCCTACCTCGGCGACGTGCGCGAGGAGTACCTGCGCTCTCGGGGCTTTCGCGTCGAATCGGTGCCGAGCGACGCGCAGAACCCGCGCAAGCTGGCGATGGGGCGCATCGACCTGTGGGTGTCGGGGCGCTACGACGGGCCGCTGCTGATCGCCGAGGCGGGCTTGACCGGCAGCGTCAAGGCCTTGCTGACCTTCCAGCGCACCGAGCTCTACCTGGCCTGCAACCGGCAACTGCCCGATGGGCTGATCGGCGAGCTCGGCCGTCATGCGGCGGCGCTGTGGCGCGAAGGGCTGGCGGCGGCGATCGATGCCCGCTACGAGCGCGCCGCGACGCCGCGCTGACGGGCCCGGTCGGTCTCACGCCGGCGCGCCGGCCTGGTGCGCCCGCCAGGCCGCGCACAGCCGCACCGCTTCGAGCGTCTGCGCCAGCGTGCGGCTGCCGCCCGCGTAGCGCGGCGCGTGGCGCGCGAAGGCGCGCTCGATGCGCTCGGCGTCGCCCGTGCTGCACGACTGGTTCAGGTAGCTCGGCAACCACGCGGGTTCGTCGCGGCCCATGCGGCGCGCGAGCTGCGCATGGCGGCCGCTGAGGAAGGGCAGCAGCCCGTCGCGCAGCGACGGTGTCTCGTTGTGCGCGGCCAGCACCGCATGGCCGACTTCCTGGTAGTCCAGCGCCGGATCGAGCAGCAGCTCACGGGCGCGTTGCGCGAGCACCGGGGCGCGGAAGTGGCCGAGCGCGGCGAACAGCTCGATGCGCTCGCTGCCGTCGCTGGAGCGGCGCGCGGCGCTCAGCATCGTGTCGAACAGCGCGGCGTCGCCGTCGATCGCGGCGGCGGCCAGCAGCGACGAGCGGTTGCGGCCGATCGGCAGCGGCTGGCCGCGCAGCCAGGCCTGGGCGTGCAGGCCCGCGGCGGCGCGCAGCACAGAGTCGGCGCCCAGGTCGGCGACCAGCGGCACCAGCAGCGCGCGCAGCTGCCGCTGGTCCTCGCCGTCGGCATCGGCTTCGAGCCAGCCGAGCGCGCGTGCCCGTTCGCCGAAGGCGCGCTGCCAGCGCGCGGCGCTGGCGACCGGATCGAGCGCCGCGGCGACCGGCTGCGCCTGCAGCAGCACGCGCGCCGCCTGCTCGACCACCGCGCGGTCGGCATGACGCGCAAAAGACTCGGCCATGGCCAGCAGCTCGGCCAGCGGCAGCTCGCCGGCTTCGCTCAGCGCCGCGGCGTCGTCGAGGCCGGCGAGCACCTCGGCCGCGGGCAACTGCGGCAGCGCCATCAGCCGGCGCAGCGCCGCCGGCTCCTGCGCCACGCGGTAGTAGCCGATGCCGCCGGCGTTGGCCTGCACCCAGGCCGGGCAGGCGGCGTCGGGCAGGTTGATCGTCTCTTCGGCCGCCTGCAGCAGGTGGCGCGTCAGGCCGCCCGGCGTGCGGATCAGCATCGGCAGCTGCCAGCGCGCCGCGCCGGCGGCTTCAGCCGCGCCCAGCGGCTGCAGGCGCGATTGGGCGAGCCGCAGCCGCGGCCGTTCGCCATCGCACTGCAGCTGCACGGCGACGCGCGCCATGCCGGGCTGGCCGATGAAGCTGCGCAGCGCGGCCGGCAGCGCCGGGTCCTGCTGGCCGAGCGCAGCGAAGAAGTGATCGGCGCTTGCGCTGCCCCAGGCGTGGCGATTGATGTAGCGGCGCACGCCGTCGCGAAAGCGCTCCGGCCCGAGCCACTGCTCGAACATCGCCAGCACGACCTGGCCCTTCTCATAGGTGATCGCATCCCACAGGTGGGCGAAGTCGTCGTCGCTGCCCACCGGCTGCTGCACGCGGCGCGTCGACGGCAGCCGGTCGCTGCGCATCGCGCGTGCACGCGCCGCCTGCAGGTGCTCACCACCCTCGTCGGGTATCAGCTCGGCGGTGATGCGCTCGCCGAGCCACGAGGCGAAGGACTCGTTGAGCCACAGGTCGTCCCACCAGGCCATCGTCACCAGGTTGCCGAACCACTGGTGCGCGATCTCGTGCGCGGCGAAACCGATGTAGTTGCGCTGGAACGCGGCGTCCGGTGCGCGGCCGGGCGATGGCGCGTTCAGCAGCAGCGGCAGCGCGAAGGTCACCAGCCCCGGATGCTCCATCGCGCCGAAGCTGCCGGGCACGCTGAGCCCCAAGTTGTCGAGCTTGGTGAACGGGTAGGGCTGGCCGAAATAGTCTTCCAGCCGCTCGACGATGCGCGCGGTGATGCCGGCAGCGAAGGCGGCTTCGGCGGCGCGGCCTCGCGGCGTGATGAAGCGCACCGGCACCGGGCCGGCCGGTGGGGCATCGAGCACATCGAACGGCCCGACGCCGAAGGCCAGCAGGTAGCTCGGCAGCGGCGGCGTCGGCTCGAAGACGATGCGCTTGAAGCCGGGCGCCGCGGCTTCCTCGCGCTGCACCGGCATGTTGGCGAAGGCCTGCAGCGCCTGCGGCACCGTCAGCGTCAGTGACCACGGCAGCTTCCAGCCCGGCTCGTCGAAGAGCGGGAAGGCCAGGCGCGCGCCGATCGGCTGGAACTGCGTGTAGGCGTACCAGTCGCCGCCGTCCAAGCGCCGGAACAGGCCGTTGAATTCCTTGTCCTGCAGCCGGCCGCTGAAGGCCAGGCCGAGCAACGCGCGGCCGGCCGGGACGGCTTGAGCGAAGCGCAGCTCGATGCGGTCGCCGCCGATCGCCTGCACCCGCGCGGCATGGCGGCGCGCGCCGAGCTCGACCCACGCGCTGCGCACCTGCAGCTCGCGCGCATGCATCACGATGCTGCGCTGCGGCTGCTTCAGCTCGATCGTGATCTCGACCTCGCCGCTGTGCGTCGGCCGCGCCGGGTCGACCGTCAGCGCGAGCTGGTAGGCCAGCGGCCGCACGCCCTCGGGCAGGCGCACCGGCGCCGGTGCGGCGGCGACCATCAGGCTGCAGCACAGCAGCAGGCAGGCAGCGGCGAATCGTCGGATCAAGTCGGCCATCGGCGGCTGGGGCAGGGCAATCGGCCACTCTACACTGCACCGATGTCTCGGAATCCCACTCGCCGCGCCGCCGAATTGCGCGACCTGATCGACTACCACGCGCAGCGTTATTACGTGCTCGACGAGCCCGAGATTCCGGACGCCGAGTACGACAAGCTGTTCCAGGAGCTGCAGGCGCTCGAGGCCGCGTTTCCCGAGCTGGCGACGCCCGATTCGCCGACGCAGCGCATCATCGGCGCGGTGCTCGAAGGCCTGCAGCCGGTGCGCCATGCGGTGCCGATGCTGTCGATCGAGACCGAGCGCGACACCTCCGAAGCCGCGGCGCGGCGCTTCGATGCCCGCGTGCGGCGCGCGCTCGAACTGGCCGACGATGCGCCGCCGGTGGCCTATTCGGCGGAGCTGAAGTTCGACGGCCTGGCGCTGAACCTGCGCTACGAGGCCGGCGTGCTGGTGCAGGCCGCGACGCGCGGCGACGGCGAGACGGGCGAGGACGTCACGCACACCATCAACACCATCCGCGAGATCCCGAAGCGGCTCAAGGGCGCGGCGAAGACCAGCGTGATCGAGGTGCGCGGCGAGGTCTACATGCGGCGCGACGGCTTCGAGCGGCTCAACGAGCAGCAGCGCGAGAAGGGCGAGAAGACCTTCGTCAATCCGCGCAATGCGGCGGCCGGCGTGGTGCGCCAGCTCGATGCGCGCATCGCAGCGAAGCGGCCGCTGTCGTTCTTCGCCTACGGCCTGGGCGAGGTGCGCGACTGGAGCGCGCCGCCGACGCACAGCGCGACGCTGCAGGCGCTGGCCGATTTCGGCGTGCCGGTGAATGCCGAGCGCGAAGTGGTTCTCGGCGCCGACGGCCTGGTGGCCTACCACGCGCGCATCGGTGCGCAGCGCGACGCGCTGCCCTTCGACATCGACGGCGTGGTCTACAAGGTGAACCAGCGCGCGCTGCAGGAGCGCCTGGGCTTCAAGACGCGCGAGCCGCGCTGGGCGCTGGCGCACAAGTACCCGGCGCAGGAGCAGCTGACGTTGCTGCGCGGCATCGAGGTGCAGGTCGGCCGCACCGGCAAGCTGACGCCGGTGGCCAAGCTCGAGCCGGTGTTCGTTGGCGGAACGACGGTCAGCAATGCGACGCTGCACAACGTGTTCGAGCTGCGCCGCAAGGACGTGCGCATCGGCGACACGGTGATCGTGCGCCGCGCCGGTGACGTGATCCCCGAAGTGGTCGGCCGCGTGCCCGGCGAGCGCCAGGGTCACGTGCCGAATTTCCGCATGCCGCGGCAGTGCCCGGTCTGCGGCAGCGCGGTGATGCGCGAGAAGGGCGGCATCGACCACCGCTGCACCGGCGGCCTGTTCTGCGCCGCGCAGCGCAAGCAGGCGCTGCTGCATTTCGCCGGCCGCCGCGCGATGGACATCGAGGGCCTGGGCGACAAGCTGGTCGACCAGCTCGTCGATGCCGGGCTGATCCGCACGCTGCCCGAGCTCTACAAGCTCGGCGTCGCGAAGCTGACCGCGCTCGAACGCATGGGCGAGAAGAGCGCGCAGAACCTGGTCGCCAACTTGGAGCGCAGCAAGCAGACGACGCTGCAGCGCTTTCTCTACGCGCTCGGCATCCGCCAGGTCGGCGAATCGACGGCGCGCGACCTGGCGCGCCACTTCGGCGGCATCGATCGTCTGATGGAGGCCTGCGAAGAACAGCTGCTCGAAGTGCCCGACGTCGGGCCGATCGTCGCGCGCAGCATCCATGCGTTCTTCGACCAGCCGCACAACCGCGAGGTCGTCGAGCAGCTGCGCGCGGCCGGCATCGCCTGGGACGAGCACGACGGCAAGGCGGCCCAGGCCGGCCCGCAGCCGCTGGCCGGCAAGACGCTGGTGCTGACCGGCACGCTGCCGACCTTGAGCCGCGACGAGGCCAAGGCGCTGATCGAGGCGGCCGGCGGCAAGGTGTCCGGCTCGGTGTCGAAGAAGACTCACTGGGTGGTCGCAGGCGACGAGGCCGGCAGCAAGCTCGACAAGGCGCGGGAGCTCGGCGTCGAGGTGCTCGACGAGGCGGGCCTGAAGGCCTTGCTCGAAGGATGAGCGGCCAGGCTCGACAATTGCCGTCCCCACTCTGACTGCAAAGGTGATGCCGGCATGGCGATTCGCGAGATCCTGAAGATGGGCGACGAGCGCCTGCTGCGCGTCGCGCAGCCGGTGCGCGAGTTCGGCACGCCCGAGCTCGACGCGCTGGTGGCCGACCTGTTCGACACGATGGCCGCGGCGCAGGGCGCCGGGCTGGCGGCGCCGCAGATCGGCGTCGACCTGCAGCTCGTGATCTTCGGTTTCGAGCGCAACGAGCGTTACCCCGAGGCGCCGCCGGTGCCGCAGACGGTGCTGATCAATCCGGTGATCACGCCGCTGTCCGATGCGCTCGAGGAGGGCTGGGAGGGCTGCCTGTCGGTGCCGGGGCTGCGCGGTGTCGTGCCGCGTTTTGCACGCATCCGCTACACCGGCTTCGATGCACGGGGCCAGCGCATCGAGCGCGAGGCCGAGGGCTTCCATGCGCGGGTCGTGCAGCACGAATGTGATCACCTGATCGGCCGGCTCTACCCGACGCGCATGACCGACCTGCGCAAGCTCGGTTTCACCAGCGTGCTCTTCCCGGACCTCGACGCAAGAGCCGGCGACGATTGATCGCCGTGTAAAGAAGTTCGACGCCGCGGCCCGCCGGTCAGCGCTCGCCGCGCGGCCGGCGTTGTGCCGCTATGAGCTGCCTAGGAGCCACGTCGATGAACGCTGCCTGGATCAACCGCGCCCGGTCGTTCCTGCTGGCCACGCTGGTGGGCGTGGTGCCCTTGTGCGCTGCAGCACAGAACACCGTCGACGAACCCGACTGGCCGGGCCGCGTCGGCCGGCTGGTCGAAGTGCAAGGCAGCGCCCGCCTGCTCGACCGGGGCGACCGCCAGTGGATCGCCGCCACGCCGAACTACCCGCTGACCAGCGGCGATCACCTGGTCACCGACCCCGGCAGCCGGCTCGAGCTGAGCATCGGCTCGACGCAGGTCCGGCTCGACAGCGCCACCGAGCTGCAGTTGCGGCGCATCGACGACCACGGCGTGGTGTTGCAGCTCGACCAGGGCAGCGTCGCGCTGCGCATCAGCTCGGCCGAGCTGGCCGCGCAGGTCGAGGTGGTGACGCCCGAGGGTCGCTTCCGCCCGCGCGAGCCCGGCCACTACCGCATCGATCGCCAGAACGAGGCCAGCCACGCCACTGCCTGGCGCGGCACGCTGCGCTTCGAAGGCCGCGAGCAGGCCGAAGGGCGCGAGCACATCCTGATCGTCGGCCGCGGCCAGCATGCCGAGCTGTGGCTGCAGGGGCCGTCGCAGCGGCTGCAGCAGCGCTGGCTGGAGACCGAGCGCGACGCCTTTTCGGAATGGGTGGCGCAGGACGAGCGCGCCTACGAGCGCAGCGAGACCGCGCGCTACGTGTCACCCGAGATGACCGGCGCGGAAGACCTCGACCAGCACGGCCGCTGGCAGACGCACCCCGAGTACGGCGGCGTCTGGATCCCGACGGCGGTGCCGGTCGACTGGGCGCCGTACCGCAGCGGCCACTGGGCCTGGATCGCCCCGTGGGGCTGGACCTGGGTCGATTCGATGCGCTGGGGCTTCGCGCCGTTCCACTACGGCCGCTGGGTGCACTGGGGCCGCCGCTGGTGCTGGGTGCCGGGGCAGCGTGTCGCGCGGCCGGTGTTCTCGCCGGCGCTGGTCGCCTGGGTCGGCGGCTCGCATGGCTCGATCGGCGTGACGATCGGCGGGCCGGTGGGCTGGATTCCGCTCGGACCGCGTGACGTCTACCACCGCTGGCACGGCCGCAATCACGACGGTTGGCGCGACGGGCGCCGCGATGGACGCCGCGACGACCGCCACGATGACCGCCGCCGCGACGGCCGCGTGCCGACCGGCCCGATCATGTACACCAACCAGGGCGTGCCGGGAGCGGTGACGACGGTGGCGCCCGATGCGTTCTCGCAAACTCGGCGTGTCGTGCCGGTGGTCGGCCGGCATCACGAGGACGGCGGCCGGTCGCTGCCGACGCGCGGCCGGGAGCCGACCTCGCCGCTGATGGCGATCGCGCCGCCGGCGGCGCCGGCCGGGCGCACGCTCGCACCGCAGTTTCCGGCGCCCAGCGCAGTTCCGCAGCCGGCGCCGATGACGGCGCCGCCGGTGGCGGTCATGCCGCAACGGCCCTCCGGCCCACCGGTGCAGACCGAGCACCCGCTGCGGCGCGACGGCGCGGTGCAGCGCGGCGCGCAGGCCGATCGCGACGACGAGCCGACCGCTGCCCGGCCACAGCCCGGCCGGCGCGGCGAGCCGCAGCTCGTGCATCCCGGCCATCGGGCCGCCGTGCCCCAGGCGCAGGCACCGGCGCCGCAGCCGGTGGCCGCGCCTCGGCCGGCACCGCAGCCAGCGCCGCAGCCCGCAGCGGCGCCGCCGGTGGTCGTCCAGGCGCCGCCGGCCGCCGCGCCGGCCGCACCGCCCGCAGCGCTGATGCGCGCCCCCGCGCCCTCGCCGGTGCTGACGCCGCGCGGCGAAGCACCGCGCGGCCAGCAAGCGGCTCAGCCGGCGCCGCGCGAGTCGCGCGACGAAGAGCGCCGCCAGCGCGCGCCCGAGCAGCGCGGGGGCATGCGCGAGCGCACGCAGATCCAGTAAGCCTCGTTCAGCCGATTCCGGGTCGCCCGGGTCCGCGGTGTCGGGGTCAGCGCACCCAGGGCTTCAGCACCGGCCAGACATTGGCCAGCATGCGCGGGTGCGCTTCGGCGGTGGGGTGGATGCGGTCGGGCTGGAACAGCCGCTCCGGCTGCGGCCCATCGGTGACGCCTGCGAGCAGGAACGGCACCAGCGCCGCGCCTTCCGCGCGCGCGACGCTCTCGAACAAGGCCGCGAAGTCCTGCGTGTAGCGGGCGCCGTAGTTCGGCGGCACCTGCATGCCGACGATCAGCACCTTCGCGCCGGCGGCCTTGCCGGCGCGGGCCATCGCCTGCAGGTTGTCGCGCGTCATCGCCAGCGGCAGGCCGCGCAGCGCGTCGTTGCCGCCGAGCTCGATGACGAGGTGGCTCGGCTTGTGTGCTTTCAGCAGCGCGGGCAGCCGCGAGCGGCCGCCGGAGCTGGTGTCGCCGCTGATGCTGGCATTGACCACGCTGGCGGGCAGTTTCTCGTCGGCGAGCTTGCGCTCCATCAGCGCGACCCAGCCGCTGCCGCGGGCCAGGCCGTACTCGGCCGACAGGCTGTCGCCGAGCACGACGATCGTGCGCGCCGGTGCGGCGCACCACGCTCCCTGTGCGGCGGCCGCCAGCGCGAGCACGCTACAGTGCCGCAAAAATCCGCGCCGCGCGCCGTACCGCGCCCATCCATCCTTCATGACCGATCCCATCATCGCCGTCGATCACGTCACCCGGCAGGTGACCGATTCCACCGGCACGCTGACGATTCTCCACGACATCGATTTCACGCTGCGGCCGCGCGAGTCGACGGCGATCGTCGGCGCGTCGGGCTCGGGCAAGAGCACGCTGCTGGCGATCATCGCCGGGCTCGACCTGCCGACCGCGGGCACCGTGCGCCTGGCGGGCACCGATCTCTTCACGCTCGACGAGGATGCGCGTGCCGCGCTGCGCGCACGCCAGCTCGGCTTCGTATTCCAGAGCTTCCAGCTGCTCGGCCACCTGAGCGCGCTGGAGAACGTGATGCTGCCGCTCGAATTGCTCGGCCGCAACGATGCGCGCGCGAAGGCCAGCGAGATGCTCAAGCGCGTGGGCCTGGGCGAGCGGCTGGCGCATTACCCGCGCACGCTGTCCGGCGGCGAGCAGCAGCGCGTCGCGCTGGCGCGCGCCTTCGTCGTCGAGCCCGCGGTGCTGCTGGCCGACGAGCCGACCGGCAGCCTCGATTTCGCGACCGGCGAGCGCGTGATGGAGCTGATGTTCGAGATGAACCGCGAATCGGGCACGACGCTGGTGCTGGTGACGCACGACAGCGGCATTGCCGGGCGCTGCGACCGGCAGCTGCACATCGAGGCCGGGCGGCTCGTCAACTGACCGAGGCCGCGCGGGGCGCCGCCGTGATCAGGCTGTGCGCTTCGTGCAGCGTGCGCTTCGGATGCACGCCCGGCGGCAGGTGCGGCGCGACGCACCGGGCGAAGAAGCGATCGGCCTCGGCCTTCGAGCGCCACACTTCGACGACGCGCCACTGCCCGTCGACGACATAGGCGCTGTGCAGCACGAAGCCGTCGGCCTGCCGCGCCAAGTCGGCCAGCGCGTTCAACATGCCGTCGTAGCCGGCTTCGGTCTGCCCGCGGACTTCGACGTTGACGATGACGGCCATGGCTTGCTCCGTTGGATGGGATGCGCCGATCGTCGCGGCGCGGCGCGGCGGTGTCGATTGCCCACCGCCGCACAGCCCTTGTGCGCAGATCCCCGGGCCGGTTCTAGACTGCAGCGCATGCCTGCCGCCGACGAGCTCGACTGGAACGATCTGCGCTACTTCCTGCGTGCGATCGAGTCGGCCACGCTGTCCGGCGCTGCGCGGGCGATGGGGGTCGACCACAGCACGATCGGCCGGCGGCTGTCGGCGCTGGAACGTGCGCTCGGTGCGCCGCTGGTGATCCGTGCGCCCGATGGCTTGCACCTGACGCCGCTGGGCGAGCGCTTGGCGCCGCTGGTCGAACAGGTCGAGCGCGCCGTGCTCGCCGTGCAGACCGGCGCAGCAGCCAAGGACGCGCGCGTGCGCCTGGCCATGCCGACCGGATTCACGAAACTGCTGAGCGCCAACCTGGCACGCCTGCGCACGGCGTATCCGCGGCTGGCGCTCGAATTGCTGGCCAGCGCGCGCATGGTCGACTTGAAGAAGGGCGAAGCGGAGCTCGCGATCCGCTCCGGTCCGGTCGGCGACGAGGACCTGATCGCGCGGCCGCTGTGCGAATCGGGCTGGTCGCTCTACGCGTCGCCGGCTTACCTGGCGCGCCGCGGCGTACCGGCCGATGCGGACGATCTGCGCGGCCACGACGTCATCGGCTACGACCTGGTGCTGGCCGACGTGCCGGCCGCGAAATGGCTGGAGCTGCACATGACGGGCGCGACCCTCGTGCTGCGCAGCCGCGAGATGACGGACATGCTGGCGGCCGCGTTGAGCGGCGCCGGCCTCGCGTTGCTGCCCTGCCTGATCGCCGATGACGATGCCGGCCTGCAACGCGTGACGCCCCGGGTGCTGGCGACCCGCGAGCTGCTGCTCGTCTATCCGCGTGAAGCGCGTCTTGCGCCGCCGGTGCAGGCGGTGATCGGCTTCGTGATCGAGGTGATGCGGGAAAACGCCGCGCGCATCGGCGGCACGGCGGCCGGCTGATCGACCCGGCCGCCGGGCGGCCGGGGAGCGCGGATTACTGCGCCGTGAACTTGTAGTCGGTCTTGGCGCCCTTGCGCAGGTCGTCCTGGTACTTCTGCAGCTTGACCTGGGCGATGCGCTGCAGGATCTGCGGCTTCACCGCGTCGAACTCCGGGAACTGCGCGTCGCGGGTGTCCTCGAGGCGGATGATGTGCCAGCCGAACTGGCTCTTCACCGGCGCTTCGGTCATCTCGCCCTTCTTCAGCGCGGTCATCGCCTTGCCGAACTCGGGCACGTAGTTGTCGGGCTTGGCGAAGTCGAGGTCGCCGCCGTTCTGGCCGGAGCCCGGATCCTTGGACTTCTCCTTGGCCAGGTCCTCGAACTTGGCGCCGGCCTTGATCTTGGCGATCAGTTGCTTGGCCTCGTCCTCGTTCTCGACCAGGATGTGGCGCGCGCGGTACTCGGTGCCGCTGGCCTGGGCCTTGAACTTGTCGTACTCGGCCTTGGCTTCGGCGTCGCTGACCGGATTCTTCTTCTTGAAGTCCTCGAACAGCTCGCGAATCATGATGCTCTGGCGCGCCAGTTCCATCTGCGCCTTGTAGTCCGCGTTGGTGGCGATGCCCTTGCGCTCGGCTTCCTGCGCGAAGATCTCGCGCAGCACGACCTGGTCCTTGGCCTGTGCCTGCAGTTCCGGCGTCACCTGCTGGCCGGCGCGCTGCGCCTGCTGCACCAGCATGTCGAGCCGGGCCTTCGGCACGGCCTTGCCGTTGACGACGGCGATGTTCTGGGCCTGGGCGGCCAGCGGCAGCAGCAGGGCGGCAGCGGCAGCAGCGATTGCTGCGCGCACGGCAGAAGGCTTGGCGATCATGGCGTTGGAAGGTCTTTCGGGATATTGCGGCGCCGGATGCGGCTGCGCGGGGAGGAAATGCGGCGGGGAGGGGCTTGCGGCGGCGGCTTTCAGGCTTCTTCCGGCGAGCGCGCCTCGATGGCCAGCGCGTGGATGCCCTGGGGGATCACCCGGCGCAGGGCATCATACACGAGGCGATGTCGGGCAATTCTGCTCAGGCCGGCCATGCGCTCGCTGACGATCTTGACCGTCAGATGCGAGCCTTCGCGGGCGCCGGCATGGCCGGCATGCAGGTGGCTGTCGTCGATGACTTCGAGGCTTTGCAGCGGGGACAACGCCTCGCGCAGCACGCGCTCGACTTCTGCGGCGGTGACGTGCGGCATGTCAGGAGCTTTCGGGACTCTTGGCCGTCGCGCCTTCGGGGGAAGCGGGTTCGTCCTCGATGTACTTGGCCAGGTAGAAGCCCTGCGCCAGCGTGAAGGCCAGCATCAGCCCGACGCCGCCGAAGAGCTTGAAGTTGACCCAGGCGTCGCGGCTGAAGCTGTACGCGACCCACAGGTTCAACAGGCCCATCAGCCCGAAGAAGGCGATCCACGCGACATTGAGCCGGCGCCAGACATGCTCGGGCAGCGTGATCTGCTCGCCCAGCATCAGCCGCAGCAGGTTGCGGCCGAAGACCATCTGGCTGATCCAGAACGACAGGCCCATCGCCCAGTACAGGCCGCTCGGCTTCCACTTGATGAAGGTGTCGTTGTGGAACCAGATCGTCAGGCCGCCGAGCACGACGACCAGGCCCAGGCTCAGCCACAACATGAAGTCGACCTTCCTGCCACGTGCCTTGAGCCAGCCGACCTGGGTCAGCGTGGCGATGATGACGACGACGGTGGCCAGCATCACCGGCGCATCGTCGGTGCGCACCTGGCCGCCGGCGACCAGGAAGCCCAGGTGCTCGGTGGCGAAGGCCGCCGCGGCATCAGGGTAAGCGCCGGCGATCTTGTACGCGGCGAAGAACAGGATGATCGGGAGGAAGTCGAACAGCAGCTTCATGCGGCGGGGAGTGTAGGGGGCTGGGGCGGTCAGGGTTTCGGAACGAAATCGATCGCCGCCGAATTGATGCAGTAGCGCTCGCCGCTCGGCTCGGGGCCGTCTTCGAAGACGTGGCCCAGGTGCGTGCCGCACTTCGCGCAGCGCACCTCGACGCGGGTCATGCCGAGGCTGGAGTCGACGATGCGCTCGATGCGCCCGGGCTCGATCTCCTTCCACCAGCTCGGCCAGCCGCAGCCGGCGTCGAACTTGTGCTCGCTCTCGAACAGCGCCTGGCCGCAGCCGATGCAGCGGTAGGCGCCGTTGTCCCAGTGGTCCCAGTACTTGCCGGTGAAGGCGCGTTCGGTCGCCGCATGGCGCGCGACCTGGTACTGCATCGGGTCGAGCTGCGCACGCCATTCGGCGTCGCTCTTGCGCACCGGGTAGCGCGGGTCGTCATGGTCGGGCACGGGTTCGGAGCGGTTGAAGAGCTTCATGGCGAGCAACGGGCCTCCAGGCAAGCGGCATGCCTCCAATGGTAGGGGCGGCCCGATTGTCGTCCGCATGACAAGGGGGGAGCATCGGCCGTGACAGCATCCGACCCCGTTGTGAGTTCAATCCAAAACCGATGGAGACCGCCATGCCAGCCTTGATGGGCCAGATGATGCAAATGCCGTTGTTGATCTCGTCGCTGGTGCGGCACGCGGCGCGCCATTCGGGCGATACGGAGATCGTCTCGAAGCGCGTCGAAGGCGACATGCATCGCACCACCTGGGCCGAGGTCGAGCTGCGTTCGCGCAAGCTGGCGCAGGCGCTGCAGCGGCTGGGGCACCGCAGCGGCGACCGCATCGCCACGATGGCGTGGAATGGCTACCGGCACCTCGAGATCTACTACGGCAGCTCCGGCTCGCAGCTGATCTGCCACACGATCAACCCGCGCCTGTTTCCCGAGCAGATCGCCTGGATCGCCAACGACGCAGCCGACGGCGCATTGTTCTTCGAGCTGAACTTCCTGCCGCTGATCGAGAAGCTGGCTGCGCAGCTGCCGACGGTGAAGCACTTCGTGCTGATGACAGCTCGCGCCCACATGCCGGCGCAGACGGCGATTCCGAACCTGCTGTGCTACGAGGAGCTGGTCGAGGCCGAGGACGGCGACTACCGCTGGCCGAGCTTCGACGAGAACACGGCGTCGAGCATCTGCTACACCTCGGGCACGACCGGCAACCCCAAGGGCGCCGTCTACAGCCACCGCTCGAGCGTGCTGCATGCCTACGCCGCGGCGCTGCCCGATGCGATGGACTGCTCGGCCGCCGACGTCGTGCTGCCGGTGGTGCCGATGTTCCACGTCAACGCCTGGGGCCTGCCGTATGCCGCCGCGCTGGTCGGCTGCAAGCTCGTGATGCCCGGGCCGCACCTCGACGGCAAGTCGCTGTACGAGCTGTTCGAGCAAGAGAAGGTCAGCTTCTCGGCCGGCGTGCCGACGGTGTGGCTGGGCTTGCTGACCTATGCCAAGACCAACGCGCTGAAGTTCTCGACCTTCAAGCGCACGGTGATCGGCGGCTCGGCCTGCCCACCGGCCATGATGAAGACGCTGCAGGATGACTTCGGCGTCGAGGTGATCCACGCCTGGGGCATGACCGAGCTGTCGCCGCTGGGCACGCTGTCGAAGCTGAAGTCCAAGCATGCATCGCTGCCGCGCGACGCCCAGCAGAAGCTGCTGGAGAAGCAGGGCCGCGCGATCTATGGCATCGACATGGCGATCATCGACGACGACGGCCGCGCACTGCCGTGGGACGGCGCGGCCTCGGGCAACCTGGTGGTGCGCGGGCCATGGGTCATTGCGAGTTATTTCGGCCAGTCCGGCCAATCGCCGCTGCTGACGGTGGATGGCGAGCCGGGCTGGTTCCCCACCGGCGACGTCGCGACGATCGATGCCGACGGCTTCATGCAGATCACCGATCGCTCCAAGGACGTCATCAAGTCCGGCGGCGAATGGATCAGCTCGATCGATCTCGAGAACATCGCGATGGCGCATCCCGCGGTGCACGAGGCCGCGGTGATTGCGGCGCGGCATCCGAAGTGGGACGAGCGGCCCTTGCTCGTCGTCGTCAAGAAGCCTGACGCGCAGGTGACACGCGACGAGCTGCTCGGCTTCTACGAAGGCCGCATTGCCAAGTGGCAGATTCCGGACGACGTGGCCTTCGTCGCCGAGCTGCCGCACACGGCGACCGGCAAGATCCAGAAATTGAAGTTGCGGGAGCAATTCAAGGAGCATCGACTGCCGGGTGTGTGAGCGAGCTGTCTCTGGGGCGACAGCTCGTGTGGGGTAGTCCCTGAAGCGCGAGGACCATGCCTTCCGGTACCTTCTCGCGCTGGTTGCAGTGCATCAATTTGTCGGAGACGGACATGCGGAATTCGAAGAGTTTGGCCAGTATTGCGATGGCGGCGATGCTCGTGGTGGGCGCTTCGGCGGCTCATGCGCAGAAGGACGAGACGGTGAAGATCGCCTGGATCGATCCGCTGTCGGGCCTGATGGCCCCGATCGGGCAGAACCAGCTGAAAAGCTTCCAGTACTCCGCCGAGCGCGCGAACAAGGGCAACCCGGCCGGCGTGAAATTCGAGATCGTGCCGTTCGACAACAAGTTGAGCCCCGCGGAAAGCCTCAACGTGCTGAAGGCGGCGATCGATCAGGGCGTGCGCTACATCCTGCAAGGCGCCGGTTCCGGCGCTGCGCTGGCGTTGTCCGATGCGGTGGCCAAGCACAACGAGCGCAATCCCGGCAAGGAAGTGGTCTACATCAACTACGCCGCGGTCGACCCCGATCTGACCAACAGCAAGTGCAGCTACTGGCACTTCCGCCTCGACGCCGACACGTCGATGAAGATGGAAGCGCTGACGACCTTCATGAAGGACCAGAAGGACATCCAGAAGGTCTACCTGCTGAACCAGAACTACGCCCACGGCCACCAGGTCGCGCGCTACGCGAAGGAGAACCTGCAGCGCAAGCGGCCGGACATCCAGATCGTCGGTGAAGACCTGCATCCGCTGGCGCAGGTGCGCGACTTCGCGCCCTACGTCGCGAAGATCCGCGCCTCCGGCGCCGACACGGTGGTCACGGGCAACTGGGGCTCGGACCTGTCGCTGCTGGTCAAGGCCGCCGATGCGGCCGGTTTGAACGTCAAGTTCTACACCTACTACGGCGCCGCACCGGGCACGCCGACGACCCTGGGTCCCGGCGCCGCCGGCAAGGTGTACCAGGTCGGCTACGCGACCGACAGCGCCACCGGCGACCAGCGCAAGATCATGGACGAGTTCCAGGCGCGCTTCAAGGAAGACTGGACGACCCGTGCCAGCGAGCATGCGATCGGCTTGCTGTCCAACGCAATGGCCAAGGCCAAGAGCACCGATCCGGTGAAGGTCGCCGCGGCGATGGAAGGCCTGAAGTTCAAGAGCTTCAACGGCGAAGTCGAGATGCGCAAGAGCGATCACCAGCTGCAGCAGCCGGTGTACATCGCGGTGTGGCAGAAGGCCGACGCCAAGAACAACTACAGCGCCGAGAACACCGGCCACAACTTCGCGCTGGTCAAGGCCTACGACCCCTACGTGGCCTCAACGCCCACGTCGTGCCAGATGAAGCGTCCTTGAGTTTCGCTTTCGTTTGAACGAGGCGGGCCCGGCGGAACACTCCGACGGGCCCTTTCTTCGATGACGACAGTGCGGAGAGGCCGGTGGACCAAGTCCTGATCAACACCTTGAACGGCGTCAGCTCCGGGCTGCTGCTGTTCATGCTCAGCTCCGGGCTGACGCTGATCTTCAGCATGATGGGCGTGCTGAATTTCGCGCACGCCAGCTTCTACATGATCGGCGCGTACTTCGCGTACACGCTGACCGGGCTGGTCGGCTTCTGGCCGGCGCTGCTGCTGGCGCCGCTCGCGGTGGGCCTCGCAGGTGCCGGCTTCGAGCGCACGGCGCTGCGCCGCGTGCACGCGTTCGGCCACGTGCCCGAGCTGCTGATCACCTTCGGACTGACCTATGTCGTGCTCGAGGTCGTGCAGCTGATCTGGGGCCGCACGCCGCTGCCCTTCGATCCGCCGGCGTTGCTCGCCGGCGCGGCGTTCACCGTCGTGCAAGGCGCCGACGGGCTGTCGATCGTGCTGGGCACTGCGCCCGAAGCGCTGTGCAAGGTCGCCCAGTGCTCGCGCTTCCCGATGACCCGCGCCTTCATGATGCTGGTCGCGCTGCTGATGCTGCTGGCGCTGTGGCTGCTGCTGACGCGCACGCGCATCGGACTCGTGATCCAGGCGGCGCTGACACATCCGGAAGCGGTGGAATCGCTCGGCCACAACGTGCCGCGTGTCTTCATGCTGGTCTTCGGCAGCGGCTGTGCGCTGGCCGGGCTGGCCGGCGTGATCGGCGGCATCACCTTCGTCACCGAGCCGGCGATGGCCGGTGTCGTCGGCTCGATCATCTTCGTCGTGGTGGTCGTCGGCGGCATGGGCTCGCTGGTCGGCGCCTTCGTCGCGTCGATCCTGATCGGCCTGATCCAGACGCTGCCGCTGACCGTCGACAAGTCGTTTGCCGATGCGATCAACGCGATGGGTGGCCAGATCGGCCCGTCGACCCCGGGCTGGCCGCTGCTGCGCATCACGCTGTCGCAGGCGGCGCCGATCCTGCCGTACCTGCTGCTGGTGCTGATGCTGATCTTCCGGCCGAAGGGCCTGCTCGGCACGCGCGAAGGTTGACCATGCACGTTCACGAGACTCGTCCGCACGTCCACTTTCGCCCCATCAACGTCGGCCGCTGGCTGATCTGGGGCGGCTTCGCGCTGATCCTCGCCGTGGCGCCGCTGCTGTGGACCAGCAGCTTCGCGCAGACGATGCTGTCGCAGATGGGCATCGCGATCATCGTCTGCCTGGCGTACAACGTGCTGCTCGGCCAGGGCGGCATGCTGAGCTTCGGCCATGCGGTGTACAGCGGCCTGGGCTCCTTCCTCGCCATTCACACGCTGAACCTGGTGACCGCGGGCACGCTGAACCTGCCGGTCAGCCTGGTGCCGATGGTCGGCGGGCTGGCGGGGCTGTTCTTCGCCGCGGTGCTCGGCTACGTGACGACCAAGAAGTCCGGCACCACTTTCGCGATGATCACGCTCGGCATCGGCGAGCTGGTGTGGTCGATGTCGCTGATGATTCCGGAGTTCTTCGGCGGCGAAGGCGGCATCTCGGGCAACCGTGTGATCGGCAAGCCGGTGCTGGGCATCACGTTCGGCCCGCAAATCCAGCTGTACTACCTGATCGCGATCTACTGCTTCATCTCCACCGCCTTGATGTACGCGCTGACGCGCACGCCGCTCGGCCGCATGCTGAATGCCGTGCGCGACAACCCCGAACGCGTCGAGTTCATCGGCTACAGCACGCAGACCGTGCGCTACCTCGCGTTCATGGTCGCCGGCTTCTTTTCCGGCATCTCGGGCGGGCTGGCGGCGCTGAACTTCGAGATCGTCACCGCCGAGGTCGTCGGCGCGGCGCGTTCGGGCGCCTACCTGCTGTTCGTCTTCCTCGGCGGCGCCACCTTCTTCTTCGGCCCGATCATCGGTGCGGTGCTGATGGTCATTGCGCTGGTGCTGCTGTCGGAGCTGACGCAGGCGTGGCTGCTGTACCTGGGCATCGTGTTCCTGTTCATGGTGATGTATGCGCCCGGCGGCATCGCCAGCCTGATCATGATGAACCTGCGGCTGGCGATGTTCGGCAAGCTCAGGCGGGTCTGGACCTCGTACCTGGCGCTCGGTGGCGCGGCGCTGATCGCCTTGATCGGCGCCGCGGCAATGATCGAGATGATGTACCACCTGCAGCTGAACGCGGCGCTCGGCCCGAAGATGAACTTCCTCGGCGCGACGCTGAACGCTGGCAGCCTCGACAGCTGGTTCGGCGCGGTCTTCGTGATGCTGACCGGCATGCTGATGTTCGAGCTCACGCGCCGCAGCTTCAGCCGCGAGTGGGGCGTGATCCAGGAAGAGATCGAGAAGGAAATCAAGCGGAGGGAGGCCCTGTGAGCGCGTTTGCAGTCGAGCTGCGCGACCTGCGCAAGAGCTTCGGCAAGACCGAGATCATTCGCGGCGCCAACCTGGCGGTGAAGGCGGGCGAGCGGGTCGCGATCATCGGGCCGAACGGCGCCGGCAAGTCGACGCTGTTCAATCTCATCAGCGGCCGCTTCGGGCCCTCGAGCGGCGAGATCCTGCTCGATGGCCAGCGCATCGACGGCATGACGCCGTTCCAGATCAACCGCCGCGGCCTGTCGCGCAGTTTCCAGGTCAGCAACCTGTTCACGCGGCTGTCGGTGTTCGAGAACCTGCGCTGCGCGGTATTGTGGTCGCAGGGCTACCGCTACGCCTTCTGGAAGTTCCTGGCCGACGCGCACGACGCGAATGACCGCGCCGAGGAAGTGCTGGCGATGATCAAGCTCGAGCGCCGGCGCGACCACCTGGCGATGAACCTGACCTATGCCGAGCAGCGTGCGCTGGAGATCGGCATCACGATCGCCGGCGGCTCCAGCGTGATCCTGCTCGACGAGCCGACCGCCGGCATGAGCAAGAGCGAGACCAAGCGCTTCATCCAGCTGATCCGCGAGGTCACCGCCGGCAAGACGCTCTTGACCGTCGAGCACGACATGGGCGTGGTCTTCGGCCTGGCCGACAAGATCGCGGTGCTGGTCTACGGCGAGGTGATCGCCTTCGACGTGCCCGATGCGGTGCGCGCCAATCCGCGCGTGCAGGAGGCCTACCTCGGCTCGGTGCTGGCCGATGCGCAGGCGGCCGAAGCCGCCGCGCCGGCCGGGCACTGAACCCGGAGAACTCGAGCGATGCTGAAACTGCACGACCTGCACGCCTTCTACGGCAAGAGCCATGTGCTGCACGGGGTCAACTTCGAGGTCCCGCCGGGCGAGATCGTCGCGCTGCTCGGGCGCAACGGCTCGGGTCGCTCGACCACCGTCAAGAGCATCATGGGCCTGGTCGAGGGCCAGGGCTCGATCACCTGGCGCGACCAGCAGATCCTCGGCCAGCAGGCCTACGAGATCGCGCACCTCGGCATCGGCTACGTGCCGGAGAACCGCGACATCTTTCCGAAGCTCACCGTGCACCAGAACCTGATGCTCGGCCAGAAACGCGGCGCCAAGCAGCCGCGCTGGGGCTTCGACGACATGTACGGGATGTTCCCGCGGCTGAAGGAACGCCAGCACACGGAGGCCGGCGTGCTGTCCGGCGGCGAGCAGCAGATGCTGACGCTGTGCCGCACGCTGATGGGCGACCCCGACCTGATCATGATCGACGAGCCGACCGAAGGCCTGGCGCCGAAGATCGTCGAGCTGGTCGCCGAATACCTGCGCGAGCTCAAGCGCCGCGGCATCTCGGTGCTGCTGGTCGAGCAGAAGCTGACGATCGCTTTGGAAGTCAGCGAGCGCTGCCTGGTGATGGGTCACGGGCAGATCGTCTTCGAGGGCACGCCGACCGAGCTGAAGGCCAACGCCTACGTGCGCAAGGAGTGGCTCGAGGTCTGAGAGGCGTCAGGAGTACCCCGATGGTGATCGATCAGTTCTTCCCGCCCACGCTGTTCCAGGGCAAGACGGTGTTCATCACCGGCGGCGGCAGCGGCATCAACCTGGGGGTGGCGCGCCACTTCGCCGCGCTCGGCGCACAGCTGGCGATCTGCGGCCGCACGCAGGACAAGCTGGACACCGCGGCGCGTGAATTGCGCGAGCTCAACGCCCACACCGGCGGCCGCGTGCTGCCGGTGGTGGCCGACGTGCGCGATGCCGCAGCGCTCGACGCGGCGTTCGAGCGCACGAAGGCCGAGCTCGGCCCGATCGACGTGCTGGTCTGCGGCGCCGCCGGCAACTTCCTGTGCCCGGCCGAGGCGCTGAGCCCGAACGGCTTCCGCACGGTGATCGACATCGACCTGCAGGGCGCCTTCCAGTCGTCGCGCGGCGCCTTCGAGCAGCTGAAAGCCACCCGCGGCTGCCTGCTCTTCATCTCCGCCGGCCAGGCCTTCGTGCCGCAGGCCTACCAGTTGCACGTGGCCGCCGCGAAGGCCGGCATCGACATCATGATGAAGAACCTGGCGGTCGAATGGGGCCGCCACGGCATCCGCGCCAACAGCATCGTGCCGGGGCCGATCGAGGGCACCGAGGGGCTGAAGCGGCTGTCGAACCCGGCCTTCGACGAGGTCAACAAGAAGTCGATCCCGCTGCGCGCCTACGGCACGCCGGACGACATCGGCCAGGCCGCCGTGTTCCTGGCCTCGCCGCTGGCACGCATGATCACCGGCCAGGTGATCGGCGTCGATGGCGGCTCGAACCTGGTCGGCTCGGCGCTGTGGAACGAGCAGGTCGAATCGCTGCCGCTGCGCGCGAAGGCATGACGAAGAAGAAGCCCGAGCTGCCCGAGGTTCCGCCCGAGACCGAAGCACAGCGCAACGATCCCGATTTCGTCACCGCCGTCGCGCGCGGCTTCGCGATCCTGCGCTGCTTCAAGCGCGGTGAACGCGCGCTCGGCAACAAGGACCTCGCCACGCGCACCGGCATGCCGCGCTCGACGATCGCGCGGCTGACGCACACGTTGACGGAGCTCGGCTACCTCGACTTCCAGCCGTCGATCGAGAAGTACTCGCTCGGCCTGGCGGTGGTGCAGTTCAGCGTCAACTACCTCGCCGGGCTCGACGTGCGCGAGATCGCGCGCCCGCTGATGCAGCAGTTGGCCACCGACATGCGCGCCACGGTCACACTGGCTGCGCCGCAGGCCGAGCACATGGTGTTCCTCGAAGTCGTGCACGGCAACCCGACCTTCGCGCTGCGCGTCGGCGTCGGCGAACGCGTGCCGCGCGGCACCACCGCGGTCGGGCGCGCCTGCCTGGCGGCCTTCGATGCGGCCGAGCGCGAGCGGCTGATGGCAGCGGCGCAGAAGGCGGTCAGGAAGGACGACTGGCCGCTGGTCAAGCGCGACTACGAAGCGGCGTTCCGCGACTACGCGCGCCACGGCCTGTGCCTGTCGCTCGGCGACTGGAACAAGGACGTGCACGCGGTGAGCGTGCCGATGCTGTCCGGCGACGGCCGCCGCGTGATGGCCTTCAGCTGCAGCGTGCCGGCGCGCCAGCTCGCCAAGGACCAGTTGATCAGCGAGGTCGGGCCGCGCCTGATGCAGCTGCGCGACCGCGTCAACCAGGCGTTAGGCGGACAGTTCTGACCCACTCGTCGCCGCTTCGCGGCTGCGCCTGCGCTGCTCCTCCTCGACCAGCATCTTCTTCGACAGCTTGCCGACGGGCGTCTTCGGCAGCTCGGCGCGCAGCTCCAGCTGCTGCACCATCTCGTGCCGACCGAGCTTGTCGGCGAGAAACTGCTTCAGCTCGTCGAGCGCGAACGCCGCCGCACCGTGGCGCAGCTTGACGAAGGCCTTCGGCGACTGGCCGCGGTAGGCATCGGGCACGCCGATCACGCAGACCTCGGCGACGGCCGGGTGCTCGTAGATCGCTTCCTCGATATTGCGCGGGTAGACGTTGAAGCCGCTGCACAGGATCATGTCCTTGCAGCGGTCGACGATGAAGACGAAGCCGTCCTCGTCCATGCGGCCGACATCGCCGGTGCGCAGGTAGCCGTCGGCGGTGAAGGCCGCGGCGCTGGCCTCGGGCCGCTTCCAGTACCCCTGCATCACGTTCGGGCCTTGGATGCAGATCTCGCCGCGCTCGCCCAGCGGCAGCTCGCGCGCCGGGTCATCGATGTCGACGATCTTGATGCGCACACCCGGCACCGGCAGCCCGCAGGAGCCCGGCTTGCGGCGGCCGAAGGCGGGCGTGAAGGTGCCCGTCGGCGCGGTCTCGGTCATGCCCCAGCCTTCGCCGAGGCTGCAGCCGGTCAGGCGCTGGAACTGCTGAGCCACCTCCAGCGGCAGCGGCGCACCGCCCGAGCCGCAATGGCGCAGCGCGCGCAGATCGAAGCGGGCGATGTCCGGATGGTCGACGATCGCCGCGAACATCGTCGGCACGCCGGGGAACACGGTGATAAGCCGCTCCGACAAGACCTCCAGCGCGGTATCGACCTCGAAGCGCAGCTGCAGCACCAGCTCGGCGCCGATCATCAGGCCGAACAGCATGTCGGCCACCAGCGCATAGATGTGGAACAGCGGCAGCACCACGAGCACGCGCTCGCTGCCCAGGTCCAGCATCTTCGGCCGGCCGTTGACGATGGCCCACATCTGGCCGCACGCGGCGCTGAGGTTGGCATGCGTGAGCATCGCGGCCTTCGGCTCGCCGGTGGTGCCGCCGGTGTACTGCAGCACGGCGATCGCCGCGTCGGGCCGCAGCGGGTAGCGCTCGTAGTCGCCGCTGTTGGCCAGCAGGTCCTCGAAGTGCAGGTGCCGGCCATCGCCGGGGAGGGCGGCAGGCCGCGCCGGCGACGTGTCACCGCTGAACTCGGCGAGGCCGCCCACCACCGCGCAACGCAGCGGCGTGTGGGTGAGCAGCCGCTCGACGACGTCCCGCAGCGCCGGCATGTCGAGCGTCACCATGATCTCGGTGCGGCTGTCCTCGACCTTGTGCTCGATCACCCGCTCGACATCCAGCGGCGAGTAGTTGACGACGGTGCCGCCGGCCTTCAGCACGCCGAAGAAGGCGATCAGGTAGTGCGGCGTGTTCGGCAGGTAGAGCCCGACATGCACGCCCGGGCCGACACCCAGGCGCCGGAAGCCGACGGCCGCGCGGTCGCACAGCGCCTTCAGCTCGCGGTAGGTGAAGCTGCGGCCCTGGAAGTGCAGCGCCGGCAGCCCCGGCCAGCGCGCGGCCGCGCCGTCCAGGATCTGCGGCACGCTGCCGAGCTCGAGCGCGGCGTCCCAGCGCACGCCCTCCGGGTACGACTTGATCCACGGATGCTCTGCCATCGTCGTCTCCTGGTTCAGTCGTTCTCAGCGATACCGCGCGAGCTCGAGCTTGGCGATCTGGTTGCGGTGCACCTCGTCCGGCCCATCCGCGAAGCGCAGCGTGCGCACCTGCGCGTAGTCGTAGGCCAGCGGAAAGTCGCTCGACAGACCGCCCGCGCCGTGCAGCTGCATCGCCCAGTCGATCACCTGGCAGGCCATCGCCGGGGCGGCGACCTTGATCATGCCGATCTCCTTCAGCGCCGCCTTGTTGCCGACGCGGTCCATCATGTCGGCCGCCTTCAGCACCAGCAGCCGCGCCTGGTCGATCAGGATGCGCGATTGCGCGATGCGCTCCAGCGTCACGCCCTGCTCGGCCAGGCGCTTGCCGAAGGCCTCGCGCTGCACGCTGCGCTTGCACATGAATTCGAGCGCGCGCTCGGCCATGCCGATCGCCCGCATGCAGTGGTGGATGCGGCCGGGCCCGAGGCGGCCCTGCGCGATCTCGAAACCGCGGCCTTCGCCGAGCAGCAGGTTCGAGGCCGGCACGCGTACTTTGTCGAATATCAGCTCGGCATGGCCGTGCGGCGCGTCGTCGTAGCCGAACACCGTCAGCGGCCGCACGACGGTGACGCCCGGCGTGTCGCGCGGCACGATGATCATCGACTGCTGGCGGTGCCGGTCGGGGTGGTTCGGATCGGTTTTGCCCATCACGATGAACAGCGCGCAGCGCGGATCGACGGCGCCCGAGGACCACCACTTGCGGCCGTCGATCACGTACTCGTCGCCGTCGCGGGTGATCGAGCATTCGATGTTGGTGGCGTCGCTCGAGGCCACGTCCGGCTCGGTCATCGCGAAGCAGCTGCGGATCTCGCCGGCCAGCAGCGGCTCGAGCCAGCGCTGCTTGTGCTCTGCGCTGCCGTAGCGTTCCAGCAGCTCCATGTTGCCGGTGTCGGGTGCCGCGCAGTTGAAGACCTCGGCCGACCACAGCACGCGGCCCATCACTTCGCACAGCGGCGCGTATTCCAGATTCGTCAGGCCGGCGCCGCGCGCCGATTCGGGCAGGAACAGGTTCCACAGACCCTGCGCCTTCGCCACGGCCTTCAGCTCCTGCACCACCGGCAGCACCTTCCAGCGCTCACCCTGCGCGACCTCGCGCGCATGCCGCTGCTCGTTGGGGTAGATGTGCTCATCCATGAACGCGCTGACGCGCGCCACCAGTGCCTTTGTCTTGTCCGAGTATTCGAAGTTCATTGGGGGGGCTCCAATCAGAAGGCGAAGCGCGGTGCGCGCTTGTGTACGAAGGCGCTCAGCGCTTCCTGCGCGGCGGGCCGGCCGAGCAGCGCATGGAACTCGTGCGCTTCGTCGACCAGCGCCTGCTCCAGCGCCGGCAGCAGGCGGCGGCGCAGCAGGCTCTTGCAGGCGCGCACGGCCTCCGGCGGCCGGGCGACGAGCTGCGCCGCGGCGGCCAGTGCATGGGCTTGCAGCTCGGGCGCCGGCACGACCCGGTTGACCAGGCCCCAGTCGCAGGCGCGCGCCGCGCTGATCGGCTCGCCCGACAGCAGCAGCTCGGCAGCGCGCCGCCAGCCGACGATCAGCGGCAAGGCCAGGCTCGACGCCGCTTCGGCGCACAGGCCGAGCTTGGTGAAGGGCAGCGAGAAGCGCGCGTTGTCGGCGGCGATCACCAGGTCGCAGTGCAGCAGCAGCGTGGTGCCGATGCCCACCGCGTCGCCGGCCACCGCGGCGATCAGCGGCTTCTCGGCCTGCATCAGCGCGCGCAGGAACTGGAACACCGGCGCGTCCAGGCTCTGCACCGGCTGGTGCAGGAAGTCGCCGCCATCGTTGCCGCTGGTGAAGACCTCGGGCAGCCCGCGCAGCAGGATCACGCGCACCGCGGGGTCGGCCTCGGCCGCGCGCAGCGCGTCGGCCAGCGCGGCGTACATCTCCACCGTCAACGCGTTCTTCTTCTGCGGCCGGTTGAGCTGGATGTGCTGCACGCCATCGTGCAGCTCGGTGTGGATGTGGGACATCGTTGGCCTCCGGTTCACAGGCAGGTGTCGTCGAGCTCGACCAGGCCGGCGTCGAGGCTGCGCAGCAGCGTGTGCTGCGGCGCGGTGCGCGGCAGCTCATGGCTGAAGAAGTGGCGCGCGGCGGCGAGCTTGCCGCGGTAGAAGCGGGCTTCTGCGTCGTCGGGGTGATTGCGGTGCGGCTGCGCAATCACCGCCTGGCGCAGCCACAGCCAGGCCACCAGCGTGTGGCCGAAGGCCTCGAGGTAGACGCTGGCGTTGGCCAGCGCGAGTTGCGGCTGCGCCGGCAGCGCGGCGAGCAGCGTGGCGGTGGTGTGCGCCAGCTCGTGCCAGGCGCGTTCGAGCTGGGTCGCGTGTGCCGCCAGCGTCTCGTCATCCAGCGCGCGCGTTTCGGCCACCGTGCGTAGCATCGCCGTGCCCAGCAGCGCCAGCGCCGCGCCACCTTCGGCCCCGACCTTGCGGCCGAGCAGGTCGAGCGCCTGGATGCCGTCGGTGCCTTCGTGGATCGAGTTCAGCCGGTTGTCGCGCAGCAGCTGCTCGACCGGGTACTCACGCGTATAGCCGTAGCCGCCGTGCACCTGGATGGCCAGCGAGTTGGCCAGCACGCCCTGCGTCGAACACCAGGCCTTGATCACCGGCGTCAGCAGGTCGAGCTGCAGGCGCGCCTGATGGCGTTCCGTCGCGTCCGGATCGAGCTCGGCGCGGTCGGCCAGCAGCGAGGCGTGCAGGCACAGCGCGAGGCCACCTTCGGCCACCACCTTCTGCGCCAGCAGCATGCGCCGCACGTCGGCGTGGCGCACGATCGGCACCGGCGGCGAGCGCGGGTCGGGCGTGGCGCGGCCCTGCATGCGTTCGCGCGCATAGGCCAGCGCGTGCAGGTAGCCGGCATAGGCCAGCATCGTCGCCGAGATGCCGACGTTGATGCGCGCCTCGTTCATCATCTGGAACATGCAGGCCAGGCCCTGGTGCGGCGGGCCGAGCAACTCGCCGATGCAGTCGCCGCGCTCGCCGAAGTTGAGCATCGTCGAGGTCGTGCCGCGGCTGCCCATCTTGTGGATCAGCCCGGCCAGCGCGACATCGTTCGGCGTGCCGTCGTCGCGCCGCTTCGGCACGATGAAGAGCGAGAGGCCCTTGACGCCGGGTGGCGCATCGGGCAGCCGTGCCAGCACCAGGTGCACGATGTTGTCGCTGAGCTCGTGGTCGCCGGCGGTGATGAAGATCTTCTGCGCGCGGATGATGTAGCGGCCGTCGGCGCGCGGTGTTGCGCTGGCGCGGATCTCGGCCAGCGACGAGCCGGCCTGCGGCTCGGTCAGCACCATCGTGCCGAAGTGCCGGCCGTCGAGCAGCGGCGGCAGCCAGCGCGCGCGCTGCGCGGCGCTGCCGAAGGCGTGGACCATGTTGGCCACGCCTATCGTCAGCGTCGCATAGGTGTCGGTGGCGACGTTGGCGCTCTTGAACAGCGCCCAGCAGGCGTTGGCCACGGTGCGCGGCAGCTGCATGCCGCCGTCCTCGTGGTCGTGGGTGGCGGCCAGGAAGCCGGCGTCGACGAAGGCCCGCAGCGCCGGCGCCACCTCGGGCGGCAGCACCACGCGGCCGGCCTCGATGCGCGGTTCGTCGCTGTCGGAACGCTGCCGATGCGGCGCGTAGCGCTCGGTGGCGATGCGCAGCGCGCTGTCGATCGCCGCGTCGAAGGTCTCGCGGCTGTGCTCGGCAAAGCGCGGCAGCTGCGTCAGGGTCTCCACCGCGAGCAGCTCGTGCAGC
Source organism: Pseudaquabacterium terrae (assembly GCF_013266755.1). Taxonomy (GTDB): domain Bacteria; phylum Pseudomonadota; class Gammaproteobacteria; order Burkholderiales; family Burkholderiaceae_C; genus Pseudaquabacterium; species Pseudaquabacterium terrae. The sequence continues at coordinate 245,309 of NZ_JABRWJ010000005.1, read as the reverse complement.
AGGAACTGGAGGTCGCGGCGATCGATCAGCTGGCTGCGCATGTTCGGGCTTAGTTCCGTGTATCGGAATCAATTTCCGTTGATGGCGCTAGCGTAGGGCATTCGTTGCCGACCGGGCGACGCGCAGGTGACACGGCAGCGCCGGCAATCCCGATGGCGCGTTCATGCCATCTCCTTATGATCCCGGCCATGAACATCATCATTCTTGGCGCCGGCCGTGTCGGCGAGAGCGTGGCCGAGAGCCTCGCCTCCGAGAAGAACGACATCACCGTCATCGACACCGATCCGCAGCGCCTGCGTGATCTGCAGGACCGGCTGGACCTGCGCGGTGTGCCGGGTAACGGCATCCAGCCCTCGGTGCTGGCCAGCGCCGGCGCGCGCGATGCCGACATGCTGATCGCCTGCGCGCCGCAGGACGAAACCAACCTGGTGGCCTGCAAGGTCGCGCAGCGCATCTTCGGCATTCCGATGCGCATCGCGCGGCTGCGTTCGCAGGAGTTCATCGACGCCGCCGACCTGCTCGGCGACGACAACTTCGCCGTCGACGAGGTGATCTGCCCCGAGGCCTCGGTGACCAACACGATCCGCAAGCTGATCGACTACCCCGAGGCGCTGCAGGTGCTGGAGTTCGCCGATGGCGCGGTCAGCCTGATCGCCGTGCGCGCGGTGACCGGCGGCCCGCTGGTGCGGCACGTGATCTCCGAGCTGCCGCAGCTGGTGCCGGACCTGGAGATGCGCTTCGTCGCCATCTACCGCCGCACCGAGCAGGGCCAGGACCGGCGCGTGATCTGCGACGGCGGCACGCGCATCGAGCCGGGCGACGAGGTCTTCGTGCTCGCCGCCACAGCCAACATTCGACGGGTGCTGGACGCGCTGCGCCAGCGCGACCGGCCGGTGAAACGCGTCTTCATCGCCGGCGGCGGCCGCATCGGCCTGCGCCTGGCGCGCGCGATCGAGGCCGAGATCCGCCTGAAGATCATCGAGCCCAACCTGCAGCGCTGCGAGTACCTGACGACCCAGCTCGAGAGCGATGCGCTGGTGCTCAACGGCGACTCCACCGACGAGGAGCTGCTGGAGCGCGAGAACATCGACGAGTGCGACCTCTTCATCGCCGTGACCAGCGACGACGAGGACAACATCATGAGCTGCCTGCTCGCCAAGCGCATGGGTGCGCGGCGCGTGCTGGCGCTGATCAACCGGCGCGCCTATGCCGACCTGGTGCAGGGCACGCAGATCGACATCGCGCTGTCGCCGGCGCAGACGGTGATCGGCGAGCTTCTGGCGCACGTGCGTCGCGGCGACGTCGAGGCGGTGTACAGCCTGCGCCGCGGTGCCGCCGAGGCGCTGCAGGCGGTGGCGCGCGGCGACCGCAAGACCTCGCGCGTGGTCGGCCGGCGCATCGAGGAGATCCCGCTGCCCAAGGGCGCCGAGATCGGCGCCATCGTGCGCAAGGTGTCCGAGCGCGAGGGCGAGCGCCGCGTGATCATTCCGCACCACGACACGCTGATCGAGCGCGACGACCAGATCATCGCCTTCGTGCCGAGCAAGCGCATGGTGCGCGAGGTCGAGAAGCTGTTCCAGGTCAGCGCCACCTTCCTGTTCTAGATGAGGCCCCCAAGCTCGCTGCGCTCGCTGCCCCCCGAGGGGGCGCGTCAGTGGCTTCGGGCGGCCGGGCGCCACTGACATGTCGCCGCTCGCAGTCGTCGCGCTCGTCGGCCGCATGGTGGTGCTGTTCGGCCTGTTGATGGTCGTGCCGCTGGCTTTCGCCTGGTTCGACCACGACGCCGGCGAGCGCGCATTCGCGGTGACGATCGTGGTCACGCTGCTGGCCGGCGGCGCGATGTCGCTGGCGACCGGGCGCTACCGGCGCGAGCTGCTGCCGCGCGACGGCTTCCTGCTGGTCACGCTGACCTGGGTGCTGCTGCCGGCCTTCGGCGCGCTGCCGCTGTGGCTCGCGCTGCCGGGGCTGAGCCCCACCGACGCCTATTTCGAGGCCGTGTCCGGCCTGACCGCCAGCGGCGCGACGGTGCTGTCGGGCCTCGATGCGCTGCCGCTGAGCGTGAACGTCTGGCGCTGTTTCATGATGCTGATCGGTGGCCTGGGCATCATCGTGCTGGCGGTGGCGATCCTGCCGCTGCTGGGTGTCGGCGGCGCGCAGCTGTTCAAGGTCGAGATGAGCGGGCCGATGAAGGACCACAAGCTGACGCCGCGCATGGCCGAGACGGCGCGCGGGCTGTGGATGGTGTACTTCGCGCTGGCGATCGCCTGCTTCTTCGCCTACCGCCTCTGCGGCATGGACTGGGCTGACGCCTTCATGCACATGTGCACGACGATGGGGCTGGGCGGCTTCTCGTCGCACGACGCGAGCTTCGGCCACTGGGATTCGCCGCTGCTCGAAGCGGTGGCGGGGCTGTTCATGCTGCTGGCAGGCATCAACTTCGCGCTGTACTTCATCGCCATCCGGCAGCGCTCGTGGCGCATCGTCTGGCGCGAGCTGGAAGTTCGCGCCTACCTGTTCACCGTGCTCGCCACCGCGCTGCTGGTGACCGGCCACCTGCTCGCCAACCAGGTCTACCCGAGCGCCGTCGAGGCGTTGCGCCACGCCGCCTTCCACGTCGTGTCCTTGGCGACGACCACTGGCTACGCCTCGCGCGACTACGGGCTGTGGCCGCTGTTCCCGGCCGTGCTGATGCTGCTGGTCGGTTGCTTCGCCACCTGCGCCGGCTCCACCGGCGGCGGCATCAAGATGCTGCGCCTGCTGCTGCTGCTGAAGCAGGTGCACCGCGAGCTGGTGCGCGTGGTGCACCCGAATGCCGTCAACCCGGTGGTGATGGCGGGCAACATCGTCGGGCCGCGCGTGATGCACGCGGTGGTCGCGTACATGATGATCTATGGCGCGACGCTGGTGATCCTGACCCTGCTGCTGCTGGCGTCCGGGCTGGAGCCGGTGACCGCGCTGAGCGCGGTGGTCGCCAGCGTCAACAACATCGGGCCCGGTCTGGGCGCGGTCGGGCCGGCCGGCAATTTCGGCGTACTGTCGGACTTCCAGACCTGGGTCTGCACGCTCGGCATGCTGCTCGGACGGCTCGAGCTGCTGAGCGTGCTGGTGCTGCTGTCACCACAGTTCTGGCGCCGCTGATCGGCCTAGGGTTTGTACCAGCGACCCTGCGCTTGTCGCTCCAGGGACATCGGCCGAGGATGGGGCCTACCTAGAATCGAACGATCGTGCTTTTCCACCGGTTTCACTTTTCTTCAACATGTTGAAGGGGGCCCCATGAGCGCCAGCTACGAGATTCGCGATGGCATCGCCGTCATCACGCTGAACAACCCGCCGGTCAACGGCCTCGGCTACGACACGCGGCGCGCGGTCGTCGACGGCCTGGAGCGTGCGCAGGCCGATGCGGCGGTCAAGGCGGTGGTGATCACCGGCGCCGGCAAGGCTTTCTCGGGCGGCGCCGACATCCGCGAGTTCGGCTCGCCGAAGGCCACCGCTGAGCCGAACCTGCTGAGCCTGATCCGCGCGCTCGAGCTGAGCTCGAAGCCGATCGTTGCCGCGATCCACACCGTCTGCATGGGTGGCGGGCTCGAGCTGGCGCTGGGGTGCCACTACCGCGTCACCGCGCCCGGCGCGCAGATCGCGCTGCCCGAAGTGAAGATCGGCCTGGTCCCGGGGGCAGGCGGCACGCAGCGCCTGCCGCGCGTGCTCGGCCTCGAGACGGCGCTGAACATCATCGTCAGCGGCGAGCCGGTGAAGAGCGAACTGCTCGCGTCGCTGCCGGGCCAGAAGCTCTTCGACAAGGTGATCGACGGCGACCTGATGGCCGGCGCACTGGCTTTCGCGAACGAAGTGGCCGCGGCCCATGCCGGCGGCAAGCCGCTGCCGTTGGTGCGCGACCTGAAGGTCACGCATCCGAACCCCGACGGCTTCATCCAGTTCTCGCGCAACACCGTCAAGGCGATGAGCAAGAACTTCCCGGCGCCGGCGAAGTGTGTCGACGCCGTCGAGATGTCGATCAAGCGCAAGTTCGACGAGGGCATGCAGGGCGAGCGCGAGATCTTCACCTCGCTGATGTTCACGCCCGAGTGCAAGGCGCTGCGCCATGCCTTCTTCGGCGAGCGCGCCGCGAGCAAGATCCCCGACGTGCCGGACGACACGCCGCAGCGCGAGATCAAGCAGGTGGGCGTGATCGGTGCCGGCACGATGGGCGGCGGCATCAGCATGAACTTCCTGAACGCCGGCATCCCGGTGACCATCCTCGAGACCAAGCAGGAAGCGCTCGACCGCGGCGTCGCGACGATCCGCAAGAACTACGAGGCGCAGGTCAAGAAGGGCAAGCTGAAGCAGGACAAGTACGAGCAGCGCATGGCGCTGCTGAAGACGACGCTGAGCTACGGCGACCTGAAGGACGCCGACCTGATCATCGAAGCGGTGTTCGAGGAGATGGGCGTCAAGGAAGCGGTGTTCAAGCAGCTGGACGAAGTGGCCAAGCCGGGCGCGATCCTGGCCTCGAACACCTCGACGCTCGATGTCGACAAGATCGCCGCGTTCACGAAGCGGCCGCAGGACGTCGTCGGCATGCACTTCTTCAGCCCCGCCAACGTGATGAAGCTGCTGGAAGTGGTGCGCGGCAAGGCCACGGGCAAGGACGTGCTGGCCACCGTGATGTCCATTGGCAAGAAGATCAAGAAGACCTCGGTCGTCTCCGGCGTCTGCGACGGCTTCATCGGCAACCGCATGATCGAGCAGTACAGCCGCCAGGCCGGCTACCTGCTCGACGAAGGCGCGACGCCGCAACAGGTCGACAAGGCGGTCGAGAAGTTCGGCTTCGCGATGGGCCCGTTCCGCATGGGCGACCTGGCCGGCAACGACATCGGCTGGGCGATCCGCAAGCGCCGCGCGCAGGAACGGCCCGGCATGCGCTACAGCAAGACCGCGGACCTGCTGTGCGAGATGGGCCGCTATGGCCAGAAGACGCAAGCCGGCTGGTACGACTACCAGGCCGGCAAGCGCGATGCGATCCCGTCGGCCAAGGTCGAGCAGATGATCGCCGACTACCGCAAGGAGCAGGGCATTGCGCCGCGCAAGATCAGCGATGAAGAGATCGTGCAACGCCTGGTCTTCGCGCTGGTCAACGAGGGCGCCAAGATCCTCGAGGAGGGCATCGCCAACAAGGCCAGCGACATCGACATGGTCTACCTCACCGGCTACGGCTTCCCGCTGCACCGCGGCGGCCCGCTGTGTTACGCGGACACGCTCGGCCTCTTCAACGTCGTCTCGGCGATGAAGCGCTTCGCCGCGAACCCGCACGACGACGCGTCGTTCTGGCAGCCGGCGCCACTGCTGGCGAAGCTGGCGGCCGAAGGCAAGAGCTTCAGCTAACGTCTGAAGCGGGCGTCAGCGATGCTCAAGCGCGCACTGCTCGGCCTCGTGGCGCTGATCGCGCTGCTGGTGGTCGTGCTGGCGGTGAACACCTGGCGCCAGGGTTCACGCCAGCTCGACGTGCCGGCCGTGCAGGGCCTGGTGGTCGACGAGGGCGCGGTGGCCGCTTCGCTGGCGGTGGCGATTCGCGCGCGCACGATCTCGTCGCTCGACGATCCGTCGCTGAACGCCGACCAGTTCAAGCTGCTGCACGAGCACCTGCAGGTGCGCTATCCGAAGCTGCACGCCACGCTGCAGCGCGAGGTGATCGGGGGCCTGAGCCTGCTCTACACCTGGCGCGGCAGCGATGCGGCGGCACCCGGCATCGCGCTGATGGCGCACCAGGACGTCGTGCCGGTGGCCCCAGGCACCGAGGACGACTGGCAAGCTCAACCCTTCGGCGGCGAGGTGATGGACGGCTTCGTCTGGGGCCGCGGCTCGTGGGACGACAAGGGCAACCTGATCGCGCAGCTCGAGGCGGTCGAGGCGCTGGTCGCTGCCGGCTTCAAGCCGCAGCGCTCGATCTACCTGGTGTTCGGCGCCGACGAGGAAGTCGGCGGCGAACGCGGCGCGCTGCAGATCGCGAAGCTGCTGCAGCAGCGCGGCGTGAAGCTCGACTTCGTGATCGACGAGGGGCTGCTGATCACGCACGGCCTGCTGAAGGGGCTGACGCCACCGGCGGCGCTGGTCGGCGTCGCGGAGAAGGGTTACCTGTCGATGCAGCTGCAGGCCAAGGCGACGCCCGGCCACTCGTCGATGCCGCCGCCTGAAGCCGGGCGCTCGGCGATCGCGCAGATGAGCCGGGCGCTGGTCAAGCTCGATCAGCAGCCGATGCCCGCGTCGATCGGCGGCATCGCCGGCGAGATGTTCGATGCGGTGGCGCCCGAGATGTCGGGCTTCCCGCGCGTGGCCTTGAGCAACCGCTGGCTGTTCGGCCCGGTGCTGCGCGGCCAGCTCGAGCAGGCGCCGAGCACCAACGCGCTGCTGCGCACGACGACGGCGCTGACCATCGTCAACGCCGGCAACAAGGACAACGTGTTGCCCGGCCGCGCGGAAGGCGTGGTCAACTTCCGGCTGCTGCCGGGCAGCACGATCGAGAGCGTCACCGAGCATGTGCGGCGCGTCATCGCGGACGACGGCATCGAGCTGAAGGTTCTGCCCGGGTCCAGCAACCCGTCGGCCGTCGCGTCGACCAGCTCGCGCGGCTACCAGGCCATCACCCGCACGATCCGCGAGCTCTTTCCCGGCACCGTCGTCGCGCCCGGGCTGATGCTCGGGGGCACCGATTCGCGCCATTTCCAGGCGCTGTCGCCGAACATCTTCAAGTTCTCGCCGGTGCGCGCCGGCCCCGAGGACCTGAGCCGCTTCCACGGCACCAACGAACGCATCGCGCTGACCAACCTCGCCGAGCTGGTCCGCTTCTACCACCGCCTGCTGCAACAGTCCGCAGGCCCGCCGTCATCCAAATCCACCGAAGGAGCCTCACCATGAGCAACGCCGTCATCGTTTCCACCGCCCGCACACCGCTGACGAAGAGCTGGAAGGGCGCCTTCAACATGACGCACGGCGCCACGCTGGGCGGCCACGCAGTGCAGCACGCGGTGCAGCGCGCGGGCATCGACCCGGGCGCGATCGAAGACGTGCTGATGGGCTGCGCCAACCCCGAAGGCGCGACCGGCGCCAACATCGCGCGCCAGATTGCGCTGCGCGCCGGCCTGCCCATCACCGTCGGCGGCGTCACCGTCAACCGCTTCTGCTCCAGCGGCCTGCAGACCATCGCGATGGCCGCGCAGCGCATCATCGCCGGCGAGGGCGATGTCTACGTCGCCGGCGGCGTCGAGAGCATCTCGTGCGTGCAGCAGGAGATGAACCAGCACATGCTGGCGGACTCGTGGTTGAAGCAGCACAAGCCCGAGATCTACTGGAACATGCTGCAGACGGCCGAGAACGTCGCCAAGCGCTACAACATGGCCAAGGAGCGCATGGACCAGTACGGCGCCGCCAGCCAGCAGAAGGCCTGCGCGGCGCAGGAAGCGCGCCTGTTCGATGCCGAGATCGCGCCGATCACCGTGACCGCCGGCGTCGCCGATCCGGTGATGGGGCTGCGCAGCAAGGAAGTCACCGTCAGCGCCGATGAAGGCCTGCGCCCGGGCACGACTTACGAAGGCATCAAGGACATCCGCTCGGCGATCCCCGGTGGCGTCGTGACGGCGGGCAATGCCAGCCAGTTCAGCGACGGCGGCGGCGCCTGCGTGCTGGTCAGCGACACCTATGCACAGCAGAAGGGGCTGAAGCCCATCGGCCGCTTCCTCGGCTTCGCGGTCGCCGGCTGCGAGCCCGACGAGATGGGCATCGGCCCGGTGTTCGCCGTGCCCAAGGTGCTCAAGAAGCTCGGCCTGCAGGTCAGCGACATCGACCTGTGGGAGCTGAACGAAGCGTTCGCGGTGCAGGTGCTGTACTGCGCCGACACGCTGGGCATCCCGATGGACAGGCTCAACGTCAACGGCGGCGCGATCGCCGTCGGCCACCCCTACGGCGTCAGCGGCCAGCGCCTGACCGGCCATGCGCTGATCGAGGGCAAGCGCCGCGGCGCGAAGCGCGTCTGCGTGACGATGTGCATCGGCGGCGGCATGGGCGCCGCGGGCATCTTCGAAGTGCTCTGACCCGCGATGCGGCGGACGATCGACTTCCTGCTCGGCGACTGGCTCGGGATCGCTGAGCTGCTGGAACGCCCGCGCTTCGCGGACCATTCGCGCGAGACCTTCGCCCAGGTGCTCGACACCTGCGAACGCATCGCGCGCGAGAGGTACGCGCCCTTCAACCGCCTGGTCGACACCGAGGAGCCACGCTTCGACGGCGAACGCGTGATCCTGCCGCAGGCCACGCATGCGGCCTGGGCCGCGTATGCCGAGTCCGGCATGCTCAGCGCATCGCAGGACCAGAACATCGGCGGCATGCAGCTGCCCTATACCGTGGAAGCCGCGGCCAACGGCTTCTTCGGCAAGGCCTCGGTCAGCATCGGCGGCGGGCTGTTGACGGTCGGCAACGCGAACCTGCTGATGGCGCATGGCACCGCGGCGCAGAAAGAAGTCTTCGCGCTGAACGAGTTCAGCGGGCGCTGGTGCGGCACGATGTGCCTGTCCGAGCCTCAGGCCGGGTCGAGCCTGTCGGACGTCGCGACGCGCGCCGAGCCCGACGGCGCCGACTTCGAAGCCGATCCACTGGGCCCGCGCTTTCGGCTCACCGGCAACAAGATGTGGATCTCGGCCGGCGAGCACGAGCTGACCGAAAACATCGTCCACCTGGTGCTGGCGAAGATCCCGGGCCCGGACGGCAAGCCGGTGCCGGGCACCAAGGGCATCTCGCTGTTCGTCGTGCCGAAGAAGCTGGTGAACACCCGCGGCGAGTTGACCGGCGAACGCAACGACGTCGCGCTGGCGGGCCTGAACCACAAGTGCGGCTGGCGCGGCACGACGAACACGCTGCTGAACTTCGGCGAAGGCAAGTTCACCCCGGGCGGCAAGCGCGGCGCCATCGGCTACCTGGTCGGCCGGCCGGGCGAGGGCCTGCGCTGCATGTTCCACATGATGAACGAGGCGCGCATCGGCGTCGGCATGGCGGCGACGATGCTCGGCATGGCCGGCTACGAGGCCTCGCTGGACTACGCGAAGCAGCGGCCCCAGGGCCGGCCGGTCACCGAAGGCGGCAAGAAGGCCGACGCGCCGCAGGTGCCGATCATCCAGCACGCCGACGTCAAGCGCATGCTCTTGGCGCAGAAGTCGTACGCCGAAGGCGCGCTGGCGCTGGAGCTCTACTGCGCGCGGCTGGTCGACGAGCAGCACACCGGCGAGGCGGACAGCGCGCGCGAGGCCGCACTGCTGCTCGAGGTGCTGACGCCGATCGCCAAGAGCTGGCCGAGCGAATGGTGCGTGGAAGCCAACAGCCTGGCGATCCAGGTGTTGGGCGGCTACGGCTACACGCGCGACTTTCCCGTCGAGCAGTACTGGCGCGACAACCGCCTGAACATGATCCACGAGGGCACGCACGGCATCCAGGCGCTGGACCTGCTCGGCCGCAAGGTCGTGATGGACGGCGGCGCCGGGCTGAAGCTGGTCGCCGGCCGCGTCAATCGGACGATAGAGCGGGCGCTGCAGGTCGACCACCTTGCCGACCACGCGAGTGCGCTGGCCGCGGCGCTGCAGCGCCTCGGCGCGGCGACGAAGGCGGCCTGGGCCAGCGGCGTGCCGGAAGAGGCGCTGGCCAACGCGACGCCCTACCTGCAGGCCTTCGGCCACCTGGTGCTGGCGTGGATCTGGCTCGATGTCGGCCTGGCGGCGCGCGAGCGCCTGGCGGCCGACGACGCCTTCTTCCGCGGCAAGCTGCAGGCCTGCCGCTACTTCTTCGACTACGAGCTGCCGAAGATCGACGCCTGGCTGGCGGTCGTCGCCAGCCGCAACCCGACCTGCCGCGAGATGCGCGAGGAGTGGTTCTGATGTCCGACAAGACCATCGCGCGGGTCGAGCTCTGGATCTGGATCCTGCTCTACGGCGGCCTGCTGGCGCTGGTGTTCGGCCTGGCGGTCGAGCGCCGGGATTTTCCGCTCGGCTGGTCGATCGTCGTCGGCGGCGGCATCGCCGCGGCCACCGGAATCTTCCTGATCTTCCTGCGCTCGCGCATGAAAACAGATAACAGACAAAGGACATGACATGAGCACCCCCGTGCAATCCCTCTTCAACCTCGAAGGCCGCATCGCGCTGGTCACCGGCGGCTCGCGTGGCCTCGGTCTGCAGATCGCCGAGGCGCTCGGCGAAGCCGGCGCGAAGGTCATGCTGACCTCGCGCAAGGCGGGTGACCTCGAAGAGGCCGCCGCCCACCTGTCGCAGCGCGGCATCGACGCGCGCTGGATCGCGGCCGACGCCGCCGACCCCGACGACGCGCGCCGCGTCTGCAGCGAAACGCTGGAGCGTCTGGGTCCCGTCGACATCCTCGTCAACAACGCCGGTGCCGCCTGGGGCGCGCCGGCCGAGGACCATCCGCTCGAGGCCTGGGACAAGGTGATGAACCTGAACATCCGCAGCCTGTTCGTCTTCGCGCAGGCGATCGGCAAAGCCTGCATGATCCCGCGCCGTTACGGCCGCATCATCAACGTCGCGTCGATCGCCGGCCTCGGCGGCAACCCGCCAGGCATGGAGACCGTGGCCTACAACACCAGCAAGGGCGCGGTGGTCAATTTCACCCGCGTGCTGGCGGCAGAGTGGGGCGAGCACGGCATCACCGTCAACGCGCTGGCGCCCGGCTTCTTCCCGAGCAAGATGACGCGCGCCACCCTCGACCGTTTCGGCGAGGACGCGCTGGCTGCACACGCGCCGCTGAAGCGCCTGGGCGACGACGACGACCTGAAGGGCGCGGCGCTGCTGTTTGCGTCGGCCGCCGGCAAGCACATCACCGGGCAGATCCTGGCGGTGGATGGCGGCGTGTCCTGCATTTCCGGCGGCTGATGAGCAAGCCGGCCCGGATTCCGTTCCCGGTCCGCATCCCGTTCGTCGAGAAGCTGGGCCTGGAGCTGCATGCCTTCGGCGACGGCCAGGCCGAGCTGCGCTGCGACCTGCACGAGGCGCTGCTGAATTCGTGGGAAGTCGCGCACGGCGGCGTCGTGATGACGATGCTCGACGTGGCGATGGCGCATGCCGCGCGCAGTGGCCATGGCGGTGGCCCCGCGACCGGCTCCGGCGTCGCGACGATCGAGATGAAGACCAGCTTCATGCGCCCGGCCGAAGGCGCGCTGCGCGCGGTGGGCAAGCTGCTGCACCGCACGGCGACGATGGCCTTCTGCGAAGCCTCGCTGTTCGATGAACACGGCGCGCTGTGCGCGCAAGCCACCGGCACCTTCAAGTACTTGCGCGGCCTGCCGGCGCGCGGCCGCGTGACGAGCCAAACTCCGACCTCCGACCCTCTTCCGAAAGACACGCCATGAGCCTCGTCAACAAGCAGGTGCTGCTCGCCTCGCGGCCAAGCGGCGAAGCCGCGGCCGACAACTTCCGCATCGTCGAGACGCCGGTCCCCGAGCTGAGCGATGGCCAGGTGCTGGTGCGCAACCACTACCTGAGCCTCGACCCGTACATGCGCGGCCGCATGAACGACAGCAAGAGCTACGCGCAGCCGCAGGCGCTCGACACGGTGATGCTCGGCGGCACCGCAGGCGTTGTGGCGGCATCGAAGAACCCGGCCTTCCAGGTCGGCGACAAGGTCGTCGGCATGGGCGGCTGGCAGGACTACGTGATCATCGATGCCAGCCAGCGCGGCATGCTGCGCACGGTGGACACGACGCACATCCCCCTGTCGGCCTACCTCGGCGCGGTCGGCATGCCCGGCGTCACGGCCTGGTACGGCCTGGTGAAGATCATCGCGCCGAAGGCCGGCGAGACGGTGGTCGTCAGTGCCGCCAGCGGCGCGGTCGGCAGCGTCGTCGGCCAGCTGGCGAAGGCGCGCGGCTGCCGCGCGGTCGGCATCGCCGGCGGCGCCGACAAGTGCGCGTACGTGGTGAACGAACTCGGCTTCGACGCCTGCATCGACTACAAGGCGCAGGTCGGTGTCAAGGAGCTGTCGGCGGCGCTGAAGCAAGCCTGTCCCGACGGCATCGACGGCTACTTCGAGAACGTCGGCGGCACGATCCTCGATGCGGTGATGCAACGCGCGAACGCCTTCTCCCGCATTGCCCTGTGCGGAATGATCAGCGGCTACAACGGCGAGCCGATCCCGATGGCCGCGCCACAGCTGCTGCTGACCAACCGCATGAAGCTCGAGGGCTTCATCGTCAGCGAGCACATGGAGGTCTGGCCCGAGGCGCTGACCGAGCTCGGCACGCGCGTGGCGACCAAGCAGCTGAAGTACCGCGAGTCGATTGCCGACGGCCTCGCCGCAGCGCCGGAAGCCTTCCTCGGCCTGCTCAAGGGCAAGAACTTCGGCAAGCAGCTGGTGAAGCTCGTCTGATCGCAGCGATGGGCCTGAACTGGACCTGGTGCCGTTTCGCCGCGCTCGACGGCGACAGCGTCTACGACATGCTCGCGCTGCGCAACCGGATCTTCGTCGTCGAGCAGAACTGCGCCTACCTCGACCCCGACGGCCTCGACCGCGACAGCTGGCACCTGCTCGGCCGCGATGCGCAGGGCGTGCTGCGCGCCTACCTGCGCGTCGTCGACCCGGGATTGAAGTTCGACGCGCCGTCGATCGGTCGCGTCGTGCTCGATGCCTCGCTGCGCGGCAGCGGTGCGGCCGACGAGCTGCTGCGCGAAGCGCTCGTGCGCTGCGACACCACGTGGCCCGGCCGCGGCAACCGCATCGGCGCGCAGGCTCATCTGCAGCGCTTCTACGGCCGGCACGGTTTTGCGAGCGTCGGCGACGAGTACGACGAAGATGGCATCCCGCACGTCGAGATGTGGAGGCAGCCGTGAACATGAATTGGCGGGCCGAGCGCCGGGCCGCTCCCAAGCCGGCCCGCATCCCCTCGGGGGATCGGCCGATGTACTCATCGGACGAGGGGCGGACATGACCCACGAGGTCTTCAACCAGAGCACGCCGCTGGCGGACGTGAATCTCTTCAGCGGCAACCAGCCGCTGCAGGACGCGCTGCGCTTCAACGCGCCGGCGCTGGACACGACGCGGCTGGTCGCGCTCGGCGCCGAGATGGGCTCGGCGGCGATGCAGGCGCATGCGCGGCTGGCGAACCAGCATCCGCCGCTGCTGCACACGCACGACCGCGTCGGCCGCCGCATCGACTCAGTGGAATTCCATCCGAGCTACCACGTGCTGCTCGGCGCCGCGCTGCGCCATGGGCTGCACGGCACGCCGTGGTCGCTGGGCGCCGGCGGGCACCTCGAGCGCGCCGCCGGCTTCATGCTGTTCACCGAGGCCGAATCATCGGTGCTGTGCCCCGTGTCGATGAGCTACGCGGTGACCCCCGCGCTGCGCAGCCACGAAGCGCTGTACGCCGACTGGGGGCCGAAGATCACCAGCACGCAGTACGACCCGCACTTCGCGCCCTGGCATGCCAAGAGCGCGGTGACGCTGGGCATGGGCATGACCGAGAAGCAGGGCGGCTCCGACGTGCGCGCGAACACCACGCGCGCCGAGCCCGACGGCACCGACCGCTGGGGTGCGCGTTACCGCCTGACCGGCCACAAGTGGTTCTTCTCGGCGCCGATGTGCGATGCCTTCCTGGTGCTGGCGCAGACCGCCGGTGGCTTGAGCTGCTTCTTCCTGCCGCGTCTTTTGCCTGATGGCAGCATCAATGCGCTGCAGATCCAGCGCCTGAAGCACAAGCTCGGCAACCACGCCAATGCGAGCTCCGAGGTCGAGTTCCACGGCGCCGCCGCCTGGCTGATCGGCGAAGAGGGCCGCGGCGTGCCGCAGATCCTGTCGATGGGTGCATTGACGCGGCTCGATTGCGCGCTCGGCACCGCCGGGCTGATGCGGCAGGCCTTGAGCATCGCGCTGCACCACTGCGAAGAGCGGCGCGCGTTCGGCAAGCGCTTGATCGAGCAGCCGCTGATGAAGAACGTGCTGGCCGACCTGGCGCTGGAGAGCGAAGCGGCCACCGCGCTGGCATTGCGCCTGGCGCGCGCGGTCGACCGCACCGAGAACGGCAGCGAGGAGCACGAGGCCGGGAATCGGAATGACAGCCATGAGGCTGTCATGCGCCGCGTGCTGACGCCGATCGCGAAATTCTGGATCTGCAAGCGCGGCAGCCACCTGGCGCAGGAAGCGATGGAATGCCTCGGCGGCAATGGGTATGTCGAGGCCGACGGTGAAGGCGTGATGGCGCGCATCTACCGCGAGATGCCGCTGAATTCGATCTGGGAAGGGGCCGGCAACATCATGGCGCTCGACTTGCTGCGCGCGCTGCGCGGCGGTCCGGTGGCCGAGGCGCTGCGCGACGAGGTGGCACCCGCGCGCGGTGCGCACGCGGCCTTCGATGCGGTGCTCGAGCGCGTGCTCGACGGCCTGGACGGTGTCACCGAGGAGACCGAGGCGCGGCGCCTGGCGCGCGACACTGCCCTGGTGATCCAGGCGGCGCTGCTGCGGCAGCACGCGCCCAGCGCGGTCTTCGGCGCCTTCTGCACGGCGCGGCTGCAGCAGGGCTCGGATGTCTTTGGCGCGCTGCCCTCGGGCTGCGGGCTCGACGCGATCATCAGCCGCGCACAACTGCATTGAGGGCCGACCATGAGTGACTTGATCCTCCACCACTATCCGAACTCGCTGTTCTCCGAAAAGATCCGGCTGATCTTCGGCGCCAAGGGCCTGGCCTGGCGCTCGGTGCTGATCCCGGCGGTGATGCCCAAGCCCGACGTGGTCGCGCTGACCGGCGGCTACCGCAAGACGCCGTTCCTGCAGGTCGGCGCCGACATCTATTGCGACACCGCACTGATCGCCCGGCTGCTCGAACAACGCCAGCCGCAACCGACGCTGTACCCGCGCACGGCGCCGCTCGCGGTGCCGTTCGCGCAATGGGCGGACTTCACCTTCTTCTGGTGCGCGACGACCTGGACGATGCAGCCGGCCGGCGCGGCGGCGCTGCTCGGCGGCGGCAGCCCGGAGGTGATGAAGGCCTTCGCGATCGACCGCGCGGCGATGACCGGCAACATGACGCGCTTGACGCTGGCCGATGCGACGGTGCAGCTGAAGACGCATCTGGCGGCGATCGATGCGCAGCTCGCGCAGGGCGGGCCGTTCCTGTTCGGCGCCGAACTGACGATCGCCGACTTCTCGGTCGTGCACTCGATCTGGTTCATCCGCCGGCCCGGCACGGTCTCGCAGATCCTCGAGCCGTACACGGCGCTGAACCGCTGGTACGAACGCATGATGGAATTCGGCAACGCGACGCACGACAAGCTGTCGAGCACCGAAGCGCTGGCGATTGCCGCCGCGGCTACCGGCCATGCGCCGACCGCCGTCGAGCCCGGGCTCGGCTTCGAGCCCGGCCAACGGGTCAGCGTCTACGCCACCGACTACGCCAGCGACCCGGTCGCCGGCACGCTGGTCGGCCTGTCGGTCGACGAAGTCGTGCTCGAGCGCAACGACGAACGCGCCGGCACGCTGCACGTGCACTTCCCGCGCGCCGGCTTCCAGGTCAAGAAGGAAAAGCTGCAATGAACGAGTTCCAGGGCCGCACCGCGGTCATCACCGGCGCGGGTTCCGGCTTCGGCCTCGAAGCGTCGCGCATAGCCGCGCGCCGCGGCATGAACGTCGTGATGGCCGACGTGATGGCCGAATCGCTGCAGAAGGCCGCGGCCGAGATCGAGGCGCTCGGCGCCGCGGTGCTGCCGTTCCGGCTCGACGTGTCGAAGGCGTCAGAGGTCGAGGCGCTCGGCGCCGCGGTGAAGCAGCGTTTCGGCGCGCCGCACCTGGTCTTCAACAACGCCGGCATCTCCACCGGCGGGCTGATCTGGGAACAGACGGTCAAGGACTGGGAATGGACCGTCGGCGTCAACCTGATGGGCGTCGCGCACGGCGTGCGCGTGTTCACGCCGATGATGCTGGAAGCGGCCCAGGCCGATCCGGGCTACGAGGGCCACATCGTCAACACCGCGTCGATGGCCGGCATGGTCAACATGCCGAACATGGGCGCCTACAACGTCACCAAGCACGGCGTCGTGTCGATCAGCGAGACGCTCTACCAGGACCTGTCGCTGGTCACGAGCCAGGTGCACGCCCACGTGCTGTGCCCGTACTTCGTGCCCACCGGCATCATCCACAGCGACCGCGCGCGACCGGCCGACCTGCAGGACGAGACCACGCTGACACCGAGCCAGCGCGCGGCCAAGATCCTGGGCGAGAAGGCCGTGTCCAGCGGCCGTGTCACGGCCGCTGACGTTGCGCAATATGTCTTCGACGCGGTCGAGGCCCGGCGCTTCTACATCTTCAGCCACCCGACGCCGAAGGCGCTGGCCCCGGTGCAGACGCGGCTCGAGGACGTGATGCAGCAGCGCAACCCGACCGATCCGTACAAGGACCGCCCGGAATTCCGCCAGCAACTGCAGGACGCGCTGCGCGGCTAAACGGGGGGCTTGCCGGCGCTGCTGGCGAACAGCCAGGCCTTGGCCGACAGCAGCAACACCTGCGGCAGCCCGCCGTAGGCCGCCGCCATCTCGGCCGCCTCGACCAGGTCGCCCTCGTCGAGCACCTCGGCCAGCGTCAAATACTCGACCCACGGCCCCTGGCGTTCCAGGAGCGCGGCCGCCGCTTGGCGGTGCAGCTGCAGCGAGGCCAGCGCGTCGACCAGCCGCGTCTGCAGCAGCTGCGGCAGCATCGACGCCAGCCCCAGCGTGAAGAGCGCGCCGGCCGGCGTTTCGCCGCGGGACTCGGCCAGCAGCTCGAAGAAACGCGCGCGCGCCAGCGCCATCGACTGCAGCGCCGACGACACCGGCCGCGCCGGCGCCTGGCGCACCAGCAGCACCGAGACCCAGCGGTAGAGCTCATTGCGGCCGAGCAGCGCCACGGCCTGTTCGATCGAGCCCAGCTCCGCGCCGCCGGGTGACAGCGCTGCGCTGTTGAGCTGGCGCAGCAATCGGTAGCTCAGGCCGACGTCGGCCTTGATTGCCTTGACCACTTCGGCGGTGTCGGCATCCTGCGCGAGCTGGTTCATCAGCCGCAGCAGTTGCTGGGTCTGCGCGGGCAGGGCGCGCGCTTCCTTCGGCTCGCCAGCGCCGTCGATGGCGCAGCCGGCCAGCGCCGCGCCGGCGAGCAGCACGGCCTCGAGCGCGTCGAGGCCGGGCAGGTCGAGCACGATCAGCGGCAGCGCCGGCTGGCGTGCGCGCCACGAGCGCAGGCTGTCGACCAGCGCGGCGGTCGCGCCGTCGGACTGGAGCAGCACGAAGTCCGGCCGCGCGTCGGCGCCGAGGCCCGCGGGCGCCGCGTCCGGCCGCCAGCCGATGGCCGCGCCGCTGGCGCGCCAGCCGGAGATCAGCGTCGGCAGCCCCTCGATCGCCGCATCCTCGGCGTCGGCCGGTGCGAGCGCGATCTGCATGCCGGCCTGCAGCCGCGCGTCGTCGCCGGCGCGCACCAGCCAGACCAGGGGCAGCTCGCAGAATGCAACCTGGCCGCGCTGCGCTGTCAGACGCATCGCCGCCAGCAGCGCGGCGGTGCCGGCGCTGGCGGCGGCCGGATCGGCACGGCCGCGCAGGCGCTGCAGCGCCGCATCGGCGATGCGGAACTCGAAGCCGGCGATGCCACCCTGCGCCGAGACCAGCGGCCGGTGCGCGCCGACTGCCGCCGGCAGCATCGGCGCCGCCGCGGTGGCACGGGGCGCCGCCACTTCGCGCCGCGCGCCGCGCGGCGGGGGAGGGGCCGGCGCGCGGCCGAGCAGGCGGTCGAACCAGGATCGCAGCATGCCGGCAGGCTAGCGCATCGCATCGCCGGCGGGGCTGGGCAATGACCCCCAGGTGGGGCCCGACCCCCCGGTACAATCACCCGCTTCTCAGGAAGTCCCCCGCTTGTCGATCATGTCTGTTTCAGCCTCGTCCAATCCCTCGATGCCCGGCGCAGCGGCTGAACCCCACGCGCTGGAGCCGGAACTGGCGGCGCTGCTGGTCGAGGCGCTGAACCTCGAAGTGACACCGGCCGAGATCGACCCGACCGCGCCGCTGTACGGCGATGGCCTTGGCCTCGACTCGATCGACATCCTCGAGCTGGCGCTCGAGGTCTCGCGGCGCTACGGCTTCCAGCTGCGCTCCGACGACGAGAACAACCACCTGATCTTCCAGTCGCTGCGCAGCCTGGCGGGCCACGTCGCCGCGCACCGGACGGTCTGATGTCAGCCCCCAGCTCACTTCGTTCGCGGCCCCCGAGGGGCGCTCAGTCGGCTTGGGAACGGCCCGGCGCCGACTGACTGCCGAGGATCGGCGTGAGCTTGCGCCTGCTGCTGGGCCTCGGCGCAGTGGTGCTGTATGCGCTGCTGTCGCACCTGCTGATGCTGTACGCCGCCGACGCGCCGTGGGCCATCGCCGCGCTGTTCGGCCCGCTGCTGCTGCCGTGCCTGGCGCTGGCCTGGCGGCGCGGCCACTGGCCGGCGCTCACGGCCACCATCGCCGCGTTGATCGCGCTGATCCTGATCGTCGCTGCCGGCGGCCTCGGTGATGTGCGCCGGCTCTACCTGGCGCAGCACGCCGGCGTGCATCTTTCGCTCGGCATCGGCTTCGCCGCCAGCCTGCGCGGCCCCGGGCTGTCGGCGATCAGCCGCATCGCTCACCGGCTGCACGGCGGGCAGCTGACGCCGGCGATGCGCCTGTACACCACGCGGGTCACGCGGCTGTGGGTCGGCTACTTCTTCGGCATGGCCGCGCTGTCGGTCGTGGTCTTCGTCTGGGCACCGTGGTCGGCCTGGTCGCTGCTCGCCAACCTGCTCACGCCGCTGGCGATCGCGCTGGTCTTCGTCGGCGAGTACCTCGTGCGCTACCGGCTGCATCCGGAGTTCGAGCGCATCTCGCTGGCCGCCGCGGTGCGTGCGTTCCAGCAGCGCGACACCTCCGCCCCGCTCGGCCGATGAGCGCAGCTGCATCACAACTGCCGCTGCTGGCCGGCCATCACGCGGATTCGGTGCTGGCCTGGCGCGATGGCCGGCCGCGGACGGCCGCCCGCTACCTGGCTGACGTGTTGGCCTTCGCCGCCCGGCTGCCGGCGCGCGGCGCGGCGGTCAACCTGTGCAGCGACCGCTATGCCTTCGCGGTCGCCTTCGGCGCGGCGCTGCTGCGCGGCCGCACCAGCCTGTTGCCGCCGAACGCACGGCCCGAAACGCTGGCGGCGGTGCGCGCTGAACATGGTGCGCTGTTCGTCGTCGCCGACGATCCCGAAACGCGTGTGCCGGGCTGCGAGGTGCTGCTGCTGGCAATCGGCGACGCGTCATCGCCTGCATCCTTGGACCCGCCGGCGATCGATGCGGCACTGCTCGCCGCCTGCCTGCTGACCTCCGGATCGACCGGCACGCCGCAGCCGCATGCCAAGACCTGGGCACAGCTGCACGCGAATACGCGCGGCGGCAGCGCGCGGCTGGCCGAGATGCTCGGGCGGCCGACGATGAACGGGCTGACGCTGGTGGCCACCGTGCCGCCGCAGCACAGCTACGGCTTCGAATCGAGCCTCCTGCTTGCTCTGCACGGCGGCGCCGCCTTCCACAGCGGGCGGCCCTTCTATCCGGCCGACATCGTGCGCGCGCTCGCCGAGGTGCCGCGGCCGCGCGCGCTGGTGACGACGCCGTTCCACCTGAAGGCGCTGCTCGGCGCCGGGCTCGCGTTGCCGCCGGTCGATCTGGTGCTGAGCGCGACCGCGCCGCTGTCGCCGCAGCTCGCGCGCGAGGCCGAGCGCCGCTTCGACGGTGCGCTGATCGAAATTTACGGCTGCACCGAAGCGGGCCAGGTCGCGACGCGGCGCACCGCCGCCGGCGAAGTCTGGCAGACCTTCGGCGAGCTGCGCCTGCGCCACGAGCCGGCGGCCGCAGATGCGCAGGAGCGCTTCATCGTCGAAGGCGGCCACGTGCTCGAGCCGACGCCGCTGGCCGACCTGCTGCGGCTCGACGACGCGCGGCACTTCATGCTGCTCGGCCGCGCCAACGACCTGATCCACGTCGCCGGCCGGCGCAGCTCGCTGGGCCACCTGAACTTCCATCTCAACAGCATCGAGGGCGTGCAGGACGGCGCGTTCTGGCTGCCCGACGAGGTGCCCGACGCCGTCGTGCGGCCGGTGGCCTTCGTCGTCGCGCCCGAGCTGTCGGCGCAGGCGATTGCCGCCGGGCTGCGCGCGCGGCTCGAAGCCGTCTTTGTGCCGCGCCGCATCGTGCACGTCGACGCGTTGCCGCGCGAGGCGACCGGCAAGCTCACACAGGGTGCCCTGCGCGATTTTGCGCTCGCGCAGCTTCGTCACGATGGCGGGCACTGAACCGCTGGTGCTGCGCCGGCGGATCGCAGCAGACCATCCGGCCTTCGCCGGCCACTTCCCGGGCCGGCCGATCCTGCCCGGCGTGCTGCTGCTGGCCGAGGTGGTCGAGGCGCTGCGCGCGCACGGCGAAGCGGCCGACACCTTGACGATCCAGGCCGCGAAGTTCCTCGCGCCGGTCGGCCCGGGCGCCGAGCTGACGATCACTTTGAACGTCAGCAACCGCGGCGGCTGGCGCTTCGAGATTCATGCCGACGGGGTGCTGGCCGCCAGCGGCAGCCTGGCGGCCCCGTGAAGGCCGGCTGGACCGCCGAGCGCGAACGCAGCAACGCGCTGGCGCTGAAGCTGATGAGCTGGATCGCGCTGCGCTGCGGCCGGCGCATCGCGCGCGGCGTGCTGCACCTGATCGCCGCCTACTTCGTGCTGTTCGCACCGGCAGCGCGGCGCGCCAGCACGCGTTACCTCGGCCGGATCTTCGGCCGCCCGCCGCGCTGGCGCGAGCTGTACGCGCACGTGTTCTGCTTCGCCGCGACGATCCTCGACCGCGTCTATTTCCTGCGCCGGCACACCGATTGGCTCGAGCTGACGCTGCACGGCCATGACACGGTGCTGCAGGCGCTGGATGAAGGCCGCGGCGCCTTCCTGATGGGCGCCCACGTCGGCAGCTTCGAGGCGCTGCGCGCCGCTGCCGCCCACGAGCAGACCGACAAGCGCATCGCCATGGTCATGTACCCGGACAACGCGCGCAAGATCAATGCCGCGCTGGCGGCGATCGCACCCGACGCGGTGCCCGACATCATTGCGCTCGGCAGGCCGGAATCGATGCTGCAGATCCGCGACCGGCTGGCCGAGGGCGTGCTGATCGGCATCCTGGCCGACCGGGCGCTGCAGGCCGAGTCGCCGCGCGCGCAGTTCGTGCGCCTGCCGTTCCTCGGCACCGAGGCCGTGTTCAGCGATGCCCCGTTCCGCCTGGCCGACCTGCTGCGCCAGCGCATCGTCTTCATGGTCGGGCTGTACCTGGGCGGGCCGCGCTACGAGGTGCGCTTCGAGCCGCTGGCCGATTTCAGCGCGCGGCCGGCCGACGCCGCCGAGCGCGAAGCGCGCATCCGCGCCGCGCTGGCCGCGTATGTCGCCCGCCTAGAATCGCTGTGCCGCGAGCAGCCCTACAACTGGTTCAACTTCCATGACTTCTGGCGTGAAGACGCGCATTGAGCGCCTGCTGCTCGCGCTGCTGCTGCTGGCGAGCCCGGCGGCGCAGGCGCTCGATCTGCCCGAGCTGATGGCCCTGCTGGCGGCCAAGCGCAGCGGCGAAGCCCGCTTCACCGAACAGCGCGAGGTGCGCGGCCTCGATGCGCCGCTGACCAGCAGCGGCACGCTGAGCTTCGCCGCGCCCGACCGCTTCAGCCGCAAGACGCTGGCGCCGCGCGCCGAGAGCATGGAGGTGGTCGGCAACATCGTCACGCTGACCCGCAACGGCCGCACCCGCAGCGTCGCGCTCGACGCCTCGCCGGAGACCGAGGCGATCGTCGAATCGGTGCGCGGCACGCTGACCGGTAACGCGCAAAGTCTGCAGCAGCACTTTCGCATCGGCGTGCTGGGCAGTGCCGAGCAGTGGACGCTGGACCTCAAGCCGCTGACGCCGCGGCTGCAGGTGATGCTCGCCGGCGTGCGCATCGCCGGGCGGGGCGGCGAGCTGCGCAGCATCGAGATGAAGATGGCCGACGGGGATCGCTCGCTGATGACCATCGAGCCGATCTCGGGTGTGACCAAGCAGTGAGCGAACTGCCGCAGCGACCGGCGCGGCGCGCCACGGCGCTGCTCGTCTGGGCCGTCGTGATGCTCGCCGCGGGCTGGCTGATCGCGCGCACGCCGTTCAGCGCCGACCTGTCGGCCTTCCTGCCGGCGTCGCCCGAACCGGCGCAGCGCGTGCTGCTCGAGCAGCTGCACAGCGGCGTCGCCGCGCGCACGCTCATGCTGGGCGTCGAGGGCGGCGATGCCAGGCAGCGCGCCGACGCATCGCGGCGGCTGGCCACGACGCTGCGCGCCAGCGGCCACTTCGAGCAGGTGCACAACGGCGACCAGGAAGCCTGGGCCACGACCGGCGAGTGGGTGTTCCGTCATCGCTACCACCTGAGCCCGGCGGTGGACGCCGAGCGCTTCAGCGTGGCCGGCCTGCGCGCGGCGATCGACGAGACGCTGTCGCTGCTCGGCACCCCGGCGGGCGCGGCACTGAAACCCTTGCTCGACAGCGATCCGACGGGCGAGACCCAGCGCATCGCCGAAGCGCTGCTGCCGGCGCAGGGCCCGCGCATCGAGGAGGGCGTCTGGGCCTCGCGGCGCGCGCCGCGTGCGGTGCTGATGCTGCAGGGGCGCGTCGCCGGCGGTGACCTGCAGGCGCAGGCCGCGTTGATCGCCGAGGTGCGCGCCGCGTTCGCCGCCGTCCAGCGCGAGCCCGCGCTGGCCGGGCTGCAGCTGCAGATCTCGGGCCCGCCGCTGTTCGCGGTCGACAGCCGCGAGCGCATCGAGACCGAGGTCATCGAGCTGGCGATTGCCGGAACGCTGGTGATCGGCGCCTTGCTGCTGCTGGCCTTCGGCTCGCTGTCGGCGGTGGCGATCGCCTTCGTGCCGGTGGCCAGCGGCGTGGTCGCCGGCATCGCCGCGGTGGCGCTCGGCTTCGGCTCGGTGCACGGCATGACGCTCGGCTTCGGCAGCACGCTGATCGGCGAGGCCGTGGACTATGCGATTTATTACCTGATCCAGGCCCGCGGTGCCGCCCAGCCGGGGCAGGGCTGGCGGCACTGGCTGGTGCAGTCCTGGCCGACGGTGCGGCTCGGGCTGCTGACCTCGGTGTGCGGCTTCGCGGCGCTGCTGTTCTCCGGCTTTCCCGGGCTCGCGCAGCTCGGCCTGTTCTCGATCGCCGGGCTGTGTGGCGCGGCGGCGGCGACGCGCTGGCTGCTGCCCGCGCTGCGGCCGGACGGCGCGCCCGGCGTCGGGCTGCGGCGCTGGCTCGGCGTGCAGGCCGGGCACGGCATCGCGGGCCTGCAGCGCGCGCGCCGCTGGGTGTGGCTGCTCGCGGCGGTCGCGCTGGCCGTGCTGGCATGGCCGCGCGGGCCGCTGTGGCATGGTGACCTGAGCTCGCTGAGCCCGGTGCCGCGCGCCTTGATGGCGCTGGACACCGATTTGCGCGCCGACCTGGCGGCCAGCGACGCCGGCACGCTGGTGATCGCGCAGGCCGCGAGCGCCGAAGCCGCGCTGCAGGCCGCCGAGGCCGCCGGCGCGCGGCTCGATGCGCTGGTGGCCGAGGGCGGCCTGGGCGGCTACGACAGCCCGGCGCGCTGGCTGCCCAGCCTGGCCACGCAGCGCGCCCGCCTGGCCAGCCTGCCCGAGGCACCGGTGCTCGCGGCACGCCTGGCTGAAGCCACGGCAGGCGGCCCGCTGAAAGCCGAGCGGCTGCAGCCCTTCGTCGCGCAGGTGCAGGCGGCGCGTGCGCTGCCGCCGATCGAACCCGCCGCGCTGGCGGGCACGCCGCTTGCGCCGCTGCTCGAAGCCATGCTGTTCCAGCGCAGCGGCTCGGGCAGCGATCGCGCCTGGGTGGCGCTGCTGCCGCTGCAGCCCGGCGCGCAGCCGATCGATGCGGCCGCGGTGCGCACCGCGCTGCAGGGCCTTCCCGGCCTGCAGGTCGTCGACATCAAGCACGAGCTCGACAGCCTGTACCAGCGCTACCTGCGCGAGGCGCTGTGGCAGTCCGCGCTCGGCGCGGCGGCGCTGGTGCTGCTGCTGGCCGTCGCGCTGCGCTCGGCGCGGCGGCTGCTGGTGCTGTGCCTGCCGCTGGGACTGGCGGTGCTGCTGACCCTGGCCGGGCTCGTCGCCGCCGGCGTGCCGCTGGGCATCCTGCACCTGGTCGGCCTGCTGCTCGTCGTTGCGGTCGGCTCGAACTACGCGCTGTTCTTCGACCAGCTCGCCCAGGGCGGACCCGCCGATGCCGACACGCTCGCCTCGCTGCTGCTGGCCAATGCGACGACGGTGATCTCGTTCGGCCTGATCGCGCAGTCGAAGATCCCGGCGCTCGCGGCGATCGGGCAGGTGGTCGCGCCGGGCGCCTTGCTCGCGCTGCTGCTGTCGGCGGCGTGTATTCGGTCACGAATGACACGTCGCTCAGCCTGAGTCGACCCCCTAGGCGCATCCCCGGCCTCGGGGATGTCCCAGGGGCCGGTGTGGCGGAAACGCCGAAGGGTGCATGGGAAAATCCGCGCCTCCTTTCGTCGCCCCGTGACCGCTGCCCTCCCCTCCACCACCGCCGCCGACACGCCGGTCCCGGCCGACACGCGCTGGAGCCCGCTGCTGCGCGTCACCGTCGTCGTGCACCTGCTGGCCTTCAGCCTGCCGTGGTTCTGGGCCGGCAGCTGGCGCTGGGCGCTCGCCGCGCTGATCGCCAACCACGTGCTGCTGGCGGCAGCCGGCCTGTGGCCGCGTGCGCGCCTGCTGGGGCCGAACATCACGCGGCTGCCGGCGGCAGCCGCCGCACGCGGCGAGGTTGCGCTGACGATCGACGACGGTCCCGATCCGGCAGTGACGCCCGCGGTGCTGGACCTGCTGGATCGCCACGGCGCCCGCGCCACCTTCTTCGTCATCGCCGAGCGCGCCGCGCGCCATCCGGCGCTGGTCGCCGAGATCCTCGCGCGCGGCCACAGCGTGCAGAACCACAGCTTTCACCACCGCCACAACTTCTCGCTGCTCGGCCCGCGCGGCTTTCACCGCGAGCTGGAACGCGCGCAATCGCAGCTGCGCGCGTTGACCGGCGAGCGGCCGCGTTTCTTTCGCGCTCCCGCGGGCCTGCGCAACCCCTTCCTCCAGCCGGTGCTGCAGCGGCACGGCCTGCAGCTGACCAGCTGGACGCGGCGCGGCTTCGACACCCGCGAGTCCGATCCGCAGCGCGTGCTGGCACGCCTGACGCGCGATCTCGCCGCCGGCGACATCCTGCTGCTGCACGACGGCCACGCGGCCCGCGGCAGCGGCGGCGAGCCGGTGGTGCTGGCGGTGCTGCCGCCGCTGCTGCAGCGCCTGAACGACACCGGCCTGCATTCCGTGACCCTGCCTACGGCCTTCGCCGAGGCCACGGCACGAACTCCTAACGCCTGAAATACGCATGAGCTCCGTTGTCCTGACGTCCACCGTCGAGTCGCCCCCGCCTCCCCGCACGCCGGCCACCGACGCGGCCTGGCGCACGCTGCACGATGCGGCCTGCGCGCCGTATCGCCGCGCCGGCCGATTCGCCTGGAACTTCGCGCGCGGCAAGCTCGGCCGTGATCCGGTGTTCCGCGGCATGCTCGAGCGCGGCGACCTGCGTGCGCACGCCCGGGTGGTCGACATCGGCTGCGGGCAGGGCTTGCTGGCGAGCCTGTTCTCGTCGATCGACGCGCTGGTCGCACGCGGCGCCTGGCCGGCGAGCTGGCCCACCGCGCCGCAGGGCTGCCGCTACACCGGCATCGAGCTGATGCCGCGCGACATCGCCCGCGCCGAAGCCGCCGTCGGCGACCTGCCGACGCAGCCGCGCTTCGTCTGCGGCGACATGCGCGAGGTCGCGCTGCCGCCGTGCGAGGTGGTCGTGATCCTCGACGTGCTGCACTACGTCGACCACGCGGCGCAGGCCGCGCTGCTCGGCCGCATCCTCGACGCGCTGCAGCCCGGCGGCCGGCTGCTGCTGCGCATCGGCGACGCGTCGAACCGGCGCGGCTTCGCCGTCAGCCAGTGGGTCGACCGGCTCGTCACCTGGGTGCGCGGCCACCGCGCGCCACCGACCTGGGGCCGCACGCTGATGCAGTGGATCGAGCTGCTGCGCGAACACGGCTTCGTCGTGCAACCGGTGCCGATGAGCCGAGGCACGCCGTTCGCCAACGTGCTGCTGGTGGCCGACAAGCCGGAGGACCCCACATGAGTGTCATTGCACCGGTGGCGGTGAGCGCCTTCAGCGTCAGCAGCGCGCTGGGCATCGGCCAGGCCGCGACGCTGGCGGCCCTGCGCGAGCAGCGCAGCGGCCTGGCGCATCGCTGCTTCGAAACCGTCGACCGGCCGCTGTGGATCGGCGAGGTGCCGGGCGTCGACGAGGAACGGCTGCCCGCAGCGCTGTCGGCCTACGACTGCCGCAACAACCGCCTCGCCTGGCAGGGCCTGCACGCCGACGGTTTCGCAGCGCGCGTCGCGCAGGCGCGGCAGCGCCACGGGGCGGAACGCATCGCCGTGCTGCTCGGCACCAGCACGTCCGGCATCCTGCAGACCGAAGAAGCCTATCGCCGGCGTGACGCGGCCACCGGCGCGCTGCCGGCCGATTTTCACTACCGGCAGACGCACAACACCCATTCGCTGGCCGAGTTCGTGCGCGCCGCGCTCGATCTGCAGGGCCCGGCGATGGTCGTCTCGACCGCCTGCTCGTCGAGCGCCAAGGTCTTCGCGCAGGCCGCGCGCTGGCTGGCGCTGGGCCTGGTCGACGCGGCGGTCGTCGGCGGCGTCGACAGCCTGTGCCTGACGACGCTGTACGGCTTCTCGTCGCTCGAGCTGCTGTCGCCGGAGATCTGCCGGCCCTGGGATGCGAACCGGCACGGGCTGTCGCTCGGCGAAGCGGCAGCGTTCGCCCTGCTCGAACGCGATGGCGATGCCGCCGCCTGGCTGCTCGGCTGCGGCGAGAGCAGCGACGGCCACCACATGAGCAGCCCGCATCCCGAAGGCGCCGGCGCCGCCGCCGCGATGCGCGGCGCGCTGGCCAGTGCCCGGCTGACGCCGGCTGAGGTCGACTACATCAACCTGCACGGCACCGCGACGCCGAACAACGACACGGTCGAGGATCTGGCGGTGCGCACGGTGTTCGGCGCCCAGCTGCCGTGCAGCTCGACCAAGGGCGCCACCGGCCACACGCTCGGCGCAGCCGGCGGGCTGGAGGCGGTGATCTCGATGCTGGCGCTGCAGCACGGCCTGTTGCCGGCGGGGTTGAACGTGCGCACGCCCGACCCCGCGCTGCGCTGCGCCTACCTCAGCGAAAACCGCGCCGCAGCGCCGCGCCGCATCGCCAGCAACTCGTTCGGTTTCGGCGGCAGCAATGCCTGCCTGATCTTCGGGCGGGAGGCGGCATGATGGCTTTCGAAGTGAGCGTCCGCGGCGTGGGATTGGTCGGTCCGGGGCTGGCCGACTGGACGCAGGGGCAGGTGCTGCTGGGCGAGCCGGCCGGCTGGGCCTCGGCGCCGACCGTGCTCACCGCGCCGGCCCGCCTGGCACCGACCGAGCGCCGCCGCGCCGGCGCCATCGTCAAGCTGTCTTTCGCCGTCGCCGACCAGGCCTGCGCGCAGGCGGGCGTCGACGTGCACACGCTGGCCACCGTCTTCAGCTCGACGGGATCCGACTCGGCCAACTGCCATGCCTTGTGCGAAGCGCTGGCGCAGCCCGAGCGCATCGTCTCGCCGACCCGCTTCACGAACTCGGTGCACAACGCCGCCGCCGGTTACTGGCACATCGCGACGCAATCGCGCGCGCCATCGACCAGCCTGTGTGCCTTCGACGGCAGCTTCGCCGCCGGGCTGCTCGAAGCGGCGGCGCAAGCCGTGTCACTGCGCCGGCCGGTGCTGCTGGTGGCCGCCGACGTGCCGTATCCCGAGCCGCTGAACGGCACGCGGCCGCTGCCGGACGCCTTCGGCCTGGCGCTGCTGCTGGATGCCGATCCGGCGCTCGGCGGCGTGCGTCTGGGGCTCAGCCTCGCGGCGGCCACCGCAGCGGCCACGCCCTGCACGCACCCCGGCTTCGAGGCGCTGCGTGCAGCGATTCCCGCGGCGCGCGGGTTGCCGCTGCTCGAGCAACTGGCCGCTCCTGCCCCGGCCGCGACGCTGCGCATCGACTACCTCGAAGACCTGCACCTGGTGCTGCAGGTGCAGACCCGATGAACCTGCCGCCGACGCTGGACCACGCCGGCATCGCCGAACGCATCCCGCATGCCGGCCGCATGTGCCTGCTCGATGCCTTGCTCGACTGGACGCCCGAACGCATCCGCTGCAGCGCA
The DNA here is from genome assembly GCF_013266755.1 of Pseudaquabacterium terrae. Lineage (GTDB taxonomy): Bacteria > Pseudomonadota > Gammaproteobacteria > Burkholderiales > Burkholderiaceae_C > Pseudaquabacterium > Pseudaquabacterium terrae. The sequence continues at coordinate 216,928 of NZ_JABRWJ010000005.1, read as the reverse complement.
CGCAGCCACCACGCACCGGACCATCCGCTGCGCAGCGCCAGCGGCCTGCTTGCGCCGTGTGCCATCGAATACGCGGCGCAGGCGATGGCCCTGCACGGCGCGCTGATCGCGCCGCCCGGCAGCCGGCCGACGCCGGGGTACCTGGCGAGCGTGCGCGAGGTGCGGCTGGCGGTGCCGGCCCTGCACACGCTGGCGGGCGAGCTGCAGGTCGAAGCCGAGCGCCTGGCCGGCGATCAGCGCCAGATCCTCTACCGCTTCGCAGTGCGCGACGGCGCCGGCGGCGCCGTCGCCGACGGACGGGCGACGGTGGTGCTGAATGTGATGCCGGAGCACACCGCGTGACGGCGCCTCCTCGGCTCGCCGGCAAGCGCGCGCTGGTCACCGGCGCCAGCGGCGCGCTCGGCGGCGCGATCGCCCGCCGCCTCGCGGCCGACGGCGCCACGCTGCTGCTGCACGCGAACCGCGGTGCGGCAATCATCGAAGCGCTGGCCGACGAGCTGCGTGCGGCCGGCGGCAGCGCGCAATGCCATGTCTTCGACATCGCCGATGCCGCGGCCACGCAGGCGGCGACCACCGCGATGCTCGAAGGCGGCGCGGTGCAGGTGATCGTCAACAACGCCGGCGTGCACGACGATGCGGTGTTCCCCGGCATGCGCGCCGAGCAATGGCACCGCGTGATCGACGTCTCGCTGCACGGCTTCTTCCACGTCACGCAGCCGCTGCTGCTGCCGATGCTGCGCACGCGCTGGGGCCGCATCGTCAACATCTCGTCGGTCGCGTCGCTGATCGGCAACCGGGGCCAGGTCAACTACGCGGCGGCCAAGGGCGCGCTGAACAGCGCGACCAAGGCGCTGTCGCTCGAGGTCGCCAGCCGCGGCGTCACCGTCAATGCGGTGGCGCCCGGCATCATCGCGTCGCCGATGGCCGAGGCCGCCTTCGATGCGGCGCAGATCGCGCAGCTGGTGCCGGTCAAGCGCGCCGGCACGCCGCAGGAGGTCGCCGAGCTGGTGGCGTTTCTCGCCAGCCCGCTGGCCGCGTACATCAGCGGTCAGGTGATCTCGATCGACGGCGGCATGAGCTGACGCGTGCCAAGCGCGCCCAGCTCAGCGTTGGTACGGCGGCTTGCGCAGCAGCCGCCGCGTCAGCAGCAGCGGCAGCCGCAGCACGAACTCGAGCATCAGCCGCGCATGCATCCATGTCAATAGCGCGTTATCGCGGCCGTACTTGAAGTGCGAGATGCCGCCGTCCTCGGGCCGCGGGTACTTGACCGGTGCATCGACGTTGACCGGCTTGACGCCGCGCCACGCCAGCCGCACGACCGCCTCGGTGTCGAAGTCGAAGCGCCGCATCCACGGCTGGCGCCGCATCACCGCCGCCAACGCCGCGGCCGGGTAGACGCGGAATCCGAACAGCGAATCGCCGACGCCGGCGCCGAGCGTCTCGAGGTTGGTCCAGGCGTTCGAGACGCGCCGGCCGCGCACGCGCAGCAGCGGCGCGCTGGCATCGAACACCGGCTTGCCGAGCACCATCGTGTCCGGCCGCGCCTGCGATTGCTGCATGAAGTGCGGGATCAGCGCCGCCGGATGCTGGCCGTCGGCGTCCATCGTCAGCACGTGCGTGACGCCCGATTGCAGCGCCAGGCGCAGCCCGTGCAGCACCGCGGCGCCCTTGCCCTGGTTGCGCGGCAGCACGAAGACCTGCAGCCCGGGGTCGGCCGCGGCGCGCGCCAGCAGCGGCAGCTCGGAGCCGTCGGTGCTGCCGTCGATCACGACCCACACCGGGTTCCATTGCGCGCGCGCGGCGGCCACCGTCTGCAGCAACAGCCGGCCGGTGTTGTAGCTGGGGATCAGCACCAGGTGGCTGCGCGACGCGGTCTCGACCAGCGGGCGCGCGCTCACGAACTGCTGCCCGTCGTCTTGGACATCGACTTGTTCGGCCTGACGCCGGACGCGAAATAGGCTTCGAGCTCATGCAGCAGCGCGTCCGAATCGCGCTGCGGCTCGAAACGCTCGCCGATGCGCACGCTGAAGACGATCGGCAGCGGTGGCAACCGCCACAGCGGCCAGCCCTTGCCGAGGTAGGGCGAGTCGGTGTCGATGAAGACGGTCTGGATCGGCGCCTTGGCCAGCTTGGCGATCAGCGTGACGCCGGGCATGAAGGGGTTCACCGGCGGCTGCGTCGTACGCGTGCCCTCGGGGAACATCACCAGCTGGCCGCCTTGCTTCAGCGTATCGACCGCCTGGCGCACCATCGCCAGCGGCGCGTCGTTGCTGACGTAGCGCGCCAGCCGCGCGCCAGCGCTGAGGAAGGGGTTGCGCAGCAGGCTCGCCTTCATGATGCAGGTGGCGCGCGGCAGCCGCGCGACCAGCATCAGCGCGTCGAGCATGCTCGGATGGTTGGCGGCGATGACCAGCCCCGGTTCGTCGCGCAGCGCGTCCAGCAGGCCCGCCTCGAGCCGCAGCATGCCGGTGAACGCAGCGATGGCCCAGAACATCCGGTAGACATAGGCGATGGCGGCGCGGCCGATGGCTTGCCCGCGTTGGCGCGACAGCACCGGGTACAGCAGCATCGCGACCAGGTTCCAGCTCAAGGACATCAGGCCGAGCAGCAGCAGCAGCAGGTACAGCAGCAGCGTCATCGGCAGCGCGACCGGCCAGGCGATGCGGCGCGGCTGCGGCGAGGACTCGGCAGTGAGCGATGAACGCAGCGGCTTCATTCGTCGACGTCCACGCTGCGTGACGAGCCGGTCAGCACCCACGACATCGCCAGGCCCGCCGACCACTGGCTGCGCTGGCGCACCAGCGGGCTGTCTTCGAAGGCCGCGCCGCGCAGGCTGTCGACCTTGACGAAGAAGCCGATCCAGCGCGGACCATCGCGCCGCGACAGCCCGGCCAGCGCGGTCGCGCCGGCGTAACCGCCGCGCGCGCGGTAGGCCGGGCGCCCGGCGGTGGCGTGGGCCGGCGCCACGTCGTAGAAGTAGCCGTGCAGCTTGCGGTCGCCGATCACCGGGCCGGCGAGCAGGCCGACGTTCCAGCCGCCGGCGGTGCGCAGGTCGAGGTTGACGTTCGGCGTCGCGATCCAGCCGACGACCCGCGGCTGCGACTCGATGCTGAGCGCGGCGCGCAGCGGCAGCCGCAGGTCGAGCTTCCATTCGGCGATGCCCGCCACCGCGCCGCGGCCGCGACCGAGCGTCCAGTTGACGTTCGGGCCCAGCTCGATCGTCGGCTTCAGGTCCGGCATGCCTTCGCGGGCATGGTTGTCGCGGCTGCGCGTCGGCGTGCTGGCCGAGGCGCTCACATCGACGTCGAAGCGCTGAGAATCGAGCAGCACCGCGCGCGCGCCGTCGCGGTCGGCCTTGAAGATCTCGCCGCGGTAGGCGATGTAGGGCACCGGCAGCAGCCAGGCGCTGGACTGGTCGGAGCCGCGGTAGTGCGGCAGGCGCAGGCTGCCGACGCCCAGGCCCAGCTCCCACAGCGGCCGCTGCACGGCGGCGGCGGGCAGCGCCAGCGTCATCGTCAACGCGGCGAGCCCGGCGAACGCGCCGATGCGAGTGGGACGCCGGCCGATCATGCGCACACCTCGCCCGGCGCATGGGCCTGCGCCTCGATTTCGACCAGCAGGTCATGCCGGCAGATGTCGGCCTGCAGCAACACGGCCTCGCGCACCGCGGGCGCATCGGCGCCCAGGGCCTGCTCGAGCATCGTGCGCACGGCGGGTCCGTCGGCGGCATGCCGCACGTAGACGGTGAACAGCAGGTCGCGCAGGGCGAAGCGGGCGCTGGTGTGCCGGTGCGCCGTGCCGATCACCGCTTCGAGGTTGGCCAGCGTCTCGCGCACCTGGCCGGCGAGGTCGCCGACATGCACCGACTGGTGGCCGACGATGCTGGCGGTGCCGGAGATCGACAGCACCACCTGGCCGCCGCCGGCATCGGCGAGCGCTGCGCGCGAGAAGGTCGGTGCGCGCGGACCGTACTGGTTCGGGTAGTGGTAGGCCGAGACCTGGCGCGGGTTCTCGATCGGCCGCGACGGCCGGCGCCCGGCGAGCACGCGGATGACGATCGGTCCGTATTGCGGTCCGAGCGCGCAGGCTGCCGGCGAGCCTTCGAAGGCGGCCTGGCCGGCCTTCAGGAAAGCCTGCTGGCGCCCGAGGTTGAAGTGGCGATAACGCTCGAGGCCACCTTCGTCGGCATTGATGCGCGGCACGTAGTTCCACAGCCGCAGCGGGTGCACGAAGCCGGTGCTGCGCAAGGCATCGAACAGGTCGAGATAGGCCTGTTCGACGCACGCGGCCAGCTCGCCCACCGGCGCATCGAAGGCCAGCGCGCCGTACAGCCATTCGGCGTTGTGGCGCCAGTGCAGCAGGCCGCTGCGGCCCTCGGTCATCGGCCCGTCGCTGAGCCAGGCATCGATCACTTCGCGGCTGCCGGCCAGCAGCGGCAGCGCGGCGCCGAAGGGCAGCTCGCCGAGCAGCGTGGCCGCATCGGCCGCGGCGCCGGCGGGGCGGCGTTCGGCTCGCAGCGCCAGCGCGTTCACGGTGGACAGCACGCTCATCGGCCGGCGGCGGCCCGTTGACCGGGCACGGGCAAAACCTCGACCAGCGGGCCCTGCGACAGGCCCAGCACCATCATGTCCATCGGATGTCTTGAATATGTAAGTGTGCAGCGCGGGCCTCCCAGCCCCGGGCCGGACCGGCTGCGCCGCCGATCGCCGCGATTATGCCGAATCGACCCCCGCGGCCGCCTTGGCGCTGCCCCCTAGGTAACCACCCCCGGACAGGTGGTTCACGAGGGCCAGAATCGCTATGGCAAACTCGCGCGCTTTGTCTTTTCAGGGCCCTTCATGGGCCTGCTTTCCTTGGACAAGATCCTTCTGCAAATTGCGACCGAACTGAAGGTCGCGCCTCGACAGGTCCACGCTGCCGTCGAGCTGCTCGATGGCGGCGCCACGGTCCCGTTCATCGCCCGCTACCGCAAGGAGGCCACCGACGGCCTCGACGACACGCAGCTGCGCGATCTCGAAGCGCGCCTGGGCTACCTGCGCGAGCTCGAAGAGCGGCGCACGGCGGTTCTGAAGAGCATCGACGAGCAGGGCAAGCTGACGCCCGAGCTGCGCGCCGCCGTCGAAGCCGCGCCGACCAAGCAGGAGCTCGAAGACCTGTACCTGCCGTACAAGCCCAAGCGCCGCACGAAGGGGATGATTGCCCGTGAGGCCGGACTGGAGCCATTGGCCGACAAGCTGTTCGCCGACCCGTCGCTCGACCCGCTGGCGCAGGCCGCCGCTTTCATCAATGCCGACGCCGGCTTCGCCGATGCGCACGCGGTGCTCGACGGTGTGCGCGACCTGTTGTCCGAGCGCTGGGCCGAGGATGCCGCGCTGGTCGGCAAGCTGCGCGAATGGCTGTGGGAAGACGGCCTCTTCCGCTCGAAGATCGTCGACGGCAAGGACCCGGTGAATGCCGACGTGTCGAAGTTCCGCGACTACTTCGACTACGACGAGCCGATCAGCCGTGTGCCCTCGCACCGCGCGCTGGCGGTGTTCCGCGGCCGCACGCTGGAGCTCCTCGAAGCCAAGCTGGCGCTCGACGAAGAGGTGGTGCCGGGGCAACCGACGCTGGCCGAGGGCCGCATCGCCGTGCACCTCGGCTGGCGCCACGCGAAGCGGCCGGCCGATGAGCTGATCCGCAAGACGATTGCCTGGACCTGGAAAGTCAAGCTCAGCTTGAGCCTGGAGCGCGACCTGTTCACCCGGCTGCGCGAAGCGGCCGAGGCGACCGCGATCAAGGTCTTCGCCGAGAACCTGCGCGACCTGCTGCTGGCCGCACCCGCCGGCAAGCGCGTCGTGATGGGGCTGGACCCGGGCATCCGCACCGGCGTCAAGGTGGCGGTGGTGTCCGACACCGGCAAGGTGCTGGACACGTCCACCGTCTACCCGCACGAGCCGCGCAAGGATTGGGAAGGCTCGCTGCACACATTGGGCAAGCTGGTCGCGACACACGGCGTGAATCTGATCGCGATCGGCAACGGCACCGCCAGCCGCGAAACCGACAAGCTGGCCGCCGACCTGATCAAGCGCATCTCGGCCATTGCACCGGACGCGAAGATCGACAAGGTCGTCGTCAGCGAAGCCGGCGCGTCGGTCTACTCGGCCTCGGAATTCGCCAGCAAGGAGCTGCCCGAGCTCGACGTCAGCCTGCGCGGCGCGGTATCGATCGCGCGCCGCTTGCAGGACCCGCTGGCCGAGCTGGTGAAGATCGAGCCGAAGAGCATCGGCGTCGGCCAGTACCAGCACGACGTCAACCAGAGCGAGCTCGCGCGCACCTTGGGCGCGGTGGTCGAGGACTGCGTCAACAAGGTCGGCGTCGACCTGAACACCGCGTCGGCGCCGCTGCTGTCGCGGGTGTCGGGGCTGTCGGCGGCGGTGGCCGCGTCCATCGTGCGTTGGCGCGATGCCCACGGCGCCTTCCGCAATCGCCAGCAGCTGCTCGACGTCGCCGGCCTCGGGCCGAAGACCTTCGAGCAGGCCGCCGGCTTCCTGCGCATCCGCGACGGCGACAACCCGCTGGATCTGTCGGGTGTGCACCCCGAGACCTATCCCGTCGTCGAGCGTCTGCTCGCCAAGCTGCAGCGCCCGCTGCACGAGGTCATCGGCAAGGCCGACGTGATCCGCACGCTGAAGCCCGAGGCCTTTGCCGACGAGCGGTTCGGCGCGATCACCGTCAAGGACATCTTCGCCGAGCTCGAGAAGCCCGGCCGCGATCCGCGCCCGGACTTCAAGGTCGCGCGCTTCAACGACGGCGTCGAGGACATCAAGGACCTGATCGAAGGCATGGTGCTCGAAGGCACCGTCAGCAACGTTGCGCAGTTCGGCGCCTTCATCGACCTGGGCGTGCACCAGGACGGCCTGGTGCACGTCAGCCAGCTGTCGAACAAGTTCGTCACCGATGCGCGCGAGGTCGTCAAGACCGGCGACATCGTCAAGGTCAAGGTGCTCGAGGTCGACCTGGCGCGCAAGCGCATCTCGCTGACGATGAAGCTCGATGCGCAGCCGGGCAAGGGCGCCGGGGCCGGCCGCGGCGACGCCGGTTTCCGGCCTGCCGGCCGCAACGAGCGCGCGCCGAGCGGCGCGCGCGGTGGTGCGCCGGCCGCCCAGCCTGCGGGCGCGATGGCCGCGGCCTTCGCCAAGCTGCAGACCAAGCGCTAGGCTGCTAACGCGCGATACCGCCGGCCACGATGCAAGCGCTGCACATCCACGCCGGACCGCGCGCCCGCGCGCGGCTGCGTGAGCGCGGCCTGCAGCCCGATGACATCCGCGTCATCGCCGGTGCCGCCGGCGGGCCGAAGGGCCTGGTGCTGAACCCGCTCGACCAGGCGATCTTCGGCCGCTGGCTCACCGGCAGCGCGCAGACGATCCACCTCGTCGGCGCCTCGATCGGCGCCTGGCGCCTGGCCTGCGCGACGCTCGACGAGCCGGCGCGCGCGCTGCAGCGACTGGCCGACGACTACATCGCGCAGCAGTACCCGGTGCGGCCGGGCGGCGGCCGGGTCGCGCAGCAGATGTCGGATGTCTTCGGCCTGCGGCTGCGCGAGCACTTCGACGGCCGCGAGGCCGAGGCGCTGAACCATCCGCGCTACCGGCTGCACGTCTTCACGAGCCTCGGCCGCGGGCTGTTGCGCCGCGAGGGCCGGCTGCGCACGCCGCTCGGCTACCTCGGCGCCTTCACGACCAACCTGGTCAGCCGGCGGGCGATGGGCGGCTGGCTGGAGCGCGTGATCTTCTCCGATCGGCGCGAGCCGCTGCCCTTCCACCTGCACGACTACCGCACGCACCAGGTGGCGCTGTCGGCGCAGAACTTGACGTCCTCGGTGCTGGCGAGCTGCTCGATACCGTTCGTGCTCGCCGCAGTGCACGACATCCCCGGCGCGCCGGCCGGCGCCTACTGGGACGGCGGCATCACCGACTACCACCTGCACCTCGACTACGCGTCGATGGGCGAGGGCCTGGTGCTGTACCCGCACTTCCAGCGCCAGCTGGTGCCGGGCTGGCTCGACAAGGGCCTGCGCCATCGCCACCGCGCGAGCGCGCGGCTCGAGAATGTGATCGTGCTGGCGCCGAACCCCGAGTGGGTCAGAACCTTGCCGAACGCCAAGCTGCCCGACCGCAGCGACTTCAAGGCCTACGGCCTGGATCACGCCGGCCGTGCCGCGGCCTGGCGCCAGGCCTTGACGATGAGCGCTCGGCTGGCCGACGAATTCGAGCAGCTCGCCTCGAAGACGTCGATCGACGCCGCGCCGCTGCCCTAGGTGCGCCGGCCGGCGGGCCTTTGCCGACAAGCGCATCCGTTTTCGAGCTCCCCGCGTATCAGCCTGCCAGACACCCGCTGGCGCTGACAACAAGCCGGAGGTGTCCAGCGCCGAAGCGGCCCTCCGACGCCGCGGCGGCATGGACTTTCATGCGCTCGAGGACGAACACCATGACCCTCACAATGCTCCCGGTGCAGCGCCTGCTGCCCGTCGCCGCGGCCGCGCTGGCCGCCTTCGCCGCCGCGCTGCCGGCCCAGGCGTCGAGCCACCGCGAGGCGCCGTACATCACGACCCAGCCCAAGGTCGACGGCACCGACTTCTACATGTTCTCCAGCTACGAGCCGGGCCGCAGCGGCTACGTCACGCTGATCGCCAACTACCAGCCGCTGCAGGCGCCGTACGGCGGCCCGAACTACTTCTCGATGGATCCGAACGCGCTCTACGAGATCCACATCGACAACAACGGCGACGCGAAGGAAGACATCAGCTTCCAGTTCCGCTTCAAGAATGCGCTCAAGAGCATCACGCTGCCGATCGGCGGCAAGAACGTCGCGATTCCGCTGATCCAGGCCGGCGGCGTTACGGACCCGAATGCGGCTGCCCTGAACCTCAACGAGACCTTCAGCGTCGACATCGTGCGCGGTGACCGCCGCAGCGGCACCAAGGCGGCGATCACCAACGCATCGGGTGGCGGCGCGAGCTTCAACAAGCCGGTCGACTACATCGGCATGAAGACGATTCCCGACTACGCCGCGTACGCAGCGAAGCACATCTACGACGTCACGATTCCGGGCTGCACGCAGCCGGCCAAGCTCTTCGTCGGGCAGCGCAAGGAAGCCTTCGCGGTCAACCTCGGCACGATCTTCGACCTGGTCAACGCGCCGGTCGCGGTGATCACCGATCCGGCGCTGATCAATGCGGTGCCGAACACCATCGACAACACCAACGTTTCTTCGATGGCGCTCGAAGTCCATCGCAGCTGCCTGACGCAAGGCAGCGAGACGGTGATCGGCGGCTGGACCACCGCCAGCCTGCGCCAGGGTGGCCTGCTGAACCCGGCGCCGGGCAAAGGCCACCAGACCACCGGCGTGCCGGGCGGCGCCTGGGTGCAGGTGTCGCGGCTGGGCATGCCGCTGGTCAACGAAGTCGTCATCGGCCTGCCCGACAAGGACCGCTTCAACTCGAGCAAGCCGAAGGACGACGGCCAGTTCGCCGACTACGTGACGAACCCGACGCTGCCGGCGCTGCTGGAGATCGCGCTGGCCCTGCCGGGCGCCGCGCCGAAGAACATCCCGCGCAACGACTTGGTGGTCACCTTCCTGACCGGCATCAGGAACGTCAACCAGCCGGCCAACGTGGTTGCCTCGGAGATGCTGCGGCTGAACACCGCCACCGCGCCGACGCCGTCGGCCAGCCAGCATCGCCTGGGTCTGGCCGGTGGTGACGCCGCCGGCTTCCCGAACGGCCGCCGGCCGAAGGACGACATCGTCGACATCTCGCTGGTCGCGGTGATGGGCGGGCTGTGCATGGTCAACGGCGACGGCAATACGCTGAACATGGGCGCCGACTGCAAGCCGGCCAACGTGCCGCTCGGCGCCACCTCGCTGAAGCTGCACGACGCGGTCGACCAGGCGGTCGTGCCGCTGCTGCCGGGCTTCCCCTACCTGGCGACGCCGACGCCGGGATCCAAGTGAGGAGCGCTGCGATGAAGACCAGTCACACGCTGACGCTGCTGTTCGCCGCCGCCGCACTGCTCGGCGGCTGCGGCGGGGACGACGACTACACCGCGCCGCCACCGCCGCCGCCCGCACCGGCGCCACCGCCGCCGGATCCGCTGGCCGCGGTGCCGGCCAGCGCGACGCAGTCGATCGAGGGCCTGATCGCCTACCTGAAGACCTTGGGCATGAACCTCAACGACACGCGCGAGCCGATCGACATCGGCGCGACGCTGACGCTGCCCAGCAGCGACACGTCGGAGCCGTCCGCGCTCTGACGCCCGCTGCGCCCGCCTAAGCGCAGAATGCGGCGGGCGCAGCCGTGTCCATCGGAGGAGAACGATGCGAATCCTGTCCCGCGCGGCGCTCTTGATGGCGGTGCTTTCCGGCCCGGCGGCGCTCGCCGCGCCGATCGTGCCGCAGCACGACGACGAAGTCATCGAGCGCCTGCCGGCGGTCGCCCGCGGCAGCGCCAGCAGCGATCCGGCGGTCGCGCTGCGTGAGGCGAAGGCGCTGCTCGATGCCGGCCGCGAGCAAGGTGATCCGCGGCTGGCCGGCCGCGCGCTGGCGCGCCTGGCGCGCTGGCAGGCGGATGCCCGCGCGCCGGCCGAGCTGGTGCTGCTGATCGCCGACACCGAGCAGTACCTGCACCAGTTCGGATCGGCCGTCGTGCGCCTCGAAGCGCTCGTCCAGCGTGATCCGGGCCAGCCGCGCGCCTGGCTGATGCTCGCGACGCTGCATCGCGTGCAAGGCCGCTACGCGCAGTCCGACACCGCGTGCCAGGCGCTGCAGCGCCTGGGCATGCAGCCCTATGCCGCAGCCTGCAGCGCCGAGAACCTCGCGCTGCGCGGCGAGCACGAGCCGGCGCGCCGGCAACTGCAGCCCTTGATCGCGCGGGCCACCCAACCGACCACCCGGGCCTGGCTGCTGACGACGCTGGCCGAGCTCGAACAACGCGCCGGCCGCGCGGCGGCGTCCGACCAGGCCTGGCGCCAGTCGCTGGCCAGCGCGCGCGACAGTTATGCGGCGATTTCCTATGCCGACTTCCTGCTCGATCAGCGTCGGCCGCGCGAGGCTTGGGGACTGCTGCAAGGCGAGCAGCGCAGTGATGCCGCGCTGCTGCGTTTGGCGATCGCCGCGCAGCGCGCGGGATTGCCCGAAGCGGCCACGCTGCGCGATGAACTGCGCGAGCGTTTTGCGTTGGCCGACCAGCGCAGCGGTCCGAGCGGCCACGAGCGCGAGCGCGCGCTGATGGCGCTGGAGATCGAAGGCGATGCGGCGGCCGCGCTGCGGGCGGCGCGACAGAACGTCGAGCAGCAGCGCGAGCCGCTCGATGTGCTGCTGCTGGCGCGTTGCGCGGCCGCGGCGGGTGATGCCGCCGCGCGTGCCCAGGCGCGCACGCTGGCCGAACGCATGGGGATGCGCGATGCGCGGCTGGATGCGATCTGACGGCACCGCGACGCTGCTCGCGGCGTTCCGCGCGGCGATGCTGCTGCTGTGTGCGCTGTTGCCGCCGCTGCCGGCCGCGGCGCACAAGGCGAGCGATGCCTATCTGTTCATCGAGACACGCGGTGATAACACGCAAATGCGATGGGACATCGCCTTGCGCGACCTCGATGCCGCGCTGCCGCTCGATGCCGACGGCGATCGCCAGCTCACCTGGCGCGAGCTGCGCAGCGCCTGGGCCTCGATCGACGCGCTGGCGCTGGCCGCACTGTCGGCGCCGGGCTGCCGCTTCGAAGTCACCGGCCACGCGTTGGAGCGTCGCAACGACGGCGCTTATGCGGTGCTGCTGCTGCGCGCGCCGTGCACGATCGACGAACGCACGCCGCTGCGCTACACGCTGTTCGCCGACGTCGACCCGACACACCGCGGCATCCTGAAGATCCAGCGGGCCGACGGCAGCAGCGCGGTGCGGCTGCTCGATCCGCAGCAGCCGGCCGCCGTGCCGGCGGTGTCCGCGACGCCCGCTTCAGTCGAGCCCGGGACGGCGGCCGCGTTCTTGCGCGAAGGCGTGCACCACATCGTCACCGGCTACGACCACCTGCTGTTCCTGTTCTGCCTGCTGCTGCCCGCGGTGCTGCGGCGCGAGGACGGCCGCTGGCAGGCGGTCGACAGCTGGCGCGCCGCGCTGTGGCCGGTCGCCAAGACGGTCACGCTGTTCACGCTGGCGCACTCGGTAACGCTGGCGCTCGCGACGCTGGGCTGGGTGCGACTGTCGCCGGCGTTCGTCGAGCCGGCCATCGCGGTGACGATCATCCTGGCGGCGCTTGACAACATCCGGCCCCTGATCGGAAAGCGGCGCGGCTGGGTGACGTTCTTCTTCGGCCTGATCCACGGCTTCGGCTTCGCCGGCGTGCTCGGCGAGCTGCAGCTGCCGCCGGCCGCCTTCGGCTGGGCACTGTTCCAGTTCAACCTCGGGCTCGAGCTGGGTCAGCTGGCGATGGTGCTGCTGGTCGTGCCGATGCTGTATCTGCTGCGCCGGCGCCGGCTCTACGTGCCCGGCGTGATGGTCGCCGGCTCGGCGGCCGCGATGCTGCTCGCGGCGGTGTGGCTGTTCGAGCGCACGGCCGACGTCAGCCTGTTGCCGTTTTGACGGTGGCCTGAACTAGAATCGCGCCTTCCACCAATCAACAAGGGCGAGAAAGGCATCATGGTTGTGACACCGCGGACTACGTTCGCCACTGCCGACTGATTCGGCCGCGCCGTCACGCCTGTTCGCACCTTTCCCCCGAACAACCTGAAAGCGCGGTCTCCACCGCGCTTTTTTGTTGCCCGTTCCGAGAGAGTCCCATGATCAAGATCACGTTGCCCGATGGATCCCAACGCGAGTACGACCAGGCCGTCACGGTCGCCGACGTCGCGGCATCGATCGGCGCCGGCCTCGCCAAGGCTGCGCTCGGCGGCCGCGTCGGCGAGGGCGCCGACGCGAAGCTGGTCGACACGAGCCACCGCATCGACGCCGACACGACGCTGGCGATCGTCACGGACAAGGACCCGGCCGGCCTCGAGCTGATCCGCCACTCGACGGCGCACCTGCTGGCCTATGCCGTCAAGGAGCTGTTCCCCGAAGCCCAGGTGACGATCGGCCCGGTCATCGAGAACGGCTTCTACTACGACTTCGCGTACAAGCGGCCCTTCACGCCCGAGGACCTGGCGGCGATCGAGGCCCGCATGCAGGAGCTGGCGAAGAAGGACGAGCCGGTGGCACGCCGCGTGCTGCCGCGCGACGAGGCGGTGGCCTACTTCAAGGGGCTCGGCGAGCACTACAAGGCCGAGATCATCGCCAGCATCCCGAGCAACGAGGATGTCTCGCTGTACCGCGAAGGCGCCTTCGAAGACCTCTGCCGTGGGCCGCACGTGCCGAGCACGGGCAAGCTGAAGCACTTCAAGCTGATGAAGGTCGCCGGCGCCTACTGGCGCGGTGACCACCGCAACGAGATGCTGCAACGCATCTACGGCACGGCCTGGGCCAGCAAGGAAGACCTGCAGAACCACCTGCGCATGCTCGAGGAGGCCGAGAAGCGCGACCACCGCAAGCTCGGCCGAGAGCTGGATCTCTTCCACCTCGACGAGCACTCGCCCGGCACGGTGTTCTGGCATCCGAAGGGCTGGACGCTGTGGCAGGAGGTCGAGCAGTACATGCGCCGCGTCTACCGCGACAACGGCTACCTCGAGGTCAAGGGCCCGCAGATCCTGGACCAGAGCCTGTGGGAGAAGACGGGCCACTGGGGCAAGTACCGCGAGAACATGTTCACGACGGAATCGGAGAAGCGCGAATACGCGCTGAAGCCGATGAACTGCCCCGGCCACCTGCTGATCTTCAAGCAGGGCATTAAGAGCTACCGCGACCTGCCCTTGCGCTTCGGCGAGTTCGGCCAGTGCCATCGCAACGAGCCGACGGGCGGCCTGCACGGGATCATGCGCGTGCGCGCCTTCACGCAGGACGATGGCCACGTCTTCTGCACGGAAGAGCAGGTGCTCGCCGAGTGCGCGGCCTTCACGACGCTGCTGCAGCAGGTCTACAAGGACTTCGGCTTCACGCAGATCATCTACAAGGTCGCCACGCGGCCCGATGCGCGCATCGGCAGCGACGAATCCTGGGAGCGCGCCGAGCAGGCCTTGATGGAGGGCCTGCGGCGCTCTGGCGTCGACTTCGAGATCGCGCCGGGCGAGGGCGCCTTCTACGGGCCGAAGGTCGAGTACACGCTAAAGGACGCCCTCGGCCGTCAGTGGCAGTGCGGCACGATGCAGATCGACCCGAACATGCCGGAGCGGCTCGATGCCGAGTACGTCGCCGAGGATGGCTCACGCAAGCGCCCGCTGATGTTGCACCGGGCGATCGTCGGCAGCCTCGAGCGTTTCATCGGCATCCTGATCGAGCAGCACGCCGGCGCGCTGCCCGCCTGGCTGGCGCCGACGCAGGTGGTCGTGGCCAACATCACGGAAGCCCATGCAAACTATGTTGCTGAAGTCGCGAAAACACTTCAAAAACAAGGAGTTAGAGTGGCGGCCGATTTGCGGAACGAAAAGATCACGTATAAAATCCGCGAGCATTCATTGCAAAAGGTCCCGTACATCCTCGTCGCTGGCGACAAGGAGAAGGCAAGCGGGGCCGTTGCCGTGCGCGCTCGGGGCAACCAGGACCTCGGTGTGATGGCTCTCGACGACTTCGCCCGCAAGCTCGCCGACGACATCGCCCACAAGGTCTGAAGCGGTCCTCCGGCGCGCGCATTTGCTTTTTCTGAGCCCGTTGCTTGCCTTGGGGCCGTGTAGGGGTTAGCACCATCGCTACTTTTCTCGATCGCCGGATGCCCAATGTCGAGCGCAAGCATCGACTCAACCGCGAAATCATGGCGCCCATGGTTCGCTTGAACGGGGTCAACAACGAGCCCTTGGGCATCGTGAGCATCCAGGAAGCGCTGCGACTGTCCGGCGAGTCGGACGTGGACCTGGTCGAAATCGCGGCCACGGCCGATCCGCCGGTCTGCCGGCTGATGGATTACGGCAAGTTCAAGTACCTGGAACAGAAGAAGGCCGCAGAAGCCAAGTCGAAGCAGAAGGTCATCGAGGTCAAGGAAGTCAAGTTCCGGCCCGGTACCGATGAAGGCGACTACAACATCAAGATGCGCAATCTGCGGCGATTCATCGCCGAGGACGGCGACAAGGGCAAGGTCACGTTGCGCTTCCGCGGCCGCGAGATCACGCACCAGGACATCGGCATGCGCCTGCTGGAGCGGATCCGCGACGAGCTGGCCGATGTGGCGGTGGTCGAGCACATGCCCAAGCTCGAGGGCCGGCAGATGATCATGGTGCTGGCGCCGAAGAAGAAGCAGTGAAAGTTTGAGTTTTGAAGGATCCGCGCCGCGGTCTGGTCACCGCGGCGATTGGAGAGAAGCCGCTGCAAGGCCGTACAAGTGCTTCGGGCATTGCCCCAAGCCGCCTGCAGGGGTCACATAGAAGGAGCAGTCATGCCCAAGATGAAGACCAAGAAGAGCGCGGCCAAGCGGTTCCGCGTCCGTCCGGGGGGTACCGTCAAGCGCGGTCAGGCGTTCAAGCGCCACATCCTCACCAAGAAGTCCACCACGCGAAAGCGCCACCTCCGCGGCGCCGCCAACGTGCACGAGACCAACATGGGCCACATGGCGCAGATGCTGCCGTTTGCCGGCCTGTGACCTGACGGACTGAAAGGAAACCAACATGCCTCGCGTCAAACGTGGTGTAACCGCTCGCGCCCGCCACAAGAAGATCCTGGCCCTGGCCAAGGGCTTCCGCGGCCGCCGCAAGAACGTCTTCCGCATCGCCAAGCAGGCGGTGATGAAGGCGGGCCAATACGCCTACCGTGACCGCCGCACCCGCAAGCGCGTCTTCCGTCAGCTGTGGATCGCCCGTATCAACGCCGCTTCGCGCGGCCTCGGCTTGTCGTACAGCAAGTTCATGGCCGGCCTGAAGAAGGCTTCGATCGACATCGACCGCAAGGTCCTTGCCGACCTGGCCGTCAACGACCCGGCTGCCTTTGGCAGCATCGTTGCGAAGGTGAAGGCCCAGCTCGCTTGATCCCCTGCCCGCGGGCTCGTCTGGCAACAGACACGAGCCCACGGGTATGCAAGCATTCAAGGCCGTCACCTCGGGGCGGCCTTTTTCATTTGTCCGATTGACGTCCGACCGACGATGAACGATCTCGATCAACTGGTGGCCGGTGCAAGCGCCGAGTTCGCGGCCGCGCCGACCCCGGCCGAACTCGAAAACGCGAAGGCGCGCTACCTCGGCAAGTCCGGCCGCGTGACGGAGCTGCTGAAGGGCCTTGCCGCGCTGACGCCCGAGGAGAAGAAGGCGCGCGGCGCGGACATCAACCTGGCCAAGCAGCGCATCGAAGCGGCGCTGCAATCGTGCCGCCAGGCGCTGGCCGAAGCCGAGCTCGCGGCCCAACTCCAGGCCGAAGCGCTCGACGTCACGATGCCCGGGCGCCGGCGCGGCAGCGGTGGCCTGCATCCGGTGTCGCGCACGATGGAGCGCATCGAGCTGATCTTCGGCTCGATGGGCTTCGACGTCGCCGACGGTCCCGAGATCGAGACCGACTGGATGAGTTTCACCGCGTTGAACAATCCGGAGAATCATCCGGCCCGGTCGATGCAGGACACCTTCTACGTCGACATGAAGGACGAGGAGGGTCGCTGGCTGAACCTGCGCCCGCACACCTCGCCGATGCAGGTGCGCTACGCGCGCGCTCATGCGGGGCGTTATGCCGACGTGATCGCGCAGGGCGGCACGATGCCCGAGATCCGCGTGATCGCGCCGGGCCGAACCTACCGCGTCGACAGCGACGCGACGCACTCGCCGATGTTCCACCAGTGCGAAGGCCTGTGGATCGGCGAGAACGTCAGCTTCAAGGACCTGAAGTCGGTGTTCACCGATTTCTGCCGCCGCTTCTTCGAGACCGACGACCTGCAACTGCGCTTCCGGCCCTCGTTCTTCCCGTTCACCGAACCGTCCGCCGAGATCGACATCGCCTTCTCCAGCGGCCCGCTGAAGGGCCGCTGGCTCGAGGTCGCCGGCTCCGGCCAGGTGCACCCGAACGTCGTGCGCAACTTCGGCCTCGATCCCGAGCGCCACATCGGCTTCGCGTTCGGCATGGGTCCGGATCGGCTGACGATGCTGCGTTACGGCATCAACGACCTGCGCCTGTATTTCGATGGCGACCTGCGCTTCCTGTCCCAGTTCCGCTGATTCCCGACCATGCAATTCCCCGAATCCTGGTTGCGCGAGTTCTGCAACCCCGCGCTGACCACCCAGGCCCTGGCCGACCTGCTGACGATGTCCGGCATGGAGGTCGAAGAGCTGCGGCCGGTCGCGCCGCCGTTCTCGGGCGTCGTCGTCGCCGAGATCGTCGAGGCCGAGCAGCATCCGAACGCCGATCGCCTGCGGGTCTGCCGCGTCGATGCCGGCGGATTCTCGAAGGACGGGCCGCTGCAGATCGTCTGCGGTGCACCGAATGCGCGCGTCGGCATCAAGGTGCCGCTGGCGGTGGTCGGTGCGCTGCTGCCGCCCGCGGAGGGCGAAAACTCGGGTGGCGAGCCGTTCGAGATCAAGACCGGCAAGCTGCGTGGTGTCGAGAGCTTCGGCATGTTGTGCTCGGCGCGTGAGCTGAAGCTCAGCGAGGATCACGGTGGCCTGCTCGAGCTGCCGGCGGATGCGCCGCTGGGGGCTGATCTCCGTCAGGTGCTGTCGCTCGACGACACGCTGTTCACGCTGAAGCTGACGCCGAACTTGGGCCATGCGTTGTCGGTCTACGGCATCGCGCGCGAGGTCTCGGCGCTGACCGGCGCGCCGCTGCAGACCCCGGCGATTCAGCCGGTCGCGCCGCGCGACGATGCGCGCCTGCCAGTGCGAATCGAGGCGCCCGACCTGTGCGGCCGCTTCTCCGGCCGCATCGTGCGCAACGTCAACACCAAGGCCAGGACACCGGCGTGGATGGTCGACCGCCTCGCGCGCTGCGGGCAGCGCTCGGTGACCGCACTCGTCGACATCTCGAACTACGTGATGTTCGAGTACGGCCGGCCGTCGCACATCTTCGATCTCGACAAGATCCACGGCGGACTGGTGGTCCGTTGGGGCAGGGCGGGCGAAACGCTGAAGCTGCTGAACGGCAACTCCATCGAGGTCGACGCGGCCGTCGGCGTGATCGCCGACGACCAGGCCGTCGAATCGCTCGCCGGCATCATGGGCGGCGACAAGACGGCGGTCTCGGACGACACGCGCCACGTCTACGTCGAAGCGGCTTTCTGGTGGCCGGAAGCGGTTGCCGGGCGTTCGCGGCGCTTCAACTTTGCCACCGATGCCGGCCACCGCTTCGAGCGCGGTGTCGACCCGGCGCGCACCGTCGAGCACATCGAGCGCATCACGCAGCTGATCATCGACATCTGCGGCACGCCGGAGACGGTGTGCGGTCCGATGGACGACCAGCAGGTCAACCTGCCGCAGCCGCGGCCGGTCACGCTGCGTGTGGATCGCGCGGCCAAGGTCATCGGGATGCCCGTCACGCAGGCCGATTGCGAGGCGGTGTTCACGCGGCTGGGGATGCCGTTCAGCGAATCGGCAGCGGGCACACTGAGTGTCACGCCGCCGAGCTGGCGCTTCGACCTGACGATCGAGGAAGACCTGATCGAGGAGGTGATCCGCGTCATCGGCTACGACAAGCTGCCGGCGACGCCGCCGCTGGCTCCGATTGCCGCGCGCCCGCTCGACGAAGAGCGACGCAGCGGTCACGCGGTGCGGCGGCTGCTGGCAGCGCTCGATTACCAGGAGACGATCAACTTCAGCTTCGTCGAGCAGCGCTGGGAAAGCGAGCTGGCCGGCAACCCCGATCCGATCCGCGTGCTGAATCCGATCGCCGCTCCGCTGGCGGTGATGCGTTCGAGCCTCGTCGGCAGCCTGGTCAACGTGCTGCGCCACAACCTCGCGCGCAAGACGAACCGCGTGCGGGTGTTCGAGCTGGGGCGCGTGTCGCGCCGCGATGCGTCGGTGATGGCGGGTGATCTGACAGTCGCTGGCATCGCGCAACCGCAACGCGTGGGCGGACTGGCTTATGGGGCGGCCGACGAGCTGCAGTGGGGCGAGAAAGAGCGGCTGGTCGACTTCTTCGACGTCAAAGGTGATGTCGAAGCGCTGCTGGCGCCGCGCGCCGTGCGCTTCGAGCCGGCCAGCCACCCGGCGTTGCATCCGGGCCGCAGCGCCCGTGTGCTGCTCGATGACGATGGGCGTGAGATCGGGATCGTCGGCGAGCTGCATCCCCGCTGGCGCCAGGGCTACGAGCTGCCGCAGGCGCCCGTGCTGTTCGAGCTCGATCTCGCCGCCGTGCTGGAACGGCCGCTGCCGCGCTTCGAGCCGATCTCGCGCCATCAGCCTGCCTGGCGCGACCTGGCGCTGGTGGTGCCCGACGGTGCGGGTCACGACGCGCTGGTCGGCGCGTTGCGCGCCGACCCGGCAGGCCATGTGCGCGACGTGACGCTCTTCGATGTCTACAAGCCCGCTGGGCCGAGCACCGACATCGGCGCCGGCGAGCGCAGCATGGCGGTCCGGCTGGAACTGCTGGACGCCGACGCCACCTGGACCGACGAGCGCATCGATGCGACGGTGGCAGCGGCGGTCGCCCGCGCGGCCGAGGCCGTCGGCGCCCGCTTGCGAACCTGACCCGATCGACGAACAACGACCGAAAACACAAGCGCATGAGCAACGAGGAGCCGACCCCCGATCGCGTGATCCTGCCGTCACTGGAGACACCGACGCTGACCAAGGCCGAGCTGGCCGAGCTGCTGTTCGAGCGGCTGGGGTTGAACAAGCGCGAATCCAAGGACATGGTCGAAGCCTTCTTCGAGCTGGTGCACCAGACGCTGGTCAACGGTGACGACGTCAAGCTGTCGGGCTTCGGCAACTTCAACATCCGGCGCAAGGCGCCGCGCCCGGGGCGCAACCCGCGCACCGGCGAGGCGATACCGATCAAGGCCCGCAACGTCGTGACCTTCCATGCCAGTCACAAGCTGAAGGCGATCGTGCAAGGTGACGCCCCGGTCGGGGAGGAGTTCGAGTAAAGTCTAGGTTTGCTCGCGCACCCCGTTGATTTCAATGGAGAAACCGCTTCCCGCCATCCCGGCCAAGCGCTACTTCACGATTGGTGAGGTCAGCGACTTGTGCGGTGTGAAGCCGTATGTTCTGCGCTATTGGGAACAGGAGTTCACGCAGCTCAAGCCGATGAAGCGGCGCGGCAACCGGCGCTACTACCAGCACCACGAGGTGCTGCTGATCCGCCGCATTCGCGAGTTGCTCTATGACCAGGGCTTCACGATCAGCGGTGCGCGCAACCAGTTGACCGATGCCGTGGCGCCGCGCATCGCGGATGGGGCCGGCACGCTCGACGGCATCGGGTCGATGGCCGCCGAGATCGAAGCGGTGGTAGCCGCCGAAGCGGTCGAGGCCGTCATCGTGCTGCCGTTGCCCGAGGTGCATGAGCTCGCGCCGTCGCAACTGCGTGCAGAGCTGCTGTCGATCCGCGAGCTGCTGTTGGTCTGAAGCGGGGAATTGGCTGGCATAATGCGCAGCTTCGTCGGGGTGTAGCGCAGCCTGGTAGCGCACTTGCATGGGGTGCAAGGGGTCGCGAGTTCGAATCCCGCCACCCCGACCATTGAACTTGTAGGAAAATCAACGGGTTAGCTCTCACAAGGAGCTGGCCCGTTGTGCTTTCTGGTCTCGTGAGCCGTCTTCGGATACCAATCTGGATACCCGGCAAAGTGGGGCCCCGGTCATCTTGGCGGGGGGCCGGTCGGCGCGATCACCACTCATGGGCTGCCCGCCGATACGAGGCAAGGGAAAAATCCGGGAAAACGCTCCCCCAAATCGAAGGGGGACGCACTGACCCCGGTACACCCCTGGCGAAGTCGCCGGCGCAGGTTCCCCCTTGTTCAGCACCATTTCGCGCGGTCGTGGACCAGTTTTCCAAGATTTTGCCCTCGGAACGGTCCTCAGAGATCGACCCCCTCAACCCCTGTATTTTGTGCGTTAGCAACGGGTCCCAAGCTGCACCCGGGGCGTGGGCTAGAATCCGGGGTAGGGCCCTTACGCCCTCCATCATCCACAGCGCCCGAGAGGCGCTTTTTTCATGGCCGCGCCGATCCAGCGCTCAGCCACAGAAGCCGGCGCCGTCCTCGCGCCGAAAGGAACCAGCATGAATATCGGAATCATCGCCGGCGCGATGGGCGGCGCCGCGGGCGCGCTCGGCGAAGTCGCGCAGCGGCACATCGAGGACCAGCGCCGGGGGACGCTCGCCAAGCAGATGGCCGACATCGACGAGCAGAAGGCGCTGCGCATCGACGCGTACCGGCGCAAGGCTGAGCGAGAGGACGCACTCGATCGGTTGACCGGGCAGCAAGCAGCGGCACAGCTGGAGTTCACGGCGCGTAGCGCCAGGGCGGCCGCGGCCCGCGCGCTCGACCAGAAAAGGGCCGAGATCCCCGTGGATGTCGAACGCGGCTTGGCGCTGACGCCGATCGAGGTGGAGCGGCAGCGGCTGGTCGACCAAGCGCGGCACGACGCCGAGACGGCGGCGCTCAACGACCCGCGCCACCTGCAGGGCCTGCGCAACAAGACGGCGGCGACCGAGACGGCGGCCTCCCGCGCCGCCACGGCTGAGTCCGCGGCGCGCACCCGCATCCTGGGCGTCGAGCTCGACGCGAAGCGGCTGACGCTCGAGGACCAGCAGAAGCTCGGCGCACTCTACGAGCAGGCCGCCTCGCTGAACGCGAACCCGGCCATCGGCGACGCCGAGAAGGTCAAGCGCCTGTCTGAACTGCAGCAGCAGGTGGCCCTGATCAAGGCGAAGAACGGGCAGGGCGCCACCGGGCCGCGCGAGCAGGACATGACCACGATCGAGCGCAACGAGATCGATCCGAAGACCGGTGCCGAGACGAAGACGACGACGCGAGAGGTTCGCCGCCCGGGTGGGGGCGTTCAGGTGCAGCCGGGCGCTGCGCGTGGTCCATGGGGTTCGTTCGCCGGGCAGTCGACGGCCGGTGTCGACGATCGCAAGCCCAGCCAGGTCCCGGGGCGAAAGTTCGCCGCGTACTCGACCGCCGAGCTGGCGGCGATGCTCAAGCGGCGGGATGTCCCGTGGCTCGACAAGGCCGACATCGAGATCGAGCTGGATGTCCGGAAACGAGGGGACATCGCGCCGCTTTGACCTTGCGTTAGTCGATGGATATGAACCCTGCGCAGCGCACGGCCGAGAAGTACTGGCGCAACTCTGAATCCCCTCGTGGGCCCGCCTTCTTCAGGTGCTGAAGCCAGCGCTTGGGGTAGTCAAAATCCGTCGTTGGCGCTCTCGCGGCAGCCTTGGAGAGTTTGAACGCATTCGCGTAGAACTGCGCGGCAACCTCGCGAAGGGTCACACCTGCCTCGGCCCCTTGGGGGCTGCTCGCGTCGTATGCGGTACGCCTGTATGGTCTCGTCACAATTAGCAGATCGGACCAGGCCGCCTCGATATCCATTTCACGGCGCGCGAGTCTTTCGAAGAACGGCGGATTGGCGTGCCGAATCGCGCAGAGGATGACTAGCCAAAGGAGGTGGATGTCTTGCGTGCCTAGGGCGCTGACGCTGGCTTCTGCCACCGCGAACATTTGCTGCTGAGAGCGGAAGTCGAGGCCGAACTCTTCCGCTACCCAGCAAAAGGCTGCGGGTGCAGTCTCGCCCCAGTCGGTGTCCTTTAGGCCACCGTCGGGCATTCCGTGAGCGAGCCGGCCTTGAGCTGCTGCCATCACAGAGCTCGCCGCAAACAACGACTCGGCGAACTTCAGCGGTGAGGGCGCGGGTAGCTCGCACTGAACGTCGAAGAACCGCTTGAGGTATCCCGCACCATTGAAGCCAGGCCCATAGACAGCGCGCGTCGCCTCTGCCAACTGAGCCAAGTTCGTCGAGACGACGTAGCAGACGCCCTTTACCCCAAACAGGTGCTTAATGCCCTCGAGCATCGCAATCGCGAACGGCGGCCGGCAGCGATCCAGCTCGTCGACGAACACAAACATCGGAAGGGCGACTCCTCCCTGTTGGGCAAGAGTTGACAACGTCATTTCGATCGACGAACGAAGCTCAGCGACGACCTTGGCAAGGTCGGTTTGCTCTGCAAGCGCCTTTTGAAAGAACTCATCCAACCCTTTGCCGACTGTCTTGAAGCTCTCTTCGCCCAGTTCTTCGAGTCTCGCTTGATCGATGTCCGTGTCTCCGGTCTTGAGCGCCTCGAAGAATTCGTCAGCACCCGCGCCGCTCCACTTCTCGAAGAGCCCCCTCAACAGCACTTTGCCGGCTGGGAGGTAAGCGCGTCGCATGCCTTTCACCATCTTCTTAACGCTCTCCCCGGTGGCAGCTACCAAGTCGAGAGCCTGAACTTCCTCGTCGAGTTTTGCCTTGAACGCCGCCATGAATGCGACGAGCGGGTCCGCAGCGATGTCGGCTGCCCAAGCGTTGAACAGCAGCACCGGGTGTCTCGGTGCTCTCGTCGACAAGTCCTTTGCCCACCGCTCGACGAAGAACGTTTTGCCTCGGCCCCAGCCAGCATCAAGCGCAAGCGAGAAGGGACGCAGTTCGGACTTCCCAGGCGCGTGCGACTGGGTCCTGAGGTACTCCGTCAAGAAGTCGGCGAAGCGATGACGCTGAAAGAAGTCGCCTTCCCAGACCACCGGCTGCGCTGTTGTCGTCTGCTGCATATTTCTCCCAACGAAATTCAAGTTCGGCGGATCTGGGCGATCACGCCGGGAGTCGGCGCGCGCCGCTCCGTGGTGTCCAGCCTGCGAATATGGCAATGTTCGCTGCCCTTGGCCCAGATCCGGCTCGCACTGTGCGTCGCTCGAGACCTACTGTCCATCACTCTCGGAGGGCGCACAGAAGTTCAGTCGTCGTCGACCAGCACTCCGGTGCCGATGCCAAGCTTGGCGAGCAGCAGGCGCTGCGCGGCGGCTAAGTCGTCCTTTGGCAACCGACACCACCAGGCCTGTCGCTGAAGTAGCCGTGAAGCCCCGGGAGGTTGCGTCTCCTGTACGCCGGCGACGACAAAGCTGTCGCCTCGCATCGGTACGATGCGGACGTTCAGCAACGGCCTGAACAGCTCATGCCGCGCGGTCGACGACCGAAGTCGCGCGACCGGGCCGCTCTGGCCTTCGTGCTCGACACCAAGATCGCCACGCAGGACAGGTTGCAGCCGCAACTCAAGTTCAGGAAGCTTCCGGCCGTCTCGGCGGAGCACAGTCACGTCCACGATCACTGTACAAATATACAGTCTTAGAGGGGGCATGCCCTACCACGGCGCCGAACGGGTGACATACTCGATCACATGACCCGCCGCGCCGACTGGGACTTCGCACTCCGCATTCGCGGCGTGAGCCTGTCGACGCTTCAACTTGGGCGCCTGGCCGAGTATCTAGGTCGATTCGCCGACCTGCTCGGCGACGATGGCCGGCCCGTCTTCGCCGGGGTGGTGAAGGGCAGTGTCGTCCTTCGTGTGAAGGAACGGAACACGCGTCTCGTGTCGACCACGCGGCAGCGGCTTCGCAAAGCGGCGAACGACGACGAGGCTCCAGGTCGGTCTGCCTATGAGAGGCTCACAAGCCTGTTGCGGTCCGACGGGGCGCGAGGTGCAGTCGTCGATGAGAAGAATGACGAAGTCATCGTTTTTCCATCGCTGCCCCAGCCGAGCATTTCGGCTGAGGTCGTAGTCGCTGATGTCGCCGACATCGATGGCGTCGTGGTCGCCGTAGAAGGCGTGGACGACACGGCTCACATTCGCCTGCTGGACCCGAGCACCAAGGCGATCACGAGCGTGCAAGTGCGGGACATGGCGCTTGCCCGACAGGCTGCAGCATGCTTTCGAGGTGCTGCCCTTCGCATCCGCGTGCACGGCACGTGGAAGCGCACACCAGAAGGGAACTGGGTGCCGAACTCGCTCTATGCCGACGCGATCGAGCAGCTCGATCAGCGAAGTGCTGTGGAGGTGTTCGGGGACCTGGGCGCGATCCGCCATACCGGCTGGGCAAACATGTCCAAGGAGGATGCCTCGAAGCTCCTCGATGACATCAGGGGCCGCGAGTGATCGTCGCGCTCGACACCAAGTGTCTTGTGTGCTGGTCACGTCTTGACCCAGACGATCCGGATCGCCAGCGCTTCGAGTTTCTCCTCACGCGCGTTGCGGCAGTGAAGGGCCGAGTTGTCATTCCCACGCCGGTCGTCGCCGAATTTCTCGTCGGGGCCGATGCAGGTTCCGCGGACTGGCTGACCACACTCGATCGCAAGGCGGCGGTGCAGGTCGCGCCGTTCGATAGGCGCGCTGCGATGGAGTGCGCCCAGATCGATCGAGAACTCATCAGGAAGGGTGACAAGCGCGGAGGGCGGAAGGACGCGTGGCAGCGGATCAAGATCGACCGGCAGGTGGTGGCAATCGCCAAGGTCGCCGGAGCAACGATGATCATCAGTGATGACGCCGGGCTCTGTCAGACGGCCAAGTCCCTCGGCATGCAGGCCACCTCAGTGTCGGACCTTCCGCTCCCCGACTCGGCTCGCCAGTGGAAGCTCGATCTGCAGGAGGGCGCGACGAATGCCGCCGCGCAAGCCGCGGCAGGGGCCGAGGGCGGTGAACCTTTGGCGGCGTCGCCCGCTGCCGCTTCCCTGCCCCCTTCGACGCTGGGCGGTGTCGAGTAGCGCTTGGCCGCGGGCCAATGGGCTCCGACTGGCCTGCCACGTCTGCGGTCGCCGGGACGAACCTAGCAACTGCGGTAGTTGCCGGTCGCCGAGCACAGCGAGACGGCAGTCGGCACTGCCTGCGGAGGCAGCGCTCTACGCTTTGGTTTGGACGCTCTCGCCGAGCGCGGCCTGCTTCAACATGGAAGTTGCCTCGCCGTCGAGTGGGTACAGCGGCCCGTTGATCGCACCAGCCAGCGGAAGGTCGACGTCTGCCCAGAACAGCGCCGGCGCATGCGCACCAGCGGCACCGGCGAGCACCTGCAACAGCACCGGCGTGGACGCACCCGACTTCCCGGTCACGTCATCGCCGTTGACCCACACGTGCACCTCACGCGTTGAGCCGGTCGTGCAGTAGACGGCTGCGCGGGCGTCGAAGAGGCTGATCGGCACCAGATCCCCAACATGCGCGATGCGCACGCGCACAGCGATCCCGTCATCGGCCAAGCGTTCGAGCTGGTCGGCGGCGAGGTGAAGTGCGTCGCGATCACCCGGCCGTAGGCCCGAGAGGGCGGGGTGATGGAGCAATTCGCCCAGTGGAATCTCACGGGCGGCTCTGTCCGGCTGGCCACGTGTCTGTGTCACCAACATGGCGGGCAGCATATCGGCGATCGTGCGCGGCCAGCACTCATGTAAACGCGATGGGCGTCGTGTCGCTGGGATGCTGTGTTGTGCAGCGCCTTGTGCCTCAGGGGGCCCGAGCGCCGGGTCGCGCGGTCGCTTCGCAAAGCTGGCAGTCCCGCTGACAATGGCGGCGGAGGTAAGGGGACAGCGGCCCAGCGTGCGGCCGCGCGCGGCTGATCTCGGGGCAAGGCGCCGCGGGCAGTGTCCGCCTGTTCAGCGACGCTCAGCAGCCGTCGCCTTGGCCCAGCTGCTTCGGTCGGCCGGGTCGCCACCGAGGAAGCGATAGCCCTCCCGGATCTCGCCCACGACGGGAGCACCGGACGAGCTCTTGCCGTCCATTTGGTCGAAGAAGTTGGGGCCGCGGATCAGGTGCCGCTGATCGCCTATCACCAGGTCGACGCGCCCGGTCCATCGGTCTTGCAGATAGGCAATCGCGCCTCCGTCGCGCGGGACGACGACTACCGTGTGCCGCAGCATCCAGGCAGCGCCGAGCATCGCGGCAAGCGTCAAACTGAGCGCCGCCCTCTGAAAGGTCGTCATGCGTCGCGCCTCCTCGCGATCGAGTATCACTCGTCGTCCGGCTCGCTGGGCCACGCGGTTGGGGGAGGTAGCTTCACCGACTTGACGCGCAGGCTCGCTGTCCTCGCCGCCTGCTGTTCGCGCTCGTACAGCGCCTTCGCAGCCGCAGCCTTCACGCGCGCCTCTGCTGCGGTTGACTCGGACCAGCGCCGCACATCGACGACGCGCCACGCGAGCTTGCGGGTGCCGGGCACGTGGAAACGAGGGGGCAGGTTCCCAGGGTTGCGGGACGCGTCGACCCTCACGGTTCGGGGCGACCGGCCGAGCAGGGCGGCGAGGTCGTCAGCGCCGATCAGCTGCAGGCCTTCAAGCCCGGCGGCGGCTGCGGCCTCCTGCGGTGTCTTCGTCCTGCGCGTCTTCTTCGGCACGTCCGTCATGAGTGGTTGCTCGGTGAAGTGGAGAAGCTGCGCAGCCTAGGTCCAGTGCCGGCGCCGACCAAGGCAGCGCAGGATTCCCTCGACGACACTGCGGTTAGCGCTGCTCACACGAGAGCGTTCGCGACCGACTGCGCAGGGTGTGGATCGAGCAGGAGCACGCGCCCCTGCCGCGGAACGGGTAGGCACGCGCCGCGCCTCGTGAGTCATGGTCAGCTGAACTTGCACGCCGGCTTCACACGCGCGTCAGCGGAGTGTTAGCGGTGCCGCATGTGCGTCGCGTCGAAACCACGCTTCCGCACCAGCAGGGCCAGGGCGCGCGCCCGTGGGGCTGCCGTCCATCCGTCCACCCCCGTCCACCCGGACGGGCCATTGCGGCTCACACACCTATGCCTCGCGCCTTGTGTTGCGCTCCCTGGCCCAAGACTCCCCTTAGGAAAATTGAACCTCAAAATAGGGTGGACGGGGGTGGACGGGTGGACGGGTCGTTTACCGACGACAACTCCTGACCCCACCCGGCAACGTAAGCAACTTCGCGGCGCCTGCGCGCCCCGGACGGGATGGTGGACGGTGGTTGGACGGCCCCCCGGAGTGGACCGCACCCGGGGGACTGCCGCGGTAGCTCTTGGCCTACAGCTCTGCAGTGTCCACGCGGTCGGCCCACTCGTCTGTCAACCGCATGCCGGCGAACGCCCGCGCCCGTTGAGCTCCGTTCGGGCGAACCTCGCGGATGCCGACCCCCGCCGCGTACAGGTTGCGAGCGAACGTGCCCAACGGGTCGGGGTGGCTGATGCCCTGATCGCGGGCCCACAGCCGATAGGCGTTGTAGGACGGTTGTTTCGGCATGCGCTCGCCGGCGCCGAGGATGCAGCAGTCCTTCAGGAACTCGCCGACCTGCGACCCGAGCGCCTCCATCTGCTCGATCACTTGCGCGCTCGCGTCAGGTTGCTGGAACCGGCCGCGCTGCTCCACGCGCTGCAGGCCTTCGAGGGCCCAGTTCAGGATGCCCGGCAGTTCCTGCACCAGCCGGTCAGCCAAGGCGGGGTCCTCCTTGCCGAAGAACGAGTGCTCCATTCGCAGCACCAGCATCCGGCCGACGAGCGCGCCGCTGGCGTCGGGCAGCTTCGGCACCTCGTTGGAGCAGATGACGAAGCGCACGCCAAGCCGGCCGATCCAGTCGGTGCGGTTCTTCCTCTCGACTGTCTGGACATCGCCGCCGCTGATGCCGAGCAGGCGCTCGACGGTGGTCTGCACGTTGGCGCCGCCACTGCGCGCGTCGCCGATGATCGCAGCCGTGCGGCCGATCAGGGATGCCATGCCGAACTGACTCGCCAGTGTCTGAAGCGTCGGCCCGGCCACGTTGTCGCTACCCAGCAGGCCGTTGATTACGCGGCAGATCGTCCCCTTGCCGCTGCGGCGAGGGCCCACCAGGAAGAACACCTTCTGCTGTCGCGTGTCGCCGGAGACGAGGTAGCCGAGCGTCTCTTGCAGAGCTCCGATGGTCTGATCGTCATTCGGCCACACGGACCGCACGAACTTAAGCCATTCCGGGCACTGTGCGGTCGGGTCGAACTCGTACGGCAGGGCCGCGAGGCCGAAGCGGTGCGGCGTGTGCGGAAACAGGCGACGCGTCGGGAGGTGGAACAGGCCGTTGCGCAGCGCCACCAGGTCCGCTGCCCGGAGGCCTTCATAGCCCGTCGGGGCCTTGCCGCCGATCCAGACGGGCGCCGCCTGCTCGTCGAGATGGCACAGCGTCCGCAGCGCGTAGATCACCTCATCCGTCGCCTGCTTGTTGGGGTTGAAGGGCACCAGCCTCGCCGGCTCGCCGGCAGGCCCTGGCTGGGTCATCTTCCGGGCGCTCACGAGGTACCTGTGGCACGCGGCGGCCAGGGCCTCCCCCGGCATCTCGCCGAAGTGCGAGCCGTCACCGGATCGCCGGTACCAGTCACAGTTCCAGCGAATCAGGCCGGGCGCGGTGGGGCCGCCGAACTTGCGCCGCCACAACTTGCTGGCGATCACGGAGTGCTCACCCGGCACCAGCACCCGGCGCTCGTCCTCGTCCTCTTGTCCATCGTCGGCGTCGGCCTCGGCCTCGGCCGCGACGGCCGGCCCGACGACGCCGCTGGAATCCGCTGGGGTGGCTACTGTGCTTTCGGCCGGGCAACGCGCAGCCGACTCCGCGCCCGGGTCCGCAGCTGGCAGGTTGCTCGCGAAGTAGACAGCCGCTCCCGCGGCATTCGGTGCGTCCTCATAGTCCCTGGTGGCGGCGTCGGCCCCGGCGGCCAGCGTCTCCCGCATCTCAGCCATGGCCGCTTGCTCGGCCTGCACTTCGGCTTGCACGGTCGGCAGGGACAGCGCCCATTCGACGGTGGCGAGGTAGCTCGGCGCCGCGGTGACGTCCAGGTCAAGCACGTCCTGGTCGATGCCCTCGTCGAGGTGGCCGAAGACGTGCGCGCGCACGAAGTCAAAGAGGTTGGCCGCGCGGTCGGCGATGGGGCTCGTGCTGTGCGTGTTGAACAGGTGCGTGCCGTTGTCGGCGACGCCCACGCCCTCCTTCGCGCCGCCACCGGCGAGCCACGTGATCCGATGCTCTTTGCTGCCGGCCTCGAAGTGGTCGGGCCACAGCGTGACGATCTCGGCGGCGGGGTGCGCCCTGGCGAGCGCGCCGATGATGCCGGGCTTGTCGCGCGGATCCACCATCCCGCTCGCGCGCTCCGCGCGGCGCGTGCGCCGGGTCTGCCCTTCGGGCACGGGCATGTCCGCGGGGATGATGACGTTGTGGCCGAGCATGCCCTCGACGAAGCCCAGGCGCTGCGCGATCGGATCGCTGACGCCGTCATCCATCACGGGCGCCGCGGTGTAGTTGACCTGCACGGTGCGGTGGACGGTGCAGTCGGCCTGCGGGATCCACTGTTTCGCCCAGGCCTCGGCCTGCTCGGACGTGAGTGGTGTCTCGAGCCAGAACCACAGGTGAGCCCGCAGCCCGCCGCCCTTCGACGGGTGGCCGTGCGAGCCGGACAGCTGCCACACGAAAGACGCGTCCTGCAGCGGCGCGGGCAGCGTGGCGACGAACTCCTCGACCGTGCCTTCGAACCGGTCGACGTCGACCATGAACAGGTGGCTGGGCTCGTCCTCGAAGGTGTCGAGGTTGCGCAGCACCACCGCCTTCGGGTCGGTGCCGGCCTTCGGCTGGCCGCGGATGATGCAGCTGCGCGGGTCGCGCTGCAGTTCCTGCAGCAACAGGTACAGGTGGTCGATGCCGCCGACGACCTGGCGCTTGAACGTGTACTGCCGCGGCGAATCGTAGTTGGCGATCGTGCCGTCAGCTCGCCACTGTTTTGCGAGCAGGGGGCCGCGCGTGCGGAGGGTGGTGATGTGCTGGTTCAGCATCCGTCGCCCTCCTGCAGCTCGGCTTCGAGGCGGCGCAGATCGGCGAACAGGTCGCCCAGGCGCTCCTCGGCGACGTGCTCCGCTGCCAGCGTCTGCAGCGTGCAGCCGTACTTGCGCGCGACGGCGTCGAACGCGCGGCGCCTGTCTGCGATCAAGTCGTTGGCGACGTTCGTCATGCCCAGGCACCCGGCAACGTTGCGCACCTGCACGATCGCAGCGTCGGCGCCGCGGCGGGTCATCTCGATCCTGCCCGCCGCGACCATGTCACGCGCGAGCCGGAGCGCGTCGACCTGAACTTGCATCTTGATCCGCCGGCAGTCTCTGAACTGCTCGGCCAGCAGCGCAGCCCGGGGGTGGTACTCGCGCCACGCGACGGCCATCGAGAGATCGCCCAGCATGCGCACCAGGTGGTGCAGGTCAGCGTCGGACTCAGGCATGCGTCCGGTCGCGGCGAACATCAGCACTGCGGGTTCGGCGCGGCGGTTGGCCGGGCCGCCCGCGCCGGCCAGCGCCCCCGCGGCGCGAGCCACGCCGCAGTCCTGCTGTGGCAGGTCGGTGGTGTCCATCAGTGCACCCCCTCAACCGCGAACGGAATCGGCAGGCCCATCGCGCGCCGCTCGCGCACGAGTACGGACCCCGCCTCATCGTGGCTCTCAGTTTCGAACGCTCTCGCCGCGAGCTCCCATCGCTGGGCAGGCGTCAGGTCGTCGATCCGATGCGCACCGACTTCAGCCAGGTAGCACTCCTGCAGCTCTTTGCCGCCGCCGTTCTCGAAGTCTGACGATCGGAGGAACGCGACCAGGTCTGAGAGGGACGGGGCTCCGTGCAAGAGCCACAGTGACGCCGCAGTGCGCGCGCGGTCATAGATCAGCACTTGCTCGGCATCGGCCGGCGCGCGCTCGCGCTCGATCTGCTCGTGCAGCAGCCTCTCAGCGAGTCGGCGCCGGGGGTTCGAAGCGGGCAACGCGGCGAGGCACAGGGGCAGGTTCTCCATCAGGAAGCCCGACCAGAGGCCGAACGCAGCGTTTCGCGTGTTCGTCAGGCGTCGGGTGTCGTTGTTGGTGGGTGCCAGCGGCATGTGCACCCCGGCAATGTCCGCGGTGCACAGATCGTCGCCCGCTCGCGCTGGAGCGCAGGTATCATCACGCGTCAATTTTTCGTCCTTGTGTTCGGTCATGGGGATGCCAGAGGCCCGGGGCGTTCCACCGCCGCCGGGCTTCGTTTTTTCTGGCCGCGCCATCACGCAGCACTCACGCCACGTGCGGCGATCAATTCGCGGGTTAGGGCGCGCAGCCGGTCCACCGCCCCGGCGCCGGCCTTGGCGGCGTCGACCACCGCGCGCACCTCAGTCGCGAGCCACCTGGGCGCGCCGCACATCTGCACTGCCGGCGGCAGCGTGCCGTCGGCGACGAGTTCGCGCAGCCGCGTCTCGCCGATGCCGAGCACCTGCAGCACGACGGCTCGTGTCAGCAGGGCGTCTGCCGCGGTCAGCGCGGCCGGGGTCTGAAAACAGGCCTTATGGGCCATAGGGTTCTCCTCGTTGGCGGGCTGCTGACCGCTCTTGGAATCAGCAGGCCCAATGAAAAAGGCCACCCCGGTGGGTGGCCCTTGCGTGGTGGGCAGTACGTCGGGACGTACTGCCTCGCCGATCAATGTAGCAGCCGAAGAGGGAACGTCCTAACGTGCGGGTGGCGCGTCAGGTCGCGTCCGGCCGCGTTGTTGGGTTGTGTTGTCGTCCGTGCAAGTCTGGTGCCGGAGGCTCATCGAAAGACCTTGCGCACCCGAAGGATATAGCTGGTGGTCGGCTCGGCGGTCGGGTCCGGGTAGGTCCCGCCCGCCGACACTTGCTGCGCCATCCCTTACCGGTCCACCCGGGCCAGCGCAGCACTCACTTGAGCCTGCAGCCGCAGCAGGTCGCCCCGGCCCAGGACGAGCACGTCGTGCTGCTCGCCGATGTCCAGGAACGCCAAGCGCCCTGCGGTGGTGTCTTCCACGAAGACCGCCAGTTCATTCGTTTCCACGACGTCCATGATTCTTCTCTCTGTGTGCTTGCCGCCGATTCGAGGGCCGCGGCGGCGCCGGCCGTGATTTCGATCAGGCGACGCGGCGCAGCGTGGGTGCTCCGGGCGCGGGCCGGGAGGCTGCGCCGTCGGTCAGCTGCTGCAGCTGACCGCCGAGCGCGTCGAACGCACGGGCCTGCTCGGGGAGGCGCCGATTGCGGATGTAGGTGCGGCGCACGCGGCTTTCGATCACGTGGTTCAGGCACTCATCGATCACGTCGCCGCTGATCCCCAGCTCGGCCATAACGGTGGCCGCCGTGCGCCGCAGGTCATGCGCCGTCCACCGGCCGCCGGGCAGCGCGAGGCTGTCGGTCGCTTTCGCGCGCCCCTGCAGACGGCGATCCGCCGCCCGCTGCCGGTCGGCCAGCTGCTTGCCGAAGGACTTCACGTCCACCGGGCCGGTGTTTCGTGCGTTCGGGAAGACCCACTCCGATGGCTGCAACTCGGGTATGCCGGTGGTGTCGACAGCGATGGTGGCCGCGTTGGCTTCGGCCAGCGTCATGCCTCGCGCGCGGGCAGCCTTCCGGCGCTCGATCCGCTCGTTCTCGATCGCGTCGTGCACCCGCTGATCTTCCAGGCGACGCAGTTCGGCGAACTGGCGAAGCGCGAACTCCGACAGATGAATGGTGTGATCTCGCTGATTCTTTGAGTCCGGCAGGTACCACGTGCGCGTCGTGAAGTCGACGTTCTCCCACCGCGCGCCCATCGCTTCGCTGATCCTGCAGCCAGTGCTCAAGATCAGCCAGACGGCCGAGGTGCTGCGAGGCGACATGCCGGAGCCCTGCAAGGCCTGGGCGAGCGCCTTGATCTCATCCGCGCCCAGGATGCGCTCGCGGCCACCTTCTTCGCCGCCGACCTCGCGCCGGGTGACCGTCGCCAGCGGGTTCCTCTCGATCAACTCGCGGTTCAACGCCCAGTTCAGCATCTGCTTCAGGTCGGCCAGCAGCACGTTTGCTGTCCGCCGTCTGCCCGTCGACTTCACCCTGTCCAGGATGTCCATCAGGTCGGCCTTGCGCACGTCGACCACGGCGCGCGCGCCGATCGCAGGGAAGACGTGACGGTCGAACTGCTCGGCCGTGTATTGGCCCCCGTCCTTCCGTCCCAGGCGCTTGCCGTTCGCGCCGACGTGTGGCTGGAGGTCGACCTCGCGCCACCGGCTGAACAGCGCCTGGACCGTGATGCGGCGCTCGCGTTCGAGGCGCTCGGCCTCACCAGCAGCTGCACGGCGCGCGCGCTCGGCAAGTGCTTCGCGTTCGGTCTCGGCGCGCTGCCGGATGAGGTCCAGGCCGCCGGGCTGGTCTGCCTGCACTTCGGCATCGCGAGCGGCCTTGCGCGCATCATCAAGGTTGCGACCGGGGTACGCAGCAGACGGCCCAGGCGGAAACACAGGCGCCCAGGTACGCGCACCGGTGGCTGCGTTGCGTTGGCGCAGGTACCAGTAGGCATTCGCTCCGCGCTTGCGCAGGTACAGGCCACCACCATCATGCAGCGGCGACTCATTCGGACCGGCCAGGTACGCCTCGATGTCTACCTTCTTCAGCTTGTGCTTCGCTGCCATGGCAGTCCTGATTTGGTATCCGGGGAGTCCCGTCGGGGCGCAGGATACCGCGCCGGATACCAATTTCAAGAGGGCACAAACGACAACACGAGACGCGGATCGTGGCTTGCCGATCTTCGTTTCTGCGTAAGTGCTTGTTGTATAAGCGATTTATCTGTTGGCTCAGATGACAACTGATCCCCGGAAAGCCCGCCTTCAGGCTGTTCGTCCTTGAATGGGGTGCAAGGGGTCGCGAGTTCGAATCCCGCCACCCCGACCATTGATTCGGCCACGGGCCGGTTTCCACAAGGAGCCGGCCCGTTTGCTTTTCTGCCTCAAGTCTTTCGAAGCGCGGCCGATAAGCAGCGAATGGGCCTTCAATCGACCAGCTCGATCGCTTTGTCGGGCATGCAGGCGGCAATGCAGCGGCTGGGCAGCGCGTCGCACAACGTGGCCAATCTCGGCACCGACGGTTTCCGCCGCGAGATCGCGTCGGCGCAGACGCAGCCGGGCGGCGGGGTGTTCGTCACGCTGTCCACGGCAGCCGAGGCAGGCAACGCGCTGGCCGATGACGTGGTCGCGCAGCGCGTCGCGCTGTACGAGTTCAAGGCCAACATGCAGACCTTCAAGACCGAGCAGGAGATGCTGGGCAGCTTGCTCGACCTGCGCGCCTGAGCCGCAGGGACCCAAGAAAAAAGGGCCAGCTCACGCTGGCCCTTTGAGTTTCAGCGCGACGCCGTCAGTTCGACGCGGCCGAAGCAGGTGCCGGTGCAGGCGTGGCCGGCATGGCGGCGACCGGCGCCACCGCTGCGCTAGCCGCTGGTGCGCCGTGCGACGCCGGCGGCGCGGTCGACGCGGCGGCCATCGGCAGCAGCGGCACGATCAGCAGCGCCACGATGTTGATGATCTTGATCAGCGGGTTGACGGCCGGGCCGGCGGTGTCCTTGTAGGGGTCGCCGACCGTGTCACCGGTGACCGCGGCCTTGTGGGCGTCACTGCCCTTGCCGCCGTGGTGGCCGTCCTCGATGTACTTCTTCGCGTTGTCCCAGGCGCCGCCGCCGGTGCACATCGAGATCGCGACAAAGAGGCCGGTGACGATGGTGCCCATCAGCAGGCCGCCGAGCGCAGCCGGTCCCAGCAGCATGCCGACCAGGATCGGCACGATCACCGGCAGCAGCGACGGGATGATCATTTCCTTGATCGCCGCCGTCGTCAGCATGTCGACGGCCTTGCCGTACTCGGGCTTGGCCGTGCCTTCCATGATGCCCTTGATGTCACGGAACTGGCGCCGCACTTCCTCGACCACCGCGCCTGCGGCGCGGCCGACGGCTTCCATCGCCATCGCGCCGAACAGGTAGGGAATCAGGCCGCCGATGAAGAGGCCGACGATCACCATGTGGTTCGACAAGTCGAAGCTGACGGCCATGCCACGCGCCTCGAGCGCGTGCGTGTAGTCGGCGAACAGCACCAGCGCGGCGAGGCCGGCCGAGCCGATCGCGTAGCCCTTCGTGACCGCCTTGGTCGTGTTGCCGACGGCATCCAGCGGATCGGTGATGTCGCGCACGCTGTCGGGCAGGTCGGCCATCTCGGCGATGCCGCCGGCGTTGTCGGTGATCGGGCCGTAGGCGTCGAGCGCGACGATGATGCCGGCCATGCTCAGCATCGAGGTCGCGGCGATCGCGATGCCGTAGAGGCCGGCAAGCTGGAATGACGCGACGATCGCGATGCAGACGAAGATCACCGGCCAGGCGGTGGACTTCATCGACACGCCGAGCCCCGCGATGATGTTGGTGCCGTGACCGGTGGTCGACGCCTGCGCGACGTGCTGCACCGGCTTGTAGTCGGTGCCGGTGTAGTACTCGGTGATCCAGACCATCGCTGCCGTCAGCACCAGGCCGACGGCGCAGGCGCCGAACAGGCGCATGTGGGTGCCGGCGCCCAGTGCATCGGCCGGCATCACCGCCGTCGTCACGAAGTAGAAGGCGATCAGCGACAGCACGCCGGCAACGGTCAGGCCCTTGTAGAGCGCCGGCATCACGTTCTTCATGCCGGGCGAGGCCTTGACGAAGCCGCAGCCGATGATCGACGCGATGATCGACACGCCGCCGAGCAGCAGCGGGTAGATGACCGAGGCCATCGGCGCCGCGCTGACCACGAGTGCGCCGAGCGCCATCGTCGCGATCAGCGTCACCGCGTAGGTCTCGAACAGGTCGGCGGCCATGCCGGCGCAGTCACCCACGTTGTCGCCGACGTTGTCGGCGATAACGGCCGGGTTACGCGGGTCGTCTTCGGGAATGCCCGCCTCGACCTTGCCGACCAGGTCGGCGCCGACGTCGGCACCCTTGGTGAAGATGCCGCCGCCCAGACGCGCGAAGATCGAGATCAGCGACGAACCGAAGGCCAGGCCGAGCAGCGGCTTCAGCACGGTCGACAGGTTCTTCTGCGCATCGGCGCCGGCACTGTTGACGACGTACCACAGGAAGATGCCGACGCCGAGCAGGCCGAGGCCGACGACCAGCATGCCGGTGATCGCGCCGCCCTTGAAGGCAACGTTGAGCGCCGGCCCGATGCCCAGCGTGGCCGCCTGTGCGGTGCGCACGTTGGCGCGAACCGAGACGTTCATGCCGATGAAGCCGCAGGCGCCCGACAGCACGGCGCCGAGCACGAAGCCGGCGGCCGTCTTGCCGCCGAGGAAGAAGAAGATCAGCACCGCCAGGACCACGCCGACGATGGCGATGGTCTTGTATTGCCGCGCCAGGTACGCGGCCGCGCCCTGCTGCACGGCGCCGGCGATCTCTTGCATGCGGGCGTTGCCCGGGTCTTGTGCCAGGATCCAGCTTCGCTGCACGAAGCCGTAAAGGACGGCGGCCAAGCCGCAGGCCAGCGCCACGTAGAGCGCCATGTCGGTCGAAATCAAGGTAACTCCTTCCTCGTCGAACTAGCCCTGGGGGATGCGTGTCGTCTTCGCCTGCGCAGCAGCAGTGGCAGGGGCGGCGGTCGCAAAACCATGCTACGAGATGATTGCTGCGCCGCGGCACCGTGTTTTCCTGCGGTAACAGTCGGCGGGCGCGCCTTGCAGGGTCCGCCAGGGCGGCACTCGCCTATGTCAGCCCGGGGCAAGGGCGGTCCTTAGAATCCGGGTTTCCCCTGGAGAGTTTTCACAACATGAGCCTGCACAACGTGACCCCGGGCGCGAAGGCGCCGAACGAGTTCAACGTGATCATCGAGATCCCGATGAACGCCGACCCGATCAAGTACGAGGTCGACGAGGAAACCGGCGCGTTGTTCGTCGATCGCTTCATGGGCACGGCGATGCACTATCCGTGCAACTACGGCTACATCCCGCAGACGCTGGCCGATGATGGCGATCCGGTCGACGTGCTGGTGATCACGCCGGTGCCGCTGATCCCCGGCGTCGTCGTCACCTGCCGGCCGCTGGGCATGCTGAAGATGACCGACGAGGCCGGTGGCGACAACAAGCTGCTGGCGGTGCCGATCGACAAGATCCTGTCGATCTACACGCAGTGGCAGAAGCCCGAAGACCTGAACCCGCTGCGGCTGAAGACGATCCAGCACTTCTTCGAGCACTACAAGGACCTGGAGCCCGGCAAGTGGGTCAAGGTCGAGGGCTGGACCGGCGTGGAAGGCGCGCGTGACGAGGTCACCGGCGGCATGGCGCGTTGGGCCGCGATCCACAGCAAGCCGCCCGGCGGCGCCTGAGCAGGCCCAGCTTCAGTCCACGGCCGGACCCGCCTTGAACGGGGTGTGTTCGGCCAGCTCGTCGACATAGTCGGCGATGCCCCGCGATTCGCGACGCAGGAAGTCGTCGACGGCGCGCGCGAACTCCGGATGTGCGAGCCAGTGCGACGAGCCGGTGCCCACCGGCAGCAGGCCGCGTGCCATCTTGTGCTCGCCCTGCGCACCGCCCTCGAAGCGCCGGTAGCCGTGCTCGATGCACCACTGCAGCGGCTGGTAGTAGCAGGCCTCGAAGTGCAGGCAGGGCACGTGCTCGGTGCAGCCCCAATAACGTCCGAAGGCGTGGCCACGTTCGGGATCGACGGCGATCAGGGACACCGCCACCGGCGTCGTTCCACGCCGCGCGACGAACATCACCCAGTGCTCGGCCATCGTCGTGGCCATGCGATCGAAGAACTCGCGCGTCAGGTAGGGCGTGGAGTGGTGGGCGCGATAGGTCAGCCGGTAGCAGCGCAGGAAGAACGCCCACAGCGCGGCATCGATCGCCTCACCTTCGTGCACGCTGAAGACGATGCCGGCGTCGGCCACCTTGCGCCGCTCCTG
The DNA here is from genome assembly GCF_013266755.1 of Pseudaquabacterium terrae. Lineage (GTDB taxonomy): Bacteria > Pseudomonadota > Gammaproteobacteria > Burkholderiales > Burkholderiaceae_C > Pseudaquabacterium > Pseudaquabacterium terrae. The sequence continues at coordinate 178,280 of NZ_JABRWJ010000005.1, read as the reverse complement.
CTGGATCTTCTTGCGCTTGTCGCGCTGCATCGTCGCGAGGAATTCCTCGAAGCTGCGCGGACCCGCGCCGTCGGGCGCGGTCCAGTGGAACTGCACGCCGTGCCGCGATAACCAGCCTGCCGCGGCAGCGGCGCGGCCGTCGGCCGCATCGTGGAACAGCAGGTGGACCGACGACGCCTCGAGCTCCTGCGCCAGTGCGCGCAGCACGCTGGCGAGCAGCGCGCGTGATGCCGCGTCGACCGCCAGCAGCCGCGAGCCGGGGACCGGCGTGAAAGGCACGGCGACCAGCAGCTTCGGGTAGTAACGCAAGCCATGGCGCTGGTAGGCCTCGGCCCAGGCCCAGTCGAACACGTATTCGCCGTACGAATGCTGCTTCAGATAGGCCGGCGCTGCGGCGATCAGCTCACCGCCGCGCTGTACGGTGATGAACTGCGGCAGCCAGCCGGTCTCCGGCACCGCGCTGTGCGAGGCGTGCAGCGCCGCGAGGTAGCGGTGCTGCATGAAGGGCGTCGGCTGCGCCTGGCGCGCGAGAAGGGCGTCCCATGCGGCGGCGTCGATGGTGCCGGGGTCGTCGTGGACCCGGATAACATCTTCGGCTTCGATTCGCTGCGCCTTCGCGTCACTCACCGTATGTCATCCTCTTCCACGGTCAAGGTCGCGCTGGCGCAGGTCAATGCGACCGTCGGCGACCTGGCCGGCAATGCCCAACGCATCGTCGACGCGGCAGCCCAAGCCCACGCCGCCGGCGCCTGCCTGCTGATCGCGCCCGAGCTCGCGCTGACCGGCTATCCCCCGGAAGACCTGCTGCTCCGCCCGGCCTTCATGCACGCTTGCGCGCAGGCCCTGGCCGATCTGGCGCAACGGCTCGCGGCCTTCGAGGGCCTGCAGGTGGTGGTCGGGCATCCGCATCAATTCGGTGACAAGGGCGATCTGCGCTCGCGTTCGGTCGCCGTGCCGCAGCGTTTCAACGCGGCCTCGGTGCTTGGCGGGGGCCGCATCCTGGCGACCTATTGCAAGCGCGACCTGCCGAACTACCAAGTGTTCGACGAGCGGCGCTACTTTGCCTCAGGTCGCGATGCCGGACTGGGGCCGGTGGTCTTCGAGGCTGGCGGCCGCCGCTTCGGGCTGCTGGTGTGCGAGGACGCGTGGTTCGATGAACCGGCGCGGCTGGCGCAGTCGGCCGGCGCCGAGGTGCTGTGCGTCGTCAATGCCTCGCCGTTCCATCTCGGCAAGAGCGAGGAACGCGAAGCGCGCATGCTCGAACGGGTGCGCGAGACGGGGCTGCCGCTGCTGTTCTCGCACCTCGCGGGCGGCCAGGACGAAGTGGTGTTCGACGGAGGCTCGTTCGCGATCGATGGCCAGGCGCGTGTCGCCGCGCGGGCGCCGAGCTTCGAGTCCGCGGTCCTTCAGCTCGAGCTGCACGCCGACGGCCGCATCGACGGCATCTTGCACCCGGTGCCCGAGCTCGAGGCGCAGGCCTGGGCCGCGCTCGTCACCGGAGTGCGCGACTACATCGGCAAGAACGGCTTTCCGGGCGCGATCATCGGCTTGTCGGGCGGCATCGATTCGGCGCTGGTGCTGGCGGTCGCCGTCGATGCGCTCGGCGCGGAGCGTGTGCGCACGGTGATGATGCCCTCGCCGTACACCGCGGACATCTCCTGGCTCGATGCGCGCGAGATGGCGCAGCGCCTGGGCGTGCGCTACGACGAGATCTCGATCACGCCAATGTTCGAGGCGTTCCGCGCCAGCTTGGCCGGTGAGTTCGCCGGGCTGCCCGAGGACACGGCGGAGGAGAACATCCAGGCCCGCGTGCGTGGCACGCTGCTGATGGCGCTGTCGAACAAGTTCGGCGCCATCGTCCTGACCACCGGCAACAAGAGCGAGATGGCCACCGGCTACTGCACGCTCTACGGCGACATGGCCGGCGGCTTCGCGGTCATCAAGGACGTCGCGAAGACCCTGGTCTACCGCCTCGCCGAATGGAAGAACCGCCAGCCGACGCGGCGCGCCGACGGCAGCATCGGCCCGGTGATCCCCGAGCGCATCATCACGCGGCCACCGTCGGCCGAATTGCGGCCGGATCAGAAGGACCAGGACAGCCTGCCGCCGTACGAAGTGCTCGACGAGATCCTCGCCCGCTACATGGAAGAAGACCAGGGCATCGCGGACATCGTCGCCGCCGGATTCGATCCCGCCGACGTCGAGCGCGTGACGCGCCTGATCAAGATCAACGAGTACAAGCGACGCCAGGCGCCGGTGGGCATTCGCATCACGCACCGGGCCTTCGGGCGCGACTGGCGCTACCCCATCACCTCGAAGTTCCGTGCTTAAATCGCCGGCAATCGACCGTCGCCCGGAGGCTTTCAATGAAACAGATCACCGCCATCATCAAGCCCTTCAAGCTCGAGGAGGTGCGTGAGGCGCTGGCGGATGTGGGCGTGTCGGGTTTGACGGTGACCGAGGTCAAGGGCTTCGGCCGCCAGAAGGGCCACACCGAGCTCTACCGGGGCGCCGAATACGTGGTCGACTTCCTGCCGAAGGTGAAGATCGAAGTGGTCGTCAAGGAGGCCGACGTCGACCGCTGCATCGAGGCGGTGGTCAAGGCGGCGAAGACCGGCAAGATCGGCGACGGCAAGATCTTCGTCACGCCGGTCGAGCAGGTGGTGCGCATCCGCACCGGCGAGACCGACGAATCGGCGGTCTGAAGGCGAGCCCTCAGATGCGGTCGAGCGGGCGCTCGGCCACTCCAGGGCTGCGCAGCGCATAGAGCGCATCGAGCAGCGGCTCGATGTCGTCACCCACGGCGAGCATCGCCATCTGGGCTTCGCTCATGAACCCGGCATCGACGCCCTGGCGCAGGAACGCGACCAGCGTGCCGTAATAGCCCTCGACATCGAGCAGGCCGATCGGCCGCTGGTGGTAGCCGAGGTGGCGCCAGGTCCAGACCTCGAACAGCTCCTCGAATGTGCCGATGCCGCCGGGCAAGGCGATGAAGGCATCGGCTCGCTCGGCCATCATCTGCTTGCGCTCGTGCATGCTGTGCACGACGTGCAGCTCGCTGAGACCGGCATGGCCGACCTCCAGGCGCATCAGGCTGTCGGGGATCACGCCGATCACGCTCGCGCCGGCAGCCAGCGCCGCATCCGCGACCTCGCCCATCAGCCCGGCGCGGCCACCGCCATAGACCAGCCGCCAACCGCGGCGGCCGATCGCCGTGCCGAGGCGGCGCGCCTGTTCGGCGTAGGCGGGCCGGTCGCCCGCGCGCGAGCCGCAGTAGACGCAGAGTGAAAAGGGGTGGTCTGAGACGCTGGTGGTGCTCATGCAAAGAACCGGTGGTAGATCGCGGCCGCCCAGATGCCCGTGCAGAGCAGGATCGAAAGAAACACCGCCGCGCTGCCGACATCCTTGGCCCGCTTGGACAAGTCGTGCTGCTCGTACGATACCCGGTCGACCACCGCTTCGACGGCGGTGTTCATCAGCTCGACGATGAGCACCAGAGCGACCGCGCCGGTCAGCAGGGCGATCTCGACCCAGCCACGGCCGACCCACAGCGCGAGCGGCAGCAGGACCACCGCCGCCGCCGTTTCCTGGCGGAAGGCACTTTCATTGCGGATGGCGGCGTGCAGGCCTTGCAGCGAATAGCCCAGGGCATGCAGCACGCGGTCGAGGCCGCTGCGGCCCTGTCCCGGAATGCTCATCCAGCGGATTGTGCAGGGCGGGCGTGACGCCACGTCACGAGGCGCGTACCGCAGAGCGCGTCGTGCCAGAACTGCCGGTCCGGGCGCAGCCAGGCCAGTGCCGCATAGCCGATGACACCGATCGCCATGACGCCGAAGACCGCGCCCGGCTGCCTCAGTCCGGACTGATAGACCAGCACCAGCGAAGGCAGGAACCAGAGCCAGCTGGCGACGTAGCGCAGCAGCGCCCGCGGCTGGCTCACCGGTCGCCCGGCGGCGTCGACGAGCCGGATGTGCCAGGCCTTCATCGCCACCGTTTGCCCGCCGTGCGACCAGAACCACGTGAAGTAGATGGCAAGGATCACGAACAGGAAGGCCTGCAGCCCGGTCTTGCCCTCGAGCGCATGCCGCTGTTGCGTCAGGCTGCCATACAGATAGGCGGCGATCATCACCACGCCGAACAACAGCACGCCTTCGTAGACAAAGCAAGCGAGGCGGCGGGCGATGCCCGGCGCTGACGCCGAACCGGCGCCGAGCGTGGCGCCGTTCTCGGCGGTCGGGTTCATGGCTGGCTGGCGGGAGTCGAGGCGGCCGTGCTGACGCGCGCGGCTGCGCCCGGCGCCGGTCGTTGCGGCAACATGGTCGTGCGGTTGACCTGTCCGGGTTGCGCCTCGATCTTCGCCTGGCCCGGTCGCTGTTGCGGCGGTGTCGTCGGCGTCTTGGTGATCAAGGTCGTCGTGGCACCGGGTTGGACCTGCACGATCGTCGGTGCCACCGGCTTGACCGCCGTACCGGCACGTGGTGGACTGGTGACGTTCTGCTTCGGCACGGCTGCCATCGGCGTGCTTGCGCCCGGCTTCGACGGCTGGGCCTGTGGCTTGGCGCGCTCGGCGAGCGCCTGCCGGTCTTCCGGAGTGAGCGCCTGGTAAGCCTCCCATCGCGCCTGGCGCTCCTGGGGGCTCAGCTGCTTGGCTTCCTGGAACGACAGGCGCGCGCGGCCACGCTCGTCGGGCGTCATGCGTGCCCACTCGGTCATCCGCTCCTGCATCCGGCGTTGCTCGTCGGCCGGCATGGACGGAAAGCGCGTGGCAATTTCCAGCCACTTCGCCTTTCGCTGTGCGTCGATCGTGGACCAGTCGCGTTCAAGGGGAGCCAGCGACTTGCGTTGCGCGGGCGTCAGGCTGGACCAGGCCGTGCCGGCCGTGTCGTCTCGCGGTTTCGCCGCAGGTGCGGTGGGCTGGGCGCGCGCCGTGGCCTGAGCCGCTGCCGGCGGATGCACCCACGACAGTGCACCGGCTGCGAGCAGCGCGGCTGCAAGAAAGGCGAGACGACCCGCTGACAACGCCGCCATTTCAGGGCGTCGCCGAACGCAAGTACTCCGCAAACCCTGGGTCGCCATAAGCCGTTGGGGGCAATTCGTCACTGAGCAGCGCGGCATCGATCTCGGCGGCGACGGCGATCTGCTCATAGTCATGGTACTGCTGGATCAGCACCAGGCCGACGATCAGCACGATCAACGGCATCAGCGATGCCAGGCGCAGCCACACCGGCGTGGCGCCGAACACTGCGGCGCCACCGGCGCGGCCGACGACCACGGCGGCTGGTGCAGCAGCCACGGCGTGCCGGACTTGTCGCGCATGCTCGACGGCTCGGTCGCGGGCGACGCGCAGCCGCTCGGTGATGTCGTGCGGCAGATGCTGGGCCGATTCGCTCAGGCGGCCGGCCAGACGCAGCGCGACCCGAGCCTCGAGGGCCTCTCGCTGGCTGGTGAGATTGGTGGTGGACGGCAGCGTGTTCTTCATGGTGCGATTCCCTTGGCTCGGAGCGCCTTGGCCAGGGCGTGCACCGCCCTCGAGCAATGGGTTTTCACACTGCCCTCCGAGCAGCCCATCACCGTCGCTGTTTCGGCAACATCGAGCTCTTCCCAGTAACGAAGTAAGAACGCCTCCCGTTGACGTCTTGGCAACTGACTGACCTCGGTATCGATCAATTGCAGGATCTGTGCCCGCCCGACGGTGTCGGCGGCGCTTTCCGCGCCGAGCAGGCCTTCGGCCGACTCGAGGCTTTCGAGCAGGTCGAAGTCGCCGCCGTCGTCCCCTTCGGGCTCGAAGTCCGACAGGTTCTGCATCACCGCGTTGCGCACGCGCTGGCGCCGGAACCAGTCCATCGTCGCGTTCGACAGGATGCGCGTGAACAGCAGCGGCAGCTCGGCCGGCGGCCGGTCGGCGTACTTGTCCGCCAGCCGGATCATCGCGTCCTGGACGATGTCGAGCGCCGCATCGTCGTCGCGCACGGCGTAGGCCGTCCGCTTGAAGGCGCGCTTTTCGACGGTCCGCAGGAAGTCAGTGAGTTCTTTGTCGCTGGCCAATGGGTGCCCGGCACCGCGGGTGCCGGTGGCGGTCGCAAAAACGCGGCGGATTATGTCATCCCGGATTCAGGCGATCGGAAGGCCGACGGCTGGGTGCGGAACTGATGCAATAATGCTGCTTCGCACAAAGCGATACTGGTCTGAAGCTGGCTTGCCGACCCAAGGAAGCCCCAAGTTTTTGATCGCGCAGGTTCTGAATCCGCCTCACGAGGGCGCGAGGAGGGGCACCGATGGTTTTTCGTTAGAGATCAACCCAAAGGTTCGAAATGGACATGTCTGCCGCGGAACTCAAACGCGCCGCCACGGCGCAGCCGCAATCCAACTCCCCCTCTCCGGAGCTCAATGGCTCCGAAATCCTCGTCCGCTGCCTGCAGGCCGAGAACGTCAAGTTCATGTGGGGCTACCCCGGCGGGGCCGTGCTCTACATCTACGACGCCCTCTACAAGCAGGACACCATCGAGCACGTGCTGGTACGCCATGAACAGGCGGCCATCCATGCGGCCGACGGTTACGCGCGCGCCACCGGCGAGGTCGGCGTTGCGCTGGTGACCTCGGGTCCGGGCGTCACGAATGCCGTCACCGGCATCGCGACCGCCTACATGGACTCGATCCCGATGGTGATCATCACCGGCCAGGTGCCGACGCCGGCGATCGGCCTCGACGCCTTCCAGGAGTGCGACACCGTCGGCATCACACGGCCGATCGTCAAGCACAACTTCCTCGTCAAGGACGTGCGCGACCTGGCCACGACGATGAAGAAGGCCTTCCACATCGCCCGCACCGGCCGTCCCGGGCCGGTGGTCGTCGACGTGCCGAAGGATGTGTCGCTGAAGGTCTGCCCGTTCAGCTACCCGGAGCGCATCGAGATGCGCTCGTACAACCCGGTCAAGAAGGGCCACGGCGGACAGATCCGCAAGGCGATGCAGCTGCTGCTGGCGGCCAAGCGCCCGTACATCTACACCGGCGGCGGCGTGATCCTCGGCAACGCCGCGCCCGAGCTGCGCGAGCTCGCCGACCTGCTCGGCTTCCCGTGCACCAACACGCTGATGGGCCTGGGCGCGACGGCAGCGTCGGACCCGAAGTTCCTCGGCATGCTCGGCATGCACGGCACCTACGAAGCCAACATGACGATGCAGCACTGCGACGTGCTGCTGGCCGTGGGCGCGCGCTTCGACGACCGGGTGATCGGCAACCCGAAGCACTTCGCTTCGGTGGAGCGCAAGATCATCCACGTCGACATCGACCCGTCGTCGATCTCGAAGCGGGTGAAGGTCGACATCCCGATCGTCGGCGACACCAAGGACGTGCTGCAGGAAATGATCGCGCACCTGCGCGAGACGCAGGCCAAGCCCGACGTCACCGCGCTGTCGGCCTGGTGGGGCCAGATCAACGAATGGCGCAAGCGCGAATGCCTGGCCTACAAGCGCAGCGACGACGTGATCAAGCCGCAGTACGTCGTCGAGACGCTGTGCGAATTGACGCGCGGCAAGGACGTCTACGTGACGTCCGACGTCGGCCAGCACCAGATGTGGGCGGCGCAGTACTTCCGCTTCGAGGAGCCGCGGCGCTGGATCAATTCCGGCGGTCTCGGCACCATGGGCGTCGGCCTGCCGTACGCGATGGGCATCAAGCTCGCGAAGCCGGACTCGGAAGTCTTCTGCATCACCGGCGAAGGCTCGATCCAGATGTGCATCCAGGAGCTGTCGACCTGCGCGCAGTACAAGACGCCGGTCAAGGTGATCTCGCTGAACAACCGCTACCTCGGCATGGTGCGGCAGTGGCAGCAGCTCGACTACGGCGGCCGCTACTCGCACAGCTACATGGATGCGCTGCCCGACTTCGTGAAGCTCGCCGAGGCCTACGGCCACGTCGGCATCAAGATCGAGAAGCCGTCCGAGGTGCTGCCGGCGCTGAAGGAAATGATCCGCTTGAAGGATCGGACCGTCTTCCTCGACGTGCGCACCGACCCGACCGAGAACGTCTGGCCGATGGTGCAGGCGGGCAAGGGCATCAGCGAGATGCTGCTGGGGTCCGAAGACCTGTGAACGCGCGAAGGCTGCGCGGGCTCGCCGTCGTTACCGCGGCGGCGGGCGCCGGCAGCCGGAGCACGTTGACGCTTCGAACCATTTTTTGAAACGCTTCTGAGGGCGTGGCCAAGGGCCGGCGGTTACCGCCGACGGTCTGAAGAGCGCGCCAGGACGAACGACCATGAAACACATCATTGCCGTGCTGCTCGAGAACGAGCCCGGCGCCCTGTCCCGCGTGGTGGCCCTGTTCTCCGCCCGCGGCTACAACATCGAGAGCCTGACGGTCGCCCCGACCGAGGACGCGTCGCTGTCGCGCATGACGATCGTGACGACCGGCTCCGACGACGTGATCGAGCAGATCACCAAGCACCTGAACCGGCTGATCGAGGTCGTCAAGGTCGTGGACCTGACCGAGGGCCACTACACCGAGCGCGAGCTGATGCTCATCAAGGTGCGTGCCGTCGGCAAGGAACGCGAGGAGATGAAGCGCATGGCGGACATCTTCCGCGGCCGCATCATCGACGTGACCGAAAAGAGCTACACCATCGAATTGACCGGGGACGCCGGCAAGCTCGACGCCTTCATCCAGGGCGTCGACCGCACCGCGATCCTCGAAACCGTGCGCACCGGCACCAGCGGGATCGGTCGCGGCGAGCGGATCCTCCGCGTCTGAACATCCCGCAAGCATCATCTTTAGGAGCATTCATGAAGGTCTATTACGACAAGGACGCGGATCTGAGCCTGATCAAGGGCAAGAACGTCACGATCATCGGCTACGGCTCGCAAGGCCATGCGCATGCGCAGAACCTGAACGACTCGGGCGTGCGCGTCACGGTCGGCCTGCGCAAGGGCGGCGCGTCCTGGACCAAGGCCGAGAAGGCGGGGCTGAAGGTCGCCGAGATCGCGACAGCGGTGACCGAAGCCGACGTCGTGATGATCCTGCTGCCGGATGAGCAGATCGCTGCCGTCTACAACGCCGACGTCGCGCCGAACCTGAAGCCGGGCGCCTCGCTCGCCTTCGCGCACGGCTTCAACGTGCATTACGGCCAGGTCGTGCCGCGCGAGGACGTCGACGTCTGGATGGTCGCCCCGAAGGCGCCGGGCCACACGGTGCGCAACACCTACACGCAAGGCGGCGGCGTGCCGCACCTGATCGCCGTGCATGCCGACAAGACCGGCAAGGCGCGTGACCTGGCGCTGTCGTACGCCGCGGCCAACGGCGGCGGCAAGGCCGGCATCATCGAGACCAACTTCCGCGAAGAGACCGAGACCGACCTGTTCGGCGAGCAGGCCGTGCTGTGCGGCGGCACCGTCGAGCTGATCAAGGCAGGCTTCGAGACGCTGGTCGAAGCGGGCTACGCGCCCGAGATGGCGTACTTCGAGTGCCTGCACGAGCTGAAGCTGATCGTCGACCTGATCTACGAAGGCGGCATCGCGAACATGAACTACTCGATCTCCAACAACGCGGAGTACGGCGAGTACGTGACCGGGCCGAAGATCGTCACCGAGGACACCAAGAACGCGATGCGCCAGGCGCTGAAGGACATCCAGACCGGCGAATACGCGAAGAGCTTCATCCTCGAGAACCGCGCCGGCGCGCCGACGCTGCTGTCGCGCCGCCGCTTGACCGCCGATCACCAGATCGAGGTCGTCGGCGAGAAGCTGCGCGCGATGATGCCGTGGATCAAGGCCAACAAGCTGGTCGACAAGAGCCGCAATTGAGGCCGCTGCGATGCCGCTGAAGGCCGCCGCAGGGCGGCCTTTTTCGTCTTCGACACTGCGCTATCCTCGCCGCCCATGAATGAAGCCCCCGACAGTGCCCACGATGCGGATGGACCGGAGCCGCCGGTGCGCCCGCGCCGCAAGGGCATCTACATCCTGCCGAACCTGTTCACGCTGGCAGCGCTGTTCGGCGGCTTCTATGCGATCGTGATGGCGATGAACGGCCGCTTCGAGCAGGCGGCGATCGGCGTCTTCTGCGCGATGGTGCTCGACAGCCTCGACGGCCGGGTCGCGCGGCTGACGCACACGCAGAGCGCTTTCGGCGCCGAGATGGACAGCCTGTCCGACATGGTCAGCTTCGGCGCCGCGCCGGCGCTGATCGTCTATGAATGGGCGTTGAAGGGCCTTGGCAAGCCGGGCTGGATCGCCGCCTTCGTGTATTGCGCCTGCGCGGCGCTGCGGCTGGCGCGCTTCAATACCAACATCGGCGTCGTCGACAAGCGCTACTTCCAGGGCCTGCCGAGCCCCGCCGCCGCGGCGCTGGTCACCGGCTTCATCTGGATCATGGACGACCTCGGCTTCAAGGAAGGCGTGCGCGACATCGGCTGGCTGGTCTGGCTGACCTTCGGCATCACCGTCTACGCCGGGCTGACGATGGTGACCAACGCGCCGTTCTACAGCTTCAAGGACCTGAGCCTGAAGCGCTCGGTGCCGTTCATCGTCATCGTCGCGATCGTGCTGTTCATCGCGCTGATCAACCTGCACGTGCCGCTGATGCTGTTTCTGCTGTTCGTCGCCTATGGCGTGTCGGGCTATGTGCTGTATGCATACCGGCGCATGAAGGGCAAGCCGGTCAGCGTGATCGCGACCTCGACCGACGAGCCCGACGAACACGGCTTGCATCACTGAGCCCCGCGTCGTGTACTATCGCGGCCTATGACGTTCACGACGACCCTCCTGCTACTAGGCGTGCTCCCGGCGCGCTGACTCGTCCACGTCTTCACTTTCGGATCGAACGGCCCGCCAGCGCAACGCAGCGGGCCGTTTGCATTTGCATGAACGCTGCGTGGCACCCCACCCACGGAGAAACCCATGCCGATGCTTCACAACCCCGCTTCCAAGTACCGTGCCTTCGCGCCGGTGCGCCTGACCGACCGCACCTGGCCCGACGCGGTGCTCGGCAAACCGCCGGTCTGGTGCAGCGTCGACCTGCGTGACGGCAACCAGGCGCTGATCGAGCCGATGGATCCGGCGCGCAAGCTGCGGATGTTCGAGCAGCTGGTGCGCATCGGCTTCAAGGAGATCGAGATCGGCTTTCCGTCGGCGTCGCAGGCGGACTTCGATTTCGCCCGCCTGTTGATCGAGCAGAACCTGATCCCGGCCGACGTCACCGTGCAGGTGCTGACGCAGGCGCGTGATCACCTGATCGAACGCACCTTCGAGGCGCTGCAGGGCGTGCCGCGCGCCATCGTGCACCTGTACAACGCGACGGCGCCGGTGATGCGCCAGGTGGTGCTGGGTCTCGACGAGGACGGCATCGTCGAGCTCGCGACGACGCATGCGCGTTTGGTCAGCGACCTGGCCGCGCGCCAGCCGGCAACGCAATGGACCTTTCAGTACTCGCCCGAGATGTTCTCCGGCACCGAGCTGGCGTTCAGCAAGCGCGTGGTCGATGCGGTCACCGCGGTCTGGCAGCCGACGCCCGAGCACAAGTGCATCGTCAACCTGCCGTCGACGGTCGAGCATTCGACGCCGAACATCTTCGCCGACATGGTCGAGTGGATGCACCGGCACCTGGATCGGCGCGACAGCATCGTGCTGTCGGTGCACCCGCACAACGACCGCGGCACCGGCACGGCGGCGGGCGAATTCGCGTTGATGGCCGGCGCCGACCGCATCGAAGGCTGCCTGTTCGGCAACGGCGAGCGCACCGGCAATGTCGATGTCGTCAACATCGCGCTGAACCTCTACACCCAGGGCGTGCATCCGCAGCTCGACTTCTCGGACATCGACGAGATCCGCCGCTGCGTCGAGCACTGCAACCAGCTGCCGGTGCATCCGCGCCATCCCTACGTCGGCGACCTGGTCTACACCTCGTTCTCCGGTTCGCACCAGGACGCGATCAAGAAGGCCTTCGCCGCGCGCCGCGAGACCGACCTCTGGGACATGCCCTACCTGCCGATCGATCCGAAGGACCTCGGCCGCAGCTACGACGCGGTGATCCGCGTCAACAGCCAGTCAGGCAAGGGGGGCATCTCGTACCTGCTGGAGACCGAGTACGGCCTCGAGCTGCCGCGGCGGCTGCAGATCGAGTTCTCGTCGTCGGTGCAGGCGGTGATGGACGCGCAGGGGCAGGAGCTGAGCGCCGGCGACCTGTGGGGCATCTTCGAGCGCGAGTACCGGCTCGGCGCCGGCGGCGTCACCGTCGACCACCTGGCGATCAACGAGCGCGACGACGGCCGCATCGGCCTGCAGGCAACGCTGCGCCAAGGCCACCGCGCGTTGCGTGTCGCGGGGGAGGGCGCCGGGCCGGTCGACGCCTTCGTCGACGGGCTGCAGCGCGCCACCGGCCATCAGATCAGCGTGCTCGACTACCACGAGCACGCCATCGGCGCCGGCGCGCAAGCCCGCGCGGCCGCCTACCTCGAGCTGCGCATCGGCGACACTCGCACGCTGTTCGGCGTCGGCATCGATGCCAACATCGTCACCGCGTCGATCAAGGCGGTCCTGTCCGGCCTGCAGCGCTGCGGCGTCGCGTGGTTCGCGACGACGGCCACGGCCTGACTTGAAGCCCATCGAGCGCGCGCACAACAAGGAGAGCACCACCATGGCCGATCGCCTGATCATCTTCGACACCACCTTGCGCGATGGCGAGCAGTCGCCCGGCGCCTCGATGACCAAGGAAGAGAAGCTGCGCATCGCGCGCCAGCTCGAGCGGCTGCGGGTCGACATCATCGAGGCCGGCTTCGCGGCCTCGTCGAACGGCGACTTCGAGGCGGTGAAGTCGATCGCCGACCACATCAAGGAGTCGACCATCTGCTCCTTGGCACGCGCCAACGACCGCGACATCTCGCGCGCGGCTGAAGCGTTGAAGGGTGCGCCGCGCTCGCGCATCCACACCTTCATCGCGACCAGCGCGCTGCACATGGAGAAGAAGCTGCGCATGTCGCCCGAGCAGGTGTTCGAGCAGGCGAAGCTGGCCGTGCGCTTTGCGCGCAATCTGTGCGGCGACATCGAGTTCTCGCCCGAGGACGGCTACCGATCGGATCCGGACTTCCTGTGCCGCGTGCTGGAGGCGGTGATCGAGGAGGGCGCGACGACGCTGAACATCCCGGACACCGTCGGCTACGCGATCCCCGAGCTCTACGGCGAGTTCATCCGCAACCTGCGCGAGCGCATCCCGAACTCGGACAAGGCGGTCTGGTCGGTGCATTGCCACAACGACCTGGGCATGGCGGTTGCCAACTCGCTGGCCGGCGTGAAGCTCGGCGGGGCGCGGCAGGTCGAGTGCACGATCAATGGCCTGGGCGAGCGCGCCGGCAACTGCTCGCTCGAGGAAGTGGTGATGGCGGTGAAGACGCGCCGCGACTACTTCGGCCTCGAGCTCGGCATCGACACCTCGCAGATCGTGGCCGCTTCGCGCATGGTCAGCCAGACCACCGGTTTCGTCGTGCAGCCGAACAAGGCCGTCGTCGGCGCCAACGCCTTCGCGCATGCCTCGGGCATCCACCAGGACGGTGTGCTGAAGGCGCGCGACACCTACGAGATCATGCGTGCCGAGGACGTCGGCTGGACGGCCAACAAGATCGTGCTCGGCAAGCTGTCGGGCCGCAACGCGTTCAAGCAGCGGCTGCAGGACCTGGGCATCGAGCTGGAGTCCGAAGGCGAGATCAACGCCGCCTTCGCCCGCTTCAAGGACCTGGCCGACCGCAAGAGCGAGATCTTCGACGAGGACATCCTGGCGCTTGTCGGCGACGAGAGCGTCACCGCCGAGCGTGAGCATTACCGGCTGCTGTCGCTGGCCCAGCACAGCGAAACCGGCGAGCGGCCGCAGGCGGCGGTGGTGTTCGCGGCCGGCGAAGTCGAGCACCGCGCTGAAAGCGACGGCAACGGGCCGGTCGACGCGAGCCTGAAGGCGATCGAGTCCAAGGTGCAAAGTGGGGCCGAATTGCTGCTCTATTCGGTCAATGCGATCACCAGCGGCAGCACAGAATCGCAGGGCGAGGTGACCGTTCGGCTGCAGCATGGCGGGCGCGTCGTCAACGGCGTCGGGGCTGATCCCGATATCGTGGTGGCGTCGGCCAAGGCCTACTTGGCGGCATTGAACAAGCTGCATTCCAAGTTGGAGCGCGTCGCAGCACAAGGTTGAGATCCGGCTCAGGCCGAGCTTCAAAAACCCCACGCAAGCTTTTGATATTGCGTAGGTTTTTCGGTGGCTCTACACTGGCGGCCGTTTCCACCCAGCTGTCCGCGTGGTGTCGCAATGAAAAAATCGCTATCTGCGCTGACGTTGGGTTTGAGCCTGGTGTGGGCTGCGGCATCGCCGGCCATGGCGGCTGATGCCGTCCGCAAGCCCTTGGCGCGCAAGCCCGCCACGTCGGTCAAATTCGTCGTTCGCAAGCCGGTGGTCAAGACACCGGTCATGCGCCGCCTGGCCTCCGAGCCGGTGCGCCTGTCGACGGGCCATCTGCTCGGCCTGCACGACGACGAAGACGCGCTCGACCTGAAGTCCAGCGTCGCGCTGGTGGTGGATCAGGAAACCAACGAGGTCCTCTTCAGCAAGAACCCGCAGGCGGTGCTGCCGATCGCCTCGATCACCAAGCTGATGACCAGCCTGGTCGTCAGCGAAGCCCAGCAGTCGCTCGACGAGGTGCTGACGATCACGCAGGACGACATCGACACCGAAAAGGGCAGCCGCTCGCGCCTGGCCGTCGGCACGCAGCTGACGCGCGGCGAGATGATGCACCTGGCGCTGATGTCGTCCGAGAACCGGGCCGCCAATGCGCTCGGGCGCCACTATCCCGGCGGCCTCGAAGCCTTCGTCGGCGCGATGAACCGCAAGGCCGCGGCGCTCGGCATGGGCGACACGCACTACGTCGAGCCGACCGGACTGTCGAGCAAGAACCAGTCGAGCGCGCGTGATCTGGCGCTGCTGGTCCGGGAAGCCCACCAGGTGCCGCTGCTGCGCGAGCTGTCGACATCGCAGGAGACCAGGGTCGCCGTCGGCAAGCGCCTGATGCAGTTCCGCAATACCAATGGCCTGGTGCGCAACCCGTCCTGGGAAATCGGCCTGCAGAAGACCGGATACATCTCGGAAGCCGGGCGTTGCCTGGTGATGCAGGCGCAGCTCGCCGGTCGCAAGCTGATCATGGTGCTGCTGGATTCGGCCGGCTCGTATTCGCGCATCGGCGACGCCGAGCGCATCCGCAAGTGGCTGAGCCACGCTGGCGTCGAAGCCCCCGCCGCGGCCGGCGCGCGCATCGGCTCCTGAAGCGCCCCGCCGCGGGCGGCTTAAGCGCGATGACCGAGCGCGGCGGAGATCTGCGCCGCGGTCGACTTGACGCGGTCCGTCCACGACTCCTCGAGCCGGTCCGCCGGCGCTGAAATCGACAGCCCGGCGACCAGCTTGCCCTGGTCGTCGAAGATGCCGGCCGCCATGCAGCGCACGCCGAGCTCGAGCTCCTCGTCGTCGCGCGCGATGCGCGTCTGCCGCACCTGCGCCAGCTCGCGTTCGAGGCGCGGCAGCTCGGTGATGCTGTTGCGGGTGTGGCCCGACAGGCCGGTGCGCGTCGCGTAGGCCCGCACGCGCTGGGCGTCGTCATGGGCGAGGAACAGCTTGCCGACCGAGGTCAGGTGCAGCGGCGCGCGGCCACCGACGGCACGCACGACCTGCATGCCCGAGCGCTCGCTGTAGGTGCGCTCGATGTAGACGATCTCGTCGCCCTGGCGCACCGACAGGTTCACCGGCTGGTGCGTCAGCTTGTGCAGCTCGCGCATCGGTGCCAGCGCCGCGTCGCGCACGTCGAGGCGCGCCTTGACCAGGTTGCCGAGCTCGAGCAGGCGCATGCCGAGGCGGTAACTGCCGGCCTCCGGCCGATCGACGAAACGGCCGAGCGCCAGGTCGTTGAGGATGCGGTGGGCCGTCGACGGATGCAGTCCCGTGCGTTCGCTGAGCTCCTTCAGCGACACCGGATCCTGATGGGCCGCCAGCGCGTCGAGCAGCGAGAACATGCGCTCCATCACCTGGATCGCCGGCTGCTGTGCTTCTTTCCTGGTCGACATGGCTACTTCCTGTGCTTCACCTATTTTTGCATGGCGAAACGGCGTGCGGCGATGTGGTTTGCCGCGGGAAGCGAAAGACTAGGACTGGGCCTGGGCCGCGAGCGCCAGCGCCAACGCCTGTTCGGCTGCGCGAACCGAGCCTTCGAGCGTCGCCGGGTAGGGACCGTCGACATAGTCGCCCGCCGCGGACAGCCCGGGCGCCACGTTGCGCGGCGGCCGGACGAGCCCGGGCGTGCAGGCGAAGGTGGCCCGCTGCTCGGCAGCGATGTGCAGCAGAACCGCGTCGTCGTCGGCCAGGAAGGCGGTGGGAAACGCCAAGCGCGCCTGGCGCATGACTGCCACTGCCGTGGCCGCCAGTCCACGCTCGACCCACGGCGCGGCGCCGCTGACGACGAAGGCAAAACATCCCGGCGTGCGGCCGAGCGCGCCGAGGTCGAAGACGAACTGCGCCGGGGCCTCGGCGCCAGCGGCGAGCGCGAGCACCGGCGCTGCCAGCCGCAGCCGCGGATCGTGCAGGTAGGCGGTGACGATCGGCTCGTAGCGCAGCGTGGCCGCCTGGCGGCTCCACGCCGGCGCGAAGGCGCCCGTCAGGCGCGCGGCTTCGACGGCACTGCAGGCCAGCACGACGGCGTCGAAGCGCTGGCCGTCAAGCAACCACCCCGCACCCGCCGCCTGCAGCCCCATGACGCGGCGTCCGAAGTGCAGCACCGCGCCCTGCGCCTGCAGCCAGGTGACCGCCGGTTCCGGCAGCAGCGCCGACAAGGACGCGCGCGGCAGCAGCAGGTCGGCGCTGCCGGCGCCGCTGAAGAGCGCGTCCCTCAGCACGCGCAGGAAGACCTGCGCGCTGGCCGCCTGCATCGGCGTGTTCAGCGCCGCGACGCAGAGGGGTTCGACCAGGTCGTCGATCACCTTGCGCGGCAGGCGGCGACAGAGTGTCGCCACGCTGGCATCGGGCGCACAGCGAAAGCCGCGCAGCAGCCAGCCGGTGGCGGCCAGCAACAAGGCCAGCCGTTCCCGCGCTGACCAGCCGCGGGCCGTGGCCACGCCGCGTAAAAAGGACGTTAGCGGCGAACCCGCCGGCAACTCGAGACCGCGTCCGTCCGGATAGCGCAGCCGCAGCGGCATGCGGTGCAGCAGCGCAGCCGGATCGGCGCCGACCGTGCGCATCAGCGCCAGCGTGTGGTGGTAGGCGCCGATGAGGATGTGCTGACCGTTGTCGAGCTCGCCGGCGGGCGTCGGCACGCCGCGCGCGCGGCCGCCCGGCCGGCGCGCCATCTCGAACAGCGTGACGCGATGGCCTTGCTCCGTCGCGCGCACCGCGGCCGAAAGCCCGGCCCAGCCTGCTCCGACGACGGCGACCTCGCGGGGCAACCTGCTGGCCGCGCTCAACGTCCCCGCCAGTTCGTGCGCAGCGCGATCCACAGCTTGCGCACCGGCGTCAGCGAGGTGCGCTGGTGCAGCACGCGGAAGTCATCGGCCTCGATCTCACGCAGCAGCGTGCGATAGATGTTGGCCATCATCAGCCCCGGCTTCTGCGCGGCGCGATCGACCTCCGGCAGCAGCGCCAGCGCGTCGTCGTAGCAGCGGTGTGCGCGCTCGGCCTGGAAGCGCATCAGCGCGCTGAAGCGCTCGCTGTAGCCCCAGGGCGCGTCGCGCTTGAGCAGCTCGTGCGCCTTGACGTCGAAGCGCTGCAGCTCGGAGATCGGCAGGTAGATGCGGCCCCGGCGCGCGTCGTCGCCGACGTCGCGGATGATGTTGGTCAGCTGCAGCGCGAGGCCGAGCTGGTGCGCGTAGGCCAGCGTCGCCGGCTGCGTGCGGCCGAAGATGTTGGCCGCAACCTCGCCGACGATGCCGGCCACCAGGTGACAGTAGCGCTGCAGCGACGGGTAGTCGAGGTAGCGCGTCTGCTCCAGGTCCATCTGGCAGCCCTCGATGACCGACAGCAGGTGCTGCGCGGTGATCGAGAAGCGTTCGGTGCACGGCAGCAGCGCGCGCGTCACCGGGTGTGTCGGACGTCCGCCGAAGCTGCTGGCCACCTCCTGCCGCCACCAGGCCAGCTTGGTCGCCGCGACACCCGGGTCGTGCACCTCGTCGACGACGTCGTCGACTTCGCGGCAGAAGGCGTAGAAGGCGGTGATCGCCGCGCGTCGCTCGGGTGGCAGGAACAGGAAGGCGTAGTAGAACGAGGAGCCGCTCGCCGCAGCTTTTTCCTGAACGTAGTGTTCGGGCGTCGTCATAGCGGCGCCCAGCCCGGCGCGGCGAGCCGCGAGCGCATGCGCAGAGCGCGCCACAGCATCGGTGCGAAGTCGCGCCGACCGAGGGTCGGCCGCTGGCTGAAAGTGCGGAATTGCATGGCCTCGATTTTCTCCAGGATGCGCAGGCCGCCCTGGACCACGAGCCGCAGCTCCCAGCCGACGCGGCCCGGCAGTCGCAGCGCCAGCGGCGCACCCTGCTGCATCAGGCTGCCCGCCCACTGCACGAGCTCGCGCAGCAGCGCCTGGGTGGCCGCGTCGTCCCGGCCGGCGGTCAGCGCATTCAGCGCCAGTCCGTGCCGCCGGGCGTCGGTGGCCGGGAAGTAGACCCGGCCGCGTGGCAGGTCGACGCTCGGGTCCTGCCAGAAGTTGATCAGCTGCAGCGCGCTGCAGATGGCGTCGGACTGCATCAGCGATGCCCGGTCATGCACGCCGTACAGCGCCAGCAGCAGCCGGCCGATCGGATTGGCCGAGCGGCGGCAATAGTCGAGCAGTTCGGCTCGATCCTGGTAGTGCGGGTTGGCGCAGTCCTGGACGAAGGCGTCGAGCAGGTCGTCGAACGGACTCAGCGGCAATCCGTGCCGGCGCGCGCACTCGGCGAGCGGTTGAAAGACCCGTGGCCAGTCCTGCACTGCGCCAGCGAACGCCGCGTGCAGCGCAGCGCGGTAGCGCAGCAGCTCATCGCGCCGCTCGTCGGGCGAAGCGGTGCCTTCGTCGGCGATGTCGTCTGCCGTGCGCGCGAATGCATAGATCGCGCGCACCGCCGGCCGCAGCCGCGCCGGGCACAGGATCGACGCGACGGGGAAGTTTTCGTAGTGGTCGACGCTCACCGTGCAATTGTCCACGGCGCAAATTGACAAGCCGCAGGCCGGCACCTATATTACTGACCGGTCAGTCAGTAGCAACGTTTTGGAGCCTTCTCCCATGCGCACGCCCCGCCTCGCGAGCCTTTCCGTCATCCTGCTGGCCGCGCTGCTCGCGGCCTGCTCGAAGACCCCGCCGCCGGAAGAACCGGTGCGGGCCGTGCGCACGATGACCGTGCAGACCGCCCCTGTCGCCGGCAGCCACGAATATGCCGCCGAGATCCGCGCGCGCACCGAGTCGCGGCTGGCGTTCCGCGTCAACGGCAAGCTGGTCAAGCGCCTGGTCAATGCCGGAGACTCGGTCAAGGCCGGCCAGCCGCTGGCGCAGATCGATGCGCAGGACCTGCGGCTGAGCCAGGATGCCGCACAGGCCTCGCTGGCCGCGGCCCGTGCGAACCTCGAATGGAGCGAAGTCGAGTTCAAGCGCTACAAGGAGCTGCGCGAGCAGGGCTTCATCAGCGGCGCCGAGCTCGATCGGCGCGAGGCCTCGTTGAAGGCCGCGCGCGCGCAGGCCGACCAGGTCCGCGCTCAAGCCGGCGTGCAGACCAACCAGGCCGGCTACGCGCTGCTGAGCGCCGACACCGCGGGCGTCATCACCGGTGTCGATGCCGAGCCG
Organism: Pseudaquabacterium terrae; assembly: GCF_013266755.1. GTDB lineage: Bacteria > Pseudomonadota > Gammaproteobacteria > Burkholderiales > Burkholderiaceae_C > Pseudaquabacterium > Pseudaquabacterium terrae. The sequence continues at coordinate 158,473 of NZ_JABRWJ010000005.1, read as the reverse complement.
GGCGCGGTGGTGTCGGCGGGAACGCCGGTGCTGCGCCTGGCCCACGACGGTCCGCGTGACGTGGTGTTCAGCGTGCCGGAAGACCGGGTGGCGAGCGTTCGCGCCTTGCTCGGCAAGCGCGACGCGCTGAAGGTCCGGCTGTGGGGCCAGGAAGGCGCGCTCGGCGCGACGGTGCGCGAAATGGCCGCCGCCGCCGACCCGACGACGCGAACCTTTCTCGTCAAGGCCGACGTCGGTGCCGCCGCCGCGGTGCGGCTCGGCCAGACGGCGAACGTGACGATCGAGTCCCCCGCGGTCGACGGCCTGATCCGCTTGCCGCTCGCCGCGGTGTTCGAGCAGCAGGGCAAGTCCACCGTGTGGACGCTGGATCGCGAATCGATGACCGTGCGCGCCCGCCCGGTGCAAGTCGCCGGCGCCGACGGCAACCTGGTCGTCATCGGCGGCGGCTTGCAGGCCGGCGAACGTGTCATCACCGCCGGCGTTCACGCGCTGATGCCGGGGCAACGCGTGCGGCTGTACGACGAGCCGGGCTCCGCATCGACGCCGCGCGCGATCGCTTCCGCCGAAGCCGTGCCGGTCTCGACCACCGCGATCGCCAAGCGCTGAACCGTTTTCGAAAGCCGTCGATGATGAATGCCAACCCGGGCTCGGGCAGCCCTGCCTCGCGCTTCAATATCTCGCGCTGGGCGCTGGAACACCCGGCGCTGACGCGCTACCTGATGGTGGTGCTGCTGATCCTGGGCTTCGCCGCCTACTTCCAGCTCGGCCAGGACGAGGACCCGCCGTTCACCTTCCGGGCGATGGTCGTCCAGGCACGCTGGCCGGGGGCCACCGCGCAGCAGGTCGCCGACCAGGTCACCGACAAGATCGAGCGCACGCTGCAGGAGGTGCCTTACGCCGACGTGATCCGCAGCTACACCAAGCCCGGCGAATCGGTGACGATCTTCTACATCCGCGACAGCTCGCCGCCGAAGGAGGTTGCCAACGTCTGGTACCAGGCGCGCAAGCGCATCGGCGACATGCGCCACACGCTGCCCGCCGGCGTGATCGGCCCGGTCTTCAACGACGACTTCGGCGACGTCTACGGCTCGATCTACGCGCTGTCGGCCGATGGCTTCAGCGACGAGGAACTGCGCGTCTTTGCCGAGGACGTGCGCTCGCAGCTGCTGCGCGTGCCCGACGTCGCGAAGGTCGAGGTCTTCGGCGCGCAGGCGGAGAAGATCTTCGTCGAGATCTCGCAGAAGCGGCTCGCGCAGCTCGGCCTCGACATGAACCAGGTGCTCGGCCAGCTGGCGGCGCAGAACGCGCTGGAGAGCGCCGGCGTGCTCGATGCCGGCACGCAGAACCTGCAGGTGCGGGTCGGCGGCGCGTTCGGCTCCGTAGAGGACCTGAAGCGCTTCCCGATCCGCGGCTTCAATGCCGCGAGCTCGACGGCCGGGACGCTCCAGTTGTCCGATATCGCCGAGGTGCGGCGCGGCTTCACCGATCCGCCGGCCGTCAAGGTGCGCCACCAGGGCAAGGCGGTGGTCGCGCTGGGCATCTCGATGGCCAAGGGCGGCGACATCATCGCGCTCGGCGATGCGCTGAAGGCGCGCACCGACAAGATTCGCGCGCAGCTGCCGGCCGGCATCACGCTGCAACAGGTGCAGGACCAGCCGCAGGCGGTGTCACGCTCGGTCGGCGAGTTCGTGCGCGTGCTGATCGAGGCGGTGGTCGTCGTGCTGGCGGTCAGCTTCATCAGCCTCGGGCTGCACCTGCGGCCGTTCCGGATCGACATCTGGCCGGGCCTCGTCGTCGGCATCACGATCCCGCTGGTGCTGGCGATCACCTTCGTGACGATGTACTACTGGGGCGTCGGCCTGCACAAGATCTCGCTCGGTTCGCTGATCATCGCGCTCGGCCTGCTGGTCGACGATGCGATCATCGCGGTCGAGATGATGGTGCGCAAGCTCGAAGAGGGCTACGACAAGATGCGTGCCGCCAGCTTCGCCTACGAGGCCACGTCGATGCCGATGCTGACCGGCACCTTGATCACCGCGGCCGGGTTCCTGCCGATCGGCATGGCGAAGTCGACGGTCGGCGAATACACCTTCGCGATCTTCGCGGTCACGTCGGCCGCGCTGGTGATCTCGTGGCTGGTGTCGGTGTACTTCGTGCCCTTCCTCGGCGCGAAGCTGCTGCGCACGCGCAGCCGCGCGGGCGGTGAGAGCCACGAGCTCTTCGACACGCCGTTCTATGGACGCTTCCGCCGCGTCGTCGACTGGTGCGTGCAGCATCGCTGGGCAACCATCGGCGCGACGCTGCTGTTGTTCGGGCTCGGCATCGCCGGCATGGGCAAGGTGCAGCAGCAGTTCTTCCCCGATTCGAGCCGGCCGGAGATCCTGGTCGATCTGTGGCTGCCCGAAGGCTCGACGGTGCGCGAGAGCGAGGCGGTGGCCAAGCGCTTCGAGGCCCGGATGATGAAGGAGCCGGGCATCGAAACGGTCAGCACCTGGATCGGCAGCGGCGTGCCGCGCTTCTACCTGCCGCTGGACAACATCTTCCCGCAGAGCAACGCCAGCCAGGCCATTCTGCTGCCGAAGGACCTGGCGACCCGCGAGCGCCTGCGCAAGTCGCTGCCGGCGCTGCTGGCGAGCGAATTCCCCGAGGCGCGCGGGCGCGTCAAGCTGCTGCCGAACGGCCCGCCGGTGGCCTATCCGGTGATGTTCCGCGTCGTCGGACCCGATCCGAAGCAGGTACGGCTGTGGGCCGACCAGGCCAAGGACATCGTGCGCGCGAACCCGAAGATGCGGGGCGTCAACGACAACTGGAACGAGCAGGTCAAGGTCCTCAAGCTCGATGTCGACCAGGACAAGGCGCGCGCGCTCGGCGTCAGCAGCCAGTCGGTGGCGCAGGCCTCGCGTGCGATCTTCACCGGCATCACCGTCGGGCAGTACCGCGAGGGCGACAAGCTGGTCGACATCGTGCTGCGCCAGCCGCAGGAAGAGCGCAACGCGATCACCGACGTCGGCGACGGCTACCTGCCGACCGCCGGCGGCCGCTCGATCCCGCTGCTGCAGGTCGCCAAGGTGGACTTCGTCTGGGAGCCCGGCGTGCTGTGGCGTGAAGGCCGCAAGTACGCGGTGACGGTGCAGGGCGACGTCGTCGACGGCGTGCAGGGGCCGACCGTCACGAAGGAGGTGTGGCCGAAGCTCGCCGAGCTGCAGGCGCGCATGCCGGCCGACTACGGCATCCAGATCGCCGGGGCGCAGGAAGAGAGCAACAAGGGCACCGGCTCGATCGCCGCCGGCGTGCCGGTGATGCTGTTCATCATCTTCACGCTGCTGATGCTGCAGCTGCAGAGCTTCTCGCGCGCCATGCTGGTGTTCCTGACCGGTCCGCTCGGCCTGGCCGGCATCGCCGCGGCGCTGCTGCTGCTCGACCGGCCCTTCGGCTTCGTCGCGCTGCTCGGCGTGATCGCGCTGATGGGCATGATCATGCGCAACTCGGTGATCCTGATCGACCAGATCGAGCAGGACCGCAAGCAGGGCCGGCCGGCCTGGGATGCGATCGTCGAGGCCGCGGTGCGCCGCTTCCGCCCGATCGTGCTGACCGCGGCCGCGGCCGTGCTGGCGATGATCCCGCTGACGCGCAGCGTCTTCTGGGGGCCGATGGCGGTGGCGATCATGGGCGGGCTGATTGTTGCCACGGCGCTGACGCTGCTGGCGCTGCCCGCCATGTACGCAGCGTGGTTCCGCGTCAAGCGGCCCGACCCGGGCAGCGCGCCGGCGCCGCAGGGCTAGAATCGCGGGTTTACCGGATCGCCGAGGGGGCGCCGGAGGTCCGGCGCCCCCTGTCCCTTTCAGGCACTTCAAAGTGCGCACCAGCGCGGGTGGCGAAATTGGTAGACGCACCAGGTTTAGGTCCTGACGCCTTCACGGGCGTGCCGGTTCGAGTCCGGCCCCGCGCACCAGATCCTCAATTGCCAAGCAGCAGAGTCCAACATGGCCGTGACCGTTGAAACCCTCGAAAAGCTCGAACGCCGAATCACCCTGACGATTCCGGCGACCGACATCAGTGCCGAAGTCGAGAACCGGCTGAAGAAGCTGTCGCGCACCGTCAAGGCGGACGGCTTCCGCCCCGGCAAGGTGCCGATGTCCTTCGTTGCCCAGCGCTATGGCTACTCGGTGCAGTACGAGGTGATGAACGACAAGGTCGGCCAGGCCTTCGCCAGCGCCGCCAACGAGGCCCAGCTGCGTGTCGCCGGCACCCCGAAGATCACGCAGAAGGACGAAGCGCCCGAGGGCCAGCTCGCCTTCGACGCCACCTTCGAGGTCTACCCCGAAGTCAAGCTCGGCGACCTGGCCGGTGCCGAGGTCGAGCGCGTGACCAGTGACGTCAGCGACGCGGCGATCGACCGCACCGTCGACATCCTGCGCAAGCAGCGCCGCACCTTCGCGCAGCGCCCGGCCGCCGAGGGCGCCGCTGAAAGCGACCGCGTGACGATCGACTTCGAGGGCAAGATCGACGGCGAGCCGTTCTCCGGCGGCAAGGCCGACGGCTTCCAGTTCCTGATCGGCGAAGGCCAGATGCTGGAGCAGTTCGACAAGGCCGTGCGCGGCATGAAGGTCGGCGAGTCGAAGACCTTCCCGCTGCAGTTCCCCGAGGACTATCACGGCAAGGACGTGGCCGGCAAGGAGGCCGACTTCCTCGTCACGATGAAGAAGATCGAAGCCCAGCACCTGCCGGACATCGACGAGGCCTTCGTCAAGTCGCTCGGCATCGCCGACGGCACGATCGACGCGATGCGCGCCGACGTCAAGAAGAACCTCGAGCGCGAGATCAAGTTCCGCGTGCTGGCCCGCAACAAGGCCGCCGCGATGGAGGCGCTGGTCAAGGTGGCCGAGCTCGACGTGCCGAAGGCGCTGGTCGATGCCGAGGTCGAACGCATGGGCGAGGCCGCGCGCGAGGACCTGAAGCAACGTGGCGTCAAGGATGCCGACAAGACGCCGATCCCGAACGACATGCTGCAGCTGTTCCGCCCGCAGGCCGAGCGCCGCGTGCGCCTGGGCCTGGTGGTGGCCGAGCTGGTGCGTGCCAACAACCTGCAGGCCAAGCCCGAGCAGCTGCAGGCGCACATCGAAGAGCTGTCGCAGAGCTACGAGAAGCCGGCCGAAGTGATGCGCTGGTACCTGTCGGACCGCCAGCGCATGGCCGAGGTCGAGGCCGTGGTGATCGAGAACAACGTCACGCAGTACGTGCTCGAGCGCGCCAAGGTCAGCGACAAGGCGCTGCCGTTCGACGAGCTGATGGCCGCTTGATGTTTCGCTGCGCCGCCTCATCTGCAGGCGGTTCGAAGCGAGAAGGGCGCCACGGGCGCCCTTTTTCATCGCCCCGTCATCCGACACCTCGCCCGTGGGCCCAAAGGGGCGCGGGACATAATCGACCCAACCCCTTACGAGAACGTCCGAGGACATCCATGAGCGCATTGGAGACGCAAGCCCTGGGCATGGTGCCCATCGTCATCGAGCAGTCGGGGCGCGGCGAGCGCGCCTACGACATCTACAGCCGCCTGCTGCGCGAGCGCATCGTCTTCCTGATCGGCCCGGTCAACGACGCGACGGCCAACCTGGTGGTCGCGCAGCTGTTGTTCCTGGAGAGCGAGAACCCGGACAAGGATATCTTCCTGTACATCAACTCGCCCGGCGGCAGCGTCTCGGCCGGCCTGTCGATCTACGACACGATGCAGTTCATCAAGCCGGACGTCTCGACGCTGTGCATGGGCATGGCGGCCAGCATGGGGTCGTTCCTGCTGATGGCCGGTGCCAAGGGCAAGCGCTCGGCGCTGCCGAACTCGCGCATCATGATCCACCAGCCCTCGGGCGGTGCGCAGGGCCAGGCCACCGACATCGAGATCCATGCCCGCGAGATCCTCAAGACGCGCGAGCAGCTGAACCGCATCTACGCCGAGCGCACCGGCCAGACGCTGGAGAAGATCACCGCCGACATGGAGCGTGACTTCTACATGTCGCCCGACGAAGCCCAGGCCTACGGCCTGATCGACCAGGTCCTGCATTCACGCCCCTGATCGACACATCCCCTTGCGGTCGGTCCAAATCCGGGTCCTTTTCGAGGGAATTCCGGTCTGCCCGCTTGGACTATCATTGATTCGCAGCTATCGCATCACGCGCGTTACACATGGCCGACAAGAAGGGCGCCTCCGGCGAAAAAGTCCTGTACTGCAGCTTCTGCGGCAAGAGCCAGCACGAGGTGAAGAAGCTCATTGCCGGCCCGTCGGTCTTCATCTGCGACGAGTGCATCGAGCTGTGCAACGACATCATCCGCGACGAGGCACCCGCTGAGGGTGCCTCCGCGAAGGCTTCGCGCTCCGATCTTCCGGCACCGGCCGAGATCAAGGCGATCCTCGATCAGTACGTGATCGGACAGGACCCCGCCAAGCGCACGCTGGCGGTGGCCGTCTACAACCACTACAAGCGCCTGAAGCACATGGGCGCCAGCGGCAAGGAAGAGGTCGAGCTGACGAAGAGCAACATCCTCTTGATCGGGCCCACCGGCTCGGGCAAGACGCTGCTCGCGCAGACGCTCGCCAAGCTGCTGAACGTGCCGTTCGTGATCGCCGACGCGACGACGCTGACAGAAGCCGGCTACGTCGGCGAGGACGTCGAGAACATCATCCAGAAGCTGCTGCAGAACTGCAACTACGACGTCGAGCGGGCGCAGCGCGGCATCGTCTACATCGACGAGATCGACAAGATCAGCCGCAAGGCCGACAACCCGTCGATCACGCGCGACGTCTCGGGCGAAGGCGTGCAGCAGGCGCTGCTGAAGCTGGTCGAAGGCACGATGGCCTCGGTGCCGCCGCAGGGCGGGCGCAAGCATCCGAACCAGGACTTCCTGCAGATCGACACGACGAACATCCTGTTCATCTGCGGCGGTGCATTCGATGGCCTCGAGAAGGTCATCCAGAACCGCACCGAGAAGTCCGGCATCGGCTTCGCCGCGTCGGTGCACAGCAAGACTGACAAGCGTGCAGCCGACCTGTTCCGCGAGGCCGAACCCGAAGACCTGATCAAGTTCGGCCTGATCCCCGAGCTGGTCGGCCGCCTGCCGGTGGTGGCGACGCTCGGTGAGCTCACCGAGGACGCGCTGGTGCGCATCCTCACCGAACCGCGCAACGCGCTCGTCAAGCAGTACCAGAAGCTCTTCGGCATGGATGGCGTCGAGCTCGAGGTGCGGCCATCGGCGCTGGCAGCCATCGCCCGCAAGGCCTTGCAGCGCAAGACCGGCGCACGCGGCCTGCGTTCGATCATGGAGCATTCGCTGATCGACACGATGTTCGACCTGCCGACGCTCGACGGCGTGGCGAAGGTCGTGATCGACGATCACATCGTCGAAGAGGGTGCCAAGCCCCTGCTGGTGTACCGGGAGCAGGCCAAGGCCAGCGCCTGAACCTGCTCACTGACGGTCCGACGGGGCGCCACCCAGCCCGTCGCACCTCCCTTGCATTCGATTGCTCGGTCCCCATGTCGGTCCGAGAAAGAGAGGTTTCTCCATGTCAGGACATCCCGTTCTCCCGCCCGATCCGATCACGCTGCCGCTGCTGCCGCTGCGCGACGTGGTCGTGTTCCCGCACATGGTTATTCCGCTGTTCGTCGGCCGGCCGAAGTCGATCAAGGCGCTCGAAGCCGCGATGGAAGCCGGTCGCCAGATCATGCTGGTCGCGCAGAAGGCCGCCGGCAAGGACGAGCCCAAGCCGGAGGACATGTTCGAGATCGGCTGTGTCTCGAGCATCCTGCAGATGCTCAAGCTTCCCGACGGCACGGTGAAGGTGCTGGTCGAAGGCGTGCAGCGCGCCGAGACGCGCGAGATCCACGACAACGGCGAGCACTTCACCGCCGAGGTCGCACCGGTTCAGCCGGCCGGCATCACCTCGCCGGAAGTCGAGGCCCTGCGCCGTGCGGTCACGCAGCAGTTCGACCAGTACGTCAAGCTGAACAAGAAGATCCCGCCCGAGATCCTGACCTCGATCGCCGGCATCGATGACCCGGGCCGCCTGGCCGACACGATCGCGGCGCACCTGCCGCTGAAGCTCGAAGCCAAGCAGTCGGTGCTCGATCTGTTCGAGGTCGCCAAGCGGCTGGAGAAGCTGCTCGAGCTGCTCGAGCACGAAGTCGACATCCTGCAGGTCGAAAAGCGCATCCGCGGCCGCGTCAAGCGCCAGATGGAGAAGAGCCAGCGCGAGTACTACCTGAACGAACAGGTCAAGGCGATCCAGAAGGAGCTTGGCGACGGCGAGGAAGGTGCCGACCTCGAAGAGCTCGAGAAGAAGATCAAGGCCGCGCGCATGAGCAAGGAAGCGCGCAAGAAGGCCGATGGCGAGCTGAAGAAGCTCAAGCTGATGTCGCCGATGTCGGCCGAGGCCACCGTCGTGCGCAACTTCATCGACACGCTGATCGGCCTGCCGTGGAGCAAGAAGAGCAAGATCAAGCACGACCTGCCGCTGGCCGAGCAGGTGCTCAACGAAGACCACTACGGCCTCGAGAAGGTCAAGGAACGCATCCTCGAGTACCTCGCGGTGCAGCAGCGCGTCGACAAGGTCAAGGCGCCGATCCTGTGCCTGGTCGGCCCCCCGGGGGTCGGCAAGACCTCGCTCGGCCAATCGGTCGCGCGGGCGACCGGTCGCAAGTTCGTGCGCATGGCGCTCGGCGGCGTGCGTGACGAGGCCGAGATCCGCGGCCACCGCCGCACCTACATCGGCTCGATGCCGGGCAAGGTGCTGCAGAGCCTGACCAAGGTCGGCGTGCGCAACCCGCTGTTCCTGCTCGACGAGATCGACAAGCTCGGCATGGACTTCCGCGGCGATCCGTCGTCGGCGCTGCTCGAGGTGCTCGATCCCGAGCAGAACCACACCTTCAGCGACCACTACGTCGAGGTCGACTTCGATCTGTCCGACGTGATGTTCGTCGCGACGTCGAACTCGATGAACATCCCGCCGGCGCTGCTGGACCGGATGGAAGTGATCCGCCTGTCGGGCTACACCGAGGACGAGAAGGTCAGCATCGCCCAGCGCTACCTGATGCCGAAGCAGCAGAAGAACAACGGCGTCAAGGACGAGGAGATGGAAGTCACCGAGTCCGCGATCCGCGGGATCATCCGCTACTACACGCGCGAGGCCGGTGTGCGCTCGCTCGAACGCGAGATCTCGAAGATCTGCCGCAAGACCGTCAAGGGCATCCAGCTCAAGCAGACCGAAGGCAAGGTGGTCGTCACCGAGGACAACCTCAACGACTACCTGGGTGTGCGCAAGTTCGACTTCGGCCGTGCCGAGAAGAAGAACCAGGTCGGCCAGGTCGTGGGTCTGGCCTGGACCGAGGTCGGCGGCGACCTGCTGACGATCGAGGCGGCGACGATGCCTGGCAAGGGCGGCACGATCCGCACCGGCTCGCTCGGCGACGTGATGAAGGAATCGGTCGAGGCGGCCCGTTCGGTGGTGCGCAGCCGCTCGCGGCGCCTGGGCATCAAGGACGAACTGTTCGAGAAGCGCGACGTCCACATCCACGTGCCCGATGGCGCGACGCCGAAGGATGGCCCGAGCGCGGGCATCGCGATGACGACCGCCTTCGTCTCGGCGTTGACCGGCATTCCGGTGCGCGCCGATGTCGCGATGACGGGCGAGATCACGCTGCGCGGCGAGGTCACCGCGATCGGCGGCCTGAAGGAGAAGCTGCTGGCGGCGCATCGTGGCGGCATCAAGACGGTGCTGATCCCGGAAGAGAACGTCAAGGACCTGCAGGACATCCCCGAGAACGTCAAGAACAGCCTCGAGATCGTGCCGGTGCGATGGATCGAGCGGGTGCTCGAGAAGGCGCTCGAAACGATGCCTGCGGAGCTGCCTGAGGATGATCCGGCGGCGAAGGTCGAAGCGCCGAAACCCGAAGTCGCAGCGCCCGCGGCCACCGGCGACGCGCTGCCGCATTGATGGCCGTTTTCGCCGCTCCGCTTGCTGGGCGGCGAAATTACGGTATATACTGCGAGCTTCGCTGAACAGCAATGAACAGCGAAACAATGCGGGAGTAGCTCAGTTGGTAGAGCGCAACCTTGCCAAGGTTGAGGTCGCGAGTTCGAGACTCGTCTCCCGCTCCACATTCATCGAAAAGGGAAGCTGACCGCTTCCCTTTTTTGTCAGAATGCCCGGCGTTCCTCTTGCCGGTCCGTGGCGCGATAGCAAAGCGGTTATGCACCGGATTGCAAATCCGTTCAGCCCGGTTCGACTCCGGGTCGCGCCTCCAGGAACATCACGCCAACAAGGGCCTCACCGATCGGTGAGGCCCTTTTGCTTCGGCCTCCATAATGCGCGCGGCGGCTCACGCGCAGCGCCCGGATGGCGAAATCGGCAGACGCAGCGGACTTAAAATCCGCCGCCCTTTGATCGGGGCATGCGGGTTCGAGCCCCGCTCCGGGCACCACTCGTCGCTCAGACCGCGCTATGCGCGACCGTGACCGGCTCGTCCAGCCAACGCCGCGCGGCGCGCGCCACCAATTCGACATCACCACTGGCCGCGATCGAGAGCGCGCCACGCGGTTCGGCTTGCGCGCCGATGCGGACCGGCAACAGCGACTCGACGCGCCGGCACACGGCTTCCGCCGTGTCGACCAGCGCTACGCCGGGCCCGAGCCGCCTGGCGATGCGATCCGCGATCAATGGGTAGTGCGTGCAGCCGAGCACCACCGTGTCGGCCTGGGTCGCCTCGATGCGCGCGCAAGCGTCTTCGATCAGCGTTTCGAGCGCATCGTCCGCGGCCCGCTCGATGGCATCGGCCAGGCCCGGACAGGCGAGCAAGTGAACCTCCGCATCCGCACCGTGCGTCCCGACCAACGAGCGCATGCGCTCGCTTTGCAACGTCGCTTCGGTCGCCAGCACGGCGATGCGGCGTGAACGGCTGGCCGCGATGGCCGGCTTGACGCCGGGTTCGACGCCGACGAACGGCAACGATGGCCAGCGCTGGCGCAACGCGGCGATGGTGTGGGTGGTCGCGGTATTGCAGGCGACGAGCACCAGCGCGCTGCCTTGGCTGACCAGGACCTGCGTCAGCGTTGCACAGCGTTCCACCAGCCACTCGGGCGACTTCGCGCCGTAGGGCAGGTGGCGGTTGTCGGCAAGGTAGCTGATCGCGCAATCCGGCAGCCGGCGGCGCAGGCCCCGCAACACCGACAACCCACCGACGCCGGAATCGAACACGCCGATCTGCGGTGAGGGGGAGGGGCGGGCGGTCATCCGCGCGCAGTGTAGAGGTGGCCCGCAACGGTCACCTGGATGACAGCCGCGCGCAGCCGAGCACCTAAAATAGAACGATCGTTCGATTTTGTCGGTCGCCCGGCAACCCGGCGGCATAGAATTCTTCGGTTTACGTAAACGTCAATTCAACTCGCAGGAGCCACGCGACATGAAGGTACTGGTACCCGTCAAGCGCGTCGTCGACTACAACGTGAAAGTTCGCGTGAAGTCCGACGGCACGGGGGTCGACATCGCCAACGTCAAGATGAGCATGAACCCGTTCGACGAGATTGCCGTCGAAGAGGCCGTGCGGCTGAAGGAGAAGGGCGTCGTCACCGAAGTCATCGCCGTGTCCTGCGGCGTCACGCAATGCCAGGAGACGCTGCGCACCGCGATGGCGATCGGCGCCGACCGCGCGATCCTCGTCGAGACGCCGGCCGACCTGGACCTGCAGCCGCTGGCCGTCGCCAAGCTGTTGAAGGCGCTGGTCGACAAGGAGCAGCCGGGCCTGGTGATCCTGGGCAAGCAGGCGATCGACGACGATTGCAACCAGACCGGCCAGATGCTCGCCGCGCTGGCCGACCTGCCGCAGGCCACCTTCGCCAGCAAGGTCGAGATCGCCGATGGCAAGGCGAAAGTAACGCGTGAAATCGATGGCGGCCTGGAGACGATCTCGCTGTCGATCCCGGCGGTCATCACCACCGACCTGCGCCTGAACGAGCCGCGCTACGTGACGCTGCCGAACATCATGAAGGCGAAGAAGAAGCCGATGGAGACGCTGAAGCCGGCGGACCTCGGTGTCGACGTCACGCCGCGCATCAAGACGCTGAAGGTCAGCGAGCCGCCCAAGCGCGGCGCGGGCGTGAAGGTGGCGGACGTGGCGACGCTGGTCGCCAAGCTGAAGAACGAAGCGAAGGTGATCTGAGATGGCTGCACTCGTCATTGCTGAACACGACCACGGCACGCTCAAGGGCGCGACGCTGAATACCGTGACGGCCGCTGCCGCTTGCGGCGGCGACGTTCACGTGCTCATCGCCGGCCACAACGCCGCCGGCGCCGCACAGGCGGCGGCGCAGATCGCCGGCGTCACGAAGGTGCTGCATGCCGATGGCGCCAGCCTCGCCGAGCAGCTCGCCGAGAACGTCGCGGCGCAGGTGCTGGCGATCGCGTCGAACTACGCGCACCTGCTGTTCCCGGCCACCGCGCACGGCAAGAACGTCGCGCCGCGTGTCGCCGCGAAGCTCGACGTCGCGCAACTGAGCGACGTCACCAAGGTGGTCAGCGCCGACACCTTCGAGCGCCCGATCTATGCCGGCAACGCGATCGCGACGGTGCAGTCGGCCGATGCGACGAAGGTGCTGACCGTGCGCACGACCGGCTTCGATGCCGCGGCGGCCAGCGGCGGCAGCGCGGCGATCGAATCGATCGCCGCGGTGGCCGACAGCGGCAAGAGCGCCTTCGTCGGCAGCGAGATCGCCAAGAGCGACCGGCCCGAGCTGACCGCCGCGAAGATCATCGTCTCGGGCGGCCGCGCGATGGGCTCGTCGGACAAGTTCAACGAGGTGCTGACGCCGCTGGCGGACAAGCTCGGCGCCGCACTCGGCGCCAGCCGGGCCGCTGTCGATGCGGGTTATGCACCGAACGACTGGCAGGTCGGCCAGACCGGCAAGATCGTCGCGCCGACGCTGTACATCGCCTGCGGCATCTCCGGCGCGATCCAGCACCTGGCCGGCATGAAGGATTCGAAGGTGATCGTCGCGATCAACAAGGATCCCGAAGCGCCGATCTTCAGCGTCGCCGACTACGGGCTGGAAGCGGATCTGTTCACCGCGGTGCCGGAGCTGGTCAACGCGCTCTGATCCAAGCAATCCAGGGCGCCGAGGTGGCGCCCTTTTTTTATCCGGAGAAGGTTTCATGAGCTATCGCGCCCCGGTCAAGGACATGCTGTTCGTGATGAAGGAACTGGCCGGCATCGATGCCGTCGCGCAGTTGCCCGGTCACGCGGAGGCCGGCTACGACACCGCCGCCGCCGTGCTGGAAGAGTGCGCGAAGCTCAACGAGGACGTGATCGCGCCGCTGAACCGCCCCGGGGACCTGAACCCGTCGAGCTTCGCGAACGGCGAGGTGCGCACGACGCCCGGTTTCAAGCAGGCGTTCCGCCAGTTCGCCGACGGCGGCTGGCAGGGGCTGCAGCATCCGGTCGAGCTCGGCGGCCAGGGGCTGCCGAAGCTGATCCATGCCGCTTGCGCCGAGATGGTCAACAGCGCGAACCTGAGCTTCGCGCTGTGCCCGCTGCTGACCGACGGCGCCATCGAGGCGCTGCTGACCGCCGGCAGCGACGAGCAGAAGACGACCTACATCCCGAAGATGGTCGATGGCACGTGGACCGGCTCGATGAACCTGACCGAGCCGCAGGCGGGCTCGGACCTGTCGATGGTGCGCACGCGGGCCGAGCCGCAGCCCGACGGCAGCTACAAGATCTTCGGCACCAAGATCTTCATCACCTACGGTGAGCACGACCTGGCCGAGAACATCGTGCACCTGGTGCTGGCGCGTGTCGTCGGTGCGCCGGAAGGCGTCAAGGGCATCTCGCTGTTCATCGTGCCGAAGTTCCTGCTCAACGCCGATGGTTCGCTCGGCGCGCGCAACGACGTGCACTGCGTATCGATCGAGCACAAGCTCGGCATCAAGGCGAGCCCGACCGCCGTGCTGCAGTACGGTGACCACGGCGGCGCGATCGGGTATGTCATCGGCCAGGAGAACCGCGGCCTCGAGTACATGTTCGTGATGATGAATGCCGCGCGCTTCGGCGTCGGCGTGCAGGGCATCGCGGTCGCCGAGCGGGCGTATCAGCAGGCGGTGGCCTATGCGCGCGACCGCGTGCAGAGCCGGCCGGTCGACGGCTCGCTGCCCGCTGCGGCGGCGATCATCCACCACCCCGACGTCAAGCGCATGCTGATGACGATGCGCGCCCACGTCGAAGGCTGCCGCGCGATGGCGCTGGTCGCCGCCGCCGCATTCGACGCCGCCCATGCGCACCCGGATGCCGACGTGCGCAAGCAGAACCAGGCCTTCTACGAGTTCATGGTGCCGCTGGTCAAGGGCTTCTCCACCGAGATGAGCCTGGACGTCGCGTCGCTCGGCGTGCAGGTGCATGGCGGCATGGGCTTCATCGAGGAGACCGGCGCGGCGCAGCACCTGCGCGACGCCAAGATCCTGACGATCTACGAGGGCACGACGGCGATCCAGGCCAACGACCTGGTGGGCCGCAAGACGGCACGCGACGGCGGTGCGATGGCGCGCGCGGTCGCCGGCCAGATCGAGGCCACCGAGCGGGCGCTGGCGGGCCGCGACAGCGTCGCCGCGCGCGCGATGCTCAAGCGCCTGGCGGCCGCGCGGCAGGCCTTCGTCGATGTCGTCGGCTTCATCGCCGGCCAGACCAAGGCGAGCCCGAACGCCGCGTTCGCCGGCAGCGTGCCCTACCTGCTGCTGGCCGGCAACCTGGTCGGCGGCTGGCAGATGGCGCGTGCGCTGATCGCCGCCGAGGACCGGCTGGCAGACGACGTCGACGCCGACTTCATGCGCGCGAAGATCACCACCGCGCGTTTCTACGCCGACCACATCCTCAGCAAGGTGCCGGGCCTGCGCGACAGCATCGTCGACGGTGCCGCCGGTGTCACCGAGATGGCAGTCGAAGCCTTCTGATTGCACCACCATCACGACCACACTCCGGAGTCGAGCCGTGCCGCTGCCACCCGTCCTTGCCAACCTGCCGCTGCCGATCATCGGCTCGCCGCTGTTCATCGTCAGCAACCCCAAGCTCGTGATCGAGCAGTGCAAGGCCGGCGTCGTCGGCTCGATGCCGGCACTGAATGCGCGGCCGGCGTCGCTGGTCGATGAATGGCTGGCCGAGATCACCGAGACGCTGGCCGCCTGGGATCGCGACCATCCGGAGCAGAAGTCCGCGCCGTTCGCGATCAACCAGATCGTGCACAAGACCAACGAGCGGCTCGAGCACGACATGGAGGTCTGCGCCCGCTACAAGGTGCCGATCGTGATCACCAGCCTCGGCGCGCGCACCGACATCAATGATGCGGTGCACGGCTGGGGCGGTGTCGTGCTGCACGACATCATCAACAACAAGTTCGCGAAGAAGGCGATCGAGAAGGGCGCCGACGGCCTGATCGCGGTGGCCGCCGGTGCCGGCGGCCATGCCGGCACGCGCAGCCCGTTCGCGCTGGTGCAGGAGATCCGCCAGTGGTTCGACGGGCCGCTCGCTTTGTCGGGCAGCATCGCCAGCGGCGGCGCGGTGCTCGCGGCGCAGGCGATGGGCGCGGACTTCGCGTACATCGGCTCGGCCTTCATTGCCACCGAGGAAGCGCGCGCGACAGAAGGCTACAAGCAGATGATCGTCGAGTCGACCAGCGACGACATCGTCTACAGCAGCCTGTTCACCGGCGTGCACGGCAACTACCTGCGCGGCTCGATCGTCAACGCCGGTCTCGACCCCGACAACCTGCCCGAGAGCGACCCGAGCAAGATGAGCTTCGGCGGCGGCGAGGCGAAGAAGGCCTGGAAGGACATCTGGGGTTGCGGCCAGGGCATCGGCGCGGTCGGGGCCGTGCTGCCGGCGCGCGAGCTGATCGCGCGGCTGAAGCGCGAGTACGACGAAGCGCGGCGCCGGCTGGCGATCGGCTGACTTCGGCTGACAATCGGCGGATGCGAACGCTCCGCCAGGTCATCGTCAACGCCCGGCCCTTCGACGCCGCGAAGGGCGTCATCGGGCCGCCCTCGCGCATCGTCATCGAGGACGATGCCATCGCGGCGGTCAGCGCCGAGCCGATCCAGGTCGACGACGCGCGGGTCATCGATGCCGGCGGCCGCGTCGTGCTGCCGGGGCTGATCGATGCGCACGTGCACGTCGTCGCCTCGTCGCACGATCTGATCGGGCTGACGCAGCAGGTGCCCTCGCTGCTGGTCGCCGAGAGCACGCGCATCATGCGCGAGATGCTGCACCGCGGCTTCACGTCGGTGCGCGATGCGGCCGGCGCCGATTACGGGCTGCAGGAAGCGGTGCAGCGCGGGTTGTTCGAGGGCCCGCGGCTATCGATTGCCGGCTTCCCGATCTCGCAGACAGGTGGCCATGCCGACATGCGGCCCAAGGGCGTGCGCAGCCGCGAGATGTTCTGCTCTTGCGCGGGCATCGGGCTCATCGGTGCGATTGCCGATGGCGTCGGCGAAGTCCGGCGCGCGGTGCGCGAGCAGGTCCGCAATGGCGCGAACCAGATCAAGATCATGGCCGGCGGCGGCATCTCGAGCCCCACCGATCCGCTCGAAGGCACGCAGTTCTCGCTCGACGAATTGCGCGCGGCCTGCGAGGAAGCCGAGGCGGCCAACCTCTACGCGATGGCCCATGCCTACTCGCCGCGCGCGGTGACGCGGGCGGTGCAGGCCGGCGTGCGCTCGATCGAACACGGCAACCTGATCGACGAAGCGACCGCGCGGGTGATGAAGGAACACGGCGCATTCCTCGTGCCGACGCTGTCGACCTATGCCGCGCTGGCCGACGAGGGCGAGCGCCTCGGCTGGTCGCCGGCGATGCTGGAGAAGCTCGAGCGCGTGAAGTCGCGCGGCATCGACGCGGTGCGTTTCGCGCGTGCCGAAGGCGTGCCGGTCGTCTTCGGCACCGACCTGCTGGGCCACATGCATGCGCGCCAGAACGGCGAGTTCGACCTGCGGCTGCAGGCGATGGACGCCGTGGAGGCGCTGCAGAGCGCGACGATCGTCGCCGCCCGCCTGCTGCGCCAGGAAGGCCGCATCGGCGAGCTGCGCGCCGGCGCCTGGGCCGACCTCCTGATCGTCGACGGCGATCCGACGAAAGAGCTGTCGATGCTGACGCGGCCCGACGAGGGCATCCGACTGGTGATGCAGGGCGGGCGCACGGTGCGCAGCAGCCTGACGGACTGAAAGGCTGCGGCGTCCGGCAAGAAAAAGGGGCCCCGCGGGGCCCCTTCGTACTGCGGCACAGCTCAGGCGTTCACTTCACCGACGTGAAGCGCGCCTCCGGCCGGTCATCCGAACGGTGCACGGTCGACACGCCGGCCTTCATCGCCCACGGCCGCATCTGGTGGTGCAGTTGCAGCAGCAGGTGCTCGTCGCGGGTGCGCAGCAGCGCTTCCTTGATCATCGCGTTGCGCTTGGGCAGGTCGGTCTCGGTCTTCATCGCATCGACCAGCTGGTCGATCTTGGCGTCGCTGATCTTGTTGAAGTTGAAGTTGCCGTCGGCGCCACTCGTCTTCGTGCGCACCAGCGACTGCAGCATGTACTGCGCGTCGTAGGTGGCGACGCCCCAGCCCAGCATGTAGGCCGACGCGTCGAAGTTCTGGAACTTCAGGCTGTGCTGCGCCATCGGCTCGGCGATCAGCTTGTTCTTGATCCCGATGCGGGCCCACATCGACATCAGGGCCTGGCAGATTTCCTCGTCATTGACGTAGCGGTTGTTCGGACAGTTCAGCTGGAACTCGAAGCCGTCGGGGTAGCCGGCTTCGGCGAGCAGCTTCTTCGCACGTTCCGCATCGGGCTTCGGCGCGACGTCGATGTCCGGCGTATTGCCGTTGACGCCCGGTGCCACCATCACGCCGGCCGGGATCGACAGCCCGCGCATGATGTTGCGCTTGATCGCCTCGCGGTCGATGGCAATCGACAGCGCCTCGCGCACGCGCTTGTCCTTGAACGGGTTCTTGCCCTTGACGCTGGCGTACTTCAGCTCGTCGCTGCCCTGATCGAGCGCGATGAAGATCGTGCGCACCTCGGGGCCGTCGACGATCTTCAGCTTCGAGTCCTGGCGCAGCTTGGCGACGTCCTGCGTCGGCAGGTCGGTCAGCATGTCGACGTCGCCGGCCATCAGCGCGGCGACGCGGGTCGAGTCCGACTTGATCGGCGTGAAGACGACTTCGGTGACGTTGCCCAGGTTGGCCTTGTCCCACCAGTTCGGGTTGACCTTCATCGTCACGCGCTGATCCGGCGACCAGCCGAGGATCTGGTAGGGACCGGTGCCGTTGACGTTGCGCGACGCGAAGTTCTCTTCCTTGGCCTTGTAGTCCTGCACGTTGGTCGTGCGGTTCTTCTCCGCCCAGATCTTGCTCATCATCCGGAAGTCGATGATGTTGCGCAGCAGGATCGGATTCGGCGCGGCGAGGATCAGGTCGACGGTGTAGTCATCGATCTTCTTGACCTCGTTGATGCCGGTCACGTAGATCTGCATCGTGCCCTGCGGCTGCTTGATGCGGCCGAAGGTGAAAACGACGTCGTCGGCGGTGAACGGCGAGCCGTCGTGGAATTTCACGCCCTTGCGCAGCTCGAAGCGCACCTGCGTCGGCGAGATGTAGGTCCACTTCGTCGCCAACCCCGGCTCGACCTCGTACTTGGCCGAGTAGCGGGTCAGGCCCTCGTAGGAGTGCATCAGGATCGCGTTCGTCGTCGCGTGGTTCTGCGAGTGCGGATCGAGCGTGAGGATGTCGTTCTGCGCTGCCCAGCGCAGCGTTGTCGCCTGTACCGGCGTCAGGGCAAGGCTACCCAGCACGGCGGCTGTGGCCAGCATGACCTTGGGATTCATCGAAACAGCTCCTGTGGAGACGGAAAGCAGGAATGCTAGTCGCTCGTCTAGACATGGCGTCACCGGAGAAGCCCGTGGGCGCGCTGTCGCCGATGTGTCGCGCAGGTGTCACGTGGTGTCGCTTGGCGGCCACGGCGGCATGAGTGGGACTACGCACGGGCATTGGTTACACCGGTGGTACAGTCGCGCCCGAGACTTCAGGTCCTTCCCGTCCCCTTGCTGGTATGTGCCAGTCAAGGCGGGTCGCAATCCGCCAACCGGTCGAGCCGGGAACGCGGAAGGTTTTCAACCCATCGTGAGTCCCGGAAACCGGGGCCAAAGGTGAGCGAGCGATGATGCAGCAGCACAGGTCCAACTCGTACCTGTTCGGGGGCAATGCCCCGTATGTCGAGGAACTCTACGAGGCCTACCTCGACAACCCGGGCAGCGTGCCGGACAACTGGCGCGCCTACTTCGACAACCTGCAGAACGTGCCCGCGACCGACGGCACCGACAGCCGCGACGTCGCCCATGCACCGGTCGTCGAATCCTTCGCCCAGCGGGCCAAGGCCAACGCCTTTGCGCTCAAGACCAGCTCCGCCGACCTGGCGGTCGCGCGCAAGCAGGTCCATGTCCAGTCGCTGATCGCCGCCTACCGCTTCCTCGGCTCGCGCTGGGCCGACCTCGATCCGCTCAAGCGCACCGAGCGTCCGAAGATCCCCGAGCTGGAGCCGGCGTTCTACGACCTGACCGAAAGTGACATGGACATCACTTTCAGCGCGGCGAACACCTACTTCTCCAAGGCCGAGAACATGACCCTGCGCGAGATCGTGCAGGCCTTGCGGGAAACGTACTGCGGCACGATCGGTCCGGAGTTCATGCATGTGACCGATCCGACCGAGAAGCGCTGGTGGCAGGAGCGCGTCGAGTCCGTGCGCAGCAAGCCGAACTTCAGCGCGGACGAGAAGAAGCACATCCTCGATCGCCTGACCGCCGCCGAGGGCCTCGAGCGCTTCCTGCACACGAAGTACGTCGGCCAGAAGCGCTTCTCGCTCGAGGGCGGCGAGAGCTTCATCGCCTCGATGGACGAGGTCGTGCAGCGCGCTGGCGCCAAGGGCGTGCAGGAGATCGTCATCGGCATGGCCCACCGCGGCCGCCTGAACGTGCTGGTGAACACGCTCGGCAAGATGCCGAAGGACCTGTTCGCCGAGTTCGAGCACACCGCGCCCGAGCACCTGCCTGCCGGCGACGTCAAGTACCACCAGGGCTTCTCGAGCGACATCTCGACCGCCGGCGGCCCGGTGCACATCAGCCTGGCGTTCAACCCGTCGCACCTGGAGATCGTCAACCCGGTCGTCGAGGGCTCGGTGAAGGCGCGCATGGACCGTCGCGGCGACGCGCAAGGCGACCAGGTGCTGCCGGTGCTGGTGCACGGCGACGCGGCCTTCGCCGGCCAGGGCGTCGTGATGGAAACGCTGGCGCTGGCGCAGACGCGCGGCTACTTCACCGGCGGCACGGTGCACCTGGTGATCAACAACCAGATCGGCTTCACCACCAGCGACCCGCGCGATGCGCGCTCGACGCTGTACTGCACCGACGTCGTCAAGATGATCGAAGCGCCGGTGCTGCACGTGAACGGCGACGATCCCGAAGCCGTGGTCCTGTGCACGCAGTGGGCGCTCGACTACCGGCAGCAGTTCAAGAAGGACGTCGTCCTCGACATCATCTGCTTCCGCAAGCTTGGCCACAACGAGCAGGACACACCGAGCCTGACGCAGCCGCTGATGTACAAGGTCATCGGCAAACACCCGGGCACGCGCCGGCACTACGGCGAAAAGCTGGTGGCGCAGGGCGTGCTGCCGCCCGAGGGCCCGGACCAGATGGTCAAGGACCTGCGCGCCGCGTTCGACGCCGGCAAGCACACCGTCGACCCGGTGCTCACGAACTTCAAGAGCAAGTACGCGGTCGACTGGGCCCCCTTCCTCGGCAAGAAGTGGACCGATGCGGCCGACACCGCGCTGCCGCTGGCCGAGGTCAAGCGCCTGGCCGAACGCATCACGACGGTGCCGGCGAACTTCAAGGTCCATCCGCTGGTCGAGAAGGTGCTGGCCGACCGCGCGGCGATGGGCCGCGGCGAGCTGAACGTCGACTGGGGCATGGGCGAGCACCTCGCGTATGCCTCGCTGGTCGCCTCCGGCTACGGCGTGCGCCTGTCGGGCGAAGACTGCGGCCGCGGCACGTTCACGCACCGCCATGCGGTGCTGCACGACCAGAACCGCGAGAAGTGGGATGCCGGCGTCTACACGCCGCTGGAGAACATCGCCGACAACCAGGCGCCGTTCGTCGTCATCGACTCGATCCTGTCGGAAGAGGCGGTGCTCGGCTTCGAATACGGCTACTCGTCGGCCGAGCCGAACACGCTGACGATCTGGGAAGCGCAGTTCGGCGACTTCGTCAACGGCGCGCAGGTGGTCATCGACCAGTTCATCGCCTCGGGCGAGGTCAAGTGGGGCCGCGCCAACGGCATCACGCTGATGCTGCCGCACGGCTACGAAGGCCAGGGTCCGGAGCACAGCTCGGCGCGCCTGGAGCGCTTCATGCAGCTGGCCGCCGACAACAACATGCAGGTCGTGCAGCCGACCTCGGCGAGCCAGATCTTCCACGTGCTGCGGCGCCAGATGGTGCGCATGTTCCGCAAGCCGCTGGTGATCATGACGCCGAAGTCGCTGCTGCGCGCGAAGGACGCGACCTCGCCGCTGTCGGAGTTCACGAAGGGCGAATTCAAGACGGTGATCGGCCCGACCCGCACCGAGGTCGAACCGGACAAGGTCAAGCGGGTGATCGCCTGCTCGGGCAAGGTCGCCTACGACCTGATCAGGAAGCGCGACGAGAAGAAGGCCTGGGACGTCGCGATCATGCGCGTCGAGCAGCTCTACCCGTTCCCGCACAAGGCCTTCGCGGCCGAGATGAAGCGCTTCCCGAACTGCACCGAGGTCGTGTGGTGCCAGGACGAGCCGCAGAACCAGGGCGCCTGGTTCTTCGTGCAGCACTACATCCACGAGAACATGACCGACGGCCAGAAGCTGGGTTATGCCGGCCGGCCGGCATCGGCCTCGCCGGCGGTGGGTTATGCCCACCTGCACCAGGAGCAGTTGAAGGCGCTGCTCGACCAGGCTTTCGGCAAGCTCAAGGGCTTCGTCCTCACCAAGTAACTCCTCGCATCGCGTCGCGGCTGCTCGAGCGCCGCGACGCGCGCTCGCGCGCGCAACGAACAAAGCAGAGACCCGACATGGCAATCATCGAAGTCAAGGTTCCGCAGCTCTCAGAATCGGTGGCCGAAGCCACCCTGCTGCAGTGGAAGAAGCAGCCCGGCGAAGCCGTGGCGATGGACGAGATCGTGATCGAGATCGAGACCGACAAGGTCGTGCTCGAAGTGCCGGCGCCGGCCGCCGGCGTGCTGGCCGAACACGTCGTGGCCAGCGGCGGCACGGTGGTCAGCGACCAGCTGATTGCGAAGATCGATACCGAGGCCGCCGCCGGCGCCAAGCCCGCTGCGGCGGCGCCTGCCGCCGCGGCCGCGGCACCCGCCGCGGCGCCGGCCTCCACGAGCAAGTCCGACATCGCGATGCCGGCTGCCGCCAAGCTGATGGCCGATAACAGCCTGGCCGCCGGCTCGGTCGCCGGCACCGGCAAGGACGGCCGCGTCACCAAGGGCGACGTGCTCGGCGCGCTCGCCACGGGTACCGCTGCGGCGAAGCCTGCTGCCGCCCCGGTGGCCCCGCCCGCCGCCGCGCCGGCCGCTGCGAGGCCGCTGCCGACCGTCGCCGCGCCGGTCGCGCCGAACCTGGGCGACCGCCCCGAGCAGCGCGTGCCGATGTCGCGCCTGCGTGCCCGCGTGGCAGAGCGCCTGCTGCAGTCGCAGGCCACCAACGCGATCCTGACCACCTTCAACGAGGTCAACATGGCCCCGTTGATGGAGATGCGCAAGAAGTTCCAGGAGAAGTTCGAGAAGGAGCACGGCGTCAAGCTCGGCTTCATGAGCTTCTTCGTCAAGGCGGCGGTCGCGGCGCTGAAGAAGTACCCGGTGCTCAACGCGTCGGTCGACGGCACCGACATCGTCTACCACGGTTACTTCGACATCGGCATCGCCGTCGGCTCGCCGCGCGGCCTGGTGGTGCCGATCCTGCGCAATGCCGACCAGATGACCTTCGCCGAGATCGAGAAGAAGATCGCCGAGTACGGCCAGAAGGCCAAGGACGGCAAGCTCGGCATCGAGGAGCTGACCGGCGGCACCTTCTCGATCAGCAACGGTGGCACCTTCGGCTCGATGCTGTCGACGCCGATCATCAACCCGCCGCAGTCGGCGATCCTCGGCGTGCATGCGACCAAGGACCGCGCGGTGGTCGAGAACGGCCAGGTCGTCGTGCGCCCGATCAACTACCTGGCGATGAGCTACGACCACCGCATCATCGACGGCCGCGAAGCGGTGCTCGGCCTGGTGGCGATGAAGGATGCGCTGGAAGACCCGGCGCGCCTGCTGTTCGACATCTGAGGACGTCACGATGAGCAAATCATTCGACGTCGTCGTCATCGGCGGCGGCCCCGGCGGCTACATCGCGGCGATCCGCGCCGCGCAGCTCGGCTTCAACGTCGCCTGCATCGACGAGTGGAAGAACGACAAGGGCGGTCCGGCCCCCGGCGGCACCTGCACCAACGTCGGCTGCATCCCGTCGAAGGCGCTGCTGCAGTCGTCCGAGCACTTCGAGCACGCGGGCAAGCACTTCGCCGACCACGGCATCGGCTTGTCGAACCTGTCGATCGACGTCGCCAAGATGACGGCGCGCAAGGACACCGTCGTCAAGCAGAACAACGACGGCATCCTGTACCTCTTCAAGAAGAACAAGGTCACGTTCTTCCATGGCCGCGGCTCGTTCGTGAAAGCGGGCGAGGGCGGCTATGAGATCGCTGTCGCCGGCGCCGCGAACGAGACGCTGGTGGGCAAGCACGTGATCGTGGCCACCGGGTCGAACCCGCGTGCGCTGCCCGGCGCGGCTTTCGACGAGGAGCGCATCCTGTCGAACGACGGCGCTCTGCGCATCCCGTCGGTGCCGAAGACGCTCGGCGTCGTCGGCTCCGGCGTGATCGGCCTCGAGATGGGCTCGGTCTGGCGCCGCCTCGGGTCGGAGGTGACGATTCTCGAAGCGCTGCCGGCCTTCCTCGGCGCCGCCGATGAACAGGTCGCCAAGGAAGCGCACAAGGCCTTCGTCAAGCAGGGCCTGAAGTTCGAGTTCGGCGTCAAGATCACCGGCGTCGAGTCGGGCAAGGGCGGCGTCAAGGTCGCCTACACGAATGCCAAGGGCGAGGCCGTGTCGCTGGCGGTCGAGCGCCTGATCGTCTCGATCGGCCGCGTCGCGAACACGATCGGGCTGAACCCGGAAGGCGTGGGCCTGAAGCTCGACGAGCGCGGCGCGATCGTCGTCGACGGCGATTGCAAGACCAACCTGCCCAACGTCTGGGCGGTGGGTGATGTCGTGCGCGGCCCGATGCTGGCGCACAAGGCGGAGGAAGAGGGCGTCGCGGTGGCGGAGCGCATCGCCGGCCAGCATGGCCACGTCAACTTCAACACCGTGCCGTGGGTCATCTACACCTCGCCGGAGATCGCCTGGGTCGGCCAGACCGAGGCGCAGCTGAAGGCCGAAGGCCGCGCCTACAAGACCGGCAGCTTCCCGTTCATGGCCAACGGCCGCGCCCGCGCGCTCGGCGACACGACCGGCTTCGTCAAGTTCATCGCCGACGCGAAGAGCGATGAGATCCTCGGCGTGCACATCGTCGGACCGTTCGCCTCGGAGCTGATTTCGGAAGCCGTCGTCGCGATGGAGTTCAAGGCCTCGGCCGAAGACATCGCACGCATCTGCCACGCCCATCCGAGCTTGAGCGAAGCGACCAAGGAAGCCGCGCTGGCCGTCGACAAGCGCACGCTGAACTTCTGACGTGGGGGTCCGCCAGCTCTTTCAAGCCACGCTCGCCGAACGCGGCTACACCGCGGACCCGGCGCAGCTGATGGCGATCGACGCGCTCGAGCGCTGCGAGAACGAGTGGGCGGACTACAAGGCGCGGCGCAGCAGCGTGCTGTCCATCCTGCTGCGCCCGCCGATTCCGCGCGGCGTCTACATGCACGGCGGCGTCGGGCGCGGCAAGAGCTTCCTGATGGATTGCTTCTTCCAGTCCGTGCCGCTGAAGCGCAAGACACGGCTGCACTTCCACGAGTTCATGCGCGAGGTGCACCGCGAGCTGCAGGAGCTCAAGGGCCAGCAGAACCCGCTCGACGAGCTCGGCAAGCGCATCGCGCGGCGCTTTCGTCTCATCTGTTTCGACGAGTTCCATGTCTCGGACGTCACCGATGCGATGATCCTGCACCGGCTGCTGGACGCCATGTTTGCCAATCGCGTCTCGATCGTCACGACCTCGAACTTCCAGCCCGATGCGCTGTACCCGCACGGCCTGCATCGTGATCGCATCCTGCCGGCGATCGCGCTGTTGAAGGACAAGCTCGAGGTGATCAGCGTCGACCACGGCGTGGACTACCGGCGCCGCACGCTCGAGCAGGTTGAGCTCTACCACTGGCCGCTCGACGACAAGGCCGACGCCGCGGTGCAACGCGCCTTCGAAGAGCTGGCCGAGGCGCGCGACGAGGACCCGCTGCTGCACATCGAACATCGCGAGCTGCGTGCGCTGCGCCGCGCCGGCGGTGTCGTGTGGTTCAACTTCGCGACGCTGTGCGGCGGCCCGCGCTCGCAGAACGACTACCTCGAGATCGCGCAGCAGTTTCACACCGTGATCCTGTCGAACGTGCCGCAGATGCCGCCGCGCCTGGCCAGCGAGGCGCGGCGCTTCACGCTGCTGGTCGACGTGCTGTACGACCGCCGCGTCAAGCTGGTCATCTCGGCCGCGGTGCCGGCGGATCATCTGTACATCGAAGGGCCGCTCGCGCACGAGTTCCCGCGCACGGTTTCGCGGCTGCAGGAGATGCAATCGGCCGCGTACCTGGCGCTCGAGCGGCGCGATGTCGATACGCGGATCGCCTGACCGGAGCTTGGCCGATGCCGCTGCTGACCCGACGCCTGTTCGCACTGTTGATTGCTGGCGCGGCCTCTTTCCCGGCCGCGGCCCAGCCGGCGTCGACGCCGCCGCCGGCCGCATCAACCAATGCGTCGGATCAAGCCCGCCAGCGTGCCCGCATCGCCACCGAGAAGCGCGCCGCCGAGGCGCGCTACGACACGGCCCGCAAGGCCTGCGAGGAGCGCTTCGCAGTGACCACCTGCGTCGAAGAGGCGCGCCGCGAACGCCGCCGCACGCTGGAGCAGCTGGCGGCGCAGCAGGCGGTGCTCGACGACCAGCAGCGGCGGCAGCGCGCCGCGGAGCGGCTGCGCGGCATCCACGAGAAGACGCGCGAGGCCGATGCGCGGGCCGTGGCGCCGGCCGCATCGGCGGTGGTGCGCGGCGCGCGCGCGCCGCTGGCGCCGCGGCCCGCCGCTTCGGCACCCGCGCCGCGCCCGGCCGTCACGCCCGAAGAAGCCGCGCAGCGCCGCAACGAGCGCGCGCAACGCGAGCAGGAGGTGCAGACGCACCGGGACGCGGTGAACCGCCGCAATGCCGAGCGCGACGCCCGCAAGCCCGTGCCTGCGCCGCTGCCGGTACCGTCGGCGGCCAGCGCGGGCCGCTGACAATGCGCGTCAGCTGATCGCGTCCACCCGCACCAGCGCGAGCGACAGGTTGTCGCCGCCGCCGCGGGCGCGCTGGCGCGCCTTGGTCACCAGCATCTCGCTTGCTTCGCGCGGCGGCAGCCCGTGCACGATGGCGCCCAGCTCGCGCGGCGTGAAGTAGTGCCACAGGCCGTCGCTGCAGGCCAGCAGCGAGTCGCCTGGCTTGACGGCATCGATCTGTGTCACCGTCAGCGGCGGGTCGGCCTGCGTGCCGAGGCAGCCGGTCAGCAGGTTGGCCTGCGGGTGCGCATTGGCCTGTTCCTCGCTGAGCTTGCCTTCGTCGATCAGCCGCTGCACGTACGAGTGGTCGGTCGTGCGGCTGACCATCTCGGAGCCGCGGAAGTGGTACACGCGCGAATCACCGGCATGGGCGACCGCGCAATCGAGCAGCGGTCCGAGCAGGAACGAGGCGACCGTGCTGTGCGGTTCTTCCTCGGCGGTGATCGCCGTCAGCTTGATCATCAGGTGCGATTCCATCACCAGCTGCTTCAGCGTCTCGGCGGGATCGTCCTTCGCCGGCAGGTAGCGCTCGAAGATCTGGCGCGCGGTCATCACCACCTGGTCCGAGGCCTTGCGGCCGCCGCTCTTGCCGCCCATGCCGTCGGCCAGCACCGCCAGCACGCAGCCGGGCACGCGCCCGTGGGCGAGGATCTCGACCTGGTCCTGCTGGTAGGCACGATCGCCGCGGTGAAGCGCGGTGGCCGCCGTCAGGCGGTGGGCAGTGGAAGGCGCGGTCATCAGTACCCTTCGGGCTCCGCCCTCCGGCATTCGCCCTTGGGGCGGCCCGGCGGGCTCATGACTCGGGACTATAAACTCGCCCGATCATGGCGCCGGACGTATCAGACGAGGACAACCTGCATTCGCCGCAGCGGCGATTGATCGAGCTGCGCATGGAACATGCCGATCTCGACAGCCTGATCGACCGCGCGGCCGAGCAGACGCCGGTCGACGAGCTGAGCTTGCGGCGCATGAAGAAGCGCCGGCTCGCGCTGCGCGACATGATCAGCCGGCTCGAGTGCGAAGTCGATCCGCCGGAGCCTGCGTGAGCCCTGCGCTGGCCGAACGCTGCGCCCTGGTCGACGCCACGCTGGAAGCCCTCGGGCCCGGCGGCGCGCTGGCGCAGGCCGATCCGGGTTTCGTCGACCGCGCGATGCAGCAGCGCCTGGCCCAGGCGATGGCCGAGGCGATCGAAGACCGTGCCGCGCTCGTCGCCGAGGCCGGCACCGGCGTCGGCAAGACCTTCGGCTACCTGGTGCCGCTGCTGCTGTCGCAGCGCCGCGCGCTGGTCAGCACGGCGACGAAGAGCCTGCAGGACCAGCTCTTCCTGCGCGACCTGCCGCGGCTGCGCGATGCGCTGCGCGTGCCGGTGCGCATCGCGCTGCTGAAAGGCCGCGCGAGCTATCTGTGCCTGCACCGGCTGGAGCAGGCGCGGTCGAGCGCGACCTTGCCGGACCGCTTCGCGGTGCGGGCGCTGGCGCGCATCGAGACCTGGGCCGCCGGCACCGCCAGCGGCGACCTGGCGGAGATCGACGGCCTCGACGACCGCTCGCCGGTGATCCCGCTGGTGACCTCCACGCGCGACAACTGCCTCGGCACCGATTGCCCGTCGTACCAGCGCTGCCATGTCGTCAAGGCGCGGCGCGAAGCGATGGCCGCCGACCTGGTGGTCGTCAACCACCACCTGTTCTTCGCCGATGTCTCGCTGCGCGACAGCGGCGTCGCCGAGCTGCTGCCGACCGTCGATGCGGTGGTCTTCGACGAGGCGCACCAGCTCGTCGAGACCGGCCTGCAGTTCCTCGGCACCACGCTGGCGACCGGCCAGGCGCTCGACCTGGCGCGCGACATCGTCGCTGCCGGCCTGGCCCACGCACGCGGGCTGGCGCCGTGGCAGGAGCTGGCCGGCGCGCTCGATCGTGGCACGCGCGACCTGCGCCTGGCCTGCGCCGGACCGCTGCGCGAGGTGCGCGGCGTGATCAAGCTGCGCTGGGACGAACGGGCCCGGCAGCCGGCGTTCGTCGACGCGGTGCGCTCGCTCGGCGTCGCCGCCGACGCTGCCGCCGCAGCGCTCGCCGAGGTCGAGGCCGTGGCGCCCGACTTCACGCGGCTGCTGCAGCGGGCGCAGGCGATGAAGGACCTGGCCGACCGCTTCGTCGCCGAGACCGCGCCGGACCGCGTGCGCTGGATCGACCTCGGCTCGCGCGACGCGCGCCTGATCGAGTCGCCGCTGCACATCCGCGAGCTGTTCAACGAGCAGCGCAACGCCGCGCCGCGGGCCTGGATCTTCACCTCGGCCACGCTCGGCACCGACGACGAGCTGGCCTGGTTCTGCGAGGCCGCGGCGCTGGAGGATGCACGCAAGCTGCGCGTCGGCAGTCCGTTCGACTACGCCGCGCATGCGCGAACCTGGGTGCCGCCGCGTTTCCCGAAGCCGAACGAGCCCGGCCATCCGGCGGCGGTCGGTGCGCTCGCGGCCCGGCTGGCCGGCCGCCTCGGCGGCCGCAGCTTCGTGCTGACGACGACCTTGCGCGTGCTGCCGCTGATCGCCGAGGCGCTCGAAGCGGCGAGCGCCGCCGCCGGCGACGGCCTGCAGGTGCTGGTGCAGGGCAGTCATCCGAAGCGCACGCTGCTGCAGCGCTTCCTCGACACGCCGCGCAGCGTGCTGGTCGGCTCGCAGAGCTTCTGGGAGGGCATCGACGTGCCCGGTGATGCGCTGCAGTGCGTGATCATCGACAAGCTGCCGTTCCCGCCGCCGAACGATCCGCTGGTGCAGGCGCGCACGCGCGAGCTCGAGCGCCAGGGCCGCTCGCCGTTCGACGACTATTTCCTGTCGGAGGCGGCGATCTCGCTGAAGCAGGGCGCCGGCCGGCTGATCCGCAGCGAGAGCGATCGCGGGCTGCTGGTGATCACCGATCCGCGGCTGCGCCAGATGGGCTACGGCCGCAAGCTGCGCCAGGCGCTGCCGCCGATGGGCACGCTGGACACCGAGGACGACGCGCTCGCCTGGCTCGATGTACTGGCCGCGTCACACACGGCCTAGGCGCTCACCAGAATTTCCACCAGGGGCGATCCGAGACGCGCTCGCCGCCCTCCACGAAGCGGCTCTTCGGGAAGTTCTTCTTCAGCACGCGGTCGGCGTCGTCGCGCAGCGCCGTCAGCCCGAGGCGCTCATAGCTGACGGCCATGAGGTAAAGCGCTTCCTCGTTGGCCGGCGCCTGCGGGTAGTCGCGCACGACCTGCTGTGCGCGGTTGGCCGCCGCCAGGAAGGCACCGCGCCGGAAGTAGTAGCGCGCCACATGCACTTCGTGCTCGGCGAGCGAGTTGACGATGTAGTCCATGCGCAGCTTCGCGTCGGCGCTGTACTTCGACGCCGGAAACTGCTCGACCAGTTGCCCGAAGGCCTGGTAGGCATCGCGCGAGGCCTGCTGGTCGCGCTCGGACAGGTTCTGGCGCGCGAGCGTGCCGAGCATGCCCATGTTGTCGTTGAAATTGACGATGCCCTTCAGGTACAGCGCGTAGTCCAGCGCCGGGCTCGACGGGTTCAGCTTGATGAAGCGGTCGAGCGTGGCGATCGCCTGCACGCGTTCGGCGGTGCGCCACTGCGCGTAGGCCATGTCGAGCATCGCCTGCTGGGCCAGCAGCGTGCCGGCGGCGCGGCCCTCGATGCGCTCGAGCGTCTTGATCGCCTTGTCGTAGCTGCCCGAGTTCAGGTCGTCGCGCGCGTCTGCATACAATTTCTCGACGTCATCGCGCCCGTCCCGCTTGGGGTCGGAGCCGCAGCCGGCCGCGAGGGCCATCGCGGCCACCAACAGCGGGGTGAGCAGCGCCTTCAGGCGCACAAGCTGGAAGAAGCTCATCGTTGGCAGCGGCGGCGCTGCAGACGCGCGCCGCCTTCCTGGCGTAGAAGCAAAGCATGGGATTCTAATGTCCGATACCGAAGCGCCCGACCCGCTGCCCGGCGAGGCCGGCGAGCCCGAAGAAGCGGCTGGCGAGTGGCGCGAAAGCGTGATCGATGCGTCGCTGCACGGCCAGCGGCTCGACAAGGGGCTGGTCGCGCTGGCGCCGGAGTTCTCGCGCAGCTACCTGCAGCAGCTGATCGCCGGCGGTCACGTGCAGCTCGATGGCGCGGCGCAGAGCGTACCGGCCCGCAAGCTGCGCGCCGGCCAGCGCCTGCGCTTCGAGCTCGTGCCGACCGCGCAGAGCCAGGCCTTCCGCCCCGAACCGATGGCGTTGGCGATCGTGCACGAAGACGAGCATCTGCTGGTGGTCGACAAGCCGGCCGGCCTGGTCGTGCATCCGGCCGCGGGCAACTGGTCCGGCACGCTGCTGAACGGCCTGCTCGCGCATCACGCGGGCGCGGCGAATCTGCCGCGTGCCGGCATCGTGCACCGGCTCGACAAGGACACCAGCGGGCTGATGGTGGTCGCGAAGACGCTGCCGGCGATGACCGGGCTGGTGCGCAGCATCGCGGCGCGCGAGGTCAAGCGCGTCTACCTGGCGCTGGCCCATGGCAGTGCAGCGTGGACGCAGCTGCGCATCGAGGCGCCGATCGGCCGTGATCCGGTCTCGCGCGTGCGCATGGCCGTCGTCGCCGGTGGCAAGCCGGCGCGCACCGATGTCGAGCGCCTCGCGCTGCAGGACGGCTTCAGCGCGTTGCGTTGCCGCTTGCACACCGGGCGCACGCACCAGATTCGTGTGCACCTCGCGCACCAGGGTTTGCCGCTGGTCGCCGATGCGGTCTACGGCGGGCGGCCGGCGCTGGGCATGCAACGCCAGGCGCTGCACGCCGCCGAGCTGGCGTTCGCGCATCCCGTTGCTTCGAGCGTGCTGGCTTTCACGGCACCGTTGCCGGCGGATCTCGCCGCCGCGTGGCGGCAGATCCACGGCACATGAGCGGCGCGCGACGTTGAGGCTACAATGCCGCGACGAGCTTAGCGCTTCACGGCCGGAGTCCCGAGGGCTCTGGTCCATCAAGCCAGGCCGCCCGGAAGACGCCAGGATTTGGCGCAGGGCCATCGGGGCCCGCAGCGAAGCTGCCGCCCCATCTGCCATCAGATACCGCAGTCGTGCAGGGGCTTCGCAGTCGGGCCCGCACCCATTCGATCCGCAACTTGCGATGAAGTCCGCCGCGCGTGAGCGCCGGCACCGATGAACAGAGGTTCATGAATACCCTGCAGGCCAAGCGTGTCCTCGAGACCGCGCTGATCTGCGCGCAGCAGCCGATGCCCCTGCGCGAAATGCGCGGCCTGTTCGACGAGCAGGTCGGCGCCGACACCATTCGCAGCCTGCTCGACGAGTTGGTGCGCGACTGGGAAGACCGTGGCGTCGAGCTCGTCGCGCTGTCCACGGGCTGGCGTTTCCAGAGCCGGCCCGAGATGCGCGTCTTCCTCGATCGCCTGCATCCCGAGAAGCCGCCGCGTTATTCCCGCGCGACGATGGAGACGCTGGCGATCATTGCCTACCGCCAGCCGGTGACGCGCGGCGACATCGAGGACATTCGCGGCGTCACCGTCAGCAGCCAGATCGTCAAGCAGCTCGAGGAGCGTGGCTGGATCGAAGCGATCGGCTACCGCGAAGCGCCGGGCCGACCGGCGCTGTACGCCACGACGCGCCAGTTCCTCGACGACCTGGGCCTCGCCAGCCTCGACCAATTGCCGGCCATCGAAGGGCCGCCCACCGCCGCAGCGCTCGCAGCGACGCCCGAAGGCCAGGCGATGCTGCTGCCCGAGGTGGCCGATGGACAGGCCGCGCTGCCGCTCGATGCGGCGCCCGCCGACAGCGATGCGGCGCCCGCCGACAGCGATGCCGCTGCGGCCACCGATCCCTCCGCGTCCGCCGACGACACGGCGCCCCCGTCCGACGACACCGTCGCTCCGCCCGAAAATCTTTCCCCCGCCTCGCACGCATGAACCCGCAAGACACCGATCCGCTTCAGCCCGAGGAACCCGGCACGCCGGCCGATACCGCGGCCGACACCCCCGCGGCACCGAAGCC
Source organism: Pseudaquabacterium terrae (assembly GCF_013266755.1). GTDB lineage: Bacteria > Pseudomonadota > Gammaproteobacteria > Burkholderiales > Burkholderiaceae_C > Pseudaquabacterium > Pseudaquabacterium terrae. The sequence continues at coordinate 125,850 of NZ_JABRWJ010000005.1, read as the reverse complement.
GCGCCGCCGTCGCGCCGCGCCCAAGCCCGACGCCGAGCCCGAGGCCATCGCGGCCGAAGCGGCGACCGACGTCGCCGAGAATCCGACGCCACCCGTGGCCGACGAGGCGCCGGCGAAGCCCAAGCGCACGCGCCGCAAGGCCGCGGTGGTCGAGGATTTTCCGCCAGCGGCCGAAGCCGCCGCGCCCCCGGTGGTGGAGGCGATGCCTGCGCCAGTGGTGTTCGAAGCGCCGCTGCCCGCTGCGCCGGCCGAGGTCCCGCCCACGGTGTCGGTGGCCGATGCCGTCGCTGCCCCGAGCGATGCCGGCCCGCGCGACGAGGCGTCGACCGAAGCGGCTGACTCCGCGCCGGGCGAGGGTGCCGAGGGCGACGAAGGTGGCGACGGTGCGCGCCGTCGCAATCGCGGTCGCCGCCGTGGCCGTCGCGGTGGTGCCGATCGCGCGTTGCCGGAAGGCGTGGCCGAGGGCGCGGCAGAGCCGCCGGCCGCCGTCGCACTCAGCGACGCCGACGCCGATGCGGACGACGACGAGGACGATGCCGACGAAGCTGCTGCGGCACCGGCGGCGCCGCTGCCGCCCGTCGACGCCGGCGAGACCTTCGCCGATGTGTTGTCAGGGGCCTACGACGCGCTGCCGTCCGAGGACATCGAAGCGATCCCCGAGCGCCGCGTGCTGGCCGCCGAGCCGGATGCGCCGAAGCTGCACAAGGTGCTCGCGCAGGCCGGCATCGGCTCGCGGCGCGACATGGAGCAGCTGATTGCCGACGGCCGAGTCACCGTCAACGGCCAGCCGGCGCATGTCGGCCAGCGCATCTCCTTCGGCGACCAGATCAAGGTCGCCGGCAAGCCGGTCAAGGTGCGCATCGTGCCGCCGCTGCCGCGCGTGCTGGCCTATCACAAGCCGGTCGGCGAGGTCGTCACGCACGACGACCCGCAGCATCGGCCGACGGTCTTCCGCCGCCTGCCGCGGCTGCCGCAAGGCAAGTGGCAGTCGGTCGGGCGCCTCGACATCAACACCGAGGGCCTGCTGCTGTTCACCAGCTCGGGCGAGCTGGCGAACCAGCTGATGCATCCGCGCTTCGGCGTCGAGCGCGAGTACGCCGTGCGCGTGCTCGGCACGCTCGACGAGGAAGCGCGCGAGACGCTGCTCGAAGGCATCGAGATCGACGGCCTGCGCGCGGCATTCAAGTCGATCGCCGACGGCGGCGGCGAGGGCGCGAACCATTGGTACCGCGTCGTCATCAGCGAAGGGCGGAACCGCGAAGTGCGCAAGCTTTTCGACAGCGTCGGGCTGACCGTCAGCCGGCTGATCCGCATCCGCTACGGCTGCGTCGTGCTGCCGCGCGGCCTGAAGCGTGGCGTGTGGGTCGACCTGAACGAGGCCGAGGTGCGCGAGCTGCGCCGCATGGCCGGTGGCCGCGACGGTCAGCCTGCACAAGGTCAGGGCCAGGGTCAGGGCCAGGGTCAAGGCCAGGGTCAAGGCCAGGGTCCGCGCCAGGGCGACGGCCCCGGCAAGCCGCGCCGCAACCGCCGCGGTGGCCGCAATGACCGCAATGACCGCAACGAGCAGCGCGTCGACCGTCCGGATCGCGGCGAGCGGATCGACCGCGGCGGCGATCGGATCGTCGAGCGCCGTGAGCCGGGCGAGGGCGGACCGATTCCCAACCCGCTGCAGCAGACCTTCGACAAGCGGGCGATCAAGGAGGCGCGCCAGCCGCGCCGCGAGTATTCCGAGGATGGGCCGATCCCGAACCCGCTCGAGCAGACCTACGACAAGCGCTTCGTGCAGAAGCAGCGTGGCTTCGGCGGCGGCGGTGGCGGCGGCGGCGGGGGTGGCCGCAACAAGCAAGGTGGCGGCGACGGCGGCGGTCAGCCCGATCCGATGAAGACCTCGGTCGGCTACATCGGCGCCGATGCCTTCGTGCGCAAATTCCAGCAGCAGGGCGGCGGCGGCGGCCGCGGCAAGCGGCGCGGCGGCGGGCGCTGACAGGGCCTTCAGTCGCGCCGCCACCGGTGCAGTCATCCGCGCCGGCTAGAATATTGGGTTTACCCAAGTCATTGATTCAGGAGAACTTTATGGCCCTCGAACGCACGCTCTCGATCATCAAGCCCGACGCCGTGGCGAAGAACGTGATCGGCCAGATCTACGCCCGCTTCGAAGGCGCCGGCCTGAAGATCGTCGCGGCCAGGATGGCTCACCTGTCGCGCGGCGAGGCCGAGGCCTTCTACGCCGTGCACAAGGCGCGTCCGTTCTTCAAGGACCTGGTCGAGTTCATGATTTCGGGCCCGGTGATGATCCAGGCGCTCGAAGGCGACAACGCGATCGCCAAGAACCGCGACCTGATGGGCGCGACCGATCCGAAGAAGGCCGAGAAGGGCACCATCCGCGCCGATTTCGCCGACAGCATCGACGCCAACGCCGTGCACGGTTCGGACGCCCCGGAGACCGCCGCGATCGAAGTGGCGTTCTTCTTCCCGGGCATGAACGTCTACAGCCGCTGAAAGCATCCGCGGCACTGAAGCGGTCGTGAATCCCGTCAACCTGCTCGATTTCGATCTCGACGGACTCGCCGCGTACTGTGAAGGGCTGGGCGAGAAGCGCTTTCGCGCCGTCCAGCTCTTTCGCTGGATCCACCAGAAGGGCGCGGCCGACTTCACGCAGATGTCGGACCTCGCGAAGTCGTTGCGCGACAAGCTCGCCGGCGCGGCGGTGATCCGGCCGCTGTCGATGCTGAGCGAGCAGGCTTCGGCCGACGGCACGATCAAGTGGCTGTTCGATGTCGGCGCGGGCGATGCGGTCGAAACCGTCTTCATCCCGGAAGACGATCGCGGCACGCTGTGCATCTCGTCGCAGGCCGGCTGCGCGGTCGGCTGCCGCTTCTGCTCGACCGGCCACCAGGGCTTCAGCCGCAACCTCTCGACCGGCGAGATCGTCGCCCAGCTCTGGCATGCCGAGCACCACCTGCGCCAGCGCCTGAAGTTGGCGGCGGGCGAACGGGCGATCGACAACGTGGTGATGATGGGCATGGGCGAGCCGCTGCAGAACTACGCGGCGCTGGTGCCCGCGCTGCGCACGATGCTCGACGACCACGGCTATGGCCTGTCGCGCCGCCGCGTGACGGTCTCGACCTCCGGCGTCGTGCCGATGATCGAGCGGCTGCGCACCGACTGCCCGGTGGCGCTGGCGGTATCGCTGCATGCGCCGAACGATCCGCTGCGCGACCAGCTGGTGCCGCTGAACAAGAAGTACCCGCTCGCCGAGCTGCTGGCGTCCTGCGCACGCTACCTCGATGCCGCGCCGCGCGACTTCATCACCTTCGAATACTGCATGCTCGACGGCGTCAACGACACGCCGGAGCACGCGCGCGAGCTGCTCGCGCTGGTCGCCGGGCCGCGTGCCGCGCACCCGGTGCCTTGCAAGTTCAACCTGATCCCGTTCAACCCGTTCCCGGCCTCGGGCCTGAAGCGCTCCGCGCGCGAGCGCGTGACGGCCTTCGCGAAGGTGCTTCAGGACGCCGGCGTCGTGACGACCGTGCGCAAGACGCGCGGCGACGACATCGACGCCGCCTGCGGCCAGCTGGCCGGCGAAGTGCAGGACCGAACGCGGGCTAACGAGCGTTTGACGCGGCCGGTGATCCGCATCGCCGAGGCGCCTTCCACCACGAGCAAGCGGGGTTCGCCGTCATGATCCGAAGTCCGCTGCGCGGCATCGCCGTCTGGCTCGTCTGCGTGGCCGGTTCGGGCAGCGTGCTACTCGGCTGCGTGTCCACCTCCACACCCAACCCGTCGGTCGAACGGCGCGGCACGGCGGCCCCCGATCCGCAGGAAGCCGAGCGCCGCGCGCAGGTCCGGCTGCAGCTGGCCAGCGCCTACTACTCGCAGGGTCAGTACGACACCGCGCTCGAGGAGGTCAGGCGCTCGCTCGCGTCGATCCCGAACCACGCGCCGGCGTACAACCTGCGCGGGCTGATCCATGCCGCGCTCGGCGACGAGCGCCAGGCCGAGGAGAGTTTCCAACGCGCGCTGCAGATCAACGGCCGCGACGCCGACGCGCTGCACAACTACGGCTGGTTCCTGTGCCAGCGCCAGCGCTTTGCCGACGCGGTCGGGCAGTTCAACCAGGCGCTCGCGCAGCCGCAGTACCGCGATGCGCCGCGCACGTATGCCGCGCGCGGCGTCTGCCAGGCGCGTGCCGGCCAGTGGCTCGAGGCCGAGGCCTCGCTGATGCGCTCGTACGAGCTCGACCCGGCGAACCCCGGCACGGCGCTGAACCTGAGCGACGTGCTGCTGCGCCGCGGCGAGCTGACGCGCGCGCGCTTCTACATCGGCCGCGTCAACGCGGTGCCCGACAACACCAACGCGCAGACGCTGTGGCTCGCGGCGCGCATCGAGCACAAGCTCGGCAACCCGATGGGCGTGCGCGAGTACGGCGAGCGCATGCGTGCGCGCTTCCCGCAGGCGCCCGAGCTGGTGCTGCTCGACCGGGGGCGTTTCGATGAGTGAGCCGTCCCTCGATCAAACCGAAGCGCCGGCCGTCGGCGCCGGGGCCTTGATCCGTGCGGCACGGCAGCGCCAGGGCCTGCACATCGCGGCGCTGGCCGCCTCGATCAAGGTCGCGCCGGCCAAGCTCGAGGCGCTCGAAGCCGGGCGCTACGACGAATTGCCCGATGCGACCTTCGCGCGCGCGTTGGCGCAAAGCGTCTGCCGCGTGCTGAAGATCGATGCCCAGCCGGTGCTGGCCCAGCTGCCGTCGAGCGCGCCGGCCGCGCTGGACAAGGTCGACAACGGGCTGAACACGCCCTTCCGCGAGCGCCCCGCGCGCATGGTGCCGACCGAATGGCTGCTGCCGCGCCAGCCGGCGCTGTGGCTCGCGCTGCTGCTGCTGGTGGCCGCTGCCGCGTTCGTGTTGGCGCCAAACGCCTGGTGGGGCCGCTGGCTGCCCGGCGGGGGCGACGAAACCCAGATCGCCGCGCCCACGACGACGGTGATCGAGACGCCATCGACGACGCCGGCCACCTCCGCGATCGTGCCCGCCGCGCCAACCGTCGTGGACGAGGTCCCGGCCAGCGCCGTCGCGCTGCCGCCGAACCCGCTGCCGGGCGCATCGGTTCCGGCCAGCGTGCCGCCGGCCGTCGCCGGCGCCGGTGCACAGGTGCGCGCCGTCCAGGCCAGCTGGATCCAGGCGGTCGATGGCCGGGGGCAGACGCTGCTCGCGCGCACGCTGCAGGCCGGCGAGACTTTCGAGCTGGTGGGCCCGCGCCCGTACCGCCTGCGCATCGGCAACGTGCGCGGCACCGAGCTGCTGGACCGTGGCCAGTCGGTCGACCTGGCCTCGCGCACGCGGGACAACGTGCTCAACATCGAGTTGCCATGACACGACCGGAAGCTTCCACCGATTCGCGGAACCCCGCGCTGCGCGACGACGACGACGCGCAGCCGATCGTTGCCGCCGCCGTGCCGCCGCGCCGCACGCGCCAGGCCCGCGTGCGCTGGGGTGATCGCCTGGTGACGATCGGCGGCGACGCGCCGGTGCGCGTGCAGTCGATGACCAACACCGACACCGTCGACGTCATCGAGACCGCGATCCAGGTCAAGGAACTGGCGATCGCCGGCTCGGAGCTGGTGCGCATCACGGTCAATACGCCCGAGGCAGCGAAGGCCGTGCCGGCGATCCGCGAGCAGCTCGACCGCATGGGCATCGATGTGCCGCTGATCGGCGACTTCCACTACAACGGCCACACGCTGCTGACCGAGTATCCGGACTGCGCGGCCGCGCTGTCGAAATACCGCATCAACCCGGGCAACGTCGGCAAGGGCGCGAAGCGCGACCGCCAGTTCGCGCAGATGATCGAGGCGGCGGTCCGCCATGACAAGGCGGTGCGCATCGGCGTCAACTGGGGCTCGCTCGACCAGGAGCTGCTCGCCGCGCTGATGGACGACAACGCGCGCCGCGCGACGCCGTGGGATGCCAAGCAGGTGATGTACCAGGCGCTGGTGCAATCGGCGCTGCAGTCGGCCGGCTGGGCCGCCGAGCTCGGCCTCGATCCGAACCAGATCATCATCAGCTGCAAGGTCAGCGGCGTGCAGGACCTGGTCACCGTCTACCAGGCGCTGAGCCAACGCTGCGACTACGCGCTGCACCTCGGGCTGACCGAGGCCGGCATGGGCACCAAGGGCACGGTGGCGTCGGCGGTCGCGCTCGGCCAGCTGCTGCAGCAGGGCATCGGCGACACGATCCGCGTCTCGCTGACGCCGCAGCCGGGCGAGGCGCGCACGCAGGAGGTGGTGGTCGCGCTGGAGATCCTGCAATCGCTCGGCTTTCGGCATTTCAACCCCAGCGTCACCGCGTGCCCCGGCTGCGGCCGCACCACGAGCACCACCTTCCAGGAGCTCGCCAAGCAGATCGACGACCACCTGCGCGCGATGATGCCGGTGTGGAAGGCGCGTTATCCGGGCGTCGAGAACCTGAAGGTCGCGGTGATGGGCTGCATCGTCAACGGCCCCGGCGAGAGCAAGCACGCCGACATCGGCATCAGCCTGCCGGGCACCGGCGAGGCGCCGGCGGCGCCGGTGTTCATCGACGGCGCAAAGGCGCTGACGCTGCGCGGCGAGGGGATCGCCCAGGAGTTCCACCGCATCGTCGAGGACTACATCGAGCGCCGCTTCGGCTCGGTCACCGCGGCCCATTGACGGCCGCGCCGATGCCACGTTAGCAGCCTGCGCGCCGACCGGCGCGCATCCCGACCCTTCACCGCGTGCCGCCCCTGGCGGCACGGACTCCCACGCGAACATGAGCAACGTCCTGAAAGCCATCAAGGGCATGAACGACATCCTGCCGGGCAGCGTCCCGCGCAAGGACAAGCTGCCCGACAGCGCCCTGTGGTCCTGGTTCGAGACCACCGTGCGCTCGGTGCTCGGCCGCTACGGCTACCAGTACCTGCTGACGCCGACCGTCGAGCCGACCGCGCTCTTCGTGCGCGGGCTCGGCGAGGTGACCGACATCGTCGAGAAGGAGATGTACTCCTTCGTCGATGCGATGAACGGCGACCAGCTGACGCTGCGCCCCGAGGCCACCGCCGGCATCGTGCGCGCGATGGTCGAGCACAACGCGCTGTACAACGGCCCGCTGCGCCTGTGGACGATGGGCGCGATGTTCCGCCATGAGCGGCCGCAGAAGGGCCGCTACCGCCAGTTCCACCAGCTCGACGTCGAGGCGCTGGGCTTCGCCGGGCCGGATGTCGACGTCGAGCTGATCCTGATGGTGCGCCGGCTGTGGCAGGAGCTGGGCCTGGTCGTTGGCCAGCATGTGCGTCTGGAGCTCAACAGCCTGGGCCAGCCGGCCGAGCGCCTGGCGCACCGCAACGCGCTGGTCGCCTATTTCGAGGCCCACGCCGGGCAGCTCGACGAGGACGCGCGGCGCCGCCTGCACAGCAATCCGCTGCGCATCCTCGACACCAAGAATCCGGCGATGCAGGCACTGGTCGATGCAGCGCCGCGGCTGATGGATTTCCTGGGGCCCGAGACCCTGGCGCACTTCGATGCCGTCAAGGCGGCGCTCGACGCGGCCGGCCTCGCGTACCGCGTCAATACGCGCCTGGTGCGCGGCATGGACTACTACAACCTGACCGTCTTCGAGTGGGTCACCGACCAGCTCGGCTCGCAAGGCACGGTGTGCGGCGGCGGGCGCTACGACGGGCTCTTCGAGCAGCTCGGCGGAAAGCCGACGCCGGCGGTCGGTTTCGGGCTCGGCATCGAGCGCCTGCTGCTGCTGATCCAGGAGCTCGGCCTGGCCGTCCCCGACGCCGCGCCGGACGCGTACGCGGTGATCGGCGATGCCTCGGCGCTGCCGCGCGCGCTGGTCACGATCGAGGCCTTGCGGGCGCAGGGACTCGCGGTGCTGATGCACGCGGGCGGTGGCAGCATCAAGGCGCAGTTCAAGAGAGCCGATGCCAGCGGCGCGCGTTTTGCATTGGTCTTCGGCGCCGACGAGCTGGCGCAAGGCATGGTCGCGATCAAGCCCTTGCGCGAGGCCGGCCTGGCGCAGACGCTGCGGCCGCTGGCCGAGGTGGCAGCCTGGGCGCGCGAACTGCGCAACGCATAATCCTTCCCTTTCCGAGAACGGCCTCCACAGGGGCGCGCCATGGCGAAACAACTCGACCTGCAAGAGCAGGAACAACTCGACGAACTGAAGGCCTTCTGGAAGCAGTACGGCAACCTGATCACCGGCGTGCTGACGCTGGCGATGCTGGCCTTCGCGGCGTGGAACGGCTGGAACTGGTACCAGCGCGAACAGGGCAAGAAAGCCGGCGCGCTGTACGAGGCGCTCGAGCAGGCGGTCGCTTCCGGCGATGCCGCGCGCGGCGGCCAGGCCTTCAATGACCTGAAGGAACGTTATCCGCGCACCGCGTTCGCGCAGCAAGGCGGCCTGCTGGCCGCGAAGCTGCTGAGCGAGAAGGGCCAGGCCGACCCGGCCCGCGCCGCGCTGGCCTGGGTCGCCGAGCACGCGAGCGAGGACGAGTACCGCACGATCGCCCGGCTGCGCCTGGCCGGCGTGCTGTTCGAGTCCAAGCAGTACGACGAAGCGCTGAAGCAGCTCGCCGGCGCTAGCGCGCCGGAGTTCGCGGCGCTGGTCGCCGACCGCCGCGGCGACGTGCTGCTCGCGCAGGGCAAGAAGGACGAGGCCAAGGCCGCCTACCAGGCCGCCTACAAGGCGATGGACGAGAAGCTCGACTACCGGCGCCTGGTCGATGCCAAGTTGACCGCGCTCGGCGCCGCGCCGGCGGCGTCCGCCGCCGCTTCGGGAGCGGCTCGATGACCCGTCTGGTCCCGCTGGTCCTGATCGGCGCGGCGTTGCTGGCCGCCTGCTCGAGCACCGACAAGCCGAAGCCGACGCCGCTCGAAGCGGTGACGCCGCAGATCGCCGGCCGGCAGGTGTGGAGCGCGCGCCTGGATGGCGTGCAGTTCCCGATGCAGGTGACGGTGCGCGATGGCGCCTTCGTCGTCGCATCGACCGGCGGCAGCGTGGTCGCGCTCGACGCGCAGAGCGGCCGCGAGCTGTGGCGCGGCGAGGCCGGCAGCCGCGTTGCGGCCGGCGTCGGCAGCGACGGCCGCTTTGCCGCGGTGGTCACGCAGAACAACGAGCTCGTCGTGCTCGAGCGCGGCAAGCGGCTGTGGACAGCCGCGCTGTCGTCGCGCACGACGACCTCGCCGCTGGTCGCCGGCGAACGGGTCTTCGTGATCGGCGTCGACCGCGTCGTGCATGCCTTCGATGCGCTCGACGGCCGGCGCCTGTGGACCTATCGCCGCACCGGCGAGCCGCTGACGCTGGCGCAGCCCGGTGTGCTGGCGGCCTACAAGGACACGTTGCTGACGGGGCAGGGCGCCTCGCTGGTCGGGCTCGACCCGCTGAAGGGCACGCTGCGCTGGGACGTGCCGGTCACCTCGCCCCGCGGCACCAACGAGGTCGAGCGCCTGAACGACCTGGTCGGGCCGGCGCTGCGCGTCGGCGACACGGTCTGTGCGCGCGCCTTCCAGTCCGCCGTCGGCTGCATCGCCGCGAACACGACCTCGCTGCGCTGGAGCCGCCTGGGCGGCGGCCAGAACGGCGTCGGCGGCGACGCCGATCTGGTCTTTGGCGCCGATGCGTCGGACCGCATCACCGCGTGGCGCACCGCCAGCGGCGATACCGCGTGGACCAACGAGCGGCTGCTGCACCGCGACTTGAGCGCCCCGTTGAGCACCGGCCGCACCGTCGTCTTCGGCGACGGCGAGGGCCAGGTGCACTTCCTCGCCCGCGAGGACGGCAAGACGCTGCTGCGCCTGCCGACCGACGGTTCGCCGATCGTCGGCGCACCGGCACTGGCCGGCACGACGATGCTCGTCGTCACCCGCAACGGCGGACTGTTCGCCTTCCGGCCCGAGTGACGGCAGGATGAAAGCCCCCACGCTCACTTCGTTCGCTGCCCCCACGGATCCGAAGGATCCCTTGCGGGATCCCTGGGGCGCGTCACCGCCTTCGGGCGGCCGGGCGGCACTGACATGAAACCCGTCATCGCGCTCGTCGGCCGGCCGAACGTCGGCAAGTCGACGCTGTTCAACCGGTTGACCAAGTCGCGCGACGCGATCGTTGCCGACTTCGCCGGGCTGACGCGCGACCGCCACTACGGCGACGGGCGCCAAGGTGGGCGCGAGTACATCGTCATCGACACCGGCGGCTTCGAGCCCGAGAAGCCGACCGGCATCGTCGCCGAGATGGCCAAGCAGACGCAGGCCGCGGTCGCCGAGGCCGACGCGGTGGTCTTCGTCGTCGATGCGCGCACCGGCGTCTCGGGCCAGGACCATGACATCGCCCGCTACCTGCGCAGCGCCGGCAAGCGCGTGCTGCTGGCGGTCAACAAGGCCGAGGGCATGAGCGAGTCGCCGGCGCTCGCCGAATTCCACGAGCTCGGGATCGGCGACCCGATTCCGGTCTCGGCGGCGCACGGCCAGGGCATCCGCAGCCTGGTCGAGATCGCGCTGCAGGACTTCCCGGAAGACGAAGAAGCCGCCGAGCCGGACGAGGGTGCACCGATCCGCCTGGCGGTCGCCGGTCGCCCGAATGTCGGCAAGTCGACACTGATCAACACCTGGCTCGGCGAGGAGCGCCTGGTGGCCTTCGACCAGCCCGGCACGACGCGCGACGCGATCCACGTGCCCTTCGAACGCAACGGGCAGCGCTTCGAGCTGATCGATACCGCGGGCCTGCGCCGCAAGGGCAAGGTCTTCGAGGCGATCGAGAAGTTCTCGGTCGTCAAGACACTGCAGGCGATCGCCGATGCCAACGTCGTCGTGCTGCTGGTCGACGCGACGCAGGGCGTCAGCGAACAGGATGCGCACATCGCCGGCTACATCCTCGAGTCCGGCCGCGCGGTGGCGATCGCGGTCAACAAGTGGGATGCGGTCGACAGCTACCAGCGCCAGATGTTCGAGCGCTCGGTCGAACAGCGCTTGCCGTTCCTGAAATTCGCGCCGGTGCTGCCGATCTCGGCGCTGAAGCGGCAAGGCCTGGGGCCGCTGTGGAAGGCCATCGGCGACGCCCATGCGTCGGCGACGCGCAAGCTGCCGACGCCGGTGCTGACGCGGCTGCTGCGCGAGGCGGTGGAGCACCAGGCGCCAAAGCGCGCCGGCATGTTCCGGCCCAAGCTGCGATACGCGCACCAGGGCGGCATGAACCCGCCGATCGTCGTCGTGCACGGCAATGCGCTGGAGCACGTGACCGATGCCTACAAGCGCTACCTCGAAGGCCGCGTGCGCGACCACTTCAAGCTGGTCGGTACGCCGTTGCGCATCGAATTGAGGTCCTCGCACAATCCGTTCGACGAGGACAAGGAGCGCTGAGTGAATGCGCTCTCACGCGGCCCCCATGAATACCCTGATGTGTTAAGGTGCGGCGTATCTTGACTCTTAACACGGAGCATATCGTGTCGAACAAAGGGCAACTCCTACAAGACCCCTTCCTGAATCTGCTGCGCAAGGAGCATGTACCGGTCTCGATCTACCTCGTCAACGGCATCAAGCTGCAGGGGCACATCGAGTCTTTTGACCAGTACGTCGTTCTCCTGCGCAACACCGTGACGCAGATGGTCTACAAGCACGCGATCTCGACCGTCGTGCCGGGCCGTCCGGTCAACTTCCACGCCAACGACCAGGCCGACCAAGGCTGATGCCCACGCCGGCTCGAGTCCGACCTCCGACACCTTGAACCTCGACGAGAGGGTGGATGCGGCGCCGCCCGCGGACCGGCCGGATGGGCCGGCGCGCGCCGTGCTGGTCGGTGTCGACTTCGGCACCGGGCATTCCTTCGATCCGACGCTCGACGAGCTCGCGCTGCTGGCGGAATCCGCCGGCGACGAGACCGTCGCGCGCGTCATCGCGCGCCGCAATGCGCCCGACGCCGCGCTCTTCGTCGGCAGCGGCAAGGCCGATGAGATCAAGGCGCTGGTGATCGCGCACGGTGCCGACGGCGTGATCTTTGACCAGGCGCTGTCGCCGGCGCAGCAGCGCAACCTCGAACGCCACCTGGGCGTGCAGGTTGCCGACCGCACCGCGCTCATCCTGGAAATCTTCGCGCGGCGCGCGAAGAGCCATGAAGGCAAGCTGCAGGTCGAGCTGGCGCGGCTGCAGTACGTCGCGACGCGCCTGGTGCGGCGCTGGTCACACCTGGAACGCCAGCGTGGCGGCGTCGGCCATCGCGGCGGGCCGGGCGAGGCGCAGATCGAGCTCGATCGCCGCATGCTGGGCGACCGCATCAAATCGGTGAAGGCGCGCCTCGCGAAGGTCAAGCGCCAGCGCAATACGCAGCGCCGTGCGCGCCAGAAGAGCGGCAGCTTCCGCATCTCGCTGGTCGGCTACACCAACGCCGGCAAGTCCACGCTGTTCAACGCGCTGGTCAAGGCGCGCGCCTATGCCGCCGACCAGCTTTTCGCCACGCTCGACACGACGACGCGTTCGCTGTACCTCGAAGCGCTCGGCACCACGGTGGCGCTGTCCGACACCGTCGGCTTCATCCGCGACCTGCCGCACAAGCTGGTCGAGGCCTTCCAGGCCACGCTGCAGGAGGCCACCGATGCCGACCTGCTGCTGCACGTCGTCGACGCCGCGAGCCCGCTGCTGCAGGAGCAGCGCGACGAAGTCGAGCGCGTGCTGGCCGAGATCGGTGCCCAGGACATCCCGCAGGTGTTGGTCTACAACAAGCTCGACCTGGTGCAGCCGCCGCCGCGCGCGCTGAGCGACTGGGTCGAGCGCGAGCCGGGGCTGTGGGTGCCGCGCGTCTTCGTCAGCGCGCTCGAAGGGCAGGGACTCGACGAGCTGCGCGCGTTGCTGGCGCGTGCCGCCTCGCCGGAAGGCTTGATTCCACCTGCGCTGGCCCCAGTTGTGGCCGCATCCATCGGCGCTTCGGCGCAAGACCCCGGGTTACCATCGCCGCCCAATGAGCATGCCTTCACCCCACTCCGCTGACCCCGTTGCCGCGCCGCGCGGCGTCCGCGCATTGCTGCGCCGGCGCTTTGCCGGGCTGTGGATGAGCAACGGCCGCAACGAAGGCCCGCCCGATCTCGACGAGCTGTGGCGCGACTTCAATCGCAAGCTCGGTGGCCTGTTCGGCGGCCGCGGCGGCGGCAAGCAGCCACCCGAGCCGCGCGAGGACGGGCCGTCGTCGTTCCAGCCCGACATGAAGAACGCCGGCGTCGGCATCGGCCTGATCGGCTTCGTCGTGCTGGTGATCTGGGCCGGCAGCGGCTTCTTCATCGTGCAGGAAGGCCAGCAGGCGATCATCACGACCTTCGGCCGCTACAGCTCGACGGTCGACGCCGGCTTCCAGTGGCGCTTCCCGTATCCGTTCCAGGCCCATGACACGGTCGCCGTCACGCAGCTGCGCTCGCTCGACGTCGGCCGCAACAGCATCGGCCAGACCACCGGCCTGCGCGACTCGTCGATGCTGACGCAGGACGAGAACATCATCGACATCCGCTTCACGGTGCAATATCGCCTGAAGGAAGCGAAGAACTATCTCTTCGAGAACCGCGATCCGGACAAGGCGGTCGAGCAGGCCAGCGAATCGGCCGTGCGCGAGATCGTCGGCCGCAGCAAGGTCGACTCGGTGCTCTACGAGGCGCGCGATGCGATCGCCGCCGATCTCGTCAAGTCGATCCAGTCGCAGCTCGACCGACTGAAGGCCGGCATCCTGATCGTCAATGTGAACGTCCAGAACGTGCAGGTGCCCGAGCAGGTGCAGGCGGCGTTCAACGACGCGGTGAAGGCCGGCGCCGATCGCGACCGCTTCAAGAACGAAGGCCAGGCCTACGCCAGCGACGTGATCCCGAAGGCGCGCGGTACCGCTGCGCGCCTGCGCGAGGAGGCCGAGGGCTACCGGCAACGGGTCATCGCGCAGGCCGAGGGTGATGCGCAACGCTTCCGCTCGGTGCTGACCGAATACCAGAAGGCGCCCGCCGTCACCCGCGACCGCATGTACATCGACACGATGCAGCAGGTCTATTCCAACGTCAGCAAGGTGCTGGTCGACACCCGCGGCAGCTCGAACCTGCTGTACCTGCCGCTCGACAAGCTGCTGCAGCAGGCCGGCGCCACCACGGCGGCTCCGGCTGCGCCGCCGACGATGCCGGCCGCGCAGCAGACCGAGCCGAGCGCCAGCGGCGACGCCCGCGCGCGCGACGGCAGCCGCAGCCGCGACCGCGACGGCCGCTGAGGACGAGACAAGAACATGAATCGCATCGGACTCATCATTGCCAGCATCTTGATCATGCTGATGCTGGCGTCGTCGATCCTGTTCGTCGTCGACCAGCGCCAGGTGGCGGTGGTCTACGCGCTCGGCGAGATCAAGGAAGTCATCACCGAGCCGGGCCTGAAGGCCAAGCTGCCGCCGCCGTTCCAGAACGTCGTGTTCCTCGACAAGCGCGTGCAGACGCTGGACAGCCCCGAGACGCGGCCGATCTTCACCGCCGAGAAGAAGAGCCTGGTGATCGACTGGCTGGTGAAGTGGCGCATCGTCGAGCCGCGCCAGTTCATCCGCAACAACGGCACCGACATCCGCAACCTCGAGGGCCGGCTGAGCCCGGTGGTGCAGGCGGCGTTCAACGAGGAAATCACCAAGCGCACCGTGCGCGGCGTGCTCGCCGCCGAGCGCGACAAGGTGATGCAGGACGTTCGCAACCGCCTCGTCGACGAGGCCAAGTCCTTCGGCATCGAGATCGTCGACGTGCGCATCAAGCGCGTCGATTTCGTCGCCGACATCACCGACTCGGTCTACCGCCGCATGGAGTCCGAGCGCAAGCAGGTCGCCAACGAGCTGCGTTCGCAGGGCGCTGCCGAGGCCGAGAAGATCCGCGCCGATGCCGAGAAGCAGCGCGAGATCATCATCGCCGAGGCCTATCGCGACGCGCAGAAGGTGCGCGGCGAGGGCGATGGCAAGGCCTCGCTGCTGTACGCGGATGCCTTCGGCCGCGATCCGCAGTTCGCGCAGTTCTACCGCAGCCTCGAGGCCTATCGCTCCAGCTTCCGCAATCGCAGCGACGTGATGGTCGTCGATCCGTCGAGCGACTTCTTCAAGGCGATGCGCGGGCCGGGCAGCAGTGCCGGCGTCGCCCCGCCGGCCGCTGCGGCGGCTCCCGCGGCGCCGCGGCGCTGACGCCCGCGTCCCGCCGCGCGCATGGGTGACTTGCTGCTGGGTGCCCTGGCGCTGGTGCTGGTCGTCGAGGGACTGCTGCCGTTCTTCAGCCCCGGCACCTGGCGCCAGGTCTTCGAGCGCGCGATTCGCATGAGCGACGGCCAGATTCGTTTTCTCGGCTTGTCCAGCATGCTGATCGGTCTGCTGCTGCTGGCGATCTGGCGCTGATCACGCCGGCCGGCGGCCGGTCGGGGCGCGAAAATCGCCTCGATGGCGGCCAGTACAATGCCGCTTTTAATCCCCCCGGATTTCCTCATGTCGTCTGCTTGGCTGTTGCCCGAGCACATTGCCGATGTCCTGCCTGCCGAGGCCCGACGCATCGAGGAGCTCAGGCGCAGCCTGCTCGACATGGCGCGCGGCTACGGCTTCGAGCTGGTGATGCCCCCGCTGCTCGAGCATCTGGATTCACTGCTCACCGGCACCGGCCGCGAGCTCGACCTGCGCACCTTCAAGCTGGTCGACCAGTTGAGCGGCCGCACGCTCGGCGTTCGGGCGGACAGCACGACGCAGGTCGCGCGCATCGATGCGCACCTGCTCAATCGCCATGGCGTGACGCGCCTTTGCTATTGCGGGCCGGTGCTGCACGCGCGGCCGCAGGCCGCGCACAGCACGCGCGAGCCGCTGCAACTCGGTGCCGAGATCTACGGCCACGCCGGCCTGGAGGCCGACCTCGAGGTGCAGGACCTGGCACTCGACGGCCTGCGCATCGCCGGCCTGACGCGCATGGTGCTCGACCTGGCCGACGCGCGCATCATGCGCGGCATTCTCGCCGGCGTGACGCTCGAACCGGCGCAGCTGGGCGAGGTGGTCGCCGCGATGGCCATCAAGGACGTGGGCGAGCTGCGCCGCCTGTCGCACGACTTTCCCGAGGACGCGCGGCGCGGCCTGCTGGCGCTGCCCGGCCTCTACGGCGACGAGACGGTGCTCGACGCCGCGCGGCGCGAGCTGCCGCAGCGCCCGCTGATCCACTCGGCCCTCGACGACATGGCCTGGCTCACGAGCCACGTGCGGCGCGCGCATGCCGAGGTACGCATCGGCTTCGACCTCGCCGACATCGGCGGCCACGGCTACTACAGCGGCGTGCGCTTTGCGGTTTATGTCGATGGCGCGAGCGATGCCGTGCTGCGAGGCGGGCGCTACGACGAAGTCGGCGCCGTGTTCGGTCGCACCCGGCCGGCAGTCGGCTTCAGCACCGACCTGAAGACGCTGGTGGCGGTCGCCGCGCCGCAGCCGCGCCGCATGGCGATCCGCGCGCCCTGGGGCGAGGACCCCGGGCTGCGCAGTGCGATCCGCAGCTTGCGCGAACAAGCCGAGACCGTCGTCTGCATCCTGCCCGGCCACGAGCACGAGGGCGAGGAATTCGACTGCGATCGCGAGCTGGTGGCCGTCGACGGCCGCTGGGTGCTGCACGCGCTGTAGACGCGCGCCGCGGCACGCATTGATTCAACCGGACCAGAGCAACATGCAACAAGGCAATCAGATTCGCCACGGCCGCAACGTCGTGGTCGTCGGCACCCAGTGGGGCGACGAAGGCAAGGGCAAGGTCGTCGACTGGCTGACCGACCATGCGCAAGGCGTCGTGCGCTTCCAGGGCGGCCACAACGCCGGCCACACGCTGGTGATCAAGGGCGTCAAGACGGCGCTGCAGCTGATCCCGTCGGGGATCATGCGCGAGGGCGTGCCGTGCTACATCGGCAACGGCGTGGTCGTCGACCCGGTGCACCTGCTGATGGAGATCGAACGGCTGGAGGCGATCGGCGTCGAGGTGCGCTCGCGCCTTTTCGTCAGCGAGTCCTGCCCGCTGATCATGCCGTTCCACGTCGAGGTCGATCGCGCGCGTGAAGCGCTGCGCGAATCGAGCGGTGCCGGCAAGATCGGCACCACCGGCAAGGGGATCGGGCCGGCCTACGAGGACAAGGTCGCGCGGCGCGCGCTGCGCGTGCAGGACCTGAAGCATCCCGAGCGCTTCGCGAAGAAACTGCGCGAGCTGCTCGAGCTGCACAACTTCGCGCTCGCCGGCTACCTGAAGGGCCAGGCGCTCGAGTTCCAGCCGATCTACGACCAGGCGATGAAGGTGGCCGAGGCGCTGAAGCCGATGCTGGCCGATGTCGGTTACCGCATCCACAACGCGAGCCGCGACGGCGCCAACCTGCTGTTCGAAGGCGCCCAGGGCACGCTGCTCGACATCGACCACGGCACCTATCCGTACGTGACCTCGAGCAACTGCGTCGCCGGCAATGCGGCCGCGGGCTCCGGTGTCGGACCGGACCTGCTGCATTACATCCTCGGCATCACCAAGGCCTACACGACGCGCGTCGGCAGCGGTCCGTTCCCGACCGAGCTGCCGATGGATGTGCCGGGCACGGTCGGGCACCACCTGTCGACCGTCGGCCAGGAGCGCGGTGTCGTCACCGGCCGCGCGCGGCGCTGCGGCTGGCTCGACGCGGCGGCGATGAAGCGCTCGATCATCATCAACGGCGTCTCGGGGCTGTGCATCACCAAGCTCGACGTGCTCGACAAGCTGCCCGAGATCAAGGTCTGCGTCGGCTACAAGCTGGGCGGCCGCGACATCGACATCCTGCCGCTCGATGCCGACGACATCGTCGCCTGCGAGCCGGTGTTCGAGGTCTTCCCCGGCTGGCAGGAGACGACCTTCGGCGTGACGAGCTGGGAACAACTGCCTGTCAATGCACGCGCTTACCTCGAGCGCGTGCAGACCCTGATCGGCGCCCCGATCGACATGATCTCGACAGGGCCCGATCGTGAGCACACGATCGTTCTGCGCCATCCTTACAAGACCTGAATGGAGACCCTTCCATGCTGACCGACGACGGCAAGCATCTGTACGTATCCTGGGACGAGTACCACCTGCTGACCGAGAAGCTGGCACTGAAGGTCGCCGCGTCGGGCTGGCAGTTCGACCAGATCCTGTGCCTCGCGCGCGGCGGCATGCGCCCGGGCGACGTGCTGTCGCGCGTGTTCGACAAGCCGCTGGCGATCATGTCGACGAGCTCGTACCGCGCCGAGGCCGGCACGATCCAGGGGCGGCTCGACATGGCCAAGTACATCACGATGCCCAAGGGCGAGCTGGCCGGTCGCGTGTTGCTGGTCGACGACCTCGCCGACTCGGGAGTCACGCTGAAGGCGGTGGTCGAGCGCCTGCGCGGTCTGCCCTCGATCAGCGAGCTGCGCAGCGCGGTGATCTGGGTCAAGGGCGTTTCGAACTACACGCCGGAGTACTACGTCGAGATGCTGCCGACGAGCCCCTGGATCCACCAGCCGTTCGAGGAGTACGACGCCTTGCGGCCGGACGGACTGGCGAAGAAGTTTGCCGTCTGATGCAGCGGCAATGCGGGTTCTGGAAGCTGGGCCCGCAATGGAAAATGGCCGACACTTTCGTGTCGGCCATTCATTTTTTCTTGGTGCCCAGGAGAGGACTCGAACCTCCACGCCGCTAAGCGCTAGTACCTGAAACTAGTGCGTCTACCAATTCCGCCACCTGGGCAGGTACCGAAGCTAGGAGTCTAGCATAAAGACAACACAGACAACAAACCCGACGCCGCTCGGCGCTGCACTGATGAGCGAGATCGAGGGCACCGTGCTCGGGCACCGAGACGGCCACGGCTTCGTGCGCCGCGACGACAACGAGCCCGACATCTACCTCTCGCCGCAGGAGATGCGCGCGGTGCTGCACCGCGACCGCGTGCGCGTGCGTGTCGTGCGCTACGACCGCAAGGGCCGGCCCGAAGGCCGCGTGCTCGAAATCGTCGAGCGCCGCAAGACGCCGATCATTGGCCGCCTGCTGCACGAGAACGGCATCTGGCTCGTCGCGCCCGAGGACCGCCGCTACGGCCAGGACATCCTGATCCCGAAGAACGCCACGGCGAACGCCACCGTCGGCCAGGTCGTCGCGCTCGAGCTGACCGAGACGCCGTCGATGTATTCGCAGCCGGTTGGCCGCATCACCGAGGTGTTAGGCGAGATCGACGATCCCGGCATGGAGATCGAGATCGCGGTGCGCAAGTACGAGGTGCCGCATCGCTTCTCGGCGGAGACGCTGGCGCAGGCCGCGGCGCTGCCGGACCGCCTGCGCGCGGCCGACAAGCGCCACCGCATCGACCTGACCGACGTGCCGCTGGTGACGATCGACGGCGAGGACGCGCGCGACTTCGACGACGCGGTCTACTGCGAGCCGCTCAAGCGCGGCCGCGGCAAGAGCGCGTTCGACGGCTGGCGCCTCATCGTCGCGATCGCCGACGTCAGCCACTACGTCAAGCCGGGCGAACCGCTCGACGAGGATGCCTACGAGCGCGCGACCTCGGTCTACTTCCCGCGCCGCGTGATCCCGATGCTGCCGGAGAAGCTGTCGAACGGCCTGTGCTCGCTGAATCCGGACGAGGAGCGGCTGTGCATGGTCTGCGACATGCTGGTCAGCGCGCAGGGCGAGATCGAGGCCTACCAGTTCTATCCGGCGGTGATGCGCTCGCAGGCGCGCTTCACCTACACCGAGGTCGCGGCGATCCTCGGCAATACGCGCGGCGCCGAGGCGCAGCGGCGCAAGGACCTGGTGCCGCACCTGCTGCACCTGCACGAGGCCTACCGCGCGCTGCTGAAGCACCGCGGCACGCGCGGTGCCGTCGACTTCGAGACCACCGAGACGCAGATCGTCTGCGACGACAACGGCCGCATCGAGAAGATCGTGCCGCGCGTGCGCAACGAGGCGCACCGCCTGATCGAGGAGTCGATGCTCGCGGCCAACGTCTGCGCTGCCGATTTCATCCAGCGCCACAAGCACCCGGCGCTGTACCGCGTGCACGAGGGGCCGACGCCCGAGAAGCGGGTGACGCTGCAGAACTACCTGCGCGCGCTCGGCCTGGGCCTGAGCATCGGAGACGACCCGACGCCGGGCGAGCTGCAGGCGATCGCGCAGGCCACGAAAGACCGCGTCGACGCGGTGCAGATCCACCAGATGCTGCTGCGCTCGATGCAGCAGGCGATCTATACCGCGACCAACAGCGGCCACTTCGGCCTGGCCTACGAGGCCTACACGCACTTCACCAGTCCGATCCGGCGTTATCCGGACCTGCTGGTGCACCGTGTGATCAAGGCCTTGCTGCATGCCAAGCGCTACCACCTGGCCGGCGGCGTGATGGAGGATGCGGCCCCGGCCAAACCGGCGCGCAAGGGCGGCAAGGCGCTGCCGAAAGTACCGGTCGATTCGCACGAGGCGGAGCTGTGGGAGGCCGCCGGTGCGCACTGCAGCGCGAACGAGCGGCGCGCCGACGAGGCATCGCGCGATGTCGAGGCCTGGCTGAAGTGCCGCTTCATGCGCGATCACCTCGGCGAGGAGTATTCGGGCACCGTCAGCGCGGTGACCAGCTTCGGCGTCTTCGTCACGCTCGATGACCTCTACGTCGAGGGCCTGGTGCACATCACCGAGCTCGGCGGCGAATACTTCCGCTTCGACGAGGCGCGCCAGGAGCTGCGCGGCGAACGCACGGGGGTGCGCTACAGCGTCGGCTCGCGCGTGCGGGTGCAGGTCAGCCGCGTCGACCTCGATGGTCGCAAGATCGACTTCCGCATGGTGCGCGAGGGGGACACCGATCAGCTGCTGTCGCGCGGCCGCAGGCCCGTGACCAGCGCCGCGCAGGCGCTGAAGGAAGTGCAGGCCAAGGACCGCAAGGCCAAGGCCGCGCGGGCGAAGGTGGCCGCCGGCCGCGCGGTGACCGCCGGCAAGGCCGTGCGCGAGCGCGGCGGCGGCAAGAGCGGGCGCGTGCGCAAGACGCCCTGAACGGGCGGGCGCGCACGGCGCCCCGAACGGGCGGTGTCAGCGCAGCGCGTCGGCGAGCGCGTCGACCAGCGCGGACGCCGCCAGCGGCAGGCGCTGATCGCCGAGCTCGGCCGCGCGCCCGTGCAGCCAGGCCGCCGCCGCGGCGGCCTCGGTGGCGCTCCAGTCGGCGTGGGCCGACCACAACCCGCCCAGCCAGCCGGCGAGCACGTCGCCGCTGCCGGCGCTGCCCAGCCGCGCATTGCCGGTCGGGTTGATGATCGGTTGCTGGCCCGGTGTCGCGATCACGGTTCCCGAGCCCTTGAGCAGCACGCTGACCGACAGCGATTGCGCCAGGCGCGTCGCCGCGCGCAGCCGGTCGGCTTGCACGTCGGCGGCGCTGCTGCCGAGCAGGCGCGCCGCCTCGAGCGGATGCGGCGTGACCACGCTCGGCAGGCCGCGCGCCGCGCGGCCGGCCAGCAGCGCGCGCAGCGCTGGCGCGGCGGCGATCGCATTCAGCGCATCGGCGTCGAGCACCAGCTTCATGGCATGGGCGAGCACGGCAGGAAGCCATTCGGCAATCACCTGGCCGCCGCCGCAGCCGCAGACCACCGTCGCGCGGGCCAGGCGCATCGGCTGCACCAGCTCGGCCGCGGGCCGCAGCATCAGCTCGGGGCGCAGTTCGTCGAAGCCACGATCCGCGCCACCGAGCCGGCCGAGAAAAACGCGACCGGCGCCGGCTGCGGATGCGGCACGCGCCGCCAGCGCCGCGGCGCCACCCATGCCGGCCGCACCGCCGATCACCAGCACGTCGCCGAAGCTGCCCTTGTGCTGCACGTGGCGCCGCAGCGCCACGCGCGGCGGCCCGGCGAGGATTGCCGTTGCGTCCTGCGCGGCGGCGTCCACGGAGAGGTCGTCGAACCACACCTGGCCGGCGTGGTCGCGGCCATCGGCGGTGAACAGGCCCGGCTTCAGGCTCAGCAGCGACAGCGTGTGGTCGGCGCGCACCACGGCACGGCCGCGCGCCGCGCCGGTGTCGGCCGGCAGGCCGCTGGGGAGATCGAGCGCCAGCACCGGGACGCCGCAGGCGTTGATGCGCTCGATGAGGCGCGCCATCTCGGCGCGCACCGGCTGCTGCGCGCCGATGCCCAGCAGTGCATCGACGATCAGCCCGGCGTCGTCCGGCAGCGCCTGATCGAAGCGCACGCCGGCGGCCGCGGCCGTGTCGTAAGCGTGCCGCGCATCGGCGGGCAGGCGTGCCGGATCGCCGAACAAGCCGACGCTGACCTGCTTGCCGGCGGCCGCCAAGTGGCGCGCGACGATCAGGCCGTCGCCGCCG
Organism: Pseudaquabacterium terrae; assembly: GCF_013266755.1. Lineage (GTDB taxonomy): Bacteria > Pseudomonadota > Gammaproteobacteria > Burkholderiales > Burkholderiaceae_C > Pseudaquabacterium > Pseudaquabacterium terrae. The sequence continues at coordinate 103,527 of NZ_JABRWJ010000005.1, read as the reverse complement.
TTGTTGCCGCCGCCGGCGGCGACCCACACCACGCGCGCATGCGGCGCAGTCGCCAGCGCCAGCCGCGCCGCGGCCAGGCCGGCGCGCTCCATCAGCGTGTGCGGCGGCAACTCGGATTGCGCCGCCTGCTCGCGTGCGCGCGTCGCGGCGGTGTCGTACAGCGGCCAGGCGCGTTCGGACGGCAGCACGCGATGCAGCATCGTTCGCCTCAGCGCTTCAGCCGTTCGATGCCCAGGCCCTCGAGGTCGATCGGCGCGGGCCGGCCGCCGATCACGTCGGCCAGCGCGCGCGCCGAGCCGCAACTCAAGGCCCAGCCGCTGGAGCCGTGGCCGAGGTTCAGCCAGATACCGTCGGTGCCGCTGCGGCCGAGCACCGGCGGACCGTCCGGCAGCATCGGGCGTGCGCCTTTCCACGCCTGGACTTGGGACAGCTGGGCGCAGCCCGGGAACCAGTCGTCGAGCAGCTTGTAGAGGGTCTGCAGCGCCGGCGCGCTGTGGCGGTCGAGGCGGCCGCCGAGCTCGGCGCTGCCGGCCACGCGCACACGCTGCCCCATGCGCGAGATGGCGACCTTGTAGTGCTCGTCCATCACCGCGGAGCGCGGCCCGGGCGTCGGGTGGCCGTCGATCTGGCGCAGCGGCGCGGTGATCGAGTAGCCGTGCACCGGCACCAGCGGCAGCCGGCAGCCGAGCGGCGACAGCAATGCGGGCGCCCCCATCGCCGCGCAGACGACGATGGCGTCGAAGCGGTCCTCGGTCGCTGCAGCGTCGCTGTCGACAGCGCGGTGTTGCACGATCGGCACGCTGCCGCCGCGCAAGCCCAGCACCTGGTGCTGGAAGCGGAAGTCGGCGCCCAGTCGCTGCGCTTCGCCGCGCAGCAGGTGGGCGAACTGCCGACAGTTGCCGACGCTGTCGTTCGGCAAGTGCACGGCCGCGTGCAGGGGCGTCTGCGGGTTGAGTCCGGGTTCGAGCAGGCGCGCCTTGGCCGCGTCGATCAGGTGAAAGCTCACGCCGAGCTCGGCCAGCAGCTTCAGGCTCGTGCGGGCGAGCACCAGGTCCTGCTGCGACCGCAACAACACCAGGTATCCGCTGCTTTGCTCGTAGTCGAGCCGCAGGTCATGCGTCAGCGCGGCCAGCCGCTGCTGGCTGTAGCGTGCCAGTCGGTGCATGCGTTGGCGGTTGGCCTGGAAGCTCGCCGCGCTGCAGGCGCGCCACCAGCGCCACATCCAGCGCAGCTGGCCGCGCGCCATCGGCCGCGCCAGCCGCACCGGCGCATGGCGGCTCAACAGGTGCTTGAAGACCTTCGCCGGCATGCCCGGCGCGGCCCACGGCGTGACATAACCCGGCGCGACCAGGCCGGCGTTGGCGAAGCTGGTCTCTTCGGCGACGCTGCTGCGGCGCTCGAAGACGGTCACCTCGTGGCCGTCCGCGGCCAGCTCGTAGGCAGTCGTGACGCCGATGATGCCGGCGCCGATCACGGCAATCCGCATGTCAGTGCCGCCCGGCCGCCCGAAGGCACTGACGCACCCCGGGGATCCCGCAAGGGATCCTTCGGATCCTTGGGGGCAGCGAACGCAGTGAGCGTGGGGGCTCCATGGCGTCAGGCTCCGGCCAACACGGCTTCGATCGCCAGACCCACGCCGAGCACGGCGTCGTCGCACAGTGCCGGTGCCCAGACCATCAGGCCGACCGGCAGCGTGCCGGGCGCCTGGCAGGGCAGCGAGAGGGCGCAGCCGTCGAGCAGGTTGATCACCGACGGGTTGCGCAGCAGCAGCGCGTTGGTCGCGAAGAAGGCATCGTCGTCGTGCAGCAGCGGCGCCAGCGGCGGCGCCGTGATCGGCACGGTCGGCGACAGCAGCGCATCGAAGCCTTGCACCGCGAGCTCGACGCGCTCGATCCACGAGCGGCGGGCTTGTTGCAGGTCGAGGTAGTCGGCGGCACTGATCGCCGCACCGCGCTTGATTCGCATCGCGACGCGCGGGTCGTAGTCGGCTTCGCGCGTGGCGAGGCGCTGGCGGTGCCAGGCCCAGGCCTCGGCGGCGGCAAAGCCGCCCTGGGCCTGCAGGCCGGCCATGTCGGTGAGTGCCGGCAGCGGCAGGGTTTCGATCTGCGCGCCGGCCGCAGCAAGGCGGCGCAGCGCGCTGTCGAAGGCTGCCGCGACGTCCGGCGCCAGCGCATCGAGCATCAGCGTCGACGGCACGCCCAGACGCAAGGCGCGCAACGGGCGGCGCAGCGGCTGCGGCAGCCGCGCGGACAGGATGCCGTGCACCAGCACCGCATCGCCGACGCTGCGCGTGATGGCGCAGGTCGTGTCCAGCGTCGGCGACAGTGGGATGCAGCCTTCGAGCGGCGTCAGCCGTTGCGTGTTCTTGAAACCGACCAGGCCCTGCAGCGCCGCCGGGATGCGGATCGAGCCGCCGGTGTCGGAACCGAGTGCGGCCCAGCTCGCGCCGGTAGCCACCGAGACGGCGGCCCCTGAGCTCGAGCCGCCGGGGATCAGCGCCTCTGCGACCGAGCAAGGGTTGCGCGGCGTGCCGTGGTGCGGATTGATGCCGACGCCGGAAAACGCAAACTCGGTCAGGTTCGTGTGGCCGACGAGCACCGCACCGGCGGCGCGCAACCGGGCCACGGCCGTGCTGTCACGCACTGCCGGCGGCGCATCGGCCAGCGAGCGTGAACCTGCGGTGGTCGGCTGGCCGGCCACGTCGAACAAGTCTTTGATCGAGATCGGCACGCCGGCCAGCACGGGCAGCGGCAGCCCGGCGTCGCGAGCGCGATCGACCGCCTGCGCCGTGGCGTCGGCCGCGGCATCGAAGCGCCGCAGAAAGACATGGCGGCATGCCGGCGCGTCGCCCTGCACCTGCGACTCGCGCAGCGCCTCGCGGGCGCTGATCGTGCCCGCTGCTATACTCTTTGGGTTTATCTGGATCTGCATGCGGCATTCAAGCCCGGTCACCGAAAGGCAGCACCGGACGCTTTCACCGGATGCTCTGAAAACCGATCCAGACGAACCAATCGCGAACCGGCTTCGAAAAGGTGTCGCTGACTGCGTGCTACGAGGAGAAAACCGCGTAACGACGTCAGCGATTCGCGCCGGATTCTAGACCCAACCTTTGGAGCTACTCCATGTCAGTCACGATGCGTGAAATGCTGGAAGCGGGTGTCCATTTCGGACACCAGACCCGCTTCTGGAACCCCAAGATGGCCCCGTTCATTTACGGCCATCGCAACAAGATCCACATCATCAACCTCGAAAAGACGCTGCCGAAGTTCGAGGAAGCGATGAAGTTCGTGCGCCAGCTCGCAGGCAAGCGCGGCACGATCCTGATGGTCGGCACCAAGCGCCAGGCGCGCGACGTCATCAACATGGAAGCGCAGCGCGCCGGCATGCCCTTCGTCGACCAGCGCTGGCTCGGCGGCATGCTGACCAACTTCAAGACCGTCAAGGGTTCGCTGAAGAAGTTGAAGGACATGCAGGCCCAGAAGGAAACCGGCCTCGAGCAGCTGACCAAGAAGGAAGCGCTGATGTTCGAACGCGAGCTGTCCAAGCTCGAGAAGGACATCGGCGGCATCCAGGACATGAACGCGCTGCCCGATGCGCTGTTCGTCATCGACGTCGGCTACCACAAGATCGCCGTCGCCGAAGCCAAGAAGCTCGGCATCCCGGTCATCGGCGTCGTCGACACCAACCACTCGCCGGACGGCATCGACTACGTGATCCCGGGCAACGACGACTCGGCCAAGGCCGTCGCGCTGTATGCCCGCGCGGTCGCCGATGCGGTCACCGATGGCAAGGCCAACGCGATCAACGAAGTCACGCAGGCCGTTGCCGGCGCCGACGAGTTCGTGGAAGTCAACGAAGACGCTTGAGGCGCCCCTCGCCCCGGTCTTGAACGAGGGGCTCTACAGCCCCTTTTTCGCAAACGTTGTTTGGAGAAATTTCAGATGGCTGCAATCACTGCAAGCATGGTCGGCGAGCTGCGCGCGAAGACCGACGCCCCGATGATGGAGTGCAAGAAGGCACTGACCGAGGCCGACGGCGACATGGGCCGCGCCGAGGAGATCCTGCGCGTCAAGCTCGGCAGCAAGGCCGGCAAGGCCGCCTCGCGCGTCACTGCCGAAGGCGTGGTGTCGGCGGTGGTCAATGGCAGCACCGGCGCGATGATCGAGGTCAACTGCGAGACCGACTTCGTCTCGAAGAACGATTCCTTCCTGGCCTTCGTCAAGTCGTGCGCCGAGCTGGTGGCCCAGCACAACCCGGCCGATGTGGCCGCGCTGTCGGCGCTGCCGCTGTCGCAGGACGGCTTCGGCCCGACGGTGGAAGACGTGCGCAAGGGCCTGATCGGCAAGATCGGCGAGAACATGGCGATCCGCCGCTTCAAGCGCTACGCCGGCGACCAGAAGCTCGCCAGCTACCTGCATGGCACGCGCATCGGCGTGGTCGTCGAGTTCACGGGCGACGACGTCGCCGCGAAGGACGTGGCGATGCACGTGGCCGCGATGAAGCCGGTCGCGCTGTCGACCGCTGACGTGCCGGCCGACAAGATCGACCTCGAGCGCAAGATCGCCACCGAGAAGGCGGCCGAGTCCGGCAAGCCGGCCGAGATCGTCGCCAAGATGGTCGAAGGTTCGGTGCAGAAGTACCTGAAGGAAGTGTCGCTGCTCGACCAGGTCTTCGTGAAGGCCGCCGACGGCAAGCAGACCGTCGGCGCGATGCTGAAGGACAAGGCGACGACGGTGAAGGGCTTCACCCTCTACGTCGTCGGCGAAGGCATCGAGAAGAAGGTCGACGACTTCGCGGCCGAAGTGGCGGCGCAGGTCGCTGCCGCGAAGGGCCAGTAAGCCCTTCGTTGCCGCCAGGTAAAGCGCCTGGCGGCCCGGGCGCCGCGCCTCGCGGCGCCCTTTAAACTCCCCTTTTTGTGCCCGACCCCGAGCGGAGAAACCGAACGCATGCCCGCCTACAAGCGCCTCCTGCTGAAACTCTCGGGTGAAGCCCTGATGGGCGACGACGCCTACGGCATCAACCGCGCGACGATCGTGCGCATCGTGCGCGAGGTGCAGGAGATCACCGCGCTGGGCTGCGAGGTCGCCGTGGTGATCGGCGGCGGCAACATCTTCCGCGGCGTCGCCGGCGGCTCGGTCGGCATGGACCGAGCGACCGCCGACTACATGGGCATGCTGGCCACCGTGATGAACGCGCTGGCGCTGGCCGACACGATGCGCCAGGAAGGCATGACCGCGCGCGTGATGTCGGCGATCAGCATCGAGCAGGTCGTCGAGCCCTATGTGCGGCCGAAAGCCCTGCAGTACCTCGAGGAAGGCAAGATCGTCATCTTCGCCGCAGGCACCGGCAACCCGTTCTTCACCACCGACACCGCGGCCGCGCTGCGTGGCGCCGAGATCGGCGCGGAGATCGTGCTGAAGGCGACCAAGGTCGATGGCGTCTACACCGCCGATCCGAAGAAGGACCCGACGGCGACGCGCTACGCCAGCGTCACGTTCGATGAAGCGATCACCCGCAACCTGCAGGTGCTGGACGCGACCGCGTTCGCGCTGTGCCGCGATCAGAAGCTGCCGATCAAGGTGTTCTCGATCTTCAAGCCCGGTGCGCTCAAGCGCGTGGTGCTGGGGCAGGACGAGGGCACGCTGGTCCACGTTTGAGAGCTGAGGAGTCATCACCATGACGATCGCCGAGATCAAGAAGAACGCCGAGTTCAAGATGGCCAAGACCACCGAGGCGCTGCGCAGCGAGCTGCAGAAGATCCGCACCGGTCGCGCGCATCCGGGCATCCTCGACCAGGTGCACGTCGACTACTACGGCTCGATGGTGCCGATCAGCCAGGTCGCCAACGTCTCGTTGCTCGATGCGCGAACGATCGGCGTGCAGCCCTGGGAAAAGGGCATGGGCCCGAAGATCGAGAAGGCCATCCGCGAGAGCGAGCTCGGCCTGAATCCGTCGAGCCAGGGTGACCTGCTGCGCGTGCCGATGCCGGCGTTGACCGAGGAGCGGCGCAAGGAACTGACCAAGGTCGCGCGCCACGAGGGCGAGGAAGCCAAGATCGCCGTGCGCAACCTGCGCCGCGATGCCAACGAGCACCTGAAGAAGCTGCTGAAGGACAAGCTGGCGACCGAGGACGAGGAACGCCGCGCGCAGGACGAGGTGCAGAAGCTGACCGACCGCACCGTCGCCGAGATCGACAAGCTCGTGCATTCGAAAGAAGCCGACATCATGGCGGTCTGAGCACCGCCCGAAGCCCGCCGTGCATCGCGACCTGTCGATTCCGCAGCACGTTGCCATCGTGATGGATGGCAACGGGCGCTGGGCGAAGAAACGCTTCCTGCCGCGCTTCTTCGGCCACAAGGCCGGCGTCGATGCGCTGATCCGGATCATCGACGCCTGCGCCGACCGCGGCATCCGCTACCTGACGGTCTTCGCGTTCTCGTCGGAGAACTGGAAGCGCCCGGCCGACGAGGTGTCCGGGCTGATGGGCCTGGTGCTCGTCGCGCAGGCCAAGTACATGCAGAAGATGGTCGGCAACGGCGTGCGAGTCGTGATCGCCGGCGACCGCGAGGCGGTCTCCGACCGCCTGCGCAAGGCCTGGAACGACGTCGAAGAGGCCACGAAGAGCAACCACCGCCTGACGCTGACGGTGGCCTTCAACTACGGCGGCCGCTGGGACATGGTGCAGGCCTGCCGCCGCGCGGTCGCCGACGGCCTCAAGCCCGAGCAGATCGACGAGGAAGCGCTGTCGCGCTACATGGCAATGGGCCATGCGCCCGATCCTGATCTCTTCATCCGCACCGGCGGCGAGGTCCGCATCAGCAATTTCCTGCTCTGGCAGGCCGCGTATTCGGAGCTGCTGTTCACCGATTGCCTGTGGCCCGACTTCGGCGAGGCCGAGCTCGACGCCGCACTGGCCGCCTATGCCGGGCGCGAGCGCCGCTTCGGTGCACTCAACATGGGTGCCGCCGCGCATCCGGCCTGAGCTGCGCGATGCTGCGCCAGCGCGTCATCACCGCCGTGATCCTGATGGCCGTGCTGCTGCCGGCCTTGTTCGCGCCGCATCCGATGCCCTTCGTGCTGTTCACGCTGGTGCTGATCAGCGCGGCCGGCTGGGAATGGGCGCGACTGAACGGCCTCGCGACACCGCCCGCAGCGATCGCCTGCGGCGTCGCGCTGGCCGTCGCGTGCGGGGTGGCCGGCCTGCTGGGTCCCTTGGGCGCCGGACCGGCGTGGCCATGGTGGCTCGGTGTCGCGGTCTGGGTGCTCGGCGGAGCTGCGGTGTTGCGAGGCGGCCCGGTTGGCTGGCCCGCGGTGCCCGCGGCACTGCGCGTGCTGATCGGCCTGGCGCTGCTGTGGCTGGGCTGGTGGGCACTGGCCAACGCACGGGTCATCGGCATCAATTTCCTGCTGTCGGTGCTGTGCATCGTCTGGGCCGCTGACATTGCGGCTTATTTCGGCGGCCGCGCGTTCGGCAAGCGAAAGCTGGCGCCGGCCATCAGTCCCGGCAAGAGTTGGGAAGGCGTGTTCTCCGGCATGGCCGGCGTGCTGCTGCTGGCGGCGCTGTGGCTGGCCGCCGATCAGCGCTGGGACTTCGATTCGATGAGCCTGTTCACGGTGCTGTCGCTGCGCATCGGGCTGGCCGGCATGGCGATTGCCGCGCTGGCACTGGCGGGCCTGAGCGTCGTCGGCGATCTCTTCGAGTCGCTGGTCAAGCGCGCCGCCGGCGCGAAGGATTCGAGCCACCTGCTGCCGGGACATGGTGGCGTGCTCGACCGGGTCGATGCGCTGCTGCCGGTGCTGCCGGTGGCGCTCGCGCTGGCCCACCTCTAGAAGTTGCTTGGCAGTCGTGAGAGCAGGTTGTCGATGATCCAGCGCGTATGCATTCTCGGAGCCACCGGGTCGGTGGGTCTCAGCACGCTCGAGGTGATCGCACTGCATCCCGAGCGTTTCGAGGTTTTCGCGTTGACGGCGCAGCAGCGTGTCGACGAGCTGATCGCCTTGTGCCGGCGCTGGCGTCCGCGTTTCGCGGCCGTGGCGACCGCAGCGCAGGCGCGGGAGATGCGCGCCGTGCTGCAGGCCGAGGGCGTGCGCACCGAGGTGCTGCACGGCACGCAGGCGCTGTGCGACCTCGCGGCGCATCCGGAGGTTCACAGCGTGATGGCGGCGATCGTCGGCGCCGCCGGCTTGGCCCCGTGCATCGCCGCGGCACGCGCCGGCAAGCGGCTGATGCTGGCCAACAAGGAAGCGCTCGTCGTCGGCGGCCGCTGGTTCATGCAGGCGGTGCACCAGGGCGGCGCCACACTGCTGCCGATCGACAGCGAGCACTCGGCGATCTTCCAGTGCCTGCCCGACGACCGGCGGCAGTGGCCCGAGCGCATCGATCACATCGTGCTGACGGCCTCCGGCGGGCCGTTCCGCGCGCGCGATCCACGCAGCCTCGACGACGTGACTCCCGACGAAGCCTGCGCGCACCCGAACTGGGTGATGGGCCGCAAGATCTCGGTCGACTCGGCGACGATGATGAACAAGGCGCTCGAGGTGATCGAGGCGCGCTGGCTGTTCGACCTGGCGCCCGAGCGCGTTCGCGTCGTGCTGCATCCGCAGAGCATCATCCACTCGATGGTTGTCTGCCGCGACGGCTCGGTGCTGGCGCAGCTCGGCACGCCGGACATGAAGGTGCCGATCAGCGTCGGCCTCGCGCATCCGGCGCGGCTCGAGTCGGGTGCCAGCCGGCTCGATTTCCTGGCGCTGCAGGCGCTGACCTTCGAGGCCGCTGACCATGGACGTTATCCGGCGCTCGGCCTCGCGTACGCGGCGCTGCATGCCGCCGAGGGCAGCACGACGGTGCTGAACGCAGCCAACGAGGTCGCAGTGGCCGCCTTCCTGGAGCGGCGCATCCGCTTCACCGATATCCACCGCATCAACGCCGCGATCGTCGAGGCGCTCGAGCCGCGCAGCGGCGATGCCGACAGCCTCGATGCACTGCTCGCACTCGACGCGCGCGCCCGCGCGGCGGCCCTGGCGGCCGTGGAACGGAGCCGCCGATGATCACCACCGTGCTTGCCTTCCTGTTGACGCTCGGCGTGCTGATCGTCGTGCACGAGTACGGCCACTACCGCGTCGCGGTGGCCTGCGGCGTCAGGGTATTGCGTTTCTCGATGGGCTTCGGCCGCGTGCTGTGGCGCCGCCAGGCGACGCCCGACAGCACCGAGTTCGTGCTGTCGGCGCTGCCGCTCGGTGGGTATGTGCGCATGCTCGACGAACGCGAAGGGCCGGTCGCGCCGCATGAGCTCGATCGCGCGTTCAACCGCAAGTCGCTGTGGCAGCGCACGGCGATCGTCGCCGCCGGGCCGATCGCCAACCTGCTGCTCGCCGTCGTCCTGCACGCCGCGTCGCACTGGATCGGCGTCGACGAGCCGAAGGCCTTGCTCGGCACGCCGGCCGCCGGTGGCCTGGCCGAGCGCGCCGGCATGCGCTCGGGCGACTGGGTCCTGGCCTATGGCGAGGACGATGGCGCCTGGAACGAGCTGCGTTCGCTGAGCGAATTGCGCTGGCAGGTCACGCAGCACGCCTTGCAGGGCAGGCCGCTGCGCCTGCAGGTCAGCGATGCGCGCGGCGTGCAGCGGCGCGAGATCGTGCTGGCGCTCGACCAGCTCGAGTCGAAGGAGATCGATGCGGCGATGATGAAGCGCATCGGCCTCGGCCTGCCGTTCAGCGAACCGGTGCTCGGCGAGATCAAGCCCGGCGGTCCGGGCGCAGCGGCAGGGCTGCGCAGCGGCGACCGCGTGCTGCGCATCGACGATGTGCCGATCAACGATGCCTATGCGCTGCGCGAGCGCGTCAGCGCGGCAGTCGACGGCGACACCGGCCGGCCGATGCGCTGGCGCATCGAGCGCCAGGGCCAGGGGCTCGACATCGTGGTGACGCCGCGTGTCGCGCGCGACGGTGAACGCCGTGTCGGCCGCGTCGACCTTGCGCCCGGCCAACCGCCGGCAATGGTCACCGTGCAGTTCGGCTTCATCGAAGGCCTGCAGCGCGGTGCCGCGCGCACCTGGGAGGTCTCGGTGCTGACGCTGCGCATGCTCGGCCGCATGCTGATCGGGCAGGCCTCGATCCGCAACCTGAGCGGTCCGCTGACGATCGCCGACTATGCGGGCCAATCGGTCAACCAGGGCCTCGCGTACTACCTCGGTTTCCTCGCGCTGGTCAGCGTCAGCCTGGGCGTGCTGAACCTGTTGCCGCTGCCGATGCTCGATGGCGGACACCTCATGTATTATCTTTTCGAGGGCCTGACCGGGCGCCCGGTCTCCGACCTGTGGCTCGCGCGTCTACAGCGCGGCGGCATCGCAGTCCTGCTGGCGATGATGTCGGTAGCCCTCTTCAACGACGTGGCCCGCCTGCTGGGCCTGCACTGAACCCACCCGAATGCTTTCGATTTTTCCGTCGAGTTTGAATCGCCCTGCGGCCATCGCCGTGGCCGCCATCGCGACGCTCGCGGCCCCGGCTGCGTTTGCGGTCGAGCCGTTCGCACTCGCCGACATCCGTGTCGAAGGCCTGCAGCGCACCGATCCCGGCACCGTGTTCGCCGCGCTGCCGTTTCGCGTCGGCGACACCTACACCGATGACAAGGGCGCTGCCGCGCTGCGTGCGCTGTTCGCGACCGGCCTGTTCAAGGACGTGCGCATCGAGATCGATGGCAAGGTCGCGATCGTCGTCGTCGAAGAACGCCCGGTCATCCAGTCGGTCAACTTCGCCGGCCTGAAGGAGTTCGACAAGGACACGCTGATCAAGTCGCTGAAGGATGCCGGCATCGGCGAGGGCCTGCCCTTCGACCGCGCGCTGGTCGAGCGCGCCGAGCAGGAGATCAAGCGCCAGTACCTGTCGCGCAGCCTGTACGGCGCCGAGGTCGTCACGACGATCTCGCCGGCCGAGCGCAACCGCGTCAACGTGACCTTCACGATGACCGAAGGCGACGCCGCGAAGATCAAGGACATCCGCATCGTCGGCACCAAGGCCTTCAGCGAATCGACGCTGACCGGCCTGATGGACCTGACCGTCGGCGGCTGGCTGACCTGGTACACGAAGAACGACCGCTATTCGCGCGCCAAGCTCAACGCCGACCTCGAGACGATTCGCTCGTACTACCTGAATCGCGGCTACCTCGAGTTCGAGATCGAATCGGCGCAGGTGACGATCTCGCCGGACAAGCAGGACATCTCGATCACCATCACCGTCAAGGAAGGCCAGCCCTACACGGTGACCTCGGTCAAGCTGCAGGGTGAGTACCTCGGCAAGGACGACGAGTTCAAGGAACTGGTGTCGATCAAGCCCGGCGAGCCGTATCGCGCCGCCGCGGTCGCGGAGACGACGAAGGCCATGGCCGAGCGCTTTGGCGTCTATGGCTATGCGTTCGCGCGCATCGACGCGCGGCCCGAGATCGATCGCGCGACGGGCCAGGTCGGGCTGACCCTGGCCGCCGATCCGCAACGCCGCGTCTACGTGCGGCGCATCGATGTCGCCGGCAATACGCGCACGCGCGACGAAGTGGTGCGTCGCGAGTTCCGCCAGCTCGAGTCCTCGTGGTACGACGGCGGCAAGATCAAGCTGTCGCGCGACCGGGTCGAGCGCCTGGGCTACTTCAAGGAAGTCAACGTCGACACCAACGAGGTCGCCAGCGCGCCCGACCAGGTCGACCTGGCCGTCAACGTCGTCGAGCGGCCGACCGGCAACCTGCTGTTCGGCGTCAGCTTCTCGAGCGCCGACCGGCTGGCACTGAACGCATCGATCCGCCAGGACAATGTGTTCGGCTCGGGCAACTACCTCGGCTTCGAGGTCAACACCAGCAAGAGCCAGCGCAGCCTCGTCTTCAGCACCGTCGACCCTTACTTCACTGTCGACGGCATCTCGCGCTCGCTCGACGTCTTCTACCGCACGACGCGGCCGTTCAACAGCCTGGGCGACGAGTACCAGATCAGCAACCCGGGCGCGACGGTGCGCTTCGGCGTGCCCTTCACCGAGTTCGACACGGTGTTCTTCGGCATCGGCCTGGAGCAGACGAACATCGGCACGACCGCCGGCATTCCGAACAGCTACTTCGACTACCGCTTCCGCTACGGCCCGCGCAGCACCTCGGTGCCGCTGACGCTGGGCTGGGCCCGCGACAGCCGCGACAGCGTGGTCACGCCGACCGCCGGCAAGTTCCAGCGCGTCAACCTCGAATGGAGCGTCGCCGGCGACGTGCGCTACCTGCGCTCGAACCTGCAGTGGCAGCAGTACATCCCGTTCTGGAACAACAAGATGAGCCTCGGCCTGAACGCCGAGCTCGGCTACGGCAAGGGCCTCGGCGGCCGACCGTTCCCGGTGTTCAAGAACTTCTACGGCGGCGGCCTCGGCTCGGTGCGCGTCTTCGAGCAGAACTCGCTCGGCGTCATCGATCCGACCGGTGCCTACGTCGGCGGCGCGAGCAAGCTCAACGTCAATGCCGAGCTGTACTTCCCGGTGCCGGGCACCGGCAACGACAAGTCGCTGCGCATCTTCGCGTTCGCCGATGCCGGCAACGTCTGGCGCGAGGGCGAGCGGCTGGACGCCGGCAGCCTGCGCGCGTCGGCAGGTGTCGGCCTGTCGTGGATCTCGCCGGTCGGCCCGCTGAAGCTCAGCTACGGCACCCCGGTGCGCAGCAAGCCCACGGATAGAATCCAGCGTTTCCAATTCCAGATCGGGACTGCGTTCTGATGATCACCAAGTTTTTCAAGTCCCTGGTCGTGACCGCCGCAGCCGTTGCGGCACTGGGCAGCGCGCAGGCGCAGGACCTGAAGATCGGCTACGTCAACAGCGAGCGCGTGCTGCGCGAAGCGGCACCGGCGAAAGCCGCGCTGCAGCGCATGGAAGCGGACTTCAGCAAGCGCGACAAGGACCTCAACGACCAGGGCGCCAAGCTCAAGGCGGCCGCCGACAAGCTCGAGAAAGACGCCCCGACGCTGCCCGAAGCCGAGCGCAACCGCCGCCAGCGCGAGCTGGTCGAAGCCGACCGCGACCTGCAGCGCAAGCGCCGCGAGTTCCAGGAAGACCTGAACCAGCGCCGCAACGAAGAGACCGCCGGCATCGTCGAGCGCGCCAACAAGGTCATCAAGCAGATCTTCGACGCCGAGAAGTACGACCTGATCCTGCAGGACGTCGTCTTCGCCGGCCCGCGTGTCGACATCACCGAGAAGGTGATCAAGGCGCTCAACGCCGCGCCGGCCGGCCGCTGACGGCTTCGTTTCCCGTGCGGTGATGTCACCGGTCACGCTGGCCGAGATCGTCGCCGCCCTCGGGGGCGAACTGTTCGGTGACGCGACGCTGCCGATCAGCCGGCTCGCACCGCTCGACAGAGCCGATCCCGCGGCGCTCAGCTTCCTCGCCAATCCGCGCTACGCGGCGCAGCTCGCGACGACGCAGGCCGCGGCCGTGATCGTCGCCCCGGCGCTGCGCGAGGCGGCCGCGGCCCGCGGTGCGGTCATCGTCACCGCCGACCCCTATCTGTACTTCGCGCGCCTGACGCAGTGGTGGGCCGCGCGCACGCGCCGCCGCGCCGTGGCCGGCGTGCATCCGAGCGCGGTGATCGGCGCCGGCGTGCGGCTGCATCCGAGCGCTTCGATCGGCGCCTTCGCAGTGATCGACGACGGCACCGAGATCGGCGCCGATGCCGTGATCGGCCCGCACAGTCACATCGGCGCGGACGCGTTCGTCGGCGCCGGCACGCGCTTCGGGGGTCGGGTCACGCTGGGTGACGCCTGCCGCATCGGCGCACGCGGCATCGTGCACGCCGGCGTCGTGATCGGCGCCGACGGCTTCGGCTTCGCGCCGCAAGCGCTGGACGCCGGTGGCCGCTGGGAAAAGATCGAGCAGCTGGGCGCCGTGCGCATCGGCGACGACGTCGAGATCGGCGCCAACACCTGCATCGACCGCGGCGCCCTCGACGACACGGTGATCGACGAGGGCGTCAAGCTCGACAACCTGATCCAGGTCGGCCACAACGTGCGCATCGGCGCGCATTGCGCGATGGCCGGCTGCGTCGGCATCGCCGGCTCGGCCAAGATCGGCCGCCACTGCACGGTCGGCGGCGGCGCGATCATCCTCGGCCACCTCGAGCTCGTCGACCACGTGCACATCACCGCGGCGACGGTGATCACGCGCTCGATCCTCAAGGCGGGACAGTACAGCGGCCTGTTCCCGTTCGATGACAATGCGTCCTGGGAAAAGAACGCCGCCACGCTGCGCCAGTTGCACTCGCTTCGCGAACGGCTGCGTGCGCTGGAGAAGAAATCATGACCGCCGCCGTGCTCGATATCCACAAGATCCTCAAGAAGCTGCCGCATCGCTATCCGATCCTGCTGGTCGACCGCGTCATCGAGTTCGAAGCGAACAAGCGCATCAAGGCGCTGAAGAACGTCACCATCAACGAGCCCTTCTTCATGGGCCATTTCCCGCACCGCCCGGTGATGCCGGGCGTCCTGATGCTCGAAGCGCTGGCGCAGACGGCGGCGCTGCTGTCCTTCGAATCGATGGGCGAGGACCCGGACGAGAACACCGTGGTGTATTTCGTCGGCATCGACGGTGCGCGCTTCAAACGCGTCGTCGAGCCCGGTGACCAGCTGATCCTCGAGGCCAGCCTCGAGCGCGCGAAGGCCGGCATCTACAAGTACAAGGTGCGCGCCAGCGTCGACGGCGAGACGGCCGTCGAGGCCGAGCTGATGTGCACGATGCGCAAGGTCGCCTGACGCCGGAGGAGCGCGACGATGTCCCGCATCCATGCCACCGCGATCGTCGACGTGCAGGCCGAGCTGGCCGATGACGTCACCGTCGGCCCCTATGCGGTGATCGGCGCCCATGTGCGCATCGGCGCCGGCTCGACGGTCGGCGCGCACTGCGTGATCGACGGCCACACGACGATCGGCCGCGACAACCGCATCTTCCAGTTCGCCTCGGTCGGCGCGGCGCCGCAGGACAAGAAGTACGCCGGCGAGCCGACGCTGCTGCAGATCGGCGACGGCAATACGATTCGCGAGTTCGTGACGATCAACACCGGCACCGTGCAGGACGGCGGGCTGACCAGCATCGGCGACGACAACTGGATCATGGCCTACGTGCACATCGCGCACGACTGCCACATCGCCGACCACACGATCATCGCCAACGCGGTGCAGCTCGCCGGTCACGTGCACCTGGGCGACTGGGCGTACCTGGGCGGGCTGTCCGGCGTGCACCAGTACGTGCGCGTCGGCGCGCACGCGATGGCCGGCTTCCAGACCCGGTTGTCGCAGGACGTGCCGCCGTACGTGACCTGTGCCGGCAACCCGGCCGAGGCGCAGGGCATCAATGCCGAGGGGTTGAAGCGGCGCGGCTTCAGCGCCGAGCGCATCAGCCGCATCAAGCAGATGCACCGCGCGCTGTACCGCAAGAGCCTGACGCTGGAGGCGGCGATCGCCGAGATCGAGTCAATGAAGGCCGACGCGCCGGAATCGCTGGCCGACATCGAGCTGATGCTCGGCTTCCTCGCTTCGGCCGCCCGCGGCATCGTGCGTTAGGCGCATGTCCGGCGACGCACTGCGGCTGGCGCTCGTCGCCGGCGAAGCCTCGGGCGACCTGCTCGCGTCGCTGCTGCTGGCCGGCGTGCGCCGACGCTGGCCCGATCTGCAGGCTGCCGGCATCGGCGGGCCGCGCATGGCCGCGCAGGGTTTCGACGCCTGGTGGCCGCATGAGCGGCTCTCGGTGTTCGGGTATGTCGACGCTTTCAGCCGGCTGCCCGAGCTGCTGCGCATCCGCCGCCAGCTTGCTGAGCGCCTGCTGCAGGAACGGCCGGCGGCCTTCATCGGCGTCGATGCGCCGGATTTCAACTTCGGCCTCGAGACGCGGCTGCGCGCCGGCGGCATCAAGACACTGCATTTCGTCTGCCCGTCGATCTGGGCCTGGCGTGGTGAGCGGGTGAAGAAGCTCAGCGAAGCCGCCGACCACGTGCTGTGCCTGTTCCCCTTCGAGCCCGAGCTGCTGCAGCGGCACGGCGTCGCCGCAAGTTACGTCGGCCACCCGCTGGCCGATGTGATTCCGCTCGAGCCGCCCCGTGCGGCCAGCCGCGCCGCGCTCGGCTTGGCCGATGGCGACACGGTCGTCGCGCTGCTGCCGGGCAGCCGGCGCAGCGAGATCCGCCACATCGCGCCGCTGATCCTGGCGGCTGCGGCGCTGATGTTTCGCCAGCGCCGCGAGCTGCGCTTCGTGATGCCGGTCGTACCGGGATTGCGCGGCCTGGTCGATCCGCTGCTCGGGCAGCTGGCGCCCGGCGTGCCGGTCGAGCTGCTCGACGGCCGCTCGCACGAAGCGCTGGCGGCCTGCGACGTCACGCTGGTCGCCAGCGGCACCGCGACGCTCGAAGCGGCGCTGTTCAAGCGGCCGATGGTGATCTGCTACCGCCTCGCCTGGCTGAACTGGCAGCGCATGAAGCGCATGCGCTACCAGCCCTGGGTCGGGCTGCCGAACATCCTGAGCCGCGAGTTCGTCGTGCCCGAGCTGATCCAGGACGACGCGACGCCCGAAGCACTGGCGCGCGAGGCGCTCGCATGGCTGGACAATCGGCCCCGCGTCGAAGCGGTCGAGCGCCGCTTCGCCGAACTGCACCAACTGCTGCGCCAAGACACCGCCCAACGAGCCGCCGATGCGATCGCGCAAGTCCTCGCCGCCTGACCGCAGCCCCCAAGCGCCGGCCCGCCGCGCGAAGCGTTTGCGTGCCCCACAACAGCTCGGCCTGTCGTGGGACGTGCCGGGCGGCTTGGTCGCCGGCGTCGACGAAGCCGGCCGCGGCCCGCTGGCCGGCCCGGTCGTGGCCGCGGCGGTGATCCTCGACGAGCTGCACCCGATCCGCGGCCTCGCGGATTCGAAGGTGCTGACGCCGGCGCGGCGCGAGAAGCTGTTCGACGAGATCCGCGCCAAGGCGCTGGCCTGCTGCATCGCCGAGGCCGATGTCGAGGAGATCGACCGACTGAACATCCTGCAGGCAACGATGCTGGCGATGCGCCGCGCGGTCGACGGGCTGCGCCTGGTGCCGCACAAGGTGCTGGTCGACGGCAACCGGCTGCCGGTGCTGCGCATGCCGGGCGAGGCGATCGTCAAGGGCGATGCGCTGGTGGCCTCGATCTCGGCGGCGTCGATCCTCGCGAAGGTGCACCGCGACCGCTTGTGCCTCGAGCTGCACGAGCGCTATCCCGCCTATGGCTTCGCCGCGCACAAGGGCTATGCCACGGCCGAACACCTCGAAGCCTTGCGGGTGCATGGCGCCTGCGACATCCACCGCCGCAGCT
This sequence comes from Pseudaquabacterium terrae, assembly GCF_013266755.1. Taxonomy (GTDB): domain Bacteria; phylum Pseudomonadota; class Gammaproteobacteria; order Burkholderiales; family Burkholderiaceae_C; genus Pseudaquabacterium; species Pseudaquabacterium terrae. The sequence continues at coordinate 86,197 of NZ_JABRWJ010000005.1, read as the reverse complement.
ACGCACCGGTGCGCGTGGCGCTCGGCCTGCCGGTCGATGCACTGGCGGCGGCGCAGGCGGTCGCCGACGTGATCGACGACGAGGATCGACGGTGACGTCGCCGGTCGCGCAGGCAATCACCGCCCGCGACAACCCGTTGCTGGTGCGCCTGCGCAAGCTGCTGCGCGACGGAGCCGGCTACCGCAAGGACGGCCAGGTGTGGCTCGAGGGCGAACACCTGTGCAGTGCGCTGCGCGCGCGCGGTGAGCGGCCGGCGCAGGCGCTGGTCGCCGAATCGGCCTGGGGTCGTGCGGCGCTGCGCTCGCTGGCCGAATGGGCGCCGCGTGTCGCCGTGGTGCCCGACGCGCTGTTCGACAGCGTCAGCGCACTCGAATCGCCCGGCCGCATCGGCTTCCTGTGGGCGCTGCCGGCCGCGCCCGACATCGACGGCCGGCTCGCCAGCATCGTGCTCGACCGCGTGCAGGATGCCGGCAACGTCGGCAGCCTGCTGCGCAGCGCATCGGCGTTCGGCTTCACGCAAGTGCTGGCGCTGCGTGGCACCGCATCACTGTGGTCGCCGAAGGTGTTGCGCGCCGGCATGGGCGCGCACTTCGCGCTGCGGCTGATCGAGGGGCTGCAGCCGGCAGACATCGATCGGCTGCAGGTGCCCTGCATCGGCAGCAGCCTGCAGGCGAGCGCGCCGCTGCATCGCACGGCGCTGCCGTGGCCCTGCGCGTGGTTGTTCGGCCATGAAGGGCAGGGTGTCGACCCGGCGTTGCAGGCGCGCTGCGCGCAACTGGTGCGCATCGCGCAGCCGGGCGGCGAGGAATCGCTGAACGTCGCCGCGGCGGCGGCGATCTGCCTGCACGAATCGATGCGCGGGGCGGACGCCGGTCAATAGATCAGCCGGTCCGGCCGGATGTCGCGCAGGATCGTCGTCGCGATCTCCTCGATCGACTTGTGCGTGGAACTCAGCCACGAGACGCCGTGGCGCCGCATCATCGCTTCGGCCTCGCGCACCTCGTAGCGGCAGTTGTCGAGCGAGGCGTATTTGCTGTCAGGCCGGCGCTCGTTGCGGATCTGGCGCAGCCGCTCCGGATCGATCGTCAGGCCGAAACACTTGGCCAGGTGCTGCGACAGCGACCCCGGCAGCTTGCCGCGCTCGAAGTCCTCCGGAATCAGCGGATAGTTCGCGGCCTTGATGCCGTGCTGCATCGCCAGGTACAGCGAGGTCGGCGTCTTGCCGCTGCGGCTGACGCCGAGCAGGATCACGTCGGCCTGCGCCAGGTTGCGCGCCGACTGGCCATCGTCGTGGGCCAGCGAGAAGTTGATGGCCTCGATGCGATCGTTGTACTCGGAGCTCTTCGCGGCATCCGAGAAGCGGCCGACGCGGTGGTTCGACTTGATGCCGAATTCGGCCTCCAGCGGCTCGACGAAGGCGCGGAACATGTCCAGTACCAGGCCGCGGCAATTGTCGGAGGTGACGATGTCGCGCACCTCGTCGCTGACCAGCGTGATGAAGACGATCGGCCGCTTGCCTTCGCTGGCCGCGACGCCGTTGATCTCGTCGACCACCGCGCGCGCCTTGTCGATGGTGTCGATGAACGGCCGCCGCACGTGCCGGGGCTTGGCCGCGAACTGCGCCAGGATCGAGTTGCCGAAGGTCTCGGCGGTGATGCCGGTCCCGTCCGAGACAAAGAACACACTTCGTAGGGGCATGGCGGGGCGGCCGGCAGGCGTCGATTCAGCAGCGGTTCAGGATGATAGGTGTTTCATCCCTAGAATCCAGGCCCAGCGCTTTTCGCAGTTGACTGCCCCTCGATGAGCCCCTCCCGCCTCGTACAAGAATCGACAAACGCTGGAGCGTGGGCCCGTGGTGCAGCCTGGACGGCACCGGTTTCTCACCATCACGGAGCTTTCCCATGTCTGCAACCCCCCTGGCGACCGCCTTGGTCGTACCGTTTGAACACCTGAGGATGACCGACGTCGAGGTCGTTGGCGGCAAGAACGCCAGCCTCGGTGAAATGATCAGCCAGCTGGCCGCTTCCGGCGTGCGCGTGCCCGGCGGCTTCGCGACCACCGCGCTCGCCTTCCGCCGCTTCCTCGAGCACGGCGGCCTGACCGCGAAGATCAACGCGCGCCTCGCGGCCCTGAACACCGACGACGTCAAGGCGCTGGCCGAAGCCGGCGCCGAGATCCGCGGCTGGCTGATCGACGCGCCGTTCCCGGCCGATTTCGAAGCCGCGGTGCGGCAGGCCTTCGCGACGCTCGAAGGCGACGGTCCCGCCGGCAGCTTCGCGGTGCGCTCGTCGGCCACCGCCGAGGACCTGCCCGACGCCTCGTTCGCCGGCCAGCAGGAGACCTTCCTGAACGTGCACGGCATCGACGACGTGCTGCACAAGATGAAGGAAGTCTTCGCGTCGCTCTACAACGACCGCGCGATCAGCTACCGCGTGCACAAGGGCTTCGCGCATGCCGATGTCGCGTTGTCGGCCGGCGTGCAGCGCATGGTGCGCTCCGACCTCGGCGCCGCCGGCGTGATGTTCACGATCGACACGGAATCGGGCTTCGAGGACGTCGTCTTCATCACCTCCAGCTACGGCCTGGGCGAGACGGTGGTGCAGGGCGCCGTGAACCCCGACGAGTTCTACGTGCACAAGCCCGGGCTGAAGGCCGGCAAGCAGTCGGTCATCCGCCGCACGCTTGGCTCGAAGCTGATCCGCATGGAGTTCGCGTCCGACGCCGAGCGCGCCGCCAGCGGCAAGCTGGTCAAGACGGTCGACACGCCGCCGGAGCAGCGCAACCGCTATTCGCTGAATGACGCGGACACGATCGAGCTCGCGAAGTACGCGCTGATCATCGAGCAGCACTACAAGCGCCCGATGGACATCGAGTGGGGCAAGGACGGCATCGACGGCAAGCTCTACATCCTGCAGGCCCGCCCCGAGACGGTGAAGAGCCAGGCGGTCGGCCAGGTCGAGCACCGCTACAAGCTCAAGGGCCAGAGCGCCGTGCTGGCCGAGGGCCGCGCGATCGGCCAGAAGATCGGCACCGGCCCGGTTCGGCTGGTGACCTCGATCGCCGAGATGGATCGCGTGCAGCCCGGCGACGTGCTGGTCACCGACATGACCGACCCGAACTGGGAGCCGGTGATGAAGCGGGCCTCGGCGATCGTCACCAACCGCGGCGGCCGCACCTGCCACGCGGCGATCATCGCGCGTGAGCTCGGCATCCCGGCGGTCGTCGGCTGCGGCGACGCGACCGACAAGCTGGCCGACGGCGCGCTGGTGACGGTGGTCTGCTCCGAGGGCGACACCGGCTACATCTACGACGGCCTGCTCGAGACCGAGGTCAGCGAGGTGCGCCGCGGCGAGCTGCCGTACTGCCCGATCAAGATCATGATGAACGTCGGCAACCCGACGCTGGCCTTCGACTTCGCGCAGATCCCGAACTCGGGCGTCGGCCTGGCGCGGCTCGAGTTCATCATCAACAACAACATCGGCGTGCACCCGAAGGCGATCCTCGACTATCCCAACGTCGACCCGGACCTGAAGAAGGCGGTCGAGTCGGTGGCCCGAGGCCATGCGTCGCCGCGCGCGTTCTATGTCGACAAGCTCGCCGAGGGCGTGGCGACGATCGCCGCGGCGTTCTGGCCCAAGCCGGTGATCGTTCGGCTGTCCGACTTCAAGAGCAACGAGTACCGCAAGCTGATCGGCGGCAAGCGCTACGAGCCCGACGAAGAGAACCCGATGCTCGGCTTCCGCGGCGCGTCGCGCTACATCAGCGGCGAGTTCGCCGACGCCTTCGGCATGGAGTGCGAGGCGATCAAGCGCGTGCGCAACGACATGGGGCTGAACAACGTCGAGATCATGGTGCCCTTCGTGCGCACGGTGCGCCAGGCCGAGCGCGTCGCCAAGCTGCTGGCCGATCGTGGCCTCGAGCGCGGCAAGGACGGCGTGCGCCTGATCATGATGTGCGAGGTGCCGAGCAACGCGATCCTCGCCGAACAGTTCCTCGAGCATTTCGACGGCATGTCGATCGGCTCGAATGACCTGACGCAGCTGACGCTGGGGCTGGACCGCGATTCCGGGCTCGAGCAGCTGGCCGAGGACTTCGACGAGCGTGATCCGGCCGTCAAGGCGATGATCTCGCGCGCGATCGCCGCCTGCCGCGCCACCGGCAAGTACATCGGCATCTGCGGCCAGGGGCCCAGCGACCATCCGGACTTCGCCGACTGGCTGGCCGCGGAAGGCATCGTGTCGATCTCGCTGAATCCGGACTCGGTGGTCGACACCTGGGTCCGGCTGGCCGGGCGCTGAAAGCGGGCGAGGGCGGTCTTGGACGACACCGGCCAGCCGCCGCCCCCGCAAACCACCCGCAGCTTCGCGCGCAGCCTGCACCGGCGCTATGCGCTGTTCACCGCCGGTGTCGTGCTGTTCGTCATCGTGCTTGCGCTCGGCGAGCGTGCCGGCTGGCCGCGGCACGGCATCGGCGCGAGCTTCCTGATCGCCACGGTGCTGATCTATGCGGCGATCGGCCTGCTGAGCCGCACCACCGACGAGGCCGAGTACTACGTCGCCGGCCGCCGCGTGCCGGCGATGTACAACGGCATGGCGACCGCGGCCGACTGGATGTCGGCGGCGTCCTTCATCGGCACCGCCGGCGTGCTGTACCTGCAGGGCTTTGCCGGCCTGGCCTACATCCTCGGCTGGACCGGCGGCTTCTGCCTGGTTGCGCTGCTGCTCGCGCCCTACCTGCGCCGCTTCGGCCAGTACACGGTGCCTGACTTCCTCGGCGCGCGCTACGGCGGCCAGCTGCCGCGGCTGATCGGCGTCGGCGCGACCGTGCTGGTGTCCTTCGTCTACGTCGTCGTGCAGGTCTACGGCGTCGGGTTGATCACTTCGCACCTCACCGGCTTCAACTTCGAGATCGGCATCTTCGTCGGGCTGGGCGGCGTGCTGGTCTGCTCGTTCCTCGGCGGCATGCGCGCGGTCACCTGGACGCAGGTGGCGCAGTACATCGTCCTGATCATTGCGTATGTCGTGCCGGTGCTGTGGCTCAGCGTCAACCAGACCGGCTCGTGGGTGCCGTGGCTGAGCTATGGCCAGCAGCTCGCGGTCGTCACGCAGCGCGAAGGGGAGCTGCGGGCCGATCCGCGCGAGCTCGACGTGCAGCGCCTGTGGGCGCAGCGTGCCGACGATGCCCGCCGCAAGCTCGCCGACGTGCCCGCGGCGATGGTCGCCGATGCCGAGCGGCTGGCGCGCGAGGCCGACCGGCTGCGCGCCGAGAACGCACCGCTGGCCGAGATCCAGCAGGCCGAGCGCGGCCTGCAGCGGCTGCCGCGCACGGTGGCCGATGCGCGCGCCGGGTATCAGCGCGAGCTGACGCTGGCCGATGCGCAGTCGCGCCCGATGGCCGGCATCGCGCCGCAGACCGACCCTTTCGCGGCCGTCGCCGGCGCGTCGACCGGCAGCCCCGAATCGCCGCCGCGGCGCAACTTCCTCGCGCTGGTGTTCTGCCTGATGCTCGGCACCGCGGCGATGCCGCACGTGCTGACGAGGTACTACACGACGCCCGGCGTCGCGTCGGCGCGGCGCTCGGTCGGCTGGTCGCTGTCGTTCATCGTGCTGCTGTACCTGTGTGCGCCGGTGCTCGCGGTGCTGGTCAAGTACCAGGTCTTCACCGAGCTCGTCGGCACCTCGTTCGGCGCGCTGCCGGACTGGATCCGGCGCTGGTCGAAGCTCGATTCCGGGCTGGTGTCGGTGCAGGACATCAATGCCGACGGCATCCTGCAGCTGTCGGAGCTGCGGCTGGCCGGCGACATGATCGTGCTCGCCGCGCCCGAGCTCGGCGGGCTGCCGCTGGTCGTGACCTACCTCGTCGCGGCCGGCGGGCTGGCGGCGGCGCTGTCGACCGCCGACGGGCTGCTGCTGACGATCTCCAACGCGCTGTCGCACGACCTGTACTACCGCGTGCTGAACCCGCGTGCGTCGGCCGTCAAGCGGGTGATGCTGTCGAAGATGATGGTGCTGGTCGCCGCGGTCGCCGCGGCCTGGGTCGCCTCGCTGCGCATTGCCGGCATCCTGCCCTTCGTCTCGGCGGCGTTCTCGCTCGCCGCCGCGGCCTTCTTCCCGGCGCTGGTGCTCGGGATCTTCTGGCGCCGCGCGACCCGCGCCGGCGCCACCGCCGGCATGCTCGCCGGCCTCGCGGTCTGCGTCGGCTACATGATCGCCGGGCTGCCGGCGGCGCGCATGTGGCTCGGGCTGTCGCCGCAACCGCTGCGCTGGTTCGGCATCGATCCGGTGTCGGCCGGCGTGTTCGGCGTGCCGGCCGGTGCGCTGGTGCTGATCGTCGTCAGCCTGTTGAGCCGGCGCCCCGGCCCGGCCGAATCGTCGCTGGTCGAGCAACTGCACCAGCCGGTGCCGGCGCGCCATCCGGGAACTGCCGCGAGCCCGACGAGCGGGCTATAATCGCCGGCTTTTCCCGGACTGGCCATGCCTTGAAGGCGGTCACGTCCACTTGCCACACCAGCTCCTGACGCTGCTGGGTGGCTTCCGATCCACGGAACCCACAAGGAGTGTTCATGCGTCATTACGAGATCGTGCTCGTGATCCACCCGGATCAAAGCGAGCAGGTTCCGGCCATGCTGGAACGATACAAGGGCATCGTCGCCGCTGCCGGCGGCAAGCTGCACCGGGTCGAGGACTGGGGCCGCCGCCAGCTGGCCTACCAGATTCAGAAGCTCGCCAAGGCGCACTACGTGTGCCTGAACATCGAGGTCTCGAACGAGACCTTGATCGAGATCGAGACCGGCTTCCGCTACAACGACGCCGTGCTGCGCCACCTGACGGTGGCCAAGGCCAAGGCCGAGACCACGCCTTCGGTGATGATGAAGGCGGTCGAGAAGGAAGAAGCCCGCAAGGCCGCCCAGGAGACCAGCGCCTGACATCGGCAACCGCCGCCGCGACCGAGCCGGTCGCGCCGTCGATGAACCGGCTGGTTCTGACGGCGCAACTGGTCGAACGAGGTGCGATGCGCTACACGCCCGCCGGCTTGCCGGCCCTCGACCTGAGACTCCAGCACGAGTCGACGGTCAGCCAGGATGGTTCCCCGCGCAAGGTCTCGATGGAGATCAAGGCACTGGGCATCGGGGCGATCACGCAGCACCTGGGCGCGCTGGCGCTGGGCAGCCAAGGCACTTTCGCCGGCTTCCTGGCCACAGCACGCAACGGACGCGGACTGCTGTTCCATGTCACCGCCCTGGATTTCGGCCTCGAGTCCTCGAGCCCCAACGTTTCGCAAGATTGAGAGAGGTGCACCATGCCCCCGCCCCGTGGTAAAGGTAAGTTTTCCAAGGACCGCAAGCCCAAGCGCAACCAGCAATCGCTGCTGTTCAAGCGCAAGCGCTTCTGCCGCTTCACCGTCGCCGGTGTCGAAGAGATCGACTACAAGGATGTCGACGTGCTGCGTGACTTCGTCGGCGAGAACGGCAAGATCACGCCGGCCCGCCTGACCGGCACCCGCGCGTACTACCAGCGCCAGCTGACCACCGCGATCAAGCGCGCCCGCTTCCTGGCGCTGCTGCCGTACAGCGACCAGCATCGCGTCTGAGCCAGGAGAGAACAACATGCAAGTGATCCTGCTCGACAAGGTCGCCAACCTCGGCAACCTGGGTGATGTGGTCAAGGTCAAGGACGGCTACGCCCGCAATTTCCTGATCCCGACCAAGCGCGCCCGCCGCGCGACCGACACCGCGATCAAGGAATTCGAAGCGCGCCGTGCCGAGCTCGAGAAGGTCGCCGCCGACAAGCTCACCGCCGCGCAAGCGCTCGGCGAGAAGCTGTCCGGCAAGACCGTGACGATCTCGCAGAAGGCCGGCGTCGACGGCCGCCTGTTCGGCTCGGTGACCAACGCCGACATCGCCGACGCGCTGAAGAAGACCGGCTTCGACATCGCCAAGGCCCAGGTGCGTTTGCCCACCGGTCCGCTCAAGACCGTTGGCGAGCACCCGGTGTCGGTGGCACCGCACACCGACGTGGTCGTCGAAGTCACGGTGCACGTGGTGGCCGAGGCCGAATAAGCCTGCGGCTCCCAGCACCCGAAGGGCCGGCAACGCCGGCCCTTTTCCCGAAAGGGGCCGGCATTGCCGGCCCTTTTTCGTTGGTGCGGCGATTTCGGTGGCTATGCACCGAAGCTCCCCCGCCCGTCCACAGCTCTGTCCACAGGCCGCGCAGGCGTGCGGCCGTATCATCGCCAGCGCCCATGTCTGCAGTCTTCCGCTCCGCCGAACCCCCTGCCGCCGACGACGAAGTCGCCCGGCTGCGCATCCCGCCACATTCGAACGAAGCCGAGCAGAGCGTGCTCGGCGGCCTGCTGATCGACAACCAGGCCTGGGACCGCGCCGGCGATCTGATCAACGACAGCGACTTCTACCGCTACGAGCACCGCGAGATCTTCAACGCCATCGCCGTGCTGATCAATGCGAGCAAGCCGGCCGACGTGATCACCGTGTTCGAGCGGCTGCAGAGCAACGGCAAGGCCGAGTCCTGCGGTGGCCTGGCCTACCTCAACGCGCTGGCGCAGAGCGTGCCGAGTGCCGCCAACTTGAGGCGTTATGCCGAGATCGTGCGCGAGCGCGCGATCCTGCGCAAGCTGATCTCGGCCTCCGACGAGATCGCCACCAACGCCTTCAATCCGCAGGGTCGCGCGGTGTCGCAGATCCTCGACGAGGCGGAGGGCCGCATCTTCAAGATCGGCGAAGAGGGCTCGCGCAACAAGCAGGGCTTCATCGGCATCAGCGAGCTTGCGGTGCAGCTGATCGACCGCGTGACCGAGCTCTACGAGAACGGCGCCGAGGACGTCACCGGCGTGCGCTCGGGTTTCTACGACATGGACCGCATGACCGCCGGCCTGCAGAAGGGCGACCTGCTGATCCTGGCCGCGCGGCCGTCGATGGGCAAGACTGCGTTCGCGCTGAACATCGCCGAGAACGTCGCGGTCAACGAAGGCCTGCCGGTGCTGGTCTTCTCGATGGAAATGGGCGCCTCGCAGCTGGCGCTGCGGATGGTCGGCTCGCTCGGCCGCATCGACCAGAGCGGGCTGCGCACCGGCCGCATCAAGGACGACGAGTGGGGGCGGCTGACCGAGGCCGTCGACAAGCTCAGCAAGGCGCCGCTGTACATCGACGAGACGCCGGGCCTCAATCCGGCCGAGCTGCGTGCCCGCGCGCGCCGCATGGCGCGCCAGCACGGCACGGTCGGCCTGATCGTCATCGATTACCTGCAGCTGATGAGCGGCACCTCGAAGTCCGACGGCGAGAACCGCGCCACCGAGCTGTCCGAGATCTCGCGTGGCCTGAAGGCGCTGGCCAAGGAGCTGCAGTGCCCGGTGATCGCGCTGTCGCAGCTGAACCGCTCGGTCGAGACGCGCACCGACAAGCGGCCGATGATGAGCGACCTGCGCGAGTCCGGCGCGATCGAGCAGGATGCCGACGTCATCATGTTCATCTACCGCGACGAGTACTACACCAAGGACCAGTGCAAGGAGCCGGGGATCGCCGAGATCATCATCGGCAAGCAGCGCAACGGGCCGGTGGGCACCGTCAAGCTGACCTTCCTGAAGCCGCTGACGAAGTTCGACAACCTGGCGCCCGGCGCGCTCGGCGGCGGCGAATACTGAAACCGACGCTGGACGGATCCACAGGTGCTGTATATATTCACAGCATGCGCCGGATCCCGATCGTTCCCGTCACCGAGCCGCCAGCGACCCTGGTCTACGCGCCGGCCAAGGGCCGCGGCACCGTCTGGGCGCTCGAGCACCGCTTCAATCGCGACCAGCGCGAATCCTTCGACGATGGCTGGGGCACGCTCGAGCAGGCAGCGCTGGAAGAGCCGCTGCCGATCGGCACGCAGGTGCTCGAGGAGCACGTCAAGACCATCCTCGCCGGCAACGATTCGCCGGACATCGGATTCGACCTGTCGATCAACCCGTACCGCGGTTGCGAGCACGGCTGCATCTACTGCTACGCGCGCCCGACGCACAGCTACCTGAACCTGTCGCCGGGCATCGATTTCGAGACCCGCATCATCGCGAAGGTCAACGCCGCCGAACGGCTGCGCGAAGCGCTCTCGGCGCGCAACTACACGCCGCTGCAGCTGAACATCGGCTCGGCCACCGATGCCTACCAGCCGGTCGAGCGGCGCCTACGAATCACGCGCTCGGTGATCGAGGTGCTGAAGGAATGCAGCCACCCGTTCTCGCTGATCACCAAGTCGGCCGGCGTCGAGCGCGACCTCGACCTGATCGCTCCGATGGCCGAACGGCGGCTCGCCTCGGTGTACTTCTCGATCACCACGCTCGATCCTGCGCTGGCGCGCGTGATGGAGCCGCGTGCCGCCGCGCCGCAGCGCCGGCTGAGGGCAATCGAGACATTGGCGAAAGCCGGTGTGCCGGTCGGCGTCAGCGTGTCGCCGGTGATCCCGTTCCTGAACGAACCGGAGCTCGAGCGCATCCTCGAAGCAGCGCGCGAGGCCGGCGCGACGTCAGCGTTCAGTATCGTGCTGCGCCTGCCGTGGGAGGTGAAACCGCTCTTCCTGCAGTGGCTGCAGCAGCATTTTCCGGAGCGTGCCGAGCGCGTGATGGCGCGGCTGCGCGACATGCGCGGCGGGCGCGACTACGACGCGACGTTCGGCCGCCGCATGACCGGCAGCGGCTTGTGGGCGCAGCTGTTGCGGCAGCGCTTCGAGAAGGCCTGTGCGCGGCTTGGCTTCAACCGCAAGCGTGTCGAGCTCGACCTGACGCAGTTCCAGCGGCCGGCCAAGCGCGGCGACGAATCGCCGCGGCAGGCCTCGCTGTTCTAGCCCTAGCGGCCCTAGCGGCTCAAGTACGCAGCACCAGCCCGCCCGGCGAGCGCCCGGTGCGCCGCACGCCGGCCAGGTGCGTGATCGGCTGGCAGAAGCGCTTCTGCAGCGTCGCCGCTTCGGCGAGCAGCGAGTCGCGGTCCTCGATCGAGTCGGCATGCCGGCGCGCGACCAAGCCGGCCATCTCGATCAGTTTCGCGTTGCGCGTATCGGTGCCCTTGCTCAGCAGCGACTCGACGGCCGAGCGAGGCCGGCCGCGCACCGAGTGCGCCATCGCCTCCTCGGCGATCGCGGTGATCTCGGCCTGGCAGCTGCGGATCGTCGTCAACAACGGGTCGCGGCGTTGCGCCGAGGCGACCAGCACCTCGGTGACCGCCTTGGAGACGCAGAACCGCATCGCGATCGTGCGCGCCAGGGTGTCGAGCTCGCCCGCCGGCACTTCCTTCTCCGGCAGCCGTGTCCACAGCGCGAGCAGGATGTTCGATGCCTCGACATCGAAGTGATCACTCTCGATGCCGTCGGCGAGACGGCGGGCGACGGCCAAGGCTTCATCGATGTTGCGCGTCATCAGCAGGCGCAGCGCGCTGGCGGCCTGCTCCAGGCGCTGCAGCCGCTTCGATTCCGGATGGCGCTCGCAGAAGCGCTTGATCTGGTCGTGCGCGACGACCAGGCCCTTGGGGTCGGCACTGTCGAAGCGCAGGAAGGCGATCAGCAGCAGCGTCAGCGCATCGAAGAGCTTGGACTTGATGCCCATGCCGGCCGTGCGTTCCAGCAGGCGCAGTGCTTCGTCGCGCTCGCCCTGGTAGAAGGCCAGCGTGCCGCAGTGCTGCAGGCGCAGCAGGCAGCCCGGGGTCAGTTGCGAAGCGGTGCGGTAGGTCACCAGCGCCTGCGCCAGCTCGCCCTGGTCGACCTGCAGGCTGCCGAGCACATCGTAGGCATCGGCGTGCTCGGGCGAGTCGCGCAGCAATGCCTCGACGCTGCGCCGCGCCGGGTTGATCTCGCCGGCGCCGAACTGCGCGCGGGCGACGCCCAAGCGGGCCCAGGAGACGTTCTTTTCCTTGGCCACGGCCTCGTAGATCTGCCGCGCATCGTCATGCCGATCCATCTTCAGCAGCAGCTCGGCGGCCAGCCGCGCGCTGAACATCCAGTAGGACTCGCGGCCCTGGTAGCGGCGCAGGCAGATCTTGGCCGCGACGTCGAGCTGGCCGCGCTCCAGCGCCTCGAAGATGTCGCACAGCACGCGCTTGCGGCGGCGCGCTTCGCTCAGCCGCTCGCCGAGCGCCGAGGCGGTGTAGGGCTTGATCAGGTAGCTGTCGAGCGCGGCCTCGGCGGCCTCGACGACCTTCGAGTAGCTCGCGTCGCCGGTGACCATGATGAAGACCGTCGAGTACGGCAGCTGGTTCTCGCGTCGCAGCTCGTCGAGCAGGTCCTGGCCCGACATGTCGGTGCCCTCGAAGTGGTAGTCGCACAGCACGATGTCGTACGGCCGCTGTTCGAGGGCCAGCCGCGCTTCGTTGACGCGTCCGGTCTGCTTGACATGGCCGACGCCGAGGTCGCGCAACTGCGCCGCCATCACGCTGCGCGAGGTGACGTTGCCGTCGATGACCAGCGCGTGGGCCTGATCGATGTCGCGGTCGATCATCATGCCGGGCGCCTTTCGTGCGAAGGGCGCTGGTGCAGCGCGAGAAGAATGCCGGGCAGGGACATGGGGAGGGTGACCTGGAACGGTGGTTCCCCACGATATCGGCGGCAGCGGCGGCCGCCTTGAGGGGCTGACCGCCGCTGCGAACCTGCAATTACGCGCACTTACCCGGTGCAGTTCTCGCGCCCGGGCTGGTGCCGGCGTTACTTGAACAGGTCCTTGACCCGGTCGGTCCAGCTCTTGGCGTTCGGCGAATGTTTGTCGCCGCCCTTGCGCAGCGCCTCGTCGAGCTCACGCAGCAGCTTGCGCTGTTGGTCGGTCAGCTTGACCGGCGTCTCGACGGCGACGTGGCAGTACAGATCGCCCGGATAGCTGGAGCGCAGCCCCTTGATGCCCTTGCCGCGCAGCCGGAAGGTCTTGCCGTGCTGCGTGCCCTCGGGCAGCTCGATCTCGGCCTTGCCGCCGAGCGTCGGCACCTCCATCGTGCCGCCGAGCGCCGCGGTGGTCAGCCCGACGGGAACGGTGCAGTGCAGGTCGTCGCCGTCGCGCTCGAAGATCTCGTGTTCCTTGATCCGGATCTCGATGTACAGGTCCCCGGGTGGGCCGCCGTTGGTGCCCGGCTCGCCGTTGCCGGCCGAGCGGATGCGCATGCCTTCGTTGATGCCGGGGGGGATCTTCACCTCCAGCGTCTTCTGGCGCTTGATCTTGCCGGCGCCTGAGCAGGTGGTGCAGGGCTCGGGGATCACCTTGCCCGAGCCGTGGCAGTGCGGACAGGTCTGCTGGATGCTGAAGAAGCCCTGGCGCATGTGCACCGTGCCGGCACCGTTGCAGGAGCTGCAGGTCTTGGCGCTGGTGCCGGGCTTGGCGCCGGTGCCGTGGCAGGTGTCGCAGGTGTCCCAGGTCGGGATGCGGATCTGCGCCTCCTTGCCGTTCGCGGCTTCGTCGAGCGTGATCTCCATCGCGTACGACAGGTCCGAGCCGCGGTAGACCTGCGGTCCACCCGCGCCGCCGCCGCGGCGACCGCTGTTGAAGATGTCGCCGAAGATGTCGCCGAAGGCCTCGGCGAAGCCGCCGAAGCCTTCCGGCCCGCCGCGGAAGCCACCGCCCACGCCCGCGGCGTTCGGATCGACGCCGGCGTGGCCGTACTGGTCGTAGGCCGCGCGCTTCTGCGGCTCGGAGAGCATTTCGTAGGCCTCTTTGGCCTCCTTGAACCGCTCTTCCGCCTTCTTGGCGTCGTCACCCTGGTTGCGGTCAGGGTGGTGCTTCATCGCCAGCTTGCGATAAGCCTTCTTGATGTCTTCGTCCGTGGCGTTTTTCGGAACGCCGAGGATGTCGTAGTAATCGCGCTTTGCCATCGAAAACTTTCAGCACTCGGAAGCGAAACCGCCGCGTCGGGGCGCAGACACCGTCTGACGCCTCGAACGCGGCGAGATATCGGCGCAGCCCGCGCGGGCTGCGGCCGATCTCACTTCTTGACTTCCTTGAACTCGGCGTCGACCACGTTGTCGTCGGACGGCTTGGCCTCGGCCTTCGGCGCTTCCGCACCTGCGCCGGCACCTGCACCTGCACCCGGGGCCGCACCGGCCGCACCGGCGGCACCCGCCTGCTCGGCGTACATCTTCTCGCCGAGCTTCTGGCTGGCCGTCATCAGCGCCTCGGTCTTGGCTTCGATGTCGGCCTTGTCGTCGCCCTTCATCGCTTCATCGACGTCCTTCAAGGCCGCCTCGATCTTTTCCTTCTCCCCGGCGTCGAGCTTGTCGCCGTGCTCGCCGAGGCTCTTCTTCACCGAGTGCAGCATCGCGTCGGCCTGGTTGCGGGCCTGCACCAGCTCCAGCTTCTTCTGGTCCTCGGCCGCGTTCAGCTCGGCGTCCTTGACCATGTTCTGGATCTCGTCTTCCGACAGGCCCGAGTTGGCCTTGATCGTGATCTTGTTTTCCTTGCCGGTGCCCTTGTCCTTGGCGTTGACGTGCAGGATGCCGTTGGCATCGATGTCGAAGGTGACCTCGATCTGCGGCAGGCCACGCGGCGACGGCGGGATGCCTTCGAGGTTGAACTCGCCCAGGCTCTTGTTGCCCGCGGCCATCTCGCGCTCGCCCTGGAAGACCTTGATCGTCACCGCCGGCTGGTTGTCGTCGGCGGTCGAGAACACCTGCGAGAACTTGGTCGGGATCGTGGTGTTCTTCTTGATCATCTTGGTCATCACGCCGCCGAGCGTCTCGATGCCCAGCGACAGCGGCGTCACGTCCAGCAGCAGCACGTCCTTGCGGTCGCCCGACAACACCTGGCCCTGGATCGCGGCGCCGACGGCGACCGCTTCATCCGGGTTGACGTCCTTGCGCGGCTCCTTGCCGAAGAACTCCTTGACCTTTTCCTGCACCTTCGGCATGCGGGTCATGCCGCCGACCAGGATCACGTCGTCGATGTCCGACAGCTTGACGCCGGCGTCCTTCACGGCGATGCGGCAAGGCTCCATCGTGCGCTCGACCAACTCGTCGACCAGGCTTTCCAGCTTGGCGCGGGTGAGCTTGATGTTCAGGTGCTTCGGGCCTGACGCGTCGGCGGTAACGTAGGGCAGGTTGATGTCCGTCTGCGTGCTGTTGGACAGCTCGATCTTGGCCTTCTCGGCCGCCTCCTTCAGGCGTTGCAGTGCGAGCACGTCCTTGGTCAGGTCGACGCCCTGTTCCTTTTTGAACTCGACGACGATGTAGTCGATGATGCGCTGGTCGAAGTCCTCGCCGCCGAGGAAGGTGTCGCCGTTGGTCGACAACACTTCGAACTGCTTCTCGCCATCGACATCGGCGATCTCGATGATCGAGATGTCGAAGGTGCCGCCGCCGAGGTCGAACACGGCGATCTTGCGGTCGCCCTTGCCGTGCTTGTCGAGGCCGAAGGCGAGTGCCGCGGCGGTCGGCTCGTTGATGATGCGCTTGACCTCGAGGCCGGCGATGCGGCCGGCGTCCTTGGTGGCCTGGCGCTGGCTGTCGTTGAAGTAGGCCGGCACCGTGATCACGGCTTCGGTCACTTCCTCGCCGAGGTAGTCCTCGGCAGTCTTCTTCATCTTGCGCAGCACTTCGGCGCTGACCTGCGGCGGCGCGAGCTTCTTGCCGCGCTCCTCGACCCAGGCGTCGCCGTTGTCGGCAGCGACGATCTTGTAGGGCATCAGGTTGATGTCCTTCTGCACTTCCTTCTCGGTGAACTTGCGGCCGATCAGGCGCTTGACCGCATAGAAGGTGTGGCGCGGGTTGGTGACGGCCTGGCGCTTGGCCGAGGCGCCGACCAGCACCTCGCCGTCTTCCTGGTAGGCGATGATCGACGGCGTGGTGCGTGCGCCCTCGCTGTTCTCGATCACGCGAGTCGTGTTGCCTTCCATCACGGCGACGCACGAATTCGTGGTGCCGAGGTCGATGCCGATGATCTTGCCCATGGAGTTACTCCTGCGATTGGTATTCGGTTGTCGTCGAGTTGTGGTTCAGCGCGCAGCTTTCAAGGGTCCACCGGGCGCTACTTGGGCGCGGCGACGGTGACCAGTGCCGGGCGCAGCACGCGGTCGGCGATCAGGTAGCCCTTCTGCAGCACCGCGACGACGGTGTTGGGCTCCTGTTCGGCCGGCACCATGCTGATGGCCTGGTGCTGGTGCGGATCGAACTTGGTGCCGGCGGGCGGTGCGATCTGCAGCACCTTGTTGCGCTCGAGCACGGCGCTGAGCTGGCGCAGCGTGGCGTGCACGCCCTCGAGCACCTGCTCGGTGCTGGCACCCGGCATGGCGATCGCCGCCTCCAGGCTGTCCTTCACCGGCAGCAGGCTCTCGGCGAAGGAATCGATCGCGAACTTGCGCGCCTTGCTGACTTCTTCGTCCGCGCGGCGGCGTGCGTTCTCGGCCTCGGCCTTGGCGCGCAGGAACGCATCCGACACTTCGGTGTGCTTGGCTTCCAGCTCGGCCAGGCGCTGTTCCGGCGAGGGGGCGGGGGCGGCTGCGGCGGGCGCCGCGGCCTGCGCAGGGGCCTCGGGGCTGTCGCCTGCGGGCGGAAAGGGGAAGTCGTTCTCCGGGGTGGTCGTTGTCATGGCGTTGGCTTCTTTCAAGCGGTCGCAGCCGGATATGGGGCGCATACCCGCTGCTTCAAGAGGGATTCTTGCGGAATGTTGCGAGGCGTCAGCGGTCGTCGACCGAGGCGCTCCAGCGCTGCCACTCCACCTGCGAGCGCTCCAGGTCGCGCCGGTCACGCTTGGTGGGCCGGCCCTGCTCGATGCTCAGTGCCGGCTCGGCGGCCAGCCGGCGTTCCTCGGCGGCCTTCGAACGGGCGGCCAGGCTGTCGGCGGTTTCCTCGTACAGCGCCTGGGCCACGGGCGCCGGCCCGCGCATCGCGCTGATGCCGCGCACGATCACCGTGCGTGGCCCGTGCGGCTGGCGCATTTCGACACGGTCGTCGATGCGCAGCTCACGCGATGGTTTGGCCACCTGGCCGTTGACGCTGACCCGGCCCTTGCCGATCTCGTCGGCGGCGAGCGAGCGGGTCTTGTAGAAGCGGGCAGCCCAGAGCCACTTGTCCAGGCGCAGCGTGGATGAAGATTGCATGGCGTGTGATTCTGCCGCCGCTGCTTCAGGGCCCTCAGCCGTGCGGCCCTGCCACCGGCGCGGCCAACGGCAGCCGCACCAGCGCATTTAGGCCCTCGACCGCTCCGTCCGTGCCCCGATTCTCGAGGCTCAGGCTGCCGCCGAGCGACTGCACGATGTCGCGGCAAATCGCGAGCCCGAGCCCGGAACCGGAGCTGGTCGGGCCGGCTGCGAAGGGCTGGAACAGCCGCTCGCGCAGCGCCGCGGGCAGGCCGGGCCCGTTGTCGGCGACGGTCAACAGCGCTTCTGCGCCAGGGGCGGTCAGCCGCACCGACAAGCGACCGCCCCGCGGCACGTGCCTGATGGCGTTGTGCAGCAGGTTGCGCACCAGCTCGCGCAGCGCCCACTCGTGACCCAGCACCAGCGCCGGCTGCACGACATCGAGCTCGAAATCGATCTCCCGTTCGGCCACCAGCGGCGCGAGGTCCAGCGAGACGCTGCGCACCACCTCGGCCCAGTCCTGCGGCGTCGGATCGCCTTGCTGGCGCAACTGCTCGACCTTGGCCAGCGCCAGCATCTGGTTCGCGAGCTGCGTCGCGCCGTCGATGGTCTGGCCGATCTCGAGCAGAGCCACCTCGGGCGCAACGTCGCCGCGCTGCGCCGATTGCACCTGCGTCTTCAGCACCGCCAGCGGCGTGCGCAGCTGGTGCGAGGCGTCGCGCACGAAGCGGCGCTGGTGCGCGACGAGGCTGGCGACGCGCGCCATCGCGTCGTTGGTGGCATCGATCAGCGGCATCAGCTCGCGGGGTGCTGTCGGCGCGTCGATCGGCGACACATCGTCGGGGTCGCGCGCCTTGATCGCCGCCGACAGCGCATGCACCGGGCGCGTCGCCCGCTGCACGACCCAGATCACGACGCCGGCGATCACCAGCACCAGCGCGGCCTGGCGCCACAGCGTGTCGACAAGCAGCTGCCGCGCCAGCGTGCGGCGCAGCTCGAGCGTCTCGGCGACCTGGATCGTCGCCATGCCCTGGCCGGCCTGACCGGCGACCGGCTGCAGCAGCACCGCGACACGCACCGGCTCGCCGCGGAACCGGTCGTCGTAGAAGTCGACCAGCGCAGCGTAGATGCCGCGGTCGGGCAGCCGGCCGCGCCAGGTCGGCAGGTCCTCGAAGCCCGAGACCATCTCGCCGGCGAAGCCGCTGACCTTGAAGTAGGTGCGGCTGCGGTTGTCGGCTTCGAAGGCTTCCAGCGCGGAGTAGGGCACCGCGGCACGCAGCTGCGGCGCACCGCGCTCGCCGGTGACCGAGAGCAGTTCGCCGATCGACTTGGCCGAGGCCAGCAGCGTGCGGTCGTAGGCCGTGTCGGCGGCGCGCAGCGCCTGGCGGTACAGGCTGACGGCGTTGAAGGCGACCAGCGCCAGCACCGGCAGCAGGATGCCCAGCAGCAGCCGGCTGCGCATCGACAGGTGCGACGTGTTCACTGCGGTGCGACGAGGTAGCCGAGTCCGCGCAGCGTCACCAGCTTCAGCTCGGTGGTCGCGAGCTTCTTGCGCAGGCGGTAGGCGACGACCTCGATGGCATCGGGCTGCACGTCGCTCTCGCCGGCGAAGACGAGCTCGAACAACCGTTCCTTCGCCACCGCCTGGCCCGGCCGCGCGAGCAGCGCGCGCAGCAGCGCCGATTCACGCGGCGCAAGCTCGAGCGGCGTGCCGCGCTGGTAGACGGCGCCGCTCGCGGCATCGACACGCAGGCCGCAGTAGTCCGCCGATTCGGTACGTGTCGCTTCGTGGGTGCCGCTGCCGCCGCGGCGGCGCGCCAGCGCGCGCACGCGGGCTTCGAGCTCGTCGAGGTCGAAGGGCTTCGGCAGGTAGTCGTCGGCGCCGGTGTTGAGCCCGAGGATGCGGTCGCCGACGGCGCCGCGTGCGGTCAGGATGATCACCGGCGTCGTCAAGCCGGCGTCGCGGGCGCGCGCCAGCACCTCGAGGCCATCGAGTCCCGGCAGGCTCAAGTCCAGCAGCACGATGTCGGGCACGCTGGCCTGCCAGCGGTCGAGCGCTCGGGCACCGTCGGCACAGGTCACGACCTGGATGCCGCGGCGCTCGAACGAGCGCTGCAGCGTCGCCTGCATCGTCGGGTTGTCTTCGATCAGCAGCAGCTTCATCGGCTGCCGATGATCGCAGGTTCGGTGAGGCTATCTTTTCGCGACCTGCACGTCGCGCATGATCTGCATGCCCGCGGATTCCCACTCCGGCAGCCCGCCGCGGAACCAGTAGACCTGCTTGAAGCCCTTGGCGATCGCCGCGCGGCTGGCCTTGTACGACTTCCAGCACTCGGCGCCATTGCAATGGAAGATCGTCGGCTTGGCGCTGTCGAGCTTGTCGAGGCCGGCGAAGTCATCGAGCTTGGCGTCGTAGGCGACGTCCTTCAGGCTCTTCTCGTGGTAGGGCACGAACACCGCGCCGGGGATCTGCTTGCTGCGGAATTCCTTCTCGTTGCGCGTGTCGACGACCACCGCGCCCTTGGCGAGCAGCTGCTGCACGTCGGCCGCGGTGACCACCGTTGCGCCGGGCAGGTGCGTCGGCGTGAAGGTGCCGAGCTGGGCGACGGCCTTGTACTGCGCGAGCTCGGCGTGCTGGATCACCGGCTTCAGCCCGGCGCTCTGCGCGGACGTGGCGAACCACTTGGCGACCTTGCTGCGCACGTCGGCCGGCAGGTCCTTCTTGACCGCGACCGAGAAGCCGCCGGGCACGGCGCCCGAGCTGGCCAGCACCTTGGCGACGCCGGGGTTCTCGCGCGACCACGCGTCCCATTCGCCGCGGCGGATCACGGTCGCGTCGCTCAGGCCGAGGCTGACGGCGGTCAGCCCGGCCTGCGGATAACGCGCGAACTCGACGATGCGCAGGTCCTTGAACGACAGCCCGCTGGACGTCAGCATGCCGCGCGCCATGTAGGTGTAGATCGAGTCCTGCTGCGGCAGGTAGATGCGGCCCTTGCGCATATCGGCGGTCGACGCGAGCTGCTCGCGCCCGACCAGCAGGTAGTGCTCGGACGGGTCGGTCGATCCGACCAGCTCGTAGCCGTGGGCCAGCGCCGAGGCGGCCACTTGCGCCGGCGCGATGAAGACGTCGTAGCCGCCGCTGCGCGTGGCGCGCATCGCGTCGGTCAGGTCTTCGGTCGTCGTCACGGTGACCTGCTGGTTGAGCAGCTTCTGCAGCTGCTCCTCCATGCCGAAGCGCGACAGCATCAGCCCGTTCTTGCGCGCCGTCGGCTCGATCGCGACGACGGCTGAAATGTCGCCCCACGCGGGCGCGACCATGGTGAGGCCGATGGCGCAGGCCACGGCGCCGAGTGCTGACTTCATCGCTGGACTCCCCCGAACTTCGATTGGTGGAGGGCCCGCGCTGATCTGCAGCGTGCCCGCTCGTTGCGGGCGGCATCATGCCCCAGCAGGTGTCCCCATGTGGTAACGATCGATAACAGCTCACACGTCGCGCAATGGTTGCATCGGGCGCCTGCAATGGGGCTGCCGCAACGGTGCCTGTCAGGAGTTCCCCTAGGTCGGTCGACAGCCGATCGACAGCCTGGCTGGTCACGATGCATGCTGTTTTCCAACCGACCAGGAGACACAACATGCGTCGCGACGCTTTCCTCAAGTCGATGGCCACGCTGGCCGCAGCCGGCATGCTGCCGCTGTCCGCACGGGCGTCGGCCAACCTCAAGATGATGATTCCCGCCAACCCCGGCGGCGGCTGGGACACCACCGGCCGCGCACTCGGCAAGGCGATGCAGGACGCCGGCGTCGCCTCGTCGGTGAGCTACGACAACAAGGGTGGCGCTGCCGGCGCGATCGGCCTGGCGCAGTTCGTCAACGGCAGCAAGGGCGATCCGAATGCGCTGATGGTGATGGGCGCGGTGATGCTCGGGGGCATCATCACCGGCAAGCCGCCGGTCACCCTGTCGCAGGCCACGCCGCTGGCGCGCCTGACCAGCGAGTACAACGTCTTCGTGCTGCCGGCGAATTCGCCGCACAAGACGATGAAGGACGTCGTCGAGCAGATGAAGAAGGACCCCGGCAGCATCAAGTGGGGCGGGGGCTCGCGCGGCTCGACGGAACACATCGCCGCGGCGATGATCGCGCGTGAAGTGGGCGTCGATCCGGCGAAGATCAACTACGTCGCGTTCCGGGGGGGTGGCGAGGCGACGGCGGCGATCCTCGGCGGCAACGTGTCGATCGGCGGCAGCGGCTACAGCGAGTTCGCCGAGTACATCAACAGCGGCAAGATGCGGGCGATCGCCGTCACCTCCGACAAGCGGCTGAAGGGCATCGAGGTGCCGACGCTGAAGGAGCAGGGCATCAACGTCGTGATCGGCAACTGGCGCGGGGTCTATGGCGCGCCGGGCATCAACGCCGACCAGCGCAAGGCGCTGACCGAGATGGTGATCAAGGCGACCAAGAGCAAGGCCTGGTCCGACGCGATGGAGAAGAACAACTGGACCGCCGCGCTGATGGCCGGGCCCGAGTTCGAGAAGTTCGTCGACGATGAATTCGCCAGCCTGCGGGCGGTGATGGTCAAGTCCGGGATGGTCTGATGAAGCTGCAGGCGCTGGTGGGTGTGGGTGTGCTGGGCCTCGGCGCGCTGCTCGCCGCCGGCGCCATCGGCATTTCGGGCGACGCGGGCTACGCCGGCGTCGGCCCGAATTTCCTGCCGTGGCTCGTCGCATCGGCGATGCTGCTGTGCGGCGGTCTGTTGGTCTGGGAGGCCAACAGCGGCGGCTTCCGGCAGATGGAGGCGCCCGAGGGCGCCGCGCGCGGTGACTGGCCGGCCTTCGTCTGGGTCTCGGCCGGCATCCTCGCGAACGCCGCGCTGATCACGACGATCGGCTTCATCCTGAGCTGCACGCTGTGCTTCGTGATGGCGGTGCGCGGCTTCAAGGCCTCGGAAGGGCAGCTCGACCTGAGCCCCCGTGCCTGGCTGATCGACGCGGCGATCGGCGCTGCGATCTCCGCACCGGTGTACTGGATGTTCACCAAGGCGTTGGCAATCAACCTGCCCGGGCTGACCGGCACCGGGTGGCTGTGATGATGGATATCTGGAACCAGTTGCTGCAGGGCTTCATGACGGCGGGCACGCCGGTCAACCTGCTGTGGGCGCTGCTCGGCTGCACCATCGGCACGGCGGTGGGCGTGTTGCCCGGCATCGGGCCGGCGACCGCGGTGGCGATGCTGCTGCCGATCACGCTGAAGGTCGAGGCGACGGCATCGATGATCTTCTTCGCCGGCATCTACTACGGCGCGATGTACGGCGGCTCGACGACCTCGATCCTGCTGAACACGCCGGGCGAGGCCGGCTCCATGGTCACCGCCATGGAAGGCAACAAGATGGCCAAGAACGGCCGCGCCGGTGCGGCGCTGGCCACCGCGGCGATCGGCTCGTTCGTCGCCGGCACCATCGCCACCGTGCTGGTCACGCTGTTCGCTCCGGTGGTCGCCGAATTCGCGGTCAAGCTCGGGCCGCCCGAGTACTTCATGCTGATGGTGCTGGCCTTCTGCACCGTCAGCGCGGTGCTCGGCGGCAGCACGCTGCGCGGCCTGACGGCGCTGTTCGTCGGGCTGGCGATGGGGCTGGTCGGCATCGACCAGCTCACCGGCCAGGCCCGCTACACCGGCGGCGTGCCGGAGCTGATGGACGGGCTCGAGGTGGTGCTGATCGCCGTCGGCCTGTTCGCGGTCGCCGAGGCGCTGTACGCGGTGCTGTACCAGGGCCGCGAGGTCGAGACCCAGAACCGCATGAGCCGAGTCCACATGACCGCCGCGGAGTGGCGGCGCTCGATACCGGCGTGGCTGCGCGCGACCTTCATCGGCTTCCCGTTCGGCACGATTCCGGCGGGCGGCAGCGAGATCCCGACCTTCCTCAGCTATGCGACCGAGAAGAAGCTGTCGAAGCACAAGGAGGAGTTCGGCACCACCGGTGCGATCGAAGGCGTCGCCGGTCCGGAGGCAGCCAACAACGCGGCGATCACCGCGACGCTGATCCCGCTGCTGACGCTCGGCATCCCGACCTCGAACACGACGGCGATCCTGCTCGGCGCATTCCAGAACTACGGCATCCAGCCGGGGCCGCAGCTGTTCGACAAGAACGCGGCGCTGGTGTGGGCGCTGATCGCCTCGCTGTACATCGGCAACGTGATGCTGCTGGTGCTGAACCTGCCGCTGGTCGGCCTGTGGGTCAAGCTGCTGAAGATCCCGAAGGCGCCGCTGTACGCCGGCATCCTGATCTTCGCGACGGTCGGCGTCTACGGCATGCGGCAGTCGGCGTTCGACCTGGTGCTGCTGTACGCGATCGGCCTGCTCGGCGTGGTGATGCGGCGCTTCGGCTTCCCGGCCGCCCCGGTCGTCGTCGGCATGATCCTGGGGCCGCTGGCCGAGGCGCAGATGCGCAATGCGCTGTCGATCGGCGAGGGCAAGTGGACCGTGTTCATCGAGCGGCCGATGTCGGCAACGCTGCTGGTGGTCGTGATCGCGGTGCTGGTGCTGCCGCGTGCGGTCGGCTGGTTCAGCCGGCGCCAGGGGCGCTTGAACGCCGCGCGGACCTAACGCGGCGCGCCGGCGGCCACGGCACGCCTGGCCTGCTCGTCGAGCAGCGCCGGATCCGGCACCTGCGTGGGCCAGCCCTGCAGGTGCTGCAAGCTCAGCTCGGTCAGCGCGCGCATCCAGGGGTCGCGGTCGTTGAGGCAAGGCACCAGGCGGAACTCCTTGCCGCCGGCACCTAGGAACGCCGCCTTGCCCTCGATGCCGATCTCTTCCAGCGTCTCGAGGTTGTCGGCCGCGAAGCCGGGGCAGATCGCATCGACCGTGCGCACGCCTTCGGCCGCCAGCCGCTTCAGCGTCGGCTCGGTGTAGGGCTGCAGCCACCTGGCGCGGCCGAGGCGGCTCTGGAAGCTGACGATGTAGTCCTGGGCTTGCAGCTGCAGCCGTTCGGCCAGCAGCCGCGCGGTCACCTGGCATTCGCAGTGGTAGGGGTCGCCAAGTGCCAGCGTGCGCGCCGGCAGGCCGTGGAAGCTCATCACCAGCTTGTCCGCGCGGCCCTCGCGACGCCAGTGCTCGCGCACGCTGTCGGCCAGGGCATCGATGTAGCCGGGGTCGTCGTGGTAGTGGTTGACGAAGCGCAGCTCCGGCAGGCGGCGGATGCGCCGCGCCCAGGCGGCGACTGCGTCGAACGCGCTGGCCGTCGTCGCCGCGGCGTACTGCGGGTACAGCGGCAGCACCAGGATGCGCGTCGCGCCTTCGGCCTTGAGCGCGTCGAGCGCGGATCCGATCGACGGCGCGCCATAGCGCATCGCGTGGCGCACGAGCAGCTGGTGGCCACGCTGGCCGAGGTTGCCTTGCAGCCGCTTGGCCTGGCGCGCGGACCAGGTCAGCAGCGGCGAGCCGTCGGGCGTCCAGATTGCCGCGTACTTGGCGGCCGACTGCGCCGGCCGCACGCGCAGCAGCAACCCGTGCAGCAGCAGCCACCACAGTGGGCGCGGAATCTCGACGACGCGCGGATCGGACAGGAACTCGGCCAGGTAGCGGCGCAGCGCGGCTGCCGTCGGCGCGGCCGGCGAGCCCAGGTTGATCAGCAGCACGGCGGTGCGCTCCGCGCGGTCATGCAGATGCGGCGGCTCGGGCGCGAAGCTCATCGAGTCGGCGGCAGACGGTCGAGCTCGGCCAACAGGCGCCGGCGGTCGATCGGCTTGACCCAGTAGCCGCAGAAGCCGGCACTCAGGTGGCGCTGCTGGTCCTCGGGCTGCTCGTCGGCAGAGCAGACGAAGGCCGGCACGTTCGCGAGCCCGGCCAGCTGCCGCAGCTGCGCAAGCAGCGCGAGGCCGCTGGTGTCCGGCAGGTGCGCGTCGAGCACCAGCACGTCCGGGGGCCAGTCGCGCACGATGGCCAACGCCTCGGCGCCGTCTTCGGCCACCTGCACTTCGTAGTCGCCACGCTCGCGCAGCGCTTCGGTGAACAGCAGCGCGGCGACGCGGTCGTCCTCGGCGTAGAGCACGCGCCGCGGCGGGGCGGGGGCGGGGCTCACATCAGGAGGGGTGCGGCACGGTGTCGAGGAAGGACAGCACCTCGAAGCGCACGGTGGGCGCCATCGGGTCGGAGGGTGATCCGCCGAGGCCGATCACGCCGCTGCCGTGCAGCGTGCAGCTGCCGCGGCGCAGGCTGACGACTTCCTCGGCATTGGCGAAACGCACGTAGGTGCCGTTGTAGCTCAAGTCGGTGATCTGGAACACGCCGCTGTGCCAGTCGAGCCGTGCATGCGAGCGCGACACGCGCGAGTCGTCGACGCGGAAATGCGCCTGCGGGCTGCGGCCGAGCACGACCGGCATGTGCTCGCCGTCGTAGACCTCGTTGATGTCCAGCCACATCAGGCGCACCGCCTCGGGCTCGATCGACGGTGCGACCAGGCCGAATTGCGTCGCCGCGGTGTCGGTGATGCCGCGGCGGCCGCCGAGCACATGCACCTGCACCGGCTCGGCGCGACCGCGCAGGTGCATCCAGTCGAGGCTGCGAAAGCGCTTCTGCGCCGCCAGCGGCAGCCCGCGCATTACCTCGGCGGTGATCAGCGTCTCGTTGTCGCCGGCATGGTCGAGCAGGCGGGCGGCGACGTTGACCGCATCGCCGTAGCAGTCGCCCGCCATCTCGACGATCTCGCCGCGCGCCAGCGCCACCTGCAGGCGCAAGCCGCGCAAGCCGGCCGATGCGCCGCGCTCGCGGCCGCGCGTGACCAGCTGGTCGAGGTCTTCATGCATCTGCTGCGCCGCGAGCAGGCCCTGGGACGAGTCGTCGAAGACCGCCATCAGGCCATCGCCCAGCGTCTTGATCACCTGGCCACCGCAGGCCGGCACGGCGCGCGCCACCGTCGTCACCGTGTGCGTGACGACCGAGGTCGCCTCGGCATTGCCGAGGACCTCGTACAGCGAGGTGCTGCCGCGCAGGTCGGCGAACAGCACGGTGCGCTCGGAAATGCGCGTCATGGCGGGCGAGTTTAAACGCTCGAACCGGCGCCGGCAGCGGCGCCGGCGCCTCGCATCCCCTGTCGGAAGGCCGTTTTCGGCCAGCCGAAGGTCACGTCTGCGGCCAACCTTACAGGTTGTCCAGGTACGTGCGCAGCTTGTCCGAGCGGCTCGGATGCTTGAGCTTGCGGATCGCCTTGGCCTCGATCTGGCGGATGCGCTCGCGCGTGACGTCGAACTGCTTGCCGACTTCTTCCAGCGTGTGGTCGGTCGACATCTCGATGCCGAAGCGCATGCGCAGCACCTTGGCTTCGCGCGGCGTCAGCGAATCGAGGATGTCCTTGACGACATCGCGCAGGCCGGCCTGCATCGCCGCTTCGATCGGCGCGGTGTTGTTGGTGTCCTCGATGAAGTCGCCCAGATGCGAATCGTCGTCGTCGCCGATCGGCGTTTCCATGGAGATCGGCTCCTTGGCGATCTTCATGATCTTGCGGATCTTGTCCTCGGGGATCTCCATCTTCTCGGCCAGCGTCGGCGCATCCGGCTCGAAGCCGAATTCCTGCAGGTGCTGGCGCGAGATGCGGTTCATCTTGTTGATCGTCTCGATCATGTGCACCGGGATGCGGATCGTGCGCGCCTGGTCGGCGATCGAGCGGGTGATGGCCTGGCGGATCCACCACGTGGCGTAGGTCGAGAACTTGTAGCCGCGGCGGTATTCGAACTTGTCCACCGCCTTCATCAGGCCGATGTTGCCTTCCTGGATCAGGTCGAGGAACTGCAGGCCGCGGTTGGTGTACTTCTTGGCGATCGAGATCACCAGGCGCAGGTTGGCCTCGATCATCTCCTTCTTCGCATCGCGGCTGGCCTTCTCGCCCGCATTCATCTTGCGGTTGATCTCCTTCAGATCATCGAGCGGCACCACCGCATGCTGCTGCAGGTCGATCAGCTTCTGCTGCAGCTCCTGGATCGCCGGCAGGTTGCGGCCCATGATCGCGCTGTAGTTCTTCGCCGCGTGAACTTCCTTCTCGGCCCACTTCAGGTTCAGGATGTTGGGCGGGAAGGTCTTGATGAAGTGGTCCTGCGGCATGCCGCAGCGGTCGACCACGATCTTGCGGATCTCGCGCTCGAAGCGGCGCACGTCGTCGACCTGCGAGCGCAGCACGTCGCACAGCTTCTCGATCGTCTTGACCGTGAAGCGGATCGTCATCAGATCCTCGGTCAGCATGTGCTGGGCCTTGTTGTAGCCCGCCGAGTTGTAGCCTTCCTTCTCGAAGGCCTTGCGCATCTTGTCGAAGTGGATGCGCACGGTCCCGAAGCGCTCCAGCGCCTGCGCCTTCAGCTCCTCGAGCTTCTTGGTCAGTGCCTTGCTGCCGCCCTGGCCGTCGTCGTCGTCCTCTTCGTCGAATTCGTCGAAGTCTTCTTCGGCGACGTAGTCGTCGGCTTCATCGTCGGAGACGAAACCGTCGACGACCTCGGAGATCTGCATCTCGCCGGCGCCGATGCGCTCGGACATCGCGAGGATCTCGGCGATGGTCTTCGGCGACGCGGAGATCGCCTGCATCATCGATTGCAGGCCGCCCTCGATGCGCTTGGCGATCTCGATCTCGCCCTCGCGCGTCAGCAGCTCGACCGAGCCCATCTCGCGCATGTACATGCGCACCGGATCGGTGGTGCGGCCGAACTCGGAGTCGACCGTCGACAGCGCGGCCTCGGCGGCTTCCTCGGCTTCTTCCTCGGTGGCGGTGGTGGTGTTGCCGCCGGCGATCAGCAGCGTCGCCGCGTCGGGCGCCTGCTCGTAGACCGCGATGCCCATGTCGTTGAGCATCGAGACGATCGCCTCGAGGATCTCGTTCTCGACCAGCTTCTCGGGCAGGTGATCGTTGATCTCCTGGTGCGTCAGGAAACCACGCGTCTTGCCCATCTTGATGAGCGTCTTCAGCTCGAGGCGGCGCTTGGCGACTTCCTCTTCCGTGAGCGTCGTCTCGTCGAGACCGAACTCGCGCATCAGCGCGCGCTCCTTGGCGCGCGACACCTTCATGCGCAGCGGCTTGGCCTTCTCGGCGGTTTCGGTGGTGCCTTCCTCGACGACCTCGACTTCCGGCTCGGCCTCGAATTCGGCCTCGATGTCGGCCAGATCTTCTTCCTCGGCCTTCTTCGGTGCTTCCTTGCCCTTCGCAACGGCCGCCTTGCCGCCCTTCGCGGCGGGAGTCTTCGCGGCCGGCTTGGCGGCAGCGGTCTTGGCCTCGGCCTTGGCCGGCGTCTTGGTCTCGGCCTTCGCCGGCTTGGCCGGAGTCGCCGCGGCAGTCTTGGCCTTGTGGTCGTCGGCAGCCGGCTTGTGCTTGGCGGCCACGTCGGCGGGCGCGGGTGTCTTGGCGACGACGTCGTCGGTCTTCTTGGCGTTCATGCGGTTCCTTGCGCGGTCTTCGGAAAGTTGCTTTTCCGACCAGAGAATCCTGCGGCGCGCGGACAGCACGCGACGCGGCGCGGCAACAGCCATTGAATGGCTGTGACGACGCCCCCGGGAGCCCCCAGGCATGGTGGATTCGGATCGGCCGGGCAAGTTCGCGTGGACGTCTTTACTGTGCAGCCCTTGCGGGTAAGGGTGGCCTTATCGCTATGCGTACCCGTGTCGCGGGTGGCCGGGGCCCGGAGGTGCTGCCGTCACTCTTGCCGATGCAACCAAACCAGCATTATCGGCGTGTTTGCCGCTTACGTCAAAAACGCACCTGCGGACGACCTCAACGCGCCGCGCTGGCGGCTGCCGCGTTCTTCAGCTCGGCGCGCAGCGCGATCAACGCGTTGCGGCGCGCAGTGGCCGCTTCGGAGAGCTCGCCGGACTCGATCAACCATTGCAGCTCGTCGTCGATCGCCCGCTGGCGCAGGCGCAGCAGCACGGCATTGACCTGCGAGGCCGGATCCTCGTCGTCCATCTCGTGGAAGCCGCGCACGCGGACCAGCAGCGGCCGCAGCACCTCGGCCTCGGGGTCGCGCTCGAGCTCTTCGAGCAGCGCGGCCATCGTCATCGGGCCGTGGTCGTGGCAGACCCGTTCCAGGGCCGCGAAGAAGCCACCGTAGGGCGCGGGCTGGCTGGCCAGCAGATCGTGGTCGTCGGCCGGCAACTCCTGCCACAGCGCGGCGTGGCGGGCCAGCAGCCAGGCGCTGCGATCGAGCAGCGTCGCGGTCTGTGGCGGTGCGCGCATGCCGCCCATCGCCCGGGGCCGGAAGGCCGGGGCCGGCTGGCGCTCGGCCGCCGCCTCGCGGCGCTTGCCGCGCGACCAGTGCGCCGCCAGCGTCGCCGGCTCGACGCCGCCGCGCTGCGCCAGCTCGGTGAGCAGCTGTTCGCGCAGCAGCCCGTCGGGCAACTGCTCGATCAGCGGCCGGGCCTGGCCCAGCATCTTCGAGCGTCCCTCGGCGGTGGCCAGGTCGCAATCGACCGCCGCCTGCGCGAGCAGCTGGCTCGACAGCGGCACCGCGGCGGCCACCGCCGCGTCGAAGGCCGCGGGCCCCTGCTCGCGCACGAAGCTGTCGGGGTCGTGTTCCGGCGGCAGGAACAGGAAACGCACCGAGCGCAGATCGCTCGCATGCGGCAGCGCCGCCTCCAGCGCGCGCGCCGCGGCGCGCCGGCCGGCTGAGTCGCCGTCGAAGCTGAAGACCACCGACTCGGTGAAGCGGAACAGCTTCGCGACGTGCTCGGCGGTGCAGGCGGTGCCGAGCGTCGCGACCGCATTGCCGAAACCCGACTGCGCGAGCGCGACGACGTCCATGTAGCCCTCGACGACCAGCGCATACCCGCGTTCGCGCAGTGCCTGCCGCGCCTCGAACAGGCCGTACAGCTCCTGGCCCTTGTGGAACACCGGCGTTTCGGGCGAATTGAGGTACTTCGGCTCGCCCTGGTCGAGCACGCGGCCGCCGAAGCCGATGACCTCGCCGCGCACCGAGCGGATCGGGAACATGATGCGGTCGCGAAAGCGGTCGTAGCGCTTCTGCTCGGCTTCGCTCAAGCCTTCGTCCAGGCCCTGCACGATCACCAGACCGCACTCGGCCAGCTGCGGATCGTCATAACGCGGAAAGACGCTGGCCAGCGTGCGCCAGCCGTCGCTCGCGTAGCCGAGGCCGAAGCGCGCGGCGATCGCGCCGGTCAGCCCGCGCCGCTTCAGGTAGTCGATCGCGCGCGGGTTGGCCTTCAAGGCCTGCCGATAGTGCTCGCCGGCGCGTTCGAGCAGGTCGCTCAAGGTGGCCCGCTGCTCGCGTTCCTGCGCCGCGCGGGCGCGGTCCTCGGGGCTCGCCGAGTCTTCCGGCACGACCAGGCCGACCTGCTGCGCGAGCTCGCGCACCGCGTCGATGAAGCCCAGGCCGCCTTGTTCGGTCAGGAAGCGGATCGCGTCGCCGTGGGCGCCGCAGCCGAAGCAGTGGTAGGTCTGGCGCGACGGGCTGACGATGAAGCTCGGCGTCTTTTCGCCGTGGAACGGGCACAGCCCCTTGTGGTTGATGCCGGCTTTCTTCAGCTCGACATGGCGGCCGACCACCTCGACGATGTCGACGCGGGAGACCAGGTCCTGGATGAATCCTTGGGGCAGCACGGGAGAGAGTCTATCGAGGCGGCTGGCGCCGGGCGCCGGCGTTCAGAGGCTGTCGCCGCCCAGGACGCTGCCGGGTGCACGCCTGGCGCCCGGCTGCGGCGGCGGCACCGCCGGCGCAGCCGCCAGCGCGAACAGGCCGCGCCACTCGCGCACCCAGCCGGCGACCTCGGCCGCCGGCATCGGCGCGGCGATGCCGGCGCCCTGGCCGACCTCGCAGCCCATGTCCAGCAGCAGGCGCGCCTGCGCCGGCGTCTCGACACCCTCGGCGACGGCAGTGCAGTCGAAGGTGCGGGCGAGGCTGATCACGCCCTCGACGATCGCCCGGTCCTGCGCGTCGGTCAGCATGTTGGCGACGAAGGAGCGGTCGATCTTCAGCACCTGCAGCGGCAGGCGCTTCAGGTAGGTCAGCGTCGAATAGCCGGTGCCGAAGTCGTCGAGCGCCCAGCGCACGCCGAGCCTGGCGCAGCGCTCGAGCAGCGACGACGTGAAGCCGATGTCGGTCAGCGCGGCGGTCTCCAGCACTTCGAGCTCGAGCCGCGGGCCCAGCGGCCGTTCGTGGCGCGCCAGCAGCTCGGCCAGCCGCTGTGCGAAGTCAGGCTCCTGCAGGTGACGCGCCGAGATGTTGACGCTGACCGACAGGTCCAGCCCCTCGGCTGACCAGGCGTCGAGCTGGTCCAGCGCGCGCGCCAGCACGTGGTCGCCGATGCGTGCCGAGAGCCCCGTGTGCTCGATCAGCGGCAGGAACTGCGCCGGCGGCACCAGGCCGTGCTCCGGGTGATTCCAGCGCAGCAGCGCCTCGACGCCGAGCACGACGCCGCGCTTCAGGTCGACCTTCGGCTGGTAGTACAGCGTCAGCTCGTCGTGATCGAGCGCCTCCTGCACGCGGCCGATCGCCACCACGCGCTCCTCGGCCAGCCGGCTGTGCTCGGGGTCGAAGAACAGGTAGCCGTTGCGGCCCGACTGCTTGGCGCCGTACATCGCGTGGTCGGCGTGGCGCAGCAGCGTGTCGGCGTCGCTGCCGTCGAGCGGGTAGAGCGTCGCGCCGACGCTGGCGGTGATGACGATCGGGTCGCCGCCGCTCGTCAGCACGAAAGGCTGCGCGACGACGCGCAGCACGCGCTCGACCGCCGAGCGCGCTTCGTCGACCGTGCCGGCGCGCAGCAGCAGCGCGAATTCGTCGCCGCCCAGGCGCGCGATGACATCGGACCAGGCCGTGCCGCGGGCGCGCAACGCGGTGCGCAGCCGCGCCGCCAGCTCGGCCAGCAGGCGGTCGCCGGCCTGGTGGCCGAAGCGCTCGTTGATCGCCTTGAAATGGTCGAGATCGAGGTAGCAGACCGCCATCAGGAATCCTTCGCGGTCGGTCGAGGCCATCGCCTCGACCAGCAGCTGGCTCAGGCGGGCGCGGTTCGGCAGCCGGGTCAGCTCGTCGAAATTGGCCTGGCGCTCCATGCGCTCGTGCTGCAGGCGCTGCTCGGTGACGTCGCTGACGACGAGCACGTGGTAGCGCAGCGCGCCATCGGGGCCGTGCACCGCGGACACCGTGACGTGCAGTGCGCACGGGTCGCCGCTGCGCCGGCGCTCGACGATCTCGCCGACCCAGTTGCCGCTCGAGCGCAGCGCCGCCCAGAGGCTGGCCTGCTGCTGGCGCGTGAAGGCATCGGGCGCGACCGGGCGCAGCAGGCTCGGCACGCTGCCCAGCAGTTCTTCGCGCGGCACGCCGGTGATGCGCGAATAGGTCGGGTTGGCGTCGAGGACGCGGAACTCGGCGTCGGTGATCAGCAGGCCTTCGTGCAGGTGCATGAAGAGGTTCGACGACAGGCGCTGGCGATCCTCGGCGCTGCGCCGCGCGCCGATGTCGGCCAGCGAGGCCAGCACGCGCACCGGCTCGCCGGTGTCGTCGCGCTCGACGACCGTCACGTGCACGTCGAACCAGCACCAGGCGTCGCGCACGCGCAGCCGCGCCTCGTGGCGCAGGCCGGCGCCTTGCGGGCTGCCGTCGACAGCGGCCAGCACGCTGCGCAGCGCGGCGCGTTCGTCCGGATGCACGCGGGCGAGCCAGCGCTCGATCGTCGCGGTCTGCATGCCGCTCGGGTCGTCCATCAGCGCGCGCCAGCGCCGCGACGTGAAGCCGTCGCCCGTCTGCAGGTTCCAGTCGGCGACGCCGAGGTCCGAGCCTTCGAGCGCCAGCTGCGAACGCTCTTCCAGCCGGGCCAGCTCGCCGATCGAGACATGCGGCAGCAGCACCACGGCCACCAGCGCCGCGCTGTAGGCCCACAGCAGGACGGCCGGACTGCCGCCCGGCAGCGCGGCGAACGGACCCGCGCCGGCGGCAGTGGCCAGCAGCAGGCCGCTGCACAGCACCAGCACACCCGCCGATGCGACGGCCAGCCCGCTGCGCAAGGCCAGCGCGCACAGCAGCACCGGCGGCAGCATCAGCCAGGCGAACGTGGCGGGGGTGCCGCCGGGCGCGAGCAGCACGGCCGCGATCGTCGCGGCGAGGCTGCCGGCCAGCAGCAGCGGCGTGATCAGGCGATTGCCGCCGTCGAAAGCACGCGACCAGCTGCGCGTGCTGAAGGCCAGCAGCGGCAGACCGGCGACCAGCAGGCCGAGCGTTTCGGCGATCCAGCGCTGCAGCCAGGCGATCGGCAGCTCGAGTGCGCCGATGCGGCCGGCGACGGCGAGCCAGACGGCGCCGTTCGCCGCGCTCAGCAGGCTGGCGCCGAAGACGCCGGCGCCCAGCAGCAGGCCGAGATCGCGGTACTGCTCGAGGCGGCCGCTGAAGTTCGCGCGCGCCAGCCAGCGCGCCGCGAGCCACGGGCCGGCGGTGCTGCCGACGGTGATCGCCAGTGCGAGCCAGGGGCTGGCCTCGGCGCTCCAGGCGACGACCCAGACGGCGAGCGCCACGGCGGGCAGCTGCGCGCTGCCCCAGCGCAGCAGCACCGCCAGCGCCACGCCCGACAGCGGCCACAGCAGCGGCCCGGCCGACGGGAACGCCCGGCCCAGCATGCCGGCGGCGATGAGCAGCGACAGCGCCGCGGCGAAACGCCCGAGCCAGCGCAGCAGCAGCGCGGCAGCGGGCGACAGGGCGAGGGACTCGAGCGGCGACAAGACGGTGGACCAGCTGACGGGCATTTGCGATGCTAGGCGCATCGCCGCTGACATCCCGGCGGCCGACCCATGACCGAGTGGCCCCTGAATCGGGGCTGGGTCAAGCGATGCGCCACGTGCCGGGAGGCCCGCTTCAGATCGCGAAGTCTTCGAGCGTGCGGCCGGTCGCCAGCGCCGACTTCAGCCACTTCGGCTGCAGCCCGCGGCCGGACCAGGTTTCGCCGGTCGCGGCATTGCGGAATTTCGGCGCCACCTTGCCGCCGCCGGCCTTGGCCGGCTTCGGCGCCGCGACCTTGCCGGCCAGGTCGGCGGCCGTCAAACCGTATTCGGCCATCAAGGCCTTGATCTTCGCGATGGCCGCGGCGCGTTCCTCGCGCTGCGCCTCGGCGATCTTGCGTTCGATTTCGGCGCGCTGGGCCAGCAGGTCCTGCAAGGAGGGCATCGGGTCGGTCTCCGGAAAATCAGCGCGGCAGTATAGGCCGCGCCGGACCGCGCCGATTCCTGGTTTTCACGCGCCGCGCCGAATATCAGGGATTCGGCGGCACATACCCGGCCGGCTGGTCGGCACCTTCGCCGAAAAAGAATCGCTCCATCTGGCGCGCCAGATATTGCCGCGCGCGCTGGTCGGCCAGATTCAGGCGGTTTTCATTGACCAGCATCGTCTGGTGCTTCATCCACAGCTGCCAGGCTTCCTTGCTGACGTTGTCGTAGATGCGCTTGCCCAGCTCGCCGGGGTACATCGGAAAGTCGAGGCCTTCGGCTTCCTTCTTCAGATAGACGCATTGAATGGTGCGGGCCATGGGGAATCTCCGGGAAACGAGTATGGGAATCGCGTCGGACGGGGCCGTTCAGCCCAGTTTCTTGACCAGCACCTGCGAGCGCCGGTCCCAGTTGTATTTGCGTTTGCGCGCCTCGGGCAACCAGTCGGGGTCGACCTGGGCAAAACCGCGCTTGATGAACCAGTGCATCGTGCGCGTCGTCAGCACGAAGATACTGTCCAGCCCGAGCGAGCGGGCGCGTTGCTCGATGCGTTTGAGCAGCCGCTCGCCGTCGCCCTGGCTCTGCACCTGCGGCGAAACGGTCAGTGCGGCCATTTCTGCGGTACGCGCCTCGGGATAAGGGTAGAGCGCGGCGCAGCCGAATATCACGCCGTCGTGCTCGATCACCGTGTAATTGGCGATGTCGCGTTCGATCTCGGTGCGTTCGCGGCGCACCAGCGTGCCGTCGCGCTCGAACGGTTCGATCAGCTGCAGGATGCCGCCGACATCGTCGGCGGTGGCCTCGTGCACGCTCTCGAGCTTCTCGTCGACGACCATCGTGCCGATGCCGTCGTGCGTGAAGACCTCCTGCAGGATCGCGCCGTCGACGGCCAGCGGCAGGATGTGCGAGCGCTCGACCCCGCCTTCGCAGGCCTTGACGCAGTACTGCAGGTAGAACGCCAGGTCGGTCGGCTGGTTCGGCGGCGGCAGTGCCGCGAGGAGGCGCTTGGCGTCGGCCAGCGCCAGCTCGGTGTCGATCGCGCTGTCGGGATCCTTCGGATCTTCCTGGATGCCGGCGATCTCGGTCAGGAACAGCAGCTTGTCGGCCTGCAGCGCGACGGCGGTGGCGGTGGCCACTTCTTCCATCGTCAGGTTGAAGGCTTCGCCGGTGGGCGAGAAGCCGAAGGGGCTCAGCAGCACCGTTGCGCCGATGTCGATCGCACGCCGCATCGCCGCCGAGTCGACGCGGCGCACGACGCCCGAATGCATGTAGTCGACGCCGTCGACGATGCCGATCGGGCGCGCGGTCAGGAAGTTGCCCG
Organism: Pseudaquabacterium terrae; assembly: GCF_013266755.1. Lineage (GTDB taxonomy): Bacteria > Pseudomonadota > Gammaproteobacteria > Burkholderiales > Burkholderiaceae_C > Pseudaquabacterium > Pseudaquabacterium terrae. Next base: position 50,677 of record NZ_JABRWJ010000005.1, on the reverse strand, counting down.
ACACCACGCGCACCGTCGCATTGGCCATCGGCGTGTTCGGCAGGCCCTGGGAAAAGGCGGCTTCGATCTCGAATCGCAGCTGGCCGGCGGCTTCCTGCGCGCAATCGAGCGTCACGGCATCGGTGATGCGCGTGCCGCGGTGGTAGCGCGAGGTCTGGCCCTTGGCCGCCAGTTGTTCATTGACCTGCGGGCGGAAGCCGTGCACCAGCACCAGCTTGATGCCCATCGCATGCAGGATCGCCAGGTCCTGCACGAAGGCATTCAGCTTGCCGGCGGCGATCAGCTCGCCGGTCACGCCGACCACGAAGGTATTGCCGCGGTACTTGTGGATGTACGGCGCAACGGCGCGAAACCAGGGAACGAAGGTGTGCGGGAAGACCAGGCTCATCGTGGGCCGGATTGTGCCGTGCAGCGAAGGCGCCGGCGCCCGAGCGGGCTCGGCCCCCGGGGTGCGCCTAGGGTGCGTGCAGCACGACGAGCAGCGCCTGCGCCACCGTGCGGCCGGCATTGCGGATCGCGTGCGGCCGGTCGACCGGATAACGCGCGGTCTCGCCGCTCTTCAGCCGCGTGCTGGCGTCTCCGGCCTCGAGGTCGATCTGGCCGCTGAGCACGCTCAGGTGCTCGCGCGAGCCGGGCTCGTGCGGCGCGGACTCGAGCGCGGCACCGGGCTGCAGGGTCAGCTCGTACCACTCGAAGCGCCCGGCGAGCTCGATCGGGCCCAGGATGCGCAGCCGGCAGCGGGCGTCGGGTGCGCCCAGCGTGGGCGTGTCCTGCGCGGCGACGGTGGTGATCACCGGCGCCTCGGCGCGCGGCGCATCGGCCAGCAGGTCGGCCAGCGGCACGCCGAGCGCATTGGCCAGGCGCCAGACCACGGCGACCGTCGGGTTCGCCTGCGCCCGCTCGATCTGCGACAACATCGACTTCGATACGCCGGCGCGGCGCGACAGCTCGTCGAGCGACAGCTGCTGCTGCTCGCGCAGCGCGGCGAGCGCCTGGCCGACGCGTGGCGGCTCGGGCGGGGCGGGGCGGGGCGAGGGGATGCTCATCGGGTCTTGTCGCCTGAAGTGTTGTTCAGTATAGTGCACGAATCGTTCGTTAAGTCGAACACGTTCGATAGAAAGCATCATGGCCGACACCGCTGAATTCCTCGACCACGTGCGCTCCGAGCTGCAGGGCCTGCGCGATGCGGGCCTCTTCAAGGGCGAACGCATCATCACGACGCCGCAAGGCGCGCAGGTGCACACGGCCGACGGCCGCGACGTGATCAACCTGTGCGCCAACAACTACCTCGGCCTGTCGGCGCACCCGCAGGTGATCGAGGCGGCGCATCAGGCACTGCGCACGCACGGCTACGGCTTGAGCTCGGTGCGCTTCATCTGCGGCACGCAAGACATCCACAAGACGCTCGAGCAGCGCATCGCGCGCTTTGTCGGCACCGAGGACGCGATCCTCTACGCCGCGGCCTTCGATGCCAACGGCGGCCTGTTCGAGCCGCTGCTCGGCGAGCAGGATGCGGTGATCAGCGACGAGCTGAACCACGCGTCGATCATCGACGGCATTCGCCTGTGCAAGGCGCAGCGCTACCGCTACAAGCACAACGACATGGCCGACCTGGAGCGCCAGCTGCAGCAGGCTCGTGCAAGCGGCGCCCGCTTCGTGATGGTCTTCACCGACGGCGTGTTCTCGATGGACGGCACCATCGCCCAGCTCGATGCGATGCGCACGCTGTGCGATCAGCACGGCGCGCTGCTGGCGATCGACGAATGCCACGCGTCCGGCTTCATGGGCGCGACCGGCCGCGGCACGCACGAGCACCGCGGGCTGCTGGTGAACGGCCGCTCGAAGGTCGACATCATCACCGGCACCTTCGGCAAGGCGCTCGGCGGCGCCAGCGGCGGCTTCACCGCCGGGCCGAAGGAGGTGGTCGAGCTGCTGCGCCAGCGCTCGCGGCCGTATCTCTTCTCGAACACGCTGGCGCCGACGATCGCCGGCGCATCGATCGCCGTGCTCGACCTGCTCGAAGGCTCGACTGCGCTGCGCGACAAGCTGCACGCCAATACGCGCTACTTCCGCGAGGCGATCAGCGCCGCGGGCTTCGACATCAAGCCGGGCGAGCATCCGATCGTGCCGATCATGGTCTACGACGCGGTCAAGGCGCAGCAGCTCGCGGCGCGGCTGCTGGAGCTCGGCGTCTATGTCGTCGGTTTCTTCTTCCCGGTGGTGCCCAAGGGCCAGGCGCGCATTCGCGTGCAGTTGAGCGCGGCGCATGAGCGCGCGCAGCTGGAGAAGGCCGTTGCGGCGTTCCGCCAGGCCGGTCTTGAACTGGGGCTCGTGCAATGACCACGCCGCCACGCATCCTGATCATCGGTGCCAATGGCCAGATCGGCACCGAGCTCGGCGAGACGCTGATCGCGCGCCACGGCGCCGATGCGGTGATCACCAGCGACCTGGCGCCCGAGGGCCGCATCCCGCAGGCGCGCCACGAGGCGCTCGACGTCACCGACGCGGCGGCGCTGGCGACGGTGGTCAAGCGCCATGGCATCACGCAGGTCTACCTGCTCGCCGCGGCGCTGTCGGCCAACGGCGAGAAGCATCCGCAGTGGGCCTGGAACCTGAACATGAACGGCCTGCTGAACGTGCTGGAGCTGGCTCGCCAGGTCAAGCTCGAGCGCGTGTTCTGGCCGAGCTCGATCGCCGCGTTCGGCCCGCACACGCCGCGCACCGCGCCGCAGGAAACGGTGATGGACCCGAGCACCGTCTACGGCATCAGCAAGCTCGCCGGCGAGCGCTGGTGCGCCTGGTACCACCAGAACCACGGCGTCGACGTGCGCAGCCTGCGCTACCCCGGGCTGATCAGCTGGAAGACGCCGCCCGGCGGCGGCACGACCGACTATGCGGTGGACATCTTCCACCACGCGCTGAAGAGCGGCCGCTACACCGCCTTCCTCGGCCCCGAGACGCGGCTGCCGATGATGTACATGCCCGATGCGATCCGCGCGACGATCGAGCTGATGGAGGCGCCAGCCGAATCGATCCGCGAGCGCGGCTCGTACAACCTGGCCGCGTTCAGCTTCACGCCGCGCGAGATCGCCGCGGCGATCGCGAAGCGCATCCCCGGCTTCACGCTCGACTGCGCGCCCGACTTCCGCCAGGCGATTGCCGACAGCTGGCCGCAGGCCATCGTCGACGATGCGGCGCGCCGCGACTGGGGCTGGCAGCCGCGCTACGACCTGCAGGCGATGGTCGACGAGATGCTCGAGGCGCTGCGGCCGCAGCTGCTGGCCGCGTCGAACGCGAGTTAGGTGACGGTCACGCCAACGCGGTGCGCAGGGCGCTCAACACGCCGTCGGGCTGCTCCTGCATCAGGCAATGCCCGCTGGGCAGCGTGTGGATGCGCGCCTTCAGCGCCGCCGCGATCTCGCGCGTGACCTTCGGGCTCGTCATCTGGTCGGCGCTGCCGAGGATGAAGTGCACGGGGCAAGTCACCTTCGCGGCGGCCTGCAGGCCGTTGGCATAACGGTCGCAGACCGTGAAGTCGTGGTGGAACAGGTTCAGCCCGGGCTGTCCGGCGTGCACGCGGCGCATCAGCGCGCGGTTGGCGCCGTGCTGCCACACGCCCGGCGCGGGGTAGCCCGGCTTGCTCGCATGGGTCGAGATCGAGAAGGCATTGACCATGTCGATCGCCTTCAGCGGGGCGTCGCGCGCGGTTGTCAGCAGCGCCTCCGACACCTTCATCGGGTAGGCGGTGCCGACCATCACCAGCCGCGTGATGCGCTCGGGTGCGCGCGCCGCCGCTTCGAGCGCGATCAGCGAGCCCATGCTGTGGCCGACCAGCGCCGCCTGCGCTGAACCGACGGCGTCGAGCAGCGCCAGCGTCCAGTCGGCGATCGCCTCGACGTCGGGCAGCGGCGGGCCCTCGCTGCGGCCATGGCCGGGCTCGTCGACCGCCAGCACCGCGTGGCCGTGGTGAGCAAACCAGCGCGCGAGCAGGGTCCAGATGCTGTGGTCGTGCAGCGCGCCGTGCAGTAAGACGATCGCCGGCAGCGCCGGATCAAATGGCTTGCCGCCGGTGTAGGCATAGGCGCGCCGGCCCTGGACGCTCACTTCCATGGTCAGGCTCCCGCTTTCTCGGCCACGCGCAAGGCCCGCTTCAGGTCCTCGATCAGGTCGTCGGCATCTTCGAGGCCGATCGACAGCCGGATCGTGCCCGGACCGATCCCGGCACGCGCCAGCGCCGCGTCGTCCATGCGAAAGTGGGTTGTCGTCGCCGGGTGGATCACCAGCGAGCGGCAGTCGCCGACGTTGGCCAGGTGCGAGAAGATCTTCAGCGCCTCGATGAAGGCCTTGCCCTGGTTGCGCGAGCCCTTCAGGTCGAAGCTGAACACGGCGCCGCAGCCGCGCGGCAGCAGCTGCTTCGCCAGCGCATGGTCGGGATGATCCGGCAGCTCGGGATATCCGACGCGCTCGACCATCGTCTGGCCGGCGAGGAACTCGACGATGCGCCTTGTATTCGCGATGTGCCGCGCCATGCGCAGCGGCAGCGTCTCGATGCCTTGCAGGATCAGCCACGCGGTGTGCGGACTCATGCAGGCGCCGAAGTCACGCAGGCCTTCGCGGCGCGCGCGCAGCAGGAAGGCGCCGACGGTGCTCTCCTCGGCAAAGACCATGCCGTGGAAGCCGTCGTAGGGGGCACTGAGCTCGGGGAAACGGCCCGAGGCCGCCCAGTCGAAGGCGCCTGAGTCCACCAGCAGCCCGCCGACCACCGTGCCGTGCCCCGACAGGAACTTGGTCGCCGAATGGAAGATGAGGTCGGCGCCGTGGTCGAAGGGCTTCAGCAACCACGGTGGCGTGAAGGTCGAGTCGACCAGCAGCGGCAGTTTGGCGTCGTGGGCGATGGCGGCGACGGTCGGGATGTCCAGCACGTCGAGCCCCGGATTGCCGAGCGTCTCGCCGAAGACCAGCCGCGTCTCGGGCCGGATCGCCGCGCGCCAGCCTTCGATGTCGTTGGGCTTGACGAAGGTCGTCGTGATGCCGAAACGGCGCAGCGTGTAGTCCAGCAGGTTGTGCGAGCCGCCATAGAGCGCTGCGCTGGCGACGATGTGGCTGCCGGCGCCGGCCAGCGTGGCAATGGCCAGGTGCAGCGCCGCCTGGCCGCTGGCCGTGGCGATCGCGCCGACGCCGCCTTCGAGCGCCGCGATGCGCTCTTCCAGCACCGCATTGGTGGGATTGCTGATGCGGCTGTAGACATGGCCCGAGCGCTCCATGTTGAACAGCGACGCCGCATGCTCACTGCTCTCGAAGACGAAGGAGGTCGTCAGGTGGATCGGTACGGCGCGAGCGCCGGTCGCCGGGTCGGGCGCGGCACCGGCATGCAGCGCGAGGGTGTCGAAGCCGGGATCGGAGGGGCCGGGCATGGGCTGGAACGGTGGGGTGTCGTGGCCGGGCATTGTGTGCTATGTTTTTTCGACCCCCGGCGACGCGGCCGGGCCTTTCACGGCGAACGAGGAGACTTCCAGATGAAGGTCAGCGACATCCTTCGGGTCAAGGGCAGCACGCTGTACACGGCGCCGCCCGAGCAGCCGTTGGCCCAAGCCGTGCAGACGATGGCCGAGTTCGACATCGGCTCGCTGGTGGTGATGAACCATGGCGAGCTGGTGGGCATGCTGACCTTCCGCGAGGTCATCGCCTCGCTGGTCAAGAGCGGCGGCGCGGTCGGCACGTCCACCGTGCGCACGGTGATGGACGACGCGCCGCTGACCTGCACTCCGGAGACCGAGATCGACGAGGTGCGCCGCATGATGCTCGGCCGCCACGCGCGCTACATGCCGGTGCTCAACGGTCGCACGCTGATGGGCGTGATCTCGTTCTACGACGTTGCCAAGGCAGTCGTCGACAGCCAGGATTTCGAGAACCGGATGCTGAAGGCCTACATCCGCGACTGGCCGGTGGAAGAAGAAGGCGCGGCCGAACCCAAGCTGTAAGCCCGCGGCAGGGCTGCGACAATCCGGGGCCCGGCGTTGCAGCGCCGGGCCTTGTCATTTCCGCAGATTGAGAAGCATGTCCGGCAGCACCTTCGGCGAACTGTTCCGCATCACCAATTTCGGCGAGAGCCACGGTCCGGCGATCGGCTGCGTGATCGACGGCTGCCCACCCGGGATGCCACTGTCCGAAGCCGACATCCAGCCCGACCTCGACCGCCGCCGCCCCGGCACCAGCCGCCACGTGACGCAGCGCAATGAGCCCGATGCCGTCGAGATCCTCTCCGGCGTCTACGAGGGCCACACCACCGGCACGCCGATCTGCCTCGTGATCCGCAACACCGATCAGCGCAGCAAGGACTACGGCAACATCCTCGACACCTTCCGCCCCGGCCATGCCGACTACACCTACTGGCGCAAGTACGGCCTGCGCGATCCGCGCGGCGGCGGCCGCTCGTCGGCGCGGCTGACGGCGCCGATGGTCGCCGCCGGCGCGGTGGCCAAGAAGTGGCTGCACGCGCAGCACGGCACGCGCTTCATCGCCTGGATGAGCCAGCTCGGCGAGATCAACATCCCGTTCGAGGACGAGTCGCAGATTCCGCTGAACCCGTTTTTCGCGCCGAATGCCGCGGTGATCCCCGCGCTCGAGGAGCACATGGACGCGTTGCGCAAGGCGGGTGACTCCTGCGGCGCGCGCATCGAGGTGCGCGCCCGCGGCGTGCCGGTGGGGCTGGGCGAGCCGCTGTTCGACAAGCTCGACGCCGAGATCGCCTACGCGATGATGGGCATCAACGCGGTCAAGGGCGTCGAGATCGGCGCCGGCTTCGGCGCCGTCAGCCAGCGCGGCAGCGAGCACGGCGACGAGCTGACGCCCGCGGGTTTCCGCGGCAACAACTCAGGCGGCGTGCTCGGCGGCATCTCGACCGGCCAGGACCTGGTGGTGTCGATCGCCATCAAGCCGACCAGCTCGATCCGCCTGCCGCGCGCGTCGATCGACCGCGCGGGTCAGCCGACCGTCGTCGAGACCTTCGGTCGCCACGACCCCTGCGTGGGCATTCGCGCGGCACCGATCGCCGAAGCCATGCTGGCCTTGGTGTTGATGGACCACGCGCTGCGCCACCGCGCCCAGTGCGGTGATGTGAGCCTGCCGCTGCCGCCGATCGCCGCCTCGGCCAGCTGATCCGGGAACCCTGCAGTCCGTCCGCCCGGCTGGCGTTTCATCCGCCGGTGGGATGCGGCCATCCGCCGCGCATGCGCTTCGTCGCCAGGAAGCCGCGCTTCGTCGCACACTGCCTCGCGGCACGGAACTCTGCGACCTAGACTGCCGCCGCTTACACAAACGTTGCAAAGCAGCGGAAGGAACGGAACATGCGCAAAAGTCGTGTGATCGGGGGTGGTGTCGCGGCCGTGGTGGTGGTGGCGATCGCGGTCGGTGTCGTGATGACGCAACGCAATGCCGGGGCCAAGGCGCCTGACAGCGCTGCCGCCGCCAAGGGCCCGAAGGGCGCCGCATCGGCGCCGCCGCTCGAATTCCGCGCGACCGAAGTGGTGCAGCCGGCGCTGGCCGCGATGCCCAAGACGATCGAGTTCTCGGGCCCGCTGGTGGCGCCGAACACCGCGATCGTGCGCGCCAAGGCCTCGGGCACGCTGCTGGCGCTGCAGGTCGCCGAAGGCCAGCGCGTGACTGCTGGCCAGGCGCTCGGCCGCATCGACCTGGCCGAGCTGTCGAACCGCGTCGCCGAGCGCAACGCGAACCTCGAATCGGCCCGCGCAACGCTGGCCCAGGCCGAGCGCACGCATGCGTCGAACGAACGCCTGGCAACGCAGAACTTCATCTCGCCGAATGCGCTGGAGAACTCGCGCGCGCAGGTCGACACCGCGCGCGCCACGCTGAACGCCGCGCAAGCCTCGCTGGACATGACGCGCGTGGGCCTGCGCGAAGCCGCGCTGGTCGCGCCGATCGCCGGCATCGTCGCCAAGCGGCATGTGTTGCCGGGCGAGAAGGTCAGCGTCGAGCAGCAGATGCTGACGCTGGTCGATCTGCAGAAGCTCGAGCTCGCCGGCAGCGTCGGCACGCACGAGGTCGGCGCGCTGGCGCCGGGCATGACGGTGCAAGTCAAGGTCGAAGGTGTCGACAAGCCGGTGACCGCCAAGCTCGCGCGCATCGCGCCGGCGGCCGAGCCGGGCACGCGCTCGATCGGCGTGACGATCGCGCTCGACAACCCGAAGGAGACGCTGCGCGCCGGCCAGTACGCGATCGCGCGCGTCGAACTGCAGGATGCGCAGCAGCGCCTGACGGTGCCGATTCCCGCGGTCGGCAGCACCTCGGGCCAGGATCACGTGTGGTTGATCGAAGAGGGCGCGCTGCTGCGCCGCGCGGTGACCTTGGGCCGCCGCGACGAGGCCACCGGCCGCGTCGAGGTGCTGACCGGCGTCACGCCGGCCAGCCGCGTGCTGGCGATGCGCTTCGACAACCTGCGTGAAGGCCACAAGGCCTCGATCGCCACGGCCCGGCAGCCGGCGGTGGCCTCGGCCGCCGCGTCCGGCGCGCAGGCCGCCCGCTGAACGCGAGGAGATTCGATCATGTGGATCACCCGCGTTTCGATCCAGAACCCCGTCTTCGCGACGATGGTGATGGTGGCGTTGCTCGTGCTGGGCATCTTTTCGTACAACCGCCTGGGCGTCGAGCAGATGCCCGACATCCAGTTCCCCGGCGCCTTCATCGACGTCGCCTACCCGGGCGCATCGCCCGAAGCCGCCGAGCGCGAGATCGCCAAGGTCATCGAGGAGTCGCTGAACAGCATCGGTGGCGTCAAGCGCATCAACTCGCGCAGCTTCGAAGGCCGCAGCCAGACCAGCATCGAGTTCAACCTGAACACCGACATGGCGCGCGCGATGCAGGATGTGCGCGACCGCATGGCGCAGGTCCAGGCCGCGCTGCCCAAGGATGCGAAGACGCCGACCATCGTGCGCTTCAACAACGACAACGCGCAGCCGGTCGTCGTGATGGCGCTGATGAGCAAGAGCCGTTCGGGCCGCGAACTGTCGCTGCTCGCTGACCAGACGGTGAGCAAGCGCCTGGCGCGCGTCGACGGCGTGGCGCGTGTCGACATCACCGGCATGGCGGTGCGCGAGGTGCGCATCAACCTCGACCCGGCGCGGCTGCGCGCCTACGGCATCACGCCGGCCGAGATCGCCACCGCGCTGCGCGAGGCCAACGTCGACCAGCCGGTCGGCCTGCTGACGGATTCGACCGCCGACGCGATCCTGCGCGTCGAGGGCCGCGCGCGTGACCCGCGCCAGTTCACCGAGTTCGTCGTCGCCCGCCGCAACGGCCTGGCGCTGACCTTGGGCGACCTCGGCCAGTTGGTCGAGCGCGAGCGTGAATTCGAGTCGCTGGCCCGCATCAACGGCCAGCGCGCGGTGAGCTTCAACGTCTTCAAGCAGCAGGACGCCAACATCGTCGCCACCGGCGAAGCCGTGAAGGAGGCGATGGAGGAGGTGCGCAAGACGCTGCCGGCGGACATCGAGCTGCGGCTGATCTTCGCGTCGAGCGATTTCGTCAAGGGCTCGCTCGAAGGCCTGAAGCACACGCTGATCGAAGGCGCGCTGCTGACGGTGGCCATCGTCTTCCTGTTCCTGCACTCGTGGCGCTCGACGATCATCACCGGGCTGACGCTGCCGATCGCCGTCATCTCCAGCTTCATCGCCGTGTATGCGTTCGGATTCACGCTGAACTTCATGACGATGATGGCGCTCAGCCTGTGCATCGGCCTGCTGATCGACGATGCGATCGTGGTGCGCGAGAACATCGTGCGCCACGTCGCGATGGGCAAGGACCACCACACCGCGGCGGCCGACGGCACCAACGAGATCGGCCTCGCGGTGATGGCGACGACCTTCGCGATCTGCGCGGTGTTCGTCCCGGTGGCCTTCATGGGCGGCATCATCGGCAAGTTCTTCTACCCGTTCGGCATCACCGTCGCGGTGGCGGTGCTGGTGAGCCTGTTCGTCAGCTTCACGCTCGACCCGATGCTGTCGAGCATCTGGAAGGACCCGCCGTCGGCGTACCTGCGCAAGGTGCCGGTGCTCGGCTGGTCGATCCGCGCCGTCGACCACGGCATGGACCTGATGCACACGATCTACGAGCGGCTGATCCGCTGGGCGTTCTCGCCGCGGCGCTGGCGCCTGCTGCCGCTGGTCACCTACGGCCGGCCCTTCGATGCCGACAAGCGACGCGACAAGAGCCGGCCGCGCGTCTGGCGCTGGGCGACCATCACGCCGCGCGGCGTGGTGATGGGCGTCGGTGTGCTCAGCTTCGTCGGCGCGCTCGGCCTGGCGCCGCTGGTCGGCACCGAGTTCGTGCCCGAGACCGACCAGAGCTTCACGCAGCTGTCGCTGCGCATGCCGGTGGGCTCGAGCCTCGAGCGCAGCGACCAGAAGGTGCGGCAGGTCGAGGAGATCGTGGCCACGTTCCCGGAGGTCAAGACCGTATCGACCAATGTGGGCGGCCAGGGCCAGGGCTTTGCCGTCGGCCGCGGCCAGGCGACGCTGAACATCTCGCTGATCGATCGCAAGGAGCGCAAACGCACGCAGAAGCAGGTCGAGGAGGCGATCCGCGCGTCGATCGCCAAGATCCCCGGCATCGAAGCCTCGGTCGGCTTCAACCGGCCGATCTACGTCGCGATCCTCGGCAGCGACCCGGTCGGCCTCGGCCGCATCGCGACCGAGTTTGCCGAAAAGATCAAGAAGATCCCCGGCATCGCCGACGTCGACCTGTCGCTGAAGCCCGGGCTGCCGGCCTATGCCGTGCGGCTGAAGCCCGGCGCCGTGCGCGAGCTCGGTCTGACGGCGCCGCAGCTGGCCTCGAGCCTGCGTGCCTACGTCAACGGCGAAGTGGCAACCCACTGGACGACGCCCGACGGCCAGCAGGTGGAAGTGTTGCTGCGCCTGCCGGAGGAGCAGCGTGAACGCATCGACCAGATGCGCAACCTGCCGGTGGCCTTCGCCAAGGACGGCACGCCGATCGCGCTCGACACCGTCGCGACGATCGAGCCGGTGGTCAACCCCGACGTGATCCGGCGCCAGAACCTGCAGCGGCGCGAGGCGATCTTCGCCGGCACGCAGGGGCGGCCCTCGGGCGACGTCGGTGCCGACGTGCAGAAGCTGATCAAGGAGACCACGCTGCCGCCGGGCTTCAGCTTCGACGTTGGCGGCGAGACCAAGGAGCAGCAGGAAGCCTTCGCCGGCATGCTGGCGGCGATGGGGCTGGCGGCAATCTTCATCTACATCGTGCTGGCCTCGCAGTTCGGCAGCTTCGTGCAGCCGATCGCGATCATGGCCTCGCTGCCGCTGGCGCTGATCGGCGTGATGCTGGCGCTGCTGTTCTGGCGCTCGACGCTGAACGTGTTCTCGATGATCGGCCTGGTGATGCTGATGGGCCTGGTGACGAAGAACGCGATCCTCTTGGTCGACTTCGCGAACCATGCGCGCAGGCGGGGTGCGACGGTGGCCGAGGCGCTGCTCGAGGCCGGCATGATCCGCATGCGGCCGATCATGATGACCACCGCGGCGATGGTCTTCGGCATGCTGCCGCTGGCGCTGGCGCTGAACGACGGCGGCGAGATCCAGGCACCGATGGGCCGCGCGATCATCGGCGGCGTGATCACCTCGACCCTGCTGACGCTGGTGGTCGTGCCGGTGCTCTACAGCTACCTGGTGCGCGAGAAGAAACCGCAGCCGGCGGCCGACGAAGCGCCGCAGCTCACCGGCGGCCCGCTGCCGGCGCATGCGCCGGCGGATCGCGATTGATCGAGCGCTGAACGGCAAAACGCCGCCCGTGGGCGGCGTTTTGCCGTGGCTGCCTCGCCTCACGGCTTCGATGCGCGGGCCTTCACCGTCTCGAGCCAAGCCGAGTCCGCATCCACCTGCTTTCGGACCCTCGCTTCTTCGTCGGCATCGAGGAATGTGGTGGAAGCGAGCCTTGCCTTGATCTTGGGGAGGGAGACATTCCCCGACCGGATGCCTGCCTGAATCCAGCGCAAGTCGTTCGGGTGGCCGCGCGCGTACTTGGAAACCGCTGCGTCTTCGGGATCCAGGAACCAGACACGAAGGTCGTTCTGCTCGATGCTGGTCATTCGGGCCTCCCAGCCATCAGGCAGGCTTGGCAAGCTCGGTGAAACGGGATCGAGGTAGTAGCCACGGGCGCGGTGAAATTCGGAACCTTCGCCGAGCGCTGCTTTCACGTCGCCGATGCGCCCGGGATCGGCCTTGGTGTAGCACGCTTCACGGCACCACCACATGCCAAGGTGAGTTCTGGCGCAGGGCGGTGCCCCAATCGAGGGAGTCGGAACCCATGGCTCGTGCCAGGATCTCGACGGGCTGATCGAGAAGCTCATCCCACCGATCCGCGTAGTCGGGACTGCAGAGACGATCCCGGCGCCACTTCGCGATTTCGGCGCGGGCGCGCTGGATCAGTTCCGCGCGCTTCGCCTCGGGGCTCAAGAGCAAGTCGATCGCCAGCTTCTGGTGCTTGATGAGGCGATCCTTCTCGACCAGCTGTTGAGCAGCGCGGGCCGCACGGCGCTCTGCCAAGACCCGCTCCGGACCGGACTGTTCCCGGAATGCCTCAGGTGAACAGACGATGGCTTTGACCTTCCGGTGACGCTCGATGGCCACCGGTCCGCGCGCGAGCGCATCGAGAAGCTCACCGAAATTCTGCTTGGCGCGGCTGGAAGTCATGTGCTGCATGGCCGAAGTCTATGCGCACCTTGTCCATTTTGGACAAAACGATTCGATGGCGGTACCGATTGCCCCGCCGCTGAAGACGGATCGTCAGGCCTTCGCGAACGCCGCCTGGCCGGTCAGGCGATAGACGCCGCAGCCGACCACTTGCTGCTCGTCGAGCTGCACGACGAAGGAAGCCTTCGGCTGCACCGCCCCGGTTCCCGGGTTGACGATGTCGTACTCGATCCAGCCACCGGCGCCGCCTGCGGTCGCGAAGGCGTCGCGCACAAAGCGGTCGCCATCGATGCCGGGCAGCTCGTGCACACGGTGGCCTTCCATCGCCGGCTTGGCGCCGTGCACCCGGTAGGCACCGTTGCGGTCGACGACGAAGACGTACAGGTCGCGATCGAGGAAGCCGCCGTCCTTGGCGCGGAAGGTCTGCGCCGCCGCCGTCAGGCCACGCGCCTTGATCAGCTTCATCGCCTTCTCGACCAGCGCACGTGCCTCGTCGGCGCTGCCCTGGCGCAGGCGGATCGACGCCACCGCGCTCGACAGCGTCTTGGCGCGGCCGACCAGGTCCTGCGAGGCACCGGCCGATTCCTCGACCATCGCCGCGTTCTGGCGCGTGATCTCGTCGAGCTGGCCGACGCTCTGCGACACCTGCGTCAGCTCGCCGCTCTGGCGCGCGCTGGCTTCGGCGATCTGGCGCAGCGAGGTGGAAACATTGCGCACGCCGCCGACCAGCGCATCGAGCACCTGGCCGACCGCGCGCGTCTGGCGCACCGAGCTTTCGACCTGCTCGCCGGAGCGGGCGATCAACTGGCGGATCTCGCTCGACGCGGCGGCCGAGCGCTGCGCCAGCTGGCGCACCTCGGCGGCGACGACCGCGAAGCCGCGGCCGGCTTCACCGGCGCGCGCGGCCTCGACCGCGGCGTTCAGCGCCAGGATGTTGGTCTGGAAGGCAATGCCGTCGATCACGCCGATGATCTCGCCGACGCGGCGCGAGCTGTCCTCGAGCCCGGCCATCGCCTCGACCGAGCTGCGCATCGCAGTGCCGCCTTGCTCGGCTTCCTTCTTCAGGCGTTCGGTCAGCTGATCCAGCTGGCTCGCTGCCGACGCGTTGGCCGACACGGCTTCGGTGAGCTGGTGCACGGTCTCGACGGTCTGGCGCAGGCTGGCAGCCTGCTCCTCGGTGCGCTGGGCCAGCGATTCGCTGCTGGTCGCGACCAGCTGGCCGGACATGCCGACGCGCACGGCGCTCGAGCGGATCTCAGCGACCAGCGACGACAGCCGCACGTTCATGCTCTCGACCAGCGAACCGATGTGATGCAGCTCGTCCTGGCCGGGCAGGTCGATCTTGTGCGACAGGTCGCCGCCGGAGACCGCCTTCACGCCGGTGTGCAGCGTCTGCAGGCTGCGGCTGAAGCTGGCGTGGAAAGCGAAGGCGAAATACGCGGCCAGCGCGAACGCACCGCCGCCGATCGCCAGCGCGCTATCGGATCGGCCGGCGCCGAAGGCGCCCAGCGCCGCGGCCAGGCCGACGGCTTGCGACACGAGCAAGGGCGTAGCGACCAGCGCCAGCTTGGCGGACAGGCGCACGCGCTGCATCAGGCGTACGCCGGGGGTGAGCGGATGGAACTTCGAGCCAGACATCGGCAAACTCCTGGACCGGTGGAATCACTGCGCTTGCAGTTTTTGCAACTTTCGGCGCAGGAACATGTTCGCGCCGATCGCTGTTCATCGGTCGGGGGAAATGCCGGCTTGAGGCCGCGCAAATCATCCGTTCGGCGCCGCGGGCAATCCTTGGCGCATATCGAGGGCGCCCCACAAGGGGCCGCGCTCAGGTCAGCATTCGACGATGTTGACCGCGAGGCCGCCGCGGGCGGTTTCCTTGTACTTGGTCATCATGTCGGCGCCGGTCTCGCGCATCGTCTTGATCACCTTGTCGAGGCTGACGAAGTGCGTGCCGTCACCGCGCAGTGCCATGCGCGCGGCATTGACGGCCTTGACCGAGGCGATGGCATTGCGCTCGATGCACGGGATCTGCACCAGTCCGCCGACCGGATCGCAGGTCAGGCCCAGGTGGTGCTCCATGCCGATCTCGGCGGCGTTCTCGGCCTGCTCGGGCGTGCCGCCGAGCACGGCGCACAGGGCACCGGCGGCCATCGAGCAGGCCACGCCGACCTCGCCCTGGCAGCCGACCTCGGCACCGGAGATCGAGGCGTTCTCCTTGTAGAGGATGCCGATCGCGGCGGCGGTGAGCAGGAAATCGATGACCCCGCGCTCGCTGGAGCCGTGCACGAAGCGGTGGTAGTAGTGCAGCACCGCCGGAATGATGCCGGCCGCACCGTTGGTCGGCGCGGTGACGACGCGGCTGCCGGCGGCGTTCTCCTCGTTGACCGCCAGCGCGTAGAGGTTGACCCAGTCGAGCACCTGCAGCGGGTCGCGCAGCGCCGCTTCCGGGTTGCTGGTCAACGAGCGGTACAGCGCCGCCGCGCGCCGCTTGACCTTGAAGCCGCCGGGCAGAATGCCCTCGGTGCGGCAGCCGCGCACCACGCAGTCCTGCATCGCGCGCCAGATGCGCAGCAGCCCGGCGTCGATTTCCTCGTCCGTGCGCCAGTGGCGTTCGTTGCGGCGCATCACCTCGGCGATGCTGCAGTTCAGCTGCTTGGTCAGCGCAAGGAGCTGCTCGCCACTGTGGAAGGGGTGCGGCAGCGCGGTGGTGTCGGGCGCGACCACCTTGTGGCGCGTGCCGTCTGATGCCACCTCGTCGCTGACGACGAAGCCGCCGCCGACCGAGTAGTAGACGCGGTTGGCGATCTCGGCGCCCGCGCCGTCGAAGGCGGTGAAGCGCATGCCGTTGGCATGGAAGGGCAGCGTCTCGCGGCGGTGGAAGATCAGGTCGGTGGCTTCGTTGAAGGCCAGGCACAGCCCGTCGGGCAGCGTCAGCTGCTGGTGGCTGCGGACCGACTCCACCAGCACCGGGATCTGGTCGACGTCGACGATGTCGGGCTCGTGGCCCATCAGCCCGAGCAGCACCGCCTTGTCGCTGCCGTGGCCCTTGCCGGTGGCGCCGAGCGAGCCGTAGAGGTCGCATTGCAGGCGCATCACGTCGTCGATCAGGCCGTCGCTGGTCAGGCGCTGAATGAACATGCGCGCCGCGCGCATCGGCCCGACGGTGTGCGAGCTGCTCGGCCCGATGCCGATCTTGAAGAGGTCGAAGACGGAGACGGCCATGGTTCTCTCTAGCGCAGGTGGAAATCGGCGAGTGCCAGCCGCCGGGTACGGCGGCGGAACTCGATCGTCGAGCCCGGCCAGAGCGTGGTGATGCGGCCGTCTCGCGCCTGGTACCAGCTGCGGCAGCCGCCGGTCGCCCAGACAGTGGATGTCAAACGGCGCTGGATCTCGTCGTCGAAGCGATGGTGCGCCTCTTCGGTGACCCCGAGCGTCGGATGGTGATCGAGCCTGCGCAGCGCGTCGAGCACCAGGTTCAGCTGCGACTCGATGATCTGCAGCATCGAGTTGTGGCCGAGCCCGGTGTTCGGGCCGACCAGGAAGAACAGGTTCGGAAAGCCGGCGACCAGCGTGCCGAGATAGGCGCTGGCGCCGTGTCGCCACGCCTCGGCCAGGGTCCGGCCTTGCGGGCCGTCGACCGGGCAGGGCGGGCCGGCGTCGGCGGCGTCGAAGCCGGTGGCGGTGACCAGCACGTCGAGCGCATGCAGCCGGCCGTCGGCGGTGCGCACGCCTTGCGGCTCGATGCGCTGGATCGGCGCGGTCACCAGCTCGACGTTCGGCCGCGTCAGCGCGGGGTAGAAGTCATCGCTGATCAGGATGCGCTTGCAGCCCATGCGGTAGCGCGGCGTCAGCGCCTCGCGCAGCGCGGGGTCGCGCACCTGCTTCTTCATGTGGCGCAGCGCCAGCGATTCGGCGCGCGCGAGCCAGTGCGGGCGCGTCGTGAAGCCGGCCACGCGGGCTTCGTGCTGCCAGTACAGGCCCGTGCGCCAGGCGCGGCCAAAGCCTGGCAAGGTCGCGCACAGCGTGCGCTGCCAGGCGGTCAACGGCCGGTCGTGGCGCGGCATGATCCATGCCGGGGTGCGCTGGAAGACGCTCACTTTGACGGCTAGCGGTGCGAGCTCGGGCACCAGCTGGATCGAGCTGGCACCGGTGCCGATCACGCCGATGCGCTGGCCTTCGAGCGGCAGCGACCGATCCCAGTCGGCGGTGTGCAGCAGGCGCCCGCCGAAGTCTTGCAGGCCTTCGATGTCCGGCGTGCGGGGTTTGCTCAGCGCGCCGGTGGCGATCACGACGCTGCGGGCATGCTGCTGCAGCAGCGTGCCGTCGGCCGCGCGCAGCGTGGCTTCCCAGCTGGATTGATCCTCATGCCAGCGCAGTGCCACCAGCTCGGTGGCGAGGCGCAGGTGCGGCCCGAGGCCGAAATCCTCGACGCACTCGGCGAGATAAGCCTGGATCTCCGGCTGCTGCGGGAACAGCCGGCTCCAGCGCCGGTTCGGCGCGAACGAGTAAGAGTACAGCAGCGAAGGGATGTCGCAGGCCGCGCCCGGGTAGCGGTTCGCCCACCAGGTGCCGCCGACGCCGGCGGCACGCTCTATCACCTGAAAGCCGTGGCGGCCGGCCTGCTTCAGCCGAATGCCGAGCCCCAGCCCGCTGAAACCGGCGCCGACGATCAGCGTGTCGAGCGGCGCAGGAGCCATCGGCTCAGTCCTCGTACGCGCTCATGGGCACGCAGCTGCAGAACAGGTTGCGGTCGCCGTAGACGTTGTCGACGCGGCCGACCGGCGACCAGTACTTCTGCCGCCGCAATGCGGGCAGCGGGAAGGCGGCGTCCTCGCGGCTGTAGGCATGCGGCCATTCGGCCTTCAGCAGCGCTTCGGCGGTGTGCGGCGCGTTGCGCAGCGGGTTGTCGTCCTTCGGCCACTGGCCTTGTTCGACGCGGCGGATCTCCTCGCGGATCGCGATCATCGCGTCGCAGAAGCGGTCGAGCTCGATGCGCGGTTCACTCTCGGTCGGCTCGACCATCAGCGTGCCGGCCACCGGGAAGCTCAGCGTCGGCGCATGGAAGCCGTAGTCGATCAGCCGCTTGGCGACATCCTCGGCGCCGATGCCGCTGGAGTCCTTCAGCGGCCGCAGGTCGAGGATGCACTCGTGCGCGACGCCGCCGCCGGCCATCTGCGCGAGCTCGCTGCTGAAGTGGATGTCGTAGTGGTCCGCCAGGCGCGCAGCGACGTAGTTGGCCGACAGGATCGCGACCTCGGTGGCCTGCTGCAGGCCATCGGCGCCCATCATGCGGATGTACATCCAGCTGATCGGCAGCACCGCCGCGTTGCCCAGCGGCGCCGCCGACACGGCGCCCACCGCCGCGTCGCTGCCATGCCCCGGCAGCGCCGGCAGGAAGGGCACCAGGTCGTCGACGACACAGACCGGCCCGACGCCGGGCCCACCGCCGCCGTGCGGGATGCAGAAGGTCTTGTGCAGGTTCAGGTGGCTGACGTCGCCGCCGAACTGGCCCGGTGCCGCGACGCCGACCAGCGCGTTCATGTTCGCGCCATCGACGTAGACGCGGCCGCCGTGGCGATGCACCAGCGCGCACAGGTCCTTGACGCCGGTCTCGAACACGCCGTAGGTCGACGGGTAGGTGATCATCATCGCCGCCAGGTCGTCGGCGTGCGCGCGGCACTTGGCCTCCAGGTCGGCCATGTCGACATGGCCCAGCGCATCGCACTTCACCGGCACCACCTTCAGCCCGACCATCTGCGCGCTGGCCGGGTTGGTGCCGTGCGCCGACTCGGGGATCAGGCAGACATCGCGCCGCGTTTCGCCGCGCGAGGCATGCCAGGCGCGTATCGCCAGCAGCCCGGCGTATTCACCCTGCGAGCCGGCGTTCGGCTGCAGGCTGATACCGGCATAACCGGTGGCCTCGGCGAGCCACGCGCACAGCTGGGCGTTCAGCTCGGCATAACCCGCCAATTGCGCGGCCGGGGCATAGGGGTGCACCTGCGCGAATTCGGGCCAGGTGATCGGGATCATCTCGCTGGTCGCGTTCAGCTTCATCGTGCACGAGCCGAGCGGGATCATCGAGCGGTCGAGCGCGAGGTCCTTGTCCGACAGGCTGCGGATGTAGCGCAGCATCTCGGTCTCGCTGTGGTGGGCGTTGAAGACCGGGTGCGTGAGGAAGGCGCTGCCGCGCTGCAGCGCGGTGGGCAGCAGCGGCGCGGCATGGGCGGCGCAGCGCTCGAAAGACGGCAAGGCGCGGTCGCCCGCGAAGACCTGCCACAGCGCCTCGATGTCGGCACGCGTCGTCGTCTCGTCCAGCGTGATGCCGACCAGCCCGGGCTTGGCCCGGCGCAGGTTCATGCCGAGGCTTTCAGCGGCGGCGACCAGCGGCTCGGCCCGTTCACCGCAGCGCACGACCAGCGTGTCGAACGCGGTCTCGTGCGCCAGCGCGTGACCCAGCTCGGCCAGGCCGGCGGCCAGCACCGCGGTGTAGGCGGCGACGCGCTTCGCGATGCGCTTCAGGCCCTCGGGTCCGTGGTAGACCGCGTACATGCTGGCGACGACCGCCGGCAGCACCTGCGCGGTACAGATGTTCGAGGTCGCCTTCTCGCGCCGGATGTGCTGCTCGCGCGTCTGCAGCGCGAGCCGGTAGGCCGGCGCACCGTGGGCGTCGACGCTGACGCCGACCAGCCGCCCGGGCAACGAGCGCTTGAACTCGTCGCGCGTCGCCAGGTAGGCCGCGTGCGGGCCACCGGCGCCCATCGGCATCCCGAAGCGCTGCGTCGTGCCGCAGGCGATGTCGGCGCCTTGCTCGCCGGGGGGCGTCAGCAGCGCCAGCGCCAGCAGGTCGGCGGCGACGATCACCAGGCCACCCTGGGCGTGCACGGCGTCGCTGATCGGCTGCAGCGCCTGCACGTGGCCGTTCACGCCGGGGTATTGCAGCAGCGCCGCGAAGCACGGCGTGGCGCCGGCCTGCGCGGCGGGACCCACCTGCACCGTGATGCCCAGCGGCTTCGCCCGCGTGCGCACGACGTCCAGCGTCTGCGGCAGCACGTCGTCGGCGACGTAGAAGACGTCGGACTTGCTCTTGCCGACGCGCTGCGCCAGCGTCATCGCCTCGGCCGCCGCGGTCGCCTCGTCGAGCATCGACGCGTTGGCGATGGCCATGCCGGTCAGGTCGGTGACCATGGTCTGGAAGTTGACCAGCGCTTCCATCCGGCCCTGCGAGATCTCGGCCTGGTAGGGCGTGTACGCGGTGTACCAGGCCGGGTTCTCGAGCACGTTGCGCAGGATGACGCCGGGCGTCAGCGTGCCGTGGTAACCCTGGCCGATGAAGCTCTTCAGCACGCGGTTGTTGCCGGCGATGCGCTTGAGCTCAGCCAGCGCCTGGGCTTCGGAGGCCGCCGGCGGCAGCGACATCGCCGCGGCGCGGCGGATGTTGCGCGGCACCAGCGCATCGATCAGCGCGGCGCGCGAGGCGACGCCGATCACCGACAGCATGTGGCGTTCGTCGGCGGCATCGGGGCCGATGTGGCGGGCGGCAAACTCGCCGGCGGGCTCGAGCGCGGCCAGCGGCGACAGGGGGGAAGGCTGGGACATGGCGGGGGGACGGGAAACCGGAAAGAGGCGACCCGGCGCGCGCGCAATGCAGCGGGCCGGCGTGGGAATCAGGAGATCAGAGGGTCTTCAGCAGCGCGTCGTAGGCGGGCGGGTCCATCAACTGGTCGAAGTGCGCCATGTTGGTCACGTGCACCTTGAAGAACCAGCCGTTGCCCATCGGGTCCTTGTTGGCCAGCGCCGGATCGGCGCGCAGCTCCTCGTTGACCTCGACCACTTCGCCATCCACCGGCATGTAGATGTCGGCGGCGGCCTTGACCGATTCGACAACGCCGGCGACTTCACCTTTCTTGTAGCTGCGGCCGACCTCGGGCAGATCGACGAAAACCACGTCGCCCAGCGCGTCCTGCGCATGCAGCGTGATGCCGACGACAGCGGCCTCGTGGTCCTCGATGTTGATCCATTCGTGGTC
Organism: Pseudaquabacterium terrae; assembly: GCF_013266755.1. Classification (GTDB taxonomy): domain Bacteria; phylum Pseudomonadota; class Gammaproteobacteria; order Burkholderiales; family Burkholderiaceae_C; genus Pseudaquabacterium; species Pseudaquabacterium terrae. The sequence goes on along the minus strand of NZ_JABRWJ010000005.1, from coordinate 29,932 downwards.
GGGGGTGAACATCGTAGTCATCGGCGGAATCCTCCAGGGTGGCGAGCGGTGGGCGAGCGGTGAGCGGGTGAAGCAGGGGCCGCCTCAGGTCAGCGGCGGGTCATCGGTGATAGCGGTGCGGGGTGAACGGCATCGCCGCGACGCGCATCGGCAGGCGCTTGCCGCGCACCTCGGCGTACACCTCGTGGTGCGAGATCGCGTGGTTGGCGGCCAAGTAGGCCATCGCGACCGGCTCGAACACCGTCGGGCCCAGCGTGCCGCTGGTGACGTGGCCGAGCTTGCGGTTGTGGCCGTCGTAGATCTGCGCGCCTTCGCGCACGGGGATGCGTTCCAGGCCGGTCAGGCCGACGCGCTTGATCGTCGGGCCGGTGGCCAGTTGCCGCTCGATTGCCGCCGCGCCCGGGTAGCCGCCGGCGCGGGCCCCGCCGGGGCGCCGCACCTTCTGGATGGCCCAGGTCAGGCCGGCTTCGACCGGTGTGGTGGTTTCATTGATGTCGTGACCGTACAGGCACAGCCCGGCTTCGAGCCGCAGCGTGTCGCGGGCGCCCAAGCCCGCCGGCTTGACCTCGGGCTGCCGCAGCAGCGCATGGGCCAGCGACACCGCGTGCTCCGCGGGCACCGAGATCTCGAAGCCGTCTTCGCCGGTGTAGCCCGAGCGGGTCACGAAGCACTCGGCGCCGTCGAGGTGGAAGTCGCCGCCGGTCATGAAGGTCAGGCCGGCGACATCGGCATTCAGCCGCGACAGCGCGGTCACCGCCTGCGGGCCCTGCAGCGCGAACAGCGCGCGGTCGGGCAGCGGCACGATGGTGCAGCGGTGGCCGATGTGCGTCATCAGGTGGCGGATGTCGGCAGCCTTGCAGGCGGCGTTGACGATCAGGAACAGGTGGTCCGACCGCCGCGTCATCATCAGGTCGTCGAGCAGCCCGCCGCTCGCATTGGTGAAGAACGCGTAGCGCTGCTTGCCGACGGCGAGGTCGATCACGTCCATCGGCACCAGCGTCTCGAGCGCCCGCGCGGCATCGTCGCCGCGCAGCTGCAGCTGGCCCATGTGCGAGACGTCGAACAGCGCCGCGAAGTCGCGGCAGTGTCGGTGCTCGGCGAGGATGCCCGTGGGGTAGTTGACCGGCATCGAATAGCCGGCGAACTCGACCATCTTGGCGCCGAGCTCGAGGTGCAGGTCGTGAAGCGGGGTCTTGAGCAGTTCAGCGGACATGAACATCTCCAGAGGGCATACCGGCCCCACCCGGAGGTGGGGGCTGCCCTCGCTGTCCGCTTTACCTGAGAGATTGGCAGCGCCGGGGATACCGGTGCCGCTTGCCCCTTCGGTGGGCGGGCTCCCTCCGGTAAAGGATTGACCCGCCTCTCTCCAGTGAGGAACGCCTCCGCGAGGAAGCGCTTGCCAGTCCTTTTGCCTGAGCGTTCGAGGTGGCAGCCTCTGCGCCTTCGGCGGCTTCGGGTGAAGCTCTCTCCTGACCGCGGGCAGTGTAATCCAAGGTGCCCCGCAGCGGCCCTGGGACGAATCAGGGCTTGCCCCGCGCACTTTGCGCACGATGATTCCTGGCTCCGATGGCCGATGACGATCCGATTCCCGAGGCGCCCGACGAGGGCGCGCTGCGCCGCCTGCTGCGCGAGGCGCGCACGATCGCGGTGGTCGGGCTGTCGGCCGACTGGAACCGGCCGAGCTTCTTCGCCGCCAAGTACATGCAGCAGCATGGCTACCGGATCCGGCCGGTGAATCCGCGCTACGCCGGCGGCGCGATCCTCGGCGAACGCTGCGTCGCGCGGCTGGAGGAGGTCGACGGGCCGGTGGATATCGTCGACGTGTTCCGCCGCACCGCGGAGGTCGGCGCGATCGCCGACAGTGCGATCGCCATCGGGGCGAAGTGCCTGTGGCAGCAGATCGGCGTGATCAACCACGACGCCGCGGCGAAGGCGCGAGCGGCCGGTCTGACGACGGTGATGAACCGCTGCGTGAAGATCGAGCACGCGCGGCTCTTCGGCGGGCTGCACTGGGCCGGCGTCAACACCGGCATCGTCTCGGCGAGGCGGCGGGCATGAGCGGAGACCGCCAGTTCAAGCCCGAAACGCTGGCGATCCACGCCGGCCAGATCCCGGACGAAGCGACCGGCGCGCGCGCCTTGCCGATCTACCAGACGACGAGCTTCGTCTTCGATTCGGCCGACCACGCGGCGAGCCTGTTCAACCTGCAGACCTTCGGCAACGTCTATTCGCGGCTGTCCAACCCGACCGTCGCGGCGCTGGAGGAACGCGTGGCCGCGCTCGAAGGCGGCCGGGCGGCGGTGGCCTCGGCCAGCGGCATGGCGGCCGAGGCGATGGCGCTGATGACGATCCTGCAGCAGGGCGACCACGTGGTCGCCGCCGGCGCGCTCTACGGCGGCACGGTGACGATGCTGGCGGTGAACCTGGCGAAGTTCGGCATCCAGACCACCTTCGTCGATGCGACCCGGCCCGACGCCTTCGCCGCCGCGATGCGGCCCAACACGCGCGCGGTGTTCGCCGAGAGCCTGGGCAACCCGAGCCTGGTGGTGCTCGACATCCCGGCCGTCGCCGAGGTCGCCCATGCCCACGGCGTGCCGCTGCTGATCGACAACACCGTGCCGAGCCCGTTCCTGTGCAACCCGCTCGCGCTCGGCGCCGACATCGTCGTGCACTCGGCGACCAAGTACCTCGCCGGGCACGGCACGACGCTCGGCGGCGTGCTGGTCGAAAGCGGCCGCTTCCCGTGGGACAACGGCAAGTTCCCGGGCATGACCGATCCGTCGCCGGGCTACCACGGCGTCAAGTTCTTCGAGACCTTCGGCGACTTCGGCTTCTCGATGCGTGCGCGCATGGAAACGCTGCGGGTCTACGGCGCGGCACTGGCGCCGCTGGCGGCCTGGCAGATCCTGCAGGGCGTCGAGACGCTGCCGCTGCGCATGGAGCGGCATTGCCGCAATGCGCGCGCGGTGGCCGAGTTCCTGCGCGCGGACAAGCGCGTCGGCTGGGTCAACTATCCGGGCCTCGAAGACCATCCGCAGCACGCGCTGCTGGCGCGCCAGGTGCGGCTGATCGATGGCCTGCCCGGCGCGTCGGGGCTGCTCGCCTTCGGTGTCCAAGGCGGCATCGACGCGGGCGTGCGCTTCATCGAGGCGGCGAAGTTCATGAGCCACCTCGCGAACATCGGCGACACGCGCACGCTGATCATCCATCCGGCGTCGACGACGCATCGCCAGCTCGACGAAGCTCAAGCGCGCGCCGCCGGCGTGACGCCGGACATGGTGCGGATCTCTGTCGGCCTGGAGCACATCGACGACATCCTGTGGGATGTCGATCAGGCGCTCGCGGCCGCCAGCGCCTAGTCATTTCACTCGGCCGCCGGCTGTGCGACCATGCCAGGCTCCAGCCCTGGCAGGGAGCCCTCCATGAGCGGCATCTACGAGCAGCACCTCGACCGCACGCCGGCCAACTTCGTCGTGCTGTCGCCGGTCAGCTTCGTCGAACGCAGCGCCGAGGTCTTCGGCGACCTGCCGGCGGTGGTGCATGGCGCGCGCCACTACACCTGGCGCGAGACGCGCGATCGCAGCGCCCGCCTCGCAGCCGCCTTGCGCGCCTTCGGTATCGGCCGCGGCAGCACCGTCAGCACGATGCTCGCGAACACGCCGGAGATGGTCGAGGCGCACTATGCCGTGCCGGCGCTGAATGCGGTGCTGAACACGCTGAACACGCGGCTCGATGCGCCGCTGCTGGCCTGGCAGATGAACCATTGCGAAGCGGCGGTGCTGATCACCGACCGCGAGTTCGCGCCGGTGATCGCTCAGGCGCTTCAGATCCTGCGTGACGAGCATCGCCGCACGCCGGTGATCATCACCGTCGACGACAGCGAATACCGCGGCCCCGGCGAGCCCATCGGCGAACACAAGGGCGAGCACGAGTACGAATCGCTGCTTGCCGCGCACACCCCGCTGGCGCAGCTCGACGGCCCGGCCGACGAGTGGGATGCGATCGCGGTCAGCTACACCTCGGGCACCACCGGCGACCCGAAGGGCGTCGTCACGCATCACCGCGGCGCCTACCTGAACGCCGTGTGCAATGCGGTGACCTGGACCATGCCGCAGTTCCCGCGCTACCTGTGGACGCTGCCGATGTTCCACTGCAACGGCTGGTGCTTCCCGTGGACCGTCGCGCTGCAGGGCGGCACGCATGTCTGCCTGCGCCGCATCGACGCACAGGCGATCTTCGATGCGATGCGCGCGCACCGCGTCGACCACTACTGCGCCGCGCCGATCGTGCACAACCTGCTGGTCGCGGCGCCCGAGGCGCTGCGCGAAGGCCTGCCGCCGGGCATCCGCGCGATGGTCGCCGGCGCCGCACCGCCGGCGGCAATGATCGAAGGCATGGCGCGCATCGGCATCCAGCTGACGCACGTCTACGGGCTGACCGAGGTCTACGGCCCGGCGGCGGTCGCGGTGCAGCGGCCCTCGTGGGCGGACGAGGACATCGGCGAGCAGGCGCGGCTGAACGGCCGCCAGGGCGTGCGCTATCCGCTGCAGGAAGGCATGTCGCTGCGCGATCCGGCCACGCTGAACGAGGTGCCGGCGGACGGCGAGACGATCGGCGAGATCATGTTCCGCGGCAACATCGTGATGAAGGGTTACCTCAAGAATGACGCGGCCACGCGCCTGGCGCTGCGCGGCGGCTGGTTCCACACCGGCGACCTGGCGGTGATGGACGCCGAGCGCTACGTGAAGATCAAGGATCGCAGCAAGGACGTGATCATCTCCGGCGGCGAGAACATCAGCTCGATCGAGGTCGAGGATGCGCTGTACCGCCACCCGGCGGTGCTGGCCTGCGCGGTGGTCGCCAAGCCCGATCCGAAGTGGGGCGAGACGCCGCTGGCCTACGTCGAGCTGCGCCCCGGCATGGAAACCAGCGAAGCCGAGCTGGTCGGCCACTGCCGCGCGCTGCTGGCCGGCTACAAGGTGCCGCGCGAGGTGCGCTTCGAGGAGATCCCGAAGACCTCGACCGGCAAGATCCAGAAGTTCCAGCTGCGCGCGCGGGCGAAGTCGGCCAGCGCGATCGAATGAGCGCGCCTTGAATGTTCACGATCGAATGACCGCGCTTTGAGTGTTCACGATCGAATGACCGCGCTTTGAGTGTTCACGATCGAATGAGTCAGGAGACCCCGATGCTGACGACCCAAGACCCGCTGCTGCAACGCAGCGCCGACGCCCGCGGCGTGATCACGCTGACGATGAACCGGCCGCAGGCCTTCAATGCGTTGTCGGAGGACCTGCTCGAGGCGCTGCAGACGGAGCTCGACCTGATCGCGCGCGACGAAGCGGCGCGCGTCGTCGTGCTCGCCGCGGCGGGCAAGGCCTTCTGCGCCGGCCACGACCTGCGCGAGATGCGGGCCGCGCCTTCGCAGCGTTATTACGAGAAGCTGTTCGCGCAGTGCGGGCGCATGATGCTGGCGATCCAGCGCCTGGACGTGCCGGTGATCGCGCGCGTGCAGGGCATCGCCACCGCCGCCGGTTGCCAGCTGGTGGCGATGTGCGACCTGGCGGTGGCCGCGCGGGATGCGCGCTTTGCCGTCAGCGGCGTCAACCTCGGGCTCTTCTGCTCGACGCCGAGCGTCGCGCTGTCGCGCAACGTGAGCCGCAAGGCGGCGTTCGAGATGCTGGTGACCGGCGGCTTCATCTCGGCCGACGAGGCGCTGGCCAAGGGGCTGGTCAACCGCGTCGTCGATGCGGCGCAGCTGGATGCGGAAGTCGAGTCGCTGGTCGCTTCGATCGTCGGCAAGCCCAAGGTCGCGATCGGAATGGGCAAGCAGTTGTTCTACCGCCAGCTCGAGGTCGGCATCGAGGCGGCGTATGCCGATGCGGTGGAGACGATGGCCTGCAACATGATGAACGACAAGGCGCTCGAAGGCGTGCAGGCCTTCATCGACAAGCGGCCGCCGAAGTGGTGAGCCCCTCGGCTCTCACTGCAGCACGTCCACGCTGAGCACTTCGTTGCCGCGCCCATCCCGGTATTGCAGCGTGAAGTCGCTGTAGGTCTTGCTGGCCTGCTCGCCCGGGCGCGGGGCGATCGGCCAGTCGATCTTGCGGACCGACCCGTCGGCGAGTGCGAAGGGGGTGATCGAGCGGTACGCGGGCCAGGCGTTGCCGGCGGCGTTGCCGGTCTTCGGGCCCTGGTGCACGTTCCATCCCTGGTAGAGCCGGAAGCTCTGGCTGCTGTGCGGGGAGCTGAAGGCCGACCAGCTGAAGTCCACCGGGCTCGGCGTCGCGCTGTTGACGTTGGCCGCCAGCTGCGGGCCGGTCAGCGTCGTCGGCGCGAGCGCGGGAATCGCCGTCGCCGCGTTCACGAAGTTCATGCTGTCGATGTAGGGGAGCAGGCGGTAGTAGGTCTCCAGTGGCGTCACACCGGTATGGCCGTTGACGATCTTCCAGCCGTCGCCCTCGTACAGGTCGAAGCGATAGACGCCGTACTGGGCCCAGCCCAGTGCTGCGAAGCCGGCATCCGCCGCCGCATTCGGCGTCACCGCGGAAAGGCCGACGTCGTAGCCGCTCGCGCCTTCGGCGACGCAGTCGGCGGCAGAGGCCAGTGGCGTCGCATTGCCCGGCGCCCGGCACATCAGGAACGGGTGGTCGCTGGCCAGGTTGATGTAGTTGCCGCGCTTGCCCGCCAGGACGGGCTCGCTGCGCATCAGGTACGGCGAGATCAGCTTGCGCGAGCCGATGCCGGGACCGGTGACGACGGCATAGTTGGTCCGGCCCAGCGGCTCGATGACCTGGAACTGCATGTCACGCCGCCAGACGGTGGGCGGCGACAGCGGCGCGCCGGTGACGATCGAGTAACCCGAGGCCCGCGTCGTGCGCCAGCCGGCCGTGATGCCGGCGAACTGCTGGTTGCCGTAAAAGCGCAGCTTTTCCTCGGCCTGCTCGCTGGGGCAGCGGAAGGTGCCGGACGAGCTGCCGCTGATCACGCGGTCGGGAAGCTCCTTGCTGACGCTGCCGTTGGCATGCCGCACGTCGAGCTCCACATGGATTTCGCGCCGTGCGCTGCCGTTGGGGTTGGTGATGCGGCGACTCCCCGTGACCGTGATCTTCTCGGTGGTGCGGCCGACGTCGTGAGCGTCGCCCGCCGGGTGCCCGCCGGCCACCGCGTCGCGGGTCACGCCGTCGTGGCGCCAGCAGCGGTCGAGATACTGCACCGCCGCCGCGCCGGTGGGCACGCTGAAGGCGTAGCCGGCATCGCGGGCCACGACGATGCTGCGGATCTCGTCGACGACGCTTTGCTCCAGCTGCGTTGCGCCGGTGAGGCTGAAGTTCAGGTCGCCGGTGTGCTTCAGCGTGACGTCGAGGTAGGTGAAGTCGCCGACCTGCACCGCCGGGATGGTGAGGGTCTCGCTCGTCAGGTCGTAGCTGGCGACGGCCGGCATCGGCGTGTCCAGCCCGACGTAGGACTGCAACTTGAAGACGTAGTTGCCCTGGTGCTGCAGCGTCACGCTGATGAAGCTGCTGCCGCCGACGTCCACCGACGGGATCGTCACCAGGCCGGTTGCGGGGTCGAAGGTGGTGACCGCGGCCACAGCCGGAATCGCCATCGCGCAGGCCAGCGCGGCAAGCGGGACACCGATGCGCATGGGGGACCTCCTGACTGCAAAGGTCGATCGCAGCGCCGATTCTGATCCCGCGTGGCGCGCGGCGGCAAGCCGCCGGTGTCCAGGGCCTGTCAATGCTTAGAACGACTCCCAATCGTCGCGGGCCGCACGCGAACCGGGCGCAGCGACCACCGGGCGCGATTGCGCCTGGGCGTGCTGGATCACCGCCTTGGCGACCTCGGCCGGCCGCGGGGGTGTCGGCGCGGCGGCCAGCACCGGCTCGCCGCCGACCTGGAAGGTCGAGACGACGCCGGCCAGGCGCTGCGCCTGGTCCTTCAGGCTCTCGGCGGCAGCGGCCGATTCCTCGACCAGCGCGGCGTTCTGCTGCGTCATCTGGTCGAGCTGGCTCACCGAGCCGTTGACCTCGCTGATGCCCGCCGATTGCTCGGTGGCGGCGGCGCTGATCTCGCCGATGATGTCCGACACCCGCTGCACGCTGGAGACGATCTCGCCCATCGTGCTGCCGGCGTCCTGCACCAGCTTCGCGCCGACCTCGACGCGTTCGACCGACGAGCCGATCAGTGTCTTGATCTCGCGCGCGGCTTCGGCCGAGCGCTGGGCCAGCGAGCGCACCTCGCCGGCGACGACCGCGAAGCCGCGGCCCTGTTCGCCGGCGCGCGCGGCTTCGACCGCGGCGTTCAGCGCCAGGATGTTGGTCTGGAAAGCGATGCCGTCGATGGTGCCGATGATGTCGGCGATCTTCTTCGACGCGGCATTGATCTCATCCATCGTCTGCACGACCTGGCCGACGACCTCGCCGCCGCGTTGCGCGACCGCCGAGGCCGAGCTAGCCAGCTGGTTCGCCTGCTGCGCGGCATCGGCGCTCTGGCGCACGGTGCCGGCCAGCTGTTGGATCGCGCCGGCGGTCTGCTGCAGGTTCGAGGCGGTCTGCTCCGTGCGCTGGCTCAGGTCCTGGTTGCCCGAGGCGACCTCGGCACTGGCGAGCTGGATCGAGCCGGTCGACTCGCGCACCTGGCTGACGATGCCGCGCAACGCGTCGCGCATGTCGGCCAGCGAGCGGGTGACCTGGCCGATCTCGTCGTGGCGCTGCACGTCGAGCTCGACGGTCAGGTCGCCGTGGCCGATGCGGTCGGCGGCGCGCGCCAGCGCGGCGAGCGGCCGGCGGATCGAGCGCACCAGGAACAGCGTGCTGATCGACAGCCCGAGCACGATCAGGCCCATCACGACCGCGGCCATCCACACCGTGCGCAGGCGCTCGGCGCCGAGCGCGTCGCGCAGTGCGGCGGCGCGCACTTCCTGCAGCTTGACGAAATCGCGCTGCAGCGCGGTGTAGGCGGCGAGCGCGGGGCGCAGCTTGTCGCTCAGCAGCGTCTTCGCGCCGTCGGCGTTGCCGTCGGCCTTCAGCTTGCGCGCGTCGTCGCGCAGCGCGATGTACTGCTTGCGCGCGTCGGCCACCTTGGCGAGCACGGCCTTCTCTTCATCGCTGGTGGCCAGCTTGTCGATCGACTCCTGCAGCTCGGAAATGCGCTTGGAGGTGGCCGTGGCCTCGGCCTTCAACAGCGCGTCGAGCGCGTCGTCGGCGGCGTGGAGGCCGGCGATCGTGCGCACCGCGTTGGCATCGGTCAGCCCGGACCAGGTCAGCGCGTTCTCCAGCTTCTGCTGCTGCTCGAGCTGCGCCTGCGCGCTCTGCGCCTGCGAGCGCGTCGTGCGGATGCTGGAGGCGGTGGTCGTCACCACCACCATCACGGCCAGGATGAGGGTCGGCAGCCACAAGCGCTGCACGATCGTCAGGCCACGTGCTTTCATCGTTATTTCGTCCTGCAAATGAAAAGGGGCGGCCTTGGCCGCCCCGCACCTGGAAGGAGTGCTTCCGGGGAGGTCGGTGGTCGGTCAGGCCGCTTCGGCGGTTTCTTCCATCAGGCCCATGTCGGCGCTGCTCATCAGCGCCTCGATGTCCATCAGGATCAGCATGCGCTCGGAGACGCTACCGATGCCGGTGATGTACGAGGTATCGATCGTCGCGTTGGTGGCCGGTGCCGGGCGGATCTGCTCGCCGCCGAGCTCGAGCACGTCGGACACCGAATCGACCACCGCGCCGACGACCCGGCCGCGCACGTTCAGCACGATGACCACGGTGAAGTGGTTGTACTCGGCGGTCTCGCAGGCCAGCTTCAGGCGCAGGTCGACGATCGGCACGATCACGCCGCGCAGGTTGACGACGCCCTTCAGGAAGGCCGGCGCGTTGGCGATGCGGGTCGGTTGCTCGTAGGAGCGGATTTCCTGCACGCGCAGGATGTCGATGCCGTACTCCTCGGCACCGAGCCGGAAGGTCAGGTACTCGCCGTTGCGGGCGTGGGCGATCGCACGGCGCGCGGCTTCGTGCTGCGCGATGCGGGTGCCTTCTTGAATCATTTCCATGGTGGCTGGGTCCTTGCTGGGAGGTTGAGGCACCGACCGGCACCTGCGTTTTCTATCGGCGGCTGGCGGACAAACTTGAAGCGTGAAGCGACGGCTGCGATGCGATCAGAAGGTTTCCCAATCGCCGTCGTTGCCGCCCTTGGCCGGGGCGGCCGCCATGGCGACCGGGGCCGACGCGGCCGGCTTCAGCGGCGCCGCGACGGGCTTGGCAGCGGGCTTCGCGGCCGGCTTCGCGGTCTGCACCGGGGCGGGCCGGGCGGGTGCGGCGGGTTGGTGCGACGGGACGGGCGACCGGGCCGGCTTGTGCGAGGCAGCGGGCGCGGCGGCCGGCTTGTGCACCGGCGCGGGCGCGCTGTGCACCGCGTGGTGCGCGTCGACGCGGAACATCGAGACCACGCCGGCCAGGCGCTGCGCCTGGTCCTTCAGGCTCTCGGCGGCGGCGGCCGATTCCTCGACCAGCGCGGCGTTCTGCTGCGTCATCTGGTCGAGCTGCACGACGGCGCCGCTGACCGAGCCGATGCCGGCCGATTGTTCGGTGGCCGCAGCGCTGATCTCGCCGATGATGTCCGAGACACGCTGCACGCTGGAGACGATCTCGCCCATCGTGCTGCCGGCGTCCTGCACCAGGCGCGCGCCGACCTCGACCTTCTCGACCGAGGTGCCGATCAGCGTCTTGATCTCGCGCGCGGCTTCGGCCGAGCGCTGGGCCAGCGAGCGAACTTCACCAGCGACGACCGCGAAGCCGCGGCCCTGTTCGCCGGCGCGGGCGGCTTCAACCGCGGCGTTCAGCGCCAGGATGTTGGTCTGGAAGGCAATGCCGTCGATCACGCCGATGATGTCGGCGATCTTCTTCGAACTGGTGTTGATCTCGTCCATCGTCGAGACGACCTGCGACACCACCTCGCCGCCGCGCTGCGCGACGGCCGCGGCCGAGCTGGCCAGCTGGTTGGCCTGGCTCGCCGAATCGGCGCTCTGGCGCACGGTGGCATTGATCTGCGCCATCGAGCTGGCGGCCTGCTGCAGGTTCGAGGCGGTCTGCTCGGTGCGCTGGCTCAGGTCGGCATTGCCGCTGGCGATCTCGTTGGCGGCGGTCGACACGCCGTCGGCGCCGTTGCGGATCGCGCTGATCGAGCGGCGCAGCTCGTTTTGCAGCGTCTGCAGCGAACCCAGCACGCGGGCGGCGTCGCTGTTGCCATCGACCGGGATGTCGGCCGACAGGTCACCGCCGGCGATGCGCTGCGCATGGGCCGAGAAGGCCGACAGGAACTTGCGCAGCACCGACATCGCATCGAGGTAGTTCAACGCGGCCAACGCAGCGAAGGTGCTGCTGCTGCCGATGGTCCAGGCCGGCGACCAGCCGAGCGACAGGCCGGCGATCACGCAGCCTTGGGCCAGGAACATCAGCGACAGCAGCAGCACGGCGCGCTGCCCGGTGGACAGGAAGGAGAGCATGGGGGACGGGCTTTCGGGGAAAGGAGAGAAACGGGGAATTCAGTGGGCCGTGTCGGCCTGCAGCCGGAACACGCCGACGGCATTGGCAAGCTTCTGCGCCTGTTCCTTCAGGCTCTCGGCGGCGGCGGCGGACTGTTCGACCAGTGCGGCGTTCTGCTGCGTCATCTGGTCGAGCTGCACCACCGAGCCGTTGACGTTGCCGATGCCGCTGCTCTGTTCGGCCGACGAGGCGGTGACCTCGCCGATGATGTCGGAGACGCGGCGCACGCTGGAGACGATCTCGCCCATCGTGCTGCCGGCGTTCTGCACCAGCTTGGCGCCGGCCTCGACGCGCTCGACGGAGCTGCCGATCAGGCTCTTGATCTCACGCGCGGCTTCGGCGCTGCGTTGCGCCAGCGAGCGCACTTCACCGGCGACGACCGCGAAGCCGCGGCCCTGTTCGCCGGCGCGGGCGGCCTCGACCGCGGCGTTCAGCGCCAGGATGTTGGTCTGGAAGGCGATGCCGTCGATGGTGCCGATGATGTCGGCGATCTTCTTCGACGCGGCATTGATCTCGTCCATCGTCTGCACGACCTGGCCGACGACTTCGCCGCCGCGCTGCGCGACGGCCGAGGCCGAGCTGGCCAGCTGGTTGGCCTGGCTCGCCGCATCGGCGCTCTGGCGCACGGCGCCGGTGAGCTGCTCGAGCGAGCTGGCGGTCTGCTGCAGGTTCGACGCGGCTTGTTCGGTGCGCTGGCTCAGGTCCTGGTTGCCCGACGCCACTTCGGCGCTGGCGGTCTGGATCGAATCGGCCGAGGCGCGGATCTGGCCGACCAGCGAGCGCAGCTGCTGCTGCATCGCGCCCAGGCTCTTCAGCAGTGCGGCGCTTTCGTCGCGGCCGTCGTCGTTGACCGGGTTCGTCAGGTCGCCGCTGGCGATCGCGCGGGCCAGCTGATTGGCCTGGCTGATCGGGCGCAGGATCGACGCCGAGTTGGCCAGCGTCAGCGGCACGACCAGCAGCACCGCGACGGCCAGCGCCGCGCCGAAGCCGATCAGCGTGCGCTGCCCGGCCTGCTTCATGTTCTCGCGCGCGGCTTCCGCGGTCTGCGCATTGGCCTTGCGGATCGCGGCCAGGCCGTCTTCGGCGGCAATGATCTGCTCGGTGGCCTTGCCCGAGACCTTGTTGATCGTCGTCGCCGAGTCATAGCCCGAGGCCTCGATCTGCTTGAGCACCGGCTCGAAGGCGGCGGCGTAGGCCTTCACGCGCTGGCCCACCGCCTCGATCGTCTTGCGGTCGAGGTTGTGGTTGGCGTCGGCCAGGCTCTTCAGCTCGGCGTGCGTGAGCTTGAGCGATTCGTGCCACTTGGCCTTCAGCGCGGTGATCGCCTCGGGCTTCTCGTAGTTGATGATCAGGTCCTTCTCGTGCCGGCGCAGGTAACCCACCTGCTCGGTCAGCGAGGCGACGTGCGTATTGACCGTCAGGTTCTGCTCGGTCACCTGGTCGCTCAGGTCCTGGATGCGGAACATCCCGAAGAGCCCCGCGCCGCCGACCATCACCAGCAAGGCGACGACCATCAGGATCGCGCCGATCATGCGCAGGCGGATCGTGAAGTTGCGCATCAGACCGTGGACGAAGGCCATTGCTTTGTCTCCTACGTGGCTTCGAGGCTGAAACGGCGGGCCCGTTTTTTGGAAAACCGGGTCCCGCCGTCCTGGGGAATGTCAGTCGCGAGCGATCAGTGCCGGCTGCGGCGGACGAGCGTTCCGATGTCGAGGATCAGCGCGACGCGGCCGTCACCCATGATCGTGGCGCCCGACACGTCCGGCACCTTGCGGTAGTTGGCCTCGAGGTTCTTGACCACCACCTGCTGCTGGCCGAGCAGTTCGTCGACCAGCAGGGCGACGCGCGCCCCCTCGGCCTCGACCACCACCATGATGTTGCTGACGTGCTCGAAGTCGAAGCGCGGCACCTCGAAGACCTTCTCCAGGTCGATCACCGGCATGTACTCGTCGCGTACCTCGACCACGCGGCCGGTGGTGCCGATCGTCTTGATCATGTTCGGCTGCACCTGGAACGACTCGACCACCGAGCCCAGCGGCAGGATGTAGCACTCGTCGCCGACACCGACGCTCATGCCGTCCATGATGGCCAAGGTGAGCGGCAGCCGCACCTTGACGCTCATGCCGTAGCCTTCGGCCGAGTCGATGTCCACCGTGCCGCCGAGCGACAGGATGTTCTTCTTGACCACGTCCATGCCGACACCGCGGCCGGAGACGTCGGTGACCTGGTCGGCCGTCGAGAAGCCCGGCGCGAAGATCAGGTTCCAGCATTCCTGGTCGGTCATCGAATCCGGCGCGTCGATGCCTTTCTCGCGCGCCTTCTTGATCAGCTTCTCGCGGTTCAGGCCGCGGCCGTCGTCGCGCACTTCGATGACGATCGAGCCGCCCTGGTGCGAAGCGACCAGCGTGATCGTGCCGGTCTCGGGCTTGCCCTTGGCCACCCGGTCGGCCGGCGATTCGATGCCGTGGTCGCAGCTGTTGCGCACCAGGTGCGTCAGCGGATCGGTGATCTTCTCGACCATGCCCTTGTCGAGCTCGGTCGCTTCGCCGACGGTCACCAGGTCCACCTTCTTGCCCAGCTTGGCGGCCAGGTCGCGCAGCATGCGCGGGAAGCGGTTGAAGACCATCGACATCGGAATCATCCGGATCGACATCACCGCTTCCTGCAGGTCGCGGGTATTGCGTTCCAGGTCGGCGAGGCCCGAGGTCATCTGCTGGTACAGGCCGGGGTCGATGCCCTTGCTGTTCTGCGCCAGCATGGCCTGCGTGATGACGAGCTCGCCGACCAGATTGATCAGCTGGTCGACCTTCTCGACCGAGACGCGCAGCGTCGCCGAGTCGAGGCCGGCAGCGGCCTTGGCTTCGGCCTTCGGCGCGGCGGCCTTGGCCGGGGCGGCGGCCTTCGGCGCGGCGTCGCCCACCGGGGCGGCGGCCGGGGCCGGCGCGGCGGCCGCGCCTTCGGCGGGCGCACCGGGCGCGTCATCGAAGAAGCCGTAGCCGGGGTCGGTGCTCGCCGCTTCCGGCGGCGGCGCACCGGGCGCGCCTTCATGGAAGCCGAAGCCGGGGCCGATCGGCGCCAGGCGCACCGATTCGCGCGGCACGTGGAAGGTGAACAGGTCCAGCAGGTCGCTGTCGCTCGACGCGGTGGTGACCTTGAAGCGGCGCATGCCGTCGTGGCCGTTGCCGCCGTCCAGCGGCTCGATGGTGCCGAGGCCGGAAATTTCCTTGAACAGGTCGACGATCGAGTCGGCCTGCGTCATGTCGGGGAGCTCGCCGATCGTCAGCTCGATGACGCGCACGTCGTTCTTCAGCGGCGCGCGGGCAGGGGCCGGTGCGGCGGCAGGGGCCGAGGCGACGACGGGGGCCGAGACGGCCGCGGTGTCGACCGTGCCGCCGGCGCACAGCGTCTTGATCGTGAACAGCAGTTCAGTGGTGTCGATCTCGCCGCCGCCCGATCCCTGGTGGCGCGCGAGCATCGCTTTCAATGCATCGCCCGATGCAAGCAGCACGTCGACCATCTGCGAGGTCGGCTGCAATTCATGCCGGCGCAGCTTGTCGAGCAGCGCTTCCATCTGGTGCGTCAGCTCGGCGACGTCGGAAAACCCGAAAGTGGCCGCGCCGCCCTTGACCGAGTGCGCGCAGCGGAAGATCGCGTTCAGCTCTTCGTCGTCGGCCGCCGAGACGTCGAGGACCAGGAGCATCTGCTCCATCGTGCCGAGGTTCTCTCCGGCTTCTTCAAAGAAGACCTGGAAGAACTGACTCAGGTCGATGCCGGCGGACATGTGCGCGCCGTCGTTGCTCGTCTCTGCCATGGCAGAAGCCTCCGATGTTCTGGGTACTGCGAAGAGATGCGGAGAGAAAGACTCAGCGGATGACCTTGCCGATCACTTCGATCAGCTTGGCGGGATCGAAGGGCTTGACCAGCCAGCCGGTTGCGCCAGCGGCGCGGCCGGCCTGCTTCATCTGGTCGCTCGACTCGGTGGTCAGGATCAGGATCGGCGTGGCCTTGAACTTCGGGTTCTCGCGCAGCTTCTTGGTCAGGCTGATGCCATCCATGCGCGGCATGTTCTGGTCGGTCAGCACGAGGTTGAAGTCGGTCTTGCCGGCCTTCTCCCACGCGTCCTGGCCATCGACGGCCTCGACGACGTTGAAGCCGGCGTTCTTGAGCGTGAAGGAGACCATTTGGCGCATCGAGGCCGAGTCATCGACGGCGAGGATTGAGTGCATCGCTTACTCCGGGGATCAGGGGGTTATCGGGCGTAACAATGAAAAACTTAGAACAGCTCGATCGAGCCTGCGTCCATTTCGTCCTGGGTGACGGGGTTGGGTCGCAGCGGCGCGTCTTCGATCACCGCTTCACCTTCCTCGTCGTCACCCATCACGTCGCGCGCCAGGCGATCGGCGCAGTTGCGCAGCCGGCGCTGCAGGTGCGCGATCAGCTGCGTCGACATGTCCTGGAACTGCAGCGCGGTCACTGCGCCGCCCATGTGCTGCATCGCCTGCTGGAGAGGCTCTTTGTCGAGCGCAGGCAAACGCTCGGCGAGCGCCAGCAACTGGCCTATCTGGGCCGAGGCGCCATAGAAATGCCCCATCAGGGTTTCCGTGGCATCGGTCAGCAGGCCGGCGAGGCGCTCCAGGTCGTTGTTCGCGACCATCAAGTTGTCCTGCACATCCGCCGCTGTCAGCAGCGGCATCTGTGTCATGGACGACTCTGCCGTCGGTTCGTTGTTCAACATCGTCACTCCGCGTTGGGGTCGAGACCGGCCGTACGCATTCGGCTCTGGTGACATCATTTTTCGGCAGGGACCCCCTCGGCATTGAGCCGATGACGGCGGAAAAGGCGGCCCATTTCCACGCCAAGCGTGCTGCAGGGGAGTGGGGTTTGCCATACTCCCCGGTGATGGTCAGCCCCCAGCTCACTTCGTTCGCGTCCCCCGAGGGGCGCTCGGTGCCCTTCGGGCGGCCGGGCGGGCACCGATGACGGAAGCCTCCGCCGCCCGCCCGCTGCGGCTGTTGCACATCGAGGATTCGCCGCTCGACCACGATCTGGCGCTGGCCCACCTGCGGCGCGCCGGGTTGCGGGTGCAGGCGCTGCGGGTCGATTCCGAGGCCGACTACCGGCGCGCGCTGACCGAGCAGGACTGGGACGTCATCCTGTCGGACTTCAACCTGCCCGGCTTCACCGGTCTGAAGGCGCAGGAGATCCTGCAGCACAGCGGGCTGGCGCTGCCCTTCATCCTGGTCTCCGGCGAGATCGGGGAAGACACCGCGGTGGCGGCGATGCGCAGCGGGGCGAGCGACTACCTATTGAAGAACAACCTGTCGCGGCTGGCGCCGGCGGTGGAGCACGCCATCGAGGCCCAGCGCGAGCGCAAGGCGCGCAAGGACTTCGAGCGTGAGCTGGCGGCGTCGCGCCAGCGCCTGTCCGAGCTGGCGCAGCACCTGCAGACCAGCGTCGAGATGGAGCGCGCGGCGATCGCCCGCGAGATCCACGACGACGTCGGCGGCGGCCTGACGGCGATCAAGTTCGACCTGGCCTGGATCGGCCGCCACGTCGGCGCGCCGGAGGTGCAGCAGCGGGTGCTATCGGCGCTGGAGACGGTCGACCTGGCGATCGAGGCCAGCAAGCGCATCATGCACAACCTGCGGCCCGCGATCCTGGAGCAGGGGCTGGTCGCGGCGCTGCAGTGGATGGCGTCGCGCTTCGAGAAGCGCAACGGCATACCGTGCATATTCCGCACCACGCACGAGCTGATGCAGCTGCCGGCCGGCGTGCCGCTGGTGGCCTACCGCTTCGGGCAGGAGGCCCTGACCAATGTCAGCAAGCATGCGCACGCCACCAAGGTGACGATCGACCTGTCGCTGACGCGCGGCGTGCTGTCGCTGGAGGTGGCCGACAACGGCCGCGGGCTGTCGAGCGCCGACCTGGCCAAGGCCCGCAGCTTCGGCCTGCGCGGGCTGCACGAGCGTGCCGGCACCGTCGGCGGCTGGGTCGACGTGTCCAGCGGCGCGGGCGGCACGGTGCTGATGCTGTCGGTGCCGCTGTCGCTGCACGGGGCCGATCACGACGACGATCGGCAACGCCGCTTCGACGACGACGAGGACCACGATCCTTCGACCTGGGGGGCGCCATGAGCCCACATCCAACATGATCAAAGTGATGCTGTGCGATGACCACGCGTTGATCCGCCGCGGCATCCGCGACACGCTGGCCGACGCGCCGGACATCGAGGTCATCGGCGAGGCGGGCGACTACGGCGAGCTGCGCGCGCTGCTGCGCGGCGCCCGCTGCGACGTGCTGGTGCTGGACATCAACCTGCCGGGCCGCTCGGGCCTGGACGTGCTGCACACGCTGAAGGACGAGGCCTCGCCGATCAAGGTGCTGGTGGTCAGCATGTACCCCGAGGACCAGTACGCGATCCGCGCCTTGCGCGCCGGCGCCTTCGGCTACGTCAACAAGGGCGGTGACCCGCAGCTGATCGTGCAGGCGGTGCGCACGGTGGCGCAGGGGCGCAAGTACGTGACGCCCGAGATCGCGCAGATGCTGGTCGAGAGCCTGACCACGCCGGTGCCGGAGAACGCGCACGACAAGCTGTCCGACCGCGAGCTGCAGACGCTGGTGATGATCGCCTCGGGCAAACGCCTGTCGGACATCGCCGAGGAGCTGATGCTGTCGCCGAAGACGGTGTCGGTCTACCGCGCGCGGGTGCTCGAGAAGCTGAACCTGCAGAACAACTCGGAGCTGACGGTCTACGCGATCAGGAACGGGCTGGTCGGCGGCTGATCATCATTGGGTAGATTGACTCAGTGACGTCGCGGCGCCTTGATCGTCAGGATGCCAGTGGTGTCGCCGCGTCGTGGGTCTCATCCAGCATCAGATCGCACGACGGCGGCTCGTCAGGCACGCCGAGCAGCGGCGCGAGCTCGGCGGCGGGCATCGGCCGGCCGATGTGATAACCCTGCACGCGGTGGCAGTGCAGCGCGGCCAGCAGCCGCAGCTGCTGCTCGTGCTCGACACCTTCGGCGACGATCTCGACGCCCAGTGATCCGGCCATCTCGACGATCGCGCGCACGATCGCCGCGGTGTCGTCGCTGGTGGCGATCTCGGCGGTGAAGCTCTTGTCGATCTTGATCGTGTCGATCGGGAAGCGGCGCAGGTGGTTCAGGCTCGAATAGCCGGTGCCGAAGTCGTCGAGCGCAAGCAGCACGCCGATGGCCTTCAGCGTGCTCAGCGTCGCATGCACCGACTCGGCGTTGTGCATCAGCGCGGTCTCGGTCAGCTCCAGCTCCAGCGCCTGCGGCGGCAGGCCGCACAGCTCCAGCGTCTCGCGCACCAGCTGCGGAATGTCCTGCGTGATGAACTGCCGTGCCGACAGGTTCACCGCCATCACCAGCCGCGTATGCCCGGCGGCATGCCAGGCCTGCAGCTGGCGGCCGGCGCTGCGCAGCACCCAGCGGCCGATCGGCGCGATCAGCCCGGTTTCCTCGGCCAGCGGGATGAAGCGGTCCGGGCTGACATTGCCCAGCACCGGGTGGCGCCAGCGCAGCAGCGCCTCGACGGCGACGATGCGCCCTGATTCCGGCGCGACCTGCGGCTGGTAGTGCAGCTCGAACTGGTCGTGCTCGACGGCCAGGCGCAGCGCGCTCTGCAGCTCGACGCGCTGCAGCGCCTGCAGCCCCATGTCGCGGGTGTAGCACTGGAAGCCGTTGCGGCCCTCGGCCTTGGCGCGGTACATCGCCGCGTCCGCCTGCTTCAGCAGCAGCTCGGCGCTGTCGCCGTCGGCCGGGAAGGTGGCCAGGCCCAGGCTGGCGGTCACGTGCAGCAGGCGCTCGTCGAAGCGCAGCGGTCGCGACAACGCCTGAACGATCTCGTGCGCGACCAGCGCCGCCTCGTCGGCGCGCGGCAGGTCGACCAGCATCACGACGAACTCGTCGCCGCCCAGGCGGGCCACCGTGTCACCCTGGCGCACGATCGCCTGCAGCCGGCCGGCGACGGCGCGCAGCAGCCGGTCGCCGACCTCATGGCCGAGGCTGTCGTTGATGTACTTGAAGCCGTCCAAGTCGAGGAACAGCAGCGCCAGCGGCCGGCCGGTGCGCCGCGCCTGGCCCAGCGCCTGCGTCATGCGGTCCTGCAGCAGCGCGCGGTTCGGCAAGCCGGTCAGCTCGTCGTGGTGCGCCATGTGGCGGATGCGCTGCTCGGAGCGCTGGCGTTCGATCGCGATGCCGGCCAGCCGCGCCGCCGATTCGATGCAGTGGCGCTGGTGCGCGGTCGGCGCCCAGCCGTCCTGCGCATGGACCACGAAGCTGCCGAGCACGGCCTCGCTGTGCGACAGGATCGGCGTCGACCAGCCCGTGCCGGGTGCCGGCAGCGGGGTCGGGTCGGGGTTGTCGAGCAGCAGGATCGACGCGCTGACGCCCTTGACCTGCGATTCGGCCAGCTGCACCAGGCGGTCCAGTACCTCGGGCATCGGCGCGCGGGTGGCGATCATCTCGAGGATGTGGCCTTGTTCGCTGAGCGCCTCGCGCGCGCTGACGGTCGGCGCTTCGCGCGAGTCGACACCGGCGATGCTGTGCTGCCAGCGGCGGCGGCGGTCGAGCAGAGGCCGCCAGGCCCGCGCCAGGAGCAGGCCAGCGACGAGCCCCGCAAACAGCGCAGCGGCGATCAGCATTGGCGGCAGATCGGCAGGAAGCGCGGCGGCTTGAGTCCCGGCAGGGCCCGAAGCGTGAAGGAATTGGCTAGGCGGTGATCTCGGCGGCGGCGGCGACCAGCGATTCGTGCGCCGGCAGGCGCACGACCAGCAGTTCCGGCGTCAGCTTGAGCTTGGCCAGCACCGGCGCCTGCCACAGGCGCACGGCGTCGATGCGATCCAGATCGTCCTCGCCGGCGTCGGTCAGCACGCTGGCGAGCCGCAGGATCGCGCCCAAGGGCGAGAACGGCTCGGCGCCGAGCGGATTGGCAGCTGTGAACAGTGCATCGACCAGCTCCAGCGGCAGGTGCCAGCGTGCCGCCAGCTCGGCCGAGACCTCGGCGTGGCTGCAGCCGAAGTGTTCGCGCTCGACGCTGAAGATGCTGTCCGGCGCACCGGCCACCGATTCGACCAGCGCCACCGAGCCCGGGTCGGCCATCAGCATCAGCAGCTGGCCGCTGCGCAGCAGCAGGCCGGCGACCTCGGCCATCGCCGCGTCCTGGTCGAGCAGCGACGCGACGACCCGGGCGTAGCCGGCGGTGGCCAGGTTCTGGCGCCAGAAGCGCTGGCGGTCGAAGCCGCGCGGCCGCGGGAAGGTATCGACCAGGCACGCGGTGAGCGCCAGGCCGCGCAGGCCGTTCAGGCCGATCAGCGCAGCAGCATCGGGCAGGTGGGCGACACGCCGGCGCGCGCCGTAGCGCGCGGTGTTGGCCAGCCGCAGCACACGTGCGGTCAGCGCCGAGTCCTGCGCGATCAGCTCGGACAGCTCGACCAGCGAGACGTCCTCGCGACGAAAGGTCTCCAGCAGCCGATGCGCCACCTCCGGCAGCGCAGGCAGCGAGTTGGCGTGGACGAAGAAGCGGTCGATCGTGGACATGGTGGGCTCCCTGCTTGTCTGGCCGCCATGTGTACGGCGGCAACCCCGATTCCATTTCGACATCCAGCCCCGCGGGCTTGAATCCCAAGGGCTACTGGAAGTGTCCGAGCATGCGCTCGAGCGCCATCGTGAACGGCTGCTGCAGCAATGGCAAGGTCAGCAGCATGCCGACCAGGCCGACGCCCAGCGTGATCGGAAAACCGATCGCGAAGATGTTGATCTGCGGCGCGACGCGCGAGATGACGCCGAGCACCAGGTTGACGAACAGCAGCATGCCGACCAGCGGCAGCGCGATCCACAAGCCCATCGTGAAGATGTCGGCGCCCCAGCTGTGCACCTGCACCGCACGCAGGAAGGCGAACGGCTCCGGGCCGACCGGGAAGGCGGTGAAGCTCTTGGTCAGCGCCGCGATGATCGCCAGGTGGCCGTTGATGATGATGAACAGGAAGCCGACGATGGTGCCGAAGAAGCGGCCGGACGCGGTGCCCTGCGACGCGGTGGCCGGGTCGAAGAAGCCGGCGAAATTCAGGCCCATCTGCAGGCCGATGATCTCGCCGGCGAATTCCACCGCGGCGAACACCACCCGCACCGCGAAGCCGAGCGACACGCCGATCAGCACCTGCTGGATCACCAGCATGAAGGCGGCCGCCGAATCGAGCGGCACCACCGGCATCGGCGGCAGCGTGGCCTGCGAGCACAGCGCGATGAAGAAGGCCAGCGACACCTTGACGCGCATCGGCACCGAGCGCTGGCTGAACACCGGCAGGCTGGTGAACAGCGCCAGCGCGCGCAGGAACGGCCACAGCAGCGGCGTCAGCCACGCGGTGAGCTGCGCTTCGGTGAAGCTGATCACGTTCCGGCCCGGCGGACGCTCATCCGACCATCGTGGGAATCGACGTCAGGGTGCGCTGGATGTAGTCGACCAGCATCGTGATCATCCACGGGCCGGCCACCGCCAGCACCGCCACCGCGGCCAGCACCTTCGGCACGAAGCTCAAGGTCTGCTCGTTGATCTGCGTGGCCGCCTGGAAGATGCTGACGACGAGACCCACCACCAGCACTGCCAGCAGCAGCGGCGCCGAGATCAGCAGCAGCATGTACAGGCCTTGCTGGCCGAGCGTGAAGACGTGTTGCGAATCCATAGTGCACCTAAGTCGCGAAAGAGGCGGCCAGCGAGCCGAGCAGCAGGTTCCAGCCGTCGGCCAGCACGAACAGCATCAGCTTGAACGGCAGCGCGACGAGCACCGGGCTCAACATCATCATGCCCAGGCTCATCAGCACGCTGGCGACGATCATGTCGATGATCAGGAACGGGATGAAGATCAGGAAGCCGATCTGGAAGGCGCTTTTCAGCTCACTGGTGACGAAGGCGGGCACCAGCACCGAGAACGGCATCTGCTCGCCCTTGACCTCCGGCGCCACCTTGGCCAGCTTGGCGAACAGCTGCATGTCGCTCTGCCGCGTCTGCTTGAGCATGAACTCGCGCATCGGGCCTTCGCCGCGCTTCAAGGCTTCGTTGAACTCGATCTGCTGCGCCTGGTAGGGCGCCCAGGCCTGGGTGTAGACCTTGTCGATCGTCGGCGACATCACGAAGAAGGTCAGGAACAGGCTCATGCCGACGATCACCTGGTTCGGCGGCGCGGCCTGCGTGCCCAGCGCCTGGCGCAGCAGCGACAGCACGATGACGATGCGCGTGAAGCCGGTCATCAGCAGCAGCACCGCCGGCAGGAAGGACAGCGCGGTGAAGAACAGCAGCGTCTGGATCGGCACCGAGTAGCTGGTGCCGCCGGCCCCCTGGCCGACCAGCAGCGGCAGATTCGCGCCACCGGGTGCAGCTTGCGCTAAAGCCGCTGCAGGCAGTGCCGAAAACAGCGATACGGCCAGGCATTGGCCGGCGCGGCGCGCGAGGGGCGAAGAAAACAGGGCTTCAGTGCGCACCGTCGTCTCCCTTCGGAGCGATGGGAGCGGCACCGCGCGCGCGGTTCAGGAACTGCGCGAAGGGCAGGGCAGCGGTGGACGCGGCCGGCAGATCGGCCTGCGGCCCCATCGTGTGCAGCGTATTGATGCCACCCGGCGTGACACCGAGCACCAGCCAGCGGCGCTCCTCGCCCGCGCCGACCTCGACGGTCAACAGGCGCTGGTTCGGCCCCAGCGGCAGCGCGGCGACCAGCCGCATCGGCCCCTGCGACGCGGCGGCGCCGATCGGCGTGCGCTTGAGCAGCCACAGCGCGACGGGAATCAGGACCAGGATCGCGACGAACGCCGCGAGCGGTCCGAGGATCGAGCCACCGGTCATGCTCGGCTCAGGCGGCGCATGCGTTCGCTCGGCGTCACGATGTCGGTCAGCCGGATGCCGAACTTGTCGTTGACGACGACCACCTCGCCCTGGGCGATCAGATAACCGTTGACCAGCACGTCCATCGGCTCGCCGGCCAGCGCCTCGAGCTCGACGACCGAACCCTGCGCCAGCTGCAGGATGTGCTTGATCGGGATCTTGGTGCGGCCGAGCTCGACGGTCAGCTGGACGGGGATGTCCAGGATCATGTTGAGGTCGTTGCCGGCGCCGTTCGGTGCCATGCCGGTCGGCGCGAAGTTCGCGAACGACGCGGCAGCCACGCTCTCGAGCGCGGTGCTCATGCCGTTGTCGGCGGGCTTGGATTCGGCCAGGGCCGCCGCCCATTCGGCGGCCATGCGGTCCTCTTCGGACATCTGCGGTTCACTCATTGCCTTCTCCCAACCAGCCGGCAGGCGTGGTCGTCAACAGTCGGTCGATCTTGATGGCGTAGCGGTTGTTGGAGGTGCCGTAGTGGCAGTCGAAGACAGGAACGCCGTCGATCTTGGCCTGGATCATCGGATTCAGATCCAGCTCGATGAAGTCGCCCGGCTTGAATGCCAGCAGCTGCTCGACGGTGGCCTGCGCATAGGCCAACTCGGCGACGAGCTTGACGTCGGCCGACTGGATCTGCTGCTTCAGCAGCTGGACCCAGCGGCGATCGGGTTCGCTCGAGTCGCCCTGCATCGTGCTGTACAGCACGTCGCGGATCGGCTCCAGCGTCGAGTACGGAATGCAGAAGTGCACGGTGCCGCTGGTCTCGCCGATCTCCAGCGTGAAGCTGGTGGCGACGACGATCTCGGAGGGCGTCGCGATGTTCGCGAACTGCGGCTGCATCTCCGAGCGCTGGTACTCCATCTCGACCGGGTAGATGCCGGTCCAGGCCTTCTTGTACTCGGCCATGATGGTCTCGACCAGGCGCAGGATCACGCGCTGCTCGGTCGGCGAGAAATCGCGGCCCTCGATGCGGGTGTGGAACTTGCCGGCGCCGCCGAACAGCGCGTCGATGACGGCGAAAACGAGCGTCGGGTCGCAGACGATCAGGCCCGAGCCGCGCAGCGGGCGCACCGAGACGATGTTGAAGTTCGTCGGCACGACGATCTCACGCAGGAAGGCGCTGTACTTCTGCACCTTGATGCCACCGATCGCGACTTCCGGGCTTTTCCGGATGAGATTGAACAAGCCGATGCGGATGTTCCGCGCAAAGCGCTCGTTGATGATCTCCATCGTGGGCATGCGCCCACGAACGATGCGTTCCTGGCTGGCAAGGTCGTAGTCGCGGATGCCACCGGTGGGGGCATCCTCCTGCTCGAGCTTCTGGCTCTCGCCGGTGATGCCTTGCAGCAGCGCATCGACTTCGTCTTGCGAAAGAATCTGCTGATTCATGCGCTGGGCTTTGCTTGAATGCTGGAGGATAAGGTGGACGCGTCGATCCAGTGTTACTGGATGATGATGTTCGCGAACTGCACGGCCTTGATCGGATAGTTCACCGGCGCCTTGCGCTTCTTCTTCTTCGTGCCGGCGGTGGCCGCGTCGTCGTCGTCGTCGAGCGGCATGGTGACGCCCAGCGGGCGCATCGCTTCGCGGCGGATCTCCTGCGCCAGGCGCAGCTTGCCTTCACGCGTCAGCAGCTCGCTGGCGTTCTTGTGCGCCAGCAGCATCAGGATGTTGTTGCGGATCGCCGGCATGTAGAGCTTGAGCTCCTCGCCGACCTTGGCGTCCTCGATCTGCAGCGTGACGCCGACCTGCGCGTAGCGCTCGGCATCGCGGTCGGCCAGGTTGACGGTGAAGGGGTCCAGCGGCACGAAGATCGGCGGCACGCGCTTTTCTTCTTCCTTCGCGTCCTCGGCCTTGGCCTTGGCGGCGGCCTTGACGTCGCCGCCTTCGTCGGCTTCAGCCTCGGCTTCGGCCGCGGCGCGCTTCTTCAGCAGGAACAGGCCCGTGCCGCCGCCGGCCAGCACCAGCAGCAGCGCGGCGGCGATGATGATGATCAGCTTCTTCTTGCCGGCGGTCTTCGGCGGCGAGGCGTCGGTGACTTCGGCGGTGGCGGCGGTGGACATGGGCTCTCCGGGCGGTCAGGCACGTGCGGGGTGTTGCCGGCCATTGTTCGGCGGAGGGCCTGTTCGCAATGATCCGAATAGCGGGGGAAAGGGCGGCGATTTGGAGCCCTGGGCTGCCGGACGGACGGGCAGGGCTGCGCCGCCGGGCGTTCAGCCGGCGGGGCAGGAAGGTCGCGCTCGGTCAGGCCACCAGGTCGACCAGCCCGCGGCGTGCGCCGGGGCGAACGGTGGTGGAGACGGCGGCCGGGCCGCCCTCGTTGCCACGCTGGCCTGGACCGTTGTGGCGGCGGTGGCCGTCTTCGGCGCCGTGGCGGCCGGACGACTGCTGCTGGGGCTGCTGGAACACGCCGCCGCCGGTCAGCGTCATGCCGGCGTCGCGCAGCGAGCCGGCCAACGCCGGCAGCGAGGATTCGATCGCCTGCCGCGTCGAAGCGACCTCGGCGTGGAAGTCGACACGCGCGGCGCTGCCGTCCAGCGAGATCTGCACCAGCACCGGACCCAGGTCGACCGGGTTCAGCTCGATGCGTGCCTGCTGCACGCCGTCCTTGGCCAGCAGCGTGATCTGGGCGCCCATCGCCGGGGCGAACTCGGGGCTTTGCGGCGAGGCCGGCAGCGAATAGGTCGGTGCGTCGGCGAACGAGGGCGCTGCGGCGGTCGGCGCCGGCGCGGCCGTGGCCGGCACCAGCAGCGATTGCAGTTGGTCGGCGAAGCGCGGCGCGGCAGGCATCGCCTGGGCCGGTGCGGTGCCCGGGGCAGCAGCGGCCGCCGCGGCGGTGAAACGTTCGCCGCTCGAGGCGTCGTCGCGGCCGCCGTGGGCCTGGGCACCGGCGCGTGCCACCGGCACGCGGGCGTCCGCTGTGTCGGCGCGAAGCGGGTCGTGCGCGGGCCGATCGCCCGCGGTTTCGGCGGCGGGCGTGCGGGCGGCGCTGCGCGGTGTCGCGCGGTCGGCCGACGCTTCGGCGCCGGTGCGGGTGGTCGTCAGCGCTGCGGCAGTCGGCGTGGGCACCGCGGCGCGGGCGCCGGCAGTCGACGGCACGCGCGCGTCGGCGAGCACGGTGGCCGCGACCGGCGCCGTCAGCGGCGCCACCGACTCGGCAGCGAGCGGCGGTGCGGGGGCAATCGCCGGCGTGGTGGTGATCGTTGGCGCGCGGGCCATCGGGCTGGCGGGCTCGGCGGCGGTCACGTCGGCCGGCGCGATCTCCGGCGTCGCCGCATCGGGGCGGTCGGCTTGCAGGGTCGACGCCGCCGGGGCGGGGTCGTCGAGCCGGACCGGCTTGTCGCCGCCTTCGGCCGGTGTGATCGGCGTGTGCGGCGAGGGCAATGGCGTCGCCGGCGTCGGCGCGACCATCGTCGGGCGCGGGCTGCCGGTGTCGCTCGCACCACGATGGGTCGGCTGGATCAGTGGTTCGGTAAGGGTTGTCCGCTGCTTTGGCGCAGCGGACGCGGCGGGGGCCGGGCCACCGATGGCAGCGGCCGCTGCGGCGGCGATGGCGTTGTGGGCCAGCGGATCGATCGGCGCCCCCGCGGTGGCCGGCACCTCGGCCGGCAGCGCGGGTGCAAGGCCGGCGGCCAGGCCGATGTCCGCGGCGATCGCCGGCAGCGGCGCCGGGATCGGCGTGGGGTCGAGGGTCGGCGCGACGCCGGCGAGCAGATCGGTGACGCCGGCCAGGCCGCGGTCGTCGGCGGCCGGGGTCAGATCGGTGTCGTCGCCGTCGGCTTGCAGCGCATCGCTGCTGCGCTGCAGCGCATCGGCAAAGGCGCCGGCGCCGGCGCTGTCGGCCCCGGCGTCGGCACGCAGGCCGCCGCCGAGCGGATCGGTGGCGACGCCGGGTTTGGCGGCGGGGGCAGAACTCAGCAGGCTCAGCATGCGAAAAGGCTCGTTCAGATCAGGGACAGCGTCAGGCGCGAGACACCGTTGTCGCGGCAGCGCGAGGCGGCCTCGTCGGTGCTGCGCTGTTCGCGCCGGTCGTCGACGCGGCGCTGTTCCTGCCCGCGGCGTTCGATCAGCTTGCGCACCGCGGCGACCCGCTGCTCGCGCTCGAGCAGCACCGCGCGCGCCTGGGCGACGCGGTTCTGCGCCTGGGCCGCCGTGTGGCTCTGCTGGGTGATCGCCTGGTCGAGGCGCTGGCCGAAGCCCTGGTAACACTGCAGCAGCTCGATCGAGCCGGCCTGGCGGAACTGGGTCGACCAGCGCTGTTGATATTGCGAGCGGTAGGTCTGCAGCTGCTCGGCCTGCGCCTGCGCATGCGCGGCGGCGGCCTCGGCATTGCGGAGCACCGTGATCGCGGCGTCGCGTTCGGCTTCGGCGTGTTCGAGCAGCGTGGAGAGCGGAGTGGTCATCGCTTGGGCCTCTGGAGGGGGCATCAGGTGCCGACCAGCCGGCACAGCTGGCTGCGGCTCATGTCGAGCGGGGCGCGGTCGTGCATGTCCTGCTGCAGCAGGCCGACGAGTTGCGGCTGCAGCCGGACCGCGAGGTCGAGCTCGTGGTCGTGGCCCGGCTGGTAGGCGCCGAGCTGGATCAGGTCACGCGCGCGCGTCAGCTTCGACAGCAGCGCGCGGGCGCGGCGGGCCGCTTCGATCTGCTCGCGCGGGGCGACGCTGGTCATCACGCGCGAGATCGAGCGTTCGACGTCGATCGCCGGGAAGTGGCCGCTTTCGGCCAGCTCGCGCGACAGCACGATGTGGCCGTCGAGAATGCCTCGCGCGGCGTCGGCGATCGGGTCCTGCTGGTCGTCGCCCTCGGACAGCACGGTGTAGAACGCGGTGATCGAGCCGATGCCGTTCAGGCCGTTGCCCGAGCGCTCGACCAATTGCGGCAGCTTCGCGAAGCAGGACGGCGGATAGCCCTTGGTGGCTGGGGGCTCGCCGATGGCCAGCGCAATCTCACGCTGGGCCATCGCGTAGCGCGTCAGGCTGTCCATCAGCAGCAGCACGTGGCGGCCTTCATCGCGGAAGTGTTCCGCGATCGCCGTGGCGTAGGTCGCCCCCTGCATGCGCACCAGCGGCGGCGCATCGGCCGGCGCGGCGACGACGACCGAGCGCGCCAGCCCTTCCTCGCCGAGGATGTCCTCGATGAATTCCTTGACCTCGCGGCCGCGTTCGCCGATCAGCCCGACGACGATGACGTCGGCGGCGGTGTAGCGGGCCATCATGCCCAGCAGCACCGACTTGCCGACGCCGGTGCCGGCGAACAGGCCGATGCGCTGGCCGCGGCCGATTGTCAGCATCGAATTGATGGCCCGCACGCCGGTGTCCAGCGGCGTGCGCACCGGGTCGCGGTCCATCGCGTTGATCGGGCGGCGCACCATCGGCTCGGGCCGCACGTATTGCAGCGGGCCGTTGCGGTCCATCGGGTGGCCGTGCGCGTCGACGACGCGGCCGAGCAGGCCGTCGCCCATCGGCAGGTGCAGGCCGCGGTCTTCGGTGCGGCGCCACAGCTGGTTGTCCTTGCCGAGCAGCGGCGGTGCCTGCGGCGTCGTGCGCGCGCTGACGCGGGCGCCGCTGGTCAGGCCGTGCACCTCGCCGGTGGGCATCAGGAAGGCGCGGTCGCCGTTGAAGCCGACGACTTCGGCCAGCACCGGGTCCTTGGCCTCGCCATGCACCTCGCAGACCGAGCCGACGGGCGCCCGCACGCCGGCGGCCTCGAGCACCAGGCCGGTGACGCGCACCAGCGTGCCCTGGTTCTGCAGCGGCGTGCGCAATGCGGCGTAGTTCTCCAGATCCTTCAGGTAGTGGTGCCAGCGCTGCACGCGCGCGGGCACACCGGTGTCGATGTCGACGTCGGGGCGGGCGGCAGGGTGGGACATGAAGGGCGGTGGGCGCAGGCTGCGCCTTTTGGCGCGGATGCAGGATGTTCGCCCAGCCACCCGGTCGGGGCCGGCGGATAAGGGGCACAAAACCGGCTTGACTCCGGTCTTGAGGCCGTCAGCGACCCTTCCAGCTGGCCCAGGCCAGCCCCAGCGCCGACAGGCTCCCCACCACCAGCACCGGCGCCAGCAGCGGCGCGTTCACTTCGGTCGCGAACTTGTGCAGCCCGACGCCGGGGATCACCGCCAGCGCGGCGGCGAAGCCGAACCAGCGCGCGGCCGGCGCGCGCAGCAGGAACTGCACCGCGGCTGCCAGGCACAGCGCCATCGTCGCGGCGAGGTACGGGCCGCGGGCGGCAGGCGGGTGCGGCTCGATGCCGGCCAGCAGGGCGATGTTCATGCAGGCGAACATCGCCAGCAGCGACACCAGCGTTGCCAGGGCGAGTGCGCGGAGGGAATCGTTCGAGGTCATCTCAGTTGCTCCGGTACAGGTTGGGGAACTGGGAGGCCGCTGACGGCCCGTTGCGGTCGTTGGTGTGGGTGGTCGTTTGGGACTTGTTTCGTGTTGAGCGCCCGAGCGGCTCGGGGTGCGGGCACGGCGGGCCGAATCCGGCGGTCGGCCCTGGGGGGCCGACTG
>NZ_JABRWJ010000049.1 GCF_013266755.1 Pseudaquabacterium terrae | reverse complement strand
CTAACGTTTGAGGTAACGCGCGGCCGCCGGCGGAGCGCCAGGGCCGCGAGGCACATGATATGCCTGGGTGCCTCGCGGCCCTGGCGCGTAGCTGGTGGACGTCGCGTTGACCGAAGGGTTAGGTGGCTGCAGGCCTTGGCACCGATGCCGGAAGGACGGATGACGATGATGCGCAAGGCAGAACTCGAACGACGCACGTGCGCGTGCTGCCAGAGGCCGAGTGGGTATTGTTGGACTTCGAGATGAGCGGCCATGACAAACGACGGACCTTGGTGAGCGACAGTGCGGCCTTTGGTTTCCGGACTGCAAACGCCCGAAGGGCGCGTGGTGAACTGCGCATGCAGCCAATGGATTTGTGTTTCTGCCAGGGCATCACGACGAACGATGTCTTCGCTTCCAGAGCGCACCCCGATCGCGCTCGCCGGCGAAGGTGGGTTGAACGAAAGCTGCGCAAGTGGCGCACTTCGACGGACACCTAACGTTTGAGGTAACGCGCGGCCGCCAGCGGAGCGCCAGGGCCGCGAGGCAGATGATAGGCCTGGGTGCCTCGCGGCCCTGGCGCGTAGCTGGTGGACGTCGCGTTGACCGAAGGGTTAGGCCTCGGACGCGTGGTGACCGTGAACACCGCGAGCACCTGAAGGACGGCGTGGCCGGGACGCTGAAGATGCCAGCGCGACCGCTGCGCCTTGTTTGATGCTCGGTGAGCATCGACGCGCCTGATGCCAGAGCCTTGCAGTGTGTTCTGGTCTTGTTGACCTTGGAGCGTAGGATCCTGAACGGGCACGGCTCCTCATTGGGTTCTTCGACGTGCTCACGCCTTGCGCCGACCGTACAGTCCGATGCAGCCCCCGACTCGGCTTTCGTTGCCAGAGCCGTTGCGCAACCGGTGTTCGGCTGTTCCTCTGGTGGCTGATGCGATGGCGGCCGAGTGCATGTGGTGCTTCTGGCAGCGCTGCGAGCCGTGGAGGACGTGTTGACCCGAGGCCTAACGTTTGAGGTAACGCGCGGCCGCCAGCGGAGCGCCAGGGCCGCGAGGAACATGATATGCCTGGGTGCCTCGCGGCCCTGGTGCGTAGCTGGTGGACGTCGCGTTGACCGAAGGGTTAGGCGGCATTGTGAGCGGCAGAACTACGAGACCGTGCGATGAAGAGCCGACCGCCAGTGATGTCCCGCAAGGCGTTGCGGCTTGCCAGGGCCAGAGTGCATGTGTAGTGCGCATTGTTGACCTTTGCGCTACGAACTCCGCCTCGCGCCGCGCTCCTGCGCGGTGCCCGACAAACTGACTGCGCGGCGCAGCACGCTTGCGCGAAGCGCACTTGTGGAACTGACCTTGAAGCGGTGGCCGGAGGGCAGAGCGTGCGAAGACGACTCACGGCCGTCGCAGTCGGACGGAGTACGACAGACGCGGTGTTGTTCTTCATGCTCGGTGCTCGCAAACGTTTCGGCCGGTTCGCAGTCGGACGACCGCGGCGGACGCGGTGTTGGTCTTCACGTTCGGTGCTCGCAAGACGGACCGATTGTTCGCGCAGGGCCTTGCCATGACGCCTAACGTTTGAGGTAACGCGCGGCCGCCAGCGGAGCGCCAGGGCCGCGAGGCACATGATATGCCTGGGTGCCTCGCGGCCCTGGTGCGCAGCTGGTGGA
>NZ_JABRWJ010000048.1 GCF_013266755.1 Pseudaquabacterium terrae | reverse complement strand
TGGCGGCCGCGCGTTACCTCAAACGTTAGGCGTCATGAACCACGACCTCGCAGACGCGCCGGCAGTACTGTCGGGCACTTGGCTCTACGCGGGAGACACTCCTTGCGCAGTCAAGATTGTCAGCCATCACGTGCTCTATGGGACAGGTGACCACGAAGATCCACCTGAGATCGCCGACGACCAAGAAGTCGAATGCTTCTATATCTACTTCAGCACCCCGGCGGGTCAACCACAATGGGTTGGTGGTGGTGCAAGCACCTCTCTCACAGAGGCGAGAACCATCGTTGAACAAAAACTCGGGTCCACGCTCACTTGGCACGAGAAGGACTCAGGTACTCGGTGAACGCGTTCATTCTGTTGGCCCGCAGCGCGCGAACCCCAATGACGCCTAACCCTTCGGTCAACGCGACGGCCACCAGCTACGCGCCAGGGCCGCGAGGCACCCAGGCATATCATCTGCCTCGCGGCCCTGGCGCTCCGCTGGCGGCCGCGCGTTACCTCAAACGTTAGGGCTCGCAGGCCGCAAATGCGTGTGGCTATACAGCGTCCATGCAATGCTCGTTCCGCTGTCGTCGGTCTCGGTCTGCCTGGGCCGTCCGTCTACGCGGCCGGCGCACCGCCCGTCGTGCGCAAAGAGGCTCACCGCCGAGGTCGGCCTGGGCTGTCCGTCCTTCGGCGGCCAGCGCACCGTCGGGCGTCGGTCTCAAAGCTGCAAATCAGCGCAGCCTTCCGCAGCGGTGGCCGCAAGCGAGCGTTGAGCGTTCGCCGCAAAGCCAGTACCCTCGCGGTTCGTCAACGCGCGGCACAGGTTCGGGAAATACATGGGCTTTCTCTTGAGCCACAGTTCTTGCTCGTCGGCCCTGCGGCGTACCGCAGCGCCTGGGTTGCAGGCCGGGTTAGGCGCCAGCTATCGCTCGCGCCGCGCGGCGGCGTGCGGTGTGGCTGCCGTCAAGGCAGCAACCCGTCGGCGGGCGGTCGGTCCGCACCCGAGCCCTAACCCTTCCATCGAGGGGACGTCACAAAGGCCGCTTCGCGCCCTTTGTGCCGCCCCTCATGTCAAACGTTAGGTGCCTACCGTGCGCCGTCCGCACTCCGTACAAGTGTTCCTCGTTCGCTCTGGCAAAGACCAGATCGAATTCCTGCTGCTTCAGCGCCACGCTCGTCCGGAACTGTCGCTACCAGACTTCTGGCAAGGCATTACGGGGGCCCTTGAAGAGAAAGAGTCACACGAGCAAGCGGCCATCCGTGAGGTACTCGAAGAGACAGGAATCGAGATCACCCAAGTCCAGTACGCAGTATTCGAGCAACGCTTTCCTGTCAAGCCAGAGTGGAGGGCGCTCTACGGACCAGAAGCTACTGAAGTCTGCGAACGTGTTTTCTACACTCGCGTCTTGCCAGGAACGGTCCCTCACCTGTCGAACGAACACAAAGCCTGGCGCTGGGCAAATTCAAGTGAAGCTCACAGCCTGCTCACGTTCGGTCAAAACAGTCTGTGCCTCGCGGCGGTCGAACATCATGTTCAATCAAACGGCACCTAGCCCGCATGTTTCACGGTAGGTGAGCTGTACGGCCGATTTGGTTGGAGGCAGCCGATTTGGCCGAGATTTGGATCTCGAATTGGGACATTGCGACCCCTGTCGTCCGCAATGGGGCCGC
>NZ_JABRWJ010000047.1 GCF_013266755.1 Pseudaquabacterium terrae | reverse complement strand
CCCTTCGGTCAACGCGACGTCCTCCAGCTACGCACCAGGGCCGCGAGGCACCCAGGCATATCATGCGCCTCGCGGCCCTGGCGCTCCGCTGGCGGCCGCGCGTTACCTCAAACGTTAGGCCTCACAGGCGAGCTTGCTCCTCGCACAGCAAAGATGATCTTCGTCGCTGAAACCGAAGAACGAACCCTCCTCGTCTTTCCCAGCGAGGCCGCAGCAGTGGCTGCCTGCGAAGGACTCGATGTAGAAGCAGGAGTCTGGCGGTTCTGGTCCGAAGACGGAGCACCCCTCGAACCCATCTTCACTGCGCCCAACAAGCCAGGCCTGTTCACGGTCGGCAACGGGACATATCACCTTCTACCTGTCGACGAACTGCACCATGCCCGCCTCGAGGAGGCCGTTGAAGGAATAGTGAACTTCGCATGTGATCCGCCGCTGCACAACGCGGTCGGAGTCAAGGCGCATCTCAGCGCTGTCAGAGCGGGCAGCACACCATTGCCCTGAGCACGCGTGAGGCCTAACCCTTCGGTCAACGCGACGTCCACCAGCTACGCGCCAGGGCCGCGAGGCACCCAGACATATCATCTGCCTCGCGGCCCTGGCGCTCCGCTGGCGGCCGCGCGTTACCTCAAACGTTAGGCGTCACGGACATGCCTCTACCACCGTCACCTTCGGACGAGCAACTTCGTTCCGAAGTCCATGAATGGCTGTGTTTGCTCGCCAAGGGTCAGTATGACGAGGCATTCGCGTTCACAGAACATGATCCGTACTACGCGTGGTCACCAGATCTGCTGCGTCGCGTGGTTGAGGGGTACGGGTTCCCAGCGCCACATTCAAGCGGTACTCAGTTCTCGGTAACGTTGCCGCAAGACGCACGCGGTGGCCCTCCAAGGGCAGAGATCGATCGAATCTCTGATTCAAACGGCACCATCGCGCGTATCGAGCATGACCTCCCCCTAAATGGTGAGTGGTCAGACCTTACTGCCACGTTCATCGTAAGGCGCAGGTCCGGTGGTACCGCCCTCGTGCTTCAAGAAATCCACGTCTTCTAGGCCGAGTGACGCCTAACCCTTCGGTCAACGCGACCCGTACCAGCAGGCCCCTTGGGGCGCGAGGCACCCAGGTCTATCATGTGCCTCGCGCCCCAAGCGTCCTGCCGGCACGGGCGCGTTACCTCAAACGTTAGGCCTCGGGTGAGCACGTTCACCGCGGCTCGTAGCGCTGTCAGAAGCACCGCATGCACTCGGCCGTCATCGCATCGACCACCGGAGGAACAGCCGAACACGAGTCTGTGCATGTCGGCCTCTGGCAATGAAAGCCGAACCAAAGCCTGCATCGGGCTGTACGGTTGGCGCAAGGCCTGAGCACGTCGAAGAACCAAGAAGGAGCCGCGGCGGTTCGAAAGTCCTGCGCTCCAAGGGCAACAAGACCAGAACACACCGCATGGCTCTGGCATCAGGCGCGTCAATGCCCTGCATCAGACCAAGAGGGCATCTGTCGTCCCTGGCATCTTCATCGCTCGGCCAGCCGCCCTTCAGGTGCTCGCTGTGTTCACGGTCGCCACGCGGCCGAGGCCTAACCCTTCGGTCAACGCGACGTCCACCAGCTACGCGCCAGGGCCGCGAGGCACCCAGGCATATCATGTGCCTCGCGGCCCTGGCGCTCCGCTG
>NZ_JABRWJ010000046.1 GCF_013266755.1 Pseudaquabacterium terrae | reverse complement strand
GATGTCTTCGCTTCCAGAGCGCAACTCCGATCGTGCTCGCCGGCGAAGGTGGACTGAACGAAGCCTGCGCAAGCGGCGCACTTCGACGGACACCTAACGTTTGAGGTAACGCGCGGCCGCCAGCGGAGCGCCAGGGCCGCGAGGCACATGATATGCCTGGGTGCCTCGCGGCCCTGGCGCGTAGCTGGTGGGCGTCGCGTTGACCGAAGGGTTAGGCGGCATTTTGAGCGGCAGAACTGCGCGACCGCGCGGACGGGGACCGACCGCCAGTGGTGGCTCGCAAGGCGCTGCAGCTTGCCAGGGCCAGGGTGCATGCGCAGTGCGGATTGTTGACCTTGCGCTCCGCCTCGCGCCGCCCCCGCGCGGCGCCCGACAGACTGACTGCGCGGCGCAGCACGCTTGCGCGAAGCGCACTTGGGGGACTGACCTTGAAGCGCTGAACGGAGGGCATAGCTTGCGAAGACGACTCGCGGGTCGTCGCAGTCGGACGGAGCGCAACAGACGTGGTGTTGTTCTTCATGCTCGGTGCTCGCAAGACGGACCCATTGCTCGCGCAGGACCTTGCCATGACGCCTAACGTTTGAGGTAACGCGCGGCCGCCAGCGGAGCGCCAGGGCCGCGAGGCAGATGATATGCCTGGGTGCCTCGCGGCCCTGGCGCGCAGCTGGTGGACGTCGCGTTGACCGAAGGGTTAGGCCTCGGATGCGTGGTGACCGTGAACACCACGAGCACCTGAAGGGCGGCCTGGCCGGGACGCTGAAGATGCCAGGGACTACAGATGCCCTCTTGCTCTGATGCTCGGTGAGCACTGACGCGCCTGATGCCAGAGCCATGCGATGTGTTCTGGTCTTGTTGACCTTGGAGCGCTCTACCTCGGACCAAGATGGCTCCTTCTTGGTTCTTTTCGACGTGCTCAGGCCTTGCGCGACCATACGGCCCGATGCAGGCGTGGCTCGGCTTTCGTTGCCAGGGCCGACAAGCGCAGACTCGTATTCGGCTGTTCCTCTGGTGGCTGATGCAATGACCGGCCGAGTGCATGAGGTGCTTCTGGCAGCGCTACGAATCGTGGTGGACGTGTTTGCCCGAGGCCTAACGTTTGAGGTAACGCGCGGCCGCCAGCGGAGCGCCAGGGCCGCGAGGCACATGATATGCCTGGGTGTCTCGCGGCCCTGGTGCGTAGCTGGTGGACGTCGCGTTGACCGAAGGGTTAGGCGGCATTGTGAGCGGCAGAACTGCGATACCGTGCGGATGGAGAGCCGACTGCCAGTGATGATGGCCCCGCAAGGCACGGCCTGCCAGGGCCAAAGTGCATGCGTAGTGCGATTGTTGACCTTGCGCTCAGAACTGCGCCTCGCGCCGCGCTCCTGCGCGGTGCCCGACAAACTGACTGCGCGGCGCAGCACGCTTGCGCGAAGCGCACTTGTAGGACTGACCTTGAAGCGGTGGCCAGAGGGCACAGCTTGCGAAGACGACTCACGGCCGCCGCAGCCAGACGGAGTGCGACAGACGCGGTGTTGTTCTTCATGCTCGGTGCTCGCAAGCGTTTCGGTCGCTTCGCAGTCAGACGAACGCGGCGGACGCGGTGTTGGTCTTCACGTTCGGTGCTCGCAAGACGGACCGACTGCTCGAGCAGGGCCTTGCCATGACGCCTAACGTTTGAGGTAACGCGCGGCCGCCAGCGGAGCGCCAGGGCCGCGAGGCACATGATATGCCTGAGTGCCTCGCGGCCCTGGCGCGTAGCTGGTGGACGTCGCGTTG
>NZ_JABRWJ010000045.1 GCF_013266755.1 Pseudaquabacterium terrae | reverse complement strand
CTAACCCTTCGGTCAACGCGACGTCCACCAGCTACGCGCCAGGGCCGCGAGGCACCCAGGCATATCATCTGCCTCGCGGCCCTGGCGCTCCGCTGGCGGCCGCGCGTTACCTCAAACGTTAGGTGTCCGTCGAAGTGCGCCGCTTGCGCAGGCTTCGTTCAGTCCACCTTCGCCGGCGAGCACGATCGGAGTTGCGCTCTGGAAGCGAAGACATCGTTCACCGGGGTGCCCTGGCAGAAACAGAATGCCATTGGCTGCATGCGCAGGCCACCACGCGCCCTTCGGGCGTTTGCAGTCGGGCCGCCGAGGTCGTATTGTGGTTCACCAAGGTCTGTCGCTTGTGTTGGCCGCTCACCTCGAAGTCCAGCACCCCGCCCGGGCTCTGGCAGCTCGCACATCTGCGCCGTTCGAGGTTCTGGCTTGCGCACTATCGTCATCCGTCCTTCTAGCATCGTTGCCCAAGACCCGCAGCCACCTAACCCTTCGGTCAACGCGATGTCCACCAGCTGCGCGCCAGGGCCGCGAGGCACCCAGGCATATCATCTGCCTCGCGGCCCTGGCGCTCCGCTGGCGGCCGCGCGTTACCTCAAACGTTAGGCGGCATGCACAGTCTCAGCGCGAGCATCTGGCCCGCCTTGCATGCACCGAGCGCGAAGACCAAGACCGGGCCTTGCGAAGCACCGAGCGGGAAGACCAGAACCGCGTCTGCCTCGACCGACCAAACTGCGAAGAGTGGAAAGCCGCACGCCCACGCTGTGCCCTCTGGCCAGGGTCGCAAGGTCAGGCCCACAAGTGCGCTTCGCGCAAGCGTGCTGCGCCGCGCAGTCAGTTCGTCGGGCACCGCGCAGAGCGCGGTGCAGGGTTCGCAGCCTACAGGAGGCGCCCAGGCTGTTCGAGGAAAGGAACTCGGCAAAGTCACATTCCTTCGGCACACCACCGCCGGTCGCTCTTCAGGTCACGCGGTCTCGCAGGCCTCCGCTCACAATGCCGCCTAACCCTTCGGTCAACGCGACCCGCACCAGCAGGCGTCTTGGGGCGCAAGGCACCCAGGTCTATCATGTGCTTCGCGCCCCAAGCCCCCTGCCGCTGCGGGCGCGTTACCTCAAACGTTAGGCGTCACACCAAATGCACCACTTCCTCGAGCACATAAGCGCTGACGAGTACTGGTTCGACGGGGTGATCCGGGACTCCACCGCGCCTTTCGATCGTCCATTCGTCGTGACCGGAACGTTCCTCAATGACAACGGGCAGTTGCTATTCGAGGGAACATACAGATTCACCCAGACGGACGTCTCGCGCCCTCTCATGCTTCAAGTGCTCTCAACCAGCTATCAGGCGGCGGTTGTCATCCTGCAAAGTAGCCACACCGGCAAGATCCGAGGCACCTGGCACTTCCGAGACAACTCGTCAGAGATCCTGGCTTCAGGTCCAACCGGATCTGCTGCCTCAGGGCACGTCGAGCTCATCGCGGGCGCTGGTCTAAGGGTGAGCGGCGCAATCCAGTGTTCAGATGCTTCCTTCGGCTTCACCGCGACGGGTTCGCCAGGATCGGAACGCTCAAGCCTGAGCAACGTTGTCAGCGTCTCCGGCGGCAAGAGAGTATTGCGATCTTCGTGACGCCTAACCCTTCGGTCAACGCGACCCGTACCGGCAGGCCACTTGGGGCGCGAGGCCGTGCAGCCTATCATCGGCCTCGCGCCCCAAGCGTCCTGCCGGCACGGGCGCGTTACCTCAAACGTTAGCAGGCTGTTGAAATTCTGCTCGACCACCGCCTTCGACTGAGCGAGCATTGCGAGGGACGAGTCCGAGGGACGAGGCACCGATGCGAGGCACTGACAGCTACAGCGAGAGCCTGTTCACGACGG
>NZ_JABRWJ010000044.1 GCF_013266755.1 Pseudaquabacterium terrae | reverse complement strand
CCGAAGTTCCTCCCATCCACGTAGTCATCATGCGGGCGCAAGTCCGCGTGATTGCTGAACATTGGCGCCCTTGAGGCGCTTTTGTTTTCTCGATTTTGTAGTCACTAAATTGGCTTGACTTCGGCTCGTAATCGCCTATGTTTCTTACATGGCCGCACGAACTGGAACCGCTCACGTCGTCACCACGACGCGCGCCTACAAAGGCACCGTCTACCGCACGCACCTGCTGCGACGCAGTTACCGCGAGGACGGCAAAGTCAAGAACGAGACGCTGGGCAATCTGTCGCATCTGCCCGAGTCGCTCATTGAAATCATTCGACGCAGCCTGCAAGGCGAGACGTTCGTGCCGCTGGGCCAGGCATTCGAGGTCATCGGCTCACGCTCGCACGGCCATGTGCACGCCGTGGCGCTGGCAATGCAGCGCCTGGACTTTGCCGCGGTGCTGGGCAGCAAGCCTTGTCGGGAGCGCGAACTGGTGCTGGCCATGGTGGCCGCGCGCATCGTGGCTCCTCACACCAAGCTGGCGACCACGCGCTGGTGGCACACGAGCACATTGGCCGATGACTTCGGTGTCGCCGCCGCCAATGAGGACGATTTGTATGCGGCAATGGACTGGCTGTTTGGGCGCCAGGACGCGATTCAAAAGAAGCTGGCAGCGCGCCACTTCAGCGATGGCAGCCTGGTGCTGTACGACCTGAGCTCGAGCTACTTCGAAGGCGCCACCTGCCCGCTGGCGCGGCTGGGCCACAGCCGCGATGGCCGCAAGGGCATGCTGCAGGTGAACTACGGACTGCTCACCGACGCACGCGGTTGCCCCGTGGCGGTGTCGGTGTACGAAGGCAACGTGGCCGACAGTGCCACCTTCATGCCCGAGGTGCAGCGGCTGCGCGAGCAGTTCGGCATCGAGCACCTGGTCATGGTGGGCGACCGCGGCATGATCGGCCACGGCTCGATCGCTGAGTTGCGCGAGATGAGCGGTATCGGCTGGATCACGGCGCTGAAGAGCGCCTCGATCCGCTCGCTGGTCGAGCAAGGGCAGCTGCAACTGGGGCTGTTCGACGAGCGCAACCTGCTGGAGATCAGCTCACCCGAGTATCCCGATGAACGGCTGGTGGCTTGTCGCAATCCTCAGCTGGCCAAGCTGCGCGCAATCAAACGCGAAGCGCTGCTCGCAGCCACCGAGAAGAACCTAGGCGCAATCAAGGACCGAGTGGATGCCGGCAAGCTCAAGGGCGCCGACGCGATCGGATTGCGCGTGGGCAAGGTGGTCAACCAGTACAAGGTAGCCAAGCACTTCGAATTGGCCATAGACGACAGCGGCTTCACCTTCGCGCGCAAGCACGCGGCGATCGCCGCTGAGAGCGCCCTGGATGGCATCTATGTCATCCGAACCTCGGTCGACGCGCAGCGCATGGACGCGCCCGACTGCGTGCGCAACTACAAGGCGCTGGCCAATGTGGAGCGCGCATTCCGCTCGCTCAAGACGGTGGACTTGAAGGTCCGCCCGATCCACCACCGCACGGCCGATCGCGTACGCGCGCACATCCTGCTGTGCATGCTCGCGTACTACGTCGAGTGGCACATGCGCGAGGCATGGCGTGAGCTGATGTTCGCCGACATCGACCAGGCGGCCAAGGCGACGCGCCATCCCGTCGCTGCAGCCCAGCGCTCCGTGGCAGCGCAAGACAAGGCGGCCAGCCACACCATCGATGACGGCACGCCCGCACACAGCTTCTCCACGCTGATGGCCGAACTCGGCAGCATCGTGCGCAATACCTGCCGCACACCCAATGCCGGGCCCGACGCGCCCACCTTCGACGTCATCACGACGCCCAATCCGACGCAACGTCACGCGCTCGATCTGATCAAGCAGATCCGGCCGTAGACAGAAACGCGAACCCAGATCTCACGCCAAGTGCCTGTGGCACAAGAACAAACTCGTTCGGCGGGTGCTGGAACTTCGG
>NZ_JABRWJ010000043.1 GCF_013266755.1 Pseudaquabacterium terrae | reverse complement strand
CTAACCCTTCGGTCAACGCGACGTCCACCAGCTACGCACCAGGGCCGCGAGGCACCCAGGCATATCATGTTCCTCGCGGCCCTGGCGCTCCGCTGGCGGCCGCGCGTTACCTCAAACGTTAGGTGTCCGTCGAAGTGCGCCGCTTGCACAGGCTTCGTTCAGTCCACCTTCGCCGGCGAGCACGATCGGGTGCGCTCTGGAACCGAAGACATCGTTCGCCGCGGTGCCCTGGCAGAAACACAAGTCCGCTGGCTGCATGCGCAGCCCACCACGCGCCCTTCGGGCGTTTGCAGTCGGGAACCGAAGGCCGCACTACCGCTCACCAAGGTCCGTCCCTTGTCATGGCCGCTCATTTCAAAGTCCATGAATGCCCGCCCGGGCTCTGGCAGCATGCGCATCTGCGCCGTTCTAGTTCTGCCTTGCGCATCATCGTCATCCGTCCTTCTGGCATCGGTGTCCAAGACCTGCAGCCACCTAACCCTTCGGTCAACGCGACGCCCTCCAGCTACGCGCCAGGGCCGCGAGGCACCCAGGCATATCATGTGCCTCGCGGCCCTGGCGCTCCGCTGGCGGCCGCGCGTTACCTCAAACGTTAGGCCCGGGGTGGGCAAGATCCGCGCAACTCGTAGCGCTGCAAGAGGGCCCGCCTGCAACGTCATCACGTCAGCGCAGCGGTGGAACAGCCGAATACAGCTGCAGCGCGTTGGGCGAGGTTCTAGCAAGAACAGCCAAGTCCCGCTCATCTGCCCACCCGCCGCACATGGGATCGAAGCTCTGCCCAAGCTGCCTAAAGACAGGGCGGCCGTCTACCGGCGCCGCTCGGTGCGCAAGGCGGCCAAAGTCGCAAACCAGGCAGCTGCTGCGCGTGTTCACGCGCCCGAGCGGCTCAGGTAGGTAGGTACATCGGTCGGTCCGCGGCGTGTCCCGTTCCGGTGGCGCTGCCGCTCAAAGCCCGTGGTGTTCACGTCCTGCACGAGCAACCGGGCCTAACCCTTCGGTCAACGCGACGCCCACCAGCTGCGCGCCAGGGCCGCGAGGCAGCCAAGGCATATCATCTGCCTCGCGGCCCTGGCTCTCCGCTGGCGGTCGCGCGTTACCTCAAACGTTAGGCCTCGGGTGAACACGTTCACCACGGCTCGCAGCGCTGTCAGAAGCACCACATGCACTCGGCCGCCTTCGCATCAGCCACCAGAGGAACAGCCGAACACCGGTTGCGCATCGGCTCTGGCAACGAAAGCCGAGTCAGGGCCTGCATCGGGCTGTACGGTCGGCGCAAGGCCTGAGCACGTCGAAGAACCCAATGAGGAGCCGTGGCCGTTCAGGGTCCTGCGCTCCATGGTCAACAAGACCAGAACACACTGCATGGCTCTGGCATCAGGCGTCAATGCTCACCGAGCATCAAACAAAGGGCATCGGTCGCCCCTGGCATCTTCAGCTTCGCGGCCACGCCATCCTTCAGGTGCTCGCGGTGTTCACGGCCGCGACAAAATCCGAGGCCTAACCCTTCGGTCAACGCGACGCCCTCCAGCTACGCGCCAGGGCCGCGAGGCTCTCAGGCATATCATCCGCCTCGCGGCCCTGGCGCTCCGCTGGCGGTCGCGCGTTACCTCAAACGTTAGGCCCCACGCAGTGCTCCGCTTCGCGAACACCGACAACGTCTTCGAAATGACTGTCCCCGTCGTCGAAGACGCTTCGCTCCACAGCGTCAACGGCGCGGTGGTGATCGTAGACATCAGATCCCACGGGTATACGGCGACAAACCGGCTGTGGGTCCACGCTCCGGATTTGGTAGCTTTCGGAGCATCCTTGAAGGAACTTGATCGATCCCTGAAGGGAGAAGCGAGGCTGACTTCAATGTCTCCAAACGAGTTGAGCCTTCGCGTCTTCGCCGCCTCGTCAAGGGGCCATCTGGCAGTCGAAGGGCAAACCGGCAAGTTTGTGCTCGGCGAGAACGGCCGCTATTGGCACTCAGTCAGCTTCGGTTTTGAGTTCGAGTCTGGTCAAGTCAAGTGTGCGCTTGTCGACCCGTGGGTTCCAAAGAGTGGGGCCTAACCCTTCGGTCAACGCGACCCGCACCAGCAGGCGTCTTGGGGCGCGAGACACCCAGGTCTATCATGTGTCTCGCGCCCCAAGCCACCTGCCGCTGCGGGCGCGTTACCTCAAACGTTAGGTGTCCGTCGAAGTGCACCACTTGCGCAGGTCTCGTTCAGCGCACCTTCTCCGGCGAGCACGATCGGGCGCGCTCTGGAAGCGAAGACATCGTTC
>NZ_JABRWJ010000042.1 GCF_013266755.1 Pseudaquabacterium terrae | reverse complement strand
CTAACGTTTGAGGTAACGCGCGGCCGCCAGCGGAGC
This sequence comes from Pseudaquabacterium terrae, assembly GCF_013266755.1. GTDB lineage: Bacteria > Pseudomonadota > Gammaproteobacteria > Burkholderiales > Burkholderiaceae_C > Pseudaquabacterium > Pseudaquabacterium terrae. The sequence continues at coordinate 2,241 of NZ_JABRWJ010000042.1, read as the reverse complement.
GCCAGGGCCGCGAGGCACATGATATGCCTGGGTGCCTCGCGGCCCTGGTGCGTAGCTGGTGGACGTCGCGTTGACCGAAGGGTTAGGCGGCATTGTGAGCGGCAGAACTACGAGACCGTGCGGATGGTGAGCCGACGGCCACTGATGACCCGCGAGGCGCTGCGGTTTGCCAGGGCCAGAGTGCATGCGTAGTGCGGACTTGTTGACCTTGCGCTCCGAACTCCATCTCGCGCCGCGCTTCTGCGCGGCGCCCGACAGACTGACTGCGCGGCGCAGCACGCTTGCGCGATGCGCACTTGTGGGGCTGACCTTGAAGCGACGGCCGGAGGGCACAGCTTGCGAAGACGACTCACGGCCGTCGCAGTCGGACGGAGTACGACAGACGCGGTGTTGTTCTTCATGCTCGGTGCTCGCAAGCGTTTCGGTCGCTTCGCAGTCGGACGAACGCGGGGGGCGCGGTGTTGGCCTTCACGTTCGGTGATCGCAAGACGGACCGATTGCTCGCGCTGGGCCTTGCCATGACGCCTAACGTTTGAGGTAACGCGCGGCCGCCAGCGGAGCGCCAGGGCCGCGAGGCAGATGATATGCCTGGGTACCTCGCGGCCCTGGTGCGTAGCTGGTGGACGTCGCGTTGACCGAAGGGTTAGGCGGCATTTGGAGCGGCAGAACTGCGAGACTGCGCGGAAGGGAACCGACCGCCAGTGATAGCTCGCAAGGCTGCTGCTTGCCAGGGCCAGAGTGCGAGCGCAGTGCGGATTGTTGACCCTGCGCTCCGAACTCCGCCTCGCGCCGCGCTCCTGCGCGGCGCCCAACGGACTGACTGCGCGGCGCAGCACGCTTGCGCGAAGCGCACTTGTGAGCCTGACCTTGAAGCGGTGGCCGGAGGGCACAGCTTGCGAAGACGAGTCACGACCCTCGCAGTGGGGCGGAGTACGACAGACGCGGTGTTGTTCTTCATGCTCGGTGCTCGCAAGCGTTCCCGATGCATCGCAGTCGGACGAACGCGGCGGACGCGGTGTTGGTCTTTAAGTTCGGTGCTCGCAAGACGGACCGATTGCTCGCGCAGGGCCTTGCCATGACGCCTAACGTTTGAGGTAACGCGCGGCCGCCAGCGGAGCGCCAGGGCCGCGAGGCACATGATATGCCTGGGTGCCTCGCGGCCCTGGCGCGTAGCTGGTGGACGTCGCGTTGACCGAAGGGTTAGGCCTCGGCCGCGTGGCGACCGTGAACACTGCGAGCACCTGCAGGACGGCGTGGCCAGCAGGCTGAGGATGCCAGGGGCGACGGATGCCCTTTGTTCTGATGCTCGGTGAGCATTGACGCGTCTGATGCCAGAGCCATGCAGTGTGTTGTGGTCTTGTTGACCCTGGAGCGTAGGATCTTGAACGACTACGACTCCCCATTTGGTTCTTCGACGTGCTCCGGCCTTGCGCCGACCGTACAGCCCGATGCAGGCCTTGACTCGGTCTTCGTTGCCAGAGTCGATGCGCAACGGGATTCGGCTGTTCCTTTGGTGGCTGATGCGATGACGGGCGAGTGAATGCGGTGCCTCTGGCAGCGCTACGAGCCGTGGCGGACGTGTTCACCCGAGGCCTAACGTTTGAGGTAACGCGCGGCCGCCAGCGGAGCGCCAGGGCCGCGAGGCAGATGATAGACCTGGGTGCCTCGCGGCCCTGGCGCGTAGCTGGTGGACGTCGCGTTGACCGAAGGGTTAGGCCTCGGCGGGTTGGCGACCGTGAACAGCGCGCAGACTGAGCAGCGACCTGGGCCTCGAACTGCGCCACGGTGACGCGAGTACTGCCAGGGTACGACCGATGTTCTTGCCGCCGAAGGCTGCGTGTAACGTGAAAGAGGTACCGCACGAAACGAGCGGTCTTCACCTTGCATGCCTTGCGCTCCACACTTCGAACAGCGACGACCAAACTTGTTCTTCGATGCGCTCAGGCCGTGCGCCGACCACGCGTGCGACGAGCGGCCCACACAGGCCTTGCCGTGGCTTGCTTTGTCAGGGCCTTGCCAGACGCGCGCGCTCGTATTCGGCTGTTCACTGCTGGCTGACGAGACGACGGTCGCAGGCATGTGGTGCTTCTTGAACGCTGCGAGTCGCGACGACCGTGCTGACCCGAGGCCTAACGTTTGAGGTAACGCGCGGCCGCCAGCGGAGCGCCAGGGCCGCGAGGCAGATGATATGCCTGGGTGCCTCGCGGCCCTGGCGCGTAGCTGGTGGACGTCGCGTTGACC
>NZ_JABRWJ010000041.1 GCF_013266755.1 Pseudaquabacterium terrae | reverse complement strand
CCCCGATCGACACTTCAAATTCCCCCACCTGTAGACACCCAAACTCCTCCAGGCAGGACGTGGTCGGATTATTGATCGGTCATGCTTCGGCGGCGATGGCCAAGCGCGCGGCCGCCTCCTTCAGTCGATAGCTCTTGCCTTCGAACTCGAGCATGACTGAGCGGTGCATGAGGCGGTCCAGGATGGTGGTGCCCATGGTCGCGTCGCCGAGGTACTTGCCCCAGTCCTGAACAACGCGGTTGGAGGTCACGACGATGCTGCCGCGGCGCTTGTAGCGGCGATGGACGATGGTCTGAAGCAGTTCGGCGGCGGTGTCGGAGATGCGCCGCGCGAGGAACAGGTCGTCCAGGACGAGCAGGTCCGCCTCGATGTACGCGCGCGTCAGCGCGGCCTGTTCTTGCGGGCTTCCGAGCACGTAGCGTGCGAACTCCGTGTCGGCCTCGACGTAGCGGACGTCGTGGCCCTGCAGGGTTGCCTGGTAGGCGACAGCCTTGGCGATGTGCGACTTCCCGGTGCCCGGCTTGCCGAGGATCAGCGCGTTGGCCCCGTCGCCGATGAACTTCAGCGTGTGCAGCTCGAAGCAAGCCTGGCGCGGCAGCTTCGGGTTGAAGCGCCAGTCGAAGTCGGCCAGCGTCAGGCGTTCTTCCAGGCGCGAGTGCTTGAAGCGCCGCTCGGTCAGGCGCGAGTGGCGCCGATCGAGCTCATCCTGCAGCATCGTGGCCAGGGTCTCCAGCAACGGCTGCTGCGAGGACTGCGCCTGCATCACGCGGGTGTTCAAGGTGTCGGCGATGCCTGACAAGCGCAGGTCGCGCAGCGCGCGTTCGATCTCATTGACTGTCATGCGAGGTACCTCCAGGGGTCGAGGGCTGTGCGGCAGCGCAGCGGGTGAACAACTCGGCGTAGATGTCCGCCGGACGAATCAGCGGGTGCTCTTGCGTCAGGCCCAGTTCCAGTTGACCGGACTCGTCGGCACGATCGATGGCGGCCAGCGCCTCGGCGACGAGCTTCTCGGTGAGCTTCTTGACGTAGCCGTAGCTGTGGATGCCGGCGGCGATGGCCTGCGCGCAGGCGCGGTCGACCAGGCGGCGCGGGTAGCGATCGGCCAGGCGGACGATGCCCCAGAGCTTGCGTTGCCCGACGCGGCCCTCGACGGCGAACAGCAGCTCGCACAGCTGCTGCGCGTCCGGTCCGATCGTCTTGGCCTGGGCGAGGATGCGGCGCGTCTCGCGCGAGGGGTTGAACACGCGCTCTTCCATCGGCAGCACGACAGTGCCGGGGCGTTCGACGCGGTCGTGGGTTCGCAACAGCGCCTGAGTCGTGAGGTCGCGGATCTCGATGCGGTGTTCGAACACCCGTACCAGCACCAGGCTGCCGATGGCCGCCGGCCGCGCGGCGTAGCTGCTGTGATCGACCCGCACGCAGCTGTCGTCGCAGACGGTGCGTTGCGACTCGGTGAAGTACTGCATGCCCAGCATCGGCAACGGCTGCAGCAGCGGCCGCTCCTCATCGAACATGGCTTGCACCTGGCGCCGCGCGCTGCCGTGGATGCGAGAGGCCGCCCACTTGTTCTCCCAGTGCTCGAGGAAGGTGTTCTGCTCCTCCAGCGACTCGAAGCGCCGGCCCTTCAAGGCGGTGGCTTGGGTGTGGCCGATGGCGTTCTCGACGGTGCCCTTGCGGTTGGGGTCGCGGACCCTGGCCGGGTCGGCCACCACGCCGTAGTGCGCCAGCGTGGCGGCGTACACCGGGTTGAGCTCCGGCTCGTACAGGTCGGGCTTGAGCACGCCCTCCTTGAGGTTGTCCAGCACCACGTAGCGGCAGCTGCCTGCGAAGTGGCGCCAGGCCTGCTCGTGCAGCCGGGCCCACGTCTCCTGGCTGGACTTCCACACCACCCGGCGGAAGCTGCGCCGCGAGTAGCGCAGCGTCGCCACGAACAGCCGCGGCTTGCGGTAGCGGTCAGTGCCGGGCACGCGGGTCGGAGCGCCTTCGCCGTAGTCGACCTGCATCTCCTCGCCCGGCAGGAACTCCAGCCGGTCGAATTGCTCGGGCTCGCGGTGGCGCAGCTTGCGCACGAAGCGCATGACCGAGGCGTAGCCGGCGACGAACCCCTGCTTGTCGACCAGGTCCTGGTAGATCGCCATGGCGTTGCGGCGCAGCCGCAGTTGCGCCCCGATGAAGTCGCGATGCGGCTCGCACGCCGACACCGTCGAGGCCGGCCGGGCGCGCACCGGAGTCGGTGGACAGGGTGGGGGAATTTGCGGGCCGGGGTCGGTAGACACCCCGGGGGAATTCGCCGCAGCTGCGGTGGCAAAGCGCTTCTCGTAGGCCCGGATCGTCTTGCGATCGATGCCGGTGACGCGCTCGATCTCTCGTTGGCTGGCTCCGGCGGCCAGCAAGGTCCAGATGGTCGTCTGCAGGTGCGGCTTCAAAACGTTCACTCCGTTGCCCTCTCCTGGAAGAGGGCAGAAAGTAACGTCCTACCTGCATGGAGGCCGCCGGCGAGCGCCGGGGGCCTGCACCATCACGGCACGGTGGCCAGGGTGGGGGAATTTACGTGTCGATCAGTGGGGGAGTTCGGGTGTCGTTCGGGG
>NZ_JABRWJ010000040.1 GCF_013266755.1 Pseudaquabacterium terrae | reverse complement strand
CTAACCCTTCGGTCAACGCGACGTCCACCAGCTACGCACCAGGGCCGCGAGGCACCCAGGCCTATCATGTGCCTCGCGGCCCTGGCGCTCCGCTGGCGGCCGCGCGTTACCTCAAACGTTAGGTGTCCGTCGAAGTGCGCCACTTGCGCGGGTCTCGTTCAGCCCACCTTCGCCAGCGAGCACGATCGGGGTTGCGCTCTGGAAACGAAAACATCGTTCACCGTGGTGCCCTGGCAGAAACACAAAGCCATTGGCTGCATGCGCAGTCCACCACGCGCCCTTCGGGCGTTTGCAGTTCGGGAACCGAAAAAGCCGCACTGCCGCTCACCAAGGTCCGTCGCTTGTCATGGCCGCTCATTTCAAAGTCCATGAATACCCGCTCGGGCTCTGGCAGCGCGCGCACCTGCGCCGTTCAAGTTCTGCCTTGCGCATCATCGTCATCCGTCCTTCTGGCATCGTTGCCCAAGACCCGCAGCCACCTAACCCTTCGGTCAACGCGACGTCCACCAGCTACGCGCCAGGGCCGCGAGCCACCCAGGCATATCATCTGCCTCGCGGCCCTGGCGCTCCGCTGGCGGCCGCGCGTTACCTCAAACGTTAGGCGCCACCATTCATCGCTCATGGCAATCTGGCAGTTTGATCTCACGTTCGTTCCCATAGGTGATCCTATGCCAGTGCAAGGTCCCGACGGGCATGAAGCGCGGTCATTCCGTGCTCACAAAGTCTCCGCCGCTAAAGCCTGGCTATCCGAGCGCTTCGGTGCCCCTCGGGAAGTGCTTGAAGACTGGTTTATCTACGGGCCTAACGACGGAAGCCGCGTGGATCTTCTGTTCAATCCAGATGGCAGCGCGGAGATCAGTGCACGCATAGACGCGCGGAGCGAAGCAGTCGAGTTTGCAACTGCGCTGTGCGAGCTAAGTGCACTTGTCGACGGTCAGCCGTTTTCTGTTGAATTCTGGAAGCTCCTCGAAGTGAAGCCTTCAGCTATCGGCCTCGCACTTGAACGTTCTCGCGCAGCGGCATTCATTCGAGACCCAGAAAAGGTTCTTAGAGGTGCCGGCAGTGGCGCCTAACAAGTTGGTCAACCGGACACGCTCTGGTCGGCTTCGCCTCCCGGCGCGTGCCGGTTACCGCCGGCGTTAGGCCTCGCAAGCGACCCCGCGTACCCGAGATGACCACCCGTACGTCCAACCCGCTCCGCGCCAGTCTGGCTCTTGTATTGGCGTTCACATTGGCCGTGTTGTCATCCTTCGTCCAAGGTGAAGGCCCGGAACTCGAGTCATACGGCAATCTGTGTGGCCCGGCAGCCAACGAAAGCTGCTACAAGCCAGCGCTCAAAGGCGGCTTCCCGTTGGCGTACCTGATTGACACGCCTGGTGTGTCTGTCGAGCGCCAACTCTCCTTCGGCGAAGACACTCTGCACCCAATAGCATTGGTCGTGGACATCGCCATCTACTGGGCAGCAATCATGCTTGCCATCTGGTTCGTCAAGCGCCAGAGCGCCTCGGCAAAACACAGCGCGAACCTTGGCGAGGCCTAACCCTTCGGTCAACGCGACGTCCTCCAGCTACGCGCCAGGGCCGCGAGGCACCCAGGCATATCATGTGCCTCGCGGCCCTGGCGCTCCGCTGGCGGCCGCGCGTTACCTCAAACGTTAGGCCCGGGTCATCACGGCCCTCGCGACTCGTTTCGCTGCCAGAAGTACCGCAGGACTGCGATCATCGTCACGCCAGTGCGGCAGTGGAACAGCCGAATGCAGCTGCAGCGTCGGGCAAGGCTCTGGGAACAGAAGACCGGGCCCGCTCTGCCTCAGGCTACCCGTCCGATGAGCGATCGAAGCACTTCCCAAGCCGCACCAAATACGAGTACGGCCATCTCCCGGCGGGGCTCTGCACGCACGGGTAGCCAGGGTTCAAGAACCACTCCTGCCCTGCGTTGTTCATGCACCCCGAGCACTTCAAGCAAGCAATCGTCCCTGGCAGCCGTACCGCTCCTGGCTGCGCTGCTGCTCAAAACCCGTGGTGTTCAAGGCCTGCACGAGCAACCGGGCCTAACCCTTCGGTCAACGCGACCCGTACCAGCAGGCGCCTTGGGGCGCGAGGCCGCTCAGCACTATCATCGGCCTCGCGCCCCAAGCCACCTGCTGGCACGGGCGCGTTACCTCAAACGTTAGGTGTCCGTCGAAGTGCGCCACTTGCGAAGGTTCGTTCAGCCCACCTTCGCCGGCGAGCACGATCGGGGTGCGCTCTGGAAGCGAAGACATCGTTTGCCGTTGTGCCCTGGCAGAAACACAAGTCCGTTGGCCGCATGCGCAGTCCACCACGCGCCCTTCGGGCGTTTGCAGTTCGGGAACCGAAGGCCCCACTGTCGCTCACCAAGGTCCGTCGCTTGTCATGGCCGCTTATCTCGAAGTCCATGAATACCCGCACGGGCTCTGGCAGCGCGCGCACCTGCGCCGTTCAAGTTCTGCCTTGCGCATCATCGTCATCCGTCCTTCTGGCATCGTTGCCCAAGACCCGCAGCCACCTAACCCTTCGGTCAACGCGACGTCCACCAGCTACGCACCAGGGCCGCGAGGCACCCAGGCATATCATCTGCCTCGCGGCCCTGGCGCTCCGCTGGCGGCCGC
>NZ_JABRWJ010000004.1 GCF_013266755.1 Pseudaquabacterium terrae | reverse complement strand
CGGTACATTCTGGATTCGGCATTGCCTCCGCCCTTCGTCAAGATTCAGCACCTCGACAAACGGGCATTCCAGGGGCAATGCCGTCCTCGCTTTCACGGGGGTAGCGTGAAATTTCCGGGCTAGTGCCGAGCGAATCGACGAACACGCCATGGCGCTGCCTTGGTACGGGCGCTTCGTTTCCTTCGCCTGCGCTTCGGCTGCCTTCGGCATCAAACACCGTCGGCCGCACGACACTGGCGGCTCATGCACATGACGCACGGCGGCGCGGGCGAGTACACCATGACATTCAAGATCAAATTCGGTATTCCTTTCACCAACAAGACGTTCACGTTGCATGAGCCGGGCAAGAAGGCCCACGCCGGCGTGCAAATGTCGACGACCCAGGCGATGTTGGACGAGCTGCCCTTCAAGATCCGGACCCGCGGAACCGGGCACCGCGCCCCGCAAAACCCGCCGCCGAACGTGCCCGTACTCCCCGACAACAACACTCTGAACAACCCTCCGTTGGTCCCCCCCGTCGTCAACCCTCCGCCGAACGTCGCCGGCAATCCTCCACCCCAAGTCGTTGTCACCCCACCTCCGAACGTCGACGTCAACCCTCCGCCGAACGTCGTCGTCAAGCCTCCCGGCGTCGCCAAGCGGGACTTCATGACGACCGTTGCCGCTGACGCGTGGGTCGAGATCGCATCGAACCTGAATGTCGGCGACAAGACGAATCTCCGGCTGCTGAGCAAGACCGCCGCCTACGTCGGCGCAGCCGCCATTCAAAGCGTGAAAGTGAGGCCGGCAGACCTGGCGGTCACTGACGCCAACACTCAGGCCATGCAGCACCTGAGCGTCAACGGCCTCAATTCGGTTCACTTGACCGGGGACGCGACTGGCCGCATCTTCACAGCCGCGGATATCGCCCGACTTCCGCCTTCCGTGACCGAACTGAACATCTCCAATGCAACGCTCGAAGCCGGCGCTTGGCAGCAATTGGCCGCTGCCCTGCCCAACCTTAGCTCGATCAAGGCACACGGCGCGATTGTGGACGATGCAGCGGCTCACGCGATCGCGAACTGCCGCAATCTCACGTCGCTGGACTTGAGCGGCAACCAGACCATCGGCACACCAGGTCTCACGAGCATTGTGGGACTTCCGAAGCTCACCACGCTGAATCTCTCCGATTCCCGAATCGACCATGGAGGGGTTCAGGCCATCGCAGCCAGTACCTCGATCACCACACTGAACCTGGCCCGCGGTGACCTCGGCCCGTTGGCGGCACAAGTGCTCGCGACGATGGGTTCGCTCAAGAATTTGAACCTCGAGGGCAACTACCTTACCAACGTCGGCGCACAGGCCATCGCGACCGGCGAAGCCGGGGCCTCACTCGTCACGCTGAACCTGAGCAACAATCTGATCGGTAATCTCGTCTCACATCGGATCGCAGGCATGCCCTCGCTCAGGGAGTTGAATATTCAAGGCAACAGACTGGCCGACCGCGGCGCGCAGGCCTTTTCGACGAGCACTTCCCTCGTCAAGCTGAACCTTTGCGACAACGGGGTCGGGCCAGACGGTGCGCGGGCACTTCTAGGCAGCCCGACGATCACTGACTTGAATCTCGCGGACAATGCCTTGGGCGATCTGGGCGCCGCGATACTTGCCCGCAGCCGCACGATCACCACACTGAACCTGAGCAACAACGATCTCCAATATATTCCGACGGAATTCGGGACCAACGCCACCATCGCCACGCTGGCCCTTGCCAGGAACCGCATCAACGACCCCGCCGAACTGGCGGAACTCGCACGGATCCCCACGCTCGTCAATCTGGATCTCGAAGGGAACGGAATCACCGACGCCGGCGTAGCAGCCATTGCCGACAGCAGGTCGATCAAGAAACTGTCGCTGCGCAACAATCAGCTGGGCCCATTGGCCACCATAGAGCTCGCAAGAATGCCGCAGCTCGAAACCCCGGCTCTTTAGCAGGATACGTCACTGCGCATAGCGCACGGACAGAAATATCGAGCGCCCCAGCGGATCGGTGAGCCGCGGCTCGTAATTGGCCAGCGCCAGGAAGTTCTGGTTGCTGAACGGCGGGTCGGTGTCGAACACGTTGCGCACGCCCATCGAGATCTGCCAGTTCTGGCCGGCCTGCCGGCTCAGCACCAGGTCCCACAGCGAATACTCGTCGACCCGGTTGCGATAGCTCGGCGACAGCAGCGCCGACGGCAGGTTCTGGTCTTCGTAGTGCGTCTTGTACCGGTTGACGACCGTCGCCGCCCACGGGCCGCGATCCAGGCGCAGCGACAAGGTGTGCTGCCAGCGCAGCACGATGGTCGAGTCGGTCACGCGGCCGAGCGCATCGACGAACACGCCATCGCGCTCCCTTTGGAACCGATAGCGATCCACATAAGTGCCCAGCAGGCCCACGCTGAGCCGGCCCAGCGGCGTGTCGCTGATGCGGGCCTTGAGCTCCACGTCGAGACCCCGAGTCTGGATGCGGCCGAGGTTGTCGTTGCTGCCCTCCAGGTAGGCCAGCGCCCGGGCGTCCACCGTGCCGCCCGCGCCGCGGCAGGCCGCGATGGCGTTGGCTGCTGCAGCCGAGAGCTGTCCGCAGCGCACGAACCGGTCGGCGTAGCGCACGGGGTCGGCGAACAACGGCGTGGCCGGCAGCGCGCCGACCTGGTCCCGCAGGTCGATCTGCCACCAGTCGAGCGAAGCGCTCCAAGCGGCCGAAGGCTCGACGACGAAGCCGAGCGAGAACGCGCGCGCGGTCTCGGGCTTCAGGTTCGGGTTGCCGGCGGTGCGCAGGTTGAATTGCTGGCGGCAATCGCGCGCGGCCACGCCGCCGGGCGCGACGGTGCCGCCCGGGCACAGCACCGGGTCGTTGAAGAGCCCGGGGCCGGGCGCGATGCGCTGCGGCTGGTTCAGCTCGTACAGCGTGGGCGCGCGGAAGCCGCGGTTGGCCGATGCGCGCAGCAGCCACGCGTCGCCGGGCTTGTAGCGCAGTGCGAGCTTCGGATTGAGGGTCGAGCCGGCGTCGCTGTAGCGATCTTGGCGCAGGGCCGCCTGCGCCGACAGCGCCTTGGCCAGCGGCAGGTCGACCTCGGCGAACAGCGCCCAGGCGCGGCGGCTGCCGGCGACCGAGAGATCCACCGTGGGCGGCAGCCCGAAGGCCTCGTTGAACAGGGGCGTGTCGAAGGTCTGGCGGTAGGTCTCGCGCCGCGCCTCCGCGCCCACCGCGAGCAGCACGGGACCATGGGCGGTTTCGGCGAGCTTGCCGGTGATGCGCGCATCGGCGCCGTTCATGCGGCCGCGCGCCTCGATCACCCGGCCGCGGATCTGCGCGGCTTCGATCACGGCCGCCTGCTCGGGCGTGGGATCGCCGAAAGGATTCAGGAACACCGGGCTGCCGTCACGCACGGCGCGAAGGATCGGCGTGAAGCGCACGAAGCCGTTGCGGTAGAACTCGTCCGTGTCGTGGCCCGAGGCGAAGAGGCCGGCGTTGTAATTCCACCCGCCCAGCGCTCCGTCGAAGGCCAGCACCAGGCGCTGCGCCACCGAGATGGGCTCCTGCACTCGCTTTCCCGCCGCGGTGGTGCGCCAGGTCAGGCTGATGTCGCGCGCCGGGTTCAGGCCGGCCACGGCGGGCGTGATGCCCGCGCCGGGATAGAAGGGGCTGGCGGGCGTCATCGACAGGCCGCTCAACGGAAATGCCGCGTTGCTCAGCTCGGTCTCGGTGTTCACCCGCAGATAGGCGAGCGATGCGGCATGCTCGGGTGAAAACTTCATGCTTGCGCGGCCGAGCAGTGTCACTTGCCGGTTGCGCGGGATGAGGTTGGACGACAGCGCGAAGTCGTCGCGGCAGGTCTGCCCGAAGGTTGGCACCAGCGAGAACGAGTCGGGCGGCCGGCAAGCGGGGAAATAGGGGTTGGCCGACACGTTGGTGCCCGGCTGCGACACGTTGGCCGGAAACGTGATGCCGCTGCTCTTGATGGCGCCGTGCTCGAGGTTCACGCCACTGGCGGCGAAGTCGCGCTCCGAAGCGGGCAGCGCCTGCTGGCGCCGCTCGTCCAGAACGCCCAGCAGGCCATAGCGATCCTGCGGGTCGGTCCAGCCCGCGGCCAGCGTCACGCGCTGCTCGTCGCCACCGCCTCCCTGCAGCGGCCTGCGCCAGGACGCCGATGCTTCCACGCCACGCCAGTCCCCGCGGGTGACGAAATTGATGACGCCGCCGATCGCATCGCTGCCATAGATGGCCGACGCGCCGTCGCGCAGGACCTCCACGCGCTCGAGCGCCGCGAAGGGGATGGCGCTCAAGTCGGGGGCGGCGCTGGTGTAGGGATGGTTCGGCAGGCGCCGGCTGTCCAGCAGCACCAGCGTGCGGTTGCCGCCCAGCCCGCGCAGGCCGGCCTCGGAACGCCCGGCGTGAAAGCTGCCGACCGCTGCGCTGATGCCGACCAGGCCCTGGTCGGCGGAAATGGAGCGCACCAGCGCCTCGGCGCTGGTGATGCCGGCTCGGCGCCACTCGCGCGCCTGGATCACGGTGACGGGCAGGCCCGTCTCCTGTGCCAGGCGCCGGAAGGCCGTGCCGGTGATCACCACCGGGTCGGCCGGGCGGACATCGTCTTGCGCCGTTGCCGTCAACGTGGGCAGCAGCGCTGCCAGAACCACCGCGTACCGAACCCCGTTCATAGGCCGTCCTTTACGGTGGCGTCTCGTGCGCCTTGGGTCTCCTCCCCAGCGTCGCATTACACCTGCTGGTGCCTTGGCGCGTAACGGGGATAGCCCCCTAACGCCCCAGCCGCGCGTCAGTGCTTCGCGCAGTTGCCCGCCGCGGGCCGGCAGCCCGCCGAGTCCTGCGCAGCAGCGCCTTTCGCGGCCTGCCCCGTTCCCTGCCCCTTTGCCTGCCCGGTGCCCTGCCCCGTCCCGTGCCCGGTTCCCTCCGCCGTTCCCGGCCCTGTACCCTGCCCCGCGCCCGGAGAGCCGGGCAGCACGATCGCGGCCAGGCCGGCCAGCAGGACCGCCGCGAAGATGGTTCGCAGCAGCACCGAGCCGTGGCCCGAGCGGCTTCCGGGGCGGCCTACCCGAACGACGTGGACCACCGTCGCGGCGACGACGGGACCGGCCGGCGCGGGCCGTTTCCGCCGCGCGGGCGCTGGATCGGGCTTGGCGTCCGCCGGCACGAAGGGTTTTGCCGCGGGCACCAGCGGCTTCAGGGGCTTGGGCACGTGCGGCTTTTCGAGCTTGGGTGCGCTGGGCTCGTCCGCGTCGCGCGCTTCCTCGCTCTCGGCGGCGCGCCTGCGCTGGGCCTCGCGCAGGCGGCGCGCCGCCTCGGCATCGACCTCGTCCGCGTCGCCCGGTGCGTCGTCGCCGGCCGAGTCCACCTGTTCCGACGCGGACGAATGGTCGGCGGCCTCGACGGCGGCGAGGGTGCGCACGCTCTGCGTCACCGCGCTCCAGATCTCGGTGCCGGCATGCCGCGCGCTGCCGCGCGGCAGCGGGCTCTGCGTCACCTGTGCGACGACGGCGCGGGTGACGGTCGCGTCAGGGCTGGGCGCCGGGTCCGCGCCGCCGGTGTTGTCTCGCAGCGGCGCGGCCCCAGCGCGCGGCAGCGGGCTGGTCGGGTCCAGCACCTCAGATCATCGTGCCATTGGGCACGCAGACGGTGGCATCCGTGAACGCCGGCTGGCCCGCGTCGAAGCGCTCGCGGCAAGCCTCGGGATCGGCCAGCGCTTCGCGCAGCGCGCTGTTCAGTTCGAAGAAGCTGGTGTCCACGGCCGACTCCACCAGGACCTTGCGGTAGCCCAGGTAGCTCGACACGTTCGCCACGAGCAGCGAGGTGTTCAGGCGGATGCGGCTGGTCAAATCCTCCGGCCGCGAAAAGGACTTTTCGCAGTCGGCCTTCGACAGCGAGTGGTAACGCCGGCAATTGGACGGCCGGTCGTCGTAGACGGAGCATGCGCCCTGCTCATCGAGGAAGGCGCAAGGCATCGGCGTGCGCGAATGGGTGGCCGCATCCATGCCTTCGGCTCGCGCCGCATTCGCGGACACGCGCGCGCGCACTTCCGCCGCACGCTCGGGCGGCAGGCGGCCGATGGCGTCGGCCAGCACGAACACCTCCTGCGCCGGCGCCGACACGCGGGTGTGGCAGCAATACGAGCAGCCCTTGCCGCAGGCGGGCTCTTCGCCGACACCGGCCATGGCCTCCTGCCGCAGTGCATAGCGCTTGTAGAAGCGCCGCGTCGCCTCCACGCCCGTGGGGGGCGCCTGCTGGTCGGCGACGGCGCACGCGTATTCGTCGACCATCACCTCCAACCCGAACTTCTCGGCCTGCACGTCCTTGTCTGCCACGACACTCTTTTCGTCGGTCATCTGGTTGTCCTGTGTTTTCAAGCCACGTTGCGCAGCGTGGCCGTGGGCGTCTCGGCGAACTGCTGGCGGTAGGCGTGCGCCAGCGTCGACCGGTTGCTCATGCCCCAGCGGGCAGCGGTCTTCAGCACGCTGGCGCGGCCGCCGCCGTCGCGCAGCTCGCTGCGGATGCCTTCCATGCGCATGTGGCGGATCAGCTGCGCGGGCGTCATGCCCACGTAGGTGCGGAACGCCATCTGCAGGGCGCGCTCGGTGACGTCGATGTGCGCGGCAACCTGCTTGATCGACAGCTTGCGGTCATCGAGCCGCTCGACGATGAAGCGGTAGGCATGGCGGTAGCGCATCGGCAGGCGCAGCATGGTGGCGTCGTCCTTCTCGGCCATCGCCTGCCTTTCCAGGAAACGCGAATGCGGCAGGTGCGAACGCTCGCGCGTGCTGCGGTACAGCGCCTCCTTGGCGAATTCCTTGTAGGCGCGCAGCGCCTCGCCCTGGCGCCCGCCCAGCGCGTGCAGGCGCGAGCTGCAGTACTTGAGCTCCAGCGCCAGGCGGTGGCGCTGCGCGGCCTGGTCGTTGAAAGCCAGCGGTCCCAGCAGGTCGGCCGCCGGACCCGCGGCATCGTGCGACAGCAGCGCCAGCACGGTATCCATGCGCAGCGCATCCTGGGCGGCAGCCCCGAAGCCCCTGTCCTGCAGCCACTTCAGCGCCTGGCGCTGCTGCGCGACGCCCGAGGGCGTGGCGATGTCGTCCGACAACAGCCGCGCCAGCGCGCGCAGGCCCTGGGCCAGCAGGTCGCGGTCGCCGTCGAGGCCAGCAGCCGCCTGCTCCAGTGCGGCGCACAGCGCGGGCGCATCGCGCTGGTCGGTCGGGCCCTCGGCCACGAGCAGCGCGTAGTCGCCCAATCCTTCACGAATTTCGAAGCGGAAGCGCGCGATCAGCTCCAGCCGCAGCAGCTGCACCAGCTCCGCGGCGGCCGGCAGCTGCGCTTCCTCGGCGCGGATCGCCGCCTCGCCCAGCGTGCTCAGCGCGCGGCGGTGCTCGCCCATGCGGTGCAGCGAGACCGCCAGCATGGCCATCGCTTCGACGCGCACCTCGGCGGGCGCCGACTCGTCGTCGGCCACCAGGTTGGCGGACTCGGCGGCGCGGCCCCACTTCTGCGAGTACATCGCGATCGCGGCCTGGTCGAGCGAGGCATGCCAGCGCACGGCATTGCGGGAGATGGCTTCGTAGCACTTGAGGATGTCCTGGAACGCCTCCTCGGCTTCCTCGGCGCGGCCGGCGGCGAGCATCGCCCGGCCGACGATCTGGCCCAGGGCGGCCTGGCGCACCGCGTCGCGCGCCTGGGCCGCCCGTTCCATCGCGGCCATGCCGTAGCGCAGCGCGAGGTTGAGGTCACCCTTCATCAACAGAGCCCGGATGTTCTCATCGCCGGGGCAAGCCCGTTCGCAGGTGAGAGCAAGTAGCAGCATTTCGATCTCCGCATCAGCTTCCGCAATGGGGACCAATGTGCGGGAGACGCGGGTCGAAGATTCTCACCACTCCTCTGCGCAAACCTCAACAACCCTCGGCAGCGGGCTTGCGGGCGGGCGTTGCGCCGGGAGCGCTTCGCATGATGACACCTGGGTTCGCCAGCGTGCGGCGCCGTGAATTCGCTCCGGGACATCCTTGACATACGCGCGTGTCGTGATGGGCTGGCGCGCCAACAGGATCATTGACGGAGTGCGCCATGAACAAGATCAGCCAGACCCCTCCCCCACACCTGCTCGATGTGATTTCACCTGGCCAGTTCGAGGGCCAGACGCCTCTTGTGCCACAGAAAACCAGGCACAAAGGCACCTCGGACGTCGAGACCCGCACCAGCAACGAGCAGACCCAGCGCCCGCGTGGGCGGAGCCCTCTTGGGCCGAGAGCTCCAGCGGTTTCCGACAACCCGAAGACCGCCGAGACCATGCTGAACGAAGGCATCGGCAAACTGCTTGCAAAGGACAGCCGCGGGACCAAGGCCGAAGTGTTCAATGCTTTGCGCAGCGCCATGAGCGGTATACCCGGCTCAGACAAGCTGACCACTGAGTTCGACACGCTGCAGCTCTTCGTCGCCAACGTGCCCAAACTCAAGTCTGACGTCAGGGCCGACAAGGATCTGCAACTGGCTGGCCTGAAGATGGCGCAATACATCTACTCGGATATAGCCCCAACCTTGAACGCCGAGAGCAAGAACGCAATGGCGCTGGAGGTAATGGGCATGTCGTCGCAGGTGGAGAGCCACGCCCACACGCACTCGCTGAAGGCGGAGGCTAAGAAGCTTGCCAGGCCACTTGTGAACCTCACGAAACAGAACCCGATCGCCGGGCTGGCCGTCGGCATCCATGCGGTAGCCGGGGCCCCCGGCGTCATAGGCTTACTCGCCGGCGCGATGGCCCAACAGGACAAGACCTCCAGCCAGGCCCTGGATTTCCTCACCGACGTGCTGGGCAGCATGAAACCGGGGGAAATGAACATGGCTGTGCTGGATGCAGCGACCGACGTCCTGTACGGGTCAGGGCTTAGCGAAGCCAAGCAAAGAAAGCTGGACAACGCGTTGTGCCGGCTCACGGGCGAAGAACAGGGCACTGGCGTGCCTGGAGGCAATGCGCCGCCGCCCACCAACCACGACGGCACTGCTTCGCATGCCGACACCTCGATTCGCCAAACGGACGCCGACCTGAATCAGCGCTCCGATACCCTAGACGTCAGCGCGAGCCATGATGGGCTCGAGCATCAACCGCCCACCCATGGAGTACCTATGAACAACATCGGCAAGACCGGCCAGACCACTGGCCTGCCGTCTACCCCGTCTCCAGAGCTGCTGAAAACCAAACCCCCCAAACAAAACAAAGGCAATCCGGACCTCAATACACGCACCAACAACGACTCCACGCAGCGTACTCGGCTCCAGAACCCGTTTGTACCTCACAAGGGCGTGCCCACGACTGAAGGCGCCTCCGTCAACGCCCAGGCCATGGGCCAGATGCTGGGCAGCGCCCAGGCGAATGCTGTCGTAGGCGATAGCGCCATGCAGTCCCTCAAGAACATCATGAACCAGCAGTCCCTGCAAACGGGCATCGACGCGATGGACAGAGGCCTGATGGCGGGAATAACGGCAGCGATGGAGGGACTGGCCAAGATGTTCAAGAACCGCGGAGAATCCCTCAAGAACCTCTGCTGAGCGGCCGGCCTGAAAGGCAAAGAAGGAGGGCGCCTTCATGCAGACCTTCATGGCGCGTTTCGTTCGCCCCAATGGCGAACGCGGCGTGATTTACGTGGTAGCCGCCAGCGCGGCAGTGGCGATGCTCGACGTGATGCGCAAGCAGGGGCCGGTCAACGACCTCGAGGTCGAGCCCCGGCGCCTCGCGGCGCTGCTGGTGCCGCCGCTCGCCGCCCAACAACGGCCCGGTCACGGCACGCAGGGTTGAGGAAACGACGATGGATCTCGCCCTGTCGCCGCCCTGTGCTGTTGCGCACGACTCGCTGCGCGCCCTGCGGCTGGGGGTGCGCAACAGCAAGGTCGCCGATGCCGCGACGCTGGTCAGCCTTCATAACGAAGGATTGGAGCGGCCCGGCGAGATGATCGCCGAGGAAGCCGCCGCGCATTGGATCGTCGCCCACCACCGGGCGGCGCGTCCGCTGTGGCTGGCGATGTCGCGCGGAGTGCCGATCGGCTGGCTGAGCTTTCTCGGCTTTGCCGATCGGCCCGGCTGCGCCACCACGGCCGAGCTCGGCATCCTGGTCCGCGCCAGCTGGCGCCGGCACGGCGTGGCGCGCCAGCTCGTCGAACGAGCCTTCGTCGCGGCGCCCGCGCTGGGCCTGGACCGGCTGATCGCGTGCATCCGCGAGGACAACGGGCCCAGCCTCGCGCTGTTCCGCAGCATGGGTTTTCAATCGTGGGGCCGCCTGCCGGGCGTGATCCGCGCGCCGGACGTGCACTGCGACCTTCACATGCTTGGCCGCGAGATCCCCGCGCCCAAGCTCTGGTACGTCTGAAGCGCTCGGAGGACGCAGCGCATGTCCGACGAGAAAACCGAAGAGCCGACAGAGAAGAAGCTCGACGACGCCAAAAAGAAGGGCCAGGGCCCGAAAAGCCAGGACGTCAATGCCGCGGCCGGCATGATCACCAGCACGGTGCTGCTGTCCGCATGCGGCGGTTTCGCGGCACCGCACCTGCTGAAGCTGTTCGACATCGTCGACAAATACGGCTGGCAGGTCAAAACCAACCATGACATGGTGGCGCTGATCCAGGACATGGCGGTGGAGGGGCTGTGGATGATCTTTCCCTTCCTCGCCGCGTCGGTGATGGTGGGCTTCATCGCGGCCTTCGCGCAGACCGGCGTCGTCATTTCGTTCGAGTCGATAACGCCCAACTTCGACAAGGTCAATCCGGCCTCGGGCATCAAGAAGGTGTTCTCGCTGAAATCGGTCATCGAGTTCATCAAGATGCTGGGCAAGACCATCGCCTTCGGCGCGGTGCTCTACAACATCATCATCGGCCTGTTCCCGCTGCTGGTGGGCGCGAGCATGCAATCGCCGGCGGACATCGTGCAGATCGCGATGACCGCCATCCTCAAGCTCTTCACCGCGGCGTGCATCGTGTTCGTCATCATGGGCCCGGTCGACTGGGCGATCCAGAAATGGATGTTCATCCGCGACCAGAAGATGAGCAAGGACGAGATCAAGCGCGAATACAAAGAGTCCGAAGGCGACCCGCAGATGAAAGGCCAGCGCAAGCAGATCGCGCATGAAATGGCCAATTCGGCGCCGCAGCAGAAGGTGCCCGGCGCCTCGGTGGTGGTGACCAATCCCACGCACTACGCGGTGGCGCTGTACTTCAAGCCCGGCCACACGCCGCTGCCCGTCGTGGTGTGCAAGGGCATGGACGAAGAGGCGGCGGTGATCCGCGCGCTGGCCGAGAAGCACCACATTCCGATGGTCAGCAACCCGCCGCTGGCGCGCGCCTTGTACAAGGTGGCGATCGACGACTCCATCCCGGAGCCGCTGTTCGACGCCGTGGCCGCCGTGCTGCGCTGGGTGGCGATCGTAGGCCAGTTCTCGAATGGGCTGACCGGCGCGATGCCGAGCGCCTCAGCAACGAATTCAAAGGAGTAATGCATGGCCGCAGGCTACAACCCGGGACGCGGTTCGATGTCCAACGACATCATGATGGCCCTTTTGGTGGTGGCCATCGTCGGGCTGATGGTGCTGCCGCTGCCCATGGCGGCGATCGACACGCTGCTGGCGGTGAACATCACCGTCAGCGTGCTGCTGCTGATGACCACGCTGTTCATTCCGAACATCATCGCGCTGTCGTCGTTCCCGACGCTGCTGCTGTTCACGACGCTGTTCCGGCTGTCGCTGAACATCGCATCGACCAAGTCGATCCTGCTGCATGCCGATGCCGGGCACCTGATCGAGGCCTTCGGCCAGCTCGTGGTCGGCGGCAACCTGGTGGTGGGCATCGTGGTGTTCATGATCATCACGGTGGTGCAGTTCATCGTGATCTCCAAGGGCTCGGAGCGGGTGGCCGAGGTCGGCGCGCGCTTCACGCTGGATGCGATGCCGGGCAAGCAGATGTCGATCGACGCCGACCTGCGCGCGGGCATCATCACCGGCGACGAGGCCAAGCGCAAGCGCGCGCATCTGGCGATGGAAAGCCAGATGCACGGCGGCATGGACGGCGCGATGAAGTTCGTCAAGGGCGACACCATCGCGGGCCTCATCATCACAATGATCAACCTGGTGGCCGGCATCATCGTGGGCATCATGTACCACGGCATGACCGCTGGCGAGGCCGCCAACCGATTCGCGGTGCTGTCGGTCGGCGATGCGATGGTCTCGCAGATCTCCTCGCTGTTCATCTGCGTGGGCGCCGGCGTGCTGATCACGCGCGTGCCCGACGAGTCGGAGAAGAAGCCCAAGTCGGTCGGCCAGGAGATCGTCACCCAGCTCACCGGCAATGCGCGCTCGATGCAGCTCGCCGCGGGCATGACCCTCGGCTTCGCCCTGGTGCCGGGTTTCCCGGTCGTCCCGTTCGTGCTGCTGGCGGCGGGCCTGCTGTTCGGCGGCAACGCGCTCGCGAAGAAGCGCCGCAAGGACGAGGCGGTGGTCATCTCCAAGCCGATTGCCGCGATGCAGCGCGAAGGCGCCAAGGGCGAGCCGCCGTCGATCCGGCTGGACCCGCCGAATTTTGCCAAGCCGCTGGCGGTGCGCATGTCCAACGAGATGGCGCTGCTGCTGGAGGCCGACCGGCTGGACGAGGCGATGGAGACCGAGCGCAGGCGCCTGCAGGCGCTGCTGGGCCTGCCCTTTCCCGGCGTGTCGATGTGGGTCGAGCGCGATATGAAGGGCATGCGCTTCGACGTATTGCTCAACGACGTGCCGATCCGCGAAGTCACGGTGCCGGGCCGGCTCTTGCATCTGACCAATCCGCAGTCGCCGCTCGCTGCGAAGGCGCAGCAGCACGGCTGGGTGCTCGGCCAGGAGCAGTCGCTATGGCTGCCGATCGAGACGCCCATTCCCGACGAAGAGCGTGCCAATGTGCTGGACCTGGACCAGGTGATGGCGCGCCAGGTGATGACGCTGCTGAAGCAGTACGCCCACATGTTCATGGGCGTGCAGGAAGTGCAGTGGGTGATCGAGCGTGCCGTGAACGATTACCCCGGCCTGGTGGCGGAGGTGCAGAAGATCCTGCCGCTGCAGCGCATCGCCGAGGTGCTGCGGCGCCTGCTCGAGGAGCAGGTGCCGATCCGCAACGTGCGCACCATCTTCGAGAGCCTGATCGCCTGGGGTCCGAAGGAAAAGGACATGCTGCTGCTAACGGAATATGTACGCGGCGACCTCGGCCGGTACCTGGCATTCGAGGCCAGCGCAGGCCAGAACTTCGTTCACGCCATCCTGCTCGACCCGCACCTGGAGCAGGGCATCCGCCAGTGCATCAAGCCCACTCCGGCCGGCAACTTCCTCGCGATGCCGCCCGAGCAGACGATGGCGATCAGCGAGCACGTGGTGCAGATCGTCAAGGAACAGTCGCCCCACGGCCTGGCGATCGTGTGCTCGATGGACATCCGCCGCTACGTGCGCAAGATGATCGAGCCGCGCATCGAGTGGCTGCACGTGTATTCGTTCCAGGAGCTGGGCAGCCTGGTCGAGCTGCGGCCGGTGGGCCGGGTGAGCCTGTGACCGCCGCCGGACTCACCCTTCTCGGGGGGACTGGCGCGCAGTGCCGCAGGGGGCCACCATGACCGACGACGTCCGCCGGCCGCGCCGGATCATCGAAGGGCCGCCGCTGCCGGCGACCGCGGCATCGCGCGTCGCGGCGCCGCAGTCGCTGCAGGCGGACCGCTTCCAGCGCGTGCTGGCAGGCGTGGTCGCGCGCACCGTCGCCGAGAGCCGGCCCCTCACCTCGTTGCCGCAACCGTCCCCCGCCCCGGCCGCGCCGGCCCCGGCACCGGCCGCGCCGCCGCTTGCCGCGGCGCCGGCCGCGCCCGCCGCGTCGGCGCCGGTCGAGGCCGTCGCCGAGCCGGACGAGGCGCACGAGGGGACCGGCGCCTCGGAGCAGCCGCTGCCTTTGCCGATCCCGCCCTACCCGCTGCCGCGGCAGGACGCGCGCGACGGCGAGAGCAAGGGCGGGGATTTCGGCCCACCGGAGGACTGGGACCTGGACCTGGCCAAGCGCATTGCCGCGCTGTGCCGCAAGGCCGACCCGTCGTTCACCGACTGGCAGGTGACCATTCCGCTCGATCCCGCGGTGCTGCCGGAGACCGAGCTGTTCCTGAAGCTTTCGCCGCACCGGCTGCTGCTGCGCTTTCACACGCAGTCGGCGTACAGCCTGCAGTTGGTGTCACGCCATCGGGAACGCCTGTTTCCGATGCTGGAGAAGGCCATGCCCTACGCGCGCGAGATCGACATCGATCTCATGTGAGGACGCGGGCTGCGCTGGAGCCGCGCAGCGGTCAGGGGACCATGGCCCGCAGCAACGGCTTGTTGGCCAGGAGCAACTGGTTGTCCATCGTCCGGCACTGGTTCGGGCGGGCCCTGGCCACCATGACCCGGCAGAGCGTCCGAAGCTTCAGGGAGCGCTCGTCCGGCGCCTCCACCAGCACACGAATGGCGGCATTCATGGCCTCGTCGTTCACCTCGCGACGATCGATCTTGGCAATCAGCTCCGTCAGAAGCTTGATCGCCTTGTTGCTCGTCTTGTCCTCCTTGACCGAGTTGGCGATCGCCACGCTTGCCACTCTTGCAGCCAGAAACGGCGTGGAAACAGCCAAGATTGGAATCATCACGATCGGGAATTGCCGGGTGTCTGGTCCAAGTTTGTGGACAAGCCTGTCGGCCGCCTGCCGGGCTTCGTGCAGGACCGTATGCCGGTGCGGCGTGTCGCGGACCTGGTGCACCAGCTCGGCGGCCTTCGTGGTGAGACGGTTCAGGACGGCCGGCGGCAGCAGCGGCGTCAGCTCCTTCACCAACGCCCTCGCCATCTCAACGGCCTCGAACTGGTCGTCCTTGCCTGCGCGGATGCGTGACCGCAACTGGGGGATCGTACCGATGAAGTCCTCCAACGCGTTCACTTCGGGCGCCCTCAGCCCGTTCCGAGGCAGCGGCGCGCCGGCGGCCTGCTGAGCTGCCTGCGCCGCCTGGTGCGCCGCCTGCAGGGCCGCCTGCGCTGCCGCAGCGCCGGGTGCCCCTGCGGCACGGGCCATCTGGACCAAACCGGTAAGCGTTCCACTGGTAGCGATCGCCGCTGCGAGGTTGCCGGCCGTACGCGCTTCCAACTTCATTCGTGCGAGCGAGCCGCGGGCGCTGGCAAGCTCCGTCTCCAGCTTCTGCGTCAGAGCCGCGTTCGGCCGCCCGGCTGGCCCGACGCGCAGCATTTCCCATCGGGCACTTGCCGCAGAACGGTGGATGTCCTGCGCCCGGTTCGTGAGCCCGTTCGAGAGATCCTGCAAGTCACGTAGCCTCGCGTCCGCCTGCGCGAGGATGGGATCGACTGCGGCCCCGCCGCCCAACGCGTCCATCCGCTGACCCACCGCGGTCCGCAGGGCCTGGATCGCCGCCGCAAGCTGTTGCGTCGCGGCGTGTGTTGTCGTCGACAAAGGCCGCGCGGCCTGGGACAACTCCGCGGTGAGGCGGGTTGAAGTGAGCAAGCGTGCGTGCCTGGCGTCGGCCAAGCCGGGAATGGGGCGGCCCGACAAGGCCAGCTCGAGCTGGGACAGTGCCATGCGAGCGGGGTAAGCGGCGGGAAAGCCCAGCTTCGTGAACTCGGTGCCGGAGCGCTGGCCGTGTGTCGTGATGTTGTGAATCACCTCCGTCAATGCCCGGCTTTTCGCCGCGGCGTTGACCGCCACGGGCTTGAATTGCGGAATGGCCTTCTCCAGGTTGCGCAGGTTGCCCAGGCCACCGCGGCGCCACAGGCCCGAAGCCTGCTCGCGTTGGCTGGCGGGGCCCGCCATGAGGGCGTCGACGATTAGCGCGCCCACGTCCTGGGTGCAGCTCCTGAATGTTCTGCGGTCGACGTGGGGCCAAGCCTTGCGGCCCGTCCTGCCTGGCCTGGGGGCGGTTGCCAGCATCCTGCTGCGCGCCGGCATTGCCGCCGCCTTGTCCCCCGGGGCGGAGGTTCTGGGCGAGTTTCTTGAGCATGGCCGTCGAACTTTTCGCACGTGTCAGGGCTTCATTCTGTGAACACCGGCCCGCCGCGATTGCCGCGCGTGCGAAGCGGGCACCGGCCACACGAAGTGGCCCCCGTGGTGCGACCTTCGCCGCACCGGCTGTTCCTTCGCTTTCACACGCCGTCGTCGTGCGGCCCGCAGTTACCGTCACGTCATCGAGCATGCCCATGACGACGCCCACCGACTCACCCGCCGACGACCCCGCCGCCGCGATTGCCGGCCGGCTGGAAGCCGTGGACACCGAGACCGCCCGCATCAGCCGGCTGGCCTTCGATGCACGCTTCCAGCGCTGGATGCACGCGCTGCTGCGGACCCGGCTCGCCTTCGGGCAGCGCAGCCTGGCAGCGGCCGACACGACGCTCGAAGTGGAGTCCGCGCAGGGCCTGTTCGAGCTGGTGCTCGACAGCAAGCAATGGCCGGCGCTCGACATGGCCCTGGCGATGGACGACGACGAGTGCGCCTGTGCGGTGGCGAGCGTTCTGCTGAGCGACTGGTGCGGTGCGCTGGCACCGCTGCTGGGCTCGCTGCGCGTGACGCGGCGCGCGCGCATCGCGCCGTCGAAGAGCTCCCTGCCGCCGGTCACCGTCATCGGTTCGCCGCAAGCCGCGGTGGGATTGCAGCGCGTGCAGACGCAGCTGGCCTCGCAGCTTCGCCAGGGCTTGGCGCGGGCGCCGGCCGGTGCGCTGCCGGCCTTGGCGCAGCTGCGGCTGCCGGGTCGGATCGTGCTGATGCAGCGCGTGCTGCCCGCCGAGCTGCTGGCCGGCCTGGGCACCGGCGACACCGTGCTGCTCGACCCTGCCGGCCGCCGCGCGCCGGCCTACCGATTCATTTTTGGAAGAGGCATGACGATGCAAGTCCCGACGCGGCTGGAAAACGGCGACTCGTTCGTGGCGCAGGCCGCGCCGAGTCTCGCAGACGACGCGCAGCAAACGCCCGAGCAGAACACGATCGACGAGCTCCAGGTTCCGGTGTCCTTCGAGATCGACAGCGCTCGCGTGAGCCTGGCGGAACTGGCGAGCATTCGGCCGGGCTACGTGATCGAGCTGGACCGGCCCGTGGTCGCGGCGGTGGTTCGCCTGGTCTGCCACGGCCAGACCGTGGGGCATGGGCAGCTGGTGGCCGTGGGCGACCAGATGGGCGTGCGCATCGTGCGCATGGGACTGCCCGCGGGGCAGGTGGGCGAGGACTGAAGGAAGGCCTCGCCATGAACCCGTTGACCCAGATCGACCCGGTATCGCTGTTCCTCGTGATGGGGGCGATGGCGGTGCTGCCGTTCGCCGCGATGATCGTGTCGTCGTACACCAAGATCGTGATCGTGCTGGGCCTGTTGCGCAACGCGATGGGCGTGCAGCAGACGCCGCCGAACATGGTGCTCAACGGCATCGCGATCATCCTGTCGTGCTACATCATGTCGCCGGTTTTGATGGAGGCCTCGCACGCAATGGGCGCCACCAGCATCCCGGGGCAACCCACGGCGACGCAGCAGATCCTGCGCGCCGCCGACGCCGCCCGCGAACCCTTCCGCAAGTTCCTCGACAAGCACTCCGACGCGCGCGAGAAGGAGTTCTTCCTGCGCAGCGCGACGCAGATCTGGCCGCCCGAGCAGGCCAAGCTGCTGCAGAAGACGGACCTGCTGGTGCTGGCCCCGTCGTTCTTGCTCACCGAGCTGTCCGAGGCCTTCCGCATCGGCTTCCTGCTGTACCTGGCCTTCATCGTCGTCGACCTCGTCATCGCCAACGTGCTGCTGGCAATGGGCCTGTCGCAGGTGACGCCGACCAACGTCGCCATTCCGTTCAAGCTGCTCCTGTTCGTCGTGCTCGACGGCTGGACCAAGCTGGTGCACGGGCTGGTGCTGACCTACCGCTGACGGGGCTTGCGCATGGGCTACGACCACATCCTCCAACTCACCTCGCAGGCGCTGATGCTGTGCCTGGTGCTGGCGCTACCGGCGACGGTCGTGTCGGCCGTCGTGGGCCTGGCCATTTCGTTCTTCCAGGCCGTCACCTCCTTGCAGGATTCCGCCATCTCGCAAGGCATCAAGCTGCTCGCCGTCACCGTGACGGTGTTCGTCACCGCGCCCTGGGCCGGCTCGACGCTGCTGCGCTTTTCCGAATCCGTTCTCGCAGTCCTGTTCACGACGCCATGAATCGAGTCCACGGCTCGGGCACGACCCAGCCCACCGCCCCGCAGCAACAGAAGGCGCCGGCCCAGGCCGAAAGGCCGGTGCAGCACGGCAACCTCGTGGTCCGGCACGGGTCGCCGGCCAACCAGGCGCAGACGCAGCGCCCGATGCCGAACGCGAACAATCGCATCCAGCCGCGGCCGCAGCCGCAGCAGCGGCGCCCGGTGCAGACGGCCGCC
Source organism: Pseudaquabacterium terrae (assembly GCF_013266755.1). Classification (GTDB taxonomy): domain Bacteria; phylum Pseudomonadota; class Gammaproteobacteria; order Burkholderiales; family Burkholderiaceae_C; genus Pseudaquabacterium; species Pseudaquabacterium terrae. The sequence goes on along the minus strand of NZ_JABRWJ010000004.1, from coordinate 728,748 downwards.
GCGGCGCAGCAGTCGGCCGAGCTCGATGGCGCGACCAACGACAACAACAAGGTCGACACCGACGGTGACGACGGCGGCCTGGACCTTGGCAAGGGCAGGATGAAAACCCAGGCCGGCGACGACCAGCAGGACATGGCCGACCAATCGGACGCCGGTGCCGGCCAACGCGAAGCGTCGCTGGAGCGATTGGTGCGCTGGAAGCGCGAGACCTGGGACGGCAAGCCGCGGCCGCCGATGGAAGTGCGGGTCGGCCCGGCGCGAGCGCCGGGCGCCGAGAAGAAGACGGCGATGCAGCTGTCGGCCAGCCGGGCGCCCGGTGCGGCCGCGCTGTTCGGCCCCTCCTTCGCCGCGCCCCGGGACGCCAAGCAACTGCTGCGGGCCTACACCTCGGTGCTGATGTCGGTGGCGCACAACCCGGCGGCGGCGGGGCAGGCACAGACGGCATCATCGACGCTTGCAGCGTCGCGTGCGTGCCTGGAGCGTCTTCCGGCCGACGTGGAGTCGCTGACGGTGGGCGACGTGAAGCTGATGCTGATGGAGGTCAGCGATGAGCTGCAGCACACCCCCGGCCGACCGCCGCGAGACGACTCCGAGCCTGCACAGAATGCGCGGCTGATGTTGCTCTTGAAAGTGCTCAATTGCACGCGACCGCGCACCCCCACGCAGCTCGCGGATGCGACATCGCGGTTGCGGCTCGCGCAAATGACGCGCGGGCTGGGATGAGACAACGAAAGGACGACGCGTGAGCGCAGAACGATTCGCAGACCTCGTCACCGACCTGTGCGGGGCGCTGCAACTGCCCGACCCCGAGCTCGTGCTCGAGCGCGGCTGCCTGGAAGTCGACGGCTTCGAAGTGCTGGTGGCCAACTTCGAAAACGACCCCGGTGCGATGTACCTGAACTTCAACTTCGGCATCGTCACCTCGGGGCGCACGATGCGCATCTTCCAGTTGATGCTCGAGTCCAATCTCACGGTCTACGCGCAGGATCAGGCCCAGATGGCCGTGAATCCCGAGACCGGCGGCGTGCTGCTGATCGTACGCGTGCCGATGTCCGACGACGTCGACGGCGCCTGGCTCGCCGACACCTTCGGTCACTACACCGAGCACGGCCGCTACTGGCGCGACAACATGTCCAGCGCCCACGAGGACATGTTCGTCGGCATCGCGAGCGGGGAGTACGTGTGGATCAAGTCGTGAAGCCCCGTGGCGCCGAGCGGCCGGGCTCGCCGAAGGGCGGCCCGGGGTAGCCATGGTGAGGCCCATCGTTATGAAGGGCGTCGGGCCCGCCGGCGGCCTCGGGCATGCGAAGGTCCAGGACTCGCCCGCGCGCGAGCGGCAGACGCCTTCGCAGCTGAGCAGCACGGGGCTTACCGGGAACGCCTCGAGGACGACCGGCGCGCCCCCGCGCAACGCAATGCCGCCGCAAGGCCGCGTCGCGGACCGGGTGGCCTTCTTCCAAGGCCTCGGCCAAGGCACGCCGGCGGCCGGTTCGGCATCGCCCGAAGGGCCTCGCGGCGGCAGCCACGTCGCGCAGACGGCTGCGAAGATCCAGAGTCTGCTCAGCGGCGCCGCACCCACAGGCGCCGAGACGACCCCGGCCCCGAAGGGCCCAGGGCAGGCCACCGCAAAGCCGGCGCCGGACGCGCGGTACAACGATCCCAAGCCCGCGCTGCCCGAGCGGCGCAGCCTGGACCGCACGCTTGTCGATACGCTCGCCGCCAAGCTCGGCGGCGCGCCGTCGTCCGGCGGTGCGCACCCACTCGAGAACGGCGGCTCCGCGGACACCGCGGGTGCCGCTGACGGCAAATCGTCCGCCCATGACGTCGCCCAGCAGAAGCTCGAGGAGCTCGCGCAGCTGCTGCTCGAACGCGCCGAGCGCGGGGAGACCGGCACCGGCGGCAACATCGACGACGACGATGACGACTACGACGCCTGGTTTCGCGGCGAGCACGACGGCCAGGCGGGTGGCGCGTCGTCCGCCGACGACATCGCCAAGCAGAAGCTTCAGGAGCTCGCGAGCCTGCTGCTCGGCCGAGCGGAGCGCGGGGAGACCGGGACCGGCGGCGAGATCGACGACAGCGGCGACGATGACGACTACGACGCCTGGTTTCGCGGCGAGCACGACGGCCCGCAGGCAGGCGGTTCACACGCGGCCAAGAGCGGCGATTCCTCGGCGCTGGACGACCCGTTCGACGACCGCCACGAGGTCAAGGACGACGGCAAGAGTGCGCACGCCGATCGCGACTCCAAGGCGGACGCGCGGTTCAACGATCCCAAGCCCGAGCTGCGCCAGCCGGACAAGCTGAAGTCCACGCGTATCGCCGACCTCGAAGCCAAGCTCGGCGGCGCGCCATCGTCCGGCGATACGCATGCGCTCGAGAACGCCCCCTCCAACGCGCATGTCAAGCGCGATGCCAAGCCGGACGCGAGCGCCAACGATCCCAAGCCCGCGCTGGGCAAGCCGAACAAGCTGGACTCCCAGCGCATCGCTGCCCTCGAAGCCAAGCTCAGTGGCGCCGACGGTCCCCAGCGCACGCTGCGCAATGTGGGCAAACTGGACCGCAACCGGGTCGCTGAAATGGGGGCCAAGCTCTTTGGCCTGCCGATGGACCCCGGCGGAGGGGAAACCATCAACGCGCCGCCGGAAAAGACCATCACGCTCGAGCCCCCGGCAAAGACCATCACGGTCGAGCCGCTGGGCAAGGACGAACGCACGCCAGCTGGACACATCGATCCGGCCGATGGTGCCGGCGTTCCCCACCAGGACCCGGTTAACCTCGAGAAGCCCGCTTCCGACCCCGGCACTCACAGCCCTTCCGTGAGGCCGGCCCAGCACGCGGCCGGCGCCCAGCTGAGCGAGGCACTGTTGGACCACGCCTCCGGCACGGCTGCGTCGGCCGACGACGCGCTAAGCCGCCTCAAGGACCTCATGAACCAGCAGTCCCTGCAAACGGGCATCGACGCGATGGACAGAGGCCTGATGGGGGGGCAGACGGCAGCGATGGAGGGACTGGCCAAGATGTTCAAGAACCGCGGAGAATCCCTCAAGAACCTCTGCTGAGCGGCCGGCCTGAAAGGTGATGAGGGAGGGCCTTCATGCAGACCTTCATGGCCCGCTTCGTTCGCCCCAATGGCGAACGCGGCGTGATCTACGTGGTAGCCGCCAGCGCGGCAGTGGCGATGCTCGACGTGATGCGCAAGCAGGGCCGGTCAAAAGCCATCGAGGGACTGGCCAAGATGATCAAGAACGGCGGCAAGAACGATCTGACCTCGTGAGCGCCTCACCTGCCCTCGCTTGAGGTTTGCAACAGCGCGAGCATTCGAGCGTACTGAAAGCGCTTGGCCAGCGCGGCGAGCGCCTGCGCGAGGCCTGCATCGTGATGGCGGATCTTGTCGATCGTGCGCTCGATGGCTTCATCGTCCAGTCGCGTCAGCGCCTCGCTCAGGTCGTCTCGCAGCTCGACCGGCAATGCCGCCATGCTGGCCGCATCGGGTGCGTCGGTCACGGCGGCGGCGCGCGCTTCCTCGTAGAGGAATTTCACACCCAGGTGCTTTTGCATCACTTCGAACAGCACCTCGTCACGAAACGGCTTGCGCAGGAACTCGTCACAGCCGACGGCAAGAAGCTGCTCCCGTTCCTCTTCGAAGCTGCTCGCCGTCAGCGCGATGATGACGGTGGCCTTTCCTTGCGGCGTGGCTTTTATCCTCTGCGTGGCCTCGCGGCCGTCCATGACCGGCATGCGCATGTCCATGCAGATCAGCTGCGGTTGCCACGCCTCCCAGACCTCGATCGCTTCCTTGCCGTTGCCTGCTTCGCGCACTTCGAAGCCGAGCGGCGACAGCAGCCTGTTGAGCAGCTGGCGACTCTCCTGGCGATCGTCGACCACCAGCACCCGATAAGCCGGTTGTCCCGGCGCCAGCGCCACCACGCGGCGACTCGACGCGTGCCTGGCGCTGCTGACCTCCTCAGCAGCCGCGATGCCCACGGGAATGTCGAACCGGAACGTGGTTCCGCGCCCGACCTCGCTCGTTACCTGGAGCTCGCCGCCCATCAAGTGCACGAAGTTGCGACTGATCGCCAGGCCCAGGCCCGTTCCTTCCTTGGCCTGCCGGCCGGCCTGCGCTTGCAAGAAGGCCTGGCCCAGTTGGCGCAACTCGTCCTCGGCAATGCCCGGGCCGGTGTCGCTGACCGACACCATCAGGGTACAACTGGATGCGCCCTTCACACCCGGCAGCCTGATCACCCGGCTTGCGCCGATCTGGAGCGTGACGCCACCCGCCTTCGTGAACTTGAATGCATTGGACAAGAGATTGATCAACACCTGCCGCAGCTTCACCGCATCGGTCCGCGCATATTGCGGCGTCTCGGGATTGATGTCGACGATCAGCTGCAAGCCCTTTTCCTTCGCGATCAGCGTGAACGTGTCCTCCAATTCGTCCAGCAGCTCGTACAAGTCGAAGCTGGTTTCACTGAGCGTCGTGCGGCCGGCTTCGATCTTCGCGAGATCGAGCACCTGATTGATCAGCGAATACAGGTGTTCGCCGCTCTTCATGATGATGCCCAAGTCTTCCCCGACGTCCGCGGGCAGTCCGGGTTTGTTCACCAGCAAGCGTGAGAATCCCAGGATGGCGTTCAATGGCGAGCGCAGCTCGTGACTCATGTTGGCCAGGAACATGCTCTTGGCAGTGTTCGCCGCGGCGGATGCTTCAGCCAGCTCCTTGTGGTGCGACGCCTCGACCTTCGCGACCGCGGCACGGCGGCGCAAATACAGCGCCAGGCTGCCCAGAAGCAATATCGCGAGAGCCAGCGCCAGGACCAGCGTCAGCCGGCGCGCCTCCGATTCCTTCTGCTGCGCCTCCGCTTCCTTTTGCCGGGCACGTAGCAGCTCGTTCTCGGATTCCTTCAATTGCACCTGGAAACGCACCTTGAGCTCGTCGGCCAGCTTGGTGTTGGCCTGCTCGCCATGGCGGCGCTCCCTTTCCCGCAGCACTTTCATCGCGCGATAGGCTTCGTCGTATTCGCCGAGCTGGGCGTAAACTTCAGCGGCCCGGGGATAGTAGAAGACTTCAGTCACCAGGTTTTCTTCGGCCTGGCTGAAATGAGCCTTGAGCCGTGACAGGGCCTCCAGTGCTTCGCTCCTGCGTCCCATGCGCGCCAGGACCTCGGCACGGCCCAGCACGGTGGCAACGAAATATCGATCGGGCGGGGAGATCTTCTCGAAGAATCTGAGCGCCTGGTCAAAGTATCCGAGCGCTTCTTCCGGGCGTTGCGCGTCTTTCGCCAGCGTTCCCAAATTGAATTGGCTGACGGCCACCCGTGCGGGGACGCCCATTTCCAGGGCGATGGCCAACGACTTTTCCAGCAGCGGCCGGGCATTGCGCAGGTCCTGGCGGCGGTGATACGTCAGGCCAAGAGCCCTGCTCGTTTCCAATGCAAATGACCGATAGACGCTGGCATCGATCAGCGCGAGCGACCGCTGATAGTAGTCGGCAGCCGTCGCTTGATCTTCCTGGTTCGCATCGGGCCCGCCGTACGCGTGGCCGATCTGTGCAAGCGTCGTCGCTATTCCGAACGTATCCCGTTGCGCTTCGAACAGCGCATGGGCCTTGGAAAGCAAGCCCATGTGTTCCGCGCTGCGGCCGACCTTGTAAGAGCCATAAGACTTGTTGATGTACCGCCACGCCAGGCAGGAATCGAGATGGTGCTCTTTCGCCATCGATTCCACTTCTTCGAAAACCTTGTTCATCCGGTTCTCGTCACGCTCCAGGAACCACCACCGCCAGGCTTGCCGCTCCATGTACCAGCACAGTCCGTTCAGGTCACCGAGCTCTTTCGCCAGCGCGGCACCTTGATTCACCTCATCCCAGGTTTCGGGTGTTCCAATGTACTGGTGAGCCTGGGTGATGAGGCGCATCGCATGGAGCTGCTTTGCCTTGTCCCCGCTCTGCTGCGCGCGGCGGAGCGCTTCTTCGCCATCACGCAGCGCCTGGGCCGGGCTGTAGTCGACGGCCTTCAGTATTTCACGCAAGGCCTCGTCGGCGACGGCGGCCCGCGCCGTAACGAGCAGGAGAACGGCCAACAGAAGGCGAGTCAGTAATGCCATCGCGAGAGCATTCCCCCCGTGCCTTGCGAATGTCAATCGGTGAAAGTTGAGATGCGCAAAAACCCAGCGCGGAGTTTCCCCGCTTGCGACGCCTGCCTGGGCGGTCCAGAGTGAGCCCCCGCTGGTTGCAGGAGGCGAGCATGACCGGATCTCGTCGGACCGCCGTCGCGATGGCCACGGGCCTGGTGTCGGGCATGCTGGCGGCGTCGATGCCCGCTACAGCGGCCGAGGAGCCGCAGAGGGTCGAGATCACCGGCTCGTCGATCCGGCGCACCGATCAGGATTCGGCTTCGCCGCTCGAGGTCGTCACGCGCGAGCAGATCCGGCGTTCGGGCGCCACCTCGATCAACGAGCTCATGAAGAGCCTGCCGGCCTTCGACCGGTTCGACCAGGGCGAGATCACCTCCAACGTGGCGGCCGCGAACGGAACGGCCTTCCTGGCGATGCGCGGGACCAATACGTCGGACGTCCTGGTCCTTTTGAACGGGCGCCGTGTGCCGGTCAATCCGCTGGCAGACACCGGCGGCGGCGCCACGGCCTTCGACATCAACCAGATCCCCGTCAGCGCCATCGACCGTATCGAAATCCTGAAGGACGGCGGCTCGGCCATCTATGGCGCCGATGCCACGGCGGGCGTCGTCAACTTCATCCTGCGCAAGGACTACGTGGGTGTCGACCTGCGGGTCACCATCGGCGAGTCGAGCCGCGGCGACGCGGCCGAGCGGCAGGCCAGCATCACGGCCGGCTTCGGCAGGCTCGCTGAGGACGGCTTCAACCTGATGGTGGCGCTGGACGCCTTCACCCGCGACCCGTTGCTGCGCACCCAGCGCGACATTTCCCGGTCGGCCGACTTTCGCCGCTTCGGCCCGATCCCGGGCTTCAACCTGGACAACCGGCTCACCAGCGTGCTCGAGGGCAACTTCCTCAATGCCGCGGGCAATGCCTTCAGCGGCCAGCAGGTGCGGCCCTGCCCGCCCGAGCGCCTGTCGGGCGGGCTGTGCCGCTACGACTTCAATGCCAACTTCATCACCGCCTACAACGACGCCGACCGGCTCGGCGGCCTCCTGGCGGGCACGCTGCGCGTGAGCGACGGCGTGACCGCGCACGTCAGGCTGATCGGGGCGCACAACGAGAACCACTTCGACCTGCATCCGCTACCCGACCTGTTCCCGCACCCGAGCGGCCTGCGCTATACGGGGCGCTTCATGCAGGGCGGACCGAGAGCGAGCGACCGCACGAACGACTTCGTGGACGTCGAGGTCGGTTTGCAGGGCAGCCGCGGCAGCCTCGACTGGGACGTGGGCCTGAGTCATGGCAAGGCACGCGTCGTAGTGCGCGAGCGCAACGTGTTCGACCGCGCGAGCCTGGACGCCGCCGTGCGGTCCGGCGCCATCGATCCCACGGTCCTGACGAACGACCCCGCGCTGATCGAGAGCTTGAAGTTGTCACCCGTGCGCAACGCCACGACGGTGCTGGATATGGTCGACGGCAAGATCGCGGCGGACGCATTCGCGCTGGGCGGCGGGACGAGCCGGTATGCCGTGGGGTTCAACGTCTGGCGCGAGACCATGAGCGATCGACCCGACCCGCTGTATGTGAAGGGCCTGATCGCCGGCAGCGGCAGCCTTTCCGCCGTGGAAGGGGAACGCGATGCGAAAGCGCTCTTCGCCGAGCTGCAGCTGCCGGTGACGAAGACCCTGGAAGGGCAGTTGGCCGCTCGCTACGACAAATACGACACCGTCAGTGCCGTCAGCTCGAAGGCCGCGGCGACATGGCAGTTGTTGCCGGCGCTCACGATGCGCGCCTCGTACACCGAGTCGTTCAGGACGCCCACGCTGAAACAGCTCTTCGCCAGCAGCACCGAGAGCACGGGGATCTTGTCGGAGACGCAATGCCGCGCGGCAGGTCTGGGGTCCGGCTGCGCCGGCTTCCCGGCCTCCTTCGTGCTGGGAGCGAATCCGCAACTCGACCCCGAGAAGGGCAAGACGATCAACGCCGGACTCGTCGGCGTGGCTGGCGATGCCACGGCGAGCGTGGACTTCTGGCAGATCCACAAGCACGACGCCATCGGGCTGCCGAGCATCGAACAAGCGATCGAGAGAGGTCTCTTCGAGCGCCTCCCCAGTGGGCGGCTGCGCATTTTCACGAACCTGCAGAACATCGGCGAGCAGAAGGTCAGAGGCGCCGACCTGGATTCCCAGCTGCGGCTTCGCGGCACCCCGGCCGGCACGGTGCTGCTGCGTGCTGCCGCGACCTACTACGCGAAGAACACCACGCGTGCCACACCGGGCTCGCCTTGGATCGAATACGCCGGCATGTACATCAACCCGCGTTGGCGCGCCACCCTGTCGGCCAGCTTCGAGACGGGCCCCTGGACCGTGCAAAGCCAGCTCCGTTCGGTGGCCGGATTCTGGGACGCGCAGACCCGGCAGAGCCTCGCCGCGCTGCCGCCGGAAGGGCGCCGCCGGGTCGGCGCGCACGATGAATGGGACTTGACGGCCTCGTACAGCGGCTTCGGCAAGCTGACGCTCTCGGCGGCCGTCAAGAACCTGTTCGACCGGATGCCGCCGTTCAGCGCGACCAATGCCACCAACTTCGCTTTCTCGAACCAGGGCTTTGCGGAGCTCTATACGAGCCGTGGCAGGTTCTTCCAGCTCTCGGCGGGATATCGGTTGTAACGTCCGCCGCAGCCGTTCAGCGCCACCAGGGGCGCGCGTGCAGCGGGCGAAACGGCGAAGAACCGCCCCCCGGCTTCAGATCCTCAAATTGTTTCTCGTTCCGGCCCGGCCCCCGCAAGCCGCGCACGCGGGCGCCGAAATCTGCGACATGCGCGTCCGCCCCCTTTCCAGCGTCCATCAGCGCATCGCGATCGGCGCGCCACTTCCCTTCAACGTGCGCAATGCAAACCGCGAGCTGCTGCTCGCGCGGGGCCAGCTCGTGCGGTCGGAGGAGCAGATGCTCGCGCTGCTCGAGCGCGGCGCGCTGGTCGACCTGGACGATCCGCCGCAGCAGGCGGACGATCCGGCGAGCTGCCGGCGCGAGGCGCTGGTCGGCCTGTGGGACAGGACCTTCACGAATCTCGGGCGCGTTCTCGAGAGCTCGGTCCACGTCGATTTCCTTCCAGCGCTGCAAGCGGCGTCGGCTTCGCTGTGGGCACTGATCGATCGCGATCCGGACCTGGCCATCTTCCGCATCGTGCGGCAGGGACGGGTCGATCCCGCACAGTATGGCGCCTCGCACAGCGTGCACTGCGCCATCGCCACGCGGCTGGCGGCCGAACGGCTGGGGTGGGACCGCAGCGCGGTCGCCAGTGCGTTCCGCGCCGCGCTGACGATGAACCTCTCCGTGCTGGACTTGCAGGGGCGGCTGGCAGCGCAGGCCGCGGGGCTCACGCCGACACAGCGCGAGTCCATCGACAGCCATCCGCATCGAAGCGCCCGGATGCTCCGGAGCGCCGGCGTCACGGACAAAGTCTGGCTCGAAGCCGTGGCGCAGCATCACGAGGTACCGGGTGGCCGCGGCTATCCGGCCATGCTGCAGCAGGTCGGCGCGGCGGGCACGCTGGTCCGTTATGCGGACGTGTTCACGGCCCGCCTCAGCACGCGCGTGACGCGCAGCGCCTTGCGGCCGCACCAGATGGCGCGTGCGCTCTATGTCGAGGAGCGGGGGCATCCCATGGTGGCCGCGCTGGTCAAGGAATTCGGGATCTTTCCGCCCGGCTGCTGTGTGCGGCTCGCCAGCGGAGAGGCCGGCTTGGTAGTCAAGCGCGGTCCGGCGAGCAACACCCCCATCGTTGCCACGGTGGTGAATCGGCGCGGCGAGCCGCTGCTCGCCCCCGTGCGGCGGGCCACTGACGCCGCCGGGAACGCCATCACCGGCGTGATTCCGGAATCAAGCCTGCGCGTACGCGTGTCCCGGAAGCAACTCGTCCAGATCTGTGGTGCCGGCTAAGGCCCGGCCGGCCAGGCCCCGGTTTGCTGGAGCGGAATCACGGCCCGGCAGGTTCTTCCAGCTCTCGGCGGGGTACCGGTTGGAAGCGCAACTTCGCTTTTCCACCAGGCTTTTCGCAAGGGCGGCGGCAGGAGCCCAGGACCCCCGTATCTTCGAGCTCCATTGCGAATGGGCTGGGCGATGTCGGAACTCGCCGAGTTGACCGCTCGTAGAGGAGCCACCAAATGATGCAGTACCTGTCCTCCTGGCTCACTGCGAGCCCCACTCGCCCGACCGAGCGAGCCGAAAGCGTGCCCGCAACGCCCTCGCCGAGTTCCGTTCCGGAACAGCCGATTAACGCTCGCCGGACGTCATCGGATGGAAGCCGCCTGCGCGCCTCCGCCCCGAAGCTGCCGAACCAGTTCCTGGCTCATCAGACAGCGGACGGGACGAACCAGGTCTACTCTTTTCAGTCTCCGGACGGGATGCGGCTCGACGTCAACGCCGCGCGCGCAATACTGGAGCGCACCCGCGGCCCGCAATGCCCGGAGGGAAACAAGCAAACTCGCTCGATGAATCCCGAGGCGCTCGAGTGGGCCGTTCCCCCTGGCCCGGATACCCCCTTTGCGCGGGATCTGAAGGCCGCTCAAGCCGCCACCAAGCCGGACGGCACGGCGACCCCGACTGCGCCGGATCCCGAACTGGTCAAGCACGCCGACAACTTCGCAAAGAAGGACGCCACGATTGGCGATCGGATGAAGGCCTGGAAGGCACTCTGCCAAGCGGCGGATGCCGATCCTGCCAGCCTGCCGCAGCCGTTCGGCGCGCTGGTGGCCGAAGGCATCAAAGCCATGGCGGGAACGGGCCAAGCCGGAGCTTTTCAGAAATCGCTGGAAAGATCCCTTCTTGGCAAACCAGCCCTGGAGTCGCTCGTGGCGAATGCACATGAGGTCATCAAGGGAGCGGCCGGCGACACGAATCTGGGCAAGGCGCTTTCACGCAGGCTTCGCCAGGAAATCGTGGGGCCCAACAGCGACTCCCTCATGCGGCGCGAGCTGCTCACGCATGCTGCTGAAGCCTACGTCGCACTGCAACGGGACAACCCCCAGCTCGCTGCCTCCTGGAACGGCACCGTGACCACGGCTCTCCACCGGAGCTTGCGCTACGACGGCGCGACGGTGGACATGCTTGTCGACGACAAGCGCTCGAAAGCGTTTCTGGAGGCCGTGAAGACGCAAATTCCTTCGCAATGACGCTGGCGCCCGCCGGCGAACGGCCGGCGACTGCGACCTGGGGCCGATGCAGCCGCTGAGCGACCAACGCGTGGAGCGACTGAACGGCAAGATGGAAAAGGCCGGCAACAAGCTCGTCACCGGCACATCGAAGGCACCCACGTCGGCCCTGCCGGCCGATCCGCTGGTCAGCGACGCGGCCTGCGCCGCCGCCATCGATGCCTGCTTCGCCCTGGCAGCGCCGCACACGCCCTCGCTCGGTCAGCAATTGCTGGCGGAATTCAATGGGATCGCGCAGCGGCCCGACCAGGCGCGTCAGGCGGCCTGGCACGTCGCGCTCGGGCTGCGCGCCGGCGTGGGCACCGACCTGCAGCGCGCCCACGTGGCCTGGGAAGCGATCAAGGCCGACGCTGTCACGGGCCCCTTGCACCGGCAGCGCGATGCCAACAATGCCTTGCGCGCGCTGGCATCGTGCGACCTGTCGTACGACATGCTGTGGGCGATGAAGGACCACCGTGGCCACGCGGCCGCCCAGAATGGATGCTACGAGGAATACAAGTTCGCGCTGCAAGCCACCGACCAGCTGATGAAGATGGGCGTCGGGCCGCCGGCCGACAGCGCGCTCGGCATTGCCGACTTCACGGCCTATGCCGGGCAGCGGCGGGTGCAGCGAGCACCGAGGCTGGGCTCCACCGAAGCGGCCGACGTGCTGGCCTGCCGCACCTTGCTGAGCGCCTGCGCCGACCTCGACGGGTCCCCCCGCTCGGCGCCCAGGGCATCGCCGGGCACATGGCCTGGCGCAACGGCTTCCGCGAAAGCGGACCCGGCACCGACTTCAATGCTGCCGTGAACCGCATGCACAAGGGCACCGAGTGGATGCAGCGCGCCGTCGAGGGCGGCACCGGATTCTGGGCGCGAACGAGCCAATGGCTGACCGGAATCGTTCAAAGCGTTCCGGCCAAGAACCTGTCGCCCTTCGAGGGCGCACGCCTGGGCACCATGGGCGCCGAGCTGAAGGAGCTGCACAGGGAGCAAGCCGCCTTCGGAAAGGAGCTCAAGAACGCACTGGAGGTCCTGGGCGCGGCCTTGCGCAGCGAGACCGAGCAACGGCCCACGAGTACGGATGGGCCGGCGGCCGCGCAGCATGAACTGCGCGTGCGGCTCGCGATCGTCGAAGCGTGGGCCGCCGAAGAATCGCCGCGCAAGAGCTTCAAGCTCGACCGCGCTGCTCAACGCCAGATTCGCGCGCAACTGGCCCAAGCCGGTCACCAGGTGCCGGAATCGGTCTACACAAAGGCCTTCTCCTCCAAGCTCAGCCTCACCACGTTGGAGGACTGGGCCACCAAGAGCATGGGCAAGAAAGAAAAGGAGAACGATCCGCTGCAACTCGGAGCCGGGTTCCTGGATACGTTCCGCGACCACATCGAACACGCGCGCGCCCACGCCCGCGGCACTTCTGCACACCTGAAGTCCGACGGCGGCTACGACGAGCTGCGCGACATCTGCCACCTGGCGCTGCAGACCGAGGGCGTGCAGTTCAGCCATGAACGGCAGCGCGGCATGCAGGGCGGCCTGATGTTCAACCTGGCAACGCCCCTGGCGGAGGTGGGCGTCAACGTCGGTCCGGTGAGCCGCTATACCAAGGGTCGCCGCGCCACGGTGCGCATCGGCACCACCACGATCGGCAGCGACATCTTCCTGGGCACCGAGAAGCGCAGCGCCAAGATGTTCGGCGTGGCGGCCACGGCCGGTATCGAGATGGCGCAGGCGGCGAAGTCCGTGCTGGCGGCAGGGGCCGCCGCCGTTCTCCGGCACACGCGCGACAACAGCGAGGGCAGCGGCGTGTCGATCCGCGTCTCGAAGACCGTGAAAGACGGCCGCGACGTGGCCGAGCGGGTCATCGACTTCCTGAGTCTTCAATCACGACCGCAAACCCGCACCCCGTCGGGCGCCGAGTTCTGGGAACGCTTCTCCGCCGCCTTCATCAACGAGGAGGTGGCCGTCATCGCGGTCGGCACGCACAACCAGAAGCGCCGCACCGGCGGCGGCGTCGGCGCCGGCGCTCGCGTCGCGGTCAAGCCCACGACCTTCGGCCCCTTCCTGAGCGCCGGGGTCGATTGGGCCCGCTCGCTCACCCAGCGGCGCGAGAAGGGCCACACCACGTCGGAGACGTCTTCTCGCGATTCGCGCACCACGCTGTCGGCCCGCGGCACGCTCGCCGGCACGGCGGTCGCCCAACTCGACCTGCAGGGGGAGACCGCCTTGAAGTCGGTGCGGATGCCGGCGGTGTTGACCGGCGCCAGCGCGAACATGGACATCGACCTCAGTGGTTCACAGGGCCAAGTCCGGCTGACCATCGAGAATGGCCGCGTACAAGCGAAGTTATCGCTGGCGCAACGCATCTAGACGGCCCGCGCGGAGGCCGTCGAGCAACGGCTGGTGCAAGTGCTCAATGCGGACGACAGCTGGATCCCCGAGAAGATCTCGATCTCGGAGATGGTTTCGTCCCATGTCGACATGGGGCTCGAAGCCGGCCTCGTGTCGCGCAGCCGCGTGTCCGCCACCTCGACCAACCGCTACCTCCTGCAATTGAAGCCCGACCATGAGCCGCAGGGTCCTGATAGGGGCAAGGGCAAGGAAAGGGCCGATCAGAATTGTTTGTAGCAGGCAGCTTGCGTCCGGATATTCCTGCGCTCGAAGGAATTGATAGCTTCGCGCTCCAGTCTGTCTCAAGAATTCCTACTTACGCAGGAATCAGTTGACGCGGGACGCGAGCAAGGTACCCGAGTCATTGACGCCTGCCAGTTGCTGAACAAGGCACGCACCTTCAAGCATTCCGGCGCGTCGCTCGGAGCGCTCAACGCCATCATCGAGCAATGCAGCAACAAGATCGACATCGAAGCCCGACCATGAACCGCAGGATCTCGACATGGGCAAGGGCAAGGAACAGGCCGATAGCTTGAGAGGCGCCGGGGCCGAGATTCGGGAGCCGCCGCACGCCTTCCTATCGCTGCCCCTGCGAACCGGGGCCGTCCGGCGCGTTGGCGGCCAGCAGCGCGTCCCGGGCGGCCGTGATCGCGTCGATCATCCCGTCCGCTGTCGCGTCGCTCACGGTGGCGCCCTTCAATCTTGCGGCGCCTGCCGCATGTATGGCCGTTCGCAGGTCCGGCGCCACGACCGGCTGGATTCCGCCACGCGAAGGCCTGGGAACCGTGCCCGCGATGGCGCCGGCGATGAAACCGGCGCTCAGTGCCGACGGCACGCGTGCCACCGTGGTGTTCCTCCCCTCGGCGAACCGCTGCCTTGCCGTGTTGGCAGTGGCTTGGGTCAATTCGTCGATGATGGGATCATTCCTCAGCCGAGCCACCATCAGGTTCACCTCTCGCGCCATCCACTGCCTGGCCGCAGCGCTTTCGCACTGGAACACCGTTTGCGTCGGTCTGCTGCCGAAGCGCGAGTCGCTTCGAATGATCGCCTGCGAGCGCGTCCACCCGTCCGGGATGATGTCCTCGTCGTCCAGATGGGGGGCCTGCCGGAGGATCTCGCCCCACTCGTGGTCGCCCTGGTTGGCCGCCATCCGTACAGAGGCGCTCCCGTCGGTGACCTCGGTGTGCAGGTGCAGAACGATCCGGGAGTGTTCCCCACAATTCCCTGCGCCAAAGTAAATAGCACTGGCCGCACCGGCAATGAGCGAAGCGGCCATGGTCTGCATGGCGGGATTGGGGAAGTGCGCTGCGAGGTTCTGCGTGAATCCCGGCGACCAACAGGCCATGAGGCGCTCGTCCGTGCGTGTGAACGGGGGTGGCGCAGCAGCGGTCGCACGATTCAAGATCCCGCCCAAACCCGCCATGAGAACGTCATGGCTGCGCCTTGCGCATTTTTGCGCGACATATGACCCGCCAGAACTCAACTCCACATCGCGCGGCACGTTGCCTCGGCCCATGAACAAGGCCTGCGGCACCCTTTCCTGCGTCCTCTGCCCGCCACTCAGACCTTCGATGGTCTCCTGGGCCACTTGGAACAGGTTCTGCGAAGCGCGGGCGTGCAGGTAGCCCAAGACAGGCATGTCCTGCCCGGTGACGGCGTTGGGCTGGCGAGCCCCTCTCAGTGCATCGGCCTCGGCGCGGCGCTCAGTGGCCTGCTGCTGCAGGATCGCGGCCGTCGGCACGGCGATGCCGAAAGTCGGATTGGTCACCGGCTGCATCTGGGCGATGGTTTGCAGCTCCGTCTGGCGTTCATGGAGTTGCTGCTCGTGCACGCGCTCTTCCTGTACGTTCAGTTCGTTCTCGCGCTCATGCACCTGGTGGCGCGTGACGATCGCGAACTTGGCAAAACGCAGCGGCGGAAGGGCATCCAGTTCGCTCTTGAGTTCGCTCTTGACGATCTGTCGCCTGACGGCGACGTCGAAGCCTTCATCGTTCGTTGGCAACTGGGGTAATGGCTGACGTGCGGGCCGCGGAGCCGCGTGCGGCTGAGGCGCGTCCGGCTGAGGCGCGTCCGGCTGAGGCGCGTCATTTCGCGGCCGCAGAGGGGAGCGCAAGCCTCCGTGCCGCACCCTCTGGAGCAGCGACGCATTCGTGTCGGGCTGCCTGGCCGGGTCCGTCGGGTATCCGAAAGGAAGACGAATCTTGAATCGAGTCATGTCGGGGATTTCGAATATGCGGTGAGCATGCGATGCCTGATGGTGACGATCCTGCGCCCGCCCGCCTCGGGCGATGCGAAACGCTCTGCGGCGACGCGAAGCCGGCCGGGCCGCAAGGCGACTTCGCCCCGGCCGCCTGCTCTTCGTCGGTCATGCCCGGGCGCTTGCTCCAATCCGGCCCGCGACCAGGCCGGACGGAAAACACTGATCGAATTCCTCGGGCAGCAGCACGGTGGTCGTCGACCAGTACGGCTCGGTGATGATCCACAGCGTCATGCCGGCAACGCGGTAGGCCGACATGATCGGGCCGCCATTGCCCAGCGACTCCTGGTTTCTGGCGCGGTCGGCCGGGCTCAGCTCGCCGAAGTCGCCGCGGCAGTGGCGCTGCAGCAGGCTCCATTCGGAGGTGTGCCCGCGCACCAGCGCCAGCGATGCACTCCGGGTGCGAACGACGTGGCCCGCACTGAAGAGAAAGGCATCCTCGTGCACGACAGATGTGTTCATGCGCCCGCTTCCTTCGATACGCTGTAATGGGCATATCGGCACGCACGCGGCGCGGATCGGTCCGGAAGCGCAGAGACGGATGCTTTGGCGAAGTTGCGTTCGCATGGGCATGCCTGGCTTCGCGCCCGGCGCCGTGCGGCTGGCCGACGGGCGACGCGCTGGCGCTGCAGCTGTCGGCGCACGGCAGGCACCATCTCCCCAGTCGCGTCGCGGTTCGCGAAACCGCGATCGACTTCGCCTTCCGGTGGCCGGAAAGTGGCTTGAGCATCGAGACTGCCCGGGTCGAGACGAGGAATGAGAGGAAGTCTCGGTGGCCCGCAAGGTTGCCATGTCCCGGAAGGCGGAGCGGGCCGAAGCCTCTTGATCGCTTGAGCCACCGCAGAAGGTCGAAGCCGAAACCATGCCTTTGAAGATTGCTCCGAATACCTCCGTTTGCCTGCGCCGCGGCGACGTCCTGGAAAAGTTGCAGGCGCAGGCGAAAACCCACGCGCGCGATCCGATCCTCAAGCCCCGGCCGGATGGATCGTCGAAATCCCCGAAGCTTGTTCTCCGAAACCCTGCGCCAGCCGGGCCGCTCACGGACGCGCCGGTCACCACGCAGTTGCCGGGCGCCGCAAAACTGGCGCCCGCGGCGACGCCGGGGGCCACGACTTCGGCCGATGCGCCGGGAACGGTCATCCTGCCCAAATGGCAGGCCCGGGATCGATATGTCGTTTCCCTTGAAGACGGCGACTGGGTCGTCCACACGGCTGCCCGGGTCCAGGCCATCGACAGGAAGGTGCCCGATCAGAACAAGTTTCACGTCATGGCGCCTGCCAATCCTGCGAAGGCGTTCGGCACGAACCTTCAGCAGAACAATCAGGCGCTGTCGCAACTGACCCTGGCCAGCCGACTCGACATTCACTCGCATGGGCGTAAGCAGGGGCTCGTGCTCGTAAAGCCGGACGCGGCGGACGCACCTGCCACGACCAAGACCCCGTTAACCGCGTTGACCTTGCTAACCAGGGTGGAATACACGTGGGATGAGGCCTCGATCATCGAGCCCGACGTCTTGGCCAATACCTTGGCCCAGGCGGGCCTGAAGCAGGTCGGCGTCCTCAAGCTGCAGGCTTGTAGCATCGCGAAAACCGACTATCTCGAAAGACTGAAGGCTGAACTGAGCAATCGCAATATCGACGTCGGCTATGTCTGCGGACCGAAGAAACCGAAGACGGACGTTCGCAGTGCCATGAAGGTGTTTGGCAAGAAGGTCTTTTTCGGCGAGGAGCAAACCTTCCACCCCCCCATTTACCCGTTCCGGAAGGTGGTCGGCAGCTGCTTCGAGCCCGAAACCTTCGGCCTGAAGGTGATCAAGGGCAACGTGGACATTGCGATTCCCGGCACGCGCTACAGCCTGCGCCCGAATCCCGCGGTTGCCGCGACCGCAGCGTTGAACGGCGATGCACAGTCGATCAACTCCGCCGCCCCTTCGACGCACAGCGTCGGGGCGGGCAACTCGCAAACGGCTTCGCCACCCCCGCCGCCTTTGCCAGCCGGCCAGGAGCACCCGCTGGCGGAATTCACATGGGCCATCACTCAGGAGAACACACCGCTGACTTGACGCGGCAGGCCTACGAACACGACGCCGTGTCCAGTCCGGAAGATGATGACGTTTACACCTGGGACTGAGCTGAGCGCGCGGCCCGGTCAGGGCTCGCGGTAGTCGCCCAGCTCGATGTTGTACTGCTTCATCCGGCGGTACAGCATCGAGTAGTTGATCTTCAGCTCCGCGCAGGCGGCATTGGCGTTGCCCTGGTGGCGGCGCAGCACGTTCTCGATGATCATCTTCTCGAACTGGGCGACCAGGTCGTCCAGCGATGCGCCGGTGTCGTCCGGCAACGTGCCGCCATCGAGCGACAGCGGAATGCCGAACTGGAACTGCTCGGCCGCATTGCGCAACTCGCGCACGTTGCCGGGCCATTCGTGCGTCAACAAGCGCTGTTGCAGATCCGGCGGTACTTCAACTGCCTCCTGGCCCATGCGCAGCGCGACGTCATGCAGGAAGTGGCGGAACAGCGAGGGCACGTCTTCGCGCCGCTCGCGCAGCGCCGGAATGCGCAGCGTGGCGACATTGAGCCGGTAGTACAGGTCGGCCCTGAACTTGCCCTCCTCGCTCAGCGCCTTCAGGTCGACCTTGGTCGCCGCAATGGTGCGCACGTTGATCGGCAGCGGCTTGTTGCTGCCCAGGCGCTCGACCTCGCGTTCCTGCAGGACCCGCAGGATCTTGACCTGCAGGTGCATGGGCATGGCCTCGATCTCGTCGAGCAGCAGCGTGCCGCCGTTGGCGTACTCGATCTTGCCGATGCGCTGCTTGCCCGCGCCGGTGAATGCGCCGGCCTCGTGACCGAAGAGCTCGCTCTCGAACAAGCTCTCCGGCACCGCCGCGCAATTCAGCGCGACGAAGCGCCCCTGGCGCCCGCTGAACTCGTGCAGGCAGCGCGAGACGAGTTCCTTGCCGGTGCCCGTCTCGCCGAGCAGGATCACGTTCGCCGGCGTGGGGGCGATGCGCAGCAGCATCTCGCGCAGCCGGTGCATCGCCGGGCTCGCGCCGACGAGGATGCGCTCGAGCCCCGAGCCGAAGACCAACTGGTCCTTGAGCATGCGGTTCTCGAGCACCAGCTTGCGCCGCTCGCCTGCGCGGCGCAGCAGCATGGCGGCCTGCTCGAATCCGAAGGGCTTCTCGATGAAATCGTAGGCGCCGCCTTTCATCGCCTCGATGGCGGTGCGGACTTCGCCTTGGGCGGTCATCAGCACGACGGGCACGTCCGGATCGAGCTCGCGTACCTGGGCCAGCACATCGAGTCCGGAGACGCCCGCGAGGTACAGATCGACCAGCACCACGTGCGGCAGCGTGGTCTTCAAGCTGCGCAGCGCCACGTCCGCGCGGTCGAATGCGACGACATCGAAGCTGGCGGCCGTGAGCGCCCTGCAGAGCACCTCGCGAAAGCCGTCGTCGTCATCGATGACAACGACACTTACCGCAGCCTCCTTGGTCAACAGCATGGGTCCTGGTCTCGTGAGCTGGCGATGGGCACGTTACCATGGTCGACGACGCGCCGCACCTCCTGGTTCCAGAAGGGGGACTTGCCCGAGCACCAGTGCACGACCACGCGCCAGCCGAGCAGAACGCCGAGCGCGAGCGCATACGCATAGGGCTGCAACACCCCGGGCTTGCTGAGCCACACGAAGTGCAGCACGGCCAGCACGCCCGCCGGGTACACCAGCCAGTGCAGGCGCTTCCAGTTGCGCTTCAGGCGCCGCATCCAGGCGTCGGTGGAGGTGACCGCCAGCGGTATCAGCAGCACGAAGGCCGCCAGGCCCGCGACCATGAAGGGCTTGGCGCGCAAGTCGGCCACGAATTCACGCCACTGCAGGCCGAGATCCAGCGTCGCGTAGACCGCGACGTGCGCGAGCGCATAAGCAAAGCTCGCCAACCCGAGCCAGCGACGCAGGCGCACCAGCCAGTTCCAGTCGGCGAGCCGCCGGCCCCACCGGGTGCCGCACCACTTGGCCACGCGCACGCCGGCGTGGCGCAGCGGCGTGATTGCCAGCGTCGCCAGCAGGAAGGTCAACGCCCACCAGCCCGGCTCGCGAACCAGGCGCTCCAGCGGGTTGATGCCGGCCGGGCCGGCCCAGTCGCGTGCGAAGAACACGATGGCCGGCAGCGCGAGCACGAAGACCTTAACGAAGCTTGTCGACGTCCATCCCGGCATACAGATGCGCCACCTGCTCGGCATAGCCGTTGAACAACAGCGTCTCGCGCTTGCGCAACTCGCCGACCCGGTTCTCGCGCGACTGCGTGCCACGCGCCAGTGCCACGCGCGGATTGACGTTGGCCCAGAAGCCATAGTCTCCCGGCGCCGCCTGCGCCCACGTGGTGGCGGGCTGCTCTTCCTGCAATCGGATCGCGACGATGGACTTGATGCTCTTGTA
The DNA here is from genome assembly GCF_013266755.1 of Pseudaquabacterium terrae. Classification (GTDB taxonomy): domain Bacteria; phylum Pseudomonadota; class Gammaproteobacteria; order Burkholderiales; family Burkholderiaceae_C; genus Pseudaquabacterium; species Pseudaquabacterium terrae. Next base: position 708,363 of record NZ_JABRWJ010000004.1, on the reverse strand, counting down.
GCCGTACTTCCACGGCACCACCAGGCGCAGCGGCGCGCCGTTCTGCGGCGGCAACGCCTTGCCGTAGAGGCCGGTGGCCAGCAGCGTGAGCGGGTGCATCGCTTCCGCGATGGTCAGCCCTTCGGTGTAGGGCCACGGCAGCGTGGGCCGGCGCTGGCCGTAGAAGCGCGCCGGATCGTGCAGGGTCACGAACTTCACGTAGCGGGCGCGCGAGGTGGGCTGCGCCTGCTTCAAGAGCTCAGCCAGCGGGAAGCCGTCCCACGGGATGACCATCGACCAGCCTTCGACGCAGCGCAGCCGGTAGATGCGCTGCTGCACGCCGAACTCGCGGGCGAGCTCGTCAACATCCAAAGTGCGCGGCCGCGCCACCTCGCCTTCGATCGTCACGGCCCACGGACGCGGCCTCAGGTTCTTCGCCAGCTCGGCCACGGCGTGCTTGTCGGGCGAGTACTCGTAGAAGTTGTTGTAGCTCGTGATGACGTCCCAGCTGGTGGGCTTGTCGTCATCCGCGCGCGCCAGCCCGCCGGCCAGCAGCGCTGCGCCGCCCGTCAACAGGCGGCGGCGGTCGAGGTAAACGGACTCCGGGGTGATCTCGCTCGGCGCGATTCGCATCGATCCCTCCCCTGCTCTGCCGAGCAGCTCAATTCGGCGGCAGCACGGGCAGCGAAACGGCCTTCGGCGGCGTGGTCAGCGCTTCCATGAACGACACGATGTCCTTCATTTCGCTATCGCTCAGATTGAGCGGCTTCATGTTCGGCGACAAGTCGGTCTTCGTGATGCCGCCCTTGTTGTAGTGCTCCATCACCTCCATCAGCGTGGCCGCGGAGCCGTCGTGGAAGTACGGCGCCGTGAGCGCGATGTCGCGCAGCGTCGGCGTCTTGAACGCTCCCTTCATCGAGGGCAGCGCCTTGATCGCGAAGCGGCCGACGTCGGGGTTCTCCTTGCCGTAGGCCGCGAGGCCGACGTTGTGGAAGCCGCCATCGGTGAAGTTCGGCGCCGAGTGGCACGCCATGCAGTTGCCCTTGTTCGGATCATTGAACAGGCGGAAGCCGCGCACCTGCTGCGTCGTCATCGCCTTCTTGTCGCCGCGCAGCCAGCGGTCGAACGGCGAGTCGGCGCTGATGATGGTGCGCTCGTACGCCGCGATGGCCTTGGAGGTGGTCGTCTTGTCGATCGCCTCGCCGGGATAGGCCTTGTCGAATGCGGCCTTGTATTGCGGGCTGCTGTTCAGCCACTTGAACAATGCCGACAGGTCCATGGCCATCTCGTCCATCGACTCCATCGGGCCCATGGCCTGGTCTTCGAGCGAGGCGCGGCGGCCGTCCCACATCTGCAGCGAGGTGAAGGCGGAATTCACCACGGTGGGCGACGCGCGGCCCAGCACCTTGCTCTTGAAGCCCTTGGCGGTGGGCAGCCCGTCGGACCAGCCGAACAGCGGGCTGTGGCAGCTTGCGCACGAGAGGTTCTTCTCCGAGGACAGCCGCGGATCGAAGAACAGCATCTTGCCCAGTTCGACGCGCGCCGGTGTGGGCTTGTTGTCCGCGGGCGCGGGCGCCACCTTGGGCAGCAGCCACTTCATGTCGTCCTTGGTCGGGCTCATCGCCGGCTCCGCGGCGAGCGCACCTGCGGCGGACAGGACGATGGAAAGGGCGGTGAAGATTCGATGCAGTCGCATGGCGTTCTCCTTCTTACGGGTTGGCAGCGGGATTGACATTGTTCGAGCGGATATAGGCGACCAGGTCGCTCATCTGCTCCTCGGTGAGCTCGGCGCCCCAGGGCGGCATGAACTGCGAGCGGCCCATGGCCTCCCCCCCGAGCTTGATGATCAGCCCGATATAGGCGTTGTTCTTGTCGCTGGCGCGCAGGTTCGCGGGCCGCGGGTTGTAGAGACGAGCGGCGCGGCCATTGCCGTCGGCATTGATGCCGTGGCAAGTGACGCAATAGTTGGCGAAGACGAGGCCGCCGCGGAACACCGCTGCGTCCTTGCTGTCGCGCGGAAGCAGCGCGCCCTGCGCCGAGACGGCCGGCTGCGGCTTGCTTGCCGCGGGCTCCTGGGCGTGCAGCGGGCTGCTGAGCAGCAGCACGACCAGTGCGAACGCCCTCGCATGGGCCGTCACTTGGTGACCTCGACCACCATGCGCATGTCCGGATGCACGGCGCACTCGACCTCGACGGTGCCGGGCTTGTCGAAAGTCACCGAGCGGGACTGGCCCTGGCCGAACGAGCCCGCGTCGAAGCTCTTCGCTTCGGACAGCGAGAAGATGTTGTGCTGGAACGGGTCCTCGTTGACGAACTTGATGGTGTCGCCGACCTTGACGGACAGCTTCTTCATCGAGAACGCCTTGCCCTTCTGCGTCACGACATGCTCGGCGGCATACGCTGCAAGCGCCACGGTAACGAGGCCGGCGCCGAGCGCCATGGCCAGCTTGGAAGTTCGCTTCATCGTTTCACTCCACGAATGGTTGCAAGCTCGCGGGGACCGACTATAGGCCGGTCATGCCATGGATGTCAGCCGTGATTGCATGGCCGACGACACCTGATTCAGCGACCCTGCCGTCTCGTCCAAACGCTGCGCCTGTCGGCTGCCGACTTCGAAACTGCGGTCGAGTACCGCCACGTCGCCTTCGAGATCGCGCACGCGCCGCGCCTGCCGGTCGAGCACGTCGTGGAACATCGACAGTTGCTCGGCCACGCCGGTTACCAATCGGCAGTTGTGACCAGCGGATTCCTGGAGTACGCTGGCTTCGTCGGTGCACACTCTCATGTGCGTGCCTGTGCGCTCCACGGCCTGGATGGTCAATGCGAGCTGTGCCGCGATGTGCTCATTGGTACGACGGATCTCGCTGGCCGCGGCCTGCGTGTCGTCCGACAGCTGGCGGATCGACTGCGCCACCACGTTGAAGCCCCGTCCGGCATCGCCGGCACGCGCGGCCTCGACGGCGGCATTCATCGACAGCAGCCGCGTAGTGGCGGCAATGCGTGCGATGCGGTCGGTGAAATCCGCGATCTGGCGCTGGCTGCCGCTCAGATCCAGAGTTACCATGCGCAGCGTCGACATCTCTTGCGCCGTGGTGCTGATGTGCCGTGCCATGGCGGCCGCGTGGCTCGCCTGCTCGCGAGAGGTACTCGCCGATGCATCGCACGACTTGGCGATCACGCCGATCTGGTTGACCGCCTGGCCGGACTCGCCTTCCATCGCCCCGAACGATTCGCGGAATCGCCCCACCGACGCGCCGAGCGCGTCGGTCGCCTGGCGCAGCTCGAGGTTCAGCTCCTCGAGCTTGCCGCCGTCGTCGGCCAGCTGCCGCGAGCCCTGCTGCACTTCGACGAGCAGATGCTCGATCTGGTCGACGCGCTTGAGCCGGCGCATCAGCACCGCATAGAACAGCAGCCCGAGCGCAGTGCCGCCCGCGGCGGCGCCACCGAGCGCGTACAGCAGCTGGGTGAACCTGCGCTGCTGCGCGCTCGCTGCCTCTTCACGCTGCTGGTACAGCCGCGTCAGCAGTGCGCTGGACATTTCGTCGATGCGGCGCAGCGTCGGGTCGATGGCGGCCAGCGCCTCGATGGCACCGTCCGCATTGTTGCGGCGCGCGAGCGCGATCACGCGCATGCGCGGCGCCTTGGCCTCGTCCACCGCCGTGGCCATCTCGCGCGGCGCGGCATCGTCGGGCATCACGGCCACCAGCGCATTGATCGCTTCCTCCACCTTGGTGGCGGCCGCAATCGACGCCACCGCGGCGGCGCGCACGGCACCGGCTTCCTTCAGCGCGATGGTCTTCATCAGCAGGCGATCGACCTCGACGGTGGCCTGGCGTGCGTCACTTGCGGAGCGGAGCTTGACGGTCCATTCGATTTCGGCGGCGGAGCTCTCGCGCAGGTGCAGCCACAGCAGCCCGCCGGAGCTGCCGGCGATGGCGATGACCAGCGTGATCAACATCAGCGCGAACAGCGTGACGTCGCGCTTCCAGCTGGTGGCGGACGACCGGCGCTCGCGGACATCAGGTCGAAGACTGCGGAGCATGTTCCGTATTTCCTTGGGGCAAGATCTGATTGCGGAGAACAGCGCCATTGTGGGGACCCGCATCTCGCGCCGAAACGTCAGCGTACCGGACGATCGGGCCGCACTTCTACGCCGAATCCTCAACGATCCTCGCAAGCCCGTGGCGCGGCAAAAAGGGAATACGATCGAGACACGCTCCTGGGGGAGCAAGAGGAGTGCTGACTGTGGAATCCTCAGGCGTCAGGCAGTCGGGTGGCCGCATCCTGGTAGTCGACGACAGCGCGAACGATCTCCAGTTCATGGTGCGGATGCTGCGGGGCCACGGCTACACGCCGCATGCCACGACGGATGCGCGCCTTGCGTTCGCCTTCCTGCGCGAGACCCTGCCCGATCTGATCCTGCTCGACGTGCACCTGGTCGACACCGACGGCTACGAGATCTGCCGCCAGCTGAAGGCCAACGCCGCCACGCGTGACGTGCCGGTGATCTTCGTCAGCGGCGAAAGCGGCGTGCTCGACCGGGTGCGGGCCTTCTCGGTCGGCGCCGTCGACTACATCATCAAGCCGCTGCAGGAGGAAGAGGCGCTCGCGCGCATCGAGACGCACCTGGCGCTGCGCCGCCTTGCGGCAAGCCTGACCGAGGCCAAGGAGCGCGCCGAGGAGGCGAGCCGGGCGAAGAGCCAGTTCCTCGCCAGCATGAGCCATGAGCTGCGCACGCCGCTCAACGCGATCCTGGGCTATGCGCAGATCCTGCAGATGGATGAAGCGCTCGACGCCCGCCAGCATCGCGCTGTCGATGCCGTGCGCGACAGCGGCGAGCACCTGTTGCACCTCATCGACGACATCCTCGACCTGGCCCGGATCGAGGCCGGCCGGCTGCAGCTCGTTCCCGCGCCGGCGAGCCTGTCGCTGAACCTGCACTTCGTGACCGACGCCATCCGCGTGCGGGCCGAGCCCAAGGGGCTGGCCTTCAGCTGCGAGATGGACGAGCTGCCGGCCATGGTGATGGTGGACGAGAAACGGCTGAGCCAGGTGCTGCTCAACCTGCTGGGCAACGCAGTGAAGTTCACGGCGCGTGGCGAAGTGCGTCTGCGCGTGCAAGCGCTGCCCACCGACGATGCCGACACCGTGACCGTGCGCTTCTCGGTGGAGGACACCGGCCCGGGCATCTCGCCCGAGGATGCGCAGCGGCTGTTCCGGGCGTTCGAGCAGGCGGGGCCGACAAGCCAGCAGGCCGGCGGCACCGGGCTGGGCCTCGCGATTTCCAAGCGCATCGTCGAGGCGATGGGCGGCGACCTGCTGCTGGAAAGCGCGCTGGGCAAGGGCAGCCGCTTCTGGTTCGACTTGCAGCTGTCGTGCGCCACCGGCCAAACCCCCGTGCAGATCATCCGGCCCATGCCTCGCGACCGCTACGCGGGCCCCCGCAAGTCGGTGTTGGTGGTGGACGACGTGTGGGTCAACCGCGACGTGGCGGCAAGGGCGCTTGCGCTGGCCGGCTTCGACACGATAGAGGCCGGCGACGGCCTCGAGGCCGTCGACATGGTCCGTTCGAACAAGCCTGACCTGGTGGTCATGGACATCCTGATGCCGTTCGGCGGCGGGCTGGAGGCGATCAAGCAGCTGCGGCAGTCACCGGAGACGGCTTCGCTGCCGATCATCGCGGTGTCGGCGAGCAGCTATGAAGCCGACGTGAGGAAAGCGCTGGAGGCCGGGGCCGACCGGTTCCTGCCCAAGCCGGTCGACTTCGACGACCTGTTGGCGGCGGTGACTGCGCTGCTGCACGTGGCCCCGGCCGGCGCCAGCCGGGTCCCCTGATCGGGCCGGCCGCCTCGAAGACCTTCGCAACGGCGGTCAGGCCTTCGCAACTCTAGCCCTGGAGCGCAAGCCTGGCGGCCGATGATGGCACCAGGTCTTTACCGGGCTAATGGACTCTCCATGGGCAACCCTGTCTCGTTCTCCCCATCACGCGTTGGCACGCCCACGGTCAGCCCGCAAACCACGCCGTCCCAGCCCCACTTCACCCCGGCCCTGCCAGCCACCGGCTCGCCGCTGCAGTCGCTGCAGCGGCCAGCCGGTGCGCCGCCGATGCAGTCTGCATCCTCGCGTCCGCGGGTCGCCCTTTCGGCGCTGAAACCAGCTGCCAACGCAACACCTGCGTTCAAGCCCCCAACCACGCAGCCGCCGAGCGAACCCGAGGTGTCTTCGCAAGCGCCCGCAGAGCCGGGCGCGGAGGACGTGATCAAGACCATGGTCGAGTTCGTCGGCCAGAAGATGATGGAGGACATGAGGGACTTCGAGAAGGAGCAGCTCAAGGAGGAGGACAGAAAGAAGGAAGAAAAGAAAGCAGAAGAGGGAGAAGGCGTGTGACTGTGGTCGCGGACAACAACTTCCACCTGCAATGCCGAGCGTTCATCGTCGCACGTCGCATGGACCTCGGGGTTCCACTGCAGCGAAATTCCACCACTTGACACCCGCGTGACTGCGGGCCAGTGTTGCGCGTGATGGCGACGGGGTCGTTCTCGCGTATGCAGTCTTTCGTCGGCCTGTGGGTGCGCCCACTCATCGTGGGCCTGCTGTGCATCCCGGTGCCGCAGGCGGTGCACGCCGTCCTGCTCGATAGGCCGCAGCTGACGGACAACGTGGCGCGCGATGCCGGCGCCGTCATCCGGGAGTCTCACAACGAGCTGCAGCAGGCGCAGCGCACAGGCGACAAGGCAGCGCAACTGCTGGCGCTGCGCAAGCGCGCCTACGCCAACGCTTTCAAGGTCGATGTTCCGGCGATGGAGGCCGACCTGCAGCTCGGCCTGCCGCTCGCGCGCGAAGTCGGCGACATGGACGCCGTGTGCGAATTCCTCGCCTACCGCGCCCTGACGGTCGAGGCGAATGGCGATCGGGACCGGGCGCTGGTGTTGCTCGACGAAGCGATCGCCCTGGCCGACCGGCATGGCCTGGTGACGATGGCCGCCGGGCTCTACCAGCGCAAGGGGGGCATGCACGACACGGCGGGACGCATGGCCGAGGCGCTGGCAGCGAGCCAGCAGGCCCATGCGCTCTACGAAAAGCAGCGCGATACGTTCGGCATGGCCTCGGTGCTCGCGCAATTGGGTCGCTACCACCTTCGGAACGCCAGCGACACGGGGGCGGTCGACCGGGCGGTGGACTACTTCAACCGCGCGCTCAAGCTGGGGTTGAACAAGGTCGACCACGTCAACACGCTGAACGCGCTGAGCAGGATCGCGTTGTCGCGCAACGACTTCGCGCTCATCAGGCGCCTGTATGACGAGAGCATCGCGTTGCGGCCGCGCGACGAGCCGGTCGACTGGCGCGACGGCTGGCGCACGCGGCTGCTGCGGCACGAAAGGCGCTTCGAGGAGGCCATTGCCCTGCTCGACCGCGTGGCGGAGGACCCCGCCAGCAACGAAAGCGCACCGGGCTACCGGATCCAGCTGTCGCGCGCCGAGGTGCTGATGGCGCTGGGGCGCAGGCAAGCGGCGCTCGAGGCCCTGGACACCGCCCGCGGCAAGCTCGACCGGAACGGCGCGCTGCCGGCCGACGCCATCGAGTACCACGCTCGATCGGCCGCCGTGCTGGCGTCGCTCGGCGCGCATGCGCAGGCGTATCAGGCCATGGCCGAGCTGCGCGAAATGGAGCGCAGTTCCCACGCCGACGAGAACCGGCGGCGAGCCGTCGAATTGCATGCGCGGTTCCAGGGCGAGCTGAAGGATGCCGACAATGCGTTGCTGCGGGCTCGCCAGACCATGTGGATGCTGGCCTTCGCGCTGTCGGTGACGGTGCTGGGCGGAATCGCGCTGTACCTTCGCAAACGAGCCGCGGCGGCGCGGGCGGAAGTGGCGCATGGCCGCGAGCTGGCCGCGGCGGTCCAGGCCAAGAGCGAGTTCCTGGCCAACATGAGCCATGAGCTGCGCTCGCCGCTGAACGCGATGCTGGGCTTCAGCCGGCTGCTGCGCAGCGAGCCCTCGTTGAGCGAGCGCGGCCGGCGCGACCTGGGTGTGGTGCTGAGCAGCGGCGAGCACCTGTACCGCCTGATCCACGAAGTGCTGGAGCTGTCCAAGGCCGGCGCAGGCCGGCTCACGCTCCAGGCCCGCGTGTTCGAGCCCCGCGCCATGGTCGACGAGCTGAAGGCGATGTTCTCGCTGACGGCGGCCCACAAGGGCCTGACGCTCGAGGTCGGCCTGGACGAAGCGATCCCCGCGCGCGTGCAGGCCGATGCGATGAAGCTGCGCCAGGTCCTGATCAACCTGCTGAGCAACGCGATCAAGTTCACCGAGCACGGCAGCGTGCGGCTGCGGGTCGAGCAAGTACCGCAAGGAGTGCGGTTCAGCGTGGCCGACTCCGGCGTGGGCATCGAAGCCAACGAGCTGCAGCGGCTGGGCGAGGCCTTCGTCCAGGCCAGCGCGGGCCGCCGCGCCGCCGAAGGCACGGGGCTCGGCTTGGCCCTGAGCCGGCGGTACGTGGAGCTGATGGGCGGCGAGCTGACCCTGCAGAGCCGGCCGAACGAAGGGACGACCGCCGAGTTCACGCTGCCGCTGCAGCCCGCCGAGCCCGGCAGCCTGCCGGCCGAAAGCCCGCTGGCGGCGCGCCACGTCGCCCGCCTGGCGCCCGGAACCCCGCCGTTGCGCGTGCTCGCCGTCGACGACACCGCCGACAGCCGGCAGCTGCTGGTGCGCTTGCTCGAGCCGCTGGGTTTCGAGGTGCGCGAAGCGGCCGACGGCCTCGCCGCGGTGCGAATCTGCCAGGAATGGTCGCCGCACCTGGTGTGGATGGACATGCGCATGCCCGTGATCGACGGGCTCGAGGCGACGCGGCGCATCAAGGCCGCGCCGAATGCCGGATCGATCGTGGTGATCGCGCTGACGGCCAGCAGCTTCGAGGAGGATCGCCAGCGCATGCTGGCCGCCGGCTGCAACGACTTCCTGCGCAAGCCGTTCAGCGAGGCGACGCTGCTGGAGGCCATGCGCCGGCATCTGAAGGTGGAGTTCGTCTACGAAGCCGATGCCGGCGCGAACGCCAACACCGCGGAAGCGGAGGTTGGCGAGTTGCCCGAGGCCGAGCGCGCTGCGCTGAGGGCCGCGCTGGAGCGCCTGGACGCCGACGCCATCGAGCACACCATGGAGGCCATTCGCGTGGCCAACCCGCCGATCGCCAACCGCCTGGCGCCGCTGATCGATCAGTTCCGCTACCGCGAAGTTCTCGACTTGCTCGAGCAGCGAGCCGAGGCGCCGGTGGCCGGGCGATGACGATCTGCTTCGCGTAGCACCCCCGGCGCTTCGCATCGCGCGCCTCGGCGCCGCCGCCTGCTGACTAGAGTCCGCTGCAAGCGCCATCAGGCCTTTCGGCACGCTGGTCGCACTGTGCAACCTCGCGCTCAGCGCGGCAAGCGTCGTCAAGGAGCAGACCGTGCCGGGAAGTAGGATCAGCGGGGCCGGGGTCGGCGGCTACACCAACACCAGGGGCTCGCAGGACACGAAGCGGTCGCCGAAGACGCGGCAGCCCAGTAATGCGGGCAACCCGCCCGCAGGGCTCGGGGGGGGGTCCATACACCCCTCACGGATAGCCAGCAACTTTGCCGGAACCGCAGCCGGCGGGGAGGCTCCCGGGGGGGGCTTCAACCCGCCGGAGGTAGGCACCGGCGGCGCGGACGGGCTGTTGGAATACCGCCTCTACAAGGAAGACAAAGCAAAGGTGCTCGATCAGGCGTCCGTAACTCGAATCGTGAGTTCGTCGAAGGGTTCCACGGATTCCGCAGACGGAATCCGCCCCGTGATCGATCCGCACACCGGCCGCGTGGACCGCGAGGCCATGACCGTGTTGCTGCAAAGCATGAAGGAGATGCTGCCGACGGCGAAAACCTTGAAACGGAATGCCAACAGGTCCGACACGAAGCAGCCTGGCGACACGCCCGCCAGCGCGGACTCGATGTCCAGCACGCCCCCTGAGCGGGACTCGGAGACCGGCTCGCTCCCCCGCCTCGAGTTGGACTCGAAGGCCAGCACGCCCCCCCCCCCGGAAGCGGACTTGAATGGCAGCACGTCCCCCCCGGAAGCGGACTTGAATGGCAGCACGCCCCCCAAGCTGGACGCGAAGGCCGCCGCGAAGGCTGCGAAGGCCGCAGAGAAAGCCGACCTGAAGGCCGGGGGGCCCTGGAAGCACCAGAGGGAGGCCCTGGAGACGCTGATGGGCGATCTCGACAAGCTCCTCGCGCTGGTCGCCTCGCCGTCCCTGATGGCGGCCGACATCCTTTTGAACAAGACGCCTGGCAGCACGCCCCCTGAGCGGGACTCGCAGACCGGCTCGCCCCCCCCCCTTGAATTTGACTCGAAGGCCAGCACGCCGCCCCTGGTGGACGAGAAAGCCGCCGCGAAGGCTGCGAAAGCAGCAGAGAAGGCTGCGAAGGCCTACGCGGAGAACCCGAAGGCGGCCGTGGCGGCCGAGCAGGCCAAGTTGTTGATAGCCCTCCGCCATGGCTTCGCCAAGGCGGCAGAAAGCGCTGACAAAGCGTGCTGGGCGCTGCGAGGGGCCGCCGCCGGCCCGTTGTATTGGGTAACCGTTCCGCCTTGGTTCCGCGAGGGCGAGATCTTTCGCGACTTGGGAAAGACGCTGAAAGAGGTCAAGCGGCAGTTGGTGGGGGCCGCCGCCACCCACCTGCAGGACGACTACGCCCACAAGGAAGTGAAGAACGTGGAGGGCGTGGCCCAGGGCTTCGCGAGCAAGCGCAGCGGCGCCGGCGTCGTCACCTCCACCGGATTCACGCTGGGCGGCAGCACCCATGGCGTGGCGATCACCGCCAGCGGAGTCCGGACCAACACGATGGCGGGAGACGACGACACCGACACCGACCTGATCGTTACGAAGGACGTCGGCGGCAAGGCCAAGTTTCTCGGAATGGTGTCGGTCAAGGCCGGCGGGATCGTGGGCGACTACTACGAGCACGGCGATCCCAAGGAAGTGGTCAAGATGCGCGTGAACCGCGAGGCCAACAAGTCGCTGTTCAACAAATTGATCCCCCCCAGCGCGGGGCCCAAGGCGCTCAAAGCGAGAAAGGCCGTGCAGACACTCCAGCGCGCGGTGGGCAAGCTATTGGGGCGGCCTTATACGCCCGAGCCCGGCGCGCCGACGTTCCTGACCAAGGCCAAGCTGGAAAAGGGCTACAACACCACTCATCTGCACGTGCTGGCCGCCAGCCTGGATGAAAAGCTCAACACCGGCACACAGTGGACGCAGCTCCTGGACGGCTCGTTTCCCCGGGGAGCCACGTCGGCCGAGCAGGCCATGCATGCCAAGAAGGACTTGCCGATCAGAAGCCCGCTGGATCTCTCCAATCCGGTATCGGAGCCGGCGGGCCGCACCGAATTTCCCGTCCGCCAGGCATACATCGAGGTCACCGCCGAGACGCCGCGCCTCACGGGCATCGGCAAATGGGGCGGCAACCTCAAGCAGGACCTGGGCGCCCAGGGTGGCGTCAAGTACAGCTTCGCGAGCTATCACTTGCGGCACGCGGCGGCATCCTACGAAATGCTGGATCCGTCGCAGCACAAGGACCCGCGCGACCCGATGAGGATCTACACCGACGTCGACGCGCAACTGGACGATGCGCCCGGCCACATGAAGCCACCCGTGGCGCACCTGTACGCCGCGCTAAGACATGAGTTCAGCGGCAAGACGACAACCAAGCCGGGCATGAAGATTCCGCCTCCACCGGGCCTGAAGGCCGCGCTGGACGCGCAATCGCATTTCTATGGCAATGCGGTGCCCGCCCAACTGCAAGCCACCATCGCTCGGCCGAGCATGGAGAAGGTGCATCTGGTCGGCGCCGCCTGCCTAGGCCTGGCGGAGCTCGCCATCACGCTCGGCAAGGAAGGCCCGTGCCTGGCGACGAAGGGCGAGGACCTGCCGGAGCACGCGCAGCAGTCGCTGAGGAAATGGCAAGAGGAGAGCTTCTGGAACCTCAATAAACTGATCTGGGGCGGGAATTACCAGGGCTTCCTGGAGGAGGTACTGGAACAGCCGGAGGAGTTCCTGGCGCAGAGTTTCGATGCGATCGGCCTGGCGCTCGGGCTCAGCAGCGCGCACCTGTGGGTACTGAACCGGCAGATGGAGTTGAAAGGAATCCCGGATCACCACGATCGCCGACTGCTGGCCAACGCCAACGCCGCGTTCAACTATGCGCACGGCATCATGGACAAGAACTGCTACTTGCCGTACGACCGCGACACCCTGGTCCGCAGCGATGCCTCCATCATCGACCGCACCGTTGCCAAGAAGCACACGCTGGGCTTCAAGGCGAACATGACCGGCGGCGCGAAGCTCAACGCCGCCGAGGGCGTGGCCCAGGAGGCGGGGGGCACGATGAAGCCGATGAGCTTCGTCGGCAGCGGCCTGGCGGCCGGCATCGGCGTTCAGGTCGAGCTCATGAATGCGACCACCCATTCGAACCCGTGCCGCATCGGCCAGTACATGCAGTGGAAGTTCCCCCTCAAGGGAGACCCGCTGACGGGAGCGGCGCTGTTCGCGGTGGTGAAGCAGGCGGTGCAGGCGGCTTACCCCGGCACCAAGGTCGAGACCCTCCAACCGCAGCTGGAGGACGTGGCGCGCCAGGTGCAGAGCATGGCAATACCGGCCACCGCCGGCTTGAACCTCGTCATCAAGATCCGCCGGCCACCGGGGACGGAGGGCTGCCGCCTGCAGTACTGGAAATTGCTGTCCAACAAGAACCTGGACCTCGATATTTCGTTCCCGAAGATTCCGCTGGGCACCGGGCTGTCCGCCGGCCTGCAGGTCACCGATGCGGCCACCTCGCACGCCTGGGAGGTCATGGGGACCGACCTCGGCTACGCGCTGATGCAGCATCCGAAGCTGACGGGAGCGCTGGAGCTGGAAAAGACGCTGCCGCAGCTGTTCGACGCGAGCCCCGACCTGCTGGCCAAATACTTCGGCAACCCGGACCTGATCACGGGTGCGATCGACCAGCACCTTGCGCCCGGTGGTGGCGGCGAGGGCCCGGCCGACGCGGCGCGGACGCAGGCGGTCAATGCGAAGTTGGACGGCGTCACATGGGAGGCGACGAAGGCCGAGATCCAGGCGCTGAAGACCCCCGAGCAGAGGATGGCCTACTTCACCAACCCGGCGAAGGGCCGCGCGGTGCTCGATGCCTACGTCGAGCTCGTGCGCGAGACGGCGGTGCCGGAGGACGCAAAGGGGAAGGGGCCGGCGAAGGCGACCGATCATTCGCAGCTCACGTCCCTGATGGCGCAGGAGAAGTCCCTGCAGCAGGTGTTCGCGGAGAACCCCTTCCTGCGTACCCAATACTTCGGCAACGGGGCGACGATCCCGGCCTTGATCGACGACTATCTCGCGTTCCGCGATGCCACCGCCGACGGCGGAGCGGCACTGCCGGCGAAGGGCAAGCTGGAAAACGAATTCTTCCGCTATTTCGCCACCGACACGCTCAAGCGCTATGCCGAGGTCGCCAACGAGACGATGCACTACAAGCCGGGCAAGGTGCTCGAACCCATCGTGCGGGGCGGCCCTCCGCGGTCCCTCGCGAGGGACGCGCAGGCGGTGGGCGAGATGTTCTCCAAGACCACGGCCCTGGACAACGCCGGCGGGCGCCTCAACCGGGCGAGCCCCCCGCCGGCCGACGTCATCGATTGGGCGAAGGTCAAGGCCGAGATCAAGAAGCTGGAGACTCCCGAGCAGCGGGTGGCCTACTTCGAAGACCCGAAGAGGGGCCGGCCGGTCTTCGACGCATTCGTCAAGCTCATTTCGGTGACACGCGACGTGAACAGGTTCTCGGCCGCGCGCGTGAAGACAGCCGAGAACGCCAAGACCGGCGAGGGCTGGCGCACCCTTGTGCGTCCGGGCGCGTTCAGGCACGCACAGTACAAGATGCCTACGCAGATCAAGCCGTTCGGCACCCTGCCGGCCGAGGGGACGCTGGCCAGTGCCTTGCGAAATCCGAAGAAGATTATCGAAGGCATCACGCCTTCGGTTCGACCCAATCCCGCAGGCGCCGAGGACGCCGTGGAGTCGGTGCTGAAGCTCATGGTTCGGCTCGAGCAGGGCTCGCCGTCCACGGGCGGGTTCCAAGCGCCCACCGACACGCTCGAGGTGCCGAGTTTCTTCCCGGAAGAGAAAGAAACCGACTCGCTCATCAGCGACCCGGAAGAAGACTTTGCGCAGCTCGTGCGAGACCTGGAACTGGAGGGCGTGGTGGCGGCGCGCAACGAGGGCGAGGACGCCGCCGAGGCCACGGTCATTTCACTGATCCAGCACGCGACCACGAAGTACGAGCTGGACCACATGGAAGAGGCCAAGGTTTTCCTCGACGATGCGGAACTGGGCCTCACCGAAGGGGAGCTCACCGATGACAAGATCAAGGACCTGGTGGACCGCATCAACGAGAAGTACAAGCGCAACCTGGCGGTATTCATGGTCACTGCGCGCCGCGGCGGCGCCCCGATCGTGGTTCCCCCGGCCAATGCGGACGACAAGGGCGCGGAGCCGGTCGCCCTGCTGATAGGCGATGACTTCTGCGGCGCATTGACCACGGTGTTGCAAAAGTCCGGATCGCCGCCCCGCAGGGCCTCCCCGACCGGCGAGCCGGGGTCCGACGAGTTCCCGGATGATCCGCCGGCCGATGCCACCTACGACGATATCTTGCAGGCTCGGCGTGACTTGGCCGATCAGCCGATTGAGGAGGCTGACGAGGCCGCGCGCGCCGCAAAGATGGAGCGGCTAAGGCTGCGCGCGGCAAAGCTCGACCCGGGGGAAGGACCCTCCTGATCGGTATTGGGGCGGGTGAGGATCACCTGTCGCAGGCGGCGGCCGTGGCGGCGGCATCGGTGTCCGCCGGCGTCGTCGCGCCGGAGTAGCGGTCGTTCATGCAATGGTCTCCTTCGAGTGTGCTGCGGCTGGACGTTCCACGAGCCTGACGCGTGAAGTGAGCGTCAACGGCGGATGCTGCGCCGGCGCGATCGGGGGCGGCTCCGCCACCGCGACGATCAGCCGCACGGCTCCCATCGCACGCAGGGCGGCCAGCGCCGCGGCAAGGGCCGCCGCATCGGCGCTGCCGTCATCGACCAGCACGATCGAGCGGCCCGCCAGCATCGGCCAGCGGCCGCTGCGCTCGGCCGGCGCCAGCTCGGAATCCGGCCCTGTGTCTTGCACCAGCAGCACGTCGACCGGTGCCCCCAGCAGGCCCGACAGCCGCATCGCCGGCACCAGGCCGCCCGGCGGCAGCGCGATGACGAGCAGGTTGGTCAGGTCGGAACTCGCCAGCAGCCGTGCCAATTCGGGCAACGGCGCCATCAGCAGCTCTCGCGTCATCCCGGGTCTCCCGTGGTGACGTCTGTCGCGTGCCTGCGCGGGCCACGACGGGGACTCCCAGACCGGCGATGATATTCAAGAGGCGGCCTCGGTGCCAGTGTGTTCAGGCCTGTTTCTCCAGCAGCTCGATCACTTCGCGATAGCGGAACTGCTCGATGAGCAGCGCGAGGCGGTTGGCGATGCCCTGGTCGGCCGCGCGGATCGCTTGCACGCTGCGCTCGATCTCGTCCATGTCCAGCTGCTGCAGCGCGCGCTTCAGCGATTCGCGCTGCGGTGCGCTCAGCTCGCCGAGGGTCTCGTCGGCTGCGGCCGCGGCGCCCTCTTCCCGAACGAACTCCACATGCAGATGCCGGCCGATCGTCTCCAGCAGCGCGGCTTCGGCGAAGGGCTTGCGCAGGAAGTCGTCGCAGCCGGTGGCCAGCATCTGATCGCGGTCCTCCTCGAAGCTGCTGGCGGTGAGCGCGATGACGACGATGGCCGGGTGCGCGGCCTTGATGCGCCGGGTGGCTTCCAGGCCGTCGAGCACGGGCATGCGCATGTCCATCCACACCAGGTGCGGCGGCCACTCGTCGCACAGCTGCACCGCCTCCAGCCCGTTGGCCGCCTCGCGCAGCTCGAAGCCCAGGGGCTCGAGCAGCCGCACCAGCAACTGCCGGCCCTCGGCGTTGTCGTCCACCGCCAGCACGCGCAGTCGCGGCGTGCCCGGCGCCAGGCCGAGCACGCGGCCGGGAGCCGGCGTGCGCGAAGGCATGCTGGCCACCTCCGCCCGCTGCAGCGCGAGCGTGAAGCTCACGGTGGTGCCGTGTCCGGGCCGGCTCGCGAGGACCAGCTTGCCGCCCATCAGCTCCACGTAGCGCCGGCTCAGCGCCAGGCCGAGCCCCGTGCCTTCCGCGGCGCGGCGGCCCGCGCGCGCCTGCACGAATGCCTCGCCCAGCTGTTGCAGCTCGCCGGCCTCGATCCCCACGCCGGTGTCGGTGACGCTGAAGCTCAGCCCCTGCGGCACCGCGTCGACGTGCAGCCGCACCCTGCCGCGCTCGGTGAACTTCATCGCGTTGCTCAGCAGGTTGATCAGGACTTGGCGCAGCTTGATCGCGTCGGCTTCCACGGCCTGCGGCACGGCGGGGTCCGCGGCGACTTCGAGCGCCAGCCCTTTCTGGATTGCCGACAGCGAGAACATTGCCTGCAGCTCGTCGAGCAGGGCGTACAGGTCGACGGCACGGGTCTGCAGCGTGAGCCGGCCCGCGCCGCTCTTGGACAGCTCCAGCACCTCGTTGATCAGGGTGTACAGGTGCTCGCCGCTCTTCAACACGATGCCCAGGTCGCGCCGCGCGCGCTCGGTCAGCGATGCCTCGCGCTGCAGCAGCCGGCTGAAGCCCAGCATCGCGTTCAGCGGCGAACGCAGCTCGTGGCTCATGTTGGCCAGGAACTCGCTCTTGGCGTGGTTGGCCGCTGCTTCGGCATCGGCGCGGCGCGCTTCCAGCTCGGCCAGCTTGCGCTGGTGCGCCGCCTCGGCATGCGCGCGCTCGGTCTGGTGCTGGACCTGCAGCGTCGTTGCCATGTCGGCCGCCTTCTTGCCGGCAGACACTTCACGCGCCGCGGCCGCCCGCCGCTCGCAGTCGAGCGCCCGCTTCAGGTCGCCCACCGCTTCGTAGTCGCGCGACAGCGCCACGAGCGCTTCGGGCGATGCAGTCCGGCCGGGAATAGCGGCCTCGACGGCAAGCGCGGCTTCGAGGTAGTGGATGGCCGCGTTCGGTGCCGACGAGCCCGGCGGAACAGGCAGGCCGTGCTTGCGCGCGATCGCCGCATAGCGGGCGAGCCCCTGCGCGAGCACGACGTGTTCGTCGCAATGGGTGAGGGACTCTTCCATGGCAGCCACGGCCTCGTCGCGGCGGCCCAGCTCGGACAGGGCCCGCGCCTGATCGGACAAACCGGCGCTGAGGTCTTGCGACATCTTCAGCAGCCGCGCCACTCTCACCTGCTCGGTGTGCCAGTGCAAGGCGTCCGCATGGTCGCCCACCCTCATGGCGATGTCGCCTGCCACGCTGCAGAGGTTCATCCAGTTGGCGGAATTGGGCACGGCCGAACCGATGGCGGCAGCTTCGCGCACCACCTCCCGTGCGGCGTCGAGCCGGTCCATGTCACCGAGCCCCAATGCGAGCGAGGTGAGCGGCAGCAGCAGCGTCGCAGGGCTCTCGGTCATGCGGGCGTGCATCAACGAGCGCTGCACCCATTCGAGCGACGAAGCGCGGTCGCCATTGTGGTTGTTGTTGGCAGCGGCGACGTTGCGCGCGCTCCTGGATGCGAAGGCCTCCTGGCCCATTTGCACTGCCAACTCGTAGGCCGCCTGAAAGTGGGCCACGCAACGGCCGGGGTCGGCGTCCCACGCATGGGTGCCGCGCCACTGCTGCACCAGCATCCGCAACAACAGGTCGTCGGATGCTTGCGCAGCGTCGACTGCGGAACGCCAGCCTTCCATCCCCGCACCGCGGTCGGTGACGCCTCCTTCCGCCCCAGCCAGAATGAGTTCGGCGATCCCGCTGCGCAGCGCATCGCCGGCACGCCGGTAGCTGCGCAAGGCCGATTCACGGGCTCCATCGCGTCGCACCACATCGCCGGCGAAGCCGAAGAGCTTCGCCTCGATCACGCAGGCATCGCCCACACCCGCGAAATCGTCGACTTCTTCGAAGCGCTGCCGCGCGAGAGCGGCCAGCTCGGCGGCGGCCTCCAATTCGCCGAACGCAAATCTGGCCTCGGCGCGCACGCACGCCAGCCGGGCTTCGATGTCGATGCGCTGGGCCTTGTCGAGCGTCGCGTCGAGCGCCAGCAGCGCCTGCGCTTCATCGGCCAGCCGGCTCGATCGCACGGGATTCCAGCGCAGATACCACGCCAGCCGCGTGAGCAGCGTGGCCCGTGCCGCGCCTTCGGCGGCTTCGCGCTGCACCTCGAGGGCAGCGACCGCTTGCGCGGTTCCGTAGAACTCGATGTTCATGGGGGCTGCTCCAGCATGTCGAGCAGGTTCCCGATGATGCCCGACGCGCCGCAACGAGCGGTCGAGGGAGCCACGGTGTTTCTACCGAGGCATCCTCGTGCACCGGCTCACCACGCCAGGCACTCCGCGAGTCGCGCGAAGCGCAGCATCTCCGGATAGTCGCGGCAAAAGTCTTCGAAGCGCGGGTCGATGCTCAGATCCTGCAGGACGTAGACGTCCTCCTGCATCACGTGCAGGATCGCCTGCGGCAGCAGCCCACATGCGCGCGCGCTGCGCATGCGCTCATCGATCGACCCGGCCAGGTCATCAGGGCGAGGCCGCCGCCGCGCCGGCCATTCGCCCTGCCAGCGCGGCGGCGGCAGCGTCCGGAATTCCAGGCCCTTCTGCAGCTCATCGAAGCGGGCCAGCCCCGGATGGCGTGCGCGCAGCGCTGCGAATCCGGGCACCTGCCGCAAGTGCTCGAGCGCCGCCAAGTGCTCCTCCATGCCGTGCAGGATCGCTTGCGGCAGCAGCCGCGCCTTGAACATGGCGGCGTAGCACGCGTCGATGGCGCGCGCCAGCGACTCGCTCAACTCGTCTTCCGCGGTGGCCGCGGGTGCAGGGCGGTGGTGAAGGCTCGGCATATCGGGACCAGTGTTGCAGGCTAGCTCAGTTGCGGCTGGCCGCAGCCGAAGCCGTGCGCTGCGAGGCGAAACGCCGGGGGCCGGCCAGCGCTTCGCGAATCGGCCTCGGCCTTCGCCCGCACGGGCTTTCGCAAGGCCATGCTCAATCGCCGCCGAGCAGCGCCAGCTGTTCGCGCGATACGCGCACCTTCAGGCGCGATTCGGCCACCACGTCGACGATCGCCAGCTCAGGCTTCGCGGTACTGCGCCGCACCGGTGCCAGCAACGGCTCGCCGAGGCGATTGACCACGATCGCAACGATCGGCGTGTTGCTCGCCGGACCGCGCTTGACCACGATCCCCATCTCGCCGCTGGCCAAACGGACGCAGCAGCCGGGCGGGTAGATGCCAAACTCCTTGACCAGCGCGGCGGCCATCGGGTGCCCCTGTTCGTCGAGGTACAGCGCCCGGGCGGCATCCTGAGGCTTCATCGCCGCACGCGCGCTCAGCATCGTGGTGTAGGCATCCGCGCGGCGTACCAGCGCCGCGGCTTCGTGGACGCTGTGCAATCGACGCGGATAGCCCGTGCCGCCGTCGACCTCGTGATGCTGTGCCACCGCGCCAAGCCATATGGCATCGGTGATGCCCGCCGACTGCAGAATCTCCGCGCTGCGCAGCGGATGCATGTCGATCGCCTCGCGCTGCGCGGCATTCAATGGCGTCGCCTGGGTCGCCAGCCGGCCTTCGAGCTCGAGGATCGACAGGTTCATCGTCAGCGCGGCGCGAAACGAGCTGCGCAGCATGTGGGCATCCCATCCGAGCCGCTGGCCCGCCAGGCGCACCGCGATCGCCGTGTGCACGCTGTGCGCCACGCCGGGATGCGTACGGCCGGCGGACTCGTGCCGCACGATCTGGAAGATCGCGAGGTCAGGGTCACGCTCGATCAGCGCGATCAACGGGGCAGCCGATTCGTTCAACGCGGCCAGGAAGTCGGCATGGACCGAGCTCTTGAGGATTCGTCCGAGGCGGTCGACAGTGCGATCCCACAACTCGACGAGGGCTTCGCGCGGGCAAGAAGCCGGATCGGGCCCGCGCGGCGGCAGATCGTCGAGGTCGACCAGCGCGCCTCGTTCGAACAGGGCCTGCATCTGGTTTTCGCAACGGATGACCTGCCCGCGCGCCAGCAGCAATGTTCGATCGGCATTGCGAACGTTGAACGGCAGCGGTGCACCGAGGGTGAGCCGTTGCCTGACGCTGGAAAGCGGACAGAGCTGCATGCACTGGATTTCGGCGTCTCGCCGGCCGGCGAGGAGCGCCTCTCAACATTGTTGAGCCTCAGACCATGCTACGACTCGATGGTGTGGGCGCCATCTATGACCGAGTCACTGAGGTGACTTCGAGGATGCCGCCCCGGAGTTGAACAGCGGCGGCGGCACCTCCGTCATCCAGACCTTGGCGGTGCGCCGACCGCCGGGTGCCCGTCCGAGCTCCACCTTGTCGATGTTCTGCCAGCTGTTCGCCGGCACCAGCACCTCATTGTGCGGGGACAGGGGGCCGAGGTCCCGCCCGTTCGTGGATTTGATGTAGAAATCGACGTTGCCGGGGTACTTCTTCAACACGTCTTCGTTGGTCGTGCAGCTCAAGAACATCTTTTCGCCGTAGGTCTTCCCTACGAGAGCGACGTACTCGTCGATGACGCGCTGCGGAACGTCTATGCGGCGCATGATGAATCCCTCTCCCTCATGGCGGGGCAACTTCTTCAGCGCGTCGTTGATGCGGACCACCAGGTCATGCACTGCATCGCGCTCCGGCCGGTGGCTGCGCTGCATGCGGTTCAAGGGCTTGTACAAGACCCGATAGGCCATGATCAGCGCCGCATCGCGATCCTCCAGCGGCAGGGCCTTGATCTCCTCGCAATTCAACACCTTGGTCGTGCCAGTGCCGTTGCAGAAGACCCGCAACGATTCCAGCACGCCCCTCCCGTCCGCGTTCGGCAGTACGTTCGTCCTGAGCGACTTCATCACCGCGTCCGGGTGCTGCTCGATCAGGAGGTTGACGCCCTTCTGCACGTCGCTGTCCAGAATATCCGAACCTTGCGGCAGGTTGGTCAGCAGGTAGTGTTCGAAGGCCTGCGCGGCAGTCTTCGGATCGGTGCGGCTCAGCACGGCCGTCTGCCTCTGCGCCGAAAGCGCCGTCTCAGCGCCATAACGCACCGTCCAGTTCTTCTTCTGCTGAAGGTTCTGGGTCGCCAGCACGAGCGGCGGGTCGGCGTGATAGTCGGGCGGCAAGACGTGAACACCGCTGTCGGTGTTCTTCAAGGACACCTGGACGTGGTGGTGATTGATCGTCGCCTGGTACTGCGTATAGGTCGAATCGACGGGATCGGGCCTGATCACCTTACCCGGAATCGCGCCATCGACGACGTGCGCGAGGAACCTGGCGGCTTCACGCTGTTGATAGTCGGGCTTCGACTGGAATGCGGCCGCAGCCAAGTTCTTCAGCTTGCCGATCGCCCGGGCCGGACCGGTCTTGGCGTTCGTGTGCTGGTAGCCGGATGCAGTCTTGTGTGCGTGCAGTTCGGTCGCGCAATGGCCCAGCGCCTCGGCGCGAACCTGCTTGTCCTTGAGCCGGGCCTTCAGGCCGCCGGGCGGCAACGGCGCGGCGGTGGAGGCCCGGCTCGAGGTACTGGCGCGGCGCGAGTCCGCTTGGGCGTCCACGCCCTCGTTTGCAGGGGACGTCGGGTTGGCAGTAGAGGCACTGCTGAGTTTCATCATCACCGCACGGGATTCCATGGCCGGAGGGGACGACTGCCGCCGCAGAGCGGCCCGCCCGTCACTGGCTGGCCTTGATCTGCAGCCTCATCCACGAATGGTCCGGGTCCGCCGTGCCCGGCTCCATGTACACGCGAATGAAGACGGCATTCGCAGGCAGCTTCACCAGTGGAATGACGCCTTTGGTGAACACCCGGCTGCCCCCGGCATCGCTGATGGCTCCGCAGCCACCGGAATAGCCGAGGCGGCCACCGCCGGCGTCGAAGGGTTCGGCCACGGCCAGCGCGCGTGAGCTGCCGGTGGTGTCGCAGTAGGAGTACCCGGTGATGAAGAGCGGCCGCGGACCCGGAAGCGTCCTCAGATCGATGGCATAGAAATCCTTGGTGCCGTGGGCAGGCTTGTCGTTGTAGTCCTGCTGGAACACGGTAGCCCCGACCAACTCGTCCTGCGTGCTGCGCCAGACACCGCCCGTGCACACCAGCGGCAGGCCGGCCGCGTCGCGCGCGATCAGGCCGGCGCTCGCGCAGGGGGTTTCCCTTACGACGACGGTGTTCAGTTGCACGGTGCCGGTGTCGACGGCATTGGCCGTGACGGTGCCGGGCACCGTCAGGTTGCCGTTCTCGTCCACGCTCAGCGCCACCCATGCCGTACCGGTCCAGGTGAATGCACGCGACAGTGCAGTGACCATTCGCACGTCACCGGTGACGTTGTCGGAAGCCGGCAGATCGACATGATTGGCCACCGGGTCCTTCCACCACGCGGAGCCCTGCTTGCGCCATACGCCGGCCTGGCAGCTCAACACGCGGCCCGTGGCATCGACGGCGATGCGGCCCTGCGTCGTCACGTCCGCCGCGACACAGCGCGCATCGGAAGTGTCAGCGACGGCGACTGCCGCCATGTGCAGCGGCGTGCTCATGCGGTTGAGCTCCGGGTGCCCCGGCACCGCGGCACGGTAGACGAAGTCGGACGCCGCGTTGCTGCCATCCACGAAGAAGATCGCGGAGGCCAGCCGGCCCGCGGCGGCGACGGTCCCCGTGCAATTGCTGGCGAGGTATTTGCTCAGCGCGGCCGTCGACAGACTCCACGAGCCGAACGCGCCTTGCGCCACGGTGGGTGCGCCGTAGGCGATGTAGCCGCTGCCCTCCCCAGCGTTGGCGGCCACCAGGGCCAGGTCCTTCTGCGGTACCGCCACGCCGCCTTCGGTCACGACCAGCGCCTCCAGCACGCCGGCCGACGGCTGCAGCACCAGCACGCAGGGTGTTTGTCCGAAGGCGTTGGTCGCCTGAAGGCTCGTCGACAGGAAGCCGGCGGTCTTCAAGTCGGCGACCGTGACCCGCGCCGGCGCGACGGCCGTGGCCGAGGCCAACAGCACGTCGCGCTTGGTGGTGATGTAGCGCTGCGCGGCCGCGGTGACGCGCCCCTGGTGCAGCGCGGCCTGCGTGCCGCGGGTGTCCTCGATCGAGGACAGCAGCAGCTTCACCAGGCCGGCGGTCATCAGCGCGCCGATCGCCAGCGCCGCGAGGATTTCGATCAGGGTAAAGCCGCGACTGCGGCGCCCCATGGTTCGTTCGTTCATGTGATCCTCAAAGACGTCCGATCCAGACGGTCGCACCGGCGGGCACACCAGGCAGCTGCAGCCCGGTGTCGCCGAAGCGCGGCGTCCACAACGTGGCCGTCCCGCCGCTCGACGGCACGCGAGCTTCGCCTGCATTGATGGAGTACGACGACAACTCGGCGATCTGGGTGGTCAGGCCGGCCGTTGCCGCTGGCGCCCCGTAGATGACGATCGTGCCGTCGCCACGGACCTGGTTTTTCCACGTGCTGCTGCGCCTGTACCACGACGGCTCGGGCAGCACGCCATGGCCCACCGACCCGGTGAACGTCGGATGCGCCCGCGCGTACTCCACCACCAGCGTGCGGTACACCGCCATGTTGAGCGCCAGATCTTCTCCCACCACTTGCTGCTGCGCCGGTTCACGCGATCCCTGACCGGCGAGCAACAAACACCCGATGGCAGAGGCCATCGAGATCACTATGACCAAGGGCCACATGGCACGTCTCCTGCAATCTTTGGTCCGAACGTCCGGTTCAGTTGCCGGTCCACTCGATCGAGTTGGCCGCGGCGTTGCAAGCGGTGGTTGCCGCGGTGGGGGTCACCGGCATCGTCAAGCTCGCGCCGCCGTTGACCTTCACGCCGATCCAGTCGCCGCCGGCGGCCACGAGGTCGATGCACACCGACTTCGGCACGGCCGCGTAGGTGATCAGGAAGTTCTGCGTCGCACCGACCACGGTGACCGCGCCGTTCCACGCGTTGTTCACCGCGTTCGTCCCCGTGTCCATCGACAGCGACGTGGGGAACACCTTGGCATTGATCAGCGTGGCATTCATGTTCGCCGTGCCGTACGACGCGCTCTGGCCCATGAAGAGCCGCTTCACACCGGTGCGAATGGCGTTGACTTCCGTCTCGGCGCGATTGGAGTTGGCGCTGCTGAAGCCGCCCAGCAGCAATGCGACCGCGCCGAGGATGACGATGGCCGCGATGCCCAGGAAGGCGATCGATTCCAGCAGCGAAGCGCCCCGCTGCGCGGCGCGGACGATGGATACCTTGGCAGTGCGATTGCTTTTCATGACTCGATTCCTCTTGAATGAAGTGAAGTGAACTGAAGAAAGTACTAACGAATCGCGCGCGTCGATGCCGCGATCTCCTGCTGAATGCCGAAGAACCCGGACACCAGCCACCCGATCACGATCGCCAGCGTGGCGATCGAGAACCCATTGAGCACGCGCATCTGCGTTGAAATGGTGACCACGCCCCGGGCCATCCATTCGTCCGCCAGAAGCTGCAGCGCAGCCGAAAACCCACGCAACTCCGCGTAGATGCACAAGTCGTCGACGATTTCTTCCGAAGGAAAGCCGTAGCCCGCATTGCGCAGTGCCTCGCCGCAGTTCAGGCCCGACTTGACGCCGAGCAGCGCGCCCTCCAGCCGCTGGCGCAGCCAGGGGTCGGCCATCGCGTTCAAGCGCACCAGACACTTCTCGACCGTCATGCCTGCGTCCTGCAGCGCGGAGAACGCCATCAGGAAACCGCTGCCGACCACCAGGCGATAGATCGAAAAGGGCGGCACGCGATCGAACACCTCGCGAACCCTGCCGTTCCAGCGCGGCATCGCGATCAACACGCCGACCACCGTCGCGACGAGGCCCAGCGCGATCCAGGGCATCCATGTCTGCACGATCTCGGACATCACGTGCAGCGAATACGCGGCGCCGCGCCAGGTCCTCGGATCGGCGATTCGCGCGAATTCCGGAATGACCCGCGTGCCGAACAGGTACAGGTACACCATCACCAGCACGAGCACGACCGCGGGGTACACCAAGCCGCCCACGATGGCCGTGCGGATGCGCGACGAAGCGTCGACCACGCTGACCACCGCCGAGAGTGCCTTTTCGAGGCGGCCGGATTGCTCGCCCGCCATCACGATCATGGCCTCGGAAGGCGGCACCCAGTCGTGCATCGCCTCCGACAGCATGCGCCCGTTCTGCACCGAACGGCGCCAGTCATCGAGCACGATGGCCATCGAGTCGCCGGGCTTGCGCCCGTCGTCCGACGCGCGGCGATGCAGCTCCTCGAGAATCCTGAGCAGCGACATCCCGTTGGCGAGCATCGTGGCGATCTTGCGGTACAGGCGCACGCGCACCTGCCCGCCGAATTGCAGGCGCGCGAAGCGCCGTTCGATTTCAATGCGCATTGATGCTCTCCAGGGCCGCATAGCGGCTGTCGACGCGCGGTGCGAGCGTGTTCCGCGTCAGGTGGCCCACGGCCTTCTCGGCCATGCGCGGGTCGACGGTGCCGGCGGCCACCTTGACGATGGCGTGGTCCAGCAGGGTCGCGCCCTGCTGCTCGGAGAGCCAGTACTCCATGGCCAGCAGCTTCTGCCCGGAACGGATGTATTCGAAGAACTGCGCGTCGGGCGTGACGACCTCGACGATGCAGGTGCGGCCGGCGGTGCCGTAGCCGCGGCAGCGGTCGCAGCCGGGCCCGGCGATGTGCACGCCGCCGATGGCCGGACCGACCGCCCGCTTGACGCGGCCCAGCACGTCGTCGGGCAATTGGCGCTCGTTGCCGAGCAGCGGCTGCTTGCAGGCCGGGCACAACACCTTGACCAGCCGCTGGCTGATGAGGCCGGTGACCACCGAGGGGTCGGCCACCATCGGCAGCGGCAGGCCGAGGTCGACCAGGCGGTCGACGATGGCGATCGCGTTGTTCGCGTGCACCGTGGTCCACACCTGGTGACCGGTCATCGCGGCGCGCAATGCGCTCTGCGCCGAAGCGCGGTCGCGCACCTCGCCGATCATGATGGTGTCCGGGTCCAGCCGCATCGCGTTGGAGATGGCCGCGGAGAAAAGGCGCGAGCGCTCGTCCTCGGTCGGCGCATTGGTCACCGGCGTCTGAACGGCACCCGGAATCGGGTACTCGATGGGGTCTTCCACCGTGATGACATGCAGCGTGCCTTTGGACGCCAGCAGCTGACCCGTGAGCACGCGCTGCAGCGTCGTCGACTTGCCGGAGCCGGTGGGCCCGCTGATGATGTTCATGCCGATGGGCTGGTCCTGCAGCACCTTCAACATGGCCGCGTGGTCGCTGGAGTAACCCAGCGGCTGCAGATCGACGTCATCGCCCGCGTCGTTGTAGAGCAGGCGCATCACCATGAGGTTGCCCTCGTTGGTCGGCGCCGTGGCAATGCGCACGCCGTGCAGGTTGTTGGGCAGCTTGTCGCGGTCGCCGATGCTCGCGTCCTGCCGCTCGTTGGGCTTGTACGCGTTGTCGGAAACGGTGGTCATCGCCGCGTACAGCGTGGCCAGCAGGCGCTCGCCGTATTCGCGCGTGTGGCTCATCACGCGCACCAGGTCGTTGTGGATGCGGAAGTAGATTTCCGTGCCGTTGCGACGCACGCGGATGTGGATGTCCGACGCGCGGTCGTTGCAGGCGCGGGTGAGCAGCTCCTTGGCCGTCACCTGCATCTTCGTGTGGTCCACGCGCGGGCCGCGCTCGCCGCCCCCGATGTCGCGCAAATGCGCGATCACCTCGAAGGTGGCCGGCAGCGGGCGATACGGCTGGCCCAGCCGATCCAGGCGCGCGCAGAACGACAGCACATGCGGGTTCATCCCGTGCCCCGGCGCGATGAGCAGGCGCCCGTCGGAGAGCAGGCACAGCAGCTTGGCCTCCTCGGCACTGGCTCGCAGGTCGCCTTCCGCGCTGACCGCCTTGACGCCGTACATCGCACCGCCCTTCACGTCCTCGAGCGTGATCGCCGCGACGGACATGGCGGAAGCGAGCGCCTCTGGCTTCATGTGAACCACCACGATGTTTACGGGCGCAGGGCCGGCAGCGGGGGCACGGCCGGCAATCCAGGCATGGCGGGCATGGCCGACGGGAGCGGCGCGAACTCGGCGCCGGCGCGTCCGGTGCCCGTGAGGCGAATGCGATCCTTGCGCGCTGTCTCCAGCACGACTTCATTTGGCCGGATCGAGACGACGCGCGAACCATCGGCCAGCATGTCGCCGGCACGGACGTCGATCATCTTCTGGTTGGACAGCTCGAGCGTCGCGAACAGCACGCTGCCGATGCCTTCGACGGCGTACAGCACCGGCCGCTCGCCCGTGGTGCCGTTCACCGCCCGCTTCGTCTCGGCCTCGCGCGTCGCGATCTCGGCCTGCCGGCCGGCGATCTGAGCCTGCACGTCGACCTTTCGTGCGCGCGCCTTCAGCACCGCGGTCTCGGATTCGATGCGCGCCAGTTCGTCGGCAGCGGGCGGAGCGGCCGAAACCGCTCCATGGGCAAGCAGGCACGCCACGAGGGCGCCCCAACAGCTATTTGGCATAGATCACTCCTTCGATGGACCATTCGGTCCCGTTGAACAAGAGCCGGCCGAGGCGAACGCCCGGCTGCTGCAGCACAGCCACCACTTCACTCGGCGCAAGCCCGCCGGTGTTCACGCTCAGGCGGAACGTCTGCCAGTCCGGCAGCGACGGTGGCAGTGGCGCGGGCGCCAGTGCGGCGCCCTGGGGGGCGGGCGGCGGGGGCGGCGGCGGCACGAGCGTGAGCTGCGGCTTGAGCCCGAGCATCTGAAGCGAAGAGACCACTTGCGCCAACACGTCCTTGGCGAGCAACAGGGGTTCGTCGCGCCCGGAGGCCGTGGTCGACAGCGGCCGCGCCAGCGTGGCGCCGTTGCCTTCGAGGTCGACCGCCGCTTCGGGCACCGCCTGGCGCAGGTACTCGACGAACGAGTTGCCACGCTTCCAGGCATGGGTCGCCAGGTTGCCGTTGCAGTCGTAGCTGTCGATGGGCCAGCCGCCGGGCGAGAAGTGCGCGAACGCAGCGGTGCAGGCGCGCACGAAGTCCGCCGGCAGCGGCTGCCCGGGCCAGGGATGCGGCGGCGGCGGCGCCGCGTGGGCCGATGGGACGACGCGACTGGCCTGCTGCACCACGGCCTTCTCGAGTGCCGCCCGACGATCGGTGTATTGGACCCAGAGCGCGGCGAGCGCGACCACGCTGGCCACGCCGCCGATGGTTGCCGCGATCGCCCAGCGCGGCGCCACGAGGGGGCGCATGCGCCACCAGCGATGCACGCGCACGGCACCGCCGCGTCCACGCGGCAGGAAATCGCCGACGCCGCGGGCCTGGAAATTGTGGAAGCCGATCTCGCGCAGTTCCTCGTCGCCGAAGACGACGTTCCACCCGCCGAGCGCATAGTCCGACGTCAGCCTGTCGATGACTTCCTGCTTGCTGCCCGCGAAGTCGCCGTTGGGCAGGAAGCAGTGGTCGCGCACCGCGAAGTAGGCGTACTTGTCCTCGCCGACCTTGACGGCGGCAAGCCAGCTCGCGACTGCTTCGCGCTTGCCCTCGTAATGCGCGCCTTCGAGCGCCACACCCTTGGCGACGGCCGAGCCGAGCGAATACACCCCGCTCTTCGCACCATCGATGGCGTTCGCGTAGCCGGCCTGGACCGTGCCGTAATCCCGCAGGATGACGAACAGGTCGAACTTCATGCGCCGCCCGAGTTCGACGGCTTCCTTGTTCAACTCGCGCGGACGCGACAGCGACTGCCAGAACAGGCCGCAGATGAACCTGTCCTTGCCGATCTGGACGATCTGAGCGGACATGCGTTTGACCTCCGCCGCTCAGGCGCCGCCGACGGCGATCGGCGTGACAAGAATGACGATCACTTCCTTGTTCGCCTTCGCCTTCACGCCGCCGCCGAACAGGATCATCTTGGGATCGCCGACGCCCTTGCGATCGACGTTGTCGTCGGTCTGCTCGAAGCCGCTGATCACCAGCGTGTCGCCGGACTTCATCGCCACGCGCTGCAGGAAGTTGCGCGTATCGACTTCGGGCGTCTCGATCGTCGTGCCGTTGCTGGTGACGGTGCGGATCGTGCGCAGCGACGAGATGTCGGTGCCGAACTGCAGCAGCACGGTACCGTTGGACAGCACGTGCGGCAGGATCGTCATGTTGAATCCCGACGTGATCGTGCCGGGCTCCAGCGTCGTCGTGGTGCCGGCGTTGACGGCCTGCGAGGTCGACGTGGACCGCAGGTAGGTGGTCTGCGTGGCCACCTGCACCGGCACCGGCTGGTTGTTCAGCGTTGCCACCGATGCGGAGGTCTCGCGCCGCACCCTGCCTTGGCTCGACAGCGCAGTGAGCATCAGGCTCGAGCCGGCCAGCTTGCTGGTCGCGGTATTGAGCACCGCGGCCGAGAACGAACCGCTGCCGGACTGCGGGGAATAGGTGTTCTGGATGCCGAAGCGGCGGGACAGGTCGCCATAGACGATGTCCCACTTGATGCCGTAGTCGTCGAGATCGTCCTTGCTCACCGCGAGCACGGTCACGTCGATCATCACCTGGCGCGACAGCGACCGGTTCTCTTCTTCGAGGAACTTCGCGACGCGCTCGAGCACATGCGGCGTATCGGTCACCGAAATCGTGCCGGTCGCCGGCGAGGCACTGGCCTTGCCCTCGGTCGACAACATGCTCAGGACCGACTTCTCGATACTCTCGAAGACCGACAGCCGCGACGACACCGCGATGTTCTGCTGGCTGTTGCGCTGGGCGGCAGGCGCATTGCCCGTGCCGCCGCCGCCGGCAGCCGACGAGGTATTGCCCACCGCAGCGCTCAGCGATGCATCGCCGGGAATGGCGCGGATCTGGAATGAGCGCGTATCGGTGTAATAGAACTGCACGCCGCCATCCATCGGGCGCCACGACACGCCGAAGCGCGCCGCTGCCATGTCGAGCAGGCCCTTGAGCGGACCACCGGAATAGGCCAACCGCGTTCCGTTCTGGCCGTTGGCGCCGTTGCGAGCGGGGGCCGGCGTCGGCGACAGCGACGGCGCTGCGCCGGCCGGTGTGGCCGGCCGTGCGGCCGACTCGCCCTGCAGCGTGCGCTGCGAAGCCGTCTGCGCGTCCGGCGTCACCCGCACGGCCAGTCCGGCACGCAAGGTGATGCGCTCGGCGAACTCGCTCAGCGAAGACACCGTGCGATCGAAGGTGGCGGGCTGCAGGAAGACCGGCGGCAGGTTCTCGACCGGCTCCATGCGAATGGCGCTGCGCGCGATCCACAGCCCCTCTTCACGAGCGACCGGCGGAGTGGTTGCAGCGGCAGCGGACGCGGACGCTGCGGCAGGCGCCGCGGCAAGCGTTGCGACCGGAGCGGCGGCCTGAGCCTTCAGTCCGCCCGCGCGCAAGACGCTGTCGTCGATGACGCGCTCGATGCGCTCGGCGAGTCCCGCGCAGCCGCTGACCAGCATGGCGGCCACGAGCACACTCGTGAGCTTGAATGAGGATTTCATTGCATTCCTTTCGCGACGATGCGCAGCACGTTGTTGCCGCGATAGAAGACGGCCTTCATCGGCGTCTCGGCGCCCTGCATGCTGCGAACCACCGTCTCCACGGCTTCTTCGAAGCTGCCATTGAGCGTGGCGTTCGCGCCGATCGAGTAGTCCACCGGCAGCTCCCACACCAGCTGCCAGCCGGCGGTCTTGGCCCAACGGGCAATGGCCGACTTCACGGTGGCGTCGCTGGTCGCGATGGTCCACTGCGTCGTGGCAGGTTCGGTACTCGCGGGCTTGGCGCCATCGGAGGCGTGGCACACCTGCGCGGCGAACGCGCATGCGGCCAGGACCACGACGACATTGAATGCACTTTTCATCGAAAGCAACCTCACGGAATGTCCTTTCAGGCTCAGGTCTGCGGCCTAAAAGCAGCAACCGTGCCATCGGCGGCTTCGTCGCTCGATTGCACCCAGTCCCACAGAGAGAAGCAAGCTGAATTGATTGAGGGAAACCTCACCGAAAGCTCACCATTCGGTGAGCATTGCGGACCCGATGCCTTGCGCAATTGCAAGACCTCCGCGCGCAGGTCTCGCAATTCCGAATGTCCGGTTCGCCCGCTCCCTCCGGCCGTCGCGGCGCGGCACGCGGCATGGCACGCTCCATGCGTTCGTTCGGGGCAAACGCATTCGAGCGGAGGCTCCCATTGATGAACCTGAACGACAAAATCCTCGCCGGCGCGCTGTTCGACAACGCAGCGGTCGGCGTGGCGGTGGTAACGGACGCGGGAATCGTCGAGCGCTGCAATAGCAGGCTGGAACGCCTCATCGGCAGCGGCCACGGCACCCTCGTCGGCCGGCGCATGCCGCTGTTCCACGCGCCTGCCCTGTGCGGCTGCGAAGGAGCGCACAGCGCGGAAAAGCACCTGGTGCGCGACGATGGCAGCGAGCTGTGGCTGCGCGGGACGGGGCACCATCTGGCCGCCGCAACCGGCAGTCCTCGCGCACTGTGGATCGTCGAAGAGGTCACCGAGCGCGAACGGGCCCGCGCGGCGGCGCGCCGGTCGCGCCGCCGCTTGGCGGAGGCGACCATGCACATCAAGCATTCGGCCCTGCGCCTGCACGACGAGCTGGCGAAATGGCGGGCCGACGAGCAGCGCGACCTGGTGTTCGAGGACCGGCTGCGCGCGGCGGTCGAGCAAAGCCGGTTCGAGCTGCACTACCAGCCCTTGGTCGACCTGTGCCGCATGGATGTGTGCGGGCTGGAGGCGCTGCTGCGCTGGCGCACCGACGACGGCGAGTGGATCCCGCCTTCGCACTTCATTCCGGTCGCCGAATCCAGCGGGCTCATCGTGTCGCTGGGCCGCTGGACCTTCCTCGAGGCATGCCGCCAGATGTGCGCCTGGCGCGATGCCGGGCATCGCCCGGTGCCCATGGCAGTGAACCTCTCGCCGCGCGAGTTCGGCCAGCCGGAGTTCGTCCACTCGATCCTCGGCACGCTGGACGCAGCGCGCATCGACCCGCGACTGATCGAGTTCGAGATCACCGAGAGCACGCTGGTGGAGAACATGGACGACGCGCTCGCGAAGATGCATGCGCTGGCCGCCAGCGGCGTAGGGCTGGCGGTGGACGACTTCGGCACCGGCTACTCGAGCCTGAGCTACCTGCGCGAGCTACCCGTCTGCAAGCTGAAGATCGACCAGAGCTTCGTGCGCAGCATCGTGCACGACCGCAAGGTCGAGACGATCGTCGCGGGGATCATCCAGCTCGCCAAGAACCTGGGGCTGACCACGGTCGCCGAGGGCGTGGAAACGGCCGAGCAGCTCGACATCCTGCGCCGGCTGGGCTGCGACCAGTGCCAGGGCTACTACTTCGCGCGGCCGGCGCCCGCCGCGGCGCTGCCGATGCTGCTGGCCGGCTCGCCGGTGCGCCAGCCGCTGAGCGTCGGCATGGGCCAGCTGGTTCAGCCCTCCTGATGCACGCCTGCAAGGCTCCCCGGCCCTTGAGCTTGCAGACCCGCAATGTTTGATGGCCCGCTCCCCCGGTGAAGAGGCTGGCACAGGTTGTGCAGAGAGAGCACATCCTCAACGATTTCCACAAGGCGCCGAGCAATGAACATCGCATGCTGTATCCGCAATGAGTTTCTCGCCGCCGAGCTCCCGGAGCTGCTGGTACGGCACGGTCTCGACTACGAGCTCTTCCGCCATGAGATCGCGCTGATGCGGGCCCTGCGCCATCGCGGCGGCATCGACCTCGTGATCGTCGACGTCGGCAACGACTCGGCGATGGAAGCCGGTGTGCTGTCGTGGCTGCGCTCGCGCATCGGCGAGACGGTGCCGGTGTTGCTGCTGTCCTCGCGCTGGGACGCGCAGCGGGTGGCGGATGCGCTGGAAGCCGGGGCCGATGACTGCATCGCCAGGCCTTTCGATCATCAAGAATTGATCGCCCGCGTGAAGGCCGTGCTGCGCCGCAGCGGCGCCTCCGACGCCGGCCGCACCCGCGCCGAGGTTGCCGGCTTCGTGCTCGACAAGCGCGCCGGCACGCTGATGGACCGCGGCGTCCCGGTGACGCTGACGCCGCGCGAGTTCGCGCTCGCCTGGCTGCTGTTCTCCAACGCCGGTGCGCGCCTGTCGCGCGAGGCCATCAGCCTGGCGATCTGGGGCGCCGACAAGGACATCGCCGGCCGCGCCATCGAGCAGCACGTCTACAAGCTGCGCCGCAAGATCGGCCTGAGCCCCGAGCGCGGCGTCGTGATCCGCACGACCTACGCCCAGGGCTACCGGCTGGAGCAATGCGAGGTGCGGCATGCCCATGGGCACCGCGTCAGCGGGATCGAGATGGCGGATTCGCACCGGGCCGTGGTGATGCAGGCCTGAGGGCGCGGCGGGCGCGGCGAGCGCCGGCCTGTTGCAGCGCAACATCGCGGCAGCGCGTTCTGGCTGAGGGGACATCGAAATGGGTAACAGCATCAACAACAACAACAATTGGAGAGTTGGTCCGGCGCCGACTGGAGCGACCGACTTGGGTGCGCCGCCAGCCAAGCCACCCAGGCCACCCAAGCACCTCCTGACCGGACAACCCGGCCCCGGCTTGCCCGGGCGGGTCAACACCTCGGCCAGTCTTCCGCCCCAACAAAGAATGACCCTGGGGCAACTGCAGGCAATATCGCAGGCGATGTCGCAAGGGGGCCAGGGCTTCGGGACGATGAGGATGCCCGATCCGGCGAGCTACCGGACCCAGGTTCAGCAGGCGGAACCGCAGGGCGCGCCTGCATTCCCCTCCGCCGCCGGGCCTCAGCAAACGGAACCGCAATTCCTGTCAAATGGCCCCGGGCTCAAGAGACACGACCGGGTGAAACCACGGCCAACGCCGATTCGGCAGGATTCGATGTCATCGATCGCGTCCACTGCATCCAACGCGTCCACCATCTCGACCAATTCGACGATCTCCACGACGTCGACCGCACCGACGGAAGTGTCCTTGGAGTCCAATGGCTCGAGCAAGGCCAACTCGGCGAAGCAATTTGCCAAGAATCTCGGGGGCTTCTTCAAGACAGCGGCAAGCAGTGCGAAGCAGCAGATAGGAAAGTTGGGCGGCCCCAGCCTCACGGCCGCTGAAATAGACGCCGCGAACCTCGCGAAAGTCAATGTCGAGCGCACCAAGATCGCGACGGAAATCCTCCTGGAGAAATCGGGCAAGCTGTCTGATATCGACCTGTCGGACGTCCAGAGCAAGCTGTCTTCCGGGAACGGAATACTGCTGGGTGAAAACAATGGCGCCCTTCGCCGCATTGCGACGACGCTGGAGGCGAGCATCAAGGCCAGCGATCTCGCTTCCGTGCCCGCCCATCTACGCGACCATGTCGAAAGCCTGCAGAACTTCTATGCGAACCAGGATGTCAAGGATCACCTCATCCAGTCCGGCACGAAAGAATGGCACCGGCAAGAGCCGTCGGCCGCCCAGATTTCCAAAGTGATGGACCAGGCCATCACAGCCCAGCTGCTGTTGGGGGCACTGAACCGGGCTAACGAGCGCGGTTGGTGAGCGCTTCGCACTTCGCCACTGGCGCCTTCGGGCCGAAGAGACCCGGGCATCGACCACAAAGGCCCAAGCCAGCGTTTTGAAGATGGCCGACGGCGTATGTCGCCCCGGCCTACACCCTCTGGTTCAGCGCCCGCGGCGCGCCAGCTTGAGGTAGCTGGGCTGCGGCGGTGCCTGACGGCGCTTCGTCTTCTTCGAGCCTTGCTTCTTGCCGGCAGGCGGCTGCTGCCGGGCGAGCACCGGGGCCGGGATCGGCGCCGCCGCTGCGCGCGCCGGATCGAGGGCTGGCCTGGTCGATGGCGGCAGGCTCAGTTGCGGCGCCGCGGAAGCGCCCTGCAAGCGCAGGTGTTCGGGCAGGCGAGACAGGTCGCCCGTTGCGGCCAACTCCTGGGGCTGGGGCGCGGTGTTCCCCCGGCCGTCACGACCGGACTTCCCTTGATTCGGCGCGACCCGCGTGACCGGTTGGACCGGAATGAACGGGCTGAGGCTGCCGATGCGATTGACGCTGCTCATGGAAACTTCGCCAAAGCGCAAGCTTCAGCGCGGCCGCGCAATCATGTCCTGCAGCTCGGCCCGGTCATACGACGCACGCAGCGCATCGCGCGCCGCCACGGTTCCCGCCGCGACCAGACGGGCGAGGTCGTCGTTGAGGGTGCGCGACATGTTGTCGTCCTTGCGCCGCATGAATTCCCCGAGCAGATGCGCCTTTTCCGGCGCGGCGATGAACTGCGACACCTGGCGGTTGTTGTTGAACATCAGCTCGCTGGCCAGCGCGAAGGACTCGCCGCGCTCGGTCGGCACCAGGCACTGGCACACCACGCCCACCAGGGCGTCCGCCAGCGCCTGCGACCGCTGCAGGCGTTGCTCCATCGGAAAGAACGACAGCAGCTTGTTGATCGCGCCGATCGCGCTGGAGGTGTGCAGCGTGGCGAACACGAGATGACCGGACTCCGCTGCATGCAGCACCGTCTCGGCGGTCTCGGCGTCGCGCACTTCGCCGACCATGATCACGTCCGGGCGTTGGCGCAGCGCCTCGCGCAGACCGGCGGAGAAGCTGACGACGTCGCTGCCCACTTCCTTCTGCGACACGAGCGACTTTCGCTCTGTCATCATGTATTCGATCGGCTGCTCGATCGTGACGATGTGCGCGCTGCGGGTGGCATTGAGGTAGTCGAGCATCGAGGCCGTGCTCGTCGTCTTGCCGGCGCCGGTGGAGCCGGTCACCAGCACCAGTCCCTTGGCCGCTTCGCACATCGACTTGATGTAGAGCGGCAGCCCCGTCTTGTCCAGCGGCAGCGGCAGCAACGGCAGGCGCCGGATTGCGACCACCACTTTCTTGCCGCCGCAGGTGCGATAGACATTGCAACGCAGCCGCGCCTTCGTCAGCACCACCGGATGGTCGATCGCCCCATTGCGCAGGCGGTTCTCCCATTCGTAGTCGATGCTGTTGAGCAGTTCCTGCATCTCCTCGAACAGCACTGGCTCGCCCAGCGTCTGCCATTCGCGCGGCGTCTTGATGCGAACCGGGGCATCCTGCTCGATGTGAATATCGGTGAACGTCCGCTCGGAATTGACGAGGTCGAGCACCTCGGTAACGAGGTCGCGCATCAGCGTCGCGGTGTTCCTGTTCATCCTGGGCTTTCCTGAATATGCGTGGAGAGTCGGGGCAGTCTATGGGTAAGCCCCGGCCGCAGGGCTCAACGAAGCTCAACGTTCAACAACCATCACGCCGCGATGCGATATCGATCACAGCGGCCCTAGCATGTCGCAACGCCATTGAGAAGAACCATGCCCATTCAGCTCGTGACCGAGGAGGACGTCGTGCGCATGAAGCGCCTGCTCGCCCGTGACCGCAGCGGCGCGTTGGCGCGGGCGATCATCGAATCGTTGCGCGAGTCGGCCGCGGCGCTGTCGAGCGCACAGCGCGACACGCTGTCGCGCAATGACACGGCGCTGTCCGATGACATGGCGCGTGCCGTGGCCGCTGCCGAGCGGGTGGTCACCGCGACTTGGGAACGGCTGCATCCGGGCCGCACGCTGGCGTGCTGACGTGAGCTCCACTTGATGGGAGTGGCGGAATGGACATCGAGTATTTCGGCTCGGCCGATGCCGTCGCGGCCCTGGCCGCGCAGCGGCCGGCCACGCAGGGCTTCCCGCTCGCGGCACTGCTGACGCGCTCGGCGTGGTACGAGCGCTGGAACCTGCAACGCGCAGCCGTTCGAGTCGAAGAGGCGCAGGCGCTGCTCGCCGACCGACGGCCATCCGACGATGTGCAATATGCCGCGCTCGATGGTCGATTGATGCTGGTGCGGGCCGAAGCGAAAGCCGCGGCCCAGGACCTGGCGGCGGCCCGCGCGCTGGTGGCGCAGGCGCGGCGGCGCTTCGAGGCGGCCGACGATGCGGTGGGCATGGGTGACGCCCACCTGGTGGCTGCCTTGGTCGCGGAATACGGCGGGGACGTGTCGCTGCGAAATGCGGCGCGCGAGGAAGCCCGGCGCTGCTTCGAGCGCGCCGGCGAAGCGGTTCGCCAGCGCCTGGTCGACATGATGCTGGCGCGCGAGGCCGGCTTCGTCGATCCCGCCGCGGCCAGGCTGCGCTGGGGCGCCGCGGTCGAGGCCTGCACGGCCCATGACGATCCGGCCGTGTGCCTGATGGCGGAGCGGTGCCTGGCCACCTGGGCGTCGCAGTCGGGCGCATCCGGCGCTGACTCCGTTCCCCACTACCAAGCGGCCTACGAATGGGCGCAGCGCATCGGTCACGCGCTGATCGCCGCGGAGATCTCGAGCAATCTGGTGACTGCGTTCAACACGCTCAACCGCCCCGACCTCGGCCTGGAGTGGGGGCAGCGTGCGCTGGCGCACGCGCGCACCACCGAACGGTCATGGGTGATCGGCACCACGCTCAGCATGGTCGCCTGCGGCTTTCGCAGGCTCGGCCGCTTCGATGCGGCCAAGGAGATGCTGGCCGAGGCGATCGAGCTGTCGACGGCCCGCAACAACCGCAACTGGTCCATCGTGTGCAACGAGGCGGGTCAGCTGGCGCGAGCGCAGGGCGACCACCCAGAGGCCCTTCGCTGGCATGTGGAGCTGGTGCGCGTGGGACAGCACCTGGACAGCCCGATCGTGGTCATGGAGGGCCTGACGGGGCAGGCCCGGGCGCTGTCCGAGCTCGGCCGGCCCGGCGAGGCGGTGGCGGCGATCGAGCAAGCGCTCGCGCCGGGCACGCACGCGGGTTCCTCGTCGAGCGTTCATCGTTCCGACTGCCTGAGCGCCTATGCGGAGATCGCGCGCAAGCATGCCCTGCCGGTTCCCGCTGGCTCGCCGGCGCCGAGCGCGGCCATCCACTGGCTCGAAGCCGCGCTCGCATCCGAAGCCGCCGCGGCGGCTCGCACCGCTTCGCCCGAATGGCTGGCCGCGCTGTCACGCGATTACGAGGCGGTCGGCGACCTGGCCCGGGCGCTGGTGTGCGAGCGGCGCGCGACGGCCGCTCGCGAGGCCATGGCAACGCGGCAGGCAGAGGACCTCGCGACGGTCATGCAGGTGCACCACCAGACCGAGCGCGCTCGCGCCGAGGCGCAGCATCACCGCGAGCTCGCCGCGCTGGAGGCGCGCCGCGCCGATGCCGAAGCAGCGGCCAACACGGCCAAGAGCGAGTTCGTCGCCAACATGAGCCACGAACTGCGCTCACCGCTCAACGCCTTGCTCGGATTCACCCGGCTGCTGCAGCGCGAGCCGTCGCTCAGCGAACGCGCGCGCCACGACCTGGAGATCGTGCGCAGCAGCGGCGAGCACCTGCACCGCTTGATCAACGAGGTGCTCGAAGCGTCAAAGGCGGCCGCCGGCCAGCTCACGCTTCAGCTGCTCGCCGTCGACCTGATGGCGATGCTCGACGAGCTGCGGGCCATGTTCTCCCTGTCGGCCCGGCAAAAGGGCCTGGCGCTCGAGGTGTCGATCGACCGCGACACGCCGCAGTGGGTGCTGGCCGACGCGATCAAGCTGCGCCAGGTGCTGATCAACCTGCTGGGCAATGCGATCAAGTTCACCGAGCGTGGCCGCGTGCGGCTGCGTGTCGAATGCGCGGCGCGGCGGCTGAAATTTGCCGTCATCGACTCGGGCGTGGGTATCGACGGCGATGACTTGCAGCGCCTGGGCGAGGCCTTCGTCCAGGCAGGTGCCGGCCGCCGCGCGGCCGAAGGCACGGGGCTCGGCCTGGCCATCAGCCGCAGCTATGTGGCCTTGATGGGCGGTGAGCTCATGCTCACCAGCGTGCCCCACGAGGGCACCACCGCCGCCATCACGCTGCCGCTGCAGGTGGTCGAGGCCGGCGATATCAGCGCCCAGCGCCGCGTCGCGCGCCTGGCGCCGAACACGCCGCCGCAGCGCGTGCTGGTGGTCGACGACAAGCCGCACGGCCGGCAATTGCTGGCGCGGCTGCTCGAGCCTTTGGGTTTCGAGGTGCGCGAAGCGGCCAATGGCCTGCAGGCCGTCGAAGCGTGCGCGCAATGGGCGCCGCACCTGGTATGCATGGACATGCGCATGCCGGTGATGGACGGGCGCGAGGCCACCCGGCGCATCAAGGCCGAACGCGGCGGCTCGGGCATCGTGATCGTGGCGCTGACGGCCAGCAATTTCGAGGAAGAGCGGCAGGCCGTTCTGGCGTGCGGCTGCGACGACTTCATGCGCAAGCCCTTCCACGAGGAGGCGCTGCTGGAGCTGATCGCACGGCACCTGCGGATCAGCTATGCCTACGAGGACGACATGCCGCCTCCCGAGCCCGAAGTCAAAGACGACCGCCTGCAGGCCTCGTTGACCGCACTGCCCGGCACGCTGCGACAGGCACTCTCCGACGCGCTGGGCCGGCTGGACGTCAGTGCGATCGAGCAGGCCATCGAAGCGATGACCGTGCGCGACGAGAATCTCGGGCATGGCTTGGCGGCTTTGGCGGCACGCTTCGAATACCAGCGGCTGCGCACGATCGCCACGCAGGCTGTGCAGCCGACCTCCGCCGGACGGTAGCCGGCACGTGGCCGCGGCATCTGGCCGTCGACCCTTCACTGCACCCGCTGCGCCTCCCGCATCAGCCCCGCCGCATCTACCGGCTGAGACTCCAGCTGCGGTTGCGGCCGCAGCTTCACGGCCTCCGCCGTGGCGAGCAGCCAGCTCAGGCGCGGCACGAGATGCGCCGCGTGCTCGCTGTCCGCCCTGATCGGCTGCACGACGCTGAGCACGGCCGCATCGGGCGAGCGCGAGCCGAGCGCGGCGCGCAACGCGGCCGCATGGCACCAGTCGGCCACGGCAACGACGACATCCGACGCATCGAGCGCCGTGGCGATTTGCCCGGCCATCGCACCCTCCCGCGTGGCACCCAGCTCGGGATCGACAGGCCCGCAGGGGCCGCGCTTGTCGTGACCGAGCACCTCGTAGCCCTTGCGCAGCGCGTACCAGACGATCAGGCTCGTCGGCCCGAGGCCGGGCGGCGGATCGACAACGATGCCCGTGCCTGAGGGGCGCCGCCCCATGCGCAGCTCGTCCGGCCGCAGATCGGTCACCATCGCTCGCACCACCTGCGGTGCGCGCTGAATCATCAGCGTGCGCCGACCGGGCCGTGCGGCGCAGGCCGTCAGGACCGCCAGAACGAGCGCCATCGCGGCAGGGGACGAGCGAGCGTCGTTCTTGCGGTCGCCGACGATCACGAGCCGCGGCACGCCGCCGCGCAGCGCCGCATGCACCTGTGCCGCCACCTCGCCGGGCGAGCGCACGGTCGCACACCGCTCGACCTCGCCGTTCACCGCCTCGAGAGACGAGTAGCGCATGTGCGGGGCCACCACGATGGCCGGCGGTTCCTTGGCCGGCGCCGGTGCGACAAGGCGTTCCTCGTCGAGTGCCGACGCTTCCAGCTCCGGTTCGGGCCACAGCGCGAGCAATCGATCGGCCGGCAATGCACCCGCCAGCCGTCTTGCGGCAGCGGCATCGCGCATGACGACGTCATCGACCGTGACGATCGCTTTTGCGCGCTCGCGCGCCGTGATCGCAGCGTGCCATCCCGCCAGCTCCGCCTCCTCGGCGAGCACCACGACGAGCCCGAAGGGGAGCAGGTCGGCGGGGCGTACCGGCGGGACCAGGCGGAAACCCAGCTCTACCGCCCGTTCGCCGATTTCGGCGGCCACGCGATCACCGGGTTGCCCGGCGCACAGCACCTTGGGCACGCGTGTGTTGGCCAGCTCGTGCAACACCGTCAGCGCTTGCGCGAGTGACGCGCGAGGCGCCGATGCCGCGCCCGCCAACACCACGAGCCGCCAGGCCCCGGCTTCGCACGCGGGAACCTTCAGGTGCTCCCGCACGCATGCGCCCATCTCGCTGAAAGACCGCACGCGCTGAAGGTTCACGGCCGCTCCCGCTGCGCGCAGGCGTCCATGCACGCGCATTCGGCGCACGGCCGTTTCATGTTCGAGCTGGCCACAGCCAGACGCATCGTCGGGGGAAACAACATCGCAATCTGATTGGTGTGGTCGAGAGCGTCGGGCGAGTATGCGGTGCGCAGAATGAGGGAATCCACAACAAAGCGCATTGCCCGCCTGATCGAGCCCGCTTGTGGGAACGCTCAGGGCGCCGGTACTACCTCGTCGACCGCGACCCGGTTGCGGCCGCCGTGCTTGGCCCGATAGAGCGCCTCGTCCGCGCGTTTCATGAGCTCCGGCGCGCTTTCGCCGGGCCGCCGGATAGCGAGCCCGACGCTGATCGTCACCGCGAGGCCCGGCGCCACCGTCGGCCAGGCGTACCCCGCGACGGCGAGGCGCAACCGCTCGCAGGTGGCCGCCGCTTGCGCCAGCGTTGCGCCCGGCAGCACGAAGAGAAACTCCTCGCCGCCGACACGCGCCACCAGGTCCGATGCGCGCGTCTGCACGCGCAGCAGGTCGCCCAGCGCGGCGAGCACGGCGTCGCCGATGCCATGACCGTGTTGATCGTTGACGCGCTTGAAATGGTCGACGTCGAGCATGGCCAGCGACAGCGGCGTGCCCGCGTCTTCGCTCGCGCTCAACAGCTGCGGCAGCGTCTCCTCCACGGCCCGCCGATTGGGCAGGCGCGTCAAGGCATCTTCGCCGGCGGCGCGCGCCATCGCTTCGGCTTCAGCCTGCAGGCGCTGCTGCGCCGCCTCCAACTCCGTCGACCGCGCGCGCTCGGCCTGCATGTCGGTGCGCGCCTGGTCGAGCTCGCGCTTGGTCTGTTCGAATTCGATGCGTTCGAGCAGCACGCGCGCCTGCGCCTCCGCGC
The DNA here is from genome assembly GCF_013266755.1 of Pseudaquabacterium terrae. GTDB lineage: Bacteria > Pseudomonadota > Gammaproteobacteria > Burkholderiales > Burkholderiaceae_C > Pseudaquabacterium > Pseudaquabacterium terrae. Next base: position 666,517 of record NZ_JABRWJ010000004.1, on the reverse strand, counting down.
GTTGCACCAGCTGTTCGCGGTCCAGCTTCGCATGCCGCTCCAGGTGCAAGAGCGCGCGGTGGTAGCGGCGCAGATGCTTGTTGGCCAGGTACATCGCGTACTCGAATTCGCGGCGCAGCTCGGCGTCGCCCGCGGCGAGGACCTGGGGCTGCAACTCGGCGAGCCGGTCCAGCGCGGGTTTGTGCTGGCCGCGGCGCTGCGCGAGGCGCGCGAGCTCGAACGCTGCGATCAGCTCGATCGGCCGGAAGCCGTGCTGCCGGGCGAGCCTTTGGCAGTCGTCGAGCAGCGCCGACGCAGCGGCCGTGTCCCGGCTGCCCCGCAGCGCGCCGACGAGATTGAGCATCGCCACCAGTTGGCGATGCACGTTGCCGGACTCGCGTGCCCGGGCCAGCGCCTGCGTGGCGAATTCGCGTCCCGCGTCGAGCGCCGCGGCCGCCGCGGCGTCGTGGCCCGCGTCGCGGTGGTGGTCGGCCTGGCCCAGCAGGTTGGCCGACAGATTGACCTGCGCGGCGAAGACCTCCTCGTCGCCGCCATGCACGCGGGCCAGCGCCAGCGACTCGCGCAGGTGGGCCGCCGACAGCGCCGGATCGTCGAGCCGCTCGTAGGCCATGCCGATGCGCAGCAGGGCCCAGCACTCCAGGCGCAGGTCGCCCGCTTCGCGCGCCGCGGCCTGCGCCTGCACGCCGGCGTCGAGCGCATCCCTGTACAGCCCCAGCTGGTGGTACGCGATCGACAAGGTGGACAGCGTGTCCGACTGGCCGGCGCGGTCCTCCAGCTCGTGGTACAGCGCCAGCGCCTGGGTGGCCGCGGACACCGCCGGCTCGTTCTCGCCGAGGCGCGTACGGTTCAGCGCCATCATGCGCAGCGCTGCCGCGCGACCTGGCGCATCTTCCGGCGCCAGGGCGGTCAGCGCCTGTGCCGAGTCCGCCAGGCTTTGCCGGTGATCGCCGCGGGCGATCGCCTCGGCGGCGCGATCGAGCAACAGGGCGGCGCTCGCTGGCGCGACAGGGGGCGGCGGTTGACGATCGTTCATCGGGATCACCCTGCGGGCCGATGAAGTATGGCCCGTCATCTCGACTCGGCGAGCCCACGGCTCGGGGTGCCTGAGAAGTGTTGAGAATCCGGTCAGGCGTGCTAGCGTCCGGCGGTGCGCTGCGAAAAAAGCCGTGTGGCGAAGTGGAAGCCCCGCCTGGGGACTGCCACGTTCATGCTCGCCTGCGGCCTCGCCGTTGCTCAGCCGAGCTGGCGCGAGCAGTTCGCGGCCGCCGAGCAGGATCCGATCGGCTACACGCAGCGTGCCGAGACCGATGTGACCGAGGCCGAGCGCAACGGCACGTTGGCCGACCAGGTGAACGCGCTGCGCCGGTTGAGCCTCGGAACCCTCGCCAGCTCACGGCTGGCAGACCACCATCGGGCGGTCGAACGAGCCGAACCGCTTGCGCGCCGGCTCGCAGAGCCTGACGCCTTGTGCTGGTTTCTGCGGCTGCGCATGCAGCGGCGGCTCTTCGAGCAGCGCTACGAGGAGGCGCAACGCATCCATACGGAAGTCTCGGCGCTGGCCACCGAGCACCACCTCGCCGATTGCCAGGCCGCGATCCTGGCCAGCCGCGGCGTCGCCGCCAACGCCTTCGGGCGCCAGTCGGATGCGGCCGACGCGCTGAGCAAGGCGTTCGCGATCTACGAGCGCCTCGACGATCGCCACCAGATGGCCCGCGTTCTCAGCGAGCTGGCCAACGTGCGCACCGCGTTGAATCCGTCGCCCGACGACGAGGTAGCCGCGCTGGCCTTGCTGGAGCGGGCCCTTGCGTTGGCCGACCCGACGTTTCGGCGCACGCTGTTCGAGCTGCATCGTTCAACCGCACTGGTGTACCAGCGACGCGGCAAGCACGACGAGGCCGTGGCATCGTTCAAGCGCGCGGCCGAGCTGGCCGAGGGGTTGCGCATGGACAACCTGCGCGTGCGCGTCGGGCTGTCGCTCGGCGAGCTGCACCTCGAGCAGCACCAACCCGCCCCGGCGCTGAAGGAGCTCGACACGGCGCTGTCCCGCGCCCAAGCCGCGCGGCTGCCGGACCGACCGTTCCTGCTGCGCCTTCATCTCGCGCGTTCGCGGGCGCTGGTCGAGGTCGGCCAGCCGATGGCCGGCATCGACGCGCTGCACGAGGCCGAGCGGCTCGTCGCGCCGCACGGAGATGCCAGCCAGGCCGCGCTGTACCACGCTGCGGCAGCCAAGGTATTCGCCCGGCTCGGCAACCATCGGCAGGCCTATGACGAGATGGTCGCGCTGCAAGGAGCCACCCGGCGCGTCGCGGCCGCCGCGGATGCGGCGCGCGTCGACGAGCTGAACGTTCGCTTCGACGTCGCGCTGAAGGACAAGGACGTGGCCCTGATGCGGGTGCAGCAGGAACGCGAGGCCACGCGCCGCTTCGCGTTGGCCCTCGCGTTGGCGTTGAGCGTCGCCGTGTTCAGTGCTCTCGCGCTGTTCCTGCGCCGCCGGGAAGCGAACGCCCTGCTCCACGCGCAGCATGCCGAAGCCCTGGCTGCCGCCGAAGCATCCGCCAATCGGGCGAAGAGCGCCTTCCTCGCGAACGTCAGCCATGAGCTGCGCTCGCCGCTGAACACCATCCTCGGGTTCACGCGTTTGCTGCAGCGCAACCCCGGGCTGCCGCCCTCCGTGCGCAGCGATCTGGAGATCGTGCACAAGAGCGGCGAACACCTGCACGTCGTCATCGACGAAGTGCTCGACTTGGCCAAGATCGAAGCCGGCGAGATCCACCTCAACCTCCAGGAGTGCCCCCTCGGCCCGCTGCTGGAAGAGGTGCGCTCGATGTTCCGGCTCGCGGCCGGCGACAAGGCGATCGCCTGGCAAGTGCAGGCGGTGCCCGGCCTGCCGGCGATCGTGCGCGCGGACGCCGTCAAGCTGCGCCAGGTGCTGATCAACCTGGTCGGCAATGCAATGAAGTTCACCCAGCGCGGCAGCGTGGTGCTGCGTGCCGCGCCCGTCCAGTGGTCGAACGACGAGTCGACCTGCCGGCTTGGCTTCGCGGTGGAAGACACCGGCGTGGGCATCGCTGCCGAGGAACTGGCCCGGCTCGGCGAAGCCTTCGTTCAGGGAGAAGCCGGTCGACAGGCGAGCGAAGGCACCGGCATCGGGCTGGCGCTTACCCGCCGCTACGTCGCGTTGATGGGCGGCGAACTGGTGCTTCGCAGCGAGCTCGGCCGCGGCACGACGGCGCAGTTCGAAATCGAAGCGCCGGTCGTGCAGCCGTCCAGCGGAACAGTGGCGCAGCACATCGCGCGGCGGCCGATCGCCATTGCCGGCGGTCCACCGGCACCGCGCGTGCTGATCGCCGACGACAAGGAAGAGGCCCGCCGGCTGCTCGTGGAACTGCTGGCCCCGCTCGGCTTCGCATTGCGCGAGGCCAGCGATGGGCAACAGGCGGTCACGATCGCAGCCGAGTGGCGCCCGCATCTCGTCATCATGGACATGCGCATGCCGGTGCTCAACGGCGACGAGGCGGCACGGCAGATCAAGCGCTCGAGCGCAGAGTCGCCCCCGATCATCGCCGTCAGCGCCAGCAGTTTCGACTGGCAGCGCGACGATGCCCGCGCGGCTGGTTGCGTCGAGGTGCTGACCAAGCCGATCGATGAAGAGCTGCTGCTGCAGGCGATGGCCAAAGCGCTCGACTTGCGCTTCGTCTACGACGAGTCCGCCCTTCCCGCGGCGCCGGTGGACGCCGCGCCGGAAACCCCGCTGGCCGAGCAGCATCGCGCCCGCCTTCGCGCAGCGCTGCAGGCGCTGGACATTCCGGCCATCGAGCGCGAGGTCACCAACATCGAGGCGACGAATGCGGCGCAGGCCCGCCAACTGCGGCAGCTGGCCCAACGCTTCCGGTACGCACAGATGATCGAGCTGCTCGACACGTGACCGGTGCGCCGCCGGCCGTCGCCCGTCGTGCGCCGCGTCAACCGCGAACCCAGCGCAGCTTCAGCAGCGTGCCGATCTGCTCGAGCAGCGTCGTGAAGTTGAGCGGCTTGGCGAGGAAGGCATCGGCTCCGGCCTCGAGCGCGCTGCGGCGGTCGCCTTCGAAGGGGTTGGCGGACGACGCGATCAGCGGCAGCGTTGCGGTCGCCGGATCGGCGCGCCAGCGCCGGATCGTGTCGAGCCCTGTGCCGGTGGGCACGACGTCGACGATCGCCAGGTCCACGGGCTCCGCAAGCAGCTGCTCGAACGCCTCGAAACCGTGCGACGCCTCCAGCGCGCGAAGGCCGACGAGCGACAACATGCTCGCCGCCATCGAACGGCTGGCCGGAACGTCGTCGACGAGCAGAATCCGCCGCCGTGGCCCTTCGTAACCCGATATGGCGGCTGTCTTCGGCTTGGCGGCTTGCTGGGCCTGCGCGATGGGCAGGGAGAGCGTGAACGAAAAGCGGCTGCCGCGGCCCGGCTCGCTCGACACCTCCAGCGCGCTGTCCATGGCTTCCAGCAGCCGTCGGCTGATCGCCAGGCCCAGGCCGGTACCGGCGGCGCGCTGGCTTTTCTCGCCGGCCTGCTCGAAGGGCTCGAAGATGCGTTCGATGTCGCTCGCGGCGATGCCGGGGCCGCTGTCCTCGACCTCGAACACGATCGTCGCGACACCATCCGCGCCCGGCCCTTGCGGCCGCTGCGTGGCACGCAGCGTGAAGCCGCCTTCGACCGTGAACTTCACCGCGTTGCCGAGCAGGTTCAAGAGCACCTGCCGCAGCACCCGCTCGTCGACGACCACGGCCTCCGGCAGCGTCGGGTCGAGCTCGCACCGAAACCGCAGACCCTTTTGCTGCGCGCGCAACTCGACCGTTCCGGCAACGAAGCGCAACACGGAAGCGAGCGTTACCGGGGCGGGCTGGAGCTCGAGCTTGCCCGCCTCGATGCGCGCGAGATCGAGGATGTCGTTGATCAGGGCCAGCAGGTGCTCGCCGCTGTCGTGGATGGTGTCCAGGGCCCGGCGCTGCCAGTCGCCGGACGCGGGTTCGCGCCGCAGCAGCTGCGCATAGCCCAGGATGGCGTTCAGCGGCGTGCGCAGCTCATGGCTCATGCTGGCCAGGAAACGGCTCTTGGCCTGGCTGGCCGACTCGGCACGCGCCTGCGCCTGCACATGGGCTTCGATCCGCTCCTCCAGCGCGATCTCCAGCCGGTGCATCGCCAGATGCGTGCGGATGCGTGCGAGCGCCTCGTCGGCGTGATACGGCTTGGAGATGTAGTCGACGGCGCCGGCGGCGAACGCCTGCACCTTGTCGGCCACTTGCTGCATGCCGCTGACGAAGATCACCGGCACCCGCTGCGTGCGCGGTTCCGCCTTGAGGCGGCGGCACAGCTCCCGCCCGTCCAGATCGGGCAGGCGCATGTCGAGCAGGATCAGGTCGGGCACGTTTTCTTCGAGGAACATCAGCGCCAGCTGCGCCGCGTTCGCCGGGCAAGGAATGTGGCCGGCCTCGCCCAGCGTGCGGACGAGGAACTCCAGGTCCGCCGGGCTGTCGTCGACGATGAGGATGCGGCCGCGCGCCGCGGCCTCAGGCAAGGACCCATTCACGGGACGAACTCCGATGTGGGGGCATCGTAGTCGCCTTCGCAGCGGCGCGGCTCGGTACTGTCCCTGCTGCTGAGGGAGCCGCCGCCGCGGCCCGGCGGCTGCCAGGCTATCGAAGACCCTCGGCGTGCGGACTTCCTCCACGGGCGGTACCAGCGTATCGACACGCTCTTCGACTTGCGCAAACCTTCGCTTGAGGGACGCGTGGAAGGCGTAAAGATCCGAGCGGCCAGCGGTTCGTCGCCCGAGCCATGCGGCAGATCGCTGAAGCGACTTGAGCTTGGAAGAGCCAGAAAGGGCTCTTCCACTCAAAGGTCCGCGTCGTTGAGCAGCGCAGCGCTCGTTCCCTCGAACGTGGGGTGATCCCTGATGACGATCACTTTCGGCAATAGACTTGATCCACCACAACGGTGCCCCGGTGCACCGCGCAGTCATCGATCGACGCGATGGACGGATTGGTGGACATCACGCGGAGGAGTTGCAATGCGTAGAGATGCCATGGATCAAACGCCGCCTATGGATGAAAGCGGCCGCAATTCGACGGCCGCCACTGGACGCTTGCCGGATGGCGGCGCGACTGGCGCCGCCAAGGGTGCCGGGCTACCGCTGCTGGCAATGATAGTCGGTGGCATTCCGACCATAGCGGCGCTACTCGGCTACGGTGTTTCCTTGGCCGCCGACATCCGGCTCGGGTTGCCGAACGGCCTCACCTTCTCCAACGCATTCGACCTCATCTTGTTCTCCAAGCTTGCAGCGCTCCACGCGCTACGCCAGGGTTCTGAATTGTTCGACGCTGCGACGCTGTGGTCCGCTTATCGCCAAGTGATGGCGTACTCGTCGTTCCTGCTCATCGGCCCGCTTGCGATGGCCGCCGCCGTAGCCGGTTGGTGCGCCATGGCAGGAAGATTCGGCAACACGACACGTCGCGCCGAAAACAAGATTCGAGCCTACCTTCGGCGCAGTCGCGAAGTGGTGCGACCCAAGTCGCTTCTTGGTCGCAGCTTGGCCCTCGTCGCGTACGGCGTTGCAACCGTCGTTGCCGGTCCGCTTCTGATCTGGGGCGCCGTGCTTCTTGCGTTGTTCGCCTTTGCACTGCTCATGTTCGTCCCAATGATCGGAATGGCGGCCGGTGCGAAGTACATCGATGAATACGTGATTGAGCCAACGGCATGCGCCCCGGTGTTATCCAGTGCGGACAGGGCCGCGCGCCGCTCGCTCGCGCCGGACCCGAGTGCCCAGAAGCGGGCTTATTGCGTGCGCGTCTTCAAGGACAAGGAAGCGGAATACGCTGGGCGAGTCGTCTTCGAAACTCCCAACTTGATCATCCTGTACTCGCCCAAGACCGGCAGTGTCCGCCGGATTCCACTGGATGGATACGTGATCGAGCTCGTCCCGACGGACCAGTAGCAACCCCCTCGCCCTGCCGTCCAAGAATCGACGGCCTTTCGGTTCAGACCGACTACGCCTCAAGCGGCCGCCAGATGGTCCAGATGCGTCGACAGCCTCCTGAGCCACTCGAGCCGTTCACTGTCGTACTGGTGCCGGTTGTAGACGCCGATGATCCCGGGAGGCAGGTGGCCAAGAATCGCCTCTCCGACTTCATTGGGGCAGCCCAGGGCCGCAAGCATCGTTCGACCGGTGCGGCGCAAGTCGTGCGGCGCCCAGTGCGTGACAGGTAACCGGGGCCGGACCCATTCCGGGCGTGTCTGGCTGTACGGCATGTGCATCCACACGGCGACGCCGAGCGCCTTCTGTTCGATGTGTCCGCTGCGACCGACGCTCGGAAACAGCCACCGGCCAGGATGGGAATCGAGCCGGCGCTCGACGATCGCCCGCGCCCTTCCGACCAGCGGCACACGCAGGTCCACGGTCAACGGATTCCGCGCCATCTTGAGCTTGGCTTTGGGGATGGTCCACCAGAGGTCGTCGGCCTCGCGGGAGAGCTCGGTGCGCTCCATCGCCACGATCTCCGCCCCGCGGCAGCATGTCCAGAGGTACAGCGTCAGCGCGTCCTCGATGTCGCGCGTGAAGTTGGGCATCCACCTCAGCAGTTGCTGGACCTCCGCGTCGGACAGTACTCGCTTGGTCACACCCTGGGTGACGCCACCGATGGTCCTGCCCTTGCTGGGGAGCTTTCCTCGAAGGACTAAGCGCCACCAGTTGGGCGCATCGGAGGGCAGCTTGCCGGCGTCGATCGCCTGGTCCCAGGCTGCCCCGAGCTGCTGACGAAGCATCTTCGCTACGACGGGACGGCCACGCATGCCGTCGATCAGGCCGTAGGCCTGCGCCCTCGTGAGCTCTCCTGCAGCAACGTTCGCGATGTCATCGAGTTCGCGGTCGAACAGGCGCTTCGCTTCGGCGTATGTCGTCGCGGAGACCGACTGGCGGTAGCGCTCGAGGAAGTGGTTGCACAGCTTCCGAACCGTGAACACCGCCGTCTTGCGAGCCTCTCGCGCCTTCTCCCGCGCCAGCGCGGCGGCGCGCCGCTCTGAGCGCTTCTCGTCCGCCGCATCCCGACCGTCGCCGCGGATCCCTCGCAGTCGCTCCCACTCGGCGGCCGCCGCGATCGCCGACATGCTCGGCCAGCTGCCGAGGCGCACCTGCCGCATGCCGCCGTCCACGGGCGATTTGTAGCGGTAGATCCAGGTTCGACAGGAGACCCGGGCCACCAGCCGCAGGCCGGGGGCGGCATCAAACGTAAGATGCTCACCGGCCTTCAAGGCCTTCGCAGCGCGGGCGTCGAACTCGATCACGCACACACTGTGCATGAGCAGGGGATGTTACGCCAAGGCGTAACATTCTCGCCGGCAGGGTCGAAATGCTACGCCAAAACGGCAAGTGCTTTGAGGTGAGATGAGGTGTCGCTGAGACCGTTCAGCGAAGGTCGATAGAAAGAAATATTTTGCAGATCAATGAGTTACGCGCAAACGCGGCTCAAGACCCAGGAAGCGGCGAGGCGCCCCTAAGCGCCCATACGCCGATGATGCAGCAGTACCTGCGCATCAAGGCCGACTACCCCGACACGCTCGTCTTCTACCGGATGGGCGATTTCTACGAGCTGTTCTACGACGACGCTCGCAAGGGCAACCGGCTGCTCGACATCACGCTGACCAGCCGCGGCCAGAGCGCCGGCGAGCCGGTGGTGATGGCCGGCGTGCCGGTGCACTCGGTCGAGAGCTACCTGGCGCGCTTGATCAAGCTCGGCGAGGCCGTGGCGCTCGCCGAGCAGGTCGGCGATGTCGCAACCGCCAAGGGGCCGGTCGAGCGCAAGGTGGTGCGGGTGGTGACCCCCGGCACCGTCACCGACACCGAGCTGCTGAACGAACGCGCCGACACGCTGCTGCTGGCACTGATCAAAGTGCGCGCGACCTGGGGCCTGGCCTGGCTCGGGCTGTCGAGCGGACAACTCGGCATGACCGAATGCGGCGACAAGGAGCTCGGCGGCTGGCTCGCGCGGCTCGATCCCGCCGAGCTGCTGCTGCCGCAGAAGGACGCCGCGAACGCGCTGCCGCCGGCGATCCTGCAGCACCGCGCCGCGCGCACGGCGCGGCCGGACTGGCAGTTCGACACCGCGCTCGGCCTGCGCAAGCTGACGGGGCTGCTGAAGGTCGCGTCGCTGCAGGGCTTCAACGCGCAGGACCTGAGCGTCGCGCAGTCCGCCGCCGCCGCGCTGCTGAGCTTCGCCGAGCACACGCAGGGCCAGGCGCTGGCGCATGTCACGTCGCTGCAGGCCGCGCGTGCGAACGAGCTGATCGAGCTGCCGCCGGCCACGCACCGCAACCTCGAGCTGACGCAGACGCTGCGCGGCGAGGACGCGCCGACGCTGCTGTCGTTGATCGACACCTGCAGGAGCGGCATGGGCAGCCGCGCACTGCGCCATTGGCTGACCCATCCGCTGCGTGATCGCAGCACCGCGCTGCAGCGGCACGACGCGATCGCGGCGCTGATCGGCCACGGCTTCGAGCCGCTGCGCGACGCGCTGCGCCACATCAGCGATGTCGAGCGCATCACCGCGCGGCTGGCGCTGCGCCAGGTGCGTCCGCGTGAGCTGGCCGGGCTGCGCAGCACGCTGCAGGCGCTGCCGGCGCTCAGCGCCGCGGCGCCGCAGGGTTCCGATGCAGGTGTGCTGCTCGTGCGCCTGCACGAGGCGCTCTCGCCGCCGCCCGAGCTCGCCGCGCTGCTGGTGCGCTGCATCGCCGACGAACCCGCGGTGCTGCTGCGCGACGGCGGCGTGATCGCCAGCGGCTGCGATGCCGAGCTCGACGAGCTGCGCGGCATCGCGCAGAACTGCGATGCCTTCCTGGTCGACCTCGAAGCGCGCGAACGGGCACGCACCGGCATCACCAACCTGCGCGTGCAATACAACCGCGTGCACGGCTTCTACATCGAGGTCACCAGCTCGGGGCTCGATCGCGTGCCCGCCGACTACCAGCGCCGCCAGACGCTGAAGAACGCCGAGCGCTTCATCACGCCGGAGCTGAAGGCCTTCGAGGACAAGGCGCTGTCGGCGCAGGAGCGTTCGCTGGCGCGCGAGAAGTGGCTCTACGAACAATTGCTCGATGCACTGCAGGCGCACCTGCCGGCGCTCGGCGCGCTGGCGCGATCGCTGGCGGCGCTGGATGCCCTTGCGGCCCTCGCCGAGCGCGCCGTGACGCTGCAGTGGTGCCGGCCGCAGTTCGTCGGCCACCCGTGCATCGAGATCGACCAGGGCCGCCACCCGGTGGTGCAGGCGCGGCTGGCCGAGACCGGCGGGCCGGACTTCATCGCCAACGATTGCCGGCTCGATGCGCGCACGCGCATGCTGGTGATCACCGGCCCGAACATGGGCGGCAAGAGCACCTACATGCGACAGGTCGCGCTGATCGTGTTGCTGGCGTCGATCGGCGCCTTCGTGCCGGCAGCAGCCTGCCGGCTCGGGCCGATCGATGCGATCCACACCCGCATCGGCGCCGCCGACGACCTGGCCAACGCGCAATCGACCTTCATGCTCGAGATGACCGAGGCCGCGGCGATCGTGCATGGCGCGACCGAACAGTCGCTGGTGCTGATGGACGAGATCGGCCGCGGCACCAGCACCTTCGACGGGCTCGCGCTGGCGAGCGCGATCGCTGCCCATCTGCATGACAAGAACCGCGCGTTCACGCTGTTCGCGACCCACTACTTCGAGCTCACCGAATTCCCGGTGCGCCACGAGCGCGCGCTGAACGTGCACGTCTCGGCCGTCGAGAGCGGGCACGACATCGTCTTCCTGCATGCGATCGAGGCCGGGCCGGCGAGCCGCAGCTACGGCGTGCAGGTGGCGCGGCTGGCCGGCATGCCGGGCACGCTGCTGCGCCAGGCGCGCGCGACGCTCGAGGCGCTGGAGGCGCAGGCGATCAGCGGCGATGCACAGGTCGACCTGTTCGCCGCGCCGCCGACACCCGCCGCCGCGCCCGAGCCCTCGGGCATCGAGACGGCGCTGGCGACCATCGATCCCGATGCGCTGACCCCGCGCGAAGCGCTCGAAGCGCTGTACCGTCTGAAGTCCCTGCAGAAAGCCCACGCGTCATGACCTATTGCATCGGCATCCGCCTCAACGCCGGCCTCGTCTTCCTGTCCGACTCGCGCACCAACGCCGGCATGGACCAGATCAGCACCTATCGCAAGATGATGATCTACGAGAAGCCGGGCGACCGTTTCATGGTGATGCTGTCGGCCGGCAACCTGAGCATCAGCCAGTCGGTGCGCGAGATCCTGCAGGTCGAGAAGATCGATCGCGGCCCGGAGCAGCCGGCGCTGACGATCTGGAACGCCGACAGCATGTTCGACGCCACGCGCGTGCTCGGTGCGGCGGTGCGCCGCGTCTACGACCAGGACGGCCCATCGCTGAAGGCCACCGGCGTCGATTTCAATGCGTCGATGATCTTCGGCGGCCAGATCAAGGGCGAGGCCATGCGCATGTTCCTGGTCTACTCGGCCGGCAACTTCATCGAGGCGACGCGCGAGACCTGCTTCTTCCAGATCGGCGAGAGCAAGTACGGCAAGCCGATCCTCGACCGCGTGCTGACGCCGACCACGCCGCTGGACGAAGCCGCCAAGTGCGCGCTGGTGTCGATGGACTCGACGCTGAAGTCCAACCTGTCGGTGGGCCTGCCGCTGGACCTGCTGGTCTACCAGGAGGGCCGCCTCGAAAGCAGCGACCACGTCTGCATCGACGACCGCAACCCGTACTTCCAGATGATCCACAGCACCTGGGGCCAGCGCCTGCGCGAAGTGTTCGAAGGCATCGACGATCCGCGCTGGGACGGCGGCGACACCGAGCACCCGCTGCTCGCGCCTTCCAGGCGTTATGAGCCGATGCGCAAGATCAACCACCCCGGCGAGCGCATCGTCTGACGTGCGCTGACGCGACGCCGCATCCGGTGCGCACCAAGCCTGGCCGCTGCTGGCTCCGCCGGTTTGCCGCGGCCGTGCTCGGCGTTGCGGCCGCCGGCGCCGTAGCCGCCGCACCGCCCGACGACGAGCGGATCCGGCAGATCCTTGCCGGCCGCATCGTGCAGGCGCGCCACGCCACCGGCATGGTGGTGGGCATCGTGACGCCGGCGGGCCGGCGCATCGTCGGCGTCGGGCGGCTGTCGGCCGACGACCCACGCGCGCCGGACGGCAAGACGCTGTTCGAGATCGGCTCGGTCACCAAGGTCTTCACCTCGCTGCTGCTGGCCGACATGGTGCGGCGGGGCGAGGTGGTGCTGGACGCACCGGTCGCGGACCTGCTGCCTTCGCAGGTCAGCGTGCCGAGCCGCGAAGGCCGGCCGATCCGACTCGTCGACCTGGCGACGCAGACGTCGGGCCTGCCGAACCGGCCGGCGAACCTGAAGCCGCGCGACTTCGGCAATCCGCATGGCGACTACGGCATCGACCGCCTCGTCGCGCTGCTGGCCGCGCACGCTCTGCCGCAGGCACCCGGCGAACGCTACGAATACTCGAACGCCGGCGTCGGCCTGCTGGGACATGCGCTGTCCCAGCGCGCGCGACGCTCCTATCCGGCGCTGCTGCGCGAGCGCATCACCGGTCCGCTCGGCATGGCCGACACCGACGACAACGGCGTCGCCGCGCCGGCGCGTGCGATGGCGGCCGGGCACAGCTGGGCGCTGACACCGGTGGATCGCTGGACGTCCGCGGAGCTGCCCGCCTCGGGCTTCCTGCGCTCGAATGCCGATGATCTGCTGACATTCCTGGAGGCCTTCGTCGGCCTGCGCGAGTCCGCGCTGGCGCCGGCCATGAAGGCCATGCTCGAGACCCGCCGGCCCGGCGGCATCCCGCCGTCCAGGCACATCGGGCTCGGATGGATGCTGGTGCCCAACGATGGCGGCGACATCGCCTGGCATCCGGGACGCACCGGCGGCTACGTCAGCTTCGTCGGATTCCAGGCCGCAACGCGCACCGGCATCGTCGTGCTGGCCAACGCGAACACGTTGAACGCCGTCAGCGACATCGGATTGCACCTGCTCGATCCGCGTCAGCCGCTTGCCGATCCGAAGCCGCCGCGCCTGGCGCCGCCGATGGCGCTGGACCCGGCCGATGCGCGCCCCTACATCGGCCGCTACGAGTGGCTCGACGGCCTGGACCTGCAGGTGGTGCACGAGGACGGCCGGCTTTTCCTGCGCGCCGGCTCGCCGCGGCGTTTCGAGCTGTTCCCGGATGGCGACGGGACCATGGTGCTGCGCGAAGCCCTTGGCGGCAGAGTGCATTTCGACCAAGGCCTGGACGGCCAGGTGCGCGCACTGAACCTGTGGCTGTGGGGCCACGAGTACCGCGCGTGGCGTCGTGCCGAGCGCTGAAGCTGCACCGTGCCCGCGGCCTTCGCGAGTTAGGGATGGCGCTTCGGCAGGCGCTGGACCAGAAAGCGGACTTCGAACCGCAGGGACCGCACCATGGCCATCGAGACCCCGCAAGGGCTGTTGAAGCTGATCAGCTACGTCGGCGTCCGCCGTGCCGGACGGCTGCTGATCGTGCGCTACGACACGCCGCCGAATCCGGACAAGCCCGGCTGGTGGATCCCGGCGCCGGAGGCTGCCTACGGCGAGGACCCGCTCGAGGTCGCCGCGCGCGAGCTGTCGCGCCTGGGTTATGACGACGTGATGCCGCGGGTCGTCGATGTCGAGTCGTTTCCGGTCGGCGAGCGCAACTGGCACGTCGTCGTGCATTGCCTCGCCGAGGTACACGCCGATCCGCAGCCGGGCGCCGGGATCGCGCAATGGCGCTGGTGCAGCGAGGCCGAGCTGCCCGAGGCCGCCGAGTTCGCGCACAAGCGCTGGGAGCAGGCGCTGGCGCGCCGGCTGATCCGCTTCGGCGCGGCCTGAGCTACTGCTTGCGGCGCGTCAGCGTGCCGCGCTCGGTCTGCGCATCGGCGCGGAACTCCCCTTCCCAGCGGTCGCCATTGCTCCACAGCAGCTGGCCCTGGCCTTCCTTCAGGCCGGTGCGCCACTGGCCGATGTACTGGTCGCCGTTCTTCCAGCGGTAGATGCCTTCCCCGTCGGGCAGGCCGCGCGAGAACTGGCCGCGGTAGACGTCGCCGGAGGCGAAGACGATGCGGCCGTCGCCCTGCGGCAGGCCGTCGACGACCTCGCCTTCGTAGAGGTTGCCGTTGGCGAACTTGACGCTGGCGTAGCCGGTGGCCTTGCCGTCGACCCACGGCCCGTCGTAGCGCTGGCCGTTGACCCACAGGTAGACGCCCTGGCCGTCGGGCTCGCCGCGGGTGAACTGGCCGGTGTACTGGTCGCCCGAGCTGAAGACCATCTTGCCGGTGCCGTGCGGCTGGCCGTCGACCACCGCGCCTTCGTAGACGTTGCCGTTGGCGAAACGCAGCACGCCGTCGCCTTCGGGCCGGTCGTTGATCCAGACGCCCTTGTAGCGCTGGCCGTTGCGCCAGATGAATTCGCCGTGCCCCTGGCGCTGCCCGGCGACCACGGTGCCCTCGTACTGGTCACCGCTGGACCAGATGATGCGGCCGCGCCCGCTGTAGGTCTGCCCGCCGGGGTCGGCGCCGAAGGTGCCGACGATGCGCGTGCCGCCGGTCAATGTCAGGTCGACCGGAGCGGCCACCGCCGGCAGCACCGCGGCGATCGGTGCGGCGCCGCCCGGAGGGCTCATGCGCCCGGCCGGCGGTGCCTCGGCCGGCCGCGCCGGCACGCTGGTGGGAGCCGGCACGGCGGCAGCAGCGCTGCCGCGCTCGCGCGCGGCCTGCGAGGCCAGCGCGGTCTGCTCGCGCCGCAGCAGCGCGAGCCGCTGCTGCGACCCGGCGCAGCGCTCGGCCGCCAGGTCCCAGGTGCTCTCGGCCTTGCGGAACAGCACCGCGGCATCCGGCCAGCGCTGCTCGCTGCGCGCGCGTTCGGCCAGCTCCTGCAGCGCGGTGGCGTCCTTCTGCGACGCCATGCACTGCTCGCTGCCGCCCTGCTGGTCCTGGATCGTCAGGCGTGCCTGCTGCGAATCGGCCAGGTTGCGCTGCGCCCGTTCGCGCGAGCGGCCGCTGCACGCGTCGACCGCCTGGCGCCACAGGCCGATCGCCGCTTCGGACAGCCGGGCCTGCTCGGCGAGCTCGGCGCGCTGCGCCTGGGCCGTCGCGGCGCGCAGGTCGGCGGCCATCGCCTGGTCGGTGACGGCCGCGCAGTCGGCCTGCGCCGCCGCCGGGCGCGCGGCGAGCACAAGAGCCAGACACAACAGGGACACGAGCCGGTTTGCGATCACGCTCTTTTGCTCTTTCCAGCGCAGCCATGTGGAAAGGCTGCAACAAGCGATAAAAATTATATCGACCGGGTTATCGGCCTCGGCATGCCTTTTGTCGTGCGATGCGCCGGCGCCACGAGTGCACAAAGTCGCGCCGATTGGCGCGCTGACCAACGCCGGATTGGCCCTTGCGAGCCCGCGGGGCGAACGCTACACCGTGACCATGTACGCAACGATGGCCGGAACGGTTTCCAGCATCGACGCCACCGGCCCCCCGGGTCGCTGCATCGGGCTGGCCAGCGACGATGCGGCAGCCGCGGCGGCGTGGCGCGGCGCGCTGGCCGCTGAAGGGCTGCGGGTGTGCGACTGGGTGCTGGGCGACGGCGGCGGGCCCGCGGCGCCGGCACCGGACGCGCTGGTGCTGCACCTGGTGCACGGCGTGGCCCGCCAGTTGGGCCCGCTGCGTGCGCTGGCCGCGCGACAGCCCGCTGTGCCGATCGTCGTCGCCTGCCGCGCGCTGCGCGACCTCGACCACGTGCTGGCGCTCGAGATGGGTGCCGACGATGTCTTCGATGCCGCCCTCGACGCGGCGGTCGCGGCGGCGCGGCTGCGCGCGCTGTGGCGGCGCGGCGCGCGGCTGGGCGTCGCGGCAGCGCCGCTCGCGCCGCCGGACGAGTTGCGCGTCGGCCGCCTGGTGCTGCGCTGGCGCGAGCGCTGCGCGCTGCAGGACGAGCGCCCGCTCGACCTGACCGAGGGCGAGTTCGAGCTGCTGTGGCGGCTGGCGCTGCGCGCCGGCCAGGTGGTGACGCGGCGCGAGCTGCTGCGCGAGCTGCGCGGCCTGGTCGACAGCGGCCCTGATCGCTCGATCGACAGCCGCGTCTACCGGCTGCGCGCCAAGCTCGGCGACCGCGGCGACGGCGCGCAGCGCATCCGCACGATCCGCAACTGCGGCTACCTGCTGGCGCCGCTGGCCGACGGCACGGCGGCGGCGGCCGGCGCGCACTGACCCGTTGCCGCCGGCTTCGACACCGCCAGGCCCGCGCGCACGTTGCGCAGCGCCTGGCCGATCACCCGCAGCGCGCCGTCGATGATCGCTTCGTCGGCCCCGCCGTAACCCAGCGCCAGGCCGTTCAAGCCGCGCGCGTGCCAGCAGATCGTCGACAGCGGCGTCGCGCCGACGCCTTGCTTGCGGATCAGCCGGAACACGTCGACATCCGGCACCTCGGCCGGGAAGTGCAGCGCCGCATGCACGCCCTCGGCCGTCGGGCCCAGCGTGGCCCAGTGCGGCAGGTGGTGGGCCACGGCCTGCTGCAGTGCGGCGCGGCGCGCGCGGCAGCGCTGGCGCAGCTCGTGCAGGTGCGCGCTCATGTGGCCTTCGTCGATGAAGGCGGTGAGCGCGAGCTGCGTCGCGACGTGCGCATGCTCGCCGAGCAGGCCGCGCATGGCCGTGAAGGTGTCGGCCAGGTGCTCGGGCACCACCAGGTAGGCGATGCGCAGCGACGGGAACAGCACGCCTTCGAAGGTGCCGACCAGCAGCACGCAGCCATGGCGGTCCTGCGTGTGCAGGGCCGGCGGCGGCACGCCGTCGTGCACCAGCTCGGTGTTGTAGTTGCCCTCGAGGATCCAGGAGCCTTGGCGCTCCGCCCAGGCCAGCAGCTCGGCGCCGCGCTCGCGGCTCGTGCGCACGCCCAGCGGGTACTGGCCGAGCGGATGCAGGTAGACCGCGCGCGCATCCGGCGCGTGGGCGCGGCCGTGGGCGACGTCGAAGCCCAGTTCGTCGCAGGGCACGCCGACCGCCTTGGCGTGCAGCACGTCGAACAGCACCGGCAGGCTGGCATGGCCGGGGTCTTCCAGCCACACCTTGTCGCCCGGCTCGAGCAGCACGCGCGCGATCAGCTCCAGCGCCTGCATCGGGCTGTTGAGGATCAGCACCTGGCGTGCGCTGCAGTGCACGCCGCGCGTCAGCGCCAGGTGCCTGACGATGGATTCGCGCAGCGACGGCAGCCCGGCCGACGGGCCGTAGTTCAGGTGCTTGCGGTACGGCTCGCTCCACGCCCGCTGCATCAGCCGGCGCCAGGTGTCGAGCGGGAAGTCCTGCGTCGGCACGTTGCGCGGATGCAGTGCCGGCAGCGCGAACAGCTCCGTCGGCACCTCCAGCCGCGACCACTGCCCGAGGTGCGGCGCAAAGCGCTCGATGACGCGTTGTGCGGCGGCGCTGATCGGCCGCTCCAGGGCCGGGGATGGCTTGACCAGCACCGGCAGCGGGTCGGCGACGTAGCTGCCGTCGCCGACGCGGCGCTCGATGAAGCCTTCGCTCTTCAGCTGTTCGAAGGCCTCGTCGACCGCGCCGCGCGAGACCGCGCAATCGGCCGCCAGCCGGCGCGCCGATGGCAGCCGCGTGCCGGGACGCAGCGTGCCGCTGCGCACGCCGTCGAGCACCGTGCGGTAGACGCGCACGCGCTGCGCGACGCTGGCCGGCGCGTCGTCGCCTCGCAGCGACTGGATGAAGACCCCCGCCACCTGCTTGACCACGCGAGTCCCGTTCTTCTTCGTTCGATCGGAGCACTGTAGGCAGGCCCCCGCGCGCCGCCGCCCGGCATGCGACGAACGACGGAATCCCGGGAACCAACGGCGGCGCCCGCGCGGCCGCGCGGCGTTAGGCTGCGCGCCGATGCACCGACACCTGCCCCGCCTCGCCGCCGCCTGGCTCGCAGCCTGCCTGGTCGCCGGCGCCGCCGCCCAGCCGGTGGCCGACGACCCGCAGGCACCGCTGCGCGCGCAGCTCGCCCGCATCGAGGCACTGCGCACGCAGCGGCCGGGCGACGGCGTGCTCGTCTACTACCAAGCCATGACGCTGGCGCGGCTGGACCGCCGCAACGACGCGCTCGCCGCGCTGCGAAGCCTGACAGGCCGGCGACTGGGCATCGTGCCGACCGCCGGCATGGGTTTCGATGCGCTGTGGCAGGACGCCGAATTCAGCGCGCTGCGCGAGCAGCTGTCCGCCGACGAGCCGCGCACGCCCGATGCGCCGCGCGCTTTGCACCTCGCCGATCCGGCGCTGATTCCCGAGGGCATCGCCCACGACGCCGAGACGAAGCGCTTTTTCATCGGCAGCGTGGCGCGGCACAAGATCGTCGTGGTCGACGCCCGCGGCCGCGCGCGCGACTTCTCGCGGCCCGGCGACCGGCTCGATGCGGTGCTCGGCCTGCATGTCGATGCGAAACGGCGCGTGCTGCTGGCGGTCAGTACCAACGCCTTCGAAGACAGCGGCAAGACGGCGCTGCGCAACGCGGTGCTGCGCTATCCGCTGAACGATCCGCGCCGCGTGCAGCGCCTCGACGCGCCGGCCGCGCAGCAGCTCAACGACGTCGTCGCGGCGCCCGACGGCACCCTCTTCGCCACCGATTCGGCCAGCGGCAGCCTGCTCCGCGCCGCGCCGGGCGCGACGCTGCTCGAGCCCTTCGGCCAGCGCGGCGCGCTGCTCGGGGCCAATGGCATCGCCGTCGCGCCCGACGGCAGCCTGTTCGTCACGCTGTCGACCGGCATCGCGCGTGTGAATCCGGCCGACGGCAGCTTTCAGCGGCTGCCGCAGCCCGACCAGGTGGTCACCGGCGGCATCGATGGCCTGTACTGGCACGACGGCGATCTCGTCGGCGTGCAGAACGTGACCATTGCCGGCCGCGTGATCCGCATCCACCTGGCCGACGCGGGCCGGCGCATCGGCGGCATCACCGTGCTGCAGTCGCACCACCATCCGGATTTCGACGAGCCGACGACCGGCACGATCGCGGGCGTGACGCTGGTGACGATCGCCAATTCGCAGGTTGCGCGCTACCAGGCCGACGGCAGCCTGCGCGAGCCGGCGACGCTGAAGGCGCCGCAATTGATCGCGGTACCGCTGCGCCGATGAGCGACCTTCAAGCCCCCGCAATGGCCGGCGCCGCCGCCCCGAATTGGCCCTTGCGGCGCAGCGGCCCGCTCGGAATGATCCCCGCACGATGATTCGCGACGATCCCGCCTTGCCGCACCTGCGCCATGCCGCCGGTCCGCTGGCCGCGCCGCATGCCCCGTTCTCGCACTTCGACGGCAGCCTGCGTGCGCCGTCGCTGGTGCTCTTCGTCGGCCCGGCGGCGCGGCCCGAACGCGCCACCGCCGAGCTGCTCGGCCAGGTGGGCCTGCGCTGCGCCGCGGTCAGCGATCTCGATGGCGCGCATGCCGCTTGCAGCAACATGCAGTTCGATGCGCTGGTGATCGACGCCTGCGTGCTGACGCCGACGCTGGCGCTGGGCCTGGCCGGCCTGCACGTCGCCGCCGGCTGCCCGCTGCTGGTGCTGAGCGAGACCGCGAGCGAAGTCGATGCGATCGTCGCGCTCGAGCATGGCGCGGCGGAGTACCTGGTGCAGCCGCTGTCGCCGCGGCTGCTGCGCGCGCACCTGGTCGCGCAGTTGCGCTCGCGCGTCGTGGCGGAAGCACCGGCCGCCCCGTTCGCTTCCACCGGCCCGGCCGCGGACCCGGCGCTGGCCGGCTGGACGCTCGACCCGCTGCAGCGCGAGCTGTGCCGCGGCACGCGCCGCGTCGGCTTCACCGAAGGCCAGTTCGCGCTGCTGCAGTGCCTGGCCGCGCAGGTCGGACGCCTGGTGCCGCGCGCCTCGCTCGAGGCGCGCGTCGCCCGCACGGACAGCACGCTGAACGCGCGTTCGATCGACGTCTACGTGCATCGGCTGCGGCGCCGCCTCGCCGAGCTCGGCATGGCCGAGCTCGAGATCGAGAGCGTGCGTGGGCGCGGCTACCGCCTGCACTGCGCGGCGGTGGCGCCCGGTCCGATCCGGGTCCCCCGGTCGGACTGATCCCCTCGGGGGATCAGCCCGCAGGGCTGCAGGGGCGACATCACTTACTTGAACTCGTAGCGCAGGCCGGCGTAGACGAAGCGCCCGCGCGGGTCGGCGTACTGTGGGTCATAACCGCCCTGGAACGACACCTGCCCTCCGGCATTGGTGTACGGCGGGTCCTTGTCGAGCAGGTTGCGCACGCCCAGCGTGACGCGCAGATTCTTGATGCCGCTGTAGGCCACCTGCAGGTCGAAGGTCTGGTAGGCGCCGACCTTCGGCGTCTCGCCGCTGACGGTGCTCGGCAGGTCGGTGTACTTCTTCTGGTAGTGCTGCACCAGCGTCGCATCCCAGGCACCGAGTGACCAGCTCGCGCTCAACGTGTGCTTCCAGCGTGGGATCACGCCGCCCGTCGCGGCATTCACCGTGTCGACGTTGCCGGTGAACGTGCCGTCGACGTTCTGCGTGTCGTACTTGATGAAGTAGGTGCCGTTGGCCGACAGGTTCAGGCGCCCCGCGTCGCCCATCGGAATGCTCAGGCGGCCATCGATGTCGATGCCGGACAGGCGCGTCTCGCCGAGGTTGATGTTGGTGCCCGAGATCGCGGTGATCGGCCCCGGCAGCTGCGGGAATGCGGCCTCGACCGGCCCGCGCGTGATCAGGTAGGCGTACTTCACCGGGTCGGCAAGGATCACCGCCGCCGGCACGCCGTTGACGATGGTGTCCTTCAGGTCGATCTTGAACCAGTCGATGGTCACCGAGCTGTTGGCGGTCGGCTCGAGCACGATGCCCAGCGTCGCGTTCTTCGACTTCTCCGGCTGCAGCGCGGCATTGCCGCCAATCGTGGTCGAGAACTGCGTCTGGCAGTCGTTGCCGCTGCCGGTGGTCGGGCAGCGCAGCGGGTCGGACAGCCCGGGCGGCGTCACCGTCAGCGTGTTCGGCAGGTACAGGTCCTGCAGGCTCGGCGCGCGGAAGCCCTTGCCGGCCGAGCCGCGCAGCATCAGGCTGGGCAGCGGCCGCCAGCGCAGGTTCATGCTCGGTGTGGTCGAGCTGCCGACGCCTTCGTAGTCGTCCCAGCGCACCGCGGCGGTGGCTTCCAGGCCCTTGACGATCGGCACGCTCAACTCGCCGAACACCGCCTTGACCATTCGCTCGCGGTCGGTGACGAGGAAGTTGCCGCCATAACCCGAGATGTCCCCGGTCTGGATCGTCGGGCTCGGATCGAACAGGTACTTCTCGCGCCGCGTTTCGGCACCGAGCGCGATCGCCAGTGGGCCGCCGGGCAGCTTCGTCAGCTCGCGCGAGGCCTTGGCCTGCAGGCTTTGCAGCGTCGAGGTGGTCTCGAACGCGGCGCCGGTGAAGTTGGCCGCGCGGATCTGCGCGGTGACCTCCGGCGTGTTGTCGCCCCAGAAGTTGACGACGCCGCTGTTGAGCAGCGGCAGGATGCGCGACAGCGACGGATAGCCGTCGTTGACCGTCTCCTTGACCTTGCTCTGGCTGTGCAGCGCCGCGGCATCGAAGTCCCACCCGGCCACCGCGCCGCGCACGCCGAAGGCCAGCCGCGGTGCGGTCGAGGTGTCGGTGATGTCGCGGTCGCCGCTCAGGTTGGCGCGCCAGCGCACCAGGATGTCGGGCAGCTCCGCGGTCGGGCCGATCACGCTGCGGACGTAGGCGGTCGGGTAGTGCAGCGCGGCGGGGCTGAGCTGGATCGTCGAGAAGCCGTTGTACGGCGCGACGTTGAACAGCGGATGGTTGCCGGGCAGCGCGAACTGGTCCGAGATCGGCACCGGCTGGATCACGGTACGGATCTTGTTCTTGTTGTACGAGGCTTCGCCGAAGAGCTCGATGTCCGGCGTCAGCGCGAACTTGCCGGCGACGAACAGGCTCGCGCGCTCGCTCGCCGGCAGCAGCGTGACCTGCGGCGACGGGTCGTAGCGGCAGATGTTCTGCGGGTTGTTCAGCGGGTCGACCACCGAATACGGCCCCGGGCAGACGCCGACCGCCGGGTTGCGCGTGCGGCCCGAGTCGTCGAGCAGCACGATGTTGGCCGGGAAGGTATTGCCCGACGAGGTGTCGTTGCCGTGCTCGACGTTGATGCCCGAGCGCGCGAAGTCGCGGTCGGCGCCGCGCAGGCCGCCCTCCTTGTTGAACGAGGCCATCGCCATGATGTTGAAGCGGTCGCTGCCGAGATCGCCGAAGCCCCACAACGCCGATGCGCGCTTCGACGACGCGCCACCCTGGGTCGTGTCGCCGGCGGTCAGCGCCAGCTCGCCGCCGCGCACCTCGTTGCGCAGGATGAAGTTGACGACGCCGGCCACCGCATCGGAGCCGTAGACGGCCGAGGCGCCGTCCTTCAGCACCTCGACGCGCTCGATCGCCGCCAGCGGGATGCTGTTGACGTCGACCGAGACCGAATCGCCGGTGAAGCCGACGCCGTAGGGCGCGATGCGGCGGCCATTGATCAGCACCAGCGTGCGCAGCGAGGTCAGCCCGCGCAGCGAGATCGCCGAGATGCCACCGGTCGTCGCGCCCGAGGCCGACGAGCTCGTCAAGCCGCCCGAGCTCGCCGCCGCGCTGACCTGCTGCAGCAGCTGCTCGACGTTCAGCACGCCGGACCGCTCGATCGCCTTGCGGTCGATCACCTGCACCGGCAGCGCCGTCTCGCCGTCGATGCGCTTGATCGACGAGCCGGTGATCTCGACGCGCTGCGGCGTCGCCGGCGCTTGCTGCTGCGCCAGCAGCGTCGCCGGCACGGTGGCCGCGAGGCCGAGGCAGGCCGCGCGGGATGCGCGGGCGGTGATGCGCGAGCGGAAGGTCATGGCAGGCTCCTCGAATTCGTGAAGCCAGCCAATCTAGGCAGCGGCCCGGGTGGCGTCTGAAGCGGCAGTTCGCGCGGGTGCGAGGGCGCGCGACATGCGCCGCGCGAATGTCACCGCCGGTCACGCCGGGTCACGGCCGCGACGCCGGGCGAGCCGGCGTGACGCGATCATGCAGGCCCGGACTTACCCCAGCGGGCGCTGGTTGTGGCGCGCAAGGCACACTGCTCGACCCGCCTAGTCGCCCGTTCCCCCGTTTCCCATGGCCCCGACCCTGGTCTTCTCGCATGCCAACGGCTTTCCCGCCGGCACCTACCAGCAGCTGTTCAAGGCCTGGCGCGCGGCCGGCTGGCGCGTGCAGGCGCTCGAGAAGTTCGGCCACGACCCGCGTTTCCCGGTGACCAGCAACTGGCCGCGGCTGCGCGACCAGCTGGTGGACTTCATCGAGACCGAAGTGCGCGCGCCGGCGTACCTGGTCGGCCATTCGCTCGGCGGGCTGGTCAGCCTGCTGGCGGCCTGCCGGCGGCCCGAGCTGGTGCGCGGGCTGGTGCTGCTCGACAGCCCGGTGATCACCGGCTGGCGCGCACATTACGTGCGCGTCGCGAAGCTCACCGGCCTGATGCCGCGCTTTTCGCCGGGCCGCGTCTCGCGCATGCGGCGCGAGGAATGGCCCTCGCGCCGCGCGGTCGCCGAGCACTACGGCGCCAAGCCGGTGTTCGCGCGCTGGGACCCGCAGGTGCTGGCCGACTACGTCGCGACCGGCACGCGGCACCACAGCGGCAAGACGGTGCTGGCTTTCGACCGCGCGGTCGAGACGCGCATCTACGACACGCTGCCGCACCAGCTCGGCACGCTGCTGCGGCGCCACCCGCCGCGCTGCCCGGTGGCCTTCGTCGCCGGCACGCGCTCCAGCGAAATCCGCCAGGGCGGGCTCGGCGCCGCGCGCGCGCTGGCCGGCGAGCGCTTTCGCTGGATCGAGGGCAGCCACCTGTACCCGATGGAAAAACCGGCCGAGACGGCGGCGCTGGTGCTGGAATTGCTGGCGGGAATGGCGACGGAGCGCTGAGCACCCACACCTATAATCGCGCTTTACCACCAGAGCATTCTTGCGTCCGGACCAGCGACGGTCGGCGAATGCGGCATGACATGACCAAGTACGTCTTCGTCACCGGCGGTGTGGTGTCCTCCCTCGGCAAGGGCATCGCTTCGGCCTCGCTGGCAGCGATCCTCGAATCGCGCGGCCTGAAGGTCACCCTGATCAAGCTGGACCCCTACCTCAACGTCGATCCGGGCACGATGAGCCCGTTCCAGCACGGCGAGGTGTTCGTCACCGACGACGGCGCCGAGACGGATCTCGACCTCGGCCACTATGAGCGCTTCATCACCACGCGGATGCGGCGCAACAACAATTTCACCGCCGGCCAGGTCTACAAGAGCGTGCTCGAGAAGGAGCGCCGCGGCGACTACCTCGGCAAGACGGTGCAGGTGATCCCGCACGTCACCAACGAGATCCAGGAATTCGTGCGCCGCGGGGCCGAGAACGTCGACGTCGCGATCGTCGAGATCGGCGGCACGGTCGGCGACATCGAATCGCTGCCCTTCCTCGAAGCGGTGCGCCAGATGAGCCTGAAGCTCGGGCCGCAGCACACCGCCTTCGTGCACCTGACCTACGTGCCCTACATCGCCGCCGCCGGCGAGCTGAAGACCAAGCCGACGCAGCACACGGTGCAGAAGCTGCGCGAGATCGGCATCCAGCCCGACGTGCTGCTGTGCCGCGCCGACCGCGAGGTGCCGTCCGACGAGCGCGAGAAGATTTCCCTCTTCACCAACGTCGCCGCCCACGGCGTGATCAGCATGTGGGACGTCGACACGATCTACAAGGTGCCGCGCCTGCTGCACGAGCAGGGCATGGACGAGCTGATCTGCATGAAGCTGCAGCTCTTGACCCGCCCGGCCGACCTGCGCCGCTGGGACCACCTGGTGCACGAGGTGATGCACCCGCAGGCCGAGGTGACGATCGCGATGTGCGGCAAGTACACCGACCTGTCGGACTCGTACAAGTCGCTCAACGAAGCGCTGCGCCACGCCGGCATCCACCACCATGCCCGCGTGTGCATCGAGTACGTCGACTCCGAGACGCTGAATCCCCAGACCGCCGCGCAGCTCGAGCGCTTCGACGCGATCCTGGTGCCGGGCGGCTTCGGCAAGCGCGGCATCGAGGGCAAGATCTGCGCCGCCCAATACGCGCGCGAGCACGGCGTGCCCTACCTCGGCATCTGCCTGGGCATGCAGGTGGCGACGATCGAGTACGCGCGCCATGTGGCGGGCCTGGCCGACGCCAATTCCACCGAGTTCGAGCCGCAGACGCCGCATCCGGTGATCGCACTGATCGACGAATGGCAGGACCGCGACGGCACGATCCAGAAGCGGCATGCCAATTCCGACCTCGGTGGCACGATGCGCCTGGGCGCGCAGAGCTCGGACGTCAAGTCCGGCACGCTGGCGCACCGCATCTACGGCAGCGTCGTCACCGAGCGCCACCGCCACCGCTACGAGGCGAACGAGCACTACCTCGAGCGGCTGCAGCAGGCCGGGCTGCTGATCTCGGCGATCACGCAACGCGAGCAACTCACCGAGATCGTCGAGCTGCCGCAGACGCAGCACCCGTGGTTCGTCGGCGTGCAGTTCCACCCCGAGTTCAAGAGCACGCCGTGGGACGGGCACCCGCTGTTCATCAGCTACATCCAGGCGGCCCTCGATCGCCAGGCGCGGCGCAGCGCGGCGCCGCTGGAGCGCGCGGCAGCATGAAACTCTGTGGCTTCGAGGTCGGGCTGGACCGGCCGTTCTTCCTGATCGCCGGCCCCTGCGTCGTCGAGTCCGAACAATTGCAGATCGATGTCGCCGGGCGGCTGAAGGAAATCACCGGGAGCCTCGGCATCCCGTTCATCTTCAAGTCGAGCTACGACAAGGCCAACCGCTCCAGCGGCACCACCTTCCGCGGCCCCGGCATGGAGCAAGGCCTGCGCATCCTCGGCGAGGTGAAGAAGCAGCTCGGCGTGCCGGTGCTCACCGACGTGCACAGCGAAGACGAGATTGCAGCTGTGGCCGAGGTCGTCGATGTACTGCAGACGCCCGCCTTCCTGTGCCGGCAGACCGACTTCATCCACGCGGTGGCGAAGTGCGGCAAGCCGGTCAACATCAAGAAGGGCCAGTTCCTCGCGCCGCACGACATGAAGAACGTGATCGCCAAGGCACGTGCCGCGGCGAAGGAAGCGGGCTTGAGCGAAGACCGCTTCCTGGCCTGCGAACGCGGCGCGAGCTTCGGCTACAACAACCTGGTCTCCGACATGCGGTCGCTCGCGATCATGCGCGAGACCGGCGCGCCGGTGGTCTTCGACGCCACGCATTCGGTGCAGCTGCCGGGCGGCCAAGGCACCAGCTCCGGCGGCCAGCGCGAGTTCGTGCCGGTGCTGTCGCGCGCAGCGGTCGCCGTCGGCATCGCGGGCCTGTTCATGGAAACCCACCCGGACCCGGCCAACGCGCTGTCCGACGGGCCGAACGCGGTGCCGCTGAAGCACATGCGCGCGCTGCTCGAGCAGCTCGTCGCGCTCGACCGCGTCATCAAGACCCAGCCGCTGCTGGAAAACGACTTCAGCTGCTAACTCAGGAAAAGAATGGCCGCCTACATCATCGCCGACGTGACCGTGACCGACGCCGACAAGATGGCGAAATACCGCGAATGGAGTACGAAGGCGATGCAGGAGCACGGCGCCGAGGTGTTGGTGCGCGGCGGCGAGTTCGAAGTGCTCGAAGGCCCGTGGACGCCGAGCCGCCTGGTGCTGCTGAAGTTCAAGGACCGCGCCACCGCGAAGGCCTTCTATGCCAGCGAGACCTACAGCCACGCACGCACGCTGCGCGAAGGCGCCGGCGTGATGCGCATGATCGTCGTCGACGGCGTGCCGGCGTGACCCCCACGCCCCGATGTCCCCCGATTGACGCCCGCATGTAACGCCTTGCAGGCAACAATGCGCGCCCGTCCGAATCCCCCTTTCCAGGAGACCCTTGAATGAGTGCCATCGTCGACATCGTCGGCCGAGAAATCCTCGACAGCCGCGGCAACCCCACCGTCGAATGCGACGTGCTGCTGGAAAGCGGCACCATGGGCCGCGCGGCCGTGCCCTCGGGCGCATCCACCGGCAGCCGCGAGGCGATCGAGCTGCGTGACGGCGACAAGGCGCGTTACCTCGGCAAGGGCGTGCTGAAGGCCGTCGAGCACGTCAACACCGAGATCAGCGAAGCGGTGCTCGGCCTCGATGCGTCGGAGCAGGCCTTCCTCGACAAGACGCTGATCGACCTCGACGGCACCGACAACAAGGGCCGGCTCGGCGCCAATGCGACGCTGGCGGTCTCGATGGCGGTGGCCCGCGCGGCCGCCGAGGAATCGGGCCTGCCGCTGTACCGCTACTTCGGCGGCTCGGGCGGCATGCAGATGCCGGTGCCGATGATGAACGTCGTCAATGGAGGCGCGCATGCCAACAACAACCTGGATCTGCAGGAGCTGATGATCATCCCGGTCGGCGCGCCGTCGTTCCGGGAAGCGCTGCGTTATGGCGCCGAGGTCTTCCATGCGCTGAAGAAGATCATCGATGCCAAGGGCATGAGCACCGCGGTCGGCGACGAAGGCGGCTTTGCGCCGAGCGTCGAGAACCATGAAGCGGCCATCCAGATGATCCTCGAGGCGATCGACAAGGCCGGCTACACGGCAGGCGAGCAGATCGCCCTCGGGCTCGATTGCGCGGCCAGCGAGTTCTTCAAGGACGGCCAGTACGTGCTGGAAGGTGAAGGCGGCCTCAAGCTCGCCGCGCCGGCCTGGGCGGACATCCTGGCGACCTGGGTCGACAAGTACCCGATCATCAGCATCGAAGACGGCATGGGCGAAAGCGACTGGGACGGCTGGAAGCACCTGACCGAGCGCCTGGGCTCGAAGGTGCAGTTGGTCGGCGACGACCTGTTCGTCACCAACACCAAGATCCTGAAGGAAGGCATCGACAAGCGCATCGCGAACTCGATCCTGATCAAGATCAACCAGATCGGCACGCTCAGCGAAACCTTTGCGGCGATCGAGATGGCCAAGCGCGCCGGCTACACCTCGGTGATCAGCCACCGCTCAGGCGAAACCGAGGATTCGACGATCGCCGACATCGCGGTCGGCACCAACGCCGGCCAGATCAAGACCGGCTCGCTGTCGCGCTCGGACCGCATGGCCAAGTACAACCAGCTGCTGCGCATCGAGGAAGACCTGGGCGACATCGCCGTCTACCCCGGCCGCGCGGCGTTCTACAACCTGCGCTGATCCCAAGGCTGCGCCGTCCCGATGCGACTGCTCACGCTTGCGCTGCTGGTGCTGCTGGCACTCGTGCATGCAGAGCTGTGGTTCGGTGACGGCGGCAAGCCCTATGCGCTGCGGCTGCAGGGCCAGCTCGACGCACAGCTGCGCCAGAACGAGGCGCAACGCCAGCGCAATGCGCGGCTGGTGGCCGAGGTCGAGGATCTGCGCCAGGGGCTCGAGATGGTCGAGGACCGCGCGCGCAGCGAGCTCGGCATGGTCAAGCCCGACGAGATCTTCGTGCAAGTGACGCGCCGTTGAACCTGCTGTTCACCGAGGCCTTCCAGCTCTGGGGCAGCCCGGTCACCTGGCTCGAGATCGTGGCCTGCGTGCTGGCGGTGTGGATGGTCGTGTGCAACTGGCGCGTGAATCCGCTCGCCTGGCCGCTGGCGATGCTGAGCTCGGCGATGTACGGGCTGCTGTTCGCCCACAGCAAGCTGTACGGCGAGGCCGGGCTGCAATTGGTATTCATCACCGTCGCCGGCTGGGGTTGGTGGCAATGGCTGCGCGGCACCGGTGCGCACGGCGAGCCGCTGCGCGTGCACGCGCTGAGCCGCGCCCCGCGCTGGCAGCTCGCGGCCGCGACGCTCGCCGCCTGGCCGCTGCTCGGCCTGCTGCTGCAGCACGCCACCGACAGCACCGTGCCCTACCTCGACGCGCTGCCCACCGTCGGCAGCTTGGCCGGCCAGTTCCTGCTCGGCCGCAAGCTGGTCGAGAACTGGCCGGTGTGGGTGGCGGTCAATGTCTTCAGCGTCGGCCTGTTCGCCATCAAGGGCCTGTGGCTGACGGTGCTGCTGTACGCGCTGTTCGCGGTGATGGCGCTGGTCGGCTGGCGCGCCTGGAACCGACTGCTGCGTCCTAACGTCTGAAACGCTCGCCCGGCGCGATGATCGACAGCTCGACGTAGCTCGACGCGACGTACGGGCTCCTGCCGTAGCCGAGCGCCAGCTTGCCGATCTCGAACTGCTTCATGCCGGCCAGCGCGGCGAGCAGCTTCTCGCGCGATGGATTCGGCCCGGCGCGGCGCAGGCCCTCGGCCAGCACGCGCGCGTTCAGGCAGCCTTCGAGCCCGAGGTACGAGTACTCGGTGACACCCTGCGCGGCCATCGCCTGCTGGTACTCGCGCACCAGCGGCAGCGCCGCATTCCAGGGAAACGGCATCACCTGGCTGACGACGACGCCGACGCCATCCGCGCCCAGCGCCTTCAGCGCACCGCGCGTGCCCATCACCGACAGCGCGTACATCGGCAGCCCCTTGCGGCCGGCGTTCAGCGCGCGGATCGACTCGACGGTCGGCTTGCCGGCCGTCGCCAGGACCACCGCATTGGCCTCGGTCTTCAGCACCGTGGCCACCGCCGCGGCGGCATCGGCGCCGGTGTTCTCGACCGTCGCCACCGCCAGCGGCTTCAGCTGCCGCTCGGCCAGCGCGGCCTCGAATGCGGCCAGCACGTCGCGCCCGAAGTTGTTGTTCTGGTGGATCACCGCGACCTTCGTCGTGCCGATCGTCGCCAGGTGCTTCGCGATCTTGCGCGCCTCGTCGCCGTAGCTGGCGCGCACGTGGAAGACGCTGTCGTACTCGGCGCGGCGGATCGTCGTCGCGCCGGTCAAGGGGGCGACGAAGGGCACGCGGCGCTCGGCGATCAGCGGCAGCACCTTCTCGTTGTTCGGCGTGCCCATCACGCCGAGCAGCGCAAACACCTGGTCCTGCTCGATCAGCTGGCGCACGTTGGCTTCGGTGCGCGCCGGATCGTAGGCGTCGTCGATCGTCTTCAGGCGCAGCTGGCGGCCGAACACGCCGCCCTGGGCGTTGATCTGCGCCAGGCACAGCTCGGCGCCACGGCGCGCCTCGAGGCCGAGCTCGCCGAGCGGGCCGGTGAAGGCGGCGGACTGCCCGATCAGCAGCTCGCCGGCTACCGGCTGCGCGCTGGCCGCAAGGGCCCCCATCAGGGCCACCAGGCCGATCGCCCATCTGCACCTGCCACGCGCTGCAACCATGATGTCGTCTCCTAGAATGCCTGACCGTGCCGTCAGACTAGGGGCGCGCCAGGCCGGCCCCTGTCTTCGCGACGACAGCTCGCCACTGCGCGGGTCCGTGCATACCCTTGGACGCGGCCGTCGCGTCCCCGAAGCATGAATTCCGTCACCCGCATCATCGAAGCCTCGACCTGGGGCCGCCTGCTGACGGCTGCCGAGTTCGACCGAGTCGCCGCGACGACCAGCGAACGCCGCATTCCGGCGCAGGGCTACGTCGCCCGCATGGGCGAGCCGGCGACGCACTGGATGGGCCTGGCCGAAGGCCTGCTGAAGATGTCGGTGACCTCGGCCGACGGCCGCGTGTCGACCTTGAGCGGCGTCAGCACCGCGGCCTGGTTCGGCGAAGGCTCGCTGATCAAGCGCGAAGCGCGCCGCTACGACGTGATCGCGCTGAGGCCGAGCCGGCTGATGCTGGTGCCGCACGCCACCTTCGAGTGGCTGCGCCAGACCAGCCTGCCGTTCAACCACTATCTGCAGAACCTGATGAACGCGCGCCTGAGCCTGTTCATCGGCATGCTCGAGTACGGCCGCCTGCTCGACGCCGATGCGCAGGTCGCGCGCTGCCTGGCCGCCCTCTTCCATCCCGACCTGTACCCGAGCCCTTCGCCGTTCGTCGACCTGCGCCAGGCCGAGATCGGCCTGCTGTGCGGGCTGTCGCGCCAGCGCGTGAACCTGGCGCTCAAGCACCTGAGCGAAGCCGGGCTGGTGCAACTGCAGACGCGCGGCCTGACGGTGCTGGATGTCGACGGGCTGCGCAGCTTTGCCGGCGTTGGCTAGGCGGCGCGATGAACGCACCCGGCCTGCGCATCGCCATCCTCGGCGCCGAGAGCACCGGCAAGACCTGGCTGGCGCGCAGCCTGGCCGAACGGCTGGCGCTGCACACCGGGCTGGCCGTCACCTGGGTGCCCGAGACGCTGCGCGAATGGTGCGACGCCGCCGGCCGCACGCCGCGCCGCGACGAGCAGGCGGCGATCGCCGCCGAACAGGCGCGGCGCATCGACGTAGCGGCCGAGAACCATGCGCTGGTCCTGGCCGATACGACCCCGCTGGCGACCAGTGTCTACAGCGAACACCTGTTCGATGACTGCTCGCTGCACGCGGCGGCGCTGGCCTGGCAGCGCGGCTGCGCGCTGACGCTGCTGACGGCGCTCGACCTGCCGTGGATCGCCGATGGCCACCAGCGCGACGGCCCGCACGTGCGCGAGCCGGTCGACGCGCTGCTGCGCCGGCTGCTGATCGACGCGCAGCTGCCGTGGTCGCTGATCGGCGGCCAGGGCGAAGCGCGGCTCGACGCGGCGCTCGACGCGATCACGCCGCTGCTGCGCAGGCTCGATGCACCGCGGCGTGGCCTGTTCACCCGGCTCGAGGCACGCGAGGCGGCCGAGCCGCCGTGGCGGTGGAGCTGCGAACACTGCGATGCCCCGGACTGCGAGCATGCCTTGCGTCGCCGTGTGGAAAGTCTGCCGGCAGACGACTAAAGTAAGCGGCAATGACCGACTTCATGGAGGCTGCGATGCGCCATGCCCTACGCGTCTTTTCGTTGCTAGCACCGCTCGGCCTCGCCGCGTGCGGCGGCGGCGGCAACAGCGAGCCGGAGGCCAGTGGCCCGACCGAGCGGCTGCCGCTGGGCGCCGGTCAGGTCGCCAAGCTCGAAGCCGAGCCCTTCATCAACAGCATGCCGGGCATCTTCGACCCGAAGTCGCCCTGCCAGAACTTCATCGTGCCGGTGCGGCTGCTGATGCTCGAAGGCACGTTGCCGGCCGGCATCGCGTTCGGTGCCGTCAGCCTGCGCAGCGGGCCGGACGAGGTCTGGCGCGCGCAGGCCGCGGCGAGCGAGCAGTACGTCCACCAGGGCGGCCTGCACGGCGTCGCCCGCGCCTGCGCGAACGCGCGCACGCCGGTGGGGCGCACCGTTCGCGTCGTCGCCGAAGTGATCAGCGGCGGCGGCACGAAGCAGGTCTACGCCGATGCGGTGATCGGCGAAGCCCACTGAGGCCGGTTCTACTTCTCGCCGCTGACGCTGAATTCGACGTCGCTGACGACGTCACGCGCGTCGAACGAGACGGTGAGCGACTTGGTGTACAGCTTGCTGGCGCCCAGGAACTGCTTCCTGAGGTGGACGTACAAGTAGCTGATGGCCTGTTCGCCGGGGTTCTTGCTCAACGGATAGACCGATTCGCCGGTCGATCGGCCGAGCAGGGCCACCACGTCGCTGCGCGTCGTCGTGCCCTTGACGATCTGCGGCACCTTGCTGTCGTCGAAATCCGTGCCGTCCTCATTGAACGAGCTCAGGTACTGCTGCCCCACCAACTTGCCGTCGGCGGTGGAAAAGGTCATCGAGCGGGCCGGAATGACGCCGGCATAGAGGCCCACGCCCATGGTCGTCGCGTAGGAATACGACATGCGCTTGATCTGGCTGCCATTCTTCGTCAGCTCGCCGGTCCGCGACGGCTCGCCCATCGCGGCCACGACGTCCGCGGTGGTGGAACTGCCGAGTTTCAGTGCAGCCTGGTCGGGTCGCTTGAAATTCGTCCCGGCGCAGCCGGCGAGCAGTGCAACCGCACCGAGCGAAATGAGGGCATGGCGTAAGGTCATGAGGGTGAAGGTCCGTGGCGACAAGAGTGAGGGGAGCCCCCTCTCTCGGCACCTGCGCGGCAGGCTTGAGCCGCGCGATGCGCACCAATTCACGACACGGACAACTACTGCACCACCGAGCTCGCCGGCGGCTGGTCACGCCCGGGCGTGAACAGCTCGCCGACGTCGACCGGGTCGAAGTGGTATTGCTGGCCGCAGAAGTCGCAGCCGATCTCGACATGGCCGCGCTCGGCGACGATCGAATCGATCTCCTCGCGGCCGAGCCCGCGCAGCATGCCGGCCACGCGCAGGCGCGAGCAGCTGCAGGCGAAGCGCGGCGCCTGCGGCTCGAAGCGCACCAGCTGCTCCTGCCAGAACAGTCGCCGCAGCACCACCTCCGGCTCGAGCGTCAGCAGCTCCTCGGGCGTCAGCGTGCCGGCCAGCAGTGCGATGCGGTTGTAGTCCTCGTTGCGCCCGATCTGGTCTTCGTCGCGCTGAATCGGCGCGCCGCCGGCCAGGTTCGCCTGGCCGGCCATCGGCAGGCGCTGCACCAGCAGGCCGGTGGCGACCTCGTCGTTGGCCGCCAGCACGAGCTTGGTGTCGAGCTGCTCGGACTGCAGCATGTAGTGCTCCAGCACCTCGGACAGCTTCTGCAGCGGCTCGCGGTGGTCACCGTGCAGCGGCACGACGCCTTGATACGGCTGCTGGCCCGGCAGCCGGTCCTTCGGGTCGAGCGTGATCGCGCAGCGGCCCTTGCCGTGCACGTTGAGCATCACCTCGAGCTGCGCGGTCGACGGCACCGGGCCGATCACCTTGGCGGTGGCGCGGAACGTCAGGTCGGGCTGCGCTTCGGCCACCGCCAGCTTGACCGGCCCGTCGCCGAAGACCTGCAGGATCAGCGCGCCGTTGAACTTCAGGTTCGATTGCATCAGGCAGCTCGCCGCCGCCATCTCGCCCAGCAGCATGCGCACCGGCGCCGGAAAGGCATGGCCGCCGTCGTCACGGCTGGTGCGGCGCGCCAGCAGCTCGCGCCAGCCGCCTTCCAGGCGCACCAGCATGCCGCGCACCGGCAGCCCTTCGAAGATGAACTTGTGCAGCTGATTCATCAGACATCGATCCGTTTCAGCACGCTGCGGTGACGGCGCTGCTGCTCGACGTAGTGCGCGGCGCTGAAGCGCAGGTGCTGAATCTGCTCGGGCGTCAGCTCGCGCACCACCTTGGCCGGTGCGCCGAAGATCAGCACGCCGTCGGGAAACTCCTTGCCTTCGGTGATCACCGCGCCGGCGCCGACCAGGCAGTTGCGGCCGATGCGCGCGCCGTTGAGGATCACGCTCTGGATGCCAATCAGCGAGCCGTCGCCGATGGTGCAGCCGTGCAGCATCACCTGGTGGCCGACCGTCACGTCGGCGCCGATCGTCAGCCGGATGCCGCTGTCGGTGTGCAGCACGCTGTTCTCCTGCACGTTGCTGCGCGCACCGACCGTGATCAGGTCGTTGTCGCCGCGCAGTACCGCGCCGTACCAGATGCTGGCATCCTCGGCCAGCGCCACGTCGCCGATCACCTGCGCGCTGTCGGCCACCCAGGCACTCGGAGCGATGCGGGGAAGCCGGTCCCCGAGTTGGTAGATCGCCATTGATCGAGCCTTCACAAAAGTATCATTTTAGGGATGCAGCTCCGCCCCAGCGCCTTGCAGGTGCTCCTGATCGACGACCCCGCGGCCAAGGCCGATGCGGCGCGCGGGCTGCTGCGCGCCGGCCAGGCCGGCGAGCTGCTGATCGACGCGGCCGCCGAGCTGCACACCGACGAGGCCGCGTTGCCGGGCCGGCCGGCGCGCCCGCGGCTCGTCGGCGCCGACCAGGTGCCGCGCCGCTCGCCGTTCACGCTCGCCGGTCGCGCCGCGCTGCTGCATGCGATCGCGCACATCGAGTTCAACGCGATCAACCTCGCACTCGACGCGGTGTGGCGCTTCGCCGGCATGCCCGACGATTTCTACCGCGACTGGCTGCAGGTCGCCGGCGAGGAGGCCCTGCACTTCACGCTGCTGCGCGAGCATCTGCGCACGCTCGGCCATGACTACGGCGACTTCGACGCCCACGACGGCCTGTGGCGCATGACCGACAGCACGAAGCACGACATCGTCGCGCGCATGGCGCTGGTGCCGCGTACTTTGGAAGCCAGGGGGCTCGACGCAACGCCGCCGATCCAGGCCAAGCTGGCGAAGGCCGGCGACCCGCGCGCGGTTCAGATCCTCGACATCATCCTGCGCGACGAGGTCGGCCACGTGGCGATCGGCAACCGCTGGTACCGTTGGCTGTGCGTGCGCGACGGGCTCGACCCGGTGGCGCTGTATCCCGAGCTGCTGAAGCGCCATGGCGCCCCGCGGCTCAAAGGCCCCTACAACCTCGACGCGCGGCGCGCCGCCGGCTTCACGCAGGCCGAGATCGACTACCTCACCCAGGCCCCTCCATGACCCGCATTTTCATCGCCGGCTTCCAGCATGAGACGAACACCTTCGCGCCGTCGAAGGCCGACTGGGCGGCCTTCAACCGCGGCTCGTCGTACCCGGCCTTCGCCCGCGGCGATGCGATGGTCGATCTGATCGCGCCGGGCAGCCTGCCGCTGGCCGGCTTCATCACCACGGCACGTGAACGCGGCTGGACCCTGCTGCCGTCGGTGTGGGCCGGCGCGACACCGTCGGCGCAGGTCACCGAGGACGCGTTCGAGCGCATCGCCGGCCCGCTGCTCGAGGACCTGCGCGCAGCCGCCGGCACGATCGACGGCATCTTCCTCGACCTGCACGGCGCGGCGGTCGCCGAGCACCTGGACGATGCCGAGGGCGAGCTGCTCGAACGCATCCGCGGCGTGGTCGGCCCGCAGTTGCCGATCGTCGCAACGCTGGACCTGCATGCCAACGTCAGCGAACGCATGCTGCGGCAGGCGAATGCCTTCGCCGTCTATCGCACCTACCCGCACATCGACATGCACGAATGCGCACGGCGCGCGGCCGAGACGCTGGCGCAGTTGCTGGCGCCGGACGCGCCGACGCTGCACACGCGCTCACAGCGCCTGCCGTTCCTGCTGCCGCTGAACACGCAGTGCACGCTGCTCGAACCCGCCGCCGGGCTGATGCGCCTGCTGCCGGCCCTGGAAGCCGAGCACGGCGTGCAGCTCGAGTTCGCGATGGGCTTCCCGGCCGCCGACATCGCCGATTGCGGGCCGGTGGTGTTCGGCCACGGCAGCGATGCGCAGGCCGTGCAGCGCGGCGTGCGGGCGCTGGCCGACGCGGTGAGCGCGCGGCGCGCGGATTTCGCGCTGCAATTGCTCGGGCCGCGCGAGGCGGTGCGCGAAGCATTGCAGCGTGCTGAAGCTGCCATTGCGCCGGTCGTGATCGCCGACACGCAGGACAACCCCGGCGCCGGCGGCGACAGCAACACGACCGGCATGCTGCACGCGCTGCTCGCCGAAAGGTCCGGGCAGCGCCATCCGGGCCGCATTGCGCTCGGACTGCTGGTCGACCCGGAAGCCGCCGCGGCGGCGCATGCGGCCGGCGCCGGTGCACGATTGACGCTGTCGCTCGGCCGCTCGGTCGCCGGCTACGACGGCCGCCCGACCGATGACCCGCTGACGCGCGAAGTGATCGTCCGTGCGCTCAGCGACGGCACGATCGCGTTGCACGGTCCGATGACCGCCGGCAACACGGTGCGGCTGGGCCCGTGCGCGCGGATCGAGGTTGACGGCGTGCAGGTGCTGCTGTCCAGCGCGAAGTGCCAGCTGCTCGATCTCGACCTGTGCCGCTTCCTCGGCATCGAGCCGGCCGAGATGGCGCTGATCGTCGTCAAGAGCTCGGTGCACTTCCGCGCGGCCTTCGCGCCGATCGCGGCCAGCATCCTGGTCGCGAAGGCGCCGGGGCCGATGGCGGCCGACCCGGCGGACCTGCCGTGGACCAAGCTGCCGCCGAGCACGGCCCGGCGGCCTTGAGCCGTCAGAAGCTGTAACGCCCCATCAGGTCGACACGGCGCATCTGGCCCTTGTCGCCGGCAAAGGTGCGGCGCTCGCCGAGGATCACCTCGGCGCCGAGCTCGATGTTCTTGATCGGCGAATAGATCACATTGACGAAGAGCTGTTGCAGGCGCTTGTTGTCGGCCAGCGCGGTGGCGCGGTCGGCATCGTTGCGGCCGAAGGCCACCGTGCCGCGCAGCTGGCCGCTGTAGGTGTGCGCCCAGCCGAGCACGAAGCCCTTGTTCTTGTCGAAGGTGAGCGCACCGGTGTCGGCATCGATGTCGTAGCCGTTGCTGCCGTACATCTGGTCGATGTCGCCGTCGACGCGCGCCCACTGGCCCATCAGCAGGTCGCTGTCGCCGAGCTTGAAGCTCATGCCGACACCGAGTCCGCCGCCGCGCTTGGTGTCGCCGCCCGAGCGCTTCTCGTGCGCCAGCCCGCGCACGTTGATCGCGCCCCAGTCGAAGCTCTTGTCGAAGCGGGCAACGAACTGCGGCATGCGCTCGTTCGCGCTGCCACCGCCGAACTGGTCTTCCGGATCCTCGATCGCGAAGGTCAGCTTGGCGAACTGCGGGTTGTTGTAGGTGTAGCGGATCATCGTGCGGCGCGAGAACGGCGCACCGATCGGGCCGTTGAAGTCGACCGTCTCCGGCAGGTTGTCCAGGTCCATGAAGGTCGACCAGGTCTGGCCGACCAGGAAGCCGGCGTATTCGCCGTAGGCATGGCGCAGGCGCAGGCGGTTGCGGTTGCCGCTGCCGTACGAATAGAAGTCGGCCTCGACCTTGGTGTTGAAGCTGCCCACGCCGGTCGGCGTCGACGACTCGAAGCCGAAGCGCGATGTGGAGGCAGTCAGCTTGGTCTTGCCCTTTTGCGTGCCCGAGTTGCGCAGCGGCTGGAACATCAGGTCGGTGAACAGGTCGCTCGGACCCGGCTCGCGAATATCGTGAATCGCATGCGCCTCGGCAAAGCCATAGAACCGCAGCGACGTCTCCGAGCCCGGCAGCCGGAAGCTGCCGCCGATGTCGCCGAGCACGACCGCATCCTTGCTCTTGATCTCGAGCTGCTCGATGCGATCGCCCCAGCCGCTCGCGTCGGCGGGCTTGGCCTCGGCGGCCTTCTGCTTCTTCAGTTCATTGACTTCGGCGCGCAGCTTGCGGATTTCTTCGCGCAGCTCGTCGAGCACCGCATTCGATTGGGCCAGCGCGGGCGCAGTGCCCAGGACCAGCAACGAGGCCGCCAGGCCGATCAGCGTGGGTTGGAGCTTCATCTTCACCTTCTCCTTGTCAGAAGCGACGGGGTTTTTATGGGTCAGTGCACGATCTGGCCCAGGAACGCGCGGATCCGCTCGTTGGCCTGGGCGCCGAAGAATTGGGCGGGCGGCGCATCGGCGGCGATGCAGCCCTTGTCGAGGAACAGCACGCGGTCGGCGACCTCGCGCGCAAAGCCCATCTCGTGGGTCACGACGAGCATCGTCATGCCGCTCTTCGCGAGGCCCTTCATCACGTCGAGCACTTCCTTGACCATCTCGGGGTCGAGGGCCGAGGTCGGCTCGTCGAACAGCAGCACCTTGGGCTGCATGGCCAGGCTGCGCGCGATCGCCACGCGCTGCTGCTGGCCGCCCGAGAGTTGAAACGGATGCTTGTGCGAGTGAGCGCTCAAGCCCACACGCTCGATCAACTCCAGCGCCCTGGCCTCGGCCGCCGCACGGTCCATCTTGCGCACGCGCCTCGGCGCCAGCGTCACGTTGTCCAGCACCGTCAGGTGCGGGAACAGGTTGAACTGCTGGAACACCATGCCGACCTCGGCGCGCAGCTT
Organism: Pseudaquabacterium terrae; assembly: GCF_013266755.1. Lineage (GTDB taxonomy): Bacteria > Pseudomonadota > Gammaproteobacteria > Burkholderiales > Burkholderiaceae_C > Pseudaquabacterium > Pseudaquabacterium terrae. The sequence continues at coordinate 627,798 of NZ_JABRWJ010000004.1, read as the reverse complement.
GTCCAGCGCCTTGTGGTCGTCGTTGACCTCGATGCCGTCGACGACGATGCGGCCCGAGTCGTGCGTCTCCAGGCGATTCAACATGCGCAGCAGCGTGCTCTTGCCCGAGCCCGAGGCGCCGAGGATCACCGTGACCTTGCCGGCATCGAAATGCGTGGTCACGTCGTGCAGCACATGGTGCGGGCCGAAGTGCTTGTTGACCTTGTCGACCGAAATGAGCGGCGCGTTCATCCCAGCTTCCCCTCGATGTCGAAGCGGCGTTCGACCGCATCGGAGATCTGTGTCATCACCGTCGTCAGCACCAGGTAAATGACGGCGGTGGCGATGAACACCGGCACCGCCTGGAACGAGGTGCTCTTGACCTGCGAGCCGGCATTCGTCAATTCGACGACGCCGATCGTGAAGGCCAGCGACGAATCCTTCAGCAGCGCGACGATGTTGTTGACCAGTGGCGGCAGCGAAATCTTGAACGCCTGCGGAAAGGTCACGTCGATGAACGTGTACCAGCGGTTCAGCCCGAGCGAACGCGCCGCCTCGATCTGCCCCTTCGGCACCGCCAGCAGCCCCGAGCGGATCGCCTCGGCGTTGTAGGCGCCGACGTTCAAGGCGAGCGCCACGCAGGCCGCGGTGAACTCATTCATGCGCAGCAGCGGGTGCACCTCCGGCAGCGCGAAATAGACGAACAGCACCTGCACCAGCAGCGGCGTGCCGCGCATCACCCAGATGTAGAAGCCGGCAATCCAGCGCAGCGGTGCAAAGCGCGACACCTTGCCCAATGCCGCCATCACCCCGAGCACCACGCCGATCAATCCGGACACCACCGTCAATTGCACCGTGACCCGCGTGCCCTCGGCAAACAACTGCGCGTTGTTGCCGATCGGATCCGGCGCCCACGCGAGCGGAATCGGAATCAACCAGAGAATCAGCAACAGCAGCAGCGATGCCGACAACATCGTCGCACTGCTGCGCGCTTGGCGCGACCATCCGGCCGGCCAAATGGAAAGCATTCGGTCCACGATCAGTGGCTCCTACAGCGGGAATCAAATGCCGCGCGAAGCGCCGGCAATATCAAGCGAACGCCGCGGAACCGGCTCTGCCGGGCCGCTGGCGTTGCCCCCTGGGGGGAAGCGGCCGCCAGGCCGCTCCGGGGGGGTCTCTACTTACACCGGATGTCGTCGTTGAAGTACTTCTTCGAAATCGCCGCGTAGCTGCCGTCGGCCAGGATCGCGGCCAGCCCCTTGTTGATCTCGCCGGCCAGGCCGGTATTGCCCTTGGCGACCGCCGACGCAATGCGCTCGATGAACAGGAAGTCGCCCATCTTCAGGCCGGCCGCGGGATTCGCCTGCAGCGAATTCAACGCGACGAAGCGGTCGGTGACCCAGGCGTCGACACGATCGGAGGCCAGTGCGGCACGCGCATCGGTGTCCTGCGGGAAGTTCTTGATCTCCTTGACCGCGCTGACCTTCTTGACGTTCTCCTGGTAGGTCGTGCCGGTCTGCACCGCGATCACCTTGCCCGCCAGGTCCTTGGCGGTCTTGATCGCCGGATTCTTCGTGATGATCACGCCGCCCGAGCAGTAGTGCGGCTCGGTGAAGGTCACGGCCTTGGCGCGCTCTTCGGTGATGCCGTGCGAGGCGATCACCATGTCCCAGCGGTCCTGGCGCAGGCCGGTCAGCAGCGCGTCGAAGGACAGCGCCTTCCATTCGACCTTCAGCCCCATCTTCGCGGCGACCGCTTCGGCCACCTCGACCTCGAAGCCGGTGAGTTTCGCGCCCTGGAAGAAGTTGAACGGCGCGAACTGGCCTTCGGTCGCGATGACGATCTTGCCGTCCTTCTTGATGTCTTCGAACGAACGGGCCTGGGCCCCGGCCGCCACGCCGATCAGGGCGGCGGTGAACAGGGCACGTCGGGTCAGCGACTTCAGCAGCTTCATGGCGTGAGAACCTTTCGCGGTACTTCGTGATGAGGGAAAACGATAGGGATAGCCCGTTTGCGGCTGGGGGCGGATTCTAGGAGTGGCGCATCAGAGAATCACGCGGAAATCCGTTTCATGCGTTGTCGAAAAAATAGCGCTTGAGCCCGGCAAGAATCATTTCGACGGCGATCGCGGTCAGCACCAGGCCCATCAGCTTCTCGATCGCCGAGACCATCGATGCGCCCAGCCAATGCCGGATGCGATCGGCCGCCAGCAGCACGACGCCGGAGACACCCATCGCCAGGGTCAGCGCGCCGACCCAGTGCCACATGCGGTCGGGCTGGCGCGAGGCCAGCAGCAGCACGGTGGCCATCGCCGACGGCCCGGCCAGCAGCGGCACCGCGAGCGGAAAGATCAGCGGCTCGCGCTGGCCGTCGCTTGCATAGACATCCTCGCCGCCCGCGAAGATCATGCGGATCGCGATGATCAGCAGGATCACGCCGCCGGCCACTTCGAGCGAGCGCTCCGACAGTCGCATCAGCGCGAGAAAACCCTGGCCGGCGACCATGAACCCGAGCAGCACGACGAAGGCGATCACCACCTCGCGCACCGCGACGCGGCGCCGGCGCTCCGGCGGCACGCCGCTCAACACCGAGATGAAGATCGGCAGGCTGCCGAACGGATCCAGCACGAGCAGCAACAGCACGAACGCCGAGACGAAGCTGTGATCCATGGTTTTTCATCGTACCCCCGGCCCCACCGCAATCCACCGACCCACCGATCGACTGCAGTGCCCCGACAACAGTGCGCGATGGTAGGCAGGCGGCAATGCAAGATGCTTGCCACTTGATGCATCAATGCGGTCAGATACGCAATAATCTTTCATCCAGTCTGGGGCATTAGTGATGCACGGAGCACTCGACAGCATCGATCGCAAGATCCTTTCGTTCCTCCAGGCCGACGGCCGGATGTCGAACGTCGACCTGGCGGCCAAGGTGCACCTGTCCGCACCGCAGTGCCTGCGCCGGGTGCGCGCGCTGGAAGAGCGCGGCGTCATCCGCGGCTACCGCGCGCTGGTGCAGGGCGACAAGCTCGGCTACCAGGTCACCGCCTACGTCAGCCTGAACATCGACGGCGGCAAGTTCGACCGCGTGCGCGAGATCGAGGCGACGATCCGCAGCTTCACGCAGATCCTCGAGTGCCACACCGTCTCGGGCGACTACGACTACCTGCTGAAGGTGGTGGCGCCGGACCTGAAGAGCCTGTCGCAGTTCCTGACCGACCGGCTGATGCAGACACCGGGCATCGCCGACGTGCGCTCGATGATCTGCATGGAAGAGGTCAAGCCGGCGGCGCCGCTGCCGGTGAACTGAGGGCCAGTATTGACGGCCGATGTGCTAACCCGTTATCCGCGCGGATGGTGCTGCGCATGCAGCTGCCGCAGCCGCTCGCGCGCGACGTGGGTGTAGATCGTCGTCGTCGAGATGTCGGCATGGCCGAGCAGCAGCTGCACGGCACGCAGGTCGGCGCCGTGGTTCAGCAGATGCGTCGCGAAGGCGTGGCGCAGCGTGTGCGGCGACAGGGGCGCATGGATGCCGGCAGCCAGCGCGTGGCGCTTGACCAGGATCCAGAACATCTGCCGCGTCATCGCCCCGCCGCGCGCGGTGACGAAGAGCGCCTCGCTGTGCCGGCCCTTCAGGATCGCCGACCGCCCCTTGGCGAGGTAGCGCTCGATCCACGCATGGGCCTCGGCGCCGAAGGGCACCAGCCGCTCCTTGCTGCCCTTGCCGAGCACGCTGACGATGCCCTCATTGAGGCCGAGCCGCACGGTCTTCAGCTCGACCAGCTCGGACACGCGCAGGCCCGAGGCGTACATCAGCTCGAGCATCGCGCGGTCGCGCAGGCCCAGCATGTCCTCGACATCGGGCGCGCCGAGCAGCGCCTCGACCTGCGCTTCGGACAGCGTCTTCGGCACGCGCATCGGCTGGCGCGCGCTGCCCAGCCGCATCGTCGGGTCGGCCTTGACCAGCCGCTCGCGCACCGCCCAGCGGAAATAACGCTTGAAGACGGTGAGCCGGCGGTTCGCCGTCGTCGCGCGCGATTCGGCATGGCGTGCGGCGATGTAGCCGAGCAGGTCGACCTCGGTGCTGGCGTCCAGGCAGCGGCCGCCGCCCTCGCCCGCCAGCCATTGCGCGTAGAGGTTCAGGTCGCGCCGGTAGGCCTCGAGCGTCAGGCGCGCCAGGCCGTCCTCGATCCACAAGGCATCGACGAAACGATCGATCGATGCGCGGCTTTCGCCGAAGCTGCGGGCCTGCAGCGGCTCCATCGACAGCCGGGGGGTTCGGCCTTCAGTCCAGCGTCAGGCGCTGCAGCTGCACGACCTTCTTGTAGGTCACCAGCTCGCCCTTGATCTGCTCGGCGAACTCGGCCGGCGTGTTGGCGACGATCAGCGAGCCGGTGTCCTCGATGCGCTTCTTGACGTCCGGCAATTCCAGCGTCTTCTTGACCGCCGCATGCACCTTGTCGACCACCTCCTTCGGCAGCCCCTTCGGGCCGTAGATGCCGTAGTAGGCCATGCGGTTGACGGGCGGCAGCTTCACCTCGGCGAAGGTCGGGATGTTCGGCAGCACCGTCAGCCGCTGCGGCGCGGCAACGACGATCGGGATCAGCCGCCCGTCCTTGATGAAGGGCAGCGCCGAGGGCAGGTTGTCGAAGATGATCGGCACCTGGCCGGCCACGGTGTCGTTCAGTGCCGGGCCGGCGCCGCGGTACGGGATGTGCGTGATGAAGGTCTTCGACATGCTCTTGAAGAGCTCCATCTGCAGGTGCCCGATGCCGCCGGTGCCCGAGCTGGCGTAGCTGTACTTGCCGGGGTTCTTCTGCAGCTCGGCGATGAAGCTGGCGTAGTCCTTGGCCGGGAACGACGGGTGCACGGCGATGACGTTGGGCGTCGCGGCGATGTTGATGATCGGCGTGAAGTCGACCAGCGGGTCGTACGGGATCTTCGGGTTGATCGCCGGGTTCGCGGCGGTCGTCGAGACGGTGGCCATGCCGAGCGAATAACCGTCGGGCGCGGCACGCGCGGTTTCGGTCGCGCCGAGCACGCCGCCGCCGCCGGACTTGTTCTCGACGATCAGCGTCTGGCCGAGCGCCGGCTGGATGCCCTGCGCCAGCGTGCGGGCAATGATGTCGGTGGTGCCGCCAGGGGCGAAGGGCACGACGAGCTTGACCGGCTTGTTCGGATAGGCCTGGGCCAGCGCGGCCAGCGGGGTGGCGGCGAGCGCCAGCAGCGCGAGGGTCTTGCTGAGAGTTTTCATGGACGCTCGTCTTTCGTGTCGTCGAAGGGAATGGCGCCGATTCTGCAGCGCCGCGCTTCAGGCCGCCGTACCGAGCAACCCGGCCTTCAGCTGCGGATCCACCGGCCGTTCGCCGACGAAGATGCGCAGCAGCGCGCCGTAGAGGTCCTCGCCGGGAATCGCCGGTCCGAGCAGCTTGCCGTTGTGGCTGAACAGCAAACCCTGGCCCGGCACGAAGTCCAGGTTCACCAGGTCGCCCTTGCGGACCTTGCCGAGTGGCCGCAGCAGGCCGTCGAAGCGGGCCATGCGCTCGGTGAGATTCGGCTGCTCCGGCGCCGGCGTGTTGCGCTGGACGCCCTTGTGGAAGGCCTTGACGAATTCCTCGGCCGGCACGTCGAGCAGCATGCGGATCTGCAGGCGTTTGGGCCCCGGTTGCGCCACCACGTGGCGTGGATCGCTGGTGCGCTGACCGAGGTAGAGCGCAGCGGCGAAGCCCTTGAGCATCGGGTGCGCACGCAGGCCGGCGCCGTTGAGCGACAGGGCCTGGCCGGCGAGTTGCAGATCGGGGGCGAAGCGCACGCCGCCGACCTGGGTCTGCGGCGCCGCGGCGGCCGCGCTGCAGGCCAGCACCAGGGTGGTGATGGAAAGGAGGCGGCGCAAGGAGTGGTTGTTGGGGTTCATCAAGGTTCGACAACGCGCCGCGGGCGGCGTTCGCCGACAGGTCAGGGAGACACTGAAACGCACTGGCACACTGTATCGATGCCCGACCTGCTGGTGCTGCTGCCCGATTTCGCGCTGATCGTCTGCGGCTACCTGATCTGCCGCTACACGCTGCTCGACCGGCCGGTCTGGGACGGCACCGAGCGCCTCGTCTACTACCTGCTGTTCCCGGCGCTGCTGTTCAATGCAATCGTCCGCAACCCGCTGAATCCCGGCACCGCGCTGACCTTCGGCGGCGCCGGCGTCGCGGTGGTCGGCGCCGGCATCGTGCTGGCCTACGCGCTGCGCGCCGTGCCGGGGGTGAATGCGCACCTGCACGCCTCGGGCGCGCAGACCGCCTTCCGCTTCAACTCCTACGTCGGCCTGGCGTTGGCCGAGCGCCTGGCCGGCGCGCAAGGGCTGGCCTGGCAGGCGCTGCTGGTGTCGCTGTGCGTGCCCTTGTGCAACATCGCCGCCGTGTGGCCGCTGGCGCGCGCCGGCGGCCATGGTTACCTGCGCGAGCTGGCGCGCAATCCGCTGATCCTCGCCACCGTCGCCGGGCTGGCCGCGAACCTGGCCGGGCTGCAGTTGCCGGAGATCGCCTCGATCACGCTGAACCGCATCGGCGGCGCGGCGCTGCCGCTGGGGCTGATGGCCGTCGGCGCCGGCCTGCGTTTCGGCGCCTTGCGCGAGGGACCGGGCCTCGCGGCGGCCCTGATGGTCATCCGCCATGCGCTGCTGCCGGCGCTGGCGATCGCCCTGGCGCTCGGGCTGAACCTGCCCGTCGGCCAGCAGGCGGTGCTGGTGGCGTTTGCCGCGCTGCCCACCGCCAGCAGCGCCTACGTGCTGGCCACGCGCATGGGCGGGCATGGCAGTTACGTCGCCGGCCTCGTCACGGTGTCGACGCTGATCGGCATGTTCGGCCTGCCGACAGCGCTGGCGGTGCTGGGCATGCTGCGCTGATGCACCCGCCACGCCACCCGGTCCTGCGCGCCGCAGCGACGACGCTGCTGTTCCCGCGCCGCTTCGTGGGCGAGACCGAACGCCGCTTCCTGCAACAGCATTGCGAGCACTTCGCACCGTTCCGCCAGGTCACGCTGATTTTCGCGTTCGCCGTCTGGATGGCCTTCCTGCCCCTGGAGCTCGATGACTTCCCGCATGGACCGACGGCCATCACGTTGCGGCTCGTCGTCGCGGCACTGGTGCTGGCGGTGCTCGCGACCTCGTTCGCCGGCCGGCTGCGCGACGAGCGTGCCTGGACGATCGCGATGCTGCTCGGCGGGCTGTCGATGACGGCAGTGGAGTTCGCGATGGCGCTGGTCGTCGTGCCCTACCCTGACGGCTACAGCGCCTACTATCCCGGCGGCTTCGTCATCGTGATCGGCCTGTTCGCGTTCACGCACATCCTGTCGCGGCCGGCCGCGGTCTCCGGCGCGGTGATCCTCGCCCAGCTGGCGCTGTTCAACGTGCTGTCCGAGACCGTCGATCCGTTGTGGACACTGTCGACGATCCCGCTGCTGCTGATCTGCCACAGCATCTGCGTGCGGCTGGAGCTGTACGAACGCGAGCGCTTCACGCGCGAGGGCCTGCTCGAGCGCGCTGTCGATGACGAGCGGCATGCGCGGCGCGATGTCGAGCAGGCGACCGAGCTGCTGGTGCTGCAGAAGGAGCGCGAACGCAGCGCCGCGCTGCAGGCCAACCGCGCCAAGTCGAAGTTCCTCGCCGAGGCGGCGCACGACCTGCGCCAGCCGATGCAGGCGCTGGGCAACTACCTCGACGCCGCCAGCGCCGGCGCCCGCAGCGGCGGCGATGCCGACGTGCACGCGCTGCTGGCCGCCGCGAAAGCCGCGGCGAACGAGACCCGCGCGACCTTCGCCGCGGTGCTCGAGCTGTCGACGCTCGAAGCGGCCGAGCGCGTGCCGAGCTACGAGCACTTCGACCTCGCCGAGCTGGTGCGCGCGATCGCCTGGCTGGCGGCGGGCACCGCGGCGCGCACGTCGGTCAGCGTGCGGCTGCTGCGCTGCGAGCGGCCGGCCCCGGTGCGAAGCGACCGCACGTTCGCGCGCCGCATCCTCGAGAACCTGGTCTACAACGCGATCAAGTATTCCGACCCGGCCAAGGGCGAAGGCCGCCGCGTCGTCATCGGGCTGGTGCGGCTGCCGACGCGGGTGCGGATCGACGTCGTCGACAACGGCATCGGCATCGCCGAGGACGACCTGGCCCGAGTCTTCCGCCCGTTCTTCCAGGCCGGTCGCGCGACGCACGATCCGCAGCGCGGCGTCGGGCTCGGGCTGTCGATCGTCAACGCGATGATCGCGACGCTGTCGGAGCATCAGCTCGTCGTCACGTCCGCGCTGGGCCACGGCACGCGGTTCTCGATCGATGTGCCGCTCAGCCAGGCGCCGCCGCTGCCCGAGCCGGCGCCGATGGAGCGCGGTGCCGGCGCGTCCAGCGTGATCGTGGTGATGGCCGCGTCGACCGCGCGCGAGTCGCTGGTCGCGGACCTGTCGCGCGCCGGCCACCTGTGCGAAGCGGCCGCGGCGGCCGAGCTGGCGGCGCTGCTGAAGGAGATGCCGTACGAAGCGGAGCTGCTGCTGGTCGATCCGCACGAGCTCGAGCCGGCCGCGGCCGCCGCGATCGTGCAGGCCGAATACGGCCACGCGCTGCCGATGGACCTGCTGCCGCCGCACGCCGATGCGGCGCGCGTGATCACGTCACTGCAGGGCCTGCTCGCGCGCGCCCGGCGCGGCGACGACGATGCCGCGGCGTGAGATCTCGACGATCAGCTCGGTGCGCCGACGGACGCCGAAGCACTGGTAGATCGCGGTCACGTAGTCCTTGCGCACCGTGCCCTCGGCGATGCCCATGCGGTCGGCGATCGCCTTGTTCTGCAGCCCCTGGCAGATGTAGAACAGCACCTCGCATTGCCGCGGCGTCAGCCCGAGCTCGGATGCGCCGACCACCGGGCGCGCGAGCGGCGCGGCCGGTACGAAGCCGCCGCGTCCGAGCACCGAGGCCGGCAGGTACAGGCAGCCGCGCAGCACCGTCTCGATCGCGTTGCGGAACACGTCCTCTGCGCGGAACGGCTCGAACGCGCTCTCTTCCATGTCCTTCAGGATGTAGCCGCAGGCGCCGGCATCGATGCACGCCATCACCGTGGCGCGGTCGGAGATCGCCGACAGCATGATCGCGAGCGTCGGGCGGCCGCGGCTGCGCAGATGCCGCAGCACGTCGAGGCCGGTGTGCCGTGCATCGCGCAGGTCGACATCGAGGAAGGCGAAGTCGACGTCGCGGGCATCGAGCAGCGCCACCGCCTCGTCGTGGCCCGCGGCTTCGAGCACCTGCGCGCGCGGCTCGGCGAGCTGGATCAGCGCCTTCATGCCGCCGCGCACCATCGCCATGTCCTCCAGCAGCAGGATGGACCGGGGAGCCGGTGTTGTCATGAGCCGATCATAAGAAGGACGGGACCAGGCGTGACCCGACGTTTGTCGGATACGCATTCCGGAGCATGGCCGGGCATTTGTCGGATGGTCGGCTGAGGCGGCGGCGGCGATAGTTGCGCCAGGTCGTCCGGTTCGGCACAGGGGGGAGAGGGAAGGAGAAGCGGACCCGGCCCCTTCAGCATGGCTGCGGGGCCGGGGCAACCGCCGGCGATCAGCGCACGGTTCGCGCCGGGCTCGGGCTTGCGCTGAAGCGCCGGCCCAGCCACACGGTGGCGATCACGGCGATCGCGAAGCCCAGGCTCTGCAGCTCGATGCGTTCGCCGAGCAGCGGCCAGGCGAAACCCATCGCGAAGAACGGCTGCAGCAGTTGCACCTGGCTGACGCGCAAGGCCCCGCCGATCGCCAGTGCGCGGTACCAGGCGAAGAAGCCGATCCACATCGAGAACAGGCTGACGTAGCCGAAGCCGACCCACGCGCTTGCCGCCACCGGCTGCGCCGGCCAGTTCAGCAGCGCAACCGGCAGCGTGACCGGCAACGCGACCAGCGTGACCCAGCAGATCACCCGTTCGGCGCCGAGCTCGGGCGTGACGCGCGCGCCGTAGACATAACCGATCGATGCCGCGAGCACGGCGACGAACAGCACCGCGTCGACCGCGCCGGGCGCGAGCCCCGCGTTGCCGCTGCCCGCAGCGCGCAGCAGCGAGTAGGCAACCACCAGCGCGCAACCCGCGAGCGCGCAGCCCCAGAAGCCGAGCCGCGCCCGCTGGCGCATCACGATCGCCGCCGCCACCGCCGTCAACAGCGGCGCCAGCGCGGTGATCACCGCTGCATGCGCGCTGCTGACATGGCGCAGCGACCAGGCCAGCAGCAGCGGATAACCGATCGCGTTGCCGAGCGCGGCGATGGCCAATGCCGGCCAGTGCGCGCGCCGCGGCCACGGCGCGCGTGTCGTCCACAGCAGCAGCGCCGACAGACCCGCGGCAACCACCGCACGCGCCGAGGTGACGAACAGCGGCGACAGCTGCGGCGCCGCCGCGCTGCCGACCGCCAGCTGCGTCATTGGCAGCGTCAGCCCGAACATCGCCATCGCCAGCACGCCGAGCCACAGCCCGCGTGCCGCATCGCGCTTTGAGGCGCCGCCGGTCAAGCGATGTCGAGATCGCTCGACTGGATGCGCTTGACGCCCTTGGCGGCCATCGCCTTCCACGCCGCGGCGAGCGAGCCGTTCAGGTCGATGCCGCGGCTCGCGTCCTCGATGACGTAGGCCTCGAAGCCGTGCTTGCGCGCATCCATCGCCGTCCACGCGACGCAGAAGTCGGTCGCCAGGCCGGAGACGAACACCGTCTTGATGCCGCGCGCCTTCAGGTAGCCGGCCAGGCCGGTCGGCGTCTTGTGGTCGGCCTCCTCGAAGGCCGAGTAGCTGTCGACCGCCTTGTTGTAGCCCTTGCGGATGATCAGCTGCGCAGTCGGCAGTTTCAAGTCCTTGTGCAGCGCCGCGTCGTCGCTGCCCTGCACGCAGTGGTCGGGCCACAGCACCTGCTGGCCGTACTTCAGCGTCGTCGTCTCGAAGGGCTTCTTGCCGGCGTGCGCGCTGGCGAAGGACGCATGGCCCGGCGTGTGCCAGTCCTGCGTGACGACGATGTTCTGAAAGCCCGCGGCAATGCGGTTGATCACCGGCACCACCTCTTCACCCTTGGCCACCGGCAGCGTGCCGCCGGTGACGAAGCAGTTCTGCACATCGACGACGATCAGCGCGCTGTTCGCGCCGGGCTTGAGCTTCGCGGCCGCCCAGGTGGGCAGCGCGGCGAGCGAGAGCGCGCCCAGCAGCGCGCGGCGTTGAATGGGAACCATCGCTTCGACCTCCTCGTCAGGGGTTGATCAATTCGCGGGACGCAGCTTCTTGACTTCGTCGTTCGTCGGCTGGTACTTCGCGCCGTCGAGGTAGACGTAGTCGACCATCGTGCCCTTGCCCTTGTCGTTCTTGGTCTTGCCGACGTAGGCACCCATCGTCGACTGGTGGTCCTCGGCGCGGTAGGTCGCCTTGCCGAACGGCGTGTCGATCGTCAGCCCGCGGAAGGCGGCGATCAGCTTCTCGGTCTCGCTGCTCTTGGCCTTCGCGACGCCGGCGGCGATCGACTTGATCGTCGTGTAGCCGACCACCGAGCCCAGGCGCGGGTAGTCGTTGTACTTGCGGTGGTAGGCGAGGAAGAAGGCCTTGTGCTCGGGCGTCTGGATGCCGTACCACGGGTAGCCGGTGACGATCCAGCCATTGGGCGTCTCGTCCTTCAGCGGATCGAGGTACTCGGGCTCGCCGGTCAGCATGCTGACGACCTCGCGGCCCTGGAACAGGCCGCGCGTATTGCCCTCGCGCACGAACTTGGCCAGGTCGGCGCCGAACAGCACGTTGAAGATCGCGTCGGGCTTGGCATCGGCCAGCGCCTGCACGACGCTGCCGGCATCGAGCTTGCCCAGCGGCGGCGCCTGCTCGGCGACGAACTCGACATCCGGCTGCGCGGCCTTCAGCAATTGTTTGAAGGTGGCGACCGACGACTGGCCGTACTCGTAGTTCGGATAGACCACGGCCCAGCGCTTCTTCTTCAGCTTGGCCGCCTCGGGCGCCAGCATCGCCGATTGCATGTAGGTCGACGGGCGCAGGCGGAAGGTGTACTTGTTGCCGTTGCCCCAGACGATCTTGTCGGTCAGCGGCTCGGAGGCGAGGTAGAAGAACTTCTTCTGCTTCGCGAAGTCGGCGAGCGCCAGGCCGATGTTCGACAGGAAACCGCCCGCCAGCACATCCACCTGCTCGCGCGACACCAGCTCCTCGGCGGCGCGCACCGCATCGCCGGGCGTGCCGTTGTCGTCACGCGTGATCAGCTGGATCTTGCGGCCGTTGACGCCGCCGGCGGCGTTGATCTCCTCGACCGCCAGCTCCATGCCCTTCTTGTACGGCTCGAGGAAGGCGGGCTGCACCTTGTAGCTGTTGACCTCGCCGATCTTCAGCGTGCCTTGCGCCGATGCCAGCGCTGTGAAGCCGGCCAACAGGATGGCGGCGATCGATTGACGGCTCATGCGGAAAGTCCTCCTGGTCAGGGACAACCCTGGGTTCGGGGCAGAATAACGCATTCCGCCGCGGACGTAATTTCATGTAGTCTCCACTACATGAAAATCAGTATCCACCCGATGTCGCACCCGTGACGGACTGCTGAACCGCCGCGGCGCATCATTTCCCGAGCAACTGTCGAGCAAGACCCATGAGTGCCTTCAACGAAGAGCGTGTGCTGAGCGTCCACCACTGGACCGACCGCCTGTTCACCTTCACGACCACGCGCGACCAGTCGCTGCGCTTCTCGAACGGCCATTTCACGATGATCGGGCTGCGCGTCAACAACAAGCCGTTGCTGCGCGCCTACTCGATCGTCAGCGCGAACTACGAGGAGCACCTCGAGTTCCTCAGCATCAAGGTGCCCGACGGCCCGCTGACCTCGCGGCTGCAGCACATCCAGGTCGGCGACACGATCATCGTCGGCCGCAAGCCGACCGGCACGCTGGTGATCGACTACCTGGTGCCCGGGCGTCGGCTGTACCTGATGTCCACCGGCACCGGCCTGGCGCCCTTCATGAGCATCATCCGCGACCCGGCCACCTACGAGAAGTTCGAGCAGGTGGTGCTGGTGCACGGCGTGCGCCAGGTCGACGAACTGGCCTACCACGACCTCGTCGTCGAACACTTGCCGAACCACGAGTTCCTGGGCGAGATGGTCACCAGCCAGCTGCGCTACTACCCGACCGTCACGCGCGAGACCTACAAGAACATGGGCCGCGTGACCGAGCTGATCGAGACCGGCAAGCTGACCAGCGACCTCGGCCTGCCGGCGCTCGACGCAACGCAGGACCGGGTGATGATCTGCGGCAGCCCCGGGATGCTGCGCGACCTGAAGCACCTGCTCGAAGGCCGCGGCTTCAAGGAAGGCAACACCTCGACGCCGGGGGACTTCGTCATCGAGCGCGCGTTCGCCGAGCAGTAGCCCTCAGATTCACCAGAGACGGATGCGTTCCGCCTCCGGCTTGAACATCCCATCGCCCGGCCGGGTCCCGAAGGCCTCGTGGAAGGCATCGTGATTGATCGCCACGCCATTCGCGCGATAGCGCGGCGGCGAATGCGGGTCGGTCGTCAGCCGCAGCAGCTCGGCCTCGGCCCGCAGCTTGCCGCGCCAGGCGCGTGACCAGCCGACGAAGAAGCGCTGCGCCCCGCTCAGCCCGTCGATCACCGGCGCCGGCGCGCCATCGAGCGAGCGCTGCCAGGCCTTGTACGCGACCTGCAAACCCGACAGGTCGGCGATGTTCTCGCCGAGCGTCAAGCGGCCGTTGATGCGCTTGCCCGCCAGCGGCTCGTAGGCGCCGTATTGCGCGACCAGCCGCGCCCCGAGTGCATCGAAGGCCGCGCGATCCTCCGCCGTCCACCAGTTGCGAAGCCGGCCCTCGCCATCGAACTGGCTGCCGCGGTCGTCGAAGCCGTGGCTGATCTCGTGGCCGATGATCGCGCCGATGGCGCCGTAGTTCTGCGCATCGTCGGCCTGCGGATCGAAGAACGGCGGCTGCAGCACGGCGGCCGGAAAGACGATCTCGTTGCGCGGCGACGAGTAGAAGGCGTTGACCGTCTGCGGCGTCGTGCTCCACTCGTCGCGCAGCACCGGCCGGCCGGCGCGCGCGACCTGGCGCTGCCACTCGTGGCGGATCACGCGCAGCCGGTTGCCGAAGGCGTCGTCGGGCTTCAGCTCGAGCCCGCTGTCGTCGCGCCAGCGCTGTGGGTGGCCGATCTTGACCTGCATCTTCGCCAGCTTGTCGCGCGCCTGCGCCTTCGTCGCGGCCGACATCCAGCGCAGCTCGCCGATCGATTCGTCGAAGGCCCGCAGCAGATGCTGCACCATCGCCTGCATGCGCGCCTGGTGCCCCGGTGGGTAGTGCAGCGCGACGTAGCGCCGGCCGACCGCCTCGCCCAGCGCGGCATTCAGCGCGCCGACCGCCTGCTGCCAGCGCGGCCGCTGCGCGGTGGTGCCGCGCAGCACCGAGTCGCGGAACACGAAACGCGCCTCGCGAAAAGCCGCCGGCAGCACCTCGCTCGCCTCGTCGAGCAGATGCGCCTTCAGGTAGCGCTGCCAATGCACGATCGGCGCTTCGGCCAGCAGCGCCGCGAGGCCGACGACGTAACCCGGCTGCGCCACGACCAGCGGCTCGACGTCCTCGAGCCCCGCGGCGTCGAACAGCGCGCCCCAGGCCACGCCGGGCGCCGCGGCACGCAACTGGGCCAGCGACATCGGGTTGTAGGCCTGCTTCGGATCACGGTTCGTGACCCGGTCGACCTGGCGCGCCGCGAGCTGCTGCTCGAGCGCGAAGACCTGCCGCGCCCACAGCGCCGGCTCGGGGCTGCCGGCGAGCAGGAACAGCGTCTGCAGATGATGGCGATAGGCCGCGCGCGCCTGCGCATAACGTTCGTCCGGCAGCAGGTAGTAGTCGCGATCCGGCAGACCCAGGCCGCCTTGCATCAGGTGCACCCGCTGCATCGACGGCTCGCGCGCATCGGGCCGTATCCGCAGCATCAACGGCCCCTCGATCACCGCCTGGTGCGCGCCCAACCAGGCCAGCAGCGCGCCCGGCGTGTCGAGGCGATCGATCTGCTCGAACAGCGGCTGCACCGCTTTCAACCCGCGCCGCTCCAGCGTCGCGGTGTCGGTGTAGGCGCGCCAGAAGGCGGCGATGCGCGCTGCATCGGCGTCGCCCTCGGGCGGGCGGTCGACGAGGCCTTCGGCGATCGCACGCACGCGCTCGTCCGACAGATCGCGCAGCACGACAAAGCTGCCGAGCACGGGCTTGTCCGGCGGCATCTCGGTCGCATCGAGCCAGCCACCGTTGACGGCGCGGAACAGGTCGTCCTGCACACGGGTCCTGGCATCGAAGCCGCTGCGGTCGACGCCGGTGGGCTGCGCGGAGACCTCGCCCAATGCGCACAGGCAGGCCGCGAGGACCGCCGCGCGGATGCACCGCCTCATGCGTCGCTGCGCTGCGTGAGCGCCCACTCGATGTGCTCACGCAGCAGCGGCGAAGCTTCGCCGCGCGCCGCGTCGAGGGCCTGCGCCACGCGCCGGTCGCCGCTGTCCCGCCAGGCGTTGCCGAGCGCCACCGCCAGGTTGCGGCGCCAGCGCGCATGGCCGATGCGGCGGATCGCGCTGCCCTCGGTGTGGCGCAGGAAGTCGGCCTCGCTCCAGGCCCACAGCGCGAGCAGCGTCGGCTCGGCCAGCGCCTCGCGGCGGTCGAAGTCGGGCAGCGTGCTGCGCTGTGCGTACTTGTTCCACGGGCAGATGAGCTGGCAGTCGTCGCAGCCGTAGATGCGGTTGCCGAGCGCGGCGCGGAATTCGATCGGGATCGGGCCGTCCTGCTCGATCGTCAGGTACGACAGGCAGCGCCGCGCATCGAGCCGGTACGGCGCGACGATCGCCCGGGTCGGGCAGACGTCGATGCAGGCACTGCACTGGCCGCAGTGCGCGCCGCCCGGCGGTGTGAGCGGCAGGCCTAAGTCGACGTAGATCTCGCCGAGGAAGAACATCGAGCCGCCCTCGCGCGACAGCACCAGCGTGTGCTTGCCGCGCCAGCCGAGGCCGCTGCGCTGCGCCAGCTCGACCTCGAGAACCGGTGCCGAATCGGTGAAGACGCGGTGACCGAACGGGCCGACCGCTTCCTGCAATCGATCGGCCAGCTTCTGCAGCCGCTGGCGCAGCACCTTGTGGTAGTCGCGGCCGCGGGCATAGATCGAGACATTGCCGAGCTGTGCCTCGCGCAAGCGCTCGAAGCCGATCGCCTGCCAGCCCTGCGGCGTATCGCGCGGCAGGTAGTCCAAACGCGCGGTGATCACGCGCAACGTGCCGGGCACCAGCTCGGCCGGCCGCGCCCGCTTCAGGCCATGGGCCTGCATGTAGTGCATGCTGCCGTGAAAGCCCGCGGCCAGCCAGGCCTGCAGCCCGGCCTCGGCCTCGTGCAGGTCGATGCCGGCCACACCGATCTGGGAGAATCCGAGCTCGTGTCCCCAGGTGCGCAGCCGCTCGAGCAGCCCGGCCGCATCGAGCGCACCCCCCGCCGCCGCCGGCTCTTCCCGCTCTGTGACGTGACCCTCGCGCATTCGCTCATTCTAGAAACGCGGCGCCTGCATTGGGCCGACGAGGCCTCCTGCGCAGCGTTCGCGCAAATCCTGGCCGCGCGCGCCGGTATCCACGAGGCGCTGATCGAGCTGCACGGCCCGCTCGGTGCCGGCAAGACCACCTTCGTGCGCCACCTGCTGCGCGCGCTGGGCGTCAGCGGCCGCATCAAGAGCCCGACCTACGCGGTGATGGAGCCCTACGAACTGCCGGGAGGCGCGCTGGCCGCTCACTTCGACTTCTATCGCTTCAGCGATCCGCGCGAGGGCCTGGACGCCGGCCTGCGTGACGTGCTGGCCGCACCGGGCCTGAAGATTGCCGAGTGGCCGGACCATGCCGCCGGACTGTTGCCGATGCCCGACCTGCGCTTTCAGATCGCCGTGCGCGACGATGACAGTCGCGACGTGCATGTCGACGCAATGACGCCGCGCGGCGTTGAGCTGCTGCATGGCTGAGCTGCCACCGCCCCTCCCTCGACGTGTTGCACTGCAGCGTTTCGGCACGCTGGTGCTGCTGCTGGCCGGCCGCGACCTGGCCTGGGGCGCGGCGAGCATCGTCGGCGTGCGCGTCTGGCCGGCCAACGACTACAGCCGCGTGACGATCGAGTCCGACGTCGCGCTCGCGGCGCGGCACTTCGTCGCCGATTCGCCGCCACGGCTGGTGATCGACATCGAGCAGCTCGAGCTCAGCCCGGCGCTGCGCGAGCTGGTCGGCAAGGTACGCGCCGACGACCCCTACATCGCCGGCGTGCGCATCGGTCAGAACCAGCCACGCGTGGTGCGCCTGGTGGTCGACCTGAAGCAGCCGGTCGCGCCGCAGCAGCTGAGCCTGCCGCCGGTGGCCGCCTACCGGCACCGCCTGGTCTTCGACCTGCACCCGACGCAGCAGCACGACCCGCTGCTCGAGCTGATCCGCGACCGCGAGCGCGCCGAAGCGCAGGCCGCGAAGAGCATGAACGACGCGCTCGGCGAGTTCATCGGCAAGCTCGAGCAGCCGCGCAGCGCGGCCTCGGCGCCCGGCCCCGGGCCGACCGCATCGGCTCCGGCGCTGCCACCGGCGCCCACCCCGCCGGCCGTCGCGACGCTGCCGGCCGACGAGCAGCGCCGCATCGACCGGCTGATCGTCATCGCGCTCGACCCCGGCCACGGTGGCGAGGATCCGGGGGCGATCGGCCCCAGCGGGCTGCGCGAGAAGGACGTCGTGCTGCAGATTGCCAGCAAGCTGCGCGAGCGCCTGAACAGCGTGCCCGGCATGCGCGCGATGCTGACGCGGGACGCCGACTTCTTCGTGCCGCTGCACGAGCGCGTGCGCAAGGCGCGACGCGTGCAGGCCGACCTCTTCGTCTCGATCCATGCCGACGCCTTCTTCACGCCGCAGGCCAAGGGTGCTTCGGTGTTCGCGCTGTCGGAGTCGGGCGCCACCAGCAGCGCGGCGCGCTGGCTGGCGCAGAAGGAGAACGGCGCCGACCTGGTCGGCGGCGCCAACACCGCGGTGAAGGATGCGCAGGTGCTGCGCGCGATGGTCGACATGAGCACCACTGCGCAGATCCGCGACAGCCTGGTGATCGGCCGCGAAGTGCTCGAACGCATCGGCCGCGTCGGCGCGCTGCACAAGCGCCAGGTCGAGCAGGCCGGCTTCGCGGTGCTGAAGGCGCCCGACATCCCGAGCATCCTGGTCGAGACCGGTTTCATCACCAATCCCGGCGAAGAAGCCAAGCTGCGCGACGAGGGTTACCAGGACAAGCTGGTCGAGGCGCTGTTCACCGGCATCCGGCGCTACTTCGCGCGCAATCCGCCTCTCGCGCGTAACCGCGCCTTGTAGCGATCCTCGCGTAACCGCGCCTTGTAGCGATCCTCGCGGGTGAGGCTCAGACGGCCGGCTGCTTGCGCCTGGTCTTCAACGCGCCGATCAGCACGATGACCCCCGGAATCACGATCATCGCCCAGATGATGTTCGACAGGTTGCGCTGCACCCACGGCATGTTGCCGAACAGGTAGCCCGCGGTGACCAGGCTGACGACCCACAGCGTGCCGCCGCTGACATCGTAGAACGTGAACTTGCTGCGCGTCATCTTCGCGACACCGGCGACGAAGGGGGCGAAGGTCCGCACGAACGGCATGAAGCGCGCCAGCACGATCGTGATGCCGCCGTACTGCTCGTAGAAGGCATGCGCGCGGTCGAAGGCGCGCTTGTTGAACCAGCGCGACTGCTCCCACGAGAACACCTTGTCGCCGATGCGGCGGCCGATCGCGTAGTTGGTCTGGTTGCCGGCGATCGCCGCGGCCGTCATCAGCAGCATCACCCCCGGGTAGCTGATCATCCCCATCCCGGCCAGCGCACCGACCACGAAGAGCAGCGAATCGCCCGGCAGGAAGGGCATCACGACGAGACCGGTCTCGACGAAGATGATCAGGAAAAGCAGCAGGTAGACCCAAGAACCGTAGGCTTCGACGAAGACGCGCAGGTGGCGGTCGACATGCAGCACGAAGTCGACGAGGGTCATCAGCAGTTCCATCGGGCGGCATTATCGCGGCGCCGATAATCCGGCCCGATGACCGCGACCCGCCGCCCGATCCGCGAATTGCCCGACGAACTGGTGAGCCAGATCGCCGCCGGCGAGGTGGTCGAGCGGCCGGCCTCTGTCGTGCGCGAGTTGGTCGACAACGCGCTCGACGCCGGCGCCACGCAGGTCACCGTGCGGCTGGCCGCCGGTGGCGTGCGCAGCATCCTGGTCGAGGACGATGGGTGCGGCATCCCGGCCGAGCAACTGCCGTTGGCGCTGAAGCGCCATGCGACGAGCAAGATCGCCAACCTGGCCGAGCTGGAATCAGTCGCGACGATGGGTTTTCGCGGCGAGGCGCTGGCGGCGATCGCCTCGATCGCTGAAGTGTCGATCGCCAGCCGCTGCGACGGCGCCGCGCACGCGCACCGGCTCGACGCGCGCAGCGGCGAGCTGCAGCCGGCAGCGCGTGCGCGCGGCACCAGCGTCGAGGTGCGCGAGCTCTTCTTCGCGACGCCGGCGCGGCGCAAGTTCCTGAAGACCGACGCCACCGAGCTCGCGCATTGCGTCGACGCGGTGCGCCGCCATGCACTGGCGCGGCCGGAGGTCGGCTTCGCGATCTGGCACGACGGCAAGCTGATCGAACAATGGCGGCCGGCCGCGGCCGAACAGCGCATCGCCGACGTGCTCGGTGCCGACTTCATCGCGCAAAGCCGCCTGCTGCAGGCCGGTGCCGGCCCGCTGCGCTTGACCGGCCGCGCCGGCCTGCCGGACGCGGCGCGCGCGCGCGCCGATCAGCAGTACGTCTACGTCAACGGCCGCTTCGTGCGCGACCGGCTGATCGCGCACGGTGCGCGCAGCGCCTACGAAGACGTACTGCACGGCCAGCGCCAGCCGAGCTACGTGCTGTTCCTCGAGATCGATCCGCAGCGCGTCGACGTCAACGTGCATCCGACGAAGATCGAGGTGCGCTTTCGCGATGGCCGCGAGATCCACCAGGCCGTGCGCCATGCGATCGAAGCGGTGCTGGCCGCGTCACGCGCGCCGCTGGACGGCAGCGCCGTCGAGCCGCCCCCTGCGCTGGCCACGCCGGCGTGGCGGCCGATCGTCGGCGGCGAGCAGCGCGGCCTCGGCCTGCAGGAGCTGGCCTGGCTGCGCGCCGAGGAACCGGCGCCGCGCTGGAACGTCGGTCCGGCGGGCGCCGCGGCGGCGGTGCTCGATGCGCCGCCGGGCGCTGCTGCCCCGGCCACCGACGCGCCGGCGGCAGCTGCGTCGGACGCCGAGGCCTGGCCGCTCGGCCGCGCGCTCGCCCAGCTGGCCGGCGCCTACATCCTGGCCGAGAACCGCCACGGCCTGGTGATCGTCGACATGCATGCGGCGCACGAACGCATCGTCTACGAGCGCCTGAAGGCGGCGCAGGGCGACAGCGCGCTCACCGCGCAGCCGCTGCTGATCCCCGCCACCTTCGCCGCCACCGGCGACGAGTGGGCGACCGCCGAGGCGCAAGCCGACGGGCTGGCCGCGCTCGGCCTCGACGTCGCGCCGCTCGCGCCGGGCGTGCTCGCGGTGCGCGCACGCCCCGCCGCGCTGCCCGATGCCGACCCGGTCGCATTGGCACGCGCAGTGCTGGCCGAGCTGGCCGAGGTCGGCGCCTCGCGCGCGGTGCAGCGCGCCCGCGACGAGCTGCTGGCGACGATGGCCTGCCACGGCGCGGTGCGCGCCAACCGGACGCTCACTTTGGCCGAGATGAACGCGCTGCTGCGCGACATGGAGCGCACCGAGCGCGCCGACCAGTGCAACCACGGCCGGCCGACCTGGCGCCAGGTCACCGTCAAGGAGCTCGACGGCTTGTTCCTGCGCGGACGTTGAAGAAGACGATGAATCAATCCGACAACAAAGATCCGTCTGCCGAAGGCATGCGGCTGTCCAAGCTGCTCGCCGAGCGTGGGCTGGCCTCGCGCCGCGAGGCCGACGAATGGATCGAGGCCGGCTGGGTCAAGGTCGGCGGCGTGCCGGCGGTGCTCGGCCAGCGCGTGCAGCCCGACGTGGTGGTGGAGATCGATCCGGCCGCGCGCCAGCAGCAGGCGCAGCGCGTCACCGTGCTGCTGCACAAGCCGATGGGCTACGTCTCGGGCCAGGCCGAGGATGGGTACGAGCCGGCCAGCGTGCTGTTCACCGCGACCAACCGCTGGCGCGAGGACAAGGCGCCGCAGCGCTTCCATCCCGGCCAGCAGCGTGGCCTCGCGCCGGCCGGCCGGCTGGACATCGACTCGACCGGTTTGCTGGTGCTGACGCAGGACGGCCGCATCGCCAAGCTGCTGATCGGCGAGGACAGCCGCGCCGAGAAGGAATACCTGGTGCGCGTGCAGCCGCTGCCGGCCTGGGCGCCGGAGAAGCTGGCGCTGCTGCAGCACGGCCTGTCGCTCGACGACAAGGCGCTGAAGCCGGCGCGCGTCAGCTGGGCCAACGAGGACCAGCTGCGCTTCGTGCTGCGCGAGGGGCGCAAGCGCCAGATCCGCCGCATGTGCGAGCTGGTCGGCCTGAAGGTGACCGGCCTGAAGCGCGTGCGCATCGGCAGCGTCGTGCTCGGCAAGCTGCCCGTCGGCCAATGGCGCTACCTCCGCCCGGACGAGCGTTTTGTCTGATAGGACGGTCCGTGCGCCGCTGTCCCCGCTCGCCGCCGCCTGGACGCTGGCGCTGCTGCTGGGCTTGCAGCCGCTGACGACCGACCTGGTGCTGCCGGCCTTGCCCGCGATGGGCAGCGACCTGCAGGCGCCGGTCGCGCCGGTGCAGTTGACGATGTCGGCGCTGATCCTCGCGTTCGGCCTCGCGCAGCTGGTCTGGGGGCCGGTCGCCGACCGCTTCGGCCGGCGGCCGGTGCTGCTGGCCGGACTCGGGCTGTACACGCTGGCCTCGGCCGGCGCGGCGCTCGGCGGCGACATCACGCAGGTGATCGGCTGGCGCATCGTGCAGGGCGCGGCGCTGTCGGTGCCGGTGGTCTGCGCGCGGGCGATGCTGCGCGACCTGTACCAGCCGCACGAGGGTGCGCTGGTGATGGCGCGCGCGCTGTCCGGGCTCGGCGTGATCGCGATCGCCAGCCCGTTGAGCGGCGGGCTGCTGGTGGCCGCCTCCGGCTGGCGCGCGACGCTGGTCGCGATGGGCGTGATCGGGCTGCTGCTGTGGGCGCTCATCGCGTGGCGGCTGCCGGAGACGCTGCGCAGCCGCGATCCGGCCGCAACGCGCCTCGGGCCGCTGCTCGCGCAGGCCGGCCGCATCCTCGGCCACCCGACCTTCCGCGCCTGGTCGCTGCTGGTCGCCTGCACCTATGCGGGCCTGTTCGTCTTCCTCGCCGGCTCGGGCTTCATCCTGATCCGCGTGCTCGGACTCGCGCCGCTGCAGGCCGGACTCGTGATGTGCACCACCTCGCTCGCGTACATCACTGGCACCTTCTTCTGCCGCCGCTGGCTGCCGCGCCATGGCCTCGTCGGCACCGTCCTGCGCGGCAGCGGCTTCTCGATCGCCAGCGCGCTCGGCATGGCCGTGCTGGCGTCGACCGACCACCGCGCCGTCTGGGCGGTGATGCTGCCGACCTGGCTGTATGCGCTCGGCCACGGCGTGCACCAGCCCTGCGGCCAGGCCGGTGCGGTCGGGCCGTTCCCGCGCTCGGCCGGGCTGGCGGCGGCGCTTGCCGGCTGCGTGCTGGCGCTCGCCGCCTTCGGCATCGGCCTGTGGCTCGGCCATGCGCTCGACGGCACGCTGCGGCCCTTGGCGATCGGCATCGGCAGCGGCGCGGCGGGCGCGGTGCTGGTCGTCTGGACGCTGGTGCGCCGGCACGGTGATCCGGCGCGGGTGGCCGTGTGACGGCGCTGCATGCCCTCGCCCTCGCCGGCCCGACCGCGTCGGGCAAGAGTGCGCTGGCGATGCAGCTGGCCGCCGTGCTCCCGCTGGAGATCGTCAGCGTCGATTCGGCGCTGGTCTATCGCGGCATGGACATCGGCACCGCGAAGCCGAGCGCCGCGGAGCGCGCGCAGGTGCCGCACCATTTGATCGATATTCTCGAGCCGACCGATGCCTACTCGGCTGCGCAGTTCGCCGCCGATGCGCGCCGGCTGATCGCCGAGATCAATGCCCGCGGCCGGCTCGCGCTGCTGGTCGGCGGCACGATGCTGTACTTCAAGGCACTGATCGATGGCCTCGATGCGCTGCCGCCGGCGGATCCCGCTGTGCGCGCAGCGCTCGAAGCGCGCGCGGCCGCCGAAGGCTGGCCGGCGCTGCACGAAGAGCTGCGACGCATCGACCCGACGACAGCCGCGCGCCTGGCACCCAACGACGCGCAGCGCATCCAGCGCGCGCTCGAAGTCTGGCAGCTGAGCGGCCGCCCGCTGTCAGACCACCACGGCCAGGCGACCAGCGCCGGGCTGCCGCTGCGCCTCGTCGCGCTCGAGCCGGTGTCGCGCGCCTGGCTGCACCGCCGCATCGCCGAGCGCTTCGATGCCATGCTCGCTGCCGGCTTGATCGACGAAGTGCGCGCGCTGCGCGCGCGCGGCGATCTGCACCCCCGGCTGCCTTCGATGCGCTGCGTCGGCTACCGCCAGGCCTGGGAGGCGCTCGATAACGACGCGCTCGGCCCCCTGCGCGAACAAGGCATCGCCGCGACGCGCCAGCTCGCCAAGCGCCAGCTGACCTGGCTGCGCTCGATGCAGCGCGAGACGATCGCCTGCGACTCGGGCGGCGACCTGCTGGCTCCGCTGCGCGCGCAGCTGCCTGAATTCGGATGATGGCGCTCCCAGCCTCGATCCGCCCGCCTGCGGCGTTGTTCCGCCGAGGGGGTGCTCGCGGCCCATTGCTGCCATTGCTATTGAAGTCTCAGCGAGATCAGGCCGCCAGGGTGCCCTGTTGCGCCGGCCAGGGCCAGAGGCCCTGGCGTTCGCCAGGCACAAACAGTCCACTGGACTGTTTGTGTCCGGGCTCACTCCCCCGGTCGCTCCGCTCCCTCCTCCTCTTACCTCGCTCCACAGGGCACCCTGCCGTCCTGATCGGGCACGGCCCTGGAATTGATTCTTCGCACGCCACCGCGGTACCGTTGCCAAGGACATGGGGTGCCCGCTGCAGCGAGGTAAGAGGAGGAGGGAGCGAAGCGACCGGGGGACACGAGCGGCAGCGGGTACCCCGTGGCCTTGGCTCGCTCTGTCTGTGCATGCGCGGTACGGCGCCGAGCACAACGGACCGCTGACATGCTGCAGATCCGCGCCCTCGCCAAGGCCTACGCCGAGACGCCCGTCTTCCGCGATGTCTCGCTGCATCTCGAACGCGGCGAATTCGTCGCGATGCTCGGCGAATCGGGGGTCGGCAAGTCGACGCTGCTGAACTGCATTGCCGGGCTCGACGAGGCCGATGGCGGCGAGGTGCTGCTCGACGGCGCGCCGGTGCTCGCGCTGCCGGAGCCCGAGCGCGCGAGGCTGCGGCGCGAGAAGCTCGGCTTCGTATTCCAGGCCTTCCACCTGCTGCCGCACCTGTCGGTGGCCGAGAACGTCGCGCTGCCGCTGCTTTTGCTGGGTAGGAACGATGGCGCGCGGGTCGAACGGCTGCTGCAGTCGGTCGGGCTCGGCGGCCTGGGCGCGCGCAGCCCGGCGCAGCTGTCCGGCGGGCAGTTGCAGCGCGTGGCGCTGGCGCGGGCTCTCGTGCACCGGCCGCTGCTGATCCTGGCCGACGAGCCGACCGGCAACCTCGACCCGGCGACCGCCGAGCGCATGCTCGACGTGCTGACGGCGCAGGTGCGTGCCGAGGGCGCGGCGTGCCTGCTGGTCACGCATTCGGCCGCCGCCGCGGCGCGCGCCGACCGCGTGCTGCGGCTGACCGCCACCGGCATCGAAGCCGCGACATGAAGCTGCTGCCGCTGCTCACGCTGTCATGGGCCGAATGGCGCCACCATCCGTGGCGCCACGGCGTCGCGCTGCTGGCGGTGGCGCTCGGCGTCGCGCTGGCCGGCTCGGTGCAGATGATCAACCATTCGGCGTTGACCGAGTTCGCGCAGGCCGTGCGCACGGTCAATGGCGAGCCGGACGTGGTGCTCGCCGCGTCAAGTTCGCAGGGTTTCGACGACGGCTGGATCGCGAGACTCGCGCGCGACGAACAGGTTGCCGTCGCCAGCCCGGTGCTGGAGCTCGACAGCCAGGCGCGCCGCATCGACAGTGCGGCCAGTGCGGCCAGTGCGGCCAGTGCGGCCAGTGGGGCCAGCGCGGCCGCCGCGCCGGCGCCGGTGCCAGTACCGGTGCGGATCGTCGGCATCGATGCGCTGCGCGTCGCCGCGATCGCGCCGATGCTGCTGCCGCAGCCGGCCTCGGCGCCCGAGCGCGGCGCCGCGATGCTGCTCGACCCCGGCCTCGCCTGGCCGAACCCGGCGGCGATGGCGCGGCTGCAGCTGCGCGCGGGCGACCAGATCGAGCTGCAATCGGCCGGCGGGTGGCGGCGGCTGCGCGTGGCGGGCAGCGTCGCCGCCGGCAGCACGCCGCTGATCGTGCTCGACATCGCCGCCGCGCAGCACGGTTTCCAGCGCGCGGGGCGCCTCTCCCGCATCGACCTGAAGCTGGTGCAAGGCGTCGACCGCGCGGCCTGGCTGCAGGCGTTGACGCTGACGCCTGAAGTACGCGTCGGCGCGGCCGACGATGCGGTGCAGCGGCTGTCGAACCTGTCGCTCGCCTACCGCGTCAACCTCGGCGTGCTGGCGCTGGTCGCGCTGCTGGTCGGCGGCTTCCTGGTCTATTCGGTGGTCTCGCTGTCGGTCGCGCAGCGCACGCCGTCGTTCGCGCTGCTTGGCGTGCTCGGGCTCGCCGCGCGCGAACGCCGGCGGCTGGTGCTCGCCGAGAGCGCGCTGCTGGGGCTCGTCGGCAGCCTGCTGGGCCTGGGCGCCGGCGCGCTGCTGGCCTGGGGCGCGCTGCGCTTGCTGGGCGGCGATCTCGGCGGCGGCTACTTCCCGGGCACGGTGCCGCGGCTGGCGTGGCCGTGGCCGATGCTCGCCGCGTGCGGCGCGCTCGGCGTCATGGCGACGGTCGGCGGCGCCTGGTGGCCGGCGCGGCGCGCCGAGCAGCTGGCGCCGGCGCAGGCGTTGAAGGGCTTCGGCGGTCCGACCGGGGCCGCACCGCCGGTCTGGCCGGGTCTCGCGGCCCTGGGCGGCGGTGGCCTGCTGGCGCTGGCGCCGCCGATCGGCGGACTGCCGCTGGCCGCCTATGCCTCGGTCGCGCTGCTGCTCGGCGGTGGCGTCGCACTGGTGCCGGCGGCCGTGCAGGCGCTGATCCAACGCCACGCGCAGCCGCGCACCGCGCTCATGCTGCTGGCCTGGCGCCGCGCCCGCTTCGCCCGTCAGACGGCCAGCGCCACCGTCGCCGGCGTCGTCGCGAGCCTGGCGCTGTCGGTGGCGCTGACGGTGATGGTCGCCAGCTTCCGCGAGGCCGTCTCGGGCTGGCTGGAGCAGATCCTGCCGGCCGACCTGTACCTGCGCACCGCGCAGAGCAGCAGCGCCGCCGAGCAGGCCTTGCTGCCGCCGGACTTCGTCGCCGCGGCGGCCTCGGTGCCCGGCGTCGCGCGGGTGCAGGTGGCGCGCCACCGGCCGATGCAGCTCGATCCGCACCGGCCGTCGGTCACGCTGGTCGCGCGGCCGCTGGCCGATCCGGCCACGGTGTTGCCGCTGGTCGGCACGCTGATTCCGGCGCAGCCCGGCATCACGTCGATCTACCTGAGCGAGCCGGCGGCGGCGCTGTACGGCTGGTCGGTCGGCCAGCGCATCACGCTGCCCCTGCCCGGCGTCGACGCCGCCGCGCGGCCGCCGCTGCTGGTGCGCGGGATCTGGCGCGACTACGCGCGCCAGTTCGGCGCGGTGGCCATTGCGCTCGACGACTACCGGCGCTTGACCGGCGACGCCGGGCTGAACGAGCTGTCGCTCTCGCTCGCGCCCGGCGCGGCGCCGGCGGCGGTCGACGCGGCGCTGCGCGAGCGCGCCGGCGCCGCGCTGCCGATCGACATCGCCAGTACCGCGCAACTGCGGCGGATGTCGCTGTCGATCTTCGACCGCAGCTTCGCGGTGACGCGCTACCTGCAGGCGGTGGCGATCGGCGTCGGCCTGGTCGGCGTCGCGGCCAGCCTGTCGGCGCAGGTGCTGGCGCGGCGCAAGGAGTTCGGCCTGCTGGCGCACCTGGGGCTGACGCGCGCCCAGGTGATCGGGCTGGTGACGCTCGAGACGCTGGCCTGGCTGGTGGCCGGCTGCGCGGTCGGCATCGGGCTCGGGCTGGCGATCGCCGTCGTGCTGGTGCACGTCGTCAACCCGCAGAGTTTTCACTGGACGATGTCGATGACGTTGCCGGCGCTGCCGCTCGCGCTGCTGGCGGGTGCGGTGCTGCTGGCCGGCGCGCTGACGGCGGCATTCAGCGCGCGGCGGGCGGCGTCGCGGCAGGCGGTGCTGGCGGTGAAGGAGGACTGGTGAGCCCCCGGCGCCGGATGGCGCTGCAGGCGCTGGCCGCGGCGGCGCTCGGTCGCGTCGAAGTTGCTCGCGCCGATGCCAATGACGACACGGTCTCCCAGCGCGCGCTCGTCTTCCCCCGTGACCACGGTGCACACAGCGGCACGCGCATCGAATGGTGGTACGCCACCGGCTGGCTGCGCCCCGACCCGCAGGCCGCGCCGGTCGGCTGGCAGCTGACCTTCTTCCGCAGCCGCACGGGGCTGGCCGCCGAGCTGCCCGGGCGCTTTGCGCCGCGCCAGCTGCTGTTCGCGCATGCGGCCGTGTCGGACGTGGCAGCACGCCGGCACCGCGATGCGCAGCGTCTGTCGCGCTGGTCGGGCGATCCGTCGCAGCCCGAGGTGCACGCTGCCGCGCACGACACCGATGTCGTGCTCGGGGCCTGGTCGTTCGTGCGTGGCGCCGACGGCCGCTACAGCGCGCGGCTGCCGGCGGCGGAAGCCGGTTTCACGTTGCAACTCGTGCTGGCGCCGACGCAAGCCGTGCTGCTGCAAGGGCAGCACGGCCATTCCCGAAAGGGGCCGCAGCCGCAGCAGGCCAGCCACTACTACACGCAGCCGCAGCTCGCGGTGCAGGCGCAGCTGGCGCTCGACGGCCGCAGCAGCACGCTCGCCGGCCGCGGCTGGCTCGATCACGAGTGGAGCAACGAGCTGCTGGCGCCGGGCGCCGTCGGCTGGGACTGGATCGGCATCAACCTGCACGACGGTGGTGCCTTGACGGCCTTCGTGCTGCGCCGCCGCGACGGCAGCGTGGTGTGGGCCGGCGGCAGCCACCGCCCGGCCGGCGGCGCGGTGCGCGTCTTCACGCCGGACGAGGTGCAGTTCCAGCCGCTGCGCGAATGGACCAGCCCGGCGACCGGCGCCCGCTACCCGGTGCGGTGGGCGATCACGACGCCGGCCGGCGCGTTCGAGCTCGAGGCCTTGTTCGAGGCGCAGGAGCTCGACAGCAGCGCCAGCACCGGCGCGATCTATTGGGAAGGCTTGTCGGCGCTGCGCGAGCGCGACGGCCGCGAGATCGGCCTGGGCTACCTGGAAATGACGGGCCGCAAGACCCCGCTGAAGCTGGGCTGATCAGTCCCGATCAGATCGGGCCCTTGGCGCGGCGGTCGCCGATCGACGCCCCCGGCGCCGGCTGGCGGCGCGGTTGCACCGGTGCGGCGCGCACGCAGTTGCGGCCGGCGGCTTTTGCTTCGCGCAATGCGGTGCCGGCATCCGCAATGACGGCATCGAGCGCGGCATGGTCCGCGCCGACGGCGGCGACCCCGATGCTGACGGTGACGCCGATCGATTGGCTTTCCCAGGTCAGGCGATAACCGGCGACGCGTTCGCGGATGCGCTCGGCGACATCGAGTGCGCCGATCGGATCGGTGTGCGGGAGATAGACCACCAGCACGCCGCCGCCGAAGCGCGCGAGCAGGTCGTACTGGCGCAGCGTCGCGGACGCGAGGCGGGTGATCTCGACCAGTGCCGCATCGCCGCAGGCCGGGCCTTGCTTGTCATTCAGCGCGCGGAAGTGGTCGACATCGACCATCAGCAGCGCGGCGTCTTCGCCGTGGCGGCGGATGCGCGCCCATTCGCGGTCGGTCGCGGCGACGAAATGGCGTTGCGTGAAGGCGCCGGTCAGCGCATCACGCGTGGCAGCGACATCGATCTCCGGCAAGGCCGGCACGGCGCCCGGCCCGGCGCGCCAGAACAGTGCGGCGGCGACCAGCACCGCCGGCAAGGCGCTCGCGCTACCGAGGAGCGCGAGGGTGGCGATCGATGCGCCGGTGATGGCAGCCAGCGCGGCGCCGGTCAGCGCGGCGAGCAGCAGCGACACCGGCAAGACCACCAGTGCGAGCTTCAGCGGCCCGATGCGGCGCACCCAGCGCTGCCAGTCAAGGCCCGACGGCGATGCGACGGACGAGGCGGCCGATGTCGGCACGGCAGCGGTTCGGGGGGCACTCATGGTCGTTCAATTCGACCACAAACCGACCTTGCACGAGCGTGAGAATTGCATCGCCCTGGTAGCGCAGTTCAGGGGGTTTGCCCGGCAAACGGCTCCGATTCGGCCAAGGCCAGGCCGATGGCCTGCGGCAGCGTCAGCGCCTCGCCGCGCTGCCAGGCGATGGCCGTCGCGGCGCGGCCGAGCTGGCATTCGGCGAGCCGCCGCACCCGTCGCACGTAACGCAGGTCATCGCGGTCGATGGTGCCGAAGTGCGTGGCCCAGAAGCGCTGGCTGAACGCCATCAGCAGCGCCGCGGTTTCCGGCCGGCGCAGCCGTGCCAGGTTGCGGCCGTGATTCCACAGCGCATAGGCCAGCCAGTAGTGGTTGTGCAGAGCCCAGGCCGCCTGCGCGCAGCGGCGGTAGGCGCGCAACGCGTCGGGCCATTGGCGCAGCTCGGCATGCAGCACGCCTTGCAGATTGATGGCCGACAGCCGCTGGTGGCGATCGCCGGCGTCGCGGTACGCGGCTTCGCAGACCTGCGCTTCGATCAGCGCCTCGTGCCAGCGCCGTTGCCGCACCAGGCAGCAGGCGCGTTCGAACTGCAGCCGCCGCGCTTCGCGCCCTTGCCCGAGCGCACGATGACGCGCCGTCGCTTCCAGCAACAACTGGTCGGCGCGCAACGGGTCGTCACCGTGGCGCAGCAGCAGCATGCCGCGCAAGCCGATCACCTCGGCGCTGAGCGCGGGCGCCCCGGCCCGCTGGGCCAGTGCGGCGGCTTCGTCGAGCGCCGCCTCGAGGCCGCTGCCCTGCCGGTCGAGCTCGAACGCGATGCGCACGCGTGCGCACAGTGCCTGGCCGCGCAGCGCGGGCCGGCTGCCCGCGGCTTGCAGCGCCTGGGCCGCACGGCCGCGCGCCTGCTGGCCGTGGCCGGCGGTCAGGTGCAGCATGGCCAGCATCAGCGCCGCCGGCGCCGCCCCCTCGGCCGCCGGCGCAGCCGGCTCGGCGTCCAACGGCAGCGCGTCGAACGCACGGTCGAGCAGCGCCAGCAGCTCCGGCGCAATGCCCTGGCTGTTCCAGTGCGTGCTCAGCGCCAGCGCGAGCGCCAGCGCTTCACCCGGCACGCCGTCGTCGACCGCGCTGCGCAGCGCTTCGGCGATGTTCGGCAGGTCGGCGTCGTCGAGCACGCGGTCGGCGGCACGCAGCGCCTCGGTGCGCGCGGCGAAGTGCGCGCGGTGCGCTGCGCGCAGCGCCGGCCGCTGTTCCTCGGGCAAACGCTCGAGCACGAAGGCACGGATGCCCTCGAGCATCTGGAAACGCAGCGCGGGCGGCTTGTCCGCAGCGCCCTCGTCCGCATCCTCGTCCGGTGGGGCCTCGACGGTCAGCAGCGAATCCGCCACCAGCGCTTCAAGGCGGGCGCGCGCATCGTCGACCGGGCAGACGGCCTGCGCGTCGTCGGCGGTCCAGCCGCCGCGGAACACGGCCAGCGCCGCCAGCAGCGCCTGCTGCGCCGGATCGAGCAGACGCCAGCTCCAGTCGATCGCGGCCTGCAGCGAATCGTGGCGCCGGCCGCGCGCGGCCGCGCCGGTGCGCTGCAGCAATTCGAACGGGCGCGTCAACGCCGCGTGCATCTCGGCGATCGAGAAGGCGCGGCTGCGCGCTGCGGCCAGCTCGATCGCCAAGGGCAGGCCGTCGAGCGCGCGGCACAGCGCGAGCAAGGCGGCGAGCTGGCGCTCGGGCACCTGGAAGTCGGGCCGCAGCGCGCGGGCGCGGTCGATGAACAGCGCGATGCCGGGGTTGGCCCGCAACGCGGCCGCATCGCTGCCCTCGCGCGGCAGCGGCAGCGGCGGCAGCACCTTCTCGCGCTCGCCCGGCAGACCGAGCACGCGGCGCGACGTCACCAGCAGGTGCAGCCCCGGCAGCCGGCCGAGCCAGCCTTCGATCAGCTCGAGCACCGGCGCGCTGACCAGTTGCTCGGCGTTGTCCAGCACCAGCAGCACGCGCCGGCCGGCGAGCGCGGTGGCCAGCGGATCGGCCGCCTCGCGCTGCGGCGGCGGCAGCTGCAGCGAGACGCGCAATTGCGAGCGCAGCGCGTCGGCATCGCTGCATTCGGCCAGCGGCACGAAGGCCAGCAGGTCGAAGCCGCCGCCGTCGGGCGCCGCACGCAGGCGCTGCAGCAGCTCGGTCGCCAGCCGCGTCTTGCCGCAGCCGCCGGGGCCGCACAGTGTGACGAGCCGATGCTCGCGTAGCAAGCCCGGCAGCTGCGCCAGCTCGGCGTCGCGACCGAACAGGCGGGTCAGGTAACTCGGCGGCTCGGCGGTCTCGACCGGGGGCAGCGTTGCGATCGGCGGCGCGGCCACGGGCGCCGAAGGGGCCGAAGGGGCCGGCAGCGCCGGCGCCGCGGCCAGGCGTTCGGCCAGCGCCGCGAGCCGGCCGCGCTCCTCGTGCACCCACTCGTCGTAGAAGCCCGGCAGCAGCTCACCCTGGTACAGCGCGCGCGCCGCGTCGAAACGGCCCTCGCGCAGCGCGGTTTCGAAGGCCTGCACGTCGCAGCTCAGCGCCGCCGTGTTGATGCGCAGGCTCTGCCGGTCGGCCAGGATCACCGGCGGCGCGTCGCTGCCGGGCGGCTCCAGCATGCGTTTCAACGCGGCCAGCGCCTGGCGCAGCCGGTTGCGGCCGGCATCCAGCGGCGCGTCCGGCCACAGCAGGTCGACCAGCTCCTCGCGCGCATGCATGCGCTGCGGCCACAGCGCCAGCCGCACCAGCAGCAGCGCCGTGGGCCGGCTGACGAAGCGCGTGATGTGCAGCTCGCCATTGCGCGCCTCGAGCCCGCCCAGCAGGCGCAGCTGCCAGTGGCCGGTCGCCTGCGGTGTGTGCATGCGGTCGATCTTATAGACCGACCGCCGCTCCCTCCCTCTCGATCAGTGCGCGGCGCCGGCCTCCGCCGCCGCCGCAGCCAGCGCGCGCGGCCGGCGCATCGGCCACAACAAGCCGAGCAGCCCGAGGAACAGCAGCGACGAGACCAGGAAGACATCGTCGGCCGCGCGCGTGAAGGCCTGCTGGTCGACCATCCGGTTGATCTGCGCCGACGCCTGCTCCGGCGTCAACCCCAGCTGGCGCAGCTGTTCGCTCGCCGCGGCCAGCGGCTGGTCGCCCAGCGCCAGCCGTTCGGTCAGCCGCGCATGGTGCAGCGCGGCGCGCGCCTCCCACAGCGTGGTCGCGATCGAGGTGCCCATCGCGCCGGCGGTGATGCGCACGAAGTTCGACAGGCCCGCGGCCGAGGCCAAACGCTCCGGCGGCAGGCCGGCCAGGCTCAAGGTCGTCAGCGGGATGAAGAAGAAAGCCATCGCCGCGCCCTGCAGCACGGTGGGCAGCAGGATGTGCGGGAGGTCGGTCTGCGGCGTGAAGCCCGAGCGCAGCCACAGCACGCCGGCGAAGCCGACGAAGGCCGCGGCCGCCATCCAGCGCGGATCCCATGCGGCGACCTTGCGGCCGACCAGCGGCGTGAACAGGATCGCGAGGATGCCGACCGGCGCCAGCGCCATGCCTGCGGCCGTTGCCGTGTAGCCCATGTGCTGCTGCAGCCACAAGGGCAGCAGCACGACGTTGCCGAAGAAGATACCGTAGGCCACCGACATCGCCAGCGTGCCGAACGCGAAGTTGCGCCCGGCGAACAGCCGCAGGTCGACCACCGGATGCGCGTCGGTCAGCTCCCACACCACCAGCAGCACGATGCCGACCACCGCGGCGACCGCCAGCGCGACGATCAGCGGCGAAGCGAACCAGTCGAGCTCCTTGCCCTTGTCGAGCATCAGCTGCAGCGAGCCGACGCCGACCACCAGCAGCGCCAGGCCGATGCGATCGATCGGCAGGCTTCTGGTCGCGGTCTCGCGCTCGGCATAGATGGTCCAGGCCACGAGCGCCGCCAGCAGGCCGACCGGCACGTTGATGTAGAAGATCCACGGCCAGGCGATGTTGTCGGTGATCCAGCCGCCGAGCAGCGGCCCGACCACCGGCGCGACCAGCGTCGTGACGCCCCACAGCGCCAGCGCCGAGCCGGCTTTTTCACGCGGGTAGCTGGACAGCAGCAGCGTCTGCGACAGCGGGATCATCGGCCCGGCAACCAAGCCCTGCAGCACGCGCGCCGCGATCAGCAGCTCGAGCGACGGGGCCAGCCCGCACAGCCACGACGCCAGCACGAACAGCAGCACGCTGGTGGTGAACAGCCGCACCGCGCCGAAGCGCTGCGTCAGCCAGCCGGTCAGCGGCACCGAGATCGCGTTGGCGACGCCGAAGCTGGTGATGACCCAGGTGCCTTGCGACGGGCTCGCGCCCAGGTCGCCGGCGATCGCCGGGATCGACACGTTGGCGATCGACGAATCGAGCACGTTCATGAACGTGGCCAGCGACAGCGCCAGTGTGCCGAGGGCCAGCTTGCCGCCGGTGAGGGGCGGCGGCGGTGCCGTGGACGGCGTCATCACTGCACCGTGATGGCGCTGCCGAGGTTCGCCTTGACGATGCGCTTGACCTCGGCCTCGGCTTCGCCGGCGAGGGCGTCGAAGACCGTCGTGCGCTGCGTCGCCGGTGCCGGCGCCGAGGGCGCCGTGTTCGCCAGCGCTGCGCCACCGCCCTCGCTGACGTCGACCTCGACCGCCATCGACAACCCGACGCGCAGCGGATGCGCGGCCAGGTCGGCCG
Organism: Pseudaquabacterium terrae; assembly: GCF_013266755.1. Taxonomy (GTDB): domain Bacteria; phylum Pseudomonadota; class Gammaproteobacteria; order Burkholderiales; family Burkholderiaceae_C; genus Pseudaquabacterium; species Pseudaquabacterium terrae. The sequence continues at coordinate 593,625 of NZ_JABRWJ010000004.1, read as the reverse complement.
GCTCCAGCACGATGCGCACCGGCACCCGCTGCACCACCTTGATCCAGTTGCCGGTGGCGTTCTGCGCCGGCAGCAGCGCGAAGGCGGCGCCGGTGCCGGCGCCCAGGCCCGCGATGCGGCCGCGGAACGCGACCTTCTCGCCGTACACGTCGGCGACCAGCCGCGCCGGCTGGCCGATGCGCAGCTTGCGCAGCTGGCTTTCCTTGAAGTTCGCGTCGACCCAGAGCTGGTCGAGCGCGACCACCGTCATCAGCGGCGCGCCGGCGGCCACTCGCTGGCCGAGCTGCACGCTGCGGCGGGCGACCACGCCGTCGAGCGGCGCCTTCAGCTCCGTGCGCTTCAGCGCCAGCCACGCTTCGCGCACACGCCCCGCGGCGCGCTGCACGCCCGGATGCTGCTCGATCGCGGTGCCGGCGGTCATCACCTGGTTCGACGCCAGCGCCTGGCGCGCCGCGGCGGCGGCCGAACGGGTGGCCGCCAACGCGCTCTGGGCCGCCGCGAGCTGGGCCTTGGCATGCGCGAACTCCTCCTGGCCGACGGCCCCCGAGGCCACCAGCGGCGTGCGCCGCGCGACGTCGTCATGCGCCCGCGCCAAGTCGGCCTGCGCGCGGTCGATTTCGGCATCGCGCAACGCGACCTGTGCAGCCAGCGTCGCGTTGTTCGCGTACATCGTGCGCACCTCCCGCACCGCCTGGCCGAGCTGGGCCTCGGCCTGCTCGAGTGCCAGCTGCGCATCGGCCGGATCGAGCCGCACCAGCGCCTGGCCGGCCTTCACCACATCGGTGTCGTCGGCCTGGATCGCGATCACGGTGCCGTTGACCTGGGGCGTTATCTGAACGACATGGCCTTGCACGTAAGCGTTGTCGGTGTGCTCGATGCGGCTCGCGACGAGCGCCCACCAGGCGCCGGCGGCGATCGCACCGAGCGCGACCAGCGTGCCGACGACGGCGAGCGCCTTGCGGCGGGTGGCCGGCGCGGCGGCCGGCACGGGGACGGGAGAGTTCATCGTTGGGCCGTCTTCAGGAGTTCGTCGTCGTGCCAGCCGCCGCTGACCCTGGTGAGGTCGCCGTCGGCTTGCCAGCCGCCGCCGAGGGCCCTCATCAACCCGATGCGGCTCTCGAGCGCGCGTGCCTTCAGGTCGGCGCCAAGGCGGCGCTGCGCGAGCACGCTGGTTTCGGCACTGAGCACGGTGAGGTAGGTGCCGAGGCCGGCGCGGTAGCGCTGCTGCGCGAAGTCGTAGGCGCTCTCGGCGGCGGCCTGCGCCTGGGCCTGCTCGGCCTGCTGGCGTTCGATCGAGCGCAGCGACACGATCGCATCGGCGGCCTCGCGCGCGGCGTCGAGCACGGCGCCGTTGTAGGCGGCGATGGCAGCGTCGAGCTCGGCCTCGCGGCCCTTCAGTTGCGCGCGCAGCCGGCCGCCGTCGAAGATCGGCAGCCGCAGCGCCGGGCCGACGCCGAGGTTGAGGCTGCCCGGCGACAACAGGCGGTCGAGGCCGAGCGCGCTCAAGCCGGCGAAGCCGAGCAGGTCGATGTCCGGATAGAAGGCGGCGCGGGCGCCCTGCACGTCCTGTGTCGCTGCTTCGATGCGCCAGCGCGCGGCGACCACGTCGGCGCGGCGGCCGAGCAGGTCGGCCGGCAGGCGCTCGGGCAGCGCGTCGACCGGCAACGGCTGCAGCGTCGGCGTCAATGCCGCCAGCGCCTGCGGCGGCTGGCCGCTCAGCACCGCCAGTTGATGCCGCGCCAGCGCGATCTGCTCGGCCAGCGCCTCGATCTGCTGGCGCACCTCGGGCACCGCGCTCTCGGCCTGGCGCAGTTCGACCTGCGTGTCCATGCCGCCGGCCACGCGCTGGCGCGTCAGCCCGAGCATCGCCTCGCGTTGCTGCAGCGCGCTGCGGGCAATCTGCTGCTGGCTGACCAGCCGCGCCAGGCCGACATGACCCAGCGCGATGCGCGAGACCAGCAGCACCCGCGCGGCGCCGAGCTCGGCCTGCGCGGCGCGCTGCTGGCCGAGCGCGGCCTGCAGCGCGACCTGGTGGCGGCCGAAGAAATCGAGCTCCCACTGGCCGGTCACCTGCAGCGTCGCGCTGGTGCGCTCGCTGCCGGCGATCGGCGGCGGCACCAGGCCGCGCTCGGTGAAGTGCTGACGCGTGATGTCAGCGGCCAGGCCGAGCTGCGGGGCCAACGCGGCGCGGCTCGCGGCCAGCGCCGCGCCGGCATGCGCGACGCGCGCGGCCGCGGCCTGCAGCCCGGGCTGGCCGGCGAGCGCACGGTCGATCAGGTCGTTCAGCGTCGGATCGTTGAATTCGCGCCACCACGCGGCATTCACCGTCGGCACCGCGGCTCCCTGATCAAGCCCGGCTTGCGCCGGGCCATGCCGTGCGATCGGCTCAACCGCCGGTCCTAGGCTCGCGCAGCCGCCCAGCAGCACGACGACCAGCGCCGAGATCAGCGCGAACAGCGCCACGCCGCCGGTCTGCAGCGCGGGTCGGGTCAGCGGCGGGGCCATCATTCCTCCTTCGCCTCGCGCAGCGCATCGCCGTTGGCGACCAGCCGCTGCAGCAGCCCGACCAGCGTCGACCACTCGGCCTTGGTGAAGCCGGCGAGGTGGGCGTTGAACACTTCGGCCAGCACGGCCGGCACCAGGTGCGCGACTTCTTCCCCCTCGGCGGTCAGCTCGAGCTTGATCACGCGGCGGTCATCTTCGGAGCGCACGCGCTTGAGCAGCCCCTTGGTCTCGAGCCGGTCGAGCGCGCGGGTCATCGCACCGGGGTCGAGCGCGACGTCACGCGCCAGCTCGGCCATCGTCGAGCAGTCGCCCTTGGCCAGCTTGTACAGCGGCACCCATTGCGCGTGCGTCAGGTCGTGCGGCGCGAGCCGGCGGTCGACCGCCAGCAGGATCGACTGCTGCGCACGTTTGGTCAGCAGGCCGATGCTGTTGTCGGCGCGCAGCGTCTCGGGGTTGTAGAACGTTGTCGGCTTCGGGGGCTTCGTCGGGGCCATGGGGCTTGAATATGCTTGCCTAAGCAATGTTTGTCTCGGCATTATTTGAATAGGCTAGCTTCGGCTGGGGTTATCTGCAGAAATCGGCCCCTACACTCGTGCGATGACTGCCGCTTCCTCCGAGCGCGCGAAAGCCGCGACCCCCAAATCGCTCTCCGGGCTGCTGCCTTTCCTACGCCCCTACCGCGGCCGCATCGGCCTGGCGCTGCTGTTCCTGGTGCTCGCCGCCGCGACGACGCTGGTGTTCCCGCTGGCGCTGAAGTCGCTGATCGACACCGGCCTCGTCGCCGCCGATCCGGGCGCGCGGGTGATGGCGCTGCGCGGGCATTTCGCCGCGCTGTTCGCGGTCGGCATCGCGCTCGGGCTGTTTTCGGCGCTGCGCTTCTACATGGTCAGCTGGATCGGCGAGCGCGTCACCGCCGACCTGCGCAATGCCGTCTACGCCCACGTGCTGCGGCAGAGCCCCGAGTTCTTCGAGACCAACGCCACCGGCGAGGTGCTGAGCCGGCTGACGACCGACACGACGCTGGTGCAGACCGTCGTCGGCTCCAGCCTGAGCATGGGCCTGCGCAACACGGTGATGGGCATCGGCGCGCTGGCGATGCTGGTGATCACCCATCCCTACGTGATGACGCAGGTGCTGGGGATCCTGGTGCTGGTGGTGCTGCCGAGCATCTACTTCGGCCAGCGGGTGCGCAAGTTGAGCCGCGCCAGCCAGGACCGCGTCGCCGATTCGAGCGCCATCGCCGCCGAGGTACTGAACGCGATTCCCGTCGTGCAGGGCTACGTGCAGGAAGACCGCGAAGCGGCACGCTTCGACCGCGCGACCGAGAGCGCCTTCGAGACGGCGCGCAAGCGCACCCGCGTTCGCGCGCTGCTGATCGCCTTCATCATCAGCTCGATCTTCGGCGCGCTGCTGTGGGGCGTGTACCAGGGCACGCAGGCGGTGATGGCCGGCCGCATCTCCGCCGGCCACCTCGGTCAGACGGTGGTCTACGTGATCATCCTGGTCGGCTCGGTGGCGGTGTTGTCCGAGGTCTACGGCGACCTGCTGCGCGCCGCCGGCGCGACCGAGCGGCTGATGGAGCTGCTCGCCGCCCGCTCGCCGGTGGCCGACCCGGCGCGGCCGCGGCCGCTGCCGCCGGCGGCCGGCGGCTCGCGCGTCGAGCTCAACAGCGTGCGCTTCCACTACCCGTCACGGCCGCAGCATGCGGCGCTGGCGGATCTGAACCTCCACGTCGCGCCGGGCGAAACCGTCGCGCTGGTCGGCCCGAGCGGCGCCGGCAAGAGCACCGTGCTGCAGCTGCTGCTGCGCTACTACGACGCACAGGCCGGCGTCGTGAAGATCGACGGCGTGCCGGTGCGCGAGCTCGCGCTGGCCGAGCTGCGCACGCGCATCGGCATCGTGCCGCAGGACAGCACCGTGTTCTCGACCAGCGCGCTGGAAAACATCCGCTACGGCCGGCCCGAGGCGAGCGATGCGGAGGTCATCGCCGCCGCCAAGGCCGCCTTCGCGCACGACTTCATCAGCGCGCTGCCCGAGGGCTACGACACCTTCCTCGGCGAGCGCGGCGTGCGCCTGTCGGGCGGCCAGCGCCAGCGCATCAGCATCGCCCGCGCGATCCTGAAGAACCCGCCGCTGCTGCTGCTCGACGAAGCCACCAGCGCGCTCGACGCCGAGAGCGAGCGCATGGTGCAGGCCGCCCTCGAAGCGGCGATGGCCCACCGCACGACCATCGTCATCGCCCACCGCCTGGCCACGGTGCTGAAGGCCGACCGCATCGTCGTGCTTGATGGCGGGCGCATCGTCGACAGCGGCACGCACGACGAACTGGTGGCGCGCGGCGGGCTGTATGCGCGGCTGGCGGCGATGCAGTTCGGGTTGGAGGCGCCGGACACGCAGGAGGCTGGCGCATAATCCATGCACAAGTTTCGTGGAGATCGAACATGCGCAGCATCCGCGAGGCGCCCAAGCGGCCCATCAACCTGTCGCTCAATGCCAAGGTACTCGACATGGCCAAGGATATGGGCCTGAACATTTCCCAAACCGTCGATGCCCTGCTCACCGAAGAGGTCCTTCGGCAATACCGCGAACGTTGGCAAGAGGACAACGCGCAGGCCATCGCGGATTACAACGCCCGCATCGAGCGCGAAGGCACGTTCTCGCAGCGCATCCAACGGTACCTGGAGGAGCAGCGCGCGAAGGAACCGGAGTCATCGCGCTGATGGCCCGCTTCGATGTCTACGCGACGCCGATCCGGGATGAGAAGCACCACACGCCGTTCTGGCTCGACGTGCAGGCCGACCACCTGAGCGGTCTGTCCACGCGCGTGGTCGTGCCGCTGCGCAAGGTCAACCCGAAGCTCCCGCCGACGCAGCGTCTGAATCCCGAATTCGTCATCGAAGGCACCGCCGTATTCGCAGACGTTCCGAACCTCGGCACCACCCCGCTCAACCTGCTGCGCCGCCCGGTCGCCTCCCTGCGTGACCAGCGTCAGGCGATCGACGACGCGCTCGACTTCCTCTTTTCCGGCTTTTGACATCGACATGGACATGCCGCCCGCCCGCCCCGTCCGCCACCAATACGAAGACTTCATGCGCCATGTCTTCTTCCATGGCACGCCGAAGTCCGACCGCACCGGCACCGGCACGCGCAGCGTATTCGGCCATCAGCTGCGCTTCGACCTGAACGAAGGCTTCCCGCTGGTCACGACGAAGAAGGTGCACCTGAAGTCCATCATCCTCGAGCTGCTGTGGTTCCTGCGCGGCGACGGCAATGCGCGCTGGCTGCAGGAGCGCGGCGTGACGATCTGGGACGAGTGGGCGCGCGAAGACGGCGACCTCGGGCCGGTCTACGGCGTGCAATGGCGCTCGTGGCCGACCCCTGACGGCGGCCACATCGACCAGATCGCCGAGGTGATCAAGCAGCTGAAGACGAACCCCGATTCGCGCCGCATCATCGTCAGCGCGTGGAACGTCGGCGAGCTGTCGAAGATGGCGCTGATGCCCTGCCATGCGCTGTTCCAGTTCTACGTCGCCGACGGCAAACTCAGCTGCCAGCTCTATCAACGCAGCGCCGACATCTTCCTCGGCGTGCCCTTCAACATCGCCAGCTACGCGCTGCTGACGCAGATGCTCGCGCAGCAGTGCGATCTGGCGCTCGGCGACTTCGTCTGGACCGGCGGCGACTGCCACATCTACGACAACCACGTCGAGCAGGTGCAGGCGCAGCTGGCGCGCACGCCTTATCCGTATCCGCTGATGCGCCTGCGTCGCAAGCCGGCGTCGATCTTCGACTACGAGTACGAGGACTTCGAGCTGCGCGAGTACCAGCACCATCCGGCGATCAAGGCGCCGGTGGCGGTGTGATGGCGGCGCCGAAACCCGAGATCGCGCTGATCGCCGCGGTCGCCCGCAACGGCGTGATCGGCGACGGCAACCGGCTGCTGTGGCGGCTGCCCGAGGACATGCGCTACTTGCGCGAGCAGACCAGTGGGCATCCGGTGATCATGGGCCGCAAGACCTGGGACTCGCTGCCCGAGCGCTTCCGCCCGCTGCCGGGCCGCACCAACATCGTCGTGACGCGGCAGCGCGGCTGGTCGGCATCGGGCGCCGTCGTCGTGCACGGGCTCGACGAAGCGATCGCGGCAGCCGGCGCGGTGCCGCGGCTCTTCGTGATCGGCGGCAGCGAGCTGTATGCCGCCGCGCTGCCGATCGCCGACGAGCTCCTGTTGACCGAGCTGGACGCCGACTTCGACGGTGACGTGCACTTCCCGCCCTGGGACCGCGCGCAGTTCACCGAGACCGCGCGCGCGCTGCACCACGCCGCGCCGCCGAATGCCTTCGACTTCGCCTTCGTGCGTTATCGGCGCCGCACGTCTCCCTCGGTCGGATGAGACCATCCCGCATTTGATGGGGCATTCGCGCGCGGCGCGTGCCTAAACTACGCGCCTGCCGGGCAGTTTTCAAAGACCCGCGCGTAGAAGTCTAGAGGGAGGACTCCATGCCGTTCATCGGACTCGGCCTGCATGTGCTGGTCGCGTTGTGCTTCGCGGTGCACGCGGTGCGCAGCGGCCAGCAGACCTACTGGCTGTTCATCCTGTTCTCGTTCCCGCTGCTCGGCAGCATCGTCTATTTCGTCGCGGTCTACCTGCCCGATTCACGGCTCGAGCGCGGCGCGCGCAAGGCAGTTCGCGGCGCGGTGAAGGCGCTCGATCCCACGCGTGAGCTGCGCGCCGCGCGCGCCGATTTCGAGGACACGCCGACCGCGCAGAACCAGATGCGCCTGGCCGCCGCGCTGCTCGAAGCGGGCGCGACGGACGAGGCCTTGCAGGCCTACGCAGCCTGCCTGCACGGCCCCTTCGCCGGCGACCACGAGATCCGCTTCGGCGCGGCGCGCGCCGCGCTCGCCGCGGGCAAGCCGGAGCAGACCGTGCGGCACCTGCGCACGATCCGCGCCGCCGATGCCGGCTTCCGCGCCGAGGCGCTGGCGCTGCTGCTGGCGCGTGCGCTCGGCGACGCCGGCCACGCCAGCGAAGCGCGCGCCGAGCTGCAATCGGCGGTCGAGCGCTTCGGCAGCTTCGAAGCCCGCGCCGAATTCGCGATCTGGGCGGCGCAGACCGGCGACCGCGGCCTGGCGATCCGGCTGCACGCGGAGATCGAACAATCGATGCGGCGCTGGAACCGCCACACGCGCACGCTGAACGCGCCGCTGCTGCGGCGGCTGAAGGAAGCGTTCGCCGCGCTGCAGGCGGCGGGCTGACATCGTGATCCGCTTGCTCGCCATCGTCGCCGCCATCTGGCTGCTGCTGCTGCCGCCGGTATTCACCAATGGCGAATGCAGCGCCGAGCTCGAAGGCTTGTCGAACGAGTTCGAGCACCAGCCCCGCCTCGTCTCGACACCGAACGCGGCCCGCGCCTTGTTCGCCGAGCGCGGCGTGCCGGTGTCGGTCATCAGCGCCGACGACTGCCGGCGCGGCAAGCCGCGCTTCCTGCGGTCCTGCGGCTCCGGTCCGCTGATCCAAGCCGAAGTGCCGGTGCGCAACCGCATCTGCCGGATCTACCGCGACGACACGATCGAGGTGCAACTGCACTACGACGATCGCAACCGCCTGCAACGCTTCGCCCTCGACATGGCACCGTACCGCTCGCTGCCGCTGCCGTGGGGCGGCGCGATCCATTGGGGACGCTAGTTTGCTTCACCAGGCTGCTGCTCGACCTTGAACCCATGATCCTCTTCCGCACCACCTGTGCCTGCCTGCTGCTGAGCAGCGCCGCCACCGCCCTCGCCCAACCGGCGCCGAAGCCCCGCGTATCGACGCGCGACGAACTCCGCGCCTGCCTGCAGGAGGAGGACAAGATCAAGCCGCAGCAGGCGTCGCTGAATCAGCGCATGCGCGATCACAACATCGAGATGAAGCGATTCCAGGACAACATGCAGGCCCTGGTCGCCGAGCAGCCGAAGGTCGACACCAGCGACCAGGCCGCGGTCGACGCCTTCAATGCGCGGATGGACGCGCTGAACAACCGTGTCGCCGAGCTCAATCTCCTGGGGCGGCAACTCAACGAAGAACAGGCTGAGCTCAATGGCCGGATCAACACCATGAACAAGCGCTGCGCCGGCATGGTCGTGAGCTTCGCGGACCGCGATGCGGTGCTGAAGGAACGCGCGGCGCAAGCGCGCAAGCCCTGAGCTTGTCGAACAATGCCTCACGGGGCAGCGATCGAGCCGCACCTATCATCGCGCGATGCCCCGCGCTGCCCTGTTCGCCCACCGCGCCAGCGCGCCGTTCACGCGCTGGTTCGCCGGCTGGTGGCGCGTCGTGCAGTTCTCGACGTTGATGTTGACGCTGGCCGCCAGCCCCGCCAGCTACCGCGGCGGCGAGCAACGCCGCGCGCTGGCGCAGCACCTGGTCGCCGGCACCAGCGCGGCGCTCGCCTGGTTCACGCTGGTCGCGGCGCTGGCGACGCTGGTGATCACGCGCATCGTGCTCGTCACCGCGATCAGCTACGGCCTGTCACGCTATGCGCTCGAGATGTTGATCCGCGTGCTGGTGCTCGAGCTGATTCCGCTGGCCGCGGCCTTCTTCGTCGCGGTGCGCTTCGCGCTGCCGGCGGGCACCGAGATCGTCGCGCTGCGCCGCAGCGGCCGGTTCGCGGCGCTGCAGGCGGCCGGGCGCGACCCGTTGCGGCACGAGCTGCTGCCGCGCGCACTGGCCGGCGTGTTCGCGGTGTGGATGCTGGCTGCGGCCAGTGGCGTCACCGCGCTGGTGCTGGCCTATCTCGTCGCGCATGGCTTCTCGCCGTGGGGGCTGGCCGGCTACAGCCGCACCGTCGGCCATGTGCTGAGCCCCACCGTCGCGCTGGTCTTCGTGCTGAAGACGCTGCTGTTCAGCCTGGCCGTCGCGCTGATGCCGCTGGCCTCGGCGATGGCCGACGCGCCGGCCCGCCGCACCCGCGCCGGCCCTGAGTTGCGCGGGCTGATCCGCATGCTGGCGGTGATGGTGCTGATCGAGCTCGGCTCGCTGATGGTCAACTACTACTGATGGAAGCGCCGCCGCCCTCACCCGCCGAAGCGCCGCCGCCCGCGCCGGTGCCGCCGGCACCGGAAAACGCGCCGCAGTCCGTGCCGCTGGCGGCGGAAGACCCGCCGCCGGTGGCCAACGTCGAGGTCAAGGCAACGGCGCTGCTGTTGCTGCTGCTCGCGCTGATCACCGGCACGGTGCTGTACGTGATGGCCGCGCGCGGCGCCTTCGAGCCGACGCAGGAACTGGTGCTCGTGGCCACCGATTCCGAAGGTGTCGTCGTCGGCATGGACCTGACGTTCTCCGGATTCCCGATCGGCCGGGTGCGCCGCATCGAGCTGGCGACCGACGGCAATGCCCGCATCCTCGTCGACGTGCCCAGGAAGGATGCGCACTGGCTGCGCACGACCAGCGTCTTCACGCTGGTGCGCGGCCTCGTCGGCAACACGGCGATCCGCGCCTACAGCGGCATCCTGACCGATCCGCCTCTGCCGCCGGGTGCCGTACGCAACGTGCTGATCGGCGATGCCACGGCCGAGATCCCGCAGGTGATCGCCTCGGCCAAGGAGCTGATGCAGAACCTGAACCGGCTGAGCGCCAGCGACTCCGCGCTGCAGAAGAGCCTCGACAGCCTGCAGACGATGACCGCGCGCCTGAACGCGCCGCAGGGCGCGCTCGGTGCGCTGCTCGGCAACGACGCGGACGCGAAGAAGCTGATCGTCACGGTCGACCGCGCCAACGCCTTGCTGGCGCGGCTCGACGGCCTGACCGCCCGCGCCGACCAGCAGCTGTTCGGCGACGACGGCCTGGCGCGCGACGTGCGCGCGTCGGTGCGCGAGCTGAACCAGCTGCTCGGCGAGGCGCGCAGCAGCCTGAAGAAGGTCGATGCCGTGCTCGCCGACGCACAGGTCGTGGCCGGCAATGCCAAGGTCGCCACCGCCGACCTGGGCGCTCTGCGCGCCGAGGTCGAAAGCAGCCTGCGCAAGGTCGAGCAGCTGGTCAACGAGGTGAACCGCCGCTGGCCGTTCGCGCGGCAGACGGAGATCAAGCTGCCATGAGATCCGTTGTCGCCGCTGCCGCACTGTTCATGCTCGCCGCCTGCGCCAGCGGCCCGCCGCCGCCGGACTGGCAGATGAACGCCCGCTCGGCGATGGAGCGCTATCTGGACGCGTACTTTGGCGGCGAGGTGCGCATCGAAGCGCAGGAGCTGCAGCGCGTGCGCGCCGAGATCGCGCGCACCGGCCGGCCCGAGCTGCTGGCGCGCGCCGAGCTGCTGCGCTGCGCGGCGCAGGTCGCGAGCCTGGATTTCGACGAATGCCCGGCGTATCAGGCGCTCGAACCTGATGCCGCCGCGCCGGAGCGCGCTTATGCCGACTACCTGTCGGCGCGCATCGCGCCGGCGAATGTCGCGCTGTTGCCCGAGCCGCAGCGGGCGCTGGCCGCGACGGCAGGCGCCGGCCCGGGTGATGCCGCGGCGCTGCTGAAGATCGAGGATCCGCTGTCGCGCCTGGTCGCCGCCGGCGTGCTGCTGCGCGGCGCACGCGCGCATCCGGCTGTCTTCGGCGTGGCGATCGACACCGCGTCGGCGCAGGGCTGGCGGCGGCCGCTGATGGCCTGGCTCAAGCTTGCTCTGCAGCGCGCCGAGCAGGCCGGTGACAGTGCCGATGCGCAGCGACTGCGGCGCCGGATCGCACTGGTCGAAGGCGGCGGGACAGCGCCGAAGTGATGAGGATGAAGACAGCACCGATGCCCTTCACACGCGTCCATCTCGATGTCTCACGCGGCGCCAATCACCCAGGTCACTGCCCCATGCTCAAGCCCGTCATCCTCGCCCTTGCACTCCTCGTAGCGCAGTCCGGCTCGGCTCAGCAGTACGCTGACGTTCGCGGGTGCTGGCTCAAGGAAATTGTTGTTGATGGGAGTGGCGCCACCCTCCGATTCGGACGCGGCGCGAATGGAGCGGGATCGGTGACGTCACTATCGGACCAGGACGTTGTTCTCAGTCGATATCGCGTCGACGGTGAAACAGTCCTGACCGAGTCATCGCCAGACAACTTCAGCGTCAGAAACGACTCCATTCGCCTCATTCGCGGGCAGGTCATCACGTTGAGCGGGTTTCATGCCGGATGCCGGTTCTCGTGGATCCACGACGGAGGCAGGCAAGGGGTTGAAGTCGTTGCAACGGACACCAGTGGACCGGGATTCCAACCGTACACCGTGCGCACCTTCCTGCCCTTGCGGGAGTGATCCACCATTTCATCCTGGCCAAGGACGATCCCTGTGGAGAAGCGGAATGAAGAGGAGCAGGTGATCCATGGCTGACACGCCCGCGTCACCGTGCCTGCGCAGCATGCAAGACCCCGCCATGCTCGACACCCCAGGACCCGCCATGCCGCTGCTGCTGCCCCGCCGCCACCTCCTGATCGCCGGCGCCGCCACCGGCCTGCCGTCGATCCTTGCGCAGGCCCAGGCCCCCGCGACGATCACGCGCGACAGTGCGCGCCCGGGCTTCCCGTCCGGCGTGCAGAGCGGCGACGTCACCGGCGATCGCGGCATCGTCTGGGCGCGCTGCGACCGGCCGGCGCGTTTGTGGGTCGAATGGGCGACGACCGCGAGCTTCGCCGCGCCGCGCCGCCTGCGCGGTCCGCACGCGCTGGAGGTCACCGACCACTCGGCGCGCATCGACCTGACCGGCCTGCCGCCGGGGCAGGACATCTTCTACCGCGTGCAGTGGGAAGACAGCGCGAGCGGTGCGCTGTCCGAGCCGATGGCCGGCCATTTCCGCACCGCGCCGGCGGCGCGCAGCGACGTGCGCTTCGTCTGGTCCGGCGACACCGCGGGCCAGGGCTGGGGCATTTCCGAGGCCTTCGGCGGCATGAAGATCTACGAGGCGATGAGAAAGCTCAACCCGGACTTCTTCCTGCACAGCGGCGACACCATCTATGCCGACGGTCCGATCCAGGCCGAGGTGAAAGTGGGTGACGACGGCGTCTGGAAGAACCTCGTCACCGAGGAGAAGAGCAAGGTCGCCGAGACGCTGAAGGAGTTCCGCGGCAACTACCGCTACAACCAGCTCGATGCGCATGTGCGGCGCTTCAATTCCGAAGTGATGCAGCTGTGGCAGTGGGACGACCACGAAGTCACCAACAACTGGTCGGGCTCGAAGGACTTGTCCGCCGACGCGCGCTACAGCGAGAAGAACGTGCCGCTGCTGACCGCGCGCGCCACCCGCGCCTTCCTCGAGAACGCGCCGATGCGCTGGTTTGCACAGCAGGAAGAAGAGCGCGTGTATCGCCGCATCGGCTGGGGCCCGCTGCTCGATGTCTTCGTGATCGACATGCGCAGCTACCGCGGTCGCAACACGCACAACCGCCAGGAGCGCGCCGATGCCGACACGCCCTTCCTCGGCGCCGCGCAGCTCGAGTGGCTGCGCGACGGGCTCAAGCGCAGCCGTGCGCTGTGGAAGGTGATCGCGGCCGACATGCCGCTCGGCCTGGTCGTCGGCGACGGCAAGGATGCCGAGGGCCGCGCGCGCTTCGAGGCCGTGGCCAACGGCGACGGCCCGGCGCTCGGCCGCGAGCTGGAGATCGCCGAGCTGCTGCAGTTCATCAAGCGCGAGCGCATCCGCAACACCGTCTGGCTGACGGCCGACGTGCACTACACCGCCGCGCACCACTATCACCCGAACCGCGCCCGCTTCCAGGACTTCGAGCCCTTCTGGGAGTTCGTCAGCGGCCCGCTGCACGCCGGCAGCTTCGGACCGAATGCGCTCGACGACACGTTCGGTCCGAAGGTCGAATTCGTCAAGGCGCCGCCGGCCGGTCAGGTCAACCTGCCGCCCTCGGCCGGACTGCAGTTCTTCGGCGAGGTGCAGATCGAAGCCCGCAGCGGCGCGCTCACCGTGCAGCTGCGCGACCTGAACGGCGCTTCGCTATGGCAGACGACGCTCAAGCCGCAGCGCGCTTGACGCCCGGCGCCCTCGGCTTGCGCGGCTTCGGTCGGATCGGGAGCCATCGGGGCGCCCGGCGTGCCATCCTCCCGGGGCTGCAGCCCGCGCCCCGGAGCCGACATGCCCAAGCCTTCGAAATTCGACACGCTGATCGCGCCTTATCGCCATGCCGCGCCGTCGCGGCGCTTCGCGCTGGCGGCGATCGATCCGTCCGCCAAGCCGCTGTCCAGCGGGGATGGCGATCGCGACAAGGCGCAGGTCGAGGCGCTGGCGGTCGAGCTCGATGCGCTGCAGGACCGGCTGTATGCCGATCGCCGCTACAAGCTGCTGGTGGTGCTGCAAGGCCTGGACACCAGCGGCAAGGACGGCACGCTGCGCCATGTCTTCGGCCGCATGAGCCCGCTGGGCGTGCGCTGCGTCAGCTGGAAGGCGCCGTCCGACGCGGAGCGCGCACACGATCCGTGGTGGCGCATCCACCAGGCCGTGCCGGGCGCCGGCGAGATCGTCGTCTTCAACCGCAGCCACTACGAGGACGTGCTGGTGCCGGTGGTGCAGGGCACGCTGGCGCCGGCGGACACCGCGCTGCGCTACCGGCAGATCAACGACTTCGAACGCATGCTGCACGAGACCGGCACGGTGATCTGCAAGTTCATGCTGCACCTGTCGAAGGACGAGCAGCGGCGCCGGCTGCAGGCGCGGCTCGACGATCCGGACAAGCGCTGGAAGTTCAATGCCGACGACCTGGTGGTGCGCCGGCGCTGGAACGACTATCAGAAAGCCTACGCGGCCGCGATCGCCGCCACCGGCACGCGCTGGGCGCCGTGGACCATCGTGCCGGCGGACTCGAAGACGCACCGCAACCTGATGATCGCGCTGCTGCTCAAGCGGGAGCTGGAGCGGCTGGACCTGCGCTATCCGGCCGGCGATCCCGCGCTGCGGGGTAAGCGCATTCGATAGATTCTGTTCAGGCCGCGAGCGGCAGGCTGAAGTAGAAGGTCGCGCCCTGCCCCGGCGCGGCCTGGGCCCAGACGCGGCCGCCATGCCGCTCGACGGCGCGGCGCACGATGCTCAGGCCGACGCCGGTGCCTTCGAAGCGCCGGCCGTGCAGGCGGCGGAAGGGCTCGAAGATCTGCTGCGCCGCGCTGCTGTCGAAGCCCGCGCCGTTGTCCGCCACGCGCACCACGTGCTCGCCGCCGCGCAGCTCGGCCGTGACCTCGATGCGCGGTGCCGGCTGTTCGCGGCTGAACTTGATCGCGTTCGAGATCAGGTTCGTCAGCACCGGCCGCAGCAGGTCGGGGTCGCCGTCGACCTGCGGCAGCGTGCCGAGCTCGATCGCCGGCAGCGCCTGCGTGGGCTGGGCCGCGGCCAGCTGCTCGATCACCTCGCGCACGATCGTGTCGAGCGAGAAACGCCGGCGCTGCAGCACGATGTCGCCGACGCGGGCCAGGTCGAGCAGCGCACCGACCAGGCGCGTCGAGGTCTCGGCCTGCGCGGCGATCGCCGGCAGCACGCGGCGCGCGACCGAGACATCGCCCTTGTCTTCCAGCGCTTCATGCGCCAGCCGCGCCAGGCCCTCGATGCCGCCGAGCGGGCCGCGCAGGTCGTGCGAGATGCTGCGGTTGAAGCTCTCCAGGCCGCCGACCAGCTGCGCCAGGTCGAAGGTGCGCTCGGCCACGCGCTGCTCGAGCGTCGCATTCAGCTGCATCAATTCGGCTTCGGCGAGGGCGCGGCGGCGCACTTCGGCTTCGAGCGCGCGGCGGCGGCGCAGCAGGCTGACCGTCAGCAAGGTCAGGCCGAAGAACAGCACCGGCAGCACGCCCAGGTAGCGCAGCATGCGCAGGTCGGCCTTCAGCGCGACCAGCAGCGCGAGGATCACCGGGATCATCAGCACCGCGATGCCGATGATGCCGTGGCCGGCGCCGGGCTCGCGGCGCGCGGCCCGGAACGCCATCAGCGCGCAACCGGCGTAACCGAGCACCGCCGCGGCGTTGCTGACCGAGCGCAGCACCGGCACGCCGCCCATGTAGCCGACCAGCACCAGCGCGCCCGGCAACAGCAGCAGCGCGAGCACCGCGCGGCGCAGCCGTGTCAGCCGCCCGAGGTAGCGCACCAGGCCGATGGTCATCGTCATCGTGCTGAGCAGGATCACCGCGGCAGTGGCGCGCTGGGCGGGCTCGACGATGTAGGCACCGGTCGGCAGGTGCTGTTCGCTGCCGGCGTACCAGACCGCGGCGAGCGCGAAGCTCACGCACAGCCACGGCATGCCCGGTTCGCGGTCGCGCACCCACATCGCGCCGTAAAGCACGGCGAGCACGGCCAGCACGAAGGCGGCCATGTCGGTGGCGGTCAGCGGTTGCACGGACATCATCGGTCGGGGGGACCCGTCGAAACGGCGGCGCGGACACAGCGCTTACCGGCCGTTACGGGGCCGATGATCCTAGCTCGGGATTTCCCCGGAATGCGCCCCGAATTTCGTGAATTCGATCGCGGCGTGCCGTCTCAGTGAAGCACCCAGACGATCGCGCTGCGCGGCGGCAGCGTGAAGCGGCCGCTGTCGCGGTCGAACCGCGCCTCGGTGCGCGCGCGGCGCTCGGCGGCGCGCGGCGCGCGGTGCACCGGGTGCAGCTCGAAGGGCCGGCCCTGCGCCGCGTCGATCGCCAGCGTCTGCGGCTGCTGGTCGGCGTTGACGAAGTACAGGACCTCGCGGAAGACCGCGCCGGGGTAGCCCTGCCCGTGCAGGTGCCCGGCGATCACGGTCGGCAGTTGCTGCGGACCGGTGTTCGGCAAGCGCAGGCGCGCCTCGATGTCGGCGGCCGTGCGCAGGCGGAACAGCGTCGACGAGCGGCGGATCGCCAGCAGGTCGCGGAAGGCGTCGCGCGTCCAGGCGATCTCCGCCGGGCCGGGCTTGATCGATGCATCGGCGAGCAGCGGCTTGATCAGCGGCCAGGCCTTGCCGTTGTCCTGCTCGGGCGGCAGGCCGGCGCCGAAGCCGTTGTCGCGATACGTCCAGTCGAGGCGGTTGAACCAGTCGCCCGAGTCATAGCTGTTGGCGTCCATCGACTTGCTGCGCAGCATGTCCTGGCCGGCGTGGAAGTACGCGATGCCCTGGCTGAAGGCGTTCACCGCGGCGCCCAGCACCTGCACCCGGGCGCGATCGATGCGCGAAGTGCCGGGCGGCAGCTTGGCCGCGGCATCGTCGAACAAGGTCGCGTTGTCGTGGTTCTCGACGTAGTTGACGACCTCGGCCGGCTCGGCGACATAACCCGCCGGCTGGCTGCCGTAGGCGATGCGCTCCAGCGGCTGCGCGAGGCCGTCGTGCGTTGTCAGGCGATAACCCCGGATCGAGCCGGCCAGGCCGACCCGCGCCAGGTCGGCGGCGCGCATCAGGTCGTCACGCGTGGCCGGCGGCGCGAGCGGATGCGGGTCGGCGTGCTGGCCGTTCAGCCAGCCCTGCGCGTGCAGGCCGCCGCGGCCACGCAAGGCATCGCGCGCCCGGTCGCTGAAGGTACCGATGCCGCTGCCGTTGAGCGACAGCTGCGAGGCCTGCTCGAAACGCGCGCCGTCGGCCACCTCGCCGAAGTTCCAGCCTTCGCCGATCAACGGGATCTCGCGGCCGAGCGTGGCTTTCAACTGGGCCTTCAGCTCGAGCATCGCCGCCTTCGGCTGGTGGCCCATCAGGTCGAAGCGGAACGAGTCGATGCGGTAGGACCGGGCCCAGGTCAGCACCGAATCGATCATCAGCTTGGCCATCATCCGGTGCTCGGTGGCCGTGTTGTCGCAGCAGGTCGAGCGCTCGACTTGGCCGTTGGCGTCGAGCCGGTGGTAGTAGCCGGGCACGATGCGGTCGAGCACCGATTTCGGATGCTGGCCGGCGGCGGCGGTGTGGTTGTAGACCACGTCCATGCCGACGCGCAGGCCGGCCGCGTGCAGCGCCATCACCATGCGGCGGAATTCGACGATGCGGCTGGCCGGATCGGCGGCGCTGCTGGCGTAACTGCCTTCGGGCACGGTGTAGTGCCAGGGGTCGTAGCCCCAGTTGAAGCAGTCGGTCGCGGCACCGGCCATCACGGCGACCTGCTGCTGCACGCCGTCGGGCGGGCCTTGCAGCGCGTGCGCCGGCGGCGAGGTGCAGCCTGCCTCGGGCACG
Source organism: Pseudaquabacterium terrae (assembly GCF_013266755.1). Classification (GTDB taxonomy): domain Bacteria; phylum Pseudomonadota; class Gammaproteobacteria; order Burkholderiales; family Burkholderiaceae_C; genus Pseudaquabacterium; species Pseudaquabacterium terrae. The sequence continues at coordinate 576,006 of NZ_JABRWJ010000004.1, read as the reverse complement.
GTGGCGAGGTCGAACACCGGCAGCAGGTGCAGGTCGGTGATGCCGGCTTGTGCGAGCGCCGCGAGGTGCTGCATGCCCTTCGAGCGGCGTTCGGTGAAGGCGAGGTACTTGCCGCGGTTCGCCGCCGAGACGCTGGCATCGCCGGCCGAGAAGTCGCGCACGTGGAGCTCGTAGATCACCAGGTCGGTCGGCGCCCGCACGGTCGCCGGCGTGCGGTGGCGGTCCCAGCCGGGCGGCTTCAGCGTGGGCGCGTCGAGGTCGGCGATCCACGCGCGCTGCGAATCCGCGCCCAGCGCGAGCGCGTACGGATCGGTGACGCGGTTGCGCACCCGGCCGATGCCGGGCACGTGCACGTCGACGAGGTAGCGGTAGAAGCGGCTGCGCACGGGGCCGCTCAGGCGGGTCGACCAGACGCCGGTGCTCTCGTCGCCGTGCAAGGGCGCGAGGCGAGCCGCCGGGCCGTCGGCGCGGTCGTACAGGCACAGGGCGACCTGCTGCGCGGTCGGCGCCCAGAGGCGGATGTCGGTGAAGCCGCGCTGCGGTGTCGCGCCGAGCGGGCCGGCCGATGCGGCGCCGGCGAACAGCTCGTCGAGCGCGGCGGCGGCCTGCAGCAGCGTCGTGCGCAGTACGCGGCCCTGCTCGTCCTCGTGCACCAGCAGCAGCTGTTCGCGCTGCAGGCGGCGCAGCGTGGCCACGTCGGCCTCGGCCTGCAGCACGAGGCCGGCGCCGACGTGGCGGAAGCGCTGGGCCAGCGCCGGCGGCACGGCTGCGATCGTCAGCGCGACGGCGCCGTCGGCACCCTGCACGGGTTGACCGGCGGCGGCGATCAGTGACGCGTCTTTGGCGTGATAGAGCCTGAAGCGCGCGCCGGGCGCCTGCTCGACCTGGGGCCACTGCAGCAGCCGCGCCGACAGCCAGACCGCCTGCGGCTGCTTGCCGCCGTGGGCCGCAAGCGCAGCAGCCGGCCGCAACACGGTCTCGAATGCCGGGCTGTCACAGTCGGCAAGACTCGGCTGCGCGGCCAGCGCAGCAGGCAGCATCAGGGTGGCGATCAGAGTGCAGGCAAGCGACTTCACGCGCCGCATGGTACAGAAACAAAACTACGCTTTTAAGCTCTGCGACAAACCCTGATTGCCTTGTCAGATGTATTCAAACTACATTGATTCGATGCTCCGACTTGCAAGGCTCGCCGCAGCCGCCGCCAGCGCTGCGCTGCTCACCGCCTGCGCGCTGCTGCCCGCTGCCGACCCGATCCCCTTCGACCGCCGCCCGGTCCCCGAGCGCGACCCCGGCAGCGCGCTGCCCGCCGGCTGGCAGCACGGCGCCTTCATGGAGATCTTCGTGCGCGCCTGGCGCGACAGCGACGGCGACGGCATCGGCGACCTGCGCGGGTTGACGGCATCGCTGCCGTACCTGCAGGAGCTCGGCATCAAGGGCATCTGGCTGATGCCGATCACCCGCAGCGCCGACCACGACCACGGTTATGCGGTGACCGACTTCCGCGGCCTCGAGCCGGCCTACGGCACGCTGGCCGACTTCGACGCGCTGATCCGCGAGGCGCATGCACGCGGCATCGGCGTGATCATGGACTACGTGATCAACCACGCGGCGCGCGAGCACCCGGCCTTTCGCGACGCGGCCGCCTCCGCCGGCAGCGCGCAGCGCGACTGGTTCCTGTGGCAGCCCGAGGCGCCGGCCGGCTGGGACGTCTGGGGCAAGAACCCGTGGTACCCGGCCGGCGGACACCACTACTACGCGACCTTCGGCCCGCACATGCCGGACTTCAATCTGCGCGACCCGGCAGCGCTGGCCTACCACCACGACAGCCTGCGCTTCTGGCTCAACCGCGGCCTCGACGGCTTCCGCTTCGACGCGGTGCCGCACCTGATCGAGAACAGCGCGAAGGACTGGAACGACCAGCCCGAGAGCGCGGCGCTGATGCGCGGCATCCGCGCGCTGATGGACCAGCACTATCCCGGCCGCTGGCTGGTCTGCGAAGCCACCGCCAGCCCGCAGCGCTGGGCCGGCCGCGACGCCTGCGGCAGTGCCTTCGCCTTCGGCCTGGAGCACCCGATCATCGATGCCGCACGCGGCAAGCTCGAGGCGCTCGCCCAGGTGGCCGCGTACTTCACGAGTGCCCCGCCGACGATGGCGACGATGCTGTCGAACCACGACATCTTCGCCGGCAAGCGGCTGCGCGACCAGCTCGGCGGCGACGATGCGGCCTACCGGCTCGCCGCCGCCACCTACCTGCTGCTGCCGGGCACGCCCTTCATCTATTACGGCGAGGAGATCGGCATGGCCGGCGTCGCCGCGCTGCAGGCGGACGAGCCGCTGCGCACGCCGATGAGCTGGACCGCCGATGCCGCCACCGGCGGCGGCTTCACGCGGCCGGGCGTCAAGCCGTTCCGCCCGGCATCGGACAACGTCGCGACGCACAACGTCGCCGCGCAACAGGCCGACCCCGCGTCGCTGCTGGCGCACTACAAGACGCTGCTCGCGCTGCGCAACACGCTGCCCTCGATCGCCCAGGGCCGCTACGAAGCGCCGCAGGTCAACGGCCTCGTCGTCGCTTTCCAACGCGCCACCGATGCCGAGCGCACGCTGGTGCTGATCAACTACGGCAAGAGCGCCGCGACGATCCGCGTCGACGGGCTCGGCGCGAACGCGCGTTTCGCCAGCGAATACCCGGCCGGCGGGGCGCGTGCGCAGGCCGATGCGGACGGGCGGCTGCACTTTGCTCTCGGGCCGCAGTCGTGGCGGGTGTTGAGGAAGGAGCGCTGACGGGCAGCGTCCGCTCGCGACGCTGAAGAGACCGAACGTAGGATGATCCGTCGCCAACCCCTCGGAACACGCCGATGCTGCACGCGCCGGTCACCAACCTCTACGACGGCGCGGCTGGCGTGATCTGGGCGCTGGACTGGCTGCGCGCGGCCGGCGCCGCCGACTGCCCGTCGTTCGCGCGCTACCTCGAGCCGCTGCGCGAACGCAACCGCGCCGCTTTGGCCGACATGCCCGGCGACAACACCAGCAGCTGGCTCATGGGCGATCTGCCATTCGAGATGATGGCCTGGGGCCACGCGCCGACGGCCGCGCGTGCCGACACGATCGCCGCGCTGATCGAGCGCAACATCGATCATCCGGCGCGCGAACTGATGTGGGGCTCGCCCGGCTCGCTGTTGGCCGCCGCGATGATGCACGGCGCGAGCGGCGACGCGCGCTGGGCCGCCCTCTTCCGCCGCATCGCGCAACGGCTGCGCGAACGACTGCTGTGGTGGCAGATCTGCCGGGCCGCGCGCTCGATGCGCTCCTGACCGAGGCTGGCGAGGCCACATGGGCCGCGGGCCCGCTCGCCAAGGGCTCCAACCTGTGCCACGGCACGGCCGGCAATGCCTACGCGTTCCTGGTGCTGCTCGCGCGCACGCGTGACGCGCGCTGGCGCGAGCGGGCCCGCGCGTTTGCAATGCACGCGATCGCCCAGTTCGAGGACGAGACCGCCCGCTTCGGCCGGTTGCGCCATTCGCTGTGGACGGGGGACATCGGTCTGGCGATCTTCCTGTGGGATTGCCTGCGCGAGCGGGCGCAGTTTCCGGCCTTGGATGTCTTCTTCGCGGCACCGGTGTCTGCCATATCCTCAGCCCGCGCCAAGGCGTAGCTGAAAGCCACGCTGGCGGCCGCGGATGGCTTGTCAGTCCGTGCTCCGATCAAGTCGCTGCGGGGGATTCTGGATTGCGCTTCGGACGTGAAATGCTTCAGCACTGGGCCCTCGACCCGGCCGACGTTTACCTCAACCACGGCACCTTCGGTGTCACTCCCAGGCGTGTCATGGCGGCGCAGCAGGCGCTGCGCGACACCATCGAACGCCACCCGGCGCGCTTTCTGGGCCGCGAGCTGATGAGCCTCGAGGCGCAGCCCCCCTCGCAGCCGACCTTGCTTCGAAGCGCCGCCGACCAGGTCGGCGCATTTCTCGGCGCGCGTGGCGACGACATCGTGTTCGTCGACAACGCCAGCAGCGGCGTCAACGCGGTGCTGCGCTCGTTGCGCCTGCAGCCCGGCGACGAGATCGTGCTGTTCGACAGCGCCTACGGTGCAGTCGCTCGCACCGCGGACTTCGTCGCACGCGAGCAGCGTGCGCAGGTGGTGACGGTGCCGCTCGCCTTCCCGGTCGCCGATCCATCGACCTGCGTCTCGGCGCTTGCAGCGGCCCTCACGGCGCGCACCCGCATCGCCATCCTCGACCACATCAGCTCGGAGACGGCGCTCTTGATGCCGCTCGCGCAGATGGCGGCGCTGTGTCGCGAGCAGGGCGTGCCGGTGCTGGCCGACGGCGCCCACGCGCCGGGAGCGATCCACGTCGACATCCCGATGCTCGGCGTCGACTGGTACGTGGCCAACCTGCACAAGTGGGCCTTCGCACCGCGTGCCTGCGGCGTGCTGTGGGCGGCACCAGGCCGGCGAGCGGGCCTGCACCCGAACGTGATTTCCTGGGGGCTCGATGTCGGCTGGCACCAGGAGTTCGAATGGACCGGCACGCGAGACCCGACACCCTTTCTGTGTGCACCCGACGGCATCGCATTCATCACCGACTTTCTCGGCACCGAGGCGATGCGCGACCACAACCACGGCCTCGCATGGCATGCGGCCCAGATGCTCGCCGAACGCTGGGGGCTGCCCTGGATCACACCCGAAACCATGGTGGGCTGCATGGCCGCAGTGCCACTGCCGGCGCAACTCGGCAGCGACCGCGCCGGGGCCGAGCGCCTGAAGGACTGGCTGCTTTTCGAGCGCCGCATCGAGCTCGCCGTCTTCGCCCGCGGCGGGCGCCTGTGGGCCCGCGTGGCAACACAGGTCTACAACGAGCTCGGCGACATCGAGCGCTTCGCCGAGGCGATCGACGAACGCAGCGCGCTGCGCTGAGCCTGCTGCCTGAGTCAGCGCGCGCGCAGGTAGTGCATCGCGACCGCACCGCTGCGCAGCGGCTTCGCCGAGACCAGCTCGAGCCGTCGTGTGCTGGACAGCCCGCTCTGGTACAGGGTCGGGCCGTGGCCGGCGATCCTGGGATGGACGAGGAACCTGTACTCGTCGATCAGATCCAGCCGGTCCAACTCGGTCGCGAGCTTGCCGCTACCGAGCAGCACGCCGGCCGGGGTCGCGTCCTTGAGCTTCTGCACGCCCGTACGCAGGTCGCCGGCGACGTGGTGGCTGTTGGTCCACGGGAAGTCCTTTCGCGTCGACGACACCACGTACTTCGGCTTGGCCTCCAGCTTGAGCGCCCACTCGCGCATCGCCGGCGGCGCTTCCTCGTCGCCGCGGGCGACCGCCGGCCAGTGGCTCTCCATCATCTCGTAGGTGACGCGGCCCCACAGCATCGCCCCGACCTCGTCCATGAGGCCGGTGAAGAAGGCGTGTGTCTCGTCGTCGGCGATTCCCTCCTGGTGGTCGACGCAGCCGTCCAGGGTGAGGTTGATGCTGAAGGTCAAGAGCCCCATGCGGCGAGTCTAGGCCGGGCAATCGCTCGTGGATGTTCGGGATGCTCAAAGACCGCTATGCAGCGGGTGCTGTCATTGGCGGCCGCGAGCAGTCGTCATGGTTCCGGCCACCTTGCCGCCACTCGCATAAAGCTGTGTAGTCGCCGCAGTCCGGACGTGCGGCAAATCGTGAAGGAATGCCGCTCCGCGCGTTCCGGGGACATGCCGACGCGTGTGCCGCGGCCGGACATGACTTGAGCCACTCCCGCGCCCTCGGCAGCACGGCGCATTGTTGCGCCTGTGGGCATCGGGCGGCCAAGCCGGTGGTTCATCGGACGCTGCCACGAACTGCTTGGCAGAGTCACGTTTGAGGCGCTTGCAACCGGCCAGATGCCCCGCCGGACGAACGTCGCAAAAGCACCTTCGGAGTTGCACGATGATCACACGCCGCCAATCCCTGTTGCTGCTGCCGGCTGCCGCTCTGGCGCCGCAATGCTTTGCTTTCGATCTGGGCAAGGCGTTGGGCGCCGCCCAGGGCCTCGTCAGCGCCAACAGCATTACCGACGACGAGATGCGTGCACAGTCGCGCCGCATGGTCGAGCAAATGGACGCGCGCGCGCCGATCGCGCCCGCAAACGACCCGTACGCCCGCCGCCTCGCCGCACTGACCCGACAGTGCCGCGATGACCAGGGCCTGGACCTCAACTACAAGGTCTACCTGACCAAGGACGTCAACGCCTTCGCCACCGCCGACGGCTCCATCCGCTTCTACAGCGGCCTGATGGACATGATGACCGACGACGAGGTCCGGTACGTCATCGGCCACGAGATCGGCCATGTGCAGGCCGGTCACTCGCGCAAGCGCATGCAGCTCGCGCTGAGTTCGGGCGCCCTGCAGCAAGCCGCTGCGGCTGCCGGCGGCAAGGCGGGAGCACTGGCGCAGTCGGAGCTCGGTGAGCTCTTCGTGAAGGTGGTTCGCGCACAGCACTCGCAAGGCAACGAGAATGAAGCGGACGACTACGCGATGCAGTTCCTCTCGCGCCGCCAGTACGACCGCCGCGCCGCTGTTACGGCCCTCGAAAAGTTGGACAAGCTGTCCGGCGGCGGCTCGAACTGGCTGTCCACCCACCCAGCGCCGCGCGATCGCGCGCAGCGCATGCGCAATCAACTGGGCTGAGCCGCAGCATCCCTGCAACTCATGTTCAAGGCCTTTCTGGAGATCGGCATGACGTTCACTCGGATCGTGACCACGGCAGTGTTCGCGGCTGGCCTGATGCTCGCCGCCGGTGCTGTGCAAGCTCAGCGCAAGGTCTTCGTCAACGGCCGACTCATGAACCCGCAGCAGTTGCTCGTCCTGGACCGGATGCAGTGCACCTTCATCCCTAGTGGCAGCTACTGGCTCGACGCAGCAACCGGTGCCTGGGGCTACGCGGGCAATCCGAGACGGCAGGGGTTTGTCGGCGACCTGTGCCGCACTGGCGGGCAGAGCCATCGGAGTCTGAGCGAGCGCGGATTGCTCTACACACCTGGCGATCTGACCTTTCGGTGAGGAGATCGCTCCAGGGGCCCAGCCAGCCAGCGCGAACACCCTGACGTCCGGCTCACCCGCGCGACCGTGAACCGAGCGATCTCAGGCGGCGACTGGGCGGGCCTCACAGTGTCGATGCCTGCTCCAGGCCGCGCGAACTCGCGGTGCCGACCCGCTGCTGTCGGCCACCATCTGCATCAGCCGCCCGTCGCTGAAGGCAAGTACCGGCTCATTGCTGCCTGTGGCGGATGGGCCGGATAGCGGACGGTGAAGCTGCACTACGGACCCCTAAGCGGTGCACGTCCACCTGCTCGAGCTGACATCCGGGGTGCCCGGCATTCAGCTGCGTCAGCGGTGATGCTGATACGGGCAGCTGAGTTGATGCGTCTTCTGCGCCCGTGCGGCGGTTCATGTTCGGCCCGAGTGCGTGCAAAGGGCTTGCACGGCCAGTTGGCGGGTGCGCAGATCGAATCGGAAACTGTGGTCGGCATCGCTGACCTCGGGGCCGACATGGAAGCCGCGATTGATCAGACCAGGCCCTCAGGTCCGCTTCAGTTGGCCGTGATCTTGCGTTCCCGTACGACGGCGCTCCACTTCGCGTCTTCTTTCTTCATGAAGGCCGTCAACTCGGCGCGCGTAGTGGGCTGCGGGGTCAGGCCGTGCTTGTTCAGCGCGTCCTTCACGCTCGGGTCGTTGAGAGCCTTCACGATCTCGACGTTCCAGCGATCGAGAATCGGCGTGGGCGTCTTGCCCGGTGCCACGAAGGCATACCAGTTCAGCGCCTCGAAGCCGGGGTAGCCGGACTCCGCGACCGTCGGGATGTTGGGCATGTATGCCGGGCGCGTCGGACCCGTGGTGGCCAGCGGGACGAGCTTTCCGGCCTCCACGTGCGGCAGCGCAGTGGGTGGCGCCGAGAAATAGCATGCGATGCGTTCGCCCAGCAGGTCCTGCAGGGCCGGCGCGCCACCTTTGTAGGGCACGTGAACCATGTCGATCCCGGCGCGCTGGCTGAAGAGTTCGCCCGCCAGATGGGATGCGGAGCCCGCGCCGGTAGACGCGAAGTCGACGGCACCCGCCTTCTTCTTTGCCAAGGCGACGAACTCGGCCAGCGTCTTCACGCCCACGCCTTTGTGGACCACCAGCAAGTTTGGGAAATTGACGCCACCCGACACCGGCGCAAGATCCTTGAACGGGTCGTAGCTGACCTTCATCACATGCGGGGCGATGGTCAGCGGGCCGATCGAGCCGAACAGGAGCATCGTGCCGTCGCCCGGGCCGTTGGCCACCTGCTGGTGCGCGATGTTGCCGCCGGCGCCGGCCCTGTTGTCGACGACAACGGTTTGCCCGATGTTCTCGCCCAGTTTCTTGGCGATCAGACGGGCCGCCGCATCGGCCGCGCCGCCGGCGGCAAAGCCTACGATCAGCGTGACCGGCTTCTTGGGTGGGAAGTCCTGTGCATGGCTGGGGCTGCTCAGCAACAGCGCAGCGAAAGCCAGCGTCGTAGCGCGCAGCAGGTGGGAAATATTCATCGCGGATCTCCGGAAAGGGTGTTGTGATTGGTCTTCAATCGGCCGCCAGACCGATCGTGTTGGGCTGGCGCTTTTCGATCGCATGCCGCAACAGGGCCGCGCTGCGGAAGATGCCGTGCCCAAACTTGCCGTAGGGCAGCGTGGCGAACAAGGCCATCACGGCGCCCAGGTGCAGGCACAGCAGCACGGCCAGGGCGGGCGTGCCGCGGCCCAGCCAGAGTGCCAGCCCGCTGGCGCTGGTGAGGAACAGCAAGGCAATGAAGCCCAGGTCCATCGGTCTTTGTAAGGCGTCGCCATGCATGGGATGGCGCCGGCGGTTCAGATGCCACAGGCCTGCCGTGCCGATCATCAGGCTCACACCGCCGACCGCGCCGAGCAGCTTGGGCAGGCTGGGCAGTTCGTAGGGCGCCGTCCAGCCGAACGCGTAGTGGTAGATCGTCGCCACGCTGGTTGCCGCAAAGCACATCAGGAAGCCATAGAAGGTGAAGTGGTGGAAGCGCCGGCGCGCGAGGGTGAAGGCGTCGTCGTCGTTGTTGCAGCCCGCACCATGGCCACCGTCGAGGTACTTCAGGCGCAGCACCGCGTCCGTGGCCTCCGCAGCCGCTGGTCCACTCACCGGTGCGCCGCTGGTGGCAGGCTTGACGTCTCGCCAGAAGCCGCGCACCCCCATCGCCAAGGCCAGGGCTGCGAACAGGAACACCGGCGCGAACAAGCCGACCAGAAGGTTGTGAGGGAACAGGTTGTAGAAGTTGCCGCCGAGCTGTCCGCCCCACAACGTGCCGTTGACGGCCACGGCCAGGATCAGGAACAGTGCCAGGCCCGTCGCCAATGCCAGCGACAGCATCAGGCCGTTGCGCTGGTACAGCGCGCCCAGGGCCGGTGGCCACGCATAGTCGACATAGGTCTGGCCACGCACCTGGGCCATCGCCTTCGGCACGTTCACAGCAAACTCGTGCGGCGGCGCGTACTGGCACGCATGCAGGCAGGCGCCGCAGTTGTGGCACAGGTTGGCCAGGAAGTGGATGTCGGCCTTGCCGAACTCCAGCCGCCGCGTCATCGCCGGGAACACCGCGCAAAAGCCCTCGCAGTAGCGGCAGGCATTGCAGATCTGCATCTGGCGGCCGACCTCGGTCTCAGGGGCGCTGAGGATCGGTATGACCGTGCGGCTGCCGGCGGCAAGCGGCACCGCTTCGCGGGCCAATGACTCAAACTGCTGCATGTTCGAACTCCTTGCGTGCAGCCAATGCCGCTTGCGTACCGGCGATGCGGCCGAATGCGGTGCCGATCGACATGCCGACCCCTGCCGTGTAACCCTGACCGAGCACGTTGCCGGCCATCATTTCGCCGGCGACGAAGAGATTGGGGCTGGGGCGGCCACCGAAGTGCACGGCGGACTTGTCGTTGACCTTGAGGCCCAGGTAGGTGAAGGTGACGCCGGGCTTGAGCGCGTAGCCGTAGTAGGGCGGCGTATCGATCGGCCGTGCCCAATGGGTCTTGGCGGGTGTCAGCCCCTCGGTGCGGCAGTCGTCCAGTGCCGTATGGTCGAAACTGCCGGGACGGCAGGCGGCGTTGTAGGCCTCCACGGTGTGCACGAAAGCCCGCTCGGGCAGACCCAGCCTGCTGGCCAGTTCCGCCAGCGTGTTCGCCGTGACGCCGGCAAAGACCGGGGGCATGAAGCGGCCGATCGCCTTCTGGTCGATGATCGAGTAGCCGATCTGGCCGGGTTGCTGTGCCACCAGACGGCCCCAGATCGCATAGCGCTTGGGCCAGAAGTCCTCGCCCTCGTCGTAGAAGCGCTGCGCTTCGCGATTGACGACGACGCCGAGCGAGACACAGTCGATCCGCGTGCAGATGCCGCCGTCGTACAGCGGCGCGCGCGCGTCGATCGCCACCATGTGCGCCTGCGTCGGATCGCCAATCGAATCGGCGCCGGCCTCCATCATGGATTTGAGCAGCACGCCTTGGTTGAATCGCGTGCCGCGGATCAGGAAGTTGTCGGAGGGCCACTCGCCGCGCCCGTTCTGGCCCCAGGCCTCGCGCAGCCAATCGCGATTGGATTCGAAGCCGCCGGCAGCCAACACACAGCTTCTGGCCTCGATCCGCTCGCCGCTGACAGTGCAGGCGGCGACGAAGCGGTCTCCGTCGAGTTCGACCGACACCACCGGCGTGTCATAGCGGATCTGCACGCCCAGTTTCTCGGCACTGCGAAAGTAGGCGTTGACCAGAGCCTTGCCACCGCCCATGAAGAATGCGTTGGTGCGTGCCACATGCAGGGCTCCCGACAGCGGCGGCTGGAAGTGCACGCCGTGCTTGCGCATCCAATCGCGGCAGTTCGACGAAGCGCGGATTGTCAGGCGCGCAAGTGCTTCGTTGGTGATGCCGCCGGTCACCTTCAGCAGGTCTTGCCAATACTCCTCTTCGGGGTAGGCATCGACCAGCACATCCTGCGGCGCGTCGTGCATGCAGCGCAGATTGCGCGTGTGCTGCGAATTGCCGCCGCGCCATTCGCGTGGCGCGGCCTCAAGCAGCATCACCGACGCGCCGGCCTCGCTCGCCATCAGTGCAGCACACAACGCAGCATTCCCGCCGCCGATCACCAGCACGTCGAGCATCTGATCGTCTCCTCTTCGCATGGAGACGCACTGTAGGGACGCTCGCGTTGAGCCGGTAGACGGCTCCAGGGCAAGCGGTGTTCAGGGTTCGTGAAGGGTCGCGCCGGGCCAGCGCTGCTGCGCGACCAGCCCGGCGGCCACGCTGCGAAGCACCACGCGCGCTGCCAGCGCGGCCGGCGACAGCTCGTCGTCGGAGAGGCTGGCCAACAGGTTGCGCCGCCGCGCGCTGCCCGCCAGTTCGATGCGGGCCATCTCGTCGGCCGGCAGGCGCACCGTCGCGGCGCCGGGCTGGATGGTCGCCGCCAATCCGGCCCGCACCGCGTCCATCAGCACCGCCAGGCCGTCGATCTCGAGCACGACATGGGGCGCACAACGCTCGCGTGCGAAGGCGGCGTCGAGGATTGCGCGCAGCCCGTGCGTGCCACTGGGCAGAACCAGCGGCAGGCTGGCCAGCCGCGAAATGCGCACGCTGCGGCCGGTGGGCATGCCCGGCAGGCCACGCCGGCCGATCACGAACAGCCGTTCGTCGAGCAGCGGCAGCACGCTCCAGCGCCGAGCGCCATCGGTCTCGAACAGCACGGCCAGGTCCAGGTGCCGCGCGTTGAGCAAGTTCGCGAGGTTGCCCGACAGGCTCTCGACCAGGCGCAGCCTTACGTCCGGATAGCGCTCGCGCATTGCCTCCAGCAGCGGAAGCGCGAGCACGCCCGATGTGGACGGAGCAAGCCCGATGCTGACATGCCCTGCCAGCCGCGCCTGCCGTGCCGCCTGGGCGGCGGCATCGGCATGGCGGATCGCGAGCTGCGCCTGGCGGAAGAAGGCCAGTCCCGCATCGGTCGGGAGCACACCGGTGGTCGTGCGCTGCAGCAGCCGCGTCGACAACTCGCCCTCGAGGCGGCTGATCTGCTGGCTCAGCGCCGGCGTGCCAACGCCCAGATCCAACGCGGCGCGGCCCATGCTGCCTAGCTCGACGATCCGGACGAAGTAGCGTAGCTGACGTAGTTCCATCGGGTCGTGCTCAGGCTACCGCCGCGCACGGCGCGCTGCACGAATGCGCGATGCTGGCTTCATCGCATGGAGACGGAGGTTGAGAGAGGGCCAACGCATCGATGACGCCCGATAGTTGCACAGTGTGCACCATGGCTATCACTTCGTTGCCTGTCGAGCGCCGTATGGCGTTACGAGCGTCGCAGCCGGGAGGTACATCAGGTAGCTCACTGACTCGAAGGTCTGTCTTGCCGCATGGTTAGGAATGTCTGTTCGTAGCCCGGACTTGCGCTGAACGGCAGAAAGGGGCGGGATGCCGAAGATGAATGGCGGCTTGCGAGCGGGGACGCGTCCGGCAGCTCATGGCCGGGACCGAGAGGCGGCCGACGTGCCCGGAAGCTGACAGTCAGACGGTCAGCGGGGCGGGTTCGTCTCCGCGCTGAGATTGCCTAGGCGCTGGAACTGGGCATTGCAGCGAATCTGCTCACCGACTTGCTTACCCACGAGCTTGATCGCGTTCATCGGGCGAAGGCGAAGCACGAAAAGGGGACGTGCGTTATGGGAGGCATCCTGGAAAAGATTATCGAAAAGAAGGATCACCCGGCGCGTGAAGCAGTGATCTGGAACAACCTGTTCTTCGGTCCGTCACGACGCAAGGGCGTGAAGATGCGACCGGACTGGGAAGCAGGCAACTCGCCGTTCTTCCTGCATCCCGAGATCCTCGATGAGGTGGTCAAGTACGTGTACCTCCCGAAGGACATCGCCGAAGGCGTGCGCCAGTTCGCGAAGCAGAAAGCGGCCGAGAAGGCGACGGCGGAACGGGATGCAAAGAAGGCAGCGAAGCCCTGAGCCGAACAGTCGGGGAAGACAGGCTAAAGAAGGCTAAAGGGGAGCCCGAGCGGCTCCTTCAAGGACAGCAGTTCGACATTTCGTACGGCGGCAACGGGTCGGGTACGGCCGAGCGCCTCGGGCGCAGGGAGTCGTTGGCGAGCCGTCGACCTGACCGGCCACAGTCGAGTGACCGGTGACTGCTGTGCAGCGGCCGGTCAAGGCGATGGACCTGGAGCGGCAACTTATCGTGGCAGCGGCCGTTCGCTCAAGTTGCTTCGAAAGGAAGTGCCGGGGGCGCCGGTGAGGTCCGGTGAAACCTCGTGTCCGCGCCGCATCAGATGCAGCCCGGGAGACCACGCGCGAGCCTCGCCCTCATGCCTTGGCCCTGGGCTTGAAGATGTGGATGACCTCGCCGCGCGCGAGCATCTCCACGAGCTGGGCGATGCGCCTGGCGCGCGTCTCGGCTTTCACGGCCGTCTGGATGCGCCACAGTACCGCGTAGCGATTGGCCGCATTGATCGTTGCAAAGAAGGCCTTGGCCCTCGGCTCGGCTTCCAGCGCAGCGTGCAGGTCCTCGGGCACCGCGGACGTGCGTGCGCCGTCGTAGGCCTGCGCCCAGCGTCCGTCAGCCTTGGCGGCCTCGATCTGCGCGTAGCCCGGCGCCTGCATTCGACCCGCCTCGATGAGCGCCGCGACCTTGTCGACGTTGATCTTCGACCAGACGCTGCGCGCGCGCCGCGGCGTGAAGCGTTGGAGGAAATGCTGGTCGTCGAGGCCCTTCTTCTGGCCGTCGATCCAGCCCCAGCAGAGTGCGACTTCCACCGCCTCGGGGTAAGTGACGCTGGGTTCGTCGGCGCCCCGCTTCGCGATCTTGAGCCAGAGGCCATCGCAGGTGGCGTGGTTCTTCTTCAGCCAGGTCTCGAAGGTTTTAGCGCTCTTGAACAGCTTCGGGGCGGCGTCGGCTTGGAGGGTGGATTTGGCGGCGGGCATTGTCACCTCACTTTTACCCCACGCCCATAGCCATCCCGAACCCCCTCCTTCATCCAGTCCCCCAGCAGCCGCAAATACCCATCGGTGATCCGCGTCGCCGTCCGCGACCCATCCGCATTCACCCGAAACTCGACCATGCCGTGATCGGTCTCCGGAAATGTGTACGCGTCCACCGGTTTGCCGGCCGCCACCAGCCGCGACAGGATCGCTCGCGTCGCGGCGATCGGCGCTTCACGGTCCTCGCCGGCCAGCACCCACAGCAGCGGCACCTTCAGCCGCTGCAGCGTCGCCGACGCGTCGTAATCCCAGATCAGCTCCAGGTTGTCGAATCGCGCCCGGCCGACTCGCCGCAGGTCGGCCTCGCTCATGCGCAGCATGTCGCCGCTGTGTTCGCCCTTGATCTTCTGGCCCCAAGCGGCTTCGCCGATGTCGCGCCGGACGCGGGCGAGCGCTTCGTGGCCCTGGGCGAAGTGCGATCGCACGAGCGTCGCCGTCGCTCGCGACAATTGCTCCACCTGCTTCACGGCGGAGGCGTCCAGCTTCATCTGCCTCGCCTCGTCGAGCAATTGCTCGCGATCCTCCTCGATCGGGGAAACGACCAGGCCGAAGCCCACGGCGACGAAGTCGGCCGGCGAGCGGGTGGCGGCCAGCGGGGCGACCCAGCCGCCCTGGCTGCCGCCGAAGAATCCCGCGCGGCCGAAGCTGCCCGCCGCCATCTGCCGTGCCTGCCTGATCGCCGCCGCGGCATCGTCGGCCAGCAGCTCGAAGTTCTGCGTGTAGTCGCCGCCGGAAGCGCCGGTGCCGCGCTTGTCGTAGACGAAGACCGAGATGCCCTGCCCCACCAGCGCGTAGGCATAGACGCTGCCGATGGCCGCCGTCTTTTCCGAGCCGTGCACCATGACCACCAGCGGTCGCTTCGGATCGGGCTCGCCCGCCGGCTCGACCAGGCGCCCCACCAGCTCGGTGGCGGCGCTGACGAAGGTCGCGTCCGTCTCGCGGGTCTCGCCACGCGGCCATCGGCGCGTCGTCCCGTCCGGCAGCGTGACCGTCGCGACGTCGGCATCGCAGACCACCGGCGATCCCGCAGTGCCTGTCACGCCGCGACGTCCATCAGGGAACAGGTAGCGTTGCCCCGATGCAGGTTTTGACGCCGGCCCACCGATCACCACGAACGCGTCTGCGCTGTCGCTGTAGACGCCCGGACGGCAGGGGCCCGCCATCGCGGCGCCGACCAGCAACATCGACGAGGCCAGCGCGACGATTCGCCCCTTCCTCGATCGACTACCCTGTTCACTGAATTTCACCTGCATGCCGCTGCTTCTCCTTCAGCGCATGCTAGCGGCCGCTGCGCCGGTGGCGATGATGATGGTGATAGCGTTCTCGATGCTCGGGCAGCGGTGAACTAGCATGCGGGTCATGACCCGCCACACCGACGGCAGCGCCGGCGATGCCGATTACGGCCGCATCGGCGACGGATATGCGCGCTACCGCCGCCCCGAACCACGCATCGCCGCGCGCATCCGCCAGGCGCTGGGCGGCGCGCGCACGGTGTTGAACGTCGGCGCCGGTGCCGGTTCGTACGAGCCGACCGATCTGCAGCTGACCGCCGTCGAGCCGTCTGCCGCGATGCGCGCGCAGCGGCCGCGGCACTTGCCGCCGGCGATCGATGCGGTCGCCGAGGCGCTGCCGTTCGCCGACGGCACGTTCGACGCCGCGATGGCCAGCTTCACGGTGCACCAGTGGCGCGACCTGCGCGCCGGCCTGGCCGAGCTGCGGCGCGTGACGCGTGGCCCGGTGGTCGTGCTCAGCTGCGACCCCGACGCGCTGGACCGCTTCTGGCTCGCCGAGTACGCGCCCGAGGCGCTGGCCGTCGAAGCGCGCCGCTATCCGCGCATCGAGACGCTGGTCGAAGGCCTCGGCGGCGCGGTGCGGGTCGAGGACGTGCCGATCCCGCTCGATTGCAGCGACGGTTTCGGCGAGGCCTACTACGGCCGCCCCGAGATGCTGCTCGACCGTGCCGCGCGGCTCGCCTGCTCGGCCTGGAGCTTCGTCGAGCCGGCCGTCGTCGAACGCTTCGAACGCTCGCTGGGCGAAGATCTGCGCAGCGGCCGTTGGGATGCACGCCACGGCGTCTTGCGCACGCAGGCGGAGTTCGACGGCTCGCTGCGCCTGATCGTCGCCAACGGCTGAGCGCAACTCCGCAAGACTTGTCAAACGGCTTGGTGAAAGGATCGCTGCACCTGTTCAACCCACCGGGAGCACCGATGTTCCAGACCCAGCACAGCGAACCGTTCACCGTGATCGGCTTGGCCCTGCGCACGACCAATGCCGAGGCCTTCGAAACCATCCCCGCGCACTGGCAGCGCTTCTACCGCGACGAACTGCTGGCGCGCATTCCGGGCAAGCTGTCCGACGACGTCATCGCGCTGTACACGCACTTCGAGCATGCCGGCCGCGACAACGACGGCGAGTACACCTTCGTCATCGGCGCGCCGGTGACCGCCGATGCCGTGCCGCCCGAAGGCCTGATCCAGGTCGACGTGCCGGCCGTACGCTGCGCCGTGTTCGAGGTCGAGCGCGGGCATCCCGAGCGCGTCGGCGAGACCTGGCGCACGATCTGGCAGCAGCAAGGTTTGCCGAGGCGTTATGTTTGCGACCATGAACGCTACCGCACCGATGGCCGCATCCACATCCATGTCGGCCTGCGCTGACCCGGCTTCGCTCGCACGCTACGAAGCGCGCCTGCAGCGCGTGATCGAGCACGTGCACGCGCGCCTCGACGAACCGCTGGACCTGATGCGCCTGGCCGACGTGGCCTGCCTGTCGCCGTACCACTGGCACCGCATCTACCACGCGATCTACGGCGAGACGCTGGCGGCCACCGTCAAGCGGCTGCGCCTGCACCGCGCCGCCGGCGAGCTGGCGAACACCGCGCTGCCGGTCGAGCGCATCGCAAGACACGCGGGCTATCCGAACCTGCAATCGTTCACCCGCATCTTCAAGTCGGTCTACCGCCTGCCGCCAGCGCGTTACCGCGCGGCCGGCGACCACGCGACCTTCCGCCAGGCGATCGCGCAGGCCGACGGCGGGCATTCCGCGGCCGAGGTGGACATTCGTCACCTGCCCGCGCTCGAGCTGGTCGTGGCGAACCACCGCGGCTCGTACATGCAGATCGGCCAGGCCTTCGATCTGCTGTACGGCTGCCTCGGTGCGCGTGGGCTGCTACGCCCGGGCATGCGCTCGCTGGCGCTGTACCTCGACGACCCGAGCGCGGTCGAAGCCGCCGCGCTGCGCTCGCAGGCCGGTGTCGCCGGCAGCGTGCCGATGGATGCGCCGCCGGCGCCGCTGCAGCACGCGCGCATGACGGCCGGTCCGTATGCGGTGCTGCGCCACCGCGGGCCGTACGCCTCGATGAACGCGGCCTACCGCTGGCTCTTCGGCACCTGGCTGCCGCAATCCGGCCACGACGCAGCCGATGCGCCGGTGGTCGAGGAGTACCTGAACAATCCGCGCGACACCGCGCCGGCCGACCTGCTGACGGACATCTGCCTGCCGCTGAAACCCGATTGACGTTCGGCGCGGGCCGGGATGCCGTTACGATGCGCGCCCTTTCGGCCCCACCGTCCCATCGTCTCGCGCATGACCACGATCACCCTCCGCCGCGCCGCCCTGCCCGATCTGGACACGCTGGCCGCGCTGTTCGACGCCTATCGCCAGTTCTACGAACAGGCGCCTGACCGGGCCGCGGCACGTGCCTTCATCGCCGCGCGCTTGCGGAAGAGCGAATCGGTGCTCCTCCTGGCCGAGGACGCGCAAGGACGCGGCCTCGGCTTCTGCCAGCTCTATCCCACGTTCTGCTCGATCAGCGCCGCACCGGTCTACATCCTGTCCGACCTGTTCGTGATGCCCGACGCCCGCAAGACCGGCACCGGCCGGCAGCTGCTGCTGGCGGCGGAGCGCCAGGCGCACACCGATGGCATGGTGCGCATGGACCTGACGACGGCGCGCACCAACCTGGCGGCGCAGTCGCTCTACGAATCGCTGGGCTGGACGCGCGACCCCGTGTTCATCGCCTACAACCGCCCGATCGCCGCCTGAAGATCGTCAGCGCAGCTCGAGCACCAGCACCGAACGCGGCGGCAGCGTCACGCTCGACGCCAGATCGAAGCGGCGCCCGCTGATCACATCGCTGCCGCTCACCTGGCCTGTCAGCACCTCGGCGAAGCGCCGGGTGTCCAGCGCCGTCTCGGTCTTGTTCTTGTTGAACACCACCATCACCTTGCGCGACCCGTCATAGCGGAAGAAGGCATAGGTGCCGTTCTCCGGCGCGTAGTGCATCAGCTTGCCGGTGTGGATCACGCCCGCGGTCTTGCGCCAGTTCATCAGCGTGCGTACGAAGGCCTGCACCTCGCGCTGCGCTTCGCTCAGGCCCGCGCCGGTGCGCGCGTTGACCGCATCGCCGGCCCAGCCGCCGGGAAAGTCCTGCCGCGTCGCGCCATCGTCGCGCTGCTTCGGGCTCGTCATCAGCACTTCGGTGCCGTAGTACAGCTGCGGGATGCCGCGCATCGTCAGCACGTAGGCCAGCGCCATCTTGGTCAGCGCGACATCCTCGTCGAACACGCTGAACAGGCGCGGCACGTCGTGGTTGCCCTCGAACAGCACCATGTTGTGCGGCTCGGGATAGAGCTTGTCGTTGATCAGCCCCTCGTACAGCTCGTTGAGGCCGCCGTTCCAGCTTTCGTCCGACGCCAGCGCGCGCCGCAGCACGTAGTGCAGCGGAAAGTCCATCAGCGCCGGCAGCTGCGAGACGTAGCCGTCCGGGTTCTTCTTGCCGCGCTGCCAGTACGAGACGACGACCGGATTGCCGCTCCACTCCTCGCCGACGATGTTCAGCTTCGGATATTCGGCAAGCACCGCCTTCGTCCATTTGGCGAGGAAGTCGCGGTCCGAATAACCCCAGGTGTCGGCGCGCACGCCGGCCAGCTCGGCGTACTCGATCCACCAGATCGTGTTCTGGATCAGCCAGGTCGCGAGCAGCGGCTGGCGCTGGTTCAGGTCCGGCATGTCGGCGATGAACCAGCCGCGCATGAAGTTCTCGCGGTCCGACGGCGCGGCATACGGGTCGCTGACGGCGGTGCGCGCATGGCGCGTCGGCACGTAACGGCCGTCCATCGTCAGCCAGTCCTTGGTCGGCAGGTCGGCCAACCAGTGGTGGCCGGAGCCGATGTGATTCAGCACGATGTCCTGGATCACGCCGAGGCCGCGCTCGCGCGCGGCCTGTGCGAGGCGGCGATAGTCGTCGTTGCTGCCGAAGCGCGGGTCGACCTTGTAGCCGTCGGTGATCGCGTAGCCGTGGTACGAGTATTTCGGCTGCTTGTTCTCCAGCAGAGGCGTCGGCCAGAGCATCGTGTAGCCCAGGCCCGCGATGTAGTCCAGGTGCTGCACGATGCCGGCGATGTCGCCGCCGTGGCGGCCGGCGCCCAGGTCGGCGCGGTTCGCCGGGTCTGGGTAGCCGGGCACGTCGTCGTTGGCCGGGTCGCCGTTGGCGAAGCGGTCGGGCACCAGGTTCAGGATCACGTCGCGGGCGCTGAAGCCTGAGCGTGCGCCCGAGCCGGCACGGCGTTCGCGCAGCTCGTAGCCGTGGCGAGTCACGGTGCCGGCCCGATCTGATAACACGATATCGAAGCGGCCTGACTTGACGCCCGGCGCCAGCTGCAGCTCGACGAACAGCACGTTCGGGCTGTCGCCGCGGCGCTGGCCGATCAGCTGCACACCCGGCGCGCGCAGCTGCGCCTTCGCGTCGGCGATGCGCGGGCCGTACAGCATCAGCTGCAGCCGCGGGTTCTTCATGCCGGCCCACCAGAACGGCGGGTCGATGCGTTCGACCACCGGCGCGGCGGCGCGAGCGCCGATCGAGCACAGCAGCAGCAACAGCGTCAGGACGTGGCGCATGGGGTTCCGGGTTGATGCCGTCAGGGCAGCGGGAAGTAGTCGACCGCGGGCGGCTCCTGCGGCGTGGCTTCGCTCGGGATGCGGCCGCTGGTCGACGTGATCAGCCGCAGCACGCGACCCGGCTCGGCGCCGACCATGTCCCAGCCGAAGCGCCAGGACCAGTTGGCGTCGCCCATCGTGCCGGGCGTGTTCATGCGGTGCTCGCTGCCGAGGCCGAGCACGTCCTGGAGCGGGCATACCGAGATGTCGGCCACCGAGTTGTGCGCGGCGCGGATCATCGCCCAGTGCACGTCGGCGCTGCTGCAGGCGAGGTAGCTGCCGGCGAAGTCGCGCTCGTGCGGCTTGGCTTGCGCCCACCAGCCGTGCACCGTGTCGTTGTCGTGCGTGCCGGTGTAGACGACGCAGTGGCGCGGGTAGTTGTGCGGCAGGAATTCGTGCGCCGGATTGCCGCCGAAGGCGAACTGCAGGATCTTCATGCCGGGGAAGTCGCAGCCGTCGCGCAGGGCGACGACGTCGGGCGTGATGTAGCCCAAGTCCTCGGCAACGATCGGCAGCTCGCCCAGGCGGCGCTGGATCGCGTCGAACAGCGACTGGCCGGGCCCCGGCCGCCAGCGGCCCTGCTGCGCCGTCGGGCTGTCGGCCGGGATCTCGTAATAACCAGCGAAGCCGCGGAAGTGGTCGATGCGAAACACGTCGGCATGGTCGAGCGCACGGTGCACCCGCGCGGTCCACCAGGCCCAGTCCTCGGCGGCCATTCTGTCCCAGCGGTACAGCGGATTGCCCCAGCGCTGGCCCAGCGGCCCGAGCTCATCGGGCGGCACGCCGGCCACCACCGTCGGCTGGTACGCCGCATCCAGCTCGTACAGGTCCGGCCGTGCCCAGCAATCGGCACTGTGGTGGGCGACGAAGATCGGCAGGTCGCCCATGATGTGCACGCCGCGTTCGTTCGCATAGCGCTTCAAGGACGCGGCCTGTTCGTCGAAGCACCATTGCACGAACTGCCAGAAGCGGATCTCCGCCGCCTGCGTCGTGCGCGCCGCCGTCAGTGCTTCCGGATAGCGCTGCTTCAGCTGCGCATCCCACTCCCACCACGGCCGGCCGCCGTGCGCGGTCTCCAGCGCCATGAAGAGCGCGTAGTCGTCGAGCCAATAGGCCTGGGCATCGCAATACGCCGCGAAGCCCAGGCGATCGTCGTCCTCGGCGCGGGTGAAGAAGCCATGCGCCGCGGCGCGCAGCTGCTGCAGCCGCCACGGCACGACGTGGCAGAAATCGACCTCGTGGGCTTCAAAACCACTCGCCGGCAACATCGGCGCAGACAACCATCCCCGTTCGACCAGCGGCTCCAGCGCCACCATCAGCGGGCTGCCGGCAAAGGCCGAGACGCTCTGGTACGGCGAGTTGCCCGGGCCGATCGGCGCCACCGGCAGCCATTGCCACAGCGACTGGCCGGCGCTCGCCAGCCAATCGACGAAATGCCGCGCCTCGGGCCCGAAATCGCCGATGCCGTGCGGTCCGGGCAGCGAGGTGGGGTGCAGCAGCACACCGGCCGCGCGTTGATGCAGGTTCATTCGATGCTCGCCCTCGTGGGGTCTCGTCGTTGATCAATGGCCGTTGCTGCGCAACACGAGCAAGGCCCGGGCCGGCACGGTGACGATGGCCACGGCCGGCAGGTCGCTGCCGCTCGGCAGCTCACCGCTGGAATCGATCGCCACCTGCCACAGCCCCGACGGCAAGGCAAAGGGCTGCGGCCGCGGCTCGGGATTGAAGGCCAGCAGCAGCCGCGCGCTGCCGGTGGGACCGATCGGGTCCATCGGCGAGGTCAGGATCTGGCAGGCGAAGGCCGGGTGCGCGGTGTCGTGCCAATCGGCGACGTTCATCTCGCGCCCGCCCGGCGTCAGCCAGGCCAGGCTGCGCTCGCCGCGCGCGGCCGGCGGGGCGCGGAACCAGCGGTCGTGGTGCAGCGCCGGTTCCTGCCGCCGCAGCGCGAGCAGCTCGCCGACGAAGGCCTGCATGCCGCGCTCGGCCTCGGTCCAGTCGAGCCAGGTCAGCGGCGAGTCCTGGCAATAGGCGTTGTTGTTGCCCTGCTGGCTGTTGCCGATCTCGTCGCCGGCACACAGCATCGGCGTGCCCTGCGCCAGCAGGAGCGTGGCCATCATCGCGCGGCGCACGCGTGCTCGCGTCGCGATGACGCCCAAGTCGTCGCTCGGCCCTTCGACGCCGAAGTTCGCGCAAGGCTCCCCGTCGCGGCCGTCGCGGTTGCCTTCGCCGTTGGCGAGGTTGTGCTTGGTCGAATAGCTCGTGATGTCGGCGAGCGTGAAGCCATCGTGCACGGCGATGTAGTTGATCGATGCGCTGGGCCGGCGCGCGCCGTGGTGGAACAGGTCGCTCGACGCGGTGAAGCGCCGCGCCAGCTCGCCGCGGCCGACCGCGCCGCCGAGCCAGTAGCGGCGCACGCTGTCGCGGAACTTGTCGTTCCACTCCATGAAGCGGCCCGGGAAGCGGCCGACCTGATAACCGTCGTAGGCCGCGTCCCAGGGCTCGGCGATCAGGTGCGCACGCGCCAGCACCGGGTCCTGGCGCAGCGCGGTGAAGAAGCCGGCGTGCGGATCGAAGCCATGGCGGGTGCGGCCGAGCACCGGCGCCAGGTCGAAGCGGAAGCCGTCGACGCCGAACTCGTGCACCCAGCAGCGCAGCGAATCGAGCACGAACTGCGCGACGCGCGGATGCGCGACGTTGACAGTGTTGCCGCAGCCGGTCAGGTTCTCGCAGCGGCTCCTGTCGTCGGGCGCCAGGCGGTACCAGGCGGCGTTGTCGAGGCCGCGAAAGCTCAGCGTGGTGCCGGTCTCGTCGCCCTCGGGCGTGTGGTTGTAGACGACATCGAGCACGACTTCGAGGCCGGCGTCGTGCAGTGCGGCGACCATGCCGCGGAACTCGCGGTTGACCGCGGTCGGGTCGTGCGGCGCCTGCGCGAAGCGTGGATCGGGGCAGCAGAAGCCGATCGTGTTGTAGCCCCAGTAGTTGACCAGCCCGCGCGCCACCAGCGCCGGCTCGTCGAGGTGGTAGTGCACCGGCAGCAGCGACAACGTCGTGACGCCGAGCGCCTTGAAATGCGCGATCGCCGCCGGATGCGCCAGGCCGGCATAGGTGCCGCGTAATTCGGGTGGTATCTCCGGGTGCTGCTGCGTGAAGCCCTTGACGTGCACCTCGTACAGCACCATGTCCACCGGCGCGACGCGCGGCGCATTGAAGCAGCCCGGCGCTTCGACGGGCGGCGGCGCGACGCGTGCTTTCAGCATCGCCGGCGCGCTGTCGCGCGCATCGAGCGAACGCGTGCCGTCGGGATGGCCGAGCGTGTAGCCGTGCAGCTCCGGCGCCCAGGCCAGGCGGCCCACGATCTCGCGCGCACACGGATCGAGCAGCAGCTTGGCGCGGTTGAAGCGGTGGCCGGCCTCGGGCTGGTACGGCCCGTGCGCGCGCAGCCCATAGACCAGCCCCGGCCCGACGCCGGGCAGGAAGCCGTGGAACACGCCGTCGTGCGGGCCGCCCAACTCGTAGCGGCGCAGCTCGCGCACGCCGTCGACGTCGAAGACACACAGCTCGATGCGCTGCGCGTGCTCGGAGAACACGGCGAAGTTGACGCCGCCGTCACGGGCGAGCGAGCCCATCGGCTCGGCGCGGCCGGGCTGAATCGCATCGGGCAGTTTGAAGACGGTCATGTCAGGGGTTTGGCTTGCGACGGTCGGAGCGGCAAAGCCGGCGGCGGGCACACCGGGCGCATGCCTCGGTCTCCACTGCCTCCGCAAACCTCATTGGTTCTGCAAAGCCGGGTGCGGGCTGAGCGGCCCGGGCATTCAGAGATGAGCGCCGAGCAGCGCAGCGGGCGCGGGTCGGCGACCGCAGGGAGCTGGGCGGACGTGTCTGAGGCCCTGTACTCGGGGCCGAGTTGTCCGCCCATCCCGCGTCCGCGAGCAGCGCAGGGTAGTCGGCCCCCCAGGGCCGACCGCCATCTCGCCCGGGCCGCGCAGCCCGCGCCCGGCTTTGCCGCTCCAACCTGTCGTGTATTTCGGGATGCTTCATCTCAGGCAGGCAACAAGATCAAGGTCGCCAGCGGCGGCAAGGTCAATAGCACCGATTGCGAGCGGCCATGGGCCGCCTGGCCATCGGTGCGCAGTGAATGCAAGCCATTGCCGACGTTGCTGCCGCCGTACCAGGCCGAATCCGTGTTCAGCGCCTCGCGCCATTGGCCGATGCCGGCCGGCACGCCGAGCCGGTAGCCTTCGCGCGGTACCGGTGTGAAGTTGCAGACCACCAGCGCGATGTTGCCGGCATCGTCGCGCCGCAACCAGGCGAAGACGGAGGTCTCGGCCTCGTCCACGGCAATCCATTCGAAGCCGGCCGCATCGTGGTCGAAGCGGTGCAGCGCCGGCTGCTCGCGATACAGCCGGTTCAGGTCGCGCACCAGTCGCTGCACGCCGGCGTGGCGCTGGTCGCCCAGCAACCCCCACGGCAGCTCGAGGTCGTGGTTCCATTCGCTGCGCTGCGCGAACTCCTGGCCCATGAACAGCAGCTTCTTGCCAGGGTGGCCCCACATGAAGCCGTAGTAGGCGCGCAGGTTCGCGAACTGCTGCCACTCGTCGCCCGGCATGCGGCCGAGCATCGAGCCCTTGCCGTGCACCACCTCGTCGTGCGACAGCGGCAGCACGAAGTTCTCGCTGAACGCGTAGATCAGGCCGAAGCGCATCTTGTCGTGGTGCCAGCGCCGGTGCAGCGGATCTTCGGCCATGTACTTCAGCGTGTCGTGCATCCAGCCCATGTTCCACTTGTAGTGGAAGCCGAGGCCGCCGGCGAAGGTCGGTGCCGAGACGCCGGGAAACGCCGTCGATTCCTCGGCCAACGTGATCGCGCCCGGGCATTCGGCGCCGATCACTTCGTTGCTGCGCTTCAGCAGCGCAATCGCTTCGAGGTTCTCGCGTCCGCCGTGCACGTTCGGCACCCATTCGCCGTGCTCGCGGCTGTAGTCGCGGTAGAGCATCGAGGCCACCGCGTCGACGCGCAGGCCGTCGACGCCGAAGCGCTCGATCCAGTACAGCGCGCTGCCGATCAGGAAATTGCGCACCTCGTGGCGGCCGAAGTTGTAGATCAGCGTGTCCCAGTCCTGGTGCAGGCCTTCGCGCGGGTCGGCGTACTCATAGAGCGGCGTGCCGTCGAATTGCGCCAGGCCGTGCTCGTCGCTCGGGAAATGCGCCGGCACCCAGTCGAGCAGCACGCCGACGCCTTGCGCGTGGCAGGCGGCGACGAAGCGCTCGAAGCCGGCCGGCCCGCCGAAGCGCGAGGTCGGCGCGAAGAGGCCCAGCGTCTGGTAGCCCCACGAGCCATCGAACGGATGCTCGGTGATCGGCATCAGCTCGATGTGCGTGAAGCCCTGCTCCGCCACATACGCCGGCAGCGCCGCGGCCAGCGTGTCCCAGTCGTGGAAACGGCCGTCCGGATGGCGGCGCCACGAGCCGAGGTGCACCTCGTAGATCGACAGCGGCGCGGTCCGCGCATTGGCCTCGGCGCGGCCGGGCGGCAGCGGCTTCGCGGGTGGCAGCGCGGCGACCTGGCTGGCAGTCTCTGGCCGCAGCTGCGCGGCGTGTGCGAAGGGGTCGCACTTCAGCGGCAGCAGATGTCCTTGCCGGTCCACGATCTCGAACTTGTACCGGTCCCCTTCGTGCGCATGCGGCACGAAGATCTCCCAGATGCCCGAGCCGCCGCGCGATCGCATCACGTGGCGCCGCCCGTCCCAGCCGTTGAAGTCGCCGACGACGCTGATGCGCCGGCCGTTCGGTGCCCAGACCGCGAAGCGCACGCCGCTGACCGCATGCACGCCTTCGCCCAGCGTCATCGGATGCGCGCCCAGCACCTCGTACGGCCGCAGGTGCTTGCCCTCGCCGAGGTAGTGCAGGTCGGCATCGGTCAGCAGCGGCCCGTACGCGTAGGCATCGGCGTAGTGGCCTTCGCTGCCGTCGGACCAGCGCACGCGCAGCCGGTAGTCGAAGCGCTCGCGGCGGCCCGGCAGCGTGGCCAGCCACAGGCCGTCGGGATGGCTGCGCTGCAGTGCGGCCACCGGCTGGCCGCTGGCGGCATCGAGCACCACCACCTCGGCCGCCTGCGGCAGCAGCGCGCGCAGCACCAGGCCGCGGCGTCCATCGGCATGCAGCCCGAGCACGGCGAACGGATCCGGGTGGCGCGCGGCCACCAGGGCATTCACCTCGTGATCGCTGAGCATGCTGCGCGCCGATCCGGTCGATGGAGGAGGGTCAGATGGTACGGTCGACGCTGAACGGGCCGTGCGCCCGACGCGGCGGCCATGCTGATTGGCGCAGGATGACGATCACGAGCGGCCCCGGTTCGATGCACTGCACGCAGTATCGCCAGAGATGGGACAACATATGTAGTTGCGCTACATCTGGATTTCACCAATTGACTCATAACTAGTTGTTTTTATTGACTTTGTAACCCGAATCTCATTGCGGATCCAGATGGAAACGCCGACGTTTCGTCTGTATATTATCTACATCGAGGAGGTTCCGAGGTGGCAGACGTCAAGCTGGTCCAGGTTCAGAAGGCCTATGGCGAGGTGCAGGTCCTGCGTGACATCGATCTGCACGTGAAGGACGGCGAGTTCATGGTCTTCGTCGGCCCGTCGGGGTGCGGCAAGTCGACGCTGCTGCGCACGATCGCCGGGCTGGAGGACATCACCGGCGGCACGCTGGCGATCGGCGGCCGCGTGGTCAACGACGTGCCGCCGGCCGAGCGCGGCATCGCGATGGTCTTCCAGTCCTACGCGCTGTACCCGCACATGAACCTGTTCGACAACATGGCGTTCGGGCTGCAGTTGGCCAAGGTGCCGAAGCAGGAGATCAAGCGCTCGGTCGAGCAGGCCGCGAAGATCCTGCACATCGACCATCTGCTCGACCGCAAGCCGAAGGCGCTGTCCGGCGGCCAGCGCCAGCGCGTGGCGATCGGCCGCGCGATCGTGCGCAAGCCGGAAGTCTTCCTGTTCGATGAGCCGCTGTCGAACCTGGATGCCGCGCTGCGCGTGAAGATGCGCTACGAGTTCGCCAAGCTCCACGAGGAGCTGAAGACGACGATGGTCTACGTCACCCACGACCAGGTCGAGGCGATGACGCTGGCCGACCGCATCGTCGTGCTGTCGGCCGGGCGCATCGAGCAGATCGGCTCGCCGCTGCAGCTGTACGAGCAGCCGGACAACCTGTTCGTCGCCGGCTTCATCGGCTCGCCGAAGATGAACTTCCTGCGCGGCGAGCTGCTGCGCGGCGACGCGCGCGGCGCCGAGGTGCGACTGACCAACGGCGACGTGATGCACTGTGCCGTGGATGCCGCGCGAGCGCAGCCGGGCGCGCCGGTGACGCTCGGCGTGCGGCCGGAGCACTTCACGACCAGCGCCGAGCGCGCCAACCCGCTGCACGCCCATGTCACCTTCGTCGAGGCGCTGGGCAGCAGCACGCAGGCCTACTGCGACTACCCGGGCACGGAAGAGCCGCTGACCTGCCAGCTCGACGGCCGCACGCCGATCCGGAGCGGCCAGGCGCTGACGCTCGGCGTGCCGCCCGAGTGGTGCTACCTCTTCGATGCCCAGGGGCAGGCGTTCCATCGGCTGGCGGCGCCGGCGCGGCAAGAGGCCGCTTGATGGGCGGCAAGCGTTTCGCCGCCGCCCTCGCGGCCGGACTGCTCGCGACCAGCGCCGCGGCCGCGCCGCTGAAGCTGCTGGTCTGGATCAACGGCGACAAAGGCTACAACGGCCTGCAGAAGGTCGGCGACATCTTCACGCGCGACAGCGGCGTGCAGGTTGTCGTGCAGCATCCCGAAGGCGCGCCCGACAAGTTCCAGGCCGCCGCGGGCGCCGGCAAGGGGCCGGACATCTTCTGCTGGCCGCACGACCGCGCCGGCGAATGGGCCAAGTCCGGGCTGATCGTGCCGGTCACCGCGCCGAAGACCGTGCGCGAGCAGATCGAGGAGTCGGCCTGGGCCGCCTTCACCTACCGCGGCCAGGTCTGGGGCTATCCGCTGGCGATCGAGGCGATCGGGCTGGTCTACAACAAAGCGCTGGTCAAGACGCCGCCGGCGAGCTTCGAAGAAGTGATCGCCCTCGACAAGCAGCTCGCGAAAGACGGCAAGCACGCGATCCTGTGGGACTACAACAAGTCCTTCTTCAGCTGGCCGATGCTCGCGGCCGGCGGCGGCTATATCTTCGGCCGCACGCCGCAAGGCGACTACGACCCGAAGACCGTCGGCGTCAACGCCCCCGGCGCGCTGGCCGGCGCGCAGATGCTGGCGAAGCTGATCGAAGGCGGCCACATGCCGCGTGGCGCGCGATATGCGGAGATGGAAACGCAGTTCGCGCGCGGCCAGGTGGCGATGATGATCAGCGGCCCCTGGGGCTGGGACAACCCGCGCAAGGCGGGCATTCAGTTCGGCGTCGCGCCGATCCCGTCGGTCGGCGGCCATCCGGCCAAGCCTTTCGTCGGCGTGCTCGGCTGCATGATCGCCGCGCCGAGCAAGGTCAAGGACCTGGCGCGCCTGTTCCTCGAAGAGTACGTGCTGAAGGTCGAGCACCTGAAGACCATCTCCGCCGACGTGCCGCTGGGCACGCCGGCGAACAAGGCCTACTTCGCCGAGTTGTCGGCCGACCCGAACATCCGCGCGACGATGGAAAACGCGCGCCGCGGCGAGCCGATTCCGAACATCCCGGAGACGCAGCGCTTCTTTCCGGCAATGGATGCGGCGCTCGAAGCCATCACCAATGGCCGGCAGTCGCCCAAAGAGGCGCTCGATGGTGCGGCCGCGCGCATGCAGGTGAAATGACCATGCAGCGCCGCATCATCAAATCGCTCGTCGTCGGCCTGCTGACATTGGTGTTGCTGTGGCTGGCCTTCAGCATGCTCGCCGCCGGCCAGCCGATGTGGGCGGTCGGCGTGCTGGCGCTCGGCGGCAGCGCGCTCTACGTCTATGCCTCGGCGCGCACGCTGGCCGGCCGCTACCTGTTTCCCGGCGTCGCCGGCATGCTGCTGTTCGTCGCCTTTCCGCTGCTCTACACGATGCAGATCGGCTTCACGAACTACTCGTCGACCCATCTGCTGACCGAAGCGCGCTCGCGTGCCTATCTGCTGGAGCAGGGCCGCTTCGACGAGGCGAAGACCTACGACTACACGCTGCATTCCGAAGGTGAGGCATTCCGCCTGCTGCTGCAGCAGCGCGAGCAGCGATTCATCTCTCAGCCGCTCACTTTGAAGGTCAGCATCGACAAGCCGGTGGCGCTGCAGCCGCTGGCGGCCGATGCCCCCTCGCCTTCGGCCGCCTTGCCGCTGCGCGAGCTGCTGCGCCAGCGCGACGCGCTGATGGCGCTGAAGCTCACGCTGCCGGACGGCACGCTTCTTCATTACGCCGGCGTGCGCGAATTCGCCCCCTTCCATCCGCAATGGCAGGCCGGCAGCGACGGCTCGTTGTCCGAGCGCGCGGCCGGCAACGTCTACCGCCCGAACCGCGACACCGGCTTCTTCGAGGACGGGGCGGGCAATCGGCTGCAACCGGGCTTCCAGGTCGGCGTCGGCTTCAGCAACTACACGCGGATGCTGCTCGATGCCGACTTCCGCGGTCCCTTCGTCTCGATCTTCATCTGGACCGTGATGCTGGCCGGCCTGACGGTGCTGTTCACGACGCTGATCGGCATGACGCTGGCGGTGCTGCTGAACTGGGAGGCGCTTCGCTTTCGCACGCTGTACCGCACGCTGCTGTTCCTGCCCTACGCGATACCCGGCTTCATCTCGATCCTCGTCTTCAAGGGCTTGTTCAACCAGAACTTCGGCGAGATCAACGCCATCCTCGACGCGGTGTTCGGCATTCGGCCCGACTGGTTCGCCGACCCGCTGCTCGCCCGCACGATGATCCTGATCGTCAACACCTGGCTCGGCTACCCGTACATCATGGTGTTGTGCACCGGCCTGATCAAATCGATTCCGGCCGACCTGTACGAAGCCTCGGCGATCGCCGGCGCCAAGCCGCTGACCAACTTCTTCCGCATCACCGCGCCGCTGATCGTGCGGCCGCTGACGCCGCTGCTGATCTCGGCCTTTGCATTCAACTTCAACAACTTCGTGTTGATTGCGTTGTTGACGGACGGCCGGCCCGATTACCTCAATACCAAGCTGCCGGCGGGCACGACCGACATCCTGGTGTCGTACACCTATCGCATCGCATTCACCGATGCGGGTGCGAATTTCGGCCTGGCCGCAGCGATCTCCACGCTGATCTTCTTCATGGTGGCGTTGATGTCGCTGCTGAACCTCAAATTGACGAAGTCGAAGGACTGAAATGAGGCCCCCACGCTCACGTTGTTCGCTGCCCCCCGTGGGGGCGCGTCAGTGCCTTCGGGCGGCCGGGCGGCACTGACATGGCCATCGTCACCGGCAAGAGCCAGCGCTGGCGCATCATCGGCGCACACATCGGGCTGTGGCTGCTGATCGGCGTCACGCTGTTCCCTTTGCTCGCGGTGATCTCGATTTCATTGCGACCGGGCAATTTCGCCCACGGCTCGCTGATCCCGACCGAGATCAGCTTCGAGCACTGGAAGCTGGCGCTCGGCATTGCCCACGTCACGAAGGACGGCGTGCGCATCGATCCGCCCTTCCCGGTGCTGCTATGGCTGTGGAATTCGATCAAGGTGGCGACGATCGCCGCCTTCCTGATCGTCGCGATCTCGACGACCGCCGCCTATGCCTTTGCGCGCATGCGCTTCAAGTTCAAGACGCCGCTGCTGAACAGCATGCTGCTGCTGCAGATGTTCCCGGTCGCCGTGGCGCTGGTCGCGATCTACGCGATCTTCGAAGGCATCGGCCAGTACGTGCCGTGGCTGGGCATCGAGACGCATGCCGGCCTGATCGTCGCCTACCTGGGCGGCGTCGCGATGCACATCTGGACCATCAAGGGCTACTTCGAGACGATCCCGACCGAGATCGAGGAGAACGCGAAGGTCGACGGCGCCACGCACTGGCAGGCGTTCCGGCACGTGCTGCTGCCGATGGCCGTGCCGATCCTGATGGTGGTCTTCGTATTGGCCTTCATCGGCACGATCATCGAATACCCGGTCGCCTCGGTGCTGCTGCGCGAGGAGCCGAACCTGACGCTGGCGGTCGGCTCGAAGTTCTACCTCTACGACCAGAAGTACCTGTGGGGCGATTTCGCGGCGGCGGCCGTGCTGTCGGGCTTGCCGATCACGCTGGTGTTCCTCGCCGCACAACGCTGGATCGTCTCGGGCCTGACCTCGGGTGGGGTCAAGGGGTGATCCGCGGCAGCCCGACGCGCTGAGCGGTGGTAAGACGCGCGCCTACGCGCGTACCAAATATCACGTTTCGACCGGTTACGGCAGCGGCCTGATCGGCCGCTGCACATCGGCGCTGGCAGTGCCCACGCGGGTCCGCACTCGGCCCGCATACGAGGGGGCCCCATTGCCTGAAGACCATGATCGGGTGTAGAAACGCCTTGTCCATTGCACTGCATTTGCTCCAACTTAAAGGAGGCGGCATGCGCAGAAGGATCTATTGGTTGTTGCCCGACCTGGCCAGCGCCAGGCGGACAATGGACGATCTGTTGCTGGCGCGTATCAGCGAGCGACACATCCACTTCGTCGCCCGCGAGGACGCCGACATGACGGGGCTGCATCAGGCCAACGTGCTGCAGACCTCCGACGTGATTCGGGCCGCAGAGATGGGTCTCGTCGTCGGTGGTTCGGCCGGTTCGCTGATCGGCGTGATCGCGGCGATCTACTTCCCCATCATCGGCGATGCGCCACAGTGGGGGCTGGCGGCGGTGCTGGGCATGCTGGGCGCGGGCTTCGGTGCCTGGTCGGCCAGCATGATCGGCATCTCGGTGCCGAGCCAGCGGCTGAAGCGCTTCACGCCGATGATCGAGCAGGGCCAGATCCTGCTGATGGTCGACGTGTCGAGCTCGCGCGTCCAGGAGATCGAGGCTCGGCTGCAGGCGCTGCATCCGGAAGCCCACCTGGAAGGCGTCGAGTCGAACGTGCTGGCCTTCCCGTAGAGATCTGATCGGCCCTCCGGCCGGGCCGCAGGCATCGATCTGCGGCCGACCTGGGACCCCTCATCGGCGCGACACGGTTGCTTCAACAGCCGTCGCCGCGCCGAGTTTTGATGGAGGTGCTCATGGAACTGCAGATGTCCCACGCCTGGGAGCGCCGCGCCCCGGACTGGAAAGCGGCGGCCGTTGCCGGCTTCGCCGCCGGCGCCGTGCTGATGGTGCTGGAACTGCTGTGGGAAGCGACGATGGGCCCCGCCGGCCCCTGGCGCATTCCGCACCTGGTGGCTGCGCTGGTGCTCGGCCCCGACATCCTCAAGCCCGCCATCCTGCCCTTCGACCTCGGTGTCGTGACGATCGCGCTGGTCGTGCACTACGTGATCGGCATCGCCTTCGGGCTGGCGCTGGGCGCGTTGATCGCCGGCTTCCACTACGAGACCAGCCTCGGCGTGATCCAGGCGATCGGCGCGATATTCGGTTTCGCGATGTACCTGTTCAATTTCCATGCGATGTCGCAGGTCTTCCCGTGGTTCGCGGAACTGCGGGGCTGGGGCACGCTGGTGGCACAACTGGCTTTTGGCGTGATCGCCGCGGTGTTGTACTGGAAGCTGGCCCGGACCTCCGACGCCGGCAGCTAGCACCGCGTTTCTTTCCACGCCCCGGCCGCGTCGAGGAGAGCCTTCCGGATGGTGATCGCGCTGGTACTGCTCCTGATCGTCGTCGCCTCGGTGGTGTTTCACCTGGTGACGCCCTGGTGGCTCACGCCGCTGGCCTCCAACTGGAAGGCGATGGATGACACGCTGACGATCACGATCGTGGTCACCGGCATCTTTTTCGTCGTCATCAATCTCTTCGTCGTCTATGCGCTGGTGAAGTTTCGGCATCGCCAGGGCCACCGCGGCGCCTACGAGCCGGAGAACCACAAGGTCGAGCGCTGGCTGATCGGCATCACGACCGTCGGCATCATCGCGCTGCTGGCGCCGGGCCTGAAGGTCTACGCCGACTACGTGCAGCCGCCCGGCGACGCGATGATCGTCGAGGTGCTCGGCCAGCAGTGGCAGTGGCGCTACCGCTTCCCCGGCCCCGACGGCAAGCTCGGCGGCAGCGACGCCCGCTTCTACACCGGCAGCAACCCGTTCGCGATCGATCCGGCCGACCCGGCCGGGCGCGACGACACGGTGGTCACCGGCAACGAGATGCACCTGCCGCTGAACCGGCCGGTGAAGGTGCTGCTGCGCTCGCACGACGTGCTGCACGACTACTTCGTGCCGCAGTTCCGCGCCCGCATGAACATCGTGCCGGGCCAGGTCAGCCACTTCTGGTTCACGCCGACCAAGGCCGGCAAGTACGAGGCGATGTGCGCGCAGTTGTGCGGCGTCGGCCACCCGGCGATGCGCGGCTTCGTGATCGTCGAGGACGATGCCGCCTTCCAGGCCTGGCTGAAAACGCACCCCGGCTTTGCCGAGTCGATGGCGCCGCCGGCGCCGACGGCTGCCGGGGGCGACGTGCTGGCCGCGCGCGGCAAGGAAGTCGCGCAGGCGCGCGGCTGCGTCGCCTGCCATTCCGTCGACGGCAGCGCCGGCGTCGGGCCGACCTGGAAGGGTCTGCACGGCAAGATGGAGAGCCTCGACGACGGCACGACGGTGCGTGTCGACGACACCTTCCTGCGCGACTTCATCAAGGAACCGACCGCGCGCAGCATCAAGGGCTTCCCGCCGGTGATGCCGAAGATCGACCTCAGCGACGAAGAGGTCGACGCGCTGGTCGCGCACATCAAATCCCAGCGCCCCTGAAGGGCATAGAGGCGCCAGCATGGCCGACATCGACGTTCACTCCGCCGAAGAGCTCGAGGAGGAGGAGCATCACGACGAACCGCGCACCTTCTTCACGAAGTACGTCTGGAGCCAGGACCACAAGGTCATCGCCGTGCAGTACGGCTGCGTCGCGATCCTCGTCGGGCTGATCGGCCTGGCGCTGTCGAACCTGATGCGGCTGCAGATCGGGTTCCCCGGCGTGTTCGAGTTCATCACCCCGGAGCGCTACTACCAGTACGTGACGATGCACGGGATGATCATGGTGATCTACCTGCTCACGGCGCTGTTCCTGGGCGGCTTCGGCAACTACATGATCCCCTTGATGATCGGCGCGCGGGACATGGTGTTCCCGTACATGAACATGCTGAGCTTCTGGGTCTACCTGCTCAGCGTGATCGTGCTGTGCGCGAGCTTCTTCGTGCCCGGCGGCCCCACCGGCGCGGGCTGGACGCTGTATCCACCGGCCGCCGTGCTGCCCGGCACGCCAGGGCACGACTGGGGCATCATCCTGATGCTCGTGTCGCTGGTGATCTTCATCGTCGCGACGACGATGGGCGGCCTGAACTACGTGACCACCGTGCTGCAGGCGCGCTGCCGGGGCATGACGCTGCTGCGCATGCCGCTCACCGTGTGGGGTATTTTCACGGCCACCGTGCTCGCGCTGCTGGCCTTCCCGGCACTCTTCGTCAGCGGCGTGATGATGCTGTTCGACAAGACGCTGGGCACCAGCTTCTTCATGCCGGCGCTGGTCTCGATGGGCCAGGTCACGGGCTACCGTGGCGGCAGCCCGCTGCTGTTCCAGCACCTGTTCTGGTTCTTCGGCCACCCCGAGGTCTACATCGTCGCGCTGCCGGCCTTCGGCATCGTGTCCGACCTGATCAGCGTGCATGCGCGCAAGGCGATCTTCGGCTACCGCACGATGGTCTGGGCGATCGTCGTGATCGGCGCGCTGAGCTTCGTCGTCTGGGCGCACCACATGTTCGTCGCCGGCATGAACCCCTGGTTCGGCTTCTTCTTCGCGACCAGCACGCTGATCATCGCGGTGCCCACCGCGATCAAGGTCTACAACTGGGTGCTGACGCTCTGGCGTGGTGATATCCACCTGACGGTGCCGATGCTGTTCACGCTGGCCTTCATCCTGACCTTCCTCGCCGGCGGCCTGACGGGCCTGTTCCTCGGCAATGTCAGCGTCGACATCCCGCTGTCGGGCACCTACTTCGTCGTCGCGCACTTCCACATGGTGATGGGCGTCGCGCCGCTGCTGGTCGTCTTCGGCGCCATCTACCACTGGTTCCCGAAGATCACCGGCCGCATGCTCGACGACCGCCTCGGCCACCTGCACTTCTGGTGCACCTTCCTCGGCACCTACCTGATCTATTTCCCGATGCACTACCTCGGCGTGCTCGGCATGCCGCGGCGTTATCACAACTACGCCGACTACCAGTTCATCCCGGCGTCGGCGCACCAGCTGAATGTCTTCATCACGGTCGTCGCGCTCTTCGTCGGCGTGATGCAGATGGTGTTCGTCTTCAATCTCGTCTACAGCGCCTTCCGCGGCCGCAAGGCCGACCCCAATCCGTGGCGCGCCGCGTCGCTCGAATGGTTCACGCCGGACACGCCGCCGAAGCACCTGAACTGGGGCGCGAAACTGCCGTCGGTGCACCGCTGGGCGTATGCGTACAACGTGCCCGGCGCGCCGCAGGATTTCATCGCGCAGAACGCGCCGGCTGAAGCGGGTGGCCAGGAGCCCGACGCGTCGTACGCCACGCATCACCCGAAGGCCAGCACATGAGCACGGCGGTGATCGAGCCCCAGGAACTGCAGGCTCCGCCCGTACCGCCGCTGCAGGCGGCCGGCATCGGTCTGTGGGTCTTCATCGGCGTCGCGAGCACGCTGTTCGGCCTGTTCCTGGCGGCCTACATGATGCGCATGGTCAGCCCGGACTGGTCGTCGATCGCCATGCCAGGCCAGCTGTGGTTGAGCACCGGCTTGCTGATCGGCGGCAGCCTGCTGATGCAGGCGGCCGCCGGCAGTGCCCGCCGTGACGAAGCGGCACGCACCACCGCGCTGCTGTGGGCCGGCGGGCTCTGCGCGATGGCCTTTCTCGGCGCGCAGCTGTGGGCCTGGTCGGTGCTGCAATCGGCCCGCGTCACGCTGACCGGCAACCCTGCAGCGAGCTTCTTCTACGTGCTGACGGCGCTGCACGGGCTGCACGTGCTCGGCGGGCTGATCGCCTGGAGCCTGGCCACACGTGACATCGGCCCACCGAAGCTCGCCCCGGGCGCCGCGCCGGACCGCCGCGTGCTCGCCGAGCGCGCCGCGGCCGCCGCGGTCCGCATCCACCTGTGCGCCCGCTACTGGCATTTCCTGCTCGCCGTCTGGTTGCTGCTGTACGCCGCGCTCGGCACCCTGACGCCCGAGTTCGTGCGCTACATCTGCGGCATCGAGGCGCCGAGATGAGTGCATTGCCGATCCCTACGCCGGGCGACAAACCGATGTCCGCGCCAACCCCTGCCACGCCACCCGCGCACGCCACCGGTCACGGCCGCCATGCCGTGCCCGGCCTGCGCGGCTTCATCGCCGACTGGGCCTCCGACCGCCAGGCCTTCCACGTCTCGTGGGGCAAGGCGATGATGTGGATCTTCCTGCTGTCGGACACCTTCATCTTCGGCTCGTTCCTGACCGGCTACATGACGGTGCGCGTGTCGACCACCGTGCCCTGGCCGAATCCGAGCGAGGTGTTCGCGCTGCATGTCGGCGGCGCCAACATCCCCTTGCTGCTGATCGCGATCATGACCTTCGTGCTGATCACCAGCAGCGGCACGATGGCGATGGCGGTCAACTACGCCTACGGCCGCGACAAGCGCACGGCCGCGATCCTGATGGTCGTCACCGCGGCTTTCGGCGCGCTCTTCGTCGGCATGCAGGCCTTCGAGTGGAGCAAGCTGATCTCCGAAGGCGTGCGGCCCTGGGGCAACCCGATGGGCGCCGCGCAGTTCGGCTCGGCCTTCTTCATGATCACCGGCTTCCACGGCCTGCACGTGACCGGCGGCGTGATCCTGCTGCTGCTGTTCGCACGCAAGCTGGTGCGCGGCGACTACGACCGCAAGGCCAACTACCAGATCGTCGAAGTGATCGGCCTGTACTGGCACTTCGTGGACCTGGTGTGGGTGTTCATCTTCGCGTTCTTCTATCTCTGGTGATCGGGGGGCACATGCACACCGAAACAACGAGCCCGGGCGCCGCGGCGCCCCAGGCCGCAGGCCATGCGACAGGCCACGCCGCAGGCCATGCAACAGGCCACGCCGCAGGCCATGCAACAGGCCACGCCGCAGGCCATGCAACAGGTCAGGCCGCAGGCCATGCCACACAACAGCACCCGATCGGGCTGTACCTGAAGATCTGGGCGCTGCTGTTCGTGCTCAGCGCCTTCTCGTACATGGTGGACTACTTCCACCTGCAGGGCCTGCTGCGCTGGGGACTGATCCTGCTGTTCATGATGCTGAAGGCCGGGCTGATCGTCGCGATCTTCATGCACATGGCCTGGGAACGCATGGCGCTGATCTGCGCGATCCTGCTGCCGCCCGGCGCCTTGCTGGTGCTGGTCGGCTTGATGGCCTCGGAAGGCGGCTACACGCACCTGTCGCGGCTGCTCTTCTTCCGCTGACCGCCCGATGGAGCAAAGCGCCGAACTCGCGACGCCCTCGCCGCTGCCCCGCACCCGGCAGCGCCGCCTCTGGCACCGCTATGTCGAGCTGACGAAGCCGCGCGTCGTCGCGCTGATGAGCTTCACGGTGCTGGTCGGCATGCTGCTCGCCACCAGCGGGCCGGTGCCGCTGCCGCTGTTCCTGTTCGGCACGCTGGGCGTCGCGCTGGTCGCCGGTTCGGCGGCGGCGATCAACCACCTGGTCGACCGGCGCATCGACGCGCTGATGGCGCGCACCCGGCTGCGGCCGCTGCCCAGCGGCGCGCTCGGCGCGGTCCAGGTGCTGGCTTTCGCCGCGGCAATAGGCGCGGCCGGCATGGCGCTGCTGCTGCATTTCACCAACCTGCTGTGCGCGCTGCTGACCTTCGCCTCGCTGCTCGGCTACGCGGTGGTCTACAGCCTGTACCTGAAACGCGCGACGCCGCAGAACATCGTCATCGGCGGCGCCGCCGGTGCCGCGCCGCCGCTGCTGGGCTGGGTCGCGGTGACGGGCCAGGTCGACCCGGGCGCGCTGGTGCTGTTCCTGATCATCCTGGTCTGGACGCCGCCGCACTTCTGGGCCCTGGCGATCCACCGCTGTGCCGACTACGCGAAGGCCGACATCCCGATGCTGCCGGTGGTGCACGGCATCCCGTTCACGCAGAAGCGCGTGCTGCAGTACACGATCGCGCTGCTGCCGCTCACTTTGCTGCCCAATGCGATCGGCATGAGCAGCTGGCTGTACCTGGCCGGCGCGCTGCCGCTGGGCCTGCGCTTCATCTGGCATGCGTGGGCGTTGAAGCGCGACGTGCGGCAGGCGATGCCGACCTTCCGCTTCTCGATCGTCCACCTGTTCGGCCTCTTCGGCCTGCTGCTCGCCGACCACTACCTGCTGCCGCTCTGAATGCATGATAGAAATACGCCGCCGCGGCGCACCGCGGCGGCGTTTGCACTTCAGCGGCCCATCACTTCCACGGTGTGCCCTGCAGCGCCGGGTCGTCGGTGACGCCGAGCAGCTGGGCGTTCTTCTTGCCGATCGTGCCCGGCGAGGCCAGCGCCGCGCTGCCGCAGTTGCCGTTCGCCGTTTTCAGGATCGACCACAGCATCGCCCCGTCGCGCGGATTGCGGTTAGGCGCGGTGCTGGTGATCACCGAGCCGACGTAACGCTCGACCGAGTACGGCTGGTTGATGTTCACGCCGTACGAGTTCTGCAGGTTCACCGAGCCGGTGCACTGTGCGTCGGCGTTGTTGATCACCAGGTTCGCGCCGGACCAGCCTTCGGGCGAGGTCTCCAGGCCGATCGAGACGATCGTGCTCGACGGGAACAGCGCGCGGTACTGACGCCAGGCGGTCGGCCCGTCGTAGTGCTCGAAGCGCGCGTCGTAGCTCATGATGTTCACGAGGTTGAACGAGGCGGCCAACGCCGGGTAGCTGCGCACCAGCTGGCGCTCCAGACCGGCCTTGCCGCCCCAGTACGACACCGGCAGGCCGCTGCATTGCGCATCGTTGATCGTCGCCGCGGTGCAATCGGCACCCGTCGACCATGCTGCAACGGACAGGATTCGCCCTCCACCCGCGATATCCACCGCGCGGCGCAGCGCCTTGACGGCCCCCGCGTAGCCGTCGAGCCCCTCGATCTCGTAGTCGACGTCGAGGCCGTCGAAGCCGAGCTCCGTCAGCATCGACGCCAAGGCGTTGATCGTCGGCCCGCTCCCGGCATGGCCCTCGGCCGCCAGTCCCGCCCAGTCGTTGTAGGTCGCGCCGCCGACGGCGAGCACCACCTTGATGTTGCGGGCATGCAGCACGTCGATCGCGCGCTTGATGTCGGACGGACGCGAGTTGAAGTCGATGCCGGTGCCTGACCAGCTGTTCGCCGCGAGGCCGCCCCACTGCGCATTCGGCCGCGCGAACGCGACCACGACGTGGGTGTAGTTGGCCGGGATGCGCGCCAGCTGGCTGGCGTTGAACACCGCGTTCAGGTCCTTGCCCGTGGCATCGAACCAGTTGTCGCTCCAGCTCGGGTAGTAGCCGGTGAAGGCGCGCGCCGACTGGTTGGCCGACCGCGCAGCAGGATCCGTCAGGCCGCCACTGGGTGGGGGCGGCGGCGGGGGCGGCGGCGGGGGCGGCGGCGGAGGCGGCCCGGGGGGCGGCGGAGGCGGGGGTGGCGGCGGAGGGGGCGGCGGAGGCGGGGGTGGCGGCGCAGTGCCCACGATCGTCCACGGTTGTCCGGACCCCGCCGCGCCGTTGTTGGTCGATGGGTTCTGACCCTGCGTCCACCAGTTGGCCCGGTAACTGACGCCGTTGACGCTGACGACGGCACCGCCGGAGTACGCGGTACTGGCATTCCAAGTGGTATTACCTGGAGGCGGTGCCGGCGGCGGCGGCGGCGGCGGCGGCGGGGG
The DNA here is from genome assembly GCF_013266755.1 of Pseudaquabacterium terrae. Lineage (GTDB taxonomy): Bacteria > Pseudomonadota > Gammaproteobacteria > Burkholderiales > Burkholderiaceae_C > Pseudaquabacterium > Pseudaquabacterium terrae. The sequence goes on along the minus strand of NZ_JABRWJ010000004.1, from coordinate 536,118 downwards.
ATTGGGTGACGGCGGCGGAGGTGGCGGTGGCGGCGGGCTTCCGGTGTCGGGCCCCTGGTCGGACCACAGCGACGGCACGGTCGGGTTCCAGCCGGTGCCGCTGTGGTCGGTCTGCGAGACCAGCGCCTTGTACAGGCGGCCGTTGTAGCTGACGATCGTGCCGGCGGCGTAGTAGGTGTCCGGCGCCCAGGCCGGATAGGCCGCGTGGCTGGCCGCGGCCGCGACCGTCAGCAGCGAGAGCGCAAAGAGCCTGCGCAGCCGTGGCAGCTGCGCCTTGTTCGAAGGCATGTGGCGGTACTCCCCTTGAAGTGGTCATCCCGATGCGCTCCCGCTTGCGCGGCAGCGCACGACAAGACGCCTTCCGGAGACATGCCCGGGGGCCGCGCAAGTGGTTACAACCACTTCAATGACCAGTAAGACGTCTTGAAATACCACTTTGCGTGAAGTGGGCTCACCGATCATCAGGGGAAACGCGCAGACGAACAAAACCCCTCCGGCCTTTCAGCTCGGAGGGGTTGACGCTCACTTCAGGCGCCAGCGAGTGGCGCGACGATGTACTGCCTCAGAACTTGTAGTTGGCGCCGAACAGCAGCGTGCGGCCCCACTTGATGTGCTCGAGCGGCCGGTCCTTGGTGCCGGCATAGGTCTGGTAGGCGTCGTCGTTCAGGTTGTTGACCTGGAACAGCAGGCCCAGTCCCTTGGCCGGCCCGTCCTGGAAGGTGTAGCCCAACTGCAGGTCGACGATGCTTTCGCCCACCACGTAGCGCAGCGTGCGGTTGCCGGCGAAGTTGCCGATCTCGCCGATGAAGTCCGAGCGCTTGCGCTGGCTGACCCGCGCTTCGAAGCCGGCGCGTTCGTAGTAGGCGGTCAGGTTGTAGACGCGCTTGGACAGGCCCGGCAAGGTGATGAACCCGCCGCCGACGCTGCTCTCGCTCTCCGGATCCTTGACCTGGATGTTGCTGCTGTTGAAGCTGGCGCTGGCGACGACGCCGAAGCCGTTCAGTGCCGGGGTGATCAGGTTCAGCGGCAAGGATGCCGACAGCTCGGCGCCCTTGAGCTTGCCGCCCTGGCCGTTGTACGGCGCGGTGTAGGTGCCGGTCGGCTTGGCCGGCGGGCAGGTGTCGCAGGCCTGGTAGCCGGCGATGAAGCGCGAGAAGTCGTAGCTGTGGTTGGCCTGCGTGTAGATGTAGCTGCGCAGGTCCTTGTAGAACGCCGCCGCCGCCACGTAGGCGCGGTTGCCGAAGTACTTCTCGTACGAGATGTCCAGCGCGTTCGCGCGCCACGGGTCGAGCCGCGCATTGCCGCCGGTGGCGCCCGGGTTGCCGGTGGCGCGGTCGATGCCGAACTCCAGCGACGCGCGCAGCTGGTCGACGCGCGGGCGCGCCATCTGGCGCGCGAGGGCCAGGCGCAGCGTCTGATCGCCACCGAGCGAGAACGCGAGGTTCAGGCTCGGCAGCACGTCGGTGACCGTCTTGCCGTCGTCGATCGGCTTCACCTGGCTGCCCGCCGGCGCGGAGTTGTCGAAGTAGCGTGCGGTGGACGATTGCTCGGTGCGCACCACCTGCAGGCCGAAGTTGCCGCGCACGGCCAAGCCGGCGAGCGTGCCGTCGATGTTGGCGCGCGCGAACGCGGTGGCCGTCTTCTCGTCGACGTTCCACGCCTTCGAGATCAGGTAGTTCTCGGTGTCGGTCGGGTTGAAGGTCATGTAGCGCGCGACCGCCCCCGGCACGTTCCACGACGGGATGTTGCCGAGGCCTGCGAAGCCGAGGTCGACCAGACCGTATTGCAGGTCGGATGCGATCGTCGTGTCGCCCTGCGCACCGACGTTGATGTTGCCCTCGGGCTGGCGCTTCTGCTTTGATCGGTCGGCGTAGTTGACGCCGACGTCGACATCCGAAACCAGGCCCACCATCGGCGACGCCAGCGGCAGGTTGGCGGTGAGCTTGACGCCGGTGAGCTCGTCCTCGACCTTCGGCACCTTGCCGTAGCCCGAGCCGTAGATCGTGCCGCGCAGGAACAGCTTGCTCGGATCGTCGTAGCGCAGCGCCGTCGTCATCTTGGAGAAGTCGCCGCTGTTGAAGGCGAGCTTCATCGTGTCGAAGTAGGTGCCGGCGGCCGGGTTCAGCTGGCTGTTGTTCTCCAGGCTCAGCTCGTCGCGCTTGGCCTTCGAGTAGTTGAGGTCGGCGACCACGCTCGCGCCGCCGTCGAAGCTGAAGCGGTTGTTCCAGCCCAGCGCATGGATCTTGTCCTCGCGCTTGTTGTACATGCCGCGCACCAGCGGGAAGACGTTGGTGATCGTGCCGCCGGTCTGCGTGTGGTTGTCGTTGACCGTCGTCTGCGTCCAGGTGCACGCGGGGCTGCACGGGAAGGCGCCGTTGTACTGCAGGTTCACCTCGAACTGGTTGGCCGTGTCCTCCTGCGTGGCCTTCGACGCGAACGCGTCGACGATGCTGACCCACGACTTCGACGGCCGGATCTCCAGCGTCGCCATCACGCCGTCGCGCTCGGTCTTGCCGGTGCGGCGCAGTGCCTTGATGCCGTCGGAGACGAACGTGCCGCTCGGCACGCCGGGGCGGTCGGCCACCTTCCACGGTTCGTACAGGCCGACCTGGTTCTCCTGCACCGGCGTTTCCTGGTGCGCAAAGCCGATGGCCAGGCCGACCTTCTTGTCGGCGAACTGGTCGATGTAGCTGGCACTGAAGCGGTTGCCGGTGGCCTTCGCGTTGGCCGCCGACCCGATCGAGTTGCGCTGGCCGCGCGCGTTCAGCGCGATCACGCGGTTGCTGAAGCTCAGCGGGCGCGCGGTCTGCATGTCGATGGTGCCCGACAGGCCCTGGCCGACCAGGCCGGCGTCCGGCGTCTTGTAGACCAGCACGCCGGACAACAGCTCCGACGGGTACTGGTCGAACTCGACGCTGCGGTTGTCGCCGGTGCTCACCAGCTCACGGCCGTTGAGCAGCGTGGTGGCGAAGTCCGGCGACAGGCCGCGCACGCTGATCACCTGCGCGCGCCCGCCGACACGCTGCGCCGACAGGCCGGGCAGGCGACCGATTGATTCGGCGATGCTGATGTCGGGCAGCTTGCCGATGTCCTCGGCCGACACCGACTCGACGATCGAGTCGGAGTTCTTCTTGACCGCGATGGCGCTCTCGATGCCGCGGCGGATGCCGGTCACCGTGACCGTCATGTTGTCGCCGGCCGGCGGCGTCGCCTGCTGCGCCTGCGCGGCGGCGGCCGCACACAGCAGCGCGGCGGCCACGGCCGAAGCGCTCAGGCCGGAGGACGGAAGGCGCGGCATGCCGCGCTGCTTGTCGATCGAACTCTTCACCGGATGTCTCCTTGCTACTCAACCCATCACCTGCCCGGCTTGCACTCGGACACGCCACCTGCCGCAGTGGCGGTCCGCACCGGGGACCCTCGTCGTCGGACGGATTTGTACCAAAACTACCTATTCAATCCGCCTTGTGTAAACCCTAGGTGTTGCGCTCGGGCCACCGCCTGTCGCTTGAAAAGCACCCTTGCTCAGAGGGAAATGAGACAGGCCCGTCGGACGTCGCCCTGCGACCGACGGGCCTGGTACTTGTAGTTGAACTACCGCTCCAAAGGCAAGATGCGTAGTGCCTAGGTTTCCAGCTGCTCGATCGCCAGCGCCGCACCGCTGAGCGCTGCCAGCGTGTCGGTGATCAGCGCGGTCGGGATCGGCTCGAGGTAGGCGCGGAAGCGCCCCTTGGCCTCGAAGCGCTCGCGAAAGCGCGATCCGAAGAAGCGCTCGCCGAGCCGCGGCACGATGCCGCCGCCGATGTAGACGCCACCGCGCGCGCCCAGCGTCAGCGCGACGTTGCCGGCAAAGCCGCCGAGCAGCGCGCAGAAGGCGTCGATGGTGCGTTCACACACGGCATCGCCGCCGGCCAGCGCCCGCTCGACGATGGCCTCGGCCGCCAGCGGCGCACCGGCAGGTTGGCCGAGCACCGCGGCGACCGCGTCATGCAGCTCCGGCAGCCCGATGCCCGACAGCAGGCGCTCGGCCGAGACGTGCTCGAATCGGCCGCGGACGTGCTGCAGCAGCGCACTCTCGAAGTCATCGGCCGGTGCCAGCGTCGCATGCCCGCCCTCGCCGGGCAGCGCGACCCAGCCAAGCGCCGTCTGCGTGACGCCGCCGACGCCGAGCCCGGTGCCGGGACCGATCACCGCCAGCGTGCCGCGCGGCTGCGGTTGCGGCGCGCCGAACACCCGCCACTGCGTCGGCCCCAGCCGCGGCAGCGACAAGGCCAGCGCCTCGAAGTCGTTCAGCAGCAGCAGCACGTCGAGCCCCAGCGCCGCCTGCAGCGCGGCGCGCGAGAAGCGCCAATGGCTGTTGGTCAGCATGACCTCGTCGCCATCGAGCGCCGTCGCCAGCGCGAAGGCAGCGCGGCGCGGCGGCCGATAAGCCGCGCCGAGCGCCTGCTGCACCAGCACCAGGTAGGCCTGGACGGCTTCAGCCGGCCCGGCGTAGTCGGCCGCCGCCAGCTTGTGGATCTGGTCGACTGCGCCGCCATCGTCCACCCAGCCGAAGCGGGCATTGGTTCCACCGATATCCGCCACCAGCCAGGGCCGGCCATTCGCCATACGGTCCTCGATCAAGCTCGACTCTCCCTCTCGTCCATGGGCGCGAAAGGTAGCAAAACTACATAATCAAGGCAAGTTCTATCTAACCCTACTACATTGGCGATCAGATCGCTCTGGCCGGCGGCAGCGCTCCCGCACAATACGCCGCCGCATTCGCCGCCCCCCGGCCGCCTCCGAAGGACCTCGTGAGCCGCTACGACAGCCCCCGCCTGATCGCCGACATCGGCGGCACCTACGCCCGCTTCGCGCTCGAGACGGCGCCCGGCCGCTTCGAGCAGGCGGCGTCGCTGCGCTGCGCCGAGCATGCAGACTTCCACGCCGCCGTCAGCGCCTACCTGAAGTCGCTGCCGGCCGAGCGCATCCAGCATGCCGCGGTGGCGATCGCCAACCCCGTCGAAGGCGACGAGGTGCGGATGACGAATTACCACTGGCAATTCTCGATCGAGCAGATGCGCGAGCGGCTCGGGCTGGAGACGCTGGTCGTCGTCAACGACTTCACCGCGCTGGCGATGGCCGTGCCGGGCCTGGCCGAGAGCGAGCGGCGCCAGGTCGGCGGCGGGCTGGCACGCGAAGGCAGCGTCATCGGCGTGCTGGGCGCCGGCTCAGGTCTCGGTGTCTCGGGGTTGATTCCGGCGCAGAACGGCTGGGTCGCGCTCGGCACCGAGGGCGGCCACACCAGCTTCGCGCCGCACGACGAGCGTGAGATCACGATCCTGCGTTTCGCCTGGCAGCAGTTCGAGCACGTGTCCTTCGAGCGGCTGCTGTCCGGCCCCGGCCTCGAGCTGATCTACCGCGCGCTCGCCGCCGATGCGGGCCGCAAGGACGGCACCCTGCCGGCGCCGGAGATCACGCACCGCGGCCTCGAAGGCAGCGATCCGCTCTGCGCCTCGGCGATCGAGGCCTTCTGCGCCATGCTCGGCACCGCGGCGGCCAACCTCGCGGTGACGCTGGGCGCACTGAGTGGCGTCTATATCGGCGGCGGCATCGTGCCGCGCCTGGGGGCGTATTTCGATCGCTCACCCTTTCGCCGCCGCTTCGAGGACAAGGGCCGCTTCAGCGACTACCTGCGCGGCATCCCGACCTACGTGATTACCGCCGACGACGCGACCTTCGCCGGCGCGTCGGCGATCCTGCAGGCGCAACTGCGCACGCTGGAGACGACGCCGAAGTCGGCGATCCTGGAGCAGATCCGGCGCGGGCTCGAGGCGCTGTCGCCGGCCGAGCGGCGCGTCGCCGAACACGTGCTCGAGCATCCGCGCTCGGCGCTGAACGACCCGATCGCCGACATCGCGCGCGCCGCCGCCGTCAGCCAGCCGACGGTGATCCGCTTCTGCCGCTCACTCGGCTGCGAAGGGCTGTCGGACTTCAAGCTGCGGCTCGCCTCGGGGCTCTCGGGCACGGTGCCGGTGACGCACACGCAGGTCACCGGCGACGACTCAACCGTCGAGCTGGGCGCCAAAGTACTCGGCAACACCGCGTCGGCGATCCTGCAGCTGCGCGACCAACTGAACCGCGACACGATCGAGCGCACGATCGAGCTGCTGAACGCCGCGCCGCGCGTCGACTTCCACGCCGTCGGCCACTACGGGCCGGTGGCGCTCGATGCGCAGTACAAGTTCATGCGCTTCGGCATCTCGAGCAATGCCTGCACCGATGCGCGGCTGATGGTGCTGGCCGCCGCGGTGCTGAAGCCGGGCGACGTCGCGGTGCTGATCAGCAGCACCGGCCGCATCGCCGAACTGCTCGAGGTTGCCGACACCGCGCGTGAACGCGGCGCGACGGTGGTGGCGATCACCGCCAGCCAGTCGCCGCTGGCCAAGAAGGCCGACATCGCGCTGATCGTCGACCACCCGGAGGACGTCACGACGCAGCTGCCGATGGTCAGCCGCGTGCTGCACCTGCTGGTGATCGACATCCTGGCGGTCGGCGTCTCGATGCGGCGCCAGGGCAGCGGCGACAGCACCGAGGCCGACGGCAGCGAGCGCCGCGCGCGCAAGGCCGCCGGCCCGCAGCGCACGCCCGGTGTCAGCGCCTCGCTGCCGTATGCGCGGCTGACTTCGCACAGCCGGCGCTGAAAGCGCGGCTTTCCCTTTCCACGCCCTTTTCCCGAGGAGGATTTGCCCATGTCCGGTCACGGTTTCCACGTCCACGGTCCGCACGACCACGAAGTCGAACATGCGGCGCAGCACGCCGACAAGGACAGCTTTTCCGGCCAGATCGCGGTGATGACAGCGATCCTGGCCACCGTCGGCGCGCTGTTCTCGTACATGGGCGGCGCGACACAGGCGAATGCGGGCCTGTTCAAGAACAACGCGGCGATCAAGAAGACCGAAGCGTCGAACCAGTGGAACTTCTACCAGGCCAAGAGCAGCAAACAGAACATGGCCGAGCTGGCGGTGGCGATCGTCGCCGACGACAGGAAGCCGGGTTACCAGCAGGAGGTCGAGCGCTACAAGAAGGAGAAGGCCGAGATCATGGTCGAGGCCAAGAAGCTCGAAGCCGAATCGACCGGCTGGGACCAGCGCTCCGATGCCGAGTTGCACCTGCATCACCGCTGGGCCCAGGCGACCACCGCGCTGCAGATCTCGATCGCGCTGGCGGCGATCGCGCTGCTGACGCGCCGCAAGTGGCTCGAGTGGGGCATGTTCGGCGTCGCCGGGCTCGGCCTGGTGCTCGGCGGCCTGGCGATCGCGCATATCTGACGCGGGCCCACGGCTATCACCCCGCTCGCACAGCAACGAAGGAGCAATAAGCGCCAGGGACCGCTCTGCTAGATTGGCCGCGTTCCGACATGTGAATGCCGGTGCACTCACGCCTGAATGCCGCCATGACAACAACAAGCCGTGCCGTTGGGTTTCTGTTGGCCGCGTGCGCTGTCGCGCTCGGCCTCGCCGCTTGCGGTGGCCAGGGCGCCGAAGCGCCCGCCGGTGCCTCAGCCGCCGGCTCGGCACCGGCCCGCCCGGCCACCACCGTCAGCGTCTTCGCGGTGCACAAGCGCGACGTGCCGGTGACCGTCGAAGCCGCCGGCACGGTCGTCGCGCTCGACACCGTCGACGTGCGGCCGCAGCTGTCCGGCACGATCGCCGAGGTGCTGGTGCGCGATGGCGAATTCGTGCGCCGCGGCCAGCCGCTGTTCCGGCTCGATCACCGCGCCGAACGCGCGAACCTCGACAAGGCGCGTGCCCAGCTGCTGCGCGACCAGGCGACGCTCGGTGACCTCGAGCGCCAGTGGAAGCGCGCGCAGGAGCTGCGCGATCAGAACTTCATCGCGCAGAGCGCTGCCGACACGACGCGGGCGAACTTCGAATCGCAGAAGGCCGCCGTCGCCGCCTCGCTGGCGGCCGTGCGCGCGGCCGATGTCGGCGTCGGCTTCGGCACCATCAGCGCGCCGCTGAGCGGCCGCGCCGGCGCCGTCAACGTGCACCGCGGCGCGCTGGTGCAGCCGGGCGGCGCGGTGCTGGTCAACATCAACCAGATCGATCCGATCGGCGTCAACTTCAACGTGCCCGAGGGCCAGCTCGCCGCGCTGCTGAAGGCCGCCGGCGGCGCCGCGCGTGACGATGGCGCCGAGGTCTCGGTGCTGGTGCCCGGTGCCGCGGATTCGGGCCGCGCCGCGGCCACGCCGCAGCGCGGCAAGGTGGTGTTCGTCGACAACGCGGTCGACACCACCACCGGCAGCATCCGCGTCAAGGCGGCGCTGCCGAATGCGCAGCAGCAGTTCTGGCCCGGCCAGTACGTCACCGTGCGCATGACCACGCGCACGATGGCGGGTGCGCTGGTGATCCCGCAGGCAGCGCTGATCATCCGCGGCAACGAGCGCTCGGTGTACGTCGTCAAGGCCGACGAGAGCGTCGAGATGCGGCCGGTGCAGACGCGCATGCCGGCCGGCGAGATGGTCGTCGTGGAAGGCTTGCAGGCGGGCGACAAGGTCGTCGTCGACGGCAAGCAGAACCTGCGGCCCGGCAGCAAGGTGCGCGCGACGCCGTACCAGGCCGCCGGTGGCGAGGCACGCGGCGCTGGCCGGCCGGGCCGCGGGGCCTCGGGTGCGCAAGGCGCCTCCGCGCCGGGTGCAACGGTGGCGCCGCCGGCGGCGGCAACCGGGGGGACCAGCCCATGAGCTTCACCGACCTCTTCATCCGCCGTCCGGTGATGACGGTGCTGCTGAACATTGCGGTCGTGATGGCCGGCCTGGTGGCACTGAAGGACATCCCGGTGGCCGCGCTGCCGCGCTACGACACGCCGGTGGTGCAGGTCAGTGCCAACCTGCCCGGCGCGTCGCCGGAGACGATGGCCAGCTCGGTCGCGCTGCCGCTGGAAAAGCAGTTCTCGACCATCGCCGGCCTGTCGACGATCAGCTCGACCAGCGCGCAAGGCAGCACCTCGATCACGCTGGAATTCGAGGCCTCGCGCAACATCGACGCCGCCGCGGTCGACGTGCAGGCCGCCCTCTTCCGCGCGCAGCGTTCGCTGCCCACGGAGATGACCAGCCCGCCCTCGTACCGCAAGGTCAACCCGGCCGACGCGCCGGTGCTGCTGGTGGCGCTGCAGTCGCCGTCGATGGGCATGGCCGAGCTCAACGAGTATGCGGAGAACCTGATCGCACCGACGCTGTCGACGATCACCGGGGTGGCCCAGGTAGCCATCTTTGGGCAGAAGCGCTATGCGGTGCGGATACGGGTGCGGCCGCAGGCACTGTCCGAACGCAACCTCGCGCTGGATGAATTGCGCGCCGCCGTCGCCGCCGCCAACCCCAACACCCCCGTCGGCGTGCTCGAAGGCCCGCAGCAGACGCTGACCGTGCAGGCCAATCGCCAGCTGGCCACCGCGGCCGAGTTCGGCAAGATCATCGTCGCCACGCGCGACGGCAATCCGGTGCGCCTGCGCGACGTCGCCGACGTGCAGGACAGCTTCGACACGCTGAAGAATTCGTCGACCTTCGCCGGCGAGCCGAGCGTGACGCTGGCGATCCAGCGCCAGCCCGATGCCAACACCGTGCAGGTCGTCGACCGCGTGCTGCAGACGCTGCCGCGCTTCCGGGAGCAGTTGCCCGACTCGGTGTCGATCTCCACGCTGAACGACCGCTCGAAGTCGATCCGCGAGGCGCTGCACGACGTCAACCTGACGCTGGTCGGCACCATCGTGCTGGTGGTGCTGGTGATCTTCCTGTTCCTGCGCCGCGCCGCGGCGACGCTGATCCCGGCGCTGTCGCTGCCGATCTCGCTGATCGGCGCGGTGTCGCTGCTGTATCCGCTCGGCTACAGCCTGAACAACATCTCGCTGCTGGGGCTGACGCTGGCCGTCGGCCTGGTCGTCGACGACGCGATCGTGATGCTCGAGAACATCGTGCGCCACATCGAGGCCGGCATGGCGCCGTTCCAGGCGGCGCTGAAGGGCGCGCGCGAGATGGCCTTCACGATCATGTCGATCTCGATCTCGCTGGTCGCGGTGCTGATCCCGATCTTCTTCATGCCGGGCGTGATCGGCCTGCTGTTCCACGAGTTCGCGGTCATCGTCGGGCTGTCGATCCTGGTCTCGGCGCTGGTCTCGCTGACCCTGGTGCCGATGCTGGCCAGCCGCTTCCTGCGCCACCACGAAGCGCACGAAGAGTCCGCCCTCGGCCGGACCTTCGAGCGCGGCTTCCTCGCGCTGCAGAACGGCTATGCCCGCACGCTGGACTGGTCGCTCGCGCACCGCTGGTTCATCGGCGCCATCGCCATCGCCAGCTTCGTGCTCACCGGCGTGCTGTTCGTGACGATCCCGAAGGGCTTCTTCCCCGAGGAGGACATCGGCCAGCTGCAGGTCACCGTCGAGGCTGGCGAGGACATCTCGTTCCCGGCGATGGAAGCGCTGACCGAGCGCGTCGGCACCATCCTGCGCGGCGACCCGGCGGTGGAGGCGGTCGGCACGCGCGTCGGCGGTGGCGGCTTCGGCGCCAATGCGCAGAACACCGGCCGCGCCTTCGTCTCGCTCAAAGCCCGCTCCGAACGTCCGGGCATGACGGAAGTCGTCGACCGCCTGCGGCGGCAGGTGCGCGCGGTGCCCGGCGTCGCGGTCTACATGCGGCCGGTGCAGAACCTGCAGCTCGGCGGGCGCGCGGGCAAGAGCCGCTACCAGTACACGCTGCAGAGCGTCAGCGCCGGTGCGCTGAACGACTGGGCCACGCGGCTGTCCGATCGCATGGGCCGCGACCCGCTGTTCCGCGATGTCACCAGCGATTCGCAGCTGCGCGGGCTGCAGGCCTCGCTGACGATCGACCGCGACCGCGCCGAGCTGCTCGGCGTCTCGATGGCCGACCTGCGCAGCACCCTCTACACCGCCTTCGGCGAACGCCAGGTGGCCACCATCTACGGCCCGGCCAACAGCTACCAGGTGATCATGGAAGCCGCCGAGGCCGATCGCCAGTTCGAGGACGCGTTCAGCCGGCTCTACATGCGCGGCAAGGGCGGCGCGCTGGTGCCGCTGTCGGCCTTTGCCAGCGTCGAGCGCACGATCGGGCCGACCGCCATCAATCACCAGGGGCAGCTGCAGGCGATCACGCTGGCGTTCAACCTGGCTCCCGGCGTCGCGCTGGGCGACGCCACCAAGCGGCTCGAAGGCTTCGTCACCGAGATGAAGCTGCCGCCGACCATCGTCACCAGCTACGGCGGCGACGCCGCGGTGTTCCAGGACACGCAGGGCGGCCAGGCGGTGCTGCTGATCGTCGCGGTGCTGGTGATCTACCTGCTGCTGGGCGTGCTCTACGAGAGCTACATCCATCCGCTGACGATCCTCGCCGGCCTGCCCTCGGCGGTGGTCGGCGCGCTGCTGACCTTGACGCTGTTCCGCATGGACCTGACGCTGATCGCCACGATCGGCATCCTGATGCTGATCGGCATCGTCAAGAAGAACGCGATCATGATGATCGACTTCGCGCTCGACGCGCAGCGCCACCAGGGCCTTCCGCCGCACGAGGCGATCCGCCAGGCCTGCCTGCTGCGGCTGCGGCCGATCATGATGACGACGCTGGCCGCGCTGATGGGCGCGCTGCCGATCGCACTCGGCATCGGTGCCGGCGCCGAGCTGCGCCAGCCGCTCGGCCTGGCGGTCGTGGGCGGGCTGATCGTCTCGCAGGCGGTGACGCTGTACATCACGCCGGTGATCTACCTCGCACTCGACCGCTGGAGCGGCAAGGGGCCGATCGTCGACGAGGCGGCATCCCCCGCCGCCACCGCACGCGCTTGAATCCGCGGCCCGGCGCCACCATCTGCAGCCGATGCTCGGACTCTGGCTGCTGGCGCTGCTGCACGTCTACATCGGCTGGCGCATCGCGCCGCAGCTGCCGGCGCCGCTGGCGGTCGCCGGCTTCGTCGCGCTGCTGCTGACCACCGCGTCGCTGATCCCGGTGGCCTTCGCCGGCCGGCGCGTGCGCGACCGCAGCGTGGCCGACCGCTGGACCTGGGTCGGCATGCTGGCGCTCGGCCTGTTCGCGATCCTGCTGGTGCTGACGCTGCTGCGCGACCTGGTGCTGCTGGCGGCCTGGCCCTTCGCGCTGCCGCCGCTCGCGGCGCCGACCGCAGTGGCGGTGCCGGTGCTGGCCGCGCTGGCGCTGGCCTGGGGGCTGGCCGGGGCGCGGCGCACGGCCCGAGTGCGTCACGTCGACGTGCCGATCGCCGGGCTGCCGGCGGCGCTGCACGGCTTCACGATCGCGCAGATCAGCGACATCCACGTCGGCCCGACCGTCAAGCGCGCCTACCTGCAGGCGATCGTCGACACCGTCAACCGCCTCGACGCCGATGCGGTGGCGATCACCGGCGACCTGGTCGACGGGCGCGTCGCCGATCTGCGCGACGACGTCGCGCCGCTGGCCGGCCTGCGCGCACGCGAAGGCGCCTTCTTCGTCACCGGCAACCACGAGTACTACAGCGGCGCGGACGAATGGATCGCGCAGCTGCGCACGCTCGGCCTGCGCGTGCTGAACAACGAACACGTGCTGATCGAGCGCGGCGACGCGCGCCTGGTGCTGGCCGGCGTGACCGACCACAGCGCCCACCACTTCGACCCCCGCGAGCGCAGCGACCCGCGGCGCGCGCTGGCCGGTGCGCCGGCCGACGCCGCCTTGCGCGTGCTGCTCGCCCACCAACCGCGCAGCGCGGCGGCCGCCGCCGAGGCCGGCTTCGACGCGCAGCTGTCCGGCCACACGCACGGCGGCCAGATCTGGCCCTTCAACTTCTTCGTGCCGCTGCAGCAGCCCTTCACCGCCGGGCTGCATCGGCTCGGCTCGATGTGGATCTACGTCAGCCGCGGCACCGGCTATTGGGGCCCGCCGCTGCGCCTGGGCGCGCCGTCGGAGATCACACGGCTGCGCTTCGTCGCCGCCTGATCCCGACCGCTGGCTCGGCCCCCGACAATGCGGGCTCATCCGAAGCCGAGGCCCGCTTGAAGATCGCCACCTGGAACGTCAATTCGCTCGCCGTCCGCCTGCCGCAGCTGCTGAGCTGGCTCGACACCGAAAAGCCCGACCTCGTCGTGCTGCAGGAAACCAAGCTCACCGACGACAAGTTCCCGCAGGCCGAGCTGAGCGAGGCCGGCTGGCACGCGCAGTGGTTCGGCCAGCGCACCTACAACGGCGTCGCGCTGCTGTCGCGCGGCCAGGCCGCCGAGGCGGTGATGCGCAACATCCCGGGTTTCGACGACGAGCAGGCGCGCTTGATCGCCGGCAGCGCGGCGGGCCTGCGCATCGTCGGCGCCTACTTTCCGAACGGCCAGGCGCCGGGCAGCGACAAGTTCGCCTACAAGATGCGCTGGCTCGACGCGCTGCGCGAGTGGCTGCGCGAGGAGCTCGAAGAGCACCCGAAGCTGGTGCTGCTCGGCGACTTCAACATCGCGCCCGCGGACTGCGACGTGCACGACCCGGTGCTCTGGGCCGGCCAGATCCACTGCACCGACGAGGAGCGCACCCACTTCCGCGCGCTGCTCGGGCTCGGCCTGCACGACGCGTTCCGCCTCTTCGAGCAGCCGCCGAAGCTGTGGAGCTGGTGGGATTACCGCAACCTGGCGTTCCGAAAGAATCAGGGATTGCGCATCGACCACATCCTGGTTAGCGAGGCGCTGAAACCGCGGGTCGTGGCCTGCCGCATCGACAAGCTGCCTCGGAAGAACGAGCGTCCGAGCGACCACGCGCCGGTGATCGTCGAGCTCGGCGGGTGAGCCGCGATACCCGAGCACCGGGGTAAGCGCCCTCCCCGTTTCCCCGGGGTACATGGCATCATCGCCGCCTCCTGCCGGTCCGGTCCACCGCCGGCCGCACGCAACCCACCGTCTGAAGAACACCGCCCGCGCAAGACCATGAGGGATGCATCGTCGAGCTACCTGACCGACGCGTTGATCGCGACGCAGGTTCATCCACCGCTGCCGACACCGCCGCGCCGCTTCCGGCTCAGCCCCTTGCACTGGCTGCGCACGCGGCTGTTCCCCCCGGACAGCGGCACGACGCTGGTGCCGGCCAGCTCGACGCTGCTGCCGACGCCGACAATCGTCGAGAGCCGCGGCCAGGCGCTGCGCACTGCGCACCGCTCGTTGCGCGCGCTGATGCGCGAGCGGCCGGGCCTGCGCCGGCTGATGCCGCACCTGGCGCACATCGAGCGCTCGCTGCGCCGGCATGGCTCGCGCGCACTGCTGCGGCTGTCGGTCAACGTGCTGCAGCGCGGGCTCGAGCAGCTGGAGCAGCTGCAGTCCGACGAGCCGCGTGATGCGCTGCGCGCGCTGCGAACGCGGCTGGTCGAGGCGATCGCGCTGCGCAACGTCGCCCGCAGCATCACCTCGCCGGCGCCGCTGGCCCCGATGGAGGTGATGGACGCCTCGCACTCGGAGTTCGACGAGGTCGAACGCAGCTGGACCGGATCGATGCCGCTGTCCAGCAAGGATTGGGACGACCCGCCCTCCCGCCTGTAGCCGGCGAGAGGGTCCGCCCTCAACGGTCGAGTCCCAGCTCCTGGATCTTGCGCGTGATCGTGTTGCGGCCGATGCCGAGCTTGTGCGCGGCCTCGATGCGGCGGCCGCGCGTGACGTCGAGCGCGGTCTGGATCAGCTGCGCCTCGAACTGGCGCGTCAGCGTTTCCCAGACTTCCGGGTCGCCGGTCTCGAGCAGGCGGCGCGCCTCGCGCTGCAGATCGAGCAGCCAGCCGCCGCCGGCGGCGGCCTGAACCACCGCCGAAGCCACCAGCCCCCCCAGCGGCGGCAGGCTCGGCGCGACGGCGCTCGGCGGTGCGATCGCCGTCGCCAGCGGCGCGATCGCCGACGCCGAGACGACGTCGCTGCCGGGCAGTGGCCGCGGCTCGCCGCCGAGCAGCTCGGGCGGCAGGTCCTTCGGCTCGATCACCTGCGCCGGCGCCATCACCGTCAGCCAATGGCAGACGTTCTCGAGCTGGCGCACGTTGCCGGGGAAGTCGAACGCCACCAGCCGCTCGAGCGCGGCATCGGTGATGCGCTTGGCTTCGACGCCGAGCTCCTTCGCGCTCTTGGCGAGGAAGAAGCGCGTCAGCGACGGCACGTCCTCGCGCCGCTCGCGCAGCGGCGGCAGGCGCAGCCGGATCACGTTCAGCCGGTGGAACAAGTCCTCGCGGAAGCCGCCTTCGCGCACGCGCTGCTCGAGGTTCTGGTGGGTCGCCGCGATGACGCGTACATTGGCCTTTAGCGGCTGGTGCCCGCCGACGCGGTAGAACTGCCCGTCCGACAGCACGCGCAACAGCCGCGTCTGCAGGTCGAACGGCATGTCGCCGATTTCGTCGAGGAACAGCGTGCCGCCGTCGGCCTGCTCGAAGCGGCCGCGGCGCATCGTCTGCGCGCCGGTGAAGGCGCCGCGCTCGTGGCCGAACAGCTCGCTCTCCAGCAGGTCCTTGGGGATCGCCGCAGTGTTGATGGCGATGAAGGGCCCGTTGGCGCCGGCATCGCCGCGCGGGCTGTGCTTGTGCAGCGCGCGCGCGACCAGCTCCTTGCCCGAGCCCGACTCGCCGGTGATCAGCACCGTGACGTTGCTCTGCGACAGCCGCCCGATCGCGCGGAACACGTCCTGCATCGCCGGCGCCTGGCCGAGCATCTCCGGCATCTCGGAGGCCGCGGCGTCGCGCACCTCCTCGCGCAGGCTTTCCTCGACGGCGCGGCGGATCAGCTCGATCGCCTTGGTCAGGTCGAAGGGCTTGGGCAGGTACTCGAAGGCACCGCCCTGGAAAGCCGAGACGGCGCTGTCCAGGTCGGAGTACGCGGTCATGATGATCACCGGCAGCCCGGGATGACGCTGCTTGACCTTGACCAGCAGGTCGATGCCCGAACCGCCGGGCATGCGGATGTCGCTGACCAGCACCTGCGGCTCGTCGTCGTCGAGCGCGAGCAGCACGTCGCGCGGGTTGGAGAAGCTGCGGACCGAGAACTGCTCGCGCTGCAGCGCCTTCTCGAGCACGAATCGGATGGATTGGTCGTCGTCAACGATCCAGATGGGTTTCATGCGGCGGCGGCCTGTCTTCCTCGATGCTGCATCCCCGACGTCAGGGCAGCGGTATCACGATCTTGAACACGGTCCGGCCCGGTTCGCTGTCGCATTCGATCAGTCCCAAGTGCTGCTGGACATAGGTTTGCGCCAGCGTGAGCCCGAGGCCCGAACCGCCTTCGCGCCCCGATACCAGCGGGTAGAAGATGCGATCGCGGATGTCCTCGGGCACGCCCGGTCCGTTGTCCTCGATATGCAATTCCAATGCCAGTCGAAAACGCTGCTTGCCGATCGTGACCTGGCGCGCGACGCGCGTGCGCAGCACGATGCGCGCATCGCCGGCGCCGATGCGCTCGCCGAGCGCCAGCGCGGCGTTCTGCGCGATGTTCAGCACCGCCTGGATCAGCTGCTCGCGGTCGCCGCGGAAGTCGGGGATCGAGGTGTCGTAGTCGCGCTTGAGCGCCAGGCCCTGCGGGAACTCGGCCAGGATCAGCGCGCGCACGCGCTCGCAGACCTCGTGGATGTTGACGTCGACGACCACGTGCGGCCGGCGGTGCGGCGCCAGCAGCCGGTCGACCAGCGCCTGCAGGCGGTCGGCCTCGTTGATGATGACGCTGGTGTACTCGGTGAGCTCCCGCGAGTTGAGCTCCATCTGCAGCAGCTGCGCCGCGCCGCGGATGCCGCCGAGCGGGTTCTTGATCTCGTGCGCCAGGTTGCGGATCAGCTCCTTGTTGGCCTGCACCTGGCCGATCGCGCGTTCCTCGCGGTCCTGCCGGGTCTGCTGCTCGATCTCCAGCATTTCGATCAGCACGCGGTCGCTGCGCTGCTCGATCTGCGTGACGATCACGTGCACCGGCAGCAGATCGTTGGCGGCCAGATGCGCGCGGCGCAGCGTGCCGTCGAAGCGGCCGGTGGCGATCTCGTTGCGCAGCACGGCGGTCAGCGTCTCGCGCAGCTGCGGTGATTCGACGAACCAGTCGAACAGGCTGGTGCGCAGCAAGGCCTTGCGCGACAGCCCGGAGACGGTCTCGAGCATCGCGTTGACGTACAGCGGCCGGCCGTTGTCGCCGACGATCGCGACCATCGTCGCGAGCAGGTCGAGCGCCTCGTAGCGCGCGGCGTCGCCGGACCCGGACTCGGCGCCCGGGCTCATGCGGCCCCCTTGGCGCTGCGCGCCGTCCCCCCAAGGGGGAGTTCGCCCTTGGGGCGGCCCGGCGGGCTCACTGCAGCTTCGCCAGCTCGCGCTTCAACGCCGCCACGTCGCTTTCGCTGCGCGTGATGCTGGCCTTCAGCCCGGCGACGCGGTCGAGGTAGGTCTGGTAGTTGCGCTCGTTGCCCTGACGCTCGGGCTCACCGTTGTTGTATTCGCGCTTGAGGGTGGCGAGCTTGTCTTCCTCGCGCTTCAACTCGCCTTCGAGGATGCGGCGGGCGTCGCTGTCGCGCTGGCGCTGCGCGGTCGGGTCGACCTTGCTGTCTCCGGGGCGTGAGGCGCCTGCGTTGGCCGGCGGGGCCGGGCGCGCCTTGGGCATCTGCACGATCGTGATCGGCGTGCCTTCGATCAGCTTGCAGCCGCGCTCGTTGGCTTCCTTGACGGTCAGCGCGTCGGTGTAGAGCACCGGCGGGCCGGGGCAGCGGTAGACCGCGGCCGATCCGCCTTGCTGAGGCGGGGGCGTGGATGCACTCGGGGTCTGGGCGTGTGCGGCCGAACACGCGGCCAGCAGCATCCCGATGTCGAACAGCCTGCGTTTCATGGCTCGTCTCCGGTCTGCACGGCATTGTCCCCCAGCAAAGTAAAAGGGGCGGCTTGCCGCCGCCCCTTTCCAACGCATCACCTCGAAAGGTGATTACAGGCTGTAGTACATGTCGAACTCGAGCGGATGCGTGGTCATGCGGAAGCGGGTCACTTCCTGCATCTTCAGCTCGATGTAGGCGTCCAGGTACGCATCGGTGAACACGCCGCCCTTGGTCAGGAACGCGCGGTCCTTGTCCAGGTACTCGAGCGCCTGGTCGAGGCTGTGGCAGACGGTCGGGATCTTCGCGTCTTCTTCCGGCGGCAGGTGGTACAGATCCTTCGTGGCGGCTTCGCCCGGATGGATCTTGTTCTCGACGCCGTCGAGGCCGGCCATCAGCATCGCGGCGAAGGCGAGGTACGGGTTGCAGGTCGGGTCCGGGAAGCGCACTTCGATGCGGCGGCCCTTCGGGTTCGCGACATACGGAATGCGGATCGACGCCGAGCGGTTGCGCGCCGAGTAGGCCAGCTTCACCGGGGCTTCGAAGCCGGGCACCAGGCGCTTGTAGCTGTTGGTGCCGGGGTTGGTGATGGCGTTCAGCGCGCGGGCGTGCTTGATGATGCCGCCGATGTAGTACAGCGCGAAGTCCGACAGGCCGCCGTAGCCGTCGCCGGAGAACAGGTTCTTGCCGTCCTTCCACACCGACTGGTGCACGTGCATGCCGCTGCCGTTGTCGCCGACGACGGGCTTGGGCATGAAGGTCGCGGTCTTGCCATAGGCGTGCGCGACGTTGTGGATCACGTACTTCTGCAGCATCAGCCAGTCGGCGCGCTCGACCAGCGTCGAGAACTTGGTGCCGATCTCGCACTGGCCCGGGGCCGCGACTTCGTGATGGTGGACTTCGACCGGGATGCCCAGCTGCTCGAGGATCAGGCACATCTCCGAGCGCATGTCCTGGAAGCTGTCGACCGGCGGCACCGGGAAGTAGCCGCCCTTGACGGCCGGACGGTGGCCCATGTTGCCGCCTTCGAAGGTGGCGCCGGTGGACCAGGGCGCCTCTTCGGAGGTGATCTTGTAGGAAGCGCCGCTCATGTCGACGTTCCACTGCACCTGGTCGAAGATGAAGAACTCGGGCTCGGGGCCGAAGAAGGCGGCGTCGCCGATGCCGGAGGACTTCAGGTACGCCTCGGCGCGCTTGGCCAGCGAGCGCGGATCACGCTCGTAGGGCTTGCCGTCGCCCGGCTCGAGCACGTCGCACGACAGGATCAGCGTCGGCTCTTCGAAGAACGGGTCGACGTTGGCGGTGTTCGGATCCGGCATCAGCAGCATGTCCGATGCTTCGATGCCCTTCCAGCCGGCGATCGACGAACCGTCGAAGGCATGACCCGACGCGAACTTGTCTTCATCGAAATGCGACACCGGCACGGTCACATG
The DNA here is from genome assembly GCF_013266755.1 of Pseudaquabacterium terrae. Lineage (GTDB taxonomy): Bacteria > Pseudomonadota > Gammaproteobacteria > Burkholderiales > Burkholderiaceae_C > Pseudaquabacterium > Pseudaquabacterium terrae. The sequence continues at coordinate 516,888 of NZ_JABRWJ010000004.1, read as the reverse complement.
TTGTTCCTTGCCGCGGGTGTCGGTGAAACGGAAGTCGACGAACTTGACTTCGTTTTCCTTCACCATCGACATCACGTCGGCGACGGTCTTGGCCATCAGAGGGTTCTCCTAGCAGAACGCGTGTAGGGGGAATGAATGGTGCGATTCTTCTTGGCGAGGGGATTGCCCCCTCAAAGACGCACTGGAATGTAGCAGAAAGCATGCCGGGCTCAGGGTGATCCCTCGCTCCGGGCGTCAGCCTCTCTACGCACCATAATGGCTCAATTGGCAGCACTAATTAGGTGCAACCGATGAACCTTCAATTGCACTCATTTGGGGCGCTGGTGGTTCCACTGCGGCCTGCGCTTCGGCACGCAAGCGGGCCAGCGCGGCGAGACAGTAATGGGCAAACCACAGCGTGCTGAAGGCGAACACCAGCGTGTACAGCCAGATCGAGATCACCACCAGCAGCGGCGCAAAGATCAGCGTGCCGACGCTGAAGGCCCACAGCAGCGACGGCGCGGCGCCCAGGTAGCCGGTGACCAGCCCGATCGCCAGCAGCGGCCCGCGGTGGCGCCGCATCAGCAGCCGCCGCTCGGTCGGATCGGCATGCTCGGCCAGCACGTCGAAGCTCATCACGCGGTAGGCCAGCCAGCCCCAGATCAGCGGCGGCAGGATCAGGATCAGCGGCGGGATCAGCCACAGCGGCAGCGTGACGAGCAGCGCCGCCAGCGCCAGCACGCTGCTGACCAGCGACCAGCTGAAGCCGACCAGCACGCTGGCGCCCTGGCGCCGCTCGAGCGCCGGGAAGCGCCGGGCGCCGATCAGCCCGACGATGGCCGGCGTCATCAGCAGCGCGACCAGCAGCAGCGACAGCACGACCACCGCGGGCAACGCGAGCACGACGACGATCAGCGGCGCGAGCACGGTGCGGAACGAGCTGCCGACCAGCGTCTCGACCCAGTGCAGCGCGGTATCGACCAGGCGCCAGCTCTCCAGCGTTGCGCGCACCGCCTGCAGCGCCGCCTCCCAGTAGAACCAGCCGAGGCCGAGCGCGATCGCCGCGCACACCAGCAGCGGCAGCGCCGACAGGCCGATGACCTTGGGGTGCAGGCAGTAGGCCGCGGCGCGCCAGAAGGCGTCGAGCAGTTCTTTCATCGCGGTGGAGGATAGCCGCTCGCTCAGCCGATCCGGGTCCCCCGGTCGGCTGAGACCCCCTCGGGGGGCGACGCCGCAGGCGTCTCGGGGCCTGCTCAGGCCTTGCCGACGAGCCGCTTCATGCCGAGCCATTGCTGGGCCCAGAAGCCGCGGCCGTAGTCGCGGGCTCCAGCCTCCGGCAGCTGGTCGCGGATGCCGGTCGGGTGGTCGAGCCCGTCGTAGCGCGCGGTGCCGAAGAGCAGGTCCCAGACCGGGAACAGTACCGCGAAGTTGTGGCCGCCGAGCGTGCCGGCGCCGGCCGATTCGTGGCCGATGCCGATGCCGTGGTGCAGCCGATGGAAGCGCGGGCCGACCAGCAGCCGGCTGCCGAGCCAGCCGAAATCGAGCCGCACGTTGGCATGCGAGAAGCTCTCGACCAGCTGCGTCAGCGCGACCAGCGCGACGTACTGCCCCGGCGGCACGCCGATCGCCAGCGCCAGCAGCGCGAACAGGCTGTCGCGCAGCACGTCGTCGAGCACGTGGTTGCGGTTGTCCGACCACAGCGTCATCTGGCGCTGGCTGTGGTGCAGCGCATGCAGCTGCCACCACCAGCCGAAACGATGCTGTGCACGGTGCAGCCAGTAGTCGACGAAGTCGAAGACGACGAGGTAGACCAGGAAGCTGACGATCGCGATGTCGGTGATGCCGGGCCAGAGGCGGTCGAGGTCGAGCGGGCGCAGGCCGAGCATCCGGCCTTCGGCGGCCAGCGCGTCCCACAGCGGATCGATCGCGAAGAAGGTCAGCAGCCGGAAGACGCCGAGCCGATGGATCAGCGTGTAGACGATGTCGGTGCGCACCGCCGGCCGGTCGGTCACCGCTTCGACCGGGCGCCAGCGCTCGAAGGCGCGCATCAGGGTCAGCATCACGACCAGCTGCAGCAGGCCGACCAGCAGCCAGCCGGTGCCTTCGTACCCCTGCTCGAGCACGCCGCTCAGGTCGAAGCGGAACATCAGCGGTTGCACGACGGCTTCGAACAGCACCTGCTGCGCGTCGTCAAACCATTCGGCCGGGGACCCGCTCATCGCGCAGCTCCGTAGCGCGGGTGTTCACGCAGTGTCGCGAAGCACAGGCCACGCGCCTTGAGGCCTTCGATCAGCGGTTCCAGCACCGTCGGCGCCCAGGGGTCCTGGCGCGACCAGATGCCCAGGTGCGCGAGCAGGATGTCACCGGGCTGGATGCGCGCCAGGGCCTGCTTCAGCAATGACGCATTCGGATGGCGATCGCTCGGCAGCTCATCGCCGAGGAAACCGGCGTCCGACCAGCCGACATGCGTCCAGCCGCAGGAGCTTGCCGCCTGCAGCAGCTTCGGCGAGGTCTTGCCACCCGGTGCGCGGTACAGCGGCAGCATCACCCGCCCGGTGATCGCCTTGAAGCGCTCGGCGGGTGCGGCGATCTCGGCGCAGTAGGTTGCCGTGTCGACGGTGACGCGCTTGCCCGCGTGCGGGCCGGCGTCCGGCCGCATCTCGAAGCGGCCGCCGGGCCGGTCGGCCAGCCAGCGCAGGTGGCTCATCGTGTGCGAGCCGAAGGCATGGCCTTCGGCGGCGCGCGCCTTCCACCACGCCGCCTGGGTGTCATCGAGGCTGCTGCCGCCATCCTGCGTGCGCTCGTCGGCGAGGAAGAAGGTGACCTGGATCTTCTGGCGCTGCAGCACGTCGGCGACCAGTGGCGCGATGCCCATGTGGCCGGTGTCGAAGGTCAAGTACACCGGTTTGGCACAGCTGGTCGCGGCCGCCGGAGCGACACCGGTGGCCATCAGCGCCAGCAACCAGACGATGCGATCAGCGCGGCGCATGGTCCAGTGTCCACACGCCATGCGGCGAGCGGCCCACCTGGACCTGCCGCACGACCTTGCGGCTGTCGATGTCGACGAAGCTCAACTTGCGCGCCCAGCGCGAGCCGACCAGCAGCGTGCGGCCGTCGGCCATCAGCTCGGCGCAGTCGGGCCCGCCCGGCACCGGCACCTGGCCGACGACGGCCAGCGACTGCAGGTCGATCACGCTGACGGTGTTGGCGACGCGGTTGGTCACGAAGACCTGGCGGCCATCGCCGCGCGCGCGGAAGGCATGCGCGCCCTCGCCGGTCTCGATGCGCTTGGCCAGCGTCGGCTTCGCGCCGGAGACGTCGTAGACCTCGACATGACGGTCGCCGGTCAGGCCGACCAGCAGGTGCCTGTCGTCCGGCGTCAGGTAGACGTCGGCCGGCATCTTGCCGATCTTGATCGTCCAGCGCGGCGCCATCGTCTGCAGGTCGATCGCCATCAGTTCGTCGCTGTCCTGCAGCGAGACGTACAGCAGGCGGCTCTTCGAATCGATCGCCAGGTGGCTCGGCGTCTTCGACGCCGGGATGCGCTTGACCAGCTTCAGCGGCTGCGCGGCGTCCTGCGGCTGCCAGCGGTACAGATCGATGTGGTCGAGCCGGTTCGCCGCGGTGATCAACCACTTCATGTCGGGCGAGAAGCGCAGGTGGTACGGGTCGTCGATGTCGTTGACCGTGCGCTGCACCTCGGCGGTGACCGGATCGATGAAGGTCAGCGAATTGCTCATCGCGTTGGCGACGATCAGGCTCTTCTTGTCCGGCGTCAGGTACAGGTGGTGCGGCTCCTTGCCCGTCGGGATGCGCTTGCGCTCGGCGAAGCTCACCGGATCGACGACGCTGACGCTGGCGTCCATCGAGTTGAGCACGAAGATCGGGCCCTTCGCCGGCATGACATCCGCGAAGGCGAGCTGGGGCACCAGCGAGACGATGGCAGCGCCGAGCAGCGCCGCCGCGGCGCGAGCGCGCCGCAGGGGATTCGAGGAACTCACGACCAACCTACCGGACCAGACGAGCGAGCCCGCGAGTTTAGGCTCGCGCGCCCGCCTGCGGGTCGATCCTGGTCAATCGTCGTCGCCGCCGCCGAGAATTCCGCCCAGCAAACCGCCGGTGGCAACGCCGCCCAGCAGCGAACCTTCGTCGCGGCCGCGGCCGCCGCCCTGCGGCGCTGCGGCAAAGACTCGGCTCGCCAGGCGAGAGAACGGCAGGCTCTGCAGCCAGATCGTGCCCGGGCCGGTCATCTTGGCGAAGAACAGGCCCTCGCCACCGAACAGCGCCGTCTTGATCTTGCCGACGTACTGGATCTCGAAATTGACGTTCGGCGTGTAGGCGACGACGCAGCCGGTGTCGACCATCAGCACCTGCCCCGGGTGCAGCTCGCGCCGCACGACGGTGCCGCCGGCATGCACGAAGGCCAGGCCGTCGCCCTCGAGCTTCTGCATGATGAAGCCTTCGCCGCCGAAGAAGCCGACCGACAGCTTCTGCTGCAGCGCGATGCCCAGCGACACGCCGCGTGCGGCGCACAGGAACGAGTCCTTCTGGCAGATCAGCATGCCGCCGAGCTGCTTCAGGTCCATCGGCAGGATCTTGCCGGGGTACGGCGCGCCGAAGGCGACGCGCTGCTTCTGGTTCACGTTGTTGGTGTAGACGGTGGTGAACAGCGATTCGCCGGTGATCAGGCGCTTGCCGGCACCCAGCAGCTTGCCGAAGAAGCCGCCGCCACCGCTTTGCGAGCCATCACCGAACACCGTGTCCATGCCGATGCCGGCATCCATGAAGAACATGCTGCCGGCCTCGCCGACCGCGGCCTCGCCGGGGTCGAGCTCGACCTCGACGAACTGCATCTCCGAACCCTTGATCTCGTAGTCGACGACATCCATGCCCATGGTGAATTCACTCCTGCGCCCGAAAAGCGGGCAATTGAGAACGGCCGCGATGGTACAGAAGCGCGCGGCCCTACTTGGTGTCGTCGTCCTTGGTGCCGAAGATCTTGTCGCCGGCGTCGCCCAGGCCCGGGATGATGTAGCCGATCTCGTTGAGGTGGCTGTCGATCGCCGCGGCCCAGCAGCGCACGTCGGGATGGGCGGCGTTCAGTGCCTCGATACCTTCGGGCGCGGCGACCAGCACCAGCGCGCGGATGTCCTGGCAGCCACGCTTCTTCAGCAGGTCGACGGTCGCGATCATCGAGCCGGCGGTGGCCAGCATCGGGTCGACGATGATCGCCGTGCGCTCTTCCAGGTGGCCGACGAACTTCTCGAAGTAGTGCACCGGCTGCAGCGTCTCGTGGTCGCGCGACAGGCCGACGACGCTGATCTTGGCGTTCGGCACCAGGTCGAGCACGCCGTCGAGCATGCCTAAGCCCGCGCGCAGGATCGGCACGATCGTCACCTTGCGTCCTGCAATCTGGTCGATCTCGACCGGGCCGCTCCAGCATTCGATGGTCGTGCGCTCGAGCGGGAAGTCGGCCGTCGCCTCGTAGGCCAGCAGGCGCGCCAGCTCGTGCGTCAGCTCGCGGAATTTCTTGGTCGAGATGTTGGCTTCACGCAGCAGGCCGATCTTGTGGCGGACCAGCGGGTGGGCGACGGCGATGACGGGCATGGTGTGCTCGGTGATTTCAGCGGTGCCAAAGTGTAGGCGTCAGAGGCCGTCGAGCAGCGCCGGCAGCAGCTGCGCCGCAGTGCCGCGCAGCACCGTGTGGGCCTCGTCGTCGATCTCGCTCGGTTGGGGGTTGACGATCACGACGTGCGCCCCGCCGCGGCGTGCCCGGCCGGCGAGCCCGGCGGCTGGCCACACGGCGCCGGACGTGCCGACGACGAGCATCACGTCGCAGCGTTCGGCGGCCGCGTCGGCGGCTTCGAGCGCACCGGCCGGGAGCATCTCGCCGAACCAGACGACGCCCGGACGCACGAAGTTGCCGCATTCGGCGCAGCGCGGCGGCGTGCCGGGCGTCGCCGTGAGGGTGTCGCAGGCCGGCCGGCGCTTGCAGGCTTCGAGCCAGCGGTCTTCGAGGATGTCGCCATGCAGCCGGATCGTGCCGGCATTGCCGGCGCGCTGGTGCAGGTCGTCGACGTTCTGGCTGACCACCGTCAGGCGGCCCGGATGGCGGCGCGCGAAGGCGCCGAGCGCCACGTGGCCGGCATTCGGCGCGGCACGGCGCACGCCGTCGCGGCGCGCGGCGTACCAGCCCCAGACCAGCGCCGGGTCGGCGCGAAAGCCCTCCTCGCTGGCCAGCTGCGCAGGGTCGAAGCGCGACCACAGGCCGGTCAGCGCGTCGCGGAAGGTGGCGATGCCGCTTTCGGCGCTCATGCCGGCGCCGGTCAGCACGCAGATCGATCCGGCGCCGCGCAGGCGTTCACGCAGCTCGTCGATCGGCGCGCCGTGGCCGCTCATTTCAGGCGTTGGCGGCATGCCTCGTACAAGCACACGCCGGCGGCGACCGAGACGTTCAGGCTCTCGACCGCACCGAACATCGGGATGCGCACCAGCTCGTCGCAGGTCTTGCGCGTCAGCTGGCGCATGCCGGGGCCTTCGGCGCCGAGCACCAGCGCGACCGGGCCGCTCAAGTCGACGTCGTAGAGCGTGCGCTCGGCGTCGTCGCTGAAACCGACGATGCGGATGTCGCGCTCCTTCAGCTCGTTCAGCGTGCGCGCGAGGTTGGTGACCATCAGGTAGGGCACCGTCTCGGCGGCGCCGCTGGCGACCTTGGCGACGGTCGCATTCAGGCCCACCGCATGATCCTTCGGCGCGACGACGGCATTCACCCCGGCACCGTCGGCCACGCGCAGGCAGGCGCCGAGGTTGTGCGGATCGGTCACGCCGTCGAGCACCAGCAGCAGCGGAGCGCCGTTGACCTCGTCGAGCACGTCGTCCAGCGAGTGTTTCGCCTTGATCGGCATCACCCGCGCGACGACGCCCTGGTGGCGCGGGCTGCCGGCCAGGCCGGTCAGGCGCGCATCGTCGCTGTCGACCAGCTTCGCGCCGGCCTCTTCGGCCCGCTCGACGAACTGGCGCATGCGCGCATCGCGCCGCGCCGTTTCGACGTGGATCTCGACGATCGACTCGGGGGCGGTCTTCAGCCGCACGGTGACGGCGTGGAAGCCGAACAGGATTCGGGGTGAGTTCATCAGTGCTCGCCCGGCCGCCCGTAGGGCACTGAGCGCCCCTCGGGGGCCGCGAACGAAGTGAGCTTGGGGTAGGTCATTGCATCCAGTGTAGGTAGGCCATGATCATGCCGATCAGGATCGGCTGGTGCAGCATGTAGAAGCTCAGCGACCAGCGGCCGAGCGCGGCCAGCGGCTTGAGCGGCGAGACGAGTGCCCCTTGCAGCCAAGCCGGCCGATGCACGAGCAGCCACTGCCCTGCCGCCAGGCCGAAGCACATCACGCCCAGCCACGGCAGCACCGGCACGTAGTCTTCGGTGATCGGCTTGGTCGTGGCGAGGCCGATCCAGTTGGTCCAGCGGCTGTCGAAGAACGGGTGCGCCACGAACTGGGGCAGCGCGATCACGATCGCCCCGATCGGCCACAACCAGCCCTTCAGCGGCGCCATCCAGCGCACCAGCACCAGCATCACCGCGATGCCGTGCAGCACGCCGAAGCTGATCCAGCTGTTCGGGAACATCAGCGCCGAGCCGGCCGAGACCAGCACCGCGCAATCGAAGATCTGCAGCCAGCGTCGCCAGAAGCGGCCGCCGCTCTGCCCCTGGTGAAGGGCCACCGCCTGGCTCAGGCCGGCGCAGAACAGGAAGCTGCTGACGATCGCCGTGCGCTGCAGCGTCCACAGCGGATCGCTGTAGAAGTTGTGCGGCGGGTGCAGCAGCTTGAAGTGGTTCAGGTCGAAGGCCAGGTGGAAGGCGGCCATCCAGATGATGGCGGCACCGCGCAGGGCATCGAGTCGGTCGAAACGGGCAGCAGGGGTCATGCGAGGAATTCGGGGCTGCGCGATGGTAACGATTGAAACCCGTCCGGCCGCCGAAGAAGCGCGCATGAAACCGCCGCGCCGGACGATGCGGGCATGAACACCCTGCCCTTCGCTGCCCGCCTCGCCGCCGAAGCGCGCGCCGCGCTGCAATCGTTCGCCCGCCCCTGCCTGCTGCTGGCCGCGCTGCCGGCGGCCGGGCTGATCGCCTGCACCGCGTCGCCGCAGCTGCTGCGCAGCACCAACCCGGCGAGCGCCGACGTGCTGCTGGCGCTGATCACGCTGCCGATGTGGCTCAACCTGCTGCTCGCCGGCGCGGGGCCGGTGCTGGCCGGACGGCTGGACCGCTGGATTGCCTCGCGCGCGCTGCAATCGATCGGCCTCGTCGCCGGCGTGACCGCCTTCTGCGTGCTGAGCTGCGATGTTGCGCGCATCATGTCGGCCTCATGAAGCGATCGCTCCTGGTGTTGATCCTCGCCGCGCTGCTCGGCGGCTGCGCGACGCCGTTGCCGCGCGCCGGCTGGCAGCGCTGCGAGCTGTTCTTCGGGTTCGCGATTCCCGGCGGCGGCGAAGTGAGTGCCGGCGACTGGCAGGCGTTCGTCGACGGCGAGGTCACGCCGCGTTTTCCGCAGGGGCTGACCGTGTTGCCGGCGCAGGGCCAATGGCGCAATGCCGCCGGCCACGTCGAGCGCGAGCCGAGCCGCGTGCTGGTGCTGCTGCTGCCGGACGACGATGCCGGCGCCTCGGCGCGCATCGACGAGCTGCGCAGCCGCTACCGCGAACGTTTCCGCCAGGAGGCGGTGGGTCGAGCCTGCACGGCCGCTCAAGTTGTCTTCTAGGCGCTAGCCGCGCAGGTGGCACGACACCCAGTGCCCCTCGGCACTGCGCTTGAGTTCCGGCGTCTCGGTCGAGCACAGCGGCAGCTGGCGGATCGGGCAGCGGGTGTGGAAGCTGCAGCCGCTGGGCGGATGGATGGGGCTCGGCACGTCGCCCTGCAGCATGATGCGCTTGCGCCTGACTTGCGGGTCGGGGATCGGCACCGCCGACAGCAGCGCTTCGGTGTACGGATGCAGCGGCTGCGTGTAGAGCTTGTTCGCCGGCGCGATCTCGACGATGCGGCCCAGGTACATCACCGCGACGCGGGTGCTGATGTGCTCGACCACCGACAGGTCGTGGGCGATGAACAGGTAGGTCAGGCCGAATTGGCGCTGCAGGTCCTCGAGCAGGTTGATGACCTGGGCCTGGATCGACACGTCGAGCGCCGACACCGCCTCGTCGCAGACGATCAGCTTCGGGCTGACAGCCAGCGCCCGCGCGATGCCGATGCGCTGGCGCTGGCCGCCCGAGAATTCGTGCGGATAACGCCGCATATGATCGGCACTCAAGCCCACCGTCTCGAGCAATTCGACGATGCGGTCCTCGTATTCGCGCGGCGTGCGCGTCAGCTTGTGGATGATCAGCGCCTCGCCGATGATCGATCCGACCGTCATGCGCGGGTTCAACGACGCATACGGGTCCTGGAAGATGATCTGCATGTCGCGCGTCAAGGCGCGCAGCTGGTCCTTGTCGAGCGCCAGCGTATTGCGGCCCTCGAACCACACCTCGCCCGACGTCGGCTCGATCAGCCGCAGGATGCAGCGGCCGGTGGTCGATTTGCCGCAGCCTGATTCGCCGACCACGCCCAGCGTCTCGCCGGCCGCGAGCTCGAAGCTGACGCCGTCGACCGCATGCACGCGCTCGGTCTGGCGCTTGAACAGTCCGGCGCGGATGCCGAAGTGCTTGACGAGGTCGTTGACGCGCAGCAGCGGCGCCGTTGCGGCGGCGGGTACGGGAGCAGCAGCGGCGTCGGCGATCGTCATGCCAGCTTGTTCCAATGGATGCACGCAACCTTGTGCCCGGGCAGCACTTCCGTCAGCGGCGGCGTGTCGAGCGTGCACTCCGGCGTCGCGTACCTGCAGCGCGGCGCGAAGCGGCAACCGGGGGCCGGGTCGATCAGCTTCGGCACCACGCCGGCGATCACCTCCAGCCGCTGCTTGTGCACCGCGGCGGTGTCGATGCGCGGGATCGAGCGGATCAGCCCGCGCGTGTACGGATGCAGCGGCCGGCCGAAGAGCTGGGCGACGCGCGCCTCCTCGACCACCTTGCCGGCGTACATCACGACGACGCGTTGCGCGGTCTCGGCGACGACGCCCATCGCATGCGTGATCAGCAGGATCGCCATGCCGAACTTCGATTTCAGTTCCAGCAGCAGCTCCAGAATCTGCGCCTGGATCGTCACGTCCAATGCGGTCGTCGGCTCGTCGGCAATGAGAAGCTTGGGCCGGCACGCGAGCGCCATCGCGATCATCACGCGCTGGCGCATGCCGCCGGAGAACTGGTGCGGGTAGTCGCGCACGCGCTGCTCGGGCGTCGGGATGTGCACCAGGCGCAGCAGCTCGGTCGCGCGGTCGAACGCGGCGCGGCGCGACAGGCCCTCGTGCAGCCGCAGCACCTCGGCGATCTGGTCGCCGATGGTGTACACCGGGTTGAGCGCGGTCATCGGCTCCTGGAAGACGATGGCGATCTCGCGCGCCCGGATGCGGCGCATCTGGTCGTTCGTCAGCGGCACCAGGTCCTGGCCCTGCCACAGGATGCGCCCGGCGACGATGCGACCCGGCGGCATCGGCACCAGCTTCAGCACCGTCATCGCGGTGACCGACTTGCCGCAACCCGATTCGCCGACGACGCACACCGTCTCGCCGCGGTCGACGCTCAGGTCGACGCCGTCGACCGCATGCAGCCAGCCGTCGTCGGTCTTGAAGTGCGTCTTCAGGCCCTGGATCTCGAGCAGTGACATCGTCTTTGCGCGTTATAAGACCCGGCGCGGATCGAGCGCGTCCCGCAGTCCGTCGCCGATGTAGTTGATCGTCAGCACCGCGAGAAAGATCGCGGTGCCGGGAAACAGCGCCCAGTGCGGCGCGATGTCCAGGTGCTCCTTGCTGTCGTACAGGATGCGGCCCCAGGTCGGGATATCGGGCGGGAAGCCGAGGCCGAGGAAAGACAGCGTCGACTCGGCGATGATCGCCGCGGCGACGTCGATCGTGCCGGCGACGATCACCGGCCCCAGCGAGTTCGGCAGGATGTGGCGCACGACCTGCCGCGTCGTCGACGCGCCGAGCGCGCGCGCGGCCTCGACGAACTCCTTCTCGCGCAGCGAGAAGAACTGCGCGCGCACCAGCCGCGCCACCGGCATCCACCGAAAGCCGCCGATCACCAGCACGATCAGCATGAACATGCCGACCTCGGGGCCGAAGGCGGCCTTCAGCGCGTCGCGGAACAGGTAGATCATCAGCAGCAGCAGCGGCAGCTGCGGCAGCGACAGGAACAGGTCCGTCAGCCACATCAGCGCCGCGTCGACGCTGCCGCGCGAGATGCCGGCGACGGCACCGATCACGACGCCGACGACGATCGCCATCAGCATCGCCGCGAAGCCCACCGCCAGCGAAATGCGGCCGCCGTAGAGCAAACGCGCGAACAGGTCCTGGCCGAGGTCGTCGGTGCCGAACGGATGCGTCCACGACGGGGTCGCCAGGCGCGCCCGGAAGTCGATGTCGTTGATCGGCACGCGCCAGACCAGCGGGCCGAACAGCACCAGCAGCACCATCAGCGTCAGCACGACCAGGCTGATCATCGCCAGCTTGTGGCGGCGGAAGCGCCGCCAGGCTTCGGCCCAGGGCGAGACGCTGCGCCGGCGCGCGGCGCCGGATGCCGCTGCAGGCGCCGGCACGGCGGCCTGCACATCGGCCGCTGCCAGCACGCGCGCCAGGCCGGCCTCGGCGGCGCCGCCACCGGCACTAGCGGTAGCTGATTCGAGGGTCGAGCCAGCCATACAGCAGGTCCGCGATCAGGTTGAACAGGATCACCAGGCACGCGAACACGAAGGTCACGGCCATGATCACCGGCGTGTCGTTGCGCAGGATCGCGTCGATCAGCAGCGAGCCGATGCCCGGGATGCGGAAGATCTGCTCGGTGACGATCGCGCCGCCGAAGACCGCCGGCATCTGCAGCGCGACCAGCGTGACCACCGGGATCAGCGCGTTGCGCACGACGTGCTTCATCACGACGGTCCGCTCGGCCAGGCCCTTGCTGCGCGCGGTGGTCACGTGGTCGAGGCGGATCACGTCGAGCACCGCCGAGCGCACGTAACGCGTCCAGCTCGCGCCCTGGAACAGCCCCAACACCGTCACCGGCATGATCGCCTGCCGGATGTGCTCCCACCACCACTGCCAGCCGGTGGCCGAGATGTCCGCGCGGTAGACGAAGGGCAGCCAGTCGAGCGTGATGGAAAACAGCAGGATCAGCAGGATGCCGGTGAAGAAGGTGGGCAGCGAGAAGCCGACGAAGGCCAGCGTATTGGCGATCTGGTCGAAGATCGAATACGGCCGCGTCGCGGAGATGATGCCCACCGGCAGCGCGATCGACAGCGCGAGCAATTGCGATGCGCCGATCACCGCCAGCGTGACCGGCACGCGCTGCAGGATCAGAGTGTCGACGTCGACGCGGCTGATGAACGAAAAGCCCCAATCGCCCTGCAGCATCGCCGCGAGCCAGCGAAAGTAGCGCTGCCAGACCGGATCGTCGAGGCCGAACTTCGCGCGCAGCATCTGCCGCACCTCGGCCGGCACGTTCGGATTGGTCGCCAGCTCCTCGAAAGGATCGCCCGGCGCCAGCGCGAGCACCGTGAACAGCACGACGCTGATGCCCAGCACGCTCGGCACCGCGAGCAGCAGCCGGCGCAGCAGGTAGTTGCCCACGTCAGGTGCTCACGTCAGGCGCTCGCTGCGAGGCTGCTCACGGGCTTTGCACAGGCCTCACGCCGGCGAGGTCTCGCGGTACCAGTGCGGCAGCGCCCAGAGGTCGTTGTCCCACCCGGAAAGGTAGGCGGTGAGCCTGTGCACGACGCCCGACACGCGCGGCCGGTAGACCACCGGGATGACGTGGTTGTCGTTGCAGGGCAGGTCGTTCAACCGGATGAACATCGCCGCGCGCTTGACCGGATCGAGCTCCGCCTGCGCGTCCTTGTAGACCTTGTCGTACTCGGCGTTCTGCCAGCGCGTGATATTGCGTCCCTGCCACTTGTTCGCCTTGGACGAGGCTTCCCACGACGCGTACTGGTCCATGAAGCGTTCGGGGTCGGGCTGCGTCATCGTCGTCGTGTACATCTGGATATCGGCCCAGAACTTGCCGTAGGTGTCCGGGTTCGCGACGTCCGACGAGAAGAACACCGACGCGGTGACCGACTTCAGCTCCAGGTCGATGCCCGCCTTCTGCGCCGCCTGCTTGACGACCTGCTGCGTCTTCTGCCGCGGCGCGTTGATCGAGGTCTGGTAGAGGAACTTCAGCTTCTTGCCGCCCTTTTCGCGGATGCCGTCGGCGCCCTTCTTCCAGCCCGCGCCCTCGAGCAGCGCATTGGCCTTGTCGACGTTGAACTCCCACTTCGTGTTGGGCGAGCGGAAGCGCGACGGGTTGTTGAGGAAATTGCCGGTCGCCACGCCGGTGCGGCCGTAGATGAACTCCTGAACGCCATTGCGATCGACCAGCAGCGCCATTGCCTGGCGCACCGCGGCCTCCGCGAAGATCGGATGGCGCGACTTCGGGTTCGCGCGCTCGCCCTCGACCTCGGTATTGGGATCGGCCCAGTTGAGCTGGATGAACTCGATGTTGCCGCCGGGCGTGATCACCGCCTTGCCCTTGCCGGCGGCTTCCATGCGCTTGAGGACCTCGTCCTCGACCTGCAGGTTCCACGCATAGTCGTATTCGGCGGTCTGCAGCACCGCGCGTGCGGCGGAGCTGGCGTCGCCGCCGCCCTTCATCTCGATCGAATCGAAGTACGGCCGGTTCGGCATGTGGTAGTTCGGGTTCAATTCGCCGCGCACCATGTCGCCGGGCTTGAAGTCGACGAAGCGGTACGGGCCGGTACCAACGGGCTTCAGGTTGTTCGGCGCCTCGCGCGACTTGGCGCCGATGAACGGGGCGAACAGGTGCTTCGGGATCATCATGCCGACGGTGGCGACGAAGGGGTCGGCCCAGAACGGCGTCGGCTTCTGGAAGATCACGCGGAAGCTGTGCGAATCGATCTTTTCGACCGTGACGTCGCGGTACGGGCCGACCGTCACCGCGGCGGTGCCGGGGTCGGTCACGTACTGCCAGTTGAAGATGCAGTCGTCGGCGGTGAACGGCTGGCCGTCGTGCCACTGCACGTTGCGCTTGAGCTTCCAGGTGACCGACTTGCCGTCGGCGCTCAAGCCGCCGTTCTCGCGCGACGGGACTTCGGCCGCGAGCACCGGGATCAGGTTGCCGTCCGGGTCCCAGGCGCCGAGCGGCTCGTAGAAGATCCGGCAGCCTTCCTGGTCCTTCGTGCCGACCGCGAAGTGCGGGTTCAGCAGCGTCGCGCCTTGCCACCACAACAGCTTCAGCGCACCGCCGCCGCCGCGCTTGGTCGGCTTGTACGGCAGCGTCGGCTGTGCATTCGCGATGCCGGCATGCATCAGCAGCTGCGCGGCCATCGGCGCGGTCAGGCCGCACCACACCAGACGCTGGATGAAGCCGCGCCGCGCCAGGCGGCCTTCGCGCACGTCCTCGATCAAGGCACGCAGATCACGCTCGTTCATGGCCGGGCCTCCTGTGCAAGGGGTGCAGGCCATGCTAGCCCGGGGGTCGGACCCCGCAATCCGGGTCCACCCGGGGCGGTTGGGGGAGGCCAGCAAACCCCGCAACCATCGCAGGTCCGTACCTCGACTGCCGCCTTCGGCGAGTATGATGCGAACGCATCACAGCATCACGACATCATGCGCACCACACTGGACCTTGATCCGACCGCGCTCGCACTGGTCCGCCAGCTCGCGGCGCATCGCGGGGAGTCGCTCGGGCGCGTCGTCTCGGACCTGATCCTGAGCGGCGCACGCACGCCAATCGCGGCGCAGCGCACGCGTCGCAACGGCTTTCCGGTTCGGCCGGCGGTTGCCGGCCAGGCGCCCATCACGACCGAACTCGTGCAGCGCCTGCTCGAGGACGAGGTTTGAGCCGCCCTGCGCTGCTCGACGTCAATGTGCTGATCGCGTTGACCCATGAAGCGCATGTGCACCATGCGCCAGTGCAGTCATGGCTGCGGCGCCAGGGCGACTTCGAATGGGCCAGTTGCACCGTGACGCAGCTCGGATTCATCCGGCTCGCCGCCATGCCCGCGATCGGCGGCCCGGACGCCTCGCCGCGTGCCGCGCTGGCCCTGCTCGATGAGACGCTGCAGCATCCGGGGCACACGTTCTGGGCCGACCGCCACGGTGCGGCGCGTTTCGGCGCACTGCGCTCGCCGCTCGTCGTCGGCCATCGGCAGGTCACGGATGCCTACCTGCTCGGGCTGGCGGCCGAACAGAAGGCAGCGCTGGTGACCCTCGACCGCGGCCTCGTCGCATTGGCCGAAGCGCAGCAGCTCGCGGCGCACGTGCAATGGATCGGCCCCGAGTCCGGCGTTGCGGCGCACGAGCCGCCTGCACGCTACGCGGACAAGGCGAGGGCGCGACGGCGCGCCTGAACCGGACCACCCACGTCGCCCTATCGATGCACCGCAGGACACTCGCGATGGGACTGTTCGCCTGGCTGTTCGGCTGCGACAGCCGCGAGCCCTACCAGCGCAAGAACGGCGTCTGGACGTTCGACGATGAGCCCGTCGGCGACGGGCGCGTCGCGACGCTGACCGTGCTGAACCGGCGCTTCGCGAAGTCGCCGGCGCAGGCCTTCTTCCGCGCGACGCCGCTGGCCGATGCCGATCCGGCGACCTTCGAGGCGCTCGACGAACACCATGCGCGCGACGCGCAGCGTGTCTTCCAGGCCGACACCTACCGCGTCTCGCAGGACTACTTCACGACGCGGCGCGTGCGCATCCGCGTGCTCGAAGGTGCCGATCCGGCGCGCTTCCAGCTGCTGACCGGCGGTTATGCACGCGATGACCGGCAGGCCTGGTTCGAGGGCGAGCCGTTCGCGGTGCGCGATGTCGCCAGCCTGGAGGTGCTCGACGACGGCTGGGCGCGCGACAAGCGCAGCGGCTACTACCTGCGCACGCCCGTCGACGGCAGCGACGGAGCGAGCTTCGCGGCGCTGGACCTGCACCACGCACGCGACGCGAAGCGCGTCTGGTACGCGGACCACGACCACGGCCGCAGTCCGCCGGCGGTGGTCAGTCGCCCCATCCGCGGCGCCGACCCGGCGAGCTTCAAGGTGCTCGAGCGCGGGTATGCGTGCGATGCGCGGCGCGTCTACTGGAAGGGCCAGCCGGTCGACGGCGCGAATGCCGCGAGCTTCGTGGTCGAGCCGGTCGGCGGCGACGCCGACGCGCGGGATGCGGCGCGGCGCTACAAGGACGGCCGCGCGCTGCCCTGACCGGCCGCGGCGCGCGCTTCGGCCAGCTGCCGCTCCAATTCGGTGATACGGCGCCGCGCGTCGTCGCCTTCGGGAATCGGCTGCCCGCTGTCGCGCCATTGCACCGCGGCCTTGAAGCCTTCGGCCTGCGCATAACGCCGGAACCACAGGCCCTCCGGGTTGTGGCGGGTGATGCCGTCGAACAGCGTCGCGAGCTGTTGCGTCTGCTCCAGCCCCATCGTCAGCAGCACCTGGTTGGCCACCAGCTTGTGCATCGCCAGGTGGCTGCGCGGCACGCCGGCGATGCGTTCGGCCAGGCGCCGCACGGCGGCATCGAGCTGATCGGCGGGCACCGCTTCGTTCGCCAGCCCCCACGCGGCGGCGGTGCGGCCGTCGATCACGTCGCCGGTGAACATCAGCTGCTTCGCGCGCGTGGCGCCGAGCCGGTAGGTCCACATCGCCGTCGTCGGGCAACCCCAGACGCGCGTCGGCATGTAGCCGATGCGCGCGTCGTCGGCCATCACCAGCAGGTCGCAGCACAGCGCGATGTCGCTGCCGCCGGCCACCGCGGCACCATGCACCTGCGCGATCGTCGGCTTCGGGCAACGCCACAGGCTCATGAAGTCCTCGGTGTAGCGCTTCATCACCGCGTAGTCGACCATCGGGTCCCACGGCGCGCGCTCCTGCTGGCACGGGTGGTCGATCTGACCTTGCGCGAACTGGCTCAGGTCGTAGCCGCCGCAGAAGCCCTTGCCGGCGCCCTGCACCACGATCACGTGCACGTCGTCGTTCGCCACCGCCCAGTCGACCGCGGCGCGGATCTCGCCGGGCATCGCTTCGTCGATCGCGTTCAGCCGCTCAGGGCGGTTCAAGGTCAGCCGGGCGATGCGCGGGTTCTGCGCATCGGGGTGGATCGTCAGCGTGCGGAAGTCGGGCATGTCAGTCGGCGAACTGGCCGCCCCTTTCGGCCATCGCGACAATCACTTTCGCCGGCTCGAAGCGGGCACCGTGCAACGCGGCCAGCTCGCGCGCGCGTTCGACGAAGCGCTTCGCACCCATCGCATTGATGTACTGCAGCGCGCCGCCCTGGAACGGCGCGAAACCCCAGCCGAAGATCGATCCGATGTTGGCATCGGCCACCGAGCGCAGCACACCCTCTTCGTAGCAGCGCGCGGCCTCGTTGGCCTGGGCGAACAGCAGCCGGTCGATCAGCTCGCGCTGCCCGGGTTGTTGTGCGGCCGTCGGGTAGAGCCTCGTCAGCTCGGGCCACAGCGATTTCTCGCCGCCCTTTTCCGCGGGCCAGTCGTAGAAGCCTTGTCCCGCCTTCTTGCCGATGCGGCCGATCTCGCACAGCTGGCGGACCACGCTCAAGCCCGGATGCTCGGTGAAGGGCTTGCCTTCGGCCGCCAGGTCCTTCTTCGTCTGATCGGCAACATGCAAGCCGAGGCTCAAGGACACCTCGTCCTGCAAGGCCAGCGGCGGCATCGGCATGCCGGCCTGCAAGCCGGCGACCTCGATGCTGCGCGGATGCACGCCCTCCTTCAGCATCGCGATGCCTTCCATCACGTAGGTGCCGAAGACGCGGCTGGTGTAGAAGCCGCGCGAGTCGTTGACGACGATCGGGGTCTTGCCGATCTGCAAGACATAGTCGAAGCCACGCGCCAGTGTTTCCGGCGCGGTCTGCGCGCCGACGATGATCTCGACCAGCGGCATCTTGTCGACCGGCGAGAAGAAGTGCAGGCCGATGAAGTTCGCGGGCCGCGCGCTGGCCTGCGCCAGGCCGGTGATCGGCAAGGTCGAGGTGTTCGATGCGAACACCGCTGACGCGCCGATCTGCGCCTCCGCAAGCTTGGTCACGTCGGCCTTGATCGCGCGGTCCTCGAACACCGCTTCGATCACCAGGTCGCAGCCGGCCAGGTCCTCGTAGCGTGTGGTCGGGGCGATCTTCGCCAGCAGCGCGTCGCGCTTCTCGGTGCTGCTGCGGCCCTTCTTCACCGCGGCATCGAGCAGGCCCTGCGAGTAGGCCTTGCCGCGCTCGGCGGCGTCTTGAGAGGTGTCGAGCAGCACCACGTCGATGCCGGCCTTCGCCGAGACGTACGCGATGCCCGCGCCCATCATCCCGGCGCCGAGGATGCCGAGCTTCATCACCTTCGCCGACGGAATGCCCGCCGGCCGCGACGCGCCCTTCTTGATCGCGTTGAGCTGGTACCACAGCGTGCCGATCAGGTTGCGCGATTCGGGCGACATCACGCAGGCCGCGAAATAGCGTGATTCGACGGCGCTGGCCGCATCGAAGTCCAGCAAGCCACCCTCGAACACGCAGCTCATGATGTGCTGGATCGCGGGGTAGTTGCCCCAGCTCTTCGCGGAGGCGATCGACGGCCCGATCGCGAGCATCTGCACGACCGCCGGCGAACGTGAATCGCCGCCGGGGAAGCGGAATTTCGGCTGGTCCCAAGGCTGCTTCGCCTTCGGATTGGCGAGACACCAGGCGCGCGCCTTGGCGATCAGCTCGTCGCGGTCGGCGGCGAGGTCTGTGACCAGGCCCAGGCCCTGCGCCTTGCCTGGCGACACGTCGTTGCCTTCGGCCATCAACTGCAGCGCCGCCTGAATGCCGATCAGCCGCGGCAGCCGCACCGTGCCGCCGCCACCGGGCAGCAGGCCGAGCTTGACCTCGGGTTGCCCGAGCTTGAGCTTCGGGTCGTTCAGCACGAAACGCGCGTGGCAGGCCAGCGCAATCTCGAGCCCGCCGCCGAGCGCATGGCCGTTGATCGCGGCGACCACCGGCTTGCCCGCGGTCTCCAGCCTGCGCAGCACCGCCTTCATCTGCATCGTCGCGTCGAAGGCCTGTTGCGCCGACTCGAGCTTCGAGATCATGTCGATGTCGCCGCCGGCGCAGAAGTCGGCCTTGCCCGACGTCAGCACCAGGCCCTTGATCGTGGCATCGGTGTGCAGCCGCTCGGCGATGGCCGCCAGCGGCAGCATCAGCTCGTCGTTGACGACGTTCATCGGCCGCCCGGCCAGGTTCATCGTGGCGACGGCGATGCCGTCGGGGCCAACATCCAAAGTGAGCGCGTCCGCCATGTTCAGACCCTTTCGATGATCGTCGCGATGCCCATGCCGCCGCCGACGCACAGCGTCGCGCAGCCGGTGCTCAAGCTTCGGCGCTCCAGCTCGTCGAGCAGCGTGCCGAGGATGATGCAGCCGGTGGCGCCGAGTGGATGCCCCATCGCGATCGAGCCGCCGTTGACGTTGATGCGCTCGGGGTCGATGTCGAGCACGCGCGCCGCCTTCATCGGCACCACCGCGAAAGCCTCGTTGACTTCCCACAGGTGAATGTCCTGCGCGCGCATCCCGGCCTTCTTCAGCGCCTTCTGGCAGGCTGGCGCCGGGCCGGTCAGCATGATCGTCGGCTCGGAGCCGGTGACCGCCATGCTGCGCACGCGGGCGCGCGGCTTCAGCCCGGCCTTCGCGCCGGCCTCCTTCGAGCCCAGCAGCATCAGTGCCGCGCCATCGACGATTCCCGACGAGTTGCCGGCGTGGTGCACATGGCGGATGCGCTCGACGGTCGTGTACTTGCGCAGCGCCGTCGCATCGAAACCCATCTGCCCGATCATCGCGAACGAGGGCTCCAGCCTGGCCAGCGCTTCGAGCGTCGCGTTCGCGCGGATCGTCTCGTCCTCGGCCAGCATCGTCAGGCCCGCGATGTCGGTGACGGGCACGATCGCGTTCTTGAATCTGCCGTCGGCGCGCGCCGCGGCCGCCAGCCGGTGCGAGCGCACGGCGAAGGCATCGACATCGTCACGCGTCCAGCCTTCGAGGGTCGCGATCAGGTCGGCGCTGATGCCTTGCGGAATGAACCCTAGCGCCTGATTGACG
Source organism: Pseudaquabacterium terrae (assembly GCF_013266755.1). Taxonomy (GTDB): domain Bacteria; phylum Pseudomonadota; class Gammaproteobacteria; order Burkholderiales; family Burkholderiaceae_C; genus Pseudaquabacterium; species Pseudaquabacterium terrae. The sequence continues at coordinate 496,710 of NZ_JABRWJ010000004.1, read as the reverse complement.
CGGGGGTCCATCACCCACGCGCCGCCGTCGCTGCCCATCGGCCAGCGGCTCATCGATTCGACGCCGCCGGCGACGACCATGTCCTCGAGCCCGCTCATCACCTTCGCGGCCGCCAGGTTCACCGCTTCGAGCCCCGAGGCGCAGAAGCGGCTCAGCGTGACGCCCGCCGTCGTCTCCGACCAGCCGGCATCGAGCACCGCGGTGCGCGCGATGTCGGCGCCCTGCTCGCCGATCGGCGTCACGCAGCCGAGCACGACGTCGTCGACCAGCGCGGTGTCCAGGTCGTGGCGGCGTTGCAGCGCCTGCAGCAGCGTGCGCAGCAGCCACACCGGCGTCGCCTGGTGCAGGCTGCCGTCCTTCTTGCCCTTGCCGCGCGGCGTGCGCAGGTGGTCGAAGATGAATGCATCGGTCATCACACTCTCCTGGCGGCGACAAGCGCGGATGGTCGGACGCCAGCCGCTCGTTGCCGTGTTTGTAGTTGCCGGTCGCTCAGCCCCGCGAGCCCAGTGCCGTCCGCACCGTCTGGTTGATCAGGCGCAGCTCTGCCAGCGTCGCGTCGATCGCCGTGCGCTTGCGCTCCAGCTCCGCGATCGCCGCGTCGGTGCGGTCACGCACGTACTTCAGCTGCTGCGTGCGGCCCTCGCCGTGCGTGCCGTACAGGTCGAGGTAGTGCTTGATCTCGGACAGCGACGAGCCCAGGCCCTTGGCGCGCAGGATCAGCGCCAGCCGCGCGCGGTCACGCCGCGTGTAGACGCGCGTGCCGTTGATGCGCCGCGGCAGCAGCAGGCCCTTGTCCTCGTAGAAGCGGATCGCGCGCGCCGAAATGCCGAATTCGCGGCACAGCTCGGTGATGCCGAAGAGCTCGGCCGCGCCCTCGTCGCGGTGCGCCGCGACGACTTCCTGGGCGGTGCCGAGGACCACGTCAGACCACCCGTTGCAGCTTCAGCGCGACGCTCATGTCGCCAGAGACCTTGAACTTGCCGGTCATGAAACCGGTGGTCGGCTCGAGCTCGCCGCTGAGCAGGTCGCCCAGATTGGCCATCGAGATCGCGACGGTGCAGTCGGCCTCGCGATCGGTGTTGTCGACGGTGTTCGGCACCGCCTTGGCGTCGATGACGATGACGCCGTCGGCGCCGGTGTCGAACTTCAGCACGGCATTCAGGCCGCTCGAATCGCCCACCTTGCTGCGCAGCGTTTCGGTGGCGGTGGCGAGGTCCATGGATTCTCCAGTTGCTTGATTGAGCCAAGCGCCGGATGGCGCGCTGCGGGGCATGCTAAGGCGGCGAGGTGCCGCGAACATCCGCGTAATCCCCCATGCGATACCAGGTTGACGTTAACGTCACCCTCCGCTCCAATGCGCCACGACCCCTGACGGATCTACAAGGAGACAAGGTGCCTGCTCGCTATCACAGCGTGTTCCGCCCCGGCCTGTTCGAAGGCCAGCGTTTCTGGGTCACCGGGGGCGGGTCGGGCATCGGCCGCTGCGTCGCGCATGAGCTGGCCGCACTGGGCGCACACGTGCTGATCAGCGGACGGACGCAGGACAAGCTCGAGCGGGTCACCGCCGAGATCGCCGAGGACGGCGGCCGCTGCGAGTGGCGCGCCTTCGACATCCGCGATGAAGAGGCGGTGAAGGCGAACGTCGCCGCGGCGCTCGAAGCCGGCGCCATCGCCGGCCTCGTCAACAACGCCGGCGGCCAGTTCCCGGCGCCGCTGATGGCGATCAACAAGAAGGGCTTCGACGCCGTCGTCACCAACAACCTGACCGGCGGCTTCCTGATGATGCGGGAGCTCTTCACGCAGTGCATGCAGGCGCACGGCGGCAACATCGTCAACATGACCGCCGACTACAAGCTCGGCATGCCCGGCATGGCGCACACCGGCGCCGCGCGCGCAGGCATGGCCAACCTGACGATGAGCGCGGCCTACGAATGGGCGCACGCCGGCGTGCGGGTCAATGCCGTCGCGCCGGGCTGGGTCGCTTCCAGCGGCATGGACAGCTACAGCGGCGCCGCGCGCGCGCTGATCCCGAAGCTGAAGAACCACGTGCCGCTGCGGCGCCTGGCGATGGAGGCCGAGGTCAGCGCGGCGATCGTCTTCCTGCTGTCGCCCGCAGCCGCATTCATCACCGGCGTCACCTTGCAGATCGATGGCGGCGCCGGGCTCGGCTCGCCGGGCTTTCCGTCGCTCGATCACGATCGCAGCGTGCCGTTCAATGGCTTCCATCGTGCCGTGATGCCCGAAGTGCTCAAGTAATGCCCGCACTGCACAGCCGAATCAATGTCCGCTCCGCGGCGTTCCAGGCCAATGCCGAACGCATGGCCGAGCGCCTGGCCGAAGTGCGCCGCCTCGAAGCGCAGGTCGTCGCCGAATCGGCCTCGAAGGCCGACAAGTTCGAGCGCCGCGGCCAGCTGCTGCCGCGTGAACGGGTCGCGCGCTTGCTCGACCGCGGCTCGTCCTTCCTCGAGCTGTCATCGCTCGCGGGATTGGGCATGCACGACGACGATGGCAAGAAGAGCGTGCTGGGCGGCGGCTCGATCGCCGGCATCGGGCTGGTCGCCGGCAAGCGCGTGCTGGTGTCGGCCAACGATGCGGCGCTGAAAGGCGGCACCGTCGCGCCGATGGGCCTGCGCAAGGCGCTGCGCATCCAGCAGATCGCGCTGGAGAACAAGCTGCCGCTGATCGCGCTGGTCGAGTCCGGCGGGGCGAACCTGATGTACCAGGCCGAGATGTTCGTCGAAGGCGGCCGCGCCTTCGCCAACCAGGCGCGGCTGTCGGCCGCCGGCATTGCGCAGATCGCCGTCGTGCACGGCTCGTCGACCGCCGGCGGCGCCTACCTGCCCGGGCTGTCGGACTACGTGATCCTGGTGCGCGACCGCTCGAGCATCTTCCTCGCCGGCCCGCCGCTGGTGAAGGCCGCGATCGGCGAGGACGCCACCGACGACGAGCTCGGCGGCGCGATGCTGCATGCCGAGACCACCGGCCTGGGCGAATACTTGAGCGAGAACGACGCGCACGCTATCGCGCTGGCGCGCGAGCTCATCGACAAGCTGCGCTGGGACACGGCGCCGGCCGCCGGCAGCGCGCCCGCGCCGCTCTTCGACGCCGAGGAGCTGATGGGCATCGTGCCCAGCGACGACCGCGAGCCCTACGACGTGCGCGAGCTGATCGCGCGCCTCGTCGACGGTTCGGACTTCCTCGAATTCAAGACGCTGTACGCGCCGGACACCGTCTGCGGCCACGCGCGCATCGACGGCCACCTGGTCGGCATCCTCGGCAACAACGGCCCGATCCAGCCCAACGGCTCGACCAAGGCCGGCCAGTTCATCCAGCTGTGCGACCAGAGCGGCACGCCGCTCGTGTTCCTGCAGAACACCACCGGCTACATGGTCGGCCGCGAGGCCGAACGCGCCGGCGCGATCAAGCACGGCAGCAAGATGATCCAGGCCGTCGCCAATGCACGGGTGCCGAAGTTCACCATCGTCGTCGGCGGCAGCTTCGGCGCCGGCAACTACGGCATGTGCGGCCGCGGCTTCGATCCGCGTTTCATCTTCAGCTGGCCGTCGGCCCGCGTCGCGGTGATGGGCGGCGCGCAGGCGGCGATGGTGATGGACATCGTCAGCCGCGGAAAGCTCGAACGCGGCGGCACGCCCGTCAACGACGATGCGCTGAAGGCGATGAGCGACCAGTTGCGCCAGCGCATCGATCGGGAATCCAATGTGCTGTTCGGCACCGCGCGCTTGTGGGACGACGGGATCATCGACCCGCGCGATACCCGCCGTGTGCTGGCGCTGTGCCTGCAGCTGGCCGCTGAATCGGAACAACGAACGCTGCGCCCGAATGCCTTCGGCGTGGCCAGACTCTAGGAGACCTCGCCATGAAACTGACCCCGGAACACCGCCAGATCGCCGACACCGTGACTCGATTCGTCGAGAAGGAAATCAATCCGCACGTGCCCGAATGGGAAGCGGCCGAGATCTATCCGGCGCACGAGGTCTTCAAGAAGCTCGGCGCGCTCGGCATGCTGGGCATCAAGTACCCAGAGGAATACGGCGGACTGGGACTCGACTTCTCGTATTCGATGGTGATGGCCGAGGCGATGGGCAATTGCCATTGCGGCGGCGTGCCGATGTCAGTCGGCGTGCAGACCGACATGTGCACGCCGGCGCTGGCGCGCTTCGGCTCCGAGGAATTGAAGCGCGAGTTCCTGGTGCCGGCGATCGCCGGTGATGCGGTCGGCTGCATCGCCGTCAGCGAGCCCGGCGGCGGCTCGGACGTCGCAGCGGTCAAGACCACGGCCAAGACCGTCGATGGCGACTACGTCATCAACGGCAGCAAGATGTGGATCACCAACGGCCTGCAGGCCGACTGGTGCTGCCTGCTTGCGAACACCAGCGACGGCCCGGTGCACAAGAACAAGAGCCTGATCATGGTGCCGATGGATGCGCGCGGCATCAGCAAGCAGAAGATCAAGAAGATCGGCATGAACTCGTCGGACACCGCGCAGCTCTTCTTCGACAACGTGCAGGTCCCGAAGCGCAACGTCGTCGGCCAGGAGGGCATGGGCTTCATGTTCCAGATGATGCAGTTCCAGGAAGAGCGGCTGTGGGCCGCCGCGTCGGGGCTGCGCGGGCTCGACCGCATCCTCGACGCGACGATCGAATACACGCGCGAGCGAAAGGCCTTCGGCAAAAGCGTGCTCGACAACCAGGTCGTGCATTTCCGCCTCGCCGAATTGCGCACCGAGATCGAGGCGCTGCGCGCGTTGACCTGGAAGGCGATCGAGCTCTACGTCGGCGGCGCGGATGTCACCAAGCTCGCCTCGATGGCCAAACTCAAGGTCGGCCGGCTCTCGCGCGAGGTCGCCGACAGCTGCCTGCAGTATTGGGGCGGCATGGGCTTCACCTGGGACAACCCGGTGTCGATCGCCTACCGCGACAACCGCCTCGGCTCGATCGGCGGCGGAACGGACGAGGTGATGCTGGGCATCATCTGCAAGCTCGAGGGCACGCTGCCGAAGGGTTCGCATTGAGCGCCTTGTTCGAAACCCTGCTCGTCGCGCGCGACGCGCCGCTCGCCCATGGCCATGTCAGCAGCCATGCGCGCGGCGTCTGGCTGGTGACGCTGAACCGGCCGGACTGCCGCAACGCGATGTCGCTGCAGATGGTGCAGGAACTGCGCGCGGTGCTGGCCGATGCCGAGGCCAGCGGTGATGCGCGAGTGATCGTGCTGCGCGGCGCCGGCGGGCATTTCTGCTCCGGCGGCGACATCAAGGACATGGCGGCGGCACGCATGCGCCCACTCGATGCCAACGCTGCGAATCGGGATCCGCTGGCCGCCGTCAATGCCGCGTTCGGCGAGCTGTGTGTCGCCTACGCCGGCACCGGCCTCGCGCTGGTGGTGATCGCCGAAGGCACGGTGATGGGCGGCGGCTTCGGCCTGGCCTGCGTCGCCGACGTCGTGCTGGCCTCGCCAACGGCGCAATTCCGGCTGCCGGAGACCTCGCTCGGCGTCGTGCCGGCGCAGGTCGCGTCGTTCCTGGTCGAGCGGCTGGGCTATTCGGAAGCCAGGCGACTGGCCGTCACCGGGGCGCGGCTCGGCGCACATGCTGCGCTGACATTGCGGCTGGTGCACGAGGTGCACGGCCCGGCCGAGCTGGAGATTGCGCTGGCCCGCACGCTCGACGAGATCCTGCAATGTGCGCCCGGCGCGCTGGCTGCTACGAAACGGCTGATTGCCAAAGCCCGCTTCGAGCGGCCGGCATCGCTGGTGGCCGAAGCCGCAGCCGTGTTCTCCAACGCATTGCAGAGCCCCGAGGGCCAGGAAGGCACGCGCGCCTTCATCCAGAAGCGCAAGCCGTCGTGGGCGCCGAAGTGAGCTTTTCGAAGATCCTGATTGCCAATCGTGGCGAGATCGCATGCCGCATCATGCGCACCGCGCGCGCGCTCGGCTACCGAACGGTGGCTGTCTACAGCGACGCCGATGCGCAGGCGCCGCACGTGCTGCAGGCCGACGAGGCGGTGCGCCTCGGCCCGGCACCGGCGGCCGACTCCTACCTGCGTTTCGACGCGGTATTGGCGGCCGCCCGTGCCACCGGCGCGGACGCTCTTCATCCGGGTTATGGCTTCCTGTCCGAACGCGCCGACTTCGCCCAGGCCTGCGCCGAGGCCGGCCTCGTCTTCATCGGCCCGCCGCCGGCGGCGATCGAGGCGATGGGCCACAAGGCGCGCGCCAAGCGGCGCATGCTCGAAGCCGGCGTGCCCTGCGCGCCGGGTTACCTCGGCGACGAGCAGTCCGACGAACGGCTGCGGCACGAGGCCGGGGCGCTCGGCTTCCCGCTGCTGGTCAAGGCGGTGGCCGGCGGCGGTGGCCGCGGCATGCGGCTGGTGGGATCGGCCATCGAGCTCGACGCGGCCCTCGCCGGCGCGCGGCGCGAAGCCGAGAGCGCCTTCGGCGACGACCGGCTGATGCTGGAGCGCCTGATCGAGCACGGCCGCCACATCGAGATCCAGGTCTTCGCCGACCAGCACGGCCACGCGGTGCACCTGGGCGAGCGCGACTGCACTGCGCAGCGCCGGCGCCAGAAGGTGATCGAGGAAGCGCCGTCGCCGATCGTCGACGAAGCGCTGCGCGCGCGCATGGGCGCCGATGCCGTGGCCGCCGCGCTGGCGGTGGGCTATGTCGGCGCCGGCACGGTGGAATTCATCGTCGACGCCGAGCGGCGGCACTACTTCCTCGAGATGAACACGCGGCTGCAGGTCGAGCATCCGGTCACCGAATGCGTGACCGGACTCGACCTCGTCGAGTGGCAATTGCGCGTTGCGGCCGGTCAGCCGCTGCCGCTGGCGCAGCCCGACATCGTGCTGCGCGGCCACGCGATCGAGGCGCGGCTGTACGCGGAGGATCCGTACCGCGGCTTCTCGCCGCAGACCGGCCGCGTGCTGCACTGGCGGCCGGACGCGGCATTGCGTGCGGCGAATCCGGTCGGTGCGCTGCCGCCGTCGCTGCGCATCGATGCCGGCATTGCCGAGGGTGATGACATCGGGCCGTACTACGACGCGATGGTCGCCAAGATCATCGTGCATGGCCGCGACCGGGCCGACGCGATCCGGCGCCTGGCCGCCGCGCTGGAAGACGCGCCGCTGGTCGGCCCGCTGAACAACGGCCGATTCCTGCGCGACCTGCTGCGCCACCCGGCGTTTGCCGAGGCGCGTTTGCACACGACGCTGATCGACGACTGGGCCGCGCAGGGCGAACCGCTGCTCGAACGGCCGCAGCCGGACGCGGATGCCTGGCTCGTCGCCGCACTGCTGCGTTCTTCGAGTGATAGCACGAACGCCGCCTACCGCCCCATCGGCACCGCGAGCTGGGAGCTGTCGCTGCAGTGCGACGGCGAACAGCGGCGCCTGCGCGTGCAGCCGCTGGCGGGCGCCGCGGTGATCACGATGCAGGGCCAGGGGCACACACTGCGGCTGATCTCGCGCAGCGATCGGCAAGTGGTCATCGAACACGACGGCGTGCGCCGCCGCTGGCTCGCCGTCGAGCAGCCGCCGCGCTCGTCGAACGCGCCGGCCGTGCTGCACCTGGTGCGCGATGGCGCGGTGTTCCGCTTCGAGGAGCCGTCGGCCATTCCGGTGCCAGACGATGCCGACGATCCGCGCCGCGCCTGCGCGCCGGTGGCGGGGCTGGTCGCGCAATTGCTGGTGCGCGCCGGCGACCGCGTCGAATCGGGCCAGCCGCTGGCCAGTGTCGAGGCGATGAAAATGGAAATGTGGTTGTACGCCGGCACCGCCGGCACCGTTGCGGCCGTGCATGTCGCGCCGCGCGACGCCGTCGCCGCCGGTGCCTTGCTGGTGGAACTCTCGCCGCTGGAGCAAGCAGCATGACTCAAGACACGGCCATCCTGACCTGCGCGCTGACCGGCGTGCTGACCAACCCGCAGCAGCACCCGGTGCCGGTGACGCCGGCGCAGATGGCGGCCGAGGCGCGCGACGCCTTCCATGCCGGCGCGGCCATCATGCACGTGCACCTGCGCCAGCAGGGCGCGGGCCAGGGCCACCTGCCGAGCTGGGATCCGGACCTCGCCGAAGCCATCATCGACGCGATCCGCGAGGCCTGCCCCGGCGTGATCATCAACCTGACCACCGGCGTCGTCGGCAGGGACATCTCGGGGCCGGTGGCCTGCATCCGGCGCGTCAAGCCCGAGATCGCCGCCTGCAATGCCGGCAGCCTGAACTACCTGAAGCTGAAGGAAGACGGCCAGTGGGCCTGGCCGCCGATGGTCTTCGACAACCCGGTGTCGAAGGTGCAGGCGATGCTCGACGTGATGGCCGAGACCGGCACGCACCCGGAATTCGAATGTTTCGACGTCGGCATCGTGCGCTCGGTCGGCATGTACTTGAAGGCCGGGATGTTCACCGGAGTGCCGGAATACAACTTCGTGATGGGCGTCGCCTCCGGCATGCCCTGCGATGCCGAGCTGCTGGCCTTGCTGCCGAAGTACGTGGCCACCGGTGCCGTCTGGCAGGCCACGCTGATCGGCCGCGCCGAGATCTGGCCGGTGCACCAGCGCGTCGCCGAACTCGGCGGCATGCTGCGCACCGGGCTCGAGGACAGCTTTTACCTGCCCGGCGGCGAACGGGCGCGCGGCAATGGCGTGATGATCGAGGAGCTGGCGCGCTGCGCGCGCAGCGCCGGCCGCGGCGTCGCGAGCCCGCAGGAGGCTCGCGCGCTGCTCGGTCTTCGTTAGGACTTCGCCATTTCAGCGAACTTCTTCTTCGCCCGTCGCGCGATCTCGTCGGGCTCGACGTCCTCGATGTGCGTCGCGATACACCACTTGTGGCCGAACGGATCGGTCACGTTGCCGCAGCGGTCGCCGTAGAACTGGTCTTCGACGGGCATCGTCACCGTGGCGCCGTTGGCGACCGCGCGTTGAAACACCGTGTCGCAATCGGGCACGTACAACATGATCGCGCTGGCCGAGTCGCCGATCGTCTTCGGGCTCAGCGCCTTCCACTGCGGGTTCTCGTCGTGCAGCATGATCACCGAGCCGCCGATGCGGATCTCGGCATGGCCGACCAAGCCATCGGGCATGTTCATGCGCATCACTTCCTCGGCGTTGAACGCCTTCTTGTAGAAGTCGATCGCCTCGGCGGCGCCCTTGATCGTCAGGTACGGCGTGATGCTCGAATAGCCGGGAGGAATCGCAGGAACCTTCTTCGTCTTCGTCATGTCAGGTGCTTTCGTGCGGGCCGACGGATGAGTTCGCCACAGCACCGGCCCGAGGGACGCTGCGGCGTTCAGCCAATGCTGTATGAACATACAGCCTAGCACCCGCCCCCGGCAGTTTCAAGCCGGCGCTGTAACACCGCAGACAGCGGCAGTGAAAAGCCGGCACGGCTAGATCACCGGTGCCGGCCAGGCCTCCCAGAAGCCGGCGTCGGGCTCGACCTGCTCGACGATGTCGAGCACCAGCCCCGCCGGATCGATCACCTGGAAGCGCAACTGGCCCCAGCGCTCGCGGTGCAGCGCATAACTGATCGGAACGCCGGCGGCCGCGAGGCGCCGGCTCTCGGCTTCAGCATCGTCGACCTGCAGCGTCAGCAGCATGCCGCGCCCATCGAACACGTCCGGTCCCGGCGGCGACGACGGGTGCTCCGGATGCATGAAGGCCAGCGCGATGCTGCCGTCGCCGGGCGGCTGCGTCAGCAAGATGAACCAGCTCGCCTCGAAGCCGACCTCGAAGCCGAAGTGGCGGACGTAGAAATCGCGGCAGGCGAAATGCCGGGGCGTGGTGATCAGCGGATAGGACGATTGCAGGCGTGACATCGCGGTCTCCTTGGCTTGACGGGCAGGCTTGTCTGCATACAGACTGTATGTCTGCTCAAAGATTAGATACGTACAGTCGGTATGTCAAATACCCTTCCGCCCGACCGCGGCAATCGCCGCATCGAACAAGGCCAGCAGTCGCGCGCCAGGCTGGTCGCCGAGGCGCGGCGCCTCTTCGAGCGCGACGGCTACGGCAAGACCTCCACCGAGGGCCTGCTCGCCGCGACCGGGCTGACGCGCGGCGCGCTGTACCACCACTTCCGCGACAAGAAGGACTTGTTCGCCGCAGTCTGCGAAGACGTGCATGCCGAGCTGGCCGCAGCGATCGAGGCCGCGACCACCGGCATCGCCGATCCGGCGCGCCAGCTGATCGCCGGCTCGCTGGCGTGGATCGATGCGGTCTCGCAGCCGGGCGCGCGCCAGGTGCTGCTGATCGACGCGCCCTCGGTGCTGGGCGCCGCCGAGTGGCAGGCGCTCGATGATCGCCACGGCTTCCAGCAGCTGCGCGAAGCGGTGCTGCACATCCTGCGGCCGCAAGGCGCCGCGGCAACGCTGCGCGCCGAAGCGCTGGCGGCGGCGCTGAATGGTGCGATGAATGCGCTGGTGCATTGGCGCGCGCGGCATGACGGCGGCGCGGCGCAGGCAGCGTTGCGCGATGTCCTGAACCGCGTGTTCGATGCGCTGCTCGCGCCGCCGCCGGCGAAGGCGACAATGAAGCGCCCCACCCGGCCACGCCAGCCATGAAGCCCGATTCCGATCCGACGACCGACGTCGATGCCACACAGCAGTTCATTCAGCTGGTGACGGCAGCACTCGGCGCCGAGCGCTTCGTCAAGGGCTCGCTGGCCAAGTACCGCGGTCCCGAGGCCGACCTGCAGCGCGTGCTGATGCGCCGCGTGATGCTGCGCGAGCAGCCGCACCTGCAGCTCGTCCACCGCCATGCGACCAAGGACATCACGAAGAACCATGCGCTCGCCGACGTGCCGGCCCTGCTGCAGGGCCTGCTCGGCGAGCAGGCCTTTCGCCATGCCCACCTGCACGCCACCGATGAAGAGATCGAGCTGGTGATCACGCAGCGCGGCAAGGCCGGCCTGCACCGCCGCGCAGCCAACGTCGCCGCCGAAGCGCCGTCGCCCGCCACGCACAACCGCGAGAAGACACGCTGGCTGACGCTCGATCGCCCCTTCCTCGCCGAGCTCGGCGTCACCAGCGGCGCGCAGCAGCTGGTACCGGCGATGGCGCGCAAGTGGAAGCAGATCAACAAGTTCGTCGAAGTCTTCGCGCATGCGCTCGACGCGTCGCCGCTGAAGGACGCGCGGCAGCTGCGCGTCGTCGACTTCGGCAGCGGCAAGGGTTATCTGACCTTCGCGATCCACGACTGGCTGCGCGCGCAGCGCGGCATCGAGGCGCAAGTCACCGGCGTCGAGCTGCGGCCGGACATGGTGCAGCTGGGCAATCACGCTGCGGCGCGGCTCGGCCTGCAAGGCCTTCGCTTCGAGCAGGGCGACCTGCGCCACTGGCAGCCGCAGCCGCTGAACGTGATGATCGCGCTGCATGCCTGCGACACGGCCACCGACCTGGCGATCGACCTCGGCCTGCGCGGCGGCGCCGACATCATCCTGTGCTCGCCCTGCTGCCACAAGCAGATCCGCCCGCAGCTGCTGCAGCCGCACCCGTTGAAGCCGATCCTGCAGCACGGCGTGCACCTCGGCCAGCAGGCCGAGATGCTGACCGATGGCCTGCGCGCGCTGTGGCTCGAAGCCTGCGGCTACGACACGCAGGTGTTCGAGTTCATCTCGCTGGAACACACCAACAAGAACAAGATGATCCTCGCGGTGCGCCGCGCCAGCCCGAAGCCGCGCGCGCCGCTGCTGCAACAGATCGACGAGGTCAAGCGCTTCTACGGCATCCGCGAACACTGCCTCGAGACGCTGCTGCGCCAGCGTGCCGCGCTCGAGCCCGCCAGCAGCCAGGAGACCATGTGAACAAGCCGCAGGCCAAACCCGGCGAGCTGCCGATCGAGGCGTCGCAGGTGCGCGTCGGCGTCTACGTGCGCATCCCCCTGTCGTGGCTCGACCACCCGTTCCTCAGCTCGAGCTTCCTGGTGACCAGCGAGGACCAGGTGCGCGAGATCATGGCGCTCGGCGTCGCCGTGTTCGCCGACGCCAAGCGTTCGAAGGTGATGCCGGCCGCGCCGCCGAAGGCCGCCGACCCGGCGCCCGACGAGGCGCAGCAGCTCGAGCTGACCCTCGTGCGCCAGCGCCAGGAAGCGCAGCGCGCCGCGAAGGCGCAGCGCGCGAAGGTGATGGCCGACATGCGCGCCAAGCTCGACATCGTGCAGAAGCAGTACATGTCGGCCACCGAGCAGACCGCCGGCGCCTTCAAGCAGTTCGACGCGCGGCCGGCCGAGAGCGTGCGCGTGGTGCGCGAGGTGGCGGCCGAATCGGCGCGCTCGCTGCTGGCCGACCCCGACTCGGCCATCATCCTGATCGCCGACAAGGCCAAGAGCCAGGGCGAGGTGGCGCACGCGCTGTCGGTGATGACCTTGTCGCTGCTGCTGGCCAAGCAGCTGGAGCTGCCTGAAGGCGAGATCCAGCTGATCGCCACCGCCGCGATGCTGCACGACATCGGCCACCACAGCATCAACCCGTCGATCCTGCGCAACCCGGCGCGCAACCGGCACGAGGAGGCGGTGTTCCAGACGCACGCGCGCGCCGGTTTCGAGCGGCTCAATGCGATGGCCGCCGTCGGCGCGCAGCTGCCGCCGGCCATTGCAGAGGTCGCGCTGTACCACCATGTGCGCGAGGATGGCAGCGGCTTCCCGCAGGGCACCAAGCTGGCGCAGATGTCGCGCGCGGCGAAGATCGTCGCCATCGCCAACCGCTTCGACAACCTGGCCAATCCGGTCGACCCGCGCACCGCGGTGTCGCCCTTCGAGGCGCTCGGCGTGATGTGGGCGCGCGAGAAGAGCGCATTCGACGAGCTGCTGCTGCAGAGCTTCATCCGCACGATGGGCATCTACCCGCCGGGCACGCTGGTGCAGCTGTCGGACCAGCGCATCGGCGTCGTCGTCGCCACCGCACCGCCCTCGGCGCGGCTGTGCCCGCAGGTGCTGATCTACGACCCCGACACGCCGCGCCGCGAAGCGCTGATCCTCGACCTGGCCGACCCCGAGACCGCGCAGCAGCTGAAGGTCGACAAGGCGCTGCGCATGCAGGAGCGCAGCGAGGACGAGCTGGACTACCTGTTGCCGCGGCGCAAGATGAACTGGTACCGCGGAAACACCGGCTGAAGACGCGCCGTCCGGTCGGGCTATGGCCAGATCAGCTCGGCCAGGGCCTCGAAGCTCGGCGCCGCCTGCCAGCCCGGCTGCGCGATCTGCCCCGGCAGGTTGCTGTAGCGGTGCAGCAGCAGCAAACGCAACAGCGGCAGCCGCCAGTCGCGGCCGGCCGGTGCGCCGTAGCCGGCCAGAAACGCATCGCAGCGCTCGCGCTGTCCGGCCGCCAGGAAGCACAGCGGCCCGAGCCAGTCGTAGCGCGCCGGGCCGAGCAGGCCGTCGCCGAAGTCGAACATGCCGGCCAGGCGCGTTTCGCGCCGTTGCAGCAACAGGTTCATCGGCGTGTACTCGCCGGTCAGGATCACCGGCGGGCCTTCGGGCAGCGCGCCGTCGACGAAGGGCTCGAGCTGCGCCAGCAGGTGTGCCGGCAGACCGGTGCGCTGCTGTCGCCGCAGGCAGCCGGCGCGTTGCCGCTGCACGAAGTGATCCCAGGCCGGCGCCAGCGCAGCCAGCCCGTCCGGTGCCAGCGCATGCACTTCGGCCGCCACCCGGCCGATCGATTCGAGCACGCGGCATCGCGCCGCTTCGCTCAACGAGGGCCACGCAGCGTCCAGCGGTTCGCCCGCCAGCTGCGTCATCACGAGAAAGGGCCAGCCGTCGTGCTCGCTGCGATCGACCAGCTGCGGGGTCGGCACGCTCAGGCGGCCCTGCAGCCGCTCCAGCACGGCAGCCTCGAACTCGAAATGGTCGCGCAGGAACGGCGGGTAGAGCTTGACGACGAGGTCCTGTCCGACCAGGCCGACCAGCACCGTGCCGGCACCGGCGGCCTCGACCGGACTCGCGGAGTAACCCGCGCCGATCGATGCGATCAGGCCGCGCCAGCGCGCGACATCGTCGTGCAGCGCGTCGAAGCCGGCGACGTCGATGCTGGCCGGCAGGGTGAGCGACATCAGGGCCGCTCGAAGATCAGCCGGATCGCGAGCCGGCGCTCGCCGTGCGGCAGGCGGGGCAGCTCGGCAAGCAGCGCGGCGATGCGCTCGCAATGGCGTGGGCCGGCGTCGGGCGGATGCCGCAGGCTGCTCAGCAGCGCCGGCGCGTGGCCGCCGAGCGAGCGGCGGATGACCTCGATCTCCAGCGCGCTGGGACTGCGCATGGCGGTCTGGCGCAGCGGCTCCGCCGCGGCATCGACCAGCCACGCCGCCTCGCGCACGGCCAGCTCGGCCGGCAATGCACGGCGCGCGACCGTATCTCCGGCCAGCACGCGGTGGCAGCTGGCAACGCCGCCTTCACGCGCAGCGTCGAGCTGCTGCGCCAACAGATCGACGAAATGCTCGCGCAGCGGCGATCCGGCGTTGAACAGCAGCTTCGCAAGCAGCTCCTCGACCACCCCCTGCCCGGCTGCCATCACGGCGTCGAGCTCCGCCCCACCGTCGCGGGCGACACGCATGCGCTCGGCGGCAGCCGCGATCGATCGGGGATAACGCCGCTCCAGCACCTGCCAGACCGGGTTGGTGTTCAGCGCCTCGGCGAATTCGCGCGACGACGCGTCCCGCAACATCGGCACCGCGACGTCCAGCGGATGCGATGCGGCGCTGACGATGCCGCCCGCGGCCAGCTCATCCGCCGCCGGGCGCCAGGCGTGCGTCGGCGGCAACGCCAGGGCCTTGCGGACGAAGCCGTCGGGCAGTCCGGCGTGCCGGTACAGCTCGGCGAGCCGGTGCCTGGCAAGCCTTGCGAACAGCGGATTGAAGACGGCCGGCGGCGCGCGCCGAATCACCACCTGCGCTCCTGGCAGGATCTGCCGGACACCGCCGGCCATCAGGACCAGCGTGCAGGCGTCGCTGCAAGCGCCGGTGACGCGGATCGTCCAGCCTTGCCCGCGCACTGCATCGGCGATCGCCTGGGCCTCGTGAAAGCGCCCGCCGCGTGAGTCGAGCTCCAGCAGCCGCACGCGCGGCGCGAGCGCCAGCTGTTGCTTGACCCGCGCGCCATCGCCGATGCCCAGCGGACCTTGCAGCCGCAGGCGCCGCCCGTCCGCCGACAGCGTGGCCACCACCTGGCCGGCCGGGTCGATGCCCACCGCCATCTGCCCGAGTGCCTTCAGCCGCGGGATGAAGTTCAGCACCGTCGAGGTCAGCGTGGCAGAGGCAGCCAGCACGACGGCGACGCTGCAGGCATGCGCCACGCGCAGCGGCCCGCCTTGCGCCGTCCACGCGTCGGCGCTGCGCCACGCGCCGACGAGTCCCCAGCCCTGCAGCACCAACGCCAGCGGCCAGACGATCAAGACGGCGATGGCGGCCAGCCGCACCGGTCCGGCCGTCACGTCGACCCAGGTCGCCGCCGCACCCGCCGCGACGCTGCCGAGCAGGCCGAGCAGCGCGCAGTTGATCCAGAAGCTCAGCCACAAGGGCAATTCGCCGCGCCAATGCGCTGCCATGAACCGGACCGCGGACAGCTTTCCGCCCCGCGCCCACCCCCCGCTGAACATCGCCCGCAGACCCGATGCCGGCCGAGCGCCGGACTCCCCGTAGCCGGCGATCATTGAATTCGATCCAGGTGCTTTTCCTTCAGCGTCGGCTCGCCGGGCTTGCCGGCGAGCTCCGACAGCGGCGTGCGCGAGGCGGCGGCGTCTGACACCGCGGGCCGGGCCGGCTGGGCCGGCAGCACCGTCACCGAGCCGCCGCTGACCTCATGCCGCTGACTGCCCGCCGGGCAGTCAGCGTTGGTGTAGATCACCTCCGCACCGCTGACGCACTTGCGCAGGCTGCTGCCGCGTTGCGGGCTCGCTCGGCTCCCCACTGCGTCGCGGCCAGCGGCCTGGACGTCTGACACCTGCTTGTCGACCCACTGGCCGACGCCGCTGGACTGCACCGGACGCAGCAGGTCGCGCAGCAGCGGCGTTTCCCGAAACATCCAGCCAGCGAGCACCAGCAAGGCCACGCCGAGTGCCCACCGGATCACGTTGATCGATCTCATTGGAATCCTCCCTCGATCTGTCTCTCGGCGCGGAGCCTGCGCTGCAGAGTTGCGGCCACTTTAGTCGATGCCGTGGAGGATCTCGCGCTGCAGCTTCTTCGACAGGCCGCCGAGCACCAGTGCATGCGAGCGTTCGACCAGCGCCTTGAGGTCCGCCAGCGGCAGCGCCTTCGGGTCCTGCAGCTTGACCCACTTGACGCGCGCCAGGTAGGGCGCCGGGATGAAGCCGGGCACGTCGGTGAGCTCGAGGAAGCGATGCTCGTCGACCTTGAACGAACAACCGTCCCACGGCCCCGGCTCCGGACCACCGACCAGGAACATCTTGCCGCCGACCGAGGCGACCCAGTCGCAGCCCCACTTGATGTCCTCGGTCGCGCCCGGCAGCGATGCGGCGTGTTTCTTCAAGGCGGCATAACTCATCGTGTCCTCCCTCTTGGCGTGTTGTCAGAAGATGCCCAGCGCCAGCCCGGCGGCCAGCGCGGTGCCGATCTCTCGGCAGCGCGCCAGGTCCTCGGGGCCGATGACTTTCGGCGCCAGGATGCGTTCGGGCGTCTGCGCATGCGTGCAGACGATCAGCCCCGGCGCGGCCGGCTTCAGCCGCCAACCCAGCGCGATGCGTTCGAGCTGGCGCAGCGCATTCTGCCCATCGCTGCCGGCGCAGATCAGCGCCGCGTACGGCCGGCCGTTCAGGCGGTCGAGCGCCGGGTAATAGCAGCGGTCGAAGAAGTCCTTCATCAGCCCGGCCATCGATGCCAGGTTCTCCGGCGTCGCGAAGACATAGCCGTCCGCGGCGAGCAGGTGTTCGGGCTGCGTCTCGGCGGCCGTCTGCACGACCACCGTCACGGTTTCTTCGCGCGCGCCTGCCGCCGCGGCCTGCGCCATCTGCCGCGTGCCGCCGGTCATCGTGTGGTAGACGATCAACAGCGTCTTCACGACCTCTGCCGATCCTAGGTCGCCATGTGCTCGGCCAGCAGCCGGTGGAACTGGTGCACGCCGTGCTCGCGCGTCGGCGAATAGCGCCCGCCGCGGTAGAAGCGCGAGCGCACGCCGCGCTGCACCTGCACGACGACCGCCTCGTCCTCCATCTCGACACGATCGAGGTCGCCGCCGGCGCCGCTGCCGAGCTTGGCCGGGTCCCAGACGTAGCTGCGGAAGACGACGCGCGTACGCGCGGCCCCAAGCGGCTGCACCTGGTTCAGCGACAGGCCCCACGGGTAGAAGTTCAGCATCAGGTTCGGGAACACCCACCAGTAGTAGGCGGCGACCGCCTTGCCGGCGTCGATGCTGCCGTCCGGCAGCTCGAACGCCGGTTCGCCGGGCTTGGCCAGCGCCAGCTGCAGGTTGGCGTAGCGCCCGAGCTCGTAGCTGTACTCGTTGAAGGCCAGCGTCTGCATCAGCCCGGCGTGCAGGAACGGGATGTGCAGGCCCTCGAGGTAGTTCTCGACGTACAGCGCCCAATGCGCATCGAAGACGAACTCGCGGTCCCGCGCGGGGTCGTGGCGGAAATCGGCGATCGGCATCCAGCCGACGCGCGCCTGCATCTCGCCGAAGACCTCGGCCAGCGGCGCTGCCGGCGCGACGCTCGCGAACCCCAGCCCGTGCCAGTCCTCGAACGGCACCTGCACCAGATGATCGTTGTCCGACGGGAAACATTCGGCCTGCTGGAACTCCGGCATGAAGGTCATCCGGCCGGCCATGTCGAAACGCCGCGAGTGGTAGCCGCAGCGTATCTGCTCGGCGTGCGTGCATTCGTGCACCAGCAGGTTGCCGCGGTGCGTGCAGACGTTCGACAGGCAGCGCAGCTGGCCGCTCGCATCACGCGATAGCAGCAGCGGCTCGTCGAGGCTGCCCGGCAGCAGCCAGCGCGGCGCCAGCGTGCCGGCGCCGGCGACGTCGCGCAGGTCGCCGATCCATTGCCAGCTGCGCGCGAAGACCCGCTCCAGCGACGCGGCGTACGCCGACGGCTCACGGTAGAACGCGGCATCCAGCGTGCCGGCGCGCCGGACATCGGGATCGACGTGGTAGTGGGGGCTCGTCATGCGGGCGTCTCCTCGTTGTGATTCGCCAGGTACTGGCGCGCCGCGGCTTCGAGCCGCCGCCGCACCGCCTGCTGCAGCGCTGCCGGCGCCAGCACGCGCACCTGCTCGCCCTGGCGCAGCAGGTCCATCACCAGCTCGGTCTCGTCGACGTAGGGCAGCTTCAGCTCGTAGGCGCCGTCGTCGAGCCAGCGGCCCTGCTGCTCGGGATGCCACTCCTCGCGGCTGATCCAGGGCGCCGCCTGCGGCGAGAACTGCAGCGTCGCCCATTGCCGCGTGCCGCCGGCATAGATGCCGTAGCCGGCGTCCATCTCGGCCTCGACCTGCTTCATCGCGACGTCCTTGGCGCGCGCGTCGAGCACGCGCGCCTGCTGCATCGCGTCGAGCGCGAAGCGCAGCAGCTTCTCTCGGGTGTGGCACCAGGCGTCGAGGTACCAGGTGTTCTTGTAGTGCACCAGCCGCTGCGGCGAGACCTCGCGCTCGCTGCTGGCGCCGCCGCGGCCGCGCGTCTGGTAGCGCATGTGCAGGCGGCGCCGGCGCAGCAGCGCTTCGCCGACGCGCTCGAAGAATTCGCTGGCCACCGGCCGCTTCAGCGCGCCGACGATCTTCACGCGCCGCATCAGCGCGCGCGACTGGGTTTCGCCCTCCGGGCCGAGCAGCTCGTGGATGCGGTCGAGCAGCGGCTGCAGGTGGCGCGACAGCAGGCCTTCGCTGTCGAGCTCGCTGAGCAGCTGGTGTGCCATCAGCAGCGAGTACAACTCGCGCTCGCTGAACCACAGCCCCGGCAATTCGTGCTTCTGGCCGCGGTACTCGGCGCCGAAGCGGTAGCCGTTGGCATCGCGGTCGTACTCGATCGGGGCGCCCATCTGGTCGCGCAGGTACTCGAGATCACGCTTCAGCGTCGCGCGCGACACCTCCAGCTCGTCGCACAGCACGGCCATGCTGACATGCCCCCGCTGTCGGATCAGGCTCTCGATCTTGTACAGGCGCGCCGCATGCGTCATGCCCGACTGTAGCCTGGGTTAGCAGGGCGGTGGCTCAAAGGCTGAGCCACCGGCCCGCGACCACGCAGAAATATTCCTGCGGCAGTGGCTCACGTCTTGAGCCACCCGACTTCCACACTGCGTCCTGCCGAGGCCGTCTCGGCGCCGACACCGAGAGGTCCGCCATGTCGCAAGCTGCCTTCCTGTTCGACACGCCCGCCGCTGCGCCCGGCGCCACCCCTGCCGCGCTGCGCGCGCCCGGCCGTCCGCAGCGCCCGGCGGGCACCGATCACACCGCGTTCGAGATCGGCTGGGACTTCGCGCACTACCGGCTGACGCCGCCGGTGGCCCACCTGCATGCCGACAACCCCGTGCGCCAGGGCTGGAGCGCCGGCCGCGCCGGCTTCGGCAGCCGCACCTTGCGGCCAAGCCCCGCCGTGCGGCGCTGGCTGCAGCTGCGGCTGGCGGCGTGGCAGCGCGGCCAGGCCTTCGAGGGCGTGCAGGTCACACCGAACTTCCTCGCCCAGCTCGAGGTGACCGCCTGCCCGGTGACGCTGCAGCCGCTCGGCCGCGGCGACGAGGGGCCTGCCGATGCCGTCATCGAACGGCTGAACGGCCGCGCCGCCTACGCGGCCGGCAACCTGGCGATGCTGTCGGGCGCGGCGCGCCAGGCGCTGGTCGGCCATGACTGCGCCGCGGCGCTGGCCTATGCCCAACGCATCGACGCTGGCGAACAAGCGCTGTTCCACGGCCTCGATGGCGACGAGTGGCGCCGCCTCGCGGTGCTGGCGAGCTTCGCCACGCCGCTGCCCCACGCCGAGGCCGCCGCGCTGCCGCTGCTCGTGCTGCCGCCGAACCGCGTGCGCGTGCTCAATCCGGTGCAGGCGCTGCAGGTGATGCTGACGCTGCAGTTCTGCCAGGCCGGTTATGCGCGCCGGCTGGTTGCGCTGGCCGCGCTGATGCCGTCGAGCGAGGTTCGCCACGCGTTCCAGGTCTTCATGCACACGATGCTGGCGCGGCGGCTGGCCGCCGGGCCGGTGCTGGGTGGCGACGCGATGCGCGCGGCGATGGTCAACGCATGGCGCGATGCGCTGGTGCAGCGCCGCTGGGCGCGGCTGGCCACGCTGCTCGACGCCGCCGCGTGCGAGCGGCTGCTGCAGCGCGCCGCGCGCCGCGGCCTGCTCGGCCCCAGCCAGCGCTGGCACAGCGCTGCCCAGGCCACCGAAGGCTGGGCGCTCGAAGAAGGTCAGGCCTCGGCGATGCCGGCCACCGATGGCGTCGTGTCGGCGAATCCGATGTCGCACTGACTGCGCGTCAGCACCGCGCCACCGGCCGGCAGGTTGCGCAGCCGCGGTTCGCAGTAGGCAGCCAGCTGCTGCACGCTGATCGAGCCTTCGGCGCCGCAATAACGCTTGGCGGGCACGATGCTGGTGGCGATGCACTCCAGCGCCGCCGGGCTCGGATCGATCTGGTACAGCACGTTGTGACAGCGCAGCAGCGCAACGGTCGGTGTCTGGCGCTGGCCGGCCACCGCGACCGCGGCGACCACCGCCTGCACCAGCGCGTCGCCGCGCACCCCGTTCGGCCAGGTCGCCGGGTCGTGGTCGCGCTGATCCTCGCTGCGGTCGAGCAGGCAGATCAGGCCGTTGCCGTGCTCGAACACCGCATCGGGATGCGCGATCAACTCGGCCACCGCGTACTGGCCGCGCTCGCCGGCGGCATGCAGCGTCGTCGGCCGCACCGGCGTCAGTACCGGCAGCGCGCGATCGATCCAGTCATGGCGGGCGCCGACGGTCGCCGGATCGAAGAAGAAGGCGCGCACGCGCAGGCCGAGCAGTTCCTGCTCGTCGTCCCAGGGCAGGCGGCTCTCGGGTCGGATGTCCATCACGGCTCCTCGTCAGCGCGTCGCCGCGGGGCGCGCCGGCGCGGCCGCCGGCTGCAGTGCCGAGGCCACGCTCCACGCGCCGCCGAGCGCGCTCAGCAGCACCACGGCTGACGCCACGCGCACGCCGAGGCTGGCGCGGTGCACCGTGCGGCCCGGCCGCGGAGACACCGGCTCCGGTTCGGACCGCACGCGCTGGGCCGGCTCCGCCGGCGCGGTGCGTGCGGATTCGTCCGGGTCGACCAGCACCCAGCGCACGGCGGACACACCGCTGCGCTCGAGCGTCGCGGCAATCTGCACCTGGATCATCGGAAGGCTCCCTCTTCTGCGTGGTTCTTCATCTCGCTTCAGGCCCCGAACGCGCTGGGCGCCGGCGACACGGTGGCCGGCGCCGAGCCGTCGGCATCGGCCGCTTCGCCGCCGCGCCCGCGCAGCCGCGCCGCCAATTCGATCGGCAGGTGGTGTTCGAAGGCGATGCGCAGCGCGGTGCTGGCGGCGCCGCCGACGAAGCCGAAGGCGCCGAAGACGATGGCGATCGGTGCATGGTCCGGCACGTCGGCGAACAAGCCGAGGCCGACCGCCGCGAAGGCGCATGCCCAGCCGATGCCGGCCAGCACGACCAGGAATGCATGGGGGGTAAGGCGATTCATCCTGGTGCTTTCGGCAGCCCGGGCCGCGGCTTGAGCGCCGGGTCGTTCGCACTGCGCGGCTATGCTCTGCGCCCATGACCCAAGCCGCCACCCTGGACCGCCGCAGCGACGCCGAGCAGGCCCGGCTCGACGCCGAGCTGATCGCGCTCGTCGAGCACAAGATCACGTTCAACCAGGTCCTCGGCCTGAAGGTGCAGCAGTTGCGGCCGCAATTTCTGGTGGGCTTCGAGATGCGGCCGGAGCTGGTCGGGCATTACCACTACGGCCGGCTGCACGGCGGCGTGATTTCCGCCACGCTCGACGCGATGGGCGGCTGCGCGCTGATGCTGGCGATCGCCGACAAGCATGCGGCCGACGATGTCGAGCAGGTGATGCATCGCTTCGTCAAGATGGGCACGATCGACCTGCGCGTCGATTTCCTGCGCCAGGGCATGGGCCGGCACTTCGTCGCCAGCGCCGAGGTGATGCGCCTGGGCGGCCGCGTCGGCTCGACGCAGATGCGGCTGGTCAACGACGAAGGCACGCTGATCGCGACGGCGGCGGCGGCCTACATCGTGAGTTGAGCGTGCGGCGCATGGCCCTCCCCTGGCTGGCTGCGCTGGCCGCGTCGCTCGCGGCCGGCGCGGCCGCGGCGCAGCGTGAAGCGCCCGGCGCGCGCAGCGATCCCCCGTCGCGTGCGCTGACGCCGCGCGGCCCGCTGGGCGCCGACGAGCTCGCCAACATCGAGGTCTTCAAGCGCGTCTCGCCCGCGGTCGTGCACATCACGACGCTGGAAGTCGCGCGCGACTTCTTCTCGCGCAGCGTGCAGCAGGTGCCGCGCGGCACCGGCACCGGCTTCGTCTGGGACATGCAGGGCCACGTCGTCACCAACTTCCACGTGATCCAGGGCGGCGATGCCGCGCGCGTGACGCTGGCCGACCAGTCGACGCACAAGGCGACGCTGGTCGGCGCCTTCCCCGATCGCGATCTCGCGGTGCTGAAGATCAGCCTGCCGCGCGACAAGCTGCACCCGATTGCGATCGGCAGCAGCCGCGATCTGCAGGTCGGGCAGCGGGTCTATGCGATCGGCAACCCCTTCGGCCTCGACCAGACGCTGACGACCGGCATCGTCAGCGCGCTGAACCGCGAGATCGACTCGGCAAACCAACGCACGATCCGCGGCGTGATCCAGACCGATGCGGCCATCAACCCGGGCAATTCCGGCGGTCCGCTGCTCGATTCCGCGGGGCGGCTGATCGGGGTCAACACAGCCATCTACAGCCCGTCGGGGGCCAGCGCCGGCATCGGTTTCGCGATTCCGGTCGACGAAGTCAACCGCATCGTGCCGCGGCTGATCCGCGACGGCCGCATCAGCCGGCCGGCGCTGGGCATTGCCGCAGCGTCGGAACAGCTCCATCGCGCCCTGCGCCTGCCCGAAGGCGTCGCGCTGCTGCAGATCACGCCGCGCAGCCCGGCGGACAAGGCCGGCCTGCAGGCCTTTGCGCGCGCGGCCGACGGCAGCATCATCGCCGGCGACGTGATCACGGCGATCAACGACGAGCCGGTGCACAACCTCGACGACATGCTGACGCTGCTGGAAAAGCGCCAGCCCGGCGACAGCGTGAATCTGACGCTGTGGCGCAGCGGCCGCACGCGCAAGCAGACCGTGGTGCTTGCCGGCGACTAGCCTGGCTGGCCTGCCTGCTGACCGGGCTTTACCTCCCAGGTCATCGCTATCCCTCGCCGCGACGGCTACCGTCGCCTGTGTGACGGACGGACCTGTGCCCACGGCATAAGGTCCGCCAACGCCGGAGAACCGCCCGATGACCACCGCCCAGACCCATTACCGCATCTGCCCGCTCTGCGAGGCCTGCTGCGGCCTCGAAGTGCGCACCGAAGGCCCGAAGATCGTCTCGATCCGCGGCAAGGACGACGACGTCTTCAGCCACGGCTTCATCTGCCCGAAGGCCGTCGCGCTGAAAGACCTGCACGAAGACCCTGACCGCCTGCGCCAGCCGCTGATCAAGCGCAACGGCCAGCACGTGCCGGTGAGCTGGGACGAGGCCTTCGCCGAGATCGAGCGCCGGCTGTCGCCGATCCTCGCCGCGCACGGCCGCGACGCGCTGGCGCTGACGGTGGGCAACCCGGCGGCGCACAAGGCCGGGCTGCTGCTGTATTTTGCGCGGCTGGCGCGCGCCGTCGGCTCGAAGAACCTGTACTCGGCCAGCACGCTCGACCAGATGCCCAAGCACCTGCAAGCCGGGCTGATGTTCGGCACGCTGTTCTCGATCGCCGTGCCGGACATCACCCGCACCGATTTCCTGCTGGTGCTCGGCGCCAACCCGGTGGCCAGCAACGGCAGCCTGTGGACGGTGCCCGACTTCCGCGGCAAGGCCAAGGCGATGCGCGCGCGCGGCGGCAAGCTGGTCGTGATCGACCCGCGGCGCACCGAGACCGCGGAGGTCGCCGACGCGCACCACTTCATCCGCCCCGGCACCGACGTGCACCTGCTGGCGGCGATGCTCAACACGCTGTTCGCCGAAGGCCTGGTGCGGCTCGGCCGGCTCGAGCCGCTGGTCGCCGGGCTGGACCTGCTGCGCGACGCGGTGGCGCCCTTCACGCCCGAGCGCGCCGCCGAACGCTGCGGCATCCCGGCGGACACCATCCGCGGCCTGGCGCGTGAGCTCGCCGCCGCCGAGCGCGCTGCCGTCTACGGCCGCATCGGCACCTGCACGCAGAGCTTCGGCACGCTGTCGCAATGGCTGATCGATGCGCTGAACATCGTCACCGGCCACCTCGACGAACCGGGCGGCGCGATGTTCTCGAAACCCGCCGCGTTCGGCGCCAACACCACCGGCACGCCCGGCCGCGGCCGCGGCGTGGTCACCGGGCGGCACTCGAGCCGCGTCAGCGGCGCGCCCGAGGTCTTCGGCGAGCTGCCGATGGTCAAGCTGGCCGAGGAGATCGAGACGCCCGGCGCCGGCCAGGTACGCGCGCTGATCACGATCGCCAGCAACCCGGTGCTGTCGGCGCCGAACGGGCCGCGGCTGTCGCAAGCGCTCGATTCGCTGGACTTCATGGTCAGCCTCGACATCTATTTGAACGAGACCTCGCGCCACGCCGACGTCGTGCTGCCGGGTGTCTCGCCGCTCGAGGACAGCCACTACGACGTCGCCTTCCCGCAGATGAGCTGGCGCAACCACGCGCGCTACAGCGCGCCGGTGTTCACGCCCGCGGCCGGCCAGCCGGCCGAATGGCAGAACCTGCTGCGGCTGCTGGCGATCGTCAAGGGGCTGGGTGCGAACGCCGATCTGCAAGCGCTCGACGATCAGCTGGCGGCCGACGAGGTGCGCAAGGTGGCCGGTGACCAGACCGACGCCGTGATGGCCGCCGTGCAGCGCTGGCAGGGACCCGATCGGCTGATCGACCTGTCGCTGCGCGCCGGGCCCTACGGCGACGCCTTCGGCCTGAAGCCGGAGGGCCTCAACCTCGCGAAGGTCGCCGACGCGCCCGGCGGCATCGACTTGGGCGAATTGCAGCCGCGGCTGCCCGAGATGCTGCGCACGCCCAGCGGGATGGTCGAGCTGGCGCCCGCGCCGCTGCTCGCCGACCTGCCGCGCGCGCTGGCCGATCTCGAGACTGCTGCCCCGGCGATGGCCATCATCGGCCGCCGCGAGCTGCGTTCGAACAACAGCTGGATGCACAACCTGCCGATCCTCGCCAAGGGTCCGCTGCGCTGCACGCTGCTGGTCCATCCGCACGATGCGCAGCGCCTGGGCCTGGCCGACGGCGCGCTCGCCGAGGTGCGCCGCGACGGCCGCACGATCACCGTGCCGGTGCACGTCAGCGAGGCGATGATGCGCGGCGTCGTCAGCCTGCCGCACGGCTGGGGCCACGACCTGCAGGGCGCGCGGCTGGGCGTCGCCGCCGAACGCCCGGGCGCCAACCTCAACGTGGTGCTCGACGAGGCGCTGTTCGATCCGCTGTCGGGCAATGCGGTGCTGTCGGGCGTCGCGGTGGACGTGTCGGCGGCGAGCTAAGGTTCCATTTCAGCGGCCAGGCGATCGAGCGCCGAGGCCAGCTCGCCGAACTTCACCGGCTTGGTGATGTACTGCACGAAGCCGGCGAGCAGCCCGCGCTCACGCTCGTCCGGCTTGGCATCGGCGGTCAGCGCGATCACCGGGATGCCGGCCGTGTCCGGCGCCTCGCGCAGCGCGCGCAGCACCTCGTAGCCGTCGATGCCGGGCAGGTGCAGATCGAGCAGGATCGCGTCCGGCGCCTCGGCGTGCGCGGCGCGCAGCCCCCTCTCGCCGTCTTCGGCCAACGTGAGCTCCCAGGCCGGCTGGGTCTGGAAGAAGGCCTGCATCAGCACGCGGTTGGTCGGGTTGTCCTCGACGTAAAGCACGCGCATCGCGCGCTGCGGCTCACGCGTCGCCGCTGCCGCCACTTCTTCCACCGGCAGGTCAACCCCCGGCGCCGCCGGCAGCAGGTCGATCCAGAAGGTCGAGCCGCGTCCCTCGACCGAATTCACACCCAGCTCGCAGCCCATCAGCTCGGCCAGTCGCTTGCTCAGCGACAGCCCGACGCCGGTGCCCTCGATCGAGGTCTCCTCGCGCCCCAGCCGCTCGAAGGGCTGGAACAGCCGGTCGAGCATGTCCTGCGGAATGCCCAGGCCCTGGTCGGTGACCGACACGCGCACGCGGCCGTCGGGCCGGCCCTGCGCGCCGATCACGATGCGGCCGCCGCCGGGCGTGTACTTGACGGCGTTCGACAGCAGGTTGACGAGGATCTGCTTCAGCCGCAGCGGATCGGCCGAGACCGCCGGCAGCGTGGGCTCCAGCTGCAGCTCGAACTGCACCTTCTGCCGCGGCAGCGCCGCCTGCACGATGCCCACGGTCTCGTTCAGCAGCGGCGCGAGCCGCACCGGGTCGAGGTGCACCTGCAGCTTGCCGACCTCGATGCGCGACAGGTCGAGCAGCTCGTCGATCAGCTTCAGCAGGTGCTCGCCGGCATGCTGGATCTCGCCCGACCAGCGCTGCAGCTTGGCATCGGCACCGGACAGGTTCAGCAGCTGCGCGAAGCCGAGGATCGCGTTCATCGGCGTGCGCAGCTCATGGCTCATGCGCGACAGGAACTCGCTCTTCGCCTGGCTCGCGCGTTCGGCCTCGTCGCGCGCCTGCTCCAGCGCCTGCGTGCGCTCCCGCACGCGCGCCTCGAGCTGGCGGTTGACCTCCAGCACCGCGGACTCGGCCTGCTTGCGCTGGTGGATGTCGGCCAACGTGCCCATCGCGCGCTGCGGCACGCCGCGGGCATCGCGCTCGACGAGCCGGCCGCGCCAGGCCATCCAGCGCCATTCGCCGGCGTCATTGCGCATGCGCACCTCGACGGTGAAGCGCGCTTCGATGCGCCGGTCCTCGAAATGCCGGCGCACCGCGGCGCGCGCCGGCTGCAGGTCCTCGGGATGGATCTGCGCTTCCCAGTAGGCGTAGTCGTGCTGGCGCGGGCCGGCGGCCTCGGCCGAGGCCTCGCGGCCGAGGATGCGCAGGCAGTCAGGCCCGAGGTAGAGCCGCGCATTCGCGATGTCCCAGTCCCACAGCCCGGCGCCGGCCGCCTCCAGCCCCATGCGCAGCTGCGCCTCGCTGTCGGCGAGCTCGGCCTGCGACAGCACGAGCCGCTGGCGCACCTCGAACAGGGAGCGCAGCAGGCTGTTGGTGGCCTCGACCACGGTGTCGAGGATGTCCGGCCGCCAGCGGCCGTGCTGGCGGCGATCGAGCTCGAGCGGCCGTGCCTGCAGTGCCGGGTCCTGCAGGTCGACGCTGCGCAGGAAGCGGGCCACCTTGGCCAGGTGCTGCGTCACCAGCACCTGGAAGCACACCAGCAGGAAGCCGGCGACCAGCATCGTCTTGACCGCGTTGGCCAGCAGCACCTCGGCCAGCCGCGCCCAGACGCGGCCCAGCACGCGGTCGACGCTGGCGACGATGCGCAGCTGGCCGATCGCCTGGGCGACGCCCGCCGAGCCGCGCACCAGCGGCACCGTCATCTCGCGCGTGCGCAGCGACACCGCCCGGCCCGCATGCCAGCGCGTGTGGCCATCCTCCAGGATCGCGATGTACTCGACGTCGGGCAGGCTGACCAGCGCATCGAGCTGGCTCTGCACCTGGATGTCGTCGACGTTCCAGACGCTGTTGGTCAGCGACGGCAGGTAGTTCGCGCCGACGAATTCGAACGCGCTGTCGATCGCCCGCAGGTCGCGCCGGTAGCCGGCGTAGAGCTCGGCGGCGGTGATCAGCCCGGTGATCGCCGAGCTGAACAGCACGACATACACCAGCACCCGGCGCGCCAGGCCGTTGCCGTGCAGCAGTCCCTGTCGCAGCGGCAGCCAGCGCATCAGGGCTGCTTCAGCAGCGCGCGACCGACCAGCCGGTCATGCTCGCCCGAGCGGCGCATCGCCTCGATCGCACTGTCGAAGCGGGCGAGCAGGGCCCGTTTGTCGGCCGACTTGTGGAAGGCCAGGTGCGTCGGGTTGACCGCCAGCGGCGTCTGCAACGCGATCACCGAGGGGTAGTGGCCGCTGGCCAGCTGCGCGGTGCCAGCCTGCTCGACGGCGACGATCGCATCCAGCCGCTTCGACTCGAGCTTGCTGAAGTTCTGCGCATCGCTGGCCACCTCCTCGGTCTCGACGCGACCGGCGCGGCGCGCCAGGTCGAACGCATCGCCGTAGCTCCAGCCGCGAATCACGCCGATGCGCAGGCCCGCCAGGTCCTGCATGCCGGTGAAGACGAGCCGCTTGTCGCGCCGCACGTAGAGCACGAGTTTCTCGACGAAGATCGGCGCGCTGTAGTCGTACTTCTGCACCCGTTCGCTGTTCTTGTAGATGCCGCCGACGCCGAGCTCGGCCTGGTCCAGCCCCGCCAGCGCGCGCGACCACGGCAGCGCCTCGATGCGCACGGCCACGCCGATGTGGTGAAAGCCGGCCTGCAGCAGCGCCGGGTAGACCCCGGCCGCGCGCTCGCCATCGGCGTACATGAAAGGCGCGTTCTGCGCATCGACCGCCACCCGCTCCTGCGCCACGGCCAGCGCGACCAGCATCCACCCCAGCGCCACCGCCGACCACCGGCCCAACTTGCTGACCATTGCACGCTCCCGTGCAGGCTGTCGTTCTGCTCCCGGTGCGCGGAGTAGACCGCGCCGGCCCGGGTCTTGTCCAGCGTGCGGCCCCGGGGGAAGCCCCGAGGGCGCTGCGGTACGATGCGCAGCCGTTCACGCCCCCGATTCCCCTGGAGTTCCGACGCCCATGCAAGTGATCTGCCTCGACCTCGAAGGCGTGCTGATTCCCGAGATCTGGATCGCCTTCGCCGAACGCACCGGCATCGCCGAATTCCGGCGCACCACGCGCGAGGAGCCCGACTACGACAAGCTGATGCGCTACCGCATCGCCCTGCTCGAGCAGCACGGGCTGAAGCTGGCCGACATCCACGGCGTGATCGGCGGCATGGCGCCGATGGATGGCGCGAAGGACTTCCTCGACGAGCTGCGCAGCCGCTTCCAGGTCATCATCCTGTCGGACACCTTCTACGAATTCGCCGACCCGCTGATGCGCCAGCTCGGCCGGCCGACGCTTTTCTGCCACAAGCTGGTGATCGACGACGCCGGCTTCGTGCGCGACTACCAACTGCGCCAGCCCGACCAGAAGCGCCGCGCGGTCGAGGCGCTGAAGGGGCTGAACTTCCAGGTTTTGGCCGCCGGCGATTCGTACAACGACACCGGCATGCTGAGCGCCGCCGATGCCGGGTTCTTCATCCATCCGCCCGAGGCGATCGTCGCGCAATTCCCGCAATTCCCGGTGACGCGCAGTTATGCCGAATTGAAGGCGGCCTTCGACGCCGCGTCGGCGAAGCTGCTGAATACCTGATCGCGGCGCGCCGGGAACCCGCTCCCGCCTAAAATCGCGGGTTGCCCACAAGGGAGGCGCCATGCCTGACCTGCGCCATTCCATCGAACTGCTGTCGCCGGCGCGCGATGCCGACATCGGCATCGCGGCGATCGACCACGGCGCCGATGCCATCTACATCGGCGGCCCCGATTTCGGCGCCCGCGTCAATGCCGGCAACACCGTGGCCGACATCGAACGCCTGGTGCGCCACGCGCACCGCTACCACGCGAAGATCTTCGTCACGCTGAACACCATCCTGCGCGACGACGAGCTGGAGCCGGCGCGACGCATGGCCTGGCAGCTGTACGAGGCCGGCGCCGACGCGCTGATCGTGCAGGACATGGGCCTGCTCGAGCTCGACCTGCCGCCGATCCAGCTGCACGCCAGCACCCAGACCGACATCCGCACGCCCGAGAAGGCCCGCTTCCTGCAGGACGTCGGCTTTGCGCAGATGGTGCTGGCGCGCGAGCTCTCGCTGGAACAGATTCGCGCCATCCGCGCCGAGGTGCAGCAGGCCACGCTCGAATTCTTCATCCACGGCGCGCTGTGCGTCGCGTACTCGGGCCAGTGCTTCATCAGCCACGCCCACACCGGCCGCAGCGCCAACCGCGGCAACTGCTCGCAGGAATGCCGGCTGCCGTACACCGTGACCGACTCGGCCGGCCGCATCGTCGCGCACGACAAGCACGTGCTGTCCCTCAAGGACAACAACCAGAGCGCCAACCTGCGCGCGCTGGTCGACGCCGGCATCCGCAGCTTCAAGATCGAAGGCCGCTACAAGGACCTGGGCTACGTCAAGAACGTCACCGCGCACTATCGGCAACTGTTCGACGCGCTGATCGATGGCGACAGCGCGCCCGCTGCCGCAGGCAGCACCCCGTTCACGCGCGCCTCGTCCGGCCGCACCACCTTCCTCTTCACGCCCGACCCGGATCGCAACTTCAACCGCAGCGCGACGGACTACTTCGTCGGCGGTCGCAAGGACGACATCGGCGCCTTCGATACGCCCAAGCACGCCGGCCTGCCGCTGGGCGAAGTGCTGCGCATCGGCCCCGACCACCTCGACCTGCAACTCGCCGATGGCGCCGATGCGCCGAACAACGGCGACGGCCTGACCTGGTGGGACCTGCAGCAGGAGCTGTGCGGCGTGCAAGTCAACGTCGCGCGGCCCCTCGACGAAGCGCGCGGCCGGTGGCGTGTGTTCCCGAACGAAAGCACCGCCGAGCTGAAGGACCTGAAACCCGGCCGCGCGCTGTACCGCAACCGCGATGCCGCCTGGGACCGCAGGATGGACCGCAAGTCGTCCGAGCGGCGCATCGCCGTCGACCTGCGACTCACCGAGTCCGCCGGCGGCCTGCAGCTGACGCTGACCGACGAGCACGGCCACGTCGGCCAGGCGACGCTGGCGCACGCGTACCAGCCGGCGCAGCAGCCCGAGCGCGCGCTGAGCCAGCTGCGCGAGCACCTGGGCAAGCTCGGCGCGACGATCTTCGCGCCGCGCGACGTCGAGCTGGCGCTCGAGCGGCCGTGGTTCCTGCCCGCGGCGGCCGTCAACGCGCTGCGGCGCGATGCGGTGGCCGCGCTCGAAGCGGCGCGCGACGCCGCGCGCGAGCGCCTGCAGCCGGCGCTGCCTGTCGAGCCGCCGGTGCCCTTCCCCGACGACACGCTGAGCTACCTCGCCAACGTCTACAACCACCGTGCGCGCGACTTCTATGCGCGCCACGGCGTCAAGGTGATCGAGGCCGCGTACGAGAGCCACGAGGCGCTCGGCGACGTCAGCCTGATGATCACCAAGCATTGCGTGCGCTACTCCCTGAGCCTGTGCCCGAAGCAGGCCAAGGGCGTCACCGGCGTGCAGGGCACCGTGCGCGCCGAGCCGCTGACGATCCGCCACGGCGACGAGACGCTGACGCTGCGCTTCGACTGCAAGCCCTGTGAGATGCACGTCGTCGGCCGCATGAAGCGCAACGTACTGCAGCAGGCGGCCGCGGTGCCGATCCAGGTCTACCGCACGCGGCCAGCGCCCGGCGGCCGGACAGCCACGCGGGACTGATCCGTTCCAAGGCGCGCTCAGGCGGCGGAGCAGCGATGAACGAAGCGCCCTCCCCCGCCGCCCTGGCCCGGCGCGAGCTGCTGCGGCTGTCGCTGCACGGCGCCGCCGGCAGCGTGCCGGGGCAGATCGCCGCGGCGCTGTACCTGCTGTACCTGGCACTCGAAGTGAGCGGCCCGTGGGTCGCGCTGCTGATCGGCGTGTGCGGCCCGGCGGTCGGCCTGTGGCGCCTGCTGCTGACCCGGCGCTACGGCGGCGAGCGGGCGCTGAGCAGCGCCGACGTCGACCGCGCGACGACCGAGCTCGAGCTCAACGCGCTGCTGTCGGGCGCCATCTGGGCGCTCGGCGTCGTGGTGATCTACCCGCGCC
Source organism: Pseudaquabacterium terrae (assembly GCF_013266755.1). Taxonomy (GTDB): domain Bacteria; phylum Pseudomonadota; class Gammaproteobacteria; order Burkholderiales; family Burkholderiaceae_C; genus Pseudaquabacterium; species Pseudaquabacterium terrae. The sequence goes on along the minus strand of NZ_JABRWJ010000004.1, from coordinate 464,747 downwards.
TGCAGGGCGTGCCGGCCACGCTGCTGCTGATGATCGTCGCCGGCTCGGTGTCGCTGGCCGCGCTGTTCATGTCGCTCGCCGGGCGGGCCTACCTGCTGCTGGTGCTGCCGCAGATCGGCGCGCTGATCGTCGTCAGCCTGGTGGTCGACGTGGTGCGCTCGCTGCCGATGGCCGCGCTGTCGGCGATCTATGCGCTGGCGCTGCACCGCGCGGCGCGCAGCTACAACGAGGTCGCGACGCGTTCGATCCGCCACCGCCTCGAGGTCGACGCCGTCAACGCACGGCTGCAACGCGCAAAGGACGCGGCCGAATCGGCCAGCCGCGCGAAGACCGAATTCCTGGCGACGATGAGCCACGAGATTCGCACGCCGATGAACGGCGTGCTGGGCGCGCTGGAGCTGCTGCACCGCTCGGGCTTGAGCGTGCGCCAGCGCCGGCTCGCGCGCATCGCGTCGTCGTCGGGCGCGACGCTGATGGCGCTGCTCAACGACCTGCTCGACCAGTCGAAGATCGAGGCCGGCAAGTTCACGCTGAAGCCGGTGCCGATGTCGCTGCATGCGCTGCTGGTGTCGGTGGTCGCGCTGTTCCGGCCGAATGCCGAGAAGCGCGGCCTGGCGCTCGAGCTGCGGCTCGACAGCGGCGTGCCCGACCGGGTGATCGCCGATGGCCAGCGGCTCAAGCAGGTGCTGTCGAACCTGATCGGCAATGCAATCAAGTTCACCGAGCGCGGCCGCGTCGAGCTGCGCGTACTGCGGCGCCCGCGCGGCATCGGCTTCGAAGTCAGCGACAGCGGCATCGGCATCGCGCCGGACCGGCTCGACCGGCTCTTCGACCCGTTCTACCAGGTCGACGGCACGCGCAGCCGCCATGGCGGCACGGGCCTGGGCCTGTCGATCAGCCAGCGCATCGTTCAGGAGATGGGTGGCCACATCCGCGTGCACAGCACGCCGGGTGAAGGCGCGATGTTCCGCTTCACGCTGTCGTTGCCGGAGGCGCCGGCCCCGACGGTCGACGAGATCGGGCTGCCGGCGAGCGACTCCGCGTACGGCGCGTTCGATCCCGCGGCCGAGCTGCCGCTGCAAGGCACCGTGCTGCTGGCCGAGGACAACCCGGTCAACCGGCTGATCGCGCAGGAGATGCTGCAGGCGATGGGCCTGGTCGTGCTGCATGCCGACAACGGCGCGGCAGCGCTCGACCTGCTCGAGACCGAGCGGGTCGACCTGGTGCTGATGGACTGCCAGATGCCGGTGCTCGACGGGTACTCCGCGACGCAGCGCATCCGCGAGCGCGAAGCCCGGCTCGGGCTGCAGCGGCTGCCGGTGCTGGCGCTGACCGCCAACGCGCTGGCCGAGGACGCGCAGCGCGCGCTGGCCGCCGGCATGGACGGCTACCTGACCAAGCCCTACACCCACGCGCAGCTGCGCGAGCTGCTCGAAGCCTGGGTGTAGCGTGTGATGGCTGTCACCACGCCTGCGCGGGCGCCTTCCCTATCATGCTCCAGCATGCACATGACTGCCATCGCCGCCGAAGCGGCCGCGCTGCGCGGCAGCGGCCGCATCGACGAAGCCCGTGCGCTGTTGGCGAGCCGGCTGCGCGACGCGCCGAACGAGCAGCTCGCCTTCCTCGCGTGGCAGCACGCGCCGGTGTGGTGGCAGCCGCTCGAAGGGCCGCGCGCGCGGCTCGAGCGTCGCGGCCCCGACGATGCGGCCTTCGTGCGGCGCTGCTGGGCCGATGCCGAGTTCATGGCGCGCTTCAACCGCCTCGCTGCGCCGCTGCCGGCCGGCGACGAGGCACTGCGCGCGACGCTGGTGCGCGAGCGATCGGCGCTGGTCGGCGACAGCCGGGCCCTGCACTGGACGATCCACGACCACGCCGGCCCGGCCGGCATCGTCAGCCTGGTCGACATCGCGTTCAACCACCGGCGCGGCGAGTTCCTGATCGGCGTGCTGCCGCGAGCCAGCCGCTGGCTGGCCCCGGAGGCGGCGCACCTGGTGCTCGAGTTCGCCGCCGGACCGCTGAAGCTCGAACGGCTCAGCGCCCACTTCTACCCCGAGAACACCGAGGCGCAGCGGGTCGCCGCCAAGCTCGGCTTCGAACGCGAGGGGCTGCTGCGCAGCTACCTGCGGCTGCCCGGCACGCAGCAGCGCTCGGACCTGGTGATCGCCGGCCTGCTGCTCGACGACGCCTTCTTCGCGCGTTCGGCGCGGATGCGGCAGCGGCTGCTCGGCCGCCCGTAGCGTTGACAGGCCCTATACCGGTCGCCAGACCTGTGTGTTGTCGCGCAGCCAGTCGAGCGCTGGCCGGTCGTCCTGCTGCGACGGGTGGAAGTCTTCGCGCAGATAGGCCTTCCACGGCCCGCGCAGCCGGCGCACCAGCCCATCGCGGCCGAACAGCAATCGAACGCCGCTGACCCAGGTCGAGGGCCGCCACCAGCTGCCGTCGCGCCACAGGTTGTGCAGCGTCTGGCGCAGCGCATCGGTGATGAAGATCCAGGTCACCGCCTTGAAGACGCGCGCGCGCCAGTACTCGTTGCCGTCGAGCGCGCGGTAGAGATCGAACGCGGTGCTGCGGTGCTCCGACTCCTCGCTGGCATGCCAGCGCCACATCGTCGCCAGCCGCTGCTCGGCACCGCGCAGCGGCGTGTCGCTGGTCAGCAGGTACTCGGCGAGGATCGCGGTGAAGTGCTCGGTGGCGGCGGTCACCGCCAGGTGCGTGCGCACCTCTGCGCTGTCGAGCTGGCGGATGCGGGCCAGCGCCCGCGGCTCCCAGTGGTTGATGAGGCCCTGGCGCGCGAGGTGGTTGTTGAAGAGGGCGTGGATGCGCCGGTGCGTCGCCTCCTGGCCGATGAAGCCCTTGGCTTCGGCCTCGAAGGCCGCGCGCCGGTCGGCCGGCAGCGCCCGGATGCCGGCGCGCACCGAATCGATGAAGAACTGCTCGCCGCTCGGGAAGCTCATCGACAGCGCATTGAAGAACGCGGTGCGAAACGCATCGCCGCCGTTCCAGTGGCGCGCCAGCGGTGCCTCGAGGTCGATCAACAGGCGGCGAACCACCAGCTCGGTCATCGTCTCGTCTCCTTGGTACTGCCGAGTACCAGTGCGCGCATCATCAACATCGTCGCCCCGGCTGTCAAGCGCGCGTGCTCGCTGTGATTCAATGCCGGCTGCAACGTATCACGCTGATGACGTCCGATCTCGCCGCCCCGCTCACCGACCACCGCCGCCGCCTGCTCGATGCGATGGCGCATGCCGTCGCCGGCAAGGGGTATGCGGCGGTGACGATCGCCGACCTCGCCGCCGAAGCGCGCGTCTCCAAGCGCAGCTTCTACGAGCACTTCGCCGACAAGGCCGAATGCCTGATCGCCCTGTACGAGGCGGCGAGCCGGCAATCGCTGGAGGTGCTGCGCACGGCGATCGATCCGCATCGCGACTGGCACCAGCAGGTCGAGCACTCGCTGAAGGCATATTTCGAGACGCTGGCCTGCAACCCGCCGCTGCTGCGCACGCTGTTCATCGACATCATCGCGCTCGGGCCGGATGGCCTCGCCGCGCGGCGGCGCACCACGCAGCACATCGCCGAGCTGATCGTCGAGGTGACCGGCGGCAGCCTGCCGCGCGCGATGGCGGTGGCCATCGTCGGCGCGATCCACGAATGGGTGCTCGAAGCGGTCGAACAGGACCGCGTTGCCCGGCTGCCCGAGCTGGTGGGGCCGGCGGCAAGGTTGGTGCGCGCAGTGGTTGACCACCACGCGTGAGACGCATCACCCGGGCGGCTTCAGAAGCTGTACTGGCTCCGGATCTGAACGATCCGCTGCTGCATCGGGCTCACTGGCCCGGGATTGATGCGCTGGAAGTCGGCAAAGCCGCGGAAGACGGACACCGACTGGTGCTCGAAGCGCTGGCCGAGCAGCTGCAGCGAGATGGCCACGCGCCGGACGAAGGGCGAGTCGAGCATGCCGATCAGTTTCACGACTTCTCCTGGTTGTCGGCGGCAACGATGAGCATCATTGCAACGGCTTTCGCCGCTCGACCGAGTGCACCAGGCTCATTCGATCGATGTCGTCGATGGACATGATCGGGGCGTACATCAGATCGGTCGGATCATTCGTACGCTTCCAGCCGAGCTTCATTTCGCCGACGATGCGCATCAGCATCTTCTGCACTCGAAGTCCGACCACCTCCACCGGCGCCGGCGATCCGTCCTTGTCGTGCAGCAGCCGCGCCACCGACAGCACCGACGTGCGCGCCATCGGCGCATGGAACGAGTACTGGAAGCGGAAGTTCTGCGAACGGGCGTTGATGTCGCGGTCGGTCAGGACGATGAAGTAGGTGCGGACGGAGGTATCGGGCAGCCGCGCGGAGACCGGGCCGGCCAGTGCGATGTAGTCCTCGGCCGGGTACTGATGGGTGCCGGCGAATGGCTCGATGGCGCCCGACGGCACCCCGGTGGAAGACTTCACCCACAGCCCGGTGTCCTTCGTCAGCGCCCGGGCGATGTTCGCGGCGATCTGCTCGGGCACGCCGTCGGTCGGCAGCACGTACAGCGCGATCTTGTCGACGGAACTCGACTGCGGAGGCCATTGTTGGGCGGGGACGGCGCTCGCGGCGAAGGCGAGCGCAGCGGCGATGACATGACGGCGATCCATGGCCGCGGAGTATGCCCGCTAGGACCGGGTGAAGGTCGCCCCACTGTGGGGGCTTGGGAGAGCGCCCCACTCGAGGGTCAGCCGCGCCGAGCCGCCTCGATCGCAGCGATGTCGATCTTCTTCATCTGCATCATCGCTTCGAAGGCGCGCTTGGCGGCCGCGCGGTCAGGATCGGTGATCGCGGCCGTGAGGGCGCGTGGCGTGATCTGCCACGACAGGCCCCACTTGTCCTTGCACCAGCCGCACGCGCTTTCCTGCCCGCCGTTGCCGACGATCGCATTCCACAAGCGGTCGGTCTCGGCCTGGTCGTCGGTCGCGACCTGGAACGAGAAGGCCTCGTTGTGCTTGAAGGTCGGGCCGCCGTTCAGGCCGAGGCAGGGGATGCCTATCACCGTGAACTCGACGGTCAGCACATCGCCCTGCTTGCCGGAGGGATAGTCGCCGGGTGCGCGGTGGATCGCGCCCACCGCGCTGTTCGGAAACGTCTCGGCGTAGAACCGCGCGGCATCCTGGGCCGTGCCGTCGTACCAGAGGCAGATCGTGTTCTTGCTTGCCATTTCATTCTCCAATCCATGACAGGGGAAAGGCTCGGGGCAAGTTTCGTTCCGGGCCCTTCCCCACCGGAGGAGCAGGCGCTCAGACCACCGTGCGACCCCTGAGATCGAAGCGGTCCAGGTTCATCACCTTGACCCACGCGGCGACGAAGTCGCGCACGAAGTGCGCTTCGCCGTCACTGGAAGCGTACACCTCCGCCAGCGCGCGCAGCTGTGCGTTCGAGCCGAAGACCAGGTCGGCCAGCGTGGCGGTCCAGCGCAGCTCACTTGTCTTGCGATCGCGCCCCTCGAAGAGGCCGGGCACCGATTCCGAACGCTGCCATGCGGTGCGCATGTCCAGCAGGTTGACGAAGAAGTCCGGCGTCAGGCTGCCGGGGCGCCGCGTGAAGATGCCGTGCGGCGCGTGGCCGACGTTGGCGTCGAGCGCGCGCAGCCCGCCGACCAGCACTGTCATTTCCGGTGCGGTCAGCGTGAGCAGGCTGGCGCGGTCGATCAGCGCGGTGGCGGCACTCGCCTCGGTGTCCGCGCGGACATAACTGCGAAAACCATCGGCCGCCGGCTCCAGCACGCGGAATGAATCGGCGTCGGTCTGCTCCGCCGACGCATCCGTGCGCCCCGGCGTGAACGGCACCGTGATGTCGTGGCCCGCTAGGCGCGCGGCGGCCTCGACGGCGGCGCAGCCGCCCAGCACGATCAGGTCGGCCAGCGAGACTTTCTTGCCGCCCCGTTGCGAGGCATTGAATTGCTGCTGTACCGATTCGAGCTTCGCCAGCACCTGCGCCAACTCCGCCGGCTCGTTCGCCGCCCAGTCCTTCTGCGGCGCGAGACGGATGCGCGCGCCGTTGGCGCCGCCGCGCATGTCGGTGCCGCGGAAGGTGGATGCCGATGCCCAGGCGGTCTTGATCAGCTGCCGTGGCTCCACGCCGGCATCGAGCAGTCTCGCCTTGAGCGCGCCGATGTCGGCCTCGTCGATCAGCGCATGATCGACGGCCGGAATCGGGTCCTGCCAGATCAGGTCTTCCTTCGGCACCAGCGAGCCGAGATAGCGAACCTTCGGCCCCATGTCGCGATGCGTCAGCTTGAACCAGGCGCGCGAGAACGCGTCGGCGAAGGCTTGTGGGTCCTGCATGAAGCGGCGCGAGATCTTCTCGTAGATGGGATCGGTGCGCAGCGCCAGGTCGGCGGTGGTCATCATCGGCGCGTGGCGCTTGCCCGGCACATGCGCGTCGGGCACGGTGCCGGCGCCGCTGTCGCCCTTGGGCTTCCATTGCTGGGCGCCGGCGGGGCTCTTCGTCAGCTCCCATTCGTGGCCGAACAGGGTTTCGAAGTAGCCGTTGTCCCATTGGATCGGGTTCGGCGTCCAGGCACCCTCCAGTCCGCTGGTGATGGTGTGCGCGCCGATGCCGCTCTCGAACGCGCTCTTCCAGCCGAGGCCCAGCTCCTCGATGTTCGCGCCTTCGGGCTCGGCGCCGACGTGATGCGCCTCGCCCGCGCCATGGCACTTGCCGAAGGTGTGGCCGCCGGCGACCAGCGCGACGGTCTCCTCGTCGTCCATCGCCATGCGGGCGAAGGTCTCGCGGATGTCATGCGCCGAGCCGTGCGGATCGGGCTTGCCGTTGGGGCCTTCCGGGTTGACGTAGATCAGGCCCATCTGCACGGCGGCCAGCGGGTTCGCCAGCTCGCGTTCGCCGCTGTAGCGCTCGTCGCCGAGCCAGGTCGATTCGGGGCCCCAGTCGATCGGCTGCGGCTCCCAGATATCCTCGCGGCCACCGCCGAAGCCGAAGGTCTTGAAGCCCATCGACTCCAGCGCCACGTTGCCGGCCAGGATCATCAGGTCCGCCCACGACAGCTTGCGGCCGTACTTCTGCTTGATCGGCCAGAGCAGCCGGCGCGCCTTGTCGAGGTTGCCGTTGTCGGGCCAGCTGTTCAGCGGCGCGAAGCGCTGCTCGCCCGAGCGCGCACCACCGCGCCCGTCGAAGATGCGGTAGGTGCCCGCGGCATGCCACGCCATGCGGATGAAGAACGGGCCGTAGTGACCATAGTCGGCCGGCCACCAGTCCTGCGAATCGGTCATCAGGGCGTGCAGGTCGACGATCACGGCGTCGAGCTGCAGCGTCTGGAATTCGGCCGCGTAGTCGAAGTCCTCGACCATCGGGTCCGACAGCTCGGAGTGCTGGTTCAGCATGCCGAGATTCAACTGGTCCGGCCACCAATGGGCATTGGTGCGGGTCTGCTTCGGGCGGTGTGCGACCGGGCACTTCGATTCGTTACTCATGCTGCTGATCTCCTCTCGCGTTATGCGCTGGACTGAAGGCGGGGTGCCACCGAGCGCGTTGCCGCAAGCGTAGTGCGCGATCAGGGTTCTCAGTGCAGCAATTGGCAAATGGGCTCGATAGCCTTCGTCCATCGCGGCCTGCCATCGCTCGGCAGCAGCAGAGCTCAAAGCGTCACCGCACCCGCGTAGGATCGCGCGCTGATGACCTTCGCCCGCACCAAGATCCAGCCGCCGCGGCCCCGCGGCCGCGTGCTGCTGCCGCGACCGCGCATCGACGGCCCGCTGCGCGACGCACTGGCCACGCAGCGCCTGGTGCTGGTCAGCGCGCCCGCCGGCTACGGCAAGAGCGCGCTGATGGCGCAGCAGCTGCAGGACTGGCCGGCCGGCGTGGCGCTGGCCTGGGTGTCGGTCGATGCCGACGATGACCTGCCGCGGCTGCTGGAGTGCCTGGTGGCCGCGCTCGAGCCCCACGACTTGCCGTGGCGCACGGCCCCCGAGGCCCTGGTGGCCGGCGCGGGCGAAACGAGCGGCCGCGCGCGCTTCACCGTCGAGCTGATCAATGCGCTCGAAGCCGCCGACGTGCCGCATGGCGTGATCGTCATCGACGATCTGCACCGCAGCCACGACGAAGACGTGCACCGCTTCCTGGATGCCCTCATCGACCGGCTCGGTCCGCGCTGGACGGTGGCGATCCTGACGCGCCATGACCCGCCGCTGGCGCTGCCGCGCTGGCGCGCCGCCGGCGACCTGTCCGAATTCCGGCAGGACACGCTGCGCTGGACGCGTGAGGAGCTCGCCGCGTGGGTGGCTGCGGCCGGCGCGGCCCCAGAGCGGCTCGATGCGCTGCTCGCGCGCACCGAAGGCTGGGCTGCCGGCGTGCAGCTGGCGCTGCACGTCGACCGCAGCGGTGCTTCGATCGGCAGTGAACGGGCGTTCAACGACTTCCTGACCGAGGAGGTGATCGACACGCTCGATGCCGAGCTGCGCGACTTTCTGCTGCAGGCCTGCGTGCTGCCGGAGCTCACGGTGGCGCGCGCGGCCGCCGTCACCGGCCGGCCCGATGCCGCGCGCCTGCTCGACCGCGTCGAGGCGATGGGCCTGTTCGTCACCCCGCTCGAAGCCCAGGAGCGCACCCTCAAGCTGCACGACCTGTTTCGCGCCGCGCTCGAGCAACGCCTGACGCTGGAGCGGCCCGCTGCGCTGCCGCAGCTGCTGCGCCGGGCGGCGGCCGGCGAGACCGACCCGGTGCGTGCCATCACGCTGCTGCTGCGCGCCGGTGACGCGGCCGGTGCCGCGCAGGTGCTGCTGACCGCCACGCCGGCGTGGATCACCGCCGCTGCGCTGCCCACCGCGCGCGCGATGCTCGCCTTGTTCGATGCCACCACGCGTGACGACCTGGCGGCCTGGAATCTCTCGCAATGCCTGCTGGCCTGGGCGCAGGGGGACTTTGCGACGATGGACGCGTCGGCGCGGGCGGCCGAGGCGCTGGGCCAGCGCTCGGGCGACATCGAGGTCGCCGACATGGGGCTCGGCTACCGCGCGATCGCGCTCAACTTCCTGAGCCGCCGCGGCCTGCGCGAACTGGGCGTCGAGAACCTGCGCGCCCGCGCACCGGCACCGCACGTGGTGACCGGCGTGGCGCTGGCGTGGGCCGCCATCGACGAAGGGCGTTTCGACGAGGCCCGCCAGCGTTATGCGGTCACGCTGCAGCACCTGGAGCGCAGCAACGAGCCGCATCTGTGGTACCAGGGCAACCTCGGCACCGTCGGCGTGCACATCCCGGGCATGGGCCCGCTGCTCGAGCGCTGGATCGACGGTGCCTTGCGCGTCAGCGGCGAGCAGCCGTTGACACTGAAGGCGATGGCGCTGATCACACGCGGCTGGCATCGCCTGATCGTGCAGGGTGACATCGCCGGTGCACGCGACGCGCTCGGCGCCACGCGGCAGGAGCTGCGCTGGCTGGCCGAGCCGACCGCCGTGAATGCGCTGGCCTCCGTGCTGCAGCTGCAGATCGAAGCCGCCAGCGGCGACGCCGTCGCCACGCGCGAGGCCATGCAGCAGTTGCTGCAAGGGCCGTCGACAGGCCAGGGCCACCGCGCGCGATGGATCGTCGCGAACTACATCGCCGGCTGCGCCGCCGCGGTCGCCGACGCCGATGCGCTGCGCGAGCAACTCGCGGTGCTGGAGTCGACGCCCGTCGACAGCGCGCTGCCCGGCCTGCACAACATCGTGATTGACATCGCCCGGGGCCACGCCGCGTGGCTGCGTGGCGACGCCGAGGCCGCCATCACCTCGTGGCAGCGTGCCGTGGCCGATGACACCGGCTTGATCCGCACGCGCCTCGATGCGCCGACGCGGCTGTTCCTCGCCGCCGCGTGCCTGCGCGCCGGCCGCCTGCGTGAGGCGGCTGCACCGCTGGCCGGATTGCACGCGCGGGCGCTGCGGGGCGCTGCCGGCTCGACGCTGTTCGCGCGGCCGGTGGCCGCGCTACTGGGCGCGCACGATTGGCGCGGGCAGCTCGATGAGGCCGACCGAGGCGAGCTCGAAGGCTGGCTGCGCCGTCTGGCCGCTGTCGCGCCGCCCACAGAACCGAGTGCCGGCACGCCAGTGAGCAGTGCAGCCAGCGTCCTGAGCAGCCGCGAGCTCGAGGTGCTGGAGCGCGTGGCCGCGGGCGACAGCAACAAGCTGATCGCCCGCGCGCTCGACCTGAGCCCGCACACGGTCAAGCGTCACGTCGCGAACATCCTCGACAAACTGACGCTCGCGTCACGCGGGCAGGCCGCGGCGTGGTACCGCGCGAACGCGTGAGCAGCGTTGCCGCGTTCCTCGGCATCCTGATGCTCGACACGCGCTTCCCGCGGCCGGTCGGCGACATCGGGAACCCGCAGACCTGGCAGCGCGCCGGCATCCCGGTGCGCTTCGTCACCGTGGCGGGCGCGTCGCCACAGCGCATCGTGAAGGACGCCGATCCGGCCCTGCTGCAACCCTTCGTCGATGCCGCGCAAGCGCTGGCGCGCGACGGCGCCGCGATGCTGTCGACGAGCTGCGGCTTCCTGGCCTCGTACCAGGACCTGCTGTCAGACGCGGTCGCCGTGCCGGTGATCACGTCCAGCCTGCTGCAGGCCGCGCACTTTCCTCGGCCGGGCATCGTCACGATCGATGCGGCATCGTTGACGCCCGCGCTGCTCGATGCGGCGCGCGTTCCGGCCGGCACGCCGGTGCAAGGGGTCGAGCCGGGCTGCGAGTTCCAGCGCCGCATCCTGTCGAACGACAGCGTGCTCGACGTTCAGCAGGCCGAGCAGGACGTGGTCACCGCGGCGCGGCAGCTCGTCGCGCGGCATCCACAGCTGACGCACATCGTGCTCGAATGCACCAACATGCCGCCGTACCGCGCGGCGGTGGCACGCGCGACCGGGCGCCCGGTGCACGACATCGAGACCTTGCTGCTCGATGCGTGGGCAGCGCTGTAGCACCGGCCTCCGTCCGCCATGGCCGCGTCTTTCGAACGCTAGATCGTCGCCAATGCCTGCGCCAGGTCCTCGCGCAGGTCCACGACGTCCTCGATGCCGACCGACAGCCGCACCAGCGCATCGCCGATGCCGAGCTGCGCACGGGTCTCCGGCGGGATCGTGGCGTGGGTCATGATGGCAGGGTGCTCGATCAGGCTTTCGACGCCACCCAGGCTCTCGGCCAGCGTGAAGACCTGCACCGCTTCGAGAAAACGCTTCGCGCCGGCGAGGTCGGTGCGCAGGTCCATCGAGATCATGCCGCCGTAACCACCACCGGTGGCGTGCATCTGCGCTTTCGCCAACGCATGCTGCGGATGCGACGGCAGCCCGGGGTAGTGCACGCGCGCCACCTGCGGCTGGCGCTCCAGCCATGACGCCAGGTCGAGTGCATTGCGGTTGTGGCGCTCGATGCGCAGCGCCAGCGTCTTCAATCCGCGCAGCGCGAGGAAGCTGTCGAAAGGCCCGGCGATCGCGCCGACGGCGTTCTGCAAAAAGCCCAGGCGCTCGCGGATCGGCTGCAGCCGGTCGTCGCGGCCGACGATCGCGACGCCGCCGATGACGTCCGAATGGCCATTGAGGTACTTGGTCGCCGAGTGCACGACGATGTCGAAGCCGAGCTCCAGCGGGCGCTGGTTGAAGGGGCTCGCGAAGGTGTTGTCGGCCACCGAGATCAGATCGTGCGCGCGGGCAACCTCGGCCAGCGCGCGCAGGTCGGCCAGCTTCAGCAGCGGATTGGTCGGCGTCTCGACCCACAGCAGCCTGGTCTGCGGCGTGATCGCCGCGCGCAGGTTCTCCGGCTGCCCCATGTCGACGTAGCTGAAGCTCAGGCCGGCGCTGTGGCGGCGCACCTTGTCGAAGAGGCGGAAGCTGCCGCCGTACAGGTCGTCGCCGCAGACCACGTGCGCGCCGGCCGGCAGCAGCTCCAGCACCGTGGCGCTGGCGGCCATGCCCGAGGCGAAGGCGAAGGCCGCCGCGCCGCCTTCGAGGTCGGCGACGTTGCGTTCCCAGGCCCAGCGCGTCGGGTTGTGGCTGCGGCCGTAGTCCAGGCCCTGGTGCACGCCGGGGCTCGACTGCCGATAGGTCGAGGTGGCGTAGATCGGCGGCATCACGGCGCCTGTCGACGGGTCGGGCGACTGGCCGGCGTGGATCGCGCGCGTGGCGAAGCGGTGCTTGGAATCGGTGCTCATGGAAGGCCTTCGGGTGAGGGTCAGGTCAGCGTGCGCCGCAGGTGGTTCAGCAGGTCGAAGCGCGTGATCAGGCCGTGAAAGCCGCGCTCGTCGGCGACGATCGCGACGAGGCCGCTGTCGAGCACCGCTTCGAGCTCGCGCAGCGTCGCGGCGGGCTTCAGCGTCTGCGGCTTCTTGGTCATCGCCTGGCGCACGGGATCGCGGAAGTGGGCCGCGGCGTCGTGCACCTTGAGCAACAGATCGCTCTCGTCGATCACGCCGGCGAGCTGGCCGCCCTCGAGCACCGGCAGCTGCGAGATGTCGGCCTGGCGCATTCGTTGAAACGCTGTCAGCAGCGTGTCGTCGGGGCCGACGCTGACGACGCTGCCGTCCTCGGCGCGGCGCGAGACGATGTCGCGCAGGTCGCCGTAATGTTTGCGTTCGAGCAGGCCCTGGTCGACCATCCAGGCGTCGTTGTAGACCTTGCTCAGGTAGCGCGTGCCGGTGTCGACGACGAAGCTGACGACGCGCTTGGGCGTCGTCTGCTCGCGGCAATACCGCAGCGCCGCGGCCAGCAGCGTCCCGGTGGACGAGCCGCCGAGCAGCCCCTCGCGCTTGAGCAGCTGGCGCGCGGTGTCGAAGCTCTCGGCATCGTCGATCGAATAGGCGCGCTTGACGCCGGTCAGGTCGGCGATGCTGGGGATGAAATCTTCGCCGATGCCTTCGACGGCCCACGAGCCGGCCTCGCCGTGTTTTCCGGTGCGAACCACGTCGCAGAGGATCGAGCCGGTGGGATCGGCGAGCACGAATTCGAGCTTCGGCTGCACCTGGCGGAAGAAGCGCGTCAGCCCGGTCAGCGTGCCGCCGGAGCCGACGCCGACCGAGATCGCATCGATGTCGTGGCCCATCTGCTGCCACAGCTCGGGCGCCGTGCCGGTCTCGTGCGCCAACGGATTCGCGGGATTGTTGAACTGGTCGGCGAAGAAGGCGCCGGGGATATCGCGGGTCAGGCGCGCGGCCAGGTCCTGGTAGTAGTCGGGGTGGCCCTTGCCGACGTCGCTGCGGGTGATGTGCACCTCGGCGCCCAGCGCCTTCAGGTGCAGCACCTTCTCGGCCGACATCTTGTCCGGCACGACGAGCACGACACGGTAACCCTTGGCGCGCGCCACCAGCGCGAGCCCGAGGCCGGTGTTGCCGGCGGTGGCCTCGACGACGGTGCCGCCTTCGCTGAGCCGCCCGTCGCGCTCGGCGGCCTCGATCATCGCCAGGCCGATGCGGTCCTTGATCGAGCCGCCGGGATTCTGCGATTCGAGCTTCAGGTAGAGCTCGCAGCTGCCGGTGTCGAAACGCGTGATGCGAACCAGCGGCGTGTTGCCGATCAGGTCGAGCACAGCGGGGCGGTTGGTGGCCATGGATTCCCCTGTTTTCGAAACGACAGGCCGCGGGATCGCCGAAGGCCTGCCTTGGGGGAGCAACGGTACCACCACCCGCGGCGGGTGGACCGAACTCAGGCTGCCAGCGCCAAACGCAGCGGCTGGCGCGCGCGGAAGGCCCACTTCGGCCCCAGCCGCAGCGCTTCCAGCGTCATCGAGGTGGCTTCGGCAAAGAACATCGAGTCGTCGAGGCCGAGGCGTTCGAAGGCGCGGCGCAGGCGCGCCGAGCGCTTGCGCAAGTCACCCTCGGCGCCCTGCGCATCGGCGCGTGCCTGGCCGAAGAACGAGGCCGCCTGGCGCGCCGCGTCGAGCGCGGCGGCCGACAGCGCCGGAATCGCGCGCGGCGCGGCGAGCCGGGCTTGCGTGATGAACGGATTGCGGCCGACCACCAGGCCCCAGGGGCGCAGGCCTTCGGCCGGGTCGACCGACAAGGCTTCGAGCCGCGTCAGCCCGAACACGCGCGCCAGTTGCAGGCGGATCGCCAGCCACGGATCGCTGCGGCGGACCTGCTCGATCGCCGTCGTCGCATCCTCGTCGCTGTGCGGCACCGGCAGCACCAGCGAATCGAGCAGCTCGCGCGCCGGCGCATCGCCTTGCGCGGCCGCCAGGTGCAGCCAGTGGATCGCCTGCTCGGATTCGGGCAGCGCGGTGGCTTCGCGCAGCAGCAGCGCGCCGAGCTTGCGCTGCGCCTCGGCCTGACCGCGGGTCGCGGCCTTCTCGAGGAAGAAACGCGCCATCTGCGGATTGGCCACCGACAGGCGATGGTCGGCATGCAGGCGGTACAGGTGCAGCCAGGCCTCGTCCTGGCCGGCATCGGCGGCGCGCAGCAGGAAGGCGGCGCCGCGGCGCATGTTCTGGTGGTCGGCGAAAACTTCCGGACCGAACGCGGCGCAGTCGATGCCGCACAGGCCGCGGCCGAGTGCATACGCGGCGACGCGGTCGTTCTGCATCGCGCGCTGCTCCAGGCTGTCCAGCAGCGCCTGCGGCGCGATGCCGTCGAGCGGATGCTGCTCGGCCTCGGCGCGCTTGACCGCCTCGACCACCAGCGCCGCCAACTCGCCGGCCCGCGCGGCATCGTCACCCTCGCCGGCCAGCGCGAACGCGGTATTCAGGCAACGCGCGAGCTGCGCGAGCGGCGCGGTGGCCAGCGCGTGGCGCGCGGCGAGCAAGGCCACCGCGGGCAATTGCAGATCGGCCGCGTCGGCCGAGCGTTGCCACGGCGACGGGTCGCTGCCATCACGCAGCGCGTGCCAGGCGGCGAGCCTGGATTGCGCCAGCGCACTGCCCGCCTGCGCCGCGCGTTCCAGCGCCGGCTCCAGCTGCTGCAGCAGCAGCTCGGCCAGCGGCAGGCTCTCGGCAATGATGCGAGCGGCTGCCGGGTCGTCGCGTTGCAGGTACTCCAGCCCGCTGGCGACGTGGCGCGGAAAACCGTCGGCCCCCAGCAGGTAGCGGCGGCCGACTTCGCGGCGCGCGGCGGCGTCGCCCTGGCGGGCCAAGGCGAGCAATTGAATGTCCTGACGACGCATGCGTCACTCCTGTCGTTCGTGTGGCGGGTGCGGCACGTCCGGGACGCCGAATGCACAGCCGTGCTGGCATCGGGACCCCGAAAGAGCGCTTGCGTCGAACGATAAGAAGCTAGGGTTTACGCGAAGGTGGCGGTCACATGACGGCGCCGTCATCTGCGCGTCAGTGCAGCGCCATGATGCTAATTCTCAAAGGGCGCGTCAACGAAGAAAGGGGCCGCGCCCGGTGCGGACGCGGCCCCTTTTCGGGAGAGTGCTTCGAGCGGGTGCTTAGAAGCTGTGGCGCAGGCCGAAGTCGACGCCGGTGGAGTCCTTGCCGTTGTTCGGGCTCGGCAGTGCCGGGCCGCCGGAGACGACGAAGGTCGCGCCGGCCTTGTTGTTGACGCGCGCCACCGTGGTGTACAGGGCGGTGCGCTTCGACAGGTTGTAGACGTAGCCGAGCGCGATCTGGTTGGCGTCGTTGTTCTCGGTGTTGGCGCCGGCGGCGGTGCGGCCCGACGCATCGGCACGGATGTACGACGCGCGCAGGATGCCCTGGCCCAGCGGCACCTGCACGCCGATGTTCGCCACCTGCATCTCGAGGTTCGCGAACTCGGCCTGGCTGACGTAGCCGGTGAGCTTGGCGACGCCGAAGTCGTACGAGCCGCCGAGCACGACGAACTTGTACTTGTCCTCGCCGGCGCTCGGCGTCACCGTCGTCTGGCCATAAGCGAGCGACACGTCCAGCGGACCGGCGCCATAGGCGACACGGCCGCCCATGTACTTCTTGCCGGCCACCTTCTCGCTCGGCGCGAACGACACCTGCGCGCGGAAGCCGCCGAGGTTGCCCGGCGTGAAGTAGCTGACCTCGTTGTCCGAGCGCGTCGCGGTGTCGGCGTTGGTGCCGAGCACCGAGTTGAACTTGCCGGCATCGGCGACGCCGTTGGTGCCGAAGACGTCGTAGTCGGCGAAGCCGGTGTAGGTCGGCGTGAAGTCGCGGCCGAGGCGCAGCTCGCCGAAGCCGCCGGAGAGGCTGACGGTCGAGCGGCGATTCCAGAAGCGCGCTGCATCGGACTGCGTGCCGGTGTCGACGTTGAAACCGTGTTCGAGCCAGAACCCGGCCTTCAGGCCGCCGCCCAGGTCCTCGACGCCGCGAAAGCCCAGCCGGCTGCTGTTCAGGCCGTTGCCGCTGAGCGAACGCAAGGTGTTGTCGCCGTTCTTGACGTGGCGGGCGGCGACGTCGACGACGCCGAACAGCGTGACGTTGGATTGGGCGCTGGCCGCGACGGCGGCGGTGGCGAGCAGAGCGAAAGCTGCGATGTGCTTCATGACTTTCCTGTGGGAGGTTGATGCGTGCATGTCCATCTCCGGACAGACTGCAGCGTAGGAAGCACGCGCCGGGCTGTCGCCCGCGGCGTCGCAACCGGTGCGTCGGTGCTCGCACCCCTCCCCCGGATTCGGCATGGCGTGTGTCGCCGATGCCGCACGCTCAAAAAATCTACAGACCCAGCGTCTGCTCGACTTCGCGGCTGCGCGGCGCGGCTTCGGCCGCCGCGGCGTCACCGGTGCGCGGCGGCCCCGGGAACCACAGGCCGAAGACCGTGCGCTGGCCGACGCCGCTGGTCACCGTGGCGCGGCCGCCGTGCAGGTCCATGATCGACTTGACGATCGCCAGGCCCAGGCCCGAGCCGGTGGCCGAGCCTTCGCGCGAGGGGTCGATGCGGTACAGGCGCTCGAAGATGCGCGCCTGTTCGTTCGCTTCGATCGGCGGGCCCTCGTTGCAGACCTCGACCAGGCAGGCGCCGTCGTCGTACGGCGTGGCCGACAGGCGCACGTCGCTGCCCGGCGTCGCATGGCGCAGCGCATTGGTCATCAGATTGCCCAAGGCGCGGATCAGCAGCGTCTTGTCGGCCCACACGCGCGTCGGCGTGGTCGGCGCGCAATGCAGCTCGCAGGCCATCGTGATGCCGCGCTCGTCGGCCAGCGGCTCGAAGTAGTCGCGCACGCGCTCGGAGGCCTGGCGCAGCTCGATCCATTCGCACTGCAGCGAGGCGCGCGCATCCTCGGCCCGGGCGATGAACAGCATGTTCTCGATCAGGCGCGAGATGCGTTCGTAGTCCTCGACCGCCGACTCGAGCACCGCGCGGTATTCCTCGGCGCTGCGCGGCTTCGACAGCGTGACCTGCGCCTCGCCGAGCAGGTTGTTGATCGGCGTGCGCAGGTCGTGCGCGAGGTCCGACGAGAACTCCGACAGGCGCTTGAACGCGCCCTCCAGCCGGTCGAGCATGCGGTTGAACGCGAGCCCCGACTCCTGCAGCTCGCGCGGCGCGTCGTCCAGCGGCAGGCGCTCGTGCAGCGCACGGGCGCTGATGCGGCTGGCCGCCGTGCCGAGCCGGCGCGCCGCGATCACGATGCGCTGCGCGATCAGCATGCCGAGCACGCTGGCCGCGATGACGCTGGCAACCAGCGCACCGAAGAACACCTTCCAGCCCAGCAGCACCGCATCACGCGTCTGCGTCACCTCCAGCGCCAGCGCCACGCGCAGCGGCCCGAGGGCAGCGCGGGCGTGGCCTTCGGGCACCGGCACCTCGGCCACCAGCAGGCGGTACATGCGGCCATCGGGCGTCGTCCAGACCTGCGTCAGCGGGCCGTACAGCTGCTGCAGCCAGCGCAGCTTGCCGTGCGTGATGCCGGGCGGGATCTCGTTGGTCGACAGCGCGCTCTTCGGCAGCACGTCCAGCGGCACGTCGAACCAGTCGGAGGCGGCGATCAGCCGATGCCGGTCGTCGAGCAACGCGACGTGCAGGCTGCCCAGCTGGGTCTCGATGCGGTTGACGAGGCGCTGCGCGACACGATCGGTGTCGTACTGCGCCACCGCCAGGTCCTCGTGCAGGAAGGCCAGGTTGGCGAGCATCAGCACCTCGCCGCCTTCGCGCAGCTGCTCGCGCGTCATGCGCATCACCGCGTAGCCGCAGCCGGCGACCAGCAGCACCGAGATCAGCGTGATCGCGAGGCCGATCTGCGCGGTCATCGAGCTGCGCAGCGCATGCACCCGACGGTGCAGCCAGGGAATCATCGGAAAACCTCCGTGCTGCGCACTGCGGTGCGAGCCCCCTTCGGAGCGGCCGGGCGGGGGCTCATCCCCATTCCCCACTGCCACTGTCGCCCTCGGCGCCGCCGCGCGCCTCGAACAGGTAACCGACGCCGCGCACGGTGTGGATCAGCTTCTGCTCGAACGGATCGTCGAGCTTGGCGCGCAGCCGCCGCACCGCGACGTCGACGACGTTGGTATCGCTGTCGAAATGCATGTCCCAGACGTGCTCGGCGATCAGCGTGCGCGAAACGACCTCGCCGGCATGGCGGACGAAGTAGTCGAGCAGCGCGTATTCCTTGGCCGTCAGCTCGACGCGCTGGCCGGCGCGGCTGACGCGGCGGCGCACGACATCGATGCGCAGGTCGGCGATCTGCACCACCGGATCGACCTTCGCCGCGCCGCGGCGCAGGATCGTGCGGATGCGCGCCAGCAGCTCGGAGAACGCGAAGGGCTTGACGAGGTAGTCGTCGGCGCCGAGCTCGAGGCCCTTGACGCGGTCGGCCACCTCGTCGCGCGCGCTGATGAAGAACACCGGCGTGTCGCGCTGCTGGCGCAGCGCCTGCAGCACCGTCCAGCCGTCGGCGCCGGGCAGCATCACGTCGAGCAGCACCAGGTCGTAGGTGCCGGTGGTCGCCAGGTGCAGCCCGTCGAGGCCATTGCCGGCCACGTCGACGACGAAAGCGTGCTCGGTCAGGCCCTTCTTGATGTAGGCCGCGGTCTTCGGTTCATCCTCGACGATCAGCACGCGCATGGCATGAATGATAGGGGGGCAGGGAAATCCCGGATGACGGATTTGTAATCCGGCCGAAAGCCTCCTGCCGGCGGCAACTTTCTATCGTTCGCTCCATCACCTCAAAGGAGCGACACATGAAGCGGATGACGATCACCCCCCAAGCCACGCTGCTGATGCTGGCCCTCGCTGCGGCAACCCAGGTCCAGGCCCAGGATGCCAACGCGCCAAGGACGCGGCAGCAGGTGCAGGCCGAAGTGCTGCAGGCCCAGCGCAACGGCGAGCTGCCGACCGCTGGCGAGTTCGGTCTGGCGCAAAAGAATTCGCAGCCGGGCTTCAGCAGCGTCACGCGCAGCCAGGTGCAGGCCGAGGTCGCACGTGCCGTGCGCAGCGGCACGCTGGTGGCTGCCGGCGAGTTCGGCCACCGGGCCGACCAGCCGGCCGCGCCGCTGGCCGCCACCGCCGTCGCGAAGACGCGGGCGCAGGTCAAGGCCGAGTTTGCCGAGGCCGTGCGCAGCGGTGACGTGGTGGTCGCCGGCGAAACCGGGCTGACCCGGCGTGAAGCGGCGCCGCTGGCCTACCGCGGCGTCGAGCCGGTGTCGACGACGGTGGCGCGCCGCGCGAACTGAGCGTCGCATGACGACCTGCTGCCGGCGCGATAGCCGCGTCGGCGGCCCGGCACGCCGGCTTGGCGGGATACTGCGCAGCTCTTCCATGGAGCGCTCGCAATGTCCCGCTGGACCTTCTACACCGCCCCGGCCACCTGCGCGCTGGCCACCCACATCACGCTGCACGAGGCCGGCGCCGACTTCACGCTGGCCAAGCTCGACTTCGGCGCGCAGCAGCAGCAAAGCGCCGAGTACCTGAAGCTGAACCCGAAGGGGCGCGTGCCGGCGCTGGTCACCGAGGACGGCGTGCTGACCGAGACGCCGGCACTGCTGGCCTTCATCGCCCAGCGCTTCCCCGAGGCCCGACTCGCGCCGCTGGACGATCCGTTCCGCTTCGCGCAGATGCAGGAGTTCAACAGCTACCTCGCCTCGACGATGCACGTGGCCCATGCGCACAAGCGGCGCGGCGCGCGCTGGGTCGACGACGCCGCGGCGATCGAGGCGATGCAGCGCAAGGTACCGCAGACGATGCGCGCCTGCGCCGAGCTGATCGAGCGCCGGCTCGACGGCCCGTGGGTTCTGGGCGAGCGCTACAGCGCCGCCGACGCCTACCTGTACACGATCGCCGGCTGGCTCGAAGGCGACGGCGTCGACACCTCGACCTTGCCGCGGCTGCTGGCGCACCGCGCACGCATGAACGAGCGGCCGGCGGTGAAGAAGGCGCTGGCCGAGTTGCCGAACTGATGTCAGCCCCCAGCTCACTTGGTTCGCGGCCCCTGGGATCCGAAGGATCCCTTGCGGGATCCCTGGGCGCTCAGTCGGCTTGGAAACGGCCCGGCGCCGACTGAGGCGACGATGCCCGCTGCCGCGGGACGCTCACTTTGGCCGCTGGCGCTGCTGGCCGGCGCGCTGCCGCTCGTCGCCACGCTGATCGCCTTGCGGCTGTCGGTGGCGCTGGGCCTGGTGCCCGACTGCAATCCGTTCATCGACGGCTGCACGTCGATCAGCCGTGCCGCGCGGCACGGGCTGCCGAACATCCTGTTCCGCGCACTGCTGCTGCCGGCGGCGGTGCTGCAGGCGCTGGTCTGGATGGCCTGCCCGCAGTGGCTGCGCGGCATCGGCGGCGGCCCCGAGCGCGCGCTGCGCACGTTGCCGGCGCTGGGCATCGCGGCCGGCGTCTTCCTCGTGCTGTACGGCAGCTTCCTCGGCACCGAGGGCGAGGGCTACCGCTGGATGCGCCGCTACGGCATCGCCTTCTACTTCGGGTTCACCTGCATCGGCATGCTGATCGTCAGCGACCAGATGCATCGCCGCCTGCACGGCGTGCCGCTGCAGCGCCGCATCAGCCGCAGCCTCGTCACGCTGTGCGCCCTGCTGCCGCTGCTCGGCCTCGCGCACCTGCTGCTGCCGCTGGCGTGGAGCGGCCCGGACGTCAAGGACGCGGTCGAGAACATCACCGAGTGGTGGGCCGGCGCGATCTTCACGGCGTTCTTCTTCGTGCTAGCGTGGGCCTGGCGCGGCACGCGGTTCAGGGTGCGGATCGGCGGCGGCGAGTAGGCGAGATCACACACTGCGACTGAATGCCCATGGAAATCCAACCCAAGACGCTCGGCATCCCGCTACGTCGCAATGCTCGTTGGGGTTTCGTACTGGCTGCCGCCTGTGCCTGTGTTGCAGCCGCGTCTTGGGCTTTCAATCCAGCGATCGGATTGGTATTGGCCGTGTCTTGTGCGGTGGTACTTCCTGCTCTCTGGCCGTTCCTCTTTCCGCCGCATCTTCTGCGCAACAGGCTCCCTCGCCTTCTTGCCTATGTATTGATGGTTGGCTACCTGGCTCTCGCCAAGGTGGCCATCATTCCCTTCTTCGTCAGGCTCCTTCATGCGAGCACAGCAGCCTGAAACCCAATTGACCAAGGAACCGACATGGAACTGAGCGCCGCACGCGTTTTCGTCCGGGACATCGTTGCCGCCAAGCGCTTCTATGGGCAGATCCTGGGTCTGCCCATCAAGGCGGACGGTGCTCAGCACGGCTACTGCGTTTTCGAGTCCGGAAGCGCAGACCTTGTCGTCGAGTCCGTGGCCGACGACGCGCCTGAAGAAGACAGGGCCCTTGTCGGGCGCTTCACAGGCCTGTCGTTCAAGGTTCAAGACGCATCCGCGAAGCACCAGGAGCTGCTGGCCCTCGGTGTCCGCTTCACCGGCGCCCCTGAAAAGCAGTTCTGGGGCGGCGTGCTTGCAACCTTCCAGGACCCCTGCGGGAACGGTCTGCAAATCGTCGAGCTCCCGGCCGCGGCCTGACCCATCGGCGGTCAACCGGACTCCCCAGGCGATCTTCGCCCCATCAGCAAAACCGCTAGCCCACCGCCTTGCGCATGAACACGCTGTTCGGATCCTCGGCGTAATCGCCGAATGGCCCGCAGCGTTCATAACCGGCGCGTGCATACAGCCCCAGCGCATCGTCCTGCAGGTAGCCGGTTTCCAGCGTGAACAGCCGGCAGCCGCGCTGCATCGCCTCGGCCTCGAGAAAGGCGAGCAGCGCCTTGGCCAGGCCTTTGCCGCGCTGCTGCGGGTCGACGAACATGCGCTTGAGCTCGCCGTAGTCGCGCTCGAGCGCGATCCCGCCGCAACCGACGGCGCGGCCGGTGTCGTCGCGCACGACGGCGAACAACACGTTCGGCTGCGACAGCGCGTTCAGGTCGATGCCGTGGTGCGACTCCGCCGGATACAGCGGCTTCTGGTAGGCGTCGAGGGCTTCGATGAGGGCCAGCACGTCGGGCTGGCCGGGGGCTTCGAGGATGATCGGCATGGTGGCGGCCATTTTCGCCGGGCGACGTAAGCTCGCGGTTTTGTTTCGTGATCACGAGGGACCCGCCTTGACCCGCCTGCGCGTGCTGCCGGCCACCTTGCTCGCCACCTTGCTCGTCTGCGGACCGTCGTTCGCCGCCACGCCCGTGCCGGCCACGGCCACCGAGGCCGCACGCCACCCCGCCGCCCGCGCGCTGCCCGCGCTCTTCGCCGACGAGTGGGAACGCAGCCTGCGCGACAGCCCGGAAACCGCCAGCTACCAGGGCGACACGCGTTATGACGACCGCTGGACCGACTTCAGCCCCGCGGCGATCGCCGCGCGCGCGGCCGCCGACCGCGCGGCGCTGCAGCGGCTGCGCGGCATCGATCGCGCCGCGCTGGCGCCGGCCGACCAGCTGCACCACGACAGCTTCGAATGGCTGCTGCGCCATGCGGTCGAGCGCCAGCCCTTCCGCGAATACCTGCAGCCGATCAGCCACCGCGGCGGCGTGCAGACGGCGGATGTCATCGCCGAAACCATGCCGTTCGCGACGGCCGCGCACTACCGGCAATGGCTGGCGCGCATCGCCGCGATGCCCCGGCTGATCGACCAGACGATCGCGCTGATGCGCGAAGGCGTCGCGGCCGGCGAGCTGCCGCCGCGCGTGCTGATGAACCGCGTGCCGGCGCAGATCGCCGCGCAGATCGTCGACGACCCGGCGAAGAGCCCGTTCTACCGCCCATTCACGCGCATCGGCCCGGCGATTGCCGCGGCCGAGCGCGCCGCGCTGCAGGCCGAAGCGCAGGCGCTGATCCGCGCGCAGCTGGTGCCGGCCTACCGCCGCCTCGCGCGCCACTTCGAGACCGAGTACCTGCCGCGCACGCGCGCGACGGTCGCCGTCTCCGCCCTGCCCGCCGGCCGTGCGTACTACGACTTCCTCGCCCGCTACTACACCAGCACGCCGCTCGGCGCCGACGAGATCCACGCCATCGGCCTGAAGGAAGTGGCGCGGCTGCGCGCGGCGATGGAGGCACTGAAGACCGAGACCGGCTTTCGCGGCACGCTGGCCGAGTTCTTCACCTTCCTGCGCACCGATGCGCGCTTCTTCCATCGCTCGGGCCCCGAGCTGCTGAACGCGTACCGCGCGCTCGCCAAGCGCATCGATCCGGAGCTGGTCAAGGTGTTTCGTCTGCAGCCGCGGCTGCCCTATGGCGTGCGGCCGATTCCCGACAACCTCGCGCCGGACACCACCACCGCCTACTACCAGGCCGGCGCGGCCGACGGCTCGCGCCCGGGCTACTACTACGTCAATCTCTACAAGCCCGAGACGCGGCCGACCTGGGAGATGCTGCCGCTGTCATTGCACGAGGCGGTGCCGGGCCATCACTTCCAGTTCGCGCGCGGCCTCGAGCTGCCCGATGCGCCGACCTTCCGCCGCACCGCGTACTTCGTCGCCTATGCCGAAGGCTGGGGTCTGTATGCCGAGCAGCTCGGCCACGAGATGGGCCTGTACGACGACCCCTACGACCGCTTCGGCCAACTGACCTACGAGATGTGGCGCGCCGTGAGGCTGGTGATCGACACCGGCCTGCATGCCCGCGGCTGGACGCGTGAGCAGGCGCTCGCCTATTTCCGCGACAACGCGCCGAAGACCGAGCAGGACATCGTCAACGAGGTCGACCGCTACATCGACAACCCCGGCCAGGCGCTGGCCTACAAGATCGGCCAGCTGAAGATCCTGGCACTGCGCCAGCGCGCCCAGGCCGCACTGGGCCCGCGCTTCGACCTGCGCGACTTCAACGATGCGGTGCTGGCGACCGGCTCGGTGCCGCTGTCGGCGCTCGAAGCGCATGTCGAGCGCTGGATCGCGGCACAACAACGTCAGTGAGCCTGGGGAACCCGCGGCACCGGCGCGCAATCCATCCAGGATCACTCCAAGGACCGCAGACCACCATGATGACCCCCGACTACGCCGCCAAGGAACCCGCCCGCACCGAGGTCGACGCGCTGCCGGGCGCCACCTTGCTGGAATTCGGCGCCCCCTGGTGCGGCATCTGCCGCGGCATCCAGCCGGCGCTGGCCAATGCGATGAAGGCCCATCCCGGCCTGCGCCATCTGAAGATCGAGGATGGCCCGGGCCGGCCGCTCGGCCGCTCCTACAACATCAAGCTGTGGCCGACCTTGATCCTGCTGCGTGACGGCCTCGAGCGCGAGCGCCTGATCCGGCCGCGCGACCTGGCGTCGATCTCTCAGGCGCTGCAACGGTTGACCGCCGCCACCGTGTAGGCGCGATGGGCACGGCGCTTGCCGGGCGTACGATCTGCCGTTCACGCCGAGGAGCCGTCATGCTCAACACCCATCGCGCGATTGCCAACCTGGCCGTTCATGACATCGACCATGCGCGGCGCTTCTACGAAGGCGTGCTCGGCCTGCAGCCGGTCGACAGCGAAGGCGACGAGCTCGTCAGCTACCGCAGCGGCGACACGGTGGTCAACGTCTACCGTTCGAAATACGCGGGCACGAACCAGGCCACCGCGGTGACCTGGGTCGTCGGCGACGCGCTCGACGACGAGGTCGCGGCGCTGAAGGCCAAGGGCGTGCGCTTCGAGCACTACGACATGCCCGGGCTCGAACGCCAGGGCGACATCTACGGCGGCGGCGACATGCGCGTCGCGTGGTTCAAGGATCCCGATGGCAACATCCTCAATCTCGTCACGGGTTGACATGCAGGGCCGCGAACTGCGCCGCGATTTCGACGACGCCGGCAAGCTGGTACTGCGCCTGACGGTCGGCGTGCTGGTGCTGCTGCACGGCATCGCGAAAGTGCGCCACGGCCTGGGCGGCATGCCGGGCATGCTGCAACAGGCCGGCCTGCCGGGCGTGCTGGCCTATGGCGCCTACATCGGCGAGGTGCTGGCGCCGCTGCTGATGATCGCCGGCGCGTGGACGCGGGTGTCCGCGCTGCTGGTAGCGATCAACATGCTGTTCGCGATCGGCCTCGCGCACGCGCACCAGATCTTCACCCTCGGTCCGCAGGGCGGCTGGGCGATCGAGCTGCAGGGCCTGATGCTGTTCGGCGCGGTCGCCGTCGCGCTGCTGGGCGCGGGGCGCTTCAGCATCGGGCGGTTGATGCGCGGCGACGGCGTGGTCGACTGATCAGCCGAGCACCCGCGGCAGCAGTTGCACCAGCGCGCCGGTCAGCGCGCCCTGCGCTGCCACGTAGAGCCAGAACAGCGCCACGTTGTCACGCGTGGCAACCGGACCCGGTGCGCCCTGCCCGCGCCACCAGCGCGCCAGCAGGTAGCCGGCCATCACCAGCAGCAGCGCTGCATGAAAGCCCTGCCAGCCGAGCAGCGCTGCGACCGTCGCGCTCCAGGCGTTGCTGCGCGGCTCGAGGCCGGCAGCCTGATGGCCGAGCAGGTCGAGCGCGAAGGCGGCCAGCGCGGCCAAGCATCCGATAACAATCGAAAGACTCGGCCAGACCAGCGAGCGGCGCCGCAGCATGTCGACCGGCCGGCGCCAGCCGAGCACGATCGCCGCGGCCGACACCCCCCACAGCGCGGCGGCCGCCCACGCCCATCCGGAGCCCGGCAGCCGCGCGCCGGGCGGCGGGCAGACCTCGGCGCGCATCGCGACATGCAGATGCGCGAAGGCCAGCGACGCGAAGATCGTCGCATCGACCAGCAGCACCAGCCAGGTCGCCCACCACGAGTGCGACGCCGCGCCGCGCGCGCCCACCGGCAGCATCACGTCGCGCGCGACGCGCACCTGCGCGCCGGCCGGCGCCCGGTCGGTGTCCCACAGCCAGCGCAGCGTCGCGGCGACCGCGACCACGCCGCACAGGCTCGCGGTGATCACCCATTGCACCGTCAGCAGCAGGAAGAAGCCGGCTGTGCCGACGGCCGCGATGAACGGCCACCAGCTGTCGCCGGTCAGCACCAGCAGGTGCTGCGGCAGCGCGCGCCGCCAGTGCGTGACCAGCGCCTCGCGGCCGCCGGTCGCGGTGCCGGGCAACCAATGCCGGCCGGCCTCGACCTCGCTTTTGAGCGCCGGCCGCTGCCACAGCGGCTCGCGAGCGCTCACCTGCGGGATGCTGCGCATGCCGTAGTCCTCCGACGGCAGCCACTCCAGCGTGCCGCCCTGCCACGGGTCGCCGTGCGGCTGCTCCGGCTTGCGCCAGGTGTGCGCGGCCTCGATGAAGAACAGCAGCACGCCCGCCGCGAAGACGAAGGCGCCGATCGTCGACGCCAGGTTCCAGCCGGCCCAGCCGAAACCGGCGTCATAGGTGGCGATGCGCCGCGGCATGCCGAGCAGACCGACGACGTGCAGCGGGAAGAACGCCGCGTGGAAACCGAAGAACATCAGCGCGCAGGACCAGCGCAGCATCCGCTCGTTCAGCGCATGGCCGTTGATCAGCGGACCCCAGTGCACCAAGGCCGCGAAGACCGGGAAGACCATGCCGCCGATCAGCACGTAATGCAGGTGCGCGACGACGAAATGCGTGTCGTGCGCCTGGCGATCGAAGGGCAGCACCGCGAGCATCACGCCGGTCAGGCCGCCGGCGACGAAGGTCAGCAGGAAGGCGATCAGGTACGGCATCGCGCCGTTCAGACGCGGGCGGCCGCGCCACAGCGTCGCCAGCCACGCGAAGACCTGCACGCCGGTCGGCACGGCAATGGCGAGGCTGGCGGCCGAGACCCACAGCAGCGCCGCGCCGCTTAAGCCCGCGGTGAACATGTGATGCGCCCACAGCGCGAAGCTCAACACGCCCACCGCCACCAGCGCCCACACCACCGCGCGGTAAGCGACCAGCGGCGTGCGGCTCAAGGCCGGGATCATCATCGACACCAGCCCGGCCGCCGGCAGGAAGATGATGTAGACCTCCGGGTGGCCGAAGAACCAGAACAGGTGCTGCCACAGCAGCGGATCGCCGCCGCGCGCGGCCGTGAAGATCGGCCAGTCGAACGCACGCTCGAGCTCCAGCAGCAAGGTGCCGGCGATCACCGCCGGGAACGCGAACAGGATCATCGCGCCGACGACCAGCATCGCCCAGCCGAACACCGGCATGCGGCCGAGCGTCATGCCCGGTGCCCGCGTCATCAGGATGCCGATCAGCAGCTCGATCGCGCCGGCGATCGCCGAGATCTCGATGAAGCCGATGCCGAGCAGCCAGAAGTCGGCGCCCAAGCCCGGCGAGTGTTCGCCGCTGGTCAACGGCGGATTCATGAACCAGCCGCCGTCCGGCGCGACCCCGAAGAACAGCGTGCAGAAGAAGGCCAGCCCGCCGACCGCATAGGCCCAATAGGCGTAGGCCGACAGGCGCGGAAACGGCAGGTCGCGCGCGCCGAGCATGCCGGGCAGCAGGTAGACGGCGATCGCCTCGACCACCGGCACGGCGAACAGGAACATCATCACCGTGCCGTGCATCGTGAAGAGCTGGTTGTAGAGCGCGGGCGACACCAGCGCCTGCCCCGGCCACGCGAGTTGCGCGCGCATCACCAGCGCCAGCACGCCGGCGAGCACGAAGAACAGCAATGCGGTGGCGATGTAGTAGAGACCGACCTGGGTGTTGTTGACAGCGGTCAACCGGCGCCAGCCGCGCGGGCGCTGCCAGGCGCGCTCGAGCGCCGGCAGCTCGTCGGGCGGACGCGGCAGCGCGTTCGGCAGCGTGGGATCGTCGATGGGCAGGGCATCGATGCCGGGTGGGCGCTGGGGCGCATTCACTGCAAACGCTCCAGGAACGCGGCCAAGGCGTCGAGCTCGCCCGCACTCAACCGGTCGCCATACGAGGGCATGCGCACCCCCGGTTTCCACTGCTGCGGGTCAGCAATCCACGCGGCCAGCGCGGCCCGGTCCAGCGGCCGCGCGCCGGCGCCGATCGTCAGCCGCGAGCCGACATGCGTCAGGTCCGGCGCGGTGATCGACGGCGACTCGGTGAGCCCGCGCAGCGCATGGCAGCTGTTGCAGCGCTGCTGCATGAAGAGCCGCCAGCCCTGCTGCGCCAGCGTTTCGTCGGCCACGGCGGCCGGCCGCGCCTGCGCGGCGAGCCAGCGTGCGTAGTCGTCCGGCGCGTGCGCCACCAGCACCAGCCCCATGCGCGCATGCTGCTCGCCGCAGAACTCGGCGCAGCGGCCCTGCCAGCGGCCGGGCCGGTCGGCCTGCAGCCGCAGCTGCAGCACGCGGCCCGGGATCGCGTCGACCTTGCCCGCCAGCGACGGCAGCCACAGCGCGTGGATCACGTCGGCGCTGGCCAGTCCGATCGTCACCGGCCGGCCAGCGGGAATGTGCAGCTCGTTGGCCAGCGTGACATCGATGCCGCGCGCCGGGTCGCGATGCTGCACCTGCCACCACCACAGGTGCGCGGTCACGGTGATCACCGGCTCGTCGGCCGTGCGCAGCGGATTCCACGCGCGCTCGCGCGCCGTCGCGTAGGCGAACAGCGCCAGCATCGTCAGCGCCGGAAACGCGAGCCCGCCGCCGATCACCCAGCGGCGCACCAGGCGCCGCTCGTCGTGCTGCTCGCCCGCGGCGCGCCGGCGCAGCAGCGCCCAGGCCAGCAGCGCGCCGACCAGCATCAGCACCAGCGCGCTGCCGACGATCAGCACCCAGCCGGTCTCGGCACCGGCCGCCGCGGCCGGGCCGGCAGGCCGCAGCACCGATTCGATCGTCATCGCAATGTCGCCAGGTAGGCCACGATGTCGCGCGCATCGGTGGCCGACACGCCGAGGTTCGGCATCGGCGTGTCGGGTGCCAGCGCCTGCGGCTCGGCGATCCAGCTCGCCAGCCGCGCCGGCTCGTTCGGCCAGCGGCCGGCGATGTAGCTGCGGCGCGCGTACGACGCGAGGTCCGGCCCGGCGAGCCCGCGCGCCGCCGGCACGCCGGGCACCGCATGGCAGTGGCCACAGTGGTAGCGCGCGACGAGCAGCCGGCCGCGCTCGGCGTCGCCGCGGGCCGCGTCAAGCGTGCCGCGCTCGCCGCAGCCGGCAAGGCTGAACGCGACCAGCAGCAGCAGCGGGAGGCCGAATCGGAACACGGCGAGACCTTTCGCAGGGATGTCGCGCTGCCAGCCCGGCAAGCGGCGGGCCGGCTGTTTGCTGCAACGCCGATGAGGACACCCCACGATGCGCATCGGCCGCCCGCTTGCCGCGCTGATCGCCGTCGCCACGCTGCTGGCGGCGGGCACGGCCGCGGGCGCGCTGGTGGTCTGGCTCGGCCTCTACGACATTGCCGCCAACGTGCCGCACACGCAAGCCGTGCATTCGCTGATGGAGCTGACGATGCACCGCAGCGTCAAGCGCCGCGCTGCGGCGATCGAGGTGCCGCCGCTGGACAACCCGGCGCGCGTGCTGCGCGGTGCCGCCTGTTTTCGCGACCACTGCCTGCAGTGCCACGGCGCGCCGGGCCGCGCGCAGGCGCCGATCGGCCGCAGCATGCAGCCGCTGCCGGGGCCGCTGGTCGACGCGCCCCAGCATTGGAACGCCGCCGAGCTGTACTGGATCACGCGCAACGGCATCCGCATGAGCGGCATGCCGGCCTGGCAATACCGGCTCGACGAGGCCGAGCTGTGGGCGCTGGTGGCCTTCATGCAGCGGCTGCCGGCGCTGACGGCGGCGGAGTTCACCGCGCTGGCCGATACCGCCGCTGCCAGCTGTCCGGCGCCGCGCCGCGAGGGCCTGCCCGAGGGCTTTCGCGCCGATGCGGCGCGCGGCCGCATCGCGCTGACGCAGCACGCCTGCACCGCCTGCCACCGCATTCCCGGCGTCACCGGCTCCGACGTGCACGTCGGCCCGCCGCTGGCCGGCCTGGCGCGGCGGCAGACCATCGCCGGCCGGCGGCCAAACACGCCGGACGAAATGCTGCGCTGGATCATCGATCCGCGGCATGCCGATGCGCAGACGACGATGCCCGCGCTCGAGCTGCGCGAGGCCGATGCGCGCGACATCGTGGCCTACCTCGGCACGCTGCAGTGACGGCGCCGGTCCGCAGGCACGTCACCTGCCGCGCGTGCGGGTGGCGTGGTCGCCCGTCACAGTTCAGGAGGTCCCGATGAAACTGCGCCCCACCCTCGTCGCCACCGCCGCGGTGGCCACCCTGATCGGCGCCTGCAGCGGCGTGGCCAAGCTGCCCGAATCGGCCGGTGTCGGGCCGGACCCAACGCTGCCGCCGCCGGAGAAATCGCTGATCCCGACGGTCAAGATCGCCGAGGCCACCGGCTGGCCGGCCGGCGCGAAGCCGGTGGCTGCCAGTGGCACGCAGGTGCAGGCCTTCGCCACCGGCCTGGCCCATCCGCGCTGGCTGCACGTGCTGCCCAATGGCGACGTGCTGGTCGCCGAATCGGCCGCGCCGCCGAAGGGCGAAGGCGCGCCCAAGCCGCAAGGCTTCGGCAAGATCAAGTCGTGGTTCATGAAGAAGGCGATGGCCAAGGCCGGCTCGGCGGTGCCGAGTGCCAACCGCATCACGCTGCTGCGCGATGCCGATGGCGACGGCGTTGCCGAGACCCGCACGGTGCTGCTGTCCAACCTGTTCTCGCCGTTCGGCATGGCGCTGGTCGGCAACGACCTGTACGTCGCCAACGCCGATGCGGTGATGCGCTTCGCGTACACGCCCGGCGCGACGAGCATCGGCACCACCGGCACCAAGGTGGCCGACCTGCCCGGCGGCCCGCACAACCACCACTGGACCAAGAACATCATCGCCAGCCGCGACGGCAGCAAGCTCTACGCCACCGTCGGCTCGAACAGCAACGTCGCCGAGCACGGCTTGGGCGTCGAGGAAGGCCGCGCGGCGATCTGGGAGATCGATCCGCGCACCGGAGCCAAGCGCCTGTACGCGAGCGGCCTGCGCAATCCGAACGGCCTGGCCTGGGACCCGTCGACCGGCATGCTGTGGACCGTCGTCAACGAGCGCGACGAGCTCGGCAACGACCTGGTCCCCGACTACCTCACCTCGGTGCGCGACGGCGGCTTCTACGGCTGGCCGTACAGCTACTTCGGCAGCGTCGTCGACGCGCGCCCGCAGCCGCCGCGTCCGGACCTGGTGGCCAAGGCGATCAAGCCCGACTACGCGCTCGGCTCGCACGTCGCGCCGCTCGGCCTGGTGGTCGGCACCGATGCCAGCGCGCTGCCGGCGCCGTGGCGCAGCGGCATGTTCGTCGGCCTGCACGGCTCGTGGAATCGCAAGCCGCCCTCGGGCTACAAGGTGGTCTTCGTGCCCTTCAGCGCCGGCAAGCCGAGCGGCCCGCCGCAGGACGTGCTGACCGGCTTCCTCGGCCCCGAAGGCCAGGCGCAGGGCCGGCCGGTTGGCGTGGCCATCGACAAGCGCGGCGCACTGCTGGTGGCCGACGACGTCGGCAACACCATCTGGCGCGTCAGCGCGGCGGGCTGAACCGCGCGGGCATGGGCCTTGCCGGCCGACGGCACTGACACGGACAACGGAGCATTGTGATGACTCAAGCGAACCGCCCCTCGGGGCCTGGAAAGCCGATCAACGAACGCCGCGACGCGGCCAAGGAACAGGAAGGCAAGGACGAAGTCGGCCGCACCTACGACGCCGAGACCGCCGAGGACCCGAGCGCCGACGCGATCGCCGCCGACGAAGCCGCCCGCAGCCGCGCACGCCAGGCCGAACGCTCGGCCGACCAGGGCAAGGACCGTCCAGGGAACTCACCCGGGTCCAAGCCGGCAAGAGGTGGCCTATGAGCCTGCAACAGAGACCGAAAGCGGACTACCGCAGCGCTGACGATCGCGCACATGACCAGAGGGGCGACGTGCCGGCGCCCGGCAAGCTCTGGGTCCTGACCGCCGACGAAGCCTTCGCCCGCGTCCTGGCGCTGCCCGGGCACGGCCAGGACCTCGAGGAGATCGAGCTGCTGACCGATGCCGGCTCGCGCGCCGACGACGCCGACCTGCGCCGCGACGCCTACGGCCGGCGCGCCGGCGGTGACCTGCGCTCGGGCGGCAACATCACCGCATCGGCCGGCGAGACCGCGCTGCACCAGGAGGCCGCGCTGTTCGCGAACCGCGTCGCGCAATGGCTGGCCGAAGCGCACCAGAAGGGTCGCTTCACCGCGCTGCGCATCGCCGCGGCACCGCGCTTCCTCGGCCTGCTGCGCAAGGCGCTGACGACGGCGGTGGCGCAGGTGGTGATCGACGATTGCCCGCTCGACCTGGTGAAGCTGAACCGGCGCGAGCTGACGCTCAAGCTGTTCCCGGCCGGCGAGCCGGTCGCACACCGGCCGGCCTGACGCCGCCCGAGCCGCGCCAGCCCGCGGTGAGACACTGCGCGCCCATCCACGGCGCGCGGAGTGTCCCAATGGCTGAAGTGACCGGCATCGATCACATCTATCTGACGGTCTCGGAGCTCTCCCGCTCCGAGGCCTTCTACGACCGCCTGCTGCTGGAAGCGCTGGGCTTTCGCAAGAACCGCTTCGAGATCGGCGGCGACCCGCACGTGCAGTACTACAACCGGCTGTTCGGCATCGTGCTGCGGCCGGCGCGGCAGGCCACGCCGCACCAGCCCTACGCGCCGGGGCTGCACCACCTGTGCCTGCGCGTCGACTCGATCGCCGAGGTGCAGGCGCTGGCCCAGCAGCTGCAGGCGGCCGGCATCGCGGCGAGCGATGCCGACACCTATCCGCAGTACGCGCCCGACTACACCGCGACCTTCCTCACCGACCCCGACGGCATCCGCCTCGAGGTGACCAACTACCGGCAGGAACGGCGCGAGCGGCACGATCACTGGCACGCGCAGCCCTGAACGTGACGCGCGCGGCGCCGCTGGCCGCGACCAGCAGCGCGCCGAGCAGCGCGAGCGCGATCAGCAGGCCGAACAGGCCGCCCGGCGCGCCGTGCGCCAGCACCAGCGCACACAGCGCCGGGCTCGCCGCGCTGCCCAGCTGTGCCAGGTGGTGGGCGGCGAAGTAGCTGCCTTTGTACGCGGCCGGGGCGATCGCATCGACCACCAGCATCTCGGCCGGCACGATGATGATCTCGCCGAGCGTGAAGACCAGCATCGCGAGGCACCAGCCGGCGAGGCTCGCCGCGTGCCAGAAGCCGGCCAGCCCGGCGGCGAGCAGCAGCGAGCCGAGCGCGATCCAGCGGCCGGCATGGCGGCGCTGAATGCGCTGTCCGATCGGCAGCTGCAGCAGCACCACGGCGAGCGCGTTGCAGGCGATCAGCGCCGACATCCACTGCATCACCTCGGCCGCCGGCCGCTGGCCCAGCAGCACCAGCGCCAGGTAGTCCGAGAAGCGGCCATGGACGACGCAGCCCAGCAGGCAGCCGAGCGTGAACAGCACCAGCGCCCGATCGCCGCCGAGCAGCGCCAGCGTCTGCACGAAGCCCGGCGCGCCGGCGGGCGCGCCGTCGGCGGCGATGTCCCGCAGTCGCAGCCACGCCAGCCACGGCAGCAGTGACGCGGCCAGCATCGCCGCGGCCCAGAACGGCGCCGCGGCATGCCGGCCGGCGAGCGCGCTGCCGATGAACGGCCCGACCGCGAAAGCCAGGTTCGTCAGCGTGTAGCGCAGCGAGAATCCGCGGGCGCGCGCCGCGGCGGGCAAGCCGTCGGACAGCGCGGCCTTGACGGCGATGCCGAAGACGCCGAACGCCGTCTCCGACAGCAGCAGCGCAACCAGCGCCGGCGCCGGCGCGCGCGCCGCCGGCAGCAGCGCGAGCCCGGCAGCGATCAGCGCGGCGGCGCCGATCAGCAGCCGGCGCGGGCGCCAGCGGTCGACCAGGTGACCGCCGTAGAGGCCGCACAGCGTCGCGACCACCAGCACGGCGCCGAGCAGCATGCCGATCGCCGGCAGCCCCAGCCGCAGCTGCTGCGCCAGGCTCAGCACCAGCACCGGCGTCGTCAACGCGCGCGCCAGCGTCATCAGGGTCGAGAGCGCCAGCAGCTGGCGCATCGGGGACGGCAAGGGACCGTGTTGCATGCCGGCAGTGTGGCCAACAAGGCGGATGCTGAAAATGGATGCGCGGCAGCACAATCACTTCCTCTTTTATCGAGGGGCGTTCGGCGATGCAACTCAAGGCGCAATACGCGCTGCTGCACCGGCAGCTCGGTTCGCGGCAACCCGGCCTGCCGGCGATCGCCGCGCTGCTCGGCTGCAGCGAGCGCAATGCGCGCATGCGGCTGCGCAAGATGCAGGCCGAAGGCTGGCTGCACTGGCAGCCCGGGCGCGGCCGCGGCCACCGCTCCACGCTCGAGTGGCTGCGCGAGCCGCAGCAGCTGCAGCTCGACGAGCTGCTGCAGCTGGTCGGCCGCGGCGAGCTCGAGCAGGCCTTCGCGCGGCTGAAGCCGGCGCAGCGCGAGCGGCTCATGGCGCGGCTGCCGGAGTTCCTCGGCGCGTCGCCGCCCCAACGCCTGCTGCGCATGGCGGTGGCCCGGCCGCTGACGACGCTCGATCCGCTGCTCGTCTTCAGCAGCCTCGAGGCCCACGTCGTGCGCCAGGTGTTCGAGCGCCTGGTCGGCTTCGATGGCACGCGGCAGCAGGTGGTGCCGGCGCTCGCCCATCACTGGGAAAGCGCCGCCGGCGCGCGACGCTGGCGCTTCTGGCTGCGGCCGGGACTGCGTTTCCACGACGGCACGCCGCTCGAAGCGGCCGACGTCGCGGCCAGCGTGCTGCGACTGCGCGACCAGCCGAACCCGTGGCAGCGGCAGTACCGGCACCTGCGGGCGATCGAGCTGCACGGTGCCGAGTCGATCAGCTTCGAGCTCGGCGACGAAGACCAGCTCTGGCCGCAGCGCCTGGCCACCGCCAACGCGTCGATCGTGCCGCGCCGCCGCCGCGCCGACTTCGCCCGCCTGCCGATCGGCAGCGGCGCGTTCCGCGTCGAGCGCCACAACCCGCTGCGCCTGGGCCTCGTCGCCAACGAGCAGCACTACCGCGAGCGGCCGCTGATTCAGCGCCTCGAGCTGTGGTTCATCAGCGGCGGCGCCGGCGCCTTCGACCTCGAGCCCGGCGTGACGGCGCCGACGCCGGGAGGCCGCCTGCAATCGGCCTGCACCTACCTGCTGACGCCTGCGGGGCGGCGCGCGCTGACCGGCGCGGCGCGGCGCGACTGGGCGTGTTTCCTCGCCTCGCCGCCGCTGGTCGGCGCCGGCGATCCGCAGCGCCTGCCGGCGCATGCGCTGCTGCCGGACTGGCCGGCCGTGCCGCTGGCCGGCCGCGCCCGTTGCCCGTGGCCGCGCGGCAGCCGGCGGGTCCTCGTCAGCCTCGCGCTGCCCGGCCTGCGCGCGCTGGGCGACGCGCTGCAACGGCGCCTCGGCGAAGCCGGCGTGCAGCTCGAACGGCGGCTGCTCGACCATGCGGCCTTCGAGCGCCTGGACGACTGGTGGCACGAGGCCGACCTGGTGCTGTGCAGCGAGGTGCTGCACGACGACCGCGACTACGGCTGCCACGAGTGGTGGGGCAGCAATCGCATGCTGCGCCGCGCGCTGGCGCCGGCCGCGGCCACGGCGCTCGATCGCCGGCTGCACGCAGTGCAGCGCACGCCCGATGCCGCGCAGCGCGCCGCGCTGATCGAAAGCACCGGCCACTGGCTGGTCGGCGAGGGCTGGCTGCTGCCGCTGTCCCACGAATGGCAAGGCGTGCACGCCAGCGCGGCGCTGGCCGGCGTTCAGCTCGGGCCGAACGGCTGGATGGACTTCTCGGCGCTGTGGCTGAAGGATTCCGACTGACGCTTACTTCGCGAGCTGGGCATTCACCTGCCACCGGGCGGCCGCACCGGCCAGCAACAGTACCAGCGCGACCGCATCGACGATCACCACCCGCCGCAGCAAGGGATTGATCTCACCGACCAGCAGCGCGAGCAGCAGGAACGAGCCGACGCTGACCAGGCCGGCGATGAAGGCCGCCGGCTGCAGCGTCGGCCGGAAGGCGGCGAGCAGCAGCAAGCCGCCGAGCAGCCCGAACAGCACCGCGCGGTGTCGCATCAGCAGCTCGAGGTTCGGCTCGGCGATCGGGATGCCGTACAGCGTGTTCAACTGGGCCGAGCCCAGCACGCCGGCCAGCGGCAGCAGGTGCACCAGGGCGGCGAGGATCAGCGTGGCGGAGATGAAAAGGCGCATGGCCGCGTTTGTAGCCGCGCGGCAAGCGCGTGGCGATGACCTGCGAGGTAATCGTCACGGTCGATCGTCTACGATCCCGGCCCATGAACGCTCGTGACCAGACCTTCGGCGAGGAGCTCGCCAATGCCTTGAGCCACGGCGTCGGCTTCCTGCTGGCCGTCGCCTCGCTGCCGATCCTCGTGCACCATGCCGCGCTGCGCGGCGGCGCGGCCGATATCGTCGCCGCGAGCCTGTTCGCCGGCACGGCGATCGTGCTGTACCTCGTGTCGACGCTGTACCACGCGCTGCCGGCCGGCACCGCGAAGCGCTGGCTCAACCGGCTCGACCACGCGTCGATCTACCTGTTCATCGCCGGCAGCTACATGCCCTTCGTGCTCGGCGTGCTGCGCGGCGCCTGGGGCTGGACGCTGTTCGGCATCGTCTGGGGCGCGGCCGCGCTCGGCGTCGCGGCCAAGCTCTTCGACCGGCTGAAGCATCCGCTATGGTCGACCGGCCTGTACGTCGCGATGGGCTGGGTCGCGCTGGTCGCGGCGGTGCCGCTGATCGAACGCATGGATCCGGCGGGCCTGGCCTGGCTGGTCGCCGGCGGCGTGTCGTACACCGTCGGTGCGGTGCTGTTCCTGCTCGATTCGAAGCTGCGCTACGCCCACTTCGTCTGGCACCTGTTCGTGATCGGCGGCAGCACCTGCCACTTCTTCGCTGCGCTGTGGTACGCCTGATGCTGTACGCCTGATGCCGCAGTTCACGATGCAGTCGGAGCTGGCGATCGCGCCGGACCGCTTCTGGTCCGGCATGTCGATGCGGGCGGTGAACGACGAGCTGAATCCGCTGGTGCACATGACCGCGCCGCCGGCCTGGCGCGACGGCCCGCTCGAGGCCTGGCAGACCGGGCGCGTGCTGTTTCGCAGCTGGGTGCTGCTGTTCGGCTGGCTGCCGGTCGACCGCCATGCGCTGCAGTTGCAGGCGATCGATCCGGCCGGCGGCTTCGTCGAGGAATCGACCTCGTGGACCCACCGCCGCTGGCGCCACGAACGCTCCACCGGCGCGACGCCGCGCGGCTGCCTGCTGACCGACCGGGTCACCGTCGACAGCCGCGTGCCGGGGCTGGCTTGGGCTTTGCTGCCGGTGTACCGCGCGGTATTCGCGCACCGCCACCGGCGGCTGCTGCAGGGCTACGGCGCGCCGCGCTGACCGGTGCCGGGCTGCTGCGTGCGGTAACTCTCTTCGGCGGCGTTACGCAGCACCTCGAGCAGTTGCTCGGCGCCGACCGGCTTCGTCAGGTGCGCCTGGAAGCCGGCTTCGTGCGTCGTGCGGCGATCACTCGGCTGGCCGTAGCCGGTCATCGCGGCGATGAAGGCCGGCGCACCGTCCAGCGTGCGCAGCCGGCGCAGCACCGAGAAGCCGTCGCCGCCCGGCATGTTCAGGTCGAGCAGCACCAGCTCGGGCTTGAACTGCTCGGCAATCGCCAGCGCCTCGTCGCCATCGTAGGCGCCGCGCGCCGGGTGGCCGAGCAGCTGCAGGAAACGCAGCATCGTGTCGGTGGCGTCGCGGTTGTCGTCGACCACCAGCACGCGCCGCGCGGACGCCACCGGCAGCGGCGTGGCAGCGAGTTCGGCGTCGGCCGTGCCGTCGTTGCCACGCAGCGGCAGCAGCATCGTGAACGTGCTGCCGCGGCCGAGGCCCGCGCTGTGCGCGCTGAGCATGCCGCCGTGGTGCTCGATCAGCGAGCGCGCCAGGCTCAGCCCGATGCCCAGGCCGCTTTGCGACGGCTGGCGTTCGTCGCTCGGCTCCTGGTGAAAGAGATCGAAGATGCGGTGCAGCGCGGCCGGCGCGATGCCCGCACCGTTGTCGCTCACCGTGGTCACGCAACTCGCGCCTTCGACGCGCACGAGCAGCCGGATCTCGCCGCCATCGTGCGTGTAGCGCACCGCGTTGTGCAGCAGGTTCTGCAGCGCCTGCGCCAGCCGCGTCGCATCGCCGACCATCGGCAGCTGCGGCGGCAGCGCGCCCAGCAGCAACAGCTGGCGCCGCGCGTCGGCCAGCGGCCGCACTGCCTCCAGCGAGGCCAGCACGACGTCGCGGTAGTCGAGCGGCACGCGCTCGACGACGATCTTGCCGTTGACGATGCGGCCGACGTCGAGCAGGTCGTCGACCAGGCGCGTCATGTGGCCGATCTGGCGCTCGATGATCTGGCACATCGGCAGCGCCGCGGCCGGCAGCGCGGGCTGCAGCTGCAGCACGTTGGCCGCGTTGCGGATCGGCGCCAGCGGATTGCGCAGCTCGTGCGCCAGCATGGCGATGAACTCGTTGGTGCGCTGGCTGGCGTGCTCGAGCTCGAGCAGCCGGCGCTGCGACGTCAGGTCGCGGGTGACCTTGGCGAAGCCGCGCAGCTCGCCGTCGGCGGCGCGCACCGTCGTGATGACCACGTTGGCCCAGAACAGGCTGCCGTCCTTGCGCACGCGCCAGCCCTCGGTCTCGGCGCGGCCCTCGCGGTAGGCGGTTCGCAGCTCCTGCGCCGGCTTGCCCGCCGCGACGTCGGCGGCGGTGAAGAACATCGAGAAGTCGCGCAGCAGCACCTCGTCGGCGGTGTAGCCCTTGATCTGCGCCGCGCCGGCATTCCAGCTCAGCACGCGGCCTTCCGGGTCGAGCATGAAGATCGCGTAGTCCTTGACCGATTCGACCATCAGGCGCAACTGCTCTTCGCTCTGCCGCAGCGCCTCCTGCTGGCGGCGGCGTTCGCTCAGGTCGCGCGAGACCTTCGAGAAGCCCTGCAGCGCGCCGGCGTCGTCGCGCAGCGCGGTGATCACGACGCTGGCCCAGAAGCGCGTGCCGTCCTTGCGCACGCGCCAGCCTTCGTCCTCGAAGCGGCCGTCGGCGGCGGCACGGCGCAGCTCTTCCTGCGGCCAGCCCGCGGCGATCTGCTCGGGCGGATAGAAAGTCTCGAAGCTGCGGCCGATGATCTCGTCGGCGCGCCAGCCCTTGATGCGCTCGGCGCCGACGTTCCAGGTCATCACGCGGCCCTCGCGGTCGAGCATCAGGATCGCGTAGTCGACCACGCCTTCGACGAGGCGCCGGAAGCGCGCGTCGTCCGGTGGCGCCGGCGCGGCCACGAACGCCGACGCCGCAGCGCCCGAAGCCTCGCCGTCGGACGGTGCGTGCAATGCCAGAGGCGGGAGGGTCGCGGACATCAGCGCAGCATAGGCGAAAGGCCGAGCGGCCCCGCGCCGCGCCGCGCTACCAGCGCAGCACGTCGGGCAGCTCGCGGCGGTGCGCGGCCAGCGTTTCGAGCCAGGCCGTGGTGCGGTTGCGCATCGCGGCGTACAGCGCCTCGGCGCCGCGCACGTGGATCGCACCCGGGCGCGTCAGCACGACAACGATCGACAGCCCGCCGTGGCGATCGACCACCGGCGCGAAGCTCGCACGCGCCCAGCAGTGGCCGCCGTCCTTGCAGGCCAGCTTGAACGGTGCAACCCAGGCCACCCCCGCTTCCAGCGCCTCCCACAGCTCGCGCATCACGCGCATCGGCATGTCGGGATGGCGCAAGCGCTGCAACGGCTCGCGGACCAGTTCGTGCGGCGCAAAGCCGGTCGCCTGCGCCATGGCCGGGCTGCAATAGCGGATGCGCTGGCGCAGGTCGAGCGTCAGGACGAGGATCGTGCCGCGCTCGATCTCGCGAGCGGCCGGCAGCAGCGATGCGGGCGGGGTCACGGCGCGCGACGAGGGTGGGTGAAGGGAGGCATGCAGCTGTTTTCGGCAGCTGGGCCCCCGCACTCAACCGCCCATCGCGTCGGGAGTTCTCGCTTGTCGCGGTCAGGAGCTGACGCAGCGCAAGGTGAGGCATCAATGCGTGCCGCGACGCGGCATTCCGGTCGAATTGCCGCCGCCGGCCGCGCCGCTGGCTTGCGACTGGCCGGAACGATCCGGCGCCGACGGCTGCGAGATCGCCTCCAGGGCCTCACCGGCCTCGCTGTCCTGGTGGCAGCGCACCGCCACGTCACCGAGCGTGACCATGCCGACCAGGTGCCGGTTGCGATCGAGCACCGGCACGCGCCGGATCTGCGCGCCGCGCATCTGCGTCAGCACCTCGTCGACCGTCTGGTCCTCGTAGCAGCAGGACAGGTCCTGGCTCATCACCTCGGACAGCGCGGTCTTGTCGGCCGCCCGGCCTTGCGCGACGGCGCGCAACACGATGTCGCGATCGGTGACCACACCGACCAGCTGGTCGTCCTGGCACACCGGGATCACGCCGACGTCGAGCTCTTCCATCGCCTGCGCGGCCATCACCAGCGTGTCGCTCGGCTTCAGTGAACGCACGCCGCGTGTCATCACGGTCAAAACCTGGGTCATGGGATGTCTCCTGGAGAAGGGCACCAAAGACAAAGTGCAAACGGCGTGCCCGCGGGCCGCTTGCGGCAAAAATTGCCGCGCCTGTTACGCAGCGTCGGCGCGACGGATGAAGCCGCGGGCCATCAACTGCTGCAAGTCGCCGAGCGACAGCACCATCGCATGCGGCCGGCCGTCCTGCTGCCAGCGCACGGTCGCCGCGTCGGAGGTCTGCTCGATCTCGCAGGGGCCGTGTGGAATCGCCGGCAGCACGTCGGGCAGCGGCGGCGTGGCGCGCCCGGGCCGCGGCAACAGCGGGGCAAACAGCGCCGTCAGCGTCGGTGGCGCGATCGGCCCGCAGGCCGGATCGGCGATCAGCGCGGGCTGCGGCGCCGATCGCTCGGCGCAGCCCGGCTCAGCGATGCCATGCCCCAGCGTCCAGTCGAATTGATCGCGCGCGGTCGTGCGCGGCTCGCACGCGTGCATCGCGGCGCCGGCGGCGATCGGATCGCTGGCGGGGAAGGTGTTCTCCAAGGTCTCGTCGAGCAGTTCCTGGTAGGTCGGCAGCCGCGCCTGCGCACTGCAGGCAGGGCCGCCCGGACGCTGTGCGTCGCTCGACAAGACGTCCGCTTCATTCACACGACACCCCGGGAATGCCGCCGCGCCGGCAGGCCTGCGGCCTACCGAGTGCAAACGACGTTCCCGGGGTGAAGGGAACGTTCTAACGCGTCAGCTTTGCCGACCGCGTTGGCCGCCTTGTTGGCCGCCCTGGCCGCCCTGCTGCTGCTTGTTGCTCGCCTGGTTGCCCTGGCTGCTGTCGTCGCTCTCGTCGCGGCTGCGGTTCTGGTCCTGGTCGTCGCGCGCCATGCCGCCTTGTCCCTTGTCCTGCTTCTGGCGGGTCTGGCTCTGGTCCTGCTGGCCCTGCTGGCCCTGGCCCTGGCCGGCCTGGTTGCCTTGCTTTTGCGCTTGGTCCTTCTGCTGATCACGGTTCTGGTCAGGCATGTCTTTCTCCTGGATGTTTGTGGAAAGCCGGCGCTTCAATCGCCGACGGCAGCGACGAGGCAAGCGCAATGCCCATCGAACTGCTTTAGCGCCAGGCCCCGGCCTTGCCCGATGCCGCGGATGGACTCCTTTACCCAATGGTTCGAGCGGGTGCTTTTTCGCATCGGCGAGACCTCGATCACGGCCGGCACGCTGCTGCGCGTCGTGCTGTTCGCCGCCGCGCTGGTGTGGCTGTCGTCGTGGCTGCGCCAATGGCTGGCCAACCGCGCGCTGCGCCACTTCCAGAGCATGGACCTGGGCACCCGCGAAGCGGTCGCGTCGGTCATGCGTTACCTGGTGCTGGTGCTCGGCTTCGCGCTGATCCTGCAGAACGCCGGCATCCGGCTGACCGCGCTCGGCGTCGTCGCCGGCGCGGTGGGTGTCGGCGTCGGCTTCGGGTTGCAGAACATCATCAGCAACTTCATCAGCGGCATGATCATCATGCTCGAGCGGCCGATCAAGGTCGGCGATCCGATCGAGCTGGCCGGGGTCAGCGGCGTGGTGCGCGAGATCGGCGCGCGGCGCACGACCATCGTCACCCCGGACAACGTCGCGGTGCTGGTGCCGAACCAGCGCTTCATCACCGACAACGTCACCAACCTCGGCTACCTCGACCGGCCGGTGCGGCTGCGGCTCGCGGTCGAGCTGGCCGGCGACACCGATCTGGGCCGCCTGCGCGAACGGCTGGTCGCCGCGGCGCGTGAGCAGCCGCGCGTGCTCGACACGCCGGCGCCGGAGCTGCTGCTGACCTCCGTCGGCCCAAAGCCCACCGTCGAGCTGGCGGTGTGGCATGCGGCGCACGAGCCGTCGCGCCAGGACCTGAGCGCGGCGTTGAACGCGGCGATCGCGCGGGTGCTGCGCGAGCCGCCGGAGACCCGACCCGCGCCGGCACCGAAGCCGGCCGCCCGACCCGAGGAGATGCTGCGATGAAGCCGAAGACCCCCACCGAAGCGAATCCGCACGGCGCACCGTCGCCGAAGCCGCCGCCGCCGCGGATCGACCCGACCAGCGAGGCGCCCGACGAGCGCCCGCGCGACGACTACGAGCGCGACGATCCCGACGAGCGCGCGGGCCTGCGGCGGCCGCGCGGCGGCACGCCGAACGTGCCGCGGGGTTGACGCGTCAGCCGGGGACCGGCGTCTCCGCCGCGCGCTGCAAGCGCGCAAAGTACTCGGACTTGCCGGTCTTGAAGAGATTGAACCAGGCCTCGAGCGCCGCCGGCTCGTACAGCTCGAGCTGGCTGAAGATCTCGCGCGCGAATTCGACCGGCGCCATGCCGCCGGCAGTGATCAGGCCGCCCTCGCTGACCGCGGGCTCGTCGCGGTAGTGCGCCGCGCCGGCGTAGCCCGTGCCGTTCAGGTACGCCGGGGCATTGCTGGTATGGGCCCGCGCATCGAGCCAGCCGCGCCGCGCCAGGCCGGCGGTGGCGCCGCAGATCGCGGCGACCGGGATGCCGCGATCGAGGAACTCGCCGGCGCGATCGAGCGCCTCGGCGTGCCGCTCCGGGTCTTCCCAGCCGTCGCCGCCGGGCAGGATCAGCAGCGCGCTGTCGGCATCCTTCAGCTGCGACAGGGCCAGGTCCGGCAGCAGCGCCAGCCCGCCCATCGAGCGCACGATGCCGCTGCCGGTGGCCACCGTGCGCACTTCGAAGCGGCCGGGCTCGCGCTGGTATTGCGGTGACTGGATGCCGGCGGTGGCAAAGGCCGGCTCCCAGTCGGCGAAGCCGGGAAAGACGTAGAGGTGGACGAATTGCAGCATGGGGTGGCCCCGGGCGTGGATCGTGCGGCGCGGCGGCAAGTGCCGTTCCCAGGCCTGGCGCAAGGTTTGGGCACGCCCCTTGCCAGACGCCGAACCACCACTGCCATTCGCGGACCCTTTCATCATGGACAAGCAGTCCCCTCCGACCAGTTTCGGTGTTTTCAAACCGGTCGGGCATGTGTTGATCCAGTTCGCCAACCTGCGTGATCTCGAAGGTGCGGCCGAGGCGATCGAGCGCCTGGGCGTGCCGCTCGCCGACATCGTGATGTACACGCCGCGGCAGATGATCGAGCAGATCGACAAGGAGATGGCGGCCGCCAGCGGCTTCGCCGCGATCGGCCAGGAGATCAACCTGAGCAAGGCGCATCGCGCGGCGGCCGAGATGGGCCGCCATTGGCTGCTGGTCGCGGCGCCGGGGCAGGAGCAGGCGCAGCAGATCGCCGACACCGCGCACGCCTGGCGCGCCGAGCGGGGCCAGTACTACGGCCGCTTCATCATCGAGGAGCTGATCGAGCACCCCGACGACCTGCCGCAGGTGGCCGAGTCGCCCGACCGCGGCCTCGACTCGCAAAGCCCCTCGGGCACCGAGGAAGAGCGGATGGTCCGCCACGAGACGGCGCACGCGCGGCGCTAAAGCAACGTGGCAGACCTTCAGAACGTTGTTCCGGCGCACGGCGAATTCGGCGCCGCCGCAGATGCCGACCGCGCGCAGGCGCGGCTCCCGGATCTCGCGCAGGCGCGCCTCCCCGACCGCGCACACGCGCGCCTCGACCGCGGTGAACCGCTGCCGCGCATCACGCCGCGGCCGCTGCCGCCGAAGCTCGAAGACCTCGACGAGTTGCGCGAGGCGCGCCGGCGCCAGCACCCCGCCGTGCCGACGCAGCTGTCGCCGCAGCTGGCGCTGGCCAGCACGCGGCTGCCGGTCGGCGGCGACTGGCGCGCCGAGACCAAGTACGACGGCTACCGGCTGCTCGCCCACATCGACGAAAACGGCGCGGTGCGCCTGCTGACCCGCAGCGGTCAGGACTGGACCGCACGCCTGGGCAGGCTGGCGCAGACCGTCGGCGCGCTCGCACCGCACGGCAGCTGGCTCGACGGCGAGATCGTCGTGCCCGGCGACGGCGGCCACGCCGACTTCGATCGCCTGCAAGAGGCGATCGACTGCCTGCACGGGCGGCCCGGCGAACACAGCGACCCGATCGTCTACTGGCTGTTCGACGCGCCCTGGCTCGACGGCGCCGACCTGCGCGCGCTGCCGCTGCGTGAACGCCGCGCCCGCCTGCAAGGCCTGCTCGAC
The DNA here is from genome assembly GCF_013266755.1 of Pseudaquabacterium terrae. Classification (GTDB taxonomy): domain Bacteria; phylum Pseudomonadota; class Gammaproteobacteria; order Burkholderiales; family Burkholderiaceae_C; genus Pseudaquabacterium; species Pseudaquabacterium terrae. The sequence goes on along the minus strand of NZ_JABRWJ010000004.1, from coordinate 419,961 downwards.
GCATCCAGCGGCGACAGCCGCGTGCGCTTCAGCGCCGACCTCGGCAAGGACTTGCCGTCCGCCCTGCGCCGCGCCTGCGCCGAGGGCCTCGAAGGCGTGATCGCCAAGCGCCAGGACGCGCCTTACGTCGGCCGCCGCAGCGACAGCTGGCTGAAGCTGAAATGCCTGCTGCGCCAGGAGTTCGTGATCGGTGGCTTCACCGACCGCGCCGATTCGGCGCAGGCCATCGGCAGCCTGCTGCTCGGCCACTACGACGAGCACGGCCGGCTGCTGCAGGCCGGGCGGGTGGGCACCGGCTTCGACCTGACGACTGCCATCGAACTGCGCCGCAAGCTCGCCGCGATCCAGACCGGCCACTCGCCCTTCGACGGCGACGAGACGCGCCACCATCCGCGCGGCGGTGCCAGCGGCCGGCCGCACTGGGTGCGGCCGCGCCTGGTCGCCGAGGTCAGCTTCAGCGCATGGACGCCCGAAGGACTGGTGCGCCATGCGGTGTACCAGGGACTGCGGCGCGACAAGCCGCCGCGCCAGGTGCACCGCGAACCGCCGCTGCTCGCTGCGGGAGCCACGCTCGACGGCGCCGCCGCCACCGCAGTCGGCGCGCTCGGTCACCATGTGAACCCGCCACCGGCCGCACCGCCGGCCGGTCCGCCGCCTGCGGGCAGCGGCGACAACGGCGCGCCGGTGATCGCCGGCATCCCTATCACGCATCCGGAGCGGGTCATCGACGCGGCCAGCGGCGCCAGCAAGCTCGACCTGGTGCGCTACTACGAGGCCATCGCCGAGCACCTGCTGCCGCACCTGCGCGGCCGGCCGGTGGCGCTGCTGCGCGCACCGCAGGGCGTCGACGGCGAGCGCTTCTTCCAGCGCCACGCCGGCACGCTGCGCATACCGGGGCTGCGCGTGCTCGACCCCGTGCTGTGGCCCGGCCACGAGCCGCTGATGGAGATCACCAGCGCCGAGGCGCTGGTCGGCGCGGTGCAGATGAACGTCGTCGAGTTCCACGGCTGGAACGCCGCCAGCCGCCGCGTCGACCTGCCCAACCGCATGGTGCTGGACCTCGACCCCGGCGAAGGTGTTGCGTGGCCGCAGGTGCGCGACGCGGCGCTGGAGGTGCATTCGGCGCTCGACGGGCTGGGCCTGCGCTCGTGGCTGAAGACCAGCGGCGGCAAGGGGCTGCACATCGTCGTGCCGATCGCCGCGCGCTGGCCGGCCGATGTCGTGCGCGGCTTCTCTCGCCTGCTGGTGCGCCACCTGGCGCGGACCTTCCCGGAGCGCTTCGTCGCCACCAGCGGGCCGGCCAACCGCGTCGGCCGCATCTACGTCGACTACCTGCGCAACGGTCTTGCCGCGACGACGGCGGTGGCCTTCTCGGCGCGCGCGCGGCCCGGGCTCGGCGTCTCGATGCCGGTGTCATGGGAGCGGCTGGACACGCTGGAAAGCGGGGCGCACTGGACCCTCGCCGATGCCGCCGAGCACGTTCGCAGCTGGACGCGCGACCCGTGGGACGGCTTCTTCGCCAGCCGCCAGGGGCTCACCGCGGCGATGAAGCGGCTCGGCTTCGATGCCGCGGCAACGGCGGCGGAGGAAGCGGCGGCCTGAAGTCGCTCAGGCCCGTTTGCGGGCCGCCGGCGCGCGGCGCGGCGCCTTGGCGGCGGCCTTCTCGGCGACCTTGGCCTTCTTGGCGGGAGCGTCGGTCTTGGCCCGGGCCTCGGCCTTTGTCGCCCGCGCCGGCGCCTTGCGCTCGCCCAGGCTGCGCTTGAGCAGCTCGGCCAGGTCGATCACCGTGGCGCTGGTCTCGGGCGCCTCCTCGCGCGCCTCGATCACGTGCGTCTTGCCGGCCTGCTGGCGCTCCTTGACGAGCGCGTGGATCTCGGCCGCGAACTGGTCCTTGAATTCCTCGGCCTTCCAGCGGCCGGTCATGTCGTGCACCAGCTTGGCGGCCATCTCCAGCTCGGCGGGCTTCAACTTCGCGGCGCCGCGTCCTTCGGGCGGCAGCGACAGCTCGTCCCAGGGCCGGATCTCCTCGACCCAGCGCAGCGTGTTCAGCATCAGCGCCGGGCCGGTCGGGATCAGCGCCGCGAGGTGCTCCTTCGAATGCATCACCACGCGCGCGATGCCGATCACCTTCTCTTCGAGCATCGCCTCGCGCAGCAGCGCGTAGACCTTGTCGGCGCCGCGTCCCGAGGGCTCCAGGTAGTACGGCTTCTCCAGGTGCACGAAAGGCACCTCGTCGGCACGCACGAAGCGCTCGATGGCGATGGTCTGCATCGTCTTCGGATAGGCGGCGGCGATCTCGTCGTCGGACAGCAGCACGTAGTCGCCACTGCCTTCGACCTGCACGCCGCGCACGATGTCGTCTTTCTCGATCTCCTTGCCGGTGCGCTTGTTGATGCGCTTGTAGCCCACCGGGTCGAGGCTGCGCTTGTCGAGCCAGTCGAAGTCGATGCCCGATTCCGACGACGCCGGGTACAGCGCCACCGGCACATGCACGAGTCCGAAGCTGATCGCACCTTTCCAGATGGCGCGGGGCATGGCGGGCCTTTCGAAAGCATCCTGAGAAGGCGGGGCCGGCAATCCGCATGCCGCGCAACCCGGCATGCCGATTGCCGAATGCCCGGCAACACGGGTCACAGCCCGTGGCCAGGAGGCGACACGATGTTCAGTACGCACGCCCACGCATCCCACCGGCCGAGCCTGCTCGGGCTGGCCTTGTTCGGCGCCCTCGCGCTGATGTGGATGGACCTGAGAACCTGCCACCAGCGCCGGCTGCGCGAGAAGAGCCGCGCCAAGCCCGAGCCGCTGCAGACCTGGGAGGGCGAAGGCGGCGGCATTCCCGCCGTGCGCGGCACCCAGACGCCGACTCCCGGACCGGTGGTGAACACGTCCTGACACGTCCTGAGCGGACGCCCGGCGCGGCCTCCGCGCAAACCCTCCGCTCGGTGCTGCGGCCAAGGCCTAACATTCGGCCTCGTCTGCCGCACGTGTCCCGAGGGAGCCTGAGTGTCCGACCCCACCACCGTCGAACCCGCTGCCTCGCCGGTCGAAGCTGCGCCCGAAGCGCCCGCCCCGCCGCCGTCGACAGCCTTCCCGGTAGTCGGCATCGGCGCCTCGGCCGGTGGCTTGGCGGCCTTCGAGGCCTTTTTCGCCGGCATGCCGGACAGCGGCCAGACCGGCATGGCCTTCGTGATCGTCCAGCACCTGTCGCCGGACCACAAGAGCATCCTGGCCGACCTGATCCGCCGCTATACCCGGATGGACGTGGTCGAGGCCGCCAACGGCCTGAAGGTGCAGCCCGACTGCACCTACATCATTCCGCCGAACCACGACCTGACCTTCTCCGACGGCGCGCTGTGGCTGACCCAGCACCATGAGCCGCGCGGCTTGAGGCTGACGGTCGACCACTTCTTCCGCTCGCTGGCCACCGCGCAGCGCGAGCGCGCGATCTGCATCGTGATGTCCGGCACCGGCAGCGACGGCACGCTCGGCCTGCGCGCGGTGAAGGGCGAAGGCGGCCTGGTGATCGCGCAGGCGCCCGAGTCGACCGAATACGACGGCATGCCGCGCAGCGCGATCGCCACCGGCATGGTCGACTGCGTGCTGCCGCCGGCCGAGATGGCGCAGCAGCTGATCGCCTATGCGCGCCATGCCTTCGACCTCCAGCGCCGCGCCGTCGCGCCGCCGTCGCGCGAGGGGGTGCTGAAGAAGGTCTGCGTGCTGCTGCGCGCGAAGACCGGCCACGACTTCTCGCAGTACAAGGAAACCACGCTGATCCGGCGCATGGAGCGCCGCATGGCGCTGCACCAGATCGAGCAGCCCGAGGACTACCTGCACCATGCGCGCGAGAACCCACAGGAGGTCGAGGCGCTGTTCCGCGACCTGCTGATAGGCGTCACCAACTTCTTCCGCGACCCCGAGGCCTTCAAGCTGCTCGAGGAGAAGGTGATTCCGCGCATCGTGGCCGACAAGTCGGCGCACGACACGGTGCGCGTCTGGGTCTGCGCCTGCTCGACCGGCGAGGAGGCGTATTCGATCGCCATGCTGCTGTACGAGGCGATGATCGAGCTCAAGCGCTCGTTCAAGGTCCAGGTCTTCGCGACCGACATCGACACCCTCGCGATCGAGCAGGCGCGCGCCGGCGTGTTCCCGGCCAGCATCGCCGACGACATCACCCCGGACCGTCTGAACCAGTTCTTCACGCACGACCCGCAGCGCGGCACCTACCGCATCCAGAAGCACATCCGCGACCTGCTGGTGTTCTCGGCGCAGGACGTGATCAAGGACCCGCCGTTCTCGAAGCTCGACCTGATCAGCTGCCGCAATCTGCTGATCTACCTGAACGCCGAGGTGCAGAAGAAGCTGATCCCGCTGTTCCACTACGCGCTGGTGCCGGGCGGCGCGCTGTTTCTCGGCAGCTCGGAGACGGTGGGCGAGAGCGCGCGGCTGTTTTCCGTCGTCGACCGCAAGTGGAAGCTTTACCACCGGCTGGCCACCGAGTCCGGCGCGGCGCGGCCGGCCTTGGTCGACTTCGTGCCGCCGCTGTTCGACCACAACGACCGCCGCGTGGTCGCGCAGCCGACCGCCGACGCGGAGATCGGCAACCTGCGTCGCATCACCGAGCAGGCGCTGCTGTCGCACTACGCGCAGGCCTGTGTGCTGGTCAACAGCCGCGGCCAGATCCTGCACATCCGCGGCCGCACCGGCCAGTTCCTCGAGCCCGCCGCCGGCGATGCGGCGATGAACGTGCTGTCGATGGCCCGCGACGGCCTGCGCCGCGAGCTGACGATCGCGCTGCACAAGGTGGTCGCGCACAAGACCGCGGTCACCTACGACGGGCTGCGCGTGCAGGCCAACGGCCACCCCATCAACGCCAGGCTGGTCGTGCGGCCGGTCGACATCGGCGCCGGCAGCACGGCCTCGGTGGTCTACCTGGTGATCCTGGAGGAAACACCTGAGCAGGACCAGCGCGCGGCCGGCCCCGGCGAGACCGACCAGGACGACCGCGTCACCGCGCTGGAGCAGGAGCTGCGCGCGAAGGACGAGTACCTGCAGACCACGCTCGAGGAGATGGAAACCACCAACGAGGAGCTGAAGTCGACCAACGAGGAGATGCAATCGGTCAATGAGGAGCTGCAGTCGACCAACGAGGAGCTCGAGACCTCGAAGGAAGAGCTGCAGTCGGTCAACGAAGAGCTGTCGACCGTCAATGCCGAGCTGCAGGACAAGGTGGCCGACCTCTCGCGCGCCAACAGCGACATGAACAACCTGCTCGCCGGCACCGGCGTCGGCACGCTGTTCGTCGACCACCAGCTGCGCATCGCGCGCTTCACGCCGTCGACCACGCAGGTGATCAACCTGATCGCGTCGGACATCGGCCGGCCGCTCGAGCACGTCGTCAACAACCTGGTGCGCTACGACCACATGGTCGAGGACATCCGCCAGGTGCTCGACACGCTGGTGCCCAAGGAAGCCGAGATCCAGATCAAGGCCGGCATGTGGTATCTGATGCGCATCCGGCCCTACCGCACGATGGAGAACCTGATCGAGGGTGCGGTGGTCACGCTGATCGACATCAGCGAGCGCAAGAAGATCGACCAGGCGCTGCGCAAGAGCGAAGCGCGCCTGAATGTCTTCATCAACCAGGCCTTTGCCGGCGTCAGCGAGATGGATCTCGACGGCCGCTTCCTGTTCGTCAACGACCGCTTGTGCGAGGCGCTGGGCTACACGCGCGACGAACTGCTGCAGCGCCGGCTGCGCGACGTCACCGATCCCGAGGACCTGCCGGCGCTGCAGGCCCAGGTGGACAAACTGATCAAGGGCGGACCCGACTTCCAGCTCGACAAGCGCTGCGTGCGCAAGAACGGCAGCCGCGTGGCCACGCACGAGCGCATCAGCGCGATCCGCGACGGCGACGGCCAGCCGAGCTCGCTGCTCGCGCTGTCCTTCAATCTCCCGCACGGCAACGGGGCGCCCGCCTTGCCGCGCTAGTCCCGGAACACGACCAAGCGCCGCATGAACGAGCTGCCCGGCACCGCCTCCGAGTCGCTGCCCGCGGCGCTCGACGAGTTGCGCGTGCAAGCCGAGAGCCGCGTTGCCGAATTGCTGCGCCGGCGCATCACGAAGCTGGAGCCGGCGGACATCGCGCAGCTGGTGCATGAGCTCGGCGTGCACCAGATCGAGCTCGAGATGCAGAACGAGCAGCTGCGGCAGGCGCAGGTCGCGCTCGAAGCCTCGCGCGATCGTTACCTCGGTCTCTTCGAGCATGCGCCGGTCGCCTACCTGACGTTCGAGCTCGACGGCCGCATCGTCGAGGCCAACGGGCGCGCGGCGGCGCTGCTCGACCGCACGATCGAGCAGCTGTTGCGGCTGCACTTCGTCGAGCTGATCGAGCCGGTGGACCGGCCGGCCTACCACCGGGCCTATTCGACGCTGCTGCGCGGCGTCGGCGCGCAGCTGGCCGAGCTGAGGCTGCGCGTGGGCAACGGCGCGCTGCGCTTCGTCGACCTGCAGATCGCGCTGGTCGCCGACGACGGCACCGGCCAGTCGCAGTGCCGTGCCGCGCTGATCGACACCACCGAGCGCATGGCGATGCGCGAGCGCGGCGCGCGGCTGGCAGCGATCGTCGACTCGTCGGAGGACGCGATCATCGGCCGCGACCTGCAAGGCCGCGTCACGGCCTGGAACGAAGGCGCCGAGCGGCTGTTCGGCGTGCCGGCGCGCGAGATCATCGGCCGCACGATGGACGATCTGGTGCCGCCGGAGCGCCGCGGCGAAGAGCTGCGCCTGCTGCAGCGGCTGCGCACGGGCGAGCGGCTGTCGCATGTCGAATCCGAGCGCCGGCGCGAGGACGGGCACCGCCTGCCGGTGTCGATGAGCCTGTCGCCGATCCTCGACGACAACCGCCAGGTCATCGGTTCGTCGCTGATCGCGCGCGACATCACCGATCGCAAACGCGGCGAGCGCGCGCTGCACCAGCGGCTGCGCCAGCTCGACCTGCTGTCACAGGCCGGCCAGTCGCTGATCATGGGCGACCACCGCGCGCCGCAAACGCAGCACGAGCTGTTCGACCGCGTGCGGCTGGCGATCGGCAGCGAGATCTACCTGAACTACAGCCGCGGCGCGAACCCCGACAGGCTGGCGCTGGTCGGCTGCCACGGCCTGCCCCCCGAGCGCCGCGGGCCCTTGAACGAGGTTCCGGTCGACGGCAGCCTGTGCGGGCTGATCGTGCGCCAGCGCACGCCGCTGATCGTCGAGCAATTGCAGGACAGCCCGATGACGGAGGCCCACCACCTGCAGGCCGAAGGGGCGCAGTGCTTTGCTGGATTCCCGCTGCTGGCGGGCGGCGCGGTGATCGGCGTCGCGGCCTTCGTGTCGACGACGCGCCAGCGCTTGCGCGAGGGTGACCTGCAGGTCATCCAGACGGTGTGCGACCAGGTCTCGGCGATGCTCGAGCGCACGCGCCTGATCGACGAGCTGCACGCCAGCGAACAATCGCTGAAGGTCGCCGACCGCCGCAAGGACGATTTCATCGCCACGCTGGCGCACGAGCTGCGCAATCCGCTGGCGCCGATCCGCAATGCGGTGGGCGTGCTGCGCCAGCGCGCCGATGCACCCGACCAGGTGGCCTGGTGCCGCGACATCATCGAGCGCCAGGTGGTGCAGATGACGCACCTGCTCGAGGACCTGCTCGATGTCAGCCGCGTCACGCGCAACCGCATCGAGCTGCGGCGCCGCCGCATCCTGCTGCAGCAGGCGATCGAGCAGGCGGTGGAGACGACGCGGCCGCTGATCGAGCAGCACCACCAGACGCTGCAGCTCGAGGTGCCGAGCGAAGCGCTGCCGTTGTACGGCGACCTGACGCGGCTGACGCAGGTCTTCGCCAACCTGCTGAACAACGCCGCGAAGTACACCGACTCGAGCGGCGAGATCCGGCTCGCCGTCGCGCGCGAAGGCGACGAGGTGGCGATCCGGGTCAAGGACAACGGCATCGGCATCGATCCCTCGCAACTGCCGCAGGTCTTCGACATGTTCGCGCAGCTCGAGCCCTCGCTCGAGCGCTCGCACGGCGGCCTGGGCATCGGGCTGTCGCTGGCGCGCGGGCTGGTCGAGCTGCACGGCGGGCGCATCGAGGCGCGCAGTGAGGGCCGCGGCCGCGGCAGCGAGTTCATCGTCTGGCTGCCGATCGTGCACCACGCGGCCGACCGGCCCGCCGAGACCATGCCGGGCGGCCTGCCGGCGGCAGCGGCGCACGGACTGCGCATCCTGGTGATCGACGACAACGCCGATGCCGCGCGCACGCTGGCGATGGTGCTGGCGCTCAACGGCCACGAAGTGCGCAGCGCCTTCGATGGCTCGAGCGGCCTGGAGGCCGCTGAAGCATGGCGGCCGGATGTCGCGGTGATCGACATCGGCATGCCGGACCTGAACGGCTACGAGGTCTGCCGCCGCCTGCGCGCGCAACCCTGGGGCGAGCGCGTGCTGCTGATCGCCTGCACCGGCTGGGGCCAGGACGAAGACCGCCAGCGCGCGCGCGCCGCCGGCTTCGACGCTCACCTGGTCAAGCCAATCGAGGCCGAAGCGGTGCTGAAGCTGCTGCCCGGCTGACGGGGCGACAGCGGGCACGGGCCGGCCTCGGGCCCGGCGGGCGCGTCGTTTTCTTCAGAAGATCATGTCGGGAGCTGCCAGGGTGCCGTGCCGAAGCCGACGCGCAGCAGCGCGTGCAGCGGATCCGCATCACCCGGTCGCAGGATCAGCGACACGGGGCCCGCCTGCGCCACGTCGGGCATCGAGTGGCGCACGTGCGCGCGCAGCCCGTTGGGGCCGTCGATGCGCAGGTTCACCTGCAACAGCACCTGCGCATCGTCGCTGCTGTCGGACTGCAGCGTCAGCGTGGCAGTGGTCCAGTCCGGGTCGCCGATGATGCGCGGCAACAGGCCGGTGGGGCCGAAATACAGCGCGGCCAGGCCGCGCAGCGCGGTCACCACCGCCGAGCGCTTGCCGTCGTGCGTCAGCGGCAGCAGCCGGGTCTCGCTGTCGTGCTCACGCGGGCCGCGGCTGTGCGCCATCAGCTGCTGCTGCTCGCCCCAGAAACGCAGCTCGACCGAACGCTGCTCCGGCTCGCCGGCCTGGTACTGCACGATCAGGTCGGCACGCATCGCCGCCATCGACCGCGCGATCGACGGCGCCTTGGCGGGCGCGCGCACGATCGACGGCGGCGGCGCCTGGACCGGTGGCGCGTCCGCGGTCGGCCCGCGGGCGAGCAAGGAGCTGGCGACGACGGCCGGCTGGACGGTCGCGGTGGGGGTGGCAGACAGGCTCATGGGGCGGTTCCTTCCAGGATTGCGCAGGTGGCAAACGGCGTGCCCGGAACCTGCAAACAAGGGTGTCGCTCGGCACATCGATTGCCTCGCTGCACTGCAGCCATAACGAGGCCCCCATGACACCGCTGGTCGTCTTTTCCCACCTGCGCTGGTCGTTCGTACGCCAGCGCCCCCGGCACCTGATGACGCGCCTGGCAGCGCACTACGACATCCGGTTCATCGAAGAACCGCAGGCCGGCGACGGCATCGGCCGGCTGGCGGTGCGGCACGTGGCGCCGGGCGTCACCGTGCTGGCGCCGCAGCTGGCCGAGCCCGGCGGCTTCCTCGAAGCGCCCGACGCCGGCAAGCCGAAACTGCCGGCGCTGCTGGCCGCTGCGGCGCGCGAGCACGGGCTGCGCGATGCGCTGGTCTGGCTGACGACGCCGCTCGCGCTGCCGCTGGCCGAGGCGCTGGCGCCGCGCCTGGTGATCTACGACTGCATGGACGATCTGGCCGCCCTCGACGGTGCGCCGCCGGAGCTCGGGCGGCTCGAAGACCAGTTGCTGGCGCGGGCCGATCTGGTGTTCACCGGCGGGCCGGCGCTGTACGAGTCGCGCCGCCGCCGCCACGCGCACGTGCAATGCCTGCCCGACGCCGTCGACGCGTCGCATTTCTCGCCCGCGGGGCTCGACCCCGCCGACCCGCAGGCGGCTCAGGCCGACGAGCTGCAGCAGGCGCTGCCGCGGCCGCGGCTGGGCTTCTTCGGCGTCATCGACGAGCGGCTCGACCTCGGGCTGCTCGCCCACCTGGCCGACGCGCGGCCGGCCTGGCAGATCGTGATGGCCGGCCCGGTGATCGGCATCGACGCCGCCGCGCTGCCGCAGCGGCCGAACATCCACTGGCTCGGGCTGCAGCCCTATGGCCGCCTGCCCTACCTGATGGCCGGCTGGGACCTCTGCCTGATGCCCTATGCGCTGAATGACGCGACACGCCTGATCAGTCCGACCAAGACGCTCGAGTACCTGGCCGGCGAGAAGCCGGTGGTCAGCACGCCGCTGCCCGATGTCGTGCTGATGTACGGCAGCGTGGTGCGCACGGCGCACGGCTGCGCCGACTTCATTGCCGCCTGCGAAGCGACGCTCGCCGAAACCCGGCGCGAGCGCAGCCGCCGCGTGATGGAGATGCTGACGACCGTGTCGACCCACTCGTGGGACCGCACCGCGCTGATGGTGCACCAGCAGATCACGCAGGCGCTGGCGCAGCGGGAAGAAGAAGCCGCCGTGATGCAGGCCCCGCCCGTTGCGGTCTACCCTGCGGCCGCGCGATTGGGCGCGGCGCCGGGCTGATCAGAGTGGGAGTCCGGCCGGGCGATCCGGCCGGACGATTTCACGCCGGCTCGCGCTCGTTCAGGCCGGCTCGCGCTTGTTCAGGCCGGCTCGCGCTTGTGGCGGTGCTGCAGTGCGTCGTCCTCGAGCGACTCGAGGTCTTCCGGCACCACCGGCGTCGAGCCGTGCTCCAGCCGCTCGCCCGGATCGGGCGCCGGCGGCGGTTGCGGGCCCGGGTCCGGATCCGGACCCGGCCGGTGCGGCAGCTTGCTCATCTGTGGACTCCGTTACTCCCGGCGGTCGTGACGCGACGGTGCGCTGATGCGGCCGATCATCAGGCCGACCGCCAGTGCCGCGGCACAGCTGGCCAGCGGATGCTCGCGCACGCGCGTGCGCAAGGTCTCGGCCCATTCTTGCTCAAGCGAATTGAGCTTGTCCATGCTCGTGCGCAGCTTGTCGGCAGCCTGTTCGACCGAGCCGGCCGCGCGGTCGACCGCTTCGTGCGTCGCCTTGACCGCACGCTCGAGCGTGCGCTCGGTGGTGGCGTCGCCGGTGGCCGGGGTCGCGCCGCCTGGCGTGCCATCGGCGCCGATCGGCTTGGCCGAAGCCGTGCTCTGCAGGCCGCTCGGTGCAACGCCCGCGGCCGGCGTGATCGTCGGCGAACCGAGGGGCCCGGTGCTGCGGCTGACGCCCGTGTTGCTGCCGGTCGGGGTCGTGGTCGGGTTCGAGGTCTGGGTCGGGAATTCGTTGGCCATGGTGTCAGGCTCCCAAGTTCGTCTGTCGGAGGGGATCCATCGGAAGGGCAAACGGCGTGCCGTGCGCAGGCTCAGGCCGCGACGCCCAGCTGCTGGCGCACCGCGCGATCGACGACCGGCACCGCCAGCCCGGTGGCACAGCCGTGGCCGACCGGGCAGTGCGCGTGCTGGCACGGCCGGCACGCCGCCGGCTGCCACAGCACGACCTGGCGCCGCGCATCGGCCGGCGCCAGGCGTGCCGCGTCGGCGCCGCAGCTGACGATGACGCTCGGCGTGTCGAGCGCGGCGGCGATGTGCGAGACGCCGGTGTCGTTGCACACCAGCAGCGCCGCGCGCTGGATCAGCGCGCCCAGCGTCCACAGGTCGGTGCGGCCGGCCAGGTCGACGGCCGGCTGCTGCATCGCGTCGCGCACCGCGTCGGTCAGCCGCGTCTCGGCGGCCGAGCCGGCCAGCACGACGCGCCAGCCGCGCGCGGCAATGCGGTCGGCGAGCGCGGCGAACGAGGCGACCGGCCAGCGCCGCGTCGGCAGCCGCGCGCCCGGGTGCACGCAAACATAGGGCTGCGGCTCGTCGACCGCCGGCCAGCAGCGGCGCAGCGCATCACGGTCGGCCCCGCGCAGCGGAAAGTCCAGCGCCGTGCCGGCCCGCGGCAGGCCGAGGTGATCGGTCAGCGCGAGCAGCCGTTCGGCCTGGCTGCCCTGCTCGGGCCAGCGCACCCCCAGCGCCGGATCGAGCACCGCCTCGTCGGCCGCAGCGAAGCCGGCCAGCTGCATCGCGCCGCAGGCGGCGAGCAGCGGATTGACGCGGCCATCGCTGCCGTGCAGCTGCAGCAGCAGATCGAAGCGCTCGGCCTGCATCGCCTGCAGGAAGGCCGGCAGCGCGCCCAGCTCCGGCGGGCATTCGGGCAGGCCGGGCCAGCCGGGAAACTCGATGAAGCGGTCGACCGTCGGCCATCGCTCGGCCAGTGGCCGCGCCCACGGCAGGCCGATCAGCACCCGCTCTGCGCCCGGCCACGCGGCGGCGATGGCCCGCAGTGCGGGCGTCGCGCACAGCAGGTCGCCGAGCTTGCGCGCACGGAAGATGCCGATGCGGCGCGGCCGGCCGATGCCCGGTGGCGCCGGCCGCGGCGGCGTGGTGCTGAGGCTGGCCAACGTGTCCATCTTCGGGACCGTCGTTCGGCAATCGGTGTGCCGCGCTGCCAGACGCGCCGGAGGAGCCTCAGGAGCCTCTAGCGCCGCCGATCGGTCTGCGCACAGTAGTGGGCGATGCGCCGCAGCGCGTAGCGCGCCGCCTCGCGCCGCACCCGCGTGCGGTCGCCCTCGAAGCGCTTGGTTTCGGTGTACACGGCGTCGTCGATGTCGCCGAAGCGGAAGATCCAGGCGAAGCATTGCGTGCCCGCGGGAATGCGCGGATCGACCGGGTCCGCGACGCCGGTGTTGGCGATCGACAGGTTGACCTGCGCGATGCGCAGCGCGCCCAGCGCCATCTCGCGCGCGACCGCTTCGCTGGTCAGGTTGAAGCTGTCGATGGTGTGCTTGCGCACGCCGAGCACGCTCTGCTTGGCCTGCGGCGAATAGACCACGAAGGCGCTGTCGAGGATCTCGCCGGCCCCCGGCAGGTCGGCCAGCATCGCGGCGATCAGGCCGCCGGTGCAGGACTCGGCGGTGACCAGGCGCAGCGAACGGTCGCGCAGGAATCGCGCAACGCCGCGGGTCTCGTCGTCGGCTTCGGCTTCGGTGACATTGGCGCTCATCGCGGGCTCCTCGCGCCGCTCTCTGCAGGCGGCGTGCCTGCGCCGCACCTTTCGCTCGCTAGGTCGCGGCCGCGCGCGTGGGCACGCCCGTTGCCCTGTCGCTCACGTGCCGGCTTCCTGACCTCCCGACCACCATCGTCCGACGAATCGCACACCGACGCTGCACGACAGCCTAGCCCAGTCGACCTGCAGCCTCGCTGCTGTGCTTGCCATATTCGGAAGACCGATGGGATCCGTGCCGTGGGGCTCGCGAGGCCGGCACCCCACCCCTTTTGCACCGCTTCAGGCGGGCGCGGCGCGCCCGGTCGGCGCGCCCGAGTCGCGCTCGTGCAGGTACAGCAGCACCAGGATCGCGAGCATCGGCAAATTCTTCAGCAAGGGGCCGAAGGGATGCAGCAAGAACGCCGGCAGCCGCATCGCGATGATCAGCATGGTGCTGCCGATGAACGCCATCTGCGCGAGCCACAGCCGGGCGCGCCAGCGTGCACTGTTCGGCGGCCACAGCGTGGCCAGCCCGAAGGCGAGGTCGAGCCCGGCCGCGCCGAACAGCAGCAGCGGCTGCACGGCGGTGGCGATGCCGGTGTCGGCGAGCAGCGCGTAGCTCTCGTCGCGCGGGAACAGGCCCAAGGACAGCAGGCCGGTGACGATCCACACCATTGCCAGCGCCAGCCGCAGCAGCGGCAGCAGCCAACCCAGCCGCGCCTGCAGGCGCAGCGCGGCCAGCGGCTCGCCGATCAGGAAATCGCCGGCCTCGCGCGGCGGCTGGCCGAGCAGCCAGTGGATCGCGACCGCCGGGCCGACGCTGCCTTGCTGCAACATCGTCCACGCGCCGCGGTCGAGCAGCGCCTGGCCGCGCACCTCGCCCCAGCAGGCGGCCAGCGTCACCAGCCAGGCCGGCACGCGCAGCGCCAGCGTCGGCTTCAGGCCGAGCGCGCCGCGCAGCATCAGCAGGTAGCGGCGCAGGCTCAGCGGCCGCGGGCCGACCAGCGGCACGGTGCGGCCGGCGCCCGGCACCGCCGGCGCCTCGACCAGCGCGCACAGGGCCTCGACGACATCGTCGACGTGCACCGGCTGCACCGGCTGGCCGCCGCCGGCCGGCAGTGGCAGCAGCGGCATCGCCGCCAGCGTCAGCAAGCGTGCGGAGCTCGCGCCGTCGGCGCCGAAGACCAGCGACGGCTGCACGACGATGCCGTCCAGCGGCAAGGCCAGCAGGTAGGCGTCGGCCGTGTGCTTGCTGCGCTGGTAGGCGCTGCGCCGCCGCTCGACACCGAGCGCCGACAGCTGCACGACCCGCGGCACGCCGGCCTCGACACAGGCATCGAAGAGCGCGCATGGCGCCTGCTCGTGCAGCCGCTCGAAGCTCTGCGTGCCGTGCTCGCGGAACAGGCCGACGGTGTTGATCACGACATCGGCGTCGCGCACCAGCGGCAGCCAGTCGTCCTTGGCCAGCGCGCGGCTGAAATCGATCGGCAGGAAGCCGATCGTCAGCGGCGGCGCTCGCCGGCCGGCGCACCAGACCTCGTGGCCGCGCAATTGCAGCGCGGCCAGCAGCCGGCTGCCGATGAAACCGGTCGCGCCGGTCAACAGGATCCTCATGGGCGATGGCCGCAAGCGGCCCGCGGGTCATTCGAGTTCACGCATGCCCTCCCGCAGCGTCCAACCCCGCGTCAGGCAATCCACATGCCCGCCGCGTTTACACGGCCCAGGCCCGCCGAATGCTCCTGCGGCAGCGCAGCCGCACGTCCTTCAAGGGGGCTCCCATGATGCTGGTCGACATTCGCGAAACGCTGAACGGCCTGATCGGCTTGTGCAAGGACAGCGAGGCCACCTTCGCCTACGGCGCGCGGCGCTCGCGCAGCTTCGCGCTGCACGTGATGCTGCAGCGGCGGGCGCTCGACAGCCGCCGCGCGGCGATGCACCTGCAGCAGCAGATGACGCAGCACGGCGGCCTGCCACGCGAAGGCGGCACCGCCGCCGGCGATCTGCGGCTGAGCTGGGCGGCCGTGCGCTGCGCCTTGAGCGGCCAGCCGGACCTGGTGCTGATCGAGTCCTGCGAACGCATCGATACCTGCGCCGAGCTGCATTTCGACAGCCTGCTGCGCGCGACCCTGCCCGACAGCGTGCACACGCTGATCGAGGCCCAGTGCGAGACCATCCGCCACGATCGCGAACGGCTGCACGAGCTGCACGAACGGCTGCGCAGCACCGTCTGACGTCATGTCGGCCCCCAGCTCACTTCGTTCGCGGCCCCCGAGGGGCGCTCAGGCGGCTTGGGAGCGGCCCTGCGCCGCCGTCATGCCGGCCCCCAGCTCACTTCGTTCGCGGCCCCCAAGGGGCGCTCAGGCGGCTTGGGAGCGGCCCTGCGCCGCCTGACGCAGCGCAGGCGGGCGACGACCGCGCCTGGGCACGCCGACTGCCCATCCGAGGGCACCCGGAATGCGTTCCGGACCGTTCCACTTCAGCCTGCCAGGCGAAAGGAAGAGACCATGGACAACGACGACGTCATCGACGTTCTGAACGACTTGATCGAAACCAGCAAGGACGGCGAGTACGGCTTCCGCACGTCGGCCGAATACGCGCGCACCGATGCGCTGCGCACGCTCCTGCTCGCCCGTGCCGACGAATGCAAGCAGGCCATCGACGAGCTGCAGGTGCACGTCACCCGCTTCGGCGGCAAGCCGCAGCAAAGCGGCAGCATCGGCGGCGCGCTGCACCGCGGCTGGGTCGCGATGCGCACCAAGCTCACCGACTTCGACAACGAGGCGATCCTCGAGGAATGCGAGCGCGGCGAAGACCTGGCGGTCAACCGCTACCGCAAGGCGCTGCAGGAAGACCTGCCGGAAGACGTGCGCGCGCTGGTGCTGCGCCAGTCCGAAGGTGTCAAGCGCAACCACGACCAGATCAAGCGCCTGCGCGACGAAGCGCGGGCCGCCAGCTGACAGCGCTCCCCCCGGCGCGACGCGGGCAGGCGGCAGGCACGCGGCTTGCCCGCGTCGTTTCGTTTTGACACGTCGGGAACCTCGCCATGCATGACGGTGCCGATCACGACCCGTGCCCACGCATCCTGATCGTCGACGACGATCCCGATTCGGCGGTGGCACTGGCGGGGCTGTTCGAAATGAGCGGCGCCAGGACCGTGGTCGCCTTCGGCGCCGAGGTCGGCCTGCATCAGATGCAGGTGTTCAAACCGGCGGCGGCGGTGATCGACCTGCGCATGCCGGGCCTCGACGGCTGCGAGGCGCTGCTCGAAGCCCGCCGCCTCGAGCTGGTCCACCCGGCCACGCTGTTCGTCTGCTGCACCGCATCGACCGATCCGGCCGACGAAGCGCGCTGTCGCGTCGCCGGCTTCGACCTGTTCCTGCACAAGCCGATCCAGCAGGATGAGCTGGCCATGGTCGTCGCGTGGGCAGCGCAGCGCATGCTGGTGATCGACTTCATGGACCACCCGCCGCAGACCGGCTACGAGCTCGACGCGCGCATGCCGCTTTGAGCGGGCTCGCGCCGGATGGCCAGGTGAGCGCGCCGGCGCGCCACCATGCGCGTGAATTCCGCACCGAGCAGGAAGATCTGCGCCGAGTAGTAGACCCACAGCAGCAGCACGACCAGCGAGCCGGCGGCGCCGAAGCCCGAGGCGATGCCGCTGCGGCCGATGTACAGCCCAATCAGGGCCTTGCCGATCACGAACAGCACGGCGGTGAAGGCGGCGCCGATCCAGACGTCGCGCCAGCGCACCGGCACGCGCGGCATGATCTTGTAGATCAGCCCGAACATCAGCGTCACCAGCGCCAGCCCGACCACGAAGTTCAGCGCCTCGGCCACCAGCAGCCAGCCGCCGAGGTGGGCGCCCCAGAACTTGCCCAGCACGGCGACGGCGGCCGACAGCACCAGCGAAACGGTGAGCAGGAAGCCGACGCCCATCACCATGCCGAAGGACAGCAAACGCGAGCGCAGCAGCGCCAGGATGCCCTCGTGGCGCTGCACCGGCGCCCGCCAGATGCGGTCGAGCGCGCTCTGCAGCTCGACGAAGACGGTGGTCGCGCCGACCAGCAGCATCAGCGCTGCCACGACGGTCGCGGTGAGGCCCTCGACCGGCTTGGCAGCGCTCTTGACCAGCGCCTCGATCGCGCGTGCGCCCTCCTCGCCCATCAGTCCGCGCAGCTGCGCGACGATTTCGCCGCGCGCCGCATCGACGCCGAACACCAGGCCTGCGACCGCGATGGCGATCAGCAGCATCGGCGCGATCGAGAACACGGTGTAGTAGGCCAGCGCCGCGCCCATGCTCGGCACGTGGTCCTCGATCCAGGCGTTCACCGCCTCGCGCAGCAGGCCCCAGGCTTCGGAGGGTCGCATCGGGCGCCTCCTCGGCCGGGCCGTTCAGCGCGCGTAGTAGCGCGGGTAGCGCACCGGAATCAGCGGCGCCGGCTCGGGCACGCGATCGAAGCGCCGCGGCAGCGACAAGGCTTCGAGGAAGGCGCTGATCTGGCGCCGCGTGAGGTTCGCAGCGTCGACATCGCCTTGCGGCCGCAGCACCAGCGAGGTATCGACGCGGCCGTCGGGCAGCGCGCGCGGAATGCCCAGGCGCACCAGCAGGCCGTTGCCCGGCCCGAGCTGCAGGATCGGCTTGCCGTGGCGGTACTGCGCGAGGATGAAGCGGCGCGCATCGTCCGAGCGCGCCAGCGCGGCTTGCGCGCGGCTGCCCTCGGGCAGCACGACGGCATCCCACAGCGCCGACGGCGCCAGGTCGATGCTCAGCTCGACCGACGTGTAATCGCCGCCCGCCGACCACACCGCGCCGGCGCGCGGGCCGACGCATTGCACCTGCGCACCGGCCGCGCTCAGAGCGCGCTGCACCGCGCGCAGGCTGTGCGTTTCGTAGCCGTCGGCCAGCAGCATCGCGATGCGGCGCATGCGCACGCTGCGCTCGCCGGGCCGCGCCAGCAGCGACAGGGTCGAGGACGGCTGCACCTGGGTCGCCGGATGCGATGCCGCGCCGGGCTCACCGCGCAGCAGCGCGCCGCTGCGCCGCATGCTGGCGCCGGACAGCGCGCTGGCCAGCGCCGGATCGACTTCAGCCAGCCGCTCCAGCAGGTGGCTGCGCGGCGGCGCGGGTGCCGTCGGCCCGATCGCCGCGCGGCAGGCGGCGATCAGGTGCGTCTGCTCGACGCGGCTCTGGCTGCGCCAGAACAAGCGCGCCTGGATCAGGTCCCGGCGCATGCGCTCGGCCGGGCTCGGCGGCAGGCTGTGGCAGGGCACGATGCCGGTGACGGCGGCTGTGTCGTCGCCGTCGGCCTCGGCCGGGTCGGCCAGCGTTTCGAGCTCGGCATCGGCCTCGTCGTCGTGGGCCAGCCGGTTCAGCACCAGCCAGCCGATCCCGCGCAGCGGCACGCGGTCCTCCGGCAGCATCCGGCTCGTATCGAAGGGGTCGAAGTCGAAGCTGTTGGCCTGGCGTTCGCCGAAGACCTGCAGCGCGAGCTGCCAGCGCGGGAAGGCGCCGGCGACGATCGCTTCGGCCAGGTCATGGCGCAGGAACTGCGGATCGGCCCGCGCCAGCTGGTCGGCCTCGTCGGCGGCCAGCGCGTGCGTGCCGGCCGCCGGCAGCCAGTGGAAGCGCGCATAGACCGCCTCGCCGCTGGCATGCTCGAGCCGGAAGGTCTGCATGCCGAAGCCCTGCATCATCCGGTAGCTGCGCGGCAGCGCGCGGTCGCTCATCAGCCACAGCCACGGCGCGAGCGGCGCGCTGTCGGCCGGCGGCGTCAGCGAGGTGGGGGTGTCCGGCGCCAGCGGCAGGCTGCAGCCCGGCAGCGGCCAGCCCGGCGTGCCGCCGGGCTCGGCGCCGAAGCGCACGACGAAGCGCCGCGCACCGCGCGCACTGTCGGCCGCCGCGGCATCGCCGCAGCGCGCGAAGCGCACCTGCACCGGCGTGCGCTGGCCGGCGTGGCGAAACGCCGCCGACGAGGTCAGCGCCTGCAGCGACGCGCGGCATTCGAAGTGGCCCCAGGCACTGACGCTTTCCGGCAGCTGCAGGCCGAGCCAGGGCGGGCTCGATTCGTCGGCGAGCGGGGTCATCCCGCTGTCCAGCGTGCTCCAGTCGCTGTCGACCTGTGACAGCGGCGCCAGCGGCCGGTAGTCGATCGCCGGCATGCGCAGGCCGGTCGGCAGGCGGGCGGCATCGGAGCGGGTGGGCGGGCTGTCGGACATGGATGCTCGGTCGGTTGGCACAGAGTGCGTCCGACCCCAAGGGCAAAGGGTGTGCCCATGCGGGGTGTGTCGCCGTAACCGGTTGTCATCGCACGCGCGGCCGCGGCGGCACGTGGTGACTCGCCGGCACCAGCGCGGCCCACCAGTCGCGCGCGGCGCCGATCACCGACTTCAAGCCCTCGGGATCGCCGCGCAGCAAGGCCGCTGCATAAGCGCGAAACTGCTCGGCCCCGACCTGCGGCGGCGTCGGCGGCACGTTGGGATCGGTTTCAATTTCCAGCAGCACCGGCCGCCTGCAGCGCAGCGCCGCGTCCCAGGCCTGGCCGATGTCGTCGGGGCGGTCGACCTCGATGCCCTCGAGCCCGATCAGCCGCGCATAAGCGGCGTACGGAAACTCCGGCAAGCGCTGCGAGGCCTCGAACTTCGGCTGCCCGGCGGCGCGCTGTTCCCAGGTGACCAAGTTCAGGTCGTGGTTGTCGAGCACCAGCACGACCAGCCGCGGATCGCGCCATTCGCGCCACACCTTGGCGATCGTCAGCAGCGCATTGAGACCGTTCATCTGCATCGCGCCGTCGCCGACCAGCGCGATCGCCGGCCGCGACGGATGGGCGTACTTGGCGGCGATCGCATACGGCAGCGCATTGCCCATCGACGCCAGCCCGCCCGACAGCGAGGCCAGCATGCCGCGCCTGAGCTTCAGGTCACGCGCAAACCAGACCGCGGCGGTGCCGGTGTCGCAGCTCAGCATGCAATCGTCCGGCAGCCGCGGCGAGAGCTCCCAGAACACGCGCTGCGGATTGACCGGCTCGGCCGGCGTGTGGGCGCGGTTCTCGAGCACGCGCCACCAGGTGTGCACCTGCTGCGCGATGCGCTCGGCCCAGCGCCGGTCGGTCTTGAGCTTCAACAGCGGCAGCAGCTCGCGCAGCGTCGCGGCGCTGTCGCCGACCAGGTTGACCTCCATCGGAAAACGCAAGCCGAGGCGGCGGCCGTCGCGGTCGATCTGCACGCCGCGCGCCTGGCCTTCGGCGGGCAGGAACTCGGTGTACGGGAAGTGGCTGCCGATCATCAGCAGCGTGTCGCAGTGCTGCATCATGTCGGCGCTCGGCGCGGTGCCGACCAGGCCGGCCACGCCGGTGACGTAGGGCAGATCGTCGGGCACCACGGCCTTGCCCAGCAGGGATTTGGCGATGCCGGCGCCCAGGCGCTCGGCCACCGCCAGCACCTCGTCGGTGGCCTGCAGCGCGCCGGCGCCGACCAGGATCGCGACCCGCTCGCCGGCATTCAGCACCTCGGCCGCGGCGTGCAGCGAGGCCGCATCGGGCAGCGCGCCGTTGGACTGCAGGCCGATGCCCGAATGCAGCACCGCATGCTGGTGCGGCAGCTCGGTGAGCGCCGGCAATTCCTGCACGTCGTTGGGCACGATGATGCAGGTCACGCAGCGGCGGTCCAGCGCGATGCGCAGCGCACGGTCGACGACGTGGCGCAGCTGGGCCGGAACGCTGATCTGCTGCACGAATTCGCTGGCCACGTCCTTGAACAGGCTCAGCAGGTCGACCTCCTGCTGGTAGTCGCCGCCGAGCGCCGAGCGCGCCTGCTGGCCGACGATCGCCACCACCGGCTGGTGGTCCATGCGCGCGTCGTACAGGCCGTTGAGCAGGTGGATCGCCCCCGGCCCGGAGGTCGCGATGCACACGCCCACGGTGCCGCTGTACTTGGCGTGGCCGCAGGCCATGAAGGCCGCCATCTCCTCGTGCCGCGCCTGCACGAACTGCATCTGCTCGGGCCCGGCGCGGTGAATCGCCGCGGTCAGGCCGGTGATGCCGTCACCGGGATAGCCGAAGATGCGGTGCACGCCCCATTCGGCGAGGCGTTGGACCAGCTGGTCGGCGACGGTCCGGGCCATCGGCGGGCTCCATCGGGTGCGGGACGCGTCCCCGACGCGTTATCCCTCGAGCGCCACCTCGAGCGTCGTCAGCAGCTCCTGCTTGCGGCGCTCGATCTCGCGGCCGAGCGCGGCGACATCGAGCTCGGTCTCGCGCAGCAGCGGGAACAGGCGCTGCTCTTCCTCGGCGACGTGATGCCGCACGTAGTCGTCGAGCACCTGCACCGTCGCGTCGTACAGCGGGTCGTCGGCCGACATCGCCAGGATCTTGCCGACCAGCTCGTCGAGCGCCTGGTGTTCGACTTCGGCGCGGTCGACCGGGTCCTGCCGGTCGAGCACGCTGCGCGCGGCCGGGTACAGGATCTCTTCCTCGACGCCGGCATGGGCCACCAGCAGCGTGCAGATGCGCCCGGCGAGCTCCTCGCGCTGCGGGTCCGGCGCGTCGGCCTTGACCAGTGCGGCGTACTGCTGGAACAGCGTCTCGATCTCGCGGTGGTCGGCCTGCAGCGCTCGCAGCGCATCGGGCGCCGCCGTGTGCTGCGCGCCCGTCGGATGGATCGACATGTCGGTCCCCTGCTGGATGAACGTGGCGCGTTGCGGCAATCGGTGTGCCTCGCGGTTCGTGCGGTCTTCGGTCGAGGCCGTCGCCGGTGCAGGCTTTGCAGCAGTGTTTGCAGCGCCCGTCCTGCGGCGCGGGCATGCCGCGTGCTCCATCGGATGACCGCGTCCCGTACGGAGGTTGCAATGCGTGCTGACGATGCATGGCGCCGGCGCTGGATCGCGCTGGCCTTGCTGGTCATGGCCGGCTGCGATCGCCCGGCCGGCCTGCCCCCGGCACCTTCGCCGGCGCCGGAAAACAAGCCGCTCGGGCTGCGGCCCCCGGCGCTGCCGGGCTCGGCCGCGTCGGGCGTCGTCGGTTGAGCGGCGGCTCGGTTCGATCAGCTCGCCGACTGGCGCAGCTCCCACAACCGGGCGCAGACGCGCTGCGCCTGGCAGCCGACCTCGTCGACGACACGCCGCAGCTCGTCTTCGTCGCTGTCGAGCACGCGCGTCCAGTACGCCAGCCGCCACGGTGGCTCGAGCAGCACCTGCGGGCGATACGGATTGGCCGACGTCGGGGGGCGCTGCGGGATGTTCATGCGGCGCGACGAGGCAAGCGGCGTGCCCGGCGCGGGCACAGCGCTTGCCGCCAGCGCTGCAAAGCCTGTTCACCGGGCAGCCATCGACCAAGGAGATCGCAGTGGATCCGCGAGTACTGCAAGCCGCCGAACGTGTCCTCGCCTGGGCTCGTTCGCAAGCCGTGGCCGGACTGCCCGCCCGCCCGGCACCGGACAGCGAACCGCCGGCCGAGGAGCTGTTGTTGGCCGCCGAGGCGGCCGACGAGACCGAGCCCGCTGACGAGGACGCACCGATCGGACATTAGGAATGCCGCCAGCGCCCGCGCGACGGGCGCCCGGCATGGGCCACGGCGCGCCGCTGGCGCGACGGGCAATGCAACCGTCGTGTTTCTGCAATGCGCGCGCCGCGTTGCAAATGGACGCCGAGCCGCAACAAATGTTTCTGCAGCATGGCAATGCCGCGCAAGCCAGGGTGACCGCGTAGGCTCTGACCCTCCGGCCAGGACACTCGGTCCCGCCCATTCCATTGACGCCAACGAATGTCCGCCTTGTCACCTCCTACCACCGCTTCCCGCCCAACCGCGAAGGCTGCACCGCCGCCGGCGACGCGCCATGCGCTGATCGTCGACGACGATGCCGACGCCGCAACGATGCTGGCCGCGCTGGTCGCCGGCCAGAACTTCAGCGTCGCGACCGCCCGCAACCTGAGCGAAGCGCGGCGGCAAATCCTGCTGCATCCGCCCGACATCGTGCTGCTCGACCTGAAGCTGCCCGACGGCAGCGGCATGGATCTGTTCGCCGACACGCAGCTGACGCAGCGCTCGGAGATCGTGCTGGTCACCGGCCACGCCAGCCTCGAGTCATCGATCCAGGCGCTGCGGCTCGGCGCGGCCGATTACCTCGTCAAGCCGGTGCACCTGAAGCAGCTCGAAGGCGTGCTGTCGCGGGTGACGCCGCCGTCGGCGCTGCTGGCCGAGGTCGAAGGGCTGACGGCCGAGGTTGCCAAGCAGGGCCACTTCGGTGCGCTGTGGGGCCGCTCGCTGCCGATGCGCCGCGTCTACCAGCAGATCTCGCGCGTCGCCGGCACCGGCGTCACCGTGTTCATCACCGGCGAAAGCGGCACCGGCAAGGAAGTCGTCGCGCAGACGGTGCACGACCTGTCGCGGCGGCGCAAGCGGCCGTTCCTGGCCGTCAACTGCGGCGCGATCTCGCCCAACCTGATCGAAAGCGAGATCTTCGGCCACGAAAAGGGCAGCTTCACCGGCGCCGACCGCCAGCACCAGGGCTTCTTCGAGCGCGCCCACGGCGGCACGCTGTTCCTCGACGAGATCACCGAGATGCCGATGGAGCTGCAGGTCAAGCTGCTGCGCGTGCTGGAAACCGGCACCTACCTGCGCGTGGGCTCGACGACGACGCAGGAGGCCGACGTGCGGGTGATCGCGGCGAGCAACCGGCCGCCGCAGCAGGCGGTGGAGGCGGGCAAGCTGCGCGAGGACCTGCTGTACCGGCTCAACGTGTTCCCGATCGAGCTGCCGCCGCTGGCGCAGCGCGCGGAGGACATTCCGCTGCTGGCCGAGCACTTCCTGCAGCAGGTCGGCGAGCGCGAGGGGGAGCGCAAGCGCTTCGCGCCGGCGGCGATCACCAAGCTGGTGGCCTACCGCTGGCCGGGCAACGTGCGCGAGCTGCGCAACGTCGTGCAACGCGCCTACGTGATGGCTGAGAGCGCGGTGATCGACGACGACTGGCTGCCGAGCGATCCGCCCGGCACGGTGCGGGCCGCGGCGCCGCCCGTTGCGATGCCTGCCGTGATGCCTGCCGAGGTGCCGCTCGACATGCCGGTTCTCCCCGGGCCGCTGGCCGAGCGAGAGCCCGAGGCCGAAGCTGCGTTGCTGCCGCCACTCGCTGAAGGTGCCGCCGGCCTGCCGGCCGCGGTCCACGCGACGGCCGACGCCCCGGCCGTCGTCGTGCCGCTCGGCACGTCGCTCGCCGATGCCGAGCGGCTGCTGATCATGGCAACGCTGCAGCACTACCGGCAGCACAAGGAGCGTACCGCGGCGGCGCTGGGCATCAGCTTGAAGACGCTCTACAACCGCCTGAAGGAGTACGCGGCCGATTCCGGTGACGGTTCCTAACGTCCATGGGCATGCGCATTGCCGGCCAACGCATCACCAGCGCCTCTTTTTTCGGGACGCGTGGTTCGTTAGTTACTCAAATCACCGGAGTTCACACATGAGCAAGCGTTTCACCTGGTTGAGCATCGCCGCCGCAGCAGCCTGCCTGAGCGGTGCCGCCGTCTATTCGCAATCGTCGTCGACGAGCGCCTCCCCGAGCACCAGCTCGACCGCGGCAGCGCCGGAGTCGGCCGCCGCCCCGGCACCGAGCTCGACCACCAGCACGAGCCCGAGCACGACGGCAACGACGCCGGGCGGCCCGAGCACCACCAGCCCGAGCTCCGGCACGATGGGCAGCACCGGCTCGAGCCCGTCGACCGACTCGGCCGCCACCCCGTCCAGTTCATCGACCAGCCCGAGCACCAGCTCGAGCACGATGGGCTCGTCGTCCACCGATTCGTCGCTGGAACCGCGCGCGGACCGCAACTGACCCCGCCATGACGCGGTGTTGCGGGGCGCTCCCGACCGGGGCGCCCCGCAGCGCTTCCGGAGTCAGGCGTTCAGGACGCCCGGCGTGCGAGCTGCAGGCGGCTTGCCGCGCGCGCATCGATCGCCGCGCTGCTGCGGCCCGCCGCATCCGGCGCCTCGAACAGCTCGCGGAACACCGCGTTCGGCGTGCGCGTCTCCGGCAGCACGTAGACCACGCCACCGGCCGCGGGCCCGCGCGCGAACAGCGGCCGCACGACGTGGTCGAAGAATGCGGGCGGCATGTTGATGCAGCCGTAGGAGATGCGGTTGTCGGCCGGCGACGGTGTCGCCAGGCGCTGCGGCCGATGCTCGCTGGCATCGGTGGCGCGCAGCCGGTGCATCGACACCGCTGACGCGTAGTCGACCCAGACCACGTCCTCGCCACCCGCGTTGCGGCCGGGCCGCGCGGCGAAGCGGCCGGCCGGCGTCGTGCGCTCGTGCGGCCGCACGCGCTCGATCGGCCGCTCTCCTATGCCGGGCACCGAGTGATCGCCGCGCGCCAGGCCCAGCAGCACCGGCGCCACGCCTTGCAGGCGGCCGCCGGCGTCGTAGACGAAGAGCCGCGCCTGCGACTTGTCGATGATCGCGAACGGCCGGCCGGCGTTGTCGGCGCGTGCGCGGATGCGCGCGTCGACCAGCCGCACCTGCGGCGACGCCGTGCCGAGGATGCGCGCGGCTTCGCGGTCGGCCGGCGCCAGCGCGGCCGGCGCGCTCGCCGCGCCGCAGAGCGCGGGCAGCAGCACGAGCAGCCCGGCGACAACGGGCAGGCGGGGACGAGGGGCAGGCATCACGGTGAGCGGGTCGAAGAGTCCGATCGGCATCGCGGCAAGCCGCATGCCCATGACGGGCTTGCCGCGCGGCGCTGGTCAGCCAGGCGCGCGGCGTGCCAGGATCGCGCACCGATGAGGTCCCCCACGCTGCGCGGGCAGTTCTCGCGCGTCTCCATGCTCACGACCGCGGTCGCGCTGGTGCTCAGCGCGGCGGGGATGCTGCTGTACGAGATGACCACCTACCGGCGCGCCTTCATCGACGACCTGCAGACGCAGGCCGACCTGGTGGCCAAGACCAGCGCCGCGGCGCTGGTCTTCGACGACCCGCGCGTGGCGCAGCAGAACCTCGCGCTGCTGAAGCAGCAGCCGCGCATCCGCGCCGCCGCGGTGTTCGGCGCCGATGGCCGGCCCTTCGCCACCTACACCGCATCGGCCGACGAGCCGGTGCCGCTGCAGCCCGAGGCGGGCGGCGCCGGCGTACACCGCCTGCTGAGCAGGACGATCGAGGTCGTCTATCCGGTGGAGCACGAGCGCGAGCGCGTGGGCAGCGTCTACCTGCGCGCGGCGCATGACGTCTGGGCCAAGGCGACGACTCTGGCGCTGATCCTGGCCGGCGTGATGGCCATCAGCCTGCTGCTCGCGCAGGCCCTGTTCCGCCGCCTGCAGCGCGGCATCACGGAGCCGCTGGCCGCAGTCGCCGAGGTGGCCCAGCAGGTGATGGAGCGGCGCGACTGGACCTTGCGCGCGCCCGACGCGCCGGTGCGCGACATCGCGCTGCTGGTGCAGGCCTTCAACGCGATGCTCGACGAGGTGGCCGAGCGCACCGGCGAGCTCGAACGCGAGATGGGCGAGCGCCAGGCCGCCGAGGCCGAGCTGCGGCAGGCCGACCGGCGCAAGGACGAATTCCTCGCGACGCTGGCGCACGAGCTGCGCAACCCGCTGGCGCCGATCGCCAATGCCGCGGCGCTGCTGCGCAGCCCGAGCGCCGACGCCGCGACGCGCGAGCTGGCGCACACCATCCTCGAACGCCAGCTGCGCCAGATGGTGCGGCTGATCGACGACCTGCTCGACGTCTCGCGCGTGACGACCGGCAAGCTCTCGCTGCATGCCGAGCGCATCGACCTGGTCGCCGTGCTGCGCGCGGCGATCGAGCTGGCCGAGCCGCTGGCGCGCCAGCACCAGCTGAGGCTCGCGGCGCAGCTGCCGCCGCACCCCTGCACGATGCATGGCGATGCGGCACGGCTGTCGCAGGTGTTCTCGAACCTGTTGAACAACGCCTGCCGCTACACGCCCGCCGGCGGGCAGATCGACGTAACACTCGAAGAGAGCGGCAGCGAGGTCGAGGTTGCCGTGCGCGACACCGGCATCGGCGTCGAGCCGGCGATGCAGCAGCGGGTCTTCGAGCTCTTCGAGCAGGCCAACAAGCGCCTCGAGCGCGGCAACGCCGGCCTCGGCATCGGGCTGACGCTGGCGCGCCAGCTGGTGCAGCTGCACGGCGGCGAGATCACGCTGGAAAGCGCCGGCCTGGGCCACGGCTCGACGGTGCGCGTGCGGCTGCCGCTCAAGCGCGCCGAGAGCGCCGCGGCGCAGCTGGCGCTCACCGCGCCGCCGGCCGCCGGCGAGCCGCTGCGGCTGCTGCTGGCCGACGACAACGTCGATTTCGCCGCCAGCCTGCAGCGCTGGCTGCAAGGCCTCGGGCACGAGGTCACGGTGGTGCACGACGGCGCCGCCGCGCTGCAGGCCGCCACGGCGGCACCACCGGACGTCGCGATCCTCGACATCGGCATGCCCGGGCTCAACGGCTACGACGTCGCACGCCGCCTGCGCGCCGACGCCGGCACCGCCGCGGTGACGCTGATCGCCGCCACCGGCTGGGGCCAGCGCGCCGACAAGGAAGCGGCGCGGCAGGCCGGCTTCGACCACCACCTGGTCAAGCCCGTCGACACCGATGCGCTGCTGCGCATCCTGGTGGGATGCGCGCCGGCGCTGGTGCCAAGCGACGCTCCTGCCGAGCCGCCGCTCGATCGGTGATCTGCCAGTTCGATCCGCGGCGGCAACCAAACAAAATACAAAATTAACGACGAATCACCATCAAAACTACACTTGAGACGACAATTCACCGATCCATCAAGGCCAAACAATCAAAAAGGACGACGAAGACTCGCCGCCGCCTACCCCCGCAATTTGCGCATCTTAAAAATATAGCGACAAATGTCAAACTAAAATAGAATTTAGCGACAGCGCACGGGTCGACATTCCCATAGTTCAAAAAATGCCGACAACCGACACGTCTCTCCTCTTGTATGCGGAGCTCTCTCCGGCAGAGATCAGAGCGACGCAACGCCGGTTGCGGGATGGTTCCTTGAAACGCATCGCCCCCGGGGTGGCTACGAGCCTTCCGGAGGTGGCATGGCCGGCCCTGATTGCACGCGAACGTATCCGCGTCTTGGCCGCTCTGTACCCCAAGGCAGTCATCGGTCCCCGGAGCGCATTCCATGGCGGCGTACCAAGCGACGGCACGATGTACCTCACGTACTCATACACCAAGAGGATCGAGCTGCCTGGCATGACCGTCCAGCTGCTCGATGGGCACGGACCTGCACAAGGCGACTCTCCCATGATGGGAAGGGAGCTGTACTTCCCCTCGACACCTCGGGTCCTGCTGGAAAACCTGACCGTCTCCCGTGGCAAGGTGATGAAGTCTGTTGGGAAAGCAGAAGTCGAAAGGCGTCTCATCGTCACTTGTGAGGCGCGCGGCGCGGAGGCGCTCAACACCCTGCGTGACCAAGCCCGTGCGCTTGCGCCGACGCTGCGCCTGGAGCGCGAGCTCGCCATCCTCGATGGCCTCATCGGTGCAGTGCTGGGAACGAGAAAGGCAGAGATGTCCACCCCCGCCGGCAAGGCGATGGTGGCCAACATCCCCTACGACGCCAACCGCCTCGCGTTGTTTGAAAAGTTGGCCGCAGAGCTTCGCTCCGTGCCGCTGAAGCAGCCTGCAGCGGTGACGAAGAGCGAGCTGGGGCGCGTGAACTTCGCTTTCCTCGAGTCGTACTTCAGCAACTTCATAGAGGGCACCGAGTTCGATGTCAACGAGGCTCGCGGCTTCGTCCTGGAAGGCAAGCCAATCACCGAGCGGCCGAAGGATTCGCACGACATCATCGGCGTGTTCCGCCAAGCACTGAACGCCGGCTGGGCCAACCAGACGCTCGGCTCTGGTGAACCTGTCCTGAACCAACTGCGCGAGCGACATGCCGACCAGATGAAGGCGAGACCAGAGGTCGGACCCGGCGAGTTCAAGACCTTGGCCAATCGCGCCGGCAATACCGAGTTCGTTGCGCCGCGATTGGTACGTGGCACGTTGGTCGAAGGCTCCAAGCTCCTGCCTACCGTGCCCGCAGGCACGGCCAGAGCTCTGATGGTGATGTTCCTCGTATCCGAGGTCCACCCCTTCACCGACGGCAACGGACGGCTTGCCCGGCTCGTGATGAACGCTGAACTCTCGGTCGTCAGCAGCTGCCGAATCATCGTCCCGACACTCTTTCGAGAAGAGTACCTGGACTGCCTTCGCGTCCTTACGCGCGAAGGCAATCCAGGTTCCTATCTCGATGCGATGCAGTGGATTCATGACTGGACCGCTGCCTTCGACTACGAGAACCTGGACAAGGTCATCGCAGACATGCAGGCCAGCAACGCGTTCGAGAGGTCGCGCGTGCAACACAAACTCCTCTTCCCTCAAAAGGCTTGAGGTGACGGACCGGTGTCGCCGCGCGGCCTACCGCAGCCCGCTCGGGCTGGTGTCCAGATCGCGCCGGATCAGCCGCCGCAGCGTCGTGCTGTCGCGGTAGCCGACCTGCGCGGCGACCTGCTCGATCGGCGTCTTCGTGGTCTCGATCAGGTGCGTGGCCATCATCAGCCGGCGGCGCTGGATCAGCCTGATCGGCGACAGGCCGGTGGCCGCCTGCACCCGGCGCGAGAAGGTCTTCTCGCTCATCGCCGCGGCTTGCGCCAGCGCGCGCACCGTCATCGGCTCGGTGAGGTGCTCGTCGATCCAGCGCTCGGCGGCGCCGATCACCGGATCGTGCTGCTGCGCGTGCGCGGCGATCATGTAGCGGGCCTGGGACGGGCGGCGGTCGATCAGCAGGTAGCGCGCGCACAGATCAGCGATGCGCACGCCGACCAGGTCGCCGAGCACCGCGAGCATCAGGTCGAGCTGCGAGAAGGCCGAGCCGGCGGTCACGAGCGGGCCGTCGGGCACGACCATGCGGCGCTCGTCGAGGATGACGTCCGGATAACGGGCGCGAAAGTCCGCCGCCAGCCACCAGGTCGTCGTCGCGCTGCGCTGCGCCAGCAGGCCGGCCTCGGCGAGCAGGAACACCGATGCGCACGAGGCGCCGATGCGCAGGCTGCGCAGCTTGCGCGCCGCCAGCGCGCGCAGCAGCCGCTGCGCCTGCAACGCATCGGGCTGCGACAGGTGCGCGGCCAGCCGCGCACCGTACTCGCCCAGCGCCGGCACGATGACCCACTGCGGCGTGGCGCCCTCGCGTTCGGCCTGGCGAAAGGTCGCGTCGGTGCGCAGCCGCAGCCCGCAACCGGTCCGCACCTGCGCGCGCGCGCCGAGCACGCGGAACTGGAACTGCCCCACGCCCCGGGTGCGCGCGGCGATCGCCTGCGCGGTGCGCAGCACGTCGAGCGTGATGGCCAGGCTCGAGTCCATCACGCCGTCGGGCACCAGGATCCAGACGGTCTTCATCGCGCGATGGTAGCTGTCCGATTCAGCCCGGAACGAGTCGTTTCTGCCGCTTCATCGGCGGACGGCACCGGCCTAGAGTCGGCGCCGTCCAACCCCCTGCACAGGAGTCCTCGCGATGCCGCAGCGCCCGATGAATCAGGACGATCCGCTCGACGATTTCGAGCCACGCGACATCACGCTCGACGGCGTGAGCAAGCGCGTGCACGTCGCCGGCCGCGGGCCGGGCGTGATCGTCATGACCGAGATGCCCGGCATCAGCCCGCAGGTCGCGCGTTTCGCGCGCTGGGTGCGCGATGCCGGCTTCACCGTCTGGATGCCCTCGCTGTTCGGTCGCGACGGCGCGGTGCCGCAGGCGGGCGAAGGCGGCGCGGTGTTCAAGCGGGTCTGCGTCAGCGCCGAGTTCCGCGCCTTCGCGGCCGACCGCGCCAGCCCGGTGACGCAGTGGCTGCGCGCGTTGGCGCGCTTCGCGCACGGCGAGTGCGGCGGTCCCGGCGTCGGCGCGATCGGCATGTGCTTCAGCGGCAACTTCGCGCTGTCGATGATGCTCGAGCCCACGGTGCTGGCGCCGGTGCTGTCGCAGCCCTCGCTGCCGCTGGACCAGCCCGCTGCCCTCGAAAGCCCGCCCGACGAGCTGGCCGCCGTGCGCGCGCGCCTCGAGCGCGACGACCTGACGGTGCTGGCCTACCGATTCGAGGGCGACCGCATCTGCACCGCGCAGCGTTTCGCCGCCTATTCCGAGGCGCTCGGCCCACGCTTCGTCGCGCGCGTGCTGCCGGACGACGCGGCCAATCCGGACACCGCGCCCTTCTTCCGCCAGTTCGTCGACTTTCCGCACAGCGTCGTCACCGCCCACCTCGTCGATGAAGCCGGCCAGCCGACCCTCGCCGCGCGCGACGAGATCCTCCGCTTCTTCGCGCAGCGCCTGGCCGTGGCGAGACCGGCGCTGCCCCTGCCGGCGTGTCCATAATCGGAAAATTCTTGAATCGATTCCACTCGTGGACTAGAGTCCACGCATGCCGCAAGCTGTCCACGCCCCCGCCAGGCCCCCGGCCCTCGATTCCGCTGCTGCAGCCGGCGCCGCCTTGCGCACCTTCTTCAACATCAGCAAGGCCTGGGCGCTGACGGCCGCCGAAGAGCAGACCCTGCTCGGCGTTCAGCGCTCCACCCTCTACGCCTGGCGCGCCGGCGACTACCCCGCCCGGCTCGACGCCGCCACGCTCGAACGGCTGAGCTACGTCTTCGGCATCTACTCCGCCTTGCACGTGCTGTTCCCGGTGCCTGAGCGCGCCGATGCCTGGCTGCGCAAGCCCAACGACGCGCCGCTGTTCGGTGGCAGCCCGGCGCTGGCGCGCATGCTCGGCGGCCGCGTGGCCGATCTGTTCCAGGTGCGCCAGTACCTCGATGCCGTGCGCGGCGGCGGCGCTTGAGTCCGAAGAACGTACCGGTCGTCGAGCTCGATTGGGGCGCCACCCACCGCCTCATTCCCAGCCGCTTTCCGCCGATCGGCCTGTTCGAGCGCGTGGCCGATCCGTTGGACCTGGAAGTGGTCTATGCCATCGAGGCCCTCACCAATCCGCGCCTGCGCCAGGAGGTGGGCGAAATCTCGCTGGTGCCGCCCGGCGAGCGCATGAGCGGCCCCGGCAGCAGCGCAGTCATGGCCGCGTTCACCCACCTCAACCCGATGGGCTCGCGCTTCAGCGACGGCAGCCATGGCGTGTACTACGCCGGCAGGTCGCTCGAGACCGCGGTGCGCGAGGTCAGCTTTCACCAGGCGCGCTTCCTCGCCGCCACCCGCGAGCCGCCGATCGAGATCGACATGCGCTGCTACAAGGCGACGGTGAAGCAGCCGCTGCACGACCTGCGCGGGCTGGTCTCGAAGCTGCCCGCGGTCTACGACCCCGACAGCTACGCCGCATCGCAGGCGATGGGTGCCCGGTTGCGCGCGCTGGGCAGCTGGGGCGTCGCCTACGACAGCGTGCGCGACGCGGGCGGCGAGTGCGTGGGCCTGTTCAGGCCACTGGCGCTCAGCCCGGCCGTGCAAGGCCCGCATGTGGCGCTGCAATGGAACGGCGTGCAGATCGGGTCGTGGTACGTCAAGTCGGAGCTGCGCACGCTGTAGCGCCGCCCGCCTCATCCCGCGGCGTCGAGCGTGTAGTGGAAGACCTTGGCGACGATCTGCCAGCGGCCGTCGAGCTTGACCAGCGTCAGCAAGTCGATGAAGTCCTTCGGCGCGATCGAGCACTCGGCCTTGACGAAGGCCGTCACCGGCCCGGCGAACTCGATTGCCAGGAGGCGATCGCTGCGCACGAGGCCGCGGCTGGCCGGCGACGGGCGCTGGTCGACGACCGGAAAGTACTCGTCCATCGACAGGTGCAGCAGCGTGCCGTCGGTGGCGCAGTAGTAACGTGCCAGCGGATGAAAGACGCGGCGCAGACGCGCGGTGTCGCTGTGATGCAGGCCGTCGAAGTACAGCTGGATCACCGCGGCGACGGCGTCGAATTCGGTCGTGGGCGTGTCCATGTCTTTCAGCCGAGCGTGATGCCGCGCACGACCTGCGCGATGCGCTCGCCGAACAGGCGCGCCGTTGCCAGGTCGCCGTCGACCATCTCGTCGGTCGACGCGTCGGCCGGCGTCGCCGTCATCAGCCCGGAGAACGCGGCCAGGTAGTTGACATCGCTGCGCACAGCGGCCTTGCTGTTGCTCGGCATCATGCCGGTGCCGACCCACAGCATGCCCTGCTGCTGCGACAGCGTGAACAAGGTGTACAGGGCAGACAGCTTGTCGCCGTTGATGCCGGCGCTGTTGGTGAAGGCGGCGGCGAGCTTGTTCTTCCAGCCCTGCTTCATCCACACCTCGGAGCTGGCGTCGATGAACTTCTTGAACTGCCAGCTGACGTTGCCCATGTAGGTCGGCGAGCCGAAGACGATGGCGCGCGAGGCGCCCAGCTGCGCCCAGCCGCCGGCGGGCAGGTTGCCCTGCTGGTCGACGGCCAGCAGCGTGCCGCCGCTGCCCTCGGCGATGGCCTGCGCCACCTTCTGCGTGTGGCCGTAGCCGCTGTGGAAGACGATCGTGATGTCGGTGCTCATGTCCGCGTCCTTGGGGGTCTGGTGGGTCGATGAGCGACAGCTTATTGATGATCTTCATGTTGATAAACTGAACCAATCTATCATCTGAAATTACACAGCGTAATCCATGGCGCGGCAATTCGGCGAGGTGATGCTGGGCAGCATCGAGCTGTTCTGCCTGTCGGCGGAGCTCGAGAGCTTCACCGCCGCGGCCAGGCAGGCCGGGCTGACGCCGGCGGCCGTCAGCCGGTCGATGGCCCGGCTGGAAGAGCGGCTGCAGGTGCGCCTGTTCGTGCGCAGCACGCGCAAGGTGCGATTGACCGACGGTGGCCTCGCCTACTTCGTGCAATGCAAGCAGGCGCTGAACCAGCTGCTCGACGCCGAGCGCGCGCTCACCGGGCAGCAGGCCGAGCCGGCGGGCCTGCTGCGCATCAGCCTGCCGACGACCTTCGGCCACTACCGCGTGCTGCCGCTGCTGCCCGCGTTTCGTGCGCGTTATCCGAAGCTGCAGATCGAGGTGCAGCTGAGCAACCGCAACGTCGACTTCACCGCCGAGGGGCTGGACATGGCGATCCGCGCACGGGCGCAGCCGGACTCGGGGCTGATCGCGCGCAAGCTGATGGATGCCGACCTGGTCGTCGTCGGCAGCCCCGCCTACCTGCGCCGGCAGGGGCGGCCACAAACGCTGGACGACCTGGCGCAGCACGACTGCATCCAGTTCCGGCTGCCGAGCTCGGGCCAGTTGGTGCCCTGGGAGTTCCGCGACGGCGGCCGCGACGTCGAGACCGCGACGCA
Organism: Pseudaquabacterium terrae; assembly: GCF_013266755.1. Lineage (GTDB taxonomy): Bacteria > Pseudomonadota > Gammaproteobacteria > Burkholderiales > Burkholderiaceae_C > Pseudaquabacterium > Pseudaquabacterium terrae. The sequence continues at coordinate 385,612 of NZ_JABRWJ010000004.1, read as the reverse complement.
GGGCGGCACCACCTGCACCGATGACATCCTCGGCACCTGCACGCTGGCACGCGCCGGCGCCGGCCTGGCGCAGACCTACCGCTTCATCGTCGAGCAAGACCTGCGGCAGGGCACGCTGGTCGAAGTGCTGCAGCCCTTCGGCGGGCGCTCGCGGCCGTTCTCGATCCTCTACCCGGCGCAGCGCCACATGCCGCTGCGCCTGCGCGCCTTCGTCGACTACCTGGTCGACGCGCTCGACCCGGCGGCGCGCAGCTCAGGCGGGGGGGGGGGGGGTGGTGGGGGCGGCGGAAAGGGATCCGGAGGCGGCGCGGCCACCCTGGGCGGCGGTGCATGAGGGCGCGGCATGGCGGTTGCCTCCCGAAGGTTGCGCGAGACTCACGGCGCGGCAAGCGCCGTGCCACGCCCCGCGCCACGAAAGGCCTTGCATGACCGTCTTCGACACGGTGATCGCCACCCTGCGATCCGAGTTCTCCGACCTGGCGGACATCGCCCACCTGACGCAACTGCTGGTGCGCCTGCTGCTCGCGGCACTGCTCGGCGGCCTGCTGGGCTACGAGCGCGAAAGGCAAGGCAAGGCAGCCGGCGTGCGCACGCACATGCTGGTGGCGATCGGCGCGGCGATGCTGGTGCTGGTGCCGCTGCAGGCCGGCATGCCGCTGGCCGACCTGAGCCGCGTGGTCCAGGGCATCGTCACCGGCATCGGCTTCCTCGGCGCCGGCGCGATCATCAAGCATGCGTCACGAGAGGGCCCGCCCGCCCAGGATCAGGACCAGGTGCAAGGCTTGACCACCGCGGCGGGCGTGTGGATGACGGCGGCGATCGGCATTGCCTGCGGCATGGGCCGCGACACCACCGCGGTGGCCGCGACGCTGATCGCGCTGGTGATCCTGGCGCTGATTCCGCGCCCGACCGAACGCCGCGATGGGCGCTGATCAGCGGCGCGCCACGGCCGCGCTGAAGCCGCAGCTGCTGCGCGCGCTGACGCTCGACGCCGCCACGCATCCGCGCGCGCAGCCGCATGTCAGCGCGGCCAGCGGGCTGGTCTGCCATGCCGGCCGCGTCTTCGTCGTCGCCGATGACGAGCACCACCTGGCGGTGTTCGACGACGCCAGCGCGCCGGGCCGGCTGCTGCCGCTGTTCGAGGGCGCACTGCCGGCCGATGCCACCGAGCGCAAGCGCGTGAAGCCGGATTGCGAAGCGCTGCTGCAGCTGCCGCCCTGGGGCGCGGCGCCGCACGGCGCACTGCTGGCATGGGGTTCGGGCTCGCGGCCGCAGCGTGAACGCGGCGCGCTGCTGCGCCTGGATCGTGCGGGCGCGCCCGCCGGTGCCGCCGAAGTGATCGACCTGTCCGGCCTGATCGCACCGCTGCGCGAACGCTACGCCGACCTCAACCTCGAAGGCGCGCTGCTGCTCGGTGAATCCTTCGTGCTGCTGCAGCGCGGCACGCAGGCCGGCTCGCCGAACGCCGCGCTGCACTACCGCGCGCACGACCTGCGCGCGCTGCTCGACGGCCGCATTCACACGCTGGCCCCGCTCGACGAGGTGCGCTACGACCTCGGCCGGCTCGATGGCCTGGCGCTCGGCTTCACCGACGCCGCCGCGCTGCCCGGCGGCGGCTGGGCCTACACCGCGGCGGCCGAGGACACCGACGACCCCTACCTCGATGGCGCCTGCGCCGGCTCGGTGATCGGCCTCGTGAATGCGCAGGGCCGGCTGGGGACGCAGTGGCGCCTCGCCGGCCACGACAAGATCGAAGGCATCGCGGTGCAGGCCGATGGCCGGCGGCTGTGGGCCTGCCTGGTCAGCGATGCCGACGATCCGGCGCGCGCGGCGTGCCTGTGGCGGGTGGTGCTGCCGCTGCGTTAACCTGCCCGCCTCGACCGAGGAGGAGACGAGCATGGCCACCACCGACAAACCGCGCCGAGACACGGTGCTGATCACCGGCGCTTCCGGCGGCATCGGCGAGGCGATCGCCCATTGCGCCGCGGCCGACGGCTGCGCGCTGGTGCTGGTGGCGCGCAGCGCCGACAAGCTGCAGGCGCTGGCCGATGAGCTCGGCGCCGAGCACGGCGTGCCGGTGCGCGTGCTGCCGGCCGACCTCGGCCGCCCGGGCGCCGCGGCGGCGCTGGTGGCCGAGCTGAAGCGCCGCCGCATCAGCGTCGACGTGCTGGTCAACAACGCCGGCATCCTCGAGAACGCGCCCTTCGCCGAGACCAAGGCCGAGCGCCACCAGGCGCTGATCGACCTGAACATCGGCGCGCTGACCGGCCTGCTCGCCGAGCTGCTGCCGCCGATGGTCAAGCGCGGCCATGGCCGCGTGCTCAACGTCGCGTCGATCGCCGCCTTCCAGCCGGTGCCGACGCTGGCCACCTACGCGGCGACGAAAGCCTTCGTGCTGTCGCTGACCGAATCGCTGGCCGAGGAGCTGGCCGGCAGCGGCGTCACGATCACCGCGCTGTGCCCCGGCATCACCGCCACCGGCATGCTGAGCAGCGCCGTCGAGGGCAACCCGACGCTGGCGCGGCTGCCGAGCTTCGTCGTCGGCGACGTGATGCGCGTCGCGCGCGACGGCTGGCGCGCCTGCCAGCGCGGCCAGGTGATCAAGGTGCCGGGCGCCGCCAACCTCGCGGCGACCATCGGCGGCCGCGCGACGCCGAAGTGGCTGCTGCGGCGCATCGCCGGCGCCGCGACGCGGTGGGCGAAGTGAGCGTTTTCGAGTTCGAACCCGCCGCCGCCGGCGATGCCGACGCGCTGGCAGCGCTGCGGGTGGCCGCGATGCGCGAGAGCCTCGAGCACCTCGGCCGCTTCGACCCCGAACGCGCGCGCCGGCGCCTGCTCGACCGCTTCGATGCCGGCTGCACGCGGCACGTGCGCACGGCGCAGGGCCGCGTCGGCTTCGTCGTGTTGCGCGAGCGGCCGGACGGCCACTGGCTGCTCGACCACCTCTACATCCATCCTGACGCGCAAGGCGCCGGCCTCGGTGCCGCAGTGCTCGCCGCCCTGTTCGCCGAGGCCGATGCGCGGCAGCGCGACCTGCACGTCGGCGCGCTGCGCGACAGCCGTTCGAACCACTTCTATGCGCGCCACGGCTTCACGCTGGTCGAGCAGCAGGCGTGGGACAACCTGTACGTGCGGCGCGCCGCCGCGGCCTGATCAGGCCAACTCAGACGGCGTGGCCGCTCTTGGCCTGGCTGCGCGGCCCTTCAGGCCGCTCGCGCGGGCCGGTGTCGGGGTGCTTCTTCGGCGGATCGGGCCGGTGGCCCGGATCGGTCGGCGGCTGCGGATGAGGGTCGTGCCCGGGCTCGACCTGGTGCGGAATCACGGGGGTGCGGGTTTCAAGCATGTTTGCGGCGCCGCTCCACGGCATCGATGCGCAGGAGCTGGCGGTATTTGGTGACGGTACGGCGCGCGACCTTCAAGCCCTGGCGGGCCAGCTGGCGCGCGATCTCTGCATCGGACAGCGGATCGTGCGACGACTCGGCGGTGATCATGTCCTTGATGAGGCCGCGTATCGCGGTGCCCGAACAGGCGTGGCCGCTCGGACACACCAGCGCCCGCGAGAAGAAGTACTTCAACTCGAACACGCCCAGCGGCGTGGTCATGAACTTGTTGTTGGTGACCCGGGAAACGGTGGATTCGTGCAGGCCCACCTCGTCGGCGATCTCGCGCAGCCCGAGCGGCTTCATCGCCATCGGGCCGAACTCGAGGAAATGCTGCTGGCGCCGCACGATCGCCTGCGCCACCAGCACGATGGTCGCGAAGCGCTGCTCGACATTGCGCAGCGTCCAGCGCGCTTCCTGCAGGTGGGCGGCCAGCTCGCCATGGTCGCTGCAGCGGTGGCGCTGGAACAGCTCGGCATACGACTCGTTGAGCCGCACCTTCGGCACGATGGCCGGGTTCAGCTGCACGGTCCAGTCGCCGCGAATCTTCTTGACGATGACGTCGGGCACGACGTACTGCACCTGCGAGGCACCGCAGCGCCAGCCCGGGCGCGGGTCGAGCCGGCGAATGCGCTCGCACACCGCCTCCACCTCGGCCACCGGGCGGTTCAGCGCGCGCGCCAGGCCATTGATGTCGCGCGAGGCCAATGCGCTCAGGTGCTCGGTGACGATCACTTCGGCGATCTGCCGCGTCGCCTCGCATTCGATCAGCGGCAGCTGCAGCTTCAGGCATTCGGCGACATCACGCGCGGCGACACCGGCCGGCTCCAGCGCCTGCACGTGGCGCAGCGCGATCTGCAGCTCGGCCAGCGAGGCCGGCGGATCGAGCTCGACCAGCCGCGCCAGCTCGTCCAGCGGCGTGCGCAGGTAGCCGTCGTCGTCGAGCGACTCGATCACCGACTTGGCCAGCGTCCGGTCGCGCGAATCGAGCGGCAGCAGGTCGACCTGGGCATGCAGCTCGGCCTGCAGCGACGGCTCCGACGCGAGCATTTCCATCGCGCTCATCTCGCCGTCGTCGGCGCGGCGCAGCCGGCTGCTGCCATCGCCCTGCCAGGACTCGCGCTCGTCCTCGCCGGCGGCGCCGGCGGGCATCTCGAGCGCCTGGTCGGCGGCACCGGCGGTCGCCATCCGCTCGTCGAGCCCGGCGTCCGCCCCAGCGGTCTCATCGGCCGGCGCAGCGGCAGTGCCGTTCGAGCCGTCCGACATCAGCGCTTCGTCTTCGAGGAAGGGGTTGCGGCCGAGCACTTCGTGCACGACCTGCGCAAAATCGAGCGACGACATCTGCAGCAGGCGCACCGCGTGCTGCAGCCGGGGCGACAGCGTCTGCTGCTGCCGGTGTTCGACGCGAAAGTCCATGGTGGTCATGGGTTCTCCGGTTCGGAAAGACGTTGCATCGAGGAACGTCTCAAACAGGCTCGAATGCAATGCTCGTACCAAGCACAAGCAGCGATTCGGCGGGGTTCTTGCGGGGTTCTCGTATCGGGCCGGCAGTTCTTGCCGCAAGCGCTGCCGGCCGGGGGTCTGGTCAGCGCCGGTAGTCGCGCGGCACGCTCGGGTCCTCTTCCTTGGCATGCGCGCGGCCGGCCTCCTCGGCCTGGCCCATCGCGCGCTCCTCGTCGGCGTTGCGCGGCGCGGCGCCGCGAGCGGCCTCTTCGACGCGACCGCTGGAGACGAAGTCGCGCACGTCTTCGTCGTAGCGGCGCGCCGCGGTGTAGTTGCCTTCGCCCTGCAGCGCGTCCGAATCATTGCCGGCGGCGGTGTCGCGCGGCGACGGGCTGGCGCGCGGCGTCGTTTCGCGTGAGGCCTCGCGGGCGGGCGAGCTGCCCGCGCCCGGCTTGCCCGGCTTGTCTTGCGGCTTGTCCTTGCGTTCGGACTTGGCGGCGCGCGGGTTGGCTGCGGCGGACGATCCCGGCTTGCGGTGCGGGTTGGTGCGGTGACTCATCGGAGTCCTCCTGTCGTGAGGGGTCTGGGGCGCACCTTAGGCCGCACCCCGTCGCGGCCGAGCCGGAGCCGGGGACTTTGGCGTGTCAGTGCTGTCCGACATCACCGTAGGCAGGGCCTGCCGGCGGGCATGTCGCTTGCCGCCGACCGGGTCCCCACGGGCTCCCGAGCCCCGAAAAGGACCTCCGTCATGCCGCAGAACACCTGGAGCGCGAAGCGCGAACGCCAGTACGAGCACATCAAGCAAGGGCTGAAGAAGAGCGGCCGCAGCGAAGACACTGCCGAAGAGATCGCCGCCCGCACCGTCAACAAGGAACGCGCCCGCCACGGCGAGGCCAAGGAAGCCAGCCGCACGTCGATCGAGGACATCTCGTCGGCGCGTCGCGGCGGCCTGCGCTCGCACAGCGGCGCGGCCGGCCGCACGCGTGACCCGCTCTACGCCGAAGCCAAGGACAAGGGCGTCAAGGGCCGCTCGAAGATGAGCAAGGAACAGCTCGAAAAGGCCGTCGGCCGCTGACCGGAAGTGCGATCAATGCCCGTTCCGAGCACCCCGAATCCCGAAATCCCGCCGGCACCGCCACCGCCGCCCGCGATCATCGATCCGGCCCACGCGCCGGTCGACGAACCGCCGGACGTGCAGCCGCCATCACCCGTCCAGGAGCCCCCGTACGCGCCGCCCACGCTGCACATCATCTACATGACCGGCCCGCGGACTTCAACCGAACCCCGGGCCTTCGACCAGCAGCCGCCGCAGCCGCTCCGCATCGAGCGGCTTGACCAGGTGCGCATCGAAGCCTGACTTGAGCGCGCGCTTGATGTCGGTGCCCTGCCCGTAGCCGGTCAGCGCGACCATCATTCCGGCATAGCCGGCGCCGCGGCTCTCGCGCGCCAGGTCGAAGCCGTTGAGCCCCGGCAGGCCGATGTCGACCACCGCAGCGTCCGGCCGCTGCGCCAGCAGCGCCTGCAGCCCGCCCGGCCCGTCGACGGCGATCTCGACCTGGTGGCCGTCGAGCTCGAGCAGCGCGCGCAGCGAGTTCGCGGCATCGGCGTTGTCCTCGATGATCAGCACGCGGCGTCGCTGCGGCGCTGGCAGCTGGCCTGCGGGCTGCGCTTCCGCGTGCGCCGGCACGGCGTCGAGCCAGACGCTGAACACGCTGCCCCGCGGCGACGACTCCGCAGTCACGCGGCCGCCGTGCTGCTCGACCAGGCGCCGCACCAGCGTCAGCCCGATCCCCAGCCCGCCGGCGCGCCGATCCAGCGTGCGCTCGCCCTGCACGAAGAGGTCGAAGATGTGCGGCAGCAGCTCCGAAGCGATGCCGTCGCCCTCGTCGCGCACCTGCAGCAGCGCCTGCGGCCCGCGTTCGCCTGAGGCCGGCTGCGCCTGCACGATGACGTCGATCGACCGGCCGGCCGGCGTGTACTTCAGCGCGTTGGTCAGCAGGTTGCTCGCCACCTGTGCGATGCGCGTCGCATCGGCCTTGACCCACACCGTCTCGAGCGAGGTGTGCAGCTGGTGGCCGGCCGCCTCGCCGGTGATCTTCAGGCCGTCGACCAGGCGCTGCACCAGCGCGGCCAGGTCGAAGGCCTTGCGCGTCAGCAGCACCTTGCCGGAGACGACGCGGCCGACGTCGAGCAGGTCGTCCATCAGGTGCGTCAGGTGGCGTGTCTGGCGGGCGATGACCTCGCGCGCGCTGACGGCCAGCGGCGAGTCGTTCGGCGCCTGGTTCAGCACCTCGATCGCCGAGGCGATGCCCGACAGCGGGTTGCGCAGCTCGTGGCCGAACATCGCGAGGAACTCGTCCTTGGCGCGGTTCGCGGCTTCGGCAGCATGGCGGGCGCGCTGCTCACGCTCGTTGAGCGCGACGGCGGCCTGCTCGGCGGCCTTCTGGTCGCTGATGTCGACCGTCACGCCGACGACCTGCAGCGGCCGGCCCGCGGCGTCGTAGCTGGCCTGCATGCGCGAGGACAGCCAGCGCGGCGCGGCGCTGCCGGCGACGACGCGGAATTCGAGCGTCTCCTGCGTCTGCGTGGCCGCCAGCATGCGCCGCAGCGCCTGCTCCAGCGGCGCCCGGTCGTCGGCATGGATGCGCTGCAGCCATCCGTCGAGCGAGACCTCGATCGAGCGCCCCGACGGGTCGTCGAGCGCAAACAGCCGCGCATGGCCTGGCGTCCACGAGGCCTCGTGCGAGTCGAAGCGGTAGACGAAGAAGCCGACGTTGCCGGCCTCCTGCGCCAGCTCCATCAGGCGCAGGTTCTCGCGCAGCCGGCGATCGGCATCGGCAACCAGCGCCTCGCTGGCCTTGCGCGCGGTGATGTCGGTCAGCGCCGCGATCGCGCCGCGCGGACGGCCGTCGGCATCGAGCAGCGGCACCGCCTGGGCAATCGCGTGGCGCGCCACGCCCGCGGCGTCGATCAGCTCGAGCTCCACCGGCGCCACCGGCTGGCCGCTGGCCGCGGCGCGCTGCAGCGGCAGCTCGGCGCGCTGCAGCGGCGCGCCGCGGTGCAGCACGCGCACCGCGCCTTCGCCCGGCGCATGCGCCGGCCCGAGCAGCCGCTCCATCTCGGCGTTGTGCAGCACCGCGTCGCAGCGCGCGTCCTGGGCCAGTGCCAGCCCGATCGGGCTGCTGGCGAACAGGGTCTGGAACTCGTCGGCCTGGTTCTGCAGCCGCGCCCGCGCCTGCTGCTGGTCCTGCTCGGCGCGCTGCACGGCCTCGGTCAGCAGCGTGATCTCGCGCACCGGCAGCAGCGAATGCGAGCCGCTGTCGGGCCAGTGGCCGGAGGGCTCGTCAGCCGGCCTGCGCGCGCCGCGGCGCGCCAGCGCCTGCAGCGGCCGCGTGATGCGGCCCGCCAGCGCCAGTGCCAGCGCGACACCCAGCAGCAGGCAGGCGGCCGCCGTCGCCACCGTCGCCAGGATCGTGCGGCGCTGCGCCGCTTCGGCGGCCGCGGTGGCGTGGCCGACGACGATGCCCCAGTCGGCCAGCGGCAGGCGCTGCCAGGCGGTCAGCGCGACACCATCGACCTGCTGGCTGCGCTGCACACCGGAAGCCTGCCGGGCCCAGCCGCTCAGCGGCGCGTGGGCGGCCGCGGCCTGCCCGCTGCTGGCGATCAGCTGCTGGCGGCTGTCGTAGAGCGCGCTGTAGCCGTCCGGCGGGGCGCCGGCGCGCTGCAGCAGCTCGACCCAGTGGGCGGCGTCGATCCACGCGGTGAGCACCTGGCGCGGCTGGCCCTCGGTCACCACCGGCACCAGGATCAGCGTCGCCGGGCGGCCCGTGCGCGGCTCGGTCAGCAGCGGCGAGACCTGCACCGTGCGGGTCTGCAGCACGCGCGCGAACGCGGCCGGATCGCCGGGCGGCCCGCTGTCCGGACCGGCGGAGTCGTAGAGCGCCTGTCCGCCCGGCGCCCGCACGACGAGCCGGCTCCAGCTCGAACGCAGCCGCGCCCAGTCGGCGCCGGCGGACGGCAGCGGCCGCATCTCCCACTGGCGCAGCGCCTCGGTCTGGCCCAGCGTCTGCAGCGACTCGATCGACGACTCCAGCTCGCGTTCGATCGCCAGCGCCAGCGCGCCGGCGTGGCGCTCGAGCTCCTGCTGCAGCCGGCGATCGCCGGCGCGCACGTCGTCGAGGATCAACAGCGACATCAGCGCCGCGATCGGCACCGTCGCCAGCAGCATCAGCGCGACCAGGTAACTGCGCAGCGACACGGTCAGACCGCGCCAGGCCGCGGCGCGGCGCCACCCGTCGAACCATCGATTCGGCAAGCCGTGCACGCGCTGGGGCCCGTCGTTCATGACAGGCCGAGGCTGGCGGGCGCGTTGCCGGGTGTCAAGCCGCTCCGCGTCTCTAGTCACCGTGGCGCAACTGGTCGCACAGCAGGCGCGCCTGCGCGTGGCCGCGCGCCGTGCGCTCGTACTGCGCCACCACCATCGGCTGCACGCCCTCGGGCAGCGGCCGCTGCAGCGCGGCGCGGTAGTGCTGCAGCGCCTGCGCGTCGTCGCGCTCGCATTCGTCGATCAGCGCGTAGTCGTGCTCGAGGCTGAAGACGCGCCGCAGGCCGATCCACGCGCGGTGCAGCGTGCCGCCGAGCGTGCCGTCCTCCGCGGCCACGGCGCCGAGCGCACGCAGCGCGTGCTGAAGCTCGGCGGCCGCGTCACGGCACTCGGTGGCGCGGCGCTGCATCAGCGTGCGCAGCACCGGCGCCTGGGCGAGCTCGGCGCAGAAGCGGTAGTCGTGCTCGCCGTCCTTGCAGGTGGCGATCAGCCGGTTCAGCAGCGCCAGCTGCGCGGTGGTGGTCAAGGTCGTCATCGAGGTTTCAGGCGGTGGGCGGCTGGGCGGCCGGCTTGGCGGGGGCCGGCGCGGGCGGTGGCGGTGGCAGCGAAGGCAGGTCGTCGGCGCTGCCGGGGTCTTCCTCGCCGGCCACCGAGCTGTCGTCGGCGTCCGGTTCCAGCGGCGCCGGCGGCGGCACGCGGCTTGCCTGGAGCGCCGCATGGACACCTTGATCGACCTGTTTCGCATCGAGACGAATCCCCTCGAGATGATCGTGCGCGGCACCGCGATGTACTGGTTCCTGTTCCTGCTGTTCCGCTGCGTGCTGCGGCGCGACGTCGGCTCGATCGCCATCGCCGACGTGCTGCTGCTGGTGCTGATCGCCGACGCGGCGCAGAACGCGATGGCCGGCAGCTACCAGACCATCACCGACGGCATCATCCTGGTGGCGACGATCGCGGCCTGGAACTACGCGTTCGACTGGGCCAGCTACCGCTCGGCGTTCGTGCGCAAGCTGGTCGAGCCGCGGGCGATGCCGCTGGTGCAGAACGGCAAGCTGATGCGCCAGAACCTGCGCCGCGAGCTGATCACCCGCGAGGAGCTCGACTCGAAGCTGCGCGCCAAGGGCTACGAACGGATCGAGGACGTCAAGCTCGCGCAGCTCGAGAGCGACGGCGAGATCACCGTGCTCGGCAGCCACGGGACGGACGTGCCGTCGACGAAGAAGCCGCATGCGCAGCCGGGGGCCTGACGTCATCGAAGGGAAGCGGGCCGAGCAGCGGGCCCTCATATGGCGCCGACGCTGCCGGTGATCGGCAGGACGATGCCGGTGATGTACGCGGCGCACGACGGTGCCGCCAGAAACACATAGGCCGGCGAGATCTCGTCCGGCTGAGCGGCGCGCTTCATGTCGGTCTTCTTGCCGAAGTCCTCGATCCTGTCGGCCGGCTTGTCGGCCGGGTTCAGCGGCGTCCACACCGGTCCGGGCGCGACGGCATTGACACGGATGCCGCGCTCGATCAGGTTGCTCGCCAGCGCCTTCGTGAACGCATGGATCGCGCCCTTGGTCGCCGCATAGTCCAGCAGGTGCGCGCTGCCCTGCAGCCCGACCACCGAGCCGGTGTTGATGATCGACGCGCCCGGGCCCAGGTGCGGCAGCGCCGCCTGCGCCATGTGGAAGTAGCCGTAGACGTTGGTGCGCATCGTCTCGTCGAGCCGGTCGTCGGTGAGCTCGACCAGCGACTCGGCGTGCTCCTGGAAGGCGGCGTTGTTCACCAGGACGTCGAGCCGGCCGAACGCCTCGATCGTCTTGGCCACCGCCTGCTGGCAGAAGGCCATGCTCTTGACGTCGCCGGGCAGCAGGATGCAGCGCCGGCCTTCGGCCTCGACGCTGCGCTGCGTCTCGTGGGCGTCGTCGTGTTCCTCGAGGTAGACGATGGCGACGTCGGCGCCCTCACGTGCAAACAGCACGGCCACCGCGCGGCCGATGCCGGAGTCGCCGCCGGTGATCACCGCGACACGGTCCTTGAGCTTGTCGCTGCCGCGGTACTCGCGCGCTTCGAAGCGCGGCTGCGGCTGCAGCTCGGCTTCGCGACCGGGCTTGTCGAGCAGCGCCGCGCCGTCAAGGCGTTCCTGGCGGTCCTGGATCTCGCGCTGCTTGTCGGCGGTGCGCTCGGGGGTGTCGATGGGGGCAGTCATGACAGGCGATCCTCGTGGGCGCGCCCTCACGGCGCGGGATGACCTGTCAACGCGGCAAGTGTTATGCCTGGGGGGGTGCGCCCTCGCCGTCGGCCGCCGGGTCGGCGGCATATTCCTTCAAGCGGTTGTACAGCGTCTTCAGGCTGACGCCGAGCGCGGCCGCGGTGCGCTCCTTGTGGTGCTGGTGGTGGCGCAGCGTCGCCAGGATCAGCCGGCGCTCGGCCTCGGCGAGCGTGGTGCCCATCGGCAGCACCAGCGCGTCGGCCGGGGGCGCGTGGGCGTGGGTCGGTGCACCGGGCTCGGCGGCGAGCGCCTCCTCGACCGGCGGCCTGCCGGTGTGGCTGTCGGCAGGGGCGGCGCTGCGGAACACCGGCGGGCCGTTGCCCGGCCCGTTGCTCGGCAGCCAGTCGTCGTCGATCACCGCGCCCTCGGCCATCACGTAGGCGCGCTGCACGACGTTGCGCAGCTCGCGCACGTTGCCCGGCCAGCGGTAGGCCACCAGCTTGGTGATCGCCGCCGGCGCGAAGCGCTTGTGCTCCCCCTCGCGCTCGCTGACCTGCTGCAGGAAGTGCTCGGCCAGCAGCGGAATGTCCTCCGCGCGCTGCGCCAGCGGCGGCAGCTCGATCGGGAACACGTTGAGCCGGTACAGGAGGTCCTCGCGCAGCTTGCCCGCCTCCACCGCCTGCTGCGGCGGCCGGTTGCTCGCCGCGATCACCCGCACGTCGGCCTCCTGCGTCGTCGTCGAGCCCACGCGCAGGTAGGTGCCGGTTTCCAGCACGCGCAGCAGCTTGACCTGCAGCTCCATCGGCATCTCGGTGATCTCGTCGAGGAACAGCGTGCCGCCGTGGGCGCGCTCGAAGAAGCCCTGGTGCTGGCGGTCGGCGCCGGTGAAGCTGCCTTTTTCGTGGCCGAAGATCTCGCTCTCGATCAGGTTGGGCGAGATCGCGCCGCAGTTGACGGCCAGGAACGGCCGCTTGCGGCGCCGCGACAGGTCGTGCACCGTCTGCGCGACGACTTCCTTGCCGGTGCCGCTTTCGCCGGTGATCAGCACCGTGACCCCCGTGCCGGCAACGCGCGAGATCTGCTGGTAGACGCGCCGCATCACACCCGATCGACCCCACAAGCCGCCGAAATGGCCGGTCGCCGCGAGCTCCGCCGTCATGTCGTCGACCTCGGCGCGCAGCTTGGCGGGCGGCGTCACCCGCGACAGCACGCCACGCAGGTGTTTCAGCGTGATCGGCTTGATCAGGTAATCGGCCGCGCCGAGCCGCAGCGCCTGGATCGACGACTCCAGGCTCGCATGGCCGGTGACCAGCACGATCTCCGAGCGCTGCGTCAGCTGGGGGTCGTCGAACAGTTCCATGCCGCTGCCGTCGGGCAGCTTCAGATCGAGCAGCACGATGTCGGGCGGATGCATGGCGATCTGGCGCCGCGCCTCGGCCAGCGAGTGGGCGGTGGCGACCGAAAAGCGCTCGTCAGCCACCAGCGCCGCGAGCATCGTCGCGGCATCCGCGTCGTCATCGACGATCAGCGCATGGCCCATGGTCCCTCGTTCACGCGGCGGAACGGCGCAAGGTTCTGCGCCGCATGCGCCGACTCTGCAACAGGGCGTGACGCAAGGCAAGTCCGGGGCGAATCCGGATGGCGCGCCGGCGACGCGGGGTTCGCGCTGCCCGCTGCGGGCAGGCACAGGCCTTGCCAACTTCGGAGCCATGGCGAACGGCCCCGATCGCACCGAGCTGCCCGCCGGCCTGGTGTGGGTCAACGACGGCGTGCCGGGGATCCGCCGCCGACGGCGCGGCCGGGGTTTCGCCTATGTCGATGCGCAGGGTGCGCCGGTGCGCGACGCACCCACGCTGCAGCGCATCCGCCGCCTCGCGGTGCCACCCGCGTATGCCGCGGTGTGGATCTGCCCGCTGCCGCAGGGCCATTTGCAGGCCACAGGCCGCGATGCGCGCGGCCGCAAGCAGTACCGCTACCACCCGCTGTGGCAGGCCGAGCGCGGGGCGACCAAGTTCGACCAGCTGCGCCACATCGGCCCGGCACTGGCGCGCGTGCGGCGCCGCGTGCAGCGCGACCTGCGCGCCGCGCGGGGCGCACCGACGCGCCAGGTGGTGCTGGCGACACTGGTGCGGCTGCTCGACACGACCTGCCTGCGCGTCGGCAACGAGGCCTATGCCCGCGACAACGGCTCCTACGGCCTGACGACGCTGCGCAGCAGCCACGCCGACGTCGCCGGCAGCGCGCTGCGCCTGCGCTTTCGCGGCAAGGGTGGCGTGCTGCACGAGTGCGAGCTCGACGACGCGCGCATTGCCCGCGTGGTGCGGCGCTGCCGCGAGCTGCCGGGGCAGGAGCTGTTCCAGTACCAGGAAGCCGACGGCACGTTGCACCCCATCGGCTCGGCCGAGGTCAACGCCTACCTGGCCGAGGCCGCCGGCCTGCGTATCACGGCCAAGGACTTTCGCACCTGGCATGCCAGCGTGCAGGCGCTGGAGCTGCTGCTGCAGGCCTGCGAGGCCGGCGCGCGCGAAACCGCTGGCGCGCCGCAGCCGCGCAGCGCCACCGAGATCGTCGCCGCGGTGGCGCGCCGCCTCGGCAACACCGCCGCCGTCTGCCGCAAGGCCTACATCCATCCGCGCGTGCTGGAGCTCGCCGCGGCAACGCTGCCCGATGCACAACGCCGCGCCGCGCTGCTCGAGGCGCCCTGGGTCGGCGCCGTCGGGCGCGCGACGCCGCCGCTGCGCCGCGCCGAGCGGCAATTGCTCGCCTTGCTGCGCCGCAGCGCGGGCACCCCGCTTGCTACGCGCTTTACATAAGCGATCAAAGGGCGAGCCATGGACAACGAAGAGCTGATCGACGTGCTGAACACGTTGATCGAGACAAGCAAGGACGGGGAGCTGGGTTTTCGCACCTGCGCCGAGCAAGCACGTTCACCCACCCTGCGCACGCTGCTGCAGCGCCGCGCCGACGAGTGCCAGCAGGCCGCGCTGGAGTTGCAGGCGCTGGTGCGGCAGTACGGCGGCGAGCCCGAGACCCAGGGCAGCATCAGCGGCGCGATGCACCGCGGCTGGGTCGCCGCGCGCGCGCGACTGGCCAGCGTCGAGGACGAGGCGATCCTCGAGGAAGCCGAGCGCGGCGAAGACATCGCCCTGCGCCGCTATGCCGATGCGATCGCCGAGCCGCTGCCTGCCGATGTGCACGTGGCCGTGCGCCGCCACCTCGAAGGCGTGACGCGCAACCACGACCAGATCCGGCGCCTGCGCGACCAGTTGATTGCTTGAGTTGTCGGCTGCGGCGCGTGCGAGCCGAAAGAGCGCCGCGACCTGATCCGGCCGCGGCGCCTGGGTTCGCTGGGTGCGTTCAGCGCAGCGTGGTCGTCGCCGGTTGCGGCTCGACCGTGCGAGTGACCAGTTCCTTGATCACGCCGCCGCCCTCGACGCTGCCGGCCCGGGTACCTTCACCCGACGCCAGCCGCTCGCAGGCGGGGCGTTCGGCCGCCGGCTGGCGCTCGCAGCGCGCGAGCGCGTTGCGGCGCAGCGTGGCATCGTCGGTGCTGCCGAGCTTGCCCGCACGGGCCTCGGCGTAGGCGGCATGCGCTTCGCGCAGGCAGGTGGCGCGGTCCTGGTGCGAACGGCCACTCATGCACTTGTCGCGCTCGTGGTGGAAGGTGGCTTCGATCTCCGAGCTCGCCGAACGCTGCTTGCCGGCGGACCAGACGGGGGCCACCGCGACAACGCCCAGCAGCAGCGCGGCCAGCGCGCGTCGAGGGGTGTTCGAAATATTCATCACGACTCCTTTTGATGCGGCCAGCGGGCCGGCGTGGTCCATCGACCTTAGACCGGCGCCGGCGGCGCAGCTGTCGGCGGGGCGCCGCGCGCGCGGGTCGGTTGCAGCGCCGAGGCCGTGTCGGCCGACTCCGACAGCGGCAGCGCACGGCACATCGTCCTACACGTGGACGTGCCAGAGGCCGATGCAGCCCCGCGACCGTGCCTCCTAGAGTGGCGCGAAAGCCTCGAAAAGCCCGACCCACAGGCGCCGTCACGCCACGAAAGGGATGACCATGCTGACCCGCCTCCAACATCTGATTGACGCGGCCCCGGCCGGCTAGGACCACGACATGGATGGGCGCTTCGTCCGTTTCAGGCGGCTGCCGAGGCTGCCCCACCCGCCGCACCCGCCTTACGCCGGGCTGGCCGCCGGCGCGCTGGCGGCCAGCCTGGGCGCCTGCGCGATTGCGCCGCCGCTGCCGCGCGCCGACATGCCGCTGGTGCTCGATGACCGGACCCAGACCATGCAGGCGATGGCACGCGAAGTCTCGGTGATCGGCCACCGCGGCCGGCTGGCGCCTGCCGAGCGGGAGCAGCTGCTGCGGCGCGTCGGTGAGCAGGGCAGCGCGTCGCTGGTGCAACGCCACCTGGCCGCGATGTCGACCTTCGGCGAGGTCGACCTGTACGCCGGCAACGAGGTCAAGCTGCTGATCGACGGCCCGGAGACCTTCGAGGCGATGTTCGCGGCCATCGACGCGGCGAAGCAGACCGTCCTGCTCGAGAGCTACATCATCGAGGACGCGGCCATCGCGCAACGGCTGTCGGCGCTGCTGGCGCGCAAGGTGGCCCAGGGTGTCAAGGTCGCGCTGATCTACGACGCGGTCGGCTCGATACGCACCGACCAGCGCTACTTCGATACGCTGGGCCAGGCCGGCGTCGCGGTGTGCGAATTCAACCCGATCAATCCGACCAAGCGGCGCATGGGCTACTGGGACATCACGCACCGCGACCACCGCAAGATCCTGGTCGTCGACCGCAGCGTGGCGTTCGCCGGCGGCATCAATATCAGCGCGACCTACTCGTCCGGCTCGTTCGGCCGCGAGCGGGGCTCCAAGCAGGTGCACGAGGACGGCTGGCGCGACACCACCGTGCAGGTGCGCGGGCCCGCTGCCGCCGCCTTCGACGACCTGGTGCGCGACACCTGGGCCCACCAGAACTGCCGCGACGCGTTGCCGAGCCTGCAGCCGATGCCCGCGAAGGCCAGGCCGCCGCAGCAGGCGGCCGGCGGGCAGGTGGTGCGCGTCGTGCCGTCGAGCCCGACCGATCCGTTCAACCGCATCTACGCCCTGCTGCTGACGGCGATCGACGCGTCGCAGAAGAGCGTGTACCTGACGATGGCCTATTTCGCACCCGGCCGCGACATGATCGACGCGCTCTGCGAGGCCGCCGAGCGCGGCGTCGACGTGCAGCTGGTGCTGCCCTCGGTCAGCGACTTCTCGCCGGTGCTGCACGCCGGCCGCAGCTACTACCACCGGCTGCTCGCTTCGGGCGTCAAGCTGTTCGAGCTGCAGGACGCGGTGCTGCATGCGAAGACCGCGGTGATCGACGGCGTCGTCTCGACGGTCGGCTCGAGCAACATGGACTGGCGCAGCTTCGTCAGCAACAACGAAGTCAATGCGGTGGTCATCGGCGAGGACGTCGGCGACGCGATGACGCGCATGTTCCGGCGCGACCTCGAAGCCTCTCAGAAGATCACGCCGGAGTCGTGGGCCCGGCGTTCGCCACTGCAACGCGCCAAGGAGACATTGGCGCGGCTGTTCGAAAACTGGTGGTGACTTCGGTGACAAGCGATGAGCGCCGCCCGGCCGCTCCGAAGGCGCTCGCTCCCCAAGGGACGCGAAGCGGCCCCTTCGTGTCCGTGGGGGACGGCCCGCAGGGCCAAGGGGGCCTAATGAGCGCACGACGTCGCCATGCGCAACCGTCCTACAACAACGCGGACGCTTCTCCGATGGGCCTCTCACCTGCGCGATTCCTAGACTGAAGCCACGGTTGCGAGCCGCGGAATTGCAGACAACGCTCGCCGCCGAACCAACCACCCTGAAGGAGTCGACCATGTTTGCACGTACCCTCGTTGTCGCCGCTGCGACCTCGCTTGCCGCACTGTTGGTGCTGCCCGGTTGCGCGGTCACGCGTGGCCAGGAAACCGTCGGCGAGTACATCGACGACGCCGCGATCACCACGCAGGTGAAGGCCAAGTTCGTCGAAGCCAAGTCGGTCGACGCGGCCTCGATCAAGGTCGAAACGCTGAACGGCGAGGTCATGCTGTCCGGCTTCGCGAAGAACGCCACCGAAAAGTCCGATGCCGAGCGCATTGCGCGCGATGTCAAGGGCGTCAAGCGCGTCAAGAACGAGATCGCCGTGCGTCCGTGACGCTGTGAACGCCGCAGCGTGGCGCGCGCCGAGCCAAAGGAATCGTCATGAATTGGGAACGCATCGAAGGCAACTGGAAACAGCTGAAAGGCCGGATCCGCGAGCAGTGGGGCAAGCTCACCGACGATGACCTCGACATGATCGACGGCCGGCGCGAACAACTCAGCGGCCGCATCCAGGAGCGTTACGGCATCGCCCGCGATGAAGCGGAACGCCAGCTCGAACGCTGGCGCAACGGCGTTCGCGACTCCTCCTTCCGCCCCTGAGTCCGACCCCGTGCCGCTCCCCACCTTGCCGTGCAGTCCTCACCCGGGCTGCACGGTTTGCCATTGCCGGCGCGCCTTGCAGCAAGAGCAGCCAGCGTAGGAGCTGACCCACAGCCGGCACCGTTGCTCGCCGATGGGTTCCAGCCATCAAACGCGTCAGCATTCACCCATGCACCGCCTGCATCTCCATCGTCCGAAGCACCCGCTGCTCTGGACCTTGATCGCCCTGCCGCTGGTGCTGCTGGCGGCCGTGGCGTGGTGCGAATGGGCGGGCTGGCCCTTCCTGCAGCAACCGGCCGAACGCTGGTTGTCCAAGCGCCTGGAACGACCGGTCAGTTTCGCCCCGGGCGATGCAACGCCGGATCCGTTCCGGCTGCGGCTGCTCGGCAGCGTGCGACTCGACGCGAAGCGGCTGCAGATCGACAACCCGCCGTGGAGCACGCGCCAGCCGATGACGGTGGCGCACGACGCGAAGCTGCGGCTGCGCTGGAGCGACCTGCTGGCGCTGCGCAGGGGCGAGCCGCTGCAGGTCGAATCGTTGACCAGCGAACGGCTGCAGCTGCAACTCGAACGCCGTGCGGACGGCGCCGCGAGCTGGCACTTCGGCCCGCAGCAGGCCCGCGACGGCAACGTGCAACCGAAGTTCAACGGCGTTCACTTCGAGCGCCTGACGCTGCGCAACGGCACGCTGTACCTCAACGACGCCCCGCTGCAGCTGGTGATCGATGCGCAGGCCTCGCTCGATGAGAGCGCGTCGGCAACGGGCGCCGGCCTGGTCGGCCGCGGCGAGGGTCGCTACCACGACCATCCGCTGCGCGTCAGCCTGCGCGCCGGCTCGGCGCTGGCCGGGCTGTCGGCCGATCCGAACAGCGCACCGGTGCCGGTGCAACTGCAGGTGCAAGCCGGCCCCAGCCGCCTGCGCTTCGATGGCCTGGCCAGCGACCTGCTCGGCCGGCTGAAGCTCAGCGGCAGCTACGAGGTGGCCGGCCCGTCGCTGGCCGAGGTCGGCAAGCCCTTCAGCATCACGCTGCCGACCACCGGCGCCTTCTCGATGAACGGCAACCTGCGCCACGAGGGCACGCGCTGGCACAGCGTCGTTCACCGCGCGCAGGTCGGCCGCAGCATCCTGGCGGGCGAATTCGACTTCGACCGCCCGCCCGACGCGCTGCCGCGCCTGGTCGGCCGGCTGAACGGCCCGCTGCTGTGGCTGGCGGACCTCGGACCGGCGGTCGGCGCGACGCCGGGTGTGAAGGCCGCCGTGCGCGCCAAGGGCCGCGTGCTGCCCGACCGCAGCTTCGACCTGCCGTCGCTGAAGATGATGAACGCCGACGTGCGCATCGACCTCGACCGGCTCGAGCCCGGCGGCGACAAGCTCATTGCGCTGAAACCTTTGCGCGGCCGGCTGGTGCTGCAGGACGGCGTGCTGCGCATCCAGGAGATCGATGCGCAATGGGCCGCCGGTCGCCTGCGCGGCACGCTGCAGGTCGACGGCCGCAAGTCCGTCGCCGACTGGCAGGCCAACCTGGTCGCCAGCGGGCTGGTGATGGAACGCTGGCTGCGCATGACGCGCAAGGAAGGCCAGCCACCCTACGTGACGGGCCTGCTCGGCGGCCGCATCGACCTGCGCGGCCAGGGCCGCTCCACCGCCGAATTCCTGGCCTCGGCCGACGGCCGCGCGGTGCTGCACTGGACACGCGGCACGATCTCGCACCTGGTCGTCGAAGGCGCCGGCATCGACATCGCCCAGGCGCTGGGCGTGATGATCCGCGGCGACAAGCCGCTGCCGGTGACCTGCGGCGCCGCCGACCTGCACATCGCCGACGGCCGCGTCGATCCGAAGGTATTGATCGTCGACACGACCGATTCGACGATCTACGGCGACGGCGCGATGTCGCTGGCCACCGAGCGGCTGGCGCTCGTCGCGCGCGTCGAGCCCAAGGACATGAGCCCGGTCGCGCTGCGCACGCCGCTGCACATCGACGGCACGTTCGCCGATCCGAAGGTCAGCCTCGAGAAGGGCCCGCTGGTGCGCCGGCTCGTGCCCTCGGTGCTGCTGGCCATGCTGAATCCGCTGGCCGGGTTGCTGCCGCTGATCGACGCCGGCGACGACGACGCGCGTTCCGCGATCGCCGGCTGCCGCGCCTTGAGCGAGCAACTCAGCGCCAGCACCCGTCCCGCACCGAACCCTTCGAAAGCCAGGAGAGGCTAGCCATGAACGGCCCGCAAATGATTGAACCGCGGCACGGCGCCGGCGCCGGCGACGCCCCGCTGCGCTGCTTCCTCGTCGAAGACAACGCGGTGATCCGCCAGAACCTGATCGCCACGCTCGAGGAAATGCTCGCGGTGGAAGTCATCGGCAGCGCCGAGGACGAGCCCGCCGCAGTGCAATGGATGCGCACGCCCGGCGAAGAATGCGACCTGATGATCGTCGACATCTTCCTGAAGTCCGGCACCGGCCTGGGCGTGCTCGCTCGAGCGCGCGAGCTGTGCCCGGCGACACGGCTCGTCGTGCTGAGCAACTACGCGACGCCCGACATGCGCCGGCGCTGCCTGGCGATGGGCGCCGAGCGGGTGTTCGACAAGTCGGCGGAGCTGGAAGAGATGCTGGATTACTGCGCGGAGCTGGCGGAACATTGAGCCCGCGGCAGCCGGCGCGTGATGGCGTCCGGCATGGATTCACTGCGCACAGGCGCTGGTGACCAACTTTCGACGAACGACTGCGCCGGACGACGACGTCGTCTCCTCGACGCAGGACAGCACGGTCACCGACTCGTCGGAGCCGGAATAGGTGGAGCGGAAGGTAAAGAGCAAGGTCCGCTCGCCCTGCGAACGATAGTCCGTTCCCTTTCGCACGAGCGGCCGAAGCCGTCCCGCGACGAAGGCGTACTCCGTTGTCCAGTTGTTGGCGGCACTCGAGTGGAAGCAGGCGCCCACGAGCCGCTTTCTCGATCGATCCACACGCAGGCAGGCGACTTCGCCGAGGGCCTCGTGCAGCTTGAAAGTGCTTGCCGCCGGATCGTAGAGATAGACGTGTCGATTGATCTGAACGTTGCCGACGGAGGCCAGAACGCTGAAGTCCGGCCAACCATCGAAGTTGTAGTCATCCACGACGACAGCATCACTGTCTGCCACGGCCACAGCCTGCCGGATCGCTCCGGGTCGACGCAGCCATGAACGCAGCTCCTCCTCCTCGACGCCTGTCGAGACATCGTCATCGAAGACCCCCTGTGCTCCCGGCGCGCGCACGACGCGCACCCGCAGGTTTCCCGATGCCGAACCCGGACTCGCCTCGAAGCTGAACGGCCCGGCCACCGATCGCCGCGAGCCCTCGGTGCCGGACCCGGCGGGCGGGGATCCGACGGCCAGCGCGAGGAACACGCTGCACAGCGGCAACCATCGCGTCACGGCCGCCTCCGCACGTATCCTTCAGGATCGTAGGTCACGCCACCCGCAGCAGTCTGGAATGCCGGGCGATCATCCAGCACCATGAGTGCATTGACGAACGCGGTGGACCGGTCGACGAAACCATTGAATCCGAGATTGGGATTCTGAATGGCCGCAGGCAGGTTCACCGACGCGGCGGCGCGGCGGAAACCGGCATTGAAATACCACACGCGCGTGGTGCCGCCGATCTGCACCGCTCTTCTCTCGTTGACGGCGTTCGCGTCGGCATACTCGTTGGAGCTGCTCTTGGGTCCGCTCGGCCAGATCCAGTACGCCGCGGCGCTGTGTGCGGCGTCGTGCGCATTCGTCGCGACCTGGTCGCGCCAGGCAAGCTCCTGCGGCCCCGCCGGAATCGCCGGCACACGACCACGGAACTTGAAGTATCGATAGTAGTTGTTGTTGCCGTTGTTCAAGTTCCCATTCGGGTTCGTCAGTTGCAGGAATCCGCGTCCATACCATCCATTGTGCAGATTGGGCGTGGCGCCCCCGCTCTCGCGCATGTCCGCCCACCAGCGCGTCTCCTGAGTCGCGTTGCCGAAGAACGCCGCTCGACGTTGCGGACCTTCGATGACGAACTTGCGCAGCGCCTTGTTCAATTCGACGCCATAGGTGGCCATCGTGGTCCGGGCCGGGCCGAGTGCCGGCTGTTCCCAGTGGTGGTTGGCACCGGACTGCCGGATGATGTTCACCGGAATGAGCTGCAATTGCTCGTTGACGCTCATCCATCCGCAGCGCCTGAACCATCGCACGAATTCCCGCGGCTGGAAGTGCCAGTGCGCCTCCGGAAGACCCATTCCCCCCGGCCAGAAGGCGAGCGCACCGATGTGGGCCCGCAGTGCCGCGAATTCCTCATCGGACAGCGGTTGCGGATTCTCGACGGTGCGGGTTCTCAACCAGCCCCATCGCGGCTCGACGGTGGCGGCATTCCATTCGGTGGCGGTCTTGCAGATGGTCCGGGCAAGGCGGGGCGCAACGTCCACGTCGGACAAGCGCGACATGGCCTCGGCGGGGTCGACTTGCCCGTCACCCGAGGCATCGAGCCAGCCTCGGACCGTCGTCGAGTCGCAGCGACTGTCGCGATCCGCGCTGTCGTCCACCAGCGTCCAGCGCTTCCAGTGCGGGAAATCCGCATCGCTGAACTTTCGGATGCCCGGGGCATTGAGGTTCACCCAGCCGACGCCGCCGCCGTCGTGACGAACCTGGCGCCAATGCGGCAGGTCTGCCGGATTCAGGGCGTCGGGCCCCATCACCCGCCCGAATCGAAGCATCTCGACCACCGCACTCGGAGCGGGCCGCCCGTTGGCGGGATAGGCATCCCGAATGGCCATGGCACTGCTGTACAGGCCGTATTCGGCATCCCGTTCCTGCAATGCAGCACCGATCGTGCTGCCATCCAGGCGCTGCGTCGTGAACCAGGCGTCTCCGAGACCTCCGCCGGCGCCGAGGCGGCTGCCACCCGCATGGCGCATGCCGATGATCAGCACCTCGGTGCTGATATGCGCCGGCTGCAGCGGCTGTGGCGCCGGCTGAGGCTGGCCCGCGGGCGTCGGCGGCTGCACCATCGCCTGGGCGAATTGCGGCAGCGGACGATCGGCGAACACCGGCGTTCCGGCCGGCAGCAGGAAGTACATCTCGCCGTAGACCGCGTCGGTGCGGCCGTCGGCTGCGGTCGGCAGATCGCCCGCCGCGCGCCCGACGAGCTTGCGCAGGTTGTCGTCGTCGCAGACGATTTCGAAGTGGATCTGCGGGTCGGTTCCGCCACTGATCTGTCCTGCCTGGCCGATGACGTCCTTGCGATAGATCGCATTGCGTCCAGCCGCATCGGAAACCCGTGCATCGATTTCGCGCAGGTGCATGTAGATCGAGAAGTAGCGGACGCTGGCGTTGGCTCCTTCGCCGATTTCGGTGTCGTGCCGGATGACGACGACGCCATCGTCGGTCCAACCGCCGCCATAGGCGAGTGGATGCCCCTCCGGCAGCGGCCCGGGCGGCAACGGCGTCGGCAGGCGCCGGTAGACGACCGTGCCGTCGGCGATCGCCCGCACCGGCTCGTGCGTGGTTCCGTCGCCCGGCGCGCTCAGATGCATGCCCCCATGCCATCCGAGGTTGAAGCTGAGCGGAAACGCCCCGTCGCCCGGCTGACCGCCCGGCATGCATCGCTCCAGCCACTGGTCGTCGGTTTCGTTGGCGTTGCGCGGCAGCAGGAAGGGGGGACTGATGATCATCGAAGGGCTTGCGCGGAGGGCTCGGCGCCCGAGCGGTCTGCTATTTGGAGAACGGGTAGCGGCTCTTGAACGCGAGCGGTGCCTTGGGCATGCGCGGCAACTGATACGACACCGAGCTCGGCCCCACAAAACTCTTGTGCCCCGCCAGCACCGTGATCGTCCCCGGGCACTGCACGACGATGTTCCCTCCCTCGATCGTGATGTTGGCGCCGCCGGCGACCGACAGGCTGATCTTCTTCGCCGCCGCGAAATGAACGTGTGCGCGCTCGGACTCGACCAGCACGTCCTGGTGCGCGGCGAGCTGCAAACGATCCGATTGCGCCTGGATCTCGATGTCCTTCTTGGCCGCGATCAGAGTCAGCCCCTTGCCGGCGGCTTCCTTGCCCGGCCCGACCGCACCGGCGAGCATGCCGATGGCTTGCCCGGTGTGCAGGCGGGCGTTGCCGCCCGCGGCCCAGTGCGTGTCCTGCCCGCTCATCGTGGCAATGATTTCGCCGGCGCTCATCTGCAGGTCCTGGCCCGCGGTGACCGCGAGCCCGGCCTTCGCGGCAATCGCGATCACCGGGTCGGTGGTGTGGGGCAGCTTGCCGTCGCCCGCGGCGATGTTCTTCGCTGCGGCATCGGCGCTGGCGCGTTCCAGCGCCTGCGGATCGACCATGCCCGAGAGGATCTTGCGCAATGCCGCCAGCGGCGCGGCCTGGTCGTCGACCAGGCTCTTGCCCGATGCCTGGCTGCCGATGTGAGCGGCCATCTGCACCGTCTGGTGCAGCTTCGCCGCCTTGCTCATCGTCTCGCCGCATTGCTCCAGCTGCCTGGCCAGCGCGATCGCCGCGGCCAGGTCGCCGGCCGGCTGCGGCAGCGCTTCGCCGTACGTGCTGAGCGCGACGCCCGCACCGCCGCGGATCGCGCCGTAGGCATCGCTGCGCAATTCGAAGCCTGAGCCGCGGAAGCTGCCGCGGTGGTTGTCGGCCTGGTGGATCAGGTGGCCGAGGTTCAACTGCGTGGCGTGCTGCGTCGTCGCGAGCTGCACGCGCAGCTGGCTGTTGCTGTCGTCGAAGACGAGCTGGTTGAAGCCGATCGCGCCGAACTCCTGCGTCTTCCAGCCCGACAAGGCGGCGGCGTTGCGCTGGCCGCCGTCTGGAGTCGCATCGCCGGCGCTGGCGCCGTGCCACGCGGGACCGTGGCCGCCCGACAGGTTGCCTTGCGCGCTCGGCCGGTGGTCGCTGGACTGCGCGAAGACCGCGCTGTCCGACGCACCCGGCTTGCCGCCCGGCGTCAACGGCACGCCCGCCTCGCCGCGGCCGTCGTACAGCGCGCCGATCACCAGCGGCCGGTCGATGTCGCCGTCGACGAAGTCGACCAGCACCTGCTGGCCGATGCGCGGGATGAACTGCAGGCCCATGCCGGCGCCGGCGTGGCGCTGAAGCACGCGCACCCAGGTGCTCGAATCGCTGGTGTCGGGGCCCTGACCCGGTTGCCTCTGGAAGTCGTGGCAGATGCGGATGCGGCCCAGCGCATCCATGTGGATCTCGTGGCCCGCGGGGCCGACGACGGTGGCAACCAGCGGACCGTCGACGGTGGGCTTGGGATTCAGGCGCCGGCCGGTGTCATCGGCGAGCAGCGGCCGCCACGGCACGCCGGCGCGGATCGCCTCGAAGGCGTTGCCATAGCCTGAAGCCGCCGCCTGCTGCTTCACCTCGTCGGGCACCCAGTCGGCCAGCAGCCCGGCGCCGCCTTCGCCCAGCGCCTTGACGATCTGCGCGTTGCCGTCCTTGGGCAGGTTGTTGATGCCGGCGTGGATCGTGTCGAGCAGCAGGAAGCGCTTGCCGGCGCCGGCGTCGCCAGCGAGAGCGGCCAGCACGTCGAGCGCGGATTCGGTCAGCGTGAAGTGCGTGCCGGGGCTGAACGAGCGCACCGTGCCGCGGCCGAGCCAGGTCTTGTGGCGCGCTTCGTGGGCTTGTTGCACCAGCACCTGGGCCCGCTCGGCTTGGGGCGCCGTGGCGAAGGCGTAGGCACCCGCGGCGTCGAAGGCCTCGAGCCGCGGCGCATTGTCGCCGCCGACGCTGCCCAGCGTCGGCACGCTGGCAGCCACGACCCGCTTGCCCTTGTAATCCCAGGCCATGGCAGTGGCCTGCGCCACCGGCAGTTGCCGCAGCGCGCCGAGCGCCTGGATCGTGTCCTGGTCCTCGACCTGCGCATCGCGGTGGAAGCGGATGCCCTGGCCACCGAGTGCGCTTTCGCTGCAGCGATCCTCCGGGCAGGCCGCCGGGTCGACCGAGTCGGCCAGGATCACCAGCGTCTGGCCGTCCGGCGCCGCGTCGTCGAATTCGAAGCGGTAGACCAGGCCCTCCTCGGCCAGCAGCCGCTGCACGAACTGCAGATCGGTCTCGCGGTACTGCACGCAGTAGCTGCGCAGCCCGCCGCTGCCGGCGAAGGCGCTGGCCGCGAGGTGGGCGTCGACACAAGCGGCCCAGCGCCACGATGCGCGCGCGGCATAACGCGCGAAGACGCTCTCGACGATCTCGACCAGCGTCTTCTCCTGCCAGACCTGGCTGCGCCGGCTGTGCGCCAGCAGCGCGAGCCAGGGCTCGATCACCAGTCGATAACGCGCAAAACCGCCGTCGGATTCCTCGGCCCGGGCCTCGGTGACGAGGCCCGAGCGCAGCAGCTCGCCGCCGTCGGACAGCGTGGTGCGCAGGTCGAGGCGGCGGCCGAGCATGTCGTCGAGGTCGAGATCGGCGCGCAGGGCGAGCGCGCTCAACTCCATGCGCCACGGCGTGTTCAGTGCCTCGCGCTGGCACCAGGCTTCGACCAGCAGTTCCGCAAGCGCTCCATCACCCTTCAGGTGATAGAGACGCCGCGTGGTGTCGAAGCCGCTGGACATCAGGTCCATCACGGCGGCGAAGGCCTGGTTCATCTGGACGAACTTCCCCCGGGGTTTGCGGGACGAGCGGTGTGCGTCCGGCCGGGGCGGATTCTAGAAACCGCGCGGGCGCCCAGCCGGCTGCGCTGGCCGACAAGCTTGGGGGTTGCGCCCGCGGCGCGATGCACTCGCGTGGGCGCAACTCGTGACAGGTTGTTGCCGGTTGATCGAGAACCCCGCACCCGGCGCATCGCCAACGCCTCACGAGCCGTCCGGTGATCGCCGTTCCAAGGCGGCGTTTTCAACATCAAAGCCACGCAATCTGCAACCGGCGGTATCCACGTCAACCAATGGTTAGCGAACCCTCAAGCCTTTTCGCCGGCCGGTCGAAAACCGGATCACACGCCGAGCTGGCGTTGACATCAGCGAGGGAGGTGCTTCATGCACCGCAGGCAATTCGGGCTCGCCGCACTGGCGGGCGTTTCGACCGGGTTGGGCTTCAGCGGCATCGCCGCCGCAGCACCCGAGGCGCGGACCCTCAAGTTCGGCCAGTCGGCGTCGCTGTCCGGCGGCCAGGCCAGCTACGGCAAGGACGTGCGCGACGGCATCGCCGCCGCCTTCGCTGCCGCCAATGCCAACGCCGCCAGCACCGGCCTGCGCTTCGAGCTGCAGACGCTGGACGATGGCGGCGTGCGCAGCCGCTGCCTGCAGAACGTGCTGAACCTGACCGAGTCGGGCGCGGCCGCGATCATCGGCCTGACCAGCGGCGCCGGCGCCGAGGCCTGCCTGCCGGTGATCGAGGATGCGCAGATCGCGCTGCTCGGCACCGCCAGCGGCAACATGGGCATCCGCTCGCCGAAGGCCGGCGCCGCCTACCACGTGCGCGCCGGCTACGACGCCGAGTACATGCGCATGGTCAGCTACGCGAAGGACTTCGGCCTGACGCGCGTGGCCATCGTGACGCTGGCCGACACCTCGCAGGCCAACCTGCAGGCGATGACGCTGGCGCTGGCGACGATGAACGTGAAGCCGGCCCTGTCGCTGACGATCGACCGCAACGCCACCTCGTTCGAGGGCCCGGCCAACGAGCTGCTCGCCGCGCGCCCCGATTGCGTGCTGTTCACCGCCAACGCCGCGCCGATCGCGAAGATCATCGACCACATGCACCGGGCCAAGTTCCCGGGGCTGTTCTATGCCACGTCCTTTGCGGGTCAGGACCTGATCGACGCGCTGACCGCCAAGCGCCAGAGCTGCGTGATGAGCATGGTCGTGCCGCGGCCGACCGCCATGGGCGTCAGCGTCGTCGCGCAATGCCAGCGCGACATCGCGCAGGTGGCCGGCGCGCGCATGGGCATCACCACGCTCGAGGGTTACATCGCCGGCCGCACCGCCGTGCAGGCGTCGCTGGCCGCGCACAAGAGCGGCAGCATCGGCCGCAGCCGCCTCCGCGAGGTGATCGCCGGCCTGCGCGCCGACTTGGGCGGCTACCGCGTCGAGTTCGCCGGCACGCCGCACGGCTCGCGCTACGTCGACCTGATCGCGGTCGACCGTTACGGCCGGCTGGTCGGTTGAAGCAGGAGGCCGCGATGACGATGTTTCGACGTTCGCTGCTGGCAGGCCTGGGCGGTGTCACCGGCCTGGCGGCCCTCGGTCCGCTGCACGCGGCCACCCTCACGGGCAGCGGCGGCGGCGCCGTCGTGCGGCTGGGCCAATCGGCGTCGCTGTCCGGCGGACAGCAGCGCTACGGCCAGGACGTGCGCGCCGGCATCCTCGCCGCGCTGCAGGCCGCCAACCGCGCCGAGAGCCAGCGCGACGGCCCGCGCGCGCTGCAGTTCGAGTTGCAGACGCTCGACGACGGCGGCGTGCGCGACCGCGGCGTCGCCAACGTCAAGCAGCTGATCGACGACGGCGCGGCGGCGCTGGTCGGCCTGACCAGCGGCGCGATCGCCGAGGCCGCGCTCCCGCTGGTGCAGAACGCGCAGATTCCGCTGCTCGGCACCGCCAGCGGCAACATGGGCATCCGCCTTGCGTCGGCGGCCGGCATCTCGCACGTGCGCGCCGGCTACGACACCGAATACCGCCGCATGGTCGCCTACGTGCGCGACTTCGGCATGAAGCGCGTCGGCTACGTGCACCTGCAGGACACCTCGAAGGCCAATCTCGAGGCGATGCAGCAGGCACTGCAGGCCGCGCGCGTGCAGCCGGCGGTGACGGTGGGCGTCGACCGCAATGCCAAGAGCTTCGCGCCGCAGGTGCAGCAACTGGCCGCGGCGAAGCTCGACGGCCTGATGTTCACGACCAATGCCGGGCCGATCCTGCGCATGGTCGAGGAGCTGTCGGCGGCCGGCTTCAACGGCATGTGCTTCGCATCGTCGTTCGCCGGCCAGGAACTGGTCGACGGCATCGCGCTGGCCGGCCGCAGCATCGTGATGAGCCTGGTCGTGCCGCGGCCCAATGCGCTCGGACTGGCGGTCGTCAACCAATGCCGGCAGGACCTCGCGGCCTTCGGCGGCGGCGCCAAGCTCGGCATCACGACGCTCGAGGGCTACATCGCCGGCCGCGTCGCGGTGGACGCCGCGCGCGCCGCGCAGCGCGGCGGCAAGCCGACGCGCGCGTCGATGCGCGATGCGCTGGCCCGGCTGCAGACCGACCTCGGCGGCTACCGCGTCAACTTCGGCGCCGAGCACGGCATGCACGGATCGCAGTACGTCGACATGGTGGTGATCAACCGCCACGGTCACATCGTCGGTTAGAGAGACTCCGGAGGGAGGACCCCATGACCCCCAGCAAGCGCCCCTTGCGGCGAGGCGCAGCCGCGCTGTTGCTCGCTGCTTCCGCACTGAGCCCCGCAATCGCGCCGGCGAACCCGGCCGCAGCGGCACCCGACGAAGCGATGACGCAGCGCGTGCGCCAGATCGCGCAGCGGCTGGCCGACGAATTCGCCGCGCGCTGCCCGCTGGCCGAGCCCGGTGACGAGGCCGCGCTGAACGGCTGCCGCCAGGCGCTCTTCGGCGACTCGGCGCTGCGCGAGCAGCTCACCGGCGCCAGCCCCGAGGCGCGTGTGCTGTGGGGCCGCCAGCGCGATCCCAAGATCCGCCTGGCCGACGCCTCGCTGACGCAGTTCGCGCCCGATGCGCTGACCGGCATGTACCTGCCGCTGTTCATGTTCAACGGCGAGCACAGCGTCGAATGGGTAGCCGACGAGAAGATGTACCGCATCCGGCTGCGCACGGCGTTCCGCAACCGGCTGCAGCCGGGGCTGTTCCCGTACCCGTTCTGGCACGAGGCCGAGAAGTGGTCGATGTACCAGGCGGCCAACGAGGTGCTGCTGTGGTGGCAGCCGCTGAAGTCGCGCATCACCGCCGCGCAGTTCACCGTGCACGGAAGCCAGCCGGCGCTGGCGCGCCACGCGCCGGTGCCGGCGCCGACGAACTTCGACGGCCGCTGGATGTGGGCCGATGCGGCCGGCCGCACGCAGCCGAAGATGACGCTGTTCGACGGCCTGTTCGCCGCCGACAACCCGCACCTCGCGAACCTCGACGACGCCTACCGCAAGCTCGCGCTGCGGCTGCGCGAGGGCCAGTGCGATTCGTGCCACGTGCCGAACAACCCGCACAAGAGCAAGCGCCTGGTGCTGCTGCAGACGCCGGCGCACGCCGCGGCCGAGATCTCCCGCGTGCTGAAATCGCTGCGCATCGACCGCATGCCGCTCGACGAGACCGGCATCGAGGCGCCGCTGGACAAGCACGTGAAGCAGGCGCTGCTGGACGACGGCGCGGCCTTCGCGACGCTGGTCGAGGCGGCCAGGCAGTGGGAAGCGCAGACGCGCAATGCCGCCGCGAAGCCGGCGACGCCGGGCGGCCACTGAGATCGCATTCGGGCAGCCGGTGGCCGCGTCTTTCAGACGCTACTGGATCAGCCCGTTCTTCAGCGCGTAGTAGGTCAGGTCGCTGTTCGACGAGAGCTTGAGCTTCTCCATCACCCGCGTGCGGTAGGTGCTCACGGTCTTGATCGACAGCGACATGCTGTCGGCCATGTGGCCGATCGTCTCGCCCTTGGCCAGCCGCAGGAAGACCTGCAGCTCGCGTTCGGACAGCAGCTCGTGCGGCAGCTTGTCCTTGTCGCCGGCCAGGCTGTCGGCCAGCAGCTCGGCCACCGCCGGCGTGATGTAGCGCCGGCCGCGGAAAACGGTGCGGATCGCGGTGACGATCTCCTCCGGATCGCACTCCTTGTTCAGGTAGCCGCTCGCACCCTGCTTCAGCAGCGTCGTCGCGTAGTGGGCTTCCGGAAAGCCGCTCAGGATCAGCACCGGCAGGTCGGGTTCACGCGCCTTGATCGCCGCCAGCGCATCGACGCCGCCGTGATCGGGCATCGACAGGTCCATCACGATCACGTCGACCTCGCCCTGGCGCACCAGGTCGAGCGCCTCGCGGCCGTTGGCGGCTTCGCCGGTGACGCGCAGGTCGACCTGCTCGGACAAGTACTGGCGCAGGCCGGCGCGAACGATCGCGTGGTCGTCGACGATGGCGATCCGGATCATTGCGGTCTCCTGGGCTCGAGGGGTGCAGGACAGTCTAGGCCAGCGGCCGCGCAAAGCGCGTAGGCCGCTTCCTACAGCGCGGCACCGATGCCGCCGACAGCATCAAGCGGTGTGTGCCTGCCGGCCGTGTGGGGAGGCCTGCCTACAGTCGAGTCCATCGTGGCACCGCTCGCTGCGACACCACCCAGGAGACCGAGATGCTGCATTACGCCATCGTCTTTTTCGTCATCGCGCTGATTGCGGCGCTGTTCGGCTTCGGTGGCATTGCCGCCGGCGCCGCCGGCATCGCCAAGATCCTGTTCTTCGTCTTCGTGATCATGGCCGTCGCGGCCTTCGTGATGGGCCTGGTCCGCAAGACCTGACGCGCCGGTCGAAGAACCGGCACCCCAAGCAACCACCTACAGGAACAACCGCCATGACCATCAGCAAGACCGCACTGTCCACCGGCACGATGGACGAATTGGCTTCCGGCGCCGCCAAGGGCGCCGACGAGGCCATCGGCAGCACCCGGCGCGTCGCCAACGAGGCGCTCGACTCGCTGCAGTCGAACGTCGATCGCCTGCGCGAATCGGTGCCCAACGCCTTCAAGACGGCTGCGGCCCAGGTCGAGGAGCTGACCCGCCGTGGCATGGATCGCGCGCGTGAAGCCAGCGTCGGCGTGCGCGACCGCGCGCACCAGGCCGGCGACAAGACCGTCGGCTACATCAAGGACGAGCCGGTCAAGTCGGTGCTGATCGCCGCGGCGACCGGCGCCGCCGTGGCGCTGCTCGTCGGCTGGGCGATGCGGCGCCGCTCGCACTGAGCGCTTGAATCCGTGGCCGCGGCCGTGCGCCGCCGCGGTTCACCGGGGTTCCTACCGAGGCGCACTGCCCGGGTCCCCTGCGGGGCGGGCACCCAGAACGCGCGGCCGAGTTCCGGTCGCGCGTTCGCACGAGCAACGAACGAACATGACGAGGGGCACCATGGTCCATCCGATGTTGAAGTTGCTGGCGACGCAGCCAGAGCTCCTGGCCGAGCACGTTGCCGCCTATGCCGAGCTGGCCTCGGCCGAAGCCTCCGAAGCGGCGCAGGGGCTGCGCCAGCGCACGCTGCTGGGCGGCCTGGCGGCGCTGCTGGCGCTGCTGGGGCTGATATTCAGCGGCGTCGCGGCCCTGCTGCTCGCGGCCCTGCCGTTGCGCGAGATGCCGCTGCCCTGGGTGCTGCTGGCCGTGCCGGCCGTGCCGCTGATCGCCGCGCTGGGCTGCTGGCTGCGGATGCGCACAAAGCCCTCGACGCCGAAGTTCGTGCAGCTGCGCCAGCAGGTCGCGGCCGACACGGCCTTGCTGCGCGAAGCGCTGGCGACGTGAGGCGGCAATGAGCGACGACCTCATCGTTGCGCCCGCCGAGCGCGTCTCGAGCGCACTGGTCCGCCTGGCTGCGTCGCGCGCACGCCTCGCCACCGCGCTGCTGCCCCCGCATGACGATTCACCCGGCCTGCTGGACCACGACGCGTGGCTGCCACGCCGGCTGCGCGCGCTGTGGCGCAGCCTGCGCCGCAAGCTGCGCATGGCGCCGCTGGCCGGCATGGCGCTGGGCGGCGTCGAGTCCTGGTGGCACGACCTGCCGTGGCGCGAGCCGACCGTCGCGGTCGCCGAGGAGCTGCGCGCCGCGGCGCTGCCGCTGGTGCGCCGCCATCCGATCGCCACCGTCGCCATCGCCGCCGGCATGGGCGCCGCGCTGGTGGCCCTCGCGCCGTGGCGCTGGGCCTTCCTGCGCCGCCGTGCGCGCGCGCTGCCGCGTTGGGCCGGCCGTTCGCTGATGGCACAGCTGTCGCGCCCATCGACGCAGGCCATGATTGCGGGCTTCCTGATGACGATGGTGAGTCGCGTCAACGATCGCGAGCGCGCGCCGGCGGCCGCGCCCGTGACCCCGCCTGCCCCCGTCCCCGCGCCCGCGCCGCAGACCACCGCCGCGGCGCCGATGCCGCCCCCCGCGCCGCCGCCACGGCCGGTCGCGGCAATGCCCGCCGTGTCGATCGAGACCGAGCCTGAGCTCGAGCTGACGGTCGACGACGTGTCGGCATCGTCCGACAGCCAAACCCGCCCGGCACCGATACGGGCGCTCGATCGCGCCACCTAGGCTGTCCATGGATTCGACGCGGCTAGTCCGCTCGCTTCCCGTCCAGTGCCGAAAGGCGCAACCCCAACCCAGGGGGCCCTACATCCCTCGACGAAAGAGCACTCACCATGACACACCTTCTCCCCATCCACGCCACGAAACTGCTGGCCGTCACCGCCGCTGCGCTTGCCCTGGTCGCCTGCAACAAGCAGGACGATCAGCGCACGGTCGGCCAGCAGATCGACTCGACGATCGCCAAGGCCGAGCAGAAGACCGAGCAGGCCAAGGCCGAGGTCAAGCAGGAGAGCGCCGAGGCCAAGGCGAACATCGAGGCGGCTGCCGACAAGGCCGCCCAGAAGGTCGAGAACGCCGGCGCAGTCGTTGCCGACAAGGTCGCCGATGCGAGCATCACGGCCAGCGTCAACGCCGCACTGGCACGCGACCCGTCGCTGAGCGCGCTGCGCATCGACGTCGACACCGCCAACGGCGCCGTGTCGCTGAAGGGCACCGCACCGACGACGGCGGCGCGCGAGCGCGCCACGCAGCTCGCCAGCGCCGTCAAGGGCGTCACGAGCGTCGACAACCGGCTCGAAGTGCGCGGCTGATCGCCGCTGCCACTGCTGCAACCGCGCCGGCCGATGGCATGCTCCATCGCGCCGGCGTCTGGTTCACGGCGCACGCCGCAGGCGCGCGCCTGAGCCTGGAGTTCTTCGGCGAGCTGCTGCTCGCCAGCGGCCGCTGGCTGCGCGGCCGCGGCCCCCGCCACATGCGCTGGCGCGACCTGGTCTGGCAACTCGACCAGTCCGGGCCGCGCAGCGTGCCTATCGTCTCGCTGGTCAGCGGACTGATCGGCGTGATCCTCGCGTACATGGGGGCGGTGCAGCTGCAGCGCTTCGGCGCGCAGGCCTTCATCGCCGACCTGGTCACGATCGGCGCGGTGCGCGAAGTCGCCGCGCTGATGACCGGCGTGATCCTCTCCGGCCGCATCGGCGCGGCATTTGCTGCACAGCTGGGCAGCATGCAAGCCAACGAAGAAATCGATGCGCTGCGCGCGCTCGGCGTCGACCCGATGCAGCACCTGGTGCTGCCGCGCGTTCTGGCGCTCGCGCTGGTCGCGCCGCTGCTGACCGCGTACGCCGCGGTCGTCGCGATGCTCGCCGGCTGGGCGGTGGCAGTCGGCATCTTCGATGTCGCGCCGACCGAATACCTGCACAAGAGCATCAAGGCGCTCGAGATGCGCCACGTGCTCGTCGGCCTCGGCAAGGGCACGGTGTATGCCGTGCTGGTCGGGCTGGCCGGCTGCCGCCAGGGCCTGCATGCCGGGCGCAGCGCGCAGGCGGTCGGCGCGGCGGTCACCACCTCGGTGGTGCAGGCGATCGTCTGGATCGTGATCGCGGCGTCGCTGTTGACCGTCGCGTTGCAGCGGCTGGGCTGGTGATGGACGCTGCGCCGACTCTCGTGCGCGTCGAAGGCCTGACGATGGCCTACGGCGACAAGCTGATCCAGCGCGACCTGACGTTCGACGTGCGCCGCGGCGAGGTGCTGGCGATCATCGGCGGCAGCGGCTGCGGCAAGAGCACGCTGCTGCGCCACCTGATCGGCCTGCTGGCGCCGGCGGCGGGCACGGTGCGCTACATCGACGCCGACGGCGAGCAGGACCTGCTCGGCGCCCCGCCCGAGCGCGAGGCGCTGCTGCGCCGCCGCTTCGGCGTGATGTTCCAGGCCGGCGCGCTGTGGAGCTCGATGACCGTCGGCGAGAACGTCATGCTGCCGCTCGAGCTCTTCGCCGATGACGCCCAAAAGACGCAGGACCGCGCCGCCCGCGCACGCGAGTGCCTGGCGCTGGTCGGCCTGGCCGAGCAGTTCGATGCCGAGCCGTCGGCCTTGTCCGGCGGGCAGAAGAAACGCGCGGCGATCGCCCGCGCGCTGGCGCTCGACCCGCCGCTGCTGTACCTCGACGAGCCTTCCGCCGGGCTCGATCCGCTGACCTCCGCGCTGCTCGACGAGCTGATCGTCAACCTGCGCGACGAGCACCAGCGCAGCGTCGTGCTCGTCAGCCACGAGCTCGAGAGCATCTTCGCCGTCGCCGACCGCGCGCTGTTCCTGGATGCCGAGCGCAAGACGATGACCGCCCTCGATGCACCGCAGACGCTGCTCGAGTCGGGGCCCGAGGAGGTCAAGCGCTTCCTCCGGCGCACGCATCCGGCCGAGAAGCGCGAGGAGGTGGCGGCATGAGCTCGAAGAAGGGTAGCGCCACCTTGATCGGCGCCTTCGTGATCGGCGGCATCGTGCTGGTGATCGCCGGCGTGATCGCCGCCGGCGGCGGCGGCTTCTTCACCCGCAAGGAACGCGCGGTGATGCACTTCAGCGGGTCGATCTACGGCCTGCAGGTCGGCGCGCCGGTGGTCTTTCGAGGCGTGCGGCTGGGCAGCGTGACCTCGATCGGCCTCGACTACGACGCCAAGGCCGACAACTTCTGGATCCCGGTCGTCGCCGAGATCGAGCCGGAGATCATCCGCGGTCTCGACCAGAACGGCGCCGCCGCGGCCAGCGGCGCGCGGCCGGCGGCGCCGCGCGGCAGCCAGACCATTTCGTCGCTGGTCGCGCGCGGCCTGCGCGCGCAACTGTCGTTGCAGAGCCTGCTGACCGGCCAGCTCTACGTCGATCTCGACCTGCGGCCGCAACGCCCTGCCAATCTGCGCGGCGGCATGCGCGGCGCGACCGAGATCCCGACCACCGCGACCGCGATCCAGGCGCTCAAGGGCCAGCTCGAAGGCATGGACCTGCGCCAGCTGCTCGACGACGTGTCGGCGATCGCCGCGTCGGCGCGTTCGGTGGTCGCCGGGCCGCAGCTGAAACTGGCGCTGGACAACGTCGTCGACATCACCGCCAGCGTCAAGCGCATCACCGGCCGGCTCGACCAGCGCATCGCGCCGATGGCCGAATCCGCCGAAGCCGCGCTGGCCGAGACGCGGCGCGCGCTCGGCCTGGTCGGCGGCGCGGCCGAG
The DNA here is from genome assembly GCF_013266755.1 of Pseudaquabacterium terrae. Taxonomy (GTDB): domain Bacteria; phylum Pseudomonadota; class Gammaproteobacteria; order Burkholderiales; family Burkholderiaceae_C; genus Pseudaquabacterium; species Pseudaquabacterium terrae. Next base: position 349,631 of record NZ_JABRWJ010000004.1, on the reverse strand, counting down.
CGCGTCGGCAATACCGCCGATCGCATCAGGGGCACGTCGGATCGCGTGGGCGCGCTGGTCGCCGAGGACTCGCCCCTGATGCGCGACCTGCACCGCGCGGCCGCCGAGCTCGCCCGCACCGCCGCCGCGCTGCGCCAGCACGCCGGCGAGGACGGGGCGCTGGTGCAGGACGCCGGGCGCGCGCTGCACGACATGTCGCGCGCCGCGCGCGCGGTGCGCGAGCTGGCCGAGATGCTCGAACGCAACCCGCAGTCGCTGCTGCGCGGGCGCCGCGGCGAAGGCCGCAATATCAGCGACGACGACAGTGCTGCGCCCAGCGTGGCGCTCGGCGCGTCGCGCCCGTCCTGAGGAGGTCACCGCCGATGAAACCGCCCACCCCCCTGCTGCTCGCCGCGACCGTCGGCCTGGCCCTGTGCGGCTGCACCAGCCGGCCGGCGGCGCCGAATGTCATGTACCGGCTGCCGGTCAGCGCGCCGGTCGACGTCGGCCCGGTCAGCGTGCCCTCGGGCTGGACCTGGCAGCTGATGGGGCCGGTGCACCTGCCCGACTACCTGGACCGCGACGCGGTGCTGCTGCCGCAGGGCAGCGCCGGCCTGCGCCCGCTGACGGGCCACCGCTGGGCCGAGCCGCTGCACGAGGCGGTACCGCGCCTGCTGCGCCACGACCTGGCATCGCTGCTCGGTGCCGACCGCGTCTGGAGCAATCCGCTGCCGCCGGGCATCGTGATCACGCGCCAGGTGCGGGTCGAGCTGCTGGCCTTCGAAGCGACGCCCGACCGCCGCACGGTGCGCCTGCGCGCACGCTGGACCATCGTCGATCCGCGTGGGCAGCAGGCGCCCAAGGTCGAGCAGGCCGACATCTCGGTGGCCAGCGCCGGCCCGGAGGCCGAACAGCTGGTCGATGCGCACCGGCTGGCCTTGTGGCGCCTGGCGGAACGCGTGGCGGGCGTGCCGGCGAGCTGATCGCGGGCCCCGAGATTGCTCCCGATGTAGGACAGGGCCCACAGGCCCTCGCGCACGCGTCCGAACGACTGGGAGGCGCCGCTTCCGTAGAGTGAATCCCAACGAACCAACAACATCGGGAACGCACCATGAAACGCCTGCCCCTCGTGCTCTACGCCCTGGTCGCGACGGCTTCGCTGGCGTTTGCCAGCCTGCAGCCCCCGCATGTGGCCGACATCGAAGCCGGGAGCGTCAAGCTGGCTGCGGTGGCGGTCGACGCTCTGGAGCCGGTGTCGCGCTGACCCGGCAGGCATCCTCCCCCGGCGCGCTGCGGCGCGCCCTCGGCGCCTCTTCCATCGAACTTACGAACCGCGCGAATGCCGTGAACAACACCTTTCCTCACAATCCCTTGATCACCCCCAATCGCATGCTGCGTGAGCACGCCGCCGGGCTGCGGCGCCACCTGCAGCATTGCCGCGCCGCCCAGGGGCGGTGGTTCTCCGCCGCCCTCGTCGCCGAACGCGTGCACCGGCAGATGGCGCCCCGCTTCGTGACCACCGTGGCCGCCGCCGTGCTGCTGTTGTCCGCGGCCTGCGGCTGGATCTAGCGCGGGCGATCAATTGACTGCGACCGGGTCGCCGCCGGCGCTCCCAGCGGGGCTGGACGACCTCGGCCTGCTGTCGACCCAGGCCGGGCGCCTCGAACCGCCGATCCGTTCGGTGCTGTTCGGCCTGGCGCGCTTCGAGCAGCATGGCCGCAGCCTCGCCCGCACGCACGAGGTGGTGCGGGGCTCGGCCGCCGGCGCCGGCTTCTTCCCGCGGCTCGAAGACAACATCGCGGTGCTGCGGCGCGCCCGCGCACTGCTCGAACGCCACGCCCGCGAAGGCCACCACCTCGGGCCTGCGGCGCTCTGGCTGCTGGACAACGCCGCGCTGATCGACGAGCAGCTGCACGCGATCCGGCGCGGCCTGCCGCGTAACTTCTTCCGCCTGCTGCCGCGCCTGCGCGACGAGCCGCTGCCCGGGCTGCCGCGGGTCTACGGCGTCGCCTGGGCCTGGGTCGCGCACACTGATGCGGGTTTCGACGCCGAGCTGCTCGAGGCCTATCTGCGCGCCTACCAGTCCGAGCGCGCGCTGACCCTGGCCGAGCTGTGGGCGCTGCCGACGACCTTGCGCGTCGTGCTGGTCGAGAACCTGCGCCGGCTGGCCGAGCGCAGCGCGACGCTGCAGGCCGCGCGGGACGCCGCGCACCAATGGGTCGACCAGCCGGACACCGCGCGCAACACGCTGCAGCTGGAGCGGCTGGAGCGGCTGGCCTCGGCACGTGGCGTGGCCGATGCCTTCCTGCTGACGATCGAGCAGCGCCGCGACGAGCTGCCGCCTTCGCAGTGCCGCGAGCTCACCGCCTGGCTCGCGCTGCGGCTGCACGACCCGGCCGGCGCGCTGTCGCGCCAGCAGAGCGAAGCCACCGAGGACCAGCAGAGCATCCGCAACGCGATCACCACGCTGCGCCATGTCGACCGGCTCGACTGGCGTGGCCTGTTCGCCCGCACCAGCACGGTGATGCAGATCCTGCAGTCGGCGCCGGTGCATGCGGCCGAGCGCGAGGACACGCAGGACGAAACGCTGCACGCCGTCGAGCGCCTGGCGCGCGAATCGGGCTTGTCCGAAACCGCGGTCGCCAAGACCCTGCTCGAGCTGACCCAACGCACGAAAGACGCGGCCGACCCCGGCGCGGCGCCGATGCACTGGTGGGGCGGTGCCGGCGAGCACGATCTGCGCGCCGGCCTGGGCCTGAAGCCGCGCTGGTGGCCGCGCCGCGGCAGCCGCGCGTTCCGGCGCCTGGCCACCGCGGTCTACCTGCCGGGCCTGGCGCTGCTGGCGATCGCCATCACCGCCGGATTGCTGGTGCAGCTGGCGCCGCCGGCGGCGTCCGGCTGGCTGCTGCTGGCGACCGCGCTGCTGCTGCTCGGCCCGATCGGCGAGGCGGTGGTCGCGCTGACCAATCGGCTGATCAGCGAATCGGTGCAGCCGCAGAAGCTGCCGCGGCTGGCGTTCGCCGGCGGCATTCCGGCCGAAGAACGCGTGCTGGTGGTGATCCCCTCGCTGCTGAGCAGCGAACGCGCAGCGGCCGCGCTGGTCGCGCAGCTCGAGCAGCACTACCTCGCCAATCCCGAGGCCGAGGCCCAGTTCGCGCTGCTGACCGACTGGGCCGATGCCGATGAAGCGAGCCTGCCGACCGACGCCTCGCAGCTCGAAGCCGCGCAGCGGGCCATCGAGGCGCTGAACCGGCGCCACCCGGCGCCCGACGGCGCACCGCTGCGCTTCCTGCTGCTGCACCGCACACGCCAGTGGAGCGAGTGCGAGCAGCGCTGCATCGGCTGGGAACGCAAGCGCGGCAAGCTCGAGCAGCTGGTGCGTGCGCTGGCCGAGCCGGACTTCCGGCCCTTCGTGCCGCTCGGTGCGCTGTCGCTGCCGGCGGCCGGCGTGCAGCACGTGGTCACGCTCGACAGCGACACCGTGCTGCCGCCGGGCCGGCTGCGCGCGCTGGTCGGCGTCGCCGCGCATCCGCTGAACCGGCCGCGCATCGACATGCGCACGCGGCGCGTCGTCGCCGGCTACGGCATCCTGCAGCCGCACGTCGTCACGCCGCTGCCGGCGCCCGGCTTCGTCACGGCCTACCACACGATCTTCAGCGGCCAGTGCGGTATCGACCCCTACAGCGCCGCCAGCTCCGAGGTCTACCAGGACGTCTTCGGCGAAGGCAGCTTCACCGGCAAGGGCCTGCTGAACGTGCAGGCGCTGCGCTGGACGCTGCTCGGCCGGCTGCCCGAGAACCAGGTGCTGAGCCACGACCTGCTCGAAGGCTGCATCGCGCGCTGCGCGGGGCTGAGCGACGTCACGGTGGTCGAGGATGCGCCGGTGCATGCCGACGCGGCAGCGGCACGCCTGCACCGCTGGACCCGTGGCGATTGGCAGTTGTTGCCGTTCCTGCGCTCGGCCGGCGAGATCGACATGCCGCTGATCAGCCGCTGGAAGATGATCGACAACCTGCGCCGCTCGCTGGTCGTGCCGCAGAGCCTGGCGCTGGTGCTGCTGGTGCTGGCCAGCGGCGTGCTGCCGCTGGGCTGGACGCTGGGTATCGTCGCCGCGGCCTTCGGCGCCGGGCCGCTGCTCGGTGCGCTGGCCGGGCTGGCGCCGAGCCGCGACGACATCGCGCTGAAGCTCTTCTACTATCGCGCCGGCGCCGACGTCGTGCGCGTCGCCGGCATCGTCGGCTGGCACCTCGCGCAGCTGCTGCAGCTGGGCATGATGTACGCCGATGCGATCGGCCGCGCGCTGTGGCGCCAGTGGGTCAGCCGGCGCCACCTGCTGCAGTGGACCACCGCCGCCGATGCGCAGGCGGCGGCACGCACGCGGCTGGACCCGCTGCTGCAGGCGCATGCGCGCGAGCCGCTGGCCGCGGCGCTGCTGCTGCTGGGCCTGGCGCTGCTGCACCTGGCCGGCGCGCCGGTGCAGTGGCCGGCCGCCTGTGCGCTGCTCGGATTGTGGGCCGCGTCGCCGCTGTGGACCTGGCTCGCCAGCCGGCCGCGGCCGCCGCACGAGGCGCTGCAACCGGAGGAGCGGCAATACCTGCAGGGGCTGGCGCGTGACAGCTGGCGCTTCTACGAGCGCCACGTCGGCGTCGAGGACAACCACCTGCCGCCGGACAACGTGCAGATGGTGCCGACCCAGATGGTCGCCCACCGCACCTCGCCGACCAACATCGGGCTGTACCTGCTGGCAACCGCCTGCGTGCGCACGCTCGGCTTCATCGGCACGGTCGAGATGGCCGAGCGGATCGATGCGACGCTGAACACGCTGGAGCGGCTGCCGCGCCACCGCGGCCACTTCTACAACTGGATCGACAGCCGCACGCTCGCCGTGCTGCCGCCGGCCTACGTCTCGGCGGTCGACAGCGGCAACTGCTCGGCGCACCTGCTGGCGGTGGCGCGGGCCTGCGAAGAAGCTGCCGCCGCGCCCGACAACAGCGCCGCGCTGCGCACCGCTCTGCGCGGCTCGGCGCAGCGCGCGACCGCGCTGCAGCCGGTGCTGGCCGGCTCGCCGATGCTGCGCGCGGTGGCGGCGCTGGGCGCCGATGCGCGCGACTGGCCGATCGACGAGGCCAGCGCGCAGGCCGTGCAGGCGCAGGTGCGGCAGGCGCGCGCCGAGCTCGATCAACTGCGCCTCGGCGACGCCGACGGCGCCGTCAACGATTCGATGTGGCGGCTGCACGACCATGTGGCGTCGCTCGAATCGGCCTTGCGTGACCTGCTGGTGGCCGACAGCGCTGCGTTGCGCGCGCAGCTGCTGGCGCTGGCCGAGCGGGCGCGCACCCTCGCGCTGGCGCCGGACTACGCGATGCTGTTCGATCCGCAGCGCAAGCTGCTGCACATCGGCTACCGCGCCGATGCCGGGCAGCTCGACGACAACCACTACGACCTGCTGGCCAGCGAGGCGCGGCTGACCAGCCTGGTGGCGATCGCCAAGGGCGACGTGCCGTCGGCGCATTGGTCGGCGCTCGGGCGGCCGTTCTTCGCCCACGGCACCGAGGTCGGCCTGAAGTCCTGGTCGGGCTCGATGTTCGAGTACCTGATGCCCTCGCTGGTGCTGGACGAACCGGTCGGCAGCGTGCTGCACCAGGTCACGCGCAGCGCGGTCGCCGAGCAGATGGCCGAAGCGCGCGAACGTGGCACGCCGTGGGGCATCTCCGAATCGGCGATCGCCGGCCAGGACCACACGCTGGCCTTCCAGTACGGCCCGCAAGGCGTGCCGCGGCTCGCGCTGCGCCGCACGCCGCACGATGAACGCGTCATTGCGCCCTACGCCACCGCACTCGCGCTGCTGGTGGCGCCGCAGGCGGCGATCGCCAACCTGCAGGCGCTGCAGCAGCTCGGCGCGCGGCGCGCCTTCGGCTTCCTCGAAGCGCTGGACTACACGCCGCAGCGCCAGGCCGCCGGCAGCACGATGGTCGAGGTGGACGCGTACATGGCGCACCACCAGGCGATGGGCCTGATCGCCATCGCCGACGTGCTGACGCGCGGCATCGCGCGCCGCTGGGCGATGAGCGATCCGCACCTGCGCGCGGTCGCGCCGCTGCTGCACGAGCGCGCGCCGCGCGAGGTCGCGGTGCTCGCCGATCCGGCGCCGGTGCCGCCGCCGCGGCGGCCGCGCAGCGCCCACCTGATGCAGGACAGCAAGCCGCTGGACGATGCGCTGCCGGCGACGCAGCTGTTGACCAACGGCCGCCACGCCGTCGCGTTGCGCAGCCACGGCGGCGGCTGGAGCAGCTGGCAGGGCGTCGGCCTGACGCGCTGGCGCGACGACCTGCTGCGACCCGCGCACGGCAGCTTCTTCTTCGTGCAGCGGCGCAGCAAGCCGCTGCATTCGCTGACGGCCCATCCGGCACCCGATCGGGATGCGCGTTATCACTGCCGGATGCAGCCGGACCGCGTCGTCTTCGACACGCAGTGGCCCGACCTGCATTCACGCTGCACCGTCTGGGTCAGCCCGGAGGACGACTGCGAGATGCGCCAGGTCGAGCTGACCAACGCCGGCTCGCAGCCGATCACGCTGACGCTGGCCTGGGCCGCCGAGCCGACGCTGGCGCCGCAGCGCGGCGACGAGGCGCATCCGGCGTTCTCCAACCTGTTCCTGCAGGCGCGCTGGGACGCGGCCGAGCATGCGCTGTACCTGCGCCGCCGCCCGCGCCTGCACGACGAGCCGGTGGTGCAGGCGGTGTTCTTCCTGGCGCTGGCCGAAGGCGCGGTCGAGGGGGTCGAGGCCGCCGCCGACCGCGGCCCGTGGCTCGGCCGCTACGGCCAGGCAGCAGCGCCGCGCGGCACCTTCCCCGGTCGCGTGCTGGCGGAAGCGGACGCGCCCCCCGTGGCCACCGCGACCGCCCCGGCCGGTGACGATGCCGCGGCCGACGCCGCGGCCGATGCGAATCTGCCGCTGCCCGGCGTGCCGCTGGACACCGGGCTCGATCCGCTGGCGATGATCTCGGTGCGGCTGAAGCTCAACCCCGGTGCGACGACGCGGCTGACCTTCTGCGCCGCCGCGTCGCACGACCTGGACCAGCTCGGCGCGCTGGTCGACAAGTACCGCCAGGCCAGCCACCTGCAGCGCGCGTCGAGCATGTCGCACACGATGGCCGGCATCCGGCTGCGCGAGCTCGGCTTCGATGCCGACACCTGGATCGCCGTGCTGCGGCTGAACACCCTGCTGACCGCGCACGGCACGCGCGACCTGCCGGCCGCCCACCGCATCGCCACCGCCGCCGCACCGCGCTGCGATCGCCGCCTGCTTTGGCGGTTAGGCATCTCGGGCGACCGCCCGATCCTGCTGGTCACGATCATCGGCGAGCCGGGCCTTGGCATGGTGCAGAGCCTGAAGAAGGCGCTGCGCCTGTGGACGGCTGCCGGCCTCGGGCTCGACCTGGTGGTCATCAATGCCGAGCCGCCGTCCTACCTGTCGCCGGTGCAGCAGCAGCTGCAGGTGCTGCGCGAGCGTCACCTGGCGCTGCAGGACGAGCACATCCCCGCCGACCGCCGCGCGACGCTGCACGTGCTGAAGGACCAGGAGCTCAGCGCCGACGAGCGCCACACGCTGCTGACGCTGGCGCGGCTGCGCCTGCAGGCCGACGGCCGCACGCTGGCTCAGCAGCTCGACCGCGTGCAGGACGACTACCGCCGCGACCGCCTGCAGCGCAGCACGATCCCGCGCTGGCCGGTGCAGCCGCTGCTGCCGGCACCGTCGGCCGCCGATGCGCCGCCGCCGCCTGTGTCCGCGGCCGCGGCCAGCGGCCTCGCGGCACCCGCCGGCCATCTGCCCGAAGGCCGCTTCGATGCCGAGCATGGGGACTTCACGTTCGGCGTCGAGGCCGCGCGGCACCCGGCGCGGCCCTGGGTCAACGTGCTGGCCAATGCGCAGTTCGGCTGCCAGGTGACCGAGGCCGGCGGCGGCTACACCTGGGCCGGCAACAGCCGCATGCACCAGCTGACCGGCTGGGCCAACGATCCGCTGACCGACCCGGCCGCCGAGTGGCTGCTGCTGCACGACCTCGATCGCGGCCAGGTCTGGCCGCTCGGCCGCGCGCTGGCCGCCGGTGGTGGCGCACGCCAGGTCACGCACGGCATCGGCTTCACGCGCATGCAGCAGTCGATCGACGGGCTGGAGATCACGCTGACCTGGTGCGTCGATGTCGCGCAGGCGGTCAAGCAGGTGCAGGTGCAGGTGCGCGCCAGCGCCGGCAAGCCGCGACGGCTGCGGCTGGTGGCGCTGCTCGAGTGGCAGATGGGCAGTGCGCGGGCGGAGCGGCTGTCGGTCGTGACGCGCAGCGATGCGCTGCAGCTGGGCCCGCAGGGCGCCGGCCTGCCCGAGCCCGAGCCAATGACTGCTCTGCAGGCAACGCAGCTCGATCACCTGGGCGGCTTCGGCAATGCCACCGCCTTCGTCGCGTGGCGGCCGACGCAGCCCGACGATGCCGACCACGAACATTCGGCCGATGGACCGACCGTGCGCCCGCTGGCCGAGGACTGGACCTGCGACCGGCGCGAGTTCTTCGATCCGGCCGGGCGGATGATGCTGCCGGCGCGGCTCGGCCGGCGCGGCGGCACCGGGCTCGACCCCTGCGCCGCGCTCAGCTGCCTGCTGACGCCGCCGTCCGGCGGCGAAGCGCGGCTGACGCTGCTGATCGGCCATGCCGCGCATCCGATGGCCGCGCACGCGCTGCTCGAGGAGGCCTGCGCGGTCGACCCGGCGGAACGCCTGGCGCGCCAGCGCGCTCAATGGCCGGCGCTGCTCGGCGGCATCCGCGTGCGCACGCCGGACCACCGCTTCGACGCGCTGGTCAACCACTGGCTCGGCTACCAGACGCTGGGCTGCCGGATGTGGGCGCGCGCCGGCTACTACCAGGCCAGCGGCGCCTTCGGCTTCCGCGACCAGCTGCAGGACGCGATGGCGCTGGTGACACGGGCGCCCGCGCTGCTGGCGCAGCAGATCCGCGCCTGCGCCGCACGCCAGTTCGCCGCCGGCGACGTGCAGCACTGGTGGCACGAGCCCGGCGGCGCCGGCGTGCGGACGCACTTTTCGGACGATAGGCTGTGGCTGCCGCTGGCGATCGCGCTGTACGTCGAGCGCAGCGGCGACGCCACGCTGCTCGACGTGCGCGCGCCCTTCCTGGTCGGCGGCCAGGTGCCCGAAGGCGCCGAGGACCTGTACGAGACGCCGCAGGTCAGCGCCGACACCGCGAGCCTGTACGAGCACGGCGCCCGCGCCATCGACCGCAGCCTGCAAAGCGGCGCGCACGGCCTGCCCCTCTTCGGCACCGGCGACTGGAACGACGGCATGAACCGCGTCGGCGACCAGGGTCGCGGCGAATCGGTGTGGATGGGCTGGTTCCTGTGCATGGTGATCGAGGCCTTCACGCCGCTGGCCGCCGAGCGCGGCGACGAGACGCGCGTCGCCTCCTGGCGCAGCGCACGCGAAGGCTGGCAGCGCGCGCTCGACGACGCGGGCTGGGACGGCCAGTGGTACCGGCGCGGCTTCTTCGACGACGGCAGCCCGCTCGGCTCGGCGGCGAACAGCGAGTGCCGCATCGACCTGATCGCGCAGGCCTGGGCCGTGCTGAGCGGCGCCGGCGATCCGCAGCGCGCGCAGCAGGCGATGGCGTCGGCGCAGGCGCTGCTGTTCGACGAGCACGCCGGCTTGGCGCGCCTGCTCGACCCGCCGCTGCAGCGAGCGGCGCCGCCGGCGGGCTACATCCAGTCCTACCCGCCGGGCGTGCGCGAGAACGGCGGCCAGTACAACCACGGCGCGGTGTGGGCGTTGATGGCGCTGGCCCGGCTCGGCCAGGCCGAGGCCGCGTGGCAGGTCTTCGCGGGCCTGAGCCCGGCGCATCGCAGCGCCGACCCGGGCCGCGCGGCGGCCTATGCGATCGAACCCTATGTGATGGCCGGCGACGTCTACAGCCAGCCGCCGTATCGCGGCCGCGGCGGCTGGAGCTGGTACACGGGCTCGGCCGGCTGGCTGCTGCGCGCGGCGGTCGAATCGATCTGCGGCGTGGTGCCGGCCAACGGTCGCGTGCGCTTCGCGCCGTGCCTGCCGCCGCACTGGCCCGAGGCCAGCGTCGCGCTGCGCGACGAGGCCGGGCGCTGGCACCGCTTCATCGTCTGCAACGGCGAGGCCGCCTGCAGCGCCGCGCTGGCGCGGGAGCCGCAGGCGCGGCGGATTGCGCTCGACGAGGTCATCGAGCTCGCCACGCTGCCGGCGGCCAGCGTGCACGTGCTGCTGGCGCCGCCGACTGTAGGCCCGGGCCTACAGCAGGAAACGGCCGTCGCTGCTACTGCGCGCTGAGCGCGCGGTTCAACACTGAAAGCTCCTCACGTGCGCTCCAAGGAGCTTTCCATGAACCGATTGTTGACCCTGTCCTGCCTGGCGGCGCTGTTCGGCCTGGCCGGTGCCGCACAGGCGGCAAACTTCACGCGTGGTGCGTACGACGGCGCAAAGACCGATATCAAGGCGACCTACAAGGCCGAGCGCGACAAGTGCGGCGCGCTCACCGGCAACGCGCGCGAGATCTGCGTCGAGCAGGCCAAGGGCCGCGAGGCGGTCGCGCTGGCGCAGCTCGAATACAACTACACCGGCTCGGCGCGCGACGAGACCAGGCTGCTCGAGGCCCAGTACAAGGCGCGTTATGAACTCGCCAAGGAGCGCTGCGACGACCTCGCCGGCGATGCCAAGGCCCTGTGCGTGCGCGAAGCGAAGACCGCGCGCGACAAGGAGCAGGCCGACGTCAAGCTCGCCAAGCGCGTGACGGTCGCCGTCGAGGATGCCGAGTCCGCCCGCGCGAAGGCCGAATACAAGCTGGCGATGGAAAAGTGCAGCCAGATGACCGGCGACACGAAGGACACCTGCATCGTCGCGACGAAGGCGCGCTACGGAGAGCGCTGGTAGGCTGCGCCCCACATTGCCGAACGACCCGCCAGAACCTGACCGACTCCGCCACGTCGATGCGCTGCGCGGCTTCGCGCTGCTGGGCATCCTGGCGGTCAACATCGGCGCCTTCGCCGATTCCTGGTTCGGCACCTTCGCGCCGAACCCCGCGTTCGGCGCGCCGCTGGACCAGGCGGTGCGATTCTCGGTCACGCTGCTGTTCGAGACCAAGTTCTACCTGCTGTTCGCCTTCCTGTTCGGCGTCAGCTTCACGCTGCAGATGAGCGCGGCCGCGCGCGCCGGTGCGGCGTTCGAGCCGCGTCTGCTGCGCCGCCAGGGCGGACTGCTGCTGCTGGGTCTGCTGCACGGCCTGCTGCTCTTCGACGGCGACATCCTGCTGCTGTACGGCCTGCTCGGCCTCGTGCTGCTGGCGTGGCGCGACTGGCCGCCGCGGCGCGCGCTGCGCATCGCCGTGACGCTGGTCGTCGCCAGCGCCATGCTGTGGTTGCTGGCGGGGGCCGCGATCGTCGCGATCGGCGTCGCGCTGCCGGCCGACGACAGCATCGTGCGGACCCGGCTGGCGGGCCTCGGCGGCGATGCGGCCGCCACGCTGCGCTACTACCTGACGCAGTGGCGGCAGTCGGCGCTGACCCTGCTGCTGTTGCAGGCGCCCGGCGCGCTGGCGGCCTTTCTGGTCGGCTTTGCGGCGGGCCGCAGCGGTGTGTTGTCGCAGCCCGCGCTGGCCTGGCCGGCGGTGCGCCGGATCGTGATCTTCGGCTGGCCGCTCGGGCTCTCCGGCGCGCTGGTCTACGCCTGGGCCCGGACCACCGCGCCGGGCCTGGGCGCGGACTTCGTGGCACTCGGCCTGAGCCTGTTGACCGGGCCGCTGCTCACTGCCGCCTACGTGGCGGGGGCGCTGGCGCTGTTCCAGACCCCGCGCGGGCAGCGCATCGAGCAGTGGCTGGCGCCGCTGGGCCGCATGGCGCTGAGCAACTACCTCGGCCAGTCGGTCGTGCTCGGCCTCATCTTCACCGGCTACGGCCTGCGGCTGATCGATCGCCTGCCGCCACCGGCCGTGCTGGCGCTGGTGCCGGCGATCATCGCGGTGCAGGCCGTCTTCAGCCGCTGGTGGCTGCAGCGCCACGCCTACGGGCCGGCGGAATGGGTGCTGCGCGCGATCACCACCGCGCGCCTGCCGCGCTGGCGGCTGGCCGCGGCCTCATGACATGCGAATGAGGCGGCCAAGGATTCAGAACCGCCACTCCGCCTTCAGGTAGGCATCGCGCTCGAACTCCGCGCGCGTGGCGAGCGCGCCGAACTCGGCGTGGCCGCCCGATGACAGCTGGCGCAGGCCGACCGACAGCTCGACCGCCGGCGTCACCTGCCAGCCCAGGCGCAGCGCGAGCGCGTGGTACGAGGGCACGCCGCTCGCCGGCCGCTCGGCGACGCCGCGCCAGGTGAGGTCGAGCTCCAGCCGTTCGCCGAGGTCGTGCGACGAGCGCAGCAGCCACCAGTGGCGCGGGTTACCGCCCTCGAGCGTCGCGACGCTGCGGCTGTCGTTGAAGCCCGGCCGCAGCTCGGCGCGCTGGCGCAGCAGCGCCCCACCCGCGTGCAGCCGCCAGCTCGGCAGCGGCTGCCAGCTGCCCCAGGCCTCGATGCCATGGCTGCGCCCGTCGATGGCGTTGCCGATGATGCCTGCGGTGCGGCTCGCATCCAGCAGCACACCGCGCAGGCGGCTGTACTCCGTGCGGAAGGCGGTGACCGACAGCGTCGCATCGACGCCGAACTGGCCGCGCCAGCCGAGCTCGAGGTCGTTGGCCACTTCGGACTGGAAGCCGGGCCCGCCGCGCAACGCGAAGGGCGGCACCCCCGGAAGGAAGAGATCGCGGTCCAGTCGCGCCGGCGCGCGCACCGCGCGCGAGGCCGCGGCCCACCACAGCTGGTTGGCATCCGGCCGCCAGGCCAGCCGCACCGTCGGCAGCGCTTCGGTGCCGGTGTAGTCGTTGCGATCGGCGCGCAGGCCGAGCGTCACCTGCAGCTCGGCGCCGAGCTGGAACTCGTCCTGCAGGTAGACGCTGTTCCAGGTCTGGTTGGCCAGCGGCGGCAGGAAGGCCACCGAGCGGCTGTTGCCGCTGTGGTTGCGCCCGCGGCGCAGCTCCAGCCCCCAGCTCAGCAGGTGATCGCCGATCGGCATCGCGGCGTGCTGCAGCTGCAGGTCGATGATGTCCTGCGTGTCGTCCAGCGTCGGCACCGAGGTGCGCCGGGTGTGCTCGGCATAAGCCTGCAGCATCAGGCTGCCGCCGGCCAGCGGCCGCTGCCAGCGCGCCAGCAGGTTCGCGCCGGACTTCTCGGTGCCCTGCGCGCCGACGCTGCCGGGCGGCTGGTCGATGCGCCCGCGCGAGACATCGCCGATCAGCGTGAAGTCGCCGTCGGCCAGCGCCGTGTCGATGCGCAGGCCGAGCTGCGCATGGCGCGCCGCGTCGCGCGCCGGCGCTCCGGCGGCCGTGGCGTTGCCGTCCTGCTCGATGTGCAGGCCGTAGACCGTGTAGTGCCCGCTGCCGCCGAAGCTGCCGCCGCTGCGCCCGGCGAGCCGGCGCTGGCGTTCGCCGACAACGGCGGTGGCCAGCGTGCCGGCGCGCTGCGCGGCCGAGCGGGTGATGATGTTGATCACGCCGTTGACGGCGTTGACGCCCCACAGCGTCGCGCCGGAGCCGCTGATGACTTCGATGCGCTCGATGTCCTCGAGCATCACCTCCTGCGCGTCCCAGAAGACGCCGGAATACAGCGGCGTGTAGATCGAGCGGCCATCGATCAGCACCAGCAGCTTGTTCGACAGCGCGCTGTCGAAGCCACGCGCGCTGATCGAATAGCTGCGGTTCGCCGAGCGCGCGACTTGCAGGTTCGGCGCCAGGCGCAGCACTTCGGGCAGGCTCGCGGGACCGGCACGGCGGATGTCGTCGGCGGTGATGACGAAGACCGATGTCGGCGCGTCGGACAGGCGCTGCGCCCGCCGCGATACCGAGGTGATCTCGATGTTGCCGAGCTGCTCCAGCGACAGCTCGGCGAGTGTGTTGCCGCTGTAGGTGCGTGCCTGCACCGGCGCGGCGCACACGAGCACTGCAATCGCGACAGGCGCCGCGACGAGGTTTCGGACTCGCAACATTCTCCCTTGCCGACGTGCTTGTGATGCACGTGTCAAATCGATGTTAAGCCCGCCCGACCGTCGGCGTCCACCCGTGGGCGTCGAGGCCGCGGGTCAGAAGGCCCCGGGCGCCGCCCGGATCACCAGTGGCTGGCGAGCGTGAAGCTCAGGCGGCCGTGGCGCGGCTTGACCGACACGGTCGTGTCGCGGCTGACCTCGAACTTCATCAGCGCGCCGCGGCGCAGCTCCGCATACGGGTCGCGCTTGCGGAATTCGAGCCCGAGGCGCATCTCGCGGTCGGGCCACTTCTCGGCGCCAGCCCAAGCCAGGCCGGTGCTGCGCGGCGGCAGCAGTGGCGTCGCCCAGGTCACCTGCGACGACTCGCCGGTGGCCCACGACAGGCCGACCAGCATGCCGGCATCGCGCGTCGCCGCGGGGGCCGGGAAGGGATTGGCGAGACTCGCCACCGGCGCCCAGCGATGCTCGACGCCGAAACCCAGGCCGAGCCGCTCGCGTCGCGCCCACAACATCGTCTGCGTCACGGCACCCGACGGCTGCACCGCGGGCCATCCGGCCAGCGTGGCCAGTGCGCTGGTGCTCGAGGCCAGGCTGCTGGACTGCGAACGCTGCAGCGTCCAGCCGGAGGGCGCGAATTCAGGCAGCGGCTCCATCACCATCATCGCGGCGCCGTCGAGATCGACACGAAGCTGGGCAAACACCGGCGCGAACACCGTGCCGGACAAGAGCGTCAGCGCCAGCACCCGTGCCGCATGGCGGCCGAGGGCCACGGCGAGCGGGGGGTGCGAGTGCATGAGGGGACCTCTTGCGATGGTGGGTGGAATGCGTCCATCGTAGGCATCGCGGCTCGTCCTGTGTGTCGGTGCGCGTCGATGTTGTGTGTCGGAATTCACCCACGCCCGCGGCGCGTCGCAACCGGGCGTGACAAGCGCCCTTGCCCCCTCTTTGGCGCCTCTTTGGCGCTTCGCGGGCGCGCCGCCTGCTCCCAGGCTCGCGATGATCCCCTTTTCCTGTGGCGGCTGCGGCCAGCCCGTGTTCTTCGACAACACCGCCTGCGGTTGCTGCGGTGCGCTGCTCGGTTACCTGCCGGCCGAGCGCCGCATGGGCGCCTTCGACCCGGCGGCCGCCGGTGAAGCGCGCTGGCAGCGGCTGGGCCGCAAGCGCTTGCGCGGCCACCGCCCCTGTGCAAACCGCGCCAAAGGCGTCTGCAACTGGATGCTCGAGCCGGGCGAAACGTTGACGCTGTGCCGCAGCTGCCGCCTCAGCACCGTGATCCCGGACCTGGGCGTCGAGGGCCATGTGCAGCGCTGGGCGGCGATCGAGGCGGCGAAGCGCCGCCTGCTGTTCACGCTGATG
Organism: Pseudaquabacterium terrae; assembly: GCF_013266755.1. GTDB lineage: Bacteria > Pseudomonadota > Gammaproteobacteria > Burkholderiales > Burkholderiaceae_C > Pseudaquabacterium > Pseudaquabacterium terrae. Next base: position 334,200 of record NZ_JABRWJ010000004.1, on the reverse strand, counting down.
GAGCTGGGGCTCGCGCCGGAGCCCAAGCGGGGCAGCGACGATGCGCAGGGGCTCGAATTCCACCTGCTCGGCGCGCCGCCGCAAGGCCCGCCGGTGATCACCGGCCACGTCGGCGGCATCGTGACGATCAACATCGACGAGGCCGACGACGTGCACCGCGAAGCGACGCGCGTGGCCTTCGGCGAACCGGTGCGCACGCTGCTGGGCCACCTGCGCCACGAGGTCGGCCACTACCTGCACTACCGCTGGATCAAAGGCGACGCCGAGGAGCGCTTTCGCGCCGTCTTCGGCGACGACCGCGTGGACTATGGCGTTGCGCTCGCCCGCTACCACGCCGAGGGGCCGCCGGCCGACTGGAACGAGCACTTCGTCAGCGCCTATGCCAGCGCCCATCCGTGGGAGGACTGGGCCGAGACCTGCGCCCACATGTTGCTGGTGATCGACGCGGTGCAGACCGCCGCCGCCTGGGGCCTGCGGCTCGACGGGCCGGCGGCGAGCACGCGGCCGCCGCGCGCGACGGCGCAGGCATCGATCGATCGGGTGGTGCTGGACCACTGGCTGCCGGTGGCGCGTTTCGTCAACGCGATGAACCGCAGCCTCGGGCTGGCTGACGCGTATCCGTTCCTGATGCCCGATGCGGTGCTGCAGAAGATGGCCACGGTGCAGGCGCTGCTGGCCGAGGCGGCCGCCGCGACGGCCGAGGCGGCCACGGCGCCCGTGGCGCCAGCCGCCAGCTAGCGCGGTGGCTCGCCGACCGGGTCGGCGCTTTCGTTTTCGAGCCGCTCACCGCCGGCCGAGTCGGCGATGTCGGCCAGCAGTTCGTCGCGGCGCTGCACCAGCGCCAGGCCGAGGGCGCTGAAGTCCAGCGGCGCACGCAGCGCCATCGGGTAGATCTGCTGCGCCTCGCGCGCCAGGTGCAGCTCGAGCAACTCGCCCAGCACCATCACCCGCGCATCGAACATCGGATCGTCCGGCGCCATGTCCATCAGGCGCGTCGACAGCTCGCGCATGCACTCGTGCTCGACCTCGGCCTGGTCGACCGGCGCGCTGTCGATCAACACCTGGCGCAGCTCGGGATAGAACAGTTCTTCCTCGATCTGCAGCTGCACCGCCAGCTCGGCGCACAGCCGCCGCGCCAGGCCGGCGCGCAGCGGGTCGGCCGAGGGGCCCTGCGCGCGCAGCCGCGTGTAGCGCGCCATCAGGCAGCGCGTCATTGCCTGGCCGGCGAGCAGCACGTCGAGCACGCTGTCACCGGCCGCGAACTCGGTGTCCACGCAGGTCGCCAGCCAGGGCAAGGGGCCGATCGGCGGCGGCGAGAAGGGCATCGAGGAAGGCGTCATTGCAGTGAATCTCCACGGAGGGGTCAGCGCAGCGGCACTCAGTGCAGCGGCGTCGGCTCGACGGTCGGGCTGGCGTAGGCGTGGCCGATGCAGACGCGGGCGAAGAAGTAGTCGTTGCGCGCGCGGTCGCTCAGGCGGTCGAAAGCGATGTGCCCCTCGGCGTCACACGGAAAGCTCAGGCCGCGCCCTTCTTGCGATAGGGAGCGGAAGCAGAGCTGGTAACACGCGGGGGTTGAGGTTCGAGGGGTGGGCATTTGTGGCTCCGTTGGTCTTGGTGTGGAGACATCTGTCGATGAGCAAACTGTGCACCCGCCGTCGTGCCGGCACTGTCGGCAGCCGCAGCGACACGCTGTCGGCAGCCGCGGGGGCGCGCTGTCGGCAGCCACGGGGGCGCGTTGTAGGACAAGCGCCTCGCCCAGGCGCGTTGCAAACCGACAGTCGGCGCGGCACCGGCTGCCGACAATGGCCGCAGCCTGATCGCCGCAAAGGACAGCCCCCTTGAAAGCCCCCGCATGACCACGCTGTACCTGCTGATGCTGATCGGCGGCTGCCTCGTGGCCCTGGGGCTCGTCGCGGGGCTGTACTCCAGCCGCCTCGGCTTCTCGCACCTGCTGGTCTTCCTGTGCGTCGGCATGCTGGCCGGCGTCGACGGGCCGCTCGGCCTGCCCTTCGACGACTACAAGCTCGCCTTCGGCGTCGGCAACCTGGCGCTGGCGCTGATCCTGCTGGACGGCGGGCTGCGCACGCCGGCGAAGACGCTGCGCGCCGGGCTGTTGCCGGCCTCGCTGCTGGCGACGGTGGGCGTTGCGCTGACCAGCGCGATCGCCGGTGCGGCCGCGATGTGGGCGCTCGACCTCGATTGGCGCCACGGCCTGCTGCTGGGCGCGGTGATCGCGTCGACCGACGCCGCGGCGGTGTTCGCGCAGCTCGGCGGCGACCGCGCCGCGCTGCCGCACCGGCTGTCAGCGACGATCGAGGTCGAATCGGGGCTCAACGACCCGATGGCGGTCTTTCTGGTGCTGTCGCTGATCGCGCTGATCAAGGCGCCGGACAGCGGCGGCGCCGACCTGCTGGCGCTGTTTGCCCACCATGCCGGCTGGGGCGCGGCGATCGGGCTCGGCGCCGGGCTGCTGCTCGCCTGGGGCCTGCACCGGCTGCCGCTCGACGAGCACCGGCAGGGCCTCACCGCGCTGCTGCTGGCCGCCGCCGGGCTGGTGGTGTTCGCGCTCGCCGGGCTGGTCGATGCGTCGGCCTTCGTTGCCGTCTACCTGTTCGGCCTGGTGCTGGCGCAGCGCGCGCGGCGCACCGTGCGCGCCGCGCTGCCCGCGCTCGACGGCTACACCTGGCTGGCGCAGGCGGGGCTCTTCCTGCTGCTCGGGCTGCTGGTGACGCCGCACGACCTGCTGCGCCTGGCGGGTCCGGCGCTCGCCGTGGCGGCGGCGCTGATGCTGGTCGCGCGGCCGCTGGCGGTGGTGCTGTGTCTGGCGCCGCTGCGCTTTCCGTGGCGCGAGCAGCTGATGGTGGCGGCGGTCGGCCTGCGCGGCGCGGTGCCGATCGTGCTGGCGGTCTATCCGGTGATGGCCGGCATCGAGGGCGCGTACCGCTTCTTCGACGTCGCCTTCGTCGTCGTGCTCAGCTCGCTGCTGCTGCAGGGGCCGGCGCTCGGCGCGCTGGCGCGGGCCCTGGGGCTCAACGGGTCTTCAAAAGGCGGTTGAACAGCGCCTCGAGCTGGTCGCGCTCGAGCGGCTTGACGAGGAAGCCGTCCATGCCGGCCTCGCGGCAGGCGCGTTGCTCGTGGTCCATCACGCCGGCGGTCAGCGCGTAGATCGGCGGGCGCTGGCCGGCCGGCCACTCGGCATGGATGCGCCGCGTCGCCTCGATGCCGTCCATGCCGGGCATCTGCACGTCCATCAGCACGACGTCGAAACGCTGCCGTCGCAGCGCGGCGATCGCCTCGCCGCCGCTGGCGACCACTTCGAAGCGGTGGCCCATCTCGTCGAGCACATAGGCCAGCACCTGGGCGTTGATCGGGTTGTCCTCGGCCACCAGCACGTGCAGCGCAGCGCCCGGCACGGCCGGCGGCAGCACGGCGCTCGCCGGTGCGGCTGGCGCCGGCCGCAGCAGCGCCTCGAGCGTGGCGCGCAGCGATGCGTGCTTGACCGGCTTCGACAGCTGCGCCTGCAGGCCGGCGGCGCGGGCGTCGGCGTCGGACAGCGGCCGGCCCGAGGTCAGCAGCACCTGCTTCAGCGCCGCGCCGCGCTGAAGATGCAGCGCCTGCGCCAGCTGCCGGCCGTCGAGCCCGGGCATCTGGAAGTCGAGCACCGCGACGTCGGCCCGATCGCCCTGCAGCGCCCATTGCAGCGCCTGCTCGGGCCGGCCGGTGTCGCGCACCACCAGGCCCCACTGTTCGAGCTGCCGGCGCAGGATCTGCCGGTTGGTGTCGTTGTCGTCGACGATCCAGGCGTGCAGCCCGGCCAGCGCCGGCGCAGCGCCGGCCGCTGCGTCGGCTGCGGCTTCGTCGGGCGGCGGCGCGAGCAGCACGCTGAAGTGGAAGGTCGAGCCGCGGCCGGGTTCGCTGTCGGCCCAGACCTGCCCGTCCATCAGCTCGGCCAGGCGCTTGCAGATCGCCAGGCCGAGCCCGCTGCCGCCGTACTCGCGGCGGGTCGACGCGTCGACCTGGCTGAACGACTGGAACAGCCGCTCGAAGCGTTCGCGCGGGATGCCGATGCCGGTGTCGCGCACCGCGCCGTGCAGCTGCAGCCGGCCGTCGGCGCAGCGCTGGCCGTCGAGCCGCACGACCACCTCGCCGCGCTCGGAGAACTTGACCGCGTTCGACAGGTAGTTGACGAGGATCTGGCGCAGCCGGCCGGCATCGCCGAGCAGCCGGCGCGGCAGGCCCGGTGCCAGCTCGTAGGTCAGCTCGATGCCCTTCTCGCGCGCACGCGCGGCCACCAGGTCGAGGCTCTGCTCGACCAGCGCCTCCGCCTCGAAGGGCAGGCGCTCCAGCGGCAGCCGGCCCGATTCGAGCTGCGAAAAATCGAGGATGTCGTTGATCACCGTCAGCAGGTGGTCGCCGCTGGCGCGGATGACGTTGGCGAACTCGCGCTGCTCGAGGTTCAGCGGCGAATCGGCCAGCAGCCCGGCCATGCCGATGATCGCGTTCAACGGCGTGCGGATCTCGTGGCTCATCGTCGCCAGGAACTGGCTCTTGGCCTGCGTCGCGCGCTCCAGTTCGTCGGCCAGCGCGGCACGGGCCTCGGCCGCCTCGTGCGCGGCACGGGCACGCGCGGCTTCGTGGCGCTCGTGCAGGAGCTGCTCGCGGATGCGGCGGTTCTCGTCCTCGAACTGCTTGCGCCGCACCTGCGCCCGCACGCGCGCGGCCAGCACCACGAAATCAGCCGACTTCTGGATGTAGTCGTCGGCGCCGGCGGCCAGGCTTTCGATCAGCGAGCGGCCGTCCTCGTGCCCGGTGAGCATGATCAGCGGGATGTCGCGCACGCCGGGCGCCGCCTTGATGCGGCGGCAGGTCTCGCGGCCGTCGAGGCCGGGCATCACCAGGTCCATCAGGATGCAGTCGACCGGCTGGACCGCCAGCAGCTCGAGCGCCTCCTCGCCGGAGCGCGCGGCGACGACGTCGTACCCTTCCGCGCGCAGCTGCGCCGTCAGCTCCTGGCGGTAGGTCGCGCTGTCGTCCACCGCCAGCACGCGCTGCGAGCCGCCCGGCGGGGCCGGCGCCCGGGCTGCGCGGCTGTCCGCCGCGCTGCGCAGCAGTGCCGCCAGGCGCGCCAGCACGACATCGAGCGGCTCGTCCTTGCGGGCGAAGGCATCGGCCCCGGCATCCAGCGCCAGCAGCTCGGCGCTGCGCTCTTCCGAGCCGGTCAGCAGCAGGCAGGGCAGGTCGCGCAGGGCCGCGTCGAGGCGCACGCGGCGGATCACCGTCGTGCCGTCGACACCGGGCAGCCGGCTGTCGACGATCAGCGCGCCGGGCCGCGTCGCGGCGGCCATGCGCAGGCCCTCCTCGCCGCTGGCCGCGGTGGCCACCACGTGGCCGGCCTCGGTGAGCGCCTGCGCCAGCGCCTCGCGGAACGTCGCGCTGTCGTCGATCAGCAGCACCGGCGGCTGCGCGGCCGCGACGCCGCGACGCGAGCGCAGCAGCTGCTGCGCCCGCGCCACCACCGCCGGGCGGTCGTAGGGCTTGCCGACGTACTCGTCGGCGCCGGTGCGCAGGCCGCGCACGCGGTCGGCGACCTCGGCCTCGCTCGACAGCATCAGCACCACGGCCGCTGCGCGCGCGGGGTCGGCGCGCAGCTCGCGCAGCAGCTCGATGCCGTCGCCATCGGGCAGCAGCAGGTCGAGCACCACCACGTCGGCGGGCGCCGCGGCCAGCGCGGCGCGCGCCGACGCCAGGTCGGCGCAGCCGGTGACGCGAAAGCCCGCCGCCTCGAACCCTTCGACCAGGTCCATGCGCACCGTCAGGCTGTCGTCGACGATCAGCGCGCTCGGATTCGGCATCGTTTGCTCCATGCAGTGAAGGACGGCGCGGCGTCAGCGCCAGCGCGGGCGCCGCAGCAGCGCCGCCAGCGCCGGCCCGATCGCCGCCAGCGGCAGCACCTCGGCCGCCGCACCCAGCGCGGCGGCCTCGCGCGGCATGCCCCAGACGACCGAGCTGGCCTCGTCCTGGGCAATGGTCCAGGCGCCGGCCCGCCGCAGCGCCAGCAGCCCGGCCGCGCCGTCGTGGCCCATGCCGGTCAGCAGCGCCGCGGCGCAGCCGCCGTGCAGCTCGGCGGCGAGCGACTCGAACAGCACGTCGACCGACGGCCGGCAGGAGTGGCGCGGCGCGGCATCCGACAGGCGCAGCCGGCCGTGCACCAGCGCCAGGTGGCGCCCCGGCGGCGCCACCACCACCGCGCCGGCGGCCGCGGCGAGCGGCTCGCCATCGACCGGATGGCGCACCGGATGCGGCGACTGCGCGCCCAGCCACTCGGCGAAGGCGGCGCCGAACGGCTCGGCCAGGTGCTGCACCACCAGCAGCGGCATGGGCAGCGGCGGCGGCAGCGCGCGCAGCACCTGCACCAGCGCGCCCGGGCCGCCGGTGGAGGTGCCCAGCGCCAGCGCGCGGTACGGCAGCGGCGCCGGCGGCACGAGCGCCGCACCACCGGGCACCGCCGCGCCGGCCAGGCGGCCACGCAGGTGGGTGACGACGCGGATGCGCGCCACCATCTTCACCGCGGCGATGAAACGCTGCTCCCACGCGCCATCGGGCTCGGTGCCGAGCGGCTTGTCGAGCACGTCGACCGCGCCGGCGGCCAGCGCGTCGTAGGTGCGGAACAGCTCGCCGCGATTGATGGAGGCCGAGACCACCAGGATCGGCGTCGGGCAGTGCGCCATGATGAACTCGGTCGCTTGCAGGCCGCTCACTTTGGGCATCATCATGTCCAGCGTGATCACGTTGGGCTGCAGGGCCTGGCAGGCGGCGATCGCCTGCTGGCCGTCGGCGGCTTCGCCGACCACCCGCAGCCCGGGATCGGCCGCCAGCACCTCGCACAGCCGCGCCCGCACGGTCGGCGAATCCTCGACCACCAGGACGCGAATCATCACGCCCCCGCCAGCTGGCGCACGTGGCGCAGGAAGTCGTCCTGCGCGAACTCGCCCTTGACGACGTAGGCCTGCGCGCCGACCTGCGCGCCGCGGCGGCGGTCCTCGGCCGAGGCGCGCGAGGTGACGAGCATCGCCGGCACGTGGCGCAGCTGCGGATCGGCACGCGCGGTCTCGATGAAGCCGAAGCCGTCCATGCCGGGCATCTCGACGTCGACGAGGAACAGCGCATAGGCCTGGTGCCGCGCGCGCTCCAGGCCGTCCTCCGCGGTGGCCGCGGTGTGCACGTCGTAGCCCGCCGATTCGAGGATGCTCTGCTCGAGCATGCGGGTGGTCAGCGAATCGTCGACGACCAGCAGCGGGCGGCGCGGCGGCGCCGCCATCGCCGGGGCCGCCTGCCGGCGCAGCGCCGCCTGCACCAGGCCCTCGGCATCGAGCACCAGCAGCGGCCGGCCGTCGACATCGAGCGACGCGCCGGCGATCAGCGGATGGGCCGGCAGCGGCGCCGGCAGCGGTTGCAGCACGCAGCGCACGATGGCGCCGGCCAGCCGCGTGACGCCGAGCGCCGCGCGCGCGCCGCCGGCGTCGATCACGAGCGCCGTACGCGGGGGTGCACCCGGCGCCGCACGCGGCGGTGCGGCCGCGGCGGCGCCCTCGAAGCCGAGCAGCTCGGCGAGCGGCGCAAACGGAATCGCCGTCTCGTCGTCGACGAGCTGCTCGCCCTGCGCGCCGGCGCCGATGTCGTGCGGCTCGATGCGGCGCACGCGGCGCAGCGCGCGCAGCGGAATCTGCAGCGTGCGGCCGGCGCACTCGACGCGCAGCACGTCGACCGCGGCCAGCGCCAGCGGCAGCAGCAGCGTCACCGTGCTGCCGCGGCCGGGCTCGGTGTGCAGCTCGATGCGCCCGCCGAGACGTTCGACGGCGTCGCGCGCGACATCCAGCCCGACGCCGCGGCCGGCCTGCTCGGTCAGCCGGCCGGCGGTGCTGACGCCACCGCGCAGCAGCAGCGCGAGCAGCGCATCGCGGCCGAGGGTCTCGCCGCCCTCGCTGCCCTCCCCGTCCTTGCCGAGCAGGCCGCGCTGCCGCGCGACGCGACGCACGGCGTCGAGGTCGAAGCCGGCACCATCGTCGCTGCAGGCCAGCGCCACCTGCGCGCCGCGGCGCTCGACGCTGATCGTCACCCGCCCCGCCGCCGGCTTGGCTGAAGCCGCGCGCTGCGCCGGCGCCTCGATGCCGTGCGCCAGCGCGTTGCGCACCAGCTGCACCAGGGCCGGCTGCACGCCGGCGAACAGGTCGGCGTCCAGCCTCACGTCGCCGCCGCGGGCCTCGAACTGCAGCGGCTTGCCCAGCGCGACGGCCGCGTCGCGCGCGGCGCGTTCGAGTGCGCCGAACAGCGCCGCGGCCGGCGCCAGGCGCAGCTGCTCTGCCCCGTCGCCGACCTGGCGCAGCGTGCGGTCGAGCTGCTCGGTGGCGCCCTGCAGCGTGCGCGCGCCGCTGCCGAGCAGCGTCGCGAGCTGTTCGGCGAGCGCGCGGGCTGCCACCCCGCCCGGCGCCGCCGGCACGGCGAGCAGGTCGAGCAGGCGCGCCGCGGCGCCGCGTGCCTGCAGCGCCGCGGCGGTGCCGCGCTGCAGCGCAGCGATCTGCGCATGGCCTTGCGCGATGCCGTCGCGCAACGTGTCGATCTCGGCCACGTCGGCGCGCAGCGTGCGCTGCCCGGTGGCGTCGGGTGCGGCGGCGGCCTGGGCACCGGGTGCGGCCGCCGGTGCGTCAAGCGCCGCCAGCTGCGCGCCGATCGCATCGACCGCGGCGAGCAGGCCGTTCACCGCGTCGCCGGGCACCCGCCCGGCCGCCTCGCGCCACGGCGCCAGCGCATCCTCGATCGCGTGGGCGCGCTCGGCGATGCCGGCCTGGCGCACGACCCGCGCCGCGCCCTTCAGCGTGTGCGCCAGGCGCAGCAGCCGCGGCACGACGGCCGCTCCGGCGCCGCCCTTGTCGAGCGCCAGCGCGCCCTGGCCGAGCTGTTCGAGCAGCTCGCGCCCCTCGACGCGGAAGAACTTGTACGGATCGCGCTGCATCGCCTTGGCCGCGTCGTTGGCGAGTTATGCGCTCAACACCGCCTGCGGCCGCACCAGGCGCAGCAGGTCCTTCGACAGGCTCGCCAGCTGCGAGACGGTGGCCAGCGTCTGGCCCGAGCTGGCCTCGGTCTCGCGGGTGGTCTGCGCAACGCTGCCGATGGCGATGTTGACCTGCTCGACGGCGCTCGCCTGCTGCTTGGTCGACAGCTCGATCTCGCGCGCGGCCTCGGTGGTGGTGGCCACCAGCGCCGCGATCTGCTTGAACGCCAGCGCGACGTCGGCGAACTGCTGCGAACCGGCATCCACTGCCTTCGAGCCGGTCTCGGTGGCCATCACCGTGGTGTTGACCGCGCCGCGCACGTCGTCGACCAGCACGCGGATCTCCTTGGCCGAGCCGCCGACGCGGTCGGCCAGCGCGCGGATCTCGTCGGCGACGACGGCGAAGCGCTTGCCGGACTCGCCGGCGCCGGCGGCCTCGATCGTCGCGTTGATGGCCAGGATGTTGGTCTGCTCGGCAAGCTCGGCGACGATGTCCAGCACGGCGCCGATCTGCTGCGACTTGCGGCCGAGGTCGAGCATGTGGCCGACGATGGTGTCGACCTGGCGGCGGATGCCGGCGATCGACTCGTGCGCCTGGTCGACGCGGCCTTCGCCGCCGCGCGCGGCGCCGGCGGTCTCTTCGGCGACCTGCGCCACGCGCTGCGTGCTCTCGGCGATCTGGCGCGAGCTGGCCAACAGCTCGCTGACCGTGGTGCCGATCTCGCTGACCGCGGTCGCCTGCTCGCGGGCGCCGGCGCTTTGCTGGTTGGCCGCCGCCTGCAGCTCGACCGACGAGCTCTGCACGTGGCTGACGGCCGAGCCGATCTGGCGGCTCAGCGTGCGGCCGAGCACCAGCGCGAGCACGGCGGCGATGACCGCGGCGGCCGCCGCGACGCCGACCATCAGGTTGATCGACGCCGCCGCCGCGGCCCGCGACTGGTCGCGCGCCTGCTGCATCAGCCGCTCCTCCTTGGCGACGAAGGCATTGGCCTGCTGGCGCAGCCGCTCGCGCCGCGGCTGCACGTGCTCGTCGAACAGGCGCACGATGGCCTCGGTGGCGCCGTTGCTGCGCACCAGCGCGAAAACCTTCTCGAGCCCGGCCCAGTGTTCGGCCTCGGCCAGGGCGAGCGCATCGAGCAGCGCCTGCTCCTCGGCGCTGTCGGTGGTGCGACGCGTGCGCTCGAGCATCGCCAGGTAGTCGCTGCGGGACTGGCGCGCGCGCTGCACGTAGTCCTCGTCGCGCGTCAGCACATAACCGCGCGATGACGCCACGCTGTGCTCGACGGTCGCCGTCATGCGCTGTGCATCGATCAGCGGCTGCACGAACGTGGTGAAGAGGTGCTCGCGCTCGGCCAGCATGTCGCGCAGCGACTGCACGGCCAGCGCGCCGAGCACGACGGTCAGCGCGACCACCAGCAGGAAGCCGGCGCCGATCTTCTGCGCGAAGGTCCAATGTCCACCGATCATGATCATTCCCTCCAGGGCGGCGCCGCCGCGTCGAGCGCGGCCAGCACCGAAGTCAACTCGATCACCGGGCACCAGGGCGTGCCCGCACCGTCCAGCCGCGCCAGCGTGCGCACATGCGCCGGCGCGGCGCCGCCGTCGGCATCGGCAGCGACCAGCGCGTCGGACGCCAGGCGTGCCGATCCGTCGAAGCCGTCGAACGCCAGGGCCAGCGGCCGCGCCGCGGCCAGCGCCCACCAGCGCGGCGCATCACCGCCACTCCCGCCGCCGCCCCCGATACCGAGCAGGCGGCGCAGGTGGTAGACGGCGACCAGCCGCCCGCCGATGCTGGTGAGGCCGGCCAGCTCGGGCGCCGCGCCCGGCAGCGGGGTCAGCGCTTGGCCGGCGTGCAGCCCGGCGACCTCCGCCAGGCGCAGCGCGTAGGCGGCGCCGCCGAGCCGGATGCGCAACAGCTCGCTCTGCGACGGCGCCGCCGCCGCGCGCGGGCGGCTGAAGCTGCGGTCGAAGGCCTCGCGCAGCGCCGCCGCGCGATGCTCGAGCGGCGGCTCAGGCAATCCGGGATCGATGCGCTCGTTCACTGGCCGCTCCCCGGGGCCTTGTCGGCCGCCGCCAGCTCGCGGCGGGCCAGCGCCAGCAGGTCCTCGCGCGAGAAGCCGCCGCCCAGCAGGCCCAGGCGCTGCGCATCGTCCTGTTGCAGCAGTTCCAGCGCCCAGCGGCCCTGCTCGCGCTGTGCGAGGGCATCGCCGCGCCGGCGCGCCAGCCGCGCGAGCTGCAGTCGCGGCAGCGCGAAGCGCGGATCGAGGCGCGCCGCCACCTGCGCCGCCTGCGCCGCGGCGACGGCGTCGCCGGCCGCTTCGCGAGCCAGCGCCTGCAGGTAGCGCGCGGCCGCCGCGTGCTCGTCCCGCATCAGCAGGCGCTGGCAGCAGCGCTCGGCATCGGCCAGCGCGCCGGACTGCGTCAGTGCGACCGCCCTCAGCAGCAGCGCCTCGGCATCGGCATCACCGTTGGCCGGCAGCGCATCGAGGCGCTCGAGCGCGTCGGCGAAGCGTTCGGCCTGCAGCAGCGCGCGCGCGGCGGTGAGCGTGACCTGCCGCGCGTCACGCGCCTGCCCGGCCGGCGCTGTCGCGGGCTCCGCGGCGGCGGCGCGGCGCGTCAAGGCATCGACGCGCGACGAGGCCCCGGCGATCAGGTCGAACCAGGCGCCGCTGGCATCGGCGCCGGGCGCCGCGCCGGCTTCTGCGGCGGCGCGGGGCACCGCACGGGCTTCTGCAGCGCCGCGGGCCGCGGCGGCCTGCGGCACGGCCGAGGCCGCCGCGCCGTCGAGGCGCCGGTAGTGGAAGCTGCCCGCGGCTTCGCGCAGCACGAAGCCGTCCGACAGGCCGCGCAGGGTTTCGGCGTGGCCGACGAACAGGCTGCCGCCGGGCACCAGCAACTGCGCCAGCCGCGCCACCAGCGTGCGCGCGGCCGCCGGCGTCAGGTACATCAGCAGGTTGCGGCAGAACACCACGTCGACACTGCCGGGCGGCCACGGCCACGGCGCCTCGCCGCACAGGTTCAGCGCCTCGAAGCGGACCGCGGCGCGGATGCCGGCGTCGAGCTGCCAGTGCGCGCCATCGCGGCGGAACCAGCGCTGGCGCAGCAGCGGCGGCGTCTCGCGCAACGACCAGTCGCCATAGCGGGCGCGCCGCGCGTGCTCGATCAGCGCCGGATTGAGGTCGACCGCATCGATGCGCGCCGGGCAGCCCAGCTCGCTGGCGACGATGGCCAACGAATAGGCCTCCTCGCCTGAAGCACAGCCGGCGCACAGCAGGCGCAAACCGCCCGCCGCGGCGCGCGCGCGCCCGGGCAGCTGCTCGCGCAGCGCGGCAAACTGCTCGGCATGGCGGAAGAAGTAGGTCTCGGCGACGGTGACGTCGGGAGCCAGCGCGTGGGCCTCGACCGAGTCGGATTGCAAACGCTCGAAGTACGCGGCCGGCGTCAGCCCGGTGGCCGCCAGGCGCCGCTGCAACAACAGCGCCAGCGCGTCGTCGCGCTGCGCGTCGAGCTGCAGGCCGAGCCGCTGCGCCAGCAGCTGCCGGAACGATTCGACCGGCGGCGCCTGGCCGAGGGCTGCCGCCATCACGCCGCCGCGCCCGCGTCCGCGCGGGCGGCGTCGGCCAGCGGGACCGCCGCGTCCGCCCGAGCGGCATCGACCCGCGCGTGCGCCGCCTCGGGCAACAGCCGCGCCTGCCCGAGCAAGAGCAGCAGCGCGCCATCGAGGGCGGCGATCGCATCGATGGTGCGCGACCCCGCCTCGTGCAGCAGCGGCGGCAGCGCATGCAGCGCGGCGTGCGGCATGCTGCGCACGCCCAGCACGCCATCGACCGCCAGCGCCACCGGCCGCTCCGCAACGCTGATAGTGATCAGCCGGCCGGCCAGCGCGCCGGCCGCGCCGAGCAGCGCGGCCACGTCGACCACCGGTACCGGCTCACCGCGGATCACGGCCAGACCGAGCACGCCGGCGGGCGCATCGGCCAGCGCCTCGATCGGCAGCGCGCGCATCGTCTCGCGCAGGCAGGCCAGCGGCAGCGCGCAGCGCCAGCCGCCGGCCTCGAAGACCAGCACCGCGGCGTGAGCGCCGGGCGCCGGCGCGGGGCGCGGCAAATCCTGCATGCCGACGCCGTAGACCACTGGCGTGTCCATCGTTGCCGACTCCCTGAGGGGGCCTTGGGGGGCCCTTGTGCACTGCATCTTGCCAGCGCGGGCGGGCCGGGGCAACCGGTACGTTCAGGTGTCGGCCACCTCGGCTTGCACCGGCGTCGCCGAGCGCGTCAAGCCGGAGCAGTTAACGCGCCGCCTTGCGCAGCAGCGGCAGCACGTCCGACGGCGGTGTCACCTTCGGATCGAAGGGATGCGAGCGCACCCCGCCGAGCGACGCGATGATGCGGCGCACGTAGTGCCGCGTCTCGGCGTACGGCGGCACGCCGCGGTAGCGCTCGACGGCGCGCTCGCCGGCGTTGTAGGCCGCCAGCACCAGCGCCAGGTCGCCCTCGAAATACGCCAGCAGCCAGCGCAGGTAGGCCATGCCGCCGCGGATGTTCTGCGCCGGATCGGTCAGCTTGCGCACCTGGAAGCGCGATGCCGTGTCGGGCATCAGCTGCATCAGGCCCTGCGCGTTCTTCGGCGAGACGGCGAGCGGGTCGAAGTTCGATTCGGTGGCCATCACCGCCAGCACCAGCTGCGGCTGCAGCTGGTAGTCCGGCGCGACCAGCTTGACGAAGCGCACGATCGGCTCGGGTGCGTTGGCCGGCGGCGGCAGGAAGGCCAGCGCGTTCGGCGCGAGCCCGGGTTGCCCGGCCTGCCCGAGCCTGGCACGCGCGGCCGGCGCCACCGGCGCTGCGGCCAGCGGCGGCGGATCGGTGTCCGGCGGGCGCAGGCAGGCCGGCGGATCGCCGCGCGGCGTGCCCATCGAGGCGAGCATGTTCTTCGCCTGCTCGATGCCCTGCTCGGCGGCCGCGGCGAAGAGGTGCGCCGCCTGCGCATCGTCGCGCTCGATGCCGCGCGAATTGGTCAGCATCCAGGCCAGGCTGTATTGCGCCTCGGCGTCGCCATAACGTGCGGCGCGGCAGTACAGCTGGGCGGCGCGCACGGGGTCACGCGCGATGCCGCCGTCGCCGTGCTCCAGCGCCTGCGCCTCCTGGCGCCAGCGCAGCACCTGCGAGGGCACCACCGGCCCACGCTCGGCCGGCGGCACGGCCGGGCGCGGCAGCGATTCGAGCGTCAGCACCGGCGGCACCAGCGCCGGCATGGTCGTGGCCGCGGCGGCGGAGGCGCCCAGCGCCATGACGAGCAGCGAACGGGCGAGCAGCGGAGTGACGGCAGACCTCATGACGGCGCGCATCATGAACCCAGCGCCGCCACGCTGCACGCCCACGAGCGTGAAACACTGCCGCGACATCGGCTCCGAGCCGCTCTTCCCCCTACATCGACAGCCGCATCACGCCGCCGAACTCGGCGCCGCTGCGCCGCTTCGGCACGTCGGCCTCGTGGCCGGCGAAGAGCCGCTCGAGGATCTGGTTCGGCCGCAGGTCCTCGACGCGGCGGTAGCCCATTGCCAGCAGCTCGCGCGCCAGCGCTTCCTCGCGCGCGAAGAAGCGCCACGGCTCGCCCATGCGCGCGAAACGGCGCTTCAGCAGCGCCAGCACGCCGCGGCGGTGCCACTGCCAGCGGCCCGGCTCGCTGACATAGTCGAAGACCACGGCGCTGCCCGGCGCGCCGGCCTCGCGCAGTGCGCGCAGCGTCGCCATCACCACGTCTTTCGTGAGGTAGACGGTCACGCCGAGCCAGGTGAAGACGGCCGGCTGCAGCGGATCGAAGCCGGCCGCGCGCAGGCCGGCCATGAAGTCGCCAGTCTCGAAATCGACCGGCACGTAGCGCAGCGCCGGCGGCACGGCGATTCCCGCCTCGGCGAGCAGCCCGCGCTTCCAGGCCTGCGTCGCCGGATGGTCGACCTCGAACATGCGCAGCGCCGGTGCGGGATAGGGGCTGCGATAGGCGAAGGTGTCGAGGCCGGCGCCGAGCACGACGAGCTGCGTCGCGCCGCGCGCGACCGCTTCGTGGATGGTGTCCTCGGCGATGCGGCTGCGCGCGGCCAGGGGCGCGCGCAGCGCGCGCGCCACCCGGTTCTCGGGCTCCGTCATCACGCGCTCGGCCGTCTCGCGGCCGAGGATGCGCAGCGCCAGCGGATCGTTGAATACGCGCCCCTGGTCGAGCACCTGGTGGCGTGCGCGCGCCATGCCGGCGCGCAGCGCGGTGCTGCTCGGTGTATCGGCCCTCATCGTTGTGTCTCCTGCCTCTGGCCCGCCATGCGGTGCGCATACGGTAGGGCGCGAACACGGCCGATGAAATGCGTAGGACTACGACACCACGGTTGCGGGGGCCGGCAGCGGCTGCGCATCGCGCACGCGGTGCGCCGGCAGCACGATGCGGAAGGTCGAGCCCTTGCCCGGCTGGCTGTCGACCTGCAGCGTGCCGCCATGGCGCTGCACCACGTGCTTGACGATCGCCAGGCCGAGGCCCGTGCCGCCGGTCTCGCGCGAGCGGCTCGAATCGACGCGGTAGAAGCGCTCGGTCAGCCGCGGGATGTGTTCCTTGGCGATGCCGACGCCCGAATCGGACACGCTGAATTCGGCGCCGCCGTCGGCGCGCCGCACGTAGGCCACGCGCACGCTGCCACCGGCCGGCGTGTAGCGCAGCGCATTGCTGCACAGGTTCCACACCGCACTGAAGAGCTCGGACTCGTCGCCGTTGACGGCCGCCCCGCCGCCGTCGGCATCGACGCTCAGCTGGTGCTGGCCGTGGTCGCTCGCCCGGGCGTCGTTCTCGACGTGCTGCAGCAGTGCCGCGACGTCGACCCAGGCATCGGCCGGCGGCCGCGGCGCGCCCTCGATGCGCGCCAGCGCGAGCAGGTCGGTCACCAGGTTCTGCATGCGCTGGGTCTGCTGGCGCATCAGCGTCAGCACGCGCTCGCGCTCGACTTCGGTCAGCGGCAGCGTCGACAGCGTCTCGACGAAGCCGGACAGCACCGTCAGCGGGCTGCGGATCTCGTGCGAGACGTTGGCGACGAAATCGCGCCGCATCGTGTCGCTGCGCTCGCGCTCGGTGATGTCCTGCGACAGCACCAGCTTCGAATCCTCGCCGTAGCGGCGCACCAGCACCTGCAGCAGCGCTTCGCCGTGCGGACTGGGGAAGCTGACGGGCTCGTCGATGTCGCCGGACTGCAGGTGCTCGACGAAGGCGGGCGCGCGCACCAGGTTCGTGATGCGCTGTTCCCGATCGCGCAGGCCATCGAGGCCGAAGTGCTGCGCGGCGACATGGTTCAGCCACTGGATGTGGTCCTGCGCGTCGAGCAGCAGCACGCCATTGGGCGAGGCCTCGATCGCTTGGAGGAACTGTGCCAGCCGCCGCTGCTCGGCTTGCGTGATGGCGCCGAGCGCACGCATCGCCCGCTCGATGCGGTAACCGAGCTCGCCGACCGGACCCGCGCCGCGCGGCGCGTCGCGGCCGTCACCGGCGGCAACCCAGCGCGCGAGCTTGCGCAGCGACCACCAGTCCAGCAGCAGCCAGCTCAGCAGCGCCAGTGCCGCCGTAACGCTCAAGGTGAGCAGCCAGGCGGCGGGGCCGCTGGCGAACGTCGGGCCGACGACCAGCCCGACCAGCAGCGCGGCGCAGGCGCCGAGCGTGCGCAGCGGGAGTCGATCCATCGGCACCGCGGTCAGACTGCGGAAGCCTGCGTGCGGCTCAGCCGGTAGCCGGCGCCACGCACGGTCTCGATCAGCTCGGAGCAGCCGACCGGCGCCAGTGCGCCGCGCAGCCGCTTGATGTGCACGTCGACCGTGCGCTCCTCGATGAAGACATGGTCGCCCCAGACGCGGTCGAGCAGTTGCGAGCGGCTGTGCACGCGCTCCGGGTAGGTCATCAGGAAACGCAGCAGGCGGAATTCGGTGGGGCCGAGCGTCACTTCGTCGCGGCCGAAGTGCACGCGCCGCGTCGCCGGATCGAGCGACAGCGCGCCGACCGACACCGCGGCGTCGAGCGCCTCGGGCAGCTTGCGCCGCAGCACCGCGCGGATGCGGGCCATCAGCTCGCTCGGCTTGAACGGCTTGGTCAGGTAGTCGTCGGCGCCGGCATCGAGGCCTTGCACCAGGTCGCGCTCCTCGGAGCGCGCGGTCAGCATGATGATCGGCAGCTCTTTCGTGCGCAGGTCGGCCCGCCAGCGCCGCGCCAGCGCGACGCCCGATTCGCCCGGCAGCATCCAGTCGAGGATCACCAGGTCGGGCAGCGTTTCGCGCACGCGCTCCACCGCATCGTTGGCGTCGGCAGCCAGCCGCACCTCGTGGCCTTCGTGCCGCAGGTGCAGCGCGATCAGCTCGGCGATCGCCGGCTCGTCTTCGACGATCAGCACGCGGCCCATGTTCAGCGCACCACCGATTCGACGCCTTCGAGCGGGGTGTGCCGCACGTCGGCGCCCTTGACGATGTAGATGACCTGCTCGGCGAGGTTCTTGGCATGGTCGCCGACGCGCTCGATCGCCTTGGCGACGAACACCAGGTCGATGCTCGCCGAGATCGTGCGCGGGTCTTCCATCATGTAGGTCACCAGCTTGCGCAGCAGGCCGTCGAACTCCTGGTCGATCTCGTTGTCGCTCTTGATCACCGCCAGCGCGGCGGCGGCATCCAGCCGCGCGAAGGCATCGAGCGCGCGCCGCAGCGAGGTCGTCGCCAGGTTGGCTTCGAAGGACACGTCGCCGACCGGCAGCCGCATGCGGCTGGAGACGCCGGTGTTCATCAGGCGCTGCACGGTGCGGGCGATGCGCGCCGCTTCGTCGCCGACGCGCTCGAGATTGCCGATGGTCTTGGAGACCGCGATCAGCAGGCGCAGGTCACGCGCGGTCGGCTGGCGCCGCGCGATGATCGACGACAGGTCGCGATCGATGTCGACCTCCATCTGGTTGACGCGCGCCTCGCGCTCCAGCACCTGGCTGGAGGTCTCGCCGCTGAAGTTCGTCAGCGCATAGATGGCCTGCGCCACCTGCGATTCGACCAGGCCGCCCATCTCGAGCACGCGGGTCGAGATGGCGCTGAGCTCGGCGTCGAATTGGGTCGAGAGATGCTTGTCGGTCATGGCGGTCCTTGCTCGTCCCGGGTCAGCCGAAACGACCGGTGATGTAGTCCTCGGTCTCTTTGCGCTTGGGCTTCATGAAGATCTCGCGCGTCTCGCCGAACTCGATCAGCTCGCCCAGGTACATGTAGGCGGTGTAGTCCGACACGCGCGCGGCCTGCTGCATGTTGTGGGTGACGATCAGCACAGTCACCTTCTGCTTGATCTCGCCGATCAGCTCTTCGATCGAGCCGGTGGCGATCGGGTCGAGCGCCGAGGTCGGCTCGTCGAACAGGATGATCTCGGGATCGGTGGCCAGCGCGCGCGCAATGCACAGCCGCTGCTGCTGGCCGCCGGACATCGCGACCGCCAGGTCGTCGAGCCGGTCCTTGGCCTCGTTCCACAGCGCGGCGCCCTTCAGGGCCGCCTCGACCTTGTCGTCGATGTAGCTGCGTGACTTCTCGCCGCGCACGCGCAGCCCGTAGGCGACGTTCTCGTAGATCGACTTGGGGAACGGATTCGGCTTCTGAAAAACCATTGAAATCCGCATGCGCACTTCGATCGGATCGACGTGCCGGTCGAGCACGTCGACCTCGTCCGGATGCAGGTAGATCTGCCCGTCGTAGCGGTGACCCGGGTACAGGTCGTGCATGCGGTTGAAGCAGCGCAGGTAGGTCGACTTGCCGCAGCCCGAGGGGCCGATCAGCGCGGTGACCTTGTTCTCGAAGACCGGCATCGAGATGCCCTTCAGCGCCTTGAACTCCCCGTAGTAGAAGTCCAGCTGCTTGGATTCCGCCTTCAGCGCGGGCGGCTTGGTCGGCAAGGTGATCGTCGAGGGCATGGGGTCACCACTTGATGTTTTTGCGCAGGCGATACCTGAGCCAGATCGCGAGGGCGTTCATGCCCAGCGTCATGAAGACGAGTACGAAGCTCGCCGCGGCGGCGTTCTGGTGGAAGGCCGGGTCGGGCCGCGAGGTCCAGTTGAAGATCTGGATCGGCATCACGGTGAACGGCGAGAACAGCCAGTCGAACATGCCCGCCGGCGGCTCGCCCTGGAACGGCACCGGCGGCAGGAAGGCGATGAAGGTCAGCGCGCCGATCGTGATGATCGGCGCCGTCTCGCCGATGGCGCGCGACAGGCCGATGATCACGCCGGTCAGGATGCCGGGCGTGCCGTAGGGCACCAGGTGGTGGCTGACGACCTGCCACTGCGATGCGCCGCAGGCATAGGCCGCTTCGCGCACGTGCTGCGGAATCGAGCGCAGCGCTTCGCGCGTGGTCGTGATGACGATCGGCAGGATCAGCAGCGCCAGCGTCAGGCCGGCGGTCAGGATGCTCTGGCCGAGGCCGAAGGTGTAGACGAACAGGCCGAGCGCGAGCAGGCCGTAGATGATCGAGGGCACGCCCGCGAGGTTCGTGATGTTGATCTCGATGACATCGGTGAACCAGTTCTTGCGCGCGTATTCCTCGAGGTAGACGGCGCCGGCGATGCCCAGCGGCACCGCCACCAGCGCCGTCACCGCCATCACCAGCGCCGAGCCGACCCAGGCCGACAGGATGCCGGCCTGCGAGGCGCGGCGCGACGGGAACTCGGTGAAGAACTCGGCCGACAGCCGCGGGATGCCGGCCACCGCCATGTCGACGAACAGCGCCGCCAGGGTCAGGATGCCGATCGACAGCGCCAGCAGCCCGAGCAGGCCGAACAGGATGTCCCAGCGCTTGTGGCGGCGGATGATCGCGCGCAGCTCCTGCGCCGACCGGTCACGCTTCAATGAAGTGTCATTGGCCATGATGGTCCGCTCCTCAATAGGCCTCGCGGAAGCGGCGCCGCAACCAGTGGCCGCCGAGGTTGAAGCACAGCGTCAGCAGCATCAGCGACAGGCCCGCGGCAAAGATCGTCTGGTAGCCGATGCTGCCGTGCGGCAGGTCACCGAGCGCCACCTGCACGATGTAGGAGGTGATCGTCGCCGCCGGCTCGAGCGGGTTGAAGGTCAGGTTCGGCTGCATGCCCGCGGCGACCGCCAGGATCATCGTCTCGCCGACCGCGCGCGAGATGCCGAGGATGTAGGCCGACGCGATGCCGGACATCGCCGCCGGCACGACGACCTTCACGGCCGTCTGATAGCGCGTCGCGCCCATCGCGTACGAGCCTTCGCGCAGGCTCATGGGTACCGCCCGCATCGCGTCCTCGGACAGCGACGAGACGTACGGAATGATCATGATGCCCATCACGATGCCGGCCGACAGCACGTTGAAGCCCGGCAGCTCCGGATAGATGATCTGGATCAGCGGCGTGACGAACAGCAGCGCGAAGTAGCCGTAGATGATCGTCGGCACGCCCGACAGCATCTCGAGCAGCGGCTTCAGGGTTTCGCGGGTCTTGTGGCCGGCGAATTCGGACAGGTAGATCGCGATCGCGGTGCCGAGCGGAATGGCGATCGACAGCGCGACGGCCGAGCTGGTCAGCGTGCCCGACATCAGCACCATGATGCCGAAGTGTGCGTCGGAGAACAGCGGCGTCCACTGCCGGTCGGTCAGGAAGGTCCACAGCGGCACCTGGGCGAAGAAGACCAGCGACTCCTTGACCAGGATGTAGACGATGCCGACGGTCGTGAACACCGAGACGCAGGCCGCCAGCAGCAGCACCGCTTCGATCATCTTCTCGCGGCGACGCCGGCGCGCCTTGGCTTGCGCGTACTCGGCAAGCTTGGCGGCACCGGTCGAGCCGGCGACGCCGGCCCGCGACGGCATGGCGCCGGCCTCGCTGCTGGTTGAGGTCAGGGCCATGCGCTATTCCTTCGCCGCTTCGAGCTTGTTACCGCGGGCGCGGGTTCAGAGCTTCGCTTCGCGCGCCAGCAGCGCGTCGATCGTCACGCCGACTTCGGCTTCGCCGCCGAAGACCGTGCCCTTCTTGCCCTTGGCCAGGTGCTCGAGGTTGATCGAGTAGGCCTTGGCCGGCAGCGGCACGTACTTCACTTCCTTGGCGATGCGCGGCGTCTCCTTCATGTAGTACTCGACGAACTCCTTGACCTCCGGCTTGGCCATCGCCTTGACGGCGACGTAGATGAAGATCGGGCGCGACAGCGGCTGGTAGCTGCCGTTCAGCACGGTCTGCTCGCTCGGCAGCACGGCCGGCTTGCCGCCCTTGTCGGCGACCGCAACGGCCTTCAGGCGGGCCTGGTTCTCGGCGTAATACGCGTAGCCGAAGTAGCCGATGGCGTTGACGTCCTGCGAGACGCCCTGCACCAGCACGTTGTCGTCTTCGCTGGCGGTGTAGTCGCCGCGGCTGGCCTTGGACTTGCCGTTGATCGCCTCGGTGAAGTAGTCGAAGGTGCCCGAATCGGAGCCAGCGCCGAAGAGCTTGATCGGCGCATCCGGCCAGGCCGGGTTGACCTGGTTCCAGCGCGTCACCTTGCCTTGCGCAGCCGGTTCCCAGACCTTCTTCAGCTCCTCGACCGTCATCTGCTTCAGGAAGCTGTTCTTCGGGTTCGTCACGACGGTCAGTGCGTCGAACGCGACCGGCAGCTCGAAATACTCGATGCCGGCGGCCTTGCAGTCTTCCATTTCCTTCTTCAGGATCGGGCGCGAGGCGTTGGAGATGTCGGTCTCGCCGCGGCAGAACTTCTTGAAGCCGCCACCGGTGCCGGAGATGCCGACGGTGACCTTGATGGCGTTCTTCTTGGCCTTCTGGAAGTCCTCGGCAATGCCTTCGGTGATCGGGAACACGGTCGACGAGCCGTCGATCTTGACGACTTGTGCGTTGGCGGCGGCGTGCGGCAGCGCCCAGGCCATGGCGGCAAGGACGACGGCGGAAGTGAAGTGGGTTTTCATCGCGGGCTCCTGAGAAGGACGTTGCCGGCGCACTGTAGGCAGCGCTGATGAAGCTTTCATGACAGCTGAGGCTGCCGAATATGACAGCCGGAGCGTGAACCCCGTCACGCTCGAATTGTCACGGTTGTGTCATGAAGCCGCCACGGGGCCGACATCTTTGCGATGCACGCTGATCGGGCGCACTGCGGCGCTGCCGTCGAGCGCGCGGGCGCGCAGCTGGCCGCAGCCGCCGTCGACCTCCTGCCCGGCCGAGTGGCGCAGCTTGGTCAGCACGCCGCGGCGGTGCAGCCGGCGCGCGATGTCGGCCGCGCGTTCCCACGACGGCCGGCGGAAGTCCAGGCCGTCGACCTGGTTGTAGGGAATCATGTTCAGCACGCCGTACTTACCGGCGAGCAGCCGGACGATGCCGTCGAGCTCATCGTCGCCATCGTTGATGCCCTCCAGCAGCGTCCACTGGTACTGGATCGGATAGCCGGTGGCGCGAGCGTAGCGTTCACCGGCCTCGACCAGTTCGGCCGGATCGAAGCTCGGCGCGCGCGGCAGCAGCTTTGCGCGCAGTTCCGGTTTCGTCGTGTGCAGCGACAGGGCCAGCGCCGGCTTGACGACACCCAACGGCAGGCGCTCGAAGACACGCGGATCGCCGACGGTGGAGAACACCAGGTTCTTGTGGCCGATGCCGCCTTCCTGGCCCAGCAGCTCGATCGCTTCGAGCACGTTGTCGAGGTTGTGCGCCGGCTCGCCCATGCCCATGAAGACGACCTTGTGCACCCGCCGCATGCGCCGTGCCAGCACGACCTGGGCCACGATCTCGGCGCTGCCGAGCTGGCGCAGCAGGCCGCTGCGGCCGGTCATGCAGAACAGGCAGCCGACCGCGCAGCCGAGCTGGGTCGACACGCACAGCCCGTCGCGCGGCAGCAGCACGCTCTCCACCGTCTGGCCATCGGCCAGCGTCACCAGCAGCCGCGCCGAGCCGTCGTCGGCCGGATGCTCGGACTGAAGGCGCGCCAGGCCGGCCCACTCGGCCTCGAGCGCCGGCAGTCCGTCGCGCAGCGCCTGCGGCAGGAAGTCCTCGGGCCGGCGCCGGCCGCTCGACTGCGGCAGCGCATTGGCCCACAGCCGCAGCACGCGGCGCTCGTGCGCGGGCTTCGCGCCCAGCGCGCGCAGGTGGTCTCGGAGGTCGGCTAAACGCACGGGGGCAGGATGAAAACGCGGGAAACGCCAAGCCGCAAGTGTAGGCAAGCCGCTACCATCGACGGCTCCATTGCCGGGTTTCCCGATCGTGTTCGAACTGCTGCTTGCCGCCCTGGTGCTGATCGCCTGCCTGGTGATGTTGGTGCGCATGGCGCTGCCGGAGCGGCAGCAGGACCGCCTCGATGCCTTCGGCCGGCGCTGCTGGGCGGTGCTGCGCTACCGCAGCTTGTCGCTCTGGCACACGCTGCGCGCCTTCGGCCGCCGCAGCTCGCCGAAGGCGCGCCAGGACGCCGCGCGCACCGCCGAGGACCTGATCCGCCGCGCCCGCGAAGGCAAGCGCACCGGCAAAGGCAAGGGCAACGGCAATGACGCCGACAAGGTCGACGGCGAATGGGACGGCAACGTCTACCGCCCCAAGTCCTTCAAGCCTCCCCGCAAGCCGCATTGAGCGCTGTCCCAGCCCTGCCATGGACGGCGGCACGCTCGCGCTGATCGTCGCCGGCGCCGCGGTCGCGGGCTTCGTGCAGGGCCTGTCGGGCTTCGGCTTCGCGATGGTCGCGATGTCGTTCTGGGCCTGGGGGTTGGCGCCGAAGACGGCCGCGGTGCTGGCGGTCTTCGGCGGCCTGAGCGGTCAGGTGTTCGCGGCGCTGACGGTGCGGCGCGGGTTCGATCTGCCCCTGCTCGCGCCCTTCATCGCCGGTGGGCTGCTCGGCATCCCGCTCGGGCTGTGGCTGCTGCCGCGCTTCGAGCCGGCGGTGTTTCGCGCCTTCGTCGGTGCGCTGCTGGTCATCTGGTGCCCGGCGATGCTGCTGGCCGGCCGCCTGCCGCGCATTCAATTCCGCCACCGCTTCGTGCAGCGCGCCGCCGACGGGCTGGCCGGCGTCGCCGGGGGGCTGATGGGCCCGCTGGGCGGCTTCACCGGCGCGCTGCCGACGCTGTGGTGCACGCTGCGCAACCTGCCGAAGGAGCAGCAGCGCGCGGTGATCCAGAACTTCAACCTCGCGATGCTGGCGCTGACGATGGCCAGCTACCTGGCCGCCGGCCAGGTCGGCCGCGAGCTGTGGCCGCAGCTGGCGCTGGTGCTGCCGGCGCTGCTGCTGCCGGCCTGGCTCGGCACGCGGGTCTACCTGGGCATCAGCGACAAGGCCTTTCGCAGCGTCGTGCTGGGCCTGCTGACCGTCTCGGGCATCGCGCTGCTGGCCGCGGCGCTGCCGCAACTGCTGTGAGGACTTCGCTGATGACGCTGCTGCTGAAACCCCGCATCCACGACCTCGCCGGCGGGCTGCAGGTGCGCCGGCTGCTGCCCGCAGCGGCGCAGCGCAGCGTCGGCCCCTTCGTCTTCTTCGACCACTTCGGCCCGGTCGAGCTGCCGGCCGAGGTCGACAGCGACGTCGGCCCGCATCCGCACATCGGCCTGGCGACGGTGACCTACCTGTTCGAAGGCCGCATGCTGCACCGCGACAGCCTGGGCACGGTGCAGGAGATCGCGCCCGGCGCGGTGAACTGGATGACCGCCGGCCGCGGCATCGTGCACTCCGAGCGCACGCCCGACGACCAGCGCGGCCGCGCCCGGCGCCTGCACGGGCTGCAGCTGTGGGTCGGGCTGCCGGCCGACCAGGAGCAGTGCGCGCCGGCCTTCCAGCATGTCGAAGCCGCCGCAATTCCCGAAACCGAGCCGCAGCCGGGGCTGCGCGTGCGCGTGCTGGTCGGCGCGGCTTTCGGCCAGGTCTCGCCGGTGCGCACCGCCACGCCGACGCTGTACCTCGACCTCGCGCTGGACGCCGGCGCGCGTGTCGAGCTGCCGCCGCTGGCCGAGCAGCTGGCGCTGTACCTGCCGGCCGGCGAGGCGCGGCTCGACGGCACCACGCTGCCGGCGCAGCAACTGATCGTGCTCGACGCCGGCCGCGCGGCGCTGCTCGAAGCCGATGCGCCGCTGCGCTGCGTGCTGATCGGCGGCGCCGCGCTGCCGAAACCGCCGGCGATGTGGTGGAACTTCGTCGCCAGCGAGCGCGCCCTGATCGAGGCGGCTGCCGAGCGCTGGCAGGCTGATGCCTTCGATCCGATCCCCGGCGAGCACGACCGGATCGCGATGCCGCCGTGGCGGCGCTGATGTAGTGCTCACTGAACAAGGCGCCGAAGCCGCCGTTGTTCCGGGCTTCGCGCGAACGGCAGCGGACTAGAGTTCCCTACACGACTCGTCCTGCTTTTCCCGCTCCGCTTCACCCCCTCCGCTTCACCCCTCCTGCAGCACCGCGCCCGCCCCCGGGCGCACCCTCGATTGACCCATCCCATGATGACCTTTTCGAACTTGCGCATCGGCGCACGGCTGGCACTCGTGCTCGGCGGTGTGCTGTTGATGACCGCCGCGGTGGCCCTGTCGGGCCTCTGGGGCCTGAACACCTTGTATGGCACGACCGCCCGCGTGCTGACGCAGGACGTGATGCTGGCGCAGCATGCTGCCGCGATCCAGAACGCGGTGCTGCAGGCGCGGCGCTTCGAGAAGGACGCCTTCATCAACCTGGCCGAGGTGGACAAGCTCGATGCCTATCTGAAGAAGTGGCGCGACGCGCGCGCCAAGCTCGACGAGACGATCGCCAAGGCGCGTGCGCTCGACCTCGGCAGCGACGATGCCAAGGCACTCGACGAGATGACCGCCAGCCTGAAGGCCTACGCCGCCGGCTTCGACGCGACGGTCGCGCAGATCAAGAGCGGCCAGCTGACGACCACGCCGCAGGCCAATGCCGACATCGGCAAGGCCAAGCAGTTCACGCATGCAATGGAAGTGGCCAGCGATGCCGTCGCTGCCCGCGCGATGGAGCGCGCCGGCCGCGCGGTGAGCGATGTCGGCACCGTGCGCAGCCGCGCCAACGCGCTGCAGATCGGGCTGGCGCTCGCCGGCATCGTGCTGGCAACGCTGTGCTGCTGGGCCGTCACCCGCTCGATCACGCGGCCGATCCACGAAGCGGTGCGCGTGGCCGAGGTGGTCGCCAACGGCGATCTGCGCTCGCGCATCGTTGCCGATCGCCGCGACGAGACCGGCCAGCTGCTGGCGGCGCTGAAGCGCATGAATGAGAGCCTGGTCGGCATCGTCGGCCAGGTGCGTGCGGCGTCCGATTCGATCGCCACCGGCTCGTCGCAGATCGCCACCGGCAACGCCGACCTGAGCCAGCGCACCGAGGAGCAGGCCAGCAGCCTGCAGCAGACCGCGGCGGCGATGGAGCAGATCACCGCCACCGTGCACAACACCGCCGCCACCGCGCGCGAGGCCACCGAGCTGGCCGGCAACGCCTGCGGCGCAGCGACCGAAGGCGGCAGCGTCGTCGGCAGCGTGATCACGACCATGGCCGCGATCAGCGAGAGCTCGAAGAAGATCGCCGACATCATCGGCGTGATCGATGGCATCGCCTTCCAGACCAACATCCTGGCGCTGAACGCCGCCGTCGAGGCGGCCCGTGCCGGCGAGCACGGCCGCGGCTTCGCGGTGGTAGCGTCCGAAGTACGCGGCCTGGCCCAGCGCAGCGCGCAGGCCGCACGCGAGATCAAGGACCTGATCGGCGCCAGCGTCGACAAGGTCGAGGCCGGCTCGCGGCTGGTCGGCGACGCCGGCCGCTCGATGGAAGGCATCGTCGCGCAGGTGCAGCGCGTCAGCTCGCTGATCACCCAGATCAGCAGCTCGAGCGTCGAACAAAGCGGCGGCATCGGCCAGATCGGCGTGGCCGTCAATCAGCTCGACCACATGACGCAGCAGAACGCGGCACTCGTCGAAGAGAGCGCCGCGGCGGCCGAGAGCCTGAGCCAGCAGGCCAAGAAGCTGACCGAGGCGGTCGCCGTCTTCCAGGTCTGATCGCCCAAGCGCCGGTTCGCCGGCGCGCCCACGAAAAATGCGGCCCGCGGGCCGCATCGTCGTTTCCGGGACCAAGCAGCAGCGGCGCCGGGCGCCGCCGGTTCGATCAGCCCTGGAACAGGCTTTCGGCGTGGATCGACGCCAGGATGCCGGCGCCCAGCGCGACCAGCCAGGTCTGGATCGGCGCCGGCTGCGCGCTGCGGCGCTGCGCATGCGCATGGGTCAGGAACAGCGTCACCGACGCGGTCGCGGCGATCAGGAAGATCATCGACACGACCAGCCCGGCGGTCGAGCCGTGGTGGCGCGCCGACAGGCCCATCACGACCCGGCCCAGCAGCAGCCCGGCGCTGACGGAGGTCAGCAGGCTGCCGGTCGGCGAGAGTGAAATGGCCTTGGCGGTCGGCTTGGTCATGGCGAGCTCGTGGAATGGTTCCAGCGAGATTGTTGTCCTGCGCCCTGCACGGTGAAGCGCTAAAAACGGGTCATCCGTCACCGCATTTCCGCCCAGAAGGATCGCCGATCAGGTGGCGCCGGGCCGCTCCCAGGCGGCGGGCACGTCTTCGTAGGTCCAGCTCAGTTTCAGCAGCCGGCCGACCTCGTTGGTCAGCGCATCGAAGTCGATCGGCTTGGGCAGGAAGGCGTCGGCGCCGGCGGCCAGGCTCAGCGAGCGGTCCGAGCTGGAAGCGATCGCCGACACCGAGATGATCGGCACCGCCTCGCAGGGCGGTGTCATGCGCAGCTGCCGCGTCGCCTCCAGCCCGTCCATCACCGGCATGAACATGTCCATCAGCACCAGGTCCGGCTGCAGCGACTGAGCCTTCTCGACACCGGCCTGGCCGTTGTCGGCCTCGAAGACCTCGAAGCCGAGCGGCACCAGGAAGCTGTGCACCAGCGCGCGGTTGGCCGCGACATCGTCGATCACCAGCACGCGCCGCGGCCGGCCCTGGTAGCCGGTGGCGGCGCGCTGCGGCGGCGCGCGCTGCGGGCGCACGTCGGTGAAGGCCAGTGGCAGGTCGAACCAGAAACTGGTGCCCGCGCCGGGCACGCTGCGCACCTGGACATCGCCGCCCATCACGCGCACCAGCTGGCGGCTGATCGCCAGCCCGAGGCCGGTGCCGGCGGCGCGCCGGCGCGTCTCGCCGACCTGCTCGAAGGGCCGGAAGCTGGCCTCGATCTGCTGCGGCGCGATGCCCACGCCGCTGTCCTCGACCTCGAAGCGCAGGCGCACGATGCCCGGCGGCAGCGCCGGCTGCACCGGGTCGGCCGCCAGCGGGCGCACGCGCAGGCTGACGCGGCCGCTGTCGGTGAACTTCACCGCGTTGTCGAGCAGGTTCAGCAGCACCTGGCGCAGGCGCTTGTGGTCGCAGCGCAGCGCGGCCGGCAGGTCGGGCGCGGCGGCGAGCTCGAAGGCCAGGCCCTTCTCCTCCGCCTTGACGCGAATGGTGTCGCCGATCTGCCGCAGGAACTCGGCCAGGTCGATGTCCTCGAGCTGCAGCTCGAGCTTGCCGGCCTCGATCTTCGACAGGTCGAGGATGTCGTTGATCAGCATCAGCAGGTGCTCGCCGCTGCTCTGGATCGTGTTCAGGCCCATCGCCTGGCGCGCCGTCAACGTCTTGTCGCGCTTCAAGATCTGCGCATAACCGAGCACCGCATTCAGCGGCGTGCGCAGGTCGTGGCTCATCTTCGCCAGGAACAGGCTCTTGGCCTCGCTGGCGGCCTCCGCTGCCAAACGCGCGCGGCGCTCGGCGTCGGCGTCCTGCAGCGCGCGCTCGGCGCGCTCGCGCTCGTGCAGGCCATCGAGAAAGGCGTTGAAGCCGCGCGACAGCTCGGCGATGTCGTCGTCGCCCTGCACCGGCAGGTGCTGCTGCGGCAGCGCGCGGTCGCCGCGCAGTTGCGCGAAGCGCTCGGTGATGTGCCGCAGCGGCGCGACGACGCGCCGCGAGTACGACACCGCCGCGATGCCGGCCACCGCCAGGCACAGCAGCGCCACCAGCGCGGTGGCCTGGCCGATCGCGCCGGCATGCGCATTGATGGCCTCGAGCGAGACGAAGCCGACCAGCGGCCAGCCCGAGGGCTCGGAGCGGCGGAAGCTGACCAGCGCCGGCGCGCCGTTGCGATCCCACAGGAAGCTGCCGGCATCACCCTGCAGCTGGTCCTTCATCGCCCCATCGACCAGGCTGCCGACGCGGCGCACATCGGGGTGCACCATCAGGCGCCCGGCGCCATCGAGCAGCGCCAGCTGCACCGCGCCGCCGCCGGCGACCTCGCCGAACTGCTCGCGCAGGTAGTTCGGGTTGTAGTTCACCAGCAGCAGCCCGAGCGGCACCTGTTCGGCGGTGCCCGGCCGCAGGCCATACAGCAGCTTGGCGGCGGTGATGACCTGCGGCACGCGCGAGTTGCGGTTGACGTTGTCGACCAGCCCGACCCAGTGCACCGGCCGCGTGCTCGCCGCGGCCTGGCGGCGCAGCTCGTCGAGCACGTCGCGGCGCAGCGGGCCGACGTCCAGCGTGTCGCCGACGTGGTACTGCGCGCCGCGCTCGCTGAACAGGTCGATCGACACCAGCCCCTTGATGTTGACGTAGCCGTTGAGGATGTAGCCCATGCGCGCCTGCATCGACAGGCGCGCGTAGTTGTCGGCCGGATCGAAAGGCGTCGCCAGCCCGGTGCTGATCGCCTCGACGCCGGAGATGTTGGCGATCAGGTCCTCGGTCTGCTCGGTCTGCAGGTCGACGTAGCGCTTGCGCTCGATCAGCAGCTGCGACAGGTGGCGCTCGGCCTCGCTGCGCAGCGCCGAGCGCGAGATCTCGAACGACGCGAAGCCCAGCAGCAGCAGCGGCAGGATGCTCGACAGCGCCAGGTAGGCGATGAAGCGATGGGCAATGTTGCGCTGCGGCTCGAACCAGCGGCGTTTCGAGGCACGCGGCGGCGGGTCGGTCGGCTGTGCCATGCGTCGCGTTGCAGCGGGCCTTACTTGGCCGCAGGGGCCAGGTCTTTCGCAGTGATCAGCTTGGTCTCGAGCAGCGTGTCGGCGGGCAACTTATCACCCTTGAGCAGCCGCGCCGCATAGGCCACGCCCATGAAGCCCTGCTGCGCCGCCTGCTGGTCGACGCTGGCGGCCATCCAGCCTTCGCGCATCGCCTGGCGCGCTTCGTCCAGCGCGTCGTAGCCGGCCACCTTGACGCCGCGGATCTTGGCCTGCTGCAGGTAGCGGATCGCGCCGAGCGCCATCATGTCGTTGGCGCAGACCAGCAGCTTGATGCGCGGATGCTCGGTGAAGAGCTTGCGCGCCACCTCGTGGGCATCGTCGATCTTCCAGTTCGCCGATTCGCTGGCGACCACCGAGACCAGCTTGTTCTCGGCGAAGGCCTGCAGCGCGCCCTGCTTGCGGTCTTCGGCGTTCGAGGCGCTGCGGATGCCCTCGATGATCGCCGCCTGCGTCGGCTGGCGCAGCCCTTCGGCGAGGTACTTCGCGGCGCCGTAGACGCCCTTGCGGTTGTCGACGCTGATGAACGGCACCGTGCCCAGGCCCTCCTTGCGCGAGGCCTCCGGATCGAGCCGGTTGTCGACGTTGACGATGGCGATGCCGGCCTGCTGCGCCTTGCGCAGCCCCGGGATCAGCCGGTACGAGTCGCCCGGTGCGATGACGATGGCGTCGACCTTGGCGCGGGTCAGCTGATCGATGATCGCGATCTGCTGCTCGATCGAGGTTTCCTGCGCCGCGGTCTTGACCAGCAGTTCGATGCCCAGCTCGGCCTCGGCGCGCCGTGCGCCCTTCTCCATCTCGACGAAGAAGGGGCTGGTCAGCGTCTTCATCACCAGCGCGATGCGGCGTTTGCCGGCGGGCTGCGATGCCGGTGCGGCCGCCGGGGCGACCGAGGCATCGCGACAGGCGTGCAGGCCGGGCAGCGCGGCGGCCACAACGATCAGGAGAAGCGGTCTGCGTCGCATGCGTGCACACCTTTGGCGCGTCGGTGCTCCCTGAGCGCTGTTTTGCGTCGAGTATCGGTCAAGCCGCCTCGTGCCGGTGCGTGATTCCCGCTACATTGCTGCGACTCGCGCACCCCTCACGCCCGATGAACCGAAGCCCTGCGTCCGCCGTGTCAGCGCCGGACGACGTGCGGCTCGCGTACCTGGCGGAACAGGCGGGCTGCGGCTACTGGGAACTGGACGCGCAGCTGCAGTTGCGGCACTTCTGCGGCCGCGATGCGCCGGCGCTGAAGCTGTCGCCGGCCGATTGGGCGCCGCACCGGGCGTTGCTGCTGCGCCAGCAGGCCTTTCGCGACCTCGACCTGTGCCGCGGCGGGGCCAACGGCGGCGCGTGCTGGGTGCGGCTGTGCGGCGAACCGGTCTTCGACGAACACGGCGCCTTCGCAGGCTACCGCGGCATCGCGCTCGACATCACCGCGCAGCGCCAGCGCGACGAGGACATGCGCGGCTTCCGCGCGGCGATCGACGCCACGGCCGACGGCATCCACGTGGTCGATTGCGAGACCATGCGCTTCATCGACGTCAACGAGACCGGCTGCCGCGTGCTCGGCTACTCGCGCGAGGAATTCCTCGCGCTGCAGATCCCCGACATGGCGCCCAACGTCGACATGGATGCGCTGCGCCGCCAGTACCAGGCGCTCGACACCGACGCCAGCACCGAGCAGTGGGCCGAGATCTGGCTCAAGCACCGCGACGGCCAGCGCATCCCGATCGAGATCCGCCGCCGCGGCGCGGTGATCGCCGGGCGGCGCATCGCCGTCAACGTCGTGCGCGACATCACGCGCAACAAGCACACCGAGGCGATCATCCGCCGCCATGCGCAGCAGCAGAGCCTGATCGCCGCCTTCGGCCAGTCCGCGCTGGCCAACGTCGGCGTCGAAGTGCTGATGGAGCGCGCGGCCGCGGCCGTCAGCGAGGGGCTGGAGGTCGACTTCTGCCGGCTGCACCTGCTCGATCCCGGCGGCCAGCAGCTGCTGCTGACGGCCGGCACCGGCTGGGCGCCGGGCTGGGTCGGCAGCATCGACCGCGAGCTGGCGCCGCCCTCGCACAACCGCCACGTGCTGGACGCGGTGGCGCCGGTGGTGGTCGAGGATTTCGGCGGCGACCTGCGCTTCGTGCCCTGTGCGCTGGTGCGCGCGCATGGCATCCACAGCGGCGTCGACGTGCCGATCACCGGCGTCGGCGGCACCTACGGCATCCTCGGCGCCTACACCCGGGGGCAGCGCCGGCTGACGCCCGATGTCGCCAGCTACCTGCAGAGCCTGGCCAATACGCTGGCCACGGCGATGGACCGCCGCCGCACCGAGGAGCGGCTGACGCTGCTGGCGCAGTTCGATGCGCTGACCGGCCTGCCGAACCGCACGCTGTTCCTCGATCGCTTCGAGCAGACGCTGACGGTCGGCCAGCGCAGCGCCTGGTGCCTGGGCGTGCTGTTCGTCGACCTCGACCACTTCAAGGCCGTCAACGACACGCTCGGCCATGCCGCCGGCGACCGGCTGCTGGTGCAGGTGGCGCACCGGCTGAAGGCCTGCGTGCGCGCGGGCGACACCGTCGGGCGCCTCTCCGGCGACGAGTTCGCGATCGTGCTGGCGCCGCTCGGCCGACGCGAGGATGCGGCGCTGGTCGCGCAGAAGGTCGTCGAGGCGCTGGCGCAGCCCTTCGTGCTGGAGTCGGAGGTCGCGCGCATCTCGGCCAGCGTCGGCATCGCGCTGTTCCCCGGCGACGGCAGCGACGCGGCCGCGCTGCTGTACAAGGCCGACGCCGCGATGTACCAGGCCAAGGAGGCCGGCCGCAACCTGTTCCGGATCTTCGGCGAGGCGCGATGATCGTCGACGCGCTGGCCGGCAACCGCGCGCTGCGCATCGTCGACTACCGCTGCACGCACGGCCCGCGAGACCGGCCATTCACCGAGGCGCATCTCGACACCTCGATCTCCTACGTGCGGGCCGGCAGCTTCGGCTGCCGCACGCGCGGGCGGCAGCACGAGCTGGTCGCGGGCTCGGTGCTGATCGGCCACCCCGGCGACGAGTTCACTTGCACGCACGAGCACCACGCGGGCGGCGACCAGTGCCTGGCTTTCCACCTGGCACCGGCCTTCGTCGACGAGCTCGGCGGCGGCCGCGGCGAGGCCTGGCGCAGCGGCAGCCTGCCGCCGCTGCCCGAGCTGGTCGTGCTCGGCGAGCTGGCCCAGGCCGCGGCCGAGGGGCGCAGCGACCTCGGCGTCGACGAGGTCGGCCTGCTGTTCGCCGCGCGCTTCGCGGCGCTGGCCGGCGGATCGATCGCCGGCGCCGACGCGCCGCACCCGCGCGACCGGCGCCGCGCGGTCGAGGCCGCGCTGTGGATCGAGGCGCATGCCGCCGAGCCGCTGAACCTCGAGCGCATCGCCGCCGAGCAGGCGACGAGTCCGTTCCACTTCCTGCGCCTATTCAACCGCGTGCTCGGCATCACGCCGCACCAGCACCTGCTGCGCGCGCGGCTGCGCCACGCGGCACGGCGGCTGGCCGAGGCGCCCGAGCAGCCGATCACCGACATCGCCTACGACGTCGGCTTCGCCGACCTGTCGAACTTCACGCGCAGCTTCCGTCGCGCCGCCGGCGTCTCGCCGCGCGCCTTCCGCCAGGCGGCACGCGGGAACCGCAAGATTTTCCAAGAGGATTTCGACGCTCCGCTGCAGCATGGGCTGGCGTGTTCAACCACCCGTCAACGCCCACACCATGTACGACCACCTGGGATTGAGAGTCCGTGATCTCGCGGCGAGCTGCCGTTTCTACGAGGCGGTGCTCGCGCCGCTCGGCCATGTGCCGGGCCCGCGCGGCGACGACCATGCCGGCTTCGGCCCGCCGGGCGCGCCGGCGCTCTGGCTGCACCTGAACAGCAGCGCGCCGCCGACCGGCTGCCACGTCGCGTTCAGTGCCGGCACGCCGGAGGCGGTGCACGCCTTCCACGCCGCCGGGCTGCGCGAAGGCGGCCGCGACAACGGCGCACCCGGCCCACGGGCCGAGTACTCTGCGAGCTATTACGCGGCCTTCCTGATCGATCCGGACGGCAACAACGTCGAGGCAGTGCGCGCCTGAGACTACTTTGCCGCCAGGCCGAGGCGCTCGATCAGCGCCTTGTCCTTGGCATAGGTCTCGCGCGCCCAGGCGGCGTACTCGTCGCCGTTGCGGTACCAGACGTCCTGGTTCAGCTGCGCCAGCACTTCCAGGTGCTTGGGGTCTTCGAGCGCCTTCTTGTAGGCGTCGTGCAGCGCCTTCAGCACCGCGGGGTCCATTCCCTTCGGCGCGACCAGGCCGTAGGGCGAGGACGCGACCACGCCGTAGCCCAGCTCCTTGGCGGTGGGCACCTCGGGCCAGCGCTTCGTGCGCTGCTCGCCGAAGGTGACCAGCAGCCGCATCTGGCCCGAATCGACGAACTTGTCCCAGCCGGTGGCATCACTCTGCGCCTGCACGTGGCCGCCGAGCAGCGCCTGCTGCAGGTCGGCATTGCCCTTGTACGGCACGTGCGTCAGCTGCACCTTGGCATTGGCGGCGACCTCTTCCATCAGCAGGTGCGGCGAGGTGCCAACGCCGGTGGAGCCGTAGTCGACCTTGCCCGGGGCCTTGCGCGCGGCCTCGATGTAGTCGTTGAAGCTCTTGTACGGCGAGTCGGCCTTGACGGTGAAGCCGAAGGTGTAGCCCGAGACGCCGAGGATGAAGCTGAAGTCGGTGAGCGGATTCCACTGCACCTTCTGCATGTGCGGGATGCGCAGCATGCCCATCGGGAACTGCGCGATCGTATAGCCGTCGGGCTTGGCGGTCAGCGCCATCACACCCGGCCCGAGCGTGCCGCCGGCGCCGGGCTTGTTGTCGATGACGATGGTCTGGCCGAGGTGCTTGCCGGCGATCTCCGACAGCGCGCGCAGATGCCGGTCGGTCGAGCCGCCGGGCGGCCACGGCACGATCAGCGTGATCGGCTTGGCCGCCGGCCAGGCCTGCGCCAGCGCAGTGCCCAGCGGCGACAGCGCAGTGCTGCCGGCGGCCAGCTTCAGCAGGGTTCGGCGGCTCGTCATCGGGTGTCTCCTGTCGTGTGAATCAGTCGCCCAGCCGCTCGGCAGACCACGGCGGCCCCTTCAGCTCGACCACGTTGCCCTCGGGATCCTCGAGGTAGATCGACGGGCCTTCACCCTCGGCGCCATTGCGCGAACCGAACTCGCCGACCTTGACGCCATGGCGTGCCAGCTCGGCGCGGATCGCCGCCTCGTCGAAGGCCTCGATGCGCAGGCAGAAGTGGTCGAGGTTGCGACCTTCGCGGCCGGGTGCGGCGCCACCGGCGCGGCCGAGCTGGCCGCTGACCGGGACCAGGTCGATCAGCGAATCGCCGGCGCGCAGCTGCACCAGGCCGATCGAGTCCTGGCGCTTCTCGACGCTGCAGCCGAGCACCTCGCAATAGAAACGCAGCATCGTGTCGAGATCGATCACGCGCAGCACCAGGTGGTCGAGGCGAAGCAGCTTGATGGGCATAGGCCGCCGATCTTAGGCGTGAGGAGCGCGGCCGACGCCTAAAATCGCCCCTCGTTTCCCCGGGATGCGCCCATGACCCGCAAGCTCTTCGTCACCACCGCCCTGCCCTACGCCAACGCCGCATTCCACATCGGCCACATGATGGAATACATCCAGGCCGACACCTGGGTGCGGGCCCAGCGCATGCGCGGTGCCGAAGTCAACTTCGTCTGCGCCGACGACGCGCACGGCGCGCCGATCATGATCGCCGCCGAAAAGGCCGGCAAGACGCCGCAGCACTTCGTTGCCGACATCGCCGCCGGCCGGCAGCAGTACCTGGACGGCTTCCACATCGGATTCGACAACTGGCACTCGACCGACGGGCCCGAGAACCACCGCCTGGCGCGCGAGATCTACCTCGGCCTGCGCAAGAACGAGCTGATCGACGTGCGCTCGATCGAGCAGTTCTTCGATCCGGTCAAGGGCATGTTCCTGCCCGACCGCTACATCAAGGGCGAATGCCCGAAGTGCGGCGCCAAGGACCAGTACGGCGACAGTTGCGAGAACTGCGGCGCGGTCTATGCGCCCACCGACCTGAAGAACCCGTTCTCGGCGCTCTCCGGCGCAACGCCGGTGCGCAAGAGCAGCGAGCACTACTTCTTCCGCCTCTCCGACCCGCGCTGCATCAATTTCCTCGAGCAGTGGACGCAGGACGGCAAGCTGCAGCCCGAGGTCGGCAACAAGATCCGCGAGTGGTTCACGAAGAACGAGGATGCGGACGGCGTCGTCACCGGGGGCTTGAGCGACTGGGACATCAGCCGCGACGCCCCGTACTTCGGCATCGAGATCCCCGATGCGCCGGGCAAGTACTTCTACGTCTGGCTCGATGCGCCGGTGGGCTACCTGGCCTCGCTGGCCAACCTGTTCAACAAGCGCGGCCAGGACATGGACGCGTATCTCGCCGACCCCGCTGTCGAGCAGGTGCACTTCATCGGCAAGGACATCGTCTACTTCCACACCTTGTTCTGGCCGGCGATGCTGCATTTCAGCGGCCGCAAGGTGCCGAACTGGGTCTTCGTGCACGGCTTCATCACCGTCAGCGGCGAGAAGATGAGCAAGAGCCGCGGCACCGGCATCAGCCCGCTGCGCTACCTGGAGCTCGGGCTGGACGCCGAGTGGCTGCGCTACTACATCGCCGCCAAGCTCAACGCGCGTGTCGAGGACATCGACTTCAACCCCGAGGACTTCGTCGCCCGCGTCAATTCGGACCTGATCGGCAAGTACATCAACATCGCCAGCCGCGCCGCCGGCTTCCTGACCAAGCGCTTCGGCGGGCGGCTGTCGGCCGACCTCGGCGTCGAGGGCCGCGCGCTGCTCGACGGCCTGCGCGCGCACCGCGGCACGGTCGAGCAGCTCTACGAGGAGCGCGAATTCGGCAAGGCGGTGCGCGAGATCATGCTGCTGGCCGACCGCGTCAACGAGTACGTCGACCAGCACAAGCCGTGGGAGCTCGCCAAGCTGCAGGGACAGGAAACTGCGCTGCACGACGTGTGCTCGGTGTGCATCGAGGCCTTCCGCGTGCTGACGATCTATCTGAAGCCGATCCTGCCGGCGCTGGCCGCCAAGGTCGAAAGCTTCCTGCGCGTGCCGTCGATGCAGTTCAGCGACGCCGCACGCTCGCTCGGCAGCCATGCGATCGGCGAGTACAAGCACCTGATGCAGCGGGTCGACGCGGCCAAGCTCGAGGCGCTGTTCGAGCCGCCGGCCGGTGCCCTGGCCGCGCCGCCGGCGGCCCCGGCGCACCCGGGCGGCGAAGCGATCGCGGCCGAGATCGGCATCGACGATTTCGCGAAGGTCGACCTGCGCATCGCACTGATCGTCGACGCGCAGGCGGTCGAGGGCAGCGACAAGCTGCTGAAGCTGACGCTCGATGTCGGCGAGAACGAACCGCGTCAGGTCTTCTCCGGCATCAAGAGCGCCTACCAGCCGCAGGACTTGATCGGCAAGTACACGGTGGTCGTCGCCAACCTCGCGCCGCGCAAGATGAAGTTCGGGCTCAGCCAGGGCATGGTGCTGGCGGCCAGCCACGCCGACGAGAAGACGCAGCCGGGGATCTTCATCCTCGAGCCGCACGCCGGCGCGACGCCCGGCATGCGCGTGCGTTGAACTTCATCGCCGCGCTGGCCGCGCTGGT
Organism: Pseudaquabacterium terrae; assembly: GCF_013266755.1. GTDB lineage: Bacteria > Pseudomonadota > Gammaproteobacteria > Burkholderiales > Burkholderiaceae_C > Pseudaquabacterium > Pseudaquabacterium terrae. Next base: position 296,524 of record NZ_JABRWJ010000004.1, on the reverse strand, counting down.
GCTGGCGGCGGCCGCTGCGCCGGCGGCCGCGGCCTTTCACTTCGTCGCGCTCGGCGACATGCCCTACGGCGCCGACGCGATCACTGGCCCCGCCTACCGCCGCCTGATCGAGCAGATCAACGCCGAGCGGCCGCCGTTCTCGATCCACGTCGGCGACTTCAAGGACGGCGTCACCGCCTGCAGCGACGAGCTGTTCGAGCGCCAGCGCGGCTACTTCCAGCTCTTCGACAGCGCGCTGGTCTTCACGCCCGGCGACAACGACTGGTCCGATTGCGCACGCACCGGCTCCGACCCGCTGGAGCGGCTGACCGCGCTGCGGCAGCGCTTCTTCGGCCAGCCCGCGTCGCTGGGCCAGCGGCCGATCGCCGTCGAACGCCAGTCGGACCTGATGCCGGAGTTCGAGCGCCAGCGCGAGAACCTGCGCTGGTGGCACCAGGGCGTGCTGTTCGCCACCTTCCACACCATCGGCCCGGACAACAACGCTGCGCACGCGATGCCCGCGCTGCGCGGCGAGTCCACGCAGCGCGACGCGGCCAACATCGCCTGGCTGCGCGCGGCCTTCACGCTGGCGCAGCAGCGCCGCGCGCGGGCGCTGGTGCTCGCGACGCAGGGCGACATGCTTCGCTACGTCGACAGCCGGCTGCCGCCGGGGGTGCGGCCGGGTTTTCACGGCAGCATCACGCGCACGCTGCTGCCGCTGGCCGAGGCGTCCGCGCTGCCGGTGCTGCTGGTGCACGGCGACAGCCACCGCTACATCACCGACCAGCCCTTCCTCAACGACCGCGGCCAGCCGATCGCCAACCTCTGGCGGCTGCAGGTCTTCGGCGACCCGAAGATGCATGCGGTCAAAGTGCACGTCGATCCCGACGCCGCGCCGCCGTTCGGCTTCACGCCGATCTGGAATCCGCTGTCGCCCGATCCGCGGCGCTAGCATCGGCCCCTGGAGCCCGCATGCCGCCGCGACCCACCCTCCAGCAATTCCACCGCTTCCGCCCGCGCCTGGTCGACGCGCTGGCGGGTTACTCGAAGCCCCGCTTCTTCGCCGATCTCGGCGCCGGCATCACGGTGGGCATCGTCGCGCTGCCGCTGGCGATGGCCTTCGCCATCGCCTCCGGCGTCAAGCCCGAGCAGGGCCTGTTCACCGCGGTGATCGCCGGGCTGCTGATCTCGCTGCTCGGCGGCTCGCAGGTGCAGATCGGCGGGCCGGCCGGCGCCTTCATCGTCATCGTCTACGGGATCGTGCAGCGCTATGGCCTGGCCAACCTGCTGATCGCCACCTCGCTCGCCGGCGTGCTGCTGATCGTCATCGGCTGGTTGAAGCTCGGCGTGCTGGTGCGCTACATCCCGGTGTCGATCGTCATCGGCTTCACCAACGGCATCGCGGTGCTGATCGGGCTGTCGCAGCTGAAGGACCTGCTCGGCCTGAGCGTCGACCGCATGCCGGCCGACTTCTTCAGCCAGATCTTCACGATCGGCCACCACCTGCACACGATCAATCCGCTGGCCATCATCATCGGGCTCGCCTGCCTGGCCGTCGTCGTGCTGTGGCCGAAGGCCTGGGCGCTGCCGGCACAGCCGCCGCCGGGCCGGCTCGGCCGCATGCGGGCGACGGCGGCGCGCCTGCCCGGCACCATCATCGCGCTCGGTGGCGCGACGCTCGTGACCTGGCTCTTCGCGCTGCCGGTCGAGACCATCGGCTCGCGCTTCGGCGGCATTCCGCAGACGCTGCCGGCCTTCGAGCTGCCGAACTTCAGCTGGGAAACGGCGCGCCTGCTGGTGATTCCCAGCTTCACGATCGCGCTGCTCGGGGCGATCGAGTCGCTGCTGTGCGCGCGCGTCGCCGACAACCTGGCGCCCGAACATCCGCGCCACGACCCGAACCAGGAGCTGATGGCGCAAGGCGTGGCGAACCTGGTGACACCCTTCTTCGGCGGCATCCCGGCCACCGGCACGATCGCCCGCACCGTCACCAACGTGCGCGCCGGCGCGGTGACGCCGGTGGCCGGCATCGTGCACGCGCTGACGCTGCTGGCGATCATGCTGGTGGCGGCGCCGCTGGCGCTGCACGTGCCGCTGGCGGCACTGGCCGGCATCCTGCTCTTCGTCGCCTGGAACATGGGCGAGTGGCGCGAGTTCGCGCGCTTGAAGCAGTTCATGCTGCCGTACCGCGTGGTGCTGGTCGGCACCTTCTTGCTGACGGTGATCTTCGACCTGACGGTGGCGGTCGAAGTCGGCCTGCTGATGGCCTGCGGCTTCTTCATCTGGCGCATGAGCCAGCTGTTCCGCGTGCAGCGCCACCCCGAGCACAGCCAGTTCGGCGACCTGCCGGCGGGCGTCGCGGTGTTCGAGCTGTTCGGCTCGCTGTTCTTCGGCGCCGTCGGCAAGATCGAATCGCTGCCGCAGCAATTGCCGCCCGGCACGCGCGCGGTGGTGCTCGAGATGCACCGGCTGATCTCCATCGACACCTCCGGCATCGATGCGCTGCAGCAGCTGTACCGCACGCTCAAGCGTCGTGATATTGCGCTGGTGCTGGCCAACGTCAACGAGCAGCCGCTGGGCTTGATCCAGCGCTCGGGCTTCGCCGACGAGATCGGCCAGGAACAGATCGTGCCGAAGGTGGCGGACCTGTGGCGCGAAGCCGAGGTCGATGCCCCGGTTGCGCCTTCAGCATCGGCTACACCAGCTTCGCCAGCTCCGCCAGCAGCTTCTGCCGCGCCGCCGGATCGCTGACTGAATCGGCCAGCAGCGAGAAGAACGGCTCGCGATAACGCGTCTTCTCGGCGGCCTTCCTGACGATCACCTTGGCGATCGGGCCGACATGGGCGGCCAGCAGCTTCTGCGCCTGCTCGAGCGCCGGATCGGACAGGCGCACCGCATCGGCGGCGACGGTGGCCAGGCTGCCCGAGCCCATCGTGCCGAAGGTGCGGCCGCCTGAGCCGCCGGTGCTGCCGAATGCGGTGCGGCCGAAGGTGGTCGGCGTGCTGCCGCCGCCGGTCGCGCCGCGTGAAGCGCCGAGGTTGATGAAGGCGCTGCGCGCGGCCGGGTTCGTCACCTGCTCGGCGAGCTTGGCGTAGAGCGACGGCAGGTCGTGGCACTCCTTGGCTGCCCGCCGCACCAGCACGCTGGCCAGCGGACCGACGTGGCGGGCCAGCGAATGTTCGGCCTGCGCGAGCACCGATTTCTCCCAGTGCGTCACCGAGCCGGCGGTCGACGGTGCGCCGACGACCGCGAGCCCCGCCGGCCGCAGCGGCAGTTTGATGATCGTCTCGTCGGAGACGGTCGGGCTCAGCGGCATCGCCGCGGCGGCGATGATCGCGGTGCGGAAGGCCTCGGCGCTGGCGAAGCGCTTGTCCGGCTGCTTGGACATCGCCGTGGAGACGATGGCGTCGAAGCGGTCGCTGCGGTTGGCGTCCTCGATCAGCGACGGCGGCGGCGCGACTTCGTGCACCACCTTGTACATCAGTGCCTCGGGCGAGCCGATGAAGGGCGCGCGGCCGGCGATCAGCTGGTACAGCACGACGCCGGCGGCGTAGATGTCGACGCGGTGATCGATCTGCGCGCCGATGAACTGCTCGGGCGCCATGTACATCGGCGTGCCGATCACGCTGTTGGCCTGGGTCAGCCCGGCCGCGTCGACGCGGGCGATGCCGAAGTCAGCCACCTTGAGCTTGCCGGCGCGCGTCACGATCAGGTTCGCCGGCTTGATGTCGCGGTGCCAGACGCCGCGCTCGTGGGCGTGGTGCAGGGCCTCGAGCAACTGCCCGATCAGGCTCAGGATGTCCTCGTCGGTGAAACGGATGCGGCTCGTCAGGTAGTGCGCGAGGGTATTGCCCTCGACGTACTCCATCGCGATGAAGGCGACCGACTGGTCCTCGCCGAAGTCGTAGACGCCGACGATGCCCGGGTGCAGCAGCCGGCCGGCGGCCTGCGCCTCGTTGCGGAAACGCGCCGCGATCGTGGCGCCCGATTCGCTGCCGTCGTCGAACTGGCGGCGGATCGTCTTCAGCGCCACCACCCGCTTGATGTCCGGGTCGTACCCCTTGTAGACCACCCCCATCGCGCCCTGGCCGAGCACTTCGGTGATCTGGTACTTGCCGAGGCGGTCGGGGTGGTTCACGGTGCAGACTTACGCGCTTCGATGCCGGACGGACGAAATAGCCCGCCTCAGGTGTCGAGCATCTTCATCGCTTGCACGACGCTGGCGCGCATGCGGGCGAACGAATCGGCCAGCACGCCGATTTCGTCACGGCTCTTTCTCTCGAAATCGGGCGCTTCGAGGTCGCCCTGGCTGACGCGGTCGGCCAGGGCCGACAGTTGCGTGACCGGGCGCACGACGACGAACCAGATCATCAGGTTCAGCACCAGTCCCACCGCGACGAAGACGCCGACCAGCGAGCCCATGAAGACCTTGAAGGTCTGCTCGGCGCGGCGCAGCGGCAGCTCCATCGGCACCGACATGATCTGCGCCGACACCACTTCGTTGAGGTTCCAGCCGAAGCCGTTGGCGGGGCCGTACTTGTCGACCATCGTCTTGGGTGCCGCATCGACGCTGGAGTGGCAGGTCAGGCAGGCCGGGTTGGTGATGCGCACCGGCCGCGCCACGTACAGCGAGCGTCCGGAGGGCGTGTCGCGCTGGCCGACGAATTCCTTCAGGTCGGCGCTGTTGCGGAACTGGTTGACGATGTCCACTTCCCAGCTGTCGGCACGGTCGCGCGGATTGGTCGGGTTCAGCGTCGCTTCCTTGTAGGCGTACTCGGGGTACTTGGTGCGCAGCGTCGCCAGCACCTCGGTGGCCGAATAGCTCGGCACCGACTGCGGCAGGAACTCGTACTTCATCTGCGTCTCGAGCAGCTTGGTGATCTGCGTCGCGGTGTAGTTGCGCACCGCGAGCGCGTTCTCCATCAGTTGCCGCGCGCTGTTGAGCACCTCTTCCTGCGCGTGGCGCTGCAGCAGGTCGCGGCTGATGTAGCCGCTGACGCCGACACCCAGCGCCATCACCAGCACGAAGATCAGGTTGAACTTGAGCAGCAGTTTCATGGCAGCGTTTTCACGGACGGGATGACGGGGAGGACGGCGCGGACGCCGGCTTCGGCGGGAACAGCACCGGCTCCCACTCGGGGTGCGAGGCGAGGTTCTTGACCAGGCCATCGCGGAATGCGGCGTCGCGCGCCGGCACCGCGAAGCGGCGCGGGAACTCGCGCCGGATCACCGGCTCGGCGGACAGCCAGGCCTTGAGCGCCGCGTAGCCGGGCCAGGGTTGCGTCTGCGGCTCGGGCGGCCGGCCCTTGAGCTGCGCCGCGCGGGGCGGGATCGTATCGCGGAAGCCCTTGGGCACCGACTGCAGGAAGCCCGGCGCCGGCCGCGGCGAGACCTGGCCCTTGTCGGCGCCGTCGCGCTGGTAGAACTCGCCGGCCTTCAGCGCCAGCGCCGATGCGGGCTTGATCCGCCGCTCCTGCAGCTGCAGCGCGCCGGTCTCGACGAAGAGCTGCAGCGCCTCGCCGCTGACGCGGCTGACGGTGACGCCCGAGGGCTGCTGCACCTCGGCGGCGAAGGCGAGCTGGCCGCCGGCCTTGCCGCCGCCGCCGCTGGTGTGCTTGGCCCAGCCCTGCAGCAGGTAGTAGGCCGGCCCGCGTGGGCCGCCGCCGGCCAGGCCGGGCGGCTGCAGCATCACCCGGGTGTCGGGCCCCAGGTCGAGCAGGCTGCCATCGGCGAATTCGATGCGCAGCAGCGCGGTCGCGGGCGTCGTGTCGATGATCGTCGCGGCGTTGAGCTTGAGCCCCGGCGCGGCGGCGACGCTGCGCGCGCCCTCGATGACCAGCCCCGCGCCTTCGACGATCGTCACCAGCGCCGGCGCATCAGCAGCCTGCAGCGGCGCAGCGGCGACCAGTGCCAGCACCGTCACGCAGGCGCGTGCTTGGCGAACACCGATCCGCAGCCACTGTCTTGTGTCGAAGCCGTGCAAACGCCTCTCCAGAGCCCAACGAGCCCACGCGGCATGGCGCGGGCGGCCGCATGGTAGCGCGGGACGCGTGTTTCGCATCAGTGACCAAATACCTGTCGGCCCGGCGCCCGCTGCCGTCGGGTGCCGGTCGCTAGAATGCCGGGTTCCCCGCACCGCCTGAAATGCTCGCTGCCATGCCGCTCTTCTGGAAGCCGTACACCTCCGACGTCACGCAGTTCATCGAGCAGATGAAGGCCGCCAAGCCGACGCTCGAAGCCGAGCAGCGCGCCGGCCGCGCGCTGCTGTGGGACAAGCAGATCGACCGCCGCGCCGAAGCCGACTACCGCGACGCAAACGTGCCGCAGCAGCCCTACGTCTACCAGACGAAGACGAAGTAAAGCGGGCCCTCGCCCCTTGCGCACCGTGTCCGACCTCGAGTCCGCGCTGGCGCCGGCCGCCGACCCCGTGGCGCCGGCGGCGACCGATGGCCTGCCGGTCGACGGCGTGGCGGTGGCGCGCCTCTATGGCGAGCCGCTGTTCCGGCTGCCGCAGGACCTGTACATCCCGCCCGATGCGCTGGAGGTCTTCCTCGAAGCCTTCGAAGGCCCGCTCGACCTGCTGCTGTACCTGATCCGCAAGCAGAACTTCAACATCCTCGACATCCCGCTGGCCGACGTGACGCGCCAGTACCTGCAGTACGTCGACCAGATCCGCGAACACAACCTCGAGCTGGCCAGCGAATACCTGCTGATGGCCGCGATGCTGATCGAGATCAAGTCGCGCATGCTGCTGCCGCCGAAGAAGGTCGACGATGGCGGCGAGGCCGAGGACCCGCGTGCCGAGCTGGTGCGCCGGCTGCTCGAATACGAGCGCATCAAGCTCGCCGCCGCCAAGCTCGACCGCCTGCCGCTGCTCGGCCGCGACTTCCTGCGCGCGCAGGTGACGATCGAGCAGAGCCTGCAGCCGCGTTTCCCCGACGTCGAGCTAGACGACCTGCGCACGGCCTGGCTCGACATCCTCAAGCGCGCGAAGCTGACGCAGCACCACAAGATCAGCCGCGAGCAGCTGTCGGTGCGCGAGCACATGAGCCTCGTGCTGCGCACGCTGCAGGGCCGGCGCTACGTCGAGTTCCCCGAGCTGTTCGATCCGAAGCGCGGCCCGGCGGTGATGGTGGTGACCTTCATCGCGATGCTCGAGCTGGCGCGCGAGCGCCTGATCGAGCTGACGCAGGCCGAAGCCTTCGCGCCGATCTACGTGCGGCTGGCGTACCAGCCCGCCTGAGTCAGGCCCACGAGCCTTCGCGGCCGAGCAGGTGGTCGAGCGCGCGCTGCACCTGACGGCGCACGCCGGGCGACGCCAGGTAGCGGTCGTGCAGCACCGGCGAGGCGTCGATGACGACGGTGCCGTCGTCGGGCGGTCGCTCACCGGGCGCGCGGGGCGTGCGGCCGGCCAGCGTCGAGTGCCGCGTGAAGCGGCCATCGCCGGACGCCGGGGGCTGTTGCAGGTCGTCGATCACGCGCCCCGGCACGTCGGCGTCGTCGACGGCCGGCGGACCCCAGACGGCACCGAACAGCCACATGCCGGCCGGCAACCGGGTTGCATCACCGCCGGCGCGCGCCTGAACCGCGTCGGGCAGCAGGTCCGACTGGCCGGGTGGCAGCGCCGGCGTCGGCCAGACCTCCGGGCCGAAGGCGGCGGCGCCGCTGCCCAGGTGTGGGCTGCCGAGCGTCAATGCCTCGACGCGCCAGCCGCGCCGCGCCCAGCGCTGGCGCAGCGCTTCGAGCGCGAAGCGCGCCAGGCAGCCGCCCGTGCCGTGGCCGACGAAGACGATGCGGCTGCCCTTGGCCAGCGGCCCGGTGGGCGCCACGATGCGCGCGTCCAGCGCGTTGGCCAGCGTTTCCAGCTGGTGGTCGAGCGGCCGCCCGCCATCGAGCTCGAAACGCCAGGCGGCCAGCGTGTCGAGCGCCGGCAATCCGGGCCACAGCGCGGCTTCGGGCGCCGGCGATGCGGCCAGCGCCGCGGAGAAGCTGCTGCGCACGCCGCCCGGGCTGTCCGGCAGCAGCACGACATGCTCACGTTCGATGGTGCCGCGGCCGTGGCGCAACGCAGCGCGGCTGGCCGGCCGCAGCCAGGCGCCACGGCGTGCGGCGGCAGCGAGCGTCGCGGCATCGCCTGCGCCGTCCGGAAGGGCCGCGCTCCAGAAGGCCTCGTCGGCGGCGATGCGTGCGCAAAACGCCGGCGCACGTGACGCGGCAGCGCCGGCGAAGCGGTGCAGCAGCGCCTGGCCACCGGCGCGCAGGCGGCTGCCGGCGGGCGGCTGCGGGCGTTCGATGCGCAGCAGCGGCTGGATCAACATCAGCCCGATTCCGCCGCGCAGCCGGCGCTCGACCGACCCGCCCTCGCCCGTGACGGCGAGCGCCCGGCCGCGTTCGACCGTCCACGCCCACGGCGTCACCGCCAGCGCATCGGCGCGCACGCGGCAGCGCCGCCACGACACACCGCCCGGCCCGGGCGCCGGCTCAGCCAGCGCGCCCCAATACATCCGCATGCGCAGCGCCAGCTGCACACGCCCACCGCGGCTGCGCCGCCAGGCCGCCGGCAAGGCCTGCCAACCCGCATCGAGCCAGTCATGCGGGTCGTCCGGCGACCATCCGCCGATGCGCAGGCCGCGCTCACGACGGCGGATCACCGGCAGCGCCCAGGCGCCCGGCAGGCGCACCACCGCATGGCGGCCGTCACGCATCAGCTGGACCTGGCCGGCCTCCGGTTCGTTCTGGCGCGCCTCGAAATGCAGCAGCGAAGCGATTGCCGCGGCATGCGGCGCCAGCGCCGGCCCATACCAGGCAGCCCAGTCGTCGACGAAGCGCTGCGCGAGCGCTGCGGCGTTCAGCGCCGCCGCGTCGCAAAGCCAGACGGTGGCGCCCTCGTCGCCGGCCTCGCCGTCGCCGCCGCGCTCGAGCTCGAAGCTCAGCGCCGCCAGCGCGGAGGTCGCGATCAATCCTCGCGCGGCCGCCAGCCGGCCCCCTGGGGGCCGAGCGTCAGCTGGCCGACCGCCAGCACGGCCTGCGTGCGCGAGGTGACGCCCAACGCCCGCAGCACCGCGGCGACATGATCCTTGACGGTGTCGACGGACAGGCCCAGCTCGCGGGCGATCAGCTTGTTCGGCAGGCCCTTGAGCAGCAGCGTCAGCACATCGGTCTGGCGCGGCGTCAGGCCGAAACTGTCGAAGTTCGGGCGCTTCGGCGGCGCGGCCGATCCGCGCGGCAGCTCGATCGGCCGGTCGGCGGCCGGCGGCACCGGGCTGCCCTGCGGCTCACGCAATTCGACCGGCACACCGGCTTCGGTGTCGCTGGCCGCCGGCGGCTGGCCGGGCTCCGCCTCGCCGGCCGGCCGCATTACCGAGGGCACCGTGTCACCGCTTTCGAAGGCCAGCGGCGGCCGCACCAGCCCGAGCATCACCGGCGGCATGTAGACGCCGCCCGACATCACCATCGCCAGCGCGGCATGCAGCTCCTCGCCGGCGGTGCGCTTGCCGACGAAGCCCATCGCGCCCATGTCGATCGCGCGGATCACGTCGGCCATGCGGTCGGAGTCCGACAGCACGACGACCGGCAGCTCGGGATGGCGCCGGCGCAGCTCGGCCAGCGGCTCGAAGCCGCTCGGCTGCTCGAGCGCCAGGCCGAGCAGCGCCAGGTCGAAGCCGGCATCGCCGCGCAGCACCTGGCGCGCCGCCGCCAGGTCATCGACGCCGACCAGCGTGACGTCGTCGCCGACGCGGCGGATCACGCGCTGCAGGGCCGCCAGGATCAGCGCCTGGTCGTCGATCAACAGCACCTTCATGGCTGCAACCTCGGCTCAGGTGTAGCGCCGCGACACGGCCTCAGCGATGCAGGCCGGCTTGTCGCTGCCCTCGCGCTCGACGCTGACCTCCATCGTCAGCTGCGCGCCACCGTCGATCGGCTCGTAGGCCTTCATCGTGAAGTGCGCCCGCACCCGCGTGCCCGAGGGCACCGGCGCGGTGAAGCGCACGCGGTTCAGGCCGTAGTTGACGCCCATCTGCACGTCCTCGATCAGCATCGCCTTGTCGGCCAGCTCGGGGATCAGCGACAGCGTCAGGAAGCCATGCGCGATCGTCGTGCCGAAGGGGCCGGCGGCCGCGCGCTCGCGGTCGACGTGGATCCACTGGAAATCGCCGGTGGCCTGCGCGAACAGGTCGATGCGGGCCTGGTCGACCAGCACCCAGTCGCTGGAGGCAATGCGTTCGCCGACGCGTTGCGCGAGCGAGGCCAGGGTCGGAATGCGGTTCATCGTTGGATCCATTCGATCAGCGGTTGCCACTGCGCCAGGTCGCGCTCGACGCGGCCGGGCGCGATGTCCCACAGCGACAGGCCGCGTGCGGCGAGGTGCACGTAGTTCTGGGTATCGCGCACGTCGCCGATCAGCGGGTACGGCAGCGTGGCGACGAATTCATGCAGGTGCAGGTTGGCGTGCGTGTGTTCCTTGATGCGCATGCCGACCAGGCCGACGGCGATCGAGTCCGCGCGCGGATGTGCGGCCAGCGCCTTCAGGAAGGCGTGCGTGGCCTGGATGTCGAACAGGCTCGGCTGCAGCGGCACGAGCAGCTTGTCGGCCAGCTTCATCACCGCGTCGAGCCGCTTGCCGCGCAGGCCGGCGGGCGTGTCGAGCACCACGTGCGTCGTGCCTTTCGGCGGCCGCGCCAGATGCTCGGCATCGATCTCCCAGCCGACGATGCGCGGCAGCTGCTCGGGCCGCAGGTCCAGCCACTGGCGCGCCGACTGCTGCCGGTCGGCATCGCCGAGCATCACCGCATGGCCCTGGCGGGCCAGCCAGCCGGCGACATTGGTGGCCAACGTGCTCTTGCCAACGCCACCCTTGGGGTTGGCGACCACGATCACCGGCATGCAAGCTCCTCCGCGATGCACTCAGGATTCCCTGCTATGTTACGAGAGCCCCGGACAAGGCCCGGGATCGCCGCCCTCCCCGCATCCCATGGCCCACATCCTGGTGCTCGTCGCCCACCCTCAGCTCGAACACTCCCGCGTCAGCCGGCAGCTGGCCGAGGCGGCCCGCGCCGCCGCCACGGACGGCTTGTCCGTCGAGGTCCGCGACCTCTACGAGCTGTACCCCGACTACCTGATCGACGCCGCTGCCGAGCAGGCCGCGCTCACCGAACCGCAACTCGTGATCTGGCTGCACCCGATCCACTGGTACGGCATGCCGCCGCTGATGAAGCTGTGGCTCGACGAGGTGTTCGCATTCGGCTGGGCCTACGGCCGCGGCGGCACGCGGCTGGCCGGGCGCGACCTGTGGCTCGTGACCTCCACCGGCGGGCCCGAGCAGTCGTACCGTTCCGACGGCTACAACCGCTACTTCTTCGATTCCTTCATGCCGCCCTACGACCAGACCGCCGCGCTCGCCGGCATGCGCTTCCTGCCGCCCTTCGTGCTGCACGGCGCGCACCGCGCCGACGCGCCGACGATCGCCGATCACGTTGCGACGTTTGCCGCTCGCTTGAGAAGTTATCCGGACTGGCCCGAGCTCGACACGCTCGAAGCCTGCGAGCTGCGCGAAGTGCCGGCGGACGCGCGGCCGGTCTTGGACTGAACCCGCATGGAACATGGCAACTGGCTGTCCACCGGCCTGGTCTACCTGGCCGCCGCGGTGCTCGCGGTGCCGCTGGCGCGGTTGCTCGGGCTGGGTTCGATCATCGGCTACCTGGGCGCCGGCATCGTCATCGGGCCCTGGGGCCTGGCACTGGTGACCGATCCGCAATCGATGCTGCACTTCGCCGAGTTCGGCGTCGTGCTGATGCTCTTCCTGGTCGGGCTGGAGCTGGAACCGCGGCGCCTCTGGGCGCTGCGGCGGCCGATCTTCGGCTGGGGCAGCGCGCAGCTCTTCGGCAGCGCAGCGCTGATCGGGCTGATCGCCTGGGGCGCCGGCATCGACGGCCGCTTGGCCATCGTCGCCGGCCTCGGGCTGGCGATGTCGTCGACGGCGATCGGCCTGGGCGTGCTCGCCGAGCGCAACCTGATGGCCACCGCCGGCGGCCAGGGCGTGCTGTCGACCGCGCTGCTGCAGGACATCGCGGCGATCCCGATCCTGGCCATCGTGCCGCTGCTGGCCATCGGGCCCGGTGACGGCGACGGCATCGACTGGCTCGGCGCCGCGAAGGCCTTCGGCGTCATCGCGCTGATCATCCTCGGCGGGCGTTTGCTGCTGCGGCCGGCGCTGCGCTGGATCGCGCGCAGCAAGACGCCGGAGATCTTCACCGCCGCCGCGCTGCTGCTGGTGGTGGCCACCGCGGCGCTGATGCAGTCGGTCGGGCTGTCGATGGCGCTCGGCGCCTTTCTCGCCGGCGTGCTGCTGGCGGAAAGCGAGTACCGGCGCGAGCTGGAGACCGACCTCGAGCCCTTCAAGGGACTGCTGCTGGGCCTGTTCTTCATCGCCGTGGGCATGAGCATCGATTTTGCCGTCGTGCTGCGCCATCCCGGGCTGATCGCGGCGGTGGTGCTGGGCTTCCTGGCGGTCAAGGCGCTGGTGCTGGCGCTGATCGCGCGGGCGATGCCGCTGGTGCTGGCCGAGCGGCCGGTCTTCGGCATCCTGCTCGCGCAGGGCGGCGAGTTCGGCTTCGTCGTCTTCCAGACCGCGCAGCAGTCGAAGGTGATCGGCGGCGAGCCGGCATCGTTCCTGGTCGCCGCGGTGGCCTTGTCGATGCTGCTGACGCCGCTGCTGCTGGTGGCCACCGACCGCTGGCTGGCGCCGCGGCTCGCCGCGCGCCGCGACGGGCCGCCGCTGGCCGAGCTCGCCGAGCCGCAGCATGCGCCGGTGATCATTGCCGGCTTCGGCCGCTACGGGCAGACGATCGGCCGGCTGCTCTACGCCAACGGGCTCGAAGCCACCGTGCTCGAGCACGATGCCGACCAGGTCGAGACGATCCGCCGCTTCGGCTGGAAGGTGTTCTACGGCGACGCGACGCGGCTCGATCTGCTGCGCACCGCCGGCGCCGACAAGGCCCGGGTCTTCGTGCTGGCGATCGACGACGTCGAGCAGAGCGTGGCGGTCGCGCAGCTGGTGCGCGAGCACTTTCCGCAGCTGGTGATCGTCGCGCGGGCGCGCAACGTGACCCACTTCTACCGGCTGCGCCAGCACGGCGTCACGCTGATCGAACGGGAGACGCTCGATTCGGCGCTGATGAGCGGGCGCAGCGTGCTCGAGTCGCTCGGCTGGCAGCGGCACACCGCGCGCACGATGGCGCTGCGTTTCCGGCGCCACAACGTCGAGCTGGTCGAGCAGATGGCACCGCACCTGGGCGACGAGCAGAAGCTGATCGCGCTGGCCAAGGCCGGCCGGCAGCAGCTGGAGCAGCTGTGGGCGCGCGAGCGCAGCGTGGCCGCCGCGCAGCGCAAGCGCCACGACTGGCACGACACCGCGCAGGAAACGAAAGAGTGATCAGCGCAAGCCGTCCCACAGCAGCTTGAGTCCGGTCAGCAGCATGCCGACACTGAACAGTCGGTAGAACAGCGCCTGCGGAATCACGCGCACCAGCCGCACGCCGACCCAGACACCGATGGGCGCCAGTGGCGCGAGCACCAGCGAAGTCAGCATGTTCGTGCCGTCGATCAGCCCGAGCGCGGCATACGGGATCCACTTGCTGGTGTTGATCGCCGCGAAGAACACCGCCAGCGTCGCGGTGAAGCGGATCGGCGTCAGCTTCAGCGGCAGCAGGTAGAAGCCGATCGGCGGGCCGCCCGCGTGCGCGACGAAGCTGGTGAAGCCGGAGACGGTGGCCGCCATGACGCCGAGCGCGCGCGGCGGCGGCGGCGCATCGGCGCGCGGCGGAAAGAACGTGCGGATCGCCAGGAACACCAGCGTGATCGCGCCGACGATGCCGGCCACGGTCTTTGGCTGCAAGAGCCCGAACGACAGCGTGCCGATCAGCGTGCCCAGCAGACCGGCCGGCAGCAGCAGCTTCAGCAGCGGCCGATCGAACTCGCGCCACAAGGCCTTCAGGCCGAAGCCGTCCATGATCGCCAGCAGCGGCAGCATCACCGCGGCGGCCTGCGGCACCGGCACCGCCAGCGCCATCAGCGGCACCGCCAGCGCGCCGAAGCCGGCGCCGAAGCCGCTCTTGCTGATGCCCATCAGCAGCACGGCGGGCACGGCAACGGCGTAGAAGTTCGGGTCGGTGATCAGGGCTGGCACGGGAGGGGACAATTGTGGGATGTTCCAGCCTTCCCAACACGACGTGCGGCGCTTCTTCTGCGAGGCTTGGCGCAAGGACCGCGCACGTGAGCCGCTGACGCCGATCGAAACGCTGGCCACGGGCTGGATCGCCGAGCATCCGGAATACCACGCCGAGCTCGCCGACCTCGATGCGGCACTGGCCGCCGACTACCGCGTCGAGGACGGCCGCAGCAACCCGTTCCTGCACCTGTCGATGCACCTGTCGATCAGCGAGCAGTGCAGCATCGACCAGCCGGCCGGCATCCGCCAGGCGGTCGAGCTGCTGGCCGCGAAACTGGGCTCGCTGCACGAGGCGCAGCACCAGGCGATGGAGGCGCTCGGCGAGATGATCTGGGCCTCGCAGCGCAGCGGCCGGCCGCCGGACGGGCACGCCTACCTCGACGCCGTGCGGCGACGCGCGACAGGATGAAAAAGGGCGACCCGCGGGTCGCCCTTTCTGCGTGCGCGTTGCGGCTGCTCAGGGGGTCGTCTTGTTGATCGTGACCCAGTGCACTTCGAACCAGTTGTCGGCGCGGTGCACCACGTTGACGTTGCTGCGCGCCGCCCAGGGGATCATCTGGCGGTGCAGCGGCAGCGTGTGCACGTTGTCCTTGTATTCCTTCAGCGCGGCCTTGACCATGCCTTCGCGCTTCTTCGCATCGGTCTCGCTGCTGGTCGCCGCGGCCATCGCGTCGAACTTGTCGTTCTTCGAGCGGCCGTAGTTGTAGAAACCGATGCCCGAGCCATCGGACAGGTTGTTGCGCAGCACCGGCGTCAGCGTCGTTTCCGCGTCGGTGACGGCGCCGCCCCAGCCCAGCATGTACATGCTGGTGTCGAACTTCTCGAGCTTCGGGAAGTAGATGGCACGCGGCATGCCATTGACGCGCACCTTGACCTTCAGCTGCGCCCACATCGAGGCCAGCGCAACGCAGATCTCCTCGTCGTTGATGTAGCGGTTGTTCGGGCAGTCGAGCGTGACCTCGAAGCCGTCGGGATAGCCGGCCTCGGCCATCAGCTGCTTGGCCTTGGCCATGTCGTACGGGAAGCGGCTTTCGATCGCCGGGTCGTTGTAGGCCCCCAGCGGCGACGGCGTCAGGCCGCCGGTCGGCACGCTCTGGTTGTTCATCAGCTTCGACTTCATCGTCTCGATGTCGATCGCGTGATAGAGCGCCTGGCGGACACGGATGTCCTTGAACGGGTTCTTGCCCTTGACGCTGCCGTGCAGCAGCTCGTCGCGGTGCTGGTCCATGCCGATGAAGACGATGCGGTTCTCCGGACCGTCGATCACCTTGACCCCCGGCGTGTTGCGCAGCCGGGCGACGTCGCGCGGCGCCGGATCGAGCACGAAGTCGATCTCGCCGGAGATCAGCGCGGCCAGCCGCGTCGCGTCGTTGGCGATCTGGCTGTAGACGATCTCCTGCACGTTGCCCTCGTGCTTTTGCCACCAGTTCGGGTTGCGCTTGTAGGTCGTCTTGATGCCGGGCTGGCGGCTCACCAGCATGTACGGGCCCGTGCCATTGGCGTTCAGCGACGCGTAGGTCTCTTCCTTGTTCTTGAAGTCCAGCGGCCGCATGACCTTGTGCTTCTCGGACCACGGCTTGCTCAGGATCCACAGCGGCCCGGCCATGTGCTCGAGGAAGATCGGGTTCGCCTTGGCGAGGTGGAATTCCACCGTCAGGTCGTCGATCTTCTTCGGCGTGCCGACGGCCTTGGCGTAGTTGTTGATCTGCGAGGTCGCCGACTGGCCGCGCTCGATCGAATAGACGACGTCGTCGGCGTTGAACGGCGAGCCGTCATGGAACTTGACGCCGGGGCGCAGCTTGAAGCGCCAGACCAGCGGCGCGGTCTGCTGCCACTCGGTGGCCAGCGCGGGCACGATGTTGAGCTTCTTGTCGCGCGCGACCAGGCCTTCGTAGACCTGCCCGTTCATCATGTTGGTCATGGACTCGTTCTGCGAGTGCGGGTCCATGGTCTGCGGGTCGCCCTGGCTGGCCCAGCGCAGGGTTTGTGCCTGGGCCTGGGCCCCGGCGAAGAGGACTGCCGCGGAGAGCAGCCCGAATTGAAGTCGACGGTACATGATCTTTCCCACGATTTCGGGTGAAACGTGGCGGCAGTGTAGGCAAGGCCCATGCCGGGTCTGACGGGGGAAACCCCGTCGGCGAAATCACCCGCAGCGGCAGCGAGGGCTGAGGCTTCAGCGGCCGCGGCGCGCGGCCTTCTCGCCGGCCCACAGCGCGTCGAGCTGCGGGAATTTCCAGCGCTCGGGCGGCTCGCGCTCGACGATGCGATCGTGGCCGCCGGCGCGCGCCAGGTCGATCACCAGCGGCGTGATCGGCATCCCCGAGCGGATCGAGAAGAAGACCTTGACGACCGGCGCGACGAGCGCCAGCGGATTCTGGTCGACCACCACCGCCAGGCGCTGCGATTCCAGCCGCACCAGCGAGCCCACCGGATAGATGCCCAGGCTCTTGACGAAGGCGGCGAACAGGCGGTCGTCGAACTGGCCCTTCCACGAGGCCATGCGGGCGATCGATTCGGCCGGGTCCCAGCCGGCCTTGTAGGACCGGTTCGAGGTCACCGCGTCATAGACATCGCAGACCGCGCCCATGCGTGCCAGCTCGGAGATCGCGTCGCCCGCCAGCGCATGGGGGTAGCCGCGGCCATCGGGCCGTTCATGGTGGTGCAGGCAGACGTCGATGGCCGGCTCGGGCGCACCACGCGCTTCACGCAGCAGCTCGAAGCCGCGCTCCGGATGGGTGCGCACCACCGCGTACTCGGCATCGGTCAGCTTGTCCGGCTTCAGCAGGATCTGCGGCGGCAGCTGCGCCTTGCCCAGGTCGTGCAGCAGCCCGGCCAGGCCGGCGACCCGGCAGCGTTGATCGTCGAAGCCGAGCTGGCGCGCCAGCGCGACCATCAGCGCGCAGACGGCGACCGAGTGCATGTAGGTGTAGTCGTCGCGCGATTTGAGCCGCGCCAGGCTGACCAGCGCGGCAGGATTGCGGAACACCGAGCGGGTGATCTCGTCGACCAGCGGCAGGCAGCGCTCGGTCTCGAGCACGCGGCCCAGTCGCGCCTCGTGGAACATCGAGCTGACGGCCTCGCGCGAGCGATCGCAGATCTCGGCGGCCTGCTGCAGCTCAGCGGCGAGCGGCTGGGGCGTTGCGGTTGGTTCGGATGCCGGGGCGGCATCGACCGGTTGCGGTCGTGTCGGCTGCGGCGGAATCGGCAGGCGGATCGTGCGCTCGCGCGCCGGTGGCGCGGCGGCGACCATCGCCGGTGCGGCCACATCGAGCCCGCGTGCGGTGTCGATCCAGCATTCGCGGATGGGGCTCGCCTGCAGCTGGCGGATCGTCGCCGGATCGTCGATCACGAAGCGGCTGCGCCAGAACGGGTGGTCGAGCCAGGCACCGTCGAGCGCATGCAGGTGCATGCCGACCCGCAAATGAGCGACCGGAATCTTCTTCAGTGGCGAGGTGCTGGCGGGCATGCCCTTCGACGTCCTACGCTGCTTATCGGCGCGGCCAGCCCCGGCTTGAGAGCGTCGAGCACAAATCAAAAGAGCCGCACGCGGCGGCTCTTCGTCTCGACCGGAGGGCCGTTTCAGCGCAGGCGCGACTGCTCGACCGTCTTCAGCTCGCCGGGCAGCGAGGCGAGCCACTTCGAGACCTGCCTCAGCTCGTCATTCGTGAAGTTCAGCTTCTTCTTGCCGTCGGCCTCGACGACGAGCTGGCCGCGCATCACCGCGTTGGCGCGGCCGATGTGCGGATTGCCATCGGTGGCATAACCCTTCAGCGCCGCGTAGAGGTAGTCGGCATGCTGGCCGGCCAGGCGCGGATAGGTGGGGTCCAGCGGCTTGCTGAAGGTCGGGCCGTGGCAGGCGATGCAGGCGGTGAGCTTGTCCTTCAGCGCGTCGGGCAGCTTGGCCTCCGGCAGCTCGGCGGCGCCGGTCTTGCCGTGCTGCTCGTAGTAGGCCGAGAGGTCGGCGATGTCCTGGTCGGTCAGCGACGCGGCGATCGCGCGCATCGACGGGTGCTTGCGGTCACCCTTGCGGTAGGCGTCGAGCGCGGCGCTCAGGTACTTCGCGCCCTGGCCGGAGATCTTCGGCACCTTGTAGACCTCGGGAAAGCTCGCCTGGTAGCCGGTGATGCCATGGCAGCCGATGCACATCGCGGCCTTCTGCGCGCCGCGGCCGGCATCCCCGCCCTTCGCCTCCTGGGCCCGGGTGACGGTGCACACGCCGGCCAGGGCCAACATCAACGGAAGCAGGGTCAGGGCTTTTTTCATCGTGTCGCCAGAATCGGAGATTGGTCTTGCTGAACTTGCGAAAGGACGCCGCGCTGCAGTGAGCGCCGGTCCCCCTCGGTGCAGCCGGCGATTATAGGGGCCGCACTTATACTGGCCCGCACCCTGCCCACCCCCTGGCGCCCCGGGCGCCACGCCCCATGAAGTTCCAAGGAACCGACTCCTACGTCGCCACGCAAGACCTGATGCTGGCGGTCAACGCGGCGATCACGCTGAAGCGGCCGCTGCTCGTCAAGGGCGAGCCCGGCACCGGCAAGACGATGCTGGCCGAAGAGGTCGCCGGCGCGCTCGGCATGCCGCTGCTGCAGTGGCACATCAAGAGCACGACGAAAGCCCAGCAAGGCCTGTACGAGTACGACGCGGTGAGCCGGCTGCGCGACAGCCAGCTCGGTGATGAACGCGTCAAGGACATCCACCACTACATCGTCAAGGGCGTGCTGTGGCAGGCCTTCCTGGCCGAGCAGCCGGTGGCGCTGCTGATCGACGAGATCGACAAGGCCGACATCGAGTTTCCGAACGACCTGCTGCGCGAGCTCGACCGGATGGAGTTCTACGTCTATGAGACGCGCGAGCTGATCAAGGCGAAGCACCGGCCGGTCGTCTTCATCACCTCGAACAACGAGAAGGAGCTGCCCGACGCCTTCCTGCGCCGCTGCTTCTTCCACTACATCAAGTTCCCCGACGCCGACACGATGAAGAGCATCGTCGACGTGCACTTCCCGGGGCTGAAGAAGGAGCTGCTCGGCGCCGCGCTGAAGACCTTCTACGACGTGCGCAACCTGCCCGGCCTGAAGAAGAAGCCGAGCACCTCCGAGCTGCTCGACTGGCTCAAGCTGCTGCTGGCCGAGGACATCCCGCTCGAGGCGCTGCAGAGCAAGGACGAGAAGGTCGCCGTGCCGCCGCTGGTCGGCGCCCTCCTGAAGAACGAGCAGGACGTGACGCTGTTCGAGAAGCTCGTCTTCATGCAGCGCCACAACCGCTGATGCCTAAATTGCCCCCAAGCTCGCTCGCGCTCGCGGCCCCCCGAGGGGGCGCTCAGTGGCTTCGGACGGCCGGGCGCCACTGATGCCTACCCCGCGCGAAGCGCTGACTGAAGGCCTGTCCGACGCCGTCGGCTTCGTGCTCGGCGCACTGGCCGGCTGGCAGCTCGGCCGCTGGCTCGGCTTCGATGCGCTGGCCCCGGGCGACTGGGATGCCAGGGCGGTGGTCGGCGTGGTCTTCGTGATGCTGGGCTGCGGCGCCGGCAAGTGGGCGGCGATGCGCTGGCGCGCGCGCCGCCGTTGACATCCACGAGAGGAATCCCGAGCCGATGGCTTTTCCCGCCCGCCTCGAACCCGTCATGCTGTGGCGCGACCCGGTGCGCCTCGAACCGCTCGGCCTGCAGCACGAAGCCGGCCTGGCCGCCGCGGCGGCCGACGGCGAGCTGTGGAAGCTGCGCATCACCTCGGTGCCGGCGCCACACGAGACCCGCGCCTACATCGAGACCGCGCTCGCGGCGCGCGAGGCCGGCCACCGCTTCGCCTTCGTCGTGCTCGACGCGATAACCGGCGAAGTGATCGGCAGCTCGAGTTACCACGACATCGTGCCGGCGCTCGACCGGCTCGAGATCGGCTACACCTGGTACGCGCTGAGCCGCCAGCGCAGCGCCGTCAACACCACCGCCAAGTGGCTGCTGATGAGCCACGCCTTCGAGACGCTGGGCGCGCAGCTGGTCGGCTGGCGCACCGACAACTACAACTTCGCCAGCCAGCGCGCGATCGAGCGCCTGGGCGCGCGCAAGGACGGCGTGCTGCGCCACCACGCGCTGCGCCGCGACGGCACGGTGCGCGACACGGTGATGTACAGCCTCGCCGCCGGCGAGTGGCCTGAAGTCAAGGCCCACCTGGAGTACCAGCTGACGAAGCCCCGTTGACCACAAGAATTCCTGGAGACCGCATGGCCCGCAAGAAGAAGCCGATCGACGTCGAAGACCTGTGGAAGATGGAGCGGCTGGGCCAGCCCAGCCTGTCGCCCGACGGCGCGCAGGCGGTGGTGGCCGTCAGCCGCTACGCGATGGAGGACAACAAGGGCGCGAGCTCGCTGTGGCTGCTGTCGACGCTGGGCGGCGCGCCGCGCGCGCTGACGCAATGCGGCGACAAGGACGGCCAGCCGCGCTTCTCGCCGCACGGCGAGCGCATCGGCTTCACCGCGCGGCGCGAGCAGCAGGGCAAGAAGGACGAGGAGGCGCAGTTCTACGTCATCGCCCCCGATGGCGGCGAGGCGCGCCGCATCGGCCAGGTGGCCACCGGCGTCGAGACCTTCAAGTGGTGCCCGGACGGCGAGCGCATCGTCTTCGTCTCCTGGGTCTGGCCGGGCCTGAAGGGTGCCAAGGCCCAGGCGCAGGCGCTGAAGGACTTCAAGGAACGCAAGGAGACGGCCTACGTCACCAGCGAGGCCTACTACCGCTACTGGGACCACTTCGTGCCGATGGGCCGCGTCGCCCACCTGCACCTGATGGAGCTGGCCACCGGCCGCGTGCGCGACCTGTTCGAGGGCACGCCCTACGAGCTGGTGCGCGGCGAGCCCGATGGCCAGAGCTTCGACATCTCGCCCGATGGCCGGCGCGTGGTCTTCGCCTACGACCCGGCGCCCGAGAAGCGCACCGACGGCCGCCTCGCGCTGGCCGAAGTCGACCTGCGCAGCGGCCGCGTGCAGACGATCGTGCAGGACCCCGAGTGGGACGTCAACGCGCCGCGCTACAGCCCGGACGGCACGCGCATCGCGTTCATCGCCAGCCACCAGGGCCGCAAGCACACGATGCCGGGGCAGCTGGCGGTCTGGTCGCGCGGCGAAGGCCACGAGATCATCAGCGCCGAATGGGACCACGAGGTGCACGGCCCGCTGCTGTGGGAAGAGGACGGCCTGGCACTGCTGTTCTGCACCGAGCAGCAGGCACGCCGCCACCTGTGGCGCTTCGACCTCGCCGACAAGCGCGCCGAGATCGTCGTCGAGGGCGGCTGGGTCACCGCCTTCGACAAGGCGGCCGGCACGCTGGTCAGCATTGCCGATGCCGCGAACCATCCGTCGCGCATGCACGCGCACCTGCCGGGCGCTGCGCCGCGGCGCATCGAGCGCTTCAACGATGCGCTGCTGGCCGGCCTCGACCTCGGCACGCACGAGGAGACGTGGGTCATCGGCGCGCTCGGCGACAAGGTGCAGGTGTGGCTGTTCTACCCGCCCGGCTTCGATGCGAAGAAGAAGTACCCGCTGCTGCACGTGATCCATGGCGGCCCGCACACGGCGATGGGCGACAACTGGCACTACCGCTGGAACAACCCGACCTTCGCCGCGCAGGGTTACGTGGTCGCGGTCGTCAACTACCACGGCTCGTCGAGCTTCGGCTATGCCTTCCTCGACAGCATCACGCACCGCTGGGGCGAGCTCGAGCTGCAGGACATCGAGGCGGCCACCGACGCGCTGCTGAAGAAGCGCTTCATCGACAAGAAGCGTGTCTTCGCCACCGGCGGCAGCTACGGCGGCTACATGGTGGCGTGGATGAACGGCCACGTGAAGCCGGGGCGCTACGCGGCCTACGTCTGCCACGCCGGCTGCTTCGACTGGACGGCGATGTTCGCCGACGACGCCTGGGCCTGGCACGCCAAGGAACTCGGCGCCTGGTACTGGCAGGACATGGCCAAGATCAACGCGCAGAGCCCGCACGCCTTCGCCGGCGCGATGACCACGCCGACGCTGGTGATGCACGGCGCGCTCGACTACCGCGTGCCGGACCAGCAGGGCCTGGCCTACTTCAACACGCTGAAGGCACGCGGCGTCGATGCGCGGCTGGTCTGGTTCCCGGACGAGAACCACTGGATCCTGAAGCCGCGCAACAGCCGGCTGTGGTACGGCGAGTTCTTCGACTGGCTGAAGAAGCACGACCCGGGCGTGAAGGCCGCCTGAGCGGCGCCTCAGACTACGCCGCCGCCGCGTCGGGGTGGTCTTCCTGGATGCGGACGAAGTCCTCGAGGTGTTCGTTCAGCACGCGCACCAGGCGCGGGTCGAAGCGCGCGCCGCTCTGCCCCTGCACGTAGTCCATCACCTGGTGCATCGGCCAGGCCGCCTTGTGCACGCGCTTGTTCGCCAGGGCGTCGAAGGTATCGGCCAGGCCGACGATGCGGCCGTACAGGTGGATCTGCTCGCCGCGCCGGCCGTCGGGATAACCGCCGCCGTCCCAGCTCTCGTGGTGCTGCTGCGCGATCAGCGCGGCCGCGCGCATCGCGGGGCGCCGTGAACGCGCCAGCAGCCGGTGGCCGATCGTCGTGTGCGTCTTGATGACCTCGAACTGCGCCGCATCGAGCCGGCCCGGCTGGCACAGGATCGCGTCGGGGATCGCGATCTTGCCCAGGTCGTGCATCGGCGCGGCCTGGCGCAGCAGCTGGCATTCGCGCTCGGGCAGCCCGATCAGCTGCCCGAGGCGGCACGAGAACTCGCCGACGCGCACGACGTGCCGGCCGGTGTCGCTCGAGCGCGCCTCGATCAGCTCGCACAGCATGTGGACCAGCTCGAGCTGCGCGTTCGTCAGCTCCTCGTTCAGGTGCACGTTGTCGAAGGCGATGCCGACGTTGCTGGCGAACAGCTGCAGCAGGTCGGCGTCGACGTCGTTGAGCAGCCGGCGCGTGTGCAGGTAGACCAGGTTCTCGGTCAGCGTCGAGCTGCGGAAATAACCGACGAAGTCATTGGCATCGATCAGCGTCTGGCGCGCGTCGCGCGCCTGCAGCAGCCGCCGCACGACGGCGCCCGGCACGGCCTCGGCCATGCGGCGGCCGACGGTGGACTCGTAGACGCCGGTGCCCGCGAGGATGTGGAATTCGGCGTTTTCGGTGTCGGTCTCGCGCTCGGCCGCGAAGCCGGCGGACTTCAGGTGCACGCTGTCGGCGCCCAGGTGCAGCAAGGCGGTGAGCTGCTGCAGCACGCCTTTCGAGAACTGCGCCAGCGACTGCGGCTCGAACAGGTTGCGCGAGGCCTCGATGATCTGCTCCAGCCCGCGCCGGCTGCGCTCGATGACCTGGATGTCGCGGTAGGCGCGCAACGCGGCGATCACCGTCGTCACCAGCTTCTGCGCCGTCAGCTCGGTCTTCTCCTTGTAGTCGTTGATGTCGTAGTTGACGACGACCCAGCTCTCCGGCGCCTGGCCCGGCTGGCCGGTGCGCAGGATGATGCGGATGAACGGATTGCGCAGCACGTCGCGCACGTGGCGCACGACGTCGAGCCCGGCGTTCTCGGTCTCCATCACGACGTCGAGCAGCAGGATCGCGGCATCCGGATGCTCGGCCACCAGCCGGCGCGTCGCCTCGCCCGAATGCGCGCTCAGGAAGTGCAGGTAACGGCCCTCGAAGCGGAAGTCGCGCAGCACCATCTTCGAGATGCCGTGCACCGCGTCGTCGTCGTCGGCGATGATGATCTTCCACGGCGTCGCGCCGCCGTGCTGCGCCGGCTCCGGCACATCGTCCAGCGGCACGAAGGGCTGCGTCGCATCGAACGGCATGCTGCCGGTGGGTTCATGCCGGATGGTCATGGATTCGCTCCTGCGGCGGAGGTCGTCGCGGGCCGGTCGGCCGCGACGTCGTCGCCGGTGATGTCGATCGGAATCTCGATGCGGTAGCTGACGCCTTCACCCGGTGCACTGTGGCCCTCGATGCGGCCATGCAGTGTCCGCGTGATCACGTTGTACACGACGTGCAGGCCGAGCCCGCTGCCGCCCTGGCCGCGCCGCGTCGTGAAGAACGGGTCGAACATGCGCCGCACGTGTTCCGCCGGCATGCCCTGGCCGTCGTCGCGGTAGGTCAGCACGACCTGCCCCGGCGCCTGCGTCACGTCGAGCTCGATGCGGCCGGCGCTGCGGCCGTCGAAGCCGTGGATCAGCGAGTTCATCACCAGGTTGGTCAGCACCTGCGAGTAGGCGCCGGGATAGCTCAGCAGCTCGATGTCCGGCGGGCAGCGCACCTCGATGCGGAAGGGCGTGCGCTTGAGTTTCGGCTGCAGGCTGCGCACCACGTCCTCCAGGTAGGCGCCGAGGTTGAAGCGGCGCCGCTGCTCGCTCGACTGGTCGACCGCCACGAGCTTGAAGCTGCGCACCAGCTCGGCGGCGCGGCGCAGGTTGCTGGCGATCGAGCTGCTGGCCTCGGCGCCGGCGCGCAGCAGCTGGTCGACGTCGCCGCGGCGCACATGGCCGGCGGCATACAGCTGCTCGAACTGGCGCACCTGCTCCTCGAGATAGGTCGCCGCCGTCAGCCCGAGGCCGACCGGCGTGTTGATCTCGTGCGCGACGCCGGCCACCAGCGAGCCCAGCGCGGCCAGGCGTTCCGAGTGCAGCAGCTCGTCCTGCGCGCGCACCAGCTGCGTGACGTCGGCGGTGGTGCCGCGGTAGCCGGCGAAGCAGCCGTCGGCATCGTTGAACGGCTTGCCGCTGATGCGCAGGTGCAGCGTGCTGCCGTCGCGGCTCTTCACCGAGGCTTCGAGCCCGCGGAAGGCGCGCCGCTGCTGCACCGCGCTGCGGTAGGGCTGCGTGCGCTGCCCGTCGCCGTCGGCGCGGGCCAGCGCCCAGAAGTCGCGCCCCATCACCTGCGCCGGCGTCATGCCGGTGTCCTCGTAGTAGCGGTCGGAGACGAAGGTCAGCTTCAGCTCGGCATCGGTTTCCCAGAACCAGTCGGAGGCCGACTCGGCGAAGTCGCGGAAGCGCGCCTGGCTGCCGCGCAGCTCGGCGGTGCGCTCCTCGACGCGCTGCTCCAGCTCGTCGTAGGCGCGGCGCAGCGCCTGCTCGGCGCGCTTGCGCTCGGTGATGTCGGTGATCGTCGAGATGAAGCCGCCATTGGCCAGCGGCTTGCCGTGGACCTCGATCACCGTGCCGTTCGGCCGCTCGCGCTCGAACACGTGCGACTGGTGCATCAGCGCGACGCGCTCGGCGACGTAAGCCTCGACATCGTCGGTGCCGTACTCGCCGCGCTCGGCGTTGAAGCGGATGATGTCCTCGAAGCGGATGCCCACGGCGCCGAAGCGCGGCGGCAGGTCCAGCAGCTCGAGCAGGCGCTGGTTCCACACCACCAGCCGCAGCTCGGCATCGAACATGTTGATGCCCTGCGAGACGTTCTCGATCGTCTCGCGCAACAACTCCCAATTGGTCTGGATCGCCTGCGAGGCCTCGGACAGCATCTGGATCACGCCGTCGAGGCTCGCCTGACGCTCGCGAATCGCCGATGCGACGACCACGCGCGCCAGCGCCGAGCCGATCGCGCCGGCCAGCAGCCGCTCGCTGAAGTTCACCGTCTCGACGTCCGCGCGCTGCGCCGGATCGGCCGCGCGCCGGCGCTGCGCGGCAAAGCCGGCATAGGCCTGCTGCACGCGCGGCGCTTCGACGAAGCGGCTCGCCAGCGTCATCAGCTCGCCTTCGGTCACCGGCGCCGACCAGCTGCGCGGCAGCACCGGTGCGGCGTGCGCGAAGACATCGACGAAGGCCTGCGCCTGCGCGCGTTCGACCAAGTCGGTGCCGGCGCGCAGCGACACCAGCACGTAGGCGCCGACGTTCGCGGCCATGCTCCACAGCAGGCTGTGGCTGATCTCGTCGAGCCCGCCGAGTCCGAACAGCGCCTGCGGTTTCAGCCACGCCAGGCCGAAGAGGCCCTGCTGGACGAAGCCGGCATCGAGCCAGCCCGAGCGCGCGAACGATGGCAGCAGCAGGGTGTAGGTCCAGACTGCGAACCCGGCGACCAAGCCGGCCAGCGCGCCCTGGCGCTTGCCGTCCTTCCAGTACAGCCCGATCACCAGCGCCGGCGCGAACTGCGCGGCGGCGGCGAAGGACACCAGACCGATGCTGACCAGCGCGTACGAGTCGCCGACGCCGCGCACGTAGGCGTAACCCAGCAGGAGCACGAAGACGATCGCCGCGCGGCGGATCGCCTTGACGCGCGGCCCGAGGTCGCCGGCGCCCCGCATCGCCGCGCCGCGCAGCGCCAGCGGCATCACCAGGTCGTTGCAGATCATCGTCGCCAGCGCGATGGTCTCGACGATGATCATCCCGGTGGCCGCCGACAGACCGCCGATGAAGGCCAGCAGCGCCAGCACGCGCTGCTCGCCGGCGATCGGCAGGGTCAGCACGAAGGTATCGGCGCTGACGCGGCCGGGCTCGAAGCTCAGCAGCCCGGCGAGTGCGATCGGCAGCACGAACAGGTTGATCAGCACCAGGTACAGCGGGAAGGTCCAGCGCGCCCGCGCGAGGTGGCGCTCGTCGGTGTTCTCGACCACCGTGACCTGGAACTGCCGCGGCAGGCAGATGATCGCCATCGCCGCGAGCCCGGTGAGCGCCCAGAAGCGCCCGCTGCCGAGCGCCGCGCCGAAGTCCAGCAGCGGCGCCAGCCGCTCGCTCGCGGCGGCGCGCGTGAACAGCTCCTCCAGGCCGCCGAACAGGCCGAACGTGACGTACAGCCCGACCGCCAGGAAGGCCAGCAGCTTGACCAGCGACTCCAGCGCGACCGCCCCGACCATGCCGCGGTGCTGTTCGGTGGCATCGACCTGGCGCGTGCCGAAGACGATCACGAACAAGGCCATCAGCAGCGCGACGTAGAGCGCGGTGTCCTCGAGCAGCGGCGTCTGCGCCAGCGCCGGCGGCGCTGCGACCGACGGATAGCGGCGCAGGATCTCGAAACTCGACGACACCGCCTTCAGCTGCAGCGAGATGTACGGCGTGATGCCGATCACCGCGATCACCGTGACGATGCCGGCCAGCGCCTGGTCCTTGCCGTAGCGTGCCGAGATGAAGTCGGCGATCGTCGTGATGTGCTGGGCCTTGGCGATGCGCACGATCTTGCGCAGCAGCGGCTGGCCGAAGACGAAGACCAGGATCGGGCCGATGTAGATCGGCAGGAAGCCGATGCCGTCGGCCGCCGAGCGGCCGACGCTGCCGTAGAAGGTCCACGAGGTGCAGTAGACGGCGATCGACAACGCGTAGATCCACGCGGCGCCGGCGCCGCCGCTGGCAGCACGGCGCTCGGGCCGGTCGATCGCATGCGCGACTGCGAACAGCAGGTACAGGTAAGCCGCGCCGACCGCGGCCACGAAGACACCGCCCATGGGGCTCCAGCTCGGTTGCACGGCGCCGGCGGCGCCGCACTGCGCCGTGGCCGTTGCAGTCTGCGCCGCGGGCGGCGGCCGCGCAACACCGGGCTTGCCGGGGGGTGCGTGCTACGGGAGGTCAGTCGCCGACGATGCGGCGTTCCCTGATGATGGCGCCGAAGCGCAACGAATCCTCGGCCGCCTTGGTCTGGAACTGCGCCGGCGTCATCGGCGCCGGCTCGCCGCCGAGGGCGGCGATGCGCTCCTTGACCGCGGCCGTGCCGAGGATGCGGTTGACCTCCTGGTTCAGCCGCGCGACCACCTCGGCCGGCGTGCCGGCGGGCGCGTAGAAGCCGAACACCGTGTCGGCATCGAAGCCCTTCAGGCCGACCTCGTCGAGTGTCGGCACGTCGGGAAACAGCGGCGAGCGCTTCAGGCTGCCGACGGCCAGCAAACGCAGGCGCCCGGCCTTGACATGCGGCAATCCGATGCCGGGGTCGAACAGGAAGTCGAGCTGCCCGCCGAGCAGGTCGGTCAGCGCCGGCGCCGCGCCGCGGTACGGCACGTGCACCGCGAACACCCCCGCCTGCGACTTCATCATCTCGGCCGCCAGGTGCGGCGAGCTGCCGTTGCCCGGCGAGCCGAAGCTGCGCTTGCCCGGATTAAGCTTCAGATCGGCGAGGAAAGCCCGCGCGTCACGCGCCGGGTACTCCGGCTTGACGACCAGGAACACCAGCACGCGCGCCGCCGCGGCCACCGGCTGCAGGTCCTTCGCCGGGTTGAACGACATCTTCGGATAGATGTGCGGGTTCACCGACACCATGCCGCCCGAGCTCATCAGCAGCGTGTAGCCGTCGGGCGCGGCCTTGGCGACCGCATCGCCGCCCAGGTTGCCGCCCGAGCCGGCGCGGTTCTCGACCACCACCGGCTGGCCCAGCGCTTCCTGCAGCGGCTGCGCGATGACACGTGCGATCTGGTCGGCGGCGCCGCCGGGCGGGAAGTTGACGATGACTCGCAGCGGCTTGCTCGGCCAGGCCTGCGCGGCGGCGACGCCCGGGAACGCGGCGGTGGCGGCGAGCAGCAGCTCGCGGCGGGTCGGATGGCGGCGCATGGCGTGTCTCCTCAGGCGACTTCGATGTCGATCAGCGTCGGCCGCGGTGCGGCCAGCGCCGCGCGCAGCACCTCGGCCAGGCTGGCCGCGTCTTTCACGCGTTGGGCTTCGCAGCCCTGCGCGCGGGCCAGGCCGACGAAGTCGATGTCCGGCAGCGCGGTGCCGGGCACCGGCTCGTCGCGCGCGAAGCCGAACACCGGCGCGAAGTCCTGCAGCGCGGCATAACGCCCGTTGTTCAGGATCAGGAAGGTCATCGGCAGCTGCAACTGCGCCGCGCTCCACAGCGCCTGGATCGCGTACAGGCTCGAGCCGTCGCCGATCAGTGCGATGACCTTGGCCTGCGGCCGCGCCAGCGCAATGCCGACCGCCGCCGGCAGCCCCCAGCCGAGGCCGCCGCTGCACATCGTGTAGAAGGTCTCGCTGCAGGTGAACGGCAGGTGGCGCTGCATCACCGTCCGCGCGCTCGGCGCCTCTTCGACGACGATGCTCGCGGGATCGCGCAGCGCGGCCAGCGTCTGCAGCACGAAGGCGACCGACAGGCGCTCGCCGGGCGGCGGCGGCGCGATGTGCGGCGCAGCCGAGCGCAGCGGCGGCGCGTCACGAGGCGGCGGCGCGGGCCGCTCCAGCAGCTCGGCCAGCGCCGGCTGCAGGCCACCGACCAGCGCCGTGCCCACCGGCGCCCAGGCGGCGATCGTCGGGTCCTCGGTCAGCAGCCACAGCGAAGCAGCTTCGGGCAGGTGCGGACCGAACCCTTCGACGTGGTAGGTGAACACCGGTGCCCCGATCGACAGCACCAGGTCGTGTCCCGCCAGCAGCTCGACGATGCGCTCGCGCAGCGGCGGCAGGAAGCCGGCGAACAGCGCATGGTCCTCGGGAAAGCCGCAGCGCCCGGACATCGGCGCCGCGAAGACGCGTGCCCGGTGGCGCTCGGCCAACGCGACCACCGGGTCCCACGCGCCGCCGCGGTCGACCGCCGCGCCGATCACGAAGACTGGCCGCGTGCACGCGTCGAGCGCCGCACCCAGCTGCGCGAGCAGCGCCGCATCGGGGCGCGTCGTCTGCGCGACGCGGCGTACCACGACGGGCGCGGCCGGCCGGTCCCAGTCGTCGGCCGGGATCGACACCAGCACCGGCCCGCGCGGCTCCTGCATCGCGACGTGGTAGCCGCGCTCGAGCGCCAGCGGCACGTCCTCGGCGCGCGCCGGCTCGCAGCTCCACTTGACGTAGGGCTTGGGCAGCTCGGTGGCCTGCGCCGAGTACAGGAAGGGCTCGAAGGGCAGCATCGAGCGCGCCTGCTGGCCGGCGGTGACCACGAGCGGCGTGCGGTTCTTGTGCGCCGTGAACAGGTTGCCCATCGCATGGCCGACGCCGGCGGCCGAATGCAGGTTGACGAAGGCCGCGTTGCGCGTCGCCTGCGCGAACCCATCGGCCATCCCGACGACGACCGACTCCTGCAGCCCGAGCACATAGCGGAAGTCGGGCGGGAAATTCCGCACCAGCGGCAGCTCGGTCGAGCCGGGATTGCCGAAGATCGTCGTGATGCCGTGCGCGCGCAGCAGCGCGAGCACGGCGTCGCGCACCGTGGGACCGGACATCGGCGTGTCTCCTTCGTCGAGATGGAACCGACGCAGTATCGGCAGCCCGGCGTTGCGATGGAATTGGTGCTGACGCCCATCTGCCAGCAAGGGCGGACTCAGCGAGATCAGGCCGCCAGGGTGCCCTGTTGCGCTCGTGTCCCCCGGTCGCTCCGCTCCCTCCTCCTCTTACCTCGCTCCACAGGGCACCCTGCCGTCCTGATCCGGCACGGCCCTGGAATTGATTCTTCGCACGCCACCGCGGTGCCGTTGCCAAGGACATGGGGTACCCGCTGCAGCGAGGTAAGAGGAGGAGGGAGCGGAGCGACCGGGGGACACGAGCGGCAGTGGGTACCCCATGTCCTTGGCTCGCTCTGTCTGCGCATGCGCGGTACGGCGCCAAACGACCGCACTGGGCCCATGACGCTCAAGATGCTAGCTTGCCAAACGAGCGACCACCGTCCGGTTGCGGCCGGTGTTCTTGGCCTGGTAGAGCGCATGGTCGGCGCGTTCGAGCACGTGTGCCGGCGACTCGTCGGCATCGTTGCAGAGCGCGGCGCCGATCGACACCGTCAGCTTGATCTGCTTGCCGCGCCAGGTCGTCTCGGCATCGCACAGCAGCTGGCGCAGCCGTTCGGCGGCGCGCCGCACGGCCATCTGCTCGGTGCGCGGCAGCAGCACGCCGAACTCCTCGCCGCCGAGGCGCCCGACGACGTCGACATCCCGCGCCGAGGCCAGCAGCACCTGCGCGGCGGTCAGCAGCACCGCATCGCCGGCGGCATGGCCCATCGTGTCGTTGATCTTCTTGAAGTGATCGATGTCGATCATCAGCACGCCGAAGGGCTCGTTGAAGCGGCCGAGCCAGCGGTGCTGGGCCTCGAGCTGGCGGTTCCACTCGGCGCGGTTGTACAGGCCCGTCAACGCGTCGCGCTGCGACAGGTGCCGCAACCGCCGCACCAGCCGCATGAGCACCATCAGCGCCAGGTGGCCGTGCAGCAGCAGCGTCAGCAACAGGATCAGCAGCGCCGAGGCGATGTTCAGCGGCGTGTCGGCCGGCAAGGCATGCAGCGCCGGTCCGCCCGGCACCAAGCCGATCAGCCCGCGCAGCAGGAACAACGCCACGCCGGCAACCTGCGGCGAGACCAGCAGGAAAGCGCGGCGCTCGCCGAACTCGCGCTTCAGCGCCGGGTAGCTCTGCAGCGCGCAACGCATCAGCACCCAGGCCATCGCGACGCAGACGGCCATCACCCGCGCCGGCCCGGCGAAAGGCTCGGGCAGCAGCGCGCAGCCGAGCTGCGCCGCCAGCGTCAGCCCGACCACCGCGGCGCACTCCTTGTCGCGCAGCGGCTGGCGCAGGAAGTGCAACAGTCCGCGCCGGATTCCCAGCAGCGCGACCACGCTCAGGGTATTGCCCAGCACCACCGCGGCCCAGTCCGGCGCCCAGCCGCGCATCAGCAGCAGCGCCAGTGCGGCGGCGCCGATCAGCGCCGAAGCGCTCCAATGCCGCGCCGAGCGGCGCGACAGATCGAGCGCCCGCGCCGCGATCAACCAGCCGGCCGCCAGCCCGCCCTGCAGCAGCAGCAGCGTGAGCATCGTGAGGGCGACGTTTCCCAGCATCGACGGCTCTTCGACAGTGGCCGCTCACAACTTGAGACAAGTAGAAGTGACTCGGCATGGAACATGCCATCCCGCCCGTCCCTGCCGTGAACTGCTGCACGCCGCTGCCGCTATGCTCGTGCCTTCCGCCGAATGCCTTCCAGGCCACGCCCATGCTGATCAACTTCTTCTACACGCTGCGTGCGGCCAAGTTACCGGTGTCGGTCAAGGAGTACCTGACACTGCTCGAAGCGATCAAGGCCGAGGTGATCGGCCCGTCGGTCGACGAGTTCTACTACCTGGCGCGCACCACGCTGGTCAAGGACGAGGCGCTGTTCGACAAGTTCGACCGCGCCTTCAGCGCCTATTTCAAGGGCGTCGAGCTGCTGGCCGACTTCACCAAGGAAGTGCCGCTCGAATGGCTGCGCAAGAACCTCGAGCTCAACCTGAGCCCCGAGGAGATCGCCAAGATCGAGAAGATGGGCTGGGACGAGCTGATGGAGACGCTGAAGAAGCGTTTCGAGGAGCAGAAGGAACGCCACGAGGGCGGCAGCAAGTGGATCGGCACCGGCGGCACCAGCCCCTTCGGCGCCTACGGCCAGAACCCGCAGGGCATCCGCATCGGCCAGGACAAGGGTCGCAACAAGAGCGCGGTGAAGGTCTGGGACCAGCGCGCCTACAAGGACTACGACGACACGCTTGAGCTCGGCACCCGCAACATCAAGGTCGCGCTGCGCCGGCTGCGCCGCTTCGCGCGCGAAGGCGCGGCCGAGGAGCTCGACCTCGACGACACCATCCACTGCACCGCCGCCAACGCCGGCATGCTCGACATCAAGCTGGTGCCCGAGCGCCACAACAAGGTCAAGGTGCTGCTGCTGATGGACGTCGGCGGCACGATGGACGAGCACATCCACCGCGTCGAGGAGCTCTTCTCGGCGGCGAAGAGCGAGTTCAAGCACCTCGAGTTCTATTACTTCCACAACTGCGTCTACGACTTCATGTGGAAGAACAACCGGCGCCGCTTCAGCGAGAAGATGCCGACCTGGGACGTGATCCGCAAGTACAACAAGGACTACAAGCTGGTCTTCGTCGGCGACGCGACGATGAGCCCGTACGAGGTGCTGCAGCCCGGCGGCAGCGTCGAATACAACAACGAGGAACCCGGCGCCGAATGGCTGCAGCGGCTGACCAACGCCTTCCCGAAATTCGCCTGGATCAATCCCGAGCCGCAGGGCGTCTGGCAGTACCGCCAGAGCATCTCGATCATTCAGCAGCTGGTAAATCAACGCATGTTTCCGCTGACGCTCGCCGGCCTCGAATCGGCGATGCGCTTGTTGAGCAAGTGATCATCAGGGCCGCTGCGTGGCGCCTGCCGGCCACGCTGATCCTGGTGCTGCTGACGAGCGGCTGCGCGCTGCTCGACCCCAAGCTGAAGGACGACCCCGCCAAGCCGCCACCCCCGCTGCACCTCGAGGTCCAGGCGCCCGCGCCGCTGAAGGCGCTGCTCGAACAGCACCTCGACCTGGCGCGGCTCGCGCAGGTCGGCGACGACGAGTCGCTCGACGACACCGAGTGGGCGCGCCTGGTCGCCGCCGCGCCGGCGCAGGCGCGCGAGCTGCTGCAGACCGAGGGCTATTTCGAACCCCAGATCAAGGTCGAGCGCAGCACGGGCCGGCCGGTTCGCGTGCGCGTGCTGGTGCAGCCGGGGCCGCGCGTGCGCGTCGCCAGCGTGCGGCTGCAGACCGAAGGCGAGCTCGAACGCCGTATCGTCGCCGGCGACCGCGATGCCATCGCGCTGCGGCGCACGCTCGAGGATGCCGGGCCGCTGGCGGTGGGCGTGCCGTTTCGCAATGCCGACTGGCGCGACACCAAGCTGCGGCTCGCGACCCGGCTGCGCGGCGCCGGATATGCCGCCGCGACGGTCGCCGACAGCGGCGCCGATGTCGATGTCGCCGCGCGCAGCGCCGCGGTGCAGGTCACGCTCGACTCGGGCCCGCTGTTCCTCGCCGGCCCGGTGCAGATCGAAGGCCTCGCGAAGCACGACGAGGCCACCGTGCGCCACCTGGCCGGTTTCGGTCCCGGCGCGCCGCTGACCGAGACGCGCCTGCTCGACTACCAGGACCGGCTGCAGAAGAGCGGCCTGTTCGAGGGCGTGTCGGTGACCTTCGATCCGGACGCAGCGACGGCGCTGGCCACGCCGGTGCTGGTGCGGCTGCGCGAGCTGCCGCTGCAGCAGGCCACCGCCGGCGTCGGCTTCAGCGCGAACACCGGGCCGCGCACCTCGCTGGAGCACACGCACCGGCGCCTCTTCGGCTGGGCCGTCAGCGCGCACAACAAGCTCGAATGGGGCCGTGATGCGCAGAGCTGGAACGGCGATTTCTACACCCACCCCGGCCAGGGCTTCTACCGCAACCTGCTCGGCGTGCAGATCGAGCGCGTGCGCGGCGACGACGACGACGTGCTGTCGCAGCGCCTGCGCCTGGGCCGCACCACCGACACGCCGCGGCTCGAACGCCTGTATTTCGGCGAGCTGCTGCGCTCGCGCCAGAGCCTGAACGACGGCACGATCATCGACGCGCGCGCCACCAGCGCCAACGCGCACTACGTGCTGCGGCGGCTCGACAGCGTGCTGCTGCCGACGCGCGGCTACAGCCTCTCGCTGCAGCTGGGCGCCGGCCAGGCGCAAAGCGATGCCGGCACGAGCGGCCCGTTCGCCCGCGTCTACAGCCGCTTCACCGCCTACTGGCCGCTCGGCGCCGACTGGTACGCCAGCGGCCGCGTCGAGGCCGGCGAGGTCATCAAGCGCGACGCGGTGCGCGTGCCCGACCAGCTCGGTTTTCGCGCCGGCGGCGACGACTCGGTGCGCGGCTACGGCCACCGCGAGCTCGCACCGCGCCGCGACGGCAAGATCTTCAGCGGCAACGTGCTGCTGACCAGCAGCGTCGAGCTCGCGCGGCCGATCTCGCAGAAGCTGCCGGCGGTGTGGGGCGCCGTCTTCGTCGATGCCGGCCGTGCCGCCGACCAATGGAAGGGGTTCAAGCCGGCGCTCGGTTATGGCGTCGGCGTGCGCTGGCGCAGCCCGATCGGGCCGCTGAAGGTCGACCTCGCCTGGGGTGAAGAGGTGCGCAAGGCCCGCTTGCACCTGACCGTCGGCATCACGTTCTGACCGCTCTGCCATGGACACCACCGCCCCGCCGCCCGCCCCCCTGCCCCGCCGCCGGCGCCGCTGGTTATGGGCCAGCCTGCTGCTGCTGGGCGTGCTGCTGGGCACCGTCGCCGGCCTGATCGCGCTCGCCTGGTACGGCGAGCCGGCCTTGCCCTGGCTGCTCGGCCGCGTGCCCGGCCTGAAGGTAGAAGGCGTGCGCGGCACGATGGCCGGCGGTGATGTCACGATCGACCGGGTCGACTGGGCGCTGCCCGGCGCCGCGGGCCGGCTGCGCATCGACGGTTTGCGGCTCGAGGGCATCCGCTGGCCGTCGCGCTACGCGCTCAGCGTGCGCCGGGCCACCGCGCAGCGCGTGCAGTTCGACAGCGCACCGTCATCGGGCAAGCCGGTGACGGTGCCCGCCTCGCTGCGGCTGCCGCTGGCGCTGCAGGTGGGCGAGCTGCGCGTCGACACGCTGCGCATCGACGAGTTGCCGCCGCTGCAGAAGCTGCAAGGGGCGCTCGACCTCGCCGGCCACCTCGGCGGCGTGCACAAGCTCGAGCGCTTCGGCGTCGACTGGGAAGCGGCCCGTGTGCAGGGCCGATTGCAGATCGGCAGCGACGGCAAGCTGCCGCTCGAGGCGCAGCTGCAGGCGCAGTCGATCAGCGGGCGGGCCTGGCGGGCCCAAGGCAGTGCTAACGGACCATTGGAGCGGCTGGCGGTCAAGCTGGCGCTCGAAGGCGAGGCCAGCGCCGGCGCCAAGCCGGTGGCCTTGCAGGCCGATGCGCAGATCGCGCCTTTTGCGCCGTGGCCGCTCGCCGCGCTGACGCTGACGACGCAAGGCTTCGACCTGGCCGCGCTGTCGCCGCGCCTGCCGTCGACGTCGATCGAAGGCAGCGCGGTGATCGACAGCCGCGGCCTCGACCAGCCGGTGGCGGCCCAGATCAAGCTGGCCAATGGCCGGCCCGGCCGATTCGACGAAGCCGGCCTGCCGCTGCACGGCCTGGTGGTCACGGCGAGCGGCGATCCGCGACAGCGCGACCGCATCGAGCTGCAGCAGTTCGTGCTTCAGCTCGGCGATGCGAAGAACGGCGCCGGCGCGCTGCGCGGCAGCGGCCGCTGGGCCGACAGCCGGCTGGTGCTCGACCTGCAGCTCGACGGCGTGCAGCCCGCGCGGCTCGATGGCCGTGCCGCGCCGGTGCGCATCAGCGGCCCGCTGGCCCTGCAGGTCGACGGCCTGCCGGCGCCGGGCAGCAGCACGCCCGCCGCGCCGGTGCTGGCAGTGAAGGCGACGCTGAACGGCCAGGCGCTCGACGGCACCGGCCAGGCGGTGCGCCTGGCCTTCGCCGGCGGCGGCGACGGCCAGCGCTGGAAGATCGACGAAGCCGAGGCCCGCGCCGGCAAGGCGCTCGCGCGTTTCAGCGGCGAGGCGCAGCAGGAGAGCGCGGGCTGGCGCTTCGCCGCCGATGCGCAGCTCGACCAGTTCGATCCGCTGCCGTGGTGGCGCGGCGCGGAAGGCTCGGCCTGGCGGCGCGGTCCGCACCTGTGGAACGGCACGCTGAAGGCGCGCGGCCTGTGGCGCGGCCTGCCGGCGGGCAAGGACCTGCTGGCGCGCTGGCAACGCGCTCTCGACGGCGACGCCGAGCTGGCGTTGGCGCCGAGCCGGCTGGCGGGCGTGGCGCTCGGCGGCCAGCTGAAGGCCTCGAATCGGGCCGACGGCAGCCGCTTCGACGGCACCATCGATCTCGCCGGCAACACGCTGCAGGCCGAGCTGCACCTGGCGCGCGACCCGGCCGCCGATCGCTGGCAGCTGCGCGCCGACGCCCCGGCGCTGGCGGCGCTGGCGCCGCTGTCCGCATTGCTGGCCCCGGCCGCCGCCGACTGGTGGCCGAGCGCCGGCCAGCTGCAGGGCGAGTTGCGCGGCGAAGGCCGCTGGCCGGCGCTGGCCAGCAGCGGCCAGCTGCGTGCGCGCGGACTCAAGAGCCGCGCCGCGGCGCTCGCCGAGGCCGACCTGAGCTGGCGCCACGGCGCGCAGGCCACGGCGCCGCTGAGCTTGCAGTTGAAAGCGCGCGGCATCGAGCACGGCGCACAGCAGGTCGAGCGGCTCGACGCGCAGGCCGACGGCACCCTCGCCGCGCACACGCTGCGCCTGTCCGCGGCCAGCCCGCTGAAGCCGCCGGCCTGGAGCGAATCGCTGCTCGGCCCGGCCGGCAGCGGCACGCGGCTGGATGCCGAAGGGCGCGGCGCCTGGTCTGCCGATGCGGGCGGCCATCGCTGGCAGCTGCAGGCGCTGAGGCTGCGTGGCGGCTCACGCGACAACGGCAGCACCGAACCCTGGATCGCCGCCACCGACCTGGGCGGCGATGCGCGTTTCGACGCCAACGGCCGGTTGCTGTCGCTGGCGCTCGCGCCCGGTCGCGTGCAGCTGCTGAACACCGCGTTGCGCTGGCGCCAGGCCGACTGGCGCGCCGCCGCGGCCTCCGGAGGCAGCGCCCGGCTGAACGTTTCCGGCGAGCTCGAGACCTTCGATGTCGCGGCGCTGCTGAAGCGACTGGAGCCGGAATTCGGCTGGAGCGGCAACCTGACGCTCGGCGGCCGCGTCGACATCCGCAGCAGCGATCGTTTCGACGCCGACATCGTGCTCGAACGCGGCGGCGGCGACCTCGGCGTCACCGACGAGCTCGGCCAGACCCAGGTGCTGGGCCTGACCGACCTGCGGCTGGCGTTCAGCGCGCACGACGGCGTCTGGCAGTTCGCGCAGGGCCTGGCCGGGCGCCTCATCGGCGAGATGGCCGGCGCGCAGGTGCTGCGCACGACACCGGAGCGCTCGTGGCCGGCGGCGGATGCGCCGCTGCAGGGCGTGCTGCAGATGCGCGTGGCGAACCTCGGCGTCTGGGGCACCTGGGTGCCGCCGGGCTGGCGGCTGGGCGGCACGCTGCAGACCAGCGCGTCGATCGGCGGGCGCTTCAATGCACCGGAGCTGCGCGGCGAGATGCGCGGCAGCCAGCTCGCGGTGCGCAACCTGCTCGAAGGCGTCAATTTGAGCGACGGCGAGCTGGCGATCACGCTCGAAGGCGAGCGCGCCGAGATCAAGCGCCTGGCTTTCAAGGGCGGCGACGGTCGGCTGACCCTGACCGGCAGCGCGACGCTGGGGGCCGAGCCGTCGGCGCAGATCGCATTGGTTGCCGAACGTTTCCGGCTGCTCGGCCGCATCGACCGCCGCATCGTCACCACCGGCCAGGCCGATCTGCGGCTGGATCCGAAGATGCTGCGGCTGACCGGCCGCTTCGGCGTCGACGAAGGGCTGGTCGACGTCAGCCGCGCCGATGCGCCGACGCTGGACAAGGACGTGCAGGTGACGCGCAACGGCGCCACGGTGCCCACCGGCGCCGCCGCCCGCGCCGTCGAGCGCGAACGCGCGGCCCGCGCGCTGCCGGCGCCGCTGCGCAACGCCGAGGTCGCGCTGGCGATCGAGCTCGGTGAACGGCTGCAGCTGCGCGGCCGCGGCCTGGACACCGGCCTGCGCGGCAGCCTGCGGATCAGCGCCCCCGGTGGCCGGCTGGCGCTGAACGGCAGCGTGCGAACCGTCGGCGGCACCTACGCCGCCTACGGGCAGAAGCTGGAGATCGCGCGCGGGGAGCTGTTCTTCAGCGGTGCGGTCGACAACCCGCGGCTGGACGTGCTGGCGATCCGGCCGAACCTGGACGTCGTGGTCGGCGTCAGCGTCATCGGCACCGCGCAGAACCCGCGCATCCGGTTGACCAGCGAACCGGAGATGCCGGAATACGACAAGCTCTCCTGGCTGGTGCTCGGCCGCGGGCCGGACGGCCTGGGCCGCACCGACACCGCGCTGCTGCAGCGCGCCGCCGTCGCGCTGCTGGCCGGCGAAGGCAATTCGCCGACCGACGACCTGATCAACCGGCTCGGACTGACCGACTTCTCGGTGCGCCAGACCGAGGGCGACGTGCGCGAGACCATCGTCAGCCTCGGCAAGCAGCTGTCGCGGCGCTGGTACGTCGGCTACGAGCGCAGCGTCAACACCACCGCCGGCAGTTGGCAGCTGATCTACCGGATCGCCCAGCGCTTCACGCTGCGCGCGCAGTCGGGCGCCGAGAGCTCGCTCGACCTGATCTGGGCCTGGCGCTGGAACTGAACGCTGCGCGTTTCAGGTGAGAATCGCCCAAGCGCCGCCGCCGTAGTTCAATGGATAGAACGGGGACCTCCTAAGTCTCAGATACAGGTTCGATTCCTGTCGGGGGCGCCACTCGCATCCGCTCTGCCCCGCCAGCCGTATCCCATTTCACGAACGCCCGAAAAGGCGATGCAACTTTCAGCAGAAATCGCAGTCACTGCCATGGGAGCGGTCATATACTGATCGCAGTCGCTGGCGGAAGGCCTCGCAGTTTGCGGGGCCTTGACATGAATGGCCCGCAGCAGCGGGCCGAAGGCAGGTTTCATGATGGGTGGCAAATTGAAGGTCGCAGGTCTCCTCACGTTGGGGGCCGTTGCGGGGGCGCTGACAACCATTCAGCTCCAGGCTTTCGCCAAAAATTCGCTCGCCCCGTTGCCGCTCGAAGAGCTGCAGCAGCTCGCGGCCGTGTTCGGCATGGTCAAGAGCGACTACGTCGAACCGGTCGACGAAAAGAAGCTGATCTCGGATGCCATCGGCGGCATGGTCGCCGGGCTCGATCCGCATTCGCAGTACTTCGACAAGAAGAGCTTCAAGGAATTCCGCGAAGGCACGACCGGCCGCTTCGTCGGCGTCGGCATCGAGATCGGCATGGAAGACGGCCTGGTCAAAGTGGTCTCGCCGATCGAGGGCTCGCCCGCCTACCGCGCCGGCCTGAAGAGCGGCGACATGATCACCAAGATCGACGACACCGCCGTCAAGGGCCTGACGATGGACCAGGCCGTCAAGCGCATGCGCGGCGAGCCGAACACCAAGGTTCAGCTGACGATCTTCCGCAAGGCCGAGAACCGCAGCTTCCCGATCACCATCGTGCGCGAGGAAATCCGCGTGCAGAGCGTGCGCTCGAAGGTGCTCGAGCCGGGTTACGCCTGGGTGCGCGTCAGCCAGTTCCAGGACCGCACGGTCGAAGACTTCACGCGCAAGCTCGAAGAGATCTACAAGACCGAGCCGAACCTGAAAGGCCTGGTGCTCGATCTGCGCAACGACCCGGGCGGCCTGCTCGAGGGCGCCGTGGCGATCTCGGCCGCCTTCCTGCCGAAGGATGTCACCGTCGTCTCCACCAACGGCCAGGTGCCCGATTCGAAGTCCACGCTGAAGGCCTCGCCCGAGAGCTACCTGCGCCGCGGCGGCATGGACCCGCTGAAGAAGCTGCCGGCCGCGCTGAAGAACGTGCCGCTGGTGGTGCTGGTCAATGAAGGCTCGGCCTCGGCCAGCGAGATCGTCGCCGGCGCGCTGCAGGACCACAAGCGCGCCACCGTGATGGGCGCACAGACCTTCGGCAAGGGCTCGGTGCAGACGGTGCGTCCGCTGTCGTCCGAGACCGCGCTGAAGATCACCACCGCGCGCTACTACACGCCGGCGGGCCGCTCGATCCAGGCCAAGGGCATCGTGCCCGACATCTGGCTCGACGAGACCTCCGAAGGCAACGTCTTCGCCGCGCTGCGCATGCGCGAGGCCGATCTCGAGAAGCACCTGGCCAACGGCGGCGACGAGAAGAAGGACGAAGCGCGCGAGAAGGCCCGCGAGGAAGCGCGCAAGAAGCTCGAAGACCAGGTCGCGAAGACCAAGGAGCCGCCGAAGCCGCTGCCGGAATTCGGCAGTGCCGAAGACTTCCCGCTGCAGCAGGCGCTGAACCAGCTCAAGGGCAAGCCGGTCGCCGTCAGCAAGACGATGAGCGAGCGCAAGGCCGAGGTCGATCTCGACAAGAAGTAAAGCGCGGCTGCGGCCCGACTTCGATGAAAGAGGCCCGCGATGCGGGCCTCTTGCTTTTGGCGCCGCGCGTTCAGCGCGGAATCATCGCCGGCCGCTCGCCGTCGTTGAGCGGCCCGCCCGGGCGCACCGCCAGCGGCCGCGCGCGCGTCGACAAAGCCGGCGCAGTGCAGGCCTGGCCGTCGGCATGCGCCAGCGCGGTGGCCAGCAGCGGCTCGTCGGTCGCGCCGAGCGGCTTGGTCCAGTCCTCGTTGACGGCGCAGGTCGGGCGCAGGCCGCTGAAATAGCGGCCTTCGTTGCTGGCGTTGACCGATTCGAAATTGACGACGCTGTAGGTGGTGCCGCAGCGGTCGTCGTGGGGCAGGAAGCCGACCGGCTTGCCGCAGCTGGCATCGCCGACCAGCACGACGTTGACGAAGGGTCGCAAACCGATGGCGAGCTGCTCGCTGGCCGAGCAGGTGCGCTCGCCGGCGAGGATGTAGACCCGCGCCAGGCCGAGCGCCTGTGGCGGGTTGGTGAACTGATAACTCGTATTGTTGGCGGCCGCGCGCTTGTCGTTGTACAGCAGCGACGCGTAGGTCCGCCCCGATGCGCGCGGGCCGGCGACCAGCGACGCGATGTCGCGCGACACGGTGACCAGCCCGCCGCCGTTGTAGCGCAGGTCGAGCACCAGCTCGCTCGCGCCGGCGGCGCGGAAATGGGCCATCGCATCGCCGGCCGGCGCCAGCGCCTGGCTGATCATGTCCTTGACGTGCAGGTAGCCGACCTCGCGGCCCTGCGGCGTCGTGACCATCTGCGCGCGCGTCACCGGCCGCAGCTCGTAGCTCGCCGACTGCAGCGTCAGCGTGCGGTGGCCGACGGGGCCGTCGAGCTCGATCTGCAGGTTGACGCCGGCGCTGGCCGGGCTCAGCACCGAGTAGTCGTTGGCGGCGATGATCGACGCCGCCGACCGGCCGTTGATCGACAGGATGCGGTCGCCGCGCACCGCGCCGGCCAGCCCGGCCGGTGAAAGCGGCTCGACATAGCGCAGGTACAGCGGCAGATCCGGCCGGCCTTCGACCTCCAGCCCGGTGACGAAGAGCCCGTAGCCGAGTGCGCGGCCTTCGCCGTAGAACTGGTTGAAGTTGGCGGTGGTGTCGAAATAGCTCCAGCGGTCGGCCGGAAAGCTGGCATTGCCGCCGGTGTACAGCAGCGACGAGAAGTAGCCGGACACCGTCGCCGGGCCGTTCGGATCGGGCCGCGGGCTGATGCCGTACCAGAAGTACCACTCGTTGAAGTAGTCGCGCAGCGCGGTCTTGCGGGCGCTGTCGCTGCAGTCGTCGACGCGCTCGTAGATGGCACTGCCACCGCCGCCGCAGGCGGCCAGCAACAGCAGCGCGGCGAGGCCGACCGCGCAACGGTGAATGCGGCTCATGAAGACGGGGCTCCCTGGTTCAGCTCGGGGTCGGTGCGACACCTACAATCGCAACCCCCCGAAGCCTACCCACGTTGACAGGTGTCTCCCCTGTGAACGGTGTCCATTCGTCGCCCGCCATGACCGCACTCGCCAAGTCCTTCGAACCCGCCGCCATCGAAGCCCGCTGGGGTCCGCTGTGGGAACAGTCGGGCGTCTACGCGCCGACGCTGGACCGGGCCAAGCCGTCGTTCGCGGTGCAGTTGCCGCCGCCGAACGTCACCGGAACGCTGCACATGGGCCATGCGTTCAACCAGACGATCATGGACTCGCTGACGCGCTACCACCGGATGCGCGGCTTCAACACGCTGTGGGTGCCGGGCACCGACCACGCCGGCATCGCGACGCAGATCGTCGTCGAGCGCCAGCTGCAGGAAGCCGGGCTGTCGCGGCACGACCTCGGCCGCGAGGCGTTCCTGAAACAGGTGTGGGACTGGAAATCGACCTCCGGCGCAACCATCACGCGCCAGATGCGTCGCATGGGCACCAGCGTCAGTTGGTCGCACGAGTACTTCACGATGGACGAGAAGCTCTCGACCATCGTCACCGAGACCTTCGTGCGTTTGTTCGACGAGGGCCTGATCTACCGCGGCAAGCGGCTGGTGAGCTGGGACCCGGTGCTGAAGTCGGCGGTGTCGGACCTGGAGGTCGAGAGCGAGGAGGAAGACGGCTTCCTCTGGCACATCCGCTATCCCCTCGAGGACGGCTCGGGCGCGCTGGTCGTCGCGACGACGCGGCCCGAAACGATGCTCGGCGACACCGCGGTGATGGTGCATCCCGAGGACGAGCGCTACGCCCACCTGATCGGCCAGCGGGTGAAGCTGCCGATCGCCGAGCGGCTGATCCCGGTGATCGCCGACGAGTACGTCGACAAGGCCTTCGGCACCGGCGTCGTCAAGGTCACGCCGGCGCACGACACCAACGACTACCAGGTCGGCCTGCGCCATGCGCTGCCGATGATCACGATCTTCACGCTCGACGCGAAGCTCAACGACGAGGTGCCCGAGGCCTACCGCGGCCTGGACCGCTTCGTCGCGCGCAAGAAGGTCGTCGAGCAGCTGGAGGCCGAGGGCCTGCTCG
The DNA here is from genome assembly GCF_013266755.1 of Pseudaquabacterium terrae. GTDB lineage: Bacteria > Pseudomonadota > Gammaproteobacteria > Burkholderiales > Burkholderiaceae_C > Pseudaquabacterium > Pseudaquabacterium terrae. The sequence continues at coordinate 253,095 of NZ_JABRWJ010000004.1, read as the reverse complement.
CCGAGACCAAGAAGCACAAGCTGATGGTGCCGCGCTGCGCGCGCACCGGCCAGGTCATCGAGCCGATGTTGACCGACCAGTGGTTCGTCGCGATGACCAAGCCCGGCGCCGACGGCCAGAGCATCGCGCAGAAGGCGATCGACGTCGTTGCCTCGGGCGAGGTGCGCTTCGTGCCCGAGCAATGGGTCAACACCTACAACCAGTGGATGAAGAACATCCAGGACTGGTGCATCAGCCGCCAGCTCTGGTGGGGCCATCGCATCCCCGCCTGGTACGGCACGGGCGGTGAGCTCTTCGTCGCCCGCAGCGAGGACGAGGCGCGTGGGAAGGCACAGGCCGCCGGCTACAGCGGACCGCTGACACGCGACGAGGATGTGCTCGACACCTGGTACTCGTCGGCGCTGGTGCCGTTCTCGACGCTCGGCTGGCCGGAGAAGACGATCGAGCAGGACCTGTTCCTGCCCTCGTCGGTGCTCGTCACCGGCTACGACATCATCTTCTTCTGGGTCGCCCGGATGATCATGATGACCAAGCACTTCACCGGCCAGGTGCCGTTCCGCGACGTCTACATCCACGGCCTGGTGCTCGATGCGCACGGCCACAAGATGAGCAAGAGCGAGGGCAACGTGCTCGACCCGGTCGACCTGATCGACGGCATTGAGTTGGCCCCGCTGCTCGACAAGCGCACCACCGGCCTGCGCAAACCCGAAACGGCGCCGAAGGTGCGCAAGGCGACCGAGAAGGAATTCCCCGAGGGCATTCCGGGTTATGGCGCCGACGCGCTGCGCTTCACGTTCGCCGCGATGGCCACGCTCGGCCGCAGCGTCAACTTCGATTCGAAGCGCTGCGAGGGCTACCGCAATTTCTGCAACAAGCTCTGGAACGCGACGCGCTTCGTGCTGATGAATTGCGAGGGCCAGGACTGCGGCCTGAAGGAGCACAGCAAGGCCGAATGCGAACCCGGCCAGCCCTTCCACGGCTACATGCGCTTCTCGCAGGCCGACCGCTGGATCAGCGGCGAGCTGCAGCGCGTCGAGATGGCGGTGGCGCAGGGCTTCGCCGACTACCGGCTCGACAACGTCGCCGGCGCGATCTACCAGTTCGTCTGGGACGAGTACTGCGACTGGTACCTCGAGATCGCGAAGGTGCAGCTGGCTGAAGCGACGAAGACCGGCGACGAGGCCACGCAACGGGCGACGCGCCGCACGCTGATCCGCGTGCTGGAGACGGTGCTGCGGCTGCTGCATCCGATCGCGCCGTTCATCACCGCGGAGCTGTGGGAGAGCGTGGCGCCGGTGGCCGGACGCAAGGCAAGCGACACCGTCGCCATGGCCGCGTACCCGATCGCGCAGCCGGAGAAGGTCGACGTCGCTGCAGACGCCTGGGTCGGCAAGCTCAAGTCGCTGGTGGCCGCCGTGCGCAGCCTGCGCAGCGAGATGAACCTGTCGCCCGGCGACCGCAAGCCGCTCTACGCGATCGGCGATGCTGCGTTCATCGAGCAGGCGGCGCCGCTGCTGAAGGCGCTGGCCAAGCTGTCGGAGCTGCAGGTCTTCAGCGACGAGGCGGCCTTCGCGCAGGCCAGCGGGCTGTCACCGGTCGCCGTGCAAGGCAACGTGCGGCTGGCGCTGCACGTGGAGATCGACGTCGAGGCCGAGAAGGCGCGCATCGCCAAGGAGATCGCCCGCTACGAAGGCGAGAAGGCGAGCATCGAGACCCAGCTCGCCAACGAGAGCTTCGTGGCGCGCGCGCCGGCGGCAGTCGTCGAGCAGAAGCGCCAGCGCCTGACCGAGATCAGCCAGACGCTCCGCCGGCTGCAAGATCAATTGGCTCGTCTGAAGAATCCGTCGACCTGAAGTCGCGCCGCGCAGCCGGCGCTGTCAGCAGCTCGTCGATGCGGCGCGCGACGCCCCAGGCGCTGCGCACACGCGATTCGCGTGTCGTGCTCGACACGCGCGGCGTGATCTGCAGCGTGTCGATCTCGTGCAGCGGCCGGCCCGGCTCGAGCATGCCGGGCTCCATGCTGTCGAACCAGGCCGCCGCCATGCGGCCGGTGCCCAGCACCTCGGCGAGCGCCGCTTCGTCGAAGACGCTCGACGGCGCGATGCAGACCATCACCTGGTTCGGCCGGCTGAACGGCAGGAAGCGCTCGCCGAGCAGGCCGTGGTAGCGGGTGAAGTAGGTCAGCATCACGCTGACCGCTTCGCATTCCTCGAGCAATTCGCGCAGCCCCACCGGCTCGACGCGCCAGCGGTGCCACAGCGGATCGGTGGAGTGCACCGCCGGGTCGTAGCCGACCACCCGCGCACCGAAGGCGCCGAGCAGCTGCGCCAGCGGCCGCGCCGCCGGCGTCATGCCGATCAGCCCGACCGTCGAGCCGCCGAGCTCGCGCCCGACCAGCAGCCCCTCGGCATTGACCACCGGCACGCGGCGCAGCATCTGCAGCAGCGCGCCGATGATGAACTCGGCTTCGGCGGCGGCGGTGGCGTTGCTCGGCCGCACCACCTCGACGCCGGCGCGGGCGCAGGCATCGACATCGATGTTCTCGGCGCCGGCGGACAAGCGGCCGACCGCGCGCAGCATCGGCGCGTGGTGCAGCGCATCGGCATCCAGCGCCACCGACGGCGGGATGATCAGCGAGCGCACGTTGTACAGCGCCTGCCGGAAGGCCCGCGGATCACGCGCCAGATCCGGCGCGTAGCGCACGGCATGGCGTGCCACGAGCCAGTGCATGACCTCGGGGTCGAGCGGTTCGACGATCAGGACATCCATCGGCTAGGCGCGTGACAGAATGGTTCTCATCAACTAGCCCCGATTCTAGTAAGCAGATGCTGATCAAGAAGGCGATCTTCCCGGTGGCCGGCCTGGGCACGCGTTTCCTGCCGGCGACCAAGGCGCAGCCCAAGGAGATGCTGCCGGTCGTCGACAAACCGCTGATCCAGTATGCCGTCGAGGAAGCGTACGCCGCCGGCGTGCGCGAAATGATCTTCGTGACCGGGCGGCACAAGCGGCCGATCGAAGACCACTTTGACATGACCTTCGAGCTCGAGGTAGCCCTCGAACAGGCGGGCAAGGCCGAATTGCTCGAGGTGGTTCGCAGCGTCAAGCCCAACGACATGGAGTGCATCTACGTGCGCCAGGCCTCCGCGCTCGGCCTCGGGCATGCGGTGCTGTGCGGGCAGCGGCTGGTCGGCAACGAGCCCTTCGCCGTGCTGCTGGCAGACGACCTGATGATCGGCGACAAGCCGGTGCTCAAGCAGATGGTCGAGCAGTTCGCCGAGTGGCGCGCCTCGATCATCGCCGTGCAGGAGGTGCCGCTCGAACACACGCGGCGCTACGGCATCGTCGCCGGCACGCCGGTCAACGAGCGCATGCTCGACATTCAGCGCATTGTCGAGAAACCCGATCCGGCTGCCGCCCCGTCGCGCCTGGGCGTCGCCGGCCGCTACCTGCTGACGCCCGGCGTGTTTCACGAGATCGCCGCGCAGCCGCTGGGCGTCGGCGGCGAGATGCAACTGACCGACGGCATCGCATCGCTGCTGCGGCGCGAGAAGGTCTTTGCCTACCGCTACGAGGGCCGGCGCTACGACTGCGGCAGCAAGGAAGGCTTCCTGGAGGCCAACGTCGAGATGGCGCTCGCTCATCCGCAGCTCGGCGCCGGCTTCCGCGACTTCCTGCGCGGCCTCGAGCTCTGAGCGTCCAGGCGACCGGCGTTCAACGCCGGCGCAGGAAGTGCACGAATTCGTCGCCGGCGCGGGTCTGCTCGAGCAGCTCGTTGCCGGTCTGCTTGGCGAAGGCCTGGAAGTCGCGCACCGAGCCGGGGTCGGTCGCCAGCACCTTCAGCACGTCGCCGCTGCCCATCTCCGCCAATGCCTTCTTGGCCTTCAGGATCGGCAGGGGGCAATTCAGGCCGCGCGTGTCGATTTCCTTCTGGGCATCCATCGTGGTCTGATCTCCTTGCAAGGGGCGGGATTCTAGGAGCGCCGCGACGGCAGCTCCATGAAGCGCGGCTCGTGGCCGCGCGAACGCAGCCAGTCGGCCAGGGCATAGCCGGTGCCGGCGGGCCAGCACAGCACGTCCTGCGGCGTGTACAGCTTGTGCTCGGCGAGCTCGGGCGACAGCCGGATCTCGCCGCGCGCAAGCACGTGGTAGGCAATGATCACCTGGTTCATGCGCTGGAAGTCGTAGACACCGATCAGCGTCGTCGACAGCGCTTCGAGCGCGGTCTCCTCGGCCACCTCGCGCGTGATGCCGTCCTGCGGCGTCTCGCCGGCCTCCATGAAGCCGGTGATCAGGCCGAACATGCGCACGCTCCAGGCGGCGTTGCGCGCCAGCAGCAGGCGGCCTTCGCGGTCGGCGCACTCGATCACCGCGGCCAGCACCGGCGTCGGGTTGTTCCAGTGCGTCCACTCGCAGGCGCCGCAACGCAGCCGCGTCTTCGGGCCGCCGTCTTCGAGTCGTTCGATGGCCTGCAGCGGCGTCGCGCACTGCGGGCAGAAGCGGTAGTCGTAGCTCACTGCGCGCTCCCTCAGGCCGGGAACACGCCGGTCGACAGGTAGCGCTCGCCGCGGTCGCAGACGACGAAGACGATGGTCGCGTTCTCGGCCTGCTCCGCGATCTGCAGCGCGACCCAGGCCGCGCCGGCCGCCGAAATGCCGGCGAAGAGGCCCTCCTCGCGCGCCAGGCGCCGCGCCATCTCCTCCGCATCGGCCTGAGAAACGAGCACCAGCTCGTCGACCTGCGCCGGGTCGTAGATGCGCGGCAGGTAGGCCTCGGGCCACTTGCGGATGCCGGGGATGCGCGAGCCCTCGGCCGGCTGCGCGCCGACGATGCGCACGCCGCCCGGGCGCTTCTCCTTCAGGTAGCGGCCGACGCCGGTGATCGTGCCGGTGGTGCCCATCGCGCTGACGAAGTGCGTGATGCGGCCTTGGGTCTCGTCCCAGATCTCGGGGCCGGTGGTCTCGTAGTGCACGCGCGGGTTGTCGGCGTTGGCGAACTGGTCGAGCACGCGGCCCTTGCCTTCGCGCTGCATCTGCTCGGCCAGGTCGCGCGCGTATTCCATGCCGCCCGAGCGCGGCGTAAGGATCAGCTCGGCGCCGTAGGCCTTCATCGTCTGCGCGCGTTCGATCGACAGGTCCTCCGGCATGATCAGCAGCATGCGGTAGCCGCGGATCGCCGCGGCCATCGCCAGCGCGATGCCGGTGTTGCCGGAGGTGGCCTCGATCAGCGTATCGCCGGGGCGGATGTCGCCGCGCTCCTCGGCGCGGCGGATCATGCTCATCGCCGGGCGGTCCTTGACCGAGCCGGCCGGGTTGTTGCCCTCGAGCTTGCCGAGGATCACGTTGCCGCGCGCGGCATTCGCCGCGCCGGGCAGGCGCTGCAGCCGCACCATCGGCGTTTGGCCAATCACATCCTCGATCGTCTTGTAGCTGGGCTCGGACATCAGTACCTCCGGCGGCGATTGTCGTCGCAGCGTCGCGGGCCGGCGGTGCGCGGGGTTTCAGGCCATAATCCGCGCCCTCGCCGCACCTCAGCGCGCGATGCCGCCCTCGTGACGAAATCGGTAGACGTAGCGGATTCAAAATCCGCCGCCGCAAGGCGTGCCAGTTCGAGTCTGGCCGAGGGCACCAACTCCTCCCAAAGCTGCTGATGCCGCCACTGCCTCCGGTCACCAAGGCGTTCATGCTGATCTGCACCGCCATCTTCTGCGTGCAGCTGCTGTTGCCGAGCGTCGCCGGCATCGCGCTCGAACAATGGTTCGCGCTGTGGGGCATCACCAGCGGGCGCTTCCTGCCCTGGCAGCCGCTGAGCTATGCCTTCCTGCATGGCGACTTCATGCACCTGTTCTTCAACATGTTCGGCCTGTGGATGTTCGGCGGCGAGCTGGAGAACCTGTGGGGCCGCAAGCGCTACATCCACATGCTGGTCGCCAGCGTGCTGGCCGCCGCCACGGTGCAGATCCTGGTCATGCTGCTCGGCACCGGGCGCGGCTACACGGTCGGCGCCTCGGGGGCGCTGTTCGGCCTGCTGCTGTCCTTCGGCATGCTGTTCCCGAACCGCGTGATCGTGCCGCTGATCCCGCCGATCCCGATGAAGGCGCGCACCTTCGTCGCGGTGTTCGGTGCGCTCGAGCTGCTGCTGGGCCTCTTCGGCGGCGGCGGCGTCGCGCACTTCGCGCACCTGGGCGGCATGCTCGGCGCCTGGCTGATGATCAGCTACTGGCGCGGCCGCCTGCCGTTCCGACCGAAGACGCGCCGCTGATCCGAAGCGGCCCCCGCAAACGCGCGGGGTGAAAAGTTCTCGGCCGTCGCGGCCCGCAGGGAACGGTTCCTGCTCATTCGGTGTCCACCCAGCAGGGTTCGGGAGCGCCGCGATGAAGCTGCCACGACTGCACGTACCTGTCGCCGCATGGAGCATCCTGCTGGCCTGGCTGGCGATGTGGGTGCTGATGTGGCCGCCCGCGGCGGCTGCCGCCGACGCACAGGACGACATGAGCGCCGCGTCGCGCGCGCTGCAGAAGGCGCAGGCCGCGGTGGTCGGTGTGCAATCGATCGCCGTCGACGGCGCGCGCTCCGCCGCCACGCTGGGCCGCGTCCGCGAAGGCTCCGGCGTCGTCATCAGCCGCGAGGGCCTGGTGCTGACGATCGGCTACCTGGTGCTCGAAGCCGAGCAGGTGCAGATCGTCACCGACGACGCGCGCACCATTCCCGCGCGTTTCATCGGCTACGACGTGGCAACCGGCTTCGGCCTGCTGCAGGCGCTGGCGCCGCTGCGCATCGACGCGGTGCCGCTGGGGCGCTCGGGCGCACTGAACCCGCGCGAGGGCCTGATGATCGCCAGCGGCGGCGAGGACGGCGCCGTCAGCGCCGCCTGGCTGGTCTCGCGCCGCGCGTTCTCCGGCTACTGGGAGTACCACATCCCCGGCGCGCTGTTCACGACGCCGCCGCGGCGTGACCACAGCGGCGCGGGCCTGTTCAACATCGCCGGCGAGCTGGTCGGCATCGGCTCGCTGATCGTCGCCGACGCCGCCGGTGGTGACGAGCGCCTGCCCGGCAACATGTTCGTGCCGATCGACCTGCTGTCGCCGATCTTCGACGAGTTGCTGCGCGTCGGCAGCAGCACCTCGAGCAAGCGCGCATGGATCGGCATCAACTGCGTCGAGCACGACGGCGCGGTGCGCATCGTGCGCATCAACGACGACAGCCCGGCCGATGTCGCCGGCCTGCAGGCGGGCGACAAGATCGTGCGCATCGACGGCGCCGACGTGCATGCGCTCGAAGAGCTGTGGACGCGGCTGTGGTCCGGCGGCGAGCCGGAGCGCGAGGTGGTGCTCGACATCCAGCGCAACGGCGAAGCGCAGACGGTGCGGGTCTTCAGCGTCGATCGCATGAAGACGTTGAAGCGCGCGCGCGGGATCTGAGTCAGGCTTTCAACGCGGCGAGTCCCTCGGCCACGGTGGGATAGCGCAGCTTGAGCCGCAGCTCGCGCTTCAGCCGCTCGTTCGTCAGTCGGCGCGATTCCGACAGGAAGCTCATCTGCACCGGCGACAGCGTGCGCTCGGCCTCGGCACGCGTGATGCGCGGCGGCCGCGCGACGCCGGCCAAGTCGGCCGCCAGGTCGAAGTAGTCGCCCATCTTGAGCCGCGTGTCGTCGCTGGCATGCACGAAACGCTGCGGCCGCCCGCGGTACAGCGCCGCGACGCAGGCGCGCGCCAGGTCGTCGGCATGGATGTGGTTAGTGTAGACATCGTCCTCGGCATGCAGCACCGGCGTGCCGCGCGCCAGCCGCTCACGCGGATCGCCGCCCACGCGGCCGGGCGCGTAGATGCCGGGAATGCGCAGCACGCTGACCGTCACGCCGAAAGCGCGGCCGAAGTGCCGCATGCGCGCCTCGGCATCGACCCGGCGTGCGGCGCGGGCGGTCGACGGTTGCGGCGCGCGTGTCTCGTCGATCACGGCACCACCGGCGTCACCGTACACGCCGCTGGTGCTGGCATAGACCAGCCGCCGCAAGCGGCTGCTGCGGGCCAGCGCAGCGAGCAGCTGCGCGCTGCGGCGGTCGACGGCGCCCTCGCTCGCCGGCGGCGCGAGGTGCAGCACCGCATCCGCCAGTCCCGCCAGGCGCGCCAGCGTCGCCGGCTGGTCGAGGTCGCCGACCAGCGGCAGCGCGCCGGCGGCGCGAAGTTGATCGCGCCGCGCGGCCGACGAGGTCAGCGCGAGCAGGCGCCAGCGGCCGGCGAGCAGGCGCAGCACGCGCAGCCCGACGTCGCCGCAACCGACTACCAGCAGGGTCGGTCGGCGCATCGCATGCAGGGGGAGGTTCATCGAGGTCGGCTAAGGAAAGCGGGCAAGCCACGGCGGGCACAATGGCGGCCGCAGTAGCAGCGACCCGATCATGACCTTCAGCGTGACCATTCTCCCCGCCGGCCGCCAGTTCGAAGTGGCGCGCGACGAACCGATCCTCGCCGCCGCGATCCGGCAGGGCATCGGCCTGCCCTACGGCTGCCGCGACGGTGCCTGTGGCTCGTGCAAGAGCCGCCTGCTCGAAGGCCGCGTGCTGCACGGTGCGCACCAGGCCAAGGCCTTGTCGCATGCCGAGGAAGAAGCCGGCATGGTGCTGACCTGCTGCGGCACGCCGCAAAGCGACTGCGTGATCGAGGCGCGCAGCGTGCCGGGCGCCGGCGAGTTCCCGATCCTGAAGATGCCCAGCCGCATCCTGGCGATCGAACGCAAGGCGCCCGATGTCGCGGTGCTGAAGGTGCAGCTGCCGGCGAACCAGAACTTCCAGTACCACGCCGGCCAGTACGTCGAATTCATCCTGCGCGACGGCTCGCGCCGCAGCTACTCGATGGCCAATGCGCCGAGCCAGCTGGGCAACCCGCCGGCGATCGAGCTGCACCTGCGCCACATGCCGGGCGGCAAGTTCACCGACCACGTGTTCACGGCGATGAAGGAGCGCGACATCCTGCGCATGGAGGGCCCGTTCGGCAGCTTCTTCCTGCGCGAGGAGTCCACCAAGCCGATCGTGCTGCTGGCCTCGGGCACCGGCTTCGCGCCGATCAAGGCGATCATCGAGCGGCTGATCGAGATCGGCAGCACGCGGCCGGCGGTGCTGTACTGGGGCTGCCGCCAGCGCGGCGACCTCTACCTGCACGACTGGGCCGAGCAGGCGACACAGGCGCTGCCGAGCCTGCGCTACGTGCCGGTGCTGTCCGAAGCGCGGCCGGAGGACGGCTGGGGCGGCCGCGCCGGCTTCGTTCACGAGGCGGTGATGCACGACCTGCCCGATCTCGCCGAACACCAGGTCTACGCCTGCGGTGCGCCGGTGATGGTCGAATCCGCGCAGCGCGACTTCGTCGCCCGCTGCCGGCTGCCGGCCGAGGAGTTCTACGCCGACGCCTTCACCTCCGAGGCCGACAAGCACGGGCCGACGGCATGACCATCAGCCGACGCCAACATCTGAAGTACGCGGCCGGTGCGCTCGCCATCGGCGCCGTGCCGGTGCTCGCGCAAGCCCGGCCGATCCGCCTGATCGTGCCCTACCCGCCGGGCGGGCCGCTCGACATCATCGCGCGGGCGCTGGCCGCCGCGGTCAAGGACACGCTGGGCACGGTGATCGTCGAGAACCGGCCCGGCGCCGGCGGCAACCTCGGCGCGGACGTCGTCGCCAAGGCCGCGCCGGACGGCCAGACGATCGTGATGGGCGCAGTCGCGACGCATGCGATCAACCCGTGGCTGTACGCCAAGCTGCCCTACGACCCGATCCGCGACTTCACGCCGATCACGCTGGTCGCGCAGGTGCCGAACGTGCTGGTGATGAATGCCGAGACCGCGGCGCGGCTGAACATCGCCAGCGTCGCCGACCTGGTGGCGTACGCCAAGCGCAACCCCGCCAAGCTGAACTACGGCTCCGGCGGCAACGGCAGTGCCGGACACCTGGCCGGCGAGATGTTCAAGGCCCAGGCCGGTGTCTTCATGGTCCACATCCCGTATGCCGGCGGCAACCCGGCGCAGCTGGCGCTCTTGGCCGGCCAGGTCGACCTGAACTTCGACAACCTCGCGTCGGCGTCGGCCAACGTCAAGTCCGGCAAGCTGCGCGCGATCGCGCTGACGACCAAGGCACGCTCGAGCGCGCTGCCCGAGCTGCCCACCATCGCCGCCAGCGGCGCGGCGCTCGGCCTGAAGGACTTCGACGTCGGCACCTGGTTCGGCCTGTTCGGCCCGGCGAAGCTGCCGGCCGACGTGCTGGCGCGGCAGAACAAGGCCTTCACCGACGCGCTGGCCCAGCCCGACATCAAGGCGCGCCTGGCGACCCTGATGGCCGAACCGGCACCGAGCACGCCGCAGCAGTTCGCCGCCTTCGTGCAGGCCGAGCTGAAGCGCTACGAGCCGGTCGTCAAGGCTTCCGGCGCGAAAGTGGATTGACGCAGCGCAGCATCGCCGTTAGCCTTCGTCTCGCCATGAGGTCCCCGACTCCCCTGCTCTCGCTGCGACGCCGCGCTCGACGACATCGTTGAGCGGGATCGTTGCGCTGCAGGCCCCAGGGGCCGACCCAAGGCCACGACACCCGTCGTGGCCTTCGTCATTCAGCCGAGCCGCGGCGGGTTTTCCTTCCTTCCCACCACCAGGAAAACCAATGACCGCGACGCTTGCTTTCGACCAGTACCCGACCGATGCACTGATGCGCGTGACGCAGCGGCCCGAAGCCGTGTTCGTGCGCGGCCTCGGCAGCTGGCTGTGGGATTCGACCGGCCAGCGCTACCTCGATTTCGTGCAGGGCTGGGCGGTCAACGCGCTCGGCCACGCGCCGGCGCTGATCACCGAGACCCTGGTGCACCAGGCCGGCCGGCTGATGCACACCGGGCCCGGCTTCTACAACGACCAGGCGATCGCGCTGGCCGCCGAGCTGACGCGCCTGTCATGCCTCGATCGCGTGTTCTTCACCAACTCCGGCGCCGAGGCCAACGAGGGCGCGATCAAGCTGGCGCGCAAGTGGGGCCAGCTGCACCGCCGCGGCGCGAGCACGATCCTGAGCTTCGGCAACAGCTTCCACGGCCGCACGCTGGCGACGATGGCGGCCAGCGGCAAACCCGGCTTCGATCGCCTCTTTCCGCCGGCGCTGCCGGGCTTCGTCAAGCTGCCGTACAACGACCTCGCCGCAGTGGAGGCGGCGATCGACGGCCACACCGTGGCGGTGATGCTCGAGCTGGTGCAGGGCGAGGCCGGCGTGGTCGAGGCCGAGCCGGCCTTCGTGCAGGGCCTGCGGCGCCTGTGCGACCAGCATGGCCTGCTGTTGATGATCGATGAGGTGCAGACCGGCATCGGCCGCTGCGGCCCGCTGTTCCTGCACAGCGCCTATGGCGTGCGGCCCGACGTGGTCACGCTCGGCAAGGGCCTGGGCGGCGGCGTGCCGATCGGCGCGCTGCTGGCGCGCGAGGCGACCAGCTGCTTCGCGCCCGGCGACCAGGGCGGCACCTACAACGGCAATGCGCTGGTCTGCGCGGTCGGGCTGGCCGTCCTGCAGCAGGTGGCTCGGCCGGCGTTCGGGGCCACCGTGCAGGCGCGCGGCGAGCAGCTGGCGCAGGGGCTGCACGAGCTGTCGAAGCGCCACCAGCTCGGCGCCGTGCGCGGCCAGGGCCTGCTGCGCGCGCTGGATGTGCCGGGCGATGCGGCGCCCGCAATCGTCGCGGCGCTGCGTCAGCGCGCCGATGCGAAGCGCCCCGGCCTGCTGCTGAATGCCGCGCGGCCCGGCACGCTGCGCTTCATGCCGGCGCTGAACGTCGGCAGCGGCGAGGTCGAGCTGGCGCTGGCGATGCTCGACGAGGTGCTGGCCGAGCTCACTGTTTGCGGCGGATGAAGCTGGCGCGCTTCTCGTCCTCGGGGTACTGGAAGCGGATCTCGCCCGAGCGCCAGGTGCCGAGCCAGACCATGTTCATCGTGAAGGCGTCGTGGTCGGCCTTGGAGAACGGGCGCTCGTAGGTCGTGACGACGCCGACGTAGGGCTTGTCGAGGTTCTCGAGCGCGTGCTTCAGGCTCGCGGCGCTGCCGTCGCCGCGGGTCTGGAACAGCGCGCGCAGCATCAGGTGCACCGCGTCGTAGGTCTGCGCCGCGGCCATCAGCGACGCCACGCTCTGGCTGCCGGCATGGCGCTTCAGGCGCGCGATGAAGGAGCTGCGGCGCTCGTTGGCCAGGTTCGGGATGATCGACTGGACCATCAGCGCACCCTCGGCCCCGCCGCCGGACTTGTCCCAGACGGTGCGGAACGACATCGGCCACGGGCCGTACATCAGCCCGTCGTACTTCGCGTCGCGGCGGGCCTGCGCCAGCACGGCGAGCTCCGGGCCGACCGAATAGCCGACCAGCGCCTGGGCGCCCGCCGCCTTGGCCGCCTGCACCTCGGCGGCAAGGCTCTGCACGCCGAGGTCGAAGCGCGCGGTGTACACCGGCTGCAGGCCGCGCTCGGCGAGAAAGCCGACGACGTCCTTGAAGCCGCCCTCGCCGTAGCCGGTGCGATCGGCGAACACCGCCACCTTGGTCAGCTTGCGGCGCTCGACGATGTCGTTGACGATGAACGCCGCCTGCACCCGGTCGCGCGGCGACAGGCGGAAGACGAAGCTCTCGGCGGCCGGATACTTGGCCGTCACCGCCGAGCCGGTCGACACCGGCACCAGCAGCAGGTGCTTGTTGTCCTGGAACACGTCGAGCGACTTCATCGCCACGCCGGTGTTGCAGAAGCCGATCGTGAACTCGACCTTCTCCTTCAGCACCAGCTCTTCGGCCACCGCGCGGCCGCGATCGGGATTGGCCTGGTCGTCGCGCGCGACCAGCTGCACCGGCCGGCCGAGAAAGCCGCCGGCCTCGTTGATTTCCTGCACCGCCAGCTCGGCGCCGAGCCGCGCGCTGGTGCCGAAGTCGGCCGAGCCGCCGCTGGCCGGGCAGATGAAACCGATGCGCAGCGGCGCAGCGCCCTGCGCTCGAACCAGTGTCGGCGCAACAGCCACCGCCAGCGCCGCCAGCGCCCGCAGGCAGAGATCCCGGTACCGCATGAGACTCACCCTTCGCACCACCACGGCGCATCGGCGCGCACGGTAGCGGGCGCCACCTTAAAGCCGCCTTGAAGCAGCGGCCGGTCAAGGGAAAGTCCCGAGGGGTGAAGTGCGCTCAGCGCATCGGGTCGTACCAGAGTTCACGCCGCGCCAGCGGCGTCTCGGGCGACAGGTACGGGTTGTCGATGCGGAACAGCCGGCGCGACTTCAGGTTCGCGCGTTCGATCAGCGCGCCCTTGTGGCGCAGGAAGTGCGCATCGAAGCTGCCGTCGCGGATCATGCGCTCGAGCCCGGCTTCCACGCGCGCCGCGAGCTTCTCGCCGCCGGCGCTGCGGCCGACGAAGAAGTAGCGGGTGTGCGGAAAGTACAGCAGCAGCCCGTTCTCGACCGCCAGCTCGGGCAGCTCGGCGCGGCGCTCGTCGACCTCGCGCAGCGCTTCGTCGACGCTGCGCGAGAAGAGCTCGAAACGGCGCGCCAGCAGCATGCGGAAGAGGCCTTCGTAGCTGTCGCCGGTGACCACCTCGAAGCCGCCGCGGCGCAGGATCAGCGTGTCGGTCCAGGTGACGAAGGAGCCGACGCTGAAGCGCTGCAGCTCGCCGAGCGTGCGAACGCCGTCGAGCCGGGCCTGGCTGTCGGCGCGGATCACGAACAGGCGGTAGCTGACCAGCCCCTTGTCGACCGGGATGCGGATCGGCAGCAGCCGCTGCTCGTGCTCGACCGAGGTCGAGCGGGCGAAGATCGTCACCAGCCCGCTGCCCTTGGCGATCTCGTCGGCGCTGCGGGCCTGGTTCATCGGCTCGGTCGACGGCTTGAGCTCGTAGTCGCCGTGGCTCGCGCGCGTGGCCTGCAGCGCCAGGCGCAGCAGCTCGTAGTCGTACTGGTACTGGCTGTCGGTCGCCGACACATTGCGGGGATAGATCACGACCTGCGCGAATGCTGCCGTGCAGCAGCACGGCACAAGCGCGACCATATGCGCGACGATATGCGCGACGATCCGGCGCAGGCTCAGCATGTCAGGCTCCGGCAAGATGGCGCGCCGATAGTAGCGCCGCCACGCTGGCACCCCCCCACCCGGGAGATCGATGCAGAACCGTCTCGGTTTGCGGCTCTTTCTGCTCGTCATCGTCGCCAGCGCCGTGCTGGCTCTGGGCAGTACCGCGTTCCAGCTGTACCGCGAGTACCGGCGCGACGCACAGGCCATCGACGCGCAGCTGGACCAGGTGCGCCTGAGCGCGCTCGACAGCCTGGCGGCGAGCCTGTGGTACTTCAACGACCAGCAGCTGCGGCTGCAGCTGGCGGGCCTGCTGCGCACGCGCGACGTGCAGTTCGTCGAGGTGCGCCCGAGCGACGGGGAGCCGATGGCCGTCGGCAAGCGGCCCGCCGGCGCGCAGATCAGCCGCGACTACCCGCTGCGCCACGGCAAGGACCAGCGCGCGCTCGGCACGCTGACGGTGGTGGTCGGGCTCGATGCCTTGTACGTGCGCCTGCTCGACCAGGCGCGGGTCATCGCGCTCGGCGAGCTGGCCAAGGCGCTGCTGCTGGCGGGGCTGCTGATGGTCGTCGTGCGCCACTGGGTCACGCGCCGCCTCGACCGCATGGCGGCCTATGCGCGCACGCTGAGCCTCGACCGCCTCGGCCAGCCGTTGCGGCTCGAGGACCGCCGCCCGGGCCGCGCGCCGGACGAGCTCGACGAAGTCGCCGCCGCGCTCAACGAGATGAGCGGCGCGCTGGCGCTGGAGCTCGAGCGCCGCAGCGCGATCGATGCCGAACGCGCGCGGCTGGTCGATGCCTTCGAGCACCACCGCTTCCTGATGCAGTCGATCATCGACAACACCTCGGCGATCATCTTCGTGCGTGACCTCGAGTCGCGGCTGCTGCTGGCCAACCGCCGCTACGACGAGCTGTTCGGCCAGGGCCGCGAGCTGATCGGGCGCACGGTGCACGAGCTGTTCCCCGATCGTGCGGCGATGCTGCAGGTCAGCGACCAGCGCGTCGTCGCCGCCGACGAGTCAGTGGAGTACGAGATGCCGGTCGACGTGGACGGCGACGAGCGCACCTACCTGACGGTGAAGTTCCCGCTGCGCGGCAGCAGCGGCGCGGTGTTCGGCATCGCCTGCATCGCCACCGACATCACCGAGCGCAAGCGCGACGACGCGCGCATCCGCTTCCTCGCCCACCACGATGCGCTGACCGGGCTGCCGAACCGCACGCTGCTGTGCGATCGCATCGAGCAGTCGATCAGCCAGGCGCGGCGCAACGATGCGCAGGTGGCGCTGCTGTTCGTCGATCTCGACCACTTCAAGAACATCAACGATTCGCTCGGCCACGGTGCCGGCGACCGCCTGCTGGTGGCCGTGGCCGAGCGGCTGCAGCATTGCCTGCGCGAGGGCGACACCGTGGCGCGGCTGGGCGGTGACGAGTTCGTCGTCGCGCTGCCGGCGCTGCACGACAGCGCCGACATCATCGCCATCGGACACAAGCTGCTGCGGGCCTTGCGCGCGCCGTTCCAGATCGGCGCCGACGCGCTGCACATGACCGGCAGCATCGGCATCGCCGTCTACCCCGACGACGGCACCGACGCCGAAGCGCTGATGCGTGCGGCCGACGCGGCGATGTACCACGCGAAGGAACAGGGGCGCGACAACTTCAAGTTCTACACCGCGAGCCTGAACGATGCGGCGCAGCGCCGGCTGCAGATCGCCACGCGGCTGCACCAGGGCCTGGAGCTCGGCGAGTTCGCGATGCACTACCAGCCGCAGGTCGACCTCGAGAGCGGCCGCATCTACGGCGCCGAGGCGCTGATCCGCTGGCGCATGGGCGACGGCACGGTGGTGGCACCGAACGAATTCATCCGCATCGCCGAGGAGACCGGCTTCATCGTGCCGCTGGGCGACTGGATCCTGGAGACGGCCTGCCGCGATGCGGTGGCCTGGCGCGCCTGCGGACGGCCCGAGCTGTCGGTCGCGGTCAACCTGTCGCCGCGGCAGCTGCTGCGCGCGGGATTCGTCGAGCACGTCGCCGCGGTGCTGGCGCAGACCGGGCTGCCGGCCGAAGCGCTGGAGCTGGAGATCACCGAGGGCGTGCTGCTGACGCGCAGCGACGAGACGCTGGCGCTGCTCGGCCGCCTGGCGGCGATGGGCATCCGGCTGGCGATCGACGACTTCGGCACCGGCTACTCGAGCCTCGCCTACCTGCAGCGGTTCCCGGTCAAGGTGGTGAAGATCGACCGCGCGTTCGTCGCGGCCATCGGCGACGACGCCGGCGACACGGCGATCGTCACCGCGATCATCGCGATGGCGCAGGGGCTGCGGCTGCAGGTCGTTGCCGAGGGCGTCGAGACCGACGCCCAAGCGGCGTTCCTGAAGAGCCGCGGCGCCTTCGCCGTGCAGGGCTGGCTGTTCAGCCCGGCGGTGCCGGCAGCGCAGTTCGCAGCGCTGCTCGAACAGCCGCCGTGGACCGCGGCGCGCGCCGATGCGGCCGTGGATGCCGGCTAGGCGCCGGCGGGATCCTATTCGCCCAAGTACGCGGCCCGAACCTTCGGATCGTTCAGCAGCGCCTTCGCGTCGCCGCTCATCGTCACCTCGCCGGACTCCATCACGTAGCCGCGATTGGCGAGCTGCAGCGCGCGGCTGGCGTTCTGCTCGACCAGCAGCACCGTGGTGCCGCGGCTGTGGATGTCGTTGACGACCTCGAAGATCTTGTCGACCATGATCGGCGACAGGCCCATCGACGGCTCGTCGAGCAGCAGCACCTTCGGCCGCGCCATCAGCGCGCGGCCCATCGCCAGCATCTGCTGCTCGCCGCCGGACATCGTGCCGGCGAGCTGGTTGGCGCGCTCCTTCAGGCGCGGGAAGATGCCGAACACCTTGTCGATGTCGGCGTCGATCTCGCCGTCGTTGCGCACGTAGGCGCCCATCTGCAGGTTCTCGACGATCGTCATGCGGGTGAAGGTGCCGCGTCCTTCGGGCACCATCACCAGGCCCTGCTTGACCAGGTCCCAGGCGCCCTGGCCGGCGATGCTGCGGCCCATGAACTCGATCGTGCCGGAGGCCACCGGCTGCGTGCCGGTGATCGCCTTCAGCGTCGTCGTCTTGCCGGCGCCGTTGGCGCCGATCAGGCTGACCAGCTCGCCCTGGCGCACCTCGAAGCTCGCGCCCTTGACCGCCTGGATGCCGCCGTAGGCCACTTTCAGGCCGGTGACCTTGAGCAGAACGTTGTCGTTGTTGGCCATCTGTGCTGTCCTCAATGCGCCTTGTGACCGGCGCCGAGGTAGGCCTCGATCACCTTCTCGTCGCGTTGCACGTCGTACGGCGTGCCTTCGGCGATCTGCTTGCCGTAGTCGAGCACCGTGACGCGGTCGCACAGGCCCATCACCAGCTTCACGTCGTGCTCGATCAGCAGGATCGTGCGGCCGTCCTTGCGGATGCGGTCGATCAGCTCGCGCAGCACGACCTTCTCGGTCGCGTTCATGCCGGCGGCCGGCTCGTCGAGCGCGATCAGCTTCGGATCGGTGGCCAGCGCGCGTGCGATCTCGAGCCGGCGCTGGTCGCCGTAGCTCAGCGTGCGCGCCTTGTATTCCGAGTAACGTCCGATGCCCACGTAGTCGAGCAGCTCCTGCGCGCGCCGGGCGATCGCTGCTTCCTCGGCGAGGAAGTGCTTGGTGCGCAGGATCGCGCCGATCAGGCCGGAGCCCGAACGCACGTGGCGGCCGACCATCACGTTCTCCAGCGCCGTCATCTCGGCGAAGAGGCGGATGTTCTGGAACGTGCGCGCGATGCCCGCCTTCGCAACCTCGTGCACCGCGGTGGGCACGTACGGTGCGCCGCCGAGCTCGAAACTGCCGGAGTCAGGCGTGTACAAGCCGGTGATGACGTTGAAGAAGGTCGTCTTGCCGGCACCGTTCGGGCCGATCAGGCCGTAGACCTGGCCCGGCATGATCGTGATGCCGACTTCGGACAGCGCCTGCAAGCCGCCGAAGCGCTTGGAGACATTGGCCACCTTCAGAACTGCTTGGCTCATTGTTGTTGTCCTCCTCAGCGCGTCGGCGTCGGTGCCGCCTTGCCGTGTTCTGGCGAGGGCCACAGCCCGCGCGGGCGCATCAGCATGATCACGATCATCGCCAGCGCGATCAGCAGCTGGCGCAGGATCGCGGCGTCGAGGCGGCCGTCGGTCAGGCGCTGCAGATCGAGCTCGCCGGCGACCCAACGCAGTGCCTCGGGCAGCGCGGCCAGCAGCACCGCGCCGAGCACGACGCCGGGGATGTGGCCGATGCCGCCGAGCACGACCATCGCGACGATCATCACCGACTCCTGCAGCGAGAACGACTCGGGCGACACGAAGCCCTGGAAGGTGGCGAACATCACGCCCGACACGCCGCCGAAGGTCGCGCCCATGCCGAAGGCCAGCAGCTTCAGGTTGCGGGTGTTCAGGCCCATCGCCTTGGCCGCGATCTCGTCCTCGCGGATCGCCATCCAGGCGCGGCCGATGCGCGAGCGCTCGAGGCGGTAGCAGATGATCACGCTGACGACCACCAGCGCGAGGAACAGGTAGTAGTACTTGGTGACGCCGGAGATCTCGAATCCGAACAGCTCACCCGGGCGGCCGAGGTCGATGTTGAGGAACGGGACCTTGGTGGTGTCGATCTGCTGCAGGCCCTTCGGACCGTTGGTGATGTTCACCGGGCGGTCGAGGTTGTTCATGAAGACGCGGATGATCTCGCCGAAGCCGAGCGTGACGATCGCCAGGTAGTCGCCGCGCAACTTCAATGTCGGCGCGCCCAGCACGACGCCCGCGACGCCGGCGATCACCGCGCCGAGTGGGATGACGAGCCAGATCGGCGAGTGCAGGCCGTTCGGGAATAGCTCCTTGATCGCCGGAAAGGTCTCCACCAGGTGCGGCGAGGCCATCAGCCCGAACAGGTACGCGCCGATCGCATAGAACGCGACGTAGCCGAGGTCGAGCAGGCCGGCGTAGCCGACGACGATGTTCAACCCCAGCGCCAGCAGCACGTACAGCAGCGCGAAGTCGATCATCCGGACCCAGAAGTTGCCGGCGTATTGCGCGATCAGCGGCAGCACCAGCAGGCCGACGGCCGCGAGCAGGAAGACGACGAGCTTGTTTTTCATGAGTGGTCTCCTGCGGGGCTCAGGCGCGATCGGCCACGCGTTCGCCGAGCAGGCCTTGCGGGCGCACGGTGAGCACGAGGATCAGCACGATGAAGGCGAAGATGTCCTGGTACTGGCTGCCGAGCACGCCGCCGGTCAGCGCACCGATGTAGCCCGCGCCCAGCGACTCGATCAGCCCGAGCAGCACGCCACCGACCACCGCACCGGCCAGGTTGCCGATGCCGCCGAAGACCGCTGCGGTGAAGGCCTTCAGCCCCGGCAGGAAGCCCATCGTGTGCTGCACCGAACCGTAGTTGGCCGCGTACATCACGCCGGCCAGCGCGGCGAGCGAGGCGCCGATGATGAAGGTGGCCGAGATCACCATGTCGGGCTTGACGCCCATCAGCGCGGCGACGCGCGGGTTCTCTGCGGTGGCGCGCATCGCGCGGCCGAGCTTGGTGCGGTTGACCAGGTACATCAGGCCGGCCAGCGTGATCATCGTGACCGCGAGGATCAGGATCTGCGTCACGTTGATCACCGCGCCGGCGATGAAGAAGGGCTCGGACGGCAGCAGGATCGGATAGGGCTTGGTGCTCGGCTGCCAGACCATCATCGCCAGCGTCTGCAGCAGCAGGCTCATGCCCATCGCGGTGATCAGCGGCGCCAGGCGCGGCGCATTGCGCAGCGGCCGGTAGGCGACCTTCTCGATCGTGAAGTTCAGGACCGAGCAGATGACGATCGCCGCCAGCAGCGACAACAGCAGCAGCAGCCAGCCCGGCAGCCCCGCGCCCTGCAACGCCATCACGACCGACCAGCTGGTGTAGGCGCCGACCATCAACACCTCGCCGTGTGCGAAGTTGATCAGGTTGATGATCCCGTAGACCATCGTGTAGCCCAGTGCCACGAGCGCATACATGCTGCCCAGCACCAGACCGTTGATGATCTGCTGCAACAGTGTTTCCATCGGCGGTCTCCGTTCGCGCCGCCGACAGTGGCGGACATCTTGTGGCGTTTAGCAAGAAGCCGGCCGCTTCGAGGCAGGGCCGGCTTCAGGCTGCGCGGAATTGTAGGAGGGGGTCTCCCAGAGAAACGGGGGGAGATTCCCGCTGGTCCGCCGAACTATCCGCGGTTGTGCTGGCGCTCTACCGAGGGTTCTTCGCCTGCGCGTTGCGGCGGCGGAATTCGGCCAGACGCTCGCCGATGCGCTGCTCGAGACCGCGCTCGGTCGGCTCGTAGAAGACCTGCGCTGCCATGCCGTCGGGCAGGTAGCGCTCGCCCGCCGCGAAGCCGTCGGCCTCGTCGTGCGCGTAGCGGTAGTCGCGGCCGTAGCCGAGGCCCTTCATCAGCCTGGTCGGTGCATTGCGCAAGTGCAGCGGCACCGGGCGCGTGCCGTCGGCCTGGACGAAGGCGCGCACCGCGTTCCATGCGCGATAGACCGCATTCGACTTCGGCGCCATGGCGAGGTAGACCACGGCCTGCGCCAGCGCCAGCTCGCCTTCGGGCGAGCCCAGGCGCTCGTAGATCGCGGCGGCCTGCAGCGCCAGGTCCTGCCCGCGCGGGTCGGCCAGGCCGATGTCCTCGCTGGCCATGCGGATCACGCGGCGCGCGACATAACGCGGATCGACCCCGCCGTCGAGCATGCGCGCCAGCCAGTACAGCGCGGCATCCGGGTCCGAGCCGCGAACCGACTTGTGCAGCGCCGATATCGCGTCGTAGAACTGCTCGCCGCCCTTGTCGTAGCGGCGCAGCATCTCGCCGAGGGCCTGCTCGAGCAGGGCTTCGTCGACCGGTTCGGTGCGGTCGGCGCCGGCCAGGTGCATCAGCGTCTCGTAGGCGTTGAGCAGCCGGCGCGCATCGCCGTCGGCATAACCGATCAGGCGATCGCGTGCCGCTTCGGTCAGCGGCGCTGCGTTCAGCGCGGCGCGGGCGCGTTCGATCAGCTGCACCAGCTCATCGGCCTCGAGCGGTTTCAGCACATGCACCGTCGCGCGCGACAGCAGCGCCGAGTTCACTTCGAACGACGGGTTCTCGGTCGTCGCGCCGATGAAGGTGAACAGACCCGACTCGACGTGCGGCAGGAAGGCATCCTGCTGCGCCTTGTTGAAGCGGTGCACCTCGTCGACGAAGACCACGGTGCCCTGCTGAGACGTGGCCCCCGAGACGCCTGCGGCGTCGCCCCCCCGAGGGGGGCCAGCCGACCGGGAGACCCGGATCGGCTGGGCGCGCCGGGCCTTGGCCTGGTCGACCGCCTCGCGGATGTCCTTGACGCCCGACAGCACCGCCGACAGCACGATGAAGTGTGCCTGCGACGCGCCGGCCATCAGCCGCGCGAGCGTCGTCTTGCCGACCCCCGGCGGGCCCCACAGGATGATCGACGGCAGGCGCCCGGTCTCGAAGGCGACGCGCAGCGGCTTGCCCGGCCCCAGCAGGTGGGCCTGGCCGATCACCTCGTCGAGGGTGCGCGGGCGCAGCCGTTCGGCCAGCGGCGCGTCGGGCGCCGGTGCGGCGGGGGCGGTTGGGACGCCACCTGGCGCCGGCTCGTCAGCGCCAAACAGGGACTCCTGAGCGGTCATGCCGGTCATTGTGGCAGCGCGAAATGCACCGCCTCCGGCCGTCTGTTCCTTGGATCCCGATGCCGCGCCGCATCGCAAACTGCCCGCCACGTCTTGAAACAGCTTTGAAGGATCCCGCCATGAGCGCCAGCACCGCGATCGAAACCTCGTCCGCCGCCTCTCCGGCGCTCGTCGGCGCCGCCGCTGTGCACGGAACGCCGCGCGAAGTGCTGTCCTTCAAGCTCGGGGCCGAGGAGTACGGCATCGACATCCTGAAGGTGCAGGAGATCCGCGGCTACGAGCAGCCGACGCGCATCGCCAACACGCCGGGCTTCATGAAGGGCGTGGTCAACCTGCGCGGCGTGATCGTGCCGATCGTCGACATGCGCGTGCGCTTCGCGCTCGCCGACGTCCGGTACGACGCGTTCACTGTCGTGATCATCCTGAACATCGCCGGCCGCACGATCGGCATCGTCGTCGACTCGGTCAGCGACGTGCTCGAGCTGCGCATCGACCAGATCAAGCCGGCCCCCGAGTTCAACGGCCAGATCGACTCGACCTACATCACGGGCCTCGGCACCGTGAAGACCGGCGATGTCGAACGCATGCTGATCCTGATGGACATCGAGCAGATGCTCAGCAGCGCCGAAATGGGCCTGATGGACATCGCGGTTCATTGACCGCCGCGGCCGGCCCCGCGGCCGGCTATTGCTCGATGACGTCGGCGCCCTTGGGCACGACGAAGCGGAAGCGCTCGTCGGCGATCTTCGGGTTCACCGCCACGTCCTTGAACTGCATCAGCGAGCGCTGGCCGAACGCGTCGACGATCTCCAGCGCCGCCAGCGCCTTGCCCTGGAAGCCGATCCGCAGCACCTGGATCGAGCCTTCCTTGACCTTCGGCGTCGCTTGCACCCAGTCGAGCCCGTCCTTGGCCGGCAGCGCCGCGAGCTCGAAATCCTTCTCGATCGCCCCGCCGGCGAGCAGCGCCACCGGCGTCGCGCCGAGCGCCTTCGACACCGGCCGCACCGCGACCTGGTTCAGGTCCGGGTCGTGCAGCCAGACCTTCTTGCCATCGGAGACGATCAGCTGTTCGAACGGCTTCGCGTAGGCGAAGCGGAAGCGATCGGGCCGCGCGAATTCGAAGCTGCCGCTGGAGGTCTTCTTCTTCGCGCCGTCCGGCGAGCTGACGGTCTGAGTGAATTCGGCGCGGCCGCTGGCCACGTCGCGCGTGAACGTGCGCAGCGTGTCCAGCGCATCGGCCTGCACCGTGCCGAGGGCGAGCGCCAGCAGCGCGCCACTGATCAGGGATTTCATTCGTTGTCGCGGCGCGGGACCAGCAGGTCCCGGTTGCCGTTGGTGGCCATGGCCGATACGAGGCCCGACTTTTCCATTTGTTCCAGCAGCCGCGCGGCGCGGTTGTAACCGATGCGCAGGTGACGCTGGACCAGCGAGATCGAGGCCTTCTTGTGCTGCAGCACGATGGCCACGGCCTGGTCGTACATCGCATCGGACTCGCCGTCGCCGTTGCCGCCACCGCCGCCACCCGCGCCGCCATCGAGATCCAGATCCAGCGTGCCGCCTTCGAGGATGCCTTCGATGTAGTTCGGCTCGCCCTGCGACTTCAGGTAATCGACGACGCGGTGCACCTCGTCGTCCGAGACGAAGGCGCCGTGCACGCGCACCGGCAGGCCGCCGCCGGGCGGCAGGTACAGCATGTCGCCCTGGCCGAGCAGCGCCTCAGCACCCATCTGGTCGAGGATCGTGCGGCTGTCGATCTTGCTGGACACCTGGAACGACAGCCGCGTCGGGATGTTGGCCTTGATCAGGCCGGTGATGACGTCCACGCTCGGTCGCTGCGTCGCCAGCACCAGGTGAATGCCTGCGGCACGCGCCTTCTGCGCCAGCCGCGCGATCAGCTCCTCGATCTTCTTGCCGACGACCATCATCAGGTCGGCCAGCTCGTCGATCACGACGACGACGAAGGGCAGGCGCTCCAACGGCTCGGGCGCCTCCGGCGTCAGGCTGAAGGGGTTCGGCAGCTTCTCGCCGCGCTCGGCGGCATCGGCAATCTTCTTGTTGTAGCCGGCCAGGTTGCGCACGCCCAGCTTGCTCATCAGCTTGTAGCGCCGCTCCATCTCGCCGACGCACCAGTTCAGCGCGTTGGCGGCCTGCTTCATGTCGGTGACCACGGGGCACAGCAGGTGCGGGATGCCCTCGTAGACGCTCATCTCGAGCATCTTCGGGTCGATCAGGATCAGGCGCACGTCGCGCGCCTCGGCCTTGTACAGCAGGCTCAGGATCATCGCGTTGATGCCGACCGACTTGCCCGAGCCGGTCGTGCCGGCGACCAGGCAGTGCGGCATCTTCGCCAGGTCGGCGACGACCGGCGCGCCGATGATGTCCTTGCCCAGGCCCATCGTCAGCTGCGACGCGGCGTCGGCATAGATCTGCGAGCCGAGGATCTCCGCCAACCGGATCGTCTGCCGCTTGGCGTTCGGCAGCTCGAGCGCCATCGTCGTCTTGCCGGGGATCGTCTCGACGACGCGGATGCTGACCAGCGACAGCGAGCGCGCCAGGTCCTTCGCCAGGTTCACGACCTGCGCGCCCTTGACGCCGGTGGCGGGCTCGATCTCGTAGCGCGTGATCACCGGGCCCGGCGACGCGGCGACGACACGCACCTCGACGCCGAAGTCGCGCAGCTTCTTCTCGATCAGGCGCGAGGTCATCTCGAGCGACTCGGGCGTCACCGACTCGACGCGACCCGGTGCCGCATCGAGCAGGTCGACCTGCGGCAGCTTGGTGTCCGACAGCTCGACGAAGAGCGGCTTCTGGCGCTCCTTCGCGACACGCGTCGACTTCGGCACCTCGACCATCGTCGGCTCGATGACGATCGGCGCATGGTCCTCGACCTCGGCGCGGTCGACCTCGACCACCTTCTCGCGTTCCTTGACCGCGCGCTCGCCGATGCGCTTGTCCTCCTGCTGCTCGCGCGCGGCGCTGCGACGCGCGCCGATGCTTTCGATCCAGGCGCCCAGCCCGTCGGCGACCCGTGTCCACGAGAAGCGCAGCGCGAGCGACAGGCCGAGCACCAGCACCGCGATCCACAACACGCCCGAGCCGGCGAAGCCGAGCCACTTCATCGAGGTGCCGCCGGCGACGATGCCCAGCACGCCGCCGGCCTGGCCGCCCGGCAACCCGGCGTCGAAGCGGTACAGGCGCGTCCATTCGAGCGCGCAGCTGGCCAGCATCAGCAAGCCGAGCCCGCACCAGAACACCCAGCGCGGCGGCAGCGTCGGGTCGGGGGCGCTGCCGCGCAGCCAGCGCGCGAGCCCGGCCAGCCAGGATCGCAGGCTGACCAGCATCAGCCACCAGGCCGAGTAACCGAACAGGAAGAGCACCAGGTCGGCGGCCCAGGCACCGAGCAGCCCGGCGCGGTTGTGCACCGAGATGCCACCGCCGGAGGTCGAGAAGCCGGGGTCGGCCGCGTCGTGCGTCACCAGCGCCAGCAGCGCGATCAGCCAGATCACGGCCGCGGCGATCAGCGCGAACTGGCGCGGCCAGCGCATTGAGCCGGCGGCGCTGCCCGAGCGTGCGTCGCGGGCACTGCCGAGGCCGGCCGCGCCTTCGGCGCGCAAGGAACCGAGCGGAAAGGTCATGCGCCGGATTGTGGCGCAGCGATATGCCGCAACGCCGCAGGCGTCCTGGGGGCCAGATTCACTCGGGTTGCGGCGCGCGCTCCTTGATCACCACCGAGCCGTTCTCCTGCGTCTCGATGACGCCGCGCTCCTCGAGGTCCTTCATCACCCGGCTGACCATCTCGCGCGAGGCGCCGACGACCTTGGCCATGTCCTGGCGCGAGACCTTGCCGCGGATCATCTTCACGCCATTGATGTCCTCGGCCATCTCCAGCAGCGTGCGCGCGACGCGGCCGTAGACATCGAGCAGCGCCAGCGACTCGATCTGCCGATCGGCATGCCGCAGCCGGCGCACCAGGCCGCGCAGGATCGCGTACGACAGCGTCGAGTTCTCCGGCAGGCAGCGCGCGAACTCGGCGCGGCCGAGGATCAGCATGTCGGTCTGGATCTCGCAGCGCACGGTCGCCGAATGGGCCTCGTTGTCGATCAGGCTCATCTCGCCGACGTAGTCCCCCGACTCCAGCACCGCGAGGATCACCTCGCGGCCGCGCGTATCGGACGTCAGCACCCGGGCGCGGCCGTTGAGCAGGATGAACAGCGCGTTGCTCTTGCGGCCCTGCTCGACCACCAGCTCGCCGCGGCGAAAGCGCCGCTTGACGACGCTGTCGGCAACGCTCTGGGCTTGTTCGTTGGTCAACATCGAAAACAGCGGTACACGGCGAATCAGGTCGAGATTCGTCAGCATCGACATCGCGGGATCCCCTTTTCCGAGCGCAGTTGTTTGGCGACCGCGCCCTCCCCGTGTGGCGCGCAGCCGTGCGGCAAGTCGCCGCTTTCGTGTTCGATTTCACTATTGTGCCGATTGACAGCGCCCTCGGCATAGCGATCGACCCCCATGTGACAATCTGAGCCTCTTCGCGTGCCCTGTTCGATGCGGCGCGCCAACAAACCCTCTGCACATTCCATGAGCTCGTCCCCCAAGCATGCCCGGGTGTTGATCCTCGGCTCCGGTCCCGCCGGCTACAGCGCCGCCATCTATGCCGCCCGCGCGAACCTGAAGCCCGTGCTGGTGACCGGCATCGCGCAGGGCGGCCAGCTGATGACCACCACCGATGTCGACAACTGGCCAGCCGACGTGATGGGCGTGCAAGGTCCCGACCTGATGCAGCGCTTCCAGGCGCATGCCGAGCGCTTCGCGACCGAGATGGTGTTCGACCACATCAACCACGTCGACCTGTCGCAACGTCCGTTCCGCCTGAAGGGCGACAGCGGCGAGTACAGCTGCGATGCGCTGGTGATCGCCACCGGCGCCAGCGCGAAGTACCTCGGCCTGCCGTCCGAGCAGGCCTTCATGGGCCGCGGCGTCAGCGGCTGCGCGACCTGCGACGGCTTCTTCTACAAGGGCGACACGGTGGCCGTCGTCGGCGGCGGCAACACAGCGGTCGAAGAAGCGCTGTACCTGTCGAACATCGCCAGCAAGGTGCACCTGGTGCATCGCCGCGACAAGTTCCGCGCCGAGGCGATCCTGGTCGACAAGCTGCACGAGAAGGTCGCTGCCGGCAAGATCGTGCTCGAGCTCCACGAAACGCTGGACGAGGTGCTCGGCGATGCCAGCGGCGTCACCGGCATCCGCCTGAAGAGTGCGCGCAGCGGCGCAACACGCGAGCTGACGCTCAAGGGCTGCTTCATCGCCATCGGCCACCAGCCGAACACCGAGATCTTCCAGGGTCAGGTGGAGATGAAGGACGGCTACATCCTGACGAAGTCCGGGCTGTCGGGTTTCGCGACGATGACCAGCGTGCCGGGCGTCTTCGCCGCCGGCGACGTGCAGGACCATGTCTACCGGCAGGCGATCACGTCGGCCGGTACCGGCTGCATGGCCGCGCTGGACGCGCAGCGCTTCCTCGAGCAGCAGGGCTGAGCCAGCCACCCGGAGAAATCTGGCTATAATCGCGGTCTTTGCCGAAAGCGGTACTTGGTCCTTTTGGGGACTCAAGCGCCGGAAATAATTCGAAGGGCAGCCACCAGGCGGCCGATGTTGGTGCCCAGCACCGATCTCAGTCCCCCTGCTCTGGTTGCCGTGCCTGCAACAGTCAAGAGTCTGGAGAAGCGTCATGGCACGCGTCTGTCAAGTCACGGGCAAGGGCCCGATGGTGGGAAACAATGTCTCCCACGCCAACAACAAGACCAAGCGTCGCTGGTTGCCGAACCTGCAGTACCGCCGCTTCTGGGTCGAGAGCGAGAACCGCTGGGTGCGCTTGCGCATTTCGAGCGCCGCGCTGCGCCTGATCGACAAGGTCGGCATCGACAGCGTCATCGCCGATCTGCGCGCCAAGGGCGCGCTCTAATCAACGGCACACCAGGAGCACACCATGGCAGCCAAAGGCGGACGCGAAAAGATCAAGCTGGAATCCACCGCGGGTACCGGTCACTTTTACACCACCAGCAAGAACAAGAAGACCACGCCCGAGAAGCTCGAATTCATGAAATTCGACCCGAAGGCACGCAAGCACGTGGCGTACAAGGAAGTGAAGCTGAAGTAATTCGGCGTCTTCCCTTCAAGAGCCCGCCCTTCGAGGCGGGCTTTTTGTTGGGCGCGAAAAAGTCCAACGCAACAACGAACGCACCATGAAGAACGGGCCCCGCGGGGCCCGTTGCTGTCGGCGCGGAGCGCCCGTAGTCGTCAGGCGTGCGCAGCGCGCAGCTTCATCGAGAACTGCTCGAGCGCGACGATGCCGCTGGCCTCGGCCTTCTTGCACCAGGCCTGCAGGTCGACGACCAGCTGCTCGGCCGAGACGTTGGTGCGGGTCCAGAGCTGGCGCAGCTCCTCACGCATCGCGACCAGCTTGGCCAGCTTCGGGCTGTCGCTCACGGCGCTGGCGAGTTGCGAGCGCACGGCCTCAGGGATCTTCTCGTCATCGCGGTGCAACCAGCGCTTGGCGAGCTTCAGGTCGGCCAGGCGCACGCTGTTCTTCGCGCCCTGCTCCTTCAGGTGCTGCAATTCGACGGCACAGGCCGTGCG
Organism: Pseudaquabacterium terrae; assembly: GCF_013266755.1. GTDB lineage: Bacteria > Pseudomonadota > Gammaproteobacteria > Burkholderiales > Burkholderiaceae_C > Pseudaquabacterium > Pseudaquabacterium terrae. Next base: position 224,740 of record NZ_JABRWJ010000004.1, on the reverse strand, counting down.
CAGCTCCTTCGCGTACTTGGCCATCACCTCGTAGCGGTTGGCGATGATCGCCTCGAGCGTCTTGGCGTCGGCCTGCGGCTTGATCGCACCCAGCTTCAGTTGCGGCGCCGTCTTGCGCACCTTGGCCAGGCCCATCATCTCCAGCGCGCGGATGTAGCCCCAGGCGATGTCGAACTCGAACGGCTTGACCGAGAACTTCGCCGAGGTCGGATAGGTGTGGTGGTTGTTGTGCAGCTCTTCGCCGCCGATCAGGATGCCCCAGGGCGTCACGTTGGTCGACGCGTCGGCCACTTCGAAGTTGCGGTAGCCCCAGTAGTGGCCGATGCCGTTGATGACGCCGGTGGCCCAGACCGGGATCCACAGCATCTGCACCGCCCAGACCGTCAGGCCGATGGCGCCGAACAAGGCCAGGTCCAGGATCAGCAGCAGGCCGACACCTTGCCAGGTGAAGCGCGAGTAGACGTTGCGCTCCATCCAGTCGTCCGGCGTACCATGGCCGAACTTGGCCATCGTTTCCAGGTTCTTCGACTCGGCACGGTACAGCTCGACGCCGGTCAGCAGCAGCGCCTTCAGGCCGCGGGTCTGCGGGCTGTGCGGGTCTTCGATGGTTTCGCACTTCGCGTGGTGCTTGCGGTGGATGGCGACGAATTCCTTCGTCACCATGCCGGTACCCAGCCACAACCAGAAGCGGAAGAAGTGCGACGGAATCGCATGCAGCTCGAGCGCCCGGTGCGACTGCGCGCGATGCAGGAAGATCGTCACCGCCGAGATCGTGATGTGCGTCGTGATCAGCGTGAACAGCAGGATCTGCCACCAGGTGGCCTCGGCCAACAAACCATGGGCCAGCCAGCTGATCAGCGTATCCCACAGCGTCGTCATCACCGTCATATTCAACCTTGCCGCCCGTACCTGGGCAGATCAGCGATTGTAGGCTTGGGGCAGCTAGTCCCAGGTGTGGAAACTGCCTAGCAAACCCGCGTCATTACTTGCTTTTTCGCCCGCGGGCCGCATTTCATGCAGTCCGCGCAGCGTTCAGCGGCGCTCCCACGCTGCGGCAAAGAAGCCGTCGGTTGAATGCCGGTGCGGCCACAAGCGCAGGTAACCGCCCTGGTCCAAGGCCGCCGCTCCCTCCACCTGCGCACGTTCCAGCAATTCCCGGGCCTGCAAGGGCACAAAGTCGGTGTGGCCTTCGGCGAAGGCGCCGGCGACCTGCTCGTTCTCGTCGGTCAACAGGCTGCAAGTGGCGTAGACCAGCCGGCCGCCCGGCTTCAGCAAGCGTGCCGCGCTGTCGAGGATCGCGCGCTGCTTGGCCTGCAATTCGGCCACCGCCTGCGGTGACTGGCGCCACTTCAGGTCCGGGTTGCGGCGCAGCGTGCCGAGGCCGGAACACGGCGCATCGACCAGCACTCGGTCAATCTTGCCGGCGAGCCGCTTGATGCGATCGTCGCGCTCATGGGCAATCTGCGCCGGGTGCACGTTCGACAGCCCGCTGCGCTTCAACCGCGGCTTCAGCGCTTCGAGACGGTGGCCGGAGACGTCGAAGGCGTACAGCCGGCCGGTGCTGCGCATCGCCGCACCGATCGCCAGCGTCTTGCCGCCGGCGCCGGCGCAGAAGTCGACGACCATCTCGCCGCGCTTGGCATCGAGCAGCGAGACCAGCAGCTGGCTGCCCTCGTCCTGCACCTCGACGCCACCGCCGATGAAGATCGGCAGCTTGTTCAGCGCCGGCTTGCCGTGAATGCGCAGGCCCCAGGGCGAATGCGGTGTCGGCTGCGCATCGATGCCGGCATCGGCCAGCGACTGCTGCGCCTGGTCGCGGCGCAGCTTCAAGGTGTTGACGCGCAAGTCCAATGGCGCCTGCGCGTCGAGCGCCGTGACCAGCGCCCAGAATTCCTCGTCGCCGAGCTGGGCGCGCAGTGCACCGGACAGCCAGTCGGGCAGGTTGTGGCGCAGTTTTTCGGAGAAACCCGCGCTGTCGAGCGCCTGGACCTGGTTGCGCCAGGTCAGCTCGCTGGGCCCCAGGGCGCCGCGCAGCAGGCTGTCCTGCCCCTGCCAGGCCAGGATCGCCAGGCGCCGCTCGAGCGCCCCATGGCCGCTTTGCGCCAGGTGCTGGTACAGCGGGCGCCGCCGCAGCACGGCGTAGGCGGTCTCGGCCAACGCGTGGCGTTCACGGATGCCGAGGTTGCGATGCTTGCGGAAGAAGGCCGAAACGATGCCGTCGGCCGGTGCGTCGAGCTTCGACAGCGCGCGCAGCAGCTCGGTGGCGAGGTCCAGCAGGGCGGTAGGATGCATGCCCGGATTATCCCAGCCGCCCCGATGGACGACCTTCCCCCGCTGCCTGCCGCTCCTGTTGGACGTTATCGACACTACAGCGGCAAGGAGTATGAACTGGTCGGCGTCGTGCGCCACAGCGAGACGCTGGAGCCGATGGTGCTGTACCGGCCGCTGTACGGCGAAGGTGCGCTGTGGGTGCGGCCGTATGCGATGTTCTTCGAGAACGTGGTGATCGACGGCGTCGAGCAGCGCCGCTTTCAGCCGATCGGCACCTGACCAGCTAGCTTCAGCCCATTTGGCAACTGACCCGCTGCCGTCAGCCCATCAGCAGCTGAGACGCACCATCGCGGTGGCGCACGCGGCCGCGGTCGTCGAGCAGCAGGCGATCCTCGACGAACCAGCGCACCGCCAGCGGATAGATCACGTGCTCGGTCGCCAGCACGCGGGCCGACAACGCGGCCTCGTCGTCCTCGGGCCGCACCGGCACGACCGATTGCATGACGATCGGCCCATGGTCGAGCTGCGTGGTGACGAAGTGCACCGTCGCGCCGGCGAGCTTGCAGCCGGCATCGATCGCCGAGCGATGCGTGTGCAGGCCAGGAAACGCCGGCAGCAGCGACGGATGGATGTTCAGCAGGCGCCCGGCGTAGCGCTGCACGAAGGGTTCGCCGAGGATGCGCATGAAGCCGGCCAGCACGATCAGGTCGGGCGCGAAGCCGTCGATGCAGGCGGCCAGCGCGGCGTCGAAGTCGGCCCGCACGCCGTGCTGGCGATGATCGACCACCGCCGTCGTTATGCCGTGCGCTGCGGCGAACTCCAGCCCCTTCGCTGCCGGCCGGTTGGCGATCACCGCCACCACCTGCGCCGGCCAGCTCTCGGCGGCGCAGCGCTTCACGATGGCCTCCATGTTCGAGCCGCGGCCGGAGATCAGGATGACGATGCGCTTCATGAGGGGCGGCAGTGTACGGTCTGAGAGAATCGCCGGCTCGACCGCTTCGTAGCCCCGCCATGCGACCCCGTGTACTCTCCGGCATGCGCCCCACCGGCGCCCTGCACCTCGGCCACTACCATGGTGCGCTGAAGAACTGGGTGCGGCTGCAGCAGGACTACGACTGCTTCTATTTCGTCGCCGACTGGCACGCGCTGACGACGCACTACGAGGACCGCGAGGTCATCGAGCGCAACGTCTACGACATGGTGATCGACTGGATCGCCGCCGGCCTCGACCCCGAGAAGGCGACGATCTTCATCCAGAGCCGCCTGCCCGAGCATGCCGAGCTGTTCACCCTGCTGGCGATGGGCACGCCGCTCGGCTGGCTCGAGCGCGTGCCGACCTACAAGGACCAGATCGAGAAGCTGAAGGACCGCGACCTCGCGACCTACGGCTTCCTCGGCTACCCGCTGCTGCAGGCGGCCGACATCCTGATCTACAAGGCGACCTACGTGCCGGTGGGCGAGGACCAGGCCTCGCACGTCGAGCTGACGCGCGAGGTCGCGCGCCGCTTCAACCACCTGTACGGCCGCGGCAGCGACTTCGACGCCCGCGTCGCCGCGGCACAGGCCAAGCTTGGCAAGGACGACGCACGCTACTTCGAAAAGCAGCGCAAGGCCTTCGGCCAGGACGGCAGCACCGAGGCGCTGGCCAAGGGCGAGGCGATCGTTCGCAAGGCGGCCGAGACCCTGAGCCCCGAGGACACCGAGCTGCTGCTCGGCCACCTGAAGGGCAGTGGCCGCTCGGTGCTGACCGAGCCGCAGGCGCTGCACACCGAGGTCACCAAGCTGCCCGGCCTGGACGGCGCGAAGATGAGCAAGAGCTACGGCAACACGATCGCGATGCGCGAAGAGCCGGCGCAGGTCGAGCAGAAGATCCGCCGCATGCCGACCGATCCGCAGCGCGTGCGCCGCACCGACAAGGGTGACCCCGAGCGCTGCCCGGTGTGGGAGTTCCACAAGGTCTACTCGGACGAGCCGACGCGCGACTGGGTTGTCAAGGGCTGCACCACCGCCGGCATCGGCTGCCTGGAGTGCAAGCAACCGGTGATCGATGCAGTGCTGAAGGAACAGCAGCCGTGGCGCGATCGCGCCGAGGCCTACCTGACCAACCCGAAGCAGGTGCACTGGATCGTCGAGATGGGCACCGAGCGGGCACGCACGGTGGCTCGCCAGACGATGAAGGACGTGCGCGACGCGATGGGCCTCAACTACTGAGGGACCTTGGCGCCCGCCGGCGCCTTTTCCTGCGCAAAGAAGCCGGACTCGGCGCCCGAGTAGGTCTCGACGCGGTTGCGTCCGCCATGTTTGGCCTCGTACAGCGCGCGGTCGGCACGGCCGTAGAGGCGATCACCGGAGATCGGTGAAGCGGGATCGGCCACCGCGAGGCCGGCCGACACGGTGATGCGCACCGGATGGCCGATCGTGTCGCGCACCTGCATCGCCTCGACGGCGCCACGCACCTGTTCGAGCAGCCGCCGCGCACCGGACGCATCGGTGCCCGGTAGCACGACGCCGAACTCCTCGCCGCCGGTGCGACCGAAAACATCGGAGGCGCGCAAGCGCTCGCGCACCGTGCGCGCGAAGGCGCGCAGCACCGCGTCGCCGGTGCGGTGCCCATGCTGGTCGTTGACCAGCTTGAAGTGGTCCAGGTCCAGCAGCACGAAGCTCACCGGCGAGCGATCGCGCCGCCCGCGTTCGAGCGCGTGCGAGAGCATCGCGTCGATCGTGCTGCGGTTCAGGCAGCCGGTCAGGCCGTCGTGCGTCGCCAGCTTTTCCATCTGCAGCGCGACACGCTCGAAGACGGCCAGCACGAACGCGAACCCCGCACCCATGATGCTGAGGAAGGACATCAGGAAGGTCAGCCCCTGGCCGAGGCTGGCCTGCAGCAGGTCGGTGTAGTCGCCCGGGTTCAGCCAGGCGTGCACCGCGCGCACCCCCAACGCCACCGCAGCCAGGCCCATCGTCACGGCGACGGTGCGCAGCGAGCGTTCGGCACTCCAGCCATGGCGCACGACGATTGCCACCGCGGGCACCAGCAGCACGACGAAGAACATCGACACGATCGCCGTGCGCTGGTGCATCGGCCACGACAGCATCACGACGATGCCGAGCACCGAGGTGCCGAAGGCCGCGATCAGCCAACGCGGCAGCGGTGCATCGAGCAACATGCGGTAGAGCGCCCGCGTGTACATCAGGATGCCGAGGCAGATCAAGCCGTTGCCAAGCACGATCGACAGCCACACCGGCACCACCACGCGCGCCGCGAGCATCGCGAAGCCGGCGAACAGCGCCCAGCAGCCCCACGTCCAGCTGCGCAGCTCCGGCCGGTTGTGCAGCCGGCGCAGCGCCACGCCGAGCTCCAGCGTCAGCAGCAGGAAGCCCAGCAGCAAGGCAAGCATCAGGGTCGGGATGTGCAAGGTCATGGCGCGGGCGGCCGGGCGGCAGCACAGTATGCCGCCCGCCCGGCCCAGTGCCCCGCCCTAACCCGAGCGTTTGACGCGCAGGCGTTGCTCCGCGGCACGACCGCGTGCCTTCCACTGCGCGACCTGCTCACGCCGCTCCAGCGCCGTCAGCGAATCGCGCCGCGCTTCGCGCTGCAGCTTCTGGAAGTTGCGCAGCCGCTCGGGCGCCACCTCGACCCGCACCGCACAGCCCGGTTCTGCCTGGTGCCGGCAATCGCGAAAGCGGCATGAGGCGGCCCAGCGCGCGATGTCGCCGAAGACCTGCTGCAGCTCCTGCTCGTCGCCGACGTCGAGCCGCAACGCGCGCAAGCCTGGCGTGTCGATGATGCAGGCGCCCGCCGGCGTGCGATGCAGCGTGCGCGTCGTCGTCGTGTGGCGGCCGCGGCTGTCGTCCTCGCGAACGGGCCCCGTCGACTGGACCACCTGGCCGCTCAGCGTATTGGTCAGCGTGCTCTTGCCGGCGCCGCTGGAGCCGAGCAGGACCAGTGTCTGCCCCACGCCGAGCAGCCCACCCAATGCCGCCGTCGCGCCCGGATCGCGGCCGTCGAGCGCCAGCACCGGCACGTTCGACGGCGCGCAGTCGCGCGCCTGCTCGGCGCGCCGCGCGACCAGCGACGGTTCCACCAGATCGGCCTTGGTCAGCACCAGCGCGGCCTCGATGCCGGCCAGGCGCACCAGCGCGAGGTAGCGTTCGAGCCGCCGGAGGTTGAAGTCATGGTCCAGCCCCATGACCAGCAGTGCGGCATCCACGTTGCTGACCAGCACTTGGCGCTGCGGGCTGCCGCGACCGTCGTTGGTGCGACGTGACAACTGCGTCAACGGCGTCAGCCGGTCGAAGACGCGCCAGCCCAGCGGTGGGTCGGGCCGCGCCAGCACCCAGTCGCCGACCGCCACCGCGTCATGCGCGCTGTCCAGCAGCTTGACCAGCGCGGTGTCCAGGCGGCCGCGCAGCGTTTGATGGCCATCGTGCAGCAGCAGGTGTTCACGCTGCAGTTCGACGACGCGCTGCAGGCGTGCCGTCGGGTCCAGCGTCAGCGTGTGCAGCTGCTGGACGATGGGCGCGCGCAGCCCGATGCCGCGCAGCGCCTCGAAGTCGAGAAATTCCAACATGTCGGATCGATCCGTTCGATGCTCGATGAGGGTCCGCGCCGGGGCAACAGCCACGGCGGGTTCGGCAAACGAGGTCGGCGGCAGCGGCGCCAGGCCGCGGCGATCGATCCGGACGGTGTCCGGACAGGCTCTTCAGCGGGCGAAGAAACGCGCGCGTGCAGCCGACGGGGCGGGGGCAATGTCCATGGCAGTCATCGTCGGCCTCCTGTGGCTGGGGGTTGAAGAAGGCCGCGAGTGTCGGTGCTCGCGACATCGGCGTCAATCCAGGGCCGGATCCGAGAAATCCTCACGCTCATCCCTGATTTAGGTGTTAACCCTAGATAGCCGGTAAGTACTAACCCTATACTGCGCCGCAACACGAAACCAACCCGGTTTCGGTTCTTTTCGGAGCAACACCATGTCTACCGCCTCCATGACCTTTGGCCGCAGCACCCGCCTGACGGCTCCGCGTGGCGCGTTGTGGTTCGGCAATGCCGCCGCGGCGCTGATCAACTTCCTGCGTCGTGTCGACCAGTGGCAACTCAAGCGCGCTCGCAGCGAGCCGCAGAACGCCGAGGAAGTCTTGACCTGGGCCCGCAGCATCGAAGCCTCGGACCCCGGGTTCGCGGCCGACCTGCGTGCCGCGGTCTACCGCTCGCAGAGCCGCGACAACTGATTGGCCGGCAGGTCAATGACCTGTCAGCAACGGCCGATAACATCCTTGTCCATCGGTGAACGCCGCGCCCGCGGCGCCAACCGTAGCAGTTCAAGGATGTTGCATGCCCCCGCAGTACCCGCCGATCGGTGAATCCGATCGGCATCCCGGCGCGCGCCGCGCGCTGTTCGGTCAACTCATCGGTCTTGGTGCGCTCGGTCTTGGCGCCTGCGCCCAGCGGGGCGCACCATTGCCGCAAGCCGGTGCGGTCGCCACGCCGGACGCGCTGCCCGACTCGATCGCTCCGTTCTCTTCCGCCACCCCCGGGGCGCGGCCGCCGGCCGGCTGGCAGCCTTACGTGCTGCGCAAGGACAAGCCGCCGACGCGCTACAACGTCGTGCGCGACAACGACCGCATGGTGCTGCACGCGCGTGCAGAGGCCGGCGCGACCGGACTGCGCTGCCCCGTGCGCATCGACCCGCACCAGCACTCCCGGCTGCAGTTCAGCTGGCGCGTGCAGCAGGTGCCGTCGCTGGCCAGCGTCGACGTGCCGGAGCACGACGACGCCCCGGCCCGCATCATCCTGGCCTTCGACGGCGACCCGGCGCGGCTGTCGCTGCGCGACCGGCTGATCTTCGACCAGGTCGAGCTCTTCACCGGCCAGCGCCTGCCGTTCGCGACGCTGATGTACGTCTGGTGCGCCAAGCTGCCGCCGGAATCGGTGGTGCGCAACCACCGCAGCTCGCGCATCCATTACCTGACGGTCGAGAGCGGTGCGCAGCGCGCCGGCCGCTGGCTGCATTACGAGCGCGACGTCGTCGCCGACTACCGCCGCGTCTACGGCGAGGCGCCCGGCATGATCAGCAGCGTCGGCGTGCTGACAGACAGCGATGCGCTGAAGCACGAGCAGCAGGCCTGGTACGGCGACATTGTGCTGCGCCGGCCCGGGCGCACTTAACCCAGCGGCAACTCGACGCTCACTTCGAGCCCCGGCTGCGTATTGCGCAGCGCCAGCGTGCCACCGTGCGAGCTGGCGACCAGCCGGCACAGGTAGAGCCCGAGCCCGACGCCGCCGCCACTGCGGCTGCGCGCCGCATCCGGCCGGTAGAACGGCTGGGCGAGCCGCTGCAGGTCCGCCTCGTCGACACCCGGACCGGCATCGCGCACGACGATGCGCACGACCAGCCCGTCGAGCTGCGTCGACAGCCGCACCGGCGTCGTGGCGTCGGTGTTGTGCCGCAGCGCGTTGTCGAGCAGATTGCGCAGCAGCATCTGCAGCCGCGCACGGTCCAGCAGCAGCAGAGGCAGCGTGTCGTCGAGCACCAGCTCGATCGCCTGGCCGGCGAACTGCTGCGCGACCAGGTCACGCGCCAGGCCGTTCAGGTCGAGCTGCTCGGTCTGCAGCGCCGCCGCGCCGCCGGCCAGCCGCTCGCTTTCCAGCAGGTCGCTGACCAGATCGCGCATCAGCGCCAGATCGCGCAGCAGCGCGTCACGCGACTCGCCTTCAGCGACCAGCTCCGCATTCAGCCGTGCCCGCGTCAGCGGCGAACGCAGCTCGTGGCTGATCGCCAGCAGCAGCCCGCGCTGGCCATCGAGCAGACGCCGCAGGCCGATGGCCATGCCGTTGACCTGGGTCGCGAGATCGCCGAGCTCGTCGTTGCGGCGCAGTGGGATCGGCCGGCTGAAGTCGCCCTTGCCGTAACGCAGCGCGCCGGCGCGGATGTCGTCGAGCGGCTTGAACAGCCGCCTCACGTACGCGTAGGCCAGTAGCAACAGCAGCAGCAGGCCGGCCAGCATCATCCAGCCGACGCGTTTCGGCCGCTCGTCGCTGTGCCAGGCGCCGATGCCGAAGCGGATCGCGTGGCCGTCGGCCGTCGTGCGCGTCAGCATCGCCGTGATCGGCGTGTCCTGCGGGCCGCGCGGCGCATGCGAGGCCCAGTTGACCACCGGCCCCTCGATGCGCACCGAGATCGGCAGCCGCTGCACCATTGCCTGCGCCCGCGCGAGATCCGGCGGCGAACCGATCTCGTTCGCGAGCCGGTCAACGTAGTCGCGGAACAGCGGCTGCACCAGCTGGCGCCAGCCGCTGCTGAACATCTGCCGCGTGCCGCCGACGAAAACCACCGTCGTGCACACCGCCAGCAGCAGGAACAGCGTGACCAGGCGCCAGCGCAGCGAATGCCGCCAGCGCCTGTGCCAGCCGTGGTGGTGGTAATAGTGTCCGAGGCGACGCTTCATGGGCTGCGGGCCAGCGCGAAGGTGTAGCCGGCGTTGCGCAGCGTCTTGATGCAGGCCAGCGGCTCGAGCTTGCGCCGCAGCCGGCTGACGAGGATGTCGACCGCGCGCGTGTACAGCTCGGCATCGCGGCCGCGCAGCCGGTTCAGAATGTCGTCGCGGTGCCAGACCTTGTGCGGCTCGCGCGCGAGCAGCAGCAGCAGCTCGAACTCGGTGCCGGTCAGCTCGACCACCTCGCCCTCGCGCCGCACCTCGCGCCGCTCGAGGTCGATCTGCAGGCCGTCGAAGCGCAACACGCTCGCGTCGGCGGCCGACGCCGGACGGATGCGGCGCAGGATGGTCTGCAGCCGCGCGGCGAGCTCGCGCGGCTCGAAGGGCTTGGGCAGGTAGTCGTCGGCGCCGAGCTCGAGGCCGACGACGCGGTCGGTGACATCGCCGCGCGCGGTCAGCATCAGCACCGGGATCTCGCTGTCGCGACGGATGTGGCGGCAGACCGCGAAGCCGTCCATCTCCGGCAGCATCACGTCCAGGATCACCGCGTCGATGCCGCCTTGGGCGAGCCGCGCCAGCCCCTCGCTCGGCCGCAGCGCCGATTCGAGCTCGAGGTCGAAACGCTTCAAGTACGCGGCCAGCGGCGCGGCCAGGTGCTCGTCGTCGTCGATCAGCAGGACTCGGTGCATGGGGCGGAGGAGGATCAGATCCAGCGCCGCACGTCGGCGGCGTAGTCACTGTACCAACCGCCGAAGCGGCGCTTGAGCCGGGCTTCCTCGAACGGGATGTGCACCCGGTCGACGATCAGCAGGAAAGCGACCGCCGCCGGCGCCAGCAGCGGCGAACCGAGCGCGATGCCGCAGCCGGTGATGATGAACGCGAGGCCGAGGTACATCGGATGGCGGCCGAAGCGGTACGGGCCGTCGTCGACCAGCACCCGCGGCTCTGCCGTCGGCAGCACCGGCGTGCCGGCGCGGCGCAGGCACCACCAGGCCCACAGCACCCAGCCCGCGCCGGCGCCCGCGATCGCAACGCCGACCGACGGCAGGCGGCCGAACGGCGCCTCGAGGCCCCAGACGGCGGCGTGAATCAGCAGCGCCGCCAGCATCAAGCCCTTGGCGAGATGCGGCGGCCACAGGCCGGCGCCGCGCGTGGGCTCAGCCGCGCCAGAAATGACGGTGGCCATGGCCGCCTCGGCTCATGTAGTCGCGCAGCTTCTGCTGCTGCTCGGGGCGCAGGCTGTCGTAGAAGTCGCCGAAGGCGGCGATCAGCGCCGGCGATTGTTCGCGCACCGCGCCGGTCTTGCCTTCGATGAAGGCCTGCGCCTTCGCGCGGTCGAACTGCGGGCCGGCCACCAGCGACTGCAGCGTGTCGCGCGGGCGCTCGCCGCCGGCCATCAGTGCGCTGCGCTGCACCTTGATCGCATCGGCGAGCAGCCCGAGCTTGGCCTGCTGCGTGGCGTCCAGCTCGAGGGCGCGGGTGGCCTTGTCCATCACCCGCTCGCGCAGCTGGGTGATCTCGGCGTCGGTCATCGGGGCACGACTGTGGCGGTGGTGCGAGCAGGCGGCAAGTCCGCCGCCGACGAGGAAGGTCGCGCCGAGGGCGCCGATCAGGGTTCGTTTGAGCCAGCGTCGCATGGGGAGGTCCTTTCGGGAACCGTTGAAGATGGCTGGCATCGTCGCGGCCGGCGGCCGGCGCGTCCTTTCGCCGCGGTTTCGCCGTGTATCGTTTCTTTTCACCGATGCTGACGCTGATCCACCTCGACGCTGCGCTGATCGCCGCCGACAAGCCCGCCGGCCTGCTCGCCGTGCCCGGCCGCGGGCCGGCGAATGCCGATTGCCTGTCGGCGCGCCTGCAGGCCGAGCACGCCGATGCGCTGATCGTGCACCGGCTCGACATGGCGACCTCGGGGCTGATCCTGTTCGGCCGCGGCGCCGCGATGCAGCGCGCGCTGTCGATTGCCTTCGCCGAGCGGCGGATCGACAAGCGCTACATCGCCATCGTCGACGGCCTGCTCGCCGACGATGCCGGCGAGATCGCGCTGCCGCTGAGCGCCAATTGGCCGAACCGGCCGCGCCAGGTGGTCGACGCGCAACGCGGCAAACCGGCGCTGACACGCTGGCAGGTGCTCGAGCGCGACGCCACACGCTGCCGCACGCGGCTCGCGCTGCAGCCGGTGACCGGCCGTTCGCACCAGCTGCGCGTGCACCTGCAGGCGATCGGCCATCCGATGATCGGCGACGAGCTGTATGCGCCGCCCGACATCGCCGCCGCGGCACCGCGTTTGCTCCTGCATGCGAGCCGCCTGCGCCTGACCCATCCGGCCGACGGAACGCCGCTCGAGCTGCAAAGCCCGGTGCCGTTCTGACGCTCAGTCGCTGGCGTATGCTGCCGCGCCATGCAACACCATCTCTACATCGTGACCGGTTCGTCGCGTGGCCTCGGCGCTGCGCTGGTGGGCCGGCTGCTCAAGCCGGAGCACGTCGTGCTCGGCATCGCGCGCCATGCCAACCCCGCGCTGCAGGCGCGCGCGGAAACCGAAGGCGGCGCGCTCGCGCAATGGCCGCTCGACCTGAACAATCCCCTGCCGGTGGCCGAGCGGCTGCGCGGCTGGCTCGCCGACATCGACGCGCAATCGATCGCCAGCGCGACGCTGATCAACAACGCGGCGGCGATCGGCGGCGGCGCGCCGCTCGGCCAGGTCCCGCTGACTGCCCTGTCGAACGCATTGCGCGTCGGCCTCGAAGCGGCGCTGCTGCTGTCGGCCACCTTCCTCGAGGTGACGGCGAACTGGAGCGGCCAGCGCCGCGTATTGAACATCTCGTCCGGCCTCGGCCGCCGTGCGATGGCCGGCAGCGCCGCGTACTGCGCAGCCAAGGCCGGCATGGACCACTTCAGCCGCGCACTGCAGCTCGAGCAGGCCGGTGAAGGCAACCCGGCACGCATCGTCGCGATGGCGCCGGGCGTCATCGACACCGACATGCAGGTCGAGCTGCGCGCCGCGGACCCCTCGCGCTTTCCGGAGCGCGAACGTTTCGTCCAGATGCAGAACGACGGCCTGCTGGTCAGTGCCGATGCCTGCGCCGAAGCGCTGCTGGCGCGCCTCGCGCGCGACGACTTCGGCAGCGAAGTCATCGCCGACCTGCGCAGCTAGATGACGCTGTCCCGCCTGGTCGGGAGCTTCGTGCTCCGCCACTGGCGCGCCTATGCCGCGTCGGGGCTGATGCTGCTCGGCATCGCCCTCTTGATCGTCTGGCTGCCGCGGCAGATCGGCGCGATGGTCGATGGCCTGGTGGCGCGGCAGCTCTCGGGCGCGGCGCTGTGGCGCGAGCTCGGCTTGCTGCTCGGCGCCGGCGCGCTGATCTACGGGCTGCGCGTCGCCTGGCGGCTGCAGCTGTATTCGGCGGCCTACAAGATGGGCGTCGAGCTGCGCACCGCGCTGTACCGGCGCCTGGCGCTGCAGGGCCCGCGCTTCTACCAGACCCGCCGCACCGGCGACCTGATGGCACTGGCGACCAACGACGTCGATGCCGTCGAGATGGCCGCCGGCGAGGCGATGCTGGCCGGCTTCGACGGCACGCTGACGCTGATCCTGGTTGTCGCGACGATGACGCTCGGCGTCGACTGGCGTCTCGGGCTGGTCGTGCTGCTGCCCTTCCCGGCGATGGCCTTGTCGTTCTGGTGGATCTCGCGCCATGTGCACGACGCGTCGCGCAGCGCGCTCACCGCCTTCGGCGCACTGAATGACCAGGTGCAGGAGACGCTGTCCGGCGTGCGCACGCTGCGCGCGCTCGGCCTCGAGGCGCGCAGCGCGCAGCGCTTCGGCGAGCTGGCGCAGACCGCCGCCGACACCAGCTTCCAGGCGCAGCGCTGGGAAGCGACCTACGAGCCGGCCGTCGGCTTCACGCTCAGCGCGGCGGTCGTGCTCGCGCTCGGCTTCGGCGGCTGGCTGGTGTGGCACGGCGAGATGACGGTCGGCCAGCTGACGAGCTTCGGCATGTACCTCGGGCAGCTGATCTGGCCGATGTTCGCGGCCGGCTGGGTGCTGTCGATCATCGAGCGCGGCCGCGCGGCCTGGGCCCGGCTGCAGCCGGTGCTCGACGAGCCGCTGACCGTCGACGACCACGGCACGGTCGCAGCGCTGACGCCAGGCGCGCTCGATGCGGAGCAGATCCGCTTCAGCTATCCGGGCCAGGCTGCGCCGGCGCTCGACGGCGTGTCGCTGCACCTGCCCGCGGGCGCGACGCTCGGCCTGGTCGGCCCGACCGGCGCGGGCAAGAGCACGCTGCTGAAGCTGCTGCTGCGCCAGTGGCATCCACAGGCCGGCAGCCTGCGCTGGGGCGGCGTGCCGCTGGCCGATTACACGCTCGACGCGCTGCGCGCCGGCATCGCCTGGGTGCCGCAGGAAGCCTTCCTGTTCTCGGCCAGCGTGGCCGAGAACATCGCGCTGGCGCGCCCCGGCGCGAGCCGGGCCGAGATCGAGCAGGCCGCGCGCGCCGCCGCCGTGCACGACGACATCGTGCACCTGCCGCAGGGCTACGACACGCCCGTCGGCGAGCGTGGCGTCACGCTGTCCGGCGGCCAGCGCCAGCGGGTGGCGATCGCCCGTGCATTGCTGGCCGATGCGCCGCTGCTGCTGCTCGACGATGCGCTGTCGGCCGTCGACACCGAGACCGAGGCGCGCATCCTCGGCGCGCTGCGCGAGGCGCGCCGCGGCCGCACGGTGATCATCGCCAGCCACCGCCTGTCGACGCTGCAGGACGCCGACCAGATCGTGGTGCTGCGCCACGGCCATGTCACCGAGCGCGGCAGCCATCGCGCGCTGGTCGAGCACGGCGGCTGGTACGCGACGCAATGGCGCGTGCAGCAACTGGAGGCCTCGCTTGAATCCGAATGACCCGGCGCCGCAGAACGAGCGCCGTGCCGCGCTGGCGCTGCTGCTGCGCTCGGCGATGCCCGAGATCGCGCTGCTGAAACGCGCCTCGCTGTGGCTGGTGCTGGCCGCCGCGCTCGAAGCCGCCGGCCCGGCGCTCGGCAAGGCCTTCATCGATCACTACCTGCTGCCGCGCAACGCCGACCTCCCGGCGATCGCCGGCCTGCTCGGCGGTGCGCTGGTCAGCGGCTGCCTCGCCAGCGGGATCCGCTACGGCCAGCTGGTGCGCCTGGCCGGCCTGGCGATGCGCTCGGTGCAGCGCATCCGCGAAGCGGTCTACGGCCACGTGCTGCGGCTGCCGATGCACTTCTTCGACCGCGCGATCACCGGCCAGCTGGTCAGCCGCGTCACCAACGACACGGAAGCCGTCAAGACGCTGTACGTGCAGGTGCTGTTCGTGATGCTCGACAGCCTGATCACGCTGGCCGGGATGATGGCGATGATGGCCTGGCTCGACTGGCGGCTGATGCTGATCGTGGCGACGCTGGTGCCGGCGGTGTTCGGCATCGTCTGGCTCTACCAGCGGCTGTCGGCGCCGGCGGTGACCAGGAGCCGCGCGCTGCGCAGCGACCTCAACGCGCAGGCCGCCGAATCGATCGCCGGCATGGCGGTGATCCAGGCCAGCGGCGCGGCCGCGGCTTTTAGCGCCCGGTTCGCCGACACCAATGCCGCGCACTACGCGGCGCGCCACGACGAGCTGCGCGCCAACGCCTGGCTGCTGCGGCCGGCGCTCGATTTCCTCAACGTCGCGATGCTCGGCGCGGTGATCCTGGTCTTCAGCCAGCGCAGCGGGGCGGGCTTGAGCGCGCTCGAGGTCGGCGTGCTGTACGCCTTCGTCAGCTACATCTCGCGCGTCGTGGAACCGCTGATCCAGATCACGATGCAGTTCTCGCAGCTGCAGCAGGCGATGGTCGCCGCGGCGCGCGTCAATACGCTGCTCGACGAAGCCGAGACGCTGCCGGCACAGGACCACGGCGAGGTCGGCGACGGCGCGATCAGCATCCGCCAGCTGGACTTCGCCTACCTGCCTGGGCGCCCGGTGCTGCATGGCATCGACCTGGAGATCGCCGCCGGCAGCTTCGTCGGCATCGTCGGCCACACCGGCTCCGGCAAGAGCACGCTGCTGTCGCTGCTGCTGCGCTTCTACGAGGCGACGCCCGGCGCGCTGCTGATCGACGGCCAGCCCATCGACCAGCTCGGCGATGCCGCGTTCCGGCGCGCCGTCGGCCTGGTGCCGCAGGAGCCGTTCCTGCTCGCCGCCAGCGCGCGCGAGAACATCGACATGGGGCGCGGCCTCGGGGATGCCGAGATCGAAGCCGCCGCGCGCGCCGCGTTTGCCGACGGCTTCATCCGCCGCCTCGAACGCGGCTACGACACGCCACTCGGCGAAGGCGGCGCGCGGCTGTCGGTCGGCGAGAAGCAGCTGATCGCGATCGCCCGCGCGCTGGCCGGCGAGCCGAAGATCCTGTTCCTCGACGAAGCCACCTCGCACATCGACAGTGAGACGGAAGGCGTGGTGCAGCAGGCGCTGGCCGGGCTGCGCGGCCACGTCACCGTGGTGGCGATCGCGCACCGGCTGTCGACGATCCGCGACGCCGACGAGATCGTCGTGCTGAACCACGGGCGGCTGGCCGAGCGCGGCCGGCATGCCGCGCTGATGGCGATCGACGGTGGGTTGTACCAGCGGCTGGTGCAGCTGCAGCAGCTGGAAGCGCTGGACGAAGAAGAAGACGAGCAATGAGCGCAGGCTCCGCGGCACCGGACGTCCCGAGCCTGCTGCGCCAGCCCGACTTCTTCCGCTTCTGGTCGGCGCGGCTCGCGGCCACCGCGGCGAGCCAGATGATGATGGTCGCGCTCGGCTGGCAGATGTACGACCTGACCGGCAGTGCCTGGGACCTCGGGCTGATCGGCCTGGCGCAGTTCGTGCCGGCGCTGCTGCTGGCGCTGCCGGCCGGCCACGCGATCGACCGCAGCGACCGCAAGCGCGTGCTGGCCGCGTCGATGGCGGTGCAGCTCGGTGTCGCGCTGCTGCTGGCGATCGGCTCGTGGCAGCACGCGCTCGGGCGCGGCAGCCTGCTGCTGCTGTCGATGCTGCTCGGCGGCGTGCGGGCGTTCCAGATGCCGGCCTCGCAGGCGCTGCTGCCGCAGCTGGTGCCCACCGAGGTGCTGCCGCGTGCGCTGGCGCTGTCGTCGTCGGCGCTGCAGGGCGCGATCATCGCCGGCCCGGCCTTGGGCGGCCTGCTGTATGGCGCCGGCGCCGAGGTCGTCTACGGCGTCTCGGCAGCGGGCTTCGCGCTGTCGGCGCTGGCCATCGCCGCGCTGCATCCGCGGCCGGCCGTGCTGGCGCGCGAGCCGATGTCGATGCGCTCGATGCTCGCCGGGCTGCATTTCATCGTCGAACGCAAGGTGATCCTGGGCGCGGTGGCGCTGGACCTGTTCGCAGTGCTGCTCGGCGGTGCGACCGCGCTGCTGCCGATCTTCGCCAAGGACATCCTGCACGTCGGCCCGACCGGGCTGGGCCTGCTGCGCGGCGCGCCGGCGGTCGGCGCGCTGGTGATGTCGCTGGCGCTGGCGCGCTGGCCGATCGAGCGCCGCTGCGGCACCTGGCTGCTCGGCGCGGTCGCGGCCTACGGCGTCACGATGGTGGCGTTCGGGCTGTCACGCTGGTTCTGGCTGTCGTTGCTGGCGCTCGCTGTGTCGGGCGCCGTCGACATGATCAGCGTCGTCATCCGCCACACGCTGGTGCAGCTGGAGACGCCCGACGCGATGCGCGGCCGCGTCAGCGCGGTCAATTCGGTGTTCATCGGCGCCAGCAACCAGCTCGGAGAATTCGAGTCGGGGGCTGTTGCTGCCTGGCTCGGCCCGGTAGCATCCGCGGTCACGGGCGGCATCGGCACGCTGCTGGTCGTGCTGACGTGGATCCGGTTGTTCCCCGCCCTTGCCCGGCGCGACCGCCTGGTCCGCGACGATGCTGCGCTTGCTGGGGGGAGGACCACGGCTTGAACGAGGCAGATTTTCATGCGCTCGCGCAACTGCTCGAAGGCCAGGGGGTGGGTTTCGCGCTGACCGACCACGGCGGCCGCGCGCTGATCAGCAACAAGCTGCACCGCCACGGCTCGCTGCGCAGCCACACGCTGACCTTGAACGATGGGCGCCGCGTCGCGATCATGCCGCGCCCGGCCGACACCGACATCCGCTTCAAGCTGCTGGCCGAACACTCCACCGACCTGATCGTCGCCGTCGATGCCGATCTGGCGATTCGTTATGCCTCGCCCGCGACCAGCGGGCTGCTCGGCTGCCTGCCGCAGGATCTGCACGGCCACACGCTGGCCGAGCTGGTGGTGCCCGAGGAGCGGGCCGCGTTCATCGCGCGCCATTTCACGAAGGCCGCGCAGCACGGCCGCGGGCCGGAGCTGTTCCGCGCGCTGCGCCGCGACGGCAGCACGCGCTGGGTCGAGGCGCGCGTCGCGTCGCTGCCGCCGGGCAACGGCCTCGGCGACTACCTCGTCACGCTGCGCGATGCCGAGCAGCGCAAGCGTGCCGAAGAGGCGCTGGGCCAGGCCAACGCCGAGCTGTCGGCGCTGGCCTCGACCGATGCGCTGACCGGCCTGCCGAACCGGCGCCAGTTCGACGCCACGCTGCAGAAGGAGTGGTACCGCGCGCTGCGCGACGGCGCGCCGCTGGCGCTGATGATGATCGACGTCGACCACTTCAAGGCGCTGAACGATCTGTTCGGCCACCAGACGGGTGACGGCTTCCTGGCACGCGTCGGGCGCATCATCCGCGACAACGTGCGCCGCGCCGGCGACATGGCGGCGCGCTACGGCGGCGAGGAATTCGCCGTCGTGCTGCCGGGCACCGGCGCCGCCGGCGCGCTCGAGATGGCCGAGCTGATGCGCCGCGCGGTCGCCAGCACCGACTTCTCTGCGATCGTCGAAGGCGGCTATCCGATCAGCGTCAGCATCGGTGTCGCCGCCAGCGTGCCGCTGGCCGGCGCCGGCTCGGCCGCGCTGGTGCACAACGCCGACGCGGCGCTGTACCAGGCCAAGCGCAACGGACGCAACCGGGTCGAGATCCTGCAGTGAGCGGTGCCGGCGGTCAGCGGCGGGCGGACGAGCTCGTCGCAGAACTGGGTCTGCAGCCGCATCCCGAGGGCGGCTGGTACCGCGAATTCCACCGGGCAGGCACCCGTGTGGCGACGCCCGACGGCCGCGGCGAGCGCAGCGCGCTGACCAGCATCGATTTCCTGCTGGCCGTGGGCCAGCATTCGGCCTGGCACCGCGTCGCCTCCGACGAGGTCTGGCACCTGCTCGAAGGCCCCGGCCTGCGCCTGTGGACCTTGCCGCCGACGCTCGACCGGATCGAGCTGACGCTGCTCGCGCCGGTCGGAAGCGACGGCGCGCGCCCGCGCCACGTGGTGCCGGCGCACTGGTGGCAGGCGGCCGAGCCGGCCGGCGGGCATGCCTACGTCGGCGCCACCGTCGGGCCGGGCTTCGAGTTCGCGGATTTCAGCTTCGGCCGCGACGATGACGCGCTGGTGGCGGCGCTGGCCCGCCTGCAGCCCGACCTGCAGCGATTGCTGTAGCCCCAAAAAAAGACCCCCGGTGCGGTCACACACCAGGGGTAATGCTCCTCATCGCTTTCGCCGCTGTTGGAGGGCCGGAAGCATCGGTTCCGGCACAGCAGCGAACGCAGGCTACGCTGTGACGGCCCGGCGTGCATCCGTGAAAAACCAGAGGAACTTTTGACCCCGTGTCGGATTCCACGGCAAACGGCTTGTTGGATGTCAACCGGACCCCGGCCAACTCAGCCGAGCCAGGACGCGAGGTCCGCTTTCAGCTGTTGCAGGTCGGCCGGCCGGGTGTAGAACATGTGGCCGGCGTCGTAGTAACGGTGCGTCACGCGCGCCATCACCTCGGCCGGCACGTCGAGTTGCGCCAGCGACCAGTCCGAGGCCGAGTACGGCGTGCCCAGGTCGTAGCGCCCGCTGGCCGCGAATACCCGCAGGTGCGGATTGCGCCGCAGCGCCCGGCCCAGGTCGATGCTGGTGCAGGTGAAGCCGTTGGCCTCGTGCATGCCCTGGCCGCTGCCGCGGGTCCACTTCCAGCCCAGGTTGACCTCGCGCGACAGCACCTCGTAACGCGTCTCGGTGGGGATGCCGAGCGCGGCGTAGTAGGCCAGCGCCGCGGTCGTGTAGGGCGCGGCGATGGCCTCGATGCCGGGGTCGAATTCCCAGTCGCGCGTGCGGCTGGCCGCCATCGGACCGGTGACGCGGGCTTCGAGCCGGCCGACGATGCGGCCCTCGTCGCGCAGCGCCTCGAAGAAGAAGGTCTGCTCGCTGATGCGCAGGTTCTTCTCCTGCACCAGCTGCGGCGGCAGCCCGGTCAGCTCGGCAACGCGCTTCTCGATGCGGGCGCGGGCGCGGCCGTCGAGCCGAGCGCCCAGGTGCAGCGCCCCGACGTAGTCCTCGGCGACGAAGGCCTCGGCGGCGCTGCGCGCGGATTCCGACGACTCGGCCAGCGAGCCCTTGAGCCGGCCATGGAACTGCGCGACGTTGGCGAATGCCGGCAGGAAGAGCGCGTACGGCAGGTCGTTGCGCGGCGCGAAGACCAGCGTCTGCAGATCCATCGCGCAGGACACCAGGATCACCCCATCGAGGGCCAGGCCGAGGTCGAGCATCTTGTCGGCCAGCGCCGCGCCGCGCGTCGTGCCGTAACTCTCGCCGGCCAGGTACAGCGCCGCGCCGAAGCGGCCGTTGCTGGCCAGCCAGGCGCGCATCGCCTCGGCCAGCGCGTCGACATCGCCGTCGACGGACAGCAGCGTCTTGCGCGCCGCATCGTTGACCGCCAGCGAGTAGCCGGTGTGCGGCGGGTCGATGAAGACGAGGTCGAAGTGCTCCAGCCAGGTCAGCGGGTTGTCGACCAGCGTGTACGGCGCGCGCGGCATGGTGCCGTCGTCGTTGATCGGCACCCGCTTCGGGCCCAGCGCGCCGAAATGCAGCCACACCGAGCTCGAGCCCGGCCCGCCGTTGAACGCGAAGCACACCGGCCGCGGCCGGCCGTCCTGCGGCGCGACGCTGTAGGCGATCGTGAAGACAGCCGCCTGCAGCTCGCCGCGCTGTGCGTCGATGCCGCCTTGCGCGATCGGCACGAAGGCGGCGCGCACGCCGTAGTCGAGGCGCCGGCCATCGGCCAGCACGACACTGCCGCTGCCCAGCGCCGGCGCCCGTGCCAGCAGTTGTTCGACCTTCTCGCGCTGGCGCTTGTCCGCCTCTTCGCTCTTGTTGTTCGTCGCGCTGTCGCTCATGCAATCTCCGGGTTGTTCTGCAGAAGGCGCCCGTACTGCGCCAGGTCGACGTTGCCGCCGGACAGGATTACGCCGATGCGCTGGCCCCGCAGATCGCCGAGCACGCCCTCGAGCACCGCGGCCGCGGCGAGGCAGCCGGTGGGCTCGACGATCTGCTTCAGACGCTCGGCGAAGAAGCGCATCGTGGTCACCAGCTGTGCGTCGCTGACCGTGACGATGCGCGAAACCAGCGCGCGCGTCACCGGGAAGGTCAGCCGCCCCGGCGCCTGCGTCTGCGCGCCGTCGGCGATCGTCTGCGGCACGTCGATCTTCACGATCTCGCCGCGCGCGAAGCTGCGCTGCGTGTCGTTGCCGGCCTCGGGTTCGACGCCGATCACCTCGATCGCCGGCAGCCGGTGCTTCGCGGCCGTCGCGCAGCCCGAGATCAGCCCGCCGCCGCCGACGCAGACCACCAGCTTGTCGAGCCGGCCGACCTCGTCGACCAGCTCCAGCGCCGCGGTGCCTTGGCCGGCCATCACGTGCGGATGGTCGTAGGGCGGGATCAGCGTCATGCCGCGCTCCTCGGCGATGCGCCGGCCGATCGCCTCGCGGTCTTCGCTGTAGCGGTCGTACAGGATCACCTCGCTGCCCGGCTGGCCGGCCTGGTAGCCGCGCGTGGCGGCCAGCTTCACCGGCGGCGCGTCCTGCGGCATCACGATCACCGAGGGCATGCCGAGCAGCCGCGCCGACAGCGCGATCGCCTGCGCATGGTTGCCGGAGCTGAAGGCCAGCGCGCCGGCACGCCGCTGCTCGGGCGTGAACTGCGACAGCGCGTTGTAGGCGCCGCGGAACTTGAATGCACCCATGCGCTGCAGGTGCTCGGCCTTGAAGAACAGCTCGGCGCCGCTGCGTTCGTCGGCCGTGCGTGACCGCAGCACCGGCGTGCGATGCGCCACGCCGGCGAGGCGCTGCGCGGCCGCTTCGACGTCGGCAAACGTGATCGCCAGGGAAGTCATGCCGGCCCCTGGAAGCCGCCGCGGCGGAAGGTCAGCACCAGCGTGTCGCGATGCCCCGGCTCGTTGGCCGAAGCCGGCTGGATCGGCGTCGTCTCGTGCACCACGCGCTCGTCGTCGAGCAGCAGCACGCTCCACGGCTCGGTCAAGGTGAAGCGCATGCCTTGCGGGCCGCGCGCATCGAAGACACGCGTCTCGCCGCCCTTCACACGCTGACGTCCGACCAGCAGCACGGCCACCAGGTCGACGCCATCGCGGTGCGCGCCCTCGGGCGTCGGGCGGCCGATGCCGTCGGTGGTGTCGATGCGAAACGGATGCGCTTCGACGTGCCACGGCGCATCCCCTGCGCCATCGCCGCGCAGCCGCGTTGCGCGATCGGCCAGTGCGATCAGCAGCCGCGCCCAGGCGGCGTCTTCGCTCATCGCCGGCTCGAGCGGCTCGAACCAGCGCTCGATGCCGCCGTGCAGCGCGTTGTACTCGACCGGCTGCCAATGCGCGCGGTGCGGCACCGGCTGCAGCCGCGCGATCGCGCCGCTCGAGCCCGGCGTCACGACGAAACAGCCATGGCGCCGGCGCCGGTAGCGGCCACCGTCGCGCAGGTGCGGATCCGGCGGCAGAGCGTCCCAGCAACCGCGCCAGGCTTCGAAATCGGCCACGGCCACACCGGCCAGCCGCGCCAGCGACGCGGCGTCGAGCACCGCATAACCACTCGCGGCGAGTTGCGCATCGAGGTCGGTGAGCGCTGTCAAGGGCGGCGGAAGCGTCATGAGACTCCTCTGTCTAACGGATGCATCTTGTCAGCGCCGCGGGGCGACGCCACGTTGAGGGAAGGTTGATTCTCACCTGCCATGAATTCCATCGACGCCTCTGCCCGCCTCCTGGTCGATTGGGTCGACCTCAAGTGGCTGATGGCCGCCGAAGGCCGCAGCGTCGACCTCGACCGGCTGACCCACGATCCGCTGTACGCCGCGCAATGCTGCGAGGTGGCGATGGGTTCGGCGCAACCGGCGTTGCGCCGGGTCGCATTGCGGCTGCGCGCCGCGACGCAAGCCGCGGTTTAGACTGCGCCGGCCTCCCCCCGCTCACGGCCGCTCGTCGGCGGTCCCTTGCGCGCCCCGATGACGCCGCCGTCCCGCCCGGCTCCGCCGGACATCGCCGCTTATGAGCTGCTCGACCTGCCCGTGGCGCTCGTCGATGCCCAGGGCCGGCTGCAGGCGATCAACCAGGCTTTCGTGCGCTTCACCGGCTTCGCCGACCCCACCGCCTGGCAGGGACGTCGGCTCGACGAGCTGCTGTGCGGCAGTGCGTCCGATCCGGCGCAGCGGCTGTGGATGCTCAAGCGCTTTCGCACCGGCGAGGGTTTCGCGCCGGTCGACTTCAGCGGCTGTGATGCGCGTGGCCAGCCACTGCACGCGCAGATCGGCCTGCGCTTCGCCGCCGACGGCCACGCGGTCTTCACGCTGCAGCCGGCTGCGCGCACACAGGCGCTGGCGGCCGACCAGCGGCGGCTCACCGAACTGCTCGACATGGCGCAGGATGTCGGCCACATCGGCGTCTGGGAGCGCGACGTGCGCAGCCTCGAGGGCCGCTGGGACCGCCACGTCTGGCGCTTCTGGGGGCTCGATCCGCGCGAAGGGGCGCTGAGCTTCGACACCGCGCTGCAGGGCGTCGTGCCTGAGGACCGCGCCGCGCTGGCCGCGGAGTTCAAGCGCTCGCTGCAGCGCTGCGGCAGCTACGTGATGCGCTACCGGCTGCGCGCCGCCGACGGCCGGCTGCGCCACGTGCGCTCGCAGTGGGAGGTGCGCGCCGGCGCCGACGGCATGCCCGAGCGCGCGATCGGCGTGCTGATGGACGACACCGAGGCGCTCCAGCTCGCGCAGTCCTACGGCGAGACGCATGCTCAGCTGCGCTTGGCGATGGAACTCGCCGACATCGCCATCTGGCGCTATGACGCGCTGCGGCGCCGGCTGTATTCCAACGAGCGCGGCTGGGCGCTGCTGGCGCGGCCGGCGCCCGAAGAGGGCCTGGCCGCCGGCGCGCTGCTGCGGCTGGTCGAGCCCGAGGACCGTGCCGAGTTGCGCGCGCGCCTGCGCCAGGCCCGCGCGCAGGACGGCCCGGTGGAGTTCGGCGTGCGCATGCGGCGCGGCGATGGCCAGACGCGTTATCTGCTCGCGCGCTGCATCGCGCAGCGTGCCGATGCCGGGACGCAGCTCGGCGCCTATGTCGGCGTGGCGATCGACATCAACGAGCGCTTCGAGCAGTCGCGCCGCGAGCTGGCGCTGGCGCGCCGGCTCGAGATGGCCACCGGCGCCGCCGGCGTGGCAATCTGGACCTTGTCGCTCGACTCCGGCGAGGTGCACTGGGACGAGCAGATGCGGCGGCTGCACGGCGGCGCCGAGGCCGTCGTCTCGCCCGACCTGGCCGATTACATGGCGCGTTATCTGCATCCGGGCGACCATGCCGCGGCGAGCGAGGCGCTGCGTTCGCTGCTGCTGCGCAAGAGCGGCCTGGTCGACCTGGACCTGCGGGTGGTGCGGCCCGACGGCAGCGAGCGCCGCGTCGCCTCGCGCATGACCTACGAGAGCGGGCCGAGCGGGCCCACGCTGTGCGGCGTGATGCTCGACGTCACCGAGCGCCATGCCGCCGAGGCGCGGCTGCGCGAGGCCGCCGAACGCGTGACGCTGGCCACCCGCGGCGCCGGCATCGGCACCTGGACGCTCGATGCCGCCGGCGAGCACGGCTGGTGGGACGAGCAGATGTTCCGCCTGCGCGGCCGCGCGCCCGAGGACCGGCCGGTGAGCCGCACCGAAGCGCTGACCTGGCTGCATCCGGCCGACCGCGAGACGGTGGTGACGGAGATGCGCGCGGCGAGCGCCGAGGACCGCGCGTCGAATCACGCCTTCCGCGTGATCTGGCCCGATGGCAGCGTGCACTGGCTGGCGTCGCGCTCGGTGCCGATGCGCGACGACGCCGGCCGCACGGCGCGCCGCATCGGCATCAACTGGGACATCACCGACGCGCGCGCCGCCGCCGAGGCGCAGGACGAGATCCGCCTGGCGCAGCGCGAGAGCCAGGCCAAGTCGCAATTCCTCGCGCGCATGAGCCACGAGCTGCGCACGCCGCTGAACGCGGTGCTCGGCTTCGCGCAGCTGCTGCTGGCCGACGGCCCGGCGCAGGACGAGGCCGTGCTGCGGCGCCGCGCCGAGCACATCCACGCCGCGGGCAAGCACCTGCTGCTGCTGATCAACGACGTGCTCGACCTGTCGAGCCTCGAATCGGGCGAGCGGCCGCTGCAGCGCGTCGCGGTGCCGCTGCGCTCGCTGGTGCAGTCGGTGCTGCCGCTGGTCGAGACCCTGGCCGCAGCGATGCGCGTCGAGATCCACTGCGAGGCGCTCGACAGCGCGGTGCTCGGCGACCCGATGCGGCTGCGCCAGGTGCTGATCAACCTGCTGTCGAACGCGATCAAGTACAACCGCCCGGGCGGCTGGGTGCGCATCGAGGCCGAAACGGCCGCCGCCGAGCCGCACCGCGTGCGCTTCATCGTCGAGGACTGCGGCCGCGGCATGACCGACGAGCAGCTGCAGCAGGTGTTCGAGCCCTTCAACCGGCTCGGCCGCGAAACCGAAGGCATCGACGGCACCGGCATCGGGCTGGCGATCGTGCAGGCCTCGGTGCAGCGCATGGGCGGACGCATCGAGGTGCGCAGCGAGGCCGGCGCCGGCAGCTGCTTCGCGCTGGTGCTCGACGAGGCAGAGATGCCGGCCGGCACGGCGCCCGATTCGGCCTTTGCGCCCTTCGCGACGACGCAGTCCCCGGCGGCGCCGAGCCGGCGCGTGCTGTACATCGAGGACAACCCGGTCAACCTGCTGATCGTCAGCGAGCTGCTGAGCCGCCGCCGCGACCTGCATTTCGACGCCGCGCCCGACGGCCTGAGCGGCATCCAGCGCGCCCGCGCGACGCAGCCGGCGCTGGTCCTGATCGACATGCAGCTGCCGGACATCGACGGCCACGAGGTGCTGCGCCGCTTGCGCGCCGACCCGGCGACGGCCGGCATCAAGTGCATCGCGCTGTCGGCCAACGCGATGCCCGACGACATCCAGCGCGCGCTCGACGAAGGCTTCGACGACTACTGGACCAAGCCGCTGGACTTCCGGCGCTTCATGGCGGCGCTGGATTTGCTGTTGGCGCCCGCGGCAACCGCTCCCTGACCCCGGGGCCGGAAAGCCGGCGGTTCGGCACAACCGCACGTTCTCTATTACTTTTATCAATTAGACTGCCGGCCATTGTTCCAATTTGTATCTGGCCGGAGGTCCCGAATGCCGCTCTCGTATCCCACCCGTCTGTCAAAGGCCATCCTCGCGCCGCTGCTCGCGCTCGGCGCCGTATTGCCCGCGCAGGCAGCGCCGGTGCTCGTCAGCGTGCCCTCCTTCTCCTTCGCCGCTGGCAGCGGTTACGGCGTCGATGCGGCCGAGTCGACCGGCACGCTGCTGGACGTGCTGTTCAGCAGCACCGGCTTCGCAGGCGCCAGCTTCGCGCTGGACACGGTCGGGGCGTCGCAGACCTTCGACGTCGGCACGGTGCGCCTGCGCGAAGCGAACGCCCACAGCGGCATCCGCAGCGCCGAAACCGACCTGCTCGGCCTGCAGGCCAGCATCACGTTCGGCGCGCCGTTCGCCGGCTCGCTGCCGCTGCTGGCCTCGGTCAGCGCGACGACCGGCTCGGTTTCCGACAGCGACTTCGATCTGACCATCGCCTGGAGCCCGTTCCAGCTGTCGCTGGCCGACGGCAGCGTACTCGGCATCGCGCTGAACACGCTGGCCTTCGCGGGCGCGCAGACGCTCACGCAAAGCGCCACGGTGACGCTGCTGCAAGCCGCACCGACGGCCAGCGCGCAGGCCGTGCCGGAGCCGAGTGCCGGGCTGCTGGCCGGCATGGCGCTGGCCGCATTGGCGCTCACGCGCCGCCGCTCGCCGCGCTGACTACAGTAAGCCGCGGTCGCGCAGCATCGGTTCGAGCTGCGGGTCGCGGCCGCGGAAGGCGCGGAACGCCGCGCCCGGCTCGACGCTGTTGCCGCTGCCGTAGATCCACTGCTTCAGCCGCGCGGCGGTGCCGCCATCGAACGCATCGCCGGCCTCGACGAAGGCCTCGAAGGCATCGCAGTCCAGCACCTCGGCCCACAGGTAGACGTAGTAACCGGCCGCGTAGCCGCCCGCGAACAGGTGCTGGAAGTGCGGCAGCCGGTGGTTCATGCCGGCCGCCGCCGGCGCGCGCCGGTCGGCCAGCACGCGGCGCTCGAAGTCGACGATGTCGTCGATCGGCTCGCGGCTTTCATGCACCGCCATGTCGACGATCGCGCTCGCGGTGTAGCGCACCGTCTCGTAGCCCTGGCCGAACTTGCGCGCGGCCTCGATGCGCTCGATCAACGCATCGGGAATCGGCGCGCCGGTCACCGCATGGCGTGCGTGCTGCTTCAACACCGCGCGCTCCTGGGCCCAGTGCTCGAACAGCTGCGACGGCAGCTCGACGAAGTCGCGCAGCACCTTGGTGCCCGACAGGCGCGCATAGCCGACGTCCGACAGCAGCCCATGCAGCCCGTGGCCGAACTCGTGGAACAGCGTGCGCACGTCGTCCAGCGACAGCAGCGTCTCCTCGCCCGGCGCGGCCTTCGCGAAGTTGTTGTTGTTGAGGATCACCGGGCGCACGGCTTCGGCACCGTTGGCGGCGTTGCGGTGCTGCCAGCGCAGCGCGCTCATCCATGCGCCGCTGCGCTTGGCAGGGCGCGAGAAGTTGTCGTGCAGGAAGAGGCCGATCGGCCGGTTCCCGCTGTCGCTCACTTCATAGGCCAGCACGTCGCCGTGGTAGGCGGTGAGGTCGTCGCGGCGCTTGAAATGCAGGCCGAACAGCCGCTGCGCGCAATCGAACACCGCGGCCACCATGTTGGGCAGCGCGAAATACGGCTTCAGCTCGGCCTCGTCGACGGCGAAGCGCGTGATGCGCACCTTCTCGGCCCAGTAGCGCCAGTCCCACGGCTCGATCGCCGCGTTGACGCCGGCCTGGGCCTTGGCCTCGTCGAGCAGCGCGCGCTCGGCCTCGAAGGCGGTGACGCCGCGCTGCCAGACTTCGTCGAGCAGCGCCCAGACGCGCTCGCGCGTCTGGGCCATCGTGTCGCTGAGCGCGTAGTCGGCATAGGTCGGAAAGCCGAGCAAGGTCGCCTGCTCGCGGCGCAGCGCGAGGATCTCGCAAGCGATCGCCCGATTGTCGTGCTCGCCGGCCTGCTCGCCGCGGCCGATCCAGGCGCGCCAGGCCTGCTCGCGCAGGTCGCGCCGCTCGGAGAAGGTCAGGAAGGGCACGATCAGCGAGCGCGACAGCGTGACCACCGGCGTGTCGAGGCCACGCTCGCTCGCCGCCTGGCGGGCCGCCGCGCGCACGAAGGCCGGCAGGCCGGCCATCGAGGCCTCGTCGGGCAGCGCCAGCGTGTAGCTGGCTTCGTCGTGCAGCACGTTCTGGCCGAACGCCGTCGTCAGCTCGGCCAGCCGCTGCACCACCGCCGCATAACGCGCACGCGGAGCGTCCGCGAGCTGCGCGCCGGCGCGCACGAAGTCGAGGTGGAAGCGCTCGACGAGGCGCTGTTGCTCGGCATTGGAGCCGCTGTCCGCGCGCTGCGCGTGCACGGCATCGACCCGCGCGAACAGCGCCGCGTCCTGGTACACCGAGCTCCAGTGTGCGGCCATCGGCCCGGCCACCTCGCGCTGCACTGCCTGCAGCGCTGTCGTGGTGGCCGACGCGGTCAGGTTGTAGAACGTCGCCTCGATGCGCGTGAGCAGCTCGCCAGCGCGGTCGAAGGCGGCGATCGTATTGTCGAAATCGGGTGGCGCGGCCTGCTGCGCGATCGCTGCCAGCTCCGACTTGTGCAGGCGCATCGCGCGTTCCAGCGCGGGTCGGAAGTGTTCGGCGCGCGCTTGAGCGAACGGCGGCAGTCCGAAGGGCTGGTCCCAGTCGGTCAGCAGCGGATTGGTCTCGGCATCCAAGTTCGGGTCTCCATGGGTTTCCGGGCCCGGTTCGTGGCCAGGCCCGGTGGGGGCCGGCAATGATGCCATTGCCCCCCGGCGCGAATCTGCGGGAGACTGCGCGCCATTGCCGAACGGAGGGAAATAGCGCATGAAGATCCTCAAGATCCTGCTGATCGTGATCGGGCTGCTGGCGGCCGTGTTGTTCGGCGGCGGGATGTTCCTGTCGCCGCAGTTCAAGGTCACGCGCAGCGTCATGATCGCGGCGCCGGCCGACAGGATCTACGGCCTGATCGCCGATCCGCGCGAATGGAAACGCTGGTCGGTGTGGAACCAGCGCGATCCGAAGATGAAGATCGAGTACAGCGGCCCGCCGTCGGGCACCGGCGCGGCCTGGTCATGGAAGAGCGAGAGCGAAGGCGACGGCCGCATGACCTTCACCGAGGCCGTCCCCGGCCGCCACGTCGCCTACGAGCTGGTCTTCCCCGACTTCGGCACCACGTCGAACGGCGAGATCGAGATTGCGCCCGATGGCGCCGGCAGCCGCGTGACCTGGGCGATGAACGGCAACATGGGAAGCAACCCGCTGTTCCGCTGGTTCGCGCTGAATGCCGACAGCATGGTCGGCAAGGATTTCGAGGCCGGCCTCGCGAACCTGAAGGCGCTGGCGGAGAAGCCGTGACCCCACTGCTGAACGTCGGCCTGGTCGGCTTCGGTTACGCCGGCCGCACGCTGCATGCGCCGCTGATCCGCGCCACGCCGGGGCTGCGGCTCGCCGCGGTCGCCAGCCGCGATGCGGCGACGGTGCATGCGGCGCTCGGTGCCGAGGTGGTCGTGCATGGCAGCGCCGAGACGATGATCGACGACGCGCCGCTCGACCTGATCGTGCTCGCATCGCCGAATGCCACGCATGCCCCGCTGGCGCGCCGGGCGCTGCAGGCCGGCCGCCATGTGGTGATCGACAAGCCGATGGCGCTGGATGCCACCGAGGCGGCGCCGCTGCTGCCGCTGGCACGCGAGGCCGCTCGTGTGCTGAGCGTCTTCCACAACCGGCGCTTCGACGGCGACTTCCTCACCGCGCAGGCGCTGCTGGCCGCCGGCACGCTCGGCCGCATCACCGAGGCGCGGCTGCATTTCGACCGCTTCCGGCCGCAGGTGCGCGCGCGCTGGCGCGAGAGTGGGGAGGCGGGCGGCGGGCTGTGGGCCGATCTCTCACCGCACCTGCTCGACCAGGCGCTGCAACTCTTCGGCGAGCCGATCGGCTTGTCGGCCGACCTGATGCGGCTGCGCGACGGCGCCGCCAGCGACGACGCCTTCGAGTGCCGGCTGCGCTTTGCCGGCGGGCTGCGCGTGACGCTGGCGGCCAGCATGCTGGCCGCGCTGCCGGGGCCGCGTTTCGCGTTGCATGGCACACGCGGCAGCTGGATGTCGTGGCCGCTCGATCCGCAGGAGGACGCGTTGAAGGCCGGCATGGCGCCTGAAGCGCTACCGCCGGCCGCCGGCGAGCTGTGCGTGGCCGGCGCCGACGGCGGTGAACCGCAGTGCCGCCCGTGGCCGACGCAGCCCGGCCGCTGGCGGGACTACTATGGTTTGATGCGCGACGCGATGCTCGGCCTCGGCCCGAATCCGGTGCCGCCCGAGCAGGCATGCCGTGTGCTGGCCTTGCAGGACCTCGGTCGTGCCGCGGATGCGGCGCGGCGAGAGCTGCCGTGTTGAAGCAACAAGTCGCCGCCGGGCCGCCCCAAGGCGACGACGCCCCCTCGGGGGGCCGACGCCGAAGGCGTCTTGGGGGCTTAAGGAGACCGTGATGCGACTGGATGGCCACCGCGAAAGCGAGAACGTCGAGGATGCACGCGGCCAGGGCGGCGGCGGCGGACGCTTCATCGGCGGCCGCGGCATCGGGATCGGCACCGTGGCGGTCGCCGTGGTCGCCGGCTGGATCTTCGGCATCAATCCGCTGACCATCCTGGGCATGCTGAGCGGCGGCGGCTCGCCGGTGGTCGAGCAGCAGGCGCCGGCCGGGGCCCCGCCGGCCACCGATCCGAAAGCCCGCTTCGTCTCGATGGTGCTGGCCGACACCGAGGACGTCTGGCGTGCGCAGTTCAGCGCGATCGGCAAGACCTACCGCGAGCCGAAGCTGCGGCTGTACACCGGATCGGAGGTCACCGCCTGCGGCGGCGGCCAGGCGGCGATGGGGCCGTTCTACTGCCCGGCCGACGAGAAGGTCTACATCGACCTGTCGTTCTACGAGACCATGCGCACGCGCCTCGGCGCACCGGGCGACTTCGCGCAGGCCTATGTCATCGCGCATGAGATCGGCCACCACGTGCAAAACCTGCTCGGCGTTTCCGAGCAAGTGCAGCGCGCACGCCAGCGCAGCGACGAGCGCACCGGCAACCAGCTCAGCGTGCGGCTCGAGCTGCAGGCCGACTGTTATGCCGGCCTCTGGGCTCACCACGCGCAGCGCTCGCGCCAGATCCTGGAGACCGGCGATGTCGAGGAAGGGCTGAACGCCGCCGCCCAGATCGGCGACGACGCGATGCAGCGCAATGCCGGCCGCCAGGTCGTGCAGGAACGCTTCACGCATGGCAGCAGCGCGCAGCGGGTCACCTGGTTCAAGCGCGGGATGGAAGGCGGCAAGCTCGAAGGCTGCGACACCTTCCGCGCCGCGCAGTAATCGCCCCGCCCGCGCGCACGCCGTGGCGTCACGGCGTTGCGGGCAAAATGGGCCATGACGACACCGACGCTGATAACGACCCAGACCTTCACCGACGCCGACGCCGCACTGGCGCATGTCGCGACGATCTACCACAGCGGTGTTGCGCACCTGCGCCAGGCACTGCAGGACTTCGTCACCGGCCACACGCCGCCGACCCGCGTGCGCGCCTGCTACCCCTTCGTTCGCGTACGCACCCACACCGTGGTGCGCGCCGACTCGCGGCTGTCCTTCGGCTTCGTCGCCGGACCCGGCGTCTACGAGACCACGCTGACACGGCCGGACCTGTTCGCCGACTACTACCGCGAGCAGTTCCAGCTGCTGCTGAAGAACCACGGTGGCGTGCTGGAGGTCGGGCTGTCGAGCCAGCCGATCCCGATCCACTTCTCGCTGGCGCAGCACGACCACCTCGAAGGCACGCTGTCGCCGGAACGGCGGGTCCTGATGCGCGACATCTTCGACCTGCCGGACCTGGCGGCGATGGACGACGGCATCGCCAACGGCACGCAGGAGCTGCGGCCAGGCGATCCGCAGCCGCTGGCGCTGTTCACCGCGCCGCGCGTCGACTATTCGCTGCACCGGCTGCGCCACTACACCGGCACCGCGCCCGAGCACTTCCAGAACTTCGTGCTGTTCACGAACTACCAGTTCTACATCGACGAGTTCGTGCGCCTGGGCCACCTGCTGATGGGCAAGCCGCTCGGCCAGGGCGGGCTGCTCGGCTCCACCTCCGGCGGACCCGGCGACGACACGCCCGAGCATGCACTCGACAGCGACGGCTACGTCGCCTTCGTCGAGCCCGGCAACGTCGTCACGCGCCGCGCCGGCTTGGCCGCAGGGGTCGACGACGACCACGGCGCGCCGCCGCCGCGGCTGCCGCAGATGCCGGCCTATCACCTGATGCGACCGGACCGCTCGGGCATCACGATGGTCAACATCGGCGTCGGCCCGGCGAACGCGAAGAACATCAGCGACCACATCGCCGTGCTGCGGCCGCACGCCTGGCTGATGCTCGGCCACTGCGCCGGCCTGCGCAATACCCAGCACCTGGGCGACTACGTGCTGGCCCACGGCTACGTGCGCGAGGACCACGTGCTCGACGAGGAGCTGCCGTTGTGGGTGCCGATCCCGCCGCTGGCCGAAGTGCAGCGCGCGCTCGAGCAGGCGGTGGCCGACGTCACGCAGCTGACCGGCTTCGAGTTGAAGCGCATCCTGCGCACCGGCACCGTCGCGTCGACCGACAACCGCAATTGGGAACTGCTGCCGCATCCGGGTCCGGAGCGCCGCTTCAGCCAGAGCCGGGCGGTGGCGCTGGACATGGAAAGCGCAACGATCGCCGCCAACGGCTTCCGCTTCCGCGTGCCCTACGGCACCTTGCTGTGCGTCAGCGACAAGCCGCTGCACGGCGAGATCAAGCTGCCGGGCATGGCCAACCACTTCTACCGCGAGCGCGTCGACCAGCACCTGCGCATCGGCATGCGGGCGATCGAGCTGCTGCGGCGCCAGCGGCTGGACCAGCTGCACAGCCGCAAGCTGCGCAGCTTCGCCGAAGTGGCGTTCCAGTAGCCCTGCTCAGGCGGACCGTCGCGCCCGATACAGCATGTCGAGCGTGATGTGCCGCACCTCGAGCTTGCTCTGCTCGATGTGCGCTCGCAGCAGGCGCTGCGCCTCGTCGGCGCGGCGGCGGGTGATCGCGCGCAGGATGCGCGCATGCTCGTCGTAGGTGGCCTCGATGCGCGCCGGCTTCGTGAAGTCGAGCCGGCGGATGATGCGGATGCGCTCGGTGATCTCGCGGTGCACGCGCGCCATCTCGCGGTTGCCGCTGCCCTGCACCAGCAGCATGTGGAACTGTTCGTCGAGCCGGCCGACTTCGGCGCCCTCGACCAGCCGCTCGGCCGGCGGCGCCAGCCAGACCTCGGCCAGCGCCCGCAGCGCCGGGCGCTCCTCGGCCTCGGCCAGGTGGTGCGCGGCGTGGCATTCGAGCAGCACGCGCAGGTCGTAGAGCTCGTCGAAGGTGTCGAAATCCAGCGGCGCCACCTGCCAGCCGATCTTCGGCATCACCTGCAGGAAACCCTCGCGCTCCAGGCGCTGCAGCGCCTGGCGCAGCGGCGTGCGGCTGACCTTCAGGCGCTGCGCGAGCTCACTTTCGCTGCAGCGGTCGCCCGGCATCAACGTGAAGTCGAAGATCATCTGCTTGAGCTGCGCGTAGGCCGCGTCGGCCAGTGTCGGCGCCTCGTCGGTGGTCGACGCGGCAGCCCCGGAGAGGGACTTCGGCAGGCTCGAGAAGGACATGCCGGCCATGATACGCAGCGCACTATTCCTCGAAGCCGATCATGCTGACATGGGCGGCGACGATCTTCCAGCCCGCGTCGTCCAAGCGCACCCAGGTCTGGCTCTGGAAGCCGCGCAGCGCCGAGTCGCTGCGCACGAACTCGCACTGCGCGACAGCGCAATCGGCGCCGAAGCTGCGGATGCGCAGGTGCTCGATGCGGCGCGTGAAGCGGGGTGCCGGGCTGGCGGCACGGAAGCTGCGCAACTGCGCGATGCCCCACTGGCGGTCGGCGATGCCGTAGCGCGTGGTGCGCGGGTCGTCCCAGAAGAAGGCGTCGAGCGCGGTCAGGTCGTGCGTCATCAGCGCGCGCTCGTAGTCGGCGAACAGGCGCTGAATCTCGGCGACCACGTCGGGCCGATCGACGGCGTCCGGTTTCATCGGTTCTCCAGCCAGCCGCGCCAGCCGCCGAAGCTGCTGATGTCGGTGCCACCGGCCAGCGCCGCCGGCTCGCAGATGAAGCCCTTGACCCAGCGGCCGTCGGCGAGCTGCACCGAGCCCAGGCCGAGCGGCGGCGGGATCAGCGCGAGGAAAGAGCCGACAGCGTCCAGCGGCATCTCGTAGACCTCGAGCACGATCGCCTGGCCGTCTTCGTGCCCGCCGCAGCGCACGAGGCCGGGTTTCGGCGGCTGGGTGTTCGGCAGCGCATAGAGCCGGTAGTTCGGCGCGCTGCACGTGCGCTCGATCAGCCGGCAGCCACGCTCACTCAGCTGGCCGTGCAGCGGCATGCCTTCGAGGTGGGCGCCGACGACGGCGAGCTGCAGCGTCGGCGCGGCGGCCGGCGTGGCATACAGCAGGCGATCGGCCGCTGTCGCGTCGCGCAGGCCGGCGCCGAGCGGCAGGTCGCGCGCCGCTTCCCAGCGCGCACCGAGCTGCGCCAGCGCCGCATCGCTGCCGCCGGGCGCGATGAAGGTGATGCCGAAGGGCAGCCCACGCGGCGTGAAGCCGCTCGGCAGCGCCAGCGCCGCGAGGCCGAGCAGGTTGACGAAATTGGTGTAGCGGCCGAGCTCGCTGTTGCGCCGCACCGGCTCGGCGGCCACCGCGGCCAGCGTCGGGCAGGTCGGCGCGGTCGGCACCATCAGCACGTCGAGCTGCGACCACAGCGGCGCGATCTGCGCGCGCAGCGCTTCGAGCGCATAACGCGCATCGAACGCGGCCGCGGCATCGTGCGCCCGGGCCGCAGCGATCACGCCGCGCACGACCGGGTCGATCGCCTCGGGGCTGCGTTCGATCAGCTCGCGCACCACCGTGTAGCGCTCGGCCACCCAGGGGCCTTCGTACAGCAGGCGGGCGACGTCGAAGAAAGGCTGCATGTTCACCGGCTGCGGCTGAAGGCCCCAGGCGCGCAGCTGCTCAAGCGCCTGCTCGAAGGCCGCGTCGTACCCCAGCGCAGCATCGCAGCCGGGCTGCGCCGGCACGCCGATGCGCAGCTCGCGGCCGTTGCCGAACCAGGCCGGGCGCGCCGGCCACGACTGGTGGCGCGGCTCGTCCGTGGCGCCTTCGATCAGCGCGGTCACCCGCGCCGCATCGGCCACTGTCAGCGCGAAGACCGATACCGTGTCCAGCGTCCGGCAGGCCGGCAGCACGCCGGCCATCGGCAGCGCACCGGGCGTCGGCTTGAGCCCGACGAGGTTGTTGAAGCCGGCCGGCACCCGGCCGGAGCCGGCTGTGTCGGTACCCAGCGCAAACGCCACCAGCCCGCGCGCGACCACCGACGCCGAGCCCGAGCTCGAACCGCCGCTGACGTACGCCGCGTCGACGCTGTTCGGCACGGCGCCGTAGGGCGAGCGCGTGCCGACCAGGCCGGTGGCGAACTGGTCGAGGTTGGTCTTGCCGACCAGCACCGCGCCCGCATCGAGCAGGCGCTGCACGACGGTCGCGTGGCGCTGCGGCGTGTGCGCGAATGCCGGGCAGGCGGCGGTCGTCGGCAGGCCGGCGACGTCGATGTTGTCCTTGACCGCGAAGGGCACGCCGAAGAGCGGCAGCGATGCCGCGGCACCGCGCTGCAGGGCATCGTCCAGCCGCTGCAGCTGTGTTTCGATGAAGGCTTCGTCGCAGCGCAGGATCCACGCCGGGTCGTCGCCGTGGCGGCGCGCGAGCACCGGGGCCAGCAGCGCGCGCGGCGAGGCCCCCGGCTCGGCATATGCGGCGCGCCAGTCGGCCAGCGTCAGCGGGAGGGGCATCGCAGTCATCGTGGTGGTGCCTCGATCAGGGCCTCGATCAACGCGGCAGCCGGAGCCGTCCAGCCGACGATGCCGCCCTGCGCGGTGATCATGGCCAGCGTGGCCGCCTTGAACTCCGGGAAATAGCTTGCTGTGCCGTCCTCGACCAGCAGGCAGTCGTAGCCGCGGTCGTTGGCCTCGCGCATCGTCGTCTGCACGCAGACCTCGGTGGTCACGCCCATCAGCACCAGGTGCGTGATGGCGCGCGATTGCAGCGTGTCCTGCAGGGGCGTCGCGAAGAACGCGCCCTTGCCGGGCTTGTCGATCAGCGGCTCGCCGGGCAGCGGCGCCAGCGCGGGCACGATCGCGTGGCCGGGCTCGCCGATCACCAGCAGCCGGCCCATCGGGCCCTCATCGCCGATGCGCCGGCCGGGCCGGCCGCGCTTCAACTTGGCCGGCGGGCAGTCGGACAGGTCCGGCGCATGGCCCTCGCGGGTGTGCACGACGAGGCCGCCGGCGCGGCGCCACGCGCTGAGTACCGCCTGCACCGTCGGCACGATGGTCTGCAGCCGCGTCACGTCGTTGCCGAGCGCGGCGCCGAAGCCGCCGGGCTCGATGAAATCGCGCTGCATGTCGATGATCAGCAGCGCGGTGCGGTCGATGTCGAAGCGGAACGGCGACGGCTGCGCCTGGGTGATCAGCACCGTCATGCCGCCTCCCGGTGCGGCGCATGCGCCTTGCCGCCCATGAAGGCGCCGAGCTCGTGCCGATCGGCCGCGCCGGCCGCAACGTCGTGCACGATGCGGCCCTCGCTGATCACGACGATGCGGTCGGCCAGCGCGAGCAGTTCGTCCAGATCCTCGCTGACCAGCAGGATTGCCGCACCGCGATTGCGCGCGGCCATCAGGCGGCCGTGGATCTCGGCGACGGCGGCGAAGTCGAGGCCGAACACGGGATTGCTGACCAGCAACAGCTCGGGCTCGCCGGCCAGCTCGCGCGCCAGCACCGCGCGCTGCACGTTGCCGCCGGACAGCGTGCGCATCGGCGCGGATTCGCCCTGCGTCTTGACGCCGTACTCGGCGATCCACTCGCGCGCGCGCCGGCGCAGCGCAGACCAACGCACCCAGCCGCCGAGCACCCGCGGCAGCGCATAGGCCGGCTCGTCGAATTCACGCAGCGCCAGGTTCTGCGCGACGCTCAACTCGGCGACGCAGGCATTGGCCAGCGGCTCCTCGGGCAGGCTGCGCACCTTCAACGCGCGGTTCTCGCGCCGCGTGGCATGGAAGTCGCGATCGGCCACGCGCACCCGGCCACCGTCGTGCCGGCGCTGGCCGACCAGCGCCTGCATCAGCTCGCGCTGGCCGTTGCCCGAGACGCCGGCGATGCCGACGATCTCGCCGCTGCGCACCTTCAGCGACAGGGCGCGCACAGCAGGTTCACCCCGGTCGCCGATCACCGTCAGGCCGTCGATCGCCAGCCGCACCGGGCCGGCATCGCGCTGTTCGCGCACGAGCGGTGTCGAGACTGCTTTGCCCTCGCCGACCATCGCCTGCGCGAGCGCCTGCGGCGTGCTGTCGGCCACCGCGCCGCTCGCCACCAGCTTGCCGCGCCGCAGCACGCTGACATCGTCGGCATGCTCGGTGACTTCGCGGAACTTGTGCGTGATCAGCACCACCGAACAATCGCCGGCATGCGCACGCCGGCGCAGCGCGCCGAGCACTTCGTCGGCCTCCTGCGGCGTCAGCACCGAGGTCGGCTCGTCGAGGATCAAGAGGCGCGGCTTCAGGAACAGCTGCTTGAGGATCTCGAGCTTCTGCTTTTCGCCGGCCGCCAGGTCGAGCGGCGTCGCGTCCAGCGGCAGCCGGAACGGCGCGCCGGCGAGAAAGTGCTCGAGCTCGGTGCGTGCGAGGCGCCAGTGAATCACCGGCGGCAGCTTGCCGCGCGCGAGCAGCAGGTTCTCGGCCACCGTCATGCCAGGCACGACGGTGAAATGCTGGTAGACCATGCCGATGCCGAGTGCGCGCGCGACCGCCGGCGTGCGAATGTCGTGCTCACGCGCATCGAGCATCACCGCGCCGTCGTCAGGTCGGTGATAACCCGCAATGCACTTGACCAACGTGCTCTTGCCGGCACCGTTCTCGCCGAGCAGCGCATGCACGGTGCCGGGACGCACCGTGAGCGACACACTGTCGAGCGCCGTGAACGCGCCGAAACGCTTGGTCAGGTTGAAGGTTTCGAGCGTCAGCGCAGTGCGGACTGCAATACCTTCGGGCTGCGCCCTCCGGTATTCGCCCTTGGGGCGGCCCGGCGGGCTCATGCCGCCATCTCCCGCCGGAACACTTCCAGCGTGTGCGCCTTGACCCGCACGAACTCCGGATCCGCCACCGCTTCGGGCAGCCGCGGCCGCGGCATGTCGAAGCTCACCAGTTCCGAGATGCGCGTCGGCCGCCGCGTCAGCAGCAGGATGCGGTCGGCGAGGAACACCGCATCCTCGAGGTCGTGCGAGACGATGACCATCGTCGTGCCGGTGGCCAGGTGCGCCTCCTGCAGCTTGGCGCGGATGAACAACGTCATCTCGAAGTCGAGCGCCGAGAACGGCTCGTCGAGGAACAGCACCTCGGGCCGCGTCGCCATCGACCGCATGATGCACACCGTCTGCATCTGGCCGCCGGACAGCTCGTACGGGTAGCGCTTCAGGTCGAAGCGGATCTCGAACAGCTTGACCAGCTCGTCGACGCGCGCCTTCACGTCGGCCGCCTTCAGGCCCTGGCGCTTCAGCGGGTAGGCGATGTTGTCCCAGGCGGTGATCCACGGGAACAGCGCATCGCGGTAGTTCTGGAACACGTAGCCGATCTGCGTGTCCTTCAGGCTCTTGCCGTCGAACAGGATCTCGCCGGCGTCGGGCTTGACCAGCCCGGCGATCATGTTCATCAAGGTCGACTTGCCGCAGCCGTTCGGCCCGAAGATCGAGACGATCTTGCCGCGCGGCAGGTCCAAGTTGAAGTTGGTGTACAGCGGCGCGCCGGCGAAGCTCTTGCTCAGGCCGCGCACGGTGACGTGGGTCTTCGGCGCGGCCGGCAGCGTGAGGATCGAATCGGTCGTCGAAGACGGCGGCAGCACCGCCGCAGGGAGGGCTGCGCTCATGCCTTGCCGCTCCAGTGAATCAGCTTCTTGTCGGCCAGCAGGAACAGCAGGTTCAGCAGGTAGCCGAGCGCGCCGGTGACCAGGATCGAGGTGTACATCTCCTTGACGTTGAACACCTGCTGCGCATCGATGATGCGGTGGCCCAGGCCGTTCTCGCTGCCGATGAACATCTCGGCGACGATGACGATCACCAGCGCCATCGACACCGCGCTGCGCAGCCCGACGAAGGTCTGCGCCAGGCTCTCCATCAGCATCACGTCCTTGAAGACATGCCACTTCGACACGCCCATGATCTGCGCCGCCATCACCCGCGTCTTCTTCGCGTGCATCACGCCGTAGGCGCTGTTGAACAGCACGATCAGCGCGGCGCCGAAGCTGGCGATGGCGATCTTGTTGATGTCGGTGATGCCGAAGATCAGCAGGAACAGCGGGATCAGCGCCGAGCTCGGCGTCGAGCGGAAGAAGTCGATCAGGAACTCGACGCTGCGGTACGCGCCTTCGCTGCTGCCGAGCATCACGCCCAGCGGCACGCCGATGGCCACCGCAATGCCGAAGGAGCAGACGGTGCGGTAGATCGTCGCCCACAGGTCGGGAAAGATCGCGCCCGAGGCGAACACGCTGACCAGGTGCGCCAGCGTCTCGCCGGGGGGCGGCAGCAGCACCGGCTTGACCCACTGCGCCGAGATCATCAGCTGCCACAGCGCGAACAGCAGCAGCGGGCCGATCAAGGGCAGCCAACGTCGATCGAGGAAGCGGCTCATCGCAGTCAGCCCGTGTAGATCAGCGACTTCACATCGAGCCGCTTGTTGAAGATCTTGCGGTCGGTGAAGACATCGAAGAACTTCTGGAAGTACTCGATGTCGCTGGCCTTGAACTCGTTGTACAGCGTGAAGCCGGCCAGCGGCACCTCCTTGACCAGCGCCTCCTCGATCGCGGTGAAGCCGTCCATGTGCTTGCGCGCGGCGTCGGGGTTCTTGCGCACCCAGTCGACCGCCTTGGCGTACGCGGCGATGTAGCGTTTCGCGAGCTCGGGTTTGTCCTTCAGCAAGCTCGTCGTCAAGCTGGCCGAGCCGCCGAACCAGGGCGCGTCATGGTCGCCCAGCACGTACTTGGAGATCACGCCGGGCTCGAGCACGCGCGTCAGGCCCTTCAGCCGGCCGGTGGTGCCGGTGGGCTCGAGCGTGTAGGCCGCATCGATCTGGCCCGCCGCCAGCGCCGGCACATGCTGGCCGATCGGCAGCTCGATGACCTGCGGGTTGGCAATGCCGTTCTTTTCGAGAATTATTTTCGCCAGCGTGACGTTCTGGATGCCGGGGCCCGAGGCGATCTTCTTGCCGGCCAGATCGGCGATCGATTTCACCGCCGAATCCTTGGGCACGACGAACTCGTCGAGGATCAGCGTGCGGTTGCTCGGGTTGCTGCAGATGATCTTGAACAGGTTCGGGCTGGTGATCTCGGCCAGCGCCAGCGCGGCGGAGGCGGTGCCGTTGGCCGAACCGTGGATGCGGCCGGCGATCATCGCCTCGGCCACCTGCTGGGCGCTGGCGAACTTGGCGCCCTCCACCTGCAGCCCGGCATCCTTGAAGAAGCCGCGCTCGAGGCCGGCGTACAGCGGCAGGCCGGATGCGATGGGCCAGTAGCCGATCAGGATCTTGTCGTCGGCGGCCAGCGCCTTGCGCTGCAAGCCGATCAACGCGGCCGAGGCGGCACCGGCCTTCAGCACGGTCCGGCGGGAAGGGAACAACGGCTTCATCGCAAACATCCTCGGGGTTGAAAGGGGCTACAGCGCCTGCAGCGCGTCGATCACGGCGCGCGACTCGGAGACGGCGCCGAACACGCCGCCCTGCATCTGGATCATCTTCAGCGCCGCCTCGTGGTTGCCGCGGTCGGTGGCGCCGGTGCAATCGCCGAGCATCACGCACTCGAAGCCGCGGTCGTTGGCTTCGCGCATCGTCGTGTGCACGCACACATCGGTCGTTATGCCGGTCAGGATCAGGTTGCGGATGCCGCGGGTGTGCAGAATCAGCTCGAGGTCGGTGGCGCAGAACGAGCCCTTGCCCGGCTTGTCGATGACCGGCTCGCCGGCCATCGGTGCCAGCTCGGGAATGATGTCCCAGCCCGGCTCGCCGCGCACCAGGA
This sequence comes from Pseudaquabacterium terrae, assembly GCF_013266755.1. Taxonomy (GTDB): domain Bacteria; phylum Pseudomonadota; class Gammaproteobacteria; order Burkholderiales; family Burkholderiaceae_C; genus Pseudaquabacterium; species Pseudaquabacterium terrae. The sequence continues at coordinate 183,313 of NZ_JABRWJ010000004.1, read as the reverse complement.
TGCGGCCGCACGGGCCGGCATCTCCGATACCCGCGCCGATGCGCTGCGAGCGCCAGCGCTTGTTCGCCGGCAGGTCGGCCAGATCCGGCCGATGCCCTTCGCGGGTGTGGATCACGTGCAGGCCGACCTGGCGCGCCACCGCCAGCAGCGCCTTGATCGGCTCGATCGGCGCGCGCGTCAGCGACAGGTCGTAGCCCATCTTGTCGACATAGCCGCCATGGCCGCAGAAGTCGGTCTGCATGTCGATGATGACGAGCGCAGTGTTGGCCGGGCGCAGGTCGCCGTCGAAGGGCCAGGCATAGGGTTCGGAGCGGATGGTCGTTGGCATGTCAGTGGTCCAGAGGCAGTTGACGGCGCGTTGCGGACACTTGCTTCGCGTGCGACTGTCTGTGCGGCAAAGCCGGCGGCGGGCACGCTGGCCGGGCGGAGACCGCGATCGGCCCTGGGGGCCGATTGCCATCTCGCCCGGGCCGCGCAGCCCGCGCCCGGCTTTGCCGCTCCGGCCATCGCAAGCCAAGAGCACTTCAATGACCGCACAGAGCCGGAGTCCGACATTCGCGTCCCGAGACCACTCATCTGGACACCCCCAGCTCACTCGGCGCGCCCTTCAGAGCCCGTCGCGGCGAGCAGGTGGCGACCAGGATCGCCAAGGTCAGTGCATACGGCATCGCATTGAACAGGTGGTAGCCGCCGCCGATGCCGATCGACTGCAGCGCCGGGCCGATCGCGCCGGCGCCGCCGAAGAGCAGCGCCGCGCCGAGGCAACGCCACGGCTGCCAGCGCGCGAAGATCACCAGCGCGACCGCGATCAGCCCCTGCCCGCTCGACAGGCCCTCGTTCCAACTGCCCGGGTAGTACAGCGACAGCGACGCGCCGCCCAGGCCGGCGACGAAACCGCCGGCGCTGGTGGCGGCGATGCGCACGCCGTTGACCGAGTAGCCGAGCGCGCGCGCCGCGTCGCTGGAATCGCCGGCCATGCGCACGACCAGGCCGGGACGTGTGTTCTTGAAGCCCCAGGCCAGCAGCGCGGCGAGCGCCACGCCGAGCGGGAACAGCGCATTGATCGACAGCGCGCTCTGCACCGCGGGTGAGCTGCTCCAGGCGCCGAGCGCGATCGACGGGATCTGCGGCGCCTGCGGCTGGATCAGCGGCTTGCCGAGGTAGAACGCGAGCCCCGCGCCGAGCAGCATCAGCGCGATGCCGGTGGCGATGTCCGACACCCGCGGCAGCGAGCACAGCAGGCCGTGCAGCAGCGCCAGCGCCGCGCCGCTCGCCCCCGCGAGCAAGACGCCGAGCCAGGGTGAACCGGTGAGGTATGCGCCGCCGAAGCCGGCCATCGCCGAGAACACCAGCACGCCTTCGAGGCCGAGGTCGATGCGGCCGGACTTCTCGGTCAGGCACTCGCCGAGGCTGACGAAGAGAAACGGCGTGCCGACGCGGATCGCGCCGCCGATCACCGCGAGCGTCAGGTCGAGCACGGCATCGAGACTCACTGGACGACCCGCCCCATGTTCGCGGCCAGCCGCAACCGCCCGAGCGCCGGCATCCGCAGCGCGAACAGGCGCCCGCGCAAGGCCTCGGCGGCGAGGATGAAGACGAAGGCGAAGCCCTGCAGCACCAGCACCGACGCATCGGGCAGCCCGAGCCGCCGTTGCAGCAGGCTTCCGGCGGCCGCGAAGCCGCCGAACAGCAGGGCGACCGGCGGGATCGCCCACGGCTGGTGGCGGGCGACGAAGGACACCAGGATGCCGGTGTAGCCGAGGCCGGCGATCACCGACGCATTCGCCGCGGTGTGCACCGCGGCCACCTCGACCGCGCCGGCGAGGCCCGCGCAGGCGCCGCCGGCCGCGCAGGCGCCGACGATCAGCCGGTCGGCCGGCAGACCGACCAGCCGCGCGCTGCGCGCATTGCCGCCGACCACCCGCAGCGCGAAACCCGCCGCGGTGTGGCGCAGCCACAGGCCTGCGAGCAAGCACAGCACGAGACCGATCAGCAGTCCCCAGTGCACGTCGCCGAGCACCGAGTCCGGCGCGATCGCGCCGATGCGCAGACCCTCGGCCAGCGGCTGCGTCGACGGCTTGTTCAGGCTCGCCGGGTCGCGCAGCGGCCCTTCGACGACATGCTTGAACAGCGCGATCGCGATGTAGCCGAGCAGCAGGCTGGAAATCGTCTCGTTGACGCCGCGCCACTGGCGCAACCAGCCGGCAAGCGCGACCCAGGCCGCGCCGAACACCGCGCCCGCCGCCAGCACCAGCGCGCTGCCGCTCACATCGGACGGTAGATCGATCAGGGTCGGCAGCCCGGCGCAACCGAGCGCCCCCAGCACCAGCGCACCCTCGCCGCCGATCACCGTCAACCCGGCGCGCGCCGGCAGCGCGACAGCCAGTGCGGTCAGCATCAGCGGCGCGGCACGCTGCAGCGTGTTCTGCCAGGCGAAGGCATCGCCGAAGGCGCCGCGAAACAGGATGACCCAGGCCTCGGCCGGGCTGGCGCCGCCGAACCAGACGAAGACGCCGAACAGCAGCAGCGCCGCGCCGATGGCGCCGATCGGCAGCAGCAGCGCCTCGGCCGGCGCATGCCAGGAGCGTGGAACGGCGCTCATCGGTCGGGCGGTTCGCTCGGGCAGCTCGTCTTGGCGATCAGACTTTGCCGACGACCCCCTCGACCAGGTAGTTCATGCCCTCCAGCACCAGGTCGGTCTGCTTCAGCACCGTGCCCTTGGCCACCACCACCTTGCCGGTGTTGTCCTTGATCTCGCCACTGAAGATGTCGAAGCTGCCGGCCATCATCTTCGCGCGCACGCCTTCGGCGTTCTTGCGCGCGCCCTCGCTGACCATCGCGCCGTAGGCCGAGCTCTTGACGAAGCCGTCCTTCAGTCCGCCGCGCACGAAGTTCGGATGCGGCTTGCCGCTCTGCGCGGCGTCGATGATCTGCGCGTAGGCGGTGAGCCAGTTCCACTCGGCGCCGGTCAGGTAGGCCTGCGGCGCGAGCTTGGCCTGGCTGGCGTGGTAGCCGCAGACGAACTTGCCGCGCTTGGCAGCGGTCTCCACCACCACCTTCGGTCCGTCGACGTGCATCGTGAAGACGTCGACACCCTGGTCCGCCAGGCTGTTGGTCGCCTCCGCCTCCTTCACCGGCATCGACCAGTCGCCGGTGAAGATCACCGTCGTCGTGATCGATGGATCGACCGAGCGCGCGCCCATCGTGAAGGCGTTGATGTTGCGCAGCACCTGCGGGATCGGCTTGGCGGCGACGAAGCCGAGCTTCCTGCTCTTGGTCTGGTGCGCGGCGATCACGCCGTTGAGGTATTGCGCCTCGTCGATGTAGCCGAAGAAGCTGCCGACGTTCTTCGGGTGCTTGGCCTCGTTCCACAGCCCGCCGCAATGGGCGTAGCGCACGGCGGCGTTCTTCGGCGCGAGCGTCAGGATGTGCGGGTCGAAGTAGCCGAACGAGGTCGGGAACAGCAGCGCCGCGCCGTCCTGCGCCACCATGCCCTGCATCGCCTTCTGCACCGCGTTGGTCTCGGGAACGTTCTCTTCCTCGATCACCTTCACGCCGGCGCGCTTCTTGATCAGCGCAGCGGCCTCGGCATGCGCCTGGTTGTAGCCGTAGTCGTCGCGCGGACCGACGTAGATGAAGCCGACAGTGATCGCCTTCTGTGCCTGCGCGGTCCACCCGGTGCCGGCGGCAGCCAGCGCACCGGCGTTCTTGATCCAGTCTCGACGGTTCCAGCGATGCAGCGACATGGCGATGGGACTCCTGCGTGAGTGACGTGGGGCGGTGACGGAAGCAGCGGCGGACTTCATCGGCACGCCGACTGGTGTTCCAGCCGGTATACAAGCAAATCGCAGGCCATCGCCCGGGCACCGGGCTTGCCCTGGAGCGTGCCGGGGAGAGACAACAGGCGATCACCCTCGTCGCACCGAAAAGGTGTCGCGGCGCGCACGCTTGCGGGGCCGTGATGCTGATCACGGGCACAGCGCTGGTGCATCGCGACGCCGTGCTTCTCGGCTCGGTCCGGCAGTACGCTCGACCGGTCCCGGTACCGACCCGAGGACGAATGAAGACGCCTCGCCGCCCTCACGTGTCCGCTGTCGCGCTGCTGATCCTGGGCGCGCTGGCGGCTGGCTGCGCCGCGCCGCCGCAGCGCGATCAAGCGTCGGCGCTGCACCCGCCGCTGGCCGAAGCCTGGCAGCGCGCGCCGGGTGATGGCCCGGCAAGGCCGGCCGATGCGCAGCTGCTCGCGCAGTGGTGGCGCGGCATCGGCGATCCGCTGCTCGGCGTGCTGATCGATGAAGCGCTGGTCGCCAACCTCGACCTGCGCAGCGCGCAAGCCGCCCTGGCGCGGGCCCGCGCGTTGCGTGATGTCGCGGCTGCGGGGCAACGGCTGCAGGTCGGCAGCTCGGGCTCGGCCGGGCGCAACCGCAGCAACGAACGCAACAGCACCAGCCTGTCGCTGAACCTCGATGCCAGCTGGGAGCCCGACGCCTTCGGCGGCCTGGCGGCCGGCGTCGCGGCAGCCGTTGCGCAGGCCGAGTCGAGCGCGATGAACCTCGCGGCGACGCGCATTGCCGTTGCCGGCGAGGTGGCGCTCGCTTACTTGCAATGGCATGGCACGCGGCGTCAGATCCGCCTGGCCGAGGACAACCTCGCGCTGCAGGCCGAATCGCTGCAGGTCGCGCAGTGGCGCTCCGGCGCCGGCCTGGCGACGGTGCTGGATGTCGAGCAGGCGCGCTCCAACGTCGAGCAGACGCGTGCGCGGCTGCCGGCGTTGCGCTCGACGCTGCAGCAGACGGAGCACCGCCTGGCGCTGCTGCTCGGCCAGCCACCGACGGCGCTGGGCGAGCGCCTCGCGCAACAGGCGCCCGGCGTCGCCGCGCTGCCTGCGCTGCCGCCGCTGCCGGCGCTCGGCTTGCCGGCCGATCTGTTGCGGCGCCGGCCCGACATCCGCGCTGCCGAAGCCTCGGCCAGCGCGGCGCTGGCGACGCTCAGGCAGCGCGAGGCCGAGCGCCTGCCGCGCTTCTCGATCACCGGCCGGCTCGGCCTGCAGGCGCTGAAGCTGGCCGCGCTCGGCGAGCCGGCCGCGCTGGTCGCCGGCCTGAGCGCCGCGATCCAGTGGCCGGCGCTCGACGGCGGCGCGGGCCACGCGCAGGTCGAAGCCCAGCAGGCGGCACTCGACGGCGCCCGCGTCGACTATCAGGCCGCCGTGCTCACCGCGCAGCAGGACGTCGAGAACACGCTGGCCGCGCTGGCCGCCGGCCGCGAGCAGGTCACGAGCCTCGAAAGCGCTGCCGCGTCGGCCGCCGACGCCGCGTCGCTGGCGCGGCTGCGCTACCAGTCGGGTCTGATCGACTTCACGCCGCTGCTCGATGCGCAGCGCAGCGCGCTCGCGGCCGACGATGCGCTGGCCAGCGCGCGCACCGAGCTCGCGCTGAACCAGGTGCGGCTCTACAAGGCACTCGGTGGCGGCTGGGAGGCCCCCGCTTTGCCCACGACCCTCACCCACACGAACGGCCGACCATGAAGCCCAGCACCCGCGAAGAAGCCGTCGCGCTCGATGCGGTGCTCGGTGACCAGGCACAGCGCCCGTGGTGGCGCCACACGACGCCGTGGCTGGTGCTCGCGGCGCTGGTCGCAGCGCTCGCTGCGATCGGCTGGTGGAACGATTCGCGCCAGCAGGCGCGCGCGCCGCGCTACGTGACGACGCCGCTGGCGCGCGGCAACCTGGCGGTCAGCGTCACCGCCAACGGCACGCTGCAGCCCACGCGCTCGGTGGCCATCGGCAGCGAGCTGTCGGGCACCGTCGCGCGCGTGCTGGTCGATGTCAACGATCGGGTGCAGCGCGGCCAGCTGCTGGTCGAGCTCGACACCGCGAAGCTGCAGGACGCGCTCGCCGCCGCACGCGCCGACCTCGCCGCCGCCGAGGCGCGCCAGCGCCAGTCCGCCGCCACGGTGACCGAGGCGCGTGCCGCGCTCGGCCGCCTCGACGAGCTGGCGCGCCTGTCCGGCGGCAGGCTGCCGTCGAAGGCCGAGCTCGATGCGGCCCGCGCGACGCAGGCCCGCGCGCTGGCCGACCAGGGCTCGGCGCAGGCGGCGGTGACGCAGGCGCGCGCCAATGCTTCGACCGCGCAGACCAACCTCGGCAAGGCCGCCATCCGCTCGCCGATCGACGGCGTGGTGCTCAGCCGCGCGGTCGAGCCGGGCTATGCGGTGGCCGCGTCGCTGCAGGCGGTCACGCTGTTCACGCTGGCCGAGGACCTGGCGCGTTTGCGCCTGTCGGTCAACGTCGACGAGGCCGACGTCGGCCAGGTGCGCGCCGGCCAGTCGGCTGCCTTCACCGTCGCCGCGCAGCCCGGGCGGCGCTACCCGGCGACCGTGACGCGAGTCGCCTTCGGTTCGACGACGACCGACAACGTCGTCACCTACACCACGCTGCTCGACGTGGCCAACGCCGACCTGAGCCTGCGCCCCGGCATGACCGCCACCGCGACGATCGCCGCGCAGGAGCGCCAGGCGGTCTGGCTGGTGCCCAACAGCGCGCTGCGCTTCACGCCCGGCAGCGCGGCCGCCGCGGCCGGTGCCGCGCGCGACGGCGGCGGCATCATCGGCAAGCTGCTGCCGCGCCCACCCGGCGCGACGGCCCGGCGCGGTGGCACGGCCGAGCCGCGCAACGGCGGCAGCGAGGCGCGCCTGTGGGTGCTGCGCGACGGCGAGCCGGTCGCGCTGCGCGTGCACCGGGGCTTGTCCGACGGCCGCCAGACCGAGGTCTCGGGCGACGGCCTGGCCGCCGGGCTGCCGGTGATCACCGACCAGACGACCAACGGCTCGCCATGATCCGGCTCGATGCGCTGACCAAGACCTACGGCTCGGGCAGTGCGGCCTTCCAGGCGCTGCGCGGCGTGAACCTGCAGATCGACGCCGGCGAGTTCATCGCCGTGATGGGCCCGAGCGGTTCCGGCAAGAGCACGGCGATGAACCTGATCGGCTGCCTCGACACGCCCACCGCCGGCAGCTACCGCTTCCACGGCATCGAGGTCGGCGCGCTCGACCGCGACCAGCGCGCGCTGCTGCGCCGGCGCCAGCTCGGTTTCGTGTTCCAGGGCTTTCACCTGCTGGCGCGCACGACGGCGCAGGAGAACGTCGAGCTGCCGCTGCTTTACCGCGGCAGCGGCCGCCGCGAGCGCCACGCCCTCGCCCGCGACGCGCTGGGCCGCGTCGGCCTGGCCGGCTGGGAGCACCACGTGCCGGCCGAGCTCTCGGGCGGCCAGCAGCAGCGCGTGGCGATCGCCCGCGCGATCGTCACCCGCCCCGCGGTGCTGCTGGCCGACGAGCCGACCGGCAACCTCGACAGCGAACGCAGCCGCGAGATCATGGCCCTGCTGAGCGGGTTGAACAGCGAGGGCATCACGGTGGTGATGGTCACGCACGATGCCGACATGGCGGCATATGCCCGCCGCATTGTGCGCTTCCACGACGGTCGAGTCGTGCCGCAAGAAGCGCCGGCGGGCGCCGCAGTCGCCTGAGGGGGCCTCGCCATGTGGGGCAACACGCTGCTGCAGGCGCTGCGCGCGATCCGCCGCAACCTGATGCGCTCGGTGCTGACGACGCTGGGCATCGTGATCGGCGTCGCCGCGGTGGTCACGATGGTCACCGTGGGCCAGGGCGCGACGCAGGCCGTGAGGACGCAGATCGAGAGCCTGGGCAGCAACCTGCTGATGGTGCGGCCGGGTCAGCGCATGGGGCCCGGCAGCAGCGGCGGCGCCGGCGCGCCGGCCTTCAGGTTCGCCGATGTGCAGGCGATCGGCAGCCAGATCGGCGGCGTCGCCGCGGTCGCCCCCGAGGTGCGCGCGGGCGTCACCGTCGTCGCCGAGGGAAGGAACTGGTCGACCAGCGTGGCCGGCACGACCAACGAGTACTTCATCACCAACAACTGGCGCCTCGCCGCCGGCCGGACCTTCGAGCCGGCCGAGCTCGAATCGGGCGCGCCGGCGTGCGTGCTCGGCGCGACGGTGCGGCGCGAGCTCTTCGGCCGGCAGGATCCCGATGAGGTGCTGGGCCGCTCGGTGCGCATCAGGCAGTTCAGCTGCACCGTGATCGGCCTGCTCGCCGGCAAGGGTCAGGCGGCCATGGGCATGGACCAGGACGACACGATCATCCTGCCGCTGACCACCGTGCAACGCCGCGTCACCGGCTCGACCCGCATCAACACGCTGCTGGTGTCGATGAAGGCCGGCAGCAACGCCGAGCGTCTCAAGGCCAGCCTGACCGAGCTGCTGCGCGAGCAGCGCAAGCTCAACGGCGGCGACGACAACAACTTCAACATCCTCGACACGCAGCAGGTCGCCGAGACCCTGTCGCGCACCACGCGCCTGCTGACCTCGCTGCTCGGCGCGGTGGCCGCGGTGAGCCTGCTGGTCGGCGGCATCGGCATCATGAACATCATGCTGGTCAGCGTCACCGAGCGCACGCGCGAGATCGGCCTGCGGCTGGCGATCGGCGCCTTCGAGCGCGAGGTGCTGGCGCAGTTCCTGGTGGAAGCGGTGGTGCTCGCCGCGCTGGGCGGGCTCGCCGGGCTGCTGCTGGCGACGGTCGCCTCCTGGGGCATCGCCGAGCTGATGCGCGTGCCCTACCTCTTCAACCCCGGCATCAACCTGCTCGCCTTCGCCTTCTCGGCCGCCATCGGCGTCGTCTTCGGCTTCGTGCCGGCACGACGCGCCGCACGCCTCGATCCGATCGAGGCGCTGCGGCACGAGTGAATCAGTCCGCCGCGCGGCGCCGCCGCGAGGCCCAGCCCAGCGCCAGCAGCGCCGCGCCGAGCAGCGCCGCCGTCGATGGCGACGGCACGGCCTGCGGCGGCAGGATGATCAGCGGCTGCTGGTTCAGGTCGAACAGCTCGATCGTGAACGGCGGGTCGGCCGCGAAGCCGGTGGCGATCTCGAGCACGTAGTTGCCGGCCGCGAGATCGGTGACGGTCAGCGAGTTGCTGCCGCTGCCCAGCGAACCGCAACTGCTCATGCAGGCGTCGCCGAACAGCTCGAGGAACAGCGTGTCGGTGGTCGCGTCGTCCCAGCTCGCCTCGATGACGATGGCGCCGCCGGCGAAGTAGAAGAGGAACGCGTCGGCTTCGTCCGCGCCGCCGAGCATGCCCTGGATGCCGCTGTACGGCCCGCCCGTCACCGACTGCGGTGTCGGCATGGCGCCGGCATCGCCGACCTCCTGGTAGTACGACAGCGCCACCGCGTTTGCCAGCAGTGGTGCGCAGGCCAGCGCCGCGGCGACGGCACAGCGCCGGATCGTGGATGTCAGCATCGGAACCTCCTACTGCACGAGGTGCAGGCGCCGCCGCATATCGCGTGCCACGAATGGAAACGTCTTTGGAATCAACGGCCTGCGCCGCGGCGGTGGGCGCGGCTGTCAAATCGCCCGACAGCCGCGCCGGCGCCGTTTCCCCCGTTGCGCTGCGCCGCCGACAGGCATAGGCTGGGCCTCACTCAAGGCGGCACGGTTCCCGCCCAATCCGGGCGGTGGTCTGGCGCGCGCAAAGGAGAAACGCAGATGCCAAGCCCACTCGCGTCCGGCGCCGCCACGGTGGCCGAAATCCGCACCCTGGCGCTCGTCGGACCCGCCGCCGCAGGAAAGACCAGCCTCGCGGAGGCGTTGTTGCACAAATCGGGCGCGATCGGCGCCCCGGGCAGCCTGGAGCGGGGCAGCACGGTCAGTGACTGGGACCCGCTCGAACGCCGCATGCAGCACTCGCTGAACGCCAGCGTGATGCACCTGCAGCATGACGGCATCCGCCTGCACTTCATCGACACCCCCGGCGGGCCGGACTTCGTCGGCCAGAGCCTGCCGGCGCTGGAAGCGGTGGAGACCGCCGCGGTGGTGATCAATGCCGCGGTCGGCGTCGAGCCGATGGCGGTGCGAATGATGGACTACGCCGCCGAGCGCCAGCTCGACCGCATCATCATCGTCAACAAGATCGATTCGCAGGGCGTCGACCTAGCCGCGCTGCTGGCGCAGATCCAGGCCGCCTTCGGCAAGGAGTGCCTGCCGCTGAACCTGCCGGACGACGGCGGCAACAAGGTGGTCGACTGCTTCTACAACCGCGAGGGCCACAGCGATTTCGGCTCGGTCGATGCCGCGCACCGCGCGCTGGTCGAGCAGGTGGTCGAGGTCGATGCCGCGTTCGTCGACCGTTATCTGAACGAAGGCGACGTCGATGCGAGCGAGCTGCATGCGCCGCTCGAGCAGGCGCTGCGCGAGGGCCACCTGATCCCCGTGTGCTTCGTCTCGGCGCGCACCGGCGCGGGCGTCGGCGAGCTGCTCGACGTCATCGCCAAGCTGCTGCCGAATCCGGGCGAAGGCAATGCGCCCGACTTCCTCAACGGCGAGGGCCCGGACGCCGTGCTGATGCACGCCCAGCCCGACCCCAACGCGCACGTGCTGGCGCATGTCTTCAAGGTCACGGTCGACCCCTACGTCGGCAAGATGGGCGTGATCCGCGTGCACCAGGGCACGATCACCCGGGACAGCCTGCTGTACGTGGGCGATGGCCGCAAGCCGTTCAAGGTCGGCCACCTGTTCATGCTGCAGGGCAAGGACCACGTCGAGGTGCCGCGCGCGCTGCCGGGCGACATCTGCGCGATCGCCAAGGTCGACGAGATGCACTTCGACGCCGTGCTGCACGACGCCGCCGAGGACGACCACATCCACCTCAAGCCGCTGCCCTTCCCGGTGCCGGTGCACGGCCTGGCGATATCACCCAAAAGACGCGGCGACGAGCAGCGCATGTGGGAGATCATGAGCAAGCTGGTCGACGAGGACCCGTGCCTGAAGATCGAGCACGTGGCGGTGACCAACGAGACCATCATCTACGGCCTCGGCGAGCTGCACCTGCGCATGCTGCTCGACCGGCTGCGCGAGGTCTACAAGTTCGAGGTCGACACCCGCCCGCCGCGCATCGCCTACCGCGAGACGGTGACCACGAACGCCGAGGGCCACCACCGCCACAAGAAGCAGACCGGCGGCGCCGGCCAGTTCGGCGAGGTGTTCCTGAAGATCGAGCCGCTGCCGCGCGGCACCGGCTTCGAGTTCCTCGACCAGGTCAAGGGCGGCACGATCCCCTACCAGTTCATCCCGGCGGTCGAGAAAGGCGTGCGCGAGGTGCTGACCATCGGGGCCATCGCCGGTTATCCGGTCGTCGACGTGCGGGTGATCGTCTACGACGGCAAGTCGCACTCGGTCGACAGCAAGGAAATTGCCTTCGTCACCGCCGGACGCAAGGCCTTCATGGCGGCGATCCGCGAGGCGCGGCCGATCGTGCTGGAGCCGATCGTCGACGTCGAGATCACCGCGCCCGACTCGGCGATGGGCGACATCGCCGGCGACCTCTCGGCCAAGCGCGGCCAGGTCAGCGGCACGCACAACGGCGCCGCCGGAACGATGGTCGTCAAGGGCCAGGCGCCGCTGTCCGAGCTGGCCGGCTATCAGTCGCGGCTCAACGCGATGACCAGCGGACAGGGCCGCTACACGCTGGCGCTGTCGCACTACGAGCCGGTGCCGCCGAACGTGCAGCAGCAGCTGATGGGCAGCTTCAAGGCCAAGGACGAGGAGTAGACGGGGGCTACCATTCCGGGCCTATGGCCCTCAAATCGACCATCTACAAAGCCAACCTGCACCTCGCCGACATGGACCGCGGGGTGTACGGCGAACATGCGCTGACGCTGGCACTGCACCCCTCCGAAACCGAAGAACGGCTGATGGTGCGCGTGCTCGCCTTTGCGCTGCACCTGCCGCCCGACGACCAACGCGGCAACCTGCAGTTCGCGCGCGGGCTGTCGGACACCGACGAGCCCGACCTCTGGCAGAAGGACCTGACCGACCAGATCGTGCACTGGATCGAGGTCGGCCAGCCCGACGAGCGGCGGCTGGCCAAGGCCTGCGGCAAGTCCGAGCGCGTGACGATCTATGCCTACGGCAGCGCGGCGCCGATCTGGTGGGCCGGCATCGAGACCAAGGTGACGCGGCTGCGCAACCTCGAGGTCTGGCGGCTGCTGCCGGAGCAGGCGCAGGCGCTGGCCGGGCTGGCGCAGCGCTCGATGCAACTGCAGGTCCAGGTGCAGGACGGCCATGTCTGGATCAGCAACGATCTCGGTTCGGTCGAGCTGCAGCCCCAGCCGCTGTGGCGTCCGGGGCATTGAATTCCCCAAGGCGAAAGCGCCCCGCGCTCGCCTATCATCAGCCACCGCTGATTCACCCCACGGCCCCACGAGGGCCGTTGTCGTTCATGCCCCGACTCATCCGCACCCTGCTGCCGGCGCTGCTGCTGGCCGGCGCCACTTCCCTGTCGATGGCCACCACCGCCCCAGCCACCCCCGAAGACCCCTACCTCTGGCTCGAAGACGTGCAGGGCGACAAGGCCCTGGCCTGGGTGCGCGAGCGCAATGCGCAGTCGCGCACGCTGCTGCAGGCCTTTCCGCGCTTCGGCACGATGCGCGACACCTTCCGCGCGATCCTCGATTCGCGCGAGAAGATTCCCTACGTCAGCCGGCGCGGCGAGCACCTGTACAACTTCTGGCGCGACGCGACGCACCAGCGCGGGCTGTGGCGCCGCACCACGCTCGCCGAGTACCGCAAGCCCGACCCGGCCTGGGAAACGGTGATCGACCTCGACGCGCTGGCCAAGGCCGAGAACGAGAACTGGGTCTGGTCCGGCGCCGACTGCTTCGGACCCGACTACCAGCGCTGCCTGGTGCGCCTGTCGCGCGGCGGCGCCGATGCGGTGGTCGCGCGCGAGTTCGACACCCGCGCGAAGCGCTTCGTCGACGGCGGCTTCAAGCTGCCCGAGGCGAAGACGCAGCTCGAATGGCTCGATGCCGACACGGTCTACGTCGGCACCGACTTCGGCCCCGGCTCGATGACCGACTCCGGCTACCCGCGCATCATCAAGCGCTGGAAGCGCGGCCAGCCGCTGGCCGAAGCCGTCACCGTGTTCGAGGCCCAGCCGAAGGATGTCTACGCCTTCGCCAGCGTCGACCGCACGCCGGGGTTCGAGCGCACCGTGTTCGGCCGCGCGAGCGACTTCTACAACACCGAATTGACACTGCTGGCCGACGGCAGGACGACGCGGCTGGAGCGGCCGAGCGACAGCGACTTCACGTTCTGGCGCGACCAGCTGCTGATCCAGCTGCGCAGCGACTGGAAGCTCGGCGACACCACCTGGCCGAGCGGGTCGCTGCTGGTCACCGACGCCAAGGCCTACCTGGCGGGCGAGCGCCGCTTCACGGCGCTGTTCACGCCCACCGCCACCCGCTCGCTCGCCGGGCTGTCGACGACGCGCGGCACGCTGCTGCTGAACGTGCTGGACAACGTCGCCGGCCGGCTGGAGGAATGGCGGCGCGCCGATGGCCGCTGGCAGCGCCGCGAGGTGCAGGCGCCCTTCCCCGGCACGCTGGGCGCCAGCACGCTGCACGATCCGCTGCTGAAGGACGATGCGCTGGCCGAGGCCTACCTCGTGACGTACACGGACTTCCTGACGCCCGATTCGTTGATGCTGGCGCGCACCGGCAGCGACCAGCGTGAGCTGCTGAAGGCCCGGCCGGCCTTCTTCGATGCCACGGGCGTGCGCGTCGAGCAGCGCTTTGCCAAGTCGAAGGACGGTACGCGCGTGCCCTACTTCGTCGTCTGGGCGCCGGGCGCGAAGCCCGACGGCAGGAACCCGACGCTGCTCTACGGCTACGGCGGCTTCGAGGTGTCGCAGCAGCCGTGGTACTCGGCAGGCTTCGGCACCGCCTGGTACACGCAAGGCGGCGTGCTGGTCGTCGCCAACATCCGCGGTGGCGGCGAATACGGCCCGGCCTGGCACCAGGCGGCCACCAAGGCCAACAAGCAGAAGAGCTACGACGACTTCGCCGCCGTCGCCGAGGACCTGATCGCGCAGAAGATCACCAGCCCGCAGCACCTGGGCATCGAAGGCGGCAGCAACGGCGGCCTGCTGGTCGGCGCGGTGATGCTGCAGCGGCCGGAGCTGTTCAAGGCCGTCGTCTGCCAGGTGCCGCTGCTCGACATGCAGCGTTATCACAAGCTGCTGGCGGGCGCCTCGTGGATGGCCGAGTACGGCAATCCGGACAAGGCGGACGAGTGGGCGTTCATCTCGAAGTACAGCCCGTACCAGAACGTCCGGCCGGGCTTGAAGCTGCCGAAGGTGCTGTTCACGACCTCGACGCGCGACGACCGCGTGCATCCCGGCCACGCGCGCAAGATGGCCGCGCGCATGCTGGAGCAGGGCCATGCGCCGCTGTACTACGAGAACATCGAAGGCGGCCACGGTGGTGCTGCCGACAACGCGCAGCGGGCCGACCTGATGGCGCTGGAGTTCGCGTTCCTCTGGCAGCAACTGGCGCCGGCGCAATGATCGAGCGGACCCGGACGATCAAGGCGCTCGCCGCCGCGCTGCTGCTCGGCGCCACGCTCGGCACGGCCCACGCCCAGGGCCCGTCCGCCGATCCCTACCTGTGGCTCGAGGAGGTCCAAGGCGAACGCGCGCTCGACTGGGTGCGCGGCCAGAACAAGGCGACGCGCGCACTGCTCGAAGCCCATCCGGGCTTCGCTGCGACGCGTGATCAGCTGCGCGCGGTGCTCGATTCGACCGCCCGCATTCCGCAAGTCACGCGCCACGGCGAGTGGCTCTACAACCTGTGGCGCGACGCCGCGCATCCGCGCGGGTTGTGGCGCCGCACGACGCTCACCGAATACCGCAAGGCGGCGCCGGCCTGGGACACCGTGCTCGACCTCGATGCGCTGGCCAAGGCCGAGCAGGAGAACTGGGTCTGGGGCGCGGCGCAATGCCTGGGCCCGCGCTACCAGCGCTGCCTGGTCAGCCTGTCGCGCGGCGGCGCCGATGCCAAGGTCGTGCGCGAGTTCGACACCGTCGAGCGCCGCTTCGTCGCCGGCGGCTTCAGCTTGGCCGAAGCGAAGTCCGACGTCGCCTGGGCCGGCCCCGACACGCTGTTCGTCGCCACCGACTTCGGCCCCGGCTCGCTGACGAGCTCCGGCTACCCGCGTTTGGTCAAGCGCTGGCAGCGCGGCAAGCCGCTGGCTGAAGCCGCGCTGGTCTTCGAGGCCGAGCCGAATGACGTCGGATCGGACGTCGAGGTCGACTTCTCGACCGGCCGTGCACGCACGGTGCTGACACGCTACGTCAGCCGCTGGGACCAGCGCCGCTCGCTGCTGAACGACGACGGCAGCCTGAGCGCGATTCCGATTCCGCGCGACGCCCGCATGCGCCTGTGGGGCGAGCGCGTGCTGATCGAGCTGAAGAGCGACTGGCAGGGCCATCCGCGCGGCGCGCTGCTGGTCAGCGACTTCGCCGCGCTGATGAAGGGCCCCGCGACGCTGGAACGGCTGTTCGAGCCGAGCGCGAAACGCTCGCTCGCCGGCTACGCGACGACGCGCAGCCAGCTGCTGCTGAACGTGCTCGAAGACGTCGCCGGCCGGCTCGAAGCCTGGCGGCCGTCGGCCGACGGCTGGCAGCGGCGCGAGATCACGACGCCCTCCCCCGGCACGCTGCAGCTCGCCAGCCTGCACGACCCGTGGCTCGCGCAGGACCCGTTGGCCGAGGCCTACTGGCTGACGCACAGCAGCCTGCTCGCCCCCGACACGCTGCACCTGGCCGACACCGCGCGTGATGCGCTGCAGCCGCTCAAGGCGCTGCCGGCCTTCTTCGACGCCGATGGCGCGCGCGTCGAGCAGCGCTTCGCAACCTCGAAGGACGGCACGCGCGTGCCCTACTTCGTCGTCTGGCCCAAGGGCGCGACGGCCGACGGCGACAACCCGACGCTGCTGTACGGCTACGGTGGCTTCGAGATCGCTCAACTGCCGCGTTATCTGCCGACCTATGGCAGCGCCTGGATCGCCAAGGGTGGCGTGTTCGTCATTGCCAATATCCGCGGCGGCGGCGAATACGGTCCGGCCTGGCATCAGGCTGCGATCAAGGCCCACAAGCAGAAGAGCTACGACGACTTCGCCGCAGTCGCCGAGGACCTCGCGTCGACCAAAGTGACCAGCGCGCGGCGCCTGGGCATGCTCGGCGGCAGCAATGGCGGGCTGCTGGTCGGCGCGGTGATGCTGCAGCGGCCCGAGCTCTTCGGCGCGGTGGTCTGCAAGGTGCCGCTGCTGGACATGCAGCGTTATCACAAGCTGCTGGCCGGCGCCTCGTGGATGGCCGAATACGGCAACCCCGACAAGCCCGAGGAGTGGGCCTGGATCGCGCCGTACAGCCCGTACCAGAACGTCAAGGCCGGCGCGAAGCTGCCCAAGGTGCTGTTCACCACCTCGACGCGCGACGACCGCGTGCATCCGGGCCACGCGCGCAAGATGGCCGCGCGCATGGTCGAGCAGGGCCACGCGCCGCTGTACTACGAGAACATCGAAGGCGGCCACGCCGGTGCGGCCGACAACGCGCAGCGCGCCGACCTGCTGGCGCTGGAGTTCGTTTTCCTGTGGCGGCAGCTGGGGCGCTGAAGCAGTAGGCGCTCCAGCTGACGCTGACTTCCGTCGCTTGGCCGTCAGGATCGACCCTGTGATCAGAACTGCCGCACGCGGGCCATCATGACGAATGGGGATGCCGATGCATGACGATCGGCGCTATAACCGGCCGCGTCGCCGAAGCCAGGATCGGGGCACCGGCCGAACGAAGGAGGACCAATGAACGACAGAGTCAAATCTGCATGCCGAGCCGCGATGGCTTGTGCGCTCATCGCGTGGCTGGCGGGCTGCGCGACCCCGGTGGCGCCGTCCGCCACGGCCGCGGCTCGGAGCGGCGACGCCGGCAAGATCAGGCTCTACCGGATCGGCGATGTCCCGTATGACCTCACCTGTCCGGAGGAGGAGGGCAACCCGGAGTGCTGGGTACCGCTTGTCGTCAAGACGGGGGGCGAGAACTGCGAGGTCGCGTACCTCTACGAGAACGTGAACGTCTGGAAGAACACCAAGGTGATCTGGTACCTGAATCAGGTCAGAGACGCCTCGGGTACCTACGAGTTCGATTCGACGAGCAGCTCAACGGCGAAGGACGGCATCGACATCAAGAACAACACTGATTTCGACAACAACGGCCACCACAATGGAAAGAAGCACCGCTTCACGTGGAAGGCCAAGAACAACTCGTCTCGCACCCAGCATGCGTACGACATCTATGTGTACTACGTGAAGGACGGCACGAGGTACAAGTGCAAGGCCGACGACCCATACATCGTCAACCAGGGCTGACCGCCTCGCGCAACAAGGTCTCGAGACGGAGCAGGTCGCGCCCGAGTTCGCTGCCGTCGCCGGCACCGGCTTCATGCCCGAGTGCTCGCGCGGTGGCGAGGTGTTCTTGCGCGGCTTCGACCCTACCGGCTCGCAGCTCGACCTCAGCCATTGAACACATCGCCAGCGCATGACCGACCGGGTCCGGCAACTCGTCCGCCGGCATCAGTGCGGCCTGCAGGCAAGCACGCGCCTCGTCGAGCCGGCCTGAGTGCGCGAGCGAGCGCCCGAGGTAGACCCGATAGCGCCTCTCACACCGCTGATCGGTCTGGCGCACAGCACATTCGACGGCCGCCCGATGGTGAGACACGGCCGACTCGAAGCGCTCCTCACTGTCGGCCAGCAGGCCCAGGTTGCTGAGCACCGTGCCCTCGAGCCTCGCGTGGCCCATGGTGCGCGACAAGCCCAGGGCCGCCTCCAAACGGATCCTCGCATCGTCGGTTCGCCCGAGGTCGAGCAGCAGCAGCCCCAGGTTGCACAGCGCGTTGCCTTCGAACCGACGATCGCCAGAGTCACGGGCACACTCTAGTGCCCGATCGAAGCACTCAAGGGCAACGACAAGGTCACCGCGGCTGCCGTGAACGACGCCGAGGTTGCCAAGTACGCCGCCCTCCCACCGCCGGTCGTTGGCGACGCGCGCAACCGCTAACGCCTGCTCGTACAACCGGATTGCCTCGTCGAGCCTGGACTGCTCGAGTGCCAATCCGCCGAGCGCGTTCATAGCCCGACATTGCAGACCTGCGTCGCCAAGATCGCGCGCGACGGCGAGGACGCTCGACAGCAGATCCTGTGCGCGGCGCGCATGGCCGGCATTGGACTCGAGTTCGCCGAGGACACAGGCCGCACGGGCATGCGCCAGGCTGCCCGCCGGCGCGAATCGAAGCGCGGCTTCGAGGTCGCCGCGAGCCGCCTCGACATCACCGAGCAGCAACTTCGCGCTGCCGGCGACGCCACGCACTTCGCCGCTTTCGGCATCCGTGATCCCCCGCGTCGCGAGAACCTCGGCGGCTAGTCCGACTGCCACTGAGAACGGGCCCACCAGCTTGAGCGGAGCCCAGGCCGCAAGCAGGACCGCCGCCGCCGCTGCCGCCTCGCCGACACAAATCATCCGCCGAGTCGCCGCGATCAGGTTTTCGAGCTCGACGCACCGTCCGGCGCAGGCGCGGCGCTCATCGTATGCGCCGAAGTGGCGTGCATGCCGCAGCCTGCTCGCCACGCCGGCATCGGTCAATCCGAGGCGCCAGGCTGCGTACTCCTGCACCGCCCGTAGCAAGTCGAACCGCCCCTCGCCCACCACTCGCACAAGCGACTTCTGCACCAACGCCTGCACCACATCCACGACCCAGGGCGTGCCGCCGCATCCGGTCAGGTCGAGGACTACCTCGGCAGCTTCGAGCGTGAACCCACCCTCGAAGACAGAGAGCTGCGCCAGCGCCATGCGTTCGGCCTCTGCCAGCAGATCCCAGGACCAGTCGAGCGTCGCGCGCAAGGTGGCGTGGCGATCTGGACGACCTCGTGCGCTGACCAGCAGCCTGAAGCGTTCGCCCATGCGCGGCAGCAAGCGCGAGGGCGGAAGCACTGGCAGCCGTGAGGCGGCCAGTTCGATGGCCAGCGGCAGCCCGTCGAGCAGGCGCACGAGTTCAGGCGAGGCGGCCTCGTCCGCCGCGGTGAACGCCTGCGCACCGGCCGCCGCTCCGCGCTCGCGCAGCAACACCACGCCTTCCTCGACGGACAGCGGTTGGACTGCGAATGCCTGCTCGCCGACGATGCCCAACCGCTCGCGCGTGGTGACGCAAAACACCGCTTTCGGTGCCTGCTCGAGCCAACATCCGAGCGTTTCCGCCGCGTGCTCGGCCACCTGCTCGAAGTTGTCAACGATCACCAGGCAGTGCGGCCGTCCGCGGATCGCGTCCCCGACTTGGCGCAGCGGGTCGGTGCCCGCCAGGGCCAGGCGCAGTCCCTGCGCCATTGCGTGCACGATGCCTTCGGTGCTCCGCGCTGCGGACAGATCGCAGAACCAGACGCCGTCGGGGTGGTCTCCAAGCGCCTCCCACCCGAAACGCAACGCCAATCGCGTCTTCCCTGTACCACCGGGACCGAGCAGCGAAACCAGCCGCGCACCGCCGCGAAGGCGCTGGCGCAGACCTGCCAGCTCACCTGTCCGGCCAATGAATCGATCGCGCTCGGCCGGCAGGCTGTGCGGCACGGCTTGCAGCGGTTCCCACACCTCTCCACGACGAACCACGCGCCATGCCTTTGCCCCGTCGGGCGGCGGCTCGGCCGCAACGCCTGTTTGCGCAGCCTCGAACAACTCGAAGACGTCATCGAACCCTTTGAAGCGCCAGTGCCCGTGCGAGACGAGCCGGGGGTCGCAGCACGCCATCAGCGCTGCGCCGGCAGCGTGCGACAGCAAGGTCTGTCTGGGGCGCGCGGCGGACATGATGCGCGCAGCAGCAGGCTTGATCGCGCCGTCCACCTCGAGCGGTTTAGCGCCGAGCGCGACGTCGATCGTCGGATTCTCGCGCAGGCGGACCTGGCCATAGTGAATGCCTGCCCGTGCCGTCAGCGGCGGCTCGAGAAGGAGCAGCGCCTCGTGGTAGGCATTGGCATAGCCGAGCGCTTCGCGAACGCTGGCGAACAGGATCAGAAAACCGTCGCTCTTGTCGATCTCGCGGCCACGCCACTCACGCAGCAGATCACGTGCGACGCGGTCGTGTGCGGCCCACAGCGCGGCTGCACCATCATCACCGAGGCGTGCCGTGATTTCGGCGCTGTCGACGATGTCGGTCAGCAGCAGCGCGACGCCGGCTTCGGGATCGAGTACGGGCGGGGAGTCAAGCGTCATGGCGGCCAATAATCGTGCCTCGACCGCGACGGCGTCAATCGCCGTGAAGGGGTCCCGCCCGGCCGAGGACCACGGCCGACCGACCCCGACGCCGACTGTGCTACGCGATCCGCAGCGCCTGCAGCGTCGGCAGGTCCTGCTCAGCGAACATCCGGGCCTGGCCGACCAGCTCGTTGAAGGTGTCTTCCGGCCGGTCCAGCGTCTTGCCGTCCTTCACCACGCGCTGATTCAACGCCAGCATCAGCTCCAGTGCGAAGCGCGCCCATTCCTCGGGGGTCTTCAGGCCCTGTTGCCGAGCCAGCAGGCACAGCTGCGGGATGCGGGCGACGGCAGCGCCACCGCCGGTCACCGGGCTCGCCAGGAAAGCGATGTCGCCGTTGTCGCGGCTGCGCCGCAGCAGCGCCTGGTTCAGCCGGTCGGTGGCGGGTCGCGCGGCATCGGCCTGCGCATCGGTCTGCGCCGGCCAGACATGGCCCGAGCCGCACAGCACGACCAGGCATTGCATCAGCGCGGCGAACGGCATCTTCAGCTGCGGCAGGCGCTCCAGCTCGGCCACGGACCGCGGCTGATGCTCCGCCATCGCGTCCAGCAGCGGGCCATACAGCGCTTCGTTCAACCGGGCCTCGCCGAGGGCGCCGCTCACTTTGAGCGTCACGTGCGGGCGGTGCGTGGTCAGCATCAGCCGCTGCGAGCGCAGCGCCTCGGTGCGCCCCAGCGCGCTCAGCATGCGCGGACCCTTGACCCAGTAGTCGCGGCGGAACTGCTGGTGGGTCATGAAGTCGCGCACCGATTCGCGGAAGTTGAAGTCCGGGATCTCCTTCAGGAAGGCCTGCTGGCCCTCGGTGAGCTGCAGCTCGGGCACGTGGTCGATCAGATGCGCCGGACAGGCATAGCTCACCTTCGCGGGCGCGAGCCAGTCGACCATCGTCGCGAAGTGCATCGGGTGCCAGTCGCGATTGAAGTACTCGTGGGCCAGGTAGTGGCGGGGCTTGGCCTTCAGCTGTTGCAGCCGCTCGCCGATGTGCGGATTGGCGATGGCATAACCCGGCTTCTGCTCGAGCAGCTTTTCGGCAAAGGCCAGCGCGCCGTCGATGCGGCTGGCGATGCCGCGCCCTTCGGAGCCGATGATCTCGGCATGCTGCGTCAGCAGGTGTCGCATCGGCGCGAACGCGGCCCAGCCCGGCAGCGTGTTGTAGCTGACGTAGAGCACGCCGCCCACCTTCAGCTTGCGGCGCACGAAATCGACGATGCAGGCGCGGTTCTCGTCGCTGATCCAGCTCCAGATGCCGTGCAGCGCGATGAAGTCGAAATCCGGCAGGTCGGTGCGGCTGGCGAACTCGGCGAACGACTCGTCGAAGAGCCGCGCGCCCGCGCCGCCGGCCGCAGCCAGCTCCTGCGCGAACGCCGCCTGTGCGGGGTTGAAGTCGGTGCCGTGCCACTGCACGGTGGTGGCCGCGGCGTGCAGGTTGGTGCTCATGCCCTGGCCGAAACCCAGCTCGCACGCGGTGCCCACTTCGGGGCACACCAGCCCGGCGTGCAGGAAGGCGAGCTTCATGCGCAGCGGGTTCAGCTCGGGGTAGTAGCCGAAGGTGTAGCCGATGTCGGCAACGTATCCGGCGGTCCAGTCGTTCATGGGGGAGTCCTCTGCGATAAAGCCCTGCGCCAACCGAGGTTAGCACCCGGCATTCGGCGCCCCGTGCGCAATAGTGCGGGCCATGGATCGAACATCACCTGCCCTGCCGCCCGGTGCCGTGCTGGACTTCTGGTTCGCCCCGCCCGGCGACCCCGAGCACCTGCGCACGCGCGCCGCCTGGTTCCGCAAGGACCCGGCCTTCGATGCGCAGATCCGCGAGCGCTTCGGCGCGACGATCGAGGCGGCGCTCGGCGGCGACGTCGGCGATTGGGCGCAGACGCCGGCCGGCGCGCTGGCCGAAGTGATCGTGCTCGACCAGTTCACGCGCAACGTCTTTCGCGACAGCGCGCGCGCCTTCGCCGGCGATGCGCGGGCGCTGGCTGCCGCGCAGGCGATGGTCGGCCGCGGCGACGACCGCGCGCTCGCCGGCGTGCAGCGCCAGTTCGTCTACCTGCCGTTCGAGCACGCCGAGGACCTGGGGCAGCAGCGCGAGGCGCTGCGCCTGTTCGCCGCGCTCGAGCGCGACGAGCCGCAGCTCGACGGCCTGCTGCGCTGGGCGCAGGCGCACCACGACATCATCGAACGCTTCGGCCGCTTCCCGCATCGCAATGCCGCGCTCGGCCGCGCCAGCACGGCCGAGGAAGCGGCGTTTCTGAAAACGCCCGGCTCGGGCTTTTAAGAACGATGGACCACGCCAGCCGCTCGCCGGCGCCACCGCTCGACCGCTTCGTCTCGATGCTGTGGACCAGCGCCAGGCCGCAGGGCCTGGCGCATGCGCGCGAATGGAACCTGCCGACCGGCTGCGCCGACCTGATCGTGCCGCTGACGCAGGGTGCGCTGCACCGCTTCGCCGGCCGCGACGACATGGCCGGCCATTGGCTCGCCGGCGGCGTGCTGCAGGGCGCGCAGCAGCGCGCCACGCTGCGCGACACGGCGGGCGCGCTGGCGGTGGTCGGCGCGCATTTCAGGCCCGGCGGCCTGGTCGCCTTCGTCGCCGCGCCGGCCGATGAATACACCGGCCGCAGCATCGCGCTCGACGAGCTGTGGCCCGGTTTCGCCGCCGCGCTGCAGGACCGCCTGACGAAGGGCGGCAGGCTCGCCACGCCGGCGGCGCGGCTCGACGCGCTCGAAGCCGCGCTGCGCGAACGCTTTCTCCCCGAGGCCGACGTCGAGCGCTGGCTGGGCTGGGCGGTGGCGCAGCTGGCCAGCGGCGCGCGCGTCGGCACGGTGCAAAGCGCGTGCGGGCTGTCGCCGGCCCGCTTCATCGAACGCTACCGCCGCGCGGTCGGCCTGACGCCCAAGCTGCACGGCGCGCTGCTGCGCTTCAACGCGCTGCTGCAGGACACCCAGCCCGACACGGCGTGGGCGGAGGCCGCGTCCGATGCGGGTTATTCCGACCAGGCGCACCTGGCGCGCGAGTTCCGCCGCTTCGCCGGCTTCACGCCCGGCGATTACCGCCGCGACGCGACGGCCTTCCCGAGCCACGTGGCCTGCCGCTGAAGCGAAAAAACGTTCAAGACGCCACCATTCGCAGGGCCTAAGCTGGCCGCATCGCCACTCACGCACGGAGTCGAAGCCATGAGCACGAAACCGCCGGTGATCCAAGAGGTCTTTCCGTACCTGCGCGTCAAGGGCGCCGCCGACGCGATCGCCTTCTACGTGCGCGCCTTCGGCGCCGTCGAAAAAATGCGGCTGACCGAGCCGTCGGGCCGCATCGGCCATGCCGAGCTGCAGTTGGGGCCGGTGGTGCTGATGCTCAGCGAGGAGTACCCCGAATACGGCCTGATGGCGCCGGACGGCGCGACGACGCTCGGCGCGTCGATCCACCTGCACGTCGACGACTGCGACGCCCTCGCCGCGCGTCTGGTCGCCGCCGGCGCGACGATGGAAATGGCGCCGACCGACCAGTTCTACGGCGAACGCAGCTGCCGCGTGCGCGACCCCTTCGGCCACCAGTGGCTGCTGGGCCATCACATCGAGGATGTGTCGACCGAGGAGATGCAGCGGCGCTACGACGCGTTGATGAACGCGAGCTGACGCCGGCAGCAGCGGCCGCTCATATCTGGCGTCAGGAAGCGGCGGCGGCTTCCTTTTCCTGCAGCAGCCGCCACATCACCTTGCCCGAGCCCGACTTCGGCAGCACGTCGACGAACTCGACGAAACGCGGCACCTTGTACGCCGCCATGTGGTCGCGCGCCCAGTCGATGATGTCCTGCTCGGCGGTTGTGCCGCGCGCCTCGGCGCGCAGCACGACCACGGCCTTGACGGTTTCGCCGCGGTAGGCGTCGCGCGCCGAGATCACGCAGGCCTCCTGCACCGCCGGGCACTTGAACAGCAGCAGCTCGACCTCGCTCGGCCAGACCTTGAAACCGCTGGCGTTGATCATCCGCTTCAGCCGGTCGGTCATGAAGAAGTAGCCTTCCTCGTCCATGCGGCCGAGGTCGCCGGTGCGGAAGAAGGGCTTGCCGTCGATTTGAATGAAGGCCGCCCGGGTCGCCTCCGGATGGCCCCAGTAGCCCTTGAAGACCATCGGCCCGTGCGTGACGATCTCGCCGATCTCGCCCGGCGGCAGCTCGGCCAGCGTTTCCGGATCGACGATGCGCGAATCGGTGCCGAAGATCGGGATGCCCAGGCATTGCAGCTTCGCGCGCTCGGGCGGGTTGGCATGCGTCGGCGCGGCGGTCTCGGTCAGGCCGTAGCCCTCGGCGAAGGTGATGCCGAATTCCTTCTGCAGCCGCTCGGCGACCGCGAACGGCATCGCCGCGCCGCCGCCCGACAGGTAGCGCAGGCTCGACAGGTCGAAGCTCGCGAAGTTCGGGCTCGCCATCAGGTCGATGATCATCGTCGGGATGCAGGTCCAGTGCGTGACCCGGTGGCGCGCGAACAGGCGCCCGGCGAGCTCGCGGTCCCAGCGCGGCAGGATGATCGTCGTCGCGCCGCCGGCCGGCGAGCTCAGCACGCCGTAGACGAAGCCGGTGATGTGGAACATCGGCACCACGCCGAGGCTGACCGTCTCCGGCCCCGAGTGGCCCCACTGGCTGGCGCCGAACACGTTGTGCATCAGCGTCCGGTGCGTGTGCATGCAGCCCTTGGGCATGCCGGTGGTGCCCGAGGTGTAGGGCAGCAGCGCCAGGTCGTCGGGCTGTGCGGTGTGCGCACCGGGCGCGTGGCCGCTCGCCAGCACCTCGTTCCAGCGCAAGGTGCCGGCGGGCAGCGGCGGGTCGGCCTGCAGCCATTGCAGGATCGCGTCGTTCGGCCGCTCGGCCGGGTCGATGCTTTCGGGCAGCGCATCGGCGTAACGCGTCGCGACGAGGTGGCGCAGCCGCTGCGCTTCGGGCAGGCGGCTGTCGGCCTCGGCGACGATGCCCGCCAGGTCGGCGCTGGTGATGGCAATGCGCGCGCCCGAGTCGGTGACGTAGTGGCCGAACTCGTCGGCCTTGTTCATCGGGTTGACCGGCACGACCACCGCGTCGGCGCGCAGGATCGCGTGCACCGCGACGGCGTACTGCGGGCAGTTCTGCAGGAAGACGATCACGCGGTCGCCCTTGCCGACGCCGTGCGCCTGCAGCCAGCCGGCCAGCGCCTCGGCCTGGCCCTTCAGCTCGGCGTAGAGCAGCGGCCGGCCGAGGAAGCGGTAGGCCGCGCGCTGCGGAAAGCGCGTCGCCGAGACCTCGAGGTTGAACCACAGGCTGGTCTCGGGCAGGACCAGCTCGCGCGGCAGGCGCGACGGCCAGATCTTGTGGTGCGGACGGGTTGCAGGCGTGTTCATCGGCGGCAGAAGAGGTGGATCCTCTGCCGGTGTAGCCGAGCGTCACGCGGGCCGCATCCCGGCGAACCCGCAACTTGTCACCCTGGCGACGCAGCTCGTCGACGAGCTGTCGCCAAGGCGGTATCGACGAGCTGTCGCTAAGGCGGTATCGACGAGCTGTCGCTAAGGCGGTATCGACGAGCTGTCGCTAAGGCGACGTGCGCGCGCGCGTGCGCTCTTCGATCGCCCGCACCTGCACGCATTCCGGATGGTCCTGGAACGCGGGCTTCGCGCATTCGCGCACCAGGCACAGGTGCAGCGCGATCAGCATGCGCGAGCCGCAGCTCTCGCGCGGATCGCGCGCGGCGGCGGTCGGTGCCGGGGCGGGTGCTTCGCTTCGCGCCGGCGGCGGCGGGCTGGGGGTCGGATCGGGACGGGCGGGCGTGGCGACACGGCCGGTGCTGCTTTCGGTGGCCGGCGCGGGCGCCGGCGGACGGGTCGGCAGCGGCCGCAGCGCAGCGCTGGCCACCGACATCGCCGGGCTCGGGGCCACCGGCGACTGCGCGGTCGGTGCCGGTGTCGTGCCGGGCCGCGGCGCCGGGGCGGGTTGCGGCGTCGGGCGCGGTGCGGGCGCCGGTGTCGCGGCGACCGGTGCCGGCGCGGGTGGCTGGACCGGCGGTGCGACGACGATCGGCGCCGGCGCCGGCTCGACGACGGCGGAAGCCACCGGCGACGGCACCGCCGCCGCCGCCGACGGCACCGGCGCCGATGCCGCGGGCGTCGGCGCGACGATGACCACCGGCGCCGACGGCCGGTTCAGGAACCACACCAGGGCTGCTCCTGCGGCGACGACCGCCCCGCCGCCGGCCAGCCACGGCAGCAGGTTGCGCGCATCGCTGCCGCCGGCCACCGGTGCGCGCGGCGCGGGCGCCGGCGTTTTCAGCGGCATCGGCCGCGATGGCACGAAGTCGAGTTGGTCGAGCGGCACCCGCGCCGGTGCAGGGACGGGCCGTGGCGCGGGTGACGGCGCGGGTCGCGCGGTCGGCGGCGCGGCGCGCGTCTGCGGGTGGACGGTCGCGTCGGGCCGCATCTCCGGATCGACGCGGCGTTGGGTCGTCGGATGCTGCGGTGCGGCCGGCGCGGGCGCGGGGACCGGCAGCGGCAGCGGTTCGTGGTGCGCGGCCGGCGGCGCCGGCGGGTGGTAGAGCTCGGTGCGCTGCCAGGAGGTCGGCGACGGCGGCGGCATCGTGTTCACCGGCACGCCACGCCGGCCGGCCAGCACCTCGCGCAGTTCGGCCACCGATTGAGGCCGCTGCTGCGGGCGCGGCGCCAGCATCCAGTCGACGATCTGCAGGAACTGGTCCGAGATGCCCGGGCGCGGCATCGACGACAACGGCGGCACGTCGTCGCTGA
The DNA here is from genome assembly GCF_013266755.1 of Pseudaquabacterium terrae. Classification (GTDB taxonomy): domain Bacteria; phylum Pseudomonadota; class Gammaproteobacteria; order Burkholderiales; family Burkholderiaceae_C; genus Pseudaquabacterium; species Pseudaquabacterium terrae. The sequence goes on along the minus strand of NZ_JABRWJ010000004.1, from coordinate 156,367 downwards.
TCGTGCGCACGGTCGCCGGCGCCGGCGGCGACTCGGTGATCAGATAGTGCAGCGTCGCGCCGAGTGCGTAGAGGTCGGTCCAGGCGCCCTGGCGCAGGTTGCTCGCCTCGCCGTACTGCTCGATCGGCGCGTAGCTGGGCTTGAGGATCGCGGTGAGCGTCTGGCTGCGGCCGTGGATCACGTGGCGCGCGGCGCCGAAGTCCAGCAGCATCGGCACGCCGTCGTCGCCGATCAGGATGTTGTCGGGCGCGATGTCGCGGTGGAAGACGTCCTCGCGGTGCAGCACCTCCAGGGCGCCGAGCACCGGATCGAGCACGCCGCGCAGCCAGGCTTCGGTCGGCGGCTGCTCCATCAGCCGGCGCGCCTCGCGCAGCGTGCGGCCGCGCAGCAGCGGCATCACCATGTAGGCGGTGCCGCGGTCTTCCCAGAAGCGGTGCACCTTGATCAGCGAGCGGTGGTCGAAGCGCGCCAGCAGCTTGGCCTCGTTGACGAAGGAGCGCAAACCGAGCTTGAAGGTCTCCTCGTTCGACGGCGAGGTCAGTGAGACATGCAGCGTCGCGGTGCGTGAAGCCAGCGACGAAGGCATGTATTCCTTGATCGCCACCTCGCGTTCCAGCCCGTGGTCGAACGCCATGTAGACGATGCCGAACCCCCCCGCGCCGATGACGCGCCGGATCTCGAATTCACCCAGGCGAGTCCCCTTCGGCAGCGCATTGGCCTGGCCGCCTGAAGTGGTGGGACCCAGTGTCGAAGACATAACCCGGCAGCTTAACGCAGCAAGTGCTCGCGTCGCCCCCCTCCAAGTACTGATGCGCGGCGAAGCGTGCGCAGTTGTCATCCGGGTCAACCCTTGGCTGGTCGACGGTTAATATCGCCCCCCCACGATTGGAAGCTGCGCCGCCGGGATGCAACGCCGCCACTTGCTGAGCTTCGCCGCCGCCCTGCCCTGGCTCGGCGCCAGTGCGCCGGCGCAGGCGCTGGAGGCACCCGACGGGCCGGTGGTGCTGACCGTGACCGGTCGCGTGCGCCTGCCGAACCGCCAGGCGCAGGGCGAGCCGCAGGCCGAGTTCGACATGACGATGCTCGAGAAGCTGCCGCAGCAGAGCTTCACGACGCGCACGCCGTGGTACAGCCTGCCGCGCAAGTTCACCGGCCCGCTGCTGCGCGACGTGCTGGCCGCGGCGTCGGCCCAGGGCCAGGCGCTGCGCGCGACGGCGCTGAACGACTACCGCGTCGACATCCCGTTCGACGACGTGCAGCGCTTCGACGTGCTGCTCGCCCGCCTGCTCGACGACAAGCCGATGTCGGTGCGCGACAAGGGCCCGCTGTTCATCATCTACCCCTTCGACAGCAACGCCGCGCTGCGCAAGGCCCTGTACTACACGCGCTGCGCCTGGCAGCTCCGATCGATCGAGGTGCTGTGAGCCCCGATTCGCAGCCGCAGCGGCTGACGCCGTGGTTCGGCGTCACCGGGCTGCTGCTGCTGGCGACGCTGCTGGCGGCGGCCTTCGTGCAGGTGCGCCAGTACGCGCTGCTGAGCGGGACGGTGCAGTACCAGGACGACTACCTGGTGCTGAGCCTGTACCAGCTGGAGACCGAGTACCTGCGCCTGCGCGAGCAATGGCGCCAGGACCTCGACCATCCGGCCGACACGCCGGCGCAGCTGCAGCTGCGCTACGACATCTTCCTCAGCCGCGCCTCGCTGCTGCGCACCGAACGCGCCAACCGCCTGCTGCGCAACGTTGCGGGTTCCGAGCAGGTGCTGCGCCGGATCGACAGCTTTGCCACGCGCGCCGACCTGTACCTGAGCGACCGGCCGCGCGGCCCGCTGAGCCCGCAGGCCTCGCGTGCGCTGCTGACGGACCTGCTGGCGCTGGGCGACCCGATCCACCAGTTGCTGCTCGACGCCTCGCACCAGGTCGCGGCGCAGGTCAGCGAACGCCAGGACAAGGTGCGCCAGCACAACCAGATCGGCCTCGGGCTGACCGCCTTCCTGTCGGCGATGGTGCTGGTCTTCGCGCTGATCGCGCTGCGCCAGATGCGCAAGCTCGAACAGCGCCGGCGCCACCTCGAAGCGTTGGCCGACGAGCTGCGCGACGCACGCATCGAGGCCGAAGCCGCGAGCCACGCGAAGAGCGAATTCCTCGCCGACATGAGCCACGAGCTGCGCACGCCGCTGCACGGCCTGCTCGGCATGCTGGCCTTGCTGAAGCAGCCGGCGCCGGCCGATGCCACGCAGGCCGCCGCCTGGCTGCAGACCGCCGACGAATCGGCCGGACACCTGCTGCGCCTGCTCGACGACATCCTCGACCTGGCGAAGCTCGAGTCGGGCACGCTCGCGCTGCAGGCGCAGGACGTCGAGCTGCGCGGCCTGGTGCAGGAGGTGCGCGCGCTGATGCAGCCGCAGGCGGCCGACAAGGGCCTGGCGCTGGAGCTGCGCCTGGACGGCGGCCTGCCGAGCCACGTGCGGCTCGATCCGACGCGCATCCGGCAGGTGCTCTACAACCTGCTGAACAACGCCATCAAGTTCTCCGAGCGCGGCAGCGTCGTGCTCAGCTGCCGCACGCGCAGCGGCGCCGACGGCGAGCCGCAGCTCGAATTCGAGGTCGCCGACAGCGGCATCGGCATGGACACGGCGACGGTGGCGCGCCTGTTCCAGCGCTTCACGCGGGCCGACGATCCGCACGTGCGGCGCCAGGGCGGCACCGGCCTCGGGCTGGCGATCTCGCGCAACCTCGCGCGGCTGATGGGCGGCGAGCTCGTCGTGCGCAGCGCGCCGGGCGCCGGCAGCGTGTTCGCATTCCGCTGCCCGCTGCTGCCCGCGGCGGCGACGGCCTCGCCCCAGGCGACCGCCGAGCAGAACCACAGCCGCAGCCTGCGCGTGCTGGTCGCCGAGGACCATCCGGTCAACCGCCTGTACCTGGATGCGCTGCTCGAGCGCCTGGGCCACCACGGCCACCAGGTGATCAACGGCCTCGAGGCGGTGCAGGCGCTGCGCGAACAGCCGTTCGACCTGGTGCTGATGGACGTGCACATGCCGGTGATGGACGGCGTCACCGCCAGCGAGGCGATCCGCGCGCTGGGACCACCGCGGTCGCAGGTGCCGATCATCGCGCTGACCGCCGACGTCTTCGCCGACACGCGCGAACGCTGCCTGCGCGCCGGCATCGACGAAGTGATCACCAAGCCGGTCAGCCTGGAGGCGTTGGCCGCGCTGTTCGCCCGCCATGCCGGCGCGGCGGCGGCCGTGCCGCCGGCCGCCGCTGTGGCCGTGGTGGATCCGGCAGTGTCCGAATCCGGCCTGATCGACCATGCCGCGCTGGCCGCCGTCACCGAGCTGATGGGCGCCGAGCGCTCGCCGGCGCTGTACGGCGAATTCTTCGACCAGGCCGATCAGGCCGCGCGCCGCATGCGCGAGGCCATGCGCGACGCCGATACCGACGTGCTGCGCCATGCCGCGCATGCGGTCAAGGGCGCGGCGCTGAACCTGGGCCTGCCGGCACTGGCCGAAGCCGCGGCGACCTTGAACCGCGATGCGTCGACCCTCGGCGCGCCGCAGCTGGCGCTGGCGGTGCAGCGTTTCGAGGAACTGGCGCAGGCGACGCGGCGGCTGTGTGCCGCCGAAGGCATCGTCGCAGGCTAGATGACTCGCTAGACGACCACCGGCTCCGGCTCCAGCCGGATGCCGAAGCGCCCATAGACGCTTTCCTGGATCGCCCGCGCCAGCGTGACGACCTCGGCACCGCTGGCGCCGCCGCGGTTGACCAGCACCAGCGCCTGCTTCTCGTAGACGCCGGCGCGGCCGATCGACTTGCCCTTCCAGCCGCAGGCATCGATCAGCCAGCCGGCGGCCAGCTTGAAGCGGCCGCCATCGATCGCGTAATGCACGATGTGCGGATCGCGGGCGATGATGTCGCGGCATTGCTCGGGGCTGACGACCGGGTTCTTGAAGAAGCTGCCGGCATTGCCGACCTCAGCCGGATCGGGCAGCTTGGCGCGGCGGATCGCGCAGATCCAGTCGAAGATCGTGCGCGGGTCCGGCGCCTGCACGCCGGTTTCAGCGATCTTGCGCTCCAGGTCGAGGTAGCCGATCACCGGCTGCCAGGGCCGCGGCAGCTTCAGCCGCACGCGCGTGATCAGGCTCTTGCCTGCCAGCCCGCCGAAGCCGGTCTGCTTGAACACGCTGTCGCGGTAGCCGAAGGCGCAGGCCGCTGCGGACAGCGTGACGCTGCGGCCGGTGACCAGGTCCACCGCATCGAGCGATTCGAAGCGGTCCTGCAGCTCGACGCCGTAGGCGCCGATGTTCTGCACCGGCGCGGCGCCGACGCTGCCGGGAATCAGCGCCAGGTTCTCCAGCCCGGGCCAGCCCTGGTCCAGCGTCCAGGCCACCGTCTCGTGCCAGCGCTCGCCGGCGCCGACCTCGACGATCCACGCATCGGGCCGCTCCTCGACGAGGCGGCGGCCCATCACTTCGACGCGCAGCACCACCGCCTGCGGATCGCGCGTCAGGATCAGGTTGCTGCCGCCGCCGAGGATCAGCTTCGGCGCGCGGCCGATCTGCGGATGGCCGAGCATGCGGCGCACGTCGGCATCGTCGGTGATGCGCACCAGCGTGTGGGCCACCGCCGGCAGGCCGAAGGTGTTCAGCTCGCGCAGGCTGACGGCGTGTTCGATCGCGAGGCTGCGCGGCAGGTTGGACATCGGTGGATTTTGACCGATGGGTCGCATGTCGCCGCAGCGGTCCTGCGTGGCAGAATTTCGACCCCATGCCAAGCTTCGACACCGTCCTCGAACCCAACCTGGTCGAACTGCGCAATGCAGTCGAGCAGAGCAACAAGGAAATCGGCACGCGCTTCGATTTCAAGGGCTCCTCCGCCCACATCGAGAGCGTCGAAGCGGGCAAGGACCGCTCGCTGCAGTTGCTGGCCGACAGCGACTTCCAGATCGGCCAGGTCAAGGACCTGCTGCTGGCCAAGCTGACCAAGCGCGGCGTCGACGTGCGCTTCCTCGACTTCAGCGCCAAGCTCGAGAAGATGGGCGGCGACAAGGTGCGCCAGACGGTGCCGGTCAAGCAAGGCATCGACAGCGACACCGCGAAGAAGATCCAGACGCTGATCAAGCAGAGCAAGATCAAGGTGCAGGCCGCCATCCAGGGCGATACGGTGCGCGTGAGCGGCACCAAGCGCGACGACCTGCAGGCGGCGATCGCGCTGCTGAAGAAGGAAGTGGCCGACGTGCCGCTGGCCTTCAACAACTTCAGAGACTAGCCTTGCCCGCCCTGCGCCGCGGCCTCCTGCTGCTTGCCGCGCTGCTGCCGTTCGTGGCCGCGGCGCAGACCGTCAGCCTGTCCGGCAGCCTCGGCGCGACGAAGGCGCTGCTGCTGATCGACGGCCAGCCGCACACCGTGTCGGTGGGCAGCACCGTCAAGGGCGTGACCCTGACGCGGGTCGGCGATGGTGAAGCCGAGGTGGTGGTTGCCGGCCGCAGCAGCGTGATCCGGCTCGGCGCCGCGCCGGCCAAGGTCGGCGGCGGCGGGGGGTCTGCGGGCGGCGGCAGCGAGATCGTGCTGCCGGTCGGCCGCGGCGGTCACTTCATGGCGCAGGGCAGCATCAACGGCAAGGCGGTGCAGTTCATGGTCGACACCGGCGCAACGGTGGTGGCGATGAGTGTCAGCGAAGCGAACCGCCTTGGCATCGACTGGCGTCGCGGCGAGCGAGGCGTCTCCAGCACGGCCGGCGGCATGGTGGCGGTGTACTCGGTGAACCTGACCTCGGTGCGCATCGGCGACGTCGAGGTCTTCAACGTCGACGCCGTCGTGCTGCAGGCCGAGATGCCCTACACGCTGCTCGGCAACAGCTTCCTCAGCCGTTTCTCGATGCGCCGCGACGGCGACACCATGCGGCTCGAGCGCCGCTGACGGGTGAAGGCAGTCTCGCGACTGCCGGGCTCGTCAAGCGGCGATCCTGAAGACCTGCATCGCCTGCGCAACCTGCGCGGCCTGAACCTTCAGGCTCTCGGCGGCGGCGGCACTTTCTTCGACCAGCGCGGCGTTCTGCTGCGTCACCCGGTCGAGCTGCGCCACCGCATCGCCGACCTGGCCGATGCCCTGGCTCTGCTCGGCGCTGGCGTGGCTGATCTCGTCGATCAGGTCGTTGACACGTTTGACCTGCGCGACGATCTCGCCCATCGTGCGGCCGGCTTCGTCGACCAGCGTGGTGCCGGACTCGACTTTGGTCGCGCTCTCGCCGATCAGCGTCTTGATCTCGCGCGCCGCCTGCGCGCTGCGCTGGGCCAGCGCCCGCACCTCGCCGGCGACGACCGCGAAGCCGCGGCCTTGTTCGCCGGCACGCGCGGCCTCGACGGCGGCGTTCAGCGCCAGGATGTTGGTCTGGAAGGCGATGCCGTCGATCACGCCGATGATGTCGGCGATCTTGCGCGAGCTGGCGTCGATCGCCTCCATCGTCGAGACCACCTTGCCGACCACCGCGCCGCCCTGCGCCGCGGCATCGGCCGCCTGCGCGGCGATCTGGCTCGCGGTGCGCGCGGTCTCGGCGTTTTGGCGCACGGTGGCGGTCAGTTCTTCCATCGACGACGCGGTCTGCTGCAGGTTGCTCGCCTGTTCTTCGGTGCGCTGGCTCAGGTCCGCATTACCGGTGGCGATCTGCGAGGACGCGGTGGCGATCGAATCGGTGCCCGCGCGCACCTGGCCGACGATGCCGACCAGGCTGTCGTTCATGCGCTTGAGCGCAGCGAGCAACTGGCCGGTCTCGTCGCGGGCGTTGCCATCGATGTGCTGGCGCAGGTCGCCGGTGGCCACCGATTCGGCGACCCTCACCGCCGCCGCGAGCGGCCGCACGATCGAACGCACCAGGCGCCACGACCACAACCCAGCCGCCAGCACGACCACGCCGGCGATCACCAGCGTGCGCCACAGCGCGGCGCGCGCCATCTCCTGGCTGCGCTGGTATTCGGCCGCGGCCGCCTCGAGCTGCACCTGCATCAGCGCCTCGACGACGCCGGCGATCGGGTCGATCACCGGGTACATGTCCTTGGCGGCGAAGCTGCGCAGGCCCTCGGTGTCACCGCCCTTGACCAGCGCGACCAGGCGCTTCACCGTGGCATCGGCCGCGCTCAGCAGCGGGCGGCCCTTGTCGATCAGCGTGCGCTCCTGCGCGTTGCGCTGCGTCTCGGTGAAGGCCTTCCATTGCGCATCGATCTGCGAGCGGGCCTCGGCGATCGCCTTCAATCCGGCGTCGGCGCTCATGCCGCCATCGCGCACCTTGTGTGCCGCATCGACGATGCCCACGGCATAACCGTCGGCGACGACCTTCAGCTGCTTCAGTGGAATCAGCCGCTCGTGGTAGAGCTGGCTCAGCGTGTGGCTCGACTGTTCGACGCGCACCACCGTCAAGGCCGCCGAGGCGACCAGCAGCGCGAGCAGCGCCGCCACCAGCAGGCCCAGGCGGGCCTTGATACTGATCCTGTTCATCGAGATCACACGCTCCGTACGACAACCACCATGGGGCGGCGAAGCTGGCATTGTGGGGAGACCTCGATGCGCGCAGTCGGGAAACTAGAGCGTGCTTTGCGGTGCAGTTCGACGTCCGTCCGGGCCGCGGCGCATCATGCAAACCCGGAGCTTGTCTCGATCGGGACAACTCGAAAGCGAACGGTCGTGCTAAAACTTGAGACGCTATTGCGCATGGAGACGCCATGGACCTGAACTTCACCGCGGAAGAACTGGCCTTCCGCAACGAAATCCACCAATGGGTGGCCGAAAGCCTGCCGCAGGACCTGAGCCACAAGGTGCTGAACTCGCTGCGCCTGTCGCGCGACGACCTGCAGCGCTGGGCCAAGATCCTCGGCAAGAAGGGCTGGCTCGGCTACGGCTGGCCGAAGCAGTTCGGCGGCCCGGGCTGGAACGCGGTGCAGAAGCACCTGTTCGAGGAAGAGTGCGCGCTGGCCGGCGCGCCGCGCATCGTGCCGTTCGGGCCGGTGATGGTGGCGCCGGTGATCATGGCCTTCGGCAATGCCGAGCAGCACAAGCGCTTCCTGCCCGGCATCGCGTCGGGCGAGGTGTGGTGGAGCCAGGGCTACAGCGAGCCCGGCTCGGGCTCGGATCTGGCGTCGCTGAAGACGCGCGCTGAAAGGGTCGGCGACAAGTACATCGTCAACGGCCAGAAGACCTGGACCACGCTCGGCCAGTACGGCGAATGGATCTTCTGCCTCGTGCGCACCAGCAGCGATGGCAAGCCGCAGACCGGCATCTCGTTCCTGCTGATCGACATGAAGTCGCCCGGCATCACCGTGCGGCCGATCATCACGATGGACGGCGAGCACGAGGTCAACGAAGTGTTCTTCGACAACGTCGAAGTGCCCGCCGAGAACCTGATCGGCGAGGAGAACAAGGGCTGGACCTACGCCAAGCACCTGCTGGCGCACGAACGCACCAACATCGCCGACGTCAACCGCGCCAAGCGCGAGCTCGAGCGCCTGAAGCGCACCGCGAAGACCGAAGGCCTCTACGACGACCAGCGCTTCCGCGACCAGATCGCGCTGCTCGAGGTCGACGTCGTCGCGCTGGAAATGATGGTGCTGCGCGTGCTATCGGCCGAAAAGAGCGGCAAGGCGAGCCTGGACATCGCCGGCCTGCTGAAGATCCGCGGCAGCGAGATCCAGCAGCGATACACCGAGCTGATGATGCTGGCCGCGGGCCCGTTCAGCGTGCCCTACGTGCACGAGGCGATGGAAGCCGGCTGGCAGGGCGACTTCGCCGGTGCCGCGCTGTGCGCGCCGCTGGCCGGCACCTACTTCAACATGCGCAAGACGACGATCTACGGCGGCAGCAACGAAGTGCAACGCAACATCGTCGCTCAAACCGTGCTGGGAGCCTGAGATGGACTTCGAATTCACCGACGACCAGGTCTCGCTGCGCGACGCGGTGACCCGCTGGGTCGACAAGGGCTTCACCTTCGAGCGCCGCCATGCGATCGCCAAGGCCGGCGGCCAGACGCGCGAGGTCTACACCGAGCTCGCCGAGCTGGGCCTGGCCGGCCTGGCGGTGCCCGAGGCGCACGGCGGCCTGAGCTTCGGCCCGGTCGAGGCGATGGTGGTGATGGAAGAGCTCGGCCGCGGGCTCGTCAACGCGCCGTATGCCGCCGCCGGGCTGATGGCGCCGGCGCTGCTGCAGGCCGGCTCGCCCGAGCTGCAGGCCGCGTGGCTGCCGAAGATCGCCGGCGCCGAAGTGCTGGTGGTCCCGGCCTGGGTCGAGCGCGGCGCGCGTTACCGGCTCGACCAGGTCACGACGACAGCCAAGGCCCAAGGCGCCGGCTACGCACTCAGCGGCCAGAAGAGCGTCGTGCCGGCGGCAGACGAGGCCGACGCCTTCATCGTGCCGGCGCAGCTCGACGGCGCGATCGCGCTGTTCCTGGTCGAGAAGTCGGCGCCCGGCGTCGAGGTCAAGGCCTATCCGACGCAGGACGGCGCGCGCGCCGGCGAGCTGAAGCTGGCCAATGCCACCGCGACGCTGATCACGAAGGACGGCGCCGCGGCGCTCGAGTTCGCCGCCGACGTCGGCATCGCCGCCGCCTGCGCCGAGGGCGTTGGCGTGATGGACAAGCTGGTCGCGCTGACGGTCGAGTACATGAACACGCGCAAGCAGTTCGGCACGACGCTGGCCACCTTCCAGGCCCTGCGCCACCGCATCGCCGACGTCAAGATGCAGCTCGAGCTGGGCCGCTCGATGAGCTACTTCGCGAGCCTGAAGCTCGGCGAGCCGGCACCGCAGCGCCGCCGCGCGCTGTCGCAGGCCAAGGTGCAGCTGGGCAACAGCATGCGCTTCGTCGGCCAGCAGTGCATCCAGATGCACGGCGGCATCGGCGTCACGGACGAGTACATCGGCAGTCACTACTTCAAGCGCCTGACGGTGCTGGAGATGACGCTCGGCGATACGCTGCATCACCTCGGCGAAGTGTCGGAGCGCATGCAGGACACCGCCGGCGTGTTCGCCTGACGGTCTCGGCGCAGCCGGTCGCTCAGGACCGGCCGCCGACCCACTCCGCGAAGTAGTCGATGCAGGCGCGGATCTTCGGCAGCCGCTGCCGCGCGCTCGCCGTCACCGCGTAGATCGGCACCGGCTGCGGGTCGCAGTAGTCGGCCAGCACCGGCACCAGCCGCTGCTGCTGCACCAGCGGCTCGGCCACCAGCGTCGCCAGCCGGCCGATGCCCAGGCCCTGCAGCACCATGTTCGCCGCGAGCCCTGTGTCGTTGGTGCGCCAGTCGCCTTCGACCGGCATCTTCAGTGCCCGGCCGTCGACGATGAACGGCCAGTGGTTCAGCTGCGGCGCCGCGGTGTTGGCCACCAGCCGGTGGCGGCGCAGCTCGTCCGGACGCGCCGGCAGCCCGGCCTGCGCGGCATACGCCGGCGCCGCGTACAGCCCGCGGCCGAGCGCGCCGATCTGGCGCGCGATCATCGTGTCCTGCAGCGCGTTCGAGGTGCGGATCGCGATGTCGATGCCTTCGCGCGCCATGTCGGCCAGGCGATCGCTGACCTCGAGCTCGACGCGCAGCTTCGGATGCCGCTCCGCGAGTCCGGTCAGGCTGGGCAGCAGCAGGTACTGCGCGATCACCGTGCTCGCCGCCACCCGCACCAGCCCGCTCGCCTCGCGCGCCTGGCTCGCGAATTCACCCTCCAGCGACTCGATCGTCGTCGTCAGCCGGTGGCAGTAGTCGAGGAAGGTCTCGCCTTCGGCCGTCAGCGCCAGCGCATGGGTCGAGCGATGCACCAGCCGCGCGCCGCAAGTCTTCTCGATGCGGGCCAGCGCCCGCGAGACCTGGCTGACGGGCACGTCGCGCTCGCGCGCCACCGCCGACAAGGTGCCGAGCGCGGCGACGCGCGCGAAGAGTTTCAGGTCGTCGAAAGCGAGCTCGTCCATGGGGTGGGATCGTAGGGGCGGCGGGTCCGGTGTTGCGCGCGATGCAAGACCGATTTGGTCCGGGCGCCGTTTCCGGCGATCGGGTCGCTGCCTAGAGTGGCTGCACTGACCCCATCAAGGAAGCGCCATGAACCCCCAAGCTCCTCTGCAACTGCTGACCCCGCACCGGCGCGACGCCGTGTCCCGCGCCGCCCGCGCCCGTGCCACGCAACTGCGCGACGAAGCCCAGGACCGCTTCTGGGCCGCCGTCGGCCGGACGCTGCGCCAGGCGATTGCCGCTGCCCGAACCCTCGCCCACTGACCGGAGCCCTCGATGCCCTTCGTCACCCTCACCGTGCGCGAGCAGCGCGCACCCGCCTTCAAGAACGCGCTGCTCGATGCCGTGCATGCCGCGCTCGTCGCCACCGGCGTGCCGCAGGCCGACCGCTTCCAGCGCGTGATCGAGCTGCCGGCCGAGAACTTCCGCTTCGATGCACGTTATCCGGACCTCGAACGCGACCGCGGCGAGCACTTCGCGGTGATCGAGATCTTCTGGTCGGCCGGCCGCAGCGTGAAGGTCAAGCGCGGTCTGCTGCAGGACCTGATGACGCGGCTCGCGGCGCAGGACATCGACACCGAGCAGGTGATGGTCTGCTTCAAGGAAACGTCCTGGGAGAACTGGTCCTTCGGCGGTGGGCGGCTGCTGCACGCGTGACGGCGTGAGGAGTGCGGCCGCTGATAAGCTGGCCGCATGCATCCCGGAAGCCTCGTCGACGTCGCCGGCCTGAAGGTCGGGCACTTCACCGATCCGCGGCGGCCGACGGGCTGCAGCGTCGTGCTCTGCGAAGCCGGCGCGACCTGCGGGGTCGACGTGCGCGGCGCGGCACCCGGCACGCGCGAGACCGACCTGCTCGACCCGCGCAACGTCATCGAACACGTGCATGCGGTGCTGTTGTCGGGCGGCAGCGCGTTCGGCCTGGCCGCTGCTGATGGCGTGATGCGCTGGCTCGAGGAGCGCGGCGTCGGCATCGAAGTGGGTCCAGCCCGCGTGCCGATCGTGCCGGCAGCGGTGCTGTTCGACCTCTGGCTCGGTGATGCGCGCATCCGCCCCGACGCGGCCGCCGGGCATGCGGCGTGCGCCGCGGCGAGCGCGGCCGCCCCGGCGCAAGGCTCGGTCGGCGCCGGCGCGGGCGCGACGGTCGGCAAGCTGTTCGGCATCCAGCATGCGATGAAGGGCGGCATCGGCAGCGCGTCGATCCGCGTCGGCGCGATCACCGTCGCCGCGCTGGTCGCCGTCAACGCGATCGGCGACGTGATCGACCCCGCGACCGGCCGCATCGTCGCCGGCGCGCGCGCCGACGATGGCCGAACGCCGCGCGACAGCATGGCCGCGATCCGCTCCGGCGCGCTGCCCGCACGCCTGCTCGACGGCATGGCGACGACGATCGGCGTCGTCGCCACCGACGCGCGCCTGACCAAGGCGCAGGCCAGCAAGCTGGCCTCGATGGCCCACGACGGCCTGGCCCGCAGCATCAACCCGGTCCACACGCTGACCGACGGCGACACGCTGTTCGCGCTGGCCACCGGCACCAGCGGCCGGCCCGGCCACCTGACGGTGCTGGGCGCGCTGGCCGCCGAAGTCACCGCCCGCGCAGTGATCAATGCCGTGCGCGCGGCCCACGGGCTGGATGACCCGCCGCTGCCGGCCGCGCGTGATCTCGGCCTGGCCTGAAAGACAACAAGAGGAGACTGAACCCATGAGACTTGCCCGCCGTTCCCTGCTGCTGTTGATCCCGGCGCTGCTCGCCGCCTGTGCGGCGAGCCCGCCGCCCGCGAGCACGCTGCCGCCGATCGTCTTCGTGCATGGCGATGGCGCCACCGCCGCGCTATGGACGACGACGCTGTGGCGCTTCGAGTCGAACGGCTGGCCGCGCGCGCGTCTGCATGCGGTCGACTTCCCGTATCCGCTGGCACGCGACGACGATGCCAAGGAACAGCCCGGGCGCAGCTCGTCCACCGAGCAACGCGACCACCTGGCCGCCGAAGTGCAGCGGGTGCTGAAGGCGACCGGCGCCGACAAGGTCGTGCTGATCGGCAATTCGCGCGGCGGCAATGCGATCCGCAACTACATCCAGAACGGCGGCGGCGATCGCACCGTCTCGCACGCCATCCTCGGCGGCACGCCGAACCACGGCGCATGGGCGCATGCCGGCTTCCGCCCGGGCAACGAGTTCAACGGCGCCGGGCCTTTCCTCACCGCGCTGAATGCGCCCAAGGGCCCGAACGGTGACGAGGTCACGCCCGGCGTGCGCTGGCTCACCGTGCGCTCGGACAACAACGACAAGTACGCGCAGCCCGATGGCGTGTGGATCGGCGCCAAGGGCACGCCGACCAACGTGACCTTCGACGGGCCGGCCTTGAAGGGCGCGACCAACGTCGTGCTGCCCGGGCGCGACCACCGCGAGGTCAGCTATCACGCGTTGGCCTTCGCCGCGGCCCATGAATTCATCACCGGCCGCGCGCCGTCGATCACGACGATAACGTCCGAACAGAGCGTCACCCTCGACGGCAAGGTCTCCGGCCCGGGACCGGGCGGCCCGACGAATCTGCCGCTGGCCGGCGCGAAGGTCGCGGTCTACGCGGTCGATGCCGGCACCGGCGCACGGCGCGGCGCCGCGCTGGTCGACAAGAGCGTCGACGCCGATGGCCGCTGGGGACCGCTGGTCACCGATTCGTCAACGGCGCTCGAATTCGTCATCAGCGCGCCCGGGCTGGCGACGACGCACGTCTACCGCTCGCCGTTCCTGCGCTCGTCGGACATCGTGCACCTGCGCGCCGAGCGGCTGGCCGATGCCGACAAGGACGCCGCGGCGGTGGTCACGCTGGCGCGCCCGCGCGGCTACTTCGGCCTGCCGCGCGACCAGATCGCCTTCGACGGGCTGCAGCCGGCACCCGGCATTCCACCGGGCGTCGCCGGCGTGTCCTCGTCGAAGCTCAAGCTGCGCGTCGCGCCGGGCCGGCCGGTGACCGCCGACTATCGCAGCGGCGACATCACCGAGCGGCTGATCGGCACCGCCTGGCCGGCGCGCGACAACCACGTCGTGCTGTTCGAGCTGCACCACTGATGGCGGGTACCAAGAAGGCCGGCGCGACGCAGCGCCTCGACGACATCCTGTTCTCGCAGGGCTTCGGTACGCGGCGCATCGTCGCCGGCCTGATCGATGCCGGGCTGGTGCGCGTCGGCGGCAAGGTGGTCAGCGACCCGGGCGAGCGCTTTCCGACCGAAGGGCTCCAGTTCGAGGTCGAGAGCCAGCCGTGGACCTATCACGCGAAGGCCCTGGTATTGCTGCACAAGCCCGCCGGCTACGAGTGCTCGCAGAAACCTTCCGCCTGGCCGAGCGTGCTGCTGCTGCTCCCCGCCCCGCTGCGCCAGCGCGGCGTGCAGCCGATCGGCCGGCTCGACCAGGACACCACCGGCCTGCTGCTGCTGACCGATGACGGCGCGCTGATCCACCGCCTGACGAGCCCGAAGAAGCAGGTGCCGAAGGTCTACGAGATCAGCACCGACCGGCCCGTCGAGCCGAAACAGGTGGCGCAGCTGCTGGCCGGCGTCGTGCTCGACGACGACCCGCGGCCGGTGCTGGCCGAAGGCTGCGAGATCACCGGCGAGCGCGCGTTGCGGCTGACGCTGGTGCAGGGCAAGTACCACCAGGTCAAGCGCATGGTCGCGGCGGTCGGCAACCATGTGGTCGGCCTGCATCGCAGCCGCTTCGGCGCGCTCGAACTGCCCGCCGACCTGGCGCCCGGGCGCTGGCAATGGCTCGACGGCCCGCAGGTCATCACCGGCTAGGATGCGGCCCCCACGCTCACTCCGTTCGCTGCCCCCCGAGGGGGCGCGTCAGTGCCTTCGGGCGGCCGGGCGGCACTGACCGGCGCGAGGATCACAATCCGCACGATGCGAGTCTTCCGCGGCTTCCACCATCCCGGCCTGGCAAGCGCCTGCGCGCTGACGATCGGCAACTTCGACGGCGTGCACCGCGGCCACCAGGCGATGCTGGCGCTGCTGACCAACGAGGCGCGGCACCGGAATCTCGCGAGCTGCGTGATGACCTTCGAGCCGCATCCGCGCGACTACTTCGCCCGGCTGGCGGGCAAGCCGGAATCTGCACCGGCGAGGATTGCGACGCTGCGCGACAAGCTGAGCGAGCTCGAACGCTGCGGCGTCGACCAGGTCGTCGTGCTGCGCTTCGACGCGGCGTTCGCCGGGCAAAGTCCACAGGCCTTCATCGACGACGTGCTGCTGGCCGGCCTGCATGCACGTTATGTGCTCGTCGGCGACGACTTCCGCTTCGGCGCGCGCCGCGCCGGCGACTATGCGATGCTCGATGCGGCAGGCTGCGGCCAAGGCTTCGACGTCGCGCGCATGCTGAGCTACGAGGTGCACGGGCTGCGCGTGTCGTCGTCCGCGGTGCGCGAGGCACTGGCCGCCGGCGACATGGAACGCGCCGCGTCGCTGCTCGGCCGGCCGTACAGCATCAGCGGCCATGTCGTGCACGGCCGCAAGCTCGGCCGCGAGCTCGGCTTTCGCACGCTGAACCTGCGCTTTCCGCATCCGAAGCCGGCGGCGATGGGCATCTTCGTCGTGCGCGTGCAGGGCCTGGGCGACATGCCGCTGGCCGGCGTCGCCAGCCTGGGCGTGCGCCCGACCGTCGAGGATGCCGGCCGCGTGCTGCTCGAGGTGCATTGCCTCGACTGGCCGCTGGCGCCGGAAGCCGGCTACGGCCGCGTGCTGCAGGTCGAGCTGCTGCACAAGCTGCACGACGAGCTGAAATACCCATCGCTCGATGCGCTGCGCGCCGGCATCACGCGCGACGCCGCCGACGCGCGCGCCTGGTTCGCGGCCGAGACGTCTACTTCGACGCCATCTTTCCGCCGTTGACCAGCCACGGCGTGCCGAAGCGGTCGGTCACCATGCCGAAGATCTCGACCCAGAAGGTCGGCTCCAGCGGCATGCCGACGCTGCCGCCGGCGGCCAGCGCATCGAAGACGCGCCGGGCCTCGGCCACCGTGTCGAAGGCCAGCGTGACGCCGAAGTCCGACATGCCCTTGTAGGGCTGGCCCGGCATCGTGTCCGAGGCCATCAGCGAATGGCCATTGACGTCGAGGTGCGCATGCATCACGCGCTCGCCGGCCTCGGGCGGGGTCGGCATCTCGGGCACGTCCTTGAAGCGCATCAGGTCCAGCTTGCCGCCGAACACCGACTGGTAGAAGGCCATCGCCTCGGCGGCGTTGCCGTTGAAATTCAGGTACGGACGAAAGTGCATCGTGAACTCCGGTGAGGTGGGTGACGCGGTGTTTGTGTACACCGTCCACAAATCATGGCAGACATAATGGACAGTGTCCACATAGCCCTGCACCGCTCATCGAATGCCGACCCGACGCGCCCCGCCACCGACGCGCAGCGCCTACCGCCATGGCGACCTGCGGCGCGCGCTGCTCGAAGCCGGCATCGATCTGGCGCGCGAAGGCGGCCCCGCCGCGGTGCTGCTGCGCGAGGCCACGCGCCGCGCCGGCGTCGTGCCGAACGCCGCCTACCGGCACTTCGCGAGCCGCGACGACCTGCTGGCCGCCGTGCGCGAGGCCGCGGTGGCGATGGTCGCGCGCGCGATGGAGCACGAGCTGGCGGCGCTGGGGGCGCCCAAGACTTCGGCGCGCTATGCGCACGCGACGCTGCGCGCGGTCGGCGCGGGTTACCTGCGCTTCGCGCGCGATGAGCCAGGGCTGTTCCAGACCGCGTTCAAGCGCCAGTTCGACCCGTCCGTGCCGGCCGGCCCGACGTCAGCGGGCGACAGCGGCCTCGGGCCGTTCGGGCTGCTGTGCAGCGCGCTCGATCGCATGGTGGCCGCCGGCGCGCTGCCGCCCGCGCGCCGGCCGGGTGCGGAGTTCCTGGCCTGGTCGGCCGTGCATGGCCTGGCGATGCTGACCATCGAAGGCCCGCTGAGCGGCGTGCCCGATCCGATGCTCGATGGCCTGGCCGAACGCCTGCTGTCGATGGTCGAACGTGGGTTGTAGGGCCTGCGCCAGGCGTGCCGCCGTCAGAATCGCCAGGCCAGACCGGCACCCAGGCTCCAGCTCGACGGGCGGCGCGTCAGCGGGCTGTCGGCGGCCGGCCCGACCAGGCGCGACACGCCGGCATTCGCGAAACCGACCCAGCGCGGGCCGAAGCTGGTGCGCAGCCCGACGTTGGCGCCGACGTCGCGCAGTCCCGACCCCGGGCGGTACACCGGATGGCCCGAGCGCGCACTCTCCGCTTCGCTGACGCCGAAATAGCTCTGCAGGTAGCGGGCGTTGCTCCAGGTCGCACCGATGCCGGCGCTGGCCTGCACGGTGGGGGTCAGCGCCCAGCCGTGATTCAGGCCGACGTCGACGTAGCTGCCGCCGTCGCGGCCGAGCAGGTCCGGATTCCAACCGGCGCGCAATTGCCAGCCCGCGCCGAGATCGCGCGACACACCGAGCCGGCCCCGCAGCGTGGTGCGGCGCTTGTCGAGCCCGGCGAGCAGCGGGTCGCTGCCCGGATCGCGGCCGCCGGCAAAGCGCAGCGACAGGCTGACGCGGAAGTCGTCGCGCTGCACCAGCTCGGCGGCCAGCCCGCCGCGCGTCGTCTCGTCCTGCGAGCGCGTCGCGAAGCCGCCGGTGGTGGTGACGCTGAAGCGGCCGTAACGCAGGAACAGCCCGGGCGCGATGCGCGTGCGCTTGTCCTCGGCGCCGGCGTAGGTCGGCCCATGGCGCAGCACCAGGCCGATCGCGCCTTCCCAGGTGGCCGCCGGCTTGGCCTCTTCATCGGCCCGGGCAGCGCCCGGCAGCAGCAGTCCCGCGAGCAACGCAGCGACTGCCGGCGTTGCGGGGCGGCTGGCTAGAATCGGCACCATGGCATTGTGCATGGTCCCCTCCCAGATGCCGCGCGGTCACGCCGCCACGCGCCGGCAGACCACGCGCGATCGAATTCGGCGTTCGCTCGTCTGAGTGCCAACGCGGCGCCTGGGCGCCGCGCTTTCCGACTCCTCCAACGATGCGTGCGCCGGCACCTGCTCCGGCGCGAAAGCCGCCATGACCGAATCGACCGCCCCCACCGACTACCGATCGACGCTGAACCTGCCCGACACCCCGTTCCCGATGCGCGGCGACCTCGCGCAGCGTGAGCCCGGCTGGGTCAAGGCTTGGGCAGACGAAGGCCTGTACAAGCGCCTGCGCGATGCGCGCCACGGCGCGCCGAAGTTCATCCTGCACGACGGCCCGCCCTATGCCAACGGCCAGATCCACATGGGTCACGCCGTCAACAAGGTGCTCAAGGACATGATCGTCCGGGCGCGCCAGCTCGCCGGCTTCGACGCTCAGTACGTGCCGGGCTGGGATTGCCACGGCCTGCCGATCGAGAACGCGATCGAGAAGGCGCACGGCCGCAACCTGAGCCGTGACGACATGCAGGCCAGGAGCCGCGCCTACGCCACCGAGCAGATCGCGCAGCAGATGGCCGACTTCCAGCGCCTGGGCGTGCTCGGCGAGTGGGAGCGGCCCTATCGCACGATGGACTTCGCCAACGAGGCCGGCGAGATCCGCGCCTTCAAGCGGGTGATCGAGCGCGGCTTCGTTTACCGCGGCTTGAAGCCGGTGTACTGGTGCTTCGACTGCGGCTCGTCGCTGGCCGAGTTCGAGATCGAGTACGCCGACAAGAAGAGCCAGACGCTGGACGTCGCCTTCCCCTGCGCCGAGCCGGAGCGGCTGGCCGCCGCCTTCGGCCTGCCGGCGCTCGACAAGGACGCCTTCATCGTCATCTGGACCACGACCGCGTGGACCATCCCCGCGAACCAGGCGCTGAACCTGAATCCGGCCCTCGACTACGCGCTCGTCGACACGCCCAAGGGCCTGCTGGTGCTGGCCGAATCGCTGGTCGACAAGTGCCTGGAACGTTACGGCCTGACCGGCACGGTGCGCGCGGTCACCGCCGGCGAGAACCTGGGCGGCATCGCTTTCCGCCATCCGCTCGGCGCCGTGCACCCGGGCTACGACCGGCCGAGCCCGGTGTACCTCGCCGAGTACGCGACCGCCGACGACGGCACCGGCATCGTGCACTCGTCGCCGGCTTATGGCCTCGACGACTTCCAGTCCTGCGTCGCGCACGGCATGAAGGTCGACGAGATCCTGAATCCGGTGCAGGGCAACGGCGCCTATGCGCCGGACTTCCCGCTCTTCGGCGGCCAGCACATCTGGAAGGCGGTGCCGGCGATCCTCGACGCCTTGC
Organism: Pseudaquabacterium terrae; assembly: GCF_013266755.1. Classification (GTDB taxonomy): domain Bacteria; phylum Pseudomonadota; class Gammaproteobacteria; order Burkholderiales; family Burkholderiaceae_C; genus Pseudaquabacterium; species Pseudaquabacterium terrae. The sequence continues at coordinate 137,155 of NZ_JABRWJ010000004.1, read as the reverse complement.
GCGACGCCGGTCGGCTGCTGCACACGACGACGATCACGCACAGCTACCCGCACTGCTGGCGCCACAAGTCGCCGGTGATCTACCGCGCCGCGGCGCAGTGGTTCATCCGCATGGATGAAGGCCCGGGCGTCTTCACCAAGGACAAGGCGCCGAAGACGCTGCGCCAGATGGCGCTCGACGCCATCGACCAGACCGGCTTCTATCCGGAGAACGGCCGCGCGCGACTGCGCGACATGATCGCCAACCGGCCCGACTGGTGCATCTCGCGCCAGCGCAGCTGGGGCGTGCCGGTGCCCTTCTTCCTGCACAAGGACACGGGCGAGCTGCATCCGCGCACGATGGAGATCCTCGACCAGGCCGCGGCCATCGTCGAGCAGGGCGGCATCGAGGCCTGGAGCCGCGCCACCGCTGAAGCCATCCTCGGCCCCGACGACGCGCCGCACTACACCAAGAGCAGCGACATCCTCGAGGTCTGGTTCGACTCCGGCTCGACCTTCCGGCACGTGCTGCGCGGCACGCATGCCGAGCAGCACGGCAGCCTGGGCTACCACGAGAGCGGCCCCGAGGCCGACCTGTACCTCGAAGGCCACGACCAGCACCGCGGCTGGTTCCACTCGTCGCTGCTGCTGGCCTGCGCGCTCGAAGGCCGCGCGCCCTACCGCGGCCTGCTGACGCACGGGTTCACCGTCGACAGCCAGGGCCGCAAGATGAGCAAGTCACTCGGCAACGGCATCGAGCCGCAGGTGGTGAGCAAGAAGCTGGGCGCCGAGATCATCCGGCTGTGGGTCGCGGCCAGCGACTATTCGGGCGACATCGCCGGCGACGACAAGATCCTCGCCCGCGTCGTCGATGCCTACCGCCGCATCCGCAATACGCTGCGCTTCCTGCTCGCCAATACCAGCGACTTCGATCCGGCGAAAGATGCCGTCGCGCCGGGCGAGCTGCTGGAGATCGACCGCTGGGCGCTGGCGCGCGCGGCGCAGTTCCAGGCCGAGGTGCTGGCGCACTACACCATCTACGAGTTCCACCCGGTGGTCGCCAAGCTGCAGGTGTTCTGCTCCGAGGACCTGGGCGCGTTCTACCTCGACGTGCTGAAGGATCGCCTCTACACCACCGCGCCGAAGAGCCTGGCGCGGCGCAGCGCGCAGACCGCGCTGTGGCAGATCACGCACGCGATGCTGCGCTGGATGGCGCCCTTCCTCAGCTTCACGGCCGAGGAAGCGTGGAAGGTGTTCGGCGGCGGCACGACGATCTTCACCGAGACCTACTGGACCTTCGACGCGGGCTTGGCCGCCGACCAGGCGCTGCTGCAGAAGTGGGCCCGCATCCGCGAGGTGCGCGAGGCGGTCAACAAGGCGATCGAAGAAGTGCGCTCGGCCGGCGCGGTCGGCAGCTCGCTGCAGGCCACCGTGCGCGTCACGGCGCCGGCCGAGACGCAGGCGCTGCTGGCCACGCTGGGCGAGGACCTGAAGTTCGTCTTCATCACCTCGGCGGCATCGATCGCCGCAGGCGAGGCGCTGGCGGTCGAGGTCACGCCGTCGACGGCGACCAAGTGCGAGCGCTGCTGGCACTACCGCGACGACGTCGGCCACGACCCCGCGCAGCCGACCCTCTGCGGCCGCTGCACCAGCAACCTGGCCGGCAGCGGCGAGAGCCGCAAAGTCGCGTGAGCCGCGCAGTCCCTTCGTCGATCTGACCGGAACCTCCCTCTCGGAGGGAGGCCGGTGGGAGCTGTCCTTCGAGCTGGAGCCCCCTCCCGGAGGGGGCTCGGGGGAGCGGAATGTTCTGCCGCGCCGCGGCTTGGGCGCCGCAGGCGCCTAAGCCGCGATGCGCTCGGCGGGTTGTGCAGTGCCGGGCGTGTCGAACAGCTGCACGTCCGGATGGAAGGTCTCGAAGATCGTCGTGTACAGGCCGTGCTGGCCCTGGTACCAGCTGCGCTCGGTGCCGACGATGTCGAGCGCGAGGATGTGGTGCGGCAGGCCGCCGCCGTGGGCCAGCGGCAGCGCAGCACCGTGATCGAACGCATCGATGAAGCCGAGCCGCCGGTAGATGCGCACCAGCGCTTCGCTGCGCGCGCCGATCACCATCCAGCGGATCTGGTTGGCAGCGCAGAACAGGAAGCTGGCCTTGATCAGCATCGGCCGCAGCATCGCATCGGCGCCCGGCATGATCGCCAGCCGCGAGACTTCGGCGCGCGGCCGCTCGCTCAGCCAGTCCGGCAGCGTCACGTCGTGCTCGATCTCCACCGGCGACTTCGGCGCGCAGCGCTGCACTCGCGCGGTGCCGATCGGCCGGCCGCTGTCCTTGTCGCGGCACAGCAGCACGACCGTGCCCGGATGGCGGTCGACGGCATCGGGCTGCGCCAGCGCCGCACGCAGCTGCGGCAGGTGGTGCCCGTAGGCCGCCGCGCGCACCGCGCAGGCATCGTGGAGGTCCTGTGCACTGCGTGCGACACGCAGGCTGAAACTGAGCCAGGCCGTGGTCATCGATGGGTCCCCAACAACTTGAGGGCGCTGGCCGCGCCTCTTGAGTGCATGGATGGATGCTGTCGGACCAACCGGTCCTCCGATCCCCCGGCGCTACAGTAGCGCCCGTTCACGCCATTTCCGTGCAGTATTTCCCCTCACAAGCCTGACGCCTAGATGACAGTTTCCCGTTCTTCGTCTACCCCGATGGCGCTTTGGCTCGGCCTGGCGCTCGCGGTGATCCTGCTGGACCAGCTCACCAAGGTGCTGGTCATCGGCGAGTTCGCGCTGCACGACAGCCGCACCGTCACCTCGTATTTCAACCTGGTGCGCGCACACAACACCGGCGCCGCCTTCTCCTTCCTCGCCGATGCCGCCGGCTGGCAGCGCTGGTTCTTCGTCGCCCTCGGCATCCTGGCCTCGGGCTTCATCGTCTGGATGTTGAAGACGCATCCTGAGCAGACCCTCTTCTGCTTCGCGGTGTCGATGATCCTCGGCGGTGCGCTCGGCAACGTGATCGACCGGCTGCTGCACGGCTATGTGGTCGACTTCCTGCAGTTCCACTGGGGCTGGCTGGCGCCGATGTTCCCGGGCGGCTATTTCCCGAGCTTCAACCTGGCCGACAGCGCGATCACCCTCGGCGCCGTCTGCCTGATCGCCGACGAGCTGCGGCGCGTGCGGCGCGCTTGAATCGCTGCCCGGGCCGCCCTTTGAAACCGACGCGCCGCCGCAGCCGCATTCCGCGCCGCGTGACCGACGACTCCCCGCCGCCGCAGCTGCTGCTCGCCTACGAGGACCTGCGCCATTACGAGTGGCTGCAGCTGCCGATGTGGGTCTTCGACACCGACCGGTCGGCGATCCCGTGGGCCAACGAAGCCGGCCTGGTGTTCTGGCGCGCCGTCAGCCGCGACGAGCTGGCCGCGCGCGACTACTCCGACATCTCGCCGGCCGCGCGCGAGCGGCTGCTGGCCAGCATGCAGCAGCATGTGCAGGGCCGGCTGGTGCGCGAATCGTGGACGCTCTACCCGCGCGACGAACCGCTGACCTCCGAGCTGGTATCGCGCGGCGTGCGCCTGCCCGATGGCCGCCAGGCGCTGCTGTTCGCCTCCGAGCCGTTGGCCGCGAGCTACGACCCGAGCATGCTGCGCGGCCTGGAAGCGCTGCGCCATGCCGCCGTGCGCGTCGCGCTGCACCGCATCGACGGCGGCCCGGCGCTGATGCGCAATCCCGCCGCGCTGGCCGCCTTCGGCCCGCTCGACGGCGCCAGCGGCTCCGCCGAGCCGACGCTGGCGGCGCTGTTCGTCGAGCCTGCGCTGACCGAGGCCATCGTCGACACGGTGCGCGAAGGTGGCGCGTTTGCCGGCGAGGCGCTGCTGCGCACGCGCCAGGGTGAACGCTGGCATGCGATCGATGCGCGCGCGGTGCGCGACCCGGTCACCGGCAGCGCGGTGCTGCAGTTCAACGCCCGCGACATCAGCGACCTGAAGGCCGCGCTCGCCGCGCTGGAAGCCGCACGCGATGCCGCCGAGGCCGCCAACCGCGCCAAGAGCAGCTTCCTCGCCAACATGAGCCACGAGCTGCGCACGCCGATGAACGGCGTGCTGAACCTGACGCGGCTGGTGCTCGAAACGCGGCTTGAGCCGCGCCAGCGCCACTTCCTCGAGCTGTCGCTGCAATCGGCGCAGGGGCTGATGCAGATCATCGACGACGTGCTCGACCTGTCGAAGATCGAGGCCGACAAGATGCTGCTGGCGCCGCTGCCGGTGTCGCTCAACGACATGCTGCGCGGCGCGCTCGCGCCGCTGCAGGCGCAGGCGATGCAGCGCGGCCTGGCCTTCGACTGGACGATCGCTGCCGACGTGCCCGACGCGGTGCTTGCCGACGCGCCGCGCTGGCGCCAGATCCTGCTGAACCTGGCCGGCAATGCGCTGAAGTTCACCGAGCAGGGCAGCGTGCGCGTGCACGTGGAGCAGCTCGCCGCCGATGCCTCGCACGCGCTGCTGGCCTGCAGCGTGCGCGACAGCGGCATCGGCATGACGCCGGAGCAGCTGGCCGTCGTCTTCGAGCCGTTCACGCAGGCCGACTCGAGCGTCACGCGGCGCTACGGCGGCACCGGCCTCGGGCTGTCGATCGTGCGGCGGCTGGTGCAGTTGATGGGCGGGCGCATCGAGGTCGACAGCCGGCCCGGCGAGGGCAGCTGCTTCCGCTTCGTCGTGCCGGTCGGCCTGGCCGACTGATTCGTTGGCCGCTCACATATCAAGGTAGCAGGACGCTCGATCCGGTCGTCTTGCGCGCTTCCAGCTCGCGGTGCGCCTTCGCCACCTCGGCCAACGGATAACGCTGGTCGATGCGGATCTTCACCGCGCCGCTTTGCACCACCGCGAACAGGTCCTCGGCCATCGCTTGCGTCGCCTCGCGCGTGGCGATGTGCGTGAACAGCGTCGCGCGGGTCACGTACAGCGAGCCCTTCGGCCCGAGGATGCCGGGCGCGAACGGCGGCACCGGGCCCGACGCGTTGCCGAAGCTGGCCAGCAGCCCGAACGGGCGCAGCACGTCGAGCGAGCCCTCGAAGGTGTCCTTGCCGACCGAGTCGTAGACCACCTTGACGCCGGCGCCGCCGGTGATTTTCTTGACCTCGTCGACGAAGGTCTGCGTGCGGTAGTTGATCGCGTGCGCGGCGCCGTGCTCGAGCGCCAGCGCGCACTTGGCATCGCTGCCGGCGGTGGCGATCAGCTGCAGCCCCATCGCCTTCGCCCACTGGCAGGCGATCAGCCCGACGCCGCCGGCCGCGGCATGCCACAGCACGTGGTCGCCCGGCTGCAGCCCGCCCTGCGGCTGCGTCTTCTTCAGCAGGTACTGCGCCGTCAGGCCCTTGAGCATCATCGCCGCGGCGGTGTCGAAGGGAATGTCGTCGGGCAGGCGCACGACGCACTTGGCCGGCATCACGCGGGCCTGCGAATAACTGCCCGGCGGGTTGCTGGCGTAGGCCGCGCGGTCGCCCGCCTTCAGATGCGTGACACCCGTACCGACCGCCTCGACGACGCCGGCGCCTTCCATGCCGAGGTTCAGCGGCAGCGCGTTCGGGTACAGGCCGGTGCGCTGGTAGACATCGATGAAGTTCAGGCCCACCGCGTGGTGGCGGATGCGGATCTCGCCGGGCCCGGGTTCGCCGACCGCGACGTCGACGAGCTCGAGCACCTCCGGGCCGCCGAACTGCTTGATCTGGATCGCCTGGCTCATCGTGTCTGCTCCTTCTCGTGGGGTTGGCGGCCGAGCCTATGCGAAGTCGCAACACCTTGCGTCCAGCGCTGGCACCTTGGCGACTGTGCGCGGCCATCGCGGCGGGGAAGATCGGGCCGAGATTCCCGCACTGGAGACTGCCATGTCCGACCTCTTCTCGCTCGCCGGCCGCGTCGCCCTCGTCACCGGCGGATCGCGCGGCATCGGCCGCATGATCGCCGCCGGCTTCCTGCGCGCCGGCGCCGCGCGCGTCTACATCACTGCGCGCAAGGCCGACGCCTGCCAGGCCGCCGCCGCCGAGCTGTCGACGCTCGGTGAGTGCATCGCACTGCCGCACGACATTTCCACGCACATCGGCCTGCAGGCGCTGGTCGCCGACCTGGCGGCGCGCGAGGACGCGCTGCACATCCTCGTCAACAACGCCGGCGCCGCCTGGGGCGCCGGCTTCGACGAGTTTCCGGAAGCCGGCTGGGACAAGGTGATGGACCTCAACGTCAAGACGCCGTTCTTCCTGACGCAGGCGCTGCATGCGCTGCTCAAAGGGGGTGCCACCCGCCAGCCGGCGAAGGTCATCAACATCGCGTCGATCGACGGCCTGTCGGTCAACCCGCAGGAGACCTACTCGTACGCCGCCAGCAAGGCCGGGCTGATCCACCTGACCCGGCGCATGGCGCTGCGGTTGGTGCAGGACAACATCGTCGTCAGCGCGATCGCGCCCGGCGCCTTTGCGTCGGACATGAACCGCGACGCGCGCGACCACGGCGATCAGATCGCGCAGCGCATCCCCGCCAAGCGCATCGGCGCCGACGACGACATGGCGGGCGCGGCGATCTACCTCGCTTCACGCGCCGGCGACTACGTCGTCGGCACGACGCTGACGGTCGACGGCGGCGTCACGCTGGCGCGCTAGCGCGGCCACGCTGCAACACAAAATATTTCGCTCTCGGGTCCTCCCACAATTGAAGACCTTGCAGGCCGCCGCTAGCCTCTTCGGTTTCGCTCCCCGCGCGTTGCCGATGACCCTGCTGCTGATCCGCCATGGCGAGACCGCGCACAACGCGGGTCGCGTGCTGCAGCCCGCCGACACGCCGCTGTCGACGCGCGGCGTGGCGCAGGCGCGGGCGCTGGGCAGGCGGCTGGCGGGAGCCGGCATCGCCGGCATCGTCACCAGCAACCTGCCGCGCGCGCGCCAGACGGCCTGCGCGATCGCCAAGGCCTGCGGCCTGCCGCTGACCGAGCTGCCGCAGCTGCAGGAGCGCAACTACGGCGTGCTGCGCGGCCGCCGCTACGACGAGCTGGGCTTCGATCCGCTCGTGATGGAGGAAGCGCCGCCCGGCGGCGAATCGGCGCGCGCCTTCGAAGCGCGCGCAGCCGCCGCCTTCGACACGCTGCTGCCGCTGCGCCGCAGCGTCGGCGGGCCGCTGGCCGTCGTCACCCACGGCTTGCTGCTGCGCGCATGGCTGCAACGCGGACCGCTGCAGCTGGAGAACGGCCAGGCGCTGCCGACGGGCATCGCCAACGCGTCGATCACCATCGTCGCCGCGCGTCCGCCGCACCGCGTGCTGCGGATCAACGACACCGAGCATCTCGACGACGACATGCGGGGTTCGCAGCGCACACTGGCCGGAGGCTGACGCCGACGGAACGCGACCCGGCGCGTCGGTGCATCTGCCCGAGCCTCAGCGTCAACCCGCCAGCCCGCCGCGCAGCGCGGCGCGCAGTCCGTCGGCCTTCGGCTCGGCGGCCAGGCCGCGGCCGACCAGCGCCAGCGCGTCCGCGCGACGACCCTGCCGCGCCAGCACGGCGCCCGCCTGCAGCACGCACGCCGCCAGGCGCTGCGCCAGCCGATCGCGCGCATGGGCCAGCGCGCCGTCCAGGCGCTCGCCCTGCAGCAGCGGGCCGCGGTACAGGGCCAGCGCACGAGCAGCATCGCCCGCGTCGCAAGCGGCTTCGAGCGCCAGCACGTCGATCCAGACCTGCGTCGGGTTCAATCCGATGCGGCCGTCGGCCACGCGCACGGCCTCGGGGCAATCGAGCCACTTGCGCAGCCGCGACAACGCCATGTCCAGCGAGGCGCGGGGTGCTTCGGCCTCCAGCGAGGGCCACAGCGCATCGATCACCGCTTCGGCCGGCAGCCCCGCCGGATGCGCGGCCAGCAGCGCCAGCAGCTCCAGCGGCTTGCGCGGCGCCTTGCCCGCATCGCCGGCGAGCGGCTGGCCGTCACGCCGCACGCGCAGCCCGCCCAGCACATTGACGTGCAGCGGCCACGGCCAGTGCTCGCGTGCCGGCTCCGGCGGCGGCAGCCGGCGCTGGCGCGCCGCGCGGTTGAGGAATTCGGTCTCCACGCCGGCGTCGAGCCCAATCGCGATCAGTCGCGCGGCCCACTGCGGAAAGGCGCTCAGGAAGCGCCGGTTGCCGGCCGCGGCGGTCAGGCGCACGGCCTGCAGCGCCACCTCACGCGCGGCGTCATGCGCGGCGGTATCCCGCGCCGCAGCGGTGGCATCGGCCGGCACCCGGCCGGCAGGCGCCTCCAGCGCCGCGAGCGCGCGGATCGCCCGCACCTGCGCGAGGATGGCCTCCAGCAGCTCACGCTGCGAGCCGTGCTGCGCCGGCCGCATCGCGTCCAGCTCGGCCAGCGCCTCGTCGGCACGGCCCAGGCCGAGCAGCGCGAAGGCACGTTGCAGCAGGTAGGCGCCGCAGTCGCGCTCGGGCACCTCGTGATCGGCGCTGATCGCCAGGATCACCTGCGTGCGCAGCAAGGCCTCCTCGTACTCGCCGCGGCGCAGCAGCAGCGCCACCTGCGCGCTGAGCGCGCGCGGCACCAGGGCGGGCCGCACGCGCGGCCGCTGCTGCTCGATCTGGCGCGCCGCGCGGTCGGCACGCGCTAAGTCGTCGGCCTGCAGCGCCTGGCGCAGCTCGGTGTCCGCCTGCAGCATGTTCAGCTCCGGCAGGTCCAGCCGCGCCACCAGCTCGCGCTGCATCTGCGCGGCCGCCCGCGCCGCGTCGTGCAGGCCCGCGTACTCCAGCATCAGCGCCGACAAGGTCCACCAACCCGCCTGCCAGCGCGGGCTGGCCTGCGGCCACACCGGCTGCATCAGCAACAGCACACGCTCATGCTCCTCGACGCGGTTGGCGCCCAGGTTGTCGTGGTCCAGCAGCACCTTGGCCAGCAGCAGGCGCTCATCGGGCGGCACCTGCGCGTCGTCGCGCAGCACCGCGAACAGGCGCTCGCGGGCGGCGGCCACCCCGGGGCCTTCGAAGGTCCAGGCATGGTCGAGCATCGGCCGGCCCAGCACGACGGCATCGGCTCGGCGGCGGTCGGCCGGATCGCCCGATGCGGCCAGCGCGGGATCGAAGCTCGCCAGCGCCGACTTCAGGCCGCGGAAGTCGGCATAGTCGGTGAGCGTGTCCAGCAGCAGCAGCGCTGCGAGGCGCGATGCCCGATCGGCGTCGCCGGCCGCCCGTGCAGTCTCCAGCACGTCGCGAAGGTCCCCGCGCAGGCCCGCCTCGCCGGCCAGCAGGCGGGCCATCAGCGGCTCGATAAGGGCATCCCCAGACATGCCCGTGGAGTCTAGAGGCTTGTTCACATCGCGCCTAACGGCAGATCAGCGCGCCGTCATCGCCGCGCTGTTCTGCCGTTATCGGCGGTCCCGCAACGACCTACGGCTGCTTCGGCCAGTGCCGCTCGAACACCGCGGCCAGCGCCGGATGCTGCTCGACCTTGTCGAACAGCAGCGCCCAGGCCGGCCGCGTGCTGCGCAAGTGCGGCCGCGAGCCGGACCACTTCGACACCACGGTGGCCAGCAGGTCGAGCGCATTCGGCGCCGCCTGGCCGAGGAACGGGTGCGCCGGGAACTGGTCGGCGAAGCGGTCCCACAGCTCGTGCAGCCGCGCGCGGCTGCGCTGCACGACGCGCTTGGCCTCGTCCTCGCTCGGGCTCGGCAGCGCACGTTCGGGATAGTCGATGATGCCGATCGTCGCGTAGCAGTTGGCAGCGATGTAGACCAGCCCGCGCAGCACGCTCGCGCGCGCCGCCGGCTCGGCCGGCAGCAGGCCGCTCGCCGGGTAACGCAAGCCCAGCTCGATCAGGATCGCCGCGCTCTCGCTCATCACCGTGCCGTCGTCGAGCACCAGCGTCGGGATCTGCGCCAGCGGGTTCACGCGCTTGAGCTCATCGAGCGCCGAGGCCGGATCCCAGCTGGCCGCGTTGACCAGCTCGTACGGCACATCGGCCAGCCGCAACGCGGCCTCAATCGCCGCCGAACCGCTGCCCTGGTAGCCATACAAGGTGAGTGCCATCGCCGATGCTCCGGAAATACTTGCCAACGTCGAACGCAAGGGGCCTGCCGGGCAAGCCGCATGCCTGATCCAAGAGAGAGACGCGCGCGCGGGCGCGGCGTCAGTCGGCGCCGGGCCGTTCCCAAGCCGACTGAGCGCCCCCCGGGGGCCGCGAACGAAGTGAGCTGGGGGCTGACATTTCAGCCGATCGTCGCCATGCGCTCGCCGACGCGCACCGTGCCGGCCGGCGCCCAGCGCGGATCGAAGTGCAGGTTCTGCTTGGCGAACAGCATCACCACCGTCGAGCCGAGCAGGAAGCGGCCCATCTCGTCGCCCTGCTTCAGCGCGACCGGCTCGCCGTCCCCATAGTGCCATTCGCGCAGGCGCCCGCTGCGCGGCGGATTGACAACGCCGTGCCACACGGTCGCCATGCTGCCGACGATCGTCGCGCCGACCAGCGCCAGCACGAAGGGGCCGAGCGGACCATCGAAGACGCAGACCACGCGCTCGTTGCGCGCGAACAGCCCCGGCACGCCGCGCGCCGTCGTCGGGTTGACCGAGAACAGCGCGCCCGGCACGTGGATCATGCGCCGCAGCCGGCCGTCGCAGGGCATGTGGATGCGGTGGTAGTCCTTCGGACTCAGGTACAACGTCGCGAACCAGCCGTGGTCGAACTGCGCCGCGAGTGCCTTGTCGCCGCCGACCAGCGCAGCGGTTGAATAGCGGTGGCCCTTGGCCTGGAAGATCTGGTCGTGCTCGATGACGCCGAACTGGCTGATCGCGCCATCGACCGGACAGATCAGCGGCGCCTGCGCCAGCGGCCGCGCACCGGCTTTAAGCGGCCGGGTGAAGAATTCGTTGAAGCTCGGATAGGCGGCAGGATCGGCCTCGGCCGCCTCGGCCATGTTGACGCCGTAGCGGGCGATGAAGCGGCGGATCACCGCGGTCGTCAGCGCACCGGCGCGCCGCGACGCGAGCGCGCCCATCAGCACGGTCAGGGCCTGCTTGGGCAGCAGGTATTGCGGCAGGACGGCGAGGCGGTCGGACACGGTGCTTGCGGATCGACGGGGCCGCCAGTGTAGCGACCGATCCTCAGTGCACCGCCGCCGCCTTCAGCTTCTCCAGCTTCGCCGAATACCGCGCCTGCTCCTCGAGCGAGCCGCTGTTTTCCGCCGCGGCGGCCAGGTGTTTGCGCGCCTTCCACGTGTCGCCGAGCTGCAGGTGCGCGAGCGCGAGCCAGAAGTGGAACTCGTGGTAATCGGGGTCGCGGGCGAGCTCGCGCTCAAAGAGGTTGCGCGCGGCGCGGTAGTCGCCGCGCTGCATCGCGGCGAGCCCTTCGTTGAAGTACTTGAACGGCGGGTCGGGCTGCAGCCGCTCGAGCATCGCCAGCAGCGCGGCCGATTCTTCGCGCTGGCCGCGCTCGGCGAGCAGCTGCGCCAGGTTGCCGAGCACGTTGGTGTTGCGCGGTTCCAGCGCATGCGCGAAGCGCAGCACGCGCTCGGAGTCGTCGAGCTTGCCGTGGCGGCGGTAGACGACGCCCAGCGTGTTGTAGGCGATCAGCAGCTGCGGGTCGTTCTCGATCGCCGCGCGTGACCACCAATAGGCATCGTCGACCTTGCCGGCGGCCAGCGCCTCGGCGGCACGGTTGTTGAAGTACATCGCCAGCAGCGTGCGTTCCTCGATCAGCTCGTAGCGCTGGCCGCGCAGGTCGGCCTGCGGCAGGAAGTCGATCGTCAGCCAGTCGTTGCCGTTGAATTCGACGCCGGCGCTGCGCATCGGCCCGCGACCGAGCGAGACGTTGACATGGCCGAAGTTGAAATACAGGTCGCCGCGCCGGCCCCAGGTCGGGTCGACGTGCACGCTGTGGTAGCGCACCGGCATCTCGGCGTGCCGGGCGAAGGCGGCCGTCATGATCACCAGCGACAGGCAGTTGCCGGCGCGCGCCTCGAAGGCCTGCGACGCGCTGCGGGTGAAGTCGTTGTCGTACCGCAGCATCAGCTTGTCGCTGCTGTACAGCGCATCGATCAGCCCGCGCTGCATGCCGCGGCGATGCTGCATCGGCGCGATCACGTCGTCGAAGTAGGCCTGCATCGCCGGCGTCAGCCGGAAGATCGCGGCGGCGTCGATGCGCTCGGTGGGGGCCGCGAACAGCGCATCGTTGAACAGCATGCGCGGGCTCGGCAGCGGCACGACCGGCTTGCTCGCGCATGCGGCGAGCAAGGCAGCCAACAGCCACAATGCCCAACGTCCCATGCGTCGAGCATAGGCCAATCGTCGGCGCGGCGCGCGGCATATCGCACGCCGGGGTCTTCGCCGACCCCCGATCAAACCCGCATCGGTCGCCGCGTCAGAACGTGCCCGTCAGAAGGTGCCCGGATAGGCGCCGCCGTCGACCAGCAGGTTCTGCCCGAGCAGGTAGCCGGCGTGGCGGCTGCACAGGAACGCGCAGCACTGGCCGAACTCGGCCGCATCGCCGAAGCGCTGCGCCGGAATCGCCTCGCGGCGGATCGCGGTCAGCTCGTCGAGCGGGCGGCCGCTCTTCGCGGCGGCATTGCGGAAACCGGACTGCAGCCGGTCGGTGTCGAAGGCGCCGGGCAGCAGGTTGTTGATCGTCACGTTGCGGCCGGCCAGCCGCGGCTGCCGCGCCAGCCCGGCGATGAAGCCGGTCAGGCCGCTGCGCGCACCGTTGGACAGCCCCAGCGTGTCGATCGGCGCCTTCACCGCGCCCGAGGTGATGTTGACGACGCGGCCGAAGCCGCGCTCGGCCATCGCGTCGACGGTGGCCTTGATCAGCTCGATCGGCGCCAGCATGTTGGCGTCGAGCGCGCGGATCCAGGTCTCGCGGTCCCAGTCGCGGAAATCGCCCGGCGGCGGTCCGCCGGCGTTGTTGATCAGGATGTCGATGCGCGGGCACGCAGCCAGCGCGGCGGCGCGGCCTTCGGGCGTGGTGATGTCGCCGGCGACCGTGCGCACCTCGATCGCCGGGTGAATGGCGCGCAGCTCGGCGGCGGTGGCTTCCAGCGCCTCAGCGCCGCGCGCGGTGATCACCAGGTTCACGCCCTCGCGGGCCAGCGCCTGCGCGCAGCCCTTGCCGAGACCCTTGCTCGCGGCGCACACCAGCGCCCAGCAGCCTGCAATGCCCAGATCCATCGGATGTCCTTTCGAGAAGTTCAGCGCCAGCGCGCCAGCAGCCAGACGCCGGCCAGCACGCCCAGCGTGCCGGCGGCGGTCCACGAGGTGAACGGTTCGCCGAGGATCAGAACGCCCATCAGGATCGTGCTGAGCGGCCCGACCATGCCGGCCTGCGAGACCAGCGCCGGCCCGAGCCGCTCGATCGCCAGCATCGTCAGCAGCACCGGCGTGACGGTGCAGGCCAGCGCATTCAGCAGCGACAGCCCGAGCACCGGCGCGGGCACCAGTGCATCCGACAGCGGCCGCAGCAGCAGGAACTGCGCGATGCACAGCCCGCAGGCGATGGTGCTGGCCTGGCCGGTCAGCCGCAGCGCGCCCAGGCGCTGCACCACCTCGCCGCTGAACACCAGGTACAGCGCGTAGCTGAGCACCGAGCCCAGCACCAGCGCGGCGCCGAGCGCCACCTGCGGCCGGTCCAGCCCGAGCTCATGGCCGAACACCAGCCCGACGCCGAGGTAGCTGACCAGCATCGCCAGCCCCTGGCGGACGCTGATGCGCCGGCCATGGCGCCACCAGCCGATGACCAGCACGAAGGTCGGCGTGAGGTACAGGATCAGGCGCTCGAGGCTGGCGCTGATGTACTGCAGCCCTTCGAAATCGAGATAGCTGGCGAGGTAGTAGCCGCTGAAGCCGAGCCCGGCGACGACGCCGCGGTCGCGCCAGCTCAACGGCGGCCGGCCGCGACCGGCCCACCAGGCGATCAGCATGAACAGCGGCAGCGCGAACAGCATGCGGTACATCAGCAGCACCACCGCATCGACGCCGTGCCGGTAGGCGAGCTTGACGATGATCGCCTTGCCCGAAAAGGCGATGGTGCCGCCGAGCGCCAAGGCCAGCCCGGGCCACAGCTGCACCGGTGCGGCCGCGCCGGCCGGCAGGGAAACGGAGCTCATCGGTGCATTCTCTACCGCGCGGTGCACCGCCCCGGCGAACGGGGGGCGTTTCGCCCGATCCGCTGGCTTGCGCCGATGCGTCGCGGCCGGTGCCGGTGCTAGGCTCCGATGTCCCCGCCGTCGCCTGCGCGCATGCCCTCCTCCACGACCTCCTCCACCCCCACCGCGCTGACCGCCGCCGCGCCCACCGGACGCCCGCTGCTGCGGCTGGCGCTGTCGCTGCTGCTGATTGCCGCGCTGCCGCTGCTGTGGCAGCTGACCCCGGTGTACGACATCTCCGGCGTGCTGGTCGCACCGCTGGCGTTCGCGCTGGCACTGGCGCTGGCGGCCACCGCGCGCATCGGCTGGCGCGCACTGCCGGCACTGGCGGCGGGCGCGGCGATCGGCGCGGCCGGCTGGCCGCTCGCGGCGCCCGGCCCGGTCGGCGTCACCGAGGCCTTGACGCTGCTGGCGCAGGCGGCCTTCGGCGGCCTGCTGCTGCGGCGCTCGGGCCGTCCCGACGACCTGGCGCTGGACACCGATCCGGCGATCCGCCGGCTGGTCGCCGCGGCGCTGGCCTGCGCGCTGATGGGCGGCTTCGCCCGGCTGATGCTGGACCTGACCTGGTCCGACTCGCCGGCGCAGCGGCCGCTGTTCGCCGCGCTGGTGCGGGCCACCGCCGATGGCGCCAGCGTGCTGCTGCTGACGCCGGTGCTGCTGGCGTTCATCGCGCCGCAACACCAGCGCTGGGCCGCGCGGCGGCGCACCGTGGCGCTGCCGCTGGCGCTGCTGGCGCTGCTGCTGCTGGGCGCCTTCGCCGGGATCGAGGGGCGCGAGCGCCAGCATGCCCAGCAACGCTTCGAGCGCGATGCCGATGTCGTCTTCGCGCGCACGCAGGCGCTGCTCGATGCGCCGGCCCAGGCGGTGCAGGCGGTGAACGGCGCGATGCGCAACGCGACGCCGGCGCTCAGCGCACCGGCCTTCGACGCGCTGGCCCGGCCCTGGCTCGCGCGCACCGCCGGGGTCGCCCACCTCGGCTGGCTCGACACGCCGCGCGGCGACGGCAGCGGCCCGAGCGCGGTGCGGCACCTGATCAGCCGCGGCGCCACCGGCGGCGGCCCGCCGTCGAACGATGCCGAAGCGCTGCCGGCCGCGCTGCTGTCGCGCGAGGGTGCGGCGCGCACGCTGACGGCCGAATCGGTGCAGGTCTCGCCGGTGGTCTCGCTGGGCACCGATCGGCCCGGCTTCGTGCTGTACCAGGCGCTGCCGCTGGAGCCCGGCGCCAGCGGCCGCGCGGTGGTCTTCGCCACCGTGCTGGCCGACCCGCTGATGACGCAGCTGCTGGCCGCCCGCAGCGATGCGCTGCGCGTGTGCCTGTACGACCAGGACCCGCGCGCCGAGCGACGCCGGCTGTATGGCGGCAATGGCTGCGAGACCGCCTCGGCCGGTGACAGCGCGGGCTTCATGCGCGAGGCGAGCTTCGACTTCGCCGGCCGGCGCTGGAGCATGCGCATCAGCCAGCCGTTGCGCACGCCCGGCGGCGTATGGCTGTTCGCGCTGCCGGCGCTGGCCGGCTGCGGCCTGTTCGCGCTGCTGCTGCTGAAGGTCACCGGCCGCGTCGAGCGCATCGAGGCCGACGCCCGCAGCCGCACCGGCGAGCTGCGGCGCGAGATCGATCTGCTGCGCCAGGCGCAGCACCGCGGCGAGCAGGCGCTCGACGGCGCGTTCGAGGCCGCACAGACCGGGCTGGCGCTGCTCGAATCCGATGGCCGCGTGCAGCGCGCGAATGCCGCGTTCGCCGAAGTGCTGGGCATGCCGGTGGCCGATCTGAAGCGCCGCCCGATCGACGAACTGCTCGGCGACGAAGCGCATCCGCACGACGCCGGACTGGCGATGATGCTGCGCGAGGCCGGCGACGAGCTGATGCACCGCACGCTGCGGCTGAAGCTGCCGTCGGGCCGCGTGCTGCCGGCGCTGGTGACGCTGCGCGTGCTGCGCGATGCCGACGGCCGCGCCGCCGCCGCGGTCTGCGCGCTGCACGACCTGTCGGACCAGCTGCGCCGGCGCCATGCCGAACGCGTGCTCGGCGAAGTGATGGACCTGTCGGGCAGCAACCCGCCGACCTTGCCGCCGCCGCTGCGCAACGCCTCGCACGGCGCACGCCCGGCGAGCGCGCAGCGCATCCTGTGCGTGCACCGCGATGCCGCGCATGCCGCGGTGCTGCGCCAGGCGCTGGCGGATCGGCCGCTGGCGCAGCTCAGCCTGGCCGACGGCTTGGGCCTAGGGCTGTCGAAGGCCTTCGCCGAGGCGCCGCACCTGATCGTGCTGGATGCCGAGCTCGCCGACGGCGACGGCCTGCAGCTGCTGCGCCAGCTGCAGGCGGACCCGCGCACGCGCGCCATTCCCGTGATCGTGCTGTCCGACGACCCGCGCCCGGCGCGCATCGACGCCGCGTTCTCCGAAGGCGCCCGCGCCTACCTGACGCGGCCGGTCGAGCCAGCCAAGCTGCTGGCGGCGATCGACGAACTGATCTGAGCAGACAAAAACAAGCCGGCCCCGCGGGGCCGGCTCGGTCGCGACAAGCGCGGCGCGTTGCCGCTCACATCGAACGCTAGGCGTCGTCCTGGAACGCCTGCTCGCGCTTGGCCTTGATCGACGGCAGCATCACGATGACGATCAGCAGCGTCGCGGCGAGCAGCAGGCCGGCCGACAGCGGCTTGGTCGCGAAGGTCGACCAGTCGCCGCGCGACAGCAGCAGCGCCCGGCGCAGGTTCTCTTCCATCATCGGCCCGAGGATGAAGCCCAGCAGCAGCGGGGCCGGCTCGCAGCCGAGCTTGTAGAACGCATAACCGACGACGCAGAAGATCGCCGTCATGAAGACGTCGAAGTTGTTGTTGTTCAGCGTGTAGGTGCCGATGCAGCAGAAGGTGACGATGGCCGGGAACAGGAAGCGGTAGGGCACCGTCAGCAGCTTGATCCAGATGCCGATCAGCGGCAGGTTCAACACCACCAGCATCAGGTTGCCGATCCACATCGATGCGATCAGGCCCCAGAACAGCTGCGGGTTGCTGGTCATCACCTGCGGGCCGGGCTGGATGCCCTTGATCGTCATCGCGCCGACCATCAGCGCCATCACCGCGTTCGGCGGGATGCCCAGCGTCAGCATCGGAATGAACGAGGTCTGCGCGCCGGCGTTGTTGGCCGACTCGGGACCGGCGACGCCACGGATGTCACCCTTGCCGAACTGGCCGCCGGGACCGGCGATCTTCTTTTCCAGCGTGTAGGCGGCGAACGACGACAGCAGCGCGCCGCCGCCCGGCAGCACGCCGAGGATCGAGCCGAGCGCGGTACCGCGCAGCACCGCGGGCCAGGCCTGCTGGAAGTCCTTGCGGGTCGGCCACAGGCCCTTGACGTCCTTGGTGAAGACCTCGCGGTGCTCGGCCGGCCGGCCGAGATTGGCGACGATCTCGCCGAAGCCGAAGACGCCCATCGCGATGACGACGAAGCCGATGCCGTCGGTCAGCTCGGGGATGTCGAAGCTGTAGCGCGGCACGCCGGAGATGACGTCCGTGTTGATCTGGCCCATCAGCAGGCCGAGCACGATCATCGCGATCGCCTTGATCAGCGAGCCCGAGGCCAGCACGACCGCACCGACCAGGCCCAGCACCATCAGCGAGAAGTACTCGGCCGGGCCGAACTTGAAGGCCAGCTCGGTCAGCGGCGGCGCGAACGCGGCGATGACGATGGTGCCGACGCAGCCGGCAAAGAACGAGCCCAGCCCCGCCGCGGCGAGCGCGGCGCCCGCTCGGCCCTGGCGGGCCATCGCGTAGCCGTCGATCGCCGTGACCACCGAGCTGGATTCACCCGGCACGTTGATCAGGATCGCGGTCGTCGAGCCGCCGTATTGCGCGCCGTAGTAGATGCCGGCCAACATGATCAGCGCCGGCGTCGCATCGAGCGCGTAGATCGACGGCAGCAGCATCGCGATCGTCGCCACGGGCCCCAGGCCCGGCAGCACGCCGATCAGGGTGCCGAGGATCGCACCGCCCAGCGCATACAGCAGGTTCTGGACGGTGAACGCGACGCTGAAGCCGAGCGCGAGGTTTTGCAGGAGGTCCATCGCGTTCGATCCTCAGGCGGTCAGGAAGGTCGGCCAGAGCGGGATCACCAGCTTCAGGCCCAGGATGAAGATCAGCCACGATCCCACGGTGAGGACGACGATGCTGATCAGCGCGTCCTTCCAGTGGAACTCGTCGCCGGCCAGGCTGGTGATGAGGATCAGCACCGGCAGCGAGATCGCCATGCCCAGCCGCGGCAGCATGATGCCGAACAGGCACACCGCGAAGATGATCGTCAACAGCGGCTTCCAGGCCCACGGGCCGATCGGCTCGCCATCATCGGTCTCGATCGTCAGCGCCTCGAACAGGATGAAGGCACCCATGATCGTCAGCAGCACGCCGAGGCCGAACGGGAAGTAGCCGGGGCCGGGCCGGGCCGCGACGCCGAAGCTGTAGTTCGTCGCGCCCCAGGCGAAACCGACGCCCACGACTACGAACATCAGCCCCGACCAGAAGTCTTTCTGGCTCTTGATTTTCACGACCGCTGTCTCCTCGGGAACCACCCCCGGATGTGCGATCGATTCTAGGGAGCGCCCCCTGCATGCGCGGTGTGGTTTCCACGCATGCATTCGAGATCGCCGCTAGGCTTCGTTCCAGCCCGGGGTGGCGCGCAGCACCTCCTCGATCGTCGTCACGCCTTCGGCAACCTTCATCGTGCCGGCCAGGCGCAGCGGGCGCATGCCCTCCTTCAGCGCGTGCTTGCGCAGCGCGGCGATGTCCAGGTGCGGGTGGATCGCCTGGCGCGCTTCATCGCCGATCGCCAGCAGCTCGTACAAGCCGACGCGGCCGCGGTAGCCGGTGTTGCGGCACTCGAGGCAGCCGACCGGCTTGTACGGGCGCACGCCGCCAGACAGCCGCCATGGCTTCGAGAAGTCGTCGAGCGCCTCGCGCGTCAGGCCGTCGTCACGCGCCTTGCAGGCGCTGCACAGCGTGCGCGCGAGGCGCTGCGCCAGCACGCCGATCACGGTGGCGGTGATCAGGTAGGTCGGCACGCCCAGGTCGGCCAGCCGCGTGATCGCCGAGGCCGCGTCATTGGTGTGCAAGGTGCTGAAGACGAGGTGGCCGGTCAGCGCGGCCTGGATCGCCATCTCGGCGGTCGCCAGGTCGCGGATCTCGCCGACCATGATGATGTCCGGGTCCTGGCGCATCAGCGCGCGCAGGCCCTCGGCGAAGCCCATGTCGAGCGCCGCCTGCACCTGGGTCTGGTTGAACGAGGGCTCGATCATCTCGATCGGGTCCTCGATCGTGCAGACGTTGACCGAGTCGGTGGCCAGCGACTTCAACGTCGAGTACAGCGTCGTCGTCTTGCCGCTGCCGGTCGGGCCGGTGACGAGGATGATGCCGTGCGGCCGCGCGATCAGCGCCTGCCAGCGCTCGCCGTCGTGCTGCGAGAAGCCGAGCGCCTCGACCGTCTTGACCACCGTCTCGGGGTCGAACACGCGCATCACCATCTTCTCGCCGAACGCGGTGGGCAGGGTCGACAGCCGCATCTCGACCTCGGTGCCCGGGCCCTCGGGGGTGTCCGGCCGCTTGGTCTTGATGCGCCCGTCCAGCGGCCGGCGCTTCTCGACGACGTCCATGCGGCCGAGCAGCTTGATGCGCGCGATCATCGCGTTCATCACTGTCAGCGGCACCTGGTACACGGTGTGCAGCACGCCGTCGATGCGGAAGCGGATCACGCCCATGTCGCGCCGCGGCTCGAGGTGCAGGTCGCTCGCGCGCTGGTCGAACGCGTACTGCCACAGCCAGTCGACGACCTGCACGACGCCCTGGTCGTTGGCGTCGAGCTGCTTGTTGCTCTTGCCCAGTTCGACCAGCTGCTCGAAGCTTGCAGTCGTCGAGGTCTCGCCGGTCTTCTGCGCCTGGCGCACCGACTTGGCGAGCGCGTAGAACTCGGTCGTATAACGCGTTATGTCCTCGGGGTTGGCGACGACCAGCTTGACGCGCTTGCGGGCATGCGATTCGATCTCGGCGACCCAGCCGGTGTCGAAAGGCTCGCTGGTGGCGATGGTCACCTCCGTCAGCCCGACGTTGACCGGCAGCACCTTGCGCATCTCGGCGTACTGCACGCTCATCACGTCGGCGACGCGGCCGACGTCGACCTTCAGCGGGTCGATGCGCAGGTACGACAGCTTCGCGCGTCCGGCCAGCCATTCGGTCAGCGCTTCGCAATCGAGCGTGCGGTTGCCGCGCTGCAAGCCGGCGCCGCCCAGGCGCACCAGCGCCGGCAGGCTCGAGTCGCCGGCGCCGAAGCGCTTGATCACCCGCTCGGCATCGGCCGGCTGCACCCAGCCGTCCTCGCGCAGCCAATCGAGCAGCTGGCGCCAGTCGAGGCGGCCGCGCGGCGCGCTGGCGAGCGGCGCGGCGGGCGGAGCGGCCGGAGGGCGATGGCGCGGCGCGGCGGGTGCGGTCATCAGTGCCCGCCCGGCCGCCCGAAGGGCACTGAGCGCCCCTCGGGGGCCGCGAACGAAGTGAGCTGGGGGCAGATCATTCGATCGATCTTAGCCGCGGCCGGAACGCCCATGGCGGCGCGCTTTCGAGCCAACGCCGAAAACGAGCGTCCGCAGCTCGCACGGACGTGCGAAGGCCCGCCATCGGCGGGCCTTCGCTGTCTCTTGCATCTGGTGGAGCCGGCGGGAATCGAACCCGCGTCCGCAAGCCTTTGCCGGCCAGTTCTACATGCGTAGCTGTCTGATTTGAGTCTCGCGGCCCCGGTCGCGCAGCAGCACGCTACCGGATCCGCCAGTCACTTGAGTCTCGCTCCGTCCCGAATGACGCGGGACGGCACCAGCCAATGTGAATAACCTCGCAGGCCTTCACCCTTGCGGGTGTCGGCCCCGGCCCATCGGCCAACCGTTGCGAGGCTCACCGGTGTTAAGCGGCGAGGGCGTACGAAGTATCGTTCGCAGTTACTTTGTTTCCAGATGGATTTACGAGCTGTTCTGGTGCTCGGCATGCCCTGAACCGACTCCGTACCCGCGTCGAAGCCAGGTCGGCCCCTGAGAAGTGCGTAGTTTAGGCCACACCCGGCCATTTCAAGAGCGCCGAGGGTTCTTCGAGGATCGCGTCGGCGCCCCAGTGCTCCATCGGCTCGCCGGCGCCGAGGTAGCCCCAGGCCGCAACCAGCGTCGTCATGCCCGCGGCGCGGCCGGCCTGCACGTCACGCTGGTCGTCGCCGACGTAGATGCACGCCGCCGGATCGACGTCCAGGCGCCGCGCCGCCTCGAGCAGCGGCTCGGGATGCGGCTTGGCATGCGCGGTCGTGTCGCCGGCGATCAGCACCGCGGCACGCCGGTCCAGGCCCAGCCCCTCGACCAGCGGCGCGGTGAAGCGCATCGCCTTGTTGGTGACGATGCCCCAGCGCCGGCCGGAAGCCTCCAGCGCGGCGAGCACCGGCGCCATCGCGGCAAAGACCTGCGTGCGCTGCAGCAGGCAGTCGGCATAGCGGGCCAGGAATGCATCGCGCAGGTCCTCGAAGCGGGCGTCGCCGGGCGCGACACCGAACGCCGCGCCGACCATCCCGCGCGCGCCGCTGCCGACCATCGGTCGCAGCGCTTCAAATGGCAGCGGCGGCAGGCCGTGCTCGGCGCGCAGCTCGTTGGCGGCGCCGGCCAGGTCCGGCGCGCTGTCGACGAGCGTACCGTCGAGGTCGAACAGCACCGCCTCGCAGTGGGCCATGTCCATCATGCCGGGCGCCGGCAGGCGACGAGGTAGTTGACCGACGTGTCGCCGCTCAACCAGTAGCGCTGCGTCAGGGGGTTGTACTCCATGCCCTTGAACTGCTCGACCGCCAACCCGGCCTCGCGCGCCCAGCGCGCCAGCTCGCTCGGCCGGATGAAGCGGGCGTATTCGTGCGTGCCCTTGGGCAGCAGCTTCAACAGGTGCTCGGCGCCGACGATCGCGAACAGGAAGGACTTGGCGTTGCGGTTGATCGTCGAGAAGAAGACCCAGCCGCCGGGCTTGACCAGCGTCGCGCAGGCCCGCACGACCGATTCCGGCGACGGCACGTGTTCGAGCATCTCCATGCAGGTGACCACGTCGAAGCCGGCGGGTTGTTCGGCGGCCAGCGCTTCGGCCGCGACCTCGCGGTACTCGAGGTTCTCGGCGCCCACCTCCATCGCATGCAGCTGTGCAACGCGCAAGGGCTTCACCGACAGGTCGATGCCGAGCACCGTCGCGCCGCGCGCGGCCATCGATTCGGCAAGGATGCCGCCACCGCAACCGATGTCGGCCACGCGCCGGCCTTTCAGCGGCGCCTGCGCGTCGATCCAGTCGAGGCGCAAGGGATTGATCTGGTGCAGCGGGCGGAACTCGCCCTGCGGGTCCCACCAGCGGTGGGCCAGCTCGCCGAACTTGGCGAGCTCCTGGGGATCGGCGTTGATCATGCCGTATCGTAACGGGGCGGAAAACAAAAACCCCGCCGAAGCGGGGTTTGCAGTGCGGGCCCCCGTGCGGTGCTGGGGGCCCGGCTCGGCGGCTACTGCCGGCTTACTTGCGAGTGCGCGTACCGACGACCTCGATCTCGGTACGGCGGTTCTTCGCGCGGCCTTCGTCGGTCTTGTTGTCGGCGACCGGCTGCTTCTCGCCCTTGCCTTCGGTGTAGACGCGGTTCTTCTCGACGCCCTTGCCGACCAGATAGGCCTTCACGGCTTCGGAGCGCTTCACCGACAGCTTCTGGTTGTAGGCATCGGAGCCGATCGCGTCGGTGTGGCCGACGGCGATGATGACCTCGAGGTTGATGCCCTGGGTCTTGCTGACCAGGTCATCGAGCTTCGCCTTGGCCTCGGGCTTCAGCACCGACTTGTCGAAGTCGAAGAACGCATCGGCGGCGAAAGTGACCTTTTCGCTGACAGGAGCGGGCGGCGCGGCGGGCGGCGCGGCAGGCGGCGCAGCGGGCGGCGGCGAGGCCGGCGTGGTCGGCGCAACGGCCGACGGGGGCGGCGGAGCGACCGGTGCGGGCGGCGGCGGCTTGATCTCGCCATCGCAGCCCGGGGCGGCGGTTGCCGGCGTCCAGTTCGTATTGCGCCAGCACAGCGTGCCGTCGGTGTTGCGCCAGACGGTGGTGTTGTCGGTCGCGCGCCAGTTGTCGATCGACTTGGCCTGAGCGAACACCAGCATCGGCGCGGCCAGCGCAGCCGAAGCGAAGAGCACCGCCACCTTGTTCAGTTTCTTCATGATTCTCCTCTCGAGGAAAGCCGCAGTAGCCTGCGAAACGTCCAGATCCGAAGCAAGAAAAGTCGGCAAAGCCTCGTTATGGCGAGCCTTTACCACCGCCGAGTCATTGTGCCAGCAGGATTTCGTGGAGGCCCGTTTTTGGCCGTCCCCGGCCCGATGGCTGAAGCCGATGTTGCTCAGCCGCGACAGGCTTGACCGCCGCATAGAATCACCGATTGCCGCACGGGCCGTTCCGCCGCGGCGGCCCTCGCTTCGGCCTTCGCGCCACCCCCTCGATGACCCAGTTCGCCAAGGAAACCCTCGCCGTCAGCCTCGAAGAGGAGATGCGGCGCTCGTACCTCGACTATGCGATGAGCGTGATCGTCGGGCGTGCACTGCCCGACGCGCGCGACGGCCTGAAGCCGGTGCACCGGCGCGTGCTGTTCGCGATGCACGAGCTGAACAACGACTGGAACCGACCCTACAAGAAGTCGGCGCGCATCGTCGGCGACGTCATCGGCAAGTACCACCCGCACGGCGACACCGCGGTCTACGACACGATCGTGCGCATGGCGCAGGACTTCTCGCTGCGCCACATGCTGGTCGATGGCCAGGGCAACTTCGGCTCGGTCGACGGCGACAACGCCGCGGCGATGCGCTACACCGAGATCCGGCTGTCGAAGATCGCCCACGAGATGCTGGCCGACATCGACAAGGAAACGGTCGACTTCGCGCCCAACTACGACGGCTCCGAGAAGGAGCCTACCGTGCTGCCGACGCGGCTGCCGAACCTGCTGGTCAACGGCGCGGCCGGCATCGCCGTGGGCATGGCGACGAACATCCCCCCGCACAACCTCAACGAGGTCGTCGACGCCTGCCTGCATCTGTTGAAAGCGCCGCAGGCGACGCTCGAGGAGGTGATGGAGATCATCCCGGCGCCGGACTTCCCGACCGCGGGAATCATCTACGGCCTCAACGGGGTACGCGAGGGTTACCGCACCGGCCGCGGCAAGGTGATCATGCGGGCCAGGTGCCACTTCGAGGACATCGACCGCGGCCAGCGCCAGGCGATCATCGTCGACGAGATTCCTTACCAGGTCAACAAGAAGACGCTGCTCGAGCGCATCGCCGAGCTGGTGCACGAGAAGAAGATCGAAGGCATCAGCCACATCCAGGACGAGTCCGACAAGTCGGGCATGCGCGTCGTCATCGAGTTGAAGCGCGGCGAAGTGCCCGAGGTGGTGCTGAACAACCTGTACAAGCAGACGCAGCTGCAGGACACCTTCGGCATCAACATGGTCGCGCTGATCGACGGCCAGCCGAAGCTGTGCAACCTGAAGACGCTGCTCGACATCTTCCTCGAGCACCGGCGCGAGGTCGTCACGCGGCGCACGGTGTTCGAGCTGCGCAAGGCGCGCGAGCGCGGCCACGTGCTCGAAGGCCTGGCGGTGGCGCTGGCGAACATCGACGAGTTCATCGCGATCATCAAGAACTCGCCGACGCCGCCGGTCGCCAAGGCGGCGCTGATGAACAAGAGCTGGGACTCGTCGCTGGTGCGCGAGATGCTGGCCCGCGCCGAGGCCGACACCGCTGGCGGCCGCGCCGCCTACCGGCCCGAAGGCCTGCCGATGCAGTACGGCCTGCAGGCCGACGGCCTGTACCGCCTGTCCGACGACCAGGCCGGCGAGATCCTGCAGATGCGCCTGCAGCGCCTGACCGGGCTCGAGCAGGACAAGATCATCGGCGAGTACAAGGAGGTCATGGCGGAGATCTCCGACCTGCTGGACATCCTCGCCAAGCCCGAACGCGTGACGACGATCATCGCCGAGGAGCTGACCGCGCTGAAAGCCGAGTTCGGCACCACCAAGCTGGCCGTGCGCCGCAGCGTGATCGAGCACAACGTGCAGGAGCTCGGCACCGAGGACCTGATCACCCCGACCGACATGGTCGTGACGCTCAGCCACACCGGCTACATCAAGAGCCAGCCGCTGACCGAGTACCGCGCGCAAAAGCGCGGCGGCCGCGGCAAGCAGGCGACGCAGACCAAGGAAGACGACTGGATCGACCAGCTCTTCATCGCCAACACGCACGACTGGATCCTCTGCTTCAGCAACCGGGGCCGCGTCTATTGGCTGAAGGTCTGGGAGGTGCCGCAGGGCTCGCGCAACTCGCGCGGCAAGCCGATCGTCAACATGTTCCCGCTGCAGGCCGACGAGAAGATCACCGTCGTGCTGCCGCTGACCGGCGAGTTCCGCACCTTCCCGGCCGATCACTACATCTTCATGGGCACCGCGCTCGGCACGGTGAAGAAGACCTCGCTCGACGAATTCAGCAACCCGCGCAAGGCCGGCATCATCGCGGTCGACCTCGACGCCGGCGACTACCTGATCGGTGCCGCGCTGACCGACGGCAAGCACGACGTGATGCTGTTCTCCGACGGCGGCAAGGCAGTGCGCTTCGACGAGGACGACGTGCGGCCGATGGGCCGCAACGCACGCGGCGTGCGCGGCATGATGCTCGATGACGGCCAGCACGTGATCGCGATGCTGGTCGCCGAGGACGAGACACAGAGCGTGCTGACGGCCACCGAGAACGGCTACGGCAAGCGCACCTCGATCGTCGAGTACACGCGCCATGGCCGCGGCACCAAGGGCATGATCGCGATCCAGCAGAGCGAGCGCAACGGCAAGGTCGTCGCCGCGACGCTGGTGCGGCCGACCGACGAGATCATGCTGATCACCGACCGCGGCGTGCTGGTACGCACGCGGGTCTCCGAAATCCGCGAGCTCGGCCGCGCGACGCAGGGCGTGACGCTGATCGCGCTCGACGACGGCTCGCAGTTGTCCGGCCTGCAGCGCATCGTCGAGAACGATGCCAACGACGCCGTCGGCGACGCCGAAGGCGATGCCGATTCCACACCCCCGACCCCTTGAGCCCCATGACACTGATGCGATTGATCGCGACGGCCGCGCTGGCCGCCGCCACCGGCCTGTGCGCCGCCCAAGGCACCCCCGTCTCTCCGGCCAAGAAGGAGCTGGTGCAAAAGATCCTGCAGCTGCAGCGTCCGGGGCTCGAGAACCTCGGCAACACGCTCGCCGGGCAGATGAGCAACCAGGTGCTGCAGATGGCCGGCCAGGCGGTCATGCGCGTCGCGCCGGACAAGCGCGAGGCGGTCGGCAAGGAGGTGCAGGGCGAGGTGCGCAAGTTCTACGACGAAGCCGCCCCGCTGCTGCGCGAACAGACGCTCAAGCAGGCGCCGGCGACCATCGGCAGCGCGCTCGAGGAGAAGTTCAGCGAGGACGAGCTGAAGACGCTGATCGCCTGGCTCGAGTCGCCGGTCAACCGCAAGTTCCAGCAGCTCGCCGCCGAGATGAACCAGGGCCTGACGCAGAAGGTGATGGGCGAGACCCGGCCGCTGCTCGAGCCGAAGCTGAAGTCGCTGGAGCAGGCGGTCGCGAAACGGCTCAGCGATGCCGGCGTGCCGGTGACTGCGAAGTCGGCCTCGAATGCCGCGCCGAAGGCCTCGGCGCCGAAGAAGTGAGCCGCGATCGATGAGCCTCGCGCGCCGCCCGTTCAATTTCGCCCCCGGCCCGGCGCTGCTGCCCGAAGCCGTGCTGCGCCGCGCGGCCGAGGAGATGCTCGACTGGCAGGGCAGCGGCATGAGCGTGATGGAGATGAGCCACCGCGGCCGCGAATTCACCTCGATCGCCGAGAAGGCGGAGCGCGACCTGCGCGCGCTGCTCGCGGTGCCGCCGCAGTTCAGGATCCTGTTCATGCAGGGCGGCGGCCTGGCCGAGAACGCCATCGTGCCGCTGAACCTGTCGCGCGCCGGCGCGGTCGATGTCGTGGTCACCGGCGCGTGGTCGCAGAAGTCAGCCAAGGAAGCACGGCGCTACGCGGACGTGCGCGTCGTCGCCAGCAACGAGGCCGACGGCCACACGTCGCTGCCGCCGCCGGCGAGCTGGCAGCCGCGTCCTGACGCGCAGTACCTGCACCTGTGCAGCAACGAAACCATCCACGGCGTCGAGTTCCAGACGCTGCCGGACCTCAAGGCGCTGGGCAGCGACGCGCCGCTGGTGATCGACTGCTCGTCGCACATCCTGTCGCGCCCGATCGACTGGCCGAAGGTCGGCCTGGCCTTCGCGGGCGCGCAGAAGAACATCGGGCCGGCCGGGCTCACCGTGGTCATCGTGCGCGAGGACCTGCTCGGCCGTGCGCTGCCTGCCTGCCCGTCGGCCTTCGACTACCAGCTCGTCGCCGAGAACCGGTCGATGTTCAACACGCCGCCGACCTACGCGATCTACATCGCCGGGCTGGTCTTCGAATGGATCGCCGCGGAGGGTGGTGTCGCGGCGCTCGAGGCACGCAACGTCGAGAAGTCGGCGCTGCTGTACGACGCGCTCGACGGCTCGGGCGGCTTCTACGTCAACCGCGTCGCGAAAGACGCGCGCTCGCGCATGAACGTGCCCTTCTTCCTGCGCGACGAGTCGCTGAACGAGGCCTTCCTCGCCGCGGCGAAGGAGCGCGGCTTGCTGCAGCTGAAGGGCCACAAGAGCGTCGGCGGCATGCGCGCGTCGATCTACAACGCGATGCCGCTCGAAGGCGTCCAGGCGCTCGTCGATCACCTGCAGGACTTCGCCCGCCGCCATGGCTGAACCCACCTCCCCCCCCGCCGCGCAACCCGAGCTGCTGGTGCTGCGCGAGCGCATCGACGCGCTCGACCGCGACCTGCTGGCGCTGCTGAACCGGCGCGCGCAGCTCGCGCTGGAAGTCGGTGATCTCAAGAAACGTGAAGGCTCGGTGGTCTTCCGCCCCGAGCGCGAGGCGCAGGTGATCGACGGCCTGAAGGCCGTCAACACCGGCCCGCTGCAGAACGAGAGCGTCGCGCCGATCTGGCGCGAGGTGATGTCGGCCTGCCGCGCGCTCGAGACGCCCACGCGCGTCGCCTACCTCGGCCCGGCCGGCACCTTCAGCGAGGAGGCCGCGCTCGGCTTCTTCGGCAGCTCGATCGTGCGCGTGCCCTGTGCCAGCTTCGACGAGGTGTTCCGCGCGACGACCGCCGGCGCCGCCGACTTCGGCGTCGTGCCGGTCGAGAACTCGACCGAGGGCGTCGTCGCGCGCTCGCTCGACCTGTTCCTGAGCACGCCGCTGTTCATCATCGGCGAGACCAGCCTGATCGTGCGGCACAACCTCCTGCGCCGCGACAACACGCTGGCCAGCATCAAGACCGTCTGCGCGCATCCGCAGGCGCTGGCGCAATGCCACGACTGGCTCAGCCACCACCTGCCCGACGTCGAGCGCCGGCCGGCGTCGAGCAATGCCGAGGGCGCGCGCCTCGCGTCGCTCGATGCGTCGATGGCGGCGATCGCCAGCCCGCGCGCAGCGACCGAATTCGGCCTGCACATCGTCGCGCCGGCGATCCAGGACGACGCGCACAACCGCACCCGCTTCGCGATCATCACGCACCCCGACCGCCACCCGCAGCCCAAACCCTCGGGCCACGATTGCACCAGCCTGATCGTCTCGGTCGACAACAAGCCCGGCGCGGTGCACGACATGCTGGTGCCGCTGAAGGTGCACAGCGTCTCGATGACGCGCTTCGAGTCGCGCCCAGCGCGCTCGGGCCAGTGGGAGTACTACTTCTACATCGACATCGAAGGCCATCCGGACGATCCGCGCGTGGGCACCGCGCTGCGCGCGCTGCGCGAGGCCTGCGCCTTCTTCAAGGTGCTCGGCACCTACCCGATCGACGTGCATTGACCAGGCAGAGGACCCACGCAGCGATGTTCAACCAGCTCGGCGTCATCGGATGCGGCCTGATGGGCGGCTCGTTCGCGCTCGCGTTGAAGCGCGCGGGACTGGTGCGGCGCGTGATCGGCTACAGCAAGTCGCCCTCGACGACGGAGCTGGCCAAGCGCCTCGGCGTGATCGACGACGCGGCCGAGTCGGCGCTGCTGGCGGTTTCCGGCTCCGACATCGTGCTGCTCGCGGTGCCGGTCGCGGCCACCGAAGCGACCTTCAAGGCGATCCGCCACCTGGTCGAGCCGGGCGTGCTGTTCATGGACGTCGGCTCGACCAAGCGCGACGTCGTCGACACCGCGCGCCGGGTGCTGAAGGAGCGCATCGGCGCCTTCGTGCCGGCGCATCCGATCGCCGGCAAGGAAAGCGCCGGCGTGCAGCATGCCGATGCCTCGCTGTACAGCGGCCGCCAGGTGATCCTGACGCCGCTGCCCCAGACCGACCCGGTGCTGGTGCAGAAGGCGACCGACGTCTGGTCGAAGATCGGCGCGCAGGTGCTGAAGATGTCGGCGGAGAACCATGACGCGGCCTTCGCCGCGGTCAGCCACCTGCCGCACCTGCTGGCCTTCGCGTACTTCTCGGCGATCGTCAACCAGCCCGCGGGCCGCGATTTCCTGTCGCTCGCCGGCCCGGGCTTTCGCGATTTCACGCGCATCGCCGCCAGCGATCCGTCGGTCTGGCGCGACATCCTGCTCGCCAACCGCGAGGAAGTGCTGAAGCAGACCGCGCGCTTCCGCCATTCGCTCGATGCGATCGAGCACGTCATCAAGGCCGGCAATGCGCAGGCGCTCGAAGACCTGATCCGCGGAGCGGCCGACGGCCGCAGCAACTGGCAGATCGGCGGCGGGCGCGGCCCCTCCGCCAAGTAGCAGCAACCGGCCGCGGCGCGCCGGCCTTTCGATCCCGAGCCCATGTACGACCTCCCCTTCCTCGATCTGCCGCCGCTGCGCGAGGCCGCCGGCCGCGTGCGCCTGCCCGGCTCGAAGAGCATCTCCAATCGCCTGCTGCTGCTGGCCGGCCTGAGCGAAGGCACCACGCGGCTGCACGACCTGCTGGACTCCGACGACACGCAGGTGATGCTCGCGGCGCTGCGCACGCTGGGTTGCACCATAACGCCTGAAGAGAACGGCAGCCTGCGCGTCGACGGCATCGGCGGGCAGCTGACGGTGCACGAGGCCGCGCTCTTCCTCGGCAATGCCGGCACCGCGATGCGCCCGCTCGCCGCGGCGCTGGCGGTGCTTGCGGCGCTGCAGGGCGGATCGTTCGAGCTGTCCGGCGTCGCGCGCATGCACGAACGGCCGATCGGCGACCTGGTCGACGCGCTGCGCCAGCTCGGCTGCCGCATCGATTACGTCGGCAACGACGGCTATCCGCCGCTGCGGCTGTCGGGCGATGCCGGCGGCGCGCTGCGCACGCAGCAGCCGATTCGCGTGCGCGGCGACGTGTCGAGCCAGTTCCTGACCGCGCTGCTGCTCGCGCTGCCGCTGGCCAGCGGCAGCGGCCCGGTGACCATCGCCGTCGACGGCGAGCTGATCAGCAAGCCCTATGTCGAGATCACGCTGAACCTGCTGCAGCGCTTCGGCATCGCCGTCGAACGCGACGGCTTCGCGCGTTTCACGATCCCCGGGGGCAGCCGCTACCGCTCGCCCGGCGATGTCCACGTCGAAGCCGATGCCTCGTCGGCGTCGTACTTCATCGCCTTGGGCGCGATCGCCGGCATCCGGAGCCCGCTGCGCATCGACGGTGTCGGCCTCGACTCGATCCAGGGCGATATCCGCTTCGTCGACGCTGCGCGTTCGATGGGCGCACAGGTCATCGGCGGGCCGGGTCACCTGGAGATCCGCCGCGGTGCGTGGCCCCTGAAGGCGATCACGCTCGACTGCAACCACATCCCCGACGCGGCGATGACGCTGGCGGTGATGGCGCTGTACGCCGAGGGCACGACCCGGCTGACCAACATCGCCAGCTGGCGCGTCAAGGAGACCGACCGCATCGCGGCGATGGTGGCGGAGTTGCGCAAGCTCGGCGCGACGGTGGACGAAGGGCCGGACTGGATCGCGGTGACGCCGCCGTCGACGTGGACCACCGCGCCGATCCACACCTACGACGACCACCGCATCGCGATGTGCCTGTCGCTGGCGGCCTTCAACCCCGCCGCGCTGCCGATCCGCATCCTCGATCCGAAGTGCGTCGCGAAGACCTTCCCTGACTACTTCGAGGCGCTGTTCTCGGTCGCCGCGACGATGCCTGAATCGATCCCGGTGATCACGATCGACGGCCCGACGGCCTCCGGCAAGGGCACGCTGGCTGCCGCGGTGGCCGCGCGGCTCGGCTGGCACCAGCTCGACTCGGGCATGCTCTACCGCGCCACCGCGCTCGCGGCGATGCGCCAGGGTGTCGACGCCGGCGACGAGGCGGCGCTGGCGCGCGTGGCCAGCAGCCTGCAGCTGCGCTTCGATGGCGAGCGCGTGCTGCTCGAGGGCGCCGACGTCGCCACCGAGCTGCGTTTCGAAGCCGTCGGCGCGATGGCCTCGAAGATCGCCGCGCTGCCGGCCGTGCGCTCGGCGCTCAACGCCCTGCAACTGTCGTTTCGCAAGCTGCCGGGCCTGGTCGCCGACGGGCGCGACATGGGCACCGTGATCTTCCCGGCCGCGCCGCTCAAGGTGTTTCTGACCGCCAGCCCCGCGCAGCGTGCGGAGCGGCGGCATAAGCAATTGATTTCTAAGGGAATTTCGGCTAGCATCGCCGACCTTTGGGCCGACCTCGAAGCCCGCGACGCACGCGACAAGAACCGCAGCGTGGCGCCTTTGAAGCCGGCCGAAGACGCGCTCTTGCTCGACAACTCGGGCCTGACGATCGATCAGTCGGTCGATCGGGTCCTGGCCTGGTGGGCTGAGCGCAACCCGTTCGGCTGAACGGGGATTCGAATTTCGAGTCGAATCGGCCAAGCCGCAACCCGTCGCGCTTCCCGCCTTTCGTCGACAGACGATCCCTCGAGCGCGGCGACATCGTCAACCAACCCGCAGCCCTGCGCTGCACTCACCCCGCCGGCTCTACACCACCCCTTGGGTTCCGCCGGCACCAAGGAAATCCACATGTCCCAAACCCAAACTGCCACCACGTCCAGCGGCATGGAAAGCTTTGCCGCCCTCTTCGAAGAATCGCTGCAGAAAAGCGATATGCGCGCCGGGGAGGTCATCTCCGCCGAGGTCGTGCGCATCGACTACAACTACGTGGTGGTGAACGCCGGCCTCAAGAGCGAGGCTTACGTTCCGATCGAAGAATTCAAGAACGACCAGGGCGAAGTCGAAGTCCAGGTCGGCGACTTCGTCTCGGTGGCCATCGACGCCATCGAGAACGGCTACGGCGACACCATCCTGTCGCGTGACAAGGCCAAGCGCCTGGCCTCGTGGCTGTCGCTGGAGAACGCGCTCGAGTCGGGCGACTTCGTCACCGGCACCGTCTCCGGCAAGGTCAAGGGCGGCCTGACCGTCCTGGTCAACGGCATCCGCGCCTTCCTCCCGGGCTCGCTGATCGATACCCGTCCGGTCAAGGACCTGACGCCGTACGAAGGCAAGACGATGGAGTTCAAGGTCATCAAGCTCGACCGCAAGCGCAACAACGTCGTGTTGTCGCGCCGTGCCGTCGTCGAGGCTTCGATGGGCGAAGAGCGCGCCAAGCTGCTCGAGACGCTGACCGAAGGCGCGATCGTGCACGGCGTGGTCAAGAACATCACCGAGTACGGTGCGTTCGTCGACCTGGGCGGCATCGACGGCCTGCTGCACATCACCGACATGGCCTGGCGCCGTGTCCGTCACCCGAGCGAAGTGGTGACGGTCGGCCAGGAGCTGACGGCCAAGGTGCTGAAGTTCGACGCCGAGAAGAACCGCGTCTCGCTGGGCATCAAGCAGCTGGGCGACGACCCGTGGCACGGCGTGTCGCGCCGCTACCCGAGCGGCACGCGCCTGTTCGGCAAGGTCACCAACATCGCCGACTACGGCGCGTTCGTCGAGATCGAACCCGGCATCGAAGGCCTGGTGCACGTCTCCGAAATGGACTGGACCAACAAGAACGTCGCCCCGGCCAAGGTGGTCTCGCTCGGCGACGAGGTCGAGGTCATGGTGCTCGAGATCGACGAGGACAAGCGCCGCATCAGCCTGGGCATGAAGCAGTGCAAGGCCAATCCGTGGGAAGAGTTCTCGTCCAACGTCAAGCGCGGCGACAAGGTCAAGGGCCCGATCAAGTCGATCACCGACTTCGGCGTCTTCGTCGGCCTGTCGGCCGGCATCGACGGCCTGGTGCACCTGTCCGACCTGTCCTGGCACGAAGCCGGCGAGCAGGCGGTGCGCAACTACAAGAAGGGCCAGGAAGTCGAGGCCGTGGTGCTGGGCATCGATGTCGAGCGCGAGCGCATCTCGCTGGGCATCAAGCAGCTCGACGGTGACCCGTTCGCCAACTACACCTCGG
Source organism: Pseudaquabacterium terrae (assembly GCF_013266755.1). GTDB lineage: Bacteria > Pseudomonadota > Gammaproteobacteria > Burkholderiales > Burkholderiaceae_C > Pseudaquabacterium > Pseudaquabacterium terrae. The sequence goes on along the minus strand of NZ_JABRWJ010000004.1, from coordinate 103,570 downwards.
TCAACGACCGCGGCGCGCTGGTCAACGGCAAGGTCAAGTCGGTCGACCCGCGCGGTGCCGAGATCCAGCTGTCCGACGACGTCACGGGCTACCTGCGTGCTTCCGAAATCGGCCGCGACCGCGTCGAAGACGCCCGCAACGTGCTGAAGGAAGGCGACGACGTCAACGTGATGATCGTCAACGTCGACCGCAAGGCGCGTTCGATCCAGTTGTCGATCAAGGCCAAGGACGCCGTCGACCAGCAGGAAGCGATGCAGCGCCTGGCGCAGAGCAACGAGCGCGAGACCGCCGGCACGACCAGCCTGGGCGCCCTGCTGCGCGCCAAGCTGAACGACCGCGAGTAATCGACAGACCGAGCGAAAAGGCGAGCCGACACCGACATGACCCGATCCGATCTCGTGGCCAAGCTGGCCGAACGCTTCGGCCAGCTGACGCAACGCGACACCGAGTTCGCGGTCAAGACGATCCTCGATGCGATGACCGATGCGCTGGCGCGTGGCCACCGCATCGAGATCCGCGGTTTCGGCAGCTTCTCGATCAATCGCCGCCCGCCGCGCGTCGGACGCAATCCGCGCAGCGGCGAGAAGGTGACGATTCCCGAGAAGCTGGTGCCGCACTTCAAGCCCGGCAAGGCGCTGCGCGAGTCGGTCGACGACCGGCTGCCGGTGCTCGATGACGAGCCGGTGGCGCGTTAGCCGGCGCGCGCGGCGTCAAGACTGTTTCGAGGGACCCACACGGGTCCCTTTTTCATGGGCCCGCTTCGTAGAATCGCGCGGCGATGCGCATTCTTGTCTGGGCCCTGCGGGCCTTCCTCTTCTTCACGCTGTTCGCGTTCGCGCTGAACAACGAACAGCAGGCCGTCGTGCACTGGTTCTTCGGCGCGCAATGGCGCGCGCCGATGGTGATCATCGTGCTGGCTGCCTTCGCCGGCGGCGCCGCGCTCGGCGTGCTGGCGATGGTGCCGGCCTGGTGGAAGCACCGCCGCGTCGCGCGCCGCGCCGCGCCGCCACCCGCGCCGCCGCCCAAGCCGGCGGCCGACCCGATCACCGTGACGCCGTCCGAGTTCGGTCCCGAGCATCCGCCGCGCGAAGGGCTCTAGTGGAAGGCTTCGATTTCTGGCAGTGGCTGCTGATCGGCCTGCCCGTCGCCTTCGCGCTCGGCTGGATCGCCTCGCGCTTCGACCTGCGGCAATGGAAGCGCACTGACCGGGAAGCGCCGAAGGCCTACTTCAAGGGCCTGAACCTGCTGCTCAATGAGCAGCCCGACAAGGCGATCGATGCCTTCATCGAGGCGGTGCAGGCCGACCCCGACACCAGCGAGCTGCACTTCGCGCTGGGCAACCTGTTCCGCCGCCGCGGCGAGTTCGAGCGCGCGGTGCGCGTGCACCAGCACCTGCTGCAGCGTGCCGATCTGGCCGCCGCCGAGCGCGAACGCGCGCAGCATGCACTGGCGCACGACTTCATGAAGGCCGGCCTCTTCGACCGCGCCGAAGAAGCTTTCCAAGCGCTCGAAGGCACGCCCTTCGACACCGAGGCGCGGCTGGCGCGGCTCGGCCTGTACGAGCGCTCGCGCGACTGGCGCGCCGCGGTCGACGTGGCGGCGCACCTCGAAAAGAGCGGCACCGGCTCGTTCGCCACCCGCATCGCGCATTACCAGTGCGAGCTGGCCGTCGAAGCCGATGACCGCGGCGACGCCGCCGGTGCCGAGAGCGCGCTCGCCAAGGCCGGCGAGGCGGCACCACACGCGCCGCGCCCGCTGCTGCTGCGCGCGCAGCGCCTGGCGCGCCAAGGCCGCCACGACGAAGCGATGGCCGCCTGGGCCGAGTTGCGCCAGCGCGCGCCGGAGTCGTTCGCCCGGCTGGCGCACGAGTTCGTCGCCTTCGCGCAAGCCAGCGGCCAGAACGCTGCCGCGGCACAGGTGCTCAAGCAGCTCTACGAACGCCTGCCGAGCATCGACCTGCTGCGCGCACTGGCGACGCTGGAAGGCATCCCGCCCGGCGCGGCACCGCAGCTGCTCGAGCTGCTGCGCGGCCAGCCGAGCCTGTCCGCCGCGCTCGAGCTGCTCGACACGCCGCGCGCCAGCTGGCCCGAATTCGCGCGCCAGAGCGTGCGTGATGCCGTCGCGCGCGCCGCGCGGCCGCTGCAGCGCTACCGCTGTGCCGCCTGCGGCTTCGAGGCGCAGCGGCACTTCTGGCAGTGCCCGGGCTGCCTCAGCTGGGACAGCTTCCCGCCGCAGCGGATCGAAGAGCTCTAGCGCTGCTCAGCGCTGGCCCGGCAGGCGCCGGCGCTGCGACCAGGCCAGCGCGGCGAGTGCCGTCGCCGCGAGGGCGAAGCCACCCGGCTCGGGCACGCCGGGCGGGGGCGGCGGCGCCAGCACCAGCGATGTCTCGATGTGCAGCGTCGAGGCCGAGGTGTGCCGCTCGGCGAAGAAGAAGTCGAAGCTGTAGGTGCCGGCTGCCTTGCCGGGGCCGAACAGCGTATCGAGGTCGACCGTGGCAGACGCCGCGCCGTGCACGCCGCCTAAGTCGATGCCGAGCATCTTGTCGAAGTAGACCCAGACGTCGTCGTCCCCGGTGAAGCTGAAGACCTGGCCGGTGCCCGGCGCGTAGTCGAAGGTCGCGGCGATCGCGTAGGTGAAGTGGAAGTTGGTGCCCGGAACGCCGGTGTTCAGCAGCATGCCGTCGATCGGGAAGAACGTGGTGTCCGTGAACTCGTAGATGCCGGGGCTGCCGACCTTCTCGGTCAGCGTCAGGCTCAGCGGCATCGAGTCGCTGGCCTTCGTGTACCAGAGCGGAAAGCCGCCCGCGCCGGCGCTGCTGATCAGCGTCGAACCGAAGGCGGTCAGCGTCGGCGACGGGCCGGCCAGCGTCGAGCCGACGAGCCCGCTGTGCAAGCCGATGATCGGCCCTTCGAAGTTCGCGCCGTCGGCGGCAAAGTCGCGCACGGTGCCGGTCAGCGTGATGGGAGCCGCGCTGGCGGCAATGCTGCCGGCACACAGCAGCAGGGCGGTGGCGAGTCGGGTCAGGCGCATCGGGTTTCTCCGCTTGACGACGTACAACTGTCGTCCGGCGCCAGTGTTGCACCGCGCGTTCGGCACGTGGGGTCGATTTCAGGGGGGGACCCCGCGATCCGGGGGACGACTCCGCCGGCGCCGGGCCGCTCCCAAGCCGGCGGAGCGCCCCTCGGGGGCCGCGAACGAAGTGAGCTGGGGGCAGGCTTCCTACCGCCGCAGCGGCGTGAGATGTTGCTCGAGTTGCGCCTGCACGGCCTCGAGCGAAGGCACCTCGCCCTTGGCGCCGAGGCTGGCGACGCGACCCGGTCCGGTGATGCCGGCCAGGCCGGGTGCGTGGTCGCAATAGATGCCGATCGTCGGCGCACCGAAGGCGGCACCGAGGTGCGAGAAACCGGTGTCGAGGCCGACGATCTGGCGCGCCTGGCCGAGCACCGCGGCGGTCTCGCTGACGCTCAGGAAGGGCGGCACCAGTCCGTCGCAGCCGGCGGCGATGCGCTCGGCGCGCGCACGCTCCTCGTCGCTGCCCCACAGCACGACCGGCTTCAGCCTGGCCTGCACGAGGCGCTGTCCGATCGCGATCCAGTGCGCTTCGGGCCACAGCTTCTCGGGCCGGCTCGCGCAGGGAATCAGCACCGCGCCGAGCACCGGCGCGCGCCACTCGCCGGGCGGCGGCGCCTGGATGCCGAAGACCGGCCGCTCGGCCGGCAGCGGATAGCCCAGGTGCGCCGCGGTCAGCCGCCGGCAGCGTTCGACGGCATGCAGCTCGCGCGACACGGCGGCCGTGCGCTGGTAGCACAGCGCCGCCATCGGCTCGCGGATGCTGGCGCGGTCGTAGCCGACCAGCGGCCCGCGCGCCTGCAGGCCCCACATCACGCTCTTCAGCAGGCCCTGCAGGTCGAGCACCAGGTCGTAGGTCTCGCTGCGCAGCTCGTCGCGCAGGCGGGTCATCGCCGCGCGGGTCTCGCGCTGCAGCAGCGACTTGCGCCATTTGCGCCACGACAAGGGCAGCACGCGCCGCACGGCAGGATGCAGGCGCGGGATCGCGGCGAACGGCGCCTCGACCAGCCAGTCGACCACCACGCCGGGGCGCAGCCGGCGGATGTCGCTGACCGCCGGCAGCGCATGGACCACGTCGCCCATCGACGAGGTCTTGACGATCAGGATCTTCACCGGCCGGCGCTGCGTTCCGCGACCAGCGCGGGATTGAAGCGCGGGTCGTTGTACATCTTGAACTGGCGATAAACCTTGAAGTACGCGTGTCCGGCGGCGGCATCGACGAGCAGGGCATCGAGGCAGCTGCCGAGGTCGCTGCGCTGCTGCTCGAGCCGCGCCAGCTTGACGCGGCTGGCGGCGATGTGCTCGGCGTCGACGTCCTGCCGCTCGGTCTGGGCGCGCATCGCGTGCACCTTCAGCGCCATGATCGACAGGCGGTCGATCATGCTGCCGGCGGTCTCGCTGTTCAGCCGCGCGCCGGCCGGCACCGTCGACACCGGCGCATCGGTGCGCGCCGATGCGGCATCGACCAGGCCGAGCGCGATCAGCAGCAGCTCGTCGACGCGCTCGGTCGCGTCGTTGCGGGCCTGGTTGAAGCCGTCGATCGCGCGCTTGTTGGCGGCGATCTCGCTGTCGGCCACCTGCGTGCGGCGCGCCAGGTCTTCCTCGGCCCACAGCCGGCAGTTGAAGCGGTGGTTGGCCTGCATCCAGTGCCACAGCGCATCGTCGCGCGGGGGCGGTTCCTCGCGCGGCCAGTCGGCGCGGGCGAGCAGGCCGTCGTGCAGCGCGATCACCTCGGCGGCGCGCGGAAGGGGTGGCGTTGGGCTCATGGGTCGAATGGCAGAATGCGGACCCGGAATTATCCTTGTCCTTGCGTGCGCCCGAAGCGGCGGCGCGGTCGCCGCCCCTCTTCAAAGCATGACGCCCCGCCCGCTCATCGTTCGCCTGCGCAACTGGGTGGGAGACGTGGTCCTCGGCGTGCCGGCGCTGCGCCAGCTGCAGTCGCACGGCTACGAGCTGCAATTGGTCGGCGAGCGCTGGGCCGCGCCGCTGCTGGCCGGCGAAGCCTGGTCGGTGCATGCACGGCCGAAGCCGTTGAAGGAACGCGTCGCCCAGCTGCGCCGCCTGCACGACGACGCCGTGGCCCGCGATGCCGGCTTCGATCGGCGCGAGAACGGCCTGGTGCTGCCCACGTCGTTCTCCAGCGCGCTCGAGATGCGCCTGGCCGGGCTGAAGGCCGTCGGCTACCGGCAGGAGGCGCGTGGCCTGCTGCTCGCGCGCAGCGAGCCGCTGCGCTATGGCGGCCACGCATTGACCAGCTACTGGGAGCTCGCCTGCCGCTTCCTGCGCACCAGCGCCGCCCCGCCGCCGGCGATCGATCTCGCGACGCGGCCGTCGGACCAGCAGCGTGCCGACGAGGTGCTGGCGCGCGCGCAGGTGCGGCCTGGCTTCATCGTCATCTGCCCGTTCGCCGGCGGGCTGTTCGAGGACCAGCAGAAGACCTGGCCCGCATTCGCACAGTTCTCGCACGCACTGCTGCGCTGCGGACACGAGGTCGTCGCCTGCCCCGGGCCGGGCGAGGACCAGATCATCACGACCCAGTTCCCGGGCGTGAAGCTGCTCGCCGGCGTCGACCTCGCGGCCTACGGCGGGCTGCTGCGGCGCGCGGCGCTGGTGGTGTCGAACGACACCGGGCCGGCGCACCTCGCCGCGGCCGTCGGCGCACCGGTGCTCAGCGTGCTCGGCCCGACCAAGCCCGAGCAGTGGGCGCCCTGGGGACCGACGGTGCAGATCGTGCGCCGCTGGCCCGAGTGGCCGGCCGTCGACGAGGTGATCGAGCGCGCGCAGGCGCAGCTGGCTGCGGGCGAGCGCCCGCTGCCGGAAGCGGCCGCCGCCGACAGCCGCGCCGGATGACCACCCGCGCCGCCGCGCTGCGCCACGTCGGCATCGGGCTCGGCCGCATCCGCCACTGGAACGACGGCCTCGGCGAGTTCTCGCGCCAGCTGTGCGGCGCCCTGGCCGCACGTGCCGACGAGCTGCGCGAGCGCGATTGCATTGCGCTGCACTTTCACCTGCCGCACGAGTTCCACGGCCTCTTCGGCGCGCAGGTCGGCTACCTCGCGACCCACACGCTGCAGCGCGCCGCCCACCTGCGCACGACCGGCTTCGCGCTGTGGCACACGCTGCACCAGCACAACCGGCTGCGCGCGCCGCTGGGCACGCGGCGGCGCGTCGAGACCGTGCACGACCTGAACTTCCTGCACACCAAGCGCGGCGGCAAGCTCGAGGGCTATCGTGCGCGGCTGGCGCGCCGGCTCGCCGCCGCCGATGCGGTGGTGGCGATCACGCAGTACGTCGCCGGCGACCTCGCGCGCGAGCTGCCGTCGCTGCGGGTGGCGCCGCAGGTGATCCACAACGGCGCCACCGATCTGAGCGGCGCGCCGCAGACCCCGCCGGCCGGCATCGGCGAGATCGCCGCTCGGCCGTTCCTCTTGCACGTTAGCCGGCTGGCACCGACGAAGAACATCACGGCGCTGCTCGACCTGGCCGCGGCGTGGCCCGAGCAGCCGCTGGTGCTGGCCGGCGCTGCCAGCGACTACACCGCGACCGTGCGGCGCTCGATCGCCGAGCGCGGGCTGCACAACGTGACGCTGCTGCTCGACATCGGCGAAGCCGAGAAGGCCTGGCTCTATGCGCACTGCATGGGCTTTCTGTTCCCGTCGCTGGCCGAAGGCTTCGGCCTGCCGCCGATCGAGGCGATGCACTTCGGCAAGCCGGTGTTCCTGTCGCGGCTGACCTCGCTGCCCGAGGTCGGCGGCGAGCTTGCGTTCTACTTCGACACCTTCGATGGCCCGCAGATGCGCGCGCGCATCGAAGCCGGCCTCGCCGCGCACCAGGCGCCGGGCCGGGCCGACGCCGTCATCGCCCACGCGCGGCAGTTTTCGTGGTCGCGCTGCGCGCTGTCGTACATCGCGCTGTACCGGCGCCTGCTCGCGGACGACCCGGCATGAAGCGCATCGCGATCGTCGTGCAGCGCTACGGGCGCGAGGTCAACGGCGGCGCCGAGCTGCATGCGCGGCTGCTGGCGCAGGCGCTGCGGCCACACTACGACATCGACGTGCTGACCTCGCGCGCGCTCGACTACCGGCATTGGCACCCGCACTTCCCGGCCGGCGAGGAGGCGCTCGACGGCTGCCGCGTGCTGCGCTTCGACCATCCGCCGCGCTCGCGCGGCCGGCGCCGCACGATGCCGCTGCGCCACAAGCTGCGCTTCAAGTTGCGGCGCTGGCTGCCGCTGCTCGGGCTGGCTGCGGTGGCGCAGCCGCGCGGCGACGATACGAGCGATGGCCTCGAGTACCTGCGGGCGCAGGGTCCGACGATGGACGGGCTGATCGCGCACCTCGAGCGCCATGCCGCCGACTACGCGGCGCTGATCTTCATGACCGCGCGCTTCCATCCCGCGGCACTCGGCGTGCTGGTCGCGCCCACGCGCAGCATCCTGGTGCCGACGCTGCACGACGAGAAGACGATGGTGCTGCCGCACTTCCATCGCGTGTTCCGCGCGCCGGCCTGGATCATGTACAACACCGCCGCCGAACGCGTGGTCGCGCAGCAGCTCTACGGCGACGATCTGGCGCCGGGCGAGGTCTGCGGCGTCGGTATCGAACTGCCGGCGCCCGCCGAGGCGAGCGACGACGCGGCGCATCACGCGCGCTGGATGCAGACCGCGGCGCGCCACGGCATCCGCGGCCGCTACCTGATCTACGTCGGCCGCGTCGATGCGAGCAAGGGTTGCGACGAGCTGTTCCGGCACTTCGCCCGGCTCGCCGAGCAGACGCCCGAACCGCTGCAGCTGGTGGTCTGCGGCAAGCTGGTGATGGCGCGGCCCGACCATCCGCACATCGTGCTGACCGGCTTCGTCAGCGACGCCGAACGTGATCAGCTGATCGCCCACGCCGCGGCGCTGGTCGTGCCGTCAAGGCACGAGAGCCTGTCGCTGGTGCTGCTGGAGAGCCTGGCCCAGGGCTGCCCGGTGATCGTCAACCGCGGCAGCGAGGTGCTGCGCCAGCATGTGCGCGACAGCGGCGTCGGCGCGACCTACGATGACTACGCAGGCTTCGCCGCGGCGGTCGCACAGCTGCTCGCGCAGGCGCCCGCACAGCGCGCCGAGCAGGCGCAGCACGGACGGCGCTACGTCGCCGAGCGCTACGACTGGGCGACGATCGTCGACAAGTACCGGCGCGTGATCGAGCGCATCGATGGCGGCGAAACGCATCCGACGAGTTGAACCATGAGCACACCGACGCAGGAACTGGCCGACTACACCGCGTGGAAACAATGGGACGCGGCGCGCTTCGGCCAGTGTTCGCGCGGTGATGCACGCTACTTCGCCTGGCACCTGGCGCGCTGCCATCCGGCACCGATCGCCGATGTGCTCGAGATCGGCTTCGGCAACGGCAGCTTCCTCGGCTTCGCACGCGCGCGCGGCGCGCGGGTCGTCGGCATCGAGATGCAGGACGAGCTGCGCCAGCGCGCCGCCGCGGCCGGCATCGAAAGCCATGCGTCGATCGCCGCGCTCGGCGCCGACCGGCGCTTCGACCTGATCGCCGCCTTCGACGTGTTCGAGCACATCGAACAGGCCGCGCTGATCCCGCTGTTCCAGACGCTCGCCGCGATGCTGCGGCCGGGCGGCGTGTTGTTGTGCCGCGTGCCCAACGGCGAATCGCCGTTCGGCCGCATCTTTCAGCACGGCGACCTGACCCACGTGACGACGCTGGGCCTGTCGAAGTTCCGCCAGATCGCCAGCGCCAGCGGACTGGCCATCGCCTGCCATGGCGAGATGCCGTGGTACCGCACGGCGCGCAACCCGAAACGCCTGCTGCGCGCCGGAGCGCAGCGGCTGATCGAGCGCGTCGTGGCCTTTGCGTACCACTGGGATGCGCAGGCGCTGGCGCCGAACCTGGTGGTCGCCTTGCGGCGCGCCGATGACGCGCCGAATGGGCGTTAGCTGGTGGCGGTCGGCGCGGCTTCGCGCGCAGCAGCGACCGGCTGCCAGCCGAAGAAGCTCAGCACCTCGTCGCGCCGCGCCATCACGTCGGCCATGCCCAGCGCCATCAGCTCGCGGGTGTACGAGGACTCGAACAGCAGGTAGCTGGCCAGCGCCGCACCGCGCGCATCCTGGCCCGAGCCGCTGACGCCGACCCCGCGCAGCAGCGCGCGCACGGGGGCCGGCAGGCTGGCCTGGTGGCGCGTGGCGATGTCGTCGAGCCGCTGCGACGGCGCGATCACCAGCGCCTGCAGCGTGCGCAGCGGCGTCTTCAGCCGCGCCGATTCGGGCAGCAGCGCGAGCGTGCGGTTGACGCGCTCCATGCGCTCGACGTCGAGCATCAGCGCGTCGAGAAAGATGCCCGACAGCGCGTGGCCGGCGATCTGCGCCAGCGACGGGTAGCCGTTGTTCTGCACCTGCCGGCCCGGCGGCTCGTGCATGCGGCCGGCGCCGATCACCACCAGCCGCTGCGCGCCGAGGTGGATCGCCGGCGAGATCGGCGCGGTCTGGCGCATCGAGCCATCGCCGAACCACTCGCGCTGGCCGTCGCGCGGCAGCTCGGCCGCCGGGAAGACGAAGGGGATCGCCGACGACGCCAGCAGGTGCGCGTGGTCCATGCGCGCCGGCACCGCGACGCGCTGCGAGCGTGTCCACGGCTCGACCTCGCTGGCCGACTGGTAGAAGGTGACGTGCTCGCCGCTCGAGTAGCTCGACGCGGTGATCGCCAGGGCCTGCAGGTGGCGCGCGCCGAGCAGCGCCGGCAGCCGGTCGAACTGCACGGTGCGGGCGAGCAGCTCGCCGAGCGGCCCGTTGTCCAGCATCGAGCGCGGCCGCGCGCGGCGCCAGCGCGCGAGCACCCAGCCGATCGACAGCATCGTCAGCCACTGCGCGCCGCTGCGAATCACGCCCAGCGAATCGGCACGGTAGACCTGCTCGGCGTGGAACTCGCGCCAGACGCGCGTCAGCACCTCAACGGCGGCATCGAAGCGATCGGCCTGGCAGGCCAGCGCGGCGCCATTGATCGCGCCGGCGGAGGTGCCGCAGATGACCGCAAAAGGGTTGCGGTGCAGGTCGGTGCCGGACTCGCGCCGCAGCCTGGCCAGTGCGCCCAGCACACCGACCTGGTAGGCCGCGCGCGCACCGCCACCGGTGAGCACCAGGCCGGTGATGGGCGTTTCGTACATGGCGACATTCTGTCGCCATGGTTGCGCTCACCTGGCTACGGAGTTGCCCGGGGAGCGGCGGGGCGGAGCTTCAATCGTGCTTGTTCTTGCCGTGGCCATGGCCATGGCCGTGGCCCTTGCCCTTGTGGTGCTTGTCGCTGTGCACCATCACGTGCTGCTGGTACCAACCGTCCTGCACGAAGTAGACCGGCACACCGCAGGCGCCGTAGGCCCGGCAGTGATGGCGCCAGTTCTTGCGATGGCCCGGCGGCACCCACAGGTACACCGGCTGCACCGGCTGGTGCACGACCACCGGCTGCGGCGCGATCAGCACCGGCTGCGCCACCACGACGGCGGGCTGCGGGAAACGGCCGATGTCGATGCGGCCGTAGACACCGGGCTGGCTGATGTTGATCGATACGCCGACGTCGGCGGCTTGGGCCGTGCCGCTGAGTGCGGCAAGCGTTGCGGCGATCGCGAGCAGTGTCGCGCTGATGTTCTTCATGGCGGGCTCCTCGACCGAGGGGGTCGTCGACGACTATTTCAACGGCAGCCTGCCGGGCCGGGTTGTCGGCGAACATGCCGTCGCCGCGTAAGCCATTGCGAAGGCCGTGAGGAAGTTCTCAGGCCTCGTAGACGATGGCCGCCTGGCCGCCGGCGGCCAGCGCCTGCCAGCGCTGCAGCGCCTCGTCGCTGGGCCAGAAGCGGCCGTCGTCGCCGAGGTCGAGCTCGGCGCTCGCCGTCGGGCGGCGGATCGCCAGCCGCACGCCGAGGCCCTGCACCAGGTCACCCTGCTCGGTGGCCTCGCGCTTCGGTGGCCAGTCGCGCAGCAGATCGGTCAGCGGACGCACCTCGCCATCGAGCGCACCGTTGATCGCCACCTGCAGGTAGCGGCCGAAACGCGCCCGCGCAGCCGCCAGACTCCAGACCTGGTTGACGTTCAGCCGCAGGCCGCCGGAGAAGCGGTCGGGCTGCACCTTGCCCTGCACGATCAGCAGCTCGTCCTCCTTCAGCAGGTCCTTGTTGGCCTCGATCAGCTCGTCGTTGGCGACGGCCTCGATCGACTCGCTCTTGTCGTCGAGCTTGAAGATCGCGACGCGGCCGCGCTGGCCGTTGACGAAGCGCAGCTCGCCGACGATGCCGGCCAGCAGTTGCGGGTCGCGGCTGTCGACCAAGTCGGCGATGCGGCGCTTGCAGAAGCGGCGGACCTCGGTTTCGCTCTGGTCGAACAGGTGGCCGCTAAGGTAGAAGCCGAGCGCGGACTTCTCCAGCGTCAGGCGCTCGCGGATGCTCCAGTCCTCGCCCGGCTGCAGCGGCGGCTCCTGCGTCGACGAGCCGTGCACGTCGCCCAGGTCGTCGAACAGCCCGCCCTGCGACGCGTTGACCACCTGCGTGTCGGCCCATTCGAAGGCCAGGCCGACGGAGGCGAGCAGGCTCGCCCGGTCGGGTTGAAGCGCATCGAAGGCGCCGGCCTTGATCAGCGCTTCGACGACGCGCTTGTTGACGCGCTTGCGGTCGACGCGGCCGCAGAAGTCGAAGAAGCTGCGGAAGAGCCCTTCAGCCTCACGCGCCTCGACGATCGCCTCGATCGCCCCCTGGCCGGTGCCCTTGACGGCGCCCAGGCCGTACCGGACCAGCTTGTCGGTGACCGGCTCGAAGCGCCAGACGCCGCGGTTGACGTCGGGCGGCTCGAAGGCCACGTTGAACAGCTTCGCGTCGTTGAGCAACACCTTCAGCTTGTCGGTGTTGTCCATTTCGATCGTCATGTTGGCCGCGTAGAACTCGGCCGGGTGGTGCACCTTCAGCCAGCCGGTGTGGTACGCGAGCAGCGAGTACGCGGCGGCATGGCTCTTGTTGAAGCCGTAGCCTGCGAACTTCTCCATCAGGTCGAAGACCTCGTCGGCGGTCTGCTCGGCGATGCCCTTGTCCTTCGCACCGCTGCGGAAGATCTCGCGGTGCTGGGCCATCTCCTCGGGCTTCTTCTTGCCCATCGCGCGGCGCAGCAGGTCGGCGCCGCCGAGCGAGTAGCCGCCGAGCACCTGCGCGGCCTGCATCACCTGCTCCTGGTAGACCATGATCCCGTAGGTCTCGGCGAGCACGTCCTCGAGCAGCGGATGCGGGTACTCGACCTTCTCGCGCCCGTGCTTGCGCGCGACGAAGCTCGGGATCAGGTCCATCGGCCCGGGCCGGTACAGCGCGTTCAGCGCGATCAGGTCCTCGAGCCGGCTCGGCTTCGCGTCGCGCAGCATGCCCTGCATGCCGCGGGACTCGAACTGGAACACGCTCTCGGTCAGGCCTTCGGAGAACAGCTTGTAGACGCGCGGGTCGTCGAGCGCAATGGTCTCGAAGCTGAAGTCGCGGCGCTCGGGATGGCGCGCGACGATGAAGTCCTTCGCCAGCTCCAGGATCGTCAGCGTCGCCAGGCCCAGGAAGTCGAACTTCACCAGGCCGATCGCCTCGACGTCGTCCTTGTCGTACTGGCTCACGGCCGAGTCGCTGCCCGGCTGCTGGTAGAGCGGGCAGAAGTCGGTGATCTTGCCCGGCGCGATCAGCACGCCCCCGGCGTGCATGCCGATGTTGCGCACGATGCCTTCGACGCGCGTGGCCAGGCTCAGCAGCTCGGCGACCTCCTCGTCGGCGGCCTCGCGCTGCTCGAGCTCGGGCGCTTCCTTGCGGGCGTAGATGATGCTGCCGTCGGGGGTCTCGGGGACCTTCGCGAGGGTCACCGATTTCCCTGGAGGCGCGGGAATCAGCTTGGCGATCGAGTCGACATGGCCATAGCCCATGCCCAGCACACGACCCACGTCACGCAGGGCGGCCTTCGCCGCCATCGTGCCAAAGGTTGCTATCTGGCTCACCGCCTCGCGGCCGTACTTGTTCTTGACGTAGTCGATCACCCGGTCGCGGTTGCCCTGGCAGAAATCGATGTCGAAGTCGGGCATCGACACGCGCTCGGGGTTCAGGAAACGCTCGAACAGCAGCTTGTACTGCAGCGGGTCGAGGTCGGTGATCTTCAGCGCATAGGCCACCAGCGAGCCGGCGCCCGAGCCGCGGCCCGGGCCGACCGGGCAGCCGTTGGTCTTGGCCCAGTTGATGAAGTCCGCCACGATCAGGAAGTAGCCGGGGAAGCCCATCTTCAGGATGGTCCGGATCTCGAACTCCAGCCGCTCGACGTATTCCGGCCGCACCGCCTCGCGCCGCGCCGGATCGGGGAACAGCACCGCCAGCCGCTCCTCCAGGCCCTCGAAGCTCAAACGCCTGAAGTACGCGTCCATCGGCATCGGCACGCCGTTCTCGAGCGGCGTCGGGAAGTCCGGCAGGTAGTTCTTGCCCATCGCCAGCTGCAGGTTGCAGCGGCGCGCAATCTGCACGCTGTTGGCCAGCGCCGACGGCACGTCGGCGAACAGCGCCTCGATCTGCGCCTGGGTCTTGAAGTACTGCTCGCGCGAGAAGCGCTTGATGCGCTTGGCATTGCCCAGCGTCTCGCCCTCGGCGACGCAGATGCGCGCCTCGTGCGCATCGAAATCGTCGGGCGTCGCGAACTGCACCGGGTGCGTCGCGACGACCGGCAGGCCGAGCTCGGCGGCCAGCGGCACGGCGGCGCGCACGTGCGCCTCGTGCGTCGCGAGGCCGGCGCGCTGCAGCTCGATGTAGAAGCGGCCGGGAAAGAGCTCGGCCAGGCGTTTCGCAGCCGTCGCCGCACGCGCCGTGTCACCTGCCAGCAAGGCCGCGCCGATGACGCCGAGATCGGCGCCGGACAGCGCGATCAGCCCGCCGCCCAGCTCGGCCAGCCACTCCCACTTGATCCACGCCTGCGCGCGCTGCGCGTTGTCGACCCAGCCGCGCGCCAGCAGCTCGCACAGGTTCAGGTAACCCTGCCGGTCCTGCCCCAGCAGCAGCAGGCGGCTGGGCTGCTTGTCGCCGCCGAGCGCCGGATCGGGTTCGACGAAGATGTCGGCGCCGATGATCGGCTTGACGCCCTTGCCCCGGCAGGCCTTGTAGAACTTGACCGCGCCGAAGAGGTTCGACAGGTCGGTGATCGCCAGCGCCGCCTGGCTGTCCGCGCGCGCCGCGGCGGCGGCATCGTCGATGCGCAAGGTGCCGTCGACGACGGAGTATTCGGTGTGGGTGCGCAGGTGGACAAAAGGCATCCGCAGATTGTAGGGAGCGGGTTTCCTAGAATCGCGGCGTGCCGATCCTCAATGTCTCCACCTACCGCTTCGTCCAGCTCGACGAACTGGCCGCGCTGCGCGACCGGCTGTTCGACGCCGCGCAGGCGCGCGGATTGAAGGGCACGGTGCTGCTGGCCGAGGAAGGCATCAACCTCTTTCTCGCCGGCCCGCCCGACGCGCTCGACGCCTGGCTCGATGCCCTGCGCGAAGACGCGCGCTTCGCCGGCCTCGAGGCCAAGCGCAGCTTCAGCGAAACGCAGCCGTTCAAGCGGCTGAAGGTCAAGGTCAAGCGCGAGATCATCCGCATGGACATGCCGGCCGTGCGCCCGGCCGCCAGCCGCGCACCGGCCGTCGAGGCGGCGACGCTGGCGCGCTGGATAGCCCAAGGCCACGACGATGCCGGCCGGCCGCTGCTGATGCTCGACACGCGCAACGGCTTCGAGGTCGACGCCGGCGCCTTCGACGACGCGCTCGACTGGCGGCTGCAGAAGTTCAGCGACTTTCCGGCGGCGCTCGCGGCGCAGCGCGAGCGGCTCGCCGGCCACACCGTCGTCAGCTACTGCACCGGCGGCATCCGCTGCGAGAAGGCCGCGCTGGTGATGCAGGCGATGGGCCTCGAGCACAGCTACCAGCTCGAAGGCGGCATCCTCAAGTACTTCGAGGAAACCGCTGGCGCCGCACCCGGCTGGCGCGGTCGCTGCTTCGTGTTCGACGAACGCGTGGCACTCGACACCGCGCTCACCGCCTGAACCGCATGGCGACGGCCGCGCTGCGCATCGTCGGCCTGCTGCTGATGCTGACGGCGCTGGCGGTGCCGCTGCTGCGCGCGCCGCCGCGCAGCGTCGAATCGCTGGTGCACCGCTGGGCGCCGCCGCCGTCGGAATTCCTCGACCTGCAGGGCCAGCTGGTGCACTACCGCGACGAAGGTCCGCGCGCGGACGGGGCGCCGATCGTGCTGCTGCATGGCACCTCGGCCAGCCTGCACACCTGGGAGGGCTGGGTGCGCGCGCTGCGCGGCCAGCGCCGCGTGATCACGCTCGACCTGCCGGCTTTCGGCTTGACAGGCCCCTTCGCGGGCGCATATGCCGGCCGGCCTTACACCGGCCGCGAATACGCGCGCTTCGTGCTCGACGTGCTCGACCGGCTCGGCGTGCAGCGCTTCGTGGTCGGCGGCAACTCGCTCGGCGGCGAGGTCGCGTGGCAGGTCGCCGCCGCCGCGCCGCAGCGGGTCGAGCGGCTGGTGCTGGTCGATGCCAGCGGTCACTCCTTTGCGTCTCAATCCGTGCCGCTGGGGTTCCGGATCGCGCGCCTGCCCGGCTTCGGCACGCTCAGCGAGTGGTTGATGCCGCGTGCCGTGGTCGTCAGCAGCCTGCACGACGTCTACGGCGACCCGGCCAAGGTGACCGACACCCTCGTCGACCGCTATTTCGAGATGGCGCTGCGCGAGGGCAACCGGCGTGCGCTGGCCGAACGCATGCAGCTCGTCGGACAAACCCCCGACGAAGCCCGCATCGCGACGCTGACGCTGCCGACGCTGATCCTGTGGGGCCAACGCGACCGGCTGATCCCGCCGGCAGTCGCGCAGCGTTTCGCGAAAGACATCGCCGGCAGCCGCCTCGTGGTGTTCGAAACGCTGGGCCATGTGCCGCACGAGGAAGATCCGGCGGCGACGGTCGCGCCGGTCAAGGCGTTTCTCGGCCTCGCGCCGTGAGTCAAGCGAAGTTCATCAACCCGAGCTCGCGATCGAAGTAACGCAGCCGCGGGAACACCTCGTCGATCAGCGCCGTATCAGCGCCGAACCAGCGCGCCAGCTCGCCGCCCAATTGGTCGAGCGCGACGCTCGGAATCCACACGCCCTGGCCGACATCGTCGGGCCCGCCGATGGCCAGCTCCTGGAAGCGGCCGACGATGCGCCCGCCGCGCACCGCGCCGCCGACCGCCCACTGGTGCGCGCCCCAGCCGTGGTCGCTGCCGGCGCCGTTCGACGCGAAGGTGCGGCCGAAGTCGCTGCCGGTGAAGAGCGTCACCTCGCGCGCGACGCCGAGCTCGACCGTCGCCGCATGGAAAGCGGCGACGGCGCCGGCGATCTCCCCGAGCAACTCGTTCTGGCGCTGCAGCTGGTCGTCGCCGTGCGTGTCGAAGCCGCCGATGCTGGCGAAGAAGCACTGCCGCGACAAACCCAGCGCGCCGCGCGCGCCGATCAGCCGCGCCGCCATCTGCAGCTGGCGACCGAGGCCGGTGTTCGGAAACGTCGTCGTGAGTGCCGCGGCGTCGAGTGCGCCGCTCAGCACACGCTGGTTCTCGATCGAACGCCCCATCAGGTTCAGCCAGGTCTGCTCGAACGGGTCGCTGCGCGCCTCGCCGAGCACGCCGTTGATCGCCACCGACAGCGCATCGGTGCCGGCCGGATCGTAGAAGTCGAAGCCGAAGTCGCCGCTGGACGACACGCGGTACGGCGACAGGCCGCGGTCGCCGGTTTCCCACAGGTTGCCGCCGGCGACGCTGACCGCGCAGTAGCCGCGATTCTGTGTGCCGCTGGCGACCAGGCGCTCCAGCAGGCGGCCGCCCCAGCCGTTGCGCGCCGGCGCATCGACCAGCGCGCTCTGCCAGGCCGCCTGCTGGTCGCTGTGCGAATAGAGGTTGATCGGCAGCGGCACCGAACGCGACTGCATCTGCTGCTTGGTGGTCGGCGCCATCAGCGGGCCGACATTGGCGACCAGCGCCGCCTGGCCCGCATCGAACAGCGGCTTCATCGGCGCCATCGCCGGATGCAGGCCGTAGCCGTTGGGCGTGCCGCCGGGCGCCAACGGGACGAGCGCATTGCGTGATAGGGCCAGGTTCGGCCGTGCACGCTGGTACTGGCCGTAGCGCGTGTCGTCGGTCGGCACCAGCAGGTTGTTGGCATCGTTGCCGCCGAACATGAACAGGCACACCAGCGCGCGGTAGCCGCTGCCGCCGGTGGTCTGCGCCAGCACCGACAGCGGTGCGAACGGGGTCGCCGCCGCGAGCGCGGCCGCCTGCAGCACGGTGCGGCGCTGGATCATCGCGGGGCTCCTCATTTCTGGATCACGTGGTCGGGCGACAGCGCAACGACGGTCAGCGCCGCCTTCACGCGCTGCAGCCGCTTGTCGGCGTTGGTGCCGGGCAGCGCAGCGATCAGGGTCGAGAGCCGGCTGCGCGTGCTGGCACTCATCTGCAGGTCGAAGAACAGCAGGTCGAGGCGCTCGATCAGCGCGGCGCCGGTCCCGTCGGCCAGCGGCACGAGCGGCGCGAAGTCGAGCATCAGCTTCGAATCGCCGCTGCCATAGCCGCCGCGGCGGAAGAACGCGGCGAAGAAGTTCAGCGAGCCGACGACGGTGGTCTCGCTGGTGATCTGGAATTCCGGCGCGACCATGCCGCCGGCCGCCAGCGGCCCGGCGGGCCGGAAATTGGGCGAATAGAAATTGAAGACCGACGGCGCGAGCAGGGGGCTCTGGCCGAGCGCGTCGTCGGCGCCGTCGAGGTAGTGGATCGAGTTACGGCCGTTTGCACTCTTTGCACCGAGCGCGCGCAGGAACATCGCGAAGCGCAGCACCGGTTCGCGCTGCTTGCCGAAGCGCGGGCGCGTGGCCGCATCGTCGCCGCGCGCTTCCGCATCGAGCAGGATCGCGCGCACGACGGCACGCAGGTCGCCGCGGATGCCCTGCCCGTTGTTGGCAAACACCGCGGCGATCCGCTGGATGTAGGCCGGACTGGGATTGCTGGTGACCAGCCGCTGGATCAGCTGCCGCCCGATGAACGGCCCGACGTTCGGATGGTTGAAGATGCTGTCGAGCGCGTCCTTCAGGTCGCGCTGCGGGCCCTGGGCCGGCGGCAGCATGCGCCCGTCGAGCAGGATCTTCTCGCCGTCGTCGTGGTAGGCGGCCCAAGCCTGCATCGGGGTCACCCACAGCGCCTCGACGTTGTCGTCGTGGCTGTAGAAGACCTTCGGATTCGCCGTGTCGAGCCCGCCGTGGCTGAAGCCGCTGAAGGCCTTCGCGAAACCCTTGACGACGCGCTCGTCGTAGGTCGGGATCGCCTTGCCGTCGGCATCGAGCTGCGTCGAGCCGTCGGGGTTCAGCTTCGCGAGGCCGATCGAAAACAGCTGCAGCACCTCGCGCGCGTAGTTCTCGTTCGGATGCGTGCCCTTCTTCGGATCCTCTTTCGCCGAGCCGAGCATGTTCAGGTAGTAGCCCATCGCCGGGTGCAGCGTGGCGTCCTCGAGCAGCGTGCGGTAGTTGCCGAAGGCATGGCGGTTGAGCATGTCGAGGTAGCTGCTCATCGCATGCGGCCGCAGGTCCGGCGCGACGTTCGAGATCACGAAGATCTGCAGCCAGGCCCAGGCGACGCGGGCGCGCAGCACGTCGGTGCCGAACAGCCACTGCTGCCACACCGCCTCGTAGCTCATCTCGTCGCGCACCTTGCCGTGCTCGTCGCGCGTGCGCTGCTCCTCGAGGTAGGCGACGTGGCTCGCCGTCGGGGCGTTGAACTGCTCGTGCAGCCAGCGCTCGTAGCCCATCGCCCGCAGGCTCTCGACCTCTTCGATGGAGCGCGGGCCGAAGCTGGCCTGGCTCAAGAAACGCGCGGCGTCGCGGCGCGACGGGGGAACCGCGGGCGTGGTCGGCGTCTCGCCGCCGGTGCCCGGCAGCGGTTCGTTGCTGCCGCCACCACCGCCACCACCGCAGGCGGCGAGCATCAGGGTCGCCGCAGCGGCGGCACCGAGACGAAACGGCAGCTCCGCTTCGTCGACCGCCGGTTCCTCGCGCTGCTCGCTCATCGTCGCCCCCGCGCATTCGAGGTCCGCGACTGTGCGCGCGCAATGTTTGCTACAGGCTACGAGCTGTAAGCAGCGTCACGTCGCCGCCTTCACGTCAGCCCCTGGCGCAGCGCGCCCAGCACCTCGGACTGGAATTCGCGCCGGTAGAGCACCGCCAGCACCCCCAGCGTGCCGAGGATGAAGGCCCAGGGCGAGAAGAACCAGCCGACCACGGCGAAGGAGAGGTAGTACGCGCGCAGCCCGTCGTTGAAGGTCTCGGCGGCCAGCCCCATCACGCGGCCTGCGCGATCGGCGAAGGCGACGCGTTCCTCGTCGGTGGCAATCTGCTTGGTGTCGGGAATCGCGGCGACGAGGATCGCGCCGAAGCTGTACTGCCGCAGGCTCCAGGTGAAGCGGAAGAAGGCGTGCACGAAGATGCCGGTCAGCAGCACCAGCTTCAGGTCGAAGACCAGCACGGAGGTGCGCGCGGCGAACGGGATCTCGCGCACCAGCTCGCTGGCCTTGTCGGTGGTGCCGAGCACGGCGAGCAGGCCACCGATGATCAGGATCGTCGTCGACGCGAAGAACTGCGGGCTCGCCGACAGGCTCTGCAGCACTGCCGAATCGACGATGCGGTTCTCGCGCTTGGTGGCCTGCAGCATCCAGTGCCAGCGCCAGCGGTTGGTCGTCGCCAGCACCGTCGGCTGCACCGCGGCACGGCGCTTCGCGAACAGCGCATAGGCGACCCAGCTGCCGAAGAACAGCAGCATCGCCACCCAGTCGAGCGCGGGCAGCAGCGTGAAGGGTTTCAGCAGGATGTCCATGCGGGGATTGTCGCGGCGGCCGCCGCGACGATCCCTGCCTTCGCGTCAGGGTGCCAGGTCGAACACCAGCACCTCCGCGCCCTGCCCGTTCGCCAGCTCGAGCGTCGATTCGCCGCGCAGCGCCGCCGCATCGCCGGTGTGCAGCCGCTGGCCGTTCAGCTCGACGCTGCCGCGGGCGACGTAGGCATAGGCCAGCCGCGACGGATCGAGCGCCAGCGCGGCGCGCTCGGCGCCATCGAACAGGCCGGCGCGGATGGAGGCGTCGGCATGCACCGTCACCGAACCCTCGCGGCCGTCGGGCGACGCGACCAGGCGCAGCTGCCCGCGCTTGTCGGCCGCGCTGAAGGCCTTCTGCTCGTAGCCGGGGGCGATGCCGGCCGTGTGCGGCAGCAGCCAGATCTGCAGGAAGTGCGTCGTCGCGTCCTGCGCGTGGTTGAACTCGCTGTGGCGCACGCCGGTGCCGGCGCTCATGCGCTGCACTTCGCCAGGCACGATGGCCGCGCCGTTGCCGAGGCTGTCCTTGTGCGCGAGGGCGCCTTCGAGCACGTAGCTGACGATCTCCATGTCGCGGTGCGCATGGGTGCCGAAGCCGGTGCCCGGCGCGATCCGGTCCTCGTTGATCACGCGCAGATTGCCGAAGCCCATGTGCGCGGGGTCGTGGTAGTCGGCGAACGAGAAGCTGTGAAAGCTGTTGAGCCAGCCGTGGTCGGCATGGCCGCGGTCCTCGGAACGGCGCAGCGTGATCATCGTGAAGTCCTTTCGTTGGCGGTCATGGTCCCACCGCGAGAGCCACGCCGGCGCCTGGACGCTTGAAACGGGCGTTCAAATAAGATGAAGCACCCCGCCTCGTCACTCGCCGATGACCCAGCCGCGCCGCAATGCCCTGACGCCCGATGCCCTGCAGATGATGGACACCATCGCGCGCAGCGGCAGCTTCGCGGCAGCGGCGCGCGAGCTGGGGCGCGTGCCCTCGGCGCTGACCTACAGCGTACGGCAGCTCGAGGACGCGCTCGACGTGCTGCTGTTCGACCGCCGCTCGCGCCAGGCCCGGTTGACCGCGGCCGGGCAGGAGCTGCTCAGCGAAGGCCGCCGCCTGCTGGCCGAGATGGACGCCGTGGCCAACCGCGTCAAGCGCGTCTCGACCGGTTGGGAATCGGAGTTGACGATCGCGGTCGACGGCGTGGTCTCGCGCCAGACGCTGCTCGAGCTGGTCGAGGCCTTCTACGCGCTGCGCCCCGACGGCCAGGGCTCGCCCGGCACGCGGCTGCGGCTGCGCACCGAGGTGATGGCCGGGCTGTGGGAAGCACTGATCAGCGGCCAGGCCGACCTGGCGATCGGCGTCGGCCGCGACCTGCCGCCGCACGCCGGCATCGAACAGCAGCCGCTCGGCGAGATTCCCTTCGTCTTCTGCGTCGCGCCGCACCATGCGCTGGCCGCTTCGACCGACCCGATCAGCGACGACCAGCTGCTGCCGCACCGCGCGGTGGCGGTCGCCGATTCGGCGCAACGGATGTCGCCGCGCACGGTCAACCTGCTGCCCGGGCAGGACGTGCTCACTGTCGCCTCGATGCAGGCCAAGATCGATGCGCTGCTGCGCTGCCTGGGCTGCGGCTTCGTGCCCGAGCCGCTGGCGCGCGAGCACATCCGCGCCGGCCGGCTGGTGGTCCGGCCGGTCGGCCGCATCAATGCGCCGGTGCGGCTGGGCTATGCCTGGCGCAGCAGCGCGACGCCGCAGCCGCGCCAGGCCCCACAGGGCCTCGCGCTGCAATGGTTCCTCGAGCAGCTGAAGAGCCCGGCGACACGCCGTGCACTGCTCGAGCGCCATCAAGGCCAGCCTTCGGTCGACTGAAGGCGCCCACCGCCCATGGCCAGGCCCTACGTCGGACGCTTCGCGCCCTCGCCGACCGGCCCGCTGCATCCGGGCTCGCTGGTCGCGGCGCTGGCCAGCTGGCTCGATGCGCGGGCCCACGGCGGCCGCTGGCTGCTGCGCATCGAGGACGTCGACACGCCGCGCTGCGTGCCCGGGGCCGATGAGGTGATCCTCGGCCAGCTGGCGATCTGCGGCCTGTTGCCCGACGAAGCGCCGATCTACCAGTCGAGCCGTGGTGCGGCCTACCGCGAGGCGCTCGAACACCTGGGCAAGCTCGGCGTGACCTACGCCTGCGGCTGCACGCGGCGGGCGATCGAGGAAGCGATGGTGCAGCTGGGCATCCTGCACGAGCGCTTCGAGGAGCGCGTCTACCCCGGCACCTGCCGCGGCGGCCTGGACGGCAAGCAGCCGCGCGCCACGCGCGTGCTGACGGTCTGCGGCGGCACCGAGGCCGTGATCAGCTGGACCGACCGGCGCCTGGGCAAGCAGCATCAGAACGTCGCACGCGAGGTCGGCGATTTCGTGATCCACCGCGCCGACGGCTTGTGGGCCTACCAGCTCGCGGTGATCGTCGACGACGGCTGGCAGGGCATCACCGACGTCGTGCGCGGCGAGGACCTGGCCGACAACACCGCGCGCCAGATCCACCTGCAGCGCCTGCTCGGTCTCGACGTGCCGCGCTACCTGCACACGCCGCTGGTGCTCGGCGCCGACGGTCGCAAGCTGTCGAAGCAGAACGGCGCTTCCGCCTTCGATGCCAGCGATCCGCTCGGCGCGCTGCAGGCGGCGGCCAGCACGCTCGGGCTGCCGCCGATCGAGGCCGGTGACGTCTCGCAATGGCTGGCGGCCGCGGTGCCGGCCTGGCGCGCGCGCTGGGTGGCATGATGCGGCCCCCGTCCACCGATACAGCGCCGCGACGGCGCAGCACGACCATGATCACCACCGCTTCCGGCCTGCAGTACGAAGACACCACGCCGGGCACCGGCACCGAAGCCCGCGCCGGCACCACCGTGCGCGTGCACTACACCGGCTGGCTGCTCGATCCGGCCAAGCCGAACGGCCGCGGCGCCAAGTTCGATTCGAGCAAGGACCGCAACGACCCCTTCGAATTCGATCTCGGCGCCGGCATGGTGATCCGCGGCTGGGACGAGGGCGTGCAGGGCATGAAGGTCGGCGGCACGCGGCTGCTGCAGATCCCGGCCGACCTGGGCTACGGCGCGCGCGGCGCCGGCGGCGTGATCCCGCCGAACGCGACGCTGCTGTTCGAAGTGGAGCTGCTCGAGGCCTGAGCCGCGTACCAGGCCAGGCATTGCGGGTTGGCCATCGCGTCGCGATTGACCACCTGGTCGAGCGGCTGGCCGAGGAAGAGCTTCTTCATCGGCACCTCCTGCTTCTTGCCGGTCAGCGTGCGCGGGATCTCCGGCGCCTGCAGGATCGCATCGGGCACGAAGCGCGGTGACAGCGCGGCCTTGATCGCGCCCTCGATGCGGCCGCGCAGCGCGGCGTCGAGGATGTGGCCTTCGCGCAGCACGACGAACAGGCCGAGCCAGCTCGGCCGGCCGAGCACCTCGAGGTCGATGACCATCGAGTCGAGCACCTCGGGCAGCGCCTCGACCGCCGCGTAGATCTCGCTGGTGCCCATGCGCAGGCCGTGGCGGTTGATCGTCGCGTCGCTGCGGCCGTAGATCACGCAGCTGCCGTCGGCGCCGATCGCGAGCCAGTCGCCATGGCGCCAGACACCGGGGAAGACGTCGAAATAACTCGACTGGTAACGCTCATTCTGAGCGTCGCCCCAGAAATACAGCGGCATCGACGGCAGCGGCCGGGTCAGCACCAGCTCGCCGACTTCGCCGGTGACCGGCTCGCCGCGCTGATTCCAGGCCTCGACCGCGCAGCCGAGCTGGCGGCATTGCATGCGGCCGGGCTGCTGCGGCAGCTCACGGTGGCCGCCGATCACCGCGGCGCAGAAGTCGGTGCCGCCGGAGATGTTGTTCCACCAGATGTCGGGCGTGCCCAGGCCTGCGAACTGCGCCGACAGCGCGCGCTGCACGTCCTCGGCCAGCGGCGAGCCGGTCGAGCCGAGCGCGCGGATGCGGCTCAGCTCGCCGCAGGCGGCCAGGTCGAGCCCGGCCTTGACGCAGCCGGCGAACCAGGCCGCACCGGCGCCGAAGTAGGTGATGCGGTGCTTCGCCGCGAAGCGCCACAGCACGCCCCAGTCGGGCTGCTCCTTCGAGCCGCTGGGGCTGCCGTCGTAGAGGCAGATCGTCGTGCCGTGCTGCAGGCCGCCGACCAGGCAGTTCCACATCACCCAGCCGGTCGAGCTGTACCAGTGGAAGCGCTCGCCGAAGTTGTTGGCGCCGTAGCTCGGCCCCTGGTCGTTGGTCTTGACCGCCGCGGCCATCATCATCAGCACGCCGCCGTGGCCATGCACCAGCGCCTTCGGCAGGCCGGTGGTGCCGCTGGAGTAGACGATCCACAGCGGATGGTCGAAGGGCAGCCATTCGGGCTCGAATGCCGACGTCTGCGCATCGTCGCGCGCCAGCACATCGGTGAGCGACAGCTCGGCGCTCAGTGGCTGCGCGGCCTGCGGCGTGCGCAGCAGCAGCAGCGATTGCACGCTCGGCAGCGCCGCACGCAGCGCCGCGACCACCGCGCTGCGGTCGAGCGCCTTGCCGGCGTAGTGCACGCCATCGGCGGCGATCAGCAGCTTCGGCGTGATCTGGCGGAAGCGGTCGATCACCGCCTGCGTGCCCATGTCCGGCGCACACATGCTCCACACCGCGCCGATGCTGGCGCAGGCCAGCAGCGCCACCACCGTTTCCGGCCGGTTCGGCAGGTAGGCCGCGACGCGATCGCCGCGCTGCACGCCCTGTGATCGCAGCGCCAGCGCCAGCGCGGCGACCTGGCGCTGCAGCTCGCGCCAGCCGAGCTCGCGCGCCTCGCCGCGCTCGTTGTCGGCGACGATCGCCGGCTGGCCGGCCGCTTCGGCGGCCGCGACATGGCGCCAGATGCGGCGCGCGAAGTTGACCTGCGCGCCCGGAAACCAGACCGCGCCCGGCATGCGCGCATCGGCCAGCGCCGCCGCGTGCGGCGTCGGCGATTCAAAGCCGTCGTGGTCCCACAGCGATTGCCAGAACGCATCCGGCTCGGTCACCGACCAGCGCCACAACGCGTCGTAGCTGTCGAAGCGCAACCCGCGCTGCTGCTCGAGCCATTGCTGGTAGAGCCGGATCTGCGGAACGTTCGGCGCTGCGTTGCAGTTGTTCATCGGGGCAGCGTAGCGCAACCCGGCGCACTACAATCGCGCCCTGGTCGGCAGTTCACCCAGGCGTTGCCGCGCGACAACCTCGCGAGCTAAACCTGCCCTCGATCATCGAGACCCAAGCACAGCCTCATGCGTCACTCACGCGTGCGCCGATGCTGGAAGACGGCAACCCCCAGCGCCCGAAGCCGGGCCCGAAGGTGTCACGCGGAAGGACTGCCATGAGCCGTTTGCCGCTCTCTTTCATCGTGCCCGATGCGTCGCAATTCGCGCGTGCGCTCGGCCAATCGCTGAAGACCCGCCATGCCGAAGGTGCCGCCGAGCCGCCGGGCCACGTCGAGGTGCTGAACCTGATCGCCCGCGCGTTGGGGCATCGCAACTTCCAGGCGATGCAGGCCTCGCGCACGCTGCCTGCGCTGCCGCTGGCTGAAGAGGACCAGCCACCACCGCTGCCCTTGAGCGACAACGCCCGCAAGGCGCTGATGCAGTTCGACTCGCGCGGCCGCCTGATTCGCTGGCCGAACAAGTTCAGCGTGCAGAAGCTGGCGATGTGGGTGCTGTGGACGCTGTTCGACAGCCAGCGGGTCTACACCGAGCGGGAAGTCAACGAGATCCTGAAGGCCGCCAACGCCTTCGGCGACCACGTGACGCTGCGCCGCGAGCTGATCAATCACCACCTGCTGACGCGCAAGAGCGACTGCTCGGAGTACCGCAAGCTGCCGGCACGGCCGGACGACGAGATCCGTGCGCTGATCGGTGCGTGGCGCTCGGTTCGGCGCACGCGCCAGCCGCGCGTGCCGCGGCCGGCCGCCGCAGCCTGACGCTCACACCGCCAGCAGGTGCTGGCGGTAGTGCACGAGCTCGTCGATCGACTCGTGGATGTCGGCGAGCGCGGTGTGCGACTGCGCCTTCTTGAAGCCCTCGAGCGCCGAGGGCTTCCAGCGCCGCGCCAGCTCCTTCAGCGTGCTGACGTCGAGGTTGCGGTAGTGGAAGAAGGTTTCCAGCGCCGGCATGTAGTTGGCGAGAAAGCGCCGGTCCTGGCAGATCGAGTTGCCGCACATCGGGCTCTTGCCGGCGGGCACGTACTGCTTCAGCCAGGCGATCACCTGCGCCTCGGCCACCGCTTCGTCGACCACCGAGGCCTTGACGCGGTCGACCAGCCCGCTGCGCCCATGCGTGCCCTTGTTCCAGGCATCCATCGCGTCGAGCGTCTCGTCGCTCTGGTGGATCGCGAACACCGGGCCTTCGATGCGCACCGTCAGTTGTGGATCGGTGACGACGACGGCGATCTCGATGATGCGATCGGTGGCCGGGTACAGGCCGGTCATCTCGAGGTCGATCCAGACCAGGTTCTGCTCGCTGGAGGCGAGGGCCGTGGCGGGCGCGGGAGCTTGTTCGGGCATGTCCATGGCGGGATTGTCGCAGCCGGCGCACCACCACCGGGGCGTCGCAGCGGCGAATAAACTCCCGCCCCATATGTCCTCGAACCTGCTCACGATCGTGTTCGCGGCCGCGCTGGTGCTGTCGATGGCCGTCAAGCTGTGGCTCGCAACGCGGCAGATGCGCCACGTCGCCGCCCACCGCCACGCCGTCCCGCCGGCGTTCAGCCGCAGCGTGTCGCTGCAGGCGCACCAACGCGCCGCCGACTACACGCTCGCCAAGGGCCGCTTCGGCATCCTGGCCACCGCTTTCGGCAGCACGGTGCTGCTCGGCTGGACCCTGCTCGGCGGGCTGCAGCTGCTGAACCACTGGCTGCTGCAGACCGTGCAACCGGCCTGGGGCGACATGGCCTACCAACTGGCGCTGCTGGTCAGCTTCGCGCTGATCGGCGGCCTGCTCGAGTTGCCGTTCGACCTGTGGAGCACCTTCCGCATCGAGCAGCAGTTCGGCTTCAACCGCACCACGCCGGCGCTGTTCGCCAGCGACGTGCTCAAGGGCCTGGTGGTCAGCGCGCTGATCGGCCTGCCGATCGCCGCGCTGATCCTGTGGATCATGGCGACCGCCGGCCGCTGGTGGTGGTTGTGGGCCTGGGGCGCCTGGGTCGCGTTCAACCTCGCGGTGATGGTGCTGTACCCGACCGTCATCGCGCCGCTGTTCAACAAGTTCGAGCCGCTGACAGACGAGTCGCTGATCGGCCGCGTGCAGGCGCTGATGAAGCGCTGCGGCTTCGCGGCCAAGGGCTTGTTCGTGATGGACGGCAGCCGCCGCTCGGCGCACGGCAACGCCTACTTCACCGGTCTCGGCGCCGCCAAGCGCGTCGTGTTCTTCGACACGCTGCTGGCCAAGCTGTCGCCCGGCGAGGTCGAGGCGGTGCTGGCGCACGAGCTCGGCCACTTCAAGCACAAGCACGTGGCCAAGCGCATCGGCGCGGTGCTGCTGGCGAGCGGCGCCGGCCTCGCGCTGCTGGGCTGGCTGGCGAACCAGCCGGCCTTCTACACCGGGCTGGGCGTGCAGCCGAACCTGGGGGTGCCGAACAACGCGCTGGCGCTGCTGCTGTTCATGATTGCGGTGCCGGTGTTCGGCTTCTTCGCGGCCCCGTGGATGGCGCGGCTGTCGCGCCGCCACGAGTTCGAGGCCGATGCCTACGCCTGTGCGCAGGCCAGCGGCAACGACCTGGCCAGCGCCCTGATCAAGCTGCACGAGGACAACGCGTCGACGCTGACGCCGGACCCGCTGTACGCGCGCTTCTACTATTCGCATCCGCCGGCCGGCGAACGGCTGGCGGCCTTGAGCCTGCAACCCCATTGATCACCATGAGCACAGACCTGACGAAGCGCCACTGCCAGCCGCTGGAAGGCCATCCGGCGATGACGCCGGAGGAGATCACCCGCCACCTGGCGATGGTCGACGGCTGGCGCCTGGCCGACGGCTCGATCGAGAAGCGCTACGGCTTTCCCGATTTCCACCGCACGATGGGCTTCGTCAATGCGTTGGCGTGGATCGCCAATGCCGAGGACCACCATCCGGACCTCGCGCTCAGCTACGGCCACTGCACGGTGCGCTTCAACACCCACTCGGTCAACGGCATCTCGATCAACGACTTCATCTGCGCGGCGAAGGTCGACGCCTTGCTGAAGACGGGCGCATGACCGGCGGCGCGGCGGCCACGGGCCTGGTGGTCGGCGCCCATGGCCGGCATGTCATGGTCGAGGCCGAGGGCGGCGTGCGCACTCGCTGCCACACGCGCGGCAAGAAGAGCGATTGCGTCGTCGGCGATCGCGTCGAATGGCAGCGCGCGGGCGACGAAGGGGTGATCGAGCGCATCGCCGAACGCCGCAACCTGTTGTTCCGCCAGGACGAGGTGCGCAGCAAGTCCTTCGCCGCCAACCTCGACCAGTTGATGGTGCTGGTGGCCGTCGAGCCGATGTATGCCGAGACCCAGCTCACGCGCGCGCTGATCGCCGCCGACACGGCCGGCATCCCGGCAGTGATCGTGCTGAACAAGGTCGATCTGCCCGGCGCCGGCGCGGCGCGCGAACGCCTCGCGCCCTATCGCGCCATGGGCGTGGCCGTGCACGAGGTGTCGCTGAAGGCCGACGGCGCGGCAGCGATCGCCGTGCTGACCCCCCTGCTGGCCGGACGGGCGACGCTGGTGCTGGGCCCCAGCGGCATGGGCAAGAGCACGATGATCAACCGCATGGTGCCGAGCGCCGCGGCGCAGGTCGGCGAGATCTCGCAGGCCCTGAACACCGGCCGCCACACGACCACCACCACCACCTGGTACTGGCTCGACCCGGCGCGCTCCAGCGCGCTGATCGATTCACCCGGCTTCCAGAACTTCGGCCTGCGGCAGCTCGACGCCGCCGCGCTGACGCAGCACATGCCGGACCTGCGCAAGCACGCCGGCGCGTGCCGCTTCTACAACTGCAGCCACCTGCACGAGCCCGGCTGCGGCGTGCGCGAGGCACTCGAGCGCGGCGAGATCAGTCCGTCGCGCTACCGCATCTACCAGGAGCTGCACGAGGAGCTGTCGGCGACGCGGTATTGAGCGCGGCCTCAGCCCACCAGGTTCGCCAGCGTCAGCAGCGCGACCAGCAGCATCCACAGCACGACCGAGCGCCAGACCAGCCCGACGACGCTGCGCAGGTGCCCCAGCTGCGGCGGTGCGCCGCCCGTGGAGCCTTCGGCGCCGGGCGTGTCGGTCGGCCCGGCCTCGAAGGTGCGCGAGCGCTCCGGTGTGACACCCGGCGCCGCATCGCCGCCGAGCTGCACGCCCACCGCACCGGCCGCCGCCGCGAGGATCACGCCCTCGTTGACGTGCCGCCACAGCGCGGCATCGCGGCGCCAGTTGTTGATCGCTTCCTCGAAGTTGCCGACGACCGCGAAGCCGAACGCCGTCAGGCGCGCCGGGATGTGGTCGATCAGCGCGAACATGCGCTGCGAGACCTTCATCAGCCGCTCGTTCGCCGGCGCGCCGAGCGCCTTGCTCGGGTAGGTCCAGTAGCGGCTCGCGAACTCGGCCATGCGGTACAGCACCGCGCCGAGCGGCCCCAGGCCGAGCGTCGACAGCAGCACGAACCAGAAGAAGACGCCGAACACATGGCGGTGGGCTGCGAGCAGCGCATGCTCGATCACGTGGCGCATCAGCTCGGTGCGCGGCAGCTCGCTCGCATCGAGGTGGCGCCATTGCGCGAGCAGCCGCCGCGCCTCGATCTCGTCGCCGCGTTCGAGCGCATCGCGGATGTCGGTGAAGTAGTGGCTGAACTGGCGGAAGCCGAGCGTCAGGTACAGCACGACCACGTCGAACACCAGCGCGAGCACGGCGCTGTAGTGGCTCAGGCCCAGGTACAGCGCCGACAACGCCAGCCCCGGCGTCAACACCGAGACGCACCAGACGACCCAGGCATGGTGCTCGCGCCCGGCGTCGAAGTTGCGCCCGGTCCAGCTGACCCAGGACACCAGCGTGTGGTGCACCCAGTTGTCGCGCGGCAGCGGTTTCAGCTGCTCGATCACCAGGGCAAACAGGACCGCGAAGAAACTCATCGGCGGGGATGATAACCAGCGGCTCGTTTCGGTCAGGCAGAAAGGAAGCGGTAGAAGTTGCGCAGCATCGCTGCGGTCGCGCCCCAGATGAAGTAGCCCCGCCACGGCATCGACAGGAACTGGCGCTGCTGGCCGGCGATCTCGACCTGGTGGCGGCGATGGTTCGCGGGCGTCATCAGGAAGTCGAGCGGGACCTCGAACGCCTCGGCAACCTCGAAGCTGTCGAGCGCCAGCGAGAAGCCGGGCTGCACCAGTGCGACCACCGGCGTGACGACGTAGCTGGTCACCGTGGTGTAGTGCGGCAGCGAACCGATGACCTCGATGTGCGAACGCGCCAGGCCGATCTCCTCCTCGGTCTCGCGCAACGCAGTGGCGACGGCGTCTTCATCGTGCGCCTCGACCGCGCCGCCGGGAAAACTGATCTGGCCGGCATGGTCGCGCAGGTGCGCGGTGCGCTGCGTCAGCAGCACGTGCAGGCCATCGTCGCGCATCACCAGCGGCACCAGCACGGAAGCGGCGCGCGGCGCGCGTTCGACGAAGTGGCGACCGTCGCCGGGGATCTCCGGCGTCCACACCGGCGGCGCCTCGAAACGCCGGCGCAAGGCCGGCGGCACGAGCCATTCGGAGGCCACCGGCGGCAGGTGGTCGTCGATGCCGGCGACCGGGATCGCGTGTGGGTCGATGATGCGAGGGACGGGAGTCATCGTTGGGAGAATAGCGGCGCCACAAAGCACAAGCCGCCCCGAGGGGCGGCTTCGCTGGAGGCCCTGGCAAGGCCAGCTTCTGCGCTTCGCGCGTCCGCTCCTCGTTGCGCTGCGCGCAACGGGCGCCTGGCGGCGCCTGCCTGAGCTTCGCTCAGGCGAGCTTTTCCTTGATCCGCGCCGACTTGCCCGAGCGCTGGCGCAGGTAGTACAGCTTGGCGCGGCGGACGTCGCCGCGGCGCTTGACGTCGATCGATGCGATCAGCGGGCTGTAGAGCTGGAACGTGCGTTCGACGCCTTCGCCGCTGGAAATCTTGCGCACGATGAAGCTGGAATTCAGCCCCCGGTTGCGCTTGGCGATCACCACGCCTTCATAGGCCTGCACGCGCTTGCGGGTGCCTTCGACCACGTTGACGTTGACGATCACGGTATCGCCGGGGGCGAAGGTCGGGATGCTCTTGTTCAGGCGAGCAATCTCTTCCTGTTCGAGGGTGCGGATCAGATCCACGCGTTTCTCCTGGAGCGATCATGGCGGCGCTTCCTGAAATAGGGCCCGGCAGAGGATCGAAAAGCCGGCGATTATAGCCTGCTCAGAATTCGAGCGCGCGCAGCACCGCTTCGTCCCGCGCGGAGAGCCGCCCGGCGGCGCGCGCCGCCTCGATCAGATCGGGCCGGCGGCGCGCCGTCAGCTCGAGCTGGCGTTCGCGGCGCCAGCGTGCGATCTCGGCATGGTGGCCCGACAGCAGCACCGGCGGCACCGCGACCGGACCGTCGGGCGTCTGCAGCAGCTCGGGCCGGCTGTAGTGCGGGCAGTCGAGCAGGCCATCCGAAAAACTGTCCTGCTCGTGCGACGGCGTGTTCAACACGCCGGGCTGCAAGCGCGCGACGGCATCGAGCAAGGCCAGCGCCGGCAGCTCGCCGCCGGACAGCACGAAGTCGCCGAGGCTCAGTTCCAGCGTGACGTGGCGGTCGATGAAGCGCTGGTCGATGCCCTCGTAGCGGCCGCACAGCAGCACCGCGCCGTCGCCGGCGCCCAGCGCCTCGATGCGCGCCTGCGTGATCGGCAGGCCGGTCGGCGTGAAGTGCACGACCGGCACGTCCGCGCCGCCGCGGTCGGCGCGTGCGGCCGCAAGCGCCCGCTCCAGCGGCTCGACCAGCATCACCATGCCGGGGCCACCACCGTAAGGCCGGTCGTCGACACGGCGATAGGCGTCTTCGGCGAAATCGCGCAGCGGCCACAGCCGCACGTCGACCTGCGCCGTTTCGAACGCACGGCGCGTGATGCCCTGCGTCAGGTGCGGGCCGAACAGCTCGGGAAACAGCGTGATGACGTCGAAGCGCATGGCGGCGCGGTCCCGGATTCAGTAGTCCAGGCCCCAGTCGACCGTGATGCGGCGCTCGGCGAGGTTCACGTCGTCGACGTAGGCACCAACGAAGGGGATCAGCCGCTCGCTCTCGTCGGGCGCTGCGCCCGGCGCGGCCTCCGGCCGGCGCACGCGCAGCACGCTGTGCACGCCGGTGTCGAGCAGGTCGCTGACGGTGCCGAGCAGTTCGCCCTGGCGATTGATCACCGCCAGCCCGATCAGGTCGATCCAGTAGTACTCGCCGTCGCCGGCGGTCGGGAAGCTCGAGCGGCCGATGAAGATGCGTGCGCCCTTCAGGGCCTCGGCCGCGTTGCGGTCGGGCACCTCCTGTGCCGCGGCGACCACCGCATCGCCCTGCTCTTTCGACTGGGTGATGCGCAGCAGCGACGGCAGCGCGGCAGCCTTCGGGCCGGGGCCCTCGGGCGCGCGCAGAAACCAGCGGCGGGAGGAGAACAGCGCCTTCGGGTCCGAGGAAAAGGGGTGGACGCGGATCCAGCCCTTGATGCCGAAGGCACCGACGATGCGACCGACCTCGATCGCGTCGTCGGGAAACGCGGGTTCGTCACCCGCACCCGGGGCCGGCATCGTCACGAGCGGCGCCGCGGGTTGACCGACACTCAGGCCGCGGGCGCGGCGGGCGCGGTCTGGGCCTTGGCGGCATCGACCACCAGGCGCTTGACGGTGGGCGACAGCTGAGCGCCGACACCCTTCCAGTAGGTCACGCGGTCGAGCGCGACGCGCAGCGGCTGCTCGCCGCCGGCAGCCATCGGGTTGTAGAAACCCACGCGCTCGATGAAGCGGCCGTCGCGACGCTCACGCGAATCAGCGACGACGATGTTGTAGAACGGGCGCTTCTTGGCGCCGCCACGAGCAAGTCGAATAACGACCATGTTGATCTTCCGAAAAATCGTTGGCGACAGGACAGCCCAGGAGACACGACGAGGCCGAACCGATCTGAGTCGCCGGGAACGCGATGAATTTGGCGATTCCCGACACAGCTTCCAGCACCGTAGATACGCCGGTGTGCTCCACCGGCCAGCGCCGAAAACCGAGCATTATAAACTTTCCGCATTGAAGCTCCAGATGCCGTGCCGCGGCGCCTTCCGATGCCCTCTGCCCAAGCCTCGCTGCCTGTCCGCCCGTGCACCACGACCGAGCCGGCGCCGGCCGACGACGAATGAGCTACCGCTCGAAGACCATCGCGACCTGGCTCGCGCTGATCGCCGGCAGCCTGGGCGCGCACCGCTTCTACCTGCATGGCAAGGCCGACCTCTGGGCCTGGCTGCATCCGTGGCCGACGCTGCTCGGCCTGGCCGGCGTGCTGCGCATGCGCAACCTGGGCCAGGACGATCAGCTGGCGTGGCTGCTGATCCCGGTGTTCGGACTGATGATCAGCCAGGCGATGCTCGCGGCCATCGTCATCGGACTGACGCCGGACGAGCAGTGGCAGGCGCGTTTCAATCCCGGCCAGCCCGCGCGCCCGAGCGGCTGGGCCACGGTGATCGCCGTGGTTGCCGCGCTGCTGCTCGGTGGCGCGGTGCTGATGGGCACGATCGCCTTCGGGGGCCAGAAGTTCTTCGAGTGGCAGGCAGAACGCGATCGATCGGCCGATCAGAACAGCGACAAGCTGACCCAGTAGGCCACCGCCGCGACGAAGGCCGACGCGGGGATCGTGAAGATCCAGGCCCAGACGATGTTGCCGGCCACGCCCCAGCGCACCGCCGACGCGTTGCGCACCGAGCCGACGCCGACGATCGCGCCGGTGATGGTGTGCGTCGTCGACACCGGGATGCCCAGGCCGGTGGCAATGAACAGCGTCAGCGCCCCGCCCGTCTCGGCGCAGAAGCCGCCGACGGGTTTCAGCTTGGTGATCTTCTGGCCCATGGTCTTGACGATGCGCCAGCCGCCGAACATCGTGCCCAGGCCGATGGCCAGGTAGCAGGTGACGATGACCCAGGTCGGCGGGAGCTTCTCCTCGGCACCGAGCATGCCGGCGGCGATCAGCAGCAGCCAGATGATGCCGATGGTCTTCTGCGCGTCATTGCCGCCGTGGCCGAGCGAATAGGCACCGGCCGAGACCAGCTGCAGGCGCCGGAACCAGCGGTCGACCTTCAAAGGCGACGTGCGCCGGCAGACCCAGGCCACCAGCACCATCATCAGCGAGCCGAGCAGGAAGCCCAGCAGCGGCGAAACGAAGATGAAGGCCACCGTCTTCAGGATGCCGGCGCCCAGCAGCTTGCCGGCGCCGGCCTTGGCGATCACTGCGCCGACGATGCCGCCGATCAGCGCATGCGACGAGCTCGACGGGATGCCGTACCACCAGGTGATGATGTTCCAGGTGATCGCACCGACCAGCGCTCCGAAGACGACGTAGTGGTCGACGACCCCCGGCTCGACGATGCCCTTGCCGATCGTCGCCGCGACCTTCAGCTGGAACACCGCGATCGCGACGACGTTGAAGAAGGCGGCGAACAGCACCGCCTGCTGCGGCTTCAGCACGCCGGTGGACACGACGGTGGCGATCGAATTCGCCGCGTCGTGGAAGCCGTTCATGAAGTCGAAGGCCAGTGCCAGCAGCACGAGCATCGCCACGACCCAGAAGCCGATCTGGAGGGTTTGCATGCGCGGACCCGGCGACCGGGATCAGGAGTTCTCGAGGACGATGCCCTCGATGATGTTGGCGACGTCCTCGCAGCGGTCGGAGATCGACTCCAGGTGCTCGTAGACGGCCTTCAGCTTGATCAGCTCGCGCACGTCGATGTTGTCGCGGAAGAGCCGGCTCATCGCCGAGCGCATCACGCGGTCGGCATCGGATTCGAGGCGATCGATCTCCTCGCAGGTCTTCAGCGCCGCTTCGGTCACGCTCGGCTGGCTGAGCTTGGGCAGCAGGCTCA
Source organism: Pseudaquabacterium terrae (assembly GCF_013266755.1). GTDB lineage: Bacteria > Pseudomonadota > Gammaproteobacteria > Burkholderiales > Burkholderiaceae_C > Pseudaquabacterium > Pseudaquabacterium terrae. The sequence continues at coordinate 68,511 of NZ_JABRWJ010000004.1, read as the reverse complement.
CCGCGTGCTGCACACGTTCGCAGCACTTGGCAGAGATGTCGGACAGGCGCAGCACGTCCTCGCTGACGGTCTGCAGGTCGTACAGCGACATCACCTCCGACGAGTCCTGCAGCAGGTCGAGGATGTCGTCCATCTTGTTGATCAGGTCGCGGATCTGTTCGCGGTCGAGCGGCGTGATGAAGGTCTTGTGCAACAGCCGGTTGACTTCGGCGGTGATGCGGTCGGCCTGCTTCTCGGCGGCGTCGACGTCGGCGGCATACTTCTGGCGCAGCGTGGGGTCGTTGTAGTACTGGACCATCGACGTGAACGCGCGTGCGCCTTCGGCAATGTGCTTGCCGTGCTCGTTGAACAACTCGAAGAAATTGCCTTCGCGCGGCAGCAGCTTGCCGAACAACATCGGGGGTCTCCAGGGGGGCGGCCGCGAACGGGCCGCACTGTCATCGAATCGTCACCGATTCGTCACGGGCGGCGATTGTAGGCGGGCGGTCGCGCCCGCCCGGCTCAGTCGGCGAGGCGCTCAGTCGGCGAGGCGGTCGATCGGCTGGTCCGCCGTGGCGGCGAGGTGGGCGTGCAGCGGCCCGAGGCCGGGCGCTGCGAGCGCCGGTTGCAGCTCGAGCAGCGGCTGCAGCACGAAGGCGCGCAGGTGCAGGCGCGGATGCGGCAGCGTCAGCGTGGGTGTCTGCAGCGCCAGGTCACCGTACAACAGCAGGTCGAGGTCCAGCGTTCGGGGTGCGTTGCGGTAGGGTCGCTGGCGGCCGAAGTCGGCTTCGATCGATTGCAGCGCGGCCAGCAGTGCGCTCGCATCGAGCGCCGGCTGCAGCTCGGCCACCGCATTGAAGAAGTCCGGCCCGCCGGCGTCGACCGGCGCCGAGCGGTACAGCGATGAACGGCGCATCGCGCCGAACGGCCGCAGGCGTTCGAAGGCCGAGCGCACGGTCGCGAGTGCGTCGCCCAGGTTCGCACCGATGCCGACGTAGGCGCGCACCGGCGGCGGTGCGTTCATTCGCCGGCCGGTGGCGACTCCGCGGCAGCGTTCGACCCGGCGGCCTCGCCACCGGCCGCGCCGCCCGGCTTGCGGCGCCGGCGCCGGCGCTTGCGGGCGGGCGCGTCGCCGCCCTCGGGCGTCGTCTCGACCGCCACCGCGTCGTCGCCCGCGCCCTGCTCGCCCGCGGGCGCCGCATCCGCCGCGCGCTTGGGCGCTGGCACGCGGCGCGGCGCGCCGCGGCTGGCCTCGCGCGCGGCGACCAGCAAGGCTTCGCGCTCCTCGTCGGTGCCGAGCGAGAAGTCTTCCCACCAGTCGGCGAGCTCGGCCGGCGCTTCGCCGACATCGGCGCGCAGGCGCAGGAAGTCGAAGCCGGCGCGGAAGCGCGGCTGCTCGATCAGCGCGAACGCGGTGTTCGCCTGCCGGCGCTCAAAGCGCGGCTGCATCATCCAGATCTCGCGCATGTCGGCGCCCAGCTTGCCGCGGCCGGAGATGTCGCCGATGCGCGCGTCGAACGCGGCGTCGATCGATTGCTGCAACGCCGGAATCAGGTGCTCGCCGGCACTGCGGCGCTGCTTCCAGCCGGCCAGCACTTCATGCCACAGCAGGCAGGCCAGCAGGAAGCTCGGCGCCACCGCCTTGCCCTCGCCGACACGGCGATCGGTGTCGGCCAGCGCCTGGCGGATGAAGGCCTGCTCCTGCGGCGTGCGGGCATCGTCGAAGACGACGTCGAGCACCGGGAACACGCCACGGCTCAAGCCATGCTCCTTCAGCGACGCGACGCTGGCCAGCGCGTGGCCGGTCTGCAGCAACTTGACCATCTCGTCGAACATGCGCGACAGCGGCACGTTGGCCAGCAGCGGCGCCAGCGTCTTGACGGGCGCGGCGGTGCCCGGCTCGAGCGCGAAGCCCAGCTTGGCCGCGAAACGCACCGCGCGAATGATGCGCACCGGGTCCTCGCGGTAACGCGTCGCGGGGTCGCCGATCAGGCGCAGCGCGCGCTGCTTCACGTCGCCCAGGCCACCGTGGTAGTCGACGACGATCTGCGTCTCGGGGTCGTAGTACATCGCGTTGATCGTGAAGTCGCGGCGCGCCGCGTCCTCGATCTGCGGGCCCCAGACGTTGTCGCGCAGCACGCGGCCCGATGCATCGACCGCATGCGCCGAGCCGACGAGCTCGGCCTTGCTCGTGCGCTCGTTGCCCTCGACCTGCGTCGCTTCGCTGGAATCGAGGTAGGCGCGGAAGGTCGACACCTCGATCACCTCGTGGTCGCGCCCGCGCCCGAAGATCACGTGCACGAGTCGGAAGCGGCGTCCGATGATGAAGGCCCGGCGGAACAGCGCCTTGACCTGCTCGGGCGTCGCGTTGGTCGCGACGTCGAAGTCCTTCGGCCGCCGGCCGACCAGCAGGTCGCGCACCGCACCGCCGACGACGTAGGCCTCGTGCCCGGCCTCCTTCAGGGTGTGCACGACCTTGACCGCGCGCTCGTCGAGCAGCGCGGGGTCGATGCCGTGCACGCTGGCCGGCGTTTCGACGCGCTCGCCGAGCGGAATGCGCGGCACCGGGGGTGCGGGTGGCACGGCGGGCTTGGCCGGCTTGCCGAGCAACTTGTCGATCAGACGCTTGATCATTCGAAGAGCCTCAGGATGCGCCAGCCGCGCTCGCGGGCGATCGCTTCGAGCGCCGGGCTGGGATTGGTGGCCACCGGTTCGCTGGCGCGTTCCAGCAGCGGCAGGTCGTTGGTCGAATCGCTGTAGAAGATCGTCTGCTCGAAGTCGGCCCAGCAGGCGCCTTGTGCGGCCAGCCAGTGATCGACGCGGGCGATCTTGCCTTCGCGGAAGGAGGGGATGCCGTCGATGCGGCCGGTCACCGCGCCCAGCGCATCACGCTGCAGCTTGACGGCGATCAGCTCGGGCACGCCGAAGGCATCGGCGATCGGGCGGGTGATGAATTCGTTGGTCGCAGTGACGATCGCCACGCGGTCGCCGGCATCCTGGTGCGCGCGCACCAGCGCGTGCGCCGCGGGCAGCAGCTGCGGCTGCATCACCTCGGCCATGAAGCGCTGCATCGTCGCCTGCTGCTCGGCGGCCGGGCGCCAGCGCCAGGGCGCGGTCGCGAAATCGATGTACGCGTCGATGTCCAGACAGCCGGCCTGGTACTGCTTGAAGAACTGATTGTTGCGGCGGTGGAACTCGTCCGCATTGACCCAGCCGAGGGCGATCAGGAACTCGCAGAACGCGTGGTCGGAGTCCTTCTCGATCAAGGTGCCGTCGAGGTCGAAGAGCGCGAGTTTCATGGCTGTCTCATGCCTGTTCCGCGAGCATCTTCTTCAACAGCGGCACGGTGATGGCGCGGTGCTCGGCGAGCGCGAACTCGTCGAGCCGGTCGAGCAGCTGCATCAGGTGCTTCAGGTCGCGCTGGAAGCGCGTCAGCAGGTAGTCCATCACGTCGTCCGACAGCAGGATGCCGCGGCGGTCGGCCTCGCGGCGCAGCGCGGCGCGGGTCTCGCCTTCGGCCAGCGCCTGCAGCGCGAAGACGTGGCCCCAGCCGAGGCGCGTGCGCAGGTCGTCGCGCAAGGGCAGATCGATCGGCGGCAGGCGGCCGGCGGCGGCCCATTGCACGCCATGGCTGCCCGCTTCGACGAAGAGCGCGAACGCCGCCTGCTGGCGCTCGGCATCGAGCGCCTCGCAACCGTCGACCACCACCAGCGACCAGCCTTCGTCCAGCGTCCACGGCAGCGGATCCTGCGCATCGAACCAGCCGATGCGCTCGCCCTCGCGCTGGCGCTCGGCGGCGAGCGCGCGCAGCAGCCGCGTCTTGCCGGTGCCGCTGTCGCCCCACAGGTAGATCGGCGCCGCCGGCATCACCAGCGAGCGCAGGTGCTGAACGGCGGCGGCATTCGGGCCTTGCAGCAGGGATTCGAAGCCCCCCGACGGCGGCGGCACGAGGGCCAGCGGAATCTGCTTCATGCGCCCGGCGTCAGCCTTGACCTTGGTACAGCCGGCTCGCGAGGTAGGTGTCGCGCATGCGGCGCAGCGCGACGGCGGCAACCGCGCTGGCCGGCAGCGCGACCAGCACGCCGACGAAGCCGAACAGCTGGCCGAACGCCATCAGCGCGAAGATCACCGCCAGCGGCGACAGCCCGATGCGCTCGCCGACCAGGCGCGGCGTCAGCACGAAGCTCTCGAGCAGCTGTCCGATGCCATAGACCGCGGCCACCGCCAGCACACCCGCGATGCTGCCGAACTGCAGCAGTGCGGCCAACAGCGCCAGCAGCAGGCCGAGGCCGAAGCCGACATAGGGAATCGCCACCGCGAGCCCAGTGAAGACGCCCAGCGGCAGCGCGAGGTCGAAACGCGCAATCGCCAGCGCCGCCGAGTAGTACACCGCGAGCACGCCCATCACGACCAGCTGCCCGCGCAGGTACTGGCCGAGCATCGTGTCGCATTCGTCGAGGAAGCCGAGTGCAGTCGCGCGCATGCTCGGCGGCACCAGCTGCTGCGCCTGCTGCACCAGGCGCGGCCAGTCGAGCAGCAGGTAGAACAGCACCACCGGCACCAGCACCGCATTGCCGATCAACGACAGCAGCACACTGCCGCCGAGCCGCGCCGAGCTCAAGGCGGTCGACAGCCAGTCTTCCATGTTGGCGTCGAGCACGCGCGCCAGCCAGGCCTTCAGGCTCGCGACATCGAGGTTGACCTGGATGCCGAACTGCGCGAGCCAGGGCGCCAGCGTCTGGTCGAGCCGGTCGAGCAGCGGCGGAATCTGTGCTTTCAGCAGCGGCAGCTCCTTGAGCAGCACCGGCACCAGCAGCAGCATCAGCGCGAGTGCCAGCAGCAGCGTCAGCACCTCGACCAGCAACACAGCCACCACGCGCGGCACGCGGCGCGCGGCCAGCTTCTCCACCGCCGGATGCAGCACGTAGGCCAGCACCGCGCCGACGACGAAGGGCGTCAGCACCGGCGCCAGCAGCCACAGCAGCAGTGCGCCGCCGGCGGCGAGCGCGAGCCAGGTCAGCGTCTGTCGTTGGGCAGCGGTGAGGTTCATCGTGATCGGAGGCCGCCGATGCTCACCGGCGGCGGATCGCCCTGTTTCGGGCGTAATTTCGCATTGTAAGAGCCGACCGCGGCGCCCCCGGACGGCCTCAATGGAGCCGTGGCCGGCCGGCGCGGCGCAGCGCGAGCAGCTGCTCGCGCAGCTCGGCGGCGTCGTCGGCATCCGGGCGCTGCTGCAGATAGGCCTCGAGGTCTTCGATGGCTCCGTCGGCCCGGCCCAGCTCGGCCCACGCCAGCCCGCGGTCACGCCGCTCGTCGATCGCCCCGGGCAGCAGCAGCACCAGGCGCTGCTGCACTGCCAGTAGCCGCGGCCAGTCGGCGCTGCTGCGGTGGATCTCCTTCAGGTTGCGCAGCATGCGCGAGACGACGTCGCGCGGCGCCGCCGCCTGCAGGAACAGGCCCAGCGGCGTGTCGAAGTCGCCGACCAGGCCGTGGCGCTTGCGGTACGGCGCGAGGCGCTCGTCGAGGTCCTCGCGCGACAGCGAGCGGCCGCTGAAGGCGTCGATCACCACCTCGCCCTGCGGCATGCGCAGCTTGACGAGGAAGTGCCCCGGAAAGGAGATGCCCTTGGCCGTCAGGCCGACCTGCGAGGCCAGCTCGGCGAACAGCAGCGCCAGCGTGATCGGGATGCCGCGCCGCGTCTGCAGCACATCGTTGAGGTAGCTGTTGCGGCGGTCGTAGTAGTCGTTGATGTTGCCGGCGAAGCCCAGCTCCTCGAAGAAGAAGTGGTTCAGCGCGCGCAGCCGCTGCATCGGCGGCGCATCGGCGGCCAGCCGGCGCTTCAGCCGCGCGGCCAACCCGTCGATCTCGGCCAGCACCGATTGCGGATCGAGCTGCGGGTATTCGTCCTGCGCGATGGCGATGGCCGCTTCCAGCAGCGCGAAGCCGTCGTCCTCGGCGACCAGCGCGGCGAAATACTCCAGCGCCGTCGGCGCCTGCAGCGGCAGGTGCTTCATCAGGCCGAGTCTAGACGCGCCGGCGCAGCAGTTCGCGCAGTTTCATGCCGCTGAGCGTCAACACCGCGAAGTAGACGAGCACTGCGATCCCGATGGCCAGCGCCATCGCGCCGGCGCGCTGCAGCTCGTGCGCGCCGAGCGCGACCCAGTCGATGCGGCGGGCGGCGACGGCCAGGCCGGCGCCCATCAGCGTGCTGGCCAGCAGCACGCGCAGCGCGAAAGCGAGCCAGCCGGCCGTCGGGCGCCACAGCCGCTGGCGATGCAGCCCGTGCAGCAGCCAGCCGGCGTTGACGGTGGCGGCCAGCCCGATCGACAGCGCCAGCGCGGCGACGCCGAGCCACGGCACGAGCAGCGCATTGAAAACCTGCGTCAGCAGCATCACCGCGATGCCGATGCGCATCGGCGTCTTCATGTCCTGGCGCGCGTAGTAGCCCGGCGCGGCGATCTTGACGCCAACCAGCCCGAGCAGGCCGATGCCATAGCCCATCACCGCGAACGACGTCAGTTGCACTGCTTTCGCGTCGAAGGCGCCGCGGTGGAACAGCGTCGCGACCAGCGGCTCGGCGAAGACCAGCAGCGCCGCAGCGCAGGGCAGCGCCAGCAGCAGCACCATGCGCAGGCCCCAGTCGAGCAGGCCGGAATATCCGTCCCAGTCCTGCTTCGCCTGCGCCGACGACAGCTGGGGCGTCAACACGACGCCGAACGCCACGCCCAGCAGCGCGGTGGGCAGCTCCATCAGCCGGTCGGCGTACACCAGCGTCGACACCGCGCCGGCGCCGAGCCAGGAGGCGATCTGCGAGTTGATCATCAGCGACAGCTGCGCGACCGACACGCCGAGCACCGCCGGCCCCATCTTGCCGAGGATCTGGGTGACCCCCGGATGCGCCCAGGCGGCACGCAGCCCCGACCCGCTCAGGCCGATGCGCGGCAGCGCCGCGATGCGCAAGAGCGCCGGCACCTGCAGCGCAAGCTGCAGCACGCCGCCGATCATCACGCCGGCGGCGAGCGCATACACCGGCTCGATGCCGCGCCGCTCGAACACCGGTACCAGCCACCACGCGGCGGCGATCATCGACAGGTTCAGCAGCACCGGCGTGAAGGCCGGCACCGCGAACCGCCGCCAGGTGTTCAGCACCCCCGAGGCCAGCGCGACCATCGACATGCAGCCGATGTACGGGAACATCCAGCGCGTCATCAGCACCGCGGCGTCGGTCGTCGCGGGGTCGAAGCCCGAAGCCAGCAGCCAGACCAGCACCGGCGCGGCGACGATGCCGAGCGCGCAGGTGAGCAGCAGCGCCCAGGCCATCACCGTCGCGACGGCGTCGATCAAGGCCTTGGTGGGCGCATCGCCGTGCTCGGCGCGGGTGGCGGCCAGCAGCGGCACGAAGGCCTGCGAGAACGCCCCTTCGGCGAACAGCCGCCGCAGCAGGTTCGGGATGCGAAAGGCGATCCAGAACGCATCCATCGTCGCCGAGGTGCCGAACAGCGCCGCGTTGACCGCATCGCGCACCAATCCGGTGATGCGCGACAGCAGCGTGAAGGCGGAGATCGAGAAGGCGGCCTTGAAGAGGTTCATCGCGTGGGGCTGCTGGCATGGACGCCGAGGGCCGCAATGCTATACTCGCGGTCTTTGCTCATCCGGGCCGAATACTTGGCCACACGCAATATGGCAACCTCCTCCAAAGCCAAAAAGAAAACCGTCCGCCTCGCTTCGGGCCGCAAGCGCGCCCGCCAGGACGTCAAGCTCAACGCGCAGAACACTTCGCTGCGTTCGCACTTCCGCACCGTCATCAAGAACGTGCAGAAGGCCCTCGACAAGGCCCTCGCCGGTGGCGACAAGGCCGCTCCGGCCGACCTCTTCAAGGCCGCCCAGCCGGTGATCGATTCGGTCGCCGACAAGGGCATCTTCCACAAGAACAAGGCCGCGCGCCACAAGAGCCGCCTGGCCGCCAAGATCAAGGCGCTGTCTGCAGCAGCTGCCTGAGTCAACTTCCGGATGAGCAGACAAGGCCCGCGCAAGCGGGCCTTTGTCATTCCGGGCGTGGACCGGGTGATGGCGCCACGTCCGGCAGCAGGCAGGCCTCGATCACCTGCAGCTCGTTGTCGCGGGCGAAGTTCATCACGAAGTCCCAGGCCATCGGCTCGATGCCGCGCAGCGCCTCGTTGACGATCACGCATTTCACGCCGTCGATGATGCGTGGCACGCAGTACGGCGAATAGCCGATGTGCGCTGCGGGCCCGCGCTGCACGCCACCGGGGCGAAAGCTCGACAAGGCGCCAGCCAGGCGCTCGGCCCAGTCGCTGGGACGAAAGGCCCGACCGCTGCGGGTGATGCCCTGGATGAAGAGTTCGCGCTTGGGGGGAGCCGGAGCGGACATGCGGGACGCGGGTTACTGCAAGGGCGGCCCGTGCGGGCAAAACGCGTATTGTGCCGCGGATGTGCTGCGCCGCAGCATGCGCATCCTGACCAGGCCGCCGCATCGTTCACGCGACGCGCGAGCGCAAAAGGCCGCTGTTTAGAATCGACACCCCAGCAGGCCGGCGTTTTGCCCTTCGGGGACGATCGCCGGCCTTCTTCATTCCACCTCACCGCACCCGATGGAGCCGCGTCGATGACCTCGCACCTGATGAACACCTATGCCCGACTGCCGTTCGCGCTGTCGCACGGCCGAGGCTGTCGCGTCTGGGATACCGAGGGCCGCGAATACCTCGACGCACTGGCCGGCATCGCTGTCAATACGCTGGGCCATGCGCACCCGAAGCTGGTGCCGGCGCTGCAGGACCAGGTCGCCAGGCTGATCCATTGCTCGAACTACTACCAGGCGCCGCTGCAGGAGGCGTTGGCCGCCAAGCTGTGCGGGCTCTCGGGCCTGTCGGCCGCGTTCTTCTGCAACAGCGGCCTCGAGGCCAACGAAGGCGCGCTGAAGATTGCGCGCAAGTTCGGCCATGACAAGGGCATCGAGCGGCCCGAGATCATCGTCTACGACAAGGCCTTCCACGGCCGCTCGATCGCCACGCTGTCGGCGACCGGCAATCCGAAGATCCAGAAGGGCTTCGAGCCGCTGGTCGAAGGCTTCGTGCGCTTGCCGCTGAACGACATCGAGAAGGTGCGCGAGGTCGCGCGCACCAACAAGAACGTCGTCGCCGTGTTCCTCGAGACCATCCAGGGCGAAGGCGGCATCAACCCGACGCGCGTCGATACGCTGCGCGAGCTGCGCGCGGTGTGCGACGACAACGACTGGCTGCTGATGCTCGACGAAGTGCAGTGCGGCATCGGCCGCACCGGCAAGTGGTTCGCGCACCAGTGGGCCGGCATCGTGCCGGACGTGATGCCGCTGGCCAAGGGCCTGGGCTCGGGCGTGCCGATCGGCGCGATCGTCGCCGGCCCGCGCGCGAAGGACGTGCTCGGCCCCGGCAACCACGGCACCACCTTCGGCGGCAACCCGCTGGCGATGCGCGCCGGCGTCGAGACGCTGCGCATCATGGAAGAGGACGGTCTGCTGGCGAATGCCGCGGCGATGGGCGAGCGCATCAAGGCCGGCCTGACCACTGGGCTGCAAGACCTGCCCGGCTTCATCGAGATCCGCGGCCAGGGCCTGATGCTCGGCGTGCAGCTCGACCGCCCGTGCAACGAGTTGCTCGGCCGCGCGGCGAAGGAGGCGGGCCTGCTGATCAGTGTCACCGCCGACAGCGTGATCCGGCTGCTGCCGGCGCTGGTGCTGTCCGCCGACGACGCCGATCAGATCGTCAAGCGCCTGGTCCCGCTGGTGCGGGACTTCCTGAAGTCCCCCGCATGAAGCCGGGAAACAGCCTGATGAAGCACTACCTGCAGTTCAAGGATTTCAGGGCCGAGGAGTACGAGTACCTGTTCCGGCGCAGCGCGGTCATCAAGACGCGCTTCAAGAACTACGAGCGCTACACGCCGCTGGCCGACCGCACGCTGGCGATGATCTTCGAGAAGGCCAGCACGCGCACCCGCGTCAGCTTCGAGGCCGGCATGTACCAGATGGGCGGCTCTGTCGTGAACCTGACCAGCAGCGGCACGCAGCTCGGCCGAGCCGAGCCGATCGAGGACACCGCGCGCGTCATCAGCCGCATGGTCGACCTGGTGATGATCCGCACCTACGAGCAGACCAAGATCGAGGCCTTCGCCGCGCATTCGCGGGTGCCGGTGATCAACGGGCTGACCAACGAGTTCCACCCGTGCCAGATCCTGGCAGACCTGTTCACCTTCATCGAGCATCGCGGGGACATTCGCGGCAAGACGGTGGCCTGGGTCGGCGACGGCAACAACATGGCCAACACCTGGCTGCAGGCGGCCGACATCCTCGGCTTCACGCTGCACGTCAGCACGCCCAGCGGCTTCGAGCTCGACCCGGTGGCCGCCGGCGTGTCGAACCCCGACTGCCTGAAGGTCTTCAAGAGCCCGTTCGCCGCCTGCGAAGGCGCACACCTGGTGACCACCGACGTCTGGACCAGCATGGGCTACGAGGCCGAGGGCGAAACCCGCAGCAAGGCCTTCGCCGACTGGTGCGTCGACACGCAAATGATGTCGCTGGCGCAAGGTGACGCGGTGTTCATGCACTGCCTGCCGGCGCACCGCGGCGAGGAAGTCAGCGCCGAGGTCATCGACGGGCCGCAATCCGTGGTCTGGGACGAGGCCGAGAACCGCATGCATGTGCAGAAGGCGCTGATGGAGTACCTTCTGCTGGGCCGCATCGGCTGACATTCCCCGGCGCGCCGGGCAGGCCATGAAAACTGCGCTGTTGTCCGACCTGCATGCCAACCGCGAGGCCGTCGAGGCCGTGCTCGAGCACGCGCACGCGCACGGCGCGCAAGCCTATGTGCTGCTCGGCGACTTCGTCGGCTACGGCGCCGATCCGGGCTGGGTCGTCGACGAGGTGCGCGCGCTGGTGCGCGGCGGCGCGCTGGCGGTGCAGGGCAACCACGACCGGGCCGTCGTGCTCGGCCCGACGGCGACGATGCGGCCCGAGCCGCGCCGGGTCGTCGAATGGACCCGCAACCAGCTCGATGCGGCGCAGATCGATTTCCTCGCGTCGCTGCCACTGCAGCAGCAGCAGGGTGACCGGCTCTATGTGCATGCCAACGCCTGGGCACCGTCGGAGTGGGAGTACATCGTCGGCCGCACCGACGCCGTGCGCAGCCTGCATGCCACGCGCTGCCGCTACACCTTCTGCGGCCACATGCACGAGCCCAAGCTCTACCACCTGTCGAGCGTCGGCAAGTGCGGCGATTTCGTGCCGACGCCGGGCGTCGCGATCCCGGTGCCGCCGCACCGCCAGTGGCTGATCATCCCCGGCTCGGCCGGCCAGCCGCGCGACGGCAACCCCGCCGCGGCGTACGCGATCTTCGACGACGCCGAGCACAGCATCACCTACCACCGCGTGCCCTACGACCACGAGGCGGCCGGCGCGAAGATCCGCGCCGCCGACCTGCCGCAGCGCCTGGCGAGCCGCCTCGAAGATGGCCAGTAGCAGCGGCACCGCCGACAGCAGCGAGCCGGTGACGCTCGGCTTCGCCGGCCGCGCCGGCGGCAGCGGGCTGGCCGCGCCGATGCTGCTCGAGCCCGGCCAGGTGATCGATCGCTTCCGGCTCGAGCAGAAGCTGCACACCGGCGGCATGGCGCACATCTGGAGCGTCAGCGAGGTCAACCATGCCGGCGACTCGCGGCTGCCGCTGGTGATGAAGGTGCCGCGCATCAAGGGCGGCGAGGATCCGGCGACCATCGTCGGCTTCGAGGTCGAGCAGATGATCATGCCGGTGCTGGCCGGTCCGCACGTGCCGAAGTTCATCGCCAAGGGCGACTTCACGCGCCAGCCCTACATCGTGATGGAGCGCATCGAGGGTGCGTCGCTCAAGCCCCGGCTCGATGCCGCGCCGCTGCCGCTGGACGAGGTGATCGAGATCGGCTCGCGCGTCGCCACCGCGGTGCACGAGCTGCATCGCCAGCACCTGGTGCACCTCGACCTGAAGCCGAGCAACATCCTGTTCCGCCCGGACGGCACCGCGGTGCTGGTCGACTTCGGCCTGTCGCGCCACGACCACCTGCCGGACCTGCTCGACGAAGAGTTCATGCTGCCGATGGGCACCGGCCCGTACATGTCGCCCGAGCAGATCCAGTTCGTGCGCAACGACCCGCGCAGCGACCTGTTCGCGCTCGGCGTGATGCTCTACCACCTGACGACCGGCGAGCGCCCGTTCGGCTCGCCCGACAGCGTGCGCGGCCTGCGCCGCCGCTTGTGGCGCGACCCGATCCCGCCGCGCGCGCTGCGCGCCGACTGCCCGCCCTGGCTGCAGGAGCTGATCCTGCGCTGCCTCGAAGTGAAGCCCGAACGCCGCACGCAGAGCGCTGCGCAGCTCGCGCTCGACCTGCAGAACCCGACGCAGGTGGTGCTGACCAAGCGCGCCGAGCGCCTCGAGCGCAGCGGCGCGCTGAAGACCTTCAAGCGCTGGTTCGTCGCACTCGGTGCCGAGCCGGTCGAGTCGCGCGCCAAGTCCAGCGAGCTGCTGGCGAAGAGCCCGATCATCGTCGCCGCGGTCGACATCGAAGGCGCCAGCGACGAGCTGCTCGAACGCCTGCGCGAGACGGTGCAGCGCCTGGTGCAGACCGAGCCCGGCGCGCGGCTGGCCTGCGTCGGCGTGATGAAGACCGCACGCATCGGCATGGACGAGCTGGTCGACGGCGAGGGCCGCAGCCACCACGTCAAGCAGCTGGTCGGACTGAAGCACTGGGCGCGGCCGCTGGGCAAGCTGCTCGAGGGCGACGAGGGCCGCCTGACCTTCCACGTGCTCGAAGCGCCCGACGCGGCGGCGGCGATCGTCGAGTTCGCGCGCCGCAACCAGGTCGACCACATCGTGATGGGCGCGCGCGGCGCGTCGGGGCTGCGGCGCTACCTCGGCAGCGTGTCGTCGCAGGTGGTCGCGGAGTCGGACTGCACGGTCACCGTGGTGCGCGCTTGAACGTCACGTTCTGCAGCACACCATCCCTAGCACGACGCCTCGGCGGCCAGGAAGCGACGCCTATCCTCGGCGCACGATGCGACAGACCCTTTACTTCCTTGCCGGCGCCGCGCTGTGCTGCGGCGCATTCGCGGCGAGCACGCCGGTGGAGCTGCCCGGCGCGCAGGATGATCCGACGATCAGCCGCTTCAAGGGCGCGGTGCTGGTCAGCGCGGCGAACGAACGTTTCGCCAGCGCGCGGCTGCCGGCCGGCCCGAGCAAGCTGATCAACAACGGCCAGCTGCAGTTCGAGAAGTCGATAACGGTTGAAGGACGCGTCAACGCCTACTACTATGTCGCGCCGCCGGCGGCCACGCCGCTGGAGATCCTGCGCAGCTACCAGGCGGCGCTGCAGCAGGCCGGGTTCTCGCCGCTGTACGCCTGCGATTCCGCGGCACGCTGCAACGCGTTTCACCTGGAATCCTATCGGCGCGAGCTGATCGACCCGCGCCCATGGGCGAAGAACCGGATCAATCCCTCGGGCAGTTCGAGCCTGAACCGCGCGCACTTTCTCAGCGCGTCGCGGCGGACCGAGCGCGGCGAGATGGGCGTGGTGGTGTGGATCGCCGAGCCGGATTCGGTGTGGAACGCCGCGACGGTGTCGCTCGTCGTCGCCGAGTCGGCGGCGATGGAAGGCGGCAACGTCACCGTCTCGGCGCAACAGCTGCAGCAGGGCCTGAAGGCCCAGGGCAAGGCGGTGCTGCACGGCCTGCATTTCGACACCGGCAAGGCCGACGTCAAGCCCGAATCGAAGGCCCAGCTCGAGGCGATGGCGCAGGCGCTGAGGGCCGAGGCCGCGCTGCGCGTCTTCATCGTCGGCCACACCGACAACCAGGGCGAGTTCGACGCCAACCTGGCGCTGTCGCGGCGCCGCGCCGAGGCCGTGGCCGCCGCGCTGGTCGCGCAGCATGGCATCGAGACACGCCGGCTGTCGGCGCAGGGCGCGGCGAGCTTTGCGCCGATGGCCAGCAATGCCGACGAGGCCGGCCGCGCGAAGAACCGGCGCGTCGAGATGGTGGCGCAGTAGCGCGCTGCCCGGCACGCGCCGCGTCAGCGCAGCGCCTTGCGCACGACCAGCTTCAGCCCCGACCAGGTGGCGTCGACGGCGCAGACCTTCACGTCGACCCAGCCCAGCGGCAGGGCTTCGGCGCGGATCACGTCCTCGGTGATGTCGGTCGGGCGCTTCGATGCCTTCTTCGGCCACGAGATCCACAGCACCGCGGCCGGGCCCAGCGCTTCGCGCAGCGTCGCGAGCTGCTTCGCGAGCGGGGCGCGCTGCTCGACGAACAGGTGCACCAGGTCGACCGCCGCGCCCGGCTTGCCGACGAATTGCAGCGGCATCGGCGCGCCGTCGATCAACGTCGAATAGTCCGCAGGCACGCCGATCAGGCAGACCCGCTGCCCGGCCGCCAGACCCAGCTTCTTCCACAATGGCGTGCCCGAGTACCCGGCCGACGTGACCACCGATCCCCCTCCTCCGATGAGCGACAACCCCTGCATCCGCTGCGGCGCCTGTTGCGCCAGCTACCGCGTCGATTTTGCGCAGGAAGAGCTGCAGAGTGAAGGCGGCTGCGTGCCGGACAGCCTGGCCGTGCCGCTGGTGGCCGGGCTGATGCGCTTGCGCGGCACCGACCATGCGCGGCCGCGCTGCGCCGCGCTGGTCGGCACCGTCGGCGTGCAGGCCCACTGCGGCATCTACGAGTGGCGGCCGGGGCCGTGCCGCGAGTTCGGCGCCCGCGCGCCGCACGGAATCGGCGACGACGCCTGCACCCAGGCGCGCGCCTGGCACGGGCTGCCGCCGCTGCCTTCGCTGCCGCGCTGATACCGCTGCAACCGGCTGCAACCCTTGGCAATACTTTAGTTGTCAATCAAATCGCCGCCGCCTATCATCGCGGCGATGAAACGCTTGTGGGACATCTCGCCGCCGGTGGACGCGGGCTCGCCGGTCTTTCCGGGCGATGCGCCGTTCGAGCAGGCTTGGGGCGCCGTCATCGGCCCGGGCTGCCCGGTCAACGTCAGCCGGCTGACGCTGTCGCCGCACACCGGCGCGCATGCCGATGCGCCGCTGCACTACGACAGCGCCGGCTTGCCGATCGGCGCCGTCGACCTCTCGCCCTACCTCGGCATCTGCCGCGTCATCCACGCCATCGACTGCGGCCCGCTGATCGAGCCGCGCCACGTCGCGCATGCGATGGGCATCGGCCTGCCGCCACGCGTGCTGGTGCGCACTTACACGCGCGCGCCGGCCGGCTGGGATCCGGCGCTGGCGGCGTATTCGCCCGAGCTGGTCGAGCGCCTGGCCGATGCCGGCGTGCGACTGATCGGCATCGACACCGCAAGCATCGACCCGGCCAACAGCAAGACGCTGGACAGCCACCAGGTGATCCGCCGCCGCGACCTGCGCGTGCTCGAGAACCTGGTGCTCGACGAGGTTGCCGAAGGCGACTACGAACTGATCGCCCTGCCCTTGAAACTGCTCACCGCCGACGCTTCGCCGGTGCGCGCCATCCTGCGGGAACTCTGACGATGACCCATTTCACCTCGCGGCAGCAGGCGCTGCAGCGCGATGCCGACGATGCGCTGGCGCCGCTGCGCGCGCAGTTCGCGCTGCCCGACGGCACGATCTACCTCGACGGCAATTCACTCGGCGTGCTGCCGCGCGCCACCGCTGCGCGCGTGCAACAGGTGGTTGCCGAAGAATGGGGCCAGGGCCTGATCGGCAGCTGGAACTCGGCCGGCTGGATGGAGCTGCCGGGCCGCATCGGCGACAAGATCGCCCGGCTGGTCGGCGCCCGCCCGGGCGAGTTGGTGGCCGCGGATTCGACCTCGGTGAACCTGTTCAAGGTGCTGAGCGCCGCGCTGAAGCTGCAGCGCGAGGACCATCCCGGCCGCAGCGTGATCGTCAGCGAGCGCAGCAACTTTCCGACCGACCTGTACATCGCCGAGACGCTGGCGCGCGAGCACGGCTGCACGCTGAAGCTGGTGACGGCGCCCGAGCAGATCCCGGCCGCGCTGGACGAGACGACGGCGCTGCTGATGCTGACGCACGTCAACTACCGCACGGGCCGCATGCACGACATGGCGGCGCTGTCGGCGGCGGCGCACACCGCCGGCGCGCTGGCGGTGTGGGACCTGTGCCACTCGGCCGGCGCGGTCGAGGTGAATCTGCACCGCGACGGCGCCGACTTCGCGGTCGGCTGCGGCTACAAGTACTTGAACGGCGGCCCCGGCGCACCGGCCTTCGCCTGGGTGCACCCGCGCCACGTCGACCGCTTCGTGCAGCCGCTGTCGGGCTGGATCGGCCATGCGGCGCCGTTCACCTTCGTGCCGGGCTACGAGCCGGCCGCCGGCATATCACGTTATCTGTGCGGCACGCCGCCGGTGCTGTCGCTGGCGGCGCTGGAGTGCGGCGTCGATACGCTGCTCTCGGCCGAGCCGTTCGGCGGCATGGCGGCGATCCGCGCCAAGTCGCTGGCGCTGACACGTTTGTTCATCGACCTGGTCGACGCGCGCTGCGCCGGCCACGGTCTGTCAGTGGTGTCGCCGCGCGAGGAGGCGTTGCGCGGCAGCCAGGTCTGCCTCGGCAGAGACGAAGGCGGCTACGCCATCGTGCAGGCACTGATCGCGCGCGGCGTGGTCGGTGACTTCCGCGCCGGCGATCCGAAGGACGGCCTGCCCGACATCCTGCGCTTCGGCGTCACGCCGCTGTACACGCGCTTCGTCGACGTCTGGGACGCGGTCGAGCACCTGGTGCAGGTGCTCGACAGCGGCGAGTGGCGCGACGAGCGTTTCCATCGGCGTGGAGCGGTGACATGAGTGATACGCCGAGCTGCCCTTTCGGGTACGGTGCCGCGCCGGCAACGACGGCGGCCACCACGGCCGAGCATCCGCATGGCGCCCAGCTCGATTTTTCGGGCGACATGAGCTACGGCGACTACCTCGGCCTCGACGCACTGCTCAGCGCCCAGCATCCGCGCTCGCCGCACCACGACGAGATGCTGTTCATCGTGCAGCACCAGACCAGCGAGCTGTGGATGAAGCTGATGCTGCACGAGCTGCGCGCGGCGATCGCCGCGGTGGCCGCCGACCAGCTCGGCTCGGCGTTCAAGATGCTGGCCCGCGTCTCGCGCATCATGGAACAGCTGGTGCATGCCTGGGACGTGCTGGCGACGATGACGCCGCCGGAGTACAGCGCGATCCGGCCCTACCTGGCGCGCTCGTCGGGCTTCCAGAGCTACCAGTACCGCTGCATCGAGTTCCTGCTCGGCAACAAGCAGGCCGAGCTGCTCAAGCCCCATGCGCACCGGCCCGAGCTGCTCGCGCAGGTCGACGCGGCGTGGCGCGCGCCCTCGCTGTACGACGAATCGCTGCGGCTGCTGGCGCGCCGCGGCCTGCCGGTGCCGGCCAGCCACACCGAGCGCGACTGGACGCAGCCCTATGTCGCGAGCCCCGAGGTCGAGGCCGCCTGGCTGGTCGCCTACCGCGCGCCGCAGCAGCACTGGGAGCTGTACCAGCTCGGCGAGGAGCTGACCGACCTCGAGGACGCCTTCCGGCTGTGGCGCTTCCGCCACCTGACGACGGTGCAGCGCATCATCGGCGACAAGCGCGGCACCGGCGGCACCAGCGGCGTCGGCTACCTGCGCCAGATGCTCGACGTCGTGCTGTTCCCGGAAATCTGGACGCTGCGCACGGCACTTTGACACTCGGCAGCGCACGACGGTTGCGCTGGCCGTGCAGCGCCGGCGTGTGACACTCGGGCGCAGATGCCCGCGCGCCCTCTTCTTTCGCTGCTGCTGGCTGCCGCCTTGCTCGGCGCCGCGCTGCTGTGGCCGGCCGCTCCGGCGCAGGCCGGCGACGTCTTCAACCGCCTGCGCGCCCGCGGCCTCGTGCGGGTGTGCATCTGGCCCGACTACTACGGCATCACCTGGCGCAATCCGCGCACCGGCCGGCTGAGCGGGCTGGACATCGACCTGTCGGCCGAGTTCGCGCGCGAGCTGGGCTTGGGCCTGAGCTACGTCGATTCGTCGTTCGGAGCGCTGGTCGACGATCTGCTCGCCGAGCGCTGCGACATCGCGATGCACGCCGTCGCGGTGCTGCCGGTGCGCGCCGAGAAGCTCGCCTTCACCCGCCCCTACCTGCGCAGCGGCATCGTCGCGATCACCACGCGCAGCCAGCGCCGGCTGAAGACCTGGGACGACATCGACCGCGATGGGGTCAAGGTGGCCGTGCAGGCCGGCACCTTCATGGAGCCGGTGATGGCGACGCGGCTCAAGCAGGCACAGCTGGTGGTGGTGCGGCCGCCGCAGTCGCGCGAGCAGGAGCTCGAGGCCGGGCGGGTCGACGTCTTCATGACCGACTACCCGTACAGCCGCCGCCTGCTCGACCAGGCCGACTGGGCGCGCCTGATCACGCCGCCCGAGCCGGTGCACCCGCTGCCCTACGCCTACGCGCTGAAGCCCGGCGATGCCGAATGGCTGCAGGCCGCGGATGCCTTCGTCGAGCGCATCCGGCGCGACGGGCGGCTGGCGGCGATCGCCGCACGCCACGGGCTGGCCGTGATCGTCGAGCGCTGACGATGTCAGCCCCCCGCTCACCCAGCGCCGACTGAGCCGATGCAGCACGCCGATGTCGCGCCGCTGCCCAGCGCCGGCGCACTCCCGCGCTGGCTGCGCAGCCGCTACGTGCCGTGGGCCGGCGCGCTGCTCGCGCTGCTGCTGATCGGCGCGGCCGCGGCCTTCGTCGCCTATCAGCGCCACGGCTTCGAGCAGGCCGCGCTCGATCGCGCCGAGCTCTACGCCCGCGTGCTCGAGGACCAGGCCAACCGCACGCTCGACGCCACCGAGCTGACGCTGCAGGCGCTGGCGCAGGCGATCGACAGCCCCGGCGGCGGCAATGGCACGGTCGATGCCGCCGAGGCCGCACGCCTGGCGCCGCTGCTCGCCGACGCGCTGCGCGGCCAGCCCTTCCTGCGCAGCATCAGCCTGGTCGACGCGCAGGGCCGCGTGCTGGCGAGCTCGCAGCCGGAGAACCTCGGCCACCGGCTGCCGCTGCGCGACTGGGCCGCACCGGGCAGCCCGCTGCCCACGCTGGGGCCGCTGCAGCGCGGCCGCGACTGGTCGACGCTGCGCTACGCCGGTCCCGCCTCGCCGGGGCTGCTGCCGCTGCTGCGGCCGTTGCCGCAGGGCAACCGGATGCTCGTGGCCGCACTGAATACAAGTTATTTCGAGAACCAGTATTCGCTGATCCTCGGCAATCAACCCTTCGCGGCGGCGCTGCTCGGCTACGACGGCCGGCTGATCGCCGCCACCGAGCGCATCCGCGCCGAGCCCGGCAGCGTGCAGCCGCAGCACCGCATCTTCAGCAGCTTCCTGCCGGGGCGCGAGGCCGGCAGCTTCAACGGGCCGGGGCTCGACGGCGCAGCGGCCTACAGCGCCTTCCGCAGCGCGCGCAAACATCCGCTGCTGGTGCTGGCCGAAACGCCGCAGCAGCGCGTCGACGACCAGTGGGCCGAGCTGGCGCGCGCGGCGGCGGCGGTCTGCGTGGCGATGCTGGGCGTGATCGGCGCGGTCGGCGTGCTCGCCTGGCGCAGCCTGCGCGGCCACGAAGCGGCGAGCGCCGACCTGGTGCAGGCGCGCGGCACCGTGGCTGCCCAGCACGCCTTCACCGACCGGCTGTTCGAGGTCAGCCCGGTGCCGATGGTCGTGCGCGGCATCGACGGCCGCTACCAGCGCGTCAACCGCGCATGGAGCGATTTCACCGGGCTGACGTCGGAGCAGGTCGCCGGCCGGCGCCTCGAGGAGGTGCTGCCGCCGGAGCGCGCCGAACGCTACGCGGTGCGCGAGCGCGAGGCGCTGGCTTCGGGCCAGCTGGTGGTCTACGAAGGTCCGGTGCCGGACCGGGCTGGCCAGGCGCGCGACGTGATGATCCGCATCGCGCCGTTCACCGACCCGGCCGGCGCGGTGGCCGGCGTCATCACCAGCGTGCTCGATGTCACCGAGTTCCGCGAAGCCGAGCGCCGCGTGCGCGAGGCCAAGGAAGCGGCCGAGCGCGCCAACGATGCGAAGAGCGAATTCCTCGCCAACATCAGCCACGAGCTGCGCACGCCGCTGCAGACCATCCTCGGCTTCGCCGAGCTCGGGCTGCGCCGCTCGGGCTCGCAGCCGATGCTGCAGCGCATGTTCGAGGACATCGTGCACGGCGGGCATCGCATGCTGATGCTGGTCAACAACCTGCTCGACCTGTCGCGGCTCGACTCGACCGTCGGCGCGATCCGCCTGCAGCGCGCCGACATCGAGCCGGCGCTGCGCGAGGTGGTGCAGGAGCTTGCGCCGATGGCCGTCGAGCGCGGCCTGCGCTTCGTGATGCCGGCCACGCCGGTGGCGCTGCCGGTCGAGGCCGATGCGTTCCGGCTGCAGCAGGTGCTGCGCAACGTCATCGCCAACGCGCTGCGCTTCGCACCGGCGGGCACCGCGATCGAGCTGGCGTGGTGCGTGCCGCCCGAAGGCGGCTGCCTGGTCTGCGTGCGCGACCGCGGGCCCGGCATCCCGCCGGACGAGCTCGAATCCATCTTCGCGCCCTTCGTGCAGTCGTCGCGCACCAAGGACGGCTCCGGCGGCACCGGGCTGGGCCTGGCGATCTGCCGCAAGGTGCTGGCCGCCCACCGCGGCTCGATCCGCGCCCGAAACGCCGACGGCGGCGGCGCGGTGTTCGAGATCCGGCTGCCCCCGGCGCCGCCGGAGGCGCCGGTTCCGTAGCTCGCCGCCGGAGGCGCCGGTTCCGTAGCTCGCCGCCGGAGGCGCCGGTTCCGTAGCGCACCGCCGGAGGCGCCGCTGCCTTGGGCCGTTAGCCCAACGGCACCGGCACGAACAAGCGGTCGCCTTCGCGCCACACCAGCAGCGCCACGTTCTTCGGCTTGCTGTCGAGCACGCGCCGCACGTCGTCGATCGAATTCACCGGCTTGCCGTTGATTGCCAGCACGACGTCGCCCTGCTCCAGGCCGGCCCGGGCGGCGGCGCCTTGCGCGCCCTGCACGACCAGGCCTTGCTCGAGCTGCGACTGCTGGCGCTCCTCGCGCGTCAGCGGGCGCAGCGCCAGGCCGAGCTTGGAGCCCTCGCCGGCGGCGGCGGCAGCAGCCACTTCAGGCTCGCCGCGGGCGGCGCCGAGCGTGACCTCGACGTCGCGCTCGGCCTGCTCGCGCCAGAGCTTCAACTTGACCTTCTGGCCGGGCTGCGACAGACCGATCCGGCTCGAGACGTTGCCGGCCTGGCTGACCGGCTCGCCGTCGATCTGCAGGATCACGTCGCCGGACTTCAGGCCCGCCGCCGCGGCCGGGCTCTTCGGCTCGACGCCGGCGACCAGCGCGCCGTCGGGGCGCTTCAGGCCGAAGGACTCGGCCAGCGGCTGGTTCAGGTCCTGCACCGAGACACCCAGCCGCGCATGCTGCGCCTTGCCGGTGGCGACGATCTGGTCGCGCACCTTCAGCGCGACGTCGATCGGGATCGCGAAGCTCACGCCCTGGAAGCCGCCGGTGCGCGAATAGATCTGCGAGTTGATGCCGATCACGTTGCCGGCGCCATCGAACAGCGGACCGCCCGAGTTGCCCGGGTTCACCGCGGCGTCGGTCTGGATGAAGGGCACGAAGGCATCCCCCGGCAGTGAGCGGCCCTTGGCGCTGACGATGCCCGAGGTGGCCGTCTGCTCCAGGCCGTAGGGCGCGCCGATCGCCAGCACGTGGTCACCGACCATCAGCGATTTCGGATCGCCCAGGCGCACCGTCGGCAGGCCCTTGGCCTGGATGCGCAGCACTGCGATGTCGGTGCGCGCATCGGACCCCAGCACCTTGGCCGAGAACTCGCGCCGGTCGGCCAGCCGCACCGTCACTTCCTTCGCATCGCGCACGACGTGGGCGTTGGTCAGGATCAGGCCGTCGTCGCTGACGACGAAGCCCGAGCCCTGGCCCTTGAAGGGCTGCTGCGCGTCGGGCATACCACGCCAGCCGGGCAGGCCGCGGAAGAAGCGCTGCATCGGGTCCTGCGCCATCGGCGAGCCATCCTCGGCGCCGGTCTTGCGCAGGCCCTCGACCGTCACGCCGACGACCGCCGGGCCGTACGTCTGGACGATCGCGCGGTAGTTCGGCGCGCTGCCGGGCGGCAGCGCCGGCGCGGGCGCCAGCTGCGCCGCGGCGGCGATGGGCGTCGGCTGCGTGGCCGGCTTGTCTTTGCTCTTGGACCACGGCAGGTCGAGCGCGCCGGCGCTGGTCACCAGGGCCAGGCCGCCGCCGAGCAGGCTCCAGGCCAGGGGCTTGAAGGTCTTGTTCATGCTTGTCGCTCCAGACGTGAGGGCCGAAGGTTGTTGATGGCGCCGAGTCTGGTGCGCGCGGGTGAACGGTTCGTTAGCGCTGGATGAGGCGAGGATTAAGGATGCCCTGGCGTCGCGCCTTCAGTTGAACGGCGAATAGCGGCCTTGCGCTTCCCGCGCGCCGGGCGCAAAGCTGGCGCGCCGGCGTTCGTCGATGCGCTCGTTCGCGCCGCGGCCGGCGAGCTGGCCTTCGACGAGCTCGTAGCCCATCAGCGCGAACACCCGGTCGCCGAGGAAGATTGGCCGCGCATTGCCGTACCAGTCGACGCAGGAAGCGCGGCAGCCGTCGTCGCGGGCATCGCCCGGGCGCGCGCTCAACGCGCCGAGCGGCTGCCAGCCGAGCTCGCGCTGGCGCAGGTACAGCACGCTCGCCGAGCCCTGCGCACCGGCAAAGACGCCGCGCTGGCCGCTGCCCGACTGCAGCAGCGGCAGGCCGAGCAGGCCCTCCTCGATGCCGGTGGGGCGGTAGAAGAAGCCGTGCGTGCGCGTCTCGCCCTGGCGCGCGCCGGGCTGCACGTGGCGCGCGACCGGTGTCGCGGTGCCGCGGCCGAGGCGAATGCTCGTGAAATGCAGGTCGGCGCCGGCCTGGCCGACCAGCACCGCGTTGTCGCCCATCGCCTCGATGCGCTCGACGCCGTGGCCGGGCGTCAGCGCGGTCGGCGCGCCAGCGTCGGCATAACGCAGCGCCCAGGCGGAGGCCCCGCCGCTGCCGCCCCACAGCAGCCAGTCGCCGACGAAGCGGTTCTGCAGCGCGCCGCCGGCCGCGGCCGGCAGCACGCGGTAGTGCTCGCGCTGCGCGGCCCCACGGCCATCGCCGAAGGCGGCGAGCGGCACGCGCAGCAGCGCGAGCGCGCCGGGCGTGGTCTCGCTGCCCCACATGCCTTCGCCGCTGCCGGAAGCGCGCAGCAGCACGTTCAGGCGGCCCTGGCCGTCCTCCAGGAACGACATCTGGTCGATCGGCACGCCAGCCGTCTTCAGCCCGGTCGGCGCGGTGCCGTCGAGCGGGATGCGGAAGACCGCCGACAGCGGCCGTTCCGGCGCCGGCTCGACCGGCCGTTGGGCAGGCGGCATCGGGAAGCGGCGCCGCGGCGGCGCGGTCCAGACATACACCGAGCCCTGCGAGACGTAGAACACCCGCCCGGCCGGCCCGAGCACGGCGCTCGATTCGCAGCGCAGCGGCTGCTGTGCGAGGTCGCACGAGGTCACCGTGTGCAGCGCGAGCGGCTGCGCGGGGTCGAAATCGTCGTCGGTGCGGTAGATCCGCGTGGCCGGCAGGATGCGTTCGAAGTCCGGCGGCAGGTCCTGAGTCAATGTGGCTTTGCCACTTGACTCAACCCCCTTGGGGGGCGGCGGCGGCGTTTGCGCCGCCTGGGGGCGCTCATGTTGCCAGCGCCGGAAGCCCGGCATCAGCTGCAGCGGCGACGGCCCTCCCGGCTGCAGCAAGGTCGGGCTGTAGAACACCAGCTTGCGGCCGATCAGCCGGCTGGCGTAGTTGCGCGACGAGTAGTAGTCGAAGCTGCGCAGGTGGTAGGTGGCGCGGTAGGCCAGTGCGCCGGCGCCGTCGAGCTCGAACAGGCTGATCTCGGTGCCGCCGCGGTTGTAGCTGTAGCCGACCACCACCACCGTCGAGCCGGCGATCAGCAGCTCGTCGTACCAGGCGCCGCGCGGGTCGCTGCCGGGTGCGAAGGCGTCGACCATCGCCACCGGCTGCAGTGCGTCGCCGCCGACCTTGACCGTGAAGAGGCGGCCGCGGCGCAGGATGACCAGGTGGTCGCCGGCGCGCTTGACGATGCCGCCTTCGTCGACGCCTGCCGTCTGCACGTTGGTGATCGACTCGGCCGCGGCGCCGGCGGTGGCCGCGTCGGCGCTCTTGGCCGCCGCTGCGGGCGCGGCCGGGGCGGCCATCTGAGACTGCGACTGCAACGACAGCGCCAGCGGAGGACCGTCGCGCCGGCGCTCGGCCTGCAGCTTCGCGGCTTCGGTGCGCCAGCGCTCGAGCGCGGCGCCGAGCTCGGCTTCGCTGCGGTACGGCGTCAGCGTGGCGCCGGGTGTCGCGGTCGTAGGTGCGGCGGTCGATCCGGCGCTCTGGCAGGCGCTGCCGAGCAGCATCAGTGCCGCGGCGGCAGACGTGGCGAGGGTCGTGGCGAGCAGGCGGCGGCGGGTCGGCATGGCGGCTCCGGTGAAGGTCGATGCTGCTTGCACGGCCGGCCGCGCCGGGCGGGGTTAAACCCGGCGGCTAGAGATCCCGCGCCGCGCCGGCAAGCTGACTCAGCATGAAGCTCCAGTACGGCACCACGCATTCCAGGTGGCCGGCGGGCACCGCGCCGCAATCGGTCAGCGTGACGCCGGTGGCGCCCTGCGCCTGCATCGCCGCCACCGTGCGCGTGCTCGCCGGATACGGCACGGTGCGGTCGTCGCGGCCGTGGTAGAGCTTCGGCGGCAGCGCCGGTTTCCAGTCGTGCACGTTGCTGACGCGCTCGATCTCCGCCGTCTCGTCACCGAGGAAGTTGTCGAGGAAGGTGGCGTCGAAGCTGACATCGGCATCGTCAGGCAGCAGGTGGTCCAACAGCTCGTTGCGCAGCTGAAGGCGCGCGGCGGCACTCATGTTCTTCAGCGCGCCGGGGCGGATCAGCGCGGCCAGCAGCGGGTTCTCCGCACGCACCAGCTCGAGCAGCGAGTCGAGCGTGACCTTGACGCTGTACGGCCCGGCGCCGGGCACGACGGCCACCAGGTTCGCCAGATGCGGGCTGGCCGAGGACTGCAGCGCGCGGTGCGTGGCCATCGTGACGTAGCCGCCCTCCGAATAGCCGGCGAGGAAGAGCTGCCTGTTGTCGAGCACGCGGTTCTTCTGGCGCCAGTACTTGGCCGCCGTGATCAGGTCGACCACGGCCGAAGCGGACGGCGCCGACAGCAGGTAGGGATGCGGCGCGCCCTTCGATGCACCATAACCCACGTAGTCAGCGGCCACGACGATGTAGCCGAGCGAGGCCATCAGCAGCGCCGGCTCGGCCGGCACGGCGTTGTTGCTCGGCGCCTCGCGGTCGCGGAACAGCGTGCCGTGCTGGTAGGCGAGCACCGGGCTGCGCTGGCCCGCCGGCTTGACCGGCACGCCGATGAGCGCCGACGCGAGGATCTCGCGCCCGGCGACGTCGCGCGTCAGGTAGGTCAGCCTCCACGCCGTGACCGCGTACCTCGGGCTGAGCGCCGGCGCGCGCGTGCCGGCGGCGTTGATCGCCTGCGCCATCTCGGCGCTGGAGATCACCCGCAGTTGCGCCGCCGACTTGAACTGCCCCGGACCGACGGTCTCGACGATCGGCTCTTCGGGCTCCGGCTCGGGCGGCGCGCTGCTGCCGCCGCCACCTCCGCAGGCCGCGAGCAGGCCCAGCAACGCGACCAGCGCGGCACGTCGAAGCGCGAGGACAGACGCAAACATGGCGAAGCTGAAAACGAAGTCGGGGTCGCGGGCATTGTGCGGCGGCGAGGCGGGCCCCGGCCTGGCCGATGGTCACCGTTCCGGTGCCGTCACGCCGTACTTCGTGGCAATCGCCCGGATCTGGCCGCCCTCGATCAGGCGCTGGAACACGGCCGCGAAATCCGCCGCTTCCTTCGACCCGAACTTCGAGCGCGACAGGCCGATGCAGTACTCGATGCGCCGCACCTTGCCGGCCAGCCGCACGCCCGCGATGCCTTCCGAGCGCAGCAGGTGGTTGCCGACGTCGTGGTTCAGCAGCGCCGCGCTGCGCGGGCCATAGCGCAGGCCGCTGAGCATGCGCAGCACGCGGATGTTGTCGATCTCGACGACCGTCTTGATGCCGGGCGCCGACGCCGCCAGGCTGTCGAGCACCAGCGTCGCGGCCGACGGCCCGTAGGCGCCGACGGTGTAACCGTCGAGGTCGGCCGGCTTCGTGTACTGCTGCAGCGGCGAGGCCTCGGGCACGAAGATGCCGTAGCCGGAGACGATCAGCGGCGGCATCAGCTGGAACTGCTGCGCCCGCTCGGGCAGGTTGGCGAGCGGAAAGATGCCGTCGGCCTCGCCGCGTTCGACCATCTCGAGCGCGCGCCGCCATGGGAACTGCTTCAGCGTGCAATCGCGCTTCAGCACGGCGCACGCGGCCTGGATCATCTCGGCCATCGGCCCGCCGGGCATGCCGTTGTCGACCAGCGCGAACGGCGGGAACGGGTCCATCACGAACAGCAGCGGCGCCTGCGCGGCCGCCGGTCCGGCAACGGACGACACCAGCAGCGCGGCGGCCAACAGGCGGCGGCGGAGGACGGCAGCGTTCATGCGCCCGGGTCAGCGTTGATCACGAACCCAAAGCGTACGCGCTGCGCGGCAAACGGCAAGCGCCGCACGTCAACGCAGGACCTTCGGGGCGCGCCTTTCGGATTCGCCCTGGGGGCGGCCCGGCGGGCTCAGGCGGTCGTCGGTGCGCCCAGCACCTGCGCGGCGTGCTCGGTGTCCATGTATTCGGTCAGTTCCTTCAGCCGCCCGTCGGCCAGCCGGCAGACGTAGCAGTAGGTGTTGCGGTAGGCCTGGCCGCCGTGCGTCATCACGTCGCCGCGGCATTCGACGACGACGTGGTCGTCCTCGGCGATGAAGCGCAGTGCGCGGTTCGTGTAGGTGCTGGCGAAGCGGGCGAAGAGCGGGCGCAGCAGCTCGCGCCGCACCGCCTGCTTGCCTTCCCAGCGGCCGGACCAGGTCGCCTGGCCGGGAATGACCCAGGTGAAGTCGTCGTCCATCGCATCGACGAAGGGCCGGCCGTCGCCCTCGGCCAGGGCGTCGAAGATGCGCTGCATCAACTGCTTGTTGTCGCTGCTGGTGGTCATGGTTTGCTCCGTCGTCGGGAAGGCTGAGGTTCCGGCAACGGCGGACGCTTCCCGGTCGCCATCCACTGCCCGTAGAAATGGATCTTCTCGTCGAGCAGTTCCAGCGCATCGCCCCACTCGGCGATCGTGCGTTCCACGCGTTCGCGGTGCGCGCGCAGCATCGCCTCGCGCTCGGCCAGCGTCGCGCGGCCCTGCTGCACCAGCGTGGTGTACGCCGCATCTCGGCGATCGACATGCCGGTGCGGCGCAGCCGCTCCATCAGCTCGAGCCAGCCGACATGGCGCTCGTGGTAGATGCGGCGGCCGCCGCCATCGCGCTGCACGCCGGGCACCAGGCCCTGCGTCTCGTACCAGCGGATCGCATGCACCGTGCGGCCGGTGCGGCGGGCAAGCTCGCCGATGTGCAGGGCGGGGTGGTCGTCGTTCATCACTGCTCCGGCGGCGATTGGAAATGCTAGAGCGCACTCTAGGTCAAGCCCTTTCTCGTGCGGGGCGAGAGAGGCGCGTCACGCCGATACTGCGGCGATGAATCCGCCTGCCGCCATCCCACTGCCCCACACGCGCTGCCCGCTGTGCGGCGGCTCGAACGGCTGCGCGCCGGCCGCCTGCGGCAGCTTCGACACGCCGTGCTGGTGCACCGGTGTGCGCATCCCGGCCGCCCTGATCGCGCGCCTGCCGGCCGAGCAGCGCGGCACCGCCTGCGTGTGCCGGCGCTGCATTGAAGGCCAGCCCGCCGCGCCGGTGGCAGACTGCAGCGCCATCCCGACCCCCCGAGGACATTCATCGTCATGAACGCCCTGCTCTTCGACAGCCTGCTGGCCTATGCCCACTTCGTCGCGCTGATCGGCACTGCCAGCCTGCTGGTCGCCGAGCTGCTGCTGGCGCGGCCGAACCTGCGCGCCGATGCGCTGCTGCGGCTGCAGCGCATCGATGCCACGTACGCGGCCTTCGCCGTCGCCACGCTGGCCACCGGCGCGCTGCGCATCTTCTTCGGCCTGAAGGGCAGCGCCTACTACCTGTCGAACCCGGTCTTCCACGCCAAGTTCGGCCTCTTCGTGCTGGTCGGCCTGCTGTCGATCCCGCCGACGCTGCGCTTCATCCAGTGGGCCAAGGCCGCGCGCGCCGATGCCGGCTTCACGCCGCCGGCCGATGCGCTGAAACGCGTTCGCCGCTGGCTGCTGATCGAGGTGCACCTGTTGGCGCTGATCCCGCTGCTGGCCACGCTGATGGCGCACGGCATCACCGGCCGCCGCGGGTGATCTGCTGCAGCGCGTGGCAGATCGCTCATGCGCGCCTAACCCGCATTCAGCGCGACGTCGTAGCGGATGAAGCCGTGCCAGCGCGCGACGCGGTCGTAGAGCGCTCGGGCGCGGGCGTTCTCGTGGTGCGTGTTCCAGTAGTAGCGCGAGACATTCGCCGCGCGGGCGCGTCCGGCCAGCACCTCGATCAGCGCGGCGGCGATGCCCTGCCCGCGCGCCGCTTCGTCGACGAACAGGTCCTGCAGGTAGAGCGCGTCCGAGGCCCACACCGTCGGATGGAAGAACGCATGGGCGATGCCGAGCATCCGGCCGTCGCGCCGCGCAGCCAGGCCGATCAGCTGCGTGCCGGCGAGCAGGCGCTGCCAGGTCGCCTCGTACTGCGCATCGGTGTGCTCGGTGCGGTAGAAGGCCTTGTAGCCACGCGCCAGCGGCTCCCAGCCGGCGCGGTCGGCTGCGGTGAATGGCGAGATCTCGAGCGGCATCACGATTCGAGCCGCTCCATCCAGTCGACCATCGCGCGCCGCTCGTCGCCGCCGTCGGCGACCAGCCCGTCGCGCACGCCGGCGCGATCGGACGCCGCGCGGTTCTGGCTCAGCTTGAATTTGCCGGTGAGCGAGTCCAGCGGGATGCGCACGCCGACGATCATCTGCAGCAGCGAGTCCATGAAGTCGGGCGGCGCGTCGTCCAGCGTCCACGGCCGCGGCCGGCCGCCCTCGTGGCGGGCGCTCAGCCGCTCGACGATCGCGCGCACTGCCGCCGGGTCGTCGTGAATCTGCACCCGGCCCCGCGCCTGCACCATCGCGTAGTTCCAGGTCGGCACCACCTTGCCGTGCTCGGCCTTCGACGGATACCAGCCCGGGCTGACGTAGGCCTGCGGGCCCTGGAAGACCACCAGCACCTGGTCGCCATCAGCCAGCTCACGCCACAGCGGATTGGCGCGCGCGACATGGCCGACCAGCGTGCCGGCCGGCGTCGGCCCGGGCTCGATCAGCCACGGCAATGCATCGGCGACCAGCCCGGCCGGCCCCTGCCGCACCAGCAGGCCGAACGGGTGTGCGGCGAGCAACTGATGCAGCACCTCCGGCCGCCTCTCTTCGAACTGCTTCTGCAAGTACATCCCAGCCCTCACTCGACGATCATCGGTTGGCACGACAGCTCGGCGGTCACCGAGCTCGCGAGGTAGCACGCGTCGTGCGCCGCATGGTGCAGCCGCTCATGTTCGGCGCGATCGGGCCGGCGCTCGCCGGCGAAGCGCACGCGCGGGCGCAGCGTGACGCGGGTCATCGCCAGCTTGCCCTGCGCATTGCGGGCCATCACGCCGATGGCGTCGTCGTCGTAGTGATCGACGACCCAGCCGGCCTGCGCGGCGAGGTCGAGGAACCACAGCATGTGGCAGCTCGACAGCGCGGCGACGAAGGCCTCCTCCGGATCGACCGCCGCCGGATCGGACAGCGGCACGCGCACCGAATGCGGCGACGACGAGCCGGGCACGACCGCGCCGCCGTCGAAGGTCCAGGCGTGGCGCCGGCTGTAGCGCCGGTCGACGAAGGGCTGGTCCTGGCGCTGCCAGGTGATTCGGGCGGTGTATTCGCTCATGCTCGAGGGGTCCGGGGATTGGTTCCTGAAGACTAGCCGGATATGCTGCGGCGCAAGGAGCCAATCTCGCATGGCCGATGGAACCAATGTCCCGGCGCCGCCGCTGCGGCTGCGCGTCTACCAGCAGCTGCGCCAGGCGATCGAGCAGGGCACGCTGAGTGCCGGCACGCGGCTGCCGCCGTCGCGCGAGCATGCGCGGGCGCTGGGCGTCGCGCGCAACACGGTGCTGTGGGCGCTGGAGCGGCTGCGTGCCGAGGGCTACGTGCAGGCACGGGTCGGTGACGGCAGCTACGTCGCGCCCAGCCTGGCGGCGCTGCGCTCGGCGGCGCCGGCGCGTTCGCTCGATGAGACCGCACTGTCGAAGCGCGGCCGCGCGATCGCCGACACCGCCCTGCGCTGGCGGCCGCCGCTGGTCGCCGCGGCGCCGTTTCGCATCGGCGCGCCGGAGGTGGCCGCCTTTCCCCACGCCGTGTGGGACCGCCTCGCGCGCCAGCTCACCCCGGCCGAACGTCTGCTGACCTCGCAATACCTCGATCCCGCCGGCCTGCCCGCGCTGCGCGAGGCCATCGCGCAGTGGCTGCTGTTCTCACGCGGGCTGCGCTGCGATGGGCACCAAGTGCTGGTGTGCTCCGGCTCGCAGCAGGCGATCGACCTGATCGGCCGGCTGCTGCTCGACGAGGGCGACGAGGTGCTGGTGGAGGACCCCGGCTACCCCGGCATCCGCGCCTGCCTGATCGGCCACGGCGCCCAGGCGCGGCCCGTCGCCGTCGACGATGAAGGACTGGACATCGCCGCCGGCGCGCGCGACTGGCCGGCCGCGCGCATGGCGGTCGTCACGCCGACGCACCAGTTCCCGCTCGGCGTGCGCATGAGCCTGGAGCGCCGCATCGCGCTGCTCGACTGGGCGCGTGCACGCGATGCCTGGATCGTCGAGGACGACTACGACGGCGAGTTCCAGTACGGCGCGCACCGCATCCCGCCGCTGGCCGGGCTGGCGCGGGCGGAACGGGTGCTCTACGTCGGCACGTTCTCGAAGTCGCTGCACCCTGGCCTGCGGCTGGGCTTCATCGTGCTGCCGCCGGGGCTGGCCAACGCCTTCGCCAGCGCCAAGGCGCTGTGCGACCGCCACAGCCCCGGCGAGCTGCAATGGCAGCTGGCGCGCTTCATCACCGATGGCCACCTGCTGCGGCACCTGCGCCGCATGCGTGAGCTGTATCCACAGCGGCAGGCGCTGCTGATCGATGCGCTGGCCAAGGCCACCCGCGGCGCGGTGAAGCTCGAAGCCAGCGAGCAGGGCATGCACATAGCTCATGAAGTGAGCGGCCGCCGCAACGACGCCGCGCTGTCTGGCAAGGCCCGCGAAGCCGGCGTGCTGCTGGCGCCGCTGTCGGCCTATGCGATCCAATCGCCGCGGCGCGGCTGGCTGTTCGGATATGCCGGCTACGACGCCGCGGCGCTGCGCGAGGCGGCGCGGCGGGTCGGGCCCCTCTTCGCCAGCTGATCAGGCCTGCGCAAACGTCAGCTCGACGCGCAAGCCGCCGAGCGGTGCCTGCGCCAGCTGCAGTCGCGCCCCGTGCCGCCCGGCGATCGAGCGCACGATCGCCAGCCCGAGCCCGCTGCCGCTCTCGGCTGACGCGCTGCTGCCGCGCACGAAGCGCTCGAACACCCGCTCGCGTTCGGCCTCCGGGATGCCGGGGCCCGAATCGTCGACCCGCAACAGCACGCCGCGCCCTTCCCGCTTCAGCTCGACGCGCACCTCACCGCCGGCCGGCGCGTAGCGCAACGCGTTGTCGACCAGGTTGCGCAGCAGCACTGCCAGCGAGGCCGCGTCGCCACGCACGGCCGCCTGCTCGTCGGCGTCGAGCTGCAAGGTGCTGCCGCGCGCCTGCGCCTGCGGTCCCAGGTCGGCCAGCACCTGGCGCGCCAGCGGCGCCAGCACCACCGTCTGCTGCTCGGCCGGCTGTTCCTGGCGCGCGAGCGTCAGCAACTGCTCGACCAGCCGCGTCGCACGGTCGACACCGGCGACCAGCGCGTCGAGCGCCGCATGGCGCGCCGCCTCGTCGGGCGCGCGGCGCACCAGCTGCGCCTGCAGCTTCAGCGCCGTCAGCGGCGAGCGCAACTCGTGCGCCGCATCGGCGACGAAGGCGCGCTGGCTGTCGAAGGCCTGGCCCAGGCGCTCGAGCAGGCCGTTCAGCGCGACCACCAGCGGCTCGACCTCGTCGGGCAGCCCGTTCGCGTTGACCGGCGCCAGGCGCTCGGCCGCCTGGCCGCGCACGTCTTTCGCCAGCCGCGACAAGGGCTGCAGCGAATGGGCGATCAGCCACCACAGCGCGGCCGCCAGCAGCGGCGTCACTGCCACCAGCGGCAGCACGCTGCGCAGCGCAGCATTGGCCGCCAGGCGCTGGCGGATGCGCACCGGCTGCGCGACCTGGATCACGCGGTCGCGCGCCGCCACACCGAAGCTGCGCCAGGCCTGGCCGTCGACCGCGATGTCGGCGAAGCCGAGCACCGTGCGCGACGGCAGCGCGCGGTGCTTGCGCGAGGCATACACGCTGCGCCCGTCGACATGCCAGATCTGGATCACGAAGTCGAGGTCCTCGTCCTGGAGCGCCGCGGCGTCGCCGCCGGCGATCTCGCCCTGGTCGCGCAGCGACAAGGCCATCTGCCGCAACTGGTAGTCGAACAGCGCCTCGGTCTCCTCGAGCACGTTGCGGTAGCTGATGACCCCGACGAGACAGATCGCGAGTGCCAGCGCAACCAGCAGCGACAGCAGCAGGCGCGCGCGGATCGAAGTGGGTGCGAGTTTCACGAGGCCGCGAGGAAGTAGCCGACGCCGCGCATGCTCTGAATGAACTCCGCACCCAGCTTCTTGCGCAGCTGGTGCACGTAAACCGACACCGCGTTGCTCTCGACCGCCTCGCCCCAGCCGTACAGCCGGTCCTCCAGCTGCGCCCGCGACAGCACCGCGCCCGGCCGCTGCATCAGCGCCTCGAGCACCGCGTATTCACGCGCCGACAGCAGCACCGGCTGGCCGTCCTTCGTGACGCGGCGCGTCGCGGGATCGAGCCGCACGCCGGCGTGCTCGAGCGCCGGCTCGGCGCGGCCGGCATGCCGCCGCGCGACCGCGCGCATGCGTGCGCTCAGCTCGTCGAGCTCGAAGGGCTTGACGAGGTAGTCGTCTGCGCCGGCGTCGAGGCCGGCAACGCGATCGCTGGTGGCATCGCGCGCGGTCAGCACGATCACCGGCGTCGCATCGCCGCGGCCGCGCAGCTCGTTCAGCAGCGACAGCCCGCTGGCCGGCTGCGGCGCGGCGCCGGCCGAGACCGGCAGGCCGAGGTCCAGCAGCACGAGGTCGAAATGCTCGCTGGCGAGCGACGCGCGCGCTGCCGCCAGGTCATAGACCCAATCGACCGCATGGCCCTCGAGCTTCAGCGCCTGGCGCAGGCTGTCGCCGATCATGCGGTCGTCTTCCACCAGCAGCAGTCTCATCGTGCGCGAAGGATAGCCGTGACCACCAGATATGCTTGCGCGCCATGACAACCACCCGCGTCTGCGTGATCGGGTGCGGATTCGGTGGCCTGGAGGCAGTGCGCGCGCTGGCACGCAGCGAGGCCGTCGAAGTGATCCTGATCGACCGCACCAACCACCACCTCTTTCAGCCGCTGCTCTACCAGGTCGCCACCGCCGACGTTGCGGCCCCGGCAGTCGCCGGTCCGATCCGCCACATCCTGCGCCGCGAGACGCGCACCGGCCGGCTGACGATCCTGCGCGCCGAGGTCACCACCATCGATGCCGCGCAAAAGACGCTGCAGCTCGACGACGGCAGCCTGCTCGGCTACGACGCGCTGATCGTCGCCGCCGGTGCGACGCACAGCTACTTCGGCAACGACCACTGGGCCGCGTTCGCGCCCGGGCTGAAGACGCTGACCGATGCCTTCGCGATCCGCTCGCGCATCATCGGCGCCTTCGAGCAGGCCGAGCGCACGTCGAGCGATGTCGAGCGCAGCGCCTGCCTCAACTTCGTCATCATCGGCGGCGGGCCTACCGGCGTCGAGCTTGCCGGCGCACTGGCCGAGATCGCCCGCCACACCTTGCCGGACGAGTTCCGCCGCATCGACTCGCGGCAGGCGCGCATCGTGCTGATGGAAGGCGGGCCGCGTGTGCTCGGTGCCTTCGACGAGCGGCTGTCGGAAAGCGCCGCGAAGCAGCTGCGCAAGCTCGGTGTCGAGCTGCACACCGGCTGCCAGGTCACCGGCATCGATGCCGAGGGCGTCGACTACCGCGAAGGCGGCGAACAAAAGCGCCTGCCGGCGCGCACGGTGCTGTGGGCCGCGGGTGTCGCCGCGTCGCCGCTGGGCAAGGCGCTCGCCGCG
The DNA here is from genome assembly GCF_013266755.1 of Pseudaquabacterium terrae. Taxonomy (GTDB): domain Bacteria; phylum Pseudomonadota; class Gammaproteobacteria; order Burkholderiales; family Burkholderiaceae_C; genus Pseudaquabacterium; species Pseudaquabacterium terrae. Next base: position 34,087 of record NZ_JABRWJ010000004.1, on the reverse strand, counting down.
AGCGCCGGCGCGACGCTGGACCGCGCCGGCCGCGTCAGCGTGCAGCCCGACCTGTCGCTGGCCGGCCACCCGGAGATCCAGGTCATCGGCGACCTGGCCGCGGCGACGTCGCCGACGAAGCAGGGCCCGAAGCCGGTGCCCGGCGTCAGCCCGGCCGCCAAGCAGATGGGCAAGCTGGCGGCCGCGAACATCCTGCGCCGGCTGCGCGGCGAGCCGACGCGGCCCTTCAAGTACGCCGACTACGGCTCGCTGTCGACGCTGGGCCGCAACGCGGCGGTGGTGCAGCTCGAAGCGCCCGTCGTTGGCCGCGTGCGCTTCTCGGGCTACCCGGCCTGGCTGTTCTGGCTCTTCGCGCACATCTATTTCCTGATCGGTTTCCGCAACCGGCTGGTCGTGCTGATCGACTGGGCCTGGAGCTACTGGACCTTCGCGCGGCATGCGCGGGTGGTCGCGCAGCCGGACAAGCCGAAGGCGCCCGCGACCCCCTCACCCTCCTAGAATTTGTCTTTCGCCCGGCATCCCACCCGGATGCCGCGGCCTCAACGGAGCCTGACCATGGACACCCGAATCTCCCCCGTGCGTGAACGCGTCGAGCGTGTGCGCGAAGCCCTCGCCCACCACGGCGCCCATGCGGTGCTGGTGCCCTCGGCCGATCCGCACCTGTCGGAGTACCTGCCCGGGCGCTGGCAGGGGCGCGAATGGCTGTCGGGCTTCACCGGCTCGATGGGCACGCTGGTGATCACGAGGACCCAAGCTGCGCTGTTCGCCGACAGCCGCTACTGGGTGCAGGCCGAGCGTGAGCTCGAAGGCAGTGGCATTGCACTGGTGAAGATCCCCACCGGCGCCGCCACGCACCACATCGACTGGCTGGCCCGTGAAACACCGCGCGGCGCGCAGGTGGTGGCCGACGGCCAGGTGCTCGGCCTGGCGGCCGCGCAGGCGCTGCGTGCGGCGCTCGATGGCGCCGGCGTCGTGCTGCGCACGAACCTCGACGTGCTCGCCGACGTCTGGCCAGACCGGCCCGGGCTGCCGGCGGCCACCGTCTACGCCCATGCCGCGCCCGAGGCCGTCGAGCCGCGCAGCGCGCGCCTGGCCCGCGTGCGCGAAGCGGTCGCCCGCCACGGCGCCAGCCACCACTTCGTCTCGACCGTCGACGACATCGCCTGGATCACCAACCTGCGCGGCGGCGACGTCGACTACAACCCGGTCTTCCTGGCCCACCTGCTGATCGACGCCACGCGCGCGACGCTGTACGTCGGCGCCGGCAAGGTGCCCGCCGCGCTCGCCGCGCAGCTGCAGGCCGATGGCATCACGCTGGCCGACTACGGCGCGGCCGCTGCCGCGCTCGCCGCGCTGCCGGCCGGCAGCACGCTGCTGGTCGACCCGCGCCGCATCACGTTGGGCTTTCGCGAGCAGGTGGCGGCCGGCGTGCGCGTGATCGAGGCGATCAACCCGAGCACGCTGTTCAAGAGCCGCAAGGGTGCCGCCGAAGCCGGGTTCATCCGCGCCGCGATGGAAGAGGACGGCGCCGCGATGTGCCACTTCTACGCCTGGTTCGAGGCCGCGCTGGAACGCGGCGAGCGCATCAGCGAACTGATCATCGACGAACACCTGTCGGCCGAGCGCGCCAGGCGCCCCGGCTTCAAGGGCCTGAGCTTCTCGACGATCGCCGGCTTCAATGCCAACGGCGCGCTGCCGCACTACCGCGCGACACCCGAGTCCTACGCCTGGCTCGAGGGCAGCGGCCTGCTGCTGATCGACTCCGGCGGCCAGTACCTCGGCGGCACCACCGACATCACCCGCGTCTGGCCGATCGGCGAGCCGAGCGCCGCGCAGAAGCGCGACTTCACGCTGGTGTTGAAGGCGATGATGGCGCTGTCACGCGTGCGCTTCCCGCGCGGCACGCTGAGCCCGATGCTCGATGCCATCGCCCGCGCGCCGCTGTGGGCCGAGGGCCTGGACTACGGCCACGGCACCGGTCACGGTGTCGGCTACTTCCTCAACGTGCACGAAGGCCCGCAGAGCATCAGCAAGGCGGTGCCCGAAGCCACGATGGCGATGGAGCCCGGCATGATCACGTCGAACGAGCCGGGGCTGTACCGCCCGGGCCAGTGGGGTGTGCGCATCGAGAACCTGGTGCTGAACGCGCCGGTCGACACGCCGGAGAACGGCGCCTTCGGCGAGATGCTGGAGTTCGAGACGCTGACGCTGTGCCCGATCGATGCGCGTTGCATCGAGCTGAGCCTGCTGCGCGCCGACGAGATCGCGTGGCTGAACGGCTACCACGCGATGGTGCGCGAACGCCTCGCGCCCAAAGTGAGCGGCGAGGCGTTGGCCTGGCTGGAGCGGCGCACCGCTCCGGTCTGATCAGGCGGTCAAGCGGTCAGGCGGAACGTCGAGACGACGCCGGCCAGGTTCACCGCCTGGCCCTTCAGGCTTTCGGCGGCCGCGGCGCTCTGCTCGACCAGCGCGGCGTTCTGCTGCGTCATCTGGTCCAGCTGCACGACCGCGCCGTTGACCTGGCCCAGGCCCTGGCTCTGCTCGCGCGTGGCGTTGGTGATCTCGCCGATGATGTCGGACACGCGCTGCACGCTGGCGACGATCTCGCCCATCGTGCTGCCGGCGTCGCCGACCAGGCGGCTGCCCTCGCCGACCTTCTCGACGCTGGAGCTGATCAGGCTCTTGATCTCGCGCGCCGCTTCCGCGCTGCGCTGAGCCAGCGAGCGCACCTCGCCGGCGACGACCGCGAAGCCGCGGCCCTGCTCGCCGGCACGCGCCGCTTCGACCGCCGCGTTCAGCGCCAGGATGTTGGTCTGGAACGCGATGCCGTCGATCGTGCCGATGATGTCGGCGATCTTCTTCGAGCTGGTATTGATCTCGTCCATCGTCGCGACGACCTGCGAGACGACCTGGCCGCCGCGCTGCGCGACCTCGGCTGCCGAGCTGGCGAGCTGGTTCGCGGTGCGCGCCGATTCGGCCGTCTGGCTGACGGTGGCGGTCAGCTCTTCCATCGAGCTGGCGGCCTTCTGCAGGTTGCCGGCGGTCTGCTCGGTGCGCTGGCTCAGGTCGGCGTTGCCGGTGGCCACTTCGCTGCTCGCCACCTGGATGCTCTCGGCCGACTGCCGCACCTGCGTGACCGTGCGCGCGAGCCCGTCGCGGGTGCGCTGCACCGCGCCGATCAGGCGGCCGATCTCGTCGCTCGAACCGCCCTCGATCTGCACCGCCAGGTTGCCCGCGGCGATCGCCTCCAGGCCCTGCTCGACCAGCTGCAGCCGGCGCTTGAGCGACCCGGCCAGCACCTGCACGAAGGCGAACACGCCGATCGACAGCGCCAGGCCGACGCCCATGTTGACCGCCGCGAAGCGCACCGCCGCGCCGCGCACTTCGTCGATGTAGACGCCCGAGCCGACGACCCAGCCCCAGGGCGCGAAGCTCGCGACGTAGGAGCGCTTCGGCTCCGGGTCCTTGCTGCCCGGCTTCGGCCACAGGTAGTCCACGTGACCCGAGCCGTTCTTCTTGACCATCTCGACGAACTCGACGAACAGGTGCTTGCCGTTCGGGTCCTTGAAGCCGGACAGGTCGGTGCCGTTCATTTCCGGCTTGATCGGGTGCGCCACCATCTTGGGCGCCATGTCGTTGATCCAGACGTATTCCTTGCCCTCGTAGCGGATCGCCATGATCTCGGCGATCGCCTTGGCCTGGGCCTCGGCCGCCGGCAGCTTGCCGGCCTTCTCTTCCTCGTGGAACTTCTTGGCGATGGCCTGCGACTGCTCGACCACCGCGCGGGTCGTGCTCAGGCGCTGGTCGACCGACGCGTTGTAGTAGGCATAGCCGGTGTAGGTCGCGACCGACAGCACCGCGACGGTGACCAGGCCGGCCATGACCCGCAGGCGGCCGACGATTGAAAGATTGAGCGCCACGCTGTACTCCTGATGTGGACGTGTGGATAACGCGTTAAGCCGCCTGGGCCTCGCCCTTGAGACGGAAGGTGGCGACGAGCCCGGCGAGGCGCCCGGCCTGCTCGCGCAGGCTCTCGGCGGCGGCAGCCGATTCTTCGACCAGCGCGGCGTTCTGCTGCGTCATCTGGTCGAGCTGCGTCACCGCGCCGTTGATCTGCGACAGCCCCGAGCTCTGCTCGCTCGACGCCGCGGTGATCTCGCCGATGATGTCGGTCACGCGCTGCACGCTGGCGACGATCTCGTTCATCGTCGAGCCGGCGTCGCTGACCAGCCGGCTGCCGGTCTCGACCTTGTCGACCGAGTTGCCGATCAGCGCCTTGATCTCGCGCGCGGCTTCGGCCGAACGCTGGGCCAGCGAACGCACCTCGCCGGCGACGACCGCGAAGCCGCGGCCCTGTTCGCCGGCACGCGCCGCTTCGACCGCGGCGTTCAGCGCCAGGATGTTGGTCTGGAACGCGATGCCGTCGATGGTGCCGATGATGTCGGCGATCTTCTTCGAGCTGGCATTGATCGCGTCCATGGTCTTGACGACCTGCGACACCACATGGCCGCCGCGCTGCGCCACTTCGGCGGCCGACGCGGCGAGCTGGTTGGCCTGCGATGCGGCTTCGGCGCTCTGGCGCACGGTGCCGGTGAGCTGTTCCATCGAGCTGGCGGTCTGCTGCAGATTGCTCGCAGCCTGTTCGGTGCGCTGGCTCAGGTCGTGGTTGCCGGTGGCGACTTCGGTGCTCGCCACCTGGATCGAGTCTGCGGTGTGCCGGATCTCGCCGACCAACCCGCGCAAGCGGTCCTGCATGCCGGCGATGGCCTGCAGCAGGCGGCCGATCTCACCGGTGCCGCCCTGTTCGACGGTGCTGCCCAGATCCCCTTCAGCGATGCGCTCGGCGATGTGCACGACGCGGTCGAGCGGCTTGCACACCGCGCGCGAAGTCAGCCAGGCCAGCGGCAGGAACAGCGCCAGCGTCATGCCCATCAGCGACAGCTTGACCGCATCGGCGATCGCTGCGCGCTGGTCGGCATGCTGGCGGATGGCTTCGACTCGGACGAGCTGCGCCTTGGTCAGCGCGTCGACGTTGGCGACCATGGCCTTCACGGTGCCCTCGGCCTTGGCCGCATAGGCCAGCGCGACGACGCCGTCGATCTGCGCGCCCTTGAGCTGCGCGGCCAGCGGCTGGATCACCGCGGCGTACTCGCCGACGAGCTTGGCATGGTTGGCGGTCATCGCGCGCACCTCGTCGGTGGCCGAGCTGGCCTTGGCGATGCGCTCGGCGACCGCCTTGGAGGCCTTCACCGCGACTTCCCACTCCTTGCCGAAGCGCTCGACCTCGAGCGCGTTGGAGGTGCCGACGGCCATGATGCTGGCTTCGAGCCGGCGCATCTGGGCCATCGATTCGCGCAGCTCGCCGGCATCGAGCAGCGCGGCGTTCGATTGCTCGAACACCTGCACCGAGTCCTGCCGGCTGGCGCGGTCACTGACGGCGTTGACCGCCGCCGCCACCACCAGCGAGGCGGTGACGATGCCGATCATGACGTTGAAGCGCGCGCGGATCGAAAAGCGGTTGAGCAGTTTCACGAGGCGGCTCCGGTCGGATTCAGAAGGATTCCCACTCGTCGGTGGGGGCGGCCGAGGCCGCGGCCGCGGGGGCCTTCGCCGGCGGCGCGGCGGCCGCAACCGTCGTCGCTGCGGGTTGGGCGGCGGCCTTCGGCGCGACCGGTGTCGACTTCTTCGGCGCGGCGACGACCACCGGCTTCTTGGCCGTGGCGACCGGCGCGACGGAAACCGCCGGCGGCGCCTTCGCCGCAGTGGCAGCGCCATCACCCAGGTTGAAGGTGGCGACGAGCCCGGAGAGGCGGCCGGCCTGCTCGCGCAGGCTCTCGGCGGCGGCGGCGGACTCCTCGACCAGCGCGGCGTTCTGCTGCGTCATCTGGTCGAGCTGCGTCACCGCGCCGTTGATCTGCGACAGGCCACCGCTCTGCTCGCTCGACGCGGCAGTGATCTCGCCGATGATGTCGGTCACGCGCTGCACGCTGGCGACGATCTCGTTCATCGTCGAGCCGGCGTCGCTGACCAGGCGGCTGCCGGTCTCGACCTTGTCGACCGAGTTGCCGATCAGCGCCTTGATCTCGCGCGCCGCTTCGGCCGAACGCTGGGCCAGCGAACGCACCTCGCCGGCGACGACCGCGAAGCCGCGGCCCTGTTCGCCGGCACGCGCGGCTTCGACCGCCGCGTTCAGCGCCAGGATGTTGGTCTGGAACGCGATGCCGTCGATCGTGCCGATGATGTCGGCGATCTTCTTCGAGCTGGTATTGATCGCATCCATGGTCTTGACGACCTGCGACACCACCTGGCCGCCGCGCTGAGCGACTTCGGCCGCCGAGGCGGCCAATTGATTGGCCTGCGACGCGGCATCGGCGCTCTGGCGCACGGTGCCGGTGAGCTGTTCCATCGAGCTGGCAGTCTGCTGCAGATTGCTCGCGGCCTGCTCGGTGCGCTGGCTCAGGTCCTGATTGCCGGTGGCCACTTCGGCGCTGGCCACCTGGATGGAATCGGCGGTCTGGCGGATCTCGCCGACCAGGCCGCGCAGGCGACCCTGCATCGCGGCGATGGCTTGCAACAGGCGGCCGATCTCGTCGCGGCCGCCTTGCTCGACGGTGCTGGCCAGGTCGCCTTCGGCGATGCGTTCGGCGACCTGCACGGCGCGCTCGATCGGGCGCTTGATGCTGCGCGTGATGCGCCAGGCGACCAGCACGCCGATGACGATCGCCACGGCGACCAGCACCGCTTCGATGACCACCGCGCGGCGCGTGCCGACGGTCGCCGCGGTCGAGCTCTCGGCGTTCTGGCTGGCTTGCAGCGTGATCAGCTCGTCGACCTTCTTGCGCCAGACGATCTCGGCCGGCCGCACCTGCAGCGTCAGCGTCATCGTGGCGTCGATGTTGGCGCCTTCCTGGCCCTGCTTGGCGGCGTGGGCGATCAGCGGGATGGTCTTCGCGGCGGCGGCGGTGATCTCGTCACTCAACTTGCGCGACGTCGCGTCGGCATCGGCCATCAGCGTGATCAGCGCCTTCTCCTGCTTCAGGTATTCGGCCTTCGATTTGTCGAACAGCTTCAATTCCGCCTCGATCTCCTTCGCATCCGTCAGCAACGTGATCGAACGCGCCTGGATCGCCATGGCGTTCATGTTGTCCAGCATGCGGTACGCGGTGGCCGAGCGTTCGTTGTTCACCTCGACGATCTGGCGCACTTGTTCGCCCAGGCGCTGCGTCGTGACGGCCGCAAAGCTCGCCACCAGGACGAGCAGGACGATCAAGGCGCCGAACCCGAACGCCAGGCGTCGGCCGATGGAGGCGGAGATTTTTGACAGCATGCGTTTGTCTCCAGACAGGGTCAGACAGCTTTGGCGAGGATTCTGGGCAGCGGTAGGCCAGCCCGATCGATGGAATATCGGCCGGCTTTACAGCCAGTTAAGCTTTCCCGACCCTGGCCAGTCCCTGGTGAACCCTGATGCCCGCCAACTCCTGCCGCTGAAGCGGCAGCCAGCGCCTGTGGGCGGCGCGGGTTGTGACGTGGGGTGGCGCGACGGTCGCTGAGACCGCCTGCCCTCACATCTGCCGGAACAGGTGCAGGTAGCTGCGGCTGACCGGCAGCGTCTCGGTGCGGCCCTTCAGGTGCACGTCGGCGGTTTCGTTGGCGCCACGGGTGATCTGCGCGACCTGGCGCAGGTTGACGATCACCGAGCGGTGCACCTGCACGAACTGCTCGGGGTCGAGCTCGTCGACCAGCTCGCGGATCGGCTTGCGGATCAGCGCCTCGCCGCCTTCCCAGACCACCAGCGTGTACTTCTCGTCCGAGCGCAGGTAGGCGATCTGCTCGACCGGGATCAGCCGCACCGCGCTGCCGACCGAGGCCTTGATCCACTGCAGCCAGGGCTTGCCGCTGGCCTGGTGACGCAACTGCGCGGCGAGCCGGTCGAGCACCGCTTCGAGGCGGTCGCCGGGGTCGCCGTCGTCGCCCCCCGGCGCCGCCGCGGCAGCGGGCTGCTGCAGCCGCTGCTGCAGGCGGCCGATCGTGTCGGTCAGCCGCGCCTCGTCGAAGGGCTTGATCAGGTAGTCGATCGCGCCTTGTTCGAAGGCCTGCACCGCGTACTGCTCGTAGGCGGTGACGAAGACGGTCATCGCACGCCGGGCGATCGCCCGCGCTGCCTCGATGCCGTTCATGCCGGGCATGTGCACGTCGAGGAAGACGATCTGCGGCTGCTCGCGCTCGAACAGCTCGACCGCCTCGCGGCCATTGCGCGCCTGGCCGACGATCTGCAGCTCGGGCCACAGCCGCGCCAGGTGCGCCTGCAGGTGGTCGCGCAGCAGCGGTTCGTCGTCGGCGATCAGTGCGGTGATGGCGGTCATGGCGGTCATGGCTCAAGCCTTCGGCGGGACGGCGGCCGGCGGAATGACGATCTCGGCCCGCACGCCGTGGGGCGGCTGCTCGCTCAATTCGAGCACCGCGCCGGCGCCGAACACGCCTTGCAGCCGCGCGCGCAGGTTGGCCAAGCCGGTGCCCGGCGCGGCATTCTCGGTCAGCCCGACGCCGCTGTCAGCCACCCAGAGCCGCCAGCCGCCGTCGGCCGCGCGCGCGCCGCCGACGTCGATGCGGCCGCCCTCCTCGCTGGGATCGACGCCGTGGCGCACGGCGTTCTCGACCAACGTCAGCAAGGCCATCGCCGGGAACCGCTCGGCGTGCAGGCCGGCCGGCACGTCGACCGAAAACTGCAGCCGATCCGGCATGCGCAGGTGCATCAGCTCGAGGTACGCACGCACCAGCTGCAGCTCGTTGGCCAGCGTCGGCAGGCCGGCCTCGTGCAGCTTCGGCAGCGCCGCGCGCAGGTAGGCGATCAGGCTCTTCAACACCTCGGCGGCGCGCGGCGAGCCGGTTTCGACCAGCGCCTGCACATTGGCCAGCGTGTTGAACAGGAAATGCGGCTCGATCTGCGCCGTCAGCAGCGCGAGCCGGGCGTCGAGCGCCTGCTTCTCGAGCTGGGCCCGCTCGAGCTCGAACTTCAGCTGCAGCGAGTGCGATTGCGCCTCGCGCTCGCGCACCATCGCGCCGGTGGCCAGCACCAGGCCAATGAACAACGCGCAGCCGGCGATCCACAGGAAGCCGGCGACGCGGCCCGGGTGGCTCAGGATCGCCGCGAAGTCGCCGCCGGTCGACACCAGGTAGACGCCCAGCGTCGCCAGCGGCGCCGCCAGCACCACCGCCAGCGTCTGCGCGAACCAGCGCGGCAGCCAGCGGCGCTGCCAGTTGCCGGCCAGCGTGAAGGCCAGCAGCAGCACCAGCGCGACGAAGATCGTGCGCCCGAGCAGCACCGGAAACGGCGGCGCAAAGATCGGATTGAGCAGCGCCGCGACGGTGACCGCGAAGCCGAGCGCCCAGGCGACCTTGGTCGCGCTGAGCGTGCGCAGCGACGCGGACCAGCCCGGCGGCGCTGTCGAGGAGGAAGGGGGAATCGAAGCCATCTTGGGCGGCACGATAACCGCCCGCCCGGCGGTGTCCAAGCCGCGGGCCGAGTGATTGCGACGAACGACGCTCGGCGGGTCGCGAGCGACAGGCGCAACGATGATCGGCACGGGTTTACCCCTGTATCGCGCGCTGGAGCATCCAGGTCACATCCGCCGGCCTTTGTCGCCCTCGCGCTGGCCCGATCGGCCGGCGGCCAACGATGGCGAGCACATGCGGGCTGTGCGCTTGCCGCCCCGCGCCAAGGCGGACGCCCAACGTCCGCGGGAGCGAGGACGATGATCATCCGTTCGAGGGCAGCCCGGCTGCCGGTGGCCGCCTGCGCGGCGATGCTGTCGGTCGGCGCGGCGCTGATGCCGCACGCCACGTTCGCGGCCGAAGGCCAGCAGTGGAACTTCTCCGGCGGTGACCGCGAGAACACCCGCCACCAGGCCCATGAGCACAAGCTGGGGCCGTCGAACGTCGGCAGCCTGGTCGTCAAATGGTCGTTGACCACCGCGGGCGACGTGTCGGCCACCCCGGCGGTCGACGGCGACACCGTGTACGTGCCGGACTGGGCCGGGTTCCTGTACGCCGTCGACAAGCGCAACGGCCAGCTCCGGTGGACCGCGCACATCCCGTCGCTCACCGGCGTGCCGAACGACAAGGCCCGCGCCACGCCGGCCGTGGCCGAAGGCAAGGTCATCGTCGGCACGCAGGGCTCGATCCTGTTCGGCGGCGGGCCTGGCGGCCGGGTGCTGGCCTTCGACAAGCGCACCGGTGCGCTGCTGTGGAACACGACGGCCGACCCGCATCCCGCGGCGATCATCACGCAGTCGGCCACGGTGCACGACGGCCGGGTGTACGTCGGCGTCGCCTCGCTCGAGGAGGCGCTCGCGGCCTTCGTGCCCGGCTACCAGCTGTCGTTCCGCGGCAGCATGCTGGCGCTGAACCTCGCCAACGGCCAGGTGCTGTGGAAGACGCACACGGTGCCGGCCGTGCCGGCCGGCTACACCGGCAATGCGATCTGGGGCAGCTCGCCGGCGATCGATCCGAAACGAGGCCAGATCTACGTCGCGACGGGCAACAACTACACGGTGCCGCAAGCGGTGCTCGATTGCGTCTCGGCCGCCGGCACCGACCCGGTCGCCAAGGCGGCCTGCCTGCCCGCCGATGACCATTTCGACAGCATCCTCGCGCTGGACATGAGGACCGGCGCGATCCGCTGGGCCACGCGAGCGATCCCCTACGATGCCTGGACGGTCGACTGCATCCCGTTCGTCGGCGACGGCAGCAACTGCCCCGAGCCGGCCGGCCCGGACTACGACTTCGGCCAGGCGCCGGCGCTGTTCAAGGCCAAGGCCGGCAAGGGCAAGCCGCTCGAGCTGGTCGGAGCGGGCCAGAAGAGCGGCCAATACTGGGCGCTGAACCCGGACACCGGCGCCGTCGTGTGGGTGACGCAGACCGGCCCCGGTGGCACGGCCGGCGGCCTGCAGTGGGGCTCGGCGGTCGACGGCACGCGGGTCTACACGGCGAATCCGAACAGCAACGCGATTTCGTGGACGCCGCTCGGTGGCCCATCGACGACGCGCGGCGGCTGGAGTGCGCTCGACGCAACGACCGGCCAGATCCTGTGGCAGACGGCCGACCCCTTGCCGGGCGCCGGTGCCGGCGGCGGCCCGTCCGGCCCGGTGTCGTCGGCCAACGGGGTCGTGTACGGCTGTTCGCTCGATGCCGCGGGGCACATGTACGCGCTGAATGCCGCCACCGGCGCCGTGCTGTGGAGCTTCGCGAGCGGCGGCTCGTGCCTGTCCGGTGCCGCGATTTCAGGCGGCATGCTGTTCTGGGGCTCGGGCTACAGCAACCTCGGCTTCGGCACGCCGAATAACAAGCTCTACGCGTTCGGCCTGCCGAACTGACCCTCCAGCTCAGACCCCCGCGCGCTGCAGCGGTGCGGCCAGGGCGGCGCGCAGTGTGTCCGCGCTGTCCTTCAGATGCACGCGCGCGGCTTCGCTCAGCTCGGGTCGTCGGGTCGCCGCCTCCAGCCGCGGCAGCAGCCCCTGCGCCTGCGAGCGCCACAGGCTGCGCGCGTCGGCGCGCAGGCCGCCGCCGGGCCGCAGCAGCGCCGCGGCCAGCCGGTTCAGGTGCTCGCGCTGCAGCTCGCGGCGCGGCGCCGGGATGTCGCCCTTGCCGCCGAGCTCGCTCCAGACGTCGTTCTCGAGCCGCTTGTACAGCTCGGTCAGCGGGAAGGCCTCGGCCGGCCGCGCGGCCTTGGCTTCGCTGTCGAGCACGCGCACCGCCAGAGCGTCGCTCATCAGCTGCGTCAGCACGGCGCGCCGCATCTCGTGCAGCGCCTGCGCCAGCGGGTAGTCGGTCGGCACCTCGTCGTCGCCGAACAGCACCGAGTCGCCGCGCTCCAGGTAGTCCGGTGCCAGGCGGCGCTGCAGGGCCGGCGAGATGACCAGGCTGTCGGCCGCCAGAACATGGCGCGACAGCAGCGCCATCGCCGCCCGCTGCTCGGCCGGCGGCACCGGCTGCAGCGGGTCGCGGCCGCTGTTCGGAAAGTCGCGCAGCGTGCGCACGCCGCCGACCTGGCGCAGCACCGTGCCCGCGGCGCGGCCGGCGTCGATCACCGCGAAGCGCAGCGCGCGCCGCAGCGCACCGTAGTCCTCGTCCGGCGACAGCGTGCGGCGCTCCTGGCGGCGGAACAGGTCCTGCGCGATCTCGAAGCGCTTGCGCGCGAAGGCCAGCGGCTCGCGGCCGAGGTCCGACTGCAGCGAATCGGGGTCGATGCCGAAGAAATGGTCTTCGTCGGTGCCGAAGGCCAGCTCGGGCTCGGCATTGCGCGCGGCGATGCGCTTGAGCTCGGCGGCCTCGTCGGTGGCGCCGAGCGGCTTGTAGGCGTATTCGATCGCCCAGTAGTCGTAGGGGCCGAGCGTGGTCTGGAACGGCGCCGCGCGGCGCTCGCCCGGGCGCGGCAGGTTGATCGCCGGGTACTCCATCACCGAGCCGGTCAAGCCGTTCGCGCGCGTGAACTCGGGATCGGCCAGCTGCGCCTCGGTGTAGATGCGCGAGGCGCGGAAGTTGTGGCGCAGGCCGAGCGTGTGGCCGACCTCGTGCATCGCGGTGTCCTTCAGGAAGGCCAGCACGAAGGCCTCGGCCTCGGGGCTGTCGGGCTCGAGCTCGCCCTGCGCGGCGAGCACGTCGAGGCCGTAGGCCAGCTGCTCGGCGCCGAAAGTCGCGTGCTGGCACAGCGCATCATGCGGATGTCCAAGCCCCTGCGCAAGCGCAGCGGCGTGACCCTGCGCCGCCGCCGCGGCCCCCGCCGGCCGGCCGACCTGCAGCAGTTCGGCCCAGGCCGCCTGGGTGGCCCCGGCATCGCTGCCGCCCAAGATGCGCGAGCGGTAGCTGCGCACGTTGCGCGACGACAGGCTCTCGAACGCGATGTCGGCATCCAGGATCTCGCCGGAGCGCGGATCGACGTGGCGCGGTCCGATCGCGCCGAAGGACGGGCTCGCGTTGACCATCCAGCGCACCGAGGCGACACCGAAGTCCAGCGTGTCGAAGTCGGCGTCGTCGGGCTGCACCTTGACGACCACGGCGTCCTTGAAACCGATGCGCTCGAAGGCCTTGTTCCACTCGAGGATGCCTTCGCTGATCGCGCCGCGGTACTTGACCGGCACGGTGCGATCGATCCAGTAGGTGATCGGCTTCACGGGCTCGGACAGCGCCGCCGCCGGGTCCTTCTTCTCGAGCCGCCAGCGCGCGACGTGGCGCAGCTTCGGCGTGCGCGCCAGGTCGTCGCCGAAATCGTGCTGCAGGTGCACGAAGTGGCCGATGCGCGGGTCGGCGGCACGCGCGGGCATCACCTGCTCGGGCAGCTTGGCGAGCGAATAGTGCACATTGACGAACATGCTGCGCGCGTCGGGCAGCGTGCGCGGAGCGGTTGGCGACGGCCCCGGCGGGGTGCCCGGCGTCGGCACGGCGATCACGGCGGTCGCGAAATGGCTGGTCACCTCGAGCACCAGCATGTCGGGCTTGCCGCGCACCGTCGTGACGCCCGAGTTGCGCGCATCGAAGCCATAACCCTGGCGGTAGCTGCGCTGCAGCTGCGGCGCGATCTGCAGCAGGTCGGCCACGAACAGCGCGCTGGCATCGACGAGCACGGTGCCGCGCTGCGGATGCGGCAGGCTGGCCACCGCCGTGCTGGCCAAGAGGCTCGGCGAATACGACGCGGCCAGCGCCCGCGCCTCGGGCGTCGCCGGCTTGGCGATGTAGGCGGTGTTCAGCGCCAGCAGCTGCACCAGGTTGTGCAGCCGGCGGAATTCGACCACCTGCGGCCGCGCCATCGTGCCGCCGAAGATCGACGCCTCGCCGATGCCCGAGGCGAGCTTGGGCGACAGGAAGAAGGGCTTGTCGAAGTCCGCCGGCTTCAGCTCGAACCAGACCTTCTCGTCCTTGCGCCAGACCACGAACAGGCCCTCGCTGCGCTTGGCGTCACGGATCACCGTCGCGAAGGCCGGCGGTTGGCCGGGCGACGGTGCAGCCGCGGCGCCCGGCGGCCGGGCGGCCGGGCCGGAGGCGGCCGCCGCCGGGCCCGATGCCGCGGCTGCCGGACCCGATGCCGCGGCCGGCGGCGTCGCCGCCACGGCGACCGTGGCCGGTGCGGCCGGTGCCGCGGCGGGTGGCGGGGTGGCACACGCCGCCAGCAGGGCGAGCACGGCGGGGCCCGTGAACGGTGTCAGGGGCGTCAGGGGATGACGGGACGAGCGAGAGGCTGCGGTCATGGGTGTTCGAAGGGCAAGCGTGGGCCCGCACGGCCGGCCGCCGGCCCGCCGCACGAGGGCAGACACTTCCGTGGACCGCCGAACCGGTGTCCAGGTTCCCCTTCAAGGCCCGCCGCCCGCACGCAGCGGGCCGGGCCGCCTGGCGCTACAGGAAGCCGAGCGAGCGCTGACTGCCGAAATTGACGAGGTTCGGCAACACGCCGTCGAGCTGCGCCTCGGTGGCGCCGAACCAGCGCAGCAGCGTCGCCGCGTACTGGTCGACGCCGGCGGTCGGGATCCAGCGGCCCTGCCGCTCCCAGCTGTCGACGCCGACATCGTCGGGCCCGCCGAGCGCCAGCGTCGGATACACGCCGTGCGTGCGGCCGCCGCGCACGGCGCCGCCGATCACCAGCTGGTGGTTGCCCCAGGCATGGTCGGTGCCGGCGCTGGCGTTCGGCGCGAAGGTGCGGCCGAAGTCGGCCTGCGTGAAGCTGGTGACCTGTTGCCCGAGGCCGAGATTCATCATCGCGGTCTGGAAGGCCGCCAGCGCATCGCCGAGCTGGCGCAGCAGGATCGCGTGCACGCCGCCGGTCGGGTTGCCGCCGTCGATCTGGTCGCGGTGCGTGTCGAAGCCGCCCATCTGCGCGAAGAAGATCTGCCGGTCGCCCTGCACCGTCGCGCGGCCGAGCACCAGCTTGGCGACCTGGTACAGCTGCTCGGCGATCGGCGTCTTCAGGCTCTGGCCCTGGATCAGCGGCGCGAACGCGGCGTCGATCACCGGGTTGGCCTGCGCGTCGCCCGGCACCGAGGCGATCAGCGCGGCCAGACGCTCGGACATTGCGAAGGCGCCGAGCTGCTGACTGGCAAAGGACGTGGCCAGGTCGACCGGCTGGGCCTGGGCATAGAGCGCGGCGACCGCCTGCTTGCGCAGCGCATAGGGCGTCCAGGTGTCCTGGGGCCGCAGGCCGTAGGCGCCGAAGGTGGCGCCCGGTTCGGGCAGCACCAGCGGCACGCGCAGGTCCTCGACGCCGAAATGGCCGTTGCCGCCGACCGAGATCACCGGGTTCGCGGTGGCCAGCGCGGCCGACGCGCGGCCACCCCAACCGGTGCGGCTCTGCGCATCGGTGCTGCCGCATTCCCACAGGATCTGCTGGTCCGAGTGCGAGAACAGGTTGTCGGGGATCAGCGGCGAGCCTTCCGGCTCGGCGCGGTACTGCGCCTTGTTCAGCGGTGCATAGAGCGGGCCGACGTTGAACACCGGCGCCAGCGTGCCCTGGCTGAAATGCGGCGCCAGCGCAGCGAGTGACGGGTGCAGGCCGTAGCCGCTGCTGCCCAGGGCCACCAGCTGCCCGGCCGGAATCGCCAGCCCGCCGCGCACCGCGGCGTACTGGCCGTAGCGCGCGCCGTCGGTCGGCACGACCATGTTCATGCCGTCATTGCCGCCGTACAGGAAGATGCAGACGAGGGCCTTGTAGTCGGCCGCCTGCGCGTTGCGCAGGCCGGAGCCGAACAGCGTGCCGCCGGCGAGCAGGGCGGCGCCGGACTTCAACCAGTCACGGCGCGTGAAAGGAGTGGGTTTCATCAGCGTTGCACCTGGTAGTCGGGGGAGGCGAAGACGAGCCAGGCCGCGGCGCGCACGCGCTGCGTGCGCCAGGTCGCGCCGCCGGTCTGCGCGGTCCACCACGAGACGGCGTTGATCACCTGCGTGCGCGGCCCCGCGGCCAGCGGGCGGCCGAGCGCGCGCAGCGACAGGCTGTCGACCAGCGTCGCCGGATTGTCGGCCTGCGCGGTCCAGCTGTTCAGGCTCACCGAGGTGCCGGTGGCGCCGGGGACGCTGGCAACCGGCGCCGAGCCGCCCCACTCGAGCAGGTAGGTCAGGTAATTCAGCCGCTCCAATGCGGCGTTGGCATTGTGGATGCCGTATTCGGGGCCGACCAGCGCGGTGCCGGCGACCGGATAGTTCGGCGGATAGAAGTTGAACACCGACGGCGGGCGGAACAGGTGCTGGCGCAGCACCTCGCCCCACCACCAGCCGAAGGGCTCGCCGTCGGTCTTGCCGCCGAGCGCACGCAGCACGCCGGTGAACAGCAGCGCCGGCGGCCGCAGCGCCCCGCCGCGGCGCGCGGCGACGGCTTCGTCGCGCGCCTCGGCATCGAGCAGCACCGCGGCGACCGTGGCCGCCAGGTCGCCGCGGCGCCCGGTGCCGAAGGTGATCCCGGTCGAGACGAAGCGCCCGGCGATGAAGGCCTGCGCGACGCGGTCGACATAGCCCGGCGACGGGTTGCTCATCACCAGATGCTGGATCAGCCGCTGGCCGACGAAGGGCGCGATGTTCGGATGGTTGATCAGGCTGTCGAGCACCGCCTCGAGCGCCTGCGGCGCGGTGGCGCCCGCGGGCACCGTGCCGCCCGACAGCAGCTGCCGCGCAGCGGTGTTGCGCAGCAGCGGCGCGGCGACCATGTCGCCGCCGTAGTAGGTGCAGTTGGCGCCCTGCGGCCAGCAGCCCCAGGCGGTGCTGCCGCCGGCGGGATAGGTCCAGCCGGTCAGCGCGAAGGCGTACTCGCGCACCTTCTGGTTGTCGTAGGTCGGCATGCAGCTGCCGCCGCTGAGCTGCCCGTTGCGCTGCAGCAGGCAGGGGCCGAGCGAGAACAGCTGCAGCAGCTCGCGCGCGAAGTTCTCGTTGGGTGCCGTCTTGTCGTTGTTGACCTGGTCGAGGTAGTCGCCCATCACCGGCGACAGGATCACCTTCTTCAGCACGTCGCGGTAATTGCCGAAGGCGTTGGCCAGCAGCGCGTTGTGGTAGTTGCGCAGGCCGTAGGTGCCGCTGACCTCGAGCTCGCTGACCACCGCGATCTGCTGCAGCGCGAAGGCGACGCGCTGGCGCAGCTGGTCGGGCTTGGTCGTCGCGTTGCGGTAGAAGTCCCACACGAGCGGTTGCGCGGAGAACCAGTCGCGCCAGCAGTTCGGGTTGCCGGACTGCGCCGCGGTGTCGCAAAAGAAGGTGCCGCCGACATTCTTGTGCACCGCGTCGCCGCCGCCGAGCGCGTAGCGCGAGCTGTTCTGCAGCAGCTGGTCGCGCACCCAGACCGCGGTGCCTTTGGTGCGGATGTCGGCGAGCATCGTCTGCGTCGGGCCGAAGCTGGCCTGGTTGGCCAGCCGCACCGCATCGAGCTCGGTGGCCTTAGGGTCGGCGACCGCCAGCGCGCTGCGCCGTTGATCGCCGTCGTCAGCGGCTGCGGCTGCGGCCGGCGCGCCCTCGTCCGACGTTCCGCCGCCGCAAGCGGCCAGCAATGCGGCGGTCAACACCGCCACCAGCGCGTGCCTCGGCACGCGCCGTCCCTTGTTGTGTCCCATCAACGCCTCGCTCGCGGCTTCTCCGCCGCGGCAGTGTCGCGGGGCGGTTGCCGGTGCGACAGCGCTGTTTGTGACTCGGCGTGACCTGCGCAACCGCCGGTCACGTCTCTTTCAATGCCGCTTACTTCAGCGCCTTGAAACGCAGGCGATGCGGCTTGGCGCCTTCTTCGCCGAGGCGCTTCTTCTTCTCGGCTTCGTACTCCTGGTAGTTGCCGTCGAAGAAGAACCACTGCGAGTCGCCCTCGCAGGCCAGGATGTGCGTGGCGATGCGGTCGAGGAACCAGCGGTCGTGGCTGATCACCATCACCGACCCGGCGAACTCGAGCAGCGCGTCTTCGAGCGCGCGCAGCGTCTCGACGTCGAGGTCGTTCGACGGTTCGTCGAGCAGCAGCACGTTGCCGCCCTGCGCCAGCGTCTTGGCCAGGTGCAGGCGGCCGCGTTCACCGCCCGACAGCGAGCCGACCAGCTTCTGCTGGTCGTTGCCCTTGAAGTTGAAGCGGCCGATGTAGGCGCGCGAGGGCATCACGAACTTGCCGACGATGATGTTGTCGAGGCCGCCGGAGACGTCTTCCCACACCGTCTTGTTGGCCGCCAGGCTCTCGCGGCTCTGGTCGACGAAGGCCAGGCGCGCGGTCTTGCCGATCGCCACCTCGCCCGAATCGGGCTGCTCGACGCCCTGGATCATGCGGAAGATGGTCGACTTGCCGGCACCGTTCGGGCCGATGATGCCGACGATCGCGCCGGCCGGCACCTTGAAGCTCAGGTTGTCGATCAGCAGCCGGTCGCCGAAGCTCTTCGAGACGCCCTTGAACTCGATCACCTCGTTGCCCAGGCGCTCGCCGACCGGGATGAAGATCTCGTTGGTCTCGTTGCGCTTCTGGTAGTCGACGTCGCTCAGCTCCTCGAAGCGCGCCAGGCGCGCCTTGCTCTTGGCCTGGCGGCCCTTGGCGTTCTTGCGCACCCACTCCAGCTCGGCCTTCATCGCCTTGGTGCGGGCGTCCTCGGTGCGCTGTTCCTGCTCCAGGCGCTGCTCTTTCTGGTCCAGCCAGAGCGAGTAGTTGCCCTTGTACGGAATGCCGCGGCCGCGGTCGAGCTCGAGGATCCACTCGGCCGCGTTGTCGAGGAAGTAGCGATCGTGGGTGATCGCGACCACGGTGCCGGGAAAGCGCTTGAGGAACTGCTCGAGCCAGTCGACCGACTCGGCGTCCAGGTGGTTGGTCGGCTCGTCGAGCAGCAGCATGTCCGGCTTCGAGAGCAGCAGCCGGCACAGCGCGACGCGGCGCTTCTCGCCGCCCGACAGCGGGCCGATCGTCGCGTCCCACGGCGGCAGCTGCAGCGCGTCGGCGGCGATCTCCATCACGTGGTCGGTGTTCTCGCCGCCGGAGGCCGCGATGATCGCCTCGAGATCGGCCTGCTCGGCGGCCAGCTTGTCGAAGTCGGCATCGGGCTCGCCGTAGGCGGCGTACACCTCTTCGAGGCGCTTCTGCGCGGCCAGCGCGCCGCCGATGCCTTCCTCGACCGCCTGGCGCACGGTCTGCGCCGGGTTCAGCTGCGGCTCCTGCGGCAGGTAGCCGATCTTCAGGTCCGGCATCGCCTGCGCTTCGCCCTCGATGTCCTTGTCGAGGCCGGCCATGATCTTCAGCAGCGTCGACTTGCCCGAGCCGTTGAGGCCGAGCACGCCGATCTTGGCCCCCGGGAAGAAGGACAGCGAGATGTCCTTCAGGATCTGGCGCTTCGGCGGCACGATCTTGCCGACGCGGTTCATGGTGAAGACGTACTGGGCCATGGCGTGTGTGAGGTCGCGAGGAAGCGAAAGGCGAAACGCGTATTGTCGCCGCGTTCAACGGCCGCGCCGATGACGGCTCAGGCCGCGTCGCGGCTGCGTTCGCTGTCGATGTCGAGATCCAGGCCCATGTAGGCCGTCCCGGGCGTCGTCCAGTTCTTCATCAGGCGCAGGAAATCGCCGCGCGGCATCGGCCGCGCGACCATGAAGCCCTGGATCGAGCCGCAGCCGGCCTCGCGCAGGACATCCAGCTGCGCCGGCTCCTCGACGCCCTCGGCGATCGTCTCCATGCCCAGCGTCTTGGCCAGCTCGAGGATCGTGCGCACGATCGCCCGCGCGTCGTGCCGCGTCATCAGCTCGCGCACGAAGGCGCGGTCGATCTTCAGCGTGTCGAACGGGAAGCGGCGCAGGTAGGCCAGCGACGAATAGCCGGTGCCGAAGTCGTCCAGCGCGATGCGCACGCCGACGTTGCGCAGCGCGTGCAGGTTGGCCAGCGCCTGCGCCGAGGTCTCGTCCATGAACAGCGATTCGGTGACCTCGAGCTCCAGGCGCTGCGGCGGCAGCCCGGAGCGCTCGATCGCCCGCAGCGCCAGCGCCGCGAAGTCCTCGCGCTGCAGCTGCGCCGGCGAGACATTGACCGAGACCAGCAGGTGCGGCGGCATCTGCACCGCGTGCGCGCAGGCGCGCTGCAGCACCCACAGCCCGATCTCGGCAATCAGCCCCGCGTCCTCGGCGATGCCGATGAATTCGTCCGGGTTGATGCGGCCGAGCTCCGGATGCTGCCAGCGCAGCAGCACCTCGGCGCCAACCACTTCCCAGCGCGACACGTCGACGCGCGGCTGCCAGTGCAGGTGCATCTCGCTGCGCGAGAGCGCACCGCGCAGCGCCTGCTCGATCGCCACGCGGCGGCGCCGGCGGTCGCCCAGCCGCGGCACGAAGATTTCGAAACGGGCGCGGCCGGCCTCTTTCGCCGCGTACAAGGCCAGGTCGGCGTTGCCCATCAGCTCGTCGAGCGTGCGGCCATGGTCGGGCGCGATCGCCACGCCGATGCTGGTGCCCAGCGCCACCTGGCGCCCGGCCACCTCGCAGGGCTGGCACAGCACCTGCACCAGGCGGCGCGCGAGCGCGGCCACCTCGTCGTCGGAGCGCACGTCGGTGATCACCAGCGCGAATTCATCGCCGCCCAGGCGCGCGGCCAGGTCGGCCTGGCGCAGGCAGGACTGCAGCCGGCGCCCGACCTCGGCCAGCACCGCGTCGCCCGCGGCATGGCCGAGCGTGTCGTTGATCGACTTGAAGTGGTCGACGTCCAGGCACATCAGCGCGGTGCGCAGCGGCGGCGCATCGGGCGCCGCCGAGACCTCCATGGCGCGCGCCAGCTGCTCGCGCAGCTCGAGGCGATTGGCCAGGCCGGTCAGTGAGTCGAAATGCGCCAGGTAGGCCAGGCGCCGATGCGTTTCGCGTGCCTGCGTGACATCGGAGATCACGCCGCGCCAGCCGGCGTGGTGTCCAAGCTCGTCGACCAGCGGCTTGGCCGAGAACGACCACCAGCGCAGCCCGTTGCTCGCCGTCTGCACCGGCACGACCAGATCGCGAAAGGCCTGGCCGAGGTTCAGCGAGGTGCGCAGCGCAGCGAGGTGGCTGTCGGCTTCGTTGGTCGCGCGGCGGCTGGCCAGCGCATCGAGCAAGGTGCCGCCCTGCAGCTCGGCGGCACTGCTGCCGAGCGCCGCGGACAGGCGCGGCGAGACGTGCGTCAGCAGCCCGCCGGCGCCGCATTCCCACAGCACGTCGGCCGAATGTTCCTCGAAGTCGCGCAGCAGCAGGCCGATCAGGTGACCCTGGCGCGACGCCTCGCGTTCCGAGCGCAGCCGGGCGGTGAAGACGCGGGCGGTGGCCAGCACGCTGATCGCCAGCACCGCGACGTACAGCAGCAGCAGCAGCATCAGGTACAGCGTGGCCGGGCCGTGGTCGCGCAGCAGCGCGATCGACGAGCCGAGGCTCAGCGTGCCGAGTTGCGCCAGCGCGGCCATCGGCAGCGGCGCCAGCGCGAACGCGCCGCCGCACATCGTGCCCAGGATCAGGCCGGTCAGCAGCAGCTGCTGCGGCGGCGAGGCGCCCGGGAACCAGGCCACCGCGATGCCGCCCCAGACGATGCCGAGCAACGCGGCGCCGATCGTCGCGTGCCGGGCCGCCCGCGGCGAGACGCTGGTCGCCGCCTTGTCGCGGCGGCGCCACCAGGCGCGCAGGCCGATGCCGCACAGCGCCAGCAGGACGGACAGCCACACCATGCGATGCAGCAGCGGCACGCCGTCGAAGGCCAGCGCGACGATCGCCGCGTTGCCGACGTTGGCCAGCACCATCAGCGGCGTCAGCCGGGTGACGCTGTTCAGATGGCGCGCGCGCAGCTCCGCCGAGTCACGGTCACAGGCCGTGTAGACATTGAATTCGCGCCGCCAGGCCAGGGCCAGCGCACCGAACAGCGAAGTTGCGGGCATGGTTCGCACGGTTATCGGCCCGCTGCAGGGGCGACTTGATGGGAGCGACCGGTACAATGCCCACTTGCGGCAGCGCCACCAGTCACGCTGCCGCAGTCGTTTCCGACCCCGCTCACCCCCTTGGGCCTACCCGACTGGTGCCGCCGTGCAAGACCGGCAGCAGCAGGCCGATGCAGTTTGCCCCACCACCCCGGGGCCACACTCCGAATGAACTTCAACGAACTCGGCCTCGCCGAGCCGATCCTGCGCGCCGTGCGCGAGCAGGGCTACGACACCCCCACCCCGATCCAGGTCCAGGCGATTCCCGCCGTGCTGCAAGGCGGCGACCTGATGGCCGGCGCGCAGACCGGCACCGGCAAGACCGCCGGCTTCACGCTGCCGCTGCTGCACCGCCTGGCGGCCGCCAAGCCGCTGCGTGATGCCAAGGGCCGCGTCGCGATCCGCGCGCTGATCCTGACCCCCACGCGCGAGCTCGCCGCGCAGGTCGAAGAAAGCGTGCGCACCTACGGCAAGCACCTGCCGCTGACCTCGATGGTCATGTTCGGCGGCGTCGGCATGCAGCCGCAGGTGGACAAGCTGCGGCGCGGCATCGACATCCTCGTCGCCACGCCGGGCCGCCTGCTCGACCACCACCAGCAAGGCACGCTGGACCTGTCGAACGTGCAGATCTTCGTGCTCGACGAAGCCGATCGCATGCTCGACATGGGCTTCATCCACGACATCAAGAAGGTGCTGGCGATCCTGCCGCAGAAGAAGCAGAGCCTGCTGTTCTCGGCCACCTTCAGCGACGAGATCAAGGCGCTGGCCGACCGCCTGCTGAACGCCCCGGCGCTGATCGAGGTGGCGCGCCGCAATGCCACCGCCGACACCATCGCGCAGAAGGTGCACCCGGTCGGCCGCGAGCGCAAGAAGGAGCTGCTGGCGCACCTGATCCGCGAGGGCGACTGGCACCAGGTGCTGGTCTTCACCCGCATGAAGCATGGCGCGAACCGGCTGGCCGAATTCCTGAACAAGGAAGAGATCAGCGCGATGGCGATCCACGGCAACAAGAGCCAGGGTGCGCGCACCAAGGCGCTGGCCGAGTTCAAGACCGGCGACCTGCAGGTGCTGGTGGCCACCGACATCGCCGCGCGCGGCATCGACATCGACCAGCTGCCGCACGTCGTCAACTTCGAGCTGCCGAACATCCCCGAGGACTACGTGCACCGCATCGGCCGCACCGGCCGCGCCGGCGCGCAGGGCGAGGCGATCTCGCTGGTCTGCGTCGACGAGGACATCTTCCTGCGCGACATCGAGAAGCTGATCAAGCGCAGCATCCCGCGCGAGACGGTGCCCGGCTTCGAGCCGCCGGCCGGCGAGAAGGCCGAGCCGATCGTGCTCGGGCGCATGACGATCGGCGTCGGCGGCACGCGGCGCAATGCCGGTGGCGGCGGCGGTGGCTCGCACCAGCGCCATGGCGGTGGCCGCCCGGCCGAGCCGCGGCGTGATGGCGGCCGTGATGGCGGCCGTGATGGCGCGCGCGGCGGCGGCCACGCGCCGGCGGCCAAGCCGCGCGATCCGCGTGGCGAACCGCGCCGTGATGGCAACCCGCCGGCCAATGCGCAACGCGCGCAGGCGCCGCGCCATGACCGCGTCGGCGCCGGCCATGCGACGCAACCCGCGCCGCACGGCCAGCCGAGCGGCCGCCGCACCGACGACCGCCGCGAAGGCGCGCGTCCGGCCGGTCCGCGCCCGGGCCCCCGCCTGACGCAGCCGAAGCGCTGATCTGCGCCAAGGCGAGTTCTAGATGAACTCGCCTTCCCTGAGCCACTTCGTCGCGACCCACTTCTCGCCCTCGACGACCGGGGCGCCGCCATGCAGCGTCTTGGTCACCGGGTGGGCGCGGTCGTAACTGAAGAAGACGCCGTTGCCCTTGATCGGCGCGACCTCCAGGCCGACATCGGGAAAGACCGTCGCGCCGCCCTTGGTCGGCGAGTTCAGGTACATCACCAGGGTGCCTACGCGCTGGCCGCCGCGCTTGAGCACGGTGGCCATGCCGGGCTGCGCCGGGTCGAAATAGTCGTAGTGCGGCTTGTACTCGGCCCCCGGCGCGTAATGCAGCACCTGCAGGCCCTCGCCATTGATCACCGGCCAGCGCAGCAGCGTGGCGATGCGCTGCTCGACGCGCGTGCAGACGGCGTTCTCGCCGCGGCCGAAGAACATGCCGCGGCTGGTGCGCGAGTCATGCACCTCGCTGCCGCCGGTCGCATTGACGACGGTCTCCGAGCGCGACATGCGCGGGCCGGCGGCTGCGATCAGCTCGTCGCAATCCTCGTCCGACAGCAGCCCACCGAACAGCACGACGCGCGGGTTCTGCATCGCGACCAGGATCTCGACCTCGCGATCCCCCGCCCAGACGCGGCTCGGTGACCCTTGCAGGTCGGCATCGGGCACCTTGACCGGTGGCGGCAGCACGGCGGCCTGGGCCCGATCGGCAAGGAACTGGCTCAGCGTCTGCTCGAGCGCCTCGACCGCCACCGCCTCGTCCCAGCCGCTCGCGCGCATCGATTGCAGCACCGCTTCCGGCTGGCAGCCGGCCTTGGCCTGCTCGATGATCCATTGCCGCAATTCGGGCGTGATGGCCTGCGAAGTACTCACTTGTCAACCTTCGGGCTGCACCCTCCGGTATTCGCCCTTGGGGCGGCCCGGCGGGCTCCTGATTGCGGAATTCTCGCGCAATGAATCGTGATCAATCCAGTCGCCGTCGAAACACCAGCCGGTCGGCGCTCGATGCGTCGTCGGCGAGCGCATAACCCTGGTCTTCGAAGCGCCGCAGCTTCGCCACGCTGGCCACCCGCTCCTGGATGCACCAGCGCGCCATCAGCCCGCGGGCGCGCTTGGCGAAGAAGCTGATGATCTTGTAGCGGCCGTCCTTCCAGTCCTCGAACACGCACTCGACGACCCGCGCCTTCAGCGCCGGCCGGCCGGCGGCACGGAAGTATTCCTGCGACGCGAGGTTGACGACCACCGGCGCGCGCGCCGCCGCGCTGCCGCCCTGGGCCCCGGCCGTCGCCAGGCGCTGGTTCAGATGCTCGGCGATGGCGTCGCCCCAGTACTCGTACAGGTCCTTGCCGCGCGACGTCGGCAGCCGCGTGCCCATCTCGAGGCGGTAGGGCTGCAGGCGGTCGAGCGGCCGCAGCACGCCGTACAGGCCCGACAGGATCACCAGGTGGTCCTGCGCCCAGGTCCAGTCCGACGGTCGCAGCGTCTTCGCCTGCAGCCCGTCGTAGACATCGCCATCGAAGGCCCAGGCGGCCGGGCGGCTGTTGTGCTCGTCGGCCGTCGGCGACCAGACGGCATAGCGTCCGACATTCAGCGCGGCGAGCTCGTCGGACAAGTCCATCAGCGCGGCGACCTGGGCCGTCTTCAGCGGCTTCAGGCGGCGGATCAGCTCGGCCGCGCGGCCGGTGTAGAGCGGCTCGGTGGCCGCCTTCGCCAGGCGCGGCGCGACGGGCGTGTGATAGTCCAGCGTCTTCGCCGGCGAGATCAGAAACAGCATCAGTGCTCGCCCGGCCGCCCGTAGGGCACTGAGCGCCCCTTGGGGGCCGCGAACGAAGTGAGTTGGGGGCTGATCATTTCTGAAGTGTACGCAGCGACCTATGATCGGCAGACCATGCGTGGCCCCCACCGGCTTCTGCGACAAGTCCTCGTGGCAGCGGCCGCGGTATGGCAGGTCGTGGCGCTGCCCGCCGCGGCCGAGCGCCTGCGCATCGCCACCGGCGAGTTGCCGCCCTATGCCACCGCCAGCCGGCCCGACCAGGGCATCGCGCTGGCGGTCATCCGGGCGGCCTTCGAGCGCGTGGGCGTCGAGGTCGCGTACACCTTCCTGCCCTGGGGCCGTGCACAGGAAGAAGCGCGCACCGGCCGCTACCACGGCACGGCGCACTGGGGCCGGCGCCCGGACCGCGAACAGGACTTCCTGCTGTCGGACAACGTATTGACCGAACAATGGGTGCTGCTGCACCGCGCCGGGGTGGCGCTGGACTGGCAGCGGCTCGATGCGCTGGCACCCTTGCGCATCGGCGGCGTGCGCACCTACACCTACACGCCGGAATTCCATGCGCTGGCCGCCAGCGGCGCGCTGCGCGTCGACTGGGTGCCCGACGACCTGTCGCTGCTGCGCATGCTGGTGGCCGGCCGCGTCGACGTCGTGCCGCTGGACCGCAACGTCGCCTGCTACCTGCTCGAGCAGCACTTCAAGCCCGAGGACTGGCCGCGCATCGCCGCCAACCCGAAGCTGATCACCGAGGTCTTCACCACGCACCTGATGCTGTCGAAGCGCCTGCCCGACAGCGCGGCGCGGATGCAGCGCTTCAACCGCGGACTGGCGCAATTGCGCAGCTCGGGCCAGTACCAGCGGCTGGTCGGCAGCATCGAGTGCCGCGCGGGCCTGGCGAAGGCCGCCATCCGCTAGAGCGGAGCGGGTTCAACGATCGTCGTCGATGCGCCCGGGCGGTGCGCCGCCGAGCGCGGCGGCCCAGGTGCGGTGCGGGATGTGGCTGCGCAGGCGATTCAGCGCGCAGTCGACCAGCACCGGCGCGAGGCCATGGCCGGTGGCGCCGGCGATGTCGATCGTCGCGTCGCCGTGCAGCGCGCCGAGGCGCTCGATGGCGGCTCGGGCAAACGCGACCGGCACGACCGCATCGTCGGCACCGTGGAACAGGTGGATCGTCGTGAAACGCGGCGCGGCTTCGGGCAGACGCGCGTAGCGGCCACCGAAGGCGAGCACGCGGCCGGCGATGCCGTCTTCGCGGCCGACAAGCTCGAGTGCCAGCATCGCACCGACCGAGACGCCGACCAATGCGGTGGCGGCCGGACCGACGCCGCTGTCGCGCTGCGCGGCATGCACCCAGTCCTGCAGGCGAGCCAGCGCGGCGTCCTCGATGATCGGCACGGCGGCGGCGACATCCGCGCCGGATTCGACAGCCGCCGCCATCAAGACCGCCTGCGGGAAGGCCTGGCGCAGCACCTGCGCCAGCGGCAGCCATGCCGCAGCCGGCATGTCGCTGCCGGACAGCAGGATCATCAGTTGCTCGGCGCGGCCGGCGGCCGGGCGCCAACGCAGGCCGCCGTCGCTGTCGAAGCGGTCATCGGCGGGGTCGGGGTCGGCCGGCATGGCGGGACGGGCCATGCGCGGATTGTGCGCGCCGAGCCGGGGTGCCGAGCCGCTCGGCCGCAGGCGGATCAATGGAAATCGCGGCTGCGGATCTCCAGGCCATTGAGCAGCGCGGAATGATCGACCAGGCGCTGCGCGACCAGGTGGCGCACCTCGCCCTCACGCTGCCAGACGCCATACACCGTCAACAGCCGCGACGCGAGCAAGGCCTGGCGCTGCGCTTCGGCCACCGCCGGCCAGACGATCACGTTGACGGCGCCGGTGTCGTCCTCCAGCGTCACGAAGATCACGCCCTTCGCGGTCTCGGGCCGCTGGCGGTGCGTCACCAGGCCCGACGCGCGCGCCAGCTGGCCGTGGCGGTAAAACTTCAGCACCGCCGCCGGCTGCACCTTGAAGGCGGCCAGCTGCTCGCGCAGCAGCGCCACCGGATGGGCTTTCAGCGACAGTCGGGTGGCCTGGTAGTCGGCCACGACGTCTTCGCCCAGCGAAGGCGCGGCCAGCCGCGCCGCCTCTTCCAGCGTACGCGTCGATTGCAGCAGCGCGGTGGCGTGGGTGTCGATGCCGCGCACGGCCCAGGCGGCCTGGTGGCGATGGCCGGCGGCCGCTGCCGCGAGCAGCCCGCCCAGCGCATCACCCTGCGCCAGCAGCCGCAGCGCATGCTCGTCGAGCGCCGCGCGGCGTGCCAGGTCCTCGACGCCGGCGAACGGTCCTTCGGCCCGCGCAGCGACGAGGCGCAGCGCATCCTGCTCGCGAAAACCCGTCAGCCGGCTCAAGCCCAGCCGCACCGGCTGCAGCAGCGGCCGCGATTCGCCAGGGGACGGGGCCGCGATCTCCAGCACGCTGTCCCATTCGCTGCGCAGCACGTCGACCGGCCGCACTTCGACACCATGCTCGCGCGCATCGCGCACCAATTGCGCCGGCGCATAAAAGCCCATCGGCTGACTATTGAGCAACGCGGCGAGGAACGCATCGGGATGGTGGCACTTGAGCCACGCGCTGACATAGACCAGCAATGCAAAACTGGCCGCATGGCTTTCCGGGAATCCGTATTCGCCGAAGCCCTCGATCTGCTTGAAGATGCGCTCGGCAAACTCGAGCTCGTAGCCGCGGTGGACCATGCGCTCGACCAGACGCTCGTAGAACGGCCCGAGCCCACCCTTGCGCTTCCAGGCCGCCATCGCGCGGCGCAATTGATCGGCTTCGCCGGCGGTGAATTCGGCGGCGATCATCGCGATCTGCATCACCTGCTCCTGAAAGATCGGCACGCCTTTCGTGCGCCCGAGCGCCGGCAGCAATTCAGGGCGCGGAATGTCGGCGGGCTCCTCGCCGTTGCGCCGGCGCAGGAAGGGATGGACCATGCCGCCCTGGATCGGCCCGGGGCGCACGATCGCCACCTCGATCACCAGGTCGTAATAACAGCGCGGCTTCAGGCGCGGCAGCATGCTCATCTGCGCGCGGCTCTCGACCTGGAAGACGCCGACGCTGTCGCCGCGACACAGCATGTCGTAGACCACCGGATCGTCGGCCTCGTTCATCAGCGTGGCGATCTCGTGCGGCCGGCCGGTCTTGTGCTCGACGAAGGCCATCGCGCGGCGGATCGCGCTGAGCATGCCGAGCGCGAGAATGTCGACCTTCAGCAGGCGCAGGCTGTCGAGGTCGTCCTTGTCCCACTGGATCACCGTGCGGTTTTCCATCGTCGCGTTCTCGATCGGCACGACCTGCGCGATCTCGTCGCGCGCGATCAGGAAACCGCCGGGATGCTGGCTCAGGTGGCGCGGAAAGCCGATCAATTCGCGCGTGATGGCCATCCAATGGCGGCACAGCGCGGAATCCGGATCGATGCCGTTCTCGCGCAGGCGCTCGGGCGCGATGTGGCGGCCGTCGAACCAATGCTGGCCCTTCGACACCGCGGCGATGCGGTCGAGATCGAAACCCAGCGCACGGCCGACATCGCGCAGCGCCGAACGTGGCCGGTAACTGATGACCACCGCGGTCAATGCCGCACGGTGGCGGCCGTATTTCCTGTAGATGTACTGGATCACCTCCTCCCGGCGCTGGTGCTCGAAATCGACATCGATGTCCGGCGGCTCGTTGCGCTCGGCGCTGACGAAACGTTCGAACAGCAGCGTGGCGCGGCGCGGGTCGACCTCCGTCACCCTCAGGCAATAGCAGACCAGTGAATTGGCCGCACTGCCGCGGCCCTGGCACAGGATGCCTTGCGAACGCGCCCAATGAACGATGTCGGCGATCGTCAGGAAATAGGCCTCGTATTGCAGCCGGCCGATCAATTCGAGCTCTTTCTCGATCGTCGCGCGCACGTCGGTCGACGGGCCGTCGGGGAAGCGCTCGCGCAGACCGCGCTCGGTCAGCTCGCGCAGCCAGGTCGCCGGCGTCTCGCCATCGGGCACGATTTCGCGCGGGTATTGGTAGCGCAATTCCGCGAGCGAAAAATTGCAGCGCTCGGCGAGCGCCGCCGCGGCCTCCATCCATTCGGCGGGATAGAGCGCGGCCAGGCGCTGGCGCGAACGCAGATAACGCTCGGCATTCGGCGCCAGCGCGTCGCCGCAATCGGCGACCGTCTGCTTCAGACGCGTCGCGGTCAGCACATCGAGCAGCGGCTTGCGCGAGCGTGAGTGCATCGTCACGTCGCCGGTGGCGACGATGCCCAGACCGGTGGCTGCCGCCAGCCGGCGCGCCAGGCGCACCAGGCGCCGATCGTGCACGCGGCGCAGCTGCGACACCGCCAGCCATGCGCGATCGCCGCCGAACCAGTTGCGCAGCCAGCAGGCCTGCGCGTACTGCGTCGCGAAATCCAGCGTACCGTCGAGCACCAGCAGCGCGAGGCAGCCCGGCAGGCCGGCGAGGAACGGCGCCGAGGGGATCCGGCCCTCCAGGTCGCTGGCATGGGCCTGGTAGGTGCCTTTGGCGGCGCGGCAGCGCGCAATGCTGATCCAGCGCGACAGGTTCACGTAGCCGCGGTGCGACTGCACCAGCAGCACCAGGCGCATGCCGGCAGCGGGCGGCGCAGCGGGGGGCAGCTCGAGCGGATCGAGCGGGTCGAGCTCCAGCGGGCGCAGTTCCGCGGGGGATGATGACGGCGCCGGCGAGGCATCGAGACGCATCTCGGCGCCGATGATCAGCTTCAGGCTCGGCTGCGGTGGCTGATCGGATTGTTGTTGTTGTTGTTGCTGTTGTTCTTGCTGTTGAAGCGCTTCGACATGCGCGCGCACGACGCCGGCGAAGGAGCACTCGTCGGTGATGGCCAGCGCTGAATAACGCCGGTCACGAGCGGCCGCGATCAGCTCTTCCGGATGCGACGCGCCGCTCAGAAAGCTGAAATTGCTGCGGCAGTGCAGTTCGGCGTAGCGGGGGAGATGCGGTAGCACGGTTCGGGCTCGCGGGCGAAACGGGCGGTGGAGGGCGGCAGCGTGTCCGGCAAGGGCGACTGCGGACGGGGTGTTGTCGTCATTCCATCCACGGGCGGATCACCGAGCCGGTCGAGCGGGCTGCGCACCGCGCCACCGCCCAGCTTCAGCACATGGGTGTAGATCATCGTCGTGCTGACATCGGCATGGCCGAGCAGTTCCTGCACGGTACGGATGTCGTAGCCGGCCTGCAGCAGATGGGTGGCGAAGGAATGGCGCAGGGTGTGCGGCGTGGCCGGCTTGGCAATGCGTGCGGCGGCCAGGCCGCGCCGGAAGGCACGCTGGAAAGTCTGGTCCAGCACGTGATGGCGGCGCAGGCCGGCGCCGCGGGGATCGAGCGAAGGCTCGGCCTGGGGAAAGAGCCAGAACCAGGCCCAGCCCTCAGGCGCGCGGGGGTACTTGCGCGCGAGGGCATGCGGCAATTGCACCCCGCCGAGCCCTGCGGCCCGGTCGGCGGACCAGACACGATGCACGTGGGCCAGTTGCCCGCGCAGCGCATCCTCCAGCGAAGACGGCAGCATGACGACCCGATCCTTGGCGCCTTTGCCTTCGCGAACGATCAGCGCCTGGCGCTCGAACTCGATGTCCTTGACGCGCAGGCGCAGGCCTTCCATCAGGCGCAGGCCGGTGCCGTAAAGCAGGCGCGCCAGCAGGCCATGCGGCTCGGGCTGGCGATCCATCGCCGCCAGCAGGCGAGCGACCTCGTCGCGCGACAGCACGACCGGCAACCGGCGGACGTACTTCGGGCGGCCGATGTCGCTCAGCCACGGCAGGTCCAGGCGCAATACCTTCTGGTACAGGAACAGCAGCGCCGACAGCGCCTGATGATGCGTCGACGGCGCCACCTGACGCTCGGCCGCGAGCCACGTCAGGAAGGACTCGACCTCGGCGGCCGACAGCTCGGACGGATGGCGCCTTCCATGGAAATGGATGAAGGCGCGCACCCAGTGGACATAGGCCTCCTCGGTGCGCAGGCTGTAGTGCATATAACGAACCTGCTCGCGCAAGGTGTCGAGCAAACGCGGGCCGGAAGCCTCGGCCGAAGGCGACGACGATGACATGCCTGACTTGCCTTTCCACATCGATTGCTGTACATATATACAGTATCAAGAGAGCGCCCCGCCCGCAAGCGGAGGCCCCACGAAAGGGAGGACAAGGCATGCCGCCGTCAAACCATGCATCGACGCAGCGCCGCCGCAAGAGCCGCGGTA
The DNA here is from genome assembly GCF_013266755.1 of Pseudaquabacterium terrae. Classification (GTDB taxonomy): domain Bacteria; phylum Pseudomonadota; class Gammaproteobacteria; order Burkholderiales; family Burkholderiaceae_C; genus Pseudaquabacterium; species Pseudaquabacterium terrae. The sequence continues at coordinate 2,448 of NZ_JABRWJ010000004.1, read as the reverse complement.
CCCGGGTCGTCAAGACACTGTGGCCGCCGCAGGCGGGCACGATCAAGCTCAGCAGGCGCTATGGCGCTGCGCTGCTGTGCGTCCGTTATCGTCACGACGCGACGGGCTTGCGCCGTTACACCACCGTCGAGTTGATCGTCGACGAAGCGCCGGTCACCGGCCCCGGCGTCGACCGCCGGATCTTCGCCGTACGCATCGGCCGCCTGGAGAACGAACTGCAAGCGACGGCCAGGGCGCTCGGTGCAAAATGGGACAAGGACGCAGAACTCTGATTGAAGACGGTACGGCGGTACGACGAATCGCCTCTCTAGCCACCGGAGAATTGCCGACGTGGAAAAGACAGAAATCCAACTCTCCCGCCTGCGCGTAGCCAAAACCTACGCGCCAGATCAGGACGGGGCCAAGCGCCTTGCGCGACGCTACGGGAAGGATCTTGTGTGCGTTCGTCATCGACTCAGTACAGACGGGGCGGTCCGACATACGACCGTTGAGCTTCTGGTCGAGAGCACTCCAGTTGCGTCGCGTCAGCGTACAGTTATCGCGGTGCGCATTCCACCCATGGACAAGCGCACTCGCGCGTTGCTGCTGGCCTGCAAAGCAACATGGCGGCCCAAGGAGAAATACTGGTTGGTGCCTCACCTGGTGGCCAGAAACCTTCGAATCCTGCGTCATCGTGTCCCAATTCAAGGGTAAACCCGCAATGACGCTTATTGCAGGATCCAGCCGTACGTCGCCGGTTCCGGCCATTGGCATCAACGTCTTGTTGATGTCGATATCACGTTAGGCCTCGCGTCATGCTTGGAGCTTTTCGTCAGTACGACACGGTTCGAGTCAAGGCACTTCACGAAGACCGTTTCGCATTCGATCCACCAGTTCATCAGAGACATCCAAGAATTGGTGATGTCGGCACTATCGTCGGAGTCTATTCACACCCGACCGTTGGATACGAGGTCGAATGCAGCGACCCGAACACCGGATTCACTATCTGGTTGGAGGCCATGCATCCAGACGAAGTTGAGCCTGCATGAACTGGGCGTCAATTCTCGCGTCGGCGCCTTGGCGAGTTCCTCACCGGTTGGCGGCAGAGCACCAGGCTGCATCACCCGCGTCAAGCCCTGTGTTCTCGTGTCGTCGGCCTGCGAGGGCAGCGAGGCCTAACCCTTCGGTCAACGCGACGTCCACCAGCTACGCGCCAGGGCCGCGAGGCACCCAGGCATATCATCTGCCTCGCGGCCCTGGCGCTCCGCTGGCGGCCGCGCGTTACCTCAAACGTTAGGCCTCGGGTCAACACGTCCTCCACGGCTCGTAGCGCTGCCAGAAGCACCACACGCACTCGGCCGCCATCGCATCAGCCACCAGAGGAACGGCCGAACACCGGTTGCGCATCGGCTCTGGCAACGAAAGCCGAGTCAGGGCCTGCATCGGGCTGTACGGTCGGCGCAAGGCCTGAGCACGTCGAAGAACCCAATGAGGAGCGGTGGCCGTTCAGGATCCTACGCTCCAAGGTCAACAAGACCAGAACACACTGCATGGCTCTGGCATCAGGCGCGTCAATGCTCACCGAGCATCAAACAAAGCGCATCGGTCGCCCCTGGCATCTTCAGCGTCCCCGCCACGCCGTCCTTCAGGTGCTCGCGGTGTTCACGGTCACCACGCGTCCGAGGCCTAACCCTTCGGTCAACGCGACGTCCACCAGCTACGCGCCAGGGCCGCGAGGCTCTCAGGCATATCATCTGCCTCGCGGCCCTGGCGCTCCGCTGGCGGCCGCGCGTTACCTCAAACGTTAGGCCTCACGCCCCCGCCTCCGGCGTTACGATTCGGGCGTACACCGTTAAAGACCAAAGATGAAATCTTCCGTCCGCGTAGCGCTGCGTGTTCTCTTCGTTGTGTGGACGGGGCTCATTGGTCTATCGCTGCCCGTCGCCCGCCCTGAGCTCTTTGAAAGGCCGATCGTTCCTCCAGTTGTCGGAGTCACGATCGGAATCCTTGCGTTGTGGATCGCGTCACTGACGTATAGCCGTATTGCGAATTTGCTTCCTCCTGTACAAGCGCAGAAGCTCATCGGGTTGAAAATCATGCTCGGGGCGTTCATTCTTGCATCTCTTGGCTGGCTCATTGCTGTATTCCTTCATCAACGGAGCGGCATCGTCATCGCCGGCCTCGCCGTTCTCGTCGGCTTTGTTGGCATGGCAATTCACTTCCTCCACCAGTTCTCTTCAGAAAAATGAGGCCTAACCCTTCGGTCAACGCGACGTCCACCAGCTACGCGCCAGGGCCGCGAGGCACCCAGGCACATCATGTGCCTCGCGGCCCTGGCGCTCCGCCGGCGGCCGCGCGTTACCTCAAACGTTAGGCGTCATGGCAAGGCCCTGGGCGAGCAATCGGTCCGCCTTGCGAGCACCGTACGTGAAGACCAACACCGCGTCCGCCGCGTTCGTCCGACTGCGA
>NZ_JABRWJ010000039.1 GCF_013266755.1 Pseudaquabacterium terrae | reverse complement strand
TGGTCAGGGTTCAAGCCCCTGGCGACGCACCACGCATCAACCCCCTCGTGGCGGAATAGGCAGACGCACCGGTCTCAGAAACCGGAGCCCGCAGGGCATGTCCGTTCGACTCGGACCGAGGGGCCAAGCAGCAGTCCGGTAGCTCAGCGGCAGAGCAGTGCCCTCATAAGGCGAAGGCCGGTGGATCGTGCCCACCCCGGACCACCAACGACATCAGCAGATCCGAGACCGTCAACCACCCAGGAGGTGTGCCATGAAACCGATCAATGAAGACGACGACGTGAGCTTTCACGATCACGAGCAAACGGCGCAAAGGCTTCCCGTCCGAGACGGGGGTGAAGCGCGGTGACCGCATCGTCGGCGGCGCGAAGGAACTCATCGAGAAGCTCGGCCGCAACGATCCGTGCCCATGCGGCTCCGCGAGGTCGTTTCAAACGCTGCTGCCTGCGCAGCGGATGCTTTTGACGGCGTGAACCGCGATCACTATCGACGTTGAATGGACGATGTGGGTGTAGCTCAGAGGCAGAGCAACGCTCCTACAAAGCGAGGGTCGACGTTTGCACGCGCGATGCGCGTGGCCTTCGGCCCGTTGCTTCGCAACGTCCTGACCGGCTTCGCCGACCAGAGCGAAATCGTCAGGGGCCACCAACCTTTCCATACGTCCGTAGCTCAGTTGGAAGAGCGCGACCCTCCGAAGGTCGAGGCCGGTGGTTCGAACCCACCCGGACGTGCCAAACCGAAATCACGCACGAAGCGGGCCAAGAAGGGAGGCCACCCATGCACCCACACCACAGCCATGTGCTGCAACTCGACATCCAGGGCACGCCGCAGGCGTGGATCTCGCTCGAGCACGCGGCCCTGCATGTGGCCACCGGCTCGGTGGCATGGGTCGACGGCGATGGCCCGCTGGCGACGCTGCGTGGTGGCTTCAACGTCGAGCGTGGCCGGCAGTCGATCATCGATGTGCACCCGATCATCGCGCTGCACGGCGCGTCCAAGGTCAACTTGTTCGACGTGGTGCCCGCGTTCAGCAAGAGCAAGCTGTTCCGGCGTGACCGGCTGACGTGCGCCTACTGCGGCCAGCGCTTCAACGAGCGTGACCTGCAATGCGAACACATCGTGCCGGAATCGCGCGGTGGCCGCTGGACCTGGATGAACCTGGTCACCGCCTGCGGTGTCTGCAACGGCCGCAAGGCCGACCGCACGCCCGAGGAAGCGAGCATGCCGCTGGTGTACCTGCCCTACGTGCCGAGCCGCTTCGAGGACTTCTTGCTCGAAGGCCGGCACATCCGGGCGGACGTGCACGAGTGGCTCGCCGCGAGGCTGCCGAAGGGCTCGCGACTGAACTGAGCCGCACGCATTGCCAAACAAGTTGAATGCACAGAGGAGAACACTCATGGTCAACACCCAACTCTTCCAGACGCTCAAGGGCGCGCTCCTGCCGGGCGCCACCGCGCGCAACCAGGAGCAAGCGCCGGCCTATGCCCTGAGCGCGCGCCACCAGCTGGCGCAGCTCGCAGCGACTGGCTCCCTGAACCAGACCTTCTATGCGAGCGCGGACTCGCAGCTGAACACGGTGCGTGCCCTGGCGCAAACCGTCGACCCGGCGTTCGTGGCCAAGACCGCCATCTATGCACGCCAGGCTGGCCACATGAAGGACATGCCGGCCCTGCTGGCCGCCACGCTCGCGGCGCGCGACGTGGCGCTGCTGGGCCAGGTATTCGGCCGCGTGGTCGACAACGGCAAGATGCTGCGCAACTTCGTGCAGATCGTGCGCAGTGGCTCGGTGGGTCGCAAGTCGCTGGGTTCGCGTCCGAAGAAGCTGGTGCAACACTGGCTGCTGACCGCGAGCGAGAAGCAGCTGTTGAACGCCTCGGTGGGCAACACGCCGTCGCTGGCCGACGTGGTGAAGATGGCTCACCCGAAGCCGGCGGAGGCCTGGCGCGCTGCGTGGTTCGCGTGGTTGATCGGCAAGGCCGTCGATGAGACGGCGCTGCCGCCCATCACGCAAGCCTTCGAGCGCTTCAAGCGGGCCGTGGCCGAGGGCGTGGTGTGCGAGGTGCCGGACGTTCCGTTCCAGATGCTGACCGCGCTGGAGCTGAGCACCGCGCAGTGGGCGCAGATCGCGCAGTCGGGCTCGTGGCAGATGGTGCGACAGAACCTGAACACCTTCGCGCGTCACGGCGTGTTCGAGCTTGGCGGCATGGCCGAGGCGATCGCAGCCAAGCTGCGGGACCCGAAGGCCGTGGCCCAGGCGCGTGTGCTGCCGTACCAGCTGATGTCGGCCTTCAAGGCGACGGGAGAAGGTGTGCCGGCGGTGGTTCGTGATGCGCTGCAGGACGCGATGGAGGCGGCGCTGGCCAATGTGCCGGCGTTCGATGGCCGTGTGGTGGTGTGCCCCGACGTGTCGGGCTCGATGAGCTCGGCGGTGACGGGTCACCGCGGTTCGGCGACGTCCAGCGTGCGTTGCATCGATGTCGCGGCCCTCGTCGCGGCGGCGGTGTTGCGCAAGAACCCGGCGGCGCGTGTTCTGCCGTTCGAGCAGGCCGTGGTGAAGCTGTCGTTGAACGCCCGCGACTCGGTGATGACCAATGCGCAGGCCTTGGCCGCCATCGGTGGCGGTGGCACCAACTGCAGCGCGCCACTGGCCTTGCTGAACAAGGAGCGTGCGAAGGTGGAGTTGGTGATCCTCGTC
>NZ_JABRWJ010000038.1 GCF_013266755.1 Pseudaquabacterium terrae | reverse complement strand
TCGGTCAACGCGACGTCCACCAGCTACGCGCCAGGGCCGCGAGGCACCCAGGCATATCATGTGCCTCGCGGCCCTGGCGCTCCGCTGGCGGCCGCGCGTTACCTCAAACGTTAGGCCTCGGGTAGCACGGTCGTCGCGACTCGCAGCGTTCAAGAAGCACCACATGCCTGCGACCGTCGTCTCGTCAGCCAGCAAATGAACAGCCGAATACGAGAGCAGCGCGTCTGGCAAGGCCCTGGCAAAGGAAGAGGGGCAAGGTCTGTGCGGGCCACCCGTCGCACGCGCGTTCGGCGCACGGCCCGAGCACATCGAAGAACAAGATCGGTCGTCGCGACTCGAAGCACCGGAGCACCAGGCCCACAAAGAGCATGCCGTTCACTTCGGGTGGTGTTCGCATCGCCGCTCACGCAGCCGTCGGCGGCAAGAACATCGGTCAAGCTCTGGCAGTTCTCGCGCCCGTGTCACGCAGCTCCGGGCCCAAGTCGCTCCTCAGCCTGCTCGCTGTTCACGGTCGCCAACGCACGAGGCCTAACCCTTCGGTCAACGCGACGTCCACCAGCTACGCACCAGGGCCGCGAGGCACCCAGGCCTATCATGTGCCTCGCGGCCCTGGCGCTCCGCTGGCGGCCGCGCGTTACCTCAAACGTTAGGCCGCTGCAAATGCTCAGCTGCACGTCACGGTCGCTGCAGCTATCCGCGGACAGGCCATCAAGTCGATCGTTGTTCGCAACGAGCGGTCGGCGCACGCGGACAGCCAGCGGCTTTGCGCTCCAGCACAGGAACGAAGTCCTGGCTACGCTCCAACAGCGCCACGGCTCTCCGAGGCACAGAAAAGGAGCAGCGGGTGCGTTTCGCGGAAGTCGGTACCCGCCCGAGCCTGCAATCGAGGTATGCACCACAATCCACGTCCAAGGCAGCGGTCGGTCGTTCCGCGCTGCTGCACAGGAAGGGAGTTTCAGCGTGGGCCAGCTCAACCAGTGCCATGGCTCTCCGAGGCACAGACAATGCAGCAGTCGGTGGTTCGGCATGCGAGAAGGAGCGAGTGAGGGTGGCAAACCGGCCGTACCGCACGAGAACGCCCATGAAGCATCGGCCTAACCCTTCCATCGAGGGGACGTCCAACAGCCAGCTTCGCTGTCTGTCGGCCGCCCCTCATGTCAAACGTTAGGCGTCTGTAAAGGCTGCGGGCGAAGGTGTTCCTCAAACGCCGCTCTTCGAATCAGCGCGCACAGGTCCCCCGGAGTGGCTGCGCGGCATCATGCCAGCATGTACAGCGCCACGTCCGTACCGGCCGCCCTGCGACGGCTTAGAACCGTTTGCCTTTCGCCCAGGTATTCTCTCGGTCTGCTCGGTCGCCCCTCGCCAATCGTGAACACAAAGGCGTTGCGTTCGTTGCCCACCACCGTCAGCACGGCCTTGTGGCGGTGCATCGTCGACCAACGCCTAACCCTTCCATCGAGGGGGACGTCCACAAGCAAGCTTCGCTTGCTTGCGGCCGCCCCTCATGTCAAACGTTAGGCCCAGGAAACACCTACGTGCGAACCGTCCCCTCGATTCTCATTGCCGCGAGTGCGCTCGTCATTCTTACACTCGGCGTCCTGCATCTCGTGTTCACCTATCGAGGGACAAAGTTCCACCCGCGAGACCCTTCGCTTCTCGAAAGATTGAAGGAGGTTTCGCCAGTGATCTCGCGCGAAACAACCATGTGGCGGGCCTCAATAGGCTTTCGCGCCAGCCACAGTTTCGGAGCCATGCTCTTCGGTCTCGTTTATGGGTATCTTGCACTTGAGAGTTCAGGCTTTCTGTTCAAGTCACCCTTCCTGATGACACTTGGTCTTGTCTGCCTCTGCGCGTACCTTGTCCTCGGAAAACTCTACTGGTTCAAGGTCCCCTTCCGTGGCATCTTCCTGGCAACGGCTCTGTATGCCTCAGCACTCGTCGCAACCTGGGCCTAACCCTTCCATCGAGCGGACAGTCACAAGCGGGCTTCGCCCACTTGTGACTGCCGCTCATGTCAAACGTTAGCCCGCAGAGGCAGCATATGGTCACCCAACGGCCGATTCTTGCGCGTTCCCTAGCCTTCCTACTGCTGCTCGCCCTCTCGGCACAGGCAGTCGAATCGCAGTACAGCATCAAGGAGGAGCACCCCCCGTTGGGCTCAGCAATTCGGCGCCATGCCGTTTTCGGCTCTCCGATTCCTATAAACAAGCGGTACGAGGAACTTACCGCGTCGGAAAAGGCACTGGTCAATCAGGTCTACGAGAACGTTCAGCCAGGCGACGAGCCACCGTTTCCGGCCGACGGGCTTAAACCAATTCACGAAGCGATGCGGAAAGCGCAGGCCAAGCTCCTGGTCGAGGGAGACCTGATTCTCATAGTGACAGTTGGTCCGAACGGAAGCCCCACCGCGGTCAAGGTGATCGGTTCACCTAGTGCCGAGATGACCAATTTCGCAGCAACCGTATTGCTCCTCACTCGCTTCAAGCCCGCCGTATGTCAAGGCAGCCCGTGCCAGATGCAGTTTCCATTCGCGTTCAACTTCAGAGTTCGATGATGCGGGCTAACCCTTCCATCGAGGGGACGTCCACAAGCAAGCTTCGCTTGCTTGCGGCCGCCCCTCATGTCAAACGTTAGGCCTCGGGTAAACACGTCCGCCACGGCTCGTAGCGCTGCCAGAGGCACCGCATTCACTCGCCCGTCATCGCATCAGCCACCAAAGGAACAGCCGAATCCCGTTGCGCATCGACTCTGGCAACGAAAGCCGAGT
>NZ_JABRWJ010000037.1:1443-3014 GCF_013266755.1 Pseudaquabacterium terrae | reverse complement strand
GTTGAGCATCTCGCGGCAGGCGTGCTGCACGTCCGGCGGCGCGGGCTTGCCGCTGGGCATCTTGCCGCCGTCGGCCATCTTCTGGATGTCGGCGCGCGACAGGCATTCGTTGGTCTTGAACGTGCCCGGGCGCTTCGTCGGGAAGATGTCGTTGGAGTGCTTCATCAGCGTCTCCAGCTGCTTTTGCTCGCCCACCGCGCCGCCCACCTTCTGGTTGGCCACGTTGATGTCGCCCTCGCCGATCTGGCCGTTGGCGACGGCCGGCTTGCCCTGGTTGACGGCGTCGGCGGTTTCGATCTGCGTGAACAGCGTGGGGTTGGCCAGGATGTACGAAGCGGCGTTGCGCATTTCCGGCGAGCAGGTCTTGCGTCCGTCGACGCAGGCCTGCAGGTCCTGCGCGGTGACGCGGCCGTCCGGGCCCTTGATCTGGTCGAAGTTGCGCGCCAGCTCGCGGGTGGCGGCATTCGCGTCGGTGATCGGCGCGCCCTTCGGGTCGATGCGGCCGGGGGTGCCGGTCTGCGTGATGCCGTTCGGCGGGATGCCGGTCGGCTGGACGCCGATGCCCGGCTGGCCATAGGGCATCGGCGTGGGCATCGGCTGGCCATAGGGCATCGGCGTCGGCATCGGCTGATAGCTCGTCGGCATCGGCTGCATCGGCGGCTGGCCATACGGCATCGGCGTCGGCATCGGTTGCATCGGCGGCTGGTGCTGATACCCTTGCGGCGGGTACTGCATCGGCGGCTGGCCATACTGCATCGGCACCGGCTGATGGCCATACTGCGGCTGCATCGGCGGCTGGCCATACTGCATCGGTACCGGCGGCTGGCCATACTGCATCGGCGGCATCTGCATCGGCGGCTGGCCGAAGCTGCCGCCCAGGCCGGGCATGCACTGGCCGCCACCGAGCATCTGCGAGAGTTGGGAGAACAGGTTCCCCAGGTTCTGCATCCCGCCCCCGCCCATGCCGCCTTGCAGCAGGCCGGTGATCTGCTGCAGCATCGTCGTGAGGTTGTTCATCAACGGCATCGCGCCGCCGGGCATGCCGGGACTGCCGTTGGGGGTGTGGACGTTGCCCTCGCTCTGCGTGGTCAGGTTCGGCGGCATGTGCGGCATGTGGTCGCAATGCTGCTTGTGCTCGTGGAAATGCTTGTGCTGGTCGTTCTTCAGCAGAGACGGAATCAGCAGGAACGGCGACAGCAGCAGCGCCGGGTTGTTCGAGATGTCGTTGCAGACGTTGTTGATACCCATTTTTGAAGTCCTATTCAGTGATTGACGAAGAGTTGGTTCAGTGAGAGACGTGCGGCTTCTGCATCATTCATCCTTCGTCTCTTCATCCTTCTTCGGGTTGTTCTTCCAGTAGTCCTGCTCTGCCAAGAGCGCATCCTTGTCGCCGGTGACATACCTGTCGTCCTGGGTCTTCCAGGTGTAGTCGCCGTTCTTATTCTTCGTGAACTCGAAGCCGCCCTCGCTCCCGACCCTGTTGTTGCCGTCCGGCTCGTACGCGTAAATGTCGTTCCCCTTCGGGTTATTCTTCCAGTAGTCGGCCTCGGTATCGAGCTTGTCCTTGCTGC
>NZ_JABRWJ010000037.1:0-1348 GCF_013266755.1 Pseudaquabacterium terrae | reverse complement strand
GCTGCCGGTCACGTCCCTGCCGTCCTGGGTTTTCCAGGTGTAGTCGCCATTCTTGTTGACCGTGTACTCGAAGCCGCTGTCCTGGTCCTCGTAGTGGTTGCCGCCCTTCGAGTTGTACTTGTAAGGGTCGGGTACGACGGTCGAGTCCTTCTCTTTCGGGTTGTTCTTCCAGTAGTCCTGCTCTGCCAAGAGCGCATCCTTGTCGCCGGTGACATACCTGTCGTCCTGGGTCTTCCAGGTGTAGTCGCCGTTCTCATTCTTCGTGTACTCGAAGCCGCCCTCGCTCCCGACCCTGTTGTTGCCGCCCGGCTCGTACGCGTAAATGTCGTTCCCCTTCGGGTTGTTCTTCCAGTAGTCGGCCTCGGTATCGAGCTCGTCCTTGCTGCCGGTCACGTCCCTGCCGTCCTGGGTTTTCCAGGTGTAGTCGCCATTCTTGTTGACCGTGTACTCGAAGCCGCTGTCCTGGTCCTCGTAGTGGTTGCCGCCCTTCGAGTTGTACTTGTAGGGGTCGGGCACGGTCTGCTTGCTCGTCGGGTCGTCCGTGCGGGTGTCCGGAGTCTTGTTCTTGTCCTTGGTCGGACCGGTCGGGTTGGTCGGCATTTCGCAATCCGGCACTTGACGCTCGTCGTCGCTCCCCTTGGGCTTGCGCTCGTTGTCCTTCGGCTTGTTGCCGTAGCTATTGGGCTTGCGTTCGTAGTCGTCGGTGGGCGTGCGCTCAGTGTCGTAGTTCGGACCGGAGCGCGTGTTCGGCGGGGTGCTGGGGCCGTTCGGCGGCGTGCTGGGCCCGCGTGCATCGGCGGGTCCACCGCTGCCCACATCGCCGAGGTTTTGGTTGAACCCTTCGAACAGCTTGCTGAGCTCGATGAAGAAGTCGCCCAGGTCACCGATGCCACTGTTCTTGTTCGGCCCGCTCGTGTTGTTGGGGCCGCCCGCGGGATTGGTGCTGCCGTAAGGGCTGCCGCCGGTGCTCGGAGGAGCGCTGTAGGGGCTGCCGCCGGTGCTCGGAGGGGCGCCGTAAGGGCTGCCACCCCCATACGGGCTGCCACCGCCATTGGGGTTGGTGCCGCCGAAGGGGCTGCCGCCACTGTACGGGCTGCCGCCGGTGTTGGGATTGGTGCCGCCGAAGGGGCTGCCGCCGCCGGTGTTGCCGCCGCCGCCCGTGTCATTCATGTGCTGCATCAGCGGCATCAGCGACTGCATCAGCTGCATGACCATCTGCATCAGGCCCTGGATCTGCTGCGCGGGGTTGCCGGACCCGCCGAGGCCACTGGGGCCGCCGAATGGCGTGCTGCCGCCCGGGCCGCCCAACTGCTGCGGGTCGGTGCCGTTGCCGAAGTAGCTGTTGGCG
>NZ_JABRWJ010000036.1 GCF_013266755.1 Pseudaquabacterium terrae | reverse complement strand
CCTGCGGCTGGGCAAGCTGACGCATCTGCCGGTCTCCCCGTTCGCCGCGGCTATGCCGCGTACTTCAGGCGCGTACGCTCACTGAACGCCGGTTGCCCGTTCCACACGAAACGACGAAGAGCCTGACGTTGCAGGCGGGCCCTCTTGCAGCGCTACGAGTTGCGCGGATCTTGCCCACCCCGGGCCTAACGTTTGAGGTAACGCGCCCGTGCCGGCAGGACGCTTGGGGCGCGAGACACATGATAGACCTGGGTGTCTCGCGCCCCAAGGGGCCTGCTGGTACGGGTCGCGTTGACCGAAGGGTTAGGGCGCATTTGGCAAACACACTTGAAGAGCGGACTCCGCGGCATAGCGGACCTGAGGGTCTTGCTCGACTGCCAGAAGATCGCGGATCGGTTTGGCGAGTGCTGGGCATGGGCAATCTGCGGCCCACCAGGCCGCTCGAGCACGGGTTGTGGCCTCGCCGTGCTTGAGGGCCTGAATGAGATGAGGTGCAACTTCATACGGCGGGAGCTTGCGCAGGACGAACCCAATGTGCTCGTACATTCCAAGACCTGTGTGCTCGCTGACGCTACCAATCAAGAATGGAACGGCTGCGGGGTGCGGATTCTCTTCAAGAAATCGAAGGGTCTCGATGAAGCGATCTGCCGTTTCAGGCGATATTTCGCTGTCGCCTGGCATTGGCTGGTGCAGCGACAGAAACGAGAGAGCCTCGGTGTGCGTCACGGTGAATGCGCCCTAACGTTTGAGGTAACGCGCGGCCGCCGGCGGAGCGCCAGGGCCGCGAGGAAGATGATATGCCTGGGTGCCTCGCGGCCCTGGCGCGCAGCTGGTGGACGTCGCGTTGACCGAAGGGTTAGGCCTCGGATTCGTGGCGGCCGTGAACACCGCGAGTACCTGAAGGGCGGCCTGGCCTGGTTGCTGAAGATGCCAGGGGCGACCGATGCCCATTGTTCTGATGCTCGGTGAGTGTTCACGCGCCTGATGCCAGAACCATGCCGTGTGTTCGGGTCTTCTTGACCTTCGAGCGCAGGACCTTGAACGACCGCGGCTCCCCATTCGGCTCTTCGACGTGCTCAGGACTTGCGTTGACCGTACAGCCCGATGCAGGTCTTGATTCGGCTTTCGTTGCCAGAGCCGATGCGCAACGGTATTCGGCTGTTCCTTTGGTGGCTGATGCGATGACGGCCGAGTGAGTGCGGTGCTTCTGGCAGCGCTACGAGCCGTGGCGGACGTGTTCACCCGAGGCCTAACGTTTGAGGTAACGCGCGGCCGCCAGCGGAGCGCCAGGGCCGCGAGGCGCATGATATGCCTGGGTGCCTCGCGGCCCTGGTGCGTAGCTGGAGGACGTCGCGTTGACCGAAGGGTTAGGCCACGCGTTCAAGCGCAGCCACAGGATAGATTTGTACTGAGCCTGGGTGAGACTCGGACTCGACGGCATAGCCTTCAGGGGTCAGTTTTGTGCAGTACCAGCCGACCACTTGACCCTGCCAAGCGGCGCCAGACTTCTTGCGCACGCGCTCTCCCAGGCCGAACGTGGCGCGCAATGGGAGCGCAAACTGGCCAGCAACTGGAGTACTGACTTCATTGCTACTGTGATCCATACTGAACCCTTCTTGTGAATCTGTTGATCGATCGCAGTTGCACGAACAACTGTCTTCCCCTCGTGGTGGTACGCCCGTCGATGAGCGCTCATCGACTTCACTTCCCATCAGCGACATTGGTCGAGATTCGGTGTTCATTCGGCGTGGACAGATGCGCCTGACGTACGCCGGGGACTGCGCGCGAGGCCTAACGTTTGAGGTAACGCGCGGCCGCCAGCGGAGCGCCAGGGCCGCGAGGCAGATGATATGCCTGGGTGCGTCGCGGCCCTGGTGCGCAGCTGGTGGACGTCGCGTTGACCGAAGGGTTAGGCGGCATTTGGAGCGGCACAACTGCGAGACCGCGCGGACGGGAACCGACCGCCAGTGGTGGCTCGCAAGGCGCTGCAGCTTGCCAGGGCCAGCGTGCATGCGCAGTCCGGATTGTTGACCTTGCGCTCCGCCTCGCGCCGCGCCCGCGCGGCGCCCGACAGACTGACTGCGCGGCGCAGCACGCTTGCGCGAAGCGCACTTGTGAGACCGAACTTGAAGCGCGGATCGAAGGGCACAGCGTGCGAAGACGACTCACGGCCGTCGCAGTCGGACGGAGTACGACACACGCGGTCTTGTTCTTCATGCTCGGTGCTCGCAAGCGCTTCGGTTACTTCGCAGTCGGACGAACGCGGCGGACGCGGTTTTGGTCTTCACGTTCGGTGCTCGCCAGGACGGACCGATTGCTCGCGCAGGACCTTGCCATGACGCCTAACGTTTGAGGTAACGCGCGGCCGCCAGCGGAGCGCCAGGGCCGCGAGGCACATGATATGCCTGAGTGCCTCGCGGCCCTGGCGCGTAGCTGGTGGACGTCGCGTTGACCGAAGGGTTAGGCCTCATTGCATAGTTTGGCCAGTTCGACCTGATGGTCCTTGAAGTTGCCATAGATGTTTGGATCGGCATCGTAGAACTCCTGTCGACTTGCTACGTGCTGAACTATTGGCTCCATGCGGTTGTAGATCTCGCGCACGCTGCCTGGATCACGCTTTTCGCGGTTGATGAGTAACAGGAGAAATGGACTCGCTGAGTCCGAGTCCTCTGCAGCGGCGTCGGAGAGAACGTAGGCGGCGAAAGCAAAGACGTAGTATTGAAAGACCGTGCGGGGCGTGAAGAGCAGTTCACTGGCGCGCTCGATCGATCGGCCCTGTCCGAACAAGTCCTGCACTTCGTCAACGGACTTCCCAAACATGAGCTTGTGCGCGTAGCGCACATCGAGATCGTCTTTGTATCCGGCCCAGTCGGAGGCGTCTGGAACCTTACGCCGGAGCGGGCGAGTGTCGATCATGAGGCCTAACGTTTGAGGTAACGCGCGGCCGCCAGCGGAGCGCCAGGGCCGCGAGGCACATGATATGCCTGGGTGCCTCGCGGCCCTGGCGCGTAGCTGGTGGACGTCGCGTTGACCGAAGGG
>NZ_JABRWJ010000035.1 GCF_013266755.1 Pseudaquabacterium terrae | reverse complement strand
AACCCTTCGGTCAACGCGACGTCCACCAGCTACGCGCCAGGGCCGCGAGGCACCCAGGCATATCATGTGCCTCGCGGCCCTGGCGCTCCGCTGGCGGCCGCGCGTTACCTCAAACGTTAGGCCCCGGCACAGTGAATACCAACCGCGCCTCCGACGACGGCCGAGCGTCGAAGCAAAGAGCCAACAGCCAAAAGACACGTGGTCGTCGGCAAGGCCGGAGACGAGAAATGAAGCGGCGAGTCCTGAGCGGGCTGTCCGTCCTCCGGCGGCCAGCGGACGTATCCGGCTCCTCGAAGCAGGAAGAAGACAAGAACACCAAAGAAGACCGGAAAGCCGATCTCGCATGCGCAAGGCTTCTTGCGCGCTGCGACGTACCCGCGGGCCTGAGGGCCAAGTCAGGAGACCCGGCACGCATGCGTCTGTGCACCAAGGGCACCGTCAGTGTGGCTTCGTCACCAGTAGGGTTCTCGGCCCTCCTTCGCTTCGCTCACCTCTCTTGGCCTAACCCTTCGGTCGAGGCGACGTCCACCAGCTACGCGCCAGGGCCGCGAGGCTCCAAGGCATATCATCCGCCTCGCGGCCCTGGCGCTCCGCTGGCGGCCGCGCCTCACCTCAAACGTTAGGCCTCTCATGCGCATTGCGACCGCCGTACTCACATGCTTCTGTCTCCTTGCAAATGCGTTCGGCAATGAGACGCTCATCGAAGGCGGCCTGTATTCGACAAGGAACGAGAACGGCACCTACTCGGTGCTAAAGATTCTCAAGCTCGATCCAGAAGGTGTACATGTCAGGCTGTACAGCAATCAGTTTCCCGAGCATCCAGCGAAGCTCGATACCTCGTCGTTGTACATGGCCGGCATGAATCGAAAAGCGGACGAATCGCTTGGGATGGGTCACGCCCCTATCAGCAGAAAGGCGTTCACAACTTGGGGCGTGAAGTTCATCAAAGTGGTTCCTGTGGAAGGCCAAGAGCTGGAGGGGTATCCCATGTGGCAGGAGGCGAGCGGTGGCTACTTCTAAGGAGAGGCCTAACCCTTCGGTCAACGCGACGTCCACCAGCTACGCGCCAGGGCCGCGAGGCACCCAGGCATATCATCTGCCTCGCGGCCCTGGCGCTCCACTGGCGGCCGCGCGTTACCTCAAACGTTAGGCCTCATGAATCCCCTTCAGTCACTACACGTCGATGGCAAACCAAGAGTGTTGACCACGTTCGCTGTGCCAGAGATGGATTTGAGTTCATCTCGCTCGACGATGGCCAAGCACTCTTTCATTGTGACTGCGAAGGCGATCGAATTGATCCAGTATCTTGAGCCTGCCTACTCAGCATGGGTAGAAGAATCAAGAGCAGATGATGAAGACTGTGGGGGACCTCAGGATGAACTCGCAGTAGCTGGATATCCCAGCCTGGAGCAGGTACTCGAAGTTCCCCACCTCCTTAGCCTCGTAGTGGGCCATTACCTTCTGCGAGAGTTACTGACAAGGCTCACGTGGGACGGTTCAAGTCCAATCGAGTATTGGTTTGATCAAGTGACTGAATGTCGCCTCCATGAGCAAGTCGTCCAGATTTCAGGCGTTTGCTATAGCCGCGTGGCCGCATGAGGCCTAACCCTTCGGTCAACGCGACGTCCACCAGCTACGCGCCAGGGCCGCGAGGCACCCAGGCATATCATGTGCCTCGCGGCCCTGGCGCTCCGCCGGCGGCCGCGCGTTACCTCAAACGTTAGGCCTCGGGGAAGTCCTGCATGTCAATGCCGCACCGCTTTGCAAGCACCGAGCATAAGCTTGCGGGTATCGGAGCGCAGAGCAACATCGTGCCCTGCCAACAGCGCTTACGCGCAAGCGTGCTGCGCCGCGCAGTCAGTCCGTCGCAGGGCGCGCAAGCGCGCCAAGGGTCCGAGCGCCATGGCAAGTACGCGGCCGCTTGTGACTCAATGCAGGCGCTTCTTGCCGGGGAGCTGAAGACATGCGTGAGAACACGATCCCATCCTTCGCCAACCGCGACTTCGATGAAGTCAGTGCAAAGACATGATCGGCCGGTTCTGCTCCCCGGTTGTGCCCATGGCAGCGCAGCATAGAGGTTCGCGTCGGCTTGTCTCTGGCATCGTGCGGCGTTGGGAAGTCCGGCTCGGTTCAGGTCCAAATCCGCGGCCTAACTCATCGGTCAACGCGACGGCCACCAGCTACGCGCCAGGGCCGCGAGGCACCCAGGCATATCATGTTCCTCGCGGCCCTGGCGCTCCGCTGGCGGCCGCGCGTTACCTCAAACGTTAGGCCTGCGCAGAACCGTCTGGACTCGTCGCTGTTGCAGAATCACCGGCAATGAAGGTCGCCCAGGTCCGTCGCCACGCGTTGTCTCTGCCCGAGGTCACGGAGGCTCCTCATTTTCAGTATTCCTCCTTCCGCGTTCGAGGGAAGATCTTCGTCACGGTGCCGCCCGACGAAGAACACATCCATGTCTTCGTTCCCGAGCAAGAAAGAGAAATTGCGCTGGCTTTGGAACCAGAGTGCCTGGAAAAACTGCACTGGGGCGGAAAGGTGGTTGGCCTACGCGTTCTTCTGAATCAAGCCAAACCTGCTCAAGTCAATCGGCTCATCAGTCAAGCTTGGGCGAGTAAGGCGCCGAAGAAGCTCGTTGCCGTGGCTGAATCGAGCAGAGTCACAAAGCAATGAAGCCCGCTCGCGAGCGCAGGCCTAACCCTTCCATCGAGGGGACGTCCACAAGCAAGCTTCGCTTGCTTGCGGCCGCCCCTCATGTCAAACGTTAGGTGTCCGTCGAAGTGCACCACTTGCGCAGGTCTCGTTCAGCGCACCTTCTCCGGCGAGCACGATCGGGCGCGCTCTGGAAGCGAAGACATCGTTCGCCGTTGTGCCCTGGCAGAAACACAAAGCCATTGGCTGCATGCGCAGTCCACCGCGCGCCCTTCGGGCGATTGCAGTTCTGGAACCGAAAGCCGCACTGCCGCTCACCAAGGTCCGTCGCTCGTCATGGCCGCTCATCTCGAAGTCCAGGAATGCCCGCTCGGGCTCTGGCAACGCGCGCGCCTGCGCCGTTCAAGTTCTGGTCTGCGCATCATCGTCATCCGTCCTTCTGGCATCGGTGCCCAAGACCCGCAGCCACCTAACCCTTCGGTCAACGCGACGTCCACCAGCTACGCGCCAGGGCCGCGAGGCACCCAGGCATATCATCTGCCTCGCGGCCCTGGCGCTCCGCTGGCGGCCGCGCGTTACCTCAAACGTTAGGCGTCATGGCCAGGTCGAGCGCGAGCGATCCGCGCGTCTTGCGAGCGTCGAGCATGAACACTAGTGCCGCCTCGGCGAAGTATCCCGTGTACTCGAAGGTCGAACAGCCGAACTCATCTGCACCGCGGCCGTCCCAGGCACGTTCGCTGAGGCGCCCTGGCAAGCAGGACGGGCCCGGCCCTGGCAACACTTCACATCAGCCGAACTTCAAGCCGAACACCGTAGCCCGGCACTTCGTCGCTCGGCCCTGGCAAGCATGAAGAACCATGGCTCTGGCCGCACATCTGCCATGCAGCCCTTCATGCAGGTCGTTCCCCTGCGGTCGTGCTCAGCGTCTCTGCCGCTCACAATGACGCCTAACCCTTCGGTCAACGCGACGTCCACCAGCTGCGCGCCAGGGCCGCGAGGCACCCAGGCATATCATGTGCCTCGCGGCCCTGGCACTCCGCTGGCGGCCGCGCGTTACCTCAAACGTTAGGTGTCCGTCGAAGTGCGCCACTTGCGAAGCTTCATTCAGCCCACCTTCGCCGGCGAGCGCGATCGGAGTTGCGCTCTGGAAGCGAAGACATCGTTCGTCGTGATGCCCTGGCAGAAACACAAATTCATTGGCTGCATGCGCAGTCCATTACGCGCCCTCCGGGCGTTTGCAGTTCAGGAACCGAAGCGCGCACTGCGGTTCACCAATGTCCCTCGCATGTGTTGGCCGCTCATCTCGAACTCCAGCAATGCCCGCCTGAGCTCTGGCAGCGCGCCACATCTGCGCCGTTCAGTTCCGGTCTGCGCATCATCGTCATCCGTCCTTCTGGCATCGTTGCCCAAGACCCGCAGCCACCTAACCCTTCGGTCAACGCGACGTCCACCAGCTACGCGCCAGGGCCGCGAGGCACCCAGGCATATCATGTGCCTCGC
>NZ_JABRWJ010000034.1 GCF_013266755.1 Pseudaquabacterium terrae | reverse complement strand
TAACCCTTCGGTCAACGCGACGTCCACCAGCTACGCACCAGGGCCGCGAGGCACCCAGGCATATCATGTGCCTCGCGGCCCTGGCGCTCCGCTGGCGGCCGCGCGTTACCTCAAACGTTAGGCGTCATGGCAAGGCCCTGCGCGAGCAATCGGTCCGTCTTGCGAGCACCGAACGTGAAGACCAACACCGCGTCCCCCGCGTTCGTCCGACTGCGAAGCGACCGAAACGCTTGCGAGCACCGAGCATGAAGAACAACGCCACGTCTGTTGTGCTCCGTCCGACTGCGACGGCCGTGAGTCGTCTTCGCAAGCTGTGCCCTTCGATCGGCGCTCCAAGGTCAGTCCCACAAGTGCGCTTCGCGCAAGCGTGCTGCGCCGCGCAGTCAGTTTGTCGGGCACCGCGCAGGAGCGCGGCGCGAGGCGAAGTTCGGAGCGCAAGATCAACAAGCCACACTACGCATGCACTCTGGCCCTGGCAAGCCGCAACGCCCTGCGGGCCATCGCTGGCGGTCAGCTCTCCGTTCGCACGGTCTCGTAGTTCTGCCGCTCAAAATGCCGCCTAACCCTTCGGTCAACGCGACGTCCACCAGCTACGCACCAGGGCCGCGAGGCACCCAGACATATCATCTGCCTCGCGGCCCTGGCGCTCCGCTGGCGGCCGCGCGTTACCTCAAACGTTAGGCCTCGGGTCAACACATCCTCCACGGCTCGTAGCGCTGCCAGAAGCACCACATGCACTCGGCCGCCATCGCATCAGCCACCAGAGGAACAGCCGAATACTGGTTGCGCATCGGCTCTGGCAACGAAAGCCGAGTCAAGGCCTGCATCGGGCTGTACGGTCGGCGCAAGGCCGGAGCACGTCGAAGAACCAAATGGAGAGCCGTATTCGTTCAGGATCCTGCGCTCTCCAAGGTCAACAAGACCAGAACACACTGCATGGCTCTGGCATCAGACGCGTCAATGCTCATCGAGCATCAGAACAAAGGGCATCGGTCGCCCCTTGCATCTTCAGCGTCCCGGTCACGCCATCCTTCAGGTGCTCGCGGTGTTCACGGTCGCCACCGAATCCGAGGCCTAACCCTTCGGTCAACGCGACGTCCACCAGCTACGCGCCAGGGCCGCGAGGCACCCAGGCATATCATCTGCCTCGCGGCCCTGGCGCTCCGCTGGCGGCCGCGCGTTACCTCAAACGTTAGGCCTCGGGTGAACACGTTCGCCACGGCTCGTAGCGCTGCCAGAAGCACCACGTTCACTCGGGCCGTCAGCACATCAGCCACCAGAGGAACAGCCGAACACGAATTGCACATGTCGGCCCTGGCAACGACAGCCGAGCCAAGGCCTGCATCGGACCGTACAGTCGGCGCAAGGCCCGAGCACGTCGAAGAAGCAAGAACGAGCCATGGCGGTTCGAGGTCCTGCGCTCCAAGGTCAACAAGACCCGAACGCACGGCATGGCTCTGGCATCAGGCGCTTCAATGCTCACCGAGCATCAGAACAAGAGGGCATCTGTCGTCCCTGGCATTTTCAGCGTCCCGGCCAGGCCGCCCTTCAGGAGCTCGCGGTGTTCATGGTCGCCACGCGTCCGAGGCCTAACCCTTCGGTCAACGCGACCCGCAACAGCAGGGGTCTTGGGGCGCGAGGCACCCAGGCCTATCATGTGCCTCGCGCCCCAAGCCCCCTGCTGCTGCGGGCGCGTTACCTCAAACGTTAGGTGTCCGTCGAAGTGCACCACTTGCGCAGGTCTCGTTCAGCGCACCTTCTCCGGCGAGCACGATCGGGCGCGCTCTGGAAGCGAAGACATCGTTCGCCGTGGTGCCCTGGCAGAAACACGGAACCATTGGCTGCATGCACAGTCCGCCACGCGCCCTTCGGGCGGTTGCAGTTCAGGAGCCGAAGGCCGCAGTGCGGCTCATCAAGATCCGTCGCTTGTGTTGGCCGCTCATCTCGAAGTCCAGGATTGCCAGCCCGGGCTCTGGCAGCTCGCGCCTCTGCGCCGTTCAAGTTCCGGCCATGCGCATAGTCGTCATCCGTCCCACTGGCATCGGTGCCAAAGACCCGCAGCCACCTAACCCTTCGGTCAACGCGACGTCCACCAGCTACGCACCAGGGCCGCGAGGCACCCAGGCATATCATGTGCCTCGCGGCCCTGGCGCTCCGCTGGCGGCCGCGCGTTACCTCAAACGTTAGGCCTCACAGGCAACCGTACCTCGATTTTCTCCGCATGAAAGCAACCTCCGTCTTCCTCGGCATCCTTCTGGTGGGAACGAATGCCTGGTGGTTCTATCAAGCTATCGACCAAGCTGTGACGAACAAGTACAGGGATCAGGAGCGATACGAAACGGCTAACAGAGTTGTCGCGCTTTCAGCTATCGCGAGCGAAGCGGTCAAGAGCCGACCCAAGTCGGAAGTGGAGGCCCTCCTGAGGAGAGTATTGCCGGATGAACAACCGTTCGAGAAGGACGGGGCACTCCATACCACTTGGGTTTCAATGCCGCAGTCCCCGGACGGCTTGGTTCTTCGCGTAGCCGTAGACCCCGGTACCTTGCAAGCTGCGTCGCCGTCG
Source organism: Pseudaquabacterium terrae (assembly GCF_013266755.1). Taxonomy (GTDB): domain Bacteria; phylum Pseudomonadota; class Gammaproteobacteria; order Burkholderiales; family Burkholderiaceae_C; genus Pseudaquabacterium; species Pseudaquabacterium terrae. Next base: position 2,292 of record NZ_JABRWJ010000034.1, on the reverse strand, counting down.
CCCGCGACAAGCAAGTGATGCTCGAACACCTTCCCGCTGGGCAAATTTGGTCCCCGGCACCAAGTGAGGCCTAACCCTTCGGTCAACGCGACCCGTACCAGCAGGCCCCTTGGGGCGCGTGGCCGTGCAGCCTATCATCGGCCTCGCGCCCCAAGCGTCCTGCCGGCACGGGCGCGTTACCTCCAACGTTAGGCCTCGGGTCAAAACGTTCACAACGACTCGTAGCGCTGCCAGAAGCACCACATGCATTCGGCCGCCATCGCATCAGCCACCACAGAAGGAGCCGAAGACCGGCTGCGCATGTCGGCTCTGGCAACGAAAGCCGAGTCAAGGCCTGCATCGGGCTGTACGGTCGACGCAAGTCCTGGGCACGTCGAAGAGCCGAATCGGGAGCCGCGCTCGTTCAAGGTCCTGCGCTCGAAGGTCAAGAAGACCAGAACACACGGCATGGTTCTGGCATCAGGCGCGTGAATACTCACCGAGCATCAGAACAATGGGCATCGGTCGCCCCTGGCATCTTCAGCAACCAGGCCAGGCCGTCCTTCAGGTACTCGCGGTGTTCACGGCCGCCACAAAATCCGAGGCCTAACCCTTCGGTCAACGCGACCCGCACCAGCAGGCGTCTTGGGGCGCGAGGCCGCCCAGCACTATCATCGGCCTCGCGCCCCAAGCCCCCTGCCGGCACGGGCGCGTTACCTCAAACGTTAGGCGTCACAATTCCGGCGCACACAGCATGCCTACGCTACAAGACTGGTACACGCGGAAAGCGAGTGGCGCGACCCTTCGCTTGAAGAGGGAAGCTGCAGCAACGGAGGAGTGGCGCCGTTTCACCGGCCGCTTGCACTACGCGAAGGTCAGCCTCCGCGCTGAACCCGCAAGTACGTTTGAACTTCTGTCGGAGCCGAGCGCTTGGATCGACGACAACTGGAAGCAAGAGTTCGAGCCATACGTCCTCGAAGGGGTGGTGTCGGAACTCCTTCAACACCCCGGCACGCCAGTACTTGGTATTCGTGTCTTCATCACAGCCACGACAATTGACGAAGTCGCGTCGAACGGGAACTCGTTCTATATGGCCGCCAAAGCGGCAACCGAAAGGCTTCTTCAAGGGCCCGCGGGAGAGCATCGTGGCAACTGCGAGTGACGCCTAACCCTTCGGTCAACGCGACGTCCGCCAGCTACGCACCAGGGCCGCGAGGCTCACAGGCATATCATGTGCCTCGCGGCCCTGGCGCTCCGCTGGCGGCCGCGCGTTACCTCAAACGTTAGGCCTCGGGTCAGCACGGTCGTCGCGACTCGCAGCGGTCAAGAAGCACCACATGCCTGCGACCGTCGTCTCGTCAGCCAGCAGTGAACAGCCGAATACGAGAGCAGCGCGTCTGGCAAGGCCCTGGCAAAGGAAGAGGGGCAAGGTCAGTGCGGGCAGCCCGTCGCACGCGCGGTCGGCGCACGGCCCGAGTGCATCGAAGAACAAGATCGGTCGTCGCGGCTCGAAGCACCGAGCACCAGACTCACAAGGAGCATTCCGTTCACTTCGGGCGGTACGAGCATCGGCATCTCACGCAGCCGTCGGCGGCAAGAACATCGGTCAAGCTCTGGCAGTTTTCGCGTCCGCGTCGCGCAGCTCACGGGCCAAGTCGCTCCTCAGCCTGCTCGCTGTTCACGGTCGCCAACGCACCGAGGCCTAACCCTTCGGTCAACGCGACGTCCACCAGCTACGCGCCAGGGCCGCGAGGCACCCAGGCATATCATGTGCCCCGCGGCCCTGGCGCTCCGCTGGCGGCCGCGCGTTACCTCAAACGTTAGGCCTCGGGTCAACACGTTCACCACGACTCGTGGCGCTGCCAGAAGAAGCGCACGCCTTCGGCCGTCGTCACATCAGCCACGAGATGAACAGCCAAATGCAAGCGTGCGCACTTGCGGTGGTCGCTTCCGAGCGCTTCGGCAGCGACGGAGAAGACCAGGCAATTCTCTTCAGGGGCAGGTCGGTACGCGCGCGCGTGAGAGGATGGCCGTCGCTGCTCGTCGTTCGGAGAACAAGGCCCGCAACTTCACCAGCCGGTTGGCTGCGGTGCGGCAGGTCTCTGGCAACAAGATCATCGGTCGTCTCTGGCAGTTCGCGCGTCAGGCTCGCTCCAAATACCCGCGGTGTTCACGGTCGCCAACGCGCGTTGAGCGGCCGGGCGGATGGTTGACACTTTCTCTGGGCGGATAGCTGACACTTGGTTGGTGTTGAATCGCCTCTTTCCTTTCTGGTTTTGAGGCCCCCGCCAGGCCGCCGGAGGCCCCCGGTTG
>NZ_JABRWJ010000033.1 GCF_013266755.1 Pseudaquabacterium terrae | reverse complement strand
CGGTCAACGCGACGTCCACCAGCTACGCGCCAGGGCCGCGAGGCACCCAGGCATATCATCTGCCTCGCGGCCCTGGCGCTCCGCTGGCGGCCGCGCGTTACCTCAAACGTTAGGCCGCATGTGCCGACATCCGTGCGACGATCGGCTCACCTCATTCGCCACATCGAGCACAGGGAGACCACCATGTCAAAGACGATCGGACGATTCGGACATGAAGTCACCAAGATGACCAAAGACGATCGCTTGCCCTTCGACCCGTACGTCATGTTGTGCCTGCAGAGCTATGGCGGCACGACGCGGGACAGAGCGCCAACAATTTCGGCACATCTCATGAGTGAAGACGAGATTGATTCCTACGTCAGCCAACTGAAGGCGGACCTAGACACTGCCGGAGCATCTGCGAAGCGTGCGCTCAAGGCTGCAAAAGAGCAAACCCAACGCATCGTCTCTGAGCGTGGCGCCAAGTAATCTCCCAGGGCAAGAAATGCGGCCTAACCCTTCGGTCAACGCGACCCGCAACAGCAGGCGTCTTGGGGCGCGAGGCACCCAGGCCCATCATGTGCCTCGCGCCCCAAGCCCCCTGCTGCTGCGGGCGCGTTACCTCAAACGTTAGGCCCCGGCACAGTGAATACGAACCCGCGCAGTCGCAATGATCGCGGCTCGATGAAGACAAGGGTGTCGTGCACGCGCATAAGCGGTGACGAGCAAGAGTCCGATAGCCAGAAGAGACGATGCCATCGGCAAGGCCGGCGAGCCAAATCGGAAGGGCCAGTCCTCAGCGGGCTGTCCGTCCTCCGGCGGCCAGCGGACGTATCCGGCTCCTCGAAGCAGGAAGAAGACGAGAACACCAAGACCAGAAAGCCGATCTCGCATGCGCAAGGCGCCTGCGCACTGCAACGTATCCGCGGGCCTGAGGGCCAAGTCCGAAGACCCGGCACGCACGCACTTCAGCAGCAAGGCACCGTCAGTGTGGCTTCGTCACCAGTAGGGTTCTCGGCCCTCCTTCGCTTCGCTCACCTCTCTTGGCCTAACCGGTCGGTCGAGGCGACGTCCACCAGCTGCGCACCAGGGCCGCGAGGCTCCCAGGCATATCATCTGCCTCGCGGCCCTGGCGCTCCGCTGGCGGCCGCGCCTCACCTCGAACGTTAGGCCTCGGGTCAGCACGGTCGTCGCGACTCGCAGCGTTCAAGAAGCACCACATGCCTGCGACCGTCGTCTCGTCAGCCAGCAGTGAACAGCCGAATACGAGAGCAGCGCGTCTGGCAAGGCCCTGGCAAAGGAACAGGGGGCAAGGTCTGTGCGAGCCGCCCGTCGCACGCGCGGTCGGCGCACGGCCCGAGCGCATCGAAGAACAAGATCGGTCGTCGCGACTCGAAGCACCGAGCACCAGGCCACAAAGAGCATGGCGTTCACTTCGGGCGGTGCTCGCATCGCTTCTCAGGCAGCCGTCGGCGGCAAGAACATCGGTCAAGCTCTGGCAGTTCTCGCGTCCGTGTCGCCCAGTTCAGGGCACAAGTCGCTCCTCAGCCTGCTCGCTGTTCACGGTCGCCAACGCACCGAGGCCTAACCCTTCGGTCAACGCGACGTCCACCAGCTACGCGCCAGGGCCGCGAGGCACCCAGGCATATCATCTGCCTCGCGGCCCTGGCGCTCCGCTGGCGGCCGCGCGTTACCTCAAACGTTAGGTGTCCGTCGAAGTGCGCCACTTGCGAAGGTTCGTTCAGCCCACCGTCGCCGGCGAGCGCGATCGGAGCTGCGCTCTGGAAGCGAAGACGTCGTTCGTCGTGATGCCCTGGCAGAAACACAAATCCGTTGGCTGCATGCGCAGCCCACCACGCGCCCTTCGGGCGTTTGCAGTTAGGAAACCGAAGGCCGCACTGCTGCTCACCAAGGTCTATCGCTCGTCATGGCCGCTCAGCTCGAAGTCCAGGAATACCCGCTCGGGCTCTGGCAGCGCGCGCACCTGCGCTGTTCAAGTTCTGGTTTGCGCATTCTCGTCATCCGTCCTTCTGGCATCGTTGCCCAAGACCCGCAGCCACCTAACCCTTCGGTCAACGCGACGTCCACCAGCTACGCGCCAGGGCCGCGAGGCACCCAGGCATATCATGTGCCTCGCGGCCCTGGCGCTCCGCTGGCGGCCGCGCGTTACCTCAAACGTTAGGTGTCAGCCCAAGATGCGCCTTGCCCAGTCCGTCGAGCGTCTTGCGAGCACCGATCCGTTGCGTATCAAACAGCCGGCGCTTGTTTACAGCTATCGCTCAATCGGCACGGCCCTGGCAGAAGCGATCGACATCAGCGAAGTGTCCAAGACTGCGAGATCACCCGAGTGGGCTGTCCGTCCTCCGGCGGCCAGCGGACGGCTTCAGCAGTTCGTGGGAGTCGCCTGCGCCGTCCAGCGCGGGCTGCCCGTCGCACGCGCGGGCAGCGCACGGCTCTGGCAAGCAACCACGGGCACGGCTCTGGCAACGCTCAAGGCTTGTCGAGGCTTGCTCATTCCTGCAGCACTCGGTCTGCCCGCACGGTCACGCGTGTGGTCGCTCTGGCAACAAGGCCTCTGGCATGCAGCCACCTAACCCTTCGGTCAACGCGACGTCCTCCAGCTACGCGCCAGGGCCGCGAGGCACTCAGGCATATCATGTGCCTCGCGGCCCTGGCGCTCCGCTGGCGGCCGCGCGTTACCTCAAACGTTAGGCGTCACGGGTGGGTCCTCATGTCAAAACATCTAACGCTCATCCTCTTTGCGCTATGGCTTCTACTTGGCATCGCAGCTGGAGCATATCTGTACCAGCACCGACCGGACGGTGCCGTGAAGTGGCTTCTCTGGTTTGTCGCGGGACCACCGATCTACCTCCTGCTCAGCGGTGCGGGCGAACTCCTAGGAGAAGTGCTTGGCAGGCTACCTGGTATCAAGCAAGGCAACGCGTACGTCGAACAACGCACGAAGGGCATTTCCACGTCTGGCATCCGCATACTTTGGTACCTCGTCATCTCACTTATCGCGATAGCCGTAATTCTGGTGTCTACGTGGCTCCTGCGCGATCGCATCTAGTGCAAGCCCGTCGAACAGTGCTCCTTCAACAGTGACGCCTAACCCATCGGTCAACGCGACGTCCACCAGCTACGCACCAGGGCCGCGAGGCACCCAGGTCTATCATGTGCCTCGCGGCCCTGGCGCTCCGCTGGCGGCCGCGCGTTACCTCAAACGTTAGGCGTCTGGCACATCGCGAACTGCCCGCCGTCCTAGCGATTGCCACAGGCGCCAACAGCGAGTAGCCTTCCCTCGCGGGTTGGATCGTCGACGTCCCGTCCTCCCGGCTCGCCGTGCGAAGCATATCCAACGCGCGTCTCATCCCTTGGAGGGAACTATGTCCTGCGACCACTCATCAACGCGGAGCTTGCGACTTCCCCGGCCTTTCGTCCCGACACTCGTTGTACTGTCGCTAACCGCGTGCATGGCAACCGCGCCCGTCACCGTACCCAAAGCCGAGCTCCACGCAATCAAGCCCGTGAGCACCGCAGTTCCTAAGGAGTGTGCTGCACTCCTTGGGGGCTGGGCTGGGACATGGCCATATGGGAACTTCGGTCAACTTCGCCTTTGGGTCACCGAAATCGATGAGTCGTGCACCGCGACCTATGCCTATAGCGGCCGAACCGGATCGGAAAAGATTGTCAAGGGCACGCTGCGGGTTCCATGCGGCGGGGGCAGTTGCTACTTCTCTCCTTCGGGCGATGGTCTCGCGGCAAGTTACTCGGAGTCATCAACGCAACGAACGAACTTCGGAAGAATAGTCGCGGCTCCGTAGACAGACGCCTAACCCTTCGGTCGAGGCGACAGCCTACAGCGGGGGCCTGTGGCCGCGAGGTGCTCAGGCTTATCATGCACCTCGCGGCCACAGGCCCCCGCTGTAGGCTGCGCCTCACCTCGAACGTTAGGCCTCACCGATGCAGCGTCTGCTCCTCTTCATCCTGTTGCTCGCCGGGACTCACGCCGTGCAGGCGGATGTGTTCTACAAACTCGTCAAGTACCAGTGCTCTCCCAAGAAGGGCCATCTTGTTGTTTCGTATGCCGGCGCCTACAACGAAAGAGGAAAGCAGATGGTCGACTCCAAGGGTCCGAACGAATGGGACCCGTGGACGCTGGTCAAGGTGGAAGGCGACAAGATCACGCCTCAACGATCTATCCTAAGAACCTGCCGTCTGCGGGACGGCGTCTACGGTGTCGAGATCTTTCCCTCGCCCGGAAACAGCAGCATCCAAGGCACTTGCGGCGCAGAAATGAGTGCCGGTGTTGAAGTGAAGAAGAATGACGTCTCAGTCCTGCGGACCCTATTCGAAGGCGACTGTCATGGCGATGATCCCGTAATTGTAGAAGTCGTGGTTTCCGCGAAGTCGCGAACACCTCGGACCAGAAGCGTTTCAAAACCCGCCTTCTACCGGTGAGTGAGGCCTAACCCTTCGGTCAACGCGACGTCCACCAGCTACGCGCAAGGGCCGCGAGGCACCCAGGCATATCATGTGCCTCGCGGCCCTGGCGCTCCGCTGGCGGCCGCGCGTTACCTCAAACGTTAGGCGTCTTGTGAAGACTTCGGCCCGCGTAGGCGTCCTTCTTAGCATCGCAGCACTCACAATCCTCGTCGTCTGGCGTCCTCTACATTCGGCGCCAGAGCAAGTGAACGTGGAGCAGCCGTGCAACACATTCGTCTCCGAGTTTGCGCCAGTACCAACCCCGCAGCTACGACCGAGCGGTCCCCCTTACGAGCTCCTTGTCAGCTTCACCCCCGCCAAAGACAAGGAAGCCGATGCTGTGGTCGCCGCGGTTGAGGCGGGAACGAGACGCGTCGTCATTCCGTCGGCCAATGTCGAGGCGGAAGCATTGCGCGTCGAACGTGGTCACCTTGTCCTGCGGGCGCATACGAAAGACCATGCCGTCCAACTACTGCGCGCGCTGTGCTTCAAGGAACCGTCCTTCACTTCTGCCAAGTAGGCATGCAAGGCCAAGAGACGCCTAACCCTTCGGTCAACGCGACGTCCACCAGCTACGCGCCAGGGCCGCGAGGCACCCAGGCATATCATGTGCCTCGCGGCCCTGGCGCTCCGCTGGCGGCCGCGCGTTACCTCAAACGTT
>NZ_JABRWJ010000032.1 GCF_013266755.1 Pseudaquabacterium terrae | reverse complement strand
GGTCAACGCGACGTCCACCAGCTACGCGCCAGGGCCGCGAGGCACCCAGGCATATCATGTGCCTCGCGGCCCTGGCGCTCCGCTGGCGGCCGCGCGTTACCTCAAACGTTAGGTGGCTCCGGGAGTTCGCCGCGCGCGTCGGCCTGGTCGGCAGTCCGTCTACGAACGCGAACCTGCCGACGCTCTGGAAGCCGAAGTCACCTGATCTTCGCTGTGCTCTGGCAGCAAACAAGAATCGAAGGCGCCCCGGGCAAGGTCATCTCGAGTCATGGCGGCTCTGGCAAGCGTGATCATCGTCAACGGTTCCACCGAGAACTGGGAGTTCATCGGAGCGTGCTGTCCGTCCTTCGGCGGCCAGCGGACGGCTTCAGCAACTCGCTGGGGTCCGTCCATCGCACGCGCGGTCGGCGCACGGCCCTGGCACATGATCCAACCCACGGCTCTGGCACGATGGCCACGCCAGCCCAAAGGCACTGGGCTGTTCTCGGCGTTGCCAGCTCTTCGGCAGTCGCTGCCGCTCTGGTAACGAGTGCTCTGGCATGCAGCCACCTAACCCTTCGGTCAACGCGACGTCCACCAGCTGCGCACCAGGGCCGCGAGGCACCCAGGCATATCATGTGCCTCGCGGCCCTGGCGCTCCGCCGGCGGCCGCGCGTTACCTCAAACGTTAGGCTGCAGCCGGAACCCATGCGGTGATCGAAGCAATCGTCAACACAGAAACGCTAAAGCGCTCCGCTCGAGGCAGCATAACGGGCGAGCTCTTCCTTCGTAGCGCCGGCGAAGACTTTCCCGACCGGCATTGGTCTGACTTTCCCGTCGTAGTTCTGGCCTGGTGGATCAACGGTTTACGCAAGGTGGTCGTAGGCAGAGAAGACTCCTACGTTGGCGACTTTATGGACGGGCCATATGCCTTTGTGGTCAAGCGTACCGAAGGAGACGTTGGCCAGATTGCTTGGTGTAGGGATGACGAAGAAATTCATGGAGGAAACATCGACGTTTACGCCTTCCAGCAATCGGTTGTGTCCGCGGCGCAAAGCATTGCAGCAGCCTGCCATGCCAATGGCTGGTCCAGCGCAGACCTGGAGAACCTTGAGCAAGCAATCGCGCAAAATGCAGCCTAACCCTTCGGTCAACGCGACGTCCACCAGCTACGCGCCAGGGCCGCGAGGCACCCAGGCATATCATGTGCCTCGCGGCCCTGGCGCTCCGCTGGCGGCCGCGCGTTACCTCAAACGTTAGGCCTCGGGTCAACACGTCCACCACGGCTCGTAGCGCTGCCAGAAGCACCACATGCATTCAGCCGCCATCGCATCAGCCACCACAGGAATAGCCGAAGACCGGCTTCGCATGTCGGCTCTCTCTGGCAACGAAATCCGAGTCAAGGCCTGCATCGGGCTGTACGGTCGACGCAAGTCCTGGGCACGTCGAAGAGCCGAATGGGAAGCCGCGGTCGTTCAAGGTCCTGCGCTCGAAGGTCAAGAAGACCAAAACACACGGCATGGTTCTGGCATCAGGCGCGTGAATACTCACCGAGCATCAGAACAATGGGCATCGGTCGCCCCTGGCATCTTCAGCAGCCAGGCAGGCCGTCCTTCAGGTACTCGCGGTGTTCACGGCCGCCACAAAAATCCGAGGCCTAACCCTTCGGTCAACGCGACGCCCACCAGCTACGCGCCAGGGCCGCGAGGCACCCAGGCATATCATGTGCCTCGCGGCCCTGGCGCTCCGCTGGCGGTCGCGCGTTACCTCAAACGTTAGGCGTCGCAGGCAACATCTTTGCGCAAAGGGGATTGAGTCAATGCCGCAACCACTAGAGGCTCTCGATGCATTCCTTGCCCGAGTGGCAGAGATGGACCGCAAGTACGAGCCGATGCTCTTTAGGGGGCAATCTGCTAGGCGTGGAAACCTACTTCCCGGGGTCGCTAGGCGAGATCCGTCGCACGACACCCTCGAACTAGAGAAGGCACTCTTGCGCGAGTTCCAACTGCTTGGAGCCCAACACCTCTCACATGCAGCTCGCGATCACTCTCTTGAACTTCTGGTTGCCGCACAGCACTACGGGCTAGAGACGCGGCTGCTGGACTGGACAAGCGACCCTCTCGTCGCGCTGTTCTTTGCTTGCTGTGACGGCGCTACCCGCGATGGATATGTCTACGTGTTCGAAACCAATGGCTTCTTCGAGCCCAAGGCGTACGACATGGACCCGTTCTCGCACCCCATGCCTGTTGCGTTTCGGCCACCCCGAAGCAACGCACGCATCATCGCGCAGCAGGGCTGGTTTACCGTGCACACTCATTACGAGCAGGAAGGCCGTTTCCCGCCGCTTGAGGAGTTCCCAGACGTGAACCCCTTCATTCACGAGTGGGTCGTTCCAGCTCACCGTCGCTCTAGCTTGCTCCTTGAACTGGAGAGCCGAGGCGTCTCGTATCACTCGCTGTTTCCCGACCTTCAGGGTGTTTCCTGGCATCTCAACGCAAAGTTGCAGCGCCAGGTCCCAAGGAACCCTGGGCACGGAAGAAGCGACGCCTAACCCTTCGGTCAACGCGACGTCCACCAGCTACGCGCCAGGGCCGCGAGGCACTCAGGCATATCATGTGCCCCGCGGCCCTGGCGCTCCGCTGGCGGCCGCGCGTTACCTCAAACGTTAGGCCTCAGAAACACTATGCAACACTTCGTGGCACAGTACAGCGCGGCGATTCAGATCATCGGATCGGCACTGCTCGTACTAGCGCTGGGATGGGCCGCCAAGCGGGCTATGCCCAAGAAGGTTGGGGAGTGGACTTACTCGAACTACCCACTCCTGGGGAAGCTCATTGCCCTGCTAGGCGTCGTGTTCATTACGGCTGCGCACGTCTACAACGGGCTCAAGTTGTTTGAGTCTGACTGGTGGGTGCCTCCGATCATCATCGTCATGACTGTCGGCTTCTACTGGCTGGCCTACGAGATGTTCGTGACGACTCTGCGATGGAACACCACCGTAGTCGAACTTCTGAGGCCGCCTCTCCGACCAAAGGTAGTGCGGTTCTCGGAAGTAGATTCTTTGAAACTCCACCCCACAACAGAGTCGGTCACCATCCGATCCACAAACGGCACTAAGCTCTGGTTTCCGCACAGCTTCCGTACGGGAATGCCTCAATTGTTCACGGCGTTGACGTCAGTCACGGCCGAGGAGAACTACGATTCGCGCGCTGAGGCCTAACCCTTCGGTCAACGCGACGTCCACCAGCTACGCACCAGGGCCACGAGGCACCCAGGCATATCATGTGCCTCGCGGCCCTGGCGCTCCGCTGGCGGCCGCGCGTTACCTCATACGTTAGGCCTCACGAATGCAAGAACTGCCACCACTCCACATTGCAATGACACCCCTCCTGGACAGGATTGCCACTGCGCTGATCTCGGCAACCCCCGACGAGTGGTCGCAAGCCGAACTGCAGGTTGAGGTTGACTGCAGGCCTACCGGGATCACATCTCTCGCACACACGATCCGTACTTCTCAGCAATCAGCTTCTGTCTGCGCTCCAACTGCGGACTTAATCTTGGCCACGCGCCAGCTTCAGCTGCTGTGTCAGGAACGCAGCAGCCCCTGGACCGGCATGACATTGAGCATCGAACTCGTCGAAGGAAACTGGAAGTACACATCCGACTTCCGCTACGGGAACTAGAGAAAGCACTCGTGCTCGTTTGTAGGTTCGTTGAACGTCGTCACGGAAGAATGTGAGGCCTAACCCTTCGGTCGAGGCGACGTCCACCAGCTGCGCGCCAGGGCCGCGAGGCACCCAGGTCTATCATCCGCCTCGCGGCCCTGGCGCTCCGCTGGCGGCCGCGCCTCACCTCGAACGTTAGGCGTCATGGCAAGGCCCTGCCCGAGCAATCGGTTCGTCTTGCGAGCACTGAACGTGAAGACCAACACCGCGTCCGCCGCAATCGTCCGACTGCGAGGCGACCGGAGCGCTTGCGAGCACCGAGCATGAACAACAACCGCGTCTGTCGTGCTCCGTCCGACTGCGGCGGCAGTGAGTCGTCTTCGCAAGCTGTGCCCTCCGGCCGTCGCTTCAAGGTCAGTCCCACAAGTGCGCTTCGCGCAAGCGTGCTGCGCCGCGCAGTCAGTTTGTCGGGCACCGCGCAGCAGCGCGGTGCGAAGCGGAGTTCGGAGCGCAAGGTCAACAATCCGCACTACTCATGCACTCTGGCCCTGGCAAGCCGCGGCGCCTTGCAGGCCATCACTGGCAGTCGGCTCTCCATCCGCACGGTCTCGCAGTTCTGCCGCTCCAAATGACGCCTAACCCTTCGGTCAACGCGACGTCCACCAGCTACGCGCCAGGGCTGCGAGGCACCCAGGCATATCATGTGCCTCGCAGCCCTGGCGCTCCGCTGGCGGCCGCGCGTTACCTCAAACGTTAGGTGTCCGTCGAAGTGCGCCACTTGCGAAGGTTCGTTCAGCCCACCTTCGCCGGCGAGCGCGAGCGGGGTGCGCTCTGGAAGCGAAGACATCGTTCGTCGTGATGCCCTGGCAGAAACACAAATCCATTGGGTGCATGCGCAGCCCACCACGCGCCCTTCGGGCGTTTGCAGTCCGGCAGCCTAGGTCGTATTGTGGTTCACCAAGGTCTGTCGCTTGTGTTGGCCGCTCACCTCGAAGTCCAGCACCCCGCCCGGGCTCTGGCAGCTCGCACATCCGCGCCGTTCAAGTTCTGGTTTGCGCATTATCGTCATCCGTCCTTCTGGCATCGTTGCCCAAGACCCGCAGCCACCTAACCCTTCGGTCAACGCGACGTCCACCAGCTACGCGCCAGGGCCGCGAGGCACCCAGGCATATCATGTGCCTCGCGGCCCTGGCGCTCCGCTGGCGGCCGCGCGTTACCTCAAACGCTAGGCCCCGGCACAGTGAATACGAATGCCGACCCCGCAGTCGCGACGACCGCGGCAACTCGATTAATGCAAGGGCGTCGTGCAGGCGTAGAAGCGATAGCGAGCAAGATCTCTATGGCAGAAGAGACGACGCCATCGGCAAGGCCGGAGCGCCACAATGAAACGGCCAGTCCTCAGTGGGCTGTCCGTCCTTCGGCGGCCAGCGGAGGTACTTTGCTTGTCGAGGAGACCAGAACACCAAAGACAGAAAGGCCCCGTTCGTTCGCAAGGTGCTTGTGCACTGCGTCGTGCCCGCGGGCCTGAGGGCCAAGTCCGAAGACCCGACACGCACGCAGTCGTGCAGCAGGTCACCGTCAGTGTGGCTTCGTCACCAGCAGGGTTCTCGTCCCTCCTTCGCTCCGCTCACCCCTCTTGGCCTAACTCATCGGTCAACGCGACGTCCACCAGCTACGCGCCAGGGCCGCGAGGCACTCAGGCATATCATGTGCCTCGCGGCCCTGGCGCTCCGCTGGCGGTCGCGCGTTACCTCAAACGTTAGGCGTCATGGCAAGGCCCTGCGCGAGCAATCGGTCCGTCTTGCGAGCACCGAACGTGAAGACCAACACCGCGTCCGCTGCGCTCGTCCAACTGCGAAGCGACCGAAACGCTTGCGAGCACCGAGCATGAAGAACAACACCGCGTCTGTCGTACTCCGTCCGACTGCGACGGCCGTGAGTCGTCTTCGCAAGCTGTGCCCTCCGGCCGTCGCT
>NZ_JABRWJ010000031.1 GCF_013266755.1 Pseudaquabacterium terrae | reverse complement strand
TTGAGGTAACGCGCGGCCGCCAGCGGAGCGCCAGGGCCGCGAGGCACATGATATGCCTGGGTGCCTCGCGGCCCTGGCGCGTAGCTGGTGGACGTCGCGTTGACCGAAGGGTTAGGCGGCATTATGAGCGGCAGAACTGCGAGACCGTGCGGATGGAGCTGGCTGCCAGCGATGGCCCGCAAGGCGCTGCGGCTTGCCAGGGCCAGAGTGCGTGCGTAGTGCAGACTTGTTGACCCTGCGCTCCGAACTCCACCTCGCGACGCGCTCCTGCGCGGCGCCCGACAGACTGACTGCGCGGCGCAGCACGCTTGCGCGAAGCGCACTTGTGGGACTGACCTTGAAGCGCCGAACTGAGGGCACAGCTTGCGAAGACGACTCGCCGGTCGTCGCAGTCGGACGGGGCACGAGAGACGTGGTGTTGTTCATGCTCGGTGCTCGCAAGCGTTTCGGTCGCTTCGCAGTCGGACGAACGCGGCGGACGCGGTGTTGGCCTTCACGTTCGGTGCTCGCAAGACGGACCGTTTGCCCGCGCAGGACCTTGCCATGACGCCTAACGTTTGAGGTAACGCGCCCGTGCCAGCAGGAGGCTTGGGGCGCGAGACACATGATAGACCTGGGTGTCTCGCGCCCCAAGACGCCTGCTGGTGCGGGTCGCGTTGACCGAAGGGTTAGGCCGCACTCGTTGCGAACCACTGCCGGACAAGTGGGGAAGGGACCATTTGGAAGCACAGATGACAGGGTACCTTCTGCTCGAGCCAGTGATGAACTTGGATCAGGTAGGCCTCCATCAGCTCGGACATGAACTTGCGCTGGCTGTTCCAGAGAACAAAGGCGTTGTCCAAGACAATGATCAGTCCCGGTGTCGAGTACGCCAAGGCGATCAGATCGTCAAGCCATCTTGCGAGGTTAGCCTCGCGTCCTTCGTGGTACGGAGGATGGTGTGTGGCGATCTGGGCTCCGATGTGACTGGGAATTTCCCAGTGACGGTCTTCGTACGTAGCGCAGTCGATGTATGCGATTCGATATCCTTGTTCCCGCACTTGTTGGACAAGTTCGACGTCTTCAGGGTCGATTTCACCTTCGTCGATGAAGACAACGCAATGGGATGTGGAACGAGGAATGTCCGTGTAGCCGCGCATGTGAGGCCTAACGTTTGAGGTAACGCGCGACCGCCAGCGGAGCGCCAGGGCCGCGAGGCAGATGATATGCCTGGGTGCCTCGCGGCCCTGGCGCGTAGCTGGTGGACGTCGCGTTGACCGAAGGGTTAGGCCGCATTTTGGTTACGGCTGAACTACGTGAGCCTCATAGACCACCATCCTCGGTGGCTCCGCAACCAACGCAGCGAGCTCCTTCACGAAGGCTCTTGACTCAGGCACCTTGAAGTGTTGCTGCAATGCGAGTTCGTTGTCCCACTCCTCGACGAAGACAAGGCGATTGGAGTTGTCCGCATCGATGTGGACTGCATGCGAAATGCAACCCTGCTCCTTGCGCGAACGCTCGACGTGTTCTTTGCTGATCGAGAGAGCTTGATCAATCCGCCCTTCCCGAATCACGGCGCTTCCAAGAACGATGATCATGATGTCTTTCCTGGTCCGAGTCTGATGGCCGCGATCGTAGGCCAGATGAATTGCCGGAGATCACCAGACGCATCGCACCCATCGGGGTGCTTGAGGGTTGCGTGCCGGGTGGTGGCCATATGCGGCCTAACGTTTGAGGTAACGCGCGGCCGCCAGCGGAGCGCCAGGGCCGCGAGGCAGATGATATGCCTGGGTGCCTCGCGGCCCTGGCGCGTAGCTGGTGGACGTCGCGTTGACCGAAGGGTTAGGCGGCATTTTGAGCGGCAGAACTGCGAGACCGCGCGGACGGGAACCGACCGCCAGTGGTGGCTCGCAAGACGCTGCAGCTTGCCAGGGCCAGAGTGCATGCGCAGTGCGGATTGTTGACCTTGCGCTCCGCCTCGCGCCGCGCCCGCGCGGCGCCCGACAGACTGACTGCGCGGCGCAGCACGCTTGCGCGCAGCGCACTTGGGGGACTGACCTTGAAGCGCTGAACGGAGGGCATAGCTTGCGAAGACGACTCCCGGGTCGTCGCAGTCGGACGGAGCGCAACAGACGTGGTGTTGTTCTTCATGCTTGGTGCTCGCAAGCGTTTCGGTCGCTTCGCAGTCGGACGAACGCGGCGGACGCGGTGTTGGCCTTCACGTTCGGTGCTCGCAAGACGGACCGATTGCTCGCGCAGGACCTTGCCATGACGCCTAACGTTTGAGGTAACGCGCAGACGACGGCGTAGCGCCTGGCCCGCGGGGATGATGATATGTCTGACAGCCCCGCGGGCCAGGCGGTACGCCGTTGGCTGTCGCGTTGACCGAAGGGTTAGGCCTCAACGTCTTGCAGGATTGAGGAATGAACGCATCCGTGCGGCCCTATAGCGGGTGGCGAATCCCCGACCGGAACTCCTCCACATAGTGCTCGATCGGTCGCGCCGTACCTGTTGAATAGAGGCCGTAGTTCTGTCGATCCACGATAACGGGCGCGTTACCTACAAGGCTGTGCTCGTGATCTTGGGTCTCTGCAAAGTCCCTGGCGTTGTAGAAGTAGACCCAGCCAAAGTCGTGTTCGTCAACGCGCGTGACCACCAAGTGGTGACGAGGGCGATTTGCGTTCTCTGGAAGTGCCGAGCCGAAAAGATCCATCTCTTGTTCCGTTCTTCGGAGGAAGGCTGCTATCGCTTGATCGGCAGGTTCTTTGACTGACATACGCACTTCATGTGGGAACTTGAGGCCTAACGTTTGAGGTAACGCGCGGCCGCCGGCGGAGCGCCAGGGCCGCGAGGCAGATGATATGCCTGGGTGCCTCGCGGCCCTGGCGCGTAGCTGGTGGACGTCGCGTTGACCGAAGGGTTAGGCCCAGGTTAGGCTCATGCCTACCACTTGGCCGATTCAAAGAGAACTGTGTACTTCTTGTACTCCATTCCTGCTGTGCCATTCCCATAGACTGTGAAGAGCGCGAGACCGCCAGCTGGCGACACCAGAAAGTATTGAAGGACAAATTCCGCGCCACCGGGATTCCGCCTCTTGCAGGCGTTGGAGTAGAGCTCTAGACCCGAGCTCGAAATGGCCCGCGCCGTCGGATTGGTGATGTCGCAAACCCTTTGCAGCTTTGGCAACTGATCCTCGACGAAGGTTCTTCGCGCCTCGATAAGTCTTGTTGCCTCTAGAGAGCCCGGAACAAGGGTGCTGGGGAAGACCTGAACAACGAGACGTGTGCCCGCGCGGTCCTTAAAGGCAAACATGTCATTGCTGATGAAGCTTTCGCGAGTAAAGCCGTCAAGCCATTCGATGGAGAGCCCTCGGAACTCAAGGTTCTCTGCAGATGCCGTACTCGGACATGTTGCATTCCAAGCCAGAAGTGCAAGTGCTGCGGCGCGGTGGTGCTTCATGGGCCTAACGTTTGAGGTAACGCGCGGCCGCCGGCGGAGCGCCAGGGCCGCGAGGCACATGATATGCCGGGGTGCCTCGCGGCCCTGGCGCGTAGCTGGTGGACGTCGCGTTGACCGAAGGGTTAGGCCTCGCGGCGTTGGAGACCGCGAACAGCGAGCAGGCTGAGCAGCGACATGGGTCTTGAACTGCATCGCGGTGACGTGAGTACTGCCAGGGCTTGACCGATGTTCTTGTTGCCGACGGCTTGGTGTGAAGCGAAGTGACGCGCGGACGAAGTGAGCGGCCTGAACTCTGCAGGCCTTGCGCTCCGCGCCTCGAGTCGCGACGACCATACTTGTTCGTCGATCCGCTGAGGCCGTGCGCCGACCGCGCGTGCGGCGGGCGGCCCGCGCGGGCCTTGCCCCTCTTCCTTTGCCAGGGCCTTGCCAGACGCGCTGCTCTCGTATTCGGCTGTTCACTGCTGGCTGACGAGACGACGGTCGCAGGCATGTGGTGCTTCTTGAACGCTGCGAGTCGCGACGACCGTGCTGACCCGAGGCCTAACGTTTGAGGTAACGCGCCCGTGCCGGCAGGACGCTTGGGGAGCGAGGCAGATGATAGACCTGGGT
Source organism: Pseudaquabacterium terrae (assembly GCF_013266755.1). GTDB lineage: Bacteria > Pseudomonadota > Gammaproteobacteria > Burkholderiales > Burkholderiaceae_C > Pseudaquabacterium > Pseudaquabacterium terrae. The sequence continues at coordinate 2,466 of NZ_JABRWJ010000031.1, read as the reverse complement.
GCCTCGCGCCCCAAGAGGCCTGCTGGTACGGGTCGCGTTTACCGAAGGGTTAGGCGTCATTATGAGCGGCAGAACGGCAAGACCGTGCGGACGGAAAGCGACTGCCCTTGATGGCTCGCAAGGTGCACTGCGGCTTGCCAGAAGCAAAGGTGCAGAAGTGCTGGCCTGCGGGTTTGTGAGACCTGGGCTCAACGCGCCGGATGCCAGAGCGTTCTCCTGGCATTCCTGCCAGGGCCTTCGCTGTGAAGTTGCTTCTGCAGCGGTGAACAGAGGGCACAGCTTGCGAGTATGGGTTTCCATTCTTCGCAGTTCTGTCGACTGCGGTAGCCGCGGAGTTGGTCTTCATGCTCGGTGCTCGCAAGACGGGATGACTGCTCTCACTGGGCCTTGCCATGACGCCTAACGTATGAGGTAACGCGCGGCCGCCAGCGGAGCGCCAGGGCCGCGAGGCAGATGATATGCCTAGGTGCCTCGCGGCCCTGGTGCGTAGCTGGTGGACGTCGCGTTGACCGAAGGGTTAGGTGCCGCTTCCATGTCCTTTGGCGCCCATTTCAGAGACAAACTGAGCGCGAGACGCTGCTTCATTGTTCTTCCCGTGCGCCAGACACCACGCAAGGAGTTCGTCGGCTCTGATCGGGACCTTCTCAGCGATGATGCCGGCGACAAGCATGTTCTTGATGGATTCTTCCACCATCGCAACCCACTCAGAGTAGGTCGCTTCGAACAGATCCGCATCGGTGGCTGCGGCCTTGACCTTCTGCCATTCCTCTTCGGTGTACCAACTGACGCCTACCGAGACCGATTGACTCTTCTCTTTCGATCGCAGCCATGGAGGGAGCTTGTGTTTCGCCATGTGAGCCTCTTCGTCTCGCACGCTGGATTGTGGCATTGCTGCTGGGATGGCGTTTCAGAGCCGGCACGCACCGGCGGACCTTGCGGCACCTAACGTTTGACATGAGGGGCGGCCGCAAGTGGGCGAAGCCCGCTTGTGGACGTCCCCTCGATGGAAGGGTTAGGCGGCTGGTTCGAACCGGTTGGCAGAGCACCCCTATTCATGGCACGAGTTTGTCACGCGAGGCAAGGCTTGGTGGCGAGCCGTTGTCCGAGGCGAAACGTGGTTCCGTCCTACCCGTTTGACACAGTCTTCGGGGAAGTATGAAGGACTCACACTCAAAGGAGCATGCCATGACCGACCCACGTAACGTCGCCCATGACAAGAAGGTGCAGCAGGAGAAGAAGAATCGCGACGAAGAGGTCGCACCCGGCGCCGAGAAGACGCCTCAACCGGGAAAGAAGCCGCATATGGAGCGTCACGCATCAGACACTGCAAAAGTACCCGACGAGGCTTCGCCAGTACCAACCGAGGAGAAACCGCTGGACTGACGCGAGTGTCCGGGCATCTGCCGCCTAACGTTTGAGGTGAGGCGCGGCCACCAGCGGAGCGCCAGGGCCGCGAGGCAGATGATAGACCTGGGTGCCTCGCGGCCCTGGCGCGTAGCTGGTGGACGTCGCCTCGACCGAAGGGTTAGGCCTCAGTGTTCCCGCTGGACCGGTGGGACCTCCACTTGATGAACTCACGTGGATTGGGGTTGCCTCCGAGTACGAGGTAGTACCACGCCCGGAGCGCGATTCCGTATGCAGACTCGTGAAAGAAGAAGTCTTCGTCCTGTGCAGGGATTCCCAAGGTCGCGCAATAGGCTGCGTTTGTGAACTTGATGTAGTAGTCGCGAGCAATTTGGCTGGCCTCAGCACCTGACTTTCCCGTCATATCACCAATCGCTGCCGCGACTTGGTCAAAGAAGGTCGTAACGTCGGTGTCTGCCGGCAGCCAACCCTGACTGTGTTTCGTATGCGTTTTCCCACAACGAACGCACTCGTAGTCGATGGCGTGGTTATCGGGGTCTGGTCGCTCGATGAGCAGGCTGCCGCAGGATGAACAGAAGACGGGATTCACTTGACTACGCCCCGGGGTCGAAGTTCTGAGGCCTAACGTTTGAGGTAACGCGCGGCCGCCAGCGGAGCGCCAGGGCCGCGAGGCAGATGATATGCCTGGGTGCCTCGCGGCCCTGGTGCGTAGCTGGTGGACGTCGCGTTGACCGAAGGGTTAGGTGGCTGCGGGTCTTGGGCACCAATGCCAGTAGGACGGATGACGACTATGCGCATGGCCGGAACTTGAACGGCGCAGACGCGCGAGCTGCCAGAGCCCGGGCTGGCAATCCTGGACTTCGAGATGAGCGGCCAACACAAGCGACAGATCTTGATGAGCCGCACTGCGGTCTTCGGCTCCTGAACTGCAACCGCCCGAAGGGCGCGTGGCGGACTGTGCATGCAGCCACAGGTTCAGTGTTTCTGCCAGGGCACCACGGCGAACGATGTCTTCGCTTCCAGAGCGCGCCCGATCGTGCTCGCCGGAGAAGGTGCGCTGAACGAGACCTGCGCAAGTGGTGCACTTCGACGGACACCTAA
>NZ_JABRWJ010000030.1 GCF_013266755.1 Pseudaquabacterium terrae | reverse complement strand
GCGGCCGCCAGCGGAGCGCCAGGGCCGCGAGGCACATGATATGCCTGGGTGCCTCGCGGCCCTGGCGCGTAGCTGGTGGACGTCGCGTTGACCGAAGGGTTAGGTGGCTGCGGGTCTTGGGCACCGATGCCAGAAGGACGGATGACGATGTTGCGCAGGGCAGAACTTGAACTGCGCAGTTGCGCGCGCTGCCAGAGCCCGAGCGGGCATTCATGGACTTCGAGATGAGCGGCCATGACAAGCGACGGACCTTGGCGAGCGGCAGTGGGGCCTGCGGCTTTTTCCGAACTGCAAGCGCCCGAAGGGCGCGTGGTGGGCTGCGCATCCAGCCAACGGATTTGTGTTTCTGCCAGGGCATCACGCCGAACGATGTCTTTGCTTCCAGAGCGCACCCGATCGTGCTCGCCGGCGAAGGTGGGCTGAACGAGACCTGCGCAAGTGGCGCACTTCGACGGACACCTAACGTTTGAGGTAACGCGCCCGCAGCAGCAGGAGGCTTGGGGCGCGAGGCACATGATTAGCCTGGGTGCCTCGCGCCCCAAGACGCCTGCTGGTGCGGGTCGCGTTGACCGAAGGGTTAGGCCGCACTTCGCTCATGTGCGAGTGAGCCACTCGTTCAGTTTGACTGCCGTGTTGTCATGATGATGATGAACGAGCCACTCGAACGGACCACCGGTGAACTGGCCCCACACGATCCGGTCGTACAGGCCAAGGTACTCGCGTTCGGCCCACGCTTGGTCGTAGTCTTGCTTTGCGGCGGGAAAGAGTGCCACGTTGCGCATTGTCTTCTCACCGTCGCCTAGCCCGAGTTCCCACGGGATCCACTTGCTATCCTTGCTCTGCGTGGTAACAAAGACGACGAACTTTCGGCAGACCGAGAGGCTTTGGCGAAGAATGGCTGCGGTCTCAAGTGAAGGGTCTTCAGGCAGAGACTTGTCTTGAACGTCCACGTACACCGACCCGCCGTTGTTCTCGAGTACGCTAATGACGCCAGGAAGATACTCGTTGTCCTTGTGTGAATGAGACAAGAAGACGGTCTTACCTTCCCGTCGGAGCGATTTCGCCAGAACCTGGCCTGAATTCTGGAGGTTCTTGGTGAAGCGCTCGAGATCATCGAAGGTAGCGAACTGGACCATGGATGAGTGTGCGGCGTCGATGGCGGGGCGTGCGGCCTAACGTTTGAGGTAACGCGCGGCCGCCAGCGGAGCGCCAGGGCCGCGAGGCACATGATATGCCTGGGTGTCTCGCGGCCCTGGCGCGTAGCTGGTGGACGTCGCGTTGACCGAAGGGTTAGGCCTCACTGGCGGCGGGCTGACAGCAGCAACTCGACGCGCCGAGCCAGCCGCTCCGGACTGGCCAGATTTGCGGCCGGTGCAAGCGAAATTGCCACGAGCTTCGCAGCTTGCTCGCGTGTGACGGACTCCAGTGGTACACCTAGATGGATTGCTGATGCTTGTGCATACCCGCGCACTCCTGGTCCCATGTATGCCTGCGACAGATGCAGAGCTGACAGGTCTTGTTCTGAAAGGTGCAACTTGAGGGAGATGCCAAGGCCGTGTTCCAGGGACTGCCTGCTCAGTGTTCGGAGGCCCTCAATCTGTGAAGGCGGTTGAGCGAGCAAGTCCCTCGCCACTTGGTACTTCCGCAGTTCGGGTTGCGAGCGATCCAGTGCTTCCATTAGGGTGGCTGGGGGACTGCGTTCGCTTGGCGCGGCGGCGGCAAGCAGGGATGCAGCCTTGGACAGGGCAGGCTGCACCACGGTGAACTCGAACGCAAGCGTGAAGGCCAGAAATGCAACCAAAGTGGTTCCGAGGAGCGCGCGAAAGAAGCGCAGATGTCGGTGCATGTTGTGAGGCCTAACGTTTGAGGTAACGCGCGGCCGCCAGTGGAGCGCCAGGGCCGCGAGGCACATGATATGCCTGGGTGCCTCGCGGCCCTGGCGCGTAGCTGGTGGACGTCGCGTTGACCGAAGGGTTAGGCGGCATTTTGAGCGGCAGAACTACGAGACCGTGCGATTGGAGAGCCGACCGCCAGTGATGGCCGGCAAGGTGCTGCGGCTTGCCAGGGCCAGAGTGCATGCGCAGGGCGGATTGTTGACCCTGCGCTCCGAACTCCGCCTCGCGCCGCGCCCGCGCGGCGCCCGACAGACTGACTGCGCGGCGCAGCACGCTTGCGCGAAGCGCACTTGTGGGACTGACCTTGAAGCGACGGCCGGAGGGCACAGCTTGCGAAGACGACTCACTGCCGCCGCAGTCGGACGGAGCACGACAGACGCGGTTGTTGTTCATGCTCGGTGCTCGCAAGCGCTCCGGTCGCCTCGCAGTCGGACGATTGCGGCGGACGCGGTGTTGGTCTTCACGTTCAGTGCTCGCAAGACGAACCGATTGCTCGGGCAGGGCCTTGCCATGACGCCTAACGTTTGACATGAGCGGCTGGCACAAGCAGGCGAAGCCTGCTTGTGCACGTCCGTTCGATGGAAGGGTTAGGCGCCTCGGTGGACAGCCCGCAGTTTGTATTCATGGTTCAGTGTGCTCGATCGGCAGCCAAACGCACAAGCCTTCCAGGCCGGCCAGCCTTCTTGCAGCGATTGGGGAGGGTGCCACTCGTGTTCGCATTGGCATTCGTGCGCCGGTGGCCTGCAGTGCTTGGGTGTTTGGGTGTTTGCGCGACTGCGCGCGAGACCGCAGCATTTGTGCGTGGACCGCGATTCCTCTGCAGAAGGGCATTTTCGGCGGGGCAGCGATCGATCTGGAGGAGTCACACGCTTGGTTCGCTGCCCGGCAAAGCGCGGGTAGCCGGCGCCGAGGGTCGAGGGTGATGTTCACGCGATCCCGGCGTGAGTTCGCTGCTCCCGCGACGGCGAAGAAACTACAGTGTCTCGAAGGCGAGTGTCTTTGCACTTCTTCGGGCGCCTAACGTTGAAGGTAAGGCGCGGCCGCCAGCGGAGCGCCAGGGCCGCGAGGCACATGATATGCCTGGGTGCCTCGCGGCCCTGGCGCGTAGCTGGTGGACGTCGCCTTGACCGACCAGTTAGGCCTCACCGGTGCATCGCCTGCTCCGCGAGCGACTGGGCCCTGGCGACGGAAATGCCTTGGTGTTGATCGATGACGAGAGGGTCAGTCTCTTGTTCGCCACGATGAAGAAGCAGTTTGGGCCGCTGACGGTTCAATTGAACGATGACATCAGTCGGTCGCGATGATGGCCCGCTGGGATAGTTCGGGATGGCATTGCACAGCCAGCCGAAGAAGCCTTCTCCTTCGACTGGAGTGTCGTAAGTGTCGAGATAACGCTCAAAGCTTTTCTTGCTCAGGGAGACCCAGACGCCCCAGGTAAATGGCTCAGCGACGCCTTCAATCGGAATCTCCAGGATCGTTCGAATGAAGTAATCCGTCCTGTCCTCGTGCGCGATCGTGCAGACGTCGGAATTCAGCTTGCCGATTCGTGCCTTCTGTTCTTCGGTCAGATTCGCATAGTGGTCCGGCGCATTGAAGGCGAAGCTGGGTGATCCTTCGTGCAACTTGCCGCAGCAAGTGCAGGTAAACGCGAAGATGGCGGGCATGGTTAGTGTCGTGAGGCCTAACGTTTGAGGTAACGCGCCCGTGCCGGCAGGGCGCTTGGGGCGCGAGGCACATGATAGGCTTGGGTGCCTCGCGCCCCAAGCGGCCTGCTGGTACGGGTCGCGTTGACCGAAGGGTTAGGCGTCATTGGGGTTCGCGCGCTGCGGGCCAAGAGAAATGAACGCGTTCACCGAGTACCTGAGTCCTTCTCGTGCCAAGTGAGCGTGGACCCGAGCCTTTGTTCAACGATGGTTCTCGCCTCTGTGAGAGAGGTGCTTGTACCACCGCCAACCCATTGTGGTTGACCCGCCGGGGTGCTGAAGTAGATATAGAAGCACTCGACTTCTTGGTCGTCCGCGATGTCGGGTGGATCTTCCTCGTCACCTGTCCCATAGAGCACGTGATGACTGACAATCTTGACTGCGCAAGGAGTGTCTCCCGCGTAGAGCCAAGTGCCCGACAGTACTGCCGGCGCGTCTGCGAGGTCGTGGTTCATGACGCCTAACGTTTGAGGTAACGCGCGGCCGCCAGCGGAGCGCCAGGGCCGCGAGGCAGATGATATGCCTGGGTGCCTCGCGGCCCTGGCGCGTAGCTGGTGGACGTCGCGTTGACCGAAGGGTTAGGCGGCATTTTGAGCGGCAGAACTACGGGACCGCGTGGAAGACAACCGCCTGCCAGTGATGCCTCGCAAGGCGCTGCGGTTGCCAGGGCCAGAGTGCATGCGCAGTGCGGCTCGTTGGCCCTGGGCTGCGAACTCACCTCGCGCCGCGCCCGCGTGGCGCCCGACGGACTGACTGCGCGGCGCAGCACGCCTGCGCGAAGCGCACTTGTGAGACTGACCTTGAAGCGCCGATCGAAGGGCACAGCTTGCGAAGACGACTCGCGGGTCATCGTAGTCGGACGAAGTACGACAGATGCGGTGCAGTTCTTCATGCTCGGTGCTCGCAAGCGTTTCGCTCGCTTCGCAGTCGGACGAACACGGCGGACGCGGTGTTGGTCTTCACGTTCGGTGCTCGCAAGACGGACCGATTGCTCGCGCGGGGCCTTGCCATGACGCCTAACGTTTGAGGTAACGCGCGGCCACCAGCGGAGCGCCAGGGCCGCGAGGCACATGATATGCCTGGGTGCCTCGCGGCCCTGGTGTGCAGCTGGTGGACGTCGCGTTGACCGACGTGTTAGGCCTCGGTCCCCGGCCTGCCCGTAGCACTGACTGCTGGCAGAGCCGAAGCCTTGCCGGCGTAGGCAGGCCGCTGGCGCCTGGTGGTGACTGAGCCTGCGACGTTGAATTGTCTTCACGCAGTTCAGTCCGTCGTGGTGAAGCGCGCAGCACTGATCTCCGGACTTCGGCTGTTCTATCAGCGGCCGGGACGGAAGGCAATCTTCGATCGCAGTTGCACCAACGACTGTCTTCTCTTCGTGGTGGTGCGCTCGTCGATGAGCGCTCATTGTCTTCACTTCCCATCAGCGACATTGGTCGAGATTTGGTGTTCGTTCGGCGTGGACAGATGCGCCTGGCGTTCGCCGAAGACTGCGCGCGAGGCCTAACGTTTGAGGTAACGCGCCCGTGCCGGCAGGACGCTTGGGGCGCGAGGCCGATGATAGGCTGCACGGCCTCGCGCCCCAAGGGGCCTGCTGGTGCGGGTCGCGTTGACCGAAGGGTTAGGCCGCATTTTGTCCCCCGATGTTGACCAGCAGTTCTGCGGCCCACAAGGTTGCACGTTGCCTACGTCGAGCGTGGCTTGTAGTTGCTGAAGAATTTCCAGGTAGTCTGTACTTCCCGTTCAACGCTTGGTTGCCCAAGTGCCAAGCGTCGAAGACTGTGCGGCCATTGCTGCCAACGTCAGGACGAAGTAGGCGCGCCTTGAGCCCACACAGAACTACTACTGAGCAACCAACCAGTTCTTGTGTCACTCGATCGACGTTTCCCCTTTCAGTCACTTCGCAATCCTTCGGCTCTGACGTCTTGTGCCCAAGGCTGACAGCCATTGGTATTGCCACCGAGTTGGTGATCCTATAGTCGTATCGCGCAGGTGACTCGAAGATGTCTGGTCTCTCAGCGTTCAGATGTTGGAGTGCGAAATCAAAGTTCTCACCAGTTGCGCCTGAGACGGGCCTTCCAGCGCGGACCTCGTCTGCCCCGGGAACACAGAAGACGAACGCAACGGGGAGTCGCCCGGGGCAGAAGTGGCAGCTGAAGTCGAGCATGCGTATGCGGCCTAACGTTTGAGGTAACGCGCGGCCGCCGGCGGAGCGCCAGGGCCGCGAGGCACATGATATGCCTGGGTGCTTCGCGGCCCTGGCGCGCAGCTGGTGGACGTCGCGTTGACCGAAGGGTTAGGCCTCGGTGCGTTTGCGACCGTGAACAGCGAGCAGGCTGATGAGCGACTTGGGCCCTGAGCTGCGCGACACGGACGCGAGAACTGCCAGAGCTTGACCGATGTTCTTGCCGCCGACGGCTGTGTGAGATGCGAAGCAAGTACCGCCCGAAGTGAACGGCATGCTCTTTGTGGGCCTGGTGCTCGGTGCATCGACTTGCGACGACCGATCTTGTTCTTCGATGTGCTCGGGCCGTGCGCCGACCGCGCGTGCGACGGGCGGCCCGCACAGACCTTGCCCCTCTTCCTTGCCAGGTCCTTGCCAGGCGCGTGCCCTCGTATTTCACTGCTGGCTGACGAGACGACGGTCGCAGGCATGTGGTGCTTCTTGAACCCTGCGAGTCGCGACGACCGTGCTGACCCGAGGCCTAACGTTTGAGGTAACGCGCCCGCAGCGGCAGGGGGCTTGGGGCGCGAGGCCGATGATAGTGCTGGGCGGCCTCGTGCCCCAAGACGCCTGCCGGTGCGGGTCGCGTTGACCGAAGGGTTAGGCGTCAATTCTGTACGACCCGGGCGCATGGTTGACAGATTTCTCTGGGCGGATGGTTGACACGAGAGGGGACGATGCGGGCTCGAAGGAGGAGCTTGCGGATGCCCTGGAAGGAAGTCAATCCGATGGACCT
>NZ_JABRWJ010000003.1 GCF_013266755.1 Pseudaquabacterium terrae | reverse complement strand
GAACGACTCGCGCTTGCCGCCGTTCAGGCCCAGCAGCATGCCGCCGGCATCGCGCTGCACGTCGACGATCGGGTGCACGAACAGGTGCAGCGTCAGGCCGTTGCGGTTGACCTCCATCGTCACGGTGTCGACGAGGAAGGGCATGTCGTCGGTGACGATCTCGATGATCGTGTGCGTCGATTGCCAGCCGTGCTCGGAGATCGTCGGGTTGAAGGCCCGCACGCGGGCGCGGCCGGGCTCGCGCTTGCGCGCGAAATGCCAGTGCGACAGTGCCGCGCCGTACAGGTCGCCGCTGTCGCGCTCGGCCAGGTCCTCGGGATCGACCTGGCCGAAATAGTGATCGACGAAAGTGGCGAGCGTCTCGCGCTGCTCGGCCGGCAGCTTGGCCTGCACCTGGGTCTTGACCGGGGCCAGGAATTCTTCCTGCCGCGCGGCCGCGTTTGTCGTCGTCATCTTGTGTCTCCTCGGTTACCACCCGGTGCGGGTCTAGCGCCATCCACTTGAGCCACCGCGAAGCAACCAACAGTGGCAAGGCGCCGGAGTGGAAGCGGCACGACAAGCGGCTTCTGCCGCTCGTCGTCATTGCGTCGCCAGTAAACTCTCAACTCGTTGACCGTGCGCCTACCGGCGGTATGAGCTCAGAAGCCTCGGCTCTTGACTTCGGCGAGCGACCCTTCGATAGCGACACACACCTTGTCGACCGCCATTGCGTGAGCCGAGGAGACCAGTACAGTCTCCGTCGGCCGCACGGTCGGTGAGGAGTGCCTTTGGCACGCAGCTGAGACCAATCGCGCGCAGCTTGTCTACGCCTTGGTCACGTCGTGGAGGACTCATCGGTACGGGGACGGCGCCTCCGTACAGGCACCCAACGAAGGCAACGACGAAGTCGAGTCCGGGCGGAAAGATGAGCAGTACCCGTTGGCCGGCGAGCCCAGGGTCGGATTGCAAGAGGGTTCCCAATCCGCGCGCTTGCCGATCAAGATCAGCGAAGCTCGGCCGATCCACCTCGTCCTCGCCGTCGCGCAGATACACAAACGCGGCATGCCGAGTGATCGCGGCGTTGCGGCGCACGACTTCGACGAAGTTGGCGTCGGCTCGGACGGCACGCTCAGGAAACAGGGCGCTTTGATCCATGTCGCTACGGGTACTCGCTCACTGGTGGCGCGCCCATCGCTGAGACGCCTACCCGCTTTGCATAACGCGTGCCAAGGGGTGACGTTTCATGAGGGCGGCGTAGACCGTTGATTTGCGGGCGATATCCGCGGCAGCGCTGAAGCGCCGTCGCGCCATGGAGGGCGCCTTCTCATACCACCGACCAAGAAGCAGTGCGGCAAAGGAAACGCCACACCCTGGCACAAACCCTGAGTGCCTGGCCCGCGATGGAGCGCCACCGCGCAGGCTCGGCCATCGTCGTCCCGGTCATCTTCGACCGGTGGCTTCGGCGCCCTTCGGCTCCCTCAAGGCGCTGCCGCGCGATGGCAAGCCCGTCGTGAAGTGGCCGACGCTGGGCGATGCGTTCCTCGATACCGTCCAGGCACTGCGCCAGTTGCTGGGCAAGCGAACAGGCTCGGCAGCCAGCCCCAGCGTCGCGGCGGCGGGCCAGTCCAGCCCCGGCCAAGCGGTCACGGCGGCGACGCCGCGCCCTCGTTCCGGAACCTTGACGCTCGCACGCAAATTCAAGGACAACGATCGCGATAACTTCCTCGTTGCTCTGGCGAACACGGCGATGGACGAAGTGCGCAAGGCGGAATGGAAGGCCGAGGCCGAGCTTGTGCAGCAGGCGCTGGGCGAGCTCGGGCCGAGCGAACGCCGATCGATCCTGTGGGCGATGCGGCGCAACCCGTCGGGCTGGAGCCCGGCACAGGCCAGCGTTATGCACTGGCTGCAGCGCGCCAACCTCAAGAGTGCGCGAGCGTGGCGGCTGAAGATGGGGTTGCGGGAAGTATTCGCTTTGGCGCGATCGCACAACCATGCCGATATGGCCGCAGCAGACCTCAAGCGCTGGATCTCGTGGGCTCGGCGCAGTCGTCTGGAGTCGTTCAAGCGGCTGGGTGCCACCCTGAAGGAGCACTTCGACGCCGTCGTGCGCGGCATGCTCGATCATCGATCCAACGCCTTCGTCGAGGCGATGAACGGGCAGATGCAGCAAGCCAAGCGCGCGGCCCGCGGCTTCCGCACGGCGGCCAACTTCATCGCCGTTGCCTACCTCCGACTCGGGAAACTCACGCATATCCCAGTCTCGCCATTCGTTCGCGCTATGCCGCGTTCTTCAGGCGCTATGTCTCATTGAAGCGCGATCTCGCGCTCCACCCGAAACGACGAAGAGCCGTGAAGGGCTGGCGGCAGATGCCCATGCGCGGGCTGGAAAAGGCCGAAGGCGAATGGACGCTGGTAACGCTTGCATGGAATGTCAAGCGCTTGCACGCGCTGAGGGCAGCATGATGCGGGGGAAATGCCGCGCGAAACCCTCCCTCGGGATGCCCCTCAGGGCACGCTCAGATCGATCAGCGATCACGCAGACAGCCGATTGGACCCTTATCGCACCGCGAACGTCGACAGAGCCAACGTGCTCTCGGTTCAGCGCTCGTGCGGGCTCAAGTCCGACAGGCTCCTAGCAATGGCACCACCGCCCTGGTGCATCCTGGCCGCTGCTTGCGGGCGAAGCCCCGGCCCACGCCGCGGGCGGGCCACTCTCGGTGCCGGCCGCTCAACGAATGACGGCATGGCGCCGGACGCTGCAGCCAAATGGTCGTTCTGAATGGCCTTGGCCACCTGCACTCCGTGCGCGAGGGCGGTGGTGACGCAGGGATGCCAGAAGTTCGTCACCTCGCCCGCGGCGAACAGCCCCCTGAAGCGAGGAACGGCTCCGTGCCGGTCCACGACGATGTAGCCATCGCGCAGCGGCAACCGAATCCCGGCCGGAATACTCGCCTCGAAACCGAATTGCACGCCGAGAACGTCGTATGCGGCTGCGTTGACCGTCATGCGCACCTGGTCGGCATCGAATGGCCCCACATGGACACAGTGCGACGGAATCTCGCGTTGCAGGATCGGCTGCGCCCTGGGCGTGTGCCGGCAATAGACGTCGACGTTGCGCGCGCCGCGCCGAAGTGCGAAGACGGCCTGGTCGAAGGCGTTGTCGCCGCCGCCGAGGATCGCCACGCGTTTGCCATGGACGTCGATCCTTTCCATGGAAATGCCAGGACCAATGCCCACGTGCTCGGTTTCCATGAATCCACCGCACCGCGGCTTCGAGCCGGTGGCGATCACCACGTAAGTGGCACGCAGTGACTCCTTGGCAGCTGATACCTCCCATCCGGAATGGTCGGCACGATACCGAATGGCTCCGACGTCGAAACCCAATCTGCAGGGCACTGACGCCGAACGCACATGCTCTTCCAGCTGTCGGGCGACTTCCTGACCCGTCTTGCCTTGCACGCTCGGAATCCAGCGGTTGGTATAGGGGCTGCGCAGTTGCAAGCCACCAATCGCTCGGCCAGCGTCGAGCAGCATCACCTTCAACCCGAGTTGATGCAACCACAGCGCGCACGCCGCCCCGGCAGGCCCGGCGCCGACCACCAAGACGTCTTCCATGGCTTGTTCGTCCCCTGCGTCGTGGGCGCGTCCGCGACAAACGCGAACGATGAACCGACCCACCCCCAGAGCATGCCGCTCACCAGGATGCGGCCCGCCATCGGATGCGAAGCTCAGGCAGATCCAGCGAAGAACCCACCGCGGGTGTACGGCAGCAGCCGCGCCGCGCTCGAGGATCTTCGCGTTACCGGCCGGGGCTTCGCACGCTTCGCGGGTGCGTGCGCCACGCCGCGTTTGAATCTGCGCATTGCCGCGCTTGCTGCACTGCGAGCAAGCGGCATGGTGGACCAAACAACGCAAAGGAACGGGAATGTCAAATTCGATATCGCCGGTCGGCGGCCCCACTGGGGTGCAAGCCGTCCAGCAACTCATGATGAGTGTGATGGAGGTGATGCTCGCGGCCATGCAGTTCAGCCAGGCGGCATCGCAGGCCGGCGGAGTGCAAGGCCTGAAGGACCTGATCAACGGCAACTTGCAGAGCGGCGGCAACCAGGTCGGCGGCGGCCCGGACAGCAGTGGGGGCCCCGGTGGGCCGAGCGGCCCGGGCGGACCCGGTGGCCCGGGCGGCCCCAGCCAGGTGGGCGGCCCCTCGGGCACGGAGCCGACGGGGGAAGGCGGCGGCATCATGCAGATGCTGCAGCAGCTGTTGCAGCTGCTGATGATGCTGATGCAGCAGATGTCGCAGGGCGGGATGGATCCCAACGAGGATTCCGGCGGCCCCGGCCAAAACATCGGCAATCCGCCCGGTGGCCCGACTGGCACCCCGCCGGTCGGAGGCCCCAGCGGTGGGGGTTGTCCCGGTGGGGGTGGTCCCGGTGGCGGCGGTCCCGGTGGCGGCGGCCCGGGTGGCGGCGGCCCCGGCGGCGGCTCGCCTTCACCCTCTAGCCCCCCTCCCGCAGGTTCGACCGGCACGCCGTCGACCGACAAGCCCGGTGGGGGGACCAACCCGACCACCGGCACCGGCGGCACGAGCTTGCCGACTGCCCAGCCCAAGCCGAGCGGCCCCACGGGCAATTCGACCGATCCGCTCAGCACCGAGCCGCAGAAGGGGCCGTTGTCCGAAGCCGAAGGCAAGGAGATGGCCAAGAACGTGGCCGAGCAGTTGCAGAAGGACTTCGGCTTCACGCCCGAGCAGGCCGCCGGCATCGCCGGCAACCTGTGGCACGAGAGCGACGGCATGAACGCCAACGTCAACGAGTACGCCTACGCCGGCAATGAACCGTACGGCCAGCCCAACTCCACCGACAAGGGCTACGGCTGGGCGCAGTGGAGCTACGACCGCAAGCCGCAGTTCATCAACTGGTGCAAGGAAAACGGCCTCGATCCGGCCAGCCCGGCTGCCAACTACGGCTTCATCAAGCACGAGCTGGAGAACAACGAGTCGGCGACCGTGGATGCCGTCAAGGGCACCAGCACACCCGAAGACGCCGCAACGATGTGGCGCAAGGTGTACGAGCGTGCCGAGGATCCGCAAGACACCAAGCGCACGACTGCAGCACGCATCCTGTACGACTTCATGAACGGCGATTGACGCTGCGCAATCGACCATCTGCCAAGCGGCGCATGCCTGCGCGGCGATAGGAAACACACATGTCAAATTCGATATCGCCGGTAGGCGGCCCCAGCGGAGTGCAAGCCGTCCAGCAGCTCATGATGAGCATGATGGAGATGATGCTCGCGGCCATGCAGTTCCAGCAGGCATCGCAGGGCGGCGGGCTGCAGGACCTGAAGGGCCAGATCAACAACAATCTTCAAGACGGCAGCAACCAGGTCGGCGGCGACCCGAGCAGCATCGGCGGCCCCAGCGGCGTGGGCGGCCCTTCCGGCACGGACCCGATGGGTGGCGGCGGCGGCATCATGCAGATGCTGCAGCAGCTGCTGATGATGCTGATGATGGTGATGCAGCAGATGTCCCAGGGCGGCGAGGGCGGCGGGGGCTTCAGCCCCAACGGCAACTCCAGCGGCCCGGGCCATACCCTGGACTCGGGCTCGCCGTCGGGATCGCCGACCGGCGGGGTCTCGTCCTCGGGGGGCGGCACTCCGGTGGACTCGAACTACCCGAGCCGCACTGGTCCGGCCGGCGGCCAGTACGACGACGCCATCAACAGCGCGGCCGCCAAGCACGGCATGGATCCCGAGGTCATCAAGTGCGTGATGGCCAAGGAGTCGCAGGGGGATCCGAATGCCACCTCCAGCGCCGGTGCCGTCGGCCTCATGCAGGTGAAGCCGGAAACAGCCAGCGAGCTGCTCGGCCGACCGGTGACCGCCGAGGAGCTGAAGAGCAACCCGGAGCTGAACATCGAGGTCGGCACCATGTACCTGAAGAAGATGATGGACGAGAAGGGCAGCCTGGAGGACGCGCTGGGCGGCTACAACCAGGGGCCGAATGCCGACTGGCGTTCCATTCCGGAGTCGCAGAACTACGTCCAGGAGATCATGGACGCACTGGGCAGCGGCTCGCTGCCCAGCTGGTGACGGGAACGCCCATGTCGAATTCGATCGAACCGGTGGGCGGCGCGGGCAACGTGCAGGCGATCCAGAAGCTCATGTCGAGCGTGATGGAAGTGATGCTCGCGGCCATGCAGTTCCAGCAGGCCGCAGGCGGGCTGACAGGCCTGAAAGACCAGATCAACGGCAATCTCCAGAGCGGCGGCAATCAGCTCGGGGGCGGCCCCAACGGCCCCGGCGGGCCGGGTGGCCCCAACGGGGTAGGCGGCCCCTCGGGCACGGACCCGACAGGGCAGGACGGCGGCATCATGCAGATGCTGCAGCAGCTCTTGCAACTGTTGATGCAGCTGATGCAGCAGGCGTCGCAGGGCGGCGGTCCGTTCAGTCCCAATGATCAGGCCAAGGGCCCGGGCGCAGGCATCGACGGGCCTCCAGGCGGACCCACGGAAGGCGGCCAGCCCACCGGACCAGGGGTCCCCCAAGGTCAACCCGGAAAGCCATCCCCGTCGCCATCGCCATCGCCGTCGCCGTCGCCATCGCCATCGCCATCGCCATCGCCATCGCCATCGCCATCGCCATCGCCATCGCCATCGCCATCGCCATCGCCATCGCCATCGCCGTCGCCGTCGCCGTCGCCGTCGCCGTCGCCGTCGCCGTCTTCGACCACCGAGACCGGCGCGGTGGACACCACGCCGCTTCCGGGCAGCGGCGGTGACCTCACACCGGCGCAGATCGGGGAGAAGTACAAGAGCGAGATCGATCGCGCCTCCCAGGAGACGGGCATACCGCCGGACATCCTGGCCGGCATGATCTGGCAGGAGTCCAAGGGCAATGCCAGCACGCCGGGTGGCGGCCTGATGCAGATCCAGGGCAGCGAGTTCGAGACGTACGGCGGCGGTGACGTCAACAACCCCGGCGACAACATCATGGCCGGCTCCCGCTACATGAAGGAGCTGTACGACAAGTTCGGCAGCTGGGAGCTCGCGCTGCGCGCATACAACTCCGGCCCCAACGGCGTCGACGTCAACGACTACACCGCCACGCCCGCCGGCACCGGCGATTCGACCTACGTGGACAAGGTGCTGAAGGCCGCGGAGGAATCCGGACTGTGATTCCGCGGGGGGCGGCGTCACCGGCCCGCCCCTCCGATCTGTCGTCGCGGCTCAACGCTCAACGATGCTCATCCGGCCCGTCGAGGCCTTCATGGCAGTGCGGTTTCGTTCGATACCCGTACATGCCATCCACAAGCGCTCGAACTGAACGACCGGAGAGAAAGCGGATGAACCCCATTGAATTCGCCGATTCGATCCGGCAGCAACTGCGTACCGACGGCTACTCGGTCCTGCGAGGCGGAGCCGCCGACGGCGAGCTACTGGACGGCCGCTACTGGTTCTGCTGGTCCCGCACCGGGATCGAAGACGCCGAGATCGGTCCTCCCTGCGAGTCCGAGCTGGCCGCGTGGAACGGGGCGCTGCAGCACCGCCTGTCGAGCAGTTCCATCGGACCGCATGGCTCGCCGTGGGGCCAGCCGTCGCCGATGGGCAACTTCTATGCGATCGGATCGCCGAAGGAATCGCTCGGCATCGAGCAGGACGCCAGGAGCCCGCGGACGCCGCTTGCAGCTGCCTTGCAGAAGGAAGAGTCCCTGCGACAACAGACCGTCTACACGAACGAGACCTACCAGGTGCGCGTGAGCGTGGTCCGCGCGCCCCTGGGGGCGCAATACGGGGACGTGGCCTGGCTGTCGATCAAACGGCACGACGACGCCGCCGTGCACGATTGGAACGATGTGCAGGAGATCAAGAGCCGGATCATCGGCGCCGAGCATGAAGGCTTCGAGGTCTATCCCGCCGACAGCCTGACGGTGGACACGGCCAACGAACACCACCTGTACGTGTTTCTCAACAGCAAGGTGCGGCTGCCGATCGGTTATCGACTGCACCAGGCGATGTGTGGCCAAGCGGCCGCTGTTGTCCGGGCGGAAGACGAGCTGAGCTCTTTGGTGCTGACACGGCATCCGCAACAAAACTCAACAGGGGCCAATAGGCTGTCAGTTTCGGGCGCTGCTCGACGATAAACAGCCATCGCCTCATGCCTTAGGAGAAATCGAATGATCTTTCGTCTGACGCGCAAGTTGTTTCTTCTTGTCGCCTCGATGACCCTCACCGTCCTGGCGGGTACGGCCCTGGCCGCCACGACGACCACGACCTACACCGTGCAGATGACCGTCGTCGCCTCCTGCGTGATCGGGAGCGCGTCGACCCTCAACTTCGGCGGCAGCCAGGGCGTCATCACGACGAACGTCGACCAGACCTCGACCGTGCAGGTGCAGTGCACGGACACCACGCCCTACAACGTCGGCTTCAACGTCGGCACGGGAGCGGGCGCCACCGTGGCGGTGCGCAAGATGACGAACGCCGGCAACACCATCAACTACAGCCTCTACAGCGACAGCGGGCGCACCACCGTCTGGGGCAACACGGTCGGCACGGACACCGTGGCCGCGACGGGTAACGGCGCCAGCCAGTCCTACACCGTGTATGGCCGCGTGCCGCCGCAAACGACGCCGGCGCCCGCCACGTATTCCGACACGATCACCGTCACCGTGACCTATTGAAGGCTGACGCTCACTACAGGAACTAGCCATGTTGCGACGCTTCTTGCTGCACCTCCTGCCGCTCTTGGCTCTGGCCCTGGCCCTGGGCGCGCCCAAGCCGGCCGCCGCTCAAGCGGCAGCGCTGAGAGTCCAGCCGGTGCTCGTCGATGTGACGGCGCCAGGCGCCGCATCGACGCTGCGCCTGCACAACACAGGCACCAAGCCGGTCAACGTGCAGTTGCGCGTGTTTCGCTGGACGCAGGTGGAAGGCAAGGAGGTGCTCGAGCCGACGCAGGACGTGGTGACGAGCCCGCCGGCATTGACGCTCGCTCCCAACGGCCAGGCCGCGGCGCGCATCGTGCGCGTGAGCAAGCGTGCGGTGCAGGCCGAAGAGAGCTACCGGCTCTACGTGGATCAGTTGCCCGATCTCGCGCAGCAAGAAGCCAACACGGTGAGCCTGCTCGTCCGCCAATCGATCCCGGTGTTCTTCAGCCACCCTGCGTGCAAACGCACGCCCTCGGCATGGTCGATCGTCGCCGACAACGGATCGGCAGCCATCGTGGCCGAGAACAGCGGCGAGTCGCGCGAGCGGATTTCTTCTCTTCGTATCCAGTTGCCGAATGGCGAGAACATCAGTCTGGGCGACGGATTGGCGGGCTATGTGCTGGGCGGCTCGCAGATGCGTTGGTCTTTGGGGGCGGGCCCCTTCGCGGGCGTGGAATCGGTTGCCGTGTCGGGACAGACGGAGAAGGGGCCTTTCCAAGCGATGGCTCGCACTCGTTAGGTCGTCGTCGCGGGGTTCCACAACAAAGCTCAGGGCCGCACAAAACAGCGTCAGGTTCGACGACAGTGAGGACGATAAAGCCTCAGGAGAATTCACATGTTCATTCGTCTCACGCGCAAGCTGGCACTGCTTTTCGCCGCGATGGCGCTCACCATCCTGGCAGGCCCGGCCCCGGCAGCCACCACGACCACGACCTTCACCGTGCAGGTGACCATCGTCGCTTCCTGCGTGATCGGAAGCGCCTCGACCCTCAACTTCGGCGGAAGCCAAGGGGTCATCACGACGAACGTCGACCAGACTTCGACCGTGCAGGTGCAGTGCACGGACACGACGCCCTACAACATCGGCTTCAACGCCGGCACGGGATCGGGCGCGACCGTGGCCGTGCGGAAGATGACCAACGCGGGCAACACGATCAACTACAGCCTCTACAGCGATGCCGGACGCACGACGGTCTGGGGCAATACGGTCGGCACGGACACCGTAGCAGCGACGGGCAATGGCGCCAGCCAGTCCTACACCGTGTATGGGCGCGTGCCGGCGCAAACGACGCCGGCGCCCGCTACCTACTCCGACACCATCACCGTCACCGTCACCTATTGACGGCCACGCTCACGCCCAGAGTTGGACATGCTGCGACGTCTGCTCGCGTCCGCCAGGCGCCGCATCCGCAGCGCGGCACTCGCGCTGGTCGCGGCGGCGTGCCTTGCCGCACCCGGGACGGCAGCGGCCGAAGCGCTGTGGCTCGAGGTGCTGCTCAACGGCAACCCGACGCAGCTGATCGCCGAGTTCGACCGGTCACCCGACGACCGCATGTCGGCAAAGCGGGAGGAGCTCCAGGCCTTCGGGCTCGAGATACCGTACGCCGGCCCTCTCGACGAGTTGATTGCGCTCGATAGGCTGGAAGGCCTTTCATACCAATACGACGCGCCCTCACAGCGAATCTCTATTGTCGCGCCAGAGGCATTGCAGGCCGTGAAGCTGTACGAGGCTTCTGCCCAAGCCGCGGTCGCTTTGCACGGGCAGAAGTCCTCCGGCATGGTGCTCAACTACTGCCTGTTCGCCGGCGCGGCCGGCAAGGCATTGAACGCCACGAGCATGCGCCGGCCCGACGCGTCGCTCGCGCTGGATGCGCGCGTGTTCTCGCCAGTCGGCACGCTGAGCCAGTCGGCCATCGTGCGCACCTCGTCCGTGAAGCGACTCGAGGCCACGCGCCTCGATACGACCTTTACGGTCACCAACGAAGAGACGCTGACCACCTACCGGGCGGGCGATACGATCGCCGGAGGCTTGGCGTGGACGCGTCCAATCCGCATTGGCGGCCTCCAGATGCAGCGCAACTTCGCGGTTCGCCCCGACCTGGTCACGCTGCCTTTGCCCTCTTTCGCCGGAAGCGCTGCGGTGCCGTCGACGGCCGAGATCTTCGTGAACAACACCAGCATGTTCTCTCAGGATCTTGCCCCGGGCCCCTACCGGATCAACAACGTTCCCGTCGTTGCCGGCGCAGGGGTCGCGAGCGTCGTGCTGCGTGATGCAGCAGGCCGCGAGACCGTGACCAGCCAGCCGTTCTACGTGTCGCCACGGCTTCTTGCGCCGGGACTCACCGATTTTTCCGTGGAGGTCGGCGTGCCTCGGCGATCGTTCGGATCCGCGGGCGACTCGTACAGCCGCACCCCCGTCTTTTCGGCGAGCGTGCGCCGAGGCATCTCGCCATGGCTCACGCTCGAGGGGCACGCCGAAGGCGGCGCCGGGCTCGTCAACGGCGGCGTCGGCGCGTCGGTGCTGCTGGGGAGCAAAGGCGCCGCATCGGCGGCCGTCATCGGCAGCCGTCGGCACGGCGAGAGTGGCTCCCAGGCCTTCGTCCACGTCGAGGCGGCACCATGGGGCATGCCCGTCAGCGCCAGCTCGCAGCGCACGTTCGGAGCCTACGCGGACCTGGCCTCTGCCACCGCCCGCGTTCAGCCCGGCACGCCCACGCCCACGTTCATGCCCACCTTCGATGCTCGGCCGAACAAGAAGCTCGACCGGCTCAATCTCAGCCTTCCGTCCAGATGGCTCGACGGCAAGTCCAGCCTCGGTATGACGCTGGTCAGCCAGCAAACGTCGACGGGCCACGCGTCGAAGACGGCAAGCGCCTCGTGGTCGCGCCCGCTGTGGGGCGGCGTTTCCCTCTTCGCGGCGGCATCCGCCACCACCGGCGCCCGCAAAGGCGTCAGCCTCTTCGCCGGCTTGTCGATTCCCTTCGATCGCATGTCGACCACCACGGCGGTCTCGTCCGGGCCGAGCGGTAAGAGCGCCTCGATCGAAATGACCCAGCCGCTCGGCGAGACGCCGGGCAGCACGGGTTGGGGCATTCGCGCCAGCGAGGGATCGTCACGCTTCCAGGCGGCCACCGTGTCGCATCGCCTGCCCTTTGCGCGCGTCGAGGCCAACGTCACGCGGGACCAGGGCGGCGTGCGCGCGACTGCTCAGATCGATGGCGCCGTGGCCACGTTGGGTGACGGCGTCCTCTTCGCCAACCGGATCGACGATGCATTCGCCGTCGTCGATGCCGAGCTGCCGGGCGTGACGGTTTCCTACGAAAACCGCCCGATGGGCAAGACCGGTGCAAGCGGCAAGCTGCTGGTTCCTGCGCTGCGCTCGCATGCGAAGAACACGCTCTCGATCGACATCGACAACCTGCCCGTCGACACCACCGTCGACGCCCTCACGACGGTCGTGGCGCCCCGGCACCGCGCCGGTGTGCTCGTGAAGTTCCCGGTGCAGGTCCGCACCGACACCGCCGTGCTCGTGCTCCACGCGCCGGATGGCGCACCGCTGCCAGTGGGTGCGCAAGGGCGCATCGAGCAGGGCGAGCCCTTCGTCGTGGGCTATGACGGGCGGGCCTTCGTCAAGGGGCTGCGTGAGCGCAACACCGCCATCGTCGAGACGGCCGGCCGGTCCTGCCGGGCATCGTTCGGCTTTGCCCCGGTCTCGGGCGAGCAGGTGCTGATCTCTCCGGTCGTCTGCCATTGAGGGCATGACATGAATCGATCAACACTTCTGCGCATACTATTCACCCTGGCGGCGCTCGTGGCGGCGTCGCTGCCGGCGCGAGCGGCACTGACGTGTTCCGCCACGCAGGCAAATCTCAATTTCGGAACCATCGACGTCACCCAGAACACGTCCTTCTCGACGCAGGTCGCCCAGACGACCACCTGCTCCGGCGGCACGCCGGACGCCTATATCAAGCTTTGCTGGATCTTCAACGCAGGAAGCGGGGGGCAGTCGAGTGGAGGCTCGCCGAGATACATGAAGAACGGGTCCAACCTGCTCGCTTATGACCTGTACATGGACGCTGCACACCAGGAAGTGTGGAATGATTGGTATTGGGTTGCGACCGTTCGACTCGACGGTTCCGGCAATAAAACGCTCAACGGCTTCAACGATGTCTACGCGAAGGTCAATGCCGGGCAGCAATCAGTGGTGCCAGGCGCCTACTCCTCGACCTTTTCCGGTGGTGAGGTGGCCTTGATCTACGGCTACGCGAGCGAAGGCAACTGCTTCGGTGGCCTTTTGAATTCGTCGCCAACCCCCGTGTTCGATGTGACGGCTACCGTTCCCACTGTGTGTTCAGTTTCCGCTTCGACGCTCAACTTCGGGTCCACGGGCGTGCTGACCGCCAACGTCGACAGCACCACGACCGTGTCGGCCACCTGCACCAACGGCACTCCGTACACGATTTCGCTGAGTCTCGGGTCCGGTGCCGGCGTAACGCTGCCCACCGCGCGCAAGATGACCAATGCCGGCGCGACGGTGACCTACGGCCTGTACCGGGACTCAGGTCGCACACAGGGGTGGGGCAGCTCGATCGGAACCGATATCGTGGCTGCCACCGGGACGGGGTTAGCGCAGAACCACACGGTCTACGGCCGCATCCCGGCGCAGACGACGCCGGCGCCTGCCACCTACAGCGACTCGATCGTCGTCACGGTGACGTACTGATCGCGCCGCGGCCGGGCCGCCCGCCTACGGCTTGAGGGCCGTTCGCTCCTGTGAAGCCTCCGCTCGCGCCAGCATGCCCACCACGGTGGTCGGATCTTTCCTGGCCGCCTCGTTTCTTGTCGGCCCCCCTCTGCCTGCCGTGTTGGCGATAAGGGCAGCGTAGGCTTCCGGCGTCACGCCATCGAGCGTTCTCAACGACGGATCGGCGCCGGCCTCGAGCAGTTGTCGGACGGCGTCACGGCTCTCGAGGGCCGCAGCCAGGAGCAAGGGCGTGGGCTGGTTGCGGGTCGTGGTGCGTTGGTTCACGTTCACGCCCGCGACATCGAGGACCGCCTGCAAGGTGGCGGGATTGCCCGAGCGCACGGCCTCGTGCACGGCTGTGTAGCCCCTCTTGCCGGATGGGGCGTTGACATTCGCGCCGTTGGTGATGAGCGTGCGGACGGCTGCAGTCCGTCCGGCGCGGGCCGCATGCCGCAGCTGGCCGTCTCTGCGCTTCTGCGGATCGCGCTGCAATGCGTCGACCACCGGCCTGGTCAGCGAACGCACAGCATTCGCAACACGGGCGGCGGCCGCTTCGATGCGGTCGCCCAGTCGTCGACCACCGCGCGGATTCTCGATGTTGGCATTGACGGCTGCGCAGCGAAGGACGGGATCAAGATGCATGGTGATGGCTGTCGCCGTTTTTTGGTCTGGCGCGAACTGTGCTGCGTGAGCGCACTCGCCAGCGGCGCGAGGCGAAAAGACCTCTTCCGAAGCGAAAGTTCGCTCGAGAGGGCCCGGGAGAAGGGCGTACTTTTCGCGCCGGGGCCACGTCGCTTCGCTTCCTGCGACCGGCCAGCGGCGGAGGGCTTTACCGTCTCACCATGGGACATTCGGATTTCAAAGCATTGGGTGCGGCACGCGATGCCGCGATTCTCGGCTGCTTCGAGGCTTACCTGCTGCACCAGGAGGTGTCCTCGAGCGGCAGAACGACGCTGCTGGACGCCGCGCGCCGCTTTCTGCACTGGATCGAAGGTGGCGACGACCTCGTCGATCGTCTCCATGCGGCCGACGCCAGCGATGAGCTCTGGCGCATTCGGGAGAAGTTCCTTCGTGCCGACTGCCCCGACCGCGACTGCCGCCATGACGTGCGCGCACACCTGAACCAATTCCTTCGCTTCCTGGTGCCCATGCGCGGCTATCATTCCGGCTGACCGGACTGACAGAGCCCAGCAGCATGGATCCAGTTGGCGTGCGTCGCCTCTCGAGGTTTCTCGCCTTCTTGCTGTTCTGGTTGCCGGTTGCCGCGGTGACCGCCTTCGGCGCCCAAGAGGCGACGCCGACCGTCTGCCTGGCCGATCAGTGTCAGGTGCAGTTGAAAGAAGCCGAGAACCAGCTGCTGCAGTCGCGGCAGAAGGCGGTCGAGGCGCATCACCGAGAAGCCGAAGCCCGCCGGTTGGCGCTGATATTCGCGATCATGATGATCGCCGCTGTCCTGGCCGGCTTGGCGCTCTACCTGGGCCGGCGCGCGGCTGCGGCAAGGGTCCGGTCGCGGCACCTCCAGGCGCAGGCCGATGCCGCTGCCGAGGCCGGCCGCGCCAAGGGCGCTTTCCTGGCCAACATGAACCACGAGTTGCGGTCGCCGCTGAACGCGATGCTGGGCTTCAGCCGCCTGTTGATGGCCGAGCCGTCGTTGAGCGCAAGGGTCCGGCAGGATGTCGCGATCATCTTGCGCAGTGGCGAGCACCTGTACGCGCTGATCAACCAGATGCTGGAGATCTCCAAGATCGAGGCCGGTCGTCTGGGCTTGGACCTGGTGCAATTCGATCTGTATGCACTGCTCGAAGAGCTCGAAGAATCCTTCTCGCTGGGCGCTCGGCAAAAGGGGCTGCAATTGCTGGTCGGCGCGGCCGGCACGGTGCCGCGGCACGTGAAGACCGATGTGGTGAAGCTGAGGCAGGTGTTGACCAATCTGCTCACCAACGCGATCAAATTCACCGCAACGGGCAGCGTGGCGCTGCAGGTGGAAGCGCGATTCCATGCTGAACGCACCCATCTGAGCTTCAGCGTCACGGACACCGGGGTTGGCGTCGGAAGCGAAGAGGTGCGGAAGCTGGACGGGACCTTCATGCAGGCGCAGGCGGGGCGGCATTCCGCCGAGAGCACGGGTTTCGGCCTCTCGGTCACGCGAAGTTTCGTGCAATTGCTCGGCGGCGAGCTGCGCGTGACGAGCCAGGCGGGCCACGGCACGACGGTGCAGTTCGAGCTGCCCGTCGAAGTCGTCGCCGGAGCGCGGGCGGCCGGCGCGCACGATTCGCCTCGCCGCCGCGTGACGGGCATCGCCGAAGGCCAGCGCGGGGTTCGAATTCTGGCGGTCGATGACTGGCCGGAAGGCCGGCAGTTGCTGGTGCGGCTGCTCGAGCCGCTGGGTTTCGAGGTGCGCGAAGCGGCCGACGGCCTGCAAGCGGTCGAAGCATGCGAACAGTGGTCGCCGCATCTGGTGTGCATGGACATGCGCATGCCGGTGATGAACGGCCAAGAAGCCACCCGACGCATCAAGGCCCAGCCCGGCGGGGAGCGCATCGTCATCGTGGCGCTGACTGCCAGCAGTTTCGGTGAAGAACGCGAGGCCATTCTGGCGTGCGGCTGCGACGACTTCCTGCGCAAGCCCTTCCGCGAGGAGGCGTTGCTGGAGCTGCTTGCCCGGCACCTGGGCGTACGCTACGAATACGAAACCTTGTTGCCGGAGCGCGAGGACGAAACCCCGCGAGCGTCGATGGCTGCGCTGCCCGGCCCGCTGCGCGAGGCGCTCGGCGAAGCCCTGGGCCGCTTGGACGTGGATGCGATCGAGCGGGCCATCGACGCGGTGACTTCGCATGACGAAAAGCTCGGACGCCGCATGGCGGAACTTGCCGGGCTCTTCGACTACGACAGGCTGCGCAAGATGCTCGAAGCGGCGCCGCGCGAGGGAGCGGCCTGAGGGCGAATGCGCTTGTCGGCTTTGCCATTCAGCCCGAGCCCGCTCCCTGGACTTGGCTTCGCCCTGGACGACAGAGCTTCGGCTACCCGCAATAGTGTCCCCGTAGCCAGGACCATGATTGCCTGCATGCCCGTTCCGAGAGCCGACGATGAATGATCACGCCCATCCGCAGCAGCCGGCACCGCCGAGCTCGGAGCGGTTCTCCGCGCCGCGCATACACGAAGTACGACCCTCCCTGCCGCTGGACGACTATGCGCGCTGCAAGCTCGACGAGGCCGATGCCCGCTTGCAACACATCGTCGGCGAGCTCAACAGCGGCCTCCATCACCGCGCGGTCGCGATGTACGAGATGCGTGAGGTGGCTGGCTTGATCGACCAGATCTGGCTGCCCGAGCACCGCTCGCTGGTTCGCGCCGCGGGCGCCATGAAACCACCACCCGAGGCGCCCACGGGATCGAACAACTCCGTCGACTGGGACGTGACGCTCGCAATGGCCGCCACCATCTGTCGCAAGGCGGAGCAGGGGGAGGGGCTGGACGAGCATGAGGAGGCCGTGTCGCGCATGATCGCCTTTATCAGCACGGCCAGTATGGTCCTCGAGGTAAAGCAGCGCTGGATCCGCCAGCTGGAGGCCGAGGCGCACGTGTACGACCCATCGAACAATGGCCGCTATCCTTACCGCGACGTGCACGGCCTGCCGCTGCGCATCGTTGCCCTCCATCCGCTGTCCGAATGCTCGCAGAGCGGCCGGCGCTATGGCAGCGAGGCGGTGCTGCCGTTCGTACGCTGCACTCGGCCGGACGACGCGGGCGCCGAGGTGGCGATCAGTGCCGCCGAGCGGTCCGCACTGTACGACGCGCTGGCCTGCGTACCGTTCGCGGCCGAACACCTGCGTCGCCCCCATGAAGCGGCGATGATCGGTTTGCACAACACGGTGGTGGCCACGCGTGCCCTGCCGGCGGGCACGTGTATCGGCGTTTGCGGCGGCCCGGTGATCGGCTCCGAACTGGGTGACTGGCGCGCCGTCGTCAGCTACAGCCTCTTCGCGTGGTTGCTGCAGGACGAACATCGGCTCATCGACTTCCAGAATGTCGACGTGAACGACTGCGAGCTGGTGACGATCCAGGGCGACAACATCGTGTCGCGCATCAACTCCATCTTCGACGACGAGAACGGCCTGCCGGTGCGTCAGGCGGCCGAGGGGTACAACGTCGAGGCGGCCTGGTTCCGGGGTAGGCTCGACGACGGGCGCTGTCTGGCCTTCACCGCCTTCTTCACGCAGCAGGACATCGGGCCCGGCGAGGAATTGCGCTGGGACTACTGGTATTCCGAAGAAATGGTGCGCCACTCCATTGCGGAGCCCATCCTGGCTTCGAGTCGACCTGGTCGGCAAGACGACTCAGCCGAACGAACGGCGGGAAGTGGGCACGGCGCGGTCTGACCGGCCGCTCTTGCCAGGCGTCAGGATGACGCAGGCGCCCGTTCCTGCTGCGGGCAAGGCGCTGCGGCGCTTCGTCGGCATCGAACTGGGCCGCGAACGCGTACCCGAGTGCGAAGAATGCTTCTACGGAACGCGAACCCTTCACGTCTTCGGGCACAGCCCGAGCACCTGCCGATCCATCGGGCAGGCCGCCGTCGACGGCTTTCTGCAGGACTTGAGCAGGGACTCGGTCGGCCGGTAGTAGCTCCAGCCCTTGGGCAACGCGGGAAGATCCGGCGCAACCTGCTGCCACTTGTCATGGCCCTGGCGTTGCAGCAGATCGATGTTGCGGCAGATCGACGTCGCCATCTGGACCACCTGCGTCTGCGTCGCGCCGAGGGGGAAGTCGTAGGTGACGAGCAAGGTCTTCACCGACAGCGTCGGTACGTCGGTCTTCAGCAGGTTCGGATAGCTGCGCGACCTGATCACGGCGGGCGCATACGCCCTCAACACGTCGCGCGAGGAGGCGGAGGCCTCGTCGAGCTTGAGCAGCTTGTACGTGCGGCCGGCGTCTCCCTGCAGGCTGGAAAGCAGCGAGGCGGGCTGCCCCGCGACGACGATGACGACGTCGATGCTGCCATCCGCGGCGAGCTTGGCCAATGCCTCCTGATTGGGCAGCGTCGTGGTCCTGCCGGCCGGAGGATCCGTGTAGAAGAGCTTGCGATAGACCGTGGTCGAGGTCATGGCGGTGCCGCTGCCCGACGGCCCGATGTTGATGCGCTTGTCGCGTATCTCGTGGATGTGGGTCAAGGGCGAGTCGGCGCGCACGATGAAGTGCACCTCTTCGTCGTACAGCGGCATGATGACGCGCAGCGGCTGAATCATCCGGGCGGCCTGCGCATCGCCGGCGGCGGCCTCGTCGGTATAGGCCTGGTAGACGTCGGACTGCACGAGTGCCAGCTTGGTGCCGGGCTCGTCGCGCAGGCGCCGCACGTTGTCGACCGACCCGTTCGATGGCAGGCTCACCATCGTGATGCCCGCGGGCTGCGCGACGAGTTTCGCCAGGTCCGACCCGATCTTCTGGTAGGTGCCATTGGAGGGTCCGGTCACGATGTTGAACACCGGCTGGCCGTTCGGGAGGGCAGCACCACACCCTGCAAGCAAAGCCCAGAACAAGAGGACGCGTCTCAGCATGATTGTCTCCGTCGTTATAGGAAGGTCTAACGCAGAGGTCATGCCAGCTCGCGCTGCGGGTGCGTCACCCGGCGTCCGATGCATCAGCGGCGTGGAAGTCCGCACTTTCCGGCCCGGCTGCGGGCGGCTTTTCGCACTGGCGGCGGTCAGCCCTCTTCGGGGTCTGCGTCGGCGCCCTGGCGGCACCTGAACTGGCTCAAGTCGATGGCGTGTTTGCGCACCTTGTCGTAGAAGGTCTTCTTGGCGATGTCCAGGGCTTCGTACACCTGCTTGGGCCGCCCGTCGAACTGGCGCAGGGCCTGCTCGAGCAGCGCCTTCTCGATCATGTCCATCTGAAGCGCCAGCGCCTGGGGTGCTTCGTCGGACGCGAGCGGCGCATCGTCGACGCTGCGCAGAAGACCGAGCACCAGCCGATCGGCAGCGTTGCGCAGCTCGCGCACGTTGCCGGGCCAGTCGTGTGCCATCAGCTGTCTCAGCTGGTCCTGCGGAATGGCCGGCGCGTCGCGGCCGTAGCGCAGCGCGGCCTGGAGCACGAAGTTCTCGAAAAGCAGCGGAATGTCTTCCTTGCGTTCGCGCAGCGGCGGCAGGTGCACCAGCGCCACGCTGAGCCGGTAGTACAGATCGCTGCGGAACTTGCCCTGGTCGCTCAACTGGCGCAGATCGGTCTTCGCTGCCGCGACGACTCGGAAGTCGACCTTGACCGCATCGTTCGAACCCAGGCGTTCGACCTTTCGGTCCTGCAGCGTGCGCAGCAGCTTGACCTGATAGGTCAGCGGCATGCTCTCGATCTCGTCGAGAAACAGCGTGCCGCCGCTCGCGTGCTCGATCTTTCCGACACGGCGCTTCGCCGCACCGGTGAAGGCGCCGGCCTCGTGCCCGAAGATCTCGCTTTCGAAAAGCGTCTCGGGGATGCCGCCGCAATTGATGGCCACGAAGTTGGCATGGCTGCGCCGGCTGTGGTCATGCAGGCAGCGCGCGACGAGCTCCTTGCCGGTGCCGGTTTCACCGACCACCAGAATGTCGGCGCCGCTGTCCGCCACGGCCAGGATCTGCCGGCGCACCGTGCGGATGGCGGGCGAATTGCCGATCAGCACCGATTCCACACCGCGCTGGTCGGCCAGTTGCTGGCGCAGCGCATCGACCTCGATACGCAGCGCACGCTTCTCGATGGCCCGGCGTGCCGACTCGATCAGCCGCTGCGGAGGAAAGGGCTTCTCGATGAAGTCATAAGCGCCTTCGCGCATGGCCTGGACCGCCATGGGCACGTCGCCGTGGCCGGTAATGAGCACGACCGGGAGGTCGGGGTCGGTGTGGGTCAGCTTGCGCATCAGCGCCAGCCCGTCCATGCCGGGCAAGCGGACGTCCGTGATGACGATGCCCTTGAAGTCCCCGTCGATCTGGCGCAGGGCTCGCTCAGCCGACTCGACGGCGCAGACTTGGAAGCCGGCGAGCTCCAGGGTCTCGGTCAGGCTCTCGCGGACGGAAGCGTCGTCCTCGACGAAAACGATCTTGAACGCGTTCCCGCAGCGCGCTGCGCCTGCTTGGGCCGGCCCTGCCGGGCGACACGATGTTTGGTTCTTTTCGTCGGACAACACGCTGAACGCCTCCGGGTGAATGCTAACCCTGACACCGGTTCCCAACTCTCATGAATCCTCTGTGGGTCCGAAGGAAGGCCCCTGTGTTGAAGCGCAAAGCGTGCCAGGGCATCGGCGCGGCTGCTGACGGGGGCGCGCGCACGGCGCGAAGGCGCCAAAGAGGGCGGGGAACCACACCAGGCGGTCGCGAAAGAGTGTGGGATGTCATCCCTTGCCGGGGGAATTCGGGAAGAGCCTCCCCAGCGCTCAAGGGGGGCAGTGGCCCGGGTGGTGCATTGGCACAGGATGTGCACAGGACGAGCCGACCAGCTGATGCCAAGGAGAGGACCAATGAAGCAACTGTTCGAGGCGGTCGAAGAGGGGAGGCCCGGGCCGAAATGGCGCAAGCTTTTCCACAATCACTGGCCCGCATACCGGGAGCCGATGCACCAGGAGAGCGGAAGCATGGTGCCCACCCTGTTCGAGTGCCGCCGGGCGCTGCAGGAGCACATGCCCCTGTGGAAGCCGATCTGGGATGAGCAGGTCGAATGCGTCGGCGGCGGCGATGCCGAGGCGCGCTTCCTGTCGATGTGGTGCCCCGCACCTGCCGTTTTCGCGGGCACGCAAGCCTTCTGGCTCGGCAGCGGCGGACCGGCGCTGCTGCATAACCACGACCAGGCGATCCCTGCCCAGGACGTGACGTGGCTGTCCTCGCGATGGGGCGGGCAACGGGTCGTTGCCGTCACCGACCACCTGTGCGGCGCGCTCGACGGCCTGAACGAATCCGGATTGGCGGTGGCGCTCAGCTTCGGGGGCCGCAAGGTGCGGGGGGCGGGCTTCGGTGCGCAGCTGATCGTGCGCTACCTGCTGGAATTCGCGGGCACCACGCGTGAAGCAGCGGCCATGCTCAGCAAGATCCCGGTGAGCATGACGCACAGCATCACGCTGGTGGATCGGCTTGGAAACGGCTCGACCGTGTTCGTCGCTCCGGACCGCGAAGCCCTGGTCGTGCCGCTGCGGGGAATCGCCAATCACCAGCATGCCGTGGAGTGGCCGGAGTACGCCGTCTCCACCCAGTCGCGCGCGCGCTGCCAGGCGCTGGACAAGGCCATTGCCGAGTCGTCGGCCCAGGAAGAGATGATTGCCGCGATGCTGACGCCGCCGCTCTACCAGCGGTCTTCCCGGCGCGGCCATGGCACCTTGTACACTGCCATCTACCGGCCGGACGGGTTGCGTGCGGAGTTGATCTGGCCCACGGGTGGCTGGGTGCAGTCGATCCATCTATTCGAGGAGGGCGTGCGCCATGTCGCACTTTTCGACGGTCCGCGTGGCGGCGCGACAGAGCGTTCGTTCCGCAGCACGATGCCCGGCGAGTTGCCGGAGCTGTGGCCCTCCTGAATCGGCCAAGATTTTTCGCTTCGTCGCTTCTTTCATGCTGGCGGTCTGTCTCGCCGCAGGGGCCGGCGCTGCCGCGGCCACGGAGTCGCTGACGCTCAAGCGCATCGCGGAGACCGGCATCATCAGCATCGGCTACCGCGATGCATCGATTCCCTTTTCGTACCTCGATGGGCGGCAGCGGCCGATCGGGTACTCGATGGACATCTGCCATCACATCGCCGAGGCGGCCAGGCGCCGATTGAAGCTGGCCGACCTGTCGGTCAAGCTGACGCCATTAACATCCGCGACGCGGCTGCCGATGGTCGTCAACCACGCGGTCGATCTCGAATGCGGCACGACGACGAACACGCTCGAGCGCCAGGAAGCCGTGTCTTTCCTGATCACCACGTTCATCGCGACCGGCCGATTCCTGTCGAAGAAGTCATCCCGCATCGACACCGTCGAAGACCTCCGCGGCAAGACTGTCGTGTCGACGGCGGGCACGACCAGCATGCGCCATCTGGCCGAGTTGAACGCGACGCGCGGTCTGCAGATGAAGATCGTGGCCGGAAAGGACCATGCCGAGTCCTTCCGGATCGTCGAAACCGATCGGGCCGCAGCCTTCGCGATGGACGATGTCCTGCTGCACAGCCTTGCGGCGACGACCAAGCGTCCATCGGCGTATCACATCAGCGGCGAGCCGCTGTCCATCGAGCCCTACGGCATCGTCGTGCGCAAGAACGACCCGGCGTTCAAGCGCCTGGCCGACGAGGTCATCCTCGACTTGTTCCGCAGCGGAGAGATCAGCCGCATCTACCAGAAGTGGTTCCAATCGCCGATTCCGCCGCGGCAGATCAACCTGCAATTGCCGATGAGCGCGCAGCTGATGAAGGCCATCGTCCAGCCGACGGACTCGGGTGATCCTGCGAACTACAAGTGAGCTCTCGGACCGGCCTGCGTCACTATTAGCCTTTCAAAGGCAGGGGCGCTGGCTGCCAACTCGGAGGCAAGCAACTGGCGTCGTACTCGCTCGCGCGCCGGGCGGATGGCGGACGATCGTCCGGTCACGGAATCAGGGGCGGGCATCCGTCAGATCCTGCTTCGTGGCGGCGATCGGCTTCTCCAGGTACTTGCGCAGCCTCCACTGGCCGTCGTCCCCTGTCCATAGGTGCTGATTCTCGGGAGCGGACGGCGTCAGCCGGAGCTTGTCGCCATCCGGTACGAAGCCGACGGCTAAGTAGAAGGCCCTGGAGGCGTCGCCAATGGGCGCGAGTAGAAGATCGCCGCTGTAACCACGGATCTGTGAAATCGTTGCTGCCGCTTCGACGAGCGCGCCGCCGACGCCCTGGCTCAGCGGGTGCGAGACGAGCCCCACCACCGACAGGGCGCCGCGTTGGGGCGGACGTTTGCCGGTCAGAGCTGGATCGTTCAGTGCGACCAGGCCGCTGGGCGCACCATCGAACTCGCACGACAACACATAGTGCGAGTGTCGATCGATGTACATGTCCGCGACAAAATCGGCATCGTCGAATCTCTCTTCCCACGCCTTGGCCGACTTGGATTTGGCGCCGTCCGCAGGAGTGGCATCACTTTCCGGCGCAGCGTCCTGAACGTTTTCGCTGAACCTCTGGACGATGTTGTCCACTGTGCCGGCTCCAGGAGGCGAACGGCGCCGTGGGGCACCAGGCGCTCGTAGGCGATCCGCACTTGCGTGTGCGCCCGATCCAAGGCCTGCGCACGTGCACGCTGAACCGAATTCTGCTCGAACCGCTTGCGCAGCCCTGCGGGCGTGAGCGCGAGAGGCTGGTCGGCTTGCGCTGTTGGTGGGGGTGGCATGGGCACCGTGACTGACGTGATCGCCGTCGCATCCAGGGGGTTTTCGGCCGGCAGGTTCAACGTGACCCGTGGCGGCATGGTCGCCCCCTGCGCCGGGGGCGCGCGGCTCTTGAGCTTCAACGGGCCGAGGGAGAGTTGCCACGTGCCATCCGTTGGTGGGGGCGAATTCGGGTTATGGCTCTTGATATCGACGCGAGTGAACGGAATAGGTACTCGGATTTTCATGGCCTGACTGCGTGGTGCGTCAGAGTGCCACTCCGAGCGTGTCGTCGAGTCGCTCACGCGAAGTCGGCGACGCATTTGCGAATCCCCATGAGGCAATTCGCACCGGACGACATGGCTGATTCGCGACTCGATCCACCCACCGCTCCGGCACTCGGGCAGGTCGCCCGGCGCTGCCGGTGCCCGCGATGACCGTCACGTCAATCGCCGCCTCTGCCAGCTTTCCGCCCGGACCACCGCGTCCACCAGGCGTCCGACCGGGAAGGGTTTCTCGATGAAGTCGTACGCGCCCTCACGAATCGCGCGCACCGCCATCGAGATGTCGCCGTGGCCCGTCACCAGGATCACCGGCACGTCCGCGTTCGACTCCAGCACGCGTCTCATGAATGCCAGGCCATCCATGCCGGGCAAGCGCACGTCGCTGATCACGATGCCGGGAAAGCCGGGCGGCAGATGGCCAATGGCCGCCTCGGCGCTGTCGAAGGCCCGGACCGCGAATCCAGCGAGCTCCAGGCTTTGCGACAGGCTGTCGCGCACATGCGCATCGTCCTCGACCAGGACGATCTTGAGACCCTCAGGCATGATCCTTGACCTCCACCCGTGTTAGGTCGAACTCGAAGACCGTACCGCTCGTCCCCGTTCTCGCTCGCAGTACGCCGCCGAACTCGCGAACGATGCTGCTGGAAATGACCAGGCCCAGGCCCAGGCCTTCGCCAGGCGACTTGGTGCTGAAGAATGGCTCGAACAGGCGCTGCATGACCGCCTCCGACATGCCGCAGCCGGTGTCGGAAACCTGCAGATGGATGCGCTCGCCGTCGATGCGGCCTTCGACGTGCAGCACCTTGACGGGGGTCTGCTTCATCGCATCGAGCGCGTTCGACATCAGGTTGAGCAGCACCTGCTCCAGCCGGTAGGGATCGCATGCGACCCAGGCCCGCTTGGGCACATCGACGTGGACCTCGACCTGCGTGCCCTCCAGGCGGTTGCGCAGCATCTCCAGGGCGCTGGAGACCGTCGCCGCCACCGGGATCGGGTCGGCAGGCACGGACGCCTTCCAGGCGAAGGATTTCAGCTGCGCGGTGATGCGACCGATGCGCTCGGTCAGGGCGGCGATCGTGTGGAGATTGCGCTCGACGTCTGCCGTGCGGCCGATCGCCAGCAGTTGGCACGTGTTCTCGGACAAGGCGCGTAGAGCGGTCAGAGGCTGGTTGATTTCATGCGTGATGCCCGCGGACATCTGGCCCAGCGTCGACAGCTTGCCGGCCTGTATCAGGTCGCCTTGCGCCGCCCTCAGCTGCTCCTCCGTCCGCCTGCGCTCGGCCACTTCGACCACCAGCGCCTCGTTGGCTCGATGCAGTTCCGACGTCCGCTCTTCCACCCGCAGCTCCAGCGCATCGTTGGCTTCCTGCAAGGCCAGCCGGGCGCTCTGCTGGCTGGCGATGGCACGCCGGCGTTGCCGCAGGTAGAGCACCAGAACGCCGGCCAAGCCGGCGACCGCCGCTCCGCCAACCGCACTGCCGCGGGCCTGGCTGCGGACGCCCGAGGCATCCGACAGGGTGATCAGTCGCCATCCCGAGCGCGGCATGGCGCGCTCCTGCGCAACGTACAAGCCGGTCGACGATTCGGCGTCCGCCGAAGCCAACTGGACGAGTTGCGTGCCATGCTCTAGCGCGCGCACCGGCTGGATGTCGAGCGGCTCGATGGCCTGGGTCGGGTATTTCGAGGACTCGAAGGGGCCGATGCTTCGCTCCGGCGCAAGCGGGTTCGCGCTCTTGAACTTCCAGGCCCGGACCGAGGACATGATGACCACGTCGTTCTCGTCGACGACCAGCAACCGATCGCTCGGCGACACGGCCGCCAGGGCCGTCCACATCGACTCGATCGCTTCCAGACTGGTCTTGACCGCCGCCAGGCCGCTGATGAGTCCCTGCTGTCGAATGACGTGGACGAAGTGGTATTCGGGCGCACCGCGATCGCTGCTGGCGATGAACGAGCGGGACTGTCCGCCTTGCATGGCCTCGGTGAAAAGGCTGGTCTTGGACAGGTCGCTGCCCATCGTGCTGTCAGGTTCGTACCAATTGCTCGTTGCGAGGACCCGGCCCGCCGGATCCAGCACGAACAACGACAGCGAGCCGGCACGCACGTTGAGATTGGTCAGGCGCTTGTTGACGCGGCCCTGAAGCTCCGCATTGCGGGGCGTGCCGAGAAGTGCCAGCAGATCTTCGTCCAGCGCCATGATGCTGGGGATGCTCTCGTGCCGGGCGATCTCGATGTCCAGGCCGGCCGAGTAGAGCTCGAGTTGCTGGACCGCGGCATCCGCCAATGCGCGGTAACCGGCTTGCTCGCTCCACCGGAAAGCGGCCAGCCCGCCGGCGAGCATGAGCGACACGACCAGGCCCCACGCCAAGAGGCCATTGGCGGTGCGAAAAGCGACTCCTTGTTGCAAGGAGTACGGGAGTGGGCGCGGCGTGGACATGGCTATTGGTGGAAGTTTTGCTTGCACGGGCCGTGCCAACGGCCCCATCGTGCTTTGGGGGATCGTTCGCGCGTCATCGCTGCTGCAGGGAGTTTGACGCATGTGCTGGACGCCGGGGCGGGTATACGCAATGGCACCCGGTTCTGCGAAGAAAGTGTCGAAAGCCGCACACGCCAGCCGCGCACGGCAGCGGTCCGACGGGGCCAGCGGAGGAAGGTCGTTCTATTTCGCACCATGGGCACGTTCTTTGCAATTCGTTCGCGGGAAGCAGTAGGGGGGACCCCATGTCCAATCGAAGCGAAGCGCTGGCGGCGCGCATGCACAAGGAGCCGCAGGTCGATGCACCGATGGTGCTGCTGTACTCTCTGGCACCCGCCGGCACCGGCGCTCACTTCTGCTTCGATTGGCGGCGCGCATTGCCACCCCATGTCGTCGTGCGGCATGTCGAGCGCCCGGGACACGGCATGCGCATGGGAGAACCGGCGCTTCGCGACTACGAGACTCTGGTGAGAACGCTGGCCGAAGAAGTGGCCGGCGATATCACGAGCCGCCGGTGGAACGGTGGCAACTTTCGCTACGCGCTTTACGGCCATGGCGTCGGCGCTTGCTTCGCCTTCGGTGTCGCCGTGCGACTGCGGCGGCTGGTCGGCGCCGCACCGGCACGCTGCCTCTTGTCCAACGGCATGCCGCCTCACCACGATCGGCCGCGGCGGTCCACCTTGCCAGACCGCGAATTGCTGCAGTCGATGCACGCGGCGGCCGAGCGTCAGGCCAGAGTGTTCGACCGGGAGCACGTCACGAGCCTGCTGCTGCCGCTGTATCGGGCCGACATGGCCGCGTTCGAAGGCGCCGGGCTCGATGCCGATCGCAACCCCGAGTGCCCCATCACGGCGTTTGCAACCCGCGGCGGCACGCCCTCGGCAGAGGTGGCGTGGGATTGGCAGCGGTACGCGCCCGGGAAGCTCTCCAGGGTGCTGCTGGGCGACGCTTCCGGTGAATCCGTCGCGTTCCGCGAGCCACTCCATGCGGCCTGACCGAGGCAGCCCCTTGCGGCGGGGCGTGAGCGCTCGGGTGTTGCCGTGATCTCCCTTCGCACCGCGCTGATCGCGCCCTATGTCGTCCTGGTGATGGCACTGGCGATCGTGATCGCGAGCTTGTCGTACTCGGCCGGAACCAAGGCCGTCGACACCGTGGCCGAGCATCTGCTGCGCGAAACGGCCGGCCGGATCGCCCAGGCCGTCGAACGCCATGTCGTCGGATCGCGCGCGGTGCTGGAAGCGGCATTTCCGGAGGGTATGCCGGTCGCATCGGACATCGAGAAGGAGATTCCCGCGCTGCGGTCGCGCTTTTGGATCGCGACCTCGATGCACCTCGACCCCAACAACTACGCCTACTACGGCAACCGGGCGGGTCAGTTCTTCGGGATCTGGAGAAACTCGCGCAGTGAAGCAGAGCTGCGCCTCAAGCTCAACGCCGGCGCTTCGCGCGTGGTCTCCCGGTTCACCGGGATCGACGGCGCACTCCACGAGCCCGCGGCGGAGGCAAGGCTCTTCGAGCCGCGCGAACGGCCCTGGTATGCGGCCGGACTGGCCGGCGGCGCGCACGCCTGGACGCCGATCTACGTCGACTTCCGAACCGAAGAGCTCGTGCTGACACGGGCGCGCCGCGTCCTCGGGACGGATGGTGCCTTGGAGGGCGTGGTCGCCACCGACGTATCGCTGCGCGGCCTGAGTGCCTTCGTGCGGCAGCTGCAACTCGCGCCGAACGGGTTTGCATTCATCGTCGAGCCGGACGGCAACCTGGTGGCCGCATCGAATACGGCGAGCCTCGCGCCGAATTCCGACGGTGTCCGAACCCGACTCAAGCTGCTGGACGCGGGCAATGTCGAGCTCTGCGCGGTGTACCGGGCGCTGTTGCCGATGCTCGACGGTATCCGGCCCAATCAACCGGCGACCGTCGTCCGCGTGGCCGGCGCGCAGGTCGTCGACGCGGCCCTCGCGCGTTTCACCGACGACGCCGGCCTCGACTGGTTCATCGGCGTTGCCGCGCCGCGCAGCGACTTCACGCAAGGCGTCACCGAGAACGTCCGGCGCACCGTGGCGCTGGGACTGATCGCCGCCGTGCTGGTCGTCGTGACGGGCATGAGCATCCTGGCCTGGGTGGCGCGCGACCTGCGCCGGCTTTCGGTGGCGGCCATGCGCGCCGGCGAAGGTGACCTGCAAGCGGACGTCGGCATCGATCGGGCGGACGAGATCGGCGACTTGGCGCGCAGCCTCGTGGCCATGCAGGACAAGCTCCGGACCGACCGCCTGACGGGCCTCGTCAATCGTGAGGCGCTGCTGAACCGCATTCGCAAGCGCATTGAAATGCACCGGCGGGCCGACGACATGCCGTTCGCGGTGCTCTTTGTCGACCTGAACCGATTCAAGGAAATCAACGACCGCTTCGGGCATGACGTCGGCGATCGGGTACTGGTGGTGGCCGGCATGCGCCTGCTGCACAGGATGCGCGACAGCGACGTGGTCGCGCGCTACGCGGGCGACGAGTTCGCCGTGCTGCTCGACCACGTGGACAGCCGAGACACGGCTGAGCGGGTGCGTCAGAAGGCCGAGCTCGCCTTGGGCGATCCGCTCGAGGGCGAAGAGATCGCAGGGCTCGCGGACCTTCCGCGTCTCGGCGGCGCTGTCGGCGTTGCGATGTTCCCTGCTGACGGGCGCAACGCCGAGGAACTGATCCAGCGTGCCGACGCGGACATGTACGCGCGAAAGCCGGGCAGCCGGGAGGCAGGGCTGTCATGGCCGGCGGGCGGCCAAGCCGTTGATCCGGTCAACGCGTCGGGTTGAGGCTCCCATGAGACCATTCCGCAGGCTCCATCGCATGAGATCGAGCGGACCGCTCAGGGCGCTTTGCAACGAAGCCTCCGTTCGGCCGGGCGACCTGATCTACCCGATATTCGTCGACGAAGGCCTGTCGAGGCCGGTCGAGGTGGCGACGATGCCTGGTGTGCTGCGCCACACCGAGCAATCCCTTCTGCAGGAACTGGAGGCGGCGCGCGCCTCGGGCATCGCTTCGGTCATTCTCTTCGGCGTCTCACAGCGCAAGGATGATTGCGGTTCAGACGCCATGCGTCGAGACGGACTGCTCGCGCGCATGATCGGCAGTGCGAAGACCCGCTTCCCGGACCTCAATATCATCGCCGACATCTGCATCTGCGAGTACACGACGCATGGTCACTGCGGATCGCTGACGAGGGACCGGATCGACAATGACGCCACCATCGCGAACCTCGGCCGGCAGGCGGTGGTCGCCGCCGCCGCCGGCGCGGATGTGCTCGCACCGTCCGGCATGATGGACGGCATGGTGAGCGCCATCCGCTCGGCCCTCGACGAGGCCGGCTTTCACGAGAAGCCGATCCTGTCCTATTCGTCGAAATTCTCGTCGAGCTTCTACGGCCCTTTCCGCGAGGCCTCCGGCATCACGCTGGGCAAGGGCAATCGAGAGGCTTACCAGGCCGATCCGTCGGCGCCTCGGCAGGCACTGCTCGAATCGCTGATCGACGAAGCCGAAGGTGCCGACGCGCTGATGGTCAAGCCCGGGATGGCGTACCTCGACATCCTCTACCGGCTCAAGGAGCGCACGCTGCTGCCCGTCGGCGCCTACCAGGTCAGCGGCGAGTACGCGATGATCAAGTTCGCCGCGCAGCACGGCGCGCTCGACGAGCGCGCGGCGGTCCTGGAGTCCCTGCTCGCGTTCAAGCGCGCCGGCGCTGACTTCATCCTGACCTATTTCGCCAAGGACGCCGCCCGCTATCTGGGTTGAAGGCAGGAACGAGGCCGGGGTGACCCCGCCGCGATCCGGGGGTAGGGAGGTGGCGGGCGGGAATCCCCACCCGCCTTCGGGTGCGCGGTGTGGAATCCGCAACCTGCCGATGACCCGCCATGTCCTTGCTGCCGCGTCCTCCTCCTGAGAGCACAGCGGCGCCGCACCGGCTTGGACGAGCAGCGCCTGCGCTGGCACGTTCCGTGCGATTCAACGCCGTGTCTTCTTGACGTCTTCCGATTCACCATGTCAATCAATCAACAGCTTCAAGCCCGCAAGGAAGCCGCCACGCCCCGGGGCGTTGCCGTCTTTGCATCGTTCTTCGCCGCGCGCGCTCGCAACGCCGAACTGTGGGACGTCGAAGGGCGTCGCTACATCGATTTCGCGGGCGGCATCGGCGTGCTGAATACCGGGCACCGGCATCCTCGCGTGATGCAGGCGGTGCAGGCGCAACTCGAGCGCTTCACGCACACCGCCTACCAGGTCGTGCCCACCGAGGGCTATGTCGCCCTCGCCGAGCGTCTCAACGAGGTGACGCCGGGCATGTTCCACAAGAAGACGGCGCTCTTCACGACGGGCGCAGAAGCGGTGGAGAACGCGATCAAGATCGCGCGGGCGCACACCGGGCGTCCGGGCGTCATCGCGCTGAGCGGTGGTTTCCACGGTCGCACCTACCTCGGCATGGCCTTGACGGGCAAGGTGAACCCGTACAAGAAGGGGTTCGGTCCGTTCCCCGGGTCCATCTATCACGTGCCGGCGCCGATGGCGCTGCACGGCGTCACCGTCGAGGACACGCTGTTCGCGATCGACACGCTGTTCAAGAGCGACATCGATCCGCGCCAGGTGGCCGCCATCATCGTTGAGCCTGTGCAAGGCGAGGGCGGTTTCCACGTGATGCCGGAGACGCTGATGCTGAAGCTGCGCGAGATCTGCGATGCGCACAGCATCGTGCTGATCGCGGACGAAGTGCAGAGCGGCTTTGCGCGCACGGGCCTGATGTTCGCGATGCACCATCACCCGGTTCAGCCCGACCTGATCACGATGGCGAAGAGCCTGGCCGGCGGCCTGCCGCTGTCGGCGGTGACGGGCCGTGCCGAGATCATGGATGCGGCGGAGCCCGGCGGCCTGGGAGGCACGTACGCCGGCAACCCGCTGGCCGTGGCGGCGGCGCACGCCGTGCTCGACGTCATCGACGAAGAGAACTTGTGCGAGCGCGCGGAGCAGCTGGGCTCGCGCCTGCGCAGCGCCTTGGAAACGGTGGCGGTGGAGTATCCGGTGATCGCCGAAGTGCGCGGACTGGGCTCGATGCTCGCCATCGAATTTCTCGACCCCGAAACGCGACGCCCGCTGCCCGAGGTCGCCAAGCGCGTGCAAGCCAGGGCCTTGCTCGACGGCTTGCTGCTGCTGACTTGCGGCAGCCACGGCAACGTCATTCGATTCCTCTATCCGCTCACGATCGAGAACGCCATCTTCGACGAGGCCTTGTCGGCGCTTTGCCGGGCCTTGGTGGACTGAGGGAGGAGGAACGATGCGACACACATTGAAGCGACCCGACCTGCTGCGCTGGCAGGCGTTCGTCGGTGGCCATTGGAAGGACGCGCGAAGCGGCGCCATTGCTGGTGTCACCGATCCAGCGAGCGGAGAAATGGTTGCTCAGGTTCCGCTGCTGAGCGCGGCCGAGGCTGACGAGGCCATCGCGGCCGCGGACACGGCGTTCCGGACTTGGCGCCACACCAGCGCCAAGGAGCGATCGACGATCCTGAGACGACTGGCCGCCCTGATGCACGAGCACAAGGACGACCTCGCGGTCATCATGACCACGGAGCAAGGCAAGCCCTTGGCGGAAGCGGCGGGAGAAATCGTCTATGCCGCCTCTTTCATCGAGTGGTTCGCCGAGGAGGCGCGTCGAATGTACGGCGAGGTCGTTCCCTCGCCCCAGGCGGCCAATCGGATCGTCGTGGTCAAGGAGCCCGTGGGCGTGTGCGCGGCCATCACGCCGTGGAATTTTCCGACGGCCATGCTGGCCCGCAAGGTCGGCCCGGCATTGGCCGCCGGCTGCACGATGGTCGTGAAGCCCGCTCTCCAGACCCCGCTGTCGGCGCTGGCCTTCGCGGCGCTCGCCGAGGAAGCCGGCGTGCCGCCCGGCGTGTTATCGGTGCTGACGGGCCGGGCCGCCGAGATCGGCGGCGCCAT
Source organism: Pseudaquabacterium terrae (assembly GCF_013266755.1). Taxonomy (GTDB): domain Bacteria; phylum Pseudomonadota; class Gammaproteobacteria; order Burkholderiales; family Burkholderiaceae_C; genus Pseudaquabacterium; species Pseudaquabacterium terrae. Next base: position 756,134 of record NZ_JABRWJ010000003.1, on the reverse strand, counting down.
GACGCGCAGCACCGTCGTGCGCAAGCTCAGCTTCACCGGGTCGACCGAAGTCGGCCGGATGCTCATGCGCGATTGTGCCGACACGATCAAGAAGCTGTCGCTCGAGCTCGGGGGCAACGCGCCGTTCATCGTCTTCGAAGACGCGGACCTGGATGCTGCCGTCGAGGGCGCACTCGCCTCGAAGTTCCGCAATGCCGGGCAAACCTGCGTATGCACCAACCGCCTCTACGTGCAGCGCCGTGTCTACGATGATTTCGCGGCGCGGTTCGTCGAACGCGTGAAGGGTTTGAAGGTGGGCAATGGCATGGACGCCGGGACCACCCAGGGTCCCCTGATCGACGAGGCGGCCGTCCGCAAGGTGGAAGAGCACGTCGAGGACGCTGTCGGCAAGGGGGGGCAGGTGCTTACCGGCGGCAAGCGGCACGCGCTCGGCGGCCGGTTCTTCGAGCCCACCGTGTTGGCCAATGCGGGCGCCTCGATGAAGGTCGCGCGCGAGGAGACCTTTGGGCCGCTCGCGCCGCTGTTCGCCTTCGACACCGAAGCGGAAGCCATTGCGATGGCGAACGATACCGAGTTCGGACTGGCGGCGTACTTCTACACCCGCGACATCGGCCGCGCATGGCGGGTCGGCGAAGCGCTCGAGTACGGCATGGTCGGCATCAATACCGGGCTGATCTCGACCACGGAAGCGCCGTTCGGCGGCATCAAGCAATCCGGACTGGGCCGTGAAGGCGGAAGCACGGGCCTGGACGAATACACCGAGCTGAAGTACCTGTGCATGTCGGGCGTGGGCCGGTGAGCAGCGTGAAGATGATCAAGCCAAAGAAAGAGAAGGCAGTGCCGTCAGGAACGAATCCATTCGCCGTCGCCGGAATCCAGATGTATGTGTCCGATCAGCAGGACAACATCGCAGCGATGGAGCGCTACGCAACCCACGTCAAACAGCGATTCCCTTGGGTCGACATGCTGTTGTTCTCGGAGCTCGCCTGCTTCGGTTCTCACCCGGAGAAGGCCGTGCCGCTGCCGGGGGAGGTCGAAGCACGCCTGTGCGACATCGCGCGCAGGCATGGCCTGTGGTTGATCCCCGGTTCGTTGTTCGAACAGCGCAACGGCCAGATCTACAACACGTCTCCGGTCATCGATCCATCGGGCCACGTCGTGACCCGGTTCCGCAAGCTGTTCCCTTTTCGGCCGTATGAGCGCGGCATTGCGGCCGGTACCGAGCACGTCGTGTTCGACGTGCCGGGGGCGGGCAGGTTCGGTATCTCGATCTGCTACGACATGTGGTTCCCGGAGACGACGCGGCAACTCGCCGCCATGGGAGCCGAGGTGATCCTGCACCCGACGATGACCGACACCATCGACAGGGACGTCGAATTGGCGATCGCGCAAGCCTCGGCGGTCACCAACCAGTGCTACTTCTTCGACATCAATGGCATCGGCTCCGGCGGAAACGGCAAGTCGATCGTCGTCGACCCCTCGGGATATGTGCTGCACCTCTCGGACGGCACGCCTCAGATCATTCCGGTGGAGATCGACTTCGAGAAGGTCCGCAGGGAGCGCGAGCGTGGCCTGCGCGGGCTGGGCCAGCCGCTCAAGAGCTTTCGGGACCGCGAGGTCGACTTCCCGGTCTACCGGGGCGGCCCGGAGGCTGATGGCTACCTGCGCACGCTTGGTCCGCTCGTGAAGCCGCGCGCGGCATCGACCGATGGCGCGCACGCGTGCGGCCCCGGCGGCGTTGTCTGACCTGCATTGACCTGAGGGACTCCAAGAATGGCTCGCAAGCTTCGCACCAAGCCCTACACGTCGCTCAACCGTTACCACAGCGTCTGGGAGATGCGTGCCGACGGCTGGATCAACCTGACCGATGATCTCGGGCGCCTTGTCGACCTGGGCTCGGGAACGCCCGAATTCCGCGAGCGCCAGGCGCGCGTCAAAGAGACGTTAGAGATGCTCCTGCCGATCGAGAGCTATTGGGCTTTCCCCGGCAAGCGGCTCTTCGGCGAGCTCTGCGGCTGGTTCGCGGCCGGCGAGCTGGCGCGCTTGCATTCTGCCGCCAGGCGCATCAATCGCCTCCTTGCGAGCAACGCCTACCGCCACCAGGAACCGGCGATGGACACGGACGGCGAGATTCCGTCCGAGATCGACACCGAAGAGGAGCGGCTGGCCCAGATACAGCGCCCCTACTTCGAGGTGCTGATCGTCGACGAGATGAGCACCGACGAGGAGGAGGCGTTGCGGCGGCGGGTGCACAAGAAACGGCGGCCCGACGACGCGTTCATCTTCGACATCGTCGTCGTACCCAGCTTCGAGGACGCGCTGATCGCGGTGCTCTTCAACATCAACCTGCAGGCCTGCGTCATCCGGCACGGCTTTCCATTCAAGTCCGAGTACCAGCTCGACCTGCTCGGCAAGTTCCTCGACGGCGTCGACGAACACATCGAGTGCCTGCCGGAGTCCGAGCGCGGTCCGTTGCTGGGCGCGAAGATCTCCGAGGTGCGGCCGGAGCTCGATCTCTACCTGGTCACCGACATCAAGGCCGAGGAGATCGCCATCCGCGTCGGCGATATCTTCAAGCGCGTGTTCTTCCGCGAGGAGGACCACACCGAGCTGTACATGGCCATCATGCGGGGCGTGGGAGAACGGTTCCGCACGCCATTCTTCACCGCATTGGTCGAGTACTCGAAGCAGCCGACCGGCGTGTTCCACGCGCTGCCGATCGCGCGCGCCAAGTCGGTCGTCAATTCGAGCTGGATCCAGGATCTGGGCCAGTTCTACGGCATGAACCTGTTCATGGCCGAGACCTCCGCCACCTCCGGCGGACTGGACTCGCTGCTGGATCCGGTGGGGCCGATCAAGCTGGCGCAGGAATACGCGGCCCGGGCGTTCGGCGCGCGGCGGACCTTCTTCGCGACGAACGGCACCTCGACTGCCAACAAGATCGTCGTGCAGGCCATGGTGCAGCCCCATGACATCGTGCTGGTGGATCGCAACTGCCACAAGTCCCATCACTACGGCATGGTGCTGGCCGGGGCGCAGGTGGCGTACCTGGATTCGTACCCGCTGAACGACTACTCGATGTACGGCGCAGTGCCGATCGCGGAGATCAAGCGCACCTTGCTGCGCTACCGGCGCGCGGGCCTGCTGGATCGAGTGAAGATGGTGCTGCTGACCAACTGCACGTTCGACGGCGTCGTCTACGACGTCGAACGGGTGATGGAAGAGTGCCTCGCGATCAAGCCGAACCTGATCTTCCTGTGGGACGAAGCCTGGTTCGCGTTTGCCCGCTTCCACCCCACCTACCGCCGGCGCACGGGCATGTCGGCCGCGGCACGATTGCACGCGAAGTACCAGAGCGCGTCGTATGCCGACCGTTACCAGGCCTTCTCGCGGGAGTTCGCCGCCGAGGACTGGAACGACGAGGAAAAGCTGGTCGCGACGCGCTTGCTGCCCGACCCCGCGAAGGTTCGCATCCGCGTGTACGCCACCCAGTCCACGCACAAGACGCTGACGTCACTGCGCCAGGGGTCGATGATCCACGTGTGGGACCAGGACTTCAAGGACAAGGCCGAAGAGGCTTTCCATGAAGCCTACATGACGCACACGTCCACCTCGCCGAACTACCAGATCCTGGCGACGCTGGATGCCGGCCGCCGGCAGGCCGAGCTCGAGGGCTATGAGCTGGTGCAACGGCAGCTCGATCTGGCCATGATGCTGCGCGAGCAGGTGCTCAAGCATCCGCTGCTGAGCAAGTACTTCCGTTTCCTGAACGTCGGCGCGGTCGTGCCGGCGGAGTTTCGCGACTCCGGCATCGACACCTACTACGACGCGCAAACCGGCTGGACCAACATGGAGGCCGCCTGGCGCGTCGATGAATTCGCGCTCGATCCAACGCGGCTGACCCTGTCCATCGGTGCTTCCGGCATCGACGGCGATACCTTCAAGAACGCGTACTTGATGGACAAGTACGGCATCCAGATCAACAAGACCTCACGCAACACGGTCTTGTTCATGACCAACATCGGTACGACCCGCTCCTCGCTGGCCTACCTGATCGAGGTGCTGGTGAAGATCGCCACGGAGATCGAAGCCGGCGTCAACGACATGAGCGCCATCGAGCGCCGGCTGCACCAGAAAAGGATCCACGGGCTGACCAAGGCGCTGCCGCCACTGCCGGATTTTTCGAGCTTCCACTTCGCCTTCCGCCATGCCATGCATCCCAGCCTGGCCGATACGCCGGAGGGCGACATCCGCAGCGCGTTCTTCCTCTCGTACGACGAAGCCAACTGCGAGTACTTGACCATGCGCGAGGTCAACGAAGCGATCGCCACCGGTATCGAAGTCGTTTCGGCCCTCTTCGTCATTCCGTATCCGCCCGGCTTCCCGGTACTCGTGCCCGGCCAGGTCATCAGTGCCGAGATCCTCGCGTTCATGCAAGCGCTGGATGTGCGGGAGATCCACGGCTACCGCCCCGAACTGGGCTTTCGCGTGTTCACGCCCCAGGCGCTCGAGCGGATGGCGTCGGAGAACGCGGGCAAGGCGGCGGCGGCCGTTGCTGCTCGCGCCGCGGCACCCCAGGAGCCCGCGCGAGCTCACGAAACCGAACAGGCCACCCTGAACAAGTAAGGAGGAGACATGCAATCGATTCGCAACGTGTCGGACTTGCGGCTGTACTTTCATCGCAACGAACGACCGATCTACTTCATCAGCGCGACCAATTTCAATCTGCTGGGCATCGACCAGTGGGTCAACCGCTTCCAGTACGTCGCGCACATCGATTGTTTCGACGGCCGCCACCCGAACGTCTTCGTGCCGAGAAAGCTGCCTCACGAAGAATTCACGTCGATCGAAGACATCAACAACTACCTGCTGCAGCACAAGGACGTGGTCGACTTCATCGAGCGTCGCGGCGGCAAACCGGTCGCGACCTTCCTGATGTTCGACGAGCGCACGGAAGAACTGGCACGCGACATCGGGCTGGAGGTGTGGTTTCCTCCGGCAGCGCTGCGCTCGCGCTGCGACAACAAGATGGAGACCGTTCGGATCGGCAACAAGGCCGGGGTGGCCTCGGTGCCGAACGCGCTTGCCAAGGTCACCGGATGGCAGGACCTGCTGGCCACGGCGGACCGCCATCGCCTGGGCCACGACCTGGTCATCCAGTCGGCGTTCGGCGACTCCGGCCACACGACCTTCTTCATCGCCAGCGAGGCGGACTTCGAGCGACACCGCGACGAAATCGTCGGCGAGGCCGAGCTCAAGATCATGAAGCGGATCAACTGCCGGGGGGCCACGCTCGAAGCCTGCGCCACCAGCAGCGGGACGCTCGTCGGGCCGCTGCTGACCGAGATCGTCGGCGCGAAGGATCTCACGCCGTACAAGGGGGGCTGGTGCGGCAACGAGATCTTCCCCGGTGCGTTCAGCGAAGAGGTCCGGGCCAAGGCCCGCTCGATGGCATTCAGATTCGGCAACCAGCTGCTCGAGGAAGGCTATCGCGGCTACTTCGACCTGGACTTCCTGATCGACACCGACAACGGCGAGGTGTACCTGGGCGAGCTGAATCCGCGCATCTGTGGCGCGAGCCCGATGACCAATCACGCCGCGTTCGCCTACGCCGACGTGCCGCTCTTCCTGTTCCACCTGCTCGAATTCTCGGGCGTGCCGTTCAGGCTGAACGTCAACGAGCTGAACGAACGCTGGGCGGACCACGTCTTCATCGACTCCTGGTCGCAGATCGTCCTGAAGCACACCGACGAAAGCATCGACGTCGTCTCGAACGCGCCATCGAGCGGCGTTTACCGCATGGACAACGAGGGGCATGTGAAGTATCACCGCTTCGACGCGAATCGCCGCGCCATCGATTCCGAGTCGGAAGCGTTCTACCTGCGGATCACGGGCCAGGGCGACTATCGCTACCCGGGTGCCGACCTCGGCATCCTGATCACCCGGGGCCGCTCGATGGACAAGGATTTCCGGCTGAACGTGCGGGCGCGAGACTGGATTCGGGGCATCAAGGGCTCCTACCAAGGGGGGCCGATGCCGCGCACGGCGGAGCCCTGTGCTCCGGCGCCCGGCGCGTTCAAGATCCTGTGAGGCGAGATGCGTTGGTCGATTGAAGCCATCGAGGAGAACGCTCCCGGTCCCAAGTGGCAGCAGCACTTCCGAACCCACTGGCCGGCTTACCAGAGCTGGTTCCTCCGCGGCGGGATGGGCGCCCGGCGAAGCTACACCGAATGCCGGCGCGCACTGCGCAAGCACATGCCGCTGTGGGAGCCGGTGTGGGAGCGTCTGGTCGACCTTGCGGGGGGCGGCGACATTGAGGCCCGCTTCATGTCGCTGTGGTGCCCGCCGCCGTACATTGCCGGCTGCTCGCAGGCTGTGTGGACCGGGCACGGAGATCCGGTGCTGGTTCGCAACTACGACTATGCGCCGGCGTTGTTGGAGGGTGCATGGCTGGCGACACGGTGGGGCGGCCAGCGCGTCATCGCGGTCAGCGACTGCCTGTGCGGCGCGCTGGACGGCATCAATGAGTCCGGGCTCGCCGCGTCACTGTCGTTCGGTGGCCGCAAGGCGCGCGGCGAAGGATTCGGCATTCCGCTGGTCGTTCGCTACGTGCTGGAGTACGCCACCACGACGCGCGAAGCGGTGCGGCTGCTCAGCTCGATTCCCGTGCACATGACCTACACCGTGACGCTGCTCGACCGCTTCTCGAACCACAGCACGGTGTTCGTCGCTCCGGATCGGCCGGCCGAGGTCGTGCCGCTCGCCGGGGTCACCAACCACCAGCATGCGGTGGAGTGGGCCGAGCACGCCGCCGCCACGAATACGGTCCAGCGCGGCGCGGCGCTGAACCGAGCCGTGCTCGCTTCGGGATCGAAACGCGAGATGGTCGACGTGATGCTCGCCGAGCCCTTGTTCCAGACGTCCTATGAACGTGGCTACGGCACGCTGTACACGGCCGTCTACCAGCCCGCTCAACTCTCCGCGGAGCTCGTGTGGCGAACGGGCACCTGGCGGCAGTCGATCGATGCCTTCGACGAAGGGCGTCGGGAAATTCGCGAGACCGGTTCGAGCGGGATCTCTGAGAATTCGAGGGCGTGTGAGCAAATCCCGCCTGCGGTCGATGCGCGCAGTGTGGATTGCCGCCCTGTCAAACAAGGGCCAGCCGAACGCACGTAGGCCGTCCCCGGGGGGGCGCGGGACATCGACGAGATTCATCGACGCGACGTCTCGAATTGGCATGACTCATGCAACGGGTCCGATAGCGCAGGACCAGGCTCCGTGCGCCATCGATCATCGTTACAGCAAGGAGACCTCATGCGACATACCACTCTCGCCTTCGCCCTCGCCCTTACCAGTGTCTTCACGGCCAAGCTCGCCCAAGCCGACACCCTCAAGAAGATCAAGGAAACTGGCGCCATCACGCTGGGTGCGCGCGAATCGTCGGGCGCCCTGTCCTACACCTTGGGAGACGGCAAATACGTCGGCTTCCATACCGAAATGGCGCAGCGAATCACCGCCGACGTCCAGCAGCAGCTCGGGTTGCCGAAGCTCGACGTCAAGTTCCAGCCCGTGACGTCGGCCAACCGCATTCCGCTCGTCGTCAACGGCACGGTCGACCTCGAATGCGGGTCGACCACGAACAACGCGGCGCGACAGAAGGACGTGGCCTTCGCCGTGACGACCTACGTCGAGGAGGTGCGCATCGCCACCAAGGCGAACTCCGGCATCAATTCGATCAAGGACCTGTCCGGCAAGAACGTCGCCACCACCACCGGCACGACCTCCGTGCAGACGCTGCGCAAGCATGAGCGGACGACGGGCGTGGATTTCAAGGAAGTCTTCGGCAAGGATCACGTCGACAGCTTCCTGCTGCTGGAAACCGGCCGTGCCGACGCCTTCGTGATGGACGGCGCCATCCTGGCCGGCAACATCGCCAAATCGAAGAATCCCTCCGACTACAAGATCGTCGGCGAGGTTCTGTCGGTCGAACCGATCGCGTGCATGCTGCGCAAGGATGATCCGAATTTCAAGCAGGCCGTGGACGAGAGCATCAAGCGCATGATCAAGTCCAACGAGCTGGCCAAGCTGTATGACAAGTGGTTCATGCAACCGATTCCGCCGGCAAACACCCGGGTCGGCCTGCCCCTGTCCGATGCGACGAAGGCCGCTTGGTCCAACCCGAACGACAAGCCGATGGAGGAACTCGTCAGGAAGTGATCGACCGGCAGGACCCGGCGCTGATGGGCGCCAACGACCGAATGTCCCGTGCTTAGGCACGTGAGACATGGCGGCGAATAGAAGGAGACAAGATGGCTTATACATGGGATTGGCAGGTATTCCTGCAGGACACCGGCGACGGGCGCAGCTACCTCCTCTGGCTGATGTCGGCCTGGGGATGGACGCTGTCCGTCGCGGTGTTGGCGCTGTTGGTGGCCCTCGTGGTGGGCTCGCTGATGGGCATATTTCGTACGACACCGCTGAAGCCGCTCGTGTGGCTCGGCAACGCCTGGACCGAGGCCTTCCGGAACGTTCCGCTGCTGGTTCAGCTTTTCCTCTGGTATCACGTGTTGCCGGCGATCTTCAGGGACCTGCAGTCGATACCGAGCTTCCTGCTCGTGGTGGTCGCCCTGGGTCTGTTCACATCCGCGCGCGTGGCTGAACAGGTCCGCGCAGGCATCCAGACGCTTCCCAAGGGCCAGCGCTATGCGGGCCTGGCCATGGGGTTGACGCTGCCGCAGACGTACCGCTACGTTCTGTTGCCGATGGCGTATCGCATCGTCATACCCCCGCTCACTTCCGAGTCCATGAACATCGTCAAGAACTCGTCGGTGGCGTTTGCCGTAAGCATCGCCGAGCTGACGATGTTCGCGATCCAGGCCCAGGAGGAAACGTCCCGCGGCATCGAGATCTATCTCGTGGTCACGGCGCTGTACTTCGTGTCGGCTTTCGTGATCAACCGGATCGCGCTGTACGTCGAAGAGCGGGTGAAGGTGCCCGGCATGATCGGAGGCGGAACATGATCACTCTGGACTTCGGGTTTCTCGATTGGGGCGTCATATCGGCGTTCGTCGCCAAGGGTGCGATCTACTCGGTGCAACTCACCTTGGTGGCCATGATCGGCGGCATCACCCTGGGAACGCTGCTGGCGCTGATGCGCCTGTCGGGCAGGAGCGCACTGGTGGTGCCGGCGGCGGCCTATGTCAACACCATGCGTTCGATCCCGCTCGTGATGGTGATCCTGTGGTTCTTCCTGCTGATACCGCTGGTCATCGGCCGTCCCATGGGCGCGGAGATCTCGGCCGTCATCACGTTCACGCTCTTCGAGGCGGCCTACTACTCGGAGATCATGCGGGCGGGCATCCAGTCGGTTCCTCGCGGCCAGGTGCATGCGGGCTACGCGGTGGGAATGACCTACCCGCAATGCATGTCGCTGGTCGTGCTGCCGCAGGCCTTCCGCAACATGCTGCCCGTCCTGCTCACGCAAACGATCATCCTGTTCCAGGACACCTCGCTGGTCTACGCGATCGGTGCCTACGACATGCTCAAGGGTTTCGAGGTGATGGGCAAGAACTTCAACCGCCCGGTGGAGACCTACCTGGTCGCCACTGTCGTGTACTTCGTCATCTGCTTTGGCCTGTCGACCCTGGTGCGCCGCTTGCAGAAGAAGATCCAGATCATTCGATAGGAGTCTCTCCATGATCGACATCCGAAACGTCTCCAAGTGGTACGGCCCCTTCCAGGTGCTGACCGATTGCTCCGCCACCGTGAAGAAGGGAGAGGTCGTCGTCGTGTGCGGGCCCTCGGGCTCCGGCAAGTCGACGCTCATCAAGACCGTCAACGCGCTCGAACCCTTCCAGAAGGGTGACATCGTCGTCGACGGCACCTCGATCGCCGACAGCAAGACGAACCTGCCGAAGCTGCGCAGCCGCGTCGGCATGGTGTTCCAACACTTCGAGCTCTTTCCCCACCTGACCGTCCGGGAGAACCTGACCCTGGCCCAGGTCAAAGTACTCGCGCGAGGCAAGGAGGAAGCTCAGGTCCGGGGCCTCAAGATGCTCGACCGCGTGGGCTTGATGGCCCACAAGGACAAATACCCGGGGCAGCTTTCCGGCGGGCAGCAACAGCGCGTGGCGATCGCGCGAGCGCTGAGCATGGACCCGATCGTGATGCTCTTCGATGAACCCACCTCGGCCCTCGATCCGGAGATGGTCGGCGAAGTGCTCGACGTGATGGTGAAGCTGGCCGGCGAGGGCATGACGATGATGTGCGTGACGCACGAGATGGGCTTCGCCCGCAAGGTCAGCCATCGCATCATCTTCATGGACGAGGGCAAGATCGTCGAGGACTGCAGTCGCGACGACTTCTTCGGGCGGCCGGAAGCGCGTGTTCCACGCGCCAAGGAGTTCCTGTCGAAGATTCTTCAGCACTGACTGCTGTGCCTGTGGGCCGGGGCGGGAAGCGGCAGTGACCAAGAGAACGATCGGGCCGCCATCTCAGGCATTGGCCACGCTCGTGTCCGTTTGCGGCCATGCTGCCCTGCTCGAGGAGCCCGATGACCGCGCCACGGTGGAGACGCAGTTGCTCTTCGGGGAGCGCGTGCTTGTCATCAAGGAGTGGGGGGATTGGCTCGAGGTCGGCAAGGTGTTCGGCGCCTACTGTCATCGGGGCTTCGTGCGGCGGTCAGCACTCGCCGATTCCGCCCACGAGGCGACTCACCGCGTCTGGGAGACGTGGACCCCCATTCGATCCATTCCTCGACTCAAGGCGGTCGCGGTCGATCGCATCTCACTGGGATCCGAGCTGCGCGTTGTCGGCGAGGCAGAGGATCACTACCAGATCTGGCCACTTGGCTGGGTGTTCAAGAAGCACGTCCGACCGATTGGCGTGGTCGCGACTGACTTCGTCCAGACGATGCGGCGTTTCGTGGGGACACCGTTCGTTTGGGGCGGCAGGTCTTCGTTCGGTCTTGATTGCTCGGGCATGATTCAGCTGGGCCTGCAGCTCGCGGGGGTGTCGGCGCCGCGCGCCATGGCGGACATGAGCGACACGCTGGGTCGGCGCGTCGAAGAAGAAGGGGGGCCGCTGCCCGGAGACTTCATCTTCTACTCCGGACACTGCGGAATGTTCGTCGATGAATCCCACGTCATCAACAGCAATGGAAAGGCGGGTCGGGTTCAGATTGAGCCGTTCGATGAGTTGCACCACCGCATGGTCAACGTCCGCCAGTACATGTACATAGGACATCGGCGACTGGTGGCCGAGCCGAGGCCGGTCCATGGACTGGACCGCCGCCTTTGAGAACCTCATCGCAGGTCACTTCGTGATCACCGGCGGAACTGGGCTGTACTTCGGGCCACAGGCGGCGGCAAGCGGTGGGGCCACGAGGGGTCGCAGGTCGTCACAGCACATGGCGTGTTCGAGGCCGAGGGGGAGATGACGTATTGAACTGACTCAACCCCATCGGCGGCGGCGGTCGTTGCCGCCGCCTGCGGGTGCTTCTGCGGGAAGTTCAATGTCCGGCCGTTCAGGCTCGCATTCCACCAAGTCGCGTTCGGCGAGGTGCATCAGAAGTCAAGGTCCAACAGGTCGTCGTCGTCAAGATCGGTCGATGCTGTCGTCTCCGTCTCCGATTCGCTCTCGCCTGACTCCGCTACGTCTTCTCGATCGTGCCGACCGTAGTGGTCGGACTGGGCCATATCCGTGATGCTGGTATCGGGTTGAATTGCTTGGCCACTCCGCTCTGCATTGTGTCGGAGCCAGGTGCGGACATCCCGAGCCGTGTGCGAGAGCTCGTCGAACCGCCGCACTTGAACCCGGAACGCTTCCTGCTTCGCGTCATTGGGCTCCGCGTGAAGCTTCAGGCCCACCCTTTGGTCGGTCATGGAGCCATCATCCAGGGTGACCGGCGTAATCCTGAAACAGGCCTCGCGCCAGCCGCTGGCGCCGCCGTCATCGGCTTTCTGCAAGGCCTTGAGATCATCGATGGCGCGCCTTACCCAGCGGTTGGCGAAGGTGGCGAGGGAGTTGCTGAACTCCTTCCCGCCCTTCTCCGTTGTTGCCGTGGTGAGGTTCCCCGGACGTTCGTACCGCTGTCGGAGAGTTTGTCCCTTCTTGTTGACAATCTCATTTGCGAGCGAAGGCGATGCCTCCAGAAGCTGATCGACCTTGCCCTTGCGGTCCTTGTCCTGGATGAGCTTGAAGTGCGACGCCGTCAAGCCCGTCATGCGTTGGGGAGAACGCTGCAGGTACAGATCTGGGTCCGAGGGGTGTTTCCATGATGCATCGGGGAGGGCCCCCTTTCGGATCTCGTCCAGCGTCTGGACGGTCCGGTTCATGGCTTTGAACGATTTGGCCAGCAGTGCGAGCGACATCACAATGCAGCCGGCGCCGACCTCTTGAATGTTGGTGCCAGTCGCCAGCGTATTTCCGTGCGCGTGGGCGGACAGCTTGGTGCGCTGGTGGTCATAGGCGATGGCATCCTCGTATTTTCCATTGACAGAATCGACCACCCACGTCGCCATGGCTCGGTCTCCGTCTTGCTTGCCGCCTCCGTTGGCGATGACAGCGCTCCCATGCCTCTGCGATCGGGTCACCACCGCAAAGACCGGCTCTGAAGCATCGCTTCTAGCTCTAGCAGTCAAGTGCGCTGCCAACTCCGTCCCGAAGTCGAAGACCATAGCGTCCATTCCGGGCATCCGCTTGTTCATGCTGTACGCGAGAGCAACGCCCAGGTCGCCCAGCTTGGGCTGCCTGGTATCCACGGCTTCCAGCTGCCGCATCGTGGACCGAAGATTGTCGCGATAGAGGGCCTGTTCTCTTGGCGTCATGGGTTGCAGGTTGGCCACTGCATGTCGCATCGGATCGGCCGTGTCCAGTCCTTCGGTCAGCGGTCTTCCGAGTTGCTCGAGAACCGCAGCACCTACCCGACGCACGTGGCGGGCAGGCAGTTCGGGTGCGGTACGCTGGCCGCACAGAAAGGACTCGAGACATCCCAAACCCGCGGCGAGATGTTCTCGCACTTGCGCGAGCGTTTCCTTTCCTGATGCCGCGGCGTGAGAGGCTTCCTTGTAAAGTCGGTGAAGCACCTGGTACTGGACCGATGAGTTGTCCACGTTGGGCAGCTGATTCAGGAGTGATGTCCAAACGGGTGCCTGGTGCGCTATGACGGCGATTCTTTGGGTGTCCGTCTTGCTGCCACTTCCGAGCGACAGGTATGCGTCAAGCCATCGTGCTGCATTGCCCAGCGCCGTCGAATCGGTGATCGTGGGGAGCGCGGCGGATAGCACCAATGCCACGGGCTGGAGCGATCGTGCGGCACCTTCGTGCTTGAAGTCCGGCGTGGACCGCTCGGTCGGCATGAGCTTCCATGCTGCGTCCACCACATCCAGGTTCACCTGCATGCCGGGAATCCATTTGGTCGTCGCCAGGGCGGGTGGCGCAGTGCGCGGACGTTGCCGGTCCTGCGGTTGATTCGACTGCGCGAGGTCCTGGTTCCGACGGGGAAGGGCAGACCCCGCGTCCAACCCACGAGCAGGTTGAGGCGCACCCGCGGTGCCCGGCATCGATGGCTGCGGCGGTGGCGTGCCCAAGCGGTCTCCAATCGTTGGCATGGAATCGAACCCCCGTCCTCAACGCGTCCGTTCACGGTCTGTGCACGACCATTCATTCATCATCCGCCGGTGACGTCGCGGCGGCTCGGTCGGGTTGCCAGTCCAGCTGTTCATCTTGCTTCTGGCAAGTGAGTTGGATCAGGAGCCGTCGGCTACATACCCCAGTCCAAACCACGACAGCCCGACCAAGTCGATGCGCTGCGCGTTCAGCTCGGTATCGGCGGCCATCACGGCGAGCTCGGCGGCCGATGTGCCGCGCTCGATCATGTCGACGTAGGGCTGGCTCTGCCATGCCGCGGGTGGTGTGCCGAATAGGTTCGTCCACAACTCCGCGACGACCGCGGCCGGCGAGTGAAGCCCTTCGGCCCGGAGCAGTTCGTAGGCGATCGCGACATCGCTGTAGCCGGCATCCTTAAGGCCGAGCGCGCGGCCGACGAGCCGCTCATCGCCGAGCCCATCAATGCCGGCGACGGCACCGATCAGCCGCGCCACGCGGCCGGCGTTGCCGCCGAGGTCGAGCGCGACGGCGATATCGGTGAACTGCAGGCGTTCGACGTTCAACAGCAGGTCGCGGCCGTCGCGGCCGTCGTACAGGTCGCGCAGCGACCAGCCCCACGCGGCGGCGTCCCACGACAACTCGTACTGGTAAGCCGCGCCACTGAAGAGGGCCGTGTCGATGCCCATGCCGCCGTCGATCGTGTCGTCGCCGTTCCCGCCAGCGATGCGATCGGCTCCGGCGTAGCTGCGGATCAGGTCGTCCAGTTGCGTCCCCCATAGGACATCGTCGCTCGAGGTTCCGACGAGCTTCGGTGATGCCGCGGCCGGCGTGCGCACCGTCAGTTGGTCCCAGCCGTAGGCGCCCCAAGGGTCGACGGCGACGATGAGCACCGACACGTCGCGCGCGCCGGCGTGCGGCTGGCCGCTGAGCGTGCGGGTCGGTGCGTGGAACGACATCCACGACGGCAACTCGCTCCCGTCGGCCTGGATCGCGTAGTACCGCAGCGCATCGCCGTCGCCGTCGCCGTCGTAGAACGTGGCGCGGGGCACGACGAACTGCGCGGTCCGTCCCTCGGTCCACGACAGGTCGGGCAGCGGCGCGACGGCGAGCGGCGCGTGGTTGACGCCCGTCGCGGTCAGCGCGGACAGATTGATGGGGGTGTCGAAGAGGTGGTCGGTCATCGGGGCGTCCTGCGGGGATGCGGGAAGGATGCATCGCGTCGACGCGCGGCGCGGCGCCGGAGACGAAGCGGCGCCGCGGCTCGCGAAGTGAAGCCGGCACCCGAAGCCATGGCGAGGGCAGCGAGGCGGGCGCTCGAACGCTGTGGGCGATCGCGGGTTCGCCTTCGTTCGGCGCGGCACGCCTTCGCCTTGTAGGCCCCGACATCGCCATGCCGCTCTACCCTGCGGGTCGGCCCCTCGACAGTCGCAAGCCAGCACTCATAGACCATGCCTCAAGACGCCCGCATCAACATCGGTTCAGCCTCCGGAAGCGCCTGGTCAGTCCCCATGGCCCTTTCTTCGATCCTCACCACATTGAGGTCCTTCGCGCGCAGCATGGCCGCTACCGTGGCTTCCAGGGTTGCGGAACGGGTGGGCAGCCACTTCAATGCGATCAAACCCTCGGGGCCGCCACCGTCCACGCTGAAATGGCCGACCACACCGCCGTTGGGCGCGAAGGTCGAGGTGGGACCGGACGCGCGCGAGCTCGGTCGGCTGCAGCACGTGGAGCACCTGCCCGTGGATCTGCGGCAGTGCGCCGAGGCGAACCTGAAGCGTCTGCCAGGCCTGAAGGGCTACCTTGGCACCGTGGGGCGGGGCTTGGAAGTCATGCGCTTGCGGGAAATGATTCCGGAAGAGCGTGCGGCCAAGGAAAGGGAGAAGGCCAAGACCGGCACTCCGTTCTACAACTGGGTTCCGGAGAGCACGGGCAAGTTCAGCCTGGACGTCCACCAGGCCGAGTTGTTCATCGGCTCGAAAGCGCACGATGATTTGATCCGAATCCCGATCCACGACGGCCCGCATCGCGCATCCGTGTCGCTCGTCCGCGCCGGCGGGCTCCTGGCCGCCGGGATCGACACTCCTCGCATGGCGTGCTTCACGCAGGTGGCTGGATCGGACGCGGTGTACTTCCGGGTCGGCCGGGATGCTGTGAACGCTGGCCACACCCAGAATGGCGCGTGGCGCGCGTTTCCGATCGGCAATGGCCACCACCTCATCCCATCGGTCGGCGACAGTGACGGCGAAATGGCCTGCGAGCTGATGATGCGCATGAGCCGAGGGGAGCAGTTGGACGAGATGGTGGACCCGGCGAACCCGGCCAGTTGGGGCCGGCAGCCCAAGAGCATCGCCGAGCGCTGGCGGGCTCGCACGGGCGGCAGAGAGCAGGTCGTGCGCATTCCCAAGGGGCGGAAGAAGCCGATGCCGTTCGATGCCCTGGTGCGGGACTTGCGGCAAGGACTGCACGACCACGGTTGCGCACTTCTGACGGCCACGACCGGTCTGAGCCCTCGGTATCTGGTGTTGTTGGACATCCAGATGCACGGCGACGCGCAAGGCGTGGCCATCGTCGCTGACCCGCACACAGCCACCGTGACCGCAGTTGCGTTCGGACCCGATCAGCAGTCTCTCGTGCCGCCCGACTGCCGTTACGGCGAAAGCCGGCTGACGGCGCAGTTCTTCACCCGCGATCTCAAGTACTCGGCCGTGCAAGAGCCCGCCGAACCCGGTGAGCCGTCGAACCAAGAGCCATTTCCTTCCGCGTGGTCCTGAGAATCGACCGCAGGGTCGGGGTCAGGCGCTGCCGCTGTCGCCGGCATAGTCGCCAGCGAGGGCGACCTGCGGCGCTCGGCGCTACCGATCTGCGATGGCTTCGCGGGCTGCCCGCGCAAGCGCTCGATATCGGCCGGAACCGGGAACGCGCGCCGATGACCGAGCAGCGTCGCAAGCAGCGTAACTTGCACGATCCGAGCCGCCCCGCTCACAGGTAGAAACACCCCTGCATCATGGGCGTATGGGCGCTGAACCGCGCTTCGCCAGGCCCTGGATCTGGAGCCGATCGGGCTCCCAATTCGTTGATCTGCAACTTTCTCTCTCTCACGCCGCGGCTGCCGCCGGCCTCGTGCCGCCAAGGCCTTGAAGACGGGCGAGCATCTTACGTTCGCGCAGGCACCGAAGAACCCAGGCCGTGCGGGCCGCGCGCTGCCATACTTCGCGGCGGGGAGACGAGCATTGCAGCGTTAGGCCGGCAGAGCGAACCGGCGGGACGAGGATGGTCAGGACGCCGTTGTCGGTGCCCCGTGTCGCGGCATGCCTGGCCGCCTTGCACGGGCTCGTCTTCCTGGTCCACCGGGTGGCTCCGATCCCGGGACTGTCCGGCATCGTTCCCAGTGCCGACATCATCGGCCTGGTCAACCCGCTGCTCTTCGTCGCGATCGCCGTGTGTTTCTGGAGCGCAGCGGCGGCGCGGCCTGCGTCGATCCGGCTGCAGCGCGTCGCCGGCGTGTGCGCGTCGATCCTGGTGGCAGTCCCCGCCGCGTACCTGATCGACAGTGCGAGCGGAACGGCCATCGGACTCGACGCGTTGCTGCGGTCGGCCCCGCGGATGCCGTTCAACCCGGGCCGTCTGTCGCCGAACGGCAGCGTCGCCTTCATCCTCACCGGCGTCGCCTTCCTGCTGCTCGGCCGACCCGCGGGCAAGCTGCGCAATGCGTTCTACGTGGCCTGCACGTGCGCGGTGGCCTTCATCGGCCTGGCGGGCATCACCGGCCATCTGCTGGGATTGCAGACGCTGTACAAGCTCGCCGACTTCAATCGCATCCTGCCGCCCACCGCCGTGGCGTTCGCGGTCGTCGGCGCAGGGCTGTGGGGGCTGCACGAACACGGCAGGCAGGTGCCGCTGCAGCAGATCGAAGGCCGCATCACGCGCCGGACGCTCGCGGTCATCACGCTGGTGGCGCTCGGCGGGGGCATTGCCGGATTCGCGGTGATGCGCGAGAGCTTCCAGCAGTCGCTGTCGAGGAACCTCTATCTGGCCGCCAACACCACGGCAACGTCGCTCGCGCACACGATCCAGGTCGGGCTGCGGTTCCCGCGCACGGTTTCGAGGCGTCCCGCCGTCGCCCAGGCACTGGACAAGCTGGCGGCCGACCCCGCCGACCCGATATCGCGCGCCTTCCTGCAACGCGTCGCGCAGAACATCGTCGGCGATGAGCTGAGCAGCGCGGAGTTCGTCAGCGTCGCGGGAGCGGTCCTGGCCAGCGCGGGCAACAGCGTGCGCGCCGAGCTGAGCGTCGTTCACCCGCTGCGTGCGTCCGGGCAGGTCGCCCGGCTGGGCTGGCACGAAGGTTATGTGCTGACCACGGAGAGCGACGTCCACCACGACGGGCTGCCGGTCGGCCGGCTGGTGACCGAGCAACGCATGCCGCTCTTCGATCGCCTGGTGTCCGACGTGCGCAGCTCGAACGAAACCTCGGATGCCGCCATCTGCAGCGTCGACCAGCGCTGGGCGGTGTGTGCGCCGACGAGGTTTCGGCATGCGCCCTTCACGATTCCGCTGTACGACGAGACAGCCCAGCCGGCGTTTCCGGTCGTCCGCGCGCTGCGGGGGCACAGCGGCGTGCAGGTGGCCAAGGATCCGCGCGGCATCGACGTCGTGTCGGCTCACGTGCCGATCGGCGAGCTGGGCCTCGGCCTGGCCGTCAAGACCGACCTGAGCACGCTCTACGCACCGCTGCGCTCCCGGCTGGCCGTGCTCGCGCTGTCGATCGGCGGCCTGATCGTGGTGGCGATCTACGCGCTGCGCAGCCAGGTCCGTCCGGTCGTGCGCCGGCTCGCCGACAGCGAGCGCTTCATGCGCCACGTGACCGACGGCCTGCCCGTGCGCATCGCCTACCTCGATCAAGGCGCGCGCTACCTGTTCGTCAACGATGCGCACTGCAAGCGATTCGGCCTGCCGCGCGACGAGATACTCGGCCGCACGCGCCAGGAGCTCACCGGCACCCCGCTGAGCGGCGATGCAGCCGCCGCCCTGGCAGGCGTCCTGCAGGGGCAGGCGCAGCAATTCGAGTTCGATGAGGTCGTCGACGGCCGGACCGCGCGCATCCACTGCCAGCTGATCCCCGACCGGGCCGACGACGGCAGCGTGCGCGGCTTCTATTCGACCGGCGTCGACGTCACCGAGCGCAACCTCGCCGAGCGCTCGCAGAGAGAGCTGGCCGCGCTGCTGGAGAACACGACCGATGCGGTGGTGCAGATCGACCAGCATGGCAACGCGACCTTCATGAACCCCGCCGCGCGGCGCTGGCTGAACATCGACCTCGAAGAGGACGTGCATGCACGCAACTTCGCCGAGTTCACGACGCCGGAGACCGACGAGCTTTTCCTGCGCACGATCGTCCCCGCCGTCGCCGCCAGCGGCATCTGGCTCGGCGAGGCCACCATTCGCGATGGCCTGGGGCGCGTGGTGCCCGTGAGCCACATGGTGATCGGGCATGCCGACGAGGACGTCGCGCGCTATTCCTTCGTGATGCGAGACATTTCCGAGGCGCGCCTCGCGAAGGAGCAGCGGGAACGCGAGCACAGAGAGGAAGCGCAGCGCCTGATGCAGCTGTCCCAGCTCGACCCGATGACCGGGCTGCTCAATCGCGCCGGCTTCGAGGCCTTGCTCGATGACCGGCTGCGCACGCTGGACGCGCGCACGAGCCTGGCGCTGCTGTACGTCGACCTCGACCGCTTCAAGCCGGTGAACGACACGCACGGCCACCCGGTCGGCGACGAGCTGTTGAAGCAGTTCGCCACCCGGCTGAAGAGCGCCGTGCGGCCGACCGACGGCGTGGCCCGGCTCGGCGGCGACGAGTTCGCGATCGTCGTGACGAACGTGCGCGACGGCTCCAGCGCGCGGGTGGTCGCCAGGAACATCATCGCTGCAGCGGCGGCACCGTTCCAGCTCGGAGAGCTCATCGTCCACGTCGGAGCCAGCGTCGGGATCGCGCTGAGCAGCGGCGGCAACGACGATTGCGGCGCGCTGGTGGCCCGGGCCGATGCGATGCTCTATCGCGCGAAGTCGATGGGGCGGGGGCAGTTTGCGGAGTCGTGAGCAGCCGAATGGAGATTGAAGAATGTTGCGTGGTCACTGTCGGGTTTCAAAGTTCGTCGCTGCAATGGCCGTGACGGCGATGGCGACATCACTGGCGGGCTGTGGTGTCTTCGTCACGATGTACGCCAGCCAGACGTCGAACGACGGAGGAAACGACAGCGAGAAGTTCAGGCCGGAGACTGACCGCTTCCTCGTCGACATGGCGCAGCGCTTCGGCTTGATGGCACTTCTCGCCGAGGCCGTCTACCGCCGTGACCTTCCGAGGGACGCGCGCGACAGTGACGGCTGCGCCTACCTCGCCACAGCAGGGTCAGGCGCGCCAACGCCGACGTATGGCATGCCACAGGTGCGCACCGGGCGGTGGCTGCGTTGGACGCCGAAATCCAAGGACGGCATCGTGCCCTGTCTCGATGACCCCTCCGGCCTGCACTACGAGACCTACGTTTACGAGCGAGAAGCGGGCAAGTTCGAAGAAGCGGTGATCGCCTTCCGCGGCACCGAGAACCGTCCGGGGCAGATGTTCAACGACTGGCGCTCCAACTTTGCGGCCTTCTTCGGCTTCGAGCCGGCCCAGTACGCCGTGGCGCGCACGCACATGGTGCCGCTCATCGAGGAATTGGCAGCGGTGCTCGAACCCAACGGCCCGGACGCCAGGATCTATGTCACCGGGCATTCTCTCGGCGGCGGGCTGGCTCAGCAGACCGGCTACCTGTCGAAGAGCGTGAAGGAGGTGTTCACCTTCAACACCACGCCGGTGACGAACTGGTCGCAGCTGCGCTTGCTGAAACTGGTGAAGAACGCGTACCCGATCTTCCATCGGGTCTACCACGGCGGCGAGTTCCTGGAGAAGGTCCGCTTTGTCGCCACCACAGCCACTGACGCGCGCTTTGGCCGGCACGATCTCGGTCTGCAACTGAAGACACGCTCGAACTTTGCCGGGCATTCGATTCAGATCATCGCCTGCGGCTTCGCCGAACTGGTCAGTGGTCAAGGCGACCTCGCGGCAGCTGACCATCACTATCCGGTCGAGTACATCCGGAACACGCTGCTCAATGAAAAGCGGACCGACCAGCCTTGCTCCAAGGAGATGGCCGGCGCGTAGCCCGCGCGGAAATGCACGCCGTTCCCGGCCTTGTTGGGCGTTTACCGAAGCTCCCCCCTTCGTAAACTGATAAAACATGCAGTCCGCCGCCCTGAACGCGGCGTTGGGCCGGCGACTCGCCCAAAGTCGGACCGCCGTGCCTGCCTGCGTGCCACGCATTCCAGAACCGTTGACATCTTCAGGGGGCAAGCATGGCGATTTCGAGCGAAGAGCGCGGCCATCTCATCAAGCTGATCGTCGGCATGTTCAATGCCTCGCCGGGTGCCGCCTACCTCGCCGATCTGACCGCCGCCTACGAAGGCAACGGCCGCAGCCTCCAGCAACTGGCCCGCACGCTTGCGGACCATCCGCTCTTCCTGGCGCTTTCGCCGTCCTCGCACACGGCCGGCGAGTTTGCTTCCTTCCTTCTGTCGCCTCTGGGCCTGCAGCGTGACACCGGTGCCCTGGACTTCGTCATCAGCCGGTTCAGTGCCGGCATGAGCAGGGGGCAGATCATTTTCGAAGGTCTGCTGGCGCTCGAGGAAACCACGGGCGCCGAGTATCGGGATGCTCGGGCCGTCCTGAACAACAAGACCGCCGTGGCCTTCTACCACTCGGTGACGAAGGAGCAGAGCGCTGTGAATGTGGCGGAGCTCCAGCGTGTCTTGCTGCTGGTGAGCCAGGATGCCTCCACGATCCCGGCCGCCGAGGCCGCGCTGGATACGCCCGCACCGCCGCCCGCACCCGCACCCGCACCCGCACCCGCACCCGCACCCGCACCCGCACCCGCACCCGCACCCGCACCCGCACCCGCACCCGCGGCGCCCAGCACGCCCGACCTGGCCGCGGCCAGCGACAGCGGCAGCTCCGGCACGGACAACATCACCAGCGTCACGACGGGCACCTTCACCGGCACGGCCGAGGCGGGTTCGACGGTCACGTTGTTCGACACCGACGGCACGACGGTACGGGGCACGGCGACGGCGACCGGGGGCAACTGGTCGATCACCAGCAGTGCGCTCGGCGAAGGCACGCACACGCTGACCGCCAAGGCCACCAGCGCGGCGGGCACGAGCACAGCCTCCGCGGGCCTGAGCGTGACGGTGGATACCACGGCACCGACGACGACGGTTGCGACGCTGGCGTTCTCGGACGACACGGGCGCATCGAGCACGGACTTCAATACGAAGACGGCGTTGCAGACGATCTCCGGCACGACGAGCGCGAACCTGGTTGCCGGCGAGCGCGTTGAAGTGTCGATCGACAACGGCAGCACCTGGACGACGGCGACCACCAGCGTGGGCGCCCACACCTGGTCACTCGCGGGCGTGACGCTGACGGCGAGCGACACGATCAAGGTGCGGGTGACCGACGCGGCGGGCAACAGCGGCACGGTGGCAGCCCAAGCCTATGTGCTGGACCAGGCGGCGCCCGCCGCGCCCCCCACGCCCGACCTGGCCGCGACCAGCGACAACGGCAGTGCCAGCACGGACAACATCACCCGCGTCACCACGGGGACCTACACCGGCACCGCCGAAGCGGGTTCGACGGTCACGCTGCTCGACACCGACGGCACGACGGCGCTGGGCACGGCAGCCGCCACCGGCGGCAACTGGTCGATCACCAGCAGCGCGCTCAGCGAGGGCGCGCACACGCTGACCGCCAAGGCCACCGACCTGGCAGGCAATGTGAGCGGCGCCTCCACGGGCCTGAGCGTGACGGTGGACACCACGGCACCGACGACCAGCATCGCGACGATGGCGTTCTCCGACGACGACGGCTCGTCGAGCACCGACTTCATCACCACGGCGGCGGCGCAGACCCTTTCCGGCACGACCAGCGCGAACATGGGGGTCGGCGACATCGTGGAAGTGTCGATCGACAACGGCAGCAACTGGACGACCGCGACCACCAGCGTCGGCGCCAACACCTGGGCACTCGCGGGCGTGACGCTGACGGGCAGCGACACGCTGAAAGTGCGGGTGACGGACACGGCGGGCAACAGCGGCACGGTGGCGGCCCAAGCCTATGTGCTGGATCCCTCCGTGCCCCAGACCTTCACGCTGACCGCCGGCAACGACACCGTGGCAGGCGGCAGCAAGGACGACACGATCAACGGCACGGTGACGGGCGCCTTTGGCGGGACCGACTCCATCGATGGCGGCGGCGGCAAGGACACGCTCACCGTGACGGACACGGCCAACCTGTCGACCGCGGGCACGACGGTGGTCCACGTCGAGAGCGCTTCGCTGATCTCCTCCGGGACGGTCCATGCCGTCACCACCGGCTGGACCGACCTGTCCACGCTGACCCTGTCCGCGGTGGGCGCGGTCACGGTGGACAGCGGCGCCACCGCCATCAGCATCACCGAAACCGATGCCGGCCAGCTCACCGGCGACATCGTGGCCAATGGCGGCAGCACGGTGAGCGTGGCGTCCATCCACCAGGGTGCCGGCCTCATCAGCATCGGCGGCACGACGGCGCCCACCGGTGCCGTGACCGTGACCTCCAGCGTCGACGCGGGCCAGACCGGCGGCGCCATCACGGTCAGCGGGGGCACCACGGTCTCGGTGACGCAGACCGCCGCGCATGCCACCGGAACCACGGTCACGGGCGAGAGCGCCGTGACGGTCAACGGCTCAGCGGCCACCACGACGGTGACGGTGTCGCAGGCGCCGGTGGTGGCTGCCGCCAACGCGGTGGCTGCCGTCACGGGCGTGAGCGCGATCAACGCGGTGACCGCCGCGCCGGGCACGCAGCCGGTGACGGCGCGCACGGCGGTGACGGCGGTCGCCGCGGTGACCGCTGCCGCGGGCATCGCCGCCAACGGCACGGTGACGATCACCGATGCCCAATACAACACGGCGACCGCCAACACCATCGCCACCGTGAGCCTGTCCAGCTACGGCGCGGGCTCGTCGATCAAGAGCAACGCGCTGACGGCGCTGTCGCTGTCGGGCACGGCCGGCACGCTGGCCATCACCAATGCCACCAACGGCGCGGGGGCGGTGCCGACTGCCAACACGATCCTGGCGCTGAGCGTCAACGGCCTGAGCGGCGTCAGCAACACCCTCACCGACACCAACAACGAGATCACCACGCTGAACGTGACGGCCACCGGCGCCAATTCCACGCTCGCGGCCTTTTCCGACACCGGCCTGACCACGCTGACCGTGGCCGGCGATGCGGTGTTCCGGCTCAACGTGATCAACAGCTCGCTGACCTCGATCACCGTCTCCGGCGCCGCCGGCTTCAACGACGGCGGCACGACGGCCGCCGGCGGCTTTGCCGCCCGCGGCGCGGCCGCGACGCTGACCACGACGTCGAGCGGTCCGATCAACGTATCGATCGATGCCACCATGCAGAGTTTCGTCGGGTCCACCGGCGTCGACACCATCCGCATCTCGTCCCGGGTCGACGCGACCCAGACGGTGACCGGCGGCTCATCCACTGCCGACGAGCTGATCCTGGAAGGCGGCTCCTACGCGCTGACCGCGGCCACCGGCCTGAAAGTCACGGGCTTTGAAACCCTGGGCATATCGGCCAATGTGACCGGCACCATCGACATGTCGAACCTGGCGGCGGGCTTCACCAAGTTCCACATCCTGGGCAACAGCACGGTGGCGTTCACGAAGGTGTCGAACAACGCCAGCCTGCAGATCGACAAGGCCTCGACCCAGGTGACCATCGTGGCGGCCGATACCACCGGTCCGGCCGACACCGTCAACGTGTCGCTGGGCACGGCCACCACCGACAGCGTCAACTTCGGCACGCTGATCTTCAAGGACTCCGCCGCCGTCGGGATCGGCACCGTCAACATCGTGAGCAATGGCGTGGACATCACGCCGGGCGATGCCGTGGCCAATTTCAACACCGTCATCGTCACCGACAACGGCCTGTCCAACCTCAACGTCAGCGGCACGCAGGGCCTGCGCTTCACCACCCTCAACCAGACCACGACGCAGGCCACGACGATTACGCTGACCAACACCAACACCAGCTCGTTCGGCGTGACCATCGGCCAGCTGACCGACACCAAGCTGAACACGCTGAATTTCGCCGGCACGGGCCAGTCGACGATCACCAACCTGACCGCCGCCCTGACCACCTCGCTGGCGATCGACAACGCCGGCTCGCAGATGGCGACGGTCCGCGCCATGACGTCCAGCGCCAACCTCCAGACGCTGACCCTGACCGGCAACGTCCAGATCGGCGACGGCCTGGCGGGCGGCACGGGCATGACGCTCACCAATACAAACGGGTTGACGATCTCCGGCGCCACCGATCCCGCCCACGTCAAGCTCACCCTGGCCGGCGCCGGGTCGACCAAGACGGACAACATCACGCTGGGCGACGGCAACAACGTCGTCACCAACGTGTCCATCGCCGGCACCGTCAACCTGACGCTGGGCACCGGTTCGAACTACGTCACGCTGGGCGGTGCAACCACCAACACCACGGGTCTCTACAACCTCACGCTGGGCGCGGGCTCGGCGCCGGACTACATCACGGTGGGCACGGGCGGCACGGCCTATGCCACGACGCCCAACTACGTGATCACCGGCGCCCAGACCGGCGACCGCATCGTCTTCAACGCCGACATCGCATCGTCGGCCAATGCGCTGACGGCAACGCCTGCGGGCGCCTCGGTGGCGCAGACCATCGCTGCCATCGAAGCGGCGGCGGCCGCACTCGGCGCCCATGGCGTGGCCTATGCGGTCTTCGGCGGCAATACCTACGTGGCCCAGTCGGCGTCGGGCGTCCTGGGGCCGACCGACACCACCATCATCGAACTGATGGGAACGCACGACTTCATCGCTTCGACGGGCTACCTGACGCTGGGATCGTGATCAGTCCGGGCGCCGGCCATTCGGGTCCCACGGACTTCAGCGTCGCAACGCGGCCCCGACAAGCGACCTTCACTCAATGACTTCGTCAGCGCGCACCAGCAGGGCCGCGGGGATGCGCACGCCGAACTCGCGTGCCACCCTCTGGTTGATGACGAAGGGGAAGCGCGACAAGTGCTCGACCGGCAGATCGGCTGGCGTCGCCGTTCCGCGAAGGATGCGCGCCACGTAGTCCGCAGCGCGTATGAAGGCCTCCTTGAAGTCGGTCGTGTAGGTCAGCATCAGTCCCGCGATCGTGTATCCGTGGCCGTTGGCAATGGCCGGGAGCCGGTGCTTGGTCGCCAGTTGCGCGATGAGTGGGTGGTTGACCGCGGTGAACGGCGCGTGCATGACCACCAGGCCCGACGCCTTCTGCTGCACGATGCGCTCGAAGACGGCTGGCAGTTCCTCGCTGCGCTCGACTTCGAAGACCTGCACCCGGGTGCCCGGGAACTCCGGCCACCCTTCCATCGCACGCTGGCGTTGCGCCTCGGTGCGACGCACGTCCAGCACCGCCAGCAGCGTGGGCTTGCCGAGGGCCTCGACCAGGATCTGCGCCCGCTTGGCGTCCAGCGTGGGGAAGGTCGCCGTGCCGGTGAGATTGCCGCCAGGACGCGGCAGGCTGGCCACCAGTCCGGCACGCACCGGGTCGCCCACCGCCTCGAAGACGATCGGGATGGTCCGCGTGGCCCTCTGCGCGGCCCGGGCGCCGACCGTGCCCGCCACCGTGAAGATCACGTCGGGCTTGAGTGCCACGAGCTCTGCGGCCGCCGCGTCGGCCCGCGTGAAGTCGCGTTCGGTATAGCGGCGGTCGATCACCAGGTTTCGTCCTTCGACGAAGCCGTGCCGCTCGAGTTCGTCCTTGAAGAAGCTGGGCATCCCAGGTACCCCCGGGGGAGGGGGGGCACCCCCCAGCAGCATGCCCAGCCGGTACTGGCGCTGCGGCTGGGCAGGAGCGCAGGTTGCGACCAGCAGCCCTGCGCCGAGGCACCAGGCGATGTGGTGACGTCGCTGCATTTCGCTCACCTCCAGCGCCGATGATGCGCCCGTCACCAGAACCTGACCTTCACTCCGGCGAAGAACGAGCGCCCGAACACATCGTAGTAGCCGGGTACCGTGTCCCCCGTGCCGACAGTGCCGGACGCGAACAACGGTGGTGTCCTGTCACCGACGTTGGTGATGCCGAAGAAGACCTCGCCGCCCTTGGCGAACGCGACGCCGGCGCGCACGTTGTGGTAGACCATCGCAGGGATGCGCGGGAACCCTTGCGCCGTCGTGCCGACCGCCATGTCGGCGTCGCCGATGTAGCGGATGTTCCAGTGGGCTCTGAAGTTGCCGACCTTCCAGCCGACGTTGGCCGCTGCGGTCTTCCGGATCCAGCCGTTCGGCGCGCCGCCGGCCGGGCCGAGCAGATCGACCGGCGTGCTGCCCGCGATCGGAACCAGGATCGCCTGGTCGTAGTGCGTGAACAGCACGCCGGCATCGAGTTGGCCGAAGTCGGTCTTCCAGCGAACTCGGATGTCGACATCGACGCCGGCGATGCTCTGCATCGCGATGTTCTCCACGCGCTGGTTGACGCCGACCAGCACGTACGTCGCGCCGGGCACCAGCGGGTGCGATCCGCGCACGATCGACCCGCAGAACTGCCGCTCGGCGGTGTCGTAGCACCTGTCGACGGCGATCTGGCGAGCCAACGGCGCGATGACGCCCTGGACGTCGATCTTGAAACGGTCGACTGCAACGATCAGGCCCTCGATCTGCGCAGGCTGCCAGACCAGGCCCAGCGTCAGCGTGGTCGCGACTTCGGGCGCCAGGTCCGGGTTGGAAGGGAACCGGCCGGTCACGCCCTGCTGGACCCCGGCCGGTGGCGCGTAGTTCGCAGGCACGCCGTCGGCAGCGCAATTCGTGGCGCGGATCGGGCTCGCGTTGCGGCGCGCGGCGGTGCAAGGGTCGTTGATGAGCGCCGCGGGAATCGCGCCGCCGCCGGACAGGTCCCGGGGTTCGGGCGCACGAACAGCGCGTGCGCGCATCGCACGCAAGCGCAGGCCGGGGGCCGGCTCCCAGTCGCCGCCGATCTTCCAGGTGTCGTAGCCCGATCGGTCGGCTTCGGAGCGCCGGAAAGCGGCTTCGAGGTTCAGCGACCGGATGCCGGGCCGGTCGGCGAGCACCGGAACCAGTGCCTCGACGAATGCCTCGCGGGTGGTGATCGTCGACTTGTCGGTGTCGGCGATCGGAGTGCCCGTCGCCAGCGCCTGGTTGCTCACCGACGCGATGTCGAGGAAACCGCTGATCCTGCGCCGCTCCAGGCCGGCCGCAGCACGCAGCGATCCCGCCGGCAGTTCGGCCAGCGTGCCGCTCACGGTCCCGACCGTGTTGCTGAGCCGGCCTGTTCCGGTGGAGATCGCGTCGACGCGCAACGCCTCCTGCATTTCGGCGGTGTAGTCGGCGAACGGGTTGATCGGCACGCAGCCGGCGGCCCGGGCAGCGGCGTCAACGCAGCGCCAGCGGCCAGCCGGGGCGGGGTCCGGCTCGACCCGCAGGCCGTGGTACAGGTTCGAGGTGCTGACCAGGCCATTGGCACGCAGCGTGGTGTCCGTGCGCCCGTCGACGTGGTACAGATCCCAGCGCCACGGCTGGTCGAACAGCGTCGAGTCGCCTTTCACGCCGAGCGCGATGCGCGTGGTCTCGCGCTCGTTGGTCGCGCCGCGCGGGCCGCCGACGGTGTTCAAGCGCTGCCACCAGGTCAGCGCCGCGATTCGCTGCGCCGGCTGCGCGTTGGCGTTGAAGGCGTTCACTGCCGCGAGCAGCGGTGCGGGAATGAACGGGTTGCCGACCGGAATCGTCGCCTGCAGCGTGCCGAACATGCTGCCCTGGGCCTGCGACTGGAACCCGATGCTCTCGAGGTGCGCGGTGGTCTCGGTCTTGCCGTAGTTCAGCTCGCCGTAGGCGCGTATCGACGGCGTGATCACGAACTCTGCGTCGAGCGCGCCCATCGTGCGCCGGGTCGGAATCGCGAGGTCGCGCTCGGGGTTTCGGTTGTAGCCGTCGATCGCCAGCGAGAACGGAATCAACTGGCCGCCGGCGACGAAGCTGTCGTTGCGGCGGGTGTAGCTGTTCGATCCAACGAAGAACCGGCCGCCGACACCGACATCGGAATACGCCGGCGGCCCGCGAAGCGGGTTGGCGGGTGTTCCCCAGAAGAAGTCCTCGGAGCACAGCTCGCGATCGCGGCAGCTCACCTGCCCTTGCCGGTCGAGCTGCAGCGTGGCCAGCACGCGGCCCGAATTGCCGAAGCTGCGCCCCCACATCACATGGCCGGTCGGGTTCCGGTTGTCGCCTCGCTGCGCCTGGCCGTATCCGGCGCCGACTTCGAAGCCGTCGAAGTTCTTCTTCGTGATGATGTTGATCACGCCGGCCACCGCGTCGGAGCCGTACACTGCCGAAGCGCCGCCGGTGATGATGTCGATGCGCTCGATGTTGGAGGTCGGCATCGTGTTGAAGTCGACCGCCGTCGTCGTCGATGTGCCGCCGACCGTGCGGCGCCCATTGATCAACACCAGGGCGCGCGCAAAACCGAGGTTGCGCAGATTCACCAGGTTGAGACCGGAAGACATCGGGCTGGAGGTGGCCGACTGCGTTCGCGATGCACCGAACCCCGCCGCGAACTGCGGCAGTTGCGTCGCCATGTCAGCAAAGTTCTCGAAGCCGAGGTTGCCGAGCGTCTCGAGATCGACCGCGATCGCCGGTGTATTGCCGCTCAGCTCGGGACGAAGGATTCGCGAGCCGGTCACCTCGACGATTTGCGGTGGCTGCGCGAATACGGCGGGCGGGGCACTCGTCAACGCACCGCTCAGCGCGAGCAAGGTGCACGTGCCGATCCGGCGGTCGCAGAAAATGCTCTCGGAGACCGCGCCCATGTTCGCCTCCCGTGGCTCGTAACACCCGCGGGCAGTGTCAGGCTTCGAAGCCAGGCGCGCAACAGCACCTGCACGGCGAAGGCCTTGCCTAAGCGCCGCCACCCCGCGCCATTCGCGCCACCAGCTTCAGCAAGGTCGGGACGCGTCGTTTGCCGTGCATCGCGCGAATTCGCGCCTTGGCCGCCCCGAGGTCAAGACCCACGCAGGTCACGATGACCGGGCGGGCTTCTTCCTCCCGAAATACCTCGAACTGCGCCGGCAGGCCCGGCATTGATTTCGTAGAGACGCCGATGATCGTGGTGCGGCCACCGAGCGCGTCGTACAGCCTTCGGCCCAGCCCCGGCGTGTCTGCAGCGTCCAGATGGACGGCCCCGTCGATCACGATCACGTCGGGTTCGAGCGCATGCTCGCGCAGCAATTGCAAAAGACAGGGCAGGGCGCGCAGATCGAGCTCGCCGCGCGCCGGTTTCTCCACGGTGGCGATGCGCGACAGGTACGTCCGGACCGGTTCCAGCGCATCCCATTCGTCGAACGCCACGGCGGCGGCCCAGGCACCATCGCCGTGGTCGTGAACCCCAACAGCCAGTTTCATCGCGATTCCTGTGCGAGTGGCCCACCGAGCGGGCCGGCGCATTGTCGACCGGAGCCGCGAGACAATGCCCCGCACAACGGCGCGCGACATGGATCCGCGCCGCCAGCCCTTCGATCCCTTGGCCTCCACCCCCTTCTCGCTGCGGCGCATTGCCGTATCCGCGTTCGGCCCCTCGCTGCTGTTCGGCCTCGGCGAAGGCGCCATCCTGCCCGTGATCCCGCTCAGCGCGCGCGAACTCGGGTCATCGGTGCCGGAGGCCGCGTTCATCGTCACCTTGATCGGCGTCGGCTCGCTGGTCAGCAACATTCCGGCCTCGCTGATCACGATGCATCGCGGCGAGCGCTGGGCGATCGTCGCGGCGGCCGTGTGGTGCGCGCTGGCGATGGCGCTCTGCGCGTGGACCGGTCATCTCGGCGTGTTTGCACTCGGCGCCTTCATGATCGGCATGTCGCAGGCCGTCTTCAACCTCGCGCGGCAGAGCTACCTCACCGAAGCCGTGCCGGTGGAATACCGGGCACGCGCGCTGTCGACGCTGGGCGGCGTGATGCGCATCGGCATGTTCATGGGCCCGTTCGTCGCGGCGGCCGCGATCCACTTCCACGGCATTGCGGCGGCCTACGGCGTGGGCATCGCGGCGCTGGCGCTGGCCGCGATCATTGCCGCGCGCATGCCCGATCTCGCGGTAGAGGCCACGATCGGCGATGCCGCGCCTGACGCGCCGCCCGCTGCGGCGCCGACCTGGCGCTCGATCCTCGGCAACCACCGCCATGTCTTCGTCACGCTCGGCATCGGCGTGATGCTGGTCAGCGCGGTGCGTGCGTCGCGCCAGGCCATCATCCCGCTGTGGGCCGACCATCTGATGCTCGGACCGTCGGTCGCGTCGCTGATCTACGGCCTGGCGGGCGGCATCGACATGCTGGTGTTCTACCCCGCCGGCAAGGTCATGGACCAGAAGGGCCGCCGCTGGGTGGCCGTGCCGTCGATGATCATCATGGGCGCGGCCCTGCTGCTCATGCCGCTGACGCAGGGCGCCACCAGCCTGATGCTTGCCGCCGGGGTGGTCGGCTTCGGCAACGGCATCGGCTCGGGCATGGTGATGACGCTCGGCGCCGACCATTCGCCGCGCGCGGGGCGCGCCCACTTTCTCGGCGTGTGGCGGCTGATGGCGGACATCGGGTCTTCGTGCGGGCCGGCGCTGCTGTCGTTCCTGGCCGCCACGCTATCGCTCGGGGCGGGGATTGCGGTCACCGGGGTGCTTGCGTTTGCCGCGGCGGGGCAGCTGGCCTACTGGATTCCGCGCGCGGGTGGCCGGCGGCTCAGCTGAACCGCGGCGCTTCTTCACTCGATCAGCGGTAGACCAGCCCCGACAACTGCCAGGCCAGCCGGCGGCGCACCAGCGGCAGCCGCGCCAGCGTCGACAGCAGCAGGTTGCGGACACCGCGCCAGCGCGGGCGGGCGTTGGCCAGCCGCGTGAGCCGGTCGGCGAGGCTGACCACCTGCCGGGCGATCGGGCGGCGTTCGGCGCCGTAGGCATCGAGGGCCGCCGCGTCGCCGGCCAGCGCCTTTACCAGCGCATCGGCCAGGCTCATCGCGTCGAGGATGCCGGCGTTCATGCCCTGGCCGCCGGCGGGGCTGTGCACGTGCGCGGCATCCCCGGCCAGCAGCACGCGGCCGGCGCGGTAGTTGTCGGCGATGCGGTGGTGCACACGGAAGCGCGAGCCCCACAGCAACTCGTGCACCTGCGCCGGATCGCGCTGTGCGCCGCGCGCATCCAGCAGCGCTTGCACGAACGCGGCGCTCGGGTGCTCGGGCGCCTGGTCGACCGTCGCGACGATGCGGTGCACGCCGCCGGGCAGGGGCGCCACCACCACCATGCCGGCGGGCGAGAAGTACAGGATCACCTCGTCGTGCGGCACGCCGCCGGTCAGGCGCACGTCGGCCAGCACGAACGATTCGCCGTAGCTGCCGCCGGAAAAGCCGATGCCGGCCTGCTCGCGCACGGCGCTGTGCATGCCGTCGGCGCCGACCAGGTAGCGTGCGTGCACGCGGCTGCCGTCGTCCAGCGTCGCGGTCACGCCGGCGTCGTCCTGCACCAGAGCGACCAGCGTGTGCGGCCGCAGCACCTGAGCGCCGAGCTCGCCCAGGCGCGCCAGCAGCACCGCCTCGGTGACCGCCTGCGACACCATCAGCGTGTACGGGTAGCGGCTGGGCAGGTCCGAGAAGCCGATCGGCACCAGCACGCGGTCCCGATCGCGGATCGTGAAGCGCTGCGCCTGCAAGCCGGCCGCCTCCAGACGTTGCGCGACGCCGAGCCGCTCCAGCACCTCCAGCGTGCGGGCATGGACCACCGCGGCACGCGAGGTATTGGCGCCCTCGGCCAGGCGGTCGATCACGGTGGCGCGTACGCCGCGCGCGGCCAGCGCCGTCGCCAGCGTGAGTCCGGTGGGACCGGCGCCGACGATCAGCACGTCGGTGTCGGTTGCGCCGGCGTGGTCGCCGGGGGCAGGGGTCTGCAACATCGTTCGCTCCTTCAAGGTCAACAAGTGTTGGTCAACAATTGTTGACAAATCTAGGCGATGCAACGCAGAAAGTCAACAAGCGTTGGCCTACACTTGTCATATGGCTGAAACTCCCCCGCGACGATCGGATGCGACGAAGGCGGCGATCCTGGCCGCCGCCCGCGAGCAGTTCGCCGCCGCCGGCTACCAGGCGGCGACGATTCGCGCCATCGCCGCGGTCGCCGGCATCGACCCGGCGATGGTGATGCGCTACTTCGGCAGCAAGGAGCTGCTGTTCGCCGCCGCGGCCGAGTTCGACCTGCAGCTGCCGGACCTCACGGCGCTGCCGCGCAGTGCCGTGGGCGCGGCGATGGTGTCGCACTTCCTCGACCGCTGGGAAGGCGACGAGACGCTGATGGCGCTGCTGCGCACCGCCGTGACCAACGACGCGGCGGCCGAGCGCCTGCGCGCGATCTTCGCGACGCAGGTGGCGCCGGTGATCGCGCGGCTCTGCGGCGAGCCGCGCGCCGCGGTGGCCGCGCGCGCCGGGCTGGTCGCCTCGCAGATCCTGGGTTTGGCGCTGTGCCGCTACGTGCTGAAGCTGCCGCCGGTGGTCGGCCTGTCGCGCGCAGAGATCGTGCGCCGCGTCGGACCGACGCTGCAGGCCTACCTGTTCCAGACATGACCTTCCGCTGCTGACCGCCGTGCGCGTCGACGTCTACAACCAGAACAAGGCCTGAAGACACCGCTGGCTCTAGCGCCTCAAAGGCGCGTCAGCGCGCGACGTGCCGCCGCCGCGAAACGGGTATCGCCCGCAGCGCCCGATCCCACGGCGCCTCCCCGCCGCCGAAGCGCTCGGCCAGGAAATCGAGCATCACGCGCAACAAGCGCGGCGGGTGCTGCCGCGACAGGTAGATCGCGTGGATGCCGAGCACCTCGGGCTCCCAGCCCGGCAGCACCGGCACCAGCTCGCCGCGCACGACCAGCGCGCTGACCAGGTAGGTCGGCAGCATCGCGATGCCGGCGCCGGCCAGCACCGCCTGCAGCAGCACGGCGGAGTCGTCGCATTGCAGCGGGCCGGTGATCGGCACGCGTTGCGTCTGGCCGTCGCGCGTCAGGCGGTATTCGGTGCGGCCGACGCGCACGTGCGTCAGGCACGGCCGCTGGCGCAGCTCGTCGGGTGACGCCGGCGCGCCATGCCGCTTCAGCCAGGCCGGCGCGGCGCACAGCAGCGAGCGGCAATCGCCGAGCCGGCGCGAGACGAGGCCGTCGTCCAGGCGCGCGGCGATGCGCACCGCGATGTCGATGCGCTCTTCCACCAGGTTCGCCGCGCGGTCCATCGCGATCAGCTCGATCTGCGTGCGCGGGTGGCGCGCGAGAAAGTCCGCCGCCGCCGCCGCCAGGTGCGCCTGCGCGAACGATGGCGCCGTGGTGATGCGCAGCCGGCCGCTCGGCTCGCTGCCGCGCGTGGCGGCCACGGCCTGCACCTCGCCGGCCAGCTCCAGCGCCTGGCGGCAGCGTTCCAGCGCCTCGGCGCCGGCGTCGGTCAGGCTGACGCGCCGCGTCGTGCGGTGCAGCAGCCGCAGGCCGAGCCACGACTCCAGGCCTTCGAGGTAGCGCGAGACCATCGCGCGCGACATCTCCAACTGCGCCGCGGCGGCGGTCAGGCTGCCGCGGTCGGCGATCTCGACGAAGACCTGCATCGCGGTCAGGCGGTCCATGGGTGTTGCTCTATTCGATCGGAATGGTTGACAAACTGTCGACGAGTCTACGGTTTATCTCTGGATCATGGATCAATACAGTGACGACATTCCACTCACCGAGAACACGCATGCACGCACTGAAGACCCTCGTTCGCCTGATCGCGCCGGCCGCGCTGACGCTGGGCATGATCGCCACCGAGGCCGCGGCGCAGACGGCGCCGCTCAACCTGCAGGTCTACAACGCCGATGCCGGCAGCTTCCACGTCAATGCGGTGCTGGTGTCCGGCAAGACGGATGCGGTGCTGCTCGACACCGGCTTCACCCGTGCCGATGCACTGCGCATCGCGGCGATGGTGCTGGACAGCAAGAAGGTGCTGAAGACGATCTACATCAGCCAGGCCGATCCGGACTTCTACTTCGGCACCGAGCTGCTGAAGCAGGTCTTCCCCGAGGCGCGTGTCGTCGCCACCGCGCCGACGCGCAAGAAGATCGAGGCCACGCTGGCGAACAAGCTGCAGGTCTGGGGCCCGCGGCTGGGCGCCAACGCGCCGAAGGCGGTGCCGCTGCCCGAGGTGCTGAGCGGCAACACGATCGAGCTCGAAGGCCAGGCGCTCGAGATCCGCGGCCTCGACGATGCGCTGCCGCACCGCAGCTACGTGTGGATCCCGTCGATCCGCACGGTCGCCGGCGGCGTCAACGTCTTCGCCGGCCTGCACCTGTGGACCGCTGACACGCAAAGTACGCAGGAACGGGCCGACTGGCGCCGCAAGCTCGATGCCATCGGCGCGCTGCAGCCGGTGCGGGTGGTGCCCGGCCACAGCTTGCCGGCCCAGGCGCAGGATGCGACGACGCTGGCCTGGAGCCAGGCCTACCTGGCGCGCTTCGAGGCCGAGCTGCCGAAGGCCGCCAGCGGCGCCGCGTTGATCGAGACGATGAAGAAGGCCTACCCGGAGGCCGGCCTCGGCATCGCGCTGGACATCGGCGCCAAGGTCAACAAGGGCGAGATGAAGTGGTGAGTGCGATCGGGCTCGACTGAAGCGCGCCTGAAACGAGCCATACGATTCAAACGCGGTTGCGACACGCCTTGGGGCCGGCACGTGATGCTCGGTGCCGCAGCGCTGCGCATCGGGCGACGCATGACCTTCGGTCCGCGGCTGGCGAATGGCAATCACTCGCTGGCGATCGTCGCCGACGACAATTTCCCGACCGCCGATTCGGCGACCGACCGCAACCAGGTGCTGGTGTTCGAGGTCTTGCGCTGAGCCGTTCGCGCCGCGGGCCGGGCGCCGCCCGGCCCGGGGGTGCTCAGTACGGCTCGGGCACCACCATCGACGCCGACACCGGCTGGCGGAAGTAGTCGGCATGGCGTTCGCGGGCCGGCAGCTCGATCGGCGGCCGCTCCAATTCGTGGTAATCGAATTGCCCGAGCAGGTGGCTGATGCAGTTCAGGCGTGCCCGCTTCTTGTCGTCGGCCTGAACCACCCACCACGGCGCTTCGGGCGTGTGCGTGCGCTCGAGCATCGCCTCCTTGGCCTTGGTGTAGGCCTCCCAGCGGCGGCGCGAGACTCCAGGTCCATCGGGCTCAGCTTCCACTGCTTCAGCGGGTCGTGGATGCGGCCGAGAAAGCGCGTGTGCTGTTCGTCGTCGGTGATCGAGAACCAGTACTTGAGCAGCCGCGTGCCTGAGCGGACCAGCATGCGCTCGAACTCCGGCACCGAGCGGAAGAACTCCTCGACCTCGTGCTCGGTGCAGAAGTCCATCACGCGCTCGACGCCGGCGCGGTTGTACCAGCTGCGGTCGAACAGCACGATCTCGCCGGAGGCCGGCAGGTGGGCGATGTAGCGCTGGAAGTACCACTGCGTGCGCTCGCGGTCGTTCGGCGCCGGCAAGGCCACGACACGGCAGACGCGCGGGTTCAGCCGCTGCGTGATGCGCTTGATCACGCCGCCCTTGCCGGCGGCATCGCGGCCCTCGAACAGGATCAGCGGGGCTACCGGGAGAACCCGGGTCGCAGACCGCTCTCGCATGTCACGGCGCAGTCACCTGACTTTGAGCGATCCGCGGCCCGCCCATGCCGCGGCGGCGTTGTTCATTGCGTCGCTGAGGCAACGACGCAACTGGCGCGCAGCGGCAGGACGCTCGTCCGCGGGGAAGGACTCATTCAAACAGAGGATGTCGGTCGCGGTACCCCTCGATACCCTTGCTCCGCGCTCATGACCGGGCGCTTGTGGGGCGGGAGGTTATCGATGGACCGGTTCGAGTCTCGTTGCGCCGCTGTGGCGCGAATCACCTCGGCGCTGCTGCGCCGCCTGCGCGGCGCCTGCATCGCGCTGGTCGGCGGCCTGCTGCTGCTGGGCGCCGCGCCGTCGTTCGGCGCGATCGTGCTGTACGAGCTCACCGCGCTCGGCGGCAACGATTGGCGCTACGACTACACGCTGAAGAACGACGGCACGCCGGCCGCGATCGAGGAGTTCACGATCTACTTCGATCACGCGCTGTATTCGAATCTCGCGCTGGCCGGATCACCGCCCGATTGGGATTCGATCGTCGTGCAGCCCGACCCCGGCATCCCTGCCGACGGCTTCTTCGACAGCCTCGCGCTCGGCGGTGCGCTGCTGCCGGGCGACGGTCCGCTCGGTGGCTTCTCGGTCACCTTCACCTATGCCGGCGCCGGCACGCCCGGCGCTCAGGTGTTCGAGATCGTCGACCCGCTGACCTTCGACGTGATCGCCCGCGGCACCACGAGCCCCGCTCCCACGGGCGTGCCGGAACCGGCGACGTGGGCGCTGCTGCTGCTCGCCGGCATGGCCGGTGGGTTCGCGCGGCACGGCCGGCGGCTGCTCGGCATCGCCGGCATCGGCGCGGCGCTCGCGCTCACCGGCTGCGGCGGCGGCTCGAAGGGCGATGGGCAGCAGCAGGGCGAATCGGCGCGCATGCGCGCGTTGGCGGTCGGCAGCGTCGGTGCCGGCAGTGTCGCGAACGTCGGCGTCGATGCGCTGGTGCTGGTGGCCGAGCGGCGCATCTCGCGCACGGTCTACGAATACGACTACCGGCTGCGCCTGGCCAATGGCGGTGCCGCGCTCGACGGCGTGCTCGTCGAGCTCACCGGTGCCGGCAGCGGCACGCAGATCGTCGACGGCAGCGTGTTCGCCGGCACGCTGGCGGGCAGTGCGCAGACGACACCGGCCGACACGATCACGGTCCGGCACGACCGTCTGCAGTCGTTCCAGCTCGCCGCCTTGCGCTGGAACATCACGCAGGGGCCGCTGCTGCGCGGCACCGCGGCGGTCGGCGCCGCGCTCGCCAACGCGAACGTGACGGTCACCGACGCCGCGAACACGCCGGCGTGCCACGAATCGCCGATCGTCACCAACGGCATCGGCAGCTTCACCTGCACCGTCAAGCCGGGCAAGCTGGCGCCGCTGCTGATCGTCGTCGCCGAGCCCTTCGGCGCCTATCCGCCGATGGTCAGCATCGCCGACACGGTGCCGCCGGCCGGCAGCGCGCTGGTCGCCAACGCGACGCCGCTGACGACGGCGATCGTCGGGCAGCTGGCGCCCAGCGGCAACGCGCTCGCCGTCGTCGCCAATCCGTCGCTGATCGACCTGCAGAAGCTCGCGACGATCAAGGCCAACGTGATGGCGCAGCTGCACGACGTGCTGGCCGCGCTCGGGGCACCGGCGGGCTACGACCCGTTCACGTCGCCGATCGTCGCCGCCACGCCGGCACAGAGCGGCAACACCGCCGACCTCATCATCGAGATGCTGCGCTTCAGCAACGTCAACGGCGTCGCCCGCATCGGCACGATCGACAACCCGGGCGGCGTGCCGCTGGCCGGCGTGGCAGCGGGGCCGATGCTGCCTGCGCCGAGCGGCGGCGCCGTGGCACTCGGCAGCACGATGCAGATGATGGCCAATGCGCTGCGCAACTGCTTCGCGCTGACAGTGGCCCAGCGCGTGCTGGCCACCGACACGACTATTCCCGTGAACCAGGGCGGTCCCGCGGTGACGAGCCTCGGCGCGGGCTGCCAGAACATCTGGCACGCCAACTATCGGCACGCGGGTTACGCCGCCGGCCAGCGCTTCTACGGGCTGCTGCGCGACAACACGATGGTCGGCGCCGCGTTCTCGCTGCCCGAGATCATGCTGTTCCGCGACGACACGAGCGCCGTGGACAACGACGTCGCGGTGCTGAACTTCCGCTATGTCGACGCCAACGGCATCGCCGCCAATACGATCGAGGTCGCGCGCAAGTTTCCCGGCAGTGCCACGGCCGCGCATCCGAGCGACTGGTGGCTGCACGGCAACCAGGCGGTCGTCGATTCGACGATCCGCCCGTTCATCCGGCGCAGCGAGCAGCTGGCGCCGAACCCCGGCACGCCGCCGTTCGCGAGTATCGGCACCAGCCGCTACGACACCGGCCTGGAGCTGTACGTCAACAAGGACGGCCCCGGCAGCGCCGGTCTGCGCGCCGCGCGCGTCCGCGGGCCGGGGCTGCCGCCACCGGGCATCGTGCTGACGCGGCTGAATCCGGCGTTCATCTCCGAGCAGACCTGGATGAACATCCGGCGCAAGGACGGCAACACCGATCCGGCCGCGGCAACGTTCGCGAGCGATCCGAACATCTTCTTCCTGCAGCGCACGGTGGGGCTGGCGGGTGCGGAAGCCACCACCGTGCGGCCGAATCCGAACGCCGGCAATTCGAACAACACCGCGTTCCAGGGCTGGGCCCATCCGCTGGACTACGGCCTGCCGCCCGGCACGCCGAACTTCATCGACTTCACGCAGCTGCGCGCCGGCAACGAATACACCTTCGAGTTCTTCTACGACGGCGAGACCGCGCCGCGCCATGTCGAGACGCGGACCACGCTGGCCCCGGTGACGCCGGCGACCTTCGCGGTGAACCTGCAGTGGATCGACATCACGGCGGCGACGCGGCGCTACCTCGATCCGCTCGACCCGCTGGGGCAGGCGCTGGCGACGATGAACCTGGCCTGGACCGCGAACCCGCTGTCCGAGACGGTCAACTCGGCAGGCGTGTACACGTTCAACGGCAGCACGGTTGTCAACGACGGCATCGTCCCGGTCGCCCGCGGCGCCACCACCGGCACGGCCATCGCGCCGCAGAACGCCAGCTTCCAGGCGCTGACGAATACCGGCACCAGCG
Source organism: Pseudaquabacterium terrae (assembly GCF_013266755.1). Taxonomy (GTDB): domain Bacteria; phylum Pseudomonadota; class Gammaproteobacteria; order Burkholderiales; family Burkholderiaceae_C; genus Pseudaquabacterium; species Pseudaquabacterium terrae. The sequence goes on along the minus strand of NZ_JABRWJ010000003.1, from coordinate 716,587 downwards.
GTCGCACGATCCAGCTGCGCTATCGCATGCTGGACGGGAGCTACAAGGACTCGGTCGTGCGGTACAACTGAGCAGTACGCGGGCGCCGGCGCGCTGCGGGGCGCCGGCGCAGCGCAGCGCCACTCACGCTCCCAGCCACCGACCCTCGAGCCATGCACCTTCGTCGATGGCGGTCTTCGCGCACTGAACCAGCAACTCGACGGCACGCCGCACGTGCTGGCCGACGCTGCGATTGGCGGGAAGTGCCAGCACGATCGTCCGCGTGATCTTCGGGTCGCTGAGCGGTGCGGCGGTCAAGCGCTTGCGCTGCAGATCGTCTGCGAAAGCAATCGGCGGCAGGATCGTCAGGCCATGGCCGCCCAGTACCAGGTTCTTCTGGATGCTCATCGCATTGGTCTCGACCGCGATGGTGAGCTCGATGTTCGACACCGCGCACGCGTGGTCGACGAGCGTGCGGATGCCATGCGGCCCGCTCGGCAGGATCATCGGCTGGCCGACCAGGCTGGCCAAGGGCACGGGCTTGTTCCTGCGCAGCGCAGCGGATGCCGGGCCGACGATCCACAGCGGCTCTTCGAGCAGCGGCGTCGCTTGAATGGTCGGCATCCGCTCGACGCCGTACAGCAGCGCCGCATCGATGTCGCCGCTCTCCAGCCACTGCTGCAAGGTGCCGGCGTACCCCATCGCGATCCGCATGTGGATGCCCGGGTAGGTGGCCGCGACTGAGCTCACCAGCGGACTCGAGAGCAGATCGCAGGTGCTGGGCAGCAAGCCCACGGTCACCAGGCCGCCGATGCCGTTGACGGCGCCGCCGATCTCGGCCCGGGCGCGATCGAGCTCCAGCATCACGCGGCGCGCATAAACGAGCAGGGCCTTGCCGGCGTCGGTGAGCGCCATGCCGTGGCGCTCGCGCTCGAAGAGCTCCGTGCCGATGTCCTCTTCCAGCAGCCGAAGCTGCCTCGACACCGCCGGCTGCACGAGATTGAGCAACTCCGCGGCGCGGGTCACGTTGCCCGTGTCCGCGACGGTCAGAAATGCGCGCAGCTGCTTGAAGTCCATGCGAAGCCTTCCGGGATCACAAAAGCTGATGGTGACATCATGAAGTTCTATTTCATTCTGATATCAATCACATTCTATGATTTCTACATCAGAAACTCTTCCGCCACAACGACTGGACTGCGATGGATCACACCCCGACCGCACCTGCCTGGCAGCAGGACATCTTCAAGGTTCTCAAGGAAGGTGACGTGCGCCAGATCGCCTACGTGCCGGACGCGGGTCATTCCCACGTCATCCGCGCCGCGATCGCGGACCCGGAGATCCAGGACGTCGTGCTGACCACCGAGGAAGAAGGGGTCGCGGTCGTCAGCGGCGCCTGGCTCGGCGGCCAGCGGGCCGTGCTGCTGATGCAGAGCAGCGGCGTCGGCAACTGCGTCAACATGTTCTCGCTGCTGGCCAGCGCGAACTTCCCCTTCTTCACGCTGGTGACGATGCGCGGCGAGTACGCCGACTTCAACCCCTGGCAAGGGCCGATGGGCCGCGCGACCCAGGGCGCGCTCGAGCTGATGGGCATCACCGTGCTGCGCGTGTCGGACCCGGATCAGGTCGAGGAGATCGTCCGGGCCGGATTCGATGCCGCCTTCGAAGCCGGCGACCGCGTCGCCGTGCTGCTCGGACAGAACCTGATCGGTCGCAAGAAGTGGGAGCGCAAGTGATGAGCATGCAGAACCTGAAACGCGCCGATCGGCGCGAATTCGTGGCCAAGCTGGTGGGTGCGCTGCCGGATGCGCTGGTGGTCACCGGCCTGGGGTCCGCTTCGTACGACGTCTTCGCCGCCGGTGATCGCGACAAGAACTACTACCTCTGGGGTGCGATGGGCGGCGCGACCTCCGTGGCGTTGGGGCTGGCGCTCGCGCAGCCCGACAAGGCCGTGGTCGTGATCACCGGTGACGGCGAACAGTTGATGGGCATCGGCAGCCTGGCGACCGTCGGCGCCAAGCAGCCGCGCAACCTGACGATCGTCGTGCTCGACAACGGGCATTTCGGCGAGACCGGCATGCAGCGCAGCCACACCAGCCTGGGCACCGACCTGGTGGCGGTGGCCAAGGGCTGCGGCATCGCCGACGCGCGCACCGTCGACAGCATCGAGCTCTGCGCCGACATCGCCCGTCGTGCGGCCAGCCGCGAGGGCACCAGCTTCGTCCGCGTGCTGATCGAGGCGAACGAGCCGCCCCGGGCGCTGCCCCCGCGTGATGGCGTCTACATCAAGAATCGCTTCCGCGCCGCGCTCGGCTTCCAGCCGTTCTGAGCGTCAGGAGACCTTCGATGAAAGCACTCGTCTGGCGGGCCGTGGGCCTGCTCGCGCTCGCCGCCATGCCCGCGCTCGGATCGGCACAGGCCTATCCCGACAAGCCGATCAAGCTGATCGTCACCTGGCCGCCGGGCGGCTCGGCCGATGCCATCGGCCGGCTGGTGGCCGGCGCGCTGACGGCCGGGCTCGGCCAGACGGTCTACGTCGAGAACGCCGCCGGCGCGTCCGGCAACATCGGCACGCAGCAGTTCACGCGCGCCCAGCCCGATGGCCACACGCTGCTGCTGGCGACCAGCACGACGAATGCCGCCAGTCCCGCGCTGTTCACGAAGATCGGCTTTCATCCGGTCGACGACTTCGTGCCGATCTCGCCCGTCGCGCTGGCGCCGAGCATCTTGATCGTCCCCGCGAATTCGGCCTACAAGTCGCCCAAGGACATCGTCGCCGCTGCCAAGGCGCAGCCGGCGAAGCTGACCTACGGCTCCGGCGGCAACGGCAACTCGGGTCACCTGAGCGCCGAGCTGTTCAGGTCGGTGGTGAAGATCGAAGCCCAGCACGTGCCTTACAAGGGCAACTCGCCAGCGATGGTGGACCTGATCGGCGGCCAGATCGATTTCATGTTCGACAACGGCGCGGTGTCGATGATCCTGGGCGGCAAAGTACGCGGCCTGTCGGTGGCCGGCGAGCGGCGCCTGGCGGCCGTGCCGGACATCCCGACCTTCGCCGAGCTGGGCTGGCCGGGCGTGCAGCTGAGCACCTGGTTCGGTCTGGCGGCACCCAAGGGCACGCCCGCCGCGGTCGTCAACAAGCTCAACGCCGCGGTCACCACCGCGCTGCAAAAGCCCGATGTCGCGAAGCGGCTGCAGGACATGGGCGCCGAGGTGAAGACGTCGACACCCGCCGCCTTTGCCACCTTCTGGAAGTCGGAGATCGACCGCTATCGCGAGCTCGTCAAGCTCAGCGGCGCCAAGATCGAGTGAGAGCCAGCATGAAGCGCTATCAACTTCGCATCGACGGCCAGTCGGTCGATCCGGCCGGTGGGCTGTGGTTCGAGACCCAGAACCCGTACACCGGCGAGACCTGGGCTGAAATCCCGCGCTCGGATGCACGTGACGTCGACCGCGCGGTGCAGGCGGCCCACCGCGCGCTGACCGTCGGCGCTTGGGGCCAGATGTCGGCCAGCCAGCGCGGCATGTTGCTGCACAGGCTGGGCGACCTGATTGCGCGCGACGCCGCGAAGCTGGCGGCCACCGAGGTGCGCGACAACGGCAAGCTGCTGGCGGAGATGCAGGGCCAGCTGAACTACATCCCGCAGTGGTACTACTACTACGGCGGTCTGGCCGACAAGATCCAGGGCAGCACCTTGCCGCTGGACAAGAAGGGCTACTTCGCCTTCACGCGCAACGAGCCGCTGGGCGTCGTGGCCGCGATCACGCCGTGGAACTCGCCGCTGATGCTGGCGAGCTGGAAGATCGCGCCGGCGCTGGCGGCCGGCTGCACGATCGTCGTCAAGCCGTCGGAATTCACGTCCGCATCCACGCTCGAGTTCGCCGCACTGTTCGACGAGGCGGGATTCCCGCCGGGCGTCATCAACGTCGTCACCGGCTTCGGCGCGGAAGTGGGCACGCCGCTGGTCGAGCATCCGCTGGTACGCAAGATCAGCTTCACCGGCTCCGACACCACCGGGCGCATCATCAACGAGAAGGCGGCGCGGCACTTCAAGCACACCGCGATGGAGCTGGGCGGCAAGTCGCCGAACATCGTGTTCGCCGATGCCGACCTCGAGCAGGCCGCGTTCGGTGCCGTGTCCGGCATCTTCGCGGCCACCGGGCAGACCTGCATCGCGGGTTCGCGCCTGCTGGTGCAGGACAGCATCTACGAGCGCTTCGTCGAGCAGCTGCTCGCCGTCGCCCGGACGGCGCGCATGGGCGACCCGATGGACGCCGCGACGCAGGTCGGCCCGGTGACGACGCCGCCGCAGTTCAACAAGGTGCTCGAGTACATCGACATTGCCCGCAGCGAAGGCGCAACGCTGCTGCTCGGCGGCCAGCGCGGCCGCGCGCCCGAGTGCGGCAACGGATGGTTCGTCGAGCCGACCATCTTCGGCGACGTGCGCAATGACATGCGCATTGCGCAGGAAGAGGTCTTCGGCCCGGTGCTGTCGATCCTGCGTTTCAAGGACGAGGCAGAAGCCCTAGCCATCGCCAACGACGTGCGCTTCGGCCTGGCGGCCGCCGTCTGGACCAGCGACATCGCGCGTGCCTTGCGCATGTCCGAGCGGCTGCAGGCCGGCACCGTGTGGGTCAACACCTACCGCGCCATCAGCTACCTGGCGCCGTTCGGCGGATACAAGGATTCCGGCCTCGGCCGCGAGAACGGCATCGATGCGATCCGCGAGTACCTGCAGGTCAAGAGCGTGTGGATCAACAGCGGCGCCGTCGCGGGCAATCCCTTCGTGATGCGCTGAAGCGAAAGACGAGTCATGGCATTGGACATCGACCACCTGAAGCAATGGATCGGCCGCACCGAGTCGCGCGATGACATCGCCGCGGCCACGCCCGTGCAGGCCCTGTCCGCCACGCTGGACCGCGACGACCCGGTGCCGCAGCCCGGCGATCCGGTGCCGCCGTGCTGGCACTGGCTGTACTTCCTGCCGCTGCACCGGCAATCGGAGATCGGCGCCGACGGGCACCCGAAGCGCGGCGGCTTTCTGCCCCCCGTGCTCTTGCCGCGCCGCATGTGGGCCGGCAGCCGGATGGCGTTCCACCGTCCGCTGTGCATCGGCAGCCCGATCACGCGGGTCTCGCGCATCGCGGACGTCAGCGGCAAGCAAGGCCGCTCCGGTTCGCTGATATTCGTGCGCGTGCGCCACGAGGTCAGCGACGACGGCGGACTGGTGCTGACCGACGAGCACGACATCGTCTACCGCGACAATCCGAAGCCGGGCGATCCGCTGCCGCCGGCGCAGGCCGCGCCTGCCGAGCACGAGTGGATCCGGACGATCCAGCCCGACGACGTGCTGCTGTTCCGCTACTCGGCGCTGACCTTCAACGGGCACCGCATCCACTACGACCGGCGCTACGTCACCGAGGTCGAAGGCTACCCGGGCCTCGTGGTGCACGGCCCGCTGCTCGCGACCTTGCTGCTCGACCTGCTACGCCGCAACCTGCCCGAGGCCACTGTCGCACGCTTCGCCTTCCGCGCGCTGAAGCCGACCTTCGACACCCAGGCGTTCGACGTCTGCGGCCGCCGCGCCGACGACGGCAAGACCATCCACCTCTGGGCCCGGCACGAAGACGGGGCGCTCGCGATGGACGCGACCGCCCACCTGGCCTGATCAAGGAGACATTCGATGATGAATCAAGCCGACGAGCATCAGGAGATCCGTGATGCCGTGCGCCACCTGTGCAGCCAGTTCCCCGACGAGTACTTCCGCAAGGTCGACGAGCAGCGGGCCTATCCGGAGACATTCGTCGATGCCTTGATGGAGGCGGGCTGGCTGGCCGCGATGATCCCCGAGCAATACGGCGGCACCGGCCTCGGGCTGACGGCGGCCAGCGTGATCATGGAAGAGATCAACCGCTCGGGCGGCAACTCCGGCGCCGTGCACGGCCAGATGTACAACATGAGCACGCTGCTGCGCAACGGCAGCCCGGCGCAGAAGGACAAGTACCTGCCGCGCATCGCCGCGGGCAAGCTGCGCATCCAGTCGATGGCCGTGACCGAGCCGACGACCGGCACCGACACGACGAAGATCAAGACGACGGCGGTGAAGAAGGACGGCCGCTACGTCGTCAACGGCCAGAAGGTCTGGATCTCGCGCGTGCAGCACTCCGACCTGATGATCCTGCTGGCGCGCACCACGCCGCTGGCGGAGGTGAAGAAGAAGTCCGAGGGCATGTCGGTTTTCATCGTGAACCTGCACGATTCGATCGGCAAGGGCCTGACCGTGCGGCCGATCCCGAACCTCGTCAACCACGAGACCAACGAGCTCTTCTTCGACAACCTCGAGATTCCCGAGGAGAACCTGATCGGCGAAGAAGGCAAGGGCTTCAAGTACATCCTCGACGGCCTGAATGCCGAGCGCACGCTGATCGCCGCCGAATGCATCGGCGACGGTTACTGGTTCATCGACCGGGCGACCAAGTACGCCAATGAGCGCATCGTGTTCGACCGGCCGATCGGCAAGAACCAGGGCGTGCAGTTCCCGATCGCGGATGCCTATATCGAGATCGAAGCGGCCAACCTGATGCGCTTCAAGGCTGCCGAGCTGTTCGATGCCAACCAGCCCTGCGGCGCGCAGGCCAACATGGCCAAGTACCTGGCCGCGAAGGCCTCGTGGGAGGCGGCCAACGTGTGCATGCAGACGCACGGCGGCTTCGGCTTCGCCAACGAGTACGACATCGAGCGCAAGTTCCGCGAGACGCGGCTGTACCAGGTGGCGCCGATCTCGACCAACCTGATCTTCTCGTACGTCGCCGAGCACCTGCTCGGCCTGCCGCGCTCGTTCTGAGCCAAAGATTCAAGGAGCGCATCGTGCGTCCTCTCGAAGGCATCACCGTCGTCACGCTGGAACATGCGATCGCGGCGCCGTTCTGCACCCGCCAGCTGGCCGACCTGGGCGCCCGCGTCATCAAGGTCGAGCGGCCCGGCAGCGGCGACTTCGCGCGCGCCTACGACGAGCGCGTCAAAGGCATGGCCTCGCACTTCGTGTGGAGCAACCGCTCGAAGGAAAGCCTGACGCTCGACGTCAAGCATGCCAAAGCGCAGCAGGTGCTGGCCCAGCTGGTCGAGAAGGCCGATGTGCTGGTGCAGAACCTGGCGCCCGGCGCGGCGGCGCGGCTCGGGCTGTCGCACGAGGCGCTGCGCGACACGCATCCGGGCCTGATCGTCTGCGACATCTCCGGCTACGGCGACGATCGCCGGCAGCCGGGGCCCTACCGCGACAAGAAGGCCTACGACCTGCTGATCCAGAGTGAATCGGGCTTCCTGTCGATCACCGGCTCGCCTGACGAGCCGGCCAAGGCCGGCTGCTCGATCGCCGACATCGCCGCCGGCATGTACGCCTACACCAACATCCTGTCGGCGCTGATCCAGCGCGGGCGCACAGGGCAGGGTTGCCGCATCGATGTCTCGATGCTCGAGAGCATGGTCGAGTGGATGAGCTACCCGCTGTATTACGCCTTCGACGGCGCGACGCCGCCGCCGCGCGCCGGCGCCGCGCACGCCACGATCTATCCGTACGGCCCGTTCCCCGCGGGCGATGGCAAGACCGTGATGCTCGGGCTGCAGAACGAGCGTGAATGGGGGGCCTTCTGCGAGCAGGTGCTGCGCCGCCCGGCGCTGGCCACCGACGAGCGCTTCGCATCGAATTCGCGCCGCACGGCCGAGCGGCAGGCGCTGCGCTCGATCATCGTCGAGAGCTTCGCGGCGCTGACGGCCGAGCAGGTGATCGAGCGCCTCGACGCCGCGCAGATCGCCAATGCCCGCATGAACGACATGCACGACGTCTGGCAGCACCCGCAGCTGAAGGCACGGCGCCGCTGGACCGAGGTCGACACGCCGAGCGGGCCGATTCCGGCGCTGCTGCCGCCCGGCGACTGCGATGCTTTCGCGCCGCGCATGGATGCGGTGCCGGCGCTCGGGCAACACACCGAGACCATCCTGGCGGAGCTGGGATGGTCCGCGTCGGACATCGATGCGATGCGCCAGGCCGGCGCCATCTGACCTGAAGGACCCCACCATGAAGACCTCGTTCGCCGCCACGGTGCTGCTCGCTGCGTTCGCCACGCCAGCCGCTCATGCGCAGAGTTATCCCGCCAAGCCGATCACGCTGGTCGTGCCGTTTGCAGCCGGTGGACCGACCGACGTCGTCGCGCGCACGCTGGGCGCGGCGATGGGTCGCACGCTGAATCAGACGGTGGTGATCGAGAACAAGACCGGCGCCGGCGGCACGCTGGCCGCCGCGCACACCGCACGCGCCACGCCGGACGGCTACACCTTCCTGATCCACCACAACGGCATGGCCACGGCCCCGGCGCTGTACCGCAAGCTGCCGTACAACCCGCTCACCGATTTCGAGTACGTCAGCCAGGTGATCGACGTGCCGATGACGCTGCTCGGCCGCAAGGATCTGCCGGCCAAGGACTTCACCGAGCTGCGGGCTTATCTCAAGGCGCAGGGCGACAAGGTCAACCTGGCGCACGCCGGGCTCGGCGCCGTTTCGCACCTGTGCGGCGTGCTGTTCCGCCAGGCGATCGGCGCCGACGTGACGACGGTGCCCTACCAGGGCACCGGGCCGGCGATGAACGCGTTGCTCGCCGGCCAGGTCGACCTGCTGTGCGACCAGACCACCTCGACCACGCAGCACATCAAGGCGGGCTCGGTCAAGCTGTACGGCGTCACGACGGCGGCGCGGCTGAAGACCTTGCCGGCCGCGCCGACCTTGGCGGAGCAGGGGCTCAAGGGCTTCGAGGTGGTCGTCTGGCACGGCATCTACGCGCCCAAGGGCACGCCGAAGGAGGCCATCGACAAGTTCGGCGCCGCACTGAGAGCGGCGCTGAAGGATCCGGTCGTGGCACAGCGGCTGGACGAGCTGGGCGCGGTGGTGGTGCCCGAGGCCAAGCAGACGCCCGAGGGCCTGCGCACTTGGCTGGCCGAGGAAACCGCGCGTTATGCCCCGGTCATCAAGGCGGCCGGCCAGTTCGCCGATTGAAGGGGCGCAGATGCTGGTCGAGGGCCCCGTGGGGGCGATCGAGGTCCGGATCGATGCGCCCGCTGCCGCCCCGTGCGGCATCGCCGTGGTGGCGCATCCGCAGCCGCTGCTCGGCGGCAGTGCGATGCACAAGGTCCCGCATCTGCTGGCGCGTGCGCTGTGCGCTGCCGGCTGGCTCGCGGCGCGTCCCAACTTCCGCGGCGTGGGTGACAGCGAAGGGACGCATGACGCGGGCGTCGGTGAGACGGACGACCTGCTCGCGGTGACAGCGCGCCTGCGGGCAGACCATCCCGCTGCGCCGCTGGCCCTGATCGGTTTCTCGTTCGGTGCCTTCGTGCAGTCGCGCGTGGCACGTGCGCTCGCCGATCGCGGCGAGCCGGCGCACCGCGTCTTCCTGGCCGGACTGCCGGTCGGCGAGGTCGAAGGCCAGCGCACGTACTCCCCGGCCGTGGGGCTGGCCAACACATTGATCGTGCACGGCGAGCACGACGACCGGGTCGCCCTGAGTGCCGTGCTCGCGTGGGCGAGACCGCAGTCGCAGCCGATCGTCGTCATCCCGGGCGCCGATCACTTCTTCACCGGCGGGCTCCCGATCCTGCGGGAGCTGATGTTGTCGCACATTGAATGAAAGCCATGACCATGACCTCCCGTCTTGCTGCCGCGCGCAGCTTGCTGTTCGTGCCGGGCAACCGCCCCGATCGTTTCGAGAAGGCCTTGGCCAGTGGTGCCGATGCCGTGATCCTGGACCTCGAAGACAGCGTCCCGCCGCCGGACAAGGCCGCCGCCAGGCAGGCGATCAGCGCGCAGTGGCCGGCGTTGCTTCCCCTGAACGTGCCGCTGCTCGTGCGCATCAACGCCGCCAGCAGCGCCGCCTGGTCGGACGACCTCGCGGCCATCGCCGGGCTGAGCGGGCTGGCCGGCGTGATGGTGTCGAAGGCCGAATCTCCAGCGACGCTGGGCGAGTTGACGGCGCTGCTCGACGGCGTGCCCTTGCTGCCGCTGGTCGAGACGGTGGCCGGCTTCGATGCCGTCAGGGCCTTGGCGGCTGCGCCGGGGGTGCTTCGGCTGGCGGTCGGCCACATCGACTTCATGGCGGACGCCGGCATGTCGTGCGACGAGCGCGAGTCCGAGCTCGTGCCCTTGCGATTTGCGGTGGCCATGGCGACGCGGGCGAGCAGCCTGGCGCCGGCGATCGACGGTGTCACGGTCCAGACGTCGGACGAGCAGCGATTGCGCGCCGATACGCTGCGCGCCCTGCGCTTCGGCTTCGGCGCCAAGCTCTGCATCCACCCGCGCCAGGTGGCCGGGGTCCACGAGGCCCTGGCCCCGACCGAGCAGGAGCTGGCGTGGGCGCGGCGGGTGATCGCGGCCGATCAAGCATCGGGCGGCGCGGCGGTGCAACTGGACGGCCGCATGGTGGACCTGCCGGTGGTGCTGCAGGCGCGCAACACGCTGGCGCGCGCCGCCGCGCCGGTGCCCAAGTCATGAGTGCCTGCTCCACTCTTCACACTCGACTCTCAAGGAGCGTTCTCGTGCGACTGAAGCTTGCTGTCGAGCGACCGGGCCGTGGCCATGATCCTCGACGACATCCAGCTCGCGAGCCTGATTGCCACGAGCCGCACGCCCGGCGACTACAAGATCCTCGGTGAGCGCCTCCGAACCGCCAGTGCCTGTGGTCGGCTTGATTCAGTCGAGGCTGATGCCGGACTTCTTGACCAGCTTCGCAGAACGCTCCTGCTCGGATTTGAAGAACTGCAGCGCGGCCTCCGGCGTGGAGGGGTGGATGATGTTTTCCTGCTTCGCCATCGTGGCCTTCACCTCGGGGTCGTTGAAGGCGGTGGTGACCGCGTCGTGCAGCCGCTTGACCTGCGCCGCGGGCAGCTTCGCCGGCGCGACGACGGCGAACCAGCCGGCGACATCCACCTCCGGGAAGCCCTGTTCGGCGATCGTCGGCAGGTCCGGCAGCGAGGCCACGCGTTGCCTGCCCATCACGCCGATGGCGCGCAGCGCGCCGCTCTTCAGATGGCCCTGCACGGCCGGCAGGGCGACCGCGCCGAGCTCGACCTGGCCGCCGATCAGGTCTGCCACCATCGGGCCCACGCCCTTGTACGGGATGTGTTTGACGTCGACCCCCGCGGCATCGATGAACATCTCGCCGGCCAGGTGGATGATGGTGCCGTTGCCCGACGACGCGTAGTTGTACCCGCCCGGCCTGGCCTGCAGAAAGGCCTGCAGCTCCTTCGCGTTCTTCGCCGCCACCTTCGACGGGTTGATCACCAGCACGAACGGCGTTTCGCCGATCACGCTGATCTGCCCGCCCAGCGCCTTCGACAGCGCGCTCTGCGCGGCGCGCATGATGGTGTCGACGCCCGAGCCGGCGCCCACCGGCAGGATCACGCGCAGCGGTCCGCTCTGGGCGACGGCCACGGAAGAAGCGCCGGTGGCCAGCGCCGCGGCAGCCGTGGCGACGAGGGCGCGGCGAAGGGTGCTGATGGACATGCTTGTCTCCTGGAGGAATTCGAATCGGAAAGGGCGCTCAGGCCTTGGTGGCCAGCCGGCCGAGGATCTCGTCGGTGTGTTCGCCGATCTTCGGCAAGGCCTGGCGCACGCCCGGGCGGCGGCCGCCCATCAGCAGCGGCAGCAGCACCACCTGCGTCGTGCCGCCGTCCTCGGTGGTCATCGGCACCAGGCCGCCGCTCTGCTTCAGGTGCGGGTCGTCGACCAGCTGGTCCGGTCGCACGATCGGCGCGTAAGGGATGCCCGCCGCTTCGAGCTTCGGCATCAGCTCGGCGGCCTGGTGGTGGTGCAGCGTGTCGCCCAGCCACTTCAGCAGCTCGGGCCGCAGCGCCACGCGCTGGGCGTTGGTCGCCAGCGCTTCGTCCTCCGCCAGGTCCAGGCGATCGATGACGCGGCACAGGGTCTGGAACTGCTTGTCGCTGACAGCGCCGATGAAGAGCTGCTCGTCGCCGGCCAGCGTGAACACGTCGTACACGCTCCAGGCCGACACGCGCGAGGGCATCGGCGGCGCCGCTTCGCCGGTCATCTGGAACTGCTGCATGTGCTGCGCGGCAAGCAGGCAGCAGTTCTCGAACAGCGCGCTCTGCACCTCCTGGCCGCGGCCCGAGCGCTGGCGCTCCTGCAGCGCGGCCAGCACGCCGATCGCGCCGAACATGCCGCCCATGATGTCGTTGACCGACGAGCCGGCGCGCAGCGGCCGGCCCTTCGGACCGGTCATGTAGGTCAGCCCGGCCATGTTCTGCACCACCTCGTCGAGCGCCAGGCGGTTCTCGTACGGGCCGGGCAGGAAGCCCTTGTGCGAGGCATAGATCAGCCGCGGAAACTTCTGCGACAGCGCGGCGTACGACAGCCCCAGCTTGTTCATCAGCCCGGGGCGAAAGTTCTCCAGCAGCACGTCGCACTCGCCGATCAGCTCCAGCGCGGTGGTCATGCCTTCGGCGCTGTGGATGTCGAGCACCACGCTCTTCTTGTTGCGGTTGAACGAGCGGAAGAAGCCGATGCCCAGGCCCGGCAGCGTGCGCGTCTTGTCGCCGCCGGGCGGCTCGATCTTGATGACCTCGGCGCCCAGGTCGGCGAGGATCATTCCGCAGGTCGGGCCCATCACCATGTGGGTGAACTCGATGACGCGGATGCCTTCGAGCGGCAGGCCGGTGGGGGTGTTGTCTGAGGGGGTCATGGGCATTCCGTTGTCGGGAGTCACTGCGCAGCGCTGGCCGCGAACGTCTTGGGCAAGCCGGCGCGCCACAACGCACCATGGGTCTGCTCGCCCTCGAGCCAGCCGGCCACCTGTGCGCGCAGCGCCAGCAGCTTCGGCAGGTGAATGCCGCTGTCGACCTTCATCGACGACAGCATGAAGGCCAGGTCCTCGGTCGAGGTGTTTCCGCTGGCCCCGGGTGCGTGCGGGCAGCCGCCGATGCCGGCCAGCGAGGCGTCGAAGCGGGTCACGCCCAGCTGCAGCGCGGCGAACGAATTGGCGAGTGCCAGGCCGCGGGTGTCGTGGAAATGGCCGCAGCAGAAACGGTCGCCGGCGAGCTTCAGCGCCTGCTCGAAGAGCGTGCTGACGGCGTACGGATCGGCGTAGCCGACGGTATCGGCCAGGCTCACCCGGTCGGCGCCGGCGTCCAGCAGCGCCTGCATCAGGCGCAGCACTTCGGAGGTCTTCACCTCACCCTGGATCGTGCAGCCGAACGCCGTGCCGACGCCGCCTTCGATCAGCGTCTTGCGGCCCGAGGCATCACGCGCCGCGCGGATGCGGCCGAGCTCCGCGACCACCTCGTCGGGCGTCTTGCGCAGGTTCGCGAGGCTGTGCGCGTGGCTGGCCGACAGCGGCAGCAGCATCAGGTCGGCATCGCCTTCGAGCGCGCGCTCGGCGCCCTTCAGGTTCGGCACCAGCACCGAAGCCGACAGGCCCGGCAGCGTCTTCGCATAAGCCAGCAGCTCGGCGGTGTCGGCCAGCTGCGGCATCAGCTTCGGCGGCACGAAGGAGCCGACCTCGATCTCGGTCTGGCCGGCAGCCACGGCATCGCGCAGCCACTGCTTCTTGCGCTCGGTCGGCAGCACCGTGGTGATGCTCTGCAGGCCGTCACGCAGACCGACCTCGCGAATGATCGCGCGCGGGGGAAGGCGGACCGCCATGCTTGTCTCCTGTCGTGGTGGCCGCTACTCTAGGAGTTCTGATCGAGATACCGCAGTGGTATTTCGGACGCCTCGAGATTCCCATCTGGAACCCCTGAAATGCGCGACCTCGATTTGAAGTCGATGCGCCTGCTGGTGGCGGTGTGCGAACACCAGAACATCAAGAAGGCCGCGGCCGAGGAGCACATCGAGCCGTCGGCGATCAGCAAGCGCATCGCGCAGCTCGAGCAAGCCGTCGGCACGCCGCTGCTGCTGCGCGGCCGGCGCGGCGTGCACCCGACGCCGGCAGGGCAGGCGCTGCTGGAGCACGCGCGCACGCTGCTGCACACGGTGCAGCGCATCGAGTCCGACATCGCCGCCTTCCAGGGCGGCATGCGCGGCCATGTGCGCATCGTCGCCAGCATCTCGGCCATTGCCGAATCGCTGCTCGACGACATCGCGCGCTTCATGGGCGAGCCCGCGCACCGCGACATCAAGGTCGACATCGAGGAGCGCATCTCGAGCGAGCTGGTGCGCTCGGTGCGCGACGGCCGCGCGACGCTCGGCGTGTGCTGGGACCACACGCCGATGGAAGGCCTGCAGACGCTGCCCTACCGGCGCGACGAACTGGCGCTGGCCGTGCATGCGGGCCATCCGCTGGCGGACAAGAGCTCGGTGCGCTTTGCGCAGACGCTGGACTACCAGCACGTCGGCCTGCCGCCCAACACCGCCGTGTACGCGATGCTGCAGCGCGCGGCGGCGCGGCTGAACCGCTCGATCGACTACCGCGTGGTCGTCTCCAGTTTCGACGCGGCGTTCCGCGTCGTCGCAGCGCACCTCGGCATCAGCATCGTGCCGCGTCAATTGAGCGCTATCTATGCCTCGGCCGGGCAGGTGCGGATCATCCCGCTGGCCGACAGCTGGGCCGAGCGGCAATTCGCGATCTGCTTTCCGCAGTTGGACAACCTGCCCGCGCCGGCGCGGCGGATGGTGGAGTTCCTGGCGGCGCGGGCTCGGCCGGAGCAGCCCTGAACGACCGCCGGCGTGTCCGTGACGACCGCAGGTACGCGTTTTGCCGCGCTGCAGGCACCGTTGACGGCCCGCGTTGGGCGTGCCGTGCCACGCGGTCGATAGATCCAGGAGCACAGTATGAACAGACGAATCTCCGGCCTGACGGCCAGCGCTTGCGCTTGCGTCCTTTCCCTGGCGATGCTGGGCTGCGCGCAGAAACGCACGCAGACGGCGGACATCTCCAGCACCACGACGACGAGCAGCACCACCACGACGGTGGTGCCGAGCGAGACCACGGTGAGCAGCAGCACCTACGTCGCCCCGGCGACCACCGCAGCGCCGGTGCCGACCGAAAGCGCGACCGCGACGACCAGCGCCAGCACCTACAGCGCCCCGCCGGCCGCCTCACCGACGACGACCTACGACGCATCGATGCCGCCGCCGCGCGCCGACCGCAATTGAGCCCGATGCGCCGTGCCCGGTCCGCATGACGGGGCACGGCGCTTGCCGCGCGGTGGCTTTTGCCGGCCTCGGCCCGGCCGTCTTGCTGAACGGGTGCCCCGTGCACCCGGCCGAAAGGAGCACCCCATGCGCACGCCAGCCAACATTGCGGGCTATCCGATCCATCCGATGCTGGTCGCCATTCCGATCGGCCTGTGGGTCTTTTCCCTCGTCTGCGATTTCATTGCGATGCGCTCGGGCACGCCCGAGCTGTGGACCGGCATCGCGTACTGGACGCTGATCGGCGGCATCGTCGGCGCATTGGCGGCGGCGCTACCGGGGCTGATCGACTTGCTGTCGCTCGAGGACCCGGCGATCAAGAAGACGGCGTTGACCCACATGGGCATCAACCTCGCCGTGGTCGCGCTCTACGTGCTGAACGGCGTGCTGCGCTACCGCGATCCGCAAGGCATCGGCGGGGTGCCGTTCGCGCTGTCGGTGCTGGCGATCCTGATGCTGCTGGTCTCCGGATGGCTGGGCGGCAAGATGGTCTACCTTGCCCGCGTCGGCGTGACCGACGCGCCGGAAAGCACGGTTCGGGCGAAGGCGCCGGAATTCAGGAATCGATAGGCGGCATGCGCGTGCGAAGTCTGGTCCTGGGTGCCCTGATGGCGGCCGGCCTCGCCGGCCTGGCCGGGGCCGCGGATCCGAACCACGAGCGCGAGCAGCAGCGGCGCCGCCATGAGCAGCGCCAGCAGGAATATCAGCGCCAGCAGGAGATCGAGCGCCAGCGCCTGAAGCAGCAGCAGGAACTGCAATATCGGCGCGACCAGGCGGCCAAGGGCGACGTGGAGCAGCGCCAGCGCCAGATGGGCGAGCGTGACCGGGCCATCGCGCAGCGGGCCAGCGCGCGCCAGCGCGCGCAAGCCGATGTCGAGCGCTGGCGCAGCCTGGAGCAACAGGCGCAGGCCTTGGAGCACCAGGCCCGCGACCGGGCCGCCGCGACGGCGGACTCGCAGCGCAAGCAGCTCTATCGCGAGCAGGAGCAGCAGGCCCGCGCGTCGAAGGAATCGCACCGGCAGCGGCGCAGGCAGGCGGAGGCGGAGCTGCGGCGCTGGCAATAGCGGGTCGGTGCGCGAGGACCCCGGCATTCGCTTCAAGAACTGAAGTCGTCTGGTGTCGACGGGCTTGGTCTTCGCCCAGGGAAGTCCGGGATTTCCTTCTCCATGTGATTCATCAAATTAACTATCATGGCGTCACTACAGAAATGCAGGAGACGTCGCAGTGCCCCGGTTTCCCACGACCTCGGTTTGGTCCCTTCTGCTGTTTTTCCTGCTCGCTGCCGGCATGCCGGCCCATGCCGGCGACAAGGGCGTCACGCCCACGGAGATCAAGCTCGGCGCCTCCGCTGTCCTGAGCGGCCCGCTGGGGGCGCAGACCAACGAATACGGTGCCGGTGCACGCCTGTACTTCGACGCGGTCAACGCGGCGGGTGGCGTGCACGGCCGCAAGATCAGCTACGTCACGCTCGACGACGGTTTCGATGTCAAGCGCGCCGTGGCGAACACCCGCAAGCTGATCGACGAGCAGGGCGTGTTCATGATCTTCAACAACACCGGCACCGCGCAGACCGCGGCGATCCTGCCGATCGTCGAAGAGAGCAGGACCATCGTGTTCGGGCCGGTCACCGGTGCCTCGGCGTTCCGCGACAAATACAACCGCTACGTGTTCCACGTGCGCGCCGGCTATGCGGCCGAGGCCCGGCGCATCGTCTCGCAATTGAAGCTGATCGGCATGGCGCGCGTCGCCGTCTTCTACCAGGACGACGGACTCGGCAAGACGCTGCTCGCCGAACTGCGCAAGGCGGCGGCCGCCGAGGGGCTTGCGCTGCTGACGGAGATCAGGCTCGATCCGCAGCAACCGGACTTCGAGGCGGCCGCAGACGCGACGCAGAAGGCGCAACCCCAGGCGGTGATCCTGGCCACCGCGGGCGCCACGTTCACGAACTATGTGGGCGCCGTGCTGAAGACGCCGGCCCGTCCCGGCTTCTACGGCTTCTCGGTCGCCGGCCACGATGTCATCAAGCGCGAGCTCAAGGACAAGGCCCGCGGGACCGTGCTCGCGCAGATCATGCCGTCGCTGCGCAATCCGAGCACCCCCGTGGTGGCGGACTACCTCAATCTGCTGCGCGAGCGCTCGCCCGCTGCCGCCCCGTCGACATCGCAGTTCGAGGGCTTCATCCACGCCAGGCTGCTGGTCGTGGGCCTGCGCCGGGCCGGACGCAACTTGACGACCGACTCGTTCATCACCGCGATGGAAAGCGCCGGCGACATTGCGTTCGGGCGCTTCATCGCGAAGTACACGCCGCAGACCCACATCGGCTCGGCGTATGTCGAGCTGGCGATCATGGACGAAGCGGGAGAGCTGCGGTACTGACGGGGGTCCGCGCCACACCGGGGCAAACCGAAGTCGCCCCTGTCGCCGAGTTGCAGCACGCGATCAGCGTGCTGCTACCGGATGCGGAACTCAGGCGGCCTGGCGGCGCGACCCGCGCAACGCGAGGCCGGCCAGCGCCAACCCAACGAGTGCCAGCGTCGTCGGCTCCGGAACGCCATTCGTCGGCGTCGCGGTGACCGTTCCCGCGCGATCCAGGAACTGGTTCGGGGCGCCACAGCCCCCGTTGCCTTGGTACAGGACCATGTCGTTGCCCGTGCAGCCGTTGGCGCGGATCAGCAGGTAGTCCGTCGGGCTGATCTGACCCACGACGAAGTTGATGCTCGGCCCCTGGTCAATCAGAAGCGTGTCGGTATGGAACGCGAAAACCTGCGCGTCCGCAACGCTGGTGTAGGTCTTCAGCAGTGCACTGGCCGGGTCGAAGAAGTTGATCGTGAAGGCCGTCAAGTCGGCCTGAGTGATCAGGTTGTCGCCGCCGACGCTGGCGGTGTCGTACGTGAAGGAGCCCGTCATCGAGTACCCGCCGGCCCCGACCCAATCGAGGTCATGGCTGACGAGCGCGGCCGAGGCCGCCAGCGACGCACCCGCCAGAGCTAATGCCACGGCGGCGCGTCTCATCATTTCTTTCATGTCGTCTCTCCCAGAGCGGCTTTGACAAAAGTGTCGGCTGGTTACAAGCAGATTCCGGGCCGGGCAGAAATTGTTGTCAGGTGACAATAACTTACGAGTGGAGTGGTGGGTGCCGCTCTCTTAGGCTGTCAGCTTTCCCGACAGCTCGAACATCCCTCGGGCAACCGTCCGCTTCGAGGCCGCTCAACCAGTTGGCGCCTGCACCAGGCCCAGGCCGCGCTGATGCGCCTGCACCTCGGGCGCGAAGACATCGGCACGCGCCGCGGCCTTCATGCGCGCCCACACAGCGTCGGCGCTGACGGCGGCTTGTGCCGGCGCCTGCGTGCGCAGCATCTCCCACCACAGCGCCGCGGTGCCCGCCGCCACCGCGCAGGACACCGACGTGCCGCTCACGTCGCTGAAACCACCACCAACCTTCGCCGCCGGCACCTGGTGCCCCGGCGCCGTGAGGGTGGCGCCGACGTTGGAGTAGTCGGCGACCGCGAGTGTGCCGCCGCGCTCCTCGAGCGCGCCCACCGAGATCACGCCACGTGCCATGGCGGTGGGCGAGTTGACGTGCAGCTCGACGCCACTGCCGCTGTCGTTGCCTGCCGCCGAGAAGATCAGCGCTCCCTTGCCGCTGACGGCGGCGGCGTTGATGATGCCCTCCGTCGTGCGGTAAGTCTGTGCGAAGCG
Source organism: Pseudaquabacterium terrae (assembly GCF_013266755.1). Classification (GTDB taxonomy): domain Bacteria; phylum Pseudomonadota; class Gammaproteobacteria; order Burkholderiales; family Burkholderiaceae_C; genus Pseudaquabacterium; species Pseudaquabacterium terrae. The sequence continues at coordinate 697,721 of NZ_JABRWJ010000003.1, read as the reverse complement.
CACCAGCGTGCGGGATGCGGTGGCGCGGCCACCGTCGCCGGCGCGCAGTTCCTGCTGGAGTTCCCGCACCGTCGACTGGCCGAAGCCGAGACACACGATGTCGACGCTGCCGCCTTCGAAGGCCAGCGCCCAATCCAGCGCCACCGGCAGCGTTTCCATGCGCCCGGTGCCCGTATCACTGATGAACTTGATGACGACCAGACGCGAGACGCCCGGCGCCACGCCGACGCGCCTGCCCTGATGCGATCGGCCGCACAGGATGCTGGCCATCATCGTGCCGTGGCCGAACGGATCGTCGCCATTGCCCTCGCCGGTGAAGTCTTTGCGCACGAGCTCGAGGCCCGCAAACGCCGGGTGCCGCGGATCGACCCCGGAACCGATGAACGCCACCGTCACGCCGGCGCCCGTGTGGGGCTGGGCATCGGCGCCCACGCGCTTGACGGCCCAGCTCGCTTGCGCCGCCGCCGCCGGCATCGCGGCTGGGGGCGAGCGCAGCGTCTCGACCGCGGAGCTCGGAACGTCGGCCGAGCGCCACGCCTGTTCATCGCGCGTCAGGTCACGCAGCCTGGCCAGCTCGCGCTGCTTGTCGGCCAGCGCCTGCTGCGCCGACTCCGCTTTCGACCGAGCCGCCAGCGAGCGCCGTTCGGCATGGAATGCCACGTAGCCCGCGCCCCCGGCGCCGAGCGCGAACACCGAGGTGCCTGCAATGCCCAGCAGCGTGCGCCGCGCCACGGTCTTCACCGCCACTTCGCGCTCGTCCAGCGCCTGCGCGCGCGCCACCTGCGCGGTGGCCATGTCGTTCAGGCGCACGCGCTCCTGGTCGGTGCGGCGCCGTTCGGCTTCTTCGCTGGCGAGCATGAACGCCAGGTGCAGCTCGGTCGGCGCCGGCGCCTCCTTGGGCCGCTCGGCCGCCCAGCGGCGCGCGGCCTCGATGTCGGCACCGCGAAGCAGCCGGTTCTCGGTGCGCCCGGCGAGATCCCACTCGGCCGCGCGCGCCGCCAGCCGGGTGTGTTCGCGCAGCCATTCGATGTCGGTATCGAGCGCACGCTCCAGCCCGCGCAGCGCGCTGACGAACGATCGCGGCCGGCCGTCGTCGAGCGGATCGAAGCGCACGTAGTTGAGGGCGGCCAGACGCTCCGGCACTGTCGCCTGCCCAGTGGGCGACATCAGCACCGGAATCAGACGCTTGGACAGGCGCGCCGCTTCTTCCACTTCCCAGCCGCAGATCTCGGAGCGGGCCGAGTGCGTCGACAACAGGAAGACCACCGTGTCCGCATCGGCGATCAAGGCGCCCAGGCGCCGGCGCCAGTCTTCGCCCTCGACGATCGAGGCGCGATCGATGGTCACCCCATAGCCCATCCATTCCAGGGCCTGCACCAGCTCGTCGGCGAATGCGCTGTCGGCGCGCGAGTACGACACGAAAACCTTCAGCTTCTTGTCGGCGGCCATGGCGGGCAAGCTCGGTCGAGCGCAACGGGGAGGCTGCGACTATGCGCTCGCGAGGTGCGGTCGGGAAACGTGGTGCCACCATTGGCCGGTTGGAATGCACCACGACGAGGACGCGAATTTCCTCCGAGGCAGGTTCACGCCACGGCGTGAACCTGGAGCCGGAATCCTTCTGCCTCCTCTGGCGGCTCGAAGAACGACGAGACGTAGGTGAAGTCCGCCTCGGTGAGCTGATACGACCCTTCGGGGCGCTCGCCGTTGCGCTTGGCGATGCGTTGCAGGCAGGTCGGGTCGGGCACGTCGAGGTAATGCAGGACGTGATCGGCGCCCGCGGCCTCGTGCAGCGAGCGAAACCAGGCCCGCGAGACGCGGGTGTTGGCGGGTAGTCCAGCACGACGTTCTGGCCCGCGGCGAGCAGATCGATCACCAGCGGACCGACCACGGTCCGGGCGCGCTGGGAGTAGACGCGGTAGTCGTCGAAGGTCTTGATCTGGTCCCCGAAGAGCCGGGTGAGCCAGATGTCCTCGGAGATGAGGATCGCGCGATGGGTCTGCGCGAGCACCGTGGCGAGCGTGCTCTTGCCGGCGCCGGCCTTGCCGCAGAGCAGGTGGAGGCAGGCGGGAGAGCTGGACATTCGAGGTCGGCGTGGTGGGAGATCAGTGTAGGTGCGGAGCAGCCAATTCGTGGGCCCAGTGCTTGTCGATTCAGTCAACTCGACTCTGCGCGCTCTGGAAAGGACTCGCGATGTCGGCTGCTCTCGCATGGGCAATCCTCAGCGTCGCGAGTGACCCGATAGATGGAGACTCTCTTGGGATCTGCGACGATGGCCCAGTCGCCGGCCACGTCCATGCCGCCCAGGGGGCCAGTGAAGGTGCCGGCCACTCGCACAGCGCCCTCTTCACCAAGATCGAGAACCAGGATCGAGCCGTCCGCCATTGTCGCCAGCGCGATGGGCGCTTCCGCGAAGCCGGGCACGGCCACGAGCGATCTGATTCCGGGGAGATTCCATCTCCGGGCGAGCTCATCCCGCGGCAAGGGCTGAGGATTGAGGGCCACCACCTCGCTCCTCCTCTCAGCTTGCGCCGGGTCGCAGCCGGATTCCTGTGGAGAAGCGGTTTCGCGCTTCAATAACATCGGCGCGCCGAGTGATCCGATTTCGTGTACGTCGACATGATTCCCGAACTCGGTCGTCAACACGGCTGTGCCGTCAATGGCGGCCAAACGGTGTTGCGTTCCCGCCGGGAGGCTCGCCTGGTCCATGAAGATGGCTGTACGCACGGCGAAGTGATCGGCGATATTGCGCCGATTCACGCGGATGAGACTGGCCTGTATCTGGTCGGTGGCGGCCGGCAAGAATACGGGCACCAAAGCTCGACCGTTGCGATCCGCCGTGACATCCACGGAATGGTCGTGCGACCGGAATTGAATCAATTCGCCCGGTTCCAGCGCCGACAGGGTCACGAGTTGAACGTCAATGCCATGATGCCTGCCGATGAATGTTCTCCAGTCGGGGCGTTCCATCGGTGGATTGACGACGGACTGGTCCAGCAGGCCGCCACCCCTGGCCCATCGAATGCCGTGCTCGACGTTGATGGACAAGCAGTTGGGCAGGTGAGTGGTCTGCGCATTGATGACCTCGCCCGCGGCGTTGAGCTGGACGGGCGGGGGTGTGCCCAGATCGACGAGCCGAACGCCGCGGGCGGTCCGGACGAGGAGGCGAACGGGCTCGACAATCCCGAGGGCCACGGCAGAAGGAATCGCGATCATGACCTCGGGGGTGTCGCCCGCCCGGTTGATGTACGGCTCGATCCATTGGCCCGGCGACACAACTTCGATTCCGCAGAATGCGCCGTATCCTTCGAGCCACACGCGGCCGTGGGTCTTTACCTCGCTGAGCAACACCGTCTTGTTCGGGTCGCCGCTACCGCGTCTGGCCAAGCTTCGGCAACTGGTGCGGCGCAAAGGCAACCCGAACTGGGTGACCACGGGTTGCAGCGTGTCCGTGCCGAGATCGAGCGGCAGGCGCACCAGTCCACCAATCGTCATGCCCGCAGGCGAGGCGACAGCGCTGGCGTAGCCGAACCGAGCGCCACCGAAGACGACCTCGGGCAAGGGGCTGTCGATGGCAAAAGCATGGTCGCCAACCGGCGTCCCGCCGAACGTAGCCGGGTCCATGGCATCTGCAATCGCTGCCTGTACGGCGTTGTCGATGAACCCCGGAACAAGGTCGCCGAGGTCGACGTGAAGCGACCAGTGCACCGTGGTGCGCAAAGACTTGGTGATCGTGGGGGTGAGGGATAAATCGCAACCCATCGTTCCATCAAGATCCCCGGCGAATGGATCGGGAACCTGTGCCTTGCCGGCGTAGTCGATATCGACGTGGGGCGCAGTGCCCTCCGGTCGCCAGTGAGCCTGCAGTGTCATCGAGGTGATCCGCGATCCCAGATTGACGGGCACTCGCGACGTGGCGAGGCGCTCGACCGCGGCGCCATCGAGAAACAGCCCCCACTCCTGGCCAGGGAACAAGTGTTCGAAGGCGCTGCCCGTGGGCTCGAACCGGATCGTGACGATGTTGCCAACGAGCTCCACTCGCGAGGAACTGGGCTCAGGCATTCCGAGATCGCCGAGCGCTGTGGCGAGGTTCACTGTCATGGGTGAACCCACAGCCTCGACGATGGCGGCCTTCACCGCCGGCGCGACAGGTTCCAACACTTCCCCAAGTTGGCCAAGGTCGGCGTCGATGCATTTGGCCGATAGAACGGGGCCGCTCGTGGCGATCTCCATGAGCAGGAGAACACGTCCGGCCGGGACTGTGGCTCCGGCTGGAACAGCGTTCGGCGCCGCGAGGATGTCCTCGCGACGCGCGATGAACACGTCGAGCGGGACGCGGAGTTGAACCGCGGTATTCACGGCGATGACCGCGACCGGCGGGGTCGCCACATCGGCGTGATCGACGTAGACCGAGGCGATGGGGGCAAAGCAGGTCGTGCGAAGTCGTGCCTGCACCGCGCGGGCAGTGATCGTTCCGAGTACGGAAGACAGAATCTGCAATTCAATGCTCATGAAGTTCCTTCTGGACAGGGTTCAGGAATCCGGCGGTGCTCCGCGATCGTTCACAACTTGCGCAGGTACGCCAGCAAGGCGGGGATCTCGTCGTCGGTGAACGGTCGGTCGATCACCGGCGGCGTCACGCCCGGCTGGGTGGTGAGCAACGGCGCGCCCGGGTTCTGCACCGCCACGCGCTTGAAGAACTGCTTGTAGTGCTCGAGCACCTCCTCCAGCGTGGCCGCGGTGTTGTTGTGGAAATACGGCGCCGTGCGGGCAATGCCGCGCACGCTCGGTGTGTCGAAGTGCTGGATGTCGCCCGGCCCACCGGGTTGTGGAAAGCCCGTCAGCAGCAGCCGGCCAGGGTCCGATGTCGTCAGCCGCGTCACGCAGGGTGGCTGCGGTGCCGGGCCGCCACACGCAGTGCCGCTGGGCGGCGTGCCGCTGTTCGTGATCTGGTAGGTGCGCACGTTCTTCATCTGGCTCGGCGTGCACGGCGTGAAGCTGAAGCGCGGCGGCGTGACGGTGTCCACCGGCCTCGGGCAGGTGGTCAGGATGTCGTGGTAGCGGACGATGTTGGTCGGCGTGCCAAGCGGCCCCAGCAGCAGCGGGACGCTGCCGCTCGGGTGATTACCCTGGTTGCCGTGGCACTGCCCGCAGGCCCGGTTGAAGACCGCCTTGCCCACGGTTTCCAGACTGTTCAACACGGGGTCTGGATCGGGCAGCGGGAGGACGGTGGCCGCCATCGCGTCGGCCAGCGCCTTCACGCTGGCCGAAGAGAACATCGCGTTCTGAAAGCTCGCCAGGTCGTCCAGAAAGCCCGCCGGCGGTTCGGTGGTGATGCCGGCATGGCTGCGCAGCGCGGCCAGCGCCTGGTTCTGCAGCGTGTCGATGCGGCCGTCGAGCTGGAACCCGCCGCGCAGGTTTGGCCCGCGCGTCCAGGCTGGCGCCTGGCCGTCGGGGCCGGTGATCCTGACGTCCAAAATCGATGGCGTGGCGCGCCAGATGTCGGCTTCGGTTTCGGCGGTCGGCCGTGCCGTTATCGGGCACGGCACGGCGGCCCCGCAGTCGAGCAACTTCACGTTGTCCGGCAGCGGGATCGTCACCCGAACCAGCGCGTTGGTGGTCAGGTTCGTGAAGTCGCGCGCTGCGCTGCCGTTGATCCGGAAGTCGTCGGCGTCGATGGCGCGAAACAGCGGGTCGTCTACGCCCGTGGCGTTCATCGCTGCAAACCGGGCGCGCACCGCTTCTGGCGTGAGCTGAAAGCGCTCGCCGGCCATGTGGCAGTCGACGCAGGCGCGACCATTTCCGCCCAGGCCGCTGAGCTTTCGGTCGTGGAAGTTGGCCTTGCCGCGGCAGAACGCGCTGTCTTGTGACGTCAGCACGACGTTGGTGCGGCAGCCGTCTGCGTCCAGCGCCACCGGCCCCTCGGCTTCGCCGCTGCCGCCGCAGGCAACGATCAGCAGGCCCGCGACCAGCACCAGCGCAGCGGTCAGGAGGCCCTTGCGGGAGTTCGGAGTCATGGCGTTTCCTAGCAGTGACGAGGGGCGGGTCGCGTGCTGCAACCCAGGCAGGCACAATGAAACCGAAGCCCCGCGCTGTCCCTTAGCCGCCCATGAACCTTTTCTGAAAGAAGCCTGAATCGGGACCGTGCCCATGGGTGAACGCTATGAATTCGAAGGCTTCGTGCTCGAGCGTTCGCAACAGCGCGTGCTGCGCGCCGATGGCAGCGAACTGAGCCTGACGCCGCGCCACTTCGCCGCGCTGCTGCTGTTCGTCGAGAACGCCGGCGTGTTGCTCGAGAAGGACACGCTGATGCGCGCGCTGTGGCCGGGACTCGTGGTCGAAGACAACAACCTGAACCAGACCGTTTCGGGCCTGCGCCGCGCGTTGGGCGAGGAGCCGCCCGGCAGCCGCTTCATCCAGACCGTCGCCCGCCGGGGCTTCAGGTTCATAGCCCCGGTGCAGGTGTTCGACGACGCCGAGGCGCCGAGCTTGCGCAGCCTGCCGCCGACCACGGCGTCGCCGACACCGAGCGCGGAGACGACCACGCCCACCCAGCCGCCGGGCGCGCACGACACCGACAGGCGACGCTGGTTGCGCCGCGCCGCCGCCGGCGGCGTGGTGGCGGGGGTCGGTGCGGTCGGTGCACTGGGTTGGGTATGGCAGCGCAGGCCCGTACCCGAGGCCGGCCCGGCCGCTGCGCGCGCCACGTTGGCCGTGCTGCCGTTCAAGCCGCTAACGGCCGATAGCCGCGATGAGTTGCTCGAGATCGGCATGGCCGACAGCCTGATCACGCGCCTGTCGATCGTGCCCGGGCTGGTCGTGCGCTCCGTTGGCTCGGTGCGGCGCTATGCCGGCGCCGAACAGGATCCGGTTCGCGCAGCCCAGGAGCTCGATGTCGACTGGATCGTCGACGGCTCGCTGCAACGGCGTGCCGATCAACTGCGCGTCAGCGCTCGCCTGCTGCGCGCCAGCGATGGCGCGGCCGCCTGGAGCGACCGTTTCGACGAGAAGTTCACCGGTGTATTCGACGTGCAGGACTTGATCTCGGCCCGCGTGATGCAGGCCCTGGCAGCCCGCCTGCAAGCCAGTGCCGGCGTGGCCGCCGGCCTGCCGCAGACCAACCTGGGCGGGACGCGCGACACCGATGCCTACCAGCTGTACCTGGCCGCGTCGTGGCACACCCAGCCGCGGCGCGCCGATGGCCTGCGCAAGAGCATCGCGCTGTTCAAGCAGGCGCTGGTGGTGGACCCTGGTTATGCCCTGGCCCATGTCGGGTTGGCCCAGGCGCACCGGGAAACCCTGCTCGGTGCGGACGCCTCGCCGGCCGGCGTGGTCGGTCCGGTGCGGCAGGCGCTGCAGCGCGCGCTGGCGCTGGCCCCGAACCTGGCCGAAGCCCTGGCCGAACAGGGTTTCAGCCGCTACTACTTCGACTTCGACTGGGCCGGCGCCGAGCGCGAATTCCGCCGTGCGCTGGCTGCCAACCCGAATGTAGCGATGGCGCACTACGGGCTGGCCCAACTGCTGCTCAACCAGGACCGGCCCGACGAGGGCTTCGTGCACCTGCGCCTGGCGCGCGAGCTCGACCCGATGTCGCCCTTTCTCAATACGATCGAAGCCAGTTACCTTTCGGCCAGCGGCCGGCAGGTCGAAGCCCGGGCCCGGCTGCAGCGCGCCTTCGACATCGCGCCGGACTTCTACCTCGCCCACCGCACCCAGGCCGTGCTGCACCGAGTCGATCAACGGCTTGATCTGGCCATCGCGTCGCTGCGCCGCGCCGTCGCCCAGGCCGACGGCAACAGCCGACCGGCCGCGCTACTGGGCATGTTCCTGGCACGCGCCGGCCAGCGCGACGAAGCGCGCGCGATCCTGAACCAGATGCTCGAACGCGATCGCACCGGCTTCGTGCCACCCGTCTCGCTGGCCGTCCTGCACGCCGCGCTGGGTGAAACTGCGCTGGCGCTGGACGCACTCGACAAGGCCCTCGCCATCCGCGACCCGCAACTGGTCTTCCTGAAGGACGACTCGCGCTGGTCGGGCCTGCGACATGAGCCCCGCTTCGCGGCGCTGTTGATGACTCTCCAGCTCGACCGCTTCGGGCCGGGCCTTGCACCGAGCTGAGCGGCCGTGCGATCAGCGCGCCGCGCCCGCTGTAGCCTAACCGAGGAACTGCCATCGTTTGGACACCGGTCTGCCTCTTGAGCGGCGGATGGAGAATCCAATCGAGAGCGGACAACGACGGCGAAAGCCGATTCGTCCCGGTCAGGCGTGCGTCGGCGCGATCAGGATCTTGCCCCGGGCGCTCGCACGACAGGCGGCAGGTTCACGCCGTGGCGTGAACCTGGATCCGGCATCCTTCTGCTGGATCGGGCGCCTCGAAGAAGGACGAGACGTGATTGAAGTCCGCCTCGGTGAGCTGATACGACCCTTCGGGGCGCTCGCCGTTGCGCTTGGCGATGCGTTGCAGGCAGGTCGGGTCGGGCACGTCGAGGTAATGCAGGACGTGATCGGCGCCGGCGGCCTCGTGCAGCGAGCGAAACCAGGCCCGTGAGACGCGGGTGTTGGCGGGGTAGTCCAGCACGACGTTCTGGCCCGCTGCGAGCAGATCGACGACCAGCGGCCCGACCACGGTCCGGGCGCGCTGGGAGTAGACCCGGTAGTCGTCGAAGGTCTTGATCTGGTCCCCGAAGAGACGCGTGAGCCAGATGTCCTCGGAGATGAGGATCGCGCGATGGGTCTGCGCGAGCACTGTGGCGAGCGTGCTCTTGCCGGCGCCGGCCTTGCCGCAGAGCAGGTGGAGGCAGGCGGGAGAGCTGGACATTCGAGGTCGGCGTGGTGGGAGACCAGTGTAGGTGCGGAGCAGGGCGCATCGGCGGTCGCCGCGCAGGCAGGGCGCCGGGCGCCTCGATGGTCAAATCGACTGCCAGGAGGCGCGCGACGCGCACGACAGCCCATGCGACTACATCGCCATGGGCAGCGGCGACGGCTGGTGGCCCGACGAAACCGACCCCGGCGTGCGCGTCATCGACCAGTTCATCGCCGAGCCGGATTTGCTGAACCGCGGGCTCGGCACGGCGCTGGTGAAGGCGCTCTGGCCACGCTGGAATACCCGAACACATGGGTCTCCACGATTCCCAGACGGTTCGTGGCGGAATCGCAGGCACCCCGACCGCCGCATTGAAGAACTGCTGCAGCACCGTTGGCACAAGCCCTACGCCTGATCGCTGGCCGGTCGGCCGGCGCGTCGTCGCCTTGCCAGTCGGCGACACCGACCCGGACATGGTCTGCCAACCCGATGCGTCCACGGTGCGCATCGTTCCCTGGGCCGAGGAACCCGTGGCCGTGGTCATCCATGACTGCGAAGAATGGGACGGCCGGCCGGTACAGCTGTCGCCCCGCGCGGTGCTGCGCCGCGTTCTCGCGCTGTACGAAAGCCGGGGCTGGCGTCCCATCGTGGCTCCCGAGATGGAGTTCTACCTGGTTGCACGGCAGCAGAATCCGCATGAGCCATTGCAGCCGCCGTTGGGGCGAACCGGAAAGCCCGAAGTCGGCAGACAGAGCTATTCGATCGACGCCGTCAACGATTTCGACCCGTTCTTTCAGGAGCTTTCGACCTTCTGCGAGCGCCACGAATTGGGCGTGGAGACGCTGATCCACGAGGCCGGCCCCGGGCAAATGGAAATCAACTTCAGCCATGGCGATCCGCTGAACCTCGCCGATCGGGTCTTTCTCTTCAAGCGCGCGGTGCGCGAGACGGCATTGCGCCACGGTGTCTTCGCCACCTTCATGGCCAAGCCGATGGAAGGTGAGCCAGGTAGTGCGATGCATATCCATCAGAGCATCGTCGAGAGGGACACGGGGCAGAACATCTTCAGCCGCCCGGACGGCCAGTGCTCGGACCTCTTCCATCAGTTCATCGCCGGCCAGCAGGTCTATATCCCGCAGGTGATGCCGGTGTTGGCGCCGTACGTCAATTCCTACCGGCGCTTGTCGCCTTACATGTCGGCGCCGATCAATGTGCGCTGGGGTCATGACAATCGCACGTGCGGCATTCGAGTTCCGAAGTCGGGGCCGGATGCGCGCCGGGTGGAGAACCGCGTGCCCGGGGTCGACACCAATCCCTACCTTGCGATGGCCGCCACGCTGGCCTGCGGTTGGCTCGGCATGCAAAGGCAGCTGCAGCCCAGCGAGCCCACCCTGCAAAGCGCCTGGAGCGTGAGCCGCGAGTTGCCCCTTCACCTGGAGGATGCCCTGGCGTCGATGCGGGCCTGCGACGACCTGCGTGAGGTGCTGGGCGACCTGTTCGTCGACGCCTTCTGTGCCGTCAAGGAGCTGGAGTACGCCGGCTACAACAGAGTGATCAGCAGCTGGGAGCGTGAGCACCTGATGCTGCTCGTCTGAGCAGGTCGCCGCTACATCGTCGCAACCCTGTCACTTTCGCATCCACATCGAATCACCATGAGCGCGAGCCCGCACCAAGACCGTTCGTCCAATGGCATCGCCCCTGCGAAAGTGCGCGCCTTGCTCGAACGAGAACGCGAGCGCTACACGGTCGCTAGCCCGCGCTCGCGGGTGTCGGCATTCAAGGCACGCGAGCACATGATGTTCGGTGTGCCATTGCACTGGATGAGCGACTGGAGCACTCCGTTTGCACTGCAGGTCGCGTGGGCACGCGGTGCGGAGTTGGGCGACGCGGACGGTCACACGCTGGTGGACTTTTGCCTTGGGGACAGCGGGGCCCTGTTCGGTCACTCACCGACTGCAGTGGCCGAAGCACTCCAGGCGCAGGCAGTCAATGGGCTGACCACCATGCTGCCCGGGGAAGACGCCGCTGAGGTGGCCCGGTTGCTGGCCGAGCGCTTCGGTCTTCCGCAGTGGCAGTTCGCGATGACGGCCACCGATGCCAACCGCTTCGTGTTGCGCTGGATGCGCGCGGTCACGGACCGGCGCGTACTGCTGGTCTTCAATGGTTGCTACCACGGCACGGTGGACGACGTGTTCGTCGACCTGGTCGATGGCCGGCCCGTGCAGCGGCCCAGCCTGCTGGGCCAGGTGCATGACCTCACCACCACGACTCGGGTGATCGAGTTCAATGACCTGGCGGCGTTGGAAGCGGCCCTGTCGCCGGGCGACGTGGCGTGCGTGCTGGCCGAGCCGGTGATGACCAATATCGGCATGGTATTGCCCGACCCGGGATTCTGGGAGAAAGCGACCAGCTTGATCCGGCACTACGGCAGCTTGCTGGTGATGGATGAGACCCACACGCTCAGCAGCGGCCCTGGTGGCTATGCGCGGGCGCATGGCATTGCAGCTGATGCAGTGGTGGTGGGCAAGGCACTGGGCGGCGGAATGCCATGCGCCGCCTACGGCTTCAGCGCCGACCTGGCCGCGCGTGCAGAGGCGGCCAAGCGTGCAGCTGCGCCGGGTCATTCCGGCATCGGCACCACGCTCACGGCCAACCTTTTGGCGATGGCAGCCATGCGCGCCACACTCAGTACTTACTTGCGACCGGAGGTGTTTGCGCCTATGCATTTGCGTGCCGAAAGCCTGGCGCTGGGACTGCGCGCACTGATTCACCGCTATCGTCTGCCCTGGTGCATTACCCAGGTGGGTGCGCGCACAGAGTTCCAGTTCTGCGCCCAACCACCGCGCAACGGCACTGAAGCCGCCGCAGCGATGAACACCGAGCTCGAACACGCGTTGCACTTGTATCTGCTGAACCAAGGCGTCTTGATCACACCATTTCACAACATGATGCTCATCTGCCCGGACACCACCGACGCCCATGTTGAATGCTTGCTCAGCGCCATGGATGGCGTGCTGCAGGAGCTCACCGGTGATTGAATGCCGCCTGTTGGTCAACAACGCCGGCATGGAGGCTCGGACTGCACTGCATACGCCGATCGGGCCCGCCGGCACACCGACTGAAACGGCCACCGCCATCGCTTTCCTGGCCATGCCGGGCGCGAGCTATGTCACCGGTCAGCTGGTCGTCGTCGATGGCGGAAACTGCCTGCAGGAGCGCAAGGGATGAGCGCGTCCGATCCGCCAGGAGAAGCCAGCAGCACCCAACAAGACGATGTCTATGTCCGTTTGCGGCAGTGGGTGACCGTTGGACGCTTCCTTCCCGGCCAGCGATTGAAGATCCGCGACGTGGCGGCCGAATTGGGCGTGGGGCACATGCCGGTACGTGCGGCGTTGCAGCGGCTGGCCGCCGAAGGCGCCCTGGTCAACATACCCAATGCTGGTGTGGCCGTACCGCGCATGGCCGCAGCGGAGCTCGAAGACCTGGTGCAGATGCGCATGCTGCTGGAGGGCGAGGCCGCCGAGCGCGGCGCCGCCATGCTCGACGGTCCCCAACGCGCGGCCATGCGACGCCTTTGCAAGCAGATGAGCGCCGCACTGACGGGCGGCGACTTCGTCGCCTACCTGGCGCTCAATGAGGACTTCCATGTCATGCTGTATCGCGCGGCCGGCTCGCCGCTGTTGTACGGTCTGATCGACACACTGTGGCTCAAGGCCGGCCCCGTTTCCAATCAACTGTTCGATGCGCCCGAGGCTGCGGCCGTGCTCAACGATGCTCACGAGGATCTGATCAAGGCCTTGGCACGCGGTGACAGCGCCGGCGTACGGCGGGCAGTTGAAAAAGACATCTTCGTGGCCGGCCAGTTTCTTCGGCGGCAACTGAAGACTGCGGGACGGGCATAGCGTCGAAGTCGGGAACAGAGCGCGGTTGGCATCGGCCCTGATGACGCCAGCGTCGATTGCGGAGGCTTCGCCGGCCAGCATGCCTTCGAGGGCAAGAACCATCGAGGGTAGGACGCCCGGGTTGCGTTCTCTACGCAGCATCAGCGGCGGCTCCGGACACGCTGCGAAGCGGCCGCTCGTTGGCGCGAGTCGTAGGACCGCCATGGTTGGACGACGACGCCGACAACCCGACCGCATGGCGCGGCGTCGGTGAAAGAACTCGCGCGCGCCGTGGCACAGAACACCGCAGGTCGTTGATGCTCCAGCGGTCATTCACTCGCGCGAGCATCGTCCTGCGTCACGCGTGCGTCGGCGCAATCAAGATCTTGCCCTGCCGCTCGCCCGCGGCGGCGGCGGCAATGGCTTCCTTGATCTGCCCCACCTCATACGTCGCTTGAATCGGCGTACTGAGCTTGCCCGCCGCGATCAGCCCGGCCAGCTCGGTCAGCAGCGCCATTTGTTTTGCCTGCGGCGTGATGCCGAACCAGCGCGCCAGCCAGAACCCCTTGAGTGTGACGTCCCGGAACACCAGCTCGCGCGGCGACACGCTGCACGGCTCCCCGCTCAGCGCCCCGTAGTTGACGATGGTCGCGCCTTCGGCCAGGCAGGCCGCGAGCCGCATCGTGGCCGCGCCGCCGACGGCATCGACACCCAGCTTGATCGCCGCGCCGCCGGTCGCGGCCTTCACGCGCTCGGCCAGGTCATCCCCGTCGACCAGCACCACGTCCCCGCCCTGTGCCTGCACACCCGCCACCGCCGATTCGCGGCGCACGATGTTGACGGTCTTCAACCCCCGCAGCTTGGCCAGCTGCACCAGGTAGCTGCCGACACCCGAGTTGGCGCCGTTCTGCATCACCCAGTCGCCCGGCTGCAGGTCCACGAAGTCGCTGAGCAGCAGCGATGCGGTGGGCGGGTTCACCGTCAGCATGGCCAGCTGCTTCGGGTCGGCGTCGTTGGGCAGCGGGACCAGGCGCGCCGCGGGCACGAGCACGTGCGTGGCCCAGGTGCCGGCGCCGACCGGCAACAGCACCGTCTGGCCGACGGCCGGGCCCTTCGTGTCCGGACCCAGCTCGATGACGCGGCCCACGCCTTCGCTGCCACCCACCGCCGGCAGCGGCGGCAGCATGCCGTATTGGCCGGTGAGCATCAGCACGTCGCTGGGGTTGATCGGCGCGGCCAGCACCGCCACCAGGGCCTGGCCCGGCGCCGGCACGGGGCGGTCGAAGGGCAGGGCCTCGATCACGGCTTGCGGCACCGGGCCGCGTTCCGAGTACTGGGCTTTGAGCATCGTGGTCATGGTGGTTTTCCTCTGCGCCGTCGCCGGCTGGTCTTGCGATGGCGGAATGTTAGGGATTCATCGCTCAAGACGGAATCCGTCGTATTCGTCAAAATCTTTTGTCTTGATGGCAACAATCGGCTGGACGGCGGCCCGCGATGGACAAGCTGCGCGCACTGCAATACCTGCTGAAAGTGGCGGACACGCTGAGCTTCTCGCGCGCCGCGAAGGCCTTCGGCGTGCCGGCCTCGTCGATCTCGCGCCGCATTTCGGACCTGGAGCAGTCGCTCGGCGTGGAGCTGCTGCACCGCACGACGCGCACGGTGCGGCTGACCGAGATCGGCGCGCTCTACCTGGAGCAGGTGCGCCCGGGCATGGCCCAGCTGGACGATGCGCAAGAGCTGGTCGGACAGCGCAGCAGCACGCCCAGCGGCACGCTGCGCATCAGCACGATGCCCGGTTATGGCCAGCTGCTGCTGATGCCGGCGCTGCATGACTTCAGCGATCGTTACCCGGACATCGTGCTCGACGTGCACCTGAGCGACGCGCTGGTCGACCTCGGCCGTGACCAGGTCGACATCGCGATCCGCGGCGGTCGCCAGCCGCAGGACCGCGTGGTGGCGCGCAAGCTCGACCCCAATCGCTTCGTGCTCGCCGCGTCGCCGCAGTACCTGGCGGACATGGGCACGCCGCGCACGCTGGACGACCTGGCCAGTCATCGCGCGCTGCTGTACCGAGGCCCGAACACGGTGATCAAGTGGCAGGGGCGGGACGCCGACGGCTGGCGCGAGCTGCCCGTCACGCCGGCCTTCATCAGCAACGACGGCGCCAGCCTGCTCGCGATGGCCTGCAAGCACCGTGGCCTGGTGCTGCTGTCGGAATGGGCCTTGAAGGGCCCGCTGAGCCGCGGCGAGCTGGTGCAGGTCACGCTCGACCAGCCGGTGTCGGTCGGGCGCGGCGGGGAGGCGGGCATCTACCTGCTGTACCTGCAGACGCGCTACCGTATTCCGAAGGTGCGGGTGGCGGTGGAATTCCTGGTGGAGCGGCTCGGGGACGGGGTGCGCGGGGACGATTGAACGCATGAAGTGCTATACGTCGAGGGAATGAAACGCGCCCACGATCGGCTCGAACTGCTGGACACCTTCGTCAAGATCGGCGAGACCGGATCGCTGAGCAAGGCCGCGCGCGTGCTCGAGACGACGCAGCCCACCGTCAGCCGCCGGCTCGTGGATCTGGAGCGCATGCTCGGCTGCCGGCTCGCGACGCGGACCACGACCCGCTTCACGTTGACCGACGAAGGCCGCTCGCTGCTGGCGCAGGCGCGCGAGCTGACGGAGCGCTGGTCCGGGCTGGCCGAGCGCATCACGGGTGCTCAGAGCCGGCCGGAGGGCACCTTGCGCGTGATCGGCCCCTCGGGCTGGGGCGTGTCCTTCCTCACCGACGCGATCACCGACCTGCGTGCGCAATACCCGGCGCTGCGCATCGAGCTCACGCTGACCGACCGCGCCGTCGACCTGCTCGGTTCGGGCGCGGAGTGCTGGCTGTTCGTCGGGCCGGTGCTCGATCCGGGGCTGGTGGTCCGGCGCCTCGGATCGATGGAGCGCATGCTCATTGCCGCGCCCGAGCTGCTCACGCGCATCGGGCCGGTGACGATCTCCACGCTGGCGCGTGCGCCCTTCGTCGGCCTGCTGCCGCACGTGTTGGGCGATATCCGCCTGTTCGACCGGGCAGGGCGGCTGCGCACGGTGAGCGTGGATGCGCCGCTGCAGACCGACAACCTGCTGGCGAGCTACCGCGCCATCCTGAACGGCGCGGGCATCGGCGCTGCATCGCCGTGGCTGTGCCATGCCGACCTGGCCGCGGGGCGGCTGAAGCGCGTGCTGCCGGCGTGGTGGCTGGAATCGATTCCGGTGCAGGTGGCGATGCCGCCGGGCGTCTACCGCCCGGCGCGGGTGAAGGCCTTCGTCGCGGCGCTGCTGCAGCGCTTGAGCGCCATGCCGGGCTTTCAGCCGGCCGACGAGCGCGGCATCGTCTTGCGCACCAGGTAGTTGCGCAACAAGGTGCTCATGTCGTTGCGGTAGCCGTCGTGCGACAGGCTGCCGCAGAACGTGATCGAGCCAACCGTGAACACCGATCCGCCCCAGGCCGTGTCACGGTAGGTGATCTCGGCGCGAATCGACGGTTCGACCGCGCCCCGATCTCGCGTCATCGTGTGCGACAGCACGGCGTCCAGCGCGGGCCCGAAGCCGGGTCCGTGGCCTTCGGACCGCGCCAGCACCTGCGTGCCGGCGGGGGTGCCGTCGGCGGCACTGGTGGCGTCGAGCTCGAAGCCGGCGGCACCACCGCCGGACAAGCCGTAGCCGCCGATCGGCCCGGACGCGACACCTTCGAGCAGCCAGCCGGCGCGGCCGTTTCGTGCCGCGTCATTCACGCGATAGACGGCGCCTTCGAATGGCCCCTGCGACACGAAGCCGACGCCCGTCAGCTGCTGCGGCGTGCGGCCGCTGCTGCGCCACAGCCCACCCAGCTCGCCGTCGAGCGCATGCACGTTCTCGCCGGCGCATGGCGCCCAGGCGCGGGTGCCGCCACCGGCGCGGCGCACTTCCAGCACGCCGGGCACGGTCTGCGACAGCCCCACCCGCCAATAGAACCCGTTGCCGCCGAGGTAGGCCAGGTTGCCGCCGCTGCGCAGGTAGCCCTGCAGCGCATCGAGCGTGCGCGTGCTGTGGTACTCCGGATGCGTGCCGGTCAGCACGACGGCATAGGGCTCGAGCACCGCGCTGCCATGGCGTTCGAGCTCGTCGTCGGTCCAGACGTCGAAGGCCATGCCCTCGTGTTCGAGCCAGTCGAGCAGGTGGCTGTCGGCGGTGTAGTGGCGCACGCCGGAACCGCGCGGATCGTCGAAGGTGAGGAAGCCAGGCCGCATCGTCAGCAGCGGCCGCCAGCGCGACGAGAAGCACACGCCGCTGCCGTCGGGGTGCAGGTTGTAGGTCGAGCGTCCGACCTCCGGATGCTCGTCGGGGTTGTGCGGATAGGCCTGCCAGTCGGCGACCCGGCGCCGCAGCGCGGCGTCGAAGTTGCCGCGCGCATAGTTGGCGTAGGCGACGTAGGTGTAGGTCGGCGCGACGAAGGCGATGCGCGCGCCGCTCGATGTACCCGGCGCCGGCGTGACGTAGAACGGCAGCCAGTCGCGCTGGCCCTCGGCTTCGAGCAGCATCGCGTAGGCGCCGCTCTTCAGCGTTTGCGGCACCGTGAACTGAAACCCGGTCGTCCAGCCGGCGTCGTGCAGGTCGTCGTCGTGGAAGTGGATCGCGGCGTACTGCTCGGGGGCGTGGCGCCAGCAGTGCTCGCGGCCGGTCCAGCGGCTGCCCGCGACGGCCCGCGTCGGCAGGTTGATCAGCCGCCCGTGCCGCTGATGCGGGCCGGTGTCGACGATGTCTGCCGTATCGATGCCACGCGCAAAGTCCCAGGCCGCCATGATCCTCGACGGGTGATGCGCCTGCGCCGCGGCGCTGATCGTGGGCGCTTCGATGCGGCCATTGAAGTGGCAGCGCGGCACACCGTCATCGCCCAGGCAGGCGCCGATCAGCAGGTCGGCATCCGCTGCCAAGTTGGGCTGCGGCGGCACACGCCAGCGCGCCGTGCTCGCCAGGCGAAGCGCGCCTTCGGCCATTGTGTCGACATCGCTAACCTGCAAGGTCAGCGTGCCGACCACCGGATCGGCGCTGAGCTGCAGTTCGAGCCAGCGCGCGGGCAGCGGCAGGTCGCAGCGCAGCTGCACGGGGGCCGGCGCGCCAGCGATCGTGAACAACACACCGGCGCCGTCGATGGCCAGACGCCAGCCGCCCGACGCGGGGTCGCCATGCGACAGCACGCACTGTTCACCCCGCGACGGCGCCGTCGGCATGATGCGCACGCTGACCGACAGGCCGCCGCCCAGGCCCACCAGCGGCATCCGCGCCACGCGGCCGCAGGAGCCGGAACGCAGCGGCTGCGCGACCGAGGGCCGCTCCGTCGCGAAGACCTCGGCCAGGGGCTCGACCTTGAAGCCGGGACCGGCCGGGTTCGGATCCGCGTGGGCGATGCGCACCAGCTTCGCGCGGTAGGGCCGTGACGACAGGCTCGAGACCTTGAAGGCGATGGATTCGCCGGCGCAAGCCGACAGGCGATCGCTGTATCCGGTGATGAAGATCATCGGCCGACGATAGACAGGCAGGAGCCGCGCCGGTAGATCCGCCGAGCGCGGTAGCGATATACGCGCCGCGCATGAACGGCGGCGCGAACGGCCCGCTCATACGGTGCACGCATGGCCGATCATCGGCCGGTGCATCTACCGCGCGCCGGGCCGCGCTTCCACACTGGCCGTTGACGCCGGTCAAGGCGCCGCCCACCGAGGACTCCCGTGATTCATCGTCGCCTGCTGCTCGCTTCCCTCGCCACCTCGACGTTCGTGCTGGCGGCGCCCGCGCTGCAGGCGCAGGGCGCGACACGCCAGGAGCCGCTGAAGCTGATCGTCGGCTATCCGGCCGGCGGGTCGGCCGATGCGGTGGCCCGCATGCTCGCGGACAAACTGAAGGATGAGCTGAACACGACGGTCATCGTCGACAACCGGCCGGGGGCCGGTGGCGCGATCGCCGCGGAGCATGTCAAGAACGCGCCGGCCGACGGCCGCACGCTGCTGATCGCCAACACGCACATGATGGTGATGATTCCGCTGACCTTCAAAGTGGTGCGGTATGACCCGGTGAAGGACTTCCAGCCGGTCGGCCGCGTCAGCAGCTTCTACGAGGCGATCGCCGTGCCGTCGGCGATGCCGGCCACGACCGTCGCGCAATGGATCGACCTGGCGCGTGCGAACCGCAAGGACGGCAGCTTCGGCGTGCCGGCACCCGGCAGCATCTCGCAGTTCATCGGCTATCGACTCGGCAAGGACGCGAATGCCGACATGCTGCCGGTGCCCTACCGCGGCGGCGCGCCGCTGGTGCAGGACCTGCTGGGCGGCCAGATCGCGGCGGGCATCCTGCCGATCGCCGACGTCGCCGCGCACCACCAGGCCGGCAAGTTGCGCGTGCTGGCAGTCAACGGCGCGCGCCGCTCGGAGCTGCTGCCGGGCGTACCGACGCTGGCCGAGATGGGCCTGCGCCAGTTCGACACGCTCGAGTGGGTGGGTCTGTTCGCGCCGCCCGCCACGCCGCGCGCCGCGCTGCAGCCGCTGCAGACAGCCCTCGCCCGCGTGCTGGCGATGAACGACATCAAGGCGGGGCTGGCGAAGATCGGCATGCACAGCGACCCGGCCACGCCGGACGAGCTGGGCAGGCTCATCGCCGACGAGCTGGCCAAGTGGGGCCCGGTGATCAAGGCCTCGGGTTTCCTGGTGGATTGAACGATGAGCCTCGAGACCGAAGCGCCGCTGCTGCGCGAGCTCTCCGACGACGGCGTGCTGACCCTGACGCTGAACCGGCCGCGCAAGCTGAACGCGATCACGGCCACGCTGGCGCAGGACCTGTGGCGCGCGCTCGAGCACGCCGATGCCGATGCTGCCGTCAAGGCCGTGCTGCTGCGGGGCGCGGGCCGCGCCTTCTGCGCCGGTCGCGATGTCAGTGCAGCACCCACCGAGGCGGAGCTCGAGGGTGTGCAACGCGTGGCCGCGGCCATCGTCGGCTGTCGCAAGCCGGTGGTTGCCGCCGTGCACGGCTGGGTGCTCGGGGCGGGGCTCGAATGGATGCTCGACGCCGACATCGTGATCGCCGCGCGCAGCGCTCGCTTGAAGTTGCCCGAAGCCTCGCTCGGTGTCTTCGTCACCGGCGGCCTGGTCGCCACCTTGCCGGCGGCCGCCGGCCTGGCCCGCGCCAAGGCCCTGATGCTGCTCGGCGAGGAGTTCTCTGCGGAGCAGGCGCTGGGTTGGGGCCTGGTGTGGAAGCTGGTCGACGATGACACGCTGGGCACGGCATCGCGAGCCATCGCGCAGCGTCTCGCCGCCCTGGATGCGGACGTGGCCGCGCGCTACAAGCGCGTGCTCAATCAGATCGGGCTGGCGAGCTTCGAGGAAGCGCTGCGGCGCGAGAGCGCCGAACAGCGGGCGCTCACGCAGCGCACAAGCTGATCACGCGTCGGCGCGGCCCGGCGCCTTCTCCAGCCGATACGCCAGCTGCGCCCGCGTCAGCCCGAGCTGCCGCGCCGCGGCCGCCAGGTTGCCGTCGGCCGCGGCCACGGCCTCGCGCAGCAGGCGGGCTTCCAGCTCGCCCAGCGCCAGCGTGTCGGCGCCCAGCGTCTGCTGCAGGTGCTGCAGCAGGTTGGGCACGCGGCCCGGGTCGTGGCTGGGCATCAGCGCGCCGCTGGCGCCGATCGCCAGCAGCGTCTCGTCCGACAGCTGCTCGCGGCGGAACAGGTGGCGCACGTCGATCGGCGCGCCGTCGTCGGCCGAGATCACGCCGCGCTCGATCAGGTTCTGCAGCTCGCGGATGTTGCCGGGGTAGGCGTAGTGCAGCAGCGCGCGCACCGCACGCGGCGTGAAGCCGGTGGGCGAGCGGCCGTGGCGCGCCGACTCGCGGCGCAGGAAATGGTTCATCAGCAGCGGCACGTCGTCGCGCCGCTCGCGCAGCGGCGGCAGGTGCATCGGGTAGACGTTCAGGCGGTAGTAGAGGTCCTCGCGAAAGCGCCCGGCACGCACCTCGGCCTGCAGGTCGACGTTGGTCGCGGCGACGACGCGCACATCCACCGTCAGCGTGCGCGTGCCGCCCACACGCTCGACCTCGCCCTCCTGCAGCACGCGCAGCAGCTTGCCCTGGCCGGGCAGCGACAGCGTGCCGACCTCGTCGAGGAACAGCGTGCCGCCGTCGGCGCGTTCGAAGCGGCCCGGGCGCGAGCTGCTGGCGCCGGTGAAGGCGCCGCGCTCGACGCCGAACAGCTCCGACTCGATCAGCGTCTCCGGAATCGCCGCGCAGTTGACGGCGACGAAGGGTTTGTCGGCGCGCGCGCTGATGCGGTGCAGCCTTCGCGCGAAGGCCTCCTTGCCGACGCCCGACTCGCCGGTGAAGAGCACCGTTGCCTGCGTGCGCGCGACGCGGTCGAGCTGGTGGCAGGCCGAGTTGAAGGCCGACGACGCGCCGACGATCTCGTGCCGCGCGCCGCTCACTTCAGGCGTTGGGTCGAGCACCGGCGTGGCGACCGCCGCGTGCGCCGCCGGCGCCTCGGCAAGGCTGCGGAAGTCGCGCGCCTGCAGGTAGCGCAGGTCCTCGCTGACGTCGCCCCAGGCCGCGGCATGGCGGCCGATCACGCGGCAGACGCTGGCGCCCATCGAGCGGCACTCGACTTCGCGGAAGACGACGAGCTGGCCGAACAGGCTGGTCACGTAGCCGGTGGCGTAGCCCACCTGCGACCAGCACGCGGCTTCGGTGCCGATGCCGTAGGCGGCGATGTGCTCGTCGTCCTCGCTCGAGTGCTCCCACAGGAACTCGCCTTCGTAGGTGCCGCGGTCGATGTCGAAGTCGAAGGCCAGCGGCGTGACCTTGACGACGCCTTCGAGCGCATGCAGCCGCGTGCCGGCCATGAAGACGCTCGCGGCGTCGCCGTCGGGCCAGCGCTCGCGCACCAGTTGCGCGTCGCGCGCGCCGGAGACGTAGCCGGCGCGCGTCAGCAGGCCGCGTGCACGCTCCAGGCCCAGCGTGTCGATCAGCTCGCGCCGCAGGTGACCCATCGCCGAGCAGTGCCACAGCAGCATGCGTTGGTCGTTGAGCCAGATGCGGCCGTCGCCGGGCGAGAAGAACAGCGATTCGGTCAGGTCGGCCAGGCTCGGCGGCAGGCCGTCGCGGTAGTGCGCGCTGTCGCCGCGGCGCAGCATCGCGCCGGTCTGGCGGGCCACCTCGGCGAGCGAGATGCGGGAGTCGGCCTTGGTCATGAGTTTCTGATTTGATGAATCGATCGCCGAGCGGCGGGCGATTTTGTTCTCAGTTGATGAACGCCAAGCCTTCGGGTGAACCCGAAGCTGCAGCGCAGCAATCGACCCCCGGGAAAGTCCGGAGTCGGTGGGTGTCTTTCCCTCGGTGACGGCGCGTGGTGGTTGGCCCTCAACCGCAGCCCGGCACGGCGCCGCGGCACGGGCGTTGCGCAAGGCAGGCCAGACCAACCCCGAGACCGCCGATGAGCACACCTCCGTTTCTCGACCACGCGCTGTGGCGCGACAACCTCTTCAGCAACGGCTGGCGCGCCGCCTCGCAAGCCGCCGATGTGATCGAGCCGGCGACCGGCCAGGTGCTGGCGCGCACCGGCCGTGCGGTGGCGGCCGATGTCGCGACCGCCGCGGCTGCAGCCGCCGCCGCGCAGCCCGCGTGGGCCGCGCTCGGTCCGCGCGAGCGTGCGGCGGTGTTCCAGCGCGCCGCGGCGCTGTTCCAGCAGCACTTCGACGAGCTGGCGCTGTACGTGACGCGCGAAACCGGCGCGATCCTGCCGAAGGGCCAGCACGAGCTGCGCGAGGCCGTGATGTTCTGCCAGCTGGCCGCCGCGATGCCGATGCAGGCGCAGGGCCAGGTGCTGCCCAGCGGGCCGGGCCGGATGTCGATCGCGCGCCGCGTGCCCTTGGGCGTGGTTGGCGTGATCTCGCCGTTCAACTTCCCGCTGATCCTGACCTTGCGCGTCGTCGCGCCGGCGCTGGCCACCGGCAACGCGGTGATCATCAAGCCCGACCCGCGCACGCCGGTGAGCGGCGGCCTGCTGATCGCGCGCATCTTCGAACAGGCCGGGCTGCCGGCTGGTCTGCTGCACGTGCTGCCCGGCGGCGCCGATGTCGGCGAGGCGCTGGTCGGCGATGCGAACGTCGCGATGATCTCCTTCACCGGCTCGGCCGGTGTCGGCCGGCGCATCGGCGAGCTGGCCGGCAGGCACCTGAAGAAGGTCTCGCTCGAGCTCGGCGGCAGCAATGCGCTGATCGTGCTCGACGACATGGCCAGCGACGCCGACCTCGATCTCGCGGCGTCGAACGTCGCCTGGGGCGCCTGGCTGCACCAGGGCCAGATCTGCATGGCGTCGAACCGCGTGCTGGTGCACGAGGCGATCGCGCCGGCGCTGATCCAGCGGCTGGTCGCCAAGGCGGATCGTCTGCCGGTCGGCGATGGCGCCACCGGCCAGGTCGCGCTCGGGCCGCTGATCGATCAACGCCAGCGCGACCGCGTGCATGCCACCGTGATGGCCAGCGTGATGGCCGGCGCCACGCTGCTGGCCGGCGGCAGCTACGAGGGGCTCTTCTACAAGCCCACCGTGCTCACCGGCGTGAAGCCCGGCATGCCGAGCTTCGACGACGAGACCTTCGGCCCGGTGGTCAACCTCGCGACCTTCAGCACCGACGACGAGGCGGTGGCGATCGCCAACCACGGCCATGGCGGCCTGGCCGCGGCGGTGATCTCGAAGTCGGTCGGCCGCGCGCTGGCGATCGGCAACCGGCTCAAGGCCGGCATGGTGCACATCAACGACCAGACGGTGAACGACGACGCCGTCAATCCCTTCGGCGGCCCCGGCATCGCCGGCAACGGCCACTCGCACGGCGGCCCCGGCGACTGGGAGTGCTTCACGGCCTGGCAGTGGCTGACCGTGAAGGACACGCCGCCGCAATTCCCGTTCTGACGGCCACCGCACAGGAGATTCCATGAATCGCCCATTCACCCGCCTGGCCGCCGCGCTGGCCCTCATCGCCGCCGCCGGCGGCGCGCAGGCCGACATCACGATCGGCGTCAACCTGTCGCTGACCGGCCCGCTGTCGTCGCTGGGGCTGCCGCAGAAGGCATCGCTCGCGCTGTGGCCCGAGCGCATCGGCGGCGAGAAGGTCCGGCTGGTCGTGCTCGACGATGCGTCGGACCCGACGGCCGCGACACGCAACGCGCGCCGCTTCGTCACCGAGCATCAGGTCGATGTGCTGCTCGGGCCCTCAGGCGTGCCGCAGGGCCTGGCGGTGGCGCAGGTCGCGACCGAGGCGAAGACGGTGCAGCTCGCGTTCGCGCCGCTGCCGCTGGCCGCGGGCCCGGACAGCTGGACCTTCGCGCTCGCGCAGCCGGTGTCGCTGATGTCCGATGCATTGGCGCGCCGCATGGTCGCCGATAAGGTGCGCAAGGTCGCCTTCCTCGGCTGGAACGAGGGTTACGGCGAGATGTGGCTGCAGGCCTTCGGCGCGTCGGCCAAGGCGGCCGGGCTGACGGTCGTGGCCACCGAGCGTTTCGCGCCGATCGACACCTCGATCACGGCGCAGGCGCTGAAGGTGGTCGCCGCAAAGCCCGACGCGGTGCTGATCGTCGGCGCCGGCTCGGCCGCGGCGATGCCGCAGATCACGCTGCGCGAACGCGGCTGGAGCGGGCCGATCTACCAGACGCACGGCGCAGCGTCGCCGGACCTGGTGCGCGTCGGCGGCCCGCGCATGAACGGCACGGTGCTGCCGGCCGGGCCGATGCTCGTTGCCGAGCAGCTGCCGGCGGCGAGCCCGGTGCGGCCCGTTGCGCTGACTTACGTCAGCGGCTTCGAGAAGCAGCACGGCGCGAACACGCGCACGCAGTTCGGCGCCCACGCCTGGGATGCGCTGCTGCTGCTGCAGCGCGCGCTGCCGCCGGCGCTGAAGGGCTCCGCGCCCGGCACCGCGGCGTTCCGGCGCGCGCTGCGTGATGCGCTGGAGAGCGAGAAGGAGATCGCGCTCGCGCACGGCGTCGTCAATTTCTCGCCCACCGACCACAGCGGCTTCGACGGCCGCGGCGTCGTGATGCTGCGCATCGCCGATGGCCGCTTCGAGCTGCTGCCCTGAATTTTTCAATAACTCCGGAGATCCCCATGAGCCTGCAAGGCAAGACCATCGTCATCACCGGCGTCAGCTCGGGCATCGGCGCCGAGACCGCGCGGCTGCTGCGCTTCCAGGGCGCGCGCGTGATCGGCGTCGACCGCAACGAGCCGATGCTGACGCTCGACGGCTTCGTCAAGGCCGACCTGTCGGAGCAGGCGGCGATCGACGCCGCCGTGCGCCAGCTGCCCGAGCGCATCGATGCGCTGTGCAACATCGCCGGCGTGCCGGGCACCGCGAACGCCGACTCAGTCGCCCGCGTCAACTACCTCGGCCTGCGCCACCTCTGCCAGAAGCTGCTGGAACGGATGCCCGCCGGCGGCAGCATCGTCAACATCGCGTCGATCCTCGGCGCCGAATGGCCGCAGCGCGTCGATACGCACAAGGCGCTCGCCGAGACGCCGCACTTCGAGGCCGGGCTGGCCTGGCTGGCCAAGCACCCGGTGCCGCAGGACACCTGCTACCAGTACTTCAAGGAAGCGCTGATCGTCTGGTCGGTCACGCAGTCGCAGCGCTGGTTCCTGGAGCGTGGCGTGCGCATGAACTGCGTCGCGCCGGGGCCGGTGTTCACGCCGATCCTCGGTGACTTCGTGACGATGCTCGGCGCCGGCCGCGTCGAGCGCGACGCGCACCGCATGAAGCGCCCGGCGCTGGCCGACGAGGTGGCGCCGGTGATCGCCTTCCTCTGCTCCGACGCCGCGCGCTGGGTCAGCGGCGTCAACCTGCCCGTCGACGGCGGGCTGGCGTCGACCTACCTCTGATCCCTTCCGACTCACAACAAACAGGAGACAAACCGATGGACCACCGCCGCAGCCTGCTGGCGGCGGCGGCAGCGCTCGCGCTGCCCGCCGCCCAGGCCTTCGACATCGATTCGGGCAACCCCGATCTGAAAATCCGCGCCGACCTGACGCCGAAATACAGCGCAGCCTATCGCCTGAAGAACGCGTCACCGGCATTGACGCGGCTCGACGTCGCGAACGACCCGGGCATCTCGAACGAGGACGATGGTGACCACAACTTCAACAAGGGCCTGGTCTCGAACCGCTGGGACCTGCTGGGCGAGCTGGACGTGACGACGAAGTCGTTCGGCGGCCGCCTGAGCGGCACCGCCTGGCGCGACAGCGCCTATCTCGGCCGCAGCGACTACGCCGGCACGCCGCTGCTGGCCGGCGGCATGCCGCTGGGGCCGACGGTGTCGACCTCGAACAACTTTCCCGGCCAGGCCTCGAACGAGTTCCTGCCGGCCACGCGACGCCAGCACGGCCGCGGCGGTGAGCTGCTCGATGCCTTCGTGTATCTCAAGGGCGAGCTCGGCGCGATGAAGGGCACGCTGCGCGTGGGCAAGCACACGCTGCAGTGGGGCGAAAGCCTGTTCTTCGGCCAGAACGGCATCGCCCACGCGCAGGGCCCGGTCGACATCGCCAAGATCGTCTCGGTGCCGGGCTGGCAGTTCAAGGAGGTGCTGCTGCCGGTCGAGCAGCTCTCCGGCTCGCTGCAGTTGGCCGAAGGCCTGTCGCTCGGTGCGTACTACCAGCTCAAGTGGCGGCCGAGCAAGATCCCCGGCGTCGGCAGCTACTTCTCGAACCAGGACTACGTGGGCACCGGCACCGTCGGCTTCGGCAATGCGCCGGATGGCACGCCGATCGTGCTGGCCTATGACCAGCGCCACGACCTGCGCCCGAAGGACAGCGGGCAGGGCGGCGTGCAGCTGCGCTGGAGCCCCACCGGCAGCGATTTCGAGTTCGGCGTCTACGCCGCGCAGTACCACGACAAGACGCCGGCGGCGCCGGTGTTCGACTTCGTCGGCGGCAACGTGCACCTGGCCTACGCGAGCAACATCCGCACCGTCGGCGCCAGCGTCACCTCGTCGGTCGGCCAGCTGAACTGGGCCGTCGAAGGCTCGGTGCGCAGCAACGCGCCGCTCAACAGCGACCCCGCGGTGCTCGGCCTCGGCCCGATCCTGTCGTGCGGCGGCTCCAGCGGCGATCCGTGTTATGCCGTCGGCCGCACCGGCCACCTGCAGGTCTCCGGCATCTACGTGCTGCAGCCCGGCCCGCTGTGGGGCGGCGGCGCGCTGCTGGCCGAGCTGGCCTACAACCGGCGGCTCGCGATCACGAAGGACATCTTCGCGATCGGCCCCGGCGGCCGCAGCGCCGGCTTGGGCGGTCTGGATCCGAACACGACCAAGGGCGCCTTCGCGCTGCGGCTGCTGTTCGAGCCGCAGTACTTCCAGGTGCTGCCGGCGCTGGACCTCTCGCTGCCGATCGGCCTGGGCTGGAACTTCGGCGGCCGTTCGTCGGCGATCGGCAACTTCGCCGGCGGTGCCTCGAAGGCCGGCGACTACAGCATCGGCGTGAAGGGCAAGTACCAGAACGCCTGGAACGTCGCACTGACCTTCAACGGCTTCTTCGGCGCCGAGAAGACCTTCACCGAGACGCTGGTGACGGGCGCCGGCTCGCCGCGCCAGCTGAGCTTCGCGCAAACGATGAGGGACCGTGCCCACGTCGCCTTCAACGCATCGCGCACTTTCTGACATTCGGAGACCCCAGATGCTGAACAAGCCCCTGCGGGCCGCGCTGGCCCTGGCCTGCGCCGCCCCGTTCATCGCCCCCTTGAGCACCCACGCGGCCGTCGGCGCCGACGAGGCCGCCAAGCTGAAGACCACGCTGACACCGCTCGGCGCCGAACGCGCCGCCAACAAGGACGGCAGCATTCCGGCGTGGGACGGTGGCCTGACCAGGGCACCCGCCGGCTACAAGAGCGGCGACCCGCGGCCCGACCCGTACGCCGCCGAGAAGCCGCTGTTCTCGATCGACGCGAAGAGCATGGACCAGCACGCCGCGAAGTTGAGCGACGGCGTGAAGGCGCTGATGAAGAAGTACCCCGACTTCCGCATCGACGTCTATCCGACGCACCGCAGCGCCGCGGCGCCGCAGTGGGTCTACGACAACACGCTGCGCAATGCGACGCGCGCCAAGCTCGTCGACGGCGGCCACGGCACCGAGAACGCGTACGGCGGCACGCCGTTCCCGATCCCGAAGGACGGCGGCGAGCTGCTGCAGAACCATCGCCTGGCCTGGACCGGCAGCAACGTGCAGGCGCCGGTGCGGGTGTGGGTCGTCACGGCAGACGGCCGGCGCGCGCTGGCCTCGGGCGGCGTGCAGAGCCTGCGCAAGCCGTACTACGACCCCGACGGCTCGATCGAGAAGTTCGACGGCTACTACCAGCTCGGCAAGTTCGCGGTCACCGAGCCGGGCTCGAAGGCCGGCGAGGCGATCCTCGCGCACGACAACCTGAACGCCAGCCAGCCGCGCGGGCTGTGGCAGTACCTGGTCGGCCAGCGCCGCGTGCGCAAGGCGCCGTCGGTGGCCTATGACACGCCGGACTCGGTGACCTCGGGCATCGGTCTGTTCGACGAAGCGTTCATGCTGTTCGGGCCGATCGACAAGCACCAGCTGAAGCTGGTCGGCAAACGCGAGCTCTACATCCCCTACAACAACAACCGCGCCGCCAGCGCGAAGGTGGCCGACCTGGTGACGCCGAAGACGCTGAACCCGGCGCTGGTGCGCTGGGAGCTGCACCGCGTCTGGGAGGTCGAGGCGACGCTGGCCGACGGCAAGCGCCACGTCGTGCCCAAGCGCAAGTACTACCTCGACGAAGACACCTGGCAGATCGTGATGTTCGACGGCTGGGACGCGAAGGGCGAGCTCTGGCGCACGAACTACACGCTGATGCTGCTGGCACCGGACATCCCGGCCGTCGTCGGCAACATGATGTGGGGCGGCTACGACCTGCACACCGGCGCCTACTACCTGAACATGGCGTCGAACGAGCTGCCGGTGCAGTACAAGCCGGTGGCGCCGATTCCGCGCGCCTTCTTCAGCGCCGAGGAGCTGGCCAACGAGGGCACGAGATAGTGAGGCCCCCACGCTCCCTACCGGTCGCTGCCCCCCGAGGGGGCTTCGGCAGCGGCCCGGCAGAGCCGGATCCGCGCCGAGCCTTGGCCAAGACCGTCTTGCGCACTCTCTTGTTCGCGGCAGCCGCGGCTGCGTGCGGTGTCGCAGCTGCGCCGCCTGAAGTGCTGCAACAGGCTTCGATTCAGACACCGAAAGCCGCGGGTGCCGCGATGCTCACCGTCGCGCGCGCCGGGCGGCGGCTGGTCGCCGCCGGCGAACGTGGCATCGTGCTCTTGTCGGACGACGACGGCCAGCGCTGGCGGCAGGCGGCTGTGCCGGTGCAGGCCACGCTGACCGCGCTGCGCTTCGTCGACGAGCGCACCGGCTGGGCCGTCGGCCACCTCGGCGTGATTCTGAAGACGGAAGACGGCGGCGAACGCTGGGTGCGCCAGCTCGACGGCATCAGCGCGGCCGCGCGCATCGCCGACGCCGCGCGCTCCGGCGACGAGCGCGCGCAGAAGCTGGCCGCGCACTTCGTCGACGAGGGCCCGGACAAGCCGTTCTTCGACGTCGACTTCGCCGATGCGCAGAACGGCGTCGCGGTCGGCGCCTACGGCATCGCCTTCGCCACCAGCGACGGCGGCGCGCACTGGACGCCGCTGGTCGGCCGGCTGCCGAACCCGAAGAGCCTGCACCTGTACGCGGTGCGCTGGGCCGGCGGCCAGTGGGTGATCGCCGGTGAGCAGGGGCTGCTGCTGAAGTCGGCGGACGCCGGCGGGACTTTCAGCGCGCTGGCCTCGCCGTACAAGGGCAGCTGGTTCGGCCTCGTCGCCGCGCGCTCCGGCACGCTGGTCGCGTACGGCCTGCGTGGCCGCGTCTTCCGCTCCGCCGACGGCGGCGCGAGCTGGCAGGCCATCGACAGCGGCGTGCCGGTGTCGATCAGCGCCGGCGTCGAGGTCGCGCCCGGCACGCTGGCGCTGCTCGGCCAGAGCGGCGACCTGCTGATCAGCCGCGACGACGGCCTGCAGTTCCACAAGCAGCCGGCCGCCGCCGCCTTGCCGGCCACCGGCCTCGCCGTCACCGGCGACGGCCACCTCGTGCTCAGCAGCCTGCGCGGCCTGCGCCGCCAGAGCGCGCCCTCAACGCCTCCGAGCGCTCGCTGAACACCCCCGAACGCTCCTCACCACCCGCCACGATGCACGCCTCCTCCACGCTCGACGACCAGCCCGTCGTCGCCCGCCTCGAAGACTTCGATGCCGCCTCGGGCTCGCCCGCCGAGCGGCTGCTGTTCAACCACCGGCCGTGGGTGCTGGCGCTGTGCCTGGTGCTGAGCGCGCTGTTCGGCTGGCAGGCGACGAAGCTGCAGCTCAACGCGAGCTTCGAGAAGACCATTCCCGTCCAGCACGCGTACATCGCGAACTATCTGGCGAACCAGGGGAATCTGGCGGGGCAGGGCAATGCCTTGCGCATCGCCGTCGAGACGACGGGCGAGTCGATCTTCGACAAGGACTACCTGCGCACGCTGCAGCAGCTGAGCGACGAGCTCTACCTGCTGCCGGGCGTCGACCGGCCGTTCATGAAGTCGCTGTGGACCAGCAACACCCGCTGGGTCGCGGTGACCGAGGAAGGGCTCGAGGGCAATACGGTGATGGGCGACAGCTACGACGGATCGGCCCGCGCCCTCACCGAGGTGCGCGCCAACGTCGAGCGCTCGGGTGAGATCGGCCAGCTGATTGCCGGCGACTTCAAGTCGAGCATCGTCTTCGTGCCGCTGCTCGACAAGCACCCGAAGACCGGGGAGGCGCTCGACTATGGCGAGCTCGGCCGCCAGATCGAAGCCCTGCGCGCGAAGTACGAGAGCGACCGCGTGCGCATCCACGTCACCGGCTTTGCGAAGGTGATGGGCGACCTGATCGACGGCATGCGCCAGGTGCTGGCCTTCTTCGCCGCCGCGCTGGTGATCTGCACGGCGGTGCTGTTCGGCTACACGCGCTGCGCGCGCTCGACGCTGCTGGTCGTCGCCTGCTCGCTGGTCGCGGTGGTCTGGCAGTTCGGCCTGCTCGCGCTCAGCGGCTATGCGCTCGACCCGTACTCGGTGCTGGTGCCGTTCCTGGTGTTCGCGATCGGCATGAGCCATGGCGCGCAGAAGATGAACGGCATCATGCAGGACGTCGGCCGCGGCACGCACCGCGTGGTCGCCGCGCGCTACACGTTCCGGCGCCTGTTCGTGGCCGGCCTGACTGCCCTGCTGTGCGATGCGGTCGGCTTCGCGGTGCTGGCGCTGATCCGCATCGAGGCGATCCAGGACCTGGCCGCGGTTGCCAGCATCGGCGTCGCGGTGCTGGTGTTCACGAACCTGGTGCTGCTGCCGGTGCTGCTGTCGTACCTGGGCGTCGGCCGGCGCGCCGCGGAACGCAGCCTGCGCGCCGAAGCGGCCGGCGCGGCGCCGACCGGGCTGTGGCGCCAGCTCGATCGCTTCACGCAGCGCGGGCCGGCGCTCGCCGCGATCGCGGCCGGCGCGCTGCTGGCCGGCGCCGGCTACGTCGCCAGCCTGCAGCTGCAGGTCGGCGACCTCGACCCCGGCGCGCCCGAGCTGCGCGCCGACTCGCGCTACAACCGCGACAACGACTACCTGACGCGCCACTACGCGGCCAGCGCCGACATCCTGGTGGTGATGGTCGCGACGCCCGAGGACCAGTGCACGCGCTACGACACGCTGGCGCAGGTCGACCGGCTGGCCTGGCGGCTCGAGCAGCTGCCGGGGGTCGAGGCGACGCACTCGATGGCCGCGCTGTCGAAGCTGGCGATGGTCGGCTACAACGAGGGCAACCTGAAGTGGTTCGAGCTGATCCCCAATGCGGCGGCGCTCGGCGGCGTGCAGACGCGCGCGCCGCGTGAGCTGTTCAACCAGGGCTGCTCGTTCCTGTCGCTCTACGTCTACCTGAAGGATCACAAGGCCGAGACGCTGGCGCGGGTGGTCGGCGAGGCGGAGGCGTTCATAACGTCTGAAAAACGTGGCGATACGCGCTTCATGCTGGCCGCCGGATCGGCCGGCATCGCCGCGGCGACGAACATCGTCGTGCAGCAGGCGATGCGCGAGATGCTGCTGTGGGTCTACGGGGCCGTCGTCGTGCTGTGCTTCGTGACCTTCCGCTCGTGGCGCGCGGTGGCCTGCGCGGTGCTGCCGCTGGTGCTGACCTCGATCCTGTGCGAGGCGCTGATGGTGGCCTTGAGCATGGGCGTCAAGGTCGCGACGCTGCCGGTGATCGCGCTCGGCGTCGGCATCGGCGTCGACTACGCGCTGTACGTGCTGAGCGTGATGCTGGCGCGGTTGCGCGCCGGCGACTCGCTGTCCGCCGCCTACCTGCACGCGCTGCAGTTCACCGGGCGCGTCGTGCTGCTGACCGGCATCACGCTCGCGCTGGCCGTCGGCACCTGGGCCTTCTCGCCCATCAAGTTCCAGGCCGACATGGGCATCCTGCTCGCCTTCATGTTCGTCTGGAACATGGTCGGCGCGCTGGTGCTGCTGCCGGCGCTGGCGCATTTCCTGTTGCGGCCGATGGCCGAACCCGCCGCGGCGCTGCAGCCCGCCGGCGCCTGAAACTTCCCGAAGGAGATCTCCCATGCTCGACCTGCAACTCGCCGCGATGATGAAGGCGGCCCACGCCGCCGGCATGCCCGACCTGTGCGACCTGCCGCTGCCGGCCAGCCGCGACCTCTATCGCCAGATCTGTGCGGCCGCCGACCGCCCACCGGCCGACGTCGGCGTTGCCGACCATGCGGTGCCGGCGGCCGGCGCGCTGCCGGCGATCCCGCTGCGCGTGTACACGCCCCGCGCTGCCGGCCCGCACGGCATCGTCGTCTACTACCACGGCGGCGGCTACATGCTCGGCGACATCGCGGCCTACGACAACGTATGCCGCCAGCTCTGCGAAGACAGCGGCGCGGTGGTGGTCTCGGTCGAGTACCGGCTGGCGCCCGAGCATGCCTTCCCGGCGGCGGCCGACGACGCCTGGGCCGCGCTCGGCTGGGCGGCCGAACATGCGCGCTCGCTCGGCGCCGACCCGGCGCGGCTGGCGGTGGCCGGCGACAGCGCGGGCGCGGTGCTGGCGAGCACGGTCGCGCTGCTGGCGCGCGATGCGGGGTTTCCGGCGATTCGCTTGCAGGCGCTGCTGTACCCGCCGGCCGCGGGCGGGCACGACGGCGACTACCCGTCGCGCGCGCGGCACGCGGCCGGCCCGACGCTGACCCTGCGCACGATGGCGCACTTCAGCGCCCATGCGTTCGGTGCGAGCGGCCGCGCCGCCGATTTCCGCGGCGCGCCGCTGCTGGCGCGCTCGCTCGCCGGCCTGCCGCCGACGCTGCTGGTGCTGGCCGGGCACGACCCGCTGCGCGACGAAGGCGTGGCATTCGCCGATGCGCTGCTCGCTGCTGGCACTCCTGTGCAACTGGTCGAGTGGCACGGCCTGGCCCATGGCTTCATCGTGATGGCCGGTGGCATCACCGCCGCGCGCCAGGCGCAGCGCCAGTTCGGGCTGGCCGTGCGCGACGCGCTGGCACTGCCAGGCGTCTAACTTGCTATTAGAGCGGCCTCGCCTCAGTTCTTGTCGGACTCGGCCGTCTCGGCATCGGCCGCCGGCTGACCCTGCAGCTGCGCGGCATGGAAGCCGATGAATTCGCTCACCGCCTGCGAGCGGAAATCGAGCGCCAGGCCGCGCAGGTGCTGCGCGAACGCAGCGAAGCGCGGATCGGCCTGCTCGAGGTCCTGCGCTTGTTCGCGGATCTGGCGCATGTCGCCGATGCGCGCCAGCCCTTGCAGGCGCTCCAGCTCTTCGAGCGGCGGCACGGTCCACTGCTGCGCTGCGGACTGTGCCTGCGCCGGCGCCAGCGGCTCGCGCGGCGCTGCGGTCTCGCGCGCCGCTGCGGCAGCCGTCTCCGGCGGATCGCAGCGCATGAGCTCCAGCTCGAACCAGAACCGGCTGCCGACGCCGAGCCGGCTGTCGACCTGGATGTCGCCGCCCATCAGGCGCACCAGCTGCCGGCTGATTGCCAGCCCGAGCCCCGCGCCGCCCTGGCGGCGGCGGTCTTCGGCGACCTGCTCGAAGGGCTGGAACAGCTTGGCCAGCTGCAAGCCCGACATGCCGATGCCGGTGTCCTCGACCTCGAAGCGCAGGCGCGCGCCGTTGCGCGGCTGGCGCGTTCCGGCCAGACCCACGCGCAGCGTGACCTGCCCCGAGTCGCTGAACTTCACCGCGTTGGACAGCAGGTTCAGCAGCACCTGGCGCAGGCGCAGATCGTCCAGTCGCAGCGCCGGCGGCAGGTCCGGCGCCAGCACACGCTCGAGCTGCAGCCCCTTCTGCTCGGCCTTGACGGCGATCATCTCGCTGACTTCGTGCAGGTACTCGGTCAGCCGCACCGGCGTCGGGCTCAGCTCGAGCCGGCCGGCGTCGATGCGCGACATGTCGAGCAGGTCGTTGATCAGGTTCAGCAGGTGCTGACCGCTCTGCTGGATGATGCGAACGCAGCGCTCCTGCCGCTCGGTCAGCACCGACTCGGCGGTCAGCATCTCGGCGAAACCGAGGATGCCCGACAGCGGCGTGCGCAGCTCGTGGCTCATCTGCGCCAGGAAGTCGCTGCGCAGCTGCGCCAGGCGCTCGGCCTCGGCCAGCGCGACCTCGCGCGCCGCTTCGGTCGCCTTGCGCTCACTGATGTCCTGCGCCACGCCGACGGTGCCGAGCAGGCTGCCGTCCTCGTCGTTGACCGGTGCCTTGAAGACCTCCATCCAGCGCGTGCCCTGCGCATCGTCGAAGGCCTGCTCGATCACCGTGCGCTCGCCCGAGGCCATCACCTGCGCATCGTCGAGCAGCGACGCTTCGGCCGCGGCACCGGGCTGCAGCTCGACGTCGGTGCGGCCGACGACGGCGTCGACCTCGAGCCGCTGCGCCTGCGCGTGCGCGCGGTTGGTCACCAGGTAGCGGCTCTTCGTGTCCTTGAACCAGGCCCACATCGGCAGCATGTCGATCAGCGTGCGCAGGTAGCGCGCCTGCTGCCGCAGCGCCGCGGTGCGGTCGCTGACGCGCTGCTCGAGCTCGGCGTTCAGCACGCGCACCGCGTTCTCCGACGACTGCAGCTGCGCGTTCAGGCGCTGCAGCTGGCGATGCGCCTGCCGCGAGCGGTGCACGACCACGGCCGTGCCGACCAGCGCCAGGCCCACGGCGACCAGCAGCGTGCCGAGCCAGCGCTGCTGCAGGTCGTGCTGCAGCAGCTGGGCCTGCTGCTGCTCGGTCTGGCGCGTCAGCCGGTCGATCGCGCGCTGCTTGCTCTCGCTCTCGTAGCGCTGCGTCAGCTGCAGCATGCGCGCGCCGGCCTTGTCGTGCACCGACTTGCGGGTCATCTCGGCGGCCTCGACGGCCAGCTCGTAGGCGCGGCGGTGGTCGCCGCTCGCGGCGGCGATCGACGACAGCCGCGTTGCGCTGCCGCTCAGGTAGATCGGATGGTTCACGCGTTTGGCCTGAGCGTGGGCCTGTTGCGCATCGATGCGGGCGCGGGCCATGTCGCCGAGCTTCTGGTAGACGCTGCTGCGGGCATTCAGCGAGAACCACAGCCCGATCGGGTTCGGATGACGCGCGTAGATGGCGATCGATTCGTCGAGCGGCGGCAGCGCCTGCGCATGCCGGCCGGCGGCGGTCAGCGCGTTGGCCACGCCGTACAGGCCGAAGCTGATCGCGAACGGCGCGCCGACCTCGCGATGCATCGCCAGCGCCTGGCGCGCCAGCTGCTCGGCCCGCGCGTGTTCGCCCTTGTTGGCCAGGTCGCCGCCCATGCCGGCGATGGCGAAGGCCTCGAGCATGCGCGAGGGCACGCGGCGCGCCTGGGCGGCCACCTGCTCCAGATGCTCGAGCGCTTCCGTCTGCCGCCCGCTCTGCCCGAAGGCCAGCGCCAGGCCCTGGTGCGCATAGGCCAGCGCCAGCGGGTGGCCGGAGCGGCGCGCGATCTCCATCGCCTGCACGGCGACCTGCACTGATTCGTCCATCTGCTCGAAGCGGCGGTACATCACCGTCAGCCGCAGCATCGCCTCGGCGAGCAAATCCGGCCGGTCGGTGCCTTCGAGGGTGACGACCGCACGCTGCGTCGCCTTGACCAGCTCGTCGAGCCGGCCCTGGTTGACCGAGTTCAGCACCATGCTCAAGTCCGACTCGGCCTGGCCGATGCGGTCGTCGTGCCGCGAGGCCAGCGCGAAGGCCTCGGCCGCATGCTGCTCGGCCGGTTCGGTCAGGCCCATGTAGGTCTCGGCGCGCGTCAGCACGTTGAGCGCGCGAACGCGATCGGCCGGGGTCGCCGTCGGCGGCAGCGTCGCCTGCAGC
Organism: Pseudaquabacterium terrae; assembly: GCF_013266755.1. GTDB lineage: Bacteria > Pseudomonadota > Gammaproteobacteria > Burkholderiales > Burkholderiaceae_C > Pseudaquabacterium > Pseudaquabacterium terrae. The sequence goes on along the minus strand of NZ_JABRWJ010000003.1, from coordinate 661,634 downwards.
CGCCTCGCTTCGTCGAGGGCGCGCGGCACGTCGTTGTCGGCCAGCAGGCGCACGCGGGCGGCCTCGGCGCGCCAGTCCTCGAGCGGCCCGGCCGACGCGCCGGGGCCTGCGGCGGCACCGGCCAGCGCCAGCAGCGCCGGGGCGAATCGACACCACCAGCGTTGCTTCATAACTGCAATGTGACGCGGGCGCCGAGCTGGCGGTCGTTGAGCAGGCTGGCCTGGGGGCGCGTCGGCACGCCGAAATACGCGTCGCGCCGCGTGCGCAGCAGGTTGGTGCCTTCGAGCGCGACGCTCACTTTGTCGGTCAGACGCAGCCCGATCGACGCGTCGAGCCAGCCGTAACCCTGGGTGGTGTTCGCCAGCACGCCGAGGCCGACGACGCTGGTCGTGCCGCTGACGAAGCTGCTGCGCCGGTTCCATGCCAGCCGCGCCGACCAGGGCCCATGCTCGTACAGGCCGATCAGGTTCGCGCTGCGGCGCGACAGGTTCTGCAGCGGCACGCCGGTGCCGAGCAGGCGGTCGTTGGTGCGGCTGTCGATCCACGTGACGTTGGCCTGCACGCCGAGGCCGCGCCAGGCGCCCGGCAGACGATCGAAGAAGTGCTGGCCGCCGAGCTCGAGGCCATCGATGCGGGCGGCGTCGCTGTTGCGCGGGCGGCTGACCTGGTAGGTCTCGCCGTCGTGGGTTTCCGGCGCGCTGTGGGTCGCCGGAAAGCCGTCGACGCGCTTGGCGAACAGCGTCGCGTGCAGCGCGCTCGACGGCCCGGCGTAGTGCTCGATGGCCAGGTCGAGGTTCTTCGAGCGCATCGGCCGCAGCTCGGGGTTGCCGGCCATGCCCTGGTTCAGCGACGGCGTGATCGGATTGCGCAGCAGCGACAGCGAGGGCGACAGCTGGTCGAAGCCCGGTCGCGTCAGCGTGCGCGACGCCGCCAGCCGCAGCAGCAGCTCGGGCCGCCAGGCCCAGCGCAGGTTCAGGCTCGGCAGCAGATCGGTCGTGCGGTGCTCGAGCTGCAGCGGCTCGATGCGGCCGCTGGGCTGCACGGTGCGGCTGCCGGACACGCTGCTGCGCGTGTGCAGCAGGCGCAGCCCGAGCTGGCCGTCGAGCGTGTCGGCGCTGAAGCGGCCCATCACGTAGCCGGCATCGCCGTGCTCGCGGATCTGCCACAGGCTCAGCGCCGCGGCGCTGGTCGGCAGCGGCGTCGTGATGCCGAAGGCCTCGCGCAGCGCCTGCGCATCACGCGCGCCGTCGAGCCGGCCGGTCAGGTAGCGGCCGATGCTGGTCGAGCCGGGCATGAAGTCGTCGTAAGGGTTCGGCTGCACCCGCGCCGGCGTGGCGGCGGCGGCCGGGCCGTTCAGGGGGGCGTCGGCAAAGATCAGCCCGGGCGTGTTGCCGGCTTCGCGGCGCGCGCTGCGCAGGCCGGCACTGAAACGCTGCCACCAGGCGTCGGGACGCTGCCAGGCCAGGTCGACCCGCGCCGCATCGAGCGTGCCCTCGAACACCCGCGTGCGGTAGGCGAGCAGCGTGTAGCGCAGCGCGTTCGGGTCGAGCAGGTCGGTGCCGCTGATGCGGGTCGCCGGCACGCTGCCCGACAGGTCGTGCGTGAAGCGCGCCGCCCGGCCGCCGAAACCGGGGCCGCTGAAGTAGAGGCTGTTGAAGCTGCGCGTGTGGCTGACATCGGCGCTCCAGCTCAAGACGGGGCCGCTGTGCCGCACGCCGATCGCCGCCTGCTGCAGGCGGTCGACCGTGTCGCGCGCGAAGCTGAGGACCGACACCGGCGCGTCGAGCCAGGTGATGCGGCGCACGTCGCTGCTGCCGTCGAACAGCTGCACGCTGCCGGGCTCGACTCCGGTGCCGGCGGCGACGTTGATCTGCTGCGAGTCCTGCCGCGTGTGGAACTCGACCAGGTGGGCCTCGGCCTGCAGCTCCAGGCCCTCGGGCAGCCGCCATTGCGCGATCAGCGTGCCGGCGCCGCGGCGGCGCGTGCCGACGCTGCTGGTCTCGCTGGTCGAGCCCGGCACGGTCACCGCGCGGTCCGGCAGCAGGTCGCGCCGCAGCTGCGGCGCGCCGGTGCCCTTGCTGTCCTCGCGGAACGCGCGCTCCTGCAGCGAGCCGTTGAACAGCAGTCCGAGCTGGTGCCCGCCGCCGAGCGGCCAGCGCCGGCTGACCAGCACCGAGCCTTGGGCCTCGCCACGCTGCACCAGGTCGCCGTGGATGGCGCGCGCCGACAGCACCGTGGCCGCGCCAGGGAAGTCGAACGGCCGCCGCGTGCGCAGGTCGACCAGCCCGCCGATGCCGCCTTCGAGCTGCTCGGCCGAGGCCGACTTGAAGACCGTGGCCGAGGCGATCATCTCGGCCGGCAGGTCGGCGAAGTCGAGCGTGCGGCCGGTGCCGGCGGTGAAGATCTCGCGCCCGTTCAGCGTGGTCTCGACCTGCGTCAGCCCGCGCACCGTCAGACCGAACCCTTCGCCGCGGTCGCGCGTGGCCTGCACGCCGGTGATGCGCTGCAGGGCCTCGGTCAGGTTGAAGTCCGGCAGCTTGCCGATCTCGTCGGCGACGATGGCATCGCTGACCTCGTCGCGCTGGCGCTTGAGCGCCAGGCCCGCGGAGAGGCTCTCGCGCTTGCCGATCACGACGACGCTGGCGGCCGGTTCCTGCGTCTTGCCGTCCGGTGCGACGGCGGCCAGCGCCAGCGCCGGCAGCAGCCGGTAGCGGCGCCGGCGCGGCGACGGCCACCGCCTCATGCCGCCACCGGCGCGAGGTCGACCTCGAAGGCGAAGCGGTTGCCGCCGCCTTCACGCGCAGACGCGCGCAGCTCGCCGCCCATCAGCCGCACCAGCTGGCGCGAGATCACCAGCCCGAGCCCGGTGCCCTGGCAGCGCTGCAGGCGCTCGCCGACCTGTTCGAAGGGCTGGAACAGGCGCGCGCGCTGCTCGTCGGTCAGGCCGGGGCCGGTGTCGTCGACCTCGCAGCACAGGCGACCCGGTGTCGCGGCGCGCAGGCGCAAGGTCACGGCGCCGGCCTCGGTGAACTTGACCGCGTTGTCCAGCAGGTTCAACAGCACCTGGCGCAGCCGTTGGTCGTCGCCGTGCATCTGGCGCGGCAGCTCCGGCGCGAGCTCGACCTGCAGCGCCAGGCCCGGCTTCTGCGCCGCCTTGACGCGCGCGATGCTGGTGACGATCTGCACCAGCGGCTCGAGCTCGAACGGTCGCGGATCGAGCTCCAGCCGGCCGGCCTCGTCCTTGGCCAGGTCGAGGATGTCGTTGATCAGCCGCAGCAAGTGCTCGCCGCTGTTCCTGATCAGCCCGGCGGAGCGGCGATGCCGGTCGCTCAGCGTGTCGTCCAGCTGCATCAGCTGGGCGAAGCCGAGGATGCCGTTCAGCGGTGCGCGCAGCTCGTGGCTGATGCCGGCGAGGAAGCGGCTCTTCGCATGGTCGGCCTGCGCGCGGCCGATCGCGCGGCGGATCGTGCGCGCCAGCGCCGGTGCATCGATCTGGCCCTTGACCAGGTAGTCCTGCGCGCCCGCTTGCAGCGCCTGCAGTGCGAGCTCCTCGTCGCCCTGGCCGCTGAAGATCACCAGCGCGGCGCGGCACGGGCCGTCGGCCAGCAGCCGGTGCAAGGTCGGCAGGCCGTTGCTGCCCGGCAGGCCCAGGTCGAGCAGCACGACGTCGACCTCGTTGGCGTCGAGCCGCTGCCGGCCCGACTCCAGCGTTTCGCTCCAGACCAGCTCGCAATCCAGGCCCTCGGCGCCCATGTCGCCGACCATCTCGGCCAGCAGCCGGGCGTCGGCCGGGTTGTCCTCGATCATCAGCACGCGGATCGGAGCGGACATGGGGCCTCCTTTCAGGGGGACGACGACGGCGGCAATCGCACGACGGTGAACCAGAAGTCCTCGATCGCCTGCACGATGCGGATGAACTGCTCGAGGTCGACCGGCTTGGTGACGTAGCAGTTGGCGTTCAGGTGGTAGGCCCGCAGCACGTCTTCCTCGGCCTGCGAGGTCGTCAGCACGACGACCGGGATGATGCGCAGCGCCTCGTCGGCCTTGATGTGCGCCAGCACCTCGCGCCCGTCCATGCGCGGCAGGTTCAGGTCGAGCAGGATGATGTCCGGGCGCGGCGCGTCGTCGAACGGCGGCCGGCGGTGCAGGAAATCCAGCGCCGCGAGCCCGTCCTCGACGACGTGCAGCCGGTTCCAGACGCGGCCGTCCTTGAACGCCTCGCGCGTCAGGCGCACGTCGCCCGGGTTGTCCTCGACCATCAGAATCTCGATGGCGCGCATGTTCTCGAACCCCGGCATGTGCGTGCTCCCAGGCGCAGGCAGCGCCTCGAAGCAACTATAGGACGGCCCTTGAGCGCACCGGGATAGGGCAACGACCAGCCCCCCGCGTGTCGGTGCCGAGGTTGCGTTGGCCAGAGATCGCCGCTTGTTCGTTGACATGATCAATAGAGCATGTATTTGATCATAATTCTAGTCTTTGATCAGATCTGATTCAATGGATCATTTTGCAGTCGAGCCGGACGTTGTTGTTCGGGCCGGCCTTCCGGTGCGGGTTGCGACCGCCGCCCGGGGGGAATGACTGCGGCCGCACTGAAGGAGATCCCTGATGGTTAGGACGATGACGGTGCGCATGCAGCTCGGGCTGGCGTTCGGCGCGCTGACGGCGCTGATGGTGCTGGTGTCGCTGCTGTGCCTGCGCGCTCTGGGCGAGGCCAACGCCGACTTCAGCCACTTCGTGCACGAGCAGGTGGAACAGGATGGGCTGGCGACCGAGGTGCGCCTGGCGGCGAACCGGCGCGCGATCGCGATCCGCAACGTGCTGCTGGCCGACGAGCCGGCCGAGCGCGCCGCCGACGTCAAGTCGGTCGGCGCAGCCCAGGAGGACCTGCAGAAGGCGCTGAACAAGCTGGGCCAGCGCGTGCGCGCCGGGCAGGACAGCGACTCGCGCCCGCGCGACATGGTGACCGAGATGGAGCGCATCGAAACCGCCTACGCGCCGGTGGCGCGCGCGGTCGTCGAGCAGGCAAGCGCCGGCAACCGCGATGCGGCGTACGCGCAGCTCAAGCGCCAGGGCTTGCCGCTGCTGGAAACCTTGCGCAAGGTGACGAACGACTTCGGCGAGCACATCGAGCAGCAGGCGAAGAAGGAGGTGCAGGGCGCCGAGGCGCACTACGCCGCCAACCGCTGGATGCTGCTGCTGGTCTGCGCGCTCGCCGCCGGCGGCTCGGCGCTGCTGGGCGTGCTGATCACGCGCGGCCTGGCCGGTGCGCTGGGCGCCGAGCCGGCCGAGCTGAGCGCCGCCGCGCAGCAGGTCGCCGCCGGCGACCTGAGCCCGGTGCCGGGGGCCGACCGCGCCCGCGCCGGCTGCGTGCTGGCGTCGATGGGACAGATGCAGCGCAACCTCGTCACGCTGATCGGCCAGGTGCGGCGCAGCGCCGATTGCATCGCCACCGCGTCGGCGCAGATCGCCACTGGCAATGCCGACCTGTCGGGCCGCACCGAGCAGCAGGCCAGCGCGCTGCAGGAGACCGCCGCGTCGATGCAGCAGATGACCGCGACCGTGCGCACCAATGCCGACAGCGCGCGCCAGGCCAACCAGCTGGCCAGCGCGGCGGCCGCGGTGGCCGGCCGCGGCGGCGCGGTGGTCCAGGAAGTGGTGGCGACGATGAAGCAGATCAGCGACGCCAGCACGCAGATCGCCGACATCATCGGCGTGATCGACGGCATCGCGTTCCAGACCAACATCCTGGCCTTGAACGCCGCGGTGGAGGCGGCACGCGCCGGCGAGCAGGGCCGCGGCTTCGCCGTCGTCGCCGGCGAGGTGCGCACGCTGGCGCAGCGCAGCGCACAGGCGGCGCGCGAGATCAAGGTGCTGATCGGCAACTCGGTCGAGAAGGTGCACGGCGGCAGCGCGCTGGTCGACCAGGCCGGCGCGACGATGGCCGAGATCGTGCAGCAGGTCGGCCGCGTCACCGACCTGATCAGCGAGATCGATGCCGCGACCACCGAGCAGAGCACCGGCATCACGCAGGTCAACCAGGCGGTCGTCTCGCTCGACAACGGCACGCAGCAGAACGCCGCGCTGGTCGAGGAGAGCGCCGCGGCCGCCGAGAGCCTGCGCCAGCAGGCCGAGGGGCTGACCCGCGTGATCGGCGCCTTCCGCCTGCAGGAGCCGGTGCATGTGGGCGGCTGACGAGACCGAGGCCCAGGTGATGCGGCGCATCGTGGCGCGGCTGGCGATCGTCGCGGTGCAGGGTGAACAACTGCAGATGATGTGCGACGAGCTCGAGCCGCTGCTGCGCCTGCTGCGCCAGGAGCCGCGCCTGCAGCCGACCGCCGCGCTGCTGGAGGCGACGGTCGAGACGGTGTCCGGCGTCGCGCGAGACATCGCGGTGGTGACCGAGACACTCGGCAGCGGCCTGCAGCCGACGCGGCCGCCACGGCGGCCGGTGTCCGGCGGAGACGCCTCATGAGCGATCTGGTGAACGTCGCCGAGGCGGTGCTGCGCAGCTCGCCGGACTTGATCGTGCGCTTCGACCTGGAGCTGCGGCGCGTCTACGCCAATCCGCGCTTCGAGGAACTGACGGGGCTGAAGCCGGAGCACTACCTGGGCCGGCGCCCGAGCGAAGCCTCGCCGATCGGCGCGCTTGCACTGCCGCTCGAGCAGTGCCTGCGCGCCGCGCTGGCGACCGGCCGGCTGCAGGAGCTCGACATCGAGTGGCGCGCCGCCGACGGCCGCGCGCTGTGGCACGGCGTGCGCGTGGCGGTCGAGCGCGACGCCGCCGGCCTGCCGCGCGGGCTGCTGATGGTGGCCACCGACATCACCGCGCGCAAGCGGGCCGAAAGCGCGCTGGCGGCGCGCGAGCGCGAGTTCCGCTCGCTCGCCGAGTGCTCGCCCGACACGATCGTGCTGTTCGATGCCGACGCCCGGCTGGTCTACGCCAACCCGGTGCTGACGCGGCGGCTGAACGCGCCGGTCGACAAGCTGCTCGGCCGGCTGCCGCAGCAGCTGCTGCCGCCCGGCAACGAGGCGGCGCTGGCGGCCTACGAGTGCGTCGTGCTGCGCGTGCTCGAGCGCGGCAAGCCCGACGAGATGGAGCTGCGGCTGCGCGGCGAATCCGGCCGCTTCGAGGTGCACCAGGCGCGCATCGTGCCGGTGCGCACCGACGACGGCCGCGTCGAAGGCGCGTTATCGATCAGCCGTGACATCACGTTGGGCGTCGAGCAGCGCGAGCGCATTCGCGCGCTGGCGCTGACGGACCCGCTGACGCGGCTGCACAACCGCCAGGCCTTGTACGAATCGGTGCCGGAGATGATCCACCAGGCGCTCGCCGCCGGGCGCGGGCTCGGCGTGCTGATCCTCGACCTCGACCGCTTCAAGGACGTCAACGATTCGCTCGGCCATGCCGCCGGCGACGAGCTGCTGCGCGCGCTGGCGCAGCGCTTCGTGCAGTGCGTGCGCGCGGGCGACCTGCTGGTGCGGCTGGGCGGCGACGAGTTCGCGGTGATCGTCGGCAACGTCGAGCATCCGTCGGCGCTGGCGGCGGTGGCGGGCAAGCTGCTCGAGGCGGTGCGCCAGCCGGTGCCGCTCGGCGGCCGCACGGTGGTGCCCGGCGGCAGCATCGGCATCGCGCTGTGTCCGGCCGACGGCACGACGCTGGACGCGCTGCTGGCGCATGCCGACATCGCGATGTACCAGGCCAAGCGCGGCGGCGGCCTGCGCCATGCGTTCTACCGTGCCGAATTCAGCCTGCGCGCGCACGAGCGCCTCGCGCTGGCGCAGGCGCTGGCCGAGGCGCAGCACGGCGCCGGGCTGGAGCTGATGTACCAGCCGGTGGTCAGCCTGAGCGAAGGCCGGATCGTCGGCGCCGAGGCGCTGCTGCGCTGGCGCCATCCCGAGCTCGGCCTGCTGGCGCCCGAACGCTTCGTGCCGCTGGCCGAGGAGACCGGGCTGATCGTGCCGATCGGCCGCTGGGTGCTGGAGCAGGTGGCCTTGGCCGCGCGGCGCTGGAACGCAGGGCGAGCCGAGCCGCTGCGCGTGACGCTCAACGTCTCGACGCGGCAGTTCCTCGACGACGACCTGCCCTCGCTGGTCGAGTACACGCTGGCGTCCAGCGGCTGCCGCGGCGAGTGGCTGGGCATCGAGGTCACCGAGAGCCTGCTGCTCGAGGACAGCGACCGCGTGCAGCACGCGCTGGCGGCGCTGCGCGCACTCGGCCTGCAGGTGGCGATCGACGACTTCGGCACCGGCTACTCGGCGCTCGGCTACCTGGCGAGCTTCGACGTCGACCGGCTGAAGTTCGACCGCTGCTTCATCAGCCGCATCGATGCCGATCCGCGCCAGGCCGAGCTGGTCAAGGCCTTCGTCGCGGTCGCGCGGGCACTGCGGCTGGAGGTCGTCGCCGAGGGGGTGGAGACCACGGCGCAGGCGCGCCAGCTGCTCGCGCTGGGCTGCACGCTGGCGCAGGGCTTCCTGTTCCAGGCGCCGGTGCCGGCGACGCAGCTCGAGGTCTGGCTGCACGAATGCCACGACGAGGCGGCGCCGAGCTTCGCCTGACGCGTCAAATGGCCGTCAGCGTGCCGCGGAACGCGTAGCCGACGCGCGGCTCGACGTGCAGCGGCACGCTGGCCGGCGTCGCGCGTTCGATGCGGCGGCGCAGGCGATAGATGGCGGCGTGCAGCAGGTTGTCGGCCTCCTGCGCCGCGTCGCGGCCGAGGCGCTCGCACAGCATCGCGTGCGTCACGGTCGCGCCGTTGGCATCGACGAAGCACTCGATCACCGCCAGGTTGTTGTCGCTCAACTCGATGCGCGTGCCCTCGGGCGCGATCAGCTGGCGCGCCTTGCGGTCCAGCCGCCACGCACCGGCCTGCGCGCGACCGCCCTCGATGCGGCGCTGCACCGCCTCGATCGCCAGCGCCACCTGTTCCATGCGCACCGGCTTCATCAGGTGCATGTCGGCGCCGGTGCGCATCACCGATTCGAAGACGTCGGCATCCATGCGGCCCGAGACGACGACGATGCCGGCATTGCCGCGCCGCCGCACCAGGCGGATCAGGTCGACGCCGTCGATGCCCGGCAGCATCAGGTCGATGACGTAGAAATCGAATTCGAACGCGGCCGGCGAGGTCAGGAACTCGTCGCTGTCGTGGAACACGGTGACCGCGACGCCGCGCTGCTCGAGGAACTGCGCCAGGTAGGCCGCGTGGTCGGCGTCGTCGTCGATGATCGCCAGGGTGGCGGGAAGGGCCATCGTGAGGGTCAGATGCCTTGCGGAATGTGCACCCGCACGATCGTACCGTGCGGCACGTTGGCATCGATCGTGATGCTGCCGCGGTGCATCTGCACCACCTGCCGCACGATGTACAGCCCGAGCCCAGCACCGGTGCCGGGGCGCGCGCGCGGCCCGCGCGTGCCGCGCTCGAACACCGTCGGCAGCAGGGCGGCCTCGATGCCGGCGCCTGCGTCGGCGACCTCGAAGCACAGCGCCGGCGGATCGTCGCCGTCGGCGATGCGCAGCTGCACCGGCGCGGCCGGGGGCGAGTACTTCAGCGCGTTGACCAGCAGGTTGCACAGTGCCAGCCGCATCAGCATCGGCTGCAGCTGCGCGGTGCGCAGCTCGCTGTGGTTGGCGACGACGATGCGCGCGCGGTCCTCCGGGCCGATGTCGCCGAGCACCAGCGCGATGAGCGTGTCGAGGTCGGTGTCGGTCGGCTCGCCGTGGCCGCCGCTGGTCAGCAGCAGCGCGGCGGCCAGCGCGTTGTTCAGCGTGCCGATCACGTGCGTCATCACCTGCTGCGCGTGTTCCAGCGGGGCTCGCACGCCCGGCGGCACCGCGGCGCTCGGCCCGGCGAGGGTGTTGAGCGCGCTCTGCAGCGCCGCGGCGGCGTTGTGCAGCGGCTGGCGCACCTCGTGCGCGAGCAGCCGCAGCAGCTGCTCGCGCTCGTCGAGCAGGCGGCGCAGGCTTTCCGATTCACCTTCGGCGCGGCGGCGGATCGCGCGCTCGTCGGCCAGCTCGCGCGAGCGCTCGAGCTCGTTCTTCAGCACTTCCTCGGCCTGGTGGCGGCCGATCGCATAGCGGATCGTGCGCGCCAGCGCGCTCGGCTCGACGCGGCCCTTGACCAGGTAGTCCTGCGCGCCGGCCTGCAGCGCCTGCACGGCGACGTCCTCGTCGTTCAGGCCGCTCAGCACGACCAGCGGCGGCAGCCGCGGCACTGCCGTGCGCAGGCGTTGCACGGTCTCGAGGCCGCTGCTTTCGGGCAGGCCGAGATCGAGCAGCACCAGGTCGACGCCGCCGGCGCGCAGCCGCTCGACGCCGGCGGCCAGCGTCTGAACCGCCTCCAGCGCGGCCACCAGGCCAAACGCCGCCGCGTCCTGCAGCAGCGCGCCGAGCAGGCGTGCGTCGCCGGGGTTGTCCTCGATCAGCAGCAGGTGGGAGCGCAGCGCGGGCATCGAGACCTCAGTACCGCCCGGCCGTCCCGAAGGGACTGAGCGCCCCCTCGGGGGGCAGCGAACGAAGTGAGCGTGGGGGCTTCATCTCAGCGTGCATCGGCGGGCCCGGGCGCGGGCGCGGGGCGCGGCAGCGTGAACTTGAAGACCGCGCCGCCGCCCTCGGCCGGCTCGACCCACAGCCGCCCGCCATGGCGTTCGACGATGCGCTTGCACAGCGCCAGCCCGATGCCGGTGCCCGGGTAGGCGCTGCGCGGATGCAGGCGCTGGAACATCACGAAGATGCGCTCGGCGAATTCCGGCGCGATGCCGATGCCGTTGTCCTGCACCGAGAAGCACCAGGCGTCGGGCTCGCTGCGGCAGGCGATGGTGATGCGCGGCGGCGCGCTGCCGCGGAACTTGATCGCGTTGGACACCAGGTTCTGCAGCAGCTGCACCAGCTGCGCCGCGTCGCCGTGCACCCGTGGCAGCGCGCCGACCGTGATCTCGGCGCCCGCTTCCTCGATCGCCAGCCGCAGGTGCCCGCGGACGATGCGCACGACCTCGGCGGCCTCGACCGGCGCCGGCGCCCGGCCCTTGGTGCCGACCCGCGAATAGGCCAGCATGTCGTTGATCAGCGCCTGCATGCGCTTGGCGCCGTCGACCGCGTAGCCGATGAATTCGCGGCCGTCGTCGTCCAGGTGCTCGCTGTAGCGGCGCTCGACCAGCTGCAGGTAGCTGGCGATCATGCGCAGCGGCTCCTGCATGTCGTGCGACGCGGCATAGGCCAGCTGCTCGAGCTCGGCGTTCGAGCGCTGCAGCGCGGCCTGGACCGCTTCGCGCTGGGCGACCTCGCGCTGCAGCTGCTGGTTCTGCATCGCGAGCTGGCGGCGCAGCGTCGCCATCGCCAGGTGGGTCTCGACGCGCGCCAGCAGCTCGGCGCTGTCGACCGGCTTGGTCACGTAGTCGACCGCGCCGGTCGAGAAGCCGGACAGCTTGTCGCCGATCTCGGCGCGCGCACTCATGAAGACCACCGGGATGTCGCGCAGCTCGTCGTGCGCCTTCATGCGGCGGCAGGTCTCGAAGCCGTCGATGCCCGGCATCATCACGTCGAGCAGGATGAGCGACGGCCGCACCAGCAGCGCACGCTCGACCGCCTCGTCGCCGGCCTGCGCGACGACCACGCGATAGCCCCGCTGCTCCAGGCTGCTCGCCACCAGCTCGAGGTTCGCCGGCAGGTCGTCGACGACGAGGATGGTCGCATCGCTGGAGGGGTCGGTCGCGGTCGGCACGGCACGAAGTGCGGGGGGGCTGCGATGCGGGTCAGTCTAGCCGGTGGCCTGCAGCGACGTGAGCAGCTCGACGATCGCGGCCGACTCGAAGTCGTCGGTCAGCCGGCACAAGCGCGCGGCGAGCGGGCGATACACCGCATCGGCCGTCGCCAGCTGCTCGGCATGGGCGCGGATGCTGCGCATGTTGCCGATGTGGGCCAGGCGCAACAGGGCCTCGAGCGCCTGCGGCGGCGGCGCCACCAGCGGCCCCGCCGCGCCGTTGTCACCGGCCGCTGCTTCGACGACGGCCCGCTGCCACGTCAGGCCGAGCAGGCGTTCGATCTCCGATAGCAGGCGGCCGAAGTCGATCGGCTTGGGCAGGAAGCCGTTGGCCCCGAGGGCCAGGCTTTCCTGCTGGTCGGCCATCGATGCATTGGCCGACACGACCAGGATCGGCAAATCGCGCAAGCCCGGCATGCGGCGCAGCCGGCGGATGGCCTCAGCGCCATCCATCACCGGCATCACCCGGTCCATCAGCACCAGGTCGGGCAGGGCCGCCTGCACGCGGCGCAGGGCGACCTCGCCGTTCTCGGCCTCGAGCGTCTCGAAGCCGAGGCGGCCGAGGAACTGCACGATCGGTGCGCGGTTGGCATCGATGTCGTCGACGATCAGCACCTTGCGCCGCGGTCCTTCGTAGCCCGCGATGCCGGCGAGGGCCGACAGCGGCGGCTGCAGCCGCTGCGTCGCCAGCGGCAGGTCGAGGTCGAACCAGAACCGGCTGCCGCTGCCGACACGGCTTTCGACGTGAATCTCGCTGCCCATCAGCGCCACCAGCTGCCCGCTGATCGCGAGCCCGAGACCGGCGCCGCCGAAGCGCCGCTGCACATCGGCCGCCTGCTCGAACGGGCGAAAGATGCGTTCGAGCTGTTCGGCGTCGATGCCGATGCCGGTGTCCTCGACCGCGAAGCGCAAGCGCACGCGCTGCGCATCGGCGTCGAGCACGGTGACGCGCAGGCCGACGCGGCCGCGCTGGGTGAACTTGACCGCGTTGTTCAGCAGGTTCAGCAGCACCTGGCGCAGGCGCTTCTCGTCGGCGCGCAGCGCGGCCGGCAGCTCGCCGATGACCTCGCGGTCGAGGTGCAGCTCCTTGCGCTGGACCTCGATGCCGGCGATGTCGGTGACCGTGCGCAGCAGGTTGCGCAGATCCATGTCGTCGACGAACAGCTCGACCTTGCCGGCTTCGATGCGCGCCAGGTCGAGCATGTCGTTGATCAGCAGCAGCAGGTGCTCGCCGCTGCGCTGGATCGTGTCGAGCCCGGCGGCATGGCGCTCGTCCAGATCGGCGGTGCTGCGCAGGATCTGCGAGTAACCGAGGATCGCGTTCAGCGGCGTGCGCAGCTCATGGCTCATGTTGGCGAGGAAGCCGCTCTTCGCGCGGCTCGCCGACTCCGCGGCGGTCTTGGCTTGCTGCGCTTCGGCGTAGGCGGACTCCAGGTTTCCGATCGTCTCGGCCAGGCGCGCGGTCATCGTGTTGAAGCTCGCCGAGAGCATGCCGATCTCGTCGTGCGCCTCGGCGCGGGCGCGCGCGGCCAGGTCGCCGCCGGCGATCCGGCCGGCGACGTGGGTCAGGCGCTGCACCGGCCCGACGATGCTGCGCCGGAGCAGGAACGCCATCGCCACGCCGAAGGCGATCGCCACCAGGCCGCCGGCGACCGTCTGCGCGCGCGAGCGGCCCAGGCTGTCGCGGGCGCGTGCCAGGCCGGCCTGCAGATCGAGCTGCTGCTTCGCGGTGATCTGCTGCAGCAGGTCGAGCAGCGCCCGGGCTTGCGGTACGAGCTCGGTGCGGTACAGGTACAGATCTTCGTAGGCCCGCTCGCCGTCGAGGATGGCGCGCACCTGCAGCGCGAGCTCGGTCAGCTCGGCGCGCGCCGCGGCGATGCTGTCCAGCTGCTGGCGCTGCGCTGCGGTGAGCGCGGGCCGCCGCGCACCGAGCGCATTCCAGTCCGAGGCATTGGCCACCAGCTGCGGCGCGTAGTTGAGCTTGAAGTTGCTCTCGCCCGATGCGCCGAACGCCATCACGTTGGTGGCCAGCGCGTCGAAGGAGCTCTGGAACGAGAGCATGGCCGCCAAGGTCTCGCGATTGACCGCATCGCCGGGGCGCGCCTTCTGCAGTTCGATCATCGCCTCGGTTTCGGCCAGCGCACGCACGCGCCGCGCCTGCACGTCGATGCGCGACAGCTTCAGCGCCGGCCGGTTGCGCAGCGTGTCCTCGTGCAGCGCGAACAGCTTCGGCGGCAGCAGCTTCCAGCGCGCATAACCGTCGGTCAGCGCCTGCACGCGGCTGCGTTCATCCTGCTGCCAGCCGTCGGTCAGGCGCTGCAGGGAGGCCAGTGCCTTTTCGAACGCCTGGCGCGCCGCGTCGTACTGCTCGATGTCGCTGGCATCCGAAAGCACCAGGTAGCCGCGCAGGTGAAGCTGCATGCGCAGCAGCGCCTCCTGCGCCTGGGCCGATGCCAGCGAGGCCGGGGCGCGCACCGCCTCGCTCGATTCGATGTCGCGCGTTGCGTCGCGGCCGGCCACGAAGGCGAGCGCCACGACCAGCAGCGTCAGCCCGACCAGGATGCCGAAGCCGATGGTCAGCCTGGTGCCGATGCCCGGCTGCGCAGCTCGAAAGAAGCGGCGCATGAGCCGTCTTCTAAAAGCCCAGCGACGTCCGATAGGCCTCGCGTTGCCGCTCGCGGCCGAGCCGGATCGTGATCTCCTCGAAATCGACCACGGCGGCTTTCAGCGCCGCCGCCGGACTCAACTGCCCGCTGGCCGCCTCGACGAGGTGCAGGTCCAGCGCCAGCCAGTAGCTGTAGGCGCCCGGTATGCGCAGATAGGGGAATTGCTGCTTGTCGCTGAAGGTGCGCTGGAACGCGCCGAGGTAGTCGCGGATGTCGGCGGCGTCCCAGCCGGCGCGCAGGTAGGGCTCGGTGGTGCCGGTGCCTTCGGGCGGCAGGAAGTGAAAGCGCCGTCCCGGGTCGATGCCGTCGGAGCCGCGCGCGGCATACACCTGCGACTTCTCCTTCGCCGCCAGCAGCGACAACAGGAAGTAGGTGGCTTCAGGGGCCTTCGAGTATTTGGAGATCACGCCGGCCCAGGACGCGCCGGTCGTATTGCCGACCCGGTTGATGGCGTCGGTCTTCACCCACTTGCCCTGCACCAGGTCGTAGTACTCGTGGGTGCCGGGGATCTGGGCGGCGCCGGTCTTGCCTTTGACCTTGCTGCCGGTCTGCTGCGCCAGCGCGCCCAGGTCGCCCCAGGTCAGCGCGAAGGCCGCGCGGCCGGCAAGGAAGTGGTCCCAGCCGCGGCCGTGGTCCCAGGTCAGCATCTCGCGCGGCCCGAACTTCACCAGGTCGACGAACACCTCGAGCGCCCGCACGTGGCCGGGGCTCTCGATCAGCGGCTTCATCGTCTGCGGATCAAACCAGTACAGCCGTGCGTTGGTGGGGCCGATGACGAACGAGGCCGACAGCGACATGTAGTTGAACATGCCCTGGCTGCCGGGCTTGAGCGCCAGCACGATGCCGTGGTCCGGCACGCCGTCGCCGTTCAGGTCCTGACCCGTGAAGTACTCGGCCGCATCGCGGAACTGCGCCCAGGTCTGCGGCACGGCCAGCGCGTAGCCGTACTTCTGCCGGAAGGCCGCCTGGTGCCGGGCATCGGCGAGCAGGTCGCGGCGGAAGTACATCACCTGGCCGTCGTGGTCGTAGGCGACCATGTACTTCTTGCCGCCGTAGGACAGCAGGTTGCGCGGGCCGGGCAGCACGTCGTCGACGCTCCACTTCGGGAAGCGCGGGTCGTCGTACCACTGGTCGTAGGACAGCAGGTGCCCGCCGGCGACCATGTCGCCGATCCACCAGCCGCCGGCGATCGACGCGTCGTACTTGCCGATGCGGTTGGTCATGTCGGAGATGATGGTCGGGAAGTGCTCGATACCGGGCATGCGAACGATGTCGAGCTCGGCCCCGGTGGCCGCCTCGAATTCCTCCTCCACCTCGAGCAGTGCGATGCTGATCGCGCTCTTGGTGGCGATCACAGTCACCTTCTGGCCCGCAAACAGGCACTTGCCCGGGGCGCAGGGCGGCAAGACGCGCGGCACCGGCACGTCGCTGGGCTGAACCACGGTGACGGTGGTGCTCTCGGGCCGAGGTGGGGCTTTCGCGTCAGGCGGGTCGGCGGCGAATGCCGGCGGGACGCCGGCGACCATCAGCACCACGCACGTGCGGACGAAGCTGCTGAGCATCATGGCGGCCTCCTTCGTGACCGAGAGGGTCGGGCACCGATTCTGTGCGCTCCGGGTCCGGCGGAGAAGGGCAGGCGGATCGCCTTACCCCTTCGCCGCCGCGCGCGGCAGGGTAAACCTGAACGTCGAGCCGCGTCCCGGTGCCGACTCGACCCAGATGTGCCCGCCGTGGCGCTCGACGATGCGCTTGCACAGCGCCAGGCCGATGCCGGTGCCCGGATACTGGTTGCGCCCGTGCAGGCGCTGGAACAGCACGAAGATGCGCTCGAAGTGCTCGGGCGCGATGCCGATGCCGTTGTCGCTGACCGAGAAGTGCCAGCCTTCTTCGGTGGCCTGAGCACCCACGTGCACCTGCGGCGCCAGCTCGCCGCGGAACTTGATCGCGTTGGCGATCAGGTTCTGGAACAGCTGCAGCAGCTGCGTCGGATCACCCTGCACGATCGGCAGCGTGTCCGTGGTGATCGTGGCGCCGCTTTCCGCGATCGCGACCTGCAGCTGGATCCGGGCGGTCGAGACACACTTCGCGCAGTCGGTCGGCGCGAACGGCCGGGCCTTGGTGCTGACGCGCGACAGCGTCAGCAGGTCGTTGATCATCGCCTGCATCCGCTTGGCGCCGTCGACCGCGTAGCCGATGAACTCATGGCCATCCGCATCGAGCCGGTCGCCATAACGCTGGGCCACCAGCTGCAGGTAGCTGGCGACCATGCGCAGGGGTTCCTGCATGTCGTGCGAGGCCACGTAGGCGAGCTGCTCGAGCTCGGCATTCGATCGGCGTAGCGCCGCGGTGAGCTGCTGCAGCTCGGCGTTCGAGGATTGCAGTTGCTGCCGCAGCGCATCCAGCGTCAGGTGCGTGGCCACGCGGGCCACCACTTCGTCGGCATTCAGCGGCTTGGTCACGTAGTCCACCGCACCGACACGAAAGCCCTCGACCTTGTCGTCGGTGGCGGTGAGCGCCGTCATGAAGATCACCGGGATGTCGCGCGTCACGGCGCGCTGCTTCAGGCGCCGGCAGGTTTCGAAGCCGTCCAGGCCCGGCATCACCACGTCCAGCAGGATCAGGTCGGGATGCGTGAGCTCGGCGCGCTGGATCGCCTCGAGGCCGCTGCGCGCCACCAGCACGACGTAGCCGCGCGCTTCCAGCTGGCGCGTGATGACCTGCAGGTTGGCCGACACGTCGTCGACGATCAGGATGGACTGCGCCGGCCTGTGCTCGGCGCTCTGCGCGTTTGCCGCCATCGACTGCTTCACCGCTCGGGCTGGGTTTGAAAGCAGTCTACGCGTGCCAGGGAGTGCCGGGCACCGGTTCGCGATCGGACCGGGACACGGGTTTGACCTGATGGCGGCTCCGTGGGTAGTTCTTAAAGTATGCACAAAATTCGGTCTGTGCATCACTAGGAGAGCACCCCCATGAGTACCATCAACACGATGAAAGCAGCCCGCCTGCACCGAGTCGGCGAACCGATGCGGATCGAGCAGCTGCCGATTCCCGAGCCCGGGCAGAACGACGTGCTGGTGCGGGTGCGCGCCTGCGGCATCGTGCCCAACCTGGGCAACATCCTGGCCAACTGGACCACCTGGTTCCCGGAGCTGCCGCTGCCGCCGCTGCCGGCGGTGTTCGGCCTCGACCCGGCGGGCGAGATCGTCAAGGTCGGCTCGCACGTGCACTGCTGGTCGCCCGGCGACCGCGTCTACGTGAACCCGGGCCTGTACTGCGGCGGTTGCCGCGCCTGCCGCGCGGGCGACCTGATCAACTGCACGCACTACGCGTTCAGCGGCTACTTCGGCTTCTCGCAGAACTCGCTGAAGCTGTACAAGAACTATCCCGGCGGCGGGCTGGCGGAGTACATGGTGGCACCGCAGTACGCGCTGGTGAAGCTGCCCGATCGCGTCAGCTTCAACCAGGCCGCCCGCTTCGGCTACCTGGGCACGATGTATTCGGCGATGCGCAAGGCGGGCCTCGGGCCGGGCAAGACGATGCTGGTCAACGGCATCAGCGGCACGCTGGGCATCGGGGGCGCGCTGTTCGGCCTGGCGATGGGCGTGCCGAAGATCCTCGGCACCGGGCGCGACAAGAAGCTGCTCGAGCGCGTGAAGGCGCTGGCGCCCGATCGCATCGAGGTCTTCTCGATCACCGACAAGGAGCCGCTGGACGTGTGGGCGAAGCAGCACACCGCGGGCCTCGGCGTCGACGTGTTCATCGACGCGCTGGGCCCCGGCGCGCAGCACGAAACGCTGCAGCAGGGCGTGCGTGCGCTCAAGCGCGGCGGCCGCGCGGTCAACATCGGCGCGATCATGGGCCTGGTCGGCATGGACCTGCACACGATGATGGACGATCAGCAGAGCATCGAAGGCTCGGCCTGGTTCACCGCCGCCGAAGGCCAGACCATGGCCGACATGGCCGAGTCCGGCACGCTGGACCTTTCCGTCTTCGAGCACGTGTGCACGCCGCTGGACCAGGTCAACGAAGCGATCTCGGGCATCGCCCAGCGCAACGGCGGCTTCAGCAACTTCGTCATCAACCCCTGAACGAGAAGGAGCCGGCCATGCAGGTCAGGCGAGTGGTCACCGGCGTCGGCCCCGAAGGGCGCGGCGGCGTGGTTTCCGATGGGCCGGCGCCGCGCAGCGCCGTGTACGACAGCGTGCCCGGCTTCGCGTCGGCATTGATCTGGTCCACCGCGGCGGAGGGCCGCGTCGGCGCGGGCACACCGAAGGACGATACGCCGCAGGTCTCGTTCGTGCCCGGGCCGGGCCAGACGCGGCTGATGTTCGTCACCTTCCCGCCGGATGCGGTGATGATGCGGCCCGAGTTCGACGGCGCCGCCTTCGGCGCCGAGTTCGCGAAGAACGCGCCGGGGCTGGCCGAGACTTTCGAGATGGAGCACCCGGGCATGCACACCACCGACAGCATCGACTACGACGTCGTGCTCGACGGCGAGATCGTGCTCGAGCTCGACGATGGCCGCGAGGTGATCCTGCGGCGCCACGACGTGGTGGTGCAGCACGGCACGCGCCACGCCTGGCGCAACCGCAGCGCCCGGCCGGCGACGATGCTGTTCGTGTTGATGGGGACGCGGCGAGGATGAACGCTGCCGCGGGGTCGGCCGTTGGACATCGCGCCTTCTGTGCATAGAATTGCCGCTACGCAGGAAAGGATTCCATGATGTCCGAGCATGCCCCGCCCCTGGTCGACCAGGCGTTCCAGCGCCTGCGCAAGGACGTGCTGACCGGCGCCTTCGCCGCCGGCGTCAAGCTCAAGGTCGAGGAGCTGCAGTCCGCCTACGGCTTTTCCAGCAGCCCGCTGCGCGAGGCGCTGAGCCGGCTGTCGCAGGAAGGGCTGGTGCGCGCCGACGAGCGCCGCGGCTTCCGCGTCGCGGCGCTGACGCCCGACGACCTGCACGACATCACGCGCATGCGGCTGATGCTCGACGTGCCAGCGCTGCGCGAAGCCATCGAGCACGGCGACGACGCCTGGGAAGCGGCGATCGTCGCCGCCTACTACCGGCTCGAGAAGGTGGAATCGCGCCTGCCCGACGGCCCGGTCATCCTGGACGACGAATGGAGCGGCCTGCACCGCGATTTCCATTCCGCGCTGGTGGCCGCCTGCCCGTCGCAGCGCCAGCTGGCCTGGAGCGCGAGCCTGTTTGACCAGGCCGAGCGCTACCGGCGTTTCTCGGCGCGTTTTCGCAAGGCCGCGCGCCGCAAGTCCACAGAGCACAAGAAGCTGATGGACGCCACGCTGCGCCGCGATGGCGACACCGCCTGCGCGTTGCTCACCGAGCACATCCGCGGCACGCTGCGCAACGTGCAGTCGGCGTTCGACGCCGCGGCCGCCGAGGCGGCCTGACTCCCAACTCAGGAAGTGATCGGGCGCGCGCTTCGCGTGCGCGCGGTCAGCTCGACCAAGGCCCGCATCTGGTCGCCGATGAAGCGGCGTGTCGTCTCGTCGACGAGCCGGCCGTCGGCGTTCACCTTCGTCGCCGCGTGCGCGATGAAGATCTCGGGCTTCTGCAGCACCTCGGCATCCAGGAATTGCAGCACCCGGCGCAGGTCGTACTGCATGCGCGCGGTGCCCACCGGACCGGTGGCGGCGCCCATGATGGCCACCGGCTTGCCCTTGAAGGGCTGCTCCGGCAGGCGCGACAACCAGTCGAGCGCGTTCTTCAGCCCGCCCGGGATGCTGAAGTTGTATTCGGGGCTGGCGATCAGCACCGCGTCGGCGTGGCGCACGGCATCGCCCAGCGCCAGCACGGCCGCCGGCCAGCCGGCGGCCTGGTGGTCGGCGTTGTAGACCGGCACGTCGCTGAAGTCGCCGATGGCGAGGATGGCGCTTTCGGGCATCAGCTCGCCGGCGGCGTCGAGCGCCGCGCGGTTATAGGAGCGCTCGCGCAGGCTGCCGCAGAGGCCGAGCACGCGACGGATGTCGGTCATCAAAAGCCCTCCTGAAAACTCTGCTGCAGCCGCGCGATCAGGGTCAGCGCTTCGTCGAGCGACGCGGCGGTGCCGTAGACGCAGTGGTCGGGACGGACCAGCGCGAAGCGGCGTTCCAGCTTCGCGAGCCACGGCGCCATCACCGGCACGTCTTCGGCCGCGTGGATCACCGGCACGCCATCGGCGGGCACGTCGGCGCTCATTTCATTAGTTAGAACGACCAGCGTGCCGCCCAACGGCGCGAGCGCCTGCCGGGCCGCGCGGACCTCGTCGGGCCGCAGCGCCTCGATCGCCACCAGCCGCACGCCGCGCCCGCTCACGTCGTCCAGGCGCACGAAACGTTCGCCGTCGCGCACCAGCGGCTGCGGCACGATGCTGCCGGCGCCCGGCGTGGCGGTTTCGATCAGGCCGTCGGCGATGCCGGGGATCATGTCCTGCCGGAAGCGCGTGCTGACCTGGCCGCCTTGTTCGGCCAGCAGCCGCGCATCGCGCTCGCGGGCCCGCTCGGGGTCGCGTTCGCAGATCACGCGGCCCAGCTCCATCGCGACGCGGGTGGTCGCGACCACCTGCGGGCGGCGTTCGGCCTGGTAGCTGTCGAGCAGCCGGTGCGAGGCGCGGCCGCGGTGCACGTCGTCGAGCTTCCAGGCCAGGTTCAGCGCATCGCGCATGCCCTGCACCATGCCCTGGGCCATGAAGGGCGGCGTCATGTGCGCCGCATCGCCGGCCAGCAGGATGCGGTCGCGCCGCCACTGGTTGGCGACCAGCCCGTGGAAGCGGTAGGCCGCGGCGCGCCAGATCTGCGCCTCGCCGGGCTTGAGCCAGCGCTCGAGCAGCGGCCACAGCTGCTCGTCCGGAAAGTCCGATGACAGGCTGTCGCCCGGCAGCAGCATGATCTCCCAGCGCCGGTGCCGGCCCACGCCGACCACGTAGGTGCAGGGGCGCTCGGCCTCGCAGTACTGCACCTGCGTCTGCGGCAGCTCGGCGAGCTTGGCCTCGGAGACGATGGCGTCCACCACCAGCCAGGGTTCGTCGAAGCCGAGGTCTTCCAGCGTCAGCCCCAGGCGCTTGCGCACCGGGCTGGAGCCGCCGTCGCAGGCGATGAGCCAGCGCGCGACATGGCGCGTCGGTTCGGCGTCGCCGGGCAACACCACGTCGGCCCACGCGTGCTGGTCGTCCTGGCCCACCTCGCGCACCTCGGCGCTGGTGGCGACGTGCACGTTCGGCAGCTCGGCCAGCCGCGCGCGCAGGATGCGCTCGAACGCCGGCTGCTCGAAGACGTAGTTGGGCGCCCAGCCCAGCCGGTGCGGCGGCGGCGCGGCATCCAGCCGCTTGATCAGCTGGCCCTGCATGCCGCGGTACTCGCTGGGCCGATAAGGCGCGATGTGGGCGGCCAGGCGGTCGGCCACCTGCAGCTCCTGCGCGATGCGCATCACCTCGTGGTCGAGGCCGGCCGCGCGCGGCAGCGGAAACAGGTCGGGCAGGCGGTCGAACACGGTCACGCTCAGGCCGCGCTGGCCGAGCAGGCCGGCCAGCGTGGCGCCGGTGGGGCCGAGGCCCACGATGATGACGTCGGTTTCTTTCATGGGCGTCTCGAATGTCAGGCCGGGCGCGGGCCGAACGTGGCGCGGCGCCACTCGTCGGCCGGGGCGAAGCTCGGATCGGCGCGGCAGGCGCGTTCGGTCTCGGCCCAGATCTCTTCGTCCGGACGGTCCAGGTCCAGCGCATCGCCGTGCGGCTGCGTCACGTACCAGGGCGTGTCGAGGTAGACCTCGACGGTGTTGTCCTCGGGGTCGCTGAAGTAGATCGACAGCGCATTGCCATGGTTCAGCCCGCGCAGCTTCATCGCGCCGTGCGCCAGCGCGCGGCGACGCGCCTCGCGCAGCTGGTCGAGCGTGTCGACCTTGAACGACAGCTGCATGACGGTGCTCGGGCCGTCGGCCGCGCGGCCCGAGGCCAGCGCCAGCTGGTGGTGCTGCTCGGGGCTGCTGCTGAGGAACACCAGGTCCATGCGGAAGGTGATGCCCTGGCCGCGGTCGGTCTCGACCATGCCGAACACCTGGCGGTAGAAGGCCGCCTGCGCGTCGATGTCGCGGCAGAACATGCCGAAGTGGGACAGGCGTGGGGCGAAGGAAGCGGTCATGGGGAATCGCCTAGGGTTGGAGCACGATCTTGCCGAGCGTGCCGCCGCTGTCCAGCAGCTCGTGCACGCGGCGCGCCTCGGCCAGCTTGAAGCGCGTGGCCTTCGGCGCGCGCACGCGGCCGCTGGCGAGCAGCGCGATCGCGCTGTCCATCAGACCGCGGCGTTGCACCGGGTCGGCGTCGATCGCATGGATCGAGAAGGTGCGGATGGCCAGGCTGCGGCCGAGCAGCTGGCGCATCTCGGCGAAGACGTCGCCCTCGGGCGGACCGCCGAGGATGTTGTAGGACACCGCCATGCCGCAGGGCGCCAGCGCGCGCAGGCAGGCGATGAAGAGCGCGCCGCCGACGTGGTCGAACGCCAGGTCGACGCCGCGGCCGCCGGTCAGCCGCATGACCTCTGAAGTGAGCGTGCGCGGGTCGCCGTCGATCACCTCGTGCGCGCCGTTCTCCAGCGCGAAGTTGCGCTTGGCGGCGCTGGATGCCGTGCCGATCACGCGCAGGCCGCGCTCGCGCGCGACCTGGATCAGCGCCGTGGCCACGCCGCCGGCGGCGCCGGGCACCAGGATGGCTTGCGCCGGCAACTGGCCGTTGCTGGCCAGCAGCGCCAGCGCGAGCTGGAAGTTGCCCAGGCTCACCGCATCGTCGAAGCCGATGCTGTCGGGCAGCACGAAGGGCGCGCCCTCGGGCACGCAGATCGCCTCGGCATAGCAGCCGCCGCGCTGCGGCAGCTCGCGCGCGCTGACCAGCACGCGCTGGCCCGGCTGCAGGCGCGTCACGCCGGCGCCGACGGCATCGACGATGCCGGCCATCTCGTTGCCGGGCACCGCGGGCAGCGGCGGCATCCACTTGTAGCTGCCGTTGCGGATCAGCACGTCCGGGCCGCCGGCGCCGATGGCGCGCGCGCTCACCCGCACCTCGCCCGGCCCGGGCTCCGGCAGCGGGCGCTCGACCAGCGTGAGCACCTCGGGGCCGCCGGGCGCGTCGAGTTGGATCTGCTTCATCGTGTTGCTCCGCTTCAGCGCTGGCCGTCATGCACCGAGACCTGGTCCTTCGTCAGGCCGCCCAGGCGCGAATGGATGCGGCCGCCGTCGGCCATCACCAGCGCAAACAGGATCTCGTCGGGCCGCGGCGCATCCTGGATGCCGACCTCGAAGCTGTTGAAGTGGCTGCGCACGTAGGCGGCGTGGATGTAGTGCAGCGGCACCATCAGCCGGTAGCCGGTGTGGGCGACGGCCTTGGCCGCCGGCACGATGGCCTTGGGCTCGCCCAGCACCTGGCGCATGGCCCAGCCGCCGGCTTCATGCCACACGGCGCCGTGCTCGAGCTCGCCGCTGGTGCCGACGATCGCGGCCTTGCTGTAGGCCTGCACGCGGTCGGCGCCGCCGAGCGCGGCCACCACTTCCTCGGCGAGCAAGGTGCCCAGACCCCGCAGCTCGGCCATGAACGGCAGCAGGTCGGGCTCGTAGCGGCCGGCATACGGGTTGCGCACGACGGCGCAGGCGGCGGCCAGGCGCAGCGGCTGCGCCGGCGGCGGGCCGCCCTCGTGGTAGACGGTCTCGATCGTCAGGCTGCGCTTGCGGATCTGGATCAGGCTCATGGCGTTCTCACAACTTGGGGATGCCGGCGTCGCGCGCCAGCTGCGTCCACTTTCGCAGCTCCTGCGCGACGAGTGTGTGCATGTCGTCGGGCGTGCCGGCTTGGGCCTCGCCGCCCATCTGCCGCAGGCGGCCGCGCACATCAGGTGATAGCAGCGCCAGCCGCGTGGCCTCGTTCAGGCGCTGGACCACCGACTTCGGCGCGCCGGCGGGCAGCAGCCAGCCGGCCCAGGAACGGACGTCGTAGCCGGCCACGCCCTGTTGCGCCACGGTCGGCACTTCGGGCATGCCGAGCCAGCGCTGCGCGCCGGTGACGGCCAGCGCGCGCAGCTTGCCGGCGCGCACGTGCGCCTCCACCGCGGTGGCCGGGGCGATGATGAACGGCACCTCGCCGCCGAGCAGCGCGGTGGTGGCCATCGCGTCGCCGCGGTAGGGCACGTGCAGCAGCTTGAGCCCCGCGGACTTCGCCAGCAGCTCGCCGGCCAGGTGGTGCGTGGTGCCGACGCCCGCGCTGCCCCAGGCCACGCCCTCGGCGGCGTGGCGCGCGGCCGGCAGCAGGTCGGCCAGGCTGCGCCACGGCGAGTCGGCCCGCACGACGATCAGGAAGGGGAAGAAGGTGATGGTCGACACCGCCTGGAAGCTGGCCACGGTGTCGTAGGGCAGCTTCGACTGCAGCGCGCCGGCCACCGAGTGGCCGCCGGTGGCCAGCAGCAGCGTGTAGCCATCGGGCGCGGCGCGGGCCACCTCGCCGGCGGCCTTGGTGCCGCCGGCGCCGGCGAGCGATTCGACGACGATCGGCTGGCCGAGCACCTTGCTCATTTCCGCGCCGACCAGCCGGGCGATGGCATCGGCGTTGCCGCCGACCGCGAAACCCTGCAGCGCGCGGATCGGCCGATTCGGATAGACGGCCTGTGCGAAGACAGAGGGCGCGGCCAGTGCCGCGCCGGACGCCAGCGCGCCGGCGAGCAGCGTGCGGCGCTGCAGCGCCGGCGGATGCCCATGAGCACCCCGGGACGCGGCGGCCTTCATCACGCCTGCGCCACGACCGGGTTGCGCAGCACGCCGATGGCCTCGATCTCGACCTCGACCACGTCGCCCGGCTTCATGTACAGCGGCGGCTTGCGGCCGAAGCCGACGCCGGCGGGCGTGCCGGTGACGATGACGTCGCCCGGCGACAGCGTGACCATCGTCGAGGCGTAGTTGATCAGCCGCGGGATCGAGAAGATCAGGTGGCTGGTGTCGCTGGACTGCACCACCTCGCCGTTCAGGCGCGTCTGCAGCTTGAGCGTGCGGCCGGGCGCGATCTCGTCGGCGGTGACCATCCACGGGCCGAACGGGCCGGTGTCCTGGAAGTTCTTGCCGGCGGCGATCTGCTTGGCGTGGAACTGCCACTCGCGCACGCTGACGTCGTTGTAGATGCTGTAGCCGGCAATGTGCTGCCAGGCATCGGCCGCCGCGATGTCGCGCCCGCCGGTGCCGATGATCACGGCCAGCTCGCCTTCCCAGTCCAGCGTCTCGGACACGCGCGGCCGCACGACCGGCTGGTTGTGGCCGACCTGCGTGCGCCAGACGCGAAAGAAGATCGGCGGAAAGTCCGACAGCTCGCGCTGCAGGCCGGAGGCCAGCGCCTCGTTGTGGTGATCGAGGTAGTTGCGCACCGCGCAGACGATCTTCTCGGGCTGCGGGATCACCGGCAGGTACTCGATCTCCGACAGTTTCGCGGCGATCGGCAGGCCTTCGACATGCTGGGCGGCTTCGCGCCAGCCGCCGCAGGCGATGTAGTCGCGCAGCGTGGCTACGCCATCGCGCCAGGGCGAGAGGTCGACCACGCCGTCTCCGACGACGGCTCCGAAGGTTTCGCGGCCGGCATGGCGGTAGGTGAGCAGTTTCATGGGGTGGGCTCCGTGAGGGCAGCAGCCGGCGGCTGCCGGTGCAATGGGTTGAGTGTACGCACTAAAATGATTTTGTGCATAAAAAGACCTAGTCGCCGCCGAGGTAGGCGCGCTGCACGGCGCGGTCTTCGCGCAGGTCCTGGGCCGTGCCCGCGCCGACGATGCGGCCGGTGGCCAGCACGTAGCCGCGGTCGGCGATGGCGAGGCTGGCGTGCGCGTTCTGCTCCGCGAGCAGGATGCCCACGCCCAGCGTCTTGACCTGGCGCACCGCGGCGAAGAGCTCCTGCGCCATCAGCGGGCTCAGGCCCAGCGTCGGTTCGTCGAGCAGCAGCACGCGCGGATCGGACATCAACGCGCGGCCCAGCGCCACCATCTGCTGCTCGCCGCCGCTCATCGTGCCGACGGCCTGCTTCAGCCGTTCGGCCAGGCGCGGGAACAGGCTGAGCAGGCGCTCGAAGTTGCGCCGCTCGCCGGCGCGCGCCCGCGGCGGCAGGGCGCCCAGGCGCAGGTTGTCCTGCACGCTCAGGTCGGGAAAGAGGCCGCGTCCTTCGGGCACCAGCGCAACGCCGGCCTCGACCAGGCGGTGCGGCGGCAGCGCCAGCAGGTCGTGCCCGTCGAGCGTGGCGCGCGCGCCCGGTGCCGGCTTCAACATGCCGCCCAGCGCGCGCAGCAGCGTCGACTTGCCGGCGCCGTTGGCGCCCAGCATCACCACCAGCTCCGCCGGGCGCAGCGCGAGGGCCACCGCATCGAGCGCGCGGTGCTTGCCGTAGTGCACGGTCAGTCCGCTGACGTCAAGCATGAGCGCGCCCCAGGTAGACGTCGACCACCGCCGGGTCGGCCAGCACCTCGGCCGTGCGGCCGACGGCCAGGCGCAGGCCCGCGCTCATCACGACGCAGCGGTCGCACAGCGCGCGCACGGCCTCCATCACGTGCTCGACCAGCACGATGGTCAGGCCGTCGCGGCGCAAGGCCTCGATCAGCCCGATGCCCTGGCGCAGCTCGGTGGGGTTCAGGCCTGCCAGCCACTCGTCCAGCAGCAGCAGGCGCGGCCGCAGCGCCAGTGCGCGGGCCAGCTCCAGGCGCTTCTGGTCGATGTAGGTCAGCTCGCCAGCCGGCAACTGCGCGCGCGGGGCCAGGCCCACGCGCTCGAGCAGCGCCATCGCCTCGTCGCGGGCGGCGGCACCGAATGCCGGCGCCGTGCGGAAGGCCATGCCGACCTGCACGTTGTCCAGCGCCGTCATGCCGGGCAGCACGCGCACCAGCTGGAAGGTGCGCGCGACGCCGGCCCGCGCGATGTGGTGCGGCGCCTGGCCATCGATGCGACGGCCGTCGAAGTGAATGCGCCCGCCGCTGGCGGCCAGTGCGCCGGAGACGAGGTTCAGCGCCGTGGTCTTGCCCGAGCCGTTGGGACCGAGCAGGCCCAGCACCTCGCCACGCTGCACGCTGAAGCTCAAGCCCCCGACGGCGCGCAGGCCGCCGAAGGACTTCTGCAGATCCTCGACCTCGAGCAGGGCGGTCGTCATCATGGACGGGATTCCTTCAGCGACGGGGTGGCCGCGGGCCGGCGCCAGCGTTGCGGCCAGCGCCCCGCCAGCGCCACGATGCCGCCGGGCACCAGGAACACGATGGCCAGGAAGGTGGCCCCCAGCAGCACCGCGAAGTAGTTCGGAAAGTTCACCGACAGCAGCTCGAACAGCAGCACCAGCGGCACCACGCCGGCCAGCGGCCCGAGCCAGTGGCCGGCGCCGCCCAGCAGCGCCATGATCAGCACCTGGAACGAGACGTTGGCGTTGAAGACGATGCCGGGGTCGATGTAGGTCCAGCGCGGCGCGATCACCGCGCCGGTCAGGCTCATGAAGCCCGCGCTCAGCACGAACAGCAGCACCTTGGTGCGCGTGGTGTCGATGCCGAGGTGGCGCGCCGCGGTTTCGTCCTCGCCGATGACGCGCAGCGCCAGCCCCAGCCGCGAGCGGCGGATCAGCCAGCCGGTGGCCAGCGCCAGCGCCAGCAGCGCCAGCAGCTGCCAGTAGATGGCTTGCTGCGGGATGTCCAGGAACACGTAGCGGCCGCTGCTCTTGCTGATGTTGACCTCGAACCAGGTGACGAGCTGCTTGACCAGCTCGGCCAGGCCGAAGGTGAAGATCACGAAGTACACGCCCGACAGCCGCAGCGTGGCCAGCCCGACGCCCAGCGCGATCAGCGAGCCGATGCCCAGCGCCGTGGCCAGCACCAGCGGCCACGGCAGCAACTCGCCGAGCACGGCCACCGTGTAGGCGCCGATGCCGTAGAACGCCGTGGTGGCCAGCGAGATGTAGCGCGTCGGGCCGGAGAACAGCGCCCAGGCGGTGGCCAGCGTGGCGAACTGCAGCAGGTTGATGCCGAAGGACAGCAGGTAGTCGTTGCGCAGCAGCAGCGGCAGCGCCGCCATCACGAGCAGGCCGGCGGCCACCGCCAGCGCGGGTTTGTCGAGGGTGCGGGTCATGTTTTGGCGCTCCCGCCGAAGAGCCCGCGCGGCCGCAGCAGCAGCGCGAGCAGGAAGATCCCGAAGGTGGCTGCCAGCGTCAGCCCGGGGTCGATGAAGCGCGCCACCAGCGTCTCGACGAAGGCCAGCAGCAGCGCCGCGGCCAGGCAGCCCATCACGTTGCCCACGCCGCCGAGGATGACGATGACCAGCGCCTTCATCGTGAACACCACGCCCTGCGAGGCGCTGAAGGGCAGGAACATGCTGACCAGCACGCCCGCGCCGATCACCAGCGCGCCGCCGAGCGCGAAGGCCAGCGCGGCCATCGACTTCGGGTCGATGCCCACCAGGTGCGCGAAGCGCGGCGCATTGGCCATCGCGCGCATCGCCGTGCCCCAGCGCGACCGCGCCAGCGTGGCGTACACGGCCACGCACAGCGCCGCGGCGATGCCGGCCGCCAGCAGCCGGTTGGCCGCCACCGCGGTGCCGCCCAGGCTGACGCCCTGCGCCAGGTAGCCGTAGCTCTGGTAGCCGCCGCCGAACAGCACCAGCAGCACGCCCTCGATCACGAACAGCAGGCCGAAGGTGGCGAGGATGCTGTCGACCTCCAGCGCCGCGGGCGTGGCGGCGCGCCGCACCAGCGGTGCCAGCAGCCCGCGGTACAGCAGCCACTGCAGCGCAAAGCCCACCGGCAGCGCCAGCGCGAAGGCGGCCAGCGGGTTCAGCACGCCGGCGCCGAACAGCGCATAGGTGGCAAAGGACGCGGCCACCATCACCTCGCCGTGGGCCAGGTTCATGATGCGGGCCACGCCGTACTGCAGCGTGAGGCCGAGCGCGATCAGCGCGTAGATGCCGCCCAGCGTCAGCGCGCCGGCGAGAACTTCGACGATCAGCATGGCGTGCTCCAGGGCGCGCGCGGCGCCGTCACTGCCAGGCCGGCTTCGGGATCAGCGGCGGCTTGGCGCCCGGCTTGCTCTCGGGGGCGATGCCCTGGAACACGCCGTTCTGCCACTGGCCGATCATGAAGGTCGCGCCGTTGAGCACCGGGTTGCCGAGCCGGATCGTGCCGAGCACGGTGTCGAAGCTGCCGCTCCTGATGTCCTTCAGCACGGCCTCGCGGTCCAGCGTGCCGACCCGCTCGATCGCCTGCTGCAGCACCTGCAGCGAGGCGTAGGTGACCGGGCTGGCCCAGTTCTCCGCGTCCTTGCCGTTGGCGGCCTTGAAGCGGGCGAGGTAGTCCTTCATGCGCGGGGAATCGCCGTCGATGCCGCCGAAGCCCATCTGCCCTTCGGCGCCGGCACCGTACTTCGCGCGGAAGAACGGGAACTGCGTGCCGATGCCGGTGAAGAAGACCTTCGTGTTCAGGCCGGCGACGCGCGCCTGGTCGCTCAGCAGCACGGTGTCCGGCGGGTAAGAGAAGGCGATGAAGACGTCGGGTGCCTGGGCCTTGATCTCGTTGAGCAGCGGCGACAGGTCCTGCGAGCCGGGCGGGTAGCTCTTGTCGACGACGAGCTTGAAGCCGTGCTCCAGCGCCTGCTTGCGCGCGGCCGAGGCGTTCTCGACACCGAAGGCGTCGGCCACGTGGATCATCGCCACCTTGTCGCCGATGCGGCCGGCCTTGCGCGCGGCCTCCAGCAGGTTCATCAGCGCGTCGGCATAACGCCGGTTGTCGCCGAGCAGGAAGAACAGGTTGGGCCAGCGCTTGGAAAGCTCGGGCGCGCGTTCGGTCTGCACCGTGGTGCCCAGCAGCGGCAGGCCGTGCTTGGCGAAGGTGGGGGCGGCCGCGATGTTGGCCGCGGTGCCGGCGGGCGGCAGCACGAAGTGAACCTTGTCCTGCGTGATCAGCCGCTCCAGCGCGCGCACCGTTTCCTCGGTGTTCGAGCGGTCGTCGTACTCCACCACCTCGATCGGCACGCGCTTGCCGTGGGCCTTGAGCATCAGGCCGCCGGCGGCGTTGACCTCCTTGACCCACATGTCGTAGTTCGGGCGGATCGTGACGTCGGTCAGTGCCGCATTGGGGCCGCTCTTGGCGAGCGACCAGCCGATGCGCACGCTCGTGGGCACTTCCTGCGCCGTCGCCAGCGAGGCGGCGACCGCGGTGGCCAGTGCGGCGAATGCGACAGCGGCCGCATGGGGTAGACGGGGCCAGGGCTTGGTGCTCATGCGTGTCTCCGGTGGTAGGGCGCCGAATCGTTCGGGCGCTCCTTGCAAATGCATGAACAATACTTTATGCACAAACACAGGATAAAGCATAGGTGGAAGCCCGCATGCCAGGTGCGGCCTGCAGACTGGCAGCGGCCTCGCGGCGGTGCCGGCGGCCGGCTACGCGGCCGTGTACGCCGTCTTCACCGTGGTGAAGAACTCCACCGCCTGCCGCCCCTGCTCGCGCGGCCCGTGGCTCGATGCCTTGCGGCCGCCGAAGGGCACGTGGTAGTCCACGCCGGCGGTGGGCACGTTGACCATCACCATGCCCGCCTGCGCGTAACGCTTGAAGTGCGTGGCATGTTTGAGCGACGTGGTGCAGATGCCGGCGGTGAGCCCGAACTCGCTGTCATTGGCCAGCGCCAGTGCATGCGCGTAGTCGTCGGCGGCGATGACGCAGGCCACCGGCCCGAAGATCTCCTCGCGCGCGAGGCGCATGCCAGGGTCGGCCTCGGTGAAGAGCGCCGGCGCCAGGTAGTACCCCTCGCGCTCCCGGCGCAGCCTCTGGCCGCCGCAGACCAGCTTCGCGCCCTCGCTGCGGCCGATGTCGATGTAGGCCAGGTCGGTCTCCAGCTGCGCGGCATCGGCCACCGGGCCGATCTGCGTGCCGGCGCTGCGCGCATCGTCGACCACCAGCGCCTCGATCCGCTCGCGCAGCGCCGCGGTGAAGCGCGGCAGGATGGCCTTGTGCACGATCAGCCGGCTGGTGGCCGTGCAGCGCTGCCCGGTGGAGAAGTACGCGCCCTGCACCGCGCAGTCGAGCGCGGTGGCCAGGTCGGCATCGTCGAGCACCACCAGCGGGTTCTTGCCGCCCATCTCCAGCTGCACCCTGGCGCGGCGGGCGCTGGCGCCGGCGAGCACGCGCGCGCCGGTGGCCGACGAGCCGGTGAAGCTGATCGCATCCACCGCCGGGTGGTCGATGAAGACCTGGCCGACCCGGCTGCCGCGGCCCATCACCAGGTTGAACACGCCCGGCCCGAAGCCGGCGCGGTGGATGACTTCGGCCAGCGCCCAGGCCGAGCCCGGCACGCCGTCGGCGGGCTTGAAGACGACGCAGTTGCCCCAGGCCAGGGCCGGCGCGATCTTCCAGGCGGGAATGGCGATCGGAAAATTCCAGGGCGTGATCAGCGCCACCACGCCGACTGGCTCGCGCGTGACCTCCACATCGACGCCGGGCCGCACCGACGGCAGGCGGTCACCGGCCTGGCGCAGCGCCTCGCCGGCGAAGAAGCGGAAGATCTGGCCGGCGCGCACCACCTCGGCCACGGCCTCCGGCAGCGTCTTGCCTTCCTCCCGCGCGAGCAGGTCGCCCAGCTCGGCGCGGCGCGCCAGCAGCTCGGCGGCCACCTGCTCCAGCGCATCGGCGCGCGCCTGCGGGCCGGACAGCGCCCAGGCCGGGGCCGCCGCGGCCGCGGCCGCAACGGCCGCCGCGGCCTGGGCCTCGTCCGCCTCGGCATAGTGGCCGATGACGTCGCTCAGGTCCGACGGGTTGATGTTCGGGCGGGCGCGCGGGCCGTCCACCCAACGGCCGCCGATGAGGTTCGGGCGCATGCTGTCTCCAGGAAGTGGGATAGCGCCCAAGTTTATGCACAAAAACGGTTTAAGGCATATTATTTGAACCTTGACGTGAAGGAACCCCGTGCTCTTCTACGAGGACATGAATCCGGGCGAAAGCCTCGTCAGCCCGCCGCAGGCGATCGATCGTGACGAGTTGATTCACTTCGCCCGTCGCTGGGATCCGATGCCTTTTCACATCGACGACGAGGCCGGCGTCGAGGCCTTCGGCAGCATCACCGCGCCGGGCCTGTACATGCTGGCGGTCAAGCAGCGGCTGGTGCACGGCCTGCCGCAGCGGCAGGCCGTGATCGCCTCGCTCGGCTACGATGAGGTTCGCTTCCTCGCGCCCCTGCGTCCGGGGGACTCGGTGGTCCTGAAGCTGGAGTGGCTCAGCCGGCGCCTGTCGAGCTCCAAGCCCGACCGCGGCATCGTGACAATCCGCTTTTCGCTCATCAACCAGACCGGCGTCACCGTCATGACCCACCTCGATACCGTGTTGGTCCGGCTGCGCCATCCACTCCAGAACGGAACGCCATGACCGATAACGCTGATCCCGCTTCGCTTCTCCAGGGCTCCTGCCACTGCGGCGCCGTGCGGCTCACGCTGCCCGCTGTGCCCGAGAAGGCGACGAGCTGCAACTGCTCGCTCTGCCGGCGCCTGGGCGGGCTGTGGGTCTACTACGAGTTCGGCACGGTCGAGGTCACGGGGCATCCCGGCGAGACACAGGAGTACATGTGGGGCGACAAGACCCTGCGCACCGTGCGCTGCCGGCACTGCGGCTGCGCGACCCACTGGGAGCCGCTGAACCCGGAACCCGGCGGCAAGCACGGCGTGAACCTGCTGAACTTTCCGCCCGAGCTGCGCAGGTCGGTGACGGTGCGCCATCTCGATGGCGCGGACACCTGGACCTTCCTCGACTGAGCGTCGGAGCGGTTCGCATGCGGATGCTCGGCCCGCTTCCTTGAAGCGACACGGCCTTCCTGCGCTCAAGGCAAGGGCGTGAACTTCAGCTCCGTCAACGGCACGACCTTGTCTTCGCGGACCATCTTGAACTCGGTGTTCGGCCCCAGCCACTTGGCCCAGATCTGATTGATCTCGCCGGCCTTGTCCATCGCCAGCAGGGTCTCGTTGATCTTGGCCAGCAACGCCGGTTCGTCCTTCTTCATGCCCACGCCGATCGGCTGGAAGGCCATCGGTTCGGGAATCATCTTCAGCTCGATGCCGCCCGCCTTGGACTGGTTGACGAGCTTGGTGATCGTCATCGTGTTGGCCACCATGCCCAGCGCCTTGTTCTGCTGCACGGCCATGTACGCGGAGCCGGTGTCCTGGAAGGTCACCGGCTCGGAGCCGTTCATCTTGATCGACAGCTCCGAGGTCGAGCCCTTGGTCGATGCCAGCCGCTTGCCCTTGTAGTCGGCCTTGCTGTTCGACGGGTCGCTGGCCTTGACGGCGAGCATCTCCTTGGCCAGGTAGTACGGATCGCTGAACTGGATCTGCTCGGCCCGCCCGAGGGTGTAGGCGAGGTTGGCGACGGTGATGTCGACGCGGCCCATCTTGACCTCGGGCACGCGCGCTTCGACCGATAGCGGCGTGATCTTCGCGGCGACACCGAGGCGCTTGGCGATCGCCTGGCACATGTCGACGTCGAAGCCGACCATCTCGCGCGTCTTCGGGTCCGGCGCGGCGAAGGGCGGCACGTCGGCAAACGTGCCGCAACGCAGCTCCTTGCGCTGCTGGATGTCCTGCAGCTGGTCGGCGTTGGCCGCGACGCTGGCCAGTCCCATGCACAGCGCGGGAACGGCGATGGAGAAGAGGGAACGTTGGATCGACATCACGGACTCCTTGGGGGCAGGGCGCGTTCAGTGCGAACGCAGATCGGACAGGAAGCGCTGCGCGCGCGGGTGCTGCGGCTTGAGAAAGAAGGTCTCGGGATCGGCCGACTCGAGGATGCAGCCGGCGTCCATGAACCAGACGCGGTCGGCCACCTCGCGCGCGAAGCCCATCTCGTGGGTCACGCACATCATCGTCATGCCGTCGCTGGCCAGGCTGCGCATGACGGCCAGCACCTCGCCGACCATCTCCGGGTCGAGCGCGCTGGTCGGCTCGTCGAACAGCATCGCCGGCGGCTCCATGGCCAGCGCGCGGGCGATTGCCACGCGCTGCTGCTGGCCACCGGACAGTTGCGCGGGGAACGACAGCGCCTTGGCCGCGAGGCCGACACGCTCGAGCAGCTGCATCGCCTTGTCGCGCGCCTCGGCGCGCTTGACGCCGTTGACGTGCATCGGCGAGAGCATCACGTTGTCGAGTGCCGACAGGTGCGGGAACAGATTGAAGCTCTGGAAGACGAAGCCGATGCGGCTGCGCAGGCGATTGAGCTGCGCGCTGCCCATCGGCGCGTGCATGTCCTTGCCGTCGACCGTGATATGACCGGACCGAATCTCCTCGAGCCGGTTCACGGTGCGGATCAGCGTCGACTTGCCGGAGCCCGACGGCCCGCAGACCACCACCACCTGGCCCTTGGCGACCTCGGCATTGATGTCGGTGAGGGCCCGGTAGTCGCCGTACCACTTGTTGACGTTGCTGAAGCTGATCATGGGGTGCCTCGAATGACTTCAGGGTTCGGCGGCCAGCGGCTCGACCGGCACGGGCTTCGCAGCGGTCTTGCGCGTGCCGCCGGCGCCGGCGCGCTTGGCCTCGATGCGGCGCTCCAGCCAGGTGGCGGCCCAGGTCAGGCTCCAGCAGACGACGAAGTAGATGACGGCCAGGATGAAGAACACCTGGAACGGCTTGGTCAGCAGCTGGTTGTTGATCTGGTTCGCGGCGAAGGTCAGCTCGGGCACGTTGATCACATAGCCCAGCGTCGTCTCCTTGATCGTCGAGACGAACTGGCTGAGCATGCTGGGCAGCATGTTGAACAGCGCCTGCGGCAGGATCACCAGCCGCATCGCGCCGAGGTGGCTGTGGCCCAGCGCCCGCGCGGCTTCCATCTGGCCCTTGGGCAGCGCCTCGATGCCGGCGCGCACCACCTCGGCCAGGTAGCAGCCCTCGTAGAGCACCAGCGTCACCAGCATCGTCACGAAGCCGGAGACGTTGTGGCCGATCAGCAGCGGCACCAGGAAGTAGACCCACAGGATGATCATCAGCAGCGGCACGCCGCGCGCCACGTAGATCAGCGCCGTGGCCGGCCAGTTGAGCCAGCGCCAGCGCGAGATGCGCGCCAGCGCCAGCGCGACGCTGAGCGGGAACGCCAGCGCGATGCCGAGCACCGACAGGATCAGCGTGCAGGCGATGCCGCCCAGCGGGCCGTTGGGGTACTGGCCGACCAGCAGCAGCAGCCAGTTGTCGCGCAGGATCTCGAACACGGCGCCCATCGCTCACCTCGCCTGCGCGATGCGCGCGCGGCGCGCCAGCATCGCGCCGGCGACCATGATCAGCAGCGAGAAGCCCAGGTACATCACCGAGGCCAGCAGGTAGGTCTCGAAGGTGCGGAAGCTCTGGTTCTCGATCTCCTTGACCGCATGGGTCAGCTCGGCAACACCGATCGCCATCGCCAGGCTGCTGTTCTTGAACAGCGAGACGCTGTGGTTCACCAGCGCGGGAATGGCGTTGCGCACGGCCTGGGGCATGAGCACGTGGCGCATCGCGCCGATGAAGCTGTGGCCGAGCGCGCGCGCGGCCTCGGCCTGGCCGGGCGGCACCGCGCGCAGGCCGGAGCGCAGGTCTTCGCTGAAGTACGCGGCCTGGCACAGCCCGAGGCCGATGATCGCGAACACCGCTTCGGCGCTGTGCTCGGACAACCAGGCCTGCAGCGGGCCCGGCAGCAGGCTGGCGATGCCGAAGTACCACAGCATCAACTGCACCAGCGTCGGCACGTTGCGGTGGTACGAGACGTAGGCCATCACGCCGCGCTGCGCGATGCGGCTGGGCGCCAGGCGCAGCGCCAGCAGGATCAGCGCCAGCGTCATCGCGAGCAGCCACGACGCCAGCGCGACGACCAGCGTCAACTTCACGCCGTGCAGCAGCATCGCCCCGAACTCGGGGTTCGAGAGGATCGCCCACAGGTCGAAGCCTTTCATGCGACGTGCTCCGTGCCGGCTGCGCCCGGGTGTCTCAGGCCTGCGCCGCAGCCGGGCGCGTGGTCTGCAGTCCGCCGGGCACCTGCAGAGTCGGCGTGATCTCGATGTGGCCGATGTTCACCGCCACCGGGGCCGCGATGGCGAAGGCGATGGCGTTGGCGATGTCGGCGGCCTGCGGCAGCTCGAAGCCCTTGACGAAGCGCTCGTAGGTGTCGGCCGAGTCGCCGTGCACATGCGCGAAGATGTCGGTGGCCACGCGGCCGGGGCAGATCTCGGTCACCCGCACGCGCTTGCCGAAGGCATCGATGCGCAGCTGGCGCGACAGCATGCTGACTGCCGCCTTGGTGGCGTGGTAGGTCGAGTTGCCGCCGAAGTTGTAGGCCCCGGCGATCGAGCTGATGTTCACCACATGACCGCGGTCGCGCGCCACCATGCCCGGCACCACCAGCCGGCACAGGTGCAGCACCGCGCGCAGGTTCACGTCGACCAGCAGGTCGATGTCCTCGGCGTCGGCATGGAGGAACGACTTGGGCCGATCGACACCGGCGTTGTTGACGAGCACGTCGAACGGCACCTGCTGCGTCAGGCGGGTGATGCCGGCCAGGTCGGTCACGTCGAGCGTGTGCGCGATGCAGCCGGTGCGTTCGGACAGCGCCGCCAGCGACTTCGCATTGCGCGCCAGCGCATGCACCTGCAGGCCTTCGCTGCACAGGCGCTCGACGACGGCTGCGCCGATGCCCGACGAGGCGCCGGTGACGAGAGCGGTCTTGTAGTCGGAGAAGGGCATGTGAGTCCTCGGGTTGGATTCAAATCTATCGATCGCGGGCTCGGCGCGCCAAGACGGAATGGGTGTGGTGCGATAGGCAGCACTTATGTCTGGGCGGCCCCTTGTTCGGCCAGCTGCTGCGAGATCGGCACGATGCGTCCGCCGGCCCCTTCGATCTCGCTGCGCAAGCTGCGCGCCAGCGCCAGCGCGCCCGGCGTGTCGCCATGAACCAGGATCGAGCGCGGCCGCATCGCGATCAGCTTGCCGCTCCAGGTGGTGACCGTGCCGTCGGCGAGCAGCTGGCGCACGCGCGCCAGCACCGCGGCTTCGTCGTGGATCACCGAATTCGGCACGCGGCGCGGCACCAGCAGGCCCGCGTCGTCGCAGGCGCGGTCGGCCAAGAAGGCGGTGGCGACACGCAGGCCGTTCTCCGCCGCGGCGCCCTCGATCGCCAAGCTGCTCGACGAGCTGATGATCAGCGCCGGGTCGTAGGCCGCCACCGCGCGCACCAGCACCGCGGCCAAGGCGGCATCGGCCGCGACCAGGTTGCCCAGCGCGCCATGGAAGCTCATGTGCGTCATGCGCTGGCCGGCCGCGCGTGCCATGCCGCCGAGCGCGCCGAGCTGGTAGGTGACCATCGCGGCCAGCTCGCCGGCGTCGATCTGCATCACGCGCCGGCCGAAGCCCTGGCGGTCGGGGAAGCCGACATGCGCGCCGATGTCGACGCCGCGCGCGCCGGCGATGCGGATCGTGCGCTCCATGATCACCGGGTCGCCGGCATGGAAGCCGCAGGCCACGTTGGCCGAGGACACCACGCCGAGCAGCGCCTCGTCGTCGCCCATGCGCCAGGGACCGAAGCCCTCGCCGAGGTCCGCGTTGAGATCGATGTCCATCGTCGGGGTCCTCCAGGGGTCAGGCCGGCGTGTCGAGCTGCAAGACCATCAGCGGCGTGCCGTAGCCCACGACCGCACCGTCGTCGGCCAGCAGTTCGATCACGCATGCGTCGGCAGGTGCCGCCACCGGCAGCAGCAGCGGTCCGATCTGCAGCAGTCCCAGCACCTGGCCGGCCTGCACGGCGCTGCCGGCAGCGGCCAGGGCTTCGGCGCGCAGCGGGTGGCGGTGCAGGAAGACGCCGAGCGAGGGCGCGCTGACCGTCAGCGGGTCCGGCGCCGCAGGCACGTCGATCGGCGCCTCGTCGCCGGGCGTGATGCGCTCGACCGCAGCACCGTCGTGACGCAGCAGCAGCGTGTGGCCGGGGCCGCGCAGCTCGAGCAGCGCGATGTCGGTGGCCGCCAGCCAGCCGGCGATCTGTTGGATCTGGTCGGGGCGCATGCCGCTCACTGCCTCGTGTGCTGCAGGCGCTGCAGCCCGACCAGGCGGCGCGCCTCGTCGAGCCAGCGCCGGGTCTCGGCCAGCGCGGCCAGTGCGCCGTCCCAGTCGCATTCGATGAAGCGCACGCGGCTGCCGACGGGGGCCTGGCCCAGGCGCCACAGGTCGGCCTCGATCACGGTGCCCAGCTTCGGGTAGCCGCCCGACGGCTGCGCGTCGCGCATCTGCACGATCGGCTGGCCGCCCGGCGGCACCTGGATCACGCCCGGCACGATGCCGTGCGAGCGCATCTCGATCGCCGCTACCGCTTCGAGTGGGCGGCCCTCGAGTCGGTAGCCGTAACGATCGCTTTGCGCGGTGATCTTCCAGGGCTCGGCCCAGAACGCGGCGCGCGAGGCCGCGGTGTAGTGGTGGTATTCCGCCGCCGGCAGCACCCGCATCGCGGGCAGGCCGTCGACCTGCAGCGGCAGGCTCAAGGCCGGCGGCAGGAGCCCGAGGCCCTCGACCGGCGGCTCGCCGCTCGCGCGGCCCGCGCGCAGTGTGTCGGCCGCGCGCAGCGCACGCCCGTCGAGGCCGCCGAAGGCCCCGCGCATCTGCGTGCTGCGCGAGCCCAGCACCGGCGGCACGTCGATGCCGCCGGCCAGGCACACGTAGGCGCGGCTCGCGGGCCAGTGGCCGCCGCGGCGTGGCAGCCCGAGCTGCAGCACCTGCCCGGCGCGGGCTCGCACGGCACTCCAGGGCAGCAGCGGCCGGTCGTCCAGGCGCGCATCGACATCGGCGCCGGTGACCGCGAACGCGCCATCGGCGTCGAAGCGCAGCCGCAGCGGAAAGACGGGAACCTCGATGCCGGCCGCGCCGTCGTCGTTGCCGAGCAGGATGTTGCCGGCGGCCAGCGCCAGCGGATCCATCGCCCCCGAGCTGCCGACGCCCCAGCGCAAGGCGCCTTCCCGGCCGAGGTCCTGCACCGTCGCCAGCGCGCCCGTCGACAGGATCTGGATCATCGGATCACCTGCTCGACACGGAAGCGGATGCTGTCACCGGGCTGCAGCAGCGCGGGCGGGTCGCGCGTCGGGTCGAAGAAGGCCATCGACGTGCAGCCGATGGTGTTCCAGCCGCTCGGCCCGTCGGATGCCGAGACGCCGGTCTGCGCGCCGCCGATCGACACCGCGCCGCCGGGAATGCGCAGCACCGGCACCTTGCGGCGCGGTGTCGCCAGGCTCGGGTCCATGCCGCCGAGGTAGCAGTAGCCCGGGTGGCTGCCGAGCGCGTAGACCGGGTAGAGCGGCGCGCTGTGGCGCTCGACGATCTCGTCGATGCCGAGACCGGTGTGCTCGATAACGTCGTTCATGTGCGGCCCACTGTCACCGCCGTATCGCACCGGCAGCTCGACGATGCGCCCGCGCAGCGCCAGCGGCTCGATCGTCTGCCACGCGCTGTGCAGCCGTGCTTCGAGTGCGTGCGGCGTCAGCGGCGGCCGCGCGAAGCTGAGCATCAGGTTGTTCATGCCGGGAATGGCTTCGCGCACCTCGGGCCAGGTCTCGGCCTCGCGGGCGAGCGCCCAGATGCGCTGCTGCGTCGGCAGCGTGGTGTCGCCCGGGGCCTCGAACAGCAGGGCACTCGTGCCCAGCAGGCTGACCGATGCTGCATCGACGCGGCTCATGCGGCACTCCGTTGCAGCCAGCGCTCGAGGTGGTGGATGTCGACGCCACCATCGACGAAGCCGCGCTCGTCGACGATGCGCCGGTGCAAGGGCAGGTTGGTCGCGATGCCGCCGACCTGCATCTCGTCCAGCGCCAGTCGCAGCCGCGACAGCGCGTCCTCGCGCGTGGCGCCGTGCACGATCAGCTTGGCGATCATCGAGTCGTAGTACGGCGGCACGCGGTAGCCGGCCGAGGCATGGCTGTCCACGCGCACGCCGAAGCCGCCGGGCAGCACCCACTCGGTGATGCGCCCGGGCGCTGGCGCGAAGGTCTCGGGATGCTCGGCATTGATGCGGCACTCGAAGGCGTGGCCGTCGCAGCGGATGTCGGCCTGGCTCAGGGCCAGGCGCTCGCCGCGCGCGACGCGGATCTGCTGCTGCACGATGTCGATGCCGGTGATCATCTCGGTCACCGGGTGCTCGACCTGCAGCCGCGTATTCATCTCGATGAAGAAGAACGCGCCGTTCTCGTACAGGAACTCGAAGGTGCCGACGCCGCAGTAGCCGATCTGCCGGCAGGCCTCGGCGCAGCGTTCGCCGACGGCGGCGATCGCGGCCGGGGCGATGCCGGGCGCCGGCGCTTCCTCCAGCACCTTCTGGTGGCGGCGCTGCAGCGAGCAATCGCGGCTGCCGAGCCACAGCGCGTGGCCGTGGCGGTCCGCCAGCACCTGGATCTCGACATGCCGCGGGTGCAGCAGGAACTTCTCGATGTAGACCTCGGGGTTGCCGAAGGCGCGCCGCGCTTCCTCGCGCGTCAGCGCCAGCGCATCGGACAGGGCCGCCTCGTCGTGCACCACGCGCATGCCGCGCCCGCCGCCGCCGCCGGCGGCCTTGACGATCACCGGGTAGCCGATCTCGCGCGCCAGGGCCTGCACCGCCGCCGGGTCGTCGGGCAGGCCGGTGTCGGGGCCCGGCACGCAGGGCACGCCGGCGGCGCGCATCGCGCGTTTGGCGGACACCTTGTCGCCCATCGTGCGGATGCAGGCAGCGCTGGGGCCGATGAAGGTCAGGCCGGCCTGCTCGACGCGGGCGACGAACTCGCCGTTCTCGGACAGGAAGCCGTAGCCCGGATGGATGGCCTGCGCGCCGCTGATCACGGCCGCCGACAGGATCGCGGCCTGGTTCAGATAACTCGCAACCGGCGCGGCCGGTCCGATGCACAAGGCCTGGTCGGCGTGGCGCACATGCGGCGCGTCGCGGTCGGCTTCGGAATGCACCGCCACGGTCCGCAGCCCGAGGCCGCGGCAGGCGCGCTGGATGCGCAAGGCGATTTCGCCGCGGTTGGCGATCAGCACGGTGTCGAACATCGCTGTCCTTCAGCGCAGGCGCAGCAGCGGCTGGCCGGCGTCGACTTCCTGGCCCGAGCGGACCAGCACGGCGTCGACCACGGCGTCGGCCTCGGCGCGCACTTCGTTGAAGACCTTCATCGCCTCGATCACGCACAGCGTCTGGCCCGCCCGCACCGCCTGGCCCGCGGCCACGTAGGGCGGCTCGCCGGGCCCGGCCTGCAGGTGCACGACGCCGAACAGCGGTGCCAGCAGCTCGGGTGCCGACGCCGGCGCGGCGGCGGGTGGAAGCGGCTTGCGCGGGCCGCTCGCGGACCGTGCGGGCGCAGCGGCCGGGGCCGCTGCCACCGGCGTCGCCGCATCGGCAGACCGGCGCACCAGCCGCAGCGTCCAGCCATCCTGGCTGAAGCTCATCTCGGCCAGGTCCGACGACGCCATCGCGTCGATGAAGGCCTTGATCTGCTGCGCTTCCATGGCCGCAAAGGTATCTGCGAACCCTCCCGGCGACCAAGACGGAATGGCTGTGCCCCGATAAGGGCGGCTTATGACACGGACAGGCGGGTGTCGTCTCCGGCGATCAGGCTGCCGGGCAGGGCGGCCACCAGCTCGAGCAGGATCTCCTTGATGGCCTGCGCCGGCTCAGTGAGCGGCAGGTGATCGGACTGGCACAGCGCGAGCGGTGCCTCGATCACCGGCTCGATGATGCGGCACTGCCAGGCCTTGCAGGCACCTACCACGGTGCGGGCCATCGATTCGGGCAGGATCGTCGCCCCCAGCCCGTCGGCGATGACCGCCGTCAGCGTGCTGGCCGATTCGATCTCGGCGACCACGCGCGGCGCGAGGCCGATGCCGGCAAAAGCCTCGTCGACCATCTTGCGCACCACGTTGTAGGGCCGCGCCAGGTACAGGTCCATCTCGCCGAGCAGGCGCAGCGGCACGTGCTCCGGCGGCGCCGGCAGGCTGGCGGGCCCGACGACGAAGAGCTGCTCCTTCAGCAGCGGCAGGAACTGCAGCCCGTGCACGGCGACACGGCCGCCGTACAGCACGGCCAGGTCCATGCGGCCGTTCATCACCAGCTCCGACAGTGTGCTGCCGTAGGTCTCGTTCAGGTACAGCAGCACGCCCGGGTGCCGTGCGCGCACGGTGCGCAGCAGCGGCAGCGCCAGGCCCGCCGCGGCGGTGCCCGGCGCCAGGCCGACGGCCACCGCGCCGGACAGCCCGCGCCCGGCCGCGTCCATGTCGACCCGCGCCTGGTCGCACTGGCGCAGGATCAGCTGCGCATGGCCGTACAGGACCTTGCCGGCCTCGGTGGGGGTGACGCCGCGCTTGGTGCGCACCAGCAGCTGCTGGCGGACCTCGCCCTCCAGCGTGGCCAGCTGCTGGCTCAGCGCCGGCTGGGCGATGTGCAGCACATCGGCAGCCTGGGTCATGCTGCCGATGTCGACGACCTTGACGAAGTACTTCAGGCGCCTGAGGTTCAACCGCGTTCCTCCTGTGCGATCAGTCTACGCCGAGGTCATAAGTGTTGCCTATCAAGGCAGAGCGATCTCGTCTTGGCCTTTGCGCGGCGCCGGCCCTACCGTTACGGCAATCCCGCCGCCAAGGAAGACCGTGACCACCTCCCGCATTGCCGAGCGCGTCAGGCGCATCAAGCCTTCGCCCAGCACCTCGGCCGCCGATCGGGCGAACGAGCTGCGCCGGCAGGGCAAGGCGATCGTCAACCTCGTGGTTGGCGAGCCGGACTTCGACACGCCGGCGCACATCCGCCAGGCCGCCGCGGCGGCGATCGAGAACGGCGCCACCCGCTACACGCTGATGGCCGGCACGGTCGAGCTGCGCCAGGCGATCGCCGCCAAGCTCGAGCGCGAGAACGGCCTGAGCTACGCGCTGAACGAGATCATCGCCACCAGCGGCGCGAAGAGCGCGATCTTCAGCGCG
This sequence comes from Pseudaquabacterium terrae, assembly GCF_013266755.1. Taxonomy (GTDB): domain Bacteria; phylum Pseudomonadota; class Gammaproteobacteria; order Burkholderiales; family Burkholderiaceae_C; genus Pseudaquabacterium; species Pseudaquabacterium terrae. The sequence goes on along the minus strand of NZ_JABRWJ010000003.1, from coordinate 618,282 downwards.
CTGTCGATCACCCTCGAACCCGGCGACGAGGTGATCATTCCCGCGCCCTACTGGGTCTCCTATCCCGACATGGTGCTGGCGAGCGACGGCGTGCCCGTCACCGTGGCCTGCCCCGAGGCCGACGGCTTCAAGCTGACCCCGGCCAAGCTGGAAGCCGCGATCACCGCGCGCACGCGCTGGCTGCTGCTGAACTCGCCGAGCAATCCCACCGGGGCGAGCTACACCGGCGCCGAGTACCGCGCGCTGGCCGACGTGCTGGCGCGGCACCCGCAGGTGCTGGTGATGACCGATGACATCTACGAGCACATCCGCTTCGACGACCAGCGCACGCCGCACCTGCTGAACGTGGCGCCCGAGTTGCGTGATCGCACGCTGGCGATCAACGGCGTGTCGAAGACCTATGCGATGACCGGCTGGCGCATCGGCTGGTTGGCCGGCCCGCGCGACCTGGTGCAGGCGCTCGACACGCTGCTGTCGCAGTCCACCGGCAACTGCTGCTCGGTGAGCCAGGCGGCCGCCGCAGCGGCGCTGAACGGCCCCCAGCATTTCGTCGCCGAAAGCGTGTTGATCTACAAGCAGCGGCGCGACCGCACGCTGCAGCAGATCAATGCGATCCCCGGCCTGTCCTGCCGCGCGCCCGACGGGGCCTTCTATCTCTACGTCAACTGCGCCGGCCTGATCGGCAAGACCACGCCCGACGGCCAGCGGCTCGACGCCGACGGTGACGTCGTGATGTACCTGCTCGACAGCGTGGGCGTCGCCGTCGTCGCCGGCACGGCCTACGGCCTGTCGCCGTACTTCCGGCTCTCGATCGCCACCTCGATCGACAACCTCGACCAGGGCTGCAGCCGCATCGCGCAGGCCGTGGCCGCCCTTCACTGAGGACCCCTCGATGAGCACCTACAAGGCGCTGCGCAAGAACCCGTCGGCCCCGCAGGTCGACGAGACCGTGATCGCCGCGCTGCGCGAGCTGCCGCTCGCCGCGCTGAGCGACAACATGCACCGCAACATCGGCACCGTCGGCCTGCAGCCCTGGCAACGGCCGGGCGAGAAGACGATGTCGGGCACGGCAGTCACCGCCCGTTCACGCGGCGGCGACAACCTGACCTACCTGCGCGCGCTGGAGTTCTGCCGCCCGGGCGACGTGCTGGTCATCGACGCCGGCGGCGACCTGGCCAACGCCGTGGTCGGCGGCATCCTCACGTTCTATGCCGACCGCATCGGCCTGGCCGGCGTGGTCATCGACGGCGCGATCCGCGATGTCGCCGAGATCCGCAGCCGCGACTTCCCGGTCTACGCGCGCGGCGTCACGCACCGCGGGCCGTACAAGGACGGCCCCGGCGAGATCAACGTGCCGATCTCGGTCGGCGGCATGGTCGTCAACCCCGGCGACATCGTGGTCGGCGACCAGGACGGGCTGCTCGCCATCGCGCCGCAGGACGCGCCCGAGCTGATCGTCAAGGCGCGCGGCGTGCTGGAAGCCGAAGCGAAGACGATGCAGGCCATGCGCGAAGGGCGCTGGGATCGTTCGTTCATCGATGCGCTCGAAGCGCGCTGCAACAACTGAGTGCAACGAGAGTCATGTCCACCGCCGTCCTCGCCACCCGCGCCACCTTTGCTGACGTGCTCGACCGACTGCGCGAGCACTTCGTCGTCGAGCACAACCCCACCGATGCCGTCTGGAGCCCCGCCGAGCTGATCCGTCGGCTGCAGGGCAAGCACGGCGTGATGAGCACCGGCAGCGAGCGTTTCGACGCCGCCGTGCTCGACGCCTGCCCGCAGCTGAGGGCCGTCTGCAACGTCGGCGTCGGCTACAACAACATCGATGTCGAGGCTTGCAGCGCGCGCGGCGTGATCGTGACCAACACGCCCGACGTGCTGACCGAGACGACCGCCGACTTCGGCTTCGCGCTGATGATGGCCACCGCCCGCCGTATCACCGAATCGGAGCGTGCGGTGCGCCGCGGCGAGTGGACGCGCACCGGCATCCACGACCACTTTGCCGGCAGCGACGTGCATGGCGCGACGCTGGGCATCCTGGGCATGGGCCGCATCGGCCAGGCGATCGCGCGCCGCGGCTCGGCCGGTTTCGGCATGCGCGTGATCTACCACAACCGGACGCGGCTGGCACCCGCGCTGGAAGCCGCGGCCGGCGCGAGCTACGTCGACAAGGCCACGCTGCTGCGCCAGGCCGACCACCTGGTGCTGGTGCTGCCCTACACCCCGGCCTCGCACCATGCGATCGGCGCCGCCGAGCTGGCGCTGATGAAGCAAAGCGCGACGCTGACCAACATCGCGCGCGGCGGCATCGTCGACGACGCGGCGCTCGCCGCTGCGCTGCGCGCGGGCACCATCGCGGCGGCGGGGCTGGACGTGTTCGAAGGCGAGCCGGCGATCCACCCGGCGCTGCTCGATCTGCCCAACGTCGTGATCACGCCGCACATCGGCAGCGCGACGCTGCGCACGCGGCGCGCGATGGCTGCGCTGGCGGCCGACAACCTGGTGGCCGCGCTCGGCCGCGGGCCGGATGCCGGCCACCCGCCGACGCCGGTGAACCCCGGCGTGGAGCGGCGCTGAGATGTACGCCACCACCAAGGTCCTGGTGATGGGCGTCGCGGGCAGCGGCAAGTCCACGCTCGCCGCCGCGCTGGCGCGCGCGCTGCGCGCCACCCTCATCGAAGGCGACGACCATCACCTGCCGCAAAGCCAGCACAAGATGCGCAGTGGCGTCCCCTTGCAGGACGCCGACCGCGAGCCCTGGCTCGGCCGCCTGGGCGACCTGCTCGCGGCGGAACTGGGCCCGGCGGTGCTGACCTGCTCGGCGCTCAAGCGGCGCTACCGCGAGCGGCTGCGCACGGCCGTGCCGGCGCTGCGCACCGTGTACATCGACATCGCGCCGGACGCGTCGCGCGCTCGCGTCGCGGCGCGGCCGGGGCATGTCTTCCCGGCCGGCCTTGTCACGAGCCAGTTCGACACGCTGGAAGTGCCCACCGACGAGCCGCACGTGCTGCATCTGCCCGCGCAACAAACCCCGTCCGACCAGGTGCAGGCGGTGCTGCAGTGGCTGGCCGCACCCCTGAACCAGCGAGACGCCCCATGACCCCGGCCCTGAAACTCTTCGACCTGTCCGGCCGCACCGCGCTCATCACCGGGTCGGGTTCCGGCATCGGCTACGCGCTGGCCGGCGGACTGGCCGGCGCCGGTGCGCGCGTGGTGCTCAATGGCCGCGACGAATCCAAGTTAGGCACCGCCGCCGAGCGGTTGCGCGCCGATGGCGCCGACGTGCTGACCGCGGCCTTCGACGTGACCGACGCGGCTGCCGTCACCGCGGCCGTGGCGCGTTTCGAGGCCGAGCACGGCCCTATTGACATTCTCGTCAACAACGCGGGCCTGCAGCGCCGTGCGCCGCTCGAGGACTTCGACCATGCCGTGTGGCACGAGCTGATGCGGACCAACGTCGACAGCGTGTTCTACGTCGGGCAGGCGGTCGCGCGCCACATGATCGGGCGCCGCCGCGGCAAGATCATCAACATCTGCTCGGTGCAGAGCGAGCTCGGCCGGCCGAACATCGCGCCCTACACCGCCAGCAAGGGCGCAGTGAAGATGCTGACCAAGGGCATGGCGATCGACTGGGGGCAGCACGGCCTGCAGGTCAACGGCCTGGGGCCCGGCTACTTCAGGACCGAGTTGACGCAGGCCCTGGTGGACAACGCCGAGTTCAGCCAGTGGCTGATCGGCCGCACGCCGTCGCGCCGCTGGGGCGACGTGGCCGATCTGGTCGGCGCGGCGGTGTTCCTCGCCAGCGACGCCTCCAACTTCGTCAATGGCCACATCCTGTACGTCGACGGTGGTGTCACCGCGACGCTGTAAGAACCCACACCACGGACTCGCGATGGACGCTCTCGTCATTCATTCCGCCGGCGACCTGCGCGTCGAAGACGTGCCGACGCCGCCGGTGCTCACCAACCAGCTGCGCGTGCGCGTGCGCTTCGGCGGCATCTGCGGATCGGACCTGCACTACTTTCAGCACGGCGGCTTCGGTACCGTGCGCGTCACCGAGCCGATGGTGCTGGGTCACGAAGTGGCCGGGGTGGTCGAGGAGGTCGGTCCGGGCGCCGCGGGCTTTGCCGTCGGCGACCGCATCGCGATCAGCCCCAGCCGGCCCTGCGGCCTGTGCCGCTTCTGCCAATTGGGGCTGCAGAACCATTGCCTGGACATGCGCTACTACGGCAGCGCCATGCGCACGCCGCACGTGCAGGGCGCGTTCCGGCGCGAGATCGTCGTCGAGACGCACCAGGCCCATCGCCTGGCCGATGGCTTGAGCGACCGCGAAGGCGCGATGGCCGAGCCGCTGTCGGTGGCGCTGCACGCGGTGCAGCGTGCGGGTCCGCTGCTGGGGCGCAAAGTGCTCGTCACCGGTTGCGGGCCGATCGGCGCGCTGGTCGTCATCGCCGCGCGCCGCGCCGGGGCGACGCAGATCGTCGTCACCGATGTCGGCGGATTCGCGCTGCGCACCGCCCTCAAGGTGGGCGCAGACCAGGCGATCAACGTCGCCGAGGCGCCGCAGGCGCTGGCCGCCTTCGCCGCCGACAAGGGCCAGTTCGACGTGCTGTTCGAGGCCAGCGGCAACCCGGCGGCGCTCCGCGGCGCGCTGGACGTGCTGCGGCCGCGCGGTGTGATCGTGCAGGTCGGCCTCGGCGGCGAGACGACGCTGCCGCTGAACACCATCGTCGCCAAGGAGTTCGACCTGCGCGGCGCCTTTCGCTTCCACGAGGAGTTCGGCATCGCCGTCGACCTGCTCAACCAGGGCCTGGTCGACGTCAAGCCGCTGATCTCGGCGACCGTGCCCTACCGCGACGCGGGACGCGCGTTCGCCCTCGCGGCGGACCGCTCGCAAGCGATGAAGGTGCTGCTCGACTTCGAGTGAGTCACCGTCGAGAAGCCGCCCTACTTGCGGAAGACCTCGTAGACCGCGCCGTTGGTCAGCGAGACCACGAACAGGTTGCCGTTGGGCCCCGTGCGCACATCGGCTCCGACGCCGAAGTCGCGGCCGAAGAGCAGGCTCTCGCTTTCGGTGATGTCGTGCTTGTCCAGGTTGTCGGCCACCTTGTCGCGCAGGCGCGGATCGTCGAAGCGCAGCGAACGCCGATCGCGCGACAGCTGCAGGCGGAACAGCTGCCCGCTCACGACCTGGGCGCCCGGCACCGTGGACGGAGGCACGCCCACCCGCGCCGCGCCGAGGAACAGGTTGCCCTCGTACTCGCGTCCCAGGCCACGCCCGCGCAGGAAGCCGATGCCCGCCGGCGGCAGCTCGTACTTCCAGGACAACTCCGGATCGTTGTAGTGCGAGCCCGGCAGCTTGTACAGGCGCTGGCGCGCTTCGGCGGCCGTTTCGGCGATCTGCGTCGGCGGCCAGCGCAGCTGCTGCAGCGCACCGCCGAACTGCGTGGTCTCGATCTCCCTGTACTGCTCGATGCGGCTCAGCGGGCCCATCACCTGGATCCAGCCGCCGTTGTGGCCGGGCTGGACACGGTTGATCTCGGTGAAGGTGTCGTCGCCGTTTTCCTGTGTCCACAGCTCGCCGGTCTCGGGATCGAAGTCCATGCCGAAGCTGTTGCGAAAACCGTAGGCGAAGAGCTTCTGCACGTTGTCGCCGAACTCGCCCGGGATGCGCCGGCCGACGTTGTAGAACGGGTTGTCGCGCGGGGCGCTGCCGTCGTCGTTGAGCCCAGCACGACACCGCTCAGGTGCGCATCGTCGGGCTCCGGTCCGCCGAACTGATCGTCGGGCACGGGCCCCTGGCGGTTGTTCTGCATGAAGCCGCGGCGGCCCAGGTCGCCGACGATCACGAACAGCTTGGCGCCGTCGTCTCCCCGGTGCTTGCCGCGCGGCGAGAACTTGATGACGCCGCCATCGTGGTTGCCGCGCAGCGGCTGCCCGGCGTCGGCCTGGAACGCGCGCAGCCGGATGATGTTGCGGTCGAAGACCAGCGTGTTCCCGGTCCAGGTGAAGCGGTCGACCCGATTGCCCAGCAAGGGCACTTCCGCGAGCTCGGTCGAGTCCTGACCGGTGGAGCTCTCGGACCAGTACAGGTACACCCCGGGATTGCGCGGAAAGTCGGGATGCAAGGCGATGCTGAGCAGGCCGCGTTCGGAGGCTGAGTTCACCGCCAGGTCGAGCACCGTCGAATGCACCGCGCCGGAGACGATCCGTTTCACCTGGCCCGTGGCCTTCTCGAGCACCAGGAAATCGTCGGCCGACAGGAAGGCCATGTGGATCGGCAGCTCCAGTCCCGACACCACCGTGCGCACGCCGAGCGCAGGATCGACGAGGCTGGGCGGCGGGACCTGGGCAGGGGCGAGCGATGCGGCGCCGCACAGGACGAGCGACGCGGCGGTGGCCAGGGAATGGCGCAAGAATGTCTGCATGGCAACTCCTTATCCATTGGTTGTCGGGCCCGAGCGCCGGCAGCGACCACGGCAGTCGCGACGGCCTGACCTGCATACGATCGACCGGGGCGCAGATTCCCCCCGTTCTGTAGCTCCGGGCAGTCCAAGGTTGCGATACGTTGCGCAGCTATTGACGCTGGTCACGCTGTTCGGTGCGCGAGCCGTGATGGCCGCGCCGCCCCATGCCCACCAGCACGGCGCGGTCACGCTCGCCGTGGCGATCGACGGCGAGCAGCTGAGCATCGCGATGGAAGCGCCGCTGGACAGCCTGCTCGGCTTCGAGCGTGCCCCGCGCAGCGAGGCCGAGCGCCGCGCGGCGAGCGAGTTGCTGGCGCGGCTGCGCAATGGCGGCGCCGCGCTGTTCAAGCCCGACGCCGCCGCCCGGTGCACGCTGGTGACAGCGCAAGTGCGGGCCGACGTACTCGAGCCGGCCGCCCAGCCGGCGCCGAAGGACGGCGAGCACGCCGACATCGACGCGGACTATGCGTTCAAGTGCACGTCGCCGAACTTGCTGCGCAGCGTCGACGTGGGCCTGCTCGACGCCTTCAAGCGCATCCGGCGCATCGAGGTCCAGGTGGTGGGCCCGAAGGGGCAGCACAAGGCCACGCTCGAGCGGCCTGCGCGCACCATCCCGATGCAGCGCTAACGTGAATTGCGAGCGGCAGCTGGCGGCTGGTTCAGGTGCTGCGGCGCGCCTCGATCAGCTTCCACCCGTTGCCCGACGGGTCGCGAAAGCCCGCGTCGACGCTGCCGTAGCGGTCCACCGGCTCCTGCGTGAACTCGACCCCGCGTGCGCTCATCCGGTCGTGGGCCGCGCGGCAGTTGTCGACGACCAGCACCAGCGGCGGCATCGCGCCCTTGGCGACGAGCGCGCGCAGCGCCTGCGCCGTCGCCTCGTCGTGCACCGGCGGGCCGGGCAGGAACAGGCCGAGCTGGAACGACGGCTGGTCCGGGTGCTGCACCGTGAGCCAGCGATAACCTCCATTGCCCACGTCCGTGTGCACGCGGAAGCCCAGTTTCTCGACGTAGAACGCGAGCGCTTCATCCTGGTCTCGCACGTACAGACCGACCACTTCGACACCTTGGTTCATGGGATCTCCTTTTCGACGGACGCGTTTATATCGCCCGCCTCCCGGCGCCGCTTCTCCGAAACTGCGATCGTGAGATCGGGCCGGTGGGCGGCGCTCAAGATGCAGGCGGGCACGCGGGCGAGCTCGGGCGCCAGGGCGGCCTCCCTCGCACGTTCGCGGATCGCGCCCGGGCTGTCGCCGGTGATGTCGCGAAACGTGCGTCCGAAGGTGCCCAGGCTGCCCCATCCGGTCTGGAAGGCGATCTCGGTGATGGGCAGGTCGGTGTCGCGCAGCAGCGCGGTGGCGCGCTCGATGCGCCGCGTCAGCAGGTAGCGGTGCGGCGGCAGGCCGAAGGCCTGCTTGAACGATCGCGCGAAGTGGGCCTCGGAGACGCTGCTGACGCTGGCCAGCCGGCGCACCGGCCAGTCCTCGTGCGAGGCGGCGTCCATGCGGTCTTTCGCCCGCAGCAGGCGGCGCAGCAGCTCGGGATCCTGGAGGTCGGGCATGGCAGCGGTGACCTTATCACCCCGCTCCGGCCGGCCATCCCCAAATCGTGGGCCGGGCGCGCCGCGGCCGACGCGACAATCGCTGCCTGATCTCAACAGGGAGGGACCCTATGCAAACAATGAACTGGCGCCGCTGGGCCGCAGTGGTCTTGCTGACCCCGCTGATCGTGTCCTGCAAGGACATCGGCGATGGCGAAGGCGGCCAATGCGAGCCGTGCCGATCGAGCTCGCCGCAATGCGACAGCGGCATGAGCTGTGCGACCTTCGACGGCCCGTTCGGCAAGGATCACCAGCTCTGCGCCAAGCCGGACACCCGGTCCTGCCCGGTGTCCTGACGCGGGGCCCGGTCAGGCGCGCAATGCCGCCGGCAGGTTGTCGCTGCCGAAGCCGACCATGCCGGTCTTGCCCTTGCTCGCCAGCATCTGCTTGAGCTTTTTCTCGTTGACGGCCATCAGGCCGGCGTGGTGCGCGAGCCCGGGGATCCAGAAGCGGTGGGCGGTGATCACGCGCCGCGCCTGCTCGCGCAGCGCACCCAGGTGGCGGCGCACGGCGGTCTCGACCTGGTCCTGCCAGCCCACTTCGCCGAAGCGCTCGTCGAAGATGGCGTTGCACATCACGCTGGTCGGTGCGCAGCAGATCAGGTAGGCGCCGACGACCGGGCAGGTCTCGAAGATCTTGCGGTCCACGCGGGTGCGCATCGCCGTGTTGGCGGCGTTGCGCTCGCGCACGTCACGCTCGATCACGCGCACGATGTTCATCAGGCGGATGACGCTCGCCGCCAAGCCGACGGCGGCGTTGGTCGCGGTGCCGCCATCGGCCAGCACGCCGGCGAGCTTGCCGCCGAATTCGCCGAGGCTCACCGACACCGCGAACACGTCGTTGGTGTGCTCGCGCTGCAGCAGCCGTATCAGTGCCTCGAGCGCCGCCGCGGGATTGCCCTGGGCCAGGCTGCCGTGCACATGGTCCTTGGCCGATTCGACGCGCCACGCTGATCGCAGTGCGTTCTTCGCGGCCCAGGCGGTGCCGCCGGCCGACGTCAACACGCCGAGGAAGGGCACCAGCGACGCCGCGAGCTGCGTCATGAACGCCGGCATCAGGCTGGCGAGCGCGCGCATCACGTCCTGCAGGTTCTCCGGTGACACGACGCTGCGCACCAGGTCTTCGGCGATGGCCATCGCCTGGCCGGTGTTGCCGCCCACCGCGCCGCCGGTGCCGCCGATGCGCACGCCGCTCAGCTCGCGCGTATTGATGAGCACGCTGGCGCTGGCCGATGCGAGGCCGGTCTTCTGCTCGCCGAGCTTGGCCTTGAAGGTATTGCGCCACTCCAGCCGCTGGCCGCGGAACAGCTGCTGCAGGATGGCCTGCGACTCGTCGCGCACATGCGCCAGGCCAACACGTTCTTCGCCGCTCAGATTCGGCCCGCCGAGGCCGGTGACCTGCGCGTAGAGCGTCTCGACGGCGCGGTTCTTGTTGCGCACGCTGGTCTTCCAGGCCGCGCCCTTGGACTGCATCCACTTCAGCAGCGCCGCCGCCAGCCTGTCCTTGCGCGCCTGCACGGGGTTGTCGTGGTAGTACTTCAAGGCCGTATCGATGGCCTTCAGCTCGCTGCTGCGGATCGACGTGAAGCCACCGTCCGTCAGGTTCATCCACTGCGCAAACGACATCACTGCACTCATCCCTGCCTCCGGTAACGATTTGTTGGGGCCGGAGGATAGGGCAGCGCGGCGCGCGCGGCGGCACGTGCGACCACCCGATCGCGGGGACGGGCGCACAAAGCTGATCGTTTCGGCCAATCCGACACGCTTTGCCGGCCATTGCCGCGCCTCGGACCGCGGCATTCAATCGCTGCAGCCACGACAACAACCCCCCGGAGACGACGCCATGAAGACAGCGCAGCACGCCCGTCGCGCCTTGATCGCTTGCGCCGGCGCGCTGATCGCCGCAGCGAGCGCCCCGGCCTTCGCGCAGAACTACCCGAGCCAGCCGATCCGCATCGTCGTGCCGTACCCCGCCGGCGGCGCCACCGACACGCTGGCGCGGCTGATCGCCACGCGGGTGCAGGAGACCTGGGGCCAGACGGTGATCGTCGACAACAAGCCCGGTGCGTCCGGCATGCTGGGCAACGACTTCGTCGCCAAGGCCGCGCCCGACGGCCACACCGTGCTGCTGGCCATCACCGCGATCGTGCAGCTGCCGGCGTTGAAGCCGAAGATGCCCTACGACGTGCTGAAGGACCTGCAGCCGCTGACGATGGTGGCCAGCACGAATTCGATCTTCGCGGTGCCGGCGAGCACGCCGGCGCAGACGCTGAAGGACTTCGTCGCGCTCGCCAAGGCGCAGCCGGGCAAGCTGAACTACGGCTCCTACGGCGTCGGCACCTCGTCGCACATCCAGGGCTCGCTGCTGAACCTGCAGGCGGGGCTCGACCTGACGCACGTGCCCTACAAGGGCGCGGCGCCGCTGCTGCAGGACCTGAAGGGCGGGCAGCTGTCGTCGGCCTTCATCGACATGGCGACGGCGCGGCCGCATCTCGACTCGCTGAAGGTGCTCGCCGCCACCGGCACGCAGCGCAACAAGGTGCTGCCGAACGTGCCGACCTTCGCCGAGCTCGGCTTCCATTCGTTCGAGCCGATCGGCTGGTTCGGACTCTTCATGCCCGCGGGCGTGCCGGCACCGATCGCGAAGAAGTTCGCCGCCGAGGCGCAACGCATCGTGCAGTTGCCCGAGGTCGCGTCGCGCATCGAAGCGCTCGGCATGACGCCGGGCCATCTCAGCACCGAGGAGTTCGCGCGCACCGTGCGTGCGGACGCGCAGGTCTACGCCAGGATCATCAAGGATGCCAACATTCAGATCGACTGAACCCGGGCCGCGCGCAGCACGGCCTCCCGAGCCTCAGGGCGCGCCGCTGGCCGGCGTGCGCATCCTCGACCTGACGCGGCTGCTGCCGGGCCCGGTGTGCACGCAGCACCTGGCCGACCTGGGCGCCGATGTCGTGAAGATCGAGGACCTGGGCGCCGGCGACGCGGTGCCGCCGAAGCTGCGCGCGCTGCTCCACCGCAACAAGCGCGGCATCCGGCTCGACCTGAAGCACGCCGACGGTGCCGCCGCGCTGCTGCAGCTCGCCCGCACGGCCGACGTGCTGATCGAAGGCTTCCGCCCCGGCGTGATGGCCCGCCTCGGGCTGGACCATGCGGCGGTGTCCGCGGTGAACCCGCGCCTCGTCTACTGCAGCATCACCGGCTACGGCCAGCACGGCCCCGACCGCGACCGCCCGGGCCACGACCTGAACTACTGCGCCGAAGCCGGTGTCGCCGACCAGATCGGCACGGTGCACGGGCCGGCGCTGTCGAACGTGCCGATCGCCGACTTGATCGGCGGTGCGCTCGGCGCGGCGATGGGCATCCTCGCGGCGCTGGTCGACGCGCAGCGCAGCGGCCGCGGCCGGCACGTCGACATCGCGATGGCCGACGGTGCACTGGCGCACGCGGTGATGCCGCTCGCGGCACTGGCCACCAGCGGCCGCACGCGCCGCGCCGGCACCGACACGCTGACCGGCGGCCTCGCGTGTTACGCCACCTACCGCACGGCCGACGATCGCTGGCTGGCGGTCGGTGCGCTCGAGCGCAAGTTCTGGGACGCGCTGTGCGATGCGGTGAAGCGGCCGGACTGGAAGCCGCTGCACCGCAGCGGTCGCCGCGAGACCGAGGAGCTGCTGCGCGGCGAGCTGGCCGCGCTGTTCGCCAGCCGGACGCTCGCCGAATGGGACGTGCAGCTGCGCCACGCGGGCTGCTGCGTCTCTCCGCTGCGCACGCTCGAAGAAGCGCTGGCCGATGCGCAGTTCCGCGCGCGCGAGATGGTCTTCGAGAGCGTGCACCCGAGCTATGGGCCGGTCACGCAGGTGGCGCTACCGGTCAGGATGAGCGGCCATCAATTCGCGATCCACCGCCATGCGCCGCGGCCCGGCGAGCACACCGCCGAAGTCTTGCGTGAAGCCGGCTACGACGACGCCGCGATCGATGCGCTGATGACCCGCGGCGCGGCCGCCGCGGCAAGCTGACGCTGCCACCCGCGTAGCATGCCGGCGTGGCCGAGCACACCGTATCGATCCATCACGTCGAGCTGGCTTTGCAGGGCGCGCGGCGCCGCGGCCTGCGCGTGGAGCCGCTGCTCGAACGCGCCGGCATCGCGCCTGCGCTGCTCGACGCGCCGCTCGCGCGCATTTCGCAGGCGCAGTACGGCGCGGTGCTGCGGCTGTTGCGGCGCAGGCTGCGCGACGACCTGTGGGGCCTGCTCGCGCAGCCCGTGCCGCTGGGCACCTTCGAGCAATGCTGCCGGCTGCTGGTGCAGGCGCCGACGCTCGGCGATGCGCTGCGCACGGGGCTGCGCCACTACCACGGCCGCATGCAAGAGTTCACGCCGCGGCTGCAGCGCGCCGACGGCCTGGCCTGCATCGTCATCGTGCCGCGCGCGGATGCGGCGCCGAGCCCGTTCGCGGCCGAATACGCGCAGCGCGCCTTCCTGTTCCTGACCTTCGGCGTCGCCTCGTGGCTGGCGGCGCGGCGCATTCCACTGGTCGCGGTCGACTACCGCGGCCAGGCGCCGGCGTACGGCTCGGAGATCGCGCGGCTGTTCCAGGCCAAGGTACGCTACGGCTGCCCGCAGTACCGGCTGTGGTTCGACGAGCGCTGGCTGCTGCTGCCGCAGGTGCAGAACACGCAGAGCCTGCGCGAATTCCTGCAGCAGGCCCCCGGCAACCTGATCGTCAAGTACCGCGACCGCACGCGCGTCAGCGACCGCATCCGGCGCCTGCTGCGCAGCCGGCTGCGCGACGAGCTGCCCTCGCTCGAGGCGGTGGCGCAGACGCTGGGCATGACGCCGCAGACGCTGGCGCGCCGGCTGCGCGAGGAGGGCCGCGGCTTCCAGGCGCTGAAGGACGACGTGCGCCGCGACACGGCCATCGAGCTGCTGCAGCGGCCGGACCTGACGCTGCTGGACATCGGCGCGCAACTCGGCTTCTCCGAGGCCAGCACCTTTCACCGCGCGTTCAAGAAGTGGACCGGCGTTGCGCCGGGGGAATATCGGCAGCGCGAACGCTGATCCTTTTCGCCAATCCCGATGGCGACCGCGGTCATTGCCGCTGCGCAGCACGAAGCGCATCCTTTGCTCCGAGCCACACATCAGGAGCGAACAGCGTGAACCGTCATGTGCATGTCGTCGGGGTCGGCATGATCCCCTTCACGAAACCCGGGGCGAGCGAGCCGTACACGGTGATGGGCGCGCGCGCCGCGCAGGCCGCATTGCAGGACGCGGGCCTGGACTACCCGTTGGTGCAGCAGGCCTATGTCGGCTACGTCTACGGCGACTCGACCGCCGGCCAGGCGGCGCTGTACGGCGTGGGCCTGTCCGGCATCCCGGTCTTCAACGTCAACAACAACTGCTCGACCGGATCGAGCGCGCTGTTTCTCGCGCGCCAGGCGGTCGAGAGCGGCATGGTCGAATGTGCGCTGGCACTCGGCTTCGAGCAGATGCAGCCGGGGGCGCTGAAGTCCACGTGGACCGACCGGCCGTCGCCGATGGAGCGCTTCGGCGACACGATGATCGCGCTGCAGGGCTGGGACGACGGCGCGCCGCGCGCGGCGCAGCTCTTCGGCGGTGCCGGGCGCGCGTACATGGAACGCCATGGCATCGGCCGCGAAGTCTTCGCGCGCATCTCGGTCAAGGCGCGCCAGCATGCGGCACGCAATCCGCTGGCGGTGTTCCGCAACACGGTGACCTTGGACGAGGTGCTCGCCGCGCCGGTCGTGTTCGATCCGCTGACGCGGCTGCAGTGCTGCCCGCCGACCTGCGGCGCCGCGGCGGCGATCGTCTGCTCGGCCGACTTCGCGCGCCGCCACGGTCTCGACCTGCGGGTGCGCATCGCCGCGCAATCGATGACCACCGACACGCCGAGCAGCTTCGATGCGGGCGACATGCGCCGCGTCGTCGGCTACGACATGAGCCAGGCCGCGGCGCAGCAGGTCTACGCGAGCGCCGGCATCGGCCCCGAGGACCTGGACGTCGTCGAGCTGCACGACTGCTTCACCGCCAACGAGCTGATCACCTACGAAGCGCTCGGCCTGACGCCCGAGGGCACGGCCGAGAAATTCATCGTCGACGGCGACAACACCTATGGCGGCCGGATCGTGACGAACCCGTCCGGCGGCCTGCTGTCGAAGGGGCATCCGCTCGGTGCGACCGGGCTCGCGCAATGCGCCGAGCTGGTCTGGCAGCTGCGCGGCGAGGCCGACCAGCGCCAGGTCGAAGGCGCACGGCTTGCGCTGCAGCACAACCTCGGATTGGGTGGCGCCTGCGTCGTCACGCTGTACGAGAAGGTTGACGCGCAGTGATCGACCGCCGCCACATCGGCCACGCGCTGCCGGTCTTCACGGTGCCGGTCGAAGCCGGCCGGCTGCGCTTCTTCGCCAAGGCCTGCGGCCAGGCCGACCCGGTCTACACCGACGAGGCGGCGGCGCGCGACGCCGGCCATCCGAACCTGCCGGTGCCGCCGACCTTCTTCTTCTGCCTCGAGATGGACGCGCCCGATCCGGCCGCGATGCGCACGCTGCTGGCCATCGACTACCGCCGCATCCTGCATGGCGAGCAGCATTTCCGCTACCACGCGATGGCGCACGCCGGCGACAGGCTGCGCTTCGAGCCGCGCATCGCCGACATCAGCGACAAGAAGGGCGGTGCGCTCGAATTCGTGCGCCGCGAAACACGCGTGAGCAACCAGCACGGCGTGCTGGTCGCCGAGCTGACATGCGTGACGGTGGTGCGCAATGGCTGACGTTCGTTATCACGACATCACGGTGGGCCAGGAGCTGCCGCCGCTCGATGCCGAGCCGATCAGCCGGCTGACGCTGGCGCTGTATTGCGGTGCCTCGGGTGACCACAACCCCATCCACGTCGACATCGACTTCGCACGCTCGGCCGGCATGGAGGACGTGTTCGCGCACGGCATGCTGCCGATGGCCTACCTGGCGCGCCAGCTGACCGGCTGGGTGCCGCAGCGGCGGCTGAAGCGCCTGCAGGCGCGCTTCGTGTCGATCACGCATGTGGGAGACCGCTTAAGCTGCCGCGCGACGGTGGTCGAGAAGCTGGCGGGCAACGAGGTCCGGCTGGCCCTGACGGTCGCCGACCAGAGCGCCATCCCCAAGATCACCGGCGAAGCCGTGGTGGAGCTGGCATGACCGACAGCCGCCCCGCATGGATGAGCGACGACGTCGCGCTGTTCCAGGACCAGGTGCGCCGCATCTTCGAGCGTGAGTTTGCTCCGCACGAA
This sequence comes from Pseudaquabacterium terrae, assembly GCF_013266755.1. Lineage (GTDB taxonomy): Bacteria > Pseudomonadota > Gammaproteobacteria > Burkholderiales > Burkholderiaceae_C > Pseudaquabacterium > Pseudaquabacterium terrae. The sequence continues at coordinate 602,936 of NZ_JABRWJ010000003.1, read as the reverse complement.
GAACGCTGGCGCCGAGAGCACCTGGCCGATCGCAGCATCTGGCGCCAGGCCGGCGAGATGGGCCTGCTGTGCACCAGCATTCCGGAAGCCTACGGCGGCGCCGGGGGCACGTTCGCGCACGAGGCGGTGATCGCCGCCGAACAGGCGCGCGCGCTCGTCAACAGCTTCAGCATCAACGTGCACAGCGGCATCGTCGCGCACTACCTGCTGGCCTACGGCAGCGAGGAACAGAAGCTGCGCTGGCTGCCGAAGATGGCGCGCGGCGAGCTGGTCAGCGCGATCGCGATGACCGAGCCGGGTGCCGGCACCGACCTGCAGGCGGTGCGCACCAGCGCGCGCCGCGACGGCGACCACTACGTGCTGAACGGCACGAAGACCTTCATCACCAACGGCCACCATGCCGATCTGGTCTGCGTCGTCGTCAAGACCGATGCGGCCCGCGGCGCGAAAGGCGTTTCGCTGCTGATGGTCGAGGTGGCCGACTGCCCGGGCTTTCGCCGCGGCCGGCTGCTCGAGAAGATCGGCCAGCATGGCCAGGACACGGCGGAGCTGTTCTTCGACGAGGTGCGGGTGCCGGTGGAAAACCTGCTCGGCGGCGAAGAGGGGCAGGGCTTTCGGCAACTGATGCAGCAATTGCCGCGTGAACGGCTGCTGATCGCGATCGGTGCGGTCGCGACGATGCAGCGCGCGGTGGCGGAGACACTCGCCTACGTGCGCGAGCGGCGCATCTTCGGCGAGCCCTTGCTGGCGATGCAGAACACGCGCTTCAAGCTCGCCGAGTGCCGCACCGAAGTGGCGTTTTCCGAGGCCTTCGTCGACCAATGCATCCAGCGCCAGCTCGCGGGCACGCTCGACGTGCCGACCGCGGCGATGGCCAAGTGGTCGACGACGCAGCGCCTCGGCCAGGTGATCGACGAATGCCTGCAATTGCACGGCGGCTACGGCTACATGGCCGAGTACCCGATCGCCCGCATGTATGTCGATGCGCGCGTGCTGCGCATCCTGGGCGGGGCGAACGAGGTGATGAAGGAGCTGATTGCGCGCGACATGGAGAAGGCGGCATGAATGGAAATGGACGCGCCTTTTGGCCGGCAGGATTGAGCGAGGCTCCGGCCGCACCAACCCGCAGCCTGTGGCAACTGCTGCTCGCGTCGGCCCAGCAGTCGCCGGCGAAGACCGCGCTGGTCTTCGGCGACCAGTCGCTGAGCTACGCCGAGCTGGTGCGCCGCGCCGAGGGGATTGCCGGCTGGCTGCAGCAGCACGCCGGCCTGCAGCGTGGCGAGCGCGTGCTGTTGTGGTCGCAGAACAGCCTCGAGTTCGTCATCGCCAGCTATGCGGTGCTGCGCGCCGACGCGGTGATCGTGCCGATCAACGCGATGTGGACCGGCGACGAGGTCGCGCTGGTCGCGCAGGACAGCGGCGCGCGGATGGCGATCGTCGCCGACGAGTTCCTGCCGCGCCTGCAGCCGCTGATCGACGACGGCCTGCTGCGCGAGACCGTGTGCATCGGCGCGGCGCTGACGCGTGGCAGTACGGGCCGCGTCGTGCCATGGGCCGCCGTGCTCGACGCCGGCGTGTGGCCACGCCCGCACCGTGCCGGCCCGCAGGACCTGGCGGTGCTGCCGTACACGTCCGGCACCACCGGCCGGCCGAAAGGCTGCGTGCACACGCATGCGACGGTGCAGGCCGCGAACCGTGCCGCCGCCGCGTGGCGATCCCAGGGGTCGGGCGATGTGTTCCTGGCCGTCGCGCCGCTCTTCCACGCGCTCGGCATGCAGAACGGCATGCACCTGCCGCTGATGCTCGGTGCCGGCGTCGTGATGCTGCCGCGCTGGAACCGCGACGCGGCGCTGGCGCTGATCGAGCGCCACCGTGTGACGACCTGGGCCGCGCCGCCGGCGATGCTGCAGGACTTCTTTGCCAACCCCGACGTGACGCCGCAGCGCGTGCGCAGCCTGAAGCTGGTGACCGGCGGCAGCTCGCCGATGCCGCCGGCGCTGGCCGAGCGGATGCGCGCGGAATTCGGCATCGCCTACCAGGAGGGCTACGGCATGACCGAGACCGCGTCGTTCCTGATCGGCAACCCGCCGCAGCGGCCGAAGCTGGGTTCGCTCGGCATGCCCGGGCCCGGCGTCGAGCTGCGCGCCATCGATCCGGACACGCTGCGCGAATTGCCGGCCGGTGAGGTCGGCGAGATCGTCGTCGCCGGCGCGCAGGTCACGCCGGGCTACTGGCAGCAGCCGGAAGCCAGCGCGGCGGCCTTCATTCACATCGATGGCCGGCGCTTCCTGCGCACCGGCGACCTCGGCCATGTCGACGCCGAGGGTTACTGGTTCATGACCGATCGGCTCAAACGCATGATCAGCGTCTCGGGCTACAAGGTCTGGCCGGCCGAGGTCGAGGGCAAGCTGCTGACGCATCCCGCCGTGCGCGAGGCCTGCGTGATCGGCACGCCCGATGCGCGCAGCGGCGAAGCGGTCAAGGCCTTGATCGTGTGCGCGCCCGACGCGCCGATCGACGAGGCGCAGTTGATCGCCTGGTGCCGCAACACGATGGCGGTCTACAAGGCGCCGCGGCTGATCCAGTTCGTGCCCGCGCTGCCGAAGTCGAACACCGGCAAGGTGCTGTGGCGCGAGTTGCAACTGAAGGAGCGGTCATCGTGAACACCCTGGAATTCACCGTTGCCGATGGCGTCGCGACGCTGACGTTCAACCGCCCGGCGCAGCGCAACGCGATCGACCTGGTGATGCGCGGCGAGCTGGCGCAATGTTTCGCCAACGTGCAAAAGGACCGGACGATCCGCGCGCTGGTGCTGACCGGCGCCGGCGGTGCGTTCTGCGCCGGCGGCGACCTGCGCAGCATGCAGTCGTCCGGGAACGACGGCGCCGGCTGGCGTGCGCGCATGCAGGATGCGCATCAGTGGGTGGGCGCGCTGATCGAGCTCGACCGCCCGGTGATTGCGGCGGTCGACGGGCCGGCCTATGGCGCCGGCTTCAGCCTGGTGCTTGCTGCGGACTTCGTGATCGCGACGCCCGCGGCGCGCTTTTGCATGCCCTTCCTGAAGCTCGGGCTGGTGCCGGACTTCGGCGCGCTGCACACGCTGCCGCGGGTGGTCGGCATGCAGCGCGCGAAGGAGCTGATGCTGTCGGCGCGCGAGGTCGCGGCCGACGAGGCGCTGCGACTCGGCATCGTTGGCGAGATCGTTCCGGCCGACCGGCTGCCGGCCCGCGCGCAGGCGCTGGCCGCGAGCTTCACCGGCGCGTCGCCATTGGCGATCAGCCTGATGAAGCGCGCGCTCGCCGCCGAGCCGGCGAACCTGGCGGCGACGCTCGAATTCGAGGCCGATGCCCAGGCCTTGTGCTTCACCAGCGCGCAGCACCGCGAGGCGGTCGCGCGCTTCCTCGACAAACAACCGGCCGCATTCGTCTGGCCGACAGGAGAGCAGTCATGAGCAAGATGATGGAAGGCCGCGTCGCGATCGTCACCGGCGCGGGGGGTGGCATCGGGCGCGACATCGCACTGGCGATGGCACGCGAGGGCGCCAAGGTCGTGGTGAACGACCTGGGCGCATCGATGACCGGCGAGGGCGCCGATGCCGGCCCCGCGCAACAGGTCGTCAACGAGATCCGCGCCTTCGGCGGCGAAGCGGTGGCCAACACCGACAGCGTCGCTGATCCGGCGGCTGCCAACCGCATCGTGATGACGGCACTCGAAAGCTTCGGCCGCCTCGATGCGGTGGTCAACAACGCCGGCATCCTGCGCGACCGCTTCTTCCACAAGATGAGCGTCGAGGAATTCGACGCGGTCATCAAGGTGCACCTGTACGGCAGCTACTTCGTCAGCCGCGCGGCGGCGACGCACTTCAAGGAGCAGAACTCGGGCAGCTTCGTGCACATGACCTCGACCTCCGGGCTGATCGGCAACTACGGCCAGGCCAACTACGCCGCGGCCAAGCTCGGCATCATGGCGCTGTCGAAGTCGATCGCGCTCGACATGCAGAAGTTCGGCGTGCGCTCGAACTGCATCGCCCCGTTCGCGTGGAGCCGGATGATCGGCTCGATCCCGACCGAGACCGAGGCCGAGAAGGCGCGCGTCGATCGCATGAAGCAGATGACGCCGGCCAAGATCGCGCCGCTGGCGGTCGCGCTGGCCAGCGACGCCGGCGCAATGGCCACGGGCCAGGTGTTCGCGGTGCGCAACAACGAGATCTTCCTGATGAGCCAGCCGCGGCCGATCCGCTCGGTGCACCGCGGCGAGGGCTGGACGCCGGAATCGGTGGCCAACCATGCGCTGCCCGCGTTGCAGGGTTCGTTCTACGCGCTCGACCGCTCGTCGGACGTGTTCACCTGGGATCCCGTCTGATGGCCGCTCACATCAGGCGTGCAGCGATCGTCGCGCCGGCGCGCACAGCCGTCGGCAGCTACGGCGGCAGCTTGCGGCCGGTGCCGGTCGAGCAGTTGGCGGCTGCGGTGCTGCAAGCGGTGCTGCAACGCAGCGGTCTGGACGGCGCACGCATCGACGACGTCGTATTCGCGCAGTCGTATGCCAACGGCGAAACCCCCTGCGTCGGTCGTTGGGCTGCCCTGCAGGCCGGCCTGCCAATCACCGTGCCGGGCCTGCAGCTCGACCGCCGCTGCGGCGGCGGCCTGCAGGCCGTCGTGACGGCCGCGATGATGGTCCAGAGCGGCGCCGCCGATGTCGTGGTCGCCGGCGGTGTCGAGAGCATGAGCAACATCGAGTACTACTCGACCGACATGCGCTGGGGCGCGCGCTCCGGCTCGGTGACGCTGCACGACCGGCTCGAACGCGGGCGTGAACGCTCGCAGCCGGTCGAGCGCTTCGGCCGCATCAGCGGAATGATCGAGACGGCCGAGAACCTGGCGCGCGAGTACCGGATCTCGCGCGACGAGGCCGATGCCTACGCGGCGCGCAGCCACCAGCGCGCGGCGGCGGCGTGGGAAGCGGGCCGCTTCAACGACGAGCTGGTGCCGATCAGCGTGCCGCAGCGCAAAGGCGAAGCGCTGGTGTTCCAACGCGACGAAGGCGTGCGACCGGACACGACAGCAGCGTCGCTCGCGAAGCTGAAGCCGCTGCTGAAGGACGGCGTCGTCACCGCCGGCAATGCCAGCCAGCAGAACGATGCGGCCGCCGCCTGCCTGGTCGTCGCCGAGGACAAGCTGAAGGAACTGAAGCTCGAGCCGATGGCCTGGCTGGTCGACTGGACGGCGACCGGCTGCGAGCCGGCGACGATGGGCATCGGCCCGGTGGGGGCGGTGCGCAAGCTCTTCGCGCGCACGGGCCTCGGCTTCGACGACATCGACCTGGTCGAGCTGAACGAGGCCTTCGCAGCCCAGGTGCTTGCCGTCCTCCAGGGCTGGCAGTGGAACGACCCGGAGCGCCTGAACGTCAACGGCTCGGGCATCTCGCTCGGCCATCCGATCGCCGCCACCGGCGTGCGCATCCTGGCATCGATGCTGCACGAATTGCAGCGCCGCCGCGGCCGCTATGGCCTGGAGACGATGTGCGTCGGCGGCGGTCAGGGCATGGCCGCGCTGTTCGAGCGCGCCTGAAGGAATCCCCATGATCCGCGACAACGACGTGATGAACGCCCTGCTCGACAGCGTGCGCCGCTTCGTGCGTGAACGCCTGGTGCCGGCCGAGGACATCGTCGCCGAAACCGATGCCATTCCCGAGGACATCGTGCGCGACATGAAGACGCTGGGCCTCTTCGGCCTGACGGTGCCCGAGTCCTACGGCGGCCTCGGGCTGACGATGGAGGAAGAGGCGCTGGTGATGATCGAGCTGTGCAAGACCGCACCGGCCTTCCGCTCGCTGATCGGCACCACGGTGGGCATCGGCTCGCAGGGCATCCTGATCGACGGCACGCCGGAGCAGAAGGACCGCTGGCTGCCGGCGCTGGCGCGCGGCGAGCTGATTGCCTCGTTTGCGCTGACCGAGCCCGAGTCGGGGTCGGACGCCGCGTCGATCCGAACACGCGCCCGCCGCGACGGCGACCACTACGTCATCGACGGCAGCAAGCGCTTCATCACCAACGCGCCGCAGGCCGGCATCTTCACGCTGATGGCGCGCACCAACCCCGACGACAAGGGTGCCGGCGGCATCAGCGCCTTCATCGTCGACGCGCACTCGCCCGGCATCACGCTCGGCCCCATCGACCGCAAGATGGGGCAGAAGGGCGCGCACACCTGCGACGTGCACTTCGATGGCGTGCGCGTGCCGGCGGCCAACGTGATCGGCGGCGTCGAAGGCCGCGGCTTCAAGACCGCGATGAAGGTGCTCGACAAGGGCCGCATCCACATTGCCGCGGTCTGCGTCGGCGTGGCCGAGCGCCTGCTCGACGACACGTTGCGTTATGCGATGGAGCGCCAGCAGTTCGGCCAGCCGATCTGCGAATTCCAGCTGGTGCAGGCGATGCTGGCCGACAGCCGCACCGAGCTGTATGCCGCGCGCACGATGGTGCTCGATGCGGCGCGGCGGCGCGATGCCGGCGAGGACGTCGCGACCGAGGCGGCCTGCTGCAAGTACTACGCCTCCGAGATGGTCGGCCGCGTCGCCGACCGCGCGGTGCAGATCCACGGCGGCTCCGGCTACGTGGCGGACAACGGGATCGAGCGCTTTTACCGCGACGTGCGGCTGTTCCGCATCTACGAGGGAACGAGCCAGATCCAGCAGATCGTCATTGCGCGCGGCATGGTGCGTGCCGCGCAGGCGATGGCATGACCAGGAGTGCAACGATGAACACCTCCGATCCGTTCGACTTCCGCGACCGCCATGTCTTCGTTTCCGGCGGCTCCAGTGGCATCAACCTCGGCATTGCCGACGCGTTCGCGCGCCGCGGCGCGAAGCTCTCGATCCTGAGCCGCTCGCAGTCGCGCATCGACGGCGCGCTCGAGCAGCTGCGACGCCACGGCGGTGAGGCCGAAGGCCACAGCGCCGACGTGCGCGACACCGGCGCGGTGACCGCGGCGCTCGGCGCGGCGCAGCAGCGGTTCGGTGCGATCGACGTGCTGGTTTCGGGCGCGGCGGGCAACTTCCTCGCGCCGGCGCTCGGCATGTCGAGCAACGGTTTCAAGACGGTGGTCGACATCGATCTGCTCGGCAGCTTCAACGTGCTGCGCGCGGCGCACGAATTCCTGCGCAAGCCGGGCGCCTGCGTGATCAGCATCTCGGCCTCGCAGGCCTTCGTGCCGACGCCGTACCAGGCGCATGTCTGCGCCGCGAAGGCGGGAGTCGACATGCTCACGCGCGTGCTGGCGATGGAGTGGGGGGCCGACGGCATCCGCATCAATTCGATCGTGCCCGGGCCGATCGAGGGCACCGAGGGCGTGCGGCGGCTGGCGCCGAACGAGGCCGAGCAGCAGCGCATCACCGAGCGCGTGCCGCTCGGCCGCTACGGCACGCTGGACGACATCGCCGGCATCGCGATGGTGCTGGCATCGCCGCTGGGCGGCTACATCACCGGTGTCGTGCTGCCGGTCGACGGCGGCATCTCGCTGTCGGGTCCGCGCGACTTCAGCGCCGCGTGGGCGGCGACACGGCGCGACGCCTGAAGGGGACGCGATTCATGTACCTGACCCAAGGACTGCAGCGTGCGCTGCAGCGCCACCCGAGCAAGCTCGCGCTGCGCCACCTCGGCGCCGGCGCGGACCGTGCGCACTCGTTCGCGCAGATGGCCGCGTCGATCGCGCGTCAGGCCGCTGCGCTGGCCGCGCACGGCGTGCGCGCCGGCGACCGCGTGGCGATGCTGTCGCCGAACAACGATGCGCTGATCGTGCAGCTCTTCGCCTGCTGGTGGCTGGGGGCAGTGGCCTGCCCGCTGAACCTGCGCTGGAGCGTGCCCGAGCTGCGCCATGCGCTCGCCGACTGCGGTGCGCGGCTGCTGCTGGCCGATGCGTCGCAGGCCGCCGCGGCGGCCGAGCTGCGCGCGGCCTGCGAGGTCTGGTCGGCCGACGAGCTGGCGGCGCGCGCCGCGGCGCTGGAACCGATCGCCGACACGCGCACCGGCGGCGATGCGCTCGCTTGCATCCTCTACACCGGCGGCACCACCGGCCGCGCCAAGGGCGTGATGCTGACGCACGCCAACTTCTGGTCCGCGTCGATGACGCGCGGCGCCGAGCTGAACAACTCGCCGGAGCACGTGACGCTGCTGGTCGCGCCGCTGTTCCATGTCGCGGGCTTGGGGCGCCTGATCGGCCAGAGCATCGTCGGCGGCAGCTGCCTGACGCTGCCGCAGTTCCGGCCCGAGACGGTGCTCGACGCGATCGAGGCCAACGGCATCAACGACCTGATCGTCGTGCCGAGCATGCTGCAGTCGCTGCTCGAAACGCCGGGGTTCCGGCCCGAGCGCGTGAAGAGCCTGCGCCGCATCGCCTTCGGCGCCGCGCCGATGCCGCCGGACCTGCTGGCGCGCGCGCTCGCCGCCTGCCCGCAGGCCGAGTTCTTCCAGGCCTACGGCCTGACCGAGACCGCCGGCGCGGTGTGCATCAATCTGCCGGAGAACCACCGGCTGCCAGCCCATGCTGCCGGGCGGCTCGCATCGGTCGGCCGCGCCGGGCTCGGCGCCGAGATCCGCATCGTCGACGAGCACGGCGTCGACGTGCCGCGCGGGCAGGTCGGCGAGATCATCGTGCGCGGGCCGATGGTGATGCCGGGCTACTGGAACCAGCCCGCGGCGAGCGCCGAAGCGCTGCGCGACGGCTGGTTCCACACCGGCGACGGCGGGCGCATGGACGCCGAGGGGTACCTCTTCATCGCCGACCGGCTGAAGGACATGATCATCTCGGGCGGCGAGAACGTCTACCCGGCCGAGGTCGAGGCCGCCCTGCGCAGCCACCCGGCCGTGGCCGACGCGGCGGTGATCGGCGTGCCCGACGTGCGCTGGGGCGAGGCGGTGCATGCGGTCATCGTGCTGCGCGGTCCGGCGTCCGATGGCGCTGCACCGGCATTGCACGAGGCCCTGGTCATGCACTGCCGCGAGCGGCTGGCCGGCTACAAGTGCCCGCGCGGCATCAGCGTCGTCGATGCGCTGCCGCTGTCGGCCGCCGGCAAGGTGCTGAAAGCGCAGCTGCGCCAGGCCTTCAACACATGACGCTGCCTTTTTCCGCCGTGCCGTTCACGCGGCTGATCGGCCTCGAGCGCGAGTTCTCCGAGGCTGGCCGCTCACGTTTCGTGCTGGCACCGAAAGCGGAGCTGCAGAACATGGTGCAGACGACGCACGGCGGCGTCGTCGCGACGCTGCTCGACGTGGCGATGGCCAGTGCGGCCGTGTCGCACGTGAATTTCTCGATGACCGCGGTGACCTTGGACATGAACTGCCAGTTCCTGCAGCCGGGCCGCGGCACGCTTCACGTCGACGGCGAGCTGATCGGCGTCGACGAGGGCATCGCGCTGTGCCGTGCCCGTGTGTTCGACGCGCAGGACGCGCTCGTCGCGCAGGCGCACGGCACCTTCAAGTACCTGCCGCATCGCTGATGCGGCGCCCTTCAGGAGACACTCGCATGAAGACGATCAAGCCAAGCTCACCACGTTCGGTCGATGCCGCGCGCCGCCTCGCGCTGCTGGGCTGCGGCGCCGGCCTCGCCGCGCTCGCGCTGCCCCGCCTTGCCCGCGCGCAGGGCTTTCCGAGCAAGCCGATCACGCTGGTGCTGCCGTTCCCGCCCGGCGGCTCGTTCGACCCGATCCTGCGCGCCTTGAGCCATGCCGCCGCGAAGGAGCTCGGCCAGCCGATCGTGCTGCTGCACAAGCCGGGCGGCGGTGGCGTCACCGGCACCGCGAGCATCGCGACCGGCACCGAGGCCGACGGCCACACGATCGCGCTGATGCACAACTCGGTGATCCGCCAGCCGCTGCTGATGAAGACGGCGTGGGATCCAATCGCCGACTTCAGCTACCTGATCGGGCTGGCCGGCCTGACCACCGGCATCGTCGTCGCCGCCGACGCGCCGTGGAAGACGCTGGCCGAGTTGCTGGCCGATGCGAAGGCGCGGCCGGGGCAGATCAGCTGGGGCAACGTCGGCGCGATCAGCGTCAACCGGATCTTCGGCGAGCGGCTGGCGAAATCGGCCGGCGTCGGCTTCAACATGATCCCGTTCAAGGGCGGCAGCGAGGCCTTCCAGGCGCTGCTCGGCCGCCACCTCGACGTCTACGGCGATCCGGGTTTCGGCGCGATGGCCACGTCGGGCAAGGTGCGGCTGCTGGCCAGCTTCACCGAGCAGCGCCTGAAGCGCTGGCCGCAGGTGCCGACGCTGCGCGAGCTGGGCCACGACCTGGTGATCGAGTCGCCGATCGGGCTGGTGGCGCCGAAGGGGCTCGATGCCGCAGTCGCCGCGCGGCTGCACGCGGCCTTCGCGAAGGCCGCCGGTGATGCCGAGTACCAGCGCATGCTCGACGAATTCGACTACGTGTCGAAGCCGATGACCGGCGCCGCCTACCGCGCCTATGCCGTGGCCCAGCAGGCGCGTGAGCGCATCCTGCTGGCCGAGAGCGGGTTCAAGGCCGAATGAGCGCGACGACGACGACGGTGCCGCCGGCCGGCGAGCGCCACGTACCCTTCCTGGTGCTGCTCGGCGCACGCCGGCAGCATGCCGAGGGCGGCGAGGCGGAGGTGGTGATCGAGCTGAAGCCGGAGCTGCTGAACAACCACGGCGGCGGCCACGGCGGCGTCGTGATGACGCTGCTCGACAACGCGATGGCCAATGCGGCGCTGAGCCGCATCGGCTTCACGCGCGAGGTCGTCACGATCGACATGCACGTGGCCTTCATGCGGGCGGCGACCGGGCAGATCAGTGCCCGCGCCCGCACCAGCGGTGGTGGCAAGTCGGTCTGTTTCTGCGAGGCCGAGGCGCGCGACGCGGATGGCGAGCTCGTCGCGCGGGCCATGGGGACGTTTCGCTACCGGAGTCCTTGAGAACTTGCCGGGCGTGGTGCAATGCGGGTCTTGCCCGTGGGCGAACGGCTGCCGTTCAGGGCAGAGTTCGTTTCCACAGGAGGTCTTGCCATGCACGCACGCGGTCTTCAGAGTGCGTCCGCCCTGCCCGAACGCCGCAAACCCTTGAAGCGCCCGGCGCAGGCGCGCGCCAAGTTCACGGTGCAGGCGATCTACGACGCGTTCGTCCGGCTCTGGCAGCGTGACGGCTGGTCCCGCGTGACGACGCGTGCGGTGGCCCTGGAGACCGGCATTTCCGTGGGCACGCTTTACGAGTACTTCCCGAACAAGCACGCGCTGCTCGCGGGTTACGTGCGCCATGCGATCGAGAGCCTGCTCATCGCGTTGAACCAGCGGCCGATGACCGTCGAGCGCGCGGTGCGCCTGCTGTGCGACCCGCGCGCCGAAGGCCTGCCGGGCTTCGACGCCGAGATGATCGACATGGAGCACGAGATCGTGGTGCGCAAGGACCACCGCCGCGTCTACGACGTGATGCTGGCAGCCTGGCGCAACGCGCTCGCCAGCGCCGGCTGCCGGGCCGACGACGCACGCATCGAGACGCTGTTCGTCGCCGCCTGGGGCGGCCGGCGCTATCTCCTGCGCGCGCAGCCGGTGTTCGCGGCCGAGCGCTGGATCGCGCAGATGCAGGCCATCTGCGCGACCGCGCTCACTGAACCGCCGCCGCCCGCGCTGCCGTCTTGACGCTGCGCTTGACGGCAGTGCGCGCCGCGCGGCGGGCTTTCGGCAGCGGCGCCATCGCGACGCTCAGCGCGGCCGCCGCCGAGGCCTGGCTTTCCACCAGCGCCAGCAGCTTGCGCTGCTCGTCGACGATGTAGTCGGCCAGGTCGGCGACATCGGGCATCGCGCGGCGGCAGGCGGTGAGGCCGACCTCGAGCGCGCCGTTGTAGCTCTGCACCGTCATGTTCAGCGCGATGCCGTGCGTCGGGATCGACACGGGATAGTAGGCCGCGACCCGCGCGCCGGCGATGTACAGCGGCACCTGCGGCCCCGGCACGTTGGAGATCGCGACATTGGCCAGCGGCGGCAGGCGGTTCGCCAGGCCCGAGCGGCCGTACAGCAGCGCGAAGCCGCCCATCAGCCACGGCACGCCCGGCGACGGAAAGTCGGTCGGGATCGCGGCACGGATGCGGCCGGTGAACTGCTTGGCCGACTTGGCCGACGCGTTGATGGCCGCCAGGCGGGCGACCGGATCGTCGATGTCGGTGGCCAGGCCGACGCGCATCATCGACACTTGGTTGTTCGGGTCGGTGTTGCCGGCCTCGCGCAGCGACACCGGCACCGCGGCCACCAGCGGCTGCTGCGGCGTGAAGCGGTAGTCGGCGAAATAACGCTTCAAGGCCCCGGCGCCGAGCGCCAGCACGACATCGTTGACGCTGCTGCCGCTGGCTCGGGCGATGCGCTTGATGTCGTCCAGCGGCATCGAGCGCGCGGCGAACGAACGCTGGTTGGTGATCGCCACGTTGAGCGGCGTCCTGCCGATGCGGCGCCAGCCCTTCGGCCACCTGAACAGCCGCTTGCCGCTGTCGTCGGGCTGCGGCAGCAGCAGGCTGCCAAGTGCCTTGGCGCCGGCCGGCAGCGCCTTGAAGAGCTTGCCGTACTGCAGCGCGGTGTTGACCACCGCCGCGGCCGCCAGCTCGGCGATGCCGAGCTGGTACTGGTTGGTGCGCGGCCGCGGGCGCGGCGGCTTGATCGGCGCCGGCACCGCGCTGGTGCCGAGCAGTGCCTTGATCACCGCGACGCCGGCCGCGCCGTCGATCGTCGAGTGGTGCATCTTGTTGTACAGCGCCACCTGGCCGGTGTGCAGGCCCTCGATGACGTAGATCTCCCACAGCGGCCGGCTGCGGTCGAGCAGGCTCGAATGCAGCCGCGCGACGTACTTCTCCAGCTGCTCCCAGGTGCCCGGGCGCGGCAGGATCACGTGGCGCACGTGGTAGTCGAGGTCGACGTCCTCGTCGTCGACCCAGACCGGGTTGGCCAGCTCGAAGGGCATCAGCGCCAGCTTGCGCTGGAACACCTCGGCCAGGTGCATGCGCTCGGCCATGTAGCGCTTGACGTCCTCGTAGTAGTCGCCGTCATGCCCTTCGGGCAGGTCCAGGATCTGCAGGCTGCCGACATGCATCGGCATCTCGGGCGTCTCGAGGTGCAGGAAGGACGCATCCATGCCGCTGAGGTGTTTCATCGCGGTGCTCCTTCAGGCCTTGGCAGCGGCCAGACTCACGGACGGCACGGCCGGGGCGGCCAGCGGCGCCGCGTTGCCGCCGGCACGCGCGGCGTCCCGCACGAAGCTGCGCGCAGCGAACCACAGCGCGATGCCGGTGATGGCGATGGCGATCGGCACCACCACGCTCATCGACGACTGCAGGCCGATCGCACGGAAGGCATCGCTCATCTGCGTGGCGCCGGCGGCGTTCATCGCCTGCTTGCCGTAGAAGTCCGACAGCGCGCCGGTCACCACGGTGCCGAAGCCGGCGCCGAGCACGTACTGGAAGAAGAAGTACACGGCCATCGCGGTGGCACGCAGGCGCGGCTCGACGACGTCCTGCACCGAGGCGTAGACGGTGACGAAGTACATGAAGTACAGCAGCCAGCCCGCCGACAGCAGCACGGTGGTGTTGAGCACGTCGCCGGCCGGGCGCGTCAGGCCCATGAACAGCAGCGGGGCGGCCAGCAGCAGGCACACCGCACCCATCATCAGGCGGCCACGCGGGAACAGGGCGTGGATCTTGTCGGCGAGCCAGCCGCCGACGGTCAGGCCGAGCAGGCCGGTGACGCCGAGCACCACCGCCGCCACCAGGCCGGCCTGCGCCACGTTGACGTGGTGATAACGAATCATCAGCGCGGGCAGGAAGTTGCCCATCGCGTAGGCGGCGAAGTTGACGGCGGCACCCGACAGGATGATCCACCACAGCGTCGGGATCGCCATCACGCGGCGATACGGGCGGTCGATCGGCGTCTGCGTGTCGATGGCATAGCTCTCCTGCGAGCCGCGCACCGGCTCACGCAGCGTCAGCGCCAGCACGGCGATGATCAGGCCGGGCACGGCGGCGACGATGAAGGGCACGCGCCAGCCGTGGTTCTGCGCCAGCCAGCCGACGAGCGCGAAGCAGGCCAGGCTGCCCAGCGGCAGGCCGAGCATGAACAGGCCCAGTGCGCGGGCGCGCTGCTTCGACGGGTACATGTCGCCGATCATCGAGTTGGCGGCCGGCGCGCAGCTCGCCTCGCCGATGCCCACGCCGAGGCGGATCAGGAAGAACGAGACGAAGTTCCAGGCCATGCCCGACGCGGCGGTGAAAACGCTCCAGACGAAGACGCCGGCGCCGAGGATGCGCGTGCGCTTGAACCGATCCGACAGGCGCCCCAGCGGCAGCCCGGCCAGCGCATAGACCAGCGTGAACGCGGTGCCCAGCAGGCCGAGCATCGTGTCGGTCAGGCCGAACTCCAGGCGCAGCGGCTCGAGCACGACCGCAGGAATCGTGCGGTCGAAGAAGTTCAGGAAGTTGATCAGAAACAGCATCAGCAGCGTGTAGCGCACGCCGGTCCGGGTACTTGCGTTCATGGCTTGTCTTGTCTCGGTGACGGGAAGTTGGAGAGCGCAGCGCGAGCTCTTCTTGTCATCGGACGACGAGCATTGCGCAGGAATCTTCTGGTGAAGAAGTGCGCTCAATGTAGGTGGGCTGCCGGTGCAGCGGGTTCGGTTTGCGCGGCAGCGCGTTGCCGTTGCCAGGCCCCGGCGTCAGGGCCAAGCGACGGGCCGCGCACGGGGCAAATGGCGTCGAGCTGTTCGGATATGGCCGGATCTAGGCCATCTGGCCTAAATTTCGAGCGCCGTACCGGTGAACCGGCCTTTCGTCAGCCGGCCTGGTCCAGGCCGGTGCGCCACGATGGCGCCGACGCGGTGCCGATGCCGATCCTGCCCGGACTAGCGACGAACCCGCCCGTCCGCTGTCAGGATGACCAGCTCGACAAACTTCGAACCGGCATGCTTTTGCGGACCAAAGTCGAGAAAGAAGCCGCCCAGGTTGAATTCACGCAGCGATTCCAGGCCGTTGATCAAGCCTTCCGGCGTGGGGGTGTTGCCGGCACGACGCAGGCCCTCGACCACGGCCTTGGCAGCCACGTAACCCTCGATGCTGCTGTAGTTGGGCTGGAACGTGTCGCCTTCCGCGGCCTTGCCCGCGGCCAGGTATTCGTCGGCCAGCGGCGTGGATGCGGTGAAGGCAAACGGCATCACCTGGCTGACCACGACACCCCGCGCATCGGTCCCCAGTTCCTTGGCCAGCGCCAGCGTGCCCACGAACGAGACGTTGTAAAACGTTCCGCCGAAACCCGCCTTGCGGGCCGCTCGGATGAAGGCCGCGCACGACCGGTAGGCGCTGATCTGGACGATGGCGTCGGGCCGGCCGGCGAGGATGGTTTTCACTGCGGCGTCGACGTCCACCGTGTTGCGTTCGACGGTGCCCAGGCCGGCGGGTGCGTGCCCGAGGGGCGCGAGCGCCCGGGTCACGCCTTCCAGCCCGGCTTTGCCGTAGCTGTCGTTCTGGTAGAAGACGCCGATGCGTTTGACACCCACGGAAGTGAGCTGTTTGACGATTTCCGCCGTTTCGTCGAAGTACGAAGCGCGCATGTGCAGCGCATAGCGGTTGAACGGCGAGCGCAGCGCCTCGGCGCCGGTGAACGGCGCGAGGAACGGCACCTTGGCCGCCGTGGCCAGCGGCAGGGCCGCCAGGCTGGTGGGGGTGCCGATATAGCCGAACAGCGCGAAGACGCCGCTGTCGATCAGCTGGCGGGTGTTGGCGGCACAGCGGTCCGGCTCGTAGCCATCGTCGAGGCTCTTCAGCTCGATCGCCCTCCCGCCGACCCCGCCGCGCGCGTTGACCCGGTCGAACAGCAGGTGGGCGCCCTTGCGGAACTGCTCGCCCAGGGCGGTGGCCGGGCCGGAGAAGGCCGCGGAT
Source organism: Pseudaquabacterium terrae (assembly GCF_013266755.1). Taxonomy (GTDB): domain Bacteria; phylum Pseudomonadota; class Gammaproteobacteria; order Burkholderiales; family Burkholderiaceae_C; genus Pseudaquabacterium; species Pseudaquabacterium terrae. The sequence continues at coordinate 587,018 of NZ_JABRWJ010000003.1, read as the reverse complement.
TGGCCGAGCACGATGCGGGGGGCGTTGGCCCAAGCCGGCAGCGCAAATGCTGCGGCAGCGGCACCCACATGCGCAATCGCGTCACGACGTTTCATGGCGAACCTTCAGCTAGTTGCGGCGGACGACCTTTTATCGGTTGTTCGCGCCGCGGCATGAGCCGGGCGACCCGATTCCGCGGCGGGTTTGTCAGGTTCTGCGCAGTCTGCGAAGCGCCGTGTGCGCTAGGCCAATTGGCCTAACTATCGAACGCTTCTAGCTTTTCTTGCCCAGCCAACGCCACCCATGATCGGTCCTGTCCCCTCCAATCCAACCAACCGCTCAGGAGTTTCACCATGACCCCCCAAACCTTCACCACCGTCGCCATCCATGTCGTCGGCCAGTACAACCAGGTCGGCAAGCAGCTGGTGCACGCCTACCGCACGGGCACCGCGCGCGTCGTGGCCGGCGTGAACCAGCGTTTCGCCGACGTGGTCAACGCCCGTTCGCTGCCGCTGTTCAATGGCGCCGCCAAGGCCAGCCTGATCGATGCGCAGCAGCGCCTGACCGGCTTCGTGGCCAACGGCGTCGCGCTCGGCACGACCGGTGCCGACATCGCGATCGACCGCCTCGCGGACGGCGTCAAGGGCGGCATCGAGCGTGTCTCGGGCACCACCGCCGGCATCGAGTCGGCGCTGAACACGTCGGTGCTCGGCACCGTCGGCACGCTGGCGCTGCCGGTGGCCCACGTCTCGCTCGAGATCGCCAACCGCCTGGTGCAGGGCAGCAAGCGCCTGTCGGAAACCGTCGCCGGTGACACCGACGTCGCCGTCGCCGCCCCGGCCAAGACGGCCAAGAAGCGCGTTCAGCGCAGCGCCCGCCGCGCCGCATAATCCGGCGCTCCCTGGCCGGCTCCGCGGCACCGCGGGGCCGGTTCCTCGATGCGGTGTGCGAAAGGTGATCGGCATGGCAAGCAAAGCGAACAAGGCCAAGCCGCCCAGCGCCGGCAAGGAAGAAGCCGTCGGCGGCGCCAAGGGCCTGCTGCGCGCCGGCCTGAAGGCGCTGGGCGACGTGCGCGACGACGTCGTGCTGCGCCAGAGCCGGGTCTTCGAAGCGCTGCTCGGCATCGATGCCTCGCATGCGGTGATCAACGGCGTCGAGAAGCTGAGGCCCGAGAGTCGCGAAGCGCTCGGGCTGCACAAGTTCGAGGCCGTCTTCGACCAGCGTGTCGCACGCTCGCTCGAGCGCCTGGGCGTCCCGTCGCCCGAGGCACTGGCCAACCTGGTGCGGCAGCTGGAAGCGATCAACCAGCACCTGCAGCGCATCGAGGCGCCCGCAGCGGCGACTACGGCGCCGGCCAAGAAGAAACGCGCCCCGCGCCGCAGCACGCCGAAGGCCTGAAATGTCAGCCCCCAGCTCACTTCGTTCGCGGCCCCCGAGGGGCGCTCAGTCGGCTTGGGAACGGCCCGGCGCCGACTGACCGCCGCCAAGCAGCGTGACCGCCCCGAAGACGCGCGACCGCATCCTCGACGCCAGCCTCGACCTCTTCAACCGGGAGGGCCTGGCCAGCGTGTCGACGCACCGCATCGCCGCCGAGCTCGGCATGAGCCCGGGCAACCTGCACTACCACTTCCGCACCAAGCAGCTGATCGTCACGTGGCTGTTCCGCCGCTTCGAGGAACGCTTCGCGCCGTGCATCGATGCCAGTGCCACGGTCACCGCGCTTGACGACCTGTGGCTGTCGCTGCACCTGACCTTCGAGGCGATCGCCGAGTACCGCTTCATCTACCGCGACATCGAGGTGCTGCTGAACGAGTTTCCCGAGCTCGAGACGGCGACGCAGGCCCTGACCGCGCGCAACCTGCTGGCCGCGCGCAGCCTGTGCGCGGGGCTGGCCGAAGCCGGCGTGATCGCGGCGACCGCCGAGGATGTCGAGATGCTCGCGTTGCAGATCGTCTTCTCGACCTCGTGCTGGTTCTCGTTCGCACGCATGACGCCGCGGCAGCCGGCGCAGGCCTACAGCGAATCGGCGCTCGCCGCGTACTACACGCTGACGCTGCTGTCGCCGTACGTCGTCGGCGAGTCCAAGGACTACCTGAACTACCTGCGCGCCAAGTACCTGAAATGAAGTGACACCATGACCGAAGACCCCACCTCGTCCGCTCCGCCGAAGCTGATCTACCTCCTGCTCGAAGCCCGCGCCGGCGCCGAGCTGGCGGCCTCGCTCGCCGCCTGGCCCTGGCTTCAATTCGGGCCGCGCGGCGATGGCCATCCGGTGCTGGTGCTGCCGGGCCTGCTGGCCAGCGATCGTTCATCGCTGCTGCTGCGCCGCTACCTCGCTTCGCGCGGGCACGACGTGCACGGCTGGGGGCTCGGCCGCAACTTCGGCGCCCGCGGGAACGTCCGCAACGCGCTGCTCGAACGGCTCGACGAGCTGCACGCGCGCAGCGGACGCAAGGTGAGCCTGGTGGGCTGGAGCCTGGGCGGCATGTTCGCCCGCTTCCTCGCCAAGGAGCGGCCCGACGCGGTGCGCCAGGTGATCACGCTGGGCAGCCCGATCGCCGGCGACCCGCGCGCCAACCGCGCGTGGCGCGTGTACCAGCTGGTCAGCGGCCGCCGCGCCGACGACAAGCCGCTGCGCGCGCGCATCATCGCCGAGCCGACCGTGCCGACGACCTCGATCTACAGCCGCTCCGACGGCATCGTCGCGTGGCGCTGCAGCGTGCAGCGCGAGAGCGCGATCACCGAGAACATCGAGGTGGTCAGCAGTCACGTCGGCCTGGGCATGCATCCGGTCGTGTTGCACGCCTTGGCCGACCGGCTGGCGCAGCCCGAAGGCGCGTGGCAGCCGTTCGAACGGCGGGGCTTGCGCGCGCTGGTGTATCCGCGCGCGGCCGCTTTTCAGTCGCGGTAGCGGATCACCAGGAACGTGGCCGCATGGCGCGTCAGCGGCACGGCCGGGGCCAGCCCCAGCGCGGGGCCGCGATTTGCCTCGGTGGCCGCGCCGGTGCCGAGCACGTGGTAGCCCGCGAACTGCGACTCGCGGCTCAGCTGCACCAGGGCCGTGCCGCCGACTTCGCGCGCCGCCTTCACCACGCGTTCCTGCCAGCGCAGCATCGGCAGCACGCCGCTCGAGCGCTGGTCGTCGATGCGGCCGACCACCTCGTAGCGCCGCGGCGGCCCGTCGCTGTCCCAGATCTCCATGCCGTCGACGACGACGTGCGTGCCGCCCTTGCCCTGCACGAGCTCGCGGCGACCATCGGCCGGACGGAAATCGGTCGTCGCGCAAGCGGCGCAAAGCGCGGCGAGGGCGAGCAGCAGCGGGCGCGTCGAGCGCCGCAGGGCAGGGGACGAGATCGGCATGGGGCGATCGTACGCGCGCGCCGATCGCGCGGCGCGCGCTGCCGCCCCTCACGCCGCAGGCGGCGCGGCCTTCAGGCGGTGCTCGCGCTCCGCCGCCGGGTCCGCGTCAATGCCGCCGCGGCGAGCGCCAGGCCGAGCAGGGCGTAGACCGGCGGCTCGGGCAGGACGATCCGGCACTGGCCGGTGCCCACCGCCACGCAGGCGGTGCCGATCAGCAGGTCGAGCGTCTGCGCATCCAGGCCCACGAAGTTACGGTCGAAGTCGAGGTCGGGTCCGAGCGTGAAGGTCGTGACCCCGTCGGTCATCCCCTGCAGCGTGAAGCGGAAGAGCAGGAAGCTGTCCGGCTGATTCGCCGCCAGGTCCGCATCCGTGTCGAGCGAATTCAGGAAGAACCCGAGGTCGCCCTGAACGACGTTGTCGAATCCGGAGATCGCCGAGAAATTCACGTTGAACGGTGAAATGAACTGCGTGATCACCTGCCAGTTCAGCAGCGCCGGGTCGTACGTGAAATTCAGGTCGTAGGCCGACAGGATCTCGGCCCCGAGCCCGCTGACGGTGGCGTCGATCGTCACCGAATCGCCGACGTTGATGTGCGTGCTCGAGGGCGTGAAGCTCAGAACCGGCACCGCCCCGGCCGGCGCAGCGCTGAGGAGGGTGCCCAGGACGAACCCACATGACGCGATGAGTTTTTTCATGATGAGCCTTCCGTTACTCAGCCGATGGATTGAGGGTCTTACTGGCCGCAACCGGCACGGGTGCACACCAGCGTACAGGCACGCACGTCGTTGATCGTGATCTTGCCGTCGGCGTTGGCGTCACGCGGGTCGTTTGCCGTGGGCGCCTGGCCGATCGCGGCGCGGATCAGGTTCAGGTCGGCGCTGTCGACATCGGTGTCTCCGTCGACGTCGCACACCGTGACGAGGCTGTTGACCGTCAGGTCGAACAGGATCGGCGAGTCCCGGTTGGTGTTGGCGTTCAGCCGCGTCTGGATCTGGATGAAGCGTCCGCTGGCCGCGAACTGCACGTTCTTGCTGACCGGCTGGTAGGTCATGCCCGACAACGCGGCCTGCGTGTCGGCCGTGCGGGCTTCGACCTGCACCGAGGCACCGGCCGGCACCGCATCGGTCCAGTTGATCTTGCCCCACGGCGTCGCTGCGGCGCCGCCGTCGAACACCACGGTCCAGGTGCCGGTCGGGTTGGTCTGCGTGCGCTGGCTCAGGCCGGTGGCGTCGCTGTAGGTGTAGGGGTGATTGCCGACCGGGAAGACGCCCAGCGGCAGGCCATCGGTGCCGCGGTACTTCATCACCACGTTGCCGGTGCGCGAGACCTGCCAGACGTCGTTGTTCGAATCGACGATCACGCCGCGTGTCTCGGTGCCGCCGATCTGGCTCGGCCGCGTCCAGATCACGTTGCCGTTGAGCGCCGGGTCGGTGCTCCAGCGGAACTTGGTGACGCCGCCGCTGCCGAACGGGCCGCTGACGATGTCGCCGGTCGCATCGACCGATATCCCGGTCGCCGCGAACGACATATCGGCCGGGAAGATGAAGGCATTCGTGGCCGGGTTGAACTCGGTGTAGCTGGCGCCGCTGATCAGGCCCAGGAACACCCGGTCGTGCCCGAGCGCGATGCCGTAGTTCTGGCCGCCGTGGATGAAGGACGACACGACGTGCCCTGCATTCAGGTGCGTATTGGTGATCTTGCCCAGCACGTTGGCGAGCGATGCGCTCCACAAGACGTTGTTGCCGTCGACCAGGCAGCCGTACGGGGTCCAGTTCACGGCGATCGGACCGGCCAGCACGCTGCCGTCGACCGAGCTGATCTTCCAGTACTGCTGCGCGTTGTACAGCCCGACCCACAGGTGGCCGTCAGTGCCGATGCACAGCGACCGGCCGAGACCGTTGTTGGGTCCCACCGACACCGCCCAGGCGATGCGCTCGTCCTGCAGCTCGGCGACGTCGATGCGGTTGTTGGCCGGCGCGTTGTCGGCCATCGGCTTCATTTCGGCAAGGCTGATCTGGCCGTTGTTGTCGGTGTCGGTCGAGGTGTCGACCACGCCGTTGCCGTTGCGGTCGATGCTGCCTTCGGCCAGGATCTTCAGCACCCAGGCCTGGCGGTCGCCCTGGAACCAGCGGTTGGCCACGTAGGCGTTGCCGTCGAGGTCGACCGCCGTGCGCGACGGCGCGGGTCCGGCGAACGGGTTGTTCACGTGGCTGACGAAGCCGGGCTGCCCGGAGGGACCGAACCAGGTCCGGTAGCGACCGATCTCCTTGTTGAGATTGGTGTCGATCTTGCTGAGCGTGTCCTCGCCGCCGTTGGCGATCCACATGACCGGGAAGGTCGTGCCGACCGCGCTGATCTGCAGCTGGTTGTTGTTCGGTGCGTTGTGGTTGACGCCCGACAGCACACCGAGGTCGAAGTCGGCATCGAGGGTATACGTCTTGCCGGCGGCACCGGCCAGGGTCGACGCGATCGCCAGCGCGATGGCGGTGACCGACCAGCGGAAGTTCGTCGGGAAGCGGGCGGCATGGCGATGTGTCATGGCTTGCCTTTCGCCTGGGTTGAAGTGGGTTCGGTCGGGGGCTGCAGCGCGGCCGTCTGCAGGGGCGCGCGGCCGCGCAGGAAATGCGGTTGCGGATCGAGGTCGAAGGCCTTGCCGCGTGACAACAGCTGGCGGTCGCTGCCATCGCTGCGCACCGACAGGATCTGCGAACTGCCCCACGGGACGGCGACATAAAAGAGCCGCCGGCCATCGTCGGACCAGGCCGGGCCCATGTTCTCGATTTCCGGCTCGCCGGCGACGTTGCGGGGCTGGCTGCCGTCGGCGTTCATCACGAAGAGGTTCGCGCGCGTGCCCTCGGGATGGTCGCGCGTGCTGAGGAAGGCGATGCGCCGGCCGTCGGGCGACCAATGCGCCTGCGTGTTCAGGAAGCTCTTCGAATTCGTCAGGTTGACGAGGTCGTCACCATCGGCGGCGACGGTGACGATGTCCGACACCGTGTCGCCCATGAAGCGGGTGAAGACCAGCCGCTTTCCATCCGGCGACCAGCTGACGCCGCTGTTGGACGGCTTCGACGCCGCGGTTAGGTTGATCAGCCGGCTGCCATCGACCTGCACGACCATCACATCGGCCTTGCGATTGCTGACGGCCAGGAATGCGAGCCGCGTACCGTCGGGCGACCACTGCACGCCCGCCTGTTCGCCGGGGGTCGGCGCCAGCGCGCGCGGTTCGCCGCCGTCGGCGTTCATCACCCACACCTGCGGCAGCTTGCTGCGCGTGGAGATGAATGCGATGCGCCGGCCATCGGGCGACCAGGCCGGCCCGGCATCGAGCGCCGGGTGGCGCGTCAGCGGCCGCTGGTTCGACCCATCGGCCTCCATCAGGTAGATCTCGGGATTGCCGTCTCGGTAGGACACGAAGGCCACCTGGCGTGCATCCGGCGACCAGCGCGGATGGTCGTTGCCGCCGGCGGTGCGGGTCAGCTGCAGCGGCTCGCCGCCCTCCGGCCGGCCGAGGAAGATCTGCATGCCGTCGTTGCGGATCGACGTGAACAGGAATGGCGCCGCGTCGGGCGCGGCAGCGCTCAGGCCGTGCGCCAGCAGCAGGGCCGCAGCGACGGCCTCGGCAAATCGCCGCAGCGCCGTGCCGGCGTGCGCGCGAGCGGGACCGAAGGCCCTCACTGCGACCTCACGGCGTCGCGTGCACGTTGACGCTGATCAGGACCTTGCCGGCGCTGTTGAGCACCCGGAGCGTGTGGGCGCCCGGGACCGCGGGATAAAGGGTGTAGCGGACCGTGCCTTGCGCATCGGCGACGGTGCTGTAGTGCGCCTCCGGCGCGCCGGGCGCGATCACGGCAACGGACAAGGCACTGTTCGGGGCGAAGCCGCTGCCGGTGAAGGGTGTCGCCTGCGCCACGCGCGAGGTCGATGGGCCCGACAGGGCGGGCGCCGCCTGGATCGACGAGGCTGCCACCAGGATCAGCGCGGTGAACGCCGCGGACAGGGGCTTGCGGGACGCGGCGGCCGGGGTCGTCGCGGAAGTGGCTGACTTCATTGCCTGACCTCCACACAGGAACCGACCCGCCGCCCGTGCGGCGTGCCGTGTCAGGAATCTTCGACGGAGCGTGAAGATCCGTATCACCTGTGCTACGCAGTGTCCAGCGATTCGCTGGAGCAGACATCCCCCGGTCGCGGGGGAGATGACGCGCGTTACACGCTGGCCGGCGGCCCGTCGGCGACGATGCGGCCCTGCGCCATGCGCACGATGCGATCGGAGACGTTGCGCGCGAAGGCCATCTCGTGCGTCACGAGGATCATCGTGCGGCCTTCCTCGGCCAGCGTGCGCACGACGGCCAGCACCTCGTCGACCAGCGACGGGTCGAGCGCCGAGGTGATCTCGTCGAGCAGCAGCAGCTTGGGCGCCATGGCCACCGCGCGCGCGATGCCGACGCGCTGCTGCTGTCCGCCCGACAGCTGCGACGGCAGGTGCCGCAGCCGGTCGCCCAGGCCCACGCGCTCGAGCCAGCCGGCCGCCAGCGCCTCGGCCTGCGGGCGCGGCATGCGGCGCACCTTGACCAGCCCGAGCATCACGTTCTGCAGAGCGCTCAGGTGCGGGAACAGGTTGAACATCTGGAACACCATGCCGGTCTCGGCGCGGATCGGTGCCAGCTCGCGCTCGCTGCGGCGCACGCGCCGATTGCCTTCGTCGCGGTAGCCGACCTCGACACCGTCGATCGTGATGCTGCCTGCGTCGTAGGTCTCGAGCAGGTTGATGCAGCGCAGCAGCGTGGTCTTGCCCGAGCCCGACGGGCCGATGATCGTGACCACCTGGCCACGCTGCACCGCCAGGCCGACCTCGTGCAGCACCGGCACGTCGCCGAAGGACTTGCACAAGCCGCGGATCGAGACGAGCGGCGGGTCGCCAGCCATCACTCGCGGGCCTGGTAGTACGACAGCCGCCGCTCGCAATGGCGGCTCGCCAGCGACAGGCCGTAGTTGATCGCGAAGTAGATCGCGCCGCCGAGCAGGTACAGCGGCAGCGCCTGGTAGGTGCGGCCGATCACCTGCTGGATCGCCAGCATCAGGTCGACGACGCCGATCAGCGAGACCAGCGCGCTGCCCTTGACGGCATCGGCGACGCTGTTGACCCAGCCGGGCAGGAAGCGGCGCGCGGCCTGCGGCAGGATCACCGCCGTCATGCGCTGGCCGAAGCGCAGGCCGATGGCCTTGGCCGCTTCGTTCTGGCCCGGGTGGATCGACTGCAGCGCACCGCGTGCGAGCTCGGTCACCTGCGCGGTCGAGAAGATCGCCAGCGCCAGCACGCCGGCGCTGAAGCTGCTGAAGTGCAGGCCGGCGGCGGGCAGGCCGTAGAACACGAAGAAGATCAGCACCAGCACCGGAATGCCGCGCACGATGTCGCTGCAGGCCTGGATCGCCGCCTGCAGGGGCGGTGTGCCGTAGACGCGCAAGAGGCCGAGCATGATGCCTGTTAGCAGCGACAGCACGACGACCAGTGCCGACACCGCCAGCGTGACCAGCAGGCCGCGCCACAGAAAGGGCAGCGCCTGCAGCATCGCGTCGAGCGCTGGGCTCATCATCGATCCACCGCGAAGCGCCGCTCGAGCAGCCGCATCAACCGCAGCATCGCGTAGCCGGTGCCGAGGTACATCAGCGTGATGACGAGGAAGACCTCGACGACCCGAAAGCTGTTGAGCTGGATCCATTGCGCGCCGAAGGTCAGCTCGGGCACCGCGATCACCGCCGCCACCGCGGTGTCCTTGAACAGCGAGACGAAGGTATTGCCCAGCGCCGGCAGGCAGATGCGCAACATCGTCGGCAGGCGCACGTGCAGCAGCCGCTGCCACGGCGTCAGGCCGATCGCCTTGCCGGCTTCGATCAGCCCAGCGGGCACGGCGGCCAGGCCGGCGCGGAAGACCTCGACCAGGTAGGCGCCGGCGTAGATCGCCAGCGTCGCGACGAAGGACGCGGTGGCGCCGTAGCGCAGGTCGAGCTGCGTCGGGATGCCGTAGAAAACCAGGTAGACGAGCAGCAGCAGCGGTACGTTGCGCAGGATCTCGACATAGGCCTGGATCGCCGCGCGCGTCGCGCGGCCGCCCGACACGTGCGCCACCGCCAGCGCCAGCCCGATCGTCACGCCGATCGCGATCGCCAGCGCCGCCATGCCGAGGCTCAGCGCGAGCCCGGACAACAGCCGGTCGAAGTGCTGCCAGACGTAGCCGAAATGAAGGTGGTACGGCAAACCGGTTCAACCGCCGCCGAGCCGCCTCAAGGCGGCTGAGCGCCCCCTTGGGGGGCAGGAGCGAAGCGACGTGGGGGCCGACATCAGATCGGCGGGAAGCCGGGTACGCGCGCCGGCAGGTCGACGCCGAAGAATTCCTTGAAGGCCTTGTCGTAGACCGCGGTGTCGTTGCCGTGCATCGCCACGTTGAAGGTGGTGTTCACGAAGTTCAGCCAGTCCGGATCCCCCTGCCGCAAGGCCGCGCTGTAGAGCTGGCTCTGCCAGTGCTTGCCAGCGTCGACGTAGACATCGGGCTTGCTGCGCACCAGCCAGGCCATGTTCGACAGGTCCACCGCGGCCGCGTCGGCGCGCTTGGCATCGAGCGCCTGGATCACGTTGGCCTGGGTGTCGATCTGCAGCACCTGGGCCTGCGGCAGCACCATCTTGATGTTCTTCTCGGCGTCGGCGTTCTGCAGGATCGAGACCTTGGTGTCGGCGCCGGCCTTCAGCATCTGATCGAAGCTCTTGCGCGCGGCGTCCTTGCGCGACAGCAACGCGATGCCCTCGACGTAGTACGGGCGCGAGAACGCGGCCAGCTGCGCGCGCTGCGCGGTGACCGTCATGAACTGGATCGTGATGTCGACCTTGCCGCTGGCGATGTTCGGGATGCGTGCGGCCGCATCCTGCAGCACGAACTCGACCTTGTTCTCGTCGTCGAACAAGCCCTTCGCCAGGATGCGCGCCATCGCGATGTCCATGCCGGTGAGCTTGCCGCTGGCGTCCTCGAAGTGCCAGGGCGCATTGGTGCTGCCGGTGCCGACGAGCAGCTTGCCGCGATCGAGCACGGTGCGCAACTGGCTCTTGGCGGCGGGTGAGGCGGGTGCGGCGGTGGGGGTGCCGCCGCCCTGTGCGCCAACGAGCCGCGTTCCGGCCAGCGCGATGGCCGCGCCGCCGACACTCGCGGCTCCCAGGCGCAGCCAGTCGCGGCGCTGGGCATCGGTTCCGTTTGCCATGCTCTTCCTCCGTTGAATCAATCGGGCCAGCGCAGCCGCTGCGCGATCTGGCGCCGGCGGCGTTCGGCCAGCGGCGTCGCCGGCCGGCGCTCGCTGCGCGCGCGCTCGAGTGCGGTGGTCAGGGCCTGCAGCACCAGGCGCTCCTGGCCCGGATGCAGGTTGCAGGGGTCGAGGTCGAAGTAGCCGAGCTCGGCCTCGTGGTCACGCGCGATCACCGGCGGCTCGCCGGCGGCGAGTGCGTCGACGAAGTCCCATGCGGTGATGTGCGCGCTGCGCGCATCGATGTGGATGCGCAGGCGCTCGAGCGGATTGCCGGTCGGGTCGGGCTCGATCACCGCGCGCACGCCGGGCTGCCCGGCCAGGCCATCGCGCCAGAGATAGAGGCAGGCGCGCTCGGATTCGCGCACGGCGGCGTGGTCGCGCGCGCCCCAGGCCTGCAGCGCGGCGATGCTGCCGTAGATGCCTTCCTTGCCGACCTTCATGCCACGGCCGATGCCGTGGTTCTGCAGATAGGCCGCGCGCACCAGCGCCTTGCGGCCGGCGACGATTCCGGCAGTCGGCCCACCGAGGAACTTGTGCGCCGAGTACAGCGCGATGTCGGCGCCCCGGCTGATGAAGCCGCGCAGGTCGTACTCCGATGCGGCGTCGACGATCACCGGCACGCCGCGCGCATGCGCGACCTCGATCACCGTCACCAGCGGGATCTGCGCGTACGACACCGTGTGGTGCGAGACCACGTGCAATACCGCGGTGGTGGATGGGCCGATGGCGCCTTCGAGCTGGTAGCCGTGCGCCTCGGTCGCCTGGCCCACCGGCACGACGCGGGCGCCCGCGAGTCGCACGGCCTGGTCGATCGGCGCGCCGTAGTTGACGAGGTGGCCGGCCTGCATCACGACCGCATGCTTCAGGCCGCTGCAGTCGGGCAGGCGTTCGATGGCCGCGAGGTCGTCTCCGGTCATCGTGCCGGCCACCGCCAGCGTGATGCCGGCGGCGCACGATGCGGTGATGAAGCCGGCCTCGGACCCGCAGGCGCGGGCGATCGCCGCGCTGGCGCAGCGCTGCAGGTCGGCGATCTCGACGAACTGCGGCAGGATCGCCGCGGCCGCCTCGACGGCCGCCGGCACCGCGATCGACGCGCCCAGCGATGTCATCGTGCCCGACACGTTGATGACGGGGCGCAAACCAAGCTGCGTGCGCAGGTCCATGGCAGGCCGATCGAGGGTGGAGGACGACGAGGTCGGACGCGGAGGCGATTACACAGTTATGGAATAGCTACTTGAATTACGGAATATCTTAGCGTAGGCTCGCGGCAAGTCAAGGCGGCTGAACGGCCGCCGCAGGAGCTGTCCCGAGATGCCCACGAAAGGCGGCCCCGCGCCGCAGCCCCGCAGCCGCGTCAGCGCGCTCGACCGCGCCTTGCAAGTGCTCGACCAGTTGCAGGCGACCGGCGCACCGATGACCGCGTACGACATCGCGCGCACCGCCGGCGCGCCGCTGTCGACCATGTATTCGATCATCGACGACCTGGTCGAGCGCGGCCTGCTGATGCGCGCCGACGACCGGCGCGTCTGGCTCGGCCCGCGGCTCTATGGCTACGGTCTGCTCTACGCCAGCTCGCTCGACCTGCTCGCCGTCGCCGGCGAGGAGATGCAGCGCCTGAGCCGCGAGGTCGAGGAGACGGTGCAGATCTGCGGCCGCGACGAGGGCATGATGGTCGTGCTGCTGATGGCCGAGGGGCCGGGGCACTTTCGCGTCACCTCGCGCGTCGGCTCGCGCGTGCCGTCGAACTGGACCGCGTCGGGCCGGCTGCTGGTCGGCCACCTGCCGCCGGCGAAGCGGGCCGCGTACTTTGCGAAGCATGCCAAGGCCTCGCCCACCGGCCGTGCCGAGACCGATGCGCGCAAGCTGGCGCAGGCCTCGGCGGCGGCGCTGGAGCAGCGGCTGAGCATGCAGGTCGGCGAATCGGATGCGTCGGTGGCCTGCCTGGCCGCGCCGGTGGTCAACGAGCGCGGCGAATGCCAGATCACGATCTCGATCGTGTTGCCCGAAGCCAAGGCCGCGCAGCATGAGCGTTATGCGCGTGCGGTGCAGGCCGCTGCCGAGCGCATCGAGCAGCGCCTGGGCTGGCGCACGGTGGCCGAGCCGCGGGCCGCCTGATGGACCGCTACCAGCGGCTGCACGCACGCGGCCTGGTGCTGCCGGCGGCGCCGCGGCCGGTGGCCAGCTACCGCAGCCACGTGCGCGAAGGTGGCCTGATCTACCTGTCCGGCCAGGGGCCGCTGACGGCCGACGGGCGGTTGTGCACCGGCAAGGTCGGCCGCGACGTCAGCCTCGACGAAGCGTATGCCCACGCGCGGCTCGCCGGCATGAACCTGCTGGCGGTGCTGCACGAGGTGCTGGGCGACCTGGCGCGCGTCAAGCGCATCGTCAAGCTGCTCGGCATGGTCAACGCCGCGCCCGATTTCAACGACCACCCGCTGGTCATCAACGGCTGCTCCGACCTGTTCCTCGATGTCTTCGGCCCGGAGGACGGCAGCCATGCGCGCTCGGCGGTCGGCATGGGCTCGCTGCCGGGCAACATCACGGTGGAGATCGAGGCGATCGTCGCGGCGCACGCGCCCGACGCTTGATCGCGGGGTCCGGCAAGGGATTCTGACGACAGCCAAAAAGGAGATGCGGGTCGCGAACGACCCGCATCGCTTGCGGTAGGTGGCAGCGGCACTGCCGCTGGGGTCACCAACCGCGCCCGTCAGGCAGACCCTCGCCGGGACGCCCTCGGGGCTTGAAGCCCGCCGCACTCGCGTTGATCGGCGACTGCGGCGGGCCGGGGACAGGTGTCAGCCGTACGTCCGGTGCAGCTGTCCGCCGTCGTAGCGCACGCGGTCGCCGACGCGCAGATCGTCGATGCGCTGGAAGTCGAAGTGGCGGCGTTCGCCGTTGTCGAAGCGCACGCTGACGCGATAGACGTCATCGGCATTACGCTTCTGGATCTGGTGGCCGATGATCGCGCCGCCCACCGCGCCGATGCCCGTGGCGGCAGCACGGCCGCTGCCCGAGCCGACCTGGTTGCCGAGCACGCCGCCGATCACGGCGCCGAGCACCGCGCCGGCACCCGGGCCGCGTTGCTCGGAACCGACGACGTCGATGCCTTGCACGGTACCCGTGGACACGCTGTACGACGAGCCGTAGGTGATCGGCGCGTCAGGAACGGAAGAAGTCGAACCGCAACCGCCGAGGACGGCGGCGGAAGCGAGGAACACGGCGGCAGGCCAACGACGATTCATGGTTTTGCTCCAACAGGTGGATGGTGTGCATGAACCTTAGGGCCGCACGGGGCCGACCGATGCCGGTCATCCATCACTTGCAACGTCGGACGCGCCGCGCCGCGGCTGTCGGAGAGTCCCTACGGCGTCAGCCGCGCGGCGTGCGCGCAGGGCGGCGCGCCGGGGGCGGTGCGGCGGGCGCCTCGCCATCGGCGGGCGCCACGGGCTTGCGGATGCGCACCGGCTTGCGCTCGCGCGGGACGTCGGCCGGCGGCGGCGCGTCGGCCTGGGCGATCGCGCCGGCCAGCGCGTCGGCGACGATGTCCGATGCCGGCGCCGCGGCCGGCGCATGCTCCGCGCCCGGCTCGTCGGCCTTGATGACGCGCGTATACGGCGCCAGCAGCGTGACCAGCTGCGCGTAGACCTTCGGATTGCCGGCGACCAGTTCGCGCTGGTACAGGTAGTCGGCCTCGCCGGTGAAGTTGCCGACCAGGCCGCCGGCCTCGGTGATCATCAGCGAGCCGGCCGCCATGTCCCACGGATTGAGCCCGGTCTCGAAGAAGCCGTCGTACCAGCCGGCGGCGACATAACACAGATCCAGAGCGGCCGCGCCGGGCCGGCGCACGCCGGCGCAGGCCTGCATCACGGTCTCGAACATCTTGACGTAGCGCTGGAAGCTGTCGCCCTTGCGGAACGGGAAGCCGGTGCCGATCAAGGAGTCGGAAAGACGGATGCGCTTGCTGACGCGCAGGCGGCGGTCGTTGAGGAAGGCGCCGCGCCCGCGCGAGGCGTAGAAGAGGTCGTTGCGGGTCGGGTCGTAGACGACGGCCTGCTGCACCACGCCGCGGTGCGCGAGCGCGATCGACACCGCGTAGACCGGGAAGCCGTGCAGGAAGTTGGTGGTGCCGTCGAGCGGATCGATGATCCAGACGAATTCGCTGTTCTTCGCACCGTGCTCCCGGCCGGACTCTTCGGCCAGGATGCCGTGGCCGGGATAGGCCGTCAGCAGCGTTTCGATGATCGCGTTCTCGGCCGCCTGGTCGACTTCGCTGACGAAGTCGTTCGGGCCCTTGTGCGTGATCTTCAGGATGTCCAGGTCCTGTGAACCGCGGTTGATGATCGCCCCGGCGGCGCGTGCGGCCTTGATGGCGATGTTGAGCATCGGGTGCAGCTGTTGCTGTTGCGTCATGGGACGTCCTGGATTCCTGGAGAGGGGGGCGGTGCGGCGGCGAAGGGAAAGAGCGCGGGCGAACGACAATGGCCGTCGATGCCGAAGCCCGCGATTTTAGCCGCCGTGACCCCACCGTGACAGAACCCCCGCCGCCGCCCGACCCGACGCGTTTCGTGCTGATGCGCACGAGCCACCGCGGCAACGTCGGCGCGGCAGCGCGCGCGATCAAGGTGATGGGCTTTGCCGAGCTGGTGCTGGTGCAGCCGCGTTTTGCCGACGTGCTGAGCCACGAGGAGACCGTGGCGATGGCCAGCGGCGCGGCCGACGTGCTGACGCGCGCGCGCATCGTCGACACGCTGGCCGAGGCGCTGGAGGGCATCCACATCGCCTGCGCCACGGCGATGACGCCGCGCGATTTCGGGCCGCCGACGTTTGCGCCGCGGGACCACTTCCCGGCGCTGGCCGCCGACGGCCGGCGCATCGCCTTCGTCTTCGGCAGCGAGCGCTTCGGGCTGGCCAACGAGGACGTCTGGCGCTGCCAGGCCTGCCTGAGCATCCCGACGCATCCGGACTACGGCTCGCTGAACCTGGCGCAGGCGGTGCAGCTGATCGCCTACGAGTGGCGCCAGGCGCGCGGCGGCTTCGCGGTGGTGCCGCGCACGCCGCGGGTCGAGCACGCCAGCCTGCCCGAGGTGATCGGCGCGCTCGAGCATTGGCGGGAGACGCTGGAGCAGATCGGCTTTCTCGACCCGGCGGCGCCGAAGCGGCTGCTGCCGCGGCTGCAGCAGCTCTTGAACCGCGCGCAGCTGACGCGCGAGGAGCTGCACATCCTGCGCGGCATCGCCCGCGCGGTGCAGCAGACAAGTCGCCCGCCGGCAGGGAAATAGCGGCCCGCATACACTGGCCGCGCCTTTGACCCGGGACCTCAGAGATGTTCAGCCGCCTGCGTGAAGACATTGCCTGCATCCGTGAGCGCGACCCCGCCGCGCGCTCGACCTGGGAGGTCATCACCTGTTATCCCGGCCTGCACGCGCTGATCTGGCACCGCCTCGCGCACCGCGCCTGGAAAGCCGGCTTCACGGTGACCGGCCGCTTCCTGTCGCACCTGGGCCGCTTCTTCAGCGGCATCGAGATCCACCCGGGCGCGACGATCGGCCGCCGCGTCTTCATCGACCACGGCATGGGCATCGTCATCGGCGAGACCGCCGAGGTCGGCGACGAATGCACGATCTACCAGGGCGTGACCTTGGGCGGCACCTCGCTGACCAAGGGCGCGAAGCGCCATCCGACACTCGGCCGCGGCGTGATCGTCAGCGCCGGCGCGAAGGTGCTCGGCGGCTTCACGGTCGGCGACGGCGCGCGGATCGGCTCCAACGCGGTGCTGCTGCAGCCGGTGCCAGCGGGCGCGACGGCGGTCGGCATCCCGGCGCGCATCGTGCAGAAGTCGGCCGATGCGCAGCGCGAGGAAGCGGCGGCCAAGATGGGCTTCTCGGCCTACGGCGTGACGCTGGGCGACGACCCGGTGGCGCAGGCGATGAAGGGGCTGATCGACAACGCGTCGAGCCACGAGCACCAGATCGCCCTGCTGTGGCAGGCGATCGAGAAGCTCTCGTCGGGCGCGCGCGAGCTGCCGGCGGCCGAATGCGTGCCGCAGGATGCGCACACCACCGAAAACTTCGATGCCGAGGGGCTGAACCGGCTCGTCAAGTAGTCGGCCGGATGGCCGACTTGGGCCGGAACGCCTTGCAGACCGCCTCGTCGGTCTCGAGGTAGGGCCCGCCGATCAGGTCGATGCAGTAGGGCACCGCGGCGAAGATGCCCGGCACGCCCTGCTCGGGCAGGCCTTGCAGCGTTTCGGCGATCGACTTCGGCTGGCCCGGCAGGTTGATGATCAGCGCACGGCCGCGGATCACCGCGACCTGGCGCGACAGGATCGCCGTCGGCACGAAGCGCAGGCTGATCTGCCGCATCTGTTCGCCGAAGCCGGGCATTTCCTTGTCGGCGACCGCCAGCGTCGCCTCGGGCGTCACGTCGCGCGGCGCCGGGCCGGTGCCGCCTGTTGTCAGCACCAGGTCGCAGCGCGCGCCGTCGACCAGCTCGCGCAGCGCCTCGCTGATGGTGTCCAGCTCGTCGGGGATCAGCCGCGTCTGCCACTCGATCGGGTTGCGCAGCGCGCGGGCCAGCCAGTCCTGCAGCGCCGGGATGCCCTTGTCCTCGTAGACGCCGGCCGACGCGCGGTCGCTGACCGAGATCACGCCGATGCGCAGCGGGTCGAAGTCACTCATCGGATTTACTCCCGTCCTCGGCATCGGTGGCCAGCCACGGCTTGATGAACTGGAACAGCTCGCGGTAGCCGCGGCCGCTGCGCTGCTCGGGCTGCGCGGCGGCATCCTTGCGCGCGGTGCGGATCAGGCTGCGCAGGCGCTGCAGGTCGGACTGCGGATAGGTCGCGGCCCAACGCGTCGACGCGTCGTCGCCGGCGATCAGCTCGTCGCGCCAGCGCTCGGCCTCGTGCAGCATCAGCGTGTCCTTCGCCGAGCCGAGCTTGAACGAGGCCACCGCCTCGCGCAGCGGCTCCTCGTCGGCCGCGCGCATCTGCTTGCCGACGTACTGCAGCTGGCGGCGCCGCCCTTCATGCGACTTGGTGCGGCGGTAGGTCAGGATCGCTTCGCGCAGCGCCTCGGGCATCGGCGTCGCGGCGAAGCGGTCGTCGGGCAGCTCGGCCAGCTCGGCACCGAGCGCCTGCAGCGCATGGCTGTGCTGCTTGAGCTGGGTCTTGCTCGGGCGCTCGGCGGCGCTGTCGTCTTGGTCTTCGGGATCGGGGCGCATGGGGCCACAAGGGGCGTGAAGGGCGTGAAGGGCGTGAAGGGCGTGAAGGGGCGTGGCTATGATTGTCGCCCAGCCCAAAACAAGAGAGCGCACCCCATGTCCACCACCTCCCAGGGCTTCGCCTTTCAACGCGAGCAGTTCCAGCAGATCATCGAGGACACGCTGGACATTGCGCGCACGCTCGGCGCCAGCGACGCCGGCGCCGAGGTTTCCGAGGGCGCGGGCCTGTCGGTCTCGGTGCGCAAGGGCGAGCTCGAGAACGTCGAGCGCAACCGTGACAAGTCGCTCGGCGTCACCGTCTACCTCGGCCAGCGGCGCGGCAACGCGAGCACGTCCGACTTCTCGCGCCAGGCGATCGAGCAGACGGTGCGCGCGGCCTATGACATCGCGCGCTTCACCGCCGAGGATCCGGCCGCCGGCCTGCCCGAGGCCGACGACCTGGCCGGCGCCGACGAGGCCGCCCGCGACCTCGACCTGTTCTATCCGTGGGACCTGAATGCCGACACCGCCGCCGAGCTGGCGCGGCGCTGCGAGGACGCCGCTTTCGCCACCGACCGGCGCATCGGCAACAGCGAAGGCGCCGGTACCTCGGCGCAGCAATCGCACTTCTGGGCCGGCAACAGCCGCGGCTTCCGCGGCGGTTACTCGAGCTCGCGCCATTCGATCTCGGTGGCGCCGATCGCGGTGCAGCCGTCGCGCAGCCGCCGCGGCGAGCCCGACATGCAGCGCGATGCCTGGTACAGCTCGATGCGCGATGCGATGGACCTCGCCTCGCCCGAGGCGGTTGGGCGTTATGCCGCCGAACGCGCGCTGTCGCGGCTGGCGGCGCGCAAGATCGCCACCTGCGAGGTGCCGATCCTGTTCGAGTCCTCGCTCGCCGCCGGCATGCTCGGCGCCTACGTGCAGGCCACCAGCGGCGGTGCGCTGTACCGGCGCGCCACGTTCCTGCTCGACTGCATCGGCCAACCGGTGCTCGCCGACCACCTCGACATCGACGAGGACCCGCACCAGCGCAAGGGCAAGGCCAGCGCGCCGTTCGACGACGAAGGCGTGCGCACGCGCAAGCGTCGCGTCGTCGATGCGGGTGTCGTGCAGGGCTATTTCCTGTCGAGCTATTCGGCGCGCAAGCTCGGCCTGAAGACCACCGGGCACGCCGGCGGCTCGCAGAACCTGTCGCTGACCAGCCGCCACACGCAGCCGGGCGACCATCTCGACCAGATGCTGCGCAAGCTGCACCGCGGCTTCTTCGTCACCGAGCTGATGGGGCAGGGCGTCAACTACGTGACCGGCGACTACTCGCGCGGCGCCGCCGGCTACTGGGTCGAGCAGGGCCGCATCGTGCATCCGGTGCACGAGGTGACGATCGCCGGCAACCTGCGCGACATGCTGCGCGGCATCGTCGCGCTGGGCGCCGACCGCTACACGCTCGGCGGCAAGACGGTCGGCTCGATGCTGATGGACCGCATGAAGGTGGCCGGCGCGTGAAGCGGATTCAGCGGGTCAGCGGCAGCGGAAAGCTCGCCAGGCTGGCGTGCCCGTCGCGATCGACGGCCTGCACGCCGAAGATCAGGTTGTCCTTCGACAGGCCGCTCATCACGATCCGCGTGACGTTGCCGACGTCGCGCCGGTGCTGCCAGACGGGCGAGCCGGTCTCGCGCCAGACGATGCGGTAGCCGGCCAGGTCGGGCTCGTTGTTCGCATCCCAGCGCAGCGCGGTGTCGTTGGTCAGCTCCAGCACTTCGACGCGGGCGTTCTTCGGCGGCGCCGGTGCCAGCGCCAGCGTGGCCAGGCCCGCGGTGTTGATGCGCGCGACATCGGCCACGTAGCCGAAGTCGACGAACTCCGGCAGGTCGCCGTAACGCACGCCGTTCTCGGTGCGCACGTTCTGGTGCTGGTGGCGGAAGTTCTCGAACGGCTCGGTGAAGCGCACCGCGGCATACCCGCGCGCCAGGAAGGGCAGGTGGTCGCCGCCGCGCAGGTAGCGGTCGGGGCGCTGGATCAGGTTGACCTGGAAGCCGCTCAGGTGGCGTTCGGCGGCTTCCTTCAGGTGGCGGCCGAGCTGGTGCGTCGGGAAGTCGGCGCTGCCGCCGGCGCGCGCGAAGTCGTCGACCTGCTGCCGCACCGCCGCCTGTGCCGCGGCGTCCTCGGTGCTCTGGTTGGCCGGCGCGCGCAGCGCCAGCCGCAGCAGCGGCGTCAGGCCGTCGGCGAACAGGCGCACCTGGCGCGCATCGCGCTGGCCGAAATCGCCGACCGGGCTGCCGATGATGTCGTTGGTGACCATCGCCTCGACCTGCAGGCCCTGGCGCCGTGCCTGTGCCGCCCAGTTCGTCGCGCCGAGCAGGCCTTGTTCCTCGCCGGCCACCGCCATGAACACCAGCGTGGCGTCGAAGCGCCGGCGGGCCATCACGCAGGCCATCTCCATCACCGCGGCGGTGCCGGAGGCGTCGTCGTTGGCGCCGGGGGCGACCGAGTGCGCGTCCATCACGTCGCTGGCGCGCGAGTCGTAGTGGCCGCTGACGACGAGCAGCCGATCGCGCGACGACGGCTGCGTGCCGGGCAGCGTCGCGACCACGTTGACGATCGGCGTCGCGCTCGGCACGCGCGCGCCGGCGGGTTCGAGGTGCTCGTCGAAGGCGACCTGCAGGCGCCCGCCGGCTTCCCGCGAGCAGGCCTCCAGCTCGGCCTTGATCCAGCGCCGCGCGGCGCCGATGCCGCGGGTCGGCGAATCGGTCTCCGACAAGGTGTGGCGGGTCTCGAAGGCCGCCAGCGTGCGGATGCGCGCTTCGATGCGCTGCGGCGAGATCTCGGCGAGCAGCGCGGCGATCGCCGGATCGCGGTGCGGTTCGGCAGGAGGGGCTGGCGGCGTTGCGCAGGCGCTGAGCAGCACGGCGGCACCGAGGCCGGCAAGACGATGAGGCATCGCCGAAGTGTCGCCCTCCGGATGCGCCGCGGCCTGGGACTTTCCCGAATTTCAGGGAGTTTCAAGCTCGCGGCCCTAGTCTGCGCAGCGGCCGTGCAAAGCATCGAATCCGGCGCCTGCGTTGACCGGGTTTCACCCCGGCCTGCGCGGGGGACCGACTTCTAGAATGCCGCGCACTTCACTGCAAAATTGCTTAGGAGATCTGCATGGAACGTCGTTCCTTCGTTCGTAGCGCCGGCTTGGCCGGCGTTCTGGCTGCGGGCGTCGCCCCGGCGGTGCACGCGCAAGCCGCGATCCGCTGGCGCCTGGCGTCGAGCTTCCCGAAATCGCTCGACACCATCTTCGGCGCGGCCGAGGTCTTCGCGAAGAAGGTCAGCGAGATGTCCGGCGGCAAGTTCACGATCACCACCCATGCGGGCGGCGAGCTGATGCCCCCGTTCGGGGTCGTCGACGGCGTGCAGAACGGCACCGTCGAAGTCGCGCACACCGCGCCCTACTACTTCTTCGGCAAGGACGAGACCTTCGCGCTCGGCTGCGCGATCCCGTTCGGCCTCAATTCGCGCCAGATGACCGCGTGGATGATCGAAGGCAACGGCCTGAAGCTGATGCGCGAGTTCTACAAGCAGTTCAACATCGTCAACTTCCTCGGCGGCAACACCGGCGCGCAGATGGGCGGCTGGTACCGCAAGGAAATCAAGTCGATTGCCGATGTCAAGGGCATGAAGATGCGCATCGGCGGCTTCGCCGGCAAGGTCTTCGAAAAGCTCGGCGGCGTGCCGCAGAACATCCCCGGCGGCGAAATCTACCAGTCGCTCGAGAAGGGCACGATCGACGCCGCCGAATGGGTCGGCCCGTACGACGACCAGAAGCTCGGCTTCAACAAGGTGGCGCCGTTCTACTACTACCCCGGCTGGTGGGAAGGTGGTCCGCAGCTGGACTTCTACATCAACAGCAAGGCCTACGAGGGCTTGTCGGCCGAGAACAAGGCGATCGTCGAATGCGCGGCCGCCGTGGCGCACACCGACATGCAGGCCAAGTACGACGCCAAGAACCCGGGCGCGCTGAAGCAGCTGGTCGCCGGCGGCACCAAGCTGTTCCGCTTCCCGAAGGACGTGCTCGACGCGGCGTTCAAGGAGTCGATGGCGCTGTACAGCGACATTTCGGGCAAGAATCCGAACTGGAAGAAGATCTACGAGGACTACGCCGCCTTCCGCCGCGATCAGAACCTGTGGTTCCGCTTCGCCGAAGCCGGCTTCGACGACTACATGCAGTCGCAGAAGCTGTGATCGGTGGCGGGCGCAACGCCCGCCCCGTCGGATCTTGACCACCGGCCTGCCGCGCCCGACCAGGGCGTCGCAGGCCGCTAACGTTTCAGGGACGCGGCCAAGCGCGCTCGGCGACGCCCGGCACACATATCATGCTGCCGCGACCGGTGACGGCCAGGCCGATGCCCTGTTTCATGCGGTTTCACCGGGAATTGCTTCCAGTCGACAATGTCAGCTTTGCCACCCGGCAGCTGCAGTGAGCCACGAACCGCGCGCGACCCTCCCGCACCGGTGGTCTCCCGTCGCTCGACCGCTCGATTCAACCCTGGAATGACATGAAGCTACGCACGCTATTCACCCTCGCCATCGCTGCCGGCGCCGCCGCCGGTTGCGGCGGGGGATCCGATCACGACCAAGGTCCGCAGCAGGGCCGTCAACGCATCGCGCGCGCCGTCGAGGCCCTGGCCGCACCGGCCGCCACCAGCAGCCAGGCCGCGGCCGCGGTGGACCCGGCGCTCGAGGCGACGCAGCTGTTCAACTTCGCCGAGGCGAACTACCCGCAGCTCTTCCCCTCGCATCGGCCCGACATGGCCACCGAGAATTGGCGTTATCGCTTCTACCCCGAGACCGGCATCTTCCTGGTGGTGTCCGATGGGCGGATCTTCGTGCTCGGCGGGTCTTTCGGTGAGCAGGTGAAGTACATCGGCCTGGCGGCGGACGTGCTGAACCCGCCGCCCAACGTGGTCGCCAAGGTGGTCACCCCTGCGGTCGGCAAGATCGGCTGGAACCTCGCGGTGACGGCGCAGTTCACGCTGACCGACACCTTGGGCATGGCCGTCCCCGGCCCCTACACCTGCAGCAGCGACGCCCCGGTCGCCATCGAGGTCGCGAGCGACTGCACGGCCGTCACCGGCCGCCGGCTGGGCACGCACACCATCAGCGTGGCGAAGGATGGTGTCGTCGGCAAGGCGTCGGTCAAGGTCATCCCGCAGGCGCAGCCCATCGGCACCGGACCCTTCGCGAAGTACAACCTGCTCGCGACGCCGGACGGCCGGGCACTCGTCTGGGGCGCTGCGGATGCGCCACTGGGGCAGGGAACGTGGACGGGATCGTCGATCGGCGCCTTCCTGCCGATGCCGGTGAAGGCCCCCACCGGTGACGGCCTGCTGAGCGGCGTCGTGGCCGTCGCAGCCGGCGAATACCAGGCCTTTGCGCTCACCGAGGATGGCGAGCTCTACTCCTGGGGCCGCAGCACCGCGCTGGGGCGCCCGAACACGAGCGGCGACAGCCGCGCGGGCAAGGTGACCGACCCGGCCGGCGTCCAAGCCCTGAAGGGCATCGTCGCGGTTTCCAGCGGCGGCGCCAATTCGCTCGCCCTCGCCGACGACGGCACGGTCTATGCCTGGGGCGATGCCACCAGCCTGGCCGGCCCCGACCCGAAGAAGCTGCCCGGCGTGGTTCCCGGCGGCAAGGCGGTGGCCATCGCTTCGGGCTTTTCGTGGAACGCGGCGCTGCTGGCGGACGGTCGGGTGGTCACCTGGGGCAAGAACACCGACGGCGCCCTGGGCCAGGGGAGCACGTCGACCAACGAGCTGAAACCGGCGCTGGTGGTCGACGACGGGACAAACGCCCCGATCACCGGCATCGTGGCGATCTCCGCCGGTCATCAGCACGGGTTCGCGTTGACCGCCACGGGTCGGGCGTATGCCTGGGGCAAGAACACGTCGGGCCAACTGGGCCATGGCGACCTGGGCAACCGCTACACCAAGGCGGTGCTGGTGAGCGCGCCGACCGGCACCGGAATCTGGAGCGGCCTGCGCATGGTCGTTGCCGGAGGCAATCACTCGCTGGCCATCGACAACACGGGCAAGGCGTACAGCTGGGGCCTCGGGCTGTCCGGCGAGCTGGGTGACGGAGCGGGCAGTCCGCGTGGCAACGAATCCGCGCTGCCGGCCGAAGTGGTGTCGATAGCCGGTACCGGCCAGTTGGTCGACGTGGTGAGCCTGGGTGCCGGCTACGGCCATTCGCTCGCGCTGGCGTCGGACGGTCGCCTGCTGGTCTGGGGCACCGGCTTCGGCGGCATCCTGGGCCAGGGCGGCAGCAGCACCGCCAGGAGCACTGTCCCGTTGCAGGTCAAGAACGAAGTCGGCACCGCACCGCTGAACCTCGGCCCGGTGTCGTACTGGCCGAACCTCGAGCGCAGGGTGCTGCCCTGACGTGAGCGGGCCGGAAACGGCCCGCAGAACTGACACGAGCGGGCGGAAACGGCCCGCAAAAAGGACAAGGGCCTGCAAGCGTCACCGCTTGCAGGCCCTTGATTTTCTTGGTGCCGGTGAGAAGAGTCGAACTCCCGACCTTCGCATTACGAATGCGCTGCTCTACCAACTGAGCTACACCGGCACGGTGAACCGCGGAGTATAGGCGAAGTTTCTGGTCGTTCCGCCGGGGCTCCGTTCAGAACTCGAAATTCAGTCGGCCGCGAGGTGGTAGTCGGTCACGCGCTGCACCTCGTTCTTCGAGCCCAGCACGACGCTGACGCGCTCGTGCAGCTTCTCGGGCACCAGGTCGAGAATGCGCTGGCGGCCGTTGGTCGCGGCGCCGCCGGCCTGCTCGACGATGAAGGCCATCGGGTTGGCCTCGTACATCAGCCGCAGCTTGCCGGGCTTGTCGGGCTCGCGCTGGTCCCAGGGGTAGAGGAAGACGCCGCCGCGCGTCAGGATGCGGTGCACGTCGGCGACCATGCTCGCAACCCATCGCATGTTGAAGTCCTTGCCCCGCACGCCTTCCTTGCCGGCCAGGCATTCATCGATATAACGCCGAACCGGAGCGGCCCAGTGGCGCATGTTGGACATGTTGATCGCGAACTCTTTCGTGTCGTCCGGGATCGTGACCTCGCTCTGCGTCAAGACCCACGAGCCCGTCTCGCGGTCGAGCGTGAACATCGCGACGCCGGAGCCGACCGTCAGCACCAGCACCGTCTGCGGCCCGTAGACGCAGTAGCCGGCCGCGGCCTGCTGCTTGCCCGGCTGCAGGAAGTCTTCCTCGGCGACGCCGCGCGTGTGGCCGACCTTGCGCAGCACCGAGAAGATGGTGCCGATCGAGACGTTGACGTCGATGTTCGACGAGCCGTCGAGCGGGTCGAACAGCAGCAGGTATTCGCCCTGCGGATAGCGGTTCGGCACGACGTGGATCGAGTCCATCTCCTCGCTGGCCATCGCCGCCAGGTGGCCGCCCCATTCGTTGGCCTCGATCAGCACCTCGTTGGAGATGACGTCGAGCTTCTTCTGCACCTCGCCCTGCACGTTCTGCGTGCCGGCGGTACCCAGCACCTCGCCGAGCGCGCCCTTGTTGACCGAGATCGCGATGCTCTTGCAGGCGCGGGCGACGATCTCGAGCAGCAGCCGCAGCTGGCTCGGGATGTGGCCGTGCTCGCGCTGCTGCTCGACCAGGTACTGCGTCAGGCTGATGCGTTTCATGCGGCGGCGGCGAGCGGGTCGGGGGACGATTCGAGCGCCTTGGTGATGATCTCGCGCACATCCGGGCTCAGCTCGGGCTTGGCCGCGACGCGCTTGATCGCTTCGCGCGCGGCGCTGCGCAGCGGCTCGGCCAGGTGGTTCCAGCGGTCCATCGCCCGGGCGATGCGCGAGGCGATCTGCGGATTGATCGCATCGAGCTCGAGCACGCGGTCGGCCCAGTAGATGTAGCCCGCGGCATCGGCGCGGTGGAAGGCGGCCGGGTTGCCGTGGCAGAAACCGCCGATCAGGCTGCGCGCGCGGTTCGGGTTCTTCAGCGTGAAGTCCGGATGCTGCATCAGCGCCTTGACGCGGCGCAGCACCTGGCCGGCACCTTCGCCGATCGGCTCCGGCGCCATCGCCTGCAGCGAGAACCACTTGTCGATCACCAGCGCATCGTCGGCGAAGAGGGCGTGGAAGTGCGCCAGCGCGGGCTCGGCGAGCTGGGCATGCGCACCGACCAGTGCCTCGAGCGCGCCGAAGCGGTCGGTCATCTGGGCCGCGTCCTTCACGCGTTGGTAGGCGCGGCCCTGCCACACCGGATCGGCCGTCTCGACCGCATGCAGCACCAGGTTGCGCAGCGCCAGGTTGGCCAGCGCGCGGCGGCCCGATTGCTGCGCGTCGGGCCGGTAGCCTTCGCGCACCTGGTGCTGTTCCCAGGCCCAGATCCAGTCCGCGTGCAGCCGCGCGGCGAGCTGCCGGCGCATCAGCTCGCGCACGACGTGGATGCGCTGCGGATCGACGCTCGCGCATTGCTCGGCGACGTAACTTTCGCTCGGCAGCGTCAGCACGAGCTCCTTGAACGCGGCGTCGAGCGTCGGATGGCGCAGCACGGCGCGCATCGCGGCGACGAAGGCCTCGTCGAGCACCGCTTCGGCGGCGCGGTGCTCCACCGCCTGCAGCATGCGGTTCAGCGCCAGGCGCTGGCCGGCTTCCCAGCGGTTGAACGGATCGTGGTCGTGGTTCAGCAACTGCAGCAGCGCCGCGTCGTCGAGGCCGTCGCGCAGGTGCACCGGCGCCGACAGCCCGCGCAGCAGCGAGGGCACCACCTCGGCATCGATGTTGACGAAGCGGAAGGCCTGCACGCCGTCGGTCAGCACCAGCACGCGCTCGGTGCCGGTGGGTGCGTCTTCTTCCTCGAGCTGCAGCGGCAACGCGCGGCCTTCAGCGTCGACCAGGCCCATCGCGACCGGGATCACGTAGGGGTGCTTTTCGGCCTGTCCGGGCGACGGCGCGCAGGTCTGGCGCAGGGTCAGCGTGAAGGTCTGCGTCGGCGCGTCGTAGATGCCCTCGGCGTGCAGCGTCGGCGTGCCGGCCTGGGCATACCAGCGCTTGAATTGCGCCAGGTTGGCGCTGAGCGCGCTGCCTGGGTTGGCATCGGCGATCGCCTGCGCGAAGTCGTCGCAGGTCACGGCCTGGCCGTCGTGGCGCTGGAAGTACAGGTCCATGCCGCGGCGGAAGCCATCGCGGCCGACCAGCGTGGCCATCATCCGCACCACTTCGGCGCCTTTTTCGTAGACGGTGGCGGTGTAGAAGTTGTTGATCTCGACGTAGCTGTCGGGCCGCACCGGGTGGGCCATCGCGCCGGCGTCTTCGGGGAACTGCGCGGCACGCAAGCCGCGCACGTCGTCGATGCGGCGCACCGCGCGCGCCGACGGCGTGCCGGCCATGTCGGCCGAGAACTCCTGGTCGCGGTAGACCGTCAGGCCTTCCTTCAGCGACAGCTGGAACCAGTCGCGGCAGGTGATGCGGTTGCCGGTCCAGTTGTGGAAATACTCGTGGCCGACGACGCTCTCGATGCCGAAGAAATCTTGGTCGGTGGCGGTCGCCGGGCTGGCCAGAACGTACTTCGTGTTGAAGATGTTCAGGCCCTTGTTCTCCATCGCGCCCATGTTGAAGTCGCCGACGGCGACGATCATGAAGCGCTCGAGGTCGAGCGACAGGCCGAAGCGCGCTTCGTCCCAGGCCACCGAGGCCATCAGCGAGTTCATCGCATGCTCGGTCTTGTCCAAGTCGCCGCGGCGCACGTAGACCTGCAGCAGGTGATCCTTGCCGGCGCGCGTGCGGATGCGCTGCTCGCGCGCGACCAGGTCGGCGCCGACCAGCGCGAACAGGTAGCTCGGCTTCGGGAACGGGTCGTGCCACTTGGCGCAGTGGCGGCCGTGGTCGAGCTCGGTCTGCTCGACGAGGTTGCCGTTGCACAGCAGCACCGGGTACTTGTGCTTGTCGGCGCGCAGCGTCACCGTGAAGACCGCCATCACGTCGGGGCGGTCGAGGAAGTAGGTGATGCGGCGGAAGCCCTCGGCCTCGCACTGCGTGAAGAAGCCGCCGCCCGAGGTGTACAGCCCCGACAGCGCGCTGTTCTTCTCGGGCGCTATGGCGTTGCGGATCTCGAGCGTGAAGCTGTCGGGGGCCGGCGGGTTGTCGATCACCAGCTGGCCGGGCTCGTGGCGGAACGAGACGCTGTCGCCGTCGGCCAGCACGCGCAGCAGCGTGAGCTCTTCGCCGTCGAGCTTGAGCGCCTGGCCTTGCGGCGCGTTCGGGTTGCGCTCGATGCGCAGCTTGCTGGTGACGATGGTCTTCGCCGGATCGAGGTCGAACGTCAGGTCGACCGTGCGGATCCAGAACGCCGGGGCCTGGTAGTCCTCGCGGCGGATCACGGTGGCGGGTCCTTCACGCATGGGTTGGTCTCCAGTTTTTTTCTTACAGGCCTTGCTTCAGGCTGGCCTGGATGAAGGGATCGAGATCGCCGTCCAGCACTTTCTGCGTATTCGAGATCTCGACGTTGGTGCGCAGATCCTTGATGCGGCTCTGGTCGAGCACGTAGCTGCGGATCTGGTGGCCCCAGCCGACGTCGGTCTTCGAGTCCTCGAGCTTCTGCTGCTCGGCCATCTGCTTGCGCATCTCGTGCTCATAGAGCCGTGAGCGCAGCATCTGCCAGGCCTCGTCGCGGTTGCGGTGCTGCGAACGGTCGTTCTGGCACTGCACGACGATGCCGGTGGGGATGTGCGTCAGCCGCACCGCCGAATCGGTCTTGTTGATGTGCTGGCCGCCGGCGCCCGAGGCGCGGAAGGTGTCGGTGCGCACGTCGGCCGGGTTGATCTCGATCTCGATCGAGTCGTCGACCTCGGGGTAGACGAACAGGCTGGCGAACGAGGTGTGCCGGCCGCCCGACGAATCGAACGGGCTCTTGCGCACCAGGCGGTGCACGCCGGTCTCGGTGCGCAGGTGGCCGAAGGCGTAGTCGCCCTCGACCTTCAGCGTCGCCGAGCGGATGCCGGCGACGTCGCCCTCGGTCTCTTCCATCACCTCGGCCTTGAAGCCCTTGCGCTCGCAGTACTTCAGGTACTGGCGCAGCAGCATGCTGGCCCAGTCGCAGGCTTCGGTGCCGCCGGCGCCGGCCTGGATGTCGATGAAGCAGTTCGACGGATCGGCCGGGTTGCTGAACATGCGGCGGAACTCGAGCTGCTCGACGGTTTCTCGCAGCTTGTTGGCCTCGTCCTCGATCGCCTTCAGCCCGTCGAAGTCCTCGTCGGCCTTCGACATCTCGTACAGCTCGGTGTTGTCGGACAGGTTGCTGGCCAGGTGGTCGATGGTCTCGACCACGGTCTCCAGCGTCTTCTTCTCGCGGCCCAGTTCCTGGGCCCGCTTGGGTTCGTTCCAGACGCTCGGGTTCTCGAGCGCGGCATTGACTTCGTTCAACCGCAGGGATTTGCGATCGTAGTCAAAGATACCCCCGGAGCTGCTCGGTACGGGCGCTCAGATCGGCGAGCAGCGAGCCGATGGCGTTGACACGTTCGATGTCCATGATGGTCTTGTCGGAGAAAGCGGGCATTTTGGCATGGGGCCCACGCCTGTCCTGCGGGGCCGCCGCGGGCCTCGCTGCGACTCTCGCTGCGGCCTCGCCGCGTTAGGCATCTAGGGTTTGTCCGGGGCGGCTTTGTTGCCCTCGCGGGTCAGGATCGTCAGACCGGTGTAAGCCACCGGCGACGAAAGTTCGACCCTGGACACCGATGGGCAAGACCATACTCATTGCCGACGACGAGCCCAGCATCGTCGTCTCGCTCGAGTACTTGCTCGAACAGGCGGGCTATCAGGTCAGGATTGCGCGGGACGGACAGGAAGCGCTGACGGCGGCGCAAACCCATCGCCCGGACCTCATGCTGCTCGACGTGATGCTGCCGCTGATGAACGGCTTCGACGTGTGCCGCGAGATCCGCGGCACGCCGGCATTGCAGGGCACGCGCATCGTGATGCTGACGGCGAAAGGACGCGACATCGAGATCAACAAAGGCTTGGCGCTCGGCGCCGATGCCTACGTCACCAAGCCGTTCTCGACGCGTGAGCTGATGGCCACGATCGCCAGGCTGCTGGAAGGGTAAGAACGCAGGAGAGTCTCCATCGTCTCGATCGGACCGGCGGCCCGTCGCTCGCCGACAAACCTGAGGAGAGGTTGCATGTCTAACGGAACGGCCAGAACGGCCACCGCGGTGGGCACACCGCAGCAACAGGGCATGACCAAGGACGAGCGACGCGTGATCTTCGCGTCGTCGCTCGGCACCGTCTTCGAGTGGTACGACTTCTACCTGTACGGCTCGCTGGCGCCGATCATCAGCAAGCAGTTCTTCGCCGGCGTCAACGAGACCACCGCGTTCATCTTCGCGCTGCTGGCCTTTGCGGCCGGCTTTGCGGTGCGGCCCTTCGGCGCGATCATCTTCGGCCGCCTCGGCGACATGATCGGCCGCAAGTACACCTTCCTGATCACGATCCTGATCATGGGCGTGTCCACCGCGATCGTCGGCATGCTGCCGGCCTACGCGGCCATCGGCGTCGCCGCGCCGATCATCCTGATCGTGCTGCGGCTGTTGCAGGGCCTGGCGCTCGGCGGCGAGTACGGCGGCGCCGCCACCTACGTGGCCGAGCACGCACCACAGGGCAAGCGGGGCTACTACACCAGCTACATCCAGACCACGGCGACGCTCGGGCTCTTCCTGTCGCTGCTGGTGATCCTGGGCTGTCGCCTCGCGATGGGGCCGGCCTTCGACGACTGGGGCTGGCGCATCCCGTTCCTGCTGTCGATCCTGCTGCTGGCGATCTCGGTCTACATCCGTCTGCAGCTCAACGAGTCGCCGGTGTTCAAGAAAATGAAGGAAGAGGGCAAGGCCTCGCGCGCGCCGCTGACCGAATCGTTCCTGCGCTGGCCGAACCTGAAGATCGTGATCCTGATCCTGCTCGGCGGCACGGCCGGCCAGGCGGTGGTCTGGTACACGGGCCAGTTCTACGCGCTGTTCTTCATGCTGCAGACCCTGAAGGTCGACGGCACGACCGCCAACCTGCTGATCGCCGGCTCGCTGGCCATCGGCACGCCGTTCTTCCTGGTCTTCGGCTGGCTGTCCGACAAGATCGGCCGCAAGCCGATCATCATGCTCGGCTGCCTGATCGCCGCGGCAACCTACTTCCCGATCTTCAAGGCGCTGACGCAGTACGCCAACCCGGCGATCTTCGAGGCGCAGGCGAAGAATCCGGTCACCATCGTCGCCGACCCGGCACAGTGCTCGTTCCAGTTCGACCCGGTCGGCAAGGCCAGATTCACCAGCTCCTGCGACATCGCCAAGAGCGCGATGGCCAAGCGCGCGATCAACTACACCAACGAGGTGGCGCCGGCCGGCACGGCGGCGACGATCAAGATCGGCCCGACGATCATCCCGGCCTTCGAGGGCACCAGCCTGCCGCCGGCCGATTTCAAGACGCAGTTCGCCACCTTCGACAAGACGGTGACCGAGGCCGTCAAGACCGCCGGCTACCCGACCAAGGCCGATCCGGCGAAGATCAACATTCCGATGGTGCTGCTGCTGCTGACGATCCTCGTCATCTACGTGACGATGGTCTACGGCCCGATCGCCGCCTGGCTGGTCGAACTGTTCCCGACGCGCATCCGCTACACCTCGATGTCGCTGCCGTATCACATCGGCAACGGCTGGTTCGGCGGTTTCCTGCCGACGACGGCCTTCGCGATGGTGGCGGCCACCGGCGACATCTACTATGGCCTGTGGTACCCGATCGTGGTGGCGCTGATGACGGCGGTGCTGGGCACCTTCTTCCTGCCCGAGACCAAGGACCGCGACATTCACGCCTGAGCGGCACTGACAGCGCGGCGGGCTGCGCGCATGATGATCCCCTGCGACCTTCGGCCGCAGGGGATCGATGCCTTCATGAAGCTGGCCCTTTTCGCGGACATCCACAGCAACCTCGAGGCGCTCAGCGCCTGCCTGGACCATGCCCGGCAGCAGGGCGCCGATCGGCATGCCTTCCTGGGCGACCTGGTCGGCTACGGCGCGGATCCCGGCGCGGTGCTCGAGCTGGTCGAGCAGCACGTGGCGCAGGGCGCGGTGGCGGTGCTCGGCAACCATGACGCGGCGGTGCTCGGCCGGCCGGTCGAACCGATGACCGCCAGTGCGCAGGCGGCGATCGAATGGACGCGCGCGGTCTTGAGCGCGCGCCAGCGCAGCTTCCTCGACGGCCTGCCGATGATCGTGCGCGAGGACCCGATCACCTTCGTGCATGCCAGCGCCGTCGCGCCCGAGCAGTGGGACTACGTCAGCAGCCCGCTGCAGGCCCAGGCCAGCATGCGTGCGGCCGGCACCACTTACCTCTTCTGCGGCCATGTGCACGAGCCGGTGCTGTACTACATCGGTGCCGGCGGGCGGCCGATGCCGTTCCAGCCGGTGCCCGGCAGCGCCATCCCGATCGGGCCGCATCGCCAGTGGCTGGCGATCGTCGGCTCGGCGGGGCAGCCGCGCGATGGCAACTACGAGGCCTGCTACGCGCTGCTCGACCTGCCGCGCGCCCGGCTGACCTTCTTCCGCGTTCCGTACGACGTCGCTACCGCCGCCGCGAAGGTGCGCGCGGCCGGCCTGCCCGAGCGGCTGGCGCTGCGGCTCGAGAACGGTGGCTAACACCGTGCTGGCGCGGCCCAAGGCCGGCGACGAGATCGACGGCTTCCGCCTCGGCGAGAAGATCCATACCGGCGGCATGGCGGTGATCCACCGGCTGGTCGGCCCCCACGGGCCGCTGCCGCTGGTCATCAAGATCCCGCGGCTGGGCATCGGCGAGTCGGCGACGAACGTCATCAGCTTCGAGGTCGAGCGTCTGGTGCTGGGCGTGCTGTCCGGCCCGCACGTGCCGCGGCTGATCTGCACCGGCGATGTCGAGACCTGCCCGTACCTGGTGATGGAGTACCTGGACGGCCCATCGCTGGAGGACTGGATCGCGCGCACGCCGCTGCCGCCGCAGGAGGTGGCGCGGCTGGGCGCGGCGGTGGCGCTGGCGCTGTACGAGCTGCACCAGCAGGACGTCGTGCACCTGGATCTCAAGCCGGCCAACGTGATGTACCGGGCCGACGGCAGCGCGGTGCTGATCGATCTGGGCCTCGCCCACCACAGCCGCTTCCCCGACCTGCTGGCCGAGGAGTTCCGCTTCCCCGTCGGCAACCGGCCCTACATGTCGCCGGAACAGATCCTCGGCGTGCGCTGCGATCCGCGCAGCGACATCTTCGCGCTCGGCGTGATGCTCTACGAGCTGACGACCGGCCGCCTGCCGTTCGGCATGCCGACGACGACGTCGGCGCTGCGCCAGCGCCTGTACCGCGACCCGACGCCGCCGCGGGCGCTGCTGCGCGAGACGCCGCCGTGGCTGCAGGAGATCGTGCTGCGCTGCCTGGAGGTCGAAGCGGCGCAGCGTTACGCGTCGGCCGCCCAGGTGGCCTTCGACCTGTCGAATCACGACCAGGTGGCGATCACCGAGCGCGGCGAGCGGCTGCAGCGCGCCGGTTGGCGCCGCCGCCTGCGCCGCTGGCTGTGGGCGACGGGCTTCGAGCCCGGGCCGTGCCCGCCGGCATCGGTGCAGGTCAACGTCGCACCGATCGTCGTCGTGGCGATCGCCACCTGGCTGACCAACGAAGCGCTGTTCGAGGCACTGCGCGACGCCGTGCGCCGGCTGATCGCGGCGCAGAACCAGTGCCGCATCGCCTGCGTCACCGTGACGCCGCCGGAACCGGCGCTCGGCGCCGAGCGCCCCGAGAACTCGGCCACCGGCCTGCACATCAAGCACCTGGTGCAGCTGCGCCACTGGGCCAAGCCGCTGCAGCTGCCGGAGGAGCGGGTGACCTTTCACGTCATCGAGTCCGGCAACCCGGCCGCGGCGCTGATCGAGTACGCACGCGCCAACAAGGTCGACCAGATCCTCGTCGGTGCGCCCGCGCGTGGCCTGGTGCGGCTGCGTGGCGGCGTTGCAGCGCAGGTCTTCAGCGAAGCACCGTGCAGTGTCACCGTCGTGCGCGTGCGGCCGGCGGACGAGAGCCCGGTGGAGTGAGCGTGGCGACGGGACAATGACTCAGGGTTAGCCCGGCTGGCCTCGCGCCGGGGCTCGCCCGCAAGCTCGCGCCCACTGGAGACCTTCAAGCCCATGCCCGTCGCCGACAAGCCCCGCACCTACTGGTCCAGGAACCTGCGCATCATCGGCATCCTGCTGGCGATCTGGTTCTTCGTGACCTTCGTGTTCGGCTACTTCGCGGGCGAGCTGAACTTCAGCTTCTTCGGCTGGCCGTTCAGCTTCTGGGTCGCGTCGCAGGGGGCGCTGATCGTCTACTGCCTGATCATCTGGTACTACGCCAGCTACATGAGCAAGCTGGACAAGGAATACGGCGTCGCCGAGGACGACTAGATGAGCACCCACCGGCTGATCAAGGCGCAGCGGCTGGTGGCCTTGTTCGTGTTCGGCTGCCTGATGTTCAGCTACCCGCTGCTGTCGCTGTTCAACGTCGGCGGCACGGTGCTCGGCATCCCGCTGCTGTACGCCTACCTGTTCGCCGTCTGGGCGCTGCTGATCGTCTTGATGATCCTCGCCGTCGAGCGCGGCAGCTGAGCCGGAAACCAGGACATGCTGCTCGGTGGCGTGATCCTGCTGATCTCGTTCGCCTACCTCGGCGTGCTGTTCGCGATCGCCTACTACGGCGACAAGCGCGCCGACTCAGGCCGCTCGATCATCGCCAACCCGACGATCTACGCGCTGTCGATGGCCGTCTACGCCACGTCGTGGACCTTCTACGGCAGCGTCGGGCGGGCCGCGGCCAACGGCGTCGGTTTCCTGCCGATCTACCTCGGGCCGACCTTGATGGCCGCGCTGTTCTGGCTGGTGCTGCGCAAGATGATCCGCATCAGCAAGGTGCACCGCATCACGTCGATCGCCGACTTCATCGCCGCGCGCTACGGCAAGAGCAGCCTGCTCGGCGGGCTGGTCACGGTGATCGCGGTGGTCGGCATCATTCCGTACATCGCGCTGCAGCTGAAGGCGGTGTCGACGAGCTTCCTGATCCTGCTGCAGTACCCGGCGGTGGTGATGCCGGCCAAGGGCCAGGCGGTCGGCATCCTGGCCGACACCGCGCTCTACGTCGCGCTGCTGCTGGGCGCCTTCACGCTGCTGTTCGGCACCCGCCACCTCGACGCCACCGAGCGCCACGAGGGCATGGTCGCGGCGATCGCCTTCGAATCGGTGGTCAAGCTGTGCGCCTTCCTCGCCGTCGGCCTGTTCGTCACCTTCGGCCTCTACGACGGCTTCGCCGACCTGTTCGCGCGCGCGGCGCAATTGCCGCAGGCCGAACAGCTGCTGCGGCTGTCGGGCTCGGCCGGCAGCTACGGCTCGTGGGCCTCGCTGGTCTTCCTGTCGATGTTGTCGATCCTGTTCCTGCCGCGCCAATTCCAGATCAGCGTGGTCGAGAACGTCAACGAGAACCACCTGACGAAGGCGATCTGGCTCTTCCCCGCCTACCTGCTGGCGATCAACATCTTCGTGCTGCCGATCACCTTCGCCGGCCTGATGCACTTTCCGCCCGGCTTAGTCGATGCCGACACCTTCGTGCTGACCCTGCCGATGGCGCACGGCCGCGAGGCCTTGACGCTGCTGGTCTTCATCGGCGGGCTGTCGGCGGCCACCGGCATGGTGATCGTCGAGACGATCGCGCTGTCGACGATGATCTGCAACGACCTGGTGATGCCGGTGCTGCTGCGCTGGAAGGCGCTGGCGCTGTCGAAGCAGCGCGACCTGTCGGGGCTGCTGCTGGCGATCCGCCGCGGCGCGATCGTGCTGCTGATGATGCTCGGCTACGTCTACTACCGCGCCGCCGGCGAAGCCTATGCGCTGGTGTCGATCGGCCTGGTGTCCTTCGCCGCGGTGGCGCAGTTCGCGCCGGCGCTGCTGGGCGGCATGTACTGGAAGCAGGGCACGCATGCCGGTGCGCTGACCGGGCTGACGGCGGGCTTCGCGCTGTGGGCCTACACGCTGCTGCTGCCCTCGTTCGCGAAATCCGACTGGCTGCCGATCTCCTTCATCGAACAAGGCCCGTTCGGCATCGCGCTGCTGAAGCCCACCGCGCTGTTCGGCCTCGCCGGGCTCGACGACATCAGCCACGCGCTGTTCTGGAGCATGCTGGCCAACGTCGGCGGTTATGTCGCGGTGTCGCTGCTCGGCCGCCAGAGCATCCGCGACCATGCGCAGGCGCTGCTGTTCGTCGATGTCTTCAAGGTCGCCGGCCGCGGCTCGAGCCTGTGGCGCGGCAGCGCATCGATCGAGGAGGTCATCACGCTGGTCGGCCGCTTCATCGGCCCCGAGCGCGCCGAGGCCGACTTCGCCGACTACGCGCAGCGGCGCGGCCGCAAGTCTGCGCGCGACCTGGTGCCCGATGCCGACCTGGTGCACTTCGCGCAGAACCTGCTCGCCGGCGCGATCGGCGCCGCGTCGGCGCGCGTGATGCTGGCTTCGGTGGTGCAGGAAGAGCCGCTGTCGATGGACGAGGTGCTCGACATCCTCGACGAGGCCTCGCAGGTGATGGCCTACAGCCGCCAGGTCGAGCAGCAGGCGCGCGAGCTGCAGGCGGCCAGCGCCGAGCTGCGGGCCGCCAACGCGCGGCTGCAGGAGCTCGACCGCATGAAGGACGACTTCATCTCGACCGTCACGCACGAGCTGCGCACGCCGCTGACCTCGATCCGCGCCTTCTCCGAGATCCTGCACAACGACCCGCGGCTGGAGCTCGAGAAGCGGCGCCAGTTCATCGCCATCATCGTGCGCGAAAGCGAGCGCCTGACGCGCATGATCAACCAGGTGCTCGACCTGGCGAAGCTCGAAGCCGGCCAGGCCGAATGGCACCCGGCCGAGGTCGACCTGAAGGAGGTGATCGAGGACGCGGCGTCGACGACCAGCCAGCTGCTCGAGGAGCAGCGCGTCGAGCTGCAGCTCGATCTGCCCGCCGAGGTGCCGCGCGTGCATGCCGACCGCGACCGGCTGCTGCAGGTGATGCTGAACCTGCTGTCCAACGCGGCGAAGTTCTGCGACCGCGCGGCCGGCCGCGTCGCCATCCGGCTGCAGGTGCTGCCGCAGGCGCTGCAGGTCGACGTGGTCGACAACGGCGCCGGCATCGCCGGTGCCGACCAGGACACGATCTTCGAGAAGTTCCGCCAGGTCGGCGACACCTTGACCGGCAAGCCACAAGGCACCGGGCTGGGCCTGCCGATCAGCCGCCAGATCGTCGAGCACTTCGGCGGCCGGCTGTGGGTCGCCAGCACGCCCGGCGCGGGCTCGACGTTCAGCTTCACGGTGCCGCGCGAGCGGCCCGGCGGCGAGGTGGCGGCGGAGGGTGCGGCGTAGGACGGCGGCGCGTCAGGCGCGCCAGAACTTCTCGATCACCGCGGCGAGCGCTTCAGGCTGGTCGTGGTGCAGCATGTGGCCGGCGTCGTCGATCACCGCGCGCTCGAGCGTCGGCACGACAGCCAGGCGGGCATCGAACTCGGCGCGCGGATAGCGGCCGGCCCAGGCACTCGCGATCCGCGTCTCGCGGCCTTCGACCCACAGCACCGGCGCGGCGATGCGCCGCCACATCGCCACGGCTTCGGCCGCGCGGTAGGGCACGGGATTGATGCGCTTGTGCGCCGCGTCGGCGCGCAGCTGCCAGCGGCCATCGGCGGCGGGCGCGGCCCAGTGCGTCGCGAGCCACTCGGCATGTTCGGGTGACAGCCGCGGATTGCTCTTGCGCAGGCGCTCGGCGACCGCCGCGGCGCTGTCGTAGTCGCGCAGCATCGCCGGAGCCTTCAATTCGTCGAGCCAGCGCACGAGCCGCGCCGGTGCGTCGTCGGCCGGCACATCGGGCAGGCCGAAACCTTCGAGGTTGATCAGCCGCCGCACGCGCTGCGGGCGCACGCCGGCATAGGCCATCACGACGTTGCCGCCCATGCTGTGGCCGAGCAGGTCGACCGGCAGCTCGGGCGACACCGCGTCGAGCAGCGCGTCGAGGTCGCCGAGATAGTCGGGAAACCAGTAGGCGTCGGCGGCGGGCGCTGCGGTCTGGCCGAAGCCGCGCCAGTCGGCCGCCAGCACCGGCCGCACCGGATCGAGCCCGTCGACGACGAACTGGAACGAGGCGCCCAGGTCCATCCAGCCGTGCATCAGCACGCGCAGCGGACGATCGGGCGTCACCTGCTGCAGATCGCCCCACAGCAACGCGTGATGGCGCAGGCCGCGCAGAGGAAACCAGAGGCTGCGCGCGGCGCGCTTCGGCAAGTAGGGCGAGGTCATCGGGCGACTCTAGCGAATGTGGCCCCCACGTCGCTGCGCTCCTGCCCCCCGAGGGGGCGCAGCCGCCTTGGGGCGGGCCGGCGGCGGCGCCCGCCGGAACTGCGCTGGCACGGTGCCAGAATGCCCGCATGGCTTCCTTTTCTCTGCGTGCGGCGCTGCCGCAGGACGTGCCGGCGATCGTCGGCCTGATCACCGAGCTCGCCGAATTCGAGCACCTGACGCACCTGCTGCAGGTGACGCCCGAGTCGCTCGAGCCGCACCTGTTCGGCCACAAGCCGGCGGCCGAAGCGTGGGTCGCGACCGTCGGTGACACGGTGATCGGCTTCGCGCTGTGCTTCACCAATTTCTCGACCTTCCTCGCCAAGCCCGGGCTGTACCTCGAGGACTTGTACATTCAACCGGCCTACCGCAACCTCGGGATCGGCCGCGCGCTGCTGTCGATGCTCGCCGCGGTGGCGGTCGGGCGCGGTTATGGCCGCTTCGAGTGGTGCGTGCTCGACTGGAACGAGAACGCGATCCGCTTTTACGAGAAGCTGGGCGCGACGCTGCTGCCCGATTGGCGCCTGTGCCGCGTCACCGGCGACGCGCTGCTGAACTTTGGCGACGCCACGCCACCATGACGGTCGACGATCGCTACGCTGAGCTGCACGCCGGCTTTCGCTGGCAGGTGCCGGCGCAGTTCAACATCGCCGAGGCCTGCTGCACACGCTGGGCGCGTTCGCAGCCCGATGCGATCGCCATCCGCTGGCAGCACGAGGACGGCGCGACTGCCAGCCACAGCTACCGCGCGCTGCACGAGGCCGCCGACCGGCTGGCCGCGGGCTTGCGCCGGCTCGGCGTCGCGCGCGGCGACCGAGTGGCGATCGTGATGCCGCAGCGCTTCGAGACGGCGGCCGCCCACATGGCCGTCTATCGGCTGGGGGCGGTCGCGATGCCGCTGTCGATGCTGTTCGGGCCCGATGCGCTGGCCTACCGGCTGCAGCACAGCGAGGCCAAGGTCGCGCTGGTCGACGAGAGCGGCATCGAATCACTGCTTGCCGCGCGCGAATCGTGCCCGACGCTGCAGCACGTGGTCGCCGCCGGCGCCGCGGCCGGGCGGGGAAACATCGACTGGGCCACGCTGCTCGCCGAGTCCGGCGGCGCGTTCGACGCCGTCACGACCAGCGCCGACGACCCCGCCGTGCTGATCTACACCAGCGGCACCACCGGCCCGCCGAAGGGCGCGCTGATCCCCCACCGCGCGCTGATCGGCAACCTGAGCGGCTTCGTCTGCAGCCACAACTGGTTCCCCTCGGTCGAGCCTCCGGCAAGCGAGGCCGTGTTCTGGAGCCCGGCGGACTGGGCCTGGACCGGCGGCTTGATGGATGCGCTGCTGCCGTCGCTCTACTTCGGCCGCACCATCGTCGCCTACCAGGGCCGCTTCCTGCCCGACACCGCCTACGCGCTGATGGCGCGTTATCACGTCACGCACACCTTCCTGTTCCCGACCGCGCTGAAGGCGATGATGAAGGCGGTGCCGGAACCGCGCGCGCAGTACGCACTGTCGTTGCAGTCGATCATGAGCGCCGGCGAGGCGGTCGGCGACGCGGTGTTCGCCTACTGTCGCGACCAGCTCGGCATCACCGTCAACGAGATGTTCGGCCAGACCGAGATCAACTACGTGGTCGGCAATTGCGGCCGCTCGCTCGATGCCCGCGGCCGCCCCACTGCCGGCTGGCCGGCGCGTCCCGGCAGCATGGGCCGCGCCTATCCCGGCCACCGCATCGCGGTGCTCGACGACGACGGCCAAGAGTGCCCACGCGGCACGCCGGGCGACGTGGCGGTGCATCGGCGCGATAGCCATGGCGACCTCGACCCGGTGTTCTTCCTCGGCTACTGGAAGAATGCCGACGCGACGCGCGCGAAGTTCACCGGCGACCCGGACAACAGCTGGTGCCGCACCGGCGACACCGCGATCATGGACGACGGCGGCTACCTCTGGTACCAGGGCCGCAGCGACGACATCTTCAAGGCCGCCGGCTACCGCATCGGTCCCAGCGAGGTCGAGAACTGCCTCGTCAAGCACCCGGCGGTGGCCAATGCCGCGGTGGTGCCCAAGCCCGATGCCGCGCGCGGCGCGGTGGTCAAGGCCTATGTCGTGCTGGCGCCCGGATTCAGCGGCGATGCCGCGCTGATCGATGCGCTGCAGCAGCACGTCAAGGGCCGGCTCGCGCCCTACGAGTACCCGAAGGACATCGAGTTCATCGAGGCCTTGCCGATGACCACCACCGGCAAGGTGCAGCGGCGCGTGCTGCGGCTGCAGGAAGAGCAGCGCGCGCGTGACGCCGCGCAGATCCCGAACCCCAACTGACTGCCGGAGCCGACCGAATGAGCCCGCTGATCTCCGCCGCCGAACTGAAGGCGCTGCTGGCGACGTCCCCCGACGTGCTGGTCTGCGACTGCAGCTTCGACCTGACCGAGCCGCAAGCCGGCGCGCGCGCCTTCGCGGCGGCCCATGTGCCGGGCGCCGTGTACGTGCACGTCGACAAGGATCTGTCGGCGGCGAAAACGGGTCTCAACGGCCGCCATCCGCTGCCCGAGCGGGCGTGGTTCGCCGCGCGCATGGCCGAGCTCGGCGTCAACCAAAGCACATGGGTGATCGCCTGCGACAACGCGGGCGGCATGTACGCCGCGCGGCTGTGGTGGATGCTGCGCTGGATCGGCCATGCCGGGGTGCGCGTGCTCGATGGCGGCGTGCCCGCCTGGCGCGCGGCCGGCGGCGAGATGGAGAGTGGCGCGGCGGTGGCGCGCCCGGCCGGCGACCTGGCACTGCGGCCCTCGCTGGTCGAGATGGTCGACTTCGCCGAGCTGCGCTCGACGCTCGGCCGCGGCCGGCGGCTGATCGTCGATGCGCGCGCGGCCGATCGTTTCCGCGGCGAGAACGAGACGCTCGACCCGGTTGCCGGTCACATTCCCGGCGCGGCCAACCGCTTCTTCCGCGACAACCTGGGCGCCGACGGCGCCTTCAAGCCGGCCGCGCAGCTGCGCGCGGAATGGCTGGAGGTGATGGCCGGCCGCGCGCCGACCGACCTGGTGCAGCACTGCGGGTCCGGTGTCACCGGCTGCCACAACCTGCTGGCGATGGAGGCGGCGGGCTTGAGTGGCGCGCGGCTCTATCCCGGCTCGTGGAGCGAGTGGTGCGCGCAGCCTGGGGCGCCGGTGGCCATCGGGAGCTGATTCGGCAGCGGGTCGCTCAGCAGCGATCGATCAGGCGCGGCGTGGGCCGCGCACCTTGGCTCATAGGATCCAGTTCGGCATTGCGCGCCGGCCGGGCGATCACGCAATCGCGGCCGCGCCTGAACGTGCGGCTGCCGTCGGGCAGGGCGCTCTCGTGCAGCGTCTGGTCGGTGCCGAGCGCGCGTGCCAAACGCTCATCACTGCTGACCGGGGCGTGGATGCGCGCATCGTCGCGCGCGAGGGCGGCCGGTGTGCGGCTGCTGCCCGGCCGCCAGCGCAGATCCAATGGGGCCGAAGCGGGCGCCGAGGCGGGCTGCGCGGCCGCGACGGTGGGTTCGGCCGGCAGCGTGATCGCCTCCGGCGCGGTGTGCGCCGCTGCCGGAAAGGCCGGGGCTTGCGGCGGACGCCCGGATTCCCGCGCGCGCGCTGTGTTCGGTCGCGTCGGCGCCGGTGGGGGTGCAGGGTCCGGCAGCAGGCGCAGCCACACGGCCGCCGCCGCGATGACGGACGCGCCGCGCTGCTGCGGCTTCGTCGCCTCGAACACGAACCAGCCGAGCGCCAGGTGCAAAGCCAATACCAGACCCATCAGCCGGCGCGCCGGCCGTCGTGACAACGCGGACCTCATACCTCGTCGTCGCCGGGCCGGTATTCGAGCAGGTCACCGGGCTGGCACTGCAGCACCTCGCAGATGCGGGCCAGCGTCTCGAAGCGCACGCCGCGCACCTTGCCGCTCTTCAGCAGCGAGATGTTCTGCTCGGTGATGCCGACGGCTTCGGCCAGCTCACGCGAGCGCATCTTGCGCCGCGCCAGCATCAGGTCGAGGTTGACGATGATCGGCATCTGCGCGGCCCGCTCAGACGAAGCTTTCGTTCTCTTCGGCCAGCCGCACCGCATCGGCCATCACCGCGGCGATCGCCAGCAGCACCGCGCCGCACAGGATCGCGATGTAGTCGTTCCACGACAGCGTCAGCACCAGCATGCGCTGGCCGGGTGGGTTGCCCAACGTCAGCGCGACGCCGACGGCCGCGCGCAGCAAGGGCGCCAGCAGCGCCGAAGCGAGCATCACGGCCGCGAAGCCACGCAGGTGGCGCTGCGCGTCGAGCCCGAACACGCGGCCGGCCTTGTACTCGCCGAACAGCCGCCACAGGTGCCACAGCCCGTACAGGCCGAGCAGCACCGACGGCAGGCTGACCGTGGCGCCGATCAGCAGCGCGCGCTCGTCGATGACCATCGGGTGGTCGCCGATGCCGGACATCACCGGCGCCGCGGCGCGCACCCAGTCCGGCGTCAGCCAGAACATCGCCGGCACCAGCACCAAGGCCACGCCGCCCAGCACCGCGAGCAGGCGCACGAAACCGATCAGGAAACGCAGGCCCCGTGTCGGGAGATGATTGTTTTGCGGCATGAATTTAATGTAAAACAGTAAACATTTGCCGTCAACCGATCAGTCAACCCTCGGCGCCGTTGCATCACACGGCGCTGGCACACTCGCCGCTTCGGCCTTTCATCGACGAGCGGAGGACAGACAGCGTGATCGACAGCATCGAACTGGGTGGCAGCGGTTTGCGGGTGGGCAAGGTCTGCCTGGGCACGATGACCTTCGGCGAGCAGGTCGACGAGCCGACCGCGTTCGCCATCCTCGACCGCGCGCTCGAGCGCGGGGTCGACTTCATCGACACCGCGGAGATGTATTCGGTGCCGGCGCGGCGCGAGACCTTCGGCGCGACCGAGACCATCATCGGCCGCTGGTTCGCGGCGCGCCCGGGTGCACGACAGAAGATCGTGCTGGCGACCAAGATCGCGGGCCCGGCGCGCGGCATGGACTGGATCCGCGGCGGCAGCCCGGACCTGACGCCCGAGCACATCGTGCAGGCCTGCAACGACAGCCTGAAGCGCCTGCAGACGGAAGCCATCGACCTCTACCAGCTCCACTGGCCGGCGCGCAACGTGCCGATGTTCGGCGGGCTGTATTTCGACCCGGCGAACGAGCGCAGCGTCACCGGCATCCTCGAGCAGTTGCAGCCCTTCGATGGCTTGATCCGCGCCGGCAAGGTGC
This sequence comes from Pseudaquabacterium terrae, assembly GCF_013266755.1. Classification (GTDB taxonomy): domain Bacteria; phylum Pseudomonadota; class Gammaproteobacteria; order Burkholderiales; family Burkholderiaceae_C; genus Pseudaquabacterium; species Pseudaquabacterium terrae. The sequence goes on along the minus strand of NZ_JABRWJ010000003.1, from coordinate 543,578 downwards.
GCGCGATCGGGCTGTCGAACGAGACGCCGTGGGGCGTCACCGAGTTCGTGCGCATCGCCGAGGCCAACGGCCTGCCGCGCATCGCGACGGTGCAGAACCCGTACGCGCTGGTCAACCGCGTCGTCGACAACGGGCTCGACGAGGTGCTGTTCCGCAGCGGCGTCGGCTTGCTCGCCTATTCGCCGCTCGGCTTCGGCAGCCTGACCGGCAAGTACGACGACGGCGGACCCGATCCCGCGCAGCCCGCGCTCGGCCGCCTGGCGCGCTTCGACAGCATGCGGCGCCAGCGCTGGGCGCGGCCGGAGACGTTGAATGCCGCGCGCCGCTACAACGCGCTGGCGCGCGAGCACGGGCTCACGCCGACGCAGCTGGCGCTCGCCTTCTGCTACCGCAGCTGGCGCGTTGCCAGCACGATCCTCGGCGTCACCAGCGTCGCGCAGCTCGACGAGGACCTGGACGCGTGGAGCGTGCAGCTGGCGCCGGAAGTGCTCACCGCGATCGACCGCATCCGCTGGGAGATCCGCGACCCGGCGCAGTGACTTCCTGATGGCCAAGAAAGACAAACACGTCAGCGAAACCCCGGCGACGCAGGCGCTGCGCCGCGCCGGCGTCGAATTCACCGAGCACGTCTACGACTACGTCGAGCACGGCGGCACGGCCGAGTCGGCGCGCCAGCTCGGCGTGCCGGAGAACGAGGTGGTCAAGACGCTGGTGATGCAGAACGAGCGCGCCGAGCCGCTGATCGTGCTGATGCACGGCGACAAGCAGGTCAGCACGAAGAACCTGGCGCGAGCGATCGGCGCGAAGAGCGTGGAGCCGTGCAAGCCCGAGGTCGCGCAGCGCCACAGCGGTTACCTGGTCGGCGGCACCTCGCCGTTCGGCACGCGCAAGGCGATGCCGGTGTATGTCGAGGCCAGCGTGCTCGAGTTGCCGCGCATCCTGATCAACGGCGGCCGGCGCGGATTCCTGATCGGCATCGCGCCACTTGTCTTGACAAGTACCCTCGGCGCGCTATCGGTGCACTGCGCGCTGTGATTCAATCCCCCCAGGGAGACGAGCGCACGCAGCCACAGGAGGTGCGATGTCTGTCCGCGACCGCCACGACGATGCGCTGCACGTGCTGGCGCGCGAGAACCAGACCCTGCTCGACACCGTGCTGGTCGGCATCGTCTTCGTGCGCGAGCGCATCATGCTGCGCTGCAATCGGCGCTTCGAGGAGATCTTCGGCTACGCGCCGAACGAGCTCGACGGCCGCTCGACACGCGTGCTGTATCCCGACGACGAAGGCTTCGACTACGGCGGCTCGCCCTACGGTGCGCTGGCCAAGGGCCTGACGCACCAGCGTGAGCAGATCCTCGCGCGCAAGGACGGCAGTACCTTCTGGTGCCGGCTCTACGGCCGCGCGATGGATGCCGCGCAGCCGCAGCTCGGCTCGGTGTGGCTGTTCGAGGATGTCTCCGAGCGCAAGGCCGAGGAGCTCGCGGTGCGCGGCCTGTTGCTCGAGCAGCAGGCGATCCTCGACAACGCATCGGCCGGCATCGTGTTCCTGAAGGACCGCGTGGTGCAGCGCTGCAACCGGCGCTTCGCCGAGATGCTGGGCTACACGCCCGAGGAGCTGCTGCAGTGCGGCACGCGCTTCATGTACCCGTCGGACGCGGCCTGGCGCGAGGCCGCGCACGTCTACCCGGTGCTGGCGCGCGGCGAATCGCATGCGCGCGAGGAGCCGCTGCTGCACCGCGACGGCACGCAGCTGTGGTGCCGCCTGACCGGCCGCGCCGTCGACCGCGCGCACCCCGAGCTCGAATCGGTGTGGCTGATCGAGGACGTCACCGAGCAGCGTGCCGCGCGCGAGGACCTGGAGCTGCGCGTGCGCGAGCGCACCGCCGAGCTGGCGCACACCAACCAGCGGCTGCTCGCCGAGATGGCCGAGCGCGAACAGGTCGAGAACCGGGTCCGGCATCTCGCGAACCACGATGAGCTGACCGGCCTGCCGAACCGCCGCCTGCTGCTGGACCGGCTGGCGCAGGCGCTGGCACTGGCGCGCCGCGCCAACGAACAGCTGGCGGTGATGTTCCTCGACCTCGACCGCTTCAAGACGATCAACGATTCGCTCGGCCACCCGGTCGGCGATGCGCTGCTGCGCGGCGTCGCGCAGCGCATCGTCGGCATCGTGCGCGAGGGCGACACGGTGTCGCGCATCGGCGGCGACGAGTTCGTGATCCTGCTGCCGCGCATCGAGTCGGAGACGCAGGCGGCCTTCGTCGCCGGCAAGGTGATGGAAACGCTGGCGCAGCCGCTGCGCCTCGAAGGGCACGAGCTGCACGTCACCGCGAGCATCGGCATCGCGCTGTTCCCGAGCGATGGCGAGACGCCCGAGACGCTGCTGCGCAACGCCGACTCGGCGATGTACCACGCCAAGGACGCCGGGCGCGACAACCACCAGTTCTTCGCGGCGCAGATGAACGTCACCGCGCAGCAGCGGCTGGAGCTGGAGAACGACCTGCACCATGCGCTGCAGCGCGCCGAGCTGTTCCTGCACTACCAGCCGCGCATCGACCTCGCCCGCGGCCGCATGGTCGGCGTCGAGGCGCTGCTGCGCTGGCTGCATCCGCGGCGCGGCGTGATCCATCCCGGCGGCTTCATCGCGCTGGCCGAGGAGACCGGCCTGATCGTGCGCCTGGGCGAATGGGTGCTGCGCGAGGTCTGCCGCCAGATCCTGGAATGGCAGCGCCAGGGGCTGCCGGCGTTCCCGGTGGCGGTGAACCTGTCGCCGCGCCAGTTCGGCCAGCGCCACATTGCCGAGCGCATCGGCGAGATCCTGCTCGAGACCGGCGTGTCCTCGTCGCTGATCGAGCTGGAGATCACCGAGACCTCGCTGATGCAGCACACCGAGCAGACGCTGGGCACGCTGTCGCGGCTGCACAAGATGGGCCTGCGGCTGGCGATCGACGACTTCGGCATCGGCTACTCGAGTCTGAGCTACCTGAAGCGCTTTCCGGTCGACCAGCTGAAGATCGACCAGTCCTTCGTGCGCGACATCGGCGTCGACCCGACCAATGCGGCGATCGTCGCGGCGATCGCGACGCTGGCGCACAACCTGAAGCTCGCGGTGGTGGCCGAAGGTGTCGAGACGCACGAGCAGCTCGATGCGGTGCGCACGGCCGGCTGCGGCCAGGCGCAGGGCTTCCTGTTCAGCCGGCCGGTTGGAGCCGAGCACGTGCCGGCGCTCGCGCTGCGGCGCTGGAGCGCCGACGCGCGCTGAAGCAGTCTTCAGTGGCTCCAGTGCCGGCGCAGCCGGTGCACGAACCAGGTCACCGCGGCCACCACCGGCACCACCGACAGGCCGACCACCGCATCGGTCGGCAGGTGCAGCGCCTCGAAGGCCGGCAGCGTCTTCGCACCCTTGGCCAGGTAACCGATCAGCCCGAGCGCGTAGTAGCTGATCGCCACCACCGACAGGCCCTCGACCGTCTGCTGCAGCTGCAGCTGCTGCTTCTGGCGCTGCGCCAGCGCGCGCAGCAGCTCCTGGTTGCCCTCTTCGCGCCGCACCTCGATGCGGATCCGGGCCAGGCTGGTGGCGCGGTTGATGCGCTCGCCCAGGTCGGTGAGCCGGCCGTCGGTGCTCTCGCACAGCGCCATCGCCGGCGCGAAGCGGCGCGACAGGAAGCCCGACAGCGTCTGCACGCCGCTGATGCGCTGCTCGCGCAGGTCGGACAGCCGGCGCTCGACGATCGCGTGGTAGGCGCGCGTGGCCGAGAAGCGGTAGCGCGTGCGCGCGGTGCCGTGCTCGACCTCGGCCGCCAGCTTGGTCAGCGTCTCGAAGGCCTGCGCATCGTCGTGGCTGACGTCGTTGGCCATCGCGTCGACGGTGCCCTGCAGCGTGCGCTCCAGCTCCGCCAGCAGCGCCGACTCGCGCTGCGCGACCGGGAAGCCCTGCATCGCCAGCATCCGGTAGGCCTCGATCTCGCACAGCCGCTGCGCCTCGCGCGCGGCCTGGTCGTGCGGCAGGCCGAAGTCGAGCACGATGAAGCGGGTGAAGCCGTCGCGGCCCAGGCGCAGGTGCGTCAGCAGCGCGCCGCGCCGCGCATCGCCGATGAACGCGCCCATCAGCGGCGCCGCGTCGTCACTGCCGGCGGGGCCGGCCTGCGCGGCCAGCAGCGCCTGGCAGCGCCGCAGCATGTCGTCGCTGTCGTGGGCCTGCAGCATCACGACGTGCGCCGCAGCCAGCATGTGGCCACCGTCTGGCGCGGTGAGCTGCGCGACGAAGGCATCGGGCAGCTCGGTCAGCGCGCTGGCCTCCTGCATCAGCGTGCGCAGCGTCTGGTCGTCGGTGGCCTCGGGCAGGCCGACCAGCGGCCGGTTGACCTGCCAGCTGACGAATTCGCCGTGGCGCTCGAACTTCAGCGTGTAGGGCGGCGCCTGCACCACCTGATGGCGCACGCCCGGTGCCGGTGCGGGCAGCCCGAGGCTCAGGCACAGCGCGCTCAGGGCGCCGTCGGCGCGTTCGGGCGCCATCTCCGTGTGCACCCAGTACGAGACCACGCACGGCGGCCGCGCTGCCAGCGCCGGGCGGGCATGCAGCTCCTGGTGCAGTTCGAGGTCGGTGCGGGCGGGGAAGGGCAGGCCGGTGTGGTGCGTCGGGTCCATCGGGTGGTCTGAATGCGGCAGCGCGGATTGTGCGTTGCTGCAATGACCGGGCCGGGGCGGGCTCAGAACCCGAGTCGGAGCGTCACGCGCAGCGTGCGCGGTTCCGCCGGATGGACGTGCCGGTCGGCGACGGCTTCGGCCTCGCCCGGCAATCGCGACTCATAGAAGTACTGGATGTCGTCGACGCGGCGGTCGGCGAGGTTGAAGACGTCCAGCGTCAGCGCGCTGTCCTTGCCGAGTGATGCGGGCAGTTGATAGGCGATGCGCAGGTTCGTCGTCAGCGACGACAACGAGCGCACGCTGTTGTCCTCGACCAGCGCGCCGGGGCCGAGATAGCGCCACTGCAGGCTGGCCGACCAGGACCCGAGCTCGCGCACGGTCATCGCGATGGATGCCACGCGGTCGACGGCATGCGGAATCCGGTCGCCGTTGGCGAAACGTGCATGGGTCCAGGCGAAATCGGCATCGATCAGGCCGTGGCGGCCGATCGCCCAGCGGTTGTTCCACTCGACGCCGCGGCGCCGGCTCGCGCCGCTGGCCTCGGTGGCGCCGGCATCGCCGACGTAGACGAGCTCGGAGTCGACGTCGAGCTTCCACAGCGCGAGCGAGCTCTGCAGCCCCGGCAGTGCCTCGCTGCGCAGGCCGAGCTCGACGCCGCGCGAGGCCGCCAGCCCCGGCACGCGTTCGACCGGCGCGCCGGACTTCGGATCGAAACGTGCGGTGGTGCCGCGTGCGTCGTTGCTGTGGAAGCCGCGACCGGCGTTGAAGAAGACCTCGGTCTTCGCGAACGGCCCGGCGATCAGCGCGAGCTTCGGCGACAGCTGCCGGTCGCGCGCCGCGCCCGAGTTGTCGGCGAGGATCAGGCTGTCGACCCGCGTGCGCAGCGCATCGGCGCGCAGGCCGAAAACGCCGCGCAGCCACGGCGTGAATTCGAGCGCGCTCTGGCCGTAGGCGCCGGCCAGCGTCTCGCGCAGGTCGTCCTCGCGCGTGACGCCGAAAACTTCGCGCCGCGCGGTGTCGAACAGACCGACGCGCGCCCGGTCGTGGCGCAGCTGCAGGCCGATCTCGCTGCGGGCGGGCAGTGGGCCGAGCTGGTGCGCGAAGGCGTGGCTCGCGCTGAAGCCGGCGACCGTGCGGCGGTCCTGCTGTGAGAACTGGTCGCCGGTGTCGGGGCGTTCGAGCGCATAACTGAAGTTGGAGTACAGCGCCAGCCGATAGCGCATCAGGTACGCGGCCACGCGGGTCAGCCTGCCGTCGCCGTTACGGTGCCATTCGCCCGACAGGCTGCTGCGCGAGGTGCGCCCGCCGGTCGAATCGTCGAGCGAATCGAAGCGGCCGAATCCGCGGCCGTCGATCCTGCCGGCGTCGATCAGCCGCTGCGGCACCTGGTCGGTGCCGGTCCAATGCGCGCTGTAACCCATCGCGCTGGCTGACCAGCCGTTCGCGGCGTCACCGCCGCTCAACGTGAGCACGGCGTTTCGCTTGCGCAGGCCCTCGGGCACGGTCCACGGGCCGTCGTTGCCCATCAGCTCGACCGCGCCGAGCAGCGCCAGCCCGTTGCCGATCATCGTCGAGCCGCCGGCGACGGCGCGGCGGTGCGCGTGCTCGCCGAGCGTGAGCTGCGCGAACGGTGCATCGAAGCGCTGGCGGTAGGCGATGTCCGCGGCGCCGGCCGAGGCGAAGTCGCCGCTCTTCGCGAAATACGGCCCCTTGCGGTACTCGATGCGCTGCACCAGCTCGGGCATCAGGAAGTTCAGGTCGGTGTAGCCCTGGCCGTGGCCGTGGCTCGGCAGGTTGACCGGCATGCCGTTGACCGAGGTCGCGAAGTCGGTGCCGTGGTCGAGGTTGAAGCCGCGCAGGAAATACTGGTTCGCCTTGCCGTCGCCGGAGTGCTGCGTGACGATCAACCCGGGCACGAACTCCAGCACCTCGCCCGGCCGCTGCGCCGGCCGGCTCTTCAGCAGCTCGGCGCGGATCACGCCCTGCGAGGCGGCATCACTGGAGCCGATGGCGTTGTCGTAGTGGCGGCCGGTGACTTCGACGCTTTGCGGCAGGTGCGCGACGATGGTCTGGGCGTGGGCAGTGCCGAAGAGGGTGCTGAGCAACGGTGCGAGCGTACGAAGACAAAAACAGGGCATCGGTTCCTCTGAAGCCACGGGGCCGCTGCGGGCGGCGACTTCGGGAACTACGCGGAAGTGATCACACCGGATGCGGCGGCCAGGCGTGCCAGGCCAAGGCCGGCGACGCCGAAACTCAAGAGCACGACCGCGGCACCCATCAGCTGCGACGCACGCAGCGCGAAGCCGTCTGCGCGCTGCAGCAGCCGGTGCACCCACCAGCCGTTCAACGCGTCGGTGGCCAGCATGCCGGCGGTGAACAGCAGCGCCAGCGCGAGTGCCGCCGCAGGCCCGCCGAGGGCCGGCGAGGCGAGCGCGAACAGGGCCGCCTGGCTCAGCGTGTCGAAGGACAGCGCGAACAGCGCACCGGTGGCCGCTGCCGTCCAAGGTGAGCGGCCAGCGATCCAGCGACCGAGCAGGCGAGCGCGCAGGCCGACCGGCTTCGGTGCTTCACCGGGCCGTGCGCTGAACAGCGCGCGCAGGTTGGCGATGCCGAGCACCAGCAGCACGGCGATCGAGATGCTCGCGCCGGTCGTCTGCAGCCACTCGGGCGGCGCCCAGGGCCGGCTCGCCGCGGCCAGCGCACCGGCCGCGGCGATCACCACCGCGCCATGACCGAGCGAGAACAGCGCCCCGCACCAGCGCGCGACACGCCGGCCTTCGCGCTGCTGCAGCCGCGTCATGCCGTCGATCGTCGCCAGGTGGTCGGCGTCGAGCCCGTGCTTCAGGCCAAAGAGCAGCGCCAGCGCGGCGAGCGCCGCGAAATCGGTGGGCAGGTCGGACATCGGCGCGGCGCCGGCCTGCGGCGCTGTGAGGAAGAAGGTGCCGATCGATCTTACAAGCAGCCGGCCCACGCGGAGCGCTGCGAAGCCGCTTGCCCGTGCTCAGCGCTGCGTCACGATGTCGCGGTGCATCGGCGCCAGCTTCGCGAGCAGGCGGTTCTGCTCGGCAAAGGGCACGCCGCGTGCGTCCATGGCCTGCTGCAGCAGCTCGACCAGCGCGTTGAAGTGGCGGCGGCCGATCTCCAGGTCCTGGTGCGAGCTCTTCATGTCCGCACCCTCGTAGCGGCAGGGGCCGCCGAGCAGCTCGCAGAACTGCTCCACCAGTTGCGCCTTGACGTGGGCCTGGTTCACCGGGCGAAAGAACGGCGCCGTGCGCTCGTCGGCCAGCAGGCGCTGCATGAAGTCGTCCATCAGCGCGACGAGGCCGGGCTTCTCGCCGAAGGCACGGAAGCTCGCGGTGGTTTGGGCGTAAACGGGGGCGGCGACGAGCATCGCTGCCAGCAGCGCGGCGATGAGAGAAGCGCGTGTGTTCATGACCACCTCAATACGCGAGCTGCAGCGACAGGTACGCACCCGTCTGGCGCCGGGCCTGCACCGCGGGCACGATGCGCCCGAGGTCGAGGTAGGCGGCCGTCAACGACACATGCTTGGCCGGCGCCCAGGCGACGAAGACGTCCCACCAGTCGTCCTCCTTCAGCCCGGCGCCGAGCAGCGACGGGTTCAGGTTGTCGGGCTTGCGCCGGTATTCGGCACCGACCGCGAGCCGGCGGTTGATCAGCCAGGCGAGCGACAGCTCGGGCATCAGCTTCACCTGGTCGTGCGCCGTGCCGCCGAAGCCGAGCAGGCCGTTCTGGTTGGCCTGGGTCGCGCGCAGCGTGCCGTTGAGCAGCAGGCCTTGCGCGATCAGCAGCTTGGTCGCGCTGACGTACAGCTCGACGCCGTCACGCCGCGCGCCGAGCGCGTCGAGCGTCGGCGCCAGGCCGCCCGCATTCACCCGCTTGGCCAGCACGCCGAGCGCGATCTGCGGCATCCAGGTGTCGCTGTCGAGGATCGCGTCGCCCGCGACGCGCCATTTCGCGCCGGCGATGTCCTGGCGCAACTTCAGTCCCGGTACGCCGAGGGCAGGGCCGGTGGCGCCGGTGTCGAAGACCTGGCGTGCCAGCGACAGCTCGAAGCGGTCGTCGATGCCGACCGCGACGCCGGCGACGGTGAGCCGGTAGTCGCGTGTCTTCGCGGCGCTGGCAAACGCCGTCGCGCCCCACTGGCCGGCACTGGCGTTGCTGCCGATCACGCCCCAAGGCGTCAGGCCGCCGCCGGCGGCGCCGTCGATGGTGCTGACGCCGCCGGTGAGCAGCAGCTTGTCGGTGGCGGCGGCCGCGGGCAGCGCGAGCAGCAGGGCACAGCAGGCCAGCAGGTGCTTGTGATTCATCGGTGGTGCTACGCGGCCGATCGCATCCTGGATGCAGCCGCGTTGTTGGCTGCTCGATTCTGTCAGGGCGTCCAGGTGCCCTGTGCGAGCGCCTTCACCGGCGCCTTCAGCTCCAGCGTCTCGCGCTTGCCGTCCTTGCCTTCGATCACCAGCGTCAGCGGCACCGTGTCGCCGGCCTTCAGCGGCGCCTTCAGTCCCATCAGCATCAGGTGGTAGCCGCCCGGCTTGAGCTCGACGGTCTTGCCGGCCGGCAGCTCGATCATCGGCACCTGGCGCATGCGCATCGTCGTGCCGTCCATCGCCATCTCGTGGATCTCGGTCTGGCCGGCGGCGGGCGACCGGGCCTCGATCAGCTTGCCGCCGGCGGGCGACTTCAGCTGCACGTAGGCGCCGGTCGATTGCTGCTGCGCGACGGTGCCGCGCACCCAGGGATTGCTGGCGACGGTCTGCGCCGAGGCGCTGGCGACGAGCAGCGAAGCGATCAGCGCCGCGGCGAGGGGGGTGGGCTTCATGGCGGGGTCCTTCGGGAAAGAGTCAGTGATGATGCGCCGCCGGCGCGGGCGCGGGTTGCACCTGCAGCGGCGCCGTCCATTCGTGCTCGCCGCGTTCGCACAGCTGCAGCACCTTGAACGCGAGCGCGCCGGGTGCCGTTGGCAGCGTCGTGCGCAGCACGAACTCGTCGACATGCGCGTCGTCCAGCCAGGCCTCGCGGCTCGTCGCGCGCCAGCTGATCTCGGCCACCTCGTCGCTGATGCGGCGGCCGTGGCTCTCATACGGCTGAGGCAGGGGTTCACGACGGAGGGTGATCGTCCAGCCGGGTTTGGGCATCGGCTTCGTGCCACGCAGGCCGGCCGGCAGCCTGACGCGCAAAGTGTGCGTCGGCGTGCCGTCGCAGCCGTGGCCGACGCGCAGCGCGGCCTTGTAGGCGCTGCCGGCTGCTGCCTGCGGCTGGTCGAGCACGACGTGCGCGTGGGCGGCGCCGGCGAGCAGCGCGGCGGCCAGGGACAGGGTCTTCTTCATCGGGGGCCTCACAAGTCGAACTTCACTTCGGCATTGACGCTGCGCTGCGGATAGGGGTGGAAATTCCAGTAGCGGTCATTGTTCAGGTTGTCGATGCCGACGGCCGCGCTCCAGTGGCGATCGAAGCGCCACAGCAGCCGCAGGTCGGCCGTCAAGTAGCGGCTCGCGCCCGTGTAAGCCTCGCCGTTCGGATCGCCGTTGTCGAGCGCGCTGAACTGCCGGCCGCTGTAGCGCGCGCCGGCGCTCAGGCTCACGCGCTCGTTGGCGCGCCAGGTCGCCTGCAGCGTCGCGCGCCAGCGCGGCACGCGCGGCTGCCACTTGCCGATCGTGTCGCCGGGCTTCAGCAGGTAGCCGGCATTGGCGACGATGCGCGAGTCGGCGTAGGTCAGGCTGCCGCTCCAGTCGAACGCGCCGCGCTGCGCCGACGCCGCGAGCTCGAGGCCGGTGGTGCGCACCTGGTCGACGTTCTGCACCGTGTTGGCATTCGTCGCCGGGTTCAGCTGCGAATACAGCGCATCGCGCGTGTCCTCGTGGAAAAGCGTCGCGCGGGCGCGTGCGGCAGGGGTCGTCCACTCGACGCTGAGCTCGCCGGTCCAGCTGCGCTCAGGTCTAAGGTCCGGGTCGTTGTTGATTGCTTCGCCGCGGGCATTGAAGCCGCCCTGGTAGAGCTCGCTGACCGTGGGGTAGCGGATCGCGCGGCCGCTGCTGGCCTTCAGCGCCCAGGCGTCGCCCAGGTCGAGCAGCAGCGCGAGTTTTGGCGACAGATGCTGCAGCCGGCGCTCGGGATGCACCAGCCGGGCGCTGCCGGCTTCGGTCAGCCCGCGCGAAGCGCTCCACCACTCGGCGCGCAGGCCGAGCACGGTGGTCCAGGCCGGCGCGAAGCGCCAGCTGTCCTGCACGAAGGCGCTGTCGACGTGCGTATCACCCTCGAAGCGCGAGGCCGGCGCGGCACCGCTGGCGCTGACCCAGTCGCTGGTCGTGGAGAGCGTGCTGCGCAGTTGGTGGTGCTGGCGGCCGAGGCCGGCGTCGATCACGTGTGCGCCGCCGTCGCCATCGGGCCGCCAGGTGCCGCGCGCATTCAGCGTGTGCCAGCCGGTGCCTCCCAGGTCGGTCAGGCGGCCGGCCTGCGGCTGTTCGGCGCGGGTCGGCGCGTAGGTGCGCAGGCGGTCCTCGACGTAGTCGACGCGGCTCGCGGCCAGCTCCCAGTCCCATTCACCGCGCGTGCGGGTCTTCAGCGACAGCGCCTGCATCGCGTGCTGCTGCCGTTCGCTGCTGCGGCCGAAGTCGGCGGGCGTCAAGGCGTAGCGGCGGCCGTCGATGTTGACCGTGTGCGTGATGCCGCCGCCGGTCGTGTTGTCGACCGGCCGGCCGGCGGCGTCGCGCAGGTAGCTCACCGGGCGGCCGTCGGAGTGGTTGTCCCACCAGCCGAGCAGCAGGTTCGCGCGCAGCGTCGGCGTCAGGTCCCAGGCCAGCTTGGCCTTCAGGTGATCCTGCGTCGTGTCGTACTCGGTGCCGGTGCCGATCAGCCACCAGGCCTGGTTGCGCGGATTGCGGCCAGCCACGGCGCCCTGCACCGGCGTGCCCTCGGCCGACACCACGCCGGTATTCGTCAGCTTGGTCGCGAAGCTCTGCGGCTGGCCGTGGCTGATCAGCCGGTTCGCGCTGACCCACCACGCAAGATCACCGGCCCGGTCGCCGAGCGAGGCGCTGGCCTGCCGGCCGCCGAAGTGGTCATCGGCGCGGTAGAGCTCGAAGGGCTGGTGGAAGATGCCGAGCCTGGCGTGCGCCTCGAAGCGCTGCGGCAGCCGCGTCACGTAGTCGACCACCGCACCGACCGCATTGCCCGGATACGCGGCGGAGAACGGGCCGTACAGCACGTCGACCCGTTCGATCTCCTCGGGCGTCACCATCGCCCAGCGCGGTGCGAAGGCGGCGGCGTTGCCGAGCAGGTTGGACAGCAGCACGCCGTCGGCATAGACCAGCGAGCGGGCGCTGTTGCCGGTGCCCGAGGCGCGTGTCGACAGCACGGCGTGGTTGTAGTCGCCCGGATAGCGCTTGCGCACCAGCAGGCTCGGCAGGTACTTCAGCGCGTCCTCGCTGTCGGTGGCGTTGATCGTGCGCTCGAGCTGCGCGGCATCGATGCCTTCGATCGTCGTCGGCAGGCGGGTGGGCAGCGAGCTCGGTTGATGGTGGCCGATGATCACGACGCCGGCGACACGCGTCGGCGGCTCGGCGGCCGCATCGGCGCGCACGCCGGGCGGCCAGGCAGCGATCGCCAGCGCGATCGCCGAAAGGCAAGGGGGATTCATCGAAGACTCTGGTCTGAACAGCGCACATGCGCAGGACGGCGCGGTCAAGCGAGACCGCGCCGGCATCGAGCAGGATTCAGACGAGAGCGGGGGGTGCGCGTGCCTGGGCCGGTGCCCAGGCGAACAGCGGCCGAGGCGACTGCAGGTAGAGCCGCGGCAGCGCATGGCCGAGCGAGGATCGCAACGTGGCCACCGCCGCCGCGGGCGGCAGGCCGAGCGCATCAGCCTGCAGCGAGCAGAACGGGCAGTGCTCGAGCACCGGCATCACGTCGCCTTCGGCCGGTGCCGGCTTCGCCGCCGCGGCGCCGATGCGGCTCGCGCTGCACACCTGGCCCCAGGCCGCGGCGGGCCCTTGCGTCGCGGCCAGCGCGCGGGCGATGCCCGGGGCCAGCGTCGCGAGCACCAGCGCCCACAGCGTGAACCACGCGACGCAACGGCGTGGTTTCGGGCGATGGGCGCTCAGGGTAAACACGGGGCGGCAGTCTAGCAGCGCGGTCGCGCGCCACAGCCGCTTCGAGCCGCGCCGCCCGGTGGTCGGCGCGTACACTGCGCAGCCTCTCTCGCACCCGTTGGCGCATGGATTTTCTGTACAGCTTCGTGGCCGTCGTCGCGGCTTATCTGATCGGCTCGCTGTCCTTCGCCGTCATCGTCAGCCGCGCGATGGGCCTGTCCGATCCGCGCAGCTACGGCTCGAAGAATCCCGGCGCGACCAACGTGCTGCGCTCGGGCAATCGCGCGGCGGCGATCCTCACGCTGGCGCTCGATGCGCTGAAGGGTTTCGTTCCGGTGCTGATCGCGCTGATGCTCGCGCCGCGTTTTCAGTTCGGCGAGCTGACGATCGGCCTGGTCGGCCTGGCGGCGTTCGCGGGCCACCTGTGGCCGGTGTTCTTCCACTTCCAGGGCGGCAAGGGCGTCGCCACCGCCGCGGGCGTGCTGATGGCGCTCAACCCCTGGCTCGGTGCGGCAACGCTGCTGACCTGGGTCATCGTCGCCGCGTTCTTCCGCTATTCGTCGCTGGCGTCGCTGGTCTCGGCGGCATTCGCGCCGTTCTACCAGCTGCTGATCTGGGGCCCTTCGCCGCTGGTGCTGGCGATCGCCGTGATGAGCCTGTTGCTGGTGTGGCGCCATAGCGCGAACATCCGCAAGCTGCTCACCGGAACGGAATCGAAGCTCGGGCAGAAATCGGCCCCGGCGGCCGCCGCGCAAACGCATCACCCGCATCCCCATCCCGCTCAGCATTCCCACCGACACCACAAGAAAGGACATTGACGTGATTCAGAGATTCGACGCCGGCCCGCGCCTGTCTGAAATGACCGTGCACAACGGCGTCTGCTACCTCGCCGGCCAGGTGGCCGTCGGGGGCGCCACGGACATCGAGGGCCAGACCCGCGAGGTGCTGGCCGCGATCGATGCGCTGCTGGCACGCGCCGGCAGCGACAAGACCAAGATCCTGCGCGCGCAGATCTTCCTCGCTGACCTGGCCGACTTCGCCGGCATGAACCGCGTCTGGGCCGAGTGGGTCGTGCCGGAGCAGACGCCGGCGCGCGCGACCGTCCAGGCGGCGCTCGCGAAGCCGGAGTGGAAGGTCGAGATCGTCATCACCGCGGCGCTTTGACCAACACGGCCACCAACCCCAGCCCCGGATCGGTCGTGGCCGAATCACGACGACCGCTGCTCCTGCTCGTCGGCGCGATCCTGGTGCTGAGCGCCGGCAGCCAATGGTGGGGCTGGCGCCAGGAGCAGCAGGTCGGCCGCGAGCTCGCCAGCCTCGCCCGCGACGGCGACATCGTGATGCTGTCGACCGACTGCAGCTATTGCGCGCACGCCCGGTCCTACCTGAAGACGCACGCCGTGCGCTACACCGAATGCTCGATCGACCGCGACCCTGCCTGCGCCGCGCAGCATGCCGCGACGAAGATGAAGGGCATGCCGGTGATCCTGGTGCGCGGCGATGCGCAGGAAGGCTTCATGCCGACGAAGGTGTTGGAGCGCTTGCGCCGCGGCTGACGCCGCCGGAGCGCCTGCGCCGCGGCTGAAGCACTACAGACCCAGCCGCTGCAGCGGCCCGCGCCCCTGGCGCAGCAGCACCGGCTCGTCGCCGCTGTAGTCGATCACCGTCGTCGGCTCCATCGGGCAGGCGCCGGCATCGACGACCGCCTGCAGCACGTGCTCGAAGCGGTCGCGGATCTCGTGCGGATCGTTCAGCGGCTCGCTCTCGCCGGGCGGGATCAGCGTCGTCGCGAGCAGCGGCTGCTCGAGCACCGCCAGCAGCTCCTGCGTGACACGGTGGTCCGGCACGCGCAGCCCGGTCGTGCGGCGCGACGGATGCGAGACCCGCCGCGGCACTTCCTTCGTGGCTTCGAGGATGAAGGTGTAAGGCCCCGGCGTGCCGAGCTTCAGCAGCCGGTACTGGCGGTTGTCGACGCGCGCATAGCGGCCGAGCTCGGACAGGTCGCGGCACAGCAGCGTCAGGTGGTGGCGCTCGTCGACCTGGCGGATGCGGCGCAGCGACTCGGCCGCCGCCTTGTCGTCGAGGTGGCAGACCAGCGCGTAACTCGAATCGGTGGGCACCGCGCAGACGCCGCCGCGGTGCAGGATCTGCGCCGCCTGCTTCAGCAGGCGCACTTGCGGGTTGTCGGGGTGGACTTCGAAGTACTGGGACATGCAATATCGCGGGATGCCTGAACCCGAAAGGAAGCGGATTATGAGTACCCGTCGTTGGATCGCCGTCGCCGCCTGTGGCCTGGCCGCCACCACCGCGCTGCAGGCTCAGGAAGGGCTGCCCAAGCGCAAGGCCGGCCTGTGGGAAGTCTCGATGCAGATGCCGGGCACGGGGGCGCCGGCGATGAGCAGCAAGCAGTGCGTCGACGAGAAGTCCGACGAGGCGATGCAGAAGAAGGCGATGGCCGGCAACGACCAGAAGGCGCAGTGCAAGCAGACCTCGCTGAAGCGCATCAGCGGCGGCGTCGAGATCGAGGCCGAGTGCAAGAGCGACGAAGGCGTCACGAAGGTGCACTCGCGCATGACCGGCGACATGCAGTCGACCTACACGGTCGACAACACGATGACCTTCACGCCGCCGCGCCACGGCATGAGCACCGCGAAGATGACGATGCAGGCCCGGCATGGCGGCGCCTGCCCGGCCGACATGAAGCCGGGCGACATCCGCATGGGCGGCATGAACTTCAACCCGGGCGCGGCCGGCGGCATGCCGGCCGGCATCGACATCGAGAAACTCAAGAACATGACGCCGGAAGAGCGCGCCAAGTTCATGGAGCAGATGAAGAAGTCGATGGGGCAGTAGCCCCGCTCAGTCGGCGCCGGGCCGCTCCCAAGGCGACTGAGTGCCCAAGGATCCCGCAGGGGATCCTTCGTATCCCCGGGGCCGCGAACGAAGTGAGCAGGGGGCTGACATGTCTGCCGATGCGGCTCAGGGCCGCTGGATGCGCGCTTCCAGCCGCTGCCAGATCGGCTCGAGCTGCTTCGGCAGCTTCGGCAGCGTGCCGAGGTCGATGCGGCTCTCGTCGGGCGAATGGAAGTCGCTGCCGCGGGACGCGGCGAAGTCGAACTCGATCGCCATCGCGGCGTACTTCGCGGCGTCGGCCGAGCCATGGCTGCCGGTCAGCACCTCGATGCCGGCGCCGCCATGGGCCTTGAACTCGGAGAACAGCGCGTACTCCTCGATCGGCGTGAACTTGTAGCGGCCCGGGTGCGCGATCACCGCGGCGCCGCCGGCGGCAAGGATCCAGCCCACCGCTTCACCCAGGCCGGCCCAGCGGTGCGCCACGTAGCCCGGCTTGCCGCTGACCAGGTAGCGGCGGAAGACCTCGCCGTTGTCGCGGCAGACGCCGGTGTCGACCAGCCAGCGCGCGAAGTGCGTGCGCGACATCAGGTCCGGATTGGTCACATAGGCCAGCGCGCCGTCGTAGGCGCCGGGGATGCCGACCTTGGCCAGGCCGTCGGCGATCTGGCGCGCGCGTTGCAGCCGGCCCTCACGCGTGCGGGCCAGGCCGGCGCCGAGTTCTTCATTGGCCGGATCGATGCCCAGGCCGACGATGTGCACCGTCTCGCCGGCAAAGGTCACCGAGATCTCGACGCCGCCGAGCCAGGCGATGCCCTCGGCGCGCGCAGCGGCCGCCGCACGGGCCTGGCCGGCGAGCTCGTCGTGATCGGTGAGGGCCCAGAGCTCGACGCCTTGCGCCCGCGCCCGCGCGGCGAGCGCTTCGGGCGTCAAGGTGCCGTCGGAGAGGCTGGAATGGCTGTGGAGGTCGGCGTTCAGCTGGTGGGGCACCCCCCAATTCTAGGGAGCCGAGGCCCTTGGCACCGGCGCGCGACGGCCAAGCACCCGGTCCGAGCGCGCCTTTGTGCTCGGGTTCGCGCATTCGCTGACAATGTGAATCTCATTCTGTACATTTACATGAAAACGACCATAATGAGAATCACATGCCTGCCAAGACACCGCCCCTCGAGGGACTGAACGCAGCCAAGCTCAGCGCGCTGGGCGAGGCCATCCGTGCGCATCGCAAGCGTCAGAAGGTGAGCGCCGTGACGGCGGCCGAAGCAGCCGGCGTGTCGCGCGTGACGCTGCATCGGATCGAGCGTGGAGAACCATCGGTGACGATGGGTGCCTACTTGAATGCGCTCACGGCCATCGGGCTGGAGCTCGCGTTGCACGACCCGCTCGCACTGGCGCCGGTGCGAGCCGATGGGGATGACCTGCCGGCGGTGATTCAACTCGATGACTATCCTCAGCTGAAGCAACTGGCCTGGCAGGTGCACGACGCGACGGAGCTGTCGCCTGAAGAGGCGCTGAACCTCTACGAACGCAACTGGCGCCACCTCGACCAGCGCAGCCTCGATCCGAGGGAGCGGGCTCTGCTGCGCGCATTGGTGGTCCGGTTCGGCGGAGGACGGCTGCTTGTTTGAGCGTGAACACCATCGCCGCGTGGCCTCGGTGCTGGAAGCGCTCGATGCCGGTCAGCTGGAAGCCTGCCATTGCCTGTTCGGCGGCGGCACCGCGATGGCACTGCGCTTCGGCGAATACCGGCAGTCAGTCGACATCGATTTCCTGGTCTCCGATCGCGAGGGCTATCGCCGGCTTCGCCAGTTGCTGTCGGCAGCCGATGGCATCGCAGCCATTGCAAGACCCGGCCGTGCCCTGATCCAGGCACGCGAGGTGCGCGCCGACCAGTACGGCATCCGGACGATGCTGCGTGTGGCCGACGCCGACATCAAGTTCGAGATCGTGCTGGAAGGTCGCATCACGCTGGAGCCGCCGGACCCGGACGACCGCTTGTGCGGCGTCGCCACGCTGATACCGCTCGACATGGCCACGCGCAAGTTGCTCGCGAACTCGGACCGATGGCGCGACGATTCGGTGCTCAGCCGTGATTTGATCGACCTGGCGATGATGGCGCCGGGCAAGCCGCTGCTGCGCCAGGCCATCGACAAGGCCAAGGGCGCCTACGGCGAGAGCATCGAGAAGGACCTGGCGAAGGCGATCGCCGACCTGCGTGAACGGCCGCACCGGCTGAACCATTGCATGCGGATGATGCAGATGACCAGCATCTCGAAGGCACTGCTGTGGTCGCGCATCAAGGCGCTCGGGGCCGCCTTGCCGGCCCGGCCCTGACCCTTCAACGGCTCGGCCAGCCGCCGTCGCGGGCCAGCGCCGCACGCAGCGCGTCGCCATGCTCGTCGAGCTGCGGCGGCGGCAGGTCGGCCAGCGCGCGCTGGCCGTCGAAGCGCATCGGCGAGGCGACCATCGGAGTGCCGTTCGCCGCTTCGATCTGCATGCCGCGGTGGACCACTTGCGGGTGCTCGAACACGCCGGGCAATTCAAGGATCGGTGCGCAGGGCACCGCGTTCGGCTCGAACAATGCGGTCCACTCGGCCGTCGTGCGCTCGAGCATCCACGCGGCGATGGCCGGCACCAGCTCGCCGCGGCGCTCGACGCGGCCCTCGTTGGTGGCATAACGCGGGTCCTGCGCCAGGCCGGCGTCGCCGGCCAGCGCGCAGAAGCGCGCGAACTGGCCGTCGTTGCCGACGGCGACGACGAGGTGGCCGTCCTTCGTGGCGAACACCTGGTAGGGCACGATGTTGACGTGCGCATTGCCCATGCGCTTGGGCGTCTTGCCGCCGACAAGGTAGTTGCTGGCCTGGTTGGCGAGCATCGCGACCTGCGTGTCGAGCAGCGCGGCATCGATGTGGCGGCCCTGACCCGTGCGGCCGCGTTCGATCAGCGCGGCGAGGATCGCGCTGGCCGCGTACATGCCGGTGAAGAGGTCCGCCACCGCGACGCCGACCTTCTGCGGCTCGCTGCCCGGCGTGCCGTCCTTCTCGCCGGTCACGCTCATCAGGCCGCCAGTGGCCTGGATCGCGAAGTCGTAGCCGGCGGCGGCGGCGTAGGGGCCGTCCTGGCCGTAGCCGGTGACCGAACAGTAGACGAGCTTCGGGTTCTCTCTCGACAGCGCGGCGTAGTCGAGACCGTACTTCGCGAGCTGGCCCACCTTGTAGTTCTCCAGCAGCACGTCGGCTTCGCGTGCCAGCTGCTTGACCAGCGCAACGCCTTCGGCTGACGCGATGTCGATCGCGATCGAGCGCTTGCCGCGGTTCGCACTGAGGTAGTACGCGGCGACGCGGTCCTCGCCTTCGCCCCACCACGGCGGGCCCCAGCCGCGCGTGTCGTCGCCCGCGCCGGGGCGCTCGACCTTGATCACGTCGGCGCCGTAGTCGGCCAGCACCTGGCCGGCCCACGGGCCGGCGAGCACGCGCGAGAGGTCGAGGACGCGGATGCCCTCGAGCAGCTTCGGGCCCATCAGAACGCCGGGATGCCGGTGATCGCGCGGCCGAGGATCAGCGCGTGCACGTCGTGCGTGCCTTCGTAGGTGTTGACGACTTCCAGGTTCACCAGATGGCGCGCCACGCCGAACTCGTCCGAGATACCGTTGCCGCCGAGCATGTCGCGCGCCGTGCGGGCGATGTCCAGCGCCTTGCCGCAGCTGTTGCGCTTCATGATCGAGGTGATCTCGACGGCGGCGCTGCCTTCGTCCTTCATGCGGCCCAGGCGCAGGCAGCCCTGCAGGCCGAGCGTGATGTCCGTCAGCATGTCGGCCAGCTTCTTCTGCACCAGCTGGTTGGCCGCCAGCGGCTTGCCGAACTGCTTGCGGTCCAGCGTGTACTGGCGCGCGGTGTGGAAACAGGACTCGGCCGCACCGAGCGCGCCCCAGGCGATGCCGTAGCGCGCGCTGTTCAGGCAGGTGAACGGGCCTTTGAGGCCGCGCACCTCGGGGAAGGCGTTCTCCTCGGGGCAGAACACCTCGTCCATCACGATCTCGCCGGTGATCGACGCGCGCAGGCCGACCTTGCCGTGGATCGCCGGGGCCGACAGGCCCTTGGCGCCCTTGTCGAGGATGAAGCCACGGATCTGGCCGCCGTCGTCCTTGGCCCAGACGACGAAGACATCGGCGATCGGGCTGTTGGTGATCCACATCTTCGAGCCGGTCAGCGAGTAACCGCCCGGCACCTTCTTGGCCCGCGTGATCATGCTGCCGGGGTCCGAGCCGTGGTTCGGCTCGGTCAGGCCGAAGCAGCCGATCCATTCGCCGGTGGCCAGCTTCGGCAGGTATTTCTGCTTCTGCGCCTCGGTGCCGAACTCGTTGATCGGCACCATCACCAGCGACGACTGCACGCTCATCATCGAGCGGTAGCCGGAATCGATGCGCTCGACCTCGCGCGCCACCAGGCCGTAGCAGACGTAGTTCAGGCCGGCGCCGCCGTAGGCTTCCGGGATCGTCGGGCCCAGCAGGCCCAGCTCGCCCATTTCGCGAAAGATCGCCGCATCGGTCTTCTCGTGGCGAAAGGCCTCGAGCACGCGCGGGGCCAGGCCGCTGTCGCAGTAGGCGCGGGCGGCGTCGCGCACGGCGCGCTCGTCGGCGCTGAGTTGCGCATCCAGCAGCAGCGGGTCGTCCCAGTGGAAGTTCGGCTTGGCCATGGCGTGTCTCTCGCTCGGTGGTGTCGGGAAGGTGGGGAGGAATGCTAGTCCCGCGCCGGCCCCGGAAGCAAACGATTCTTTGTCACCCAGATATGCGGATGCAGAATGTCTTGTCCGACGGCCCACCGATGGCAGCCGGCGTTTCGGAGTGTTCAAGGAGCATGTCATGCCCCGCAAGATCCCCTCGCTGCAGGCACTGAGCTGCTTCGACGCCGCAGCGCGCCACGAGAGCTACACGCGCGCCGCGCATGAGCTGGCGCTGACGCAGGGCGCGGTGTCGCGCCAGATCGCGGCGCTCGAGGGCACGCTCGGCGTCGCGCTGTTCCGCCGCACGCGCCATGGCGTCGCGCTGACGCCGGCCGGCGCGGCCTACGCGCGGCAGGTTGCTGGTCGGCTCGACGGTCTGGAGCGCGATACGCTGGATGCGATGGCCCAGCACAGTGGCAGCGGCGGCGCGATCCACCTGGCCGCCGTGCCGACCTTCGCCACGCGCTGGCTGCTGCCGCGCCTGCCGGACCTGGCGGCGAAGCATCCCGACATCACCGTGCACGTCGAGGTCGCGACGCGGCCCTTCCTGTTCGCCGACTCGGGCCACGATGTGGCGCTGTACGCCGGCACGCCGCAGCAGGTGGCCAACTGGGCCGGCACGCAGGCCACGCTGCTGCTGCACGAGGAGGTGCTGCCGGTGGCCAGCCCCGCGCTGCTGGCGGGCCGCAAGCGCTGGGCGCCGGCCGAGCTCGCGACCTTGCCGCTGCTGCAGCAGAGCACCCGCCCCGAGGGCTGGCGCGACTGGTTCGCGGCGATGGACGCCGCCGAGATCGCCGCCAGCCCGCGCGCGCTGCAGGGGCCGCGCTACGAGCTGTTCTCGATGCTCGCGGTGGCGGCGGCGCAGGGCTTGGGGCTGGCGCTGGTGCCGCGGCTGCTGGTCGAAGCCGAGCTCGCGCGCGGCGAGCTGCGCATCGCCTGCCCGCGGCCGCTGCGCGGGCAGCGCGGCTACTACGTCGTGATGCCGGAGGACGATGGCGCGCAACGCCCCGCGCTGGCCACGTTCCGTGACTGGTTGCTCGCGCAGGCCGGCGCCGCGCCGACGGGTGTTGCCCCGGCCCCGCAGCAGCGGAGCGGCGTGCGAAGATGAACCCGTGCGAATCCTGATCGCCGACGACAACGCTGCGCTGGCCGAAGGGCTGGCCTACGTGCTGCAGAAATCGGGTCACGTCGTCGAGGCGGTCACCGATGGCCAGGCCACGCTCGATGCGCTGGAGCGCGGCCGCTTCGAGCTGCTGGTGCTCGACTACGGCATGCCGCGGCTCGACGGGGCCCAGGTGCTCGGCCGCGTGCGCGCGCGGGCCGACTACCTGCCGGTGCTGCTGGCCAGCGCGCGCGACGATGCGCCGCGCCGCCTCGCCGAACAGGGCCTGGTGGTCGACGCGGTGCTGTGCAAGCCGTTCAGCATCAATGCCTTCGAGTCGACGATCGAGGAGCTCGAACGTGGCATCTGCCGCAGCGCACCGCGCCATGCGGTGCATTTCGGGCCGCTGGTCTGCGACCCCGCCGACGGCAGCGCCACCCTCGACGGCGTGCGCCTCGAACTGGCCGAGGACGAGCGCCGGCTGCTCGAACGGCTGGCCAGCCACCATGGCGAAGCGGTCGCCGCCGACGAGCTGGCGCAGATCGCCGGCGGCCCGGTCGAGCCGGTCATCGCGCGGCTCGCCGAACGGCTGCACGCGACGGCGCTGCGCATCGTCACCGTGCGCGGCATCGGCTGGTGCCTGGCGACGGCTTGAGTCCCATTTCCCGCGCTGCCGGCTGGATGGCCGGCTGGCTCTCCCTGATGGTCATCATCGCCGTGGCCGGCCGCGAGGCCACGCGTGAGCTGGCTGTTTTCCAGATCATGGAGATGCGCTCGCTGATCGGCCTGGTGATGCTGTGGCCGCTGGTGCACGCCGGCGGCGGCCTGGCGGCGATGAAGAGCCTGCGCTGGCCGCAACACGCGCTGCGCAACGCGGTGCACTACGCGGCGCAGTACGGCTGGTTCGTCGCGCTGACGCTGATCCCGCTGGCGCAGGTGGTGGCGATCGAGTTCACGATGCCGATCTGGACCGCGCTGCTGGCCATCGCCTTCCTCGGCGAGCGCATGAACGCCTGGAAGGCGCTGGCCATTGCGCTGGGCCTGGTCGGCGTGGCCCTGATCGTGCGGCCGGCGGCCAGCGCCATCAGCGCCGGCCAGTTGATCGCGCTGGCGGCGGCGCTGGGCTTCGCGGTGTCGGTGACCCTGACCAAATCGCTGACGCGCACCGAGAGCGCCGTGCGCATCATCTTCTGGATGCTGGTCGTGCAATCGCTGCTCGGGCTGCTGCCGGCACTCGCCGTCTGGCGCTGGCCGTCGCCGCCGGTGTGGGGCTGGGTGGTGGTGATCGCCTTCTGCGGCACCTTCTCGCACTACTGCATGACGCGCGCGATGCGGCATGCCGAGGCCACCGTCGTCGTGCCGATGGACTTTCTGCGCGTGCCCCTGACCGCGCTGGCCGGCTGGCTGGTGTATGCCGAGCGCATCGATGCGCTGACGGTGCTGGGCACGGCCTTGATCCTCGGCGCTAACCTGCTGAACCTGCGGCGCAGCGCGCCGAAGGCCTGACGCCGCCCCATTCTTCGACCCTCCCAATCTCCATGACCCCGACCCTGACCGCCCTGACCGGATTCATCGCCTGGACCCTCGCGCTGCTGGTGCTGATGGAAGCGCTGCGCTCGAAGCTCGTGCTGGCGAAGCAGGTGAAGGCCAACGCCTTCCGGCCTGACAACGCGAACCTGTCGCCGTTCATGCAGCGGCTGGCGCGCGCGCACGCGAACTGCCTCGAAGGGCTGCCGATCTTCGGCGGCTTGATGCTGGTCGCCGCGCTGGCCGGGCGATCGGCGGTGACCGATCCGCTGGCCTACGCGCTGCTCGGCGCGCGCGTCGTGCAGTCGCTGCTGCACCTGAGCTCGCTGTCGGCCACCGCCGTCACGCTGCGCTTCCTCGCCTTCACGGTGCAGATGGCCATCGCGGTCTACTGGGCGGTGCGCCTGCTCGCCGCATAGGCGCCGGCCAGCGCGCCGAGCCGGCGCAGGCCCTGCTGCAGCCGCGCATCCCAGCCGTGGCCGCCGCTCAGGCGCAGGCAATGCGTGTACTTGCCGGCGGCCGAGAAGACGACGCCCGGCGCGAAGCAGATGCCTTCTTCCAGCGCCTGCGCGAACAGCACGCGCGTGTCCACCGCCTTCGGCAGCTCGAGCCACAGCACGAAGCCGCCGGCCGGCTGCGAGATCCGGGTGCCGGCGGGAAAGGCCTCGGCCACCCCCTCCGCCATGCGGCGCAGCGTGTCGGCGAACAGGCGCCGCAACCGGCGCAGGTGGTGGTCGTAGCCGCCGGAGGCGAGGAACTCGGCCAGCGCCAGCTGCGGCAGCACTGGGGCGGCCAGCGTTGCGGCGAACTTGGCTTCGAGCAGCCGCGGCAGGTGGCGCCGGCTCGCGACCCAGCCGATGCGGTAGCCCGGCGCCAGCGTCTTCGAGAACGAGCCGCAGTAGATCGTCTGGCCATCGTCGTCCAGCGCGCTGAAGGGCCGCGGCCGTTCGGCGCCGAAGTGGATGTCGCCGTAGACGTCGTCCTCGATCAGCGGCACGCGGTGCTGCGCAAGCAGCGCCAGCACGGCGCGCTTGTTCGACTCCGGCATCGTGCAGCCCAGGGGATTGTTGAAGCACGACGCCAGCACGCAGGCGGCGATCGGCTGCGCGCGCAGCGCCGCGTCGAGCGCCGCGGGCGCGATGCCGCTGTGTGCATCGGTCGGCAGCTCCAGTGCCTTCAGCCGCAACGCGCGCAGCACCTGCAGCGCACCGAAGTAGGTCGGCGACTCGACGGCCACCGTGTCGCCGGGCTGCGTCACGGCGCTCAAGGCCAGCGCCAGCGCCTCGGTGGCGCCGCAGGTGATGACGATGTCGTCCGGCGCCAGCGCCTGGCCCCAGCGCAGCGCGCGGCGCGCGATCTCGACGCGCAGCGCCGCTTCGCCGCGCGGCGGCGAATAGGTGTTGTGCGCGGCGCCTTTCAGGCGTGCGGCGCGCGCCAGCATGCGGTCGAGCTTGCCGGAATCGAGCAGCGCCGGGCTCGGGATCGCGCAGCCCAGCGGCACATAACGCGGATTCGACGCGTGTTCGAGCATCGCCAGCATCAGCCCCGACAGCGCCACCTCGGTCGGCTGCGGCCGCGGCCGGGTCGGCGCCGGCGCCGGCAGCGCGCTCGCCTGCGCGATGTAGAAGCCCGACTGCGGCCGCGCCTGCAGGATGCCGCGGTCCTCCAGCAGCCGGTAGGCCTGCAGCGCGGTGGTCAGGCTGGTGCGCTGCTGGCGCGCCACGTCGCGCAGCGATGGCGCACGCGCGCCGGGCGCCAGCGTGCCGTCGCGCACCAGAGCGGCGATCAGCTCGGCCAGCGCTTCGTAGCGAAAACGGGTGTCGTGTGGCATGGCGAACTGATCTGGTCGAAATCGCGCTGAATTGTGGCTGTTATCGCCGGCCCGTGCGGCGCACGATCGCTGCGTTCACGTTCACGGAGTCCGACCGGATGAACCGCTTTCCCCCCAACGACATCGTTTCGCTCGTCGGCCGCGCGCCGCGCTTCGACCTCGCCGAAAGCCTCGGCCCGGACCTGCGCTTGGGCGAGCTGTTCGACGCCGACAGCGACCCCGACGCCTTGGCCGCGCTGGCGCAACTGCCGCTCGGCTATGCCACGGCAGCCGGTGATGCCGCGCTGCGCGAGCAGGTCGCCCGCGCGCACGGCGTCGCGGCCGACGACGTGGTGCTGACCGTCGGCGGCATGCACGCGCTGTTCCTGCTCGCCTTCACGCTGTGCGCGCCCGGCGACGAAGCGGTGGTCGCCGCGCCGCTGTTCCCGCTGGCGCGCAATGCCCTGCAGGCCGTCGGCGCCGAGCTGCACACGCTGGCGCTGGACTTCGACCACGGCTGGCAGCCGGATCTCGCCGCCTTTCGCGCGCTGCTGTCGCCGCGCACGCGGCTGGTCAGCCTGGCATCGCCGCAGAACCCGTCCGGCGTGGCGATCGCTCTGCCGGTGCTGCGCGAGATGCTGGCGCTGATGCACACGCATGCGCCGCAGGCCCGGCTGCTGCTCGACGAGACCTATCGCGAGGCGACCTACGGCAGCGATCCGATCGTGCCGAGCGCCTGCACCCTGGATCCGCGCGTCGTCACCGTCGCCTCGCTGTCCAAGTGCCACGGCGCGCCCGGCCTGCGCATCGGCTGGGCCATCAGCCGCGATGCCGCGCTGCGCGAGCAGCTGGTGACGGCGAAGTTCAACACCGTGGTCTCGTGCTCGCCGCTGGACGAGGCGGTGGCGCTGCAGGTGCTGCGCCGGCGCGATGGCATCCTCGTGGAACGCCGCAGGCGCCTGGCCGAGAACCTCGCGCTGACGGCGCAATGGGTGCGCGACCACGCGGCCTTCGTCGACTGGGTGCGGCCCGACGCCGGCGCGCTGTGCTGCGTGCGGCTGAAGCCGGCGGTCTTCGACGACGCGGCGGTCGAGCGCTTCCACGCCGCGCTGCCGGCGCTCGACCTGCGGGTCGGCGACGGCCGCTGGTTCGGCGAGCCGCGGCGGGTGTTCCGGCTCGGCTTCGGGCTGCCGCCGGCGCCGGAGCTGGCGATCGCCTTGCAGCGGCTGTCCGCCGCGCTGCAGCAGCGCTGAACGCGCCAAGCGCGGTTTACGTGCGTCATCCCGTTCACATTCCGTCACCGGCATGCGATTCGTGGGATGGCGGCCCCAGCCGGGCCGCGCATGCTCCGGCGGCGCAGCACTCCGCTGCGTCAGGAGGTCGGCATGCGAAGATTTTTTCCCGTGGCCGCGGCCGCACTGTGCGCTGCCATCGCGTTCACTCCGGCACAGGCGGTCCCCGTCACCTACAACACCTTCTTCTCGGGTGCGGCGGAGGTTCCGCCGAACGCGTCGCCCGGCACCGGCTTCGCGATCGTGATCCTCGACCTCGCGGCGCACACGATGTCGATCCATGCCGAGTTCAGCGGCCTGTTGAGCCCGACGACCGTCGCGCACATCCACTGCTGCACGGCGGTGGCCGGCGCCGGCACCGTCGGCGTCGCGACGACCACGCCGACCTTCCCCGGCTTCCCGGCCGGGGTCACGGAGGGCATCTATTCGCATGTGTTCGACCTGCTCGCCCCCGCCACCTGGAGCGGCGGGTTCCTCGGCGCGAACGGCGGCGACCCGGCGGCGGCCGAAGCCGCGTTCGCGGCCGGCGTTGCGGCGGGCAAGGCCTATTTCAATGTCCACACCAGTCTCTTCCCGGCCGGCGAGATCCGTGGTTTCCTGCAGTTGCCTGAGCCCGGCAGCTTCGCGCTGACGGCACTGGCGCTGGCCGGGCTGGGTTTCGCGGCGCGCAGGCGCCTGCACTGAACCGTCGTCACACCGTCATCGAGGGCGCCTACGGTGCTGCGTCATGCGGCGCGGGCGTCCTTCTGCGCCGCTCAACCTGAAGGGGATTCCCATGCAGACGTCCGAGATTGCCGACCGCCTGGTCGCGTTGTGCCGTGCCGGCGAGTTCGAGCAGGCGCAGACCGAGCTCTACGCCGACGATGCGGTGAGCATCGAGCCCGAAGGCGCGCCGGCCGAAGTGGTCGAGGGCCTGGATGCGATCCGCGAGAAGGGCCGCCAGTTCATGAGCGCGATCGAGACCGTGCACGCCATCACCGTCAGCGACCCGCTGGTCGCCGGCGACTACTTCAGCGTCACGATGACGCTGGACACGACGATGAAGGACCGCGGCCGCAGCGTCATGGAAGAGATCTGCGTCTACGGCGTCGAGGACGGCAAGATCGTCAGCGAGCAGTTCTTCTACTCGATGGGCGAATGACGACCTAGCGCGTCAAGTCAGCGTCAGCCATCGTTGGATCGACCCGGACCGACGCCCGTCGGCTTCCGGGTACGATCGCCGCGGGTGATTCGGCCAGCTTCGAGGCCGTGTGAATGCCTGCGCCAGCGATGACCGATGACGAACGAGAACTGCGATGGGCCGATGCGGGCTGGGGCCGGCAGGCGCCGGCCTTGCCGGCGCTCGATCCGGCGCTGACGCGCCTGCTGCTCGAACACATCGCGACGCGCGTTGCCGTCATCGGCCGCGACGGGCGCTACGCCTACGCCAATCACGGGGCGCTGGAGTTCATGGGCCTGCCGGCCGAGCGGGTGATCGGCCGCCACATGTCCGAGGTGCTCGACGAGGGCGTGTACCGCAGCTTCGCACCGATCTTCGAGCGCCTGTTCGCCGGCGAATCGGTGCATCTGAGCGGCTGGGTGAACTACGAGAAGCAGGGGCGGCGCTACCGCGAGCAGATCCTCGTGCCCTACCAGCCGGGCGGCGGCCCGGTGCAGTCGGTGGTGGTCTTCGGGCTCGACCGCACCGACCAGCGCCTGAGCGAGCAGGAGCTCGCGCTGCGCGACGAGCAGCTGCGGCTCGCCGAGGCCCTGAAATCGGCGATCGTCGATCACGCGCAGGCGGCGCTGATCTCGTCGGACGCCGAAGGCCGGATCGTCGAGTTCAACCCGGCGGCCGAAGCGATGTTCGGGCGGCCGCGGCTCGAGGCGATCGGGCGCTCGATCGGCGAGACGCTGGTCGCGCCGCGGCTGCGCGCCGAGCACGAGGCCGGCCTGTTGCGCATGCGCGCCGGCGGGCCGTCGCACCTGCTCGGCAAGCGCGTCGAGCTGCACGCGATGCGCGCCGACGGCAGCGAGTTTCCGATCGAGATGGTGTTGTGGCGCACCGATGTCGGCGGCACCGTCTTCTACACCGCATCGATCACCGACGTGTCGGAGCGCCAGCGTGCCGCGCAGGAGATCGAGCGCCAGCGCGAGGCGCTGCGCCAGAGCGAACGGCTGACGGCGATGGGCGGCCTGCTGGCGGGCGTGGCGCACGAGCTGAACAATCCGCTGGCCATCGTGATGGGCCGGGCCACGCTGCTCGAGGAGAAATGCGCCGATCGTGCCGATCTGCTGAAGGACGCGCGGCAGATCCGCGAGGCCGCCGACCGCTGCGGCCGCATCGTGCGCACCTTCCTCAACATGGCGCGCAGCCGGCCGTCGGCGCCGACCCGGGTGCTGCTGAACGACGTCGCGCGCGCGGCCGCGGAGCTGCTGGCCTACACCTACCGCAGCCACAGCATCGAGCTGCGCCTGGACCTCGATGCCGCGCTGCCGGCGATCCAGGGCGACGAGGACCAGATCGCGCAGATCGTGCTGAACCTGCTGGTGAACGCCCAGCATGTGCTGGCGCAGCGCGACGGCGAGCGGCGCGTGTTGGTGCGCACCGGCGTCACGCCGGACGATGGCAAGCCCACGCGGGCCTGGTTGCGCGTGGCCGACAGCGGGCCGGGCGTGGCGCCGGACGTGCGCGCGCGGCTGTTCGAACCCTTCTTCACCACCAAGCCGCAAGGCCTCGGCACCGGCCTGGGTCTGTCGGTGTCGCGCACGCTGGCGCGCAAGCACGGCGGCGACCTGGAGCTCGAGCACTCGGACGCCGGCGCCGTATTCCTGCTGAGCCTGCCGCTGGCGGCCAGCGCACCTGCACCGTCCGCCCCGGCTTGAGACTCGTTACGGTGCTGGGCAGGCCGCCGGCTTCAGGAAGGCCAGGCCCGGCTGGTCCCAGATGCGCGGCGCGGTCTTGTCGGTGAAGGTGCAGCCGAAGTTCGGATGGGCCACCGCGGCCGGATCGAGCACGTTGTCACCGGCTGGCTTGCTGCCTTGCTCGACCCACTTGACCAGGTCGGTGAAGGTCTGCACCAGCTCGTTGGGCGTGAAGCTGCAGTGGCCGATGTCACGTGTCGCACGCAGCACCAGGTTCTGCGCATAGCCCTTGGCCGCGACGCGGCGCGCGTACTCCTGCTCCATGTGGAAGGGCACGAACAGGTCGCCCAGCGTGTGCAGCGTCAGCATCGGGATGCGCAGGTCGCCGGGGGTCGGCGTCACGTTGGCCAGGCCGTTGTTGCGCCGGCCCTGCGGGTCGGCCCGCACCCGCTGCACGGCGATGTTGAACGCGTCCTCGGCCGGCGTCAGCGCCGGCAGGCTGTCGAACTGGTAGGTCACATCGGTGTTCTGCACCGCGACGCCGGGCTGGCGCGGCAGCGTGCCGTCGCCGACGCCCAGGCCGAACAGGAAATCGCCGGGTACCAGGCCGTTCCAGTACAGCCAGCCCTGGTCGAACAGCGGCCGCACGCCGCCCGAGCGCAGCTGCACCAGCGCCTTGAAGTTGAGCCCCGCGGCATTCAGCGCGAAGGGGAACGCCGGCCCCAGCGCGGCTTTCGTGGCCGGCACGACGGCCGTCATGTAGTCGGCGCCGAAGGGGTACAGCGCGCCCTGGGCCGACAGCGTCTGGGCAGCGAGGTTGAAGTCCAGGAAGTAGTCGAACAGCTCGTAGTCGCCGAGCACGCCGCAGATCGGCATCGCGCCGTCGTAGCTCTGCGGCCATTGTTCGGCCACCACCGCGGTGATGTGGCCGCCCATCGACGCGCCGGTGATGTAGGTGCGCACCGGCTTGCCGAAGCGGCCGTTGAAGAACTTGGTCAGCGCATGCGTGTCCTTCGCGCCCTGCGACGGGTCGTAGGCATTCCTGCTGTAGCTCGATGCGGCCCAGGCATAGCCGTTGGCGATCAGGAAGGCGCGCAGCGGATGGTTGTCGACGGTCAGCTCCAGCCCGGTGCCGCGGTAACCGTGGGCCCACAGCACGAGCGTACCGTTCCAGTTCTGCGGCACCTCGATGCGGTAGCCGGCGCCGTTGTGCACGCCCCAGGCGCGATCCGTCGGCAGGTTGGCCAGTGCGGCGAACGGCAGCTTCGCCTCGTCGACGAAGTAGGCCGGCGGCGGGGCGGCCGAGGCGGTGAGTGCGCTGAAGGCCAGCGCGATGAAGCTCGAAACCAGCGTCTTCCTCATGGCAGTCTCCTCGTTCGTTGTGACGGGTGCGGGACGGCCATTCGGCACCTTCGGGTCACGCCGCGCAATAGGGGCTGGCGCGACGGACCCTGTCACCTTGGCGACGTCCGACCGACCGACCGCCTGCTCGCCTCAGGCGCGGTAGTCCACCGGATCGCGGTACGCCGCCTCGTCGTGCATCGCCCAGTAGGCATCGATCAGCCGGCTCGTCACCGGCCCGGGAAACTGCGGCAGCGGCACGCCATCGAGCTTCGCGATCGGCAGCACGCCGCCGCCGGTGGAGGTGAGGAAGACCTCGTCGGCGGCCCGCATCGCCTCGACCGGCACCGGCGCGATGCGCAGCGGAAGCCCCAGGCGCTCGCACAGCTCGATCGCCGTGCGCCGCGAGACGCCTTCGAGCACGCCGCTGGCCGCGGTGTGCACGGTGCCGTCCTTGACCATGAAGACATTGAAGCCGGGCCCTTCGGCCACGTGGCCGTCGGCATCGACGACGCAGCTGGTGTCGCGGCCGCGGTCGTAGGCGTCGAACAGCGACTGCACCAGGTCGATCCAGTGGTAGTTCTTGACGGTCGGGTCGACCGAGGCCGGCGCGATGCGCTGGCGCAGGCTGATGTGCAGGTCGATGCCCTCGCGCTGCTTCTCGCGCGAGGCGATCCACACGAAGGGCACGGCGTAGGCATAGAAGCGGTTCTGCGCCAGGCGCGGATCGCGCGCGCCGCGTGGCGGCACGCCGCGCGTGCAGACCATCGCGACGTACGCGTCCTGCAGGCCACCGGCGCGGACGCAGCCATGCAGGATCTCGCGCAACTCGGCGCGTGTGTGCGGGATCTGCAGGCGCATCTTGTCCAGGCTGGCGAAGAAGCGCGTGAGGTGATCGTCGAGGCGGAAGAAGGCGCCTTGCCAGACGCTCACGACATCGTAGGTGGCGTCGGAACGCGTGAAGCCCCAGTCGAAGAGCGAGATCTTGGCTTCCGACAGGGGCACGTAGGCGCCGTCGGCGAAGGCGCAGCCGCCTTCGAACGCGGCGGTGGCGGGGGCGGTGGGCAGTGGCATGGTGATTCGAGGTGTTGTGCGGGGCAGGGCGTTCAGGCCGCGGGCGGCGCGAGGGTGGTGCTGATCTCGGACTTGACCTGGGTCATCAGCTTGTGCAGCGGGCACTTCTCGGCCACGGCGAGCAGCTCGCGCCGCTGCGCATCGGTGAGCGCGCCGCCGAGCTCGAGTGTCACCAGCAGCCGATACGTGCCCTGGCGTTCCTCGCTGTCGTCGCGCTCGACCGAGACACGCACATCCTGCAGCGGGATCTGCTTGCGGCGTGCGTACCAGACCACGGTCATCGCCTTGCACGCGCCGAGCGCCGCGTCGTAGGTGTCATGCGGCGTCAGCCCCAAGTCCTCGCCGCCGTTGGCGGGCGGTTCGTCGACGGCGAACGCGTGCTGGCGCACGTGGACCGTGTGCTTCATCGGATGCGGAAGGTCGCGGGTGACGGTCAAGGGCATGGTGGACTCCGGGAGGCAGCGATGATCGCGATTGGAAACGATCCGCGCAGGCGTGGGGTCGAGCGGAGCTTGCCCGGCCACGGATCGTTCAGCCGATCGACGCGGCCGCGCGCGGCGCACGCCCGCGCCGCGCCTTCAGCGGACAGGCGGCGAAGTCCTTGCCGGTCGGCCCGCACGCTGCGAGCCGTTCCATCTCCGGCGGTACCGCTTTGGCCAGCCAGCCCATCAGCGCGCGCACGCGGGCATTGCCGCGCACGTCCGGGTGGTGCAGCAGCCACAGGCCCATCGCCGGGCCTTCGATCGGCGGCGTGATGCGCACCAGCCGCGGCTCCTGCGATCCGGCGAACATCGGCAGCACCACCGCGCCGGTGCCAGCCGCGGCCGCCTTCAGCATCGCCGGCAGCGAATCGGCGCGCAGGCGCGGCCGCACCTCGGGCAGCGCGGTGCGGAACCACTGCGCGATCTCGGTGTGCGCGAGCCGGCCGTCGAAGCCGACCCACGGCAGCTGCTGCAGCACCGGCGTGCCGCGCCGCGCCGGCACCAGCGTGCGGTGGGCGTAGACGGCATAGCGCATCTCGCCGACGCGCCGCCCGACCATCAGCTCCGGCGGCTGCGGCGTCGCGCGCAGCGCGATGTCGGCCTCGCGGCGCGTCAGGTCGACGGTACGGTTCGAGACATCGGCCTCGATCTGGATGCCCGGGTGCTCGGCCATGAAGCGCGCCAGCAGCGGCGGCAGCAGGTAGCCGGCCAGCAGCTCGCTGGTGGCGATGCGGATCACGCCGGACAGGCGCTCGTCGGCGCCGCTGATCGCGCGCTCGGCCGCCAGCGCGGCGGCCTCCATCTCGGCGGCCGCCTGCGCCACGGCCTCGCCCTGCGCGTTGGTGGTCCAGCCGGTGCGCGAGCGCTCGAAGAGCCGCGCGCCGATGCGCGCCTCGGCGTCCTCGATGCGGCGGAAGACGGTGGAGTGCTGCAGCGCCAGCGCGCGTGCTGCGCCGGCCAGGCTGCCCCCGCGCGCCACCGCCAGCACCAGGCGCAGGTCGTTCCAGTCCAGCGCGCCTGTGCGTTCACGCAAATTCTTCTTGCCCATTTCTGGAATTTCCTTGTGCAGATGCTCAGCCTAAGGTTCGCACATCGCCGCCGTCCGGCGGTCGATCTCCCAAATCCCGAAAGGCATTGCAATGAACCGATTCGAAGGCAAGACCCTGCTGGTCACCGGCGGCACCAGCGGCATCGGCCTGGCCAGCGCCGAGCGGCTGGTGCGCGAAGGCGCACGCGTGGTCGTCACCGGCTCGCGCCCGGCGTCGCTTGAGGCGGCGCGCGGCGTGCTCGGTGACCGCGCGCACTATCTTCTGAATGACGCGGGAGCGGCCGACTCCGCCGACGCGCTGGCCGCCGCGGTGAAGGCCGTCTCGCCGCGCCTGGACGGCGTGTTCTTCAATGCCGGCTTCGGCCGCTTCGCGCCGCTGGAGGCGGTGTCGGCCGAAGACTTCGACGCGCAGTTCGCCGTCAACGTGCGCGGCCCGCTGCTGCAGGCCCAGGCGCTGGCGCCGCTGCTGGCCGACGGCGGCGCGCTGGTCCTGAACACCTCGATCGCGCGCGAGAAGGGCATGGCGACGCTGGCGGTCTACGCGTCGACCAAGGGCGCGGTGCGCACGCTGACCCGCGTGCTGGCGCGGGAATTCGCGCCGCGGCGCATCCGTGTCAACGCCGTCAGCCCGGGGCCGATCGAAACGAATTTCTTCGAGCGCACCGGCCTGCCGCAGAACGTCGTCGCCGAGTTCGGCGCCGCCGTGCTGCAAGCGGTGCCGCTCGGCCGCTTCGGCAAGCCCGCGGAAGTGGCCGCGGTCGCGGCCTTCCTGCTGTCGGACGACGCATCGTTCGTCACCGGGGCGGAGTACGCGGTGGACGGCGGGCTGGCGCAGTTGTAGAACGCCGAGCCGACGGCGCGGGGATCGCGGGCGGGCCAGGGCGCCACCCTGGCCGTCCGAGGGCCGGCAAGCCGGGCGTAGCATGCGGCCATGAAGCGCCTGCACCGCCCCGACCTCTTCGCGTGGTCGACCTTCGACGAAGCCCGCGACGTCGACTTCAACAGCGTGGCGTGGATACGGACCGGCGGCAACGTGCTGATCGACCCGCTGCCGATGAGCGAACACGATCGCGCGCACCTGGAGCGCCTGGGTGGCGCGGCGATCGTCATCATGACGAATTCGGATCACACCCGCGGCGCGCAGGACATCGCCCGGCTGTTCGGCGCGGCGTTGCACGGACCGCGCGCCGAGTCCGAGGGCTTCCCGCTGCGCTGCGACCGCTGGCTGGGCGACGGCGACGAGCCCGCGCCGGGCCTGCGCGTGCTGGAACTGGACGGCGGCAAGACGCCGGGTGAGCTGGCGCTGCTGCTGGAGGGCACGACGCTGATCACCGGCGACCTGGTGCGCGGGCATGCGGCCGGCACACTCAACCTGCTACCCGATGCCAAGCTCGCCGATCGCGCCCGTGCCGTCGACTCGGTCAAGCGCATCGTCGAGGCCCATCCGCACATCGAAGCCGTGCTGGTGGGCGACGGCTGGCCCCTCTTTCACGGCGGCGCGAAGGCGCTGGCCGCGCTGACGGGCTGAGCGCCACCGCGGCTTCGCGGGAGCCTTCGATGAGCCGCCACACGATCAATCTGCTGCGCACGATCTTTCACGATCCGCCGAGCGCCAACGTCCACTGGCGCGACATCGAGTCCTTGCTCAGGCACGTCGGCGCCGAGCTGGAGCCGCTGTCGGGCGCCCGCGTGCGCGTCACGCTCAACCGCATGGAGGGCATCCTGCACCGGCCGCATCACAGCAACGTGATGGACGCGCGGGCGCTGGTGCACCTGCGCGAGTTTCTGGCGCGCGCGGGGGTGACGCCGTCGCAATACGAGGCGAAGGGGTGAGGCGCCGGCTGAGCCGGCCAGGGGTTCGGTGTGAGGCAAGCCAGCGTCGAAGCGGCCACCGCGCGGGACACCGCGGCGGCGCTGATGTGCGACCTGCAATTCGCCGCCGCCGATGAGCTCTTGCGCGGTGCCGCCCAACAGGCGCGCGCGGCGGACGATGCGGCCGGCCTGTACCTGATCCTGCAGGCCCGGGCCGAGATGCTGCGCGGCCAGGAGCAGCGCGTCGAGGCGGTGCCGGTCTTTCTCGAAGCCGTGGCGGCCTGCCGGCGGGCGCAGGGCTCGGCTGACGAGCTGGGCCGGCTGGAGGCCTCGATCGCCTTCACGCTGGTCAACATCGGGCTGCCGGACGAGGCCACCGAACATGCGGCCGCCGCGCTCGAGCTGTCGGAGTCGATGACCCGATTGGACGAGCGCGTGCGGGCGCTGAATGCGGTGGCGCTCACGAATACGCGGCTGGGTCATTTCAGCAGCGCCCGCAGCCTGTACTCGCAGATCGTCCGCGAGGGGCGCGTGGCACGCGGCGGCGGCGGCGCCACGGCCGGCGAGCGCGGTCGGGCGATGATCAACCTGGGCGTCTGCCTGAACGACGAAGCGCGCACGCTCGAGCCCGACGATCCGCGCCGCGGGCGCTTGCTGCGCCGGCAGATCCGCTGCAACCGGGCGGCATTGACAGCCCCGCTGCGGCCGGGCAACGGGCTGGCCGCGCTGCTCAACACCACCGACGCGCTGGTGATGCTCGCGCGCCTGGACGACGCGAGCCAGCAGCTGGCCGCGCTCGAACGCCCACTGCAGGACTGCGCCGACACGGAGCTGCGTGCCTTCGCCACCGGTCTCGCGGCGCGCATCAGCATGGGCCGCGGCGACTGCGACACCGCGGCCACGCTCTTCACGCGGGCCATCGCGCAGTTCGATGCGGTCGATTCGCAGGACGAGGTGCCGATGCTGCTCGAGGCCTTGTCGCAGGCCGAAGAAGCGCGCGGCCACCTGCCGGCCGCGCTGGCGGCCGAGCGGCGCGCGTCGGCGATGCAGCGGGCTCGCGCGAAGGCCTTGGCCGAGACGCGCTTGCGGGTGCTCGAAGCGCGTTATGAACGCGAGCTGGCGCGGCGTTCGGCCGAGGCCCAGCGCACGATGGAGGCGCGCGTCGAGCAGCAGCGCGCCCAGCTGAATGCGCAGACCGAGGCCTTGAGCCACGCGGCGCGCACCGACCCGCTGACCGGCCTGGGCAACCGCCGCGTGCTGGAAGAAGTGGCGACGGTGCTCGGCGCACCGTCGGGCGTGCCGTTCAGCGTGGCGCTGATCGATGTCGACCACTTCAAGCACATCAACGATCGCTTCTCGCACGGGGTCGGCGATCGGGTGCTGCGGGCGATTGCCGACGTGTTGCGCGAGAACTGCCGGCCGACCGACGTGGCGACGCGCTACGGCGGCGAGGAATTCGTCGTGGTGCTGCCGGGCATGGCGCGCGATGTCGCCGAGCGGGTCTGCGAACGGCTGCGCGGGCGCATCGAGGATTTCGACTGGGCGTCGATCGGGGAGGGCATCCGGGCCACCGTCAGCATCGGCTTGAGCGGCGATGTCTGTCCGGCCGACCTGACCGCGGTGCTGGCGCGGGCCGATGGTTGTCTCTACGCGGCGAAGAACGCCGGGCGCAATCGCGTACGCACGGACGAGCGCTGACCCCTCAGATCCTCAGCGCCTGGCGCCGGGGCGCTTCGGCGGCTCGGGTCGGGCGCTGCCGGCCAGCTCCAGCCAAAGCAAGGCATCGACGTAGGGCATGAAGCGGTCGAGGTAGGCGGGCGAGACCTCGCGCATCGCCTGCAGCGCGCGCAGCACGAGGCGATGCGAATTGAGCGGGCCGGCATTCTCGGGAACCTTGGCCAGGGACTGGCGCAGCTGCCGGTGGATGCGCAGACGCGCCCAGGTGCTTCGGAAATACGCCAGGGCTTGCAGCTCGGCGGGGCGGCCGGCACCGGCGAGCTCGGCCAGCGGTCCTCGGTACGACGGGGCTGGTCGCTGCGGGCTGCACGCGGCCGCGGGCGCGGCCGTGTCGTGCTGCTCGACGTACGCCGCCACCAGCGCGGCCAGCCGCTCATCCAGCACGCGCTTCACCGCGCCCTCGTGGGCCGCGGCGCGCCGCGCCAGCGCCTCGATGAATCGGAAGCGCACCGGCTCGAAGCGCTGCGCACCCCGCTCACGCAGCGCGGCGAGGATCAGGCCGGGATCACTGCCTGGGCTGGGCGCTGCCATTGGACGTTCTCGGCACGGGCGCCATCTCGACGCGCCGGTTGCGCGATCGGCCGGCTGCATCGGCGTTGGACGCCACCGGCTGCTCGGGACCGAAGGCGGCCGAAAAGATCGATGACGACGGAATGCCTTCATCGATCAAGGCCCGGGTCACCGTCAACGCGCGCTGCGCCGACAGCTCCCAGTTGTCGGCGAAGTGCCGATTGCTGTCGCGCACCGCCCGGTCGTCGGTGAAGCCGCTGACCATCAGCAGCTCGTCACGGGCGCCGAGGTAGGCCGCCAGCGGTGCGGCCAGGCTCTTCAGCAGCTGCCGGCCCTCGGGCTGCAACTGATCCGAGCTCAAGGCGAACAGCACGCTGCCGCTGATGCCGATGCGGCCGTTGTTCAGCGTCACGCGGCCGCTGGCCAGCGGGCCGGCGAGCGCCGTTTCCAGCGCCTGGCGCCGCTGCTCCTCGAGCTGGCGCTTCTTGACCTCGCTCTCGAGGCTGGTCGCCAGCTCGAGCTGCAGGCCCATCACGCAGACCAGCATCAGCACGAAGGCTCCGAGCAGGCTGGACATCAGGTCGCCGAACACGGCCCAGACCGGCGTGGTCTGCTCGATGCCGATGTCGGCGTCGTCCATCAGGCCACCTCGCTGGCGAGCGCGGCCTGTCGGCCGGCGAGCGTGGCCTGCCCGTCGGCCAGCTGCTGCAGGTCTTCGACGATGTGCTTCTGCGACAGCATGCTGAGGTCGATGATTTCCCGCGCCTGCGCCACGTAGTAGGCCAGCTGCTCGTCACTGCGCGCCACCGACTGGTTCAGCGCGCCTTCGATGCGCGTCAGCGTGGTGATCAGCGCATCGCTCGACGCGCTGAACTGCTGCACGCCGAAGCCGAACGCTTCGCCCAGGCTGGCCACCTCGACGGCACTGCCGGTGACTTGCGCGGCGACGGCCGCCAGCCCGGCCGATTGCGCGCCGATGCTGTCGCTGACCTTGGCGCTGACCTGCTGCAGCACCGCGGCCGACGACGCCACCATCGCGTCGATCGCCGCGCGCTGCTCGCCGGCGGCGTGCCGGATCGCATCGAGCAGCGCGTTCAGCGTCTCCATCAGGTGGCGGCGCTCTTCGAGCACGGCGTTGTCCTGCGCCAGGCTGTCGGAGAGCCGCTGGCGCAGCTGGCCCATCATCTCGGCGGCGGCGCGCGGCGCTTCCGATGCGGTCTGCGCGAGCTGCCCCATCTGGCCGGCGAGCTCCGCCTGCACGGTGGTGACGGTGGTGTCGAAGCGTGCCGAGATCGCGTCGAGCTGCATGCGCACCGTGTCGGCCGTGCGCTCGTGCAGCGACGCCGCACTGCGCGCGATGCCCGCCAGCA
Source organism: Pseudaquabacterium terrae (assembly GCF_013266755.1). Taxonomy (GTDB): domain Bacteria; phylum Pseudomonadota; class Gammaproteobacteria; order Burkholderiales; family Burkholderiaceae_C; genus Pseudaquabacterium; species Pseudaquabacterium terrae. The sequence continues at coordinate 505,305 of NZ_JABRWJ010000003.1, read as the reverse complement.
GCGCCTCGGCCATCGGCTCGATCGTCGCGCCGGCCGCGCGGGCCGTGTCGGCCAGGCTCGCCTTCAGCGACTGCTCGACCGACGACGCGAGCTCCGCGTGCACCGTCCGGGCATCACGGAAGAACGCCTGCTGGCCGGCGAGCAGCCGATCGTGCTGCGCCTGGCTCTGCTGCTCCAGCTGCGTCATCATCGATTGCAGCGCCAGCTGCAGCTGGCCGACCACTTCGGGGATCACGCGGGCCTGCGACTGCAGGCTGTCGAAGGTTTCCTCGCGCCGCTGCGCCAGCGAGAAGCGGCGCAAGCTGGTCGCGACGCGGGTGTCGAGCAGGCGCGACACCAGCAGCCGCTCGCGCCGGCAGGTGGCCGACATCAGGCCCAGCATCGCCGATGCCGCGACACCGGCGACGGAGGTGCCGAACGCCAGCCCCAGCCCCTTGACGGGTGCACTCAGCGCGGCGCGGATGGTCGGCAGATCGGTCGTGGTCTCCAGCGCCATCACCGCGCCGTCCAGGGTCACCACCATGCCGAGAAAGGTGCCCAGCATGCCCAGCAGCACCAGCAGGCCGACCAGGTACGGCGTCATCATCGGCGCGGGCAGGCCGGCACGCTCGCCTTCGATTCGCAGGCGCACCGCGTTCTGCAGCGCGGCGGGCAACTGGCCGAGCCAGTCGCCGAGATGCTGCAGGTCCGGCGGGATGGACGCGAGCGCTGCGTCCAGTTCCGACGTGGCTCGATGGAAGCGCTGCAGCTCGACGGCGCCCATCAGGTAGAACGCAGCGATCAGCGCCGTCATCGCCAGCGCCAGCGCGTGCGAGCCGCCGAGGTAGCCGAACCCGACCCAACCGATCGCGGCCAGGCCCAGCACGAAGGCCGCCATACCCAGACTCTTGTTCATTGCCCCAGCGCTTCCATCATTCCTTCGATCGGCTGCAGCCGGATGTCGAGCTCGGCGAGCAGCACGCGTTGCATGTCCCGGCCGTAGGTGGCCGCGCCGTCGGGTGCCGAGCGCAGCTGTTCGAAGCGCTGTTCGAGCAGCGCCGGCACCTGCGACAGCAGGTGGCGTTCGCGCGCAGCCAGGGCCTCGTCGAACACCGCATCCAGTGCCGCGAGCCGAGCGAGCGCGGGGGAGCGATTCGACAGCGCCTGGCGCACGTCGGCGCGCAGCACGCCGATGCGCTCCGTCATCGTCCGCTGATGCCCGACGTACCAGCGGCGGCTGGCGGTCAAGTCCGCCGTCGTCTCGGCATCCGCGCCCTCCGCGGTGATCGCGCGGACCAGCTCCGCCCGCACGCGCTTGCACGCCGCGAAGACCGAGGCCGTCTTTGCGCCCTTGCCAGGCCGGTCAGCGGCCGCAACGGGCGTCTCCGCGCCGTTCAGCGCCGCTGACAATGCGATCGCGTCGGTCCAGTCCAGCCAGCCGCTCAGTCGTTCCGCGAAGGTCTGCTTCGAGTCGCCGGTTTCGGCGCACGCCAGGTCGGCCAGCAGGCGAATGAAGGTGGAACCGGTAGGGTGGGTGCGTGACAGTCCTGGCGCCATACCTGTCGTCGGCCGCAGGCGAAAAAAGGGCGGATTCTAGTACGGCCCCCGCGCCGGTCGGCCGCCGGGCATGGGCGGCGCATGATGGGACATCTGAGCACTGATCATCTGAACGAGGAGCCCCCATGAACACCGTCACTCTCGGCATCGTCGGCTACGGCGAGGTCGGCAAGATCTTCGCCAAGGGCCTGCAAGGCCAGGCGGGCATCGCCGGCGTCAGCGCCTGGGACATCAACTTCCGGGACCCCGCGCGTGCGGACACCGAGCGTGCGAAGGCGGACACCGACGGCGTGCGGCCGCTGCAGGGCATGGCCGACCTGTGTGAACAATCCGCGCTGATCATCTCGGCCGTCACGGCATCCAATACGCTGGCGGTGGCCGAGGAGGCTGCGCGTTATCTCCGGCCGGGCACGGTCTTCCTGGACCTGAACTCGGCCTCGCCGGGCACCAAGCAACAGGCTGCCCAGGCGGTCGACGCGGCCGGGGGCCGCTATGTCGAAGCCGGCGTGATGACCTCGGTCCCGCCCCACGGCATTGCCGTGCCGATGCTGCTGGGCGGCGGCCATGCCGAGGCGCTGGCGCAGACGCTCGTCGGCTGGGGCATGAATGCCCGCGCCGTGGCACCCGAGATCGGCGTGGCGTCGGCGATCAAGATGTGCCGCAGCATCATGATCAAGGGCCTGGAGGCACTGGTCATCGAAAGTTATGCGACGGCCCGCCACTATGGCGTCGAAGACCACGTGCTGCCGACGCTGCAGGAAACCTTCCCGCAGATCGACTGGGCCCGCACCGGCGCCTACTTCTTCAGCCGCGTGGCGAAGCACGGCAAGCGCCGTGCGGAAGAAATGCGCGAATCGGCGCGCACCGTGCAGGAGGCCGGCTTCGCGCCGCTGATGGCCTCGGCCATCGCCGAGAAGCATGACTGGGTCGCCGCGCAGGCGCGCGAAGGCATTTTCCGCGACGTGCCGGCCGACGCGGCGTGGCAGGTGTGGGCGGATCGATTGATCCAGGGCAAGCGCTGATCCCTGCGGTCGCTGGCATGGACGATCAGCTGACCCGTCAGGGGCGCTACGGACGGCGACGCACGCAGACGCTCATCGCCACCAGGCCGGCCAACGCCAGCGCCCAGCTGCCGGGCTCGGGCACCGGCGAGACCGGGGCCACCTCGCGCAGCACGTAGGCGCTGAGCGTCGGGCTGTTGGTGTTGTCGTCGAAAAGCAGGCGCTGCGTCGACGCATCGGCGACGAAGGTGCCGACCACGCTGACGAAGCTGTTGGCGGCCATGCCGATCGGCGTCGACCAGTGGCCCTCGCCATCGCCGAAACTGAGCGTGCGCGCATCCAGGTTGGCATGGGAGCGGCCGCTGAACAGCTGCAGCTGGTAGGTCTGGCCCACCGTCAGGCCGCTGAGAAAGCCGGGTGCGTCGACGTCCAGGCCGAGGCTCCACTCGAAGCGCGACACCACGTGCGCCCAGCCGGCGTCGCCGATGTTGTTGGGCGGGTCGATGAAGAACTGGTCGAAGTGGGGCGAGTCGATGCTGGTGAACGTGAGGTTCAGGCCGCCGGGATCGATGACGGTCTGCTGGCCGGCGACGCCCGCCAGGTGGGTCGCCTCGACCAGCGTGCCGTTGGTCAGGATGCCCTGGTGGCCCAGCGGCCCGCCGAAGCTCGGGCCGAGGGTCCAGGTGATGGCCGCGGCGTGCGCGCCACCGGCCAGGCTCAGCGTGGCCGCGGCCAGGCAGGCCGCGGCGGTGTGACGATGGAACATTGCAGACTCCCTTTCGGATCGGTGAAGGTCCGAGGCAGTCTGCAAGGCGCGGGCCGGTGGCGTCCAACCGATCTCCAACCGCAGTGTCCCTAGGCTCAGGGGGGCGTGAGGTGCGTGGTCGGGGCGCGCGCCACGCCGGTCGCCAGGCCGCCCCAACTCGGACGCTCCGGCGCGAACCTGCGCCGCATGTACCCGGCCAGTTCGGTGATCTGCCGCTCGTCCAGCGCCGTGCCGAACGCTGCCATGTAGCCGACATCGCGGTGCACCGGGTCGCGCACGCCTTCGCGAATCAGGCGGATCAGGTTGTCGGGCCGGTCGCTGTGCAGCTTGGTGCTCAGGCTCAGCGGGATGTTGAGGCCGAAGACGGCCGGGCCGTCGCCGTCGTGGTGGCAGGCGCCGCAGGCCTGGTCGAACAGGCGCTGGCCGGCGGAGGGCAGGGGGGCCTGCGTGGCGGCGCGAGCGACGACGCTGGCGGCGGTCGGCGTCGCCGGTCCCGGCGTCGGATTGAAGCTCGCGAGGTAGTGCGCCATGGCGCGGATGTCCTGATCCGGAACCCCGTCCAGCTCGCGGATCACCGGGGCCATCGGGCCGGTTGCCACGCCATGCTCGGCGCTGTGGCCGCGGCGCAGGTAGTCGTAGAGGCTTTGTTCGTGCCACGGCACCGGCGCGCGCGACAGGGCGGTCAACGCGGGTGCTTCCCAACCCTCGACCATCGCGCCGCCCAGGAAGTGGCGCGGGCCGCTCCTTTCGGCGCCCAGCGGATTGCGCTCGGTGTGGCAGGCGCCGCAGTGGCCGAGGCCGTTGACGAGGTAAGCGCCGCGGTTCCACAGCGGCGTCTGCGCCGGGTCGGCCGCGTAGGGCTTCGGGTCATGGAAGAGCGGATTCCACAGCGCCATCAGCGGCCGCAGGTTGAACGGGAAGGCGAGTTCGGCGGTGGGCGTCGGCCGCGGCACCGGCGCCTGGCTCATCAGATAGGCGTACAGCGCCTGCAGGTCGTCGTCACCGGTCTTGGCGAACGCCGTGTACGGAAACGCCGGGTACAGGTGGCGGCCGTCGCGGCTGATGCCTTCGCGCATCGCGCGCTGGAATGCGCTGAACGACCAGCGGCCGATGCCGGTGGCGGGGTCGGGCGTCAGGTTGGTGCTGGCGATGCGGCCGAACGGCGTGTCGAGCCAGCGGCCGCCGGCATTGCTGACGCCGCCCGGTGCGGTGTGGCAGGTCGCGCAGTTGCCTAACGCTGCAAGCACGCGGCCGCGTTCGATGGTCTCGGCGCTGTAGATCGAGCTCGGTGCGCCGGCCGTGACCACCGGCGCGATCGCCGGGCGCCAGCCCAGCAGTGCCGCGCCGGCGGCCAGCAGACCGGCAGCGAACGCGCCGGCGCGGGCGGCCAGCGAGCGGGTGCGGCGGGGTGGCCGTGCGCTCGCGGGCAGCTGGCGTGGCACTGCGGCGGCGCCGGCCGTGGCTGCGGTGGTCTGCTCGGGCGCGGCCGGCGGCGGCAACGGATGCAAGGCGGCGCGCACGACTTCGGGCGTGAACGGCGGCTGGCGGAAGCGCACGCCTGTCGCGTCGAAGATCGCGTTGGCGATCGCCGCGGTACCGGGTACCGACGACGATTCGCCGGCGCCCAGCGGCGGCTCGCCGGGACGCGGCATCAGCACCACGTCGATCACCGGCACGTCGCGGAAGTTCAGGATCGGGTAGCTGCCCCATTCGCGGCTCGCGGGCAGCTGCGTGCGCGGGTCGATGTCGACGCGCTCCTTCAACGCACGGCTGGTCGTCTGCAGCACGTTGCCGTGCACCTGGTGCGTGACGCCGGCGGGGTTGACCATCATGCCGGCGTCGTGGCCGACGACGATGCGCTTGACATTGACTTCGCCGGTGTCGCGGTGCACCTCGACATCGGCCACCCACGCGGCCCAGGCGGCGCCGAAGCCGGGCCACTTGCTGTGCACGTAGCGCGCGTATGCCACCCCCTGGCCTTGCAGCCACGCGCCGCTGGCGCCCTGCTGCTGCGGCGCGGTGTGAGGCTTCCAGCCGGCCTTGTCGGCGGTGGCCTGCAGCAGCTCGCGGGCGCGCTGATCGGCCAAGTATTTCAGGCGATAGGCGACCGGGTCCTGTGCGGCGGCGGTGGCCAGCTCGTCGACGTAGCTCTCGTGCGCGAAACTGTTCGGCAGCGCCGAGACGCCGCGCAGCCACGACGCGCGCAGGATCGGCGCCATGTCGCGCGCGACGATGCGCTGCGCCGGGTAAGCGTAGGGCGGGCGCGCGGTGCGGTCGCCCATCTGGTAGGCATCGGTGCTCGGCGCGATCGTGCGCGTCAGCAGCAGTGCCAGCGTCGGTGCGCCGTTGGACGGGTAGGCGGTGCGGAAGTGGTAGGCCAGCGGCGCGCCCTGGGCATCGAGGCCGCCGTCGATCTGCATCAGCTGGGCGGCGCCCTTGGGCTCCCACAGGTGCTCCTGCTCGCGCGTCAGCTGCACGCGCACCGGCTGGTTCACCGCGCGTGACAGCAGGGCGGCATCGGCCGCGACATCGTCGGCGCCGTTGCGGCCGTAGCAGCCGGCGGCTTCCATGCGGATGACGCTGACCTGTGGGTCGGCGAGGCCCGTCAGCCGCGCCAGGTCGGCGCGCAGCACGTGCGGGTTCTGCGTGCCGGCCCAGACCTCGAGCAGCGGGCTGTCGGTGGCCCCGCTTGCGCCGTCGCCATGCCAGTGCGCCAGCGCGCACGAGGGTCCGATCGACGCGTGCAGCTGGTACGGCCACACGTACTCGCGCTGCAGCCGCGTCGTGGCGCCGGCCAGCGCGGCGTCGAGGTCGCCTTCGTCGACCAGCATCCGCTCGCTGGCCGGGTGCTCGCGCAGTGCGTGGGCCAGGTCGTCGAGCGGCGCGCGCGGCGTGCCGGGCTTCCAGTGCACGAGCAGCGCCTGCTGCGCCGCTTCGGCCTGGTCCTCGCGTTCGGCGACGATGCCGATGAAGTCGCCGAGCACGATCACAGCGACGATGCCGGGCAGGTGGGCGATCGAGGTCTCGTCGACGGACAACAGGCTGCTGCCGACGAAATCGCCGGCGTCCACGCCGGCATACGGCGGTCGCACGACGCGGCCGTGCAGCATGCCGGGCAGGCGCATGTCGTGCACGAAGCTCGGCTCGCCGCGCGCCTTGGCCGGGATGTCCAGGCGCGGTACCGACTGGCCGATCACGCGGTGCTCGGCGGCAGGTTTCAGCGGCGTCGTGAGGTCGAGGGTCAGCTCGACATGGCGGCCGCGCAGCAGCGCGCCGAGGTCGATGGCCTCCGCTGCCTGCCCGCGCTCGGCCGCGGCGGCCAGCAGCCAGGCGCGGGCCTGCGCAGCGGCCTGGCGCAGCGGCGCGGCGTGGATCTGGATCGACGCGCTGGCGATCGTGGGGCCTTGGTTCGGCGTCGTCGCGGTGTGGCCCAACTGCATCGCGACGCATTGCAGCGGCAGATCGAGCTCTTCCGCAACGAGCTGCGCCAGCGCGGTCTGCAGCCCCGTGCCGAGGTCGACGTGACCGGCCAGCGCGGTGACGCTGCCATCGTCCCAGACGGCGACGAGAATCTCGGGGCCTTCAGCCGGATCGCCGGGCACGATCGGCGGCTGTCCCGGCGCCGGCGGCGGCGCAGGCGGCACCGGCCGGCTGACCAGCAGCACGCCGTCAGCCGCATGGAAGTCGGCGCGGCAGCGCGGTGACTCCGCGCGGCGGCTCATGTGGCGAAGTCCGCAGCGCGGCGCACGGCGTTCAGGATCTCGAGGTGCGTGCCGCAGCGGCAGAGGTTGTGCGACAGCGCGGCGCGGATCTGCGTGTCCGTCGGCCGCGCATTCGCTTCGAGCAGGCCGACGGTCGCGACGATCATCCCGTTCAGGCAGTAGCCGCACTGCGCGGCCTGCGCATCGATGAAGGCCTGCTGCACCGGATGCAGCGCACCTTGGGCCAAGCCGGCGCGCGCGGCCAGGCCTTCGAGCGTCGTGACGGTGCGGTCCACGACGCCGCCCACCGGGATCACGCAGCTGCGCGCCGGCGTGCCGTCGATCAGCACCAGGCAGGCGCCGCATTCGCCGAGCCCGCAGCCGTACTTCGGACCGTTGAGCTGCAGGTCGTTGCGCAGCACCTGCAGCAGCGATGCTTCCGCTGGCACGGACAGTGCGTGCGCCTGGCCGTTCACTTCGAGCGTCAGCATCTAGACACTGAGGTAAGCGCGGCGCACGTCCTCGTTGCGCGCCAGCTCGGCCATCGTCGCCTGGTAGCGGATCTGGCCCTTCTCCAGCACGTAGGCGCGGTCGGAGACCAGCTCGGCGAAGTGCATGTTCTGCTCGGACAGCAGGATGCTGACGCCCTGGCTCTTCAGCTCGACGATCATCTGCGCCATCTGCTCGACGATCACCGGCGCGACGCCTTCGGAAGGCTCGTCGAGCAGCACCAGGTAGGGGTTGCCCATCAGCGTGCGCGCGACCGTCAGCATCTGCTGCTCGCCGCCGCTCATGCGGCCGCCGGGGCGGTCGGGCATCTCGCCCAAGTTGGGGAAGAGCTTGAACAGGCGCTCCGGTGTCCAGCACGGCGCGGCGCTGCCGTCGGACCAGTGGCGCGGCGGCTGACGGCCGACCTCGAGGTTTTCAGTGACGGTCAAGTCGCTGAAGATGCGGCGGTCTTCGGGCACGTAGCCCAGCCCCAGACGCGCGATCTGGTGCGGCTCTGCGCCCGTGATGTCGCGCCCCAGGAAATGGATGCTGCCGCGCTGGCGCTCGAGCAGGCCCATCAGCGCTTTCAGCGTCGTCGACTTGCCGGCACCATTGCGGCCCATCAGCGCGACGACCTCGCCGCGGCGCACCTCCAGGTCGACGTCGAACAGGATGTGCGCGGCGCCGTACCAGGCGTTCAGCGCCTTGGCTTGCAGCAGCGGGCCGTTGTTCATCGCACGATCTCCTCGGCCACGGCCTTCTTCTCGAAAGTCTTGCCGGTGCCGAAGTACACCTCCTGGACCTTCGGATGATCGCGGATGAGCAGCGGCGGGCCTTCGGCGATCAGCTTGCCGCGCGCCAGCACGATCAGGCGGTCGGCATACGCGAACACGACGTCCATGCTGTGCTCGGTGAACAGCACGCCGAGGCCACGGTCCTTCACCAACTGTTTGGTCAGCGCCATCAGCTCGTTGCGCTCCTTCGGCGCCATGCCGGCGGTCGGCTCGTCCATCAGCAGCAGTTTCGGCTGGTTCGCCAGCGCGATCGCCAGCTCCACGCGCTTGATGTCGCCATAGGCCAGCACGCTGCACGGCCGATCGGCCTGGGGGACCATGCCGACCTGCGCCAGCAGCGCGAGGGCGTCGTCGCGCCGATGGTCTGCCGCAGACCGCCAGAACGAGAAGACCTTGCGGTCGGCCGACAGCAGCGCGAGCTGCACGTTCTGGATCACTGTCATCGAGCCGAAGGTCTCGGCGATCTGGAAGGTGCGGCCGACGCCCAGGCGCCAGATGCGCCGCGGCGCCAGGCCGGTGAGCTCCTGGCCCTCGAGCCGGATCGAGCCGGCATCGGCACGGAGTTGGCCGTTGACCATGTTGAAGGTCGTCGACTTGCCGGCGCCGTTCGGGCCGATCAGCGCCAGCAGCTCGCCGGCCTTCAATTCGAAGCCGACGTCGTCGACGGCGCGGTTGCCGCCGAAGCTCTTGGTGAGCCCTTGCACTTGCAGCAGCACGCTCATGACGCCCCCTTGGGCCTGCGGCCCGTCCCCCCGAGGGGGAGCGAGCGCCTCCGGAACGGCCGCGCGGCGCTCATCAGGTTTCTTCCGCGCGCTGCAGGCGCTGCTTGACGAAGCCGGCCAGGCCCATCGGGAATACCAGCACCAGCAGCAGCACGATGCCGCCGAGCAGTGCACGCCAGTAGTCGGTGTTGCGCGCGACGGTGTCCTGCAGCCAGGTGAAGGTGACCGCGCCGACCAGCGGGCCGGACAGCGTCTGCAAGCCGCCGAGCAGCACCATCACCAGGCCGTCGACCGAGCGCGCGACGCCCAGGCTGTCCGGCGAGATGCTGCCCTTGGAGAACGCGAACAGCGCGCCGGCCAGGCCGGCGAAGAGGCCGGCGATGACGAAGGCGACCCATTGCACGCGCTTGACGTCGATGCCGATCGCGTCGCTGCGCAGCACCGAGTCGCGCGCGGCACGCATCGCGTAGCCGAAGGGGGCGAACAGCATGCGGCGCAGCAGCAGCACGGCGATAACGACCAAGGCGAGCGTCAGGCCGTAGTACATGCGCTTGTCGGCCAGCCACTCGGCCGGCCAGACGCCGGTCAGGCCGTTGCTGCCGCCGGTGACCTCGTCCCACTGGAAGACGACCGACCAGACGATCTGCGCGAACGCCAAGGTCAGCATCGCGAGGTAGACGCCCGACAGCCGCACGCAGAACCAGCCGAACAGCAGCGCGCCGGCGGCTGCCGCCAGCGGCGCGGCCAGCAGCGCGACTTCCATCGGCAGCGACAGCGAGCGCACCAGCATCGCCGCACCATAAGCGCCGAGGCCGAAATACGCGGCATGGCCGAAGGAATGCATGCCCGCGGGCCCCATGATGAAGTGCAGGCTGGCGGCGAACAGCGCGGCCGTCAGCAGGTCGATCGCCAGCACCGTGAGGTAGGGCGAGCCGCTGGTCACGAGCGGCAGCAGCACCAGCGCGGCCAGCAGCACCGCGCCGGCGATCTTCAGCAGGCCATTGGCCGGCTGCAGCGGCGCTTCGACCGGCCCGGCATGGCGGCTCGGTGCCTGCGGTTTGCCCATCAGACCCCAGGGGCGGACGACGAGCACGACGGCCATCACGAGGAACTCGGCCACCAGCGTGAGTTTCGAGAACGCGAACGGGATGCCGAAGATGTCGACGGTGCCCAAGCCCACGCACATCGCGTTGATCTCGGCGATCAGCAGCGCGGCGACATAGGCGCCGGGGATCGAGCCCATGCCGCCGACGACGACCACGACGAAGGCGTTGCCGATCGTCACCAGGTCCAGCCCGAGGTTTGCGGGCTCGCGCGGCAATTGCAGCGCACCGCCCAAGCCCGCGAGCAGCGCGCCGAGCGTGAAGACGCCCGTGAACAGCCACGCCTGGTTGACGCCGAGCGCGCTGACCATCTCGCGGTCCTGCGTCGCGGCGCGCACCAGCGTGCCGAATCGCGTGCGCGTCAGCAGCAGCCACAGCAGGCCGAGGACGATCGGGCCGACCGCAATCAGCAGCAGGTCGTAGCTCGGGAAGCGGCGCCCGAGGATCTCGACCGAGCCGCTGAAGCCCGGTGCGCGCGGCCCGAGCAGGTCTTCAGGTCCCCACAGCCACAGTGCCGCGTCCTTGATCACCAGCACCAGCGCGAAGGTGGCCAGCAGCTGGAACAGTTCGGGCGCGCGGTAGATGCGGCGCAGCAGCAGCACCTCGACCAGCGCGCCGAGCGCGCCGACTGCCAGCGCCGCCAGCAGCAGCGCCGGCCAGAAGCCCCAGGCGCCAAAGCGCTCGGCCAGCGCGTACGCCACGTAGATGCCGAGCATGTAGAACGAGCCGTGCGCGAAATTGACGATGCGCGTCACGCCGAAGATCAGCGACAAGCCCGCGGCGACGAGGAACAGCGATGAAGCGCCGGCCAGGCCGTTGAGCAGCTGGACGACGAAGCCGGAGAGATCCATCAGCGCAGACCGTCCTCGCCCTTGATCTCCGAGACCTCCAGCCCGCCGATGCGCGCCAGCGGCCGGCCGCTGGCGGTCACCGCGACGGCGACGACGATCTCGTTGGCCCGCGGCGCATCGGCGACCCGCGCTTCGATCGCGTCGAAATGGCTGCGCACGAAGGCCGCATCCTTGTGGCCGAGCGGTACGTCGATCGCGGTGCCGAGCGTGCCGAGCTTCTTCGCCGAGGGCACCAGCGCCGCGCCTTTCTCGACGGCCTTGCGCAGAGGCGCGCCGAGCTTCGGGTGCAGGATCGCGGCGGCGTGCTCGAGCTCGCCGGCCTCGCCGACGATGGCTGCCTTGCCATAACTCTGCGCCTGCGCGGGCGTGATGCCCAGCGCCTGCACGCACTTGTCGCCGAGCAGGCCGCCGAGCTCTTCGCCGATGGCGATCAGCTCGTCGAGGTTCTCGGCATAACGGCCGGCATACGGATTGGCGATCACCGCGATCGCGACGGCACGTCTGGTCGGCGGGTCGATGGGCCGGCCCATCTCGATGCGGGTCTCGTCGACCTGCACGATCAGCTTGCGGATGTTGGCAGTCATTCGGGTGTCCTCGGCGCTCAGCGCAGTCCGTTCCATAACGCGATCTCGCTCGCCTTCAGGCCGCCGACGCGGCTGTGCACGCGCGCGCCGGCGCTCATCACGAGGATGAAGACGATCTCGTCGGCCGCCGGTGCGCCGGGCACGCGGACCTCGATGGCGTCGAAATGGCTGCGCACGTAGCTGGCGTTGATGTGGGTCAGCGGCACGTCGAGCGCGGCGCCCGGTGGGCCGACCTTCTTCGTCGATGGCACGATGGCCAGCGCGTTGGCGGGTTGGCCGGTCTTGCTGTCTGCCTTGCCCTGGGCATAGGCATTGGCGTCGCCCTTCCAGCCCAGCAGCTCGCGCATCGCATAACCGCCCGGCACATGCCACAGCGCACCATGCTCGAGCTCGCCGGCGGCGCCGACGATCGCGCCCTTGCCATAACCCTCGATGTGCTCGGCCGGCACGGCCATCGCGGCGAGCAGGCGCTGGGCCATGTCGATCCCCACCGGCTGCAGGGCCTCCATCATCGGCAGGATCTGCGGCTCGTAGCGGCCAGCGAAGGGGTTCGTGAGCACCGCGGCGATCGCGCCGCGCTTGAGCGGCCGGGTCGCCGGCGGGCCGAACTCGTGGTGGATGTCCTCGACATGCGTCAGGACGCGTCGGATCTGGATCATGGGTGGATCTCGGCCAGGGCCGCTTCGGTTTCGATGGCATCGACGCGCGACAGCCGGCCCTGGCAGACCAGCGCGGCCGACCAGACCAGCCCGCGCGACTGCAGGCAGCGGGCGCGATGGGCGCCGGCGCGCAGCGCTTCGAGCACGCGGGCATGCGGCAGCGGCGGCACGTCGACGGTGACGGGGATGTCGCCCAGGTCGCTGTCGTCTTTCAGCGAGTTGGCGGGGGCGCGCTGAATCAGCGGGTCGTCGACGTTGACCGCATTGGCGATCATCGTTGCCGCGGCATCGGCGTCGGCCGCGCTGCGTGCGAGCACGGTCACGCTGTCGGCGATGCCGAGCGAGAAGCTGCGGCCGCGCCAGCCGCTGGTGGCGATGCCGCGCACCGGCATCGCCGCGCCGATCGTGAAGCGGCCGTCGAGCGCCAGGCCGTGCTGCAACTGGCGGGCATCGAGCCGCGCCAGGTCGGCGAAGAGACCCACGCGCAATGATTCGCCGGGCGCCAGGTGCAGCGCGATGTCGCCGCCGTTGTTGACCCACGCGCGGCGGATGCCGGGCTGGTGGTAGAAGCCGATCAGCTCCTGCGCGACCGCCCCGGCCACCGCCGCCATCGGCGTGATGAATTCGGCGTGGTGCGGCCGGCAGGCCAGCCACATGCGCTGCGCGATGCCGCCGCGCAAGGGGCAGGGGCCGCGCAGCGGCCGGCGCAGCAGCGGCAGCTCGGCGACCAGCTCGCCGAGGATGGTCTCGAAGCGTTGCCAGGCCGCGTCGTGCGCGGCCTGCACCGCGGCGGCGTCGCCGTCGGCGCCGATGATCACGTCGATCGGGCCGTGCTGGAAGTGCTGGCGCTCGTGGGGAAGCGAATGGCGGGTCGCGGCCATCGCCTTAGCCCAGCATCGGCCCGCGGCCGAGTGGCCACGGGTTGTCGGTCGAGCCCAGCGCCCAGCGCCGCGCAGTCGGCGCGCCGTCGTTGTGCCAGGCGCCGTGCTGCAGCACCTCGGCCAGCGGCCGCACGTGGTCGAGGTGGCCGCCGAGCGCGGCGTAGTCGGCCAGGCGCATGCTGAACTCGATCGGCGCGACGATCGCCGGCGTCGGCACGGTGCCGAAGCTGCGCTCGGGCATGCGCATCACGTCGGCCATCACGGTGATGCCGCCGCCCGGCCAGACATAGGCCGGCGCGCCGCCGCAGGTGACGTTGACCAGCGCGTGCTTGATCGAGCGGGTGAGCTTGACCGGGTTGTCGGTGACGCCGGCGCGCAGGCTGCCGCCGGCGCCGCCGAGGAACAGCACCGAGCACAGCGAGGGCTCGCAGTTCTCGCCGATGCGCTCGACGACCGCGCGCACGGCCGCGGGCATCTCTTGTTCGATGGGCTGCAGCGCCTCGTCGAGCACGTACCACGCGGCATGCTCGCCGGTGGTCGAGGTCATCAGCAGGCGCAGCCCCGGCCAGGTGACTTCGGGGTCCCAGCCTTCGATGATCGACAGCGGCTCGGTCAGGTCGGTGCCACCCCAGCCGGTGCCGGGGCTGGCGACCTGGAACCAGCGCCCCGGCGTCGACTTGCGGCCGCGCATCTTGACGCCCGAGCGCCGCATGTCGAGGCAGCGGCCGGCCTGGTGCTCGGTCAGCACGCCGGTGATGTGGTCGTCGACGACGATCACCTCGTCGGCCTGGCCGTAGAGCTGCTTGGCGAAGATGCCGATCGTCGCCGAGCCGCAGCCGACGCGCATGCGCTGCTCCTCGACGCCGTTGACGATCGGCGCGCGGCCGGCCTGCACGATGACCTGCGAGCCGCCGTCGATGTGCAGTTCCACCGGCAGGCGGTTGCCGAGCGCCTCCATCACCTCGACCGTCACGCGGCCTTCCTTCTTGCTGCCGCCGGTCAGGTGGTGCACGCCGCCGAGCGACAGCATCTGCGAGCCGTACTCCATCGTCGTGACATGGCCGACGACCTCGCCGCGGCAGCGCACGTTGGCCTGCTCGGGGCCGAGGAAACGATCGGTGTCGATCTTCAGCTTGAAGCTGCAGTAGCTGAAGATGCCTTCGGTGACGACGGTGATCACGTCGACGCCGTCGACCTGCGAGCCGACGATGAAGGGCGCGGGCTTGTAGTCGGGGTAGGTGGTGGAGCTGCCGACGCCGGTGACGAAGACTTCGTTGGCATGCAGCAGGTCGCCGCTCCAGGCCTTGTCGTTGGCGGCGGCGGGCGCTTCGGCGCTCGGCTGCACGCGGCCTTCGAAGGCCACCAGCGGCCGTTCGCCGGCTTCGATGGTCCGCCGCAGCAGCAGCACCGGGTCGACGCGGATCAGGGTGCCCTGGTGATTGGCATAACGGTCGCAGGCGCCGCTCTTGCCGTCGCTGATCTGGCACAGCACCGGGCAGGCATTGCACTCGATCTTGTCGCCGGCCATGCGCTCGTTGCGCGGGCGCGAGCGTTCGAGCACTTGCGGCGACAGCGGCGCATCGAGCGCCGGCAGGCCATCGGTCTTGCTGTGCTCAGTCATCGGGAGAAGCGCCCTTGTCCGGCTCGATGGGCCAATGTAGCATCCACTACATGAACTGAGAAGTCGGTGCCGACCCGACACCCATTCGAATGGCGCCTGCCAGCAACACCGAAATCATCGAACGCAAGCCCGGCGTGCGCGAGCTCGCCGCGCAGGCCACGCGCGAGAGCATCTTGCGCGCGGCGATCAAGATCTTCGCCAAGCACGGCTTTGCCGGCGGCCGCGTCGAGCAGATCAGCAAGGCCGCGAAGTCCTACGACCGGATGATCTACTACTACTTCGGCAGCAAGGAGGCGCTGTACATCGCCGCGCTGGAGGAGATCTACCGCCGCTTCAACGAAGCCGAATCGGAACTGCAGCTCGATCAAACGCCGCCCGCCGAGGCCTTGCGCGCGGTGGTGCGCTTCATGTGGTCCTATTACCTGAAGCACCCGGAGTTCATCACGCTGCTGAACACCGAGAACCTGCACCGCGGCAAGCACATCGCGAAGTCTGCCAAGGCGCGCGAATACTCGTTGCCGGCCGTCGGCATGCTCGAGCGCGTGTTGCAGCAGGGCGCGGCACAGGGGCTGTTTCGCGCCGACCTGTCGGCACGCGATCTCTACCTGACGATCGCTGCGCTGTGCTACTTCTACCTGTCCAATCGCTTCACGCTGTCGGCCTTCCTCGGCGAAGACCTCGAAGCGCCGGAGGCGCTTTCGCAGTGGGAGGCGCGCGTGATCGAGACCGTCGAGCGCACGGTGGCGCCGTCGGCACCCGCATCCCGGCCCACGAACAGGAACAACCACCATGGCTGAAGCCGCTGCCGGCGCCAAGTCCGGCAAGGTCGTGATCCGCAACATCGGCCTGCTGCTGTCGGGCGACATCGACCGGCCGATCCTCGATGCCGATTGCATCGTGGTCGACGACGGTCTGATCGTCGCGGTCGGCCGCGAGCGTGAGCTCGACACCGCGCAGCCGAAGACGCTGATCGATGCGCGTGGCACTGCGTTGAGCCCCGGCCTGATCGACAGCCACGTGCACCCGGTCTTCGGCGACTGGACGCCGCGCCAGAACCAGCTCGGCTGGATCGATTCGACGATGAACGGCGGCGTCACGACCATGGTCTCGGCCGGCGAGGTGCACCTGCCCGGGCGGCCGAAGGACATCGTCGGGCTGAAGGCGCTGGCGATCACCGCGCAGCGTGCCTTCGACAATTTCCGCCCCGGCGGCGTCAAGGTGCTGGCCGGCGCGCCGGTGATCGAGAAGGGCATGGTCGAGCAGGACTTCGCCGACCTGGCCGCGGCCGGCGTGACGCTGCTCGGCGAAGTGGGCCTGGGCTCGGTGAAGGCCGGCTACGAAGCGCAGCAGATGGTCGCCTGGGCGCGCCAGCACGGCATCCAGAGCACGATCCACACCGGCGGCCCGTCGATCCCCGGCTCGGGCCTGATCGACAAGGACGTGGTGCTCGAAGCCGACGCCGATGTCATCGGCCACATCAACGGCGGCCACACCGCGCTGCCCGAGCGCGATGTCTGCACGCTGTGCGAGAAGAGCGCGCGGGCGATCGAGATCGTGCACAACGGCAACGAGAAGATCGCGATTGCCGCCGCGCAGGCCGCGATGCAGCTGAAGTGCCCGCACCGCGTGATCCTCGGCACCGACGGACCGGCCGGCTCCGGCGTGCAGCCGCTCGGCATCCTGCGTTTGATCTCGCTGCTGGCGAGCCTCGGCAATATCCCGGCTGAATTGGTCTTCTGCTTTGCCACCGGCAACACCGCGCGCATCCGCAAGCTCAACTGCGGCCTGATCGAAGCCGGCCGCGACGCCGATTTCGTGTTCCTCGACCGCGCGCAGCACACCGCCGGCCGGACGCTGCTCGACAGCGTGCAGCTCGGCGACATTCCCGGCGTCGGCATGGTGATGATCGATGGCCTGGTGCGCTGCGGCCGCAGCCGCAATACGCCGCCGGCGACGGAGGTGCCCATGGTGGTTGGCTGACATCGTCGGCTGACGAACTGCCCCCGCAGCGGTCATACATCGCGGAAACGTCGCGCAAGTGCCGGCCTGGCGCTGCGCCCGGTGCGATACCCTACGCCCGTTGTCGGGGCGCAAATGCATGGATCACGGGCCGAATGAAGTAGATGTACGGCCCGCGGGCGACCGGCCACGGCCGAGCGCGGAAGATGTCGTCGGCAGCGTGCTCGAGAATTCACCGGACATCATCGTCCGCTACGACCTCGAGCTGCGGCGCATCTACGCCAATCCCCGCTACGAGGAGCTCAACGGGCTGAAGCCGGAGCAGTACCTCGGCATGCGCTTGAGCGAGGTCTCGCGCATCGGCAGCCTGGCGCAGCGGCTCGAGCAGCGCATGCGGCTGGCGATCGAGACCGGCCAGCTGCAGGAGCTGGACTTCGAGTGGCGCGCGGTCGATGGCCGCATGCTGTGGCACAACGTGCGCATCACCGTCGAGCGCGATGCGCAGGGCCGCCCTGCGAGCCTGCTGACGATCGCCCGCGACATCACCGCGCGCAAGCGCGCCGAGCAGGCGCTGGCGACGCGCGAACGTGAGTTCCGCTCGCTGGCGGAAACCTCGCCCGACTTCATCATGCGTTACGACGCCGAGGCCCGCACGCGCTACGCCAACCCCGCGGTGCTGGCGCGGCTGGGCCGCCCGGCCGAGTGGTTCGTCGGCCGCACGCCCTGCGACAGCGCGCTGCCCGGGCACGAGACGGCGATGGTGGAATACGAGCGCGTGCTGCGCCAGGTGCTGGCCGACGGCGAGCCGGCCGAGATGGAGCTGATGGTGCCCGCGCCCGGCGCCAGCGGCGGCACCGAGACCCATCACGTGCGCATCGTCGCGGTGAAGACCGAGGACGGCTGCATCGACGGTGCGCTGGCGCTGGGCCGCGACATCACGCAGGGCGTCGAGCAGCGTGAACGCATCCGCGCGCTGGCCTTGTCCGATCCGCTGACCCGGCTGCACAACCGGCAGGCGCTGTACGACTACGCGCCGGGGCTGATCGCCGAGGCGCG
Source organism: Pseudaquabacterium terrae (assembly GCF_013266755.1). Lineage (GTDB taxonomy): Bacteria > Pseudomonadota > Gammaproteobacteria > Burkholderiales > Burkholderiaceae_C > Pseudaquabacterium > Pseudaquabacterium terrae. The sequence continues at coordinate 487,582 of NZ_JABRWJ010000003.1, read as the reverse complement.
GCGTCACCACCGGCGGCTGGGCGTGATGATCCTCGACATCGACCGCTTCAAGGACGTCAACGACACGCTCGGACATCCGGCCGGCGACCAGCTGCTGCGTGAGGTGGCTCAGCGGGTCGCCGGATGCACGCGCGGCTACGACCTGCTGGTGCGGCTGGGCGGCGACGAGTTCGCGATCGTCGCGACGAACCTCGAGCACGACATGGACATGGCATCGATCGCCGAGAAGATCGAACGCGCGCTGTTCGCGCCGCTGCAGCTCGGCGGCCGGCAGGTGGTCGTCAGTGCGAGCATCGGCATCGCGCTGTTCCCGGCCGACGGCGAGCAGCTCGAGGACCTGATGGCGCATGCCGACGCGGCGATGTACCACGCCAAGCGCGGCGGCCACAGTGGGTATGCCTTCTACCGCAGCGAATTCAGCGAGCGCGCCCACGAGCGCATGGCGCTGGAGCAGGCGCTGCGCGGCGCGCAGGCGGGCGCGGGGCTGGAGCTGCACTACCAGCCGCTGGTGGCGCTGGACGATGAGCGGCGCATCGTCGGCGCCGAGGCGCTGCTGCGCTGGCGCCATCCCGAGCTCGGCCTGCTGGCGCCGGACCGCTTCATCGCCATCGCCGAAGACACCGGGCTGATCGTGCCGATCGGCCGCTGGGTCATCGACCAGGTGGCGCAGGCCGCGCGGCGCTGGAACGAAGGCCGCGCCGAGCCGCTGCGCATCGCCTTCAATGTGTCGACGCGCCAGTTCCTGCGTGACGACCTCGTTGCCGCGGTGCGCGAGGCGCTGCAGCGCCACGACTGCCGGGCGCAGTGGCTGGCGATGGAGGTCACCGAGGGCCTGCTGCTCGAGGACAGCGACAGCGTGCGCCGCGCGCTGCACGGGCTGAGCGAGCTCGGCCTGGAGATCGCGATCGACGACTTCGGCACCGGCTACTCGGCGCTCGGCTACCTCAGCAAGTTCGACGTGCACTGCCTGAAGATCGACCGCCTCTTCGTGCGCGACATCGAGGCCGAAGCGCGCCAGGCCGAGCTGGTCAAGGCCTTCTTCGCGATCGCCCGGGCGCTCGGCCTGCGCGTCGTCGCCGAAGGCGTCGAGACCGAGGGGCAGGCGGCGTTCCTGCGCGCCCATGGCTGCGGCGTTGCGCAGGGCTTCCTGTTCTGCCGGCCGGTGCCGGTGCCGGTCTTCGAGCAGCTGCTGCGCCGGGGCGCGCCCGAGACCGACCGGCCGCAGCCGGCCGGCCCCTGAACCGCGCCCTGCGTCCCCCGCACGAACGGCAGCGCCGGTCCGACGATCGGCACCCCCGTGGCGGGGGCGCTTGTGCGAGGATGCGCCATCAGACAAGCAGGGTGGCGCATGGACGCTCTCGAGTCGCTGTTGGCCCGCAACGGCTTCCTGCCGCACGGCTACTGCTTCCAGTGGTCCCCGGGACTGCTGTGGACGATGGTCAGCGCCGACACGCTGATTGCGCTGGCGTACTTCTCCATTCCGCTGGCGATCATCAGTTTCGTGCGCAAACGGCCGCAGCAGAACTTCGGCGGTGTGCCCTGGCTGTTCTCGGCCTTCATCTTCAGCTGCGGGCTGACCCACGTGATGGACGTCTGGACGATCTGGCGTCCGGACTACCAGCTGCACGCGCTGGTCAAGGCGATGACCGCCGGCATGTCGGCCTACACCGCGCTGGCCTTGTGGCCATTGATCCCGCGTGCGCTGCGGATCCCGTCCGTCGACGCGCTGCAGTCGGTGATCACCGAGCTGCAGACCGAGGTCCAACGCCGCCGCAGCGTCGAGGACCACCTGCAGGAGGTCGAGCAGCGGCTGGCCGTATCGCTGGCCAGCATCGGTGCGGGCTTCATCGCCACCGATGCGGCAGGCCGGGTCACGCGCATGAACGCGGTCGCCGAGCGCGTCACCGGCTGGGACGAGGCGGCGGCGCAGGGCTGCAGCGTGTGGACGGTGTTCGAGCGCGAAGGCGAGCTGCCCGACGATCGTGATCCGCTGAAGGCCCTGCTGCGCCGGCCCGGCGCGGCGGCGGCGGTGCTGCAGGCGGTGTGCCTGTCGCGCTTCGGGCAGCGCACGCCGGTCGATCTGAACGCCGACCTGACGCGTTCTTCGGACGGTAGCACCATCGGCCTCGCGCTGATCATCCGCGACGTGACGCGGCTGTCGCAGGCCGAGAGCGCGGTGCGGCGGCTGGCCGCGGTGGTCGAATCATCGGCCGACGCCATCATCGCCGGCACGCTCGACGGCCGCATCACCGACTGGAACAACGCGGCCGAACGCATGTTCGGCTACAGCGCGGTGGAAGCGGTCGGCCAGCCGATGCAGGTGCTGGTGCCGCCGGCGCAGCGCGCCGAGCAGGCCGCGCTGATCGCGCAGATCGCCGCCGGTCGCGGCGGCGTGTCGCTGCGCACCGTGCGCAGCGGCAAGGACGGCCGCCAGGTCGAGGTGTCGCTGACGATCTCGCCGATCCGCGATGCGCTCGGCCAGGTCGCCGGCATCGCCAAGACGATGCGCGACCTGACGCACCAGCGGCTGATCGAGGCCGCGCTGCGGCGCACCGAGGCGCGCATCCGCTTCGCGCTCGAATCGGCGCAGATCGGCGACTGGGAGATGGAGCTCGATGGCGGCGAGGTCTGGCGCTCGCCGCGGCACGACCGCTGCTTCGGCCACGCCGAGCCGCTGCTGGCCTGGTCGCGCCGGGCCTTGCTGGACCATGTGTGCGCTGATGATCGGCCGGCGGTCGAGCACAGCCTGCAGTCGGCGATCGACGGCCGCGCGGAGTGGCATGCCGAGTTCCGCGTCACCTGGCCCGACGCCAGCGAACACTGGCTGCGCATGGATGGCCGCGTGCTGCCCGGCGAGCCGGGCGTGTCGGCGCGCATGGTCGGCATCGTCGCCGACGTGACGCCGCTGCGACAGGCCGAACAATCTCGGCTGTTGTCGCAGCGCCTGCAGCAGGAGAATCTGCAGATCCTGGAATCGAGCCGGCTGAAGAGCCAGTTCCTGGCCAACATGTCGCACGAGCTGCGCACGCCGCTGAACGCGATCATCGGATTTGCCGATGTGCTGCGCGAGCGCCGCGTGGCGCCAGATTCGCCGCGCCATCACGAGTTCATCAGCCACATCGCCACCAGCGGCCGCCACCTGCTGCAGGTGATCAACGACATCCTCGACCTGGCCCGCATCGAGGCCGGCAAGCTCGAGCTGCATGCCGCGCCGCTCGACTTGGGCGCGGCGATCGACAAGGTGGTCGGCGCGCTGGCCGAACCGGCAGCCGCGAAGGCGCTTCGCATCACCGCCAGCGTCGACCCGGCGCTGCACGACATCGTGCTCGATCCGGCGCGGCTCGAGCAGGTGATCTTCAACTTCGTCTCGAATGCGGTGAAGTTCACGCCGGCGGGCGGGCGCATCGCCGTGCGCGCGCTGGCTGAGGACGGCGACCATTTCCGCCTCGAGGTCGAGGACAGTGGCGTCGGCATCGCGCCCGACGACCTGCCGCGGCTGTTCGTCAGCTTCCAGCAGCTCGATGGCGGTTATGCCAAGCGCCACCAGGGCACCGGCCTCGGGCTGACGCTGACGCGCCAACTGGTCGAGGCGCAGGGCGGCGAGGTCGGCGCGCACAGCGTGCCGGGGCAGGGCAGCATCTTCCACGCCCGGCTGCCGCGCCGCGTGAAGACGCTGCCGCGCATGCTGCTGGCCGAACAGGCGCAGGCGGTCGGCGACACCGTCGCCCGCGAGCTCGCCGAAGGCGGCATCGCGGTCGATGCGGCCGGCAGCACCGCCGAGGTCATCCGGCTGACGCGCACGCGCCGCTACGACGGCCTGGCCCTCGCGCTGCACCGCGAGGGCGGCGGGCTCGACGCGCTGGCGCAGCTGCGCCGGGGCGACGCCGACGCGCCGCCGGTGCGCGCACTGGCGGCGTCGAGCGCCGATGGCCGGCTGGCGGCCTTTGCGGTCAGCAACGTGATCGCCAAGCCGCTGCGCGCCGACGAAGTCTCCGATGCGATGCGGCCGCTGCAGCCGGCGATCGCCGGCGGCGGTGTCGTGCTGGTGGTCGACGACGACCCGATGGCGCGCGACCTGATGCAGGCGACGCTGGAGAGCTTCGGCATCCCGACCGCCGGCGCCGGCGGCGGTGCCGAGGCCCTGCAACTGCTGCCGGTGGTGAAGCCGGCGGCGATGGTGCTCGACCTGATGATGCCGGAGGTCGACGGCTTCCAGGTGCTGCACCGGCTGCGCGAGGACCCGGCCTGGCGCGACCTGCCGGTGCTGGTGTGGACCTGCATGACGCTGACCGAGGCCGAGTTCGCGGTGCTCGCCGCATCGGCGCAGGCGATCGTCGAGAAGGGCGGCGGCGGCGTCGCCGAAGTGTTGCAGGCGCTCGAGCGCTGGGCGCCGCAACGCAGGGCGCTGCCGGACGCCGCGGGGGACCGATGAATCCTTATGTGCTGGTGGTCGACGACCAGCCGCTGAACCTGGAGCTGGCGCGGCTGGTGCTCGAGGGCGGCGGTTTCGAGGTCGGCACCGCGCCGGACGGCGAAGCGGCGCGACGCTCGATCGCCGAGCGCCGGCCGGACCTGGTGCTGATGGACATCCAGATGCCCGGCATCGACGGCCTGACGCTGACGATCGAGCTGAAGCAGGCGCCGGCCACGCGCGACCTGGTGATCGTCGCCTTCACCGCCTACGCGGTGCCAGGCGACGAGCAGCGTTTCCTGGATGCCGGCTTCGACGGTTACCTCAGCAAGCCGATCGACGTGCCGACCTTCGCTGACGCGGTGCGTGCGCTGCTGCGCGCGACGGCCTGAAAGGCGGCGACGCTCCTCGGACTGCAGTCCGCTCAGCCGCCCAGGGCTGCGCGATGCCGACCGCCCACGTACGGCCATTCCAGCGAATGCTGGCGGTAGAACGCCTCGCAGGCGGCCGGCGTGGGCAGGTGCTGGATGGCGCCCTGGCCGATCGCAGCAAAGTGGTCACCGAGCTTGACGCCCGGGTTCGCGCTCGCAAACCAGTCGTCCTGGCAGCCGTGCTGAAACGGCGATTGCAGCGCCTGGTTCAGCGTTTGCAGCAGTTGCTGGGCCTCGGCGGGCATGGGGCCTCTGGCCGTGCCGTTCGCGGCCGAGACGACGATCTTGGTCCAGCGCGCGCCCTCGCGCCGCCACACGCTCATCAGGTCGTAGTCGGACACCATGATGTGGCCCTTGCCATCGACGGCCAATCCTGACGTGCCGGTTTTCAGTCCGGTCTTGGATGCGGCCGAGGTCTTGGGCTGGAAATCGCCATGGAACGCGCGCGCCGCCACCTTGGGGCAGCGGATCACGAAGAGGTAACCGCGCTGCGCGAAGCCGCGCAGGAAGAGCAGGTCGCGCGCGTCCATGCCGGTCAGGCGCGACAGACGGATGTCCGGATCCGACACGCCTTCACGACGCCACAGTTCCTCGCGCTGGTGCTCGAGCAGTTCCTGGATCGAAGCGGTGAGGGCCATGGCGTGAGGGAGTGAAGCGTCGACCGGTGCCACTGTATCGGCCGCGATGAAGACTGTGCGGGCCGAAAGTCAGTCGGCGTCCCCAGCCTGGCGGAGGTCCCGACATGCCGTTCAGAAGCGGTGCCTGATGCCTGCCTCGTATCCGCGCGACGTCCCTCCCGCGGCCATCCCGGCGGGACCGTCGCTGATCACGTAGCGAGCGAGCCCATCGTTGCCGATCCGCGCCACCGTCGCATACATCGCTGTGCGCTTCGACAGGTTGTACACGTAGCCCAGGCCGCACTGATCGGCCCCGGTGCCGTCGATGGAGACTGTTCCAGCGCGGCCCGACATGTCGGCCTTGACCCATGAAGCCTTCACTTCGTGCTGACCGAAGGTTGCGACCGCGCCAAGCATCAGCAGGCGTTGCGTCGCCTGGCTCTGCCGGAACTCCCGCCAGGCGCCGGAAAGCCTCACGTCGGCGACATCGACATGGCCACCGACGACCTTGTCCTGAAAACTACCCGCCGACGTCAAGCTGTTCTCGGTGCGCGCAGCCGCCGCTGAAACGCTGAACGACTTCGCCGCGTAGCCCACCCGGGCGCCTCGCACTCCCGCGCGTCCGGACGCAGCGTCGCCGCCTTCACGAGCAGCGATCATCAGTCCCGCTTCGAAGCCGGCCAAGCCGGCCGGCGCCAACCATTGGGCGGCGTTGTCGGAGCGAACGGTGGTGTTGGCGTTGGTGCTGAAGGCGGACCGGATCGGTCCGGCCGGCGTCGCCGACACCAGGTTGGCCGAGCGCGCGACGCCGACGTACGAGAACGGGTCATAGCGGCTCCACGCCACGTACGAGGGCACGAAGTCGCGGCCGAGGCGCAGCTCGCCCATCGCAGCGCTGGACAGGCTGACCGTCGAACGGCGGTCCCAGAACTTGTCCGCCGATGCGGGCGTCCCCGCGTCGACGAGGAATCCATGCTCCAGGTGGAAGCCCGCCGCCAGTGCGCCGCCCAGGTCCTCGCGGCCGCTGAAGACCAGCCGGCTGGTCGAGTTGGATCCGCTCACCAGCGAGCGGATCGAGCCGACGCCATCGTTGCTGACATGGCGCGCGGCGGCATCCACGATGCCCGAGACGGAGACCGCGCTCTGGGCTCCCGCAGAAGTGGCCCAGGTGCCTGCTGCACACAGCGCGATCAGGGTGATTCGGTTCATGCCGCTCGTCTCCGGGTTGTCTTGATGGCCCGGATGATTGCGAGCTGAGCTCGATCTGAGAATTGCAGAATCACGATCAATTGATCGCGCCAACGCATCAATCAGGCTTTGGCTTGCGTCGCCGACGCGACTTGACCTCGGAGAACAGGTCGTAGAGCTGCTGCGCCGCGGGCGACAGGGAACGCCCGCGCCGGCGGATCAAGCCGACCTTGCGCGTGATCACCGGGTCGACCAGCGGCACGCTGACCAGCAGGGGGTGATCGGGCCCCGGCATCGCCATCGAGGGAACGGCTGCAATTCCCAGCCCTGCTTCAACCAGGCCCAGCGTGGTGGTGACGTGCTGCGCCTCGTAGATCGCCTGCGGCCGGTCCTTGATGCCGGCAAGCGCCTGGTCCAGCAGGACACGGTTGCCCGAGGTCCGCCCGACCGAGATGTAGTCGTGCTGGCCCAGTTGCGCCCAGCTCACGCGATGCATCTTCGCGACCGGGTGATCGCGCCGGCAGGCGGCGACAAAGCGCTCCTCGACCAGGGGCTCGAAGTCCAGCTCGCCCTCCTGGGCGCCGATGAAGTTGAGACCGAAGTCGGCCTCGCCGCGCGACACCGCTGCCAGCACCTCGTTGGCGCCCGCATCCAGCACCTTGACCCGCACCTTCGGCGCCTGCACGTGGTAGCGGCGGATCACCTCCGACAGGTAGTAGTAGACGGTGGAGGGCACGCAAGCAACGGTCACTTCGCCCATGCGTGTCGCGGCCACACCACGGATACCCAGCAGGGTGTTGTCCAGCTCGTCGAGCAGCTCGCGTACCTTGCGTTCGAAGTCCCGGCCCACCGCGGTGAGTGTCACCCGCCGCGTCGTGCGCTCCAGCAGGCGCACTCCCAAGGCCTGCTCCAGCTTGTCGATGCGCCTGCTGAACGCAGGCTGCGAGAGGTGCACGGATTCGGCCGCCTTGCGGAAGTTGCTGAGCTCGGCCACGGCGCGGAAGGCCAGCAGGTCGTTCAGGTCGAAGTTGATCGCCATCGTCGGTCCTGGTTTGATGTTCAAAGCGGATCAGTTGATCTTAAAGATGCAATTCTCTTTTGCAATCCCGGCGCCGATCATCCCGTCCATGAACCGAGTCATCCCCTGCGTCCTGATGCGAGCCGGCACCTCCCGCGGGCCGTTCTTCCTGCGCGAGTGGCTGCCGGCCGACGACACGGCGCGCGATGAGGCGTTGATCGGCGCGATCGGCGCGTCCGACCTGCTGCAGGTCGACGGCGTGGGCGGCGGCAGCACGCTGACCAGCAAGGTCGCGATCGTCTCGAAGTCGTCCGAGCCGGGCTGCGATGTCGACTACCTGTTCGCGCAGGTCGGCGTCGGCCAGCGCTCGGTCGATACACGACCCAACTGCGGCAACATGCTCTCCGGTGTGGCACCGTTCGCGATCGAGCAGGGGCTCGTCAGCGCGCAGGATGGCGAAACGACGGTGCGCGTCTTCAACGTCAACACCCGTTCACGCATCGACGTCACGGTGCTGACGCCCGAAAGGCGCGTCCGCTACGACGGTGAGACCGGCATCGATGGTGTTGCCGGCACGGCTGCGCCGATCCGGCTGAATTTCCTCGACGCCTGGGGTTCCGTGACCGGCTCGGTCTTCCCGACCGGCCAGCGCATCGACCTCATCGACGGACTCGAAGTCACCTGCATCGACGCCGCGATGCCGCTGGTGATCCTGCGGGCGCGCGACCTCGGCCTGACTGGCCGCGAAGCGCCGGCTGACCTGGACGCCGACCTGGCGCTGCTGTCGCGGATCGAAGCGATCCGTGTCGCCGCAGGCCGGGCGATGGGCCTGGGCGACGTGTCCGGCAGCGTGGTGCCGAAGCCCGTGATCGCCAGCGACGGCGACGACGCGAACAGCATCACCTCGCGCTATTTCACGCCGCGGCGCTGCCATGCATCGCACGCGGTCACCGGCGCCATCGGCGTCGCGACGGCCTTCGCCCTGCCGGGCACCGTGGTCAGCGGCGACGACGGCCGGCCCGGCGCACGCGCCATCTCCGTGCTGCATCCGCAAGGCCGCATCGATGTCGAGGTCTCGATCGACGGCGCCGGGCCCGACGCCCGCATCCAGCGCGCCGCGCTCGTGCGCACCGCCCGAAAGATCTTCCAGGGCGAGCTCCACCTCCCGCCCTATGTGTTCTCGAAACCCCCCGAAGGAGACAAGCCCATGAAGCAATTGATCGCACCGGCCGTCGCGGCCGTGATGGCCATCGCCGCACCGCTGGCCATGGCCTACCCCGACAAGACCATCACCATCGTCGTGCCCACCGCCGCCGGTGGCGGCAACGACGCGATGGCGCGCACCATCGCGCAGAAGCTGGGGCCGATGCTCGGCCAGACCGTCATCATCGACAACCGTGCCGGCGCCAACGGCTCGATCGCGAGCGAGTTCGTCGCCCGCGCCGTGCCCGACGGACACACGCTGATGCTGGGCTACATCGCCACGCATGCCATGAACCCGGCGCTGCAGAAGCTGCGCTACGACCCCGTGGCCGACTTTGCACCGATCGGCCTCGTGGGCTACTCGCCGACCTTGATGATTGCCAGCCCCGCCGTGCAGGTCAAGGACGTCAAGGACCTGGTGACCCAGCTGAAGGCCAAGCCCGACAAGTACGCCTATGCATCGGCCGGCGCCGGCACGGCGCCGCACTACGCGGCCGAACTCTTCAAGCTCGCGACCGGAACGTCGATGACGGGCGTGCCCTTCAAGGGTGCCGCGCCCGCGGTCAGCGACACGATCGGCAACCACACGCAGTTCATGTTCCCCAGCCTGTTCACCGCGCTGCCGCACGTGAAGGCCGGCAAGCTGCGCGCCATGGCGATTGCCGGGCCGAAGCGCTCGCCCTTGCTGCCGGATGTGCCGACCCTGAAGGAAGCCGGCGTGGACGGCGTCGAGGTGCAGCAGTGGTATGGCTTCTTTGCGCCGGCGAAGACCCCCAAGCCCATCATCGACCAGCTCAACAAGGCGCTCAATCAGATCCTGGCCGACAAGGACATCATCAAGCGCATGGAGGACCATGGCGCCGACGTCGAGACGAGCACGCCGGAGCAGTTCGGTTCGCTGGTGAAGAGCGAACTGGTCAAGTGGAAGGGTGTCGTGCAGCGCGCCAAGCTGACGGCCGAATGACGCGTGGGAGGACATGGGCATGGACACGACCCTGAACGACCTGAACGACGTGAATGACCTGAGGGCCTGGATCGGGCGCAGCGAAGTGGTCCGCGACCGCATCGGCGCCACGCCGGTGAAGGCCCTCGACGCGACGCTCGACCACCCGGCGCGCCCGGCGGAAGACGGCACGCCGCTGCCACCGCTGTGGCACTGGCTGTATTTCCTGCCGTTGCACCGCCAGAGCGAGATCGGCCCCGACGGCCACGCGAAACGCGGCGGCTTCCTGCCCCCGGTGCCGCTGCCGCGGCGCATGTGGGCCGGCAGCCAGTTCGAGTTCCGCTCGCCGGTGCGCGTGGGCGACGCGGTCGAGCGCACTTCGACGATCGCCGACGTCACCGTCAAGGAAGGCCGCACCGGCACGCTGGTATTCGTCAAGGTGCGGCACGAGCTGCGCTGCAACGGCTCGTCCGAGCCCGCGATCGTCGAGTTCCACGACATCGTCTACCGTGACGCCAGGCAACCCGGCGATGTCGAACCATCACCGCAAGCCGCGCCCACGGCCGCGGCCTGGCAACGCGAGATCGTGCCGGACGACGTGCTCCTGTTCCGCTACTCCGCGCTGACCTTCAACGGCCACCGCATCCACTACGACCGAAAGTACGTGACCGAGGTCGAGGGCTATCCGGGCCTGATCGTGCACGGCCCGCTGATCGCGACCTTGCTGATGGACCTGGTGCGCCGCAATGCACCGCAGGCCGACATCGCGAGCTTCCGCTTCAAGGCCGTGCGGCCGACCTTCGACTTGAATCCTTTTCGCGTGAACGGTGCGCTTCAGAACGATGGTCAGACCATCAAGCTCTGGGCGCAGGACCACGAGGGCTGGCTGACGATGGATGCGGTCGCGACCGTGCGGGGGGCCTGACATGCAACCGCTCAAGGGACTCACCGTCGTCACGCTGGAACACGCCATCGCAGCGCCCTTCGCCACGCGCCAGCTCGCCGACCTGGGCGCGCGCATCATCAAGATCGAGCGCCCCGGCGTCGGCGACTTCGCCCGCGGCTACGACAGCCGCGTGCGCGGCCTGGCCTCGCATTTCGTGTGGACCAACCGCTCGAAGGAAAGCCTCACGCTCGACGTCAAGCATCCCGAGGCCGCGAAAGTGCTGCAACGCCTGGTGCTGGAGAAGGCGGACGTGGTCGTGCAGAACCTGGCGCCCGGCGCGGCGGCTCGGCTCGGCCTCGGCTACGACGTGCTGGCCGGCAGGAAGCCATCGATCATCGTCTGCGACATCTCGGGCTACGGTGCCGATGGTCCGTACCGCGACAAGAAGGCCTATGACCTGCTGATCCAGAGCGAGGCCGGGTTCGTCTCGGTGACCGGTACGCCCGACGAGCCCTGCAAGGCCGGTCCGTCGATCGCCGACATCGCCGCGGGCATGTACGCCTACACGAACATCCTCGCGGCCTTGCTGCAGCGCGGGCAGACGGGGCGCGGCCAGCACATCGACATCTCGATGCTGGAGTCGCTGGCCGAATGGACCAGCTACCCGCTGTACTACGCCTTCGATGGCGCGCCGCCGCCGCCGCGCACGGGTGCTGCGCACGCCACCATCTACCCCTACGGACCGTTCCCGACCGGCGCCGATGGCGGCAGCGTCATGCTGGGGCTGCAGAACGAGCGCGAGTGGGTGAGCTTCTGCGACAAGGTGCTGCTGCAGCCCGAGTTGGCGCGCGACCCGCGCTTCACCGGCAACGCGAAGCGCGTGGCCGAGCGCACGGCGCTGCGACAACTCATCGTCGAGACCTTTGCGTCGTTGACGGCCGCGCAGGTCGTCGAGCGCCTGGAGACGGCGCAGATCGCCAATGCGCGCGTCAACACGATGCAGGACGTATGGGACCACCCGCAGCTGAAAGCACGCGGCCGCTGGCGCGAGATCGGCTCACCGGCGGGCGCGCTGCCCGCCATGCTGCCGCCGGGCACCTGGAACGATGGCCCGCGCATGGACCCCGTACCCGCGCTGGGCGAGCACACCGATGCCATCCTGCGCGAGCTGGGCCTGGGCGACGCCGACATTCGCGCACTGCGCGCGGCGGAGGCGGTGTGATGGAGCAGCGCACGCTGCAGCACGCCGCCGCCTGAACCTCTCACATCCAAAGGAATCCTCATGCCGTCCACGATCATCGACTCCGCCATCTTCCAGGGCATCTTCTCGAGCGACGAGATGCGCCAGGTCTGGTCCGACGAGAACCGCACGGAAAAATACCTCGACATCGAAGCGGCCCTCGCCAAGGTACAGGGCCGCCTGGGCCTGATTCCGCAGGAAGCGGCCGACGAGATCGTCAGCCACTGCAGCCTGGATCAGATCGACATGCTGAAGCTGCGCCAGCAGACCGAGCGCATCGGCTACCCGATCCTCGGAGTCGTGTCGCAATTGAATGCGCTGTGCCGCGACAAGCTGGGCGAGTACTGCCACTGGGGTGCGACCACGCAGGACATCACGGACACCGCAACCGTGCTCCAGATCCGCGAAGGCCTCGACCTCGTCGACCGCGAACTGACTGCAATTTCCGCCGCGCTGGCCCGCCACGCCAGGACGCACCGCGACACGCCGATGATCGGCCGCAGCAACCTGCAGCAGGCCATTCCGGTGACCTTCGGCTACAAGATGGCGGGGCTGCTGTCCGCAATCGAGCGCCACCGCGAACGCCTGGCGCAACTGAAGGAGCGCGTGCTGGTCGGCGAGTTCGCCGGCGCGGCGGGCACGCTGGCGTCGCTGGAGAACGGCGCCATGGAGACCCAGGCCGGCCTGTGTGCCGAGCTGGGCCTGAAACAGCCCCTGATCGCGTGGCACACGATCCGCGACAACATCGCGGAGGTGGGCACCTTCCTCGGCCTGGTCGGCGGCACGCTGGGCAAGCTCAGCATGGACGTGAAGCTGATGATGCAGACCGAGGTCGGTGAGGTCTACGAGCCCTTCGCGCACGGCCGCGGCTCCAGCAGCACGATGCCGCAGAAGCGCAATCCGATCTCCAGCTGCTACATCCATGCCGCCATCTCGGTGGTGCGCCAGCACGCCGCCGCGCTGATGGACGCCATGGTGGCCGACCATGAGCGCTCCACCGGCCCGTGGGAGATCGAGTGGATCGTGTTGCCCGAAGCCTTCTGCCTGATGGCCGGGGCGCTGAAGCAGTCGCGCTTCGTGCTGGAAGGGCTGGAGGTCGACGTGCAGGCCATGCGCCGCAACATCGACATGACGCACGGCCTCGTGATGAGCGAGGCGGTGATGATGGGGCTGGGACCCTACATCGGTCGCGAATACGCGCACGACCTGGTCTACGACATCTGCCGGAACGCCGTGAAGGAGCAGCGGCCGTTGCTCGATCTGCTGGCCGAGCATCCGGAGATCAACAAGCACCTGGACCGCAAGGCGCTGGCCAAGCTCTGCGATCCGGCGAACTACCTCGGCCAATCCGGAACGATGGTGGATCGGGTCTTGGCCACCTTGAGTTGAGGAGCCAAAGCAAAAACGGGCCGCTAAGGCCCGTTTTTGCTGGTGTGTTGGTGGAGACGAGGAGGATCGAACTCCCGACCTTCGCATTGCGAACGCGACGCTCTCCCAGCTGAGCTACGTCCCCGACAAGCCGCGGATTCTAGCAGCACGCGAATGCGTTCACGCATCCCGCGCTGCACGTTAGAAAGCGGGCCTCGCCGACAAGGCTCAAGACGCTCGGGGTGGTGATGACGACAGCCGTGGTGCAACGCGATGCGGCCTGGTATGAGGCCCAGTACAACAACCGGGCGCGGGTGCCCGAGCACCCGGCGATCCTCGCGCGCTGGGCCGAGGCCTCGGTGCTGGCGCGCGAGGGCTTGAGCCACGCGCTGGACCTGCCGTACGGCGACAGCGAGGCCGAGCGGCTGGACGTCTTCGCAGCCGACCGGCCGAACGCGCCGGTGCTGGTCTTCATCCACGGCGGCTGGTGGCGCGCGCTCGACAAGGCCGAGCATGCCTTCGTCGCGCCGGCGTACGTCAAGGCCGGCGCGATGGTCGTGGTGCCGAACTACGGGCTGTGTCCGTCGGTCGGCATCGAGGACATCGCGCTGCAGACGGCGCGCGCGCTGGCCTGGACCTGGCGCCACGCGGCCGAGCACGGCGGCGACTCTTCCCGCATCGTCGTCGCCGGCCATTCGGCGGGCGGCCATCTGGCGGCGATGCTGCTGGCGTGCCGCTGGAAAACGGTGGGCGAGGACCTGCCGCAGCGGCTCGTCGCCGGCGCGATGTCGATCTCCGGCGTGTTCGACCTCGAGCCGATCCGCCAGGCGCCCTTCCTGCAGCAGGACCTGCAGCTGACACCGGCCAGCGTCAAGCGGCTGAGCCCGGCGTTCTTCCCGCGGCCGAAGGGGCCGCTGTATGCGGTCGTCGGTGGGCAGGAGAGCGACGAGCATCTGCGCCAGAACCGGCTGATCCGCGACCAGTGGGGGCCGAGCACGGTGCCGGTGTGCGAGACGATCGTCGGCAAGAACCACTTCGATGTGCTGCACGACTTCGTCGATCCCGGCGCGCGGCTGCACGCGCTGGGCCTGCGCTTGTTGGGCATCGATTGACAACAACCGTGCTGGCGGCGCACACTGGCCGAGCTATGAATACGTTGTCATTCATAGCGATTGACTATTTAGCGCATTGAAGCTTTGCATTGGCTGCCGCGCAATGCGTTTGGTAGCGTTGATTCGTGCCGCTGAGCACGGCGGCGCCGTTCGATCCACTTTCAAGAGGAGCTTCCCATGAGCCTGAAGGGATCCAAGACCGAGCAGAACCTGAAGGACGCGTTCGCCGGTGAGTCGCAAGCCAACCGTCGCTACCTGTACTTCGCAAACAAGGCCGACATCGAAGGCCAGAACGACGTCGCGGCGCTGTTCCGTTCCACCGCCGAAGGCGAGACCGGCCACGCGCACGGCCACCTCGAGTTCCTGGAGGTGGTGGGCGATCCGGCGACCGGCCTGCCGATCGGCCCGACGCGCGACAACCTGAAGGCCGCCGTCGCCGGCGAGACGCACGAGTACACCGACATGTACCCGGGCATGGCGCGCACCGCACGCGAGGAAGGCCACGACGAGATCGCCGACTGGTTCGAGACGCTGGCCAAGGCCGAGCGCTCGCACGCCAACCGCTACCAGAAGGCCCTGGACCAGCTGGTCGACTGACCGCGCCGCATCGGCAGCACGCAAACACAAGGGGCTTCGACAGCCCCTTGTCTTCTTCAGCACGCCAGCCAAAGGCCAGCCCATGCGCGAAGGCAACCTCGAAGCGCCGACCCGGCATCCGATCGACTGGAAGAACCCGCTCTACTACGACCGCGACGACTGCAACCGCGAGCTGGAGCGGGTGTTCGACATCTGCCATGGCTGCCGTCGCTGCGTCAGCCTGTGCCAGAGCTTCCCGAACCTGTTCGACCTGGTCGACGCCACCGCGGACGGCGAGGTGCACGGCGTCGCGAAGGCCGACTACGCCAAGGTGGTCGACCAGTGCTACCTGTGCGACCTGTGCTACATGACCAAGTGCCCGTACGTGCCGCCGCACCCGTGGAACGTGGACTTTCCGCACCTGATGCTGCGCGCCAAGGCGATCAAGCACAGCCAGGGGCTGGTCGGCCCCGGCGAGAAATTCCTCGCGTCGACCGACGTGCATGGCAGCTTCGCCGGCATCCCGGTGGTCGTGCAGGCGGTCAACGCGGTGAACCGCGCGAAGTTCACGCGCAATACGCTCGACGGCATGCTCGGCGTGCACCCGAACGCCTGGATGCCTGAGCTCGCGACGAAGCGCTTCCGCTGGTCGGCGCCGAAGCAGGGCAGCGCGACCGAGGTCAAGGACGGCGAGCGCACGCCCGGCCGGGTCGCGGTGTTCGCCACCTGCTACGTCAACTACAACGAGCCGGGCATCGGCCATGACCTGCTGAAGGTGCTCGAGCACAACGCGATCCCCTACGTGATCGTCGAGAAGGAGTCCTGCTGCGGCATGCCCAAGCTCGAGCTCGGTGACCTGCCTGCGGTCGAGCGCCACAAGAATGCCAACATCCCCGTGCTCGCCCGCTACGCGAAGGATGGCTTCGCGATCGTCTCGGCGATCCCCAGCTGCACGCTGATGTTCAAGCAGGAGCTGCCGCTGATGTTCCCGGACGAGGCCGACGTGCAGCTCGTCAAGGACGCGTTCTACGACCCGTTCGAATACCTCGTCGCGCGGCAGAAGGATGGCCTGTTGAAGACCGACTTCAAGCGCGACCTGGGCAAGGTGAGTTACCACATCCCGTGCCACGGGCGGGTGCAGAAGATCGGCCGCAAGACCGAGGAGATGTTCAAGCTGATAGGCCGGCAGGTGAGCGTCCAGCTGAACACGGTCGAGCGCTGTTCCGGCCATGCCGGCACTTATGGCGTCAAGACGCCGACGCACCCGGTGGCGATGAAGATCGGCAAGCCGGTGTTCAAGGCGATGGCCAAGGACGAGCCCGATTTCATCGCCAGCGACTGCGCGCTCGCCGGCCACCACATCGCGCAGGGCATGCGCGAGGCGGGCACGCCGCCGAAGGCGCTGCAACACCCCTTGAGCCTGCTGCGCTACGCCTACGGATTGGAGTGAACGACTTATGGCCACCATCACCCCCGACAGCCTGATGACGCTCGAGGCCTACACGAAGTACCGCAAGGCCCACAAGCCGGAGATCATCGCCCACCGCCGCTTGCGCAGCGTCTCGCTCGGCGAGCACGTGACCTTGCAGTTCGAGGACGAGAAGACGATCCGCTACCAGATCCAGGAGATGCTGCGCATCGAGAAGATCTTCGAGGAAGACGCGATCCAGGGCGAGATCGACGCCTATCTGCCGCTGGTGCCCGACGGCAGCAACTGGAAGGCGACGATGCTGATCGAATACCCCGATCCGAACGAGCGCAAGCGCGAGCTGGGGCGGCTGATCGGCATCGAGGACCGCATGTTCGTCGAGGTCGAGGGCCACGCCCGCGTTTACGCGATCGCCGACGAGGATCTCGAGCGCGAGAACGACGAGAAGACCTCGGCGGTGCACTTCGTGCGCTTCGAGCTCACCGATGCGGCGTGTGATGCGGTGAGTGCCGGCGCGGCGGTCAAGCTCGGCTGCGACCACACGAATTACCCGGCGCACGTGCTGATCGCGCCGGAGACGCTGGCCAGCCTGGCCGGCGACCTGCGTCGCTGATCAGGTCGGGGCTGCGGACGCGGCCGAGGCGTCGCGGCGCATGCGCCACAGGCTCTCGCCGCTGTAGACGACCAGCGCCGCCCAGATCAGCGCGAAGCCGACGCCGCGCGCCGGATCGAAAGGCTCGTGGTACACGAACACGCCGAGCAGGAACTGGATCGACGGCCCCAGGTACTGCAGCAGGCCGAGCGTGGCCAGCGTGACGCGGCGCGCGCCGTAGGCGAACAGCAGCAGCGGGATCGCAGTGAACGGGCCGGCCAGCAGCAGCCAGCCGTCGACTGCCCAGTCACCCTGCGCGAAGCGGCCCGGGCCGGCGAGTGCGAACCACAGCAGCAGCGCGATCGTCAGCGGCGCCAGCATCAGCGTCTCCAGCGTCAAGCCTTCGATCGCGCCCAGCGGCGCGGTCTTGCGCAGCAGTCCATAACAGCCGAAAGTCGCGGCCAGCACCAGCGAGATCCACGGCAGCGCGCCGGCGCCGAGCGCCAGCCAGACCACGCCGAGGGCGGCCAGCGCCACGGCCGCCCACTGGCCGGCGCGCGGCCGCTCGTGCAGCACCAGATAACCGAGCATCACGTTGACCAGCGGGTTGATGAAGTAGCCGAGGCTCGCATCGAGCACGCGGTCGTGGTTCACGGCCCAGACGTAGATCAGCCAGTTGCCCGACAGCAGCAGCGCGCTCAAGGTGAAGATGCCCAGCGTGCGCGGCTGGCGCACCACCTCGCGCAGCCAGGCGAAGCGGCGCAGCACCGCCAGCAGCGCGAGCATGAAGACGAGGCACCAGACTGAGCGGTGCGCGACGATCTCCAGAGCCGGCACCTCGGCCACCTGCTTGATGTACAGCGGAAAGATCCCCCACAGGATGTAGGCGAAGGCGGCGGCGAGGACTCCGTTGGACATGCGCGCGGGATGGGGCAAAGGGCGCGCATTGTCTCTGCGCAGGCACCGGTCGTACAGTCAGCCCCCATGCCCCGCGTGCTGTTCACGCCCCAGCTGCGCCGCTTCGTCGACACCCCCGAGGTCGAGACCGGCGCGGCGACGCTGCGCGCCGCACTGGACGCGGTCTTCGCGGGCCATCCGCGCCTGCGCGGCTACGTGCTCGATGACCAGGGGCACCTGCGCGCCAACGTCGTGATCTTCGTCGACGGCCGGCGCATCCTCGACCGCATCACGCTCGACGAGCCGCTGCAGCCGGACAGCATGGTCTACGTGCTGCAGGCCTTGTCGGGCGGTTGACCCACCCTCAGCACAGGAAGGATCACAGCATGTCGCAACGCGCCTGGATCGCCACCCGCAAGGGCCTGCTCGAGCTGCACGACGAGGGCCGGCGCTGGGCCATCGCACGCGAGCACTTCCTCGGCGAGCCGGTGTCGATGGTGCTGCCGCCGCAGGCCGGCGAGCCTTTCGGCGGCCGCATGATGGCGGCGCTGAACCTCGGGCACTTCGGCACCAAGCTGCACGTCTCGGGCGACGGTGGCCGCGAGTGGGCCGAGGTCACCGCGCCGGCCTTCCCGCCGCAGCCCGAGGGCGCGCCGGGGCCGGCCTGGAAGCTGGTGCAGATCTGGTCGCTCGAAACGGTGGGCAAGACGCTGTGGGTCGGCACGCTGCCCGGCGGGCTGTTCCGCTCGACCGATTTCGGCGCCACGTGGCAGCTCGACAAGGGCTTCTGGAACCGGCCCGAACGGCTGGAATGGTTCGGCGGCGGCTACGACGTGCCGGGCATCCATTCGATCTGCCCGCATCCGCAGCGCGCCGACGAGGTGCTGATCGGCATCAGCTGCGGCGGCGCATGGATCACGCGCGACGGCGGCGCGAGCTGGGCCTTGAGCGCGCGCGGCATGCGCGCCGACTTCATGCCGCCGGAGCAGGCCGGCAGCGAGAACATCCAGGACCCGCACCGCATCGTGCGCTGCGCCGCACAGCCGCAGGTGCTCTGGTGCCAGCACCACAACGGCATCTGGCGCTCGATTGATGGCGGCGTGAACTGGGTCGAGATCAAGGACGTGCCGCTGTCGAACTTCGGCTTCGCGGTCGGCGTGCATCCGGCCGATGCCGATACCGCGTGGTTCGTGCCCGGCGTCGCCGACCAGCGGCGCATTCCGGTGAACGGCGCGCTGGCCGTCAACCGCACGCAGGACGGCGGCCAGAGCTTCGAGACGCTGCGCGAGGGCCTGCCGCAGCAGGGCTGCTACGACCTGGTGTATCGGCATGGCCTGGCGGTGTCCGACGATGGCCGGTCGCTGCTGATCGGCAGCACCACCGGCGGGCTGTGGGCGAGCTTCGACGGCGGCGAGCGCTGGCACACCGTCTCGACGACGCTGCCGCCGATCTACGCGGTGCGCTTCGGCTGATCGGCGGCGGGGTCGGCGAGGGCGTCGACGTAGAACCAGCGCCCGTCCTCGCGCACGAAGCGGCTGAGCTCGTGCAGCCGGTGCGCGCGGCCGCCTTGCTTGCTGCGGGCGACGAATTCGACGATCGCGCGCGCATCGCCGTCGGGCCGGTGGCGCTTGACCTCGAGGCCGAGCCAGCGCAGGCCGGGCTCGAGCGCCAGCGTGGATGGGCGGGTCGACGGATGCCAGGTGTCGAGCAGGTAGGCGGCATCGCTGCGCACGAAGGCGCTGTAGCGCGAGCGCATCAGGCTCTCCGCGTCGGGCGCCTGCAGCCGCAGCGCGCCGCCATGCCACCGACCACAGCAGTGCGCGTAATCCGCCGGACGACCGCAGGGGCAGGGCGCCGCGTCGGCGTTCGCATCAGCCAAGCGCGCGCTCCCAGACCTCGGCGACCAGGTCCTGCCCGAAGCTGTGGTGCGGCTCGGTGCCCGTGAGCTGGTAGCCGGCTTTCGCGTAGATCGCACGGGCGGCGAGCAGGTTGCTCTGCGTCCACAGCCGGATACGCTGGTAGCCGGCCTGGCGCGCGAAGCGCTCGCATTCCGCGACCAGCCGCGCGCCGACGCCCATGCCGCGCGCCGACGGCTCGACCAGCAGCAGCCGCAGTTGCGCGACGCCCGGCTCGACCTCGCCGATGTCATCGCGCCGCGCCTGCACGAGGAACACGCAGCCGAGGTTCTCGCCCTGGCCCAGCGCCAGCGGCCGCTCGGCGATCCAGCAGGCCTCGCGCCGGGCGTCGAAGCGCTCGACGAACTGCGCCGCGATGCGCGCCACCAGCGCCTCGAAGCGCAGGTCCCAGTGGTACTCGTCGGCATAGATCGCGCCATGGCGCGCGATCACCCAGCCGATGTCGCCGGGCCGGTGCGCGCGCAGCAGGTAGGGCGGCCGGTCGACCGGCCGCTCGCCGAGCAGCGCTTCGATCGTCTGCATCGACTGCAGCAGGCGGCGCTGCTCGGCCTCGGGCAGCGCAGCGAGCAGCTCGCCCATCTGCGCCTGCGAGCGCGTGTCCAGCGGCGCGAACGCCCGCCGGCCGGCGGCGGTCAGCGACAGCAACTGCTGCCGGGCGTCCGCGTCGGCACCTTGCGTGCGCAGCAGCTTGCGTGACTTCATGCCCTTGAGCAGCCGGCTCAGGTAGCCGGGATCGAGATCGAGCTCGCGCGCCAGCGCCGCGGCGCTGATGCCGGGCGAGCCGGCATCCAGGTGCGCCAGCTCCCACAACACGCGCGACTCGGCCAGGCCGAAGCCGGTGCCGAGCAGCCGCTCATGCAGCACGCCGATGCGACGGGTGTAGAAACGATTGAAGCCGCGCAGCGCGGCGACCCGTTCATCGGCCGGCGGCGGGAGGGTGGCTGCGGTGTCCATCGGCGCATTGTCAACAATATGGTTGCCAAAGGCAAGGATCTCGCCGACTACACTGCGCCGGCAGACGAGGAGGCCCCTGATGCTCGACCCACAAGCCCGTGGACTGCTGGACCTGATCGCCACCCGCGGCGTGCCGCCGACGCACCTGTTGTCACCCGACGAAGCGCGCCGCATCTACCGTGAGCGCCGCTTCTTCACGCAGCCCGATCCGCCGGCCCTGGCGGAAGTGCGCGATCTGAGCGCCGCGACACCGACCGGACCGGTGCCGCTGAGGTTGTATCGCCCGGCCGGGCTGCCGGCGCGGGCCCCGGTGCTCGTCTACTTCCACGGCGGCGGCTGGACCATCGGTGATCTGGACACGCATGACGTGTTGTGCCGCGAGCTGGCCGTGGGTGGCCGCTGCGCGGTCGTCGCGGTCGACTACCGGCGCGCACCCGAGCACCGCTTCCCCGCCGCCGTCGACGATGCGATCGCCGCGACACGCTGGCTGCAGGCCGGGGCCGACACGCTCGGGCTCGACGCCGGCCGGCTGGCCCTCGGCGGCGACAGCGCCGGCGGCAACCTGGCCGCGGTGGTGGCCATCGCGCTGCGCGGCGGCGCCACGCCGGCGCCGCGGCTGCAGCTGCTGGTCTACCCGGCCACCGACCAGCGCGCGATCGCGCCCTCGCACACCAGCAACGGCACCGGCTACCTGCTGACGCGCGAGACGGTCGCCTACTTCCGCGGCCACTACCTCGACGAGCGCGACTGGCCCGACTGGCGTGCCTCGCCGCTGCTGCAGCTGGACCTGTCGCGGCTGCCCCCGGCGCTGGTGCTGACCGCCGGCTTCGATCCGCTGCGCGACGAGGGCCGCCAGTACGCCGATGCCTTGTCGGCCGCCGGCACGCCGACGCAGTACATCTGCTTCGAGCGCCAGATCCATGGCTTCCTGACGATGGGCCGCGTCATCGATGAAGCCCGCACGGCCGTTGATCTGTGCGCGGCCGCCCTGCGGCGGCACCTCGGCTGAACCCGGTCAAGGCACCGAGATCCGCTGCCTACAATGCCCCGCCACGGAACCCCAGGGTCCTCATCGACTCCATCTTCCCCGATGCGCATCCAACGACGACGTTTCAACGCGGCCCTGGCCGCCGGTCTCGGCCTGCCGCTGTCGCCCGCGGCGCTCGCGCAGTTCCGCGTCGAGATCTCCGGCATCGGCGCGACGCAGCTGCCGGTGGCGGTCACCCGCTTCCGCGAAGAGGACCGCAGCGGCCAGCCGATCTCGATGATCGTGCGCGCCGACCTCGAACGCAGCGGCCTGTTCCGCATCGTCGATTCCAGCGGCGTGCTCGACGAGCGCAGCGCGCCGGAATTCGGCGACTGGCGCGGCCGCGCCGCCGATGCGCTGGTCGCCGGCTCGGTCACCCGGCTGCCCGATGGCCGCTTCGACATCCGCTTCAAGCTGTGGGACGTCGTCAAGGGCCAGGAGCTGCTGGGCCAGGCCTACGCCGTCGCCGAAGGCGACCTGCGGCTGGCCGCGCACCGCATCGCCGATGCGATCCACGAGAAGCTGACCGGCGAGCGCGGCGTCAACGCGACCCGCATCGCCTACGTCACGCGGGCCTCGGGCGTCTACCGGCTGCACATCACCGATGCCGACGGCGAGGGCGGCAAGGTGCCGCTGACCAGCCCGCACTCGATCATCTCGCCGGCCTGGTCGCCCGATGGGCGGCAGCTGGCCTACGTCTCGTTCGAGGACCAGAAGGCCGTCGTCATGGTGCACGACGTGCAGTCGGGCGAGCGGCGCCGGCTGGCCAATTTCCGCGGCTCGAACAGCGCGCCGGCCTGGTCGCCGGACGGCAAGCGCCTGGCGGTCACGCTGTCGCGCGATCGCATCTCGCAGCTGTACATGATGGACGCCGGCGGCGGCGAGCCGCGTCGCCTGACGACCACCAGCGCGATCGACACCGAAGCCGTGTTCGCGCCCGACGGCCAGACGCTCTACTTCGTCAGCGATCGCGGCGGCAGCCCGCAGATCTACCGCATGTCGGCCGGCGGCGGCGCTGCCGACCGCGTCACCTTCACCGGCGGCTACAACATCAGCCCGGCGGTCAGCCCCGACGGCCGCACGCTCGCCTACGTGGCGCGCGACAACGGCAACGCCTTCCGCGTCATGGTGCTCGACATGGGCGGCGGCACGCCGGTTGCCGTCAGCGACACCACCGAGGACGAAAGCCCGAGCTTTGCGCCCAATGGCCGCCTGCTGATGTACGCCACCCGGGCGCAAGGCCGCGACGTGTTGATGACGACCACCCTGGATGGCAAGATTCGCACACGCTTGTTATCGACCGGCGTCGACGTGCGCGAGCCGGCCTGGGGGCCTTTCAATCGCTGACTTGCAGCGCAGTTCACCGGGTCACCGACCCACAGCCAAGGAGCAGTCCATGATGCATGCCCTCCGCACCACCACCTTGTGTGCCGCCGTCGCCGCCGTAGCTGCCCTCCTGGCCGGCTGCGGCTCGAGCGTCAAGCTCGACGACCAGGCGCCGGTCGAATCGCGCACCGGCAGCGGCACCACCAGCACGACGCCCCGCGCCGCGGCAACCGGGCCCAGCGGCTCCTCGAGCGTCACGCCGGTCACGATCCCCGGCGGCACCGTGTCCGCGGCCAACCTGGGGCGCCTCGTCTATTTCGATTTCGACAGCTTCACCGTCAAGGAAGACTTCCGCCCGCTGATCGAATCGCATGCCAAGGTGCTGGCGACGAACAAGGGCAAGCGCATGACCATCGAGGGCCACACCGACGAGCGCGGCGGCCGCGAGTACAACCTGGCGCTGGGCCAGAAGCGCGCCGAGGCGGTGGCCAAGTCGCTCGCGCTGCTCGGCGCGACCGACGCGCAGCTCGAGGCAGTGAGCTTCGGCAAGGAGCGCCCGGTCGTCGAGGGGCATGACGAATCGTCCTGGGCCAAGAACCGCCGCGCCGAGCTGAAGGATCGCTGAGGTGTCGTGGTTCGACGCGCAGCGCCGGGCCGGCCGCACCGGCCGGCTGCGGCATGCGCTGCTGCCGGTGCTGCTGGCCGGCGCGTTCGGCGCCGCCGGCCCTGCCCGTGCTGCGCTGTTCGAGGACGACGAGGCGCGCAAGGCGATCCTCGACCTGCGGGCCCGCATCCAGGCCAGCGACGATGCGGCGAAGGCCCGCATGGCCGAGCTGGTGGCCGGGCAGACGCAGGCGCTGGAACAGCTGCGCCGCAGCCTGGTCGAGCTGAACACGCTGATCGAGGCGCAGCGCGGCGAGCTCGCGCGGCTGCGCGGCGTGCAGGAGCAGATGCAACGCGACGTCGCCGAGCTGCAGAAGCGCCAGCGCGAAGGTGTCAACGTGCTCGAGGAGCGCTTGCGCAAGATCGAGCCGCAGCCGGTGTCGGTCGACGGCAAGGACTTCCTCGTCGAGCCCGAGGAGCGCCGCGCCTACGAAGAGGCCGTCGCGGTGCTGCGCACCGGCGACTTCGACAAGTCCGCGGCCACGCTGGCCGCGTTCATCCGGCGTTATCCGACCAGCGGCTACCTTGATTCGGCGCGCTTCTGGCTCGGCAACGCCCTGTACGGCAAGCGCGACTACAAGGAGGCGATTGCCGTTTTCCGTGCGCTCGTCGCCGCCGCGCCCGACCATCCGCGCGCCGCCGAGGCCCTGCTGGCGATTGCCAACTGCCAGGTCGAGATGAAGGACGTCAAGGCCGCCCGCCGCACGCTGGACGATCTTCTGAAGAGTTATCCGAAATCGGAAGCCGCTGCCGCCGGACGTGAGCGCCTCGGGTCCCTGAAGGGGTGATGTTGGCGATGTTGAGCGATGCCGAGCTGCTGTCGCTCGGCACCCAGGTGCTGTGGGCGGCCTTCGGCCTGGGCCTGCTGTTCGGCGCGATCGCCCAGCGCACGCACTTCTGCACGATGGGCGCAGTGGCCGACATCGTCAACATCGGCGACTGGTCGCGCATGCGCATGTGGGTGCTGGCCATCGCCGTCGCGATGCTGGGTTTCAACGCGATGGTCGCGCTCGGCTGGCTGCGTGCGGCCGACAGCCTGTATGCCCCGCCGCTCTGGCTGTGGCTGTCGCAGATCGTCGGCGGGCTGATGTTCGGCTTCGGCATGGTGCTGGCGTCGGGCTGCGGCAGCAAGACGCTGGTGCGCATCGGCGGCGGCAATCTCAAATCGCTGATGGTCTTCATCGTGCTCGCGCTCGCCGCCTTCGCGACGCTCAAGGGCATCACCGCGGTGCTGCGCGTCAACACGGTCGACAGCGTGCGCTGGGCGCTGCCGGCGGCGGGGCAGGACCTGCCGTCGCTGGTGGCGGCGGCGTTCGGCGGCAGCGCCGCGCAGCATGCCGGCTGGCTCGGCCTGCTGTTCGGCGGCGCGCTCGCGGCCTGGGTGCTGATGCGCAGCGAAGGTCGCTCGCCCGACGTGCTGGTCGGTGGCCTCGGCATCGGCGGGGTGATCGTCGCGGCATGGTGGGTGTCGGGGCGGCTGGGCTTCGTGCCAGAGCATCCGCAGACGCTGGAGCCGACCTTCCTGGCGACCAATTCGCAGCGCATGGAGGCCTTCAGCTTCGTCGCGCCGCTCGCCTACAGCGTCGACTGGCTGCTGTTCTTCAGCGACAAGACCAAGCTGCTGACGCAGGGCATCGTGATCGTGGCCGGCGTCGTGCTCGGCAGCGCAGCGGTCGCACTCGTCGGACGCAGCTTTCGGTGGGAAGGTTTTCGCGGCGTCGAGGACACCGCGAACCACGTGGTCGGCGCGCTGCTGATGGGCATCGGCGGCGTCACGGCGCTGGGCTGCACGATCGGGCAGGGCCTGTCGGGCGTCTCGACGCTGTCGATCGGCAGCTTCGTCGCGCTGGCATCGATCATCGCCGGGGCGGTCGGCGCGTTGCGCTGGCAGGTCTGGCGCATCGAGCGGCAGGCATGAGCGTGGTCATCGACGAGGCCGATCTCGAGCGCCGCTTCGGCGGCCTGCGCCGCCTGTATGGCGAGGCCGGTTATGCGCGCGTGCGCGCGGCGCGCATCGCCGTGGTCGGGCTCGGCGGGGTCGGTTCGTGGACGGTCGAGGCGCTCGCGCGCAGCGGGGTCGCCGAGCTCACGCTGATCGACCTCGATCATGTCGCCGAGTCGAACGTCAATCGCCAGGTGCAGGCGCTGGGCAGCACGCTCGGCATGGCCAAGGCCGAGGCGCTGCGGCAACGCATCGCCGACATCCATCCCGCCTGCATCGTCCACGCGGTCGAGGAGTTCGCGACGCCCGCCAACTGGCCGGCGCTGCTGCCCACGCCGGTCGATGCCGTGGTCGACGCCTGCGACCAGAGCTACGCGAAACTCGCGCTCGCCGCGTGGGCGCTCGAGCAGCGCATCGCCTTCGTCAGCGCCGGCGCGGCCGGGGGCAAGCAGGCCGCGCAGCGCGTCGAGGTGGCCGATCTGTCCGACGTTACGCACGACCCGCTGCTGGCATCGCTGCGCCAGCGCCTGCGCAAGCAGGGGGCGCCGCGGCAGGGGCGCATCGGGGTGGCTTGCGTGTTCTCGCGCGAGAACGTGCGCGCGCCGGCCGATGCCGCCTGCGAGCTCGATGCCGGCGACGGCAGCCTGAACTGCCATGGCTATGGTTCGAGCGTGATGGTCACGGCCACCTTCGGCTTCGTCGCGGCCGGCGAAGTGCTGCGCCAATGCATCGAATGATCGCCGCGGCACTTGAGGCTCGAAAAGTGCGTGCTAGAATGTCGTGCTCTACCGCTCGCAAAGCGTAGTTACCGGGTTGTTAGCTCAGTCGGTAGAGCAGCGGACTTTTAATCCGTTGGTCGCAGGTTCGAATCCTGCACAACCCACCACCAACGGTGCCACGGTACAGTTGGAAAGAATCAGGGCTCTTAGCTCAGTTGGTAGAGCAGCGGACTCTTAATCCGTTGGTCGAGTGTTCGAGTCACTCAGGGCCCACCATAGGTAAGCGACAGGGGTTCAGCAGAGATGCTGAACCCCTTTTGCTTTGTGCGTGCAGGTGGAATTGATTGCACTGCCCACTGAACAACGAACAACGCAGTGCGCGGTAGCCAGAACGCGGCAATGAGAATTGCCCGGCGCATTCAGAGCGAGACTGCCGAAGGCGGCGGTGATCACTGCGCAGCTCTCTTTCGCGCTTGCAAGCGAAGCGCCGTCTTGCGCACGATGACGGCGAATGCCTGAACCACGGGCGCCTTGGCCGCCTGCGTGCGCCACAGCAGCCCCGGTGTGCGAATCGGCGTCGGGCTCTCGATCGGCACCGTGCGCAGGCCCGCCAGCTCCGCCGGCACCGCGTTGGCCGAGACGATGGTGCCCACCGGCGCGCGCTGCACGAGGCCGATCATCGGCGCGACCGTCGACATCTCGGCCACCACCGAGGGTTCGGCGCCGCAGGCGGCGAAGCACTCGTCGAGCATTGCGCGGGTGGTGAAGCGCGCGGGCAGCAGCACCAGCGCCTGCTGGTGAAGTTCGACCATGCGGATGCGCCGGCGCCCGGCCATCGGGTGCGTGTCCGCCACCACCAGCACCATTTCCTCGTTGTAGAGCGGCTCGAAGGTCAGATCGGTCGGTCCGTTGGGCCGGTAGGCGATGCCGATGTCGAGATCGCCCGAGTGCAGCTGGGCGCCGATGTCGTCGGCCGGCAGCTCCTCGATGCAGACCTTCACCGTCGGGTGCCGCGCCAGCAGCAGCGCCACGCATTCGGGAATCAGCCCGATGTTGAAGGTGTGCGTGGCCCCCACGCGCACCCGGCCGGTCAGGTCGCCGGCCGCCGGCCGCAGCATCGCGATGCCGGCATCCACCTCTTTCAGCGCCCGGGCAGCGTAGGCCAGGAAGAGCTGGCCGGCCTCGGTCGTGACGACCTTCTTGCCGATGCGCTCGAACAGGGCCTGGCCGATCTGTTCCTCCAGTTGGCGGATCTGGTGCGACAGCGTCGACTGGGTGACGTGCACGCGCGCAGCGGCGCGCGTGAAGCTGAGGCACTCGGCCAGGGCGACAAAGTAGCGAAGATGCCGCAACTCCATGAAAACCCTTTCGAATGATCGACGCCATCGATGATATCGATGGAGATTCGTCACGCATCGAGCAGCCGCACATGCCTATCCTGGGCCCGCACTCGAAACACAGGACGCACAGGAGACAGCGGATGAACACCAGCACGCTCACGCGCCGCGGCGCGATCGGTTTCAGCCTCGGTGCGTTGGCCGGACTGTCCGTGCCGGCGCGTGCCCAGGGCGGCGCGCCGATCCGCATCGGCAGCACGCTGGCGCTGACCGGGCCACTCTCCGCCACCGCGCAGATCCACCGCATCGTCGGCGAGATCTATGTCGAGCAGGTCAACAAGCGCGGCGGCTGGCTCGGCCGGCCGCTCGAATGGGTGCTGAAGGACGACCAGAGCAAGCCGGACCTGGCGCGCACGCTGTACGAGCAGCTGGTCACCGCCGACAAGGTCGATCTGCTGATGGGCCCGTATGCCACCGGCGCGATCCTGTCGGCGATGGGCGTGGCGCAGCGCTACGGCAAGGTGCTGGTGCACCACACGCTGGGCATCCCGTCGCTGGCCAAGTACGACATGCAGTTCCCGGCGTGGTCGCTGGGTTCCGAGCCCGCGACCACGGTGCCGAACACGGTGTTCGATGCGCTGGCCGCCGGCCCCAAACCCCCAAAGACAGTGGCCGTGGTGACGAGCAAGTTCCCGTCGATCCAGTTCATGTCCGCCGGCGCGCGCGAGGTGCTGAAGAAGCGCGGCCTGAACGAAGTGCTGTTCCTCGAATGGGACTTCGGCAACCGCGACTTCGGCCCGATCGCCAACCGGATCAAGGATGCCAAGCCCGACTTCGTGTGGGTGGGTGCCATCGGCCTGGACGGCAACCTGCTGCTCGATGCCATGAAGAAGATCGAGTACGTGCCGCCGCAGCACTTCTACCTGTATCCCGCGCCGGGGCCGCTGGTCACGCTGCCGGAGGCGAAGAACGCGCTGTCGGTGACGATCTTCGAGGAACAGCCGCCGTTCACCAACGCACCCGGCGCGGCAGAGTTCATCACGCTCTACCGCGAGCGCGCCACCAAGGCCAATTTGCCCGACCCGTCCGTGGAGGTGCAGGCCGGCGCTTCGTACACGGCCTGGCAGATCCTCGACGCCGGCGTCGCGGCCACCAAGGGCCTGGACGACAAGGCCATTGCCGCCTGGCTCCGAGCCAATCGCGTCGACACCATCCAGGGCAAGCTGCGCTTCAACGGCCCCAGCAACTACGGCGACGACCTGATGCGCGTGAAGCAGGTGCAGAACGGCCGCTGGGCGGTGGTCTGGCCGAAGGAGTTCACCGCCGGCGGTGCGAAGCTCCAGACCAACTGAACGCGATGTCGGGTTTCACGATCCCGAGCGCCACGCTGCTGGCGCAGAGCGTGCTGTCCGGCGTCTTCGTCGGTGCCCTCTACGGCCTGCTCGGGCTGGGCTTGAGCCTGTCGTGGGGGCTGCTGCGGCTGATCAACCTGGCGCACTTTGCGTTCGCGTTTCTCGCGGCCTACCTGTGCTATCAGATGGCGACGATGGGCATGGACCCGCTGCTGACGCTGCTCGTCATCGTGCCGCTGTTCTTCGCCATCGGCGCTGCGCTGCATGCGGCGATGGCGCGCTTCGCGATCACGCCGTTCAACTCGCTGCTGGTCACCTTCGGCCTCACCGGTATTGTCGAGGCGCTGATCCAGTCGGTCTGGACAGCAGACTTCCGCAAGCTCGAGTCGGCCTATGGGGAGCACCGCTACAAGCTGCTCGGGTTGTACCTGCCGCTGCCCGAGCTGATCACGCTCTTTTTGGCCGTCAGCCTGTCGTTCGGCATCTGGGCGGTGCTGCGCTACACCGACCTGGGCAAGGCCCTGCGCGCATCGGCCGAAGATGCGCCGATCGCCGCGGCGTTCGGCATCCACCAGCGCCGCAACGCCCTGCTGCTGGCGGGCACCTGTTCAGCGCTGGCCTCGGTGGCGGGGGTCTGCCTGGCGCTCGGCTTCACGCTGGCGCCATCGCAGATCTATGCCTGGATCGGCGTGGTCTTCGCCGCGGTGATGCTGGGCGGGCTGGGCCGGGCCTTGGCGCCGCTGGCCGCCGGCATCGTCATCGGCATCAGCGAAGCGGTGACGATGGCCGTGACGGCGCCTTCGTGGGCGCCGCTGGTTTCGTTCACGCTGCTGATCGGCATCCTTCTCTTCCGTCCAGGGCGTACGGCGTGAGCTCCACGATGGCCGTGGCCAATCCCGGCAGCGTCGCGCCGAAGAGCGCGGCGCCCTGGCGCACACCGGTCGCCATCCTGGCCGCCGCCGCTGCGCTGGCCTTCGTGCCGCGGCTCGGCCTGCCGGCCTTCTACGACTCGCTGCTCTACCTTGTCCTGCACTGGATCGTGCTGGCGACCTCGTGGAACATCCTGTCGGGCTACACCGGCTACTTCTCGTTCGGGCACGGTGCGTATTTCGGTGCCGGGATCTACACGACGAGCACGCTGCTGGCACGCTGGGACTGGCCCTTCCTGGGCACGCTGCCGGTCGCGGCGCTGGTGGCCAGCGTGCTCGGCATCGCGATCGGCGCGGTGGTCTTCCGCGTCAAGGGCATTCGCGGCGAGGTCTTCGCGCTGCTGACGCTGGCCGTCACCTTCGTCGTCGGCACGCTGATCGTCAACACGCCGATCGACGGCGGCAACGGCGTCTCGCTGGCGGGGGTGGCGGTGCCGGCCATCGGACCGACGGCCTCATCCACCTTCTACCTGCTGGCGCTGGCCGCGGCGACGCTGACGCTGCTGGTCGCCTGGCACATCACGACGACCCGCTTCGGCGCGGGGCTGTTCGCGATCCACGACGACGAGGACGCGGCCGAGGTGATGGGCGTGCCGACCTATCGCTACAAGCTGGCGGCCATGGGCATCTCCTGCGCGCTGGCCGGCGTGGCCGGTGGCATCCACGCGCTGTTCCTGTCGTATGTGACGGTGGGCGAGGTGTTCACGATCAACGTGCCGCTGACGGTCGTGCTGATGAGCGTGCTCGGCGGCACGCGGCACTGGGCCGGCCCGGCCATCGGCGCCATCGCGATCACCTTGCTGCTGTACAGCTTCACCGCCGCCGACCATGCGGTGGCCGGCAAGGCGATGGTCGGCGCCATCCTGATCGCGGCCATTCTCTTCATGCCCGACGGCATCCTGCCGCGCCTGCTGCGGCTGCTGCCGCGGCGGCAGCCGGATGTGCTGGCGTCGGCTCAAGAAGCTGCCATTGCACCGTGCCAGGCCGGCGAGGTGCTGTTGCGCACGCGGGGCTTGGCGAAGTCCTTCCGCGGCGTGAAGGCCTTGTCGGGCGTCGATGTCGAGGTGCAGCGCGGCGAGATCCTCGGCCTGCTCGGGCCCAATGGTTCGGGCAAGTCGACCTTCATCAACGTCGTCACCGGCCACTACGCGCCCAGCAGCGGCAGCGTCGTCTTCGAAGGGCAGGAGCTCGGCCGCAGCGCCGCGCACCGCATCGCGCGGGCCGGCATCTCGCGCACCTACCAGATCCCGCGGCCGTTCGCGCGCCAGACCGTGCTGGACAACGCCGCGCTGGCGGCGATGTTCGGCGGCGGCATCCGCTCGCCGGCCGCGGCGCGGGGCCAGGCCATGACCTGGCTCGCCTTTGCCGGCCTGCAGGACAAGGCCCATGCCTACCCGGACGAGCTGAACCTGCACCAGCGCAAGTTCCTGGAGCTGGCGCGCGCGCTGGCCTCGCGGCCGCGGCTGGTGCTGCTGGACGAGGTGTTGTGCGGCCTGACACCGAGCGAGATCGACGACGCGGTGGCGCTGGTGCGGCGCATCCGCGACCAGGGCGCGACGGTGATCTTCGTCGAGCACGTGATGCGCGCCGTCATGGCCCTGACCGACCGCGTCGTCGTCTTCGACCATGGGGAGCTGCTGGCCGAAGGCGCGGCGGCCGAGGTCATGCGGCGGCCCGAGGTGATGGCCGCCTACCTGGGTCCGCCGCTGCCCCAGGCGCAAGCCTCCGCGGTCGCAGGAGCCAGCCATGCTTGAAGTGCGCGACCTGCAGGTGGCCTATGGCCCGGCGCCGGCGCTGTGGGGCGTGAGCTTCGAGCTGCGCCCGCGCGAGCTGCTGTGCATCGTCGGCCCCAACGGCGCCGGCAAGACGACGCTGATCAACACGCTCGCCGGCATCCTGCGCGCACGCGGTGGTCGCATAACGTTCGAAGGCCGTGACATCACCGCCTTGCCTGCGCATCGCTTCTGCCAGGCCGGTATCGCCATCGTGCCGGAGGGGCGGCGGCTGTTCGCCGGCATGAGCGTGATCGAGAACCTGGAGGTCGGCAGCCTGCTGCCGGCCGCCAAAGCGAAGCGCGCGGCATCACTCGAAGCGGTGCTGGCGTTGTTTCCGGCGCTTAAAGCCAAGCTCGGCCAGGCGGCCGGGGAGCTGTCCGGCGGCCAGCAGCAGATGCTGGCCATCGGCCGCGCGCTGATGGCCTGTCCAAGCTTGCTCCTCCTCGATGAACCTTCACTCGGCCTGTCGCCGCTGGTCGTGCAGGAGGTGTTCGCGGCGATCCGGCGCGTCAATGCCGAGGGCACCGCGGTGCTGCTGGTCGAGCAAAACGTGGCCATGGCGATGCGCGTGGCCGATCGCGCCTACGTGCTCGAGCAAGGCCGCATGGCCGCCGAGGGTGCGCCCGGCGAATTGATGCAGCGCGAGGAAATCCGCCGGGCCTACCTCGGCGCCTGACTGCAAGGAGGGATTCGAGATGCTGTTCCCCACCACCATCGTCGGCAGTTTCCCGCAGCCGGACTGGTTGATCGACCGCGAGAAACTCGCCGGCCGCTTTCCGCCGCGGGTGCGTGCGCGCGAGCTCTGGCGCATTCCGCCGCAGTACCTCGAGCAGGCGCAGGAAGACGCCACGCTGATCGCCATCCGCGCGCAGGAAACAGCGGGCCTGGACATCGTGAGTGACGGCGAGATCCGGCGCGAGAGTTATTCGAACCGCTTCGCGACCGCGCTCGACGGCATCGACCTCGACAACCCCGGGACCGCGCTGGACCGCTCGGGCCACCCCAATCCGGTGCCGCGCATCGTCGGACCGATCCGCCGCCGCCATGCGGTGGAGGTCGAGGACCTGAAGTTCCTGCGCGCGCACACCCGCCGCCTGGTCAAGATCACCGTGCCGGGCCCGTTCACGATGCTGCAGCAGGCGCAGAACGACTTCTACGACAGCGAGGAAGAGGCCGCGATGGACTACGCGGCGGCCGTCAATGCCGAGATCCGCGACCTCTTCGCCGCCGGGGCCGATGTGGTGCAGATCGACGAGCCCTACATGCAGGCACGGCCCGAGAAGGCGCGGCGCTACGGCCTGGCCGCGCTGAACCGCGCGCTCGAGGGCATCACCGGCACGACGGCCGTGCACATCTGCTTCGGCTACGCGGCCATCATCCACGAGCGCCCCAGCGGTTATTCGTTCCTGTCCGAACTGGCGCTGTGCAGCTGCCGGCAGGTGTCGATCGAGACCGCGCAGTCGCACCTCGACTGCAGTGCGCTGCTGCCGCTGGCCGGCAAGAAGATCATGGTCGGCTGCCTCGACCTGGCGGACCCTGCCGTCGAATCGGTGGACACGATCGTCGCCCGCATCGAGCGCGCGCTGCCCTATGTCGCGGCCGAGAACGTGATCCTCGCGCCAGACTGCGGCATGAAGTACATCCCGCGCGCCACGGCGGCCGGAAAGCTGGCCGCGATGGTGGCGGCCGCGCAGGTGCTGCGCAGCCGCCATGGCGGCTGAAGGCGCGCCGGTCAACCCCAACCACGTGAGACGACGATGCAAGACAAGCAGATCACCGACGTCACCGCCGCCGTGCTGCGCACGCTGGAAGGCTGCACCGACCCGCGCTACAAGCAGGTCATGACGGCAGTGGTGCAACACCTGCACGCGCTGGTGAAGGAGGTTGACCTGCAGCCCGCCGAATGGATGGCGGCGCTGCAGTTCCTGACCCGCACCGGCCAAGCCTGCACCGCGCAGCGGCAGGAGTTCATCCTGCTGTCGGACACGCTGGGCGTCTCGATGGTCGTGGTCGGGCTCGAACAGGCGCGCCGTTCGGCGAAGGCGCTGGCCGATCGCGAGGCCAGCGCGATGCCGACCGAGGCCACCGTGCAGGGGCCGTTCTACTGGGAGGGCTCGCCGGTGCTGCCGCTGGGCGCAGACATCGGCGCCGGCATGCCCGGCGAGCCGGCCTTCTACAGCGGCACCGTGAGCGACACGCGAGGCCGGCCCATCGCGAACTGCTGCCTGGACATCTGGTCCGGTGACGGCGAGGGCGTCTACGACATGCAGATCGAAGGCGAGGCCGGCAAGCGCCTGCGCGCGCGCTTTCATACCGACGCAGCGGGCCGCTACCACTTCTGGTCGATCAAGCCCACCTTCTACCCCGTGCCGCAGGACGGCCCGGTGGGCGACATGCTGCGGCTCATGGGGCGGCACCCGAATCGGCCCGGGCACATCCACGCGATGGTCTACGCCGAGGGGTATGTGCCGGTCACGACGCACCTCTTTC
Source organism: Pseudaquabacterium terrae (assembly GCF_013266755.1). Taxonomy (GTDB): domain Bacteria; phylum Pseudomonadota; class Gammaproteobacteria; order Burkholderiales; family Burkholderiaceae_C; genus Pseudaquabacterium; species Pseudaquabacterium terrae. The sequence continues at coordinate 453,241 of NZ_JABRWJ010000003.1, read as the reverse complement.
CGACCGACAGCCCGTTCCTCGACTCCGACGTCGTGTTCGGCGTGCGCAACAGCCTGATCGTGCCCTTCGAAAAGCACGCGCCGGGAACGGCACCCGATGGCCGCGCGATGGACCGCCCGTACCACAGCGCGCGCTTCGACTTCCACCTCGCCCCGGCGGCGTGACACGAGGACCCTCCATCATGAAGATCGGCAAGGCCACGATTCCCGAATCGGCCATCTGCACCTCGGACGACGAGACCATCGTCGTGCGCGGCGAGAACCTGTGCCGCGACCTGATCGGCAAGCTCGGCTTCGTCGATTACTTCTTCCTGCTGATCACCGGCCGGCGGCCGGATGCCGCCGCGAGCCGCGTGCTCGACGCCACGCTGGTGGCCATCGCCGAGCATGGGCTTGTCCCCAGCGTGCAGGCCAGCCGCATGACGCTGGCCGCCGCGCCGGATGCGCTGCAGGGCGCCGTGGCGGCCGGCATCCTGGGCTGCGGTTCGGTGATCCTCGGTGCGTCGGAGACGGCAGGGCGGATGTTCGCGCGCATCGACAAGCTGGCAAATGAGCGTGCGCTGGCGCTCGATGCAGCGGCTGAAGTCGTGGTGCGCGAGCTGCGGGCCGCCGGCCAGGCCGTGCCCGGTTATGGCCATCCGCTGCACAAGGCGCGCGATCCGCGTGTCGCGCGTCTGTTCGAAGTGGCCGCCGAAGCCGGCACCGCCGGCCGCTTCCGGGCGATTGCCGAGAGCGTCGAGCAGGTGCTGCCCGCCATCACCGGCCGCGAGCTGCGCCTGAACGTCTCGGCGGCGATCCCGGCGGTGCTGCTCGATGTCGGCTTTCCGCTGGACGCCCTGCGCGGTGTGCCAATCCTCGCGCGCACCGCCGGGCTGATCGGCCATCTCACCGAAGAGCTGGCCCAGCCGATCGGCTTCGCGCTGTCCTACCAGGCCACGCGCGAGCTGCGCTACACCGGTGCGCTGCCCGAGGGCTGGACGCCGAAGACCGAGACCTGACCCGAGACCCGACACCGTGGCCATGATGCATGCCGCCGAGGTGCTGAACCGCTACCCGGGGCCGGTGCTGACCATTCCCCAGCTGCTGCACTCGCGTGCGGCGGTGGTGCCGCAGCAGGCGGCCGTGGAGTTCGAGGCGCGCACGTGGACCTACGCCCAGCTCGCCGCGGGCAGCACGGCGCTGGCGCATCGCCTGGCTGTCATGGGCGTGCGCAGCGGCGACCGCGTCGCGCATGTGGAGACCAACTCCGACATCGCAGTGCTCCTGTTCCTGGCCACGGTGTCGCTCGGCGCGATCTTCGTGCCGATGAATCCGGCGCTGACCGACGATGACCTGGCCTACCAGATCGACCACTGCGGCGCGATGCTGGTGGCCACGTCGGCTGCGGAGGCGCCGCGTTTCGATGCGCTGCTGCTGCGCCTCGGGCCCGTGGCGCAGCGGCTGCTGCTCGAGGATGTCGGGCTCGCCGCGGCCGCTGCCGACGACGTGCTGGCGATGCTTCCCGCGGACTGCGCAACAACGCTGCCCGTGCTGACACCGCAGACACCGGCGCTGGTGATCTACACCTCGGGCACCACGGGTCGGCCCAAGGGCGTGCTGCACAGCCACGGCAACTACGTGCTCAGCGCGGAGGCCTTCGTCGGCCGGCTCGACCTGCAGCCCGATGACCGCCTGCTCACCGTGTTCCCGCTGTTCCACATCAATGCGCTGTTCTATTCGCTGGGCGGTGCGCTCGCCGCCGGCGCGGCGTTCATCACCGCGCGCCGCTTCTCGGCCTCGAGCTTCTGGTCGCTGGCCGCCCGCACCCGCGCGACCGAGCTGAACATTCTGGCCTCGCTGGCCAAGATCCTGGCCGTGCGGCCGCGCTCGGAGTTCGATCCCACGCACCGGATCCGTGTCATCTACGGCGGCCCGATCACGGCGGAGATGTTCGAGGTCTACCGCAATCAGTTCCACGTGCCGCACCTGCTGGAAGGCTACGGCATGTCGGAAATCCCGGCCGCGACCTGCAACCCGCTGCATGGCGAGCAGAAGCTCGGCAGCATCGGCCTGGCCGGCACGCACCCGCTGCGCGACGGCCCGTTCGTGGAGATGCGCATCTGCGACGACCAGGGCCAGCCGGTGCCGGACGGCACCGTGGGCGAGCTGCAGGTGCGCACGCCGACGATGTTCCTGGGCTACCTCAACGATCCCGAGCAGACCAGCGCGTCGTTCCAGGACGGCTGGTTCCGCACCGGCGATCTGGTGCGGCGCGACGCCGACGGCTACCACTACTTCGTCGCGCGGCAGAAGGACATCATCCGCCGCGGCGGCGAAAACATCTCCGGCGCCGAGCTCGACCGCGTCGTCGAGAGCCACCCGCTGGTGGCGCAGGCGGCGGCCATCGCCGTGCCCTCCGAGCTCGGCGAGGACGAGGTGCTGATCGCCGTCGTGGCGGCGCCAGGTGCCCAGTTGTCGCTCGAGGACCTGGCCGCCTGGTGCCGTGCGCGGCTGGCACCGCTGAAGCAACCGCGCTACGTTGTCTTCGTCGACACGCTGCCGCAAACGCCGACGCAGCGCGTGGCCAAGCACCTGTTGCGGCAGGAGTCGAGCGCACTGCTGGCGCGGGCGCGTGACATGCGGTGAGAAGAGGCCGCGTGCGCGGCCGGGATTCACGCGCCGAGTTGCCCCTGGCAGACGTATTTCAGCTGCAGGTAGTCGTCCAGGCCGTGCACCGAGCCTTCAGGCCATGATCCACACCTTGCGCACCGTTTCGATGGTACGCCAGGTGCCGATGTAGCCGGGCTTCATGATGAAGCAGTCGCCGGCCTTGTAGCGCACGGGCTCGCAGCCATCCTCCGTGATCTCGACCAGGCCGGACAGGATCAGGCAGAACTCCCAGGTCTCGCCCTTGATGGAGCGGTTGAGGCCGGGACTCGACTGCCACACGCCTGCGCGAACGGCGCCGTCCTTGGCGCTGTCGACGTCCCAGTTGCGGCACACGATGTCGCCTTCGAGCACGCGGTCCGCCGGCGGCCGGGATTCGCGCCCTTCGCCGAGTTGGTTGAACTTGAACGGGACGAGCAGCTTGTTTGCCATGGAAGGGTCCTTGGGACTGGAATGGGGGCGGCTCATGCTACTTTCCGAACTGCCTCGTCCGCTGCCGAAGGCGGCATTGAAAACGGTGGCAAATGCGCTTTGAGAGCCCGCTCCGGCGTAATCTGCTGTTCTACCGGATCGCGCGCCAGGGGCCCCTGAAAAGTGCTGTCAGGCGCCCCGATCGAAACGGAATCCACCGGCGTCGGGTGTGAATGCGGCATCTCCATTGCCTGCGGATTCATACACTGATTCCACCCCCCAACGCAGCAGTGGATCTCCAATGGCATTCAAACCCAAGTTCATCAGTTTTGATTGTTATGGCACGCTCATCAACTTCGAGATGGGCCCGACCGCGAAAATCCTGTTCAAGGATCGAATTGCGGCCGAGCGGATGCCTGCCTTCCTCGACAGCTTTCGAGCCTATCGCCTCGACGAGGTCCTGGGCGAGTGGAAGCCCTTCTTCGACGTCGTCGAGAACGCGATTCATCGGGCGTGCAAGGCGCATGGCGTGGAATGCCGTCCGGCCGATGCGGTCGCGCTCTACAACGCCATTGCGGGCTGGCAACCGCATCCGAACGTGGTCGAGGTCCTGGAGGCGATCGCGCCGCACGTTCCGCTGGTGATTCTCTCGAATTCGATGGTCGACCTGATCCCGGCCAGCGTCGCCCATCTCAAGGCGAAGTTTCACGCCGTCTACACCGCCGAGGAGGCACGCGCGTACAAGCCACGTTTCCAGACCTTCGAGTACATGTTTGATCAGCTCGGGTGCGCGCCGGACCAGATGGTGCACTGCTCGTCGAGCTTTCGATACGACCTGATGACGGCGTCCGACCTGGGTTTCATGGCCAAGGCGTTCATCGATCGCGGTCATGAACCCACGTTCGACGGTTATGGCGTCTCGCGCTTGACCGATGTGCGGCAGCTCCCCGCTCTGCTCGGCCTGTGATGAGCGACACCCACCTCAACGGCGCGGCGACGGCGGCGCTGAGCACCACCGCGCCCGATCTCGCACCGGCGGAGGTGCGGGCCTTGGTTGACCGTCTCTACGGCGTCGACGGCAGCGTGCAATCGCTGGCCGGTGAGCGTGACCAGAATTGCCTGGTGGAGACGGCGGACGGCAGTCGCTTCGTCCTCAAGATCAGCAATCCATCCGAGCCGGCTGCGGTCGTCGATTTCCAGATCGCCGCGCTCGAGCACATCGCCAGGGTGTCACCGGAACAGCCGGTGCCGCGTGTCGTGCGGACACTGGACGGGCATACGCACGGGGCGATCGAATTGCCTGGAGGGCGTCGCACACGCGTGCGGATGCTGACCTATCTGGACGGCATCCAGATCCGGGAGACGGTGAGAACCGCCGCGCAGCGACGCGCCATGGGGACGGGGCTTGCCGCGTTGAACCGCGCACTGCACGGTTTCACGCACCCGGGTGCGGCGCATGACCTGCTGTGGAACGTGGCCGCTGCACATCGGCTGGCAGCGAAGCTCGATGGCATCGTCGATGCGAAACGCCGTGCACTGGCCGAAGCGTTCATGACGCGGTTCACCGAGCATGTGTTGCCGCGCCTGGCGTCGTTGCGCTCGCAGGTGATCCACAACGACTACCACCTCTACAACGTGCTCGTCGCACCCGACGATCAGGCGCGGATCGTGGGAATCATCGACTTCGGCGACATGCTGCATGCGCCGCTGGTCGGCGAAGTGGCGACGGCCGCCGCCTTCCACATGGCCGGCAACGAGGACCCTTTCGAGGGGCCGGCCCAGTTCGTGGCTGCGTATCACGCGGCTCTGCCGCTGACCGGCGTCGAACAGGACATCGTTGCCGATCTCATGGCCACGCGCCATCTCGTCACGGTGCTGATCTCGGAATGGCGCGCTGCACGCTATCCCGAAAACCGCACGTACATCATGCGTCACAACCCCGCAGCGTGGGAGGCCCTGTTCCACATGGCGGACCTCTCGCGCGACACGGCACGCGACCGGCTGCTGGCCGGCGTACGAACTGGAGCCCAAGCTTGAAAACCACGACCGACCTCAACATGGTCAATGCCTACGTCCCTGGCCGCGCCGACGTGGGCCCGGCCACTGCCGCGATGATCGCGCGACGTGACGCATTGCTCGGCCCGGCCTACCGCCTGATGTATGAACGGCCGCTTCACATCGTTCGAGGCGAAGGCGCCTGGCTGATCGACCCGCAGGGGCGCCGCTATCTCGACGCCTACAACAACGTCACATCGCTCGGGCATTGCCATCCTTCGGTGGCCGAGGCGATCTGCCGGCAGGTGCAGACGCTGGCGACCAATACGCGCTATCTCCATGACACCATCCTCGAGCTGGCGGAACGCCTGCTGGCGAGCGTGCCGGGCACCGGACTCGCGCACCTGATGTTGACCTGCACGGGCAGCGAGGCCAACGACCTCGCGTACCGCATCGCGAAGGTCCGCACCGGCGGCACCGGGGTGATCGTGACCGAGACGGCTTACCACGGCATCACCGACGCGGTCTCGAAGTTCTCGCCGTCGCTGGGTGTCAGCGTCGATCTCGGCGCGCACGTGCGCCTGGTTCCGGCGCCGCGTCTCTACCACGCCGAAGGTTCCGACCTTGCCGAGCGCTTCACCCGCGACGTCGAGGCGGCCATCGCCGACCTGCGGCGGCACGGCATCAAGCCGGCCGCGCTGATCGTCGATTCGCTGTTCACCAGCGATGGCATCCTGCCTGGGCCAGCGGGCTTCCTGAAAGGCGCGGTCGACGCCATCAAGCGGGCAGGCGGCCTCTTCATTGCCGACGAGGTGCAGCCCGGTTTCGGCCGGACCGGCGAACATCTTTGGGGTTTTCAGCGTCATGGCGTTGTGCCCGACATCGTCACGATGGGCAAGCCGATGGGCAACGGCCAACCGATTGCCGGACTGCTGGCGACCGCCGACGCCCTGGCGGAATTCGGGAAGAGCTCGCGCTACTTCAACACCTTTGCGGGCAACACCGTCTCGTGCGCGGCCGCTTTGGCGGTCCTGGACACGATCGAGCGCGACCGGCTGGTGCAGCATGCGGCCAAGGTCGGGAAGATCCTGCGCGACGGCATCGCCGCCCTGGCCGGCCGGCACGAGGCCATCGGCGACGTGCGCGACGCAGGGCTTTTCGTGGGGGTCGAACTGGTCAGAGATCGCGCATCGCGGGCCCCGGATCGCGGGCTCACGAGCCAGGTGGTCAACCGCATGCGCGACAAGGGCGTGTTGATCAGCGCCTGTGCCATGGGACACAACGTGCTGAAGATCCGCCCGCCGTTGGTGCTGTCTGCGGACCAGGCTGGCCAGGTCATCACGGCGCTGGACGAAGCCCTCGGAGAAGCGCAGAGCACAGATTAGCGAGGCGACACAGGGCGCTACGATCCACCCATGTCTTCTGCAGTCTCGCTCGACAAGTTCGACCTCAAGATCTTGGTGCACCTTCAGCGCGAGGGTCGCTGCTCGAATGTCGAGTTGGCCGATGCCGTCGGCCTGAGCCAGAGTCCGTGCCTCGTGCGGACGAAGCGGCTGCAGGAAATGGGGGTCATTCGCGGCTATGGCGCCGACATTGCGCTGGAGAAGCTGGGCTCCTGCGTGACCGTCTTTTCCGAGGTGACCATCAGCAGCCATCGGCGCCCCGACTTTCGCAAGTTCGAAGAGGTGGCCGGTCAGCACCGCGAAATCGTCGAGTGGTACAACGTCAGCGGTGGCTACGACTACCTGCTGCAAATCGTGGTGCCGAGTGTCGTCTCCTTTCAGACGCTGATGGAGCGCCTGCTGCAAAGCGATATCGGCATCGAGAAGTTCACGAGCCGAATCGTATTGCGACAGTCATCCGGCAAGCGCCTCTATCCGCTCGGCCTCATCGCGGCGCCGCGGGGTGACATCGGGTCCGATCCCGTGACTGACGCGCCTTCCCCTTGAACACGCGGTCAAACCGCGTGGAATCAAAGGGCAGCCAGCGCTTCGAGCGTGATCGGCTTGATGGGAGCGCGGATCCGATGGTGGCCGACCTCGGCCGGTGAGACGCCACGCGCCTGCGCGATGACCTCGGTCACCGTGAGGCCGCAAAGGCGGCCCTGGCAGGGCCCCATACCGCAGCGCGAGAAGGCTTTGGTCTGGCTCGGCCCCATGCAGCCGAGCGCGACCATCCGGCGCAGCTCGCCGGCCGAGACTTCCTCGCAGCGGCAGGCGATCACGTCGTCGGCCGGCACGCGATGCTGGACCTTGGGACGGTAGAGCGCATCGAGGAAAGGCCGGATGTGCAGCTGCCGACGCAGCGCCGACCGCAGCGGCTCGGCCTGGCGGTCGCGTTCGAGTTCGGACATGCGGCCGGCGTCGTGCGAAGCGGCCAGGCCGGCGAGCTGCCCTTGCAGGGCCGCCGCGGCGCCCCCCGCGATGCCCCGCCCGTCGCCGGCCGTGAGAAAGCCGTCCAGCGCCAGGTGCCCCCAGGCATCGGCCTGCGGCACCCAGCACAGCTGCTGGTCGTCCCAACGGTGGGGCAGGCGCAGCGACGCCGTGATCTGGTGGTTCGGCACCACGCCCTGGTGCAGCAGCACGAGGTCGGTTTCAACGCGGTGCGACCTGGCGCCAACACGAAAGCGCAGTGCCGTCGCCCGTGCGTCACCTTCGACCGCCAGGTCGGTTGCGGCGCGGTAGAAGGGGATGCCGGCCCGGCGGATGCTGCGGATCAGGCCGAGACCTTTCTTCACCTCGCGCCATCCCGCCACGGCGCCGCCGAGATGGCGCAGGGCCCGCAGGTAGTCGCCGCGCTCCGTGGTGTCGACGATGGCGGCCATGCGCACACCGGCCCGCAAGTACTGCCAGGCCAGCAGGTACAGCAAGGGTCCGCAGCCCGCCAGCACGACCGGCTGCGACGGCACGACACCGGCGCTCTTGAGAAGAATCTGCGCCGCGCCGGCGGTCATCACGCCGGGCAGCGTCCAGCCCGGGATTGGAAACGGCCGCTCCATTGCGCCGGTGCACAGGATGACCTGGCCGGCCGTGATGGACTGGGATCGCCCATCCTTCAGGTAGTGAATGATCCGATCGCGGGTGATGATCCAGACGGCTGCGCCGCCCACATGACGCGCCGTCGATTGAGCGAAGCGCTCGACCAGCGCCCGACCGGCAGCGTAGTCGTTTCCGAGCACCTGCATCCGATCGACGCCGGCGCGCGCGACGTCGCGGTAGATCTGTCCGCCGGGATGGGCCTGCTCGTCGAGCAGCACGACGGACAGCCCCTGTTCGGCCGCGGTGGCGGCCGCTGCGAGACCCGCCGGGCCGGCGCCGATCACGGCGACGTCCACCGCGAAATCCACCGGATCACGCTGCATGGCGGGCGCCTTCCTGCGAGCGGATCTTCATGCCCGCCTCGACCTGCACGAGGCAGGCTTGGGCGTTGGCCACGCCGTCGATTTCAAGCAGGCATTCGAAGCAGACGCCCATCATGCAGTAGGGAGCACGTGGCGCACCGGACACAGGCGTGGAGCGAAAGCGCACCACACCGGCCGCCAGCAAGGCGGCAGCCAGCGAGGCCTGGCCCGGCACCGTCAGGGGACGACCGTTGAACTCGACGTCGACGGATGCATCGGCGGCCGCCGAAATCGGGCGAAAAAGCGGTTCAGTGGGCATGGTGGTGATCCAGGGCCGGTGTCGGGTGGCCGGCGGCGGGAAAGCGCTCGCCCCGAAAGGCGACCAGTTCCTCGGGAACGGCTGCGCCGTTGATCCACGGGGCGATGCGAAAGGCGTGGGCCGCGGCCAAGGTCACGCCGCTGTGGCAGGTGACCACGTAGGCGCCTGGGCAGGTCGTCGATTCCTGGTAGATCGGATAACCGTCGGGCGTCATGACCCGCAATGCGCCCCACACCCGCACCACATTCAGCCGGCCGAGCAGGGGAAAACTGGCAATGGCACGGCGCGCGAGTTCGGCCAATGTGCGCGTCGTTGTGCCGTCGTCGAAACCCGCATCCTCCATTGATTCGCCGATCTGGATGCCGCCCTCGTCGGTCTGCCGGATGTGGCCGGTGGGACAGTCGAGGATCTTTTCAGTGCGCTCGGTGATGAGCAATTGGCCGCGATTGGGCCGCACCGGCGCATGCAGGCCGACATGGCCGGCCAGCCCGGCATTGCCCAGCCCCGCCGCCAGCACGATCTTGGGCGCGCGAAACTGCCGGCCGCCGCTGTGCGCCGTGAACAGGCCGTGCGCATGCGTGATGCGCTGCACGCCGTGGCCCGTCTTGAGCGTCACGCCCCGCTGGGTGCATGCGGTGTGCAGGGCGCGCAGCAGCTTGAGCGGATTGACGTGGCCGTCCATGGGCGAATAGCTGCCGCCGATCACTGTCGGTCCGATATGGGGCAATCGCTGCAGCAGGGCCGCGCGGTCCAGCATTTCGTACGGGTACTCGCCGCCCGCTTCATCGCGCACGGCGGCCAGCCTTTCCCGGCGCGCCTCGAGTTCGGCTTCGGAAAAGCACAGAGTGAAGGCGCCGGGCTGCCTGGCCTGCACATCGATGCCGGTTTCCGCCTGAAGTTGCGCGGCCAGCGTGGGCCACAGCCGGGCGGATTCCCGACTCCAACGCGAATAGGGGGGAACGCCGCGGCCTTTGCCATGGACCCAGATCAGGCCGAAATTTCCCCGTGACGCGCGAAACGCGTCGTCGCCTTCATCCAGTACCGTGACGCGCTTGCCGGGCTGCGCCAATCCATAGGCCACTGCCGTGCCGACCAAACCGCCGCCAATCACGATCACATCGCTAGCAGACATGCAGACCCATCGTTACCACGTTGCGCCGAACACGCTGTGCAGTTCGGCGATCTGCGCCTCGTCGAGTGGTGTCGGCCGCACCTGCAGCCAAAGCCGCGCGGTTTCCTCGAGTTCCTCGAGCACCGCCATCGCGGCGGCCGGCGTGTCGTGCCAGACGTTCGGACCCAGGCGCGCCAGCATCACGGCACGCAGTTGCCGGCCCGCGGCAGCATGGCGGGCAATGGCCTGCGCCACCGCCTCGGCGGCCTCGTCCGCACCGGGGCGTCGGTAGGGAATGTGCGGGACGCGGCCGACCTTCATCACGAAGTACGGCGTGATCGGTGGCAGCAACTCGGCTTCTTCAGCCACGCTCCCGTTCGCTTCGAATGCCTTCAACGAGCACGCGACCAGCGCGGTGCTGTGCGTGTGGATCACCGACCCGGCCGGACGGCCGCTCGCCGCGGTGGCCGCATAGATGCGCCGGTGCAGCGCGATCGCCTTGCTGGCACGGTCGCCAGCGACCTGGCGTCCGTCGGCGTCCAGCCGCGCGAGCCGGTCCGGGTCCAGGAAACCAAGGCACGCGTCCGTCGGCGTGATCAGGAAGCCGTCGGCCAGGCGCACGCTGATGTTGCCCGCCGTCGCGTGCACGTAGCCCCGATCGAACAAGCTGCGGCCGACGCGGCACATCTCCGAACGCGCGGCGGCTTCGTCGAGCAAGGGTGCGCTCATTGCGCCAGCATCCGCAAGGCCCTGCGGAAGAAGTCGGGGGTGCCGAAGTTGCCCGACTTGAGCGTGACATGCAGGCCGTCCGGCGCGAGCGGCGACACTGCATGACACCACGGCACGCCCGGATCGATCTGCGGACCGATCAGCAGGGACGAGATCGCCAAGGCCTGCACGCAGGCACCCGATGTCTCACCGCCGGCCACGACGAGCTGGCGCACGCCCTGTTCCACCAGGCCGCAGGCGATGCTGGCGATCGTGCGCTCGACCATCGCGCCGGCCTCCTCGACGCCCACGCGCGCCTGGATGGCCTGGACCGCTTCCGGCCGGGCGGTGGAATACACCAGCACCGGACCATCGGCGAGCAGCGGCCGGGCCCAGGCGAGCGCCTCGCCGGCGACGTCGTCGCCCGCTGCGATGCGCAGCGGATCCAGCGCCAGTGCGCAGCCGCCGCAGGCCATGAACTCGGCCACCTGCGCGTTGGTCGCGGTCGAACAGCTGCCGGAAACGATCGCCTGCAGCCCGCGCGCAGGCGGCAGCGTGGCCGACCGCGGCGATGGCGCGAGGCCGAAGTTGGCCGGCAGTCCGAGCGCCACGCCCGAGCCCGCCGTGACCAGTGGCAGATTGCTCAGGGCAGGGCCCAGGCGGAGCAGGTCGTCGTTGGACACGGCATCGACGATGGCGATGCCCACGCCCTCGGCTTGCAACTCGGAGATGCGCGCGCGGATCGCAGCTTCACCCGCGGCGACGCTGCGGTGGTCGATCAGGCCGACGCGCTGCTGCGTCTGTGCCTGCAGCACGCGCACGAGGTTGGCGTCGGTCATCGGCGTGAGCGGATGGCGGCGCATGCCGCTTTCACTGAGCAGCACGTCACCGACGAACAGGTAGCCTTTGAAGACGGTGCGCTGGTTGTCCGGGAACGCCGGCGTGGCGATGGTGAACGGCGTGCCGATGGCAGCCATCAGAGCCTGCGTCACCGGGCCGATATTGCCCGCGGGCGTGCTGTCGAAGGTGGAGCAGTACTTGAAGTAGATCTGCCGCGCTCCCTGCGCCTGCAGCCAGCGCAGCGCTTGCAGCGATTGCGCCACCGCCTCGGCCGGCGCGATGGTGCGCGACTTGAGCGCCACCACCACCGCATCGGCTTCGGCGGCCAGCGGCCCTGCGGGCACGCCGATGGCCTGCACCACGCGCATGCCGGCGCGCACCAGGTTGTTCGCGAGGTCGGTGGCGCCGGTGAAGTCGTCGGCGATGCAGCCGAGCAGGATGGTCATGGCTTTTCCATGTCGCGAGCGCCCGAATCCCGAACCCGCGCGACCACGTCCTGCACCATCAGCTCCGGGCTCGCGAGCACAGGCAGCCCCAGTTGCTCGGCGAGCGGTTGGGCCAGGTGCGCCAACGAGGCTTGCGCCAGGACGATGCGATCGATGCGTGGCGCCAACTGCGCCGCAGCCTCGCACACGAGGCGATCGTGCAGGTCACGCCGGCCACTGGCCAGGGCATTGAATGCCGCCGTGCACAGGACGCTCTCGGCCGGAATGTCCCGGCCGGCGCTCTGCGCATGCGCAGCCAGCAGTGCCCGGCTCGGCTCGACCGTCGACGAGGCGGTGCAGATCAGACCGACGCGGCCCGGCGCGCTCACCACGCGGGCGTAGAGCGGATCGTCGATCTTGAGGATCGGCACACGCACCGTCTGGCGCGCGATATCGATGGCCGGCGAGGTCGACGAGCACGTGAAAACGATCAGCTCGGCACCCGCATCGGCCGCCATTTGTGCGAGTGTGACGATGCGGCGCGTGATGCCGATTGAAGGACCTTGCCGGATCAGATCCTGCAGGACACTTTCGTCCAGCATGTGAAAGCAGTCTGCGTCTGGCAGTTCCGACTGGAAGCGCGGACGGAAACGCTCGACCAGCATCGCGACCGTATGGATGAAGGCAATGCGCCGGATCCCTTCGAGCGTGATCGGCTCGGTGGAGCGTGTTTTCATGCGATCGAGATTACGCCGCCTTCGCAGTACATGGTGCCGAACACGCGTGCACGAGCAGCAGCAAACGCCGAATGTGGCGCCAAGCTCGCGCCAAACTGCGGCAACCTCGGCCGTCAGGAAATTGGAGTTCTACAGACGCCAGTGCGGCTTGGGCCGCGCCACGCAGCATTCGCGCCAGACGAAAAAGCCGTGCAATAGCGTGTCGTGCCACAGCCGCCGCATTTTCATTGCGCCGGTTCGCGCCATACAGCATCTCATGCCGAATACGAAACCCTGCCATTTTCTGCGGCACGCCGGGGCTAACATCGCGCCATCGCGAATGGCCCAATGAACTTCGACACCATTTCCAAAGGACAAATCCCATGAACTCCGCCATCGTCGAACGACTGAGGAGCGCCGGCCGATTGGACCGCGTGTTCATTGACGGGGAGTGGGTTCTGTCCAAGGGCCAAGCTCGATCCACTGTCATCGACCCGTCGACCGAGGAGCCAGTCGCCGAGATCGCGCTGGGAACTGCGCAGGATGTTGCTGCGGCGGTGGCTGCGGCGCGGCGTGCCTTCACCACCTGGTCCGTGAGCTCCACCCAGAGCAGGGCATTGCTTCTCGACCGCGTCCACGCCCTGATCCTCGAGCGGGCGGAACTGTTCGCCCAGGCGATCTCACTGGAGATGGGCGCTGCCATCGGCTTTGCGCGCAGCACCCAGGTGCCGGTCGCGGCGGAGCACATCCGCGTGGCCCGGGACAATCTGGCCAGCTACCCGTTTCTCACGCATCGGGGGGACGTCGCCATCATGCGCGAGGCCATCGGCGTGTGCGGCCTCATCACGCCCTGGAACTGGCCGCTCTACCAGATCACAGCCAAGGTCGGCCCCGCCCTGGCGGCAGGATGCACGGTCGTCCTGAAGCCCAGCGAGCTGTCGCCCCTGAGCGCCTTGCTCTTCGCGGAGGTGATGCACGACGCCGGCATCCCGCCGGGCGTGTTCAACCTGGTGAATGGCAATGGGCCGGAGGTCGGTGCCGCGCTGTCGGCGCATCCGGACGTGGACATGATCTCGATCACCGGTTCGACCCGGGCCGGCGTCCTGGTGGCCCAGGCGGCCGCCCCGACGGTGAAGCGCGTGGCGCAGGAGCTCGGCGGGAAGTCACCGAACGTGATCTTGCCGGACGCAGACCTGGCACGTGCAGTTCCGGCTGGCGTCGCGGCCGCCTTCCGCAACGTCGGCCAATCCTGCAGCGCGCCCACTCGCATGCTCGTGCCCCGCGAGCGCCTGCAGGAAGTCGAGCGGATCGCGCTCGAAGCGGCATCCGCCTTCGTCGTGGGCGACCCGCGCTCGCCGCAGACCACGCATGGCCCGGTGGCGAATCGCGCCCAATTCAATCGGGTGCAGGAAATGATCGGCATTGGAATCGCCGAAGGCGCGCGGCTCGTTTGCGGCGGGCCCGGCCGGCCGGAGACCCTGAATCGCGGCTTCTACTGCCGGCCGACCATCTTCTCCGCGGTGCATCCGCAGATGCAGATTGCGCAGGAGGAGATCTTCGGGCCGGTGCTGTCGATCATCGCGTACGACAGCGTGGACGAGGCCGTGGAGATCGCCAACGACACGGTCTACGGCCTGGGCGCCCACGTGCAAGGGAAAGACCTCGTTGCGGCGCGCGCTGTCGCTGCGCGGATCCGGTCCGGACAAGTGCACATCAACCATCCGGCCTGGAGCCCCCATGCCCCATTCGGCGGATACAAGCGGTCAGGCAATGGCCGCGAATACGGAATAGAAGGTCTCGAGGAATACCTGGAAACCAAAGCCATTCTTGGCTTTCATCAGTGAAATCGTCGCGCGACGCGCAGGAGCAATCATGACCGCGGCCCCCGTGCAGGCTTGAACCCAGGAGCGAAACGCATCATGTCCCCGCCGTTGCAGCACATCAACACCTCCCCCAAGCCGCCGGCCTCGGCTGACGTCGTCGTGATCGGCGGCGGCATCATCGGTGTCTTCACCGCCTACTACCTGGCCAAGCGCGGCATGTCGGTCGCCTTGGTCGAGAAGGGGAGGATCGGCGCCGAGCAGTCGAGCCGCAATTGGGGCTGGTGCCGCCAGCAGAACCGCGACGCTCGCGAACTGCCGTTGGCGACCAAGAGCCTCGACCTCTGGGAGCGCTTTGCCGCCGAGAGCGGTGAAGACACGGGATTTCACCGCTGCGGGCTGCTGTATCTCAGCAACGACGAGGCCGAGCTGTCCCGCTGGGCCAGTTGGGGTGATTTTGCGAAGACCGCCGGCGTGACCACCCACACGCTGAGCAGCCGGGAGGCCGCCCAGCGCGGGCAGGCGACCGGCCGCGCCTGGAAAGGTGGGGTCTTCTCGCCCAGCGATGGCACCGCTGATCCTGGCAAGGCAGCGCCTGCCGTGGCTGCGGCGCTCATCAAGCTCGGTGCCAGCGTTCACCAGAACTGCGCGGCCCGCGGCATCGAGACGGAGGGCGGGCGGGTCAGCGGCGTCATCACGGAAGCCGGCGTCATCAAGACCAGGACGGCCGTGCTCGCCGGCGGCGCCTGGGCGTCCTCGTTCTGCCGACAACTGGGCATCCGATTTCCCCAGGCCTCGATCCGTCAATCCATCCTGAGCGTGTCGTCTGTGGAGCAGCGCTTGCCGGATGCCGTGGTGTTTGGCGGAGGCGTGTCCGCCACGCGGCGCAGCGACGGACGCTATGCACTGGCCATCAGCGGCCGCGCGCGCGTGGACGTGACGCCGCAGTTCATGCGCTTCGCCCCGCAATTCGTGCCGATGTTCGCCAAGCGCTGGCGCAGCCTTCTGCCGGGCGGCCTGCAAGGCATGCGCAGTGGCCATGAAACGCTGGCGCGGTGGCGGCTCGATGCGCCGACGCCGATGGAGCGGATGCGCATCCTCGATCCGAAGCCCTGCATGCGCACGATCAGGGAGACCCACCGCCGTGCCGTCGAACTGCTGCCCCAACTTCGCGACGCCAAGATCACGCACGCGTGGGCCGGCTTCGTCGACAGCACGCCGGACGGTGTTCCCGGGATTGGCGAAGTGCCGAGCATGCCGGGATTCATCCTGGCCGCGGGCTTTTCCGGACACGGCTTCGGCATCGGCCCCGGCGCGGGCCACCTGATCGCGGACATTGCCAGCGGTGCTGCCGAACCGATCGTCGATCCCGTGCCGTATCGGCCCAGCCGATTCAGCGACTCCGCATGGGGCAAGGTCGCTGACTTTTAGCCTCTTGGCGGTTTTTCGGCGAATGCATGAATCGGAGAGTGACCCAATGAAAGTCGCGGTTCTCGGTGCCGGCGTGATCGGCGTGTCCGCCGCGTGGCACCTCGCGCGCGCCGGCGCTGATGTCATCGTTCTCGAGCGGCGCGACGGCCCCGCATTGGAGACGAGTTTCGCCAATGCGGGGCAGGTGTCGCCGGGCTACTCGACGCCATGGGCCGCCCCCGGGGTCCCACTGAAAGCCCTGAAGTGGCTGTTCCAGCGCCATGCGCCGCTGGCGATCCGTCCCGATGGCTCGTTAGCTCAGTGGGTGTGGCTCGCGCGCATGCTGGGCCAATGCAATGCGCAGCGCTATGCCACCAACAAGCGCCGCATGATGCGCCTGGCCGAATACAGCCGTGATGTGCTGCGCGAGCTGCGTGCCGCCGCGCAGTTGTCGTACGAGCAGCGCAACCTCGGCACGCTGCAGCTCTTCCGCAGCGCGGCGCAGCTCGACGCGGCGGGTCGCGATGTCGAGGTATTGCGCGGGTTCGGCGTGCCGTTCGAGCTGCTCGGGCGCGACGAGCTCGCGCGGGCGGAGCCGGCGCTCGCCGGCGTGGCGCAGCGCTTGAGTGGCGGGTTGCGGCTGCCCAATGACGAGACCGGCGACTGCCAGCTGTTCACGCGCCAACTCGCCGACCGCGCGGCTGCCCTCGGCGTGCAGTTCCGGTACGGCGCGGTCGTGGGCGGGCTCGAGGTCGAAGGCGGCAGCGTCGTCGCGGTGCGCGTAGGTGCGGAGCGGGTCACCGTCGATGCCTGCGTCGTCGCGCTCGGCAGCCACACGCCCGCGCTGCTCGCGCCGCTCAGGATCGACGTGCCGGTTTATCCCGTGAAGGGCTATTCGCTGACCATTCCGGTGCGCGACGAGGCGGCGGCGCCGGTATCAACGGTGCTCGACGAGACCTACAAGGTGGCGGTCACGCGCTTCGACCGCCGCATCCGCATCGGCGGCATGGCCGAGTTGGCGGGCCATGACCTGACACTGCGGCCACGACGACGCGCGACGCTCGAGAAGGTGGTGCAGGAGCTGTTCCCCGGCGCCGGTGACCTCGCCGCCGGCGAGTTCTGGACCGGCCTGCGCCCGATGACGCCGGACAGCACGCCCATCGTCGGCGCCACGCCGGTGGGCGGCCTGTTCCTCGATACGGGGCACGGCACGCTCGGTTGGACGATGGCGGCCGGCTCCGGCCGCCTGATCGCCGACCTGGTGCTCGGCCGGCAGCCGGAGATCGACCCGGAAGGGCTCGGCATCGAGCGCTATCGCCCGGCCGCGCCGGTGCGGTGGGTGGCGCGTCCCGCGACATGAGGCCCGACCGGGCGCCGAAAGGGGAGAGAGCATGACTGCACTTCGACTCGACACCGAAACCACCGCGCATTCGGCTGCGACGGCCCTGTCGGGCGACGTTGGCCTGCGTCCTTTTCGCGTTAGCGATCTGGAAGCCGCGCAGGCGTTGTCGGTCCAGCAGCAGTGGCCGCATCGCCTGGAGGACTGGCGGTTCGCGCTCGCACACGGCGCCGGTGTCGTCGCCGAGCGTGACGGCGCGGTCGTCGGTACCGCGCTGCGCTGGTTGTGGGGCACTGACCGAGCCTCGCTCGGCCTCGTCATCGTCTCGCCGGCCTTGCAGGGCCAGGGCATCGGCGGGCGCCTGATGAGCGCGCTGCTGCAGGACGCCGGGCGCCGCCATGTCCTGCTGTACGCGACTGCGGAAGGTCGGGCGCTGTACGCGCGGCTGGGTTTTTGCAGCGTCGGCGAGATCCGCCAACACCAGGGCATCGCCCTGAAGACGCCCGGGCCGTTGCTGGCCGAAGGCGAGCGCCTGCGTCCGCCCGACCGGTGCGATGGCGACGTGCTCGCAGCGCTCGACGTGAAGGCGGCCGGCCTGCCGCGTCCGTCGGTGCTGCGCCAGCTGCTGGTCGACGAGCAGGCCGTCGTGTTCGATCGCAAGGGCCAGGCGGTGGGCTTCTCGGTGCTGCGCCGCTTCGGTCGCGGCCACGTGATCGGGCCGGTGGTCGCGCCGGACGTGGCGTCTGCTCGCGCACTGATCCGTCACTGGTGCAACCTGTACGCCGGCCAGTTCCTGCGCATCGACGTCGATGCGGAGAGCGGCTTGCCGGAGTGGCTGGACTGCCTGGGTCTGCGGCGCGTCGGACGGGTCACCGCCATGGTGCGTGGCAAGCTGCCGCCGCGCGGTGCGGCGAGCGGCGGTTGGGCACTGATCTCTCAGTCGATGGGGTGAGCGGCCCCCGGCTCGGCTGTCGTGGGTCAATGCAGCCAGGCGGTCCGCGGTCATGTCGACCATCCCGCCCCAGCAGTAGTCGATGCGCACGCCGCGCAGCTCGGGGAAGAACTCTTCCAGCGAGGCGAGCAGGATGCGCCCGCTCTTTTCGTCGGAGCGCGGATTCGACACTGCAAAACGCGCGCGTCCGCCGAACACCAGGCGGTTGTCAGGCGTGACGCGGAAATAGTTGACGAAGTTCTTCGAGTTGACGTAGTTGCGGCGGTGCGGCAGCAGGCGTTGCACGACCGCGACATCGATGGTCCCGCGCGCACTGGTCACGCGGAAGCTGCCATCGGATTGGCGGTCCATCTGTGTCATCGGCGCCTGTTCGGCAATGCGTGCACCGTGGCGCACCGCAGCGTGCGCGAGCCCGACACCGAACTTGCCCACGTGCATCGCGATGCCGCCGTCCTGGTGGCGGCTTGCCGTCGTGGAAGCTGACGCCCTTGCGCAGCTTGAAGACCCACGTCTTGGCGTCGTTGGTGCTGAACTCCTCCGCCAGCGACGGCTGGGGGACGAGGCTGCCGTCCAGGGTGGTCAGGCCGTTGTAGAACATGAAGCCGCGGATGTAGTCAGTGTGGTTGGACTGCTTGGCCGGATCCAACGTGTCGGTGACCGCGGCGGCAGCCCCTGCCACGCGCAATCGCCCGCCCTTGCGCGGCGTCTGCGCATGCGCGCTCGCGGCCGCGGCGGCGATGCCGCCGGCCAGCGCCGCCTGCATGCCACCGGCCATCAGCATGGCCAGCTCGCTGAGCGCCGCGGCGCGATCGCTGCGGGTGACGCCGTCGGCGCTGTCGACCCGCTTGAAGCACCTGGAGGCCAAGCTGGGCTTCAACCCGGCCGTGCGCAGCTCCCACCGCCTGCGCCTCACGGCCGAAGGCGAGCGTTTCGCCGCCGAAGCGCGCCAGCTGCTCGAGCGGCTCGATGCCATGCCCGGCACCGTCCAGGCCGAGAGGCGCGCGCTGAGCGGCAGTTTGCGGGTCTGCGCGCGCCTTCCCGGTCGTGGCCGCGCGCGCGATGGCATTGGCTGATTGATTGCGCGGCCGGATTCACCGACCCAGTTGCCCCTGGCAGACGTATTTCAGATGCAGGTAGTCGTCCAGGCCGTGCACCGAGCCTTCGCGTCCGTAACCCGATTCCTTGACGCCGCCGAAGGGCGCCGCTTCGGCGGCCAGCGCGCCTTCGTTGACGCCGACGAGCCCGCATTCGAGCGCATCGGTTACGCGCCAGGCGCGGCGCATGTCGTTCGAATAGAAGTAGGCCGCCAGACCATAAGGCGTGGCATTCGCTGCGGCGATGACTTCGGCTTCGCTGTCGAAGCGCGTCACCGGCACCACCGGACCGAAGGTCTCCTCGCACGAGCAGGCCATCGTCGCATCGGCGCCGACCAGCAGGGTCGGCGCGACGTAGTTCGGGCCCAGCGACGCCAGCCGTTCACCGCCGACGACGATGCGTGCACCCCGTTCGACGGCATCGCGCAGGTGGTGCAGGATCTTGTCGACCGCGCGCGCATTGATCATCGGCCCGATCTGCGAATCGGCCGCGCTGGCCGGGCCGACCTTCAGCGCCGCGATGCGGGCCGCGAGCTTGTCGACGAAGCGGTCGTGCACGGCCGATTGCACGAAGACCCGGTTCGGGCAGACGCAGGTCTGGCCGCCGTTGCGGAACTTGGCGACCATCAGGCCCTCGACGGCAGCGTCGAGGTCGGCATCGTCGAAGACGATGAAGGGCGCATTGCCGCCCAGTTCGAGTGACAGCTTCTTCAACGTATCGGCCGAGCGCCGCGCCAGGTGCTTGCCGACCGGCGTCGAGCCGGTGAAGGTGATCTTGCGCACACGCGCATCGTCGAGCCACTGGTCGACGACTTCGGGCGTGCGCTCGCGCGAGGCGGTGACGATGTTCAGCACGCCCGCCGGCACGCCGGCCTCTTCGGCCAGGCGCACCAGCGCCAGCGAGGTCAGCGGCGTGTCTTCCGCGGGCTTGCACACCACCGTGCAGCCGACCGCGAGCGCCGGCGCGATCTTGCGCGCGATCATCGCGGCCGGAAAATTCCACGGCGTGATCGCCGCGACCACGCCGACCGGCTCCTTCAGCGCCAGCATGCGGCGGCCCGCGACCGGCGCGGGAATCACGTCGCCATTGGCGCGCGTGGCTTCCTCGGCGAACCATTCCACATAACTCGCAGCGTACGCGACCTCGCCACGGCCTTCGGCCAGCGGCTTGCCCTGCTCGCGCGAGATCAGCTTGCCGAGGTCGTCCTGGTGCGCGAGCATCAGCGCGTTCCAGCGCTTGAGGATCTGCGCGCGCTGCTTCGCGGGCAGTGCGCGCCAGGCCGGAAATGCCGCGTGCGCCGCATCGACCGCGGCGTGCGCATCGGCGGCGCCGCTGTCGGGCACGCTGGCGAACACGGTGTCGGTGGCCGGGTCGGTCACGTCGAAGCGGCGTCCTTCAGCGGCTTCGCGCCATTCGCCGATCAGGTTGCGCCCGGGCATCAGGTCGTCGCGTTGCAGGGTCAGTGGCATGGCAATGGTCTCGTTCGATCTTGAAAGGGGTTCAGCCGGCGGCAACCAGCGCAGCAATGGCCTGGCCGAGCTCGGTCGTCGACGCCTTGCCGCCCAGGTCCGGCGTGCGCGGGCCTTCGACCAGCACCCGCTCGATCGCCTTGACGATCGCGTCGTGCGCAGCGCGTCCTGCGCCCTGGCCTTGCGTCAGGAAGTCCAGCATCAGCGCGCCCGACCAGATCATCGCGACCGGGTTGGCGATGTTCTTGCCGTAGATGTCCGGTGCCGAGCCGTGCACGGGCTCGAACAACGACGGAAATTTGCGCTCGGGGTTCAGGTTGGCGGAGGGCGCCAGGCCGATCGTGCCGGCAGTGGCCGGACCCAGGTCGGACAGGATGTCGCCGAACAGGTTGCTCGCCACGACGACGTCGAAGCGCGTGGGCTGCAGCACGAAGCGGGCGCTGAGGATGTCGATGTGCTGCTTGTCGACGGTGACGTCGGGATAGTCGCGGCCGACGGCGTCGGCGCGGCCGTCCCACCACGGCATGCTGATGGCGATGCCGTTGCTCTTGGTCGCCACGGTCAGGTGCTTGCGCTGGCGCGCGCGGGCGGCCTCGAAGGCGAACTTCAGCACGCGGTCGGCACCATGGCGCGAGAACACCGACTCCTGGATCACGATCTCGCGCTCGGTGCCTTCGTACATCACGCCGCCCAGCGCGGTGTACTCCCCCTCGGTGTTCTCACGCACCACCAGGTAGTCGATGTCGCCGGGCTTGCGGCCGGCCAGCGGGCAGGGCACGCCTTCGAAGAGGCGCACCGGGCGCAGGTTCACGTACTGGTCGAACTCGCGCCGGAACTTCAGCAGCGAGCCCCACAGCGAGACGTGGTCCGGCACCGTGGCCGGCCAGCCGACGGCGCCGAAGTAGATCGCGTCGAATCCTTCGAGCTGCGCCTTCCAGTCGTCCGGCATCATCTGGCCATGGGCCTGGTAGTAGTCGCAGCTGGCCCATTCGATGTGGCGGACCTCGAGCGTGAAGCCGAAGCGCTTGGCAGCGGCTTCGAGCACGCGCAGGCCTTCAGGCAGCACTTCGCGGCCGATGCCGTCGCCGGCGATCGCGGCGATGCGGTAGGTGGGGGTGGTCATGGACGCTCCAGTTCGGTGTCAGGCGGCATGTACGGCATGCAGCGCGGGGCGCGCGGCGTCGATCTCGTCGAGCCAGCCGCGACGCAGCTCGGGCACCGAACGCGCCAGCAGTTCGTAATAGGGATGCTGCGGCCGGCGGTCGTAGTCGGCACGGGCCACCTGCGCCAGCTTCTTGCCGTGCTGCATCACGACGATCTCGTCGCACACCGCGCGCACGGTGTGCAGGTCGTGGCTGATGAAGAGGATGGACAGGCCCAGCTCGCGCCGCAGCTCGGCGATCAGGTCCAGCACCGCGGCGCCGACCACCGTGTCCAGTGCCGAGGTGACCTCGTCGCACAGGATCAGCTCCGGCTCGGCCGCCAGCGCGCGCGCCAGGTTCACGCGCTGCTTCTGGCCGCCGGACAGACCGCCGGGCAGGCGGTCGGCCACCGTGCGCGGCAGCTTGACCAGGTCCAGCAGTTCGTCGATGCGCGCCTGCAGCGGCGCGCCGCGCAGGCCCTTGTAGAACTGCAGCGGCCGCGCCAGGATGTCGCGAATGGTGTGCGAGGGGTTCAGCGCCGTGTCGGCCATCTGGAACACGATCTGGATGCGGCGCAGCTGCTCCTTCGTGCGCTGCTGCAGCGTGCCGGCCAGCGGTTGCCCCTCGAAGCGCACGCTGCCGTGGCTGGGGGCCAGCAGGCCGGCGATGGCGCGGGCCAGCGTGGTCTTGCCCGAGCCCGATTCGCCGATGACGCCGATGGCCTGGCCACGCCTGAGCACGAGGTCGATGTCCTCGAGGATCAGGGTTTGCGGCCGGCCCTTCGCGTCGACCGGACCGTAGCCCGCGTTGAGGCCGCTCACTTCGAGCAGCAGCGCTTCGTCGGCGGCATCGCGGCCGGAGATGCGCGTCACCGGCCGTGCCGCGGCCAGCAGGCTCTTGGTGTATTCGTGCGAGGGTTGCGCCAGGATGCGGTCGGTGCCGTTCATCTCCTGCATGCGGCCTTCGCGCAGCACCAGGATGTGGTCGGCCATCTGCGCCACCACGGCCAGGTCGTGGCTGACGTACACCGCCGTTACCTGCCGCTCGCGCACCACGCGGCGGAAGGCGCGCAGCACCTCGATCTGCGTGGTCACGTCCAGCGCGGTGGTCGGCTCGTCCAGGATCACCAGCTCGGGATCGGTGATCAGCGCCATCGCAGCCATCAGCCGCTGCAGCTGGCCGCCGGACACCTGGTGCGGGTAACGCTGGCCGATGGTTTCCGGATCGGGCAGAGCCAGTTCCCGGAAGAGCGCGATGGCCTTCAATTCAGCCTGCGCACGCGGCAGCGTGCCGTGCAGCAGCGCAGGCTCCACCACCTGGTCCAGGATCGTGCGCGAGGGGTTGAAGGAAGCCGCCGCGCTCTGCGCGATGTACGACACGGTGCGGCCGCGCAAGGCGCGCAGCTGACCGGGCGCCAGCTGGCGCACGTCCACGTCGCCGATGCGGATCACGCCTTCGGAGATGCGGCAGCCGCGGCGCGCGTGGCCCATCAGCGCCAGCGCGGTGGTGGTCTTGCCGGAGCCCGATTCACCGATCAGCGCCAGGACCTCGCCCGGCTGGATGGTGAAGTTGAGGTTGTCGACCAGCGTGGCCGTGCCTGCGGTGACGCAGAGGCCCTGGACCGTTACGGTGCTGCCCATCAGCGGTTCCCCCGTTCGCGGGCCGCACGGCCCGGCAGGTTGTCGATCACCAGGTTCACCGCGATCGTCAGGCTCGCGATGGCCAGTGCCGGCGCGATGACGGATGCGCCACCCTCGGCCAGTGCGCCGATGTTTTCGCGCACCAGCGAACCCCAGTCCGCCTGCGGCGGCTGCACGCCCAGGCCCAGGAAGCTCAGAGAAGCCAGCAGCAGCACGGCGTAGACGAAGCGCAGCCCCAGGTCGGCCAGCATCGGGCCGGCGATGTTGGGCAGGATCTCCCGCCGCATCACGTACCAGGTGCCCTCGCCGCGCGTGCGGGCCACGGTCACGTAATCCATGGCGTTGATGTTCACCGCCAGGGCGCGGGCCATGCGGTAGGCGCCGGGAACATAGATCACCGCGGCAGTCAGAACGAGCATCGGCACCGACGAGCCGAAGCCCGCCACCATCAGCAGCGCGAACATCTTGCTGGGGATCGCCGTCAGCGTGTCCAGCAGGCGGCTCAGGCCGCCGTCGATCCAGCGATTGCTGGCGGCCGCCAGCAGCGCCAGCGTGATGCCGGTGCCGCTGGCCAGCAGCGTGGCGATGAAGGCGACGCCCACGGTGTAGCGCGCGCCTTCGATCACGCGGGCCAGCATGTCGCGGCCCAGGTAATCGGTGCCCAGCCAGTGCATGGCGCTGATGGGGGCGAAGACATCGCCGCCGCCCTCGGCACCGCCGCGCGCCAGCAGCGCCGGTCCGACGAGTGCCGCCAGCACCCAGAACAGCACCACCGCCAGGCCGAGGAGGCCGGACGGACCAAAGGCAGCCAGGCGCTCGCGCAGTGCGGTCAGCGGGCCGGGCGGAGACAGGGGAATCGGAATCGTGGCCATGGGTTTCATCCGTTAGCGATGGCGCAGCCGCGGGTTGGCGACGATGCCGCACACATCCGCGAACGTGACGAGGATCAGGTAGCCGGCGCAGAACAGCATCGCGCAGCCCTGCACCAGCGGCATGTCGCGCTGCGTGACGCCGTCGACCATCAGCTTGGCGATGCCGGGGTAGTTGAAGATGGTCTCGACGATGATCACGCCGCCCAGCAGGTACGACAGGCTCAGCGCCACCGCGTTGGCGATCGGCCCCACGGCATTCGGCAGCGCGTGCAGCAGCACGGTGCGCAGCGGCGAGGCGCCCTTGAGCTGCACCATCTCGATGTACGGCGCCTCCAGCTGGTCGATCACGGCGGCGCGGGTCATGCGCATCATCTGCGCCACGATCACGCAGCACAGCGTGAGCACCGGCATCGCGAAGGCACGCAGCACCTGGCCCATCGATTCGATGTCGCTGACGTAGGACAGCGCGGGCAGCCAGCGCAGCTGCACCGCGAACACCACCACCATCAGCGTGGCGACCAGGAATTCGGGCACCGAGACCACGGCCACCGCCGCGCTGGAGGCCGCGCGATCGAACCACGATCCGCGCCACACCGCCGCGGCGATGCCGGCCGACAGCGCGATGGGCACCGAGAACAGCGCGGTGATGGCCGCGAGCAGCAGCGAATTGGGCAGCCGGGAGCCGACCAGCTGTGTCACGGGCATCTGGGTGGTGGCCGACTGGCCCATGTCGCCCCGCAACAGGCCGCCCAGCCAGCGCAGGTAGCGTTGCGGTGCGGGCACGTCCAGGCCCATCTGGGCACGCAGCGCGGCCAGCGCTTCAGGCGTCGAGTCCTGCCCCAACTGCTCCTGCGCGGCATCGCCGGGCAGCACCGCGGTGACCGCGAACACGACGACCGAGACCGCGAGCAGCGACAGCAGTGCGATCGCGATTCGCTGGGTCAGCAGTTTCAGGATGATGGTGTTCATGGTGTGGTCCTCGATCTTCAGCGCCGCGTCAGCCGGCGCCCATCCAGCGGGCGCCGCGGAACCGGCTTTGCCGGGCCGCCGGGGCCGCCCCCCTTGGGGGGAGGCGGCCGAAGGCCGCTTCGGGGGGTGGTCAAGTTCTTCAACCTTCCATCCACACGTGCTCGGCGAAGGAATAGCCCATCAGCCCACCCAGAGGAATCGGCGACAGACCCTTCACCTTGGTGCTGTGGCCATCGATGCTCGCCAGGAACAGCGGAATGCCGATCCCGGCTTCCTGATGAATCATCGTCTGCATGTCGGCGTACATCTGCTTGCGCTTGGCCAGATCGGTTTCGGCACGCGCAGCCACCAGCAGCTGGTCGAACTTCGGGTTCTTCCAGCGCGACTCGTTCCACGCCGCATCCGACTTGAAGAACTGCGTGAGGATGGTGTCCGCACTCGGCCGCGGGTTCACGTTGCCGAAGCCGACGGGGCTGTTGAGCCAATGGTTCGACCAGTAGCCGTCGGCCGGCATGCGCTTGACGTCCAGGTCCAGGCCGATGCGCTGCGCGGTCTGCTGCAGCACCAGCGCGATTTCCACCGAATACGTCGCCGCCGGTGAAGCGACCACCGGCACCTTGCCCGTCACGCCCGACTTCTGCAGGTGGAATTTCGCCTTGTCCAGGTCGAAGGCCCGCTGCGGCAGGCCGGCGAAATAGAAGCGATTGGTGGGATCGATCGGCTGGTCGTTGGCCACCACCGCGTGGTCCAGCGCCACGGTCTTCTTCAATTGTTGGCGGTCGAACATGTACTTCATCGCCAGGATGAAATCCTCGTTCTGGCCCGGACCCATGTCCTTGCGCATGACCAGGTCGGAATACTGGCCCGATTGCGTCTCGAAGATGGCATAGCCCGGCGTGGCCTTGATGCGCGCCACCGAGCGCGGGTTCACCACGCCCACGAGGTCCATGCCACCGGACAGCAGCGCGTTGACGCGCGCGCCCTCGTCGCCGATGCCGACGAATTCGATCTCGTCCAGGTACGGCCGGCCGGTCTTCCAATAGCCGTCATTGCGCACGGCCAGCGAGCGCACGCCGGGCTTGAACTCCTTCATCTTGTACGGCCCGGTGCCGATGCCGGCGGAGAAGTCGGTCGTGCCTTCCTTGACGATGTGGAACTGGAAGGTGCCCAGTATCACCGGCAGGTCGGCATTGGGCGAGGTCAGCACCATGGTGACCTCGTTCGGGCCGCTGGCCTTCACGCTCTCGATCTGGTCGGCGAGGGCCTTGGCCTTCGAGGCCGTGGCCGGGTCCTTGTGGCGCATGATCGAAAACACCACGTCGGCTGGCGTCAGCGGCTTGCCGTCGTGGAAGCTGACGCCCTTGCGGAGCGTGAAGACCCAGGTCTTGGCGTCCTTGGTGTCGGACTTCTCGGCCAGCGCAGGCTGCGGCGTCAGCGTTCCGTCCAGCGAGAACAGGCCGTTGTAGACCATCATGCCGCGCGAATAGTCGGTCTGGTTCGAGTACTTGGCGGGGTCCAGCGTGTCGGTGGCCGCCGCGGTGGCGCCGGCCACGCGCAGCTTGCCGCCGCGCTTGGGCGTCTGCGCCTGCACCGACAGCGCCGTCGTCGCCAGCGTGCCGGCCAGGCCGGCCTGCATGCCGCCGGCCATCAGCAGGCCCAGGATGTCGCGCCGCGTGGCCCCGCGTTGCAGGGCCGTCAGCAGGCGCTGGCTTTCCTGGGGACCGACGAGGTTGTCGAGAGGTTGGCGATGGCTGCTCATGGTGCGGACTCCGAGAAGGGTCGAGGACGGACGGGTGGGCATGACGCGCTGGACGCGTCTTTTGTAAGTCAGGACAAGCGGTCTTTCAAGCGGTAGTACAGACCTACCGCGGGCAGGAACCAGGGTGGGCCGACATGGCCCGGAATGGCGGGCCAGGCGCGGTCGCGCCAGGGATTCGCATCGGCATCGCCGGCCATCACCGCGGCCATCTTCTGGCCCATGTGCACCGACATCTGCGTGCCGTGGCCGCTGTAGCCCATGGCGTAGTACAGGCCTTCGCGCTCGCCGGCGTGCGGCAGGCGGTCTTGCGTCATGTCGACCAGGCCGCCCCAGCAGTAGTCGAGGCGCACCTTGCCCAGCTGCGGGAAGGTCTCGGCCAGGCCGGCGCGCAGGATCTCGCCGCTGGCGGCGTCCGACGTCGGGCTGGAGATGGCAAAGCGCGCGCGCCCGCCGAAGACCAGGCGATGGTCGGCCGTGAGCCGGAAGTAGTGGTGGATGTTGGCCACCGTCACGTAGGTGCGCCGGCCGGCCAGCAGCGCATCGGCGCGGCGGCGCCCGAGCGGCTCGGTGACGACGATGAAGCTGCCGATCGGCACGATGCGGCGGCGCAGCCAGCCGAAGCTGCCGTAGCCGCCGTGCCGCGTGGCACCGGTGGCCAGCAGCACCTGCTGTGCGGTGATGGGGCCGTGCGTGGTGTGCAGGCGGTGCGCGTGGCCGGCACCGATGCGCTCGACGCGCTGCACGCAGGTGCCGGTGTGGATCTGAGCGCCGCGCTGCTCGGCCGCTGCGGCCAGGCCCGAGGCAAACCGGCCCATGTGCATCTGGCCGCTGCGCTTGTAGAGCAGGCCGCCGTGGAAGCGGTCGCTCTGCACCTCGGCGCGCACCGCGGCGGCATCGAGGATCTCGGTGTCGGTGTCGACGCCATCGCGCTGCAGCCGCTCGGCGCTGCGGCGCAGCGCGTCCAGGCCGGCCGGCCGTGTCGCGAGCTTGAGCTTGCCGGTGCGGCTGAAGTCGCAGTCGATCTTCTCGTCCCGCACCAGCCGTGCCACGGTGTCGACGGCGTCGTCATACGCGCGGTACCAGGCGGTGGCGCGGTCGGCGCCGTACTTGGCGGCCACCTCGGCATAGTCGACCGCCAGGCCGTTGTTCACGTGGCCGCCGTTGCGGCCCGAGGCTTCGGCGGCCACGCGGTCACCCGCTTCCAGCACCGCCACCGTCGCACCGCGCTGCGCCAGCGCATGCGCGGCCGACAGGCCGGTGAAGCCGCCGCCGACGATGGCCACATCCACCTGGGACGGCAGTTCGCGGCCCTTGGGCCGGAAGGCCGGGGCGCTGTCAGTCCAGTAGGCGTCGAGTTTCATCGCGGGGCGGTCGTGAATGGAAGAGAAAGCGTCAGAGACCCACGACGCCCGGCAGGCCGCCGATGTCGGTGATCTCGGTGTAGCGGTAGGCCGCGTTGCCCGGGCCGTGGCCGCGGTTGACGAAGACCTTGTTGACGATGCCGAGGTCATCCGCCGACATCAGGTCGTAGCGCAGGCTGGACGAGACGTGCAGCACGTCTTCGGGGTTGCAGCCCAGCGAGTCGAACATGTACTCGAAGGCCTGCAGGCGCGGCTTGTAGGCCTGTGCCATCTGCGCGGTATACACCCGATGGAACGGCGCGCCCAGCTTGGCCACGTTGCTGTGGATCTGGTCGTCCGACGCGTTGGACAGGATCACCAGCGGGATCTCGTTGGCGATCTTCGCCAGGCCGGCCGGCACATCGGCATGCGGGCCCCACGTGGGCACGGCGTCGTAGTACTGCTGCGCCTCGGCGTCGATGTACTGCAGCTTCCATTTGCGGCACAGGCGGCGAATGGCGTTCTTCAGCACCACCTCGTACGGCTGCCAGGCGCCCAACACCTCGTCGAAGCGGTAGGCCGAGAAGTCTGCGATGAACTGCTCCATGCGCTCGGCCGGGATGCGGTCGGCGAACATTTCGCGGGCGATGTCGCCCATGCGAAAACGGGTCAGGGTGCCGTAGCAGTCGAAGGTGATGAATTTGGGGCGGAAGGTCATGATGTCTCGCTGGTGTGAGTGGCTCTTCGTGACGGCTTCATTGCAGCATGGGCGGGCCGGGGGCATGTGATGTATTGGCCGTCCCGCCGATGAGAAGCTGTTGTTTGCAGGGGTCTTTGCGGCATGCCATGCGGTGAGCGCGGAAGTGGTGCGGCATGCCTAGGGAAAGTGCGGACGCCCGCTTCTGCAGCTGCCGGCCGGCGATGTCATGAAGGTGCTGCCGCATTTGTGTGCATGGACACGAGCGCCTCGGCAGCGAATGCCGCGCAGCACGGCCTGCGCAGCCGATGCTGCCGTATTGCGTTCCGCGCCGTATTCGTGCTGGCGCGGGCGCGCCGTTCAGACCAAGATAGGCGCCCTCAACCCTGTGGAGACCACGCCCAATGGGTGCACGAATTTCGAAACCGCCGGTGGCCGACGGCGTGCAACTGCGACCGATGACCGACGCCGACCTCGCCGCGGCGCACGCGCTGACCGACGCTCTGCGCTGGCCGCATCGGCCGGCCGACTGGGAGCAGGTCTTTCGGCATGGCGAAGGGCTGGTCGCCGAGCGCGATGGCGAGACACTGGGCACCGGCCTGCGCTTTCGCTGGGGTGCGCGGGACGCGACGATCGGGCTGGTGGTCGTCGCGCCGGCAGCGCAGGGGCGCCGCATCGGCCATCGCCTGATGAGCGCGCTGCTCGACGGCCTGGACGGCTGCAGCGTGCTGCTGCACGCGACGCTCGAAGGCCGCGGCCTGTATGAGCGCCTGGGCTTCCAGCGCATCGGAGAGTTGCGCCAGCACCAGGGCGTTGCGTTGCCGGCGCCGCTGGTCGCGCTGGACAGCGGCTGGCGGCTGCGCCCGGCGGGCGCCGGTGATCTGCCGGCGCTGAAGGCCCTCGATGCGACCGCGCGCGGCATGCCGCGGGATGCCCTGATCGACGAGCTGATCGCCGATGCCGACGCCGCCGTCGTGCTGACCCACGACGACCAGCCCCGCGGCTTCGGCCTGCTGCGCCGCTTCGGCCGCGGCCATGCGATCGGACCGGTCGTCGCGCCGGATGCCGACGGCGCGCGTGCACTGATCGCGCACCTGTCGGGGCTGAATGCCGGCCGCTTCACGCGCATCGATGTCGATGCTGACGCCGGCTTGGCCGAATGGCTGGAAAGCCTCGGCCTGCTGCGCGTCGATGCGCCGGTGACGATGCAGCGCGCGCCACTGTCCGGTGCGGTGCCGGCCGCGCCTGCGTCGGCC
The DNA here is from genome assembly GCF_013266755.1 of Pseudaquabacterium terrae. GTDB lineage: Bacteria > Pseudomonadota > Gammaproteobacteria > Burkholderiales > Burkholderiaceae_C > Pseudaquabacterium > Pseudaquabacterium terrae. The sequence continues at coordinate 422,971 of NZ_JABRWJ010000003.1, read as the reverse complement.
GCCAGCGCGCCGCGCCTGTTCGCGATCGTCACGCAGGCGATGGGATAACACTCAACAACGATGGCCACCTTTCTCTACAAGTCCGACCCGGTGCGCGGCCGCCGTTGGGCCGAAGTGTTCAAGCGCCGTGCGCCAGACCTCGATTTCCGGATCTGGCCCGACGTCGGCGACCCGTCCGAGGTCCGCTTCCTCGCCGCGTGGGAGCCGCCGGATCAACTGGGAATGCGCTTCCCGAACCTGCAGTTGCTGTTCTCGTCCGGCGCCGGTGTCGACCAGTTTCACTTCGACGCGCTGCCGCCGGCATTGCCCATCGTGCGCATGGTCGAGCCCGGCATCACCCACGGCATGGTCGAGTACGTCACGCACGCCGTGCTCGACCTGCACCGCGACATGCCGGCCTACCGCCGGCAGCAGCAGCAGGGCCAGTGGCAGCCGCTGCCGGTGAAGCCAGCGAGCGAGCGCCGCATCGGCGTGCTGGGGCTCGGCGCGCTGGGGCAGGCGGTGTTGACAACGCTGGCCGGGTTCGGCTTCGAGTGCGCCGGCTGGAGCCGATCGCGCCACGAAGTCGACGGCGTGCGTTGTTACGCCGGCGCCGCCGAGCTGAACGAATTCCTGGCCCGCTGCGACATCCTGATCTGCCTGCTGCCGCTGACCGATGCCACGCGCGGCCTGCTCGACATCGACCTGTTCAACCAGCTGCCGAAGGGTGCTCAGCTCGTGCACGTCGGCCGCGGCGCGCAACTCGTGACCGCCGACCTGCTCGCCGCCCTCGACACCGGCCAGCTCGCCGAAGCCGTGCTCGACGTCACCGAGCCCGAGCCGCTGCCGGTCGCTCATGCGCTGTGGCAGCACCCGCGCGTGCGCATCACGCCGCACATCGCCAGCATGACGCAGCCGGAGAGCGCGGCCGAGGTGGTGATCGACAACCTGCGCCGTTTCGCCGCCGGCGAGCCGCTGATCGGTCTGGTCGACCGCGCCCGCGGCTACTGAAGCGCGCGGCTCGGCACGATATGCCGAAGCTTGGGGCCGATGCGCAGCAACACGCCGCGCCGGCCCCCCAATGCAGCACCACGCCGGACACGTCGCGACCTAAGCTTTGGCTCACTGAACGACCCACTCGAGCCCCTACGCCATGACCACCACCCGCCGCCCCGACGCTGCTGCCCACGATGCCCTGGTGGCACTGGACCGCGCCCACCTCGTCCACCCGGTCGCGCCATGGCGCCTGCACGAAGAGCGCGGCCCCGCTGTGCTGTCGTCCGGCCGCGGCGTCTGGCTCACCGACGACCGCGGTCACGAGCTGCTGGACGCCTTCGCGGGCCTGTGGTGCGTGAATGTCGGCTACGGGCAGGAGAGTGTGGTGCAGGCCGCCGCCCAGCAGATGCGCCGGCTGCCGTATGCCACCGGCTACTTCCACTTCTCCAGCGAGCCGGCGATCCGCCTGGCGGCGAAACTGGTCGAAATCACACCCGCCTCGCTGACACGCGCCTATCTGACGTTGGGCGGATCCGACTCGGTCGACGCAGCGGTGCGCTTCATCGTCCAGTACTACAACAACACCGGCCGGCCGCAGAAGAAGCACTTCATCTCGCTGCAGCGCGGTTATCACGGTTCGTCGTCCACCGGCGCCGGGCTGACGGCGCTGCCGGTGTTCCACCGCGGCTTCGACCTGCCGCTGCCGACGCAGCACTACATCGAGTCGCCGTATGCGTACCGCCATGCGCAGGGGAATGATCCGCAGGCGTTGATCGCCTCCTCGGTCGCCGCGCTGCGCGCCAAGGTGGCCGAGCTCGGCGCCGATCGTGTCGCGGCCTTCTTCTGCGAGCCGATCCAGGGCTCCGGCGGCGTCATCGTGCCGCCCAAGGGCTGGTTGAAGGCGATGGCCGATGCCGCGCGTGAGCTCGACATCCTGTTCGTCGTCGACGAGGTCATCACCGGCTTCGGCCGCACCGGGCCGATGTTCGCGTGCGACGCCGAAGGCGTCGAGCCCGACCTGATGACCTTGGCCAAGGGCCTGACCGCCGGCTACGTGCCGCTGGGCGCGACGATGCTGTCGGAGAAGGTCTATGCCGGCATCGCCGACGGCGCGCCGGCCGGCACGGCCATCGGCCACGGTGCCACCTACTCGGCGCACCCGGTGGGCGCCGCGGTGGCGCTGGAAGTGTTGCGGCTGTACGAAGAGGGCGGCATCCTCGCGCATGGCGAGCAGGTGGCGCCGCGTTTCGCGCAGGGGCTCGAAGCGCTGCGCGCGCACCCGCTGGTGGGTGATGCCCGCCATCGCGGCCTGCTCGGTGCGCTGGAGCTGGTCAGCGACAAGGCGAGCAAGCGCGGCTTCGATGCCTCGCTCGGCCTGGCCGACCGCATCTTCAACATCGGCTATCGCAACGGCCTGGTGTTCCGCAGCTTCGGCGACCACATCCTCGGCTTCGCGCCGGCCCTGACCATCACCGAGCCCGAGCTCGACCAGGTGTTCCTGCGCCTGCGCAAGACGCTCGACGAGGTGCTCGAGGCGCGCGACGTGCGCGCCGCGCTGGCGGGCTGACGCGGAGCCCGGCGCGCCGGAGAATCGGAGCTTCACGACATCAACGTAACGCCGCCATGACCGAAGCCTTCAAGTTCGACCGTCTCGATCTGCGCATCCTGGCGCAGCTGCAGAAGAACGGTCGCATGACGAACGTCGACCTGGCCGATGCGGTGGGCCTGTCGCCCAGCCCCTGCCTGATCCGGGTCAAACGGCTCGAGCAGGCGGGCTACATCGGCGGCTACGGCGCGCACCTGCGGCTGGAGAAGCTGGGCGACACGCTGACCGTGTTCACCGAGGTCACGCTGTCGGACCACCACCGCGAAGACTTCATCCGCTTCGAGACCGCCATCCGCGGGGTCGACGAGATCCTCGAATGCCACCTCGTCAGCGGCGGCTACGACTACCTGCTGCGCTTCCTGACGCGCGGCGTGAACCACTACCAGCAGGTGATCGAAGGCCTGCTCGAGCGCAACATCGGCATCGAGAAGTACTTCAGCTACATCGTCATCAAGTCGCCGTTCATCAAGACGCACTTCCCGATCGAGCGGCTGTTCCCCGAACCACGTTGACTTAATGCGTTAGCCCCATGCCAGCTGCCGATTCCATGCCGCGCTTCGTGCGCCTGGCCGAGACCGACCGACCCCGCGTCGCGCTGCGCATCGACGGCATCGCCGCCACCGCGCTGGCCGGCGACACGCTGCTCGTCGCGCTGCTGAGCCACGGCCGCCGCGTGCGCGACAGCGAGTTCGGCGACGGCCCGCGCGCCGGCTTCTGCCTGATGGGCGCCTGCCAGGACTGCTGGGTGTGGAACGAGACCGGCGAGCGGCTGCGCGCCTGCTCGACCCCGGTGGAGGCCGGCATGGCGGTGCGCACGCGGCCGCCCGCGACGCAGTGGCCGATGACGCCGGATCTGCGCGAGCGGCTCGAGGTCGCGCCATGACCGCAGTCAGCACGTCGCCCCGGGTCGTGATCGTCGGCGCGGGGCCGGCGGGCGTGCGCGCCGCGCAGGCCGTGGTCCAGGCCGGGCTGCGCCCGATCGTGATCGACGAAGGCCGGCGCGACGGCGGCCAGATCTACCGCCGCCAGCCGGAAGGTTTCAAGCGCCCCTACGCCAAGCTCTACGGCAGTGAGGCCACGAAGGCCGCGGCACTGCATGCCGATTTCGACGCGCTGCGCGCGCAGATCGACTACCGCGCGGACACGCTGGCCTGGAACCTCACGCCCGGCGAGTTGCACACGGTGCGCGGCGACGCACCGCACACCGTGCCCTTCGACGCGCTCATCGTCTGCGCCGGCGCGACCGACCGGCTGCTGCCGGTGCCCGGCTGGCAGCGTGCGGGCTGCTACAGCCTGGGCGCAGCGCAGATCGCGCTGAAGGCGCAGGCCTGCGCGATCGGCCGGCGCGTCGTCTTTCTCGGCAGCGGGCCGCTGCTGTACCTGGTGGCTTCGCAGTACGTGCAGGCCGGCGCCGAGGTGGCGGCTGTGTTCGACACGGCGCCCGCCTCGAAGCCGTGGGCAGCGCTGCGCGGCCTGCTGGCGCGGCCGGCACTGGCCTTGCGCGGCCTGTCGCTGATGCGCAGCCTGCGCCGCGCCGGCGTTACGCTGCGGCAGGGCGTGACGCCGCTGCGCATCGACGGCCGCGAAGGTGTCGGCGTGGAAGCGGTGACCGTGCGCGATGCGGCCGGCCGCGAGCAGCGCGTCGAGTGCGATGCCGTGGGCCTCGGCTGGCACCTGCGCGCCGAATCGCAATTGGCCGACCTGGCCGGCTGCGACTTTCACTTCGAGCCGCTGAGCCGGCAATGGCTGCCGCGCATCGATGCCGATGGGCGCAGCAGCGTGAACGGTGTCTACCTGGCCGGCGACGGCGCGCGCATCCTCGGTGCCGACGGAGCAGAAGCCGCCGGCCGGCTGGCCGCGCTGGCCGCATTGGCGGACCAGGGCCATGCCGCCGGCGAGGCGTTGTACCGCGCTGAAGCCACAGGCTTGGGGCGGTTGCTGGACCGCATGGACCGCTTTCGCGCCGGGCTGGCGCAAGCCTTCCCCTGGCCGCATGCCCAGGCCGCGGCGCTGCCCGACGACACGGTGGTCTGCCGCTGTGAATCCATCAACGCCGGCGAGCTGCGCCGCTGCGTCACCGACCTCGGCTCGCGCGAGCTGAACCGCGCCAAGGCCTTCAGCCGCGTCGGCATGGGCCGCTGCCAGGGCCGCTATTGCGCGCATGCCGGCGCCGAGATCGTCGCCGCCTGCGCGGGTGTGCCGATCGAATCGGTCGGCCGGCTGCGCTCGCAGGCGCCGGTCAAGCCGCTGATGATGAGTACGCGCGAGGTACAGGCATGACGGCCATTCAGCGCAGCGACGTGCTGATCCTCGGCGGCGGCCTGATGGGCACCACCACCGCATTCTTTCTGCGCCGCATGCACGGCCTGTCGGTCACGCTGCTGGAGCGCGAGCTGGTCGGCCGCCAGGCCAGCGGCACCAATTTCGGCAACGTGCGCCGCCAGGGCCGCGAGCTGAGCCAGATGCCGCTGGCCAACCGCGCCCGCGCCGTCTGGGGCCGCGTCAATGAGCTGCTAGGCGAGGACCTGGAGTTCGTGCCCTACGGCCATTTGCGCGTCTGCTACACCGAAGCGCAGGCCGCGAAGCTGGAGCAGCACGTGCGCGACGTGCGTCCGCTCGGCCTCGAGCTCGAGCTCTTCAACGCCGAGCAGCTGCGCCGCCGCTGGGGCATCTTCGCGCCCGGCGTCATCGCCGGTTCGCTGTCGCCACACGACGGCCACGCCAACCCGCGCCTGGCCGGCCCGGCCTTCGCCCGCGCCGCGCAGCGCGCCGGCGCCGACATCGTCGAGCATGCCGAGGTGCTGAAAGTCGAGCGCGACGGCGCCGATTTTCTCGCCCACGCCGCCGACGGCCGCCGCTGGCGCGCCGCGCAATTGCTGGTCGCCTGCGGCGCCTGGTCGAACCGGCTCGCGGCGCAGTTCGGCGAGCCGGTGCCGATGGACGCGCGCGGCCCGCAGATGGGCGTGACCGAACCGCTGCCCTATGCCATCGGCCCGTCGATCGGCATCTCGACACCGATCGAGCACGAGGGCCTGTACTTCCGCCAGATCAAGCGCGGCAACATCGTCTTCGGCGGCGGCCTCAAGGGCCCGGCGTCGACCGAGACCGTGCGCGCCGCCGTGCGCCCTGACAACACGCTGCGCCAGCTGCGCGAGCTGCGCCGCTTCGTGCCGGCCTTCGAGCACGTGCAGCTGATCCGCGTCTGGAGCGGCATCGAGGGCTACACCGGCGACGGCCAGCCGGTGATCGGCCCGAGCGCGAAGACGCCCGGGCTGCACTATGCGTTCGGCTTCAACGGCGAAGGCTTCGCGATCAGCCTGGGCGTGGGCGAAGCGATGGCCGAATCGATCGCCACCGGGCGCAGTGCGACGCCGATCGAATCGTTCTCGATCGAACGCTTTGCGCGGAGTCCGGTGGCGGCCTGAGCCCAGCAAGGCGCGTCGCAATGGCGCGAAGCGTGCTCGAATGCGCGCATCCTGCACCTGACCGCAGCCTTACAAAGGCTAACGCGCGCGCTTCGATCAGGCATCATCCGCGCAGGATCGAGGGCCTCTCCTGCAGGCCGGGTCCGCACGAGCATGACGGATTCAGCAGTAACGACCGATCAGCCGCCGAGCGACCCTGCATCGACCATGCCGGCCGGGCCGGCGATCGCCGTTGCGATCGCGCCCGACGGGCTGAGCGCGCGACTGACTTTCGACGCCGCCGAGTCGGGTCCGCCGGTCACGCGCGCGCAGCTGCTCGATGCGCTGGTCGCTGCCGGCGTCGTGCAGGGCATCCTGACCGGCGAGATCGACGCCGCCGTTGCTGCCGGGCGCGCCGACGCCTTGCTGGTGGCCGCCGGCCGGGCGGCGGTGAACGGGCGCGACGCGTCGTTCCAGCTGCTGATTCCCGACGCCAAGAGTCGCGCGCCGAAGCTCGACGAGCACGGCACCGCCGACTTTCGCGACCTCGGCATCTTCTTCAGCGTGCGTCCCGGAACCGCGTTGATGCGGCGCACCCCGGCGACCGCGGGCGTCGCGGGCATCGACGTGCTCGGCCGTGCGCTGCCGCCGGTGCCGGGCCAGGACACGCCGTTCGCGCCGGTGCTCGCCGGCGCGGCGGTCGATGCGCGCGAGCCCGGGCTGCTGGTGGCCAGCATCACCGGCCAGCCGGTGCTGGTGACGCATGGCGTGGTCGTCGAGCCCACGCTGACGCTGGCGGCGGTCGACATGTCCACCGGCCACATCGAGTTCGAAGGCTCGGTGAACGTGCTCGGCGACGTCAAGGCCGGCATGAAGATCCATGCCGCCGGTGACGTGACCGTCGGCGGCGTGGTCGAAGCGGCCGAGATCCGGGCCGACGGCGACATCACGATCAAGGGCGGCATCATCGGCCACGGCGAGTGGAGCGAAGCGGTGGCGGCGCACGTCGACACGGCGCGCATCGTCAGCGGCGGCAGCGTGCACACCCGGTTCGCCGAGAACGCATCGATCGAGGCGGGAGGCTGCATCTTCGTGCTGGAGGCCAGCCGGCAAAGCCTGCTGAGCGCGATCAACAAGGTGCTGGTCGGTCCCGCCGATGGCAGCAAGGGCCAGATCATCGGCGGCCGCACGCAGGCCACGCTGCTGGTGCAGGCGGCGCTGCTCGGCTCGGCCGCCGGCGTGCGCACGCTGGTCGAGGTCGGCGTCAACCCGGCATTGATGCAGAAGATCGAAGCGGTGCGGGCGCGGCTGCAGCAGTTGGCGAAGGAGCAGGCCGATGTCACACGGCTGCTCGATTACGCACGCGCGCAGCCGCAACGCATCCCGCCGGAGCTGCGGCAGAAGGCCGAGCGCACGGCCGCCAGCCTGGCGCAGGAAACGGCCGAGGCCAACGCCGCGCACGAGGTGTTCAAGACCCAGCTGAAGTTGGCCGACGGCGCGGCCTGCATCGTCGGCCAGAAGGTGTACGGCGGCACCAAGGTGCGCATCGGCGACCAGCTCAGCGAGATCGAGGACGAGCGCGGCGGCGGCGTCTACCGGCTCGCCGAAGGCTAGCCTTGCGCTTCGAGCGCGGCCTCGAGACCGAGGCGCAGCGCTCTTGCCTTCTCGATGTCGTCGAGCACACGCTCGAGTTGACGCATCCGGGCATCGATGCTTGCCCAACGTTCGCGAAAGCCGGGCTTCGGCGCCGCGGGCACGGGCTCGAGACGCGCGGGAACGGGCAGGGGAGCCACGGGCACCAGGACCACCGCGCTCGGCCGCCGCTCGGGACGGGAGCGGCGCGTTCGCACGGGAGCCGGGCGGGGCGTCTCGCGCAGCCCGACGACATCCGTCTCGGCACCGCTGTTGGGAGCGACACCGGCGGCTTCGAGATCAGCTCGCGCAACCCGGTGGACCTTGGTCACGCGCACGCCGTCAGGCGTCGCTGCGTCGGCCTCGGTCGTGGGTCCCTCGCGCTGGGGCTCGGCCTGGCGGCGCTTGCGAATGACGATGACCGGGCCGCCCTGTCCGGCCATCCGATGCGCCGGAGCTTGGGCAGGCGCTGTGAACAGGGCTTCGGCGCGCAGCCATTCAGGACTGGGTGATGCCGGGACGTCCGCTTTGGAGCTCGGCGGTGCGTCCGCCAATTCAGGCAGGGGGGGATTGATGGGCATCCAGCATCGATTCGGGAGAATCGCAGATCGTAGCAGCGCCCACCGCCGGCCGTCCTGCGCGGGCCCGCCCCGCCACGGCGAGCCCCAGCGCTGACAGCCCGGCTGCCACCGCGAAGCCGGCGACGAAAGCGCCGGTCGGCGTTTGCTGCTGCAGCGCCGCCAGCAGCAGGCCCGCCAGCGCCAGCCCGACGGCCGAGACCAGCGAATCGCTGAGCTGCAGCGCAGACGAGGCCGCGCCCTGTTTCGCGCCCGGCGCCAGGCGCAGCATCAATACCGACAGCGTCGGAAAGACCAGCCCCATCCCCAGGCCCGTGATCGCCCAGCCGACGACGGCCACCGCCAGCGGCACCGCCGGCAGCAGCACCAGCGTGACCGCCGCCACGCCCAGCGTGATGGAGCCCAGGCCCATGCGCAGCAGGCGCACGCAGGCCGCATCGCTGCGCGGGCGGGTGCTGCGACCCTGGAGCCAGGAACCGGCGCTCCAGCCGAGCGCGCCGATCGTCAGCACCAGACCGGCCTGCACAGGGGTCAGGCCGCGTTCACGCGTCAGCATCAGCGGAATGAAGACCTCGGCGGTGACGAAGGCGGCCGCGGCCAGCCCGCGCAAGCCGATCACCGCCGGCAGGCCGTGGCGTGCGGTGAAGGTGCCGTGCGGCAACAGGCGCGGTGCGGACAGCGCCAAGCCCACCAGCGCGGCGGCCACCACCGCCGCATGACCCGCCGCTGACTGGCCGCCGGCGTACAGCAGGCCGGCGCTGACGGCGGCCAGCGCCGCGGGCCCCAGGCCGGCGCGAGGTTCCTGCACGTCCTGCGGCCTGGCCGGGGCAGGGCGGGCACCTGCCACCAAGCCGCGCCACACCATCGCGGCCGAGGGCAGCGCCAGCAGCGCGGCCGCCAGGAACACCCAGCGCCAGCCGAAATGCCGCTCCATCAGCCCCGCCAGCGCCGGCCCGACGATCGCCGGCAGCACCCAGGCCGCCGCGAAGGCCGCGAAGATGCGCGCATGCAGCGCGCTGGGGTAGTGCTGGCCCACCACCACGTACAGCGCCACCCCCATCAGCCCGCCGCCCATGCCCTGCAAGGCGCGCCCCAGCACCAGCGCCGGCATCGTCGGCGCCGTGCCTGCCGCGGCCAGACCCAGCACGAAGGCCGCGATGCCGGCCCACAGCGCGGGTGCCGGGCCGGCACGGTCGCTCCAGCGACCGGCCAGCACCATGCCGACGATGCCGGCAGCCAGCGCCACGCCGAACGCTGCTGCATACAGCGACGCATCCCCGAGCGCGGTGGCGACGACCGGCATCACCGTGGCCACCGCCAGCTGTTCGAACGCGAGCAGCGAGATCAGCGCCAGCATGCCGATCGTCATGGCCCGGAAGGGGGGGCTCAGGATGCCGGGGACGGGGCGCGGAAGGACCGGTTCGATGGAGCTCATGCTTGACCTTGGAAAGAACTGCCGCGAAGCTTGCAACCTCAAGTTAAGTTGAGGTCAAGGGGGGCCGGCCGATGGACGTGGCGAAGAGTGGACAGATGCTCAGTGTGGGCGAGATCGCCGAACGCAGCGGCGTGGCGGTATCCACGCTGCATTACTACGAAGCCAAGGGCCTGATCCGCAGCACGCGCAGCGCCGGCAACCAGCGCCGCTACCGGCGCGACGCGCTGCGCCAGCTGGCGGTGATCCGCATCGCGCAGCGCGTGGGCATGCCGCTGGAGACCATCCGCGAGGCCCTGTCGCGCCTGCCCGAGGGCCGGTCACCGACGCTGGCCGACTGGCGCGCCCTGTCCAGCGGCTGGCGCGCCGAGCTCGATCAACGCATCGCCCAGCTGCAGTCGCTGCGCGACCAGCTCACCGATTGCATCGGCTGCGGCTGCCTGTCGCTGCGTCGTTGCGGGCTGCGCAATCCGCATGATGAGCTGGCCGAACACGGCGCCGGCCCGCGGCGCTTGATCGAGGAGCACGACGACGACGCCTGAGCGGCGTCATCGGCGCGTCACTTGCGCGCGGCCTCGATCAGCGCCCGCGCCGATGCCAGCAAGACGGCGACGGCTTCTTCCGGCGCCAGCAGCTCGGCGCTGACGAAGGCACCGTTGACCAGCACGGCCAGCTGCGCGCCCACCGTGTCGGGCCGCGACACGCCGATGCGCTGTGCGATCGACGCCAGCCGCGCACGCAGCTCGTGCATGTGGGCTCGCGCGACCAGCCGCGACGGGTGGTCCGGCTCGGGGAATTCCGCCGCGGCATTGATCTGCGGGCAGCCGCGGTAGTTCGATCGCGCCAGGCGCTCGCCGATCCAGCGCATGTGGGCGTCCAGCTCCTTCGCGGCGTTGGCGGCGTGCTTCGCCGCGACCTCGTCCCACGTCGACCAGAAGTCGGCCTCCTCGCGCTCCAGGAACGCGACGATCAGCTCGTCCTTGGTGCGGAAGTGGCGGTACAGGCTGGTCTTGGCGACGCCGGCGCGGTCGACGACCAGATCGACGCCGACCGCGCGCACGCCCTGGGCGTAGAACAGGTTCGATGCGGTCTCCAGGATGCGCGCGCGCACGTCCTGGGCTTCTGTGGTCGTGCTGGCGGCGGCTTGGCGCGCCGCGGCCTTGGCCGCGGGTCGATGAGATCGGTGATCCATGTTGACACGGTACAGACCGTTCTGTATTCTTGCAAGAACAGACAGGTCTGTATCGTTCAATTGGAGATGAACCAGATGATGAATCGGAATGGATCGATCGCGGTGTACGGTGCCGGCGGGCACACCGGGCGCTTCGTGGTGCAGGAAGCGCGACGCCGCGGCCTGCCGGTGATCGCGGTGGGGCGGGATGCGGCGTCGTTGCCGGTGGAGGTCGAGCGGCGAACGGCCGCGATCGACGATGCGGCGGCCCTGCAGCGCGCATTCGCCGGATGCAGCGTCGTCATCAATTGCGCCGGTCCGTTTCTCGACACGGCCTTGCCCGTCGCCCGGGCCGCAATCCGCGCCGGCTGCGGCTACATCGACGTCACGGCAGAGCAGGCCAGCGCGTTGGCCTGCTTCGATGAGCTGGACGCCGCCGCACGCGCGGCCGGCGTGGCGGTGATCCCTGCGGCCGGCTTCTACGGCGGCCTGGCCGACCTGCTGGCCAGCACGCTGGTGCGTGACGCAGCCGCGGCCGACGTGACGGTGGCCGTCGCGCTCGACCATTGGTGGCCGACCGCCGGAACGCGCAAGACCGGCGAGCGCAATCAGGTGCCCCGGCAGGTGATCGAGGACGGCCGGCTGATCACGATGCCGTTGCCGGCCCGGCGCAGCGAGTGGACCTTCGACGCGCCGCATGGCGTGCAGCAGATGGTCGAACTGCCGTTCAGCGAGGTCATCACGATCGGCCGCCACCTGCGCGTGCGGGCGCTGCGTTCGCTGCTCGCGTCATCGTCGCTCGAAGAGATCCGCGATGTGTCGACACCCGCTCCGCTGGCCAGCGACGAGCAGGGGCGATCGGCGCAGCGCTTCGAGATGGTCGTGCAGGTGCGCGAGGGCGCGCACGTGCGACGCGCCGCAGCGCGCGGGCGGGACATCTATGCCGTGTCGGCTCCGCTGGTCATCGAGGCGGCCGAGCGCATGCGGCAGTCGTCGTTCGACCGCATGGGGGCCATGGCGCTCGGCGAGGCGTTCGATGTGGCAGGCTTTCTGCACGCGCTCGCGCCCGAGCATCTCGAGCTGCAGTTCGTGGAGAACGCTGCCGCCGCCTGATCGTTTCGCGCAACTGGGATACCCGACTCGGTGAACGGGTCGGAATGCCGAGGCTCCTCACCCCATCTAAGCGCGCATAACGGCAAACAGGAGCGCGCGATGACCCGAACCGGATGGGCCGTGATGGGAGCGTTCGCCCTGCTGGGCGGATGCGGCGGCAACGATGACGATGACACCGCGGCGCGCGATGAGCGCCTGGTCGCCGAGGGTAAGCGCATCTTCCGCTTCGAGACTTTCGGCGACGAGGCGAAGTGGACCGACACGCTGCGCATGCACGAGGTCGTCGCCACGGCCGTCGACCCGACAACGGCCTTGTCGGTGGGTCTGAAGGTCGATGCCGACGCGCTGCCGCAATCGGTCAAGGACGGCATCGCTGGCGGCACGGTCGACCTGAAGAGCCCCGCCACGACGCTCGCGTTGCTGAAGCTCGACGCCGTGATCGGGCTCAAGGGCAGCGTCGAGACGGAGAACGGCGTCGACAAGCTCAGGCGGCTGGGCATCACCTGCGCGCTATGCCACTCGACGGTCGACAACTCGTTCGCGCCCGGCATCGGCAAGCGGCTGGACGGATGGCCGAATCGCGACCTGAACGCCGGCGCGATCATTGCGTTGTCACCGGCCTTGAGCGCAGCCCAGAAGGCGGTGTTCAACAGCTGGGGCCGCGGCAAGTACGACCCGCGCCACAACATCGATGGGCTGAACAAGCCGGTGGTGATTCCGCCGGCCTACGGCCTGGCCGGCGTCCACAAGAGCACCTTCACCGGTGACGGCAACGACCTCGCCTACTGGAACCGCTATGTCGCGGTGACGCAGATGGGCGGCCTCGGCAGCTTCGCCGACACGCGCCTGCCGCTCAGCGTCACCAACGGCACGGTCGACCTCGTCAGCGACAAGCTGCCGGCGCTGCAGGCCTATCAGCTCTCGATCGCCGCACCGGCCGCGCCGGCGGGCAGCTTCGACACCGCCGCCGCGCTGCGCGGCAAGCTGGTGTTCGAAGGCAAGGGGCAGTGCGTGAGCTGCCATACCGGCGCACTGTTCACCGATGCGAGCGCGCGGCTGCACACGCTGGGTGACTCGATGGCGGAACCCGAGACGCCGAGTTATGCGGCGCGTTCTGCCAGCAAGATGTACCGGACGTCGCCGCTCAAGGGTGTGTGGCAGCACGCGCCGTATTTCCACGACGGGTCGGCTGCCACGCTGGAAGACGTGGGCGCGGACTACAACAGCAAGCGCGCCCTCGGTCTGACGGCGCAGGAGATCGCAGACCTGGCGCAGTATCTGAAGTCGCTGTGACTCAAGGACAGAGGTGCCGGCGGTGAACGAGGCGCCTTGCGACGGCTGGGCGTTGAAGCCCTCGGCGACGGCGGCGAGTTCAATGGCCCGACATCTCCGCGGTCGGGTGATTTGCCTCGGCGACAGCCGGCATCATGAATTCTAAGGATGCGCCGGCGGGGAAATCCACCAGACTCGGAGAACTCGGCAAACTGCAGAGCAGGGGGTCGCATGAAGATGCGCGCGCAATTGACGCTGTTCCGAGGCCTATTGATAGGCGGTCTTGTGAGCATCGGGAGCTCGGCCGCTGATCCCTATGGCTTGATCTCCGACGAAGACTTCGCAACCCGATTCGGCGAGGTGGAGGCATTCTGGTCGAAGTCCGTGCTTCCTTCGGCCGGCAAGCTCGAAACCGAGGACCAGCCCGCGATCCACTACGTCAAGGCCGTTCAAGGCCGACCGGGGCCCGTTGTGGTCATTTCGAGCGGAAGGACCGAGCACTACGGGAAGTACAAGGAACTCATCCACGATCTCTGGCGGCAAGGCTATTCCGTCTACATTCACGACCATCGGGGCCAAGGCGTCTCGGGGCCGCCCGATCTGCGGCCGCGAGGCCACGTCGAGAATTTCGATCAGTACGTCGACGACCTCAATCGCTTCTTGGAGAAGGTCGTCAAGAAGGAACAGACAGAGCGCACCAAGCTCTTCCTGCTCGGTCATTCGATGGGAGGTGGAATCGGCATTCGTTTTCTCGAGAAGTATCCGGGTACGGTCAATGCCGCAGCCTTCTCGTCTCCGATGCTGGCGCCAAACACCGGGATGCTGCCGGTGGGCTTGATTTGCCCATTCATGAGGGCAACTGCCTGGCTGCGAAGCGAGCAATACGTGCTCGGCGAGGGGCCGCCCTCCAACCCGCCCACCGCGTACGACAGCCCGGAGAACATCTTCACGACGTCGCCGGCGCGGTTCAAGGCACTGCTCGTCGATGGCGTCGGCGAACATCGCTTGGGTGGCCCGACCCGCAAGTGGCTCGCCGAGGCCTGCCGCGCCTCATCGGCGATGTTGGCCGATGCTGGCGCCATCACGGAGCCCGTGATGATCGTGCGATCGCCGACTGACGAGGCCGTGCTGCCGGAAGCGCAAGACAAATTCTGCGAGGTGCTGAAGCAGGCGAGGAACCCTTGTCATGGGGACGACGCCGAACCCCAGAAGCCCATTTCACTGAGAGGCGCCAAGCACGAACTCTTCATCGAGCACGACAAGTACCGGACCGTGGCACTCAAGCACGTGCTCGACTTCTTCGCACGGCAGTGAAGACACGCCGTTCGCCCGTTCTCGCAGTCGCGCGCAAGTTGGAACCGCATCGTCAGGCACACGGTCGGGGTCTCCGCACGTTTCATCCGGTGGGACCCGGTGCGCTTGGACCGTGGCCGCAGCGGCGCCACACCCATCGCCGTTGATGAACCCCGTTTGTTAGACCTGGCGCAGGTCTAACTTTGAGCTTGTCAGGCCTAAGTCGGCCTCCTACCATCCGTCTCCCGCAGCCTTCCGGCCCAAGCAGCGGCTGCAGGCGCAAGGAGACCCATGCCCCGCTGGAACGACCTCTCCGCCAGTGAGATCACCCTGCTCGACCACGTCTTCTGGTCGAGCAGCATCTCGCGGGAAGCCTTGGCGACCGGCTCGTCGTTCTCGAAGAGCCGTGCCAACGCGGCGGTGGCCGGCATGCTGGAGCAGGGGGTCCTCGAACCCACCGGCGAGCAGGTGGCCACCGGCGGCCGCCGCGCCGGCACGCTGCGCCTGAGCCGCGGCCTCGGCGTGCTGCTCGGCGTGGCGCTGGGCGCCACCGGCCTCGAGGTGGGCGTGCTGGCCCCCGACCTCGAGCTGCTGGCCCACCACAGCGAGCCGGCCGACGTGCGCGACGGGCCGGCGATCGTGCTGTCGCGGGTGCGCGCGCTGATGCGCGAGCTGCTGAAGCAGTGCGGCGCGAAGCCGCGTGACGTGATCGCCATCGGCATCGGCGTGCCCGGGCCGGTGGACTTCGAGTCCGGCCAGCTGGTCAACCCGCCGCTGATGCCGGAGTGGGACGCGTACTCGATCCGCGACGATCTGCGCGCCGATTTCAGCGCGCCGGTGTTCGTCGACAACGATGTCAACGTGATGGCGCTCGGCGAGCTGTGGCGCATGCAGCGCGGGCTGCAGAACTTTCTGGTCATCAAGGTCGGCACCGGCATCGGCTGCGGCATCGTCTGCCACGGCCAGGTGTACCGCGGCGCCAACGGCTCGGCCGGTGACGTGGGCCACATCTGCGTCGACCCGGCAGGCCCGCGCTGCCATTGCGGCAACCTGGGCTGCGTCGAGGTGATGGCCGCGGGGCCGGCCATCGCGCGCGAGGCCACTGCCGCCGCGTTGGCCGGCCAGAGCGCGCTGCTCAAGCAGATGCTCACCGAGCGCGGCGTGCTGAAGCTGCAGGACGTGGCGCAGGCCAGCCGGGCCGGCGACGTGGCGGCCAATGCGATCGTCCAGCGCGCGGGCGCGCTGATCGGCCAGATGCTGGCGTCGGTGGTGAACTTCTACAACCCGTCGCACGTGTTCATCGGCGGCGGCATCCAGCGCATCGGGCCATTGTTCCTGGCGGCAGTGCGGCAGAGCGTTTATCACCGCTCGCTGGCGCTGTCGACGCGCCATCTGGAGATCCAGTACACGCCGCTCGGTGAGCGCGCCGGGCTGATCGGCGCTGCGGTGCTGGCGATGCAGGAGAGTTTGAAATTGGTCGAGGGGGCGAAGTGACCATCGCGCTCTCGTTCCACGATGTCGCCAAGGCCTTCGGGCCGGTGCAGGTGCTCCATGGCGTCAGCTTTGCGCTGCAGCCAGGGCGCATTTACGGATTGCTCGGGGAAAACGGCGCGGGAAAGTCCACGCTGATGAAGATCGCCGCCGGCTATGAAATGCCGAGCGGTGGCGAATTGCACATCGATGGCCGCCCCGTCCACTTCAGCGGCTCGCGCGCCGCCGAGGCCGAGGGCATCGTCTTGATCCACCAGGAGTTCAACCTTGCCGAGGACCTGACGGTCGCGCAGAACATCTTTCTCGGCCACGAGAAGAAGAGGGGCTGGCTGCTCGACGATGCGGCGATGCGCGAAGGCGCCGCGGTCGTGCTGCGCCAGGTGGGTCTCGATGTCGACCCGGACACCAAGGTCCGCCAGCTGATCGTCGCCGAGAAGCAGCTGGTCGAGATCGCGAAGGCGCTGGCGCGCAAGGCGCGCCTGCTGATCATGGACGAGCCCACCGCGACGCTGACGCCGGGCGAGACCGAGCGCCTGTTCCAGCTGATGGCGCAGCTGAAAAGCAGCGGCGTGACCATCGTCTACATCTCGCACAAGCTCGACGAGGTGGAGCGCATCACCGACGAGGTGATCGTGATGCGCGACGGGCGTTTCGTGGCGCGGGATGCGACGGCCAAGCTGTCGCGCCAGCAGATGGCGAATCTGATGGTCGGGCGCGAGCTGTCGGACCTGTTTCCGCCGAAGCGGTCGATCGTCTTGGCTGATAGCGCTCCGCTGCTCGAGGTGCAGCACCTGACCGTGCCCGGCTGGGCCGAGGACGTCAGCTTCGAGGTGCGTGCCGGCGAGATCCTCGGCTTCGCCGGCCTGGTCGGTGCCGGCCGCACCGAGCTGTTCGAAGGCCTGCTCGGCCTGCGGCCGCATCGTGCCGAACGTGTGGGGATTGCTGGCCGCGCAGTGCACATCGGCAGCCCGCGTGACGCGGCGCGGCACGGGCTCACCTACCTGAGCGAAGACCGCAAGGGCAAGGGCCTGCACATCGCCTTCGGCATGACCGAGAACCTGACGCTGATGGACCTCGCGCGCTATGCACGGCCCTGGCTGCGGCGCGGTGCCGAGCGCGCGGCGCTGAAGGCGGCGGTGGCGGAGTTCGGCATCCGCACCGGTTCGCTGAGCTTGCGCGCGTCGTCGCTGTCGGGCGGCAACCAGCAGAAGCTTGCGCTGGCCAAGGTGCTGCAGCCGCAGCCGCGCGTGGTGGTGCTCGATGAGCCGACGCGCGGCGTCGATGTCGGCGCCAAGCGCGACATCTACTTCCTGATCCACAAGCTGGCGGCCGATGGCTGCAGCGTGGTCGTCATCTCGTCGGAGCTGATGGAGTTGATCGGCCTGTGCCACCGCGTGGCGGTGATGCGCAACGGCCGACTGCAGACCACGCTGGCGGCCGACCAGCTGACCGAAGAGGCCTTGATCGCTCATGCAACCGGCACGCACTGAATCCGGCGCTGCGGCGGGCACGGCCAGCGGCTGGGCTGGCCGGTCCTGGGAGCGGCTGCACGGCTTCGGACCGGTGCTGGGCCTGGTGCTGCTGTGCATCGCCGGCACGCTGCTCAACAGCGAGTTCGCGTCGCTGGACAACGCGATGAACGTGCTGACCCGCACCGCCTTCATCGGCATCATCGCGGTGGGCATGTGCTTCGTCATCATCTCGGGCGGCATCGATCTGTCGGTGGGCTCGATGGCGGCGCTGATCGCCGGCTGCGTGATCCTGCTGATGAATGCGCTGGCGCCGCGGGGCTGGGCGCCGGTGGCGATCGTCGCGGCCGGCATGGTGTTCGCGCTGCTGCTCGGGGCCGCCTTCGGCCTGGCGCACGGGCTGCTGATCACGCGCGGGCGCATCGAGCCGTTCATCGTCACGCTGGGCACGCTGGGCATCTTTCGCGCGTGCCTGACCTACTTTGCCGACGGCGGCGCGATCACGCTGGACAACGCGCTGGCCGATGTCTACAGCCCCGTCTACTACGCCAGCCTGCTCGGCGTGCCGATTCCGGTGTGGGTGTTCGCGGTGGTGGCCATCGCCGGCGGCGTGATCCTCAACCGCACGGCCTTCGGGCGTTATGTGCAGGCGATCGGATCGAACGAGCAGGTGGCACGCTATGCGGCGGTGAACGTCGACCACGTCAAGGTCTGGACCTACATGCTGCTCGGCATCTGCGTGGGCATGGCCACGCTGCTCTACGTGCCGCGGCTCGGCTCCGCATCACCCACCACCGGGCTGCTGTGGGAGCTGGAGGCCATTGCCGCGGTCATCGTCGGCGGCACGGCCTTGCGCGGCGGCGCGGGCAGCATCGCCGGCACGGTGATCGGCGCGGTGCTGCTCTCGGTCATCAGCAACATCCTGAATCTCACCAACATCATCAGCGTGTACCTCAATGCAGCAGTTCAAGGGCTGGTGATCATCGTCGTCGCGTTCACGCAGCGGCGGCGGCCTTGAACGTTTCTCTCACCCACCACCACAACGGAGGCATCGCCATGAACATCCGCTCCCGCCTGCTGACAGTGGCCGTCGCGGCCGCCGGCACTCTCGCCGCGTTCGGCGTGTTTGCGCAGGCCGACAAGGTCAACCTGGGCGTCGCGATTCCCGCGGCGACCCACAGCTTCACCGCCGGCATCGTGTTCTGGGCCAACCAGGCCAAGAAGGACCTGGAGAAGGCGCATCCGGGCCTGAAGGTGACTGTGAAGACGGCCAGTGGCGCGCCCGAGCAGGCCAACCAATTGCAGGACCTGTTGACGGCCACCAAGATCAATACGCTGGTGATCTTTCCGTTCGAGTCGGCTGCCCTGACCAAGCCGGTGGCGCAGGCCAAGGCCAAGGGCGTCTACGTGACGGTGGTCGACCGCGGCCTCACCGACACCAGTGCGCAGGACGCCTACGTGTCCGGCGACAACACGGCTTTCGGCCGCATCCCCGCCGAGTACCTGGCGAAGGCGATGAACGGCAAGGGCAACATCGTGGCGCTGCGCGGCATTCCGACGACGATCGACAACGAGCGCATGGACGCGTTCAACGCGGTGATGAAGAAGCACCCCGACATCAAGCTGCTCGACGCCAAGCCCGGCAACTGGAACCGCGACGATGCGTTCAAGGTGATGCAGGACTACCTGACGCGCTTCAAGCAGATCGATGCCGTGTGGGCCGCCGACGACGACATGGCGGTCGGCGTGCTGAAGGCGATCGAGCAGGCCAAGCGCAAGGACATCAAGATCGTGTTCGGCGGCGCCGGCATGAAGCAGATGGTCAAGACGCTGATGGACGGCAACAACCCGCTGATCCAGGCCAACGTGTCGTACTCGCCGAAGTTCATGTACGACGCGATCAAGCTCACCGCCGAGGCGCGCATCAAGGGCGAGAAGCTGCCGCCCAACACCATCATTCCGTCGGTGCTGATCACGAAGGAAAACGCCAAGGACTTCTACTTCCCCGATTCGCCGTTCTAGAAAGGAGGCGCTGACATGGCCCGCCCCGTCACCTTGTTCACCGGCCAGTGGGCCGACCTGCCGCTGGAGCAGCTGGCGGCGCTGGCCAAACGCATGGGCTACGACGGCCTGGAGCTGGCCTGCTGGGGCGATCATTTCGACGTGCAGGCAGCCCTCGACTCGCCGCGCTACGTGGCCGACAAGCGCGCGCTGCTGCAGGACGCCGGCCTGCAGTGTTTTGCCATCGCCAACCACCTGGTCGGCCAGGCGGTGTGCGACCCGATCGATGAGCGTCACAAAGCCATCGTGCCCGCCCACGTGTGGGGCGACGGCGACCCCGAAGGCGTGCGCCAGCGCGCCGCGCGCGAGATGCAGGACACCGCGCGCGCGGCCGCTCACTTTGGCGTGAAGACGGTCACCGGCTTCACCGGCTCGCCGATCTGGCATGCGGTGTACGCGTTCCCGCCGACCTCGCAGGACTACATCGACCGCGGTTTCGCCGACTTCGCGAAGCGCTGGCGGCCGATCCTCGACGTTTTCGACGGGCAGGGCATCAACTTCGCGCTCGAGGTGCACCCGACCGAGATCGCCTTCGACATCGCCTCGGCGCAGCGCGCGCTCGATGCGCTGCAGCACCACCCGCGCTTCGGCTTCAACTTCGACCCCAGCCACCTCGCGTACCAGGGCGTCGACTACATCCGCTTCATCCGCAGCTTCGGCGCGCGCATCTTCAATGCGCACATGAAGGACGTGTGGTGGAACAAGGGCGACGGCACGGTGGGCGTGTTCGGCGGCCACACCGCGTTCGGCGATGCGCGGCGGAACTGGGACTTCCGCAGCGTCGGCCGCGGCATGGTCGACTTCGAGTCGCTGATCGTCGCGCTCAACGACGTGGGGTATGCCGGGCCGCTGAGCGTCGAATGGGAAGACAGCCGCATGGACCGCGTGCATGGCGCGACCGAAAGCGCCGCGTTCTGCCGGCGGCTGGACTTTCCGGCCGCGGCGGGTGCGTTCGATGCCGCGTTCGACAAGTCGAAGCAGTCGGGGATGGCCGGATGACGGTGCCGCGCAAGCTGCGCTGTGCGATGGTCGGCGGCGGGCGCGATGCGTTCATCGGCCGCATCCATCGCCACGCGATGGCGCTCGACGGCCGCATCGAGCTGGTGGCCGGTGCGCTGTCGTCGCAGCCGGAGAAGGCGCTGGCGTCGGGCCGCGATCTGGGGCTGCGCGATCAACGCAACCACGGGTCGTGGCAGGCGCTGCTGGCGCATGAGCTGTCGCTATCTGCCGAAGAACGCGTCGATGTCGTCGTCATCGTCACGCCCAACGACGTGCACTACGAGGTGGCCAAGGCCTTCGTCGAGGCCGGCTTCCACGTGGTGTGCGACAAGCCGCTGGTGCACACCAGCGCGCAGGCCGATCAGCTGGTGCGCGCGGTCGCGCAGCGCGGCACGGTGTTCGGCGTCACCTACAACTACAGCGGCTATCCGATGGTGCGCCAGGCGCGCGAGATGGTGAAGGCCGGTGCCATCGGCGAGATCCGCAAGGTGATCGTCGAATACCACCAGGGCTGGCTGGCGACGCGGCTGGAGCAGGGCGCCAACAAGCAGGCCGCGTGGCGCACCGACCCGGCGCGCAGCGGCGTGGCGGGGGCCATCGGCGACATCGGCTCGCATGCCGAGAACCTCGTGGCCACCGTCACCGGGCTGCAGATCGAAAGCCTCTGCGCCGACCTGCATGCCTTCATCCCGGGCCGCCGACTCGACGACGACGCCAGCCTGCTGCTGCGCTTTCGCGGCGGCGCGCGCGGCGTGCTGCTCGCTTCGCAGATCGAGGCCGGCTGCGAGAACGACATCCGGCTGCGGGTCTTCGGCAGTACCGGCATGCTCGACTGGCGGCAGGAGGAACCGAACACGCTGGTGCACGCGCCGATCGATGGCCCGCGGAAGCTCTTCAGCCGCGGCTCGCCGGGCCTGAGCGAAGCGGCCCGCCGCGCCTGCCGGCTGCCGGCCGGTCACCCGGAAGGTTTCATCGAGGCCTTCGCGAACATCTACCTCGGCATCGCAGCCGACATCGACGCGCGGCTGGCCGGCACCGCGTCGGATCCGCTCGTGGCGGACTATCCGCGCATCGAGGATGGCGCGCGCGGCGTGCGCTTCATCGAGCGGACGGTGGCGTCCGCCGCCAGCGAGCGCAAGTGGACGCCGATGGCGTGATCGCGCGGCGCGCCCGGCTCAAGGGCGCCGCTGAGCCTGGCGAAGGCTTCCGATGGCCGCCCTGTCGAGCTGAGGCAGCCCATCTTCGATGAACGACCAGGGCGCCTTGCATTCGACAAAGATGTGCCGCTCGGGCCGGAGACCGGGATCGTCATCGAGGACGCCGGCGGCCACATCGATGGACGACGCGTTCGGATCCGGATCGGGAACCGGCGAACCGCACCGGCTGCAGAAGCACGCCTTGTAGGCGGGCGGACCTTCGAGGATCGGCGCCTCGTAGGTGGTGATGAGATCGAGGCCCTGAACGAACGCGACATGCGCTCGTTGGACCCGCAAACCCGGCAGGAACGCCGACCCGGTGGCCTTGCGGCAACGGCTGCAATGGCACAGCTCGAATGGCCCGCTGGCATCGGCAATTTCGAACCTGACGCCGCCACAAAGGCAACTGCCTCGAATCATGTTCACACCTTCTCATAGAGCCGGGAGTACGCGAACTCGGCGGCGTCTCGCTGTCGCTTGCGTTGAGCGATAGACCACTCCCTCGAAGACCTGTCGATCGCCACCGTCGTCCAACCCTGGCCGTCCTCGTCCGAGATGTGGACGAGTAAGGTGTCGCGGTTGTGCTCGACGCGCACGCGGTGCAAGGGGTTGCCTTCCTCTTCGAGCCCGCGCACCTTGTCGCTTCGGCCCTGGGCCGCAACGAACGACGTCCAGCGAACGCTTCGCCGTGTCGGCCTGGCCACCGGTCTGCTGCGCGCATCTGTCATGGGTGAGCCTCCTCTTGGTGTCACGGCGCAGTGCGGTACACGAACGCGCATTGACCCGTGGCAAAGGCCTTGACCGGTTGAGCCTGCGTTTCGGTACGGCCGCGAACCTCGTAGGTCGCGTTGGGAAGACGACCCAATACGGTCAGCGCATCCGTCGTCGATTGCTCCAGGAACATCGAAGGAACGATCAGGACCTTCTCGCCGGCATTCGACTTCAGCACGATGCCGTCGCCCGAAGCGATCTCGTCGACGATCCTGCCGCTGGCGACGAGCGGTGTGGTGGCCCGATTTCTCGGTGCCGCGACCTGGTCGCTCGCCGGTGGGACGATCCACACGAGCGGTGGCACCTTCGGAAGGTCGACATTGCGCAGGCTCGTCGCGCCGGGCTGGATGGCGTGCAACACGGCAAGGCGATCCAGGTAGGTGCGCTTCAGGCATGCCGTGTCCTTGCACGCATCGCGCACCGTGCGCAGCCACGCTCGCTGGTCACTGACGAGGCACGCTTCGGCGTGCCGAAAGACACCGCGTGCCGCTGCGTAATACCTGCCCAGGTACTCGTCCAGATCCGACGTCTCGGACGAACTGCAGATGGTCTTCTCGATGGCTTGCTTCGCCATGTCGCACGGAAACGAAGCCGCGCCCGCGAGCGGGGCGAGGATGAACCCGGCCGCAGCCATCGCCCAGCGGGTTATCAGCAGGCTAGATCTCCGCATAGATTTCCAGGACGTTGCCATCCGGGTCCCGAAAGAACAGCGTGCGATGGCCCCAGGTCTGGTCCGTCGGGCCGGAAACGATGTTGACGCCGCGTTCTGCCAGGACAGCGGCGCAACTGGCGACCTCGCTCGGCGCAACGCGGAAGGCCAGCTGCAGGGAGAGGGTTCCGACAGGCGGCGCCGGGTCGTCGAAGCGGCCACCCGGTTCGCTCAGCGCCAGCAGGTTGGCGCCGACGCGGAACTCGATCCAGCGCGGGCTCAGCTCCCGGTGCAGAGGGAACCCCAGCGTGGTGCCGTAGAACTCGCGCATCCGGTCCATCTGGCGCGCGAAGATGACTGTGTAGTCGATCCCCCGGATGGGGAGCTTCGGATCCATGAAAAGTCTCCTGTGGCGACCGTGCGGCCGGGCCTCATTGGCCGCTCTGCAACCTGACGCCGATGTCCACGTAGGCGGCCTGGATCAGCGCCTCCAGAGCCGAGGTGTCGATGGCCAGGCCGGGCCTGATCTTCACATGGCGCATGAACTTGCCGGTGCCCTGCAACAGGCCGGCCGGGTCCGGCAGCGTGGCGCCCTGGAAGAAGCCGACATTGACATGGGCACTGAAGGCGTTGACGTACCCGAACGGTGCGTCATTGACGCAGGCAACGGGGCAGCCATCATGAAAGAGCTCTCGAACGTCGGTGCCGCAGCGCCGCATCTTCGCGAACCACGCGCGAGCGATCGAACCCAGCTCGCCCGGCCGCTCGTCGAGCCAGCGTGCGACCGTCGGGTCTTGGTCGACTGCCCCCGTGAAGCGCAGCAGCTTGGTCAACCGGCATCCCTCCTGAATCAGGCATTGGACAGCACGCGCTGCATGAACGGCGCCTTGGCCTGCGTGTAGGCCTCCCGATCATGGGGAAACTGCGCTGCCAGGCGCAGCTTGAGGCGAGCGTATTCGTCGCGCAGTGCCTGATTGGCGCGAAGCGCGTCGCGGAATGCCAGGCACTCGAGCCACTGCTGGCTTCCAACAGGCACGAGGTGGAGATGATGCGTTCTGAAGTGCGGCGACGGCTTGCAGAACCAATGCATGACCTCCGCTCGATAGGGGTGATGCACATAGCCCGCCAAGGCGGCAGCAGCGATGGCTGCCGCCGACTCGGGAAGCGAAGCGACGGGCGCCATGATGTCGATGACCGGCTTCGCCGGAAGGCCGACCACCGCCGTGCTGCCGACGTGCTGAATTTCACCGACGAGCCAGGGCGACAGGGCAGACTGAAGCACTCGCTTCTCGGCCTCGAACCGAGCGGGCCACTCGGGGCAGTAGGGGACGACTTCAACCGGAGCAGTCACGGGCTAAACAAGCTTGCGCCACATGTGAACCTTGGACTTGAACCCGGATGGCGTCAGCATCGCCATGGGTTCTGTACCGAAGGCCTCGAAGCCACAGGAGGCGTACAAGTTGACGGCGGGCTCGTTGCCTTCGGTGACCGTCAGCGTCATGACGGCGACTTCCGGGCGCGACCGGGCGTGTTCGATGGCGGCTTGCACCAGCGCCTTTCCGGCTCCCAGACCACGGACCTCGTCGACCACGAACATGCCGATCAACTGCGCCTTGTGCAGAGTTTTGGGCTTCTTCGAGAACTCGACGGCAACCGTGCCGACGAGTTTGCCTTCGTGAAAGGCCCCGAAGGCGACACCCTTCCCGTCGGGAGCAGCGATGCGATCGGCCCACCACGATTCGGGCTCCGCTGCGCGTTCCTCGGCCGTTGACGTGAACGAATCCGCGGCTTGTTCGTAGGCGTGAAGCATCAGGCGCCGGTATTCCGGGGCATCGGCGGCGGTGAGGCGGGCGACGTGCATCTCTTCACCTGCTTGTGTCAGCTGACCCGGCGGAACAGCTCTGGATAGTCGGTAACGAAGCCCTCTTCATCGACCGGCAGCGTCGCCCTGAAGTGCTCGAGCCCGAGGCCATTTCGGCTCCAGGTCGGAACCCAGCAGACAGTGTGGAGAGCTTTTTGCTGCATGTTGCGGACCCGCTCAGCGAGATCCATCGGGAGTGACGAGGCTGTGGCTCACGGCGACTCGGGCAACGTCTGACTCAACGGGTGTGAAAGTACGCGGCGCTCATGACCTGCTCCGACGCCTGGATCCTGCACCCATGGGCCGACAATGGAATCCCGCCGGCGAAGAGTACTTCCAATGTCTTCGTATTGCCATCCGCCGGTCGCCAGGTGAGTGAAGAGCGGAGCGCTTCGCTGCGTGTGGCGCGAACAACGACGCCGAGCGGGTCGTCACCGACCTTGACCGAGTCGCAGAAGGCGCGGGCATGTTCCTTGGCCTGGTGCTCGGCATACGCCAGGTAGGCCAGGAGAGCCGCCACCAGACCGAACAGCGCGAGCGCAGCGAACAGCACGAAACGCACGAGCTTCCGGAGCATGGGGGGCCTGTGCTCCTGCTCAGAACCCCTGACTTTGAGGCGCATCATCGGCAATCTCGTAGTAGCCGCCCTTGTCGTCGACAAAGGTGTGCTTCGAAATCTTCAAGTTCAGTGGCGTGTCGATGCATCCCATCGCAACGGCAGTCCACTTGTAGTCCTCGATGGTCGGATTCCAGAACAAGGTCGAGCCGCAGATCGAGCAGGAACCGCGCTGAATTTTCTCGGACGATTGGTACCACCGGACTGACTCTGCGCCCCGCACTTGAAGAGCAGTTCGTCGTACGTTGATACCAGTCCAGAAGTTGCCAGTGTGCTTTCTGCACTGCGAACAGTGACAGGCTTCTGGGGAGTGCTCGAGTGGCTCCTGGATCTCGAGCTGCACGGCACCGCAGAGACAGCTTCCGTGTATCACTTTTGGGCTCCTCAGTTCATTCCTATTGAGACTGTGATGATGGGCGGTGATCGAAACTCAGAACCCTGGCAAGCCGCCAGACGCCGTTCTCACGCTTCCAGAGGTGTACGAACTTGGCGACTTCCGAGCCGGTCTCTCCCTTGCGCGCAAAGACGTGCCGGCCGATCTGTATGGCGCCGTAGCCCTGCATCGGGTAGACCTCGAGGCTTGCGGGTACCAAGGTACGAGTAACGCCGTTGTCGCGGGGACATGACTTCATTGTCCGAGCCGCTTCGCCAACGGCTGCGCCGGTGCGGTCGTGATAGAACTCTGCGTCGTCTGTGAAGAGCGCTCGGAACTTGCTGATGTCGCAGGTCACGAAGGCTGCCTCGAACAGTTCCTTGTCCATGCGGGCAAGCTCATCGAAGAGCGGTCCGGATCGGACCGTATCCTGCGCAGAGCAAACCGATGCGCATGCAACCAGGAGCGCAGCAATGGCTCGCAGGCGCCGACGGGAAGCGCCAGTACCCGCGTGTTCAAGCGTGTCGAGATCGCGCATCGTGGTCCTTGGTGACGCCTGGCTTGCGCCACACGCTGGCCAGCCAGGGCTGCTGCTCGATCGGCGCATTCGTCGGGCGATAGAAATGGGTCAGTTCCACGAATCCCGCCGCGCTGAGGTGGCCGTGCCAGGTGGGCCAATCGTGGAAGGCGCCGTAGCGATCTCCGGTCCAGCCTTCTTCACCATTGCCCCGGGGGTTCGACGTGAACAGCACACCACCCGGCTTGAGCGCCTGGTGCAATTCGCCGAGGACCCGCGGCAGTTCCTGGCTGGGTACGTGGAACAACACGGCGTTCGCGAATATTCCGTCGAACTGGCCGGCGGGTAGATCCAACGCGAGAAGGTCTTGCTCGAGCACGGGGCAGCCGCTGTGCGCGCGCGCCATTGCCGCCAATCGGGGCGAGCCCTCGACGCCGATCGCCCGATGGCCGAGCGCCTTGAACGTCATGAGGTCACGTCCGGGGCCGCAACCGAGATCCAGCACGTCGAAGGGCGCCGGCACGCTGATGTGCGACAGCAAGGCGTCGATGTTCTGGCTGACGTCGTGATCGCGCGTGCCTTCCCAGAACGCCTGGGCGTGCTGATCGTAGTGCGCCAGCGTGCGCGCTGCGATTCGATGCAGATCCTCGGGCGTCAGGCTCATGCTGTGCTATTCGAACCAGATTTCGATCGCAGTGTACGGTCGGCTCCGAGCATCCCCCGTTGCCAGTGACGGCGCAGCGGTGTAGCTTGGCCCTCCGCCGCACACCGCTGGAGCTGTCATGAATCGTTCTGCCTGGTTCGCCGCGAGGTTTGTCGCCTTAGGCGTCGCCGGTGCCGCGCTGGCCCTGCCTGTCCTGGCCCAGACCGTGAAGGTGACGCCGCTGGGCGGCATCGACGGCGAGTTCTGTCCGCAGGACCGGGCCCTGGTCTTCGAAGACCCGAACGGCACGCGCGTGCTCTACGATCCGGGGCGCACCGTCGCCGGCCCGGCCGATCCGCGGCTGGGCAAGATCGACATCATCCTGGTCAGCCACATGCACGGCGACCACCTCGGCAACGTGCACAACAAGGCGCCGAACGCGGGCAGTTGCGCACAGCCCGACACCTCGGTGTCGGCGATGCCGAATTCCAGCGCCGTCAACATCGCGCTGGCGAAGAAGTCGAAGATCGTCACCGGCAGCGAGATGCCGGCCTTCTTCGCAGCCAAGCTCAAGGCGAACGGCGGCGATCCCGCCGACTCGGTGCTGGCGCGCTTCGGTGGCAGCGTGACCATCGGCGGCGTGCGCATCGCGACGGTGGCGGCGCTGCACAGCAACGGCCTGGATCCGGACTACATCGGCGGCGAGGTCGGCAAGGCGATGAAGGAGGCGGGCGTCGCCGGCGATGTCGGGCTGGCGACCGGCTATGTGCTGCGCTTCAGCAACGGCCTGGTGGCCTACCTCTCGGGTGATACCGGCATCACGGCCGACCAGGAGCTGGTCGTGCGCAACCACTACCACGCGAAGCTCGCCGTGATGAACATCGGCGACGGGTTCACGACGGGTCCGACCGAGGCCGCCTACGTGATCAACCAGCTCGTGAAGCCGGAGTCGGTGATCGCCTCCCACGCGAACGAGGTCGCCACCGCGGGCGGCAAGGTGCGCCCAGGCAGCAAGACCGAAACCTTCATCAAGGCCACCAAGGCGGCGGTGCACGTGCCGCTGTCGGGCAAGACGATGGAGTTCGACGCCGCGGGCAAGTGCACGGCGGGTTGCTGACGCAAGTGCGCGGCCGGCTGCTGGCGACCTGCAGCCGATTGTTATCGCCGTAACAGAGCGGCCTCGACCGGCGTGCAGGCCTGCCGAACGAGGCCGCGCAGCCAGCGATGCGCCAGGTCGGCATCCAGCCGCGGATGCCAGAGCAGCGACACCGTGACCTCCGGCGTCGCGAAGGGCAGCGCAAAACTGTGCATGCCGGCGCGCCGGTTGCCGGTGTGCCGTTCGGGAACGCTGGCGACCAGGTCGGTGGCCCGGGCCAGCGCCAGCGCGGTTGAAAAGCCATCGACGATCGCGACGATCTTGCGCTCCAGCCCGAGCGGACTCAGCGCCTCGTCGATCGGCCCCTTGTCGAGGCCGCGCCGCGAGACGCCGATGTGCCGGGCCGCGGCATAACGCGCGGGCGTGACCTCGCCCTCGCTCAGCGGATGGCCGATGCGCACGACCGCGATGAAACGGTCGCGGAACAAGGCCTGCGTGCGCACCTCCGGCCCGGTCGTCCTGCCGATGACGCCGGTCTCGAGGTCGACCGTGCCGTCGCGCAGCGCGGCGCTGTCCTTGTCGGTCTTCTGCACGAAGCGCAGCCGCACACCAGGCGCTTCGTGGCCGACGCGCGCAATCAGGTCCGGACCGAAGTTCTCGACGAAGCCTTCGCTGGTGCGCAGCGTGAAGGTGCGCACCAGCTGCTTCAGCTTGAGCTTCCGGGCCGGGCGCAGCACCGCCTCAGCGTCCTGCACGAGCTGGCTCACGCGCTCGCGCAGCTCGAGCGCCCGTGGCGTAGGAACGAGACCGCGCCCGGCGCGCACCAGCAGTGGATCGCCCGTTGTCTCGCGCAGTCGCGCCAATGCGCGGCTCATCGCCGACGGGCTCAGCCGCAGCCGCCGCGCTGCAGCCGCCACGCTGCCTTCGGCGAGCAGCACATCCAGCGTGATCAGCAGGTTGAGATCGGGCGTCGCCATGCGCCGACCGTAGCACCGATTGGGCGTGACATGGCGCCAGGCGCACGAATGAAGTGCAGATGACGCGCCTTCCGCCATGTCAGGCCCGCCGCTACGCTGCCGGTCATGTCGAAATTCCTCATTGCCGAACGCCCTGTTGACCTCCTCGTGGGACGTGCGGGCACCCCGTCCATTCGCTGGGCGCTGGCGAGCCTGTCGCTGACGATGGGCCTGTCCTCGCTCGGCACCAGCATCGCCCATGTCGGCCTGCCGACCCTGGCGCAGGCGTTCGATGCCTCGTTCTCGCAAGTCCAGTCGGTCGTGATCGCCTATCTGCTCGCTGTCACGACGTCGATCGTCGTCGTCGGACGGCTCGGTGACCTGCTCGGCCGGCGCCGGCTGTTGCTCGCCGGCATCGTGCTGTTCACCGCCGCTTCGGTGCTGTGCGGCATCGCACCGACGCTCGGGCTGCTGGTGGCCGCTCGCGCGGCGCAGGGCCTCGGCGCGGCCATCCTGCTGTCCCTCAGCATGGCGCTGGTCGGCGAGACGGTTCCGAAGACGCGCAGCGGTCGTGCGATGGGGCTGCTGGGCACGATGTCTGCGCTCGGCACCGCGCTCGGTCCATCGCTCGGCGGCTTTCTGATCGCCGGATTCGGCTGGCGGGCGCTCTTCCTGGTCAACGTTCCGCTGGGCATCCTGGGCTTTGTGCTCGCGCGTCGCCATCTGCCGGTCGCGCGCGCCGAGGCGAGCGCGGCATCCCCTTCGATCCCATGGGCGATGTTCCGCGATCCGGTGCGCAATGGCGGCCTGGCGATGAGCGCGCTCGTGTCGGCGGTGATGATGGCGACGCTGGTGGTCGGCCCGTTTTATCTGTCGCGGGCACTGGGGCTCGACGCAGCGATGGTCGGGCTGGTCATGTCGATCGGTCCGCTGGTGTCGGCGCTGGCCGGCGTGCCCGCCGGTCGGTGCACGGACCGGTTCGGCACGCCGCGCATGACGTGGGTCGGACTGGTCGCGCTGGCGCTGGGTTGCGTCGCGCTCTCGGCGATGCCGGCGACGCTCGGCATCGCCGGCTACGTCGGCCCGCTGGTCGTGCTGACCGCCGGTTATGCGCTGTTCCAGGCGGCCAACAACACGGCAGTGATGGCGGATGTCGGCCCGGATCAGCGCGGCGTCGTGTCCGGCCTGCTCAACCTGGCGCGCAATCTCGGGCTCCTCGCAGGTGCCTCCGCAATGGGTGCGGTGTTCGCGCTCGCCGCGGCGACGGCCGACGTCACGACGGCGCCGCCCGCGGCGGTGGCCGCCGGCTTGCGGGTCACCTTCGCCGTCGCGGCTGCGCTGGTGGTCGTTGCGCTCGCGATCGCGGTGCGCCAGCATGCGCGGATCTCGGCCAGGGGGGCCCCGTAGCGGGTGGCCTGGAATTCGGGCGGCGGATCGAACCCGGGCGTCATGTCGAGCAGGAAATACACCGCCTTCGGCCGCAGGCTGTTGAGATAGACGTGTTGCTCGCCGCCCACCGCCAGGGCCAGCCTGGCGCCGACGTCGAGCGCCACCCCGGGGTGGATCATGTCCTTGAACACGACCTGCACCCACGCGTGGCGCACGTCTTCGTAGCAATGCACGCTGAGGATGCGCGGCTCGAATCCCTCCAGCCGCTCGCGAATGGCTGCTGCGACATCGTCTGCCGGAACGGAAGGGGGATGGGAAGAAGCCGGTTTCTGCCCGGGATCTGCCGCGATGCGCTTCCTGCCGCCCCAGTCGTCGATCAATTCCATGGCCTCGCCTCCTGAACATGGTGGATGCCTGCGCCAGGCGGCGACCATACACTGGCCGCGCCCGATCGCCATCAACAGGATCCATCAAGCGAAGGAGATGTGAATGGCCGACGCAACGACGAACAACGAGCGCCCGAAGAAGCGCGCCATTGCCCTGGCCGGCGGAGGCCCCGCGGCCGGCTTCCACATCGGCGTGCTGAGCGCGCTGGAAGACTATCGCCTGAGCTTCGACGTGTGGTCCCTGTCGTGCATCGGTGCCTGGGTCGGCGTCTACTACAACCAGTTGACGCAGGACGACAAGGCGGCGCGCACCTACGATTTCTTCAAGACCCACGCCTTTCGCGACACCGATTCCTACTCCGGCTTTCCGGTCAACAAGGCCTTCGCGCCCAATCTGAACGCCCATGCCAGCGCGTGGATGAACCATGCCCTGAGCCCGAAGACC
The DNA here is from genome assembly GCF_013266755.1 of Pseudaquabacterium terrae. GTDB lineage: Bacteria > Pseudomonadota > Gammaproteobacteria > Burkholderiales > Burkholderiaceae_C > Pseudaquabacterium > Pseudaquabacterium terrae. The sequence goes on along the minus strand of NZ_JABRWJ010000003.1, from coordinate 391,577 downwards.
TACTGGGATGTGTTCAATTTCCGCAACGACCTGCCCGATGCGGCGGCCGGTTGGGCGCGCTTCCTGACGACGCCCGAGATGTGGTGGCGCGAGGGCGACGTCAATGCGCACGTGCTCAACAACATCCTGGCGGTGAACCCGATGAGCCGGTTCATGACCTCGCTCGCCTACCTCTCGGGCGTCAACGGCCTCAGCAACATCTACTACAAGGACAGCACCTTCCTCGACGGAATCCGCATCGGCGCGCTCGACCTGATCGACGTCAAGGACCAGGACCGGATGAGCCGCCAGGAACTGGAAGCACTGGCTGGGAACTACCACGGCCCGATCGAGCGCGAGCGCAGAACGATGCCGGAGATCTATCACAACGCGTGGCGGCTCGCCGATACCGATGCGGGCATCACCGGCGAACTGCAGTTGTTCAACAACAAGTGGTTGGACTACCGGGGCGACAAGATTCGCAGGACACCCCGAAACTACCTGCCGATCACGCGCCCGAGCCTGTGTGCCTGCTCGGCGCTGCCCTACGTCGAGCAGACGGTGCAGATTCCCAACGACGACAACCGCCATTACAGCGAAGGTGCGCTCGTCGACACGGTGAGCTTTCGCAATCTCGTCGAGGACCATCCCGACCTCGACGAGATCTGGGTCTGCCGCATCGTCGATTACCGGCAGCTGCGCCTGCAGAAGAACCTGCACGACAGCCTGGGCAACCTGTGCCAGCAGTTCGCCGCCGAGGTCGGCGAGAACGACATCGATCTCTTCAAGAGCCACCTGCGCAAGAGCGTCGGCCGCATTCCCCGCGTTGTCGAGATCCCGCTGGAGCCGGAGACGAAGATCGACTACCGCTGGGATCACGAGAACCTGGAAATCGGCTTTGCTGAAGGCCGCAAGGCGGTGCACAAGCTGCTGGACCGCCAGAGGGAACTTCAGAAGAGCGAGACGTCCTTGCCGAAGTGGGGCGTCTGAAGCAGCGCCGCTGCGCCGTGCTCGCACCGCTGCAGGTCGAATCCGTGGCGGTCGGCCCACGCCTGGGCTTCATTCGCCCAATGCCGCGCGCGTTCCTCGTGGCCAGCCAATTGCAGTGAATGCGCCCACACCAGCGCCGAATACGTGCGCTCGGCGTGGGCGTCACCGCGTTCGTGCCAGCGCATCGCACGGTCGAAGAAAGCCTGCGCCTGGTCCGGATCGCCACCCGAGCGAATGCAGCTGACGGCTTTCGCGCGCCACGCAATGGCTTCGGCGAAATGGCCGCCGATCGGCCCGGCCACGGCAATCGCTTCGTCGGCCGATTGCATTGCCCGCGCATGGTCGCCGCTGAAGCACGCGATCTCGGCCTCGATGGCCGGCAGGTAGTCGAGCAGCGACCACTGGCCGTCCTCCACCTGCGACAGCATCGCGCGCGCCTGCAGCAGCGACTGCGCCGCCGCGTCGAGCTCACCGCTGCGGCACTGGCACAGCGCGAGGAACACCAGACCGTGCCAGCCGAGATAGGGCACCGCGTGGGCCGTGCTCAAGCTGACGCACTGCCGGGCGTCGGACACCGCGTCGTCGAGCCGGCGCGCGGCCATCAGCGCGTGGCTGCGCCAGATGTAGGCGCCGGCGAGGTAGATCTGCGACTGCACCTGTTCCGCCTCGTGCACCGACAGCTGCCCGAAGCGCAGGCCGTCGTCCACCGCGCCGGTCTGGCAGCTCGCGTAGGCGATCCAGCCGAGGCCGGAGATGTAGTCGATGAAGCTGCCGGACTCCTTGTAGTAGCCGATGTTGGTGTGGTTGATGAATTCCAGCGTCTCGTTGAACAGGCCCTGGCAGCACAGGTCCATGCTGAAGGCCGACGCCGGCTTGCGCTCGATCGGCCGGGAGTCGTGGCCGATGCCCAATTGGCGTATTTCCTGGAAGATGCTGCGGGCCTGGGCGTACTGGCTCGAATAGAGCTTTGCGCGCGCGTCCTGGAACAGGATGGCGGCCGTCATCGTCGCGTCGCAGGTCACACCATCCATGCGCGACAGGTTGCGGGCACGCTCGCTCAAGGCCCGCAGGCGGCTGGGCAGGATCGCGAAGCGGCCGACTTCCATCATGCCCAGGATGACGTCGATGTTGCGCCGGGCGTTGCGCGTGCTCGGCTCGAGCCGCGCCAGGGCGGCATCGGCGCGCGAGAAGTACGACAGCGCTTCGGGGATCGCGACGATCCGCGTCGAGGCCAGGCCCGCCGCATACAGGTAGTCGACCTCGCGGTCGGTCATGCCGGCCAGCTCGCAGTGGTGGGCCATCAAGCCCGGCTCGTGGCGCGCGATCTCGGGTTGCTTGGTCTCGATGGCCCGGACGATGCGTGCGTGCAGCGCATGGCGGGCGCTGCGCAGCTGGCTGTCGTAGGCCGCCTGCTGCACCAGCGCGTGCTTGAAGACGTATTCCGCGTCCGGCGGCACGCCGCGCTGGAACAGCAGTTGGGCCTCGACCAGGCGGTCGAGCGCCGCGATCAGCTGGTGCGTGGGCTTCTCGCTGACCTGGGCCAGCAGCGAGAACGTGAACTCGCGCCCCAGTGCGCTGGCGATGCGCGCCACGTCCTTGATGTCGCTCAGGCGGTCGAGCCGCGCCATCAGGCTGTCGCGCAGCGTCGACGGAATGTCCAGCGCCGGCAGCGGGCCGTCCATCACCAGCGCATTGCCTTCCTCGCGCAGCAGCCCGGACTCGACGATCGTGGCGGTCAGCTCCTCGATGAACAAGGGCACGCCGTCGGTCTTGGCGAGGATCTGGTCGACCACTTCGAGCGGCAGCCGGCGGCCGCGGCAGGCGGTCCAGATCAGCTGTTCGGCATCGGCCCGGGGCAGTGGATCGAGCGTCAGCTCGCTGCCCCGCGTGCCATCGACCCAATGGCGCGGATGGCCGGGGCGCGAGGTGACCATCGCCATCAGCGGGCGATCGCGCATGCGGTCGAAGAGGGCCGTGAGGAACTCCCGGGTCGCACCGTCCATCCAGTGCGCGTCCTCGACCATCAGCAGCGCGGGCGCAGCTTCGCAATGGCGTTCGAAGTGGCGCAGCACGATTTCGCGCATCAGCTGGCGCTTGCGATCCGGCGGCAGCGCAGCCGGTGTTACGCCCGCGGGCAGCGGCACCGACAGGAATTCGGCCAGCAGGAACAGGTCCGGCGGCGTGGCGGCGCCGCCCAGCCAGGCCTCGAGCCGGGCGCGGTCTTCCGCTGCGCCGACGGGGGTGACGCCGATGTCGCGGCGCAGCCAGTCGACCAGCGGATGCAGCGGCGTGGTCGCCTGGCTGGGCGCGCACTGCATGACGACGGTCAGGCCCGGCGCGGGCACGAAGCGCTCGCTCGCCGTGCGCAGCAGGCGCGACTTGCCGATGCCGGCCTCGCCCACCAGCGTGACGATGCGGCAACTGCCCTGCTGCGCGCGCGCCCAGGCATCCTGCAGCGTGCCCAGGTGAGCGTCGCGGCCGATGCAGTCGACGTGCGCCGTGTGCTGCGCATCGAAGCGCGCACCCAGGCGCGATTCTCCGACGACGCGCCACACCTGCACCGGCTGGTTGAAGCCCTTGACGGGATGCGAGCCGTGGTCGGCATAGACAAAGAAGCCGCCGGCGAGCCGGCGCGTCTCGTCGGCGATGCCGACCGTGCCGGGTTCGACCAGCGACTGGATGCGCGACGCCAGGTTCGGCGTCTGGCCCATCACCGCATGCAGCTCGGAGAAGCCGATGCCGACCATGTCGCTGATGACCGACACGCCGGTCGCCAGCCCGATGCGCACATCGATGCGGTCGCCCCCGTCGGGGCCCTGGCGATTGACCGACTCGATGATGTGCAGGCCGGCGCGGATCGCGCATTCCGCCGCGTCTTCGCGCGCCGCGGGGTAGCCGAAGTAGGCCAGGATGCCGTCGCCGATGATGCGCGCGATGAAGCCGCCGGATTGCTCGATGATCCGGCAGCACGAGGAGTAGTAGGCGTGGATCAGGCTGCGCAGATCCTCGGGATCGAAGCGCACCGACAGCTCGGAGGAGCCGACCAGGTCGCAGAACATCACCGTGATCTGGCGCCGCTCGCCGTGGCCCGGCACGGCAGGCGCGGCGCGTGTGCGCCCGGCGATGCGCTGCTGCAGCTGCTCGACGGCGCCCTGCAGGATGCGCCGGTGGCCCAGCGACAGGCCGAGCTCCTTCAGGTCGGCGTCGGTGAGCAGGCGCAGCGCATCGAAGCCGACATCGTTGTCGGCGAAGGTGCCGGCGTACTTGCCGAGGCCGAGCGCCTCGAGCCATTGGCGGAAATCGTCGTTCCCGACAGTCACTCGCTGTTTCTCCCCGCGTGGGCCGGCACACACGCGGGGGGTGGGCAGGCCATGTCGCGCGCCGGAGTATCGCGCCTCGATGCCAGCCGGTGAAGGGCGCGGCCGCTCAGGCCGGCCCGACGACCACCGAAGGGGGCGCCAGCGCGCGTTCGGCCACTTCGCAGAACCAGCGCACGCCCAGCGGCAGCGCGTCGTCGTTGAAGTCGTAGCAGGGGTGGTGCAGCGGGCGTTCGCCGTCGGGCCCCGGGTCGGTGCGGCCCTGGCCCAGCCACAAGTAGGCGCCGGGGCGCTCGCGCAGCAGGAAGGAAAAGTCTTCCGACGTGAAGGCGGGGCGCGGTGCGACCGCGGCGTCCAAGCCCACCGCTTGGGCCGCCGCCAGCGCCAGCGCGGCTTCGGGCGCGCTGTTGATCGTCGCCGGGTAATAACGCGTATAGCTCACGTCCGCCGTGGTGCCGCTGGCCAGCGCCACGCCGGCCACGGTGTCGCGCAGCGCGGCTTCGATGCGGTCCTGCACGGCGGGGTCGAAGCTGCGCACGGTGCCGGTGATCGTCACCTCGGCCGGCAGCACGTTGTGGCTGTGGCCGCCTTCGATGCGCGTGACCGACAGCACCGCCGCATCGTTGGGGTCGATGCGGCGCGCGACGATGGTGTTCAGCGCGGTGACCAGCTGGCCCGCGGCGAGGATCGCGTCCGGCGTGTGCTGCGGCTGCGCGGCATGGCCGCCGCGGCCGCGCAGCACGATGTCGAAGCGGTCGGCCGCGGCCATGATCGGCCCGGGCCGCGTCTGCGCCTGGCCCAGCGGCAGGTCGGGCCAGTTGTGCAGCGCGTAGACCGCGTCGCACGCAAAGCGCTCGAACAGGCCCTGCTCGACCATGCGTCGGCCGCCGCCCTGGCCCTCCTCGGCGGGCTGGAAGATGAAGTGCACGGTGCCGTCGAAGCTTCGCGTGCGGGCCAAGTGGCGCGCGGCACCGAGCAGCATCGCCGTGTGGCCGTCGTGGCCGCAGCCGTGGTGCGCGCCGGCATGGCGGCTGGCATGGGCGCTGCGGCCGAGCTCGACCATCGGCAGCGCATCCATGTCCGCGCGCAGGCCGACGCTGCGCGTGCCGTGGCCGATGCGCAGCGTGCCGACCACGCCGGTGTCGGCCAGGCCCTCGTGCACCTCCAGGCCGAGCAGGCGCAGCGCGCCGGCGACGATGCCGGCGGTGCGCCGTTCCTGGAACGCGAGCTCGGGATGGGCGTGCAGGTCACGCCGCAGCGCGACCAGCGCCGGCACGAGGTCGTCGACCTCGCTGGGGGCCGTCGGCATCACCGGCCCGCGTCGACGGCGTCGGCCAGCTGGGCCAGCGTGTGGAAGTGGTAGTCCGGCGTCGTGTGCTCGGACTCGATCGTGCCGCCGGAGTCCTTCAGCCCATGGCGGCGCTCGATCCAGCAGGTGCCGATGCCCAGCCGCTTCGACACGCCGATGTCGTGGTACTGGCTCTGCGCCACGTGCAGGTTGTCGGCCTGCCGGAAGCCCCAGGCGCCTTCGTAGCGGCCGCGCGCATAAGCAAAGTAACGCGGGTCGGGCTTCTCACACAGCGCGTCGTCGCAGCTGAGCTCGAGGTCGAACGGGTCGCCCAGCGTGCGCGAGAAGTGCTTCAGCGCCCACGACTGCGCATTGGTCATCGTCACCAGCTTGAAGCGAGCGCGCAGGCGCTTCAGCGCGGCTGCCGAATCGGGGAACGCCGGCCATTCGGCCACCGAGTCGCGAAAGCCGCGCGCCAGCGCCATGCTGTCGGGCAGGCCGAGCTGCGGCGCGATCAGGTGCCACACCGGCTCCAGGTCGTCGGGGTAGGCGATGGTGTCGCGGCGCTTGCGCGCCTGGCGGTAGGCGGCGAGGAACCTGTCGTCGCTGACGTCGCTGCCCGGCACTGCGCGGCGCAGGTAGTCGAGCATGCCGCGCTCGAAGTCGATCAAGGTGCCGACGACGTCGAAGGTGAGGACCTTGAATTGCTGCAGGGGCATGGCGGGCTCGCGAAGGGGTTCGGAATGCCCGAAAGCTTAGGTGGGTGGCGGCGCGCGCGGGCACCGAATCGGCGTGCCCGCACGGCACGCCATCCTGTTGTGCGCGCTGCGGCGGCACGATATGTCGTGCGCGCCGCTGCGGCTGCGGTGGTGCGAGCTACGCCAGCATCTCGACTCGAAGGCGCACGGCCGCTGCGCGCACGCAGCGCAGCGCCTGCAATGCGGTGATGGCCGCGCACATCGTGGCCTCCTGCGCGTCCTGCGTCACGAACAGCAGCTCGCGGCCGCCGGCGCCGCTGATCGCATCGCGATGCGTATCGATCGTGATGCCGTGGCGCGCCAGCACGTCCAGCACGTCGTCGAGCACGGCATCGCCATCGCACACCGGCACGCGCAAGTAGTGCCGCGTCACCAGCTCGGCCAGCGGCAGCACGGCCCAAGCCGATTGCGCTTCCGGCGGGAACGCCAGTGCCGGCGCGCGCTGCGCGGGCTCGGCATCGGCCAGCCGCGCCACGTCGACCAGGTCGGCGATGACGGCCGACGCGGTCTGCTCCGAGCCCGCGCCGGCGCCGTAGTACATCGTCAGCCCGGCGGCGTCGCCCTTGACCATCACCGCGTTCATCGAGCCGTCGACGCCGGCCATCAACGAGCGGGCGGGCACCAGCGCCGGATGCACGCGCAGCTCGATGCCCGCGGCCTGGCGCCGCGCCACGCCGAGCAGCTTGATGCGGTAGCCCAGCTGCTCGGCATGCCGGAAGTCGGCCGCCTGCAGCGCGCCGATGCCCTCGATGTGCATCGCGTCGAAGCGCAGCGGCATGCCGAAGGCCATGCTCGCCAGCAGCGCGAGCTTGTGGCCGGCGTCGATGCCCTCGACGTCGAAGCGCGGGTCGGCTTCGGCATAGCCCAGCCGTTGCGCTTCGGCCAGCGCGGCCGCGAAGGCCACGCCCTTGTCGCGCATCTCGGTCAGGATGTAGTTGCTGGTGCCGTTGACGATGCCGGCGACCCACTCGATGCGGTTGGCCGTCAGCCCCTCGCGCAGCGCCTTGACGATCGGGATGCTGACCGCCACCGCGCCCTCGAAGGCGACCATCACGCCCTGGGCGCGTGCGGCCGCGAAGATCTCGTCGCCGTGCAGTGCCAGCAGCGCCTTGTTGGCGGTGACCACGTGCTTGCCGTGCGCGATCGCCTGCAGAACCAGCTCACGCGCGACCGTGCAGCCGCCGATCACCTCGACCACGACGTCGATCAACGGATGCCGCACCACGCGCATCGCATCGTCGACGACCTCCACCTCGGGTCCGACCAGCTGCCGCGCGCGCGGCAGGTTGCGCGCGGCCAGCATCGTCAGCGTGATGTCGCGGCCGGCGCGTGCGCGGATCAGCGCGCGGTTGCGTTCGAGCACGCGGCAGGTGCCGGAGCCGACGACGCCGCTGCCGAGCAGGCCGACGCGCATCGGTGGTCGCGCCGGGGACGGCGCGCCGGGAACGTGGGAAGGGGGCATGGGTTTCTCCGTTGTGAGCCGGCGGCGGAACGGAGAAACAACAAGGCCCCGTCCATCGCTGGCGGGGCCTGGGGGTGTAAAGCGTCTGTCTTGCTAGATGCCCACCGCCACGTCCCGCTGCGCGGTCGTGGTGGTAATGGTGATGGCGATCGGTTGCGGACGCATGGGGCGCGAATGATGCCTGCAGTTCAGGCGCGGCGTCAACGCATCCGTGATTCGAAGCGGCTCGAGCTGCAAAAGCGCGCCGCGCGTTCCCGTGCGCGGCGCCAAGCCGACGCGGCCGCCCTGAGCCGCCGCGTCGGGTGATGCTGCCGGCTCGCTCAAGCGGCAGCATCACGTCCGGAAAGTCAGAAGGCGTGGAACATGCCGAGCGCGTAGCCCGTCTTGTTGGTGCCGGCCGGCGCCTTGTTGTCGTTGGCGACCACGGCAAAGACGTTGGTGCGCTTGGACAGGTGGTACTTGTAGCCCAGCGACAGCAGCTGTTCGACGCGCACGCCACCCTGGTCCTGCAGGTCGATCGAGCCGATGATCTGGCTCACGCCGAGCGGGATGGTGAAGCCGGCGATCACGTTCTTGCGCTTGACCTTGGCCGCATCCTGGCCCGTGCCGTAGCCGAGGTAGAGCTTGACCGCCTCCAGGTCATAGGTGGCCGCGAAGGAGCTCCAGCGCGAGTCCTTGTCGCCGTCGTTGGAGACCTCGTGGCCCGCGCCGATGTACACCGGCCCGGCGCCATAACTGACGCCGACGTTGGCCGGGCGCTTCTTGTCGCCCGAGCCCACGGGCTCGACCGACACCTGGCCGCCGAAGCTGAAGCCGCCGAACGAGTTCTCGTAGCTCACCGAGTTGTTGACCCAGAAGGCGCCGAGGCAGCCGCCGCGGAAGGCCGGGCCGCAGCCGACCGTGCCGTAGGTGCCTTCGCCCAGCGTGCCCATGCCGAACGGGTCGGACGCGAACTGCGACTTCAGGAAGGCCTGCGACCACCAGCGGCCGAGCTTGATCGAGCCCATCGCCGGGCCGCTCAGGCCGACCCACGAGCCGCCCTTCCAGAACGTGGCGCCGCCGCCGCTGGTGCCGTCGTCCGGATTCAGCCGGTGCTCCAGATAGAACGAGGCCTTCAGGCCGTCGCCGAGGTCTTCATCGCCTTTGAAGCCGAGGCGGCTGCCGCCCATGTCGAACAGCTTCGTGCCCGGCGCGTCCTGGGTCTGGCGACCCACCTGCGCCTCGATGAAGCCGAAGGCGGTGACCGACGACTGGGCCCAGGCGCCCGCCGAACAAGCCAGCGCGGCCAACCCCGCTACCACATACGTTTTCATAGGAAATGAGTCTCCGATTGATGGAATTACATGTTGCAGTCGCCGACTTCGACGGTCGAACGCAGCTTTCAGGCTCAATGCGTTACAGCGACTGACACATAATAAATCAATCTAAAACGATCAACTAAAGAAAATTCACATCAGACCGATACCGTGGGTGCAAGCCAACAGGAGACAGCTCATGCAGACCCCCTCCATCGACCCTCCGCGCGCCAGCGTCGCGCGTCGCATCACGCTGATCGGCGGGGCCTTCCTGCTGGTCGTGCTGGCCGGCATCTGTGCCGTGATGACGGTGATGCTCAGCAAGCGCGCGCAGGAGCGCACCGTGTCGTGGGTCGATGCGAAGGTGGAGGCCGTCGCCCAGGCGATGGACGCCTACGACCAGACGGCCAAGCTGCTGGTCGAGCGCTTCTTCAAGGTCTTCGGCGACCAGTTCGGCAAGAACTTCACGCTCGACGAGGCCAACGGCCGCCTGACGCAGCTGGGCATCGCGCTGAACGAGTACCACAACCCCTGCGACAAGTTCACCGAGTTCACCGGCGGCGCCGCGGCGGTGCTGATGAAGAAGGGCGCAGGCTTCGTCGCCATCAGCACGTCGTTGAAAAACGACAAGGGCGAGCGCGCGATCGGCATGCCGGTGGATGCGGGCCATCCGGCGCACGCGGCGCTGCTCGGCGGGAAGCATTACGTCGGCCGCGCCAGCCTGTACGGGCGCTCGTTCATCACCCGGCTGCAGCCGGTGCGCGATCTGCAGGGCCAGGTGGTCGGCGCCTTGTTCGTCGCCTTCGACCTGAGCGAGTTCGACCGTTCGCTCGAGCAGATGGTCGCCGGCGCGCGCTTCTTCGACTCGGGCGGCGTCTACGTCCTGGACCCGCGCGGCGGCGATGCGAAGCAGGCGACGCTGATGCTGCCGCCGGCGCTGCGCGGCCGCACACTGGCCGAGGTTTCCGGCGCTGCGCCCGAGCTGCTGGGTGCCTTGCGCGCCGCGAAGGCGGGCAGCGAGCTGAGCGACGTTCGCGCGGTGCTGCGGCCCGGCGCGAGCGACCGTTTCGCCGTCAGCCGGCCGAGCGCGGGTACCGGCTGGCTGGTGGTGGGCGAGGTCTCCAGCCGCGAGGCGATGCAGCAGCAATGGGCCACGCTGGCCCCCTTCCTCGCGATGTTCGCAGTGGCTGCGCTGGCCTTGTGCGCCGGCCAGTTCCTGCTGATCCGGCGCTGGGTCGCCAAGCCGCTGCAGTCGCTGACGCAGTCGCTGCAGCAGGTGGCCGACGGCGACCTGTCGCGCCCGGTCCCCACGGGTCGTGCCGATGAGATCGGCCACATGATGAGCGGCGTCGAGCGCCTGCGGCAGCGCTTCATCGAGATGCTGGGCGCGGTGCGTTCATCGGCGGATGCGATCTCGCTCGCCTCGGCCGAGATCGCCTGCGGCAACCAGGACCTGAGCCGGCGCACCGAGGAGACCGCGGCCCGCCTGCAGCAGACCACCTCGGCGATGGAGCAGGTGCACGGCAACGTGCGCCAGACCGCGGACGCGACGCGTTCGGCCGACGCGCTGGCCTGCAGCGCTTCGGCCGCCGCCGAACGCGGCGGCGCGGCGATGCGCGACGTGGTGCAGAAGATGGCCGGCATCTGCGCCAGCAGCAAGCGCATCGCCGAGATCACCGGGGCCATCGACACGATCGCCTTCCAGACCAACATCCTGGCGTTGAATGCCGCGGTGGAGGCGGCGCGCGCCGGCGACAGCGGCCGCGGCTTCGCGGTGGTGGCGGCCGAAGTGCGCAGCCTCGCTCAGCGCTCGGCGGCGGCGGCCAAGGAGATCAAGCAGCTGATCGGCGGCAGCGTCGAGGAAGTGCAGGGCGGCTCGCGGCTGGCCGATGCGGCCAGCGAGCGCGTGCAGGAGATCCTGGCCGGCGTGCGCCGCGTCAATACGACGTTAGGCGAAATCACCGCCAGCACGCGCGAGCAGTCCGATGGCCTCGGTCACATCAACGATTCGGTGGCCACGCTGGACCGCATGACGCAGCAGAACGCGGCGCTGGTCGAGCAGTCGGCCGCCGCGGCGGAGAGCATGAAGGCGCAGGCGGCGGCGCTGGTGGCATCGATCTCGCAGTTCCGTCTCGAGACGCAGGCGGATGAGTGCGTCACCAGCGCAGAGACGGCGTGAGCACCGGCGCGTCCCACAGCCCGAGCAGCTCGTCGTCGAGCGCGGTCAGGGTCAGCGACGCGCCGGCCATCTCGAGCGAGCTGGTGTGGTTGCCGACCAGCCAACGCCTGATCACCAGGCCGTGCTCGCGCAGCCGCTGGGTGGCTACTTTGTTCAGCAGGTGCAGCTCGATCAGCGGCGTGCCGCCGAAGCCGTTGACGTGCAGCAACACCTCCCGGCCGGTGGCCAGCGCCAGGTCCTTCAGGATCGGCTCGAGCAGCAGCGTGACGATGTCGTCGGCCGGCAGCAGCGAGCGGCGGTAGCGGCCCGGTTCCCCATGGATGCCGACGCCGACCTCGATCTCCGACGGGCCGATCTCGAAGGTCGGTGCGGCGGCCTCGGGCACGATGCAGCTGGTCAGCGCGACGCCCATCGACGCGGTGTTGCTGTTCACGCGCGCGCCGAGCGCCTTGCATTCGTAGAGGTCGGCGCCGGCTTCGGCGGCGGCGCCGAGCATCTTCTCGACCACCAGCGTGCCGGCCACGCCGCGCCGCCCGGGGGTGCGGGTGGAGCTGTCGACGGCCACGTCGTCGTTGACGAGCACGGTGGCGCAGTCGACGTCCAGCATGTCGGTCGCGACCTGGAAGCTCGCGCAGTCGCCCGCGTAGTTCTTGACGATCATCAGCACGCCCTGGCCGGCGTCGACGCGCTTCGCGGCGGCGACGATCTGGTCGGGCGTCGGTGCGGTGAACACCTCGCCGGGGCAGGCCGCATCGAGCATGCCGGGACCGACGTAGCCGGTGTGCAGCGGCTCGTGGCCCGAGCCGCCGCCGGAGATCAGCGCGACGCGCTTCTTCTTGGGCGTGCGGCGGCAGACGAACAGCGGCGATTCGTTCAGCGCCAGCAGCTCTTCGTGCGCCATCACCAGGCCGGCCACGCTGTCGGCCACCAGGTCGTCGGACGAATTGAGGAACTTCTTCATAGCGGCCCTCTTTCGGGGCATTGTGAGCTGCCGCGGCCGTCGCGTCACGCCAAGTTTTCCGCGGTCAGGATCTCCACGCGCGGGTTGTTGATCGCCAGCGCGCCGCGCACGCCATCGCACAGCGCCCGCAGCACGCGGGTAGCGGCCGTCACCGCGTACTGCACGTCCTGGTGCAGCAGGTAGCTCAAAGCCCCCGACAGCAGCATCGAGCGGTGCACTTCGAGCAGGTCGTGCGCGACGAACATCAGGTCGTGGGTGTAGCCGTGCTCGGTGAGCGCGCGTGCGACGCCGAAGCTGCAGGGGCCGACGTTGTACAGCGCGTCGATGCGGCCCTCGGTGGCCTCGGGCGTGAGCACGCTGCGCGCGTACTCATAGGCCTCGTCCTCGGACTCGGGCAGCTCGAACAGGCGCAGCACGCGCGCCTTCGGGAAGCGTTCTTCGAGCACCTGCTGGAAGCCGATGCGGCGGTCGATCTCGGCGGCGTAGCGCGTGGCCGGGGACAGCAACGCGCACAGCGCCGGCTGATTGCGCGGCAGCGAGCGGCCGAGCAGCAGGCCTGCTGTGCGACCTGCAGCGCGGCTGTCGGCGCCGATCGCGGTTTCGCGCAGCGAGCCGGGCACGTCGGAGAACAGCGTCACCACGTGCACGCCGGCACGCACCAGCTCGTTGATCGCCAGCTTCACCGCCGGCACGTCGGGCGCCAGCAGCGCCACGCCGTCCAGGTCCGACAGTTTCGCGAGCTCGGCCGCGAAGACCATGCCGTCGGCCGCCGGCAGCCGGTGCGTGACCTCGGTGATGTGCTGGTGGCGGAACTCGCCCGCCGTCTGCGCGACGACGCGGTCGACCAGGTCGAAGAAGCCCAGACGCGCCGCCGGCAGCACGAAGGCGAAGCGGTAGTTCGACGTCGAGCGCGGGCGCCCTCGGATCGGCGCACCGCCGCCGAGGTTCGCCATGGCCTCGCGCACCTTGCGCACCGTGGTCGGGTTGACGCCGGGGCGGTTGTTCAGCACCCGGTCGACCGTGGCCGTGCTGACGCCGGCCGTCTCGGCGATCTTGGTGATGGTGACTGAGTTCGTCATGTGATGTGGCCACTCAGCAGCCAAGAACTAAATCGATCGCAGTGTCGCCGAATCGCGCAGCAGGGCCAAGCGTTGCTGCCCCTGGCGGCGTGGGGGCCTTCGGCGGCTGGCGGCGCTCGCGCGTGAGGATTTCACATCACGAATGATTGCTTTAGGGTTTTCATTGAGTGATTTATTAATTGATGTTCCTACACTTGGCTACAAGGTCGCTGCCCGGCGTGTGCCGAGCGGGGTCCTTAAGCCCGGGGCCGGCCGCCGGCCGAAGCCCGATGCACCAACCCGCGGCCAATGGCCGCGATGTCATGTCGAACAGGAGACCGAGGATGAGCTTCAACAAGAGCAAGCTGGCCATCGCCGCGAGCGCGTTCGCGACGGCTGCGCTGATGTGTAGCGGCGCGCAGGCACAGCAGAAGCAGTTGACGCTGTGCTGGGCGGCCTGGGACCCGGCCAATGCGCTGGTCGAGTTGTCGAAGGACTTCACGGCCAAGACCGGCATTGCAATGAAGTACGAGTTCGTGCCCTGGCCGAACTTCGCGCAACGCATGCTCAACGAGCTGAACTCCAAGGGCAAGCTGTGCGATCTGCTGATCGGCGACAGCCAGTGGATCGGCTCGGCGGCCACCGAAGGCCACTACGTCAAGCTGAACGAGTTCTTCGACAAGAACGCCATCAAGATGAGCGACTTCGCGCCGGCCACCGTCGAGGGCTACTCGACCTGGCCGAAGGGCACGAAGAACTACTACGCGCTGCCGGCAATGGGCGACGCAGTGGCGTTCACCTACCGCAAGGACTGGTTCGGCCGGCCCGAGCTGAAGGCCGAGTTCAAGCAGAAGTATGGCCGTGACCTGGCCCCGCCGAAGACCTGGGACGAGTTCAAGGAAGTGGGTCAGTTCTTCCAGAACCGCACGATCGACGGCAAGAAGGTCTACGGCGCGGCGCTCTACACCGAGCGCGGCTCTGAAGGCATCACGATGGGCGTGGCGAACACCATGTACGCCTACGGCATGGATTACATGAACCCCAAGAAGGCGTATGACCTGAAGGGCTTCATCAACGGCCCCGGCGCCGTCAAGGGGCTGCAGGTCTACAAGGAACTGTACGACACCGTCACGCCTCCGGGGCACTCGAACGCCTACATGGGCGAGAACCTCGACTCGTACCGGTCGGGTCAGGTCGCGATGCAGATGAACTTCATCGCCTTCTTCCCCGGCATCTCGAAGGACCCGCAAGTCGGCGGCGAGAAGACGGGCTTCTTCGCGATCCCCAAGGGCACCGTGAGCCACGCGCAACTCGGCGGCCAGGGCATCTCGGTCGTCAAGTACTCCGACAAGCAGGAGATGGCGCTCGAGTACATGAAGTGGTTCGCGCAACCGGCCATCCAAGAGGGGTGGTGGAAGGGCGGCGGCTTCACTTGCCTGAACTCGATCCTGAACCAGCCGGGCTTTGCGAAGAGCACTTCGTACGCCCCAGTGTTCCAGGACTCCATGAAGATGGTGAAGGACTTCCCGGCTGATCCGTCGTACGCGCAGCTGCTGCTGGCGATGCAGAACCGTGTGCACGACTACGTCGTCGCCGGCAAGGGCACGCCGCAGGCCGCACTCGACGCGCTCGAGAAGGACTGGGTCCAGATCTTCAAGGAAGACGGCAAGATCAAGTAACAGACCCACCGGGTGGCCGTGCCTGGCGCCAAGCCGGCATGGTCACCCAAGCTTGAAAGCTGTTATGAGTTACGTTCAGACTGGGCCCGCACCCTTGCTCGCCAAGCAATCCCGACTCCTCTCGACGCACGGTCTCTCCGACCGCGCCATGGCTTGGCTTTTCATCGGCCCGACCATCCTGCTGCTGCTGGCCTTCAACATATTCCCGTTGCTGTGGACGATCTACCTCTCGTTCACCGGCTACCGCGCCAACCGGCCCAACGCTGACACTGTGTGGCTGGGCATCGCCAACTACCAGCGCGTCCTCAACGATGAAGCCATCTGGGAGAACATGCGCGCCACGGCGCACTTCCTGGTTTGGTCGATCCTGCTGCAGCTGCTGCTCGGCTTCGCCCTCGCGTTGCTGCTCAACCGCAAGTTCCGTTCGCACAGCTTCTGGAGCACCGCGATCCTGCTGCCGATGATGCTTGCGCCGGCGGTGGTCGGTACCTTCTGGAAGTTCTTCTTCGAGCCGCAGTACGGCATCTTCAACTACATCGTCAACTTCTTCGGCGGGCCCGGCGCCTTCACGATGCTGGGTGACACGCAGCTCTCGCCTTGGGCCATCGTGCTGGTGGACACCTGGATGTGGACGCCCTACGTGATGCTGCTGCTGCTGGCTGGCCTGCGCTCGATCCCGCCGTATCTCTACGAGGCCGCTGAAATCGACCGCGCCTCGGCATGGACAACCTTCTGGCGCATCACGCTGCCGATGGTGATGCCCTTCATCATCCTGGCGCTGCTGTTCCGCGTCATCGAGAACTTCAAGATGTTCGACCTGGTGGACCAGCTGACCAACGGCGGCCCCGGCTCGGTGACCGAGCTGGCCTCGATCAAGCTCAAGCGCGAGGCCTTCGAGAAGTGGCGTACCGGCTACGCCTCGGCGCTCGCCATCATCATGTTCGTGTCGATCTACGGTCTGTCGATGGTCGCGGTGAACTTCCTCAATAAGGTGAAGCAGCGATGAAAGCCGTCCCTCACAGCCCGCTCGAGCCGAGCGCGGGTTCCAAGTGGTTCGCCGGCATCGTCGTGATCACCTACGCGGTCGTCTCGCTGATCCCGCTGGTGTGGATCTTCATGACCGGCTTTCGCACCCCGAATGACGCGATCGCCTACCCGCCGAAGCTCGTCGCCGAGCAGTCGCTGATCGGCTACGTCAACCTGTTCACGACGCGTTCGCGCGTCGGGGCCGAGGAGATGGCGGCACTGCCGCCGCCCGCGACCTGGTACGAGAGCCTGGTGCGCGAGCAGCAGATGATCCTCGCCGGCCCCTCGCGCTTCATCGACCGCTACAGCAACTCGCTGTTGATCGGCTTCGGCTCGACGCTGCTGTCGGTGGTGCTGGGCACGCTCGCGGCCTATGCCTTCTCGCGCTTTCGGGTGCCGGGCAAGGACGACTTGCTGTTCTTCATCCTCTCGACCCGGATGATGCCGCCGATCGCGATCGCCATTCCGGTCTACCTGATGTTCCGCACCATCGGCCTCAGCGACACGCACCTCGGCCTGATCCTGATGTACACGGTGGTGAATCTCTCGCTCTCGGTGTGGCTGCTGCAGGGCTTCATGGACGAGATTCCGCGCGAGTACGAGGAAGCTGCGATGGTCGACGGCTACACGCGCTGGCAGGCCTTCCTGCGGGTCGTGCTGCCGCAGGCGGCCACGGGCATCGCCACCACCGCGATCTTCTGCCTGATCTTCGCCTGGAACGAGTACGCGTTCGCGCTGCTCCTGACCAGCGGCACAGCGCAGACCTCGCCGCCGTTCATCCCCACCATCATCGGCGAGGGTGGCCTGGACTGGCCCGCGATGGCGGCCGGCACCACGCTGTTCCTGCTGCCGGTGCTCTTCTTCACCGTGCTGCTGCGCAAGCACCTGCTGCGTGGCGTGACCTTCGGAGCGATCCGCAAATGAGCAGTACCTCCAAACGCGCCACGCCGCGCTGGCTGCGCCGCGCGCCGTGGGAGCACGGTTCCGGCGGGCTGATCGGCCTGGGCCTGGTGATGCTGATGCAACCCTGGTCGATCGACGTCTACAGCTACGGCTTCACCGTGCTGCTGGCCGGCGTGATCGGCTACACCATCGCCGGCAAGTTGCCACAGACCTGAGCTGACCATGGCTGAAATCCGAATCCAGAACCTGCAGAAGCGCTTCGCCGACTTCACCGCGGTTAAGAACTCCTCGCTGGTGCTCGAAGACGGCAAGTTCGTCGTTCTGCTGGGCCCCTCGGGCTGCGGCAAGACGACGACCTTGCGCATGATCGCCGGGCTCGAGTTCCCGACCGGCGGGACGATCACCTTG
The DNA here is from genome assembly GCF_013266755.1 of Pseudaquabacterium terrae. Classification (GTDB taxonomy): domain Bacteria; phylum Pseudomonadota; class Gammaproteobacteria; order Burkholderiales; family Burkholderiaceae_C; genus Pseudaquabacterium; species Pseudaquabacterium terrae. The sequence goes on along the minus strand of NZ_JABRWJ010000003.1, from coordinate 374,274 downwards.
GACGGCAGTGACGTCACCTATCGGCGCCCGCGCGAGCGCGACATCGCGATGGTGTTCCAGCTGTTCGCGCTGTACCCGCACATGGGCGTGCGCGACAACCTGGAATTCCCGCTGCGCAACGAAGGCGTGCCGCGCGCCGAGATCGATCGCCGCATCAACGAGGTCGCCGGCATCCTGCGCATCGAGCACCTGCTGGGGTCGCGCGTCGGCGGCCTGGCCGGTGGCGACCGCCAGCGCGTGGCGCTCGGCCGGGCGATCGTGCGCGAGCCCAAGGCCTTCCTGATGGACGAGCCGCTGGGCACGCTGGACGCCGAGTTCCGCGAGCTGATGTGCGTCGAGCTGCGCAAGCTGCACGAGCGCCTGAAGACCACCACCGTCTTCGTCACGCACGACCAGAACGAGGCGATGGCGCTGGCCGACCACATCGTCGTGATGAACAACGGCGAGATCCTGCAGGCCGACGATCCGCACGGCATCTACAACTTCCCGTCGTGCGTCTTCGTCGCCCGCTTCATCGGCCGCCCGCCGATGAACCTGCTGCAGGTGCGCGGCACGGTGGCCGGCGGCGACTCGCAGGTGCAGGTCGACGGCCGCCTGGTCGACGTGCCCGCGCTGCAGGGCGATGCCGATCGCGCGCTGCTCGGCGTGCGGCCCGAGCACGTGCGCCTGGTGCCGAGCGGCGAGGGCCTGGGCGGCCATGTCGAGCGGATCGAGTACTTCGGCTCGCACTGGATCGCCGAGCTGAAGACCGAAGCCGGCACGTTGAAGGCGCTGGTCGACAAGCACACGCGGCCGGTCGAGGGAGAGCGCGTCGGCCTGGCCTTCGACACCTCGCGGCTGGTGCTCTTCGACGCCGTCACCGAGCGCCTGCTGCCCAGTGCCACCACCACCGCCCACCGACCGAGCATGCGCCATGGCTAGCATTTCCCTTCAAGGCATCACCAAGCGCTTCGGCGACATCACCGCCGTCGACGACATGCGCCTGGACATCGCCGACGGCGAGTTCTTCGTGCTGCTGGGCCCCAGCGGCGCCGGCAAGACGACGACGCTGCGGCTGATCGCCGGCCTCGAGACGCCGGATGCCGGCCAGCTGCGCATGAATGGTGCCGACCTGACGGCCGCGCCGCCCGCGCAGCGCGACTGCGCCTTCGTCTTCCAGCAGTACTCGCTGTACCCGCACCTGAGCGTGTACGACAACATGGCCTTCCCGCTGCGCGCGCCGATGCGCCGGATGGACGAGGCGGAGATCCGCCGCCGTGTCGAGCGCGTTGCCGCGGTGCTGCACATCGAGAGCAAGCTGCAGCGCAAGTCGACCGCGCTGTCCGGCGGCGAGATGCAGCGCGTGGCGATCGGCCGCGCGCTGGTGCGCGAGCCACGCGTGTACCTGATGGACGAGCCGCTGTCGTCGCTGGACGCCGGGCTGCGCGAGGAACTGCGCGTCGAGCTCAAGCGCCTGCAGCGCGCGAGCGGCGCGACGGTGGTCTACGTCACGCACGACCAGGTCGAGGCGACGACGCTGGCCGATCGCATCGCGATCCTCGAACATGGCCGCATCGCCCAGGTCGGCACGCCGCTCGAGATCTACGACCAGCCGCAGTCGCTGGAAGTGGCGCAGCGGCTGGGCTCGCCGGCGATCAACGTGCTGCCGGCAGCGTGGTTCGCCGGCAGCGTCGTCCCGCATGCGAAGCACGTTGCGATCCGGCCCGAGGACGTGGAGCTGTCGCCCGACGGCGACGGTTCGCAGGCCTATGCGGTCATCGAATGCTCGCTGGTCAAGCACCTGATCGTCGCCGAGCGCTCCGGCGTCGAGGTGCGTGCCCGCTCGATGCTCGACCAGGCCCTGGTGCCGGGCGCGCGGGTGCAGATGACCTTCCCGCCCGAGCGCTGCATGTTCTTCGACGGAGCGGGGCAGCGCCTCGCTGCGTCGCGCTGAACGCTCGTTTGCCAAGGAGACCGACATGAACGACTCGTACGCGCTGCTCGATGCTCCGCGGCACTTCGAGCTCTGTTTCCGCTCGCTGTTTCAACCCGGGCGCGCCTATGTCTTCCCGTGCGACGCGGCAGGCCGCGTCGACATGGATTCGCTCAGCGAGCGCGCCCGCAACAACTATCTCTACGCCCGCGCCGTCCGCGGACGCGAGTTCACGCTGCCGGACGTGCAGCCGGTCCGCTGCACCGAGCACGCCGCTCACGCATGACTCCCCCCAAGACAAGGAGAAATCTTGAACACCCCGATGATTCTCGATGCGCTCGCCGCCGTGCAGCGCGCCATCCTCGCCAACGAAGCGCAGATCGAATCGCTGGACCGCGCGATCGGCGATGGTGATCACTTCATCAACGTGCGCCGCGGCTGCGAGGTGCTTGTCGTGATGGCACCCGAGCTGAATGGCGTGCCGCCGGGGCTGGCGCTGCACAAGATCGGCATGAAGCTGCTCGGCACGATCGGTGGCGCGTCCGGCCCGCTGATCTCGAGCTTCTTCATGGCGATGGGCAAGACGCTCGAAGGCATCGACGAACCCGACCGGCGCCAGTTCGCGGCCGCCTTCGCCAGCGGCGTCGAGGCCATCAAGACGCGCGGCAAGGCCGACGTCGGCGAGAAGACGATGCTCGACGTGCTGATCCCCGTGTCGCGCCTGCTGCTGAAGCTGGCCGACGAGGACACGCTGCTGCCGGCGCTGTGCGCGCAGCTGACGCAGGAGGCCCACCACAACATGCTGGCCACCAAGGACATGATCGCCAGCAAGGGCCGCGCGTCCTTCCTCGGCGAACGTGCGCTCGGCCACATCGATCCGGGCTGCAAGACCTGCGAGGTGGCGATCGCCGCCGTCTGCGAAACCGTGCTGCGCCAGGTCACGCCGTCGGAGGCCGCATGAAGAAATTCATCAACGACATCGAATCGGTGATGCGCGAGTCGCTCGGCGGCATGGTCGATGCCCATCCCGGCCTGCTGCGGGTCGAGTTCGAGCCGACCTTCGTCGCACGCGCCGAGCGCTCGGTGAACAAGGTCGCGCTGATCTCGGGTGGTGGCTCGGGGCATGAGCCGCTGCATGCCGGCTACGTCGGGCAGGGCATGCTCGACGCGGCCTGCGCCGGCCAGGTGTTCACCTCGCCGACGCCGGACCAGATCCTGGCCGCGGCGTCCTCCGTGCACTCGGGCCGCGGCGTGCTGCTGATCGTCAAGAACTACTCCGGCGATCTGATGAACTTCCAGATCGCCAGCGAGATGATGGACATCGAGAACGCGACGGTGCTGGTCAATGACGACGTCGCGGTCGAGAACTCCACCCACACCACCGGCCGGCGCGGCGTGGCCGGCACGGTGATGGTCGAGAAGATGGTCGGCGCCGCGGCCGAACGCGGCGGCTCGCTGCTCGAGTGCAAGGAGATCGGCGACCGCGTCAATGCGGCGACCGCGTCGATGGGCGTCGCGTTCACCAGCTGCACCGTGCCCGCTGCCGGGCGCACCACCTTCGACATCGGCGCCGACGAGATGGAGATCGGCGTCGGCATCCACGGCGAGCCGGGCCGGCGGCGCGAAAAGGTCAAGCCGGCGAGCCTGATCGTCGACGAGCTGCTGCACTCGATCCTCGCCGACCTGAAGCCCGCGCGCGGCAGCGAGGTGCTGCTGCACGCCAACGGCTTCGGCGGCACGCCGCTGATGGAGCTGTACCTGCTGTACCACTGCGCCGCCGAGAAGCTGCGCGCCGAGGGGCTGAAGCCGGTGCGCTCGCTGGTCGGCAACTACACCACCGCGCTCGAGATGGCCGGTGCGTCGCTGACGGTGACGGTGCTCGACGACGAGCTGAAGTCGCTGTGGGACGCGCCGGTGCACACCGCGGCGCTGCGCTGGTAGGCCCATCATGCGGCGCCGCTCGCTGCTGTTGAGCCTGCCGGTGGCGGCGTTGCTGCCGCACCGGGTGCGGGCCCGCACCAACCCCCTGCCGCCGATCAAGCTCGGCCAGTCGGCGCCGATCTCCGGGCCGCTGGCGCGGGTCGGCACTGCATGCCGCGACGCAGCGCGGGCGGTCTTCGCCGAGGTCAATGCGCAGGGCGGCATCGCCGGGCGCGACATCGAGCTGGTGACGCTCGATGACGAAGATCGCCCGGAGCGCACGGCAGTCAATGTCAAGCTGCTGGCCTCTCAGCACCAGGTGATCGCGCTGTTCGGCTTCGTCGGTGGCGGGGCGCACCGGGCCGGCGCGCGCGGCGCGGCCGAGGAAGCGCTGCCTTACATCGCCGCCTTCAGCGGTTCGCAGGAGCTGCGTTCGGGGCAGCAGCCGTGGATCTACAACCTGCGCGCCGGCCATGTCGACGAGATCGAATACATCGCCCGCCACACGCGGCAGATCGGCATCAACCGCGTCTCGCTGCTGTCCGAATACAACTCCCAGGGCTGGGAGCTGCGCGATGCGCTGATCGCCTCGGTCGAATCGCGCGGCGATACCGTGGCGTCGATCAGCAGCATCGATCACGAGGGCAGCCAGTACAGCCTGCCGGGTGCCGTGGCATCGGTGCTGGCCGGGCAGCCGCAGGCGATCCTGCTCGGCGCCGACTACGTGGCCAGCGCGCGCTTCGTCGATGCGGTGCGGCAGGCCGGCTTCACGGGCCTGTTCTACACGCTGTCGACGGTCGGCGGCACGGCGCTGATGGAGCGGCTGGGGGCCCAGGCGACCGGTCTGTCGGTGACGCAGGTGGTGCCGTTCCCGTGGACTACGTCGTCGCCGCTCGGTCGCAGCTTCCAGGCCTTCTGCACGCGCCACCGGATCGAGGCCTCGTTCGCCAGCATGGAGGCCTACCTGGCCGCCCACCTGCTGGTCGACGCCCTGCGCCGCGCGCGGGAGCCGACGCCGGCCAAGCTGGCCGAGGCGCTCGACGGCCTGCCGCCGCGCGACTTCGGCGGCTTCATCGGCGCGTTCTACGGCAAGGCGCGGCGCACCGGCGCACAGGTGGACTTGACGGTGTATTCACGGTCCGGGAAGTTCGTCAAGTGACCGTGCAAAAGCTCGTCATCGGCAACTGGAAGATGAACGGCTCGATCGCGCAGCTGCGCGCTTTCGCCGACGTGGCGCTGCGCGACGTGCGCGGCTGCGAGGCGGCGCTGTGCGTGCCGCATCCGCTGCTGCACGCGGCGCAGGCGGTGTTCGGCGCCACGCGGCTGCGCTGGGGCGCGCAGGACTGCTCGGCGGAGGAGGAGGGCGCGTTCACCGGCGAGGTGTCGGCGCGCATGATCCGCGAGCTCGGTGCGCGCTACGTCATCGTCGGCCATTCCGAGCGGCGCGCCGGCCACGGCGAAACCGATGGTCAGATTGCTGCCAAGGCGCAGCGCGCGCTGGCAGCAGGGCTGACGCCGATCGTCTGCATCGGCGAGAACGCCGAGGAGCGCGATGGCGAGCAGACCGCGGTCGTGCTGCGGCGCCAGCTGCTGCAGCTGATGCGGGTGCTCGGGCGCACGCTCGCATCGGTGGTGCTGGCCTATGAGCCGCTGTGGGCCATCGGCAGCGGCAACACCGCGGCGCCCGGCCTGATCGACGATACGCACGGCGCCATCGCCGACATGCTGGCCTTCCACGCCGGCCTGTCGGCGCACACCGTGCGCATCCTCTACGGCGGCAGCGTGCATCCGCGCAATGCGGGCGCCATCATGACGAGCAGCCTGGTGTCGGGTGTGCTGGTCGGCGGGGCTTCGCTCGAGCCGACGGACTTCATGGAGATCTGGAAGGCGGCGACGCGTTGCTCGGCCATCGCGCCGCAGCGCCTCGCGCCCATCACGGCAACTTCGAGGGGGTGATCACAGGGCAGCGCATGACCGCTGCCGGGTTCCGGTGAAGGAGACTGAGAATGCGTATCCGGGTCAATGCCCACGAAGCGCCGCGAGCGAACAACGGCTCGCGGATCCTGCAGGATGAAGGCCACGACGCCATGCTGCTGACCCAGCGGCTGGAAGACGTGGCCCGCGCCTCCGGCGACTGGATTTGGGAAACCGACGAGCACCACCGCTACACGTGGGTCCATGACACGGCCCCGTTCGGGCACGCGCAGGACATCCGCCCGCCCCGGGTCGGCGAGCCGATACCCGCCGGCCAGGTCGTCAACTGGCTGGGCGAGCGCGAGTTGCCGACGCGCGACCTGCATGCGGTGTTGCGCCAGGGCGAGCCGATCGTGCGGCTGGTGACGAAGGAGGACCACGGCGGCGGATCACGCTATGTCTCGCGCAGTGCCGTGCCGCTGCGGCATGCCGACGGTTCGCTGCGCGGTTATCGCGGCTCGGCGCGCGACGTGACGCAAAGCCTCGATGCCAAGGCGCAGCTGTGGCGGCGCGACGAGGTGCTGCGGCGGGCCAAGGAACAGGCCGAGGCGGCGAGCCGCGCCAAGTCCGTGCTCGTCTCCCAGCTCGGCCATGAGCTGCGCACGCCGCTGAATGTCATCGTCGGGCTGGCGCAGCTGATCCAGGCGCGCGGCGACGGTGCCGGCGATCCGCGTTGCGGCGGCTGGATCGCGGAGATCGCGCGCACCGGCTGGCACATGGTCGACGTGCTGGACCTGCTGATGGAGCTGGGCCGTGCCGGCACCACGCAGGCCTCGCTGGCCAGCCACCCGGTGGATGCGGTCGAGGTGGTGCGTGACGCGATGGGTTTCGTCGAGCGCGAGGCCGTCGCGCGGTCGATCAGCGTGGCCTTCGATGCCGACGCGCCGGTGTGGGCGGTCGGCGACCGCCGGGCGGTCTGCCAGGTGGTGGTGAACCTGCTGAGCAATGCCATCAAGTACAACCGCGCCGGCGGCTGGGTGCACGTGCGCCTGAGCGTGAACTGCGGCGAATACGCGCAGATCGAGATCCAGGACACCGGGCCGGGCCTGACCGAGGAGCAGATGAGCCGGCTGTACCGTCCGTTCGAGCGGCTGGGGGTCGAGCAGTCGGGGGTCCTGGGCCACGGCCTGGGGCTGTCGATCTGCAAGGAGCTCGTCGGCTCGATGGGCGGCACGCTGCAGGTGCAGAGCACGGTCGGGCGCGGTACGACGTTCCGCGTGACGCTGCCAGTGGCGGGCACCAAAATCATTAATTGAATGAAGTAAAGGCGGCAAGACTCCAGGAGGACTCGGAAGACAAATTCATGGGTATCTCGACATCGTTCTAGGTGTTTTCACTAGGACTTGTAGTTAAGTAAACTAACTACATTGGGGCCATTCGAGAGGCCCTGATGAGTACTTCGTCCTTCACTCCCGTCTCCAGCGGCACGCTCGCCGCGCTGGATCTGCTGCAGGTCAGCGTCGATGGCGCGGTAGCCCACATCCGGCTGAACCGCCCGGCCAAGCGCAATGCGCTCAGCGACCCGCTGATCCAGCAGCTGCACACGGCCTTCGTCAACCTGCCGCAGGCGGTCGGCGCCGTCGTGCTGAGCGGCGAGGGCGAGCACTTCTGCGCCGGGCTCGACCTGTCTGAGCTGGTCGAGCGCGATGTCATCGGTGGCGTGCTGCATTCACGCATGTGGCATGCGGCCTTCGACCAGGTCCAGTTCGGCCGCGTGCCGGTGATCGCCGTGCTGCACGGCGCGGTGGTCGGCGGCGGGCTCGAGCTGGCCGCGGCCTGCCACGTGCGCGTCGCCGAGGCCTCGGCCTATTTCGGACTGCCCGAGGGGCAGCGCGGGCTCTTCGTCGGCGGCGGCGGCTCGGCGCGCATCCCGCGGCTGATCGGCGTCGCGCGCATGAGCGACATGATGCTCACCGGCCGCGTCATCGACGCCGAGCAGGGCGTGCAGGCCGGCCTGGCGCAATACCTGGTGCCCGACGGCGAGGGCTTGGCCCACGGCATCGCGCTGGCGCGCCGCATCGCGACGAATGCGCCGATGTCCAACTTCGCGGTGATGCACGCGCTGCCGCGCATCGCCGACCAGTCGCAGAGCGAGGGCCTGTTCACCGAGTCGTTGATGGCCGCGGTGGCCGAGAGCACGCCCGACGCGCAGGAACGCCTGCGCGCCTTCCTCGACAAGCGCGCCGGCAAGGTGCTGAAAGGCTGATGCGATGGCCACCTACCGCGACGCCCATGTCGGCGGCTGCGTCGAAGCGACGGTCGAGCGCCGCGCCGACGGTTGCACCGTGCTGCGTTCGGCCGAGCCGCTGGGCCGGGTCCACGCCCGGCTGACCGACGCGCTCGAGCACTGGGCGCGCGAGGCGCCACAGCGCACGTTCGCCGCGCGGCGCGACGACGGCGGCGACTGGCGACGCATCTCGTACGCGCAGATGCTGCAGCGCGTGCAGTCGGTCGCGCAGGGACTGCTCGAGCTGGAGCTGTCGGTCGAGCGGCCGCTCGTGATCCTGTCGGGCAACGACCTCGAGCACCTGACGCTCGCTTTGGCCGCCATGTGGGCCGGCATTCCGCACGCCCCGGTCTCGCCCGCCTATTCGCTGGTGGCGCAGGACTTCGGCAAGCTGCGCCACATCCAGCAGACGCTGACGCCCGGCGCGGTCTATGCCAGCAGCCCGGTCTATGCCCGGGCGATCGCCGGAGCCTTCGCGGCCGACGTGCCGGTGATCCTCGGCGAGGGCACGCTGCCCGGCCGCCGCTCAGTGGCCTTCGATGACCTGCTCGCCGCCCAGCCCGGCGACGCGCTGGCCCGTGCGCACGCGGCCGTCGGCCCCGACACGATTGCCAAGTTCCTGTTCACCTCCGGCTCGACCAAGGCGCCGAAGGCCGTGATCAACACCCAGCGCATGCTGTGCGCGAACCAGCAGATGCTGCGCCAGTGCATGGCCTTCCTGGCCGACGCGCCGCCGGTGCTGATCGACTGGCTGCCGTGGAACCACACCTTCGGCGGCAACCACAACGTCGGCATCGTGCTGGTCAACGGCGGCACGCTCTACATCGACGACGGCAAGCCGACGCCGCAGGGCATGGCCGAGACGCTGCGCAACCTGCGCGAGATCGCGCCGACGGTGTACTTCAACGTGCCCAAGGGCTTCGAGGAAATCGCCCGCGCGATGGACAGCGATGCGCTGCTGCGCGAGACGCTGTTTCGCAACGTCAAGGCCTTCATGTTCGCCGGCGCCGGCCTGGCGCAGGCGGTGTGGGACCAGCTCGAGCGCCAAGCCGAGGCGACCATCGGCGAGCGCATCCGCGTGATCACCGGGCTGGGCATGACCGAGACCGCGCCGAGCTGCACCTTCGCCGTCGGCACCGACGTCAAGGCGGGCTGGATCGGGCTGCCGGTGCCGGGGGTCGAGGTGAAGCTGGTGCCGCTCGGGGACAAGACCGAGATCCGCTTCCGCGGCCCCAACGTGATGCCGGGTTATTGGCGCGCACCGGCCGAGACCGCCGAGGCCTTCGACGCCGAGGGCTTCTACTGCACCGGCGATGCCGTGACCTGCGTCGATGCCGCCGACCCGGCGCGCGGCCTCGTCTTCGACGGCCGAATCGCCGAGGACTTCAAGCTCTCCAGCGGCACCTTCGTCAGCGTCGGCCCGCTGCGCGCGAAGGTGCTGGCGCACGGCGCGCCGCTGCTGCAGGACTCGGTGGTCGCCGGCCTCAACCGCGATGACATCGGCCTGCTGGTCTTCCCGCGCATCGACGAATGCCGCCGCCACGCCGGCCTCGGCGCCGACGCGGGCAGCGCCGAGGTGCTCGCCCATCCGGCGGTGCGCGGCTTCTTCCAGGCGCTCACCGATCGGCTGTGGCGCGAGGGCAGCGGCAGTGCCACGCGCGTCGCGCGGCTGCAGCTGCTCGGCGAGCCGCCGTCGCTCGAAGCCGGCGAGCTCACCGACAAGGGCTCGATCAACCAGCGCGCGGTGCTGCAGCGGCGCGCGGCGCTCGTCGACGCGCTGTACGCCGGCACCGATCCCGACACCCTCCGGCCGCACACCGGCCGCGGAGACGCTTCATGAAGATCGAAGGACAAGCGGCCATCGTCACCGGCGGGGGCTCGGGCCTGGGCGCACAGACGGCGCGTGAGCTGGCGCGCCGCGGCGCACGGGTCGCGGTGCTCGACATCAACGGCGACGGCGCCGCCGCGGTCGCCGCCGAATGCGGCGGCATCGGCCTGCGCTGCGACATCACCGACCCGGCCAGCGTCGAAGCCGCGCTGGCCGCGGCGGCCGAGCGCCACGGCCCGGCGCGGCTGCTGCTGAACGTCGCCGGCATCGGCAGCGCCAAGCGCATCGTCGGCAAGGATGGCCGCGCCGCGCCGCTGGAAGACTTTCGCCGCGTGGTCGAGGTCAACCTGATCGGCACCTACAACGTCAGCCGCCTGGCCGCCGCGCAGATGGCCGCGCTCGAGCCGCTGGACGAGGACGGCGCGCGCGGCGTGATCGTGCACACCGCATCGGTCGCCGCCTTCGATGGCCAGGTCGGGCAGGAAGCGTATTCGGCGTCCAAGGGCGGCGTCGTGTCGATGACGCTGCCGATGGCGCGTGACCTGGCGCAGCACGGCATCCGCGTCGTGACGATCGCGCCGGGGCTGTTCCTGACGCCGCTGGTGGCCGAGCTGCCGCAAGCCGTGCAGGCCTCGCTGGCGGCGAGCATCCCGTTCCCGCGCCGCCTCGGCCAGCCCGGCGAATTCGCGCAGCTCGCCGCCGCGATCGTCGAGAACAACGCGCTCAACGGCGAGGTGATCCGGCTCGACGGCGCCTTGCGCATGGCGCCGCGCTAACGTCTGAAAACGGCGGAGACACTCATGGACACCGACCAGCTGATCGCCATCGACACCCACACCCACCTCGAGGTGTCGTGCCGCAACCCGTTCGACAGCTACGGCGAGGAGTACGACCGCGCGGCGGACAAGTACTTCAAGTCGAGCCGCCGGCCGACGATGGACGAGACGATCGCGTTCTACCGCGAGAAGAAGATCGGCTTCGTCAACTTCACCGTCGATGCCGAGACGCAGCTGGGCCGGCGCCGCATCCCGAACGAGGAGATCGCCGAGGCCGCGCTGGCCAACCCGGACATCATGATCGCCTTCGGCAGCATCGATCCGCACAAGGGAAAGATGGGCGCGCGCGAGGCGCGCAAGCTGATCGAGCAATACGGCGTCAAGGGCTTCAAGTTCCACCCGACGGTGCAGGGCTTCGAGCCGGCCGACCGCATGGCCTGGCCGATCTACGAGGTGATCAACGAATACAAGCTGCCGGCGGTCTTCCACAGCGGGCACTCCGGCATCGGCAGCGGCATGCGCTGCGGCGGCGGCTTGAGGCTGCAGAACTCGAACCCGATGCTGCTGGAAGACGTGGCGATCGCCTTCCCCGACATGCAGATCATCATTGCCCACCCGTCGTGGCCGTGGCAGGACGAGGCGATCTCGCTGGCGATGCACAAGCCCAACATCTGGATCGACCTGTCGGGCTGGAGCCCGAAGTACTTTCCGGCGCAGCTGGTGCAGTACGCCAATACGCTGCTCAAGGACCGCATCCTGTTCGGCAGCGACTTCCCGCTGATCTCGCCCGACCGCTGGCTGAAGGAATTCGACCAGGCGGGGTTCAAGGACGAGGTCAAGCCGCTGATCCTCAAGAACAACGCGATGCGGTTGCTGGGCCTGACGCCCGCCGCCTGAACCCCGCGGGCCTGAAGGCCCGCCGCCCGAACCCCGCGGGCTAGTGCCCGACATCCTCGGAGACCTTCATGCAACGCAGAGACTTCCTGCTGGCCGCAGCGGCGGCCGGCGCGCCCCTCCTCGGCCATGCGCAATCGATGCCCGAGACCGCCCGCATCCTCACCGGCTTCCCGGCCGGCGGCACCGTCGACGTGGTGGCGCGGCGCATCGCCGACAAGCTGCGCGGCGGCGTCGCGAAGATGGTGCTGGTCGAGAACAAGCCCGGCGCCGGCGGCCGGCTGGCGGTCGACGAGTTGCGCCGCAGCCCCGCCGACGGCACGAGCCTGCTGATCACGCCGGCGGCGATGATCACGCTGTACCCGCACCTGTACACCAAGCTGCCCTACGGCCTCGACGACGTGACGCCGGTCGGCGCGGCGACGCAGGTCGTCTTCGGCCTCGGCGTCGGGCCGGCCGTGCCGGAAGCGGTGAAGACGCTGAAAGACTTCCTCGCCTGGGCCAAGGCCAACCCGGGTCTGGCGAACTACGGCTCGCCGGGCGCCGGCTCGCCGCCGCACTTCGTCGGCGCGCTGCTGGAGAAGGAATCCGGCGTCGCGCTCAGCCACGTGCCCTACCGCGGCACCGTGCCCGGCATCCAGGACCTGCTGGGCGGGCAGCTGACGAGCTTCAGCGGCCCGATCGGCGACTACCTGCCGCACGTCAAGACCGGCAAGCTGCGCGTGCTGGCGACCTCCGGGCCGAAACGCTCGCGCTTCCTGCCCGAGGTGCCGACCTACACCGAGCAGGGCTTCAAGGCGCTCGAGCAGGTCGAGTGGTACGGCTTCTTCCTGCCGGGCAAGGCGGCGCCGGAGCTGGTCAAACGGCTGTCGGACCAACTTCGCGCCGCGATGACCGGGCCCGAGATGGCGCCGGCGCTGGCGCAGTTCGGCCTCGAGGTGGCGGTCACCGGTCCGGCCGAGCTGCACAAGGCGATCCGCGACGAGCACGCGGCCTGGGGCCCGATCGTCAAGCGCGTCGGCTTCACGCCGGAGTCCTGATCCCGATTCGCGGGGGGTTGGACCGAATCCCGCGGAGAGTGCGCGGCGCGAGGTGATACTTCGCCCGCCTGCGGGGCGCGACGATGCCCCCGGGCCTCACCCGTTCCACCGTTCATCCCCCAGGGAGGCTCACCTTGTTCATGCGATTTCACCTCGCCGCCGCCGGCGTTCTGGCCGTGCTGGCCATGCCCTTTGCCGCTTCCGCGCAACCGACGCCCGAAGGCTATCTGTGCTGCAACCTGCGCACCGACGGCAAATGGATCAGCGACAGCAACTACATGGAGTCCGGCAAGCGCGTGATTCCGCTGGGCACCGCGGCAAAGGTCACCGGCTACGGCCGCTTCCGCGCCTTCGTCGACCTCGGCGACAACAGCAAGCAGGCGCTCGGCAACGACTACAGCCGCGACCTCGAGATGAGCGCGTTCGCCACGCGCTACGTCGTGGCCGAGGACCCGAAGAAGAAGCTGGCCGCGCTGCCGCCGAAACTGCGTGAGGCGATCACCAGCGGCCGCCTGGCGGTCGGCATGAGCCGCGACCAGGTCGTGATGGCCGTCGGCTACCCGATCACCAGCGAGAACCCGCGCCTCGATGCCAAGGTCCTGCGCTTCTGGCTGTCGAGCTTCCAGGAGTTCCAGGTCGTCTTCGACGACAAGGGCAGCGTCAAGGAAATCGTGACCTTCGATCCGGCGACGCGCCACGCCGTCGTGATGGAGTAAGCCGACACCGGCCCATGGCTCCTTGCCGCGCCGGCATGGCCCATCCGGGCGATGCCGGCGCGGCCTGCGCTTTCTACAGTGCGTCGCAACGCAACGACGAACCGGAGAGCAGCGGCCATGAAACGCTGGATCAAGATCACGCTGGGCGCGCTGGCATCCCTGCTTGCCGCCGGTGCCGCCACCGTCGGCTTCGCCCACCACCGCAGCCAGACCCTCCAGGCGCGCATCGTCGACGTGCCGCGTCAGGCTATCGCGCTGGCCGACGATGCCGCGACGCTCAACCGCGGCCGCTACCTCTACCTGTCGCGCGGCTGCGCCGACTGCCACGGCGCGAACGCCGGCGGCCGGGTCTTCGTCGACGATGCCGGCAGCGGCCTGAAGCTGGCCGGTCCGAACATCAGCCCGGGCGCCGACAGCCCCGCTGCACGCTACCGCGGCGAGGACTGGGAACGTGCGCTGCGCCACGGCGTCAAGCCCGACGGCCGGCCGCTGATGGTGATGCCCTCGCAGGACTTCGCGCGCTGGACCGATGCCGATGTCGCCGCGGTGGCCTCCTACCTGCGCTCGGTGCCGGCGGTTCAAGGCGGCGCGGCGCTGCTCCAGCTGCCGCTGCCGGTGCGCGTGCTGTACGGCCTGGGTGTCATCCCGGACGCCGCCGCGCGCATCGATCACCGGCTGCCGCCGGCGCAACCGGTGGCCGAGGGCGTGACGGTCGCGCACGGCCAGTACGTCGCGCAGAGCTGCATCGGCTGCCATGGCCCGGGCCTGTCGGGCGGCAGCATCACCGGCGGCCCGCCCGACTGGCCGGCGGCCGCGAACCTGACGCCGGGCAGCGGCAGCGCGATGCTGCGCTACGCCAGCGCCGAGCAGTTCCGCGCGATGATGCGCAGCGGCAAGCGGCCCGACGGCAGCGCGATCAGCCCGGTGATGCCCTTCGAGGCGCTGGCGCAGATGAGCGACGTCGACCTCGACGCGACCTTCGTCTACCTGAAGTCGGTGCCGGCGCGGGCGGCCGGCGGGCACTGAACAGATTCCCGGGACGTCTTCGGCCGGACGGCCTATTCCGACACGGCCGTGGAACTCGGGTCGCGGCGCGATCATCGGACCTTGCATCCGATGATCCGCCCCGGGAGCCTGCCATGCACCGCCTCGCCATCGTGACGATCGCCACCGCGCTGCTCGCGGCCTGCGCGGTCCCCTTCCGCGCCGGCCAGACCGAAACCGAGCTGCGTGCCGCAGCGGGCGCGCCGACCGGCCGCTACACGATGCCCGGCGGCACGACGCGGCTGGAGTACGCCACCGGACCGATGGGCCGCATGACCTGGATGGTCGATCTCGACGCGCAGGGCCGCGTCGCTCGGTGGGATCAGGTGCTCGACGAAGCGCACTTCGCGGCGATCGTCGACGGCATGCCGCGCGACGAGCTGCTGCGCACGATCGGCCGCCCCGGGCACCGCGCCGGCGAGTGGATGAACCGCGAGACCTGGTCGTGGCGCTACCCGACCAACGACTGCCTGTGGTTCCGCGTCACGCTGACACCGGAGGGGCGCGTGCTGCACGGGGGTGGATTCATGCCCGATCCGATGTGCGACCCCCCTCGGAGCGAACGCGACTGAGGTGAGTCGACCTCCGTCGCGGGCCGCATCCGCGGTCGCCGCGATACTGCGGCATGACATCGACCCTCTACGGCATCCCGAACTGCGACACCGTCAAGCGCGCCCGTGCCTGGCTCGCCGGGCAGGGCGTGGCGATCCACTTCCACGACTACAAGAAGGCGGGCGTGCCGGCCGACCGGCTCGATGCCTGGATCGCCGCGCTCGGCTGGGAACGGCTGCTCAACCGCCAGGGCACAACCTGGCGCAAGCTCGACGAGCCGACCCGCGCCGCGGTGGTCGATGCCGCCAGCGCGCGGGCGCTGATGCTGGCGCAGGCCAGCGTGATCAGGCGCCCGGTGGTCGAGTGGGCCGACGGGGCCTTGAGCGTGGGCTTCGACGAGGCGGAATTCGCGCGGCACGCCCGCTGATCCGCGCGCTCTTGCAGGTTCACCTCCAGATCAAGGAATCGACTCGATGAACGACCGCGTCCGCATCACCCTCACCGAGCCCGGCATCGCCGAGGTCTGCCTGACCCGCGGCGACAAGCTCAACGCGCTCGATTTCGAGATGTTCGACGCGCTCGCCGGCGCGATCGACCGCCTGCGCGACGAGCCGGGCCTGCGCGTGGTGCTGCTGCACGGCGAAGGGCGCGGCTTCTGTGCCGGGCTGGACATGCAGCGCATGAGCCGCATCGGCGCCGGCGAGCCCGGCGGCGTGCGCGACCTGCGCCCGCGCACGCACGGCGCGATGAACTCGGCGCAATACATCGCCGGCGGCTGGCGCACGCTGCCCGTGCCGGTGATCGCCGCGGTGCACGGCATGGCCTTCGGCGGCGGGCTGCAGGTGGCCCTCGGTGCCGACCTGCGGCTGATCGACGCCGAGACGAAGATGTCGGTGATGGAGGTCAAGTGGGGCCTGGTGCCCGACATGGCCGGCATCGTGCTGATGCGCGGCCTGCTGCGCGACGACGTCGCGCGTGAGCTCACCTTCAGCGGCCGCATCGTGCAAGGCGACGAGGCCGTGCGCCTGGGCCTGGCGACCCGCGTCTGCACCGACCCGCTGGCCGAGGCGCGTGCGCTGGCCGCCGAGCTGGCGCAGCGCAGCCCCGATGCCTTGCGCGCCGCCAAGCGCCTGCTGAACCAGGCGGCGCGCGGCGACAGCGACGCGGTGCTGTTCCAGGCCGAATCCGACGAGCAGGTCGCGCTGATGGGCGCGCCGAACCAGACCGAGGCGGTGCGCGCGAACCTCGAGCGCCGGCCGCCCGAATTCAAGGTCTGAGGGAAGCTGATGCGCGCCGATGCGGCACTGCAGGCGCTGCTGCGCGAGCGGCTGGCCGCATGGCCGCGGCAGGCCATCGATGTTGCAGCGCTGCGACATGCCGCGGTCGCGCTGGTGCTGATCGACGAGGGCGACGGCGCGCACCTGCCCGGCGTCGCGGAGCCGCCGGCCTGGAGCGACGAGGCCGCGCTGCTGGTGACGCTGCGCGCCGCAACGCTGCGCCGCCACGGCGGGCAGTTCGCGCTGCCGGGCGGCCGCATCGACGACGGCGAGACACCGGAGCAGGCCGCGCTGCGTGAGCTGGCCGAGGAGGTCGACCTGCGGCTCGATGACGACGCCGTGCTCGGCCGCCTCGACGACTACGCGACCCGCTCGGGCTATGTGATCACGCCGGTCGTGCTGTGGGGCGGCGCGGCGCGCGACCTGCGCGGCAACCCGGACGAGGTGGCCAGCATCCACCGCATTCCTATCGCAGAATTGCAGCGTCCCGACGCGCCGCTGCTGACGCAGGAAGCGCCCGGCGAGTCGCCGGTGCTGCGCATGCCGGTCGGCGATGGCTGGATCGCCGCGCCGACCGCCGCGCTGCTGTACCAGTTCCGCGAGGTCTGCATCGAAGGCCGCCCGACGCGCGTCGCGCATTTCGGGCAGCCGCGGTTCGCCTGGCAGTGACCGTGAACCTTCAGACCTGCACCCGCGTGCCCAGCTCGACCACCGCGTTGTCCGGCAGCCGGAAATAGGCCGCCACGCTGCCGGCGTTGCGGCTCATCGCGGCGAACATCCGTTCGCGCCAGCGCGCCATGCCGCTGCCCGGCGCGGCCACCAGCGTCTCGCGGCTGAGGAAGTAGCTGGTCTCGAAGGGCGGCACGACGAGGCCTCGCGCGGCGCACAGCTTCAGGGCCTGCGGCACGTCGGGCGTGTCCATGAAGCCGTAGTGCAGCGTCACGCGCCAGAAGCCGCGGCCCAGGTCCTGCAGCGCCAGCCGCTCGTCGGTGCCGACCCACGGGCGGTCGTCGAAGCTGACCGTCAGCACCAGGTTCTGCGCATGCAGCACCTGGTTGTGCTTCAGGTTGTGCAGCAGGGCCTGCGGCACGCTGTCGCCCTCGGCCACCGCGTAGACGGCGGTGCGCTCGGCGCGCGGCAGTGACGCGGGGTCGAGGCTGTCGATGAAATCGCGCAAGCCGAGGCCTTCGCTGCGCAGGCTCGCCAGCAGCTGTTCTCGGCCGCGCTGCCAGGTGCTCATCAGCAGGAACAGCGCGGCGCCGAGCGCCAGCGGGAACCAGCCACCGTCGAAGAACTTGACTGCGCAGCCGGCTGCCAGCAGCAGGTCCAGCGCCAGGAAGAAGCCGGTGGCAATAACCACCAAGGGGCGCGGCAGGCCCCAGGCGTTGCGCACGACGAACCAGGTCAGCAGCGTCGTGATGACCATCGTCAAGGTCACCGCGATGCCGTAGGCGCCGGCCAGCGCCGACGAGCTGCCGAAATACAGCACGGCAGCCAGCACGCCGGCCAGCAGCGTCCAGTTGACCGCCGGCATGTAGATCTGCCCCGACTCGCGCGCGGAGGTGTGGCGCAGCGTCATGCGCGGCAGGAAGCCGAGCTGGATCGCCTGCCGCGTCAGCGAGTAGGCGCCGGAGATCACCGCCTGCGAGGCGATGATCGCCGCCAGCGTGGCCAGCCCGACCGCCGGCAGCACCCAGTCGTCCGGGAACAGGCGGTAGAACGGATTGGCCACCGCCGTCGGATCGCGCATCAGCAGCGCGCCCTGGCCGAGGTAGTTCAAGGCCAGCGCCGGCAGCACGAGGCCGGTCCACGCTAGGCGGATCGGGCGGCGGCCGAAGTGGCCCATGTCGGCATACAGCGCCTCGGCGCCGGTCAACGCCAGCACGATCGCGCCGATCGCCGCGAAGACCTGCCAGCCGCGCCCGGCCAGGAAGGCCGCGGCCTCCATCGGGTTCAGCGCCGCGAGGATCGCCGGCTGCTGCGCGATCTGCACCACGCCGGTGGCGCCGAGCACGAGGAACCACAGCAGGATCACCGGTCCGAACAGCCGGCCGACCGCCGCGGTGCCGCTGCGCTGCAGCGCGAACAGCGCCACCAGCACCACCAGCGTGATCGGCACGACGTAGGGCTTCAGCGCCGGCGCGGCGACCTCCAGGCCTTCGACCGCGCCGAGCACCGAGATCGCCGGCGTGATGATGCTGTCGCCATAGAACAGCGTCGCGCCGGCGATGCCCAGCAGCAGCAGCGCGTGGCGCAGCCGCGGCCGGCCGGCCACCGCCTGGCCGGCCAGTGCCGCCAGCGCCAGCACGCCGCCTTCGCCGCGGTTGTCGGCGCGCAGGATCAGGATCACGTACTTCAGCGTGACGACGAGCATCAGCGCCCAGACGATCGTCGACACCGCGCCGATCAGGTGCGGTGCATCGAGCGGCACGCCGGTGGCCGGCAGGAAGATCTCCTTGACGGTGTACAGCGGGCTGGTGCCGATGTCGCCATAGACGACGCCGATCGCGCCCAGCGTCAAGGCGCCGAGCCGGCCCTGGCCTTCGGGGGATGCCGCTGATCCGTCAGCGGCCAACGAGGGAGTGTTCATCCCGCCAGCGTGCCGGCGCGGGCATCAGGAACGCATAAGGGCAGGCCGATCCGGGTTTCCCGGTCGGCCGGCTCCCCCTCGGGGGGGCGACGCCGAAGGCGTCTTGGGGGCGGAGATTCAGTCTTGCGGCTCGGCGAGCCGGTAGCCGATGCCCGGCTCGGTCAGCAGGTGCTGCGGCTCGGCCGGCTCGGCTTCCAGTTTGGCGCGCAGCTGGCCCATGTACAGGCGCAGGTAGTGCGTGTGACCGATGTACTCGGCGCCCCAGACGTCGACCAGCAGCTGCCGGTGCGTGACCACCTGGCCGGCCTGGCGCACCAGGCGCGCGAGCAGCTTGTATTCGGTCGGCGTCAGGTGCACCGGTGCGCCGCGCAGCAGCACGCGGTGGTTCGGCAGGTCGATCTCCAGATCACCGTGCACATAGTTCGTGATCGACGCGGCCATGGCCGTGCCGCGGTGGCGCAGCGCGACGCGCATGCGCGCGAGCAACTCGCCGATGCCGAAGGGCTTGGTCAGGTAGTCGTCGGCGCCGGCGTCGAGCAGCGCGATCTTCAGGCCGTCGGCCTGGCGCGCCGAGATCACCAGCGCCGGCGCATTGCGGCGGCGGCGCAAGGCCGCCAGCAGCGCCGAGCCGTCGCCGTCGGGCAGGCCGAGGTCGAGCAGCAGCAGGTCGGGCTCGGCATGGGCCAGCAGCGCCAGGCCCTCGGAGACGCTGGCGGCCGTCAGCACCTCGTAGCCTTCGAGCGCCAGCGCGTCGCGCAGCGTCGCGCGCAGCGCGGCGTCGTCCTCGGCCAGCAAGACCTTCAGCGTCATTCGGGTGGACTCTCCACCGCCAGGCTCAGCTCGAAGCTGGTGCCGCCGTGGCCGCGCGGGCGCAGCCGCAGCTCGCCGCCGTGGGCGCGGGCGATGGCGCGGCACACCGCGAGGCCGACGCCGGCGCCGGGCTGCGCGGCGGCATCGGCAAGCGCCGCCGATCCGTCGCCGCGCTGGAAGACATCGAAGATGCGCTCGCGCCAGCTCGGCGCGATGCCCGGTCCGCGGTCGCGCACCGCGAGCAGCACCCGCTGCTCGAGCCGGCGCACGAGGATCTCGACCGGCGCGTCGGGCGGGCTGTATTTCAGCGCGTTGTCGACCAGGTTGTCGAGCAGCTGCGTGATCAGCAGCGCGTCGCAGCGCAGCAGCGGCAGGCCCGGCTCGAGCCGCGCATTGAGCCGGCGCGACGGGTCACGTGCCCGGGCGCGGCGCAGCACGTCGCCGACGATCTCCTCGGCCGATTCCCAGTCGCGCTGCAATTCGAGCCCCGGCGCGTCCAGGCGTGCGAGCTGCAGCGTGTTGTCGGCCAGCCGCCGCAGCCGGCCGGCCTCGTCGACGATGCGATCGGCGAGGCGCCGGCGCTGCGCCGCATCGAGCCGCGCATCCTGCTCCTGCAGCGACGATGCGGCGCCGAGGATCGACGCCAGCGGCGTGCGGAAATCGTGCGAGATCGCCGCCAGCAGCGCGTTGCGCACGGCCTGCAGGTGCGCCTGGTCCTGCGCGGCGCGCTCCGCGGCGTGGATCTGCACGCGCTGCAGCGCGAGGCCGAGCTGGTCGCACAGCGCCTGCGCGTGCTGCCGTTGCAGCTCGGCATCCGGCGGCAGGCTGCCGGGCAGGGGCAGCAGCGCGGCGCCGAAGGCGGCGCCGCGTCCACGCAGCGGCAGGTACCAGGCCGGCAGCTCGTGATGGCGCCCGGTGCCGGGCCCCATCGCCTGGCCCTGGCGCAGGCAGTGCCAGAGGCCGGCGCGCTGGTCGGCATCCGGTGCGCCGAGCTGCATCGCCGCGTCGTCGTCGTTGCCGCGCGGCAGCGCCGCCTTCAGCAGCAGCAGCGCGGCGGGCGCGCCGGCCAGTGTCGACAAGGCGGCCTGCAGCCCGGCGCCATGGGCCAGCGGCTCGGCCGCATCGCGCAGCGCGTCACCCCAGTCGCGCAATTGTTCGGCGCGGCGGCGGTGCTGCAGCGCGTCGGCGGCACGGCGGCGCTGCAGGCCGATCAGCGCCGCGACGATGGCGCTGACGCCGAGCATGCCGCCGAGCAGCAGCGCGTGGTGCTGGCCCGCGACGGCGAAGCTGCCGCGCGGCGGCACGAAGACCCAGTTGAAGGCCACCACCGCCAGCGCGCTGCCGGCCAATGCCAGCGGCACCGGCAGCCACAGGCTCGCCAGCGCCGAGGCCAGCACCAGCAGCATCGCCAGGTTCGACAGGTCGACGCGGCCGTCGAGTGCCAGCATGGCGGCCCACGCCAGCGCCCAGACGGCGCCGGCCGCTGCCAGGTCGAGCGCCAGGCTGCGCACCTGCGGGCGCGGCGATTGCCAGGGCGGCGCGGTCGGTTCGCGCAGGCTGTCCGGGTTCATGCCATGGACCTTAGCAGCGCGCGCATCAGGATGGCATCAGGACCGGCTGCACAATGACTCCCCCGATGACCCTGCGCGAATCCGTCCCCTCGCCGTCCTCGTCGCCCTCGGTGTGGCGCACGCTGCACCACCCGGCGTTCCGCGGCTGGTGGTTCGCGAGCGCCGCGTACTTCATCGGCAATGCGATGCAGGGCATGGCGGCGGCCTGGTTCATGGTCGAGCGCACCGATTCGCCCTTTCTCGTCGCCTCGGTGCAGACAGCGGTGTTCCTGCCGATGTTCGTGCTGGCGCTGCCCGCCGGCGTGCTGGCCGACACCACCGATCGGCGCCGGCTGATCCTGTGGACGCTGTACACGCAGACGGGCGCGGTCGCCTTGCTCGCGCTGCTGGCGCTGACCGGCTGGGCCGGGCCGGCGACGATCCTCTTTTTCACCGCGCTCACCGGCTGCTGCACCGCGATGATGTCGCCGGCCTGGAACTCCACCGTCGGCGAGATCCTGCCGCGCGACGAGCTGCCGCAGGCGATCGTCGCGATGAGCATCGCCTACAACGCGGCGCGTGCGCTCGGGCCGGCGCTGGCCGGCGTGGTGTTCGCGCTGGCCGGCGGCGCGTCGGTGTTCGGGCTCGCGCTGCTGGGCATCGGCGTGCTGGCGCTGGCGATCCGGCGCTGGCCGCCGCGCCAGCATCCGCCGAGCCGGCTGCCGGCCGAGCGGCTGTGGGGCGGCACGCTGGCCGGGCTGCGTTATGCGCGCCACTCGCACACCATCCTCGCGCAGCTGGTGCGCACGGCCGCCTTCGGCGGAGCCGGCTCGGCGCTGTGGGCGCTGCTGCCGGTGATCGGCCAGCAGCGGCTCGGCCTCGGCGCCGAGGGGTTCGGCCTGCTGATGGGCTGCCTCGGGGCGGGTGCCGTGGCCGTCGGCCTGGTGATCGGCCCGCTGCGCCAGCGTGTCGGGCTCGAGCGGCTGGTCGCTGCCGGCTGCGTGATCTTCGGCGCGGTGATGCTGATCGCCGCGTTCTCGCGCTGGGCGCTGCCGCTCTACATCGCGCTGGTCGCCAGCGGCGCGGCGTGGATGGCGGTGATGTCGACCTTCAACACCGCGACGCAGACCAGCGCGCCGCCGTGGGTGCGTTCGCGCGCGACGGCGCTGCACGTGCTGAGTGCGCTCGGCTCCTTCGCGATCGGCTCGGCCTTCTGGGGCATCGTCGCCAGCGTCTTCGGCCTGCAGGCGGCGCTGTGCCTGGCTGCGGCGCTGATGTTCGGCGGGCTGCTGCTGGTGCGGCCGTTCCCGCTGCGCATGGGCGCCGAGCTCGAGGTGACGCAGGCCGTGCCGGTGCCGTTCGAGGACCTGCTGGTTGCCGACGAGCCGGACCCCGAGGCCGGGCCGGTGGCGGTCGAGCTCGGCTATCGGATCCGCCCGGTCGACACCGCCGAGTTTCTCGACACCGTGGCGCTGCTGCGCGCGCCGCGCCAGCGCGACGGCGCGACCTTCTGGCGCCTGTACAAGGACCTGGGCGACCCGACGCGCTATGTCGAGCGCTTCATCGTCACCTCGTGGGCCGACTATCTGCACCAGCGCGCCCGCGCGACGCTGGCCGACCAGGCGATCGAAGCGCGCGTGCGCGCCTTCGTCATTGATGGTGAGGCCGTCACCATGCAGCACTACATCGCGGAACGGTAGGGTTCAATTCGACGCCTATCATCGTTCTCCCGAACAACATCTCAGGGAACGAACGATGCACACACTGCAGTCCCCCTACCGGGAGACGCGCCGCCACGAGCTGCGCAAGAGCCGGATGCTGATGGTCGACGGCAACCTGATCGTCAACCAGCGCACGAGCGAAGGCGGCCTGTCGAGCCGCGTCTACGAAGGCGGCTACTGGGGCTTCGCGTCGGCCCCCGGCGGCAGCGCCGACAGCCTCGAGCAGCAGGCGCGCCGCAACGCGCAGGCGATGGCCCGCTTCGGCCGCCGCAGCGCGCACCCGCTGCCCGGCGGCGCCTACCGCGGCGAGCACCGCTATGCCGGCAAGCCGCTGCTGACGCCCGGCGAGTGCATCGATCGGCTCGCCGCGCTGCACGCCCATTGCAAGCGGCAGTTCCCGGGCCTGAAGTCGACGCGCTTCGCGCTGCTCGAAGAAGAGCACAGCAAGCGCCTGAGCACGAGCATCGGCGGCGAATCGCTGGCCAGCATCCAGCGCGCGCTGTGTTACCTGACCCTGATCGGCGAAGACACGCAAGGCACGCCGATCGAAGTCTTCGAGCCACTGTCGAGCAAGGGGAGCCTTGCCGAGATCGATTTCAGCGTCGAGGCGCTGGCGCCGCTGCTCGACCGGATGCACGAGCACCTGCAGGCCAAGCGCCATGCGGTGACCGCCGAGGGCGGGCTGCACACCGTGGTGATGGCGCCCAAGCTCGCCGGCATGCTGGCGCACGAGGCGATGGGCCACCCGTGCGAGGCCGACATCGTGCTCGGCGGCGCCGTCACCGGCGACCTGCTGGGCCAGCGTGTCGCCAGCGACTTGGTCACGATGATCGACTACGCGCACACCTTCGACGGCGCCGAGGCGCGCGTGCCGGTCTATGTCGACGACGAGGGCACGCCGGCGCGCGATGCGGTGCTGATCGAACGCGGCATCCTGCGCGGCTTCATGAGCAGCCGCGAGACGGCTGCGCGCCTCGGCATCGAGCCCAGCGGCAGCGCGCGCGCCTTCGGGCCGAACGACGAGCCGCTGGTGCGCATGCGCAATACCGCGATCCTGCCCGGCACCGACAAGTACCAGGAGATGATCGCCGGCGTCGAGCGCGGCTACCTGCTGATGAGCACGTCCAACGGCCAGGCCGATTCGACGACCGAGTTCATGTTCGGCATCAACCTCGGCTACGAGATCCGCGACGGCAAGCTCGGCCGCGCGATCCGCGACACCACCTTGTCCGGCAGCGCGATCAAGGTGCTGCAAAGCGTCGACGCGGTGTCCGACGACATGGTCTGGGACTGTTCGGGCTATTGCGGCAAGAAGCAGACGATGGTCGTCTCGATGGGTGGCCCGGCGCTGCGCGCGCAGGCGCACCTCGGGGGGGAATGAGCATGGGAATGAGCATGGACCTGCACGACCACGCCGAACACGCGCTGGCGCTGATGCGCACGGCCGGCTTCGAGGCTGCGCGCGCCGAAGCCAGCCGGCTGCACGGCACCGAGGTGAACCTGGCCCACAACGAGCCCAGCCTGCTGCGCAGCACGACGGTGGAGAAGCTCGCGCTCGCCGGCATCGTCGACGGCCGCATGGCCGCCACCGAGCTGAGCGACCTCGGCGATGACGCCGTGCGCGCGGCGATCGGCGCCTTGTTCACCGACGCGCGCTCGTCGCCGCAGGACGGCGCGAATGCGCTGAGCGCCGGCCAGCAGGCCGAGCTGCTGCAGGGGCCGCAAGAGGCCGACGAGGCGCTGCTGGCCGACAAGGTGGCCGAGCTGCTCGAATTCCGCACCCGCGAGACGCCGGCGATGATGCTCGAAGAGGGCTTCGTCGCGCACCAGCGGCTCGAAGCGCGCCTGCTGAGCAGCGGCGGCAGCTCCATCGGCTGCCGCCTCGGCTGGCACCGCTTGAGCCTCGCCGGCACTGCGAAGATCGGCCTGCGCACCAGCTCGTTCAATTTCGTCGACGGCAACAGCAACGACCTCCGCGCGCTGCCCGCGCAGGCGCATGCCGGCATCGAGCCGATGCTGCGCGACACCGTGCGCCAGGTCGATGCGCAGCGCATCGCCGCGAAGTTCGTCGGCGACGTGGTGCTGACGCCGCCCGCCGTCGCCAGCCTGCTCGGCTGGCTGCAGGGGCAACTGGCCGACATGCACCTGATCGCCGGCAGCTCGCTGTACCGCGAGCGCGTGGGCGAGTTGATCGCCGCGCCGCTGCTGTCGCTGAAGAGCCGCTTCGATGCGCCGGGCATTGCGGCGATCTCGGCCGACGGCTTCGTCGCGCCGCCGGTCGAGCTGCTGCGAGCGGGCCGGCTGATCAATCTGACGCCCAGCCTCTACGGCAGCCGCAAGACCGGGTTGAAGCAGGTGCCGATCGCCGCCGGCGGCTGGGAGGTGCCGGCGGGCGACACGCCGCTGGCCGACCTGCTCGGCGGCGTGCGCCACGGCGCGCTGGTCGGGCGGCTGTCGATGGGCAACCCGGCGCCGAACGGCGACTTCTCCGGCGTGATCAAGAACAGCTTCCTGCTCGAAGGCGGCAGCGTCGGCCCGGCACTGCGCGAGGTGATGGTCAGCGGCAACATCGCACGCATGCTGCTCGACGTGCAGGCGGTCAGCCGCGAGCGCATCGACACGGGGGTGTGGAACCTGCCGTGGCTGCGCATCGGCGGGATGCACTTCTCGTGACGCCGCGCCGCGCACTGCTGCTCGCCACCGCCGCTGCGCTCGCACCGGCGCTGGCGCATGCCGCCGACTGGAACTGGACCGGCAAGACGGCGCGCGGCTCGGGCACGCTGACGCGCGAGCTGCGCGTGATCGAGCCCTTCCACACGCTGCGCTTGTCCGGCAGCGTGAAGGTCGAGCTGCGCCAGGCCGATCGTGATGCGGTCGAGGTCGAGACCGACGACAACCTGCAGCCGCTGATCCAGCTGGTGCAGCGCGACGGCGCGCTCGACATCGCCGAGCGCGGCCCGATCAAGCCGACCCAGCTCTCGATCGTCGTCTTCGTGCGCCGGCTCGAATCGATCGCCGTCGGCGGCGCGGCCGGCCTGGTGGCGCCGGGGCCCTGGCTCGGCGAGCGGCTGCGGCTGGATGTCGGCGGCGCGGGCGTCGTCAAGTTTTCCGCGCTGGCGGTCGAGCATGTCGGCGTCGATGCCGGCGGCAGCAGCGTGCTGAACCTGGGCGGCCGCGCCGGCGTGCTGAAGGGCGCGCTCGGCGGCGCGGCGACGCTGAGCGCCAGGCGCCTGCAGGCCCGCGAGGCCGACCTGCGCGTCGGCGGCAGCGCGCAGGCGGTGTTGTGGGTGCGCGAGTCGCTGCAGGGCAGCGTCGGCGGCGCCGGCGGGCTGCGTTACTACGGCAAGCCGCGCACCGATGTGTCGCGCGGCGGCGCCGGCAAGGTCGCCGCACTCGGCGCCGAGCCGCCGCCCTAGAGTTTCAGATCGAAGAAGGCCTCGGCCAGCACCTGGCCGTTGATGCGCAGATCGACCACGTGGCGGCCGGCGTGATAACGCCGCGTCGTCACGGCCTTCAACGAATGGCGGCGTTCGAGCCGGCGCTGCTCGCGCGGCGCCAGGTCGATGACCCAGCCCTTGAACACCTTCGGGCTCAGGCGGCCATCGGCCTTGACGTGGTGCACCGCGTAGTCAATCGCCAGCCGCTGCGGTTTCGCGGCGCGTGAGCGCAGCTCGAGCGTCAGCTGCAGCGCGCCGCCCACCTGGGCGCGCGCCGGCGCCAGCGACAGCGCCAGCTCGCCCCTGAAGCGCTGGCCCAGGCCCCAGGCGCTGAGCACCTGCGCATCGCCATGCTTGATCAGCCCGCGGCTCGCATGCTTGAGCAGCGCGGTGCGTTCAGCCGATGCATCGGGCAGGTGGCGCGCGAGCCAATCGGCCAGCAGCGCGGGATGGTCCTTGGCGATGTCGTTCAGGTGGTTCGCGACGCTGCGGCGCACGTAGCCGCTCGGATCGTCCTGCAGCGCCTCGAGCAAGGGCAGCGTCGGCGATGGGTCCTGCACCAGCGGCTGCAGGCGCAGCCCCCACGGCAGCCGCGGCCGGCTGCCTTCGCTGACCAGGCGTCGCACGTGCGCGCTCGGGTCGTTCAGCCAGCGTTCGAGCGTCGTCCAGCAGACGGCCGGATGGCGCAGGATGAAGGGCCGGATCGCGAACTCCGCCGTCGCCCGCTGCGTCATCGCATGCAGTGCCGTGAGGCCGCGCTCGGGCGCATCGATCGCCAGGCGGCTGACGGCTTCAGTCAGTGGCCAGACGGCCCAGCCGCCGAGGCCCGCGGCGCTGCTGCGCAGCGCCGCGAGGTCGTCGCCAACGCCCGGCGGCCCCAGGCTGCGCTCCATCAGGCCGCAGGCGCGGTCGACGTCCGCCGGCAGTGTCGCGACGAGCGCGCCGGCGACTTGGCGCACACGGTCCTTCAGCTCCAGCGCGTCGAGGCCGGCCAGCGCCGTGGCCTCGAAATCGCGCCGCGCGAAGCGGCGATCGGCGCGCTGCAGGTGCTCGCCGATCGTGCGCACCAGCGTCGCGTCGATCGCGTTCTTGAACGGTTCCATGCGCCGATGGTGCCAGCCTCGGTCGATACTGGCCGCGGGTCTCTCGGGGAGTGCGGCGATGGCGCGGCGGATCGGGTGGACGTGGGTGATGGCCTGGCTCTGCGCGGGCGCGACCGCGGCCGCCAGCGCGAGCGAGCCGCTGTTCCTCGATCTGCAGCAGCAGGGCGCGACCACGTCGCGCACCCTGACTGCTCACCTGCTGCCCGCGCAGGCCGATCTCGGTCGGCCGATCAGCCTGTTCGTTGCGGCGCTGCTGCCGGGCGGCGCCTGGGTTGTGCTGTCGCCCGCCGGCTGGCTGCCGCTGGGGGCCGAGCCGCCGGCCTGGCAACACGCGCAGCCGGCCGCCTTCTCGCACAGCGTTGCGCTGGTCGATGCGGCTGACGTCGGCGGCCTGCTCGGCACGCGTGTCTTCGCCGGCTACGGCCACGCCACCGGCACGGTTGCGGCCGCCTGGGCCGAGATGCTCGCCGCCGGCCGCTACCGCGAGATCGGCACGCTGCGCGCGGCGCCGACGCTCGGGCTGAATGCACCGGCCTCGGCGCCGGCCTGTCCGGCCGATGCCGGCGCGCCGCTGTTCGGCACCGCGCCGATCGACCCGGTGGACTTCATCGCCATGCGGCCGCTCGGCTTCCAGTCGAACCCGATTCATGTCTTCCCGGCCAAGCACGGCGCGTTCTCGATGACGCCGCTCGGCGCCACGCCGCAGGCGCGGCCGGTGCGTGCGCCGGCGCGCGCCAGCGTGCGCGAGATGATCCAGGTGCGCATCGCATCGGGCGGCGGCAACTACCAGGTCTTCATGCACCCGTGCCGCGAGGTGCGGCTGTACTTCGGCCACCTGGCGACCGTGTCGACGCGGCTGCAGGCGGCGTTCGACGCCGGCACGCCGCGCTGCAGCGCGATCTCCGGCGAGCTGACCACCTGCCGTCGCGACGACCTCGACCTGGCGCTCGACGAGGGCGAAGTCTTCGGCCACGGCCCGGACACCGCCGGCGTCGACTTCGGCCTGGTCGATGCGCGACGGCCGGCAGCCGGCTTCATCTACCCGGAGCACTACGACGCCTACTACCCGTTCTGGCAGGCGCCGCTCGACTACTTCAACAGCGCGGTGCGGGCCGCGCTCGCCGCGAAGACGGGCAGCGTGCTCGGCGCGCTGCGCCGCACCGCCGAACCGCTCGGCGGCAGCCATGCGGTGGACCTCGCCGGCACCGCCCAGGGCAACTGGTTCGTGCCCGGGCGCTACTGGATCGACAGCGGCGGCGACAGCGCGGGCCTGCTGGCGCTGGGCAGCGACTACGTCGACCCGGCGCAGCCGCTGCTCGCCCACGGCGGCGCCGTCAGCGGCCTGGCTGCCGGCCTGATGGCCTACACGCCGCGCGACAGCGGGGCGGTGAATCGCCGCTTCGCCGACATCAGCGGCGGCGGCACGTTTTGCCTCGAAGGTTTTCTCGGTGGCCGCAGTCCCGGCGAGATGCCTCTGAGTGCGCCGTCCGGCGCGCTGATGCTGAAGCTGCTCAACCCGGTCGCGCTGCGCGTCGAGTGGGTGCCCGGCAGCGACTGCTCGGTCCTGGCGGGCTGGGCCTTCAGCACCAAGGCCGCTGTTTTCGTCCGTTAGGAGCCGCCCTCGAAACGGCCGTGCCGCCCGGCGCCGGCGGCAAAACGCGCCGCGCCGGCCTGCGCCTCGGCGAAGACCACCGGATAGCCGCCGGCGCCCTCGCGCTGCAGTGCTTCGGTCAGCGGCAGGTCCCACTGCGCGAAGGCGCTGGCGCGATCGGCGCGCAGGCATTGCTGCGGAAAGCCGGCGATCTGCCGCGCCAGCGCCTGCGCCTCGGCGAGCGCCTGGCCGTCGTCGACGACCCGGTTCGCGAGGCCCATCGCCAGCGCCTCGTCGGCAGCGACCGGGCGGCCGGTGAGGATCAGGTCGAGCGCGCGGCCCATGCCGACCAGCCGCGGCAACCGCACCGTGCCGCCATCGATCAGCGGCACGCCGAAGCGGCGGCAGAAGACGCCGAACACGGCGCTCTTCGCGGCCACGCGCAGATCGCACATCAGTGCCAGCTCCAGGCCGCCGGCGACCGCGTAGCCTTCGACCGCGGCGATCACCGGCTTGCTGAAGGCGATGCGGCTCGGCCCCATCGGGCCCGGGCCGCTGCCGTCGGGCGTCAGCACGTTGGCGCGCGCCGGGTCCGCGAGCGACGTCAGGTCGGCGCCGGCGCAGAAGTGCCCGCCGCCGCCGGTGAAGACCGCCACCGCCAGCGCGGCATCGGCCTCGAAGGATTCGAAGGCGTCGCGCAAGGCCGCGGCGGTCGGGCCGTCGACCGCATTGCGGCAGCCGGGCCGGTGCAGGGTGATCGTCGCCACCGGGCCGTCGCGCTCCAGGTGCACGCTGCGGGAGGGATCGTCATCGGACATGGCTTCGGTCTCCTCGGCTAAGCTGCGCACTGTCTCACGAGCTTCCGAATTCCTCATGTTCACAGGCATTGTTCAGGGCGTCGCCACGGTCGCCGCGATCGACGACCGCGCCGGGCTGCGCAGTCTGACGCTGTCCTTTCCCGCGGGTTTCGACGGGGGTCTCGAGATCGGCGCCAGCGTGGCCTGCGACGGCGTCTGCCTGACGGTCACCACGCGCCCCTCACCCGACCGCGCCACCTTCGACGTGATGCAGCAAAGCCTCGGCCTGACGACGCTCGGCACGCTGTCCGTCGGCAGCGCGCTGAACGTCGAGCGCGCGGCGAAGGATGGCGCCGAGATCGGCGGCCATCCGATCTCGGGCCATGTCGATTGCCAGGGCACCGTGCTCGCGATCCGCCAGCCGGAGAACAACCACGTGCTGCGCATCGGCGTGCCGGCCTCGCACATGCGCTACGTCTTCGCCAAGGGCTACATCGCGATCAACGGCGCCAGCCTGACGGTGGCCGAGGCGCATCGGCGCGAAGGCTGGTTCGAGGTCTGGCTGATCCCCGAGACGCTGCGCATGACCAGCTTCGGCGCCAAGCGCGAAGGCGATGCGCTGAACATCGAGATCGAACGCGGCACGCAGGTCGTCGTCGACACGGTGCGCGATGCGCTCGAGGAACGCCTGGGCGCGCTGCTGCCGGCGCTCGAGGCGCTGCTCGCCGAGCGCGGCCACAGCCTCGCCGAGCTGGGCGCACCGGGCGGCAAACCCGGCTCCTGATCCGCGATGGCTGCGCCGCCGAACAGCCCCTCCGCGCCGGTGCCGGCGTACCGGCTGCTGTTCGAGCGCAACCCGCTGCCGATGTTCATCGTCGACCGGCGCACACGCTGCTTCCTCGCGGCCAACCAGGCCGCGGCGCGCGCCTACGGCTACAGCGAGGACGAGTTCCGCGGCATGACGCTGTTCGACATCCGGCCGATCGAGGACCGCGCGCGGCTGGAGGCCTACCTCGCCAGCGTGCCCGCGGCGGTGCCGAGCCCGGAGCCGACGGTCTGGCGCCATCGCCGGCGCAACGGCGAGGTCTTCGAGGTGGAGGTGGTGTCCGACGCGATCGATTTCGACGGCCAGCCGGCGCGGCTGGTGATGGTCAAGGACCTGACGCCGCTGCGGCGGGCCGAGGCCGAGCTGCTGGCCAGCGAGCGGCGCTTTCGCCGCATCGTCGAGACCGCGCGCGAGGGCATCTGGTCGATCGATGCCGAGGCCCGCACGACCTTCGTCAATCCGGCGCTGGCGCGCATGCTCGGCTATGCGCCGGCCGAGATGCTCAATCGCCCGCTGTTTCACTTCATGGACGACGAGGGGCGCATCGATGCCGAGCGCAACTTCGAGCGCCGGCGCGCGGGGCTGGGGGAGCAGCACGACTTCCGCTTCCGCCACAAGGAGGGCCATGCGGTCTGGGCCACGCTGTCGACCAGCCCGATCTTCAATGACGACGGCACCTTCGGCGGTGCGCTGGCGATGGTCACCGACATCACCGAGCGCAAGCTGGCCGCCGCGCAGGCCTTCGCGCGCAGCGAGCTGATGACGATGGTCGCCGGTGGTGCGCCGCTGGGCGACGTGATGGCGGCGCTGGCGCGTCATGTGGAGAGCGAGCTCGCCGGCGCGCGGGTCTGCATCATGGCGCTGGATCACGGCCGGCTGCGGCTGCTGGCCGCGCCGGCGCTGCCGGATTTCTTCCGCGAGGCCGCCGACGGGCTGGTGGTCGGACCGCAGGTGTGCACCTGCGGGGTCGTCGGCTACAGCGGCCGGCGCCAGATCACCGAGGAGATCGCCAGTGATCCGAACTGGACCCTCTATCGTCCATTGGCCGCGGCCGCGGACCTGGTCTCGGTGTGGTCCGAGCCGATCCTCGGCCGCGCCGGCGCGCTGCTCGGCACCTTCGGCATCTACCGCGGCCGCCGCCATGCGCCGGACACGGCCGAGTTCGCGCTGGTGGCCGGCGCGGCGCAGATCGCGGCGATCGTCATCGAGCGCAAGCGCGCCGACGAGGCCTTGCGTGAATCGCAGAAGATGGAGTCGCTCGGCACACTGGCCGGCGGCATCGCGCACGATTTCAACAACATCCTCGGCGCGATCCTCGGCAACCTGAGCCTGCTGCGGCAGCAGCCCGGCATCGCGCCCGGCGCCGACGAGCGGCTGGCGCAGATCGACCGCTCGGCGCAGCGTGCGCGCAACCTGGTGCAGCAGATCCTCGCCTTCAGCCGGCGCCAGCCGCAGGCGCTGCGCGCGCAGCCGCTGCAGCCGCTGGTCGAGGAATCGCTGGCGCTGCTGCGGGCCTCGCTGCCGGCCTCGGTGCGGCTCGATGCCCGGCTTGCGATACGGCCCGGCGAGGCGCCGCTGCACGTGCGCGCCGATGCGACGCAGATCCAGCAGGTGCTGATGAACCTGTGCTCGAACGCCTGGCATGCGCTGCAGGAGGCGGCCGGCCGCGTCGAGGTCGGCCTGGAGGCGGTGACCCTGGACGCCGCCGCGGTGCAGCGGCTGGGCCACCGCCTCACGCCCGGCGCGCACGCCCACCTGTGGGTGCGTGACAGTGGCAGCGGCATGGACGAAGCCACCCGCGCGCGCATCTTCGAACCCTTCTTCACGACCAAGCCGGTCGGCGTCGGCACCGGGCTCGGGCTGGCGGTGGTGCACGGCATCGTCACCGAGCATGGCGGCGCGATCGCCGTCGACAGCGCGCCCGAGTGCGGCTCGACCTTCCACCTGTACTTTCCGGCGGTGGATGCGGCGGACGCGGCGGCGGAGCCGACACTGAGCGCGCCCGCGTCAGCCGCTGCGACGGCCGACCGGCCGCGCCACATCCTGTGCATCGACGACGACGAGGTGATGCGGCTGACCGAGGAGGGGCTGCTGACCAGCCTGGGCTACCTGGTGACCGGCTGCGAGACCGGGCGCGAGGCGATCGAAGCGGTGCGCGCCGCGCCCTTCGCCTTCGACCTGGTCATCGCCGACTACAACATGCCGGACCTGTCGGGCATCGACGTCGCCCGTGCACTGGCGCGCGTGCGGCCGGCGCTGCCGGTGCTGATCAGCTCGGGCTACATCACCGAGGAGATGCGCGCGCAGGCCGCGGCACTGGGCGTGCGCGGCCTGGTGCGCAAGGAGAACACCGTCGACGAGCTCGGGCCGGCGGTGCAGCAGGTGCTCAGCGTCAAAGAGACTGACCGTTCAACTTGACGGACAGCGCTTCCTGCGTCCAGGGCATTGCGGTGCCGCTCAACACGAACTTGACCATGATGCCCTTGCCGTCGATGTACCAACTGGTCGCCGTGTATCCGGACTCGCCCGCAATCGTCGACTCGTACTTGCAGGCGCTGTAGGTCCCGGCGGGTACGGTCACCGACTCGCGGCCGACGAACTTGGTCGTGGTCGTCGTCGTCGTGGTTGCGCTGCTGGTGTTGACCATGGGCGGCACGCCCGGGATCGTGAAGGTCGTCGTCGTCGTCGTCGTCGTCACATCGGTCGCCGTCGTCGTTTGTGAGGCGCCCGCAGCCAGACCGTAGTACGACGTGGTCCAGGGCGGCGTCGCGATGGTCTTGATGTCGGTCGTCGTCGTGCTGACGCCCACCACTGTGTTCGATGTCGACTGCTGGCTGCCGTAGTGCGTCACCTGGGCATCGCCGGTGCGATTCCGGAATTCGTGGATTTCGGTGTTCTGCGCATTGCCGCCCAGCGTGCCGGTGGTCTTGACGACCGTCTCGATGGCCGAATTGCCCTCGAAGGTCTTCGGGCCGACCACCAGGGTGTCGGTAGTCGCGGTGCCGTTCAGGGCGCCGGTGTAGCGGTAGTCGACCAGCGTACGGGTGCCGGTCGTCTCATTCAGCGCAAGGTCGACGCAGCCGTTGTTTGGGCCCGGACTCGGGTTCGGATCGACCGGCGTGATGAAGTCGGTCACCAGGCCGACATAGACCGGGCTGGAACCGAACGGGCCGCCCATCACGTAGACGCCGTTCATCGTGTAGCCCATGCCCAAACTGATGACGACGCCGAGGTAGACGCCGGTTTCGGGGTAGTAACGAAAGCGGAACGGCGCGAACGTGCCCGTGGTCTTGTGGCCGGGGAAGTACGTCGGATAGACGCTTTCGCCGGTGTTGAGCAACTGCTCGGCGGTGGACTCGAGCGAGATGGCCTGTACGCGCACCGCGGCGAGCCGCGTGCGCAGGCCGGCGACGGCAGCGGCCGGCGTCTGCGTGGTCGATTCCGAGGCTTCGTCGCCGCCGCCGCAAGCGGCGAGCAGGGCGGTCGCGGCCAGCGCGAGCAGGTGCTTCTTCATGGAGAACTCCGGGTCATGTCGGGATAAGCGGAATCCTAGGCCGCTGCCCCGACCCGGAATGCTAAATAACTGCTAGTTCAGCGAAGGCGTGACCTTCGGCCAATCGCTCATAGGCGAAGGGCGACAGGTCCAGGCTGCGCCAGCCGCCTTCGAGCAGCCATTCGGCGATGCCGCGGCCGACGGCCGGCGCATGCTGCAGGCCATGGCCGGAGAAGCCGTTGGCGAACAGCAGGTTCGTCAGCTCCGGATGCGGGCCGATGATCGCGTTGTGGTCGAGCGGATGCACCTCGTAGTAGCCGGCCCAGGCGCGCGTCATGCGCAGCGCCTCGAAGGCCGGCACGCGGTGGGCGAGCGCAGGCCAGAGCCGGTCTTCGAACTGCGCGACGTCGGGCTGGTCCAGCGGCAGGTCGTCGGGGTCGTCGTCGTATTCACCCGGCGTCCAGGCGCCGATGAAGCCATGGCCCTCGGAACGGAACCAGCAGCCGCTGGGATCGATGACCAGCGGCGTGCACGGCAGCGCGGTCGGGCAGCT
Organism: Pseudaquabacterium terrae; assembly: GCF_013266755.1. Classification (GTDB taxonomy): domain Bacteria; phylum Pseudomonadota; class Gammaproteobacteria; order Burkholderiales; family Burkholderiaceae_C; genus Pseudaquabacterium; species Pseudaquabacterium terrae. Next base: position 339,643 of record NZ_JABRWJ010000003.1, on the reverse strand, counting down.
GAACGCAAACACCGTGCGCCGGCGTGCATGCACCGGCAGGTGGATGCCGGCGAGCTGCGCCACGCCGCGCGCCCACGGCCCGGCGGCGTTGACAAAGGCATCGGCTTCGAGCCGCGTGCCGTCGGCCAGCCGCGCGGCGACCAGCCGATCGCCGGCGCGCTCGAGCCCGTCGACACGTGCCTTGTGCCAGCGCGCACCGAGTGAACGCGCCTTGCGCGCCAGCGCGCGGGCGAAGGCATAACCGTCGAACCAGCCTTCGCCGGCTTCACCCAGGCTCGCCAGCTGCACGTCGTCGCTGTTCAGCCAGTGAAAGCGCTGCTGCAGCGCGGCGCGGTCGAGCAGCCGCACCGGCGCACCGAGGTCGCGCTGCACCGCGTGGTTGGCCTCCAGCACGGCCGTCGCGCCGGTGGCGAGGAACAGGTAGCCCGAGGGCACGAAGCCGAGCTCGACCGGCTCGTCATCGACGCCGAGCCAGGCCTGCGCATTGGCGATCACCTCGTGCCCGAATTGCGACATGCGCACGTTGATCGCGTTCGAGAACTGCTGCCGGATCGAGCCCGCCGACAGCGCCGACGAAGCCTGCGCGAGCCCCGGGTCGGGCTCGATCACCGTGACGTCGACGTTCGAACCGCCTTGCAACTTCAGGAACAGCGCGACGGCCGAGCCGACCGCGCCGCCGCCGATGATCAAAACCTTCATGCGGCGAGCAGCTGCCGCAGCACGAACGGCAGGATGCCGCCGTGCTGGTAGTAGTCGACCTCGATCGGCGTGTCGATGCGCAGGATCAGCGTCGCGCGCTTCTCGCTGCCGTCGGCGCGGCGGATCACCAGCGTCGCCTCGCGCTGCGGCGCGAGCTCACCGTCGACCTCGATGTCGATCAGCTCGTCGCCCTTCAGGCCCAGGCTCTGCCACGAGTCACCGGTCTTGAACTGCAGCGGCAGCACGCCCATGCCGACCAGGTTGCTGCGGTGGATGCGCTCGAAGCTCTTCGCGACCACCGCCTTGATGCCCAGCAGCTGCGTGCCCTTGGCCGCCCAGTCGCGGCTCGAGCCGGTGCCGTATTCCTCGCCGGCGAAGATCACCGTCGGCACGCCGGCGGCGATGTACTTCATCGCCGCGTCGTAGATCGGCAGCACGTGGCCGCGGTCGACGCCCTCGGCCTGGTAGGTCGTCAGCCCGCCTTCGACGCGCGAGCCGTCGGCGCGCGCGGGCAGCATCAGGTTCTTGATGCGCACGTTGGCGAAGGTGCCGCGCATCATCACCTCGTGGTTGCCGCGGCGCGCGCCGTAGCTGTTGAAGTCGAGCTTGCCGACGCCCTGCGCCTGCAGGTAGAGCCCCGCCGGCGAGCTGTCCTTGATCGAGCCGGCCGGCGAGATGTGGTCGGTGGTGATCGAGTCGCCGAACAGCGCCATCAGCCGCGCGCCGCGCACGCCGGCGCGCACCTGGTCGACATCGTTGGCCGGCTTGAGCCGGAAATCGGCGAAGAAGGGCGGCTGCGCGATGTAGGTGCTGGCCGGCCAGTTGTAGACCTGGCCCGTCACGCCCTCGATCGCTTCCCACAGCGGCCCGGGCTTCGAGGCCACCTGCGCATAGTTGCGCCGGTAGGCCTCCGGATCGAGCGCGTGGCGCATCAGCGCATGGATCTCGTCGCTCGACGGCCAGATGTCGCCGAGGTAGACCGGCCGCCCGTCGGGATCGTGGCCGACCGGCTCGGTCATCAGGTCGCGCCGCATGCTGCCGGCGATCGCATAGGCCACCACCAGCGGCGGGCTGGCGAGGAAGTTGGCCTTCAGGTTCGGATGGATGCGGGCCTCGAAATTGCGATTGCCCGACAGCACCGCGGCGCAGACCAGGTCGTTGCGCGTGATCGCGTCGTTGATCTCCGGCGTCAGGTCGCCGGCATTGCCGATGCAGGTGGTGCAACCGTAGGCGGCGACGTGGAAGCCGAGCTGCGCCAGCGGCTTCAGCAGTCCCGCCTTTTCGAGGTATTCGGTGACGATGCGCGAGCCCGGCGCGAGCGAGGTCTTGATGTGCGGCGAGACCGTCAGCCCGCGTTGCACGGCCTTGCGGGCGAGCAGGCCGGCGGCCAGCAGCACGCCGGGATTGCTGGTGTTGGTGCAGGAGGTGATCGCCGCGATCAGCACGTCGCCGTTGCGCAGCGTGAGGCCGTTGCCGAGCTCCACGGCATGGTCGATCTTCGCTGCCGGCAGGTTGAAGCCGTTGGCTTCGGGCAGCGCGCCGAGCAGGCCGGTGAAGCGCTGCGCGACCTGGCCGATCTCGATGCGGTCCTGCGGCCGCTTCGGGCCGGCGAGCGACGGCGCGACAGTGCCGAGGTCGAGTTGGATCACCTGCGAGAAATCGATCTCGCCGGGGCGCGGCACGCCGAACAGGCCCTGGGCGCGGAAATAGGCCTCGAAGGCCTGCAGCTCGTCGGGCGTGCGGCCGGTGCCCTTCAGGTACTCCAGCGTGCGCTGGTCGACCGGGAAGAACCCCATCGTCGCGCCGTACTCGGGCGCCATGTTGGCGATCGTCGCGCGGTCGGGCAGCGCCAGCGTCTCGGTGCCCGCGCCGAAGAATTCGACGAACTTGCCGACCACCTTGTGCTTGCGCAGGATCTCGGTGACGGTGAGCACCAGGTCGGTGGCGGTGACGCCCTCGCGCAGCCGGCCCGAGAGCTCGAAGCCGACGACGTCCGGCGTCAGGAAGTACACCGGCTGGCCGAGCATCGCCGCTTCGGCCTCGATGCCGCCGACCCCCCAGCCGACGACGCCGATGCCGTTGATCATCGTCGTGTGGCTGTCGGTGCCGACCAGCGAGTCGGGGTACAGCACGCGGTCGGCGCCGCGGTGCACGCCGCGCGCCAGGTATTCGAGATTCACCTGGTGCACGATGCCGAAGCCCGGTGGCACGACGCCGAAGGTGTCGAAAGCCTGCATGCCCCACTTCATGAACGCGTAGCGCTCGCGGTTGCGGCTGAACTCCAGCTGCATGTTCAGGTCCAGCGACTGCCGCGTGCCGTAGTGGTCGATCATCACCGAGTGGTCGACGACCAGGTCCACCGGCACCAGCGGCTCGATCGTCTTCGGGTTCTTGCCCAGCGACGCGGCGACGTTGCGCATTGCCGCCAGGTCGGCCAGCAGCGGCACGCCGGTGAAGTCCTGCAGCACGACGCGGGCGACGACGAAGGGGATCTCGGCGGTGCGCGGTCCCGTCGGCTTCCATTCGGCGAGCTCGCGCACGTGTTCTTCCTCGACGCGCTTGCCGTCGCAGTTGCGCAGCACGCTCTCGAGCACGATGCGCAGCGAGACCGGCAGGCGGGCGATGTTCGGATAGCGCTCGGTGAGCGCCGGCAGCGAGTGGAAGCGGGCGCCGCGGCCGGCCGCGGGCAGGTCCTTCAGCGTGTCGGCAAACGGGTGGGTCATCGGGGTTCTCCATCGCCTGGTCGGGTGCGGCCCATTCTGGCAGTGCTGCCCTGCTTGCTGAGGGAACACCCCCACGTCGAGCAGCCGGGTGCGGGCCCCCCGATTGCCATAATCCGCCGATGCCCCCCACCCCTGCACCCTTGCGGCCCGAGCCCCACGTGCTCCGGCCGCATACACCGCTGGCGGAGTACTACGCCGACGAGCCCGAACGCCAGCAGTACATCCGCCGCATCTTCGACGACACCGCCCCCGACTACGACCGCATCGAGCGCGTGCTCGCCTTCGGCACCGGGCCCTGGTACCGGCGGCGCGCGCTGCAGCGCGCCGGGTTGGCCGTGGGTGCGAAGGTGCTCGATGTGGGCATCGGCACCGGCCTGGTCGCACGCGAGGCGCTCAAGCTGATCGGCCCGAATGGCCGGCTGGTGGGCGTCGATCCGAGCCCGGGCATGATGAACGAGGTGCTGCTGCCCGGCGTCGAGCTGCTGCAAGGCAAGGCCGAGTCGCTGCCGCGGCCCGATGCGAGCAGCGATTTCGTCAGCATGGGTTACGCATTGCGACACATCAGTGATGTGACCGCGGCCTTCGCCGAGTTCCACCGCGTACTCAAGCCCGGCGGCCGGTTGCTGGTGCTCGAGATCACCAAGCCGACCGGCCGTTTCGCGACGCGGATGCTCAAGGGCTACATGCACGCCGTGGTGCCGCTGATCGCCCGCGTCGTCGCGCGCCGGCGCGACACCGCCGAATTGTGGCGCTATTACTGGGACACCATCGAGGCCTGCATCCCGCCCGAGGCGGTGATCGAGGCGCTGCGCGAGGCCGGCTTCACGAGCGTGCAGCGCTACGTCGAGTTGGGCATCTTTTCCGAATACACCGCAATCAAGAAGGCATGAGCGTTCCGACCCCCCCCGAGACGGCCTCCCCGAAGATCGAATCCTGCGACGTCCTGGTCATCGGCGGCGGCCCCGCCGGATCGACCGCCGCTGCGCTGCTGGCGCGCCAGGGGCGGCGCGTCGTGCTGCTGGAGAAACTGCACCACCCGCGCTTCCACATCGGCGAATCGCTGCTGCCGGCGAACGTCGCGCTGTTCGACAAGCTCGGCGTGCGCGAGCAGGTCGAGCGGATCGGCATGCCGAAGTGGGGCATCGAGTTCGTTTCGCCCGACCACGAGCACCGCAGCTACCTCGAATTCGCCGACGCCTGGGACAAGACCATGCCCTACTCGTGGCAGGTGCGGCGCTCGGAGATGGACGAGCTGCTGTTCCGCCATGCCGCGACCTGCGGCGCACAGACGCTCGAGGGCTGCCGCGTGAAAGACGTGGCCTTCGATGACGATGGCGCGACGGTGCAGGCCGAGCTCGACGACGGCGCGACGCGCGGGCCCGACAATGGCTCTACGCGCCAGTGGCGCGCGCGCTTCGTGCTCGACTGCTCGGGCCGCGACACCTTCCTCGCGCACAAGTTCAAGTGCAAGGAGCGCAACCCCGAGCACAACAGCTCGGCGCTGTTCGGCCACTTCCGCAACGCGCGGCGGCTCGAAGGCAAGAAGGAAGGCAACATCAGCATCTGCTGGTTCGAGCACGGCTGGTTCTGGTTCATTCCGCTGCTCGACGGCACGACCAGCGTCGGCGCGGTGGCGTGGCCGTATTACCTGAAGTCGCGCGACAAGCCGCTGAAGGATTTCTTCCAGGACACCATCGCGCTGTGCCCCGAGCTGGCCGACCGGCTGAAGGACGCCGAGCTGGTCGACGACGCGGTGCACGCGACCGGCAATTTCTCGTACATCGCGAGCCATTGCAGCGGCGAGCGCTACCTGATGCTCGGTGACGCGTTCACCTTCATCGATCCGATGTTCTCGTCGGGCTTCTACCTCGCGATGCACAGCGCCTTCGACGCCACCGACGTCGTCGCCGCCAGCCTCGACGGCACGCCGCGCGCCGCGGCCAAGGCGCGCAAGCGCTACGAGAAGACGATGCGCCTGGGCCCGCGCGAATACTCGTGGTTCATCTTCCGCGTGACAAACCCGACGATCCGCGAGATGTTCATGTACCCGGGCAACCCGCTGCGGGTGAAGGAAGCGCTGCTGTCGCTGCTGGCCGGCGACATCTACGGCAAGACGCCGATCTGGCCGTCGCTGTGGGCGCTGAAGAGCATCTACTACATGATCTTCGTGCGCCACCTGAAGCGCTCGCTCGCCGGCTGGCGGCGGCATGCGGTGAACATCCGCGACTACGGCGCGCTGAAGGGCGAGAACGTCCAGGCACTGAAGTAGCCGCGGCTGCGGCGCTGGGCGGCGAGCGTCAGGTCAGTGCGCTGCCTGCGAGTGCGCGCCGCCCGGCTTGGAGATGCCGGCGATCGTCTCGCCCGCGGTCTCGGCGTCCTCGCATTGCACCAGGTCGCTCACCGACAGGATGCCGACCATGCGCTTGTCGCGGTTGAGCACCGGCAGCCGCCGCACCTGGATGTCGGCCATGTTGTCGGCCACGACCTCGAGATCCTCGTCCTCGAAGCAGTACATCACGTCGCCCGACATCACCTCGCGGATCTTCGCGTCCGGGCCGAGGCCGCGGGCGACCGCGCGCACCGCGATGTCGCGGTCGGTGATCATGCCGATCAGGCGATCACCTTCACCGACCGGCAGCGCGCCGATGTCGTTGTCCGCCATCTGCCGGGCGGCTTCGCGGATGGTCTCGTCGGGACTGGCCAGGCAGACATCGCTGGTCATGATGTCGCAGACTTTCATGGGAGGCTCCTGAGTGGGCGTTCGGACCAGAAAGGCGGGCAGGCGGCGTGCCTGCGTGATCAGCGGCCGCTGAACCGCGGCATCCGCTTCGCGGCGAAGGCCGCCCGGCCTTCGAGCAGGTCCTCGCTCGCGGCGCAGGCCGCTTCGCGTTCGCGCAGCCGTCCCAGCTCGAATTCGCCGCGGGCGATCTCGTCGAGCGAGGTCTTCATGCCGCGCAACGCGAGGGGCGCGCCGGCGCGCAGTGCGTCGACATGGCGCTGCACTTCGGCGTCGAGCGCTTCGGCGGTGACGCAGTGGTCGAGGTAGCCGATGCGCAGCAGCTCGTCGGCCGGCAGCGTCTCGGCGAGCAGGAACAGGCGCTTCGCGGCCGGCAGGCCCAGCCGCGTGACGTAGCGGCGCAGGCCGTTCGGGTAGTAGTGCAGGCCGAGCCGGGCCGCGGGCATGCGCAAGGTCAGCGTGTCGATGCCGATGCGGAAGTCGCAGGCCAGCGCCAGGTCGGTGGCGCCGCCGAAGACGCCCCCATTGAGCCGGCAGATGCTCGGCACCGGCAGCGCCTCGACGGCGTCGACGGTCTGCTCGAACAGCGCCGGGCCGGCACTGGCATCGGCATCGAGCTCACCGAGGTGATAGCCGGCGCAGAAGCTCGCGCCGGCGCCGGTCAGCACGACGACGCGCAGCGAGGGGTCGGCGGCCAGCGTGCGGCAATGCGCCTGCAGCGCCAGCAGGTCTTCGCGGTGGAGCCTGTTGTGGTGCGCGGGGCGGTTCAGCGTGATCGTTGCGCAGCCGTCGGCAATCTGCAGCAGCGGCGGGCCGGGGGTCGATTCGTCCATCCGTGGATCGTCGCACGGTCCGTTGACGGCGCCGCCGCGGCGCCCGTCCGATCGGCCTTGAATCAGGCCGGCACCGCCTGCGTTTCCGCGCGCAGGCCCGTCAGGTAGGCCTGCGTCACCTGACGGCCGATCTTCACCAGGTCGAAGGCGGTCGGGTCGAGCATCCAGTTCTGGATCAGCCCGTCGATCAGCGCATGCAGGCCGAGTGCGGCCGCCCGGGCCGGCAGCCGGTTGCTGAGCAGCCCGAGCTTCATCGCGCGCTTCAGGTCACGCTCGACCTCGGCCAGGCAGTCGTTGCGGCATTGCAGGTGGCGATCGCGCACCGCGAGCAGCTCGTCGACGTACTCGACCTTGTGCGTCGCGATCTCGAAGACGCGGCGCGTCGGCTCGTGCTCGGCGGTGAGCTTCAAGGCACGCAGCAGGCGGTCCTGGATGAAGGTCAGCGGATCGTCGCCGTCGGGGCACGCGCCACAGCCGGCGCCGGCCTCTTCGAAGGGCATGATCGCCCGATCCATCATCGCGTTGAACAGGTCCGCCTTGTCCTTGAAGTGCCAGTAGATCGCGCCGCGCGTGACCTGGGCGGCGGCCGCGATGTCCTGCAGCGACGTGCGGGATACACCTCGTTGCTGGAACAGCAGTTCCGCGGCGTCCAGAATCGCGTGGCGGGTGGCGAGAGCTTCGTCTTTGGTACGGCGGGCCATGACAGCAGGCGTCAGCAGGCCATGATCGTAGACGGGCCGCGCCGCTTCGGTTGCACAGGTTCGGGATAGACCCTACTCCGAAGCATACATTCATGCATGTATGTAAACTGCCGCGCAACCTTTGTCGGGCTTCGCACCGACCGGGGCGTGGATCCCCAGCACACACGACAGACACCGGCCGATCGAGCCGGCGCTCCCATCTCGAAAGGTCGGCTTGTCATGCCCGCAGTTCGCTCCCTCCCTCCCCGTCGCAGCACCTGGCCCGTCGCGGCCGTCACGGTCGCCTCGATGCTCGCCGTCGCGGTGTTGATGGCCGCCTGCGGCAAGTCCGGCGCCGACAACGGAGGCCACGGCGGCCCCGGTGGCGCCATGCCGCCGGCGGCGGTTGCCGTGGTGGCGGCCGCGCCGGTCGACGTGCCGGTGGTCTATGAATATGTCGGCCAGACGGCCGGCTCGCGTGAAGTCGAGGTGCGTGCCCGCGTGCCCGGCATCCTGCTCAAGCGCAACTTCGCCGAAGGCATGGCGGTGCGCCAGGGCCAGTCGCTGTTCACGCTCGACCCGGCGCAGTTCCAGGCCGCGCTGAACCGCGCCGATGCCGACCTGGCGGCGGTCGAGGCCCGCGCCGCGCAGGCCATCCGCACGCACGCCCGGCTGAAGCCGCTGTGGGAAGCCAAGGCGGTGAGCCAGCGTGAATACGACGACGCAGTGTCGGCCGAGCAGATCGCCCGCGCCGACGTCAAGGGCGCGCAGGCCAAGCGCGCCGAGGCCGCGCTGAATGTGGGTTATTCGAAGGTCGAGGCGCCGATCAACGGTGTCGCCGGCCGGTCGCAGGTGTCCGAAGGCACGCTGGTCGCCGGGCCCGAAATGCTGCTGACGACGCTGGTGCAGACCAATCCGATCAAGCTGCGCTTCGGCGTCGCCGACACCGACCAGATGCGCTGGCGCACGGAGTCGGGCGCCGGCACGTTGAAGCTGCCGGCCGGGGGCGCCTTCGAGGTCGAGCTCAAGCTCGCCGACGGCAGCACCTACCCGCGCCGCGGCAAGCTGTCGTTCGCCGATACGCGGGTCTCGGGCAATACCGGCACCGTCGAGGCCGAGGCCGAGGTTCCGAATCCGGACGGCGCGTTGAAGCCGGGGCAGTTCGTGCGCGTGCGGCTGCTCGGCGCACATCGCCCGCAGGCCTTCAAGCTGCCGTCGCGCGCGGTGCTCGAAGGGCCGCAGGGCAAGTACGTCTACGTCGCCGCCGGCGGCAAGGCGCAGCCGAAGCCGGTGACGGTGGGCGATCAGCTGGCCGACGGCTGGATCATCCAGCAGGGCCTGGCGGCCGGCGACCAGGTGATCGTCGACGGCATGGCGCGCATCTTCTTCCCCGGCGCGCCGGTGCAGGTGGCCGGGCCGGCGTCGGCAGCGTCCGCGCCCGCGACCTCGAAGGTCGCTTCGAAGTAAGCGGGAGCCACACCATGTTCTCCCGCTTCTTCATCGACCGGCCGATCTTCGCGGCCGTGCTGTCGATCTTCATCATGATCGCCGGGCTGTCGGCGATGCGCGTGCTGCCGATCGCGCAGTACCCGGAGATCGCGCCGCCGGTGGTCTCGGTGGTTGCCGTCTATCCCGGCGCCAGCGCCGAGGTGATCGAGCAGACCGTCGCCGCGCCGCTGGAAAACGCGATCAACGGCGTCGAGCACATGATCTACATGGGCTCGACGTCGACCTCCAACGGCGTCGTGACGATCCAGGTCACCTTCGACATCGGCACCGACGTCGACCAGGCCGCGCAGCTCGTCAACAACCGCGTCAAGCAGGCCGAGGCCAAGCTGCCGCAGGAAGTGCGCCGACAGGGCGTCGTCGTCGAGAAGGGCTCGTCGGCCTTCCTGCAGGTGCTCGCGTTCTATTCGCCCGACGGCAGCAAGAGCGACCTCGACATCAGCAACTACGTGACGCTGAACGTGCTGGACCAGCTCAAGCGCGTGCCCGGCACCACCAACGTGCAGATCTTCGGCGCCAAGGACTACGCGATGCGGGTCTGGGTCAAGCCCGACCGGCTGGCGCAGCTGAAGCTGACCACCGGCGACATCGCGCGAGCGATCACCGAACAGAACGCGCAGTTCGCTGCCGGCAAGGTCGGCCAGGCGCCGACCGGCGGCGCGCAGGAGATGGTCTACACGATCACGACGCAGGGGCGGCTGTCCGACGTGCGCCAGTTCGAGGAGATCATCGTGCGCTCGGGCGACAACAACGGCCACGGCTCCGGCATCGTGCGGCTGAAGGACGTCGCGCGCATCGAGCTCGGCTCGAAGGACTACGACTTCATCGGCCGCATCAACGGCAAGGCCGCGACGCTGGTCGGCATCTTCCTGCAGCCGGGCGCCAATGCGCTGAACGTCGCCAAGGAAGTCGAAACCACGGTGGCCGATCTGGCCAAGCGTTATCCGCCCGGCCTGACCAACTCGATTCCCTACGACACCACGCGCTTCGTCAAGGTCTCGATCAAGGAGGTCGTGATCACGCTGCTCGAGGCGATGGTGCTGGTGATCGGCGTCGTCTACCTGTTCCTGCAGAACTGGCGCGCGACGCTGATCCCGGTGGTCGCGGTGCCGGTGTCGCTGATCGGCACCTTCGCGGGCCTGCTGCTGCTCGGCTACTCGATCAACACGCTCACCTTGTTCGGCATGGTGCTGGCGATCGGCATCGTCGTCGACGACGCGATCGTCGTGCTCGAGAACATCGAGCGCCACATGCACGAGGAGGGCATGGCGGCGCGCGAAGCGGCGATCAAGGCGATGCGCGAGGTCTCCGGCCCGGTGATCGCGATCGTGCTGGTGCTGTGCGCGGTGTTCGTGCCGATTGCCTTCCTCGGCGGGCTGACCGGCGAGCTGTACCGCCAGTTCGCGGTGACGATCGCGATCGCGGTGGTCATCTCCGGCATCGTCGCCTTGACGCTGACCCCGAGTCTTTGTGTCCTCATCCTGAAGAAGGCGCACCGCGGCCCGGGCCGCTTCTTCACCTGGTTCAACGAGTGGTTCCACCGCATCACCGGTCGCTATGTCGAAGGCGTGGGCTTCATGGTGCGGCGCGCCGGCATCGGCCTGGCGCTGTTCGGCGCCATGGTGCTGCTGACGGCGGGCCTGTGGCGCGTGACGCCGGGCTCGCTGGTGCCCGACGAGGACCAGGGCTTCTACATCTCGGCCGTGATCCTGCCCGACGGCGCCTCGCTCGAGCGCACCGACAAGGTCGTCAACGAAGTCATCGGCATCATCAAGAGCAACCCGAACAACCAGGACGTCATCGCCTTCACCGGTTTCGACTTCCTCGGCGGCGGCTACCGCAACAACGCGGCGACGATCTTCGTCACGCAGACGCCGTGGGACGAGCGCACGGTGGAGGTCAAGGACCTGGTCGGCGAGCTGTTCGGCAAGACCATGCACATCAAGGAAGCGCTGGTGCTGGCCTTCAACCCGCCGCCGATCTTCGGCCTCGGCACCGCGGGCGGCTTCGAGTTCTACATCCAGAACCGCGGCGAGGGCGGCGCCAAGCGCCTGGCCGAGGTGATGCAGCAGTTCCAGGGCGCGGTGTCGAAGAGCCCGCTGCTGGGGCAGGTGCAGTCGCTGTGGCGCGCGCAGTCGCCGCAGCTGTCGGTCGACGTCGACCGCGAGCGTGCGAAGGCGCTCGGCGTGCCGGTCGACGAGGTCTTCAACACCTTGTCGTCGACGCTCGGCAGCTACTACGTCAACGACTTCAACAAGTACGGCCGTGCCTGGCAGGTGCTGATGTCGGCCGAGAGCGGCTACCGCCGCCAGCCCGACGACATCGGCCGCATGTGGGTGCGCTCGTCGACCGGCGAAATGGTGCCGGTGTCGGCGCTGGCGAGCGTGCGCTACTCGGCCGGGCCGGAGACGCTGGATCGCTTCAACAACCTGCCGGCCGTGAAGCTGTTCGGCCAGGGGGCGCCGGGCGTCAGCTCGGGTCAGGCGATCGCCGAGGTCGAGCGCATCGCGCGCGAGGTGCTGCCCGCGGACTTCAGCTTCGACTGGGGCGGCGCGTCCTATCAGGAAAAGAAAGCGTCCGGCACCTCGGGGCTGACGCTGGCGCTCGGCGCGCTGATGGTCTTCCTGATCCTCGCGGCGCAGTACGAGAAATGGTCGCTGCCGCTGTCGGTGCTGCTGGCGGTGCCCTTCGGCACCTTCGGCGCGCTGGCCGCGGTGTGGCTGCGCGGCTTTACCAACGACGTGTACTTCCAGATCGGCCTGGTCACGCTGATCGGCCTGGCGGCGAAGAACGCGATCCTGATCGTCGAGTTCGCATCGCAGAAGGTGCAGGAGGGCCTGAGCCCGTCGGCCGCGGCGCTCGAAGGCGCGCGGCTGCGCTTCCGGCCGATCATCATGACCTCGCTGGCCTTCATCCTCGGCGTGCTGCCGCTGGCGTTTTCCAGCGGGGCCGGCTCGGCCGCGCGGCGCTCGGTGGGCACCGGCGTGATGGGCGGCATGGTGGCCGCCACCTTCCTCGCGATCTTCTTCGTGCCGATGTTCTTCAAGATCGTCACCGCGCGCAAGTTGCGCGAAGCGCGCAGCACGGCCGAGCTGAAGGCCGAGGCGGAACGTGCATTGCAGGCCGGGCATGGCTCGGTGCACCACGCCAGCCACCACCCAAGTCCGCCGGCATCCGGCAGCTTCGGTGCGGCCGGCGGAACCCAAGGAGAGCCGGCATGAAGCGGCTGTTGACGAAGACCCCGACGCTCAGCGCGCTGGCGCTGGCCGCACTGCTCGCCGCCTGCGCCAGTCCCGGCCCGGCAGCGCCACCGATCGCCGCGGACGAGCTGCCGGCCACGCAAGCCATCGCGCCGCTGCCGGCCGACTGGTGGAAGCGCTTCGGCGACCCGCAAATCGACGCGCTGGTCACCGAGGCGCTGGCCAACAACCGCGACCTGGCGCGTGCGCTGGCGCGCATCGACGAATCGCGCGCCGCGTTGCGCGCGGCGGATGCCGACCGCTCGCCGCAGGTCAACGCCGGCGTCAGCGGCGCGCGCCAGCGCGCCAGCGAGAACGGCGTGATCCCGGGCGGCGGCACCGGCAACGTGTTCAGCGCCAGCATCGGCGTGGCCTACGAGCTCGACCTCTGGTCGCGCTACGCCAAGGCCAGCGCGGCCGCGCGCGCCGAGCTGCTGGCAACCGAGTACGCCCGCGAGACGCTGCGCACGGCGCTCGCCGCGCAGGTGGTGCAGTCGTATGCGACGCTGCAGGCGCTGGATGCGCAGATCGGCATCTACCAGCAGGTGCTGGTCGGCCAGCGCGACGGGCTGCGGCTGCAGAAGCTGCGGCTCGACGCCGGCGAGCTCGCCGAGCTCGACTGGCGCCAGCTCGAAGCCGAGCTGCTGAACAGCGAGCTGCAGCTGCCGAAGCTCGACCGCGCGCGCGGCGAGGCCGAGCGCGCGCTCGCGCTGGTGCTCGGCCGCACGCCGAAGGCGCTGATCGAGCAGGGCGTGCAGCGCTCCGTGGCGTTCGTGCCCGCTGCAACGGCGCTGCCCGAGGCGCTGCCGTCCGACCTGCTGCTGCGCCGCCCCGACGTGCAGGCCGCCGAGGCGCGGCTGCGCGCCGCCGGCGCGCGCGTCGATGTCGCACGGGCCGCGTACTTCCCGAGTATTTCGCTGTCCGCCGCCTTCGGCCGCGAGAGCACCGAGCTGTCGAAGCTGCTTGATGGCCCGTCGCTGATCTGGAACGTCGTCGCCTCGCTGACGCAGCCGATCTGGAACGGCGGCCGGCTCGATGCGCAGCGCGATGCCGCGCAGGCGCGCCGGCTGCAGGCCGAGCTCGACTACCGCGACAGCGTGGCGATCGCCTTCAAGGAAGCGCGCGACGCACTGGCCGCGCACGGCGAGGCGCGCTCCAGCGCCGACACCAGCCAGCGCCGCAGCGACGCGCTGCAGCGCGCGGCGCAGCTGACGAAGCTGCGCTTCGAGGGCGGCCAGGTCAGCCGGCTGCTGGTGCTCGACGCCGAGCGCCTGGCGCTGCTGGCGCGGCTGCAGACGCAGGACGAGCGGCGCGCGCTGATCGCGGCGCAGGCCGGCGTGTATCGCGCGCTCGGCGGTGGCTGGCAGCGCCCGGCGGGGACCGCGGGCGAGTGATCGGCGGCCCCGCGGCGGGGCGCTAAAGCGGCGCGGGCGCGCATGCACAATGCGCGTCTTTTCGCCGCTGCGCGTCCCTCCGAATGTCCTCGTCCGTCCTGACGCGATCGCTGTCGTTGCTGTCGCTCGCGCTCGCCGCCGCGGCGGCGCTGGCCCAGGCGCCTGCCGTGCCGCCGGCGCCACCGATCATCGCCGCCCGCTTGGCTGCAGGCGAGCAGCTCCCGCTCGACGGCACGCTGGCCCACCCGGCGTGGCAACGCGCGCCGGTGTTCACGGACTTCGTCGAGAAGTGGCCCGAGACCGGCCGCCAGCCGCTGCACGAAACGCGCGTGCGGGTGCTGTTCGACGAGGCCGCGCTGTACATCGGCGTCGAGGCGCTGGACGAGCGGCCGCAGCAGATCCGCGCGCCGCTGGTGCGGCACGACATGGTCAACCGCACGCAGGATTTCGTCTTCGCGAACATCGATGCGATCGGGGCGCGCCAGGCGGCCCAGTTCTTCCGCGTCAATGCCGCCGGCTCGACCGGCGACGGCATCTACACCGCGGCCGACGACACCGAGGACTTCGCGCCCGACTTCGACTTCGATGCCGTCGCCAAGCGCCACGAGCGCGGCTACACGGTGGTGATGCGCATCCCCTTCGGTTCGCTGCGCTTCGACAGCGAAGGAGATCCGGCGTGGCGCATCATGATCGGTCGCCGGGTGCCGCGCGACCAGGTCTACCTGCACACCTCGGTGCTGATCCCGGTCGACGCGCCGAGCTTCATCGCCACGCTGCAGCCGCTGCAGGGCGTGCAGCTGCCCGCGCACCAGCAGTTCCTGACGCTGCGGCCGAGCCTGACCTGGCGCCAGCAGCGCACGCGCTCGGGTGATGGCCCGACCACGCGTGAGCGCAGCATCGATGCGACGCTGGACCTGAAATGGCGCCCGCTGCCCGAGCTGGTGATCGACGCCACGCTGAACCCCGACTTCTCGCAGGTGGCGCTGGACGTGCCGCAGCTGGCGGGCAATACCCGCTTCGCGCTCTTCGTCGACGAGAAGCGGCCGTTCTTCTTCGAATCGAGCGACCTGCTGCGCAGCCCCACCGACGCGATCTACACCCGCAGCTTCACCGAGCCGAAGGCCGGCCTGCGCGCCACCTGGCGCGGCCGCAGCCTGGCGGCGACGGCCTTCGGCATCGACGACCGCGGCGGCGGCATCGTGCTGCTGCCCGGGCCCTACGCCAGCGGCGAAGCGGAGCAGCCGGCATCGCAGGCGCTGGTCGCGCGCGTGCTGTCGACCCGCGCCGGCCTGCAGTGGGGCGGGCTGGCCGTCGCGCGGCGATATGCCGGCGACCGCGGCGCGAACAACGTGTTCGGCCCCGACGTCTCATGGCAGGTCGACGAGGCCTGGCGCGTGCGCGGCCAGTGGCTGCATTCGGAAACCACCGCGCTGCCCGACGGGCAGGGCAAACTGCGGCGCGGCGTGGCGCAAGCCGCCGACCGCGTGCGGCTGACGGCGACGCGACTGACCGACCAGACCGAGACGTCGCTCACCCTGGACGATATCGGCCAAGGGTTCCGCCACGATTCGGGCTTCGTCGTGCAGAACGGCGCGCGCAACCTGAACGCCTTCCTCGGCAAGGCCTGGCGCAACTGGGGGCCGCTGAACGAGTTCTGGATCAACCTGCGCGTCGACGACAGCCAAGCGAAAAGTGATGGAAAGGGTGGCAGCGGCGAGCGCATCAGCCGCGACGTCCATCCCGGCTTCTGGCTGGTCGGACCGCACAACCTCGAGGCCGAGCTGCACTGGCACGGCCGCGCACAGCTGCGCACGAGGCCGGGCGGCGTGCTGCACGACGAACACTTCTGGCAGGGCGAGCTGATCGTCACGCCGGCGGCGTGGTTCCCGCTGCTGACCGTCGGCGGCCGGGCCGGCCGGGTCGTCGACGTCGAGGCCGATGCGCTGCGCCGCGGCGGCAACGCCCAGCTGATCATGACGATGCGGCCGCACGCGCGCCTGGAGCTCGAGCCGCGCGCGGAGTACGCCTGGACGGAGCGCAACGGCCGGCGCGCCTACCGCGAGAGCAGCGCCCAGCTGCTGGCGGTGTGGCACTTCGATGCCCGGCAGACGCTGCGCGCGATCGTTCAGCGCTACACCTACGACCGGCGCGACGAGCCGGGGCTCACCGGCTACCGGCTCGCCGGCACCGACGGCTCGCTGACCTACGCCTGGCGGCAGTCCTCGGGCAGCGTGTTGTACGTCGGTGCCGGCCGCTCGCGCCAGGGCGTCGACGGGCCCGCGCGCAGCAACGAGCTGTTCGTCAAGCTGCAGGTCGACGTCGACGAGCTGCGCCGGCGCTTCTAGCCGAGCGCGCGCCTATGCGCCGCCGCCCGCTCGTGGCACAGTCTCCCGCCACGACAAGCCGACAACGGCGAGAAGGAGACACACCATGATCAAGTCCGGCATCGACCAGCAGGCGCTGATCGACATGTTCGCCAACGCCAGCGCGAAGCAGACCGAGCAGCTGCGCCAGGCCGTCTACCAGGCCACGCTCGGCGCGCTGCAGGGCCGCGAGCTGAGCCTGAAGAACATCCGCGGCGTGCTCGGCGCCGTCAGCCAGGCCGCCGGCGCCGGGGTGGCGAAGAACCCGCTGGCCGGCGTCGATGCCGATGCGCTGCTCGACAAGGCCGTCACCGGCATGGACGAGGCACTGCTGAAGGCGGTCGAGGCCAACCGCGTCGCGCTGCAGCAATTCGTCGACAAGGGCGCCGACCTGCGCGAGACGCATCTGAAGAAGGCGCTCGACGACCTCGAGAAGTACGAGGACATGCTGCTCGGCGTCGTCAAGAAGAGCGCCGGCGCGGCCGGTGACCCGCTGGCCGGCGCCTGGAGCCAGGTGGCCGAGAAGCTGCAGCTCCAGGGCAGCCTGTCGGGCACGCAGGCGGGCGCGGCGGCCGAGCAGCTGGCCGCGCAGATGCAGACCGCCATGCGCGAGAGCCGCGCCGCCGGCCTGCGCGCGGTGCAGGCGCTGGCCGACAGTTATGGCGCGCTGGTCAGCGGCGTGTTGATCGGCATGTCCGACGCGCTGAACCAGGGCGGGGCCGCACAGGCCAAGCCCGGCCGCAAGCGCTGATACCGACGGGCATCGACGGGCATCAGCGGGCATCGACGGGCGGCACCACGGACCGGCCGGCATGACACCGGCAGCGATCTCGTTCTACGAGGGCCAGGGGCGCCTGCTGGAGATGATCGCCCGCGGCGCGGCGCTGAAGGACACGCTGGACCGGCTGTCGCTGCTGATCGAGGCGCAGTCGGAGGGCCTGTACTGCTCGGTGCTGCTGCTCGATGCCGAGAGCCGGCGCATCCATCCGGTGGCCGGCCCCCGCCTGCCCGCAGCCTACATGCGCGCGCTCGAGGGCGCGGCGATCGGCCCCGACGTCGGCTCCTGCGGCACGGCGATGCATTTCCGGCGCACGGTCATCGTCGCCGACATCCTCGAGGATCCGCTGTGGGCGCCGTACCGCGCGCTCGCCGCGCCGCATGGCCTGCGCGCCTGCTGGTCGGCGCCGATCGTCTCGAAGGACGATGTCGTGCTCGGCAGCTTCGCGATGTACTACAAGGAGGTGCGGCGGCCGAACGACGACGAGACCGGCCTGCTGGCGATGGCCGCCAACATCGCCGGCATTGCCATTGAGCGCCAGCGCCGCGAGGACGAGCTGCAGCGCTACCAGGGCCGGCTGGAGGCACTGGTGGCACAGCGCACCGACGAGCTGCAGCAGGCGATGCTGGAGCAGCGCGCGATCTTCGACAACGCGACGACCGCCATCTTCCTGGTCAAGGACCGCGTGATCCAGCGCTGCAACCGCCGCCTCGAGGAGCTGCTGGGCTACAGCCCCGGCGAGCTCAACGGGCAGCCGACGCGCGTGTACTTCCCGTCCGACGCGGCCTGGGAAGCCTTCGGCGAGGCGGCCTATGCGCGCATCGCCGCCGGCGCCGGCTTCGTCGCCGACACCGAGATCCAGCGCAAGGACGGCAGCTGCATCTGGACCACCGCCTTCGGCACCGCGGTCGACCCGACCGACCTGCGCAAGGGCTCGGTCTGGGTCGGCGTCGACATCAGCGAGCGCAAGCGCACCGAGGAAGCACTGAAGGCCGCGCTGATGGAGCAGCGCGCGATCTTCGACAACGTCAACGCCGGCATCCACGTCGTGCGCGATCGGGTGACGCAGCGCTGCAACCGCGGCTTCGAGGCCATGCTCGGCTACGCGCCGGGCGAGCTCGACGGCCGCTCGACGCGCGTGTACTTTCCGTCCGATGCGGCCTACGACGACTTCGGCCGCCGTGCCTATGCGCCGATCGCCGACGGGCACGCGTACATCGGCGAGATCGAGCTGGTGTGCAAGAACGGCGAGCGGCGCTGGTTCGCATCGCACGGCTCGGTGATCGACCCGCAGCACCCGGCCAGCGGCACGATCTGGATCTCGCACGACGTCACCGAGCGGCGCCGCGCCGAGGCCGCGCTGCAGGAGCTGCTGCTCGAGCAGCAGGCGCTGCTCGACCACTCGGCGATCGGCATCGCCTTCGTCGTCGAGCGTGTGATCGTGCGCGTCAACGGCGAGCTCGAACGCATGCTGGGCTACGACGCCGGCGAGATGAAGGGCCGCTCCACGCGCTGCTGGTACACGAGCGAGGAGGAATACGAGGCCATCGGCGCCGCGCTGGCGCCGGTGGCGCGGGCCGGCGGCGTCTACTCGCGCGACATGGAGCTGGTGCGGCGCGACGGCAGCCGCTTGTGGTGCAGCGTGCATGCCAAGGGCATCCAGGCCGACCGGCCCGAGCTCGGCGGCGTCTGCGTGATGCAGGACATCAGCGGGCGCAAGCAGGCCGAAGCCGCGCTGGTGGCGGCCAACGAGCGGCTCGAGCGCGGCCTGGCCGAGGTCGAGCAGACGCGCGCCGAGATCTCGCAGCTGGCCGAGCTGTCGAGCTTCCTGCAGGCCTGCGCGACCGCCGCCGAGGCCCACGCGGCGATCGCCGACTACGCGCCGCGACTGTTTCCCGGCAGCGGCGGCGCGCTGTACCTGCAGGACGACAGCGGCGTCGAGCTGATGAACGAGGTGCTGCGCTGGGGCGAGCGGCCGCTGGTGGCGCACTTCATGAACGACGAGTGCTGGGCGCTGCGCCGCACGCAGCCGTACCGGCTCGACCAGCCGAGCAGCGCGCGCTGCTGCGCGCACGTCGCGGCCGGCCATCGCAGCGTCGGGCCGTGTGCCTGCCTGCCGCTGCTGGCCCAGGGCAAGATCTTCGGCCTGCTGTACGTCGAGCACGCAGCGGTCGACGGCGGTCGCGCCGACGCGCGGCATCGGCTGGCGGTGGCGCTGGCCGAGCAGTGCGCGCTGGCGCTGGCGAACATCGGCCTGCGCGAGACGCTGCGCCAGCAGTCGATCCGCGACCCCTTGACCGGGCTCTACAACCGCCGCTTCATGGCCGAGACCATCCGCCGCGAGCTGGCCCGCGCAGCGCGCCAGGGCGCCGGGCTGGCGGTGGCGATGGTCGACGTCGACCATTTCAAGCGCTTCAACGACACCTACGGCCACGAGGCCGGCGACCTGGTGCTGCAGGCGATCGCGCAATTGCTCGAGGGCCACGTGCGGCAGAGCGACGTCGCCTGCCGCCATGGCGGCGAGGAATTCGTGCTGCTGCTCCCGGGGCTGTCACAGGCGCGCGCCGAGCAGCGCGCGCTCGAGCTGCTGCGCGAGATCCGCGCGCTGGCGCCGACGCACGGCGGCCGGCCGCTCGGGCCGATCAGCGCCTCGATCGGCCTGGCGCTGTTCCCGCAGCACGGCCGCACGCCGGAAGCGCTGATCGAGGCCGCCGATGCGGCGCTGTTCCGCGCCAAGGCGGCGGGGCGCGACCGGGTGCTGGTGGCATGAGGGTCGAGGTCGCGCTTGCGTCACTTGGCCACATAACCGGGCGCAAACACCTTGATCGCTGGAAGAATCTGAACCCGCGGCTCCCCGCTGATCCCCGCCTGCTGCACCCCCGGCATCAGCCGCTTCTCGACAAACGCCTGGAAGTCCTCCGCCCGTTCCCAGACATCGGTCACCCGCAGGCCCTCGGCGTCGACGGCAGCGACGTGGAACAGCCCGCCGGGCGGGACGTCGCGTTCAAAGTCCACGATCGTGCAGACGCTGTCGTACTGTTCGCGAGTGACCCCGGGCCACTCCATGATCATCATCACTGCCATGGTCGTCTCCAACGTGGGCCGTGAGGTTCACGGCCTCATCGAGGGATACGGCTGAACGGCACCGCTGGATGCAACGCCGACTGTCGTATCGTGTCGCCCATGCCTTCCAGCCCCACCTTCTTCTGGCACGACTACGAGACCTTCGGCCGCGTGCCGCGCCGCGACCGGCCGGCGCAGTTCGCCGGGCTGCGCACCGATGCGCAGCTGAACGAGATCGGCGCGCCGCTGATGCTGTACTGCCAGCCGCCGCGCGACATGCTGCCGGACCCGGAATCGTGCCTGCTGACCGGCATCCTGCCGCAGCACTGCGCCGAGCATGGCGTGGCCGAGCATGCCTTCGCCGCGCGCATCGAGGCCGCGCTGGCCGAGCCGGGCACCATCGGCGTCGGCTACAACACGATCCGCTTCGACGACGAGGTCACGCGGCACCTGTTCTGGCGCAACCTGATCGACCCCTACGCGCGCGAGTGGCAGAACGACTGCGGCCGCTGGGACCTGCTGGACGTCGTGCGCTGCGCCTACGCGCTGCGGCCCGAGGGCATCGAGTGGCCGCGCCACGACGACGGCCGCGTGTCGTTCAAGCTCGAACACCTGAGCCGCGCCAACGGCCTCGCACACGAGGCGGCGCACGACGCGCTGTCCGACGTGCGCGCGACCATCGCGCTGGCGCGGCTGATCCGCGACCGGCAGCCGAAGCTCTTCGATTTCTGCCTGTCGCTGCGCCGCAAGGACGCGGTGTGGCAGCAGATCGGTGCTATCGCACAAAATGCGCGGCCCTTCCTGCACATCTCCGGCATGTACGGCGCCGAGCGCGGCTGCATCGCGCTGGTCTGGCCGCTGGCGCCGCATCCGACCAACAAGAACGAGCTGATCGTCTGGGACCTGGCGCACGACCCGATGCAGCTGGCCGGGCTGGATGCCGACGCGGTGCGGCTGCGAATGTTCAGCCGCAGCGAAGACCTGCCCGAGGGAGTCGAGCGGCTGCCGATCAAGACCATCCACGTCAACAAGTCGCCGGTCGTCATCGGCAACCACAGGACGCTGAGCGAGCCCCAAGCCGCGCGCTGGGGCCTCGACTTCGCGCTCGGGATGCGCCATGCCGAGATCGCGCGGCGCGAGGCGGCCGGCTGGGCGGCACTGTGGCCGGCGGTGTTCCAGCGTCCGGCGGCGACCGGTCCGGTCGACGTCGACGAGGACTTGTACGGTGGTTTCGTCGCGCCGAACGACCGCCGCACGCTCGATCGCCTGCGCACGCTGACACCCGACCAGCTGGCCGCGAAGCGCCCGGCCTTCGAGGACCACCGGCTCGAGGAACTGCTGTTCCGCTACCGCGCGCGCAACCATCCGCCGACGCTGACCGACGACGAGCAGCAACGCTGGAACGAGCACTGCCATGCGCGGCTGCACGAGGGCGCGAACGGCTTCACGACGCTGGCGCAGTACCTCGACCGCATCGACCAGCTCAGCGAAGCGGCCGACGAGCGCGGCCAGGACCTGCTGGGCGCGCTGGCCGACTGGGCCGAGCAGATCGCGCCGGAGACCGCGTAGCGCACGCCCGCAGCCGCCGCACGCCGCGCGGCGTGCCGCATGTCACGCTTGGCGTCGCGTTTGCGTTTCACCGGGGCGCCGCCTCCCGAACTTGACAGTCGCGCGCCCGGCGGAACGGGATCAACATTCCACGCCATGGTCGAGCTCCATCACGAGGTCGCGTCCGCCGGCGAGGTGTGGACGATCTGCCGCTGGCACGAATGTCCGCATGCCGCGCTGGCCGCGCCGGGTCTGCCCTTCGACGCCGCGACGGCGGCGCAATGGCTGCGTGAGTTCCGCAGCCACGACCTGCGCCGGCTGGCCTTCGATGTGCTGGATCCGCAGCAGCTGAGCCGCCCCACCGACGAGCAGGTGGTCGAGCAGCTGGCGGCGATGATCGTCGCCGGCGAATTGCGCGTCATCGCGGGCAGGCTGCACGACCAGGCGAGCCCGCCCGATGTGCAGCAGCCGAGCGCAGCGCAGAAGCTGCTGCGCCGGCTGCGCGTGACCTCGCACCGCTTTCATTTCGAAGCGGCCAGTTTTCGCATCGTCGAGGCGGGCGAATGGGCGCACCTTCGCGGCAGCAGCGACGAGCGCTACCAGGTCGTGCCGCATGACGAGGCGGTGCCGCTGCTGGCGCGCATCGCCGC
The DNA here is from genome assembly GCF_013266755.1 of Pseudaquabacterium terrae. Classification (GTDB taxonomy): domain Bacteria; phylum Pseudomonadota; class Gammaproteobacteria; order Burkholderiales; family Burkholderiaceae_C; genus Pseudaquabacterium; species Pseudaquabacterium terrae. The sequence continues at coordinate 317,430 of NZ_JABRWJ010000003.1, read as the reverse complement.
CTCGGCCGGCCTGTCGCACGACGAAGCGATGGCGCTTCACGAGGCTGTGCCGCTGGTGCCGACGCGCTGGCGGCGGGACCAACCGGCGAATACCGGCATCCTGCTGATCCGCATCGTCGACCGCAGTTTCAACCTCGAAAGCGCCGGCAGCGCCGAGGTGGTGACGCCTTCGCAGATGAGCGGGCCGAAGGATCCGGACCACTGGATCCAGATCACGCTGATCGACGACCAGGACCTGCCGGTGCCGAACCAGGCCTACAAGGTCGAGCTGCCCGGCGGCGAGATCCGCGAGGGCCGGCTCGACGGCACCGGCATGGCCTACATCGGCGGCTTGAAGGCTGGCGGCCCGTGCAAGGTCTGCTTCCCGCAGATCGACACCAAGGAATGGCGCGCGGTCTAGATCCAGACTAGCGGTCTGGCCCCAGCAGCGCGTCGAGCTCGGCGCGCATGCGGCGCCAGTGCGATCCTTCCCAGAACAGCCCGCCGCAGCCATCGCAGGCGGCGAAGCGCTGATGGCGCTGTCGCACGTCGTCCGGCGCGGCCGCGATCTCGCCGGCGCGCGCCGGGCGCAGCAGCCCGTTGCAGCGCAGGCAGCGGGTGAAGGGCTGCGCCGAGCGCGCCAGGTCGAGGCGCTCGAACACGTGCTGCAGCTGCTGGCGCGGCTTCAGCGGCCGCACGTAGCAGCCGTGCGTGATGTTGCGTCGCTTCAGCAGCTCGCGGTCGCGCGTCAGCACGATGCGCTGCTCGTCGCGCGCCAGGCGCTCGACCTCGTCGTCGTGGTAGTGGTTGTCGTAGAGCGTGTCGAAGCCGGTCATCCGCAGGCCGTGCGCCAGGCCGCCGAGGTGCGCATCGGCGACGAAGCGCAGCGTGCGCAGCGGGCGTTCCCTGACCCGCAGCAGCGGCGTGATGTCCAGCGCCTCGAACTTCGGATACACCGCGACGCGGTCGCCCTGCTGCAGCTGGCGATCGAAGCCGACCGATTCGCCGTTGACCAGCAGCAGCTCGACCTCGGTGTGCGGCACGCCGAGCGCCTCGACCATGTGCTTGGTCGTCGCTGCTTGCGCGCAGCGGCACTCGAAGCTGGTGCGCCGACGTTCCGGCGCCAGGAAATCGTTCAGCTCCTCATAGAAGCGGAAGCTGGCAGTGACCCCTGTTGGTGCAGCGATGGGTGCGTCGGCGGCCATGCGCGATGCTGGCGCGCTGATTGCTCTTGCGTCAAATGCCGCACCTTCGCCACCGCAGGGTCATGTCCCGCAGTGCATGATGCGGCGAGCTGTGGGCGGTGCGACTTTCGATTCGAAAGACAGAGGCGCGCGTGGCATTGACTGGGCGTTTGGTGATCGTTGGCAGCCGGATTGCGGCAGCAGGTTTGCTGCTCGCGCTGGTCGTGGCCGAACTGCGCGGCGCGCACATGCAGGCGGCGCTCTTCGGCGGCATCGGCCGCGATGCGCGTTACAACCTGGGCGATGGCCAGAGCGCCGAGATCCGCTTCCCGGCCGGCGGCCCGCACGACCAGCGCCTCGGCTACCGCGACCTGCCGCAATGGATCCATCGGCTGCAGTCCGCCGGCTACGAAGTCCGGTCGCAGGCGCGGCTGTCGCCGACGCTGATCGCGCTGCACGAAGCCGGCTTGCCGCTGCCGTACCACGAGAAGCTGCAGGCCGGCCTGACGCTGCGCGACTGCCGCGGCGAGTCGCTGTCGGAGCGGCGGCTGCCGCAGCGCATCTACGCCGGCTTCGACGACGTGCCGCCGCTGGTGCTGCAGTCGCTGCTGTTCGTCGAGGACCGCCAGCTGCTGGACCCCGAAGCGCCGAACCGCAACCCGGCGCTCGACCCGCCGCGGCTGGGCAAGGCGCTGCTGGAGCAGCTGCAGCGCGTCGCGCTGCCCGATCGTTCGGCCGCCGGCGGCAGCACGCTGGCGACGCAGATCGAGAAGTACCGCCACTCACCGGGCGGCCGCACCGGCTCGGCGAGCGAGAAGCTGCGCCAGATGCTGGCCGCGTCGCTGCGCGGTTACCTCGACGGTCCCGATACGCTGGCGCGGCGGCGCCAGATTGCCCTCGAGTGGATCAACTCGGTGCCGCTCGGCGCGCGCGCCGGCTTCGGCGAGGTGCATGGCATCGGCGACGGCCTGTGGGCCTGGTACGGCCGCGATTCGGCCGAGGTCGACCGCCTGCTGCTCGGCCACCGCCCGAGCGGCATCGATGCCGGCGCCTGGCAGGCCGCGCGTGCGCTGGCCTTCAAGCAGGTGCTGTCGCTGGTGATCGCGCAGCGCCGGCCGATGCACTACCTGCAGGACGAGGGCCAGGTGCTCGAGGGGCAGGCCAACAGCTACGTGCGGCTGATGGCCGAGGCCGGCTATGTGGAGCCGGCGCTGCGCGATGCGGCGCTGCGCCAGCCGCTGCGCCTGCAGCCGCGCGCGCCGGCGCTGCCGCGGCCGGACTTCGCCGAGCGCAAGGCGGCAATGACGCTGCGCACGCAGCTCGCCGGGTTGCTCGGACTGCCCGAGGCCTATGCGCTCGAGCGGCTCGACCTGGACGTCGACTCGACGCTCGACGGCCGCGCGCAGCGGCTGGTCACGCAGGCGCTCGCCGCGCTGAAGGATCCCGCCGCGGCGCGCGCCGCCGGCCTGGTCGGCGAGCACCTGCTCGGCGAGCACGACGATCCGTCGCGGCTGGTCTTCGGCGTCACGCTGATCGAGCGCGCCGACGACGGCAGCCACCACCTGCGCGTGCAGGCCGACAACGTCGACCAGCCCTTCGACGTCAACCAGGGCCTGCGGCTGGACCTCGGCTCGACCGCCAAGCTGCGCACGCTGATCAGCTACCTCGAGGCGATCGCCGGCCTGCATGCGCAATGGGCCTGGCGGCCGGCCGACGAGCTGCAGGCGTGGTCACCGAGCAGCCGCGACCCGCTGGCGCTGTGGACGCGCGAGTACCTGCTGGCGCAGCGCGGCGCGGCGCCGCTGCAGCCGATGCTCGACGCGGCGCTGGAGCGGCACTATTCCGCCAACCCGGGCGAGACCTTCTTCACCGGCGGCGGCGCGCACCGGTTCGAGAACTTCGACGGCGAGAAGCACGACCACCGGGTGATGAGCGTGCGCGAGGCCTTCCACCATTCGGTGAACCTCGTCTTCATCCGCCTGATGCGCGACGTCGTGCGCCACCAGGTGCACCGCGGCGGCAACGAGGTCGACCAGCTCTTCAACGACCCGGCCGATGCGCGCCGGCAAGCCTTGCTGGCACGTTTTGCCGACCATGAAGGATCGGTGTACCTGGCGCGCTTCTACCGTGCGCATCGGGCGCACCGCGGCAGTGCGCAGTCGCCCGCAGACGCCGCGTCGGCGCCCGACGATGCCGCGCCGACCCCGCGCGTGCACCCGCTCAAGGCCTGGCTCGATGACTACCTGCGGCAGCATCCGGACGCCGGCCTGACAGAGGTCCTGGCGGCCAGTGCCGCCGAGCGCCAGCAGGCCTATGCGTGGCTCTTCCGCACGCGCCACTCGCGGGCCCAGGACCAGCGCATCGCGACGATCCTCGAGCGTGATGCGTTCGGGCACATCCTGCGCGACTGGCAGCGCTTGGGTTATCCCTTCGACACGCTGACGCCCTCGTACGCCAGCTCGATCGGCGCCGCCGGCGACCGGCCGGCCGCGCTCGCCCACCTGATGGGCCTGCTGCTCGATGCCGGTGATCACCGGCCGCCGCTGCAGACGCTGCCGGTGCTGCACTTCGGCCGCGGCACGCCGTACGAAACGCGGCTCGAGCGCCATCCGGCGGCTGGGCGCGCGGTGTTGTCGCCGCAGGTCGCCGCGGCCGCACGTAGCGCGCTGCTCGGCGTCGTCGAATCCGGCACCGCGCGGCGGCTGAAGGGTGCGCTGCTCGATGGCACCGGGCAGCCGCTGGTGGTGGCCGGCAAGACCGGCACCGGCGACCACCGCTCGCAGCGCTTCAGCGCCGGTGGCCAGTTGCTCGGCGAGCGCGTGATCGAGCGCTCGGCGACCTTCGCCTTCACGCTCGGCGAGCGCTACCACGGCACGGTGCTGGTGTACGTGCAGGGCCCGGAAGCGGCGCGCTACCGCTTCACCAGCGCGCTGCCGGTGCAGCTGCTGAAGTCGCTGGGCCCGCAGCTGATGCCGCTGCTGCACCAGCAGGCCTGCCCGGCTGAACCACCGCCGCTGCCGGCGCCGGTGCAGGGGCGCGGGCTGGTGATGGCCGGCGCGCCGTCGCAGGGGCTGCGCGCGACGCCGGTGCTGATGCCGCTGGCCGCGCCGCGCGCCGGCCTGAAGCTCGGCGCGCTGCCGATCCCGATTCAGCTCATGAAGCCGACGTCCGCGCTCGAGAAGTAGCCGAGGTTCGGGAACACCTGCGCCATCGCCGCCGGGCCGACGCCGAACCACTTGGCCAGCGTGGCGCCGAACTGGTCGAGCGAGGTGGTCGGGATCAACACGCCGCGGCTGCCGGCATCGTCGGGGCCGCCGAGCGCCGGCATGGGAAAGTTGCCGTACATCTCGCCGCCGCGCACCGCGCCGCCCATAACCAGCAGGTGGTTGCCCCAGCCGTGGTCGGTGCCGCTGCCGCTGGGCTGCAGCGTGCGGCCGAAGTCGCTCTCGGTGAAGGTGGTGACGCCGTTGGCGACGCCCATCTCGACGGTCGCGGCATGGAAGGCGGCCATCGCCTCGCCGACGACGCGCAGCAGGTCCCAGTGCGCCCAGCTCTGCGCCGAATGGGTGTCGAAGCCGCCGAGCGAGCAGAAGAACACCTGCCGATTGATGCCCGTGGTGCCGCGCAGCCGGATGATCCGGGCCACCTGCTGCAGTTGCTGGCCGAGCGAGGTGCCGGGGAAGGGCGTGGCGAACGCCGCGCCGCCGGTGGTGCCGGCGAGCAGCTGATTGAGCGAGATCGCGTCCTGGCGCACCTTGTTCGCCGCCTGCACCAGCGCCAGGCCCGAATCCATCGTCAGGAGCTGGTTCAGCGCGTTGCGCTTGGCGGCGGCGGCGCTGTCGGGCCAGGCGCTCATGCCGTCGGCGCTCAAGTCGAAGCCCGGGATCAGGCTCGCCGATTGCACGACGTTGCCGGCGCAGAACAGCGCCGAGCCGGCCATCGAGATCGACGCCGGAAAGCGCGAGGTGCCGTTCATTGCGTTCATCGCATCGGCGCTGCGGCCGGCCCAGCCGGTGCCGCCGCCGGTGGTGATCGCGGTCTGCATCTGCTGGATCTGGTCGCTGTGCGAGAACAGGTTGCTCGGCAGCGGCACCGAGCCGGCGAGGAACTGCGCGCGCGTCGTCGGCCGCGCCAGCATGCCGACGTTGGCGACCACCGCCAGCTTGCCCTGCGCCCACAGCGGCGCGATCGCATTGAGCCCGCTGTTCAGGCCATAGGGCACGCCGGCCGGCGTGGTGACGGTGGCCAGCTGCGTATTGGCGTCGGGCAGCGCGAGGCCGCCGCGGATCGCGCGGTAGGCGTTGTTGGCGGCGGTCGACAGCGGCACGACCATGTTGTGGCCGTCGTTGCCGCCGAGCATGAAGACGCAGACCAGCGCCTTGTAGCCGGGGCTCTGCGCGTGCGCTGCAGTGCCGAGGCTGGCCGCGCCGAGCAGCGCGCTGGCATCGAGCAGGAAGCGCCGGCGCGAGCGCTGCGGGAAGTGGTGATGGTTCGTCATTGCGGCGCCCTTCAATATTGGATCGCGTGCTGACCGGACAGCAGCGTCAGGTACAGCGCGGTCAGCGCCTTGGTGCGGTTGTCACCCTGCTGCGCCGTGACGGCGGCGCTGATGCTCTGCTTCATCGCCGCCGGCATGCGGCCGTAGAGGAAGGTCTGGTCGCAGGCGTCGATCAGCCCGTTGACGTTGCCGCCGAGGTTGACGAAGCGCTGGATGTCCACGGGGAAGTCGCCGCCCGGATTCGACAGGATCTGCCAGATGAAATTGCCGCGCAGCACCGCCTCGGTGGGCGAGTAGATCTGGAACTCGGGCCCGTACAGCGCGGACTGCGGCACGCGGAACATCGGCGAATAGAAGCCGAAGACCGATGGCGGCGCGAGCGGCGTCTGCCCCGTGCGGCTGAAGGACCAGGCCTGCTGGTTGGTCGCGCTGATCGAGCCACCGAGCGCGCGCGCGATCGACAGGATGTGGAAGATCGGATCCTTCAGCCGGCCGCTGGTCGGCAGCGCGGCGTCGTTGCGCGCCTCGGCATCGAGCAGGATCGCGCGCACGGTGGCGCGCAGGTCGCCGCGCACGCCGCTGCCGTTGTTGTTGAAGACGCCGGTGATGCGCTGCACGTAGGCCGGCGACGGGTTGCTCGTTACCAGGCTGCGGATCAGCCGCGTGGCGATGAACGGGCCGACGTTGGGGTGCGCGAAGATGCAGTCGAGCGCGGCGTGGGTGTCTTGCTGCGTCGTCTGGCCGGCGGCCAGGCCGCAGCCGAGGAAGTTCTTCGCCTGCGTGTCATGGTTGACCTCGCGCGGGATCATCGGCCCGGAGAAGTTCTCCCATTCGTTGTTGACGTAGACCCAGCCGGTCAGCGCCCGCGCGAGCTGCTGGACCTCGTCCTGCGTGTAGGTGGGCAGCGGCATGCCGTTGCCGCCCATCTGCGCCGAGCCATCGGGATTCAGCCGCACGAGGCCGAGCGTGAACAGCTGCAGCAGCTCGCGCGCATAGTTCTCGTTCGCTGCGCCGCCGGCGCTGGGCTTGGTGCTGCGCGCCAGGTCGAGGTACTTGCCCATCTGCGGGCTGACCGTGATCTCGCCGAGCAGCGTGCGGTAGTTGCCGAAGGCATTGCGACTCAGGATCTGCAGGTACGGGACGATCTGGTCCGGGTAGTTGTTCTTGTTGATCGACACCACGATGACCTGCGACAGCGCATAAGCCACGCGCTGGCGCAATTGGTCGGGTGCCGCGGACAGCCGGTTCAGGTAATGCGACTGCGCGGCCCGGTTGTCGCTGGCGGGAACGGGAATCGCCGTCTCGGGCATCGCGAACTGCTCGTTCAGCCAGGCGTCGACGCCGATCTGCTTGACGCGCGCCAGCGCGGCCGGCGACGGGCCGAAGGCGGCCTGCTCCAGCAGCCGCGCGGCAGCGAGGTCTGCCGTGCCGCCGCCGCTGCCGGCGACGACGGTCACGGTGGCCTGGGCAAAGGCGCTGGCGCTGGCGGCCGAGGTGGCTCGCACCGTCACCGCAGCCGGCGACGGCACCACAGCCGGCGCGGTGTAGAGACCGGCCGCGCTGACCGTGCCGAAGGTCGCATTGCCGCCGGCGATGCCGTTGACCGACCAGCTGACGGCGGTGTTGCTGCTGCCGCTCACATTGGCCGTGAAGGTCTGCGTGGCCAGCGGCGCCAGCGTCACGCTGGTCGGTGCGACAGCCACGGTGACCGGCGGCGGTGGCGGCGCGGTGCCGGTGACCGGCACCAGCAGCGTGTCGCTGCTGCGCGCGCCATGGCCGACCTGGGCCACCAGCAGCGGCACCGACCGGCCCACCTGTGCGCTGGTGGCCGTGCCGCTGACCTGCAACGCGGTCGACGAGACGAAGGTCGTCTTGACGAGGAGGTTGTCGAACTTCGCGATCAGGTCGGGCGTGAAGTATTCGCCGCTCAGGTTCAGCGTGAATGCGCCGACCGCAACGTTCGCCGGCATCGTGCTGGTCAAGCGCGGCTTCATGCGCGACACGGTCAGCGTGACTTCGCCGTAGCGCGTCGGATAGGCGGTGCTGGTTGCCCGCACCTTCACCGCGTTGGCACTGGGCACGGCGGCGGGCGCCCGGTACAGGCCGCTCGGACTGACCGTGCCGTAGACCATGTCGCCGCCGACGACGCCGTTGACGCTCCAGGTCACGGTGTTCGGCGTCATCGGCACGTTGGCCGTCAGCTGTCGCGTCGCATTGATCTCGATGTGACCGACACCGTAGACGGTGATCGTTTGTGCCACCGCGCTGCTACAGGCGAGCAACAGCAGTAACAGGCGCAACAAGGGCCTGAAGATGTTCATCGGGGGCTCGGCAGGTGGCCCCCGGAAGCGGTGGCCTGTGCAAAGCAGTCTACGAATACCCCCTAGAACAACGCGTGAAGATTCGTATCGGGATGCTTGTTTCAATCAAGCGCTATTCAGCAATCTTCAGACACGCAAACGCCACGTGCGAAGGCGCTCGTACGCCGGGCGGCAGGCTTCGGCGACCCGCGCGCCGGGGCCACTCAGATGAGGGGTGCGCGGCCGCCACGGCTCGAAACCGGTCGAGCGCCAGACCGCGTCGTACCAGTGCGGCGCCCAGACGCCATCACTGGCGCGCGGGCCGGCCGGCCACGACAGCATGCATTCGCTGAACGAGATGCCCAGTCGCTTGCAAAGGGCGCGCAACTGCGCCTCGGGAGCCTGCAGGAATTCATCGGCGTCGAGCACCGGCGGCGCCCGCCCGAGCCGCTCGGCCACCGCATCGAACAGCTCGACCTGCTGCTGCAAGCCGATGTCTTCGGGCGTTATCGTCGCGCGTGACTTGAGGTAGGAATCGACCACCGCCGCCGGGTCGCGGATCAGGAAGACGTTGGTGAGCGTGTGCACCCAGTCGCGCGCCATGTCCGGCAGCAGGTGGTGCGCCATGTGCTTCTGGTACCACAGCGCGCGGCCATCGGGAATCGGGCCGGCGAGCCGCTCGACGACGCGGCGCCAGTCGGTGTCGCCGGCGGCAATGACCTCGTCGCGCGCCGGATGGTCGAGCCCGGTGGCGGCGAGGTAGGCCGCGTACAGCGGCTCGTCGATCACCACGCAATCGGGCCGGTTCTCGAAGGCCCGCATCATCGCCGTCGAGATGTTGCGCGGGCCGCTCCACATGGCCAGGTGCATGGCCATCAGCTCCCGCCGGCGGCGCGCGCGGCGACGTCGCGGACGATCAGTTCGCGGTACAGCGCCTGCAGCCGCTGCACCATCGGGCCGGGCAGCGTCTCGCCGATCGTGCGGCCGTCGATCGCGCGCACCGGCGCCAGGCCGGCGAAGGTGCCGGTGCAGAAGGCTTCGTCGGCGGAGTAGACCTCGGTCAGGCTGAAGTTCTTCTCGCGCACCGGGATGCCGGCCTCGTGGCACAGCGCCAGCACGTTGGCGCGCGTGATGCCGCCGAGGCAGTAGTCGCCCGACGAGGTCCAGACCTCGCCGCGGCGGACGATGAAGAAGTGCGTCGAATTGCAGGTCGCGACGAAGCCGTGCGGGTCGAGCATCAGCGCCTCGTCGGCGCCGGCCTGCGTGGCCTGGATGCAGGCGGTGATGCAGTTGAGCTTGCTGTGGCTGTTGAGCTTGGGGTCCTGCACGTCGGGGAAGCCGCGCCGCACGTGCACGGTGAACAGGTTCAGCCCGCGCTGCAGCGTCTCGGGCTTGGCCTCCTTCCACTCGGCGATGATGGCGATGGTCGCCGGGCCGACGGTGACGCGCGGATCCTGGTACGGCGTGCGCTTGACGCCGCGCGTGACCATCAGCCGGATATGCACGCCATCGCGCATGGCGTTGGCCGCGAGGGTGTCGTAGAGCGCGCGCTTCAGCGCCGCACGGTCGAGGCCGATGTCGATCATCAGCGCCTTCGCGCCTTCGTCAAGCCGGTCGAGATGCGCGTCGAGGAACACCGGGTGGCCGCCGACGACCCTCAGGCCCTCCCACACGCCGTCGCCGAGCACGAAGCCCGAGTCGAAGACCGAGACCACGGCCTCGGCGCGCGGCTTCAGCTCGCCATTGACCCAGATGCGGATCGACGCATTGCGCGGGTCGTCGTGGAAGTCCTGGATGCTCTGGGACATGGTTGAACGCGGAGGCGGGCTCGGGACGACGAGTGTGCAGCAGCGCGGCGCTGGTGTCGCCGATACTCGTCTGCCATGGATTTGCTGATCATCGGCGGCACGCAGTTCGTCGGCCGCCATCTCGTCGAAGCGGCCTGCCGGCGCGGCGACCGCGTCACGGTTTTCAACCGCGGCCTGACGCCGGATGAACTGCCGCTACAGGTCGCGCGTCTTCGCGGCGACCGGCGCAAGGACCTGTCGGCGTTGGCCGATCGGCGCTGGGACGCAGTGATCGACTGCTGCGGCTACCTGCCCGGCGAGGTGGCGCACCTGGCCCAGCACCTGGCCGATCGCATCGGATGTTATGCATTCATCTCCACCGTCACGGCCTATGCCGACGCGACGCGGCCGAACGACGAGACGTCGCCGCTCGGCCGCATCGACGATGGCGACACCGACGTGGTCGACAGCCGCACCTACGGCCCGCTGAAGGCCTTCTGCGAGGCGGCGCTGGCGCAGCGCATCGAGCCGGCGCGGCGCCTGGTGATCCGGCCCGGCCTGGTCGTCGGCCCGCACGATCCGACGCAGCGCTTCACCTGGTGGCCGGCGCGCTTGGCGCGCGCGGCGCTCGACCGGCAACCGGTGCTGGTGCCCGGCGCACCGCTGCGGCCGCTGCAGTTCATCGATGCGCGCGACCTGGCCGGTTTCGTGCTGCAGGCGCTGGACCGTGAAGTACGCGGTACGTTCAACGTCATCTCGCCGCCGGGCTTCACGACCATGGCCGGGCTGCTCGACGAATGCGCGCGCGCGGCCGGTGCGACCGAGCCGCTGCTGCGCTGGATCGACGAGGCCGCGCTGCTGCGCGCCGGGCTGAAGCCTTGGAACGAGCTGCCGCTGTGGATGCCGGCCAGCGGCGAGTACGCGGCGTTCATGGCGATGGTGACGGCCAAGGGCGAGGCGGCCGGCCTGCGCATCCGGCCGCTGGCGGAGACGGTCGCCGATACGCTGGCCTGGTGGCGCGGCCTGCCGCCGGATCAGCAGGCGTTCACCAAGGCCGGGCTGGCGCCCGAGCGCGAAGCCGCGTTGCTGGCTTCGTTCGAGCGCTGACGAACTGCGCAGCTCAGGGCCGCGCGCGCCCGATCCCCGCATACAGCTCGCCGATCGGCACCACGCGCCCGTGCAGCGGCAGGATGCGCTCGACCTGAAGGCCGAGCCGCTCGATGTTCTGCACCAGGTTCACGTGGTTGGCGTTGGGCACCGGCGGCGGCCCGCTGTTCGGCGCGGCCGGCGTGTAGGCGTCGGCCTCGATCAGCAGCTTCTCCTTCGGCAGGTAGACCATCAGGAAGCCCTGGGCGTGCACGCTGCCCTGGATCTCGTGCACTTCGAAGCGCAGGTCGCCGTCGACGAACTGGCGCCGGGTCGTCACGCCCAGGATCTCGGGGCTGCGGCCGGACTGCGCCAGGCGGTCGGGCCGGATCTGCTGCGGCTTGGCGAAGACCCGCTCGAAGTAGGGCTTGGCCGCCTGGCTGGTCACCAGCGCCGCGCCTTCGGCGGCCGCGGCGCGCAGGCCGCCGGCATGGTCGAAGTGGTGGTGCGAGTTGATCACCGTGCGGATCGGCTTCGTCGGCAGCAGCTTCCTGACCTCGGCGAACACCGCAGCCGTGCGGCCCTCGTACAGCGGCGCCTCGACCAGCACGACGTGGTTGCTCATCTCGATCGCCACGCTGTTGTGCGAGCCGCCGAACAGGAACCAGACGCCCGGCGCCACCTGCTCGGACAGCACGCGCTCGGTGGCGGTGCGCACGTTGTCGGGCAGCGCGATGTCGACCGCCGCATTCGGCTGCACGTCCTGCACCTGCAGGTCGAACACCGGGTGGCCGCCCTGGCTCTGGCGGATGCGCATCGGAAAGCGGATCGCGCCGAAGGCGCGGTAGTCGCTGTACAGCGTCGTGACCTCGGTGTCGCCCATCACCGGATGCGGCTGGCGTGAATCGATGCGCGTGATCTGGCCCTGCGCGTCGACCCAGGCGGTGGCGTCGAGCCGGCCCGGCACGCGGTAGCTGAAGGTCGAATAGGACTGGCCGCCGTCGCTGCGCGTGCCGGTGGTCGCACCATGGCGCTGCGCGGCCTTGATCGCGCCGTGCGGCGTGGTCCACAGGTCGTGGATGCGGGCGTCGACGGTGACCGGCGCCGCGACGGGGCCGGTGGGCGTGGTGTTCCACGCGTGCTCGCCGAGCACGAAGCCGGTCGCGCGCTGCTCGCCCTGGCCCAGCAGCGGGATGCCGCCGCCGCCCTTCTCCTCAGCACGGCTGCGGCCGAACTCTTCGCGCAGCGCGCCCTTGTCGTAGTCGAGCGTGCGCGTCAGCACCGAGTAGTTCAGCTGCGGCCAGCCGATCTCGGGCTGCCAGGCCTGGCCGAAGGTGGCACCGCTGCCGCGGCCGCTGAACTGCAGCGTCTTCAGCTGGCTGGCGCCGAGCGCCTGATCGGCCTGGCGCAGGACGGTCTGCGGATCCGGTGTGGTGCTGGCGCAGCCCGCGAGCAGCAGGCCGATGCCTGTGGCGAGGAGCGGCCATGACGAGCGAGCGGCCATGCGGTTCTCCGATCGGTGAAGGGCGCAGCCTCGCACCACGCGCGCCGCGATGGCAACAGGGAATTGCAAGTGGTCGGCATGTGATGCAGCGCACTGCGGCCCGGGCGCAGACCATGACAATCGCCGCCATTCCAAGTCATATCCAGGGCAGCTCATGAGTCGGAAGGCGACGGCGCGGCTGCGCTTGTTCGTGGCGACGGTCGGGTTCGCCGTGCTGGCGGGATGCGGTGGCGGCGGCAGCGGTGGCGCGGCGCCCACCGTGACGCCTGGGCCAGCACCCGCACCCGCACCCGCACCAGCACCGGCGCCGCCCGCGCCTGCACCGCTGCCTTCGAGCGTGCAGATCAACATGCCGCCGCAGGCCGACGTCGCGCAGCCGGTGAGCTTCGCGTCGAACCTCGCCGACGGCGTCGATGGCCTGAGCACCACCTGGGACTTCGGCGACGAGACCACCAGCACGCTCGCGCGCCCGACCCATGCCTTCGCGCAGCCTGGGGACTACGAGGTGCGGCTGACGGTCGCCAACGGCAGCGGGCAGAGCATCGGCGCGCGCGCCACCGTGCGCATCGGGCGCTATGCGATGGTGCAGGAACGCCTCTGCAGCGGGGCCGGCAGCGGCGGCTGGTGCTGGCAGCGGCCACTGCCCGACGGCAACGTCGTTCGCGACGTGCAGTTCCACGATGCGCTGCTGGGCTGGGCGGTCGGTGATGCGGGCCAGGTACTGCGCACCACCGACGGCGGCGCGCAGTGGCAGCGCATCAACCAGCGCTCGGGCGGTGATGCGACGCTGATGAAGGTGCGCTTTGCCGATGCGCTGCACGGCTATGCGCTGACGGCCGGGGGCAGGCTCGTCCGCAGCGTCGACGGCGGCGCCACCTGGACCGAGACATCGCTGGCGCCGCCGCCGGCAGATTCCCCCTACCAGAGCTGGAACGAACTGGCGGCGCTGGGGCCGCAAACCGTCTTCGTCAGCGCCTCTTCCGTGTCCGGCAGCATCTTCACCTATGCCGCGCGCGTCAGCACCGACGGCGGCCAGAACTGGCGCGATCCGCCGATGCGGCCCAACGCCGCATTGCCGTCCGGCCGCATGTGGACCTTCGAGCCGCTCGAGACCCTGCTGCGTTCCGATGACCTCGGCCTGACGACGGTGCCGGGACTGTCCCATCCGACGCCGGGTCCCGGATTGACGCGCATCCTCGGCGACGACGTGCTGCTGCTGTGGTGGACGGGCAGCCCCGGCACGCCGAATCGCGAACAGACGATGTTCTGGCGCACGACCGACTCCGGCCGCAGCTGGCAATCCGCGGTGCCGCAGGTCGACGGCCGCTCGCGGCCGGACGCGTCGTTCCTGGGTGTGGAGTTCTCGGCGCGTGGCGCTGGCTGGGGCGTGCTGATCGACACCGGGCTGGTGCGCACCGAGGACTGGGGCCGCAGCTGGCGCACGGTGGACCTGGGCAGGCCGTTCGAGCTGGAGGATTTCAGCACCGGCGGCAGTCGGCTGATCGATGCCGACGTGGCTCATCACGTGCACGGCGGCACGAGCCGCCTCACCGTGGACGGTGGCCGCAACTGGCGCGCGCTGGCCCACGCGCTGGAGGGGGCTCGCGCCGACAGCGTCGAACGCGACAACCGGGGCGGCCTGCTGCTGCGCTTCGACAGCCGCCTGTACCGGTCCACCGATGGCGGCGCGACGATGCGGCCGATCGGCGGCGGACGCACGGCCGACGGCGATCAGGCGGCGATCACGGCCCTGTGGTTCTTCGATGCCCGGCGCGGGCTGGCGGTCACCGGCTGCGGTCAGCTGCTGGACACCGACGATGGCGGGCTGAACTGGCGGCCGCGTGCCGCGTCGGTCCCGTGCCGATCCGACGCGGGCGCGCTGACGTCGATGCTGCAGTTCACGCCCAACGGCACGGGCTGGCGCCAGGCAGGCGGCGGGCTGCACAAGTCGACCGACGGGGGCCGCACCTGGCAGGGGGTGACCGGTCTGCCCGAGCTGTTGGACACGACCGATCTGCACTTCATCGACGACCAGCGCGCATGGCTGCGCACCGAGCGATGGACCAGTCCGCCGTTCTCGGGCGGACGCCTGGTCTGCGACCGCTCGGCGCTCTACGCCACCGAGGACGGGGGTGCCACCTGGGCTGCGCAGACGACCCGATTCAGCGGCGACTGTTCGATGCTGCGCCGCCCGGTCGCCGGGCTGGCGCTGGCGCTCGATGGCGCGGGGGCGATCTGGCGCTCGACCGACGACGGCCGGACCTGGACGGCAGCGGCCGCGGATGCGGCCGTGCCCACGGCCTTCGCGACGCAAGGCGGGCCGCTGCACTTCATCAACGCGCAAAGGGGCTGGCTGATTCGCCGCGGCGAGATCCTGCGCACCGTCGATGGCGGGCAGACCTGGGCAACCGGCACGCGGCCCACGCGCGGCAGCCGCGAGTTTCCGCTGGCCATCCGATTTGCCGATGCACAGCATGGCTGGGTGGTCGGCAGCGACGGGCTGGTGCTGGGCACGACCGACGGCGGCGCGACCTGGACCCGCCAGGCCGCCCCGAGCGCCCAGCACCACGGGGCACTCTTCGCCATCGACCGCGGGACCGCCTGGGTGGGCGGCACCAACGGCGCCGTGCTCGCCACCGCGACCGGCGGACGCTGACGTTCAGCGCGGCGCTGCAGGCCGCGTGTCCACGCGCAGGCACAGCGCGGCGGTCAGCAGCGCCAGCGCGACGTGCGCGCCATACAGCCAGCGGAAGTCGGCGAGGCTGGGCGCCGCATGGCCGACCAGCGCTACCGTCGCCGCGACGCCGAGCACGGAGCCGATCTGCCGGATCGCCTGGTTCACCGCGCTGCCGACGCCGAAGCGCTGCGGCGGCAACCCGGCGACCGCCGCGCCGCCCAGCGAGGGCAGCACCATGCCGACGGCACTGCCGGTCATGATCAGTCCCGGCAGCCAGGTGCCGAGGTAGTCCGGCGTGGTGCCGGCGCGCAGGAAGAACCACAGCCCGGCCGCGGCGTACAGCAGGCTGCCGCCGACCAGCAGCGGCCGGTGGCCGATGCGTGCCGCGAAACGGCCGGCGACGATCGCCACCGGCACCACCAGCAGCGGCCCCGGCGTCACCGCCAGGCCGGCCAGCGGCAGCGGGTAGTGCCAGACCTGCATCATGAAGAAGAAGAAGCCGAAGAACATCATCGCGAAGGCGATGCCGAAGCTCAGCGTCGCCAGGTTCACGAAGCGGTAGGTCGGGCTGTGAAAGAGGCTCAGGTCGATCGCCGGATGGCGCGCGCGCCGCGCCCAGGCGACGAAGGCCAGCAGCGCGATCACACCGGCGGCCAGGCTGCCGAGCACCGCGCCGGAACGCCAGCCGAGCGCTTCGGAGCGCACGATGCCCAGCGCCAGCGCGCCGACGCCGATGATCAAGAGGCCGATGCCGGGCAGGTCCAGCGGTGCGGCGTTGTCCGGGTTGCGCGATTCGACGAGCCGCGTGCGGCCGCGCCACAGCGCCCAGGCACCGATCGGCAGGTTCAGGTAGAAGGCCCAGCGCCAGCCGAGCGCATCGACCACGCCGGCGCCGACGCTTGGGCCCAGCGCCGCGGCCAGCCCGCCGACGGCGCCCCACAGGCTGACGGCGATGGCCCGCTTGTGCGCCGGGAAGGCGCCGAGCACCAGCGCGAGCGACGACGGCGTCAACAGCGCCGCGCCGGCCGCCTGCAGCACGCGTGCGGCGATCAGCCATTCGACCGTCGGCGCCCAACCGCAGGCCCACGAGGCCAGCAGGAACAGGCCCAGCCCCCATTGGAAGATGCGCTTGCGCCCATGCTGGTCGGCCAGCCGCCCGGCCGGTACCAGCAGGGCCGCGTACACCACGGTATAGGCATTCAGCACCCACGACAGATCGGCGCTGCTGCTGCCGGGGAAACCGGCGCGCAGCGCGCCGAAGGCCGCGAACAGCACCGTGGTGTCGATCGACACCAGGAACACCGCGACACTGGCGACGCTGAAGACGGCCCACGGCGAGGCGGGCGCCGGGGCCTCGGCCACCAGCGCGACGGATGCTGCGGTCTTCATGACGCGGGCTCCTCGAGCACGGCGGTGATGAACTTGAGCGCCGCGGCGATCACGTTCGCGTCGCCGAGGATGCGGCGGTGGCCCAGGCCCTCGACGCGCAGATGGCGCGCGCCGCGCCAGGCGGCGGCCGAGGCCAGGCTGTCGGCGATGGCGACGATGCGGTCGTCGCTCGAATGGATGAAGAGCGCCGGCAGCGTGAAGTGCACGGCGCGCGCCGGCAGCGAGACCTCGTGGATGTTGACGCCGAGCGGCTCGCGCAGCAGTTCGAGCATGCGCTGCGTGCCTTCCTCGTCCAGCCCCGCGAAGGCGGCGACCTGGCGCGCATAGGCCGCATAGTGAGCGGGTGCGCCGATCATCACGGCGTGGCCGGCGTCCAGGCCGTGGTGCAGCGCTTCGCCGAGCACCGCCGAGCCGACCGAGTGCGCGATCACCGCGTGCAGCGGGCCGAGCACGTCGCCGACCGCCTTCAGCGCGCGCGCCGATTGCGGGATCGAGGTCTGCCGGCCCGACGAGGCGCCGTGCGCCGGCAGGTCCATCGTGATCACCTCGAAGCCGGCGTCGAGCAGCGGCGGCGCGAAGGCGGCCAGATCGGCGGCCTGGCCTTCCCAGCCGTGCAGCAGCAGCACGCGCGGGCCGTGGCCGCTGCGGCGCAGCGCGATGCTGCCGCTCGGCGTGTCGATCGACAGCGCGGTCGGATGCGGCAGGAACTCGGGCGCCGGTGGCGGCAGGCGCGGCGTCAGGAAGAACTGGACCACCTGCTCGGGCGCGGGGCGGTCGAGGTCGGCAGCGGTGGGATCACTCATGGTGGCTCCGTTGGATGATGGTCGTCATATTCCTGCGCGTGCGCGAGCGGTTCCGGTGGCAGGTCGTGAAGGGGAGGGGAGGCGGGCGTGCGCGCTCAGTCGCGCCGCACGCCCAGCTGCGCGAGCGCGGCGTGGCGGATCGCGTCGGAGAGCTTCGGATCGTCGACGGCGCGCGCGATCGTCAACGCGCCGACCATCGTCGCGAGGGTCGCCAGCGCCTGGTCGTGTGCGCCCGGCTGGCCCCAGTCGGGCTGCAGGCGGCCGACCAGGTCGATCAGTTCCTTGATGCGCCGGGTCGCTGCGCGCCGCACCTCGGGCGCCTGGCGCGGCATCTCGGATCCGAGCGCGACGACCGGGCAGCCGGTTTCCGCCTGCTCGACGTGGGCGCGTGACAGGTAGGCGCGCAGCAGCGTGGCGAAGGCCTGCTCGGGCGGCACTTGCGCCGCGAGCCGGCCGAGCGCCTCGACTCCTTCGGCGCCGGCGCGGTCCGCCGCTTCGGCGAGCAGCGCATCGCGCGACTCGAAGTGCGCGTAGAAGCCGCCATGCGTCAGCCCGGCCTCCTTCATGATGTCGGCGACACCGGTGCCGCCGTAGCCGCTGCGCCGGATCGCGCGCGCCGCGGCTTGCACGATGCGCTCGTGCGTGGCTTCCTTGCGGGTCGGGGTGCTGCGGTTCATCGCGGGTCGGCATTGTGTATGACGTTCATCATATTGTGAACGTCATCCCGCGGCAAGTGCAGGGTGAAAGGCGGCCTACGGCACCAGCTCGTACAGCGCGGACCCGTCGCCGTTGTCCTTCACCAGCTTGATCTGCGGATAACGCGCCAGGTGCGCAATGCCGCCGGCGCCCGACGTGAAGCGCAGCTTGATGCCCGGCACCGGCTGGATGCGCCAGTTGTTGTCGGCGCTCGGATCGATGCGGCCGGCGCCTTGCAGGTACTGCACCAGCGCCTCGCGGTTCTCGTCGGGCGCATCGACGACGATGCTCTTGCCGTCGAGGCCGGGAAAATTGCCGCCGCCGGCGGCGCGGTAGTTGTTGGTGACGACGATGAAGCGCGCGTCGTCGTCCACCGGCTGGCCCTGGTGGCGCAGGTCGACGATGCGGCGCGCGGTCGGCGCCACCAGCTTGCCGTCGCGGTCGTAGCGCGCGGCTTGCGTCACGTCGATGCGGTAGCTGACGCCGTCGAGCGTGTCGAAGTTGTAGGTGCGGAAGGCGTCGTCGATCAGGTCCTGCTCCGGTGCGCCGGCCGGGTCGATGCGCTTGAACTGGCCGGCCGACATCTCGAGCCACTCGCGCACGGTCCTGCCGTCGACGCGCACCGCCTTGACGGTGTTCGGATAGATGTAGAGGTCAGCGATGTTGCGCACCGCCAGCGGCCCGGCCGGGATGTCGGTGTAGTAGTTCCAGCCCTGGCGGCCACCAGCCTTGAACGGCGCGGCGGCGGACAGCAGCGGCAGCTTTTCGTACTCGGTGCCCTGCAGCGCACGCTTCGCGTACGCCAGCTGCGCCTGCGAGACGATCTGCACCGAGGGATCGTCGGCGACCTGCGCGAAATAACTGATGATCGGTGCGGCCGTCTGCGCGACCGCGCTGCGCACGTAGGCCAGCGTGCCGGCATGCTCGGCCTCGACCAGCTGCGCCACCTGCGGATCGGCCTCGACCAGCGGCTTGCGCGTCGTGCGGTCCATGATCGGGCGCAGTTCGGCGCGGCTGCCGGTGACCTTCCAGCCGCCCGAGCTGTTGTCCAGCACCAGGTCGATGAGCCCGAGGTGATCGCCCCAGCGGCCGGGCATCACCGCGGGAATGCCGTTGATCGTGCCGCGCGCCAGGTCGACCTTCGGATGGCCGGCGAAGAAGCGGCCCGGGAACTCGCCGTGCGAATGTCCGAACAGGATCGCGTCGACCCCCGGCACCTCGGCCAGCCGGGCCACCGAGTTCTCGGCGAACAGCACCGTCTCGCCCTTCTCGAAACCCGAGTGCGGGATCGCCACCACCAGATCGGCGCCCAAGGCCCTCATCTCCGGCACGAAGCGGCGCGCCGAGTCGACGATGTCGCGCACCGTCACCTTGCCGGCCAGGTTCTTCTGGTCCCAGGTCATGATCTGCGGCGGCACGAAGCCGATGACGCCGATCTTCAGCGGGTGCTGCTTGCCGCTGTCGTCTGTGAAGCGGCGTTCGAGGATCACGTAGGGCGTGAAGGCGTTCTTGTCGTTCGACGGATCGTTGTCGCTGTCGGCGAGGTAGACGTTCGAGTTGACGTAGGGGAACGTGGCGCCGGCGATCGCCTGGCGCAGGAACGGCAGCCCGTAGTTGAACTCGTGGTTGCCGATGTTCGCCGCATCGACGCCGATCGCATTGAGCACCTTGTAGGCCGGGTGCACCTGGCCGGCGGCCAGCGGCTTGACCTTCGCGACGTAATCGCCGAGCGGGCTGCCCTGGATCAGGTCGCCGTTGTCGAACAGCAGCGTGTTCTTCGCCTCGGCGCGCGCTGCCTTGATCAGCGTGACGGTGCGGGCGAGGCCGTAGTCGGTGGTCGGCTTGTCCTGGTAGTAGTCCCAGGCCAGCAGGTTCATGTGCAGGTCGGTGGTCTCGAGGATGCGGACTTTCAGCTCGGCGGCAGAGGCGGCCAGCGGCAGCAGCGCGGCGAGCACGAGAGCGACGGCGGAGCGGTGCGGTGTCGGGAGGGCAGGCATGGAGATTTATACCTTCGGCCGCAGGCTGCCGCGGCCCGTGCCGACCCGTAGGTGCCGGCGCAGCGGGCGCGCTGCCGCTGCGGGCGGCATGGGCGGGGCGCCCAGCGCCTGCACGACATGCTCGACGAAGCGCGCGAGCTTGGGCAGCGGGCGCCGGTCGGACGCGTAGACCAGGTGCACCGGGCGCGGCGGCGGCAGGCAGTCCTGCAGCAGCGGAAGCAGCCGGCCTTCGGCGAGGTCTTCGGCGAGCAGCACTTCCGGCTGCATCACCAGCCCCAGACCGGCCAGCGCGGCATGGCGCAAGCCGTCGCCGTGGTTGCAGACCAGCCGTGCGTTGGCGGGCCACTGCACGCCTTCGCCGCCGTCGTCCAGCGTCCACTCGACGCGCCGTTGCCACACCGAATGGCTCAGGCAGACGTGCTGCGCCAGATCGGCCGGCCGGCGTGGCTTGCCATGCGTGCGCAGGTACGCCGGCGCCGCGGCGATGACCATGCAATAGGGCCGCAGCGGGCGCGCGACCAGGCTCTCGTCGACGACCCGCCCGATGCGGATGGCCGCATCGACGCCTTCGCCGGTCAGGTCGGCGACGCCGTCGGTCAGCTGCAGGTCGACGCGCACCTGCGTGTGCTGCTGCAGGAACTGCGCGACCAGCGGCGCGATCACCTGGTTGCCCAAGGTCACCGGCGCGCTGATGCGCAGCAGCCCTTGCGGCGCGGCTCGGCTGCGTTCGACCGCCGACTCGGCCCAGCGCACCTGCTCGAGCACGCGCCTGCAGTCCTCGTAGAACGCGCTGCCGACCTCGGTCAGGCTCTGGCGCCGCGTGCTGCGCGCGAGCAGCCGCGCGCCCAGGTGCTCCTCGAGCTGGCGGATGTGCTTGCCGACCATCACGCCGGAGATCTCGAGCTGGTCCGCCGCGGCGGCGAAGCTGCCGGCTTCGACCACGGCAACCATCACTTCCATGCTGCGCAGCTTGTCCATCGGCGTGATTCCAAAGCGTTGATTCGGAGTGCAAGAACCAGGTGCTACTTTATGTCATCAGAAGTTTTCAAAACAATGCGGCCATTGCAACCACGCTGCGTTCAAGCAGGAGCCGCCTCATGAAGATCCTTCTCATCGGTGCCAGCGGCACCATCGGCCAGGCCGTCGCCCGCAACCTCGGTGCGCGCCACCAGGTGATCACCGCGGGCCGCTCGAGCGGCGACCACCGCGTCGACCTGACCCAGGACGCGAGCGTCGCCGCGCTGCTGGAGACCGTCGGCCGCGTCGACGCCATCATCAGCACCGCCGGCAACCTGCATTTCGGGCCGATCGGCGAAATGAGCGCGGAGCAGTTCAACCTCGGCCTGCAGGACAAGCTGCTCGGCCAGGTGCGGCTCGCGCTGCTCGGCCAGCGCACCCTGAACGACGGCGGCTCGATCACGCTGACCGCCGGCGTGCTGGCGATCGAGCCGATCCGCAACGGCGCCAACGCCACCGCGGTCAACGCCGCGCTCGAAGCCTTCGCCAGCGCCGCGGCGATCGAGCTGCCGCGCGGCATCCGCATCAACGTCATCAGCCCGACGCTGCTGACCGAATCGCTCGACGCCTACGCGCCGTACTTCCCCGGCTTCGAGACCGTCAGCGCCGAGCGCGCCGCGCTGGCGTATCAGCGCAGCGTCGAAGGCGCGCAGACGGGGCGGACCTACCGAGTGATGTGAGCGGCCTCGCCGGACGATGTCAACGCCGGTCCGTGGGGTCAATGCGCCGCGGTGGCTGGCCGAGCTGAACGGCGGTTTCTGGGCCGAAGTCCGCAGGACCCAGGCCAAGCGAACCGAAGCCGAACAACTGCAGCGCACGCAGCAGGCGGCCGATGTTGTCGGCGGTGGGACGCACCCAGAAGTCGATATCGCCCGTGTAGCGCGGATGCCCGTGGGCGGCCAGCGCGTAGCCGCCGACCACGAGGTATTCAACGCCCTCGGCGTTGAGCAACTCGGCAAACTCTTTGAAGTCGCGGTTCAGCATCGGGGGCGGTCGAGGAGGTCTCCCACTCGCGGCGCAGGATCTCCACTGCCGCGATGCGCTCGGCCATCGGCCGCTGCAGCCAGAACAACAAGTCCGCCGCCTGCTGCGTGCCGCGAAGGGTGCGGTGGATCACTCGTTCCATCGCGCCTTTCTCTTCGCGGCCGTCGTTTCCGCCAAGCCTGTTGGCGCAATACGGACCCGCGCTGCTCAGGAACCGTTGCGTTCGTCCGGCTGCGAGTCGAACAGCGCTTCCACCTGCGGCGGCAGTCTCTGCGCCGACACGAGGATCAGGCGCTGCCCGGCGCGGGTCATGGCCATGTAGAGCCTGCGGGCGTTCTCCTCGCGGCGCTCGGCCCGTTCTTCGTCGCCCAGGCCGGCCACGCGGCCGGAGAAGAACAGGTTCTCCACGCCGATCAGGAAGACGATGCACGCCTCGAGCCCGGTGGCAGTGTCGAGGTAGGCCAGGCGCAGATAGTCTCGGCCGCGGCCGTGCGGAGGCGCCCGTTTCTGCCGCTGTTCGTTGAACCACCACACCTTGCCTGCGCCGACCCGCCTTTCGAGGCAGGCATGCAGGGTGCGCCTGTTCACTTGCTCGCCGTAGATCACGAGGAACGCGCCCAGCGGCAGGCCGCGCGCGTGGGCGCCGGCCAGTTCGTTGCAGAGTCGGTCGATCGCGTCCTGGGGCGTGTCGGCGCAAGCAAGCAAAGGCCTCTTCCCGGGCACCATGCCGGCGTAGTCGGGCTCCACGCTGTCATCGCCATCGGCCGGGCCGAGCACGGCCATGACCGTGGTGGCCGCCTCCAGGATCGCACTCGTCGTGCGGTACGAGCGGCGCAGCTTCTTGGTACGACCGGCCACTTCGATCCCGGCGCTCTTCCAGCTCTGGCGGTTCTTCAGGAACCCCTGCTTCGGATCGGCGCACAAGAAGAGCTGGCCGTGTGCGGCGAGCGACAGCTTCACCACATCGAACCACGAGGGCGCGAAGAACTGGGCTTCGTCCGCCAGGATGTGGTGGTAGCGTTCGAGTGCGTGATGGCGTTCATGCGCCAGGCAGATCGTGCGCGGTAGCGCGCTCCACATGTGCTGACCGGCGCAACGCAGGGTGCTGGTGACGGCCTGGTACAGCGCCCATACCTGGGTGCGCTCCTCGGCTGCCAAGGCGAATCGCCGACCGGTGCGGCTGCTCGCGAGATAGGCCTGTCCGTCGGGAATCAGGGCGTTGTTGATGAAGTCCAGTTCGGCGATGAGTTGCGCGGTCGAAGGCTTCAGCTCGGGCCATCGAAGCCGTTGGTGCTGGACCAGCTCATCCACTGCGCGACGATCGGGCATTTTCGGCAACGCTCCGAACACATGGCGCCATTGCCGGCAGATCCAGGCGAAGACCGTCAGCATCTCGACGTTCCCGGGCAACCCGCCTCGCACCTGGTACAGCCGTTCGTTCAGGTCTGCGACGATGGGGGTGTTGTGGATCAGCACCAGGATGCGCTGGCGCGGGAACAGCTCCGCCAGCAGCAGTGCGCGGTTGATCGCGATCAGCGTCTTGCCACTGCCGGCCACTCCGTTCAACAGCCTGACGGAGAAGTCCGCGGCCGCTGCGTGCTGCTCCTGCGGCAGCTCGAGATCGAGCTTGCTCGCCCACTCCTGTTCATGGTCCAGGAAGCAGCGCGTCAGGCGGGCGCTGTTGTCGCGCTGCAAGAAACGCCGCGTCGTGCATACGGCGGGGATCTCCGCCTCCGGGAACCAGGCGGCGAGCAGGCCGTGTTCGGCATGCTCGGGCAGTGGAGCCAGCAGGTCCTGAACGACCTGTTCTGCGCCGGGCTGCGCGACTTGTTCGCGCGATACCAGGTGCGCACCGTAGCGCCTGAAGTACTCGGGCGCCAGCACGCGCACTTCTTCGGACGAGCACGCCCACATCACGACCAGAACCGCCGAGCCGGCGGCAGCGCCGTCAGGCCGGCTCATCAGTTGCTGCAGCTGTTCGAGGCGCCATTCGAAGCGCGTACGCTCGTCCTGCGCGAAGAGCTGTGCGTGAGCGAGGGTCGAGAACTCCAGCGTCGACACCGCGATCGCCAGCCAGCCCCCCGCAAGGTGCTGCACGAACAGGTCCGCGGGGCAGCCCAGGCGGACCGGCCGCCGGATCACGTGCTGGTCATCCAGCGCGCCGAGCACGCGCTTGAGGTGCACATCGCGGCCTGACAGCTTGCTCCATTCCGGTATGAAGATCGCCATGCCTGCCGTCCCGGCTACAGCGGAATCCGCTGCAGGTGCCTGAGCAGGTCGGCATACGCGCCGACCCACCGCCGGATGTCCTCATGCCCGAGCACGGGTACCTCGTCAATCTCGGGACCGATGACGACGAGTTTGGTCTTCGCGCGAGTGATCGATACGTTCAGCCGCTGCGGCTGGAAGAAGAACTCGGCGACCGCACCGAGGAACACTTCGTCGCCGGTGGCGAGCGTCAGGATGACGAGCTCGCGCTCCTGGCCCTGCATGCGCTCGACGGTGTCGGCCACGACCTCGCGCGCGACGGCGCGCCCGAGGACCTCGTTCAGCCAGCTGCGTACCGCGCGGCCCTGCGCCCGGTACGGCGTGACGATGCCGATCTCCCGGGGCGGCAGCCCGCCGGCGATGGCGGCTTTGCACAACTGCGCCACGAGCTGCGCGTCGCGGTCGTTGCGCGTGCGGGCCGTGCGGTCGCGGGTGGGGATGAATACACCGGGTGCTGCCGGATCGAACACGGCGGCATAGGGCTCGGCAAGGTCTGGCAGTGACATCCTGCGCTCGCGGTTCGCGCCGGCCGCGCTGAGCTCGCCGCGGTAGTACGCCCGGCTTGGCCAGGCGGTGAGCCAGCGATTCATGCGGTAGGTCTCTTGCAGCATCACTGCGTGGTCGGCATGGCGGGCGGTGAGCGCCGCGAACGCCGACATGCCGCTCTCGTCCAGGACCGAACGTGACAGCATCACCGGCGGCAGCTGCTGCTGGTCGCCCACGAAGACGAAGCGCCGGCCCTTGCGCATCGCCATCAGCGCCAGCGGCACGGTGATCTGGCTGGCCTCGTCGAAGAGGATGGTGTCGAACTCGCAGTGCTCCAGGCGTGAGGTGCAGGTGGCGAACGGGGTGGCGCCGATCACGTACCCGCCCGCGCTCGGACGCTCGTGCCAGTCGGCAAACCCGGCGTGGCAAGGCACCTCGTCGCGCAGGCCCTTGCGCTGCGCGTGCAGGCCGACCTTGATCGCCGGCACGCCTTCCTCGCGGATCTTGTTGAGCGCGTTGTTGATGGCCATGTGCGTGTGCGAAGTGACGAGAACGCGCTCTCCGTCCTCGACCATCAGCCGCGCGATGAGTGCCAGCACCGAGCTCTTGCCGGTGCCGGGCGGGCCCTGGATGCACGCGATCTGGTCGGCGCCGAGCGCCAGCCCCACGGCTTGCGCCTGCCGGGTATTGAAGCCGCGGGCGCGGGCGGCATCTTCGCCGCGGGTCATCGCTTCGCCGCTGAACGTGATGTCCAGGCTGCCGCCGAGCAGCGGTAACACGATCTCGCGCCCGATCCACGAGGTGCTGATCTCTTCGATGGCCTGCTCGTGGAACACGGTCAGGTCGATCGCGTCGGGGTCGGCATAACACGGTCCGTCGCTGCAAGCGCGCAGAACCGCGTCGGCCCTGTGGCTGCGCAACAGCCAGCGATCCTCCATGTCGGCCTCCAGCGTCAGACCGCGACCGAGCGCCTGGTCCAACGGATCGCCCGCATGCAGCATGAGCAGGTCGCCCTCGCGAAAGCGGGACTCGCCGCCGTCGATGCGGGCCCACAGGGTCGATGGATCGTCCGTGCGCTCCAGGCGAAGAATGCGCTGCGACCAGCCCCTCTGCAGCTTCCAGGCGATGGGGCGCTCCCAGACCGCGAGCAACTTGCGTTGGCCGGCCAGCTGCTCGTCATGGACGAAGCGCAGCAGGTCGGACAGAAGCTGGTCAGGAGGCGCGCCGGGGCCCATCGTCGGATTCTGCCGCGCCGACTCTCATGGACCGACCGTACGCAAACGAAAGGGCCCGCCGAAGCGGGCCCTTCTTCATCGCGCGCGGAGGATCAGGCCGCCACGCTCTTCGCCGCCTCCGCGTACTCCTCGATCTGGTCGAAGTTCATGTAGCGGTAGACCTTGTCGCCGTCCTTGTTGATGACGCCCATGTCGGCGTGGTACTCCTCGACGGTCGGGATGCGGCCGAGCTTCGACGCGATCGCCGCGAGCTCGGCCGATGCCAGGTAGACGTTGGAGTTCTTGCCGAGCCGGTTCGGGAAGTTGCGGGTGCTGGTCGATACGACCGTCGCACCTTCGCGCACCTGGGCCTGGTTGCCCATGCACAGGCTGCAGCCGGGCATCTCGGTGCGGGCACCAGCAGTGCCGAAGACGCCGTAGTGGCCTTCCTTGGTCAGCTCGCTGGCATCCATCTTCGTCGGCGGCGCGATCCACAGCTTGACGGGGATGTCGCGCTTGCCTTCGAGCAGCTTCGACGCGGCGCGGAAGTGGCCGATGTTGGTCATGCACGAGCCGATGAAGACCTCGTCGATCTTCACGCCCTGCACGGCGGACAGCAGCTTGGCGTCGTCCGGATCGTTGGGGCAGCACAGCACCGGCTCGGTCAGCGTGTCGAGGTCGATCTCGATCACCTCGGCGTACTCGGCGTCGGCATCGGCGTCGAGCAGCTGCGGGTTGGCGATCCAGGCCTCGACGGCCTTGATGCGGCGCTCCAGCGTGCGGCGGTCGGCGTAGCCGTCGACGATCATGTTCTTCATCAGCACGACATTGCTGGTGAGGTACTCGATGATCGGGGCCGGATTCAGCTTGACCGTGCAGCCGGCGGCCGAGCGTTCGGCCGACGCGTCGGAGAGCTCGAAGGCCTGTTCCACCTTCAGGTCCGGCAGGCCCTCGATCTCGAGGATGCGGCCGGAGAAGATGTTCTTCTTGCCCTGCTTGGCAACCGTCAGCAGGCCCTTCTGGATCGCGGCGTACGGAATTGCGTGCACGAGATCGCGCAGCGTGATGCCGGGCTGCATCTTGCCCTTGAAGCGCACCAGCACCGATTCGGGCATGTCCAGCGGCATCACGCCGGTGGCGGCGCCGAAGGCCACCAGGCCCGAGCCGGCCGGGAACGAGATGCCGATCGGGAAGCGGGTGTGCGAATCGCCGCCGGTGCCGACGGTGTCGGGCAGCAGCAGGCGGTTGAGCCACGAGTGGATCACGCCGTCACCCGGGCGCAGCGAGACGCCGCCGCGGCTGGAGATGAAGGCCGGCAGCTCGCGGTGCGTCTTGACGTCGACCGGCTTCGGATAGGCCGCGGTGTGGCAGAAGCTCTGCATCACGAGGTCGGCCGAGAAGCCCAGGCAGGCCAGGTCCTTCAGCTCGTCGCGCGTCATCGGGCCGGTGGTGTCCTGGCTGCCGACGGTGGTCATCTTCGGCTCGCAGTAGGTGCCCGGGCGGATGCCTTGCTGCTGGCCGTTGATGGTGGCCAGGCCGCAGGCGCGGCCGACCATCTTCTGCGCCAGCGTGAAGCCCTTGCCGGAGTCGACCGGCGGCTTCGGCAGACGGAAGGTGGTGGAGGCAGGCAGGCCGAGGAAGTCACGCGCCTTGGCGGTGAGCGAGCGGCCGATGATCAGGTTGATGCGGCCGCCGGCGCGCACTTCATCGAGCAGCACGTCGCTCTTCAGCGCGAATTCGGCGACGGTCTCACCGTTGCGCACCAGCTTGCCGTCGTAGGGCAGCACGTCGACCACGTCGCCCATCTCGAGCTTCGAGACGTCGACCTCGATCGGCAGCGAACCAGAGTCTTCCTGCGTGTTGAAGAAGATCGGCGCGATCTTGCCGCCGAGCGTGACGCCGCCGAAACGCTTGTTCGGCACGAAGGGGATGTCGTCGCCGGTGGCCCAGATCACGCTGTTGGTCGCACTCTTGCGGCTCGAGCCGGTGCCGACGACGTCGCCGACGTAGGCGACGACGTGGCCCTTCTTCTTCAGCTCGTCGATGAACCGCATCGGGCCGCGCTTGCCGTCTTCCTCGGGCTTGAAGGCCGAGCCGTCGCGGGTGTTCTTCAGCATCGCCAGGTAGTGCAGCGGGATGTCCGGGCGGCTCCAGGCGTCGGGCGCGGGCGACAGGTCGTCGGTGTTGGTCTCGCCCGGTACCTTGAAGACGGTGACGGTGATCTTGCGCGCCACTTCGGGGCGCGAGGTGAACCACTCGGCGTCGGCCCAGCTGCCGATCACCTGCTTGGCGTGGGTGTTGCCGGCCTTGGCCTTCTCGGCGACGTCGTGGAAGAAGTCGAACATCAGCAGCGTCTTCTTCAGCGCGGCCGCGGCGACCGGGGCGACCTCGGCGTCGTCGAGCAGGTCGATCAGCGGCTTGACGTTGTAGCCGCCGACCATCGTGCCGAGCAGCTCGGTGGCCTGCGCGCGGGTGAGCAGCCCGACCGCGAAGTCGCCGTGCGCGACGGCCGACAGGAAGCTCGCCTTGACCTTGGCGGCGTCGTCGACGCCCGGCGGCACGCGGTGCGTCAGCAGCTCGACGAGGAACGCGCCTTCACCCGCCGGCGGGGCCTTGATCAGCTCGACCAGCTCGGCGGTCTGTTGCGCCGACAGCGGCAGCGGCGGAATGCCGAGGGCGGCGCGTTCGGCGGCGTGTTGGCGATAGGCGGTCAGCATCTCGAAGGCTCCTGAGGGTGTTTCAGTCAACTATTTTATGTCTTATATAAGACTTGCCAAGCACTTTGTGGGCGTTGGGGCGTGAAAAGCAGGCGGCGATTGTGGCGCGGCGAGCCGTGGCGTGGCTGCCGGCCAGGCATGAAAAAGCCCGCGCGAGGCGGGCTTCATGTCTTGTACCGACTCAGGCGATCAGCCGTTGTCGCGCATCCACTTGGCGGCCCATTCGTCCGAGCGGGCCTGCGCTTGCGCGCCGCTGGTCATGGTCCAGACGAGACAGCCGGTCGCGAAGACGAGCGGGACGAGAGCGAGAACGGTGCTGATCATGTTGAGGGGAGGGGATGGGTGAAGAAGGGGCGCATCGGATGATGCTGCAGCGCAGCATATCGGCTTTCGGGTTTGTACGGATGAATGACCCAGCGCTGCGGCGGAGAACCGGGGTGTCGGGCTTGCGAGGCTCGGAGATCTGCGCTAGGGGTGGCCGCTGCTAGCGAAAAAGCACGGGCTGTTCGACCGGCGAGGTGGCTTCGCTGCCGCTGCGCAGGCGCTGCAGCAGGTCGGTCCACTGCGCCTTGACGCTGGCGGCATTGGCCAGCTTCACGTGGCCGTAGCCGCGGATGCCTTCGGGCAGCCGTGCCAGCTTCAGCGCCAGCGGCAGCTTGGTCGCAGTCAGCCCGCGCAGCAACTCGTCGACCAGCGCCTCGTAGTCGGCGATCAGCTGCCGTTCGAGCCGCCGCTCCGCGGTGTGGCCGAACGGATCGAGCAGCGTGCCACGCAGCCGGCGCAGCACCGCCAGCGGCTTCATCGCCCGCATCAGCCACGGACCGAAGCGCATCTTCTGGATGCGTCCGTCCGGCCCGGCCTTGGCCAGCAGCGGTGGGGCCATGTGGAAATCGATGCGCTCCCAGTGCTCGAACTGTTCTCGCAGCGAAGCCTCGAAGCGGCCGTCGGTGTACAGCCGCGCGACCTCGTACTCGTCCTTGATCGCCAGCAGCTTGGCGTAGCTGCGCGCGACCGCTTCGGTCAGGCGCAGCTCGGCGCTCAGTGGGCGTTCGGCCGCACGCACCCGTTCGACCAGCGCGCGGTAGCGGCGGGCATACGCGGCGTCCTGGTAGGCGGTGAGGAAGGCGGCGCGGCGCTCGATCAGCGCGTCGAGCGCCGTGCCGGCCGCCGGCGGCGGCGCGGCCGCATCGCCGGCCAGGCGCTGCAGCGCTGCGGGCGCGGCCACCGCCAGCCGGCCGAGCGCGAAGGCGGTCTTGTTGTCCTCGACCGCCACCGCATTCAGCTCCAGCGCACGCATCAGCGCCGCTTCGCCGACCGGCACCAGCCCACGCTGCCAGCAGGCGCCCAGCATCACCATGTTCGAGGGCATCGTGTCGCCGAGCAGCTTCAGCGCGATCGCCTGCGCATCGATCGTCGCCACGCGATCGTCGCCGGCGGCGAAGCGCATCTTGTCGAGCAGCGCGCCGGCATGCAGGTCGGCGTTCGGATCGCGCACCGCGGCCGCGGTCGCCAGCTCGTGCGTGTTGGCGAGGATCTCGGTGCGCCCGTGCTTGACAGTGCCCAGCGCATCGGCCGACGCGCCGACGACCAGGTCGCAGGCGAGGATCGCGTCGGCCTGCTGGGTGTCGATGCGCACCTGGTTCAACTGGTCGGCGCTGGGCGCCAGGCGCACGTAGCTGAGCACCGCGCCGCCTTTCTGCGCGAAGCCCATGAAGTCGAGGATCGACGCCTGCTTGCGCTCCAGGTGAGCGGCCATGGTCACCAGCATGCCGATCGTGATCACGCCGGTGCCGCCGACGCCGGTGATCAGCAGGTCGAACGGGCCGGTCCAGGTCCACGGTGCCGGTGGGCGAATGGCCGCCAGCTCGCGCTGCAGCGCGTCGGCATCGACACCGGCACCGACCCGCTTCTTCGGCACCGCGCCGTAGACCGACACGAAGCTCGGGCAGAAGCCGTTGACGCAGGAGTAGTCCTTGTTGCACGAGCTCTGCTCGATCTGGCGCTTGCGGCCCCAGTCGGTCTCGACCGGAATCACCGACAGGCAGTTCGAGGCCTGGCCGCAGTCGCCGCAGCCTTCGCAGACCTGCTCGTTGATGAAGATGCGGCGCGGCGGGTCGGCGAGCTCGCCTTTCTTGCGGCGGCGGCGCTTCTCGGCGGCGCAGGTCTGGTCGTAGATCAGGATGCTGACGCCGCGGATCTCGCGCAATTCACGCTGCACGCTGTCCATCGCCGCGCGGTCGTGGAACGTGGTGTCGCGCGGGAACTCGGCTTCGCGGCCGCGGTACTTGCCGATGTCGTCGGAGACCACCACCACCCGCACCGCGCCTTCGGCCTCGACCTGGCGCGCGATCTCCGGCACGCCGATCTTGCCGTCGACCGGCTGGCCGCCGGTCATCGCGACCGCATCGTTGTAGAGCAGCTTGTAGGTGATCGTCGTGCCGGCGGCGATGGCCTGGCGGATCGCGAGGTAGCCCGAGTGGTAGTAGGTGCCGTCGCCCAGGTTCTGGAACACGTGCGCATCGTTCGTGAAGCGCGAGTGCGCGACCCAGTCGACGCCCTCGGCGCCCATCTGGATCAGCCCCGAGGTGCGGCGCTCCATCCAGCTGGCCATGAAGTGGCAGCCGATGCCGGCCAGCGCATGCGAGCCTTCGGGCACCCGGGTGCTGGTGTTGTGCGGGCAGCCGGAGCAGAAGTAGGGCTGGCGCTTCACCGCATCGGCCGGATTCGACAGCAGCTTCGGCATCGTGAAGTCGATCACCAGGTGGCGGCGGTCGAGCGCGGGGTTCAGCCGCGCCAGCCATTCGGCGACCACCGGCATCACGCGCGAAGGCCGCAGCTCGCCCAGCGCGGACAGCAGCGGCGCGCCGCGTGGATCGGTCTTGCCCGCCACGCGCGGGCGCTGCGCATCGGGCAGCTCGTAGAGCAGCTCCTTGATCTGGCGCTCGACCAGCGGTGCCTTCTCCTCGATGACCAGCAGCTCGTCGAGGCCTTGTGCGAATTCGCGCAGCCGCGTCGGTTCGAGCGGGAACACCAGGCCGACCTTGTAGACCCGCACGCCGGCCGCGGCCAGCGCGTTCGGGTCGAGGTCGAGCCGGCGCAGCACCTCCATGAAATCGAAGTGCGCCTTGCCGACGGTGACGATCCCCAGCGTCGCGCTCGGGCTGGCGACGATGTGCTTGTCGACCGAGTTGAGCTGCGCGAAGGCGCGCACCGCGTCGAGCTTCAATGCCAGCCGCGCCTCGATGTCCAGCGAGGGCAGGTCGACCGCGCGCACGTGCAGCGAAGCGGCGGGCTTGAAGTCCACCGGCAGCTCGAAGTCGAAGGGCACCGCGTCGAGGTCGACCGTCATGCCGGACTCGACGACCTCGCTGATCGCCTTGAAGCCGACCCAGGCGCCCGAAAAGCGCGACAGCGCCCAGCCGTAGAGCCCGAATTCGAGGTACTCGGCGACGTTCGCCGGGTGCAGCACCGGCATGCTCCAGGCCTGCATCGCGAGATCTGACTGGTGCGGCATCGACGACGACACGCAACCGTGGTCGTCACCGGCAATCACCAGCACGCCGCCCTGCGGGCTGGCGCCATACGCGTTGCCGTGCTTCAGCGCGTCGCCGGACCGGTCGACGCCGGGGCCCTTGCCGTACCACAGCGCGGTGACGCCATCGACACGGCGCTGCGGATCGAGCGCGACGCGCTGCGTGCCGAGGCAGGCGGTGGCGGCCAGGTCTTCGTTGATCGCCGGCAGGAAGTCGACGCCCGCGGCATCGAGCAGCGCCTTGGCTTTCCACAGCTGCAGGTCGACCATGCCGAGCGGGCTGCCGCGGTAGCCGGAGACGAAACCGGCGGTGCGCAGGCCCTGCGCGCTGTCGAGCGCGCGCTGCATCAGCAGCAGCTTCACCAGCGCCTGCGTGCCGGTGAGGAAGACCTGGTCCTCGGTGGCGGCGAGGTTGTCGCTGAGCTGGTAGCTGCGCAGCGCGGGAGCGGTGGCTGGCTGCATCGTGTGCGAGCGATGATGGCGCCGGCGGTGACCGGCCGGACCATCCTACGCCGGCTCTCGCCGGCGCACGGGTGCAGCTGCGGGTGGGCGCGTCAGTTGCGGGGTGCCACGCCGGTACTGGCGGCGGCCGGGGAGATGCCGATCGACCCCTCGGCCTGCTGCGACCGGCCGGCAGCGGCGGCGGCCGCGACCGCGGCGCGCTGTTCGGAATGCGTGCAGTCGTCGACCACCCGCTGGCCGATCTTCGCGTTCATCAGCATCGATTTGGCGGGGATCTGGATCCAGATCATCCCGGCCTTCTTGTCCTCGAGCCGCACGGCACCGGTGGTGGTTTCCTGCGGGACCATCCGGTAGCTGACCTTCTTGAAGGTCAGGTTGAAGTGGCCGGCATGGCCTTCGATCGGGGTCACCGAGATCGTCTGCTTGAACTCGCAGTCGGCGTCGCCGGTCAGCACGCGCATCGCGACCGCGAGCTGCGCTTCGGTGGCGGGCTCGTGCTGCTCGGCCTTCGCGGCGGGTTTCTTCGCCGGTGCCTTGGCGGCCGGCGCTTCACCGGCCGCGTGCGCGACGCCGGCCAGCAGGGTGGACAGGACCAGCGCAAGGGCCGGGCGCGGCAGGCGGGGGGCAAGACGGATCATCGGGACAGCGCTCACTCTCGAACGGACAAGTTAAGCCGCGCACGGGCGGGACGAGGGGTTGCCGCATTCTCAGGTGTGCGGGGGTCCCGCCGGTGTCAGTGAAAGCCAGCACTGCAACGGCCAGCAAGGGACCGTGGAAAACCGACTTAGTTCCTTGCCGAGCCGAAGAAGGCCTGTTCTGCTTGCGCCGGCAAGGGCTGCCCGGTGCGGCGCGCGCGCTCGAGCACCTGCCAGAAGTAGCGGTAACTCGCGCGGTCGTGCAAGGTGTCACGGTGGCGGATCGGCGCCCACAACGCGGCTTGCGCGGCGGCGATGATCTCGATCGCTTCGTCGATCTCGGCGACGCTGGGCGCGAAGGCCTCGATGATCGGCTCGATCTGCGCCGGGTGGATGCTCCACATGCGCGTGTAGCCGAACTCGCGCGCCGCGCGCGTGGCCGCGGCGCCCAGCGCCTTCTGATCCTTGAACTCGGTGACGACGCAGTGCGACGGTACCTTCGCCGCGGCGTGGCAGGCGGCGGAGATCTCCAGCTTCGCGCGCACCACCAGCGGATGCTCGAACTGGCCCTTCGCGCCCATCGCCGTCTGCGGTATCGCACCGCGGTGCGCCGAGACGAAGTCCATCAATCCAAAAGACAGCGATTCGATGCGCGGCAGCGCGGCAATGGCCATCACGTCGCGCAACCCGCCGTGGGTCTCGATCAGCATGTGCAGCGGCAGGCGTGCGCCGCGGCCGCTGCGCGCGATCACCTGCTCGACGGCGGCGATCGCCCGCTGCGCGTCGGCCAGGTGGCGTGGCTTCGGGATCATCAGGTAGGCGAGCCGGTCGCCGGCGCGGCCGATCAGCGTCTCGAGATCGGCTTCGAAGGCCGGGTGCTCGACCGGATGCGCGCGTGCGCCGACACGGCCGAAGTTGTTCGCGTTCGACAGCACGATGTCGGCGACCATCTGCGCATGCTCGCGCTCGGCGCCGACCGGTGCGCCGTCCTCGCAATCGAGCGTCACGTCGAACACCGGCCCGAGCTCGGCTTGCAGCGCCAGGCTCTTGTGCATGCGCGCTTCGACGCCGCAGTAGTGGTCGCAGACGGGGAGGTCGGGGGCGACGTCGCCGTCGTCGAACAGCACGTCGCGGGGCAGCACGGATTCGGTCATGGTCGGGTCGTGGGGAAAGAAGAAGGGCCGGTGGCAGCGATGCCGACCGGCCCTTCGGAGCTTACGCCGGGCCGCGGCCCGGGAGCATCACAGCAGGTGCTTGACGCCGTCCTGCTCGCCTTGCAACTCTGCGAGGGTCTTGTTGATGCACTGCTGCGAGAACTCGTCGATGGCCAGGCCTTCGACCAGCTTGTACTCGCCGCCTTCGCAGGTGACCGGGTAGCCGAACATGATGTCCTTCGGGATGCCGTATTCGCCGTTGCTCGGCACGCCCATCGTGACCCATTCGCCGTTGGTGCCCAGCGCCCAGTCGCGCATGTGGTCGATCGCCGCGTTGGCCGCCGAGGCAGCCGACGACAGGCCGCGCGCCTCGATGATCGCCGCGCCGCGCTTGCCGACGGTGGGCAGGAACACGTCGCGGTTCCAGGCGTCGTCGTTGATCATGTCCTTGACGCTGGCGCCATCGATCGTCGCGAAGCGGTAGTCGGCGTACATCGTCGGCGAGTGGTTGCCCCAGACGGCCAGCTTCTTGATCGACGACACCGGCTTGCCGGTCTTCGCGGCGATCTGGCTCAGCGCACGGTTGTGGTCCAGGCGCAGCATGGCGGTGAAGTTCTTGCGCGGCAGATCCGGCGCCGACTTCATCGCGATGTAGGCATTGGTGTTGGCCGGGTTGCCGACGACCAGCACGCGCACGTTGCGCGAAGCCACGGCGTTCAGCGCCTTGCCCTGTGCGGTGAAGATCTGGGCATTGGCGGCTAGCAGGTCGGCGCGTTCCATGCCGGGGCCGCGCGGGCGGGCGCCGACGAGCAGCGCGTAGTCGGTGTCCTTGAAGGCGGTGTTCGCATCGCCGTGCGCTTCCATGCCGGCCAGCAGCGGGAAGGCGCAGTCGTCCAGTTCCATCATCACGCCCTTGAGCGCCTTCTGCGCCTTCTCGTCCGGGATCTCCAGCAGCTGCAGGATCACCGGCTGGTCCTTGCCCAGCATTTCTCCGGAGGCGATGCGGAACAACAGGGCATAACCGATCTGGCCGGCGGCGCCGGTGACGGCCACGCGGACGGGCTTCTTGCTCATGGGGAACTCCAGGCGGATGGTGAAGAAAAAGCGGCGACCGGACGACGTGCGGACGGGGCGCTCGGCCTCAGGTGGCGCGCGCGGACCGGAACGAGGTCGGGAGTGTAGGCCAGTCTAGGGGTTGATACCGAGGCTGTCAAAGGTCTTATGTCTTCTATAAGACAACTGTCAGCATTTGGTGGACGACCCCCGTGACGCTGTGTTGCAATCCGGGCCATGCCCGCGCCGACCGTTCCCACGCTGCCGAGCGCCGCCGATGCGGCGGCGGACGCCGCGCCGGCCTTCAGCCCGCTGTACCAGCAGATCAAGGGGCTGATCATGCGCGAGCTGCAGGCCGGGCTGTGGAAGCCGGGCGAGGCGATCCCGAGCGAGCTCGACCTCGCCGCGCGCTTCAAGGTCAGCCAGGGCACGGTGCGCAAGGCGATCGACGAGCTGGCCGCCGACAACCTGCTGGTGCGCCGGCAAGGCAAGGGCACCTTCGTCGCCACGCATGCCGAGCAGCAGGTGCAGTACCGCTTCCTGCGCCTGACCGCCGATGATGGCGTGACACCCGACATGGAGCGCCGGCTGATCGATTGCAGCCGCCTGCGCGCGCCGGCACCGGTGGCACGCGCGCTCGACTGCAAGAGCGGCGATGCGGTGGTGCTGCTGCGGCGGCTCCTGCTGGCCAATGCCAAGCCGGTGGTCTTCGACGAGATCTGGCTGCCCGGCACGCTGTTCAAGGGCCTGACCGCCGAGCGCCTGGCCGACTACAAGGGTCCGATGTACGGCATGTTCGAAACCGAGTTCGGCGTGCGCATGATCCGCGCCGAAGAAAAGATCCGCGCCGTCGCCGCCGATGCGGCGACCGCCGACGTGCTGGCGGTGGGCGAGGGCACGCCGCTGTTGAGCGTCGAGCGGCTGTCGTTCACCTACGGCGACAAGCCCGTCGAACTGCGCCGCGGCCTCTACAACACCGATCACCACTTCTATCGCAACGCGCTGAGCTGAAGCCTGTGGTTCATACGCATCCAAGCTTCCGGTAAGCCTTGTGCGTTGCAATAAACTCTAAGGGTTTCACCCGGATTACGAAAAGAGACAGCCCCATGCCAGAGATCTCGAGAACAAGGCCCGGCGCGAACATGCGCTTGATCGAAGCGCTGCAGTACCGGCTACCGATTGCCGGCGTGGTGTCGATCCTGCACCGCGGCAGCGGCATGCTGATGTTCTTCCTGCTGCCCTTCGTGATCTGGCTCTTCGACAAGAGCGTCACGTCCGAGATTTCGTACGACACCTTCGCCAGCGCCTTCGTCGCCGGCATCGGCGTGGTCCCCGGCGTCGTCATCAAGCTGATCGTGCTGGCGCTGATCTGGGCCTACCTGTTCCACGCCATCGCCGGCGTCCGCCACCTGTGGATGGATGCGACGCACAGCGTCAGCAAGCAGCAGGGCCGGTCGTCGGCCGTGGTCACGGTGGGCTTAAGCACGGTGCTCACCGTGCTGCTCGGCGCCAAGCTCTTCGGCCTGTACTGAGGAGCGCAGCGACATGGCAAGCAATTACGGTTCGAAGCGCCTCGTCGTTGGCGCGCACTACGGATTCCGCGACTGGCTGAGCCAGCGCGTCACCGCGGCGCTGATGGCGCTGTACACGCTGGTGCTGCTGGTGCAGGTGCTGCTGCCCGGGCCGCTGGGCTATGACCGCTGGTCCGGCATCTTCGCGCAGCAGTGGATGAAGTTCCTGACCTTCATCGTCATCATCTCGCTCGCGTACCACGCGTGGGTCGGCATGCGCGACGTGTGGATGGACTACATCCAGTCCGTCGGCGTCAAGCTGGTGGCGCAGGTGGCCACGATCGCCT
This sequence comes from Pseudaquabacterium terrae, assembly GCF_013266755.1. GTDB lineage: Bacteria > Pseudomonadota > Gammaproteobacteria > Burkholderiales > Burkholderiaceae_C > Pseudaquabacterium > Pseudaquabacterium terrae. The sequence continues at coordinate 280,150 of NZ_JABRWJ010000003.1, read as the reverse complement.
GGCTGGTCGGCTGCACCGGCTGGGCCGTGCAGGTGCTCTGGAGACTATAAAAAATGGCTGCTGCCGTCGCAAAACGAAAATTCGATGTCGTGATCGTCGGGGCCGGTGGCTCCGGCATGCGCGCCTCGCTTCAACTGGCCCGCGCGGGCCTCAACGTCGCGGTGCTGACCAAGGTCTTCCCGACGCGCTCGCACACCGTTGCCGCGCAGGGCGGCATCGGCGCCTCGCTCGGCAACATGAGCGAGGACAACTGGCACTTCCACTTCTACGACACCGTCAAGGGCTCCGACTGGCTCGGCGACCAGGACGCGATCGAGTTCATGTGCCGCGAGGCGCCGAAGGTCGTCTACGAGCTCGAGCACTTCGGCATGCCCTTCGACCGAAACCCGGACGGCACGATCTACCAGCGTCCGTTCGGCGGCCACACCGCGAACTATGGCGAGAAGCCGGTGCAGCGCGCCTGCGCTGCCGCCGACCGCACCGGCCACGCGATGCTGCACACGCTGTACCAGCAGAACGTCAAGGCGCGCACGCAGTTCTTCGTCGAGTGGATGGCGCTGGACCTCATTCGCGACGCGTCTGGTGACGTGCTCGGCGTCACCGCGCTCGAGATGGAAACGGGCGACGTGCACATCCTCGAAGGCAAGGTCACGCTGTTCGCCACCGGTGGCGCCGGCCGCATCTATGCCGCGTCGACGAATGCCTTCATCAATACCGGTGACGGCCTCGGCATGGCCGCGCGCGCGGGCATTCCGCTCGAGGACATGGAGTTCTGGCAATTCCACCCGACAGGAGTCGCCGGTGCCGGCGTGCTGCTGACCGAAGGCTGCCGCGGCGAGGGCGCGATCCTGCGCAACATCAACGGCGAGCGCTTCATGGAGCGCTACGCGCCGACCTTGAAGGACCTGGCGCCACGCGACTTCGTCTCGCGCTGCATGGACCAGGAGATCAAGGAAGGGCGCGGTTGCGGTCCGAACAAGGACTACATCCAGCTCGACATGACCCACCTCGGCGCCGAGACGATCATGAAGCGCCTGCCCAGCGTGCTCGAGATCGGCCACAACTTCGCCAACGTCGACATCACGAAGGAACCGATCCCGGTGGTGCCGACGATCCACTACCAGATGGGCGGCATCCCGACCAACATCCACGGCCAGGTCGTCGTGCCCAAGGGCGGTGACTACAAGAGCATCGTCAACGGCTTCTATGCCGTCGGCGAGTGCTCGTGCGTCAGCGTGCACGGCGCCAACCGGCTAGGCACCAATTCGCTGCTCGACCTGCTGGTGTTCGGCAAGGCCGCCGGCGACCACATCGTCGACCACCTGGCCAAGTCGCCGAAGGCCCACAAGGACCTGCCGAAGGACGCGGCCGACTACTCGCTCGCCCGCATCGCCCGGCTCGACAACTCCAGCGGCGGCGAATATGCGCAGGACGTCGCCAACGACCTGCGCAACGCGATGCAGACGCATGCCGGCGTGTTCCGCACGCAGGCCGCGATGGACGAGGGCACCAAGATGGTCGCGGCGATCCGCGAACGCGTTGCCGGCATCACGCTGAAGGACAAGAGCAAGGTCTTCAACACCGCGCGCATCGAGGCGCTGGAAGTCGAGAACCTGATCGAGTCGGCACAGGCGACGATCGAATCGGCGGCCGCCCGCCGTGAATGCCGCGGTGCGCACACGGTCAAGGACTACGAGCGCGGCGCCGACGATGCGCAGTTCCCGCTCGGCCGCAACGACGCCGAGTGGATGAAGCACACGCTGTGGTACTCCGAAGGCAACCGTCTCGACTACAAGCCGGTGCAATTGAAGCCGCTGACGGTGGACAGCGTGCCGCCCAAGGTCCGGACGTTCTGATCACGCGATAGAGACAAGACAATGGCAAAACGCACTTTCAAGATCTATCGCTACGACCCGGACAAGGACGCCAAGCCCTACATGCAGACCATCGAGGTCGAGCTCGACGGTTCCGAGCGCATGCTGCTGGACGCGCTGATCAAGCTGAAGTCGCTGGACCCGGCGATCAGCTACCGGCGCTCGTGCCGCGAAGGCGTCTGCGGCTCCGACGCGATGAACATCAACGGCAAGAACGGCCTCGCCTGCCTGACGAACATGCGCGATCTGAAGGATCCGATCGTGCTCAAGCCGCTGCCCGGCCTGCCGGTGATCCGCGACCTGATCGTCGACATGACGCAGTTCTTCAAGCAGTACAACTCGATCAAGCCGTACCTCGTCAACGACGAAGTGCCGCCCGAGAAGGAGCGGCTGCAGTCGCCCGAAGAGCGCGACGAGCTGAACGGCCTCTACGAGTGCATCCTCTGCGCGAGCTGTTCGACCAGCTGCCCGAGTTTCTGGTGGAACCCGGACAAGTTCGTCGGCCCGGCTGGCCTGCTGCAGGCCTATCGATTCATTGCCGACAGCCGTGACCAGGGAACAGCCGAACGGCTCGACAACCTCGAGGACCCGTACCGCCTGTTCCGCTGCCACACGATCATGAACTGCGTCGACGTCTGCCCGAAGGGCCTGAATCCGACGAAGGCCATCGGCAAGATCAAAGAGCTGATGGTCCGCCGGGCGGTCTGACGGTCCATGGAACCCGCGCTGCACCCCACCGAGTTGAGCCGCCTGAAGTGGCGCTGCCGGCGCGGGCTGCTGGAGAACGACCTCTTCGTCGAGCGCTTCTTCCAGCGCCATGAAGCGACGCTGACCGTGCGCCACGCCACCGGGCTGCAGGCCCTGATGGACCTGGCCGACAACGATTTGCTGGATCTGCTGTTGGCACGCCGAGAACCGGAGGGCGAATTGAATTGCCCCGAGGTGACCGAGGTGCTCGCCATGCTGCGTGCCCGGACACCCGCGGCCGCCTAGAGTTTGCTCAGAAAGGGAATGCCCATGACTCCGTCCGACGTGAAAGCCACGCTGTCCTTCTCCGATGGCAGCCCCAGCATGGAACTGCCGCTCTACCGGGGCTCGATCGGCCCGGACGTGATCGACATCCGCAAGCTCTACGGCCAGACCGGCAAGTTCACCTACGACCCCGGTTTCCTGTCGACCGCCTCGTGCAACTCGACGATCACCTACATCGACGGCGACAAGGGCGAGCTGCTGTACCGCGGCTACCCGATCGAGCAGCTGGCGACGCAGTGCGACTTCCTCGAGACCTGCTACCTGCTGCTCAAGGGCGACCTGCCCAACCCGCAGCAGAAGGGCGACTTCGTCAAGCTGGTGACCAACCACACGATGGTCAACGAGCAGATGCAGTTCTTCCTGCGCGGTTTCCGCCGTGATGCGCACCCGATGGCGGTGATGACCGGCCTGGTCGGCGCGCTGTCGGCCTTCTATCACGACAGCACCGACATCAACAACGCACAGCATCGTGACATCGCCGCGATCCGCCTGATCGCCAAGATGCCGACGCTGGTGGCGATGGCCTACAAGTACGGCATCGGCCAGCCGTTCATCTACCCGAAGAACTCGCTGTCGTATTCGGCGAACTTCATGCGCATGATGTTCGCGACGCCGTGCGAGGAGTACGAGACCAACGACGTGCTGGTGCGCGCGATCGACCGCATCTTCATCCTGCACGCCGACCATGAGCAGAACGCCTCGACCTCGACGGTGCGGCTGTGCGGCTCGTCGGGCACCAACCCGTTCGCGGCGATCGCCGCCGGCGTGGCCTGCCTGTGGGGCCCGGCGCACGGCGGCGCCAACGAAGCGGCGCTGAGCATGCTGGTCGACATCCAGCGCAACGGCGGCGTCGAGAAGATCGGCGAGTTCATTCGCCAGGTCAAGGACAAGAACTCGCAGGTCAAGCTGATGGGCTTCGGCCACCGCGTCTACAAGAATTACGACCCGCGCGCCAAGCTGATGCGCGAGACCTGCCACGAGGTGCTCGAAGCGCTGGGCCTGGAGAACGACCCGCTGTTCAAGCTGGCGATGGCGTTGGAGAAGATCGCGCTGGAAGACGAATACTTCGTCGCCCGCAAGCTCTATCCGAACGTCGACTTCTATTCGGGCATCGTGCAGCGCGCGATCGGCATTCCGGTGTCGCTGTTCACCGCGATCTTTGCGCTCGCGCGCACGGTCGGCTGGATTGCGCAGCTCAACGAGATGATCGGCGACCCCGAGTACAAGATCGGCCGCCCGCGCCAGCTCTACGTCGGCGCCAGCCAGCGCAACGTCAAGCCGATCGGCGAACGCTGAAGCTTCACGCCGGCAGCCAAGTGCCGGCACCAGCAGCAACGGCCGCCCTCGGGCGGCCGTTTTGCTGCTGCGCGTCTCATTCCTCGTCGTTCGCGGGGGTGATGGTGTCGAGGAACGCCGGTTCGGTGTCGGCGAATGCGCGGCGCTCGGCTTCGGCGGCTTCGGCCGCGCTGCTGCGGCGCGCGGCCTCCAGGGCCAGCGCCGCGGCCTCGGCCGGGCGGGGCTGCGCCGCAGCGCCATCGAACGTGAGATGAACCGGATCGGGCTTCTTCGACATGGCAGGCTCCTGCGCACCGGGCTGGTCCCCGCCGGCAGCTCGGCAGTGCGCTTGAAGGCCTCTTCGGCCGTTCTTCACCGGCCTTGAGCGGCGTCCGCGTGACGTCGTTCACGCTTCGCCGTGGCCCCCTCATTCGCGGATGAAGTTCTCCAGCGCCCGCTGCGTTTCGCCCGGCGTGTCGAGGAACTGCATGCCGATCTTGAAGCCATCGCCGAGGTTCGACAGCACGCTGTGCACGACGCGCGCCTTCGACTGCACGCGCTTGCGGGCACCTGCCTTGTCGGGCAGCTCGAAGCCGACCATGCATTGAGTGCCGCCGGGCAGACCCTCCGGCAGCATCAGGCAGACACCGGTCTCAGACACGTCGACGGTCTTGCCGATGCGCCCCGGCTGGCCCGGCAGCAGCACGAGCGCGGGTGAGCGCAATGATCGCCGCACGGCTTCGCGTCGATCGGCGCCGCCGCCGGCTCGCTTGCTCGCATCATCCAAAGGCATGCGAGCGAGCTTAGCGGCTTTTGCCGCTTCAGCGCGGCACCGCGGCGGCCAGGCCGTTGTCGAAATGCTGCCGCATCAGGCGCTCGGCCGCAGCCGGGTCGTGGTCTTCGATCGCCTGCATCAGCTCGCGGTGCTCGGCCAGCGATTCGGCGATGCGGCCCTGGCGGAACAGCGAGTGGTGGCGATTGAGCTTCATCACCTTGCGCAGGTCCTGCACCGTCTGCTGCAGCCAGCGGTTGCCCGACAGCTCGAGCAGCGCGAGGTGGAACTGCTCGTTGGTCGTGAAGAAGGCATCGCGCTGGCGCACCTGCTTCTCGAGCTTGTCGTGCAGCGCGCGCAGGCGCTTGATCTGCTCGTCGCTGCCGCTGCGGGCGAGGGTGGCCGCGGCGTCGCTCTCCAGCAGCCCGAGCAGGTGGTAGATCTGTGTCACGTCGTCGACCGACATCTCCGTGACGTAGGCGCCCCGGCGCACCTTCATCGTCACCAGGCCTTCGGCGGCCAGCACCTTCAGCGCCTCGCGCAGCGGCGTGCGGCTGATGCCGTAGTCGGCGGCGAGCCTTTGTTCGTCGATCCAGCTGCCGGGCTCCAGCTCGCGCGCGAAAATCTGCTGGCGCAGCCGCTCGGCGACGTCCTGGTACAGCGCACGCGGGGTCAGGGGAGCATTGGCGAGCATGGCGGCGGGTTTCTATGATTCATAATTATGCATCATGTATCATGCGCGGCAACAGCGGTACCCCTTGCCGCGCATCGCCTTGCGGAGTCCGGTATGTCCAACGCCCCTGAATTCAATCCTGCGACGCTCGCCCAGTGGGACAAGGCGGCCGCCAAGTCCGCACCCGGGGGCGATGTCGGCGCGCTGAACTGGGTGACGCCCGAAGGCCTCGTCGTCAAGCCGCTGTACACCGCGGCCGACACCGCGAATCTGCAGCATGCCGACACGCTGCCCGGCTTCGAGCCCTTCGTGCGCGGCCCGCAGGCAACGATGTATGCGGTGCGGCCGTGGACCATCCGCCAATACGCCGGCTTCTCGACCGCCGAGGAGTCGAACGCCTTCTACCGCCAGGCGCTGGCCGCCGGCGCACAGGGCGTCAGCGTGGCCTTCGACCTGGCCACGCACCGCGGCTACGACAGCGACCATCCACGCGTCACCGGCGACGTCGGCAAGGCCGGCGTGGCGATCGATTCGGTCGAGGACATGAAGATCCTGTTCGACGGCATCCCGCTCGACAAGGTGTCGGTGTCGATGACGATGAACGGCGCGGTGCTGCCGGTGCTGGCCGGCTACGTCGTGGCGGCCGAGGAGCAGGGCGTGCCGCAGGCGCAGCTGTCGGGGACCATCCAGAACGACATCCTCAAGGAGTTCATGGTCCGCAACACCTACATCTTTCCGCCCGAGCCCTCGATGCGCATCATTGCCGACATCATCGAGTACACGGCGCAGAGGATGCCGAAGTTCAACTCGATCTCGATCTCCGGCTACCACATGCAGGAAGCCGGCGCGAACCAGGCGCTCGAGCTGGCCTTCACGCTGGCCGACGGCCAGGAATACGTGAAGACCGCGATGGCGAAGGGCCTCGATGTCGACGAGTTCGCCGGCCGCCTGTCGTTCTTCTGGGCGATCGGCATGAACTTCTATCTCGAGATCGCCAAGATGCGCGCCGCGCGCCTGCTGTGGTGCCGGATCATGAAGGGGTTCGGCGCGAAGAACCCGAAGAGCCTGATGCTGCGCACGCACTGCCAGACCTCGGGATGGAGCCTGACCGAGCAGGACCCGTACAACAACGTCGTGCGCACGACGATCGAAGCCATGGCCGCTGTCTTTGGCGGTACGCAGAGCCTGCACACCAACAGCTTCGACGAGGCGATCGCGCTGCCGACCGAAACCTCCTCGCGCATCGCGCGCAACACCCAGCTGATCATCCAGGAAGAGACGCACATCACCAGCGTCGTCGATCCGTGGGCGGGCAGCTACTTGATGGAGAGCCTGACGCAGCAGATGGCCGACAAGGCCTGGGAGATCATCGAAGAGGTCGAGGCGATGGGCGGCATGACCAAGGCCGTCGATTCCGGTTGGGCCAAGCTGAAGATCGAGGCCAGTGCCGCCGAGAAGCAGGCGCGCATCGACTCGGGCAAGGACGTGATCGTCGGCGTCAACAAGTACCGGCTGGCCAAGGAAGACCCGATCGACATTCTCGAGGTCGACAACGTCAAGGTGCGCGACTCGCAGATCGTGCGGCTGAAGCAGGTCAAGGCGGTGCGTGATGCCGACGCGGTGCGCGACGCGCTGCTGGCGCTGACTGAAGCCGCACAAACGGGACAGGGAAACCTTTTGGCGCTGAGCATCCAGGCGATGCGCGTGCGCGCGACGGTCGGCGAGATCAGCGATGCGCTCGAATCGGTGTTCGGCCGCCACCGCGCCGACATCCAGAAGGTCACCGGCGTCTACGCCGCGGCCTACGACTCGGCCGAAGGCTGGGAGAAGTTGAAGGGCGAGATCGCCACCTTCGCCGAAGAAGCCGGCCGCCGCCCGCGCGTGATGATCGCCAAGCTCGGCCAGGACGGCCACGATCGCGGCGCCAAGGTCGTCGCCACCGCGTTCGCCGACCTCGGCTACGACGTCGACATGGGCCCGCTGTTCCAGACCCCCGAGGAGTGCGCGCGCCAGGCGATCGAGAACGACGTGCACGCGGTCGGCATCTCGACGCTCGCCGCCGGCCACAAGACGCTGGTGCCGGCGATCATCGACGAGCTGAAGAAGCAGGGCGCCGACGACATCATCGTCTTCGTCGGTGGCGTGATCCCGCAGCAGGACTACGGCTTCCTCTACGACGCCGGCGTCAAGGGCATCTACGGGCCGGGCACGCCGATTCCGGTCAGCGCGAAGGATGTGCTCGAGCAGATCCGGGCGGCACAGGCGGCCTGAGCTTTCCAGCGCGCGATGCTCGACCCCGCCGACCAGGCCCTGCACGACGCAGTCACCGGCGCGCCCGGCCCGCGCCAGCGCCGCGCCATCGCCAAGGCGATCACGCTTCTCGAGTCGACGCGCGATGATCATCGCGCGCGCGCCGACGAGTTGCTGAATGCGCTGCTGCCGGCCACCGGCCGCTCGTTCCGGCTCGGCATCTCCGGCGTGCCGGGCGTCGGCAAGAGCACCTTCATCGAGACGCTCGGCCTCTACCTCATCGAACGCGGCCAACGTGTCGCGGTGCTGGCGGTCGACCCGTCGTCCAGCGTGTCGGGCGGCTCGATTCTCGGCGACAAGACACGCATGGAGCGGCTGTCGATGCACGAGCGCGCCTACATCCGGCCCAGTCCGGCCAGCGGCACGCTCGGCGGCGTGGCCGAGAAGACGCGCGAGTCGCTGCTGGTCTGCGAAGCGGCGGGTTACGACATCGTCATCGTCGAGACCGTCGGCGTCGGCCAGAGCGAGACCGCCGTCGCCGCGATGACCGACCTCTTCGTGCTGATGCAGCTGCCGAACGCCGGCGACGACCTGCAGGCGATCAAGAAGGGCGTGATGGAGCTGGCCGACCTGGTGGTCATCAACAAGGCCGACATCGACGAGTCGGCGGCCACAAGGGCGCGGGCGCAGATCACCTCGGCGCTGCGACTGCTCGGGCAGCATGGCCACCCCGAGCACGCCCGCCACGACATCAAGCTCTGGCACCCGCAGGTGCTGCAGCTCAGTGCGCTGAAGAGCCGCGGGCTCGACGAATTCTGGGCCGCCGTCACCCACTTCCGCGAGCTGCAGACCGCCAACGGCAAGCTCACCGAACGCCGCCACGCCCAGGACCATGCCTGGATGTGGGAGCGCATCGACGCCGGCCTGAAGTCGCGCTTTCGCCATCACCCCGCGGTGCGCGAAGCTCTGCCCGAGCTATCACGCGAAGTACGCGCCGGCCGCATCGCCGCGTCGGTTGCCGCGCGCCGCCTGCTCGACCTGTTTCACTGATCCGAGAAGAAGGACCCGCCACCATGCACGACATCCAGAAGCTGCTCGAGGACAAGCGCGCGAAGGCGCGTCTGGGCGGCGGCGAGAAGCGCATTGCCTCGCAGCACGCGAAGGGCAAGCTCACGGCGCGCGAGCGCCTCGAGCTGCTGCTCGACGAGGGCAGCTTCGAGGAATGGGACATGTTCGTCGAGCACCGCTGCAGCGACTTCGGCATGGCCGACAACAAGGTGCCGGGCGACGGCGTCGTCACCGGCTACGGGATGATCAACGGGCGCCTCGTCTTCGTCTTCAGCCAGGACTTCACCGTCTTCGGCGGCGCGCTGTCCGAAGCGCATGCCGAGAAGATCTGCAAGATCATGGACCAGGCGATGAAGGTCGGCGCGCCGGTGATCGGCCTCAACGACTCCGGCGGCGCGCGCATCCAGGAAGGTGTCGCGTCACTCGGCGGTTATGCCGAGGTGTTCCAGCGCAACGTGATGGCCTCCGGCGTGATCCCGCAGATCAGCCTGATCATGGGGCCGTGCGCCGGCGGCGCCGTCTATTCCCCGGCGATGACCGACTTCATCTTCATGGTCAAGGACAGCTCGTACATGTTCGTCACCGGGCCGGAGGTCGTGAAGACCGTGACGCACGAGGAGGTGAGCGCGGAGGAGCTCGGCGGCGCCAGCGCGCACACGACGAAGAGCGGTGTCGCCGACCTGGCCTTCGAGAACGACGTCGAGGCGATCCTGATGATCCGGCGCTTCTACAACTATCTGCCGCTGAACAACCGCGAGAAGCCGCCGGTGCGCAAGGGCGGCGACCCGGCCGACCGTCGCGACGACTCGCTGGACACGCTGGTGCCGGACCATCCGAACAAGCCCTATGACATCAAGGAACTGATCCTGAAGGTCGTCGACGATGGCGACTTCTTCGAGATCCAGCCCGAGCATGCCAAGAACATCGTCGTCGGCATGGCCCGCATGGACGGCCAGACGGTGGGCATCGTCGCCAACAACCCGCAGGTGCTGGCCGGCTGCCTGGACATCAAGAGCAGCATCAAGGCGGCGCGATTCGTGCGCTTCTGCGACGCCTTCAACATCCCGGTGATCACCTTCGTCGACGTGCCCGGCTTCATGCCCGGCACCGCGCAGGAGTACGGCGGCATCATCAAGCACGGCGCGAAGCTGCTGTATGCCTACGCCGAGTGCACGGTGCCGAAGGTGACGGTGATCACGCGCAAAGCCTACGGCGGCGCCTACGACGTGATGAGCTCCAAGCACCTGCGCGGCGACGTCAACTTCGCGTGGCCGAATGCCGAGATCGCGGTGATGGGCGCCAAGGGCGCGGTCGAGATCATCTTCCGCGAGGACAAGGGCGACCCGGCCAAGCTGGCCGCGAAGGAAGCCGAGTACAAGGCGCGCTTCGCGAACCCCTTCGTCGCCGGCGCGCGCGGCTTCATCGACGACGTGATCCAGCCGCACGAGACCCGCAAGCGCATCTGCCGATCATTGGCGATGCTGCGTGACAAGAAGATCGAGAACCCGTGGCGCAAGCACGGCAACATTCCGCTGTGAGAAGTCGATGAGCATGTTCACGAAGATACTGATCGCCAACCGCGGCGAGATCGCTTGCCGGGTCATCAAGACGGCCCGCAGGATGGGCATTGCGACGGTGGCCGTGTACTCCGAGGCCGACAAGGACGCGCGCCATGTCGAGCTGGCCGACGAGGCGGTGCTGCTCGGGCCCGCGCCGAGCCGCGAGTCCTACCTGGTCGCCGACAAGATCATCGCCGCCGCGAAATCGACCGGCGCGCAGGCCATCCACCCGGGCTACGGCTTCCTGTCCGAGAACGAGGACTTCGCGCGCCGCGTGGAGGAAGAAGGCTTGGTCTTCATCGGCCCGAAGCACTACTCGATCGCCGCGATGGGCGACAAGATCGCGTCGAAGAAGCTCGCCAACGAGGCCCGGGTCAACACCATCCCGGGCTGGAATGACGCGATCGAATCGCCGGAGCGCGCGGTCGAGATCGCGCGCGACATCGGCTACCCGGTGATGATCAAGGCCAGCGCCGGCGGCGGCGGCAAGGGCTTGCGCGTCGCCTTCAACGACAAGGAGGCGCACGAGGGCTTCACGTCGTGCCGCAACGAGGCCAAGGCGAGCTTCGGCGACGACCGGATCTTCATCGAGAAGTTCGTCGAGCAGCCGCGCCACATCGAGATCCAGGTGCTCGGCGATGCGCACGGCAACCTGGTCTACCTGCACGAGCGCGAGTGCTCGATCCAGCGCCGGCACCAGAAGGTGATCGAGGAAGCGCCGTCGCCCTTCATCAGCGATGAAACACGCCAGGCGATGGGCGAGCAGGCGGTGGCGCTGGCGAAAGCCGTGCAGTACCAGAGCGCCGGCACCGTCGAGTTCGTCGTCGGCAAGGACCAGTCGTTCTATTTCCTCGAGATGAACACGCGGCTGCAGGTCGAGCATCCGGTCACCGAGTGCATCACCGGCCTGGACCTGGTCGAGCAGATGATCCGCGTCGCCGCCGGCGAGAAGCTGGCGTTCACGCAGCAGCAGATCCCGCGCCGCGGCTGGGCGATCGAATGCCGCATCAATGCCGAGGACCCGTTCCGCAACTTCCTGCCGTCGACCGGCCGCCTGGTGCGCTACCAGCCGCCGCCGACGACGATGGAGGCCGCGCTGCCGATGCCGGTGGCGGATGACGGCGGCGCCGGCGCCGTCGTGGGCGGCGGCGTCCGGGTGGATACCGGCGTCTACGAAGGCGGCGAGATCCCGATGTTCTACGACTCGATGATCGGCAAGCTGATCGTGCACGGCAGCGATCGGGCGGACGCGATCGCGCGCATGCGCGAGGCGCTGAACGCATTCGTGATCCGCGGCATCTCGAGCAACATCCCGTTCCAGTCGGCGCTGCTCGCGCATCCGAAGTTCGCGACCGGCGACTTCAACACCGGCTTCATCGCCGAGCACTATCCGAAGGGCTTCCGCGCCGAAGACGTGCCGCACGACGATCCGGACTTCCTGATCGCGCTCGCGGCCGCTGCGAATAGGCGTTACCTCGAGCGTGCGGCCGGCATCAGCGGCCAGCTGCCGGGTCATGGCGTGCAGATCGGCGAGCAGTACGTCGTCGTGATCCGGGGCGAAGGCGGGCACTACGAGCACCGCCCGGTGCGCGTGCAGCAGAACGGCGAGCTGGTCGTCACGGTCGGCGAGCGGCGCTACGCGCTGGCCAAGGACTGGCGCTTCCGCTCGATCCGCGCCAGCGGCCGCTGCAATGGCCAGACCTTCGTCGCGCAGATCGAGCGTCACGGCCTGTGGCTGCAGGTCCTGCACAATGGCCGCCGCATCGATGCCCAGGTACTGCACCCGCGCGCGGCCGAGCTGCTCAGGGTGATGCCGTTCAAGGCGCCTGCGGACATGAGCAAGTTCCTGCTGTCGCCGATGCCCGGCCTGCTGGTCGGTCTGCTGGTGCAGCCCGGGCAGCCGGTGCAGGCCGGCGAGCGGCTGGCAGTCATCGAAGCGATGAAAATGGAGAACATCCTCACCGCGGGGCAGGACGGCACCGTGGCCGAGTTGCTGGCCAGGCAGGGCGAAAGCCTTGCGGTCGACCAGCCGATCCTGCGCTTCGCCTGAGGCGCCCCTTCCTGGAGTTTTTCGTTGAGCACCACCACCGTCGAATCCCAACCGATCCACGTTCAGCGCCGCGTCGCGCCGATCGCGCCGAGCGCCGCCTGGAGGCCCGAACGTGTCGAAGCGCTGCTCGCGCTGCCCTTCATGGAGCTCGTGCACCACGCCCACACGGTGCACCGCGCGCACTTCCCGAACGGCGACATCGAGCTCGCGTCGCTGCTGTCGGTGAAGACCGGCGGCTGCCCGGAGGATTGCGGCTACTGCCCGCAGTCGGTGCACTACGACACCGGCGTCGAGGCGACGAAGATGATGGAGCCCGACGCCGTGCTCGAAGCCGCGCGCGCCGCGCAGGCCGCCGGCGCGTCGCGCTTCTGCATGGGCGCGGCGTGGCGCAGCCCGAACGACCGCGACATCGAAAAGGTGGCCGTGCTGGTGCGTGAAGTACGCGGCCTCGGCCTCGAGACCTGCGCGACGCTCGGCATGCTGAAGCCGACGCAGGCGGCGACGCTGAAGGACGCCGGCCTCGACTTCTACAACCACAACCTCGATTCGTCGCCCGACTTCTACGACAAGGTGATCCACACGCGCGACTACCAGGACCGGCTCGACACGCTGCAGCACGTGCGCGACGCGGGCATCAAGGTCTGCTGCGGCGGCATCCTCGGCATGGGCGAGACGCGTGCGCAGCGCGCCGGGCTGATCGCGCAGCTGGCGAACCTCGACCCGGCGCCGGAATCGGTGCCGATCAACAACCTGGTGCGGGTCGGCGGCACGCCGCTGGCCGACCAGGAACCGGTCGATCCGTTCGAGGTGGTGCGCGTGATCGCCGCCGCGCGCATCACGATGCCGGCCGCACGCGTACGGCTGTCCGCCGGCCGGCGCGAATTGGGCGACGGCATCCAGGCCTTGTGCTTCATGGCCGGCGCGAACTCGATCTTCTACGGCGACAAGCTGCTGGTGACCGGCAACCCGGACGTCGTCGACGACCGCGCGCTGCTGAAGCGGCTGGACCTGCCGGTGTCGTCGGAGCTGGGCGCGTGAACGGCAAGCCATTCCGCATCCTGGGCATCCAGCAGATCGCCATCGGCGGGCCGGACAAGCAGCGCTTGAAGTCGCTGTGGGTCGACCTGCTCGGGCTGCAGGTCAAAAGCACCTTCGTCAGCGAGCGCGAGAACGTCGACGAGGACATCTGTGCGCTCGGCGAGGGCGTGCATGCGGTCGAGGTCGACCTGATGCAGCCGCTGGATCCCGACAAGAAGCCGGCGGTGCACACGACGCCGCTGAACCACGTTGGCCTGTGGGTCGACGATCTGCCGCGTGCGGTCGACTGGATGACGGCCAACGGCGTGCGTTTCGCCCCCGGCGGCATCCGCAAGGGCGCCGCCGGCCACGACATCTGCTTCATCCACCCGAAGGGCAACGATCAGTTCCCGATCGGCGGCGAAGGCGTGCTGATCGAGCTGGTGCAGGCGCCGCCGGAGGTGGTGGCGGCGCTGGGCTGACGAGCCGGGCGGCCGCGGCCGCCATTGCAAGGGCTACGCCTTCGTCTCCGGCCTGCGAATCAGCCGCGTCTTCTGGAACCACGCCTGGTTCATGCGGGTCAGGAAGTCCGGGTTGATGCTGTAGCCCGACCCGTCGCCGATCAGTGCTTCGCTGCCGCAGCGGGGGCAGAGGGCGGTCTCGGCGCTGGCCGTGTCGGGATTGTCGAAGTTGCTCATGTCCAGGCCGGTCCAGGCGACGATGTCGCGCGGCGGGAAGATCTGGATGCAGCTGCAGCAGCCGCACAGCTTGCTGGCTTCCAGTTCGAGCCGGTTGTTCGATGTGTGGCCGTGCGCTTCGAGCAGGGGGTTCATGTCCGGTCGTCCCAACAGAGCGGTCTTTGTGCGCTGAAGCTTAGCCCGCGCGCAGGGCACCGTCCACCCGCTGTTTCGGTGGAATCTTGCACTGATCTGCCGATGGTTCAGCCCGTGTTGCGCAGCCCCGCCGCAATGCCGTTGATCGAGATGTGGATGCCGCGCTGCACGCGCTCGTTGGCCGGGTCGTCGTCCTTGCGCTGGCGGTAGCGCCGCATCAGCTCGACCTGCAGGTGGTTCAGCGGGTCGAGGTAGGGGAAGCGGTGCTCGATCGAGCGCGCGAGCGCCGGGTTGCTCTGCAGGCGCTCGGTGTCGCCGGTGATCAGCGACAGCGCGGCCTGCGTGCTCTCCCACTCGGCGCGCACGGCGTTGAAGATGCGCTTGGCGGCACGCTGGTCCTCGACCAGCTCGACATACCGCGCGGCGATGCGCAGGTCGCTCTTGGCCAGCACCATGTCGAGGTTCGACAGCAGCGTGCGGAAGAACGGCCACTGCTTGTACATGCGCTGCAGCAGCTCCAGCTTGGCCTTGCGCTGCTTGGCGTCGCCGAGGAAGGCCTCGATCGCCGAGCCGAAGCCGCACCAGCCCGGCAGCGCGACGCGGCATTGGCCCCACGAGAAGCCCCAGGGAATCGCGCGCAGGTCTTCGATCGCCCGCGTGGCCTTGCGCGACGCAGGCCGCGAGCCGATGTTCAGCTCGGCGATCTCGCGGATCGGCGTCGCGTCGAAGAAGTAGTCGGTGAAGCCGGGGGTTTCGTAGACCAGCTTGCGGTAGGCCGCGAAGCTGGCGTCGCTGATCTGCGCCGCGGCATCGAGAAAGGCCTTCGGTGCGCCGCTCTTGCTCGACGACGAACCGGGGCGGTGCAGCAGCGTGGCCTCCAGCGTCGCCGCGACCAGCGTCTCGAGGTTGCGGCGGCCGATCTCCGGATGCGCGTACTTCGAGCCGATCACCTCGCCCTGCTCGGTGAGCCGGATCTGGCCCTTCACGGTGCCCGGCGGCTGCGCCAGGATCGCCTGGTAACTCGGGCCGCCACCGCGGCCGACCGTGCCGCCGCGGCCGTGGAAGAGGCGCAAGGTGATGCCGTTCTCGCCCGACAAGGGCTCGAACAAGCCGACCAGCGCCAGCTCCGCCCGGTACAGCTCCCAGTTGCTGGTGAAGAAGCCGCCGTCCTTGTTGCTGTCGCTGTAGCCGAGCATGATGTCCTGCTCGCCGCCGGAGCGGCGGATCAGGTCGGTGATGCCGGGCAGCGCGTAGAACGCGCGCATGATGGGTTCCGCCTGGCGCAGGTCGCCAATGGTCTCGAACAGCGGCACGACGATCAGCGCATTGGTCGCGCCGTCGTCCAGCGTGCCGGTCAGGAGGCCGCTCTCTTTCTGCAATAGCAGCACTTCGAGCAGGTCGCTGACGGTCTCGGTGTGCGAGATGATGTAGTGGCGCAGCGCATCGCGCCCGAAGCGCGCCTGCATCTCGACGGCCGCCTCGAAGATCGCCAGCTCGCTCAGCGCCAGCTCCGAATACGCCGCACCCCGCACGCGCAGCGGCCGCGCGTCGTTCAGCAGGCGCACCAGCAACTGCTGCCGTGCGTCCTCATCCAGCCCCGAGTAGTCGGCCTCGATGCGCGCCAGCTTCAGCAGCTCGGCAATCACCGCTTCGTGCTTGTCCGAGCTCTGCCGCAGGTCGACCGTGGCGAGGTGGAAGCCGAACACCTGCACCGCGCGCATCAGCGGCGCGAGCCGCGGGCCGATCAGCGCCTGCGCATGGTGCGAGCGCAGCGAGTCCTCGATCACCAGCAGGTCGGCGAGGAACTCGTCGGGCCGCGCATACGCGTCCTGCGGCGCCACCGCATGGCGCAGCGCCTCGGTGCCGGTCAGCGCGTGCAGCGTCGCGGCCAGGCGCGAATACATGCCGATCAGCGCGCGCCGGTAGGGCTCGTCCATGCGGTGCGCGTTGCGGTCGGGCGAACGTTCGGCCAGCGCGTGCATCGCTTCGGTCACCGGCGCCAGCATGTTGCTGATCGACAGCTCGGCGCCGAGCTCGTGCACCTCCGTCAGGTAGAAGCGCAGCGCGACCTCGGCCTGGCGCGCCAGCGCCTGGCGCAGCGTCGCGTCGCTGACGTTCGGGTTGCCGTCTCGGTCGCCGCCGATCCAGTGGCCCATGCGCAGGAACGAGGGCACCGGGTGGCCGTGCAGCGCCTGCTCGAGCTCGCGGTACAGGCGCGGGATCTGGCGCAGGAAGGTGCTCGGGTAGTAGCTCAGCGCGTTCTCGATCTCGTCGGCCACCGTCAGCTTGGTGTAGCGCAGCATGCGCGTCTGCCACAGCTGCGTCACGCGGGCGCGGATCGCGTCCTCGTTGTCGCGCAGCTCGCGCTCGGTGTGCAGCTCGTCGCGCTGGCCGACCAGCTCGGCGATCGCCCGCTCGGCATCGAGGATGCTCTTGCGCTGCACCTCGGTGGGGTGCGCCGTCAGCACCGGCGAGATGTACGAATGCTGCAGCGTCTGCGCGACATCGGCTGCGCGAATGTCGGCCTTGTGCAGGCGCTCGAAGGTCAGCGCCAGCGAGCCTTCCTGCAGGTGGCCCTGGCGCTCGTGGTGCAGCCGGCGCCGCACGTGGTGGCGGTCCTCGGCGATGTTGGCCAGGTGCGAGAAGTAGCTGAAGGCGCGGATCACGCTGACGGTCTGGTCGCCCGACAGGTTCTTCAGCAGCCGGTCGAGCACGCGGCCGGCGGAGGCGTCCTTCTTCAGCCGGTAGCCCACCGACAGCTGGCGCACCCGCTCGATCAGCTCGAAGGCCTCCTTGCCTTCCTGCTCGCGGATCACGTCGCCGAGGATCCGGCCGAGTAACCGGATATCGTCGACCAGCGGCTTGTTCTTCGCGGCGGCGTCCTGTGCGTCGAGCTTGGGAGCGCTCAACTTCGGCAGACTCGGACGGCGGGCAGGGCGGGCGGGGCGAGGCATTGGAGGGCTCCTGGCGGTGTAACCGGGTTACCAAACGGCAACGGTGCCGATGGTACCAGCGGCCGCGGCCGATAATCCGCACCACATGGCTGCACCCATCCTGATCGCCACCCGCGAAAGCCGCCTCGCGCTGTGGCAGGCCGAACACGTGCGCGCGCTGCTCAGCGAACGCTTCGGCCTGGCCGTCGAGCTGCTGGGCATGACCACGCGCGGCGACCAGATCCTCGACCGCACGCTGTCGAAGGTCGGCGGCAAGGGCTTGTTCGTCAAGGAGCTCGAGACCGCGCTCGAAGCGGGCCACGCGCAGCTGGCGGTGCATTCGCTGAAGGACGTGCCGATGGAGCTGCCGGCCGGCTTCGTGCTGGCCGCGGTGCTCGAGCGCGAGGACCCGCGCGACGCCTTCGTGTCGAATCGCTTCGAGCACCTGCTGGCGCTGCCGCCGGGCGCGGTGGTCGGCACCTCGAGCCTGCGCCGCGTCGTGCAGCTGATGAACCTGCGGCCGGACCTGCGCATCGAGCCCTTGCGGGGCAACCTGGACACGCGCCTGCGCAAGCTCGACGAGGGCGGCTACGACGCGATCGTGCTGGCCGCCGCCGGGTTGAAGCGCCTGGGCCTGGCGCCGCGCATCCGCGGCTGCTTCGAGGTCGCTCAGATGATCCCCTCGGCCGGCCAGGGGGCGCTCGGCATCGAGATGGCGGCGTCGGCGCCGCCCGAGCTGCTGGCCCAGATGTCGGCGCTGATCCACCGGCCGACCTGGCTCGCGGCGCATGCCGAGCGGGCGGTGTCGCGCGCGCTCGGCGGCAGCTGCAGCATGCCGCTGGCCGCCCATGCGGTGTGGCAGGACGGGCGGCTGACGCTGGTCGCCGCGCTCGGCCACCCGGATCAGCCCGAGCGGCCGCTGCTGCGCACCGAGGTCGAAGGGCCGGCCGAGGACGCCGGCCAGGCAGCGATGCTCGGTGAAACCGCGGCGGCGCAGCTTCAGAACGCCGGCGCGGCGGATTACCTGGCCGCGCCTTGACGCACGCATCGCCGATGCGGGTGCTGGTGACGCGGCCGCAGCCGCAGGCCGACGAGTGGGTGGCGAGGCTCGAAGCGCTGGGTGTCGAGGCCGCCGCGCTGCCGCTGCTGCACATCGGCGACGCGCCGGACGCGGCGACCTTGCAACAGGCGCGCGAGGCCGCGCGACGGCAGGCGCTGGTGATGTTCGTCAGCCCGAGCGCGGTCGATCGATTCTTCGCCGGCGCCGATGCGGCCCTGGGCGCCGCGTTCGGCGGCAGCGGCCCGCTGGCCGGCAGCACCGGCCCCGGCACGCAGGCCGCGCTCTTGCGGGCCGGCGTGCCCGCCGCGGCGATCGTCAGTCCACCCGCCCACCGCCAGCGCTTCGACTCCGAGGCGCTGTGGCGCGCGCTGCTCGCGCTGCAGCTCGACTGGCGCGGCCGCTCGGTGCTGATCGTGCGCGGCGAAGGCGGGCGCGACTGGCTGGCCGAGACGCTGCGGCAGCAGGGAGCGGAGGTCCATTTCGTCGAAGCCTACCGCCGCGCCGCGCCGCGGCTCGATCCGGCGCAGCAGGCGCTGCTGGCGGACGCGCTGGCGCGGCCATCGGCGTTCTGCTGGCTCTTCAGCAGCAGCGAAGCGGTGCGCCAGCTGCCCCTGCTGGCGCCGCAGGCCGACTGGCCGGCGATGCGCGCACTGGCGACCCACGAACGCATCGTCGACACCGCGCGCAGCATCGGCTTCGGGCAGGTCGATGAGGTCGGCGTGGCGCCGGCGGCGGTGGCCAAGCGCCTGGGGTCGCTCTATACAATCCCGCGACCGTGAATCACACCGCCCCGACCCTCGACCGTGGCACCGAGCCCGCCGCCGCGGCAGCGCCTGCGGTGACCTCGGCACCGGCCGCTCCCACCGCCCCCGCGACCACTGGCCTGTCGCGGCGCGGCTGGTTCGCCGCCGCCGCGCTGGTCGGCGCGCTGGCGGTCGCCAGCCTGACGCTGGCGATCTACAGCCAGCAGCGGCTGAAGTCGCTGGAGCAGGAGCTGGTGCGGCGCCAGCACGACAGCCAGAGCCAGGCGGTCGAGGCACGCGCCGCGGCCAAGCAAGCGCAGGAAACCGCCCGCGCCGCCGAGGCCAAGGTCGCGCTGCTCGAAGCCCGCGTCGCCGAGACCGCGCTGCAGCGCAGCCAGCTCGAAGAATTGATCCAGCAGCTGTCGCGCTCGCGCGACGAGAACGTGCTGGCCGACGTCGACGCGGCGATCCGCGTCGCCGTGCAGCAAAGCGCGATCACCGGCAGCGCCGAGCCGCTGATCGGTGCGCTGCGCCAGGCCGAGGAGCGGCTCGCGCGCATCAACCAGCCGCGCACCGAGCGCGTGCGCCGCGCCTTGTCGCGCGACATCGACCGCGCGAAGGCCGTCGCCTTGACCGACATCGCGACGCTGGCGATCAAGCTCGACGAGGCCGCGCGCCTGGCCGATGAGCTGCCGCTGCTCTCGCAGCCCGAGCGGCGCGCCGCGGCGGCCGGCGCTTCGGCCCCGGCGGGCCGCGTCGGCAAGAACGGCGAGCCGCTCGGTCCCGGCGTGCGGGACTGGTGGGAACTGGTCAGCGGCACCTGGGACAAGGTCTCCGGGCGCGTCTGGTCCGAGGTGCGCTCGCTGGTGCGCGTGACGCGCATCGACAACCCCGAGGCGATGCTGGTGGCGCCCGAGCAGGCCTGGTTCCTGCGCGAGAACCTGAAGCTGCGCCTGCTGAACGCGCGGTTGGCGCTGATGTCGCGCCAGTTCGACACCGCGCAGAGCGACCTGCGCGACGTGCAGTCGGCGCTCGACCGTTATTTCGACCGCAGCTCGCGTCGCGTCACCACCGCCACCGAGCTGGTGCGCCAGGTCACCTCGCAGGCGCGGCAGATGAGCCTGCCGCGGCCCGACGAGACGCTGGCCGCGATCGCGGCCGCGCAGGCCGGGCGTTAGGAACGCCCGGTTTTTCGAGCCATGCGCAGCGTCATCTGGCTGGTCCTGCTGTTCGTCGTCGCCGTCGTCGCGGCGCTGACGCTGGGCGACAACGACGGCGTCGCGTCGTTCTACTGGGGCGCCTGGCGCCTCGACATGTCGCTGAACTTCTTCATGCTGGCGGCGCTGGCCACCGGCTTCATCATCTTCTCTGTGGCGCAGGCGATCAATTCGCTGATCGGCCTGCCCGAGCGCGCGCGCGAATGGCGCGCACTGCGCGTCGAGCGGGCCGCGCAGGCGGCACTGCGCGAGGCGATGGCCGAGTACTACGGCGGCCGCTACACGCGCGCCTACAAGGCCGCGCAGCGCGCGCTGGGCGCCCGCGACGACGCCGCGGGCCTGAGCGAGGAGCGTGAGTTCCGCGTGCTGGCGCACCTGCTGGCCTCGGGCAGCCTGCACCGCCTGCAGGACCGCGGCCGGCGCGACGAGATGCTGGCGCGCGTGCTGCGCCCGGGCCAGCGCGTCAACGCGTTGATCGACGAGGGTGCGCGGCTGCTGGCGGCCGAGTGGGCGCTCGACGACCGCGATGCGGCGACGGCCGAGGCCTGGCTGGCCGAGCTGCCGCCGGGCGTGGCGCGGCGAACGCAGGCGCTGCGGCTGAAGCTGCAGGCCGCGCGCCTGGCGCGCCGGCCGCTGGAAGCGCTGCACACCGCGCGCCTGCTTGCCAATCACCAGGCCTTCTCCAGCATCGCGGCGCAGGGCCTGCTGCGCTCGCTGGCCTTCGAGGTGCTCGACGAGGCGCACGACATCGACCAGCTGCGCCGTGCCTGGCATCAGTTCGACATCGCCGACCAGCGCGACCCCTTCGTCGCCGCGCGCGCCGCACGCCGCGCCGCGGTGCTCGGGCATCCGGAGGACGGCTGCCTGTGGCTCAAGCCGCTGTGGGAGCGGCTCGACGAGCTCGGCACCGACGGCCGCGCGCAGGTCGCGCTGGCGCTGGTCGAGGTGGTCGCCGGCGTCGGGGCCGACTGGCTGCCGCGCGTCGAAGCGGCGCAGCGCGACCATCCGACCGAATCGGCGGTGCAGGGCGCTGTCGGCGCGGTGCTGTTCCAGCGCCAGCTCTGGGGCAAGGCGCGCAAGCCGCTGGAGCAGGCGGCGAAGGAGCCGGCGCTCGAGTCGCGCGCGCGCCGCCGCGCCTGGCGCACGCTGGCCGCGCTGGCGCGCGAGGAAGCCGACGAGGATCGCGCCGCCGCCTGCGATCGCGCCGCCGCTGAGATCGACTGAGCCTTCGGTTCAGCGGCGCGCCGATCGCGCGCCCGCCCTTGCCGTATGCGAACTGGCGCGCCGCGTATCGACGCAGCGCCCGCCGTGCCGCTATGTTTGCAATAAATGGAATCTGGAGGGCGGTATCGGTCTTCAGAATCGGGGGCACCATGTCAGCAGTTCTCGACGGCACGGGTTCGGCCAGCCTGCTGGATCGAATAGACGATCTGGCGAGCTTCAATCGCCACGTCGCGCATGACTTGCGCGGGCCCTTGGGTGCAGTCGCGGGCTGCGCGCGCCTGGCCGAGCAGGCGCTCGAGCGCGGCGACCAGGCGCTGGCGGCCCGGCTGTTGAACGCCTTGGCCGGCCGTGTCGAGGAGCTGACCCAGCTCGTCGTCGAGTTGCTGGCGCTGGCCGAAGCGAGTGATGCGCCGCTGGCGCCGGCGCCGGTGGACCTGACGGTCATTGCGCAGAACGCGATCGAGCAGGTCCGGCTGGCCTTCGACGTGCCGGCGGAACAGTTCCGGCTGCACGCGCTGCCGACGGTCGACGGTGTTCCCGGGCTGCTGCAGCAGGTCTTCGTCAACCTGCTGGGCAACGCGGTGAAGTTCACGCGGCACGTGCCGGCGCCGCTGATCGAGGTCGGCTTCGCGGCGGCCGGCGGACATCGTGCGCTCTACGTGCGCGACAACGGCGTCGGCTTCGACGACCAGCGCGCGGCCGGGCTGTTCCAGCCGTTCTCGCGCCTGCACGGCAAGGAATACGCCGGGCATGGCATCGGCCTGAGCCTGGTCAAGCGCGTGGTCGAGCGCCATGGCGGCGGGGTGTGGGCTGCGGCGCATCCGTCGTCGCCGGGTGCGACGTTCCACTTCACGCTCGCCGGCCTGGCCTGAGCATTCAACGAGGTCGAGCAACCAGGTATCTCGCTTCGTACTCCTCGCCCGGCAACGGCTTGCTGAACAGATAGCCCTGCATCTCGTCGCAGCTCAGCACCTGCAGCAGACGCGACTGCTCATCGGTCTCTACCCCTTCTGCGACCACCTTGAGCTTGAGCGAATGGGCCAGGTGGATGATGGTGGATACGAGCGCCAGGCCTTGCGGCCCGCTCGTCATGTCGACCACGAACGAGCGGTCGATCTTCAGCGTATCCACGGGGAGCTTGGCCAGGTAGCTCAGCGATGAGTAGCCGGTGCCGAAGTCGTCGATGGCGATGCGCACGCCCATGGCGCGGATCGCCTGCAGGGTGGCAATGCTGTGCTTGACGTCTTCCATGATCAGGCTCTCGGTGATCTCGAGCTCGAGGCCGGCCGCCGCCTGCGCATCGATGCCGATGGCCTGCTCGATTTCGGCGATGAAGCCGCGATGGCGCAGCTGCAGCGGAGACACGTTGACCGCGATGCGCACTGCGGCCAAGCCGGCTGCGCGCCAGCGCAGATAGTCCTGGACAGCCTTGCGCAAGGCCCAGCGCCCGACATCGTGGATCAGCCCGGTTTCCTCCAGGACCGGGATGAACTGGCCCGGCGGCACCAGGCCGGTTCGCGGATCGTTCCAGCGGATCAGCGCCTCCGCGCTGGTGAGCTGACCGCTGCCGAGGCTCACCTTGGGCTGGTAGTGAAGAACGAACTCTTCCTTGTCGAGCGCCTGGCGCAGCTGGTTCTCCAGCGTGAGCTTGGCGGCCACCGATGCGGTCATCGCCTGCGTGTAGAACCGGTATCGATCGCCACTGGCCTTGGCCTTCTTCAGCGCCGCCTCGGCGTGCTTGAACAGCGTGTCTGCGTCGACGCCATCCTCCGGAAACAGCGCGACGCCGACCTTGGCGGCGATCCGGAACAAACCTTCGTTCAGGCGGAACGGGTGCTCGAGAAAAGCCTCCATCGTCTTCTCGAGCAGCCGCGTCACATTGCCGTCAGGCTTCACCTGCGGCAGCACCAGGGCGAACTGGTCGGGACCCACGCGCGCCGACAGGTCGGTGTCGCCCAGATTGCGCGTCATCCACTGCGCCACCTGCTTCAACAGCTCGTCGCCGGCAGGCCGGCCCAGGCTGTCGTTGATGTTCTTGAACCGCTCCAGATCGATCAGGTAGAGGCCGAGCCTGTGCCCGCCGCCGTCGGCAATGCGCATGTATTGCGCCAGCCGCTCGAGAAACAGGCTCCGGTTGGCGAGACCGGTCAGCGCATCGTAGTAGGCGAGGTAGTTGAGCTTCTTTTCCTTTTCGATGTGATCCAGCGCGAAGGAAATGTTCCCGGCCAGTTCCAGCAGCAGCCGCGTCTCTTGATCATCGAAGATGTCGGGCTCGCCTGCGAAGAGCGCGATCACCGCCTCGGGCCGGCCTGCCGGCATCAGCGGGAAATAGGCGGCAGACCGGTGTCCGCTGCTCAGCAGCTCATCGCGCAGCGGGACCTGCGTGTCGGTCGTCGCCAGGTCGTTGCAGATCACCGGCAAACACCGCCGCAATGCGCGGCTGGCAGGCCAGTCGCTGCAGGGCGTGCCATCGCGCGCCGTCAGCCGGATCTGGTCGATGAAGCCCTGTTCGACGCCATGCCAGGCGACGACCTCGCCGTCCAGCGTCTGCGGGTCGATCACGCCGACCCATGCCATCCGGAATGCACCCGCCTCGACCGCAATGCGGCAGGCCTCGCGGTAGAGCTCATCGGGGTCTCGCACCCTGACGATGAGGCCGTTGATCTGGCTGAGCACCGCATACACGCGATTCAGGCGCTTGATCCCGATCTCGGCCCGCTTGCGCTCGGTGATGTCCTGAAAGGCGCCTTGAATCCGCGTGATCGCGCCAGCCGCATTGCGTTGAGCTTCGCCGATGGCGCGCGCCCAGATGCGGCTTCGGTTGAGGGTGATCAGCTCCAGTTCGAGATCGAAGGGCGTGCCCCGTCGGGCGCAGGCCTCGAAGGCGTTGCCAATGGCCTCGCGCGATGGCGGGGTGTAGAAGCCGAGCGCCTGCTCGAGGCTCGGCAGCGTGCCGGTGGGCATCTCGTGAATGGCGCATACCTCATCCGACCAGGTGATGCGATCCGGCAGGTCCAGGGCCCAGCCGCCGAGCCGGGCGGTGCGGCCGGCGATGCGCAGCAGCGCTTCGCTCTTGCGCAGCTTTTCTTCGGCGTTCCTGCGTTCGATCGTGGCCCAGCACCGCTCGACGACTTCCTGCACGATCGCGACCTCGCCCGGCGTCCAGAAGCGCGGTGTCGTCTGGTGAACCGCCATCATCGCGCGAAGTGAACCGTTCTTGACCAGCGGGCAGACGGTGATCGCCTTGATGCCGATGGCGTTGAACATGTCCGCGCCATCGCCGGGCGGCAGCTCCACGTCCACGTTGCTGACGATCAGCGTCTGCCCGCTGTTGAGCGTGTCGACGGCGCGCGTGCCGAACAGGGAGAGCAGGTAGCGGCCCGCGGTGCTGGCGCAGCCGTCGGTGTAGTCGTCGATGATGGTGAACTGCTCGCCATTGCTCTCGACATCCGCATAGGCGCAGCGCGAGGCGCGCAGGTGCTGGCCCAGCATCCGGGACATCACGGTCATGATCTGCTCGGGATCGGCCAGCGTGCGCGTCGCCTTGGCCAGATCGTTCAGAAAGCGAAAGTGCTCTTCGCTCTCGGGCAGGGATTTCATGTCGATGGCGTGAGGCGGTCGCAAGCCGCCTCGGGTTGAAGGCAGGCGAGAGCAATAACACCCCGGGCCGGTTGCCGGTAGTCGGGCAACTTTGACAGTCGCGCTGCCGAAACTCCTACAAGGTCGAGCGCAGCGCGCTAACGTTCATCGAACGACAGCACCACCCGCTCCGTCAGCGGATGCGCCTGGCAGGTCAGCACGAAGCCGGCGGCGACCTCCTGCTTGTCGAGCGCGAAGTTGCGTTCCATGCGCACGCGGCCTTCGAGCAGCTTTGCGCGGCAGGTGCCGCAGACGCCCGAGGTGCAGGAGTAGGGCACTTCGAGCCCGGCGGCCGACGCGCAATCGAGGATGCTCGGCTGGTCGCGGCGGAACACCACCTCGCGCTGCAGCCCGTCGCGGATGATCACGACGCGCGCCTCGTCGGCATCACCCGGCGCCGCGGCATGCACCACGGCATCGACGCTGCCCATCTGCGGCGCGATGCCGAAGCGCTCGATGTGGATGCGCTCTTCGGCGACGCCGGCGGCCAGCAGCGCGGCCTCGGCCTCGTCGTTCATCGCGAACGGGCCGCAGATGTAGGCTTCGTCGATGCTCGGCGCGCGGATCAGCGTGGCCAGCAGCGCCGCCAGCTTGTCGCGGTCGAGCACGCCGTGCAGCAGCGGCGCCGCGTCGGAGTGTTCATCCGAGAAGACGTGGTGGATCGCGAATCGCGCCATGTGGCGGTTCTTCAGGTCCTCGAGCTCCTCCTTGAACATCGTCGACGCGAGGCGCCGGTTGCCGTAGACCAGCGTGAAACGGCTGCCCGGCTCGCGCGCCAGCACGGTCTTGGCGATCGACAGGATCGGCGTGATGCCGCTGCCGCCGGCGATGCCGACGTGATGCCGCCGCGACAGCGGATCCAGCGGCACGAAGAAGCGGCCCTGCGGCGCCATCACGTCGATCACGTCGCCGGCGCGCAGCGAGGCGTTGATCCAGTTCGAGAACACGCCGCCGGCGACCTTGCGCACGCCGACCCGCAATTCACCATCGTCGATGCCGGCGCAGATGGAGTACGAGCGGCGCAGTTCCTGGCCGTCGATCTGCGTGCGCAAGGTCAGGTATTGGCCCTGCGTGAAGCCGAAGACCTCGCGCAGCGCGGGCGGCACGTCGAAGGCGACCACCACCGCCTCGCTCGTGTCGGGGCGGATCGAGCGCACGCGCAGGGGGTGGAATAGCGCGGTCACAGCGGCTTGAAGTGCTCGAAGGGTTCGCGGCACGCGAGGCAGCGGTACAGCGCCTTGCAGGCGGTCGAGCCGAAGGCCGACAGGCGCTCGGTGCGTGCACTGCCGCAGCGCGGGCAGGCGAGCGCCGGGGCGCGACGGTTGGCGGCGAAGTGGATCGGCTGCTCCCCGCCCACCGGGCCCGGCGGCACGATGCCGTAGTCGCGCAGCTTGCGGCGGCCGTCTTCGCTGATCCAGTCGCTGGTCCAGGCCGGCGCGCGGCGCAGCGTCGTGCGGGCAGGCCCGAGGCCGGCTGCGCCCAGCGCCTGCAGCACGTCGGCGGCGATCGCCTCGGTGGCCGGGCAGCCGGAATAGGTCGGCGTCAGCACGACTTCGAGCGTCTCGCCGTCGTCATTGACTTCCCGCACGATGCCCAGGTCGCAGACCGACAGCGCCGGAACCTCCGGATCGGGCACGCCGGCCAGCACGCGCCAGGCGGCGTCGATGCGGGAAGCCGTCGCGGTGAGGCTCACCACGTGCCTCCGGGATACGCGCGCTGCAGATGCTGCATCTCGGCCAGCAGAAAGCCCATGTGCTCGCTGTGCCGACCGTGCTTGCCGGTGCTGCGGAAGGCGCTCGCCGCGGGCCGGCTCAAGGCCGCGGCTTGGAACAGCGGCGTGATGTCGGCGAGCCACGGTTCGCGCAGCTCGCCCCAGCTCGGGCCCAGGCCGGTCGTGCGGGCCGCCTCGTCGATGGCGTCGGCCTCGAACAGCTCGGCGGTGTAGGGCCAGAGCGCACCTAACGCCGATTCGGTGCGGCAGCGCGATTCGGGCGTCCCGTCGGCCAGGCGCAGCAGCCAGTCGGCGGCGTGCTGCTGGTGGTAGCGCGCTTCCTTCAGCGCCTTGGCGGCGATCGCAGCCAGCTCGGCATCGGTCGATTCGGTGGCCAGGCGCGCCCACATCGCCTTCAGGAAGCTCGCGACCAAGACGTTGCGCACGACAGTGAAGGCGAAGTCGCCGCGCGGCAGCTCGACCAGCGTGATGTTGCGGTAGTCGCGCTCATCGCGCAGGAAGGCGAGCTGGTCCTCGTCGTAGCGGGTCTCGCCCAGCGTGCCCGCATGCGCAAGCAGCGCGCGGGCCTGGCCGATCAGGTCGAGCGCCATGTTGGCGAGCGCGATGTCCTCCTCGAGGATCGGCCCGTGGCCGCACCATTCGCTGGTGCGCTGCGCGAGGACCAGGCAGGTGTCGGCGATGCGCAGCAGGTATTGCTGTGTCGCGTCGGGCGAAAGCGCGATCGAGGCTTGCATCACGGCCATCACAGGTGATCGACGGCCTGCGGCAGCTTGTAGAAGGTCGGGTGCCGGTAGACCTTGTCTTCCATCGGGTCGAACAGCATCTCGCGGTCGCCCGGGTCGCTGGCGATGATCTGGTCCGAGCGCACCACCCACAGGCTGACGCCTTCCTGGCGCCGTGCGTAGACGTCGCGCGCCATCTGCAGCGCCATCTTCGGGTCCGCCGCATGCAGGCTGCCGCAGTGTTTGTGGTCGAGGCCGGCCTTGCTGCGGACAAATACTTCCCACAGCGGCCATTCAGTGGTCGACGGAGCGGTGCTCATGGCGATGCTCCCGTGTGTTTCGAGGCATGCGCCATCGCCGCTTCGCGCACCCACGCGCCGTCGTCCCAGGCCTGCACGCGCGCGGCCAGGCGTTCGCGGTTGCAGGGGCCGTCGCCGGACAGCACGCGCTTGAACTCGCCCCAGTCGATGGCGCCGAAATCGTGGTGCCCGCGCGCCTCGTTCCACTTCAGCTCGGGGTCCGGCAGCGTGACGCCGAGCACCTTGGCCTGCTCGACGGTGGCGTCGATGAACTTCTGCCGCAGCTCGTCGTTGCTGATGCGCTTGATGCCCCAGCGCATCGATTGCGCCGAGTTCGGCGACTGGTCGTCGGGCGGGCCGAACATCATGATCGACGGCCACCACCAGCGGTTCACCGCGTCCTGCACCATCGCGCGCTGCGCGTCGGTGCCGTGCGTCATCATCGTCAGCAGGCTCTCGAAGCCCTGGCGCTGGTGGAAGCTCTCTTCGCGGCAGATGCGGATCATCGCCCGCGCATACGGCGCATACGAGCAGCGGCACAGCGGCACCTGGTTCATGATCGCCGCGCCGTCGACCAGCCAGCCGATCGTGCCGACATCGGCCCAGCTCAGCGTCGGGTAGTTGAAGATCGAGCTGTACTTGGCGCGGCCGGTGTGCAGCGCATCGAGCATCTCATCGCGCGAGGTGCCCAGCGTCTCGGCCGCCGCATACAGGTAAAGGCCGTGGCCGGCTTCGTCCTGCACCTTGGCCAGCAGGATCGCCTTGCGCTTGAGCGTCGGCGCGCGGCTGATCCAGTTGCCCTCGGGCAGCATGCCGACGATCTCGGAATGCGCGTGCTGGCTGATCTGCCGCACCAGCGTCTTGCGGTAGTGCTCGGGCATCCAGTCCTTGGCCTCGATGAAGTCGCCGGCGTCGATGCGGGCGTCGAAGGACTGCTGCAGCTGTGCGGTCTCCATGGCGTTCAACCTCAGGCAGTCACCGCGGGCTGGCCGCGCTGCGTGTACGAGCGGCCGCGGAACATCGCGATGCGCTCGCCGCGCTGGTTGTGGACCTCGACGTCGTAGACGCCGAGGCGGCCGGTCTTGCTCACTTCGGCGCAGCGGGCCGTCAGCACGTCGCCGAGCCGGCCCGGGGCGAGGATGTCGATCGCGAAGCCCGACGCGACGGTGCGCTCGTTGTACGAATTGCAGGCGAACGCGAAGGCCGAATCGGCCAGCGTGGCGATCAGCCCGCCGTGGCACAGCGCGTGGCCGTTGAGCATGTCCTCGCGCACCGTCATCGTCAGCGTGGCGCGGCCGGGTGCGATCTCGGTGACCTCGAAACCGAGGTGTCGGGAGGCGCGATCGCCGGCGAACATCCGGTCACGGACGAGCTCGGCGGTCTGCTGCGGGCTGCGGTCGGGCATGCGGGCTCCGGGCTGCGATACGGGGAAACGGGCGGGCGGATGAGTTCGACCGACCGTTCGGTCGATGATAGGGTGCCACCCGGACCGCTGCAAGTCGGCAATTCCGCCAAGTCGACGTGCCCAAAGAAAATCGCCACGCAGGGAAGCTGCGTGGCGAGAAGACCGGCTGCGGGATTGGGAGGGAGGGAGGTTGCAACCGGCGGACCGCAGTCTAGGGCGGGTGGGGCGTTCCCGGAGGTTTCATTTGTTGGTCACGGTGTGCGCCGTACGTCACCCGCCCGCCGGCCCGCACGATCAGTAGACGATCTCGCCGTCGGCGTCCATGGTGCCGTGCGTGGTGACGATCTGCGATGTGTCCAGGTCGCCGCTCAGCGTGCCGCCGCCCGTGGCACCGAAGAACTGGCCGGTGCCGCCGGTGATCACGAAGTGCCCGCGCAAATGGCCGCGGCGGTTCAGGGTGCCGCTGTAGGTGGCGTGCACGCGATCACCGTTGGCGGCGGTGAAGATCAGCGTGGTCGGCAGGCTCGAAAAGTTGAAAGCATTGCGCCCGGCCGGGTCGAAGGCGCCTTGCGGGTTGATGCAATCCTGTGCATTCATCGTGAAGCGGCCCAGCACGTTCGAGCGGCCGCTGCCCTGCACGGTGGAAATCGCGAAGCACGGCGGCGCGCCGGTGAAGATCACGGTCTCGGTCACGCGCGCACGCAGCGACAACGAGCGCTTCGTCGGGCCGGAGGCGGCGGTCGTGCTCTCGGCCTCCGTGGCGCTGGCGCCTGAAAGCAGCGTGGCCGCGAGGGCACCGAGGGTGAAGCGGCGCAACGCCGTGAGGGTTCGGTTCATCCGGAAAGCTCCCGTGTTTGGATTTGGGTTGGGGTGACAACAAGCGAACCGGCGACCTCTCGGGTCGCCGGTGGGCGCGGATTGAATCGTCCCGGACCCGCGCTGCCCATCCCTAGGCCCATCCCTAGGCTGTATGGCGCGCGATGTGGCTTTCGTCTCTCGACGTGCGAACGCCGCGCGGCCTAAGCTGCGCGGCGTTCGAATCCAAATCACTACGGAGCATCAGATGACGCTGACGATCAAGATGGTACGGGAATGGGTCACCTCGAATGACCTCTACAGCAGCTACTTCGATGTCGCGACCTACGTCGCTCAGGGCAAGGACATCTTCGTGCCGTCGCAGAATAAGTACCCGCACGTGCACGTCGGCAAGGACTTCATCGTCTGGTCCAAGTCGCCGACGAACCACACCGACCTGATCCGAGGCAGCATGGTCTACAAGCAGAACATCGGCAGTGCGATGGGCATGACGACCGACTTCGGCATGAACCAGATGCTGCGCTACATGAACTCGCAGGCCTGAGCGCCGGGCGCCCAGCGCCTCAGGCCAGCTTCTGCGCTTCGCGCATCCGCTCGAGCACGACCCCGCTCGGCAGCCGCAGGCTGCCGTCGCCGCGCGCATCGACACGCCCCCCGTCGGCCAGCCGGTACTCGGCCGTGCCGGTCGGCTCCCAGCGCTCCATGCCGTCGGGGATCGACTCGTCGCGCGCAAGGTGTTCGTAGCCGCGTACCTTGTAAGTCTGTCCGTCGGAGCCGCGGGCTTCGAAGGACTCCAGCCAGTGCAGGCGCTTTTCCATGTCGGTTCTCCAGTTGAGAACGGCCGCGGGCAAACTGCGTGCCGCACCCTGAAGACTGCACGGTCGCGCCGGGCATACTGGCTGCCGCACCGAGGAGCCGCCGATGTCGACCCTGGAACGAGCGATTCAGATTGCCGCCCGCGCGCACGCCGGCCAGGTCGACAAGGCGGGCCAGCCCTACATCCTTCATCCGCTGCGCGTGATGCTGGCGGTGAAGCGGCCGCCCGAACGCATCGCCGCGGTGCTGCACGACGTGGTCGAGGACACCAGCGTCACGCTCGACGAGCTGCGCAGCGAAGGCTTCCCCGAGGAGGTGCTTCAGGCCGTGCGCGCGCTGACCAAGACGAAGGGCGAGGACCGGCTCGCGGCAGCGGCGCGCGCCGCGGCGAACCCGATCGCGCGGGCCGTCAAGCTCGCCGACGTCACCGACAACATGGACTTGAGCCGCATCGCGCAGCCCACCGAAGCCGACCACGCCCGGCTGAAGATCTACGCGCAGGTGCGCGCGCTGCTGCTGGCCGAGCAGAACGGGGTGTGACCCAGTACCCACGCGGCATCCCTCTCGCGGGGGCCCCCTTCAGGGCGATGGCGCCGGCCCGCCGTGCGCGGCACAGTGCCGTCCGGGGGCCGAGGCGATGCCGGGCAACGAAGGAGGAGGAAGCGGGAGTTCTTGCCCGCCGCGCTTCGGCCACCCACCCACCGGCAGGGCTTTCCGGCCGCTCACGCCTTCTCACAGTGGGGCCGGCGCGATCGACGTAAAAGCCCGCGTATGGTCAGCCCCCAGCTCACTTCGTTCGCGGCCCCCGAGGGGCGCTCAGTGTCCTTCGGGCGGCCGGGCGGACACTGATGGAGCACGTCGACACCGACCAGCTGCACATCGGCTTCGAGCGTTATGGCGAGCCAGGCCGGGAGCCGCCGCTGATCCTGCTGCATGGCTTTCCGGACGACGCCAGCGCCTGGCGCGGCGTCGGCCCGATCCTGGCCACCGCCGGCCGCCACGCGCTGGCGCCGCACGTGCGCGGCTGCGGATCCACGCGCTTCCATTCGGCCGACACGCCGCGCAGCGGCCAGCCCGCGGCGAGGGCACGCGACCTGCTCGCGCTGCTCGATGCGCTGCGCCTCGACCGCGTCGTGCTGGTCGGGCAGGACTGGGGCGCCGCGACCGCGCAGGCACTGGCGATCCTGCACCCCGAGCGGGTCGAGCGCATGGTGCTGCTGAACGGGCACGGGCTGCTGAACGCTGCCGTGTTCGCGCAGGGCAAGCGGCCCTCGTGGGCGACGCTGCATGCCGGCTGGACCCAGTGGTTGTTCCAGACGCCGCTGGCGCAGGCGCTGATCGATGCCGACCGCGCGTGCTTTGCGCGTTATCTGTGGGAGCAGTGGTCGCCGGGCTGGCGCTTCGCCGAGGCGGAGTTTGCGTCGCTGGCGCTGTCGCTCGGCAATTCGGACTGGACCGCGGTCGTGCTGTCGGCCTATCGATCCTTCGATCAGGACCCGTCCGCCGATCCGCGCGACGCCGCGGCGAGCCACCGGCTGGCACAGGACCCCCGCATCACATCGCCGACCTTGAACCTGCAGGGCGCGCGCGACGCGGTCGACCTGTTCGTCGACACGCAGCTCGGGCAGGAGGCGTTCTACACCGGCGGCTTCCGCCGCGTCGTGCTCGACGAATGCGGGCACTTCCTGCAGCGCGAGCGGCCGGACGCGGTGGCCAAGCAGGTGCTGGCGTTCCTGGCGGAGCGCTGAACACCGAGGTCACGCGCGCTGCTGCCGCGTGGCGAGCCAGGCGATGGCCGACAGCGCGCCGAGGCCGATGTTCCCGGCGACCGGGTTGAATGCGGCCACCAGGTAAGCGGGCGCGAAGACCACGACGAAGGCCAGCAGGCCGGCCAGGGCCAGCATGCTCAGCAGGTGCGGCCAGGCCTGGCGGGGCAGCGCAAGGATGCACAGGCCGAGCAGGATTTCCAGCAGGCCGGCGGTCGATGTGGCGATGGCCTGCAGCGACGCCGGTATGCCCGCTGCATTCATCATCGCGACTTCGTCGGCATGCGGGCCGAGGATCTTCGGCACCAGGCCCTGGTAGATCCAGATCGCTGCGGAGCTGGTGCGGGCGATGCCGAGTGCGGTGTTCATGCGTGCGAACCATTGTGCGTCGCTCCAGGCGGCATCACCGATCGACCATCGCCGCCAGTTTCTTCGGTGCCAGCACGCCGTAGCTGTCGATCAGCAATTGCTCGACCTCGTCCCAGTCGATCCGCTCGTCGACCACCCGTCCGGCGATGTTAGGGAACCACACGGGGCGGAAGTACGGGTCATGATGAAAGCCTGCTGCATCGAGCTTGCCGCGTGGCAGCCGGAAGGTCAGCACGCAGGCCGGACCGGCGCGGCCGGCGGCGCGGGCGTAGGCGGCCGGCTCGCCGCCGTCGATCATCAGCACGTGGGCGAAGTTCTTCTTGCGCACCGACCAGCGGATGCCGGTCCACGCCGACTCTTCGACCACCTCCGGCAGCGCCAGGCAGATCGCGCGCAGCTTGGCCAGCACCTCGTGCGGGACCGCGGGCAGCGTGTGGGTGGTCATCTGAAAGACGCGTGGATGCGAGGGAGAGTCTGTTCGGGAACCATGGCGCCGACGATAGCCGCGTGCTGGCCGCGCCGTCTTGGAAGAACCCGAAACAGAGCGGCGCGAGACGCCTATCGCCGCGTCGCCTGCTGGTACTGCGTCGGTGTCAGCCCGACATGCTTGCGGAAGCTGCGCGTGAACGCGCTGTGGTCCGCAAAGCCCGAGGCCTGCGCGATCGCCGCGACCGATTCGCCGCCGGCTTCGAGCGCACGCATCGCCGCTTCCAGCCGCACCGAGATCAGCCAGCGCTTCGGCGTGATCTGCATCACCCGCGCGAACTGGCGCTCGAACTGCGCCACCGACAGGTGAGCCATCGCCGCCAAGTCGCCGATGCGGATCTCGCTCGCGAACGTGGCCTGCACATGCTCGATCACGCGCTGCAGGCGGCCGATCACGTGCGCGCTCTGCGCCGACAGCGGCAGGTCGCGCGAGATGCCGATCACGCCGACGGTGCGGCCGGCGCGCTGCAGCGGCAGCTTGCGCGTCAGGCACCATCCGTGCGCATGGTTCGGGAACAGGTGGCGCTCCAGCTCGTCGAGCAGCGGCCGGCCCGAGGCGATGACGGCCAGGTCCTGCGCGTGGTAACTCGCGCCCAGCGGCTCGGGAAACAGCTCGCGCGGCGTGCGGCCGAGCAGCGCCGACTCGTCGGCCAGCCCCAGCCGCTGCAGCAGCGTGCGGTTGGCACCGGTGTAGCGGCCGAGGCGATCCTTGGCGAAGAACACGACGTCCGGGCAGGCGTCGAACAGGGTGCGGGCTTCGTCCAGGCTCAGCATCGGCTCATTGTGCAGATTTCGGCATCCCCTTCGCGGCTTCGGTGCAAGACGCGGGGACGCTCTGCGCTCGAAGATGCGGCGCATGCATCGCATCTCGTTCATCGATTCGCACACCGGCGGCGAGCCCACGCGCGTGGTGCTCGACGGCCTGCCGCCGCTGGACCCGACGACCCGCCTGGCCGAGCGGCGCGACCGGCTGGTGCGCGAGCACGATGCCTGGCGCCGCGCGGTGGTCTGCGAGCCGCGCGGCTCGGACGTGCTGGTCGGCGCGCTGCTCGCGCCGCCCGTCGAGCCGGGCTCGGCGGCCTCGGTGATCTTCTTCAACAACGTCGGCGTGCTCGGCATGTGCGGGCACGGCGCGATCGGCGTGATCACGACTTTGCAGCACCTCGGCCGCATTCAGCCCGGCCTGCACGTGCTCGACACGCCGGTCGGCAGCGTGCGCTGCCAGCTGCACGATGACGGCCGCGTGACTGTGCAGAACGTGCCCTCGTACCGCTGGCGCGCGAAGCTGATCGTCGCGGTGCCCGGCATCGGCGAGGTGACGGGCGACGTCGCCTGGGGCGGCAACTGGTTCTTCCTCGCCGACTGGCGCGCGACGCCGATCGGCGTGCCGCAGATCGAGCTGCTGACCGACGCCGCATGGCGCATCCGCTGCGCACTCGCGGCGCAGCGCATCAGCGGCCGCGACGGTGCCGAGATCGACCACATCGAGCTGTTCGCGCCGAGCGAGCAGGCCGACAGCCGCAGCTTCGTGCTGTGCCCCGGCAAGGCCTACGACCGTTCGCCCTGCGGCACCGGCACCAGTGCCAAGCTGGCCTGCCTGGCGGCCGACGGGAAGCTCGCGCCGGGCGCGCTGTGGCGACAGCAGAGCGTGGTCGGCAGCGTTTTCGAGGCGCGTTATCGCTGGGCCGACGCGGATGCCGATCCGCAGGCCGATCGGGCCGTGCTGCCCGAGATCACCGGCCGCGCCCATGTCAACGCCGAGGGCCAGCTGCTGCTCGACGACGCCGATCCGTTCTGCTGGGGCATCCAGTGACGGCGGACGTGCTGGTGATCGGCGCCGGCATCGTCGGCGCGTTCATCGCCGCGGCGCTGGCCCAGCAGGGGCAGCGCGTGCACGTGCTGAGCGCGCTGTCGCCCGGCGACGGCGCGACCGCCGCCGGCATGGGCCACCTGGTGGTGCTGGACGACGATCCGGCCGAGCTCGCGCTGAGCCGCTGGTCGCTCGCGCTGTGGCGGCAGAGCGGGCACTTGGCAAGCGGCGAGTACCGGGATTGCGGCACGCTGTGGCTGGCAACCGAGGACCACGAGTTGCCCGCGCTGCGCGCCAAGCAGCAGCGGCTGCAGCAGGCCGGCATCGGCTGCGAATGGCTCGACGAGCGCACGCTCGCCATCGCCGAGCCGGTGCTGCGGCGCGGCCTGGCCGCCGGCCTGCGGGTGGCCGGCGATGGCGTGATCTATGCACCGCGCGTGGCGAGGTCTCTTCTAGGCGACGAAGGACGCGGCCGCATCGCCTGGGCCGCCGGCGCCACGGTGCAGCGCGTGCTGCCGTGTGGCGTGCAACTCGCCGACGGCCGCCGCATCGGTGCCGACGCGATCGTGATCGCCGCCGGGCTCGACAGCGCACGCCTGCTGCCGGAGCTGCGCTTCGTGCCGCGCAAGGGGCATCTGGCGATCACCGACCGCTGCGCGCTGCCGTTGCGGCACCAGGTGGTGGAGGTCGGCTACGGTGCCAGCGCGCACGGCAGCGCCGACTCGATCGCCTTCAACCTGCAGCCGCGGCCGACCGGGCAGCTGTTGATCGGCTCGTGCCGGCAGGTCGGGCGCGATGACCGGGCGATCGACGCTGCGGTGTTCGGACGCATGGTGGGGCGCTCGATTCACTTCGTGCCGGGCCTGGCCGACGTGCCGGTGCTGCGCGCGTGGACCGGCGTGCGCCCGGGCAGCGCCGACGGGCGGCCGTGCATCGGGCGCTGGCCGCTTCTGCCGGGCGTCTGGGTCGCCGCCGGGCACGAGGGCCTGGGCATCACGACGGCGCCGGCGACGGCGCAGTTGCTCGTCGCGCAGATGCTCGGCCGCGACTGCCCGATCGACGCCGCGCCCTTCGATCCGGCGCGCATGCTGCTGGCGGTCGAGGAGGGCGTGTGAGCGCATCGCTAACGCTGATGATCGATGGCCAGGCTTGCGAGGCGCCGCCGGGGTCGAACGTCGCTGCGCTGCTGTGGTCGCTCGGCCGGCCGGCGCGGCGCAGCCTGCGCGGCGAGGTGCGGCTGCCGTGGTGCGGCATGGGCGTCTGCGGTGAATGTCGCGTGACCATCGACGGCCGCGACGGCGTGCTCGCGTGCCTGACGCCGTGCCGTGCCGGGCTGCGCGTGCAGACGCAGCGGGGTGGTCGGCGATGAAGGTGCTGGTGATCGGCGCCGGACCGGCCGGCCTGAACGCCGCCTGCGCGGCCGCCGCGTCGGGCGCGCACGTCACGCTGCTCGACCAGATGCCCGCGTCCGGTGGCCGGCTGTGGGCCGGCAGCACGCCGCTGGCGGTGCGCGACGCACTGCTCGCACGGGCCGACCGGCTGGGCGTGCAGCGGCTGCATGCGGCGCGTGTGATCGCCGCCGACGGGCCGGCGCTGCTGGTCGAGCCCGCGGGCGCGCCGGCGCGCTGGCTCGCGGCGCAGCGCCTGGT
Source organism: Pseudaquabacterium terrae (assembly GCF_013266755.1). Classification (GTDB taxonomy): domain Bacteria; phylum Pseudomonadota; class Gammaproteobacteria; order Burkholderiales; family Burkholderiaceae_C; genus Pseudaquabacterium; species Pseudaquabacterium terrae. The sequence continues at coordinate 243,061 of NZ_JABRWJ010000003.1, read as the reverse complement.
GCTGGCCACCGGCGCGCGCGAGCGCCAGCTGCCGTTTCCCGGGTGGACGCTGCCCGGCGTGGTCGCCGCCGGCGGGCTGCAGCTGATGCTGAAGGCCGGGCTGTCGCTGCGTGGGCGCCGCGTCGTGATCGCCGGCACCGGACCGCTGCTGCTGGCCGCGGCCGACAGCGCCCGCGCCGCCGGCGCGCAGGTGATGCTGATCGCCGAACAGGCGCCGCGGAAGCGCGTGCTGCGCTTCGCGGCCGGGCTGCATCGCCACCCCGATCGGCTGCTGCAGGCGCTGCGGCTTCGCCTCGCGCTGCGGCGCACGCCCTACCGCTGCGGCTGGCGCCTCGTCGCCGCCGATGCCGCCGGCGGCGTGCTGGGTGGCGTTCGCCTGGCCGATGCCCGCGGCACGCAGCACACGATCGCCTGCGACCTGCTCGCGATCAGCCACGGCCTGCTGCCCGAGCTGCCGCTGCCCACGCTGCTCGGCTGCGCGCGCGGCCCCCGGGGCGTGCTGACCGACACGCTGTGCGCGACCTCGCAGCCCGGCATCTTCGCCGCCGGCGAAAGCACTGGCATCGGCGGTGTCGCCAAGGCCTGCCTCGAAGGCCGCATCGCCGGCTTCGCGGCCGCCGGCCGTGAATCCGAAGCCCGCGCGCTCGGCCCGGCGCTGCAGCGCGAGCGGGCTTTCGCCGAGGCCTTGCACCAGGCTTTCGAGCCGCGCCGCGAGGAGTCGCCGCGTCCCGATGACCGGACGCTGCTCTGCCGCTGCGAAGACGTGCGCTGGGCCGACGTCGCGCGCTGCGCCGACTGGCGCGAAGCCCGGCTGCAGACGCGCTGCGGCATGGGCCACTGCCAGGGCCGGCTGTGCGCTGCCGCCGCGGCGCTGCTGAAGGGCTGGTCGGTCGACGACGTGCGGCCGCCGTTCATGCCGGCGCGCGCTGCGACGCTGGCGCTTTTGCCTGTTATCAACCCCCAGGAGACCCCATGACCGAATTGGCCTTCATGGACGGCGTGATGCCGGCCATCACGACGCCGTTCACCGCGCAGGACACGATCGACCGCGACTTCCTCGACCACCACGCGCGCACGTTGACGGCCGCCGGCTGCAGCGCGATCGTCGCGCTCGGCTCGCTCGGCGAAGTGGCGACCCTGAGCGCCGACGAGCGCCGCAGCGTGCTGCAGACGCTGCTGCACGCCACGCCGGGCCCGCGCCGCGTCATTGCCGGCATCGCGGCGCTCGGCACCGCCGACGCCGTCGCGCAGGCCCGCCAGGCCGAGCAGCTGGGTTGCGCGGGGCTGATGGTGCTGCCGCCCTACGTCTACTCGACCGATGCGCGCGAGATGCAGGCGCATGTCGAGGCGGTGATCGCAGCGACGGCGCTGCCCTGCATCCTCTACAACAACCCGATCGCCTACCGCACCGACTTCACGCCCGAGCAGGTGGCCGCGTTGTGCGAACGGCAAACGAACCTGGTGGCGATCAAGGAGTCGAGTGCCGACGTGCGCCGGGTCAGCGCGATCCGCGCCTTGCTCGGCGAGCGGCTGAAGCTGCTGATGGGCGTGGACGACCTGATCGTCGAGGGCATCGGCGTCGGCGTCAGCGGCTGGATCGCCGGTCTCGTCAACGCGCTGCCGCACGAATCGGTGCGCCTGTTCGAGCTGGCGCGCGCCGGCCGCGTCGACGAGGCGCGGCGCCTCTACGAGTGGTTCCTGCCGCTGCTGCGGCTGGACACCGTGCCGAAGTTCGTGCAGCTGATCAAGCTGACGCAGCAGATGGTCGGGCTGGGCAGTGCGCGGGTGCGGGCGCCCCGGCTGGCGCTCGAGGGTGACGAGTTGCGGCGGGCCGAAGCGGTGATCCGGCGCGCGCTCGAGACGCGGCCGGCGCTCGACTGATCAGCGCCCAGGCTGCTTAAGCGAGCGCCAGCGGGTTGACGCGCCGATGCGGCGCTTCGGCCAGGTCGCGGCGGTGCCAGCCTTCGCCGCGGCGGATCGGGTACTCGGCGGCATACCAGCCGTCGGCCGAGACAATCTCGAGGTACAGCACCGGGGCACCTTCGCCCTCGTGGCGCTCGCAGACGTAGGCGAACAGCGCTTCGGGCCGCTGTTCGGCGAACAGCTGGTCGAAGAGGGCGCGGCGGCGCGCGGGATTGCGGATCGACGCCGGATCCTTGATGCCGCGCGAGGGCAGCGGGATCCAGTCAGTGGCCAGCAGCTCACCCGGGATGCAGACGTCCATCTCGACCGAATAGACCTGGCCGTCGGTCTGCATGCCGCGCCGGATGTAGCTGCGCAGCGGCGTGAAGAACTCGCGGAACGCTGCATTGATGTCCGACGCTTCCATGTACCGGTGCTTGCGCCCGCCGCGGTGATCGTCCGGCGGCAGGCCGCTGGAAAGTTGCCGTAAGTCCATGGCTCACGAGCATGCCCCAGCCGACCCCGCCGGAAATTGTGACGACCGTGATTGATTTCGCCGGATTTGCGCGTTCGACGGTGGAAACGGTCGGATTCAACGGGTCGCGATCACCTCGAGGATGCGCTTGGCGATCTCGGGCACCGGCGCGCCCTTGGAGACGCCGGGCCGGCCGCCGAGCGTGCCATCGAGCGCCTTGACCTCGGCGGCCGAGACCATCGCCGTCAGGTACAGCACCGGGATGTGGCTCGTCAGCGGGTCCTGGCTCAGGCGGAAGCAGACTTCGCCGCCATCGAGCCCGGGCATGTCGATGTCGCAGACCACCGCGTCGGGCTGGTGCAGGCGCACCAGGGCCTGTACCTCTCGCGGGTCGTTGGTCACGCGGACCTCGAACAGCTCGTCGAGCTTCAGCTCGAGCAGCTCGGTGACGGCGGGGTCGTCGTCGACGATCAGGATGCGGGGCTTGTCGGACATCGGCGGTTACCTCTTGATGCGCGATTGTGGTCGGCGCTAGGAGGGCGGCTGGGTCGTCGTCGCGGCCGGCTGCGTGCGTGATTGCACGCCGTCCAGGTGTGCGCGCAGTGCGGCGAGCGCCGCCTGCAGCGCGGCAGCGCTGCCGGTGCCCCGTTCGAGCGCGCGGCACTGCCCGGCGGCCCAGTGCAGTCCGTAGAGCGCGAAGCTGCCGGCCAGCCGGTGGGCGAGGCGCCGCGCGGCGTCGGCATCGCCGGCGCCGGCCGCCGCCTCCAGCTCGGCCAGCAGCGCGCGCCGCGATTCCAGGAAGGCCGGCATGCGGTCGACCAGGTCGGGGTCGATGACGACGGCGGCAGCGTCGGTGTCCGGCGCGCCCGCCAGCGGCGGCTGCGGCGAGCGGCCGGCGGCCCACAGCACGGTCTGCAGCAGCAGCTCCTTGGACACCGGCTTGCACAGGTAGTGGTCGCAGCCGGCGTCGAGCGCGCGCCGGCGCGTCGCGTCGTCGTCGTGCGACGACAGCATCACGATCGGACACGGCGGCAGCGCGCCCTCGCGCTGCAGCTCGCGCAGCCGGCGCGTCGCGTCGAGCCCGTTCAGCACCGGCATGTCGAGGTCGATCAGCACCAGGTCGGGCCGGCACTGCAGCGCCTGCTCGATCGCGGCGCGGCCGTTGACCGCGGTGAAGACCGCCAGCGGCGGGTTCGGCAGGTAGCGCCGCATCACCAGCAGGTTGAATTCGTCGTCGTCGACGGCCAGCACGCGCCGCGCCGGCAACGGCTCGGCCGGCACCTCGGCCGGCCGCAGCTCGCCGGCGCGGCGTTGCTGCAGCGCCTGCGCTTGGCGCGCGCTGGCCTTCTTCAGCGTCAGCTCGAGCGTCGTGCCGTCGGCCTCCGAGCTGCGCATCACCAGCGCGCCGCCCTGGATGCGCGCCATCAGCCAGGCCGAGTAGGTGCCCAGGCCCGTGCCGTCGGACTTGCCGGCGGTCGAGTACTTGTCGAAGAAGGATTCGCGCACGGCCGCCGGCACGGCGCCGCGGTTGTGCAGCGTCAGCCGCAACGGGTCGCTGCGGTGCAGGTCGATGCTGATCGCGCTGGCCTCAGGCGCCGCCTCGATCGCGTTCTTCGTCAGGTTGGCGAGGATCGAATAACACAGCAGATCCTCGGCCCAGGCGTGCACCGCATCGGCTTCGCGCGCCGCCACGCCGTCGATGCGCACGACCAGCTGCAGCCGCTTGGTCTCGGCGTGCGCACGCACGTCGGCCAGCACGCTGCGCAGCACCTCGAGCAGGTCGATCGGCTGCGGGCGGAACGCGTAGCTGCCCTGCTCCATGCGGAACAGGTCGAGCGACAGGTTCACCAGGCTCAGGATGCGCAGGCCCGCACGCTCGACGATGCCCAGCAGCTCCTCGTCGTCGGCGCTGAAGGCCCCGCGCTCGCGCAGCAGCCGCGGCACCGCGATGATCGTATTCAGCGGCGTCTTCAGGTCGTGGCGGCCGATGCGCTCCATGTCCTCGCGCGCTTCGTCCTGCCGGCGCCGCTCGGTGATGTCGATGATCGCGGCGATCCAGCGCAGCACGAAGCCGCGCGCATCGCGCACCGCCATGCCGCTGACCTGCACCCACACGTGGCTGCCGTCGGCGCGCAGCAGCCGGTACTCCTCCGGCGCGTAGTACTCGCCGTGCGGGCCCTCCGGCCCCTGGCCGCGGATGAAGGCGACCCAGCGCCGCGTCACGCGCTCGCGGTCGTCGGGATGGATCAGCACCTTGAAGTAGTCGGGCCAGTCGCGCGTATCGGCGTCGGGCGCGCAGCCACGGATCTCGCGCAGCCGCGGCGAGTAGTAGGTCTCGTGCGTGCGGCCGTCCCAGTCGACGATGCCCACGCGTGCGCCGCGCACGACGAGGTCGAGCCGGCGCTGCTCCGTGCGCGTCAGCTCGATCTGCGCGCGCAGCGCTTCCTCCTGCTCGCGAAAGCGCGTGACGTCGAGGTAGGAGGTGATGAAGCGCAGCGTGCGGCCGCTGTCGTCGACCTGCGAGATGCCCTCGGCATGGATCCACACCGGGCTGCCGTCGCGGCGCAGCAGCCGGTACGACATCGGCTCGCCCGGCTCCTGCTCGCCGCCGCTCGGCTTGCGCCTGATCATCTGGCGGAACTGCTCGCGCGCCCGCTCGCGATCGTCGGGATGCATCATCTCGAAGATGCTCGGCCACTGCGTGGTGTCGTGGTCGGCCGGGTAGCCGAGCATCTCCTTGAAGCGATCGGTGTAGGTGACGACATCGGTCACCGCGTCCCAGTCGCCGAAGCCGGCCTTGGTCGAGCGCACCAGCAGGCGCAGCCGGTCGCGCTCGAACGCCAGGTCGTGTTCGGCGGCACGGCTGGCGTGCTCCAGCAGGTTGCCGCGGTGGCGCTGCTCGAGCGCGCGTTGTTCCTCCGCGGTCAGGGCTCGCGCCAGCCGCTGCAGCATCGCCGCCGCCGCCGCGAGCACGAAAGCCAGCAGCCCGAACGGCGCGCGCTGCCACTCGAAGCGCTCGGCGAACTGCAGGCTGTCGGGCAGCAGCAGCGCGACATGCGTCAGCAGGCCCGCCAGGAACACCGCGGCACCGGGGCGGCGCTGCTCGACCGCCAGCGTCAGCCGCGCGAGCAGCCAGCCGATGCTGGCCAGCGTCAGCAGCTGCAGCCCGGCCATCGATGCCGTGACCACGGGCATCGGCAGCAGCAGCACGATGGCCAGCGGCAGCGCGCCGGCCGCGAGCAGCCAGCGCGTCGGGCGGATGCCAAGCTCCTGCGGGAACAGTGCGCGCAGGAACAGCAGCAGCAGCGGCGTCGCCAGGTGCCAGGCCGCGTACTCCAGCCGCAGGTGCGCCTGCATCGACAGCTGCAGTCCCAGGCGCTCGAGCAGCCGCTCGTTGGCCAGGCCGGTGTAGACGGCGGCGCAGCCGCAGAACAGCGCAAACCACAGACCGCTCGATTCGCGGCGACGCACACCGTAGAACGCCAGCGCCAGCACGCCCAGCAGGCCCAAGCAGCCCATCAGCGCGAAATCGATCGCCAGGTGGCGCCCGCGCTGCAGCGCCAGCACGCTCTCCTCGCCGAGCAGCGGTGCATGCACCATGCCGCCTTGCGCGTGCTCGAAGTTCGACACGTGCGCGACGATGTGCAGCGGGCAGCTGGCCGAGCTCAGCGGCACCAGGCGGGTGCCGAGCTGCGCACGCTCCTGCGCGGCGCTGTCGGCGGGCAGCCCTTGTTGATGCAGTGTGCTGCCGTTGACGAGCCAGCGCGACGCGCTGTGCTGCGCCGGCACCAGCAGCGCGAGGCCGGTGGTCCGCAGGCACTGCACCGTCAGCGCGTAGCTGCCCCACAGCGCGGCGGCGCCGGCCTGCTGATTCCACGGCCGCGGCACGTCGATCGTCGCAGCGCCGGTGCCCGGGTCCGCCGCGGTCGCGAAGTGCCGCGGCTGCCAGCGCCACTGGCCGCCGAGCATCAGCGCCTCCTGGGCGGCAAAGTCGCGGTGGCTCACATCGATCTGCCCGTCGCGCGCCGCGACGGTCGGCGGGAACCGCTCCACGCTGTAGACGAGCACAGCCACGGCCGCGATGGCCGACAGCATCAGCAACACCAAAAAGCGCAGGAGGAGGGGACGCATGGACGAGGGTCGCCGCATTGTGGCGGCTTGCATTCGGCTGCCGGCGAACGGCCCGGACACGGGCGCAACGCGGCGGGCGGTTAGAGTCGGCCGCCTCTTCGCCCCAGCATCCACCGACCCTGCCATGCGTGACTCGACCGAGGCACCGCGCCGTGCCGCGCCGCCCCACCTGCCGGACCCGCGCCATGCCAGCCGCGTGCCGGCGCACATCACGCCCGAGCAGCTGGAGCGGGTGCGCCAGGCCGGCTACGTGCTGCCGCAGGTCGTCAAGCCGGCCGACTACCTGCCCGAGCACCACGCCGGCTTCGAGGTGCACCTCGACCAGCTCGGCTTCGTGCTGCTGCAGAAGGCCGCCGGCACGCGGGCCAGCCGCTGGATCGAGCCGCGGCTGATCGACGCGGCGCTGGCGCACCTCGACGCCGTGGGCACCGGCCCGCCGGCGCGGCACCTGATGGTGGAGCGCCAATCGGCGCTGGAGCACCTGGGCATCACCCGCCACGCCGGCGAATTCACGCGCGCCGTGCAGCACACGCTGGCGCTGCCGGTGCCGGAGGCCGCGCCGTGGCCCGTCCTGCTGCCGTGGCGCCTGCCGGTGCCGGCCGATCCGATCTGGGACTTCTACCGCCGCGGCGACAAGGCCGCATTGCTGGCCGCGCTGGGCCCGGTGCCGCCGCATCCGCACGCAGCCGAGATCGCGGAGCACCTGGCGGGCCTGGTCGCACGCAGCCATGCCTGGGCGCCGCAGCACCTCGATTCGCTTCTGCCGCGGCTGCAGGCCGAGTGCGCCACGCCGCAGGGCCTGGCGGAGCTGAAGGCCGCCTGCATCCGCGCGCAGGACCGCTGGGAGCACCGCGTCAACGAGCTCGACGCGCTGGCCGGGCTGAACGACGAGCTGGCGTTCGAGGGCTACCCGGACAGCTTCGAGAAGGCGCGCGCGCTGCAGCGCAGCGTCACGCTCTACGTCGGCCCGCCCAACAGCGGAAAGACGCATGCGGCGTTCGAGCGGCTGGCGCAGGCCCATGACGGCGCCTACCTCGCGCCGCTGCGCCTGCTGGCGCTGGAAGGGCGCGACCGGCTGGTCGCCCGCGGCGTGCCGTGCTCGCTGCTGACCGGCGAGGAGAACGTGCCGGCGCCCGGCGCGCGCGCCGTGTCGAGCACGATCGAGATGGTCAATACGAGCCGGCCGATCGACGTCGCGGTGATCGACGAGGCGCAGATGATCTTCGACGCCTCGCGCGGCTGGGCTTGGACCCAGGCCATCGTCGCGGTGCCGGCCAACGAGCTGATCATCATCTGCTCCGACTATGCGGTGGCGGCGCTGCGCAACCTGCTCGGCCTGTGCGGCGAGAGCTGCCAGGTGCGCGTGTTCGAGCGCAAGCAGCACGTCGAGCTGCTGCCGCGGCCGCTGGCGCTGAAGGCCCTGCGCCACGGCGACGCGGTGGTCGCGTTCAGCCGGCGCGACGTGCTGACGCTGCGCGACCGCATCTCCGAGGGCGGCCACCCGGTCTCGGTGATCTACGGCGCGCTGCCGCCCGAAGTGCGCCGGCGCGAGGCCGAGCGTTTTGCCAGCGGCGAGTCGCACATCCTGGTCGCCACCGATGCGATCGGCATGGGGCTGAACCTGCCGATCCGCCGCGTGGTGTTCAGTACGCTCACCAAGTTCGACGGCATCGACGACCGGTTGCTGACGGAGACCGAGGTGCACCAGATCGCCGGCCGCGCCGGCCGCTTCGGCATCCACGAGGAAGGTTTCGCCGGCGTGCTGGAGTCCGCCGAGCCGAACGCGATGCGCTCGCTGAAGGAGCTGAACCACCGCACGCCGAAGGCCCCGCGTCACTTCAAGGCGCCGGTGGCGCCGAACGGCTGGCATGTCGAGACAATCGCCTCACGCATGCACCTGACGCGCCTGCGCGAGGTGCTCGGCGTGTTCGTCGAGCGCCTGAAGCTCGATGACGCGCACTTCGCCGTCGCCGACCTCGACGACATGCTCGCGCTGGCCGAGGCACTCGACCGCAGCGCGCCGTCGCTGTCGCTGCGCGACCGCTTCACCTACGCGCAAGCGCCGGTCGATGCGCGCAGCGACACGCAGCTGCAGGAGTTCCTCGACTGGAGCGGCAGCCATGCGCTGACCGGCCGTGCCGGCCGGCCGTGGTTCCTCGACGAGGTCGACGGCCACAGCCGGCTCGACCGCATGGAGCAGGCGCTGCGCGCCTGCTCGCTGTGGCTGTGGCTGGACCTGCGCTTTCCGGGCGTCTACGGCCACGTCGACGCGGTGCATGGCTTGCGCGACGAGCTCAACGACGGCATCGAGCGCCAGCTGAAGGGCGCGCGGCCGCTGGCGCAGACGCGGCAGCGGCGCGTCGGCATGCGCCAGCGCTGGTGATCAGTGCAAGCCGGCCGGGGCGGTAAGCTCTGCGCCCGTGAACCCCACCCCCCTTCACCTCCTGGCCGACCCGCGCTGGTTCGTGCCGCTGTTCATCGCGCTGTGGATCGGCGGCGCGGTCATCATGGCGCGCATCGCCGGCTGGCCCTCGCTGGCGAAGCTCTATCCGGCGTCCAAGATGCCGGCGGGCTCGAGCTTCGGCTTCTGCACCGGATCGCTCGGCTCGGCGAACTTTCCGATCCGCTATCGCCGCTGCCTGCGCATCGTGCTGAACGAGCAGGGCCTGTATGCCTCGCTGATGTTTCCGTTCAAGATCGGCAGCCCGGCAATCTTCATCCCCTGGGAGCAGGTGTCCCTGTGCCAGGAGAAGCAGCTGATGCGCACGCGAACGGTCACGCTGCAATTCCGCGATCACTGGTCCAGCCTGACGCTGATCGGCCCGATCGGACAGGTGGTGCGCGCGGAGTACGAGGCGCGGGCCCAGTAGCGCGCAGGACGCTGCTATCAGAAGTTATCAATCGCACGCGATCATGAAGCGAACCGCCTTGCTCGTCATCGACATTCAGCGCAGCGCCTTCGACGGCCAGCGCTGCCCGGTCATCGGCCAGGCGCCGATGGTCACGCCCGTCTTCGTCTTCGGCACCCTGAAGGAAGGTTTTCCGAACTTCGGCACGAACGCCGGAACACGCATGGCCGGTTCCTTTGTCACGGTCCAGTCCTATCCGCTCTACCTGGTCGGTGAACGCCACTCGCCGTGGATGATCGATGCGCCGGGCCAGGGCCACAACGTCGTCGGGCAGGTGTTCGAGGTCGACCGCGCAGCGCTCGCGCGCATGGACGCGCTGGAACGTGTGAACGAGCCGGACGGCTATCGGCGCGTGCCGATTGCCGTTCGCTCACGATCCAGCAGCGCAGATGCCGGAATCACGGTGCATGCGTACCTCAAGCAGCGGCAGCACCTGGCCGACGCCGCCATCATGGCCGGCCCCTTGCCCGAGTACCTGCTCGAACATGCCGCGCTGTATCGCCGAAGGGCGCCGTAGCGCCTCGACGGCGTGGCAGTTCGCGAAGCGCCGCCCTCAGCTCTTGGCCGCGGGCTTCTTCGGCGACCTTCTCGCGGCGTCGATGGCCGCGGCCTTGGCGGCATGCTTCTCCGCGCGCGACCGGTGGGCCTTGCCCGCCTTCGCGTCCTTGGCTTCCTTGGTTTCCTTCTTGGCCTTCGGCTTGTCCTTGGGCTGCGCGTGGTGCGTGCGCACCAGCTTGTCGGCCGCGTGCTTGGGTTCGCGCGCCTGCGCCAGCCGCCGCTCGCGCTCTTCCTTGAGCAGCCGGCGTTCCTCGATCAGCGCCTGCTCGGCTTCGGATGGACCGTCGGCCCCGCCTTGCAGGCGGCTCGCCATCGCGGCATGAAGCGCCTGGCCGTTATCCCCGATCCGGCGGGTCAACGATGCAATGCGAATCGGCATGTTGCAGTCCTCGTGATGGGTGGACGGCCACTGTAGTCCAGCCCGGCGCGTCACGCCAGCCGGGCGCACGTTTCAAGCGCCAGCGAACAGCGCCTCCATCTCTCGCCGCACCGCATAGGCGCGCGTCGTGGTGTCCATCGCCACGTCGTCCCAGCACAGGCTCTGCCCCTGCTGCACCGGCCGCACGAGCCTGACCTGGTGTGCCAGGCCCAGCGGCAGGCCGCCGATGGCGCGTGAGCGCTCGGCCGGCAGCAGCTTGCCCCACACCGTGCAGCCGCCTTCGCCGTCGAGCATCTCGCCGGGCGCCAGGTCGCGCTTGGCGGTGGCCACGACATCGGCGTTCCAGCAGCTTGCGGCGCCCGTGGCTTCGCCGCGCAGCGCGACGCTGGCCACCGAGTAGCCGACCTCGAGGCCGATCAGGTGCCAGCGCTTGTACAGCGTGAAGTAACGGCCGGACGGATCGGTGTGGGCGTTGTACTCCTCGAAGCAATGGCGGATGTAGTCGGTTTCGCCTTCGACCGTGACCCACACGCCCATGCGGATGTCGTACGGGATCTTGCGGCCGTCGGCTTCGAGCGACGAGATCACCTCGACCATGCCCTTGCGCTCGAGCACGCCGCCCTCGGCGATCGGCCGCGTGACGAAGGGAATGTCCTCGATGCTCGCCGGCGGGTATTGCAGGCCGTTGCTCGGCACTGTCAGGCCGGTCGCGTTGGCCACGGCGGTGCATTCGATGCTCGGCTTGCTGCCGTCGAGGAAACTGTTGAACATCTTCGGGTTCAAGCCGCCGCGCGCGGCCTGCTCGGGCGTCAGGCCGTAATAGCCCCAGACGGTGTCGGGTGTGCTCTGGGCGAAGTGCGGCAGCCACTTGTGGCCGCGCCCGGCCGCCACCACCGGGAAGCCGCAGGTGCGCGCCCAGTCGACCAGGTCGCAGATCAGCGCCGGCTGGTCGCCGAAGGCCAGCGAATACACCACGCCGGCTTCGTCGGCCCGGCGCGCCAGCAGCGGCCCGCAGAACGCATCGGCCTCGACCGTGACGTTGACGACGTGCTTGCGCTGCGCAAAGGCTTCGAGGCAATGCTCGACCGCCGCCACCGGGGAGCCGGTGCATTCGACGATGACATCGATGGCCGGGTGCCGCACCAGCGCGCGCCAATCTTCGCCGACATGCGTGTTGCCGTCGCGCAGCGCCGCGTCCAGGCTCGCCGCCTGCACGCGCTCGGCGGGCCAGCCGATCCGCGCCAGGTCGCGGCAGGCGGCCTCGGGATTCAGGTCGGCGATGCCGAGCAGCTGCACGCCGGGCGTGCGCGGCAGCTGCGCCAGGTACATCGCGCCGAACTTGCCGGCGCCGATCAGGCCGACGCGCACCGGATTGCCCGCGGCGGCACGTTCCTGCAGTTGGCGGTGCAGGCCGGTCTTCATGGCGTGGTCTCCCCGATCGCCCCGATCGGATCCAGCGAGGTCTCGAGCGCACGCGCCGGCATGCCCTGGCCCCACGGCAGCTCGACCGGCGGACGCGCCAGCAGGCAGTCGTCGGCCAGGCAGCGGATCGGCGTGAAGTCGCGGTGCGCGATGTACTCGGGCCGCTTGAAGCGGCGGATGTGGTTGCTGACCGCGCACAGGCTGAGGTAGACGCTGATCCGATTCCACGGGCTCAGGTTGCTGCTCGACGCGTGCACCAGGCACGAGTGGAACAGGATCATCGAACCGGCCGGGCCCTTCGGCGAGACGATGCCGCCGTGCTTGCCGCCGGCGCGTTCGACCAGTTGCGCGATCAGCGTCTTGTCGATGGTCCACAGCGGGTAGCTGGTGGTCGTGCGGTCGTGCTGCGCGTCGACCACGCCCAGGCGATGGCTGCCCGGGATGAACATCAGCGGGCCGTTGTACTCGTTGACGTCGTCGAGAAAGATCGCGACGTTCATCGCGCGCTCGGTCGGCATCAGGTCGTCGTTCTTCCAGGTGCCGTAGTCCTGGTGCCATTGCCAGACGTCGCCTTCGAAGGCCATCTTGCCGTTGATCTTGAACTGGTGCATGTAGAGCGGCTCGCCCAGCAGATCCTGCACCGGCCCGACCATGCGCGGGTGCCGTGCCAACCGCGCGAACGGCTCGCTGCACAGGTGGGCGGCGAAGTTCGTGCGCACCGCGTCGGAGTCCTTCTCGCGCACGTTGCAGGCCTCGCGCCGCGCGTACAGCGCCGGTACCGCGGCCTGCAGCTCGGCCACTTCCGCGGGCGTGAACAGCCCGGGAAAGAAGAGGTAGCCGTCGCTGTCGAAGCGCTCGATCTGCTGCGGGGTGAGCTTCATGCGCTTGGGTCTCCTCGATCAGTCGTTCCGGCTACGGCTCCTGCAACCGCTGCAGCAGGTCCGGCGTCGGATAGCCGTCGGCGGGCACGCCGATGCTGCGTTGATACCACCGAATGCCGGACCGTGTCGCCGGCCCCATCAAGCCATCGACCGGGCCGCTGTCGAAGCCGCGCCGATTCAAGGCCGTCTGCAAGGCCATCATCTGGCTGCGCGTCAGCGCGGTCAACTCGCGCGGCCACGGCGCCTGCACGCCGGGCCCGTCGGCGAGGCGCTGCGCCAGCAGGCCGACCGCCAGCGCATAACTCGTCGCGTTGTTGTAGCGCAGGATCGCGCGGAAATTCGGGCCGACCAGGAAGGCGGGGCCGCGGGCGCCGGCCGGCTGCAGGATCGCGCCATCGGCAAACGCCGGCAGCGGCGTGCCGTCCATCGTCCGCACGCCTTCGTCGGCCCAGCGCTCGCTCGCCTGGCGCAGCGCGTCGTCGGCGCGCGCCGGGTCGAAGCCGGCCGGCAGCCGGACCTCGACGCCCCAGGGTACGCCCGCCTGCCAGCCCGAGCGCGCGAGGAAGTTCGCTGTCGAGGCCATGACGTCGGCCACGCTGCCCCAGAGGTCGCGCCGTCCGTCGCCATCGGCATCGACGGCGTAGGTCAGGAAGGCCGAGGGCAGGAACTGCGTCTGCCCCATCGCGCCGGCCCAGGAACCGATCAGCTGCGCGCGCGGGATGTCGCCGCTCTGCAGGATCTTCAGGGCCGCGAGCAATTGGCCGCGCGCCCAGTCCTCGCGCCGGCCTTCGAAGCCCAGCGTCGCCAGTGCGTCGACGATCGGCAGGCTGCCGACGTTGCCGCCGTAGTTGCTTTCGATGCCCCAGATCGCGGTGACGACGGGGGCCGGCACGCCGAAGCGTGCTTCAGCGGCCGCGGCTTCGGCGCGCACCTGCTGCAGCTTCTGGCGACCGAGCGCGATGCGCTGTGGCGACACCGCGATGTCGAGGTAGTCCCAGACCGTGCGCGTGAACTCCGGTTGCGCACGGTCGAGCTCGACCACGCGCGGGAGGTAGCGCACCTCGCCGAACGCGGCGTGCAGCGTTGCCTCGTCGATGCCGGCGGCACGCGCGCTGGCGCTGAAGTCGGTGATCCAGCGGTTGAAGCGCAGCTGCAGCGCTGCGTCGCCGGTGGCGGGCTCCGCCGCCGGATGGCTAACGTCTGAAGGAGGTGGTGCCGGTGGGGCTTGCGGTGGTGTCGACGCGCAGGCCGCCAGCGTCGCGGCGGTCAGCGCCGCGCTCGCCAGCCATCGGCCGCGCGGCGGCGGGGTGGGGGTTCGATGCATCGCGCCGATTTTCGCCTTCGGGCGCGGGGGGTGCTGTTCTACGGAGGAGGAGCCTGGTCCATGGCATCGGCGGCGATCATCCCGGCGCCCAGCCCACCGGCGCCGGCCGCACCGCCGCCGAGTCCACCGCCACCGCCACCTGCTCCCGTGCGGCCGGCGCCGCCGCCTTCGCCGCGGCCGGCGCGGGGAGGACTGCCCGGTCCGGAGGCGGGCAGGGCCAGGCTCTGCGGAATGGGTTCCAGGCCGAGTTGGATGCGCAGGTCCGAGCGCAGCGCTTCGATCAATGGCTGGTAGGCAACGGTTTCGCCGCGAGTCAGCGATTGCGCGCAGCCGGCGGCAAGCTCGACCTGGCGAATCGATCCGAAGAGCACCACGTCCGCAAGCGCTTCTTCCATCTGCAGCCGATGTTGCTCGGCGGCGGGCGTGAACGAGCCGCCCAGCGAGCGGTATGCGGCGACCAGCGATTTCAGCCGCTCCGTTTCCTGACGGTTCTCGCGTTGGCGCCGCTGCTGGATGCGCTGCAGGACGAAGATCCGAACCGCCAGCAACACGACAGCCACGACAAGCGAGGCAATGATCGATATCGGCAGCGGGCCGAGGTCAGCGAGTCGCAAGGGCGGCACCAGCGATCGAATGTGATTGCAGCTTACCGCTGCCCCCATTCGACAGTCCAGCATGGGCAGTGCGCCGCCCGGCCGCCCGCAATCCATGCATGATCCGCACATAGAATGCCGCGCCCGAACGATGGGCGCATCTCAATAGTCAGGACAAGATTCCCATGGCAACTGCATCGAAGAAGACAACGACCAAGACGACGGCCACCAAGAAGGCTGCTGCTCCCGCGAAGAAGGCCGTGAAGGTCAGCGCCCCCGCGAAGCCGGCCGCCGCGCCGGCCGCCCAGAAGCCCATCAAGACCGCGTTCAACAAGAGCGGGCTGGTTGCGCACCTGGCCGAGGTCTCTGCCGTCGAGGCCAAGGCCGTCAAGGCGGTGCTCGCTTCGCTGGAAGCGACGATGCTGGCGTCCGTGCACAAGAAGGGCCTGGGCTCGTTCACGCTGCCGGGGCTGCTGAAGGTCAACGTCCTCAACGTGCCCGCCAAGAAGAAGCGCACCGGCATCGATCCGTTCACGAAGCAGGAGCGGGTGTTCGCCGCCAAGCCGGCGACCGTGAAGATCAAGACGCGCGCGCTGAAGAAGCTGAAGGACGCCGCGCTCTGACGCAGCGTTAGGCGCCGGGCGCGCCGGCGCTCGCCACCACCTCGACCCGCCACCAGCTCGGCAGCAGCTGGCGCACCGCGGGCCGGCAGAACCGGCCGTCGATCAGGTGGATGCTGCCGACATCGGTCGGCGAGCGCAGCACCCGTCCCGCGGCCTGCACCACCTTGCGCAGGCCCGGGTACAGGTAGACGTACTCGAATCCGGCGCCGAACGCGCGGTCCAGCCGCTGGCGCAGCGCCTCGTTCACCGGATTCACCTGCGGCAGCCCGAGCGTGGTGATGAAGGCGCCGATCAGGCGCGTGCCGGGCAGGTCGATGCCCTCGGCGAACACGCCACCGAGCACGGCGAATCCGATGCCGTGCCCACCCGCCACGAAACGCTCCAGAAACGCCGCGCGCTCGCACTCGTCCATGCGCCGTTGCTGGCGCCACGCGGCCTCGTCCGGATAACACGCTATGAACGCGTCCGCGGCCTGCTCCATGTAGTCGTGGCTGCTGAAGAACGCCAGGTAGTTGCCGCGCTGCCGCCGCAGCTGCCGCGCGATCACGTGGGCGATCGGCAGCACCGTGGCCGGGCGATCGCCGTAGCGCGTCGACAGTGTCGGCACGATGCGCACGGCCAGCTGATCCGCCGAGTAGGGGCTGGGTACGTCGAGCCGGGCCGCATCGGCCGGGACGCCGAGCGTTTCGGCGTAGTACTGCATCGGCGTGAGCGTGGCCGAGAACAGGATCGCCGTGCGTGCGGCGGCGAGGCGCGGCTTCACGAACGGTGCCGGAATCACGTTGCGCAGGCAGACGGAGGGCCGGCTTGGTCGCCGCGAGCCACGGCGCGCGGGTGCTGCCCGCGTGACGTCGAGCAGCGAATGGGCCTCGTCGAAGACCTCGTGCAGCCGCACGAAGTGCAGCAGCGCGAAGTAGAAGTCCATCACCGCCGCGTCGAGCGCCTGCGGCGACGAGGCCAGCAGCGTTCCGGTCGCATCGATCACGGCGCGCACGGCCTTGTCGAAGCGTGCGGGCAGCGCGCTCAGGACCCGGTACGCCGCGTCGTCTTCACGACCCAGCGCGTTCCACACACGCAGCAGGCGGGCCAGTGCCTTCTTCAGCGCCGGCGGTGCGGCCCGGCGCGCGGCGTCGAAGATCGGCGGCTCGAGCGCTGCCGTGTAGCACG
Source organism: Pseudaquabacterium terrae (assembly GCF_013266755.1). Taxonomy (GTDB): domain Bacteria; phylum Pseudomonadota; class Gammaproteobacteria; order Burkholderiales; family Burkholderiaceae_C; genus Pseudaquabacterium; species Pseudaquabacterium terrae. The sequence continues at coordinate 226,697 of NZ_JABRWJ010000003.1, read as the reverse complement.
CGCGGGCGCGGTCGACGAGGTTGTGCGCTTCGTCCACCAGCACCGCCACGCGCCAGCCGTTGGCCTGCGTCAGCGCGAAGAGCAGCGCGGAGACGTCGAAGTAATGGTTGTAGTCGCCGACGATCACGTCGCACCAGCGCGCGAGCTCCTGCCCGAGGTAGTACGGGCACACGCGGTGCCGGCGCGCGATCTCGCGCAGCGATTCGGCCGACAACGGGCCCGGCGCCTGCACCGCATCGCTGCGGGCCTGCGGCAGCCGGTCGTAGAAGCCCTGTGCCAGCGGGCAGGACTCGCCGTGGCAGGCCTTGTCCGGATGCTCGCAGGCCTTGTCGCGCGCCACGAGCTCGATCACGCGCAGGCGCGGTGCGGGCTCGTCCTCTCCCCGCATCGCCCGCAGCGCATCGAACACCACCGCGCGCCCCGAGCCCTTGGCGGTGAGAAAGAACAGCTTGTCGAGCGCTTGTTCGGGCATTGCCTTGAGCAGCGGAAAGATCGTGCCGATCGTCTTGCCGATGCCGGTGGGCGCCTGCGCCATCACGCAGCGCCCGCGCCGGGCGGCGACGAACACGGCCTCGGCCAGCTCGCGCTGCCCCACGCGAAACGTACCGTGCGCGAACGTCAGCGCCCGCAGCGCCGCGTCGCGCAGCGTCCGATGGCGCATCTCGGATTCGGCCCACAGCAGGAAGCATTCGCACAGCTGCGCGAAGAAGCGCTGCAGCGCTTCGGCCGTGAAGCGCTCGACGAGGGCCGGTGCCTCCGCCTGCCGGTCGATGTCGAAGTAGACGAGGCCGACGTTGCACGCCGCAGCGCCGGTGGCGGCGCAATGCAGCCACGCATAGACCTTGGCCTGCGCCCAATGCAGCTCGCGGTGGTTCGGCGGCATCTGCTCGAGCGGGCCGCGGAAGGTCTTGATCTCTTCGAGCAGCTCCCGCGCGTCGTCGATGCCATCGGCGCGCCCGCGCACGAGCAGTTGCTTGTAGCCGCCCTGCAGCGGCACCTCGGCGCGGTAGCCCGGGCCGCGCCGCCGGGCGACCGCCTGATGTCCGGCCATGCCTTCATCGGCCGTCGGCGAGGGCGTGAAGCGATGGTCGAGGTCGCCGCGCCTGGCTGCGAACTCGCACAACGCGCGCACCGCGACCGTGTAGGCCGGCGCGGCCGGCAAAGGAACTGAAGGGGGCGTGGACACCTTGGCAAATGTCGCTGTATGGATATACAGTATCACCGACCAACGGTGTCAAGAGAAAGAGCCCGATGCGAACCTCACTGCGCCAGCACTACCAGCCCAGACGCGACCGTACACCGCGGTGGATCCGGCGCTTGTGGCTCTGGTTCTGACATTCGACACGGGTCCGGTGCGGCCGCGCCCCGCGAACTTCCGCGGCTGGGCGCATACTGCCTTCACACGATGGGGATACCGATGATCGCGACGCAGACTTTTCGCCACAAGGACTACGAGTTGACGTGTGGTGCCCGCGCCAGCGACAACGGGAAATTCGAGCCGACGCTGGTCGTCGCGCGCCAGGTCTGGCCGAGCCGGCCACGCACCATCGCCGTGTCCCGCGGCGGCCACCCGACGCCCGATACCGCGATCGAATCGGCGCGGATTCAGGGTGTCGAGTGGGTCAGCAACTTCGGATAGCCGACGAACGAAGCGTCAGGTGCTGCCCTCGACGTCGGCGCCGCCGGCGTCGGGCGAGACATGCTTGATCCACTCGCGCACCACGCCCTTCAATGCGGTGCGCTTGGCGCTGATGTCCTTCATGTCCCTGAACTCGACCGATGCGCGGTCCTTGGCCAGCCAGTGCAGCAGGTGGGTGGGGTCGGGGACGTACAGCGCTTCCGGTGGCAGGTCCTTCGCCTTCGCGCCGAAGTGGAAGATCAGCTGCACGCAGCCTTTGGCACGCAGCTGGAAGGTGGCGAAGAACTCGCTGGTGCGAAAGCTCGGTGCATTCCACTTGATGCTTTCGCCGATGTCGGGATGCGCGCCGAGGATGATCTTGCGGATGGCCAGGATCTCGGGCTTCGAAGGGTGATCGAGCCTCTCCAGGAACGCCGTGACCGAGGCGTTCTGCTGCGGGGCCGCCGTGCGCTCGTTACTCATGGGAAGAACCGTCCTTGCGCGTGAAGACATGGACGCCGTCCGTGACGACCACGGCCAGGTCATCGTCCGGATAGCTCGCTTGATCTCCAGCGCTGCGGTCACCGACCTCGATGTACCAGACATCGGCTGCGGTCTCGTTCTTGAGGTGGTGTGAATCACCGCTGCCGGCCTTGAAGCCCGCGCACATGCCGGGCTGAAGCTCGGTGGGTCCGGCATCGGTCACGAGCGTGGGCGAGCCTTCGAGGATGTAGACGAACTCGTCCTGCTTGCTGTGGTTGTGACGCACGGAGGAGATCGCACCCGGCTTCAGGCGCGTGAGATTGACGCCGAAGTTCGACAGACCGAATGCATCGCCGAGGCGTCGCTTCTCCCGGCCTCTGACCAACGAAGCGAACGGTTCCGGATAGCTTGTCTGCTTCGCGTGCGGAATCACATCGAGGGCGCGCCGCGCAGGCGATTTCTGATTCGACATGTGGCGTTGCCCTCGGGATGCGAACGAGATTCTCGCATCGCGGGCTCGAGGTCCTACAACCGTAATCGAGGCGCGCGGCATCGAAACCGCGCGGCAACCGACCGCGGGCTCAATGGACTGCGGCGATCAACGCAGCTCGCCGCCCGATCCAGGAGCCCCTCGATGAAGAAACCTCGCCATTCCATGGATGACCTGCTGCCGCTGGTCGTCATCGCCTTCAGCCTGCTGTGCGCCGTCGCGCTGGTGTTCGACCTGCAGGCGCCGGCGGACACGTTCGCGACGCAAGTGCAGGCCGACCTGCCAGCCTGGGCGTGAAGCCACGCCCTTCGTTTGCAACGCCCGAATCTCCCATGCCGAACCATCTCACCCCAAGCCGCCGCGCCGCCATCCTGGGGCTGCTGGCCGCCGTGCTCGCCGCCACAGGCTGCGCCTCCAAGCCCGACGTGCGCCACGATCAGGACGCCGCCTTCGACGTGAAGGCTTACCGGACCTTCGCGTTCTACGAACCCGCGACGCTGCACTACACCACGCTGCTCGAGCAGCGGCTGCGCCAGGCGACGCGCGAGCAACTCGAACGTGCGCACTACGTCTACGACGAGCGCGACCCTGACCTGCGCGTGAACTACCTGCTGCAGGTGGTCGACAAGCAGGCGTTGCGCTCGACGCCGAGCCCGCGCCTGGGTTACCGCGGCTGGAACGGTGGCAACCTGGAGACGATCGACGTGCGCGAAGGCACGCTGGCGATCGACCTGGTCGACGCCCGGCGCAATCTGCTGATGTGGCGCGCGGTCGCCGAAGGCCGCATCGACGACAAGGCGGCGCAGCAGCCCGGTCCGGCCATCGACGCCGTCGTGGCCGAGCTGTTCACGCGTTTGCCGGCCGGTGCGGCCGCCGCACGCTGAAGACCTCGACGCCACCCGAAAGCATCCAATGAAGCATCCCACCTTGCTGCTGGTCGCGCTGTGCCTCGCGTGCGCCGTCGCTCAGGCGCAGACCGGCTCCCGCGGCCCGACCGGTCAGCTCGTTTATCCGGCCAAGGGCCAGGGCGCGCAGCAGGCCGACAAGGATCGTTTCGAGTGCCACGAGTGGGCGCGCCAGCAGTCGGGCTTCGACCCGTCGCAGGCCGCGCCGGCTGCGCCCACGTCGACCGCCGCCATCGCGACGAGCGCGCAAGGCCAGGGCGCGGCCCCGGCGATGGCCGGCATGGCGATGGGCGCCGCGGGCGGTGCCGCGGTGGCCGAGCTGGCCGATCGTGATGCCGGCAAGGGCGCTGCCGTCGGCGTGCTCGGTGCAGGCCTGCGCCAGCGCGCGAAGCAGCAGCAAGCGATGTCCGCTCAGCAGCAACAGCAGCAAGCGCAGCAACAGCAGGTGCAGCAACAGCAGACGGCGCGCGCGCAGCAGCGCGGCCTCTACGACCGCGGTTTCGCGGCCTGCATGGAAGGCCGCGGCTACGTCGTCAAGTAATTGCCGCCGCTCAGCGCTCGCGTTGCGGCGCGAGGCTACAACTGCGCGCCGAACCACGACGCCGCGTGCTCCAGCGCCTTCTCCTGCCACGGCCGGCGCTGCCAGGCCTGCAGCGTCACCGCCTTCGACTGGCTGAAGTCGCGCTCGAAGATCTCGATCTGCTGCCGCGCGAATGCCGCGTCGATGATGTTCAGGTTGGCCTCGTCGTTGAGGCGGAACGATCGATTGTCGAAGTTGGTCGAGCCGACCGACAGCATCAGCGCATCGACCACCAGCACCTTGCAATGGAACATCGTCGGCTGGTATTCGGCGATCTTCACGCCGGCCTCGAGCAGCGGCCCCCAGCGCGCGCGCGAAGCGCGGCGCACGATGTCGGTGTCGATGTCCGGCCCGGGCACGATGATGCGCACGTCGACGCCGCGCCGCGCGGCGGCGGCCAGCGAGTGGGCCATCAGGTCGTCGGGCACGAAGTACGAGCTCGACAGGTGGATGCTGCGCGCGGCCGCGGTCACCGCGAGCAGGTACATCAGGTGCATGCTCTCGCTGCCGCCGCTGGGTGAGCTGCTGAACATCTGCGCGATGGCGTCGCCGCGGCGCTCCAGCGCGGGAAAGTAGTCGCCGCCATGCAGCACGCGGCCGGTGGCCTTCATCCAGTTGTCGGTGAACACCGCCTGCATCTGCGCCACCACCGGGCCAACGACACGGAAGTGCGTGTCGCGCCAATGGTCCTTGTCCTGCGCATTGCCGCGCCACTTGTCGGCGATGCCGACGCCGCCGGTGAAGCCCACCGTGCCGTCGACCACCAGCACCTTGCGGTGGGTGCGGTTGTTCATGCGCGAGAGGTTCCACCAGCGCGGCTCGTGGAAGCGCTCGATCTCGATGCCGGCGGCCTTCATCTCGTCGAGGTAGCGCGCTTCCATCTTCGCGCTGCCCAGCCAATCGAGCAGCACGTGCACGCGCACGCCGCTGCGCGCACGCTCGATCAGCGCGTCGGCGAACTCGCGGCCGATGCTCTCGGACCAGTAGATGTAGGTCTCGAAGGTGATCGTCCTGCGCGCGCCGCGGATGGCGCCGAGCATCGCCGGAAAGATCATGTCGCCGTTGAGCAGCACCTCGGCCTGGTTGCCGTCGAGCATCTGCGGCCCGAGCAGCACGCCCATCACGCGCCGGAACTGCGGATCGTCGGTGGCGTAGAGGTGCTCGACGCGCTGCTCGACCTTCTTTTCGCCGCTGCTCAGGTTGAGCACCACCAGCACCGCGATCAGGGTGAGCAGGCAACTCCCCAGGGCGATCCAGACGGTGGTGGACGTTTTCACGGCAGGCGCCGCAGGCCCGGGCCGGGACGAACCGGACTGCCCATGACATGCCGCGCGAAAGCAGCGTCCATGGGCAGTCCGCGCAACGGCGTCAGACCATCTGCCGCATCAGCTCGTCCTTGCGCGCCTGCATCTGCGTGCCGAGCTCCTTCAGATCGAGCTCCGACTTGCGCACCTTCGGGAACATCTCGCCTTCTTCTTCCTGCACGTGGTGGTCGATGTATTCGCCGAGCACCTTGACCTTGGCATCGTAGAGGTCGTCGGACGGCGACATGCCGCGGATCTGCGCGATCAGGTCCTTCGCGCTGGCGTGCTCGACTTCCGCCTCGTCCAGCAATGCCTGCTCGTCGAGCGCTTCGCGCGCGGCCGGGTAGAAGAGCTCTTCCTCGACCGTCGCGTGCACGGTCAGCATGTTGCAGATCTCCTCGGCCACGGCGCGCCGCTCGTCGTCCGCGGCTTCGGCCTTGGCGAGCTTGTCGTAGTTCTTGAACAGCTGCTTCACGTCCTTGTGATCCGTGGTCAGCAGCTTGATGGCGTCCGCGGCGGTGCTGCGCGCGCGGGTCGTTTCGGTGGTGGCGTGGGAAGTGCGATTGGCGGTGGGCATGTACAGCTCCTGGCTATGGGGTCTTGCGTCGCCTGTGGAATGGGCGGGACGCACGCCGAAGCGATGGCAAGCGCGATGCCTGCCCCGCGTTTGCCCGCCCGAAAATGAAGCGAGCCCCGCCGTTGCCGGCGAGGCTCGTGTCCCAGTGCGCCGCGGCGCGCGGCTCAGGCGTTGGCGAGTTTCAGGTCCGGGTACCGGACGTGCTCGACCAGTTCCTGCGTCTGCTGGTCGGGTTCCTTCGTCAGCAGGCTGACGATGATGATGACGGCGAATCCGACCGGCACGCCGAACAGGCCGGCCGAGATCGGCTGGATGCCCCACCAGATGTTGTCGGCGATCGGCGAGGTGACGCCGAAAACCCCGCGCATCCACGCCTGGGTCGTGGCCATGTAGTAGAAGGTCGTGCCCAGCCCGGCAATCATGCCCAGCGTGGCCCCCCACTTGTTGGCGCGTTTCCAGAAGATGCCGAGCACCAGCGCCGGGAAGAACGCGGCAGCCGCGAACGAGAACGCCGCCGAGACCAGGAACAGGATGTCCGCCGGTTTCTGCGCCGCAACGGCCGCCGCGGCCAGGGCCACGACCAGCAGCAGGACCTTGGAGATCGTCACCCGGCGCGAGGTCGGCGCGTTCGGATCGATCATCTTGTAGTACAGGTCGTGGCTGAGCGCGTTGGCGATCGTCAGCAGCAGGCCGTCGGCCGTCGACAGCGCCGCCGCGAGGCCGCCCGCGGCCACCATGCCCGAGATCACGTAGGGCAGCCCGCCGATGGCCGGCGTCGCGAGCACGATGATGTCGCCGCCGATCCGGATCTCACCCAGTTGCAGGATGCCATCCTTGTTGATGTCGACGACCGACAGCAGGGCCGGGTCGACGCGGTTCCAGGCCGATATCCATTCCGGCAGTTTGTCGAATGGCGTTCCGACGACGAGGCTGAACATCTCGTACTTCACCAGCACCGCGAGCGCCGGCGCCGTGAAGTACAGCAGGAAGATGAAGAACAGCGACCAGGTCACCGACTCGCGCGCCTGTTTGACCGAAGGCGTCGTGTAGTAGCGCATCAGGATGTGCGGCAGCGCGGCCGTGCCCACCATCAGGCAGAAGGTGAGCGCGAGGAAGTTGCGCCGCGATTCGTCGTACGCCTTCTTCGCTTTCTCGTCGCCATTGGGGTCGCCGGCGAACTGCTGGGCGTGCGGTGGCATGCCGGCCAGCGGTGCGGCGCGCGCCGTGTTCGCCGCCTTGGCTGCGGTCCAGGCCTTGCGCGCATCGGCCTCGTTCGCCGGTACCGCGGCCAGCGCCTTCTCAGCCGTGGCGATCTCGGCTGCCGGTGCATTGGCGGCCTTCAGGTCGGCGACCTTCTTCTGCGCAGCGGCACGATCGGCCGCCAGCGCGGCGGGCACGTCCTTCAACTTCGCGTCGAAGCCGTCGGCCAGGCCCTTGAACGCGGCCATCACTTCCTTCTCCTTCGGATCCTCCTTCAGGCGCTGCTCGGCCGCCGTGACCTTCTCGAGCTGGTAGCCGTAGATCGCCTGCGGGATCGGAATGCCGGTCTGCTTGACCGACAGCCAGATCACCGGCACCAGGTACGCGATGATCAGGATGATGTATTGCGCCACCTGGGTCCACGTGACGGCGCGCATGCCGCCGAGGAACGAGCACACCAGGATGCCGCCCAGGCCGACGAAGATGCCGATCTCGAAGGCCAGCCCGGACAGCCGCGTCGTGATCAGGCCGACACCGTAGATCTGCGCGACGACATAGGTGAACGAGCACAGGATCGCGCCGATGATGCCGACCATCCGCGGCAGGTTGCCGCCGAAGCGCGCGCCGAGGAAGTCGGGAATCGTGAACTGGCCGAACTTGCGCAGATAGGGCGCGAGGAACAGCGCCACCAGGCAGTAGCCGCCGGTCCAGCCCATGATGAAGGCCAGGCCGCCATAGCCGGTGAGGTAGAGCGTGCCGGCCATGCCGATGAACGACGCGGCGCTCATCCAGTCGGCGCCGGTCGCCATGCCGTTGTAGACCGCCGGCACGCGGCGTCCGGCCACGTAGTACTCGGCGGCGTCGGTGGTGCGGCTCATGATGCCGATGCCGGCATACAGCGCCACGGTGGCGATCAGGAAGATGAAGCCGATCCAGTTCTTGGGCAGGCCCATCTGCTCGAGCACCGCGAGCACGACGACGAAGGCGATGAAGCCCCCGGTGTACCAGCCGTAGACCTTGTTCAGCTGGCGGGTGAAGGCGCGGGTCGCGGTGGCATTGGAGCCTTCCACGTGTTCGAAGGTGCCGGCCATGTCAGTCCTCCTCGGCGACGCCGTGTTCCTGGTCGAGCCGGTTCATGTAGTTGGCGTAGTACCAGATGATGAGCACGTAGACGATCAGCGCACCCTGGGCCGCGACCCAGAAGCTGAACGGCCAGCCGAAGAAGGTGAAGTTGAGTTCGCGCGCATAGAACCCGACGACGTATGTCACCACGAACCAGATGGCCATCAGGATCGAGGTGATCCGCAGGTTCTTCCGCCAGTAGTGGTGGTGCCTTTCGCTCAATCGTTCCATCGACTGTCTCCATCGTTCGACCGGGATCGGCCCGGATCCGTGCTTGCCGCCTGGCGCGGTTCTTGTCGAGACGGAATCACGATGCGAGTCCGGTTTCGCGCTCCAGCTGCGCGGCGACCTGGGGCTCGAAACCCTTGAGATGCCGGATCACCCGACGCGCGGCGTCGGGCTCGTGGCGATCGATGTAGACCCGTGCCAGGTGGTACCAGCCGTAGGGACTCATCGGCTGCAGTTCGGTATTGCGAACCAGCGCGGCCTCGGCGTCTTCGTAGCGCCGCAGGCGGATCAGCGTCACGCCCAGGCCGTACCAGGCCCGGTCGAGCTTGGGGTCGAGCTCGACCGCGCGGCGGAACGCTTCCTCCGCATCCGCAAGCCGGCCGCGCTGTTCGAGCAGGAACGCGTAGTTGAACCAGTGGGCGGCACTGGCGCCGGGATGCGCGGCCACGAGCGCGGCGGCGTCGTGCAGGGCCTCGTCCACGGCGCCGCGCAGCGCGCGCGCATGGGCGCGGCTGGCCAGCGCGTAGGCGTCCTGCGGCCAGCGCAGCAGCATGCGATCGAAGACCCGCTCCGCCGCGGCGGAACGGCCCAGTACCAGCAGGCCGATCGCCTGCAGCTTCAGCCAGCGGTGGGCGAGCGGCATGCGGCTCACCGGCACATCTCCACGCCGATGCGCAGGCACAGGCTGATGCGCTCGAAGGTCACGATCGCGTAGACGATCACGAGCAGGAAGAAGGTGACGATCGGCACCTGGTGATCGCCCACCCGCGAGGGCGTGAGGCGGCGCACGACCAGCGTGAACGGCTTCGACAGCAGCTTCAGCAGCTGGTAGAAGAAGTTGCTGTCGCGCCGCGCGCCGGCGAGAACGAACAGCAACCCCTGCCCGAGCAGCGCCAGCAGCGGGATGTACAGCGTCAGCTGAACGAACGTGAGGAAGGTCAGCATCGCCACCCCTCTTGTCGTGTCTCCGTGCGCGCAGAGTCTCGTTCCCGCTGCCTTACGCAGTTCTGACAAACGGCCGCTGCTTCGCGCTTGTCCCGATCGGGCAAACCCTTGCCGTGGTGCGATGATCTTGGCCCGACGTCGTTGGCAGCCGTCGGCTGGAGAGTTCCGATGAGCACCGCACACGCCATCGCGCGCCTCGGATTTCAGAAGTGGTACGAGCGCGAACTGCTGCGCAGCCACGCCAACCTGGTGTTGCTGCTGTTGGCCACGCTCGGTCTGTTGGGGGCGGCCGAGCTGTATCAGGCGTCATTGCCGTTGCTGCAGCAGCTCGAGCTGCTGGGCGTCGGCGCCGCCAGCGCGGCGATCGGGCTGGTGGCGCTGCGCCGCTATCTGTACCGGCTCAACCATGCCGAGTACGTCGCGGACCAGGCGGTCTGCAAGGGCTGCGACACCTACGCCAAGCTGGAAGTGCTCGACGGCACGGCCGCTTCCAGCGTGCTGCACGTGCGCTGCCGGCGCTGCGATCACCGCTGGACGCTGCAGCTGTAAGCCGCCATCTGGCACGCGAGTTGCCTTCGTGCCAGCGAACCCGCCGGTAGGGGCCGATCCTGCCCAAACTTACCGACGTCGACGAAGGAGACTGCCGTGGCTGAACATCAACCGGTGCGACTGGGCGGATCGGTGCTGAGCCGTTCATGCCACGTGTGCGCCTTCTTCCATTCCAAGGAAGAGGAATACCGCGTGCTGATGCCGTTCATCAAGGACGGTTTCGAGCAGGGCGATCGCGCCTTCCACGTCGTCGACCCGAAACACCGGACCGAGCACCTGCGGCGCCTGCAGGACGAAGGCATCGACGTCGCCGATGCGCAGCGCCGCGGCCAGCTCGAGGTCCGCCGTTGGGAAGAGGCCTACATCAAGGACGCGTACTTCGATCAGTACCGCATGATCGACACGATCAAGGACGCGCTCGACCCGGCCAAGAAGCCGCCGGGCAAGCTGACCCGGCTGGTGGCCAACATGGAATGGGCATTGGAAGACTTGCCCGGCGTGCACGACATCGTCGAATACGAAACGCGGCTGAACCACGTCCTGCCCGAGTACCACGATCCGGTCGTCTGCACCTACGACCTGTCGCGCTTCGATGCCAGCGTGGTCATCGACATCCTGCGCACGCACCCGATGGTCATCGTCGGCGGCATCCTGCAGGAGAACCCGTTCTACGTTCCGCCGGACGAGATGCTCAAGGAGCTGCAGGAGCGAGCCGCCGAAAAAGCCCTGGAATGAGCGTGTCAGCGCCCGACGTCAGGCACGCGATCGAAGAGAACCGGCGCCTTCGGCGCACGATGCGCGACCTGGTCGCGCTGTCGACGCTGCCCGCCGTGTGGAGCGGACTGGATCGGGACGACATCGCGCGCAGCCTGAGCGGCGTGCTGCTCGATACCTTGTCGCTCGATGTCGTGTACCTGCGCTTGGCCGGCCGCACGGGCAAAGGCGCGGTCGACATCGTGCGCTGCGGCCGGCGCCACGACACCGACTACGAAACCACCGCCAAGGCAGCGCTGGCAGCGCTGCTGAACGCGCCGCGCGGCGAGTTGCCCAAGACCATCCCCGATCCCTGCGGCGCCGGCACGCTGCAGCTCGCCGTGGTGCGTTTCGGCGTCGGCGCCGATCCCGGCGCGCTGGTCGCGGGCTCGCGCAAGCCCGACTTCCCGACCGAGCAGGACCGCCTGCTGCTGGGCGTGGGTGCCAACCAGATGGCGATCGTCGTGCAGCGGCGCCAGGCCGAGGAGGAGTTGCAGCGGCACCGCAATGCGCGCCTCGCGCTGACCCAGGAATTGAACCAGGCCGTGACCGTCGAAGAGGCGGCCACCGGGGTGCTTCGCGCGGTCTGCGAGCACCTGGCCTGGGACGCCGGCTTCTTCTGGATCATCGATGACGACGGCGATCGGCTGGCGTGCCGGGCGCACTGGCATCGGCCGGACAGGCCGCCGAAGCAGTTCGTCGCGGCGAGTTGCGAAGCGTCGTTTCGAAGCGGCGAAGGCCTGCCGGGACGGGTCTGGGCCAGCGGCACGCCGGCCTGGATCGCGGACCTGTCACAGGACGGCAACTTCATGCGCCTGGCCGCGGCCGCGGAGGATGGATTGCGCTGCGCGTTCGCCTGCCCGGTCATCCTCGGCGACAGAACGATCGGCGTGATCGAGTTCTTCACGCACCAGGTGCGTGAGCTCGATGCCGACCTGCTGGAGATGGTCGGCACCGCCGGCGGCAACGTCGGCCAGTTCATCGAGCGCAAGGCGGCCGAGGACGAGCTGAGGCGAAGCGAACAGGAACTGGCGGAGTTCTTCGAGAACGCCACCATCGGGCTGCACTGGGTCGATTCCGACGGAAAGATCCTGAAGGCCAACCACGCCGAGTTGCAGATGCTCGGCTACACCCGCGCCGAGTACCTGGGGCGGCACATTGCCGAGTTCCATGCCGATCCGGATGTCATTGGCGCGATCCTCGACAAATTGAATGCCGGCGAGCGGCTGATCGAATATCCGGCGCGGCTGCGCTGCAAGGACGGGTCGATCAAGCACGTGCTGATCGATTCGAGCGTGTTGTGGAACGACGGCCGCTTCGTCCACACGCGCTGTTTCACGCGGGACATCACGGAGCGCACCCGTGTCGAGCGGGCACTGGCGGACGCCCGGTCGCGCCTGGAGGCCGCGCTCGAGGCGGGTGCGATCGCGACCTGGAACTGGGATATTCCGGGCAATCTGCTGTTCGGCGACGGCACCTTCGATCAGCTCTTCAACCTGCCGCCGTCCGAAGGCCAGGGCGGCGTGCTGGACAAGTACCTCGGTGCCATCCATCCCGACGACGTGCCCCGCGTCACCGCGGCGCTGGAGCGGGCGGTGCACAGCGGCGAACCCTACGAGGCCGACTACCGGATCGTGCAGCCCGATGGGTCGGCGCGCTGGGTGACCGCCCGCGGCCGCACCGAGCGCGACGCCGCGGGCCGGCCGATCCGCATGCCGGGCGTGTTGGTGGACATCACCGCGCGCAAGCGGCTCGAGGAGGCCCTGCTGGATGCCGACCGCCGCAAGGACGAGTTCCTGGCCATCCTTGCGCACGAGCTGCGCAATCCGCTGGCCCCGATTCGCAATTCGCTGGAGATCCTGAAGCTGCCGCGCATCGATGCGTCGGCGGTCGAGGAATCGCGGGCCATGATCGAGCGTCAGGTCCACCACCTGGTGCGGCTCGTCGACGACCTGCTGGATGTGTCGCGCGTGATGCGCGGCAAGATCGAATTGCGCAAGGAGCCGCTGGAGATCGCCGCCGTGGTCGCGCGTGCCGTGGAGACGGTGCAACCGCTGATCGACATGCAAAGGCACCGGCTCGAACTGTCGATACCGGACGAATCGCTGCTCGTCGATGCCGACCCGGTGCGGCTGGCGCAGGTGGTGGGCAATCTGCTGACCAACTCCGCCAAGTACACGGAGTCCCACGGCCACATCTGGGTGTCGGCGGTGCGCGAACAGGGCGTGGTTGCATTGAGCGTGCGCGATGACGGCATCGGCATGGCCGCGGAGATGCTGCCGCGCGTCTTCGAATTGTTCGTGCAGGTGGACCACGCCTCGACCCGCGCGCAAGGCGGGCTCGGCATCGGGCTGACGTTGTCGCAGAACCTGGTGCGGCTGCATGGGGGAACCATCGAGGCGCGCAGCGCAGGGCTGGGTCAGGGCAGTGAATTCATCGTCAGGTTGCCGCTGATGGCGCCAGCGCACGGCGAGCCGGTCGAGGGCCTGAGCGACGAACGGGCGCTGGAAGCGGCTGCATCCGGCCACCGGCTGCTCGTCGTCGACGACAACAGCGACGCCGCGACGAGCCTGGCGATGCTGCTGCGCATGCACGGGCATGAGGTGCGGATCGCGCAGGACGGGCCTTCCGCGCTGGCCATGGCCACGGCCTTCGTGCCCGACATGGTGTTCCTGGATCTCGGCATGCCGGGCATGGATGGTTATGAAGTCGCGCGCCGATTGCGTTCACAGCCGGCGCTGGAACAGGTCGTGCTGACGGCGCTGACCGGTTGGGGCCAGCAGGAAGATCGCCGTCGCACCGCCGAGGCGGGGTTCGACCACCACCTCGTCAAGCCGCTCGAGCTGAAGGCGCTGGAGACGCTGCTGAAGGCTTTGTAGCCGAAGCTGCGCCGGCTCAGCGTCTTCGCTGCCAGGCCGCGCCGCGCATCAGCAGCGCCGCGCAGGCCACGGCGCCCCAGCACGCGCCCGCCAGGAAGGCCACTGAACTGCCCCAGTGCATCCACAACCAGCCGCCGAGCGCGCCGCTGGCGAGCTGGAAGACGCCGGTCACGAAGTGGAACAGGCCGAAGGCCGTGGCGCGGATGTCGGCCGGCGCGAACTCGGCCACCGCCGCCGACAGGCCGCCTTGCGACAAGCCCATGTGCAGCCCCCACAGCGCGACGCCGCACCACAGGCCCGCCGCGCCCGGCCACATCGCCAGCGCCAGCTCGGCGGCGACCAGCGCCAGCAGCGATGCACCGAGCAGTGTCCACCGCCCGAAGCGGGCCGCGAGCAGGCCCGCGGGATACGAGGACATCGAATAGACCACGCTCATGACCACCATGACGAGCGGAATCCAGACCACGCCGAACTGCAGCTCCTGCGCGCGCAGCACCAGGAAGGCTTCCGACAGGCGCGCCAGCGAGAACACGGCCGTCAGCGCGATCAGCCACCAGAAGGCGCGCGGCAGCCGGGAAATCGCGGCCAGCTGCAGCGCCGCCGTGCGCTTGACCGGCGCCGCGGCGGGCGGCTCCTGCACGCCGAAGGCGAGCAGGGCCAGCGCGATGAAGGCCGGCACGCTCGCGATCCACAGCACCTGGCGCAGATCGCCGTTCCACAGCCACAGGAACAGCATCGCCAGCAGCGGACCGGCAAAGGCGCCGACGGTGTCGAGCGACTGGCGCAGGCCGTAGGCCGCGTCGCGCAGGTGCGGCGGCGTGACGTCCGCGACCATGGCATCGCGTGGCGCGCCGCGGATGCCCTTGCCGACGCGGTCGATCACGCGCGCCGCGACGACGCCGACGGCCGTGTCGGCCAGCGGAAACATCGGCTTCGTCAGGGCCGCCAGGCCGTAGCCCAGCAGGGCCAGCGGCTTGCGCCGGGCGAAGCGGTCGGACACGAAGCCCGACACCACCTTCAGCATCGACGCCGTGGCTTCGGCGAAGCCTTCGATCAGGCCGACGGCCAGCACCGACAGCCCCATCACGGTCGTGATGTACAGCGGCAGCACGGCATGGATCAGCTCGGACGACATGTCCATGAACAGGCTCACGGCACCCAGCACCCACACCGTGCGCGGAATGCGCGCAGCGCGGCTGGAAGCGGCGGTGTCCGGGAGGGTCATGAACGCGGTGCGTCGGCCGCCGGCATGGTACTCAGCCTGGCCGCTCAGCCGTCCTGCAAGGCGGCAGCGATCTGCCGGATCACCGCCGGAGCCGACGCCGCATCGAGCCAGCGCAGCACCACCACCGCATCGAGCACCGGATCGACCCACACCGTGTGCCCGCCGGCGCCGAGCATCATCATCGCCCGCTCCGACGCACCGGGAAAGTTGCGGCCGCCGCGGTTCAGCCACACCAGCCGGCCGTAGAACGGCGCCACCGGCGAAGGCTCGGCCATCGCGTCGATCCAGCTGGCGCGGATCGGCCCGCTGCGCCGGCCACGCTGCAGCTCGAGCATGCACTGGCCGATGCGGGCCTGGTCGCGCGCGCTGATCGAGACGCCGCCGCCCCAGTGCGAGCCGCCGGGCACCGACTGCACGCGGCCGACGCCAGGCAGGTCGATCCATGCGTCGTCATAACCGCGCCATGCGAAGCCCGCGCCGCCACCGGCCGCGTGCAGCATCTGGTCGAGGAACACCGCGGGCAACGGCGCGCGGAACAGGTGCAGCAGCGCCAGCGCCAGCTGGTTGATGCGCACGTCGTTGTATTCCCAGTAGCTGCCGGGCGATTGCAGCGGCCGCGCGCCGCCCTTCGGGCCGCCGGCCGCGCGCGGGTCCTGCGCCACCTTGCGCCAGCGATCCACCGTGTCGGGCAGGCCGAAGCAGCTGCCTTCCCATTCGCTGGTCTGCGTCAGCAGCTGGGCCCAGGTGACGGCGCGGTTGTGCGCGCTGTCGTCGAAGCCGATGCCGGGCAGTTGCCGGTGCACCGGCCGGTCCAGATCGGGCAGCAGGCCCTGCGCCTCGGCCACGCCGGCCAAGAGCGCGAGGTAGGTCTTGGCGACGCTGAAGGTCAGGTCGGCGCGCTCGGGCTCGCCCCAGGCGAAGCGCTCGCGGCCGTGCTGCCAGACCACGCCGGACTGCGGTCCGCGCGCGTGCACCGGGCCGAACAGCCGGTTGTACGGCGGCGGGTCGTCGTGGTGCACGCCCCACGGTTGCTGGCCGGGCGCCGGCGCGGCGGCGGGGTCGCGCGGCCAGGGCGTTTCGTGCGCCTGGGCCAGCGCGGCGGCGGCTTCGAGCTTCTGGTGCATCGTCATCGCAGGGCAGGGCGGCGGAGCCCCGCACTGTATCGGGCAGCGGGCCCGGCACAATGCCGGTCCGTTCGAATCCCCCTGCCAGCATGGGCCGCCGCGCCATTCCCTTCCTCTTCGTGCTGTTGTGGTCCACCGGCTTCATCGGCGCGCGGCTCGGCCTGCCGCACGCGCCGCCGCTGCTGTTCCTGGTGCTGCGCTATTTGGCTGTTATCGCGCTGATGACGATGGTGGCCCTGGTCATGCGTGCGCCATGGCCGCGCGGTGTGCGTGCCTGGGCCAGCATCGGCATCGCCGGCCTGCTGGTGCACGGGCTGTACCTGGGCGGCGTCTTCATCGCCATCAGCCAGGGCTTGCCCGCGGGCGTCACCAGCCTCGTCGTCGGGCTGCAGCCGCTGCTCACCGCGATGGTGGCAGTCGGCTGGATGGGGGAACGGCTCGGTGGCCGGCGCTGGTTCGGCCTGGCGCTGGGCTTCGCCGGCGTGGCGCTGGTGGTGTCGCGGCAGCTGGACGCCGGCTTTGGCGCCGGCGGCCTGCCGGCGGCCGTGCTGGCGCTGCTGGCGATCACCGCCGGCACGCTGTGGCAGAAGCGCTGGTGCCCGTCGTTCGATTGGCGCACCGGCCTCGTGGTGCAGTTCATTCCGGCGACGCTGGCCACCGCGGTGGCCGCCGCGCTGACCGAGCCGCTGCAGCTGCGCTGGACGGGAGAGTTCGTCTTCGCGCTCGGCTGGCTGGTCTTCGTGCTGTCGCTCGGCGCGGTGAGCCTGCTCAACGCGTTGATCCGCGCCGGCAGTGCGGTCGACAGCGCGAGCCTGTTCTACCTCGTGCCACCCTCGACGGCGCTGTTCGCCTGGGGCCTGTTCGGCGAGCGGCTGACCGGTGCGGCGCTGCTGGGCATGGCGCTGACGGTGGCCGGCGTGTGGCTGGCAAGGCTGAAGTGACATGCGCAAGACCGGATCGGGCGGGCTCGTCTACTCCACCGAAGGCGGCCGCATGTGCCCCGCCTGCCGCAAGCCGATTGGCGACTGCGTCTGCAGCGCACAGGCTGCGGCGGTCCGGCGCGGTGACGGCATTGTCCGCGTCGGGCGCGAATCCAAGGGCCGCGGCGGCAAGACCGTCACCGTCGTTCGCGGCGTCGAAGGCGACGCCGCGGCGCTGGCGACCCTGGGCAAACAACTGCGCACCGCCTGCGGATCCGGCGGCACCGTGAAGGACGGCGTGATCGAGCTGCAGGGCGACCACTGCGATCGCGTGGTCGCTTTTCTGCAGCAGGCGGGGTGGGCGGTGAAGCGCTCGGGCGGCTGACCGACCTGCGCCGGTCGGGATCACAATGCGCTCCCTCGAGACTTCCGCAACGGGATCCGCCATGCACGATCAAGGCGCTCGCATTCGCGCCGGCTCGAGGGCACTTCGACGCCTGCTGGCGACGCTGCTCCTCGGTGGCGCTCTCGAAGCGGTGATCGCGGCACCGCGGGTGCCCGACGCCACAGCGCTGTTCGATTGGGCCGAAGAGGCCTACGCGGGTTACTTCCCTTCGCACCAGGCCAACCAGAGCTTGGCGCCTTACGTCTACCGCTGCTACCCGGAGACCGGCAACTGCGTCGGCGTCGCGGGCACCGGCGTGTGGATCCTCGGACCGATCGCGGGCAGTGCCACCGTTCCGGCTTACGTCGGTGAGCTGGCCGCCTTCGCGTGCCTGGTGTATCCGGCCTCGTGCACCACCGGCCCGCGCCGCACACCACGCATCGCCGGTGGCTACAACGCGCTGAGCAGCATGGCCATCAAGGCCGATGGCTCGATCTGGACCTGGGGCAGCAACTTGTCCGGGCAGTTCGGAGACGGCACGGCCAAGGGCGCGACGCAGTGGTTGCCGAAGCAGGTGATGGGACCCGGAACGGCGATCGGCGTGGTGCTGGGCGTCGGCCACAGCAGCGTGATCGGCAGCCAGGGCACGGTGCTCGCTGCCGGATCGAACTCGGGCGGGACGCTGGGCAACGGGAGCTTCCTCGGCGAGCAGCTGTCCTTCGGTCCCGTCACGGTGACCAGTGCCGCCGTGCACCTGTCGTCAGCCGATACGCGGCAGGCCGTCATTCGATCGGATGGCAGCGTCTGGCGCTGGGGCATGAGCGCCACGGGCATGCCGTCGGACGCGACCAACAAGGCCGTGCGAATGGGCAGCTTCAACGATGCGGTCGACGTCGCCCATACCCAGCAGGCGATCTTCATCGTCCGCGCCGATGGCAGTGTGTGGTTCTGGGGTTTGAACGAGTACGGCCTGGGCGCTGGCGCCGTGGCGGCGGGCGCGACCACCGGTGCGCAGCCGGTGCAGATCCCGGGGCTCGATGGCGTGATCGGGATCGCCGGCGGCGCCCAGCACGTACTGGCGCTCAAGCAGGACGGCACGGTGTGGAGCTGGGGGCGCAACAACGCCGGCCAATTGGGGCTGAGCACGGCGACCACGCAGTCGAGCGTGCCCGCCCCGGTGCCGGGTATTGCCGACGTCGTGGCCATGTCCGCAGGCGCCCTGCAATCGATCGTGGTCCATCGGGACGGCGGCGTGTCCGGCTGGGGTCACAACGCCGGCAAGCTCTGCCTGGGCACCGACACGGCCATCGAGCCGCCGACACGAGTGCCCGGTCTCGATGCCGTGACAGACGTGGCTGCGGTGAGCAGCCGCGGCACGCTGCTGGTTCGAACGGACGGCACGGTCTGGGCCTGCGGCGCGAACCAGCTTGGCGTGCTGGGACTCGGCGAGTTCGTCACGAAGGTGCTGGTGCCCACGCCGGTCCCGGGGCTCAACCTCCACTGATGCGAGTCGGCTTCGCCGTGCCCCGCGCGGGCACGGCGACGCCATGTCAGCCGCGCGACGGCTTGTCGCTGTCGCTGCCCTTCCCGCGGGAAGACTTCAGGTGCTGCTCGACCTTGTCGGCGCTGTCGCCGGCGGCCTTGACGGCCGCCTTGAGCTCTTCCTTCGTGACACCGAACTTCTTCGCCCAGTCTGCGAGCTCGTAGTCCTGGTTGACATTGATGCGCTTGCGATCCTGGCCGCCTGTCTTGTCCTTGTTGTCCGACATGAGATGTCTCCTGCAGTGGTGGCCCCGAATTCGCGGCAAACGGTGTTCCTGGAGCGCGCCCGGTTGACAACCGACCGACTGGACGGTTAGTCTCCGCCCCCATGGTGCCCCCAAGCTCACTTCGTTCGCAGCCCCCCAAGGGGGCGCTCAGGACCTTCGGAACGGCCGGGCGGTCCTGATGCCTCCCAGCCCGTTCGGCGGACCGCTGGTCCCGCCCGCCAGCCCCGATATCGGCGCGACGCGCCTCGATGCGCTGCTCGATGCGGCCGAAGCCGTCATCGTGCGCGACGGCATCGCCAGCCTGACGCTCGACGCGGTCGCGGCCGAAGCCAAGGTCAGCAAGGGCGGATTGCTGCACCACTTTCCGAACAAGGACCGGCTGGTCGAGGCGCTGGTGGTGCGCACCGCGGGCAACATCCGCGCCCACAACGCCGAGGCTTACGAGCAGGTGCCGGCCGGCCCGGGCCGCATGGCGCGCGGCTTGCTCGCGGCCAACCTGCGCGACATGCACGAGTGGTGCGTGAGCTGCCAGCGCGGCTCGGCCGCGACCTTCTCGGCGCTGGCGCACAACCCGCAGCTGCTCGAGCCGATGCGCGAGGCCTACGCCGAGCTGCACCGCCGCGTCGCCGACGACGAGCTGCCCGAGGGCATCGGTGACGTCGTCGTCGCCGCGGTCGATGGCCTGTGGCTGTACTGGGTGCTCGGCCTGGTGCCTGTCGACCAGGCGATGATCGTGCGCGTGCGCAAGGCGCTCGAGAAGATCCTCGACGATGCGAAGCCGGCACGCGGGCACGCCAACGCGTCACGCAAGCGCGGGGCCGCGGGCAAGCCCGGGACCTCGCCGGCCAAGCCCGGGGCAGCGCCAGCCAAGCCCGCCAGTGCCCGAAAAGCGCCCGCCGCAGCGCGACGTCGCTAACAGCACGCCGCCGCCCTGTAGTCCGTCGTCGCGTCGACTTGTAGGACGGCCCATTTGCGCCGGTTCCGGGAACCGCGATTGCCGCGTTGCGAGCCCCTACCCAAGGAGCTTGCAATGAATATCAAAACTGGGCTGACGAGCATCGCCGTGGTGATCAGCGCACTGGCGGCCGGATGCACGACTACTGCGAACGTGACCTCGGCACCGACCCCGAGCGCAGCCGTCGGCCTCTCGCCACTGAGTGCCGAACAGCGGCGCGACCTGGCCGAGGGCTACACCGACAGCCTGAACCGCCTGTACGCGACGGCGCCACGCAGCCGCGAGCTGGTGGACGGCGCCGTCGGCGTGCTGGTGTTCCCGCGCGCGATGTCGGCCGGCCTGGTGGTCGGCGGCGAGATCGGCAACGGCGAGCTGCGCGTCAAGGGTCGCCACGCCGGCTACTACCGCACGACCAGTGCCTCGGTCGGCTTGCAGGCCGGCGCGCAATCGAAGGCGCTGGTGTTCCTGTTCATGAGCGACGAATCGTTGCGCCGCTTCCAGGACAGCAAGGGCTGGTCGATCGGCGCCGACGCCTCGGTCGCGCTGCTGAAGATCGGCGCCAATGGCGAGATCGACATCAATTCCGCCCGCGCACCGATCGTCGCCTTCGCGATGACCAACATGGGCCTGATGGCGAACCTGTCGCTGGAAGGCACGAAGATCACGCGCATCGGCTGATCTTCGACGCGGCGGCCGCGAGCCCCGCGTCTTTCCTCCCGTGGCGCCGCGCTTCATCGCGCGGCGCCACTTTCGTCTTGACTTCCCGATCCGCGCCCCTCGGCGCTGCCCGCTTGTCAGCGGCTGGCAGCAATCATCGGTTGGAATTGAAAACAGACCGTCTGGACGGTTGACGACCGACCGGCTGGACGGTATTGTTTCGTCCGTCCACCCACCACGAGGAACAGCCCGTGAATCGCGTGATCAAGTCGGCCGTGCTGCTCACGGCCTTGCTCGGCATCGGCGGCGCGCTCGCCGCCTGGAAATACAACGCGGCCGAGGCTTCGCAGGCAGCCGCGGCCGGCCACCCCGAACCGGCCGAAGCGGTGACCGCGGCCACCGCCGCGGCGCGCGAGCACCGCGCCGCCACCACCGCCATCGGCACCGTGCTGGCGCTGCGCTCGGTGACCTTGCGCAACGAGCTGGCCGGCACCGTGCGCCAGGTGAACCTGCAGCCGGGCGCGATCGTCGAGGCCGGCGCCGTGCTGGTCGCGCTCGACGTCGCGGTCGAGCTGGCGGACCTGTCGGCGCAGCAGGCCCAGCTGGCGCTCGCCACCACCAGCTTGCAGCGGCTGGAGCGGCTGCGCGAGCACAACGCCACCTCCGAGATCGAGGTCGACAGGGCGCGTGCCGAGCGCGAGGTCGCGGCGGCGCAGATCGCCCGCACGCGGGCGGTGATCGAGCGCAAGACGATCCGCGTGCCGTTCCGCGCCCGCATCGGCATCGCCGACGTGCACCCCGGCCAGTACCTCGACGCGGGCACCCCGATCACCACGCTGCAGAGCGTCGACGACGCGCTGCACGTCGACTTCGCGGTGCCGCAGGCGGTGGCCGCGGCGCTGAAGCCCGGTGACCGGATCGACGTCTTCGCCGGTGCCGACGCGGGCCAGCTGCCGATCGCCGCGAAGGTCGTGGCGCTGGACGCGCGCGTCGACCCGTCGACGCGCAACAGCACCGTGCGCGCGCGCTTCCAACTGCCGAAGGACGCGGCCAGCGCAGCGGCACTGCCACAGTCTGGAATGCCCGCGCCGGGCTCGTCGGTGCGCGTCGGCGTCAGCGTCGGCGCGGCGGCGCAGGCGGTCGCGGTGCCCGCCGCCGCGGTGCGCAAGGGTCCGGGCGGCGACCACGTGTTCGTGCTTGCCGCGGCGCCGGACAAGGCGCTGCGCGCGCAGCTGCGCAGCGTGCAGGTCGGTGCGGTGCTCGGCGACGAGGTGCTGATCGTGCGCGGCCTGGCGCCCGGCGAGCAGGTCGCGACCTCGGGCTCGTTCAAGCTGCGCGATGCGGCGCTGGTCGCTCTGAGCGGCGCGAGTGCCGCCACCACGACCTCGGTCCGCCCGCAGGCGGCGACCGGCGGCTGAAAGGGGCACGGCCATGCGTTCCTTCACCGATCTCTTCATCCGCCACCCGGTCCTGGCCGTGGTGGTCAACCTGGTTATCGCGCTGGTCGGCTGGCGCGCCCTGTCGACCTTGCCGGTGCAGCAGTACCCGAACCTCGAAAGCTCGTCGATCGTCATCACCACGGTCTACACCGGCGCCGGCGCGGAGACGGTGCGCGGCTTCCTGACGACGCCGATCGAACGCTCGGTGTCGGCGATCTCAGGCGTCGACCACGTCGAATCGAGCAGCCGCGCCGGCGTCAGCACCGTCACCGTGCGGCTGAAGCTGAACCACAGCGCGACCGCCGCGCTGGCCGAGGTGACGGCGCGGCTGCAGCAGGTGCGCTCCGAATTGCCCGGCGATGCCGAGCCGCCGGCGGTGGAGGTACAACGCGCCGACCGGCCCTACGGCACCTTCTACCTGAGCTTCAGCTCCGGCGAGCGCAGCGTCTCGGCGATCACCGACTACCTGCTGCGCAACGTGCAGCCGCGGCTGGCGACGATCGACGGCGTGCAGCGCGTCACCAACAACGAAGGCGGCCGCAACATCGCCATGCGCGTGTGGATCGACCCCGATCGCCTGGCCGCGCTGAACCTCACGCCCGGCGACGTGCAGGCTGCCCTGCAGCGCAACAACTACCTCGCCGCGGTCGGCCAGACGCGCAACGACCAGGTGCAGGTCAATGTGCTCGCCAACACCGACCTGCGCTCGGTCGACGAATTCAAGCAGCTGATCGTCGCCGAGCGGCGCGGCGCGGTGGTGCGGCTGGCCGATGTCGCGCGCGTCGAGCTCGGCGCCGAGGAGGCGCAGCTGGCCGCGAAGTACAACGCGCAGGAGGCCGTCTACCTCGGCATCTGGCCGGTGCCCGGCGCCAACGAGCTGGAGGTGGCTGACCGCCTGCGCGCGAAGATGGACGAGCTGCGCCCGGCGCTGCCCAGGGACATCGAAATGCGCCTGGTGTGGGACGGCACGATGTTCATGCGCGACGCGCTGACGGAGATCAGCAAGACGCTGGCCGAGACCGTCGCCATCGTCGCGCTGGTGGTGTTCCTGTTCCTCGGCTCGGCGCGCACCGCGCTCGTGCCGCTGGTGGCGATGCCGGTGTCGCTGATCGGCGCCGGCGCGGTGATGTTCGCCTTCGGCTTCAGCCTGAACCTGCTGACGCTGCTGGCGATCGTGCTGTCGGTGGGGCTGGTGGTCGACGACGCGATCGTCGTCGTCGAGAACGTCGAGCGCCACGTGCGCGACGGCAAGTCGCGTTTCGATGCGGCGCTGGCCGGTGCGCGCGAGCTGTTCGGCCCGATCGTCGCGATGACGATCACGCTGGCCGCGGTGTATGCGCCGATCGGCATCCAGAGCGGCCTGACCGGCGCGCTGTTCCTCGAATTTGCGATCACGCTGGCGGCGGCGGTGGTCGTCTCGGGCATCGTCGCGGTGACGCTGTCGCCGGTGATGAGCGCGCACTTCGTGCACGAGGGCGGCCACGAGGGCCGGCTGACGCGCTTCGTCAACCGCCAGTTCGACCGCGTGCGCGCCGCCTACGGCCGCGTGCTGGACGTCGCGCTCGGCCTGCGCACGGCCATCGTCGCCGGCGCGCTGCTGATCACCGCGGCGGCCTGGCCGCTGTACACCTTCTCGCGCCAGGAGCTGGCGCCGGTGGAGGACCAGCGCCACATCAGCCTGTTCTACGAAGCCTCGCCCGATGCGTCGCTGGCCGCGACGACCCGGGACCATCTGGACATCGTGAAGGCGGTGCAGGCCTTCCCCGAGACCGAGTTCACCTGGTCGCTGACGGCCAATTGGGGCGGCTTCGGCGGCATCGTCGTCAAGCCGTGGACCGAGCGCGAGCGCTCGACCGAACAGATGTACGGTGAGGTCTACGGTGCGTTGTCGCAGGTGCCGGGGCTGCGCGTGTTCCCGCGGCTCGATCCGCCGCTGCCGACGCCCGGGCAGTACGACGTCGAGCTGGTGCTGCAGAGCGACGAGCCGCTCGAGCAGCAGCTGCAGATCGTCGGCCAGGTCGTGAATGCCGGCATGAAGAGCGGCAAGTTCCTCTACGTCGACACCGACCTGAAGCTCGACCTGCCGGAGGCGCGCGTGGTGCTCGACCGCGAGCGCATCGCCGACCTAGGGCTCGACCTGGCCAGCGTCGGCCGCGAGCTCGGCACGCTGCTCGGCGGCAACCACGTCAACCGCTTCAACTGGTTCGATCGCAGCTACAAGGTCATTCCGCAGATCGGCGACGACGGCCGCGCGTCGATCGCGCCGCTGCTCGACCTGAAGATCAGGACCCCGGGCGGTGCGTTGGTGCCGGTGTCGACCTTCGCGCGCATCGAGACCAGCACCGCGCCGCGCACGCTGAACCGCTTCCAGCAGCGCAACGCGCTGCGCGTGTTCGGCGGCGTCGCGCCGGGCGTGACGAAGGAAGAAGGTTTGCGCGTGCTGGAGGTTGCGGCGCGTTCGGCCGGCGACGGCCGCGTGGTGCTGGACCACGCGGGCGAGTCGCGCCAGATCCGCCACGAAGGCTCGGCGCTGGCGGTGACGCTGGGCTTCAGCCTGGTGCTGATCTACCTGGTGTTGGCGGCACAGTTCAGGAGCTTTCGCGATCCGCTGATCGTGCTGCTCGGCTCGGTGCCGCTGGCGATCTCCGGTGCGCTGGTGTTCAGCTTCCTCGACCTGACGACGATCAACATCTACTCGCAGGTCGGGCTGATCACGCTGGTCGGGCTGGTCGCGAAGAACGGCATCCTGATCGTCGAGTTCGCCAATACGCTGCAGGCCCGTGGCCACGCCAAGCTCGCTGCCCTGCGCGAGGCGGCGCTGACACGGCTGCGGCCGGTGCTGATGACCTCGGCCGCGACGGTCTTCGGCCACCTGCCGCTGGTGCTGGTGTCGGGGCCTGGCGCGCAGGCGCGCAACAGCATCGGCACGGTGCTGGTCAGCGGCATGGTCATCGGCACGCTGTTCACGCTGGTCGTCGTGCCGGTGTTCTACATGCTGATCGCGAAGGACCGCCGGGCAGCGCAGGCTGCCGCCGGCGCGGACGAGGTGGCGCCGGGCGCGGTTGTCGCGGCCTGATGCCACTCCTGAACAAACGAACAAGGAGTCAAACGATGAGATCGATCTCGCTGCTGGTGACGGCGCTGGTGCTGGCCGGTTGCACCAGCCTGGCGCCGGACTACCAGCGGCCCGCCGCACCGGTGCCGGCGGCGTGGCCCGGCGCGAGCGCTGCCGCGGACGGCGCGCTGGCCGAGCCGCTGGCCTGGCAGCAGTTCTTCACCGATGCACGGCTGCGCACGCTGATCGGCCTGGCGCTGCAGCACAACCGCGATCTCGGCGTCGCGGCGCTGAACATCGAGCGCGCGCGTGCGCTGCATCGCATCGAGCGTGCGGACCGGCTGCCGTCGTTCGACGCCGGCCTGTCGTCGTCGCTGCAGCGCACGCCGGCCGGCCTCGCGCCCAGCGGCCGCGCCGAAACCATCCGCCGGCACGACGCGGCCATCGGCATCAGCAGTTATGAGCTCGACTTCTTCGGCCGCGTGCGCAGCCTGGACGACGCCGCGCTGCAGCAGTTCCTGGCCACCGAGGAGGCCCGGCGCAGCGCGCAGATCAGCCTGGTCGCCGAGGTCGCGAGCGCCTGGCTCGAGCTGGCGGCGGACCGCGAGCGGCAACGCCTGGCGCGCGAGACGCTGGACAACCAGCGCAGCGCGCACACGCTGATCCGCCACCGCGTCGAGTCGGGCGTCGCGTCGCAGATCGACCTGCGCCGCGCGCAGACCACCGTCGACTCCGCGCGCGCCGACCTGGCGCGCTTCACGACCCGCGTCGCGCAGCATCAGAACGCGCTGGCGCTGCTGGTCGGCGCGCCGCTGTCGGCCGAGCTGCTGCCCGAATCGCTGGCGCCGGTGGCGGCGCAGGACACGCTGCCGGCGGGCGTGCCGTCGCAGCTGCTGCAGCGCCGCCCGGACATCCGCGCGGCCGAGCATCGGCTGATGGCCGCGAACGCGCACATCGGCGCCGCGCGCGCCGCGTTCTTCCCGAGCGTCACGCTGACCGCCAGCGGCGGCGTCGCCAGCCGCGCGCTGGGCGAGCTGTTCCAGGGCGGCGCCGGTGCCTGGGCCTTCGTGCCGCAGATCGTGCTGCCGATCTTCGACGGCGGCCGCCGGCGCGCCGCGCTCGACGTGGCGCAGGTCGACCGCGACATCGCGATCGCGCACTACGAGGCAGCCATCCAACGCGCGTTCCGCGACGTCGCCGACGCGCTGGCACAGCGCGGCACGATGGGCGAGCAGCTCGATGCGCAGCAGTCGCTGGTCGCGGCGACGGCCGATGCCTTCCGCCTGTCCGACATCCGCTTCCGCCAAGGCGCGCAAGGCTACCTGGAAGTGCTCGACGCCCAGCGCGAGATGGTCACTGCCCGGCAGGCGCTGATCGGCGTGCAGCTGGCGCGGCTGACGAACCAGGTGACGCTGTACCGCACGCTGGGCGGCGGCTGGGCTTGAATGGCTTGGGGAGCGGCGGCGGGCAGGCGATCCGATATGCTCGCCCCTCGCGTGCGCCGCACGCGTTGTGCCACTCCCGGAGCCCTTGAATGACGCGTGTTTTCAACTTCTCCGCCGGTCCGGCGACCCTGCCTGAACCCGTGCTGCGCCAGGCCGCCGAAGAGATGCTCGACTGGCATGGTTCCGGCATGTCGGTGATGGAGATGAGCCACCGCGGCAAAGAGTTCATCGCGATCCACGCCGAAGCCGAGAAACTGCTGCGCGAGCTGATGGCCATTCCGGCCAACTACAAGGTGCTGTTCCTGCAGGGCGGCGCAATCGGCCAGAACGCCTTCGTGCCGATGAACCTGCTGCGCGGCAAGGCGGGCGCCGACTACGTGAACACCGGCGAGTGGTCGAAGAAGTCGCTGAAGGAGGCCGGCAAGTACTGCAGCGTCAACGTCGCTGCCAGCGCCGAGGCCGGCCACTTCACCAGCGTGCCGAAGCAGGACAGCTGGAAGCTCGACCCGAACGCCGCCTACGTGCACATCTGCTCCAACGAAACGATCGGCGGCGTCGAATACCACTGGACGCCGGACACCGGCAGCGTGCCGCTGGTCGCCGACATGTCGTCGAACATCCTGTCGCGGCCGGTCGACGTCAGCCGCTACGGCCTGATCTACGGTGGCGCGCAGAAGAACATCGGCCCGTCGGGGCTGACGATCGTCATCGTGCGCGACGACCTGATCGGCCAGGCGCTGCCGATCACGCCGTCGGCCTTCGATCTGAAGACGCAGGCCGACAACGACTCGATGTACAACACCCCGCCGACCTACGCGATCTACATCGCCGGGCTGACCTTCCAGTGGCTCAAGTCGAACGGCGGGCTGGCCGCGATGGAGGTTCACAACCGCGCCAAGGCGGCGCTGCTGTACGACTACCTCGACAGCAGCAGCTTCTACCGCAACCCGGTGGCGCGCGAAGACCGCTCGCTGATGAACGTGCCGTTCAAGCTGCGCGACGACGCGCTGGACGCGGCCTTCCTCAAAGGCGCCGAAGAGCGCGGCATGCTGCAGCTCAAGGGCCACCGCTCGGTGGGCGGCATGCGCGCATCGATCTACAACGCGATGCCGGTCGACGGGGTGAAGGCACTGGTGGCCTACATGAAGGAGTTCGAGGCGTCTCATGGCTGAGCACCTCAACATCCTGGTGCTGAACCAGATCTCGCCGCGCGGCCTGGCCAAGCTGCCGGCCGAGCGCTACACCGTCGGCGAGCACGTGGCCGATCCGAGCGCGGTGCTGCTGCGTTCGGCCGACATGCACGGCATGCAGATCCCGGCCAGCGTGCGCGCGATCGCGCGGGCCGGCGCCGGCACCAACAACATCCCCGTCAAGGCGATGAGCGCGCGCGGCGTGCCGGTGTTCAATGCGCCGGGCGCGAATGCCAACGCGGTCAAGGAGCTGGTGGTCGCCGGCATGCTGCTGGCGGCGCGCAACCTGCCGGCGGCGCTGCACTTCGTCGCCGGGCTCGACGCGCAGGCGGCCGACATCGAGCGCGCGGTCGAGGAGGGCAAGAAGGCCTTCGCCGGCATCGAGCTCGCCGGCCAGACACTGGGCATCGTCGGTCTCGGCAAGGTCGGCTGCCTGGTGGCCGATGCCGCGATCAAGCTCGGCATGAACGTGATGGGCTACGACCCGGAGATCACGGTCGACGCCGCCTGGAGCCTGCCGGCGCAGGTGCGCAAGGCGCACAGCGTCGCCGAGGTGCTGCGCGGCTCGCACTTCATCACGCTGCACGTGCCGCTGGTCGACGCGACCCGCGACTTGGTCAACGCCGACAACGTGATGCAGATGAAGCCCGGCGCGGTGCTGCTGAACTTCTCGCGCGAAGGCGTCGTCAACGAAGGCGCGGTGCTGGCGGCGCTGAACCGCAAGCAGCTCGGTTACTACGTCTGCGACTTCCCGAGCCCGGCGCTGCTGGCCCATCCGAAGTTCATCGCGCTGCCGCACCTGGGCGCATCGACGCGCGAAGCGGAAGAGAACTGCGCGCTGATGGTGGTCGACCAGCTGCGCGACTACCTGGAGCACGGCAACGTCGCGAACTCGGTCAACTTTCCCGCGGTGGCGATGGGCCGCGAGTCGGATTACCGCGTCGCGATCGCCAATGCCAACGTGCCCAACATGCTGGGCCAGATCTCGACCGCGATGGCCCAGGCCGGGCTGAACATCCACAACATGGTCAACAAGTCGCGCGGCGACGTGGCCTACACGCTGGTCGACGTCGACAGCGCGGTGGCGCCGTCGGTGCTGGCGGACATCGCGGCGATCGAAGGCGTGCTCGCGGTGCGCTACCTGCCGTTGCACGCGTGAAGCGCGCGCCCGGGTCTTAACCGGCGGCGGGCCGCGCCAGCGCAGCGAGCGCGCGCACGCTCGGCAGATCGGCAATCCCGCGGCAGGCGGCGATCAGCTGCGCCGTGCGGTCGGCACCCAGCACCGGCTCGGCCTGGTCGCTGAACTTCGCCTCGAGCGCGGCGTCGCTCATCGGCCGCTTCAGCGAGCCGATGGCGTGTTCGACGACGACCTGCACGCGCCGGCCATCGGCCAGCGTCGCGCTCACGTGCGCCGCGGCTTCGTCGATCGAATCGTCCACGGTGGCCGTCACCTTGCGGCGCAGCGCCACGACGTCGTCGCGCGTGACGATCTCATCGGCGAACTGGGGCTCGCCGGCGCGACCGAAGATCAGCCCCGCCGCGCAGCCGTGGTAGACGCTGAACTTGGCCTCCAGGCCATTCGCCGGTTCCTGCTTGCCGGTGAGCTCCAGCACCAGCGAGTGCACCCGCAGCTCGATGCGCTGGATGTCCTCCGCCCGCACACCCTGTTCGCGCAGCTGCACGCTGGCATCGATGACCGGATGGATGACGATGCCGCAGGCGAAGGGCTTGTAGGTGTTGAAGGAGATCTCGAAGCGCTCGCCCAGCTCGTCGGTCGCTTCGTGCCAGGCGCATTTGGTCGACACCGTCTGCGCGTAGCCGCGCGGGGCCTCCAGCGCCCGCGTGCTGGCCGTGAAGCCGTGCTGCGCGAGCAGCGCCGACGTCAGCCCGGCCCGCGCCGCGGCGCCCGGGTGGAACGGCTTGGTCATCGTGCCGAACTGCTCGCGCAGCCCCACCGGCTGCGAGGCGGCGATGCCCAGCGCCATCGCCGTGGCGTGGGTGTCCAGCCCGAGCAGCCGGGCGCAGGCCGCGGCGGCGCCCAAGCTACCGGTCGATCCGGTGATGTGCCAGCCGCGGTCGTAGTGTTCCGGGTACATCAGGTTGCCGATGCGGCAGGACACGTCGATGCCGAGCACCAGCGCGTCGATCAGCGCGCGCCCGCTCGCATCCAGGTGTTCGGCCAGCGCCAGCGCGGCCGAGGCCACCGGCCCGGCCGGATGGATGATGGTCAACAGGTGCGTGTCGTCGAAATCGAAGGTGTGCGAGCTGATGCCGTTCAGCAGCGCCGCGCTCGCGATGTCCACCTGCTCGCGGCGGCCGAGCACGCTGGCCTGCGCGGTGGGCTGCAGCACCTGCACGGCGGCCAGCGCGGCCCGCATCGCCTCGTGCGTGGCCGCGCCGACGGCGCAGCCGGCCCAGTTCAGGAAGGTGCGTTGCGCTTCGTGCTCGACCGCGTTGGACCATCCGCGCGACGGATGGGTGGCGACGAAGCCGGCCAGGATCTGCGTGATCGGCGGAGCGGCGTGGTCGGCGGCGACCTGGGTGTTGCGTGCCATGCGGTGCTCACTCTTCCAGGCGGATGTTGCGCTCGGCGGCCAGCGCCTTCCAGCGCATCAGGTCGGCCTGCATGTAGCTGCCGAACTGCTCCGGCCGCATCGGCATCGGCTCGACGGCTTCGCCGGCCAGCTTGTCCTTCATGTCGGTGGCCGTCAGCACCTCGTTGAGCGTGTCGTTCAGCTGCTTGACGATCGGCGCCGGCAGGCCGGCCGGGCCGACGACGCCGTACCACTGCAGCGCGTCGAATCCCTGGAAGCCCGACTCGATCATCGTCGGCACGTCCTTCACCGTGGCCTGGCGTTGCTGGCCGGTCAGCGCCAGCGCCTTGACCCGGCCCGAGCGGATGTGCGGCAGCGCCGCGGCCAGGCCCGGGAACATCGCCTGCGTCTGCCCGCCCAGCAGGTCGTTGAAGGCCGGTGCGATCCCGCGATAGGGCACGTGCACGACGAAGGTGCCGGTCTGCTGCTTGAACAGCTCCATCACCAGCTGCGTCAGCGTGCCGTTGCCGGCCGAGCCGTAGCTGAACTTGCCCGGGTTCGCCTTCAGGTACTCGACGAAGCCCTTGAGGTCGTTGACCGGCAGCGTGGCGTTCACCACCAGCACGTTCGGCGTGCCGCCGATCATGCCCACCGGCGTGAAGTCCTTGATCGGGTCGTAGGGCAGCCGGCGCGTGGCCGGGCTGGTGCCGTGCGTGGCCACATAGCCCTGCATCAGCGTGTAGCCGTCGGCGGGCGCCTTGATCGTCGCCGTGGCGGCGATCACGCCGCCGCCGCCGCCGATGTTGTCGACGATGAAGCTCTGGCCCAGCAGCCTGCCCCAGCGCTCGCACACCGTGCGGCCGACGAAGTCGCTGCCGCCGCCGGGCGGCACCGGCACGATGTAGCGCAGCGGTTTGCTCGGGAAGGCCTGCGCTCTCACGCCGGCGAAAGGCAGCCCGAGCAGCGGGGCAGACAACAGCACGGTTCGTCGCGTGATCATCGGTCACCTCCGTCGTCGGGCCGACTTTAGCCCCGCAGCGATCGTTCGACGATCGCGTCGCGCCGTGCGCCAGCGCACAGACCGGGCTCGCCGGTGCGAGCAACGTCTTGCGGTCCATGTGGACAAGGCCCGCAACGGTGCAAGGAGATCCCATGAGACATGCCCGCAAGCCGCTCACTTTGGTTGAGAGAGCCGCACGTTTGCGCCGGCGCTCGTGGGCCTGTTCAGCGCTGTCCGCAGCGCTCGTGCTGACGCTGGTGGCCTGCCGCGGCGGCGGCAGCGGCGACGGCGCGACGGCGCCGTCAACACCCAGCCCCGCGGCGGCAGCCAAGCCCGACCTCTACGACCTGCTGGAGATGGATTTCAAGACGCCGGCGGCGGTGGTCACGAACGAGCGCCACACCGGCCCCTTCGCAGCCGGCGACGCGCTGACCATGGGCGCGGTGCTCAAGCCGCTGACCCCCGGGCCGGTCAAGGAAATCCGACTCGACACCACCCACAAGATCATCGAGATCGCGCCCGGCGTGATGTTCAGCGCCTGGACTTTCGGCGACACGGTGCCGGGCCCGGTGGTGCGCGCCCGGGTCGGCGACCGCATCAAGTTCACGATGAGCAACCGCTCCGACGAGCCGGTGCCCGGCCTGCGCATGACCGCCGCGCCGATGATGCACTCGATGGACTTCCACTCGGCGATGGTGTCGCCGCAGGACAAGTACCGCTCGATCGCGCCGGGCCAGACCATCGCATTCGAGTTCACGCTGAATTACCCGGGCGTGTTCATGTACCACTGCGGCACGCCGATGGTGCTGGAGCACATCGCCTCGGGCATGTACGGGATGATGATCGTCGAGCCGCGCGCCGGCTATCCGACCAAGGTCGACCGCGAGTACGCCGTCACGCAGAGCGAGTTCTACACCCGCCCCGACCCGCGCAAGAGCAAGGTGAATGGGCAGATCCTCCACGTGCTCGACAACGACCGCCTGCGCGCCAAGGCGCCGACCTACACGGTGTTCAATGGCCGCCACAACGGCATGGTCGACAAGCCGCTGGACGCCAAGCCCGGCGAGCGCGTGCGCCTGTTCGTGATGAACGTCGGGCCGTCCAACACCTCGAGCTTCCACGTCGTCGGCACCATCTTCGACCGGGTGTGGGTCGACGGCAACCCGGACAACCAGTTCCGCGGCATGCAGACCGTGCTGCTCGGCTCCTCGAGCGGGGCCATCGTGGAGTTCATCATTCCCGAGGCCGGCAGCTACGTGATGGTCGACCACCACTTCGCCAACGCGTCGCAGGGGGCGGTCGGCCTGATCGCCGCGGGCGGCAAGCCCGAGGGCGGCGCGCCGGAGCACCACAACATCCCGGCCCCGGGCTCGCCGACCGATCCGCAGGCGGTGCAGGGCAAGCTCGCCTTCGAGTCGAAGTGCCTGGCCTGCCATTCGGTCGGCGGCGGCGACAAGCTCGGCCCCGACGTGCTGGGCACGACCAAGCGCCACGACGCGGCCTGGCTGACGCGCTGGCTGAAGGCGCCCGAGCAGATGCTGCAGACCGACGCGACGGCGAAGGCGCTGCTCGACAAGTGGAAGCTGCCGATGCCCAACCAGGGCTTGAGCGACGAGGAGATCAAGCAGTACCTCGCCTACTTCAAGTGGGCCGATCAGAACCTGCAGCCGCAGGCCAAGGCGCCGCCGCAGCCGGCCGCGCCGCCGGTGGCGGCCAGCCAGGCCAGGAAGCCATGAGGGCGATGCCGGTCGCGGCGGTCTTGGTGGTGATGGCGGCGTTCGCGCCCTCGGCCGCCCGGGCCTGCGGCGCCTGTGCCGAAGACAAGGTCGCCGCGACCTACGACCACGGCGTGGTGAGCCGCGCCGCGGCGAGCGGCGACGTGATGGTGTTCTGCGAGGTCACCGGGCCGCTCGATGCCCGCCGCCTGAAAGAGGTGGTGCGACGCGTGCGTGGCGTGAAGGCGCAGAGCGTGCGCATCTCGGTGCAGCCGGCGACGATGTCGTTCGCCGTCGACCCGGGCGTGCGTTCGCCGCAGGCCGCCGTACAGGAGGCGCAGCGCGGTCTCACGTCCGGCACGCGCCTGGCCATCGTGCAACTGCGCGGACCGCCGGACGATCCGACGGCACGCAGGGCGGCTCGGGACGGCTTCAGTGCGCCAGTTCGGGCAACTGCCGGTGCGCGGCGGCCTTGAGCGCCGAGTCGGCCAGCGCGCCGCTCGCCGCGAGGATCGTCTCCGCGAGCGTCGTGCGCACCAGCAGCGCCGGTCCGCGGTAGCTCAGCTCCGGCCCGACGCGGCGGACCTTGTGGTCCTCGTGCACCTCGACCACATGGCCCAGGTGCATCCTGAAGCGGCGCGCCTTGAGGTGGCCGTCGGCCTGCTTCACCACGAGTTGCACGTCACCGTTGTCCAACGTTTGAATCTTGTTCATGCAGCGTTCTCCCAGGTGGCGGACTATCGGCGAGTCCGGTGACAGCGCAGCGGCAGTTTTTCTCGCTTCCGGCCTGGCGCGCGGGCGCCTCCCTTGTTCGAGGGGGAGGCCGCGCGGCCGAGCCAGAATCGCGCGAACAACAGGAGAGCCCCGAATGAAGACGCGCGCAGCCGTGGCCTGGAAGGCCGGCGACCCCCTGACGATCGAGACCGTCGACCTGCAGGGCCCGCAGGCCGGCGAAGTGCTGGTCGAGATCAAGGCCACCGGCATCTGCCACACCGACCACTACA
Source organism: Pseudaquabacterium terrae (assembly GCF_013266755.1). Lineage (GTDB taxonomy): Bacteria > Pseudomonadota > Gammaproteobacteria > Burkholderiales > Burkholderiaceae_C > Pseudaquabacterium > Pseudaquabacterium terrae. Next base: position 192,647 of record NZ_JABRWJ010000003.1, on the reverse strand, counting down.
CGCTGTCCGGCGCCGATCCCGAAGGCCTGTTCCCGGCCATCCTGGGCCACGAGGGCGCCGGCGTGGTGGTCGACGTCGGCCCCGGCGTCACCTCCTTGCGCCGCGACGACCACGTCATTCCGCTGTACACGCCGGAGTGCCGGCAGTGCAAGTTCTGCCTCTCGCGCAAGACCAACCTGTGCCAGCTGATCCGCGGCACGCAGGGCAGGGGGCTGATGCCCGACGGCACGGCGCGCTTCTCGATCGACGGCCAGCCGATCCTGCACTACATGGGCACCAGCACCTTCAGCAACTACATCGTGGTGCCGGAGATCGCGCTGGCGAAGATCCGCTCCGACGCGCCCTTCGACAAGGTCTGCTACATCGGCTGCGGCGTCACCACGGGCATCGGCGCCGTGGTGTTCACCGCGAAGGTGGAGGCGGGCGCCAACGTCGTGGTCTTCGGGCTCGGCGGCATCGGGCTGAACGTGATCCAGGGCGCGAAGATGGTGGGCGCCGACAAGATCATCGGCGTCGACCTCAATCCGCAGCGCGAGGCGATGGCGCGCCAATTCGGCATGACGCACTTCCTGAACCCGAAGGAGCACGAGAACATCGTCGATGCGATCGTGCAGCTCACCGGCGGCGGCGCCGACTACAGCTTCGAGTGCATCGGCAACACCCAGGTGATGCGGCAGGCGCTGGAGTGCACGCACAAGGGCTGGGGCCGCAGCATCATCATCGGCGTGGCCGAAGCGGGGGCCGAGATCAGCACGCGGCCGTTCCAGCTCGTCACCGGCCGCAAGTGGGAAGGCTCGGCCTTCGGCGGCGCCCGTGGCCGCACCGACGTGCCGAAGATCGTCGACTGGTACATGGACGGCAAGATCCGCATCGACGAGCTGATCACGCACCGGCTGAAGCTCGAGGACATCAATGAAGGTTTCAGCCTGATGAAGCGCGGCGAGTCGATCCGCTCGGTGGTGCTGTACTGACGGGCTTGCGCCCGTCGTGCTTTACTGACGGGGTTGCCGCTCAGAAGTCGTGCCGGATGCCGCTTTCGAAGGCGGTCGACTTCTTGCCACCGAAGTAGTTGGCCGCGCTCGGGCTGGCGCTCACCGCCGGTCCGCCCGGAATGGTGAACACGGCCGCGCCGCGGTTGTCGACGCGCGCGGCATGCACGTAGAGCGCGGTGCGCTTCGACAGGTTGTAGACATAACCGGCGCCGAGCAGCCGCGCGTCGTTCGCGCTCAACGCCGCCGTGGCACCGGTCTGGTCGGCATGCACGTAGGTCAGCTTGATCTGGCCGGCGCCCACCGCGATCAGCGCACCCACCTGCGTGCTCACCGTGCGGTCGCTGCCGAACAGCCAGCGCCGCTGGGCGATGCCGACCCGGTTGCCGCTGAACTCGTACGACACGCCGAAGGCCTGGTCGCGAAAGCGCTGGCCGCCGCTGGCGTTGCGCGTCGTGAACTGCGCGGCGGCCGCGTGCACGCCGCGGCCGGTCCAGCCGAGGCGGAAGCCATCGCCGTCGGTGAACCCCGCTGCCGTCGTGCCGTTCTCGCCTTGGGTGACGATCAGCATGCCGTAGAAGCCGCCGAGACCCGGCGGCAGGAAGTACTCCACCGCATTGCTCACGCGCAGCGTCGGGTTGGCGGCCTGCGTCTCGGGCGCGCTGCCGAAGGCCTGGCCCAGGGCACGCGAGGCGGTGAGCGAACGGAAGGTGTTGGCGCTGGCCACGCCGAGCGTCGAGAACGGATCGAAGGCGCTCCAGACCAGGTGCGTGGGCACCCAGTCGCGGCCCAGGCGCAGCTCGCCGAGCTTGACCGAGGCCAGGCTCACCGTCGAGCGCCGGTCCCAGAACTGCAGGCCGCCGGCGGCGCCGGTGTCCGCGCCGATCGTGCTGTCGAGATAGAAGCCGGCGCTCAGGCCGCCGCCCAGGTCCTCGATGCCGCGCAAGATCAGCTTGCTGGTCGAATTGGCGCCGCTCACTTGGGACGTCATCGATCCGAGTGATCCGTTGTCGACGCGGCGCACGGCGGCGTCGAGCGTGCCCGACACGGTGACGGACGACTGCGCCATCACGGAAATGCAGGCCAGGCCGAGCCCGGCCGCCCACAGCGGCTTCTGGTTCATGTCGATCTCCTCGGGGGTCGCGTGGGCCTGTCGACAGGCCCCTGGTTCACTCGGGCTTGAATCCCGCGGTCTTCAGCAGCTCCGCGCCCTGCGACACGTCGCTGGCGATGAAGCGCTTGAACTGCTCCGGCGTTTCGGAGACGGGCTCGATCCCGAGCGCCTCCAGTGCGCCGGACTTGGCCAGCGCGGCCACGGCGCCGTTGATCGCCGCATTCAGTGCCGCGATCCGATCGGCCGGCGTGTTCTTCGGAGCCCAGACGCCGTACCAGGACGCGTACGCAAAATTCGCGAGGCCCGCTTCGTGCACCGTCGGCACGTCAGGCGCCAGTGGACTGCGCTTCTTCGCGGTGATCGCCAGCGGCCTGACCCGGCCGGCCTTGGCCAGCGGCAGCACCGAGATCATCGAGTCGACCAGCAGGTTCACGTGGCCGCCGCCCACGTCCGTCAGCGCCGGCTGGGTGCCCTTGTAGGCGACGTAGGTGAACTTGACGCCGCCTTGCTGCGCCAGCAGCAGCGTGGCGAGGTGGCTGGGCGCGCCCGCGGCCGGAATCGCCGCGGTCCAGCTTTCGGGCTGCTGGCGTGCGGCGGCGAGCACGTCGGCCAGCTTGCGCTGCGCCGTTTGCGGCGCCACCACCACCATCAGCGGCGCTTCACCGAAGCGGGCCACCGGCGCGAAGTCGGTCTGCGGGTCGTAGGGCGGGTTGGTCAGTACCTGCCGGGCCAGCACGTGCGTCGCGGCGGAGAACAGCAGCGTAGTGCCGTCGGCCGCGGCGGTCTGCACCGCCTTGCCGCCGATCGTGCCGCTGGCACCGGCCCGGTTCTCGACCAGCACCGTCACGCCGAGCTGCTTGCGCAGCTGTTCGCCGAGCAGGCGCGCGGCGTTGTCCACGCCGCCGCCGGCCGCGAACGGAACGACCAGGCGCAAGGTCTGGCCGCGTTCCGGAAACACCGCCGCCGGCGATGCCCCCGCAGATGCGGCCCAGCCGCAGGCCGTCGCGACGGACAGCCATCTCAGCAACTTCATGATGTCTCCTTGACCCCACCCGCCCAGGGCACCCGCCGAAGCGGGCGCCTTCTCGTCACTGCTCGACAGCGTCAAGCCGCCAGGCCGGCCGCGCGCATCGCCGCGGCGATCTCCGCGCCGGCGCCTTCCGGCAGCGGCAGCAGCGGGCTGCGGATCGTCGCGTGTTCCAGGATGCCGCGCGCCACCAGCGCGTGCTTCAGCGCGACCGTGCCTTCCATGTGCGAGCCGCGGTGATAGACGTTCTTCGTCACCGGCAGCAGCCGGTCGTGCAGCGCGCGGGCCTTGGCATAGTCCTTGGCCTTGCCGGCGGCGATCATCTCGATCAGCGGCTCGGGCGCGATGCCGCCGTAGCCGACCAGCGCGCCGTCGACGTCGAACATCGTGTGCAGCAGGTACTCGTCGTGGCAGGTCAGGATCTGCAGCGCCGGACGCTCGCGGCGGATCACGGGGATCTCGGTGTCCCAGCGCTTCATGTTGCGCACGCCGTTCTTCATCGCGAACACACCCGGCATCGCGGCGATCTCGAGTTGCGTCTCGAGGTCGTAGGTCGCCTTGGTCGCATCGGGGTACTGGAACAGGATCAGCGGCAGGCCGCTGGCTTCGTGGATGGCGCGGTAGCGGTCCTGCGCGGCGCCCTTCTGGTAGCCGAAACGCAGCCAGCCGTGCGAGGGATACACCAGGCCGGCCGACGCGCCGGCCTTGACTGCGCGCTTGGCTTCTTCGGCGGCGACCTGCGTGCCTTCGAGCGTGATGCCCGCGATGATCGGCAGGCGCCCGCCCACCGATTCGCGGAAGCACTCGATGACCCTGGCCTGCTCGTCCTGCGACAGGAAGGTGCCTTCGCCGGCATGGCCGAGCACGGTCAGGCCCTTGACGCCGTCGATGCCGCCCAGCCATTTGCCGATGCGCAGGATGGCGGCGTAGTCGACTTCGCCGTCGAGGGTGAAGGGGGTGACGGGGGCGGGCACGAGGCCGCGCAGGTCCAGGGTCTTCATGGGTGATCCTTTCGGGTCGGGTCAACGGAGCGGGCGCTGGTCGGCGTCCGGTTCTGCGCCCCGGTCGGTGCCTGGGGAGGCGAGGGCGAGTGAGGTGACTTTAGGGACGCGCCGTTATCTCGCCTAGCTACACTTCTCAGACTTCAGACTTGCCGGATCAGGCAAGTCATCGCCTTTGCGGCAAACGCCGGAGACCCTCATGAACGTGGCCAGCGTGAAGCTCTTCCTCGAGGTGGCGGAAGCCGGCAGCCTGAGCAAGGTGGCGGCGCGCCGCCAGACGGTGCAGTCGCACATCAGCCGCCAGATCACCGATTTCGAGGCGGACACCGGCGGGCGCCTGTTCCGCCGCACCGGCCGCGGCGTCGCGCTGACCGAGCTCGGCGAACGCGCGGTGGCCCGCCTGCGCCCGTGGCTGCAGGAAACGGAGCAACTGGCGCAGGCGCTGCGTTCGGATTCGGGCCAGCTGATCGGCGTGGTGCGGCTGGGCATCATCCCTTCGGCGGCCCACCCGCTGGCCACGCGCCTGTTCGAGCGCCTGCAGGCCGAGCATCCGGGCATCCACCTCGACATCGCCGAAGCGCAAGGGGCGGAGCTCGATGCCATGCTGGACAGCGCCGCGGTCGACCTGGCCGTGCTGTTCCGCTTCCTTCGCCCTAGCGCCAGGGAGGAGCGTCTTCTGAGCGTGGCGCACACCTACCTGGTGTCCGCGCCGGGCGACGTGCTGACGCAGGAGCCGACGCTCAACTTCTCCCGGCTGGCCGGGCTGCGCCTGGTATTGCCGCGCCGCCCCAGCCACTGGCGCAACGCGCTCGACGAAACGGCCCGCAGCCTGGGCTTCAAGCTCGAAGCGGTGGCCGAGGCCGATTCGCTGACCGTGCAGAAGGAACTGGTGGCCTGCCGGCCCGGCCTCTATTCGATCCTCGGCCCGTATTCGATAGCAGCCGAAGTACGCAGCGGCCGCCTGCAGGCAACGCAGCTCGTCCGACCCGACCTGTGCCGCCACGTCACGCTGGCGCTGCCCAAGCACGGCAAGTCGTCACCGGCGTGCCGCGTGGTGGCCGAGACCCTGCAGCAGCTGGTGCAGGGCTGGGGCCAGCAGCTCGCCGAGCCCGCGGCGCCCGGGTCGACTTGAGCCCTCAGCGCCGCGGCAGCACGTCGGCGACGAAGTCGAACGACTTCCACTTCGGCTCCGGCGGCGTGTGCTCTTCGCGCGGCGCGTAGACCGAGAGCTCGCCGGCAGCGGTGCGGTGGATGTAGCGCGGGCAGTTCGGAAAGATGCGCTCGGCGCGCACGCGCACGATCAGCTGAGCGCCCGGCATCTGCGCGAGCAGCGGGTCGTCCTCGGCGATCGTCGCGCGGCCGTTCACGCGCAGCCGGCGCGGCGATTCGAAATCGATGAACAGCAGCCCGACGGCCGGGTTCACCAGCACGTTGCCCAGGCTGCGGAACATGCCGTTGCCGTCGTAGTTGGGAAAGGCCAGCTCGTCCGGCGCCGTCACGCGCACGAAGCCCGGCGCGCCGCCCTTGTGCGAGCAGTCGGGCCGGCCCTCGGCGTCGGCGCTGGCCAGGAAGAACAGCGTGCGGCTCTCGATGAAGGCGCGGTCGTCGTCGGTGAAGGCCGCCCGGCCGAGCCGTTCGTCGAGCCGGTCGGCCAGGCGCCGCGAGTCGAAGCGGTCCTGCAGCTGACGCATGCCCTCGTGGTAGACGGGGTGGTCCATCGTGTCACTCCTGGCCGAAGTGCACCGGCCGCGCCGGCGCCGTGTTGACCTGCAGCCGGAACAGGTCCGGCCGCGCGTAGTGTCCGACCACATCGAGGCTGCGGCGCGCAATGCCCACGCGCTCGAGCTCGATGTCGGCGAACAGCATGCCCTGAACCTCGTGCAAGGGCCCGGCCACCACCTTGCCGCCGGGCGCGACGACCACCGAGTCGCCGCCATTGATCCATTCGTCGTTGTCGTCGAACAGCCCCGCCTTGGGCGGCATCGCCGCGGCCAGGTCGCGGCCGCGGATCGCGCAGCCGGCGCCGATCACCCAGCAGCCGCCTTCGCGCGCGATGTGCTGCATCGTCGCCAGCCAGCGCTCGCCACTGTCGTAGGTGGGCGCGACGTAGAGCTGCACGCCCTGGGCGTACATCGCGCAGCGCGCCAGCGGCATGTAGCTCTCCCAGCACAGCAGCGCGCCGACGCGGCCGACCGGCGTGTCCACCGCCTTCAGCCCGCTGGCGTCGCCGAAGCCCCAGGCCATGCGCTCGGGGTTGGTCGGCATCATCTTGCGGTGGCGGTTCAGCAGCGCGCCGTCGGGGCCGATGATGACGACGGTGTTGTAGAGCGTGTCGCCGCCGGCGGCGCGGTCGGATTCGTCGATGCCGCAGACCACGGTCACCTCGTGCTGCCGGGCGGCCTGCTGCAGCGGCTGCAGATCGTCGCGGCCCAGGTCCACCGCCTGGGCCAGCAGCCGCGCGTGCAGCTGTTCGGTCAATGCCATGTCGGGGCCCGGGCGCAGCCGCCACAGCCAGGCCGGGTAGCCGGGCACGAAGGCCTCGGGAAACACCACCAGCCGGGCGCCGGCCGCGGCGGCTTCGGCCACCGCGGCGGTGGCGCGGTCGAGCGTGGCCGCGCGATCGAGGAAGACCGGCGCGTGCTGGACGATCGCGATCTTGGCCATGGTTCAGGCCTCCCCCGCCAGCACCCACTTCTCGCCGGCGGGCTCGCCGTCGCGCATCATCGTCAGCGTGCCGTCCAGGCGCGCGCCGCGCACCACGCCGTGCCAGCGCAGCGCGCCGTACTTGGCGCTGCGGGTCTCGGCCTCGAAGTGCACGGCGCCGTCGCGGGCGGTCGCGGTGTAGGGGCCGTCGCCGTAGCCGTAGCGGTCGCAGGCGCTCGAGCGGAAGCGGCCGCCCTCGAAGCTCAGCGTGTCGGCGTCGCCGGCGGTCTTGCCGCGCTCGAGCACGACGCCGTGGAAGCTGCGGCCGTCGAGGGTGGGGGTGTCGGTGGGCATGGCGAGGGCTCCTGGGTGAAGTGAAGCGGGGGGCGACTACTTCTTCGCGGCGCGTTCGGCGGCGACCCGCAGCGAAGTGTCCACCTCGGAGCGGAAGCTTGTCATGTCGATGGCCATGCCGTTGAGCACGGTGCTCCAGTGGCGTGAGATGGCTGCCAGCGCCACGGCTTCCTTGATCTCCTCGGGCGTGGCGCCGTAGGCCTTGGCCACCTGGGTGTGGAAGTAGACGCAGTAGCTGCACGGCACCTGCGCCGAGACCGCCAGCCCGATCAGCTGCTTCATCTTCGGGCTGATGCGGGTGTTCTCGGCCACCTGCACCTGCTTGAACGCCGCCCACGCGCCGGGCAGGCCTTCTTCGGGGTAGGCGAGGAAGAAGCCGGGCAGCACGCCGAGCGTGGCCTGGATGTCCTTGTGCGTGTCGGCCAGCGCCTTCTTCGAGGCGGCCGTCTGGGCCGGTGTCGCGGTTTGGGCGGAGGCGGTGCCGGCCAGCGTGGCGGCGAGCGTAAGGCCGATGGCCATCGCGGCGACAGACGAGATCAGGCGGGATTGCATGAGGAACTCCTTGGGTGCTAAATGGGCTGATCGCAACAGTGCTCTGGTCCCTGGAGCGCAACGATCCGCTCCTACCGTTGGAACCACGATGAGAAGCAGCGTGGTAATGCGCGCATCGAACGGCGACGGCGAACGGCGGGTCAGCGATGGCGCGCTGCAGATCCGCCTGCTCGGCGAGCTGCAGGTTGCGCGCGGCGGTGTGCCGGCGGCGCTGCCGGCATCGCGCCGCACCCGTGCGCTGCTGGGCTACCTGGTCGCCACCGGCACGCCGCAGTCGCGCTCGGCGCTGTGCGATCTGCTCTGGGACGGCCCCGAGGACCCGCGCGGCTCGCTGCGCTGGAGCCTCACGAAGCTGCGGCCGGTGGTCGACGACGACGGGCTGCCGCGGCTGGTGGCCGACCGCGAACGCGTGGCCTTCGACGCGCAGCGCTGCACGGTCGACACGGCGCAGATCGCCCAGTTGCTCAGCGCCGGGCCGGCGGCCACCGCGCTGCCTGAGCTCGAGCAGGCTGCCGCGCTGCTGCAAGGCGAATTCCTCGACGGCCTGGACCTGCCGGCCTGCTATCGCTTTCATCACTGGTGCATGGCCGAGCGCGAGCGGCTGGGCCGCGTGCGCCGCGAGGTGCTTTCCGCGCTGGTCGAGCGCCTGGCGCACGAACCGCAGCGCGCGCTGCCCTACGGCCACGCGATGGTCGCGGCCGACCCGCTGGCCGAAGGCGCGCATGCGGCGCTGGTGCGGCTGCTTGCCGCCGACGGCCGTTATCCCGACGCCGAACGCCACCACGACTGGGCGCGCGAGCTGCTGCGGCGCGAGGTGGCGCTGGCCGCGGGCGGTCCGCTCGACGAGGCGATCCGCGCGGTGCGGCGGGCGCAGCGCGAAGGCGGCGCGCGGCCGGCGGTCGATGCGGCGGCCGACGCCGCGCCACACGCTGCGGCAGATGCAGCGGATGCAGCGCCGGATACAACGCCGGATGCAGCGACCGTCGCGGCCTGCACCCCGGTGCCGCCGCAAGCGTCCGCCCGCGCGCTCGTCGGCCGCAGCGCCGAGCGCCGGCTGATCGACGCCGCGCTCGCCACGCCGGACCCGGCGCGCCTGCTGCTCTTCACCGGCGAGCCGGGCATCGGCAAGACGCGGCTGCTCGACCACCTGGCCGACATCGCGGCCGCGGCCGGGCACTGCGTGCTGCGCGGCCGCTGCTTCGAGGTCGAGATGGTGCGCCCCTACGGCCTGTGGCTGGATGCCCTGCGCGCGCTGCCGGCCGACACACTGGGCAGCGAGCTGCGCGCGCAGGCCGCGCCGCTGTTGACCGGCCGCGCCGCCGCCGGCGGCGACCGCGAGCGCCTGTTCGGCGCCGCGGCCGAGCTGGTGGCGCATCTGGCGGCGCAGCGCCCGACCGTGCTGCTGCTCGACGACCTGCAGTGGATCGACGAAGGCTCCGCCGCGCTGCTGCACTACGTGATGCGCTCGCTGCCGGCCAACGCGCCATTGCTGGTGGCCGGCGCCGCGCGCAGCGGCGAGCTCGACGACAACGCCTGGGCCAAGGGCCTGCTGCAATCGCTGGCGCGCGGCGGGAGCCTCAAACGCCAGCCGCTGGCGCCGCTGGACGAGGCCGAGGCCCATGCGCTTATCGGCCGAGCGCCGCTCGATGCCGCCGAGGCGGTGCGCCTGGCCGGCGGCAATCCGCTGTACCTGCTGGAGCTGGTGCGCGCCGCGGCCCACACCACCGACAACGCCACCGAGCCCGGCCCCGGCGGCATCGCCGCGCTGGTCGACGAGCGCCTGCAGGCGCTGGATCCGCCGGTACGCGACCTGCTCGGCTGGGCGGCGGCCTTCGGCGGCGCCCTGCGCCCCGAGCTGCTGGCGGCGGCGGCCGATCTGCCGCTGGCCGAGCTGCTGTCGCGGCTCGAGTGGCTGGAGCGCCGCGGCCTGCTGGCCGCCGGCGGCGCCGGCCGGCTGGACTTCGCGCACGACATCGTGCGCCAGGCGGTCTACCGCGCGCTGTCGCAGCCGCGCCGGCAGGCCATGCACCGCCGCTGCGCACGCGTACTTTGTGCGTCAGCCACCGACGACCCCGGCCTGCACGGCGAAGTGGTGCACCACGCCGCGCTGGCGCAGGACGCGCCGGCCGCCACGCGCGCCTGCCTGGCCGCCGGCGACCACTGCCTGCGCGTGTTCGCCAACGGCCAGGCCGCCGCGCTGGCCGAACGCGGGCTGCGCACGGTCGAGGCGCTGCCGCCGGGGCCTGAGCGCATCGAGCTCGAGATCGGGCTGCTGCGCCTGCGCGTCGCGGCGGCGGCGGGCCCGGGCGGACGCCGGCTGCCGGCGCTGGCCGAGCGCATCGAGGCGGCGATCGCCGCGGCCGAGGCGCTCGGCCAACACGCCCAGGCCTCGGCCGGCTGGGAGATCCTGGCGTTCTGGCGCCAGCAGGCGGGCGATGCGGCGCATGCGCAGCAGGCCAGCCTGGCGGCGCAGCGCCTGGCGCGCCGCGCCGATTCGGCGACCCACTGCCGCCAGCTCGCCAACAGCGGCCGCTGCCTGCTCGACATCGAGGCCGATCCGGTGCGCGGCAGCGCGCTGCTCGACGAAGCCTCGACGCTGGCCGATGAGCTGGACCTGCAGGTGATGGAGCTGCACTGGGGCCGCGGGCTGATCGCGCGCCGCCGCGGCGACCTGCCGCAGGCCGTTGCCGCGCTCACGCAGGCGGTCGAGCTGGCGCGGCTGACCGGCAACCACTGGCGCGAGATCGAGTGCCGCCTGTGGCTGGCCACCGCCGAGCTCGAGCGCGGCTGCCCGGCCGAGGTGCTGCGCCAGGTCGAAGAGATCGAGGCCGCGGCGCGCCGCATGGGCGAGCAGGCACCGTTCGCGCAGGCGCTCGCCGCGCTGGCACGGCTGCAGCAAGGCGAGCAAGCCGCCTGGGGCCCGCTCGGCGAAGCCATCGCCGACCTGCGCACGCTCGACGACAAGGCGCACCTCGCCTATGCCCTGAATGACGCGGCCGCGCTGGCGCTCGACGCCGGCCGCGCGGCCGACGCCGCCGCGTGGGCCGACGAGGCACTGGCCGCCGCCCGCGCGGTGCGCCGCCCGACCGAGGTGGCGGTGGCCACCGCCTGGGGGGCGCTCGCCGAAACCGATCCGCGCCGCGCGGCGCAGCGCCTTGCCGGCCTGCCGCCGGGCGAGCCGCCGAGCGAGCGCGCCGCCGCCGCGCTGGCCCACGCCGCGCGTGTGCTCGCCGCATCGACCACCTGACCGTCAAAGGAGAAGACCATGCCCCGCATCGTCGTCGAACGCCAGTTCGACACCCCGCAGACCGACGAGGACATGCGCCGCGTCGCCGACCAGGAGCGCCCCTGCCTGGCGGCCTACCAGGCGAGCTGGAAGCGCAGCCTGATCTCGGCCGACCGCAAGCGCATGGTCTGCGAGTACGAGGCCGCCGACGCCGAGACGCTGCGCCGCATCCAGCGCGAGGCCGGCGCGCAGTTCGATCGGGTGTGGGTCGGCGAGGTGATCGAGTGACGGCGGCGGCGATGCTTCAGGGTTCGTGCCTCTGCGGATCCGTTCAATGGAGGCTGCAGGCCATGCCGGAGTCGGCCACAGCCTGCAGTTGCACGGCATGCCGCCGATATGGCGTGCTGTGGGCCTATGGCTACGATGGCGAAGACATCCATGTCTCCGGCGTCACCAAAGCCTACGTTCGTGGATCCGCGCTCGGCTTTCACTTCTGCCCGGAGTGCGGCTGCGTCGCTCATTGGCGCTCGCTGCAACCCAATGAAGGAGGTCGGCGCCGAATGGCCGTCAACCTGCGCCTGACAGAGCCGGAGCCGATCGCCCATCTCCCGATCGACCACTTCGACGGCTTCGACAAATGGGAAGACCTGCCAAGGGACGGGCGCTGCATACGCGACCTCTGGTTCTAGTGCGCGCCGCCTCAACCTCGGAGTCCCCCGTCCGCGACAAGTCCGCACGCCAACGGACCATCGCGCGATCGATCTGGCTCACCGTGCCGGGAACGCTCGCCGTGCTGGGGCTGGCTGCACTGCTGCCCGCGATGAGCGGCATGGACGAGCTGAACCGGCGCATGGCGATGACGCTCGGCTGGCTGCTCGTGGCGCTGCTGCCGTATGTCGCGAGCTGCCTTCACATCGCGGCGGCGCGCTTCTTCGAAGGCTCGCATGATCCCCTGGCAGGTGCCGAGAGCGAGCGGCTGAGGATTCACTGCCGGGTGATGCAGAACACGCTGGAGCAGCTGGTGTGGTTTGCCTTCAGCGCGCTGGCGTTCGCAGCGTTCGCTTCACCGGGCCAGATGCGGCTCGTGCCGGTGGCCTGCGGGTTCTTCGCGTTCGCCCGCTTCGTGTACTGGTGGGGCTACCTGCGCAGCGCAACCCTCGGCCGGGCACCCGGCGTGCAGATGACGTTCACGCTCAACGTCACGCTGTTCGTCTACGCGATCATGCTCGCCGCCAGGCAGCTGGCCTGGTAGCCACCAACGCTCCCGTCACTTGCGAAACGCGGCCTTCCACAGCCGCTCGAGCTCGGCCGCAATGGGCGGCGGCGGCGCGCCGATCAGCGTCGAACGGCCGCGCTGAAAGACCTTGCCGACCACCTTCTGCGATGCCGCGGCATAGAGCACGACCATGCTGTTGTCGTAACAATCGTGGTTCTTGCAGACGCTGACGAGCTGGTACTCGGTGCCGGCAACCCGCACGGTCTCGACCGGCGGCGCCGGGCCGTCGAGCGTCATCAGCCACGGCTCCCTGGCCAGCGGGCCGAGCGCCTGTACGTACGCCCGCTTGAACTTCGCATCCTTCAGCAGGTCGGGCGGTCCGATCTGGATCGGCGCGGCCGTGCCCGGCGCCCGGTTGCGGTTCGGATCGCAATGCCGAACGCGCTGGCCCTTGAGTGCCGCCGGCAGCATCGCCATGACCTTCGGTCCACCCTCGACCGCGGCAAAGACGCCCGACGCGTTGCGGTAGAGCACGAAGACCAGCGCTTCGCCGCCTGCAACTTCGCTCGTCAATGCGGTCTCGAACTCCGGCGGTGCCGTGCCACGGAAGTAGGTCGGCACCGCCTTCACGTTGCGCCCGGTCAGCAGCGCCTTGCCCGCGTCCTGCACGACCAGCGAATCGCCGAGGTACTTCAGCTGGGGCAGCATGTAGTTCGAGCAGTCCGGCGCCAGCACACCGCCGTAGCGCTGCATCAGTTTGGCGTCGATCTTGCCCTGCGCCCAGGCCTCCGGCGCGGTGCCGAGCAGCAACAAGGCTATGCCGAGCAGCCGGTATTGCGGAGATGCCGTGCGGGGCGTGTTCATCGCGCTTCCTCTCGTGCTCGCCGTGGCGGCTTCATTGTGCTCACGCATTCGAACCGGACCGGCTGCAGGGCCGATACTGCGGCCCCCGGAGGACCTGCCCGTGAAGCTGAAGATGGCCCACAACTCGCTCTTCGCGATCCTGCTGCGATCGCGCTGGTGGGTGAGTTTCCTGATCGCCGCGGCGACCGCGCTGCTGGCGCGCCTGCTGCTGCCGAAGGACTACCAGTGGCTCGCCGTCTTCTCCGCGCTGCCGTTCATCGTCATCGGCGCGATCGCCGCGTGGAAGCAGCTGCAGCAGCCGAGCCCCGCGCGCGTGCAGGAGACGCTGCAGGCGATGGGCGCGATGCCGTGGGCGAAGTTCGCAGACACGCTGGAGCAGGCCTTTCGCGCCGACGGCCAGGAGGTCACGCGGCTGCCCGGGCCGAAGGCGGACTTCCAGTTGACCCGCGCCGGCAGCCTCACGCTCGTCAGCGGCCGGCGCTGGAAGGCGGCGCGCACTGGCGTCGAGCCGCTGCGCGAGCTGCAGGCGGCGATGGCCGCCAGCGGCGCGGCCTCGGGGCTCTACGTCGCGCTGGGCGAGCCGAGCGATGCGGCAATTGCCTTTGCACGCGAGAACGGGATCCAGATCCTGCGCGGCAATGATCTCGCGCGGCTGATGCGGCGCTGAGTGCGCTCTGACGCGTCGCCATGGCCCGCCGCCCCCGCGCGCCCCGGCTGTCGCACCACGTCTATGTGGTCGAGCTCTCGGATCGGGTCTGGAACGAACCGGCGTTTCGCAAGGCGAACCCCGACTGGCAGCTCGGCAAACCCTTCGTCTACGTCGGCATGACGGGGCTCGACCCCGACCTGCGTTTCGACCGCCACAAGGCCGGCATCCAGTCGAACCGCTTCGTCACGCTGTACGGCGTGCGGCTGCTGCCCGCGCTGTACGCGGTCTACAACCCGATGCCCTACGCGGCGGCGCAGGAGATGGAGGTGGAGCTGGCGATCGGGCTGCGCGAGGCCGGCTACGGCGTCTGGCAGGCCTGACAATTGCGCATGGCGATGAGCTCGACCCCTGGCACCGCCGCCCCGTCACGCCATCTGGCCGCCTGGATCGTGCTGCTGGCCGGCCTGGCGATTTCGGCGGCCGCCTTCTTCACCGTGCGCACGCTCGTCGAGCGCGAAGCGCGCCTGCGCTTCGAGGCGCTGGCCGGTGAAACCGCGGCGCTCATCCGTTCGCGCATCGAAGCCTACGACGCGGTGCTGTACGGCTTGCGGGCGCTGATGATGAGCCGCGACGACGTCAAGCGCGGCGACTTCAGGCGCTACGTCGAGACTCTGAACCTCGCGTCGTTCTATCCCGCGGTGGTGTCGGTCAACTACGCGCGCCGCGTGCAGCGCGCGGACAAGGCCGGCTTCGAGCTGCGGGTGCGCCAAGACACCAGCCGCGACGCCGCGGGCCATCCCGGCTTCGTCGTCTACCCACCGGGCGAGCGCGACGAGTACCTGGTGATCGAGTACATCGAGCCCTTCGACACGCCGGGCCGCAACGCCACCTTCGGCCGCGACGTCATCGCCGCAGACCACTCCGAGGATCGCATCCGCGCCACCGCGATGGCGCGCGACACCGGGCTGCCCTTCACCTCGGGCCGTCCGATCAACGATCCGCGCCTGCTGCGCGACGGCGTGCTGGGGATCCGGATGGCGGTGTACCGGCCGGGCCTGCCGGTGACCACGGTCGATCAGCGCCGCGCGGCCTACATCGGCTCGGTGGGTTATGCGGTCTCGGTGCCGGACCTGCTGCGCGGCGCGATCGAGCCCGCAAAACACGGCCGCATCGACGTGCGCCTGCACGACGTCGGCCCGACCGGCGCAGCGCCGCAAGCGCCGACGGCGGCGAACCTGCTGTTCGACAGCCGCCCGTCGCAGGCCGCTGGCGCGACTGAAGCGCCGCAGCATGCCGAAGCCGGCCTGCGCAGCGCCTCCGTCATCCGCGTCTCGGGCCGCCAATGGCTGATCGCATTCGACGATCGCGCCGGCCCCGAGCCGTCGGCACGCCTGCTGACCTGGGGTGCGTTGATTGCCGGCGCGACGATCAGCCTGCTGCTCTTCGCGACCATCCGCTCACTGGAGTCGTCGCGCCAGGCCGCGGTGCTGCGCGAGCGCCAGATCCAGCTCGCACAGCACCGCGACGAGCTCGAGCAGCAGGTGCGCGAACGCACCGCAGAGCTGCGGGTGGCCAAGGAGCGCGCCGAGGTGGCCAGTCAGGCGAAGAGCGCGTTCCTGGCCCGCATGAGCCACGAGCTGCGCACGCCCTTGAACGCGATCCTGGGCTACGCGCAACTGCTGAAGATGCGGCGTGACCTGAACGAGCGGCAGCTGCACGGCGTGCAGACGATGCAGCTCGCCGGCGAGCACCTGCTGCTGCTGATCAACGACATCCTCGACTTGGCGCGCATCGAGGCCGGCAAGGTCGAGCTGGCGCCGGGCGCCGTGCGGCTCGATGCCTTCCTGCGCGGAATCGTCGACATCGGCCGCGTGAAGGTGGACGAGAAGGGCCTCGACTTCCTGCTCGAGACCGATCCCGGCCTGCCGGCGGCGGTAATGGTCGACGAGCAGCGCTTGCGGCAGGTGCTGCTGAACCTGCTGGGCAACGCGGCCAAGTTCACCGACCAGGGCCGCGTGCGCCTGGGCGTCGAGTGCGGCGACGCGGCCGCTGCCGGCGCCGACGAGGCCCGCGTGCGCTTCGTCGTCGAGGACACCGGCGTCGGCATCCGCGCCGAGCACCTGCAGACGATCTTCCAGCCGTTCGAGCAGGTCGGCGATGTGCGCCGCCGCGCCGGCGGCACCGGCCTGGGTCTTGCGATCAGCCGCCAGCTGGTGCGGCTGATGGGCGGCGAGCTGCGCGTGGCGAGCGTCTTCGGCGCCGGCAGCTGCTTCGAGTTCGAGCTGTCGGTGCCGAACGGGGCGGAAGCGCCGGACAGCGCGCCGGAGGCGGAGGCGATCGTCGGCTACGAGGGGCAGCGCCGCACGCTGCTGATCGTCGACGACGTGCCGAGCAGCCGCCGGCTGTTGTCCGAGGTGCTGATGTCGGTCGGCTTCGCGGTGCGCGAAGTCGCCGACGGGCCGGCCGCGCTCGAGCCGGCGGCGCTGCGCGACGTCGATCTGGTCCTGATCAACATCCGGATGACGGGGCTCGACGGGCTGCAGGCCATCCACACACTGCGCGCGTCAGCCGGCGCCGGGGGCGTGCCGATCATCGCGGTGGCGGCAAGCGTCACCGGCGCGGAGCGTGCAGACAGCCTGGCCGCGGGCGCCGACGCGTTCCTGCAGCAGCCCGTCGACGGTGCCGCGCTGCTGCGTGCGATCGGCCAGCAGCTGGCGTTGGCGTGGCGCCTCGAGGGCCTGCGCAACACGGTCTGAACCAACCCGCGCTGACGCGTCGGATGCCGCTATGCCGCTGCGGCTTCGGTAGCATCAGGCGCGTGTTCGGAGCCCTGCATGAAGACCCGCAAGAAGGTGGTCGTGTGGTTGCTGTCACTTGCCGCGGCACTGGCGGTCGGGGCCTGGCTCGTGGTCCGACTGCCGTCGTTCGGAGGCGTGCCCGAAGGCGCTCGGCTCGAGCGCATGCGGCAGTCGAAACAGTTCCATGGCACGCGCTTCGAAAACACGCCGCCCTACGAGAGCAATCTCTCATTCGTCCGAGAGATGAAGTCGTACTTCGGCGATGAAGTGCGTGAGCCGCAGTTCGAGGTGCCGGTCGTGCGGCTGCCGGCCGAACAACTGGGCCGCCCAGTCGCGCCGGGCCTGCGGGCATGGTGGCTCGGGCATGCGAGTGTGTTGCTCGAGATCGACGGCGTGCGCATCCTCACCGACCCGGTGCTGTCCAGACGTGTATCGCCGTTCCAGTTCGCGGGGCCGGCCCGCCAGCATCCCGCGCCGCTCGCCATCGGCGAGCTGAAGAACGTCGACGCCGTCGTGATCTCGCACGACCACTTCGACCATCTCGACATGGACACGGTCCAGGCGTTGGGCCGGGGCGGCACGCATTTCTACGTCGGACTCGGGATCGGCGCGCACCTCGAGCGCTGGGAGGTGCCGGCGGCGCAGATCCACGAGATGGATTGGTGGGACTCGGCGCAGGTGCGCGGCGTCACGATCCATTGCACCCCGGCGCGTCACTACTCGGGTCGCAAGAGCATGAACAACTCGACGCTGTGGGCGTCGTGGCTGCTGAAAGGCCCGAACCACTCCGCCTACTTCAGTGGCGACACGGGCTATGCGGATCACTTCAAGGCGGTGCGCGAGCGGCTCGGCGCGCCGCAGCTGTCGATGATCAAGATCGGTGCCTACGGGGACACCTGGCTCGACATCCACATGAGCCCGGAGTCCGCGATCCAGGCGCACCGCGACCTGGATGCGGGCACCTTGCTGCCAGTGCACTGGGGAACCTTCAACCTGGCCTACCACGCATGGGACGAGCCGATGGTTCGCGCCGTGAAGGCGGCCAAGGCGCAGGGCGTTCAGATCGTGACGCCCCGGCCGGGCGAAAAGTTCGAGGTGGGCGCACCGTTCGTCAATCAGGCGTGGTACTCGAAGGCGGCGCGCTAAGTGTCGACGTGGCCTGCTGCGCCATTCCGTGGTGGCGCAGCATCGCGTTGGCCAACGCCAGCTGGCCGTACCGCGTCAGGCCGGCGATGCCGTCTTCGAGCACGCTGTCCGGGTCGCCCTGTCCGAGCTTGAACTGCACCTGCGTATCGAGGATGGTCGCCTTGAAAGGCACGATGGCGGTGACGAGCTGGTCGAAGCGTGGCCCCATCTCGTCGATCTGCCACGGGTTGGGATACGGGCCGTCCGCATGGCGGATCAGGGTCTCCAGCGCCTCGCGTGCGGCGCTGGCGCGGTCGTCCAGCGTGATCGCCACTTTGAAGTGCACGGCCTGGTAGTTCCAGGTCGGCGCGTACTTGCGCTCGCGCAGCCACGACGACGAGATGTAGCCCTGCGCACCGGAGAACGCGACCAGCGCCCGCTGCTCGCGCCGCACCAGTGCCAGCTGCGGGTTGAAGCGCGAGAAGTGCCCGATCAGCACGCCCGGCCCCGCTGAATCCCGTTGCAGCACGAGCGGCAGCGGCGAGGCCTGCAGGTCGCCATCCGCGGCGCTGATGACGAGCGCGAGCGGGTAGGCCGCGACCAGGCGGTCGATCTCGCTGTCGGCGGTCGGGCGGAAGATGTCCGGTGTGTTCATGTGCGTGGGTCGTGCCCTGCGTCGAAGAGGGCCGCGATGATACGGACCCGGCTCGAAGACGCCAGGTCCGGATCCGTGGCGTCCGCTATCGGCCCTTGGATCGGGCGCGGTCGGCGCCCGGGCGGTCAGCCGGCAAGGCGCTGGCGCCGGGCGGCCGGGGCACGGACTACACTGCCGCGAGCCGGCGCGACCGTTCCGCGCCGCCCCCATGCCCGAGCAAGCTGGCGCCTGCGTCTATCGATTCGCCCAGTTCGAGCTGCAGCCGGCCGAGCGCCGGTTGCTGATCGGAGGGGAGCCGGCCGTGCTCGCGCCACGCGCGTTCGACGTGCTGCTGGCACTCGTCGAGCGCGCCAACCACCTCGTCACGAAGGACGAGCTGTACGAGCGGGTGTGGCCCAGGCTCGTCGTCGAGGACAACAACCTGCAGCAGCAGATCGCGGCGTTGCGCCGCCTGCTCGGTGCCGACGCGATCAGCACGGTGACCGGCCGCGGCTATCGCTTCGAGCTGCAGCCGCAGCGGCTGGCGGAGCGTCCCGCGCCGACATCGGGCCCGAGCCGCCTGCCGCTGCAGCTGACGTCGTTCATCGGCCGCGAGCGCGAGATCGCCGAGGCCGCACGGCTGCTCGGCTCGTCGCGGCTGCTGACGCTGGTCGGCATGGGCGGCATCGGCAAGACGCGCCTGTCGCTGCGGCTGGCCGCCGATGCGGTGGACGCCGGCCCCGAGGGCGCCTGCTTCGTCGATCTCGCGCCGCTGCGCGATCCGTCGCTGGTCGCGAATCAGGTCGGGCAGGCGCTCGGTGTGCAGGAAGAGGCCGGGCGCCCGGTGTTGGGCACGCTGTGCGCGCACCTGCAGGCGCGCAGCCTGTTGATCGTGCTCGACAACTGCGAGCACCTGATCGGCGCCTGCGCGAGCCTGTGCGATGCGCTGCTGCGCGCCGCGCCGGGCCTGCGCATCGTCGCCACGAGCCGCGAACCGCTGCGTGTGCCCGGCGAGCAGCTCTATGCCCTGCTGCCGATGGGCGTCGAGCCGGGGGTCGGCACGGACGCGCTCGAGCCGGGCGACGCCGTGCGGCTGTTCATCGATCGCGCGCGGCTGCACAAGCCCGACTTCGTGCCCGGCGCGCGCGAGATGCCGCTGCTCACCGAGCTCTGCGCCCGCCTGGAAGGCATTCCGCTGGCGCTGGAGCTCGCCGCCGCGCGCATGCGCACGTTATCGATCGCCGACATCAATCACCGCCTGCGCGACCGCTTCAAGCTGCTCACCGACGGTGGCCGCGTGCTGGTCGAACGCCAGCGCACCATGCGCGCGCTGCTCGACTGGTCTTACGAGCTGCTGCCGCCCGATGAACGCGTGCTGTGCGAACGCCTGAGCGTGTTCGCCGGCGGTTTCGACCTGGCCGCCGCTGAAGGCGTCTGCGGCGACGCACCGCTGGCGCGCGAGGGCATCGTCGACCTGCTGTCGTCGCTCGTCGACAAGTCGCTGGTGCTGGCCGGGCAAGCCGCGCAAGGTTCGCAGTGGCGCGACCACACGCGCGACCCCACCCGATATCGCATGCTCGAGACGATGCGCGACTACGCGCGCGACAAGCTCGCGGCGCGCGCTGAAGGTGAACGTGAAGTCGAAGCGACTGCGCAGCGCCACTGCCATCACTTCCTCGCCGTCGCCAAGGCGGCGAACCAGGGCATTCGGGGTCCGCAGCAGGGGGCCTGGACCGAACGCGTCGAGCTCGAGCTCGACAACCTGCGCGGGGCCATCGCCTTCGCGCTCGCCGGCGGCGTCGACCCGATCATCGCGGTGAAGTTCGAGGTCGCGCTGCTGAAGTTCCGCCTGCTTCGCGGCCATGTCGGCGAGGGGCGCAAGGTGATCCACGCCGCGCTCGAGCTGCCCGCCGTGCGCGCCGCCGATGTCGCCCATGCACACGCGTTGTACGTGGCCGCCGGTCTCGCGGCGAACCAGGGCGAGTGCACGGAGGCGGCGCGGCTGCTGCAGGCGTGCCTGGCCCTGCGCCGCGGCTTCGGCAATCCCGTCGAAACCGCGGCGACCTTGTCGACGCTGGCGCTGGTTCGGCTGCAGGAGGGCGACGCGGTCCTTGCGCGCGAAGGCGAGGAAGCCGCGCTGGCGATATTTCGCGAGATCGGCGACCGGATCGGCGAGGCGATCGGCCTGCTTCACCTCGGCCAGATCGAGATGTTCGTCGACGACGACCGCCTGGCGCAGGATCGTTTCGAGGCCGGCCTGGCGATCGCGCGCGAGATCGACCACGCCGAAGTCCGCAGCGAGTGCGAGCGCATGTTGGGCGAGCTGGCGCTCGACCGCGGCGACGTCGCCGGCGCGAGGCTGCGCTTCGCGGCATCGTTGGCGGTTTGCCGGGATGCCGCAGACAAGCGCAACGAGGCGATCTCGCTGTGCTGCCTGGCGCGCACCGACCTCGCCGACGGCGACACCGCGCAGGCTCGCGGCAAGCTCGAGGCGGCGATGTGCGCGTTCAGGGGCTTCGACATGAAGCACGAGATGGTCGGGTGCATCGAGGACTTCGCCGCGCTGGCGCAGGCATCCGGGGACACCTGGCACGCCGTGCGCCTGTATGCGACGGCCTCCGCCGCGCGCGAGCGGCTGACGTTGACGCGCACGCCGCGCGCCGAGCGCCGGCTGCGTGGCGCGCTGGCGCTGGCTGCGAGCACGCTGGGCGAAGCCGACTTCCAGGATGCGATGCTGCAGGGCCGGGGCGCGCGGCTCGATGACGGCGTGCGCCAGGCGCTCGAGGCCGTGACGGGCGTCAGGCCGGGGCGCGGCGCGACCTGATCGCGGACCCCACGACGCCGCGTGCACGGAGCGCGGCCAGCGCCGCCAGCGCGGCCAAAGCGACCAGCGCCAATCCGAGGCCATCCGGCTCGGGAATGCGGAACACCGCTTCGGCCGTGGCGACCGCCAGCCCGCCCTTGAACAGCGTCACCACGTCGCCGCTGAAACTCAACGAGAAGGCGCCGTTGAAATCGGGGTTCGGGTCGCCGGCGATGACCACCGGGCCGATGATCGTGGAGTCCACTCCGGCCAGCTCGCCGAGCAGCACGTCGATGCCCGTCACGGCGGTCGTGCTCGGCAGGAACGCGCCATACGTGAACGTGATCGTGTCGGCGGTGTCGGGAAGATCGGTCAGCGTGACCGACGCGTAGAGCCAGTTGACCGAGCACGGCGCGCCATCGTTGGCCTTGAATCCATCCGAGGCGAGGCAGGCGGGGTCGACGTAGAACGTGGCGACGCCGAAGAAATCGAGCGGATCGAAGGTGCCGACGTAGATGGCGGCCTGCGCCGGCACGCCTGAGGCGGCGGCCGCGGCGGCGAGCGTGAAACGCGCGATCCAGCTGCGCAGGTGCGTACCGAGCATGGCCGGGCTCCCGGAGTAGATGCACGCACGCCGCCCGAGCGGCGCAGGTGTGCGGCCGATCATAGCGCCGGGGTTTGTCCGCGGGGCCCCCGCACCTCGGCGGGATCCGCCGCGACAGCCGCCCCCGAGCGCGCGCGCATGCGGTCGGTCAGCACGGCAGGGGCACCGCGGCGTCGCGCGTCCGCCGCACCCGGCAGTCCATCGCGCGCAGGCGGTCGATCAGCGCGGCCAGGTCGGGCCCGCCGATGCGCGCGAGCATCTCACCCTCGGAGATGCTGCGCCGGTGCGGCTGGCCGAGCGCCTGCTGCACGGCCAGCAGGTCGCGCCGGCACGCGTTCAGGATCACCTCGGTGCTTCGGCGAATGCGCTCGGCGGTGGCGACCGGCGTCGGCGCCGACGAGGTGACCGCCGACGCGATGGCGTCGATCGGCGGCAGCGCCTGCAGCGTCTGCACGTCGCCATGCTCGCGCAGCAGCGCAGCGAGGACCTTCCGGATGCAATGCAGGATGCTCGCCTCGTCGCGCCACTGCGACGGGGTCACGTAGCTGCGCCGCAGCGCCTGGCCCAGCACCGACTGCAGCGCAGGCTCGACCGCGCTGCCTTCGGCGATGCGGCCGCGGTGCAGGGCGAGCAGCGCCGATGCCGTCAACGCCTGACCGAGCTTGACCAGCAGCTCGATGCGCGACGAGGCCTGCATGTAGGCATAGAAACGATCCCAGTCGCCGATCAGGTCGAGCACGCGCTGCACCTCGACCGAGTCGACGTCGCCGTCGTAGCCGCCGTTCATCATGACGTCGAAGAACTCGCCGATCAGCCTGGCGCTGGCCGGGCAGACACAGTCGCGCGGCGAGATCAGCACGCCCGACGCATCGGCCAGCTCGTAGAGGCGTTGCCCGCTCATCGGGGCCGGGTCGAGGCACGTCATGTCGCCGCGGGTCATCGTCTGCCGCACGAGCATGAAAGGCGCCGTGGCGAGCATGTAGAACGCCGTCTCCAGCGGCCCGAGCTCGCCCTCGTGAACCGGCCGGTCGCGGCGCCGCGTCAGGTAGGCCGGCAGGCCCACCGAGAACTTCGAGAACAGGTAGGCCTGGACGAGGTTGAAGCGCGGGCTGGGCAGGCGCCGGTGCGCGATGTACCTGTCGCGCAGCACCGTCGTCAGCCGGTACCCGTCCTTGGCGTGCGGCATGATCAGCCGCAGGCTGCTGACGTTCATTTGCAGGCCGCGGCGCGAATCCGCGAACTTGCACGTCTCGTATTGGTTCTGCGTGATCTGCCGGTAGGGGTGCGGGCCGGCGTTGTCCTCCCCGATCTGACGCCCGACTCGATTCTGCAGCGACGAGATCCCGGCCCAGGCGTCGTACTCGAACTCCATGTTCTCCCGCCGGTACGGCGGCGGATGTTTCATCGAATACGCCCTCAGTGCCAACCGGTGCAGCGTCGGATGACGCTTGACGCAGGCCATCACTTCTGCGGTCAGGTTCATGGGGGACTCCAAGTCGACGGTTGGGCGGACCGACGCGAGCTGAAAGCCTTCGACGCGCGGCGGCGAGGGGGTGCAGCAAGCGCCGCCCGCCTCGCGCGCAGCGTCTGGTGCACCTCGATGGCCAGTGTCGAGATGGCCGCGGCGCGGCGTCCTTAGAGCGGCCTGAATTCGGGCTGAATTCGCGGTGCCGGGGACCGAGGCGATGCGGGAAGGCTGATCAGGTCGACCGGCCGTGACGGCCGGCGCGTCAAAGCAGCTTGAAGACCTCGGCCCCGGGCGCCGTCATGCTCGGCGTGAACTCGACGATCTCGAACGTCGCTGCGTCGTGGGCGACGAACGGGTCGTCGAGCATGGCGGCGCGCAGTGCATCGGCGTTGCCTGAGCGGGCCAGAATCACGCCGCCCGAGCGCGGCACGCGGCGTCCCGATGCGATGAACAGGCCGCTGGCGTAGTGGCCCTTGAGCCAGGCCACGTGTTTGCTCATCAGGCGATCGATCTCGGCCAAGGGCTTCTGATAGGTGAGCAAGACGATGAACATGATTGCGCAGCGGGGTGCGGGATCCCTTCCCGTTCGACCATGATCGTCCATCTGATCGACGGCACTTACGAGCTCTTCCGGCAGTTCTACGGGCTGCAGCGCATACCCGAAGCGAAACGGCGCCGCTGGGATGCAGCGGTGGGCGTGCTGCAGTCGATCCTCGAGATGATCGAGCAGGATGCAACGCACCTCGGGGTGGCGACCGACCACGTCATCGAGTCGTTTCGCAATGCGCTCTGGCCCGGCTACAAGACCGGAGCGGGCATCGACCCGGCGCTGTTCGCGCAGTTTCGCCCTCTGGAGGAAGGGCTGGTCGCGATGGGCGTGGCCGCCTGGCCGATGACCGAGCTCGAGGCCGACGACGCGTTGGCATCGGCGGCGAAGCTCGCAGCCGCCGATCCGGCGGTGCAGAAGGTATGCCTGTGGACGCCCGACAAGGACCTCGCCCAGTGCGTCGTCGGTGACCGGGTCGTGCAGGTCGACCGGAAGGCGAAGGCCATTCGCGACGCCAGTGCGGTGAAGGCAAAGTTCGGCGTGGAGCCGGCGCTGATCGCGGACTGGCTCGCGCTCGTCGGCGACGCAGCGGACGGTTATCCGGGAATCCCCGGGATCGGCCGGATCGGGGCGGCGCGCCTGCTGAATCAACACGGTCCGATCGAGGCATTTCCACCGGCACTGCTGGGCGGGCGCCTGGAGCAGGCGCTGCTCTTCAAACGGCTGGCGACGCTGCGAACCGACGCTGCGCTGTTCGACAGCGTCGAGGTGCTGCGCTGGAACGGGCCGACCGAACGATTCGCCGCGTGGACCGAACTGGCGCAGGCGCCCAAGCTGCTGGAGCGGTCTCGTCAGGCAGCGCTCAAAGCCACCAGGTAGGTGGCGCCGCAAGAACGGGCGCGGACATCCTGCTGCGTGCGGATCGGGTCATCGAATAGCGGACACGTCAGCCGCGGTACCAGTCGTGCACGCTGGCCGCCTCGCTGCCCCAGCCGCCGATCGAGGCCTGCAGCGAGTTGGCCAGCGCCGTCGGCTTCGGCCGCACGACGATCGGCACGATGGCGTGGTCGTTGCAGACGATGTCGTTCAGGCGGATCAGCAGCGCCGCGCGCTTGACGGGGTCGACCTCGCCCTCGGCGGCGCGGAACGTGCGGTCGTAGTCGTCGTTGCGCCAGCGCGTGATGTTGCGGCCGTTCCACTTGTTGGCCTTCGATGCCACCAGCCACGAGCAGAACAGCTCCATGAAGCGCCCCGGGTCGGGCCCGGCGCGCGTCACCGTGAACATCTGCAGGTCGGCGTAGAACTTGGTGTTGGTGTCCGGATTGGCGATGTCGCCGCCGAAGAACACCGCCGGCGTCACCGCCTTGAGCTCCATCTCGATGCCGGCGGCCTGCGCCGAGTGCTTGATGATCGCCTGCGTCTTCTGGCGCGGCGCGCTGGCGGAGGTCTGGAACAGCATCTTCAGCCGCTGCCCGCCCTTGGCGCGCACGCCATCGCCGCCGCGCACCCAGCCGCCGGCATCGAGCAGCGCATTGGCCTTCGCCAGGTCGAAGCCCGGACCGGCGCGGCGTGAGTTGAACGCCGCCGGGTTGTTCAGGAAGTTCGACGTCGGCACGCCGGCGCGGCCGTAGATGACGCGCTGGATCGCGTCGCGGTCGACCAGGTGCGCCAGCGCTTCGCGCACCGCCGGATCGAGCAGGAACGGATGCCGCGTCGACGGGTGCGACCGTTCGCCGTCGACCTCCTTCCACGGGTCGGCATGGTTCAGCAGCAGGTACTCGATGTCGCCGCCCGGCGCGAAGTCCATGCGCCCGCGGCCGCCGCGTTCGATGCGCGTTAGCACGTCATCCTCGACCTGCAGGTTCCAGCCGACGTCGTAGTCGCCCGACTGCATCACCGCGCGCGCGGCCGACACGGCGTCACCGCCGCCCTTGATCTCGAAGGCATCGAAGTGCGGGCGGTTCGGCAGGTGGTAGGCCGGGTTCAACTCGCCGCGCAGCATGTCGCCGGGGCGGAACTCGACGAAACGATAGGGCCCGGTGCCGACCGGCTTGAAGTTCGCCGGCGCGTCGCGCGACTTCGCGCCGATGTAGGGCGCGAAGTGCTTGTGCGGCAGCACGACCGAGAGCACGAAGGCTTCGGCCCAGGCCGGCGTCGGCTTGTCGAACTCCAGCCGCACGGTGTGGGTGTCGAGCTTGCGCACCAGCTTCACCGGGGCATAGGTGCCGAACGTGAACGCGCCGGTATCGGGATGGCGCGTGAACTCCCAGGTCGTCACGACGTCGTCGGCGGTGAACGGTTCGCCGTCGTGCCAGGTGACGCCGCGCTTGAGCTTCCAGGTCACCGAGAGTCCGTCGCGCGCGACGCCGCCGTTGGCCAGCGTCGGGACCTCCGCCGCGAGCAGCGCTTCGAGGTTGCCCTCGCGGTCGTAGCGCGCCAGCGGCTCGCAGAACATGCGCGCGCCGAAGGTGTCCTTGGCGCCGCTGCCGAAGTGCTGGTTCAGGTGGGTCGGCCCCTGCCACATCAGGATGCGCAGCACGCCGCCGCCGCCGCGCCGCGTCGGCTTGTAGACGAAGGGCGACTGCGCCCGCGCCGGCCCGGCTTGCGCCAGCAGCGCCGCCGCCAGCGGCAGCGGCACGCCGGCGGCGATCAGCTGGGCGATGAAGCGGCGGCGCGGCAGCGCACCCGCGGCGACGGCACGCAGCGCGGCGCGCAACTGGTCTTCGTGCACCGACATCCGCCCCTCCGGTCGCAGGCCGGGCGCCCGCGCCATGGCATTGGACGCGCGTGCGGGGCGGCGCGCCCATCACCTTCATTCGCACAGTGCCTTTGCGATGGCTGGCCGAGACCATAGGGAAAACCCCATACTGCCCCGCTGTTGCAAGGCTTCCTGCCGAAGCAAAGGAGATTCCTTGAACGACACGGCCTCGATCGACCGCCAGTTCCTGCGCCCGCCCATCGCCAGCGTCCCGCGCCCCGCGGCGCTGCCGACCTGGTGGAACCGCCTGCGCAACCCGCCGGCGCGCATCAACCTGGCGCTGCAGGGCGGCGGCGCCCACGGCGCATTCACCTGGGGCGTGCTCGACGCGCTGCTGGCCGATCCACGCATCCACATCGAGGGCCTGAGCGGCAGCAGCGCGGGCGCGATGAATGCGGTGGTGATGGCCGACGGCTGGGGCAAGGGCGGGCGCGAAGGCGCGCGCGAGGCACTGGCCGAGTTCTGGGCCGAGGTCGGCCGGCAGCTGCCGGCCGGCATGGTGACGCAGGGCGAAAGCGACGCCATCGACCTGTCGCCGGCCAGCAAGCTGCTGGCCAGCTGGGCCGGCTACTTTTCACCGGCGCAGCTCAACCCCTTCGACCTGAACCCCTTGCGCGTCCTGCTCGAGCGGCGCGTCGACTTCGAGCGCCTGCGCGCAGCCAGCCCGTTCAAGCTCTTCATCGGTGCGACGCAGGCCAGCAACGGCAAGCTGCGGGTGTTTCGCGAACACGAGCTCACGGTCGACGCGCTGCTCGCCTCGGCCTGCCTGCCGAAGATCCACCACGCGGTGGAGATCGACGGCGAAGCCTACTGGGACGGCGGCTACTCGGCGAACCCGGCGATCTTTCCGCTGTTCTACGACTGCACGGCGCGCGACGTGCTGCTGGTGCTGCTGAGCCCGCTGAAGCGTGAAGGCACGCCGCGGAGCATCGAGGACATCGAAGCGCGCATCGTCGAGCTCGCCTTCAGTGCCCACTTCATGCGCGAGATGCGCACCTTCGCGCAGGCCACCGCGTTTGCGCGGCCGAGCTTCCTGACCCGCGGCCGGCTCGAGCGCCGGCTGCAGCAGATGCGCTTTCACATGATCGATTCGAACGACCTGCCGAGCCTGCAGCGAACCGATACCAAGCGCCTGGCCTATGGCCCGTTCCTCGAGCGGCTGTGTGCCCAGGGGCGCGAACGGGCGGCGGCGTGGCTCGTCAATGACGCGTCCGGCATCGGGCGACGCTCGACCATCGACGTGCACGAACGTTTTGGCTGAGACAAGCATTGAACCCCCGCGCGCCGCCGCCGTCCGGCTCGATGCCTTCCTGAGCCACTCAGCTGGACGACGCGCGATGGCGTCACTCGACCACGCGGTCGGCGCGCATCAGCATGGTCGGCGGGATAGTCAGCCCAAGCATTCTTGCTGTTTTCTGATTGACGACCAGGTCGAACCTCAACGGCAGCTCGATCGGCATTTCCGCGGGCTTCGCACCCCGCAGGATCTTGTCCACTTGCGCGAGGCTCTGCAGGACGGTGGCCGACACGTCCGAACCGTAGGAAAGAAGCCCGCCCTCATCGACGAAGAAACTTTCGATGAATGCGCTGGGCAGGCGGCTGCGGTTGGCGAAGTCGATGATCCGCCTGCGCTCTCGGACAATCAGCGGCGAGGCGGACACCAAGAGCGCCTGCGCGCCGGAGGCGGTGATTGCGGTGAAGGCCGCATCAAGATCCTTGGCCTCGTCCACGAAGTGGCTGCTCAGATCGAAGCCGACTTTACGCGCCTCCGATACCGCCCTGTCCCTATCCGGCTTCCAGACCCCGCCATCGACTGTCGCGTAGATCACCGTTCCCGGATCGATCGCGGCGAGGCGCTTTGCGCCGGGCAGGATCTCGCGGAGAAGTTCGAGGCGCTTGAGATACACCCCGAAGCCCGCGGTCGAGGCGACGCCGGTTACGTTGCCGCCAGGTCGCGCGAACGAGGCGCCGAGGCCGAGTTCCAGGGGTGCGGCTACCCGGACGAAGACGATCGGGATCGGTCTCGTCGCGCGCGCGGCAGCGACCGCCGCCGGCGGACTTATCGCCCAGATCACATCCACCTTTTTGCGGACCAGCTCGGCGGCGAGTTTGGGCAGCCGCTCGGTCGACCCGGCGCTGTTGGCGCGTTCGACGATCAGTGTCTTCCCTTCAATCCAGCCAAGCTCTTGAAGGCGCTTAGTGGGTGCGCTCGAAGCGATCTGCTCAAGGGTTGGTGCTGGGAGATCGTTCAGAATCCCGAGCACGGGGAGCCGCCTCTGGGCCTGCGTCGTGGCTATGCCCGGCACCGCAAGCAGTGCGCTCGCGGCAATCAGGAACCGCCTGCGCCCCACTACGCTCATTGCTACCCTCCCTTCGAGCCGAGCGGTTCGATCACTCTGCTCTCGGACACCGCAGGGTGTCAACGCCACGGGCAGCTTTCTGGACAGCTGCGGCGCGGCCGCGCCCCCACCAAGCCGCTGCGATGGAACGGGCGGCCAATGAAGACCACTTCACCCGAGGGTTGTTGATCACGACGGGACGCGCAGGGCCATAGTCGGCAGCCCCGTGCAACGCTCGAATGCGCGGCGCGCGGGCACCTGAGTGCCCATCAACAGCAACACCCGGAGGCAACCCATGCCCACCACGAAGGTCGAGGTTCTCGAGCCGCATGCGCGCCACATCGGCAGCGCGATGCTGGTCATCACCGCGGACAGCAGCTGGGCCGTCGGCACGACGATGGCCAATGCCGTGAAAGTCTCGCTCCCCGGGGTGCCGTCGATCGACGACTCCACCTTCGGCTACTCGGCGGTGGCGGTGGAGAAGGACGGCGCGGGCTACAAGCTCTTCGTGCGCAATGACGAGGACGAGGACCAGGTGCTGGAGGTGCGGCTGGACAGCACCGGCCGCGCCGATGCCGCGACGCTGGCGCTGCTGCAGGGCGCCTCGCTCTACGCCGCCGAAGAGCAGTACAAGGTCGACCTGAACGACAGCGGCGGCTTCGGCCAGGGTGACGTGCTGCTGCAGGGCGGCGCGGCGAACCTGTACGTCAACGAGCTGGGGCACTACCGCATCGGCGTCGACAGCGCGTCGGCCACGCTGATGGTCGGCGCCGCGCCGCTCGACGACCAGCTGCTGCCGGCGGGCTGGGAGATCGTCGAGGCCGTGCCGACGGCCGGCGGCGGTTGGCGTGTGTTTGCGCAGGACCCGCAGGGCAACGTGTTTGATGCCAGCTTCGACGCTGGCGGCGCGTTCTCCGGCGGCAGCGTCCTGGGCGGGGCGGCGCTGGACGCGGTGGAGGCTGGGCTGGGCCTCGACATCGACGGCGACAACGACCTCGCGGCGCCGGCCGGCTGGACCAGCGTGATCCAGACGCCGTCACTGCGCACGGCGATCGACCAGGCGCTGGCCCCGCCGCCCGGCCAATTGGCGGCCCCCGGCGCCAACGCCGCCGTGATCTTGGCCGATGCGCCGAACACGATGACCCATGCCGAACTGGTGGCGCTGCTGCGCGGCGTCGTCACGTCGCACCAGGCCAACGGCAATGCGCCGATCACTGCACAGGAAGTGGCCGACCTGCAGGCGCTGGCCGCGCGCGGCGCAGCGGCATTTGCCGGCAACGGCGCGGCCGCTGACTATCTGAGTTATGTGTTCGCGCGCCTCGTCGAAGGCTCGGACGCCAACCGCTTCTACCAGGGCGGCAATGCGCAGCGCAGCGAGCTGGGCAGCCTGGCGGCCGGCGCCTCGCCCGAGCTGCTGGACAAGCTGATCCAGAAGTGGCTGCTGGGCGGCGACCTGCCCGGCGCCAGCACAGCGGGCGACAGCGCCACCGGTGCGGCGAAGTCGGTGGTCGCGGCGTATGCCAAGTCCAGCGGCGCGCTGTTCGTCGACGGCATCGCCGTGTCCGACGTCAACCAGGGCACGGCCGGCGACTGCTACCTCATTGCCGCGATGGGTGGCCTCGCGGTGACGAAGCCCACGGCCCTGCAAGAGTTGTTCGTCGAGAACACCGCGGTGGGCGACGTGCGCACCTGGGGCGTGCGCTTCTTCGACGCCAACGGCAAGGCCCATTGGGTGACGGTGAATGACATGCTGCCGGTGCCCGAGGCCGGTGGGACGACGCTGGCCTATGCCGGCTCGGCCAACAAGGCCCTGAACGGCGAGATCTGGGTGCCGCTGCTGGAGAAGGCCTATGCACAGGCCAACACGCTGGGCATCCTGCCGCGGGCCGAGAGCACGGGTTTCAACACCTACGCGGCGATCGAGGGCGGGCAGGGCGATCCGCTGGGCGCGTTGGTGCAGAGCAAGGTGATCGCGGTCAGCAACCCCGGCACGAGTTTCGGCAACAACGGCTACCTGGTGACGGTGCCGATGGACCGCACCAACCCCGAGGTGCGTGCGCAGCTGGAGGCGGCGATGGCCAGCGTGATCAACGCCGGCAAGGTGGTCTGGCTGGGTGTCAATGACACCGTGAAGGACGGTTTCGACAACCAGCTGCTGGTGGGCAGCCACGCCCACTTCATCGTCGACGCCGACCCGAACAACCCGAACAACACCGACGTGCTGGTCTACAACCCCTGGGGCCTCTCGACCTTGCCGACCCCGCCGGGGCCGGCGCCGGGCAACTTCGTCAGCCCCGCGACCTACACCATCGCGCAGCTGGTGGGCATTGCCGGGCTGGACTTCATGGTGCTGGAAGGCGGTTGACGCGGCGGGGCGGCGCTACACGCGGTGCTGCCGCGTTGGTGATTCACGCGGTGCTGCCACGTTGGTGATTCACGCGGTGCTGCCGCGTCGGTGATTCACGCGGCGCTGCCGCCGGCCGGCCTCGCAACGGGCCATCCGGATGGCCCGCCGCATTGCCCGCCGATGGCCCACACGGGCGATTCCGAACGAAGCGCGCGCCGGCACGATGTCTTCCCAGACACCTGCCGGCGCCGCGGCGCCGCCGGCAAACCCAGTGCCATCGCGCCCGCCGTGCTTCGAGGACCGTGAGCCATGACCGTGACCCCCCATCCCGCCGCTCCTGCCGCCAGCCCCGAGCTGATCGCGCCGGACACCTGGCTGATCCCCCATCTCGTGCCCGCCGGCGAAGGCCTGCTGCTGCCCGTCAATTCGATGGTCATCCGCGGGCGCGAGCCGGTGATCGTCGACACCGGCGCGCCGGCGCACCGCGCCAGCTGGCTCGACAAGGCGTTCTCGGTCGTCGAGCCTGAGGACGTGCGCTGGATCTTCCTGTCGCACGACGACGGGGACCACACCGGCGCGCTGTTCGACGTGCTGGAGCGCTGCCCGCAGGCCACGCTGGTGACCAACTGGTTCAGCGTCGAGCGGCTCGCGCTGGAGAAGCCGGCGCTGCCGCTGCACCGCATGCGCTGGATCGAGCCCGGCGGCAGCTTCGACGCCGGCGACCGCGTGCTGCAGCTGTTCCGCCCGCCGGTCTTCGACGGCCCCACGTCGCGCGGCCTGTTCGACCCGAAGAGCGGCGCGATGTGGATCGTCGATTCGTTCGCCTGCCTGACGCCCGGCTCGCTGGACGCGCGCGAGCTGCCGGCCGAGCTGCTGGCGAACTGCATGCCGGCGCTGAACAGCGCCGTGTCGCCGTGGCACGCGTGGCTCGACCCGCAGGTCTACGGAAGGCACGTCGACGCGGTGGAGGGCTACGGGGCGCGCACGGTCGCCTCGGCCCACGGGCCGGTGCTGCGGGGGGAGACGCTGGACGACGCGTTTGACCGGCTGCGGCAGATGGCGGGTGCGTCGATCATTCCGACGCCGGGGCAGGGGCTGTTGGATCAGATGTTGGTGGCGGTGATGGGGGAGGGTGTCGCAGCGTAACGCGGCGCTGGTCTGACTGGCGCCGCTCTCGCGCGCGAAAGGGCAGAGACGGATGGGGAGGTAGGGAGCTGGCGGCTGAGCCGGTACTACCAGCGAGGACTAGCCAGCAACGCATCGACGCGGCGGCTACTGGGACTAACTAACGACTTAAGGCCGCCAATCAAACCCGGAAGGAACGCGCGTCCAAGCGATTGGTAGGCGACTGCTACCAGTGCTGTACTGTCCAAGCGACGCTACCGGCATCGCGCGGAATGGCGCTGAAGGCTTCTCGTCCTTCGATCAGGCATGCGTCGAGCTGGTGCAACGAGGTCAGTCCATCACGCTCGAACGGCCATTTCGTCGGTACCGGATGTCCGAGCGCCGGCCAAAGGAGCGAGACGTATGCCGGTCCGTCGCACCCCTCGACAGATGAGCAAACCAAGCCGATGAGGTATCCCCGTTCGTCAAATACAGGGCCGCCGCTCATGGCGCCCCAGGCCGGGCAGTCCACCTCAACAACAGGCCATGAAAGCATGGCTCTGTCGCGCGACTGCGGGTAGACCTGCTGCACGCGACCCTGGCAGACGAGTACGTTGCCATGGCACGCGATCTCGCCCGGCTTGACGTCCATGCGATCACGTCGGAAGCCACAGAGCTTTAAGGTCTCGCCGATCCGCGGCGTGCGAGTTGTAAGGACCGCCTGCGAAAAGGCCCTGTCCGTCGGGAGCTCGGATGCGCACGACAGATTTAGCAGCTCGAGATCCGTCCCTCCAACCCACGTCGCGCGGTTAAGTCGCCAAAGATTCACGCGGTCGTGGAGCGGCCCAACGCAGACACAAGAAGCCTTCCCGGCCAACATTCGGTCGTAGTACGGCTTCACCACGTGATGGGCGCAGAGGGCAAGGCCTGGTGCGACCAGTACCGCGGAGCCGATCGCATCGTAGCCCTCATCAGCGGATGCGAAGTTCACCGAGAGAAGCATGCCTCGGAACACTGGCCAGCCACTCAGCCAAGCAGACCGACCGACGCTGCCGGCGATCCCGATCAAGGCCGCCTCGAACTGCAGGCTCTCTTCGGGCGCAAGCGCCCGCATCGGATCGTCGACAAACTGAGCGCCCACCCGGATCTGGCGTTGCGGAGGATCGTCAGGGTACGCTGGCATTCTGCAATTCTCCGGCGCCAGAGTGGGTGCCAGCAACAGTGCTGGCCCGGACGGGCTTCGACTCTACTCAGCTCATTCCGGATCGCTTGCCGTCCGCGATCTGAATCAATATCCAAACTACGTCGGCCTGATCCGAGCTCCGCGTTCCATCGTCAAGGCGAGTTCGCCGAACGCGACCTGCCTACCTTCCGACAGGTGCCGAAGCGCGAGTCAAGAGTCCGCTGCAGTGCCACTTATGTCGAAAAGCGCGCATTTCGGACTCCGAAGATCCTCTAGGATTAGAGCGAGTTGACGATCAGCATCATCGCCCCGGTACGCGTTCTGATCCAGCGCTGCAAGCGCCGCCTCGGCGATTGCAGCGGCTTCCTGCCTCTTGTCCGCGCAGGCTTGGACGAGCGAACGACGGCCCAGTTGGCGAACCGCATGAAGCGGATCATTGGGCCGATGTGCAAAGAGTTCAAACGCCCGCCGCCTGGCCTGCATCATCCTGAACCTGGAGAACGGTGGGGGCTGGTCCAGCAATTTCCACATTTCGTGCGTCGCATGCTCGAAATCATGCTCTCGTTGATTGGAGTTCACTCCGCAGTATGCCCGAGACGAACAATCAAACGCGGTCAATGCTCGTTCGTAGTCGCCGTGCTCCGCCAGAGCTTCACCTAGCAATTCCAAGCTCGACTCCAGGCTCGCCAAGAAGATGTCGGGCCGATCAATAGCTAGTTTCCTGAGCGGCTGTATGAAATCACTACTAAAGACAAGTACTTTGTTCAGTCCACCAAGGGTGGACGACAACTGATGATCCTCATTGTTCCGCCGTCGAAATCTGATGGATTCCCAGGACAACAAGCCGGGAGTTTCCACGAAGTGACTTGCAAGTCGATTCGCATCATCGGTGAACGCCTGGCCTTCCTCTGTACGACCCAAAGTCGGGAGTATTTGTCCCATTCTGTTCAGGCATATCGCTAGTTCCGGCAGAAACGTTTGAGGATCTAACTGGCCGAGAATTCCATATACAACCATTGCATCGCGAGCGGCTTCAAGGGCAATTTCGCCCAGCCCATGAGCCAAGAACATTGTGCTCAGGTCTTCCAAGCGGGCTGCGAGATAGGGCATGAACGCTGGCTGGCCGCTGGTCAATACGCTGCGGTAGAGATACAGCGCATCCTCCGCGAGCTTCATTGCGTCCTTGTGGGTGTTGAGGGCCAAAGCGATAGCCTCTCTGTGTCGCACGAAACCGCTTCGGCGCAGAAGGCCGCCGAGGCTTTCGTCGTCCGTTGCTTGGTAGGTGATCTCATGGATGCGAGCAGCCTCGTCGGCAGCTGAGAGGGCTTCCTGAAACAGTCCAAAGGCTGACAGCACAGTCGACCTTTGGCGAAGAATTACGGCCAGATTGGCCAGGTACTGATATGTGGTTGGTGTAGGAGAAATTGCCCGATAGCTAGCTAGGGCAGTATCGCTCGCTGCAGCAGCCTCGTCGCGCCGATCGAGATCCAACAGCCTGATTGCCAGCGACCCTTGGCAGAACGCTAGCACACCATAGATATACATGTCCGGCGAGGATTGATTGATCATTCCGAGACATATGGAAACCGCTTCTTCCAACGACGCGACGGCTTCGTCGTAGTCATGCGACTCAGCACTGCATTCAGCAGACGCCGCTAGCGCCAGAGGCAACTCGGGTAGCTTGCGATTGGGCTGGGCGAAGGCGACCTGTCTTAAGATCTCAACCGCGCGGAGAGATAAACTGGCTGCTCGCCGGGCATCTGAACTCTGCAGCATAGAGGCAAGGTTGGAGTGCAGCGCCGCAAGTTGCACTTGGCTCTCTGCAGGGTCACCATCTCTGCCAGCGTGAAGGGTTGCTTGCTTGAGGTCCAAAAGCCGTTCGGCGACTTTCACTGGTATCGAGTCGAGAAAGAGTTCCCATCCATCTAGAGCGCGATGTAGTGCTTCAAGCCCCTCCGGTGAGAGTATTGGAAGAAGTCGGTCCAGACGCTCAGTAAAGCGCATCGGCGCTCCCGTCGCAGCCCTCACGATTGCTGGTGCCCAGTTGGGAAGATGCGATCGAATTAGCTGATCGAGAAGCTGTCCGGCGGAGGCGCTTGCCTGACTCCCATGATCGTCGTGCGTCGCTCGCTCAAGGACGGTAACCAAAGTCTGGAACGCTAGGTTCACATCCGGCAGGTACTTGTGAGCGTCGCTCTCCAGCCAAGCGATACACCCCTCAAGTAGGGGTGAGTCGCCGAGCTTTGCCACCAGATGCTCGCCAATTAGATCCGGCTGCAATGGCACCAGTCCTCCTTCACCGTTGTCATACAGGCGCGTCAGGTGACTGAGCACGCGCGCCGTATCGACCGGTGCAGTCCGGTGGCCGGCGTAGTACTTGTCCTGCATGAGCAGCGCTTCAGAAGCCTGCTTGGTCGGCAAGCCTTGAAGCAAGGTGACTTGTGCCAAACCACGTTCCAAAGCGGTTCGCTCGTCCTCCTCCATTGGTCCAAGCACACGACTCCAGTGACGCCGCTCTAGGCCCAGAATTTGATCGAGCATTTTGGCGACACCCCGACTATTCTCCGACGCGTCAGCGAGCCAGAGAAGCACCCGCATCTGAATCTCGAGCGGGCTTTGAAACCGAGACGCGTCCGCGATGTCCTCGCGCAACTCCGTCGATTCTTCAAGGGATCGTGGGTGAAGGCCCTGGCTTCGTAGAGCCTTTCCGTACGCTTCGCAAGTGACTTCGAGTAGCTTTACGCGTTGGTCGAGCAAATCGAACGCCGGCATTTTCTCAACGGCTGTCCTGTCAGGATCATCGCGAAACGTCCCCTGCACCAGTTCGTTTTCATTCCGGAGTCGGTCCCACCAATCCCCAACCGTGCGAGCCAGGAGGACGATGCGGATCGGCCGTTCCCTCTTAGCCACAGGTGAAGCGAGCCACTCAACGATCTCCAGAATCTCCTCTCGGCGGCCCTCGGCGTAGTCCAAAACAAGGAGCAAGCCCGGCTCATCACCTAGCAGGATGATTTGCTCCAATGCTTGGCGATACTGCGTGCGCGTTGCCTCACCGGCGTGCGCTGGTCCTTCGACAAAGCCGGCTGCCCAGTCGTGGTTGCTTCGCAGCGTGTTAGCTACTTCGATAAGAAGGCGCGTCTTCCCCGTCCCGCCTGGTCCGTATAGGATTCGCCCGGCAGTGAAGACCGAAGAACTCAAGGCCCAGTTTAGGAATTCAGCGCGTAGCCCCGAAGCGTCGACGTAGCTGACTTGCGCATAGCGGGCCTGCAGCAATTGGCTCGGGCTAACCCTCAATAGGTCGGCAGACAACGATCCTTGCTTTGTGTCGAGCAGTCGTTGTCCGTGTTGACGCCAGTACAGTTCATGGAGCGGCAGGCGAGTTGGCAACGGTGTGCCGGCCAGGGTACGCCCAATCGCATGAAGGATCCTTTCTGTTGCCGATGCATCCTCAACATGATGAATGTTGAAGGGCTCCGGGATCTGTCGGAAATGGATCTCATCTGGGCGGACGTTGACCAACTTGTGCGCGGCAAAGGCGAGTGTCGCTTCGGCGTAAACATAGTCTGACACCAGGGCGCCGGCAGTCCATACAACAACGACGACGCGCGATCTTTCCAGTGCTGCCCGGATCTGCTTTGCGTATGAGGAGCGTGCTTCCAGCTCTTGGTCCCACCAAACAGAGCCGGGACCATACTGGCGCTCTATGGCCTCTGCCAAGTGGCGGGTGAGTTCGCGGTGGCGGGACGAGTAGCTGATGAATACTTCGTGCATAGCACCGAACCAGTTTAAAGGCCTTGGCCCTTCTGCTTGCATCGGGCCCCAAGTCAAGAGCCGCAAGCACGAATCCATCGACGCAATGTGCACCCAGCCCGGCGGCTCCGCCCTGAGGCATTTGCGGCTGACTCACAAGGCTTGCCCGAGGCTACCGTTATCGTCACCGCGAGTCTCGGCCCAGGAGGGCCGGCACGTCCACGTTCGGGTTTATCGTACCTCGTGGGATGCCACCCTTCCGCGAAAGCATGGTCGCGCGTGCACGTGGCGGCGTCAACGCTTCGGAGATCGGGAGGGCGACTCTCGCACCCTGTTTGGGATTGAATACCGCTTCGGGTCGATAGTGACCGTCAGCCGGTAGATGTCAGGCGCACGGTCTGATGCCCCGCCGCATGGTGGCCGACACTCTTGGCCTGACGACCACAGCCAGGCAAGTCGAGGGCTTGTGCGCGTATGCAACACCTGCTCACAGGCAGCGAGGGCACGCGATCACCTGTACGCGGCGGGTGTCGCACACGCCTTACCTCCGACGGACTTTCGAGCGCAGGAGCGCCGCCCAGAAGACAAAGAATCAACGACTCACGAGCGTCAGTCTCGACGCCCTTCACTTGTTCGACCCAGCTTTCGCAGCGTGATAGCTCCCATCCCCCCGCGCCACGACCCCATCACTCCCCAACACATCCCCCGGCTGATACTCGGGCCCGCTGTCCAGCTTCGCATACAGCGGCGCGAAGTCGATGTGCGCCAGCTGCAGCAGCTCGTCGAGATCGTCGATGACGAAGTAGGTTTCCTGGAAGTCGTCGATGCGGTAGTGCGTGCGCATCACCCGCTCGAGGTCGAAGCGCAGGCGGTTCGGTGATGCGCTGTCGAGCGAGAACACGCTCTCGGTGTATGACGAGGCGATGCCGGCGCCGTAGATGCGCACGCCGTCCTTCTGCTTCAGCAGGCCGAACTCGACCGTGTACCAGTACACCCGCGCCAGGTGGGCCAGCTTGCCGAGCCGCTGCGCGCGCAGGCCGCCTTGGCCATAGGCCTGGATGTAGTCGGCGATCACCGGGTTCATCAGCATCGGCACGTGGCCGAACACGTCGTGGAAGACATCCGGCTCTTCCAGGTAGTCCAGCTCGTGCGGCTTGCGGATGAAGTGGCCGGAGGGAAAGCGGCGGTTGGCCAGGTGCTCGAAGAACACGTCGTCGGGCACCAGCCCGGGCACGGCGACCACCTGCCAGCCGGTGCGCTTCATCAGCACGTCCGACAGGCGCCGGAAGTCGGGGATCTGCTCGGGGCCGATCGGCAGGTCGTGCATGCCGGCCACGAACTCGTCGCAGGCGCGGCCGGGCAGCAGCTTGGTCTGCCGCTCGAACAGCGTCTTCCAGACGCCATGCTGTTCCGGCGTGTAGCGCTCCCAGCCCTGGTCGATGGTCCAGTCGGCGCGCTGCGATTCGCCGGTGGCCAGGCCGTGGCTGGCATGCGCCGCGGCGGCTTCGCCGGATTGTTCGTTCAGCTGTCGTTGCATGCGGCGCACCTGTCGAAAGATCGATCCTCGACTGTAGCCACGCGGGCGCGCAAGCATCGTGCGCCGTGAAGGGGTGGGTTGCCGGACGACGCAGGATTCCTGCACCGGCGATTGAACCGAGCGCGCCGCCGCTGCAACTGAGGGCGGTGAGCGTGCGGCCGACCGGTCGCGCGCCGTCGCCGCGTCACCCTCGGGGAGTCCGATCCACCATGCCGTCGCGCCTTGTTCGTCCGCTGCGTGCTCTTGCGGCCCGCGCCTTGCCGGGAGTGCTCGCGCTGCTGTGCACGGGCATGTCGTCGGTCAAGGCGGCCGAGTCGGCCGCGCCGCAGCGCCTGATGAGCGATGTGCCCGCGCTGCGCCGCTGCGTCGACCACCTGCTGGCCGACTACGGCGTGCGTGACCTGGCTGTGCAGGTGGGAGAGATCGACGAGCGCGCGGCGCGCGGTGCCGGCGGCACCCGTGAGCTGATGCTGGCCGCTGCCGCCGACATCAGCGCGCGCAGCCGAGCCGTGCGCCTGCTGGCCACGCCGCGCGAGGCGGGCGCCGCGCTGGCGCCGGTGGCCTTGCGCGGCAGCCTGCGCCGCGCGGAGACGGGTGCGGGCGCCGAGTCCTTTTCGCTCGACCTGTCGCTGCAGGCGACCGACGACCAGTCGCTGCTGCCCGGCAGCGCGTCGCGCCACAGCGTCGCGCTGGCCGCGGGCCAGGCCGAGCTGGTCAAGTTCGGCACGCGGCTGAGCCTGCCGGCCAGCGGCGCCGAAGGGCCGGCGACCGCGCTGCGCCTGCTGGCCGATGTCGCCGCCATCGAGCTGGTCGGCCGCCTCGCCAAGGTGCCGTACTGGAGCTGCTTCGGCGCCGGCCTGGCCGAGCCGGCGGTCGCGGCCGAGGTGCAGGACTGGTACGACACGATGGCCACCCGGCCGTCGCAGCTGATCGCGTGGTTCCAGCAGCAGCTGCGCATGCGGCGCATCTACGACGGCCCGGCCGACGGCGAGGTCAGCGCGGCGTTGAAGGATGCCGTGGGGCGCTACCGCGAGCGGCTGGGCCTGTCGCGCGAGCCGAAGCTGTCGATCGACTTCTTCCATGCCTACCTGGCCACCGACCACCGCGCGCTGGGTGAACCGCTGCCGGCGCGCGAACCGGCGAGCACGCCGCCGCCGCAGAAGCCACAGCAGGTACCGCCGCAGACAGCGCCGCAGACGCCGCTGGAGGTGCGCATCGCGACGCCGAACGCCGGCGGCTTCAACCGCGGCGAGGCCGTGCGCCTGAGCGTGCGCCCGAACCGCGACGCGCATGTCTACTGCTTCCTGCAGGACGAGCAGCGCCAGATCACGCGCTTCTTCCCGAACCGCTTCCAGCGCGACTCGCGCGTCAGCGCCCAGGCCGGCGTGCAGCTGCCGGGCGCGATGCGCTTCGAGATCACGATGAACCCGCGCGGCACGCCCGAGATGGTGACCTGCTTCGGCACCGAGCGCGACGTGCTGGCCGCGCTGCCGGGCGAGCTGTCGGGCGCGGACTTCGCCGCCTTGCCGCTGAGCTCGTTCGAGCAGCTGCGCCAGGCCTTCGCGGCCGTGACGAATGGCACGCTGGCGCAGGAATCCTTCCTGATTCGCGCCCGCCGCTAGCCCTTGGCTTGAACGGGCTGCGCGGGCCGCGCAACCCAGCCCGGTCCCTCAAGCCCTTTGAGCACCGGAGCGCAGGATGTCCCTCAGACCCCCGAAGACGAGCACGGCCCGCCAGCTGCTGGCGCTGGCCGTGATCGCCTGCAGCGCCGGCGCCGCCGCCCAGCCGTGCACCGGTGCGCTGCCGGCGCCCGGTGCCTCCGCAGCGGACCCGTCAGCCCGCTTTCGCCTGATCGCGCAGCAGTGCCCGGGCCTGGTCGACAGCGGCGGCAGCGCCCGCGCGGCCGAGCAGCTGCTGATGTTCGACCGCGCGACGACCGTCGCGTTGTCGCTGCAGGACGCACCCGCTCAGGCGACGCTGGCGATGGCCGCGCTGCCGCCCAGCCGCGCGCCGCAGGCACCACTCGGCCGCGACGGCGAGCGCATCGTCGCGCTCGCGCCGGCGCTGGTGGATGCCGCCCGCGCGCACCAGCTCGACCCGCTGCTGCTGCACGCCATCGCGCACATCGAATCGCGCCACAACCCGCAGGCGGTCTCGCCGGCCGGTGCGCGCGGGCTGATGCAGGTGATGCCGGCCACGGCCGAGCGCTTCGGCGTGCGCAATGCCGAGCGCACGCTGCATGACACGCAAACCAACCTGCGCGCCAGCGCCGCGCTGCTGCGCACGCTGCAGGGCCGCTATGGCGCCGACCTGCGCCTCGTGCTCGCCGCCTACAACGCCGGCGAAGGCGCGGTCGCCAAACACGGCAACGACGTGCCGCCGTATCCCGAGACGCAGGCCTACGTGCGCGACGTGTCGGCGATCTACCGCCGGCTGAAGGACGAATTCCGCGTCTCCGCCGCTGGCGAGCTCGTGGCCAAGGGGTACTGACCGTGACCATGTCCGCCTACTTCCGCAGCGCCGGCAGCGTGCGCGAGGGCCTGCTCGCGCGCTACAGCGACCTGGTGATGGTCGCCGGCGTCATCGCCATCGTCGCGATGATGGTGCTGCCGCTGCCGATCTGGCTGATCGACCTGCTGGTGGCCTTCAACATCGCCTCGGGCATCCTGCTGCTGCTGCTGGGCATCTACATCCAGTCGCCGCTGGAGTTCTCGGTATTCCCCAGCGTGCTGCTGATGACCACGCTGTTCAGGCTGTCGCTGTCGATCGCCACCACGCGCCTGATCCTGCTGCAGGGCCACGCCGGCGACATCATCGACACCTTCGGCAAGGTCGTCGCCGGCGGCAACCTGGTGGTCGGCCTGGTCGTCTTCCTGATCATCACGGTGGTGCAGTTCATCGTGATCGCCAAGGGCGCCGAGCGCGTCGCCGAGGTCGCCGCGCGCTTCTCGCTCGATGCGATGCCGGGCAAGCAGATGTCGATCGACTCCGACCTGCGCGCCGGCCTGATCGACAAGGACGAGGCCAAGCGCCGCCGCCGCGCGCTGGAGCTGGAAAGCAAGCTGCACGGCAGCCTCGACGGCGCGATGAAGTTCGTCAAGGGCGACGCGATCGCCGGCATCGTGATCATCGTGATCAACCTGCTCGGCGGGCTGGCGATCGGCGTGATGATGCAGGACCTGGACGTCGGCAGCGCGCTGACGAAGTACTCCATCCTGACCATCGGCGAAGGCATGGTGGCGCAGATCCCGGCGCTGCTCGGCGCGATGGCCGCCGGCCTGATCGTCACCCGCACCGCCGACGAAGAGGACAAGCACCTCGGCGATTCGGTGCGCAAGCAATTGACCGCCAAGCCGCGCGTGCTGATCGTCGCCGGCGGCATCTGCGTGCTGATGGGCCTGGTGCCGGGTTTTCCGACCACCGTGTTTCTGCTGCTGGCGCTGGCCATCGCCGGCACCGGCCTGCTGATGACGCCGGCCTGCCGCGACTGGCTGCATGCGCGGCGCCACCCCGCGATGCGCGGGCTGGTGAAACGGCTCGACGTGCCGCAGCAGGTCACGCAGACGGCGCTGCCGCAGGCGCGGCCTGCCGTGCCGCTGCTGCTGCGCGTGCCGGCGGCCCTGCTGGCGGCTGAGCAGGGGCGCACGCTGACGCCGGCGCTGGAACAGGTGCTGGAGGAGTTCCAGCTCGGCCTCGGCCTGGCGCTGCCGCGCATCCACGTGCACGGCCAGCCGGGCGCCGCCGACGCCGGCCGCTGGGAGCTGCTGGCCTTCGAAGTGCCGATCGCGCACGGTCGCCTGCCCGAGGGCGTGTTCGACGCGGCCAGCGCGCTGGGTGAGCCGGTCAAACAGGCGCTGCGCCGCCACGCGCCGCTGTTCCTCGGCATGCAGGACACGACGAACCTGCTGACGCGCGCCTCGGTCGATGCGCCCGACGTCGTCAAGGAAGTGCTGCGCGCGCTGCCGGTGCAGCGCGTGGCCGACGTGCTGCGCAGGCTGGTCGGCGAGGCGGTGTCGATCCGCAACCTGCGCGACATCCTCGAGGCGCTGTCCGAAGCCGGCCAGCGCGACAAGGATGCGCACGCGCTGACCGAATTCGCGCGCATTGCGCTCAAGCGCCAGATCTGCCACCGCGTCGCGCCCGACGGCCGGCTGCCGGTGCTGATGCTGGAGCCGGCGCTCGAAGACCTGCTGCGCCAGGCGGTGCGCGTGACCGGCGGCGTCGCGCAGCTGGCGCTCGAGCCCGAGGCCGCGCGGCGCATCGCCGAGCGTATCGCCGCCTGCGTCACTGAGCGCGGCCCGCGCGCGCTGGTCACTGCCATCGACGTGCGCTGGCATCTGCGCAAGCTGATCGAGCCGGAGTGTTTCGACACGCCGGTGCTGTCGTACCACGAGCTGATGCCGACGCTCGAGCTCGACATCCTCGAACGCATCGACGTGCCCTCGGCGCCGATGCTGAAAGCTCAATGATGAACAACGCCACCATCTTCCGCGTGCTGCGCGACATCGCCACCCTGGTGACGCTCGTCGCCGGCGCGCTCACCGTGCTGGCCTTCACCGCCGCAACTGCCCACGCCGGCCCGCTG
Source organism: Pseudaquabacterium terrae (assembly GCF_013266755.1). Classification (GTDB taxonomy): domain Bacteria; phylum Pseudomonadota; class Gammaproteobacteria; order Burkholderiales; family Burkholderiaceae_C; genus Pseudaquabacterium; species Pseudaquabacterium terrae. The sequence continues at coordinate 149,430 of NZ_JABRWJ010000003.1, read as the reverse complement.
CCCAATGGCCAGCGCAATGTGTCGATCACCGCGCGCGAGCAGCCGATCGGCGCCTTCCTGCAGAACCTGTTCGCCGCGGTCGACGTGCCGGTGGCCGTCGGCCCGGGGCTGACCGGTGCGGTCAACGGCAGTTTCAACGGCCCGGCGGAGAAGGTGCTGCGCGATGTCGCGCGCGTCTACAACCTGGTCACCTACTTCGACGGCGCGGTGATGCACGTGGTGCCGGCGTCGGACCTGGTGCGCAAGAGCTTCAACGCGTCACCGTCGGCGGCCGAACGCCTGCTGCGCGAGGCGGGCGAACAAGGACTGCCCGATGCGCGCAACACCTTGCGCCGCGGCGGCGAGGGCCAGCTGCTGGCGGTCGGAACGAAGCGTTTCGTCGAGCAGGTCGACGAGATGGTGCGCGCCGCGCAAGTCGCGCCCGCGGCCGCGGCGCCCAACGCCGGCGCGATGGACTTCCGCGTCTTCTACCTGCGCTACGCCTGGGCGCAAGACCAGACGATGACCTTCGGCGGCAAGCAGGTCGTGCTGCCGGGCGTGGCGTCGATCCTGCGCTCGTTGGTCGGCGGGCGGTCAGGTGCGCCGCTGGGCCAGGAGGTGCTGCTGAAACCCACGCAGCCGAGCCTGCGCGGCCAGGGGCTGGCGGGGCAGGGCGCATCGGTCAAGACCAGCGGTTCGCGCGAAAGCGCGGCCGACCTGCTGGTCGCCGCGCTGGCCCGCACCGCGCAGCCCGCCGAAGGTCCGCCGGCAACGATCGCGCCGGACGCCAACCCGATCCGCATCGAAGCGGACCAGCGCCTGAACGCGGTGATCGTGCGTGACCTTGCCGATCGCCTGCCGCGTTATGAACAGCTGATCGCCGCGCTCGATGTCGAGCCGCAGTCGCTGGAGATCGAGGCGACGATCATCGACGTCAACACCGACCGGCTGCGCGAGCTGGGCATCGACTGGCGCTGGAACAACGCCGGCCAGTCGGTCGGCTTCGGTGGCAGCGTGCCGCCGATCGGCGCCGGCGGCGTGATCACCGCGGTGCTCGGCTCGGTCGGCCAGTTCGTCTCGCGCATTCGCGCGCTGCAGGCCGAAGGTGCGGCGCGCGTCGTCTCCAGCCCGCAGGTGGTGACGCTGTCCAACGTCGAGGCCGTGTTCGACAACAGCTCGACCTTCTTCGTGCGTGTCGCCGGCAAGGACGAGGTCGACCTCTTCAACGTCAGCGCCGGCACCTCGCTGCGCGTGACGCCGCACGTCTTCAAGGACCGCGAAGGCGCGCGCATCAAGCTGATGGTCAACGTCGAGGACGGCAACATCACCGGCCGCACCGTCGACCAGATCCCGGTGGTCGAGCGCTCGACGATCAATACGCAGGCGCTGATCATGGAAGGCGAGAGCCTGTTGATCGGCGGCATGACGCGCGACGTCACCTCGTCGAGCACCGACAAGGTGCCCGGGCTGGGCGATATCCCCCTGGTCGGCAACCTGTTCAAGAACAGCAAGAGCAACAGCTCGCGCATCGAGCGCATGTTCCTGATCACGCCCCGCCTGGCCGCCTCGCGTCCGGGCAGCGGCGGTGCCGCCGTGCCGCGCGCCGCGCCGGCGCAGGCCGCGCCGGGGCTGCCGACGGCGCCCCCGGCACCGATGCCGGCGCAGCCGCCGGCCGTGCTGCAGGCCGCCGCGCCGAAGCCGACCGCGCCGCAGGCGGCGCCCGCCACCTACGCGCCGCAGGCGGCGCCCGCCACCTACGCACCGCAGGCGGCGCCCGCCGTCTACACGCCGCCGGCGCGCGGCTCGGTCGTGCTCGACCTCGACGCGATGCCGACCCGCCAGCAGGTCGCCAACACCGGCCCGCGCGCATCGACCCGCACCACCACACCTTGATCACCCCTCGAACGGAACGCCGATCACCATGGACCGCGACCCGCTGATGCTCGATTCGCTGCAGGCCCTTGAACTGCGTGTGCTCGAAGGGCCGCAGGCCGGCGCACGCGCGCCGCTGGCCGCCGGCCGCGCGACCGTGATCGCCGCTGGCGGCTCGGCCGAGGCCGACATCGTGCTGCGCGACGACGCCGGCGCGGCCCGGCTGCGCATCACCGCCGACATCGCGCACGCGCTGGTCGAGGTGATCGAAGGGGAATTGCGGCTCGGCGACCAGGTGCTCGCCGCCGGCGCCCACGCAGGCTGGGCCCGGCATGCACCCTTGCGCATCGGCGACACGGTGCTGGCCTTCGGCCTGGCCTGCGAGGACGAGTGGCCGGCACCGGGCGAGGCGAGCGCTGCCGTGTCGACGACCGCCTCCGCCGCGGTTGATGGCGCCCAAAAGACGCGGCCGCTGCGCCGCCGCGCCGAGGCCTGGCTCGCCGCCACCGGCGCTGCGGTGCTGCTGGCCTGCGGCGGCACGCTGTGGATGGCGCACGTCGCCGCGGCGCCGCAGCCGCAGGCCGTGCTCACCGCTGCCGCCTTGGCCGATGCCCTGAAGGCGGGAGAGTTCGCGCCGCTCGACGCCGCCACGCTGCCCGACGGCAAGCCCGTGCTGCGCGGCCGCCTCGCCGACGCGGCGCAGCGCGCGCGCCTGGAGGCCTGGCTCGCGGCACGGCAGTGGACGCCGGCGCTGGACCTGCTGGTCGACGATCAGATCGCGCGCGAGATCGCCGAGGTCTTCCGCGTCAACGGCATCGCCGCGCAGGTGAAACCCGAAGGCGCTGGCCGCTTCGCTGGCGAGGTGGCCGAGCGGGATGCCGAGCGCCTCGGCCGTGCCGAGGACGTCGTGCGGCGCGACGTGCGCGGCCTGCAGAGGCTTGTTCTGCGCAACACCGCGACGCCACTGCCGCTGCCCACGCCGCCGGTGGTCGACGACCCGAACAAGCGCATCGCCTCGCTGGTGCCGGGCGATCCGGCCTACGTCGTCACGGTCGACGGCGCGCGCTATTTCGTCGGCGCGCTGCTGCCCTCGGGCCACCGCATCGCGCAGATCGCCGCGCAGCGCGTCGTGCTGGAACGCGACGGCCGCCAAACCAACTTGAACTTCTGAATCGAGACCCGCAACCCATGCCCCGTGCATGAATCCTTCGGCCGCCTCGGGAACGGCCTTCGCAACCCCAGGAGCCTTTCCATCATGAGCAGCACTTCACTCAACACCCTGTCTCTCCTCGCCACGACGCCGCTGTCGCAAAGCAAGGGCAGCAGCGCTTCCGGCAGCGGCAGCTTCTTCGAAGCGATGGCCCGCGCCTGGGGCCAGGCACTGGACAGCCAAGCCAACCTGATCCAGCAGAAATCCGACGCGGTGGCAGCCGGCGGCAGCGACAACCCGTCGGCGCTGACCGAGCTGACGACCGAGTCGCTGCGCATGAGCTTCCTGTCGAACAGCTCCAGCACGTCGATCTCGTCCGTGGGCCAGGCCCTCGAGACGATGGCGCGCAAGGGCTGACGGCCACCGCAACGCAGGAGACGCGACATGTCGTTCGAGATTGCCGCTGCGGCGGCCCTGGGTCCCTCCGCCGCGGGCGCGGCCAGCGCGGCTTCGCCCGTGCAGGTCGGCTACGGCGTGTCGCTCACCGACATCGGCAGCTTCCAGCAGGCGCTGGCCGGCGCGCAGGCGCGGCTGGAAGCGCAGCCGGTGCAGCCCACCTCCGAGGTGAGCAAGCAGCTGATGACGCCCTTCGAGCACATCAACAGCGAGGCCGCGAAGCTGTCGTCGCAGGCGCAGGCCGCGACGGCCGGCGGCCGCGACATGAGCCCCAGCGACGTGGTGCTGCTGACGATGCGCTGCCAGGAGTTCATGTTCCATTGCCAGCTGACGTCGAACATCGCGAACCGCACATCCGACGGCCTGCAGCAACTCTTCCGCCAGCAGGCATGACCATGAAATCCACTCGACTGCTCCTGTGCGCACTGGCCATCCTCGCCGGCTGCTCCAGCCAGGAGCTGTATTCGCAGCTCACCGAACGCCAGGCCAACGAGATGGTCGCGGTGCTGCGCGGCGCCGGCATCGATGCCGACAAGAAGGTGCAGGACGGCCGCTTCTCGGTGCTGACCTCACGCAGCGATTTCTCCGATGCCGTGCGCCTGCTCAACGCGCAGGGTTATCCGCGCGAGAGCTTCGACAGCATGGGCAAGGTCTTCAAGCGCGAGGGCTTCGTGTCGTCGCCGCTCGAAGAGCGCGCGCGGCTGGTGCATGCGCTGTCGCAGGAGATCTCGAACACGCTGGCCAGCATCGACGGCGTGGTCGCCGCGCGGGTGCACCTGGTGGTGCCCGAGCGCCATCCGCTGATGGACAAGCCGCAGCCGGCCGCCGCATCGGTCTTCATCAAGCACCGGCCCGACAAGGACCTGCGGCCGCAGGTCACGCAGATCAAGGCGCTGGTCGTCAACAGCCTCGAAGGCCTGTCCTACGACCACGTCACCGTGGCGCTGTTTCCGGCCGAAGGCATGCCGGTCGAGACGCCGCGCGTGATGGCCGCGGGGCCGGGGGCGCGCGAGGCCTCGCTGAAGGTGCCGCTGCTGCTGGGCGCGACGACGGGCGGCGCGGTGCTGCTCGGCAGTGCGCTGCTGTGGTGGCGCCGGCGCAATGTTCCGCGCGCACCGGTGCCCGCGCTGCTGCGCGCCTTGCCGGCCCCCGATACGGACATGACGCGGCCGCTGCCGGCCGATTTCCAGGCGGCGCTGCGGCGCCACACGACGGTGAGATGAGATGAGCACGACGATGACCCCTTCCGCGGCAGAAGCCGCGACCCGCCTGGCCACCGCCGCGCTGCGGCACCGCCGCGCCACGCTCGCGCAGCGCCTGATGGACCTGGCGCCCGCCGCCGTCGAGGCCGTCGACTGGGATGCGCTGGACCGGGCACCGGACTGGCTGGCGCTGCCCGATGCTGCGTTCCTGATCCTGCAGGCGCGCCTCGGGGCGCTGCTGCACCTGCCGGCGATGCGCCTGTGGATCGACGGCCCGCGGCTCGTCGCCGCGCGCGCGCTGTTGGGCGAAGCGGTGTTCGGCGATTTGCTGCTGCAGCCCGAATCGGCGATGCCGTTCGGCCTCACGCCGTTGGCGCGCATCGAGTCGGCGGCGCAGGTCGGCCCACGGCTGCGCGCGGCCGGCGTCGCGGTGTTGCTGGCGGCGTTGCCGCAGGGCGCGCTGCGCGACGCGGTGTGCCGCGCACTGGCGCCAGTCGAACCCGCGCGCATGACGCCGGAGCTGGCCGAGACGCTGATCGTTCGCGCCCGCGCGCTGGGGCAGGGCGCATGAGTTTTCTCTGGTGGCAGCGCGGCGGCGAGGCGCGCATCGCGTGCGATCGGCTCGTGCTGCGCGCGGCCGAGGTGCCGCTGCTGCAGCATGCGCTGGCGTTGCGCGACACGCTGGAACGCCGGCGCGACGAACAGGTGCAGGCGATCACCGACGCGATCGAGACCGGCCGCGCCGAAGGCCACGCGGCCGGCCTGGCCGAGGGCCGGCGCGCTGCAGCGCAGGAGCTGGCCGATGCGCTGGTCCGCGTCGCCGGCGAGACCCAGGCCGAACGCACGCGCCAGCGCGCCGACACCGCCGCGCTCGCGCTGCAGGTGGTGCGCAAGCTGCTGGGCGCATTCGCCGACGACGCGGTGCTGCTGGCGCTGGCCGCCACCGCTGCCGCCGAGCTACTGCCCGGCGCGCTGCCGGCGCTGGTCGTGCATCCGCAGCAGGCCGACGCGCTGCGTGCACGCCTGGCCGACGCGGCGCAAGGCGAGGGCGCACCGCTCTTCGAGGTGCGCGCCGATCCGCAATGCGCACCCGACGGCTGCCGGCTGGAGACCGAACACGGCAGCGTCGACGTCGCGCTCGAGGCGCAACTCGCGCGCCTGGCCGAGGTGTGGACATGAGCCACGCGCGGCCGCCCGGAGCGGCTCATTCCCGCTCGGCGGGACCGGCCGCAGGCTGTAGGGTGCACCAATGAGCGAAGTCGCCATCGACACCACCCAGCGCCTGCTGCGCACGTTGCAGGCCACGCGCACGGTGGTCGAGCACGGCCGCGTCGTGCAGGCCGGCGGCACGGTGCTGCGCGCCACGGGCTTGCGCGCGCGCATCGGGCATCAGTGCCGCATCGTCGACCCGGCGCGGCCGGACGACATCAGCGATCCGCTATTGGCCGAAGTGATCGGCTTCGCCGGACCCGAGGTGATCCTCGCGCCCTACGGCCCGCTGCAGGGCGTGGCCGTCGGTGCCGCGGTGCAGGCGCTGGCCGACGAGGCGCGTGTGCCCTGCGGGCCGGCGCTGCTCGGCCGCGTCATAGACGCCTTCGGCCGGCCGCTGGATGGCCGCCCGCTCGAGCCCGGGCCGGACCTGATGCACACACCGCTGTACGCGCCGGCGCCGCCGCCGCTGCAGCGCCGCGGCGTCGACGATCCGCTGCCGACGGGGGTGCGCGCGATCGATGCCGCGCTGACGGTGGGCATCGGCCAGCGCATCGGCATCTTCGCGATGGCCGGCGGCGGCAAGTCCACGCTGCTGGGCATGCTGGCGCGGCAGGCCGAGGCCGACGTCAACGTCATCGCGCTGGTCGGCGAACGCGGCCGCGAGGTGCGTGAATTCATCGACGAGAGCCTCGGCGAGCAGGGGCTCGCGCGCTCGGTGGTCGTGGTCTCGACCTCGGACCGGCCGGCGCTGGAGCGCGTGCGCGCCGCGATCGCCGCGACGGCCATCGCCGAAGGCTTTCGCGCACAGGGCAAGCGTGTGCTGCTGCTGGTCGACTCGGTGACGCGCTTCGCGCGGGGCTTGCGCGAGCTGGGGCTGTCGGCGATGGAGCCGCCGGTGCGGCGCGGTTATCCGCCGTCGGTCTTCGCCGAGCTGCCGCGCCTGTTCGAGCGCGCCGGCAACGACGCGCACGGCTCGATCACCGCGTTCTACACCGTGCTGGCCGAGGACGACGACAACAGCGACCCGGTGGCCGAGGAGGTGCGCTCGATCCTCGACGGCCACATCGTGCTGTCGCGCGCGCTGGCCCAGGCCCACCACTATCCGGCGATCGACGTGCTGGGCAGCGCGAGCCGCGTCTTCACGCGCGTCGCCGCGCCAGCGCACCGGCAGGCTGCGTCGCGGCTGCGTGCGCTGATGGCGCGGCATGCCGAGGTCGAGTTCCTGCTGCGCGTCGGCGAGTACCAGGCCGGCAGCGACCCGCTGGCCGACCAGGCGATCGAGCGCATGCCGGCGATCAAGGCGCTGCTGACGCAAGGCTCGGACGAGGCGACGGTGTTCGGCGAGACGATCGCGGCGCTGCAGCAGGTGGCAGAGTGACCGCCCGTCTGCCCAGCCCGGGAGAGGCGCAGCAGCTGGTGCGGCTGCGCGCGCTGCGCGTGCAGCGCTCGCGTGATGCGTTCACCGCCGCGTCGGCCGCCGTCGTCGACGCCGAGCAGGCGGTGCACGAGCGGCAGCGCCTGATCGACCGCGTGCGGCGCGAGATCGACGCGCTGGGCGAATCGGTGGCACACGGGTTCGACGGGCAGCTCGCGCGCTGGTCGCAGCACCTGGTCGCACAGCGCGACAAGCTGGCCGATCGGCTGGAACGCGCCGAGTACGCATTGGTTGGCGATGAGCGCAAGCTCGAGGAAGCCCAGGAGGCCGCGGCGCAGGCGCGCGCCGAGCTGACCCGCGCGCTGGCACGCGAGGACGCCGTGCGCGGCCTGCACGGCGAGGCGAAACGCGCGGTCGGCCGGGCGCGCGAGCAGCGTGCCGAGCTCGAGCAGGAAGACCTGCGCGTGGTGGCGCGATGAAGCTGGGCGCCGCCGCGGCCGCGCCGGCAGCAGGAGATTGCGCGCTGCCGCCACCGGCGTCTGCGCCGGCCGGACCCGCGGACGAAGGACGCGGTCAGGCGCTGCAACGTCCCGCGACGTCGGCGACGACGGGCCGGCTCGGCGAACAGTTTGCACGGGCGCTGCTGCAGCAAGCCGGGGCCGACGAGCCAGCGACGCCGACGGCCGAGGCCACCACGCCGGCAGGCCTGCTGGCCTGGCCGCCGGCCACGCCGCACGCGCCGCCGCTGGCCGCCGCGCCCACCACGCCGGCCGTGAGCGCCGGCGGCGATCAGGCCGCTGCCGCATGCGCGGCCCAGGCCGCGGCGCAAACCCGTGACGCCGCGGCGTGCACGCCCATCGTCGTGACGCCCACGGACGCCGGCACTGTCTGGGAGCTCTCGCTGAACGACCCCGACGGCCTCGCGCTGTCGCTGCGCGCCGAGCGCGTGGTCGCGCCGCAGCCCGCCGGCGCAGCGCCGGCACCGTGGACGCTGGCCATCACCACCCCCACTGCCGAGGCGGCAGCCGCGCTGCGGCAGCACGCGCCGCGGCTGGCCGACCGCCTCGCGGCGCGCGCACTGGCGCCCGCGCACCTGCGCATCGCTGACCAGCGCCCGGCGTGCGACGGGCACGCCGATTGAACCCGGCGCGCGCCGGCTGCAACACAGCGCGGACCGGCCCGGCGTCTCGCCGCCGGCCTCACCCGGAGTGTTTCGCATGAACCGACCGACCCCGCCCGATCTCACGCAGCGCCTGCGCGAGGCCATCGCCACCTCGCTGCGTGCGCTGCACGCGGTGGGTGTCAGCGAGGCGCCGCTGACGGTGCCGCGCGCGGCGTCGCCGCTGGCCCCGGGCCAGTTGGCCGCCACGCATCCGGGTCCGGCGCGCGAGCGCCTGGAGCTCGCCGCGCTGTACCAGCGCTGCCTGCGCCACTATCGCAGCGTCGTGCGGTCCGGCGACACGGCGGCGGCGGACGACGACGTCGGTGCCGCGCTGGCGCACTTCGTCGCCGCCAACCTGCACGCACTGCACGGCACCGAATCGCCGCCCGAGGCGCTGCCGGCGCTGAGCCACCAGCTGGTCGCGATCGTGCGCGGCAGCCCCGCCTGGCAGCGGGCGCCGCTGCGCGAGCGCCAGGCCTATGCCGAACAGCTGGCGATCCTGTCGGTGCTGATGACCGACCTCGCCGCGCGCGCACGCCGCGACGGCGCGGCCGCCATGGCGCACGTGAAGCAGGGCGCCGCCAACTACCTGCGCCAGCTGCTCGGTCTGGACCCGCATGCGCTGACACTCGATGTGAGCGGCCTCACGCTGCGCGACACCGCGCTCGCGGCCTGACGCCATGCAGGCGGTCACCCTCGCGCACAGCCCGGCGCTCGCCGCGTCCGAGGTCGCGGCCCCGGAGGATGCCGCGCTGCACACCGCGACGCTGCAGGCCGCCGCACGGCCGCAGGCTGTGGTGAGCGCCGAGGCGCCACGCGCGCCCGATGCGGCGCAGCCGGCGGCAGACCTGGCCAACGGCTTCGCACTGCCCGCCGACCAGCTGATGCCGGTGACACTGATCGGCCTGCAGGTGCATCCCGGCGACGCCTGGCCGATGGCGCGCCAGGCCGAGACGCCGGCATCGCGACGCGACGAGGAGCGCGACGAACCGCGGGCCGCGAAGCGCGATCCGGATCCGATCGCGCTGCCCGACGATCCGCTGTCCGATGACACCGCCGCCTACGATGCCCCAGCCGGCGTCGAGATCGACAACGGCGATGCCGCACAGTGGCAGGATCCGCTCGCCCGCGCGATCAACGAGCGCCTGGCCGCGCCCCAGCCGCCGGCTGCGCTGCGTGCCGCCGCCGAACACTGGTCGCGCGCCCGCTGTGTGGTGCTGGTGTGCCCGCAGGCCGACGACACGCCAGGCAGCGCCTGGGCCTTCGTGCTGTGGCCGCGGCCGATGCCGCGCCCGCGCGGCCCGATGGCCGGCCGCGTCGCCTTCAGCGGCCAGCGATTCCCGGCGCATCTGCAATGGGCGGCCGACGCGCCGGCGCGCGCCTGGTGCCAGGTGCGCGCGATCAAGGAACACCATCCGCGCGGCGGTCGCCGGCTCGTTGCGCTGGACAGCGCGGGCGCGCCGCTCGGCGCCGTGCCGTGCGAGCTGCAGCTCGGGCCGGTGCGCATCGGGCCGCCGCGCTGGCGGCAAGCCGGCGTACGCATCGATGCCGTGCGCCGCTTCTGGACCGCGCTGGGCGGGCAGTGGAGCGTGCTGGTGCTGGTGAGCCCGCAACCGCTGCTCGGCCCCCAGGCGCCGCTGCTGGAGACGTGATGTCCGCCACGCTCGACCTCGACCCACCGGCGCTCGAGACGCTGCCCCCGGCCTGCTGCCAGGCGCTGGCCGCCCTCGGCGATGCGGTCGCGCTGGTGCACCGCCGCTCGGCCACGCTGCGCTGGATCAGTCCGGCGTGGCGGGCGCTGCTGCCGACGATCGGCGCCGGCGCGTCGCTGGCCGCCGTCGACGCCGCGCTGCCCGCGCTGCTGTCGGCCGAAACGCCCGCGCCGCAGCGGCTGATCCTCGGCGACGCGTTCGCGGGGGACGCCCAGCTCGTGCCCTTCGACGCCGAGCACCGGCTGCTGCGCCTGGCCGATCGCCGCGAGCAGGGCCGCGCGCTGCAGCGCCAGCTCGACGACCGCGAGCAGCTGCTGTTCACCTCGCGCGTGATTTCCGTCGGCGAGATGGCGACCACGCTGGCGCATGAGCTGAACCAGCCGATCGGCGCCGCCGCGAACCTGCTGCGCGGCCTGCGCGCGCGACTGGCGCGGCGCGCGCTGCAGGCCGAGGAGACCGATGCGCTGGGCCGCGCGATCGAGCAGGTGATGTTCGCGTCGCGCGTGATCGGCCGTATCCGCGAGTTCACGCATTCGCACCAGCCGCGCCACGTTCGCGTCGATGTGGTGGCGCTGGTGCGCGCCTGCGCATCGCTGCTCGACTGGGACCTGCGCCGCAGCGGCGCGACGCTGACCCTCGACCTGCCCGACATGCCGGTGCGCGTGCGCGGTGACGTCGTGATGCTGCAGCAGGTGGTCGTGAACCTGATGCGCAACGCGCTCGACGCGCTGCGCAGCGACCCGCCGCCCAAGCCGCAGCTAAGCCTGCGGCTCTTCGTGCGCGAGCGCGACGTCGAGCTGCAGGTGCGCGACAACGGCTGCGGCCTCGCCGACGACGCGGCCGCCAGGCTCTTCGTGCCCTTCGCGTCGAGCAAACCCAACGGCATGGGCATCGGCCTGTCGATCTGCCGCTCGTTCGTCGAGCTGCACCAGGGCCGCCTCTGGTTCAGCCGCAATCCCGAGCGCGGCGCCACGTTCCATCTCGGCCTGCCGCTGCTGGCAGAGGCCGCCAAGGAGAATTCATGAGCAAGCGCTCAATGGTCTACATCGTCGACGACAACCTCGAATTCCGCGAGGCCACGCGCTTCTGGCTCGCCGGCTGCGGCTTCGAGGTGCAGGCCTGGGGCGACCCGCGCGAAGCGGTCGAGGCGCTGGCCCGGCGCGACCGCAGCGAACGCTGCTGCCTGATGCTCGACGTGCGCATGCCCGAGCTGTCCGGCCTCGACGTGCACGACCGCCTGGCCGAGCTCGACGCCGCGCCGCCTGTCATCTACATGAGCGGCCATGCCGACGTGCCGCTCGCCGTGGAGGCGATGCGCAAGGGCGCCGTGACGCTGCTCGAGAAGCCCTTCGACGACGAAGCGCTGGAGGCGGCACTCGATGCGGCGTTCGCGTCGGGGGCAAGTTCTCGTTCTCCGGGGGTCCCGGCGCCCGACGCGGCTGCACCGCGCGACGGCGAGGACGACGAAGCGCAGCGCCGCTTCACCGCACGCGAGGCTGCGTTGACGCCGCGCGAACGCCAGGTGCTCGGCCACGTGATCCAGGGTACCTACAACAAGAACATCGCCGACCGCATCGGCCTGTCGATCAAGACCGTCGAGCTGTACCGCGCGCGCGGCATGGCGAAGATGAAGGCGCGCTCGGTGGCCGAGCTCACTCGCATGATGGTGAGCGGGCGTGCTTAGTTGCGGGACGACGGAGGACATGAGCGGAACCGGGCACCCCGTGGCCTTGGCTCGCTCAGGTGACCGCACGCGAAAGCACAAGACATGAACATCGCCGAAACGACACACACCCGTCCCGTCCCACCGCCTGCCCGCGGCTGGGCCGCACTCGGCACCTGGTTCGAAGCGACCACGCCGCACGGCCCGCTGCGCCTGTACCTTGGCGAAGCAGTCGGCCCCGCACCCCACGCGGCCGCCGCCGCGCTCGCGCTGCAGCGCGGCGAGCCGATGGTGGCCGCACTCGACGACTGGCTGCGCGACCCGCCGGCATGGCGCTGGAGGCCCGAGCCGGCACCGATCAGCTCGACGGACGTGCGCCTGCCGTGGCGCGACAGCTGCCACCAACTGATCGGTACCTGGCCCTGGCTGCGATCCTTGCAGCCTCCGCCGGATCAACTGGCCACGCGCCTGCAATGGCCGGCGGTCGAAGCCGTGTTGAGCGCGGCGCGGCTGCACTTGTCGGCAGACGACCTGGACCAGATCGAGCCCGGCGGCGCGGTGCTGCTGCCGCCGTCGATGAAGCCGGACTGGACGGGTCGCCTGCGCTGCGCCGCCGAGCCTTCCGATGCCGGCGTGAAGGTCGACTTGCGTGATCCCTCGTCACCCCGCGTGCTGGCCGGACCGATGCCACCCCCGGAACCCGCCAACCCCGCCGCGGGCCGCCCCTGCGAAGTCCGGCTGCAACTGGCGCACGCGATCCCCGCCGACCGCCTCGCCGGCTGGCATCAGCCCTCGCTGGCCGACGCCATCCTGTCCGACCTGCCTGCCACGCTCTGGCAATTGCCGGCTGCCCGCGAGCCGGCCCGTTGCCTGGCCCACGGCCGTTTGATCCCCTGGGGCGACGGCTGGGCGCTCGCACTGCAGGGCCTGGGCGATCCGGAACAAACGCACGTTCGGCCCGCTTGAAGTCCGCCTGAAGCCCAAAAGCGCGCCGAAGCCTTGAACCGGCGCGCGCCCCGCGGCGACACAGCGGGCCATGGACCTCTCGCAATTCTCGCCATCGTCTGCGCTGCTCACCGTCGTCGTGCTGGCGCTGGCGCCCTTCGTCGCGGTGATGGTCACCTCGTTCACGAAGATCGTCATCGTGCTGAGCCTGCTGCGCAACGCGCTCGGGCTGCAGCAGGTGCCACCGAACGTCGTGCTCAACGGGTTGGCGCTGGTGCTCAGCATCTACGTGATGTATCCCGTGGGCAGCGAGATGGCCGCGCGCGTGCAGGCCGTGCCCGAGGCCGCCGCCGGCAACACGCAAGGCCTTCTGAAGGCGGCCGACAGCGCGAAGGAGCCGCTGCGCGAGTTCCTGATCAAGCACAGCCGCCCGCTGGAGCGCGCCTTCTTCCTGAAGACCGCGCAGAAGAGCCTGAAGCCGGAACAGGCCGCGGCGCTCACCGAGCGCGACTTCCTGGTCGTCGTGCCGGCCTTCACCGTCAGCGAGCTGTCGGTCGCCTTCGAGATCGGCTTCCTGATCTTCCTGCCCTTCCTGGTGATCGACCTGGTGATCTCCAACGTGCTGATGGCGATGGGCATGATGATGCTGTCGCCGACGACGGTGTCGATGCCGTTCAAGCTGCTGCTGTTCGTGCTGATCGACGGCTGGGTCAAGCTGACCCACGGCCTGATCCTGACCTACGCGTGACGCCATGGGTCACTCGGACATCCTTCAGTTGACCCAGCAGGCGCTGTGGTTCGTGCTGCTGCTGTCGACGCCGCCGATCCTGGTGGCGGCGGTGGTCGGCCTGGTGATCGCCTTCATCCAGGCCGCGACGCAGCTGCAGGAGCAGACGCTGCAGTACGTCGCCAAGTTCTTCGCGATCGTCATCACGATCTTTCTCACCGCGTCGCTGCTGGGCGGCGGCCTGTACCAATTCGGCGACCGCGTGTTCACCGACTTCGCCGGCCTGGTGCGCCGCTGATGGAAGCGCTGACGCTGGTCACCCCGCTGCGCGAGCTGGTGCTGCTGCTGGGCCTGTCGACCACCCGCGTCGCGGTGGCCTTCCTGCTGGTGCCCCTCTTCACCGCCGACCTGATCCCGTCGACCGTGCGCAACGCGATGTTCCTGGCCATCGCGCTGATGGCGCTGGTGATGCAGCCGGCAGGCGGGCCGGTGCCGGCCGGATTCGCGCTGATGCCGCTGTTCGCCAAGGAGGCCTTCATCGGCGGCGCGCTCGGCTTCCTGTTCGCCGGCGTGATGTGGGCCTTCGAGATCGGCGGCCAGCTGATCGACAGCAAGGTCGGCACGACGCAGGCGCAGGTGATGGACCCGCTGTCGGGCCACCAGACCTCGCTGACCGGCGCGTTGTTCGCGCGCCTGGCGAGCTGGGTGTTCATGGCCGGCGGCGGTTTCATGGTGATGATGGCCGCGCTGTTCGAGAGTTATGCGCTGTGGCCGGTGCTGGCACCGATGCCCGCGCTCGCCGCCGGCGGCGCACGGCTCTTCGAGGCCGAGTTCGGCCGCATCATGCTGCTGGGCCTGCTGGTGTCGGCGCCCGCGCTGGTGCTGCTGTACGCGGTCGACGTCGTGCTCGGCCTGATCAACCGCTTCGCGCAGCAGCTCAACGTCTTCTCGCTGTCGATGTCGCTGAAGGCGGTGGCCGCGACCTGGATCGTGCTGATCCAGCTCGCCAGCCTGGTGCAGCTGCTGCAGGACGACCTGCTGGGGCGCGGCGCGGTCGTGCTGCGCACCTTGCGCGCCTTGTTCGGGGGCTGAAGCCATGTCGGACAAGAACGACGGCGGCGACAAGACCGAACAGCCGACATCCAAGAAGCTGGAGGATGCGCGCAAGAAGGGCGACGTCGCGAAGAGCCGCGAGGTCACCAGCGCAGTCGGCCTGGTGCTGTGGCTGGTGATGGCGGCGCTGGCCACCGGCTTCGCGGCGAAACGGCTGGCGGCGCTGTTCGATGCGCTGTTCGGCGTCATCGGCGCCGGCTGGGCGAGCACCGGCTTTGCCGGCGCCGCGCGCACGATCGGCGCGCTGTCCGCCGAGCTGGCGCTGACGCTGGTGGCGATCCTCGTCGTGCCGGCGGCGCTGGTCGGGCTGCTGACCGACTTTCTGCAGACCGGACCGGTGCTGAGCTTCGACAAGGTGACGCCGAAGCTCGAGAACCTGAACCCGGTCGAGGGCGTCAAGCGCATGTTCTCGATGGATCACCTGATCGAGGTGATCAAGGCGCTGGCCAAGACCGTGCTGCTGCTGGTTGTCGGCTGGCTGGTGGTGCGCAGCATGCTGCCGCAGCTGGTGCGCCTGGGGCGCACGCCGGACCTGCCCGCAGCCGCCATCGGCTCGCTGATGCATGCGCTGACGCTGCAGCTGATGGGCTGGGCGGTGGGCCTGTTCGTGTTGGTGGCGATCCTCGACGCGGTGTACCAGCGCCATGCCTTCCTGAAGAAGATGCGCATGAGCATGCGCGACATCCGCCAGGAGATGAAGGAAAGCGAAGGCGATCCGCACATCAAGGCGCAGCGCCGCCAGCAGGCGCAGGAACAGGCGCAACGCCAGCAGGCGCAGGCCGCGCGCCAGGCGAGCGTGCTGGTGGTGAACCCGACGCATGTGGCGATCGCGATCGACTACGACCGCGAGTCCTGTCCGGTGCCGATGGTCGCCGCCAAGGGCGAAGAGCACGTCGCTCGCGCCATGCGGGCCGCGGCCGAGGAGGCCGGCGTGCCGATCGTGCGCAACGTCGCCCTGGCGCGCGACCTGCTCGCACGCGCGGAGGTCGGCGATGTCGTGCCGGCCGACCTGTTCGATCTGATCGCCGAGGTCATCCTGTGGGCGCGCGAGGTGCGCGAGCAGCTCGATGCACAGCGCGCGGCCGACCACGCCGCGGCCTGGAACCTGGCCGCACCCGACCCGGCGCCGCCGCGGCGCCGCGCCGCGCCCGGCCTGGACCTGACCGCCTACCCGGACCGCTCGGCCGGTCCGTCGCGCGACACCTGACGAGGACTGAACCCCATGGAATCGTTCGCCACCAATTTCGCCGTCACGCTGCTCGCGCTGGGCTTCGTGATCGCGCTGGCCTGGGTCTGCCTGCACCTGCTGCGCACGCGGTTGCAGCCGCGCGCCGCGCCCGGCCGCGCCGACGACGCGCTGCGTTTCGTGCGCGCGCTGCCGGTGGGCACCAAGGAGCGCGTCGTCATCGTCGAGCACGGCGGTGCGCGCTGGCTGCTCGGCGTCACGGCCGGCGGCATCAGCACGATCGCGCACTGGCCCGCCGCCGTGCCCGCTGACACCGTATCGGAGCGTCCACCGGTGGGTGGCGAAGGGCACTAGGAGTGCTCCTAGCTGCCGATCGTCCCGACTTACCAAACCCATTCGCATCGCCTGTAATGAGGCTGTCCACGGCGCGAATGCAAACCACAAAGGGCAGCGAGTCGTTGGTCTAGAGAGTGCCGAGAAAGAGGTCGAACAGCTCGATCGAGGCACGACAGCAATTGCAACCCCGGGGCGCCAAGTCGCATCGCGCTAATGCCCCACATCACTGGAGCATCATCATGGGACTTTTCGACAGCATCGTCGGCGGCGTCAGCAACCTGGTCGGCGCCGCGGCGTCCGCAGCCACTGCGGCCGCTTCCATCGCCTTTCCGCCGCTGGGCATCGCCACCGCCCTGGGCAACCTCGTCCAGCAAGGCATCGGCCAGGCGCTCGGCGCCGCGGTGCAGACGCTGACGCAGGTGGCCGGCATGCCCAAGTTCATCGCCAGCGAGGTCTCGGACCTGATCGGCAAGGTGCTGGACAAGGTGCTGCAGCCGTCCGACAAGGGCTGCGACCAGCGCGTGCAGGACTGCTGCGGCAACGACTACAACAACTTCGTCGAGAACTTCTGCGGCAGCATCATCAAGAACGCCATCGAGGAAATGAACGGCGGCAAGGGCAAGGGCGGCGGCAGCTGGTTCGAGGCCCTGGCCAAGGCGCTGGGCAAGGCGCTCGACGAGCAGGCCGGCGAGGTGTCGAAGCTGTCCGACGCCATCCAGGGCCAGGACGCCAAGGACAACCCCAGCGGCTTCACCGACCTGCAGGCCGCGTCGCAGCGCATGAGCTTCATGATGAGCGCCGCCGACCAGGTGCTGAAGACGCTGGGCGAAGGCCTGGCCACCCTGGCCCGCAAGTAATCGCGGCGCTTTTCGCGCGGGCCTGAGCGGTCCGCGCGTCCGGCGGGGCAAGGGTGCAGACGCTCTTGTCCCGCTGATCGTTTGTGGAGACTGCCATGACACTGCCTTTCGACTTCAGCACCGCGCTGTGGCTGCGCTCGGTGCCCGTGTGGGAGTGGGAGGCGCTGCCGCCGCCGCCACCGCCTACCGACGACACGGCGCCCGCCGCCGACGCTGCCGCGCCCGCGGACCCGAAGCCGCCCGCAGTCCCGGTCGCCGGCGAGCGCGAGGGCTTCCAGCGCGTCTTCAAGGGCTACGAGATCGCCGCCAGCGTGTTCGCGTACCCGGCCGACTCGCCGCTGTCGCGGCCGTGGCTCACGCACGACGCCGCCGATGACCGACGGCCCCGCGCTGACGAGGTTGATGACGATGCGGCCGCGCGCGCTGCCTTGCTGCATGCGGCCAACGACGACGGAGCCGAGCCGACATGATCCGCGCCGCCGACCTGATGCCGCTGGCCTCGACCGGCCTGCGGCCCGCACCCGCGCTGCGCGACAGCGCCGAGACGCTGAACCCGTCGTCGTGGTTCGACGGCGACGGTTTGAGCGCCGCCACCCGCATCGGCGTCGAGCTCGGGGCCGCTTCGCGGGGCCTGAGCGTCGCGCAGCATGCCGAGCGCGTGCTCGCGCATTTGTGCGGCGATCCGGCGGACGGGGCCTGAGGGGGTCGCAGCCATGACCGCGCTGCTGAGCGAACCGCGCTGGGCCCCGGCGGCGCAAGCGCTGGTCGACGGCTGCACCGACCTGCGCGACGACGAGGACCGTGTCGCGCTGCTCGCCGCCGTCTGCGAAGGCCTGGGCGACGAGCTGTACCCGGCCTTCCTGCGCGTGCTGTGGACCGTCGGCCAGCACGGCGACCACGCGGCCTGCGCCGCGATCGCCCGCGCGCTGGTGCACGCACTGCGCACCGGCCGCCTGCCCAGCGGCCGCCGCAGCGCCTGGGGCGACAGCGCGCCGACGCCGGCGCAAAGCGCCTTCGGCCGCGTGCGCTGCCTGGGGCCGCTGGAGTACCTGTGCGCCTGGCATGCGCAGGCCGACCCGGTGCGCGCGCTGTCGTCGGCGCAGTTCCACCTGGCGGCGCGGGCGCTGATGGATCTGGTCGGCGCCAGCGCCGAGGCGAGGGCGCTGTACTGCGAGAAGCTGCTGGCCGATGCGGACGATCCGCTGCCGGGCGCATTGACGCGCCAGACGCGCGAAGCCTTGCGCGCACTGGCGACGGCTTGGGGCCAGGGCGCGCCGTCCTTCGAGGCTTGCGCGCGCTTCCTGCAAGCGCTGCCCGGCGCGCTCACGCGACCGCTGCCGCCGGCGCTGTCTCGACTGCCGACTCACTTCGCGTAGGGATCAGCCGATACGGCAATTCCAGTTCGCACAGACGTTCCCTGACCGGAATGCCGAAGTACAGCAGCACCGGCCCGAGCACCAGCCACCCGATCATCGCGCTGTATGCGAAGAGGAGGGCGGCGATCGCAATGGCCATCACACCGTCGATCACCGCGGTCACGACGGACTCCGTCGGGATCTCCTGGATCGGCCGCGTTGAGGCCATGCGCGAGAGAATGTCGCCGACGATGCGCTTCTCGAAGAAGCTTGTCGGCAGCCGCAGCAGATGGTGGAGAACGTTCCCCCCCATCTGCATGCTCATCGCCTGCCCGATTTGCAGTATCACCCACGACCGAATGGCTTGGGTGCAGGTCTGGAGCACGTACATCGCTGCGAAGCCACCCGCGAGCACCAGCAGGATGTGCGAGTCGAAGCTGCTCACTGCCTCGTCGACGACGAGTTGCAAATACGAGGGTGCAGCGAGCGCGAACAGCTGCAGCAACACCGACAAGAGCACTGTTTGCGCCAAGGCGCGGCGCCATCCGGTCGCTCGGCTCCAAAGGTCCGACAGACGTGCGCCTATTCGCATCGTCTGCGCCGCGAAGTCCGCTGCGGGGAATACCTCGAGCGCTACGCCAGAGAAGTGCGGTGAAGCCTGCTGCAATGACAGCTTGCGTGGCGCCTTTGAGCGACAGTGCAAACCGCTGCCGCATGGCATTGAGATCGACCTTGTGTCCGTGATAGGCGGCGACCATCGCGAGCGAAGCGAGCCCGCACTCGGCCATTTCAGATTGAATGAACAGCGGCAACTGCCGACGTCGCAGGATCGTGGGCAGCCGTCCCCCTCGTTACGACCGCTGAGCGGGCACTCGTTGGCCGGTGGAGTCCAGCCAGATGGTCCCGGGTCCGCAAGGCCCAAGTCTTGTCTTGCCCAAGTCTTGTCCACCGGTGGGCCGAGGCGGTGCTGTAGCGGCTGGACTACCGCCGTTCTGCAGTGCGCCGACCGAGGGCGCGGCGGGGGCCACGGGACACCGGATTGCACAGACCTGCACTTTCGCCGATCATCCGCCGACACTTTGACCCCGCGGAGGAAGAAATGAAGCACGCAATCTGGCTTGTCGTATTCACCGCATTCGCGGCCTGCGCCCACAGCCAGGAGCTCCCGCGCGGGTGCCAGAACGCTTGCACCGCCACGGTGCAGGCTCGATTGGGCCCGCGAATCACGTCCACGAGGACCGAAGTGTGCGATCGGAACAACGCGGCAAAGTGCAAACAGAACGTGAAGATGTCGGTCGAGGAAGGAAAGTGCGTCGCCCGTTTCGAGTATTGTGTGCTCTGCATCGTCACCAAGGAAACCAACGGCGGCCACACGTTCTATCCGACCATCGAATGGACGATCGACGGGCCGAACAAATATCGCTTCGTCAACCCCGACGGCATCACGATCAAGAATCCCACGACGTCTCCACCTCCCAAGGAACACTTCAAGGACCGGAAGTGGTTGGCCAACGGCAGGAAGTTCACTTGGCGCGCTGCCGCTGCCTCATCCAATTCGGGCGATCACGACCACGCTCCGGTCGTGTTCAACAATGTCACAGGCGAACATTGCATTCCGAAGGATCCTGTCATCGTCAATGCGGAGAACTGACAAGCGCTACGGCCTATCGCCCCGCGCCGCCAACTCCGACTCGAGCTTCTCGCGTCGGGCGGTCAGCGATTGCAGGTCCGATACGGACTGGATGCGTTCGGCGATGTTGATGGCCTTCGCCAGGGCGTCGGCAGCGCCGCGCAGCACATCGCGCTGCAGCCTCGCGTCGCACAACCCTTGGAAGCTCTGCAAGGCCAGGGACCAGTGTTCGAGTCGCACCGCGATGGATGCAGCGGCGTCGAAGTTGACCTCCGCTTCCGCGGAGGAGGCCGTCGCGAGTTGCGCCAGACCGAGGTTGCACAGCGCCGTTGCCTCCAGCGACGAGTCCCCGACCTCTCGCGCCGTCAGGACGGCAGCCTGCAATTGCGCGATCGCCAGCGCATGATCCCCGACTTCCGAGTGCAGAAGCCCGAGGTTGCAACAAGCATTGGCAGCCCAGCGCCGGTCGCCGACCTCCTCGCCGATCGCGATCGCCCGGCGGTAGAAGTCGGCCGCCTCGTCATGGTGCTGCATCGCGAACATCACATTGCCGAGGTTTCCCAGCACACCACCTTCACGCCGGCGATGCCCCAGGTGACTGGCGATGTCCAGGGCCTTCAGGTAGTGACGACTCGCGTCGTCGAGCCTCCCTTCGGCGAGGGCGAGGCTGCCTTCGGCGTTGAGCACGATGAACTTCAGGCTGGGGTCCTGGCACCGCTCGGCGGCCGAAGCCGCGCGATCGAGGTGATCGCGCGCGCCTGGCAGGTCGCCCGCGCGCAACGATGGCTCGAAGATCGCGCACGACAGCCGGACGACGAGCGCGTTATCCGCCGCAGCGCGCGCCCGCTGCAACCCGCGCTCATACTCAGCCATCGCACCGCCGCGGTCACCCAGCGAGTACATCGCGTTGCCAGTGACACGCGAAATCGCGGCCTCGGCCGACGGCGACAGTCCCGCACAGTGCCGGACCCGCTCGACCAGTTGAAGCACCGCCGCGATCGGCCCCACACGCTGCAGCACGGCCGCGGCGACGACGAGGTTCTGCGTCGCCGCATCGGGATCCCCGCCCTCGGCGGCTCGGCGCGCCGCCGCGACGATGTTGTCGAGATCGCGACAGCGGCCGTTGCCGACCTCGTTCTCGTCGAATGTCGCGAAGTACTCCCAATGGCGCCGCAGCGTCGTCTCACGCACCAGTGGCAGCCCGGCCAGCTTGCCCGCCATGTAGTCGTGCACCGTGCGAAGCATGTCGAATCGATCACCTTCCATGCGGCGCACGATGGCCTTTTCGACCAGACCCTGCAGCACGTCGCCGACCCAGGCAGCGTCGCCCAGGCTACTCAGGTCGACCACGCGCTCGGTCGCACAGAGTGTGAAGCCGCCTTCGAATGCCGAAACCTGGCTCGCAGCCAGTTGTTCTGCTTCGGACAGCAGCGCCCAGGACCAGTCCATCGTCGCGCGCAACGTCGACTGCCGATCGACCGGCCCGGTGCGCCGTGCAAGCAGCTTGAAGCGGTTTCCCATGCCTTTGAGCAAGTCGCCTACCGACATCACCCGCGCCCGTGCTGCCGCCAACTCGATCGCCAACGGTAGGTGATCGAGCAGTTGGACAAGATCGCGGACCGGCTGATCTTGCGGCGAGGCGGCGGACGTACCGCCGAACTGGTCCATGCGGCGCATGAACAATTCCATCGCCTCCTCCACTTCCATCGGACCCAGCGCCAGGATGGCCTCTCCCCCGAGCCCCAGCACTTCACGACTGGTGATGATGAATCTCGCCTCGGACGAACGCTGGAGCCAAACCGCGACAGTGGCCAGAGCATGTCGCGCCACCTGTTCGAAGTTGTCGAGAAGCACCAGGCACGACCCTCGGCTCTCGATCACTTGCGCAATCTGTTCGATCGGATCACCGCCACTCAACGGCACATCGAGTCCTTGCGCGACAGCGTGCGTCACCCCTTCGGCGGTGGTCGCCGAAGACAGGTCGCAGAACCATGCCCCGCCAGGAAACCCGCCGAGGCACTCCTGGGCAAAGCGTTGGACCAACCGGGTCTTTCCGACACCCCCTGCGCCGAACACGGTCACAAGCCGCGTTTCATCCAGCAGCTCCCGCAGGTGCCGCAACCATTCTTGCCGGCCGATGAAACGGTCCTGCTCCGCCGGGAGCCGGTGCGGAATGGAGGCTACCGTGCACCAGCCAACGGAATCCCGGATCACGCGATATGCCTTCGCCGAATCGGCGGGCGGCAGGAACGGCGCCAGGTCGTCGCCGACCTCAATGACCTCGAGCGGATCGTCCAGTCCTTTGAAGGACCAATGACCATGACTCAGGCATCGGTGAGCGGTCGACCCAACGAGGTTCTCGATGACCGCCGCCGACACGAGCGTCTGACCCGAACGCGCTGCTGCCATGAACCTGGCCGCCACGGGAAGCGCGACACCATCGATCTCGAAAGGTGTCGCGCCTTGATGCCGATCCTCCGGACTGTTCTCGCGAAGCGTCACTTGCCCGGTGTGGATTCCGACACGGGCCTTCATCGCATCGGAAATGCCACGCAACGACCGGTGATACGCTAGTGCGAACTCGACAGCATCGACCGCGCGACGGAAGAGGATCAGAAAGCCGTCGCTCCGCCCGACCTCCTGTCCACCATGAAGACGAATCAGCTGGCGGGCCTGCGCATCGTGTTGTGACCACAGCGGCGCCATCCTCTCGTCGCCGAGGCGGACATTGAGCTGGGTGCTGTCGACGATGTCGGTCAGCACAAGGGAGACTGGGTCAGTCACCGAACCATCCTACGCTGGCATCGTTGGCGCCGCCCCAGCAGCGCGATCGCCAGGTGCATCTCGTCGACCAGCCGTGCCTGCAGGCACTGCCGGATCGTCGCGACCCGCCGCCCAGCCGCACGAGGCGGCGCTCGGCGTGCGCGCGCCGCAGCGGGCGGCCAGGAGTAGCGGTCGTCGACGCCGGTCGAGCCGCCGTCCATGCCGCCTTAGGCCTTGCGCAGGCGCACAACTTGCGGTGCTGGCTCGGGGGATTGCAGGGAAACCTCGGCATCATCTTTCAGATGCGAGGCGACTCGCGCAGGCGCGTCAACGTTATGTGATCGCGCTCGACCACGCGCGTGACGCCGGGAACCGTCAATGGGAAGGCAACACACGCTGCAACTTGGCCACCGCGGCGACTACGACATCGCGCGCCCACAAGCTCTGGTTGTCATACGCTGCGATTGGAATCCTCCTCGCTGCGCATGCAGCGCGGGCGATGTTCGCGCAGGGACCGCAGGCTGGCAACCAATGTCGTTGCGAGCCGTCCGCAATGCGAAGGAGTTTGCCGGCCGTGGGCTCCGAGGCACCGATCACATCCCGCGTCAGCGCCCCACGCACCCCGCCGTCGCCAGCCAGCCCGACAGCGCGCCGACGCTGCTGATCGCGCCGCCGGTCGACGGCGCCAGCAGCAGCACCTGGCCGTCGGCCGCCGAGGCGCCGACGTAGACCCGCTGCGCCGGATAGTGGCGGTAGCGGTAGGGGTCGTGGGTGAGCGATGGCGCGCCCGCCGGCGCCAGCAGGCCCGGGTACTGCCGCTCGGCCCATCCGAACAGGCAATCGGCGAGCAGCGCGAACGCCGCCGCATCGAACACCGTGTGCTCGTGGGCGCCGAGGTCCGGCGCCGCGCCGCGCACGAGGCCGGCATGGTCGCGTACCGAACCGCCCGCCGCGCCGGCATCGCGCGCGGGGCTCGCGGCACGCAGCCGGTAGTCGCCCGCAGTGGCATCGACGAACTGCGGATCGGCGAGCGCACAGCCCGGCTCCCAGGCCGGACATCCGGCCACGCCGGCGTGCAGGTTGGGGCGCGCGGCGGCAAAGGCGCCGGCACCGGTGCCGGCCTCGAGCAGCACGCCGCCCTGGCCCGCGGCGGCGGCCAGGATGTTGTTGCGCAGCGTGATGCGTCCGGCGCCGGCGCGCCGCAGGTGGAGCTGCACCGCGCCGTCGATGCCGCGGATGCCGTTGCCCGCGAAGGTGTTGTGCTCGATCGTGACCCGGCCGTCGGGGTCGTCGATGCGCAGCCCCGCTTCACCGGCGCCGGCGATCACGTTGTTCACCAGCTGCACCGTGCCGAGCACCTCGGTCGACGCATCGCTGCCGCCGAGCAGCACGTTGTTCAGCTCGGCGCCGGTGATGCGGTTGTCGTGGATGCGGATGTCGTCGATGCGGTCGCCGTCGAGGTGGCCGAAGAGCTGCACCGCGCGCCCGCCGCGCTGGTCGCGGATCTGGTTCCAGCCCAGCTCGATGTCGCGGTTGTGCCCGAAGCCGCCGAGGTAGATGCCGTGATGCAGCTTCTCGCCCGCCTGGCCGTTGCGATCGAGCAGGTTGCCCAGGATGCGGATCGCGCTGCTGGGGCCGTTGACGCCGATCGTGCCGCTGTCGCTGAAGCCGCCGTCGTGGAAGTGGTTGCCGACGATGCGGTGCCCGGTGCCCGTGATGGGCAGCGCGCTCTGCACCTGCGTGAACGCCAGATTGGCGAGCACGTAGTGGTCGCGCGCAGGCTCGGCGGTCATCAGCAGGATGCCGCGGCGCGCCGCCGGGTTGTTGAAGAGCGGCCGCTGCCCGGGGTAGCCGATGTAGGCGATCGGGCGCTCGGCGGTGCCGCTGGCCGCGCTGTCGGCGTCGAGGATCAGGATCGCATCCCACGACGGATTGCCCGGATCGAGCGTCGTTTGCGTGCCGCCCTGCAGGTAGACGATGTCGCCCGGCTGCATCAGCGCGCGCGGCCGGTAGATCGAGCGCCACGGCTGCGCGAAGCTGCCGGGGTTGGCGTCGTTCGCGTTGGCTGCAGCCGGGTTGACGAAGTAGATGCTCCCATCACGCAAAGTGAACGGCAGCGGGTTGCTGCGCAGGCCGTTGACGGTGACGACGATGTCGCCGGACTGCGCGGCCGGGCCGGGCTGGACGACGATCATGTCCAGCCCGCGCGCGACGGCGTTGTCCTCGCCCCAGAGCACGTAGCGCGCGACTTCGGCGCCGCCGATCGTCACGCGCGAGCCGCCGCGTGTGCTGCCGAAGCCTTCGCCGTAGATCGTCACGAAGGCGCCCAGGTCGTCCTGGCCGCCGCGACCGGGGCCGGAGGGCAGGTCGGTGAAGAACAGGCGCGGCGCGACCGTCGGGCCTTCGTAGGCCGCCTGTGCCGCGCCCGCGGCGAGCGCCAGGCTCAGCATCAGCGGTGCCGACGCGGCGCGTCGCGTCGCGAACGCGGCGGCTGCCAGCGCCAGTGCCAGCAGCGCCGGCAACGGCGGCTCGGGCACCTCGGCCAGCTCGATCGAGAAGCTGTACAGCGACTGGGCGCGTGCCCGCTCGAACTCGAACATGTTCTGGTGCGGGCTGTGGGTGAAGGTCATCGCCTGCATGCTGCCGAACGCGGCGATCAGCTCGTTGATGTCCTGCAGCGTCAGCGCGAGCAGGACGTTCAGGTCGTCGGTCGGCGGGAGGTACAAGTTGGCAGAGGTCCACTGCCAGATGTCGGCCGAGGGCGGGTCGCCGTCGGCCGGGAACTCCGGGCCGGTGCCGATGAAGGAGTAGACCCGCGCCGATGCGCCGGGCACGGCGATCAGCACGCCGCTGCCGGCCCGGTCGATCGGCAGCGACAGCGTGGCGGCGCCGGCTGTCTCGGCCGAGCCGCTCGCCGCGAGGAAGTCACCGCTCAGCAGGCTTTCGGAGTCCACGCGCACCGTCACGCTCAGCGCGGTGCCCGGCGGCACGACGCCGTCGGTGGCTTCGCCGCTGTTCGAGGTCACCATGGTCGTGTAGGCGATGTTCACCGGCACGGCGAACGCGGCGGGTGTGCACAGCGCCGCCAGCCAGAGGGCGGCGCGGATCAGAGGCTGTCGCATGCTGTCTCCCGGTGAGGGTCCTGCGCTGCACTCTGGCAGGCAGGCGTTGGAGCAGCGTTAGACGGCCGGCTCCAGCAGCAGCTGCGCCAGCGCCTGGTCGAGGCCGGGAGCCGGTGTGGCCGCCGGCGCTGCGCCTGCGCGCGCCGCGGCATCGATCTCGCGCTGCACCGAGCGCCGCAAGGGGCGCGGCGTGGCAGCCGCCGCCAGCACCGCCAAGCGCAGCCGCAGCGCATCGCCCTGCCGGCCGCGGCCCTCGCACCAGCGTGCGTACTCGGCCACGGCATGGGCCTGCGCGCGCGGGCTGTGCACGGCGGTTTCGGCGGCCCGCTGGAGTGCCGCCAGCGCCGCGGCGGAATCGCCGCGGCCGCGCGCGATCGTGGCCAGCGTCAGCCGGCATGTCGGCTCGAGGATACGGTCGCCGCCCGGACCGATCGCCTGCAGCGCCGCGTGCGCGTGGTGCTCGGCCTGCTCGGGCTCGCCCAGCAGCAGCCGCGCCTCGGCGAGGCCCTGCTGGAAGTACGCCACGTTGCGCAGCACGCCGGTGCGCTGGCACAGTGCGAGCCCTTCCTGCGCCAGCGGCAGCGCCGCGGCGCCGTCGCCATCGGCGATGTGCTCGCGGCACAGCTCGTTCAGCGCCGCCTGCTGGCCGACCACGATGTCGAGCTTGCGTGACGCCACCAGCGCTTCTTCGAGCAGCCGCCGGCCCGCCGCCTGCCGGCCGAGGTCGAGCTCGGCGCGCGCCAGGTTGATCGCGTACAGCGCGCCGG
The DNA here is from genome assembly GCF_013266755.1 of Pseudaquabacterium terrae. GTDB lineage: Bacteria > Pseudomonadota > Gammaproteobacteria > Burkholderiales > Burkholderiaceae_C > Pseudaquabacterium > Pseudaquabacterium terrae. The sequence continues at coordinate 122,846 of NZ_JABRWJ010000003.1, read as the reverse complement.
CCGCGTCGTCGCCCCGCGCCCGCGCGCGCCGCAGCACCTCGCGCAGGCAGGCCGCCGCTTCGTCGGCGTGGCCGCTGCGCAGCAGCACCAGGCCGAGCGTATTGCGGGCAGTCTGGATCGCAAACCCGTCACCGGCCTGGCGCGCCGCGGCCAGCGCCGCACGCGATGCGCCATCGGCCACGCCGAACTCGCCGCGCCGGAAGGCGAAGGCCGCGCGCGCCAGCTGCACGTAGGCGCAGGCGCCCTGGTGGTCGGGGCGCTGGGGATCGAGCGCATCCGCAGCCTGCGCGAACAGCTCGGCACCGCGCTGCTGCTCGCCGCGCGCGTCGAGATAACTCTCGAGGGCACTGGCGCAGCGTTGCAACCAGTCGGCGCGGCGGCGTTCGACGGCCCATTGCCAGGCCGCGAGCAGATTGCTGAACTCCACGCCGATCACGCGCAGCGCCTCGCGCTGGTCGATGGCATGGAAGCTCTGGTAGCGCGCCAGCACGCGCAGGTGGTGTTCGGCGAAGCGCTGCTCGGCGGCCGCGCGCGGCGGGCCGGCGCCGAGCTTCTCGAGCGCCAGCTCGCGCAGCAGCGGATGGAAGCCGAAGCGGCCGTGCTCGTCGGCGCGCAACAGGCTCTTGTCGACCAGCGCCGCCAGCAGCGCCAGCGGTGCATCGGCCACCGCCCGCGCCGTCTCGCGCGTGAAGCCGCCCGGGCACAGCGCCAGCGCCGCCAGCGCCTGCTGCTCGCGCTCGGCCAGCAGCCGCCAGGAGTGCTCGAAGCTGTCGTGCAGGTTCTGCTCGCGCCCGCGGCGCGCGCCGTCGAGCCAGCCGATCGACGCGCCGATCTCGCGCGTGATCTCGGCCACCGGCATCACCCGCACCCACGGCGCGGCGAGCTCGATCGCCAGCGGCAGCCCGCCGAGCCGGCGCACCAGCGCGGCGATGTCGGCGGCGCAGCCGGCGGGCTCGAAATCGGGCTGCACGCGCTGCGCGCGCTGCACGAAGAGCTGCAGCGCATCGGAGGCCAGCAGCGCATCGGTCTCGGTCTCCTCGTCGTCGGGCGCCGGCAGGCCCTGCAGCGGCAGCAGCCATTCGCCGCGCAACTCGAGCCGGCTGCGCGAGGTGACCAGCAGCCGGCAGCGCGGGCAGGCGTCCAGCAGCTGCTGCACCCAGTCGGCCAGACCATCCAGGTGCTCGGCGTTGTCGAGCACGAACAGCAGCGCACGGTCGCCGACCTGCGCGGCCAGCTGCTGCGGCAGCGGCAGCGCGCCGTCGGCGGCCACGCCGATGGCTTCCAGGCAGCGGAGCGTGACGCGCTGAATGTCTGCCAGGTCGTCGAGGTCGATCCAGTACAGCGCCTCGGCCCGCAGCGGCGCCGGCTCGCGCAGCACGGCGCGAGCCAGCGCGCTCTTGCCCACGCCACCGGGGCCGCTGAGCGTCAGCAGCCGGCAATCGCCGCCGGCCAGGGCGCTGCGGATGCGCTGCAGCTCGACGCGGCGGCCGACCAGCGGCGCTGCGGCAGCCAGCGCACTGGCGGCTGCCGGCGCGCTCGCTGCCCGGACGTGCGCCGCCCGCCCCGGCGCCGGGCGCTGCAGCGCGCGCGCCGCCGCGCGCAGCGCCGCCGACGGCTCGACGCCGAGTTCGTCGGCCAGCCGGCGCACGTAGGCCTGGTAGTCGCGCTGCGCCAGTGTGATGCGGTCGCTGCGCGCCAGCGCCCGCAAGCGGTGGCACAGCGCCGCTTCGTCGAGCGGATCGACGGCCAGCGCCTGCGCCGCCAGCGCCGCGGCCGCAGCGGGGTGGTCGGCCAGCTCGTCCACGCGGCGTTCGAGCGCATCGCGCCAGCGCGTGTCGAGGCGTGCGCGCTCGAAGCGCAGCCAGTCGGCGAAGGGCGCCGGCGCGCCGGCCTCGAAGCCTTCGAGCAGCGGGCCGCGGCGGCAATCGACCGCGGCGGCCCAGTCTTCGCGCGCCAGCGCCCGCTCGAACGCGGCGACGTCGGTGTCCGGCTGCCAGCGCAGCGCATCGGGGCTGGCCTGCAGCGTTTCGGCACCGATCAGCCGGCGCGCCTGCAGGAGAACGTAACGCAGGTTGGTGCGCGCCGCCCCGGTTGGGCGCTCGGGCCACAGCAGCGCGGCGGCCGCTTCGCGTGCCACCCAGTCGCGGCACAGCGCCAGGTGCACCAGCAGCTGCCACGGGCGCTCGGGCGGCATCGGCTGCTCCGATCCACCCGACACGGCGAACGCCGCGGCGCCGAACAGCTTGAGCGAGGGAGCGACCATGCCGTCCGGAAGCGTATGCGCGTTGCGCGGCGGCGTCCACCGCCTGGGAAGCTGCTGGCCGATGCCGACGCCCCGCTGCCTGGCGCACTCACGCGGCCGCTGCCACCGGCGCTGTCCCGACTGCCGACTCACTTCGCGTAAGTGCGCTCCAGGTACTCCAGGATGTCGCGCGACTCGAACATCCCGACATCGCGATTCGGATCGACCAGGTAGGGCACCTGGACCCGGCCGTGCTCCTTGAAGAAGACATCGCGCTTGCTGCCCGCCACCGGCTTGTAGCTGCCGGGCGCCAGCACGCGCGGCCGCGACGGCCCCATGTCCGACCATTGCAACTTGCCCAGGTTGACCAGCCGATAGGGCAACTCCAGCTCACACAGCCGTTCCCGGACCGGGCGCGAGAACGGGCTCGACTCAAAGCTGTACAGCACCAGCGCCTTCTTGGGCCGGGTCGACGGCCGCGCCGACAGGCCGCGCGGACCGCGCACGATGCCCGCCAGGCGTGATGCCAGCAGATTGAACGCCGAGGCCTTCAGGCCTGCGGGAGGCGCCGCATCGAGATAACGCTCGAACAGGTAGGACACGATGTCGTCCGCACCCGCCAGCTTCTGCCCGCTGTTCGGATCGACCAGCACCGGCACAGCGCTTCCGTCCGGCGCCGCCTTCTTACGCTGCGCCGCGAAACGCTTGCCGCCCGATGGGCACGGATAGACCATCGCATCGAGGTTCAACTCGGTCAGCGCCTCACGCACCAGCCGGCACTCGGCGCCGTCTTCCCGGTCGTACAGGATCAGCAGCTCCTGCGCCGCCTTGGCCGGCCGGTCGCCCCAGGTGCCGCGCCACAGCCGCAAGGACGAGGCCAGGCCCGAGGACAGCAGATCGAGGTTCTTGTTCATGGTGCTCCTTCAAGGACAGAGGATAGGCCCAGCCATCGCACGATCAACGCGACCGCTTCGACGCGTTATCGTTCGCGGCTGCATTCGCGAGGAGACAGGATGAGATTCAAGAAGATGGCGCTCGGCTTGCTGGCGGTCGTGGCGCTCACCGGCGTCGGCGGCTGGTTCAGCCTCGACAAGGAGGCGCGTGCGGTGCTGGTGACCTTGCCGACCAACCGCGACCTGCTGTTCTGGAGCCAGCCTCAGCGCGACGCGGCGTTCCGCGCCCTCGATCGGCTGCCGGTGCTGGCCAAGTCGCGCATCGTCGCGGCCGGCGGCCAACCCGTGCCGCTGCCGTCGGGTCCGCCGCTGAAGCTGGGCCTGGACGTCGACGCGTACATGGCCGGGCAGCGCAGCGCGGCGCTGCTGATCGTTCACGACGGCAAGCTGCGCCTCGAGCGCTACGGCCTGGGCTTCGACGGCAGCGGGCGCTGGACCAGCTTCTCGGTGGCCAAGTCGATGACCTCGACGCTGGTGGGCGCTGCGCTGCGCGACGGCCACATCCGCAGCATGGACGACAAGGTCAGCGACTACATCCCGCAGATGAAAGGCTCGGCCTACGACGACGTCAGCATCCGGCAGCTGCTGACGATGACCTCGGGCGTGCGCTGGAACGAGGACTACGCCGACCCGCGCTCCGACGTGGCGCAGTTCAACAACCACCAGCCGGAGCCGGGTGTCGACGCACTCGTGAGTTACCTGCGCCGCCTGCCGCGCGAGGCGCCGGCCGGCACGCGCTGGCACTACAGCACCGGCGAGACCAACCTCGTCGGCATCCTGGTCAGCCAGGCGACGAAGAAGCCGCTGGCGACCTACCTGTCGGAAAAGGTCTGGCTTCCGGCCGGCATGGAACAGCAGGCGACGTGGATGCTCAACAAGACCGGCCAGGAAATCAGCGGCTGCTGCATCCAGGCCACGCCCAGGGATTTTGCGCGTTATGGCCTGTTCATCCTCGACGGTGCACGGGCCGGCGGCCAGAGCATCCTGCCCGACGGCTGGCTGGCCGAAGCGACGACCGAGCGCACCGGCATCGGCCAACCCGGCCGCGGCTACGGCTACCAGTGGTGGACCTACGCCGACGGCAGCTTCGCCGCGCGCGGCATCTTCGGCCAGGGCATCTTCATCGACCCGAAACGCAAGCTGGTGATCGTCTCCAACGCCAACTGGGCCGGCGGCGCGACCGACCGAACCGCCAGGGGCGCACGGGACGACTTCTACCGGGCCGTGCGGAAGGCCATCGACGAGGAGGCCGCGCGATGAGCAAGGCGATGAGCAAGACGACGAACAAGACGAAGGGCAACGACACGCAGCGGCCCGCGCCGAACGGCGCCGACCGCCACGACCTGATCCGCGTGCAGGGCGCGCGCGTGAACAACCTGAAGGACGTCAGCATCCAGCTGCCGAAGCGCCGGCTGACGGTGTTCACCGGCATCTCCGGCTCGGGCAAGAGCTCGCTGGTGTTTGGCACCATCGCCGCGGAATCGCAGCGGCTGATCAACGAGACCTACAGCGCCTTCGTGCAGGGCTTCATGCCGACGCTGGCCCGGCCCGAGGTCGACGTGCTCGAAGGGCTGACGACCGCGATCATCGTCGACCAGGAGCGCATGGGCGCCAACGCGCGCTCGACGGTGGGCACCGCCACCGATGCCAACGCGATGCTGCGCATCCTCTTCAGCCGCGTGGGCAAGCCGCACATCGGCTCGCCCAACGCGTTCGCGTTCAACGTGCCCTCGGTCCGGGCGGTCGGTGCGATCACGGTCGAGCGCGGTGAAGGCAAGACCAAGACGGTGAAGCAGACCTTCAACCGCACCGGCGGCATGTGCCCGCGCTGCGAGGGCATGGGATCGGTCAGCGACATCGACCTGACCCGGCTCTACGACGACAGCAAGTCGCTCAACGAGGGAGCGCTCGTCATCCCCGGCTTCAGCATGGACGGCTGGTACGGCCGCATCTTCCGCGGCTGTGGCTTTTTCGACCCCGACAAGCCCATCAACAAGTTCAGCAAGCGTGAGTTGAACGACCTGCTGCACAAGGAGCCGACCAAGATCAAGGTCGACGGCATCAACCTGACCTACCAGGGCGTGATCCCGCAGATCCAGAAGTCCTTCCTGTCCAAGGACGTCGACGCGCTGCAGCCGCACATCCGGGCGTTCGTCGATCGGGTGGTGACCTTCAGCACCTGCCCGGAGTGCGGCGGCACGCGGCTCAGCGAGGCCGCGCGGTCCTCGAAGATCAAGAAGCTCAACATCGCCGATGCGTGCGCGATGCAGATCAGCGACCTGGCCGCCTGGGTGCGCGAGCTGAACGAGCCGACGGTGGCGCCGCTGCTCGCCGCGCTGGCGCACACGCTCGACTCGTTCGTCGAGATCGGGCTGGGCTATTTGTCGCTCGACCGGCCGTCGGGTACGTTGTCGGGCGGCGAGGCGCAGCGCGTCAAGATGATCCGCCACCTCGGCTCCTCGCTGACCGACGTCACCTACGTCTTCGACGAGCCGACCATCGGCCTGCACCCGCACGACATCCAGCGCATGAACGAGCTGCTGCTGCGGCTGCGCGACAAGGGCAACACGGTGCTCGTGGTCGAGCACAAGCCGGAGACGATCGTGATCGCCGACCACGTCGTCGACCTCGGCCCCGGCGCCGGCGCGGCGGGCGGCACTGTCTGCTTCGAAGGCACGGTCGACGGGCTGCGCGCCAGCGGCACGCTCACCGGCCGCCATTTCGACGACCGCGCCGCGCTGAAGAAGACGCTGCGCAAGCCCACCGGCGCGCTGGCGATCCGCGGCGCGAAGACGCACAACCTGCGCGACGTCGACGTCGATATCCCGCTCGGCGTGCTGGTCGTGATCACCGGCGTTGCGGGCTCCGGCAAGAGCTCGCTGGTGCACGGCTCGATGCCCGCCAGCGCGGGCGTGGTGGCGGTCGACCAGGGCGGCGTGCGCGGCTCGCGGCGCAGCAACCCGGCCACCTACACCGGCCTGCTCGACCCGATCCGCAGCGCGTTCGCGAAGGCCAACGGCGTGAAGCCGGCGCTGTTCAGCGCCAACTCCGAGGGCGCCTGCCCGGTGTGCAATGGCGCCGGCATGATCTACACCGACCTGGGACCGATGGCCAGCGTCGCCACGACCTGCGAGGAGTGCGAGGGCAAGTGCTTCCAGGCCTCGGTGCTGACTCACAAGCTGGGCGGCCGCGACATCAGCGAAGTGCTGGCGATGTCGGTGAGCGAGGCCACGGCGTTCTTCGGCGCGGGGAAGGCGAGCACACCGGCGGCGCATGCCATCCTCGAGCGGCTGGCCGACGTGGGCTTGGGCTACCTGAGCCTCGGCCAGCCGCTCACGACGCTGTCAGGCGGCGAGCGGCAGCGGCTCAAGCTTGCGACCCACATGGCCGAGAAGGGCGGCATCTACGTGCTCGACGAGCCGACCACCGGCCTGCACCTCGCCGATGTCGAACAACTGCTCGGCCTGCTCGACCGGCTCGTGGACGCCGGCAAGTCGGTGATCGTCATCGAGCATCACCAGGCGGTGATGGCGCACGCGGACTGGATCATCGACCTCGGGCCCGGCGCGGGGCACGATGGGGGGCGGGTTGTGTTCGAGGGGACGCCGGCTGAGCTGGTGGCGGCGCGTGCGACGCTGACCGGGGAGCACCTCGCGGCCTATGTCGGCGCCGACGCTCGAAAGCAGGCTAAAGGAGCGGCCGCAACAAGTGCTGTTGGGAGGTCGGATCGGGCGTAGCCGGTGTCAGCAGAACAGGTCGCGAAAGAGGTTGGCTCCGATGATTGCCGCGTCGTTCTTTCGAGGAAGGCGATAGCAGTCGTTCGTGGCTGCGAACGGGCGGCTTGTAGGCCTCCGCGCGCGAACCCGCGTTCCCCCGGACGGCTTCGGCGCGCTTGTTCGTGCGAGACTGCCTTGCCCATGGCCACGCGAGTGCTCCGAGCACGACGCCGACCCCGCCCTCCGCCCGGGCGGCGAAAGCGATCGGCCCGTGGCGTTCATCTCGTACGCTCGCGAAGACCAAGCCTATGCCGAACATCTTGCAGAGGCGCTGGCGGCGGTGTTCGTGGACCATCGTGCGAATTGGCAACTGTCGCGTGGCGACAGCTACCGAGACCAGTTGCAGTTGATGATCCGGGAAAGCGATGCCTTTCAGATTTGAACGAACGGAATTCACTCCGTATCATCGCCCGGTCAGCAATGATGAACAATTTCACTGCACCCTCTATCGGAGTCTTAAACAACATGTCCCTCTCTCGTCTCGCTCGAGCGTCATTGCTTCTAGTCGTTGGCCTTTGGGGGCTCTCAATAAGTTCCGCGGGGGCTCAAGCTCAGAAGCTCAGTCCCGATATGTTGGATGAGTTGAAGAAAGTCGCCGCCATCTACGGCATCATCCAAACGGAATACGTGACGCCCGTAGAGGGTACAGTAGTCCTGTCCGGCTGCATGAAAGGCATGCTGAATAGGCTGGACGCACAATCGGCCTATTTGGACAAGGAGGAGTTCGAGGATCTTATCCGGGGACCCTCAAGAGATGTTGTCGGAATTGGTGTCGAGATGGTCGTTCGTGCCGGCTTGCCAACTGTGGTCTCGGCCATTGAAGGCTCCCCTGCGGACCGAGTCGGGCTACGCCCCAAGGACTACATATTGGAGATCGACGGTCATTCAATGGAAGAGAGCGAGGTCCAAGACGCGGTCAAGAGGTTGCGAGGCAAGCCTGGTACAACGGTCAGCCTTGTTATCAGACGCCCAGGCGAGATGGAGAGCCGCTCGCTCACGCTGGTTAGAGAGCCAACCTATCTCAAACGGGTGTCTTCACGACGGACACCGTTTGACATCGGGTATTTGCGCATCCCCAGCGTCAACGAGAACACGGCATCTGATGTGCGCGCGGAGTTTCGCAAGCTTCAGGCCGCAGGCCCACTGCGTGGTCTCGTGCTCGACTTGAGAAACTCACCCGGCGGCCTGCTGCTGTCATCCATCGAACTGGCAGCGATGTTCTTGCCCCCGGATGCGCCAGTCGTGAGCACAGAGGGCCGCTCGTCCGAATCGAATAAAGCTTGGACGGCGAACAGAGACGAGATTCTGAAGAGCAAGTATGCAAAGCGCGACGATTGGCCCGACGCCATGAAGTCCGTGCCGCTGGTCGTTCTTGTCAACGCAGGTACTGCGTCTGGCGTAGAGATCATCGCAGCGGCATTGAAAGACAACGGTCGGGCCAAATTGATTGGCAGCAAGACGTTTGGTCGAGGAACGATTCAGACCGTGCGGCCATTGAGCAAAGATTCAGCGATCAAGCTGACCACCGCGTTCTACAAGACTCCAAGTGGACGTCATTTGCAAGGGAATGGACTAGAGCCGGACTTGCAGGCCCCTGATCTTCAGCGGTTGGAAGATGCAGGGACTGACCAAGATGCTGGTCTGAGCAAGGCGATCGGCTGGTTTCGTGCGCCATCATGAGACGGAGAGCAGTCCGGCATGACGCAGGCATGCGCTTCCGGATCTCTTGAGGAGAGCGCAAGTGAGCCGACGGCCCATCGGTAGACGCCCGACGGTCGCTGATGGGCCCCACGTCAGCCCTCAGGCCCGCACAAGGCCCGCCAGCGCCTGCCGGTAAACCTGGTCCGACCGGAACAGCACCATCTCCTTCCAGTCGTCATGCGGCGGAAAGAAGTGGTCGCGCGTCGCCTGGCGGATGGCCGCGGCCTTCGGGCCGCGTGGATCGCCGTGTCGCCACAGCCACGCGTCGTCGCGCAGCACGCGCGCGCCGCGCGGCGGCTGATAGGTGCCGAACTCGAGCGCCACGAAAGCGATGTCGGCATGCGCCAGCGCGCGTTCGTAGCCGAACTCGGTGAGACCGGTCTTCTCCTGTGAGCTCGACGTGCCGAGCAAGGGTTCGGTGACGCTGTCGCCCCACCACGCGCGGGCGCGCTTCACGCGCTCGCTGCCCGGCGCGTGATTGCAGATCGGCTCGCCGTAGCCGTAGGGGCCGAGGCCGGTGTGCATGTCGACGATCGCGACCGTCAGCTTGCGGCCGCCCGCGCGCGGCGCCAGGTGCTTCGCGAGGATCGCCTCGCTGGTTCTGCGGGCCCAGGTCGGGCCGGAACCACCGAAGAAGAGCCCGTCCGGGTGCGTGTACTGTCCGGTCGAGCGGGCCACGCGCTCGGCATGCTCGCCGTGCTGGGTCCGGTAGGCGGCAATCGCTTCGTCGCAGCTCGCGAGCGTGGCCTCGTCGAGGGACGACGGCGTGTAGTGCCGATGCAGCTCGACATAGCCGGGGTTGGCCGGCAGCGGCTGCGTGAAGTCGATCCAGTTGCGGTTGAGGTCGACGTTCTCCTCCGTCACCCGGCGCTGCCAGGCGAAGCCATGGGCGTTGATGCCGTGGATCAGCAGCACGCCCGTGTCGGGCGGCAAGGACTGCGACAGCGGGCCGCGCAGGAAGGCGATCTGCGGCCCGGAGCCGGCGTAGGCCTCGACGCCATGCGTGCCCGAGATGATCACGAGCGCCCGGGCTGCGTTCTCGGGGCCGAGCCAGGCGCTGTCGGCGAAGAGCGCCTCGCCGTGCGGCCCGGTCAGCGGATGAGGCCAGTGAGTGATGAGCGCGCGTCGCTTCGCTGCGGCGGCCAGGAATTCGTCGCGAGCTTCCAGGTGGTTGATGGAGTAGGCGGAAAGGTCGAGGTCCATCGGCTGATTGTGCGACCACACCCCCGGTATCGGCTGCCGATGACCCCGCGCGTGCAGGTTGCGCCGCGATGCGGACAATCCGCCTCTCCCGGCTTTCCCATCAACCCGCCCGTGCCGTCGATCGCTTGTCCCCCCGACCTGTTCCGAAGGCCGCGCCTGCTTGCAGCCGCCGCGTGCCTGGGCGTGCTGCTCGGCTGCGGTGGCGGCGATGGCGGCCGCACCGAAGAGGGCGGGAACCGCCAGGCGCTGGCCGCCGCTGCGGTGCGTTCAGCGCCGGTGGTGGGTCCGGGCGAGCTGAAGTCGGCGACGCCCATTCGCACCGTCGAGCTCGCCGCGATGGCGTCCGTGTTCGCCACGGTGCCCGAGCTCGGCGTGCAAGCGAAGTACGCCGTGACCACCTACCGCCTGACCTACGTGACGAAGGATGGCGACGGCCAGGACGTCGTCGCCTCGGCGCTGGCAGCGGTGCCGGTGAAGCCGGCCGGCCGACCCAGCCCGGTGATGTCGTGGCAGCACGGCACGCTGTTCCTGGATGCGCAGGCGCCCAGCAACACGGCCAACGAGTCGGAGGCAGCGGTGCTGCTTGCATCGCAGGGCTACATCGTCGTGGCCGCTGACTACGTGGGTTATGGCGCGTCCAAGGGCCGACCGCATCCCTACCTGCTGTCGGCACCGACGGCGGCGGCGGTGGTGGACCTGCTGACCGCGGCAAAGACCTGGCGAGCGACGAGCGGCGTGGTGGACAACGGCCAGTTGTTCATGGCCGGCTACAGCGAGGGCGGCTACGCCACCGTGGCGGCGCTGCGGTCGATGGAGACCACCGGCAGCCCGCACCTGGCGAATCTCGTCGGCGTGGCCCCGGGAGCGGGCCCCTACAGCGTCACGGCGACGATGGACGCCGCCCTGGCGATCGTGCGGCAGCGCAGCGAGCTGCTGCGCTGGGTGGCCTGGCCCGGCGTGCTGAAGAACCTGAGCACGACGACCCGCACGCTGCTGCGCGACGCCTTGGTGCACGAGATCCTGCCCGACGACGCGGACGTCACGCTGACCACGTCGTTCATCGACCTGTACCTGGCCGACGACACCGCCGCGCTGGACGCCCTGAGCAACGTGCACGACTGGCGCCCGACCTGGCCGGTGCTGCTGCACCATGGGCGCGACGATCGCACGGTCGCCTACAGCGTCGCCACGCGCACGATCGCGACGATGCGCGCCAACGGCTCGACCAGCGCCAGCCTGACCGATTGCCCGGTTCAGCCCGCTGGTCACCTCGACTGCGTGGTGCCCTATTTTTCGTTTCTTCTGAGCCGGGCAGCGGGCGCGGCGCGGGACCTCTGAGCGATTCGCCGCCAGTGCTCGGGACTGCAGCGGACTGCAGAGTTACCATGGTTTTGCCGTGGCGACGCTGTTGAACCCGGGTGCCCAGGGCACCACCGACGATCTTCTGCTGCGCGTCGCACCGCCGCGCGTGTCGCGCCAGTTGCTGGTGCGGCCGCGGCTCGCCGCCGCCGATGCGCGCTGGCGCGAAGCGCCGGTGCTGCTGGTGCAGGCACCGGCGGGCTTCGGCAAGACCTCGCTGCTGGCGCAATGGCGCCGCGAGCATCTGGCGCAAGGCACCGTCGTGGCCTGGTTCACCGCCACCGAGCGCGACGACCCGCCCCGCCTGTTGCGCGCGCTGACGCTGGCACTGCGCAGCGGCGCCGGCCGGCCGCACTTCGGCCACACGCTGCTCGCCGCCGAGGCCGCCGGCCTCGAAGGCATCACCAGCTGGCTGGCCGAGCTGGCGCACACCGCCCTCAACACCGTGCTGGTGGTCGACGAAGCCGACCGCCTGCCGGCGTCGGCACGCGATGCGCTGGCCTACCTGCTGCGCAACGCGCCGCCGAACCTGCGTGTCGTCGTCGGTGCGCGCACCGATTGCCGGCTCGAGCTGGACGACATGGCGGCTTACGGCCAGTGCGTGACGCTCGGCCCCGCGCAGCTCGCGTTCGAGCTCGACGAGACGCTGGCGCTGGTGCGCGAGCGCGGCGGCACGCGCTTCGACGCCGATGCGGCCGCGCGGCTGCACGAGCTGACGGAGGGCTGGCCGCTCGGGCTGCAGCTGGTGCTGGCGGCACTGGCCAGCGCCGCCGACCCGCGCGCCGAGCTGGCAGCGATCGCCGCGCGCGGCGGCGCATTGCACGAGCAGCTGGTCGGCCTGCTGCTGGCCAACCTCGCGCCCGACGACGTGCAGTTCCTCACCCGCATCGCCGCGCTCGACCTGCTGCATCCGGAGCTGTGCCGCGCCCTCGCCGGCGACGAGGCGCCGCAGCGCCTGGCGCGACTGGCGGGCGACACGCCGGTCTTCGCGGCGGCCGAGCAGGGCGACTGGCTGCGCCTGCACCCGCTGGCGCGTGACCTGCTGCGGCGCCGCTTCGCCGCCCTGGCCGAAGCCGAACAGGCGGCGCTGCACGGCGCTGCGGCCGACTGGCTGGCGCGCGAAGGGCTGATCGAGGACGCCGCGCGCCACGCGCTCGCGGCCGGGCGGCCCGATCAGGCCTACGCGCTGGCCGAGCGCAGCCTGTACGACTCGATCCTCTCGCGCGGCCGCCAGGGCGCCGTGCTCGACTGGCTGCAGCGGCTGCCGCAGCAAGAGCTCGACCGCCGCCCGCGCCTGCTTCTGGCCGCCGCATGGACGCTGGCCCTCAGCGACCGCCACGCCGAAGCCGGCCGCCTCGTCGCCCGCATCCTGGCGCAGCCCGAGGCCGACGATGCGCTGCGCTGCGAATGCGCGCTGATCGAGAGCGGCGCCGCGGTCTACGCCGACGACCCGGACCGCTTCGCCGCGCTGCACGACCCGTGGAGTCCGCAGCCGCCGCTGCGCGACGCGGTGCTGCTGCAGATCCACGCCAACCGCACCGCGTTCCGCACGCTGATCGAAGGCGAGCCGGCGCTCGCGCGGCTGCGCCAGCAGCAGGCACCGGCGATCGGGTTCGGTCCGGCGCTGGCCTATGTCGACCGCTGGCGCGATTTCATCGTCGCCCTGAGCTACCTGTGGGAAGGGCAGGCCCTGCTGGCCGATCAGCTGCTGCAGCCCACGCTGGCCCGCGCCGAAGCCGACCTCGGCAGGCGCAGCGTCTTCGCCTGCATGCTGGCAGCGCTGCGCGCCGCAGCGCTGTGGGAGCGCGACCGCCCGGATGAGGCCGTGGCGTTGCTGGCGAACCGGCTCGACGTGCTCGAGCGCAGCGGCCTGCCGGAGACCGTGCTGCTGGCATTCCGCACGCTGGCGCGCATCGCCGCGGCCGCAGGCGCCGAGCACCGTGCGCTCGAGCTGCTGGGGGCGCTGGATGCCGTGGGCGTCGCGCGCGGGCTGCCGCGCCTGCGCATCGCCAGCCTCGCCGAGCAGGCTCGCCTGCATGCGCGGCGCTACCGGTCCGAGACCTGCCGCGCGCTCGTCGAGCAGATCGACGCGCTGCTGGCCGAGCCCGCGCAGCCGGGCGGCCGGCTGTGGCGGCGCAGCGTCGAGCTGCTGCGCGAGGGTGCGGCCGCGCATGCCGCCATCGCCGCGCAGGCGTGGCGGCAGGCGCTCGAGCCGCTGCAGCGCGCCGATGCGATGGCGCAGGTGCTGAAGCTCGGCCGCCTGCACATCGAGCTGCTGGGCCTGCGCGCGTTTGCGCTCGACCGCTGCGGCGAGCGTTCCGCCAACCTGCTGCGCGAGGCGACCGCTCTGGCCGAGGCCTACGGGCTGATGCGGGTGTTCGCCGATGCGCACCCGGCGCTCGGCGACTGGGTCGTGCAGAGCGCGCACGCGGCGCGCACCGCCGCGCCCGGCGCGGCCACGCCGCTCGCGGCGCCGCCGCAGGCTCCGCCCGAGCGGCCCGCGCCGGCGCTGCGCGCCACGCCCAGCCTGGCGCTGACGCCGAAGGAGCGCGAGGTGCTGGCGCTGCTGGCGCGCAACCTGTCGAACAAGGAGATCGGGCTCGCGATGCAGGTCGGCGAGGAGACGATCAAGTGGCACATGAAGAACCTGTTCGCCAAGCTCGACGCCGGCACGCGCAAGCAGCTGGTGCAGCGCGCGCGCATCCTCGGGCTGCTCGAAGCGACCGCCTGACCGACCGGCCTGGCTAGCGCGTCGGCCGGACGCCGCTTCGGGCCGGGGCCCCCCTCGGCGATGGGGGGGAACAGGGGCCCCCCGCTTCCTACGATGCCTCCACACCAGAAGGAGACATCGCCGTGACGCAGACCCTCACCGACACGACCCCCGCCGCCCCGGCGGTGGTGCGCGCGGCAGCGCTGCAGCGCTCGATCCGCGTCGAGCCGCTGACCTGCGCGATCGGCGCCGAGCTGTCCAACGTGCAGCTGGGTGCCGCCTCGCGCGATGCCGACACCATCGCCGAGATCCGCGCGCTGCTGCTGAAGCACCGCGTGCTCTTCTTCCGCGACCAGGACATCAGCCGCGCCGAGCACGTCGCGTTCGCGCGCTGGTTCGGCGAGCTGGAGGACCATCCGGTGGCCGGCAGCGACCCCGAGCATCCCGGGCTGGTGCGCATCTACAAGTCGCCCGAGACGCCGAACGACCGCTACGAGAACGCCTGGCACACCGACGCCACCTGGCGCGAGCAGCCGCCCTTCGGCTGCGTGCTGCGCTGCGTCGAGTGCCCGCCGGTCGGCGGCGACACGATGTGGGCCAACATGGTGCTGGCCTACGAGCGCCTGCCGGAGACCGTGAAGGCGCAGATCGAGGGCTTGCGTGCGCGCCACAGCATCGAGGCCAGCTTCGGCGCCGCGATGCCGATCGAGAAACGCCTGGCGCTGCACGCGCAGTTCCCCGATGCCGAGCATCCGGTGGTGCGCACGCACCCGGAGACGGACGAGAAGGTCCTGTTCGTCAATGCCTTCACGACGCACTTCACGAACTTCCACACCGCGCGCAACGTGCGCGTCGGCCAGGACCACTCGCACGGCGGCGCGCAGCTGCTGCAGTACCTGGTCAGCCAAGCCTTCATCCCCGAGTACCAGGTGCGCTGGCGCTGGCAGCCCAACAGCATGGCGATGTGGGACAACCGCTCGACCCAGCACTACGCGGTGATGGACTACCCGCCGTGCCACCGCAAGATGGAACGCGCCGGCATCCAGGGCGACACCCCCTTCTGACCTAACCCACGAAAGACGCGACATGAACTTCCTCGACGGCTCGCTGTTCCCCGAGAACCAGGACAAGCTGGTGATCACCGCCGCGCCCTACGGCCCCGAGTGGGTGCCGTCGGACTTTCCGGAAGACATCCCGGTCACGATGGCAGCCCAGGTGCAGAAGGCCGTCGATTGCTGGAACGCCGGCGCCACGGTGCTGCACCTGCATGTGCGCGAGCTCGATGGCTGTGGGTCAAAGCGGCTGTCCAAGTTCAACGAGCTGATCGCCGGCGTGCGCCAGGCCGTGCCCGAGATGATCATCCAGGTCGGCGGCTCGATCTCGTTCGCGCCGGAAGGCGACGGCGCGGCCGCGCAGTGGCTGCAGGACGATACGCGCCACATGCTCGCCGAGCTCGACCCGAAGCCGGACCAGGTCACGGTCACCGTCAACACGACGCAGATGAACGTGCTGGAGCACATGGAGGCAGCGGACATTGCCGGCACCTCGCTGGCCGAGCCGCAGACCAACCGCGCCTACCGCGAGATGGTCGTGCCCTCCGGTCCCGGCTTCATCGAGGAGCACGTGCGGCGCCTCTCCGCCAACGGGATCCAGAGCGCGTTCCAGTTCTACAACATCAACAGCTACGAGACGGTGGAGCGGTTGATCCGCCGCGGCGTCTACAAGGGCCCGCTGGTGATGAACTGGGTGGCGATCAGCGGCGGCATGGACGCGCCGAACATCTACAACCTGTCGAACTTCCTGCGCGCCATTCCGGACGGCGCGATGCTGACGGTCGAAAGCAGCATGCGCAACGTGCTGCCGATCAACATGATCGGCATGGCGCTCGGCCTGCACGTGCGCTGCGGCATCGAGGACAACCTCTGGAACCAGTCGCGCACGGAGAAGATGAGCACCGTGCGGCAGATCGGGCAACTGGTGCGCCTCGCGCGCGAGTTCGGCCGCGAGGTGGCCACCGGCCAGGAAGCCCGCGAGATCTGCAAGATCGGCGTGTTCTACGACAGCGTCGAAGAGACGCTGGCCGCCAACGGTTTCGCGCCGAACCCGAAGGGGCGCCAGCAGGGCTTCCTGCGGCAGGTGGCCTGAGCATGGACCGCCTGCCTGCACGGCCCACCGTGCTGATCGTGCCCGGTCTGCGCGACGCGGTGCCCGGCCACTGGCAGACGCTGCTGGCCGAGGACCTGGACCTCGCGGGTTGGCCGGTGGCCAACGTGCCGCCGATGGGCCGCGAGAACCTGGACTGCGCGGCGCGCATCGACGCCATCGAAGTGGTGGCGCAGGCCATCGACGGTCCGATCGTTGTCGTCGCGCACAGCGGCGGCTGCGTGATGGTGGCGCACTGGGCGCAGCGGACCCGGCGGGAGGTTCAGGGTGCGGTGCTCGCCACGCCGCCGGATTTCGAGCGGCCGATGCCCGACGGCTACCCGACGCTCGCCGCGCTGCGCGAGGGCGGCTGGCTGCCGCTGCCGCGTCTGCCGCTGCCCTTCGACAGCCTGGTGATCGCCAGCCGCAACGATCCGCTCGCGAGCTTCGAGCGCACCACCGAGCTCGCGAGGTGCTGGAACAGCCGCCTCGTCGACATGGGCGACGTCGGCCACCTGAACCCGGCGTCGGGCTACGGCCGCTGGCCGCTGGCCCAGCTGTTCATCGAGCACTTCAGCGCCGCCCCGCAGGGCGCGGCCTGACAACACCCCCTCAAGGAGACAGACCATGGCCCAGACCATCCGATTGCACGAGACCGGCGGCGCGGAGGTGCTGAAGCTCGAGACCACCGAAGTCGGTACGCCGGGCCCGGGCCAGGCCCGCGTGCGCCACAGCTACGTGGCAGTGAACTTCATCGACATCTACTTCCGCACCGGCCGCTACCCGATGCCGCTGCCCAACGGGCTGGGCTCCGATGCGGTGGGCATCGTCGAGGCGGTGGGCGAGGGCGTCAGCTGCGTGCGCCCGGGCGACCGCGTGGGCTATCTGCTGGGCCCGCAGGGCGCCTATGCCGACGTGCGCCTGATGCCGGCCGAGGTGTTGATTCCGCTGCCGCCTGAAGTGAGCGACAGCACGGCCGCCACGCTGATGATGAAGGGCATGACGGCGCAGTACCTGTTCCGCCAGGTCTTCCCGCTCCAGGGCGGCGAGACGATCCTGTACCACGCCGCGGCCGGCGGCGTCGGCCTGATCGCCTGCCAGTGGGCGCGCGCGCTCGGCGTCACGATGATCGGCACCGTCAGCACCGACGAGAAAGCCGCAATCGCCAAGGCGCACGGCTGCAGCCACACCATCGTCACCAGCCGCGAGAACATCGCCGAGCGGGTGCGCGAGATCACCGGCGGCAAGGGCGTGCCGGTGGTGTACGACTCGGTCGGCAAGGACACGCTCGCCGCCTCGCTCGACTGCCTGCAGCCGCGCGGCGTGCTGGTGAGCAACGGCACCAGCTCGGGCCCGGTGGTGATCGACACCATGCAGCTCGCAATGAAGGGCTCGCTGTGGGTCACGCGGCCGGCGATGCTGCACTACGCCACGCCGCGCGCGAACATGCTGGCGATGGCCGACGAGCTGTTCGGCCTGGTGAAGGCTGGCCACATCCGCAGCGAGCCGAGCCGTGTCTATCCCCTGAAAGACGCGGCCGAGGCGCACCGATCGCTCGAATCGCGCGCCACCACCGGCGCCACCGTGCTGGTGCCCTGAAGCGGCCTCTCCCCGAGGACACCCTGATGAACCTGCACGACAAGCAAGCACGCCCGGCCGGTGACGAGGGCTACCTCGCCGGCCGGGGCGCCGCCTGGTTCGCGTTCGCGATGACGCTCGGCCTGATGATCGTCGACTACATCGACCGCCAGGTCATCGTCTCGCTGTTCCCGTACATGAAGCAGGACTGGGGCCTGTCGGACAAGCAGCTCGGCGCGCTGGTCTCGGTGGTTTCGGTCACGGTCGCGCTCGGCGCGCTGCCGGTGGCGCTGTTCGCCGACCGCGCCAGCCGCGTCAAGAGCATCGTGGCGATGGCCTCGGTGTGGAGCCTGGCGACCATCTCGTGCATGTTCACGCGCAGCTACGGATCGCTGCTCGGCGCCCGCGCGCTGGTGGGCCTGGGCGAGGCGGGCTACGGCTCGGTCGGCGCCGCGCTGATCGCCAGCCACTTTCCGGCCCGGCGCCGCGGCGCGCTGATGGCCGCCTTCTTCGCGTCGGCCTCGGTCGGCTCGGTGCTGGGCGTGATGCTGGGCGGGCTGATCGCGGCGCGCTGGGGCTGGCAGGCGGCGTTCGGCGTGGTCGGCGTGCCGGGCCTGGTGCTGGCGCTGCTGTACCTCAAGGTGCGCGACTACCGCACCGTCGTGCTGACGCCGCAGCTCGAGGCCGCGACCCGCACGCCCACCGGCACGCTGCGCAGCATCGGCGCACGACTGCTGGAGTCGCGCACGATGTTGTGGGTGTGCATCGGCGGCGCGGCGCAGCTGGTCGTCGTCTCGGCCGTCTGGTCGTGGCTGCCGAGCTGGCTGAACCGCGTGCAAGGCTTCGAGCCGGCCCGCGCGGCGGTGATGGCCGCCGGTGTCGTGCTGTGCGGCGCGCTGGGCAGCGTGCTGTGGGGCGCACTGGCCGACCGGGCGGGCTTGCGCCGCCCACGCGCCAAGCTGGAGGTGCTGGCGCTGCTGTGCCTGGCCTCGATGGGGGTGCTGCTGGCCGCGTTCGCGGCACCGGCCTGGGGCGTCGAATGGTCGCGCGGCACGCAGTTCGCGCTGATCGCCGCCGGCGGCTGCCTGATGACCTGCAGCGTCGGCCCGGTCTCGGCGGTGGTGATCGACGTCGTGCATCCCGGCGTGCGCGCCACCGGCGCCTCGGTGCTGGCGCTGTTCCAGAACCTGTTCGGGCTGGCGGCGGGGCCGTTCATCGCCGGCCTGCTGTCCGACCGCTGGGACCTGCCCACGGCGCTGGCCGTGATGCCGGCCTTCAGCGTGCTGGCGGCGCTGGCCTTCCGGCGCGCGGCCGCGAGTTATGAACCCGATCTGCGGCGCAGCGCCGATGCGGCGGCCGAAGGTGCTGCCGCTGCGCCCGCCGTGCCGCCCGCGCTGCCGCAGCGCGCCGCCGCCTGACCCTCGACCTCACGGAGCCCATGATGTACGCACAGATGATGCAGCAGCCGCTGCTGATCTCCAGCCTGCTCACCCACGCCGAGCGCCACCACGGCGACCGCGAGGTCGTCTCGCGCCGCGTCGAGGGCGACATCCATCGCTGCACCTACCGCGAGCTGGGCCAGCGTGCGCGCCGCCTGGCCAACGCGCTGCAGGCGATGGACATCGGCTTCGGCGAACGTGTCGCCACGCTCGCCTGGAACGGCTACCGCCACCTGGAGCTGTACTACGCCGTCTCCGGCTCGGGCGCCGTGCTGCACACGCTGAACCCGCGCCTGCATCCGGACCAGGTGGTGTGGATCGCCGACCATGCCGAGGACCAGGTGCTGTTCTTCGACTTGAGCTTCCTGCCGCTGATCGAGGCCATTGCGCCGCGGGTGAAGACCATCAAGGCCTTCGTCGCGATGACCGACCGCGCGCTCATGCCGGCGAAGTCGGCCGTGAAGAACCTGCTGTGCTACGAAGACCTGGTCGACGCGCACGACAGCGACTTCACCTGGCCGCGCTTCGACGAGTACAGCGCCTCGTCGCTGTGCTACACGTCCGGCACCACCGGCAACCCGAAGGGCGTGCTGTACAGCCACCGCTCGACGCTGCTGCACACTTTCGCCGCCGCGTTGCCCGACGGCCTGAGCTGCTCGGCGCGCGACACCGTGCTGCCGGTGGTGCCGATGTTCCACGTCAATGCCTGGGGGCTGCCGTACGTGGCCTGCATGGTCGGCGCGAAGCTGGTGTTCCCCGGCCCGTTTCTCGACGGCAAGAGCCTGCACGAGCTGTTCGAGGCCGAGGGCGTCACCGTCTCGGCCGGCGTGCCCACGGTGTGGCAGGGGCTGCTGGCGCACGTCGAGGCGCACGACCTGGGCTTCTCGACGATGCGCCGCACGATCATCGGCGGCTCGGCCTGTCCGCCGTCGATGATGCGCGCCTTCCAGGAGCGCCACGACGTGCAGGTGCTGCACGCCTGGGGCATGACCGAGATCAGTCCGCTGGGCACGGCCTGCACGCTCAAGCCTGCCCAGCTGGCACTGCCGCCGGAAGAGCGCTTGGCGGCCCAGTCCAAGCAGGGCCGCGTGGTGTTCGGCGTCGACATGAAGATCGTCGGCGACGACGGCGCCGAGCTGCCATGGGACGGCCAGGCCTCGGGCGAGCTGCTGGTGCGCGGGCCGTGGGTGGTGGCGAGTTACTTCAAGGGCGAGGGCGGCGACCCGTTGATCGACGGCTGGTTCCCGACCGGCGACGTCGCCACCATCGATGCCGATGGCTTCATGCAGATCACCGATCGCGCCAAGGACGTCATCAAGTCCGGCGGCGAGTGGATCGGCTCGATCGACCTCGAGAACATCGCGCTGGCCCATCCGGCGGTCGCGATGGCCGCCTGCATCGCGGCGAAGCATCCGAAGTGGGACGAGCGGCCGCTGCTGGTGGTGGTGAAGAAACCTGACGCGCAAGTGACGCGGCAGGACCTGCTCGGCTTCTACGAGGGCAGGATCGCCAGGTGGTGGACACCGGACGACGTGGTCTTCGTCGACGCGATTCCGCTCGGCGCGACCGGCAAGGTGCAGAAGAACAAGCTGCGCGAGCAGTTCCAGGACCATGTTCTTCCGACCGCTTGAGTAAGCGCGCATGAGCACCGCTCTCGCCCTGAGCGCCTGGCCCGCGCGCGGCCGCACGCTGTTCCCCGGCGTGCTCGCCAGCGTCGTCGTCGCCGCGGCGGCGACCTTCCTGTCGCAGCACTACGGCGCGCCGGTGATGCTGTTCGCGCTGCTGCTCGGGCTGGCGATGAACTTCCTGTCGGGGTCGTCGCCCCCTACGGCCCTGCGGGCCGGTCCCCCCGAGGGGGAGCGGCCGCCTTGGGGCGGCCCGGCGGCGGCCGCGGCCCCCTGCGCACCCGGCATCGAGTTCACCGCGCGCCAGGTGCTGCGCATCGGCGTCGCGCTGCTGGGCCTGCGCATCACGCTGGCGCAGATCGCGGCGCTCGGCATCGCGCCGGTGGGCATCGTGATCATCTCGGTCGTGCTGACGATCGGGCTGTCGATGCTGGCGGCGCGCGCGCTCGGCTTCAACACGCTGTTCGGCCTGCTGAGCGGCGGGGCCACCGCGATCTGCGGCGCTTCGGCGGCGATGGCGCTGGCCGCGGCGCTGCCGGCGCATCCGCAGAAGGAGCGCGCGACGCTGTTCACGGTGGTGGGTGTCTCCGCGCTGTCGACGCTGGCGATGATCGTCTACCCGATGGCCGTGCGGGCCTTCGGGCTCGATGCGCGCGGCGCCGGCGTCTTCCTCGGCGGCACGATCCACGACGTGGCGCAGGTCGTCGGTGCGGGCTACAGCCTGTCGCAGGAGACCGGCGACGTCGCCACCTTCGTCAAGCTGCTGCGCGTGGCGATGCTGCTGCCGGTGATCGTGTTCGCGGTGCTGCTGGCGCGGCGCGGCTCGAAAGGCGCCGCCGCGGGCCCGCGGCCGCCGCTGCTGCCGGGCTTCGTGGTCGGCTTCGCGGCGCTGGTCGGGCTGGCCAGCACCGGCTGGCTGCCGCAGCCGGTGCTCGCGCTCGGCAACGACGTCTCGCGCTGGTGCCTGGTGGCGGCGATCGCGGCGATCGGCATGAAGACGCAGCTGAAGGAGCTGGCCACCGTCGGCTTCAAGCCGGTGGCACTGATGCTCGGCGAGACCGTGTTTCTCGCCATACTGGTGCTGGCGCTCGTGCGCTGGCTGCCCTGATGAATCCAACGCACGGAAAGCTTTCGATGAACCCGACCCGACCCGCCTCCCCCACGCGCCGGCTGCTCGCCGCCGCCGCCGTGGCCACGGCTGCACTGCCGCTCGCGGCGTTCGCCCAGGCCAAGTGGCCCGAGAAGCCGGTGCGCATGCTCGTCGCCGGCCCGGCCGGCGGCTCGGCCGACATCCTGGCGCGGCTGCTCGGCGACCACCTCGCGAAGGACATCGGCCAGCCGGTGATCGTCGAGCCCAAGCCCGGCGCCGGCGGCATCCTTGCCGTCAACGAGCTGAGCCAGGCGCCGCGCGACGGCCACACGCTGCTGGTGGCGGTGAACTCGCTGGTCAGCGAGATCCCGCACATCGTGAAGACCAAGGTCGACATGTCCCGCGAGATCGTGCCGCTGGCCGAGCTGGCGCGCGGCGGGCTGGTGCTGGTGGGCAACCCGGCGGTGCCGGCGAAGACGCTGCCCGAGCTGGTGGCCTACGTGAAGGGCAACCCAGGCAAGGTGAATGTCGCGTCGTACACCGCCGGCACGCTCTCGCACGTGCTGGGGCTGCAGCTGAACAAGGCGGCCGGCATCGACCTGGTGCACGTCGGCTACAAGGGCTCGACGCCGGCGCTGCAGGATGTGATGGGTGGCCATGTGCCGCTCATGTTCGACGGTATTCCGACCTCGCTGCCGCTGCTGAAGGCCGGCCGGATCAAGGCCTTCGCCGTCAGCACGCCCAAGCGCTCGGCGCTGCTGCCCGAGGTGCCTACTTTCGCCGAGCTGGGTTACCCGCAACTCGAGGCCATTGCCTGGATGGGGCTGTGGTGCAAGCCCGAGGTGCCGGCCGCACTGCAGCAGCGCGTGCGCGACGCGGCACTGAAGGCGCTGGGCCAGGCCGGCGTGCGCGAGCGCCTGGCCGAGGTTGGCTTCGAACCCGGCCAGCCGCGGGCGGTCGACGAGCTGAGCAAGTCGCTGCGGGTCGATTACGAGCGCATGGGGACGCTGTTGAAGGCGATCGATTTCAAGCCCGAATAGGGTCCCGCCGTTCGCCGCTCTAGGTCCGCCCGGCGCGGTTTGACTGGCGCCGGGCAGCGAATCTGGGGACGCTTCTGTCAGTTGAGAGGTACGTCGACGGTCGGTCGGCAATCTCGGTTTTCGGCCAACAGCTCGGCGAAGGCTCCCATCGCCAGAAGAAGCTGAGCAAGTCGCATCGCAAGGCGGTGCTCGGCGGCGTGAAGGCGGCCGGCTTCGTGGTGAGCACACCAAGTCCTGTCAAAAAGTCCAAGCATTCGCTGCAAGCGTCCTAACCCCGTCCAGGGGCCACTCCCTAACATCCGCCGACTCAAGCCCAGCAAGCCGTGCAGGAGACCCGATGCGGACGCTTATCAAGATCGTGGACCGAGCCAACAAGGGACTGGAAGTCCTTGTCGGGCTCGCCCTGGCGGCCATGACCGCCATCATCTTCTTCCAGGTGCTCGTGCGCTTCGTGTTCGGGAAGTTCAACCTTCCGATCAGCGCGCCGTGGACCGAAGAGCTGTCGCGCTACCTGATGATCTGGGCCATCTTCATCGGCGCCGCGCTCGTCGCCAGACGCGCCGACGCCCTGGCCGTGGAAGCGCTGGTGCAGGCTGTGCCGGCCGCTGTCGGCCGAGCCATCAAGTACTGCGCGCACGCGCTGTCGCTGGCCTTCTACGGCTGGGTCTTCTGGCTCGGCCTGGCATGGGCGGAGTTCGGCAATTCCGAAGTGGCGCCGGTGCTGGGCGTGCCGATGATCTGGGTCTACTCGTCGATGTCGGTCGGCGCGGCATTGACGATCATCAACTCGATCACGCTGCTGATCGAGACCATCATCGACGAGAAGGACATCCTGGAAGTCATCGACTACGAGATGGAGGAAGCCCTCGCCGAGGTCGAACACGTCAAAGCCAACGAGAGGCAGCATGTGCCCGCGACCCTGAAGCTGTCGCTGGCCGGTCACAAGGAAGGCTGGACCCAATGATCACCGCGCTGTTCATCGCCGTCATCGTCCTGCTGTTCTTCAGCGTCCCGGTTGCGGTCTGTCTCGGTTTCTCGGCGCTCATCGCGCTGTACGTCAAGGGCATCCCGCTCGTCAACCTGGCGCAGTCGGTCTACGAGGCGCTGGATTCGTTCTCGCTGATGGCCGTGCCCTTCTTCATCCTGGCCGGCGGCCTGATGCAGACGGGGGGCATCTCCAGGCGCCTGATCGGTCTGGCCAATGCGCTGGTGGGCTGGTTCCGGGGCGGGCTGGGATCGGCCTCGGTGCTGGCGTCGATGTTCTTCGCGACCATCTCGGGCTCCTCGTCGGCCACCACGGCCGCGGTCGGTTCCACGCTGATCCCGGCGATGGAGAAGAAGGGCTATCCGAAGCCCTTCGCGGCGGCGACCTGCGCGGCCGCGGGTGAACTGGGAGTGATCATTCCGCCGTCGATCCCCATGGTGATCTATGGCCTGGTCGCCAACGTGTCGATCGGTGGACTGTTCCTCGCGGGCTTCCTGCCCGGGCTGCTGGTGGGCCTGTCGCTGGTCATCACGATCATCGTCATGGCGCGCATCAAGGGTTTCGACCAGACCGACACGGTGTCCTTCGCCGAGTGGCGAGCCCACTTGTGGAAAGCGACCAAGGACGCGTTCTGGGCGCTGCTGATGCCGTTCATCATCCTCGGCGGCATCTACGCCGGCGTGTTCACGCCGACCGAGGCATCGGTGGTGGCGGTGGTCTACGGCCTGGTGATCGGCATGTTCGTGTACCGCGAACTGAAGTGGAAGGACCTGCTGCCGATCTTCTCGAAGTCGATGGTGGCGACGTCACTGATCATGCTGATCGTCGGCTATGCGGCCATCTTCGGCTTCGTGCTGGCGCTGGAGCAGGTGCCGCAGAACCTGGGCCGCGCGATCTCGGAGCTGTCGTCGAACCCGCTGGTCTTCATGCTGCTCGTGAACATCCTGCTGTTCCTCGTCGGCACGCTGCTCGAAGCGCTGGTCACGATCATCCTGATCGCGCCGATCCTGGCGCCGGTGGCGGCGGCCTTCGGCATCGACCCGATCCACTTCGGCATCATCATGATCGTCAACGTCGCCATCGGCATGCTGACGCCGCCGGTCGCGGTGAACCTGGTGGTGGCCTGCAAGGTGGCCAACCTTCGCATGAGCCAGCTGACGAGGCCGGTCTGCCTGTACCTCGCGGTGCTGACGGTCGACGTGCTGATCATCACCTATGTCCCGATCATCTCGACGTGGCTGCCGTCGATCATGAAATAGCCGGGACCGCAGCGCAGCACGCTTGAGAAAGGGGCCGCGCGGCCCCTCTTTCATTTGCGTGCCTGCGGCATGCCGAACAGCCCGTTTGCAGGGCTGTCGAATAGTCCAAGCATTCGGGCCTGACGTCCTAACGCCATTCGTGTGCCTCTGAATAACATGACTGCATTCCCAGAAGAAGGCGCCATCGAGGCGCTCCATTTGAAACCCCGTTCTCAATCGGAGACTTCATGAAATCGTTCGTCATTCGCATGGCCCTGGCTTGTGCCACCGCCGCCGCCGGCTTCTCGGCACACGCCGAGCAGGTGCAGCTCAACCTCGGCCATACCCTGTCGCCCGACAGCCACTACCAGTTCATGGCCCAGCGCATGGCCGAGATCGCGGCCAGGAAGTCGAATGGCGAGATCAAGATCAACCTGTTCCCGCAGTCGCAACTCGGCGGCGAGGTCAAGATGATCCAGGCCGGCCGCACCGGCGCGCTCGACCTGTTCGTCACCGCGCAGGCGCCGCTGACCAACACGGTCAAGGCCTACAGCCTGTTCGACGTGCCCTACCTGTTCGACAGCGTCGACCAGGCCAACAAGGTGCTGTCGGGCCCGGTCGGCAAGGAATTCCTGGCCATGCTGCCGCAGCACAACCTGATCGGCCTGGGCTTCCTGTCGGTGATGGAACGCAACATCTTCTCGGCCAGGCCCATCAACAAGGGCGCCGACATGTCCGGCATGAAGGTGCGCGTGATGCAGTCGCCCGGCTACGTGAAGGCCTACGAGTCGTTCGGCGCGCAACCCACGCCGATGGCCTACGGCGACGTCTACCTGGCTCTGCAGCAGGGCGTGGTCGACGGAGCGGACACCTCGCCCGACCAGTTCCTGCAGGACAAGTTCGTCGAGGTCTCCAAGTTCTACAACCGCACCCGCGTGCACTACCTGCCGGCGCTGCTGATCGCCTCGAAGTCGAAGTTCGAGAAGCTGTCGCCCAAGCACCAGCAGATCGTCCAGGAGTCGGCCACCGAGGCGCTTCAGGCCGGCCGCGACTTCTACAAGAAGTCCTACGCCGAATCGATGGACAAGATGAAGAAGGCCGGCGTGCAGGTCGTCGAGCCGGATGTCGCCGCGATGAAGGCGCAGACGACGAAGACCACCGAGGCGCTGGTGGCCGCCATTCCCGACGGCAAGGCGCTGTTCGACAAGGTCCAGAAGGCCAAGCTGTAAGAGGCAAGCACATCATGGCCAAGCGACCCCACATGGACTGCTACGCGGTCGGCGACCACGCCGAATTCGCCAAGACGGTCTCCGAGTACGACGTGTACGGCTTCGCCGGCATCGTCGGCGACTTCTACGGCGTTCACGTCAACGAGGAATACGCCAAGACGACACGCTTCGAGAAGCGCATCGCGCAGGGCGCCCTGTCGGTCGGCTTCCTGGCAACCGTGATGGGCACCATGGCCGCGAAGGCGCCGAACCCCGGCGCCGTCTCGCACCGCTACGACATCACCTTCACGGCGCCGGTCTACATCGGCGACACCGTCACCGCCCGGCTCGACCTGGCGGACAAGGACGAGCCGCGCAACACCTGCATCTTCACCGCCACGGTGACCAATCAGAAGGGTGTTGTCGTCGCCAGCGGCAAGACCTACCTGAAGGTGCTGTGACGCCATGAACGCCGCCGCTTCGATGTTGTTGTGCGAGCAGGTCGGCGCCGTCCGCTTGCTGACCGTGAACCGCGCCGACAAGCTCAACGCCTTTGCGCCCGGACTGCTGCAGCTGTTGGACGGCGCACTGGACGAGGCAGCCGCCGACGAAGCCACGCGCGTGGTGGTGATCACCGGCGCGGGCAGCAAGGCGTTCGTCGCCGGCAACGATGTCGAGGCCCTGGCCGGGATGGAACCGGTGGCCGCCTACCGCGACATGGTCGCCGGCCACCGGGTCTTTCAGCGCATTCACGACTTTGCAAAGCCGACCATCGCGATGGTCAACGGCTACGCGCTCGGTGGCGGCTTCGAGCTGGCGCTGGCGTGCGACTTCATCGTCGCCTCCACCCGTGCGGTTTTCGGCTTCCCCGAGATCACGCTCGACACCATGCCCGGCTGGGGCGGCACGCAGCTCGCCGTGCACAGGATGGGCCTGACGCGGGCCAGGGAAATGGTGCTGTCCGGGCGCCATTACACGGTGGACGAATGCCGCGATTTCGGCTTCGTCAATCGTGTCGCGTCGCCGCAAGCGCTGCGCGAAGCCACCTTCGAGTTCGCCGCGTCGTTTGCGGCCCACCATCCGTTCGCCCTGGAGATGGCCAAGCGTGCGCTGAACCGCGCCGCCGAGCTGCCGCTGCAGGCGGGCCTGGAATTGGAAGCAGCCAGCTATGCGCTGAACTTCAGTGCGCCCCATGCCCGCGCCGGACTGCGCGACTTTCTTTCGCGTCGCGACGCCAAGGCCGCACGCGCTCGCACCACCCCCAACGAATTGAAGTGAGTTCCCCATGCACCCCTGGATGAACGACGAGCGCACGATGATCCGCGACGCGGCGCGCCGTTTCGCCGAAGGCGCGATCGCCCCGATTTCCGAAGAACTGTGGGAAGGGCAAGGCTTTCCGTACGACGTCTGGCGCCAGGCCGGCGAGCTGGGCTTCACCGGCCTGCCCTACCCGGAAGCGCACGGCGGCGGCGGCGGCTCGTGGCTGTCGTTCGTGATCGTGCTGGAAGAGCTGGCGCGCGTCGATTGCGCGGTCGCCAATTCATTGATGGCCAATTCGTCGGTCGCCAGCCTGTTGAACAACTTCGGCAGCGACGCGCAGAAGCATCAGTTCCTGCGCCCGATTCTCGACGGTTCGCGCATCGGCTCGATCGCACTGACCGAGCCCAATGCCGGCTCCGACGCCGCCTCGATCCAGACCCGGGCCACGCTGGTCGACGGCCACTGGAGCATCCACGGCGCGAAGATCTTCATCAGCAACTCGGGTACCGAAGTGAGCGGCCCGCTGGTGCTGGCCGCCGTCACCGGCAAGAAGCCGGACGGCCGCAGCGAGATCTCCAACATCATCGTGCCCGCCGGCACGCCGGGCTTCAGCACCGGCAAGAAGCTGAAGAAGATCGGCTGGCGCGCGTCGAGCACGTACGAGCTGTTCTTCGACAACTGCCGCGTGCCGGCCGAGAACCTGCTGGGCGAACGCGGCGCCGGCCTGCGGCAGACCTTGTCGACCATCAACACCGGCCGCATCCTGATCGGCGCCATGGCGCTGGGCATCCTGCAGGGCTCGCTCGACCGCTCGACCGCCTACATGAAGGACCGCTCGCAGTTCGGCAAGCCGATCGCGAGTTTCCAGGCGCTGCAGTTCAAGCTGGCCGACATGGCGACGCACACGCATGCCGCGCGCCTGATGCTGTACCAGGCTGCGGCGCTGAAGGACGAAGGCCTGCCCTTCGACCGGGAAGCGTCGATGGCCAAGCTGTTCGCCACCGAACGCGCGATGGAAGCCGCGCACCAGGCGATTCAGATCCACGGCGGCTACGGAATCATGAGCGAGTACCCGGTGTCGCGCGCCTTCGGCGACGCGAAGGTGCTGGAGATCGTCGAAGGCACGTCCGAGATCCAGCGAATGATCATTTCGCGGGACCTGCTGAAGTGACCCCCCGCACCACCGAATACTGAATTGGAGTCCGTCGTGTTCAAAGACATCAAGGTCCTCAGCTTCACCCACTTCCTGCAGGGCCCGTCGGCCGTGCAGATGCTCGCCGACCTCGGCGCCGACGTGATCAAGATCGAGCCGCCGAAGGGCGCCTTCGAGCGCCACTGGGCCGGCTTCGACGCGTTCATCGAGGGCGTCAGCGTCTTCTTCATGCTCGGCAACCGCAACCAGCGCAGCCTGTCGATCGACCTGCGCACGCCCGAGGCGAAGGAGATCATCCTGCGCATGGTGCGCGAGGCGGACGTGCTGGTCGAGAACTACCGTCCCGGCGTGATGAAGCGCCTCGGCTTCGACTACGAGACGCTGAAGTCCATCAACCCGCGCCTGATCTACTGCTCGTGCACCGGCTATGGATCGGACGGCCCGTACCTGGAACGCCCGGGCCAGGACCTGCTGCTGCAATGCATGAGCGGCATCGCGATGTTGTCCGGCGAGGCGGGATCGCCGCCGACCCCCGTGGGATCGGCGATCGTCGATCAGCATGCCGCGATGCTCGGCGCCTTCGGCGTCGTCGCTGCGATGTACGAGCGCGAGAAGACCGGCAAGGGCAAGCTCATCGAGAGCAACCTGCTCAACGCCGCGCTCGACCTGCAGATCGAGCCGCTGACCTACTTCCTGAACAAGGGTCCGCTGTGGCAGCGCAGCTCGCCCGGCATGGGCAGCCGCTTCCACCCGGCGCCGTACGGCGTGTACCAGACCAGCGACGGCTGGATCGCGATCTCGCTGACCTCGGCCGACAAGCTCGTCAGCGCCTTCGGTGCCGAGCCGTTCGGGCGTTATTCGGACCGCGACCAGACCGACAAGCGCAGCGAGATCCACCAGGCCGTGTGCGCCGCGCTGAAGCATAAGACCACCGCCGAATGGGAAGCCGTCTTCGCGCGCTGCGACGTCTGGAACGCGCCGGTCAACGACTACGAGCAGGTCGCCGCCGACCCGCAGGTGGCCTTCAACAAGATGATCATGGACGTCGAGCATCCGGATGCCGGCGCCGTCAGGCTGCTGGCGCACCCGGTGCGCTACGACGGCGAAGCGCCGCCGGTGACGCGCCCGCCGCCGCGCATCGGCGAGCACACCCGCGAGGTGCTGGCCGAGCTGGGCTACGACAGCGCGCAGATCGAGGCGCTGGTCGAGAGCAAGGTCGTCAAGCCGATGGCGGTGAAGAGAACGCCGGCATGAACGACGCGTGGAAATTCAACAGCGCCGGACAGATCGTGTTCGGCAACGGTGCCGTGCAGCGGCTGCCGGCGCTGATCCGCCGCCTGGGCGCCCGGCGCGTGGCGGTGGTCACCGATCCCGGCATCGTGAAGGCGGGCCTGCTGCGCCGGATCGAGGACGTGCTGCGCGCGGCCGACATCGAGCCGCAGGTGTATGCGCAGGCGATGCCGGAGCCGGACATGGCTTCCGTGCTGGCCTGCTGCGCTGCCTTGCGTGCCACGAAGCCTGACCTGCTGGTCGCGCTGGGCGGTGGCTCCTGCATCGACCTGGCGAAGATCGTTGCGCTGCTGCTGACGCACGGCGGGCACCCGTCGGACTACTACGGCGAGAACAAGGTGCCTGGCGACATGATGCCGATCATCGCCATCCCGACCACGGCCGGCACCGGCTCCGAGGTGTCGCCGGTGGCCATCGTCACCGACGACCGGTCGAAGATGAAGGTCGGCCTGTCGGACAACCGTCTGCGGCCCGCCGTGGCGCTGCTCGACGCCGAGCTGACCCTGAAATTGCCGCCCGCCATCACCGCCTGCACCGGCATGGACGCGCTGACGCAGGCCATCGAGGCCTACTACGGCAAGGACCACCGCTATGTCGAGAGCGATGGCGACCCGATCTACCAGGGCGCCAACCCGATGAGCGATCTGCTGGCCGAGCGCGCCATCGCGCTGCTCGCAGAGAACCTTCCCATCGCCGTGCACCAGGGCAGCAACCTGGAGGCGCGCTCCAACATGATGCTGGGCAACATCCTCTCGGCGCTCGCCTTCTCCAATTCGGGCGTGTCGTGGGTGCATGCCGTGGCCTACCCGGTGGCCGAGCGTGCGCCGCGCCCGCATGGCGAGATCGTCGGCCTGCTGCTGCCCTACGGCATGCGCTACAACGCCGCCGTGGCTCCGGACAGGTTCGCCCGCATCGGCGAGCTGCTGGGCGAGTCGCCCCGCGCCTCGCGCGAGGCGAAGGTCGAGGGCGGCATTGCCCGCATCTTCCGCCTGCTGGAGGTGCTGCGGCTGCCGTCGAAGCTGTCGCAGATCGGCATCACGCGCGACCAGATCGACGGCATCGTCGAGAGCTCGCTGACCATCGAACGGCTGAACCGGCTGAACCCGCGCGCGCCGGTGCGGGACGACCTCGTCCGCCTGCTGAACGAGGCGCTGTGATGGCCCTGATCACCGAAGGCCGCTTGATGGACCAGGTGGCGCTGGTCACCGGCGCCACGTCGGGCATCGGCGAAGCCATCGCCCGCCGCTTCGGGGCCGAGGGCGCACGCGTGGCCGTCGTCGGCCGCGACCACGAGCGCGGCGAAGCCGTCGCGCGGTCGATCGCCGAGGTCGGCGGCACGGCGCAGTTCTTCGCCGCCGACGTGACGTCGGACGACGCCGTGGGCTCGCTGGTGCGCGCGGTTCTGGATCGCTTCGGCGGGCTGGACATCGTCGTCAACAACGCCGGGCTGTCGGTGCCCGGCAACGTCGTCGACACCGCGCCGGCGCAGTGGGACGCGTTGTTCCGCATCAACGTCCGCTCCGCGTACCTCGTGAGCCATCACACGCTGCCGCACCTGCTGGCCTGCGGCGCCGGCTCGGTGATCAACATCTCGTCCGAAGCCGGTCTGAAGGGGCTGAAGGACCGTGCCGCGTACTGCGCCGCCAAGGCCGCGCTGGTCGGCCTGACCAAGGCGATGGCGGTCGACCACTCGCCCCACCGCATCCGCATCAACTGCATCTGCCCGGGCACGGTCGAAACGCCGATGGTCAGGCGCCTGATCGACAGCGATGCCGACCCGCTCGCGATGAAGAAGGCGTTCCTGCAGCGCCGCCTGACGCCCCACCTCGGTTCGCCCGAAGACATCGCCGAGGCCGCCGTGTATTTCGCGCTGCCCGGAAACGGCTACGTCACCGGCGCCGTCCTGTCGGTGGACGGCGGCTCGCTCGCGCGCTGACCGAAGCGCCCACCCCACAGCCCCAAGGAACCCGCCATGAGCGCACATACCACCCGTCGGCTTCGCTTCGACGACATCCCGGTCGGCCGCAAGCAGACCCTGTCGCGCACCATCACCGGCGCCGATGTCGATGCCTTCGGCCATCTGTCGGGCGACCTCAATCCGCTGCACATGGATGCCGCGTTCGCGGCCGGCACGCCGTTCGGCAAGCGCGTGGCGCACGGCCTGCTCACCGGCGCCATCGTCTCGACGGCCCACACCGAGCTCACCGGCCCCGGCTTCGCCTATGTCGGCCAGGAACTGAAGTTCCTCGGGCCGGTGTTCGTCGGCGACACGATCACGGTCGAGGTGACCGTGGTCGACAAGAAGCTGGCCAAGCGTATCCTGGTCATGGACACCATGGTGCGCAAGCAGTCGGGCGAGGCGGTGCTGGGCGGGCTGTCGGCGCTAAAGGAACTGCGCCTTGACTGAGGCCGCGGGATGACCATCAATCAATTCAAGGAGTGCACGATGTACTCGAGCTCGGACATGCTTCCCGCCGACCACCTTGCCGGCACGCTGATCGGCCGCGCGTGGCTGCCGGGCCCGCTGGGTGGGCCGGCGGTCATCACGTTGCGCGAGGACGGCGTCTACGACCTGAGCACGGTCGCCGCCACGGTCAGCACGCTGCTCGACCGGGAGGACCCGGCCGCGCTGGTGCAGCGCACGCCGGGGCGGCGCATCGGCAGCGTCGACGACGTGCTGAGGAACTCGGTGCCCTCGCCCGACCCGAGCCAGCCCTACCTGCTGGCTCCCTGCGACCTGCAGGTCATCAAGGCCGCCGGGGTCACCTTCGCGGCCAGCATGCTGGAGCGCGTGATCGAGGAGCAGACCCGCGGCGACGCGGGCCGCGCGGCCGAGGTACGCGGCCGCGTGCGCTCGCTAATCGGCGACGACCTGGCCGCCGTGGTGCCCGGCTCGCCGCAGGCGATGAAGCTGAAGGCGCTGCTGATCGAGCAGGGCCTGTGGTCGCAATACCTCGAGGTGGGCATCGGCCCCGACGCCGAGATCTTCACCAAGGCCCCGGCGCTGGCCGCCGTCGGCACCGGCGTCGAGATCGGCATCCACCCCCAGTCGGCGTGGAATAACCCCGAGCCCGAGGTCGTGCTCGCGGTCGACAGCCGCGGCCGCATCGTCGGTGCGGCGCTCGGCAACGACGTGAACCTGCGCGACTTCGAAGGCCGCAGCGCGCTGCTGCTCAGCAAGGCCAAGGACAACAACGCCTCGTGCGCGATCGGTCCGTTCATCCGGCTGTTCGACGCCACCTTCTCGCTCGACGACGTGCGTGCGCAGGAGGTGGAGCTGCTGGTCCAGGGCGAGGACGGCTTCGTGATGCGCGGCAGCAGTTCGATGAAGCGCATCAGCCGCGACCCGCAGGACCTGGCCGCGCAGACGCTCAACGCGACGCACCAGTACCCGGACGGCTTCATGCTGTTCCTGGGCACGCTGTTCGCGCCGACCGAGGACCGCGGCGAACCCGGACACGGCTTCACCCACCACGTGGGCGACGAGGTCACGATCCGCAGCGCGAAGCTGGGCACCTTGCGCAACCTCGTCAACACCTCCGACCAGGTGGCCCCTTGGCGCTTCGGCCTGCGGGCGCTGATCGCCAACCTGGCCGCGCGCGGATTGCTCGCCGACGGCAGGCTCTGAATCGGGACAAGACATGAAGATCACCGGCGAAATGTTGATCGGCGGCGCCGCGGTGCGGGGCCAGCTGGCCGAGTTGCAGGCCATCGACCCGGCTTCGGGTTCAAGCCTCGGCCCCTGTTTCGGGGGCGGCGGCGCGGCGGAGGTCGAACGCGCCTGCGCGCTGGCTGCCGCGGCCTTCGACCGCTATCGCGAGACCACGCTCGAACAGCGCGCGCACTTCCTGGAGCGCATCGCCGAGGGCCTGGTCGACCTGGGGCCGGCGCTGATCGAACGCGCGCAGGCCGAGAGCGGCCTGCCCAAGGCGCGGCTCGAAGGTGAGCGCGGCCGCACGGTCGGTCAGCTGCGGCTGTTCGCCTCGGTGGTGCGCGACGGCCGCTGGCTCGACGTGACGATCGACAGGGCGCTGCCCGACCGCGTGCCAGGGCGCCGCCCCGACCTGCGGTTGCGCAACGTCGCGCTCGGCCCGGTCGCGGTATTCGGCGCCAGCAACTTCCCGCTGGCGTTCTCGGTGGCCGGTGGCGATACCGCGTCGGCGCTGGCCGCGGGCTGCCCGGTGGTCGTGAAGGCGCATCCGGGGCACCTGGGCACCTCCGAGCTGGTCGGCCGCGTGATCCAGGCAGCAGTGCAGGCCTGCGGCCTGCCCGAGGGCGTGTTCTCGCTGCTGATCGGCGAAGGCAATGCCATCGGCCAGGCCCTGGTCTCGCACCCCGCGATCCAGGCCGTCGGCTTCACCGGCTCGCGCGCGGGCGGGCTGGCGCTGTGCCGCATCGCCGCCGCGCGCCCGCAGCCGATTCCCGTCTTTGCGGAAATGAGCAGCATCAACCCGGTGTTCCTGCTGCCGGGCGCGCTGGCCACGGCGCCCGAAGCGCTGGCGCAGGCCTGGGTCGACTCGCTGGTGCTGGGCGTCGGGCAGTTCTGCACGAACCCGGGCCTGGTCCTCGGCAGCGCGGGCCCTGCGTTCGACCGCTTCAAGGCGGCGGCCACCACGGCCCTGGGTGCCAAGGACGCGGCGGTGATGCTGACGCCGGGCATTCACTCGGCCTACCAGTCGGGCGTGCAACGCCTGCAGGGCGTCGCCGGCGTGCGTGAACTGGCGCGTGGTACCTCCGCTGCCGACGATCGGCCTGGTGCGGCGCAGCCGGCGCTGTTCTCGACAACGGCGCACACCGTGCTCACGCGGCCCGAGCTGGAGCAGGAGGTCTTCGGCCCCGCCGGCGTGCTGGTCGACTGCGAGGACATCGCACAAATGCGAACCATCGCCGAACACCTGGAAGGCCAGCTGACCGCGACGCTGCACCTGACGGATGCGGACCATGCCGAAGCACGCCAACTGCTTCCGGTACTGGAACGCAAGGCCGGCCGCATCCTCGTCAACGGTTTCCCGACGGGGGTCGAGGTCGCGCATGCCATGGTGCACGGCGGACCGTTCCCGGCCACGTCGGACGGCCGCAGCACATCGGTCGGCGCGCTGGCGATTCAGCGTTTCCTGCGTCCGGTGTGCTACCAGGACCTGCCCGACGCCCTGCTGCCCGGTGCACTGCGCGAGGGCAACCCGCTGCGCGTGCCGCGGCTGATCGACGGGAAGCGCGAGGGGGGATGAGGCCGGGCCTATAGTGTCCGGATCAATCGATGGAGAGTGTCCCGATGCACGGCATGTCCTGCTGCCGACTGCCGATCTTCAGGATCGACAACTTCGATTACGGCTCGCAGATCAAGTCGCTCGACTTCCACTTCGCGCCGCTGCAGAACCTGATGTCGACGCTGCCGTATCCGCACCGGCACGATTTCTACCAGATCGACTGGGTCGAACATGGCACCGGCCACCACATCATCGATTCGGTGAACTACGAGGTGAAGCCGAGAACGCTTTTCTTCATGGCGCCGGGCCAGGTCCACGACTTCGTGCTGTCGGACGACACGGTGGGCTTCACCATCAACTTCAGCGCCGAGTTCTTCGTGCTGCAGCTGCAGAACAAGAACATGCTGAGCGAGCTGCCGGTCTACGACCTCGACAACAGCGTGCAGGCGCTTTACCTCGACGACGCGCAGGCGCGCAGCATCGTCGAGACCTTGAATTCGATCGGCGAGGAGTACGTCGCCGACCAGTCGGGCTGGGCCGACGTCGTGCGCTCGTACTTGTACATCCTGCTGGTGAAAGCCTCGCGCATGGCCGAGCCCGGCGTTGGCACCGACCCGGCATCGCGCAGCCTGTTCCTGGCGCGCCGCTTCAAGAGCCTGCTCGAGAAGGACTTCAGCACCGTGCAGGAGGTCGGCGAGTACGCGCAGATGCTGCGCGTGAACGAGCGCTCGCTGAACGAAGCGGTGCGCCGGGCCACCGGCACCACCGCGGCCAAGCAGATCCGCGAACGCGTGATGCTGGAGGCCAAACGCCTGCTGCTGCACTCCGAGGTCAGCATCGCCGAGGTGGCCGACCGCCTGGCCTTCGACGACCCGGCCTATTTCAGCCGTGCGTTCAAGAAGCACACCGGGCGTTCGCCGCTGGAGTTCCGGCAAAGCCTCGCCAAGCTCACCAGCTGAGCCGGGCCCGAGGTCGGCCCGAGGGGTCCTGCTGAAAAGTCCAAGACAAGCCGCGCTTCGTCCTAACGTGGCTTGGCATCTGCCTCCTAGAATTTTTTCCAGTGCTGCGGGCCCCGCCCGCCGGCGATCGAAACAGTTCCCGGAGAGCTTGTACATGACACACGAAGTGAGCGGCCAGGTGCCAAGCCAGCACGCCACGCCGGCCCAGCTGGCCCTGTTCTCGCAGACGCTCGACCAGATGGCGCGCAAAGTGGCCGAAGACGAGCCGACGCTCGGCGTCGAGTTTCCGCACGTCACCGCCGCCGACGGCTCGTGGATCAAGCTTCCGGCCTCGCTGTCGGCCGGCTACACCGGCGAGGCCTGGAGTCACGGCAACTGGCTGTGCGGCTTCTGGGTCGGCCTCTTGTTCGCCTCGTACCTGAAGACGAAGAATGACAAGTACCTGGTCTGGGCGCGTGAGCGCATGCGCCTGGTGGCGCAGCGCGCCGAGGACCCGAACACCCACGACATCGGGTTCATCTTCGACAGCAGCGCGATCCCCGGCTTCCACATCACCGGCGACCGCTGGTATGCCGACATCGCCCTGCAGGCGGCCGACAAGCTGCGCGCACGCATCGTCACCACGCAGCGCGGCGCCTACCTGGCGTCGTGGGGCCCGATGGACGACCCGCGCGGCCGCCGCAGTTCGGCCATCGACACGATGGCCAACCTTTCGCTGCTGTACTGGGCTTCGAACCACAGCGGCGACGCCAGCTTCCGCCTGGCCGCCGACGCGCACGCGGCACTGACGGCGCAGGCCTTCGTGCGCCCTGATGGATCGACCTACCACGCAGTGGAGTACGACGTCTCGAGCGGCGAACGGATCCGCGGCTACACCTTCCAGGGCGCCTTCGACGAATCGGCCTGGTCGCGCGGCCAGGGCTGGGCGATCTACGGCTACGTGACTTCCGCGCGCGAGACCGGCCGGCGCGACTATCTGCAACTGGCCGAGCGGCTGGCCACGTACTACATCAAGCGGCTGGAAGGCCGCGTCGTGCCGCCGTGGGACTTCGATGCCACCGGCGCCGACGCGCTCATTCCGGACACCGCCGCCGCAGCCGCTGTCTCGTCGGCGCTGCTCGAGCTGGGCCACATTCATCCCGACGCCGACATGGGTGCGAAGTGGTCGCGGCGCGGCCTGGCGATGCTGGAAGGCCTGTGCCGCGACGAATTCGCGGCCGACCCCAGGCACCGCGGCCTGCTGCGCAACGCGTGTTACTCCAAGCCGCACAACGAAGGTGTCAACAGCGCAACGATGTTCGGCGACTTCTTCTTCGCCGAAGCACTGTGCCGGGCTGCGCTGCCGGGCGCGTTGCGGCCGCTGTCGGCACCGGCCGTCGCGCCGGCCGCGTGCTAGCGTTGCACCTCTCGGCGAAGTACCTTCGAAGTGATCAGGCGTCCGTCGCCGTCCACGGGTTTGCGCGCCGCAGCTGCAACCCATCCGGCAGCAGCACCTGCGACAACGCCGGAATCAACACCACCGCCCCCACCATGTTCCACAAGAACATGAAGGCCAGCAGGATCCCCATGTCGGCCTGGAACTTGATGGGCGAGAGCGCCCAGGTCAGCACGCCGGCGGCCAGCGTGACGCCCACCAGCGCGACGACCTTGCCGGTGAATTTGAGCGCCCGCGCATAGGCCTCGGCCAGCGGCACGCCCTGGCGCTGCTGCGCCAGCTGCACGCTCAGCAGGTACAGCGCGTAGTCCACGCCGATGCCCACGCCGAGCGCCACCACCGGCAGCGTGGCCACCTTGACGCCGATGCCCAAGACCACCATCAGCGCCTCGCACAGCACCGAGGTCACGATCAGCGGCACCACTGCGACGACCACCGCGCGCCAGCTGCGGAAGGTGATGAAGGCCAGCACGATCACCGCGGCATAAACCCACAGCAGCATCTGCGTCCAGGCCTGGCGCACGACGATGTTGGTGGCGGCCTCGATGCCGGCCGAGCCGGCGGCCAGTAGGAAGCGGCGTTCGGGCGTCGAATGCGCCGCAGCGAAGGTGGAGGCGGAGGCCACCACGCGGTCCAGCGTCTCGGCGCGGTGGTCCGACAGGTAGGCGATCACCGGCATCACCGAGCATTCGGTGTTGAACAGGTCCGGGTTGTTGACGCTGGCCTGCTGCGCGCCGTAGTTCAGCACGTCCTGGTTGCGGGCGATCGTCAGCCACTTCGGGCTGCCCTCGTTGCTGCCTGCGGTGATCTGGCGCACCGCATTGGTCAGCGCGGCGGTGGTCTGCACGCCGTCGACCTGCTGCAGCGCCCAGGCCAGGCGGTCGGCCTCGACCAGCGTGGTGTACTTCAGGCAGCCTTCCTTCGCGGTCTTCACGATCACTGCGAAGGTGTCGGACGACAGCGCGTAGCGGTCGTTGATGTACGCGTTGTCGCGGTTGTAGCGCGAGTCGGCACGCAGCTCCGGCGCACCGGGGTCCAGGTCGCCGATCGCCAGGCGCTGGCTCATCCACCAGCCGAAACCGGTCAGCAGCACGGCGACGGCGATCGCACCATAGGCGTAGCGCCGCTCGACGAAGCGTTCGAGCCCGCGCCACAGGTGTTGCATCGCCCCGCTCGGGGACTGCTCGGCGCGCAGGGCACGCTCGGCCGCCGCCGGACTGACGCCCACATGGGACAGCAGCACCGGCAGCAGGATCAGGTTGGTGACGATCAGCACCGCGACGCCGAGGCTTGCGGCCAGCGCCAGCTCGCGGATCACCGCGATGTCGATCAGCATCAGCACGCCGAAGCCGACCGCATCGGCCAGCAGGGCCGTCAGCCCGGCGAGGAACAGGCGCCGGAACGTGAAGCGCGCGGCCACCAGGCGGTGCGCGCCGCGGCCGATGTCCTGCATGATGCCGTTCATCTTCTGCGCGCCGTGGCTGACGCCGATGGCGAAGACGAGGAAGGGCACGAGGATCGAATACGGGTCGAGCTCGAGGCCGCAGGCGGCCACCAGGCCGAGCTGCCACACCACCGCCACCAGCGAGCAGGCCAGCACCAGCAGCGTGCTGCGCACGCAGCGGGTGTAGGCGTAGATGATCGCCGCGGCCACCAGGGCCGCCAGGCCGAAGTACAGCGCCACCTGCATCAGCCCGTCGATCAGGTCGCCGACCAGCTTGGCGAAGCCGACGACATGCACGCTGACCGCGCCGTCGGCCTCGTGCCGGCCGCGGATCTGCTCGACGGCGCGCGACAGGGCGCGGTAGTCGATGCGCTGGCCGGTCGTCGGGTCCTGGTCGAGCAGCGGCACGACCAGCATGCTGGACTTGAAGTCCTTGCCGACCAGGCTGCCCACCAGGTTGGCGCGTGCCAGGTTGCCGCGCAGCTGCTCGGTGGCGCGCCGCGAGCCGTCGTAGTTGTCCGGCATCACCGGGCCGCCGCGAAAGCCTTCCTCGGTGACCTCGGTCCAGCGCACGCCGGGCGCCCACAGCGACTTGATCCAGGCGCGGTCGACGCCCGGCGTCAGGAACACCTCGTCGTGGATGCGCCTGAGCGTCTCCACGTACTTCGGCTGGTAGATGTCGCCGTCGCGTGCCGCGACGACGATGCGCAGCGAATTGCCCAGGCCGCGCAGCTCGCTGCGGTGTTCGAGGTAGTTCTGGATGTACGGGTGGCTGCGCGGGATCATCTTCTCGAAGCTGGCGTTGAGCCTCAGCTTCGTCGCCGCGAGGGCGGCGAAGACGATGGTCAGCAGCGCGCACAGCAGCAGCACCGCGCCGCGGTGGTTGAAGACCAGCCGCTCCAGTCGCGAGCCCGATTGCGGGTCGAAGTGCTCCAGCGCGGGCGGGGCGGCCGGGGTGTCGCCGGTGTCGGCAGCGTGCATGGGCGAAAGTCCTCAGGGAAGCGTGATGGCGCGCACGCCGCGCGGCCCGGCGAGCACCAGCGCGCCGGGCGCGGCGGCGACCGCGGCCGCGGGCAGCGGGCGCTCGACGGCGATCGGCACGAAGCTCGCGCCGTCGTCGCGGCTGGCGAGCACGTGGCCGGCCTGGCTGACCAGCACGAAGCGGTTCTGCGCGTCGAGCGTTGCCGCGGGCAGGCCGATCTGCAGCCCGGTGGGCACGGCGGCCCACGAGCGGCCGCCGTCGGTCGAACGCAGCACGGTGCCGCGCAGGCCGTGCACCAGCACGCCGCGCGGGTTGCCGATCACGCCGAACAGCGTGCCCTTGTACGGCAGCTCGATCGCCTTGAAGCGGCCGGCGTCGCGGTCGAGCTTCAGCAGCAGGCCTTGCTCGCCGGCGATCCACACGTCGGCTCCGATGCCGCGCACCGCATACAGGTGCAGGCCCTTGGGGTTGTCGGCCGCATGCAGCCAGGGCTGCCAGCTCGCGCCGCCGTCGGCGGTGCGCAGGATCTGGCCGAAGGCACCGACGACGAAGCCGGTCTCATCGTCGGCGAACCAGCAGTCCAGCCAGGGGTTCTCGGCGCCCTGTGCGGCGAAGCGCGCGGCTTCCTTGGCGGCGGCGTCCAGCCTGGGATCGGCCAGGCGCTGGTAGTGGGCCAGCATCAGCGCGCCGGCCTGGCGCCCGTCGAGCAGCCGCCGCCAGGTGCGGCCGCTGTCGCTGCTGCCGAGCACCAGGCCGTCGTGGCCGCAGGCGTAACCCTGCCTCGGCGTCGGGAAGTGCACGGCGATCAGATCCGAGCTCGCCGGCACCTCGGCCTGCTGCCAGTGCCGGCCGCCGTCGTCACTGAAGAGCACGTGGCCGCGCTGGCCGACGGCGACGAGACGCTCGCCGGCACGCGCCAGGCCGTTGATGAGGCCGCGCTCGGCGAGCGGGCTGCGCTGGGCCGGGGTATCCAGCACGTCGCGGCCCGGATTGCCGAAGGCCGCGGCGCCGGCGAAGGCGGCCGGGAGGCCGAGGAAGTGACGGCGCTTCATGGGGTCGGACGCGTCTTTCGGACGTCAGCGGATGCCGGCGCCGGCCAGCGCATCGGCCGACCATTCGCGCTCGGGCAGCGGCTTGGTGTGGCGCAGGCCGCCGGTCTCGGCGATGAAGCCGGTGAGCGAGTAGACGCGCGACACCAGGTCGTAGTGGCCGAACATGTCGGTGTAGGGGGCGGGCAGGTCGTAGCTCGGCGCCATGTAGGCGAAGCCGGCGCGGTAGAGCTGGCCGCGCGCGTCGTACTCGTCGCTGGCCAGCGCCGCCCACGAGTCCTCGTCGAGGTAGAAGGTGCGCTTGCCGTAGACGTGGCGCTTGCCGTCCTTCAGCTTGGCCTCGACGACCCACACCCGGTGCAGCTCCCAGCGCACCAGGTCGGGGTTCAGGTGGTTGGCCTTGAGCAGCTCGTCCTGCTTGGCCTGGTACACCGCGGCGTAGGTGTTGTAGGGCACCAGCATCTCCTTCTTGCCGATCAGCTTGAAGTCGAAGCGGTCCATCGAGCCGTTGAAGATGAAGGTGTCGTCGAACGTCGTCGCGCCGGCGGTGCCGGGGTTGGGCGTGTCGTGCGCCAGGTCGGGCGCCACCTTCACGCGGCGCTGGCCGGGCAGGTAGCTCCAGGCACGGCGGTCCTTGGTGCCGATGTCCAGCGGGTCGACCAGCATCAGCGCCTCGCCGGCGCGGCGGGCCGGGCCGGTGTAGCTGAGCTTGATGCGCCAGAAGGTGTCGGCGCCGGTCTTGGTGGTGTCCCAGAACGGGAACTCCTGCACGCTGATGCCTTCGGTGGCCAGCGTGGCCCGGCCGCTCGCGTCGACGCTCAGGTTGCGGTACTTGGCTTCGTAGGCGGGGCCGTTGAAGCGCACCAGGTGGTTCCACATCGCCTCGTAGCCGTCCTTGGGCAGCGGGAACGGGAAGCCGGCGTGTGCGCCTTCCATCGAACGGCCGTCGTTCAGCGTCTTCGCGCGCACGGCGTTCTTCGCGGTGTTGTCGGCGACGAACTTCGGGAACGCGACGCTGCGGTGCGTCGGGTAGACATCGACGCGGAAGCTGGGGTACTTCTGCAGCAGCGCCTTGGTGCCCTCGGTCAGCCGGTCGGCGTGCGCGGCCATGGTCTTGGCGTCGACGACCAGCCGCGGCTTCTCGGCGGCGTAGGGGTTCGGGCGCAGGCCATCGCCGGGCTTGAAGCCGGCCGGCGCGCTGGTCAGGCCGCCGGCGTAGGCGGGAATGGTGCCGTCCTTGTTGCCGGCCTTCTCGGCGCCGATGGCGGTCAGCGTGCTGCCGAGCGCCTTGGCCTCGTCGGGTGTCACGGCGGCGTGCGCGCCGGCGGCGAGGCCCGCGGCGACGAGCGCAACCAGCAGGCGGTGAAACTTGAAGTGCGGGCTGTTCATCGTCGTTTCCTTCAGAAGGTGGTCTTGAACGTCAGGCTCACGAAGCCGCGGTCGCGCAGCAGCGTCGTGAAGCCGTTCTGC
Source organism: Pseudaquabacterium terrae (assembly GCF_013266755.1). Lineage (GTDB taxonomy): Bacteria > Pseudomonadota > Gammaproteobacteria > Burkholderiales > Burkholderiaceae_C > Pseudaquabacterium > Pseudaquabacterium terrae. The sequence goes on along the minus strand of NZ_JABRWJ010000003.1, from coordinate 80,308 downwards.
GTCGTCACGGCCGTGCCGTTGTCGCGATAGCGGCCGACGTAGTCGATGTATTTCAGGTCGAAGCGGTACTTCTGATGCACGTCGGCGGCGAGGCCGATGCTGTAGTTGCCGCTGCGCTCGTTGCCGCCGAAGACGGTGGGCGCGTTGCCCTTCAGGCCGATGGCGTAGGTCATCGGGGCCGACACGTCGACGCCCGGCAGCACCTGGAACCAGCTCGGCGTGAAGCCGACGCCGGCGCCGAGGTAGTCCTTGGTGATGCAGCCGTCCCACTTGTCGCGGCCCTTGCAGGGTGCGAAGCCTTCGGCGTAGAACAGGTTCGCGCCGCTGCGCACCTTGCGCCAGCCCGAGGCCACCAGCTCGGCGTTCCAGCTCGCGGCGTCGAACAGCGGCGTCTTGCCGATCACGCCCAGGCCGTTCACCAGCGCGTGCCAGGTGTCGCCGCGCGGGCCCTTGGTCTCGCCCCGCGCCGGCAGGCCCGGCGCGATGCCGAGCACTTGAGACGATAGCGGCGTGTTGCGGCGCATCGACAGCTCGGCGCCGACGCTGATGCCGGCGATGTTCTTCGCCAGGCTCAGGCCCAGCAGGTCGATCTTGTCCGCGTAGATCAGCGTGTAGCGGCTGTTGTTGTTCGGCGCGGCCTGCGTGATGAAGGTCTGCGGCAGCTTGTCGGCGAACCTGCGGTAGTACAGGCCCACGGTGCCGTCGAGCCAGGCCGGGCTCCAGCGCGCCGAGGCGCCCCATTCGCCGCGCTGCTTCGGCTCCGACGCGTTGGTGCGCGAAGCGAAGCCGAGCTGTGCGTTGAGGAACTGGCGGTCGGGGCCGTTGAAGGCGAAGTCGACCGGGCCGAGGTAGGTGCCGCCTTCGGGGTAGCGGAAGGGCTCCCATTCGAGCAGCGCCTGCGCCGCGAGCGACAGCGTCTCGCTGACCTGCGCCTGCGCCGACAGCTGGTTCAGCGGCCGGAACAGTTCCTTGGCCTCGGTGCCGGGCGTGGCGAAGCCCTTCTGCAGGTCGAGCGGGTTCTGCGCATAGGCCACGCTGTGCAGGTTGCCGCCGAGCAGCAGCGACTCGCCCCAGTAGACGGTGTGGCGGCCGAGCTTGGCGCGCAGCGGCATCTCGCCGAGCTCGACGCCGCCGAACACGAAGGCGTCCATGATCTCGCCCGAGCCGCCGCGGTACAGCCGCTGGGTCGTCGACGAGTACTGCTTGCCGACGTAGCTGGGGATGTTGGTGAGCGGCGCATTCGGGTTGCTGCGGCTGGCGCCGGAATAGGCGCCGTCATACCAGCCGGTCGCGCTGACGCGCAGGCCATGCTGCTTGCGCCAGACGAGGTCCATCTCGCTCAGCAGGTCGAAGCGCTGCGCCACGGCATCGCCCTTGTCGAAGCTGTAGGTGCCTTCGTCGGCGAGCGCCGAGTTGCCGATCTTCGGATCGCGCTGCTCGGTGCGCACGGCGTAGTTCAGGCGCACCGAGTTGTCCCAGCGCAGCACCAGGTCGGGGTTGCCGAGGTCGATCTCGACGCCCAGGGCCGGCGCGGCGGCCAGGCTCGTCAGCGCAGCGGCCAGCGCGATGTGCCGCGGTCGAAGAAAGGAATGAAGTGTGATTCGGCGCATCGTGTCTCCGCTCGTTGGTCTGCATGCAGGCCGGCGGATCGCGCTGAGGAGCCGGCCTTCGATGGCGGCGACTCTAGGTTTGGGACTGGGGACGAGCCCCCCTCTTGGCGGGGGAGGGCGCCTGTAAGGATCACCCCGCGCCAGCGACGAACGGAGCGGACGCCGTGCTCGGCCATGGCATCCGACTTCATCCGTTGCCGAGTTGTTCAGGAGGTCTTATGCCCAAGTTCATCATCGAGCGCAACATGCCCGGCGCCGGCCAGCTCACCGAGGGCGATCTGAAGGCCGGGTCGGCGAAGTCGAGCGCGGCCCTGCGGGAACTGGGCCCTTCGGTGCAATGGGTTCAGAGCTACGTGACCGACGACAAGCTCTATTGCGTGTACATCGCCTCCGATGAAAGCCTGGTGCGTCGCCACGCCGAGCTTTCCGGCTTTCCGGCGGACAGCATCGCCCGCGTGAGGTCGGTGATCGATCCGACGACGGCCGAGTAAAGACCTGGCCGCCAGCGCTCCCTCCAACCCTTTCGCCAAGGAGGCGATATGCAGTGCGTTCCTCGTGGTTCGGTGCGCCGGCTGGCGCGCGGCCTGGCGGCCGCAGGGTTCCTGAGCGTGGCAGGCCTGGTACCCGGCGGCGCCGGGGCCGGCGACGCCGCGCGCCCCGATTTCGACTCGCTGCTGGATGCCGGCGGGCGCGCGTGCGGGCCGGTGTTCAATGGCCCGCCGCGGCTGCTGCAGGCGCTGGTACGGGTGAAGAGCGACACCGCGTCCGCAGCGAAGAGCGCCGCCGACGCGCCGCCGGCGCTGTACCCCGCGCTGGGGCGCCTGTCGATGCGCATCGAAACGCGGTCGCCCCAGGCCCAGGCCTACTTCAACCAGGGCTTGCGGCTGGCCTTCGGCTTCAACCATGCCGAGGCCCGGCGGGCCTTCCAGGCGGCACAGCGGCTGGACCCGCAGTGCGCGATGTGCTTCTGGGGCGAGGCCTTGGTGCTCGGTCCGAACATCAACGTGCCGATGATGCCCGAGGCCCATGCGCCGTCGTGGGCCGCGCTGCAGAAGGCCGCCGCGCTGAAGGCGCCGGTCAGCGACCGCAACCGCGCGCTGATCGAGGCGCTGGAGACGCGCTATTCCAGCGACCCGCAGGCCGACCGGCCGGCCCTCGATGCCCGCTATGCCGATGCGATGAAGGCGGTGGCCGCGCGTTTCCCCGCCGATGACAACGTGCTCGCGCTGGCGGCCGAGGCGGCGATGGACACGCAGCCCTGGGACTACTGGGAGGCCGCCGGCGCCAGGCCGAAAGGGCGCGGTGCGACCATCGTCGAGACGCTGGAGACCGTTCTCGCGCGCAGCCCCGATCACCCGGGCGCGATCCACCTCTACATCCACGCGATGGAAGCCTCGACCGAGCCCGAAAAGGCACTGCCCGCGGCGCGCCGGCTGGCCGCGCTGACGCCCGGCGCCGGCCACCTGGTGCACATGCCGGCGCACATCTACTATCGCCTCGGCATGTACCGCGAGGCGCTGGTGGCGAACCAGCGCGCGGTGCGCGTCGACGAGGACTATTTCAAGACCTCGCCGTCGGACCCGATCTACAAGGCGGCGTACTACCCGCACAACCTGCACTTCGTGATGGTCTCGGCGCTGATGGGGGGCCAGGCGCCCACGGCGCTCGCCGCCGCGGCGAAGCTGGATGCGGCGATGCCGGTGGACGTCGTGCGGGCCTTCGCGATCATGCAGCCGATCAAGGGCGCACCCTTCGCGGCGCATGCGCAGTTCAGCGACGCCAAGACCGTGCTCGCGCTGCCCGCGCCGCCGCAGGACCTGGTGCTCGTGCGCGCGATGTACCACTACGCCCGCGCCGCGGCGCAGGCGGCCGCGCGCGACTTCGCCGGGGCCGAGCGCGACATCGCCGCCCTGGCGACGCTCGAGAGCAGCGCCGACTTCAAACCCTTCGAGCCCTGGGGCGTGCCGGCGCAGGCGATCGTGCAGACGGCCCACCGCGTCGCGCAGGGGCGGCTGGCCGATGCCCGCGGCGACCTCGACGCTGCGGCCAAGGCCTACGAGAGCGCCATCGCGACCGAAGACACGCTGAGCTACACCGAGCCGCCGTACTGGTACTACCCGGTGCGCCAGAGCCTCGGTTCGGTGCGCCTGCGCCAAGGCCGGTTGGACGAAGCGCGCGACGCGTTGCGCGAATCGCTGGTGCGCGTGCGCAACAACGGCTGGGCGCTCGCGGCGCTGGCCGAGGTCGAGCGCAGGCGCGGCGACGCGGCCGGTGAACGAGCCGCTCGGGCAGCAACGGCGCGCGCGTGGTTCGGGGCGAAGCCGGGGCCGGACCTGGCGCGGCTGTAGCAACCAGCGTGAGGGAGCCTTCCTTCAAGAAGGCGTCCCTCAAGCACTCTGCCGCGCAATGACCTCATAGCCCAGGTCGACGCAGCTCGCCGGCACGGCCTCGCCCCGCATCAGCGCCAGCAGCATGCCTGCGGCAGCGATGCCGATCGCCGCGCGCGGCGTGCGCACCGTCGTCAGCGGCGGCACCATCTGGTCGCTGCCGGTCAGGTCGTTGAATCCGGCCACGGCCACGCGCTGCGGCACGGGCACGCCGAGCCGCAGCGCGGCCAGCAGCGCACCCTGCGCGAGGTCGTCGTTGCAGAAGAAGATCGCTTCCACCGGCGGCGTCTGGGCGACGATCTGCTCGAACATCGTGCCGCCGAGCGCGAGCGACGACGGCGCCGGGTTCACCCACTCGAGGGTCGGCGCGTGCAGCCCGGCCGCCTGCATCTCGCGGCGCCAGCCGTCCAGCCGCTGCAGCGTGCGCGGATCCAGCTGGGCGGCGGCGAAGGCGATGCGCCGGTGGCCATGGCCGATCAGATGACGCGTTAGTGCAGCGGCCGCATCGGCCTGCGAGAAGCCGACGCAGTGCACGTCCGGCGACGTCGAGGTCTCCATCAGGTGCACGCAGGGCACGCCGCTGGCCTCGATCAGCGCGCGCGTCGTCTCGCTGCGCTGCAGCCCGGTCACCAGCAGGCCGGCCGGGCGGTGCTGAAGTTGCTCGCGCAACAGCTGTTCCTCTTCGCCCGCGTCGTAGTGGGTGACGCCGATCAGCGTCTGGTAGCCGGCCGGCCGCAGCGTGCGCTGCACGCCTTCGAGCAGGTCGACGAACAGGGCGTTCGACAGCATCGGGATCAGCAGCGCGACATGGGTGCTGTGGCGTGAGGCGAGGGCGCGGGCGGCCGGATCGGGCACGTAGCCGAGCCGAAGGGCAGCAGCCTTCACACGGGCGACCAGCTCGGGATCGACCGCGCGCTCGCCGCGCAGTGCGCGCGACACGGTGATCGGGCTGACGTCCGCGGCGCGGGCGACGTCGGCAAGTGTGATTCGGCCGGTGGCGCGGGAGCGGACAGGGCTGGGCGGCATGAGGGGGCGGCGACGGTCGAATCGGGGAGTTGTAAGGATAGCGATATCCAAGCGCTGATTCCCACGTGGCGCTTCTTGTACGGGTAATTGCTTATCTCGTATTGGATAGCGCTATCCTAAGATGCACCTGTCGGTTCGCAACACCTGCAGGAGTCCCCATGAAGACGATCAAGCACCCGCCCGTGGCCTCGCGCCGCTCCGCATTGCTCGGCGCCGCCGCGCTCGGGCTTGCCGCGTTGGCAGCGCCGGCGGCCTGGGCACAGGCCGCGTGGCCGAGCAAGCCCGTCACGCTGCTGGTCGGTTACCCGCCGGGCGGCCAGACCGATTTCGCCGGTCGCGTGCTGCTGGCCAGTCTGGGCAGTGCGCTCGGCCAGCCGGTGATCATCGACAACAAGGCCGGCGTCAACGGCAACCTCGCGGCGGCCGACGTGATGAAGGCGCCTGCCGACGGCCACCGGCTGCTCGTCGGCAACGGCTCGATGACCATCGCGGCGCATGTCTACACGACGCTCGGCATCGTCGACCCGCGCCAGCTGACGCCGATCGGCGTGATGCTGCAGTCGGCGCTGGTGCTCGCGGTGCCGGCGACGTCACCGTACAAGACCTACGCCGAGTTCGCCGAGCATGCCAAGGCCAAGAGCCGCAACGGCCAGGGCATCGACTACGGCACCGGCGGCGTCGGCGCGCTGACGCACGTGACGATGGAATTGCTGCGCGAGCGCCTGGGCAACGTCAAGATGAACCACGTGCCGTACAAGGGCAGCAGCCCGGCGATGACCGACCTGATCGCCGGCCGGCTCGACGCGATGTTCGACGCGACCTCGGTGATCGCGCCGTTCATCAAGTCCGGCCAGCTGCGGCCGCTGCTCGTCACCAGTGACAAGCGCGTGCCCGCGTTCCCCGACGTGCCGACCGCCGCCGAGGCGGGGTTGAAGGACTTCACCGTCATCTCGTTCATCGGCCTGTACGGCCCGCCGGGACTGAGCGCCGACATCGTGAAGAAGGCCAACACCGCGCTGAACGCGGCGCTGAAGGACCCGGCCGTCACGAAGGGCATCCTCGACCGCGGCGACGAACCCGGCGGCGGCACGGCCGAGCAGCTCGGCACGCTGACGCGCAGCCACTACAAGACCTGGGGCGACGTGGTCAAGGCCAACAACATCCGCGCAGACTGACGTGCCCGTTTCCCGAAGAGATCGCATGGCTTCGCTGGTCGTGATGGGCGTGTCGGGCTGCGGCAAGTCGCGGGTCGGGGCGCTAGCGGCTGAACGGCTCGGCCTGCCGCTGATCGAGGGCGACGAGTTCCACTCCGAAGCGAATCGCACGCTGATGCGCGACGGCGTGCCGCTCACCGACGCGCACCGCGCGGACTGGCTCGACGCCTTGGGCGCGGAGCTCGCGCTGCGCCCGGGCGGCGCGGTGCTCACCTGCTCGGCGCTGAAGGCCTCGTACCGCGACCGGCTGCGCGCGGCGGCGCCGGGGCTGCGCTTCGCGTGGCTCGACCTCGACGCTGCGGCCGCCCAGGCGCGTGTGGCGCAGCGATCGGCGCATTTCTTCCCGGCCGGGCTGGTGGCGACGCAGTTCGAGGCGCTCGAGCCCCCGCTCAAAGAGCCCGGCGTGCTGCGCGTCGACGCGCTGCTGCCGCCGGAGGCGATTGCGCAACGCGTCGTCCGCTGGATCACCGACGCCGCGCTGACCTGATCACTACGCCGCAGCAGCGACCACGCGGTTGCGGCCCGCGCCTTTTGCGCGATAGAGCGCCGCGTCGGCCTGCTGCACGGCCTGCTCGAAGGGCACATCGACGGGCATCGGCATCACGCCGAAGGACACCGTGACAGGGATCATGCCGGCGCCGGCCTCGCACGGCGAGCGCGCGATGTGCGCTCGCATGCGCTCGCACAGCTGCGCGGCGCCGGGGGCGTCGCAGCCGGGCAGCAGCAGGATGAATTCCTCGCCGCCCCAGCGACCGAGCAGGTCGCCGGCGCGCAGCTGCCCGTGCAGCAGCCCCGAGACATGCTGGATCACCCGGTCGCCGGCATCGTGGCCATGCCGATCGTTGACCTGTTTGAAGTGGTCGATGTCGGCCAGCACCAGGGCCACGGCGCTGCCGTCGCGCCGCGCGCGCTCGATCTGGCCCTGCGCCAGCGTGAGGAAGTGGCGGCGGTTCCACAGCCCGGACATCGCATCGGTGGTGGCCATCTCGCGCAGCCGCGCCTCGGCCTCGGCGACGCGCTGCACGTAGTAGCGGCCGGTGTAGCCGAACATCACGAAGACCACCGTGATGTTGAGCCAGCGCAGCGCGGTGGTCACCTCGTTGGGCAGCGGATAGCGGATCGGGATCAGCTGCGTCGCTGCGTCCAGGCCGAGGTAGACCAGCAGCAGGAAGGCCAGTGCCGTGGTGGCGTGGCGCGCTGCGCGGCTGACCGCCACCGCCGAGATGAACACCAGCAGGAAGTAGTGCACCCCGCTGGCCCAGCCCAGCAGCACGGTGCACAGCCCCGCATGCACCAGCACCTCGGTCCACATCAGCAGCACCGCCGGCAGGTTGCGGCGCTGGCCCAGCAGGTGCCAGGCGGCCGCGTACATGCCCAGGCTCACCACGTTGACGATGGCCATCACCGGCATGCCGAGCACGAAGAAGACGACCAGGTAGATCAGGTCGACGCAGCCGGCGAACACCGCGATGCGACGCAGCATCAACCAGAAGGCCGCGCGCGACATGCCGGTGACGGCGGCGGCGGCAGCGGAGGGCGGGGTGGTGTTCATCGGTACAGGCTGATCGGTGTTTCGGCATCCTGGGGCTGCGACGGGAGTGAATGCAGCTTGTGCCGCTGGCGCCCGGTGTGCGGTATTGCCGAGACCTGCGCTGGCCAGAATCGCGGAGTGCCCGGCGAAGCAGTTCCGGGCCCGCATCGGACCGTGACACGCCGCGTCGGCGGCAGGCGCCTAGCCGATGCCGGCCAGCACACGCAGCACGTGCTGTGTCGCGCCGTCGGGCTCGCCGCTGCGGTGCGCGAGGCCGAGCGGCCGCCACAGCGCCGGTTGCAGCGGCAGCATGCGGATGCGCGGCTCGGGCGAAGGGGCGCTGGCCTCGTGCGGCAGCAGCGTGGCGCCGTAGCCGGCGGCCACCAGGCTCTTGATCGCGTCGTTGTAGTTCAGCTCGATGCGCGCGCGCGGGTGCTGGCCACCGGCGGCGAACCACTCGGCGCACAGGCGCGACAGGCGCGTGCCGGCATCGTTGAGGATCAGCGGCTGCACGGCCAGCCAGGCCGGCGTCACGCGCTTCGGCGCGGCCCAGCTGGCCGGCACGAAGGCCATCACCCGGTCGCGGCGCCAGCGCTGCACGCGCAGGCCGGCGACTGGCGGCTGCGGCAGCGCGACGAGGCCGATGTCCAGCGTGCCGGCGGACAGCCGCGCCAGCGTCTCCTCGGAGGTCAGCACGGCAACCTGCACGTCGATCTGCGGATGCTCGGCGCGCAGCGCCTGCAGCGCCTGCGGCAGCAGGTGCGCGATGGCGCCGGTGGAGGCTCCCACGCGCACGCGCCCTGCCGTGCCGGCGACCTGGCGCTTCAGCGCATCGATCATCTCGTCGGCTTCGGCCAGCACGCGCCGCGCGCGCTCGATCAGCAGCATGCCGGTGCCGGTGGCCACGACCGCTGCGCGCCCGCGCACCAGCAGCCGAGTGCCCAGGCGCGACTCGAGCTCGGCGACGTGCAGCGTCACCGTTGGCGGCGCCAGGTGCAGCGCGCGCGCCGCGGCAGCGAACGAACCGAGGTCGTGCACCGCGAGCAGCGTGCGCAGGCGGTCGAGGCTCAGCTCGCGCATGAGGTGGATTCAGGATTCATGAACGAAGCCTTTGCACGATTCAACTTGTGCGATCGTACGCCGCGCGCCGACGATACACGCCTCGTTCAACAGGAGTCGCACATGAAGCCCGTCGTGTTCGTCGATGGCGACCGGGGCACCACCGGCCTGCAGATCGCCGCGCAGCTCCAGCAGCGCAGCGAGCTGTTGCTGCTGACGCTGCCGCCCGAGCGCGCCAAGGATCCGCGGTGGCGCGCCGATGCGCTGAACCGCTGCGACGTGGCCGTGCTGTGCCTGCCCGACGACGCGGCGCGCGATGCGGCGGCGATGGTCGAGAACCCCGCCGTGCGCATCATCGACGCCAGCTCGGCGCACCGCACCGATGCGGCCTGGGTCTATGGGCTGCCCGAGCTGTGCGTCGGGCAGCCCGAGCGCATCGCGGCCGCGCGGCGGATCTCGAACCCCGGCTGCTATCCGACCGGCGCCGTCGCGCTGCTGCGGCCGCTGGTCGATGCCGGGCTGCTGCCGCGCGACCATCCGATGACGATCCACGCGGTGTCGGGCTACTCGGGACGGGGCCGCGCCGGCGTCGAGGCGCACGAAGGTGCCGATGCCGCCGCCGCGCCGCCGCTGCAGGTGTATGGGCTCGGCCTGGCGCACAAGCACGTGTCGGAGATCCAGCAGCACGCCGGCCTCGACACGCGGCCGTTCTTCGTGCCCGCCTACGGCAACTACCGGCAGGGCATCGTGCTGACGATCCCGCTGCACCTGCGCCTGCTCCCGGCCGGCACCGGCGCGGAGCGGCTGCACGAGTGCCTGCACGCCCGCTACGCCAGCGCACGCCATGTGCACGTGCTCGGCATGGCGGAGGCCGCGGCGCTCGAGCATCTCGACCCGCGGCTGCACAACGGCAGCAACCGGATGAGCCTGGCCGTCTTCGCCAACCAGCGCCACGGGCAGGTGCTGCTGGCCGCGGTGTTCGACAACCTCGGCAAGGGCGCGTCCGGGGCGGCGCTGCAGAACCTCGATCTGGTGCTTGGCCTGGCGGGGGCGTGATCGACGTGCCGGCTTCGGCACATGAAGAACGTGGAGGCGCCGGCGCCGCACGAGTCGACACAAGGCGTCAGCTTCAAGCGCCTTCAGTGGCTCTTCGTGCTCCGCAGGGTTCGCAGCAGTGCCAGCTGCGCCAGCAGCCCGGCCACCACCGACACCAGCATCTGCAGCCCCAAGTTGACCGGCCCGACGTGCGGCATCAGGCCCACGATGAAACCACCGAGCGCGCCGGTCAATTGCTGCATCAAGCCACCGACCGCCGCGGCCGAGCCGGCCAGCGCCGGCACCAGGCCCAGCGCGCCGCCGAGTGTTGCGGGCATCAGCAAACCGTGGCCGATGCCGAGCAGCATCAGCGGCAATGAAAGGCCGAGCGGCGTGTGCAGGCCGGCCAGGCCCAGCGCCAGCACCAGCACGACGCTGGTCACGGTGCACAGATGTCCGAGCAACATGATCCTGCTGTCCGGCAGCCAGCGCACCAGGCGCGTGCAGAGCAGGTTGCCGAGGACATAGGCACAGGGCACGCTCATGATGTACCAGCCGATCTGCTCCGGCTTCACGCCGTAGCCCGCCAGCACGATCGGCGCACCACCGAGGAAGGCGTAGAACGAGGCCGAGGTCATCGCCAGGATCAGCACGTGCAGCAGGAATCCGGGCTGGCGCGCCAGATGGGCGTAGCCGCGGAACAGGTCACTCCAGCCGCCGGGGGGCTGTGCATCTTGTGGCTTGCGCGTCGGCAATCCCCACCAGGCGGCCACCATCAGGAGCGCCGCCAGCACCGCCATCGCGACGAAATTGGCCTGCCAGCCGAGCCGCGAATGAACCTGGCCGCCGAGCAGCATCGCCAGCGGCGGCGACAGCCCGATCGTCATGCCGATGAACGCCATCACGCGCGTGCGTTCGGGGCCGGCGAACAGGTCCTGCACCATTGCGCGCCCCACCACGACGCCGGCGGCACTGCCAGCGCCTTGCAGCACCCGGGCCGCGATCAGCATCCAGAGGTCCGATGCAGCAGCTGCCAGCGCCGAGCCGACGAAGGCCAGCCCCAAGCCCGCGAGCAGGACGGGCTTGCGCCCGATGCGATCGGACAACGCGCCGTGCACGAGTTGCAGGATGCCGTAGGCGGCGACGTAGCCGCTCAACGTGAGTTGCACCTGGGCCTGGCTCGTTGCGAAGGTGACGGGCCACTGCTGCATGGAAGGCACGCAGATCGTCATTGCCAGCAGGCCGAAGACGTACTGCGCCATCAGGTTGGCGATGAGCCGACCCGGTCGCTGCGGTCCGGCCGGGTCGCCGGTCATCGCGCGCGGTGCATCGAGAGGGTGGCCTTGCTGGTCATGTTCGTTCGAGTTGGGGGCCGCGGCCCGTGACGACAATGGCGCGAATGGCCTCGATCCCCGCGCACCGCATCATCGCCGCTGACGAGCATCGGGTGCCGAAGCTCTTCCGTGCCTTCGCGGTGCGCAGCGACGAGCGCCGGCATGCCGCCGACGCCCGGGCGCCCTACGGCCGCGTGCACGTCGTGCGCACGGCGTTTCTCGATGCCGGCTCGCTGGCGCGCCTCGCGGCGCAAGGCTATGCGCGCGTCCGCATCGAGACCTTCTCGGACATCGACTACGCGACCACGACGCTGCAGGAGCTGGCCGCGGCCGTGCCGCGCGTGCCCGACCTGGTCGGCAGCATCGCCGCTGCCTTGCAGTTGACGGGCGTGCTGGGCGACGACGCCACCGCCTACCGCAGCAGCGTTGAGACGCGCATCGACTACCTCGCCTCCTGCGGCGCCGGCTTTCACAACGACGTCGCTCGCCATTGGTCGCGCTGCCTGTTCTGGATTCTTGCGCTCGATGTCGGCGATGTGGAGTTCGTGATGCCGCATGCCGGCGTTCGCGTCGGATTGGCGCCCGGCGACCTGGTCGTCTTCGACCAGACGATGGCGCACGGCCTGTGCCGGCCGGCCGACGACGGGCAGGCGGTGGCGGCGTCGTTCGATGCCGGCGAGCAGTGCCGTCAGCTTTTCCTGACCGGCGAGCTGCTGCTCACCGATGCGCAGTGGGCGGCGCTCGGCGCGCCGTGGCTGCCGGTGTCAGAGCACGACCTGCGCGGCGCGCTCGACCTGCGGGTGGCGGAATTCGACGAGCGCAGCGGCGCGATCAAGCGCCCGGCTGCGCTGCGGGATTGCATGAAGCAGCTCTAGTCAGGGGTCACCCTGAACCACAGCTGGTCGTAGTAGATGATGCCGCCGACACCGCTGGTCGGGGCACCGAAGCCGACGAAGACGCGGTCGGTGAAGGTGCCGGTCCAGCGCTTGAACTTGCCGGTGCCGCCGGCGATGATCCCATCACCGCCGCCGGCGATGACGACCAGCGCACCCTTGTCGGCATGCAGCGGCGGCTTCAGCGCCGGATCGATCGGCGCGCCGCAGGTACCGTTGACGCCTGAGACGACGTGCAGGTCACCTTCGTTGAGCGCGAACGCGATGAACTCGCTGAAGCACAGCGACCCGCCCGATCCAAAGGCAAAGGACTTGCCCCAGACATAGGCGGTACCCCGCTGGTTGCCCGTGGCGGCATAGACCGGGAACTGCGTCGTCGGGAAGCAGCTGCTGGCGCACCAATCCGCAAAGGCCGGGGTCGCGGGCGGCGTGCTGACGTTGGCCGCCGGGATGCCGTTGAAGACCAGGTCGATGGTCTGCGCCGCGATGGCGGTGCCGGGCCATGCCGCGGCGAGCGCGAGGATCGAGGACGCCAGGAGGTGAGGAAACTGCTTCATGGCCGACAGCCCTTTCGAAGGACAAAGTGGACATGAACCCCCACGAGGGGCGCCAACGTTTTGGGGGAGGGCATGTCCACCCCTGCCCCCAGCGGGGGTGTACACGCGCCGAGCGGTCGGGCAAATGCTCCTGTTCCCGCCCCTGTGCGGCCGGTGCGGCGATGGCCACGTATTTGATACGCTAGAGCGCAACGCAAGCGAAAACGGCCGCCCGCGGGCGGCCGTTTCTCGAGCGGAACGCAGCTCAGGGCAGGATCCAGTCCGCCCCCGGCCCGCCGATCTTCAGATCGAAGCCCGGCCCGCCGACCAGCACGTCGTTGCCGCGCCCGCCGCGCAGGATGTCGTTGCCCGTGCCGCCGCTGACGAAGTCGTTGCCGGCGCCGCCATTCATGCGGTCGTTGCCGGCGCCGCCGTGCATGCTGTCGCGGCCGCGGCCGCCGTGCATCACGTCGTTGCCCGCGCCGCCGTGCATCCAGTCGTTGCCGCAACCGCCGTCCAGGTGGTCGCGCCCGCCGCGCCCGGCGATGACGTCGTTGCCGCAGCCGCCGTCGAGGTGGTCGTCGCCGTTGCCGCCGACCAGCACGTCGTTGCCGCAGCCGCCGTGCGCGGTGATGTCGGCGTTGACGTTGGCGTCGACGACGAGGGTGTCGTTGCCGCCGCCGAGCTGGAAGTCGGTGTTCTCCAGCTGCTGCTTGGTCATGAACTGGGTCTGGCCGTTGACGGTGACCTCGTACAGGCCGAGCAGCCCGGCGAGGCCGTCGGCCTTTGCGATGTGCACGTTGTCGTTGCCGTTGGTGCCGTAGACGGTGTTGGTCGGGCCGGCGGGAGGAATCGGGAACATGGTGAACTCCTGGTGTGGGGGTGGGGTGCCGCGACACGTTTCGAAGAGTTCGCGTCGCTGGGGTCCATTGAAGTGGTTGCGCCCGGATGCGCCAAGACGGGACGATCGGCAGTTGGGTGTGCTCCCAGCTCGGGTCGGGCCGCATCGCGGCGCTCCCGACCGTGACTTCCGCAACGACCGTTTCGGCGGTTGGCTGCAACTCAGGGTCGAGCGCAAAGCCTTTCCGATGGAGCCGACCATGAGCCACTGCCAACACCACCACGCCGCCGGCCACGATGCCGCCCGTTTCGAGCTGCTGTTCATCTCGCTGTTCGACGAGGGCCGCGGCTACGCCTTTCCCTGCGATGCCGACGGTCGCGTCGATCTCGACGGCTTGAGCGACCGCGTGCGGCTGAACTACCTGTACGTGCGCAAGATGATCGGCCGCGATTTCAGCGCGCCGGCGGTGCGCCCGACCTTGCAGTGACAAACGTTTGAACCGCGCGCCCCCCCACTGCAACTGAGGGGGGCGTGCGACGGCTGGGCTATATTGGTTCGACGCCACCGTCAGCCCCCGCACGCCATGGACAACGACCGGGTCAAGGCTTTGCTCGAACGCATCGGGCAGCAGGATCAGGCCGCGTTCCGTGAGCTGTACAAGGCGTTCAGCCGCCGCGTCCACGCGTACGTGCTGAACATGCTCAAGGACTCGGCCCGTGCCGAGGAGGTTCTGGTGGACACGATGTACGAAGTCTGGCGCGCACCGGCGCGCTTCCGCGGCGAATCGCAGTTCAGCACCTGGCTGATCGGCGTCGCGCGCAACAAGGCGCTGATGGTCTACCGCGGCCGCCGCCCCGACGAACTGCACGACGACCTCGACGACATCGCCGAGACGACGCCGTCCGACAGCCCCGACGCCTTCGCGCAGCTGGCCGCGAAGCAGCGCACCCAGGGCGTGCGAGCCTGCATGGACAAGCTCTCCGACGAGCACCGCGAGTGCATGCACCTGGTGTTCTACGAGGGCTACTCGCTCGCCGAGGTGGCTTCAGTGCAGAACTGCCCGGAGAACACGGTGAAGACGCGCCTCTTCCATGCGCGGCAGAAGATCAAGGCCTGCCTTGCGCGGCTGGTGCAGCGCGAGGGTGGGGCGGTTCCCGAGGGGGCGGTCAAGTCATGAGCTCGCGCTTCGAAGAGCTGCTGCCGTTCTACGTCAACGACAGTTTGCAGGGCGAGGACCGCGCGTGGATCGAGCGTCACCTGGCCGACAACGCCGACGCGCGCGCCGAGCTGGAGGACTGCCGCGCGCTGCAGTCGCGCATCACGCACAGCCTGCCCGAGGTGCCGGCGACGATCGGCCTTGACCGCGTGATGACGCGCATCCGCGGCGACCAGCCGGGGCTGCTCGAGCGGCTGGCGGCATTGCTCGGCTTCAGCGGCGGCCTGAAGCCGGGGGCTGCGTTCGCGGGGCTTGCGATCATCGCGGTGCAGGCCGGCGTGATCGTCAGCCTGGTCGGCGGTGCGAGCAACGAGGACGACATCACCGGCCTGCGCGCGCCGAAAGCCACCGCGGTGCACGACGGCCCGCTGCTGAAGATCAACTTCGCGCCCGATGCGAAGGAGTCGGAGATCCGCCACCTGCTGGTTTCGGTGCAGGGCCGCCTGGCCGGTGGCCCGGGGCAGCTCGGCGATTACTACATCGCCGTGCCCGCCGGGCGTGAGGCGGCACTCGCCGAGCAGGTGCGCAAGAGCCCGATCGTGCAGGCGGTGTCGCTGGCGCCGGGGCTGCCGCCGCGCGATTGAGGATGCCGTGTCCACCAACAGCTTCCATCCGACGCGCCGGCGCCTGCTGCGGCAGGGCCTGGCCTGGCTCGGCGCGGCCGGCCTCGGCATGCCCGCCCTGGCGCAGCGCTCCGAGCGCCGCATCGCGCTGGTCATCGGCAACGGCGCCTACCGTTCGACGCCGCTGAAGAACCCGGTCGGCGACGCCGAGGCAGTGAGCGCGAGCCTGAAAGCATTGGGCTACGAGGTCATGCTGCGCCGCGATACCAATTTCGTCGACCTGATCGAATCGCTGCGCGACTTCTCGGTGCGTGCTGCAGCCCATCCGGTGCGCGTGCTGTTCTATGCCGGCCACGGCATCCAGGCGCGCGGGCGCAACTACCTGCTGCCGGTGGATGTCGAGCCGCAGAGCGAGGATGAGATCGCTGCCAAGGCGGCCGACGTCGGCCAGGTCATCGACCGGCTCGGTGCGCTCAAGCACGGGCTGAACATCGTCGTGCTCGACGCCTGCCGCGTGAATCCCTTCGCCGGCGGCGTGATCGTCGGCCCCGACGGCCGGCGGCTGAAGTTCCGCGGCGTCGCGCGAACGGGCCTGGCGCCGCTGGATGCGCCGGTCGGCACGCTGGTGGCGTTCTCGACGGCGCCGAACGGCGTCGCGCTCGACGGCGCCGGCAGCGCGCACAGCATCTACGCGCGCCATCTGCTGCAGCACCTGCCGACGCCCGGGCTGCCGGTCGAGCAGCTGTTCAAGCGCGTGCGCATCGGCGTCGCCGACGAGACGCAGCGGGTGCAGGTGCCCTGGGAATCGTCGAGCCTGACAGCAGACTTCTGTTTCAAGAGCGGGCCGCAGGGACAGTGCGGATGACCAGCGTTGCGCGGGCGCGGGCGATGGCCGGAGAATGGCCGCCGCCTCGTATGCGCTTGCGTCGCCGCGAGGCTCCTCCATGAGTCGCCGCCACTTGCTTGCCTGGCTCGGCACCGTGTCTGCCGTGTGGCCCGCCGCGTGGCTCGCGGCGCTGCCGCGTGCGCTGCAGGCGCAGGTCACGGCGGCCACTGGCGCGCGCCGCGTCGCGCTGGTGATCGGCAACGCGCAGTACGCGCAGGCGCCGCTCGCCAATCCCGAGAACGATGCGCGGCTGATCGGCAGCACGCTGAAGGCGCTCGGCTTCGAGGTCGACCAGCACCTGAACCTGAAGGCGCGCGAGTTCAAGCGCGTGCTGCGCGACTTCGGCCGCCGCATGGACGACGACGACAGCGCGCTGGTCTTCTTCTACGCCGGCCACGGCATGCAGATCGACCGCCGCAACTACCTGCTGCCGGTCGACCTCAACCTGCGCGACGAAGGCGAGATCAAGGACGAATCGATCGACATCGAGGACGCGCTGCTGGCGCGCATCGACCGCGTGCGGCCGCGCGCGCGCATCTTCATCATCGACGCCTGCCGCGACAACCCGTTCACCAGCGGCCGCACGCGCAGCATCCGCGTCGGCAGCGGACTGGCCGAGATGGCGGCGCCGGGCGCGTTGATCGCGTTCTCGGCGGCGCCGGGCCGCACCGCCGAGGACGGCCCGCCCGGCAGCAACAGCATCTACAGCCGCCACCTCGCGCAGGAGATGCGCGGCGAGGGCATCGAGGTCGAGGAGATGCTGAAGAACGTGCGCGTGAAGGTGTTGCGCGACACGCAGGAGCGGCAGATCCCGTGGGTCAACACCTCGATGGTCGTGAACTTCGTGTTCAACCCCGGCGCCGGTGCGCTGGCCGCGGCCGCGGTGCGCAGCCCGGCCCCGCGCGCGCCGGCTTCCGTCCCCGGCGGGCCGGTCGTCGAGGCCAGTGCCGGCCGCCGGACATTGCGCCTGGCGATCCGCGCCGAACGCAGCCTGAACACCGATCGCGCGCAGACGCCGGCCTCGCTCGCGCTGCGGGTGTACCTGCTGCGCGACGCGGTGGCCTTCCAGCGCGCCAGCTTCGATGCGCTGTACGAGCACGACGAGGCCACGCTCGGCAGCGCGCTGCTGAAGCGCGAAAGCCTGCACCTGCGCCCCGGCGAATCGCGCGAGCTGGTGCTGAGCCTGGGCGACGACGCGCGCCTGGTCGCCGTGTTCGCTGCCTACCGCGAGCTCGAGCGCAACCAATGGCGCAGCGTGCTGCCGCTGCCCGCCGACGACGCGATGCCGCCGGCGCGCCTGGATGCGCAGGCGCGGCAAGTCCAGCTGGCCTGGGTGCGTTGAGATGACCGCCCCCCGGTCGCAACGCTGAAGCACGCCACCCCGCATGGCCAAGATGGGCGCCGCCGCAACGATCCGGCGTGAGCCTGGGTTGGCGCCGCCGTCGGTCCCCGCGCCCGGGTTCGAGCCGCCCGAGGTGGCCGATGCCGATCGGCTGGCGCGTGCGCTGCACGACAGTGCCCGGCCGTTGATCGCGCTGGCGAGCCAGCTGCGCCGCGCGGTGGTCGATGCGCCCGAGGGCCTGAAGCCGGCGCTGGCCGATGCGGTCGAGCGATTCGAGCGCGAGCTCGCAGGCGCCGGCTGGGACGAGCGCGGGCTGTCCGCGGCCAGCTACCTGTTGTGCGCCTGGGTCGACGAGGTCGTTGCCGACACGCCATGGGGAGCGGGCGGCGCCGGATTGCTCGAGCGTTTCCATGGCGAAAGCAGCGGCAGCGATCGGGTGCTGCGCCTGCTGTCGCGGCTGGCCGAGCGGCCGCAGGAGAACCGCGCGCTGCTGGCGCTGTTCCACGCCTGCCTGAGCCTGGGCCTGCACGGCCACGTGCCGGCCGGGCCGTCGGGCACCCGCCAGCTCGAACAGTTGCGCACCCGCGTCTTTCTGACGCTGCCGCGTGATGAGACTGCGCTGTCGCCGCCGTGGCACCCTGCCGTCAAGCCCGGTGTGCCGTTGTGGCGGCGCCGGCTGACGCTGGGCGCGCTGCTGCTGCTCGCGCTGGCCACGCTCGGCGTCTACACCAGCAGCCACCTGCTGCTGGCGGCGCAGGTCGATGAAGTATTCGTTTCGATGCAGCGGCTGGCCGCCGATCCGCCGCCGACCGCGGCCACCGCCGCCATCACGCCGGCAAACGGACCCGCGCGCCTGGCGCCGCCGCTGGCCGCCGAGGTCAGCGCCGGTCGCATCACGGTGCGCGACGAGGCCCATCGCAGCACGGTGTCCATCGCCGCGGGCCAGTTGTTCGAGGGCAGCGGCACGCAGCTCGCGTCGTCGGCCGCGCCGCTGCTCGCGCGCATCGGCTCGGCGCTGGCCGCGCACGGCGGCAAGGTGGTCGTGATCGGCCACACCGACGGCAGCGACCGCCGCACGGCGCGCCTGCCCTCGGCCTGGCACCAGTCCTACGAATGGGCGCGCGAGGCCGCAAACGCGCTGGAGCGCACGCTGCCCGCTCACCGCCTGGCCGTCGAGGGCGCCGCCGACCAGGACCGCCCCGGGCCCGGGCCGGCGCTGCCGCCGCGGCGGGTCGACATCGTGCTGTATCCCTGATCGGCATGGAGTGGTTGGCATGAGACTCGCTCGACCGTCCGATCACCGCCCGTTGCGGACGTTCGTCGTGCGCTGCGTGCCTGCACCGCACACGATCAGGCCGGCGGGGCGCTCTGTTCCGCTCATGTCCCCCGGGCCGGGCGGCGTTGATGCGCCCCGGGCGGTGCCCGGCCGGCCCTCCTCCTTGACTTCGCTCCACAGAGCGCCCCGCCGTCCTGATCCGCTGCGCCCTGGCAGGCCATCGCATGCCACGGTGTCGCCACAGCCAAGGGCGCTGGGTGCCCGGCGTAGCGAAGTCAAGGAGGAGGGCCGGCCGAGATCTAGCCTGAGACATAGAAGCGCAGCCCGGCCCGGGGGACATGAGCGGAGCCGGGCACCCAGTGGCCTTGGCGCGTTCGGTGCCCGCATGCGCAGTCCCCGCATGCACGACCGCAACGGGCCGCAACTAGCCGTTCGCCAGCGAGCACGCGAGCACACCGCCCTCGCGAGAAGCGCCGGGGAGGCATTGAGGTGACCGCACATCCCGAGCGCCAAGCCGCCGCCGAGCCCGCGCGCAACGCTGCGGACGGCGCGACCAAGGCGCGGCTGCAGGGCCTGGCGAATGTTGCCGGGGCGGCGCTGCTCATCTGGCTGTCGGCGCCGCTGCTGTCGATCGGCGGGCGCCATCCGTTCGACGGGCGCGGCGCGCGGCTCGCGCTCTTGCTGGCCCTGGCCGGCGCGCTGGTGCTGGCTGGGCTGGTGCGGCGCTGGCTGCGGCAGCGGCGCAATGCGCAGCTGTTCGCACAGCTGCAGGCGAGCGATGACGCGTCGCAGGCTCTGACGCAGCGCTTCGCCAGTGCGATGCAGCTGTTGCGCGCGGGCCTCGGCGCGCGCGGGGGCGGCGCGCCGGCGCACTGGTGGCAGCGGCGGCGGCAGGTGTACCAACTGCCGTGGTACCTGTTCATCGGCGCGCCCGGTGCGGGCAAGACCACGGCCTTGTTGAACGCCGGGTTGCGCTTTCCGCTGGCGGAGCGGCTCGGGGCCGCGCCGGTCGCCGGCATCGGCGGCACGCGGCAGTGCGACTGGTGGTTCACCGACCAGGCGGTGTTCATCGACACCGCCGGCCGCTACACGACGCAGGACAGCCGCGGCGACCAGGATGCGTCGGAGTGGCGGCTGTTCCTGCAGCTGCTGCGGCGCCACCGCGCGGTGCAGCCGATCAACGGCGTGATCGTCACCGTCAGCGCGCCCGACCTGCTGCAGGGCGGCGCGGAGCTGGCGCACCAGGCGGCGGCGGTCGATCGCCGGCTGCAGGAGCTGCGCACGCAGCTGGGCCTGAGCTTCCCGGTCTACCTGCTGGTGACCAAGGCCGACCTGCTCGCCGGCTTCATCGAGAGCTTCGGCGACTTCGACCCGGCGCAGCGCGAGCAGCCCTGGGGCATCACCTGCGAGCTCGGCGACCGCGGCGCGGACGTGCCGGACGACCTGGCCGTGCGGCTGGCCGAGCTGCCGGCGCGCCTGGCCGCCGCGGTGCCGCAACGCCTGCAGGCCGAGCCGCTGCCGGAGCGGCGCTCGGCGATCTTCCATTTCCCGGCGCAGATCGAAGCCCTGCTGCCGGCGCTGGACGGCTTCGCGCGGCGCGCCTTCCGCCACGCCGCCGATGCGCCGGCGCAGCCGCTGCGCGGCATCCACTTCAGCAGCGGCACGCAGGAAGGCAACCCGATCGACCGCGTGATCGGCGACTTGAGCCGCAGCTACGGTTTCGGACTGACGCCGCGCGAAGTCGAGCCCGGCCGCGGCAAGGCCTTCTTCCTCGCCGGCTGGCTGACGCGGCTGGTGATCGCCGAGGCGCCGCTGGCCGGCTTCAGCCTCGCGCGGCGGCGGCGCCGGCGCTGGCTGGAGGCGACCGCCGGCGCCACCGCGGCGCTGCTGATGCTGCTGGCCTGCGTCGCGTGGCTGCACAGCTACCGCCAGAACAGCGAGTACGTGGCCGCGGTGCGCGAGCGCGTGCAGCGCGTGACGCAGGAAGTCGGGCCGGCGCGGGACGGGCGCATCGACCGGCTGCTGCCGCTGTATGCGCTGCTGCACCAGCTGGCGTCGAGCGGCTCGGTCGACCCCGACAGTCCTGACGATGTGCCCTGGGGCCTCGGCTTCGGCCTGTTCCAAGGCCCGCGGCTGGCCCGCTCGGCCGACCAGACCTACCACCGCGTGCTGGACCGCAGTTTCGCGCCGCTGGTCGTCGAGCGGCTGACGCAGGCGGTGCGCCAGGAGCAGGATGCCGCCACGCGCTACGAGGCGCTGCGCGTGGCGCTGATGCTGGTGACGCCGGGCCGCCTGCAGCGCGGCGAGGTGCAGCGCTGGGCGGCGCATGCCTATGCCGCGCCGGGTGCGGCCACCGTCGCCCCCGGCGCGGGCGAGCAGGAAGAGTGGCTGCGTCATTTCGATGCACTGCTCGAACGCAACGCCGTGCTCGAGGCGATGCGGCTCGACGAAACCACGCTGCAGGCCGCACGCACCGCGCTGTCCGCCGTTCCGCTGGAGCAGCGCGTGCACGACCGGCTGCTGCGCCGCGCGCGCGAGCGCCTGGGCGGCGCGCAGGCGCTGGCCGAGCTGGCCGGCCCGGCGGCGGTGCTGGCCTTCGCGCCCGCCGATGCGGCCGTGGCACCGCCGGCGATTGCCGCGCCGCTGACGCGCGAGGCCTGGCGCAGCGTGATCGAGCCGGCGGTGGAGCCGACGATCGCCGAGATGGCCGACGAGGCTGAATGGGTGCTCGGCGAGCGCTCGCCGGCGCTGCGGCGCCTGCTGACCGATCGCGAGACACGCGTGCCGGTGGCGCGCGGCGTCGGCCAACGGCACGCGCAGGCGACGATCGCCGCCTGGGACCGCCTGCTCGGCACGCTGGCGCTGCAGGCGCCGGCCGACACCGAGGCGCTGGCGCGTTTCGCCACCGAGCTGGCGGCACCGGACTCCGCGCTGCGCCAGCTGCTGCGCCGCGTGGCCGCCGAGTTCGCGGTGCCGGAGATTGGGGGGGCGTCTGTATCGCCCGCCGCGCAGGCGCGCGATGCGACGCTGGCCGCTCATTTTGAAGGTTTGCGTGACTATGCCGCCAAGGCGGTGGCCGACCGCGCGACGGGCGGTGCCGCGGCCGGTGCGCTCGACCGCCTGCTGGTGCCGCTGGCCGCCGCGCTGCAGGATCCGGCCGGCGCACGCGCCGGCGAGCTGGTGCGCGAGCTGCGCGCCGAGAGCGCCGCGGCGCCGCCGCCGGTGCGCGCGATGTGGCTCGCGCTGGCCGAGGCGCTGGCCGCCGCGCAGAAACGTGCGCTGGAGCGCCGCCTCGGCGGCAGCCTGGCCGAGCTGGCGCAGGCCTGCCGCCGCCTGACGGCCGAGCGCTTCCCGTTCGCCGCCGGCGCGACGCGCGACCTGCCGTATGCCGACTTCGCGCGCCTGTTCGGCCCGCAGGGCCTGTTCGACAGCGTCTTTCGCCAGCACATCGCGCCGCGCATCGACAGCCGGCAACGGCCCTGGCGCCTGCTCGACGATGCGGATGCGCCGCCGCAGGCGGTCGCCGCGCTGCGCGCTTTCGAGAGTGCCGAGGACATCCGGCGCCTGTTCTTCCCCGGCGGGCGCGGCCTGCCGCAGCTGCGGCTCGAGCTGACGCCGCAGGCGATGGATCCGGAGCTGCTGCTGTTCAGCCTCGACGTCGACGGCCAGTTGCTGCGTTACGAGAACGGCCCGCGCCGGCCGAAGGCGCTGCAGTGGCCGGGGCCGGCGGCGACGCAGAAGGTGGTGCTGCGCATCCTGCCGGCCGGACCGAACGGCATCGGCGCCGAAGTGCACGAAGGCCCCTGGGCGCTGCTGCGCGTGCTGCAGCGCCACGGGCTGACGCGTGGCGGCGCGGCGCGCACGGTGCTCGCGCGGATCGAGGTCGACGGCCGCGCCCTGCAGCTCGACGTCCAGGCCGAAGCCGGGGCGGGTGGGCCGGCGAGCGCCGCGCTGCTCGGCGAGCTGGGCCGCTTCCGCTGCCCCGAACCCTGGTGAGGTGACATGCACGACGTGCTGACGCGCTCGATCGGCTGGTACGGCAAGCTGCCCTGGGTCGGCGACTTCGTCGGCCAGGGCCTGCCGTGGCAGCGCCTGTGGGACGAGTGGCTGCAGCGCGGCCTGCCGGCGGCCGAGGCCACGCTCGGCAGCGCCGCGCTGCGCAACTGCGTTCGCGGCATGGCGCCCTGGCAGGGCCTGCTGCTGCCGGCGGACGGTCAGGGTATGGGCTGGTGCGGCATCGTCGCCGGCTCGCGAGACCGCGTCGGCCGCGTCTTTCCGCTGCTATTGGCGGAGGGGGTGCCGCGGGCCGCATTGGACGCCGTGCCGCTGGTGCGGCTGCAGGCCCGCATGCTGGGATTGAGCGACTGGTTGTGGGATGCGGCCCGTTTCGAGTCGGTGGAGGAGTTCGAGCAGGGGGCCGCGGCGTGGGCGGGGAGTGACTGGCCGCAGGTCACCGAGGCGCCGGGCGGCGCTGGCGTGGTAGTCGACCGCGTGGCCGACCTGCGCCGCAGTTGTCCTGGCGCGGCGTCGTTCTGGTGGCCCACCGAGCCGGTGCCCGATGTGCGGCAGCCGATCGCCGAATCCTGGCCGCCGTCGGACGGACTGCTGCTGCGCATGTTGGGGTAAGGACGGCTAGGGCGGACACGCGCGGCGCCCACCCCTCCCGCTACTTCTGCACACAATCCGGGGTAACCCCGGATCAGGGGTGTGGCCGGTGCAGCACGAATGCTCTACATTGCGCCGCTTGGGGAGTGCGCGCGCTCTGTACGCTGCGCTGATTCATCACAACGCTTCTGCACGACGGAGCCGCATAGGCCGCCCCGCATGTGCCAGGGGCCGCATCGTCTCCCACCCCCGGGGCGACAACGCGCCTCAGGCGCCGTAAAGTAGACGGGATAGGGAGTGCCAGCGCGCCAGCGTAGGCTGCAACAACCAAGGCGAAGCTTCGCCGTACAAGAGAGGGAACCTCGGTGAGGCGGAATTTTGCAACCTCAGGACATTGCTCATTGCCTCGCCTCCACGACGATGCGGGCGCTGCCGGCTGCCCGGCGAGCATGTCAACGCACAGCAAGAAGCTACCAAGCGTCTAGGCGCTTAGTACCGACGCGTCAGTAGCCAGCGCCTTGCGCAGGCGCTGGCACAGTGCACCGCGTCGCACCCGGCACGTGCCGACGGCGACAACCCATTGTTCGAAGGAGCGGATTCCATGAGAGTCGTGGTCATTGCGTTCGCGTGCGTTCTGACGGTCGGCGCCAGTGCGCAACCGATGAGTGTTCAACTGGCCGCAGCCCACAATGACAAGCTGCAACGGGCCTACACCCCATACAGCGTCGCTCTCGGCGAACAGATCGGGCCGGAAAGGCTGCGTCAGCTCCAGCCGATCGTCGAGCGTCGCGTGGCGTGCAAGTGGGGAGGTGTCTGGCAGGAGTGCGGATACCTACTCATCAGGAACGCATCGATTCTCGACGCCGGAGAGCGCAAGGCGGTGCGAGACCTCATGCTGAATCCGTGTGTCGGCATTGAGAAGACCCTGGCACGTGCTCCGTCGTCCAAGGTCATTCATGCATCCAGGGCGAAGGCGTTGAGGCAGCTATGCGCAATGAACGCGCTTCTGTCGGGAGAAGTCCGAGATGCCGAGCCAGGCTCGACTCTAGAAGAGAAGTCGAAGCCCAGCAGTCCCGGCGACCTTGCGCTGGAATCCAGAATTTCTACACCAAGTACAAAGGTGAATTGAAGTGGCAGATTGGTACATTGGAATCCGGGTCGAAGACAGCAAAGTCGAGTTCGACTTCGACAATCTCCTGAATGGCCAGAGTCCGGTCATTCTCCGGAACTTCGGGCACGCGATGGTCACCATCACGGACCCGAGCGGCAACACCGAGGTGTTCGGCTGGATGCCGGATGGGACAAAGGGAGCCGGCGATGTACTTCCGGTCGGCGGCCATGTCTCCATGGATCAAAGTGACCATGAGTGGACGTTCGAGAAACGAATATCCGTGAGCGAAGCCCAGGTTGCTGCTCTGCGCGCCTACGTCACGCAACTCAATGCGATCGACGCCGCGGATGCCAGCAAGCCTTTCGACCAGACGACGCTCAGATACTATGCCGCGCCCGGCGCACTGATCACGCTACCCGGGAAGATCGTATTCAACTGCGTGGGATTCGTTGCCGAGTGCATGAATCGTGCGGGTGTTACGCAGCTCACGGACATCTTCACGGCCAATCTTTCCCCTGGCGGAATCGCCAAGGACGACCCCGCGCCGAGACAGCAGGCGGCACTTGCCGGCGTGAAGGTGTGGGAGAAGGAGTTCGTGGGTGGGCAGATCCTTGCAGACACGCTGATCTACGACTTCAGCGGTGGTGGCACGGTCCGGGGTACCGGCCAGACGACCGACAACGCCGGTAATGTGCACAAAGGCGCCGACTTCATTGTTTCCGCAAACGGGAACGTCGAGGCTGGAGAAGGCGACGACTACGTCTTCGGTGGAAGCGGTGCGAATCGCATCGATGGCGGGAAGGGGAATGACTTCCTCGACGGCGGGAACGGCGCCGACACGTACGTGTTCTCCACTGGATGGGGTGTCGACACGGTTCGCGACGGGGATGGTGTTGGCCAGTTCGAGGTCGCCGGGTTTCAAGGAGGCCTACCCATCGGCCGGAAGGCGCCGGGGCTTGGCGGCGTCTGGAAGAGCGATGACGGAAGCGTGCGGTACCAGTTGATCCGGGAAGGCACCAGCGACACGCTCGTCATCACCTTCTCGGGCGCCAACAAGGGCAACTCGATCATCGTTAAGAACTGGTCGCCCACGACGACGGCAAGCAGTTCCCAGCAGCTGCAGCTTGACGCCACGGCCCAGGGGGTGCTGGAAACGACGAACTCTCGGGCGACAACTACCTCAGTCTCCTGTTCCTTTCGCCGGAGCAGTACACCTACGCGGACCCGCCCATCGCCGATAACTTCGTGTTTTCGGCGGACCACGGCAACGACGTCATCGATGGTGGCGATGGCGACGATCTCGTCGACGGCGATGGAGGCGACGACATCCTGTTCGGTGGCGACGGCGGGGATCACATGTTCGGTGACGCTTCGTTCAGGCTCGAGGTTCGAGACGGCGTTGAGTGACAGGTGGCGCGGGTGACGACGAAATCTGCGGCCTTGCCGGGTCCGACACACTGCTCGGTGGCGACGGCAACGACAAGCTCTACGCCGTGGGCGGTTCGTCGTCCACCCAGAACGGCATCAGCTCCGGGGGCGACTCCGACATCCTGATTGGCGGCGCCGGCAACGACGAGCTGTATGCCGGCAATGGTCATGTCGTCTACCGCTTCGAAGGTGACTTTGGCAACGACGCCATCAAGTTTTCGAGCGACCGCGTCGCCGCAAGGAACGCCGTCATCGAATTTGGCACCGGCGTCACGCCGGCCAATATCCAGGTCAGTGCCATCCCAGGCGGCGTCATCCGCCTGGCCGTGTCCGGCACCGAGAACAGCGTGCTGGTGGAAGAGTTCACTTCGTCGCAGCGGCCGCTGACGGGCGTGCGCTTCATGGACGGCACCGTCTGGACCTACGACGACGTGGCAAGCCGGGTGTCGACTGCCGCGTCCGAAGGTCCGGACGAGCTGCTCGGCACAGCCGGTCCGGACGTGATCGATGCGCTGGGCGGCGACGATCTGGTGCGTGGCGGTGCCGGCAACGACACCCTGTCCGGAAGCGCCGGCAACGACCGGCTGTTCGGCGACGGAGACGACGACGTTGTCGATGGTGGCGCCGGCAACGATGAGTTGCGCGATGGCCCGGGCGCCGATGTGGTCCGCGGCGGTATCGGCGACGACACGATCTACGTCGAAGGCGGCGGCGATACCGTCGATGCAGGCCCGGGCAACGATGTCGTCAACGCCACCTCGGACCCGGAGCTGATTCTGCTGTCCCCCGGCTGGGGTCAGGATGCGTACTTCTGGCTCGTCGGCGGCGACACCTTGCGTTTCGGAACCGGCATTGCGCCGACGGACCTCACCTTGTGGACCGTGGGCCCCAATTTGCGCATCGAGCACTCCGCGACTGCCTCGACGGCGACGCTGGACGGCTTTCACGGCGGTTGGGATCCGACAGGCCTGAAGTTCGAGTTCGCTGACGCTACGGTATGGAATCTGGCGGCGATCCAGTCTGCCATCGCTGGGGTGCTCGGCACCGAGGGCGACGACGTTCTTCAAGCGTCTGCCAACGGCGGACTTGTGCGGGGCTTGGCCGGCAACGACACGCTCAATGGGTCCGCGGCCGCGGACACGCTGGATGGAGGTAGCGGCAACGATCGCATGACGGGCGGAGCAGGCAACGACGCGTACGTCATCGACGCCACGGCCGACCAGGCCATCGAGGGCAGCAGCGCCGGTACGGACACCGTTCGGTCATCCAATGGCACGGGCAATGCGCTCGACAACACGATCACCGGCAACGGTGGCGCCAACGTGCTGGATGGCGGCACCGGCAACGATGTGCTCAGTGGCGGGACAGGCAACGACAGCTACGTCGTCGATGCGTCAGGCGACTCGATCATCGAAGCGGCCGGTGGCGGTGTCGACCTCGTCACGACAAGCCTCGGCTGGACGCTCGGCGCCGAGCTCGAGAACCTGACCCTGACCGGCACGGCGGCGGTCAACGGCACGGGCAATGGACTCGCAAACAAGCTGACCGGCAATGCAGGCGACAACGTGCTCAACGGCGGTGCAGGCAACGATACGATGATCGGCGGGGCCGGCAACGACACCTACATCGTCGACATCAGCGCCGACGTCGTGACCGAGGCGGCGAGCGCGGGCAACGACACGATCGAGTCCAGCGTCACGCTGACGCTCGCGACGAACGTCGAGAACCTGACGCTGACGGGAAGTGCGCCGCTCAACGGCACCGGCAATACGCTGAACAATGTGCTCCGGGGCAATGCCGGCGCCAACACGCTCAACGGCGGGACCGGGGCCGACGCGATGACGGGCGGCACGGGTGACGATATCTACGTCGTCGACAACGCAGCCGACACGACGGTCGAAGTTGCCGACGAAGGAATCGACCTCGTGCAATCGGCCATCACGTGGACGCTCGCGAACCACGTCGAGCGCCTGACCTTGACCGGCACGTCGGTGATCAATGGCACTGGCAATGCGCTCGACAACATGTTGACGGGCAACAGTGGAAACAACACGCTCAATGGTGGTTCCGGCAATGACATGCTCGACGGAGCTGCAGGCAACGACACGATGCTGGGTGGCACTGGCGACGACACCTTTGTCGTTAATGTGGCGACTGACGTGGTAACGGAGAACGCCGACGAAGGAATCGATGTCGTTCTATCGGCCGTTGCCTGGACGCTCGGAAATCACCTCGAGAACCTCACCCTGATCGGTTCGAGCCTGGTGAATGGCACCGGCAATGCGTTGAACAACACATTGCTGGGCAACGTCGCGGCGAACGTCCTGAGCGGTGGGGCGGGCAATGACACGCTGGACGGCGCGGCCGGCAACGACACTTTGGCGGGCGGTACCGGCGCCGACACGTATGCCTTCCAGCGCGGGAACCAGGTCGACACCGTCCAGGAGAACGATGCCACCGCCGGCATCGTCGATTCGGTGCTCTTCGGCGCCAACATCGCAACGAGCGACATCGCCTTCTCTCGCGTCGGCAACGACTTGCAGGCAACGATCAATGGCACCACCGACACGCTATTGATCAAGGACTGGTACCTCGGCAGCGCGCATCGTGTCGAGCAATTCAAGTTTGCCGACGGCACGGTGCTGTCGGATGTTCAGGTGCAGCCCGCTGGCGCTGGAGCCGTTGGATTGGTCGGGATCCTGGCTTGGGATTCGGCGGGATCTGGCGCGGGCGGATTGTTCTGACGTAGCGGGACCCGGTGCCGCCGGCGCTTCGCCTAGTGCCGCGCCGACTCCCCCTCCGCCGGCGGCTCGCCGCCCGCCTGCGCCGCAAACGCCTCGTACGCCCGCACGAATTCGCGCCCGAACGCGCTGTCGAAGGTGTCGTCCAGGTGCTCGACCAGGCGCGCGTGCGCCTGCTGCAGGCGCTGCCACAGCTGCGCCTCGCGCAGCGCGGGCATCACGCGGGCGGCGCCCTGCGGCGGATCGGCGGAGGCTTCGATCGCGGCCGGGCCGAGCTGCGTGATCAGGTCGAGCATGGCCGCCCGCATGCCCGCGGCCATCGCCAGCTGGTGCACCTGCAGGTCGTGGTTGGCCGCGCGCACGGCTTCCACCGGGCCGAGGAAGCCCGGCCGGCCGGCGGGCTCGAGCAGCAGCTTCAGCGCCTCGCCGACGTCGGGCGCGAACTTCAGCAGGTTGTTCTCGCGTGCCGTGACGCCGGTGCCCTTGGCACGCAGGTTGCGCTTGGTCAGCGCGCGGGCGCGCAGCAGCTCCAGCGTGCCTTCGGTCGAGGCGCGCAGCAGCGCGCCGAGGTGCGCGAGGGTCACGGCATCGAGCGTGAACGGCGTCGCCGGGTCCAGCCCGGCGCCGTGCAGGAAGGCCTGCCGCAGCGCCTGGTAGTCGGCGCTCGCGGCAGCGGCCGCCTCCGCCGCGAGGCTCTCCGGAGGTGGGCGCTGCATCAGCAGCGTCGGCGGCCAGACCGCGTCCTGCTGTGGCCCGGGGCGCCCCGCCGCGCCGGGTGGCAGCGAGGGATCGCGCAGCGCCGGCAGCGGCGACTCGGGGCCGAGCGGGTCGGGCACGGTTTCCAGGTCGAACCAGCGGTCCAGGCGCGCCGGCGGCGGCGCGGGTGGCGCGGGCGGCGCGTACGGCACCGGACCGGGATTCGGAACGGCGGCGACCGTCGTCGCCAGCGGATCGTTGTGCGGCACCAGCGTCGGCATGCCCACCCACTCGACCGCCAGCTCGAAGCCGCCGATCCGCAGCCGGTCGCCGGGGCGCACCAGCCGCTCGTGGTTCGGCATCAGCCGCTCCTCGTTCACCGTCATCGGCGAGATCGTGCTGAGGCAGCGCAGCAGCGCCTGGCCGTGCGCTTCCGCGGCGATCCACGCGTGGTGGCGTGAAACCAGCCGCAGTGGATCTTCCAGCACGACCTCGCAGTTCTGCGCGCGGCCGATCGTCGCGCCGGCCGGGCCGACCGCGATCAGATCCACCCCGCCGGGAGCGCTGTCGGGCCGGCGGAGGATGCGCAAGGCGAACATGGGCGGAAGATTGAACCGGATCGCGCCCCGCCGCAACCCAATGCCCGTCGTCCGTTACGTCGGTTCTGGGGAGATCGGGATGCTGCGTCCGTCCAATGTCCTTCATGTCGTCCGCGCCGGCGGGCCTTGGCGCCTGCTGGCGCTGGCCACGCTGATCCTGTCCGCCGCCATGGGCGCATCGGCGCAGACCACGCTGCATTTCCGCGAAGGGCAGCGCGTCGATCCGCAGCAGGTGCGCGAGATCCTGTCGACCGACGCCTCGAAGCGCGGTCGCACGCGCTCGATCCGGCTGCTGGACGCCGCAGCGGGCGATGCCCCGCCGGTGGCCGGACCGGCCGACTACGAAGCGTCGGCGGCGCCGGCCAGCGCGCTGTCGCTGCCGGTGCAGTTCGAATTCGATTCGACGGCCATCCTGCCCGAGGCGCGGGGCCAGCTCGACGCGCTGGCCGAAGGCATCAAGCTGCTGCCGCCCGGCCGGCGCGTGGTCATCGAGGGCCACACCGACGCCAGCGGCAGCGACGACTACAACCAGCAGCTGTCACGCCGCCGCGCAGCCGCCGTCAAGCAGTACCTGGTGCAGCGGCACGGCATCGATGCGCAGCGCATGCGCGAGGTCGGCCTGGGCGAGCGCCAGCCGATCGAAGGCGCCGACCCGTTCGCGCCCGACAACCGGCGCGTGCAGTTCCGCGGCGGGTGAGCTGCCGGGCGCCGCTCAGCGCGCCGGCCGCACCGCATCGGAGATAGAGCCCGGCAAGCCGCCGCGGCCGGCGCGCACCAGCGAGCTGCCGTAGCCGATGCCGCACATGTCGCGCCCGATCAGGCCGACATCGAGCACCTGGGCGTCCAGCGTCTTCAGGCTGCCGGCCAGGTCGAGCGCGGGGCTGGCGATCTGGATGTTGCCGGACAGGCCTTCCGGCGCCGCGGCCTGGATCACGTTGCTGCCCGCGCCGCGCGGATCGAACGGAATCAGTTCCGTGCCGCCGACGCGCAGCGCGCTGCCGCTGGACAGCAGCGCCTGAACCTCGATGCGAATGTCGCCGCCACTGGCGCGCGGTGCGGCGGTATTGGCCTGGATCGAGCCGTTGTCCAGCACCAGCACGGGCGTGCTGACGCGGATGTTGCCGCCATTGCCGTTGAAGGCGCCGAGCACCGAGCTCTCGATCTGCGCGTCGCGTATCAGCAGATAGCGCTGCGCCGAGACGCTGATCGGCCCGCCGTTGCCGTTCTGCGCGGATGTGAGGATGCGCGCGTCGTTGCGCATGATCATGTCCTCGCGCACCTGCACGTCGATGGCATTGCCGGGGGCGCTGCCACTGGACGAGGCGATCAGGCTCGCACCGTCCATCTGCAGGCGCTGCGCGCTGACGCTGATCGATTGCGGCGTCAAGGCGGTCAGGTCCGGTTCCAGCGATTCGTTCTTGATCGTCATCGCCTGAGGCGCGTCGGTCAGCAGCACCGCGCCGCTGGCGGCCACCACGATCTGCCCGACCTTGCCGGTGGAGGTGGCTGTCGCGCGGCTGCGGATGCCGGTCAGCGGATCACCCTGGCCGTCGATCAACAAATCGCGCGTCTCGATGCGGATCGCGCCCGAACGGCCTTCGGCATGGGCGTTGGCACTGATCACGCCGCCGCGCAGCAGCGAGACCTGCTCCGCGCGCCGGACCGTGATGTCGCCCGCCGCGCCCGGGCCGACGGAGGTGCCGAGGATGCCGGTCGTCAGGCCTTGCGGGCCGCTGCCCTCGATCAGGAGGGTCCTGGCCTCGACCGTGATCGCGCCGCCGCGGCCGGTTCCGGCCGACAGCGCCTGGATCAGGCCGCCGCGAACCATCGTCAGGCGCTCCGCGACCTGCACCGTCACGACCCCGCCGTCGCCGGCGCCCAGCGTCGTGCTGGAGATCGACGCCGGCCATTGCTCGCGCCCGTCGAGCAGCATCCGTTCGGCGGTGACCGAGACGGTGCCGCCCGCGCCGGGGCCCGAGGTGTTGGCGGAGATGCCGGCGGGCCCACCGCCGAGGATCGTGATGTCGCGCGCTTCCACTTGCACCCGACCCGCCGGTCCGCCCGGGCCGTGCGCCAGTGAACCGGGCTCCATCGATCCCAGCGAGTCGCTGTAGATCCCGGAGGGGAAAGCGTCGTCACTCGCGGTGTCGATCAGGATCGATTGCGCCTTGACCGACACCGAGCCCGCCCGCTGCGTGGCGATCGGCGCGAACCCCGGATGGGCGGTGGCCGAGCTGGTGATGTTGCCGCCGCCGCGCAGCACGAGCGGCCCGTCGACGAGCACGGTCACCGCGCCGGCCGGTGTCGCGACGAAGGTGGAGTCGCTGGAAATGCTGGGCGGCAGGGTCGCGCCGGTGCCGTCCAGCGTCAGCGCGCCGGCCTTCACCTGCACCGATCCGGAGGCGCCGAAGCGCGTCAGGTCCGGCGCATCGACGCCGGCCAGGGCCTGCGAGAACACGCCGCCGCTGTCTGTCATCCGCAGCGGCCCCTGGACGTCGACGGCGATGTTGCCGGCGTTGCCGAGGGCCTGGGTGAAGCTGGCGATGGCGGTCTGGCCGCTCACGCTCATCGACGCGGCGCTGACGCTGATGTCGCCGGCCGGCGCTGCCGACGAGGTCGTCGTCAGGATGCCGCCGACCTCGCCACCGATGGCAATCGAGCCCAGGCTGCGCACGCGCACCGGCGGCCCCGCGGCCGCGCTGTCGAAGGCCATGTGCGAAGCGATGCGCGAGTCCTGCAGGCGCAGCGCGTCGCGCACCAGCACGTCGACCGCGCCGGCGGCCTGCAGCACGGGGATCGCAGTGATCGCTGCGAATTGAAGCTCGAGCGTGCCGGCCTGCACGGCGACGCGGCCCTCTGCCGTGCTGGCGAACGAGCCCAGCAGCGTGATGCTGCCGCCGAGGCTGCGCTCGGGCGCCGCCTGGCGCGGATCGACCGGTATCGCTGCGCCTTCAGCGCCGGCGGCGAGCAGCCGCAGCACGCCGGTTTCGGTGTGGATGGCGGCGCGGTCCAACTCGATCGATCCGGCGGTGATGTCGATGTCGCGGTCGTCGAGGAAAGCATTCACCCGCGCGCCCGGCAGCAGGCGCACCGCGCCCGCGGCGGCGGCGCCCAGGAATCCGAACGCCGCGGGCGCGGCCACCGTCAGCGTGCTGTCGGGTCCCCGCCCGGCGCCGAACACCGTGCCATCGGCGAAACGCAGCTCGTGGGCGGTGCTCAAGTGGAAGGCGGCGGGCACGTCGATGCGCGCGCCCGGCCCGACGGTCACGCCGTTCGGATTGATCAGGTAGAAGTTCGGCCGGCTCCCGGAGGCCGCCGACAGCCGCAGCGTGCCGTACAGGCCCGACGGCTCGCTGCCGCTGACCCGCGCGATCACGTTGTTCAGCGCGGGCGTGGCGGTCGTGAAGGTCGCCGATTCACCGGCCTCGATGCCGAAGCGCTGGAAGCTGTGGAAGAGGTTGCTGCCGGCGCGCCGGCCCACGCTCTCGGGAATCGTGAACTGGCCGCTGAAGGCCTGCGGCGTGCGGCCCCAGCTGCCGTCCGTCAGCGCGCCGGCCTCGGCGCCGCCGGGCAGCGCGGCGAACAGCATCGCCGCCAACGCCGCAGTGACGCGGCCGCGGCGCTCGGATCGAGCACTCATAACCAGCTCCCGACGAGGATGAAGGCGCCCCAGTGGAACGGATGATTGAACGCGGGTTCGGCGATCAGCGATCGCTGCACCTGCTGCAAGGCCTTGGCCTTGCTGATCTGCGGCTCGCCGAGGCGGGCATAGAAGCGCGACATCAGCTGCATCGCCGCGGCGTCGGACACCGGCCACAGCGTGCCGAGCGCGCTGCCGGCGCGCGCCTTCAGCGCCGCGCCCGACAGCCCCAGCGGCGCGCGGTCGTCGCCCTCGGCGGTCTGGCAGGCCGACAGCGCGAGCAGGTCGATCGGTTGCCGGCGCAGCTTCTCGGAGCGCAGCAGGCGCTGCAGGCCGTCGATCGTCAGCAGGCCGTCGTAGGTCAGCAGGAAGCTCTCGGCGGCCGAGCTGCTGAAGACGCCATGCGAGGCGATGTGCACGAGTGAATAGTCGCCGGTCGCGAAGCGCTGCTCGAACTGCGCCAGCGTGAAGGCCTGGTCGAGCAGCACGTCGCTCGGCAGGCGCTGGCGCAGGCTATCGATTTCCTGCTTCACACCGGGCAGCGCCAGCGCCTCGCGGGTTTCCTGGCGCGTCAGCGTGCGGGTGGCCGTGCCGCCCAGGGCTTCCAGGACCCAGCGCGGCAGCTGGTCGACCACCGGGCCGGGTTCGGACAGGCCGGCGAGCAGCAAACGCGGATTCGCCTGGCGGTTGCGCGCGGCACGCGTCAGGCTCAGTGCCGGCGCGGTGACCACCGCGTACTTCTCGATCGCGAAGCGCTGGCCATCGTGCAGCGCGCCATAGGGCAGCAGCCGCAGCACGCCGTCGGGCACGATCACCAGCGTGTCGATCTGCTGCTCCGCCAACAGGGCATCCAGCGGGCGCAGCAGTCGGTCGTACAACACGCCGGCCGCGGCTTCGTAGGGGCGCTGGCGGCGCAGGCTGTCGGCAAAGCCCAGCACCAGCTTCTGCAGGTCGTCGGCATCGATCGCCTGCGAGCGGCGCTGCAGCCCGTCGGCCGTCTCGACCAGCATCTCCAGCCGCTCGGCGAAGATGATCGGATAGACCACTGCCGTGCCCTTGGGCAGCACGCCGGCGTCGAGCGAGCGCGCCGATTCCACCGTGCAGCGCTCGCCGAGGAAGTCGTCGAGCTCGCTGCGCTTGACCAGCTCGACCACGTTGCGCGCCTCGCGGGCGTATTGCTGTGCCGCCGCGCCGGCCGCGGCATCGGCCTTGGCGAGCAGCAGCTCGGCGAGGCCCAGGTAGATCGGCTCCAGCGTCTCGCGGAACGACGAGCGGCCGTCCTCGTACTCGATCGGGATGTCCTGCCGCACCGCCTCGATGTGCTCGACGGCGCGGCGATAGGCGGCGACGGCGCGATCGGTGTCGCCCGCGGCCTTGAAGAGGCGGCCGCGCCGCCATTCCAGGCGGAACAACAGGTCGCGCGCGTTGGCCGCCTGGGCGCGTGACACGGCATCGTCGGTCAGGCGCAACGCATCGTCGATGCGCCGCTCCGCTTCGTAGAGCTGGCCGAGGCCGTCGAGCGCTTCGGCTTCGAGGCGCGCATCGGCCAGGCCGGCGGCCAGCGCGCGGGCGAGTGCGAGCGACTCGTACGCCAGCGGCTTGCCCGCGGCGCCGAGGCCGAGTGCCTGCATGCCGAGGTTCGCGGCATAGCCGGCACGCTCGCGCGCATCGGCGATCGTGGGCAGCCGCGTGGCGGCCGCGCGCAAGGCGTCACCGCGCGCGCCGGGCGCCGTGAGGCGGGCCAGGTTCAAGGCGGTGCTCAGTTGCAGCGAGGCGTCGCCCGGCGCCAGCCGCTGGGCTTCGAGGTAGAGGCGGCGCGCCTCGTCGTCGTGGCGCAGGCCGAGCATCACGTTGCCGAGGTCGTTGGCCAGTGGCGCGCGTTCGGCCGGGGTGCCGGCGCGCTCGTAGGCCTCGCGCAGCAGCGGCTCGGCTTCCTTGGTGCGGCGCATCTGGTACAGCGTGAGGCCGAGCGCGGCCGCGGCGCGCGCCTTCAGTGCCGGCTCTGCCGCGCGGGCGTGGGCCTCGCGCAGGTGCTCGCTGGCGCGCTGCAGATCGCCGCTGCGGCGCAGCTGCGTGCCGTGGTCGATCAGCGCGGCGGGGTCCTTGGCCTGCGCGGGCAGCGCGGCGAGCAGGGCGCACATCACGAGGGTGAGCGGGCGCAAACGCATGGTGGAGCCCTCCTGCTAGAAGACCTCGTAGCGAATCTGCACGTGAACGCCGCGGTCCTGCAGCGCGCCGTGGCTGGCGACGGCCGGCGTCTTCAGCTTCTTCGCCGCCTGGAGCTCGACGCTCCAGCCGCCGCCGAAGCGTGCATCGAGTGCCACGCCGGCGGAAGCGATGCGTTCGGTGCGCTCGCCACGGTTGCGTGCGCTGCCGGCATCGATGAACGGCGCCAGGATCACCCGCGGCTCGGACTCGGCCGTGCCGATCACCGGCATCTGCAGCTCGACCGTGCCGATGGCGCCCGAGTCGCGCACCAGCTGGTTCTCGCGATAGCCGCGCACGCTGGCGACGCCGCCGACGGCCAGGCGCTCCAGCGGCAGCAGCCGGTCGCGGCTGTGCTGCACGGTGGCTTTCAGCACCAGCTGCGCGCCCGGCAGCACACCGAGCCGCTGCGCGAACTGGGCCTGGCCGAGCCAGAACGCATAACGCCGTGCCGGAGCGGCCGGATCGACGCTGGTGTCGATGTTCGTGCGGCCCCAGGTGAACGTGGAACGCAGCGCCAGCGCCTGACCCGGCTGGCGCCGCGTGTAGTCCTGCGAGAAGCGCCACGCGTGCAGCCGCGACACGCCGTCCGGCTCGCCCGGCGTGAACGAGAACGGCTCGCCGAGCAAGGTCGTGCGGTTCTCGCGCTGCGTCCACACCAGGCCGAGCGTCAGGCGATCGTTGAGTGTCTCGAAGAACGCGCGCGTGAAGCTCACGTCCAGGCTCTTGACCCGGCTGACGATATCGATGCTGGCGACCGGCTCCTCGATCACGCTGGCGTCGCCCTGGTCATGGCGCAGGCCGAAGCTGCCACCAACGAGCGGCAGCGGCACGCTCCATCCGACGTTGGTTCGCTCGGAGCCGCGGCTCGCCAGCGCGGTCGCGTCGACGACGTCGCCCAGGCCGGTCAGGTTCCACAGCGCGCCGGTCACGCCGCCGGCGCCTTCGCCGACCGACGGCGGCCGGTGGTTGTTGGCGAAGAGGGCCAGCTTGTACGGGCGGGCGCGCGTCACCTCGACTTCCAGCGCCGCCTCGCCCAGCGCGGCACCCGGCACGATGCGCGCATTCAAACGCGCGATCAGCGGGTCCTCGAGCAGGCGCTGGAAGCGGTCCTGCAGCAGGTTGATGTTCAGCACCTCGTTCGGCCCGTGCACCAGCCGCTCGGCGACATAGCCCTCGCGCAGGCGCTCCTGCCCCTGCACCCGCACGGCCAGCAGGCGGCCCTCGACGATGACGAAGCGGAAGCGGCCGTCGCGCCAGGCGCCTTCCGGAATCACCGCGCCGGAGGTGACGAAGCCGCGTTCGATCAGCAGGCGCGTGATCGCCAGCCGCAGCTCTTCGAGATCCGCCGTCGTGACGGGACGCTGCGTGTAGGGCCGCGCGAGTGCTTGCAGGTCGGCGTCGCCGACGACGGTGGCGCCCTCGAAGACGAAGGTCTCGATCGGGCCGAGCGCCCGGCCCGCCTCGCGCAGCGGCGGCAGCCGGAAGGATTCAGCCTCCGGCGCGGGCTGCTGCGCCGCGCACAGCGGGGCGAGGGCGGCGAGGCCCCACGCGAGTGCGGAGGAGGGGAGCTTGCAGGGCACGACGCCGACCGGAGAAAGGTCCGGCGATTGTGGCGCCCTGCCGGGCCGGCATGCGGCTCAGATCAGCGCCGCGATCGCTTTTCCCATCTCGGTTGTCGATGCGCTGCCGCCGAGGTCGCCCGTGCGCGGGCCTTCGATCAGCACGCGTTCGATCGCTTTCACGATCGCATCGTGCGCATCGCGGCGGCCGAGGAAATGAAGCATCAGCGCGCCCGACCAGATCATCGCCACGGGATTGGCGATGTTCTTGCCGTAGATGTCCGGCGCCGAGCCGTGCACCGGCTCGAACAGCGAGGGGAAGCGGCGCTCGGGGTTCAGGTTGGCGGAAGGCGCCAGGCCGATCGTGCCGGTGCAGGCGGGCCCCAGGTCCGACAGGATGTCGCCGAACAGGTTCGACGCGACGACGACGTCGAAACGCGAGGGCTGCAGCACGAAGCGCGCCGACAGGATGTCGATGTGCTGCTTGTCGACGGTGACCTCGGGGAAGTCTGCGCCGACCGCATCGGCCCGCTTGTCCCACCACGGCATGCTGATCGCGATGCCGTTGGACTTGGTGGCCACCGTCAGGTGCTTGCGCTGGCGCGATTGCGCGAGCTCGAAGGCGTACTTCAGCACGCGGTCGGCGCCGAAGCGGCTGAACACCGACTCCTGGATCACGATCTCGCGCTCGGTGCCCTCGTACATCACGCCGCCGAGGTTGGTGTATTCACCCTCGGTGTTCTCGCGCACGATCATGAAATCGATGTCGCCGGCCTTGCGCCCGGCCAGGGGGCAGGGCACTCCCTCGAACAGGCGCGCCGGGCGCAGGTTGATGTACTGGTCGAACTCGCGCCGGAACTTCAGCAGCGAGCCCCACAGGGACACGTGGTCGGGCACCGTCGCCGGCCAGCCGACCGCGCCGAAGTAGATCGCGTCGTGGCCTTGGAGCTGCGCCTTCCAGTCGTCCGGCATCATCTGGCCGGTCTTCGCGTAGTGGTCGCAGCTGGCCCAGTCGATCTGGGTGAACTCCAGTGGGATGTCGAAGCGGCGCGCGGCGGCTTCGAGCACACGCAGGCCCTCGGGCATCACTTCCTTGCCGATGCCGTCGCCGGGGATCGCGGCGATCTTGAACGGGGTGCTCATCGTTGTCTCATCCTTCGTGTGTTCAGTAGGCGGAGGCGCCGGCGGCGCCCATGGCCGCATCGGTGCCGAGGCCGAATTCCTCGGCCAGCTTGCGCGCCGCCTGCGCGAGCAGCGTGATGTCGATGCCGACGGCGACGAAGTGCGCGCCGTAGTCGAGATAACGCCGCGCCTGAGCGACATCGACGGTCATCGTGCCGGCAGCCTTGCCGCTGGCGACGATGGTCTTGATGGCACCTTCGATGGCTGCCTGCACTTCGGAGTGCGCGGGATTGCCGCGATGCCCCATCGATGCCGCCAGGTCCGACGGTCCGATGAACACCCCGTGCACGCCGTCGACCGCGCAGATCGCTTCCAGGTTCTTCAGCGCCGTCACCGTCTCGGCCTGCACGATCAGGCAGACCTCGTCGTCGGCCACGTGCACATAGTCGCGCCGCGCGCCCCAGCGCGAGGCACGCGCGCCGCCGGCGCCGACGCCGCGGATGCCGCGCGGCGGATAGCGCGTCGCCGCGGCCAGCGCGGCGGCCTGCGCGGCCGTGTCGACCATCGGCACCAGCAGCGTCTGCGCGCCGATGTCGAGCAGCTGCTTGATCAGCGCCGGGTCGCCGTTGACCGAGCGCACCACCGGATGCACCGGGTAGCCGGCGACCGCCTGCAATTGCGCCAGCATGCTGGGCACGTCGTTCGGCGCATGCTCGCCGTCGATCAGCAGCCACTGGTAGCCGGCGCTGGCGCAGACCTCCGCCGGGTACGGATGGGCCAGCGACAGCCACAGGCCGATCTGCCGTTCCTTGCGTTCCAGCGCGGCCTTGAACGGATTGCGCGTCGTCATGAGAGATTCCCTTCGCAGACGTATTTCAGGTGCATGTAGTCGTCGAGCCCGTGGCGCGAGCCCTCCCGACCATAGCCTGATTCCTTGACGCCGCCGAAGGGGGCGGCTTCCGCAGCGAGCGCGCCCTCGTTGATGCCGACGATGCCGGTTTCCAGCGCATCGGCGACACGCCAGGCGCGCGCGATGTCACGGGTGTAGAAGTAGCCGGCGAGGCCGAAGGGCGTGTCATTGGCCTGCGCGATGACCTCGGCCTCGCTGTGAAAGCGGAACACCGGCACCACGGGGCCGAAGGTCTCTTCCTGGGCCAGCGCCATCGCCGGCGTCGCGCCGGTCAGCACCGTCGGCGCGTAGTAGTTCGGGCCGTGGACGACGCCATCGCGCACGCGCCGGCCGCCGACGACGACGCGCGCGCCGTGCCGCACGGCATCGTCGACATGGCGCTCGATCTTCTCGACCGCGCGCGCATTGATCATCGGGCCGATCTGCGAGTCCTCGCGCTGCGCCGGGCCGACTTTCAGCGCGCCGACGCGCGCGGCGAGCAATTCGACGAAGCGATCGTGCACGCCGGCCTGCACGTAGACGCGGTTCGGGCAGACGCAGGTCTGGCCGCCGTTGCGGAACTTGGCCACAATCAGGCCCTCGACGGCGGCGTGAATGTCGGCGTCGTCGAAGACGATGAAGGGCGCGTTTCCGCCGAGCTCGAGCGACAGCTTCTTCAGCGTTGCCGCCGATTCACGCGCCAGCAGCTTGCCGACCGGCGTCGAGCCGGTGAAGCTGATCTTGCGCACGCGCGCATCGGCGAGCCACGCGCCGATCACCGCCGGCGTGTGCTCGCGCGATGCGCAGACGATGTTCAGCACGCCCGGCGGCAGGCCGGCCGCTTCCGCCAGTGCCACCAGCGCCAGCGCGGTCAGCGGCGTGTCCTCGGCCGGCTTGCCGACGACGGTGCAGCCGGCGGCCAGCGCCGGCGCGATCTTGCGGGCGATCATCGCCGCCGGGAAGTTCCACGGCGTGATCACCGCGACGACGCCGACCGGCTCCTTGACCGTCCACATGCGGCGGCCGGTCACCGGCGCCGGGATCACATCGCCATGCGCGCGCACGGCTTCCTCGGCGAACCACTCGACATAACTCGCGGCATACGCGACCTCGGCGCGGCCCTCGGCGAGCGGCTTGCCCTGCTCGAGCGAGATCAGCCGGCCAAGCTCTTCCTGCTGCGCGGTGATCGCCGCGAACCAGCGCTTGAGCACCTGCGCGCGCTGCTTGGCCGGCGTTGCGCGCCAGGCGGCGAAGGCGGCGTGCGCCGCGTCCACCGCGGCGGCGGCGTCGGCCGGGCCACTGTCGGGCACCTGCGCGATCAGGCTGTCGTCGGCCGGGTTCAGCACGGCGAACACGTCCTGCCGGTCGGCATCGCACCAGCGGCCGGCGATGAAGTTCTGCGTGCGCATCCACTGCGCGCGGCTCGGGTTCTGGGTCATGGGATCTTTCAGCTGACGATGCCCAGGTGCCAGGGCACGAATTCGTGGTCGCCCAGGCCCAGCAATTCACTCTTGGTCGGGTGGCCGGACGCAGCGCGCAGGATGTGCTCGAAGATGCGCTGACCCATCTGCGGGACGCTCAGTTCGCCGTCCAGCACCAGGCCGCAGTTGATGTCCATGTCCTCCTCGAGGCGGGTGAACATCGGTGTGTTGCTGGCCAGCTTGATCGTCGGCGCCGGCTTGGAGCCGAACATCGAGCCGCGGCCGGTGGTGAAGCAGATCAGGTTCGCGCCGCTGGCGATCTGGCCGGTCGAGGCCACCGGGTCGTAGCCCGGCGAGTCCATGAACACGAAGCCCGCCTGCGTGATCGGTTCGGCGTATTCGTAGACCGCCTGCAGCGGCGTGGTGCCACCCTTCATCGCCGAGCCGAGCGACTTCTCGAAGATGTTGGCCAGCCCGCCGGCCTGGTTGCCGGGGCCGACGACGCCGTTGAACTGGCCGTTGTGGCCGCGCGTGTACTCCTCCCACCAGGCCAGGCGGTCGAGCAGCTTCTGGCCGACCGCGGGCGTCACCGCGCGCCGCGTCAGCAGGTATTCGACGCCGTGGATCTCGGGTGTTTCCGACAGGATCGCGGTGCCGCCGTGGCGCACCAGGATGTCCATCGCCGCGCCGAGCGCCGGGTTCGCGCTGATGCCGGAAAAGCCGTCGGAGCCGCCGCATTCGAGGCCGATCTTCAGGTGGCTGGCGGACACCGGCACGCGCTTGACGTCGTTGGCGCGCGGCAGCATCGATTCGATCGCCGCGATGCCGGCGGCGATCGTCGCGCGCGTGCCACCGGTGTCCTGCATCACCAGCGTGTGCAGGTGGCCGCCCGGTTCGAGCCCTTGC
Source organism: Pseudaquabacterium terrae (assembly GCF_013266755.1). Lineage (GTDB taxonomy): Bacteria > Pseudomonadota > Gammaproteobacteria > Burkholderiales > Burkholderiaceae_C > Pseudaquabacterium > Pseudaquabacterium terrae. The sequence continues at coordinate 38,634 of NZ_JABRWJ010000003.1, read as the reverse complement.
GAGCTGACCAGGTCGGCCACCTGGTTGCGCTCGCAGCCGAGGCCGACGATCAGCACGCCAGCCAGGTTCGGATGGCGCGCGTAGCCGGCGATGGTGCGCCTGAGCACGTCGAAGTGCAGGCTGGGCGAGGACATGCCGCAGCCGCTGGTCTGCGCGAAGGCGACGACGCCGTCGACGTTCGGGTACGCGGCCAGCCGCTCGGGCGTGAAGTGCGCGGCGATCTGCTTGATCACCGTCGACGAGCAATTGACCGACGACAGGATTCCGATGAAGTTGCGTGTCGCGACGCGGCCGTCGGGTCGCACGATGCCGAGGAACTTGGCGCGCTGGTCTTCGGGCAGGTAGTCGACCGGCCGCACGTCCTCGCCGAAGCCGGGATCGCGGTCGAAATCGACCAGTGCCAGGTTGTGGCCGTGCACGTGCTCGCCGGCCTCGATGTCGCGCGAGGCGACGCCGATCACCGCGTCGTACTTCTTCACCGTCTCGCCGGCGGCGATGCGGCGCGCGGCGATCTTGTGGCCGGCCGGCACCTGCGCGCGGATGCGCAGGCCGAGCTCGGGCAGCTGCTGCCCGAGGGCCAGCGCTTCACGCGCGATCAGCACGTTGTCGGCCGCGTGCAGCCGGATCAGCGGGGTGGGAGTGGCCATCTCGTTCAGCCCTTGGCCATCAGTTCCTTGAGCTTCAGGCGCTCGATCAGCACGGTCTCCTTCCTATAGGTCGCGGCGACGTACTTCTCGTAGTCCGGCCCGTCGAGGTACATCGGCGGCGAATCGATCTTGTCGCAGGCGGCGAGGAACTCGGGGCTGGCGGCGGCGAGCTTGAAGGCCTCACGCAGCTTCCTGACGATCGCCGGATCGAGCCCCTTGGGCGCGCCGATGCCGTTGGGCGCATCGACGACGACGTCGAAGCCCTGCTCGCGCAGGGTCGGCACGTCCGGAAAGTCCTGCGTGCGCTTCTCGCCCCAGGTGGCCAGCAGGCGCAGCTTGCCGGCCTTGACGTGCGGCGCCCACGAGCTGGAGTCGGCCAGCGCATCGATCTGGCCGCCGATCAGGTCCTGCAGCGCCGGTGCGCCGCCCTTGTACGGGATGTGGTTGAACTGCGCGCCGGCGGCGAGCGCGAACTCCTCCATGCCGACGTGCGTCGCACCACCGATGCCGGCGCTGCCGTAGGTCAGCCGGCCGGGCGCGGCCTTGGCGGCGGCGACGAAGTCCTTCAGCGTCTTCCACGGCGCGTCGGCGCGCACGGCGATGCCGAAGGTCTGTCCCGACGTTCGGGCGATGTAGGTCAGGTCCTTCAGCGGATCGATCTGCACGGTGCCCAGCTGCGAGAAGCGGGCGACCGAGATCGGGATCTGGCCGATCGTGTAGCCGTCCGCCTTGGCGGTGGCCATCGCCTTCAGGCCGAGCATGCCGGAGGCGCCGGCCTTGTTGTCGACGACGATGGTCTGGCCCAGCACCTTGGCCGCGGCGCCGCACAGCGCGCGCATCGTCAGGTCGGCGGTGCCGCCGGCCGGCCAGGGGCAGATGAAGGTGATCGGGCGCTCGGGATAGGCATTGGCGAAGGCGGCGCGCGGCGCGAGCGCCAGCGTGGCGGCGGAGCCGAGGCTGCCGAGGATCAACTGGCGGCGGGTGGTGTTCATCTGCTTTGTCTCCTGGATGTCGATGCGGGGCTTCCCGATGGGCCGGATTGTCGGCAGCAGCACCATTCCGATCCAATGAAGATGTGGACTCTCTTCATTCCGTTTGGGTTATGGTCCGGCGATGAGCGACATCGACCGCGTGCTGCGCTCGAACCTGAAGCTGCGCCATCTGCAGCTGGTGGTCGCGCTCGACCAGTTCCGCCACCTCGGTCGCGCCGCGGAGTTCCTGTCGCTGACGCAGCCGGCGGTGTCGAAGTCGCTGGTCGAGATCGAGCGCATGTTCGGCCTCGACCTGTTCGTGCGTTCGTCCCGCGGCACCGAGCCGACGCCCTACGGTTCGACCGTCGTGCGTTTCGCGCGTTCGGTGCTCGCCGACTTCGACCGCACGCGCGACGAGATCGCCGCGGTGGCCAGCGGCGCCGCCGGCCGGGTCAACGTCGGCGCGATGGTTGTCGCGACGCCCTCGCTGCTGGCGCGCGCGGTCGAGCTCTTGAAGGCGCGCTCGGCGCAGACCACGGTCTCGGTCGAGGAGGGCGACCTGACGCGGTTGCTGCCGCGGCTGCGCGTCGGCGAGCTCGATCTCTTCGTCGGCCGGCTCGAGCCCGGCTACGCAGCGCCCGACCTGGCGACCGAGGCGCTGTACGACGAGCCGATGTGCGTGGTCTGCCGGCCCGACCATGCGCTGGCGCGCAAGGCCAGACCGAGCTGGAACGACCTGGCCGGGTTGCCCTGGGTGATGCCGCCCGCGTGGGCCTCGTCGCGCATCAAGCTGAACCAGATGTTCTACAAGCACGCGCTCGATCCGCCGGTGGACGTGATCGAGTCGGCCTCGTTCCTCGTCACACTCAGCTTCCTGCGCGAGCGCGCGGCGATCGCCTTCGTCGCCCGCGGCGTCGCGCGCTTTCTCGAACGCGAGGGCCTGGCCGCGACCGTGAAACTGAAGGTGCCGATCGAGCTGCCGCCGGTCGGCCTGATCACGATGCGCCAGCGCCGGCCCACGCCGGCCACCGAGCAGCTGATCGAGTGCCTGCGCCGCGCCGCGAAGGGCCGCACCGGTGGGCCGGCGCCGGGCGGGTAAGCCCTGCCGGAAGCGCCCGCGGGGCCTCCGTAGAATCTTTTCGAATTGCCTGAGGAGTTGTCCCCGATGCCTTCCCATCGACGCGGCGCTGCCGACAGCGGCGCTGAAGCGTCCCCGTCCAGCGGACCGCGCGTTCTGAAGAAGTACCCGAACCGTCGCCTCTACGACACCCGGACCAGCAGCTACATCACCTTGGTCGACGTCAAGCGCATGGTGCTCGACGGCGAGCACTTCGAGGTGCGCGACGCCAAGACCTCCGACGACCTGACGCGCAGCATCCTGCTGCAGATCATCCTCGAGGAGGAAACCGGCGGCGTGCCGATGTTCAGCACGCAGATGCTGGCGCAGATCATCCGCTTCTACGGCCATGCGATGCAGGGGCTGATGGGCTCGTACCTCGAGAAGAACCTGCAGGCCTTCGTCGACGTGCAGACGCGTTTCTCCGACCAGACCAAGGGCCTGTACGACCCGAAGACCTTCACGCCGGAGACCTGGGCCCAGTTCATGACCGGCCAGGCGCCGCTGATGCAGGGCTTGATGGGCACCTACCTCGAGCAGAGCAAGACGCTGTTCGAGCAGATGCAGGAGCAGATGAAGTCCTTCCCGGGCCTGCCGGGCTTCCCCGGCGTCGGCAAGCGCTGAATTTCACTCGCCGGCCCGGGCAGCGGGCAGTCGCGAGACAATCGCGGCCTATGCATGACCTCTCCCTGCCCACCCCGGCGGCCGCCACCACCCCGGCCAAGCCGCCCAAGGTCGGCTTCGTCTCGCTCGGCTGCCCGAAGGCGCTGACCGATTCCGAACTGATCCTGACCCAGCTCTCCGCCGAGGGCTACGAGACCAGCAAGACCTTCGCCGGCGCCGATCTCGTCATCGTCAACACCTGCGGCTTCATCGACGACGCCGTCAAGGAAAGCCTGGACACTATCGGTGAAGCGCTGGCCGAGAACGGCCGCGTGATCGTCACCGGCTGCCTGGGCGCGCGCGCCGCGTCCGACGGCGCGAACCTGGTGCGCCAGGTGCATCCGAAGGTGCTGGCCGTGACCGGCCCGCACGCGACGCAGGAAGTGATGGACGCCGTGCACCTGCACGCGCCTAAGCCGCACGACCCGTTCATCGACCTGGTGCCCGAGGCGCGCGGCATCGCCGGCATCAAGCTGACGCCGAAGCACTACGCCTACCTGAAGATCAGCGAAGGCTGCAACCACCGCTGCACCTTCTGCATCATCCCCAGCATGCGCGGCGACCTGGTCTCGCGGCCGGTCGGCGACGTGCTGGCCGAGGCGCGCGCTCTGTTCGAATCCGGCGTCAAGGAGCTGCTCGTCGTCAGCCAGGACACCAGCGCCTACGGCGTCGACGTCAAGTACCGCACCGGTTTCTTCGACGGCAAGCCGGTCAAGACGCGCATGGTCGAGCTGTGCCAGCAGCTCGGTGAGCTGGCCGCCGCGCACGGCGCCTGGGTGCGGCTGCACTACGTCTACCCGTATCCGCATGTCGACGAGGTGCTGCCGATGATGGCCGCGGGCCATGTGCTGCCCTACCTCGACGTGCCGTTCCAGCATGCGCACCCCGACGTGCTCAGGCGCATGAAGCGCCCGGCCAGCGGTGAACGCAACCTCGAGCGCCTGCTGAAATGGCGCGAGGCCTGCCCGGAGCTGATCGTGCGCTCGACCTTCATCGCCGGCTTCCCCGGCGAGACCGAGGCCGAGTTCCAGATGCTGCTCGATTTCGTGCGCGAGGCGCAGATCGACCGCGCCGGCTGCTTCGCCTACTCGCCGGTCGACGGTGCGGCGGCCAATGCGCTGCCCGATCCGGTGCCGGCCGAGCTGCGCGAGGAGCGCCGCGCGCGCTTCATGGCGGTGGCCGAGGAAGTCTCGATCGAACGACTGAAGCGCCGCATCGGCGCGACGATGCAGGTGCTGGTCGACCGCGCGCCAGCGCTCGGCCGCAAGGGCGGCGTCGGCCGCAGTTATGCCGATGCGCCGGAGATCGACGGCACGGTGCGGCTGCTGCCGCCGGAGAAGGCCTCGAAGACGCTGAAGGTGGGCGAGTTCACGCGGGCGCGCATCGTCGCGACCGAAGGGCACGACCTGATCGGCGTGCCGCTGTGACCATGGGCGCGAACGGCTTGAAAACCACGCAGGACCTGATCACCGGCCTCGTTCACCACCCGTACGAGCCGCCGGCCGGCTTCGGCGCCGTGATGCCCGGCGTGCACAAGGCCTCGACGGTGACCTTCCCGAACACCGCCGCGATGCGTTCGCGCAGCTGGAAGAGCAAGCAGGGCTACACCTACGGCCTGCACGGCACGCCGACCACCTTCACGCTCGAAGAGCGCATCGCCGCGCTCGAAGGCGGCCGCTTCTGCGCGCTGGCGCCGAGCGGGCTGGGCGCGATCGTGATGACCAACATCGCGCTGCTGAAGCAGGGCGACGAGCTGCTGCTGCCCTCCAATGTGTACGGCCCCTCGCGCGAGATGGCGCGCACGCTGCTCACCGACTGGGGCATCACGCACCGCTTCTACGACCCGCTGGCGGCCGCCTCGCTGGCCGCGGCGATCGGCGAGCGCACCAAGCTGGTCTGGCTCGAAGCGCCCGGCTCGGTGACGATGGAGTTTCCGGATCTGCGCGGATTGATCGCCGCGGCCAGGGCGCGCGGCGTGCTGACGGCGCTGGACAACACCTGGGGCGCCGGCCTGGCGTTCCGTGCCTTCGAGCTGGCCGACGGCCTGGGCGTCGACCTGGTGATGCAGGCGCTGACCAAGTACCCGTCGGGCGGCGCCGATGTGCTGATGGGCTCGGTCGTCTGCAACGACGAGGCGCTGCACCACCGCATCCTGCAGGCGCACATGCGCCTCGGGATCGGCGTCGCCGCCAACGATGCCGAGCTGGTGCTGCGCTCGCTGCCGACGATTGCGCTGCGCTACCGCGCACAGGACGCGGCGGCGCGCACGCTGGCCGCCTTCCTCGCGCAGCAGCCGGCGATCAAGCGGCTGCTGCATCCGGCCTTCGACGGCTCGCCCGGCCATGCCTTCTGGCGCGAGAGCTGCGGCGCGGCGGCGGGCCTGTTCTCGGTGCTGCTCGACCCGGGCCTGCCGATCGAGCGTGTCGATGCCTTCATCGACGCCTTGCGCCTGTTCCGCATCGGTTACTCCTGGGGCGGCCCGGTCAGCCTGGCGGTGCCCTACGATCTGCGTTTGATTCGCGACGATGCCGCCGGCGCGCTGCAGGGCCCCCTGGTGCGCTTCTCGGTCGGCCTCGAAGCGGTCGGCGACCTGCAGGCCGACCTGGCGCAGGCGCTGCGCCAACTCGACTGACCGCACGACTGACGGCAACGGCAACGATGGGCACCGAGGACACCACCGTCATCATGAAGACCGGCGATCACTCGCTGGTGCTCAGCCTCGGGCCCTCGGCGCAGCGCCGCTCCTGCCTGATCGTCTACAGCGGCGCCGAGACCGGCAAGCGCTACGTGCTCGACGGCCGCGCCACCACCATCGGCCGCCTTGCCGACATGGGCGTCTTCATCGACCACCCGAGCGTCAGCCGGCGCCATGCCGAGCTCGAGCTCGCCGGCGACGTGATGATGATCCGCGACCTCGGCTCGGCGAACGGCACCTGGGTCAACGACATCCGGCTGCCGGCGCCGCAGGCGCTGAAGGACGGCGACCTGATCCGCCTCGGCAAGGTGTTCCTGAAGTACTACGAGCAGGAAAACCTCGACGTGCTGCTGCACGACCGCATCTACCGCATGGCGACGGTCGATGCCGGCACCGAGATCTTCAACCGGCAGTACCTGGTCGAGTTCCTGAAGGGCGAGTTCAAGCTCGCCAAGCTGACCGGCCGGCCCTTGTCGGTCGTCTACTACGACCTCGATTTCTTCAAGAGCGTCAACGACAACTACGGCCACGGCGCCGGCGACCAGGTGCTGAAGGAAAGTGCGGGGGTGATCAAGACGGTCGTGCGCAAGGACGACCTGCTGGGCCGGCTCGGCGGCGAGGAATTCGTCGTCGTGCTGCCGAACACCGTGCTGGCGGTGGCCGCGGAGCTGGCCGAGCGCATGCGCGCCGCGGTCGAGGCGCACGACTTCGTGCTTGCGTTCCAGACCCAGCTCGGCCGGCGCAGCGTGACGCATCGACAGACGATCTCGCTCGGCGTCGCGCAGCTCGGCGAGCCGATGCAGGAGTCGCCCGAGCTGCTGGAAGCGGCGGACGCTGCGCTCTACCGCGCCAAGCGGGGCGGACGCAACCGCGTCGATCACTGAACGCGCGCCGGCTCGCCGGCACGGCAGGCCACTTCGGTCGAAATGGCCATTTTGGCCAGAATGGATCGGCGCTCCGTACAATCGCGCCATTCCATCCCGGGGGCGGCTCCATGACGACCGAACTGCGTGCGCTGAACGACCTGCCGCGCCAGAACGCGACGCAGGTCAAGAACCGCTGGGGCGAGGTGGTGCGGCTGGTGCGGCAAAGCGGCAGCGTCGCGATCACCCACCATGCCAACGTCGAGATGGTGCTGGTGCCGGCCGCCGTCTACGAGCAGGTGGCGCGTGAGCTGCAGACGCTGAAGGCGCAGCAGCAGTCGCAGCTGGAGGAGCTGGCGCAGCGCTTCGAGGCGCGGCTGGCCGGGCTGCAGCACGCGGCCGCGCCGCAGCAGCTGGATGCCTTGCTCGCCGCGCGCGGCAAGCTGACGCGGCGTCCGAAGGCGGGCGCCACCTTCTGATGCCGCCGGTGGCCACGTGCCGGCGTTGCGTCCGTTCATCCTGGTGCTGGCCGGCGTCAACGGCGCCGGCAAGAGCTCGGTCGGCGGTGCGCTGCTGGCCGAGCATGGCCTGACCTGGTTCAACCCCGACAGCCTGGCGCGCGAGCTGATCGCCTCGCACGGCCTCGCGCCGGCCGATGCGAACGCGCGCGCCTGGACCTTCGGCCGCCAGCGGCTCGAGGCGGCGATCGCCGGTGGCCTGAACCACGCGTTCGAGACGACGCTGGGTGCGACGACGATTCCGGAGCTGCTCGAGCAGGCCTCGCGCAGCCACGACGTCGTGATGCTGTACTGCGGGCTGGGCTCGCTCGAACAGCACCTGGAGCGCGTGCGCCAGCGTGTGGTGCAGGGCGGCCACGACATCCCGGAGGCCAAGATCCGCGAACGCTGGCTGAGCTCGCGGGCCAACCTGGTGCGGCTGCTGCCGGTGCTCGCGCGCCTGCAGGTGTTCGACAACAGCATCGACGTCGCGCCCGGCGAGGACATCCCCGATCCGCGGCTGGTGCTGGAGATGGCCGGCGGCCGCGTCGGCTTTCCGGCGCCCGGTGATGCGGCGGCGCTGCGGGCGACGCCGCCCTGGGCGCGGCCGATCCTGCAGGCGGCGTTCGAGCTGGCGCCGCCGGTGGCCTGAGGCTACGGCGTCGAAAGGGCCGCCACCGGCGCCGGCAGCGCCTCGATCACCTGCGCGACCAACCGGTCGATGTCGTCGATCACCGCGCGGCGGATCTTCGCCGGGCCCATGCGCACGACGACCAGCTGCTGCGACGGCACGATGACGATGAACTGGCCGGTGTAGCCGCGCGCGAAGTAGGTGTCCTTCGGCAGCGACGGCAGGCCCCAGGGGATGCCCCACTGCCCCATCGTGCCGGGCAGCGCATTGGTCCACAGCCCGGCGCCATAGCCGGTGCCCGGCGTCGGCGTCGTGCTGTCGCGCACCCAGCCCGGCGGCAGCAGGCGCTCACCGCCGACCACGCCATCGTTCAGGAACAGCAGGCCGAGCCGCGCCCAGTCGCGCGCCGGGGCGTAGGTCGAGTGCGAGATCAGCGGGGTGCCGGTGGCATCGGCGTCGATCTGCACGTCGCGCATGCCGAGCGGCGCGAACAGCGCCTGCTGCGCATGGCGCCGCACGCCGGCCGCGCTGCCGCCGAGCGTGTCGCGCAGCACGCGGCCGATGGTCAGGAAGTTGGCATCGGAATACGCCCAGCGCGTGCCGGGTGCCTCCCCCGGCGGCAGCGCGGCGATTGCGGCGACCGGATCACGCTCGACGTACTTGATGCGCGAATCGAGGTCGAAGCCGCTGTTATTCTGCTCCGGCACCGCCAGCCCCGCGGTCTGACGCAGCAGGTGGTCGATCGTGATGGCGCGGCGCGGATCATCGGGGTCGCTCCACTGCGGAAGAAGAGCGCCGCGGTCGAGCGCCAGCTGCCCGCGCTGCACCAGCGTGCCGACCAGCGCATTGGTCAGCGTCTTGGCGACCGAGAAGCTCAGCATCGGCGTGCGCACGCCGATGCCGGGCGCATAACGCTCGGCGATGACCCGGCCGCGGTGCACGATCACGACCGCCTGCGTGTGGCGGTAGGCATCGCCCGGCGGCTCGGCGAAGGCTTGGTCGAGCGCTGCGGCGAGGCGCGGATCACTCGCGGGCACCGGTGCCGGTCCGGCGATCTCCGGCAGCAGCGGCGGCGTGTCGCCCCAAGCCAGCGGCGGATCCGGCCGCGGCGGGGCATCGTTGTCGTGCAACAGCAGGCAGCCTTCGCCGGGGCGGTGGATCGCCCGCGTCCGGTAGCCGCCGCCGATCTGCGTGCGCACCTGCTGGCGCTCGGCATCGACGTCGACCTGCACGAACGGCCGCAGCAGCGGCATTGCGCCGTGCACTTCGACCGACTGGCGGTAGACCACGTCGGCCGGTCGGCCCGTGATCAGGTGGCCGGAGCACATCAGGTGGCTGGTCAGGCCCGAAGCAACCGTCAGCGGCTGGTCGAGCGGTGTCAGGCTGCAGCCGGCGATCGAAGCGGTGGCGGCCAGGGCGAACAGGGTGGGGCGCATGGGGTCTCGTGAGCGGAGTGGCAACGAGACGCCAGCGTGCCGGGCGAGCACCGCCCGGTCCTGCCGCATTCGGAATTCGGCGAGCCGGAAACCGAATGCGGCGCTCGGGTGACGGTTACGGCTCGGTCGAACCCGGCGACGACAGCAGCGCGAAGGGGCCATCGGTGCCCGAACCGAGCAGGCCGACCTTCGAATAGATGCCGAGCTTGTCGCGGGTATCGGCGATGTCGAGGTTGCGCATCGTCAGCTGGCCGACGCGGTCGGCCGGCGTGAACGCGCCTTCGCCCTTTTCCATCGTCAGCCGCTCGGGGTGGTAGGTGAGATTCGGGCTGACGGTGTCGAGCAGCGTGTAGTCGTTGCCGCGGCGCAGCTCCAGCGTCACCTCGCCGGTGATCGCGCGGGCCACCCAGCGCTGCGCGGTCTCGCGCAGCATCATGCATTGCGGGTCGAACCAGCGGCCCTGGTACAGCAGGCGACCGAGGCGCCGGCCGTTCTGGCGGTATTGCTCGATCGTGTCCTCGTTGTGGATGCCGGTCACCAGGCGCTCGTAGGCAATGTGCAGCAGCGCCATGCCGGGCGCTTCATAAATGCCGCGGCTCTTGGCCTCGATGATGCGGTTCTCGATCTGGTCGCACATGCCCAGGCCGTGGCGGCCGCCGATGCGGTTGGCTTCTTCGAACAGCGCGACCGGGTTGGCGAAGCTCAGGCCGTTCAGTGCCACCGGCTGGCCTTCCTCGAAGCGCACGGTCACGGTTTCGGGCTTGACCGCGACGTCCTCGCGCCAGAACGCGACGCCCATGATCGGCTGCACGATGTTCAGGCCCTTGTTCAGGAACTCGAGGTCCTTGGCCTCGTGCGTCGCGCCGAGCATGTTCGAGTCGGTCGAGTAGGCCTTCTCGACGCTCATCTTGTAGTCGAAGCCGTTGGCGATCAGGTACTCGCTCATCTCCTTGCGGCCGCCGAGCTCGTCGATGAAGCGCTGGTCGAGCCAGGGCTTGTAGATGCGCAGCGCGGGGTTGGCGAGCAGCCCGTAGCGGTAGAAGCGCTCGATATCGTTGCCCTTGTAGGTGCTGCCGTCGCCCCAGATGTTGACGCCGTCGTCGCGCATCGCGATCACCAGCGCCGTGCCGGTCACCGCGCGGCCGAGCGGCGTGGTGTTGAAGTAGGTCGCACCGCCGGTCGAGATGTGGAAGGCGCCGGACTGGATCGCCGCGATGCCTTCGGCGACGAGCTGCGGGCGGCAGTCGATCAGGCGGGCGATGTCCGCGCCGTAGGCTTTGGCCTTGCGCGGGATGTCTTCGTAGTCGCTCTCGTCGGGTTGGCCCAGGTTTGCTGTGTACGCGCAAGGAATCGCTCCCTTGGCACGGATCCAGTGCACCGCGGCGCTGGTGTCCAGTCCGCCGGAAAACGCGATGCCGACACGTTCGCCGACGGGAAGCTGCTGAAGGATGGTGGCGGCCAAGGCTCGGATCTCCGCGGAGTGAAAGGGCAACCGCGAATTATCGCTGCGCCGTCCGCGAGGCGTGCACAGACCGAGCGAGCCAAGGCCACGGGGTACCCGCTGCCGCCGGCCAGGGCCAGAGGCCCTGGCGTTCGCCAGGCACAAACAGTCCACTGGACTGTTTGTGTCCGGGCTCACTCCCCCGGTCGCTGCGCTCCCTCCTCCTCTTACCTCGCTGCAGCGGGCACCCCATGTCCTTGGCAACGGCACCGCGGTGGCGTGCGAAGAATCAATTCCAGGGCCGTGCCAGATCAGGACGGCAGGGTGCCCTGTGTAGCGAGGTAAGAGGAGGAGGGAGCGGAGCGACCGGGGGACACGAGCGCAACAGGGCACCCTGGCGGCCTGATCTCGCTGAGTCTCCAAGCGCATTGGCAGAACATGGTCCTCATGCGGTGAGCGCCTCGGCCCGGGCCTGCTCCAGGGCCAGCAGCGCGCGCTTGCGGTCGAGTCCGCCGGCATAGCCCGTCAACGCACCGGAGCGGCCGAGCACGCGATGGCAGGGCACGAGCACCGACACCGGATTGCGCCCGACTGCTGCGCCGACCGCGCGCACCGCATGCGGCACGCCGGCGCGCTCGGCGAGCGTCGAGTAGCTGCAGGTCGCGCCGCGCTCGAGCGCGAGCAGCTGCTGCCACACCGCCTGCTGGAACGGCGTGCCTTGCAGGTCGAGCTGCAGCTCGCCGGCCGCGTCATGACCGGCGAAGTACGCGTCCAGCGTGCACCGTGCCGCGCGCAGCCAGCGTTGCTGCGGATTCAGCGGCGCATCGAGCGGGCCGGGGTGGTGGGCCTGGCCGTCGAACCACAGGCCGACCAGCCCGCGTTCGCTGGCCGCCGCCGTCATCGGGCCCATCGGGGTGTCGAGGCGCGCCTGCGCCGTGATGTCGAGTTTCATCGGGTCACTCCAGGTTCAGCCACAGTTTCATCACCGCGTAGGCCCGCCACGGCCGCCAGGCCTCGGACTGTTGCGCCGCGAGCCGCGCATCGCGGGTGCCAAGCGCATTCAGGATGCCGATGTCGGTCGCCGGCCAGGCATCGGGCCAGGCCAGCGCGCGCATCGCGATCAGCTGGGCGCTCCAGTCGCCGATGCCGGGCAGCGCCTGCAGCGCTTCCAGCGTCGGCTGCAGCGGCGCCGCGCGGTGCAGTTCGATCCGGCCCTCGGCGACGGCCGCGGCCAGCGCCTGCAAGGCGCGCACGCGCTGGCGCACGATGCCGAGCTTGCCGATCACTTCCGGGTCGGCTTCGGCGACGATGCGCGCCGACGGGAACAGGCGGTCGAGCCCGGCGAACGGCGTCTCGACCGGCATCCCGAAGCGCTCGACCAGCCGCCGCGTCAGCGTGCGCGCCGCGGCCACCGTCACCTGCTGGCCGAGGATCACGCGCACCGCGCTCTCGAAGGCGTCGGCCGCACCGGGCAGTCGAATGCCTTCGCGCAGTGCGCCCGGCACGGCGGCGAGCACCGGATCGATCTGCGCCGGATCGGCATCCAGGTCCAGGCACTGCCGCATGCGCTGCACGACGGCGCCGAGCGCCGGCAGCAGCGCCGGCGCAATGACCAGCTGCACTTCGTGCCGTGCCGGCACGAAGCGCGCCTCGACCCAGCCGGTGAGTGCCTGAGCGCGATGCTCGACCGCCAGCGTGCGCCGCAGCGCGAGCCCGTCGACCGCTTCGACGCCGGCAATCGCGCGGTTGGCGAAGAAGCGCACCACGCCATCGATGTCGTAGGGCGGCCGGTAGGCCAGGCGCAGGCTCGTCGGGCCGGCCGGTGCCGGTGGGGGCGCCGCTTCGCCGCGGTCGCGCCGCAGCGCGCTCGGGCTCATGCGATAGCGCTCGACGAACGCGGCATTGAAGCGGCGCAGGCTCGCGAAGCCGCTGGCCAGTGCGACCTGCGTCACGGGCAGGACGGTGTCGGTCAGCAGCCGCTTGGCCAGCAGCAGCCGTTGCGTCGTCAGGTAGTCGATCGGCGTCACGCCATGGGCCTGCGCAAAGATGCGGCGCAGATGGCGGTCCGTGACGCCCAGCCGCGCGGCGACCGCGGGCAGCGGCGGGTCCAGCCCTTCGTGCGCCGCGCTTTCGAGCATCAGCGCCGCCTGCTGCGCCAGCACCTGCGACGAATCGGTCAGCGACAGCCCCGGCGCCAGCTCGGGCCGGCAGCGCAGGCAGGGCCGGAAGCCGTTCGACTCGGCCTGCGCCGCGTTCGGGAAGAAGCGGCAGTTCTCGCGCCGCGGCGTGCGCACGCGGCACACCGGGCGGCAGTAGATGCCGGTCGACGTCACGCCGACGAAGAGCCGCCCGTCGAAGCGGGCATCGTGCGTCGTCAGCGCGCGGTAGGCAGCGTCGTCATGCAGGGTCATGGCGCGATGGTAGGCGCCGGGGCGGTCCGCACTAGCCGTTTTCGGACCTGTCCCTGTGGCGCCCGGCAGGCCAGCGTCCGTCCTTAGAATCGCGCCCACTCCAGATACGGGGATCCCATGCAGGTACAAGCCTCGGCCTTCAAGGCCTATGACATCCGCGGCATCGTCGGGCAGGGCATCGACGAGACATTCGCCGAGCACCTGGGCCGCGCCTTCGGCAGCGAGGCGGTCGCCGCCGGCGAGAAGGCGGTGGTCGTCGGCCGCGACGGGCGCATTTCCGGCCCGGGTCTCGTCGCCGCGCTGATCCGCGGGCTCACGTCGACCGGGCTCGATGTCGTCGACATCGGGGCCGTGACGACGCCGATGCTCTACTACGTCGCCGCGACGCGCGGCAAGCATGGCTGCCACAGCGGCATCCAGGTCACCGGCAGCCACAACCCGAAGAACTACAACGGCTTCAAGATGGTGCTCGCCGGCAAGGCGATCTATGGCGAGGCGATCCAGGCGCTGAAGCGCCGCATCGAGGCCGAGGACTACACGCCCGGCCGCGGCCGCAGCGCGACGATGGACATCTTCGCCGAGTACAGCCACCGCATCACCCGCGACGCGAAGCTCGCGCGGCCGATGAAGATCGTCGTCGACTCGGGCAACGGCATCCCGGGTGCCTCGGCGCCGCAGATCCTGCGTGCGCTCGGCTGCGAGGTGATCGACCTGTACTCGCGCGTCGACGGCGACTTCCCCAACCACCATCCCGATCCGAGCAAGCCCGAGAACCTGAACGACCTGATCAAGGTGGTGCATGCCACCGAGGCCGAGCTCGGCATGGCCTTCGACGGCGACGGCGACCGGCTCGGCATCGTCACCAAGGAAGGCACCATCATCTACCCGGACCGCCAGCTGATGCTGCTGGCCAAGGAGGTGCTGTCGCGCCACCCGGGCGAGACGATCCTCTACGACGTCAAGTGCAGCACGCGCCTGGCGCCGATGATCCGCGAAGCCGGCGGCGTGCCGCTGATGTACAAGACCGGCCACTCGCTGATGAAGGCCAAGCTGGCCGAGATCGGCGCGCCCATAGGCGGCGAAATGAGCGGCCACATCTTCATCGCCGACCGCTGGTACGGCTTCGACGACGCGATGTACACCGCGGCGCGCATGCTCGAGATCCTGTCGCGCACCGACGATCCGAGCGCGATGCTCAACGCCCTGCCCACCGCCTTCAACACGCCCGAGCTGAACGTGCCCTGTGCCGAGGGCGAGCCGGCGCAGGTCGTCGAGGCGCTGAAGGCGCAGGCGACGTTCCCCGGCGCGAAGGAGATCATCACGATCGACGGCCTGCGCGTCGACTATGACGACGGCTTCGGCCTGGTGCGCGCGTCGAACACCACGCCGGTGCTGGTGCTGCGCTTCGAGGGCCACACGCCCGAGGCGCTCGAGCGCATCGAGCACGAGTTCATGAGCGCGCTGCGGGCCGTGAAGCCCGACGCGCAGATCGCGCTGGCGGCGCATTGACCGACACCGCGCGCGCGCCGGCGCTGCTGGGCATGACCCCCCTGGTCCACCGGCTCGCGCGCGCGCTGTATGCGCTGTTGTTGCGGCTCGGCTTGCCGCTGTACCTGTGGCGGCTGTGGCGGCGTGGCGCGCGCGAGCCGTGGTATCGGCGCGCCTGGAGCGAGCGGCTCGGGCTCTACCGCGGCCAGGTCGCGCCGGGAGCGCTGTGGCTGCATGCGGTGTCGCTCGGCGAGACGCGGGCCGCCGTGCCCTTGATCGACGCGCTGCGCGCGCAGCAGCCGGGCCTGCGGCTGCTGCTGACGCACGGCACCGCCACCGGCCGCCACGCCGGCCGCGCGCTGCTGCGCGAAGGCGATCTGCAGGCCTGGCTGCCCTACGACATGCCGGGCGCCGCGCGGCGCTTCCTGCGCCACTTCCGGCCGGGTGTCGGGGTGCTGATGGAAACCGAGCTGTGGCCGAGCCTGATGCGCGAGGCCGAGCGCCTGGATGTGCCGATGGTGCTGGCCAACGCGCGGCTGTCCGAGCGCAGCGCGCGGCGCGGCCGCCGGCTCGCGGCGCTGATGCACCCGGCCGCGCGCCGGCTGACGCTGGTGCTGGCGCAGACGCACGACGACGGCGGGCGCCTGTCGGCCGCCGGCGCGCCGCAGGTGATGGTCGGCGGCAACCTGAAGTACGACATGACGCCGCCGCCGCGCCTGCTGGCGCAGGGCCTGCAATGGCGCCAGGCGCTGGCGCGGCCGGTGGTGCTGGCCGCCGTCACGCGCGAGGGCGAAGAAAAGCCGCTGCTCGAGTTGTGGCGCGGGCTGCCGTTGCCGCGTCCTTTGCTCGTCATCGTGCCGCGCCATCCGCAGCGCTTCGACGAGGTGGCGGCGCTGGTGCAGGCATCCGGCCTGACATTGGCACGGCGCCGCTCGTGGACCGAGACGCCGCCGGCCGACGCGCGCCAAGCCGATGTCTGGCTCGGCGACAGCCTGGGCGAGATGCCGCTGTACTACGCCTGCGCCGATGTCGCGCTGCTCGGCGGCAGCTTCGCGCCGCTCGGCGGGCAGAACCTGATCGAGGCCGCTGCCTGTGGTTGCCCGCTGGTGATGGGGCCGCACACCTTCAATTTCGCGCAGGCGGCCGAGCTGTCGCTCGCCGCCGGCGCCGCGTTGCGCGTGCCGGATCTGGCCGCCGGAGTCGACGCGGCGTTGAAACTGGCGGCCGATCCGCAGCGCCGCGTCTGGGTCGAGCGCGCGTTCGCCTTCGCCGCCTCGCACCGCGGCGCGGCGCAGTGGATGGCGCAGCGCGTGCTGGCGTTGCAGCGCGAGGACTAAGCAGCGCCAGCGCGCGCGGAGTCCGAACGGCGCGTGCGGCCGCGCCAGGACCTGAAGGCACGGCACACGCCGCTGGCGACGACGGCGGTGATGACGAGCATCGTCGCCAGATGAACGCCGACGGCGGCGAGTGCCAGCAGCAGCGAGCCCGATGCGGTGATCTCGCGCGCCGGCGTGCCGGCCAGGCACAGCGGCACCAGCGCCGGCACCAGCATCAGCCCGGTGCCGTGCGCGGTGGCCATCATGAACGACCACAACGCGAGCCCCGCATGGCCGCTCGGCACGCGCAGCCGCGGTGCCGGCCGGCCCGCGAGGTGCACGATCACCACGCCGACGAGCAGCCCGGCGGCGACGGCCTGCAGCCAATCGCGGTCGATCGCGAGCCCGAGCGCGACGACGCCGGCCACCAGGCCGATCGAGCTGGCATGGCCGATCGCGATCGGCAGCAGCGCGCGCAGCGCCTGGGCGGGGTCCTGCGTGCGCAGTCCCCATGCTGCGGCCAGCGCCCAGCCGGTGGCCGGGTGCAAGCCGTGCAGCGCGCCGAGCGCGGCCACGGCGAGCCAGGGCCAGAGATCTGCCATCACGTGACCCCGCGGGACTCAGGCGTGCTCGCTGCAGCACGCACCGTCGGCCGGCGCGGCGCGTTCGTGCCTGGCCGGCGCGGCCTGCTCGCGCAGCGCCGGCTCATAGCGGTCGTGATGCCGCACCCACGCCATGGTGTGGCTCAAGCCGTCCTCGTCGCGGCCCTTGGGCGCGATGTCGAGCAGCTCGTACGCGCCCATCATCAGCTCGACGCCGCGGCCGTAGGTCGAGTAGGTGTGGAACACGGTGCCTGCATCGTCCTTGTAGAACGCACTGATGCCGGGCGCCTCGTCGACCGGGAACGGCTGCAGCGCGTAGTTGTAGAGCACCGGGCCCAGCGCGCGTTCGTCCGGCGTGAAGCTGACGCCGAAATCGCGGTTGAAGTGGTTGCCGAACGACGACACCCACGGGAAGCGCCAGCCCATGCGCCGGCGGAAGCGCTCGATCTCGGCCAGCGGCGCGCGCGAAACCACCGCCAGCGCCAGGTCGCGCTGCGCCAGGTGCGGCAGCGCGCCGTCGATGTGGTCGGCCATGAACGAGCAGCTCGCGCAGCCGGCCTCCCAGCCGGGGCCGAACATGAAGTGCTGCACGACGAGCTGGCGCTGGCCGCCGAACAGCTCGGCCAGCGTGCGCGGACCGTCGGGCGTGTCGAAGACGTAGTCCTTGTCCAGCCGCACCCACGGCAGTGCACGGCGCTGGCGCGCGAGCTCGTCGCGCTGC
Organism: Pseudaquabacterium terrae; assembly: GCF_013266755.1. Classification (GTDB taxonomy): domain Bacteria; phylum Pseudomonadota; class Gammaproteobacteria; order Burkholderiales; family Burkholderiaceae_C; genus Pseudaquabacterium; species Pseudaquabacterium terrae. The sequence goes on along the minus strand of NZ_JABRWJ010000003.1, from coordinate 21,135 downwards.
CGCGTCAAGGCCTTCTCGCTTGCCAGCAGCGCCTTGCGCTCGGCCAGCCAGTGGTCGCGCGAGACGACCGGGTGCGCTGCGGTGGGGTGGTCTGCAATCGGGGTGCTCATCGAATTTCTCCTGGGCTCATCGAGCCGTTCGGGGGTGGTGGGCAATGCCGCGGCCAGGCCGCCCGCTTTCGGCGAGCGGCCGTCGCGCGTGGCCGCTGACTTGGCGGCCTAGGGGTGGATGCTCAGGGGCGCGTGCGCTGCGGGCGCCGCACGGCGCGGACCTTGCCGCTCGTGCCGCCGCCGCAGTACAGCAGCGCGGCGCCGTCGGACTCCAGCCCGCTGACGCCGGTGCCGGCGGGCATCTGCAGGCGCTCGAGCACGGCGCCGTCGTGCGGATCGACGCGGCGCAGCTCGCTGTCGTCGCCGTCCCAGGTGCCGTGCCACAGCTCGCCGTCGATCCAGGTCACGCCGGTGACGAAGCTGTTCAACTCGACCGTGCGCATGACCGCGCCGGTCTGCGGATCGATGCGATGGATGCGGCGGTCGCGGTACTGGCCGACCCACAGGCTGCCCTCGGCCCACGTCAGGCCGGAGGCGCTGCCGCCGCCGGGCGTCGGGATCGATGCGACCACCCGTGCGCTGACCGGGTCGATCTTGTCGATGCGCGACTCGGCGATCTGGTACAGGAACCGGCCGTCGAAGGCGGTGCCGGCGTCGCAGGCGCAGGCCAGCGAGTCGACCGGCTCGCCGCTGGCGGGATCGATCGCGATCAGCTTGGTGCCGGTGGCGGCCCAGACGCGGCGGCCGTCGTGCGTGACGCCGTTGATGCGCTCGGCGCCCGGGAAGGGGCCGTATTCGCGCACGATCTCGGCGGGTTGCGCCGAAGGGGGTGCTGCGTTCTTGTTCAAGGTGCTGGTCATGGCGGGGTTCCTCGAAGGCGCCGTCACATCGGCGCGGTGAGGTCACTCTACGCAGGCGGCAGCGCAGCGGGGAGTAACAAGATCGTCGTGAATCCGGCCAGCGGCGGCGCGAGCCAGCGCTGCGCGCGCGCGCGGCCGATGGCGCGCACGCGGCCTGCGGCTTCGAGCTCGACCAGCGCACGCTGCACCGTGCGCTGGCTCGCCCCCAGCGCGACCGCCAGCGCCGATGTCGACCACGCCGCGCCGTCAGCCAGCAGCGCAAGCAGCGAGGCCGTCTCGCCGTCGATCGGCGGTACCAGCACGACGACATCGCGCGTGGGGTCGTGCGGGCGCAGCGCGAAGCCGCGCGCGGTGGCGTCGATGCGTGCCAGCGGCGCCAGCAGCGCGCGCAGGCGGCCGATCTCGACGCGCAGCCGCGCGCGGTGCGTCTCGTCGGGCCGCTGCATGCGAAAGGCCGAGGCGATCAGCGCGTTGCGATCGACGTCGCCGGGCCAGCCTTCGGCCAGCGCCTGCGCCAGCGCGAACAGCAGCGGACGCCGGGCCAGCGATTGCCGTGCGGCACCGGCGCGCAGGCTGCGCCGGCAGGCATCGACCACCAGCGCATCGGCATCGAGCACGGCGGCGACTTCGTCGAGCCGCAGCAACTGCTCGAGCCCGGCGACGCGGCGCCGCGCGGCGGGCCGATCGAGCGCGGCGCACGCTTCGGCCACTTCGGCCTGCAGCGCCGGCACGCGTGCGCGGGCGGCCGCGTCGTGTGCCCGCGCGAGCGCGACCTGCGCCCGCGCGAGCGCGGCGGGCGTCGCGTCCACGCACAGCGCGCGCAGCGCCAGCTCGGCAGCGGCCAGCTCGGCCACCGCGGCGAGCGCCGGCGGCAGCCCTCGCGCGTCGATCTGCGCCAGCGCGGTGCCGGCGTCGGCCAGCCGGCCCAGCAGCACCAGCCGCCGCGCCGCGATCAGCCGCGCCTGCGTCGCGTTGGCGCGATCGGCATGCGCCTCGAGCGTCGCCGCCGCGGCGAGCAGCACGCGCGACCCGCCGCCGAAATCGCGCATCGCCAGCGCCACCTCGGCCTGCGCGACGACGCAACGCGCCCGCGCCAGCGCCTCGTGCGGTCCAAAGCCGCGCGCGGCGCGACGCAGCAGCTCCCGCGCGCGCGCATGCTCGCCGAGCTGCGCCATCGCGATGCCGCGCAAGGCCAGGGCCGGCGCATCGTCGCGCAGCGCGATCCGCTTGAGCGCGCCCAGCGCATCGCCGGCGGCGAGCGCTCGCGCCGCGGCATTGGTCAGAGAGTCCATGGGCGCGAGGCTAACCCGACCTATGTCCTGTCTGCCTGCGTCACGCTACACCTGGGCAGGCCAACCCGGCGCCGCGCCGGGCCGACCTCGCGCGTTCTTCAAGCCCGCCACAGCGGCAGGCTGGCCAGCCCACGCGTCCCGGGCAGGACCTCCCTGTCCAGTGCGGCCGCCGGCGTGCGCAGATGCTCGTGCAGCACCGTCCTCAGCAGCGCCCGCAGGTCGGTCGTGATGCGCAGGTCGCGGCCTTCGAAGCGCTCCTGGGTCGCGAGGCCCGGCCAGTCGGCGAGCACCCGGCCGCCGCGCACACCGCCGCCGAGCACGAAGGCCGCGCCGCCGCTGCCGTGGTCGGTGCCCTGGGTGCCGTTGCTGGCAACCTCACGACCGAATTCGGTCACCACCAGCACGACGCTGCGCTGCCAGAGCCCCGGTGTCGCCGCCAGTCCTTCGCGCAACGCCGCGAGCATCGCATCCAGCCGCCGCAGGTTCGCGTCCAGCGGCCCCTGCGCCGCCGCCTGGTTCGCATGCGTGTCCCAGCCGCCGAGCTCGAGCACCGCCGCTTGCGGGCCATCGGCGCGGGCGAGGAACTCAGCGGCGCGCTGCGCCAGCAGCACGCCGTTCTGCTGCTGCGGCCGCGCGCCGGCGGGCCCGGCCATCGGTGAGCTCGCCATGTCCGGATGATCGGCGCGCAGCGCGCGCGCCCGTTCGAGCGCCTGGGCCAGTGCCGGGTCGGATTCGTACAGCCGTGCCAGCCGCTGCAGCAGGTCGGGCGACGGGTCGGGCAGGGCCGACGGCGCCCAGCTGTCGACGGCGGCGGGACCCCGCAGCACCAGCGGCACGGCGGTCTGCAAGGCCAGCCCCTTGGCACCCGGCGCGGCGCCGAGCGCGCGGCCGAGCCAGCCGCTTGATAACTCGTAAGGCCGCTGGCCACCGGATTCGAGCAGCTGCTGCGCCTCGAAGTGCGAGCGCTCCTTGTACGGCAGCCCGGTGGCATGCACGACGGCCAGCTCGCGCCGCTGGTACATCGCGTGCAGCTGCTCGAGCGCCGGATGCAGCGCGAACGGACCGTCGAGCGGCCGCGGGGCCTCGGCGAACTGGGCCAGCGCGCCGCGCGCCGCGGCAAACGCCGGGTCGCCCGGCACCGGCACCGCCGACAGGCCGTCGAGCCCGCCGCGCAGGATCACCAGCACCAGGCGCGGACCGTCGGGGCGGCCGCTGCCGGCCAAAGCGAGCGACAGCGGCGCGAGGCTTGTCAACGCGGCGGCGGCCAGCAGGCCGCGGCGGGTGCTCATCAGGGGGCTCATGGGGGAACCTCGTTCATCGACGCTGGAACTCGGGCGCCATCAGCAGCAGCGCCAGGGCCTGGCCGCTGTCGGACGCGCGTTCGATCTGCTGGCGCGTCGCGGCGCCGAGCAGCGGCCCGAGGCTGGCCTCGGCGAGCTGGCGCGCATCGACCTGCGCGCCGAGCCGCTCGCCCAGGCGCGCCGACCACTCGACGCGCTGCCACACCGCTTCCGGGCCCAGCCACTCCTCGGCACGATCGGGCCAACCGGCGGGCGAGGGCGCGTTGTGAAGGCGCTGGCCGAGTGCGGCCAGGCCGGCGTCCGGCGCGCGGGCGACCAGGCGCTCGCCGAGCTTCAACGTGCGCGCGGCCGAGACGACGAATTCCTCCGGCGTCTTCAGCTTCGCCGGCTGCGGTGTCCAGGCCTCGGGCGCATCGAGCAGGGCCTGGTAGACGCGCGGCAGATCGCCTTCGCTGCGGCCAAAGGCTTCGGCCAGGCGGTCGACCAATGCCGGCGGTGGTTCGTCGGCGACGAAGTGGCGCGCGAGCTTGGTGGCGATGAAGCGCGCGGTCGACGGCTGGCGCACCAGCATCGCCAGCACCTCGTCGAGCGCCTGCGGCCCTTCGTCGAAGCGCCGGCCGAGCACCGTCTTGGCACCCGGCTCATGCCAGTTCGGATCGAAGACCGGGCCCGACGGCAGGCCGCCGCGCCAGCCGGTCAGCAGTGCGGCCAGCGCGGTGACGTCGGCCTGTGAATAGCCGCCCCACGGGCCGTAGCGGCCGGCGCCATGCGCCGCGCCCAGCGTGTGCAGCTCCAGCACCTCACGCGCGAGGTTCTCGTTCAGGCCGGTCAGCCGCGGCGTGTTGCCTTCGCCCATGTCGCGGCTGCGCCGCGCGACCCGCTGCACCACGCGCGACTGCGGTCCGGCGGACAGGTGGTTGTCGAGGTAGCGCAGCATCGCCGGATGGGTCGTGCTGGCCTTGAGCAGCTCGGTGAAGCGGCCGCCGATGTGCGGCCGGATCGCCTCGCGCTCGAACGCGCCGACGAGGCCGCGCACGCTGCCCTTGCCGAGCGACACGGTGAAGTGGTTGGTCCAGAACAGTGCCAGGCGCTCGGCAAACGGGCGCCGCGTGCTCGCCGCGGTGGCCAGGCGGGCGCGCAGGTCCGCGGCGATGCTGTCGCGCAGCGCGCGCGGTCCGTCGTCGGTTTGGCGGCGCGCCGCGACCTGCAGCTTCAGGCCTTCGGCGCTGTCGACCAGCGTGTCGCCGGCGCGTGCGGCCTGCACGTCGGCCGGACCGATCTGTGCGCGCAGCCAGTCGCGGGCATCGCGGCCGATGCTGCCGAGCTCGGCTTCGCCGAGGCCGAAGCGATGCGCCGCGAGCGCGGCCTGCAGGTTCACGGACATGCGCGGATCCTCGTGAAGCCGATGAATCCAGTATCGGCGTCGGATCGTGCAGCGCCATCGGGATCAAGCGCAAAGAAATGAAAAGCGCCCGCCGAGGCGGGCGCTTCGCTTGGAGCGAGAGCGGGTCAGCGCGCGAGCAACGCGTCGACCGCCTGCACGTCCTGCGGGTTCAGCTGGCCGGCGGCCTGGCGCAGGCGAAGGCTGGTCATGACCGTGTCGTAGCGCGCCTTGGCCAGGTCGCGCTGCGTCGTGAAGAGCTGGGTCTGCGCGTTCAGCACGTCGAGGTTCACGCGCACGCCGACGCGGTAGCCGAGCTGGGTCGCTTCGAGCGCCAGCTTGCTCGACGACTCGGCGGCTTCGAGCGCCTTGACCTGCGCTTGCAGCGATTGAGCGCCGTAAAAGGTCTGGCGCGTGGCCTGGGCGACACCACGGCGCGACGCTTCGAGATCGTTGCGGGCCTTCTCTTCCAGGATCGTCGTTTCGCTGACGCGGTTCTGAATCGAGTTGCCCGCATACAGCGTGTAGTTCAGCTGGACGCCAACCGTCGCATTGCGGGTCGTGCCGGGCCGACCGCCGCCGATCGATGCTGCCGAGCCGGTCTCGCGTGTATTCCCGACGGAGCCGATCAGGTCCACCGTCGGCAAGTGGCCAGCGCGCGCCTTGGCGGTCTCCAGCTTGGCGATGTCGAGGCCGAGCCGTGCCTTGCGTACCAGCGGATGCTGTGTGTCAGCGCGAAGCACCCACTCCTCCGGATCGGGCGCCCCGAGCGGCGGCAGCGCGACCGGCACTGCCAGCGGCTTGGGCGCGATGCCGGTGCGGCCGACCAGTTGGTCCAACGCGATGCGCTTGGTGCGCAAGTCGTTATCGGCCGCGATTTCCTGCGCGGTGGCCAGGTCGAAGCGGGCCTGCGCTTCGCGCGTGTCGGTGATCGTCGCGGTGCCGACTTCGAAATTGCGCTTCGCGGACGCCAGTTGCTCGCTGATGCCGGTGCGGTTGGCCCGGGCCGTGGCCAGCGTGTCCTGGGCCGCCAGCACGTCGAAATAGCCCTGGGAGACGCGCACGATCAGGTCCTGTTCGGCGATTTCGAGATCGGCCTTTGCCACGTCGAGTGCGCGATATGCCTGGTCGATCGTCGCGGCGTTGGCGCGGTTGAACAAGGGATGCCTGGCGTTGACTTCGACCTTGCCCGTGTTGGCGCTGAGGTTCGAACCGGCGACCGGGTCGATCTCGGTTCGCGTCGCCGACCCGGCCAATGCAACGACCGGCCGACGCAGCGCTTCCGCTTGCGCCGCCTTGTACTGCGCCGAATCTGCCAGCGCCTTCGCCGCCAGGTACGTCGCGTCATAGGCATGCGCCGCGTCGTACAGCTCCTTCAGGCTTTGCGCCTGGGCCGTGGCTGCCGCCAGCATGCCGAGCGCCAGGATGATCGTGCGCAGGCGCGGGGCTGGGGGTCGCTGGTGCTGGCTGGGCATCGAAGGTCCTCGAATTGGAAGCGTTGTTGGGAGAGTGGGCGCAAGGGCGCGTTTTTAGGGCCAGGACCGCATCCGCGCCAACGGAAATGCGACGGGCTGCGTCGGGGCTGCGATGAACTGCGGCGTCTGCAGGCCCATCGGCCGCGTCAGAACGTGAAGCGCGTCGGCGCTTCGAAGCCTTGCAGCCGGCCGGCGACAGTGTCGAACAGCTCGACGGTCTGGAACGAGGTCTCGCCCAGGCGTGTCACGCGCACCGCCCGCATCACCGGCTCGGTGCCGACGATGCCGATCAGCCGGCCGCCATTGACGCGCAGCTGGTCGAGCAGCGCCTGCGGCAGCACCTCGACCGAGCCGGACAGCACGATGACGTCGAACGGCGCTTCGGCGGCCAGTCCGGCGGCGCCATCGGCCTGGCGCACGCTGGCGTTGCTGATCGCTGCCCGCCGCAGGTTGTCCTGCGCGAGCTGCACCAGCGCCGGGCGCAGCTCGAGCGAGATCACCGATTGCGCACGGTGCGCGAGCAGCGCGGCCATGAAGCCCGAGCCGGTGCCGACCTCCAGCACACGCTCGTGGCGCAGGACCTGCGCCTCCTGCAGCAGGCGTGCCTCGACCTTCGGCGCCAGCATGCACTGGCCTTCGGGCAGCGGCACTTCCGCATCGACGAACGCCAGCGCGCGGTAGGCGGCGGGCACGAATTCCTCGCGCTTCAGCGTCGCCAGCAGCGACAGCACGCCGGCGTCCAGCACGTCCCACGGACGGATCTGCTGCTCGATCATGTTGAAGCGGGCCTGTTCGACGTTCATGGCGCGGGTGTCCTGCGAGTGCAAATTCGAAAAGCGGCGATTCTATTTCGCGGCCTTGGCCCTGCGAGCTGCGGCTGGTGCGCCGCTGCCCGGGCCGCTCTCATTGCATGTCAGCGCCGGTGCTTCGACGGTGGCATGCCGGCACAGCCCGCTGAGCACCAGGTCGACGTGCTGGCGGATGAAGTCGCGGCCGTCGATGTGGTGCTCTTCGACGGCGCAGGCGCCGAGCGAATGCTTGTGCAGGCAGACCATGATCATCGGCAGCACCAGCGAGTGCACCGCCACGCCGACGTCGACCGGCCGGAACTCGCCGCTGTCGATGCCGCGCTGGATGATGCCGCCGAGCAGCGCATGCGCCGGCTCGACCACTTCGTGGATGTAGTAGTCGCCGATCTCCGGGAAGTTGCGCACCTCGGTGACCACCAGCTTGAAGACCGCCGACGCCGGGCTGTCGTAGACCTGCGTCCACCAGCGCACGAGGATGTGGCGCAGCAACTCGCCCGGCGTGCCGGGGAACGTGGCGGCCTCGGCAGCACCGGCGGCGAGGCGTTCGGACAGGTTCTGCGCGATCGCCGCCTTCAGCAGGTCTTCCTTGCTCGGGTAGTACAGGTACAGGGTGCCCTTCGAGACGCCGGCACGGATGGCGACTTCCTCGGCGCGCGTGGCGGCGAAGCCTTTCTCGACGAAGAGCTCGAGCGCCGCGTCGAGCAGCTCCTGCGGGCGGGCGTCCTTGCGCCGGCGGCGGATGGGGTTGTCGCTGGGATCCATAAATTAATGACTGACCGGTCAGTAATATAGCCCGCGACGGGTACGGCGGTCAACCTCGACAACCCGAGCGCGTCACCGCCGGGGACCGTCATGCCCCGTCGGTATCATGCGCGGCTTTGATTGCCGGGAGGGTCGGTGGACCTCGTGTTGTTGCTGAAGGCCGCGATCATGGGCCTGGTCGAGGGCCTGACCGAGTTCCTGCCGATCTCGTCGACCGGGCACCTGATCCTCGCCGGTTCCCTGTTGGATTTCGCCGACGCCAAGGCCAAGGTCTTCGACATCGCGATCCAGACCGGCGCGATCGTTGCGGTGATCATCGTCTACTGGCAGCGCCTGCGCGATGCGCTGACGCAAGTGCAGCGCAGCGAGGCGGCGCGGCGCCTGGTCGCCAACGTGGCGATCGGCTTCCTGCCCGCGGTGGCGCTCGGGCTGTTGTTCGGCAAGCTGATCAAGGCGCACCTGTTCAACGCGCCGGTCGTCGCCAGCACCTTCATCCTCGGTGGCCTGGTGATCCTGTGGGCCGAGCGGCGCCCGGCGGCTGCCGCGCCGCGCCTGGTCGAGGCCGACGACATGCGCGCCATCGATGCGCTGAAGGTCGGCCTGGTGCAATGCCTGGCGATGATCCCCGGCACCAGCCGCTCGGGCGCGACGATCATCGGCGGCATGCTGCTCGGCCTGTCGCGCAAGGCGGCGACCGACTTCAGCTTCTTCCTGGCAATTCCGACGCTGGTCGGCGCCGGGGCCTACAGCCTCTACAAGGAACGCGACGCGCTGGCGCTGACCGACCTGCCGGTGTTCACGGTCGGCTTCATCGTCTCGTTCCTGTCGGCCTGGGCCTGCGTGCGCTGGCTGCTGCGCTACATCTCCAGCCACGATTTTGTGCCCTTCGCCTGGTACCGCATCGCCTTCGGCGCCGTGGTGCTGGTGACCTGGCTCGGCGGCTGGGTGCAGTGGGCGGATTGATCCGATCCGCGGCGCCTCAGCGCCGGGTGAAGAGCAGGTCCCACACGCCGTGGCCCAGGCGCTGGCCGCGGGCCTCGAACTTGGTCAGCGGCCGCCAGTCCGGGCGCTCGGCATAGGCCGTTGCCGTGTTGGCCAGCGCCGGGCAGGCGCTCAGCACTTCGAGCATCTGCTGCGCATAGTCCTGCCAGTCGGTCGCGCAGTGCAGGTAGGCGCCGGGCGCCAGGCGTGATGCCAGCAGGTCGACGAACGCCGGCTGGATCAGCCGTCGCTTGTGATGCCGCTTCTTGTGCCAGGGATCGGGGAAGTAGACGTGCACGCCGGCCAGCGTCGCGGGGGCGATCATCTGCTGCAGCACCTCGACCGCGTCGTGTTGGACGATGCGCAGATTGCTCAGCCCGCGGTCGCCGATCTGCTTGAGCAGCGCGCCGACACCGGGCTCGTGGACTTCGACGCCGAGGAAGTCCGTCTGCGGCTGGGCCGCGGCGATTTGCGCCGTCGCATCGCCCATGCCGAAGCCGATCTCCAGCACCAAGGGGGCGCGGCGGCCGAACGCCGCTGGTGCGTCCAGCGGCCGCGGTTCGAACGGCAGCACGAAGCGGGGACCGAGCTCGAGCAGCGCGCGCTGCTGGCCGGTGCCCATGCGGCCGGCGCGCAGCACGAAGCTGCGGATCGGTCGCTGCGGGCGCTCGGGGCTCGAGGGATGTTCGGCATTCATGGCTCGGAATTGTGCATTCTGGTTCCATCGATTAAGTAAGAACCCGGTGTCGGGGGTGCATACACAGGCGCCCCTTGCACCACGCCCAGACACGACCAACACTCAAGCCCATCAAGGACTTAGCGCCGAGGAACAGAACCTGCTTGAAGCCGGGCACGAGATTGCACTCGTTACTAAATCTTTTTGGGGTCTTCCAGATGAAACGCAAGCTGCTGGTCCAAGTCACCCGTGTTGCCGCGGCGGTGTTGCCGTGGATGCTCGGGGCCTTTGCATCCGGGCCCGCTCACGCGGGCCTGCTTCCCGGTGCGTCGTACACGCCGCTGATCGTCGCCGGCGCGCCGCCGGATTCGCCCGCAGCGCGCGTCGATGCCAACCTGCCGACCTCGCCCTTCTCCGGCGTCGTCAGCATCAACATCCGCTACGCCAACGGCGACTCGTTCATCTGCTCCGGAGCGCTGGTCTCGAAGCGTGACGTCGTCACCGCCGGCCACTGCGTGGACAGCGACGGCAACGGCACGGTGATCGACATCAATGCGCCCGGCAACGACGTGCGCGTGGTGTTCAATTCGCAGCCCAATCCGGGCGACCCGGGCCGGGCCATCGTCACCGCCGACAAGGTGTCGATCAACCCGAACTACAAGGGCTTCGGCAACTGCCCTCCGGGCGTCAACAGCTTCTGCGTCAACGACGACGTCGCCGTCGTCCACATGAACGCGGATGCGCCCGACACGGCGGCGATCTACCGCATGTTGAACCCGGACACGGTCAACAACGGCCAGCTGATCACGATGGTCGGCTACGGCACCTCCGGCACCGGTCCTGATGGCTTCACGGTCGGTCCGAACTTCCGCATCAAGCGGGTCGGCATGAACGTGATGGACCTGTACGACCTGGATGACGAGCAGGGATTCGTCGCCGGCCCGCAGGAGGTCTGGTATGCGGACTTCGATGGCAATGGCCTGGACGTGTTCTGCGACTTCTTCGGCACCTGCACGCAGGTCCTGCCGAACGACAAGGAAGCGGGCCTGGGCGGTGGCGACTCCGGCGGGCCGAGCTTCGTCTTCATGGACGGCGAATACTTCCTGTACGCCAACAACACCTTCGGCGGCACGCTCTTCGACGGCCAGATCGCCGGCAGTTTCGGCACCTTCAGCGGCGGCATCGTGCTGGCGTCGTATGCCGACTACCTCGAACAGGTCACCAACGGCGCGATCCAGATCATCCCGGAGCCGGGCTCGCTGGCGCTGGTGGGCGTCGCCGCGGCCGCGCTGCTGGGCGCGCGCCGGCGCAAGCGGGCCGGCTGAGTAGTCCGAGCTGGGCTGCGCGGCGCCTTCCTCCTAGGGGGGCGCCGCGAATAGCGGGCGCGACGTGGCTTTGTTCCATTGAGCGCCGCCGCCCTGCGCCCCTAGTCTCGAGGGGTGTCATGCCGTTCTGCGAGTGCTGATCCCGATCACGGCCGCCGCCGCTGGCTGCGGCACGCCGCGGCGTGGGCCGCGGCCGGTGTCCCGATGGCTGCGGAAGCGGCCATCGCACCCCAGAAGAAGACGGGCGACTGGAGCGACCTGCCGCCGGCGCTGCGCGCGCTGATCGCCGGCGCGGGGCTGCCGGCCAGCAGCTTCGGCGTTCAGATCGAGGAGGTCAGCGGCCGCGGCCAGCCGCTCGCCTCGCTGAATGCCGACGAGCCGTATCAGCTCGCCTCGACGGCCAAGGTGATCACCGCGCTCGCGGCACTCGATCTGCTGGGCGCGCACTACCGCTGGCGCACCTACGCTTTCCTCGGCGGGCCGCTGTCCTCCGATGGCCGCCTGCTCGGCGACCTGCTGATCGTCGGCGGCGGTGATTCGCGGCTGCGTTCGACGGATCTGCTGGCCTGGTTCGAGCGCATGCAGCGCCAGGGGCTGCGCGAGATCTGGGGCAATGTCGTGCTCGACCGCTTCGCTTTCCGGCTGCGCGAGGACGACCACTCGAACACCCCGCCGCCGGCGACGGACCGGCCGCATCACGTGCGGCCCGATGCGCTGACGCTCGACGAAGGCGTGCTGCACGTCAACGTCCAGGCCGTCGCACGCGGCAAGCCGCTGGTGCAGCTGACGCCGCCGCTGGCCGGGCTGAAACTGGTCAACGAGCTGAGCGCCGAAGCCGGCTGCGCCGTGTGGGCGCAGGCGGCGTCGGCGCCCGGCGTCGCGCCGACGCTGGCGCTGCGCGGCCGCTGGTCCGCCGGCTGCGGCTCGCGCGCGCTGACGCTGGCGCCGCTGTCGCACGATGAATTCACGGTGCGAGCCGTCGAGGGCCTGTGGCAGCAGGCCGGCGGCCGGCTGCGCGGTCGCGTGATCGACAAGCGACTGCCGGATCGCGCTTCGCTGCTGCCGCTGGGCGCCGACGGCGAGGCGGTGCTGCCGCATTCGGTCCACCTGTCGGAGCCGCTGCCGCAGGTGATCCGCGAGATCAACAAGTCCAGCGACAACCTGGGCGCGCGCAACCTGATGCTGTCATTGGTGCGCGGCTTCCCGATGCGCGCCGCGACGCTGGCCGAGGCGCGCCAGCGCGTCGACGAATGGCTGTTGCGCCAGGGCCTTCAACCGGGCGACATCTCGCTGGAGAACGGCTCCGGCCTGTCGCGCGGCGAGCGCGGCAAGCCGCGCGCACTGGTGCAGCTGCTGCGTCGCGCCTGGGCGTCGAACCAGGCGCAGGCCTTCATCGATTCGCTGCCGATCGCTGGCGTCGACGGCACGCTCGCCCACCGCATGACCAGCGGCAAGGCCACCGGCTCGGCCTTCCTGAAGACCGGCACGCTGCTCGATACCCGGGCGCTCGCCGGCTATGTCAAGACCACCAGCGGGCGCACCTATGCGCTGGCCGCGCTCGTCAACCACCCCGAAGCGCAACGGGCGACACCCTCGCTGGACGCGCTGGTCGAGTGGGTGGCACGCAACGGCTGACGCGCGAAGCTCGACCGGACATGCGAAGGGCCCCGTTCGGGGCCCTCGACATTCCTGGAGCGGGTGAAGGGATTACGACCCACATTTGCAGCACCCCGATCGCACCCCCGTAGCCGGGGCTAAAGGGCGTTCTTGAGCGACAAATCGTAGCACTGGATCGTAGCAGTCTCGTTCCTCCGTCTGCGGCCCGGGTTCAGTTGTTGTAGAGGTAGAAGACGAGGTCCTCCGAACGAGCGCGCCCCTGCCTGACCAGCTCGATGTGCTCCTTGTGTCGCAGGTAGAGCATTTCATTGCGCACGTAGATCCCGCGCTGCACCTGCTCGCGGGCCGTGACATCTCGCCACCTGGTGGCGCTCTTGCGCAACCGAATGAAGGACAGTTCAAGGTCGGTCTTCGGCTCAGTGATCGACGTTGCGATGACCTGGCTGAAGCCCTTGGCTGTCTCCTCCATCGGCCCCGCGCTGGTCTTCGCCTTCTGTGGTCGACGGAAACGCATCGCCGCCCGTACGACGCCGTCGACCCTCGCTGCAGTCGAGAGGTAGTACACGTTCTCGGCGGCGCTCGCCGCCTGCAGCACGTTGAGTTTGTCCACATCTCCAGGTTGAGCTACCTCGATCACCTGCTCGCCGTGATCGCCCACGACGTAGGAGTCCTTGTCGAACAGGAACAACAACAGCGTGGGCGACAAAGGAAGGAACATCTGCAGCCCCTTCCAGCTCAACCCGGTGGTGCTGCCGAACTTGACGAAGCTCATGAGCTGATTGGCGCTGACGACGGGCGTGTCTGACGCGATGAACTCGCTTCCGGGCCCAGCGACCAAAAGGCGCCAGTCGAGGTCCATGATGACGGGAAAGTGCTCTGCAGCGATGCCGAGGGACAAGCGCACCGCCTCGTCGAACCCAATGAGCACCTTATCCATGCTGCCTGGCGGGACGCGCGGGTCATCCTTGAGCACCTGCTTCCAGAACCCGTCCGTCATCTCGTTGAGCGTGTCGGCGGCGTGCTGCGTGCGGTACGCCTGCGTGACGACGTGGAAGCAAAGGGTAAGGTGCTCCTCGGAGAAGCGCGCCGCTAGCGCCCGCTCAGCGTGGATGCGCTCGATGTACTCCGCGACCTTGCCTTCAGCGACTGAAAGCGCCTTCTCGGTCTCGGACTCCTTGCCGTAGAAGTAGTCGCGGTAGCACTGCGTTTTCAGCTTGGCGTTGAGGATGTCCTTCTGCCCCGGGATGTTGAAGAGGTTGATGCTCGTCCCGTTCGCCGAAAAGCGCCGCAGGTAGAACCTCGGGACGAAGTGGTGCTTCTTGTTGTCCGGCATCGCGATGGCTGCACGGCCAGGATTATTGATAGAGACGAGGAGGATCGCTCGTCTCCACCATCTGCCAGCTAAGCCATTGATTCGCCTGGTTTGCAGCGGTGTCCCAAGGTCAGAGATTGGGTTACTGGATTGTGCACCCGGAGCTGCGCATTCAGTTGGTGCAACCGGCGACGTGCATCGTTCCCTCAGCGAACTAGGCGCTTGGCAACTGGGTATTTGTTCGTGCGGCCGACCTCGACGCGCGTACGCTGCCCCCCCCAAATGGAAGAGTGAGATGGCCCAATCCTTATCGTCGTACGAAGTTTCGTACATGTATAGCCGGAAGAGGATCAGCAACTGCAAAACACCCATCACTGCTGGGTTACCTGCTTCCTCGCGCATTAGGCGACTGATTTCGATTCGGGGAAGCCGACCGGGGCGCTGCAATTCCTGCCCGAGCTTAATAAGTCGGTAAGCCGGGGTTGGATTGTCTTCTACCACAGATTGGACGTTGTCCACGAGATCCAATGACTTTACCGCTGAGCCAGCCTTCATGACGAACGAAGTTGTCATCATTCGCAGTAAGAACGCTATGCCGTTTCGAATGATCTTCTCGGCTTCTTCGGCATTAACGTCCTTTGTCTTGGATTGAACTCTAGCGATTATCGTGTCGACGAGATCCGCGGAGTCTCGGAAGTGATTGAAAAGATCCTGCACAGCCCTCATAGAGCTGTCAAATATCGCTCGAATGGATTCGTTCTTTACTCCGCGGGAGTAATTTGAGAATTGATGCGTAAGTAGAATGCCTGTCATCTCGATGGCTTTCAAAAGGCTAATGATGTCGTGAAAGGTATCCCGCTCGCCTTCAACGGGCTTGCTTTCCAGTCCGTCGGTGTTGTCATATCGATCGCGCGCCTCGGCTCGTGTTTGCCTAAACTGATCCGGTTTGCGCTCCTGATAGGTTATCTGGGGGGCTTGGGCCAATAGATCAGATATATTGCCGACGTCGGCCTTTGTGAGCGATAAGGGAGCAACCTTCTGGAAATGACCGTTAACAGCACTGACCAACTGGGTCAATATTGTACTATCGCCTGTGTGATGTGCGAGAAAGAGCAGGGCATTTGCGCATTCTCGCGCGTAAAGATTTTTCAGACAGTACTGAATGTAGTCAATGACGTCTTGGTCTTTTATGGCGATTGCTGCGTACTTTCCAAGGAAGTAGTAGTACGTGTAAGGGTAAGTGAATGCTATCGTTTCGCCGTCTTGCGTCATCAATCTGGAGCGAAGTAGTATTTGCAGTATATCCTTTTCGCTAATCGTTGACCATTCTGCGGAATACTTCTTCACGAACTTCCTAAACTCGGCAACTGTGATCGACTGCTGATCGTGCCCAAACTTTTTGATAAACCAACTAAGGTGATTGCAGACTGACAGAATTAGTCCAAAATCAGATTTTGGCACTTGAGCAGAGTCCAACGCCCCAATGATGAGAAAGTAATAGTAGTGGGCGAATGCGGAGTTGTGCGCCTCGGCTGCTACACCAGAAGAGTTAGCCTGGAGAAGAGACAGCACAAAGATAGGAACGGTCGTTGCGACATACTGCAACTTTGTACTCTCTATCAGTTGCTCAGCTTCGTCGCAGGCTCTAAGAAACTCATTGTGATCAGTCGATTCGACACCACCAATGCGAATCCACTTCTTGATCAGCTCATGCCTACGGGCGTGACCTAGCGGAAGCAGTTTGTAGAACTTATACGCTTGCGCTTCCAAAAGATCGCCTCCGCCGAACAGTTCTCTGACCGCGAAGTTTTCTCCGACCGTCGTGATTATCCTGGAGCAGCGCAACCTTAATCCTAGCAGGAACTTATTCTTTCGTTCGGCGTTGAGATTGACGCGATCGAAATCATCAAAGAGAAAGACCTTCCGGTCGTTTGGCGCTTGAAGATAGGCGGCGAGATTAATCTCGCCGTATTGTTCGCAGACGGCGCTCTTTACAAGTGGGGCAACATCTGACGCGTGACTGGGTTTGACTTTCTCGCCTCTGAACAAGAGGGGTAGCCGGCCAGATTGATGGTACGCCTCCATCAATCGGTAGAGCAGCCGAGTCTTGCCTGCTTCGTCGTCGCCCTGAATCAGTATGTCTGTATCGAGGTCCGACACTTTCAGCAGGGTCGAGGAATTGATTTTCTGGGTGGTCTTGGCTTCTCCGCCCGCGGTCGCCTTCGCCTCTTCGTCGAAATCGGGAAAGACGTAGAAGTCCTGCAGTATCAATGGCCGCCCCGATGGGTGCTTTAGCGTTGCACCAGGATCATGTAGTTCAGTCGTAAACGCGTCGCTCAGCGACAGTTCCGCTGGGTTGCGTTTCGGCAGCGGCCGGTAGTCTGCCCAGTCCTTCGATCCGTCTGCCGTCGACGTATACCTGTTTGTCGTCCAGGCGTACCGCTCGGTCTTGAATCTCCTGAGCTTCAGATCGATGATGGCGATGTTGAATGCTGACTCCGCTGAGCTGCGGGATTGAAGGCAGGCCCCTTCGATATACAAACACTCTCCGTCTTCCTTGTCATCGATCAGGCGGCTGGCGCTCTTGTGTTCGTGACCCGTAACGATCAGATCTTCCAGGCGATGCAGGAATGAACGGAAGGCTAAGTAGTTGTTTTGGCTGTACCAGTTAAGAGGATGGTGCAGCACTCCGATTCTTAGATCGCAGTTGGCGTCGATATCCTTGAACTGCTCATAAGGGAAGAGTAGGTTCCCTTGTTGTTCATGTTTCGTCGACATCCAGGAAGCGTTTAGCACGTCGATCGATACTTTCAGCTCGTCGACATTGAAGGTATAAGTCCACCAGAGCTGGTTATCAAAGGATAGGATGTCCTTATTCTCCAGTTTGCGCTTTAGCGCGAAGAATTCCCGTTGGACTTTTGTCGCGGTCCGCACATAGGTGATGGGTATATTGCCGGACTTCTTTGGAATATTGTCGATAACTGCGAGCCTTGCATCTTGCTCACCGGTGAAATCGCAGTCATGATTTCCTGGTGCCAATATTACGTGAACAGGGAGGCGCTTCTCAGTCCGAATGGCTCGTACAACTTCTAGTATGAACTGCTCGGCAAGTTTGTATTCCGCTTTGCTGCCGGCTTGCGCGATGTCGCCACTTATCACGACCGCCACGCAAGACGCATCAGGAAGATGCTGAAAGGTCGCAGCCGCGGTTTGCTGAGGTCGCTTCAGAATGCGGTCAGTCTGGTGCAGGATGTGAATGTCGCTCAGGTGCAAAACTAGAAGGGTCATGTCTGCTCGCGCTTCAATCGGTAACGGTACTCTACTGGCTGTTGAGAACCGACCGGTTTCTGACGCATGCGCGGCTCCGCGCCTCGGATGTTAGAAAAATAGCCTTCCGCATTTCCGACGATTCCGCTAGGCTGACAGCGTTTTCCAACAGGAGGAGCGGTTGATGGCTACGTTCGGGTACGGCAGGGTCAGCACGGACCAGCAGCACACGGAGAACCAGCGAATCGAGATCGAGCAGGCGGGCCACCAAGTCGACTACTGGTTCGAGGATCGCGGTGTGTCGGGCAAGGTGCCCGCAGCGCAGCGACCACAGTTCGCGGCGATGCTCGACAAGATCCGGGACGGCGAGACGCTGGTCGTCGCGAAGCTCGATCGACTGGGCAGGGATGCGATCGACATCATGCAGGTGGTCCGGGGCTTGGCAGACCGGAGCATCAAGACCGTGGTACTCGCCCTCAGCGGTCAAGATCTCACGGCGCCCGCCGGGAAGCTGATGCTGGCGATGCTCTCGGCGGTGGCCGAGATGGAGCGCGACCTACTGGTCGAACGCACTCAGGCTGGACTTGCCAGGGCGAAGGCTGAAGGCAAGCGACTAGGACGTCCCAGAAAGACGAGTCCGCAGCAGCATCAAGAGATCCGCGCCGCCTTGGCCGCAGGTGCAACGGTCGCGGCCACGGCTCGGCAGTACGCTGTTTCACGCGCCACGATCATTGCCATCAGAGAGAGCTGAGGCGCGGGGGGATCGCCAGAGGGCGCTGGCTATACTGGGCCGAGAAGGGCGCACTCGCGCCCAAGCCACTACATCGGCGCTGCAGGCTCAGCCCTCGCAGGCCGCTGGACACCCCCGGAGACACCGATCCATGACCGCCAGATTTGACGGGCTGAGGTTCAGCTGCGTCGTCGACTTCCTGCGCGTGAACGTCGAGCTTCCTCGTACGACTCAGGGGTGGACCCTGCAGGAGCACGTCGGAGCGCAATACGCCGATCCAAAGGACAAGGGACCGGGTGGGGCAGCCACGAAGTTCCTCATGACGTACAACTGCCCGAAGTCCTGGTCCGAGGTTCAGGCGAGCCTGGACAAGATCTCGGCAACCTACGGCCTTGCGCGAGAGCCGCAGGTCGCCGAGATGGAAGTCGCCTTCGATGCGTTCGACGGGGTCGGCAACCGGGAGCGGCTGGGCCAGCTGACGCACGACTTCTTCCGGTACACCACACACCATCCCAGTCACAACAAGCGGTTGCAGCCGCAGTACGACAAGAGCGACCCGGCGACGAGGCGCTGGCCGATTGGCGCTGAACACAAGTTTGCACCGGAGGTAAACAGGCTCCTCAAGGAGGGCGGTACCCTCTATGTGGGCGACGATGACGAACCTGTGGGCCAACGCTACTACCTGAAGACCACGGACAAGGGGGGCGACCTGAAGCTTCGGCCTTCCGAATGGCGTGCACGAATGGAAGTCACGCTGCGTGCCATGGATGGGGGGCTGCCCTTCAGTACCATCGAGGAAGCCCGAGGGTTCAAGTTCGAGACGCTCACCAAGCTTGGCTTCCGCTTCCGCCTTCCCAAGGACCTTCCTGCTGTCGAGCACCGGATGACCTCGTTCGCGCGGGCCATCAAGCCGACCCGGGGGCTGCCTGGGAAGTTCGGGCGGCGCAAGTTCGACCCAGAGCTCATGGCGGATCGGGAGCTGAACGAAAAGGCGCGCAACGCTCTACGTGGGCTGACACGTCGCATGAGCTAGCCGCGCTCGCCGTCCGGCGAGGCGCTGCCGCTGCCCACGACAGAAATTCGGGCAGACGAGCCACCGAGGAGCGTGCGTAAGTCATTGATGACTAAGGATTCGCGGCTCCGGCAAGGGGCAGCGCCTATTAACTACCATACGCGTCCTTTATATAAGCAATTGCCGATGGAGATCGAGGGCGGTAGCAGCGCGAGGGTGGTAGCACCGCAACCACCATCACCAGTCGGAAGGATGGGCACGAGGGCCAGTGCGACCAGGGACGAAGCGATCACCTGACCTGTGGCGAGAAGTTCGCGGCGATCGTTGATCGCGTCCCGGACGAGCGATGTCGTCCAAAATCGTCAATCGGTGGCCCGGTGATGTATGCGCCCCCGGCCTCGGGATAAAGGTCAATGGGAGCTCAAAGAATCGTCAACGAGTAGCTTTGCCCTATGGAAATCAAGAGCTGGTGGAAGAGGGAGCCGACTGAGCGGTACTGGCTTGAACTGACAGATCGGGACGACCTGGGTGCCGACCTGCGAGCACCGGAGACCAACGAGTCGGGCGAACCGGACTGGCACTACCTCATCATCAAGGAGACCCAGCCTGGCGACGTCGTGTTCCATTACCACAAGGCCCGCGACGCGATCGTCGCCGTCTCGGTGGTCGCAGGCACCTGGAGGCCGAAGCCGATCACGTGGGGCGCGCGAGGAACGTTCGCTCGCGCCAAGGGCGTGCAGCCCTACCTGCGGCCGGGCATCGTCGTGCCGCTCGCGCAGTTCACCTTGCTTCCGGCGCCGCTGACGCTGGACCGACTTCGATCGCTCAAGCAATGGCTCATCGATCTCCGGGCCGAAGTTGAAGCTCGATACGGCAAGCCAGCGTACCTTCCCTTCGAGGTAGCTGATCGGCCGGTGCGGATGCTCCAGGGGTACGGGTTCAAGTTGCCGAGGGACTTCGTCCTCGGAGTGCCGGAACTTGCTCCCTTCGCCGACCTCGCCGGGCCGTTGCTCCGATCAACTGCTGTTGTCGCTCAGGAACCCGGTGCTGAAGGGCAGCAATACCTGACAGATGGCGTACTCCGAGCCGCTATCGAGCAGCGCGCCATGAGGGCGGCCACAGGTCACTTCGAAGAGCTTGGCTACGTGGTCGTAGACGTGTCCAGAACGATGCCGTACGACCTGCACGCGACCCGGGCCCAGGAAGAGCTGCACGTAGAAGTGAAAGGCACAACCGGCACCGGCTCGGCGGTCTTCCTAACCCGGAACGAGGTGCAGCACGCGAAGGCGAATCCGGACAAAGCGGTCCTGTTCGTGCTGTCTGGGGTGGAGGTTCGATCGGAGCCTTCAGGCGTCGTTGCCTTCGGTGGTACCGCTGCGCTGCTGATGCCATGGACCGTAGACGATCGAGACTTGGACCCTCTGCAGTTCCGCTACGCAGTGCCTCCAACACATGTGTGAACCCCGGGGTCCTAGAAGCAGGCCGAGGAGCCGTAGGCCCTCGTTTTGTCCTGGGCCGCTCTGCCGGGATTTCTCTTATAGGGCGATGGGCAGGGATGGGCATCGGGTTGACGGCGGCGCGCCCGAGTGGACGCATCGACGCTGATGCGCTGAAGGTCGCCGTCGCATCTACTGCTTCTGCCGCAGCTCGCAGCTCGAGCGCCTGGTGGATCAGCAACGAGGGCGCCGCGATGGCGCGTACGGCGCACGCTCAGCGCGGCTGCTCCCCGTGCCAGCCTCGCTACGTGGGGCCATCTCTGGGGTGGTTCGTGACCGCCGTGTTGACCGTCCCGGATTCCGACACCGCGAACAGGACCGCTGGCTCCGCCACGTCACGCAAAGCGCCATCCTCGCACCACTGGAACGCGATCGCCTGCGACGCGTCCGCGTCCGGCAGGGTTGTCGACACCTCGATGAAGTCAGACTTGTGCAGCCCCCAGAGCTGCATGACGAACCCGTCCCGGGACGGCCTGTGGATCTCGACGCAGCTGGCTACAACGATCTCGGTCCCGGGCCGGAACAGAGCGCGCTCGTCCTGCAGGCGTCGCAGGTGATCGCGTGTGCCGCTGATCGCGGCGTCGATCGAGTCCGCTTCGATGAGAGTCGTCAAGTACCCGTGCCCTGCTTCCGGAGCGGGCGAGTGAAACGCGAGGTGCGCGACGTCCCCGATCGACACTTCAAATTCCCCCACCTGTAGACACCCAAACTCCTCCAGGCAGGACGTGGTCGGATTATTGATCGGTCATGCTTCGGCGGCGATGGCCAAGCGCGCGGCCGCCTCCTTCA